>NZ_JBLGUQ010000001.1:0-4759240 GCF_050030615.1 Enterobacter cloacae complex sp. 372C4 | reverse complement strand
GGGCGGAGGCAACGTCCCTGTAAAGCCGCCCTCTCGGCGCATCCCTGCGCCTCGCCCCGGCCTTCAGGAAACGCCTCAGCGATTTACAGCCGGACCAGGTCATCGCTGAAAGCTCTCAGTTATTCTGAAGGCAGCGTTATTGCTTCTGCTTTGAAATCACTGGGGAACCCTCGCCCCTTTGGGGAGAGGGTTAGGGTGAGGGGCGCTACTGCGCCGCCTGTTTAGCAGGTGCAACATCATCGTTTGCCGCAGGCTGATTCTCCGGTACGCTGTCGCACGGCTTCTCTTTCGGGCAGACCATGTCCAGCATCCTGAGCGTCACACCGTTACTCCAGCCGAAACCGTCCTGCAACGGATACTCACCGCCGCCACCGCCGGTACCTGTCGAAGAGACATCGTACTTCTCAACCAGTTTCTTCTCGCGATCGTAGGTATGCTGAACGTTTTTCAGGAAACGCCAGGTCACGTCCATCGCCACTTTCTGCTGACCATAGTTCTGCAACCCTTCCACCGCTACCCACTGCAACGGCGCCCAGCCGTTCGGCGCATCCCACTGCTGCCCGCTGTTGATGGTGGTGGTAGAAATACCGCCCGGTTTCAGCAGGCGCGACGATGCGGCTGCGGCCACTTTATCGGCGCGATCCTGTGATGCGGCCTTCACATACAGCGGGAAGAGGGCCGCGGCAGTCAGCTGATTACGCACCTTCCTGGTTTTCAGATCGTAATCCGCATACCAGCCCTCTTTATCGTTCCACAGGTGGCTCTCCATGGCTTTCTGACGTGCGGAGGCCAGCGCGTCATATTTACTTGCGCTTGCGGTATCCCCGTCTTCCTGGCTGGCACGGGCCAGCAGTTTTTCCATCTTAAACATCAACGCATTCAGATCCACCGGCACGATGCTGGTGGTGCGGATGGTACCCAGCTTCTGGGGATCGTCCATCCAGCGGGAGCTGAAATCCCAGCCCGAGGCCGCGGCAGAGCGCAAATCACGGTAAATCTCGGTGGCCGGACGGTTAGGGTTATTTTTGGCGGTGGTCACGTCATCCAGCCACGACTCAGGGCGTGGCGTGTCCAGATCGTCCCAGTAGCGGTTGAGGAGGGAGCCGTCATCCAGCTTCACTACGCGTTTGTTTGCCTGACCAGGCTGGAGCCCATCAGCCCCCTCCATCCAGTAGGCATACTCCTTCTCCATCTGCGGACGGTATTTCTTCAACGCGTCGCTGTCATGCGTGGCCAACAGTTCCACCATCAAAGAAAAGAACGGCGGCTGAGAGCGGCTCAGGTAGTAACTGCGGTTACCGTTAGGGATATGGCCCCAGGTATCAAGCTCGTATGCGAAGTTGTCCACCATGTCGCCGATCTTATCCCAGTGGCCGCTCTCGGCCAGCCCCAGCATGGTGAAATAGCTGTCCCAGTAATAGACTTCGCGGAAGCGTCCTCCCGGCACGACATAAGGTTTTGGCAGAGGCAGGAGGGAGTCCCATTTGTTCGCTTTGTCGGTGGTGCGGGTCAGCACTGGCCACAGATCGTCTATGTGTTCGCGCAGGCTCTGGCCCTCAGGGGGAACATATTTCTCACCCTCCTTCGGCAGGATAAAGTTCATCTCTACGAAGTGACGCAGGTCAAAACCGGACTGGGTATGCTGCATCCGGTAATCCGCCAGGATCATCAGCGGGTCGCTTTTGGGAACGGCATCCGCGAAAGTTTTCTGATCCGGGAACAGTTTGGCGCTCTGAACGTCATTAAAGAGGGGGCCAAGAAGAATATCAGGTGAGCTTTGCTGGCTCGTTGGCTGGTCTTCAGCATAACCAAATGCGGTAACACCGAGTAGTGCGCCTGCCAACGCAAGGGGTAAAAAAGCGGGGCGTCGTGCGCGAGGTCTTATCATCGGTTCGTCTCCTGTCTTCGCTGAGCAGCGTGACCGCTGTTGTCAATTACCTGAAAACCTTAGACGAATATCGATAACTTCGCGTGTTGAATGTCCCATTTTTCGCATAACCAGATAATTCGGGTGCGCTTTCACTACACCAGGGTTGAATTACTTAATTTTTAACCACACCACGGAAAAGCCGGGTAAGCTTCACGCCACCCGGCTTAAGCCCTACAACCCTTTTTTATCCATCAGCACCGCCAAATCCACCAGACGGTTTGAGAAGCCCCACTCGTTGTCATACCACGACAGGATCTTCACCATATTCCCGCCAATCACCAGCGTTGAAAGCCCGTCGATAATGGATGAGCGCGGGTCGCCCTGATAATCACTGGAGACAAGCGGTTCATCGCTGTAGCCCAGGATGCCTTTCAGCGGCCCGCTACCGGCAGCCTGACGGAACGCGTCATTCACCTCTTCGGCGGTCACGTTGCGGCTCAGCGTCACCGTCAGATCGACAATCGACACCACTGGCACCGGCACGCGCAGGGAATACCCGGTGAGTTTACCGTCCAGTTCGGGGATTACTTTCCCGAGCGCTTTTGCCGCGCCGCTGGAATAAGGCACAATCGATAATGCTGCCGCACGCGCGCCGCGTAGATCTTTTTCTGGCTGGTCATGCAGCGCCTGGCTGTTGGTGTAGGCATGCGTGGTGTTCATCAGCCCGTGTTCAATGCCAAACTGCTGGTGCAGCACCTGCGCCGCTGGCGCCAGACCGTTAGTGGTGCAACTCCCGTTACTGACCACAAAATGCTGGGCCGGATCGTACAGCGTGTGGTTCACGCCCATTACCACCGTAAGATCATCATTTTTAGCCGGGGCGGAAATAATGACGCGTTTTGCGCCGCCGCTCGTGATATGCACCGCCGCTTTATCACGTTCGGTGAAGAAACCGGTGGCTTCGATTACCACCTCAACGTCAGCGTCTTTCCACGGAATGTTTGCCGGGTCGCGTTCACTGAATACGGTGATGCGTTGCCCGTCAACCTGTAGCGCGCCGTCCTCCGCTTCCACAGGTACCGGTAGCGTGCCGAGCAGAGAGTCATATTTCAGCAGATGGGCGAGGGTTTTACTGTCCGTCAGATCGTTAATGGCCACAATCTGGAGATCCGGATTGCCCAGCGCCGCGCGCAGGACATTACGTCCGATACGGCCGAAACCGTTAATACCGACCTTAACCATGATGCACTCCTTATCTGTGTTGTCTGGAGTTACTGTAGGTGTCAGGTCGGTTGGCGTAAATGACAAAAAAGGATCAGATTACGCCATTCTGCGGCAGTGGAAACGCTGGCGATATTCGCCCGGCGTGAGATGAAGCTGCTTTTCAAAAACGCGGCGCAGGTTGATGCTGGTCCCAAACCCGCTTTTTTCGGCAATGACCTCAAGCGGATACGGGGTCTGCTCCAGAAGCTGTCGTGCGGCGGCCAGGCGCGCTTCGGTGACATAACGGGCCGGAGGTACACCGACGTCACGCGTGAACACGCGGGTGAAATTGCGCGGACTCATGGCGACCCGTTCGGCCAGCCTTTCGACGCACAAATCTGCGGTGAGGTTTTGCAGGATCCAGCTTTGCAGTTCGCTAACCGGTCCGGTCGCGCCGGACTGCTCCAGATTATAGCGGCTGAACTGTAGCTGGCCGCCAGGCCGACGCAGGTACATCACCATATCCTGCGCCACGTTGCGGGCGAGGGTGAAGCCGTAATCATCCTCTACCAGCGCCAGCGTCAGATCAAACCCGGAACTGACGCCGCCGGACGTCCAGACGGGACCATCCTGAACATAGAGCGGGCCGCCCTCAACGTTGACCGCAGGATAGCGGGTTTTCAACGTTTCCAGAAGCCGCCAGTGGGTCGTTGCCCGGCGCCCATCGAGCAGTCCGGCCTGTGCCAGCAGCAGGGCCCCGCCGCAGACAGAGGCGACGCGTCCCGCATGCGGCGCGGCCAGGTGCAGCCAGTCCACCACCGCAGTGCTTTCCTGCTCATTCATGCCACGGCCGGTGATGATAATCGTGTCCAGCGGCTCGCGCGGATCCAGCTCCGGCAGGCGATAGTCCGCCAGCAGATTTAAGCCGGACTGGCCATGGATCACCAGGTGAGGCTGGGTAGTGGCAATAATGATGCGGTAGCGGGGCTGCGCCAGACCGTAAGGGTGCAGACGGTTGGCCTGCATCAGAATGTCGGCTATACCGGCGGCTTCAAACAACATGCCACCATCAGGAACAATTATCAGGATCTTCTTCATGTCCTGAAAAGTACCTTTCTTACAATATAAGTCAAGTGGAGGACGTTGACCGTTACCGAGCACGGTTCTGGTCAACCCCGATGTCGGCACCGGCACATATTTTGATACCTACTTAACCTGTTTTTACCGCTCGGCCTGTAAGCTATGGTGCGGGAAAGCAAAGAACTCATAACAAATTTTCATCATGTTTGTAATAAATCGTCGGAGTGGTGGAAAGCAAGCAATAGTGTAGTGACGGTAAAATGCCAAATGAAGTTCGCCTGTCGAAAGCAGCGTCTTTATTCATTACCTGGAAAGGGTGGGTTATATTTTGAGCAATGCTTTGGCGAGCAAGAGTGTAGTCAGGCTTAATTATTCATACGGCCCAGACGAAAGAAAATTATCTTAAGAAGGGGGGAGAGCATAAAGTTAATTTGCGGCGTGAAATTAATTTTTTCATCCTTACTGTGTTTTCTTAATTTGATGGGACATCGTCCTGAGTATTGACGATTTGCTATCGATACAACAAATAATTCGTGTGAGATATATTCATATGCAACTGAAAAATTCTCCGTTCTACTAATTATGGTAGTGGCAGAAATAGTGGTATTACGTTAGTGATAATGGTTCTCTTTTGGGTTTTTTTGTCTTTAAATCAGTTAATTGCGCGATTTCTCTATTTTTCAGATTAATCTCAGAGTGAGGCGAATGCCTCATGAATCAGCAGTAGCGAAAAAGGAAATATTGAAAAGGTGATAAGCTCATGTAAACTTGTTTACCGTTTGTCAAAATATGTCAGGATTACGCTGGGCCTTATTCTCGAAGGCTCGTGCGGTAGCTATGCCCAAATAATAGTAACGCCCCGGAAAAACCTGACTATTTTTAACAATAGCACCTAAGTCAAATTTTATCCCCTCTCTTCATCCTCTAAATATCGCTACGGAAAAGCATATGAAACTGCGTGTATTGTTATCACTTCTGTTTGTTATGGCGGTGGCGGGCTGTAAGGCGCCGCAAAAACCAGCGATCACCGATGATACGATTGTGACCAGCCAGGTTAATGGCATCACGCTGACGCACCGTCACGCTGTTACCCCTCCGGCGGAGTTCACTCAGGTGAACGAACCGTATCGTGCTATGTACCCGGCATCCCTGATGAGCCGTCCTGACTACGGTGGAAAAGTGATCCGTACGCTTGAGACCGGAAAAACTTACGTCGTGCTGGGGCAGGTTGAACATTTCTGGATGGCGCTGGCCGATGATGGGAGTGAACAGCTGATTGGTTACGTGCCGATGCGTGCCGTGATCAAGGCCGACCAGTACGAAGCCACCGTGCGTAAACAGGCACTGCGCCCTAAAGCGCGCAAGAAAACCACCTGTGTTGATGTCGATGGCAACAGCAAAGCCTGCAAAGACAGCGCGAACGGTACCTGGATCCTGAACTAAACGGGTTTCACGAGCATATTTTTATGAATAATAAAAATTTCCATCGGATGTGGTTCCCTTTTTTTGCGTTGATTCTCGCGCTGATCGGTGGTTGTACGTCGTCTTCACACAGCGACCCCTCCCGCTACAATCTTCAGTTTCAGGCTCATCCTCAAATCAATGATTCTGCACCGCTTAAGGTCAGAGTATTGCTGCTGAAATCCGATGCGGATTTCATGTCCAGCGACTTCTACTCCTTACAGAACAACGCGTCAGCCACGCTTGGCGCGAATCTGCTGAACAGCGATGTGTTCTTCCTGATGCCGGGCCAGCTTTCGAAAACCCTGAGCGGTCAAAGCTCACCGGAAGCGCGCTATATCGGCGTAATGGCGGAATACCAGGCACTGGACGGCAAAAAATGGCGCGTCTCACTTCCTTTGCCTGTTCCCGGCGAAAACGCGATTTACCAGTTCTGGAAATGGTCCGCAGATGAACTCCAGGCCAGCGTCTTCCTTGACGTAAATGGTATCCGGGTCATCAGCCAGTAACGCCCTTCATAACAGGAAAGAGATCATCATGACGAAAGCAGAAAAGGTCGTCTGGACCGAGGGCATGTTCCTGCGTCCCCACCATTTTCAGCGGACAGAAAGTTACCTCCTCAACCACGTTCGTGAGTGGGGGGCCTTGCAGCGTTCGTATCTCTGGGGCTTTCTCGACCTTGAGCTGGATGAAGCGATGCTTCGCCAGGGCTGTATTGCCCTGAGCTACTGTAGCGGTTTGCTCCCTGACGGCACCTTTTTCCAGGTGCGCAGCGACCGCAACGGTCCGGCCCCGCTAAAAATCCCCGATAATCTTACCAATGAAAAGGTGGTGCTTGCGCTGCCGGTTCGTCGCGGTGGACGTGAAGAGGTGATTTTCAGCGAGGAGCACTCTTCTCTGGCGCGTTTTATTACGTTTGAACAAGAGGTAGAAGACGACAACGCCATGTCGGTCGGGGAAGCGACGGTTCAGTTTGGCCGCCTGCGTCTGACCCTGATGCTGGAGAAAGATCTGACGGCAGAATGGACCGCCATCGGCGTGGCGTGCGTCGCTGAAAAGCGCAACGACAACCACGTGCGGCTGGATAACAGCTACATCCCGCCAATGCTGAACGCCAATAACAGCCCGCAGCTGTACGGCATGATCAATGACCTGCACGGCCTGCTGGTGCAGCGTAGCCAGCAGATCGGCGGCCGCCTGCGCCAGCCGGGGCGTTTCAATACGTCCGAGATGGTTGAGTTCACGCTTCTTTCGCTGATCAACCGCCACCTTGGCGACATCTCACATTTAAAAACGCTGCCGCTGCTTCACCCTGAAGCGCTCTGGCGAAGCTGGCTGCCGTTTGCCACGGAACTCGCCACCTGGACGCCGCAGCGTACCGCAGAGAGCATACTGCCGGTATACGACCATGACGATCTCGCCCTTTGCTTCGGCAAAATGATGCTGATGCTGCGTCAGGGGCTGTCGCTGGTCATGGAAGATCATGCCATCCAGCTGCCGCTGCACGAACGCTCTCACGGACTGAACATCGCCACCGTACCGGAGACCAGCATGGTCCGCGAATTTGGCTTCGTGCTGGCGGTAAAAGCCAATGTCCCCGGCGAACACCTGCAAACCCATTTCCCTGCCCAGATGAAGGTTGCGCCAGTCTCGAAAATTCGCGATCTGGTTCAGCTCCAGCTGCCGGGCATCATGCTTCGGGCAATGCCCGTCGCGCCGCCGCAGATCCCGTGGCATGCAGGCTACAGCTATTTCGAGCTCGAGAGGGGCAGCGAACTGTGGCACGAGATGGACAAGTCTGGGGCATTCGCGCTGCATCTCGCAGGGGAATTCCCGGGTCTCGATATGGAGTTCTGGGCCATCCGTAGCCCGACAGAATAATAAAGCGAGCGCTTAATATGCAGGAACGACAGGATACCGGCAGTGATGCCGTGTTTACCGGAGCCAGTGGGAACAATCAGCTGGTGGCGGCCGCCAATCCGCTGCTCAATGCGATTCCGCAAATCCGTCATTCGGTTTCCCACGACGATCAGGTCGGGCTGCGCCAGCGCCTGATTGACGAAATTCGCCGTTTCGAGGTGCGATGCCAGCAGGCGGGCTTACCATATGAAGTGATTGTCGGCGCGCGCTACTGCCTCTGCACGGCGCTGGACGAAGCCGCCGCTCTGACCCCCTGGGGAAGCAGCGGCGTCTGGTCAAGCAATGGTCTGCTGGTGACGTTTCATAACGAAACCTGGGGCGGCGAGAAGTTTTTCCAGCTGCTGGCACGTCTGTCTCAGAATCCGCGCGAACACATTCTGCTGCTGGAGATGATCAACTACTGTTTGCTGCTCGGCTTTGAAGGCCGCTACCGCGTGCTGGACAATGGCCGGACCCAGCTTGAAACCATCAAACAGCGCCTGTGGCAGATGATCCGTGGCGTTCGCGGCAGCTACCCGCCGCCGCTCTCGCCGCACCCGGAAGATCGCCCCGTTCTGCGCAAGCTCTGGCGGCCGATGATTCCACTCTGGGCGTGCGTGGCGCTGGTCGGCTTTATCGCCTGCCTGTTCTATATCGTGCTGAACTGGCGTCTCGGTGATAACACCAGCCCGGTGCTGGCGAAAATTTACCAGTCCCAACTGCCGGAAACCACGATCCAGCAACCTGCGCGCCAGCTGCCGGCGGTACTGAACCTGCGCGGCTTCCTGAAACCGGAAATTGATGCCGGTCTGGTGGCCGTTAAGGATGAGGCGGATCGCAGCGTGGTGATCCTGAAAGGGGACGGACTCTTTGCCTCGGCCTCAACGGTGGTGCGCGATCGCTATGAGCCGGTCATCGACCGCATCGCCCAGGCGATGAATAACGTCAGCGGCAAAATTCTGGTGGTGGGGTACAGCGACAACGTGCCGATCCGCAGCGCACGCTTCGCCTCTAACTATGAACTCTCGCTTGAGCGCGCCCGTTCGGTGCAAAAACAGCTCCAGGGTAGCCTCTCGCAGCCTGAGCGCGTCAAAGCCGAAGGGCGGGGCGAGATCAACCCGGTAGCGCCTAACACGACGCCTGAAAATCGCGCCCGTAACCGCCGCGTGGAGATTACGCTGCTGGTATCGCCTGACAATACCCAGGCCGAGCTGAACGGATTGCCGCAAGGAAACTAAGGATGCTGACTACTCTACTTTCTATACTGACCAATCGCATTCTGTGGAGCTTCCTGGGCGTAACGGCACTCGCGGCGGTCATCTGGATGATTGGCCCGCTGTTGTCCATCGTGGACACCCGGCCCCTTGAATCAGAGCAGAACCGCGTCATCAGCATTGCGGTGGTCTACCTGATTTGGGCTCAGAGCCACATTCTGCCGCGGCTGTATAACGCCTGGCTGAACCGTAAGCTGATGGACAAGCTTAACGAAAATACCACCAGCCCGGAGGCGGCCGATCCGCAGAAACGTCTGAACAGCGAGGAGCAGATCCTTGCCGGGCGTTTCGATGAAGCCGCCCAGATGCTGAAAAAAGCCCACTTCAGCAAAGCGGGACATGGCGCGCAGTGGACGCAGCGCTTCAGTACGCAGTACCTCTATCAGCTGCCGTGGTACGTCATTATTGGCGCGCCGGGTTCAGGTAAAACCACCGCGCTGGCCAACTCCGGGCTGCAATTCCCACTGGCGGACCGCTTCGGTAAAACCGCGCTGCGCGGCATTGGCGGCACGCGCAACTGTGACTGGTGGTTTACCAACGAGGCGGTTCTGCTGGATACCGCGGGGCGCTACACCACTCAGGAGAGCGAGCAGGTTCAGGACGCCGGGGAGTGGCTGGAATTTATCAACCTGCTGCGTAAATACCGCCGTCGCCAGCCCATCAACGGCGTGATTATCACCATCAGCATTTCCGACCTGCTTTCGCAGTCCGCTGAGGCCTCCCGCCAGCAGGCGGTCAACCTGCGCCAGCGTCTCTCCGAGCTGCATGAACAGCTGGGTATTCGCTTCCCGGTGTATGTGATGGTGACCAAAGCGGATCTGCTTAAAGGCTTCCGCGCCTGGTTTGCGGATTACGACAAAGCCCAGCGCGATCAGATCTGGGGCTTTACGCTGCCGTGGGAGCAGACCAAACACGCCGATTACGACCTGATGGGCAACTTCCAGCAGGAATTTTCCCTGCTGCAACAGCGTCTGGATGCTGGCCTTCCGGAAACCATGCTCAAAGAGCATGACGCCAAAACCCGTGCGGAAGCCTATCTCTTCCCGCAGGAGTTCGCCGCGCTGCGTCCGCTGCTGGCAGACTACCTGAGCACGGTCTTTGCCCGCTCAAACTTCGAAACCGAATTTTCGCCGCGCGGCATCTACTTCGCCAGCGGCACCCAGGAAGGGATGCCGTTTGACCGCGTGATGGGCGAGCTGAACCGCGCGCTCTCCTTACCTGAAGGGGAGGAAAGCACGCGCTGGGATTCGGTGAGCAAAGAGGCGCCGATCCCGGGCGCGAAGGGTCAAAGCTTCTTCATTAAGAACCTGCTGCAAAACGTGATTTTCCAGGAAGCGGGCATCGCCGGGGAAAACCGCTGGTGGGAGCTTCGCAACCGCGCCGTGATGTGGTCCGGCTACGCGGCGCTGCTGGCCCTGCTGGTGATCCTGGGTGGCCTGTGGCTGACCAGCTACGCCAAAAATAAAGCCTATCTGGAAGAAGTGGACGCAAAAGTGCCGATGCTGGAGCAGCAGAGCAAGGCGCTGCAAAACCAGCCCCAGCGCGATCTGTTTGCGCTTCTGCCGCTGCTTAACAGCCTGGTGGATCTGCCGAAAAGCGATGCCTTCGACGTTAACAACCCGCCGGTTTCCCGCCGCATGGGGCTTTATCGCGGGGATGACGTCAGCGATGCCTCGCAGTCTCTGTATCAGAAGGCGCTGGATCAGATGCTGCTGCCTGCCGTGGCGATGCACATTACCACCTGGCTGCGCAACGACAACGGCAGCGACGTGGAGTACAGCTATGAGGCGCTGAAAGCCTATCAGATGCTCTACCAGCCTAAGCATTATGACGGTAAATTCCTGCACTCGTGGGTTATGCTCAACCTGCAACGCAACCTGCCGCAGAACGTGACGCAGGCGCAGCTTCAGGAGCTGGAATGGCACCTGAAGCTGCTGCTGGAGCCAAAAATTCAGGCTTCACCGTATGCGCAGGATGAGGATCTGGTGGCCCGCGAGAGGGCGCTGATCAACCAGCAGCCGCTCTCAACACGCGTATATGGGCGCCTGAAACGTCTGCTGGAGCATGATGAGAACCTGAAGCCGGTTTCGCTTTCTGATCTCGGCGGCCCGCAGAGCGAGCTGGTGTTTTCGCGTAAAAGCGGCAAGCCGGTGAGTGAGGGCGTACCGGGCCTCTATACGCCGGACGGCTACTGGAAAAGCTTCAACGACCAGATCGACAGCGTGACCACCGCCCTGCACGAGGACGATGCCTGGGTACTGGGAGCGACCACTGCCCAGGAAGATAAACAGCAGATCGACAACGCCGTGCGTCAGCTCTACATGCGCGACTTTATCGTTAACTGGGATCGCTTTCTCGCTGACATTCAGCTCAACAACAGCGCCGATCTTTCCCAGCGTATCAACACCGCGCGCCTGCTTTCAGGCACCAATTCGCCGCTGCGCCGTCTGGTACTTAACCTGAGCAAGGTGCTGACCCTGTCGCGCACTGCGCCTGCGCCGGAAGATGCGCAGAAAGCGGAAGACCAAAGCAACCGCGCCACCCGCACGCTGGAAGCACTGTTCAGCAACGGTGACAATGCCCCGACGCAGGGCGCGGTTGTGACGCAGGCGCCTGAGCAACTGGTGACCGACCACTATGCGCCGATGATTGAGCTGGCGCAGCCGCTGGAGAAGGGCGGCAAGACCATCGTCTTTGATGATTTTCTTAAGCAGGTTGACGAGCTTTATCGCTACCTGACCGCCGTTCAGGATGCAGCCAACAGCGGTATGCCTGCGCCGGGCGGCGATGCAATCAGCCGCCTGCAAGCCAGCGCGGGACGTCTGCCGGGCGGGCTGCAAACCATGTTCAGCAATATGGCCGTCGGCGCCAGCAGCGACACTCAGCGTCGCGATCTGGAGAACGTGCGTAAGCGCATTAACGTGGAAGTGGGTGGGTTCTGCCGTCAGGCGATTGCCGGGCGTTATCCGCTGGTGCGCAGCGCCAGCACTGAGGTGACGCCGGACGATCTCGCCCGCATGTTCGCGCCGGGCACCGGACTGATGGACACCTTTTTCCGCGACAACCTGACCAACAAGGTGGACACCACCCAGGCGAACTGGCGCTTTATGCCGGGCATCGACGGTAAAACGCTGCCGGGCAGTGAAGGGCTGCTGCGTCCGTTCCAGCAGGCGCAGTCTGTCCGCGATGCCTTCTTCGCAAACGGCGCGACCACGCCATCCTTCAAGGTGACGGTGCGCACCGTGCGTATGGACAATACCATTCTGAACCTGACGCTGGACGTGGACGGCCAACTGCTGCGCTACAGCCACGGTCCGCAGGCGGTGCAGATCATGACCTGGCCGGGGCCGGGCGGGACGAACCAGGTGCGTATGCAGCTCGGTCTTGCCAATGGCAGCACCGCAACGCTGGTGACCAACGGTTCCTGGGCGCTCAACCGCTTTTTCGACAAGGCGCGCACCAGTCCTGGCGCGGGTAGCCTGAGCCGTCAGGCGACCTTCAACGTCGACGGACATCAGGTCACGCTGGAGTTTGCCCCGAACAGCATCCGTAACCCGTTCCAGCTTCCCCGTTTCTCATGCCCATAACCGCAAGGACAGCCGTATGACGAATACCCCTGCGATGAACCGTTATAGCTGGTATGGCAAATTACCCAGCGCCGGAGATTTTTTGCAGCGTCGCTTTCCGGATACCCTGCAACGCCAGTGGTCGCACTGGTTTCAGGTCGGCCTGCTGGCCTGGCAACAGGAAGAGCAGCGCAGCGGCGAGCGCCCGTTTTCTAAAGCCCCGGTGTGGAACTTTGTCGTCCCGCCGATGCTTGGTAGCCAGATGATTCAAATGGGCTGCCTGCTGCCGGGCCGTGACAGCGTAGGCCGCCACTATCCGGTATGCCTGCAACTGAGTTTCACCCCGACCGAGTGGTCATCCCGTCTGCTCGGGCAGGCTGAAAGCTGGTACCAGCAGCTTGGCCGTCTGGGGCTGCACGCGGTGCGTAACAGCTATTCTGCCTCCCAGTTGGATGAAATGCTGATGACCATCCCGGCGCCCCAACCGGTTGAGCCGCAAAAGCGTTCTGACATTCTCGACGTGATTGGCTATGACGACGAGGGTCAGAGCACGCTGGGCTGGCCGCAGGCGGCGGAGTGTTTTGATCCGCTGCGCCAGACCAGCTATTGGTGGACAAACCGCTGCGACGGCTATCCGCTTTACACCCACGTCCACAGCGGAAACTTCACCGGGCAGCTCTTTACGCTGCTGTTCGATCCGGCAGGCGGCGCCCGTCCGGGCCGCCACGGTCTTTACCCGCCTATGTTTGAATAAGCAGGGATCTTATGAATATCGATGAATTTCTCGCGCCGATAAGCCCCGATAACCCCTGCGGTGAAAACCTGGAGTACGACGCTGATTTCCAGGCCATGGGGCAGGCCAGTCAGGGCAAAGCCGAACAGCAGTTTGGCGACACCATCATTCCGGCAGAGCCTGCCGACTGGAACACGGTGGAAAAACTCGCCACCAGCCTGCTGGGCCGCACCAAAGATCTTCGCGTCATGCTGGCGTTAACCCATGCCTGGACGCGTCGTCGCGGGCTGGCAGGTTACGCCGACGGGCTACTGCTGGTGCAGGAAGCCCTGTCCCGTTACTGGGAGCAACTTTACCCGCTGCTGGAAGAGTATGGCGAAACCGATCCGTTCTACCGCATTAACGCCCTCGCCGGGCTGAGCGATAAATCTGACCTGACGGTCGCGGTGCGTAACGCCTCACTGCTCCGCTCTAACGGCGATGAGATTTCGCTCCGTGACGCCCAGGCGCTGCTTGACGGCAGTAAAACAGAGTGTCCGGATTATCCGGGCGGTCGTCCACGACTGATCGATGAGCTGGCCCGGGGCGATCAGCCCGGCACCGAAGCGGTAATCGTGATCAACGAACGCCTGCTCGCCATCCGCGAACTGCTTACCGGCTATCTCGGGGAAAGTGGCGTACCGGAGATGGAACAGCTGCTGAAAACCGTCGGGCAGGTTTCCAGCGCCTGTCAGGTGACCGATATCAGCAAGCTGCTGCCGAACCGTGACGCGCAGGCTGAGCAGCACGCCGAGCCGCAGCCAGTGGCCGCGTCGCCCGTTCAGCAGGTGACGGACTGGCGCAGCGTGCAGGTGACCAGCCGCGCCGACGCGCAGCTGATGCTGGAAAAAGCGAAACAGTATTTTGCGCAGTACGAACCCAGCCACCCCGCACCGCTGATGATTGAACGGGTGCAGCGGCTGTCTGAACTCAACTTTATGGACATTATTCGCGACCTGGCGCCAGACGGCGTTAACCAACTGGAAAACATCTTTGGACGCCGCGAATGACGCGTCCTGGCATTATGACGACAGGCATGGAGTCTGCCGTTTCACCTTCACCGCGCATCTTTGATGGAGAACATCATGGCAATGAGTAACAGTGGACAGAAATTCATCGCACGCAACCGTGCTCCCCGCGTGCAGATCGAATATGACGTAGAGATCTACGGCGCAGAACGCAAAATTCAGCTGCCGTTTGTGATGGGCGTTATGGCCGATCTGGTTGGCAAGCCGGTGGAAAACCTGCCAGCCGTCGACGAGCGTAAGTTCCTTGAAATTGACATCGACAACTTCGACGAACGCATGAAGGCGCTGAAGCCGCGCGTGGCGTTCCAGGTGGATAACACCCTGACCGGCGAAGGTAAGCTCAACGTCGATCTGACCTTTGACAGTATGGACGACTTCCTGCCTGACGCGGTAGCCCGCAAAGTAGAGCCGCTGAACAAGCTGCTGGAGGCTCGTACCCAGCTCTCTAACCTGTTGACCTACATGGACGGCAAAAACGGTGCGGAAGAGCTGATCGCGAAAATCCTCCAGGATCCGACGCTGCTCAAATCCCTGAGCCAGATGCCAAAAAATGACGAAAGTGCAAAAGGTAGCGAGGAATAATCGATGAGCAACCAGACTCAACAACACGATCAGCAGGCGGGCCAGGCCTTCAGCCAGGACGAGTTCAGCGCGCTGCTGAATAAAGAGTTCCGCCCGAAAACCGATCAGGCGCGCTCTGCCGTAGAAAGCGCGGTAAAAACCCTGGCGCAGCAGGCGCTGGAAAACACCGTGACCTTCTCAAACGATACCTACCGCACCATTCAGAACCTGATTGCCGGTATTGACGAGCAGCTTTCACAGCAGGTGAACCAGATCATTCACCACGAGGAGTTCCAGAAGCTGGAGAGCGCCTGGCGCGGGCTGAGCTATCTGGTGAACAACACCGAAACCGACGAGATGCTGAAGATCCGCTTTATGAGCATCTCCAAGCAGGAGCTGGGCCGCACCCTGAAGCGCTACAAGGGCGTGGGCTGGGACCAGAGCCCGATCTTCAAGAAAATCTACGAGCAGGAGTACGGCCAGTTCGGTGGCGAGCCGTTTGGCTGCATCGTAGGCGACTACTACTTCGACCACAGCCCGCAGGACGTTGAGCTGCTGGGCGAGATGGCGCGCATCGGCTCTGCGGCCCACTGTCCGTTCATTACCGGCACCGCGCCGGGCGTGATGCAGATGGAGTCCTGGCAGGAGCTGGCTAACCCGCGCGACCTGACAAAAATCTTTCAGAACACCGAATACGCCGCCTGGCGTTCACTGCGTGAATCGGAAGATGCCCGTTATCTGGGCCTGGTCATGCCGCGCTTCCTGTCGCGTCTGCCGTACGGCATTCGCACCAATCCGGTCGACAGCTTTGACTTTGAAGAGCAGACCGACGGCGCAAACCACAACAGCTACTCCTGGGCGAACGCGGCTTACGCGATGGCCGCCAACATCAACCGTTCCTTCAAAGAGTACGGCTGGTGCACCTCGATTCGCGGCGTGGAGTCCGGCGGGGCGGTGGAAAACCTGCCGTGCCACACCTTCCCGAGCGATGACGGCGGCGTGGACATGAAATGCCCGACCGAGATCGCCATCAGCGATCGTCGTGAAGCCGAGCTGGCGAAAAACGGCTTTATGCCGCTGGTTCACCGTAAAAACTCCGACTTCGCCGCCTTCATCGGCGCGCAGTCCCTGCAAAAACCGGCCGAGTATCACGACCCGGATGCCACCGCTAACGCGCGCCTGGCCTCCCGTCTGCCTTACCTGTTTGCCTGCTGTCGTTTTGCTCACTACCTGAAGTGCATCGTGCGCGACAAAATCGGCTCCTTCCGCGAGCGCGAAGAGATGGAACGCTGGCTGAACGACTGGGTGATGAACTACGTGGACGGCGACCCGGCTAACTCCTCCCAGGAAACCAAGTCTCGCAAACCGCTGGCGGCTGCGGAAGTGCAGGTGCAGGAAATTGAAGACAACCCGGGCTACTACGCCGCGAAGTTCTTCCTGCGTCCACACTACCAGCTGGAAGGCCTGACCGTTTCCTTGCGTCTGGTATCTAAACTGCCGTCGCTGAAGACGAAGGACGCGTAATGATGATTGCCGGCCCGAAGGGGCCGGCAATTTGAGCGGAAGAGCTTAGCTTGTTTCTGTCAGTGAATAAGGATAGACGGTGAAACATATACTTTTGATCGCGACCAGTTTGCTGGCAGTTTCTACTCTCGCAAGCGCGGAGGCAGGAAAATACAAATACCCTCAAGCGGAAGCATTGCCTCAGGATGACACATCAAACTTCCAACGCGATCCGACGCTGTTAACAGGGTACGATTTAAATCTGAGTGCAGAGCGTTTTGCTAAAGCCTGGCTGTCGAAAACGAATGAACGTGAACGCATTAAGGCAAATATGTATCTTCTCGGCGTAGTCGACGCGTCTGAGGGCACTGCATGGTGCAAGGGCAGGCCTTTTTTGCCAAATACAATACATGAGTTTCTCTATTCTCGTTTTGCGAACTTATCGAAACAGCAAGGCGAGGAGCGCGCTTCAAAAATCATCATTGACGGCATGAAAGAATTACGCCCGTGCAAAAAAGGAGAGTGACAAATGAGACCATTATACGAACAACTTAAACGTCAGCATTACTCTTCAAATCACACACGCGCGGGTTTTGCCTCGGGTGAACAGGTTTTTTCAGAAATTGGCTACGATTATTCGACGATTATCAAGCAACAACCGGCATACGAAAATACCTGTGCGGTAAGAATGAGCCTGGCATTGTTAAAATGCAATGTTGAATTTACAGGGCGTTTACCCATAAAGACCGGTCCCTATAAGGGAAAAACAATCGAGCCTGGCGCAAAATTACTTGCCGATCAGCTTTATAAATCCCATGTGTTTGGCAAGGCAGAAATCTTTAAAGACCGCGAGGCTGGTGCACGCTCAATGTTGGGCCGAAAAGGTGTTGTTTTCTTCAATAAAATTGATGGGTATGGGGGTGGTCATATCGACCTTATCGAGCCTCTGAGTAATAATTCGTTTATATGTAACTCCGATTGCTTTCCGTACTCTCAGGAAATCTGGTTTTGGGAATTAAAATAATTATATTCAGGTGTTTAAAGACCGTATTTCTTTTGCTCACTTGCTTATCTTTTTCTGCTCGCGGTGACAACCCTTACGTTGATTTTTATCAGCAGCAAACATACCGGCAGGTGGTAAAAGATTTGGTCCTGGCGCGCTGCCTTGCGCAGGTTGCAGATAAAGGCAGTCAATTTTCTGCTGATGCGGCCCGCAGTGCGAGTGCATTTATTGAGTGGATGCCGTTTGATGCTGAAAACGGTACTGACAAAGTTAACGCCATTATTGGGAAGTATAAAAACCAAATTAATGGTTTCCACTCGGAGCGCAAACCTGATGTAAAAGGCGTAACCTTAAATTGTCTACGTCTTTATCATAGCGACGAACTGAATAAACTGGTTCCGCAGCTCATCATTGGCGATCCTGATCGTACCTGGATTCAGGATAATCCGCCGTAGTAAAAGACTTCACATTCTTTCCGTTCATTCAGGGGGAATGTAAGACTGTCAAATGACACGGGTCGTTTGATATGAGGCAGAGGTAAAATATGGACGGTTTTATTCAGCCCCATGCTTTCCTGTTTGCCATATAAGGGCTTTTTCGAAAGCAATATTGTTCATCCACGAAGAGTAGATATTATGGCTATTGATATGTTTCTGAAGGTCGAGGGTGTTACGGGCGAATCTAAAGATTCTAACCACACCGGCTGGACTGATATTACCTCCTTCTCCTGGGGCGCGTCCCAGCCGGGTAATATGAGCGTTGGTGGTGGCGGCGGTGCCGGTAAGGTTAACTTTAACGATCTGCACGTTAACGCTCTGATCGACAAATCCACTACAGCAATCCTGAAACACTGCGCAAGCGGTAAGCACCTGACCAAAGTTGAACTGTCCGTCTGCAAAGCGGGTGGTCAGCAGGTTGAATATACCCGCATCACCCTGGAAGACGTTCTCGTGACTTCCGTTCAGTACACCGGTGCCGACAACGGCGATACCGTTGGCGTGACCTATGCATTCCAGGCTGCGAAAGTGAAACAGCAGTACTGGGAGCAGACCACTGCCGGTGGTAAAGGTGCTGAAAGCAGCGCTGGCTGGAACATCAAAGAAAACAAAGAAGCGTAATTGCGCGCGTGACCGGGGAGTTTTCCCCGGTCATTATTTACAGAGACTTAATTTCGTTTGCAAAGGGATGTCAATATGAGTGTAAAATCAACGGTTGCTCCTGGTTATTGTGTTGTTCAGCAGGCTGGTACGTTAGATTTCCAGGCAAGACTACTGTTCAATAAACCAGACAGTGAAGCGGCACGTTATTTTATGCAAGTGAACAGGGACACACGGTGGTTAAAACCCGGGCAAATATTGATCCTTAATGCTCCGGGTGCTGAAAATGCGGTTCAGCTAAAACAATTACAAAATGCAAAGCAAAAGGTTAATGGAGCATTGGCAGAACTGAATACAGATGAAGCTAATTTCTTTAACAAGCATTTTAGTACCATCGCAGCATTAACTAATTTTATGGATAAATCTCTCGGGGTGGTTGCTGATGCAGGTGAAAGGTACTTTAGCGAAATAGAAAAGAAATTAAAAGCTATCGAACTGGCTTATCAAAATCAATACAGAACGCAAGGCACATTGATCGGGCAGCAGTTTTTTGTTGAGAGGCAAAAACTTTTTTCTGAGCTGGACGTTTTATTAAATAAGCTGTCCAGACTAACGCTGAAACTGAAACCTTATGAAGAAATCAAGCACGCTTTAGGTTTATCAAGCAGGTCAATTGTCCACGAATGGAGTACTGCGGGTGTTGCCTCGATACGAGGGTATTCAACATATGTAGACAATGCATCAAAAGCTGCCCGTTTTCTGAAAATGGGAGGATGGCTTGCTATCGGCTTCGCTGGAGCAAACACAACCAATGAAGTTTACGATGCCTGTACAGTAGGTAGAGAGCAGAGTTGTTCCAAAGTCGCCGTTAAGAAGTACAGTCAATTTGGCGCCAGTCTTGCGGGCGGGATTTATGGCGGAAAATATGGTGCCATGGCTGGGGCTGGCGTATGTGTTGCATTGGGCGTGGCAACAGGTGGTGTAGGGTTGCTCGCGTGTTCTGTGGTAGGCGCCGCTGCGGGTGGATACATTGGTGGCGAAGTTGCCGGTGGAGCAACTGAATATGTCATGGATAAACTATGGTGAATGTAGAAAATATTCTTTTATTTCTGATCGTTGTTTTATTTTTACTTGTCGTAATTATGGACTTCATCAGTTCTCGTTATTTTAAAAAACACGAGGCCGAATATAATCAGCTTCTTTCAGAATATCGGCAAAAAGGCTACGATCTCGATCTGGTGACAAATTACGCATCTTTTTTTGGCTCGCTGGCGAACTATCAAAAAATAATCTGGTTTGTTCGTCTTCGCAAAGGCGTGAAGATGAAATTTACCAAAGACAGAAATGTTCAGGATGATGCCTATAAATTCGTTCAGGCTTTACCGGAAGAGAGAATCGGCTGGATATTAAAACTGCATCGACGCTATAAAGTTCAGGCCTTACTTTTTACGCTATGGCTGCTTATCGGCATTATTTTCCTGAATGTAGTCAAATAGCTTTAATCAGCCCTTAACCCCCAAACCCCGCCGTTTTCACCCCCGAGAGCGGCAGCGTTTGAGCGCTAATCATACCAGCAGGAATACGCCATGCGATTCACGATTATTTCTACGAAACCCGGTCATCAGCCGCCGCAAAGCAGCTGTGATTTTTATGCCCCGGGCGGCACCATTGGGCGCGGTACGGATAACAATCTGGTGCTGCCGGACAATGACCGCACTATCTCGCGTTTGCAGGCCATCGTTCACGTCGACGCCAGCGGCGAATGTCGCGTCACGAACCGCGGCAGCGTTACCCGCGTGGTATTGAATGATATTCCGCTGGAGCGTGGGCGTCAGGTTGAGCTTCAGGATGGGGATATTCTCGGTATTGATGATTATCGCATTGAAGTCAGCGAACTCATTCATGACACCCAGCCCGTAAGCCGCATGGCGGCCAGCATGCAGCAGGCGCGCCCAGCGGCGACACCTGCTCCGGCGGCACAACCGAAACCGGCCAGCGCCGCGCCTCGCGGAAAAGCTGAACCTACGGCCGTGCCGTCGGAAATCTGGGACAGCCTGATGCAGGAGTTCTCCATCTCCGACAGCATCTCCAGCAATCGGGCAAAGCCACAGCCCGCGGCCTCCCACGACCCGTTCTCCCAGCCTGCGGCCCCGGAGCGGAATGCCGAAGACCCGCTGGCGATGTTCAACGATGCCGATCCGTCGCTTGAACGTAAAAACGTGGACCCGGACACGCTGTTCAGCGATGAAGCGTTGTTTAAAAAAGAGAGCATCTTTGACGATGTCACCCCTTCAACGCTGGTACAGCCGGACGAAAGCAAACCTGCCCAGCCAAAGGAAGAGGCGTCGGATGAACTCGATCCGTTAGCCCTGTTTGGCGGGTCGGCGAGCGCGCCTGCCGCGCGTCACGATGACCCCCTTGGCCTGATGGGCGGCGCGCCGTTAACCCATCCGGATGAAATCGTGGCTGATAAGCTGGAGCCAAAGCCTGAAGCGCAAGCCGCACAGGAAGAGGATGCGCTGGCCAGTTCACCGCTGTTCGATCCGGAACCGACTGAACCACAGGACGCGCCGCGCGCGGAAGAAGAGCCCGCGCGTCCCGATTACGCTGGCTTCACCATGCCAACGCCGCAGGCCGTGGCGCGCAGCAACGCGCAGGCACCGAAAGGCCGCCTGCGTATCGACCCGGTTAAAAACGCTGCATCGCCTGCTGCCTCAGCGCAGACCGGCGAGCGGGGCGAGGTGCTTCAGGGCGAACTGCTGGAGGCGCTGCTGGAGGGCATGGGCCTGAGCGAAATGCAGCCGGTGCCGCAGTTTGACCGGGAAAATATGCGTCAGCTGGGGCAGATCCTGGGCATGTTCTCGCAGGGAACCGTGGCGCTGCTCTCCTCGCGCTCCATTCTCAAGCGCGGGGTGAAGGCCGATATGACCATGGTGCTTGACGATGCCAACAACCCGTTCAAGCTGCTGCCAACCGGTAAAACGGTCCTGATCCAGATGTTCGGCACGCCGATGCCGGGCTTTATGCCGCCGACCAAATCGGTGCGTGATGCACTGATCGATCTTCAGGCGCACCAGCTGGGGATGATCTCCGGTATCCGCGCCATTATCGCCGCTATGCTGCAATCCTTTAACCCGGAACAGCTGGAAGAGCAGGCGAAGCAGAACGGGATGACGTCGCGCCTGGCGCTGCCGGGCAGCCGTAAAGCCGCGCTGTGGGATTATTTCGTTCGCAGCTATGGCGAGACGGCGGGCGAGATCGAGGACGACTTCCATACCCTGTTTGGCGAAGCCTTCCTCCATGCCTATGACATGGAGGTCAATCAGTACAAAGACTCACAAAGCGGATCCGAAGAAAAATGAATATCGCAACGGCTTCTCTCTCCCGCCAGGGGACGCGCGCCAGCAACCAGGATCAGACGGGAGAAACCATTGGGGAACGTTCAGCCTGCTTTGTCGTCTGTGACGGCATTGCGGGCCTGCCGGGCGGCGAGGTGGCCGCTGAGCTGGCCCGCAACAGCATTATTTCCCGCTTTGACGGCGACAAGCACCTGAATGCGCAGCATATTCGTGACTACGTCCAAACGGCGAACCGCACCATCCTCAGCGAACAACAGGCCGTGCAGGACTATCGCCGGATGGGTACCACGCTGGTCAGCCTGTTTATCGACAGGGATTACCGTCTGGCTTACTGGGCGCACGCCGGAGACAGCCGCCTGTACCTGTTTCGCCGCGGCTGGCTGTGGCACGTCACCACCGATCACAGCCTCGTCCAGCAGATGAAAGATGCCGGGCATCAGACCGACGATCTCAACAGCAACCTGCTGTATCTGGCGCTGGGTATTGAGAATGGCGGACCGGAAGCGAGCTACAGCGATGTCGTGCAGGTTGAAGACGGTGATGCCTTCCTGCTCTGCACCGACGGTTTCTGGCACGGCGTCAGCGAAGAGCAGATGAAGCAGTCGCTGCACATGGTCAATACGCCACAAGAGTGGCTGACCTTGATGAACCAAATCATTCAAAAGAATGCTGAACAGGAGGGCAATGCTCAGGATAACTATACCGCCGTGGCGGTGTGGATGGGCAACCCTCAGGACACCACTTTGCTGCATACGCTCTCTGACGCAGCACAATTTCTTCCCTGCGGAACTGATTAGACACACAAGGATTGATATGAAACTTTGGCTATCGGGTTTGGCTCTTCTGACGGTGGCGACCACCGCACAGGCTGAAAACTTCCGCATCGTGCAGTCTCCTGCGCAGAAGCTGGATATCTGGATCGACAACATTAAAGACAATACGCCGCAAAGCTGGTGTAAGGCGGACGTGGCGCTGCGTATCGTGGCGAACGGCAAGAAAGAGGTTTCGGTGCTGGAAAACTTCGTGCCGCGCCTTGGCTCGCTGCTGGAGCACCAGTGCAGCAAGCTGAATACCCTGAACTGGACGCTTAACGATCCGGAAGGCACGACACTTGCCCGGGGCACAGCGGCTAAAGCGCAGGACTGGGCGCTGGTGGTGAAACAGCAGGAAACGGCGGCGGCAACGACCACCACCTCAGGCGCGCTGCTACCGCCTGACCAGAATCCGGAGACGCACACCGTGGCGGCAGATCGTACGCCATGGCAGGAGTTCACCCTTCAGGACGGTTGCCACCTGCGCACCTTCTGGGAGGGCGGTTCCTCCGCGCCAGCGCTGTTTATTCCCGATTCCGACACCACTCGCTGCGGCAACGGCAGCTGGCTCAGCGGCCACACCGTGGTGACGCAGAATCGTAACGGGACGCAGAAAGCGATTCCGGTCACCTACATTCACGGCTTCCCGGTGATGGGACTGAACAACGCGGTCGATCCTGAAAAGGCGCTGATCACCTCCGTCAACAAAGAGCGCATGGTCTTCAGCACCCCGAACAGCGACCAGAGCTGGATGATCCTGCCGTACGACAGCACCCTGAACGGCTGGAAGAGCAACGGCACGGTGGCGGTGGAAATCACCCGTGAGATCGCCAGCGACGACGCCAGACTCCAGGCGCGTATCGCAGAGGTGAAGAAGATCTGGAGCGCATGGATTACACCGGGCGCGGAGCTGAACGTTGTTCTGATTGACACGCTGCGTCCGCAGCTACGCGATCCGGCTGTGGGCGCCTGGCGCGCGGCGAATTAAGGAGGGGCTATGAATACGCTTTATCAACGTCTGGCGGGTGAGTCGATTAGCGACGCGCTGCTTCGCCTGGAAGCCGAAATCAAAGCTCGTCCGGCGGATGCCGATCTGCGCGCTGCGTTTGTGCAGTTTCTGATCCTCAGCGGCAACTGGGCGCGCGCCCTGACCCAGCTGAAAAGCTGGCTGGCGCTGAAGCCGCAGGCAAAACCAACCGTGACGCTGCTGGAGCAGGCCATTCAGGGTGAACAGCAGCGGGCGCGCGTGTTCGCGGGAGAGGTACGACCGGCAATGCCCGAGGCGCAGTGGCCGTGGCTGACCACGTTAGCCCAGGCGCTGACCGAAAGCGCAGGGCATGCGCAAACGCTGCGCCTGGCGGCACTCGAACAGGCCCCGGCAAGCCGCGGGCAGGTCACGCTGGAGAATGAAGAGAGCCACACCTTTGAATGGCTGATGGACGGCGATGCCCGTCTGGGGCCGGTGTGTGAAACCCTGGTCAACGGCCGCTATTTCTGGGTGCCGTTCTGCGCCATCGACACGATCCGTTTTCAGGCTCCGGCCAGCGTGACCGATCTGGTGTGGCGTCATGCTCTGGTCCGCCTCACGGACGGCACCGAGCAGGTGTGTCAGATCCCGGCGCGTTATCCGTTTGCTGACGGAGCGCCAGACAGCGTTAAGCTGGGGCGCACCACCGAGTGGCTTCCACTCGACGATGACGGCACCCTGTATGAAGGCATGGGGCAGAAAGCCTGGCTGAGCGAGCAAAGCGAAAGCCCGCTGCTCACCCTGAGCCTGGTGACGTTCGCCGCGGATGGCGCGGATGAGTAATCCCGCTGGCGAAGGCGATCTGCTGCGCAGCGGCTGGCAGGCCCGCAGCAGGCAGGAGAAAGTGGGGGCACGCGACAAAATGCAGCCGTCACTGCTGGATCGCCTGACGGATAACGATCCGGAAAAAAAACGCGAGTCCGCCAACAGTAATCTGATTACCCACGCCGCGCTGCGTCGTAACGTCCTGCGGGATTTACAGTGGTTGTTTAACACCATTAACCACGATGCCTCCAGCGATCTGAGTGGTCTGACGCAGGTGAGCCGTTCTGTCGTTAACTTTGGCGTCGCGCCGCTGGCGGGGAAAAGAATGTCCGATATCGAATGGCACGACATTCAGCGCAAGCTCACCGAAGCGATTATTAACTTTGAACCGCGGATCCTGCCGCAGGGGCTTCAGGTTCGCTGCGTGTCCGATACCTCCTCATTAGATCTGCACAACGTGCTGTCTATCGAAATCAAAGGCCGCCTGTGGTGCGTACCGTATCCGCTGGAGTTTCTCTTTCGCACCGACGTCGATCTTGAGAACGGCCATTTTGAACTGAAGGATGCGGGGTAATTATGGAAAGCAAACTGCTCGAATATTACAACCGTGAACTGGCCTATCTGCGCGAGATGGGCGCGGAGTTCGCCGAACGCTACCCAAAAGTGGCGGGGCGGCTCGGCATGCGCGGCATCGAAGTGGCGGATCCGTACATAGAGCGCCTGATGGAAGGTTTCGCCTTCCTGACCTCCCGCGTGCAGATGAAAATGGACGCCGAATTTCCACGCTTTTCACAGCGTATGCTTGAGATGATTGCGCCAAATTACCTGGCGCCTACGCCGTCGATGGCGATCGCTGAGATTCAGCCCGACAGCAGCCGCGGCGACCTGAGCAAAGGCTTTATTGTGCCGCGCGGCACCATGATGGACAGCCTGGCGCTGAAAAAAACCGGCGTTACGTGCAGCTATACCACGGCGCACGAGGTCAACCTGCTGCCGTTAAAAATTGAGCGGATCGAGCTGGGCGGCGTTCCCGCCGATCTGCCGCTGGCCCAGCTCGGCCTGAGTCAGCGGGGGATCAGCAGCGCCTTACGGATCCGCATTGCCTGCGATGGCCCGCAGCATCTTGGGCATCTGGATTTTGACCGCCTGGAGTTCTTCTTAAGCGGCCCGGACATCGAGGCGCTGAAGCTGCTGGAGCTGGTGATGGAGCACCACGCGGGTATTGTCTGCCAGACGGTCAGCAAGCAGCCCCAGCGCCAGCTGCTGTCGTCTGACGCCCTGCGTCAGGAAGGCTTTGATGCAGATCAGGCGCTGCTCCCGGACGATCTGCGTAACTTCGACGGCTATCGCCTGTTGCAGGAGTACTTTGCGTTCCCGGCGCGTTTTCGCTTCATCAGCCTGAGCGGGCTGGGCAAGCTGATCCAGCGCTGCGAAGACGAAAAAGCGTTTGATATCTTCGTTCTGCTCGACAAGAGCGACGATCAGCTGGAGCGCGTGGTGGATGCCAGCCACATGGCGCTGCACTGTACGCCGGTGATCAACCTGTTCCCGAAAGTGGCGGCCCGGCAGAAGCTGAGCGAAAGCCAGCATGAATACCATCTGGTGGTGGATAACATCCGCCCGCTGGATTATGAAATTTATGCTGTGAAAAAAATCTATGCCAGTGCGGATGGTCAGCGGGACGACCAGATGTTTCGTCCGTTCTGGAGTACCTGGAGCGGAGACGCGGGCAACTACGGCGCCTATTTTTCCCTGCGCCGTGAACAGCGCGTCCTCTCTGAACACGCGCTGCGCTACGGCACCCGCACGGGCTATATCGGCTCGGAGGTCTTCGTCTCGCTGGTGGATGCGCAGCACGCGCCGTGGCAGGAGAATTTGCGCTACATTTCCGCCGAGGTGCTGTGTACCAGCCGCGACCTGCCGCTGATGCTCCAGCAGGAGCTTGGGCAGTTTATTATGGCCGACTCCATGCCGGTGAAGGCGTTAACCCTGCGTAAAGGCCCGACGCCGCCGCGTCCGGCGCTGGCGGAAGGGTTCAGTACCTGGCGGCTCATCAGCCAGCTGCAAATGAACTACCTCAGCCTGATGGACAGCGAAAACGAAGAGGGCGCTGCCGCGCTGCGTCAGCTGTTAGGGCTGTACGCTAACCTCGCCGAGACGCCGGTTGCCCGTCAGGTGGATGGCGTTCGTCACTGCGTGCTGGAGCCGGTGCACCGCCGCGTGCCTGAACCCGGCCCGGTGGTGTTCGCCCGCGGGATCGGCATCACTCTGACGGTGGACGAACGCGCCTTTTCCGGTGCCAGCCCGTGGCTTTTCGGCAGCGTGCTGGAACGCCTTTTTGCCCGCCTGGTCTCCATCAACAGCTTTACGGAGTTCACGCTCAAGAGCCAGCAGCGCGGCGAAATCGGCTACTGGGCGCCGCGCATGGGTAAAAGGGCGCTGGTATGAGTGAAGTTGCCCCTGCAACGCTGCGCGTGCATCGCCTGACGCCGCTGCCCGATGCGTTCTGGCGCGGAGTGTGCGAGACGCCGTGGCGCTACGATCTGTTTCAGCTATTAAGACGTATTGATGCCCAGGGCGGTGAACGTTACCCGCTGGGGCGCGCGCCGCTGCCTAAATTTGAGCCGCTGCGTATTGGTCAGCAGCCTTCAATGGGGTTTGCGCCGTCAACGGTTGCCGAGGTCCGGCAGCGGGAAGAGAACGGACTGCATGAGGTTTCCATTCTGAGCTTCGGCCTGTTTGGTCCTAACGGCCCACTGCCGGTGCACATGACCGAGTATGCCCGCGAGCGTATTCATCATCATCAGGATCACAGCCTCAGCGCGTTTGCTGACCTCTTTCACCACCGCCTGACGCTGCTGTTTTACCGCGCCTGGGCGGACGCGCAGCCTGCCGTTTCACTGGATCGCGACGACAACAGGCGCTTCGAAGGGTATCTTGCATCGCTGATTGGCATGGGTCAGCCCGGCCAGATGTCGAAAGGCAGCCTGAGCCCGCATGCCCGCTTTACTCACGCCGGGCACCTGACCCGCCACGGGCGGGACCCGGAAGGGCTGGAGAAGATCCTGCGCAACTATTTCAACATTCCGGTCAGGTTGGTGGCCAATGTACCGCAGTGGATGCCGCTCTCAACGCGGGAGCAGGCACAGCTGGGTGAGGGGCGTCGCCTGCCGCGCATGGGGGAGTCCGCTTTTCTCGGCATTGCGGTACGCGACGTGCAGCATAAATTTCGTCTTGAGATTGGCCCGTTGAGCGCAGACGAATACAACCGTTTTCTGCCGGGCGAAGGGTGGGTCACCGAGCTGCGCGACTGGGTGCGACAGTACGCCGGGGTGGAATTTGAATGGGAAACACGGGTGATCCTGCGCGCCGATGCGGTGCAGGGCGCCACGCTCGGCAGCGCCGGGCGATTAGGGTACAACACCTGGCTGGGCCTTCAGCCTCAGCCTGTTCCGCGTGGCGATCTGGTGTATCGCGCAGAGCGATAATCCTTCCGTATACCGAATCATTGTTAATGGAAACTAACATGTCAGAAATTAGCCGTGCCGTGCTTTTCGGCAAACTGGATACGCTGTTATTTACCTCTCTGGAAAGCGCGACTGCCTTCTGTAAGCTGCGCGGCAACCCGTACGTTGAGCTGGTGCACTGGCTGCATCAGCTGATGCAGCAGCAGGATGGCGATCTGCAACAGGTCATCCGTCACTTCGCCCTTGATGAACAGCAGCTGACGCGCGATATCGTGGCGGCTCTGGATGCCCTGCCGCGTGGCGCGAGTTCCGTCTCTGATCTTTCCGAGCATATCGACAGCGCCGTCGAGCGCGCATGGGTCTACGGCTCACTGAAGTTTGGCGTCAGCCGCATCCGCGGCGGCCATTTGTTGATCGGCATACTGAAAACGTGGAATCTGGCTAACGTGCTGAAAAGTATTTCGGCGCAGTTCACCCGTCTTAACGTCGAGGTGCTGATCGAGCAGTTCGACGCTATTTGCGCCAGCAGCAAAGAGAGCCAGCAGGCCGCCGCCGCTGCGGACGCAGCTGCCGGGGCAGTACCGGCTGCGCAGGGCACGCTGGCGCAGTATGGTCAGGATCTGACGGCGCGCGCCCGGGATGGGAAAATTGACCCGGTGGTGGGGCGCGATGAAGAGATCCGCCAGATGGTCGATATTCTGATGCGTCGTCGCCAGAACAACCCCCTGCTGACCGGGGAAGCTGGCGTCGGGAAAACGGCAGTGGTGGAAGGGCTGGCGCTGCGTATCGCTGACGGCGACGTGCCTGAGCCGCTGCAAAACGTTCAGCTGTGGCTGCTGGATATCGGCATGCTTCAGGCCGGAGCGGGCATGAAAGGGGAATTTGAGGCGCGCCTCCAGGCGCTGATTAACGAGGTGCAGTCCAGCGCCACGCCGATTATTCTGTTTATCGATGAGATCCACACCCTGATTGGCGCTGGCGGCCAGCAGGGCACCGGCGATGCCGCTAACCTGCTCAAGCCTGCCCTGGCGCGTGGGCAACTGCGCACCATTGGCGCGACCACCTGGGCGGAATACAAAAAATACATTGAGAAAGATCCGGCGCTGACCCGCCGTTTCCAGACCGTACAGGTTCACGAGCCGGATGAAGCGAAAGCTGTATTGATGCTGCGCAGCACCGTGTCGCCGCTGGAAACTCATCATCAGGTTTTACTCCTCGACGAAGCGGTCAGCGCGGCGGTGAAACTGTCGCATCGCTATATTCCTGCGCGTCAGCTGCCGGATAAAGCGGTGGCGCTGCTGGATACCGCCTGCGCGCGCGTGGCCGTCAGCCAGAGCGCGCCGCCTGCCCAGCTGGAAGACTGCCTGCGTCATCTGGCGGCCCTGGACGTGGAGCTGGAGATTGCCGAACGTGAAGCGCGCGTGGGGGCGGGCGATCCGGCGCGCGTGGCGTCATTAAGCGCCGAACGTGACGCGTTCGAAACCCAACGCGAGGCCCTGGCTCGTCGCTGGGAAGAAGAGCGCACGCGGGTGCAGGAAATTATCCGTCTGCGTGCCGCACTGTTTGCGGCGAGTGATGAGGATACGGCTGAACTGCGCGGCCAGCTGGCAGAACAGCAGCAGGCGCTGAAGACCTTACAGGGTGACGAACCGCTGCTGTTTGCCGCGGTCGATGAAAACGTGGTGGCTGCGGTGGTTTCGGACTGGACCGGGATCCCGCTGGGCCGGATGGTGAAAAATGAGATCGACGCGGTGCTGAACCTGGCTGATACGCTGAACCAGCGGGTTATTGGTCAGCGTCACGGTCTGGATCTGATTGCCTGTCGGGTAAAAACCTCGCGGGCGAAGCTTGACGATCCGAACAAACCGGTCGGCGTATTTATGCTCTGCGGGCCGTCCGGCGTGGGCAAAACCGAAACCGCGCTGGCGCTGGCGGAATCGCTTTACGGCGGCGAGCAGAACGTTATTACCATCAACATGAGTGAATTCCAGGAAGCGCACACCGTTTCGACGTTAAAAGGTGCGCCTCCGGGCTATGTGGGCTATGGTGAAGGCGGCGTCTTAACCGAGGCCGTGCGCCGCCGTCCCTACAGCGTGGTGCTGCTGGACGAAATTGAAAAAGCGCACCCGGACGTGCACGAGATCTTCTTCCAGGTCTTCGACAAGGGCTGGATGGAGGACGGCGAAGGGCGTCACATTGATTTCCGTAACACCATTATTATTCTGACCTCTAACGTCGGCACCGAGCTGATCGCAGCCATGTGCGCCGACCCGGAACTGATGCCGGATCCTGACGCGTTAAGCGGCGCCCTGCGCCAGCCGCTGCTGGAGGTGTTTCCGCCTGCGCTGCTGGGCCGCCTGCTGGTGGTGCCGTATTACCCTCTGAGCGACGAGATGCTGGGGCAGATTGTGCGTCTTCAGCTCAGGCGCATTCAGCGTCGTCTGGAAGAGAATCACAATATTATTTCTGAATTTGACGACAGCGTGGTCGAACAGATTGTTCAGCGCTGTACCGAGGTTGAGTCGGGCGGGCGTATGGTGGATGCGATTCTGACCAATACGTTGCTGCCTCAGATGAGCCAGATTTTACTTACCGCCAGCCGCAGCGACGAGCAGTACCGACGTCTGCATGTCACCTGCGAGCAGGGCGAGTTCCACTGTCAGTTTGCCGCGTAATAATCATCAAGAGAACTGTAAAAGATGACGGATAATGATAACAATCGGACTGTCCCAAACGCGCTCCCGGTCGGGTACCGTTTCAATGAGTTTGAGATAAAAGAGGTGATTGGCGGCGGCGGATTCGGCATCGTCTATCGCGCCTGGGATCACCAGCTCGAACGCACTATCGCTATCAAAGAGTTTATGCCTTCCTCCCTCGCCGTGCGCGGCGAGGATATGACGCTGGTACTGCGCAGCGAGCGCTTCGGCAAAGCGTTTTCTGCCGGTCTGAACAGCTTCATTCAGGAAGCCCGCCTGCTGGCGCGCTTTAACCACCCGAACCTGCTGAACGTGCTGCGCTTCTGGGTGCAAAACGACACGGCCTATATGGGGACGCTGTTTTACAGCGGCACCACGCTGTCGCGTCTGCGCGAAGAGAAACCGGAGCTGATTAACGAGGCGTGGATCCGCCGCATGCTGCCAATGCTCTTCGGCGCCATCAAAACGATCCACGATGAGGGCTACCTGCACCGCGACATCTCGCTGGATAACATTCAGATTCAGGATAACGGTCTGCCGGTGCTGCTTGATTTCGGATCGGCGCGCCGCACCATCGGTAATCTCTCGGATGAGACGGAAACCATGCTGCGTCCGGGTTTTGCGCCTATCGAGCAGTATACCGACGACAATGAAAGCGAGCAGGGGCCGTGGACGGATATCTACGCGCTCGGCGCCGTATTGCGCACCCTCATCGTCGGCTCTCCGCCACCGGTCAGCGTGGTGCGTTCGATTCAGGACACCTGCAAACCACTGGTGGAGCTGATGCCGCAGGGGTATTCCATTCCGCTGCTTCAGGCCATCGACAAGGCGCTGGCGCTGCATATGGAAGACCGTCCGCAATCTATCGAGGAGTTTGCGGCGCTGATCGAGATGCCCGTCGCCGGTATCGACGAGGTGCTGACCGCGAAGAAGACCGGCACGATGCTGGTGCCGGTGGAAGAGGAGACATCTGCTTCCGCGCTGGACTGGCGACGTTACAAGCTTCCGGGGCTGGTGGCCGCGGGCGTGCTGGTTGGGGTGGTTGCCGGTGCGATGCTGTTCGGCGGCGGCAGCCAGGAAACGCCAGCGCAGACGGCGCAAACCCCTGCCGTGAGCCCTCCGGCTGAAACCTCCGCCGCAGCGGAAACCAGACCAGCAACGGCCGACGTGAGCGAGCCGGTAGCGCCACCTGCTACGGCGCAGCAGAGTGCGTCGTCTGTCGACGCCAGTCCGGTCGCGCTGGTCTATATCCGCATGCTTGATGGCGAGACGCTGAAGGTGAACGGCGAGCCGAAAGCGCTGCGTCCAGGGAATAACGGTTACGCATCGCTGAAATTGCCTGCGGGCGAGACCCGCATTGAACTGGAAGGCAATGGAAGAACGCGTACCCAGACGCTGGATATTGCGAAGCCAGGCACCTGGCTGGTGAATCCGTAAGCCTGCGGGTAACAGGACGGAGCGAATGTATAACATCAAGTTTGTCTATCTGTTCCACGAGAACGTCTCGCCAGCGCTGTTTGCGAAAATAATCCGCCCGTCCGTTGCCGGACAGTGGATTATGTCGGTTCCCGACCATTCGCTGCGCTCGTTCTTCACGCGCTACGATCTGCTGCGCACGATCACCGGTGCGAATCCTTATCAGTCCGGGCGCGATACCCGCACGCTGATCGCGCAGGATTTAGAGATGGGCAGAGTGGTTGCCATTGACGAAAGTTTTCGTGACTGGTCATCAGTAACGGAAATTTTTTATATCAACGCCAAAGGGCAACTCCAGGCTGCCTCGCTGGTCGGCCTGGGCTGGTATCCGGTGAGTACGATTGTTGACCGCTACGAAACCTTGGTGAGAACGTACGGATCTCGCCCTGCGCCAACGGTACTGCCAAAACAGGTAGTGAAATCTAAAACGGCACAGGTGCCGGATGAACCTACTCCCGGCAAGGACGGTAAAACCTATGCCGGGCAGCTTCAGAATATGACCAAAGCAGAACGCTGGCAGGCGCGTAAGGATCTGATTGCGAAGGGGAGCAATAGCCTTTATCCGGATGCCCAGATCGCCGCGAAACGTCTGGCAGCGAATAATATCGCGGTGGAAAAAGCGAAGCTTGCGGAAAATATTTATAAGACCGTGAACCCGCTGGAAACCACACCGGGCGTGCCGGAGGGATGGACAGATATCAGTAATGACGATGCGCTGTTAGGAAAGTTCGGGCTGAACAAATCCATGCTCTTTGACGATGATACGTCCCCCAATTTTCTGGCGCGCGTCTATCAACCGAAGCCGGAAGTGTTTGGTGCAGATATGAACCCCACGCTGGTATTCAGGGGATCGCGCGAGCCTGGTTTCGCCTCTCTGTCTGAGAATGTCTCCTCTCTACTGACCAAAGGGGAACTGGCGCCGGTGGTAAACGGGGCTGACTGGTCGAATAACTTCTCACAGGGCATGGGTATGGCTTCAGATTATTATAAAAAGGCCGTGAGTATCAGTAAGGAGCTGGCAAGGTCAGGGCAGAATATTGATATTGCCGGTCATTCCCTTGGCGGTGGTCTCGCCTCTGCAACCTCTATGGGCAGCGGGAAAGCGGGGTGGACGTTTAACGCCGCCGGCCTCAATGCCGGAACCGTAGAAAAATACGGCGGTAAGATATTAGGCAGTACGGATAATATCCAGGCGTATCGGGTTGAAGGTGAACTGCTGACGAAGATTCAGGAAGTTAACCCCTGGGAAGATCTGAAAACGATGAAAGGGCATGTCCCTTCGTGGATCCTCAAAGAGGAAATCTCTGCACTGAGCCCTAATGCTGCCGGAATACCCCATGATCTTCCCGGTGGAAACGGAAGCGCGCTGGACCGCCACGGAATTAATCAAGCGATTGATTGCATAGAGCAACAGAAGGATGAGGATATTTCGATAATCGGGAGTCGATTGTGAAAAAAGGGTTGATGGCTTTTGTCGCGTTATGTTTTTTATTCATGATTCAGGGGTGTAAGCAGGATATGGACCTTAATCCACAGGACTACTTCAGCGGCCAGCAGCTTGAACTGGCGAAAGCGATTGAGGAAGGCGACGTCGATGCGGTGAAGACGCTTGCGCCAGACAGCGACCTTAATCAACCAGGAAAGCAGGATATGACCCTGCTTTTCTGGGCCCTTGGCAACGCAATTAATGATAAAAAAACGTCGAGCCATTTAAAGGTGATTACGTTGCTAGTTAAGGATGGCGCAGATCCGCTCCAGCCTCGACCGCAGGGAAAAAGCAGTCCTGCTGAATTTGCCCTAAAGGGAGACAGTGCGGACTGGATCGACGCGATGTTGGACGGTGGCCTCTCACCCAACGTGAAAGATAAGGTTTTCCACGAACCGATCGTCTTCCAGTCGCTTAAAGCGAAAAATACAGAGACGCTGGAAGCCATGCTCGATCGCGGTGCTGACGTCAACTCAACCAACTCACTGGGTAAAACGCTGGTGTTTGATGCGCTGGATAACCAGGCTTACGATCATGTCTTGTTGCTGCTCGATCGGGGAGCGGATCCGTCAATTAAGGCCAAAAATGGCTGGTCGATGAGCAATGCGCTCGCGGACGCGCTGAATGGACTTGACCGAGGCAGTGAGCAATACGAGAAATTAAACGAAATAAAAGAGAAGCTCATCCAGAAGGGGGGCGAATGGCCACCCGCGCCGGTTAAGTGATTGCTCAACTGTCATGAACGCCAGAGATAAGGTTTTCGTTTTCTGGGGATGCATGGATGCCCTGGCCATTGTGCTCTATTGTGCCCAGTCCGTGCGACATGACAGAATCCCTTTTATTTCCGATATACACGCCTTCAGTACGGTTGTGAACACGCTGTCTGCTGGTGGGTATAGCGCTCTGGTTATTCTTTTCTTTATTCTCGATTTCTTGTTGTTGCTCTCTTTTATTGCCTCAGCATGGTGCTTCTTCGCCCGGAATTTATACGCGAGAAGACTGGCGCTCTACCAGGAAATACTGCGTCTGGTTGGATTTCGCTACTCAGTTTCCCTTTTTCCCCTGGTGTTAAGTTTCACGGGCGTGATGAATGTCTGGCTAAATGGCTTTTTGTTCTTTTTGTCAGAGTTTCTGAAAATCTATTCCCTGTGGATTTATAAATATGAAGGGGAATGGCCCCCGGTTAAAGAGTAAGACGGCCAACAACCAGAACATTCACGTTTAAAAAAACCTTGCGTTAAAAATACTCTCAGCATAAACCATTACGGAATAAAGATTATGCTCAACCGAATTACCGTTCAGCTCCCGGTTGAGGGGCTGCTTTTCTGGAAACTCTCCGGCCGCGAGGCGATGTCGGAGTCGTTCGCGCTGACGCTGACCCTGCTCGGCACGGATGCGCGCATTGACCGCAGCAGGCTGCTCGGTCAGCCGGTCACGGTGACCATCCCCACCCAGAACCTGCTTACCCCCCGCTATATCAACGGCAAGGTGACGCGCGTGGCGGTGAGTGCCGTGGAGCTGACGGGCACCCGCTATGCGGTCTACCAGCTGACGGTGGAGCCGGACCTGTGGCCGATGAAGCGCGACCGTAACCTGCGGATTTTCCAGGGCCAGACGGTACCGCAGATTGTGAAAACCCTGCTGGGTGAGCATCAGGTTAACCTCGAAGACAAACTCACCGGCAGCTACCGGGTGTGGGACTACTGCGTGCAGTATCAGGAATCGAGCCTGGACTTCATCAGCCGCCTGATGGAGCTGGAGGGGATTGCGTATCACTTCAGCCACGAGGCGGACAAGCACACCCTGGTACTGACCGACGCCGCGACGCAGCATCAGCCGTTCAGCGGCTATGAGGTCATTCCTTACCATCAGACGCCGTCCGGCGGCAGTACGGATGAAGAGGGCATCAGCCAGTGGGCGCTGGAGGACAGCGTGACGCCGGGGATTTACAGCCTCGACGACTACGACTTCCGCAAGCCGAACGCGTGGCTGTTCCAGGCGCAGCAGAACCCGGCGTCACCGAAACCGGGCAGCATCGACGTGTACGACTGGCCGGGCCGCTTTGTGGAGACAGGCCATGCGGAGTTCTACGCCCGCATTCGTCAGGAGCGCTGGCAGGTGGAGCATCAGCAGATTCAGGCGACGGCCACGGCGGCGGGCATTGCGCCGGGCCACATCTTTACCCTGACCAACGCGCCATTCTTCAGCGATAACGGTGAGTATCTGGTGACGGCGGCCGGGTATCACTTCGAGGAGAACCGCTACGCGAGCGGCGAGGGGGAAACCATTCACCGCACCGATTTCACCGTTATCCCGGCGGCGGTGTCGTACCGTCCGGCGCAGAGCACGGCGTGGCCGCGGACCTACGGCCCGCAGACGGCGAAAGTCGTGGGGCCGCAGGGGGAGAGTATCTGGACGGACAAATATGGCCGCGTGAAGGTGAAGTTCCACTGGGACCGTCTGGCGAAGGGTGACGACACCAGTTCCTGCTGGGTGCGTGTCTCCAGCGCCTGGGCGGGCCAGGGCTACGGCGGGGTGCAGATCCCGCGCGTCGGCGATGAGGTGGTGGTGGACTTTATCAACGGTGACCCGGACCGACCGATTATCACCGGGCGCGTGTATAACGAGGCGAGCATGCCGCCGTGGGCGCTGCCGGCTGCGGCGACGCAGATGGGCTTTATGAGCCGGACAAAAGACGGTTCCGTGGACAACGCCAACGCCCTGCGCTTTGAGGACAAGGCGGGCGCAGAGCAGGTGTGGATCCAGGCCGAGCGCAACATGGACACCAGCGTCAAGAATGATGAAACGCACAGCGTTGGCGGCGCGCGCAGCCATTACGTGAAGAAAAATGAGCTGCATCGTGTTGAAGCGAACCAGATCCAGGCCGTGAAAGGCGGAACCGAGATCCTGACGGGAAAAGGCAAGCTGGATGCAGCGGTAGAGCAGTATGTCATTGCTTCCGGGACGAAGCTGCGGCTGGTCTCGGGTGAGAGTGCTATTGAGCTTAACGCTAACGGCAAGATTAACCTGATTGGCAAAGAGTTTAACTTTTTCGTTGAGGGAGATGGGTATATCACCACGGGTGGTAAGCTGCATCTGAATACCTCGGGAACCAAGCCGGGCACAACGGCTCCGGGATCGGGGCATAAAGGGGATATTGATGCGGCGGTGCAGGAGAAGTTTTCTCCAAATAAAAGTGCTAAGAATCCGGCTCCCGCAGTTTCAGCGCCAGCAGCATCCAGACCAAAACCAACAACAAAATTTGCAGCAGCTCCACCATTAAAAGGGAGTTACGTTTATCAAAATAATTCCTACAACTCTGATGTGATGCCCTTCAGTGAAGATGTAGTTAAGGAAATCAATAAGTCACCAACGCTTCAGACACAATTAAAAGATCTAAAAGATAAAGGGTGGGCTATCCAGCCGGGAGCCGCAGGAGGGGGGAGTTACGCTGATACTAATAACAAATTGATTGTCATGGACCCTGAACACATGGAGGATACAGCCACAACTGTGCAAACTCTGGCACATGAGGCAGGGCATGCAACTTATCCTGTTGCGGTAGATGCTTCGAGTAAGGAAAACTTCATCAACAGCCAGCTTATGGATGAAGGTGGAGCAACGCTGAATAACATTAAAATACAACGCGAGATCCTTGCAAACGGCGGTATTGATATTGATATAGCGGGAAGTGCCGAAAACCTAAAAGCATATAATTCTGCATATGATAAAATGGTGAGCGGTGAGTTATCTCGCATTGATGCAGCCAAAGCAATAGGAAAAGTGTATGGTAAAGGCGAAATAGCCTCAGGGACTAATTTAAATTATAATGATTACTATGGAGGATTCTATGGAAAGTAGGATGATTAAAGCTACATTCCTCATTGTTCTTCCACTATTTTCAGCATTTACCTATGCAGGGCATAATAAAATGAATCAAGATTCGTTGTGGCAAATGATCAAAGAAATGAAATCAGTGTGGGGTAAACAAGTTGAGGATGTCAGTAAACTGTTTAACCAACCGCTGATTAATAATACACAGGAGAAAGAAGACCGTTATACTTCAGCTCCCTTTACGTTAACTGATGGCACACGGATCAGCGATGTGGATGTTCGTTTATGGGGAAATGGCGATAACAGCGTATCTTTGGTTTCTTTCGTAATTAATCATCCATGTATTACTCTTGAACAAGTCAAATCTCATTTTCCAGATCTGAAATTGTCTAATATCCCTCGCGGAAACACGCCGGGACAATCAGTTGGATATCGCACTCCTACCGATGAACGCGGGCTGGCATGGGCATTTAGCTTTCCAGTTCTGAATCAGGAATGCCTGAGCAGGGTAGTTATGTCACGCTACGAACATTAAGTTGCGAGGCAACTTTACGGGCTGTGAAAGAAGATAATTATCAAACGGCCAATAATATCGCTGCCCCTAAAGTTTTTGCGGAAAAAAAAGAAAGTGCTAACGTTGTAATGATCTTGTCCCTCTGAGTCGCTAAGCAGTAATTAATATTGGCTGTATAAACTTTAGCGCTTTTAATCTTATTTTTCTAATATCATCCCGAGTTCACTTATGAAATACACCCTCCAGGAAGGTTCGTTTTCCCTTTTTCCTGCCGCCTGGCAGGATAACAGCATGAACATCATTCGTGATGACGAGAGCGGATTATCCGTGGTGGTCAGCCGCGGCGTTATCCCGGATGGCAGCAATTACGAACAAGAGTTTCACCGCCAGTGGGATGTGCTGCGTTCTCAGATGGGTGAGATCGCCCAGAGCGAATTTCAGCACGTAAAAGCCGGGCCTGACGGAAAAATTAACGGGCTGGAAGTTGAGACCACCTTTGACCGTAACGGCCAGCGCCTGTGGCAAAAACAGCTTGCCGTGCAGACACCGGACAAACCGGTACTGATGATTTTTACCCTCTCGGCCTTAAAAGCCTTTACGGAAGAGGACGAGGCGCGCTGGAGCGCACTGAAGCAAAGTCTGACGCTAAACGACAACCGGAATGTGTAAGGCATGAGCGATAACAACGCGGCCCGTAAGGGCGACGAGATTATTCACTCCAGCATTTTTGCTGATATAACCAGCATTGTGGCGGAAGGTGCCGCCTATGCGGTGATTGGCGCGGCTGTGGGGGCAGCAGCTACCGTGGCGGCGCCACTGCTGGGAGCCGGGGCGGCAGCCGCAGGCGTGGCGGCGATCGGATCCAGCTGTCTGCTGAGCGGCATTATTGGGGGTGTCCTGGCGAACGTTGCGGGGATCACCGACGATATCAGCAACGCCGCTGAAGGGCTGGGCAACGCGCTTTTCCCGCCGTCGCCTGCGGGTAAGATCACTACCGGTTCCAGCAACGTTCTTACCAATGCGATCCCCGCTGCACGCGCAGCCGGGACCTTGACGCCTGCCGATACTCCTTCCCCTGAGCCGCAGTCTCCGGGCAGCTTTGCCGACTACGCGGGCATGCTGCTTGCCGCTGCCGGACAGTTCGGCAGCGAAATGTGGCAGCCGAGCGTGGCCTCTGCCGCTGCCGGGACCTCGCCGCTGGAAGAAGACAAGGTGGCGTGCGAGAAACACTCCGGGCCGCAGTATCTGGCGGAAGGCTCCAAAAGCGTCTTTATCAACGGGCAGCCCGCGGTGCGTGCGAAAGATCGCACCACCTGCGAAGGCACCGTTTCCGACGACGTCTCCCCGAACGTGATCATCGGCGGCGACACCCTCACGGTTCGCGATATTAAAAGCGGCAAAACGCCGGGCCTGGCGCTGGGGATGATTGCGCTCTCCCTACTGCGCGGGCGTCCGGGCAAGATCCTGAAAAACATGCCCTGCGCGCTGGCTGCTGCCGGTGGCGGGATGCTGGCCGATATGGCCGTCAACGCCGTGTTCGGCTCCTCGCACCCGGTTCACGCCGCTACCGGTGTGAAGGTGCTGAATGACGACGACGAACTCGATTTCTCGCTGCCGGGGCGCTTCCCGCTGCGCTGGCAGCGCAGCTACAACAGCCTGACCACCCGCGAAGGGCTGTTTGGTCTGGGCTGGGCGACCACCTTTGACAGCTATCTGACGCTGGAAGAAAACAACGCCACCTGGTTCGATGAAACCGGGCGCGAGCTGAGCTTTGAACTGCCGCCGGTCGACCGCGCGTTTTACAGCATCAGCGAAGGCATTATCATCCGCCGCAATGAGAGCGGCGACGTGGCGATTGCCGACGATGACGGCGCGGTGTGGCGTCTGTATAAACCAACCCGGGCGAACTCCTCAATCCTGCGCCTGGCCTCCCTCAGCGACGAATACGGCAACGCACTGCTGACGGCGTGGGATGAACACGGGCGGCTGGTCGGTCTGCACGATGAGCCGCGGGCGATCGACGTCACTCTGCGTTATGAAAATGAACGTTTCCCGCAGCGCGTTACCTCGGCGAGCCATTTTGACGGCAACCAGACATGGCCGCTGATGCAGTGGGGGTATGACGCGCGCGGCCAGCTGGCCAGCGCAACGGATGCCTCCGGCGTGGTTACCCGTGAATACCGTTATAACGATGATGGCCTGATGGTCTGGCACCGTCTGCCGGGCGGTCTGGAGAGTGAATACCGCTGGCAAAAATTTGACCACTGGCGCGTGGTGGAAAACCGCACCAGCACCGGCGACGGCTGTCGCTTTAGCTATGATCTAGCCGTCGGGCTGACGACCGTCGATCACTACGACGGCCAGACGCGAAAGCATTACTGGAACGCGCAAAACCTGATTGTTCGCTACGTTGACGAGCGCGGTGAGAACTGGCGCTACGAGTGGGATGACAACGAACTCCTCACGCGCCGCATCGATCCGCTCGGTAATGCCGTTACCTTCGTCTATGACGACATGGGTAACCGGGTGCAGGAGATCGACGCCGACGGCAATACCCGCACCACCACCTGGCTGGAGCACCGTGCGCTTCCGGCCTCCATCATCGAAGCCGACGGTAGCGCCACCCGTTTCCTGTATGACGAACATCACGGGCTGAAGTGCGTGGTGGATCCGATGGGGCAGACCACGCTGCTTCGTCGGGACGAGTTTGGTCAGGTCGTGGAAGAAGTTGATGCCGCCGGCAACAGCCGCTACCAGGAGTACAACGAGGCCGGGCAGATGGTGCGTGTTACGGACTGTTCGGGCCGTGTGACACAATACCGTTATCATCCGCTGGGCTGGCTGGTGGCTGAGATAAGCGCCGACGGCGAAGAGACGCGTTACCGCTACGACGCCGCAGGGCGTCCGGTACAACTCGATCGCCCGGAAGGCTGGACGGAATCTCTCAAATGGAACGAACGTGGCCTGCCGGTGAAACATGCGGGCGCCGACGGGAAAGAGAGCGAGTTCAGATACGACGAGGCAGGGCGCTTAACCGCCACCCGTAATACGCAGGGTGAAGAGGTGCGTCGCCGCTGGGACAGCCGCGGGCGTCTGATTGCCCTGGAAAACGAAAACGGCGAAGCGTACCAGTTCCGCTGGGGTGCGGACTCGCTGCTGCTGGAAGAGGTGGGGCTGGATGGCGTGGCCTCGCAGTATCGCTACGACGCCTGTGGGCGTACGATAGCGCGCACCTTTGCCGCCGGACATCCGGAGGCCATTACCCATGCCTTTGCCTGGAGCGCGAGCGGCCAGCTGGTCGCCCGCACCACGCCGGAAGGGCAGACCCGCTACCACTACACCCCGTCCGGCCTTCTGAGCCGGATTGGGCTGCATCCCGCGCTTTCAGCCGATGCCTGGAGCGCCGAAGCCGAGCAGGAGCTTGTGTTTGAGTATGACGCGCTTGGACGCGTCACGCGCGAAACGGGCGAACACGGCGAGCTGGCGTGGGAGTATGACGCCCTCGGTAACCGCACCTCCGTCACGCTGCCCGATGGCCGGGAGCTGAAACAATTCTATTACGGTAGCGGGCATCTGCTCAGCATTGCCCTTGATAAGCTGTCGGTCTCCGACTTTACCCGCGACGAACTCCATCGTGAAACCAGCCGTACGCAGGGGCTGCTGACCACCCGCAGCGAATACGACCGCCTTGGCCGACTGCATCGCCGGGACGTTTTTACCGGCAATGCCCAGCGCCCGTCGCCGCGCCGCTGGTCCCGCCGCTGGGATTACGACTATCGCAATAATCTTGTCCGCGAAGAGCGGGACGATAACCCGTTCAGCTGGTACCGCTGGCAGTACGACAGTGCAGGGCGCCTGCTCGTTCAGGACGGCACGCTGCCCGGCCAGGAGCAGTGGCGCTGGGATGCGGCCGGTAACCCGCTTGAGGGGGCTGCTGAGAAAGTCACGCACAACCGTCTGACGCAGCTCAACGGCATTCGCTGGCGCTATGACGTCCACGGACGCACCGTGGAGAAAGATAACGGCCAGACCCGCTGGCACTACCGCTACGACGGCGAGCACCGCCTGACGGAGGTCATCAGCCAGCCGCGGGACCGCAACAGACCGCAGACGCAGGTCAGCTTCCGCTATGACCCACTCGGACGACGCATCAGCAAAACGCGTCGCCAGATGCTGGGCGGCCAGCCAACCGGTAAGCCTGTCACCACGCGGTTTGTCTGGGAAGGGTTCCGCCTGTTGCAGGAAGTGCACGGGGATGAGCCGCTGACCTACGTCTACAGCGATCAGGACAGCTACGATCCGCTGGCACGTATTGACGGGGTTGATGCCCCGGAGATCTTCTGGTTCCACTGTCAGCCCAACGGTACGCCGGAGCGGATGACGGATATTGAAGGGCAGGTGCGCTGGGAAGGGGTCAACAGCGCCTGGGGAAAACTGCTGCGGGAAAGCGAGACGCAGATATCAGGATATTCCCAGAACCTGCGCATGCAGGGGCAATACCTGGACCGCGAGACAGGGCTGCACTACAATCTGTTCCGGTATTACGACCCGGACTGCGGACGGTTTACGCAGCAGGACCCGATAGGGCTGGCGGGGGGGATAAATCTTTACCAGTATGCGCCGAATGCGCTGGGATGGGTGGATCCGTGGGGGTTAAGCCGTGAGTGTAGTGGTAAAACGAAACCTGATTTCTATATCGGTCCAGCGGGGCCAAGCGCTACAATGCCTTCAACTGCTTATCGTTATGTTCGATATTTGAATGACGATGGCAGTTTAGATAAATGGGTTCCTGGTCTTCTCGAAACAAAAAAAGCGCCCGTAACGTATTTTGGATTCGAAAAATTTGAAACGGGTAAAGCTACTCGTGATGCGTTTCAGATAAAAGGTCCCGATAAAGTTGATCCGAAGTTACCAGCGGATGTCTCTTGGAGTGATGCAAGGATTAGAGGAACGTTTGATACATTGCAACTTTATGAAAATGGTACTCCTCAAGTGAGGCATCCAAGAATGTTTGGAGATAAAATTGGTGCACCATTAGAACAATTTACGCATGCTTATCCGCAATACGGAAAGGGGGGCGTAGAACAAATGCATGCAGACAAACGGACAATTACTTTCGACAAAATTGATATTCTTCCGGAGGAATAATGAATTACGATTCATATGATGAAGTACTCGATTATCTCAAAGTTTTTTTCAACGAAAGAGTGGATTCATCAATTTATTTAGAAAAACTAATGACTTTGATTGAAGGTTCTCGCTCTGAAAAAACCGTGACTATAAGAATTATTTATGAAACGTACATGCAGTATGTAAAAGAAAATAGAGATAACATTAAAGTTATCTCTGGAGAAAAAGAAATGTGGATTGATTTATTGCACCATTGGCAATAAGGATTCATTGTCATGTAGATTAGATTGAAATGGTTATAATGGTGTGGCGTAATGCAATAAATGATGCAGGTGCATTTTATTTGCGTAGTGGAAAATGCAGTGTGAGCCTTGCCTATAACACCTGTAATCTGTACGCGGAAATGCTTCTTTATATGGATGCCATCATGTTGTAGTTGATTTAGTTACAATCTCGTGTTCGGCATTCAAAAGTAGAACAGGGCAACATGATTGAATTAAATTTTAAACCGATCACAGGTGAATAAATATTGATGGTCTGCCTTTGAAAATTTATACTGAAGAAGGCTTTTGTAAGTGTGATTTATACCACGAATTAGTAAAGCAGAGAGCTATAAAGAAAACCATACCAAATCACTACCTTGTTGACTCAGTAGCGTTTTTTGAAAGAGAATTTCAAGTTACTATACGCCCTGTGTGCTATGGTTTTCCTTTTATGCTTCATCTTGTTGATAAAAACAGTCAATACTATAAATCATTAAATGATTGGAATGCACGAACTAATATTCACATGCTAAATGAATCAGTGAAAAGCCTGTCTGATTGGCTGAAAGAATCACTAAACCTGGACACGCCTGATACCACGAAAACAGACATCATTAGGTGGAACTTTGAGTGGGGGCGGGTTTCAGTCGTATATGAGACAAAGTCATTTAATCATGGGGTATATATAGTTTTGAATATAACGTAGTCACTTCCAGACAAGGTGGTTTAGATATGTCAGCAAATGAAACTTGATGTTCATACTGGATTTGTAGCAATTAACGACTTCCCCCTCGAATAAAAGATGTTGATACTTTTAAAAATTCCGCATTTTACAAGTGCTTCTCGCCGTTGACTACAGTAGGTCCTTTTTATTTCGCTATCGATAATATTAAATGGAAAGATCAAGTTTTCATTTTGGAACTGAGGCCTTCAGTATTTTCTTTTTTCTCCATTAATATTCCTTACCAGTAAAGATGGAAGTTTTTATAAAACTCTAACGGATTGGGATAAAAGGGCTAGTCTTAGTAATTTGTCGGATGAGCAGCAGCGTTTGATATCATAGGTTCAGAATGAAATAACCTCAAGCCCTAAGCTCAAAATTAACAAACCCCCATATGGATTTCAATGGGATCATGATTGGGGTAGAATTATTGTACAATCTAATGAAAAAAGCTTCGATTGTGGTATTTATATCTAATGGAATGTTTGATTATATAATGTAATTGATTAATAAAAGCCTTCATTTTTCTCTCACCTGACTTTTCTATTAATTCAATTAAAGGTTTGAAATGAAAATAATTAATAGACTGAAAATGAAGTTATTAGTCCTTGATGGCATTGACAATGATTTCATAGAGTATGGAAAGGAAATAGCATGCCCTAAATGCGAAGGAGTAATAGTCTATTTCATAGTAAACTCATATGAGTTTGACACGCTCCCTGTAGATCCCTGTAGAGGTAAAATGCTTTTTGGTTAAGAAAATGAGAGGCGTGAAGCTTGTTAGTGAATATAAGAAATATAGCTACGATAAAAGCCAATTAGATGTTTCGAAAAACATTTGTTCAAAGTGTTTGAAAGAGTTTTCTGCTGTATTATCGTATAAAGAAGTGCAGCCAGCCCGATATCGGGTATATCTTGTGGGGCTTTTTGAAGGTGATTTGAAACAGATCAAACTTTAAAAGTTGAGGTTATCCTGTGATTAAAAATCTCAATTTCATCAAAGAAAATGTCCTGCTTCAATGGACGTGTGGCGAAAGTAACATACTGGTTAGTATGCCATTTTTAGACTATGCAATGGTCGACTCAACACGCCAGTTAGTCTTTGCGTTAAGCGAACCAAAGCCATTACCGACCGTTTTGACTATCTTCAATGCGCAGGGCGAAAAACTATTTTGGTCTGCACCTCCTGAAGGTGCGATTTTCTATTACTTAACATTCAACCTGTCAAAGGAAGTGGTTGTGGTCTGTAGCTATGCGGAAAAGCAAAACGGCTGGCATGAGTGGTTTTATTCCTGGGATATGAAGCGTAATGCTTTTTCTCAATTGGGCCCAGCGTATTAACATCAAAAGCGCCAAAAAACGATAACAATAACCGGTAGCAAAAGGGGCTGCATAAGCAGTTCTAACAACAGGTTTAAAACAGAGCTAAGAGGCAAAGGATGAGTACGGTTTACATTGTCATATTGACCTATATCTAACCCCTTGAAGGGGTTGACTCAGCGATACCTGCTCATGTGGAGTGGCTAAAAAAGGGGTATGCAGAGGGGATTTTCCTGGCGACCGAAAGAAGGATCCTAAGAAACGGTGGAGTCATACTCGCTAAGTGTGAAAGTCTTGCCTCACTTCAAACCGATTATGCGAGGATTCTTTTCAGAGGTTAAAGCTTGCGACTGTTGAGATCATTCCTTTTGAACCCAGCATAAAAATAGAACTATTAGAGAATGTGTTTTAACCCCGTAAAAAATCCACGCCAAAGCGTGGATTTTCTTCATTCAAAACAAATCAAACATTAAACAGGAAGTTCATCACATAGCCATCTTTAACGATGTAATCTTTCCCTTTCGCACGCATCTTGCCTGATTCTTTCTCGCCTTGCTCACCATGTTCTCAATAAGCTGTCGATCTCCAATTTAACCCGCGACGAACTCCATCGTGAGACCAGCCGCACTCAGGGGCTGCTGACCACCCGCAGCGAATACGACCGCCTTGGTCCCGCCGCTGGGATTACGACTACCGCAATAATCTTGTCCGCGAAGAGCGGGACGATAACCCGTTCAGCTGGTACCGCTGGCAGTACGACAGCGCAGGGCGCCTGCTCGTTCAGGACGGCACGCTGCCTGGTCAGGAGCAGTGGCGCTGGGATGCGGCCGGTAACCCGCTTGAGGGGGCTGCTGAGAAAGTCACGCACAACCGTCTGACGCAGCTCAACGGCATTCGCTGGCGTTATGACATCCATGGCCGCACCGTTGAGAAGGATAATGGCCAGACCCGCTGGCACTACCGCTACGACGGCGAGCACCGCCTGACGGAGGTCATCAGCCAGCCGCGGGACCGCAACAGACCGCAGACGCAGGTCAGCTTCCGCTATGACCCACTCGGACGACGCATCAGCAAAACGCGTCGCCAGATGCTGGGCGGCCAGCCAACCGGTAAGCCTGTCACCACGCGGTTTGTCTGGGAAGGGTTCCGGCTGTTGCAGGAAGTGCACGGGGATGTGCCGCTGACCTACGTCTACAGCGATCAGGACAGCTACGATCCGCTGGCGCGTATCGACGGCGTTGATGCCCCGGAAATCTTCTGGTTCCACTGCCAGCCCAACGGCACGCCGGAGCGGATGACGGATATCGAAGGGCAGGTGCGCTGGGAAGGCGTGAACAGCGCCTGGGGCAAGCTGCTGCGGGAAAGCGAGACGCAGGTATCAGGATATTCCCAGAACCTGCGTATGCAGGGGCAATACCTGGACCGTGAGACAGGGCTGCACTACAATCTGTTCCGGTATTACGACCCAGACTGCGGACGGTTTACGCAGCAGGACCCGATAGGGCTGGCGGGGGGGATAAACCTTTACCAGTATGCGCCGAATGCGCTGGGGTGGGTGGATCCGTGGGGGTTGTCGCCTTGTAAGCCCGATAAACATCTACCTGATGCGGAACCTGGGCAATATAATTACAGGGGTATACATAAAGACCATCCCGAATGGGAAAATGCACTTAATGGTAAGGTAATTCCTGGGGATGTTCATTCATCAATAACTCCGGAGCAACATAACTTCGGAGGGGTATCCAGCATCAGCCCCTATACTTCGTGGACAGATAGTCCAGATGTAGCTAGAGGCTTCGCAGGGCCTGATGGGGTCATATTGAGAGTCAAAGTTGGTGCTCCTAAGCCTGGCGATTCTTGGTCGTGGGAGTATTCTTTTGATGAATGGATGGAACGCGAAATCTTACTTAAAGGAATTCGAAGTGGCGATGTGGAGGTATTCCTACCATGATAAATGATAAACTTATTGAGTATGAACGAGAAAAAATACCGGATGAGTTTCGTTCTTATCTAAATGAAAAGAATAATCTTCAATGTGCATCATTTATAAGTAGTACTCAAAATGAATTGAGAATAATGAAAGCGCATAAAGAAAATACTAAATTTACAGGGTTGAAAGTTAATGGTCTTGATGATTTAATCATTGTCCTTGAAAATTTTGAAAAGGAAAATGTATTCGTAATTAATATCCGAAGTAAGTTGTACTCGTTCAAGATTTATTCAGATGAAAATAATAATACTTTACTGGGTGTTATTATCCTTAAACTTAAAAAGAAAACTGCAGAGGAAATTCGATTTGGCCGAGAAATACTTGGTATTACGACACCACCCCCTGATATAGAAGATGATTAGTCAGTTTTAATTTTGATTGCATACAATTTCCCCGGCGTGTGCATGCATAGCACTCTGGCATGTATTTGTGCTCGCGTTCATCTTTGAATTATCTATCCAATTAAAACATCACCTCTATTCATTATATCTATAATTAATTCTGACTTGTTGCGTTTTAATTAAGGTTTTGATGAAAAATGAAAATAACTAATCAGCTGAAGAGGAAGTTATTGGTCCTGGATGGTATAGATAATGACTTTATAAATTATGGCGCAGAAATAGCATGCCCTGAATGCGAAGGCGTAATAGTCTATTCCATAGTAAACTCATATGAGTTTGACACGCTCTCTGAAGAGGTAAAATGCTTTTTGGTTAAGAAAATGAGATGCGTGAAGCTTGTTAGTGAATATAATAAATATAACTACGATGAAAGCCAATTAGACGCTTCGAAAAACATTTGTTCAAAGTGTTTGAAAGAGTTTTCTGCTGTATTAACGTATAAAGAAGTGCAGCCAGCCCGATATCGGGTATATCTTGTGGGGCTTTTTGAAGGTGATTTGAAACAGATCAAACTTTAAAAGTTGAGGTTTACCAATGATTGAAAATCTCATTTGTATTAAAGAAAATGACCTGCTTCAATGGGCGTGTGGTGAAAGTAACATACTGGTTAGTATGCCATTTTTAGACTATGCACTGGTCGACTCAACACGTCAGTTAGTCTTTGCGTTAAGCGAGCCAAAGCCACTATCAACCGTTTTGACCATCTTCAATCCGCAGGGCGAAAAACTATTTTGGTCAGCACCTCCTGAAGGCGCAGCTTTCTGTTACTTAACTTTCAACCTGTCAAAGCAAGTGGTTGTGGTCTGTAGCTATGCGGAAAAGGAAAACGGCTGGCATGACTGGTTTTATTCCTGGGATATGAAGCATAATGCTTTGTCTCAATTGGGCCCTGCGTATTAACATCAAAAGCGCCAAAAAACGATAACAATTGATCCTACCCACGTAATGTGGACACGGCCCTAAGCGAGGTTCTGGTTTTCAAATTGTTCGGGACTGAGTCCGCCACAGGCACTGTGTCGGCGCCACCGATTGTAATCACACTCGATATAATTAAACACCGTCATCCGCATGATTTCCCGGCTGATAAGGCGTTCCCCGTGGATACATTCCACCTTCAGCGAGTGGAAGAAGCTTTCCGCGCAGGCATTGTCGTAACAACATCCTTTGGCACTCATGCTACCGTGCAGATTATGCCGCTTCAGTAACGCCAGATAGTCTGCCGAACAGTACTGCCCGCCTCTGTCCGTATGCACGATGACATTTTCCGGGCGCTTACGTCGCCAGAGTGCCATCTGTAGCGCATCGCAGGCCAGCTGCGCTGTCATCCGCGACGACATCGACCAGCCGATGACAGCACGGGACCACAGGTCAATGACCACCGCCAGGTACAACCAGCCTTCGTCCGTGCGCAAGTACGTGATGTCACCCGCCCACTTCTGATTCGGGCCACTCGCGTAAAAATCCTGTTTCAGCAGATTTTCAGACACCGGCAGGCCATGTTCGCGGTATCGGACCGGGCTGAACTTCCGGGCCGCTTTTGCGCGAAGCCCCTGACGCCGCAGGCTGGCGGCAATGGTTTTGACGTTGTACTCAGGCAGTTCGTCAGCGAGACGAGGCGCACCATAACGCTGTTTTGCCTCAGTGAATGCCTGACGGACAGCAGTATCACAGACGAGCCGGAACTGCTGACGTGGTGTTATCTGCTGACGACGCAGACGCCACGCATACCAGCCGCTACGGGCGACCCGCAGTACCCGGCATATGGCTTTGACGCTGAACTCAGCCCGATGTTTTTCAATAAAGACATACTTCATTTCAGGCGCTTCGCGAAGTATGTCGCGGCCTTTTGGAGAATGGCCAGCTCCTCTGCCTGTTCCGCCAGTTGGCGCTTAAGACGGGCAATTTCAACGGACATTTCCTGCTCACGTTCGGAAGAGCTGCGGGCATTGTTAATCTTACTGCGCCATGCGTAGAGCTGGGATTCGTACAGGCTGAGTTCCCGGGCAGCGGCAGCAACACCGATACGTTCCGCAAGCTTCAGGGCTTCGTTGCGGAATTCAGGCGTGTACTGTTTGCGGGGCTTCTTACTGGTTGATGCTGGTTTTGTCATGAGTCACCTCTGGTTAAGAGTTTACTCACTTAGTCGTGTGTCCACTATTCGTGGGTAAGATCAAATAACTGTTGGCAAAAGAGGGACTGTACAGCAGTACCAACAAGCAGTTTAAAAAACAGAGTTAAGAGGCAAAGGATGAGCACGGTTTAGATTGTCATTTTAACCTATATCAAACCACTCGAAGAGATTGACGCAGTGATACCTGCTCATGTGGAGTGGCTTAAAAGGTTATTCAGAGGGGATATTTCTGGCATTGTGTAGACGGAGCCCAAGAACCGGTGGAGTCATACTCGCTAAATGTGAGAGTCTGGTCTCTCTCGAAGAACGCTTGCGTGAGGTTCCTTTTCAGGCATTAAAGCTTGCGACTGCCGACATCATTCTCTTTGAACCCAGTATGAAAACAGAACTATTAGAAAATGTGTTTTAACCCCGCAATAAAAAAACCAATCAAACGTTAATGACCGTCTTGGGCGACTGCATCGCCGGGACGTCTTTACTGGCAACGCCGAGCGCCCGTCGCCGCGCCGCTGGTCCCGCCGCAGGGATTACGACTACCGCAATAATCTGGTGCGGGAAGAGCGGGACGATAACCCGTTCAGCTGGTACCGCTGGCAGTACGACAGCGCCGGGCGCCTGCTCGTTCAGGACGGCACGCTGCCTGGCCAGGAGCAGTGGCGCTGGGATGCAGCCGGTAACCCGCTCGAAGGATCTGCTGAGAAGGTCACGCACAACCGCCTGACGCAGCTGAACGGCATTCGCTGGTGCTATGACATCCATGGCCGCACCGTGGAGAAGGATAACGGCCAGACCCGCTGGCACTACCGCTACGACGGCGAGCACCGCCTGACGGAGGTCATCAGCCAGCCGCGGGACCGCAACAGGCCGCAGACGCAGGTCAGCTTCCGCTATGACCCGCTCGGGCGACGCATCAGCAAAACGCGCCGCCAGATGCTGGGCGGGCAGCCAACCGGCAAGCCGGTCACCACGCGGTTTGTCTGGGAAGGGTTCCGGCTGTTGCAGGAAGTGCACGGGGATGTGCCGCTGACCTACGTCTACAGCGATCAGGACAGCTACGATCCGCTGGCGCGTATCGACGGCGTTGATGCCCCGGAAATCTTCTGGTTCCACTGCCAGCCCAACGGCACGCCGGAGCGGATGACGGATATCGAAGGGCAGGTGCGCTGGGAAGGCGTGAACAGCGCCTGGGGCAAGCTGCTGCGGGAAAGCGAGACGCAGGTATCAGGATATTCCCAGAACCTGCGTATGCAGGGGCAATACCTGGACCGTGAGACAGGGCTGCACTACAATCTGTTCCGGTATTATGACCCGGACTGCGGAAGGTTTACGCAGCAGGACCCGATAGGGCTGGCGGGGGGGATAAACCTTTACCAGTATGCGCCGAACGCGCTGGGGTGGGTGGATCCGTGGGGGTTAAAATGTGGTTTTTCTCAAAAGGATCGTATAACACAAAGATGGGTGGATAGATTAACAGGGAAAAAACCCGCTGATGTTCATAATATTTTGACATCCAAAGGTTGGACGAGAACATATCCACAAGCCAATAAACCAGGAGCTATCCAACATATTCAATATGTCAAAACAACAAAATCAGGTACTACGTACAAATTAGATTATCATCCCGGAGGGACTCCAACTCAACCTAATATTCATGGTAATGATTACTGGAAAGTTTATCGCGAAGTTGATGGTGCTGATGTAGTATATGGGAGAATTGGTCATGGAGAGTTTAAAAATTATGATTTAATAACCGATTCACCTGTTTATGTTGACGGAGTTTTACTTAATGGGGGGGTATAAAATTATTGATTTTAATGCTGATATTTTATCAGGAAGAGCACTAGGTAACGTTTTTTTGGGGGATAATATCAGTAAGTACATAAGCGAGTTATATGCTGGCTATAAGGTAACTTACTTTGATTATTTCTTGCCTGATGATAAGAAAAGGCTTGCATATATTGTAGATGACACAATGACAATCGCTACCCTTGAAGATGGAACGATCATTTCTATTGGTTGTAACGTAAACTATAAGGGGAGGTATAATAAAATATTACAAACAGGCCAAACGATGGGGGAAATAATAGGGTTGACTTACAAACAGCGTATATTTAATGGCTGTATTATTATAAATGACGACTTTGGTTTTTCATTCGAGTTGCCAGCGCCATATGATGAAATTGCAGATAGCATTGCACATGTTCCACTAGATCTTGTTCTTAATGAAATCCGTGTTGCTGATTACTCTGATTGGAACCCACAAAAAATAAAACGCTGAAGTGTGGGTTAGGGTTGATCCCTCGGATTATTTACTTTACATAAAACCCTAGGTAAGCATTCTCTGGAGTCATGACATCCACTGTCGTAAGTAAAATACCCAGCGCCCGTCGCAGCGCCGCTGGGATTACTACTACCGCAATAACTTGGTGCGCGAAGAGCGGGACGATAACCCGTTCAAATGGTACCGCTGGCAGTACGACAGACAGTGCCGGGCGTCTCCTGGTTCAGGACGGCACGCTGGCCGGAGAGGAGCAGGGGGTCTGGGATGCAGCCGCTAACCCGCTCGAAGGTTCTGTTGAGAACATTACGCACAACCGCCTGGCGCAGCTGAATGATATTCGCTGGCGTTATAATACCCATGCTTGCACTGTAGAGAAGGATAACGGCCAAACCCGAGGAACCGCAACAAACCGCAGACGCAGGTCAGCTTCCGCTACGATCCGCTCGGTCGCCGCATCAGTAAAACGCGACGCCAGAAGCTGGGCGGACAGCCAACCGGCAAGCCATCACCACCCGGTGTGTCTGGGAATGACTGCCTACTTGGGGAAGCGCACGGGGATGTGCTGTTCACCTACGTCGACGAAAGTGGTCAGGACAACTACGATTTGCTGGCGCGTGTAGATAGTGTTGATGCTTCATATATCTTCTGGGTCCATTGCCAATCCAACGGCACGGCACAACTTATAACTGATATCTAAAAGCAGTAATTTTGTTGCAGGTTCGAGTATTGGTAATGTTTTTCCATAACAATCATATGGAACAAGAATAAAAGTCTAGGGAATATAATGAGTGATAAGATCATGCAAACAGTAGATCTGCTAATTTCACATAGTCAAATATTGTTACGATCCAGAGACTATGACGAAAAGCTGAGTCAGTGGGGAAAAGGTAATGTTTCTCAAGGCGCTGTTTTACACAAGGATTATGTTGTATTCGATCCATTACCAGAGGACGCATTTGGAGCAAACGTCAATATCAAAATAGATAATGCTTTTAAATTAGATCAAAATGCACAACGCTGCATTGTTGTTCCATTTTTTATTACGGATAAAAGTAAGATCCAGATCGTATCTGCGACAGAGAAATTTGATGTAAGCATTAACGTAACCGGCAAGATTTATTCGCTCTTTTATGAGGTTTGTGAAGGGGACGAGATTTATTATAATTTTACTCTTGTGCCTGAAAAAGAAGCAATCCCTGCTAAGTTTTTATTAGACGACCCTTGGGGAGGGAAAAAATACAATCCTCTAAAAGAGGGTTTTTTTTAAAGTTAATAATAACTAAATCGAATGAAAAAAAATCATACGTTAAACAAGAAGTTCACCACATGAACCTCGTTAACGAAGTAATCTTTCCCTTCCGTACGCATCTTGCCTGCTTCTTTCGCGCCTTGCTCACCCTTGCAGGTGATAAAGTCTTAAAACGCGATAGTCTGCGCACGAATGAAGCCCTTCTCAAAGTCGGTGTGGATCTTACCGGCCGCGTGAGGCGCAGTCGCACCGACAGGGATGATTCACGCGTTCACTTCTTGCACGCCCGCGGTGAAGTAGGTTTGCAGGCTGAGCAGCTAATAGCCCGCGCGGATCACGCAGTTCTGCCCCCGCTCGGCCATGAACTCTTTATGGTCGCCGTCGATGATTTCAGCGATATCGGATTCAACCGCGGCGTAAACCGCTACCTCAGTATGCGCCGAATGCGCTGGGGTGGGTGGATCCGTGGGGGTTGAGCCGTAAATGTAAGGATCCATCTAAAGAAGCTACGAAATGGCAAGGTCAAGGTGATTACAAAGGTATAGATATCTACAAAAATAGGAAACTGAAAAAAGGCACGATTTTGTATGCATTATATCCGAACGGTGATTCTCCTCCATCATATGCGGTGACTTATCCAACCGTTAGGTAAAACAAAGGAAATGCTATAGGCTACCATGAAACGCTTCAAGTTAAAATTGATCTCCATCGTACATTAAGAACGCAAGTAAGAGCTTATTATGTCAGCGAGGATATTGATGTCGCATATGGAAGAGCATTGGCTAAGAACATTAATGGCCGAGAGGGAGGGATGCAATTCTTTATCCCTGAGGAATTTAGAAATCTACTGATACCGGGGAAGGTTATAAGCATATGATTGATTTTGAAATTAACATCGCAGATGGCAAAGTTAAGTTAGATAATAAATATATTTTCATACAACGGGAGGATATGTTTATAGTTTCAGAACTTTACAAATATCTTGAATCAAAAAATAAAATGCAGAGATTAATTCCTTATCATTATACCGTTAATACCGTTCTTTGGTTTGATAAGAAATTTGAGCTTATAATACGCCCATTATGCTTTAGCAATTTTCCATTTATGGTGCAATTAATTTATAAAGAGGGTGAGTATTATCAGGCAATAAGTGATTGGAATAAAGTTTCTAACATTGATATGTTAAACAAAGAAGTTGATTTCTTATACCGTTGGGTATCAAAGGAATATGATCTTGGCGAACCAGATGTAAAAGAAAAACATAGTGTAACATGGCGTTTGGAATGGGGTAATATTACTGTCTGCTATGACATTAAATCATTTAATTGCGGTATCTATATAACATGGAATTAACTATCAAATAAGTATCGCATGTTAACTGTTTTTTGATCTTTTCTTTTTTAATAATTGATACGCATAAACATATCAATGGTGTACCACGTCCACAGGTGGTCTATTCAGTGTAGTTAATGAGGGGTAAATAATTGCACTCGTTCCTCTAGATCTCGTTCTTAATGAAATCCGTGTAGCTGATTCCACAGATTGGAACCTTCGAAAATAAAATGCCCCAGTATGAGTTAGGATTTATACTACGGATTAATACTTGATATAAAAGCCCAGCGCAAGCATTCGCTGGATCTATGACATCTTCTGTTAAACTGTGTAGAGCTCTAACGAGCGTGCCCGCTGCACTGTTGCAACTTTTCAAGTGCATATCTTGAATAAATTAATGGTGGAACATTACAGCTGCTAGGGATAGGACGCAATTACCCTATGATTTTTAACGTGTTTACTCACTCCGGAGTATATAATATGTCAGAAGAAGAGTTACGTCATAATCTTCTTTTTTAATGAATAAATATGTTCCGGAAAATCAATGTTAAGCATTTCATGATTATTTATCAAAGTCAGAAGTGCCAGTGAAAAATATTTTGGTGGAGTTTAATAAAATCAAAATTTTTGATAAAGCAGAGGTGTCTTAATTCGAGGTGTTTTTTCTGATGGAGAATTGAATTGGGACTAATTATTTCTGTTACACTCTTTAAAAAACAGCATTGGAATACTTTTCGTTTTAATTGTGATGGCGAAATATTTTCGTCATTGCTAGAAAAAATAAAATAATATAAAGATTGTGATTGACTTTAATTTGTATATGGTATGGATAGCTTACTACTTTGCCTCACTAAAAAATTACTGGATATAACAATATGTATTTTTCAGAAAGAAAAGATGCTGGAAAAATTCTACATAACTTTTTAAATAATACTTTGAAAAATCAGACTGATGATGACAAGCTAATGGGGCTGGCAATTAACCATGAATCTAGTATTCCTATGAAAGGAATAATTTGTGAATTTGATAAAATGGAGAAAAAAACAACAAAACAAGATTTAGATGATCTTAACACATTGATGCATTTTTATGGTCCGTAATTAGAAATATGAGCTCATTCTTTAATAAGAATATAATTACAGTCTAGCAAATTCATCCGTGGCGGAAAAGATGATGAATTTTATGATTATTCAGATAAAATATTTATTCCAAAATTAAATTGCGAAATTTTTTTCAAAAAATAAAGGCGCCAAACCTCTTTGGAATTTCTAGAGAGATTTGACAAGTAAAGCTTTATATAATCTTTCGGACTTTAAACTACAACCTGTCGAGATGCTCTGAAACTTTCTTATAAACGTAATGAAAATATTTATTAAGAGCGAAGATGATCGCTGACTTCAATTTTCTTAAAGAAAAAGACGTGCTCGAGTGGATGTGCTGCACTAGAAGCGTACGCATAAGTATACCTTGCTAAATCTCGCAATTGTCGACTCAACACGCCAGTTAGTCTTTGCATTAAGCGAACCAAAGTCAATACCAACCGTTTTGACCATCTTCAATGCACATGGCGAAAAACTATTTTGGTCTGCACCTCCTGAAGGCGCGACCTTTTATTACTTAACAGTCAACCTGTCAAAAGAAGTGGTCGTTGTCTGTAGCTAACCAGTAAAAAAAATGGCTGGCATGATTGGTTTTATTCCTATGATATGAAGCGTAACGCATTGTCTCGATCAAGCCCTGCGTATTAATATCAAATGCGCCCAAAAAATGATAACAATAGCTGGTGGCAAAAAGATACTATATAAATAATTCCAACAAGTGGCTTAAAAAGGGGTACGTAAAGGGGATTATCCTGGCCTCCGGAAAACGGATCCCAAGAAACGGCAGTGTCATTCTCGCTAAATGTGAGACTCTTGACATTCTTGAAGAGCGCTTACGCGAGGATCTTTTTCAGGCGTTAAAGCTTGTGACTGCCGATATCATTCCTTTTGAACCCAGAATGAAAACAGAACTCTTAAACAATGTCTTTTAGCCACGCAATAAAAAAATCCACGCCAAAGCGTGGATTTTTTTCACTCAAAACTAATCAGACGTTAAACAGGAAGTTCATCACATCGCCATCTTTAACGATGTAGTCTTTCCCTTCAGCACGCATCTTGCCTGCTTCTTTCGCGCCTTGCTCACCCTTGTAGGTGATAAAGTCTTCAAACGCGATGGTCTGCGCACGAATAAAGCCTTTCTCGAAGTCGGTGTGAATTTTACCAGCCGCCTGAGGCGCAGTTGCACCCACAGGGATGGTCCACGCACGCACTTCTTTTACACCAGCAGTGAAGTAGGTTTGCAGGTTCAGCAGCTCATAGCCCGCGCGGATCACGCGGTTCAGGCCCGGCTCTTCCAGACCCAGTTCGGCCATGAACTCTTCACGGTCGGCATCGTCCAGCTCGGCGATATCAGATTCAACGGCCGCGCAAACCGCTACCACCACAGAACCTTCAGCCGCGGCAATTTCACGTACTTTGTCGAGGTACGGGTTGTTCTCGAAACCGTCTTCGTTAACGTTGGCGATGTACATGGTTGGCTTCAGGGTCAGGAAGCTCAGGTATTTGATCGCCGCTTTGTCTTCTTCAGTCAGGTTTTTCAGCGCGCGCAGCATGCCCGCGTTTTCCAGCTGTGGCAGACATTTTTCCAGGGCAGCCAGTTCCGCTTTCGCGTCTTTGTCGCCGCCTTTGGCTTTCTTCTGCACGCGGTGAATGGCGCGCTCGCAGGTGTCGAGGTCAGAGAGGGCCAGCTCGGTGTTGATGACGTCGATGTCGTCAGCCGGATCCACTTTGTTGTTAACGTGGATAATGTTGTCGTTCTCGAAGCAGCGCACAACGTGGCCGATCGCTTCTGTTTCACGGATGTTGGTCAGGAACTGGTTGCCCAGGCCTTCACCTTTGGATGCGCCTTTTACCAGGCCCGCGATGTCCACGAACTCCATGGTGGTTGGCAGAATGCGCTGCGGCTTCACGATTTCCGCGAGCTGGTCCAGACGCGGATCGGGCATAGGAACAACACCGGTGTTCGGCTCGATGGTACAGAACGGGAAGTTCGCCGCTTCAATACCTGCCTTGGTGAGCGCGTTGAACAGGGTGGATTTGCCCACGTTTGGCAGACCGACGATACCGCATTTGAATCCCATTTCTAAATCACCTTAATATCTTGATAATCAATCCGTTAACGATAACCGATTGAAGAAAAGTAAATAACTACGCCTATTATACACGTAACCCGCACGACGCGCGGTAAAAAAGCCCCATGGCGCCGATTATTGCGCTTTGAAAGCGTGCAGTCGATTGGTGGCTTTCGTCAGGCCGTCCTGAAGCCAAATCTCGGTGCAGCGGGCCGCTTCGTCCACCGCTTCGTCAATCAACTTCTGCTCAGAAACCGGTGGTTTACCCAGTACGAAACCAACAACTTTGTTTTTATCGCCCGGATGGCCGATTCCCACGCGCAAACGGTGGAAATTAGGGTTATTACCCAGTTTGCTGATGATGTCTTTAAGGCCGTTGTGGCCGCCATGACCGCCGCCCAGCTTGAACTTCGCCACGCCTGGTGGCAGATCCAGTTCGTCGTGGGCCACCAGGATCTCATCCGGATTGATGCGATAAAACGTTGCCATAGCCGCCACGGCTTTGCCGCTCAGGTTCATAAAGGTGGTTGGCACCAGCAACCGCACGTCAGCACCCGCAAGATTGATGCGTGAGGTATACCCGTAAAACTTGGGTTCTTCACGCAGGGGAGCGCGCAGACGTTCCGCCAGCAGATCAACATACCAGGCGCCGGCGTTATGGCGGGTAGCGGCATACTCTGCGCCCGGATTGGCGAGGCCGACAATCAGTTTAATCGTCACGATTTACTTCCTAATGGGTTCCAGATCTGGCGCGTAGTTTACTGTCTGGCGCGCCGCTTGACAAAGTTCTGCCTGCTGTACATCGAAATGCGAATAATTTCTTCTTTGAACAATTAGAATTTCAAGCTGTTCAATGTCTTATTTGTAAATTTTTGTCCGGGAGTTATCTGTAAATGTGATCATTCACGCAACTCATATAAGTGGCGTTGTCTATACTTTACACACAAGGAGAAGGGGTTTTTCCCCTGACAACCCAAAGTTCCGGAGGTGACATATGAAACGCAAAAACGCTTCAATGCTCGGTAACGTGCTAATGGGGTTGGGACTGTTCGTGATGGTCGCCGGTGTCGGTTATTCAATTTTAAACCAATTACCGCAGCTTGACCTCCCACAATACTTTGCGCATGGCGCGGTGCTGAGTATCTTCCTCGGTGCGGTATTGTGGCTCGCCGGGGCGCGCGTGAGCGGACATGAGGAAGTCTGCGATAAATACTGGTGGGTGCGCCATTACGATAAACGATGCCGCCGCGACCAGCATAAGCACGGCTAGTGCCCCATAAAGAACACCGAAACGACTTCAGATGAAGTCGTTTTTTTTTGCATGACGCATTGACCCTCACGTAACGTAAGGCTTCAGAGTAGCGACACTGGCAGAACAAAAGGAGCCGTTATGTTGATTCAGGTGGGTGAACTGGCGAAACGCGCAGGGATCACCGTGCGGACTTTGCATCACTACGAGCAAACAGGGCTGTTGTTACCTTCTGCCAGAAGCGCGGCAGGCTACCGGCTTTATAACCTGGCGGATGTGCAACGTCTGCATATGATCCAGACGCTGGCAAAAGCCGGGCTGGAGCTTGCCGAAATCAGGGATTTTCTGGAACAGCGTTCGCTGTCATTAGCGGAATTACTCGACGGGCAAATCACTTTGCTGGACAAGCAACTGCGTAGCATCCATACGCTGCGCAACCGGCTGGTGGAATTGCGTACCGGGCTGACCGACGATGCGACGCCGGATCTGGAATCCTGGCTACAGACTCTGGAGTTAATGAATATGTACGATCGCTGGTTTAGCAAAGAAGAGTTGCAGCAACTGCCGTTTGCGGTAGAGAAAGAGGCGCTGGCGGATATCTGGTCGGGTCTGGTGACGGAGGTTAAACACTTGCTGGAACAGAACGTCAGCGTCACGGACGCGCGGGCGACCGATTTGGCTTCACGGTGGATGGAACGCCTGGAACAGGATACCGCAGGCAAACCGGAATTTTTGACCCGTCTGAACGAAATGCACAGCGGGGAGCCGCAGATGCAGGAGCAAACCGGCATTACGCCGGAGATTACGGATTACATCACGCGGGCGTTTGCCGAATCAAAGCTCAGCATCTGGGAGCAATATCTCACTGCCGAAGAGATGGCCTTTACCCGGGCGCACTACTTTGACCGGATGATGGAATGGCCGCCGCTGGTGGCGAAGCTGCATCAGGCGCAGCGGGATAATCTCAGTCCCGCTTCTGACGATGCGCAAAAGCTGGCAGAAAAGTGGCTGGTTTTATTCCAGTCCTATGCGGGAACAAACCCGCAGACCCAGCAAAAATTTCGTCTCGCCATGCAGCAGGAGCCGCATCTGATGAAAGGCACGTGGATGACGCCTGCCGTGCTTGAATGGCTCCAGCAGGCGATCGGGGTGATGATGCAAAGACGTGTCTCTGCATCAGATGACTCACAGATCCGCTAATGCAGCTTCACGGTTAGGGTAGAAGGACAATCGGCCAGGGATCGGCTGCACGCCCGCGCGCGCCATGGTGCGCAGGGGCTGGAATTCGAGGTTACTGATCCGCAGCTCGCAGCCTTCCGGCAGGCGGGCAACAAAGCGCTGGAAGGCATCCAGACCGCCGGCATCCAACACCGGGACGGCATCCCACTTCAGCACCACAATCCGTTTGCCCGCGATGCGGGACGCCAGATCGCTGAACAAACCTTCCGCCGCGGCGAAGAACAGCGGGCCAATCACGCGCAGCACCAGCACATCGTCAGGCACCTCAACGTTAACCGGAGAGAGACGCGTCATCTGCGCGATGCGGCGCATAAACAGCAGCGAGGCCAGCACTATGCCGACGCTGATAGCGATAACCATATCAAACAGCACGGTCAGCGACATGCAGATCAGCATCACGATAATGTCGTCTTTCGGCGCACGGCGCAGCAGATTCACCACCTTATGCGCCTCACTCATATTCCAGGCCACCATCAACAGCAGCGCAGCCATGGCCGAGAGTGGAAGCCATGAAAGCAGCGGGGCAAGGATCAGCAGCGCCATGATCACCAGCAGGGAGTGAATGACCGCGGAAACCGGTGATGTCGCGCCCGCACGTACGTTCGCGGCGGAACGGGCAATCGCAGCTGTAGCCGTAATACCGCCGAAGAACGGTGCAACGATGTTCCCTAAGCCCTGACCGACTAGTTCGCTGTTGGCTTTGTGCTTTGTGCCGGTCATGCCGTCGAGCACGACGGCGCAGAGCAGGGATTCAATCGCGCCCAGCATTGCCATGGAGAACGCGGCAGGCAGCAGAGCGCGAAGGGAATCCCAGCTCAGGGTGAAGCTGGAGCCCGGCATGTCCCACGGCAGAACCAGCTGCGGCAGCAGCTGCGGAATACCGTTACCCTGTGAGCCATCCGCCAGAACATAGTGGAACTGGGAGCCAATGGTGGCGACCTGTCCACCGAGCAGGTTGACGACGCCCATCACCGCGCAGCCCAGCAGCAGAGCGGGGAGATGCCCCGGGAGACGAATGCCTAAGCGAGGCCAGACGATGAGTGTGCCGAGGGTAACGATGCCAATGGCTGCATCGCCCAGGTTGGCCGTCGGCAACGCCATAAACAGCGCGCCCACTTTCTGTAAGTAGTGCTCCGGAACATGGGCCATTTGCAGGCCGAGGAAATCTTTAATCTGCATGGTCCCGATGGTAATCCCAATCCCCGAGGTGAACCCCAGCGTCACGGAAAGGGGAATATATTCAATCAGGCGACCAAAGCGGGCCAGACCGAACAGAATTAAAAAGATGCCGGACATCAGGGTGGCAACCAGCAGGCCTGCCAGACCAAACTGTTGGGAAACCGGGTAGAGGATCACCACAAAGGCGGCAGTTGGGCCGGAGACGCTGAAGCGGGACCCGCCCGTCAGCGCAATCACAATCCCCGCAACGGCTGAGGTGTACAGCCCGTACTGCGGCGCGACGCCGCTACCAATCGCCAGTGCCATCGCCAGCGGGATGGCAATAATCCCGACGGTGATCCCGGCTATCAGGTCACGAACAAAGCGTGACGACGTGTATTTCTCTTTCCAGCAGGCGTCGATGAGGGCGCGAAAGGGCAGAACATGTGAGGAGGTTACGTTTTTCACAATTATCTATCATCCGTGTGCGCATCATCTGTCATATGAATGGCAGGTGAAGGAGGCATAAGTCATACAAATAAATACTATAAACAAAAAAACCCGCCGTAGCGGGTTTTTTGGCCGTGTTCGATCAGTGTTCGAACATTGCAGAGATCGATTCTTCGTTGCTGATACGACGAATCGCTTCGGCCAGCATCCCGGACAGAGTCAACGTACGCACGTTTGGCAGCGCTTTGATCTCGTCACTCAGTGGAATGGTATCGCATACCACAACTTCGTCGATGACGGAGTTACGCAGGTTGTTTACCGCATTGCCGGAGAAGATCGGGTGAGTCGCGTAAGCGAATACGCGTTTCGCACCACGCTCTTTCAGCGCTTCAGCGGCTTTACACAGCGTACCGCCGGTATCGATCATGTCGTCCACCAACACGCAGTCGCGGCCAGCCACGTCACCGATGATGTGCATCACCTGTGAAACGTTAGCACGCGGACGGCGTTTGTCGATGATCGCCATGTCGGTATCGTTCAGCAGCTTCGCGATAGCACGAGCACGTACCACGCCGCCGATGTCCGGAGAAACCACAATCGGGTTGTCCAGATTCAGTTGCAGCATGTCTTCCAGCAGGATTGGGCTGCCGAAAACGTTATCAACCGGCACGTCGAAGAAGCCCTGGATCTGCTCTGCGTGCAGGTCGACTGTCAGTACGCGGTCAACGCCGACGCTGGAGAGGAAGTCTGCGACAACTTTAGCGGTGATTGGCACACGCGCGGAACGGACGCGACGGTCCTGACGTGCATAGCCAAAGTAAGGAATAACAGCAGTGATACGGCCAGCAGAAGCGCGACGCAGCGCGTCGACCATAACAACCAATTCCATCAGGTTGTCGTTCGTTGGAGCACAGGTGGACTGGATGATGAAAATATCACCACCGCGTACATTTTCGTTAATTTGTACGCTGACTTCGCCGTCGCTAAAGCGACCTACAGCGGCGTCGCCGAGGGAAGTGTACAGGCGGTTGGCAATACGTTGTGCTAGTTCCGGGGTGGCGTTACCAGCAAAAAGCTTCATATCAGGCACGAGAAGAACCTCAGGCATGCGTCCAGTGGTGGATAGCGTTCGCCGCAAACTGCGGGGCCTAAGCAAACGCTATCCAGGCGGTGTATTAAAGAGCGCGATGCAACGTCTGGAACAGGGTGACGTTGTCACCGAAACTCAGTCTGCGCCAGAATGGCCTGCTGTAGGGGGGAGGTGTTCATCCCGCGTGCTACAAAACCATGCAGCCAGTCCGGCGCTTGCTCAAGCACCTGACGGGCGGCGGATTCGGTGTCAAATTCAGCAAAGACACAGGCCCCTGTACCGGTCAGGCGCGACGGCGCGTATTCTAACAGCCAGGAAAGCACCGCATCAACCTCGCGAAAACGTTTTCTTGCGATATCCTCGCAATCGTTGCTGAATTCACAATTTAATAACGTTTTTATTGACCGTACCGGGGTATTTCTTTTCAGGTCAGGATCTTTAAAGATGACCGGGGTAGGAATGCTCACGCCAGGGTGAACGATCAGATACCATTTTTCCGGCGGATCGACCGGCGTGAGGATTTCGCCCACCCCTTCAGCAAACGCCGCGTGGCCGCGCACAAACACTGGTACATCGGCGCCCAGCGTCAACCCTAACGCTGCCAGCTCGTCCGTTGTCAGACCGCAGCCCCACAGATGGTTAAGCGCCACCAAAACGGTCGCAGCATTTGACGAACCGCCGCCAAGACCGCCGCCCATCGGCAGGCGTTTGTCGATACGGATATCCGCACCGCTTCCCGCTGGCAGACGATCCGACGACGACGCCGTTTTCATAAGCAGGCGGGCAGCGCGCACGATCAGGTTATCGTCATGCGCCACGCCGTCGACTGGCGTCAGCAGACAAATCTGCCCGTCCTGACGCGGTTCGATTGAGATCGTGTCGCCGTAGTCGACAAACTGAAACAGGGTTTGCAGGGTGTGATAGCCGTCAGCGCGCTGCCCGGTAATGTAGAGAAACAGGTTCAGTTTTGCGGGAGAGGGCCAGTGGGTCATCATTTAACGATCCAGTTATCCATTTTCAGCTTGATACGCTGGCTACCCTGCGTCAGCTCCATATTGGACGGCAGCGATGGTTGCGTCTTGCTGTCATACGCGCTGTACACCACTTTCCAGGTTTTACCGCCCTGGGTGTAGTTAACCTGGCTCAGACGGTATTGGTCATCAAGCGTATAGTCGGTGGCGTCACCCGGCAGGCCAAGGATCCACTGGCGCAGACTATTGAGCGGAATCGGCATCCCGGTCAGTTTGCCAATCATCTCTTCGGCGTCGGTCGCGGTGTAGTGCTGGCCTTTGTTATCGGTGATCTGCGCTTCGCCAGGCTTCGCGTTAAGCTCCAGCTCGGTGCTGCCCAGCGGGTTGAGCAGCAGCAGGCGATAGTTGTCCTGCCCCGTTTGCTGCCAGAAGAAGCGAGCATAAACTTTTTGTTCGTCAGAGAGATATGCAAATGCACCGCGGGTCTGGTACTGGCTTAATTTCAGCACATCCTGCTGGTGCTGACGCCACTGCGGTGAGTCGGGGCTTTTGCCCGGGCCTTTCGGCTGATGAACGGAACAGGCGGTCAGAACCAGGGCCGCCAGAGGCAGCAGGCGAATCATTCGGGTCATAATGATGACAAATCCTTGAGATACGTTGCAGTTATAACTGTTAATGCTAGCGTTGAAGGGTGCCACCGTCTACGTTCAAATTATCTCAAAGCGCGGCGTAAGCTATTACTCCGAAAGGGGGCAGTCTCTTTTATTGATCTCGCGCATCCTGTATGATGCGTCCTGCTAACCTTATTAACGCTGGTACTACTCCCGCTCAACATGACCCTATTAGCACTCGGTATTAACCACAAAACGGCCCCGGTTTCACTGCGAGAACGCGTTACGTTTTCGCCGGATACGCTCGACCTGGCGCTGGATAGCCTGCTTGCACAGCCGATGGTGCAGGGTGGCGTGGTGCTGTCGACGTGCAACCGTACCGAGCTCTATTTAAGCGTGGAAGAGCAGGACAACCTGCACGAGGCGCTGATCCGCTGGCTATGTGACTATCACAACCTCAACGAAGAAGAGCTGCGCAACAGCCTGTACTGGCATCAGGATAACGATGCGGTCAGCCATCTGATGCGTGTGGCCAGCGGTCTGGATTCGCTGGTGCTGGGCGAGCCGCAGATCCTCGGCCAGGTGAAAAAAGCCTTCGCGGATTCCCAGAAAGGGCATCTGAAAGCCAGCGAACTGGAGCGAATGTTCCAGAAGTCATTCTCCGTGGCGAAGCGTGTGCGAACCGAAACCGACATTGGCGCCAGTGCGGTTTCGGTTGCTTTCGCGGCCTGTACTCTTGCCCGTCAAATCTTTGAATCGCTGTCGACCGTCACCGTACTGCTGGTGGGGGCGGGCGAAACCATCGAGCTGGTGGCGCGCCATCTTCGCGAACACAAGGTGAAGAAGATGATCATCGCTAACCGCACCCGCGAACGTGCGCAGGTGCTGGCAGATGAAGTGGGCGCTGAGGTGATTGCGCTGAGCGACATCGATGAACGTCTGAAAGAGGCGGACATTATTATCAGTTCTACCGCCAGCCCGCTGCCGATTATCGGGAAAGGGATGGTCGAGCGTGCGCTGAAATCCCGCCGCAATCAGCCGATGCTGCTGGTGGATATCGCCGTTCCGCGTGATGTCGAACCGGAAGTGGGCAAACTGGCGAACGCCTACCTGTACAGCGTGGATGACCTGCAAAGCATCATTTCGCACAACCTTGCCCAGCGTAAGGCGGCGGCTGTGCAGGCGGAAACCATCGTTGAACAGGAAACCAGCGAATTTATGGCCTGGCTGCGCGCGCAAAGCGTCAGCGAGACCATCCGCGAATACCGCGGTCAGGCGGAGCAGGTGCGTGATGACCTGACGGCCAAAGCGTTAGCGGCCCTTGAACAGGGCGGCGACGCGCAGGCGATTATGCAGGATTTAGCCTGGAAACTGACCAACCGCCTGATCCATGCCCCAACCAAATCTCTTCAGCAGGCTGCCCGTGACGGGGACGATGAACGCCTGACTATTCTGCGCAACAGCCTCGGGCTGGAATAGCGCCCTATACCCATTTTCTAAGACAAGGTGCATTTACGCCTATGAAGCCTTCTATCGTCGCTAAACTGGAAGCTCTGCACGAGCGCCATGAAGAAGTCCAGGCGCTGCTCGGCGATGCCGGGACCATTGCCGACCAGGAACGTTTTCGCGCGCTGTCGCGTGAATACGCGCAGTTAAGTGATGTTTCAAAATGCTTTACCGACTGGCGACAGGTCCAGGAAGATATCGAAACCGCGCAGATGATGCTCGACGATCCTGAAATGCGCGAGATGGCCCAGGAAGAGTTGCAGCACGCTAAAGCACGGTCAGAAGAGATGGAGCAGCAGCTTCAGGTCCTTCTGCTGCCAAAAGATCCGGACGATGAGCGTAACGCTTTTGTGGAAGTCCGCGCCGGTACCGGCGGCGACGAAGCGGCGCTGTTCGCCGGAGATCTGTTCCGTATGTACAGCCGTTATGCGGAATCACGCCGCTGGCGCGTAGAGATCATGAGCGCCAACGAAGGCGAGCATGGCGGCTACAAAGAGGTTATCGCCAAAATCAGCGGCGACGGCGTTTATGGTCGGCTGAAGTTTGAATCCGGTGGTCACCGCGTGCAGCGTGTGCCTGCGACAGAATCTCAGGGACGCATTCACACCTCGGCCTGTACGGTGGCGGTCATGCCCGAGCTGCCGGAAGCGGAACTGCCGGATATCAACCCGGCGGATCTGCGCATCGACACCTTCCGCTCTTCAGGGGCGGGTGGTCAGCACGTTAACACCACCGACTCCGCTATCCGTATTACTCACCTGCCCACCGGGATTGTGGTTGAGTGTCAGGACGAGCGATCCCAGCACAAGAACAAAGCTAAGGCGTTATCCGTGCTGGGTGCCCGTATCCACGCGGCGGAAATGGCGAAACGCCAGCAGGCGGAAGCCTCTACCCGCCGTAACCTGCTGGGCAGCGGCGACCGTAGCGATCGTAACCGCACCTATAACTTCCCGCAGGGGCGCGTAACCGACCACCGCATCAACCTGACGCTCTACCGTCTGGATGAGGCAATGGAAGGCAAGCTCGATATGCTGATTGAGCCTATCGTGCAGGAATACCAGGCCGACCAGCTGGCGGCGCTGTCCGAGCAGGATTAATGGATTTTCAGCGCTGGTTACGTGAGGCGGCCCGTGAACTTTCAGAAAGTGAAAGCCCGAAGCGGGACGCCGAAATTCTGCTTGAGCATGTGACGGGTAAAGCCCGCACGTATCTGCTGGCTTTCGGCGAAACCGAACTGACTGCTGAACAGCTATCGCAGCTGGAGGCGCTGCTCGCCCGCCGTAAAACCGGCGAGCCGGTGGCGCATCTGGTTGGCGAGCGCGAGTTCTGGTCACTTCCGCTGTATGTTTCAGCGGCGACGCTGATCCCGCGCCCGGACACCGAGTGTCTGGTGGAGCAGGCGCTGGCGCGGTTACCGGCGCAGTCGTGTCAGATCCTCGATCTCGGTACCGGCACCGGTGCGATTGCGCTGGCGCTTGCCAGCGAGCGGCCGGACTGTATCGTGACGGCGGTAGACGTGATGCCTGATGCGGTCGCCCTCGCGCGGCGCAACGTTGAACGGCTGGGGTTGAACAATGTTTCCGTTCTGCGAAGCAGCTGGTTTGCCGCGCTTGAAAGCCGCACGTTCGAAATGATTGTCAGCAATCCGCCCTACATCGACGAAGACGATCCGCATCTCGCGCAGGGCGACGTGCGTTTTGAACCGTTGACCGCGCTGGTCGCTGCGAATCAGGGACTTGCGGATCTCGATCACATTGTGACAACGTCACGGCAACATTTGCTTCCCGGTGGCTGGCTGCTGGTGGAACATGGGTGGACGCAGGGAGAGGCGGTGCGAGCACTGTTTACGCGTGCCGGATACGCCGCCGTGGAAACCTGCCGGGATTACGGCGGCAATGAACGTCTGACGCTGGGGCAGTGGTCATGAGCCTGTTTACGCTGCTAATCTCCGTTCACCTGGTTTCCGTTGCCCTGACCATCGGCTTTTTCATTGTCCGCTACTGGTGGCGCTACAGCAATAATCCGCTGATTAACGCCCGCTGGGTACGTATCGCCCCACACGGTATCGACACAGTGCTGTTCCTTTCCGGAGCCGGGTTAATGTGGAAGACCGGCTATCTGCCATTTACTGATAAAGGCCTATGGCTGACTGAAAAGCTGTTTGGCGTTATCATCTACATCGTTTTGGGTTTTATCGCGCTTGGGCGTCATCGTCCGCGCAGCCAGCAGACAGGGTTTATCGCCTTTCTGCTGGGTCTGGTGGTGCTGTACATCATCATTAAACTCGCCACCACAAGAATACCGTTACTGGGGTAAGTCATGAGGTCCTTAGCCGATTTCGAATTTAACAAAGTGCCGCTATGCGATGGTATGATCCTGATTTCAGAGATGATCCGCGACGATTTCACATCACAGTACGTTTACGCTGAACTGGAAAATCTGGTCAGCCTGGCGCGCGAAGAGATCAATCAGGCACGTCCGCAAGACTGGCAATTAGAGAAGCTGATTGAGCTTTTCTACGGCGAATGGGGTTTCTGCGACACGCGAGGCGTGTATCGCCTGTCTGACGCACTGTGGCTGGACCAGGTGCTGAAAAATCGACAGGGTAGCGCCGTCGCGTTGGGCGCCATTTTACTGTGGGTTGCGCACCGACTGGATATTCCACTGGTGCCGGTCATTTTCCCCACGCAGATGATTTTGCGGGCGGAGTGGCTGGACGGTGAGATGTGGTTAATCAATCCGTTTAACGGCGACACGCTGGATGAGCATACGCTGGACGTCTGGCTGAAAGGCAACATCAGCCCGATAGCGGAGCTGTTCAATGAAGATCTCGATGAAGCCGATAACGCCGAAGTGATCCGCAAGCTGTTGGATACGCTGAAGTCTGCGCTGATGGAAGAGCGTCAGATGGAGCTGGCCCTGCGCGCAAGCGAAGTGCTGTTGCAGTTCAATCCGGAAGATCCGTACGAAATCCGCGACCGCGGCCTGATTTATGCGCAGCTCGACTGCGAGCACGTGGCGCTGAATGATTTGAATTACTTCGTCGAGCAATGTCCGGAAGATCCGATCAGCGAAATGATTCGCGCGCAGATCAACGCGATCGCGCATAAACACATTACACTGCATTAATCTTAATTCCGATTCACACCTGAATAAGGCGATCCTATGAAACAAAAAGTGGTTAGCATTGGTGATATCAACGTGGCAAACGACCTGCCGTTCGTGCTGTTTGGCGGTATGAACGTTCTGGAATCCCGCGATCTCGCTATGCGCATCTGCGAACACTACGTGACCGTGACCCAGAAGCTGGGCATCCCGTACGTGTTTAAAGCCTCTTTTGACAAAGCCAACCGCTCCTCCATTCACTCCTACCGTGGCCCGGGCCTGGAAGAGGGGATGAAGATTTTCCAGGAGCTGAAACAGACGTTTGGCGTGAAAGTGATCACCGACGTGCACGAAGCGTCTCAGGCACAGCCCGTGGCTGATGTGGTAGACGTGATTCAGCTTCCGGCGTTCCTGGCGCGCCAGACTGACCTGGTAGAAGCGATGGCGAAAACCGGTGCCGTGATTAACGTGAAAAAACCGCAGTTCGTGAGCCCTGGCCAGATGGGTAACATCGTCGATAAGTTTATCGAAGGTGGTAACGACCAGGTGATCCTGTGCGACCGTGGTTCAAACTTCGGTTATGACAACCTGGTTGTGGATATGCTGGGCTTCAGCGTAATGAAGAACGTCTCTAACCAGTCTCCGGTGATTTTCGACGTGACCCACTCCCTGCAATGTCGCGACCCGTTTGGCGCCGCGTCTGGCGGGCGTCGTGCGCAGGTGACCGAACTGGCGCGCGCCGGTATGGCAACCGGCCTGGCGGGTCTGTTCATTGAAGCGCACCCGGATCCGGTTAACGCGAAATGCGACGGTCCATCCGCGCTGCCGCTGGATAAGCTGGAGCCATTCCTGAAACAGATTAAAGCGATTGACGATCTGGTGAAGAGCTTCGACGAGCTGGATACCAGCAACTAATAAAAAACCCGCTTCGGCGGGTTTTTCTTTGCCCGGCGGCGCTACGCTTGCGCGGGCCTACGGGTTTCGTAGGCCGGGTAAGCGCAGCGCCACCCGGCAAAAAAATTACGCAAATATCGTCATCAGATACGCAATAAACAGCGCCATATGCGCCGCGCCGTTCAGCACATTGGTGCGACCGGTTGAGAAGGAAATCTGACACAGCAGCAATGAAGCTACCATCACAATCATCTCTGGGGCACCCAGCGCAAACTGCAATTCATTCCCCGTCATAAAGGCAATAAGCGTTACCACCGGAACGGTAAGGGAGATGGTCGCCAGAACGGAGCCAAAGAACAGATTCATCGCACGCTGCACCTGATTATTGAGCACCGCTTTCAGCGCTCCCAGGCCTTCTGGCGACAGGATCAACAGGGCTACCAGGAAACCGGTAAAGGCGACCGGCGCGTTCAGTTCAGTTAACAGCGCCTCCAGCGGGTTCGCATTCATCTTGGTGACCGCAATTACCGCAATCAGATGCACGATCAGCCAAACCGTGTGCCACGCGCTGCTGTGGGCCGACGGCTTACCGTGATGCGGGTCATCATCGTCGCCGTCGTCTTCATGCTCGTAAACAAACAGGCTCTGGTGCGTTTTGGTCTGGATCAGCAAGAACACGCCGTACATTGCCGCGGAAATCAGCGCCACCAGCAGCGCCTGGCCGGTGGTGAAGTTTGCGCCCGGCAATGCCATCGGGAATACCAGCACGATAATCGCCAGCGGGAATAGGGCGATCAGATACTGTTTAATGCCAAAAAGGTTCATGTACTGGGTGGCAAATTTGCGGCCACCTAATAAAAGCGAAAAACCGACCAGGCCGCCGGTAACAATCATAATGATGGAGTAGAGCGTATCGCGCATTAACGTTGGTGCGGCGTCGCCGGTGGCCATTAATGCGGAAATTAGACTGACCTCAAGAATCACAACCGAAAGGCTTAAAATTAATGACCCATACGGCTCTCCAAGACGGTGGGCTAAAACATCCGCATGGCGTACCACGCTAAATGCACTGGTTAAAATACCCACCAGAGCCAGAATATTGATCCCCACAACCACTGGCAATGACTGACTGCTTCCCCAGAAGAGCAGCACAGCCAGTGCCAGAACCGGGAAAATGAGAGAGGTCTCCTTGTGGCGGGTCTTTACCGCCTCGTGTGTTGCTGTCATGTGTTTCTCCAACAGTGCAGGTGCTTGTAATTATAGATAGATTTTGAGGGTGTTAAATTAACAGAAAACGGTTAAATACCCTGTATTTTTTACTTAATTTTACCCTTTAATGGGAATTTTCTTCCTGAAGCTTATAATACCTTATTTACACAAAATATTAATTTAATAACAACGCCTTGCGCTCTTAATTAGTTCATTTCTTGCCGTCGGCTGGCACCCTGGCGTATCGTCGTCCACACTTATCTTTTAGCCAAAAGAGAGGTTAACGATGCCATACAAATCGAAAAGCGAATTACCGGATAACGTGCAAAACGTACTGCCTGCCCACGCTCAGGATATCTACAAAGAAGCCTTTAACAGCGCCTGGGATCAGTACAAAGATAAAGAAGATCGCCGGGACGATGCCAGCCGTGAAGAGACGGCGCATAAAGTGGCCTGGGCCGCCGTAAAAAATGACTATGAGAAAGGGGATGATGACAAATGGCACAAAAAGAAATAGCTGCCGAATAATACGCTGCCTCCATTTTGACATTTCAGGCGGTTGAACTGCCGCTGTATTGCATCTGGCCCGCGAATTGCTTATCGTTGCTCAACTGCTGTTAAAATGAACAGCACAGAATGCCGGGAAGGCGCATTAAAGATGTCGCAAGGAAGCATGCAGTGGCGGAGGTGGAATGTGTTAACGCGTGATTTCTTGATGAAGGCAGATTGTAAGACGGCATTTGGTGCTATTGAGGAATCGCTTCTGTGGTCGGCTGAACAACGTGCGGCGTCGCTTGCGGCAACGCTGGCCTGCCGCCCGGATGATGGCCCGGTCTGGATTTTTGGTTACGGCTCTCTGATGTGGAACCCGGCGCTCGAGTTTGTTGAATCGGCAACCGGAACGCTGCCTGGCTGGCACCGCGCCTTCTGTTTGCGCCTGACCGCCGGACGCGGCAGCGCCTGTCAGCCTGGACGTATGCTTGCACTAAAAGAGGGCGGGCGCACCACGGGCGTGGCATACCGGCTGCCGGATACCACGCTGGAAGATGAGCTCACGCTGCTGTGGAAGCGCGAGATGATCACCGGCTGCTATATGCCCAGCTGGTGCAAGCTGGAACTGGACGACGGCCGCACCGTCAACGCGCTGGTGTTCATTATGGATCCGCGCCACCCGCTGTATGAAGCCGACACCCGAACCCAGGTGATTGCCCCGCTGATTGCCGCCGCCAGTGGACCGCTGGGCACTAACGCCCAGTACCTTTTCTCGCTCGATCAGGAGCTGACGCGTCTCGGTATGCAGGACGACTGTCTGAGTGAGCTGGTGGTGAAGGTTAAAGCGCTGCTGGAAGGGAACCCGCTCAGCAATACGCTGCGCCCGGGTTTTGCCTCATAATACGCCCGGCTGGCCGGGCGTTTATGGTTATGCTGCCACGTAACTTACGGAATGTTCGAGCGACTGGCTGTGGCTGTCGATCAGCACATCCCAGGTGCCGGTGTAAGGCACCGTCAGCCAGGCCTTATCATCCTGGACGGTAAGGATATCTGCCTGCGATTGCTTTTGCCCTTTTGTACTCATCAGATGGATGCGGCAACGTTCTGAGCAACGCACCACTACCGTATCCCCGCCAAACAGTTTCAGACTCGTTTTAACTCGTGCCATTTTTTATACCCCGTCGTTTTTGCCCATCCCGAGCGTGATGTTGTTCACAATTTACTCATTGCATAACACCAAAGGGGAAGGTGGGTGATGCTGATTTCGATCAAAAAATGGCGCAACGATTAAACAAAAATGACAAAATTTCTGAAACCTTTCAGCCGACGCGCGTTTTCCCTGCTTAACGCGCGTCCGGGAAAAATTATATGCGGAAATGGCCAGCGGTCTCAGCAAGGTCGCCCGCCTGGCTTTGCAGCGCGCTGGCCGCAGCAGCAGACTGTACAACGAGTTCAGCGTTCTGCTGCACCATGCGATCCAGGTGAGTCACCGCGTGGTTAATTTCATGGATGCCTTTCATCTGCTCGCGGGTGGCAATAGATATTTCACGCATAATGCCAGACACGCTCCCGACGCTGGCGCGGATCTCATCCATGCTGTCGCCCGCAAGGTGCACAAACCGGGAGCCGGTTGCAACGCTTTCGGTAGTGGAGTCAATAAGGGATTTTATCTCTTTCGCCGCCTGAGCGCTGCGGCTGGCCAGATTACGCACTTCCCCCGCAACGACCGCGAACCCACGGCCCTGCTCACCGGCACGAGCCGCTTCGACGGAGGCGTTAAGCGCCAGAATGTTGGTCTGGAAGGCGATGCCGTCAATCACGCTGGTGATATCGCCAATCTTTGCAGAAGCCACTTCGATGGACTGCATGGTGCTGATTGCCTGCGAGACAACTTCGCCGCCGCGCGCTGCGGCCGCAGAGGCCTTACTGGCCTGGTCGTTGGCCTCTTCGGCCGATTCATTCGACTGGGTGACGGAGGCGGTTATCTCTTCCACGGCGCTGGCGGTCTCACGCAGGCTGGACGCGGCCTGCTCGGTTCGTCCGGAGAGATCCTGATTGCCTGCCGCAATCTCCTGCGCGGCGTTTTTCACTGAGGCGCTGGCGTCGCGAAGCTGGACCATCACCACCGAGAGTTTATTGCTGAAGGCGTTGAACGCCTGCGCAATTTGCGCCACTTCGTCATCGCCGCTATCCGGCAGACGCTGGGACAGATCGTTGGTGCCGTTGGCAATGCTGTGCATCGCGTCGCGAATGTCGGACAGGCGCTTAAGCAGGCGGGCTATCAGGAGGTGGACAATGGCGCCGCTCAGAAGCGCCAGAATCACCAGCGAGATTGCCGACGCTTTCAGCAAGGAACGCATGCCGGAGGTAGCGTCGCTGCTGTCGAGGGCGACGACCAGCAGCCAGTTCGTGCCCGGCACGGCTGAGGCGATAAAGGTTTTTTCCTCATCATTGAGCGTCCCGTCGACCGGATTACCGCTCTTCAGCGCCGTAAGGTCGATGCCTTTGATCGTCCCGGTAAACGGCTTCAGCGTCAGGGTTGGCTCGTTGGCGGCAATAACCGTGCCGTCGCTGTTCAGGAGTAACCCGCTGCTGGCAGGCGTTGGGTGGATCCCGCGCACGTTCGCCACCACGCTATCCATGGCGACATCGCCCGCTACCACCGCTATCAGAGTACCATTCTCCTTCACCGGTACTGCAAACGTCACCACCAGCTTCCCGGTCCCGGCATCAACGTAGGGCGCGGTCACAACCGGGCCATCCGTGCTCACCACCTGCTGATACCAGGGACGAATGGTTGGGTCATAATCCGCCGGGACCCCCGCAGGATCGGAGAATTTCGCCGTCTTGCTGGCGTAGCCTGCGTAGACGTTGGTGAAGCCGCCTGCCTGGGCTAATTGCTTAAACACCGGAACCGGATCGTCAGCCAGCGCGATACTCTGCGCGGAGGCAATCACCGTCATTTTGCTTTTGACCCAGTCGGCAATCGCCATATTGTGGCTGGCGCTGGTGCTGGTCAGTATATCGCGCTGCGACTGCTGATTATCCTGGCGCGTGACCTGAAAGTTGATAATGGTATTAAGAAGAAGGGCGACGACCATACAGCCTGTCGTCGCCGCAATGATGCGGGCGCGAATGGATCTGAACATAAGTGTAATACCTGCTGTGTTGTTTCCATGCCTATCGGCAATGGCGCAGGTAAACTTGATGCTGAAACCGCGTCCATAAGAAAATAATATTTTTAGCGATTTATTATTAAAAAGTTAATACTTTATCAGCGGTAAGAGTCCATTCAGCCAGTTCAACCAGCGTGCCAATTTCCACGCCATCAATCAGGGGCAGCCCGGTAATGCCGCGACCGTCGGTACAGGTTTTGCACAGCTTGACCGGAACGTTTTGCGCGGTCAGGATCTCCAGCATGTGTTGTATGTTGTAGCCCTCAGCGGGTTTCTGCCCCTTCAGCGCGGCCGTGACGGCATCGGACATCAAAAAGAGGCGCAGCTCCAGCTCACTCTCCTTATCGCGCAGCGCGATTGCCAGGCGCAGACTGTTAAAAAGGGATTCACTGCCGTAGGCCGCACCGTTGGCGACGATCACAATCTTCTGCATGTTGACTCCTGTTCTTTGAAAAGGCACGAATATTGCTTCTCATACCGAAGAATATGTATCGGAGAGAGAAACGATGACGATAGTGGCTGGCAGTTCGCCTGGCGCGACCGAATGGTTCCAGCGTGCAAGAATGCTGCGGGAGGAACAGCTCGGCAGATTAGCGCAGCTGGGCGCACTGGTGAACGGCATCAGTCGACTGGTGCATATGCTACAGTGCGAACGCGGTGCGTCAAATGTCTGGCTCTGCTCGCAGGGTAAATTGTACGGGCCTGAATGCAAGGCCAGCAGGGCTTTGGTGGATGAAAACCTTGCGGCATTGCACCTCCTGTTTAGTGAACCGCTGCCGGGCAGCGCCCTCTGCGAACGTATCGCCAGCGCACTGCACGGCCTTGAAACGCTGACGGTGCTGCGTGATGGCGTTACAGGTCAACGCGTCACCGCGCCGCAGGCGATGGAACACTACAGCCGCATACTGCGTCATCTGCTCAATATCGTACCTCAACTCAGCGACAGCATTGACGATCCGCACATCGCGGGCCGATTTGTGGCCCTTTACAGCCTGATGCAGGGCAAAGAACTTGTGGGACAAGAGCGGGCGTTAGGGGCTATTGGTTTCACCCAGGGATTCTTTGACGATGAAACTCGCCAGCGGCTGGTGGATCGCATTGATGGCCAGCAGGCCTGCTTTGAGGTTTTTATCTCCCATTGCACTCCAGACGTGCAGGAGACGTTTACCCTCAACTGTCAGCCGGGTCTGGAGACTGAAAAACTCAGGCGTGAAGCGTGCACCCGCCAGCCTCCGGCAGATAATGGCGATACCGCTCTCAAATGGTTTGCCCTGCAAACCGCGCGTCTTGAGCATCTGCGCACGCTGGAGGAGGTGGCCATTGCCGATCTGATGACGGCAGTTGAGGAGCGTCGCTATAGCGAAAATCTGCACGTAGACGATGAGTACGACGATATCCTGGCGCGATTTCCGGATAGACCACTGCTGCCGCTGGTGCGCCAGCAGGCGCGTGAAATTGAGCAACTCTCCCGTCAGCTTGCTTCCCTGCGCGACACGCTGGAGGAGCGCAAGACCATCGACAAAGCCAAAAGCGTGCTAATGACGCATCAGAACATGAGCGAGGAGCAGGCGTGGACAGCCCTGCGCAAAATGGCGATGGATAAAAACCAACGCATGGTGGATATCGCCCGTGCGCTCCTTACGGTGAAAAATCTGTGGAATGTACCCCCTGGGGAGTAGTTGCACAGTCAGTGGGCATTTAATGCCTGATTGAGGTGCGTAAAAGAGCGCTCTCCTTGCAGAAACCCCGTAACGCCGGGGTTAAAAAGCTGGCATCACCTTTGCATTAACAGATTAACTATTTTTGACGATGCGCCAACGGCGGTGCATACGTCTTCGGGATAAAGGCGTCCAGCGGTGCTTCAGCACCGTCGGGCGCTTTTTTTTGCCTTTTTTCAGGAGCAATTATGGCGGATTTGTCGAGACGGCGTTTATTGCAGGCCAGCATGCTGGCGAGTGGTGCGATGCTGTTGCCGGGTGTCATGCAGGCCGCATGGGCGGCGGGGTCAGATAAGCCGGAGCAGGATACCGTGCGTATCGGGTTTATCCCCCTGACCGATTGCGCGCCAGTGGTTATCGCGGCCCTGAAAGGGTTCGATAAAAAACACGGCATTACCATTGTACCTACTAAAGAGGCGAGCTGGGCGGCGGTGCGCGACAAGCTGGTGGCAGGGGAGCTGGACGCCGCACACATTCTTTACGGCCTGCTGTACGGACTGGAGCTGGGTATCGCGGGCAAGCCGCAGCAGATGGCGAACCTGATGACTCTCAACCAGAACGGTCAGGCCATTACGCTCTCCAGCGATCTGGCGGAGAAGGGCGTTCGTGATCTCGACGGGCTGAAAAAGCTGATTACACAGCAGGCACCGGGAACCTACACCTTCGCGCATACCTTCCCGACGGGGACACACGCTATGTGGCTCTACTACTGGCTGGCCAGTGCGGGCATTAACCCGTTTGACGACGTGCGCACTGTGGTGGTCCCGCCGCCACAGATGGTGATGAACATGCGCATCGGCAACATGGTCGGGTTCTGCGTCGGCGAGCCGTGGAACGCGCGGGCGATTAACGACCGCATCGGGTTTACCGCCGCCACGTCACAGTCCATCTGGGCCGATCACCCGGAAAAGATCCTCGGCACCCGACGCGACTGGGTGGTGAAAAATCCGCACACCGCACGGGCGCTGGTGAGCGCCGTGATGGAAGCCGCGCGCTGGATCGAGGCGTCAGCGGAAAACAAACGTGAAACCGCGCAGATCCTCTCGCGCCGCGCATGGCTCAACTGCAAGGAACAGTACCTCACCGGACGCATGCTCGGCGAATACGACAACGGGCTCGGTCAGCGCTGGCAGGATGCGCACCCGATCCGTTTCTTCAATGAGGGTGCCGTGAGCTACCCGTATCTCTCCGACGGCATGTGGTTCTTAACCCAGTTCCGACGCTGGGGTTTGCTCAACGCCGCGCCGGATTATGCGGGCATCGCACAGCGCATTAACCAGACCGCGGTCTGGCAGGATGCCGCGACCGCCGTGGGCGGCATGTCCACACCGTCATCACCGTATCGCAGCAGTACCCTGATGGACGGCACCGTCTGGAACGGCACCGATCCGGAAGGGTACGCCAACCGCTTCGCCATTCACCGTAAAGGGGCCTGAGTATGCAGCATCTGCAAAATACGCAACCACAAGAGAAGTCAGAGAGCGGGGAAGTGATTGTCCTGCCTCCGCTACAGGTTCGCCGTCGTGCGCCAGCGTTTACGCGTCGGATGAATGAGTTTTTACAGCGCGTCATCCCGGCGCTGCTCGGTCTCGGTCTGCTGGTGGTGCTCTGGCAGCTGGCGGCGATAAACAGTAAAGGTTTCCCGACGCCGCTCAGCACGCTCGATTCGGCCATGACCCTGTTTGCCGATCCGTTTTATCGCGACGGGCCAAACGATATGGGCATTGGCTGGAACGTGCTGGCGTCGTTGCAGCGCGTCGCCATCGGCTTCGGTCTGGCGGCGCTGGCGGGCATTCCGCTGGGCTTTTTGATTGGGCGCTTCACCTTTTTCTCCCGCATGTTCAACCCGCTGATCGCGCTCCTGCGTCCGGTCAGCCCGCTGGCCTGGCTGCCTATCGGCCTGCTGCTGTTCCAGAAAGCGGAGCCCGCGTCGAGCTGGACCATTTTTATCTGCTCCATCTGGCCGATGGTCATTAACACCGCCGAAGGGGTGCGCCGTATTCCGCAGGACTACCTCAACGTGGCCCGGGTGCTGCAACTCTCAGAGTGGACCATCATGCGCCGCATTCTTTTCCCCGCCGTGCTGCCTGCGGTGTTGACCGGGGTACGTCTCTCCATTGGCATTGCCTGGCTGGTGATTGTCGCCGCCGAGATGCTCACCGGAGGTTTAGGCATTGGCTTCTGGATCTGGAATGAATGGAACAACCTCAACGTTGAAAACATTCTCATCGCCATCGTCATCATTGGCGTGGTCGGGTTGCTGCTGGAGCAGGGGCTGATGCTGATCGCCCGTCGCTTTAGCTGGCAGGAAAAATAAGGAGTGAAGATGAAACCTTTAATTCAGGTCCAGGCCGTGAGCCAGCGTTTTTCCACCGCCAGCGGCGAGTTTCTGGCACTGCAAAACGTCTCTTTTGATATCCACGAGGGCGAAACCGTCAGTCTGATTGGTCACTCCGGCTGCGGCAAGTCGACGCTGTTAAACCTGATCGCCGGGATCACGCTGCCGACGGAAGGCGGGCTGATTTGCGACAACCGCGAAATCGCCGGACCGGGGCCTGAGCGTGCGGTAGTGTTCCAGAACCATTCGCTGCTGCCGTGGTTAACCTGCTTCGACAACGTGGCGCTGGCGGTGGATCAGGTCTTCCGTCGCACCATGAGTAAGGCCGAGCGCAAAGAGTGGATTGAGCACAATCTCGACCGGGTGCAGATGGGCCACGCGCTGCATAAGCGCCCCGGGGAGATCTCCGGCGGTATGAAGCAGCGCGTCGGTATTGCCCGGGCGCTGGCAATGAAGCCGAAAGTGCTGCTTATGGATGAGCCGTTTGGCGCGCTCGATGCGCTGACGCGTGCCCATCTTCAGGACTCGGTGATGCAGATCCAGCAGGCGCTGAACACCACCATCGTGCTCATCACCCACGATGTGGACGAGGCGGTACTGCTCTCTGACCGCGTACTGATGATGACCAACGGCCCGGCGGCCACCGTGGGTGAGATCCTGCGCGTCGATCTGCCGCGCCCGCGCAACCGGGTGCAGCTGGCGGACGACAGCCGCTATCACCACATGCGCCAGCAGATCCTCCATTTCCTCTACGAAAAACAGCCGAAAGCGGCGTAATGAGGGGGCACGATGCGACTGGTCATTATCGGTAATGGTATGGCGGCAACCCGGCTGATTGCGTCGCTCACCGGGCGTGTTCCCGGTCGTTTCGCTATCACCGTCATCGGTGACGAGCCGGAGCAGGCATACAACCGCATCCAGCTTTCGCCGGTGCTGGGTGGCGAAAAGCAGGCGGAGCACATCTGTCTGCACGATGAAGATTGGTACACGGCACGAGGCGTGACAGTGCTGCGAGGAGAAACGGCGCTCGCAGTAGACGTCAACGCGCGTGAAGTGCATACCTCTGCTCGCACGCTGGGCTGGGATGCGCTGGTGTTTGCCACCGGGTCTACCCCTGTAGTGCCGCCGATCCCCGGCGGCGATGCGCCGCATGTGTTCACCTTTCGCACCCTGGCAGAGACCCGCGCCATCCAGAACCTCTCCGGTCCGGCGGTAGTGCTGGGCGGTGGCGTACTTGGCGTGGAAGCAGCGGCAGCGCTGGCGCGCAACGGTGACAACGTCACGCTTATCCATCGTGGTCCCTGGCTGATGGAACAGCAGCTGGATCAGCAGGCGGGACTGCTGCTTGAAGAGGCGCTGGCGGCGCGGGGTGTTAGCTGTGAATTCGCCTCTGGCATCGCGGCGATTAACGGCAAGAGCGTGACGCTACTCAACGGGCACAGCGTCACCGCCGCGCGCGTGGTGCTGGCCACGGGTGTACAACCCAACGTTGCGCTGGCAAAAGCCAGCGGCATTCACTGCGCGCGCGGCATCGTGGTGGATCACCAGATGCAAACCTCCGTGCCGGATATCTACGCCATCGGCGAGTGCTGTGAAATTGACGGCCAGACATTTGGCCTGGTCGCCCCCTGTCTGGCGCAGGCGGATATTCTCGCCGCGCGGCTGGCCGGGGAGATCACCGCGCCGTTTACCCGGACCGACAACGGCGTGCGTCTTAAGGTGACCGGCGTGGAGCTGTTCAGCCTCGGACGCGCGACGGCGCAGGCGGACGATGTGGTATGGAGTTCATGGGATCCGCTGACCCGTCACTATCGACGTTTACTGATCCATCAGGGGGCGCTGGCTGGCGTGCTGCTGCTGGGTGACTGCCGCAGTGCGGCAACCTTTACCGATTTACTGGCAACGGCTGCGCCCGCCCACGCGGACTGGCTGTTCGATCGTTTCACAACGCAACCGCAGGTTGCAGGACAGAACGCTATGACAAAACCTACTCTGGTGGTGGTTGGGCACGGTATGGTCGGCCATCATTTCCTCGACGACTGCGTTAACCGCAATTTGCATCAGCAGTATCAGATTATTGTTTTTGGCGAAGAGCGCTATGCGGCCTATGACCGCGTGCATCTGTCGGAATATTTTGGCGGACGCAGCGCGGACTCGCTCTCGCTGGTGGCGGGGGAGTTCTTTGCCGATAACGGTATAGAGCTGCGCCTCTCGCAGCAGATTGTCGCTATCGATCGTGATGCACACGTTGTGCGTACCGCCAGCGGCCATGAAACCCACTGGGATAAGCTGGTGCTGGCGACCGGCTCGTACCCGTTCGTACCGCCCGTTCCGGGCAGCGATCTGCCGGGTTGTTTTGTCTACCGCACCCTCGACGATCTGGACAATATTGCGGCCCATGCGGCAGGCTCTCGCCGCGGCGTGGTAATTGGCGGCGGCCTGCTGGGGCTGGAGGCGGCGAATGCGCTTAAGCAGCTAGGGCTGGAAACCCACGTGGTGGAGTTTGCGCCGAACCTGATGGCGGTGCAGCTCGACAGCGACGGTGCGGCAATGCTGCGCAGGAAAATTGAGGCGCTGGGCGTAGGGGTACACACCAGTAAATCGACGACGGAGATTGCCACCGCAGACGACGGGCTGGTGCTGCGTTTTGCCGATGGTGAACAGCTGGAAACGGACATGGTCGTCTTCTCTGCCGGTATTCGTCCGCAGGACGCGCTGGCACGCAGCAGCGGGCTGGCTATTGGCGAGCGCGGCGGGATCTGTATTGACGACGGCTGCCGGACCTCCGATCCGGACGTGCTTGCCATCGGGGAATGCGCGCTGTGGGAGGGGAAAATCTTTGGCCTGGTGGCCCCGGGCTACCAGATGGCGCGCGTGGCTGCCGCTGTGCTGGCGGGTGAGGGGAAGCGCTTCACCGGCGCGGATATGAGTACCAAACTCAAGTTGCTGGGGGTGGATGTGGCGTCGTTTGGCGATGCCCACGGGCGCACGCCGGGGGCGCTGAGCTACCAGTGGACGCACGGGCCGCAGCAAATCTACAAAAAAATTGTGGTCAGTCACGACAGCAAAACCCTGCTGGGTGGCGTGCTGGTGGGCGATGCCAGCGAATACGCCACGCTGGTGCAGATGATGCTTAACGGCATCAGTCTGCCAAAAGAGCCGGAAACGCTGATCTTACCTGCGTCGTCAGGCTGCACGCCAAAAGCGCTGGGCGTGGCGGCGCTGCCGGAAAGCGCGCAGATCTGTTCGTGTCATAACGTCAGCAAAGGGGATATCTGCCTGGCGGTAAGCGCGGGCGCAACGGATATCGGCGCCATTAAGCAGTGCACCAAAGCGGCGACCGGCTGCGGAGGTTGTAGCGCGCTGGTGAAGCAGGTGATGGAGTTCCAGCTTGCGGAGCAGGGCGTGGAGGTGAAAAAAGATATCTGTGAGCACTTCCCGTACTCGCGTCAGGAGATATACCACCTGGTGCGCGTCAACCATATCCGGACCTTCGACCAGCTTATCAGCCGTTACGGACAAGGGCACGGCTGTGAGATCTGTAAACCACTGGTGGGATCAGTGCTGGCCTCCTGCTGGAACGAATACCTGCTGAAACCGGCGCATCTGCCGCTGCAGGACACCAACGACCGCTACTTTGCCAATATTCAGAAGGACGGAACGTATTCCATCGTGCCGCGCATGCCCGCCGGGGAAGTGACGGCCGACGGGCTGATCGCCATCGGCCAGATTGCGAAACGCTATAGCCTTTACAGCAAAATCACCGGCGGACAGCGTATTGACCTGTTTGGCGCCACGCTCGAACAGTTGCCAGAAATCTGGCAGGCGCTGGTGGAGGCCGGATTTGAGACCGGTCATGCGTACGGGAAATCCCTGCGCACGGTGAAATCCTGCGTCGGGTCGACCTGGTGTCGCTATGGCGTGCAGGACTCCACCGGCCTTGCGGTCAAACTGGAGCATCGCTACAAGGGGTTACGTGCGCCGCACAAAATCAAAATGGCGGTCTCCGGCTGTACCCGTGAGTGCGCAGAGGCGCAGAGCAAAGACGTGGGGGTGATTGCCACGGACAAGGGCTGGAACCTTTATCTGTGCGGCAACGGCGGGATGAAGCCGCGCCACGCGGATCTCTTTGCCAGCGATCTGGACGACGAAACGCTGATCCGCACCGTTGACCGTTTCCTGATGTTCTACATTCGCACGGCAGATCGTCTGCAACGCACCAGTACCTGGATGGATAACCTGGAAGGCGGCCTCGACTATCTGCGCGAGGTGATCCTCAACGACAGCCTGGGGATCGCCCACGAGCTGGAGCAGGAGATGGCCCGGGTGGTGGAGACCTATCAGTGCGAATGGCAAACCACCCTCAACGATCCTGATCGCCTGGCGCTGTTCCGCACCGCGGTGAATGTCCCTGCCGCGGCGGAGAGCAAGCGCTGGCAGGAAATTTGCGGCATCGATGATATCCCCGAGCAGGCGGGCATCGGCGCGCGGCTTGGCCGAAAACCGATTGCGCTGTTCCGCTTTGGAACGTCCGTTTATGCCCTGGACGACCTGGAGCCGGGCAGCAGCGCGAACGTGCTTTCGCGCGGCATCCTTGGCGATGCAGCGGGCGAGCCGGTGGTGATTTCCCCGCTTTATAAGCAGCGCATACGTCTGCGCGATGGATGTCAGGTGGAGAACGGCGAACCCGTGGTGCGCGCCTGGCCGGTAAAAATTGAAAACGGCAAGGTTTGGGTTGGAAGCCAAGAGCTGGTGATGCGTGCGGAGGCCTCATGACGGAAACCCGTACAACGTGCCCTTACTGCGGGGTGGGCTGCGGCGTGGTCGCCAGTGTGGAAGATGGCGCGGTAAGCGTTCGTGGGGATGAAACTCATCCGGCGAACTTTGGTCGCCTGTGCGTAAAAGGATCTGCCCTCGGGGAAACGACGGGGTTGCAGGGACGTCTGCTGCGCCCGGTTGTTGACGGCATGGAGGTGGCATGGCCGCAGGCGCTGGGTGAAGCGGGCGAGCGGCTACGGAAGATCATCAACGTATGGGGGCCGCAGGCGGTGGCGTTTTATGCCTCCGGCCAGCTGTTGACCGAGGATTACTATGCGGCCAACAAGCTGATGAAAGGCTTTATCGGAGCGGCGAACATTGATACCAACTCGCGGCTGTGCATGTCGTCGGCGGTGGTGGGCTACAAACGCGCCTTCGGTGAAGACATTGTGCCGTGCAGCTACGAGGACGTGGAAAACAGCGATCTGGTGGTGCTCGTTGGCTCAAACGCGGCCTGGACGCATCCGGTGCTGTATCAGCGGCTGGTGCAGGCAAAACGCAGCAACCCGCAGATGAAAGTGGTCGTGATAGATCCGCGCAAAACTGCCACCTGCGATGTCGCCGACCTGCATCTGGCGCTTAAGCCCGGCAGCGATGCCGGGCTGTTTGTGGGGTTGCTCAATCTGATTCAGGGGAGCGGCGAGTGGCCGATTCCTCACGTGGCCGCGTTTTGCGATCTGCCTTCAGACGAGATTGGCACCTTCTACGACTGGTTTGTCACTGCGCCACGCGCGATCACGCTCTACACCATGGGGATCAACCAGTCCTCCAGCGGCAGCGACAAGTGTAACGCCATCATTAACGTGCATCTTGCCAGCGGGAAGTTCAACCGTTCGGGCTGCGGCCCGTTTTCGCTGACCGGACAGCCAAACGCCATGGGCGGGCGGGAAGTGGGTGGGCTGGCGAACCAGCTGGCGGCGCACATGAACTTCGAGCCGGACGATCTTTCGCGCGTGGCGCGTTTCTGGAGAACCGAGCGGCTGGCACAAACGCCGGGGCTGATGGCGGTAGAGCTGTTTGACGCGATTGCCCGCGGCGAGGTGAAGGCGGTGTGGATCATGGGCACCAATCCTGCCGTGTCACTTCCCGACAGCCACGCGGTGTGCCAGGCCCTGGCAGCCTGCCCGCTGGTAATAGTATCTGAGGTGATGCAGGAGACGGACACCAGCCGGTTTGCTCATATCCGTTTTCCCGCCCTGGGCTGGGGCGAAAAAGACGGAACGGTGACCAATTCCGAGCGGCGTATTTCGCGCCAGCGCGCGTTTCTGCCTGCGCCGGGCGAGGCCAGACCGGACTGGTGGATCATCGCCCGGATCGCAGAGCAGCTCGGTTATGGCGATGCCTTCGCCTGGGAACACCCTCATGAGATATTTTGTGAACATGCGGCGCTGACGGCGTTTGAAAATAACGGCGAACGGGCGCTAAACCTGCGCGAACTGGCGTCGCTGTCGCGAGAGGCGTGGGACGAGCTGGCGCCTTATCAGTGGCATGCCGGTGATTTCCCGCAAAGAAAGCTTGTACCGGTTGACCCTTCCTCGCATGGGGCAGGCGTCGACGAATTGTACCCCTTGATACTGAATACCGGGCGGATCCGCGATCAGTGGCACACCATGACGCGCACGGGGTATGTTTCGCGCCTGATGCAGCATATCGATGAGCCTTTTATTGAGATGAACGCAACCGATGCGGCGCGCGCGGGGCTGACTGACGGCCAGCTGGCGCGGATAAGTTCCCCGCGCGGGGTCATGGTTGCCAGAGTACGTATCTCTACCGCACAGCGTGCGGGCGAGCTGTTTGCGCCGATGCACTGGAACGCGCAGTTTGCCCGGCAGGGGAAGGTCAACGCGCTGGTGGAAGGGCGGGTTGATGCCTGGTCCGGCCAGCCGGAGAGTAAACAAACCGCGGTGAGGATCCTGCCCTGGCTACCCGCCTGGCAGGGGGAGCTGTATGCCCGCGAGTTGCCAGCGCTGCCGCCGTCGGTATGCTGGTGGCGTAAAGCCTCACGTCTGACGGTGGCGGGGGAGCAGCCGTTGCTGTCGTGGGTCATGGCGTACGCCAGCGGTCGGGGCTGGCAGTTACAGGTGGGACAGACGGGAGAACGCAGCAGCGTGCTCGCCTGGCATCACGGCGAGCTGATGCTGGGCTACTGGGAAGGCCAGACGCTGCCGGCGCTGGCGCATGCGTTTATTGAACAAGCCTTTGCTGCTGCGCCCGTACAACTCGCTGAACGCCACGCGCTGCTGCACGGACAACGGCCGGGCGAAGATGCCGATCCCGGGCGAATTATCTGTAGCTGCTTTAGCGTGGGTGAAAATACGATACGTAAGGCGATAGCCGGAGGCTGTAATTCTGCCGCAGCGCTGGGCGTGAAGCTGCGTTGCGGTACGAACTGCGGCTCCTGCCTGCCGGAGCTGAAAGGGTTGTTGGGATAATAGTGTAAAGGCGTCAGGTGGCGGCTTCGCACCGGCACGAATTTGTAGGTCGGGTAAGGCGAAGCCGCCACCCGACAATTCTGTTCAGGATATTCCTGAAATTTCTGTTAAGACTGGTTTTCAGGGCTTATGGCGTTAACATAATAAGTGTTTGTTCATAAACACAGGTTCATATTGACGACGTTGAAGGCTGTATCGTCCCGCATCCATTTTTTGCTGTTACTCCCCCTTCTTACGGCTGGAGCCGTTCACGGTGCGCCGAAATCCTTCGTGCAGCAGGCGCAAAATCCGTTTGATAATAACGGCGATAGTCTGCCGGATCTCGGTATGGCGCAACCGACTACCGAAGGCGAAAAGCACCTGGCTGAAATGGCAAAGGCCTTCGGTGAAGCCAGTATGATCGATAACGGCCTGACGGCCGGGCAGCAGGCGCGACAGTTCGCGTTTGGCAAGGTGCGGGATGCCGTCAGCGGGGAAGTCAACGAGCAGATTGAATCCTGGCTTTCCCCCTGGGGTAACGCCAACGTCAATGTACTGGTGGATGACGACGGCAACTTTAACGGCAGCAGCGGAAGCTGGTTTATCCCCTGGAACGACAACACCCGCTATCTGAGCTGGAGCCAGCTTGGCCTGACGCAGCAGACAGACGGGCTGGTGAGCAACGTCGGGATCGGGCAGCGCTGGGTTGCCGGAAACTGGCTGCTGGGCTACAACACCTTTTACGACAACCTGCTGGAAGACAACCTGCAACGTGCCGGACTGGGCGCAGAGGCGTGGGGCGAAAACCTTCGCCTGTCGGCCAATTACTACCAGCCGTTCGCTGGCTGGCAGCCGCGTTCCGACATCCGGGAGCAGCGCATGGCGCGCGGGTACGACGTAACGGCCAAAGCCTGGCTTCCCTGGTTTCATCACCTGAACACCAGCGTCAGCTTTGAACAGTATTTTGGCGATAACGTCGATCTGTTTAACAGCGGTACGGGGTATCACAACCCGGTTGCGGTCAACCTGGGGCTGAACTATACCCCCGTTCCGCTGGTCACCCTGACAGCTGCCCATAAGCAGGGGGAGAGCGGCGTTAGCCAGAATAACCTCGGGCTGAAGCTCAACTATCGCTTTGGCGTGCCGCTGGCGAAACAGCTTTCCGCCGGGGAAGTGGCGGCGACGCGCTCGCTGCGGGGCAGCCGCTATGATTCACCTGAGCGTGATAATCTGCCCGTGATGGAATTCCGTCAGCGTAAAACCCTCTCGATCTATCTGGCCACGCCGCCGTGGGATCTTAAGCCAGGCGAAACTGTGATGCTGAAGCTGCAAATTCGCAGCACGCACGGTATCCGTCAGATCCACTGGCTGGGTGATACCCAGGCGCTCAGCCTGACCTCACCGGCAAACAGCAACAGCAGCGATGGCTGGAGCATAATCATGCCCGCCTGGAACGACGCGGAAGGGGCGAAAAACGAATGGCGGCTTACGGCCGTGGTGGAAGATAAGGATGGGCAGCGTGTCTCCTCCAATGAGATCACGCTTTCCGTGGTGCAACCGCTCGTCGCAATGCCTGCCGACGATCCACGGTGGAAGTTGCTGCCGGATGAGTAAGTTAAAAAATGCGCTCCTGATGCACCCAGACGGCGGCTTCGACGCGGGATTTTAACTTCATTTTCTTCAGCATGTGTTTGACATGCACTTTGACCGTGCTCTCGGTGATGTCCAGACGGCGGGCGATCATTTTGTTCGGCAGACCCTGAGCAATCAGCTTCAGAATGTCGCGCTCGCGCGGGGTCAACTGGCTGACGTCACGGTCAGACGTGGCGCGGTTCGCACGCAGGCTGGCGGCCAGTACCGGCGTTAACGCTTCACTCAGCACCATCTCGCCTGCGGCAGCCTGTTGCAGCGCCTTGAGCAGATCTTCCGGCTCCATATCTTTCAGCAGATAGCCGTCTGCCCCCCGCTTGAGGGCGGTGACCACGTCTTCTTCATGGTTTGAGACGCTGAAGACCACCACCCGGCCAGAGAGGGATTTCTCCCGCAGCTTGTCGAGGGTTTCCAGGCCATTCATGCCCGGCATGTTGAGATCGAGCAAGATCAAATCAGGATCGAGCGATTCGGCAAGTTCAATACCCTGTTCGCCGTTGCTGGCTTCCCCGACGACGGTGATATCGGGCGCCATGCTGACAAGCTGTTTAACGCCAGTGCGCAGCATCGGATGATCGTCAATCAACAGGATAGATGCCGGTTCCTGATTAGTCATGGTTTTCTCCTTGAGCAGTTATGAGGGGCTTTTCGGGTATAAAGGTGACCACGACTTCGGTGCCACCTGACTCTCCCCGGCGAACCTGGCAATCACCGCGCAGGCTTTGCGCGCGGTCTCGCATGATGATTAAACCATAATGGTTCGTTCGTTCGGCATTTTCCGGCACGCCGCGGCCGTTATCCTGAACCCTGAGCTTCACCTGATTATCCTGGCAGCTGACGGTGACCGTGACGGCCGTCGCCTCGGCATGCTTGAGCACGTTGCTCAGGGCTTCACGGGCAATTTGCAGCAGATGGATCGCCTGGTGAGAGGGGACAAAACGCGGTGGCAACTGGTAATCCAGCTTCACCGGGAAGCCCAGCCGGGCACTAAACTCCTGACAGCTGGACTCCAGCGCAGGGCGTAGCCCCGGCTCGGTGAGCTGTAAACGGAAGGTGGTCAGCAGCTCGCGAAGCTGAATCCACGAGGTGTTAAGCTCGTTGCGGATCTGGCTGAGCAGCTGTTTGCTGCTCTCGGGCATGCCTTCGTCCTGCATTTGCAGGCAACTCACCTGCATCTTCATGCAGGAGAGGGACTGGGCGATGGAGTCGTGCAGCTCGCGGGCGATGGTGGCGCGCTCCTCCATCACGATCAGCTGCTGCTGTTTCTCCTGGTGACGGTCGAGCGCCAGCGTGGCCGTGAGCTGCTCTACAAGAGTATCGACCAACTGCTGCTGGTCGTGGCTCAGATGACGTCCGGCGGGCAGGGTGGCCAGCAAAATACCGTACTGGGTATGGCTGTCCATCAGCCGCCACTTGAGGGTCGTGCCGCTGGTGGTAAGCGGCGGCAAGCCGCGCGGGCAAAGATGACACCCTTTATCGTCGCAGGAGATGTCCGACTGACAGGTAAATTCCTGATGGTTTTCCTCATCTTCAACGTCGTAAACCCGTAGCTCAAGATCGTGGAGCAGAGTCAGGTTTTGCAGGCCGTTCAGTACCGGCGAGAGACGCTCGCAAAGCGGTACCTGCATATGCAGGCGACGGTTCGCCTGCCAGAGGAAAGAGAGGATCTCGTTTTTCTGCTCAAGCCCGGCGGTTTTCTCCTGGACGCGTTTTTCCAGTACCGCGTAGCTTTCAGATAGCTCCGCCGACATGGTGTTGAGCGCCTCGCCGAGCATCGCCATTTCGTTGCGCCCGCTGATGTGCGTGCGTTGGGTAAAATCGCGCTGTGTGACGGCGCGGGCCATCGCCAGGAGTTGCTTCCAGGGGTTAAGCAACCGCGCGCGCAGCCAGATAACCGTGAAAATCAGCAGCAAACCCATAAACAGCGCCATTGCGCGGTGAACCATCACCACGCGGTCAATGCGTAACTCTGTGGTGCGATCGAACGAGGAGACGAGATGATCGATGCGTGACACAAACCCGGCGACATCCTGGGCGACCGTTTCCCGGTCTTCCGCCCGCTTTAACCCGGGCTCCAGCTGGGTATGCCAGTAGCCCTGAAGCGCCTTAAGCTGAGATTGCTGGCCGTCACGGATGGCGGCTCTTTCCAGTTCAGGGCTGAATGCGGTACGCTCCATTTCGTCGATAAGCGGTTGGTCAGCCTGCGTCAGCGGCACCGACGCCAGCAGCCGGTAACTCTGCATACGTAGCGAGCCTGCCTCGTTGATGGCATGCGCATTACCCTGCACACCCTGTACCAGCCAGCCAGAAATAGCCATGCCGGTCACACCGATAGCGGTGGACAGCAGAACAATAAGCGCCAGCTGGTTAACCAGCGTCAGCGGAGATAAACATCTTTTTAACATAGAGTTGCCGGGCTCCTGACGTGACCTGATTGCAGGAATGGCGCTATTCTGGTGCATACCCTGGAGTATACCCATACCAATAAAGGATTACCTCTAAATTGCCAGAGAGGTAACGGTTAGTGGGTGGACGAAGCAGGGATGCGTCAGCACCGTGAAAAACCACACCTTTTTTACGTTTTGCATCTACTCATTAAGAGTGATGGCTTTTTTTTCGCCGCAAAACCTCCCACTTTTCCTTTGATTTATATCAACTTACCGCCGCCCTAAAGCCCTAATGTTTGCAGCATCATTCGAGAATCAGAGGTGTCTATGAGTCACTCTTCCGCTCCCGAAAGGGAAACTGGTGCCGTTATTACAGACTGGCGTCCAGAGGATCCGGCGTTCTGGCAACAGCGCGGCCACCGTATAGCAAGTCGTAATCTGTGGATTTCCGTGCCATGTCTGTTACTGGCGTTTTGCGTCTGGATGTTGTTCAGTGCGGTTGCGGTTAACCTGCCAAAAGTGGGCTTTACCTTTACCACCGATCAGCTGTTTATGTTGACTGCGTTGCCGTCGCTTTCAGGCGCACTGCTGCGCGTTCCTTACGCGTTTATGGTGCCGGTCTTTGGTGGTCGTCGCTGGACGGCTTTCAGTACCGGGATCATGATCGTGCCGTGCGTGTGGCTCGGTTTTGCGGTGCAGGATACCTCTACACCGTTTAGCGTGTTCGTGATTATCTCTCTGCTGTGCGGCTTTGCGGGGGCGAACTTTGCGTCCAGTATGGCAAACATCAGCTTCTTCTTCCCGAAAGCGAAGCAGGGTGGTGCGCTGGGCATTAACGGCGGTCTGGGTAACATGGGCGTGAGCGTGATGCAGCTGATTGCTCCGCTGGCGATCTCGGTCTCCATCTTTGCGGCCTTTGGCGGAGGCGGTGTGACGCAGCCCGACGGTTCAGTGCTGTTCCTGCAAAATGCCTCCTGGATTTGGGTACCGTTCCTGGTGGTCTTTACCCTGGCGGCATGGTTCTTCATGAACGACCTGTCCGCGTCCAAAGCGTCCCTGAGCGAGCAGCTGCCGGTTCTGAAACGTGGCCACCTGTGGGTAATGGCACTGCTGTATCTGGCGACCTTCGGCTCGTTCATCGGTTTCTCCGCAGGCTTTGCCATGCTGTCGAAAACCCAGTTCCCGGACGTACAGATCCTTCAGTTTGCCTTCTTCGGTCCGTTTATTGGCGCGCTGGCACGTTCGCTGGGCGGGATGATCTCCGACCGTCTGGGCGGAACGCGCGTTACGCTGGTGAACTTTGTATTGATGGCCATCTTCTGTGCGCTGCTGTTCCTGACGCTGCCTGCGGGTGGTGAGGGAGGTAACTTCTTTGCCTTCTTCGGCGTCTTCATGGTGCTGTTCCTGACCGCCGGGCTGGGCAGTGCGTCTACTTTCCAGATGATCTCTGTCATCTTCCGCAAGCTGACCATGGACCGCGTGAAAGCGCAGGGCGGGAGCGACGAGCAGGCGATGCGTGAAGCCGCCACCGATACCGCTGCGGCGCTTGGGTTTATCTCTGCGATTGGCGCGATTGGCGGCTTCTTTATTCCAAAAGCGTTCGGTATCTCACTGGATCTGACCGGCTCTCCGGCGGGTGCGATGAAGGTATTCCTCGTCTTCTATATCGCCTGTGTGGTCATCACCTGGCTGGTATATGGCCGTAATACCAAGAAAAACAAGTAAGCTTGATTATCCGTTTGCGCGGCCTGAGTGCCGCGCTTTTTTTAATCGCTTAATAGTTACAACATACTAATAGCGTTTCCCGTAGTCGCACGCAGGTAACGCTGTGATCGCCATCGCTTTACAGGTGTCTCTACCCCTTAATACCTAAGATGTTAAATTTTGCTCCGCTTATTGTACGATAAATAAAATATATCCATATAAATCATTAAGTTAAAAAATATTAACAGCTACCGCTTTGGTGGTATTTGATCTAATACCCCCCCTCAGAGACCCCCTCCGTCTTGATCGTTATCAATTCTCACCATCTTTCATAGCGTTACCTTCGCTGCAAATCAGCAATGTCGATTTAGAGAGCCACAGGCTCCACACAGGAGATACCCGATGAGCAAATTTTTGGACCGGTTTCGCTACTTCAAACAGAAGGGTGAAACTTTTGCCGATGGGCACGGCCAGGTTCTGGATACCAACCGGGACTGGGAAGACGGTTACCGTCAACGCTGGCAGCATGACAAAGTTGTCCGTTCTACCCACGGTGTAAACTGCACTGGCTCATGTAGCTGGAAGATTTTCGTTAAAAACGGTCTGGTGACCTGGGAAATGCAGCAGACCGACTATCCGCGTACCCGTCCGGATATGCCGAACCATGAACCGCGCGGCTGCCCGCGTGGGGCCAGCTACTCCTGGTATCTCTACAGTGCCAACCGTCTGAAATACCCGCTGATGCGTAAACGCCTGATGAAAATGTGGCGTGAAGCGAAAGTGCAGCACAGCGATCCGGTTGATGCCTGGGCATCCATCATCGAGGACGCCGACAAAGCGAAAAGCTTCAAACAGGCGCGTGGTCGCGGTGGTTTCGTTCGTTCTTCCTGGAAAGAGGTGAACGAGCTGATTGCGGCCTCCAACGTCTATACCGTGAAAACTTACGGTCCTGACCGCGTGGCAGGCTTCTCGCCAATCCCGGCAATGTCGATGGTCTCTTACGCCTCCGGCGCGCGCTACCTTTCACTTATCGGCGGTACCTGTCTGAGCTTCTACGACTGGTACTGCGACCTGCCGCCAGCGTCGCCGCAGACCTGGGGCGAACAGACCGACGTGCCGGAGTCCGCTGACTGGTACAACTCCAGCTACATCATCGCCTGGGGCTCTAACGTTCCGCAGACCCGTACCCCTGATGCGCACTTCTTTACCGAAGTACGTTACAAAGGGACCAAAACCGTTGCCGTGACCCCGGACTACGCTGAAATCGCCAAACTGTGCGACCTGTGGCTGGCACCGAAACAGGGTACTGATGCCGCCATGGCGCTGGCGATGGGCCACGTCATGTTGCGTGAATTCCACCTCGACAAGCCAAGCCAGTATTTCACCGATTACGTGCGTCGCTACACCGACATGCCAATGCTGGTGATGCTTGAAGAGCGTGACGGCTATTACGCCGCTGGCCGTATGCTGCGTGCTGCGGATCTTGTGGACGCGCTGGGTCAGGAAAACAACCCGGAGTGGAAAACGGTCGCCTGCAACAGCAACGGCGAGCTGGTGGCGCCAAACGGTTCTATCGGCTTCCGCTGGGGAGAAAAAGGCAAATGGAACCTGGAACAGCGTAACGGCACCACGGGTGAAGAGACAGAACTTCGCCTCAGCATGCTGGGCAGCCAGGACGAAATCGCCGATGTCGGCTTCCCGTACTTTGGTGGTGAAGGTTCCGAGCACTTCAACAAGGTTGAGCTGCAAAACGTTCTGATGCACAAACTGCCGGTTAAGCGCCTGCAACTGGCGGACGGTTCTACCGCTCTGGTCACTACGGTCTACGATCTGACCATGGCGAACTATGGCCTGGAGCGCGGTCTGAACGACGAAAACTGCGCGACCAGCTATGACGACGTGAAGGCTTATACACCAGCCTGGGCGGAGCAGATCACCGGTGTGCCACGCGCCCAAATCACCCGTATCGCCCGCGAATTTGCGGAAAACGCAGACAAAACTCACGGTCGCTCCATGATCATCGTCGGTGCCGGTCTGAACCACTGGTATCACCTTGATATGAACTATCGCGGCCTGATCAACATGCTGATCTTCTGTGGCTGCGTCGGGCAGAGCGGCGGTGGCTGGGCGCACTACGTGGGCCAGGAAAAACTGCGTCCGCAGACCGGCTGGCAGCCGCTGGCGTTTGCCCTTGACTGGCAGCGTCCGGCTCGTCACATGAACAGCACCTCCTACTTCTATAACCACTCCAGCCAGTGGCGCTACGAGACGGTGACCGCGCAGGAGCTGCTGTCTCCGATGGCAGATAAATCCCGCTACAGCGGCCACCTGATTGACTTCAACGTGCGCGCTGAACGCATGGGCTGGCTGCCGTCTGCACCGCAGTTGGGCACTAACCCGCTGCGCATTGCGGAAGCGGCGAAGAAAGCGGGCATGTCACCGGTGGACTACACCGTGAAATCGCTGAAGGATGGCTCAATCCGTTTTGCGGCAGAACAGCCTGAGAACGGCAAAAACCATCCGCGTAACCTGTTCATCTGGCGCTCCAACCTGCTGGGTTCGTCCGGTAAAGGCCATGAGTACATGCTGAAATACCTGCTCGGTACCGAAAACGGTATTCAGGGTAAGGATCTCGGCAAGCAGGGCGGCGTGAAGCCAGAAGAAGTTGAATGGAAAGACAACGGTCTGGACGGCAAGCTGGATCTGGTAGTAACGCTGGACTTCCGTCTGTCCAGTACCTGCCTGTACTCCGATATCGTGCTGCCTACCGCCACCTGGTACGAAAAAGACGACATGAATACGTCGGATATGCATCCGTTTATTCATCCGCTGTCTGCGGCCGTTGACCCGGCGTGGGAATCAAAAAGCGACTGGGAAATCTATAAAGACATCGCGAAGAAATTCTCCGAAGTCTGTGTAGGGCACCTGGGCAAAGAGACCGACGTGGTGACGCTGCCAATCCAGCACGACTCCGCTGCCGAACTGGCGCAGCCGCTTGACGTGAAGGACTGGAAAAAAGGCGAATGCGATCTGATCCCGGGTGTGACCGCGCCGCACATTATTCCGGTTGAACGTGATTACCCGGCTACGTACGAGCGCTTTACCTCTATCGGTCCGCTGATGGAGAAGATCGGTAACGGCGGTAAAGGCATCGCCTGGAACACCCAGAGCGAAATGGACCTGCTGCGCAAGCTCAATTACACCAAAGCAGACGGCCCGGCCAAAGGCCAGCCAATGCTGAACACGGCAATTGATGCAGCGGAAATGATCCTGACCCTGGCACCGGAAACCAATGGCCACGTGGCGGTGAAAGCGTGGGCGGCTCTGAGTGAATTTACCGGCCGTGACCATACGCATCTGGCGAAGAATAAAGAAGAAGAGAAAATCCGCTTCCGCGATATTCAGGCTCAGCCGCGCAAGATTATCTCCAGCCCGACCTGGTCTGGCCTCGAAGATGAACATGTGTCCTATAACGCCGGATACACCAACGTTCACGAGCTGATCCCATGGCGCACGCTCTCTGGCCGTCAGTCTCTGTATCAGGATCACCAGTGGATGCGTGACTTCGGTGAAAGCCTGCTGGTTTACCGTCCGCCAATCGATACCCGCTCCGTGAAAGCGGTGATGGGGGCGAAATCAAACGGTAACCCTGAGAAGGCGCTGAACTTCCTGACGCCGCACCAGAAGTGGGGTATCCACTCCACCTACAGCGACAACCTGCTGATGCTGACGCTGTCACGCGGGGGGCCGATTGTCTGGATGAGCGAAGCGGACGCCAAAGATCTGGGTATCGAAGATAACGACTGGATCGAAGTGTTCAACAGCAACGGTGCCCTGACGGCACGTGCGGTGGTGAGCCAGCGTGTACCAGCCGGGATGACCATGATGTACCACGCGCAGGAACGTATCGTTAACCTGCCGGGTTCAGAGATCACCGAGCAGCGCGGCGGTATTCACAACTCTGTGACCCGTATTACGCCGAAACCGACGCATATGATCGGCGGCTATGCCCAGCTGGCCTACGGCTTTAACTACTACGGCACTGTAGGATCAAACCGCGATGAGTTCGTGGTGGTACGTAAGATGAAGAATATTAACTGGTTAGATGGCGAAGGTAATGACCAGGTACAGGAGAGCGTAAAATGAAAATTCGTTCACAAGTCGGCATGGTGCTGAATCTGGATAAATGCATCGGCTGTCATACCTGCTCAGTCACCTGTAAAAACGTCTGGACCAGCCGTGAAGGTATGGAGTACGCCTGGTTCAACAACGTGGAAAGTAAGCCGGGCACCGGCTTCCCGACCGACTGGGAAAACCAGGAGAAGTGGAAGGGTGGCTGGATCCGTAAAATCAACGGCAAACTGCAACCGCGCATGGGTAACCGTGCGATGCTGCTCGGTAAAATCTTTGCTAACCCGCATCTGCCGGGCATCGACGATTACTACGAGCCGTTTGATTACGACTATCAGAACCTGCACAACGCGCCGGAAAGCAAACACCAGCCGATCGCCCGTCCTCGCTCGCTGATCACCGGTAAGCGCATGGACAAAATTACCAGCGGTCCAAACTGGGAGGAAATTCTGGGCGGCGAGTTCGAAAAACGCGCCAAAGACCAGAACTTCGAGAACATGCAGAAGGCGATGTACGGCCAGTTCGAAAACACTTTCATGATGTATCTGCCGCGCCTGTGCGAACACTGCCTTAACCCGGCGTGCGTGGCGACCTGCCCAAGCGGCGCCATCTACAAGCGTGAAGAAGATGGCATTGTGCTGATCGACCAGGACAAGTGCCGCGGCTGGCGTATGTGCATCACCGGCTGCCCGTACAAAAAAATCTACTTTAACTGGAAGAGCGGTAAGTCTGAGAAGTGTATCTTCTGCTACCCGCGTATCGAAGCCGGTATGCCGACCGTCTGCTCAGAGAGCTGTGTAGGGCGTATCCGCTACCTCGGCGTGCTGCTGTACGACGCGGATGCGATTGAAAATGCCGCAAGCACCGAGAACGAGAAAGATCTGTATCAGCGTCAGCTGGACGTCTTCCTCGATCCGAACGATCCGAAGGTGATCGAGCAGGCGCTGAAAGACGGTATTCCGCAGAGCGTGATTGACGCCGCACAGCAGTCCCCGGTGTACAAAATGGCGATGGACTGGAAGCTGGCGCTGCCGCTGCACCCGGAATACCGCACGTTGCCGATGGTCTGGTACGTGCCGCCGCTGTCTCCGATTCAGTCTGCGGCGGACGCGGGTGAACTGGGCAGCAACGGCATTCTGCCGGACGTGGAAAGCCTGCGTATTCCGGTTCAGTATCTGGCCAACCTGCTCACCGCAGGGGATACCCAGCCGGTGCTGCTGGCGCTGAAACGTATGCTGGCGATGCGTCACTTCAAACGTGCGGAAACCGTTGACGGCGTTAACGATACCCGCGCGCTGGAAGAGGTCGGCCTGACCGAAACGCAGGCGCAGGAGATGTACCGCTATCTGGCAATCGCTAACTACGAAGATCGTTTCGTGGTGCCGAGCAGTCACCGCGAGCTGGCTCGCGAGGCCTTCCCGGAGAAAAGTGGGTGTGGCTTTACCTTTGGCGACGGTTGCCACGGGTCAGACAGCAAATTCAACCTGTTCAACAGCCGCCGCATCGACGCGATGGATGTGACCAGCAAAACGGAGCCGCACCAATGATTGAACTCGTCATTGTTTCGCGTCTGCTCGAGTACCCTGATGCTGCGCTTGTGCAGCATCAGCAGGAACTCTTTGATGCACTCGCGTCATCTGAAAACCTAAATAAAGAGGATGCCCAGACGCTGGGCATTTTCCTCCGCGACCTGCTGGCGCGCGATCTTCTTGATGCGCAGGCGGACTACAGCCAGCTGTTTGACCGTGGTCGTGCCACGTCTCTATTGCTGTTTGAACACGTTCACGGTGAATCCCGCGACCGTGGTCAGGCGATGGTGGATCTGATGGCCCAGTACGAGCAGCACGGTTTGCAACTCGACAGCCGCGAGCTGCCGGATCACCTGCCTCTGTACCTGGAATATCTGGCGCAGCTGCCGAAAGAGGAAGCGCTGGGCGGGTTGCAGGACATCGCTCCCATTCTGGCGTTGCTCGGCGCACGTCTCCAGCAACGTGAGAGCAATTATGCAGTCCTGTTCGATCTGCTGGTGAAACTGGCTAACGCCTCGGTTGACAGTCAAAAAGTGGCGGAAAAAATTGCGGATGAAGCCCGTGACGACACCCCACAAGCACTGGATGCCGTCTGGGAAGAAGAGCAGGTGAAATTCTTTGCTGACCAGAGCTGTGGCGAATCTGAAATCTCCGCGCATCAGCGTCGTTTTGCCGGAGCGGTGGCTCCGCAATATTTGAATATCTCTAACGGAGGACAGCACTAATGCACTTCCTGAATATGTTCTTCTTTGACATTTACCCGTATATCGCGGGCACCGTGTTCCTGGTGGGAAGCTGGCTGCGTTATGACTATGGCCAGTACACCTGGCGTGCTGCCTCCAGCCAGATGCTGGATCGTAAAGGGATGAACCTGGCGTCAAACCTGTTCCACATCGGGATTTTGGGTATTTTTGCCGGTCATTTCCTGGGGATGCTGACGCCGCACTGGATGTACGAAGCGTGGCTGCCGATTGAAGTGAAGCAGAAGATGGCGATGCTCGCCGGTGGCGCCTGCGGCGTGATGACCCTGGTGGGTGGGCTGCTGCTGCTGAAACGCCGTCTGTTCAGCCCACGCGTGCGGGCTACCACGACCGGAGCGGACATCCTGATCCTCTCCCTGCTGATGGTGCAGTGTGCGCTGGGTCTGCTGACCATTCCATTCTCTGCGCAGCATATGGACGGCAGCGAGATGATGAAGCTGGTGGGATGGGCGCAGTCTGTCGTGACCTTTCGCGGTGGTGCCTCTGAGCATCTGGACGGCGTGGCGTTCATCTTCCGCGTTCACCTGGTGCTGGGTATGACCCTGTTTGTGCTGTTCCCGTTCTCTCGCCTGGTGCACATCTGGAGTGCGCCGGTGGAGTACCTGACGCGCAAATATCAGATCGTGCGTGCTCGTCGCTGATTCGCTGTATTGATACAACCCCGCATTTGCGGGGTTTTTTTTGTCCTGGAACCAGGGTTTCGTGCGGATGCCGGGTGGCGGCTGCGCCTTACCCGGCCTACGGAATTCACTATGCTCGGATCGAACCCTGGTCGAAGCTTCTCATCTTTCCCCGCATGGGAGAACCATGGGGCATTGTGCTTTTGGAGAGTGCTAAAGAATCTGGAAGTGATGGTGGTGGGGGAAGGATTCGAACCTTCGAAGTCGATGACGGCAGATTTACAGTCTGCTCCCTTTGGCCGCTCGGGAACCCCACCAGGGGTAATTCATATTTTGAGGTAAAGCTGGAGATGGTGGTGGGGGAAGGATTCGAACCTTCGAAGTCGATGACGGCAGATTTACAGTCTGCTCCCTTTGGCCGCTCGGGAACCCCACCACGGGGTAATGCTTTTAACTGGCCTGCTTCCTGTTGGAAGCGGGGCGCATCATATCAAATGAGACGCCCCTGTAAAGCATTCCTTTAGGAAAATGAAGCTGTTTGCCTGCTTTTTATCCGTAAAGGCGTAAAGCTAATCAATTCATTTTCCGAAGGATTAAAGAATAATCGTTCTGTTGCCGTACACAAAGACGCGCTGAGCAAGTACCTGATAAAGCGCACGGCTCAGTACGTTCTTCTCAACGTCACGGCCAGCTCGCATCATATCTTCTGCCGTGTAGGTGTGATCCACGTGGATCACGTCCTGCATGATGATTGGGCCTTCGTCCAGATTATCATTCACGTAGTGCGCGGTTGCGCCAATGATCTTCACCCCACGCTCGTACGCCTGGTGGTACGGACGCGCGCCAATAAAGGCTGGCAGGAAGGAGTGGTGGATGTTGATAATTTTGTTCGGGAAGCGCGCCACGAAGGATGGCGTCAGCACGCGCATGTATTTTGCCAGCACCACGTAGTCCGGGTTATGTGCTTCAATCGCAGCAGCCATCAGGTTGTCGTGCTCTTCGCGGGTATGACCTTCATGGCTGACCAGTTCAAACGGAATGTCGAAACGTTCAACCAGCGTACGCAGCGTCTCGTGGTTGCCAATGACGGCGGCAATTTCGACGTCCAGGCCACCGTAGTTGGCTTTCATCAGCAGATCGCCCAGGCAGTGCGCCTCTTTGGTGACCAGAATGACAATGCGGCGACGACCCGCCGGGTTTAACTCGCGCACCGAGCCTTCCGGCAGGGCGCTGTCCAGATCGGCAAGCAGGGTTGTGTCGTTGAAAATACCTTCCAGCTCGGTACGCATAAAGAAGCGACCGGTACGGTGGTCAACGAACTCGTTGTTCTGCACGATATTCAGTTCATGCTTGTAGCAAATGTTGGTAATTCGTGCGATCAGTCCTTTTTGATCGGGACAGATAGTGCGCAGAACTTTACGTTGTAATGATTGCATCGCCGGGAAATCCTGTTTATGTATTTGCGAAATCTGAGTTGTCAGGCATTACTGCCGCAACACTTTTTAAATTTTTTTCCTGAACCACAGGGGCAGGGATCGTTACGACCGAATTGCGGACGTGTGCCGTCAATATAATACCATTGCCCGCTGTCCTTTAAGAACCGTGAGCGTTCAATGATGGCGCCGGGTTTGTTTTGTTCGCTAAAGCGGGCGACAAAACTGACATAGCCCTCGTTGGCATCGCGGCCGGGAGCGGCATCAAAGACGGTAAGGCCCAGCCAGACGGTGTTGGCAAATCCGGCTTCAATCTCTTGCCGAAAATCGGCAGCATCACAGGACGGATGCCAGGTTTTAATCAGGTAGTCTGCGTTTTTGATCACAAAAGCAGTATACCGCGAGCGCATAAGGTGTGACGGGTCTGGTGCAACCTGCTCGCCAGAAAGATATCGCTGGCAACATAGGCTATACTCCAGAGCGCTACCACAGGGGCAGAGTTGAGACACGATTCTCTTCCTGGAACAAAAAATAAGGCGTTAAACGCTTAAGGTAGCAATATGTTAACTGAGCAGGTGCGTTGACGCTATGTCGGGAATCCAGGGGAAGTAAAACAGGGCTAATGAGAAAGGTAAAAATTGGACTGGCGTTGGGCTCAGGTGCAGCCCGGGGTTGGTCACATATTGGCGTTATCAATACCTTAAACCAGATGGGGATTGACGTTGATATTGTCGCAGGATGTTCTATCGGGTCGCTGGTCGGATCCGCGTACGCCTGCGGTAAGCTCCCGCAGCTTGAAAGCTGGGTGCGCTCCTTTAGTTACTGGGATGTACTGCGCCTGATGGATCTCTCCTGGCAGCGTGGCGGCCTGCTGCGCGGCGAACGCGTATTCAATCAGTTTCGTAAGATAATGCCCCTCGCTGACTTCAGCCACTGCCAAATGCCTTTCGGCGCCGTTGCAACCAACCTCAGTACGGGCAGGGAGTTATGGCTCACCGAAGGGGATATTCATCTCGCCGTTCGCGCATCCTGTAGCATGCCTGGGTTAATGGCGCCTGTGCCTCATAATGGCTACTGGCTCGTTGATGGTGGCGTGGTGAATCCTGTCCCCATCTCTCTGACGCGCGCCATGGGGGCAGATATCGTCATTGCAGTGGATTTACAGCACGACGCTCACCTTATGCAGCAGGATTTGATGCCGGTTAATCTTCAGAGCGATGATGCGGAAGAAGAGAAACTTGCCTGGCATGCGCGTTTACGCGGCAGAATAGGGCGCCTGACTGCCCGTCGCACGGTGACCGCGCCGAACGCCATTGAAATCATGACGACCTCCATTCAAATTCTTGAGAATCGCCTGAAGCGAAACCGTATGGCTGGCGATCCTCCGGATATTCTTATTCAGCCCTATTGTCCACAAATCTCTACCCTTGATTTCCACCGGGCTGAGGCCGCCATAGCAGCGGGCTCGTTAGCCGTCGAAAAGAAAATAGATGAACTGTTGCCTTTTGTGCGTACAGCACGTTAAGCACTTTTTTGATTACTTCAGCAAAATCTGACAGGCGATAGTACCAATAGCATGCCACTATTGAGTAACTGTCAGCCAGGGGAGGAACCATGACACAGCCATTGGCCGGAAAACATATTTTGATAGTAGAAGACGAGCCCGTTTTCCGATCGCTACTGGATTCGTGGTTATCCTCACTGGGTGCAACCACGTCCCTTGCCGAAGATGGCGTCGAGGCACTGGAAAAAATGGCCAGCATGGCGCCTGATCTGATGATCTGCGATCTCGAGATGCCGCGCATGGACGGATTAATGCTGGTGGAAAACCTGCGTAACGAAGGTTATCAGACACCGATACTGGTGATCTCGGCGACCGAAAATATGGCGGATATTGCTAAGGCGTTGCGTTTGGGTGTGCAGGATATCCTGCTCAAACCGGTTAAAGATTTAAACAGACTGCGTGAAACGGTGTTGGCCTGCCTGTATCCCAATATGTTTAATTCCCGGGTGGAAGAAGAAGAACGTCTTTTCCAGGACTGGGATGCTTTAGTCAGTAATCCGCTCGCGGCCGCGAAGCTGCTTCAGGAACTTCAGCCGCCGGTGCAGCAAAATATCTCTCATTGCAGAGTAAATTATCGCCAGCTGGTAGCGGCTGACCAGCCTGGACTGGTGCTGGATATTGCGCCGCTATCAGATTCCGACCTCGCTTTTTATTGCCTGGATGTTACCCGAGCGGGTGATAACGGCGTTCTGGCGGCCTTATTACTCCGTGCGCTGTTTAATGGATTGCTACAGGAACAATTATCCCATCAGGGGCAACGACTTCCTGAGTTAGGCAGTTTACTAAAACAGGTCAACCAACTTTTTCGCCAGGCCAATTTGCCGGGGCAGTTCCCGCTTCTGGTTGGCTATTATCACAGCGGGTTGAATAACCTTATTCTGGTCTCTGCTGGATTAAATGCCACGCTGAATACCGGCGAACACCATATACAGGTGAGTAACGGTGTGCCGTTGGGAACGTTGGGTAATACTTACCTTAATCAAATTAGCCATCGCTGCACCTCCTGGCAGTGCCAAATTTGGGGTGCCGGTGGGCGGTTACGCTTAATGTTGTCCACGGAGTAAGCAGTCAGGTTTTATTTTTCAGATTGCTTTACCTGTGTTTTTGCTGGCAGTGCTACTATCGCTGCAAGTTTCATGCGTATTTGTCTTAATTGATCGGCAACGCGTTCTTTTCAGACCCGTATTAGTGGCTGAGACTGTATACTCAACGCGTTATTCAATGCATAAAAGTTCAAAACTTGAACAGTTCAGGAGAATTTCAATGGCTGCCCTAAATTCGAAAGTCAGAAAGGCCGTTATCCCGGTGGCGGGATTGGGTACCAGGATGTTGCCAGCGACGAAGGCAATCCCAAAAGAGATGCTGCCTCTGGTTGATAAGCCATTAATCCAGTATGTCGTGAATGAGTGTATTGCGGCAGGTATCACCGAAATTGTACTGGTGACGCATTCATCTAAAAACTCTATCGAAAACCATTTCGATACCAGTTTCGAACTCGAAGCAATGCTGGAAAAACGCGTAAAGCGCCAGCTGCTGGAGGAAGTGCAGTCTATTTGCCCTCCACACGTTACCATTATGCAGGTTCGTCAGGGCCTGGCGAAGGGCCTGGGGCACGCAGTATTGTGTGCACATCCGGTAGTGGGTGATGAGCCGGTCGCGGTTATTCTGCCCGACGTGATCCTTGATGAGTATGAGTCCGATCTTTCCCAGGAAAACCTGGCGGAAATGATTAAACGCTTCGACGAAACCGGCAGCAGCCAGATTATGGTTGAGCCAGTCGACGATGTGACTGCTTACGGTGTGGTTGACTGCAAAGGTGTTGCCCTGCAACCTGGTGAAAGCGTACCAATGGTTGGCGTTGTTGAAAAACCTAAAGCGGACGTCGCGCCGTCTAACCTTGCTGTCGTTGGCCGTTACGTACTGAGTGCTGAAATCTGGGCGCTGCTGGCCAAAACGCCTCCGGGTGCGGGCGATGAAATCCAGCTGACGGATGCTATCGATATGCTGATAGAGAAAGAGACCGTGGAAGCCTACCATATGAAAGGTAAGAGCCATGACTGCGGTAATAAGCTCGGTTATATGCAGGCATTCGTCGAATATGGCATTCGCCATAACAGCCTGGGTGAAGAATTTAAAGCCTGGCTCAAAGGTAGCGTGGGTATTAAGTAATAAACTCACGGACCAGTGAACAAGACCGGTGTGGCGATGCCCACCGGTTTTTTTATGCCTGTCGATCCGTAATTGGCTGGAGATTGTCAAGGACGTTAAATAGTGAGCCAGGCAATATGACAGAATGTAAGGAGATGTTTGGGGAATATTATGGGCATAAAAAATCCCGCATTAAGCGGGATTTTTCAGAATCTTTCCAGATTAATCCTTGATCAGGAAGTCATCCAGTTGTTTACCTTGTTCGTCCATAGCTTTCTTGATTACAGCAGGAGTACGACCCTGGCCGGTCCAGGTTTTCTCTTCGCCGTTCTCGTCGATGTAGCTATATTTAGCAGGACGTGCTGCGCGTTTTGCTTTGGTACCGGTTTTAGCCGCAGCCATGCTGTTCAGCAATTCGTTTGGATCGATACCATCGGCAATCAGCATTTCGCGATACTGTTGCAGTTTACGTGTACGTTCTTCGATTTCAGCCGCTGCTGCGCTTTCTTCTTCACGACGTTCGTTAACGACAACTTCTAATTTTTCGAGCATCTCTTCAAGCGTTTCAAGGGTACATTCTCTTGCCTGCGCACGAAGAGTACGGATGTTGTTCAGAATTTTAAGTGCTTCGCTCATTGTAGTAATCTCAAACTTATAATGGGGGTGGGTTTGTTGTCCTAATAATAGAGCGTTAATTTCACTTGTGCAATAGGTTGGAATGTAAGGAATTCAAAAAATACAAAATTAATGACGCTATTATTAATTACGCTAACTTAAATTTCATTGTTTGCTGGGGCGATGAGATATCGTTTCAAACGGCAAAAGCGCGTCATTTGCATGTTTGTTTTGTGACTTTTACCTCAGGAATTATAGTTGCGGTTGATAAATATCAGCCTTTCGTATTACTCCGGCTAAGCGCAGCGAACAGAAGAATAGTTAATAAATAGTGAATTTTAAAGATTGCAGAAGCCACTATAAAAAGAAGTGTTATCTCCGGTGTCGAGCTCGCCTTATTGTCCGTGCTAAAAGCCTTTACTGTCTGTTTTAACGCATTATTTTGCGCTATCAACGAAGAGTTTATTGGTGCAGAACAGCCTGGAGCACGCAGCCCGCCGCTGATGACAATACAAAATATGGTACAATGATCCATCGGGAATATTACACATTGATTAGGGTTCTTCGGCCAATGGCACAACTTTATTTCTACTATTCGGCAATGAATGCAGGGAAATCGACGGCGTTACTGCAATCCTCATACAATTATCAGGAGCGGGGGATGCGTACCGTTGTTTATACCGCCGAAATCGACGATCGCTTTGGGGCAGGGAAGGTAAGCTCAAGAATAGGGCTCTCGTCGCCTGCAAGGCTGTTTAACCCTGAAACGGACCTGCTTGAGGACATTCGTGCCCAGCATGCCTCTAAGCCTGTCCATTGCGTGCTGGTAGATGAAAGCCAGTTCCTGACCCGCGAGCAGGTCCATGCGCTTTCAGAGGTCGTTGATGAGCTGGATATTCCCGTTCTTTGCTATGGATTACGCACTGACTTTCGCGGTGAGTTATTTGCCGGTAGCCAGTATCTGCTCGCCTGGTCGGATAAGCTGGTTGAGCTGAAAACTATCTGCTTTTGTGGCCGCAAGGCAAGTATGGTTCTTCGCCTGGACCAGTCGGGCAAGCCTTATGCTGATGGCGAGCAGGTGGTGATAGGGGGCAATGAACGTTATGTCTCGGTCTGCCGCAAGCATTATAAAGAGGCGCTGGCTGTAGGCTCGCTGATGGCGTTACAGGGCGACAATCGCAAATAAAAAAAATGTCTTACGGATCCTCAGATATAAAAAAACCCGCCAGCGGCGGGTTTTTTTTCACACTGTCAATCAAGCATTTTTCTTCGCTTTCTTGTCAGCCTTTACAACTGCGGGGATGTCAACTTTTACGGCAGCGACATCGCTTTCAGTGAAGTTACGACCGTAATAGGTATCCAGCAGGATCTGTTTCAGTTCGGAAATCAGTGGGTAGCGCGGGTTAGCACCAGTACACTGGTCATCGAATGCATCTTCAGACAGCTTATCTACGTGAGCGAGGAAGTCAGCTTCCTGAACGCCTGCTTCGCGGATAGATTTAGGAATACCCAGTTCAGCCTTCAGGCTTTCCAGCCATGCCAGCAGTTTCTCGATCTTCGCTGCAGTACGGTCGCCCGGTGCGCTCAGACCCAGGTGGTCTGCGATTTCAGCGTAGCGACGACGAGCTTGCGGACGGTCGTACTGGCTGAATGCAGTCTGCTTGGTTGGGTTGTCGTTGGCGTTATAGCGGATAACGTTGCTGATCAACAGGGCGTTCGCCAGACCGTGAGGAATGTGGAACTGTGAACCCAGCTTGTGCGCCATGGAGTGACAGACACCCAGGAAGGCGTTAGCAAATGCAATGCCCGCGATGGTTGCCGCACTGTGTACACGTTCACGAGCTACAGGGTTTTTCGAACCTTCGTTGTAAGAAGCTGGCAGGTTTTCTTTCAGCAGTTTCAGTGCCTGTAAAGCCTGACCGTCAGAGAACTCAGAAGCCAGTACGGAAACGTAAGCTTCCAGGGCGTGAGTTACCGCATCCAGACCACCGAACGCACACAGTGATTTCGGCATTTCCATGACCAGGTTGGCGTCAACGATAGCCATATCTGGAGTCAGTGCGTAGTCAGCCAGCGGATATTTCTGACCCGTTGCGTCATCAGTCACAACAGCAAATGGCGTCACTTCTGAACCGGTACCGGAAGTAGTGGTGACGGCGATCATTTTCGCTTTCACGCCCATTTTCGGGAACTTGTAGATACGTTTACGGATATCCATAAAGCGCAGCGCCAGTTCTTCGAAGTGGGTTTCCGGATGCTCGTACATGACCCACATAATTTTCGCGGCGTCCATTGGGGAACCGCCACCCAGTGCGATGATCACATCAGGTTTGAAGGAGTTAGCCAGTTCAGCGCCTTTACGTACAACGCTCAGGGTTGGGTCAGCTTCAACTTCAAAGAAGACTTCAGTTTCGACGCCAGAAGCTTTCAGAACAGAGGTGATCTGGTCTGCATAGCCATTGTTGAACAGGAAACGGTCAGTCACGATGAGCGCACGTTTGTGGCCATCAGTAATCACTTCGTCCAGCGCGATTGGCAGAGAGCCGCGGCGGAAGTAGATAGATTTCGGAAGTTTGTGCCACAACATGTTTTCAGCTCGCTTAGCAACGGTTTTCTTGTTGATCAGGTGTTTTGGACCAACGTTTTCAGAGATGGAGTTACCACCCCAGGAACCACAACCCAGAGTCAGGGAAGGTGCGAGTTTGAAGTTATACAGGTCACCGATACCACCCTGAGAAGCAGGGGTGTTGATCAGAATACGTGCCGTCTTCATCTTCTGACCGAAGTAAGCAACACGCTCTGGCTGGTTATCCTGGTCGGTGTACAGGCAAGAGGTGTGGCCGATACCGCCCATCGCCACCAGCTTCTCTGCTTTTTCTACCGCGTCATCGAAATCTTTCGCACGGTACATTGCCAGTGTCGGGGACAGTTTTTCGTGAGCAAACGGCTCACTTTCATCAACGACTTTCACTTCACCAATCAGAATCTTGGTGGTAGCAGGGACGCTAAAGCCGGCGAGTTCAGCGATTTTATACGCTGGCTGACCTACGATAGCTGCGTTCAGTGCACCATTTTTCAGAATCACGTCCTGAACGGCTTTCAGTTCTTTACCTTGCAACAGGTAGCCGCCGTGGCTGGCGAAACGTTCACGAACGGCGTCGTATACCGAATCAACCACGACAACAGACTGTTCAGATGCACAGATAACGCCGTTATCGAAGGTTTTCGACATCAGCACAGAGGCAACTGCACGCTTGATATCTGCCGTTTCGTCGATCACAACAGGAGTATTACCTGCGCCTACGCCGATGGCTGGTTTACCGGAGCTGTATGCTGCTTTAACCATACCAGGACCGCCGGTCGCCAGGATTAGGTTAATGTCCGGGTGATGCATCAGGGCATTGGACAGTTCAACAGAAGGTTGGTCGATCCAACCGATCAGATCTTTTGGCGCACCCGCAGCAATGGCAGCCTGAAGCACGATATCCGCTGCTTTGTTGGTGGCGTCTTTCGCACGTGGATGCGGGGAGAAAATGATTGCGTTACGTGTTTTCAGACTGATAAGAGATTTGAAGATGGCGGTAGAGGTTGGGTTAGTGGTTGGAACGATACCGCAAATAATGCCGATGGGTTCAGCGATAGTGATGGTGCCAAAAGTGTCGTCTTCTGACAGCACACCGCAGGTTTTCTCATCTTTATAGGCGTTGTAGATATACTCTGAAGCAAAGTGGTTTTTGATCACTTTATCTTCAACGATACCCATACCGGATTCGGCAACGGCCATTTTAGCGAGAGGGATTCGAGCATCTGCAGCAGCCAGAGCGGCCGCGCGGAAGATTTTATCAACCTGTTCTTGGGTGAAATTGGCATATTCACGCTGGGCTTTTTTCACGCGCTCGACGAGGGCGTTCAGTTCAGCGATATTGGTAACAGCCATAATGCTCTCCTGATAATGTTTAAACTCTTTTAGTAAACCAGCGCTCGATACGTCTGACAGTATAGTCAGAGCCGATCCCACTTGCGTAACACACAGTAAAACAAAGGATTACTCACTGCTTCCGCTCACTAACTTACTAAAAGAGCCTTACCTTAGCATCATACCTTTTTGATAGGTGATCTCCCTGGCGGCGTAACCAAGATTACTCACTTCTGAGTACGAAAATTATGATCAAGATCAATTTTGTCCTAAGCTGATACCTTTCAGCAGGGTTATTTTGTGCTAATTATTCCAGTGTTAAATAATTAAGTAACTATTGGAAGTGGCGCTATCATTGATTATACAAATGTTTAACATCATGAATTGATAACGTTTTAGAACAGATTTCTGGTGAAGTGTGCGGCTAAAAAGCGTATCTTCAGCGCGGATTTATCATTACACGCTGTCTCTCCCTGACCATGCTCAATTGCGGAGCTTAATGTGATTCAAACGCTCTTTGATTTCCCTACATATTTCAAGTTTTTTATTGGCTTGTTTGCCCTGGTCAACCCGGTAGGGATTATCCCTGTCTTCATCAGTATGACCAGTTATCAGACAGCTGCCGCGCGAAATAAAACCAACCTGACGGCAAACCTGTCGGTGGCGATTATCTTGCTTACGTCTCTTTATCTGGGGGACGCCATTCTTCAGGTCTTCGGCATCTCGATTGATTCGTTCCGAATAGCAGGCGGGATCCTGGTGGTGACGATTGCCATGTCGATGATCAGCGGCAAGCTGGGGGAGGATAAACAGAACAAGCAGGAAAAATCAGAGACAGCTATCCGCGAGAGCATCGGCGTGGTGCCACTGGCACTGCCGCTGATGGCGGGCCCGGGGGCAATCAGTTCTACCATTGTATGGGGAACACGCTATCACAGCCTGATGCACCTGATTGGCTTCTCTGTCGCCATTGCCCTGTTCGCACTTTGCTGCTGGGGCGTATTTCGTATTGCACCATGGCTGGTTCGCTTGCTGGGACAAACGGGCATCAACGTGATTACCCGTATCATGGGTCTGTTGTTAATGGCGTTAGGCATCGAATTTATCGTTACCGGTATAAAAAGTATATTCCCCGGATTAGTACACTGACTTTCGTTTGAAAGAGCGGAGCCAGCGGCTCCGTTTTTTTACGTGAATATCAGCAAATCATATAAATAAAGTTGAAATACGCACTAGCCATAATAAGTTCTACTAATAACCCTCTTTTGTTGATTTTCAAGAGGTTGTTTATTTTCAGTTTGCTTCTCTGCCCATAAATCCTTCAAACGCTCTGTTATTTTACTCACATGATACTCTGGGGCTTGCTGACAGATAACCGAAATGATATTAGTAATTTCGACGCTGACCCAGACGAATGTGCTAAATAATAACCAGATGTTAAATTTTCGTGAAAAATCGTTCGAATTTGTCATGTCATCGCACCAGTCACGAGAGAACTCTACAACTGAATGTATTGTAAGGGTTTTACTTGTTTTTGGCGTGAAAGGTGGTCGGCGGCATAGCTACGCCTGACTCCGTAAAAGAGAAATGCTTAACAAATTTGCAAAATGTATTGGCGAGAGTTGGCACCATTTGGTACTTTCCGGCCTTATATTTTGCGGCATTAAACAAGTTGATGAGAACTATTTTCATATAGACCTCACTTAAGCTTTCCAGCACACCTCACTGACAGGGGAGAGGTGTAAAGAATCGACGCAAGATCGCCGTACGAGCGGTCAGTAATAATGAAGTCGATGATAGCAAGAAGTAAAAAAAGAACCTGACAGCAGCAAAAAAAACTCCTGCGCTGTACAGGCCCCAACAGGGGATTACACAACTGGCGAAGGCCAGTCATAATAATGAGTGGAGTATCAACACAATGTCCATCATCACAAAAAAAAGTCTGGTAGCGGCGGGGATTTTAACTGCGCTAATCGCGGGCAACGCTGCAATGGCTGCGGACGTTCCTGCTGGTGTTCAGCTGGCTGAGAAGCAAACGCTGGTACGTAATAACGGTGCGGAAGTGCAGTCTCTTGATCCGCACAAAATTGAAGGTGTTCCAGAGTCTAACGTTAACCGCGATCTGTTTGAAGGTCTGCTGGTGACTGACGTAGACGGCCACCCGGCTCCGGGCGTGGCGGAAAAATGGGACAACAAAGATTTTAAAGTCTGGACCTTCCATCTGCGTAAAGATGCCAAATGGTCTGACGGTACGCCGGTTACCGCCGAAGATTTCGTCTATAGCTGGCAGCGTCTGGCGGATCCGAATACCGCCTCCCCGTACGCGAGTTACCTCCAGTATGGCCATATCGCCAATATTGATGACATCATCACGGGTAAAAAGCCAGTAACCGACCTGGGCGTAAAAGCCATCGATGCCAACACTTTTGAAGTGACGTTGAGCGAACCTGTTCCGTACTTCTATAAGTTGCTGGTTCACCCGTCCGTTTCTCCGGTACCAAAATCCGCGGTAGAAAAATTTGGTGAAAAATGGACGCAGCCTGCGAATATCGTGACCAACGGTGCATATAAGCTGAAGGACTGGGTCGTTAACGAGCGTATGGTGCTGGAGCGCAACCCGCAGTATTGGGATAATGCCAAGACGGTTATCAATCAGGTCACCTACCTGCCAATCTCTTCTGAGGTAACGGACGTAAACCGCTACCGCAGCGGCGAAATCGACATGACCTATAACAACATGCCGATTGAACTGTTCCAGAAGCTGAAAAAAGAGATCCCGAAAGAAGTTCACGTCGATCCGTATCTGTGCACCTACTATTATGAAATTAACAACCAGAAAGCACCGTTCACCGACGTACGTGTTCGTACCGCACTGAAGCTGGCTCTGGATCGCGACATTATCGTGAATAAAGTGAAGAATCAGGGCGACCTGCCGGCTTACAGCTACACCCCGCCTTACACCGACGGTATGAAGCTTGTTGAACCTGAATGGTTCAAATGGTCCCAGGAAAAACGTAACGAAGAAGCGAAAAAGCTGCTGGCTGAAGCGGGCTATACCGCCGACAAGCCGCTGACGTTTAGTCTGCTGTACAACACCTCCGATCTGCATAAAAAACTGGCTATTGCCGTCGCGTCAATCTGGAAGAAAAATCTCGGCGTGAACGTGAAGCTGGAAAATCAGGAATGGAAAACCTTCCTCGATACGCGCCATCAGGGAACCTTTGACGTGGCACGTGCAGGATGGTGTGCGGACTATAACGAACCGACCTCATTCCTGAACACCATGCTCAGCGACAGTTCGAACAATACCGCACACTATAAGAGCCCGGCGTTTGATAAGCTGATTGGCGATACCCTGAAAGTGGCAGATGACGCCCAGCGCGCCGATCTGTACGCGAAATCAGAACAACAGCTCGATAAAGACTCTGCGATCGTTCCGGTTTACTACTACGTTAACGCCCGCCTGGTGAAACCATGGGTAGGGGGTTATACCGGTAAAGACCCGTTGGATAATATTTCCGTTAAGAATCTTTATATTATCAAGCATTAATGGCAATACGTGGGGCGAGCGAGCTTGCCCCACTGTGTCTATTTTGTAACATTCATCAGGCACACGCCAGAAGGTACGGGCAATGTTGAAATTTATCCTGCGTCGCTGTCTTGAAGCGATTCCAACGTTATTTATTCTAATTACAATTTCCTTCTTTATGATGCGTCTTGCGCCGGGCAGTCCTTTTACCGGTGAACGCACGCTTCCGCCAGAAGTTATGGCCAACATCGAAGCGAAATACCATTTAAACGATCCTATCACCACGCAGTACTTCAACTATCTGAAGCAACTTGCACACGGTGATTTTGGTCCGTCATTCAAATATAAAGACTATTCCGTTAACGACCTGGTGGCGTCCAGCTTCCCGGTATCGGCTAAATTAGGGGCTGCTGCATTTATCCTGGCCGTTGTTCTCGGTGTCACTGCGGGCGTTATCGCCGCACTAAAACAAAATACCCGATGGGATTACGCCGTAATGGGGGTCGCAATGACCGGGGTGGTTATCCCCAGCTTCGTTGTCGCGCCGTTGCTGGTCATGATATTCGCGATAACCCTTAAATGGCTGCCCGGGGGCGGCTGGAATGGCGGGGCGCTGAAGTTCATGATATTGCCGATGGTGGCATTATCTCTGGCCTACATTGCCAGTATCGCCCGTATTACGCGTGGTTCAATGATTGAAGTCCTGCACTCGAACTTTATCCGTACCGCCCGAGCGAAAGGGTTGCCGATGCGCCGGATTATTTTCCGTCACGCTCTCAAGCCTGCACTGTTACCGGTGCTCTCCTATATGGGTCCTGCATTCGTCGGCATTATTACGGGTTCAATGGTGATTGAAACCATTTATGGCCTGCCGGGCATCGGGCAGTTGTTTGTTAACGGGGCGCTTAACCGAGACTATTCGCTGGTGCTGAGCCTGACGATCCTCGTGGGCGCGCTGACCATTCTCTTTAATGCCGTTGTCGATGTGCTGTATGCCGTTATCGATCCGAAAATCCGTTACTAACTGGAGCACGCCATGATGTTGAGTAAGAAAAACAGCGAGGCGCTGGAAAACTTCAGTGAAAAGCTGGAGGTCGAAGGTCGTAGCCTTTGGCAAGACGCCCGCCGTCGTTTTATGCATAACCGTGCCGCCGTTGCCAGCCTGGTCGTGCTGGTGCTTATCGCGCTGTTCGTAACCCTGGCACCAATGCTCTCTCAGTTCACCTATTTCGATACGGACTGGGGCATGATGTCCAGCGCGCCGGATATGGAATCCGGGCACTATTTCGGTACCGACTCCTCCGGGCGTGATTTGCTGGTGCGTGTGGCGATTGGCGGCCGTATCTCCCTGATGGTTGGCATCGCAGCGGCGCTGGTGGCGGTAATTGTCGGCACACTTTACGGTTCGCTTTCCGGTTACCTCGGCGGGAAAGTGGACTCCGTGATGATGCGTATGCTTGAAATCCTGAACTCCTTCCCGTTCATGTTCTTCGTCATTCTGCTGGTGACCTTCTTTGGTCAAAATATCCTGCTGATCTTCGTGGCGATCGGGATGGTGTCCTGGCTGGATATGGCGCGTATTGTGCGCGGCCAGACGCTGAGCCTTAAACGTAAGGAGTTTATCGAAGCCGCACAGGTTGGTGGCGTTTCTACCGCCAATATTGTGGTGCGTCATATCGTTCCTAACGTGCTGGGCGTGGTGGTGGTATACGCCTCCCTGCTGGTGCCAAGTATGATCTTGTTTGAATCTTTCCTGAGCTTCCTGGGATTAGGTACGCAAGAGCCGTTGAGTAGCTGGGGCGCTCTGTTAAGTGACGGCGCAAACTCCATGGAAGTGTCACCGTGGTTACTGCTGTATCCGGCGGGCTTCCTGGTCGTCACCCTGTTCTGTTTCAACTTTATCGGCGATGGCCTGCGTGATGCCCTCGACCCGAAAGACCGTTAAGGAGCGCCGTCATGACCATTATTGAAACGGCAATCGCGCCACAGGCGCAACAGCGGACCAGCGCACTGCTGGACGTTAAAGACCTCCGCGTGACGTTTAAAACCCCCGACGGTGATGTGACTGCCGTTAACGATCTCAACTTCGACTTGCGTGCCGGTGAAACGCTGGGCATTGTGGGCGAATCCGGTTCCGGTAAATCCCAGACCGCATTCGCGCTGATGGGCCTGCTGGCGTCAAACGGCGTGATAGGGGGTTCGGCGACGTTTAACGGGAAAGAGATCCTGAATTTGCCGGAACATGAGCTGAACAAACTGCGCGCCGAGCAGATTTCAATGATTTTCCAGGATCCGATGACCTCCCTGAACCCCTATATGCGGGTGGGTGAACAGCTGATGGAAGTGCTGATGCTCCACAAGGGGCTGGGCAAAGCCGAAGCGTTTGAAGAGTCCGTCAAAATGCTGGATGCGGTGAAAATGCCTGAAGCACGCAAGCGCATGCGCATGTACCCGCACGAGTTCTCCGGCGGTATGCGTCAGCGCGTCATGATCGCGATGGCATTGCTTTGCCGGCCAAAACTGCTGATCGCTGATGAACCAACCACCGCTCTCGACGTGACCGTCCAGGCGCAGATCATGACGTTGCTGAACGAGCTGAAGCGTGAGTTCAACACCGCCATCATCATGATCACCCACGATTTAGGCGTCGTTGCCGGGATCTGCGACAAAGTGTTAGTCATGTATGCAGGCCGCACGATGGAATACGGTAATGCCCGCGATGTGTTCTACCAGCCAGCCCACCCGTACTCTATCGGGCTGCTGAATGCCGTACCGCGCCTCGATGCGGAAGGGGAGTCGCTGCTGACTATCCCAGGCAACCCGCCAAACCTGCTGCGTTTGCCAAAAGGCTGCCCGTTCCAGCCACGCTGTCCGCATGCGATGGAAATCTGTAACAGCGCACCGCCGCTGGAAGCGTTTGCCCCAGGCCGTCTACGCGCCTGCTTTAAGCCGCTGGAGGATCTGGTATGAACGCAATCGACGAAAAAAGAAATGTGCTGCTCGAAATCGCTGACCTGAAGGTCCATTTCGATATCAAAGACGGTAAACAGTGGTTCTGGCAGCCTGCCAAAACCCTGAAAGCGGTGGATGGCGTCACGCTACGCCTGTACGAAGGGGAGACCCTGGGCGTGGTGGGCGAATCCGGCTGCGGCAAGTCGACGTTTGCGCGTGCGATCATCGGCCTGGTGAAAGCCACCGACGGGAAAGTGGCCTGGCTTGGCAAAGATCTGCTGGGGATGAAGCCGGATGAATGGCGCAATGTGCGCAGTGATATCCAGATGATTTTCCAGGATCCTCTGGCGTCCCTGAACCCGCGTATGACCATTGGCGAAATCATTGCCGAGCCGCTGCGCACCTATCATCCGAAGATGCCGCGCCAGGAAGTTCGCGATCGGGTGAAAGCGATGATGCTGAAGGTGGGTCTGTTGCCTAACCTCATCAACCGCTACCCTCACGAGTTTTCCGGCGGTCAGTGCCAGCGTATCGGTATCGCACGCGCGTTGATCCTTGAACCGAAACTGATTATCTGTGATGAGCCGGTTTCGGCGCTGGACGTTTCCATCCAGGCCCAGGTGGTTAACCTGCTACAGAAACTGCAACGGGAAATGGGGCTGTCGCTGATCTTCATCGCCCACGATCTGGCGGTGGTAAAACACATTTCAGACCGTGTGCTGGTCATGTATCTGGGCCACGCCGTGGAACTGGGCACGTATGATGAGGTGTACCATAATCCGCTGCACCCTTATACCAAAGCGCTGATGTCTGCGGTTCCCGTTCCGGATCCCGATCTGGAAAAAAATAAAACCATTCAGCTTCTGGAAGGTGAACTGCCTTCGCCAATCAACCCGCCTTCAGGCTGCGTATTCCGTACGCGATGCCCAATAGCCGGGCCGGAATGTGCAAAAACACGGCCGGTTCTGGAGGGCAGTTTCCGACATGCGGTTTCCTGCCTGAAAGTAGACCCGTTATAATCGCAAGGGCTGACATGATGTCAGCCCTTATTTTTTAGAGGTTAATGTGTCGCGATTATTCACGTCGGCCCGTCAGCGGCTTTATCACCTTTTATTTGATCCAGAAACGGTTTCCGGTCGCCGTTTCGAGGGTCTGTGTGGCTTATTTGCGCTGATTAGCGTCATTATTATCTTTATCGAATCCGGTGCCGGAACGCAGTACCACATGACGTATGAGGAGTGGCACGTTTTTGTCTGGCTGGAATTGATCGTCACGCTGGTGTTTACCGCAGAGTATGTGCTGAGGGTCATTAGCTGGCCAAATCCAGCGAAATACGTTTTCAGCTTCTGGGGATTTATTGATTTAGCCACTATCCTGCCGCTGTATGTCATGTGGCTGTGGCCTGAGATCAGCCTGAATTATGTGTTTGCCTGGCGCGCAATGCGGGCGATTCGTGTGTTACGAATTCTGAAGCTGCTTCGCTTTATGCCGTCGCTGAGGGTTTTTTGGGTCGCCATTGTCAGCGCCCGCCACCAGCTTATTCTCTTCTATTCGTTTATTGCTATCGTGATGATCGTTTTTGGCTCCCTGATGTATTTAATCGAAGGGCCAAAATACGGGTTTACCACGCTTAATGCGTCGGTTTACTGGGCTATCGTCACGGTGACCACCGTGGGCTATGGCGATATTACACCGGATACGCCGCTCGGACGTATTGTGGCATCGGTTCTTATCCTGATCGGTTATTCGGTGATAGCGATACCGACGGGGCTAATTACCACCCATATGAGCAGCGCCTTCCAGAACAGCAAGCAGCAACGCAAATGTCCGAATTGTCAGCAGGGAAATCATGAACCCGGGGCGCGGTTTTGTCACCGCTGTGGAAATGCCTTGCCGGATTAAATAAAAAAGGCTGCGCGGGCAGCCTTTTTTATTATTCGCGCCAGAGAATATGGCACAGCTTATGGTCTTTCTCGCGGCACAGCAGGACGCGGGCAAAGATGTCGTTAATTTCTCCGCCGTCTTCATCTGCCAGGCCAATTACCACCTCAGCGAAGAAGTCCGGGTTGAGATCAAAATCGACGTGTTCGGCCCAGTCTTCAGACGGATCGAACAGCTCAGCACCGCCACGCTCTTCAAATTGCAGGTTGAAAAGAATGACGTCAGCAGGGTCGAGATTATCGACCGCCAGCTCGAGAAAAATATCGTAGGCCTGTTCGAGCGTTTCGTCTTCGGTCAGGCGATTGTTCAGATCCATTTCCATGATGACTACCTGTTAAACATCGTTGGGCACGTTTTACAGCAACGGACTAAAGAAGTAAAACAGTCGTTCGGCAATTCGCTGCCACAGCGGACGTTTCGCCCACAGTCTGGCGTCCAGCAGGCGTGAGCGGGAGATATAATCATCCTGAACCGCCGCCAGATCGCCGCCGAAACCGGCGTCATCAATGACCAGCGTAATTTCAAAATTCAGCCACAGACTGCGCATATCGAGGTTGACGGTACCCACCAGGCTCAGCTCTCCGTCTACCAGCACGCTCTTGGTGTGTAACAGACCGCCTTCGAACTGATAGATTTTAACGCCCGCGGCCAGCAGCTCACTAAAGAACGCGCGACTTGCCCACCCGACCAGCAGCGAATCGTTCTTGCGCGGCATAATAATGCTCACATCCACTCCGCGCTGAGCCGCTGTACAGATGGCGTGCAGAAGGTCGTCGCTGGGGACGAAATAGGGCGTGGTCATGATCAGATATTCCCGCGCTGAGTACGCGGCGGTAAGCAGTGCCTGATGGATCAGATCTTCCGGGAAGCCAGGACCGGAGGCGATAGTGTGGATAGTGTGCCCGCTGGCTTCCTCAAACGGCATGATATTGCCATCCGGCGGCGGGGGAAGAATGCGTTTACCGGTTTCAATTTCCCAGTCGCACGAATAGACGATGCCCATAGAGGTTGCCACCGGGCCTTCCATGCGAGCCATCAAATCGATCCATTGCCCCACGCCGGAATCCTGTTTAAAGAAGCGGGGGTCGACCATGTTCATGCTGCCGGTGTAGGCGATATAGTTATCGATCAGAACCATTTTCCGGTGCTGACGAAGATCCATGCGGCGCAGAAAGACGCGCATAAGATTCACTTTCAGCGCCTCGACCACCTCGATACCGGCGTTGCGCATCATGCCTGCCCACGGGCTACGGAAAAAGGCCACGCTGCCGGCGGAGTCCAGCATCAGGCGGCAGTGGATACCGCGACGTGCAGCGGCCATCAGCGATTCGGCGACCTGGTCCGCCATGCCGCCCGGCTGCCAGATATAAAACACCATCTCGATATTATGCCGGGCTAGCTGGATATCACGGATCAGCGCCTGCATCACGTCATCGGAAGAGGTCATCAGTTGCAGCTGATTGCCTTTTACCCCAGCAATGCCCTGGCGGCGTTCGCACAGCTTGAACAAAGATGCGGCCACGCTGCTGTTCTCTTCGGCGAAGATATGCTTGCAGGCTTTAAGGTCGGCAAGCCATTTTGCCGTGGAGGGCCACATGGCACGGGCGCGTTCGGCCCGGCGTTTACCCAGATGAAGTTCACCGAAAGAGAGATAGGCGATGATGCCCACCAGCGGCAGAATGTAGATAATCAGAAGCCAGGCCATGGCGGAAGGTACCGCTCTGCGTTTCATCAGAATGCGCAACGTCACCCCGGCAATTAACAGCCAGTATCCTAAAATGACCAGCCAACTCACCACGGTGTAGAAGGTTGTCATAAATAAAAAATCCTTTTGAAAGCGTATTGTTATGAGTTTACGCATCAGGATTCATCTGGCAAATAAAAACGGCAGATAAAAGCGCTGGTTTGCCGCCTGCTTAGGCATATAATGGCATCTCTGTTAGAGAAAGAGTTGTAGACATGAAGCGCAGTAGAACTGAAGTAGGGCGCTGGCGCATGTTGCGACAGGTGAGTCGTCGTAAGGCTCGTTGGCTGGAAGCACAATCCCGCCGCAATATGCGTATCCACGCCATCAGAAAATGTGGCCTGAACAGACACCGTAACGCGCTGCTGTTCGCGGTCCAGGATATCTGAAAAGCATGAGGGGCACCGTAAAGGTGCCCATTAAACATCCAGACTATCAATCTTTGCAGTCTCCTCCCGTCTGCTTTCCACGATATACTACGTCCCCATAACGTCATGATATTAAAAGATGAATCCTTATCTCTGGATTTTTATTGCACTTTTGGCGCTGGATGCGCTCAGGGAAGGTTTAGGACTTTCGTCATTTTCCTCATTGGCAGATTATGTTTTTTCGTGGGGAATACATTGGCTTTATTAAAGGAAAAAAGGATGAACGTAAAAGTGATGGCAGCACTCTTCGGGATTGCAGTATTAAGCGGTTGTGCCAGTAGCAAAACCTCACCCGAACGGCACGCGTTTTATTTCGTGTCGCATCAGTCCAGCTTTACTGGCGGCAATTACACCTCCAGCGTGCAGAAAAATTATCACCTGAACGTAGCGCAGTTCCGCGAGCTTTATGCCCGGGGCAAAGCTGACCGTGCGGAAGGGCGGACTCAGGCTGAAGCCAGTGAATACGAGCAAAGCATTCGCGATCAGCTGAAAGAAAATGCGAAGTCGCAGGAATTGTACGCAGGCAACGCGAAGGATAAATGGTCTTCGGACATGGACAGTAAAGACGCCATATTATTTGGTAACGAACTGGCCGCGACTTATCTTGATGGTTATAACGGCGTACAATAGCGCAACTGATTCAGGGGATACCGTAATTACCGGTATCCCCGCTGTTTTTGAGCAAAAGGAGTGAGACGTGTTTGCGGAGTTTGGTGTACTGAATTTCTGGACCTATGTTGTCGGCGCATTTTTTATCGTGCTGGTTCCAGGACCGAACACCTTGTTTGTGCTGAAAACAGGGATTGGCCACGGCGTTAAGAAAGGCTATCTGGCAGCCACCGGTGTGTTTATTGGTGATGCCGTGCTGATGTTTCTGGCCTGGGCGGGCGTTGCCGCGTTGATCCAGACCACTCCGGTATTATTTAATATTGTCCGCTATCTTGGGGCGTTTTATCTGCTGTGGCTCGGCGGAAAAATGCTCTGGTCCGTTATGACACGTCAAAAAAATGCGCACGAAAGTAGCGCCGAACCGGCAAGCGCGATCCTTAAGCGTTCGCTGGTGCTGAGCCTGACGAACCCGAAAGCGATTCTCTTTTACGTATCGTTCTTCGTGCAGTTCATTGATGTCAATGCGAAGAATACCGGCACGTCGTTCCTGATCCTCGCCACAACGCTTGAGCTAATCAGCTTCATGTACATGAGCTTCCTCATTTTCTCAGGCGCGTTTGTCACGCGTTACCTGAAAACCAAAAAGAAACTGGCGAAGCTGGGGAACGGGTTGATAGGCCTGCTGTTTGTTGGATTTGCGGCGAGGCTGGCGTCGCTGCACTGAATGAAGAAAAGGCTCCCGAGGGAGCCTTTCATTTCAGAACACTTTTTTATACGGGCGAACCGCGACTTTCTCGTACACGCCGGCTGCGACGTACGGGTCTGCTTCTGCCCAGGCCTGCGCGGCTTCCAGAGATTCAAACTCGGCAATCACCGTGGAGCCGGTAAAACCCGCTGCTCCCGGATCGTTGCTGTCAACGGCAGGCATCGGGCCTGCGGTCAGCAACCGACCTTCATCCTGTAGCAGCTGTAAACGCGCCAGATGGGCAGGGCGAACGGAAAGACGTTTTTCCAGAGAATCAGGTACATCTTCAGCGTAAATCACATAAAGCACGGCAAAGCTCCTTAACCGGTAAAAGTGACATTTACGTTATGTGAAAGCACAAATGACTGCAATGTAAAGATAATAACAATGTTAAAACCCTGATCTGGATGCCCCTTTTTTGCCCTCTTATACGCTTAAATTGCGCCAGGACAAAGTGTCTTATTGAATATGATTGCTATTTGCATTTAAAATCGAGGTTCGGTTTTTTAACGTTGATGATTATGACTTCGATGACCCTTGATTTACCTCGCCGCTTTCCATGGCCGACGCTGCTTTCCGTCGTTATTCACGGTGCTGTCGTGGCGGGTCTGCTCTATACCTCGGTTCATCAGGTTATTGAAATGCCAGCGCCAGCGCAGCCAATTTCTGTGACCATGGTATCGCCCGCGGATCTTGAACCGCCGCAGGTTGCGCCGCCGCCGCCACAGCCCGTTGTTGAACCCGAGCCGGAACCCGAGCCGATTCCTGAACCGCCAAAAGAAGCGCCGGTGGTGATCCATAAGCCAGAGCCGAAACCTAAGCCGAAGCCAAAACCCAAGCCGGTCAAAAAGGTGGAAGAGCGTCCGAAACGCGAAGTGCGTCCGGTTGAGCCACGCACCACGCAGCCGGTTGAAAATGCCGCCCCGTCACGTCCGCTGATGAGTAACACCACGACCGCTACAAAACCGACGGTAACGGCGCCAGCGGGCCCGCGCGCGCTGAGCCGTAACCAGCCGCAGTATCCGGCACGTGCTCAGGCGTTACGTATTGAAGGGCGTGTACGGGTGAAATTCGACGTTACGGCTGATGGACGTGTGGATAACGTGGAAATCCTGTCCGCACAGCCGGCGAATATGTTTGAACGCGAAGTTAAATCGGCCATGCGCAGGTGGCGTTATGAAGCCGGTAAACCCGGCAATGGGTTGATTGTAAATATTGTCTTCCGCCTGAACGGCGGGGCACAGATGGAATAAAAGAAGCCTCCGCAAGGAGGCTTTTTTTTACCTGAGGATCAGCTCCGTGGGAGCTGGCGGGGCTTACCGTCGCTATCCACTGCCACGTAGATGAACAGGGCCTCCGTCGCCTTATAGCGCTGACCAATCGGTTCAGAAGAGACTTTTTTCACCCATACTTCAATGTTAATGGAGATAGACGTATTGCCGCGTTTTACGCAGCGTGCGTAACAGCACACCACGTCCCCCACCGCGACAGGGCGCAGGAAGGTCATGCCATCGACCCGGACGGTTACCACGCGCCCGTGTGCAATCTCTTTTGCCAGGATTGCACCGCCCATATCCATCTGCGACATTAACCAGCCGCCAAAAATATCGCCATTGGCATTCGTATCCGCAGGCATTGCCAGTGTGCGTAAAACCAGTTCGCCCTGTGGGGCGTCATTTGTTGTCATTGTTTTTAAACTCGTAACTGAAGACTTCAGGCGGGATGCTACTATGATTTCTGGCTGGAGAGAATAGGGTTAGCGCCCGCAGCGCGGGCGCCTGAAGGTCAGAAGGACATGGTTACGCCAGCGTAATAGGCGCGGCCCGGTTCGTTATAGGTAGATGCACCGTCATTTTCACGGTAAATCTGCTTGTCAAAGAGGTTGCTGATGCCGGCATTCAGGCGCAGGTTTTTGGTCAGCTGATAGTTACTGCCGATACCCACGATGGAATACGCGCCGATCTCTCTGTTGGACATCGCATTTTCCTCTTTGCGGATTTCAGCGTTTTCTCTGGGCTTCTGGCGGCCGTACATCGTCCAGCTTACGTTGGCTGAAAGCTTGCTGTTAACCTCCCAGTCCAGCATGGTGTTGACGGTATATTTGGGGATAATCGACAACGGATTACCGGTGTCTTTACTTTCAGACTGAATCATATACGTCGCATTAGTACGCCAGGTTAGCGTGTCGCGAATAACAGGGACGGTGAGGTTGCCTTCCAGACCTTCAACAACGGCCTTACCGCCGTTCTCCCATTGCAGGATATTTGCGCCGCTGCTTGTCTGCCCCAGCACATCCGTTCCTGAAACGATCTTGTTTTTGTAATCATTGCGGAACCAGGTAATTCCAGCCTCGTAGCCTTCCAGGGCAAAGGCCAGGCCGATCTCTTTGTTCACGCTGATTTCCGGATCCAGATCCGGGTTACCTAACAGATAACAGCTTCCTTCGGAAACGTTATTCGGGCAGCCATTACCGCGGGTGGAAAGCAGATAGCCTTCGCTGGATTGATACAAGTTTGGCGCTTTAAATACCCGAGCGATACCCGCTTTAACCTTGAACATGTCACCCAAATCCTGAGAGAGGTTCAGGCTCGGACTCCAGTTGCTGCCAAACTGATTGTGATAATCAAAGCGGAGCCCTGGGATCAGGTTGGTGCCCTGACGCGCTTCAATATTGTCCTCAAGATAGATGCCGGTGAGGTCAGCGCTGTTTTTGCTGTTGCGCTCAGAAGCCGTGCCGGGAACGCCGTTAATCACTTCTCCCGACACATTTGTCGACTGCATTGAGGCCGGATCGTTCAGTTCATCACGGTTCCATTCTGCACCCACGGTTAGCGTCTGTTCTACCAGCCAGAAGAAAGGAATGTTCAGTTCACCCGTTGAACGGTATGACTCCAGCCGGCTGGTATCGTATTTATCGCTATTGATCATCCCTTCAACTTTGCCCGTAGAGCCTTCTTCCAGTCGGGTGTTGTTGGCCTTTTCATAATAAACCCCGAACTTTGACTGACCCCAGTCCCAGATGCCGTTGTGCGTAATGCCATAAGACTGGCGGTACATTCGGTTGGTTTCGTGTCCATACAGGGACGACACCAGACCGTCAGGGCTGACGTTGCTGTTGCTGTATTGAGTATCACCCGCGTAGATATTGCCCTGGCGGCTGTAGCTGTAGTCGAAATCGATAATCTGCTGTGGCGTGAGTTTCCAGGAGAGCAGGGCATTAATGTCCTTGTTACGTACGCCCTCTCGCCCGGCGGCGTAAGAGCCGTTTTGCGCGGTGTTGATGTCCTGAGCATCTGCGTCGGTTTTGTTGATGTTCCCGTACAGGCGCATCGTTAACGCATCGCCCGCGAGGGGGCCGCTCAGATCAAAATTAGCGCGTTTCGTCGCCCCCTCTTTATCATTTTCAGGCTGGTTAGTGTACAGGGAGAGGGAGCCGTGCCAGTCGTTGGACGGGCGTTTGGTAATGATGTTGACGACGCCGCCGGCAGCCCCCGAACCATAGCGGGCGGCAGCTGGTCCCCGGAGCACTTCAATACGCTCAACCATCTCTGGCGGAACCCAGTTGGTGTCCCCGCGGGTGTCGCGCTCCCCGCGCCAGCTGTAGCGCACCGAGTTACGTGACGTCACCGGCACACCGTCAATCAGAATCAGCGTGTTCTCTGGCCCCATACCGCGGATGTCGATCTGACGGTTGTTACCACGACTGCCTGTCGCGCTGTTTCCGGTGAGGTTAACCCCGGGCATTTTGCGAATAATTTCCGAAAGATCGTTAACCGGTGGATCCTTTTCTATGTCCTTTGCCGTGATGATGGAAACCCCCGGCTGTTGCTTTAGGGCCTCTTCAGCGGTTGCCTGAACGACCATTGTTTCACCATCGGCGAGAGGATCCTCCGCTGCGTGCGCGCTCTGGTATAGCGTTGAAAGAATGGCGAGTGTAAGTGTAGCCGGGGCAAATCTTATTATGTTATTCATCAACTCATTTCCATTTGTTAAAAATGCGATGAAGAATATTAATGATAGTGATTCTCATTACAATAAAGCGACAGCAATCTCCATAAAATCTTCATGATTCAGACATTTTCGCAGGAAGATTGTGGAGAAAAGAGAAGGCGGGAAAAGAGGCCAGACCGCGTGACGATCTGGCCAGAAGGATCAGTGCTTGTCATCCTGCGGCATGTGGCGATAAATATAAACGCCGCTGAGCAGGGTGAAGATAAGGGTCAGCGCCGTCAGGCCAAACACCTTGAAGTTGACCCAGATATTCTGCGGCAGCCAGAATGCGATATAGATATTCGCCAGACCACACAGAATAAAAAATAGCGCCCAGGCGATATTCAGACGCCCCCACACAGCCTGCGGCAGCGTCAGTTCTTTCCCCAGCATGCGCTGGATCAGCGGCTTCTTCATCACCCACTGGCTGATGAGCAGCGCGCCCGCAAACAGGCCGTAAATCACTGTGACCTTCCATTTGATAAATTCATCATTGTGGAAGAACAACGTCAGACCACCAAACACCGCCACCATCAGGAAAGTGATGAGCGCCATCTTTTCAACTTTGCGATAGCGAACCCAGCTGTAAATCAGCACCACAGCCGTTGCCACGATCAGCGCCAGCGTGCCGGCATAGATGTCGTACAGCTTATAAAAAGCGAAAAATACGATCAGCGGTAAAAAATCAAGAAACTGCTTCATTCTGCGATCCCGGTTACTGACGAATTAACATGTACAGGCGGAACAAATAGACCAGCAGTACAGCTGAAATCAGATTGCTCAGCGTATTGGCGACAACCGCGCCGACGTTTGGCGTTAATACCGCAAAATTCGGCGCAAACAGCAACAGTAGAGTCTTGGCCAGCAACCAGCTGATAACGGCCGGGGCGACCAGACGCATATTCGCCCACGCGAGCCTTATACTGCTGCGCATGGCGGTGAAAATACCCATTTTGTCCTGCACAACCATTACTGGCGCAAATGAAAGCACGATAGCCAGCAGCACGCCCGGAACGACAACCAACATTATCCCCATCTGGACCAGCAGCGTAGTCAGGAAGATGAGGATAAACAGTTTCGGCAGCACCGGAGCACTGGCCCCGATGGCACGTAACGCGCTGACGCGTAGGCCGGCAGACACCAGCTGGATCATCAGCAACACGCCACCCGCCAGAATGGCGTTGCCGATCAGCCCCGAGAAGGTAGATGCCGCAGATGCACGCAGCAAGATTTGCTGTTGCTCTGGCGTCATATTCTGCACAAGGTCAAATAACCCTGCGCTGCCTGCAAGATGATCCCCCTGGCTCAGCGAGGCAATCTGTTCATCACTGGGTGAGAACGCATGACCCAGCACCACCGTAATAAAGGCGCACAACAACGCGATCAGTAAAAAAGTAACGAACTGATTGCGGAAAAAATTTCCCGTGTCACGGTAGACAGACTTCGCCGTGATAGACATGCACTCTCCTTGAGTATTGCAGGTGTTAATTAGCCGGCAATTGTACACCGGATAACACGCTGGTGGCAGCATCAAGGCTTGTATGGAAAAGCATATCTTTGTAAAGCGGCGGTAATCCATAGCGGGCGCGGGCGCGATTGCATGCCTCATTGACCTGCCCATCCACTCCCGACATCGCGAAAGTGCGACACGGGCTGGGGCGATCCGCGTAAATGGAACAGCGGGTGGATACCCCAGGTTCACCTTGCAGTGCCACACAGCGGCTCTGTTTTTGGTTGGTGCCGCGCATGCAACGCAGGAAAGGGGTCAAGGGTTCAGTGAGATCAACCGGAACGGTGCCGCCGCCATCGCTGGCTTCAGCCCAGTAGAAAGAGACTCGAAAATACGCACAACAGGCTCCGCACGTCATGCACGGGTTATGATCACTCATGGCACACCTGCAAAAGTAGAACGCATCAAATCAGATTGTGAGAGCGATAAATTATCCAGCCGCTACAGGAAGCGCAAGAGAGGAAAAACAGAAAATTTTGTAACTATGAAATGCCAAAAATTGACGCGGTAACAACTTATTGCTTTATGAGGCGTCACCAAAAATTAACCTAGATCAATGAATGTTAACTTACTGGTTTTAATGTGATCTGTGTTAGATCACTTATTACTCATTTGTGAGTATATTCTCCTCCGCAATTAAAACCACAACGATGGAGCGGATATGAAAAAATTAGCGGTGGCAGCCCTTATCTTAAGCAGTCTCTCTGGCGGCGCGTACGCGCATGAAGCAGGTGAATTCTTTATTCGTGCCGGTTCGGCAACGGTGCGTCCAACGGAAGGTTCCGACAATGTACTGGGTATGGGCGGGTTTAACGTTAGCAATAACACCCAGTTAGGCCTGACATTCACGTATATGGCTACGGATAACATTGGCGTTGAGCTTCTGGCCGCCACGCCATTCCGTCACCGCGTCGGTTTAGGGCCGACCGGGGACATTGCTACGGTGCACCATTTACCACCAACCCTGATGGCGCAGTGGTACTTCGGCGATTTCAGCAGCAAGTTACGCCCTTATATTGGTGCAGGCGTTAACTACACCACCTTCTTTGATGAGAAATTTAACGATACCGGTAAAGAGGCTGGGCTATCCGATCTCAGCCTGAAAGACTCGTGGGGCATGGCGGGGCAGGTTGGTCTGGATTATCTGATTAACCGTGACTGGCTGATCAACGCCTCGGTCTGGTATATGGACATTGAGACGGACGTGCGCTTTAAAGCTGGCGGCCAGCAGCAAAGTATCAATACCCGTCTGGATCCGTGGGTATTTATGTTCTCAGCGGGTTATCGTTTCTGACAGAAGATATATCCCCGGTCAGCCGGGGATTGCTGTATGGTGGTTGTTCCACATACCTGGCTGGAGGGGATATCCCCAACATCAAATTTGAGTGTCCGGTTTGTGCAGGTAAACAGTTTCAGTTCACGACGTTCAGCCCAGCACATAGCCTACCTCACGGTGCTATCTGTTCCGTTTGCGGAACACGTCTCACCACTCATTCATGCCTGCCGAAACTCAGACGACGACGGTGGCCAAAGCCAGTAAACTAGATAAGGCCTCTGAGAGGCCTTTTTCGATCGTGAAATCACTTCTGAATTAAATAACGAATTGTTGGTCCGTCCTGCTGGATATCCAGCACGGTATAGCCGTGATTTTTGGCATCAAGCGGAATGTTATTGATCGACTGGGGGCAATCGCTCACCACTTCCAGAATTTCACCTTTCTTAAGCTGCGGTAACGCCTCAAGCGTGGCGACAGCCGGGTAAGGGCAGGGTTCACCCACCATATCGAGACGATAATCAGGCACGATCTCTTTCATGCGGCATTCTCCTGAGTTTCAGTTTTGACGGTGGCACGCCGGAAGAAGCGCTTTTCATGCGCAATAACCAGTAAGAAGGCGATAAGCAGCAGGGCGTAGGTCACCATGAGCCCCCCGAGTGGACCAAAGGTATTCAGCAAATTGACCTTGTCCCAGTTGGTTGCCAGTACTGGAGAGACGTCATCCCAGTAGTACGCCAGGAGGGTTGAGCCAATCACGTTACCCAGACCAACCCACCAGTAATGCACCTGGCCTTCCACGGCGCGATACATCCAGCCAGTTTCACACCCGCCCGCCAGCACGATGCCAAAACCAAACAGCAGCCCGCCAATGACCGCATTAGGACCGGCCCACATGATTTTCGGCTCAACGCCGAGCTGAACATAGCTAAAGATCCCGATCGCGCTCACGGCCATCCCGGCAATAATGGCTTTCGCCATCATGGTACGTCCGGTGATCCACATATCGCGAAACGCGGAGGTAAAGCAGATCTGCGCGCGTTCAATCAGCAGACCAAAGCCGACGCCGAACAGCATGGCCAGACCGAGTTTGGGCTGATTCATCGCCGTGCAAATCGCCCAGGCAACCATAGTAAAAAAGACCAGCATACCGAGGCGGAAGCGACGACGCGCATGATCGGGTTTTTGCGTTAACGGAGATGCAGCGCTAACTTTCGTCATTTTCACCGGAATGCGGAACAGTGGCAGCAGGGTGAACTTTGCACCGAAATATGAGCCAATGGCGGTGGCGACGGCAAAGAACCAGGCATGCAGCGAGAACTGCGGAATACCGGTAAAGAACGCGGCCAGATTACAGCCCATCGCCAGGCGGGCGCCAAACCCGGCAATGATACCGCCGACCACGGCCTGCATAATGCGGATGCGGCTTTTCGGCATGCGCAACTTAACGTTGTTGGCCCACAGCGCGGCCGCAAAACATCCGCCAAACATGCCAATGATCATCATTCCGTCGATGCGGGTCAGCGGTGAGCCCTCAAGATGGATCAGTTTGAAGTAACCCCACTCTTCGGCATGAACGCCTGCCAGCTGTAATAGCTGCCCACCCCAGCGGGTAAACTCGCCCGTAACAGCCCAGAAGGTGCCGGTAATACCGAAATAATAGGTAGAGAGAATGCCTGCCGCGATAACGGCCGGAACAGGTGACCAGAACTTAACCAGGTAAGTCTGTTTGAAGGAATGCCAGGACATGAATAACCTCTGAACTCAGAAGGGTAACGCTAAAAAGAGCCCAGATCATACGCTTACGCGAAAGTTTGAAAAGTCATTCACACCGAAAATATCGACAGGATCAATTTTGACCTGCTTCTTTCAGGAAGAGAGAAGGGAAAACCGCCTGACGCCGGGGCCAGACGGTGTTAACGGTTACGCCTTGTGTGTGGCCGCTTTCATGGATGTGACGAATGCGTGTAACTCAGCCAGCATCTGATCTGGCTTATCCACGTTCTTCTCGATGATTTTCACGATAGCCGAACCGGAAATGGCCCCGGCGGCTTTCGCGTCAATCGCCGCAGTAACCTGATCCGGAGAGGAAATCCCAAAGCCCTGAAGCGGCGGTGCAGCATGGTATTCTGCCAGCTTCTCCACCAGATGATGCAGCGGAAGCGCGGCTTTGTTTTCCGCACCGGTGACGCCCGCACGGGAGAGCAGGTAAGTGTAACCCCGTCCGTAAGAGGCAATCTGGCGCAACAGATCGTCATCAGCATTCGGTGGACAGATGAAAATCGGCGCGACGTTGTGGCGCATCGCCGCCTGACGGAACGGCGCAGACTCTTCAACGGGCACGTCAGCCACCAGCACGGAGTCAACGCCCACGCGGGCGCACTCTGCGTAAAACGCATCAATACCGCGGCTGAACACCAGGTTGGCGTACATCAGCAGGCCGATCGGAATGGTCGGGTGCTTCTGGCGGATCGCCGCCAGCATTTCGAAGCACTGGCCCGGCGTCACGCCCGCAGCAAACGCGCGAAGCGTCGCATTCTGGATTGTCGGGCCATCCGCCAGCGGATCGGAGAACGGAATCCCCAACTCCAGCGCGTCGGCACCGGCGTCAATCAGGGTATCGATAATCTTCAGCGACAGCTCCGGACCGGGGTCGCCCAGCGTCACGAAGGGAACGAAAGCGCCTTCCTGGCGGGCTTTCAGTTGTGCAAATGCGTTGTCGTAGCGTTCCATCAGATTTCCCCTCGTGCTTTCAGAATATCGTGAACGGTGAAAATATCTTTGTCACCGCGACCGGAAAGGTTTACCACCAGCAGTTGCTCTTTTTCCGGGTTTTCCTTCATCATTTTCAGCGCGTGTGCCAGCGCGTGGGAAGACTCCAGCGCCGGGATGATCCCTTCATTGCGACACAGCGTTTTGAAGGCCTCCAGCGCTTCGTCATCAGTGATGGAGACATAATCCGCGCGGCCGGTGCTGTTGAGGAACGCGTGCTGCGGCCCTACGGACGGGAAATCCAGCCCGGCTGAAATTGAGTAAGACTCCTCAATCTGCCCTTCATCGGTCTGCATCATCGGGGCCTTCATGCCGAAATAGATCCCCACGCGACCATGCTTCAGCGGCGCACCGTGCTCGCCCGTTTCAATGCCGTGGCCGGCAGGCTCAACGCCAATCAGCCCAACGCTGGTTTCGTCGATAAAATCGGCAAACATGCCGATGGCGTTAGATCCGCCGCCAACGCAGGCGATCACCGCATCCGGCAGGCGACCCTCTTTTTCGAGGATCTGCGCTTTAGTCTCTTCACCGATCATGCGCTGGAATTCACGCACGATGGTCGGGAACGGGTGCGGGCCTGCCGCGGTACCGAGCATGTAGTGGGCGGTTTCGTAGCTGCCAGACCAGTCGCGCAGCGCTTCATTACAGGCATCTTTCAGCGTGGCAGAACCGCTGTGCACAGGGATCACTTCCGCCCCCATCAGACGCATACGGAACACGTTAGGCGACTGGCGTTCAACGTCTTTCGCCCCCATATAGATGCGGCACTTCAGGCCGAGCAGGGCGCTGGCGAGGGCAGAGGCCACGCCGTGCTGGCCCGCGCCGGTTTCGGCGATAATTTCGGTTTTACCCATACGTTTGGCGAGCAGAGCCTGGCCAAGCACCTGATTAGTTTTATGCGCGCCGCCGTGCAGCAGATCTTCACGTTTAAGGTAGAGCGTGGTTCTGGTGCCTTCGGTCAGGTTGCGGCATTTGGTCAGTGCCGTCGGACGACCGGCGTAGTTTTTCAGCAGGTCAGTAAACTCCGCCTGAAACGCCGGATCTTTCTGCGCGCTCACGAACGCTTCTTCCAGCTGGCGCAGCGCGGGCATCAGGATTTGTGGGACGTACATCCCACCAAACTCACCAAAATACGGGTTAAGTAATGTCGTCATCTTCTCTTCCTTAATATGCACGCAGAGTTTTAAATACCGATGCCAGCTTGCTGGCGTCTTTTATGCCCGGTTGGGACTCTACGCCTGAATTGAAATCGAGGCCGGCGCAGCCGGTTTTGGCTGCTTCCACACAGTTATCGGGGCTTAATCCCCCCGCCAGCAGGACATTGTCCAGCACTTCGCCACGCAGCAGTGACCAGTCGAAACGCTGCCCCGTGCCGCCCTGGCCGTTGTCGAGCACGTATTTATCAACATGCGTAAGGTTACGCGCGGGCAGGATGGCGCCAACGCTTTGCGCTTTCCAGATCTGAACCTGAGGTGCCAGAACATGTCGCAGAGCATCGATGTATGTCTGATCTTCATCGCCATGTAGCTGAACCGCGCTCAGGGATAACGCGTCCGCTTTCGCCGCAACGTCGTTAATATCCGCATTGCGGAACACGCCCACGTAGCTCAGTGGCGCAGCCGCAATCACCTTGCGCGCCTGTTCTTCATTAACGGCGCGAGGAGAGGACTCAACAAAGATCAGACCACCATAGATTGCGCCCGCCTCATACGCCGCCTGCGCATCCTGTTCACGGGTCAGGCCGCAAACTTTGTTCTCACCCAGCAGCACGCGGCGCACGGCCGCATTAAGATCGTCGTGTTCCATCATCGCGGAACCGATCAGGAAACCGTTGGCAAAGTGGCTGAGTTCGCGCACCTGAGCGTAGCTGTTGATTCCGGATTCGCTGATCACCGTGACGCCCGCACCCAGACGCGGCGCAAGCTGGCGCGTACGGTTGAGGTCAATCGACAGGTCGCGCAGGTCGCGGTTGTTAATGCCGACCACTTTGGCTTCCAGCGCGATGGCGCGCTCCAGCTCCTCTTCGTTGCTCACTTCGGTAAGCACGCCCATATTCAGGCTGTGCGCGACGGCGGAGAGCTGGCGATACTGTTCGTCATCCAGCACGGAGAGCATCAGCAGGCAGGCATCGGCCTGGTAAAAGCGCGCCAGCCAGATCTGATACGGGTCGATAATAAAGTCTTTGCACAGAATCGGCTGCGGCGCGATGCCGCTGACTACGGGCAGAAAATCGAAGCTGCCCTGGAAATATTTCTCATCCGTCAGCACAGAAATGGCAGACGCATGATGCTTGTAGATACCGGCAATACGCGCCGGGTCGAAATCGTCACGGATCACGCCTTTGGACGGAGACGCTTTTTTACACTCCAGAATAAACGCGGTACGCGCGCCCTGGAGGGCATCATAGAAACGACGGCTGCTCGGAACGACGTCATTCTGAAAACTGGCGAGCGGCTGCTGTTGCTTACGGGCTTCCACCCAGATGGCCTTATCGGCGACGATTTTCGCTAAAACGGTCTGCATTATTTACCCTCTTGCCGCAAGTGCGGTAACGCGATCGTAAGCTGCACCGGAGCGCAGTACGTCCAGAACTTTTTGGGCGTTGGCTTTCAGATCTTCCTCGCCATGTAAACGCATCAGCATGGCTACGTTGGCCGCCACGGCGGCCTCATGGGCGGCCTCACCTTTACCTTGTAATAAGCGCGTGAGAATGTCACGGTTTTCTTCCGGCGTGCCGCCCGCCAGGGCGTCCTGATGGTACGGGGTCAACCCGAAATCAGCGGCCTCAAGCTGATAGTTCAGCACTTCGCCGTTATTCAGTTCGGCCACCAGCGTGGGCGCATGCAGGGAAACTTCATCCATCCCGCCGCTGTGTACCACGGCGGCGCGTTGGTAACCGAGGACGCGCAGCGTCTCCGCAATCGGCAGGACCAGCTCCGGACTGTAAACGCCAATCAGCGCCAGCGGCGGGTGCGCCGGGTTAATGAGTGGACCGAGCACATTAAACAGCGTCCGGGTTTTAAGCTGCTGGCGAACGGGCATCGCGTGGCGGAAACCGGTGTGATACTTCGGCGCAAAAAGGAAACAGACGCCCAGGTCATCCAGCGCTTCACGGGAACGCTCAGCGTTCATGTCCAGGTTGATACCGAAAGCCGCCAGCAGGTCGGACGATCCGGAACGGCTGGACACGCTGCGGTTGCCGTGCTTCGCCACTTTCAGTCCGCATGCCGCCGCCACAAAGGCGCTGGCGGTCGAAATATTGATGCTGTTGCTGCCGTCGCCACCGGTCCCAACGATATCGGCAAACGGATAGTCCGGGCGCGGGAACGGGGCGGCATTTTCCAGCAGCGCGGTTGCCGCACCGGCGATCTCCTGCGGGCTTTCGCCGCGCACTTTCATGCTCACCAGCGCAGCGGCCAGCTGCTCAGGCTTCAGCTCGCCGCGCACTACGGCGGAGAAAAGCTGGTGGCTCTCCTGCTGGCTCAGGGTCTGGGCCTGATACAGTTTTTCCAGAATCGGTTGCAGGGTGTTGGTCTGCTCCAGCTTTTGCAGCGCCCAGTTGAGCGTTTGCTCCAGCAGGCGCGCGCCGTTAGACGTCAGGATAGATTCCGGGTGGAACTGCATCCCGCAGACGCGATCCGCATCGTGACGCACCGCCATCACCATCCCTTCAAACGAGGCGTTAATCGTCAGCCCGGCCGGAATATTGCTGCCGACCAGTGAGTGGTAACGCGCCACCGGAAGCGGGTTCGGCAGACCGGCAAACATCGCCTGACCGTCATGTTCAATGCTTGACGCTTTACCATGCAGGATCTCCCCCGCCTGACCCACGTAACCACCGTAGGCTTCGACAATCGCCTGGTGGCCGAGGCAGATGCCGATAATCGGCAGCTTGCCGCGCATACGGGTCAACAGCTCAGGCATACAGCCCGCTTCACTCGGTGCGCCTGGCCCCGGGGAGAGCATCAGCACCGGGTTTTGCATGGTCGCCAGACGGTCAATCAGCGTCTGGGCCGGAACGTGGTTGCGATAGATAACGACGTTGTGCCCATTCGCACGCAGCTGATCTGCCAGGTTGTAGGTAAAGGAGTCGATATTATCGAGCAGCAGAATGTCAGCCATCAGAAAATCTCCTGTGCATGGTGTGCGGTAGCAATGGCGCGCAGTACCGCGCGCGCTTTACTGCGGGTTTCGTCGGCTTCCGACTGCGGAACAGAATCCAGCACAATCCCGGCCCCGGCCTGGACGGTAGCAATGCCGTCCTCAACGTAGGCGGAGCGAATCACGATGCAGGTATCGAGGTCACCGTGAGCGGTGAAATAGCCCACCGCGCCACCGTAGCTGCCGCGACGGCGGCCTTCAGCTTCGGCAATCAGCTGCATGGCGCGGACTTTCGGCGCGCCGCTCAACGTGCCCATGTTCATGCAGGCGCGGTAGGCGTGCAGGACGTCGAGGTCGTGGCGCAGCTCACCCACCACACGGGATACCAGGTGCATGACGAAGGAGTAGCGGTCGACTTTGGTCAGGTCTGCCACATAGCGGCTGCCCGGCGTACAAATACGCGCCAGGTCGTTACGTGCCAGGTCAACCAGCATCAGGTGTTCGGAGAGCTCTTTGTGGTCGGTACGCATTTCCAGTTCGATGCGGCTGTCGAGATCGCGGTCCAGGGAGCCATCGGCACGACGGCCGCGTGGACGGGTTCCCGCTATCGGGTAGATCTCAATCTGGCGGCTGGTGGCGTCGTACTTGAGGGAGCTTTCCGGTGACGCGCCGAACAGAGTGAAATCATTGTCCTGCATAAAGAACATGTACGGGCTTGGGTTGCTCTTTTTCAGCACATCGTAAGCCGCCAGCGGCGACGGGCAGGGCAGTGAAAAGCGACGGGACGGCACCACCTGGAAAATCTCCCCGGCACGAATCGCTTTTTGCATCTGACGCACCACCGCGCCGTACTGATCGTCGGTCTGACTCACCTCGCAGGTCATCTTTTCAACACGCTGCACCGGGAGCGCGGGCGGTGCTTCTGACATCTGCTGTTGCAGTTGGCCGATGCGCTGCGCGAGGCGATTTTTCTCAGACACAGATGGCGTGAACAGGCTGGCCTGAATGCGGGTGTATTTTTTCTGATGGTCGATCACCAGCAGGGTTTCGGCCAGGTAGAAGCAGTAGTCCGGGCAGCGGTTACCCTGCTCGGTTTCCGGTAAATCTTCAAAGCCAGCAACCAGGTCGTAAGCAAACAGCCCGCCAAAGAACATTGCTTCGCGCTCATCTTCCGGCACATTGACCAGATTTTGCAGCAGGCGGAAGGCGTCGAAAACGGAGAGTGAGCAGAGGCGGGCATCTTCATCCAGCAACTGGCTTACCGGCGGGAAATGCAGAATTCGCAGGTCCGGATGACGCTCATTTTCAATGCCTGAAGGCAGAGCCGCATCCAGCAGCGGCAGCAGCGACGCGCCATTCTCGGATAACGCCTTAATAGTGACAGTGTCACCCGATGCGGTAATGCGCAGCGCGCTGTCAACCAGCAACAGGCTTTTGAGATCGTCCTTGCTGTCGATATCAGCAGATTCCAGCAGCAGCGTCGCAGGACGTGCACCGCACACCTGATGAAAGAGCGCGGTAGGGTTATGGCGATAGGCCGCCTCGCAGGTCAGCAGTTCGAGGTGGGGTTTGGCTGTTTGCATGTTGTTATTCTCATATTCTGTTCAAAAAAAAGCCCGCTTGGGAGCGGGCTGGGTATCTGTTTGCTTTTCGCAGACGCGTGACACTGCCCGAAGATCAGGAAGTACGCCACCAACCGTGCAGAGCGAAATGTGCTGTCATTTTCAGATACCTTTCTCGTGTGAACTTGCGTACTAGTTAACTAGTTCGATGGCGTGTTGTCAACCCCTGATTTCAGTATTTCGCGGTAAGTCGGTATCATAGGTGCTTCGGATGTCTCCAGACTGTTATGGGAAGTGCTTTGAGCGATACCACCTACGCCGTAATTTATGATTTACACAGCCATACGCAGGCTTCAGATGGCCTGCTGACGCCCGAAGCCCTGGTCCATCGCGCCGTTGAAATGCGTGTCGGCACGCTGGCAATAACCGATCACGACACAACAGACGCCATCCCCGCCGCGCGCGCCGAGATTGCCCGAAGCGGGCTGGCGCTAAATCTGGTGCCCGGGGTCGAGATCTCCACGCTCTGGGAAAACCACGAAATTCATATCGTTGGCCTGAATATTGATACAGAACATCCGGCAATGTGCGCATTTTTGCAAGAACAAAAAGCACGACGCAATCAACGCGCGGAGTTGATAGGCGAACGTCTTGAGAAGGCGCATATCCCCGGTGCGCTGGAAGGCGCGCGCAAGCTGGCGAACGGTGGGGCGGTCACGCGCGGCCATTTCGCCCGTTTTCTGGTTGACGCCGGTAAAGCGACGACCATGGCGAATGTGTTTAAAAAGTATCTGGCTCGCGGGAAAACCGGATACGTTCCTCCCCAGTGGTGTACAATAAAACAAGCTATTGATGTGATTCATCATTCTGGTGGTAAGGCCGTATTGGCCCATCCGGGGCGGTATAATCTTTCTGCTAAATGGCTGAAAAGGCTGCTGGCCCACTTTGCCGAATCCGGCGGTGAGGCGATGGAAGTTGCCCAGTGTCAGCAGGCACCCAATGAGCGTTCGCAGCTCGCGACCTACGCCCGTCAGTTTGGCCTGCTTGGGTCACAGGGTTCAGATTTCCATCAGCCCTGCGCGTGGATTGAACTGGGGCGCAAGCTCTGGTTACCCGCTGGCGTTGAGCCCGTCTGGCAGCTCTGGGAACAGCCACAGCAAATTGAAGAGAGGGAAGTATGAGTCAGTTTTTCTATATCCATCCGGATAACCCACAGCCACGTCTGATTAATCAGGCTGTGGAAATCGTCCGTAAAGGTGGCGTTATTGTCTACCCAACCGATTCTGGCTACGCGCTGGGCTGTAAAATCGAGGATAAAGGGGCGATGGAGCGCATCTGTCGCATCCGCCAACTGCCGGACGGCCACAACTTCACCCTAATGTGTCGCGATCTCTCTGAGCTGTCGACCTATGCGTATGTCGACAACGTGGCCTTTCGCCTGATCAAAAACAACACGCCGGGAAACTACACCTTCATTCTGAAAGGGACAAAAGAGGTGCCGCGTCGTCTGTTGCAGGAAAAACGTAAAACCATCGGCATGCGCGTGCCGTCGAACCCGATTGCCCAGGCGCTGCTGGAAACCCTCGGCGAGCCGATGCTGTCTACCTCGCTGATGCTGCCGGGCAGTGAGTTTACCGAGTCCGACCCGGAAGAGATCAAAGATCGTCTGGAGAAAGTGGTGGAGCTGATTATTCATGGCGGCTATCTAGGCCAGCAACCGACCACCGTGGTGGATCTCACCGAAGACGCGCCAGAAGTGATTCGTGAAGGCGTGGGCGATGTTAAGCCTTTCTTGTAAGGGTGTAAGCAGATATACTACGCGGCCATCAAAGCAGGGCGTTGCCCTGTTTTTGACCTGATTCGACGCCTGTGAAGGCGACACCTGAGGAAGCTCAATGAGCGAGAAGTTACAGAAAGTGCTGGCGCGTGCCGGCCACGGTTCGCGCCGTGAAATCGAAGCCATTATTGAAGCAGGTCGCGTGAGTGTGGACGGTAAAATCGCCACACTCGGTGACCGCGTTGAAATCGTACCGGGGCTGAAGATCCGCATTGACGGCCATCTTATCTCCGTGAAAGAGTCCGCTGAACAGATCTGCCGCGTGCTGGCTTACTACAAGCCGGAAGGCGAACTGTGTACCCGCAACGATCCGGAAGGCCGCCCGACGGTGTTCGACCGTCTGCCAAAACTGCGTGGCGCCCGCTGGATTGCCGTAGGGCGTCTGGACGTGAATACCTGTGGCCTGCTGCTGTTCACCACCGATGGTGAACTGGCAAACCGCCTGATGCACCCGAGTCGTGAAGTGGAGCGTGAATACGCCGTTCGTGTTTTCGGCCAGGTTGATGAGAACAAACTGCGCGATCTGTCGCGTGGCGTTCAGCTGGAAGACGGCCCAGCGGCGTTCAAAACCATCAAGTTTACCGGTGGTGAAGGCATTAACCAGTGGTACAACGTTACCCTGACAGAGGGACGTAACCGCGAGGTGCGTCGTCTGTGGGAAGCGGTCGGTGTCCAGGTAAGCCGTTTGATTCGTGTCCGCTATGGCGACATCCTGCTGCCGAAAGGCCTGCCACGTGGCGGCTATACCGAGCTGGATCTGACGCAAACTAACTACCTGCGCGATCTGGTTGGCCTGACGCCAGAAACCACATCGAAAGTGGCGGTAGAGAAAGATCGTCGTCGTATGAAGGCGAACCAGATCCGCCGTGCGGTTAAACGTCACAGCCAGGTTAGCAGCAATCGCCGCTCTGGCAGCCGTAATAACAACGGTTAATCTAAAAGCCCGGTGAATATACCGGGCTTTTTTCTTCAGTAATCAATCCCTATTTGCGCTTTGATACCCGCATCGAACGCATGCTTAACCGGACGCAGCTCGCTGATGGTATCGGCCAGCTCCAGAATGTCCCGATGACACCCGCGCCCCGTGACGATCGCCGTCTGGTGTGCAGGGCGGTTCCTGAGGGCCTCCAGCACGGCTTCCAGCGGCAGGTAGTCATAGGCCACCATATAGGTGATCTCATCCAGCAACACCATGTTCAGCGACGGGTCAGAGAGCATTCTTTTGGCATGCTCCCAGACGGCGAGGCAGGCTGCGGTATCTGTTTCCCGGTTCTGGGTATCCCAGGTAAAACCGGTCGCCATCACCTGAAACTCAACGCCATGCGGTTCGAGCAGATTACGCTCGCCGTTGGGCCATTCACCCTTGATAAACTGGATCACGCCCACTTTCTGACCGTGCCCGACTGCGCGGGTGGCGGTCCCAAATGCGGCGGTGGTTTTGCCTTTGCCGTTGCCGGTGAACACGATGAGGATCCCGCGCTCGTCCTGAGCGGCCGCCACGCGTGCATCAACCTGTTCTTTGAGACGCTGCTGGCGCTGCTGATGACGGTCTTCACTCATTGCGATATCCCCGGTTTGCGGCCTGGCTGAGCATCGAATGTCATTCCGGTTTTACGACGGCTGTCGTCACCCATTAGCCACAGGTAAAGAGGCATAATATCGGCCGGGGTTTTAAGCTTTTGCGGATCTTCTGTCGGGAACGCGCTGGCACGCATTTTAGTGCGCGTACCGCCAGGGTTAATACAGTTAACCCGCAGATGGCGGTTTTGATACTCTTCGGCCAGCACCTGCATCATTCCTTCGGTGGCAAATTTTGAGGCGGCGTAAGCCCCCCAGTTCGCACGACCCTGACGCCCCACGCTGGAGGAGGTAAACACCAGCGAACCGGAATCTGAGTTAAGTAATAAAGGAAGCAAGGCCTGGGTCAGGAAAAACGTTCCGTTGACGTTAACCTGCATCACCTGCTGCCAAATCTCCGGATCCTGTTCATCCATCGGGCGCACTTCGCCCAGTAACCCCGCGTTGTGCAGTACGCCGTCCAGACGCGAATAATGCGTACTAATGCGCTGGGCAAGGGCCTGACATGACGCTGACGTACAGGTCAGCAGATCGAGCGTATACCAGGGTGTGGGGGTACCGCCGGCGTTTTCGATTTCACGGGCAACGGCTTTGAGCTTTTCTTCATTACGTCCCAGCAGAATAAGGCTCGCACCGTATTCAGAATAAGTCAGCGCCGCTTCGCGACCAATCCCGTCGCTGGCACCGGTAACCAGAATGATGCGGTTCTGTAGAAGGTTTTTTTGTGGCTGATAATGCACGGTGGCTCCTCAGGCGCATTGGGCGTGACTTGCACCTTTATTTATGACTTTTCGGCTTTATGCCCGAAACCGCGTCAGAATTCAATCAGTCTACAGGACAGAACGCTGGGAAATTAACAATTTGCAAAGATTTAAACCAGAAACGGGGGATTCCTGAAGCCGCCTCGCAGAGCTAATGTCCAGAGCGAGACGCCTGCGCAGGGCTGTTGTACACTGGCGTGAAAGATTCGTGGTTAAATCAAGGTGGAACGCGTGGAATTACTTTCTCAGTATGGGTTGTTTTTGGCCAAAATCGCGACGGTGGTTATTGCTGTCGCGGTGATTGCCGTCCTGATTGTCAACCTGACGCAGCGTAAGCGTCAGCGTGGTGAGTTACGCATTACCCGCCTGAGCGAGCAGTATAAAGAGATGCGGGAAGAGATGTCTCTGGCGCTGCTTGACGATCATCAACAGAAGCTGTGGCTAAAAGCCCAGAAGAAAAAACATAAGCAGGACGCCAAAGCCGCGAAGGCGAAAGCTAAGCTCGCCACGCCACAGGCTGACGCAAAACCGCGCGTCTATGTGCTCGATTTTAAAGGTAGCATGGATGCGCATGAAGTCTCCTCTCTGCGTGAGGAAGTGACCGCGGTGCTGGCCGTGGCGACAGCCCAGGATCAGGTGGTGGTACGCCTTGAAAGCCCGGGCGGCGTAGTGCATGGGTATGGACTGGCGGCTTCGCAGTTACAACGTCTGCGGGATAAACAGATCCCGCTCACCGTGGCGGTAGATAAGGTCGCGGCGAGTGGCGGCTATATGATGGCGTGCGTGGCGGATAAAATCGTCGCAGCACCGTTCTCCATTATCGGCTCGATTGGGGTGGTTGCGCAGATCCCTAACTTCAATCGTTTCCTGAAAAATAAAGAGATCGACATCGAATTGCATACGGCGGGTCAGTACAAACGTACGCTGACGCTGCTCGGCGAAAATACCGAAGAGGGACGGCAGAAGTTCCGGGAAGATCTGAACGAAACCCATCATTTGTTCAAAGATTTCGTGCACCGCATGCGCCCAACGCTGGACATTGAGCAGGTGGCTACGGGCGAACACTGGTACGGCACGCAGGCGCAGGAGAAAGGGCTGGTGGATGAAGTGGGTACCAGCGACGACCTCCTGCTCAACCTGATGGAAGGCCGTGAGCTGGTGGGGGTGCGCTTCACCCGACGTAAGCGCCTGCTCGACCGTTTAACCAATAGTGCGGCAGAAAGCGCGGATCGCCTGCTGCTACGCTGGTTGCAGCGCGGACAAAAGCCGCTGCTGTAAAGAAAAACGCGAGGCAGATGCCTCGCGTTTTCGTTTTAATCGACCAGGTGGTACTTCTCTGAGAGGGTATGCGCCAGGTATTTAAACATGTTAAACACGGCGGTGCTTTTCGGGGTTGGTAACCCTTGTTCATCAAGGAAGTATTCACCGCTGAACACCAGCACGCCATTACGTTGTTCCACGCCAGTCGCTTCAATCCCCGCGAGGGTGTCTTCATGGTCGCGAATGAGTTTGTTTGCTTCGATAAGCAGTGAAGCTCGGTCAATGGGTTGGGTCGTATTCTGCATATTCCACTCCTTAAACAGTGACAATAGTCTACGCCTGGGTCGCTTCGGGGGCAAATTTTCCCTGCTATCCACGGGTATAAGGAACAGGGGCTGGCTGGCGGGATTTGCTTTTGCATGCTAATAAAGTTGCGTAACGAATTTTATCAGGTACAGTGTGCGCTTTCGTCATTCTGGCAACAGAATTGCTTGACATTCGACCGGGAATTCGTCACGAATGAACTTTGATGTGAGAAAAATACCCGAAAACTCAATGACCTGGATGTCGCCATACTGACGTTCGGTAAGACAAAGGGGTTGATATCCCCTGACGACGTCGCAATATCAATGGCTCGTCGTCAGCGGAAGGGAAATCAACGTGCGGCGTATTCCTGGAAGAATTAAATTAGGTAAAGGTGAATATGGGTAAAGCTCTCGTCATCGTTGAGTCCCCGGCAAAAGCCAAAACGATCAATAAATATCTGGGCAATGACTACGTGGTTAAGTCCAGCGTTGGTCACATTCGCGATTTGCCGACAAGTGGCTCAGCCAGCAAAAAGAGCGCAGACTCTACCTCCACCAAAGGGGCTAAAAAGCCTAAAAAGGATGAACGTAGCGCGCTTGTCAACCGCATGGGTGTTAACCCATGGCACAACTGGGATGCACAATACGAAGTGCTGCCAGGCAAAGAAAAAGTCGTAAACGAGCTGAAACAGCTTGCTGAAAAAGCAGACCACATTTATCTCGCAACCGACCTTGACCGCGAAGGGGAGGCCATCGCATGGCACCTGCGGGAAGTGATTGGGGGTGATGACAAACGCTACAGCCGTGTAGTGTTTAACGAAATTACAAAGAATGCGATTCGTCAGGCGTTTGAAAAGCCGGGTGAACTGAATATCGACCGTGTTAACGCTCAGCAGGCGCGTCGCTTTATGGACCGCGTTGTAGGCTACATGGTTTCGCCGTTGCTGTGGAAAAAGGTCGCTCGCGGCCTGTCTGCGGGGCGTGTGCAGTCTGTGGCTGTTCGTCTTGTTGTCGAACGTGAACGCGAGATCAAAGCGTTTGTTCCGGAAGAGTTCTGGGAAGTGGATGCGAATGTCACCACGCCGGGCGGCGATGCGCTGCCGTTGCAGGTGAGCCACCACAACGACAAACCGTTCCGTCCTGAAAATCGCGATCAGACCATGGCCGCCGTAGCGCTGCTGGAAAAAGCGCGTTATCAGGTGCTGGATCGTGAAGACAAACCGACCAGCAGCAAGCCTGGCGCACCGTTTATCACGTCAACGCTTCAGCAGGCGGCAAGTACGCGTCTGGGTTACGGCGTGAAGAAAACCATGATGATGGCCCAGCGTTTGTATGAAGCGGGTTACATCACCTACATGCGTACTGACTCCACCAACCTGAGCCAGGACGCAGTCAGCATGGTGCGTGGCTATATCGAGGACAACTTCGGTAAGAAATACCTGCCGGACAGTCCTAATCAGTACGCCAGCAAAGAGAATTCTCAGGAAGCGCACGAAGCGATCCGTCCTTCTGACGTTTCCGTTCTGGCGGAATCTCTTAAAGATATGGAAGCGGACGCCCAGAAGCTGTATCAGCTGATCTGGCGCCAGTTCGTGGCCTGCCAGATGACGCCAGCGAAATACGACTCCACTACGCTGACCGTTGGCGCGGGTGATTTCCGCCTGAAAGCGCGCGGCCGCATTCTGCGTTTCGACGGCTGGACAAAAGTGATGCCTGCGCTGCGTAAAGGTGATGAAGACAGAACGCTGCCTTCCGTCAACAAAGGCGACGAGCTGTCGCTGGTTGATCTGGTACCGGCTCAGCACTTCACCAAGCCGCCTGCGCGTTTCAGCGAAGCGTCGCTGGTAAAAGAGCTGGAAAAACGCGGCATCGGTCGCCCGTCTACCTATGCGTCAATCATTTCGACCATTCAGGATCGTGGATACGTTCGCGTTGAGAACCGTCGTTTCTATGCTGAAAAAATGGGTGAGATTGTTACCGACCGTCTGGAAGCTAACTTCCGTGAGTTGATGAACTATGACTTCACCGCGCAGATGGAGGACAGTCTCGATGAGGTTGCCAGCCATAAGGCCGAGTGGAAGAAAGTTCTCGACAGCTTCTTCAGCGATTTTACCAACCAGCTTGAGAAAGCTGAGAAAGATCCTGAAGAAGGCGGCATGCTGCCTAACCAGATGGTACTGACCAGCATCGACTGCCCAACCTGTGGCCGTAAAATGGGGATCCGCACCGCAACCACGGGCGTGTTCCTCGGCTGTTCTGGTTATGCGCTGTCGCCGAAAGAGCGTTGCAAAACCACTATCAACCTCGTGCCGGAGAACGAAGTTCTCAACGTGCTGGAAGGTGACGATGCGGAGACCAACGCACTGCGCGCCAAGCGCCGCTGTAAGAAATGCGGCACGGCGATGGACAGCTACCTGATCGATCCAAAACGTAAACTGCACGTTTGCGGTAATAACCCAACCTGCGACGGTTATGAGATCGAAGAAGGTGAGTTCCGCATTAAGGGCTATGACGGTCCGATCGTTGAGTGTGAGAAATGTGGTTCCGAAATGCACCTGAAAATGGGACGCTTCGGTAAGTACATGGCATGTACCAACGACGACTGTAAAAACACGCGTAAGATCCTGCGTAACGGTGAAGTTGCGCCGCCGAAGGAAGATCCGGTTCCGCTTCCTGAGCTGCCGTGCGAGAAGTCAGATGCGTATTTCGTGCTGCGTGACGGCGCTGCCGGGGTATTCCTGGCGGCCAACACCTTCCCGAAATCGCGCGAAACCCGTGCGCCGCTGGTAGAAGAGCTGTACCGCTTCCGCGACCGTCTGCCGGAGAAACTGCGTTACCTGGCCGATGCGCCACAGCAGGATCCGGAAGGCAACAAAACCGTGGTGCGCTTTAGCCGTAAAACGAAGCAGCAGTACGTGGCGGCAGAGAAAGAGGGTAAAGCGACCGGTTGGTCAGCCTTCTTTGTCGACGGGAAATGGGTTGAAGGTAAAAAATAATCTTCACTTACCGTAACTTACCTTTGAAAGGGCCGGACTTCCGGCCCTTTTTTATTACGTTGTTATTATTTTTTGTTCCGTACTATACAGCCTGGCTATAAATGATATAGTGGTTATAGTTAACCCGTTTCTTATTATCAAATCGTATTAAGCGATTGACGCATGCGCTAAATCGGATGGTCTGGCATGAAATTACAGCAGCTTCGCTATATCGTTGAGGTCGTCAATCATAACCTCAATGTCTCTTCCACCGCAGAAGGTCTTTATACCTCGCAGCCTGGCATCAGTAAGCAGGTGCGTATGCTGGAGGATGAATTAGGTATTCAGATATTTGCCCGCAGCGGTAAGCACCTGACTCAGGTCACGCCGGCAGGGCAGGAAATCATTCGCATCGCACGAGAAGTGCTTTCCAAAGTCGATGCCATTAAATCCGTCGCCGGGGAACATACCTGGCCGGATAAAGGCTCCCTTTATATTGCCACCACGCACACACAGGCGCGTTATGCGCTTCCCGGGGTGATCAAAGGTTTCATCGAACGCTATCCCCGCGTTTCCCTGCATATGCATCAGGGCTCACCGACGCAAATCGCAGAGGCCGTGTCTAAAGGCAATGCCGATTTTGCCATCGCGACGGAAGCTCTTCATCTGTACGATGATCTGGTCATGCTCCCGTGCTACCACTGGAACCGCTCTATTGTCGTGACCCCCGATCATCCGCTGGCGGGGAAGGGCGAAGTGACAATCGAAGAGCTGGCGCAATACCCGCTGGTTACCTATACGTTCGGATTTACGGGCCGTTCTGAGCTAGACACCGCCTTTAACCGCGCCGGATTAACGCCACGGATCGTCTTCACTGCAACGGATGCGGACGTCATTAAAACGTACGTGCGTCTGGGTCTGGGCGTAGGCGTTATTGCCAGCATGGCGGTGGATCCTGTATCAGACCCGGATCTGGTGCGTCTGGACGCGCATGATATCTTCAGCCACAGCACCACCAAGATAGGTTTTCGTCGCAGCACGTTCCTTCGCAGCTATATGTATGATTTTATTCAGCGCTTCGCACCGCATTTAACGCGTGACGTGGTCGACACGGCCGTGGCGTTACGCTCCAATGAAGACATCGAAGAGATGTTTAAAGACATCAAACTTCCTGCCAAATAATTACACCCGGTATCTTTCTCTTCTGGAAAGATACCGGTTTCCCCCTTTAAATCTAAATTAGAATTAACCTCATCTGCGCCTACTGTCATATATCGTCATAACCCATTTGATGAATAGGGTTTTACTGTCGCAAATTTGCGACAAAAGTAGAAACTAATTTACAGGTGTGCAAATTATTCTTTTCAATTATTTATTTCTGGTCAAAAGATTGAATTTTCCCAGGCTCAGATTCGTAAATTCACTGGCTTTTCGGCTAAAGTTTCTTTAGGATTTATCTCATCAGATGATTACTTGTGCCAATTGTTTGGTCTCTAAATGATAAGCGATATCGATTGTATGAGGTTAGCAATGCCGTCAGGAAGTGAAGAACCGCAAAGGGATCCCGCGCTTAAGCGTAAAGCCTGGCTGGCGGTCTTTCTCGGCTCTGCCCTGTTCTGGGTGGTTGTTGCTCTTCTCGTCTGGAAGTATTGGGGTTGAATATGGTCATGACGGTGCGTACTGACGCGAGAAAAGAGATGTGTCAGCTTCGTGACAATGCTCACAAAGCGCGTAAGGCGCCAGCAACCAGCGTGCCAGCCTCCTGGCAACTGACGCCACAGCAGCAGGCCTTTATTGATGTGTTCGCAGAAGACGAACCCAAAAAACAATAATTTTGATTTTTGCGTAATGATGCAAATAGTCTGAATAAAGACTGTGCACTTTTGTACTCCTTAATAAATACACATCAGCAATATAGAACGAGGGCAGACCTCGCATCCTTAAATAATTAAAGTCTGGTGTCCCTATGATGAATAACATGACAACCGTAAAATACTGGTCATGGCTCGGCGTATTCTCAGCGTCGATCCTCTTCTGGTGTCAGCTCCTCTGGCTGGCCTTACACTAAATCGTAAAACCTCGCCACGGCGGGGTTTTTTGTTTAATCCCTCGCGTTGGACCATTCCTAAATTTATCAATTTGGGTTGTTATCAAAACGTTACGACATCTTTGTGTTATCTTTAATTACAGCCCTGATGATTGTCAGGACATCCCTGTTTTTAAGGAGGAGCTTATGTCGTTAACCCTACGCGAAGCCAGTAAGGACACATTACAGGCGGAAAATAAAACCTGGCGCTACTACAGCTTACCGCTGGCTGCCAGGACGCTTGGGGACATTTCGCGGTTACCCAAGTCGTTGAAAGTACTACTGGAAAACCTCTTGCGCTGGCAAGATGGCGACTCGGTTACCGAGGAGGATATCCAGGCTCTGGCAGGGTGGCTGAAAAATGCTCATGCAGACAAAGAAATTGCCTACCGCCCGGCCAGGGTATTGATGCAGGATTTCACCGGCGTGCCGGCGGTTGTGGACTTGGCCGCCATGCGTGAAGCTGTTAAGCGTCTCGGGGGCGATACGGCTAAGGTGAACCCGCTCTCACCGGTAGACCTCGTCATCGACCACTCCGTCACCGTCGATCACTTTGGTGACGACGATGCTTTCGGTGAAAACGTCCGTCTGGAGATGGAACGTAACCATGAACGCTATGTCTTCCTCAAATGGGGTCAGCAGGCGTTCAGCCGCTTCAGCGTTGTTCCACCAGGCACCGGCATTTGTCACCAGGTCAACCTGGAATATCTCGGCAAAGCCGTCTGGAGTGAATTGCAGGATAAAGAGTGGGTGGCTTACCCGGATACGCTGGTGGGCACCGATTCACACACGACCATGATTAACGGCCTTGGCGTTCTGGGCTGGGGCGTCGGTGGTATTGAAGCGGAAGCGGCCATGCTCGGCCAGCCGGTATCGATGCTCATTCCCGATGTGGTGGGCTTTAAGCTGACCGGTAAATTGTCCGAAGGCATTACCGCCACGGATCTGGTTCTGACGGTCACCCAGATGCTGCGTAAGCATGGCGTGGTGGGTAAATTCGTTGAATTTTATGGTGATGGTCTGGATTCACTGCCGCTGGCGGACCGGGCCACCATCGCCAACATGGCGCCGGAATATGGTGCGACCTGCGGCTTTTTCCCGATTGATAGCGTTACGCTTGAGTATATGCGCCTCAGTGGTCGCAGCGAGGAGCAGGTGGCGCTCGTAGAGGCCTACACCAAAGCGCAGGGCATGTGGCGTAACCCGGGTGACGAGCCGGTATTTACCAGCACGCTGGAACTGGATATGGGCACCGTTGAGGCAAGCCTCGCAGGGCCGAAACGACCGCAGGACCGCGTTGCCCTGAGCAACGTTCCGAAAGCCTTTGCCGCCAGCAATGAGCTGGAGGTTAACGCCGCGCAAAAAGATCACCGTCCTGTGGACTATGTTCTGAACGGGCATCAGTATCAGCTCCCTGACGGCGCCGTGGTGATCGCCGCTATCACCTCCTGTACCAACACGTCCAACCCGAGTGTGCTGATGGCAGCCGGGCTGCTGGCGAAAAAAGCGGTAGAACTGGGGCTCAAGCCACAGCCGTGGGTTAAGGCGTCCCTGGCGCCTGGTTCGAAAGTGGTTTCCGATTACCTGGCGCAGGCCAGACTCACGCCGTACCTCGACGAGTTGGGCTTTAATCTGGTGGGTTACGGCTGTACGACCTGCATCGGTAACTCTGGTCCACTGCCTGAGCCTATTGAAGTGGCGATCAAGCAGGGTGATTTGACCGTTGGCGCGGTACTTTCCGGTAACCGAAACTTTGAGGGGCGTATTCATCCGCTGGTGAAAACCAACTGGCTGGCCTCGCCGCCGCTGGTTGTAGCCTATGCTCTGGCCGGAAACATGAACATTAACCTGGCGACCGATCCGATTGGTCACGATCGCAAAAATGAACCTGTCTATCTGAAAGACATCTGGCCATCATCGCGTGAAATTGCGCGCGCGGTAGAGAAAGTTTCCACCGAGATGTTCCGCAAAGAGTATGCGGAAGTGTTCGAAGGTACAGCGGAATGGAAAGCGATCGACGTGGTGGGTTCCGATACCTATGCCTGGCAGGATGATTCCACCTATATTCGTCTGTCGCCCTTCTTCGATGAGATGCTGGCGGAGCCTGCACCGCTGAAAGACATTCACGGCGCGCGCATTCTGGCGATGCTGGGCGATTCCGTCACCACTGACCATATCTCACCAGCGGGGAGCATCAAAGCGGACAGTCCGGCAGGTCGGTATCTGCAAAGCCGTGGCGTGGAACGTCGCGATTTTAACTCCTACGGTTCGCGCCGCGGTAACCACGAAGTGATGATGCGCGGGACATTTGCCAACATCCGCATTCGTAATGAAATGGTCCCGGGCGTGGAAGGGGGCATGACGCGCCACCTGCCAGATACAGAGGTCATTTCAATTTATGACGCAGCCATGAAGTATCAGCAGGAGGGTACGCCGCTGGCCGTTATTGCCGGTAAAGAGTACGGCTCTGGTTCCAGTCGCGACTGGGCGGCTAAAGGTCCACGTCTGCTCGGGGTTCGCGTGGTGATTGCCGAATCCTTTGAACGTATCCACCGCTCAAACCTGATCGGGATGGGGATCCTGCCGCTGGAGTTCCCGCAGGGCATAACGCGTAAAACGCTGGGTCTGACCGGGGAAGAGCAGATTGATATCAGCGGTCTGCAAAATCTGCAACCGGGTAAAACCGTTCCGGTGAAGTTAACGCGGGCAGATGGTACAACAGAAGTGCTGGATTGTCGGTGTCGTATTGATACGGCAACAGAGCTAACCTATTACCAGAACGACGGCATTTTACATTATGTGATTCGAAAGATGCTGGACTGATAAAACTCGCCCGGTAGAAGTGCCGGGCGTTTTGCGTTTACTCGCTCAGCAGGTGCCCCATCTTTGCAGCTTTGGTATCGAGGTAGTGCGCGTTTTTCGGATTGCGGCCAACAATCAGCGGCACGCGTTCAACGATATTGATGCCCGCTTCAGTGAGGATCTCCACTTTTTTCGGGTTATTGGTCAACAGACGCACTTCGTCCACGCCCAGCAGCTTGAACATATCCGCGCAGAGGGTGAAATCGCGCTCGTCAGCAGCAAAGCCGAGCTGATGGTTTGCTTCGACGGTATCATAGCCCTGATCCTGCAACGCGTAGGCACGGATTTTATTCAGCAGACCGATATTGCGTCCTTCCTGGCGGTGATACAGCAGCACGCCACGTCCTTCCTCTGCGATATGAGAAAGAGCGGCTTCGAGCTGGAAACCGCAGTCACAGCGCAGGCTGAAGAGCGCGTCACCGGTCAGACACTCAGAATGAACGCGGGACAGTACCGGCGTCTGCCCCGAAATGTCACCGTATACCAGGGCGACGTGATCTTGTCCGGTTGCCAGTTCTTCAAAACCCACCATCAGGAAATCGCCCCATGGGGTTGGCAGTTTGGCTTCTGCCACACGTTTAAGCTGCATGTGATTCTCCATACCAGGCTGACACGTTTCGTGCCTTTGCCCCATTTTGCTTTCTGTATTGGACTATTTTGCCACAAGCCCGGCTACTTCACCTAATCACCACCACGCTATACGGACGTTAAACGCACGATCCGACATATCCACCAGAAGGTGGAAATTCAGTTATGATTGTGGTGCTTAGTGAAAAAGGAGAGGACATGCTTTCAATTGCCAGACGCACGGCCGCAGGCGCCGCCGTATTGCTTGTTATACCCCTGATCGTTTGGTTCTCCGGCTGGATGTGGAAGCCCGGACAAAACGAGACGTGGCTGAAAGCCTTATACTGGATAACTGAGACGGTCACCCAGCCCTGGGGGATTATTACGCACGTGCTGCTCTGTGCCTGGTTCCTGTGGTGCCTGCGCTTTCGTCTTCGCGCGGCGCTGGTATTATTTGCCATTCTCGGAGGTGCCATTCTTGTCGGGCAGGGGGTGAAGTCGTGGGTGAAAGATCGCGTGCAGGAACCCCGTCCCTTTGTTATCTGGCTGGAAAAAACGCACCATATTCCGGTAGATGAGTTCTACACTTTAAAGCGTAAGGATCGCGGGGCGTTGGTGAAAGAACAGCTTGCGGAACAGCAGGATATCCCGACATTTTTACGCAAACACTGGCAAAAAGAGACCGGCTTTGCGTTTCCTTCCGGACATACGATGTTTGCTGCCAGCTGGGCGCTACTCGGCGTGGGGCTGCTTTGGCCACGTCGACGTACCCTCACGATTGCGATTTTGCTGGTCTGGGCGACAGGCGTAATGGGCAGCCGGATGCTGCTGGGTATGCACTGGCCGCGTGATTTGGTGGTGGCTACGCTGATTTCGTGGGTACTGGTGACGCTGGCGACCTGGCTTGCACAACGTTTCTGTGGGCCTCTGACGCCACCGCAGGAAGAGAAGGAAGAAATAGCCGAAAGGGAGTCAGGCGGAACCTGAAGCTTGATATTCCGCATTTTGACCATAAATCCATGAAGGGCGCATTACTTTTTCCGTTTCGCGCCCGCCACTAAAATGGTAGCTTATAAGGCTGATTGCAGTGAGTTGAACACGCTTTATACGCTCGAACCACATAACGGGAAGTCATGTGAAATATTTACTCATTTTCTTACTGGTGTTGGCGATTTTTGTCATTTCAGTCACATTGGGCGCGCAAAACGATCAACAGGTAAGTTTCAACTATCTGCTGGCGCAGGGCGAGTACCGGGTGTCGAGCCTGCTGGCTGTGTTATTCGCAGCGGGTTTTGTCATCGGCTGGCTTGTATGTGGCCTGTTCTGGCTTAAGGTTCGTGTTTCCCTTGTTCGCGCTGAACGTAAAATTAAACGACTTGAACATCAACTTACGCCTGCGACTGACATTCCGGCGAGCTCTGGTGTGCCGGTAGTCAAGGAATAATCGAATATGCTGGAGTTGTTGTTTCTGCTTTTGCCTGTCGCCGCAGCCTATGGCTGGTATATGGGCCGCAGAAGCGCGCAACAAACAAAACAGGATGAAGCAAACCGACTCTCCCGTGACTACGTTGCGGGGGTGAACTTCCTGCTGAGCAATCAGCAGGATAAAGCGGTCGATCTGTTCCTCGACATGCTCAAAGAGGATACCGGCACCGTAGAGGCGCATCTCACCCTGGGAAACCTGTTCCGCTCGCGCGGAGAGGTTGACCGTGCCATCCGTATCCACCAGACCCTGATGGAAAGCGCATCGTTGACCTATGAGCAACGGTTGCTGGCCGTGCAGCAGTTGGGCAGAGATTACATGGCGGCGGGCCTGTACGATCGCGCAGAAGATATGTTCTCTCAGCTGGTGGATGAGACCGATTTCCGTATCGGTGCGCTTCAGCAACTTCTGCAAATCTACCAGGCAACCAGCGACTGGCAAAAAGCGATTGATACCGCCGAACGGCTGGTCAAACTCGGCAAAGATAAACAGCGCGTCGAAATTGCCCATTTTTACTGCGAGCTTGCCCTTCAGCAAATGGGTAGCGATGACATGGATAAGGCCATGGCATTGCTAAAAAAAGGCGCCGCGGCCGATCGCAACAGCGCCCGCATCTCGATAATGATGGGGCGGGTCTTTATGGCTAATGGTGATTACGCCAAAGCCGTGGAAAGCCTGCTTCGCGTTATCGATCAGGACAAAGAGCTGGTCAGCGAAACGCTGGAAATGCTGCAAACCTGCTATCAGCAGTTAGGTAAGCAGGACGAGTGGGTTGCATTCCTGCGCCGCTGTGTTGAAGAAAACACCGGTGCCACAGCCGAGCTGATGCTGTCGGATGTCGTCGAAGAGCACGAAGGGAGTGATACCGCCCAGGTATACATTACCCGTCAGTTGCAGCGCCATCCGACGATGCGCGTCTTCCACAAGCTGATGGATTATCATCTTAACGATGCAGAAGAAGGGCGCGCTAAAGAGAGCCTGATGGTGCTGCGAGACATGGTCGGTGAACAGGTGCGGAGCAAGCCGCGCTATCGCTGCCAGAAATGCGGCTTCACCGCCTATTCGCTCTACTGGCATTGCCCTTCCTGCCGGGCCTGGTCCACCATCAAGCCAATTCGTGGTCTGGACGGGCAGTGATTTTTTAAAACACTCCATTTTAGTTACAACATACTAAAGAGTACATTATTTCTTTCAGCACCGTGCGGTCTGTGGTTCAGCAGGAAAAGCATTCGATTCTGTTCATTTACCCCGAGGGCAGGTAGAATGCACGCCGTTTATCTGTTCCGCGCCGCTGCGCGCCCATAGACGAAAAGGGCTGGTCATGACGTCTGTTACTTCCTCCACTTCCCGCGTAGTTACCGATTCTCCTGTAGTTGTTGCTCTGGATTACAATAACCGTGACGCCGCACTGGCCTTTGTTGATGGTATTGATCCCCGGGATTGCCGTCTTAAAGTAGGCAAAGAGATGTTTACGCTGTTCGGTCCGCAAATCGTCCGCGATCTGCACCAGCGTGGTTTCGACGTTTTCCTCGACCTGAAATTCCATGATATTCCGAATACCACTGCCCACGCCGTTGCTGCGGCGGCTGAACTAGGTGTGTGGATGGTTAACGTTCATGCCTCCGGTGGGGCACGTATGATGACGGCTGCGCGCGAAGCGCTGGTGCCGTTTGGCAATGACGCTCCGCTTCTTATCGCCGTCACCGTGCTGACCAGTATGGATGAATCTGACCTTCGTGACCTGGGTGTGACGTTGTCACCTGCCGAACATGCGGAGCGTCTGGCGCGCCTCACGCAACAATGTGGGCTTGATGGCGTGGTCTGTTCAGCTCAGGAGGCGGTTCGCTTCAAATCTGAGTTAGGCCGCGAATTTAAACTGGTGACGCCAGGTATCCGTCCGGCAGGCAGCGAGTCAGGGGATCAGCGACGCATCATGACGCCAGAGCAGGCGCTGAGCGCGGGGGTAGACTATATGGTAATTGGTCGCCCGGTGACGAAATCCGCTTATCCGGCAGAGACTCTGAAAGCGATTAATGCATCACTGAAAAAGGGGGCATAATGCGTGATGCCAACACTCGTCTGGTCTATTCAACAGATACCGGGCGCATTGAAGAGCCAAAAGAGAAAGCTGAACGTCCGAAAGGCGATGGAATCGTGCGTATTCAGCGCCAGACCAGTGGCAGAAAAGGGAAAGGCGTTTGCCTTATCACCGGCATTGATCTGGATGATGCAGAGCTGGTAAAGCTCGCCGCTGAGCTTAAAAAGAAGTGCGGATGCGGTGGGGCAGTAAAAGACGGCATAATTGAGATTCAGGGCGATAAGCGGGATTTAATTAAAACGCTCCTGGAAGCCAAAGGTATGAAAGTCAAACTGGCGGGCGGTTAAAATAAATGAGCCACGGACATTGCCGTGGCTCTTTTTTTTACGTGCGTAAGTCAGACCTGAAAATACAAAATATATTATTATACCGGTGAGAGCCGTTATGGTGATTATTTGCCCACCTGGTGACCGATAATACCACCTACGGCAGCACCACCTAATGTACCCAGCGTACTACCATCCGTTAATACTGCACCACCAAGCGCACCAGCACCGGCACCAATCGCGGTGTTACGGTCACGTTTAGACCAGTTAGAGCAAGCGCTCAGAGACATTGCTACAGTGATTGCCAGAACAGCGGCGGCTAATTTTTTGCTGGTAAAGGTCATAATACTTTCTCCTGAATTATCGATTCACGGAAAGGAATGCACTTTAAGTATAGACAATATCCATACTTAAATTCTGTTCCCGTGAAAGCTGGTCGCGCAGGCGTTACATCATCACGCAGGTGATAGTCACTTCCTGTTATATCGCTAATATTAATTTTACGTGTTTAGAACAGTTTCAACAGGTAAAAACTCTTAAAGGAAGGGTCGGAATACTCTCAGAGAAAGGTTTAAGTGCGCCCATTATTCGGGCGCAGCAGGATAATCAGGCCGTTTTTTTCACAATATCGACAGTCAGGCCGTCTTGTTCTAATTGCTGGCGATATTCATCGCGTAAACGCTCATCCGTGATCACACGGCTGAAGCGCGAAGCCGGACCCATCGTATAAGGGTGTACGGCGCCAAACTTAGAGCTATCGGTCAGCACAATCGCTTCACACTCTTTGGCGAGTACGGCGTTCACCACGTCTGAACGCATCATGTCGCGACCGGTAAAGCCGGTGTCGGGCTGCCAGCCGTCAATGCCAATGAATGCCTTACTGAAGTGAACCTGCTGAACATATTGACGCGTTAATGGCCCCACCATGCTTTCGCTTTTCTTCTGGTAAATGCCGCCCAGCAGAATGACCTCGCAGCGAGTTTCCTTCAACAGATGGGCGATATAGCTGCTTACGGTAATGATGGTAACGTCTTTTTGATCGGCAAGCGTGCGCGCCAGAAGGGCGTTACTGCTGCCATTTTCAATAAAGACGGTCTCACCGTTAATCACTAAGGATGCAGCAAACTCCGCCAGTTCCCGCTTGAGCGCAAAATTGTTCATCATGCGGGTTTCAACGTCGTCGCTGTCCAGTGGAACGGCATATCCGTGCGCACGCCGCAGGTAGCTCTGTTTTTCCAGAAGATTCAGATCCTGACGAATGGTGACTTCAGAAACGCCGGTAGCTTTAGCGAGATCGACTACGCTTACGCGTCCCTGATCGATCACCATCTGCAAAATGATTTGTTGTCGGGAATTCATAGCATCCATTTAAAAGGCAAGGGCGAAAACGACGTGGTTACACTTCCCACGGGGCTTTTGGTTGAGCGGATTCTGATGCGTTATCAGTGCCGTTCTCAGCCAGCAGTTCAGACTTGAGGATCTCAAGATTACGGATAGCAGAGTGATAATCGCCCGCGACAAGAATATCCAGCACAGTATCAATACGCTGTGCCACGGCTGTTGCATCAATGTTAGACATAAGCTCACCCTGAAGCGAAAAGTTAATATTATCAATGATGCAGAAAATTGATTCAAAAGAGAAGGTAAAAAATGCAATAACCAAAGTTCATAAATGAAAGTGACAAATTAACCCCCGTATGCTGCGGGTTGTAGGGGTGGATTAGTCTAAAACTGCGCGCAACGCGCTTTTTTATAAGAGGAATTCGACTATGACAGTTATCAACCAGACAACCTGCACATTGTTTACTGATGCTGAACGATTCACTCAACTGGCGGCTTATTATGAGGCCGAACGGCGCACGGTGTGGATGATGTTACGTGCCACGCCACGGCCTTGCTTCAATCATGCGCTGATCGAGGAGATCATGAATCTCTCCTGGCTGGTTCGCCAGTCCGGATATGTCGTTGATTTTTGGGTCACCGGATCGCTGGTCCCTGACATCTACAATACCGGCGGTGATTTACAATTCTTCGTTGAGTGCATCAAAAACAACCGACGCGAAGCGTTACGCGCCTATGCCCGGGCCTGTGTGGACTGCGTTCATGCCGCCTCACGAGGGTTCGATACCGGTGCTGTCACGCTGGCGATGGTGGAAGGAAGCGCGTTAGGGGGCGGGTTTGAAGCCGCGCTCGCGCATCATTTCATTCTGGCCCAGCGCGATGCCCGATTAGGCTTTCCGGAAATCGCGTTCAATCTGTTCCCGGGCATGGGCGGTTATTCACTGGTGGCGCGTCGTGCCGGCATGAAAATGGCAGAGGCGCTGATTTATAAAGGTGAGTCGCATACGGCGGAATGGTATGAACAGCACGGTCTTGTGGATCTCTTATTCGAGCCGTTACAGAGCTATGTTTCGGTACGGACGTTTATCGACACGCTACAGCCGAAGCTGAACGGCGTAAGGGCCATGCTGCGCGCGCGTACGCGTGTTCTGCCACTTCCGCGAAGCGAGTTGATGGACATTACAGAGGATTGGGTGGATGCCGCCTTCTGCCTTGAACCGAAGGATATCGCCTACATGGAGCGGCTGATTATGCTGCAAAATCGCCATCAGGCGACGGGCTTACGCAAAGCCAGCTAACGGACATTCCTGGCCTGATAGCGCTTTAGCCATCGCTCGAATGCGGCTGCGGGCATGGGCTTAGCAAAAAGAAAACCCTGCCGTTCGTTGACGCCATTCTTCGTCAGAAAGGCGTCTTCTTTTGCACTCTCTACCCCTTCAGCAATGACCTGCAGATTCAACGCCTGTGCCACGGCGACTATCGCGCGCACGAGCGACTGTGAAATGGACTGCTTATGGATATCCCGGACGAAGGACTGGTCAAGCTTGATGGCGTCGATAGGGAAGCGCGCCAGCTGCGACAGGGAAGAGTACCCCGTACCAAAGTCATCAAGGTGAATTTGCGCCCCCAGGTGGCTAAATTGCTGGATCACTGACAGGGCCAGCTCTTCATTTTCGATGAGACAGCTTTCGGTCAATTCCACGTCAATCGGGCAGTATTCAAAATTCAGGTCTTTCAGCGCCTGCTTCAGGTCACTGAAGATGGTCTGGTCCGCCAGCTGACGGGCGGAGACGTTGACCGCAACGCGCAGGTTGATCCCTTTGTCGCGCCATTTTGCCACCTGGCGCACCACATCGAGCATAACCCAGCGGCCAAGGGGCACTATCAGCCCTGACTCTTCCGCATAGGAGATAAATTCCATCGGCGGGATCAGGCCACGCTCTGGTGACTGCCAGCGCACCAGCGCCTCCAGACTTCTGACTTCGCCGCGCCAGGTCATTTTTGGCTGGTAGTGAATTAACAGCTGATCGTTATCCAGCGCTTTACGCAGGTTGGTATCCAGCCACAGATATTCAAATACGCGCTGGTTCATCTCTGGCGAGAAGACGCAGAATTTACCCCGGCCATTTTCCTTGGCGGTGTACATGGCGGTGTCGGCATTGCGAATGACGCTTTCCCGATCGTTACCGTGCTGGGGCGCAAGCGCGATACCAAGCGAGCAGCCGGTGTAAACCTCAATCAGCCCGATGCGGAAAGGCTGCCGCAGTCGGGTCAGAATGCGCGACGCCATAGCTTCCAGCGCGCCCTGCGAGGTATCGGTGGCCATCACGATAAACTCATCCCCACCCAGGCGCGCCAGGGTTTGTCCGTCGTCCAGGCAACTCAGGATCGCCAGCGCAACGGCCTGTAGCAGCTGGTCGCCAAACATATGCCCATAGGCATCGTTCACTTTTTTAAAGTTATCCAGATCGAGATAAACCACGCCCACCTGCGTTTCACCCCGGGAGGTGATGGCGTCGGAGATCAGCTCATGGATGGCATTTCGGTTAGGCAAACCGGTAATCGTATCCGTATTGGCGAGAACGCGCAGGCGCTCCTGGGCCCGGCGCTCTTCCGTGATGTCGGTACCTGAACAGATGAGGAAAATTTCATTTTTCCCGCTGCCGCTGTGAACGAATTTATTTCTGAAGAGAAACAGGCGTTGCCCCTTGCGGGTCTTGATCCAGCGTTCGACTTCGTAGGAGCTGCCGTTACGAAAAAAACCGGTGATGTTGCGTTTTGAGGCCGCGGCTTCGCTGCGGCTCATGAACAGTTTAAACACGTTTTGCCCGATGACTTCCTGTTCCTTCAGGCCCGTATATTCTTCACTTAAACGGTTGAAGCGCTGAATATTCCCGTTCTGGTCGAGGATGACAATTACGGAGTTAGCTTCGGACACCACCTGTTCGGCGAAGGAGAGTCCCTGCGCCAGATCTCGCGCCACGGAAGGCGTGTCGTTCCATGCTGATGCCGTTCCCGCCCACTCATTTTTGTTAATTTTACGACCGACAAGATGGACGGGAACGTCCACACCATACAAGGGAAGGGTCATGGCAATGCTGGACGTGATAACGGTGAGCTGGCGAATCAGAGCGGCCTGCTCATCGTCCAGCGCAACCACCTGAACGATTTCAGCGCTTTCACTGGCAGCAAGATGCAGAGCATTGCTGTCTGCTGTTAGTCGCCACCAGGGGCTATGCGTACCCATGTAACGAAACAGCAAATTCTGCTCCAGATCGTCCATCCCGTTTTCTCCCGCGGCTGCTGAGTAGCGCACAAATTATTCATTTGCAGTCGACTATGACGGCTCTTTTTACTGTAGATAATTCTGGCGAAATGTGGCGGTAGGAAACAGAAAAGTGTGAGAAAAAACGATGATTTTGCGAGAGATAATACTGAGGAGAACTCCCGGCCATCCCTGAACGGAACGGCCGGGAGTCTACGCGGTTATCAGGCGACAGGGCGCGCGATAATGCTGCGGGTTTCCATGCGGACTTCAGCGATGTTTACATCAATCACGTCAGTGACTTTGTAAACCGTTTCGCCTTTAATTTGCACGGTCCCGTTTTCCTGGCTACAAACCAGTTCGTCGCGAACGGCATGCAGGAACGGGGCAGGAATAAAGGCAACGGCGCCATTATCCACCAGACGCACGCGCATACCGCCGCGGCTGATGTCAATGATTTCAGCCGGGAAACGGGTGTCAGTCCCTGCCTTATCATTCAGGAAACGCGCGTACAACCAGTCGCCGACATCACGCTCCGCCATACGGTTCAGACGGCGACGCTCTGCCATCTGCAACGTAGTCTCATCCTGTGGGCGGGCAACAGATTCCCCTTTGATGATCGCTTTCAGCAGACGATGGTTAACCATGTCGCCGTACTTACGGATCGGGGAGGTCCAGGTGGCGTAAGCCTCAAGACCGAGACCGAAGTGCGGGCCTGGCTCGGTGCTGATTTCCGCAAAGGACTGGAAGCGGCGAATGCGGCTGTCAAGGAAACCTGACGGCTGTGCGTCCAGCTCGCGGCGCAGCTTGCAGAAGCCTGGCAGGGTCAGCACCTCTTCCGGATCGACGTGGACGTCATGGGTTTTGAGCAGGGCGGCCAGCGCTTCGGTGTTAGCCGGGTCAAAGCCGGTGTGCACGTTGTAAATGCCAAAGCCTAACTTGTCGCGCAGCACGCGTGCGGCGCAAATGTTGGCGGAGATCATCGCTTCTTCAACGATACGGTTGGCAATACGGCGTGGCTCGGCGACGATGTTGAGCACTTCGCCTTTTTCCCCCAGCACAAAGCGGTAGTCCGGGCGGTCCTTAAATACCAGGGCGTGGGTCTGGCGCCACTCACTGCGGCTCTGGCAGACGCGATGCAGCAGACGAATTTGCGCAGCGATATTATCGGATTCAGGCTTCCAGCTGCCGGTATTTTCCAGCCAGTCGGACACGTTGTCATAAGCCAGTTTAGCTTTGGATTCGATGGTGGCGGCGAAGAATTCGATATCTTCTTCAATGGTACCGTCAGCCGCGATGGTCATGCGGCAGGCCAGTACCGGACGCACTTCATGGGGACGCAGGGAGCAGAGATCGTCGGAAAGCTCGCGCGGCAGCATCGGGATGTTGAAGCCCGGCAGGTAGTTGGTGAACGAACGCACTTTGGCCATTTCGTCCAGCTTGCTGCCTTCGACAATCCATGCGGTAGGGTCGGCGATGGCAACGGTCAGATGCATTTTGCCATCCGCTGCCTCTTCGGCATACAGCGCATCGTCCATATCCTCGGTGCTGGCGCTGTCGATGGTGACAAAGTCCAGCGCTGTCAGATCGCGACGCTCAAGACCTTCGTCCTGCATTTTGGTCGCTACGCCATCCGGCGCTTCTTTTTCGAGGTTGTGGCGCGCCAGCGTCACCCACCATGGGACGAAATGGTCGTCGCCAAAGGTGATGAACTGGGTCAGCTCGGCGTAGAAACCGCGATCGCCTTTTAAAGGATGACGGCGCATTTCGGCAACCGCCCAGTCACCCTCGACAAAGTCATGCTCAACGCCACGCGCGGCGCGGCAAGGGATGGCATCTTTCAGGAGAGGATGATCCGGTACGATAGAAAGACGATCGTCTTTTTTATGCACTTTCCCGACAAAGCGGGTCAGGAAAGGTTCGATCAGTGCTTCCGGCTCGGCAGACTCTCGTTCCTTTTCGGTATGAATAACGGCCGAAATGCGGTCGCCATGCATCACTTTCTTCATCTGAGGAGGCGGAATGAAGTAGCTCTTCTGTCCGTCAACTTCAAGAAAGCCAAAGCCCTTTTCCGTGGCTTTTACGACCCCTTCTGCACGGGGCGTCTGGGAATGTAGTTGCTGTTTAAGCTGCGCTAGCAGCGGGTTGTCCTGAAACATAATGTTCTATTTTCGTAGCCATTGAGCGGCTGACAGTTTTACGCGATTCTCACTGCTACAGCAAGCGCTCTTTAGGTAAAGCGTGTGGTTATTCCTCTTTGCCAAGCGCCACGCGAAGACGGTCCAGCCAGCCATTAAAAGCGCCGTGGGTTAACAGGTTAATTGCCTTGCCCGGTGGGATACCGGCCTCCGTGAGAGGCGTTAACTGGGCGGCGCTAAAACGATCGGGAGACGTAAGCAGCAGCGTATGGGCGGCTGAGAGCGATGCAGATGGCTGGGCTTCGCTTTGTGGGTGGTTAACCAGTATCTCGCCCGTCAGATTCAGCAGCATCGGCTCATGGCAGAGAACCGGCGTGAGCGCTGAAAGCGCAGGTTCGGCCTGCCAGCGTGAGAGCGCCTCAAGTTGAACCGCACTGGCATATTTTAGTTCGACTACGGGCTGGGTGGCTGTCCATCGGGTAAAGCTCAGCGGTAGTGTATGGGGCTGAATGTGGTGTCCCGGTAGCCAGCGTACCGGATGGCCAAGCAGCGCCTGAAACACTGCAACCGCCCGCGCCTGAAAACCAGTAAAGCCGATGATCTGGTTGATAAGCACAATGTCATACGTTGTCAGTCCCACCTCATCAAGCTGGGTTTGCGCTTTATCGTCAATGACGTCCGGGGAGCTCGCCAGCTGGCGGGCATACTGAGTGATTTCTGCAAGGCGTCGATTGCTTTCCCGGGAAGAGTCGGGGCCCGGAAGGGGGGCGAGTAGCGCCGCGTAGTGGTTACAGAGCCGCTGGACGCCACACGCCTGGGAAACCGTCAACGCCGTGCTCAGTCTGTCGTAGGCGCTAAGCGTGTGCAGACGGTTTACGGGAGTATCGAGCGGGAATAAGAGGCGGCACAAGGTTCGGGCTGGCGTAAGCCACCCACAACAGCTTGCGGCAATGTCGTCAGGCAGGGCTAAATCGAGCAAAAAACGATCGTCGACGTTAGCGGCTTCAGGCACCAGCGGCAGAACGTCCGTCTGCGAATGATTCGACTGGGTTTCGTGATACCAGTGGCCTTTGCCGGAAAAACGGCGTTGTTCCATGGGCGTTCCTTGATCTCAAAATGGCGATCAATATCCTGGCGTAAGGCGGATGAGGGGAAAAATATTGTTAGGTGATAACAAATAGCAGAACGGAATAACGAAGTGCGGGGAGGGGAGAAAACTCTCTTCCCAGTCGGGAAGAGAGTAACAAACTTATTTGATTTCCAGCTCGTTCATGGCAGCGATGTTGAAGCCGCCGTCCACGTGAACCACTTCGCCGGAGATACCCGCGGAAAGGTCAGAGCACAGGAATGCCGCAGAGTTACCCACATCTTCGATGGTAACGGTACGACGAATCGGGGTAACCGCTTCGCAATGTGCCAGCATTTTACGGAAATCTTTGATCCCGGAAGCGGCCAGAGTACGGATTGGACCCGCAGAAATTGCGTTAACACGCACGCCTTCAGGACCCATTGCGTTCGCCATATAGCGCACGTTGGCTTCCAGAGACGCTTTCGCCAGACCCATAACGTTGTAGTTAGGGATAGCGCGTTCTGCGCCCAGGTAGGACAGGGTCAGCAGGGCTGCGCCCGGGTTCAGCATCGCGCGGCAGGATTTTGCCATCGCAACGAAGCTGTAGGAGCTGATGTCATGGGCGATTTTGAAGCCATCACGGGTAACCGCGTTCACGTAGTCGCCGTCCAGCTGGTCGCCCGGAGCGAAGCCGATGGAGTGAACGAAACCGTCGAATTTCGGCCATGCTTTAGCCAGTTCAGCAAACATGCCATCAATGCTTTCGTCTTGTGCAACGTCACATTCCAGAACAATGCTGGAACCCAGCTGCGCGGCAAATTCTTCAACACGGCCTTTCAGCTTGTCGTTCTGGTAGGTGAACGCCAGCTCAGCGCCTTCGCGATGCATAGCTTGTGCGATGCCGTATGCGATGGACAGTTTGCTGGCAACGCCAGTTACCAGAATGCGCTTACCGGAAAGAAAACCCATAGCTTTAATCCTTATATTCATTGCTTATTTTGCCTTGTAATTCATAGCGTTACAGGCAGTATTTCAAAATCATTCGAAATTAGCTCGAAATTATAGCCCACTCACAGCCCCTTGTGTCACGATATTTCTCGCTCACGTGCCGTGACTGGGCGCACGAAAGACGTTGAACTGACTCTTTATCAGGCTATTTCGTGTGTATTCCAGCAGTATATCACCGGGGGCTGGGTTCGCCTCATCCAACCAGAGGTTGGCCAGAAGCTTCACGCTAAGACGGCCGGATATTAATTCGCTGGCGAGGGGATTCGGGCAATAACCTTAATTTCAAAATCAAATCCGGCCAGCCAGTTAACGCCGATAGCCGTCCAGTTTGGGTAAGGTGGCTGTGGAAACACCAGTTTTTTCACCTTCATGATGACGGGGAACTGGTTTTCTGGATCGGTATGAAACGTCGTGACATCAATCAGATCGTCAAAAGTGCATCCTGCGGCGGTCAAAGTCGCCTGTAAATTATCGAATGCCAACTGCACCTGAGCGGCGAAATCAGGCTCAGGCGTGCCATCGCTGCGGCTGCCGACCTGACCGGAAACAAATAACAGATCGCCAGAGCGAATGGCAGCCGAATAGCCATGCTCATCATAAAGGGCATGTCGATTGGCAGGGAAGACAGGATTACGTGGATGCATGGCATTTCCTTTTCTGTCAGAGGCGTTGTTGTGGTTACTTAAGAGAAGTAACATACGCAATGTATGTGAAAAAAATGTAATTCACATACGCCGCGTATGTCAAATTAAAAATATCGCTTTTATAGGAAGTTCTATGGCTACAAAACGTCGTGCTGAAACAGCTCAGGAAAATCGCGAAAAATTGATTCATGCGGCGCGAAAGGCGTTTGCTGAGAAAGGCTTTGCTGCAGCGTCGATGGATGAACTGACGGCAAGCGTGGGGTTAACGCGCGGTGCGCTGTATCATAATTTCAGAGATAAGAAAGGGTTACTGGCGGCGGTGGTCGCGCAGATAGACAGCGAAATGGCGGGCAACGCGAAAGCCGTTGCCGCGGCCACAGACGATGATTGGGAGAGACTGCTGGCGGAAGGCATCGCCTACATCAACATGGCGCTCGTTCCGGAAGTTCAGCGTATCGTGCTTCTTGACGGTCCGGCCGTTCTGGGCGATCCGGCGCAATGGCCCAGCCAGAACAGCTGTCTTGAGTCGACCCGCCAGACCATCGAAAAATTAATTGAACGCAACGTGCTTAAAAAAATGGATGCGAAAGTCGCAGCCCATCTGTTGAACGGCGTTGCGCTGAATGCTGCCTTGATGATTGCCGCGAGTGATGAGCCGCAGAAGACGCTGCCGCATGCCATTGAGGTGTTTACTCTGCTGGCAAGCGGGTTACGCAACGGCTAACGATCTTTCCGCCACGCATCGGCCGTCAATGCTTCACCAAAGTGTCCGGCAATCAGGCGTTTTGTCAGGTCGTGGAGCGGGGAGGCCAGCACGTCAGCGGTACTGCCGCGCTCAACGACTTCACCCTGGTGCATCACCAGCACCTGATCGCTGATGTGCTTCATCATGCCCAGGTGCTGAGTCACGTAGATATACGATATCCCCTGCTTTTCCTGTAGCTCCAGCATCAGGTTGATGAGTTGCGAACGCATCGACATGTCCAGCGACGCCAGCGCTTCGTCGGCGATAATGACCTTCGGGCGCAGGATCAGCGCGCGGGCCAGTCCGAGACGCTGTTTTTGGCCAGGGGCCAGCATGTGGGGGTAATAGCTGACATGGTCGGGCAGGAGACCTACCAGACGCAGGGTTTCGACAATCCGTTTGCGACGCGCTTCCGGCTCCAGGTCGGTATTCAACCGCAGCGGGAAATCCAGGATCTGCGAAATACGCTGGCGCGGGTTGAGGGACGTTGACGGATCCTGAAAAATCATCCGAATGCGCTGGCTGCGGAAAGAGTAGTCACCAAATTCCAGAGGATGATCGTCAATCAGTATTTCACCGCCGCTTGGCTCAACCATACCCGCGAGCATTTTTGCCAGGGTCGATTTGCCCGAGCCGTTTTCACCGATAATCGCCAGCGTCTGCTTTTCGCGCAGCGTAAAGCTCAGCGGTTTAACCGCCTCGACGGTCTGACGGTGAAACAGGCCGGTGCGATAGCGAAAGGTCTTACTCAGGTTACGCACTTCCAGTAAGGTTTCGACCATTTCACTCTCTCTCCATGTTCAGCGGGAAATGACAGGCAAACAGATGATTTTTCGGCCCTGTCAGGCGCGGTGTTTCAATGCATTTACGCTGAGCATACGGGCAACGTGGACCCAGACGGCAGCCAATGGGCAGCGATTCCAGCAGCGGAATCGCGCCAGGCAGAGTATTCAGACGGCTCTTGTGTGGCATTGCGCTGCCGAAATCAGGGATCGCCCTGATCAGCGCCTGCGTGTAGGGATGATGCGGCGTCGTCACCAGGTCTTCACTTGGCGCGGTTTCTACCGTTTGTCCGCAATACATCACGTCAATTTTATCCGCCCACTTGCTCAACATTTGCAGGTCATGGCTGATCAGCAAAATGGTGGTGTTGTTATTCTGGTTCAGACGCGTGAGCAGGCGGAAAATCTGCGCCTGAGTCGTTGGCTCCATCGCGTTCGTCGGTTCGTCCGCAATCAGCAGACGCGGCTGATTGGCCAGGGCGATAGCAATCATCACTTTCTGGCATTCACCGTCGGTCAGTTCGTAGGGGAAACTGCGCATCGCGTCTTTATGGTCTTTGATCCCCACACGGTGCAATAGCTCAATGGCACGGCGTTTACGCCAGCCGAAACGCTGCCACCAGCGGCCTTTATAGGTCCAGCCGGGGATATTCTGCATCAGCTGTTTCCCGACGCGCTCGGACGGATCGAGACAGGATTGCGGCTCCTGAAAAATCATCGAGACGTTATGGCCCACCAGTTTACGGCGTTCGCGCGGGGAGAGACGCAACAGATCGATGTCGTCGAAACGCATACGGTCGGCGGTCACCCGCCAGTTGTCCTTTGCCACGCCGCAAATGGCTTTGGCGATTAGACTCTTACCGGAACCCGATTCGCCCACCAGCCCGCGTATTTCGCCCTCAGCGAGCGTAATACTGATGCGATCCACCGCTTTAACCCAGCCTTCGCCCGTTTTAATTTCGATCGTGAGGTTGCGGATATCAAGTAACGGCATTATTGCACCCCCGCATTGATTGCGCGGCGGATCCCGTCGCCAAGCAGGTTAACGAGCAGAACGCTCACCATAATGGCCGCGCCCGGCAGCATGACCGTCCACGGCGCAACGTAAATCAGCTCCAGCGCATCGCCGAGCATTGCGCCCCATTCCGGGGAGGGGAGCTGTGCGCCCAGGTCCAGGAAGCCCAGCGCTGCGATATCAAGAATCGCCATCGACAGGGCGCGGGTGATCTCCGTCACCAGCCCGGCGGCAATGTTAGGCAGCACGGCAAACCACAAAATATTAAACGTGGTGGCACCGTCCAGACGGGCGGCGACGACATATTCTTTCTCCAGTTCGTCGTGAACCAGGCTGTAAACCGATCGCACCATGCGGGGCAGAATGGCCAGCCAGACGGCGAACATCGCATGTGTGAGGTGCGGCCCCGCGAAGGCCACGACGATAATCGCCAGCAACAGCGAAGGAATCGAGAGCAAGGTATCAAGAATATGATTAAGCACGGCAGACCGCAGCCCGTGGGTTGAGCCGGCAAAAATGCCCAGCGCAAGGCCGCATATCGCGGCGGCAAGGGTGACCACGAACGCGCCGCCTACCGTAGGTGCGGCGCCGCTCAGTAAACGACTTAGCACGTCGCGTCCGAGATCGTCAGTCCCCAGGAAGAACGAAACCTCCCCGTAACGCGACCACGATGGCGGTAAAAGCTGATAACCAAGGAACTGCTGATCGATGCCATACGGCGCAAACCACGAACCCAAAACACACAGCAACACGAGGCCAATGCAGCCGTAAAAGCCGATCATCGCCGTGGTGTCGCCGTAGAAATTACGCCACACGGTGCGTAGCGCACCAGGCGTGCGCTTTTCGCTGTAGACGTTATCGTAAGGCATACCATTCCTTATGCTTCAACGGGTTGGCCATGGCACCCAAAATATCGGAAACAACGTTAACAATAATAACCAGCGAGCCAATCACCATCACTCCGGCGGAGATCGCAGCGTAATCCTGCTGGCGAATGGCGTTGATCATCCAGCGTCCAAGGCCCGGCCAGCTGAAAACCATCTCGGTGATCATCGCCAGCGTCAGCATGGTTGAGAATTGCAGCCCAAGCCGTGGGATTACCGGCGGCAACGCATTGTGCAGCACATGGCGACGTAGAATCGTCAGGCGAGACAGTCCGCGTGTGGCGGCGGCTTTCACATAGTTTTGATCGAAGACTTCGATAGTGCTGATGCGCATCAGGCGGATCACTTCGGTCGTCGGTGCGACGGCCAGCGTGAGCACTGGCAGCACCATATGGCGCAGGGCGCTCACGATCATTTCGTCGCGCCAGACTGAATCGGAAAGCCAGGCGTCAACGATGGCGAAGCCGCTCACCGTTTGCACGTTATATAGCAGGTCGAAACGGCCAGACACCGGAAGCCAGCCTAACGTCAGTGAGAAGAAGAGGGTAAGCAGCAGCGCCAGCCAGAAAACAGGGATGGAAAAGCCAATTAAGGCAAGCGCGCTGATGAATTTATCCTGCCATTTATTGCGATAAATTCCCGCCAGCATCCCCACCGGGATCCCCACCATGAGGGCAAAGCCAAAGGCGAGTATACACAGCTCCATGGTGGCCGGGAAAACCATCTTCAGCTGCTCAGAGATGAGCTGTCCGTTGATGCTGGACACGCCAAAATCCCAGTGCAACAGGCCGTTAAACCAGAACAGCCAGGCGTCCCAGAGGGATGAGCCCTGAAGCGGGGCGTGCGGCGTAAAGTAGCTAAGGCTAAAGCCGACAAAGGTCAGGAAGAACAGGGTGACCAGCAGTAACAGCAGCCGCCGCAAGGTAAATATAATCATGGTTTTTTCACCTCTTGTTCTTTCTCACGAGTCACGCCCGCGAAGGAGGCGTTACCAAACGGGCTGAGTACCAGCCCTTTTATATCGTAACGGTAGGCCTGAAGGCGCAGGGAAGAGGCAAGCGGCAACACGGGAAGCTCTCTGGCCAGAATATTTTGCGCTTCATCGTAGGCCTCAATGCGTGAAGCAAGCTGTTGAGATGAGAGGGCTTTTTGCAGCACAGCATCAAATTCCCGGTTACACCAGTGCGCGTAGTTGGTCTGGGAGTTGATCGCCGCACAGCTCAGCAGCGGACGGAAGAAGCTGTCCGGGTCGTTACTGTCGGTAGACCAGCCAGCCAGCGTTAAGTCGTGATTCATGTCCATCAGACGCGCCTCCTGGAAACGGCCTTCGACAGGAACGATGATCACCTTCACGCCCACCTGGGCCATATCTGCCTGCAACAGTTCGGCGGTTTTCAGCGGGCTAGGGTTCCACGCCTGAGAGCTGGTGGGTACCCACAGCTGAAGCGTCAGGTTTTCTGCCCCCAGTGCTTTAAGCTGTTCGCGCGCTTTCGCCGGATTATATTCCGTGATCTTCGCCTCGCCGTCATAGGCCCAGGAGGCGCGGGGCAGAATAGAGGCGGCGGTTTCCGCGGTGCCGTAATAAATCGACTGCATCAGACGCTGATTGTTGATCGCTAACGCCAGCGCATGGCGCACGGCCGGATTATTCAGCGGTGGCTTATCGGTGTTAAACGCCAGATAGGCGATGTTCATTCCCGGGCGTAGGGTCAGGCGCAGGCGGGGGTCGTCGCGCAAAATAGTCAACTGGCTGGCCGCAGGCCACGCAAGGACGTCGCACTCACCGGTCAGCAGTTTGGAGAGGCGGCCTGTTCCACCTGAACCCAGATCAACAATAACCTGCGGCATCAGCGGTTTGCCGCGCCAGAAATGATCGTGTCGTTGCAGGCGAATGTACTGTCCGGCGCGGTACTCAGCTAACTGGAAGGGTCCTGTGCCCACAGGCTCACGATCGAGACGTTCCTGACGATCCTTTTTCGTCAGCTGATCTGCGTATTCGGCTGACATGACGGACGCGTAGTGCGTCGCCAGGTGCCAGAGGAATGAGGCGTCCGGGCGCGTCAGGCGAAACTCAACCGTGCGGTTATCCAGCTTACGAACGCTTTTGACCGTGTCCGCGAATTGCAGACTGTCGAAGTAGGGGAAGTTTCCGCCGTTGACGTTATGCCACGGATGGTTGCGGTTAAAGATGCGCTGGAAGGTGAAAACCACGTCATCCGCGTTGAGCTTGCGGGTTGGGGTAAACCACGGGGTGTGCTGAAAAGCCACATCATCGCGTAGACGGAAGCGGTACGTGGCGCCGTTATCAAGCACTTCCCAACTTTCAGCAAGCTCCGGAACCAGCCGATAGGTATAAGGATCGACGTCGAGCAGGCGATCGTAAATCTGTGCGGCCAGCGTATCAACAATCACGCCGCTCCCCGCCTTTTGCGGGTTAAAGGTATCAACTTGCCCGCTGACGCAATAGACGAAACCACTATCACGAATATCAGGAGGCGCAGTACGATCGGGCGCAGCAAAGGCCAGATTGCTGAACAGACCGAGTGCAAACAGGGATGATAAAACCAGGCGCATAGTTTTTAAGGTTTTTAGATTCGATCTGCAAAGTGTATCGCACTTACGCCTGCTTCGTAAAAATGTCTGGGGGTAAGTGCTGATAATGTCAGCGCATTTGATGTTTTTTGAGCAATGCCCTTAACTGATGGTAGGTCAGACCCAGCAGTTCAGCTGCCCGTTTCTGGTTATATTTCGCCTCTTTCAGGCTCCGTTCCAGCAGTTGCTGCTCCTGCTGATGCTGGAACTGGCGTAAATCGAGCGGCAACGCCGGATCATGCTGGCGCGCCGCCGGAGCAAGGGGCTGTTTAACCTCGCGCCGAAACGGATCGAGAATAATGTTGTCCAGTTCGGTCTCGCTGCTGCCATGACGGTAAACAGACCGTTCCACCACGTTTTTCAGTTCACGGATATTCCCCGGCCAGTGGTAACCGAGCAGGGTCTCGGTGGCCTGTTCGCTGAAGCCCGGAAAGAGCGGCAGGCCCAGTTCCCGGCACATCTGAATGGCAAATTGATCGGCCAGCAGCATGATATCGCTGCGTCGCTCACGCAGCGGCGGCAACTGGACGACATCGAAAGCCAGCCGGTCCAGCAGGTCGGCGCGGAATTTATCTTCTGCAACCATCGCGGGCAGATCGGCGTTAGTGGCGCACACCAGGCGAACGTTAACCTGAAGCGGCTGACTTCCGCCAACGCGTTCCAGTTCGCCATACTCAATGACGCGCAGCAGCTTTTCCTGTACCAGCATTGGCGCGGTCGCCAGCTCGTCGAGAAAGAGCGTTCCGCCGTCGGCACGTTCAAAACGACCGGGGTGCCGTTTTTGTGCGCCAGTAAACGCGCCGGCTTCATGACCGAAAAGCTCCGTGTCGAGCAGATTTTCATTCAGCGCCGCGCAGTTAAGCGAAATAAAAGGCCCGTCCCAGCGGCCAGACAGAAAGTGCAGACGGTTAGCGATAAGTTCTTTACCCGTTCCGCGCTCACCGATAATGAGCACCGGTTTATTCAGCGGCGCCAGGCGCGATACCTGCTCAAGCACTTCCAGGAAGCTGTTTGCCTCGCCAAGCAAATTGTCTTTATATTCAGCCATGATGAAATTAACCACTCCTTAGTGATATTCACCAGGTGAGAATAGCCGCTGGATGGATAAATATCAATCACACTCAGTAAAATCAATAAGATAAAAAGTTGGCATGGGATTTGTATTAACTACTCAGCAGGGCATCGCCCGATAACAGAACTATGAGGATTGAATTATGGGTATTTTTTCTCGTTTTGCCGACATCGTGAACGCCAACATCAACTCGCTGCTGGAGAAAGCAGAAGATCCGCAGAAGCTGGTGCGCCTGATGATTCAGGAGATGGAAGACACGCTGGTTGAAGTACGCTCCACCTCCGCCCGCGCGCTGGCAGAGAAGAAGCAGTTAACGCGTCGTATCGAGCAGGCGACTGCCCAGCTTAACGAGTGGCAGGAAAAAGCTGAACTGGCGCTGCGCAAAGATAAAGAAGATCTGGCCCGCGCTGCGCTGATTGAGAAGCAGAAGCTGACCGACATGGTGGCCACGCTGGAACATGAAGTGACGCTGGTGGATGATACTCTGACGCGTATGAAGAAAGAGATTGGTGAGCTTGAAAATAAACTCAGCGAAACCCGTGCACGTCAACAGGCGCTGGCGCTGCGCCACCAGGCTGCAAGTTCGTCCCGCGACGTGCGTCGCCAGCTGGACAGCGGCAAACTGGATGAAGCGATGGCGCGTTTCGAATCGTTCGAACGTCGTATCGACCACATGGAAGCGGAAGCCGAAAGCCACAGCATCGGTAAGCAGAAAACCCTGGATCAGCAGTTTGCTGACCTGAAAGCCGATGATGAAATTAGCGAGCAGCTGGCGGCGCTGAAAGCCAAAATGAAGCAAGACAACCAATAATAAATCCTGCGGCACCTGAGCGTGCCGCATCGCAAGACAAGGAGTACACATGAGCGCGCTTTTTCTGGCAATACCCCTGACAATTTTCGTGCTGTTTGTTCTGCCCATCTGGTTATGGCTGCACTACAGCAACCGCTCTTCTCGCGGGGAGCTGTCGCAAAGCGAGCAACAGCGGCTGGCGCAGCTCTCTTCTGAGGCAAACAAAATGCGCGAACGTATTCAGGCGCTGGAAGCCATCCTGGATGCGGAACACCCGAACTGGAGGGAGCGTTAATGGCTGGACTAAATCTGAATAAAAAACTGTGGCGCATCCCGCAGCAGGGCATGGTTCGGGGCGTTTGCGCCGGGCTGGCACACTATCTGGATGTCCCGGTAAAACTGGTACGTGTGGTCACCGTATTGTCGATTTTCTTTGGCCTGGCCTTTATTACACTGGTGGCTTACATCATTCTGTCGTTTGTACTTGATCCGATGCCGGAAGGTGAACTGGATGCGGAAAACACGCCAACCAGCAGCGATCTTCTTAACGCGGTGGATGAACAGCTGAGCGCAGGGGAGAAGCGATTGCGCGAGATGGAACGTTATGTCACCTCCGATACCTTTACGCTGAGAAGTCGTTTCCGTCAGCTTTAAGAGAGAACTTACATGAAACAAAACTGGCAACAGGCCGGTCAGAAGGTAAAACCCGGCCTGAAAATCGCAGGTAAACTGGTTCTGATGACGGCGTTACGTTATGGTCCGGCTGGTGTGGCGGGCTGGGCGATCAAGTCTGTTGCCCGTAAGCCGGTCAGAATGTTGCTGGCGGTCGCCCTGGAGCCGCTGTTACAAAAACTGGCAAAACGCGTTTCACGTCGCTACTTTTCACGCTAATCCCGCTCATATAAGCCCTTTCTCGCGCTGAGAGAGGGCATGAATTCCCCCTCTGCTTTTTCTCTTTCTTTGCGGCAGCTCACATTACTGCGTTGCGCTGCTTTGAGAATGCCTTTTTCAGCCCCCAGGTCCGTTGACAGATATTTTTCATGGGAGTAGATTGCCACTCCGTGGGACCGCTACCATGGAAAATAATGTGAACGCAAAAATTAAATACCTTATCAATCATATTTACGGTGAATCATTTTCAGATGCACACCTTGACGTGTTATTAACTAAGCTTCAACAGGCGGCGGTTAATATTACGGAGAAGCGTAAGTCAGGCTGGGATGAAAAAGATGTTGTTCTGATTACCTATGCCGATCAGATCTCCGCGAAAGGGGAGAAAGCATTGCCGGTATTTACCCGGTTCTATAATGAGTGGCTTTCTCGTACTTTTTCTCATGTCCATCTTTTACCTTTCTATCCGTGGTCATCAGATGATGGTTTTTCCGTTATTGATTATCATACCGTTGCACCTGAAACGGGAAACTGGCGCGATGTCGCGGAATTAAAACAGTCAGCCAGCTTAATGTTTGATTTCGTTTGCAATCATATGTCAGCGAAAAGCGAATGGTTTGCGAATTATCTTGCGCAGAAGCCTGGTTATGAAGATTTCTTTATTTCTGTCGATCCGGAAACCGATTTATCCGCGGTGACGCGCCCACGCGCTTTACCGCTGTTGACGCCGTTTACGCTTAATGATGGCAGCGTTCGTCATTTATGGACTACATTCAGCGATGACCAGATCGATCTCAATTTCGCCTCGCCGCAGGTGCTGATTGCAATGGTTGACGTTCTGCTCCATTACCTCATGGAAGGGGCGCGTTATATTCGTCTGGATGCGGTCGGGTTTATGTGGAAAATCCCGGGAACAACCTGCATCCATCTGGAACAAACCCATTGCCTTATTCAGCTGTTCCGCGCCATTACGGACGCCGTGGCACCTGGAACGGTGATCATTACTGAGACAAATGTTCCGCACAAAGACAACATCTCTTACTTCGGTGATGGTGAAAACGAAGCCCACATGGTCTATCAGTTTTCCTTACCTCCGCTGGTGCTGCATGCCGTTCATCGTCAGGATGTTAAAGCACTTTGCCAATGGGCGGGGTCGCTGGCACTGCCTTCTTCACACACTACATGGTTTAATTTCCTGGCCTCGCATGATGGTATCGGTTTGAATCCGCTGCGCGGCATTCTTCCGGAATCAGAGATCCTCTCGTTGGTCGAAAATCTTCAGCAGGAAGGCGCGCTGGTCAACTGGAAAAATAATCCTGACGGAACGCGAAGCCCTTATGAAATTAATGTCACCTATCTTGATGCGTTAAGTTTACAAGACAGTTCAGATGAGGAACGTATTGCACGGTTCCTCCTCGCGCATGCTGTGTTGTTAAGTTTCCCAGGCGTCCCGGCTGTTTATATTCAGAGCATTCTTGGTTCGCGGAACGATTATGAAGGCGTCGAACGCCTCGGATATAACCGCGCGATTAACCGGAAAAAATACACGGCGGGGCAGCTTGATAGCGAACTGAATAATAAGAAGAGTATTCGTTATCAAATTTATTATCGTTTGAGTGAGTTTATCGCTATTCGTCGCGGTGAGAGGGCGTTCCATCCGGATAGTCAGGCTGCTTTCGACGCAGTGGGTAAACAAATTCTTAAAATTATTCGTGTTGCTGAAAATGGCGAGCGAATTACAGCATTATTTAATTTTAGCAATAAAATGCAGACCGTTTATGAACAAACGCTTTCTGGTAAGGAGTTATTATCAGGACAGGATATTAGCGGTACGGAGCTGATCCTCAATCCATGGCAGGTAATGTGGATTAAAGAAAACTAAAAAGGACCCTAAAATGAAAATGCCAAAAATTGTGCTGTTATCAGCACTGGTTTCGTGCGCCCTGTTATCAGGCTGTAAGGACGATAAAGCATCTCAGGTCACCATTGAGTTTATGCACTCGTCGGTAGAACAGGAGCGTCAGGCCGTTATCACGAAATTGATTGAAAAATTCGAACAAGAGAACCCGACTATAACGGTGAAACAGGTACCCGTTGAGGAAGATGCCTATAACACCAAGGTTATTACTCTGGCCCGTACCGGTGCGCTACCGGAGGTGATAGAGATCAGTCATGACTACGCCAAAGTCATGGATAAAGAGCAGTTGCTGGATCGTGACGCCATCGGCCGCGCCGTCAAGGCGGTGGGCGAGGAGACATTTTACGACGGCATTTTACGCGTGGTTCGCACGGAAAATGGCAGCGCATGGACGGGGGTGCCGGTTAGCGCCTGGCTGTCCGGCGTCTGGTATCACAAAGATGCGCTCGCGGCAGCGGGTATTGAAGAGCCGCACAACTGGGAGCAACTGCTGAAAGCCAGTCAGGCGCTCAACGATCCGGCGAAAAAACATTACGGCATCGCGCTTCCAACCGCAGAAAGCGTCATGACGGAGCAGGCTTTCTCGCAATTTGCTTTGTCAGGAGGGGCCAACGTCTTTGATGCAAACGGCAGCGTGAAAATCGATACCCCTGAGATGTCGAAAGCGCTGGAGTTTTATAGGGCACTGGCCGCGAACACCATGCCGGGCTCGAATGATGTCATGGAGATCAAGGACGCCTTCATGAACGGTTCTGCGCCTATGGCCGTTTACTCTACCTATATCCTGCCCGCGGTCTTCAAAGATGGCAATCCGGCCAACCTGGGGTTCGTGGTCCCGACGGAAAAATCATCAGCCGTGTACGGCATGATCACTTCGTTGACGATCACTACCGGCCAGACCGAAGAGGAAACGCAGGCCGCCGAGAAATTTGTCACCTGGATGGAGCAGGCTCAGAACGCCTCTGATTGGGTCATGATGTCTCCGGGCGCCGCGCTACCGGTCAATAAACTCGTAGTGGGCACAGATTCCTGGAAAAACAACGACGTTATCAAGGCCTTTGGTCAACTGCCTTACGAGCTGATTGCGCAGTTCCCGAACGTCCAGGTGTTTGGTGCCGTGGGCGACAAGAACTTTACCCGCATGGGAGATGTTACCGGGTCCGGCATTATCAGTTCCATGGTGCATAACGTGACGGTGGGACAAAAAGATCTCAATGCGACGTTAAGCAACAGCCAGAAGAAACTAACTGACCTGATATCACAACGATAGGAGCGCTTTGCGAAGGGAATTATGAAGACGTTGTTTTCTGGTCGTTCAGATATGCCTTTCGCCATGCTGCTGTTGGCCCCCAGCCTGATTTTGCTGGGGGGCCTGGTGGCCTGGCCAATGATTTCTAACATTGAAATCAGTTTTTTACGTTTACCGCTGAATCCGCGTATTGATGCGGTGTTCGTCGGTCTGGATAACTACATTCGCATCCTGGGCGATGCTGCGTTCTGGCACTCCCTGTGGATGACGTTCTGGTATACGGCGCTGGTGGTGATCGGCAGCACCGGACTGGGGCTGGCCGTAGCGATCTTCTTTAACCGTGAATTCCGCATGCGGAAAACGGCACGTTCACTGGTGATACTGTCCTATGTGACGCCGTCTATTTCACTGGTATTTGCCTGGAAATACATGTTCAACAACGGCTACGGAATTGTGAACTATCTTGGCGTTGATCTGCTGCATCTCTACGATCAGGCGCCGCTGTGGTTCGATAACCCTGGCAGCAGTTTTGTCCTGGTCGTGCTGTTCGCCATCTGGCGTTACTTCCCATACGCCTTTATCTCGTTCCTCGCGATTCTACAGACCATTGATAAATCCTTGTACGAAGCGGCAGAGATGGACGGGGCGAATGCCTGGCAGCGTTTTCGTATCGTGACGTTGCCCGCCATCATGCCGGTGCTGGCCACGGTGGTCACGCTGCGCACCATCTGGATGTTCTACATGTTTGCGGATGTTTATCTGCTCACCACCAAGGTCGACATTCTGGGCGTATATCTCTACAAAACCGCCTTTGCGTTCAATGACCTGGGTAAAGCAGCCGCCATTTCCGTTGTGCTGTTTGTGATCATATTCGCTGTCATTCTGCTGACCAGAAAAAGGGTAAACCTCAATGGCAACAAATAAACGCGTTCTGGGCCGTATCGGTTTTTATCTGGGACTGGCGGTATTCCTGATTATCACGCTGTTTCCGTTTTTTGTGATGCTGATGACATCGTTCAAAAGCGCGAAAGAGGCGATCTCACTGCACCCGACTATCCTGCCGCAGGAGTGGACGTTACAGCACTACATCGACATCTTTAACCCGCTGATTTTCCCGTTTGTGGATTATTTCCGTAACAGCATGGTGGTGTCGCTGACCTCCTCGGTCATTGCGGTGTTTCTCGGTACGCTGGGCGCTTATGCGTTATCCAAACTGCGCTTTAAAGGGCGCACGACGATCAATGCGAGCTTCTACACCGTCTATATGTTCTCCGGGATCCTGCTGGTAGTGCCGCTGTTCAAAATCATCACCGCGCTCGGTATTTATGACACCGAGCTGGCGCTGATCATCACCATGGTGACGCAGACGTTGCCGACTGCGGTCTTTATGCTGCGCAGCTATTTCGACACTATCCCGGATGAGATAGAAGAAGCCGCGATGATGGACGGCCTGAACCGCCTGCAAATCATCTTCCGCATCACCGTGCCGCTGGCGATCTCGGGTCTGGTGTCAGTCTTCGTTTACTGCTTCATGGTGGCGTGGAATGACTACCTGTTCGCCTCCATTTTCCTGTCCAGCGCCAGCAACTTCACGTTGCCGGTGGGGCTGAACACGCTCTTCAGTACGCCAGATTACATCTGGGGTCGCATGATGGCGGCATCGCTGGTGACGGCACTGCCCGTTGTCATTATGTATGCCCTGTCTGAACGTTTTATTAAAAGTGGTTTGACCGCCGGCGGCGTAAAGGGCTGAGGCGGCCGATTTTAACAAGGAGTGAGTCATGAAAAAATTAGTTGCGACAGCGCCTCGTGTAGCGGCGCTGGTGGAATACGAAGATCGTCCTGTTGCAGCACATGAAGTGAAGATTCGTGCCCGTTATGGCGCCCCGAAACACGGCACCGAAGTTGTGGATTTCCGCGCGGCAAGCCCGTTCATTGATGAAGAGTTTAACGCCGAGTGGCAGATGTTTACCCCACGTGAAGAGGGGGCAGCACGCGGCATCGAATTTGGTAAATTCCAGCTGGGAAACATGATCGTCGGCGACCTCATCGAATGTGGTGCGGACGTAACGGAATACCAGATCGGCGACAGCGTTTGCTGCTACGGTCCATTGCAGGAAACGGTCATCGTCAACGCGGTGAACAACTATAAGCTGCGCAAAATGCCGCAGGGCGCATCCTGGAAAAACGCTGTTTGTTACGATCCGGCTCAGTTCGCCATGAGCGGCGTGCGTGATGCTAACGTCCGCGTAGGGGATTTCGTTGTAGTTGTCGGGCTGGGCGCTATTGGCCAGATTGCGATTCAGCTGGCGAAAAAAGCTGGCGCGTCAGTGGTTATTGGTGTCGATCCTATTGAACATCGCTGTGAGATCGCCCGCCGTCACGGTGCAGACCACTGCTTGAACCCAATCGGTACCGATGTCGGTCTTGAAATTAAGAAACTGACCGGCAAGCAGGGCGCGGATGTGATCATCGAAACCAGCGGCTTTGCAGATGCGCTGCAATCTGCGCTGCGCGGACTCGCCTACGGCGGCACGATCTCTTACGTGGCTTTCGCCAAACCTTTTGCGGCAGGCTTCAACCTGGGCCGCGAAGCACACTTCAACAACGCGAAGACTGTCTTCTCCCGCGCATGCAGTGAACCCAACCCGGATTATCCACGCTGGAGTCGCAAGCGTATTGAAGAGACCTGCTGGGAATTGCTGATGAACGGTTATCTCAATTGTGAAGATCTGATCGACCCGGTCGTCACCTTCACCACCAGCCCGGAAAGCTACATGAAGTATGTCGATCAGCACCCGGAACTCAGTATCAAAATGGGCGTTACTTTTTAAGCTAAGGACAGCAAATCATGAAAATCGCAACACAAAACCAGGCCTTTTTCCCGACCACTATCATGGAAAAATTCAAATACATCAAAGCGATGGGATTTGATGGCTACGAAATAGATGGCCGGCTGCTGGTTGAACATCTCGACGAAGTGAAAGCCGCTATCAAAGCCACCGGTCTGCCGGTTACGACGGCGTGTGGCGGATACGATGGCTGGATCGGGGATTTCATCGAAGAACGCCGCCTGAACGGTCTCCAGCAGATTGAACGCATTCTGGAAGCGCTGGCAGAAGTGGGCGGCAAAGGGATTATCGTCCCGGCTGCCTGGGGGATGTTTACCTTCCGTCTGCCGCCAATGACTTCGCCACGTAGCCTGGATGGCGATCGCAAAGCGGTCAGCGCTTCCCTGCGCTGGCTGGATGAGGTAGCAGCGCGCACCGGTACTACCGTCTACCTGGAGCCGCTGAACCGCTATCAGGATCATATGATCAACACCCTGGCCGACGCGCGTCGTTACATCGAAGAGAACGGCCTGAAGCACGTGCAGATCATCGGTGATTTCTACCACATGAACATTGAAGAAGACTCACTGACGGAAGCGCTACATCACAACCGCGATCTGCTGGGTCATGTGCATATTGCTGATAACCACCGCTATCAGCCGGGCAGCGGCAGCCTTGATTTCGCCAGCCTGTTCGGTCAGCTGCGTGCTGATAACTATCAGGGTTATGTGGTGTACGAGTGCCGGGTTCGTGCCGACGATCCGGCTCAAGCCTATCAGGACTCACTCAATTACCTGCGTGAATGCTAAGGATGACGAGCGTGATGAGTGCTTCTACACCTTTGCCTCTGCGCGTCGCCATCATTGGCGCCGGGCAGGTTGCAGACAAAGTGCATGCCTCGTATTACGCCACGCGCAGTGATGTTCAAATGGTGGCTGTCATGGACAGCCGCCTTGAGCAGGCACAGGCGTTCGCGGAACGTTATGCCATTCCAACGGCATGGCAGGACGCTCACGAGATGTTGCAGAAAGTAAAACCGGATGTGGTGAGCGTCTGTTCGCCTAACCGATTCCATTTTGAACATGTGATGGCGGCTCTCGAAGCGGGTTGCCATGTGATGTGTGAAAAGCCGCCGGCAATGACGCCGGAACAGGCCGACCAGATGCGCATCGCGGCGCGCAAGACAGGAAAAGTCCTTGCGTATGATTTTCATCATCGCTTTGCCCTGGACACCCAGCTCCTGCGCGATGCGGTAATGAACGGCACACTCGGTGAAATTTACTTCACTTCCGCGCAGGCGCTGCGTCGCTGCGGTGTGCCGGGGTGGGGCGTTTTCACCAATAAATCGCTCCAGGGTGGCGGGCCGCTTATCGATATCGGCATTCATATGCTGGATGCTGCGATGTACGTGTTGGGCTTCCCGGCTGTGAAGCGGGTAACCGCGCACAGCTTCCAGAGACTGGGGAACCGGAAACACAACGGTCAGTTTGGCGAATGGGATCCTACGCAGTTTACCGTGGAAGATGCCCTGTTTGGCACGATTGAATTCTGCAACGGCGGCGTTCTGCGTCTGGACACCTCCTTTGCGCTTAACATCCGCGAGCAGTCCATCATGAACGTCTCTTTCTGCGGTGAAAAGGCAGGCGCAACGCTGTTCCCGGCGCATATCTATAACGACGAAGCCGGTGTTTTAGAAACCCTTTTCCATCGTGAAGAGGCGGACGATCAGCGCCATCTGCGCAGTATGGATGCCTTCGTGCGTCATGTGCTGGGAGAGCACGTTATGATCGCTGACGCAGAACAGGGTCTGGTTATACAACAGCTTGTTGCCGCGCTTTATGAATCAGCAGAAACAGGGGAAAGCGTGACATTATGCTGAACGTGTCTGTATTAAACGATCCGGGCTTTTGTCCTCACAGCCTGAACAAATATGCCTCTGTCATGACATGCGGGAATGGATACATGGGCATTCGCGCTACGCATGAAGAAGATTACACCCAGCAGACCAGAGGCATGTATCTCGCGGGGCTTTATCATTGCGCGGGTCGCAACGAGACTACTGAGCTGGTCAATCTGCCGGATATCACCGGTATTGATGTTGAGCTTGATGGCGTCAATTTCACGCTCCTGTCAGGCGAAATTCTTGAATGGCAGCGCGAGCTGGCCTTTGCTAACGGCGAACTGCATCGCAACGTTGTCTGGCGTGCACCCGACGGGAAACGTTATCGGCTGGAGAGCCGTCGTTTTGTTTCGCTGGACCAGTTGCCCTTAGTGGCAATGCAGTTCTCGATCACACCGCTTGATGGCGACGCTCAGGCCGTGCTGAAAACCGGCATAGATGCGACACAAACGAACAGCGGCAGACAGCATCTGGATGAAATCTCGGTCAGGATCTTTGACCAGCACTACATGCAGGGCGTGTATGAAACGCAGGACCGTGCATCTGAGGTTGTGGTTTCGGCGTATTGCCAGCTCTCGACGAAAAGCGACAGCTGTTTCACCGCCAAAAACCGCCGTCTCAGCGTGCATCATTCGCTGACGATTGCTCGGGGTGACACTGTCACTCTTGAGAAGATCGTCTGGGTGGCTCATCGTAGCGAGAAAGCGCTGTCGCAGGAGTCATTCGCGCGCAACGCGCTGGCCGATCTTAAAGTCTGTGCGGCAAGAGGTTATGAGGCGTTGCTTGAAAGCTCAGCGTATGCCTGGAAAGATGTCTGGCGCGACGCACGTGTGGAAGTGACTTCCACAGAGCAACAGGATCAGCTGGCGCTGGATTACGCCGTCTGGCATCTGACGACAATGACGCCTGCTCATGATGAGCGAAGCAGTATTGCGGCGAAAGGGCTGACGGGTGAGGGGTACAAGGGGCACGTCTTCTGGGATACCGAAATTTTCCTGCTGCCGTTCCATCTGTTTACCCGCCCGCAGATTGCCCGCAGCCTGCTACGCTATCGTTGGCTTAATCTGGCAGGCGCACGGGAAAAAGCGCGCCGTAACGGTTGGCCGGGTGCATTGTTCCCGTGGGAAAGTGCGGCCAGCGGACAGGAAGAGACGCCAGAATTCGCGGCCATTAACATCCGCACCGGGGTTCGCCAGAAGGTGGCTTCCGCACTCGCTGAACATCACATCGTAGCTGATATCGCCTGGGCCGTGGTCGCTTACTGGCAGGCGACACACGACGATGCCTTTATGCAAAATGAGGGACTGACGCTACTGATGGAAACCGCTTCGTTCTGGATGGGACGCGCGACGGAAATCAATGGTCGTCTTGAGATCCATGACGTGATCGGACCGGATGAATACACCGAGCATGTCAACAACAACGCCTACACCAACTATCTGGCCTGGCACAACGTTGCCTGCGCGCGTCAGTTTATGGCGATGTTTGGCCGTGAAGATGCGCGTTTTACGGAGAATGCCGGGAAGTTCCTGGCGCGCCTGTGGCTGCCAGAGGCCGACGCAGACGGTGTGATCCCGCAGGATGATACCTTCATGGCAAAACCTGCCATCGATCTGAGCCGCTATAAAGCCAAAGCGGGTAAGCAAACCATTCTGCTTGATTACTCTCGCGCGGAAGTGAACGAGATGCAGATCCTGAAGCAGGCCGATGTGGTGATGCTTAACTACCTGCTGCCGGAACGGTTTACGCCGCAGCAATGTGCCGCCAATCTGGCGTTCTACGAGCCACGCACGATTCATGATTCATCCCTGAGTAAAGCGATTCACGGCATTGTGCTCGCACGCTGCGGTGACACCGAGGGGGCGTATGCCTTCTGGCGTGACGGTATCGCCATCGACCTGGGGGACGACCCACACAGCAGTGATGACGGTATTCATGCCGCCGCCACCGGTGCGATCTGGTTGGGCGCTATTCAGGGGTTTGCTGGCCTGCACATTAGCGAAGGGGAGCTGCATCTTTCACCGAAACTGCCTGTTCACTGGCAGAAACTCGCCTTCCCGCTGCGGTGGCGGGACGCAACAATGCACATTACCTGTGAAAATGACCAGTTAACCATTGAGACTACCGCACCTGTCACGTTGACGCTGTGGGGTAAAACGCTGCACGTATCAGGGCGAAAAGTCTGCGCGCATAAGGACTTTCTTGCACCTGTTAATGGGACCGCTACCACGGAGGGGCGCCATGACGCTTAACGCTGTTGTATTCGATCTGGACGGGGTGATCACCGATACCGCGCATCTTCACTTTCTGGCCTGGCGCGCCGTGGCGGAGGAGATTGGTATTACCTTCGATGAAGTATTTAACGAACAGCTGAAGGGAATAAGCCGTATGGACTCCCTCCAGCGCATTCTGAAACATGGCGGAAAGAGGGGATGTTCAGTGACGAGCAGCGCCTGGCGCTGGCAACGAAAAAAAACGCGCTTTACGTCCAGTCGCTGGCATCACTGACGCAGGATTCGCTGCTCCCGGGTATTCGCGATGTGCTAGCGGATATTCGCGCCGCGAAGGTCAAAATTGGGCTGGCATCCGTATCGCTTAATGCCCCTGGGATTTTGCACGCATTGGGTATTCATCAGGCTTTCGATTTTTGCGCCGATGCTTCGCGGATTTGCCGCTCAAAGCCGGACCCGGAGATCTTCCTTGCAGCCTGTAAAGGACTGAACGTGCGTCCTGAAGAGGCCATTGGTATCGAAGATGCCGCCGCAGGGGTAGATGCGATCAACGCCGCAGGAATGCTGTCGGTCGGGATTGGGCCTGGCCTGAACCATGCGGGATTACAACTTCATTCAACGCAGGAACTGACCTGGGAACGCCTGACGGCGTTCTGGGCATCCCGGGCGTATTGATAAGGAATTAATAATGGCTCAACTGTCTCTGAAACACATTCAGAAAATCTATGATAACCAGGTCCACGTGGTTAAGGATTTCAATCTCGAGATTGAAGATAAAGAATTTATCGTCTTCGTCGGTCCATCGGGCTGTGGGAAATCCACGACGCTGCGAATGATTGCCGGCCTTGAGGAGATCAGCGCAGGTGAACTGATTATTGACGGGGTTTGTATGAATGATGTTCCCGCCAAGTCCCGTGATATCGCAATGGTCTTCCAGAACTATGCGCTCTATCCGCATATGACGGTCTACGACAACATGGCGTTTGGTCTGAAGATGCAAAAAATAGCACCTTCCATCATCGAAGAACGTGTTAGCTGGGCGGCCCAGATCCTGGGTTTACGCGACTATCTCCAGCGTAAACCTGGCGCATTGTCAGGTGGTCAGCGTCAGCGCGTGGCGTTAGGCAGGGCGATAGTGCGTGAAGCCGGGGTTTTCCTGATGGATGAACCGCTGTCAAACCTTGATGCCAAGCTTCGTGTGCAGATGCGCGCTGAAATCAGCAAGCTGCACCAGAAGCTCAATACCACCATGATTTACGTGACGCACGATCAGACGGAAGCCATGACCATGGCGACCCGCATCGTGATTTTAAAAGACGGCATCATCCAGCAGGTGGGCGCGCCGAAGCAGGTTTACAACGAGCCGGCGAATATGTTCGTTGCAGGCTTTATTGGTTCACCTGCGATGAACTTCATTCGTGGCGCGATCGACGACCAATACTTCGTGACGGAAACGCTGCGTCTGGAGATCCCGGAGGAGAAGCTGGCCGTACTGAATGCGCAAGGTTACCAGCGCAAAGCGGTCGTCTTTGGGATCCGTCCGGAAGACATTCTCACGCTACAGCGCAGCGGTGAAAACATCGCGGCGAAGATCAGCGTCGCTGAGCTGACTGGGGCAGAATTTATGCTTTATGCCAACGTGGGCGGGCATGAACTGGTTGTCCGTGCGGGAGCGGCGGATGATTACGTTGCAGGAGATAATATCGGCATCCAGTTCGATATGAGTAAGTGCCATTTCTTCGATGCTGATACTGAAGCAGCTATTAGATAAGAAAGGTATTCGCCGGAAATGAAAGTTTCCGGTTTTTTTGTATGTTAATTATAAAGGAATATTTTAATGAGTACTCTACTAAGAAGTGCTGCGCTCGTTCTGTGCGCAGGGGTAAGCTGCGCGCAAGCAACAGAGTCAACCAAACAGTGGGAATTTAATATTGGTGCCATGTATGAAATTGAAAACGTCGAAGGTCAGGGCGACGATAAAGATGGTTTATATGAACCTTCCGTGTGGTTTAACGCCACGTATGATGCGTGGACAATTTCACTGGCGATGTATCAGGAAGGCCCGGTTGATTACAGCAGCATGACGCGCGGCACCTATTTCGATCGTCCTGAATTTGAATTACGGTATCGCTTCATTGGCACAGAGGATTTTACGCTGGGTCTTACGGGCGGATTCCGTAATTATGGATATCATTTTAAAGATGAGCACGGTGCGAAAGACGGTAGTGCTAATATGCAGCGCTATAAAATTCAGCCTGACTGGGATGTGAAATTAACAGATGACTGGCGTTTTGGCGGTTGGTTTGCCATGTACCAGTTTGCGAATGACCTGGGAAAAACCGGTTATTCTGACAGCCGCGTCGAAACGGAAACCGGATTTACCTGGACAACAAACGAAACCGTCTCTGCAAAAGTTAACTACTATTTAGAGCGTGGCTTCAATATGGACAGTTCACGTAATAACGGTGAATTCTCCACCCAGGAGATTCGTGCCTACCTGCCTGTTTCATTAGGCCAGACAACGCTTACACCTTACACCCGTCTGGGGCTCGATCGCTGGTCAAACTGGGACTGGCAGGACGATCCAACTCGTGAAGGGCATGACTTCAACCGACTGGGTCTGCTCTATGCTTATGACTTTGCGAATGGCCTTTCAATGACGCTCGAGTATGCCTACGAATGGGAAAATCATGAAGAAGGCGAGAGCGACCGCTTCCACTATGCGGGTGTCGGCGTCAATTACGCGTTCTGATGACGTTATACCAGGGGCGTTTGCCCCTGGTTTTTAGCGTAACGAAGCTGCATCTGAAAAATGTGTTTCAACCAATACCTTATGCGGCGCAGGTTTATCCGCAATGCACCTGAACAACAAATCGCAGCTCTCTTCGCCCAGCTTTTTCGTGGGGATATCAAAGCCGCCTGGTGCAGGGGTTAAAATGAGAGATAGCATCGGGTCGCTGTATCCTGCCATTGCGACCTGTTCCGGGATCGCCAGATTTAGCGCATCCGCGGCACGATAAAGACTCAGCAATTTCATGCTGTCAGTCGCAAAAACCGCATCGGGCGGGTTGTCTGAGGAGAGTAGCTGGCAGGCCGCCTGAAGCGCGCTTTCATGGGTATAGCCGCCATCGATAACCCAGGTCGGGTTAATTTCGATGCCGTGTTTCTCAAGGCTGAATTTATAACCCGCCAGGCGATCGATAGAGACGTGATAATCGAGCGGGGCATGCAGGCAGGCAATTTTGGTGCGGCCATGCGTGATAAACGAGTCTGTTAATATGGCGCTGTCGCGGAAATTATCCGTGTCGACAGAATAGATATTCTGGTAATTTCCTTCCACTTTACCAATGACGACCACGGGCACACCGTATTCATCCAGCGTCGAGAAAAACGACTCGTTCGCCGGCGAGCTTAGCATGATGATGCCTTTGATCATCTTCTGCTTTATTTTACCCACGCATTTTTGCAGATCATCTTCACTGCTTTTGGACGTTTGTAAAATAACATCAAAACCTTCTTCTTCTGCTTTTGCCGTAATGGCATGCAGTACATCTGAGAAAAAGGGATTTCCTGCAGTGGTCTTGGTTGAGCGGGTCGAAATAACCATAATGGCGTCGAAGCCAGAAGAGGTGAGTGCGCGGGCAAGTTTATTAGGTTGGTAATTTAACTCATCTATCGCCTTCAACACCTTTTCACGCGCTTCAGGAGAAATATTCGTTTGTTTATTCAGAACGCGTGACACGGTTGATTTCGAAACGCCAGCAACGCGGGCAATATCATAGATGGTGGGTGACATACACCTTACTCACTCCAGACGGACAGCAATTGCGTCCATCTTACTGGAGAGAAAACGGCAATAGCAATAATTAAGAATTGATAATCAACGATCTGCCCCAATTTACTGTATTCTGAAGTGACTTTGTTCAGGGTTCCAGACAATGAAGGACGGCGATGAAGCGACTTAAAAACGAATTCAATTCTCTGGTGAACCGTGGCGTTGATCGCCATCTGCGTCTTGCCGTTACCGGGCTGAGCCGCAGCGGTAAGACGGCATTCATTACGGCGATGGTCAATCAGCTGTTGAACCTGCATGCTGGGGCGCGCCTGCCACTGCTTAGCGCGGTGCGCGAGGAGCGATTGTTAGGCGTAAAACGCGTACCGCAACGTGATTTTGGCATCCCCCGTTTCACCTATGATGAAGGTCTGGCACAGTTATACGGGGAGCCTCCCGCCTGGCCCACCCCGACGCGTGGCGTGAGCGAAATTCGCCTTGCGCTTCGTTTTCGCTCGAATGAATCCCTGATGCGTCACTTCAAAGAAACGTCCACGCTGTATCTCGAAATTGTGGATTATCCGGGAGAATGGCTGCTCGATTTACCGATGCTGGCGCAGGATTACCTGAGCTGGTCCCGACAGATGACCGGTCTGTTGCAGGGGCAGCGGGCAGAGTGGTCGACCAAATGGCGCCAGCTTTGTGAAGGGCTGGATCCGCTGGCGCCGGCGGATGAAAACCGTCTGGCCGTCATAGCCCAGGCCTGGACGGATTACCTGCATCAGTGCAAGCAGGAAGGGCTGCATTTTATTCAGCCTGGCCGTTTTGTTCTGCCGGGAGATCTAGCCGGTGCTCCCGCGCTACAGTTTTTCCCGTGGCCGGACGTTGACCGCATCGGCGAATCGAAGCTGGCACAGGCAGACAAGACCACTAACGCCGGTATGCTCCGCGAGCGATACAATTATTACTGTGAGAAGGTGGTTAAGGGTTTTTATAAAAATCATTTTTTACACTTTGACCGCCAGATCGTGCTGGTGGACTGCCTGCAACCCCTCAACAGCGGGCCGCAGGCGTTCAATGATATGCGGCTGGCGCTGACGCAGCTGATGCATAGTTTTCATTATGGCCAGCGTACGCTGTTTCGCCGTTTATTCTCGCCGGTCATCGACAAGCTGCTGTTTGCCGCCACAAAAGCTGATCATGTGACGGTCGATCAGCACGCCAACATGGTATCCCTGCTGCAACAGCTGGTGCAGGATGCCTGGCAGAACGCGGCGTTCGAAGGGATTAGTATGGATTGTCTGGGTCTGGCGTCCGTACAGGCTACACAGAGTGGGTTGATTGACGTGAATGGCGAGAAAATTCCGGCCCTGCGGGGCAACCGACTCAGCGACGGTGAGCCGCTCACGGTCTATCCGGGCGAAGTTCCCCCACGTCTGCCGGGCCAGGCTTTCTGGCAAAGCCAGGGTTTTCAGTTCGAAGACTTCCGTCCGCAGAGCATGAACGTTGACCAGCCATTGCCGCATATCCGTCTGGATGCCGCGCTGGAGTTTTTAATTGGAGATAAATTACGATGACGGAACCGTTAAAGCCCCGCATTGATTTTACCGGCCAGCTTGAGCAGTCCCCGCATGAGGCGTTTAAAACAGCGCAAACCTTCAGCGGTCCGCAGGCCGACAACTTTGCTCCCGTGCTGGCAGAGGAGCCGTTGGTTGAAGAGGGGCAGGCGGAAGCGGTCGTTGATGCGGCACTGCGCCCGAAACGCAGCCTGTGGCGTAAGATGGTGACCGCCGGGTTAGCCCTTTTTGGTGTGAGCGTAATTGGTCAGGGCGCGCAGTGGGGCGTCAATGCCTGGCAAACCCAGGACTGGGTAGCGCTGGGGGGATGCGCCGCCGGGGCGTTGATCGTTGGTGCGGGCGTCGGCTCGGTCGTGACCGAGTGGCGTCGCCTCTGGCGTCTGCGTCAGCGTGCGCACGAACGCGATGAAGCGCGGGATCTGCTGCACAGCCACGGCACCGGAAAAGGGCGTGCTTTTTGTGAAAAGCTTGCGGCTCAGGCCGGGATAGATCACTCTCACCCGGCGCTTCAGCGCTGGTATGCGGCGATCCACGAAACCCAGAATGACCAGGAAGTGGTCACGCTCTATGCGCACATTGTTCAGCCGGTACTGGATGCGCAGGCTCGTCGTGAGATCAGCCGCTCGGCGGCGGAATCCACCCTGATGATTGCCGTCAGTCCGCTGGCGATGGTGGACATGGCCTTTATCGCCTGGCGCAACCTGCGCCTGATCAACCGCATCGCCAGGCTGTATGGCATTGAGCTTGGCTATTACAGCCGACTGCGCCTGTTCAAACTGGTGTTGCTGAATATCGCCTTCGCCGGGGCAAGCGAACTGGTGCGGGAGGTCGGGATGGACTGGATGTCGCAGGATCTTGCGGCGCGTCTCTCTGCCCGGGCGGCGCAGGGGATTGGTGCCGGTCTGCTGACGGCACGCTTAGGAATCAAAGCGATGGAGGTTTGTCGTCCACTCCCCTGGATCGATGGCGACAAGCCGCGGCTGGGGGATTTCCGTCGCGAATTGATTGGTCAGCTTAAAGAGACGCTCAATAAAAAACCTGCTCAGTGAGGTTTTGTTTACTAATCGTGCGGGCTGTCAATATTTGTTGACAGCCACCTTCCCGAATACCGTGATCTGACATATCATTTTACTGTTATTGGCTTAAACGGTGAATTTCCCATGCGTCTGGAAGTCTTTTGTGAGGACCGTCTCGGTCTGACCCGCGAGTTACTCGATCTTCTTGTTTTACGTAGCATTGATTTACGTGGCATAGAGATCGACCCTGTCGGGCGAATTTACCTCAATTTTGCCGAAATTGAATTTAATACCTTCAGTAGCCTGATGGCCGAAATCCGCCGTATCGCTGGCGTTACGGATGTACGCACCATCCCCTGGATGCCATCCGAGCGGGAACACCTTGCGCTGAGCGCACTGCTGGAAGCAATGCCGGAGCCGTTTCTCTCTCTCGATCTGAAAAACAAAGTCGAGCGCGTTAACCAGGCCAGTTGCCAGCTGTTTGCGCAGACTCAGGAAAAGCTTATCGGTCATCACGCCACGCAATTGATCCCAGGTTTTAATTTCCAGCGCTGGCTGGACAGCAACCCGCAAAATACCCATAGCGAGCACGTCGTCATCAATGGACAGAATTTCCTGATGGAGATCACGCCGGTCTACCTGAAAGGGGAAAATGCCGCGCGAGTGCTCACCGGCGCGGTAATCATGCTGCGCTCCACGGTGCGCATGGGACGCCAGTTACAGAACCTTTCCAGCCAGGACGTCGGCGCATTCAGCCAGATTATTGCGGTGAGCCCGAAGATGCGTCACGTGCTCGACCAGGCGCGTAAGCTGGCAAATCTTACGGCACCGCTGCTGATTACCGGGGATACCGGTACGGGGAAAGATCTGCTGGCGCATGCTGTGCATATGGCCAGCCCGCGTGCGGCAAAACCGTATCTGGCGCTGAACTGCGCGTCTATTCCTGAAGATGCGGTGGAAAGTGAACTGTTCGGGCATGCGCCGGAAGGCAAAAAAGGCTTCTTTGAACAGGCGAATGGCGGCTCGGTGTTGCTGGACGAGATTGGTGAAATGTCGCCACGCATGCAGGCGAAACTGCTGCGTTTTCTCAATGACGGCACGTTCCGCCGCGTGGGGGAAGATCATGAAGTGCACGTGGATGTACGCGTCATCTGCGCCACCCAGAAAAACCTGGTGGAGCTGGTGCAGAAAGGGGTATTCCGCGAAGATCTCTACTATCGTCTCAACGTTCTGACGCTCAATATTCCGCCGCTGCGCGATTGCCCGCAGGACATCATGCCGTTGACGGAACTGTTCGTCGCCCGTTTTGCCGACGAGCAGGGCGTGCCGCGTCCGAAGCTCTCTGCCGACCTGGGTACCGTGCTGACGCGTTACGGCTGGCCGGGCAATATTCGTCAGCTAAAAAATGCGGTCTATCGCGCATTAACTCAGCTTGAAGGGTATGAACTGCGTCCTCAGGATATTCTGTTGCCGGATTACGATGCCGGGACGGTCTCGGTAGGCGAAGAGGCAATGGAAGGCTCGCTGGATGACATCACCAGTCGTTTCGAGCGTTCGGTGTTAACACAGCTTTATCGCAGCTATCCGAGCACGCGCAAGCTGGCTAAACGTCTTGGGGTGTCACATACCGCGATTGCGAATAAGCTGCGCGAGTATGGGTTAAATCAGAAGAAGGGTGACGAATAAATAAAAAAGCCTCTTTGCAGAGGCTTTTTTACGTTTAGGCTTTAAGTGCCTCAAGTGCAGCGGTGTAATCCGGTTCGGTAGTGATTTCGTTAACCAGCTCACTGAAAACAACGTTGTCGTTTTCGTCGATCACCAGCACCGCACGAGCAGCCAGACCCTTCAGCGCGCCTTCGGAAATGGCAACACCGTATTTTTCCAGGAAATCCGGGCTGCGCAGAGTGGAAAGGGTGATGACGTTGCTCAGGCCTTCAGCGCCGCAGAAGCGGGACTGGGCAAACGGCAGGTCAGCAGAAATGCACAGCACTACGGTGTTGTCCATTTCGGTCGCCAGCTGGTTGAATTTACGCACTGATGCAGCACAAACGCCAGTATCGATGCTTGGGAAAATGTTCAGGACTTTACGTTTGCCAGCAAACTGGCTCAGCGTGACGTCAGACAGATCTTTAGCCACCAGAGTAAAAGGCTGTGCTTTGCTGCCAGACTGTGGGATGGAACCTGCAACAGCAACCGGGTTGCCCTGGAAATGAACGAGTTGTGACATAGATATCTTCCTGTTTACAAATAGTTAACGTCGTGGCTAGTGTATGTCATCCGCAGTTAGCACGGCAAACCAATTTTCTGCCTTTCCGGCCTGCAAGGAGTCAGTGATGAGAAGCGTTAAGGTCTATGAAGAAGCCTGGCCATTGCACACCCCGTTTGTGATCTCGCGCGGCAGCCGTAATGAGGCCTGCGTGGTCGTGGTTGAATGTGAAGAGGACGGCGTAAAAGGCGTCGGGGAATGTACCCCTTATCCTCGCTACGGAGAAAGCCTGGCGTCAGTCATGGCGCAAATTATGACGGTGGTGCCCGAGTTGCAGGCGGGCCTGAAGCGTGAGGCTCTTCAGCAGAGGTTGCCGGCCGGCGCGGCACGTAACGCGATTGACTGCGCACTCTGGAGTCTGGAAGCGGCGAAACAACAAAAACCGCTACCTGCGCTGCTGGACGTTACGCTGCCGCAATCGATCGTCACCGCGCAAACGGTGGTCATCGGTGAACCAGAGCAAATGGCGGCCAGCGCCCAGGCGCTATATGCAACCGGTGCAACCTTATTAAAGGTGAAGCTCGACGATCGTCTGATTAGCGAACGCATGGTCGCCATTCGTGCGGCGGTACCTGATGCCACCCTTATCGTCGATGCGAACGAATCATGGCACAGCGAAGGGCTGGCAGCCCGTTGTCAGCTGCTTGCCGATCTGGGCGTTGCCATGCTGGAGCAGCCTCTCCCGGCAGAAGACGATGCCGCGCTGGCGAATTTTATTCATCCGCTTCCCGTCTGTGCAGACGAAAGCTGTCATACCCGTGAGAGCCTGTCAGCCCTCAAGGGCCGCTACGAGATGGTGAACATCAAGCTGGATAAAACGGGTGGGTTAACCGAGGCCCTGGCACTGGCACAAGATGCCCAGGCGCAAGGCTTTTCCCTGATGCTGGGCTGTATGTTGTGCACGTCCAGAGCGATCGGTGCTGCACTCCCGCTGGTGAACAGCGTGCGTTTTGCCGATCTGGATGGCCCAACCTGGCTGGCGGTTGACGTTTCACCCGCCCTGAGTTTTACCTCCGGCGTACTTCATCTTTGAGGCTGCCAGCGCAGAAGATCTGTCATCGCTCTGAGGTATTTTTCACTCGCTTCATCCGAGGAAATAGGCGGAAACTCTGCGGTGATACAGTGAAGACTGAGGTCCGCGCACCAGCTGCCAAACGACCCGGGCGTTTCATACCCGACGCTGGTTACCAGAGGTAGAGCAAACGCATCCGCCAGCCACTGCCCGAGCGCTGTATGACGAGGATCTTCAATACAGGCGAGGGGATCGTGGAAAGAGACAACCCAGGCCGGGTGGATCTTATGAATAAGCTGACACAGCGCCTGGGTTTCGGGCTCGGAACCCGGTTTTTCTCCCGTAAGCAGGACCACATCTCGTTCCTGCGCCGAACTGTTCCAGCGATACACCGTTTCACCGGCACGCCAGTTTGCTGCCGGAAAGTTCCTGTTAAGGTCAACGCCTCGTGCATTCGCCCGTAATCCAAGCTGGCATCCGTCCGGGTTGACGGTCAAAATCACATGATGTCGTCGTAAATCGGGGGCCAGCGTACGTAGCGCGCACGAAAGCGTCACGATGGACGAGTTTTCATCGCCATGTGTGCCCGCAATGATTAAGCCGCTAGTGCGATCGGGCTCGGGAGCCGGAAACCAGATCAGTGGGGCGCCTAAAAATGAGCGGCCATAATGTTCAGTCCCGGGCGGGAAGGCGCCGCGTTCCGTTCTTGGTCGGGTGGTTGCCATAATAAACCCTGATGATGAAGTCGCTTCTGGCAGTGTTGTGCAAAACCCGCGCTTAATCAAATGGTTTCCGTCTGTGTGTAAAATTGCCTGACATCAACTTTCCTGAGGAAGCATTTGCATTTCTCCGTTTCGAAACAAATAATTACGCATCTGCCTGTTACCTGACATCATTAAGGGGATCGTATGAAGCATCCTGTTTCGCTTCTTTGTACTGCGCTGTGGCTGTGCGGGTTTTCTTCACTTTCATATGCCGCGGAGGTTCCCAGGGGAACGGTGCTGGCGCAAAAGCAGGAGCTGGTTCGACACATTAAAGATGAACCCGCCTCGCTCGATCCGGCAAAAGCGGTGGGTTTACCCGAGATACAGGTGATCCGCGACCTTTATGAAGGGCTGGTGAATCAGAATGAAAAAGGGGAGCTGGTTCCCGGCGTGGCGACGCGCTGGCAGAGCAACGATAACCGTGTCTGGACGTTTACGTTGCGGGATAACGCGAAGTGGTCTGACGGTACCCCTGTGACGGCACAAGATTTTGTCTACAGCTGGCGTCGTCTGGTTGATCCTAAAACTACGTCACCTTTCGCCTGGTTTGCAGCGCTGGCGGGTATTAATAATGCGCAGGCCATTATCGATGGTAAAGCTACACCGGAAACGCTCGGCGTGACGGCAGTCGATGCTAAAACGCTGCGCGTGCAGCTGGATAAACCGCTGCCATGGTTCAGCAATCTCACGGCTAGCTTTGCGTTCTATCCTGTTCAAAGGGCAAACGTGGAAAGCGGTAAAGAATGGACGCGCCCTGGCGCGCTCATCGGCAACGGTGCGTATGTGCTGAAAGATCGCGTGGTGAATGAAAAACTGGTGGTTGAGCCGAATACTCACTACTGGGATAACGCCAACACGGTGCTTAAAAAAGTCACCTTTGTGCCAATCAACCAGGAGTCCTCAGCGACCAAACGCTACCTGGCGGGCGATATCGATATTACGGAATCATTTCCGAAAAACATGTACCAGAAGCTGCTTAAAGATATTCCGGGACAGGTTTATACACCGCCACAGCTTGGGACCTATTACTACGCGTTTAACACACAAAAAGGCCCAACTGCGGATGCCCGCGTACGTCTGGCGCTCAGCATGACTATCGACAGACGTATTATGGCTGAAAAAGTCCTGGGAACCGGTGAGAAACCGGCCTGGCATTTCACTCCCGATGTCACTGCCGGTTTTACACCGGAAATCTCGCCATTTGAGCAGATGTCGCAGCAGGAGCTAAATGCTCAGGCGAAAACGTTATTACAGGCGGCAGGCTATGGTCCCCAGCGCCCGCTGAAATTAACGCTGCTGTACAACACGTCTGAAAACCACCAGAAAATCGCCATTGCCGTCGCATCTATGTGGAAGAAAAATCTGGGTGTTGACGTTAAGTTGCAGAATCAGGAATGGAAGACCTACATCGACAGCCGCAATACCGGGAATTTCGACGTGATCCGTGCGTCGTGGGTAGGGGATTACAATGAGCCGTCGACATTCCTGTCGCTGCTGACGTCCTCTCACACCGGCAACATCTCACGGTTCAACGACCCTGCTTACGATAAGATTATTCATCAGGCGACGCTCGAAACCACTGAAAAAGCGCGTAATGCAGACTACAACATGGCCGAGAAGATCCTCGCCGAGAAAGCGCCGATAGCCCCTATTTATCAATACACCAATGGCCGCCTCATTAAGCCCTGGGTTAAAGGGTATCCGATAAATAACCCAGAGGATGTTGCGTACAGTCGTACAATGTATATTGAAAAGCATTAAAAAAACAGGAAAGGCGCTTAAGTGGTTTTGGCAAATAGCTATACATCGCTTAAGCGCCTGAACACACGGTTCATGGTACCTACAGGCTAGTTATTATCAAAATTCCTTTCATAAAAAATCATTTATTCTTTTGATGAATGCTTCGAGCGACATCTCTTTTCCAGTTTATTGAAAAGCGTGCAAGCATTTATACATCCTCCATGTAATAGCTTAATTCCTGCTATTTAAAACCTGACTTTTGTCCGATATAGGATTTTTCCATATTCAGGAGGTTTATTGAATAAGATGATATGTCTCTGCGATTTTGCAGCTGATACTTAGATCAGCATTGATATAAATCAATTATTCAACGACAGGTGGCAATGAATTCAATATTCTCTATCAAGGCAGACGTTCCTGCTAACCTATTGTGAATAAATGGTTAATACTTTCTGCGTGCCACTTATATCTGGAATTTATAAATACTAGTGATTAGTGGAAAATTCTTAAGAAAAATCCATATGCAGATCTTTGATCTGAAAAGTTGATCATGAATGGGCTTTTGCTCTAATATGGTTTTGTAAAGACCCGTCACTCACTTAACTCGTATTTCTTGCAAAGAAAGGGACTGCTATGGCCGATTCATTTCAGAATGAGGTGCCCAAGGCACGCATAAATTTAAAGCTGGCGCTGCATACAGGCGGCGCGCAGAAGAAAGTCGAACTGCCGCTTAAACTTCTCACCGTCGGTGATTTCAGTAATGGAAAAGAGAATCGTCCATTGTCCGAAAGGAAGAAAATCAACGTCAACAAAAATAACTTTAATAGCGTACTTTCGGAATTTAACCCGGAGGTTAATCTGACGGTGCCTAACACCATGGCTGTCGATGGTTCGGAGGAAAGTATAAAACTGAATTTCTCCGATATTAAGGATTTCGAACCTGAACAGGTTGCCCGCCAGATCCCCCAGCTCCGCGCCATGCTGGCCATGCGTAATTTATTACGCGACCTCAAATCCAATCTTCTTGATAACGCCACTTTCAGAAAAGAACTCGAGAAAATTCTTAAGGACCCGGCGCTGTCTCAGGAATTACGCGACGAAATGAGTGCACTGGCCCCGAAATAAGCGGCATGTGTAATTTAATGGATTAACCGGGAATATGCTGATGTCTGTGAATAGTGAAACCGCCTCCGCGCAGGGGCAGACCATCGTACTGGAAAAAGAGGGCGTTTACGCCTCCCTGTTTGAAAAAATCAACCTGACTCCGGCCTCGAGCCTGGGTGATATCAATGCGTTTCTGGATGATGCCGCGCTTTCTGACGCGCCGGCGGGTGAACGCCTGACGGCGGCGATGCAGGTGTTTATGGACTGCATCCGCAAATCCGGTCAGCCCGTGGAGAAGCTCGACAAAACGCTGATTGACCACCATATCGCCGAACTGGATTTCCAGATTAGCCGTCAGCTGGATGCCGTAATGCATCACCAGGCGTTCCAGAAAGTGGAGTCCCTGTGGCGCGGCCTGAAGCAGCTGGTGGACAACACCGACTACCGCCAGAATGTGAAAACCGAGATTCTGGACGTCTCCAAGGACGACCTGCGCCAGGATTTTGAGGATGCACCGGAACTGATCCAGAGCGGCCTCTACTGGCACACCTATACCGCCGAATACGACACCCCGGGCGGCGAGCCGATTGGTTCCGTGATTTCATCCTATGAATTTGACGCCAGCCCGCAGGATGTGGCGCTGCTGCGCAACATCTCGAAAGTGTCTGCCGCCGCACACATGCCGTTTATTGGCTCTGTCGGCCCGAAATTCTTCCTGAAAGACTCTATGGAAGATGTTGCTGCGATTAAGGATATCGGCAACTACTTCGACCGCGCCGAGTACATCAAGTGGAAATCTTTCCGCGACACCGACGACGCCCGCTACATCGGCCTCGTGATGCCGCGCGTGCTGGGGCGTCTGCCGTATGGCCCGGACACCGTACCAGTACGCAGCTTTAACTACGTTGAGCAGGTGAAAGGCCCGGATCATGAGAAATACCTGTGGACCAGCGCGTCGTTCTCCTTCGCGTCAAACATGGTGAAGAGCTTCATCAATAACGGCTGGTGCGTGCAGATCCGTGGCCCGCAGGCGGGCGGGGCGGTGAAAGATCTGCCTATTCATCTGTACGATTTGGGTACCGGCAACCAGGTGAAAATCCCGTCTGAGGTGATGATCCCGGAGACCCGCGAGTTTGAGTTTGCCAACCTCGGCTTTATTCCGCTCTCGTATTACAAAAACCGCGACTATGCCTGCTTCTTCTCGGCGAACTCCGCGCAGAAACCGGCGCTGTACGACACCGCAGATGCCACGGCCAACAGCCGCATCAATGCCCGTCTGCCGTACATCTTCCTGCTGTCGCGTATTGCGCACTATCTGAAGCTCATCCAGCGCGAGAACATCGGCACCACCAAGGACCGCCGTCAGCTGGAGCTGGAGCTGAATACCTGGGTGCGTAGTCTGGTGACGGAAATGACCGATCCGGGCGATGAGTTGCAGGCATCTCATCCGCTGCGTGACGCGAAGGTGGTGGTGGAAGATATCGAAGACAACCCGGGCTTCTTCCGCGTGAAGCTGTTTGCGGTGCCGCACTTCCAGGTGGAAGGCATGGATGTGAACCTGTCTCTGGTGAGCCAGATGCCGAAAGCGAAAGCGTAAGGCGGTAGCAGGGATGAAAATTTATCGTCCGCTGTGGAACGAGGGGGCGTTGCTGTCCCCTCAGCAGTTCCAGCAACAGTCCGAATGGGAAACGTTTCGCAGCACAGGCGTGGCAGCGCTCTCCTCGTCGTTTGCGTGGGGCGTTGAGCAGGTGGAATTTGATGAAAGGCTGCTGGGTACGGGTCTGATTCAGATTACACAGCTGCGGCTCTGGCTGCCCGATGGCACGCTGGTGGATACGGTAGTCAGCGACCTGCCGCCGGAACCGCGTGAACTGGATTTATCGCAGCATTCAGACGCGGTTACGGTGGTGATTGCCCTGCCGTTGATGCAGTCCGGGTTAAATAACGTGCTCCAGGAAACGGCAGTGGCCGATCGGCCGCTCCGTTACCGTGAAGAGTGGGTTCATGTTCAGGATGCGTTTGGCAGCGAAGAGGAATCTGTCGCCGTTGCCCGTTTTAATCTGGCGATCCGTTTTGAGCATGAGGATAACGCGTCGTGGCAGTGCTGTCCGGTTGCACGGCTGATCCGGGACGGGCAGGGGAGCTGGCGTCATGATCCGGCATTCATTCCGCCTATGGCCCTGTTTTCTGCCAGCCCGACGATGCGGGAAAGGCTGGTGTTGCTGAACCGCCAGCTTCGCTCCCGCCGCCAACGGTTGATGTCCATGCGTCGGGAAAGTAATGAGCGCCTGGCGGATTTTGCTGTGGCGGATGTTTCTCTTTTTTGGCTTCTCAATGCGCTTAACTCTCATGCCAGGGTGCTGGTGGAGTTTGAACGTTTTCCGGCTCGCCATCCGGAACAGGTGTGGGCGGAGCTTGCGCGGCTTGCGGGCAGTATGCTGACGTTTTCTCTGGACAGCGATCTGGACGCAATCCCTGGCTATGACCACGCCCGGCCTGAAATGACGTTTCCGCCGCTGTTTGAACTGATCGCCGGTTTACTGGAAGCCAGCCTGCCGTCCCGTGTGATAGCGCTGGAGATGTCCCGTCCTGACGCCCAGACCTGGAAAGCCTCGCTGCACGACATTCGGCTGCGTGAAGAAGCCGATCTCTGGCTCTCTGTCCGGTCTGACGTTCCGGCCTGGCAAGTGGCGGAGAAATTCCCGGCATTATGCAAGGCGGGTTCCCCGGATGATGTGAATGCGATTTCCACCGTTGCGCTGCAGGGGATCCCACTCATTGCCGTGAATCGCGTGCCTGCTGCGTTACCGGTGCGGATGGATAACCAGTACTTCGCGCTGGACATGGAAAGTGCTGCGGCACGGGACATGCTGGAGCAGGGGATCTGTATGTTCTATGTGCCTGCCCTGCTGGGACAGCTTGAACTTGAACTGTTTGCGGTACTGCGATCATGAGAAAAGAAACCGATATCGATGCCCTGATGGCGGAGACTTGGCTCACCGTCGCCCTGCTTAAGCAGGGGGCAACAACGCCTGACGGGAATGTGCTGTACGACACCTGCTGCAAACATGTGGAAAGCGTGCGCGAGGCGCTGGATCGTGCAGGATATGATGAAAGCAGCATCGATCATATCTCTTATGCACAGTGTGCGCTGCTTGACGAAGTGGTGATGAGCAGAAAACTGCATGACGGGGCAGATGCTGATGCGGGCCAGGTGGCCTGGCGAAAAGCGCCGCTACAGGCGCGCTATTTCGGGTCGCTGCACGCCGGTGAAGCCCTGTGGGATCGTATTGCGGAAGTATTGCGCCAGCCAGCGTCAAACATGGCCGTTCTGACCTGCTATCACCGAGTGCTCGCGCTGGGATTCCAGGGGTTGTACAGCATGGGGTCTGTCAGCCAGACCCAGCGTGAAGAGGCAATGAAAGCGCTTGCTGAGCGGGTTCCGCCACTTGATGCTGGCCTTTCCCTGGTGGTTCGCAGGACCGGAAAACACCGTTACAGCCTGCTGCGCTCTGTCTGGTTCTGGATCGTGGCGGCGGGGGTAATTACCGGTGCCGTATGGTGGGGCGGTCATCTCTGGCTCCAGGCTCTGCTGTTCGCGCAGTTACCGGAGTTGCCCCATTAATGCGTAAATCGGTCATGGTTTCACTGATATTCCACGTACTGGCGGGTGCCGCGACGCTTTTATGGCTTTTGTGGGGCTTCATTCCGGCAGGCACGCTGTTTAAAGGCGTGATGACGCTGTGCATTGTTGCGCTGGCCGTCTGGCAGATCCGGCAAAAAAGCCGTTTCAGCCAGGCTCAGGGCAATGGCGGGTCTGGTTTTGATCTGCCGGTACTTGCTGATGCGGGTCCGGTTGTTCTTGTCTGCGGAGACAGACTGGATGCCCTGTTCGGGGAGCATGCTCTGCGTAAAACAGCGCAGGGCTGGTGGCTGCGGGTGAATGACGTCAGCTGGCTCACTGATATCGTGCGCGATATTCAGGAGCGGCAGCCGCGCCAGGCCGGACAGATCGCCGTTATGTATGCTTCCCACCCCGACGGGCACCAGGATGAAGCGGTGCTGCGCGCGACCCTGAAAGCGTTGCGCCAGCAGATGAAACAGCTGAGCCTGATCGCCGGATTCACACCGCCGGTGATCCTGAGCGGTGAGTTTTCCGGCCCTGAAACCCCGTGGGTTATTGTCCATGGTGACAAACCGGTTGTTTACCCTGTTGATGAGACGCCACAGGCTACGGACGACTGGCAACAGGCAAATCGTCTGGCGCTGATGCCTGTACTGCGGGAAGGCTTTGCTTTTATGCGCACCCTTCTTATGGATGAACTGGCTAAAGAGGATCGGTTATTTCCGCCGGTCCACCCGTTTGCTGTGGCTCTGAAAAGCGGCGGCGCTTCAGCCAGCAATACGTCTTTATGGGCACTCTGGCTTTGTCGCTTGACACACCTGCTTCTGCCGCAGACAGACGAAATGGCGGAGGCATCCGGTCGTTTTCCTGATGCGGTACTACCGTTGCTCAAGCCTTACTGTGCACCTGTTCAGGGCGGGAAGCGCACCCGCCGTCTCATTGTGTGGGTCCTGGCCTGCGTTCTTGCTGCCCTTGGTTTTTCTGCCATGAATAACGCGGCGCTGATCCGCCAGGTGGGAATGAATCTGCAGCGCTGGTATGCCATCCCCATGAACCATTATGAGCCTAAGGCGCAGTCACTTGCCGCACTGAAACAGGACGCCCTTCTGCTGGAGCGCTGGCAGCGGCAGGGGGAACCGCTCAGGTATGCGCTGGGCTATTACCCTGGTCAGCGTCTGTGGCTGGCGTTACAGAAGGCGATTGACACGTATGTGCCGCCACCGGCTCCCGCCATGGAACCGGTACCGAAAATCATCCGCCTCGACAGCATGTCGCTGTTCGATACCGGAAAGTGGGCGCTTAAACCCGCCTCAACAAAGCTGCTGGTGAACTCACTGGTGGGGATCAAGGCGAAGCCCGGCTGGCTGATTGTAGTGGCGGGCCATACCGACAGCACCGGGGATGACCAGTCCAACCAGGTCCTGTCGCTGAAGCGTGCGGAGTCCGTGCGCGACTGGATGCGCGATACCGGCGATGTGCCGGAGAGCTGTTTTGCGGTGCAGGGCTACGGTGAAAGCCGACCTGTCGCCACCAACGACACGGCGGAAGGCCGGGCGCTGAACCGCCGTGTCGAAATCAGTCTGGTGCCGCAGGCGAACGCCTGCCAGCTGCCGGGCAACACCCCCGCGTCATCGCAGGATGATGGCGCTGATAACAACTTAACGGAGTAATTAACATGGCAATTCCAGTCTATCTGTGGCTGAAGGACGACGGCGGCGCGGACATCAAAGGGTCTGTGGACGTTCAGGATCGTGAAGGCAGCATCGAGGTGGTGGCCCAGGAGCATAACCTGTACATCCCGACCGACAATAACACCGGCAAGCTGACCGGTACCCGTATCCACACCCCGTTCCTGTTCACCAAGGAAATCGACTCCTCCAGCCCGTACCTGTACAAGGCGGTGACCACCGGCCAGACCCTGAAATCTGCGGAATTTAAGTGGTACAGAATCAACGACGCGGGCCAGGAAGTGGAGTACTTCAACACGAAGCTTGAGAACGTGAAGCTGGTGAAAGTGAATCCGAAGATGCACGACATCAAGGATCCGGCGTTCGAGAAGCACAACCACCTCGAGCAGATTGAACTGCGCTACGAAAAAATCACCTGGACCTACAAGGACGGCAACATCATTCATTCCGATTCCTGGAACGAACGCGCCACCGCGTAAGTCGCATGCGGACAGGGCCCTGTCCGCAGTTTTTTGCACAGCGTCTGTATGCACGGACGCTGTGCAAAGAAAAACACAATCTGCCTGCCCGACCTGATGCGCTTTGGGTTCCTGAATAACAGGGAACAGCGACGGGCGGTAGCGTGTCCGGAACTGATAAAGAGAGAGTCTCATGGAAAATCCCGCCATCCTGTTACGCCGTCTTAACCCTTACTGTGCCCGTGCGATGGAAGGGGCCGCGTCCCTGTGCCAGACCCGCGCCCATGCCGAAATCCTGCCCGAGCACTGGCTGCTGAAGCTGCTGGAGCAGGGTGAGGGCGACCTGACGGTGCTGGCGCGGCGCTACGAATGGGATATGGATACGATATGGCAGGATATGCTGGGTTTTCTGGACAGCCTGCCACGTTCGGTGCGCAGCCGTCCGCAGCTGTCGGACAGTGTCCGGGCACTGATGCAGGACGCCTGGCTGCGCGCCTCGCTGTCGGGGGAAGAGCACATCCGCAGCATTCACCTCCTGATGGCCCTGGTGGACAAACCGAAACTGGTGCGCTGCGACGGCCTGTGGCCGCTGCTGACGCTGGCGCAGAGCCAGCTTGAGCGCCTGCGGGGGCTTCTGGATGCGCAGTCGGATGAACGCCCGGAGGTGCAGCAGGAAGCGGAGCTTACGCAGGGCGATGAGGTGGAGTTTGTCGGCCGTCCGGTGAATGCGGATATAAAAGGAGAGCTGAACCCGGCGTTACAGAATGCGCTGGACAGGTTCACCCTCGACGTCACCGCCCGCGCCCGTGAGGGCAGAATCGACCCGGTCTATGGCCGCGATAATGAAATCCGCCAGATGGTGGACATTCTTTCCCGGCGCCGCAAGAACAACCCGATTCTGGTCGGCGAACCGGGAGTCGGCAAGACCGCGCTCGTGGAAGGACTGGCGCTGCGCATCGCCGAAGGCAATGTGCCGGACGCGCTGAAGCCGGTCTCGGTGCGCACCCTTGACCTCGGCCTGTTACAGGCCGGGGCGGGTGTGAAGGGGGAATTCGAGCAGCGCCTGAAAAACATCATCGACGCGGTGCAGCAGTCACCCCTGCCGGTTCTGCTCTTCATTGACGAGGCGCACACCATTATCGGCGCGGGCAACCAGGCGGGCGGCGCCGATGCGGCAAACCTGCTGAAACCGGCGCTGGCCCGCGGTGAGCTCAGAACCATTGCCGCCACCACCTGGAGTGAGTACAAACAGTACTTTGAGCGCGACGCCGCGCTGGAGCGTCGTTTCCAGATGGTTAAAGTTGACGAGCCGGACGACGACACCGCGTGCCTGATGCTGCGGGGACTCAAGCCACGTTACGCGCAGCACCACGGTGTGCATATTACCGATGAGGCGGTCAGGGCGGCCGTCACGCTCTCCAGACGCTATCTGACCGGACGCCAGCTGCCGGACAAGGCGGTTGACCTGCTGGACACCGCTTCGGCCCGTGTCCGCATGAGCCTCGATACGGTGCCGGAGCCACTGACCAGGATGAAGGCGCAGCTCACGGCACTTGCCATGGAGAAACAGGCGCTGCTGGAGGATATCGCGGTGGGCAATACCGCCCACGGCGAACGTCTGGCTGCCATCGGAGAGGAAGAAGTCGGCATCATTTTGCAGCTCGATGAACGGGAAACCCGGTACGACCAGGAGCTGAAACTCACGGAAGAACTGCTTGCCTGCCGCACGGATATCTCCCGGCAGGGAGAGATTGCGGACCTTCAGATGCAGCTTACTGCCGTGCAGCAGAATACCCCGCTGCTGGGGCTGGATGTGGACGCGCGTATTGTCGCCACCGTTATCGCCGACTGGACGGGCGTACCGCTCTCTTCCCTGATGAAGGACGAGCAGACGGAACTGCTGAGCCTTGAGCACAGTCTGGCGAAACGCGTTGTCGGTCAGGACAGCGCGCTGAACGCCATTGCGCAGCGCCTGCGCGCCAGCAAAACCGGTTTGGCGCCGGAGAACGGCCCGCAGGGCGTGTTCCTGCTTGTGGGCCCGAGCGGCACCGGCAAGACCGAAACCGCCCTGGCGCTGGCCGATGAACTGTTCGGCGGCGAGAAGTCCCTTATCACCATCAACCTCTCGGAATACCAGGAGCCACACACCGTCTCGCAGCTCAAGGGCTCACCGCCGGGCTACGTGGGTTACGGTCAGGGCGGCATTCTGACCGAAGCCGTCCGCAAGCGCCCGTACAGCGTGGTGCTGCTGGATGAAGTGGAAAAGGCGCACCGGGACGTGATGAACCTGTTCTACCAGGTGTTTGACCGGGGCTTCATGCGCGACGGCGAGGGGCGGGAAATTGACTTCCGTAACACGGTGATACTGATGACCTCGAACCTTGGCAGCGACCTCATCATGCAGATGCTGGATGAAAATCCGGACGCCACCGAAGGCGACCTGCACGAACTGCTCCGCCCGATGCTGCGTGACCACTTCCAGCCCGCGCTGCTGGCGCGCTTCCAGACGGTGATTTACCGTCCGCTGGCACAGGAAGCGATGCGCACGATTGTCGGCATGAAGCTCGGCCAGGTAAGTCAGCGCCTGGCACGGCATTACGGTATGAAGACCGATATCCACGAAAGCCTGTACGACGCGCTGACCGCCGCCTGCCTGCTGCCGGACACCGGGGCTCGCAATGTTGACAGCCTGCTGAACCAGCAGATTCTGCCGGTCCTGAGCCAGCAACTGCTGAGCCATATGGCGGCGGGGCAGAAGCCGCAGCATCTTACATTGGGTTGGGATGAGGAGGAGGGGATTGTGCAGGCATTTGACGAACAAGCAGAAGGAGAAGCCCCATGAACAGTTCCCTGATCAACCAGGCAACCGATGCGGTACAGCAGCTGCTGGGCCTGTCACGTTACCGGGTTGATGTGCATGGATGCGGCGATTTCCTGGATGTTCTGCGTTACAATGCGGTTGAGTCACTTAGCCAGCCATGGCGGTATGATGTGACAGTCACCTGTTCTTCTGCGGATATTGCCTGCGACACGTTACTGCTGAAACCGGCGTCATTTACCTTCCAGACCCCGATGTTTGACGGGGCACCGGCGCTGCCGGTCCGGACGGTTTATGGGGTGGTGGAGTCATTTCGCCGGATTTCCACGTCAAATGACGAGACCCGTTACGCACTGAAGATCGTACCCCGCATCGCGCTTTTGGGTTTTACAAAGGGCAGTCAGATTTTCCTCAACCAGTCGGTCACGGAAGTGGTTGAACAGGTACTGCGTAAACACGGCCTGGAAGGTCCTGACTTTGCGTTCCGGCTCTCAAGGGAGTACCCGGCCCGGGAGCTCATCACCCAGTGGCGGGAAACTGACCTTGAATTTATTCAGCGCCTGCTGGCTGAAGTCGGTATTTACTGGCGTTATGAAATGGACAGCCGTCTTGAGCAGGATGTGGTGATTTTTCAGGACAGCCAGCAGCAGTATGAATTTGGCGTCACGCTGCCATTGCGCAGCCAGGCCGGGATGAGTGACAGTGGCCAGGAGAGCATCTGGGGTGTTCAGACCGCATACAATGTGGTGAGCGGGAGTGTGGTCACCCGTGACTACAACTACCGCGAAGCGCTGACGCCTCAGGACAGCGCCGAAAGTATTTTCAGCAAGGAAGGGATCACCACCGGGGAAACATACCATTACGCGGAACCCTTCCTGTCAGCAGGTGATACTGAAAGTACAGAGACCGGGACATACTTCGCTCGTCTACGTCACGAACGCATTCTGAACGCGCAATATCGCGTCAGCGGGCATTCTTCCAGTCCGCTTCTGGCCCCGGGTCAGGTACTGGAAACGGACGGCACGTTACCCGATGCCGTCAAGGAAGGCATCGTCATCACCACGGTGCGCACTCGCGGTTCACGCAAAAGTAGCTTTACGCTGAGGTTTGAGGGTATCCCCTACAGCGAAACTGTCTGCTGGCGTCCGGCACTGCTCAGTCGTCCGGTGATATCCGGCTCGTTGCCTGCCCGGGTGGAAAGCACACAGAAAGGTGACACCTATTCCTGGCTCGATCCGGACGGGCGATACCGGGTAAAACTGGACTTTGACCGCAACAGTGCTGAGCAGGGCTATGCCTATCTGTGGCTGCGGCTGGCTAAGCCTTATGCCGGTGATACGTACGGATTCCACTCACCGCTTATCGACGGAACGGAAGTGGCCGTTGTTTTTGACGGCGGAGACCCGGATCGTCCCTACATCGCTTATGCCCTGCATGATTCAGAACACCTGGACCATGTCACCAGTGATAATCATACGCGGAACGTGTGGCGCACGCCGGCGAACAATAAGTTGCGGATGGAGGATAAGCGCCAGGAAGAGCATATCAAGCTCGCAACGGAATATGGCAAAACGCAGCTGAACATGGGACACCTGGTCAACAGTCAGCGTGAAAAGCGCGGTGCCGGTTTTGAACTTCGAACGGATGAGCATGGCGCTGTACGTGCTGCAAAAGGCCTGTTCCTGACGGCGGATGCCCAGGCCAAAGCCCAGGGGCCAGTGCTGGAAATGGCACCTGCGATTAACCAGATTAACCAGGCCAACAGCCAGATGCAGGCGCTGAACAGTGCCGCTGAAGCCGCCGGAGCCCTGGTCTCTGACATCAATACCCAGATTAGTTTTGTGACCGACAAAATCAAAGACCTCCAGTCTGCGGTCCTGCTGGGTAGCGCTCCACAGGGGGTGGCACTGACCTCAGGTGAACACCTTCAGCTCAGCAGCACCCGCAACACCATGATCAATACCGGTCAGCATCTTGATATCGGTGCGATGAAGAATCTGTCCGTGACGGCAGAAAAAGCCCTCGGACTGTTTGTGCATAAAGAAGGGGCGAAGCTGGTTGCGAATCAGGGAGATATTGAAATTCAGGCTCAGCACAACACGATGGCCCTGTTTTCTGAAAAGCAGCTGACCGTGACGAGCAGCGAAGATGAAATCATTATCAGCACCCCGGAAACGCTGACGCTGAACGGCGGCGGGTCGTATCTGAGGCTGAACCAGAACGGGATAGAGCATGGCTCAGAAGGGATGATGATAATGAAAGTGGCAATGTATCTGGTTCCCGGTACTCCTGCGAGTCTTCCCTACGACACTCCCGATTTTCCTTTAACCTTTTTGAATCCAGACAGTAATAACGAGCCAGGAACGGATAATTCGGACTCATCGAAAAATGATGATCAATATCGACAGAATCAGCCTGAAAACGATTCTGCCAAAGGTTCTGCAAAACGGGCATGTGATTAACACGGAGGTTTTTTATGGCAGCAGTTATACCTAAACAGAGTTTTCCCGTCCCTTCAGATGCTAAAGGTCAGGAGTTTACTTCTGCTGAAGAGCTATTATTGAAGCTTGAACGCGAAAGGTCGGGACTATATCTGGTGGGAAGCCAGGGAATGTGGCATGGCGGTATCCATATTACTGATGCCACCATTCCCTGGTGTGCCCTGAGTACAGATAGTGAGCCCGAAAAAGAATATTGCCGTGAAACTTATAAAGGGGAGCAATTTATTCGTTGTATGGCTGATGGTGAGATAGTTGCCTGGCGTGTCTGTAAGGATTATGAGGGGCCCGCGATTGAATGGCGCGGTGAAAAACTGTTTCTTTCAACATCCTTTGTGTTGGTGAAACACTATATCCAGCCGGGTGATACAGAAGAAAGTGGACTGACATTTTTCACTCTGTATATGAATCTGGCGCCCTTTGTTGCTTATAAACAGCAGGGAAGCCAGTCAGACAGAAAAGTGGCAGGAGTCCAGCGTTACTACACCAGCGCGGAAGATTTGCAGGCGGGGAGCGCAGCCGGAAAACTGGCTAAAGACACGCCCGTCACGCTGAGTGATGCCATAGTGACCCGCAGCAGCGACGGGCGTCAGTTTACTGAAGTGACCATTACCAGTGAGACGAAAAATGCCGCAGGAGAAACGCTTGCAGCAGGAACGAAAGTCTGGACGGTGTCTGACCGGGGTTCTCTGAAAGCGGCGGCGTCAGCGCCCGTTCCGTCCTGGTGGGCAAAATGTACCCCGGCTTACACTAATGAGTCAGAAGGTGTTGTGAACTGCACTTCGCGTACAAACTGGGCGTACTATCTGAGCAGTGACGATGTTCTGCAATATAAAAATGCAGGCAGTCTGGTAGCCGATTTCCCGCTTTCATACGAGCCCGGTAATACCGCACAGCAGGTCATCCGCCCCGGCAAGAACTCCGGCGATGCAGCAAGAACATTCAGTCTGGTCACTCTGGGCCGGGATAAGGATAAGTTGAAAAAGGGCGACCGGGTATGGGTAGTATCAGACGGTGACAGTCTGACGTCGGTTGCACCGGCAGCATCCGGTAGTGAACCCGTTTTTGATGATGTGTATGTACCTTCAGCGCCTGTACCGGTCAATGCCGGAGACAGTCTCGGGCATATGGGTTTTTATCAGCTACCGGAAGAAAATGGCAAACGCTCGCGCTACCAGGTGCATATAGAGTGCCTGAGCATGGATGATATGGAAAAGTTCATCACCAATCCTGGAAAGGCGGGAGAGGATGCGCCGGTTTATCTGACCTGGAAAGCTGATGCACCGTTGTTTGACAAGAGCGATACCGGAATAACAGCAGGCGGTCGAAAAACAAAGGGGCCGGGTATTCTGACACTGGCAAAAGTACCAGGCGTTGATGCTGAGGGGAACACGCTGTCCAGTAACCAGGATGCGGCATACTATCAGATACGACCTGAAGGTGGCTGGCTGGCCGCAGCCAGTGTTCAGAAAGTATCGCAATATGCGCTTGGTGAGCTCGGATTTGTTACGCTGAATAAGGCTTCGGAAAGTTTTGACCTGATTGATGGGATAAAACAACCAAATAACGTGGTGAAGGGTATTCTGGAGCAGTTGTATAAAGCAGCAGAGGAGGAAACCCGCACCACTCACGCGCTGAACAAGTATAACTATAAACGGCTGCTGGAATTGATAGACAGTAACCAGGACGGGCATTACTCGGAGCAGGAGTATCTTCAGGCGGTTCATAATGTGTCGTATCGCGACCATCTGTACCGTGTGATAGCGAAGCATGCCAGTGAATGGTATTACGGCAAGGATGGCCCGCTCTGGAATACATACCTGGATACGTTAACCACGGATGCACCGTTATGGAAAACGTACCTGGAAGCCTTTCTGGATAAGATGACATGGATGAAAGCAGTATCCGAAAAGGGCGTAGTGCTGGGGCCCGACCCCTGGCATATGCATCCGGTGGTGTTTTTGAGTTCAATGATGGACGAAAATGAGATGGCTCTTAAATGGTTAAAAGTACCGAAAGGGCAACTTACTTTCGATGCTGAGGGAAATGATATTAATACTAGCCCATGGTTTAGTCGTAAAATTCATTGGCCAGGCGGAGTATCAGGTGTGACAATTGGGCGTGGGTATGATCTTGGACAACAAACTACGGCAAATGCTGACCTTACTCAGATAGGTATTGCCGAACTATTAAAATCTTGGCTTGTCGGTTCTCAGGGTTTATCTGGGCTAGATGCCCAATCAAGGTTTAACTCAGCATCTGAAGATATACGGAACTCTACGATAACCAGAAAACAGCAATATGATATGTTTATGATTAGTTATCAAAGGCTAGAGGACGATGTTAAAAGAATATGCCAGAAACCAAATACGATTCGTGTCTATCACCCAAATCCTCAAGTAACACCAGAGCAAGCATGGAACGATATACCAGAGAAAATAAAAGAAGTGCTTATTGATCTCCGCTATAGAGGTGATTATACACCCCATGCCAGATCTCTTATGCAACGGTATGCATATTCAGGGGATTTAAACTCGTTCGGTAATGTTTTATCTACCCGAAACAATTGGCAAAATGTACCAGAAGAAAGATTTAATCAAAGGATTTCTTTTTATGAAAACTAAAGTGTTGTTGATTGGCATTTTTACTTTTTATTCATTAAATGTTTTTGCCGCTTTTAATGATGCTGAAAATAAACAATTATTGGAAATTAACTCCAAGTCCGAGAGATTGAAGAAGGATGCTATATCGTTATTAACGCAAGCCCAACAAAATCAAGCGAACGATAACCCAGAGAAAAAACATTTAATTGATTCCCTTAGGGCGTCATGGGATATTACCATTGAAAAAAGATGTTCACTGGAGACATCAGAATCACATGGTACTGATGCGGAAATTTCTGAAGTCAATAATTGTTTAACTAAAGGTTACAAGGAAGAAACGGAATATTTTAATAATATGCAACCTTAACGGATGTATTATCTAGTGGTAGTGGCCAACGTCCAGGCGATGCAGCAAGAACATTCAGTCTGGTCACTCTGGGCCGGGATAAGGATAAGTTGAAAAAGGGCGACCGGGTATGGGTAGTATCAGACGGTGACAGTCTGACGTCGGTTGCACCGGCAGCATCCGGTAGTGAACCCGTTTTTGATGATGTGTATGTACCTTCAGCGCCTGTACCGGTCAATGCCGGAGACAGTCTCGGGCATATGGGTTTTTATCAGCTACCGGAAGAAAATGGCAAACGCTCGCGCTACCAGGTGCATATAGAGTGCCTGAGCATGGATGATATGGAAAAGTTCATCACCAATCCTGGAAAGGCGGGAGAGGATGCGCCGGTTTATCTGACCTGGAAAGCTGATGCACCGTTGTTTGACAAGAGCGATACCGGAATAACAGCAGGCGGTCGAAAAACAAAGGGGCCGGGTATTCTGACACTGGCAAAAGTACCAGGCGTTGATGCTGAGGGGAACACGCTGTCCAGTAACCAGGATGCGGCATACTATCAGATACGACCTGAAGGTGGCTGGCTGGCCGCAGCCAGTGTTCAGAAAGTATCGCAATATGCGCTTGGTGAGCTCGGATTTGTTACGCTGAATAAGGCTTCGGAAAGTTTTGACCTGATTGATGGGATAAAACAACCAAATAACGTGGTGAAGGGTATTCTGGAGCAGTTGTATAAAGCAGCAGAGGAGGAAACCCGCACCACTCACGCGCTGAACAAGTATAACTATAAACGGCTGCTGGAATTGATAGACAGTAACCAGGATGGACATTCCTCGGAGCAGGAGTATCTTCAGGCGGTTCATAATGTGTCGTATCGCGACCATCTGTACCGTGTGATAGCGAAGCACGCCAGTGAATGGTATTACGGCAAGGATGACTCGCTCTGGAAGACATACCTGGATACTTTAACCACGGACGCACCGTTATGGAAAACGTACCTGGAAGCGTTTCTGGATAAGATGACATGGATGAAGGCAGTGTCCGAAAAGGATGTGGCACTGGGGCCGGAACCGTGGCATATGCATCCTATAGTATTTTTGGAGGCGATGAACAGTTCATCTAAATGGTTTGATATTGAAAAATTTATTCAAAAGTATAAAGAAAAACATTCTGTAGTTTTTGGGTTCTATGATCGAGGAAACAAAATAACCATCCCAGCATTGACTCAGGACTCTGAAGAGTCATTGCAAAAGCTTCTAAATGAAATGAAGAAACAGTATTATAATTACTTTGACGATTTTAATGAAAAATTTGTCTCGTATATGCTTGCTACAATAAGAATAGAGTCTTATGACTATAGGCAAAGGTTGTTCTTTAAACCAATTAGTGAAAATATTTCATATGACAAGGCGGAAGTCGATTATGGTTCAGGTCCAACGGCATCTAACCGACAAAGAGCTATGTTGAACCACAATACAAATATTGGTGATGGGTATAAATATCGCGGACGTGGTTTAGTTCAGTTAACATGGAAAATTTCCTATGAGAAATTTAAATCCATAACAGGTATAGACATTGTTACTAGTCCAGATCTCTGTCTTGAGCTCAGCACGGCTGTTTCAATTATGATGAAAGGTATGAAAGATGGTGGTTTCAGGGCCGGGCATACATTAGATATTTATTTGGGATCAGGTAAAAAGGATTACTTTAATGCAAGGTTAATCATCAATGGCTATCGACATGGTATTCCTGATAAGGCTGATGAGTTTAAGGATTATGCTGAATTATTTGAGGTGATAATAAATGAAACAATTTAGTAATGTGTGGTGTTTTCTTTTATCAGTATGTTCCTTTTATGTACATGCAAACGCTGACTTAGATGTTACGAACTGTTCTCTAAAGGAAAGTATTTCTTGCGATGTTTTCTTGAATATGGAACGAAATGTTGATGATATATCTTACAAAGTTGAATTGGCAGATGCTGAAAATGGGAAAAACATATTCCCTTATTTTGATATGAATGAAACAACAGAAAGTGTCTCTTTGCAAAAGTATGGAGAAAGATATGTTTTTTCAAAAGTGTATCTTGATAGCACCAAAGCTATAGAGTTTATTTCGTTTAAGTATGACAATAAACACCTTTCACCTGTAAACTATTATTACATTGAGAGTTCTATTGATTTTAATAACAACGTGAAGAAATGGTCTGGCAAGGAATGTGATACATCAGCAGGGAAAATGCCTGAAAAAAAAGATGGCTTACTATTACAAGTAGCTTCAGAATTATGTGTCAATCAAAATAAGCTATCATACGGCCCAAATAAATATACCGGAAATGACATCTTATTTTATCTGTCACAAATTACTGATGGTGTTGAAAAAAACAGCTTTCTGTGATTGCTCTTGATAGTGAAGATATTGATGCTATAAATTTGAATGATATTGGCTGTTTAAGTAGTTGTGATATAGACTTTGATTCAGTTAATTATATCGGGAAGTTGAACGATAAATTTAAAATGGGTTTGCACCTCGAATATAATGATAATAATGCTTCTGGTTTTTATTTTTATGAAAAAATGAAGAAAAAAATAAATGTAACTGGTCGTCGGGACGGTGATAGGTTGACGCTGTCAGCCTCTGTCCCTGAGGGAATGGAGACGTTTGATGGTCTGTTGGAGAAAGGGCAGTTTAAAGGAATATGGTCAAATGCAGCAGGGAATAAAAAATATCCTTTCACCTTTTATATGAAGCTAATTCAGTAAACAGGCATAACAACCCTCTGGCTGCATTGGTCAAGATTCTGAAACTACCTGAGTAATAAATATTAATTTATTCTGCCCTGTATACAATAAATTGATGGAGATATAAATGTTGCAAATTATTCGAAAAGGCGACAAAACTACCCACGGCGGTTCAGTCATGACCTGTTCTGGCACCATGATATTTGGGGGGATTGGCGTGGCGCGTAAAGGTGACATGGTTTCCTGTCCGATACCTGGACATGGTCCGACAACCATTATTGAAGGTAACCCTGATTATCTTGATAACGGGATCCCGGTTGCCTTTCACGGCCATAAATGTGGTTGTGGCTGCACATTGATCAGTTCTTTTGCTCCAGCAAAGGTTGCCTGAGTATGCCAGTCTTGCTGGATACCATCCCTGAAAAGGCGGCGAAGGTTCCACGACCTGATACCCGCCGCTGGCTGCTGTTCCTGGCATTTGTCATGTCAGGAGGGGTTGCGTTAACGCTCTGGAACTGGACGACAGAACGCACTGGCTTTATTTTCTGGTTTACTGCGCTGGGATTGCCTTTCTGTCTTTGGGGACTGCTTTTCTCCCTGCGCCGGTTTGCATACAAAGCAGAGCAGGTGGGGGCCGAGTCCCGGAATGTGGAGCGCGAAACGCTTATTGATCGCGAAATTTGTCGGGGTCAGCGCTGTGCTTGGATACTCGATACATGCGTTCAACATTTTTCAGGAAATAGCCCTGGTGCACTAGTGAGAGCACTTAATTATACCGTTCCAGCTTCAGAGGCCTCAACGCCACGTGGTTCCAAAACCGCTGTCAGGTATGCAGCCTTAGCCAGTTTTCAGACAGATCTGAATACAGAACTCATCGCCGCCACGTCAACTCTTGTCGCCCATGTACAAAAAATTACCGACACCCTGTCGAAGGATATTCCTTGCTGCCTGATGCTGGACTGTGACGACGATATCCGTAAGCGTCGTCTCAGCACCGTCTGGCAGATCCTGAAATTCCTGAGAGGATAATGGACACCAAATATGGTGGACGCTATCCATGAAATCATTAACCGCAGTGCGTAAAAAAAGCCCTAATTATCCCGTTGAGTTCAAAATCAAAATGGTTGAACTCTCGCATCGACCAGAGATCTCCGTAGCGCAACTCGCTCGTGAGCATGGGATCAACGATAATTTGCTGTTTAAGTGGCGCCAGTACTGGCGCGAAGGAAAACTACGTCCTCCTTCAACAACAGAAAACAACGTGCCTGAGCTGCTCCCGATAACACTTGATGCCGAAGATGTTGTCCCTGCAACCTCCCCCCGGTCACAACCTGTAGCTGCTGCGGCACCTGAATCACTCAATATCAGCTGTGAAGTGACGTTCCGGCACGGATCACTCCGTCTGAATGGTGCCATCAGCGAAAATATCCTGAACCTGCTGATACGGGAGCTCAAACGTTGATCCCATTACCATCAGGGACAAAGATCTGGCTGGTCGCTGGCATCACCGATATGAGAAACGGCTTCAACGGCCTGGCGGCAAAGGTGCAGACGACGCTGAAAGACGATCCGATGTCAGGTCACGTTTTTATCTTCCGTGGGCGTAATGGCAGTCAGGTAAAGCTCCTCTGGTCTACCGGCGATGGACTGTGTCTGCTGACCAAACGGCTGGAGCGCGGCCGCTTCGCCTGGCCGTCAGCCCGGGATGGCAAAGTGTTCCTCACACAGGCACAGCTGGCGATGCTCCTTGAAGGTATCGACTGGCGGCAGCCTAAAAGACTGCTTACGTCACTGACTATGTTGTAGGCCTCTTTATCCTGGTCGACGCTGAATGAGCCTGGTAATATACCCGGTATGAACAGCTTACTTCCTGACGATATCGATGAACTGAAACGTCTCCTTGCCGAACAGGAGGCGCTGAACCGTGCCCTTCTGGAAAAGCTGAACGAGCGTGAACGCGAAATAGATCACCTGCAGGCGCAACTGGATAAGCTGCGCCGGATGAACTTCGGCAGCCGCTCCGAAAAAGTCTCCCGCCGTATCGCGAAGATGGAAGCCGACCTTAAGCAGTTGCAGAAAGAAAGCGATACCCTTACCGGCCGGGTGGATGACCCGGCCGTGCAGCGCCCGCTGCGGCAGACCCGTACCCGCAAACCGTTCCCTGAATCACTTCCCCGTGACGAAAAACGGCTGCTGCCGGCAGCGTCATGCTGCCCGGAATGTGGTGGTGCGCTGAGTTACCTGGGTGAAGATGCCGCCGAACAGCTGGAGCTGATGCGCAGCGCCTTCCGGGTTATCCGGACAGTACGTGAAAAGCATGCCTGTACTCAGTGCGATGCCATCGTGCAGGCCCCCGCGCCTTCACGGCCCATCGAGCGGGGTATCGCAGGACCGGGGCTGCTGGCCCGCGTGCTGAGTTCAAAGTATGCAGAGCACACCCCGCTGTACCGCCAGTCTGAAATATACGGCCGCCAGGGTGTGGAGCTGAGCCGCTCACTGCTGTCGGGCTGGGTGGATGCGTGTTGCCGGCTACTGTCACCGCTGGAAGGGGCGCTTCAGGACTATGTGCTGACTGACGGTAAGCTCCATGCTGATGACACGCCTGTCCCGGTGCTGTTGCCAGGTAATAAGAAAACGAAGACCGGGCGGTTGTGGACGTACGTTCGTGACGACCGTAACGCCGGGTCAGAGCTGGCGCCGGCAGTGTGGTTCGCTTACAGCCCGGACAGAAAAGGTATCCACCCGCAGAGCCATCTCGCTGGCTTCAGCGGTGTTCTGCAGGCGGATGCGTACGCCGGGTTCAACGAACTGTACCGCAATGGACAGATAACGGAAGCTGCCTGCTGGGCTCATGCCCGCCGCAAGATCCACGATGTGCACGTTCGCACCCCGTCAGCGCTGACGGAGGAAGCCCTGAAACGGATCGGTGAGTTATATGCCATCGAGGCGGAAATAAGGGGGATGCCGGCGAAGCGACGCCTTGCAGAACGTCAGCAAAAAGCTAAACCGCGGCTGAAATCCCTGGAAAGCTGGCTGCGTGAAAAGGTGAAAACGCTGTCGCGACACTCAGAACTGGCGAAAGCGTTCACGTACGTACTGAACCAGTGGCCGGCGCTGGCTTACTATACTGACGACGGCTGGGCCGAGGCAGATAACAACATAGCTGAGAATGCGCTACGGATGGTCAGCCTGGGCCGCAAAAACTACCTGTTCTTCGGTTCGGATCATGGAGGAGAGCGGGGAGCGCTGCTGTACAGCCTGATCGGGACATGCAAACTGAACGGAGTGGAGCCAGAAAGCTACCTTCGCCATGTGCTTGATGTTATAGCTGACTGGCCGATAAACCGGGTCAGCGAACTGCTCCCCTGGCGCGTAGCATTGCCAAATGAATAACACATCCCCGTCAATACGGTTCTCGCTGCACGCTTACCGATATCCGACCCAGACTGGAGGAGCACTTCAGAAATGAACTCATCGCCAGAACCGGGCGGGTCTTCAGACTCCTTGCGGGCAAAGGTCTTGCGGGGTTTGATGCCTGGCTGGACCAGCGCTGGGACACTCCAGGCATTCTTGCAGGAGTGACGTTTTCATTGCCTGCTCAGCCTGATGAAGGTGACGCCGATGCTATTACCCTTGTGGTGCTCAGCAACCGTAAAGCTGTTGGTTATCCTGATGCAGTATGTCTCCATCGCCCTGAAAGGGGCCAGGAAACACGGCTTGTAAAAACACTGGGCAGGGCACTTTTATGGGCCGCAACAGCGCCTGAAGCACTAAAAACGGCCTGGTATACAGGACCAATCCTTTCAAGCGGAAGTGGCTGGAATATGGCTTGTGAAGATAACGGGGTGACATTCAGCTTGTCAAAAGACAATCATGGTATTGATCCCGCTCTGGGATATGCCAAACGCGCCGCCCCCTGGCTTGCTATTATTCTTGCCTCTTCTGCTTGTAGCGGTAATGGCCCGCAGGTTATCGCCGCACAACCCGCCGCTGCCAAAGACGACATCTGGGTCGCCGTCATCACCAAAGAAGAAGTTCGCAAGGAATCGCCTAAGAATGTCTAAGGTAAAAGTCAAAACACTCATCGGCTCCGTTGTGACTGTCGCGTTTTTTCTGACGGTCATTGTGGCATTTCTGTTTTATGCCTTTCCGGAAAACGTGGCTTCGGCCACTGGATTCGGGCCGTATGACGGCCAGCGCATACTCACATTCTGCACCATACTGGTTGCCGCAATGTTTTTACTCGGCTGGCTGACAGAGAAGGCTTTCGACTTCGCCGGTAAATCCGGGTTGTATTTCCACTGGGGGCAGAAAAAGGCTCAGATTGTCGCTCCGGTGACGAACACTATTGCCAGTGAAGAAGATGACGATGAACCCGTCTTCAACGAGGACTCCATTTCCGAACACCTGCGCTTTCGCTATGGACGCCGCTGGCACTGTAAGGTGCGACTCCTGCTGGTAACGGGCAACACGGACGATGTCCAGAAAGCAGCACCGGGCCTGTGTCATGACCTCTGGCAGGAAGGCGACGGTAACGTGCTGATTTATGGCGGTGACGCCCAGTCACTCCCGGATGAGATCTTTCTTTCAAAACTGAAACGTCTGCGTCCCGGTCAGCCGGTTGATGGCATCGTTCAGGTGATGAGTACCTCAGCCCTCCCGACGGATACCGAACGGGATGCCTTTTTGCGTTGTCGCCAGAAAGCCGACCACCTGCTGGGCTGGCAGGCACCTGTCTGGCTGTGGCTGACTGACAAAGCCACGAGTGCTCAGCAGGACGCAGAAACGACTGCTGCAGGGGTGATATTCGGACCGGAAGGCACCGTAAAAGAGGCGGGCGAGGCATTTTCTACATTGATGCAACGTCTGCAAAAAGCCGGTATGGCACAGGTACTGAATAATCCGGCTGATTTCGGTCTGCTCCGGTTGTCTTCCCTTCTGCGGCAGGAACTGAAAGCCAGTCTGACCGTTTTGCTCAGCGGGTTGATGCAGGGATCTGCGGCCTGGCGTTTACGCGGCGTTATGTTCAGCCCTGAACTGGCCGTTGCCGGAACAGTGCCGAACACGCACCTCGACACACCGACATGGAAAGCCGTTATTGATGACTGTGAAGCTGTCAGCGCCAGGAAACTGGGCTTCGGCTGGCTGAAGATGCTGCGGTTAATCCTGCTTTCCCTGATGGTCTTATGGGGGGCCGGTACACTGTTGTCTCTCATCGTTAACCGTACCCAGATTTATCAGGCGCAGGAGACGGCCAGGCAGGCAGCGGATACGGCATTCCCCCTGGTTGAACGCCTGCACAACCAGCTCGTATTACAGCAATCCATTGCCCGCCTGCAACATCGTGAGGCGACCGGCGCTCCGTGGTACACCCGTTTTGGTCTTAACCAGGATAGCGACATGCTGACGGCGCTCTGGCCGCTGTATGCGAAGAATAATGCGCAGCTGATGAGGGATGCCACCGCAGACCATCTCAGGCAGCAACTGAATGCCTTTGTGCAACTTCCTCCGGCCAGTGATGCCCGAGCACAGGGCACACAGCGTACCTACGATGTGCTGAAAAGTTACCTGATGCTGGTCAGACCGGACAAAGCGGACGCGGGCTGGCTGGCAAAAAGCGTGCTGGCAGCCTGGCCGAAACGCCGGAATGTGCCGGATGGTGCGTGGCAGGAAATGGCACCCAAACTGCTGGGCTTTTACGCCCAGAATCTTCCTTCACATCCGGAATGGAAAATTAAGCCCGATGCTGAATTAATCGGCACGGTACGTCAGATCCTGCTCAAACAGATTGGCCAGCGTAATGCTGAATCCGGGCTGTATCAGGACATGCTGAAGCGCGTTGCCAGCAACTGGCCGGATCTCACGCTTGCCGATATGACCGGCGACACGGATGCCTCCACCGTCTTCAGTACAGAAGAAGTGGTGCCGGGCATGTTTACCCGGCAGGCCTGGGAAGAACAGGTGCAGGATGAAATTGATGAGGTGGTTAAAACCCGCCGCGATGAAATCGACTGGGTGTTGACGGATAAAACTCATCAGCCCGGAAGCGATATTTCGCCGGAAGCGCTGAAGTCCAGACTGACCGAACGTTACTTTACCGATTTCGGCAATGCCTGGCTGAATATGGTCAACAGCATCCAGTGGCACGAAGCGGCCTCGCTCTCTGACGCGATCGCCCAGCTCAATCTGATCGGTGACGTGCGTCAGTCGCCACTTGTGGCGCTGATGAACACCCTGGCATGGCAGGGAAAAACCGGCGAGAAGGGGGAAGCGCTGGCGGATTCGATAGTGGATTCGGCGAAAAAGCTGGTTGGCCGGAAAAAGAACGTGAAGCAGTTTATCGAACAGGCGCAGGGGCCGCGCGGTCCGCTGGACGATGTGTTTGGTCCGCTGACGGGATTCATGGAGGGAAAAGAGGGGACCGGACGTAACGGTAACCTGAGTTTTCAGTCCTGGCTTGCCCGTGTTACCCAGGTACGGCTGAAACTCCAGCAGGTCACCAGTGCGCCGGATCCACAGGCGATGTCTCAAATGCTGGCTCAGACCGTATTCCAGGGCAAGGCTATTGACCTGACCGACACGCGTGACTACAGCAGTCTGGTGGCGGCGAGTCTGGGCCAGGAGTGGAGCGGGTTCGGCCAGTCACTGTTTGTTCAGCCGCTGGATCTGGCCTGGCAGCAGGTGCTGACCCCGGCAGCAGAAAGCCTCAATACCCGCTGGCAGACGACCATTGTCGAACAGTGGAATAAAGCGTTTGCCGGCCGCTATCCGTTTAAAGCTACCGGCAGTGATGCCTCCTTACCGCTGCTGGCTCAGTTCCTGCGCGGCGATTCAGGTCGCATCGCCACGTTCCTGAAAACCAGCCTTGGCGGCATTCTCCATCAGGAGGGGAATCGCTGGGTGGTGGATCCTTCTGCAAGCCAGGGAATGGAAGTGAACCCGGATTTCCTGCGGGCAATTAACCAGCTGGCCGAACTGTCGGATATCGTTTTTGCCCAGGGCGATGCGGGCGTTCACTTCGAATTAATGGCGCGTCCTTCCCGCGATGTGGCCCGTATGCAGCTGACGCTTGATGAGCAGAATCTGGACTTCTTTAACCAGATGGAAAGCTGGCAGAGTTTTACCTGGCCGGGAAACACGTATTACCCGGGTGTCAGCTTTCGCTGGCGCAGCGTGAACAGCGGGATGCAGCTCTACACCAGCAACCAGGGGAACTGGGGATTCATCCGGCTGCTGGATGAGGCATTAATTACTCCTCTTGATGCAAGCCGCACACAGCTGGTCTGGATCACCCCCGACGGTAATCCGCTGAAGTTTGTTATGCGCAGTGAGCTGGGTGACGGTCCGCTTGCCCTGCTGAAGCTCCAGGGATTTACGCTGCCTGAAACCATCTTTACGGTTGTGGCCAGCGCTGAAGATGTCGAATAAAGACAAGACAAGGAAAAACATGAGTTCACCGGAAGCCCTGTTATCGGCATGCACCACTAACCACGAAGCGCAGTTGCGCCTTACTGAAAGCGCCTCCGGCACCCTGTCCCTCTGGGAGAACTGGTTAAAACCGATCCGCCCTGGGGAGGAAACGGGTGACGATCCGGCCTGTGACGATGATTTCCAACTGATGCGTGAAGAAATCAACAAACTTTCGGGCACCGATCCGGAGTTGCTCTGCACGCTGGCGGAAAAAATACTGTGTGAATACGCCAAAGATATCCGTGTTGTTACCTGGTATACCCAGGCCCGGCTGAGCCGTGACGGCGAGAAAGGCCTGGCGGAAGGGATACTGCTGCTGGTCGCGATGTTGTCCCGCTACGGCAGACACTGCCATCCGCTACGCCCGAATGCCCGGAAAGCCGCGCTGGAGTGGCTCAACAGTTCAAAAGTACTTGATACGTTCTCGCGCTGGCCGGAAGTCGATCGGGAAGATGCCGGCCTGACGGCCGGAGCGGTCACTCTGCTGAGTAAGGTGGTCTCAGACTGGCCTGAAAATGAAAAACCCGCATTCGCTGGCCTTTGTAGCGCGCTGGAAAACCGTCTGGCGCGTTCTGGCGGGGTGACAGCGCTAATCCCCCAGAACAGCAGCTCTCAGGATACCGGGCATGACGCTGCCTTTTCTCCGTCGCCACTGCTGACGGACGTGAAGTCGGGGCGCGATTTGCTGGATCAGGCAAAGGTACTCTCCCGCTGGCTCGGAGAACAACCCCAGGGGTGGCTGGCCTCTCACCGGCTGATGAAAACCGTTCGCTGGGATACCGTCGATCAAATTCCACCGCTGGACAGCAGTGGTCGTACCCGGCTGATTCCGCCTAAACCAGAGTACCGGGCGCAGCTGAAGCGTCTGTACCTGCAAAAAAACTGGGCTGAGCTGGTGGAGCAGGCCAGCCAGATGTACTGCGAAGGGGTGAATCATTTCTGGCTCGATCTCCAGTGGTACCTCTGGCAGGGACTCAGCCATGCGGGACAGCCTTGGGAGAACCTGGCGGAGTCAGTCCTGCTGGATCTTCGGTTCCTCCTCAGGCGTCTGCCCGGGCTTGAAAGCCTGGCCTGGAATGACGGTACCCCGTTTGCCGATGAGGTGACAACTGGATGGATTGCGGAAAAGGTGAATGAGGAAGGGCTGTCATTCGGTAGCGAGCCGGTCGTGTCCGCGGCGGTAAACGGGGATGAGGTGCTGTCACTTGAGGCCGAGGCGATGGAGAAGGGTGACAGTGAGGGGCCCGAAGCGGCTCTGACGTGGCTCCAGACCCGCCCCGGACTGGACTCTCCGCGAAATCGCTGGCTGATACGTCTGCTGATGGCTCGTGTTGCGGAACAATACGGGCGTAACGACATGGCGCTTCATCTGCTGGCTGAACTGACATCCGGTGCGGCGCAGTTGACGATGGGGGACTGGGAGCCGGGCCTGATGTTCGAAGTTCAGGCCCGCCGTCTGAAACTGTTGCGCATGAAAGCCGGTCGCAGCGAGTCCGATAAAATCCGGCTGATGCCTGAGATGGATGCCCTGCTGGCGGGGCTGATTACCATCGATCCTGCCCGTGCCATGGTGCTGTGTGGCTGAATTTTGTCTGTTAACTATCAGGAATACCGAGCATGGATGATTTAACCCTGCGCTATTTTGAAGCCGAAATGCGCTATCTGCGCGAGGCAGGAAAAGAATTTGCCCGGGCACATCCGGACCGGGCGGCAATGCTCAATCTCGATAAGCCCGGAGCCCGGGACCCGTATGTGGAACGCCTGTTTGAAGGCTTTGCCTTCCTGATGGGCCGTCTGCGAGAAAAGCTGGATGATGATCTGCCGGAACTGACTGAAGGACTGGTGAGTCTACTGTGGCCGCACTATATGCGGACTATCCCGTCTCTGGGCATCGTTGAGTTTTCGCCTGACTGGCGTGGTCTGCGTCAGGCCGAAATGCTGGCTGAAGGCTTTTCCGTTTTGTCACGTCCTGTCGGGCCGCATAAAACCGCCTGTCAGTATCGGACGACTCGCGATGTTCCGCTACAACCGCTGCACCTTGCAGATGCCCACCTGCATACTGAAACCGATGGCCGCTCTGCTATCCGTCTGCGCTTCGAATGCCCTGAAAAAGTGGACTGGAGTAAAGCCGGGATCGACAAGGTCGCCATATTCCTTAACGCAGAGAGTCCTGTGAGTTCTGCACTGCATCTGGCAATGACCCGGCGTGTACATGCCATGTATGCGCGTCATGCCGGGACGCATACTGAACGACATCAGTTTGATGGCTGGTGCAAACCCATGGGCTTCGATGACAATGACGGCCTGTGGAAAAAAGCCGATACGGCCTTCAGTGGTTACCAGTTGCTGCTGGAGTATTTCAGCTTCCGTCCAAAGTTTATGTTTGTGGAGCTGCGCGGTCTCGACATTATCGGGCTCACTGCGGCCAGCACCTGGTTTGAAATCGACATTGTACTCAGTGAAGCCTGGTCATCCGATCTGCCCTTTGAGACGGAAGACTTCCGGCTGCACTGTGCGCCGGTTATCAACCTTTTTACCCTGGAAGCTGACCCGCTGACGCTTAACCCGCTGGAGAACGAATACCTGCTCAGGCCATTGCGTCTTCAGGATGGTCACACCGAGATTTACAGCGTCGATAATATTCACGGCGCGGTGAAGAATGGCAAGCATCCTTATGTACCGTTCACCAGCTTCCGACACCGGGGCGGTATGATGCGCCACGATGCCCCTGAACGTTATTACCACACCCGCGTGAAACGCGGTCCCTCTGGCCTGTATGACACCTGGTTAATTCTCGGTGGCCGCTCGTTTGAACTGGAGCAGTTGTCCGAAAAACCGGAGTCACTCTCGATGCGAATAACCGGGACCAACGGTCAGCTTCCGCGTAAGGCACTGGAAAGTACCTTGCTGGACAGGGTGGTCAAATCCGGCAAGGTGCCCGTCAGGGTCCTCAACCTCACAGCACCGACGATGCCGCTGTATCCCCCTGCAAACGACCGCTTTCACTGGCGAGTGATGAGCCACCTCGGCTCAAACTTCCTCAGCATGATGGACAATCCTGAGGTCCTGCGGGGCACGCTGGCGCTGTACGACTGGACCGACGATGAAATGAACCGCCGTCGGCTTGAAGCAATCGTCGCCGTGAAACACACTCTGATCCGCCGTTTTGAGAAGGGCTTTATGCTCCGGGGTGTGGATATTGAGGTCACGCTGAACATGGACAATTTTGCAGGCGAGGGCGATGTGAATCTCTTCGGCGAGATGCTGCACCGATTCTTCGCGCTCTATGCCGATATTCACCTCTTTAACCAGCTCACGCTGGTACTGCAACCGACAGGGAAACGACTGAGATGGCGCGAGAATCACAGCCAGCACGTACCGGGCTGACGTTAGCTCTTGATAAAGACATCTGGCGGGTCAATTTCTATCGTTTCTGCCAGTTGCTGGAGCAGGAAAATCCGGACGCGCCAAAACTGGGCACCACCAGCCATCCGGGCAACGACCCAGTACGTTTCAGACCCTGGCCGGGAATGGGTTTCCCGGTCAGCACCCTGAAAGCGGTTGAGACCGACGAAGACCACCCGACATTGCCCCCAACGGTCCGCACGACATTTCTGGGGATGTATGGCGTGGACTCCCCTCTGCCGACGTCTTATCTGGATGACATTGCGCAGCGCCGGGAAGGCTATGAGGCGGTCACCTCGTTTCTGGATATCTTCAGCCACCGGATCACCACGCAGTATTACCGCATCTGGCGAAAATACGCGTATCCGGCCACCTTTGAGGCGGGTGGTCGCGATGCCACCTCGCAGTGTCTGCTGGGACTGGTGGGGCTCGGTATACCGGGCACGGCTGATCGGGTGGCAACGCCGGTTTCCCGCTTCCTGGCCCTGCTGGGGACCATGCGATTGCCCACCCGCAATGCTGAAGGCATCCGTGCTCTGGTGAGCCTGCTGGCACCGAATACCCGGGTATTTATCACCGAACCGGATCCGGTAAAGGTCCATATTGATAACCGCAGTGGGCTGGGTACCGGAAACTGCGTCCGTCTTTCACAGCGGGCCACGCTGGGTAAAACGGGCAGGGAAGCCTGTAGCAGAGTGCTGGTGACACTGGTCACGGAAGATCCCGGCGAAGCCGAAGGCTGGTTACCCGGTGGCATCCTCCATACCGATTTGCTGGTCCTGATGCGCGTCTATCTTGGTTACCGCAGCAATGCCCGACTGCGCCTCACTGTACCCGTGTGGTTGTTGCCTGAGCCGCGCCTGGGCAAAGGCAAGCGTATTCAGCTCGGGCGCACCGGCTTGCTCGGACTGAAGGACGGCAGACTCAGCGATAACCGGGAAACACTGACTGTCAGTCTGGGCTGCTATGAAGGGCTCCGGTGTTCTGCGTTCCCTCCCGCTGAAGACGGACATTACCGCTTCGACTAAATACATATTCACATTCTCAATAAAGGAACTTTTGAATGGCAACAGTAACCCGCTGGTGGGCGCTGACGCTTATTGCCTGTGGTCTGCTCACAGGCTGCGGTCTGACACAGACCGTCACGGACGGTACGGTCAGCATCACGAAATCCATCTTCTATAAGAAAATTAAAACACTGCATCTGGATTTTACTCCGCGCACGGCCATTAACGCCGATGGCGCACAGACCCCGCTGGCAACCATGATGCGGATCTACCAGCTCAGGGATCGTAAAGCGGTTGATGCCGCTGATTACCAGACGCTGCTGCGCAAGGCCGATACGGTACTTAAAGACGACGTACTGGCATCAAAAGAGCTGCTGGTGATGCCCAATGGTAGTGTGACGCTCAATATGCCCATGGATGAAGACGCTCAGTTCGTGGCTGTGGTGGGGCTGTTTAACCGCCCGGATATGAAGGACAACGCCTGGCGGCTGGTGCTGACCCGTGACGACCTCGACCCGGACAAGCCCCGCACGATTGAACTGGGTGATGGCTGGCTCAGCCTCGTGCCGGTGAAGGAGTGACGTGATGGATAACTGGTTAGCGCTTTTTGACGGACAGACCCGATATTTTCTGGATATCAATGACAGTTCGGTGAAGCCGGATGTTCTGCGTTTTTACGGCAGGGAAGCACTGAGCGAGCCGTTCAACTGGGACATCGAGTTCACCTCCGGGCAGGCGAACATTCCCCCGGAACAGGTGCTGATGAAATATGCGTCGTTTCGGATGCGCAGCGGCAAAAATGTGCACGGCATGGTGACCCGCCTGGAATGGCTGTCTACATCAAAAGACCAGTCCCGTTACCGGCTCACGCTCAGTTCCCGCTTGGCGCTCCTGGGATACACCCGCCAGTGCGCCGTATTTCAGAACCAGTCCGTCCCGGAGGTGGTGGAGCAGGTGCTGCGCAAACACGGGCTGGAGGGAGCTGATTTTGAATTCAGACTGGAGCGCACCTACCCGCCGCGTGAAATTATCACCCAGTGGCGGGAAACGGATTTACAGTTCATCCGGCGCATTCTGTCTGAGGTGGGGATTTACTGGCGTACGGAGATGGACGACGTGCGCGGTCTGGATACGTACATTTTTGCCGACAGCCAGCTTAACTACCGGTTTGATGTGCAGTTGCCTTACAGCGAGCCATCGGGGTTGTTTGACGGCGCGGCAGAGTCGGTCTGGGATGTGCGAACCTGGCACAACATTGCCACCGGCACCGTCGCCACGCGGGATTACAACTACCGGACAGCCTCCACGCCGATGGATGCGACGGTCAGCGTGCGTGGTGATGCGGTCACCACCGGGGAGCATTACCGCTACGCAGCGCCATATCGCGAGGCGGGAGATGACACCAGCCCGGAGTCGGAAACCGAATCCGGCGCGTTCTATGCCCGACTTTACCACGAGCGGGAGCTCAACAGGTCGGTCCGCATTCATCTGTTCAGCAATGCTGCCCATCTCACACCCGGGCAGGTGCTGGAACCGCAGGGGGATGTCATGACGGCCCTGAAAGAAGGCGTATTTCTCACGCTGGTGACCTTCCGGGGCGCCCGTGATTCCCGTCTGCATGTGTCGGTATGGGGAATGCCTTACAGCGAGCGTTACTGTTTCCGCCCGGCGGAAATCCCGCGTCCGGAAATTCACGGCACACTTCCGGCCCGGATTGAAAGTCGTGAGAAAAATGATATCTACGCACATCTGGATGAGCAGGGGCGCTACCGGGTGAAGCCGGACTTCGACCGGGAGGGGACGGAGCCGGGTTACGGCTACCTGTGGCTGCGGATGGCGAAGCCATATGCCGGTGAAACACTCGGCTGGCACACACCGCTCACCGACGGGACCGAAGTGGCGGTTGCGTACAGCAATGGCGATATTGACCTGCCCTATATCGCGTATGCGCTGCACGACTCTGAGCATCCGGACCACGTTAACCGGGACAACCACACCCGCAATATCCTGCGTACACCCGCGAACAATAAGCTGCGGATGGAAGACAGGCGTGGTGAGGAGCACTTCAAGCTCGCGACAGAATACGGTAAGACACAGCTCAACAGCGGGCATCTGGTGGACAGCCAGGGGCAACGTCGCGGCCAGGGCACTGAGCTGCGCACCGACGAGTGGGGAGCCCTGAGGGCCGGGAAGGGACTGTTTGTCAGTGCGGATGCGCAGGCGAAGGCGCAGGGTGAAACACTGGACATGGACACCGCACTGAAGGAAATCGACCAGCTTAACCAGCATCTGCAAAAACTGGAAATGGCTGCAGAAAAGGCGCAGGCGCTGAAAGCGGATGTCGACAGCCAGATAAGGATGTTTGAGCAACGGCTGAAACCGCTCAACGAAGCCGTGCTTTTCTCGGCGCCGGAAGGGATAGCGCTGACCAGCGGCGAGCACCTGCAAATGGCGGCCACGAAAAACGTCGCCATTAACGCCGGGGGCGATATCAGCTCTGGAACAATGGGCAACCTGACCGCGCTGGCCGGGGAAAAACTGGGGCTCTTTGCCCGCACCGGTCAACTGAGCCTGAAATCCGGAGAAGGGCCGGTGGAGGTGCAGGCACAGAATGCCAGCCTGCGGCTTTTTGCAGAAAAGAAGCTGACGCTGAGCTCGGCGGGTGATATTTCGTTTGCCGGGAAGAAGCGTATTACGTTAATTGGTGGCGGGAGTTACCTGCGGCTTGAGGCGGGGAAGGTGGAGTACGGTACGACGGCAACGTATCTGCGCAAAGTGAGGATAACGATGGCGGCGGGGGCGGTGAGTATGCCGGTTAAGGCAGCGACGGGCGGCGGGATTTGCCTGAGTTGCCTGATGAAAGCTGCGATGAATGGTAATGCTTTCGTCATACGGGGGGAATCATGATTAATAATTCATATAATTTCATTATGAGATCTTTAATGTCCTATTCTGATTGTTCATTGTTTGCACTTGTTGACGGCTTGCAATATGAGCGTCATTTCGGGGATGAGATTCAGCACGAACAGGGAGTTGCTGAACCATTTTTAAATAGCTGGCCTGACGCCCGTCTTGCTTTTGCTGGGCCCTGGTTATTTAGTCTCAATAACTCGGTAAGCCATCGTGATAAACTGAAACAACTGGCGGAGGCTGTTCCATCTGTTTCGTGGATAATTTCCTCCGAATCTCTTGAAAGTTTAATTGACCATTTCAGATCCTTTCTCAATTTACAGTTGCCGGATGGTTGGTGCGCCCTTTTCCGATTTTATGATCCACGAATTTTGGCTGAAATCGAATTTTTGCTGGAAGAAACTCACTATATGCAACTTATTAATCGAACAAAAGAATGGGTTTTTCAGGTGGATGGGGAAATGATGGATATGAAGAGCAAAGCTAGTTATTACACTGGTCGATGGTTGAAGGACAGGGGGAATTAAAGTGGTAATAAAACTATCTCAGCAGCAGCTTGAACAGCTTACTCAAAGAGAAAGTCTTAATTATATTAAGCGCCTGCATGAGGTTATTGTCAGAAACTCACCCTCTCTTTCCGATGATAATGAATTACTTACAAGGCTTAAAGATGCTGATGAGTTCTTGAATATTCACGATTTTCATAATCAAGAGGTTAAAACAGATTTTTTGATAATGAATGCCTTCGAGCCCTATTTCTATAAAACGAAAGCGATGCAAGACTGGTTACTAAATGGTGAAGAAAGCACCGAAAGTGAATACATAAAGTATCAACAAATCAGAGGAAATCTGGTAAAAAGAATGTTCGGAGGAGCTAATGAGTGATATCGGAAGTACGTTTCCCGTTCCATCTGGCAGAACAGGTACTTTTCCGCGAGCCAGGGGAGGCCGCCTGGGTGGTGTAATTGGGATTATTCAGGAGCTTGATTCTGCCAGGGAAGCATATCTTGTACGGATGGCTGAAATGGAGAAAGTGAAAGTAGAAGCTGCAACAATGACTAAGGAAATGAGTGAGGAAGGGTGTGATCAGTGTGTCTATACTCATGGACAGGTTACACTACAGAATATAGAAGGTTGGTCTGATGTCAGTATTGCGTATCAGTTTTATATTTGTCAGCTACCTATTCATTTTCCTGTTATGAAAATAATGGAATGGACTTATGGCGTGGCATTTGATGGATTTGCGCCGAAAGAATGCGTACTGAAAGAAAGTAAGGCCAACTATGACCAATTTTTTGACAGTAATGGAGATGTCAAATTTTTCATGACTATAAAGAATTTTGGTGAAGGTCTTTTTATAAAGCAAGCTACAGCGCAGAATGCTTGTGCAATTAAAGGAATGCCGCCTGGTAAGTTAGAATGGTATTTTATGCAACCCATAAGTGCTAAGTATGCCAGAATTGAATTTGCTTCAGAAGGTTTGGATATAAACGTTATCTACAAACCTATGTCTTTAGATTACATAAAAAATATATTTCCAGATTGAGGTGGTTTTATGCATTACAAAATTCATTCTTTACTTTATAGAAAAGATATTTTAACTGCTGTTCAGTTGTTTAAAGAGCTGAGATATTTGATCGATGCTTTGCCCAGTTGGGTTGAGAAGAAAAAAAATTGGTTAATTGCACATCCTTCAAAGAAAATTATAGCCCTAAACGAACTTGGTATTTCTGAAGAAGCATTGGCCTATGTCGATTATTTGATTGTAAATAAGAAGCCTATAAGCATAGTTCTGGCTGATGAAAATGAAGATGATAGTATCATAACCATTTTATATAAAAACACACCATCTATTTCAAATGAAAGATATTTACTCACAGTGACAATTAAGTCATTATCTAGTTATAATGATGTAGATAATTTTGTTTATATATTTAAGGCCATGGTTAATTATAATGGATGGTGCTTTAAATATATACTCCTTGATACAGAGCAATATAGATTCAATCAAAGGGAAGTGTTTGATGATCGATTACCAGTTGGTTGGATGTTATATTTGCCTGTAAGGATAAAACACGAGCATGTTCCATCCGCATATAAAGTATTTGATATCGAAAACAATGCCGGAACCATAGTTGTATCTAAATCAGTGTTTAATGGTAAAGAGCCATTTGATATTACATGCGCAAATAATGTGGAGATAGAACTAGCAGCGAATGGTTTATTACCTTTAATCAAAGGATTGTAACTTTGAATTCAGACTGGAGCGCACCTACCCCCCGCGTGAAATTATCACCCAGTGGCGGGAAACGGATTTGCAGTTCATCCGGCGCATTCTGTCGGAGGTGGGGATTTACTGGCGTACGGAGATGGACGACGTGCGCGGTCTGGATACGTACATCCTGGCTGACAGCCAGCTTCACTACCAGTTTGATGTGCGCCTGCCCTACAGCGAGCTATCGGGTCTGTTCGACGGCGCGGCAGAATCGGTCTGGGATGTGCGGACCTGGCACAGGATTGTCACCGGCACCGTCGCCACGCGGGATTACAACTACCGGACAGCCACCACGCCGATGGATGCGACGGTCAGCGTACGCAGTGATGCAGTGACGACGGGTGAGCACTACCGCTACAAAGCGCCGTACCGGGAAGCAGGCGACGACAGCGACCCGGAGCCGGAAACCGAATCCGGCGCGTTCTACGCCCGGCTTCATCACGAGCAGGAACTCAATAAATCAGCCCGTATCCACCTGTTCAGCAATGCCGCCCACCTTACGCCGGGGCAGGTGCTGGAGCCGCAGGGGGATGTCATTACGGCCCTGAAAGAAGGCGTCGTCCTCACGCTGGTGACCTTCCGGGGAGCGCGGGATTCCCGCCTGCTCGTATCGGTGTGGGGCATGCCTTACACCGAACGGTACTGTTTCCGCCCGACGGAAGTTTCGCGTCCGGAAATCCACGGTACCCTGCCCGCCCACATTGAGAGCCGGGAGAAGAACGATATCTACGCTCACCTGGACGGGCAGGGGCGCTACCGGGTGAAGCCGGACTTCGACAGGGAGGGGACAGAGCCGGGCTATGGCTACCTGTGGCTGCGGATGGCGAAGCCATATGCCGGTGAAACGCTGGGCTGGCATACGCCGCTCACCGACGGGACCGAAGTGGCGATTGCGTACAGCAACGGTGATATTGACCTGCCGTACATCGCGTATGCGCTGCACGACTCTGAACATCCTGACCTCGTGAACCGGGACAACCACACCCGGAACATCCTCCGGACGCCTGCCAACTCAAAATTGCGGATGGAAGACAAGCGCGGTGAGGAGCACATCAGACTCGCCACGGAGTACGGCAAAACGCAGCTCAACAGCGGGCATCTGGTGGACAGCCAGGGGCAGCGTCGCGGGCAGGGCACTGAACTGCGCACCGATGAGTGGGGAACCCTGCGTGCCGGGAAAGGGCTGTTTGTCAGTGCGGATGCGCAGGCGAAGGCGCAGGGTGACGCACTGGACATGGACACCGCGCTGAAGGAAATCGACCGGCTTAACCAGCATCTGCAACAGCTGGAAATGGCGACAGAGCAGGCGCAGGCGCTGAAAGCGGATGTCGACAGCCAGATACGGATGTTCCAACAGCGGCTGAAACCGCTCAATGAGGCGCTGCTGATGTCCGCCCCGGAAGGGATGGCGCTGACCAGCGGTGAGCATCTGCAAATCGCCGCCAGCAAAAACGTCGCCATTAATGCTGGCGGAGATATCAGCACAGGCGCTATGGGCAATCTGACCCTGCTTACCGGAGAGAAGCTGGGGCTCTTTGCCCGTACCGGTCAGCTGAGCGTCAAGTCAGGGGAAGGGCCGGTGGAGGTCCAGGCGCAGAACGCCAACATGCGGCTGTTTGCGGAGAAAAAGTTGACGTTGAGTTCGGCGAGTGACATCGGCGGCTGGTACTAAGCCGGGATGACCTGGACCCGGACAAACCCCGCACGATTGAACTGGGTGATGGCTGGCTCAGCCTCGTGCCGGTGAAGGAGTGACGTGTTGGATAACTGGTTAGCGCTTTTTGACGGACAGACCCGATATTTTCTGGATATCAATGACAGTTCAGTGAAGCCGGATGTTCTGCGCTTTTACGGCAGGGAAGCACTGAGCGAACCATTCCGCTGGGACATTGAGTTCACAACGTTTCAGGCGAACATTCCCCCGGAACAGGTGCTGATGAAATATGCCTCCTTCCGGATGCGGAGCGGCAAAAGTGTGCACGGCATGGTGACCCGTCTGGAATGGCTTTCCACCTCAAAGGACCAGTCTCACTACCTTATCATTCATTTGAATAAGGTAGATTTGGAGGAATATGTTTACTGGAAAGAGGTGAATATAAATGCATAGCTTTATAAAAAAACGTGCTGCTTCATGTTGATATCAGTTTTCTTCTTTTGTGTTTTGCTAATGGTGATTAAGATCATGGCTTATCAAAACGCAATCAAGAATGATTCTATATGGAGTCGAGATAATAAATGCGAACTGACTACTTATATTCCTGACTATCGACCATATGGTGGTATCGGGAGAGTATTACGGTTGTTTTCCAACCAATCTTTTTTGTTATATATGATTCCAATGGGAATAAAATAAAAAGCTCTGCATGGCACTTTTGGCAAGCTCAGTTCTCTGATTCGGTTGCACCAGAATGGCACGGGCAATATGCAATGTATCCAACAAGTGAAGGGTGGGCTGGATGGAAAATTCCAGAGTGTGGTTAACGTTTAAAATGCCAATTCCCTCCGCCCTCTTGGTCAGAATTGACCTGGGAACGCGATTAAGGCAATGAAATAGTATGGGCTATAGCGACTTATTACCGCAAGTACGGTAAGGATCATATCGGTATCCGGTCATACTAATCGCTGATACGGATGAATATAAAATCTTAACAAATGGGTGAATACTGAAAGGTTGCTCTGGCGGCCAGTGTAATGACAAAGACAGGTAAGACCAGGACTCGCTACACCTGAATCAGTCACTGGGCTTAAAGCCGCGAAGGTAATAAGGCGTGAGTCAGCGAATTACATTGCGGCTGGCAGCGTTATAGCAGCTGCAAATAAGCCAGGAATAATGCTGAACCCTACCCGTCAATGTCTAAACAATGGATGCTTTGCAAACGGAATGTGTTTATATAATGACTTATGCCAAAGGGACATAATACGCCATCGCTGTATGAAATGCTGAGCGGCAATTTCTCAGGTGGCTTGAACCTCAACCAGGTCAGCGAACAGAATCAGGTGATTTTATCAGTACTCGATAACATGCAGCGCATCCTCAACTGCCGCGCTGGTACGCTGGCTCACCTGCCAGACTACGGCCTGCCGGATATGACAAAAATCCTCCAGGGGATGCCCGGTACCGCCCATCAGCTGATCACCACACTGTCGGCCGTGTTGCTGAAATATGAGCCGCGCCTGAATCGAATTAACGTGGTGATGCAGGAACAGATTCAGGCCGGTGAGCTTCGCTACGCCATTGACGCGGAGCTGAAGGGGGTCGGGTTAGTTCGATATGGTACGGAATTTATGCCGGAGGGCAGGGTATTAATCCGTCATCTGAAACAACAGCAATACCTCGATGCACGAGCCGCCATCTAGTTATTACTCAGGTTAAAACAGTTATGACAATAAATTCTGAACGCCAACTTAAAACCGGCGGGGATCCGCGCACGCTTGCGGATTACGCTGCCTTGCGCGAAGAAATGAACAAGCTCACCCATCCGGCACGCCCGGATGTGAACTGGCAACACGCGGAAACGCTCTGTCTGTCACTGTTCGGGCATAACGGTGTGGAGCTACAAACGGCTGCCTGGTATACGCTCGCCCGTACGCATCTGGCCGGATTGTACGGTATGAATGAGGGGCTTGCGGTACTTGCTGCACTGGTAGCCCGCCAGTGGGGAAACCTCTGGCCACAGCCTGTCCATGCGCGAATCGAAATCCTCAGTGCACTCAGCAAGCGCCTGCAACAGGTGGTACGAACGCTATCGCTGACGTACGCCGACTTAGGGCAGCTGTATCAGTCTGAAGAGCATCTGAACGCTTTGGGGGACGTCTTGCAGCGTCTGGAACTCAAGCATGCTACTCAGCTTGATGCTCTGCGCACGATGATGCAGAACGCAGCAGTGCGTCTGGAAAAGAGCGAAAATACGGACATGAGTCTGCACGGTGACGCATTGGGTGCTACGGAAATTCACCTCGTCGAACCGACTGAGCGTAGTAAATGGGTTTATGTGGTTGAGCCCGAGCCGGTGCTGAACGTTGGGGTGGTTAAAGAACCTCCGGTGTCGATGAAACCCTGGAAGCCATTTGCTGCTGGTATGTTGACCATGCTGGTGGCAGCCAGTGTCGTCGCAGGAGGATGGCAGATGTTGCATGCGCCAGATTCGGCACAAGCGCAGCTAGCCGCGGCTCTGGCTCCTCTACCTCAAGGGCTATCTACAGGGCAATTAGAGGCGCTGCAACAAACGTCACCGTCACCGGAACCGGGGATTGGCAAGACACAACAGCTGTTAGCGCAGCTTTTACAGTTGAAACCAGACTGGGCAGTGAGCTTCGGCGACCGTCTGGTGCAGCAGGCGCTGACGCTGTGGCCGGAAGAAGCCAAACCCCTGGCGCAATATTGGCAGAAACAGATGAGTATCGCTGCGCTAGCAGATTTAGATCTGAATGGATGGCATCAGGGTATGGCGCAGTTGCAGCAGTTGACGAACAAGCTGAACGCACTGGATGAACAGAAAGGGAAGTACATGACGGTGAGTGAACTGAAATCAGACGTGTTTGCCATGTCGCAGTCATTTAGCCAAACCATACCGCTTGAGGAGCAGCTTCGTCTGCTTTCCACTTTACCTGCCGGGCAACCCCGGTCAGCAGCGCAGCAAAACAAGGTCGAACAACATCTTCAGCAGTTGATTGTCAGCTACGCCCTGCTGAAGCACAAAAAAGAACAATAAGACTGGCGAAAAACACGGAGTTAACATGTCAGCAAGAGAGCGTTTTTTTAAGAAAGTGCAGCAGAATAACGTAAATAAACCGATTCATATTAATTCGGCTGAAGCCGAAGTCAGGGCTTTTTGTCAGCGGATGGATGATCTTGCACAGCAAATTATTGTTTGGTTTGAGGGTTCTGGTATTGAAGTCCTGTTATCCCAAAAGCATATCACCGATTTGAGTACGGTCGGCTACAGCCTCAGTAGCAGTATATGTCGTTATGTCATCACGACTGTCATTCTACGAAATGGAGATCGCAGCGTCAGCATTATGCCAGAACAGATCATCAGGGGATCAGAGAAGGGGTGTATGACAATGTGCATTAATGCCCCCGGCAGTATATCGGGGGAGAGGATATACCATTTAAGCATGGCGCCTGAAACAGGCTGGTATATTCGTCGCGGACATCAAAGTGTTAAAGAGAATGTTCTCATGACGGAGGACTATTTTTTCCAGTCAGTCGACTGTCTGGCCTGAACGTAAGCCAGCCTGGTGGGAGGTCACGGTAACGTAGTTGATATATATTAACTACGTTAACTTATTAAGCATGACTAAACAATGTTGCCCTACGGTACTCCTTCTTAAATAGGTAAGCGCTAATATTTAAGGGGGGGGCGGTAACCAAACTACAAGCTGGATATTTACCGTATATCATGCTTTTTATCTGCCTTAAGCAAAACTGCTCAAATCAAACTGCAAAACAACAAACCAACGACGAACGTGAGGACAAAATACTGTGGCAATGCTATAAACCTTAGAGCCCACAAAAATATAAAGTCGTAGGAAAAACTATGCTTAGAAATATTAGTGTCAGAACCTTCATTGTCTATTTCCTTTTATGTGTGTTTTTGGTAAGTGATGGAGTTATAGCGCTATTTTCAGGGAGTTTTTCGCTTTTTATTGCAGTCATTATCGTACAATGTATCGCCTTAATTTTACTCTGGGCGTATATGACAAAATATCTTGTGACGCCGATCAATACTGTGAAAAAAAGTATTGAAGAAGTGACGTCAGGCAATCTCGGCGTGTCGATCCCTGAATTCGGCAACAACTGTGCGGGACGACTGATCCCGGGCATTAATAGTCTCTCCAGCAACATTGCAACGCTGGTCCGTGAGATCCGCGCCTCCTCGCAAACCGCGATGACCCTGTCAGATCAGCTTTCTTCACGCAGCGCGCAGCTTTCCGTTAAAACAGAACAGCAGTCAGCTTCGCTGGTGCAAACGGCAGCCAGCATGGAAGAGATGGCTGCAAGTACAAAAAATAATGCCGACAATACCCGTTTAGCCAGCGAACAGGCGAATATCGCGACGTTGCAGGCGCGTAAAGGCGGAGAGTTAATGGGGCAGGTCGCGAACAATATGCAATCAATTACCGACTGCGCCCAGCAAATGACAGAGATTATCTCGCTGATTGACGGTATCGCTTTCCAAACCAATATACTGGCGCTTAATGCTGCCGTTGAAGCGGCAAGAGCGGGCGACCATGGTAAAGGATTTTCAGTAGTCGCCGGTGAGGTCAGAAGCCTGGCGCATCGTAGCGCCGAAGCGGCAAAAAATATTAAGTCATTGATTGAAGTCACCAGCCATAACGTGACGCAGGGCGTTAACGTAGTCTCTGAAGCTGAAAAAAACATGCACGACATCGTTACCGGCTCGGGCAACGTCAGCAGACTGATGGATGAAATTTCCGCCTCAACATCGGAACAAGAAAAAGGGATTTCACAAATCACGCTGGCATTGTCAGAGCTGGAACGCGTAACACAGAGCAATGTGTCGATGGTTGAAGAACTGAACGGTTCGTCAGATGTGTTGCGCAATCAGGTGATTGAACTTCAGACACGAACACGTAATTTCCGTCTGAAGAACGAGTACCAGGCTGATAATGCGTTAATAAGCCGCGAATGGGTGGTGAATTCCTGAGCATATTCAGGATGATGCCTCACATAATTATTGCTTAACCCTCGACGAAAGCTAGACTGACACCGAAAGAGATAAATCGGTGGAGGCGCTGTGGAGAGCATTAAAGGGTCTGAAGTTAACGTACCTGACGCGGTTTTTGCATGGGTACTTGATGGGCGCGGGGGCGCAAGGCCGCTTGAAGATCAGGATCACATCGACAACGAACACCCATGCTGGCTGCACCTCAACTACACGCACCCGGACAGCGCCGAGTGGCTCGCGTCCACGCCGCTATTGCCCAACAACGTTCGGGATGCGCTGGCGGGAGAAAGTCTCAGACCTCGCGTCAGCCGGATGGGTGAGGGGACGTTAATAACACTGCGTTGCATAAACGGCAGTACGGATGAGCGTCCGGATCAGCTGGTGGCAATGCGTGTCTACATGAATGAACGATTGATTGTTTCCACCCGTCAGCGAAAAGTGCTGGCGCTGGATGACGTCATTAACGATCTGAAAGAGGGCACGGGGCCTACGGATTGCGGAAGCTGGCTGGTGGATGTATGTGATGCGCTGACCGATCATGCCAGCGAGTTTATTGAAGAACTCCACGATAAAATCATCGATCTGGAAGACAACCTGCTCGATCAGCAAATTCCCCCACGTGGTTTTCTGGCGTTGTTGCGAAAACAGCTTATTGTTATGCGCCGCTATATGACCCCGCAGCGCGACGTCTATGCGAGACTGGCCAGCGAACGCATGAGCTGGATGAATGACGATCAGCGTCGCAGAATGCAGGATATTGCTGACCGGCTGGGACGTGGTCTGGACGAAATTGATTCGTGTATCGCCAGAACGGCGGTCATGGCGGATGAGATAGCACAGGTGATGCAGGAGTCATTAGCCAGGAGAACCTATACCATGTCGCTGATGGCGATGGTCTTTTTGCCAAGTACGTTCTTAACCGGGTTGTTTGGCGTCAATCTTGGGGGGATCCCCGGCGGTGAATATCACTATGGCTTCACCACGTTTTGCATCATGTTAGTGGTTTTGATTGGGGGTGTTGCATGGTGGTTGCATCGTAGTAAATGGCTGTAAATTTACGCATTTTCTAATGCAGCGACTGCTTCAAAACGACATTTTAATTGAGCGAAGTCAATAAACTTAGACCATGTTAGGTGCAATATTACTCCCGCAGGTGAATGCAACGTCAAGCGATGGGCGTTGCGCTCCATATTGTCTTACTTCCTTTTTTTGAATTACTGCATAGCACAATTGATTCGTACGACGCCGACTTCATAGTCGGCTTTTTTTTGCCTCCTGTTTATCTGCGTCTACCCTTTAGGGGTAAGCACCCTAATCTGGAGGGAAAGATGAGTATGCTACTTGCCTTGCAACGCCTGAACACATGGCAGTCCGATCCGGTGCCCACCGATCCGACCCCAATTCCCGATCCCATCCCGCGTCCGCAGCCGATGCCGGATCCGCCACCGGACGAAGAACCGATTAAATTGTCGCATCGTTAGCGGAGATCTGCGAGGATACGCGCCATCTGACTGCAATCATTACCATGAGAGTATATTGTGACCGCTTTTTCCACGCTGAACGTTCTGCCTGAAGCCCAACTGACAAACCTGAATGAGTTGGGTTACCTCACTATGACCCCTGTCCAGGCCGCCGCGCTGCCGGCTATCCTTGAAGGCCGGGATGTGCGCGTGCAGGCGAAAACCGGTAGTGGAAAAACGGCTGCATTTGGACTCGGCCTGTTGCAGCATATTGATGCAACCCTGTTTCAGACCCAGTCCCTGATACTCTGCCCGACGCGCGAGCTGGCCGACCAGGTCGCGGGTGAGCTGCGTCGTCTGGCGCGTTTTTTGCCTAACACTAAAATTTTAACGCTCTGCGGCGGGCAACCGTTCGGTGCGCAGCGCGATTCCCTTCAACACGCGCCGCATATCATTGTGGCAACGCCGGGCCGTCTGCTCGATCACCTGCAAAAAGGCACCGTTTCACTCGATGCACTGCAAACGCTGGTGATGGATGAAGCTGACCGCATGTTGGATATGGGATTCAGCGATGCGATTAACGACGTGATCCGCTTTGCGCCCGCCACACGTCAGACGCTGCTTTTTTCTGCCACCTGGCCAGAGGCGATTGCGGCGATCAGCGGGCGCGTGCAGAAGAACCCGCTGACCATTGAAATCGATACTGTCGATGCGTTACCAGCGATTGAGCAGCAGTTCTTCGAGACGTCGCAGCAGGGCAAAATTCCACTGCTGCAAAAATTGCTTAGCCAACACCAGCCAGCGTCCTGCGTGGTGTTCTGTAATACCAAAAAAGATTGTCAGGCGGTGTGCGATGCCCTGAATGATGCCGGACAGAGCGCATTATCGCTGCATGGCGATCTGGAGCAGCGCGATCGCGATCAGACGCTGGTGCGTTTCGCTAACGGCAGCGCTCGCGTGCTGGTTGCAACGGATGTGGCGGCTCGTGGCCTGGATATTAAATCGCTTGAGCTAGTGGTGAATTTCGAACTGGCATGGGATCCGGAAGTGCATGTCCACCGCATCGGGCGTACCGCGCGTGCGGGTAACAGTGGTCTCGCCATCAGCTTCTGCGCGCCTGAAGAGGCGCAGCGCGCTAATATTCTTGCGGAAATGCTGCAACTGAAACTCAACTGGGTGAATGCCCCCGGTAATATCAGCATCGCTCCGCTGGCGGCGGAAATGGCCACCCTGTGCATCGACGGCGGTAAAAAAGCCAAAATGCGTCCCGGTGACGTTCTGGGGGCGTTAACAGGGGATATTGGTCTCGACGGGGCAGATATTGGCAAGATCACGGTCCATCCTGCACATGTCTACGTAGCAGTTCGCCAGTCGGTTGCGCATAAGGCCTGGAAACAGTTGCAGGGCGGGAAGATTAAAGGGAAAACCTGCCGCGTTCGGCTGCTGAAGTAAGGGAAAAAAGCGTCTCAGAAGCACTGTCTGAGACGCAGTCAGGTTATTTCACTTCCACCACGTTCAGGCGCAGTTCATCGAATTGCGCATCCTCTTCCTCTGGCTGCCAGCCAGCAGGCTGCATCGGGATCTCTTCGCGGTCAAACGCCAGATCCCCGCCATTCACTACCTCTGAACCGTGGTTAATCCCTTTGAAATCGAACAGTTCAACATCGGCGAGGTGCGAAGGCACCACGTTCTGCATGGCGCTGAACATGGTTTCAATGCGACCCGGATAGCGTTTATCCCAGTCACGCAGCATGTCGCCAATGACCTGACGTTGCAGGTTCGGCTGTGAACCGCACAGATTGCACGGAATGATAGGGAAGGCTTTGGCCTGAGAGAAACGCTCAATGTCTTTCTCGCGGCAGTAGGCGAGTGGGCGGATCACGATGTGTTTGCCGTCGTCACTCATCAGCTTCGGTGGCATTCCCTTCATTTTGCCGCCGTAGAACATATTCAGAAACAGTGTTTGAAGAATGTCGTCCCGGTGATGACCAAGCGCAATCTTGGTGGCGCCCAGTTCGGTTGCGGTGCGGTACAGAATGCCGCGACGCAAACGTGAGCAAAGCGAGCAGGTCGTTTTGCCCTCCGGGATCTTCTCTTTTACAATGCCGTAGGTATTCTCTTCTACGATTTTGTACTCAACGCCCAGGTTCTCAAGGTACTCCGGCAGGATATGCTCCGGGAATCCTGGCTGTTTTTGATCGAGGTTAACCGCGACCAGGGAAAAGTTCACCGGTGCGCTTTGCTGTAGATTGCGCAGGATCTCCAGCATGGTGTAGCTGTCTTTACCGCCCGACAGGCAGACCATGATGCGATCGCCTTCTTCAATCATGTTGAAGTCTGCAATGGCTTCGCCCACGTTACGGCGCAGTCGCTTTTGCAGTTTATTCAGGTTGTACTGTTCTTTCTTTGTATTTGATTGATTTTCTTGCATTTATTACTACCTTCGGAGCCAGTAGGGGCATAATAGGGGCAAAAATTTTTCAGCGTGCGAGCTTATCGTTAAGCATCAGCACCTGTTCGCCATTCATTTCTTCAATCCACGCACCGTAGACTTCATAAACCATTTGCGCGTTTTCATGCCCCATCTGGCTGGCTATGAAAGACGGGTTAGCGCCGGCAGATAACAGCCAGCAAGCAAAAGTATGCCGCGTATGGTACGGATTCCGGCGGCGAATACCAGCACGTTTTACAGCTGCGTTGAATCTCGCACCTATGCTCGATAAAGAGTAGTAGGCTTTCTGTTCTCCCTTGCGCATCCGGGGTATGAAAACGAATCGCAGACTTTGATGTTCCACTGCGCCATACTCGCGATGATTAAAGACAATTTCGGTTTTAGGCTGCAGCGCCGTCAGCTTGCGCTGTGCTTTCAAGGCTTCAAGTGCTGGCTCTAAAAGGGTGATAACCCGTTTACCTGCTTCGGTTTTTGGTGGGCCGAACATGCCCAAGGCATTAAGATTGCGCTGTATATGAGCCGTACCTTTTTCCCAGTCAATATCTTCCCAGGCAAGGGCTGCGAGCTCTCCATGACGGACACCTGTATAAACTGCGAACGTCCACATATTGAGGCTTTGGCCACGCTCGGATTCCGCAAGCAAACTAAACTCCTGCTTCGTTAAAGGATCCGGTTTTACTTTCCCTTTGTGTAATTTCTTGATCCCTTCGAAGGGCTTACCACTGATAAAGCCTGATTTGTGTGCAAACCGAAGAAGGGAGCAAAGTAGCGATATATAGTTATTCACGGTACGCACAGTGCGTCCCTGTTTGTTGCTTCTGGGATTTGCCAGGTAAAGTGTCTCACCGTTCAACAGTTCCTTTCTGTATTTCAGAATGTCGCTGTGGCGTATAGTTGAAACCGGCGTGTCTTCGTTAATGATGTGCATTAACGTACCAAGTTGTGAGCGCGTCTTACGCATCGTATTCGCGCTAATTTCTGTTTCTTTAATGTTCGTCCACAGTCCACACAGCTCTGAAAAGGTTTGAACTGAAACAGTGGTTACGGTTTTCTTTGCTTTGGAAGATGAAGGAAAGCGCTGGTGGTAATCAAACTCTCCAAGGTTGATCTCGCTAACGATCACAGCCCGAAGATTCCCGGCTTTTTTGATGTTCGCCGGGGTGTTAATCCAACCTTTTAGAATTTCGCGGCAACGCTTTCCCCGGTACATAAACCAGATACAAATCTTATTGTTTCTGATTTCGACACCTGTAGGCAAAGCTGTCATCTTACGCATCCCTTATTAACTGATTAATTCTCGGATAGTTATACCAGGTTGTGCCACGCAAGGTTTTTTCGCCAGAAGGAGAAACCCGTTTAAAATGGACACCTTCCACCCAACAGCCCTGGCGATACTTCTCAATCTGTCGTTCGGTCAGGCCTGTTTTTTCTGTGAGCCTTGCGCCAACAACCCATTCTTCGTTAAAAATTACCTGCGACATGGTTCACCTCAGGTAACCGGCAGTATAGATATGCCGGTCTGTAGTCGTTGATATTTCAGTTTCAGTTTGCCTGGCCGGGCAGGGAACGCAGTCGACGCATGCCGGTCATTGCTGTGGCCACGTAGCTTGCCTTGCAGTTGACCACTTCAACCCAGACCTTTACGCCTTCCACTCTCACCGTATAGGTCTCTTTCATCTTGCTGCGCCCATAGTCGCCGTATCTTTGCTGGTGGGCTGCGAGTGCGATTTCACATGCTTGGCGAGCCAAAGGGGATTGCTTACTGCCTCGTTTAATCAGTCGCATTTCTTCTCCTTGAGGGAGGGTTTCCCCTCCCGATCTCGTTAGTCCACGTATTCCGGTTTCATATCCGCCAGGGTGATGCTGAACTGACCATGCAGTTCGTCGCCCAGGTGACGCTTTGAAGATGCCAGTACGCGCTCGGCCTCCGCGAACCGTTCGGCGGCATTCGGCTCGTCAGGCTGGGGCAGGGAGTTAATAGCGGCCTCAACCTTGTTGCGTGCGTCCACCAGGTAATAACGCTTCACGGCCTTGTTTTTCAGCTCAGTGAACAGAGCAGAGCCCAGCGTTACTTTCACGGTTTCAATATCTGCTCGCAGTGCTTTAGCGCTATCCACATCCTGAGCCGCCTCGATACGGTCGCGGAAATCATCAGCAAGCGCATCGATGTTTTGAACTGATTCCTGAGCCGTTTGAGTCGTAGTGACGTTGTCACCTGAATTGTCTGCAAGACTAATGTGCTGCGCCGGTGCCGGGTTTACCTCTCGTTCTTCACGGCGATCATCGAGTTCATCCGGGGTGTAAACGCCCAGAATCACATCCGGGCAGAACAGTCTCGCCCAGCGTTTAACGGCCAGGTACGCCAGCTGCTGGCGAGGATCGTCTGCCCACAGGGTAGAGTTTCTGGTGCGGGCCTGAGCCAGCAGTAAATCAAGTTCCCTCGGCTGATCTTCGCCTTTCAGGGTTGCGCGGATAATAATGCCGATCCCGGCTTCGTCAGCCAGGGTCCAGCCCGGGACGCGGTACTCGCCTTTGTCGCCTTTGCGGATATGGAATTTTCCAACGACCTTTTCCCATGGCCCATACCATTCATATTCAAACCGGCTGGCCAGCACGCCGCTGCGTGAAATGACGGCATTAACGAGCTGCGCTTCATACCCGAGCACACCGTTAATCAGGTGCGTCTTCTGCGCCACGGCAAAGGGATTCATCTGCCACTGTGCCGCTTGCATCGCTACAGCCATGCAGTCGGCCTGATTGCCCTGCAGGTGTTTAGGAACGGTGGCGGTGCCCTGCGCCATAATCTGCGCGAACGTGCTGATGGCGTTCAGATACTGGGAATCGAACAAAGCCACGTTGGAGTTAATAACGGTGTTCTGGTCAGCAACGGTAACGTTTGTGTTATGCATAAATCCCCCTTAAGCCTGAGCGCGCAGCGCTTCGAGGCGGCGCATGTCAAAGTCGTTCAGTTCGTCGGTGTAATCATCGATGATCGGAGCTGGCCATTCCCCGGTGTCGAAGCCGGTTGCGACGGCGCGCATCATTTTGCGGTACTCGAGCATGCCCAGTTCCAGCAGTTCAGTGGACGCCTCGATGATGGCGATCCAGTGGTAGTTCTCGTCTTTGTTGACGAAAATCCAGAAGAACTGGTCCAGCGCCGCGGTCTCGCAATACATAGCCGCACTGAGGTGGTAGTCCCGGTCAATGATTTCCCGATGCAGTCTGGCGCGCAGGGTTTCCTGCTTCACATTCCACATGCTGATGGTTTTCAGGTCAGCACCGATGCGCACGCCGTCCAGTTCAATTTCGAGGTCAGGGCGTACACGCACTTCCAATCCGGTTTCGTCGTCGAAACCGAAGTAGCTCACTTCTACGGCGCGGCTTGGATGTGTCAGCAGCATGCCCGCGGTCGGGTGCGCCAGTAGTGCGGACTGAATTGCTCGCGCGGTGGCCAACTGCTGGCGGGTAACCACAATCTTTTCGCCAGGGTTGTCGCGCCAGGCATCCAACAGTTCGTCGGCAAATATGGCATCGGGCTTAACCGACTTAACTGCCTGGATCATGTCTGCTTTGCTGCCGGATACTTTCAGCGGCGTCGGTTTCTGCGCTTCCTGTGCCACCAAATCAGGATTGATGATCGCTAATTGCTCGAGTAACGCATCACGGCTGCCGCTGGTTTTAACTGGTACGGGCAGGGTGGCGTTGTACTCTTTAATGCATGCCTTCATTGCCGTTGCTGTCTGCTTCTGGCCTTCATCAATACGCTGGTACTCAACTGGGAGAGCCATATAGCTTTGAGCCGTTTCTTCCAGGCTCGCGCCAAGCGGCACTGGAGCGGGAAGGGATGCGTTATGTTGTTCAAGCAGCGCTTTGATCTCGTCAGCACTCAGCAGTGCCGGCAGGCTGGCGTTGTACGCGTCGATGAACTCGCGCAGAGTTGCGGTGGTCGTAAACGCACCTTCAGGGATCTCCGGTTCTACGCTGAACTCTGCTTCGAGGTTTTCCGGCTGCAGTGCAAGGGCGTGCACCAGATTTCCCATATCCAGCACTTTGGATGCTGTGCGCGGGATGGTTTTAGCCACATGGCGCGCGTTGAAGTACATCAGACTGACGCGGGCATCTTTTACCTGGGTTGAGCTAATACCGTTTGCTGCGTGATAAACATCATTCGGCAGACCTTCGTAGCGGCCAGGCTCGAAGTAAGCCGGGTATTCGATTACGGGCTCTGACTGCTGCTCTTCCGGCGCTATGGAATCTGTCTGCGTATTAGCTGCATCAGTACTTTCGCGCGGTGATATCGAACCAACATCTTCGTCTTTCTCTGGCTTAGCCGTTTCCATCTGCACATCGCTGGTGGTCTCCGCTGTGTTTCCCGTTTTTTCGACTTCATTTGAGGAGGTATTGATGACCGGTTCGGTATTTCCATCCATCAGGCCATCGATGGAGAACACGCCGCTACCGAGATTTTCAATCTGCGGTTGTGAAACTGGAGCTTCGGTCTCAACAGCCGGAGTAGACAGCGGCAGTAACTCCACAGCAGAGTTAAACTCAGCCGTCATGGTTTTATTCACAAATTCAAGATGAGCCGCTGGCGTGTGATGAATGTTCTCTGGTGCAATGCGGATCAGATTGAAGATTGCCGCACGGTTCACCGCCAGTATGCCGGGCTGATTACGCAGGATGGCGCTCCATGATTTCCATGGTTCTTCTTTCTTCGCCACGATTTCTTTGGCACGTCGTAACACGCTCGAAGGAATTTCGAAGTGGTGGAAGTCCATAGGCAGTAGGGCACATGCGATCTCAAGATCGAGAGTGTCCAGAGTGTGATGCGCGCCTGCGCCACGATCCGTTACATACCCACCGTCGGCATTGGTACCAGAATCGGTGCGCTGAACATTACTGATGCGATTACCGGCTGCCCACTCGCGAACGAGAATTCCGCGGTCAATATAATCAGTCGCCGCCCAGATGCGGGTAAAACGAAGTACCAGAGCGATTTCGTGACGCTTCTCCTGGCTGAACACCTTGCGAATGGCGTCGGTGTAGCGCCATAGGTCTTTGGTATCGTAACCCTTAACCTCTTCGCAGTTTTCTCCCGCCAGCAGCAGGTTCTGGACATAGCCGTTGTCAGTGTCCATCTCCAGCGCGCTGATACCTTCGAATTCTTCGCGAGTTAAGTGGTGGCGCAGTTCGTTGGCGGTGAACTGGGCGAGTAGCTGCTTCCGGAACGGCATACGGACGACTGGATAACGTGTGGTTTCGTCATCATTCTCGTCAATCTGGATACCGTGATCAGGTTCTGGATCCTGACAAGTTGTAACGTCGGCGTCGCTGGTGCTTTCTGATTTGAGCAGAGAAAGCTTTCCGCCTCTCCACTCTGCCACTAACTGATTGCGGTCGCCGGCATCTGCTCTCGCCCAGTCAGCCATGAATGCAGCGATAATTTCAGTTTCGTGCGCTTCATCTGGCGCGAAGACCTGCTTAATCGCCTGAACCAGTTTCCACTCAGCGTTCAGGCTGAGTTCGGCAACTTCTGGAATGCCGTTTTTCGCCAGCAGTAGGTTCTGGAGATAGGTGTTGCCTTCATCCACTGACATTTCGCTGGCAGCCAGCTGCTGATCTTTAGTGATATGTGACTGGTATTTGTCGCTGGTCAGGTGGACGGCAAAACGGACCGCTGGAGTGCGGTTTTCAAGCGGGACATTGTCGACGGTAGTTTCGACTTTAACGGTCGTTTCCGGTGCGGTAGTGTTGTCCACTGGTCCAGTAAACTCAGCACCAGCCTTTGGCAGCCAGGTGCGTCCATCGTCCTGCAGTTCGTAGCGTTTGCACCAGGTGTAATCCACGATGCTTTCTTCCGGGAGGTCGTTATACACCGGGAAATCGGTGCGAACCGGTTTGGCGTAATCCTTACCGCGGCCGGTTTCAATACCAGCATCTTCCAGCTCAACATCGAGCTGCAGGTTGGCACGGGCTTCAGATTTCGCAGTGAACCAAATCACTGCATTTTCTTTGCCTGATTTCTGCGTAGCCTTAACTACATAGAAAAATTCCATGTGAGATCCTCTTTTTTGGATGTAAGATCCCCGGGCCAGAGATAGCGCCCATTGGGTGAACTTTGGTTTTTTAAGTAGTTTTCCGGTGTAACTTTGGTCGGGAGCACCGGACGTACGGGCCGCCTTGCGCGGCTTTTACGTTATGCCTCGTGTGCCATCTGGTCGTACGAAGCACAACGTTCAGAGCAGTATTCTTTTTCTTTGCGCGCCAGCTGTGTGCCGTTGCTATAGAGAAGGGTACTTTTTACTACTTCCTCCGGTTCAACCGGCTTGCCGCAGTACCCGCATTTCGTTGAGTTACACATCTGGATTCCCCTTTTGCGCTAGCAGGTAGCATAAGCGGCGAAGAATCACTTCGAAGAAGTTAAGTTTTACGGCTTGCTGCCGTCTTGGTTTGCGTGCGAAATCAATCATATCGATCTCCTTGTTATGCCTGTCTTTTCACCACTTCAGGCTCGGTGGTATGCTGGTAGTTCTCACACATCCAGCAAAGGAAAAACAAAATTTATGAACGTTTTTCAGGAAGGAAGAACAGTTGAGTCTGTTGCTTATGACCTTGCTCTTACCCTCGCCGCAAAAGATCCATTAGTTACTTCACCTGATAGCCTCCTAAAGCGCATTTCTGATTTGCTGCCAGAGTGCAGGGAAGTTACTAAGAAACTCTATTCGGCTGAACAACCACCAATCACCTTTAATCCATTTAAATAAGCGAAGCTAGGGCAGTTCTTAGAGCTGCTCTTCGCAAAGCTTCATAATCAGCCCATTCGCCTTTCACAAATTCTTCACTGAAATGTTCGTTGATTGCCGCTAGGGCCGCGTCAGCAGCCAGAATTATCCTGCTGTTGCTTTCCATTACAGGCTTGCTTCCAGTTCTAGAATCCACGCTAATGTCCATCTCACCCTCGTTTGCCTTATCGCCGGCCAGCGGAACGTTTACACCTGATGCGCGTTAATCTATCCACCTCATCCGACTGTTCGTATGCCGTCGGCGGCTACTTCGTGGGCTCCATGCCTTGGTGGTTCGTAGTGCGTCTTGGTGAGTCTAGTAAATCACTACTTTACCCTTTGGGCAAGATAAGAGGTACAAAAAAGTACAGCAATACTTTACTTGGGTTGTATGGAGTACGAAAATGAGCTATTGAGGGCAAAAAAACCGACGCAAAGGTCGGGATAGGGCTGGGAGACGGTTTGGCTGCGCAATTGCTGGCGGGGGGGGGGAAACGGTTCGACAGTCGGGTTATTTATGAAAGAAAATTTCTAATATCTTAGGTATTGCCGGAATGAGTTGTGCGAACACTACTGCGCCAACAACCCATAAAATAATAGAATTTTTTGCGTCGCTTACATCTGTCTTTGTAGCATAGTTAGATCGCATAACAGCAATGTCAGTTTTCATTTGCTGGACGTCTTTTTCTAGATCCTTAACTCTCTGCAACATATCGCTACCTCCACCATTACCCCCACCATAAGTTGCATCATGGATTATTTCATTGGAAGCATCAAGGTTCCCGTTGGGCAAGCGAATGACGTTATCCTTGGGTTGCACTGTTACTACTCCAGTTTTTGGCGACGGCAAAATAGGAGCTTTTAACATCAATTAACTCCCACACAGCTTCCTCTTTTGCTTCTTTAAAAAGAAGGCTAGCTTCTAAACGATAGATTCCTGGGGCTTTAGGAGTAAAGGATTCAACTATAGTCATAGTTGCAACAAATTCGCCTTCATCACTCCATTGGGGCCTATATTTGAATAAGTTCTTATTGCTTTGAGATGGCGAAGTAATATCTTCGTCATTAAAGTAAATTTTTACATCAAGTGAATAATTATCCACACCGTTAAAACCAATCACTCCGAAGTTAACAGCGATGATTGAATTAGCAGGGAACTCGCTACAGGCGATAGTTAATCCTGGAGTTGGATCACCTATGGTCATCCCAGGCTGAAGTTCACTAGTATAGACAAAGGCTATCTTTGCTTGAACATCATTCGACATCATCAATCCCCTTGCGAACGAATACGCCCCTTTATGTACCTTTCATACAACTCGTCTAGTTCCTTAAGACGGATTGCGAAGATGCGGAGCATGTTCTGCTGTTCTTCTTCCGGCAACTGGCGATAGAGCTCGAGTAGGCGCTGTTCGTCTGGCTTGAGCCCGTCTTTCTCATCAACGTCTTCACCTAATAGCCAGGGGACCGACACCCCAGCTGCATCAGCTAAGGCAAGTGCCGATTCTTTGCTCATCTTGCCGGTTCGAAACCATCCGGTTACAGCTTGCTTGCTGACATTAGCTACTTTGGCCATCTCTGTTTTTGAGAAGCCTTTGTTATTCAATTCAGTCAGCCTAGATATCAGGCTCTGGTTAGGTTCTTTTCTATTCATATATGGATTGTAAACAATAGCTTTACCACTTGATAGGCAGGCGTATATTGACTTATTGGTAAATTGTTGCTTTACTCGCATGCACTTAAGGAGGTCCTATGACTGGAATTGAACTTGCAATTTTTCGATCTGGCTCGGCCAGCGCGCTTGGTGCTTTGATCGGTGTTTCAAAAATGGCTGTTTCGCTTTGGCGCCACAAGGGGATTCCGGCTGAGCGAGTGTTGCCTATTTATGGGGTTACCGGCGTAACTCCGCACGAGCTGCGCCCTGATCTTTACCCGAATCCCACCGATGGTTTACCTAAAAAGGAGCCCTAATCATGCAAACTTTTTCATTTCAACAGAGTAGCAGAGCTTCCTCTAATCCACTGATATTCCAGTGTCATCAAAGCGAATCGGCAGTGCAGGATATTGATCATCGCGATATCTGCTCAGCGGTCCGAGCTTGGGCTGCGGCAGAAGGGCGCGTAGCTGCTGCGCTTCAAATCCAGGAAGCGGCGGAAGAACTTCAACTTGATGGCGTGGATTTGTCAGGCCAGGCCGATGTCTGGAACGTGAAGCTGTTCCGCTGGCTCGACAACAAAGAAGACTCCGCATCGTACCGAAAGAACGTCGAACAGCTGCTGCCAGCGATCATGTCCGTATTACCGCTTCGATACCGCGACCGTGTCGTAAAGAACGACTCGTTTGCCTACAGGATGGCCCGGCTGGAAAAAGAGGTGAGTGAGGCGAAGCAAGCTTTGATGCTCGATGCACCGAAAAAGGAAAAGCTGAAGGAGTTAGGAGAGGGGATTTTCGAAATGTTCAGGATCGATCCGGACCTTACGGCGCCACTGCTGGCGATGGTCACAACCATGCTGGGGGCAATGTGAAGACTTCAGAAAAGGCGAAAGCCGGTCTGCGCTAACAGAACCGACTTTCAGGTGCAAAAACGGAGTGTAATTGCGGAGCTAAGTATGTCAAACACAGCTGAAATTATCAATTTCCCCCACAGAACCGAACAACCGGGAGGTCGTATGGCCGACCTGTCGAACGGGTACACCAAGGTCGCTAACGAGATCCAGCAACTCAAGCCTCGTCTGAGAATGTCAGGCCGGGAGTGGCAATGTTTTGAAGCGGTGATCTGGCTTACCTACGGCTGGAACAAGAAACAGGACCGCGTTACGAACACGGTGATCGCCGAGCTTACAGGGCTGAGTGATTCGCATGTTTCTGATGCGCTCAAATCGCTCACAGAACGCAAAATTATCTTCAGTCAGAAGCAGGGCGTGATGAAAACGGTCGGTATAAATACTGACCTTTCCGCCTGGATTTTAGACAAACCGACAACGGGAAAAGTCTTCCCGAAATCGGGAAAAGTGTTACCGAAAACGGGAAAAACCTTCCCGGAAACGGTAGACACCCAAGACTATAACAAGAACAATATTAAAAGATCCTCGTCTCGGAATTCTGACGAATCCCGAAACCAGAAAACTCAAAAGTTTCTCTCACGCCATCCAGAAGCTGCCGCCGGGATATACACCCCTGCAGGTAAATCATGGGGATCCGCTGACGACCTCAAGGCCGCACGCTGGATTTACGACAGGCTTCTCACCGTCAACGCATCGCTATCTGAGCCAAACTGGGCTGAATGGGCAAACACCATCAGGTTGATGCGTGTCCAGGACAAGCGTACTCACTACGAAATCTGTGACGTGTTCCAGTGGGCCAACCGGGATGAGTTCTGGAAAGACAACATCCTGAGCCCCTCGAGTCTGCGAAAGCAGTGGGATCAGCTCACCACTAAGCGGTTGCGTGCAACCGGAACGGCAAAACCTTCCCGGGGAAGCATCGACCTGCATAACACCGACTGGATTGACGGGGTGCTGAAATGAAAAACCTCGCAGAGAACATTCTCAGTTTTGACCGGGAACAGGCTCGCCGCGTGGCGCACAACTTGCCTGAGCAGTACACCGAGCGCGAACAAACGCAGCAGGTGGCGCAGATTATCAACGGGCTATTCGTACAACTGTCCGCCGCGTTCCCGGCAAGTCTGGTTAATCGCAGCCAGGAAGACGTGAACGAGATCCGCCGTCAGTGGGTTCTGGCCTTCAAAGAAAACGGGATTACCACTCTGGAGCAGGTTGAAGCCGGTATGCGCATGGTGCGTCGCCAGGAGCGCCCATTCCTGCCTTCGCCTGGCCAGTTCATCAAGTGGAGCAGGGAAGGGTGCTGCATGCTGGGGATCACTACTGCTGACGTCATGGCTGAGTACTGGAAGTGGCGTAAGCTGGTGTTTCGGTACCCGAGCAGTGAGCAGTATCCCTGGCCGAAGCCGGTTTATTACCACATCTGCCTCGAGCTGCGTCGCCGCGGAACTGATGGCCAGTTGAGCCATAAAGAACTTGAGCGTGAAGCTGGCGAGATTCTGGACTTGTGGGAAAAGCGGGTGCTGGCCGGGAAGCCGATTCCGCCCGTTCGACGGTCGCTAGCAGCGCCAGTTGCTCCGAAGGGGCCGACACCGGCGGAGTTGCTTAAGGCGAAATATGAGAGGATGAAAGCTGGTGGGAGGGCAGAGTGATGAATAGGTCTGCTATGAGCCATCAGCGGACATTTATTGGACTGTGGACTGAACCCATAAGAATGTCTACATAAACAAGCGCAATTCACGATGCGAGCGGAATAAAGTTTGAGTTAGCCAATTTCTGATTTATTCTGAATCAAAAATATGGAAGTGGTTGTTTATGGCAAATACAAAAAATCTGAGCAATCCTTTTTCTACAGGCGGTGGCGGTGTTCATTTTGAGGCACATGTTCAGGCGTCGTTTGTTGCACTGATGCTCACTTGCGGCAATGCCCCATGTCTTCCTTGCTGGCCTATTGTAGAAATCAAACTTCAGGGAAAAATTGAAGGTTTTGATACCGACGATCTCATTGTCGTTGTTGAGAATCTCACCAGTAAAGAAAAGCAGAAACTTCTTGGGCAAATCAAGCATTCTATTTCAATTACTCAAGGTAGCGCGATATTTGGGGAGGTGATACAGGCCGCCTGGAATGATTTCAATAATCCTGAGGTGTTCAACAGGAAGAATGATGTCATTGCGCTGATCACCGGTCCTCTAAGTTCGACTGATACCCACAATGTGAAATGGCTGCTTAGTCAAGCTAGGCATACCAAAAATGTGGATGAATTTCTTAGGAATGTGCGGCAAGCTAAGTTTAGCCCATCCAGAAGCAATGAAAAACTGGAGGTCTTCCAGTATCACCTGAAGGTAGCAAATGACGGTACCGATCTAACAGATGATGAACTGTATGAATTTTTGAACCATTTCCACTTGCTCGGCTACGATCTCGGTAATGAATTCGGTGTTGTTCTGTCTCTGCTGCATTCCCACATCGCGCAATTTCATCAGCAATATCCTCAATGGGTCTGGTCGCGGATAGTCGATATTGTGCAAACGTGGAATGAGGATGCAGGAACTATCACACCCAGCAAGATCCCAGACGATCTTTTAGATGTGTTCAAACAAAGAGTTGTTGCTACGATTCCTGAAGAATTAAGGGTGGTACCGCAGGCAGTAAAAACCGACTGGGCCCACCATCCTGATGCTTCCTGTTTAGCCATCGCAGTATTGGTCGGGAGGTGGAATGAAAAAAATGAATATGATCTGGAAGTGCTGACCCAATTACTTGGTATTAGTTATGACGAATGGTTAAGGAAGGCGCGAGAAATATTACATGCACCAGACAGCCCTTTGACTGTCAGAAATGGCGTCTGGAAAGTAGCTAATCGAATTGAACTGTGGAGTATTCTGGGGTCCCGTATACTTGACCAGAATCTCGATTTGTTCAAGTCTCTCACAATATCAGTACTTAAAGAGCCAGACCCTGTTTTTGAATTACCCGCTGAAGAGCGTTACGCTGCGAACATTTATGGAAAGGTACTCCATTTTTCACCTATGTTGCGACAAGGTATAGCCGAGGGTATGGCTATCCTGGGGAGCCAACCAGAGGCTTGCATTAACTGTTCTCAGGGAAAGGCTGAAGCTTGCAGTAATGTGGCAATTTGTGAAATTTTAAATGAAGCGGACTGGGTTTTATGGGGGAGCCTGAACGGCTTGTTACCCACGCTCGCTGAAGCTGCTCCCGCAAAATTTCTTGATGCAGTTGAGAAGGCAATGCACCAGACACCCTGTGCATTCGATGAGCTATTCTCCCAAGAGGGAAATGGCATTACTGGTGGGAATTATCTAACTGGACTGCTATGGGCCCTGGAAGGGTTAGCTTGGGATGAACAACATTTGGTCAGGGTCTGTGCTGTGCTTGCTGAACTCTCCAGCCACGACCCGGGGGGGAAGTGGTCTAACCGACCATCCAATTCGCTTTCCACTATATTATTACCGTGGTTGCCGCGAACACTCGCATCAATTGAAAAGCGACAGGTTGCTGTAAAAGTCATTTTTAAAGAATGGCCTGATATTGCCTGGAATTTGCTTGTTCGGCTTTTACCTGGCCAACAACAAACCTCTTTTGGAACACACAAACCTTCTTGGCGTCGAACCATTCCCGATGACTGGGAAAACGAAGTAACGAATCAGGAGTACTGGCAGCAGACATTGTTTTATGCCGAGCTTGCCGTAGCGAGCGCCGGAGAAGATATCGGTCGCCTGATCGTATTAATTGACCATTTTGATCATCTGCCAGCCCCTGCTTCCGAGCAACTTCTTGAGGTTCTCTCCTCTAAACCTATTATCGAGCTGCATGAAGAAAAACGTGTTTTGATATGGGAGCATCTCAATCAGTTATCAAATAAACACAGGCGATACTCTGATGCCAAGTGGGCGTTGCCTGATAATCTGATCAACAGCATCGAAAATGTTGCCGAGCAATTGGCTCCTACCAATCCATTTAACTTATACCAGCATCTTTTCTCAAACCGGGATTTTGATCTCTACGATGAAAATGGTGACTGGGAAGAACAGCAAAAGAAAATCGAAGCGAGGCGCGAAACCGCAATTTCGGAAATTTTTCGGCTTAATGGGGCTGAGGGTGTTATGCGATTTGCTGACAACGTTTCTGCACCCAACCAGGTCGGCAGTGTACTTGGAACGTTCAGCAATGATGTGTTCGAAACTATCCTGTTACCCCATTTCTTGGACACAACAGAAAATAAGCACAAGGCATTGGTAAGTGCCTTTATCTGGAAGCGTTTTTGGCTCAAAGGCTGGGAGTGGTGCGACAATCTAAGCAAATCTGACTGGACTCCTAAACAGCTAGGCCAGTTCCTTGCCTATTTACCTTTTTCCGGAGAGACATGGGGACGAGCTTCTCAATACCTTCAAGCTTTCGAAAGCGAATACTGGACCCGTACCGATGCCAATGCTTATCAGTCTGAAGGGGAGCTGGCTGGTGCCATTGATAAACTGATTGAACATGGCAGACCCCATGCGGCAATCCACTGTCTGTACAGAATGCATCAGAACAAGCAGCCCATCGATGCAAATCAGTGTGTTCGTGCGTTGCTGGCGGCCCTTTCAACTGATGAATCAAGCTCCAATATGGACACATACCACATAACGACTTTAATCAAATATCTTCAGACTAAATCTGATGTAAATCAGGATGATCTATTTAGCGTTGAGTGGGCATATATTCCTCTGCTGGATGGTCATAGAGGTACTGTGCCCCAGTTACTGGAAAACAGGATGGCTACTGATCCCGAGTTTTTCTGCGAGATAATTCGACTTATTTTCCGTTCCGAAAAAGAGGATGCTTCAGCCAGTGAACCCACTGAGCAATCGAAAGCCATTGCAAGAAATGCATGGCGGCTCTTGGATAAATGGGAGACTCCACCGGGCAGCCAACAAAATGGTTCATTTAGCGCAGATAACTTTACTAAATGGCTTGAGAAGGTTAAGGAATATGCAACAGAATCAGATCATTTAGAGATTGCACTAAGCAAAATCGGCGAAGTTCTAATTAATGCACCCTCCGATCCTGATGGCTTATGGATAAACCGAGCGATCGCTTCTGCATTAAATGACCGAGATGCTGAAAGCATGCGTGAAGGCTATAGACGAGGGACCTACAATTCTCGCGGTGCACACTGGGTCGATCCAACCGGGCAAGCTGAGAGAAAACTGGCGGATACGTTCCGGACAAAAGCAGAGGCAGTAGAAGATGCAGGTTATCAACGATTCGCCGTTACCTTAAGAGTTTTAGCAGATGGCTACGACCGGGAAGCGGAGCGAGTAATAAGTGATCAAAAAAACCGTGAAGATAATTAACCTAAACATTGTGTTACAAGCGTGGTTACAAATCGCCACCACTGGCGGTTAAGAGGCATCTCATGCAACTACGCATCACAAGAGCAATCGGTCTCAGCAAGTTCTCGCCACATTGGATTAAGGTAATCTGTTTACGGTTGACTAAAAACGATATTGAGCGCTCCCTCAACGCGCTTCTGGCCACAATTGATGAATCTGAACTCACCCCTGGCAATTTAAAGCATTAAGGGAATGCGTAGACAGAATTAACCAGGCGAGGGGGAAGGGGTTTCAAGTGTAAGCAATTTTTGTTAAGAATGTTTCGATGTTGGGTGGGTAATGATGGCTTTTATACAAAAACAGTGATATTTGAGATGTGGCTAAACGTTAGAAATTAGCTCAGTCTGCTGGATGCGCAAGTCGCATCAAATGGATCGAGACCGGCGGAGTTGATTATGGCAATATATGTGCGCATCAAGGTTGTTGGGAGAGTATGCATAATGCGATTAACTACCTCTGGACTAATTTCCAGATTATTAAGAAAGATGATGAAATCCATTTCTGTGATTCAGGCCCTTTATTGAGCACTAACAGTATTTGGGTGGCCGAAATAATTAATAATGTATTCGTTATGGAACCAAACGGAAGAAACTTATAAATATGATGCATGTGAAGTGCTAGAAAGTTTACTTCGTATAAGTATACCAAAAGAGCAGGTAGGCCATCAAATCGACAATATTATCTTGATTGCTGGGTATGTTCCACGGGAAAAAAATTTTCTGTAGCACTATGAAAGTTGTTTGGTTGTCTATTCGAAAAGAATGACTATGTAACGCTTTGTCATGTTGGGATAGTTCTGCTCTATTCTTACTGCGGAACGCATAGGTTTAATAATCATGTAAATTTCGCTTAAGGGCGAATGGATGGTCGATTTAATGAAAACACTTTAAAAACAAAAGGTTATTTTGCTTGGTGTAATGTAATTTTGTACTTGATCTATATTAGAATTTGTATATGCTAATGTAACATTGCTCAGTTGACATTAAAAATAACATCCACTAGGCGTTTATATGATCAAAACAATATCCTTGCGCAATTTTAAATCATTTAAGAATTTGGATGATTTAATTGTAAATAATCTTACGGTTATTGCTGGTAAAAATAGCTGTGGGAAGTCTTCTATTTTTCAAAGCCTTTTGTTACTCAAGCAGACGCTATCAAGTAAATCAAAGGAACAGCTCGAACTTGATGGGGAATACCTTACTTTTACAAACTTAAAAGAGTTATCTTTTTCTATTCCAAGCATTGACAGAGCCAGTATAGAGTACGGGTTTAAACTAGCATATAAAGGCGATGAAGCCAATATCAAATTCAGCTTTAAAAATAAAAAAAGATTTAATCATTATTCTCCAATGGTTAATTCATTTTCTATTGCTGCCCAAGGAGAAGATAGAAAAATTGATTTTTTAAAATTAAGGATTAACAAAGGTGATATGCCATCCTTTCTCAAAGATATTATCGTTGATAATAATGTTAAGTTTAAAACAAGTTCTGAGTTTGAATATTTTTATCCGAGTTTCATTCAAATTAAACGACAGGATTTGACATATAATAATGAACGATTTACAGAATTCGGGCTACCAGTATCTGCTTTTTACCCTCAAGAAAGTTTTATGATGTCAAGACTCATTGCTGATATCATTAACATTAAATATTTAGGACCATTGCGTGCTATTCCGAAACGTGCATATGTTCATTTTAGTGAAGTGGCAAAGGAGTTGTTACCGTCTGGTGAAAATGCAGCTCATATCTTGTGGGCTCGACAGAATGATTCAGTTAAGTTTGATGGAAAAGAGTTAAAACTTAAAGATGCATTAAATGAATGTATTCATGTTATGGGATTAAGTCAGCGTATTAGCCCCGCAAGAGTAGGTGAGTTAATTTATCAAATTAATTTAAGTAATGCTGATTGTTCATCTGAAGTAACTATTTCAGATGTCGGTTTCGGATATTCTCAAGTAATTCCTATAATTCTAATGTGTTTGCTCAGTTCTCCCGGTGATTTAATATTGCTTGAACAACCAGAAATACACTTGCATCCATCAAGTGCAGCAAATCTAGCTGATCTTTTTTTACGATTCATTAAAGACGGACGCAGAATAATGGTTGAAACACATAGTGCTGAATTAATAAACCGATTAAGGCTGCGAGTTATTGAAGAACCAAGTATTAAAGATGATATTAATATCGTCTTTGTTGAGAATACTGGAGATGGTAAAAAGTCTGGGGCTACTATAATGCAATTTAAAATAGACGAAAATGGAATGTTCCCAGAATATCCTGATGGCTTTTTAGATGAGTCGACTAAGTTAGCCGATGCAATTTTACAAGCAAGAGTAAAAAAGAATCAAGAGTTGAAGGCGCCTTGGGAAAAATAACATGCCAAAAATCACATTTTGCCCACATCATATTTTAAACATTGATCCTAACCTTGATCCAAGGGTAATAGAAAAGTTTTATGTAATGCCATTGATTGACTTTATAAAAGCCTGTAAAGTCATGGGGTTGAAAGTTTCTATTTCACAGACTTTGCTTGAGATGTTTGAGGAGCTGCACCCTTGGTCTTTAGGTGAAGACGTAAAATGGACCAAGTGGCTGGCTGATTGGCATGCAGTATTAAAACCGTTGTTAAATGACATGGATATTGTTGTACATCCTATAACAGGCAATGTTAGTAAAGTTAGATGTGCAGGTATCACAAAAAAAGTGAATGATATTTTTTGTGATTTTATAAATTATATTTCTACTCATACATTTCACGATAAAACAAATGAAGAGGCTATTTATACACCTACACCTATGTGCATAAATTACAACGATTTCATTAACATAAAAGAAGTGAAAGATATAAAATTTGCCAAATACACGTGGTACAAAATTTATCCTGATAATCTTCCATCGCAAGGTGATTTTCCTTTTGTGCCCCCTCAACATTGGCGTAAAAGTGCGAAGCCTTTAAAGGCTGGAAAACCGAATTATGGTTTTTTGGATGATAAGCGGCGTGAATGGCATTGGGATAAGTTTCATAAAGATCATTGGGATGTTCAAAACCCTGGTGGAGGTTTAGATGATTATACCAATGTAACACCAGAAGGTAAGATTCTTCGGGAGTGATTTTTAACTTTCCAAACGTGTTTTTTTTGCATGAAAAATTTTTCAAATTTCATTATGCTAGTTAATGTATAAGTTCCTAGGATTAAATACTTAGGGGCTTATGCTTATAAAGGCTATTCTTAATTTTTTTATAGAGCTATTCTTTGGTTTTGTATTTCGACTATACCAAGACGGATGATATTTAAATGGCAATTAAATGCAAGGATAGTAAATTTATTTGATGATTTTTGATATTTATCGTTTGCTTATACTTATTATTTGCAATCAACGCTAAGACCTGCACGCCGCAGAAGACTTCGAATATGTCTCTAAACAAAACATTGACGTGCCAGCTCAACCATGTGAAGAGTTTGCTTCGTATTATCAATCGAAGGCTGAGCCTAAAACATAATTTTCAAGGGGTTAATGCTTCTGGTCTGTCTCCACAAATTACGTTGTGGGTCATTTGAAGCGCCTGAGCATGATTTAAACGAATTATTTTCAGTACATATGCTCTCCTTATCGAAGGGCGCTTCACTTCTAGGACTTTTATACCTTCATTTTTCCTTCGCCAATTGTAAGGGTGTTTTCTTCATTAACATGTATGCTGATGAGTGCCTATGCAAAATCTTGGCTTCGGCATGCGGGAAATACAAGTTAAATTGTTGTCTGAAAGCGCTTCTTCATAGGAATATCCTGATGTGGGTTATGCAAACAGTACTAACATAGGGTGTTTTAATCATCGGGAGTTGATCACTAAATCGTTGCAAAATCCGTTACATAAGTTTATAAATATACTGTACATGCATACAGTAATTCATTGCGGAGGGATAAATGAAAATCGAGCTAACCATTGATCGCATGAAGAAACTTCCTGATGGAGCTATACCTGCGCTCGAGTCAGAACTGCTCAAAAGACTCAGCAAACAGTTCGATGAATGCCAGCTTACGATTAAGCGTACCAGTAATAACGGTTTGACTGTTTTCGGGGGCGACAAGAAAGAGGTCGAACATATCGTACAGGAGACCTGGGAGAGCGCGGACGAGTGGTTTTATTAATCGCGTGAATTTCATTGGAGCAGTTTCAAAGAGTATCGCTGTTTGCGTTCCCCTGGCTGTTCCCGATTACTGTTTACCGCGTCAATAAGTCGCTCTGGGGGAAATAGTGTGTAGTGCAGATGCCTTTAATGCAGATGATCAATGGTACGACGTGGTCAGAAGGGCCGATAAAGCAGTTATCTATAGCTTCCCGGCGGAAGGGAGATATCTGGTTTATCGAGTAAATGGAATAGTTTCATTACGACCGTTACTCGAAGAGGAAGAAATCTTCACTTTCAACGGGTTTATGCAATTTGCAAAACGACTGGGGTACCGAGTTACACCACCGTCTGATATTATTCTTTCATAGGCCTGAACAACCTATACCTGATGCGCCACGGAGATAACCATGGCGCTAGAATTACAACTTATAAAACACCACTCAGGAATACTGATCCCGGCTACGCCCGAGACCAGCGATATCCTGCAATCAAAAACCCGGCTCGGCGATGTTCTTGTTGCCGAGTTCAGGCGGGTCCGAAATCCGGCATTCCACCGGCGCTTTTTCGCGCTTCTCAATCTCGGTTTTGAATACTGGGAACCAACCGGCAGGGCTATTTCTAGTAACGAGCGGAAGCTGATTACCGGCTACGCCAAATTCCTGGCTTCTTATGGCGGGAATGAGGGCGCGCTAATCGATGCTGCTGAGCAGTATCTTGAGCAGGTTGCTTATCGGCGCGTCACAAATGGCATTAGCCTATGCAAATCCTTCGATGCTTACCGCTCATGGGTGATCGTCGAGGCAGGGCACTTCGATGCTATTCAGCTACCTGACGGCACACTCAAAAAGCATCCTCGCAGCATTTCATTCGCCAACATGGACGAACTGGAATTCCAGCAGCTCTATAAAGCTGCGCTCGATGTACTTTGGCGCTGGGTCCTGTCCCGTTCATTCCGTAGCCGTGACGAGGCCGAAAATGTCGCCGCGCAGCTCCTTGTCTTTGCGGGGTGATGGAATGAAGAAGACCTGGTTCCACCACACCGATTGCACAACCCAGCAGGCCGAAGAACTCATGGCGGAATACCAGCGCCGCGGCGTGAAGGTAGAGCGCAACCTGAACTCCGATTCTCTCACCTGGACCGTCAGCGCCCGGCTGCCTGAAGGCAATAAACCACCGCGTATAAATCGCCGGTGGCAAAACCGGATATGGGGGTGAGCATGGCTATTTATCGCAGCAAAAAATGGCTCGCCGCCGTCGGTAAGATCGAGCGTTGTGTTCTTTGTGGAGCATGGGGGACGCAGGTGGCACACCGGAACGAAGGGAAAGGCATGGGATTAAAAACCGATGATTGTGCGACAGCTGCGCTCTGCGTTTGCTGTCATGACAGCATTGATAACGGGAATAAGCTGAACAGAGAGGAGCGTCGGCAGCTTATGGACCGCGCGATTGTTCTGACAGTGATTGAAGTTGCCCGCCGCGGGCTGGTGGTGCCCGCATGAAAATTTACGAAATTACGCCGATTGGCAAACCCCGAATGACTCAGCGCGACCGATGGCATAAACGGCCAGCAACAGCAGAGTACTGGGCATACAAAGAACATGTCAGGTTGCTGGGCATCCGCCTCCCAGAGTCCGGATATCACGTCACGTTCGTCATCCCCATGCCAAAGAGCTGGAGTAAGACGAAGCGGGCGCAATATGTCGGCCGGCCTCATCAACAAAAGCCGGACAAAGACGATCTGGAAAAAGCTCTACTGGATGCAGTGTTTGACGAGGATAGCCATGTCTGGGACGGACGGGTTACTAAAATCTGGGGAGAAACCGGGCAAATAATCATCGAAGACATTGGAGAGAAAAATGCGTGACATGTACGACGTAATGGACCGCTGGGGAGCTTGGGTGGCTGCTGATAGCAGTGGAGTTGACTGGCAACCTATCGCGGCTGGATTTAAGGGGCTGCTGCCACACGGTAAGAAGTCACGCCTGCAATGTAATGATGATGAAGGGATCATGATTGATGGTTGTGTCGCACGCTTGAGGAAATATAAGCCGGAGGAATATGAGCTGATCATAGCTCACTTCGTGATTGGTATCTCGCTGCGAGCTATTGCTAAAAAAAGAAAGTGTTCTGATGGAACAATAAGGAAAGAACTACAAACAGCGCTGGGTTTTGTGGAAGGTGTTATGAGTATCGTTATAGTAGGATAAAAAAAAGCCACCGTAGTGGCTTTTTTTAACCTTATGCTTGCGCTGGTAACTCTTTGTATAATTTGGTGAAAAAGTTAGAGTTGCCTGTAGCATTACGTCTAGTTTTCCCTGAAGCGTTTACATGGAAAAAATCGTTAACGCTTTTAGGCTGTGTTCTTTCATAAGCTTGCTTAAGTGACATTTTTTTCCCCTTATCCATTTGTCTCTATGACCGCGAAAAGTAGTGATGGTTCAGTTCTTTTGCAAAGTAGTGCTTTCTTTTTACCCAGATAAAACCATCTGCTTTAGAAATAATCGCAACGTCTATTGGGCCGCCTACTGTTTCGGTGTCGTCGGAGACCTTGCGCTTGAAAGCAGTTAAATTAACTAATGATTCAGCCATGTAGGCAAGATCTTGCTTTGGTAAAAACTCGATCATATTAACAACTTTGTCAACATAGTTTTCGCGTACAAAGCTATCTATACGGGCTTTACACTCGGCGACTGTCCCACGAACTACGTTAACTATAGCCTCTTTGGCTCCTTCGAGATCTGTCGCAGGAACCATATCTGTGATTACTGTATCTATACCATCCAGCAGATTAATGATCGAACTCTGATACTCATTATGAAGGTTTTGTATGAGATGGGAGCTTGCCCCCTGCATAAAAGCAGAAACCTCATCTTCTTGAGCAAAGGGGGTGACACCGCAGTTTGGAGTTATGCAACACTTATCAGCGTTTGTGGTCTTCCTGATTTTGTTGTTAAAGAAACCACATACCTCATAGGATAGAACCTTGGGATAATAGTCTTTATCACCATAGCCAGCGATTACAATCCCTGAGATAGAACCTATATCACTTTGCTTACAAATCATGGCCGCTAATACGTCACTAACCACTTTGATAAGTTGTGGTGTTATGGATGCGGGATCGAAATCATTAAATTTTTGGCTAATAATACGCTGTGAGACTGCTAAAGTGTATGTAAGTGCTGTTTGTTCGTCATCTGAATTAAATCCATCCAAATAATCAACTTCTGCCAATCTTGTCAGCAACTGTTCGCAGTAATTTGTGAAATCTGTCACAAATTGAAGTTCATCGAAGTTTACAAGATAAGCAGGTTCGAGATCTTCGGAGAAAGCATCAACCAGCATTCCAAAAACAGTTTCACTTAAGAAGTGATAGAGGTGCGCATCACGCATACCAGAGGTAATTACAGCTTCAGCAGACTGCAGGTAACTGAAGAAATCCTCTGCGTACTCCTCAAGTGTGTCAAAGCATTTAGAACCTAATTCCTTTCTGTATGCCTTGATAACAAGCTCCCATGGAGCAGTACATAGGTCGCCGCTTCCATACACCATCAATCCTACTGGATGATGTTTAGTCAAAGCGAAAAGTTTTTCTGCACCATTATAAATTTTATGTTTACCACCGCCTGAAATCGTTACAGCTGAATCTGCTGCTAAGGCTACAGCGGTTTTATTGAAAACGGCTATTTCTGCAGTCATTTTTTATTCTACTTAGGAGTTACGAACAGTGTATTAATGAAAATACAAAAAAATTAACGCGTACGCAAAAACTTTTGTAAGCTGTTAATTGTGGCAATCACTACACACCACTAAATCATCTAAAGCCTGCCAAAATTGGTAGGCTTTGTCATTTTTGAGGCTGCCAAGTGGCGGCCTTTTTTATTTCCCCTCAAGCATTCTGAGAGGATCCGTAGCAACTAAGAGGGGGCTTAATGTCCGATCCATTAACCGGCACCGGCGCTGTTCTCAGCGGCGGCCTGCTGGCTTCAGTCCTGTACGGCGTCTTTACTCATACAGATTTTGGTGTGGTGTTCGGGGCGTTTGGTGGTGCGGTGTTCTACGTCGCGACAGCAACAAACCTGTCCCGTGCCCGACTGGCAGCATATTTCCTGACGTCGTTTATCGTTGGGGTGCTTGGGGCGGGACTTATTGGCTCAATGCTAAATGCAGCTTCGCACTATGAAAAACCTCTGGATGCACTGGGCGCAGTGATTCTGTCTGCCCTGTGTATAAAAATCCTCACTTATCTTAACAACCAGGATTTGAACAACGTGTTCAAGTTTTTCTCGCGGCTACGCGGGGGAGGGGGAAATGGCAATTGACCCGTCAGCAGTCTTTAATGCGTTTATTTGTGCGGCCATCGTCATCGTGCTGATGTTTTACCAGCGACATGGTGCCCGGCATCGCCCCTTTATTTCTGTTCTGGCGTATATAACCGTGCTGGTTTACGCCGCGATCCCCTTGCAGTTCATCTTCGGCCTTTATCGTGATTCCAGCTGGCTGGTGGTGGTAGCAAACATTCTTATCTTCGCCGCCGTCCTGAAGGTTCGTGGAAATATGGCGCGGCTGGTTGATCGTCTGAGGCACTAATGAACCAAACACAATTTCAGAAGGCGGCTGGTATCAGCGCCGGGTTAGCTGCGCGTTGGTATCCGCATATCGACGCCGCTATGAAGGAATACGGCATCACCGCACCGCTTGATCAGGCCATGTTTATTGCCCAGATGGGGCATGAAAGCACCAGATTTACCCGGCTGGTGGAAAACCTGAATTACGCTGCTGAAAACCTGGTGCCGACTTTCGGCAGCCACCGCATCACTCCACAGCAGGCCGCCGCACTTGGCAGAACGGCAGAGCACCCGGCTAATCAGAGAGCGATCGCCAATCTGGTGTACGGCGGTGAGTGGGGTAAAGAACACCTGGGCAATCAGTCAGCAGGCCATGGCTGGAAATATCGCGGTCGTGGTTTGAAGCAAATCACCGGACTGAGCAATTATCACAGTTGTGGTCAGGCGCTGAAACTGGATCTGGTGTCGTATCCCGAATTGCTGGAGCGAGATGATTACGCTGCGCGCTCAGCTGCATGGTTTTATTCGTCCCGCGGTTGCCTGCTTCATTCCGGCGATGTTGAGCGCGTTACGCTGCTTATCAACGGTGGACGTAATGGTCTGGATAAACGCCGCGCGCTGTTTAACCTGGCGAAATCTGTTCTGGTATGAGGTGAGTGTGGGTATCGAAACGATAATCGGGCTGGCCGCGTTGATAATTTCCGCTATCGCCGGCGCTTTTGGCCTGGGCCATATTCGCGGCACCAGCAAAGCGGAAGCGAAAGCCGACCAGCTGCGCACCGAAGATAACGCAGCGGCAACGGCCGCAGCAGCCGAACGCCGTGTAGAAGCAACGAAAGAGGCCAGCAATGTACAGCAGACTGTTAACCGCATGCCTGATGACGATGTTGATCGCGAGCTGCGTGACACGTGGAAGCGTCCCGGTGGTGGTTGATACCGCCTGTGACTGGGTAAAGCCAATCTATCTGACTGATCACGATATCGACGTTATGGACCGCCAGACGAAGAAGGACATCCTGGCGCATAACAAGGCTTGGGATAAAAATTGCAAAGAAGAAAAAGATTGAAAGCGGCAATAATCATGCCGCTTATTGATATCAGCTTTTATTTGCACTAGGACAGCATACGGTAAATTGCTTCTCAAGTTCTTTATATACTGGATGAAGATTTCTGCTCAAATAACCATCAGCATTAAGTTTTAAAGATGAATTGCTCAAACGGGCTGCAATGATGCTGCACGCTTGCTCGAAAAGGAAAATCTCTTTCTCTTCTTTTGTCATGATTAGCCCTTGATTTATGTGCTTGGTGCCTAACCATCATATTGAAGTGAAAAAAGAAAATGCAAGCTTTAATGGAGATAAATGACTTTCTAAAGTGGTAATTATGTACTGGGTAGACCCATTTTTATCCCGATGTGGGGATAAAACTATTAATATCCCCTATAGCGGATAAATGATCTGGTAGGAATTAAACTTGTGACTATGATAATGTGAAATCTTCCATTCAAAAACGATAGAGGATGTCATGTCAGAAAGAGAAATTGATCTAGAACAGGCACTAATCGCAGTGATTGGTGCATATCGTAATGCTGGTGGAGATGTAGATAAATTAGTTCAAGATGCAAATGGATTGATTCTTGGGCACAGTGTATATCGGGTTGTAGAGCATCCACATGTTACCCGAGCATGTGAAGAAATTGAAAAAGCTGTGAACTTCAAGAAGTAATCCCTTATTGGCATAAGGCCTCGCACTCGCGGGGCTTTTTTATGCGCATCAAGCAGCCATTACAAAGGGCAAATGCTGTGCTGACAAGATGATAGTCATTTTTGTTTGTTCATGCATTGCTTGAAAATTTGACGTTGAGACACAATATCATTTCCACGGGCATCTCTCGTTCTACTAAAGGGAAAGGACATGAATCAAGAGTTGGATAAAGCTATCTACACGGCTCTAAGAAAGTTCGAGGGTTCCTCTGGTGTCGGTTCATCCCCAACAGCAAATGAAATCATCAGAGTTGTTAAGCCATATTATTCTCAGGGTAGCGAGCAAGAGAAGCGTGACACATTGGCAAAGCTTGAGAAATTACGCAAAGAGCCAGGCGTGCCATTCCCCACAAATCTTGAACAGCTTCTCGAAAGTTAATTCATCGAAAGCAATCTTCTGAGCCACTGGCATTTGCTGGTGGCTTTTTTATTGGAGTAGAGATGGCAAAACCGGACTGGGGCGAGCTTCAGCAACGGTTCCTGTCCGAACATGCCGCAACCGGCGTATCACCAAAGGAATGGTGTGAAGCGCAGGGACTGAACTACGCTACCGCCCGTCGATATATCAAAAAACCTTCTGCGCACACTGCGCAAAAACCTGCGCAGAAAAAAATGCGCACTGCGCAGAAAGATAAAAGCGCAAATGAGCTGGTGGATGATGATGGACTTACTGCTCAGCAGCGCTTATTTGTCGCGGAGTACCTAAAGGACAACAACGCCACCGCTGCCGCTGCACGTGCTGGTTATAGTGATCCAAACTACGGTCGTCAGCTCATAACGAATCCTAACGTTGCGCAGGCCATTGCACAGCAGCAGAAAGCCTCCATTGCGCGCACGCTTGGCAGTGCCGATGAAGTCCTCGCGCAGATGTGGCAGCTCGCCACCTTCGATGCAAATCAACTCTCACAATACCGCCGCGGCGCGTGTCGTTACTGCTGGGGATTCGGCCACCAATACCAGTGGCGTGATGCTGTAGAGTTTGAAGAGAAGCTCGCTGAGGCTTTAGCGAAAAAAGGTAAAGAGCCAAATGATAGGGGCGGCTATGGCTACGATCACACCCGAGAGCCTAACCCAGGCTGTCCGCGCTGCAACGGCGATGGTATTGGCCAGCCGTATTTCGCCGACACCCGGAAACTCTCCCCCGTTGCGGCTCTGGCTTATTCCGGTGTGAAGCTGGGGAAGAACGGCGTCGAGATAACCGCTATCAGCCGTGAGCGAATGTTCGAAGCGGTAATGAAGCGGCTCGGCCTGGCGGATAGCGAATTCGCTCAGCAACTCCAGCAGATCGAAATTGACCGCCGGTTGCTGGAGGTGGAAAAACTCCGCAAAGAGCTGGCCGGTGATGGTGATGATGACGAACCGACCCCAGTGCAGATCAATATCAACGTAGTGGACGCGAGGGCGGAAGATGGGGATCAGCCCGACACTTAACATTCCTCAGGCGCGCTTCCTCGCGATGGAACACAAGTTTAAAGCCTACGTTGCCGGGTTCGGTTCCGGTAAGACGTGGGTGGGTTGTGGCGGCATCTGTAAGGGGATGTGGGAGCACCCTAAAATCAACCAGGGCTACTTCGCGCCAACTTACCCGCAGATTCGTGACATCTTCTATCCGACGATCGAAGAGGTGGCCTTTGACTGGGGGCTGAGCGTCAAAATCAATGAGGGGAACAAAGAGGTTCACTTCTACGAGGGGCGACGATACCGCGGGACCACAATTTGCCGCTCGATGGAGAAGCCCGGCTCGATAGTTGGTTTCAAAATCGGTAACGCGATGGTGGATGAGTTGGACGTTATGGCGGCTGCCAAAGCGCAGCAGGCGTGGCGAAAAATCATCGCCCGTATGCGTTATAAAGTTGATGGGCTGCGTAATGGTATTGACGTCACGACCACGCCAGAAGGGTTCAAATTCGTCTACCAGCAGTTCGTGAAGGCGGTGCGTGAAAAGCCCGAGCTTTTTGCTCTGTACGGTCTGATACAGGCCAGTACGTTCGACAACGCGAAGAACCTGCCCCCGGATTACATCCCGTCGCTGCTGAGTTCTTATCCTGATGAACTTATTCAGGCTTACCTGCGCGGGAAGTTCACGAATCTCAACAGCGGGACCATTTACCACACCTTTAACCGTAAGCTGAACAACTGTTCTGACGAGATTCAGGATGGGGATCCGCTGTTTATCGGTATGGACTTCAACGTTGGAAAAATGGCCGCGATTGTTCACGTAAAGCGTAACGGGCTGCCGCGCGCGGTTCGCGAGCTGGTGAAGGTCTACGACACGCCAGCGATGATTAAGCGCATTCAGGAAGAGTTCTGGCGCTATGAGAACGGTCGCTACGTAAAGAGCCGGGAGATTTACATCTATCCGGATGCGTCAGGCGACTCCCGCAAATCCCAGAACGCCAGCAAGACCGATATTGCTCAGCTCAACGATGCCGGATTCAGCGTCATTGTTGATGATGCCAACCCGCCGGTTAAAGACCGCATCAACTCGATGAATGCTATGTTCTGTAACGCCAGCGGCGAGCGCCGCTATCTGGTTAACGTTCAGAACTGCCCGGTTTACACCGAGAGCCTCGAGCAGCAAATCTGGGCGGCTAATGGCGAACCAGACAAGTCAGCAGATAACGATCACCCCAATGATGCTGGCGGGTACTTCATCGTGAAGGATTACCCGATCGTGAAGCCGGCATACTCAATCACCATGGACACCACTTTCTGATATGGCAAACGACGACATCACCTGGGTTCGACCAGAACACCGGGCGGCTTCTGCTGCCTGGAGGAAATACAGGGACTTCTGCAAAGGAGCTGAGGCCGTAAAAGCGGCGGGTAATAAGTATCTGCCTTATCTCGACCCAACCGATAAATCCACACGCAATCGCAAGCGCAATGAGGACTATCTAAGCCGTGCGGTGTTCTACGCCATTGCAGGTAATACGAAGATCGGCATGCTTGGCATGGCATATCGAAAGGATCCCACCTTTAACGGCCCGGAAAAGCTCAAATACCTGTTAGACAATGCTGACGGGGCCGGCACCAGTATTTACCAGCAGTCGCAGCTGGTGACTGAGAACGTGCTGGAGGTTGCGCGAGAAGGCATTTATGTCGATTACGCTGAAGAGTCCGACGAAGCGATCATTCTTCGTTATCCGGCAGAGAACATCATCAACTGGCGAACGAAGCGCATTAACGGACGCGATCAGCTGGTGCTGGTGGTCCTGCGCGAATGCGTAGAAGAGCCGGATGGTTACGCTTACAAGGACGAAATTCAGTACCGCGAGCTGGCGCTGGAAGAAGGGAAGTTTATCTGCCGGGTATGGCGCCGGGCAGGTGGCACAGCAAGCGGAACCTACACCGTCGACAGCGAATATCATCCTAAGCCCAAAGGAAAGGACTACTGGGATGAAATTCCGTTTACCTTTGTCGGCGCCCAGAACAACGATCCCACTATCGATGACTCTCCGCTGGCTGCGCTGGTGGAAATAAACCACGGTCATTATCGTAACAGTGCTGACTATGAGGACAGCGTGTGGTTCTGTGGCCAGGTGCAGCCGTACATGACTGGGCTCGATACCGGCTGGCGCGATCACCTCGAGAAGAAGGGCGTGAAAATTGGTTCCCGATCACCGCTTTTGCTTCCCAAGGAGGGCTCGTTTGGCTATGCCCAGGCGCAGCCGAACATGCTGGCTAAAGAGGCCATGGACAGTAAGCGCGATTACATGGTGCAGCTGGGTGCCCGGCTGATTGAGCAGAACGCCACGGCGAAGACTGCTACCCAGGCTAGCGGTGAGCAAACATCCTCAACATCAGTGCTTGGTATCTGCGTCTCAAACGTTTCTGAGGCCTATACGCTGGCGCTGGGATGGTGTGCAAAATACCTCGGCATTAAAGGAGAATCGACGAGCTACACCATCAATCAGGAATTCATCGCGAAGGTTGCTGAGTCGGGCATGGTGACGGCAATCATCAACGCCTGGCAGTCCGGTGCGCTTCGCGATAGCGATATGATTCGCGCGCTGCAGAAGCTTGATCTCATTGACCCGGCTGACAGCCCGGACGAGGTTATTGATGCGCTTCGCAATCAGGCGCCAACGTTGACGGGAGGCTGATATGCCCACCATTAACGAAAGCCTGCGTGATGAATCGATCACACATTCCGTCTGGTTAAGCCGCTACGCCACCGGCGTGGCAAACCGGATGGTGAAGTTGCTTAACGAGACGGATGCTGACCTGTCGGCACGTCTACTGGATGCGCTGGACAGATTGCCTCCTGAGAGCTTCACCGTTAGCCGTCTGCAGAGTTTACTGGGCAGCGTGCGTGAGCTTAACCATCAGGCCGTAGCCACCTTGCAGGCAGGGCTCGAGAGTGAACTGGTGGCGCTGGCAAAGAACGAAGCCAGTTATCAGCTGAGCCTGTTCGACTCCCTTCTGCCATCACAGGTTCTGTCTCACTATCCGCTGCAGGGCATTACAGCCGATATGGTGTATGCCGCGGCGATGGCGCAACCCTTTCAGGGGAGGCTACTGAGTGAGTGGGCGGATAATCTGGAGTCGGACAGGCTGGCGCGGATCGTTAACGCCGTACGTCGGGGGTATCTTGCCGGCGACACGGTAGAGACTATCGCACGCAATGTTCGCGGACACGCCAACAAAGACTATCGCGACGGCGCGCTGCAGATGAGCAGGGCAAACGCCGCAAGCATCGCTAAAACAGCCGTGAATCATTTGGCTGCCACAGCACGTAACAGCTTCACCAGCGCCAACAGCGATATCGTGAAAGGTAAACAGTGGCTGTCCACGCTGGACAATAAAACCAGCCACGACTGCATTATTCGTGACCTGCTGCGCTACACCCTGGATAACAAACCGGTCGGGCATAAGGTGCCTTACCTGCAGGGACCGGGGAAAATTCATTTTTGCTGTCGTTCTACTGAAACCCTGATTCTCAAGTCCTGGCGCGAACTCGGCATTGATATTGATGAGATGGACGAGGGGAGTCGTGCCAGCATGGATGGACAGGTACCGAGGAAAACCTCGTATCTGGAATGGCTCGCGCGCCAGCCAGCACAACGCCAGGATCAGGTTCTGGGTGCCGAGCGTGGCCGTCTGTTCCGAGCCGGTGAAATCAACCTGGCTGATATGTTCACTGACAAAGGCGAATGGATCAGCCTGGAACGTCTGAAGCAGCTCTCAGGCACAGACAACTAACAATCACATCTTACTCCACGCCCTGGCATCCGCCGGGGCTTTTTTATGGGCGAGGCCCGGCAAAATCCCGAGGGGAAATTATGTTAATTCGAAACATGCTTCTGAAATATTACGCACCTGAAAGCGGCGGTGAGGGCGGCGGTGGCGGTGGTATCGAAATCACTCCTGAAATCCAGAAGCTGATTGATGAGCGCGTGACCAGCGAAGTCACTGGCCTCAAAACGAAAAATAGCGAACTGCTGGGCACAATTAAACAGCAGAAAGAAAACCTGTCCCGCTTTGAAGGTATCGATCCAGACGCTGTACGCGGCATTCTCCAGCGTTTTTCTGACGATGAAGAGGCAAAGCTTATCGCCGCCGGAAAAATTGATGAGGTGCTCGATAAGCGCACCGAGCGTCTGCGAGCTGACGTTGATAAGCAGATTAAAGCCGCAAATGAACGCGCGGACAAAGCCGAAGCGTTCTCCAACAAATTCCGGGACCGCGTCCTGGGTGATGCAATCCGTGCAGCAGCCTCAAAAGCTGGCGCGCTGCCGGAAGCTTCCGACGATCTGATTCTGCGTGCCAAAGGCACATTCCAGCTCAACGACGAAGGCGAGGCCGTAGCAGTTGATGCAAATGGCGATGTTCTGTTCGGTAAAGACGGCAAAACTCCACTAAGCCCGCTTGAGTGGGCGGAGTCTCTTAAGGAGACGGCTCCGCATCTCTTCCCACGCGCAGAAGGCACCGGCGCGGGCGGACACAAACCAAACGGTGGTGGCAGCCTCAAACGTTCCGAAATGAGCGCCAGCGACAAAGCGGACTACATCCGCAAGCATGGCCAACAGGCCTTCCTCAAACTTCCGAAATAAGGGATTAACCCATGTCTACCACTGTTAATAGTGACCTGATTATTTATGACGATCTGGCGCAGACCGCTTTCCTCGAGCGCCGCCAGGACAACTTGGCAATTTTCAACGCGTCCTCCAACGGAGCGATCCTTCTGGATAACGAGCTGATTGAAGGCGATTTCCGCAAGCGAGCGTTCTACAAGGTGGGCGGCTCCATTGAATCGCGCAATGTGAACTCTGTCGATAAAGTCACAGGTAAAAAAATCGGTGCCGGTGAAGCGGTATCCGTTAAGGCACCATGGAAATACGGCCCGTATGAAACCACGGAAGAAGCTTTTAAGCGCCGTGGTCGCTCCGTTGATGAGTTCTCTGAAGTAATCGGCGTTGATGTCGCAGATGCCACGCTGGAAGGCTACGTGAAATACGGCCTGAAAGCGCTTACGGCTGCCATCGGCGCAAACGCGGATATGGTGGTCACCGCCGATATCGAAACAGACGGCAAGAAGACCCTGACGCGCGGCCTGCGCAAATATGGGGACAAGTTTAACCGCGTGGTCCTGTTCGTGATGCACTCTGCCACCTACTTCGACATTGTTGATGAGGCGATTGCCAACAAAATCTACGAAGAAGCGGGCGTGGTGGTTTACGGCGGGCAGCCGGGCACGCTGGGTAAACCTGTGCTGGTGACCGACACCATGGACGCTGATGCGATCCTTGGGCTGGTAGCTGGTGCGGTTACCGTTACCGAGTCTCAGGCGCCGGGCTTCCGTTCCTACGACATCAACGACCAGGAAAACTTGGCTATCGGATACCGCGCTGAAGGCGTGGTGAACGTTGATCTGCTGGGCTACAGCTGGGATACAGCCAAAGGTGATAACCCTGACCTGACCGCCATCGGCACTGCGGGCAACTGGAAGAAACACTTCACCAGCAACAAATCTACGGCAGGCGTGCTGATCAAACTGGAATCCGCAGTGGGGGAGTAACGCTGTCAGCGGATAAAACCTCCGCAACTGCTGACAGCACAGACGCGGTCACTGTTTCTCTGAAGTACACGCTGAATGGCTCCGGTGTATCCGGTAAAACCGTCGCGTGGACGTCCACTGGTGGCGTGCTTAGCACGGCCAGTTCTCAAACCGGCTCTGCTGGTGGTGCAACGGTGAAACTTACATCAGACGTTGCTGGCACCTTCACGGTAACCGGCACGGTTGAAGGAGTGGCGAAAACCACGGATGAGATCACCTTCACTGCTCCTGCCGAGGAATAACGAATGGGGCGAAAGCCCCATAAACAGGATGATTCGATGATCAATACCGATATCACCTCTCCTGATGCCAACAGCTACGCCAGTGAAGATGATCTTTCCTCATTTGCGGAAATACGCGGCATTGAACTGCCTGACAAACTCACACCTTTGTTGATTAAGGCCATGGATTACCTGGAAGGGCTGGACTGGGTTGGCTCAAAAGCTGACCCGAGACAGGCTCTGGCATGGCCACGCGTGAATGTCGTTCAGGATGAACATGATTTCCCACCGGATGAAGTTCCACGGCAGGTTATAACCGCGCAGTGCATGCTGGCGGTAGAGGCAATCGACGGCGATTTACTCTCCAGCGTGCGCGAAGCCGCTGTGAAAACTGAACGTGTGGAAGGTGCTGTAACCATGACCTACGCGGTCGCAGATGGCGAAGTCTTCACGCCGTCCTATCCTGCTGTCATGGCGCTGCTGGGCGACCTTGCTGGTGGTCGTGGTTACGCCATCAATGCATTTGCTGAGAGGGCCTGATATGGCGATTGATTACCAACGTATGCAGGCCAGAACGACCCACATGCTCAGGCAGAACGGCGCGACGTACAACGTCACCCGTAAAGGCTCGGTTATGGTTATCGGCGGCGTTGAGCATAAAACTGAAGCGGTCCGTTTTACTGCTGTGGGCGTGAAGACCGAATACGCACCAGGCGAAATTGATGGAACGGTCATCGTTAATGGCGACGTGCAGATCGTTTTTACGGCAGAGCAGGAAATTAAAATCGGTGATGTGGTTGACATTGACGGCACAGCCTACCGTGTTGTCAAACCGAACCCGGCAAAACCTGCCGTACTGGTGCTCTGCTACAAAGCGCAACTGAGGGCCTAACATGGGCGATAACGCGGCTTTTCTGGCTGAAATCACGGCTTTCGTTAACAAGGCGAAAACGAATCAGGAAGCAGTGGTGCGCGCCGTCGGAATCAAAATTCTTAACCAGCTGGTGGTGATGTCCCCAGTGGGCAACCCGGAGTTGTGGGAAGTTAACCAGACAGCCGTTTCCTATAATCGCGCTGTTTACGACCATAACGAAGCGCAGCGCGCCAATTCCGACAACCTGACCAAAACCGGGCGTCTGAAGAAAAAAGCCCGGGTGGTGGATGGGATGGACATCAAAGCACCGCCGGGGTATACGGGCGGACGCTTTCGCGGTAACTGGCAGATATCGTTTGATGCTCCGACAACTGACGAAACAGGGCGAATAGACAAGACCGGCGACCTGACCAAAGCGGCCGGGAACTATACGCTGTCGCTCTTCAAGGTCGGGATGAAGGCCATTTATTTCTGCAACAACGTGCCCTATGCCTACCCGCTTGAAATGGGGCATTCCACACAGGCTCCGGGCGGCATCGTCCGCATAACTGCAGCTGAGTTTCAACGCTTCTTTGAGGAAGCTGTCAGGGAGGTGACTAAGTGATTTCGGATATTGCATCTGCACTGGCCGCCAGATTGGGTACCTGGGCCGATGCCGAGGGAATTTCGGTTGCATGGGAGAACGTGCCGTTTACACCACCTGCTAACGAGATGTACCTGGCCGTTCACGATATGCCCGTTACGCCGCGAACAATCGATCTCGGCTTGCGCTGCCGAACCTATTCTGGCGTATACCAGATTAATGTCGTGGCGCCAGTCGGCTCCGGCCGTACCTCCGTCGTTGACCTGGCGGGCAGAGTAGCTGAATTGTTCCCCGAGGGGCAGGAAATTGCAGGCAAAGACTTTACCTGCTGGATTAGCAGCGCGCCTGGCATATTCCGCGGCGTCCCTTCACCTGTGTCCTATACCGTTCCTGTCAGCCTGAATTATCGGGCAGACATTACCAGCTGATTCCCCTCTGATGTCCCACAACTGACCGGCCTTGAGCCGGTTTTCCCGTTTCTGAAGGAGAAACCATTATGGGCTTTGCACTGCCTAACGGCGCTCATGTCTATCTGGCATCGGGCTACGGCCCGGCCATTACTTTCACCGGCGCGACGAATGCTGAGCACGCGGTGATCACAGTTAGCGCCGCAGACGATATAGCGGTCGGCGATATCGTTCACGTGAACTGCAACTGGTCGGGTATTGATAACGTTATCGCGAAAATCGACGCGATTGCGGAGAATGCTGTAACTCTTCGCAACATCAACACCACCAACAAAAACAAATACGCGGCGGGCGGCGGTTCCGGCTCAATTCGCAAAATCGAAGAATGGACCGAACTGCCACAAATCACTGAGGTATCGAAATCTGGTGGTGATCAGAACACCACGCAGATTCAGTTCCTCAGCGATGATCGCCAGCGCAACCTGAACACCTATAAATCCGCAGTCTCTCAGACCTACTCGATCGCTCACGACTCCACGCTCCCGGTATATCCATTGCTGCGCCAGCTGGACGAAGACGAAGAGACCGTGGCGGCTTACATGTACGTGCCGAAGGCGAAAGAGAACCGTTACTGGGCGGCCACGGCATCTTTTGACGACACGCCTACCACGGCGGTGAACGAGGTCGAAACGGTAAGCGTCGTGCTGAACCTGCAATCGCCTGCGATGACGTTCTACAAGGTGACTGACGCTGCCGCCTAACCCGTCAGAGCTTTCACTATTCTATGCCTCCCTTTGCGGAGGCTTTTTTTCGTAAGAGGTATCAATGGCGACTAAATTCACCCTTCAGCCCAAACCAACCTTCAAGGCCAACGTCTCGATCCCGCGCGCTGGCGATGAAGATGGCGTGCTTACTTTCACGTTTAATCACAAGCCACTTAAAGAGCTGGCTGACCTGGAAAAACTGGAAGGCAAAACCGCCACTGATTTTCTGATGGAAATTATTACTGGCTGGGCGCTCCCCGATACATTCAACGCGGAAAATCTGTCGGTGCTGCTGGAAAACTACCCGGCTGCAATGAAGGCTATCCCTGAAACCTACTATCGCGAACTGATGGGTCAGCGCGAAAAAAACTGATAGCGGTTGCCTCTGCATTCTATACGCCTGAACCCACAGCGGCAGACCTGGCGCCCTATGGGCTTACGCCGGATGACTACGACGATCAGTACATCGACGTCTGGCCAGATGTATGGCCTTCATTCCTGGTGTTTCAGGCTGTCAGCACGCAGTGGCGCACGGGCATGGGAGGTGCATCAGGGCTTGATTACAACGTGCTGCCCTGGGTGATGCGCCTGCACCACGTCGACGACGAGGCAACCGCGCTTTCGGACATCCGAATCATGGAGAGCGCCGCACTAAAAGTTATGCATAAAGAGAGGGCGGAATGAGTAACGACATCGCCACGATTTCCCTGCGCGTAAATACCAGTGAGCTGGAGCGTGGTAACCAGGCACTGGGTCGCTTTCAGGAGACCGCGTCCGCCGCGGCAGGTAAAGCGGATGACCTGAACAGCACGTTCCGCACCGGTATCGATAACCAAAAGAAAAACAGCGAAAGCCTGAAGCAGCAGCGTCAGGAACTGCAGAACCTGCTGAATAAAATCAGCCCGGTAAACAAGGCGCTGGATGAACTGGACACTATCCAGGAGAGCCTGGCGAAATTTCGCGGTAAAGGGCTGGTGGGAGACGAGGATTTTACTCGTTACAACAGCGTGCTTGAGACGACGCGGGTAAAACTGGCACAGGTAATGGAGTCTGAAACCGCAGAGGGGCGGGCCCGCATTGAACAGGCTCAGGCAGCGCAGCGTGCAGCTGCGGCGGGCAAAACCTTTATCGATTCGCTGGAGGAGCAGGTCACAGCAATCGGAAAAACGCGCGCAGAACTGTTAGAGCTAAAAGCTGCCCAACTCGGCGTATCCGATCGTGCTGCACCAATGATCGCAAAGCTGAAAGAGCAGGAGGAAGTGTGGAAGTCTGGGGCTATCAGCGCGGGGCAATACCGCAATGCTATGCGTTATCTCCCGATGCAAATTACCGACATTGTGACCTCACTGGCTTCCGGTATGCCGGTTTATATGGTTGCTATTCAGCAGGGCGGTCAGCTCCGTGACTCGTTTGGCGGTGTAGGCAATGCGCTGAAAGCGATGTTGTCGATGGTGACCCCTGCCCGAGTGGCAATTGGCGGCCTGGCCGGTGCTGTACTGATTGCGGCCAAAGCGGGATCGGACTACTTCACCGCCTACGACGAAATCAACAAGGCCATTATCAGGACTGGCAATATTGCCGGCACGTCAGCGCTCCAGATCATGGCTTCCTCCCAGTCTATTGCTGCATCTACTGGCGCTACTGTAGGTACCGTTCAGAGTTTGATGACTGAGCTGGTTGGCATGGGATCGCTGACACAGCAGCAACTTGAAAAAGCAGCGGGCTCCACGGCGCTGGCGGTTCAGACCGGTATAGTCTCGGCACAGGACATCACCAAAGCCTATAAGGACATCGAAAAAGACCCTGTTAAAGCGCTGCAGAGTCTCAACGAACAATATAATTTCCTGACCGTTTCACAACTTAAGCATGTTGACGATCTGATCAAGCAAAAGGACCAGACCGCTGCCGTTACTCAAGCTATGGATTTGTTTGGCGACACGATGGCAGAGCGCGGAGAGCAGGCTTACGACTCGCTGACGCCATTTGGCCGCCTGTGGCTTGATATCAAGGGATGGGCGTCTGAGGCTATGCAGAGCATCGGTCAGTGGGTAGCTGAGCTGGCATCAAACACGCTAAAGGAATTTAACGCGATTTATTACAGCGTCGCGATAGTTTTCCAGAAGCTGAACCAGATTATTTCTTCTTCTATCGCGGCTGCGATTAATCTCGTTCCTGACTGGGCGAAAACGGATACGTTGCAGGGATGGCAGGACTATAACGAAAAAATGGCCGGAGCTTATGGTAACAGCGTATCTCAGCTGAAAAAGGACTGGGACGCAGCTGACATTAGCGCAGGCAAGTACCTCGATACATCCCGCAAAATAAGCGCCGCGACCACTCAGAAGGATCGGGAAGCAGTCGCTTCGTTTGGCAAAAAAACTAAAACAGGAAAACAGGGTACTGTATCGGCTGGCGACCGCAGTACTGACGCTGCTCAGGCCGAATTGCTGGCGCTTCATGCGCAGTTGCGTGCTCTTCAGCAGCATAAAGGGCTGAACGACTCTATCAGCCAGCAGCGCAAAGATCTGTGGACGACTGAAGCGAAATTTCAGGTGCTGGAGGAGGCCTCGCGTTCACGTTCCCTGACAAAGCAGGAACAATCCCTGCTGGCGAGTAAAGACCAGGTGCTTCAGTTGGCACGGCAGAAAGCCCTGTTAGGTGATCAGATTACCGAACAGGAACAGCTGAACAAGCGAATGGATACCTCGCAGAAATACGTCACGCAGATGGCAGAGAAGCAGGCTGCTTTGGTCGGTGGAGCTGGAATGAGCGATCGGTTAGCTCAGCGTGAACTCGCGAAAAGTCAGCTTGCCGCAGGTTGGGTGAACGCCGGCGGTTCTCTGGAGGACGTTGGTTATCAGAAGCAGCTCAAAGCGGCGAATAATTACTATGCCGCAGAGGACAGGTTGCGTGGCGACTGGTTGACCGGCGCGAAAAAGGGCTGGGCTGAATTTGAGGACTCCGCAACCAATGTTTACTCACAAGTGCAGACACTTACCAGCAATGCATTCACCGGTATGGCCAGCACTATTACAGATTTTTTTACCACTGGAAAAGCTAACTTCTCAGATTTCCTGACAACCTTTTTGAAAGGAACAGCCCAGATGCTGACACAGTTGGCGCTGGTTAACGGAATGAAGTCTGCGTTTGGGGGGACATCATTTGGTTCATTTTTCGGATTTTCTAGTGGCGGCGCAGTTCCGGAATTCGATACTGGCGGCTACACAGGGGTTGGAGGAAAGTATCAGCCAAAAGGCGTGGTGCATGGTGGCGAATTCGTCTTCACCAAAGAGGCAACAAGTGCGCTGGGGGTTGGAAACCTCTATTCACTTATGCGAAGCGCACAGGGTTATGCAAATGGCGGTTATGTTGGCCACGCTCCGATGTATAGGCTTCAGTCATCATCGGCCGGTGGGGTAAGTATTCAAACGTCCGTAGTTGTTCAAAACCAAAATTCACAGCAGCAGACTTCTGCAAATAACGATGCTGTTTCTCGCGCTTACAAACAGACTATTGATCAATCTGTTCGGGCAGGTATTGCGAAACAACTTCAGCCTGGTGGGCTCATCTGGAATGCAACAAAATCAAGATAAGAGACATGGTGTTTGTTTTATCACATTATTCATCATGTTAAGGTGTTTCCGATTGCAATCAAAGGAAACTTAAAATGAAGAAGGTAGTGGCTTTAGCTCTTGGGGCTTTAATGTTGTCTGGCTGTACTGTTCGTGTTGCTGATATGACCGTTGGTAGTACTAAAAATTACAACCTGAACGCAGCTAAGTTTGAAAAAGGTCAACGTGTGACTGGTGAAGACAAAGCTCCAATTGTTATTTTCCCGCTGGGCATTCCAAGCGTTAAAACTGCAATGGATCGGGCTATTGAAAAAGACAAGTGTTCCGTAGGCCTAAGCGATGTTGTTATTTATCAATTAAACCACGCATTTCTGTTCGGCACATATGGTTACCGTGTTGAAGGCACGCAGATTATCGACAAGTCTCAGCTTGGTTGTGAAACCCGCTAATTTCCTTCTCATATTGTCACAAGCCACCTTCGGGTGGCTTTTTTTATGGAGCAAACATGGCACTGGAAACGTTCACTTGGCGAACGCAGATACAGGCGGGAATGGAAGGAACGTTTAGCCATAAAACCCGCTCTGCAACCTTTGGCGATGGCTATGAGCAGATTGCAGGGGAAGGCATCAACCCTGAAAAGCAGTCATGGCCTGTAACCCTAACGGGCAAAAAAACGGACATGCTCCAGGCCCTTAAATTCTTTCGTTCTCACGTTATAAAGTCATTCATCTGGACATCGCCAGTTGGCGAAACTGGGCTCTACCGGATTGAGGCCGAATCAATCAAGTCACAGCCCTTATCCAGCAACGTTCTGACCATTTCCGCAACTTTCAAACAGGCGTACGCACCATGATCACAGCAGACTATCAAAGCCTTGAGCCCGGTAATAAAGTCCGGCTTATCGAAGTTGATGGCTCTACGTTCGGCGTGGATGATGTACTGCGAATTCACGCATACAACCTCCCGCACACAGAAGAAGAAATCGCTGCCGCTGGTGGCGATGAATCAAAGCTGAAGGCGAAAAGTATCTGGTGGCAGGGGGAGGAATATGCCGCCTGGCCGTATCAAATAGAAGGGCTTGAAGCCTCCACAGACGGCAACAGTGCCCAGCCAACACTCACGGTTGCAGATATCGATAGCAAGATTACTGCGCTGTGCCTTGCTTATGACGATATGCTACAGACGAAAGTCACTATCCATGACACTTATTCGCATTATCTCGATGCGAAGAACTTCCCAGCAGGTAACGCAACAGCTGATCCGCAACAGGTCAGAAAACGAGTTTTTTACATTGATGGTAAAAGCAGCGAAATTCCGGGCGAAAGTATCGAATTCGTACTCGATAGCCCGATGTCGTTGCAGGGTAAGATGATCCCCACGCGCCAGCTTCATTCCCTGTGTACCTGGTGCATGCGCAATAAGTACCGAACCGGTGACGGTTGCGATTATGCCGGAACCAGATACTTCGATAACAACAATAATCCTGTCGATGATCCCTCGCTTGATGTCTGTAACGGCACGCTCACGGCGTGCAAACTTCGCTTCGGAGAGAATGAAGAACTGCCGTTTGGTGGTTTCCCGGGAACGTCTTTGATCAGGAGCTGATATGCGTCAGAAAACCATTGATGCAATTATGGCCCATGCTGCAGCTGAGTATCCTCGCGAGTGCTGCGGCGTGGTGGCGCAGAAAAGCCGTGTTGAACGTTATTTCCCGTGCCGGAATCTTGCCGCGGCGCCGGAGGATAATTTTGTACTTTGCCCCGAAGACTATGCAGCTGCTGAGGACTGGGGGAGGGTGATCGCCATCGCTCACAGTCACCCAGATGCCTCGACGCAACCGAGCGAACTGGATAAAGCGCAATGTGATGCAACCCTTTTACCCTGGCATATCGTGAGCTGGCCGGAGGGAGATTTACGGACCATCCAGCCGCGTGGAGAACTGCCGCTGCTCGAGCGCCCGTTTGTGCTTGGTCACTTTGACTGCTGGGGGCTGGTGATGAGCTATTACCGGCAAACGCACGGGATAGAGCTTCACGATTACCGGGTCGATTATCCCTGGTGGGAAAATGACTATCCGGACAACTTCTATCAGGATTGCTGGTATGAGTGCGGATTCCGTGAATTCGACGGGCCGCCAAAACCTGGGGATATGGTGATCATGCAGGTTCAGGCTGATAAGTGGAATCATGCGGGGATTCTGCTGGAAGGCAACATGCTACTGCATCACCTTTATGGGCATCTGAGCCAGCGCGTACCTTATGGCGGTTACTGGCGTGAGCGCACAATGAAAATACTGCGCTTTAAAGACTGTTTCTGATAACTGCCTGTGACAGTTTTTATGGGGGAAAAATGGCTGTATTACTCAATGTTGAGCCGGTCCGCACAATTCGATTATACGGCGTGCTAGGCGCCACCTTCGGGCGTGAATATCGTTTATCAGTAGCTTCACCAAAGGAGGCCATCCGCGCCCTGAGCGTTATCGTGCCGGGGTTTGAGCGTTTCCTGAATACCAGTAAGCAGCGAGGTTTAACTTATGCGGTATTCAGCGGGAAACGAAACCTCTTAAACGATGAGCTCAGTATGGACAGGAGCACAGAGGAAATCCGCATCGCGCCGGTGATCATCGGCAGTAAGCGAGCCGGGGTATTTCAGACAATCCTCGGGGTTGCCCTTGTCGCTGTTGCTGCGTTCGTCACAGGAGGTGCCGCGATCGGGATTGGTGGTACCGCTTTCGCTGGTGGATGGGGAGCAGTGGGGGGATTGGGGCATCAATGGCGATCGGCGGCGTAGTCCAGATGCTTTCTCCACAGACAACCGGTCTCGCCAGTAAGCAATCTGCGGATAACCAAGCCAGCTATGCCTTTGGTGGAGTAACAAACACGACAGCTCAGGGGAATCCGGTACCGCTTCTGTATGGTCGTCGGCGAATCGGCGGCGCGATTATTTCAGCAGGTATTTACGTTGAAGACCAACAGTAGTATGACTAGAAGAAGCGGCATAACAATTAATTTAAGGATTTTTCATGAAGAATCATTTCCCTATTTGGATTGGAGTTGTTTCGGTAGCATCTGTCATTGGGTATGCAGTGTTTTTGATTTTTTTTTCTTGGCCGATAACCTCGATTTCTGAACCGGGGGTTTTTGGAGATAGCTTTGGTGTTCTAACATCTTTGTTTTCTGCGTTAGCTTTTGTTTGCGTTGTATGGACTTTAAATTATCAACGAGAGGAATTTAAACTTCAAAAGCAAGAGTTGGCGGAAAGTAAAAAAGAAATCGCAAAGCAAGGATTCGAGAATTCTTTTTTTCAAATGTTGAAAATACAGAATGATATTGTTGAGGGGATTACATATGAGAAGATAGGCATGATGGAAAAAGATGAGTTCAAGGGAAGAGATGCCTTGAAGGAACTTTCGATAAAACTTCACTCTCAAATAAAATCTCTTGCAAAAAATGCTATTGATTTAGATAGAGTTAAACATTCTTATGAAGCATTCTTTAACGAGGATGGGCATAGGTTGGCTCACTACTTCAGGTTTTTATATAACATTTTCAGGTTCTTATCAGAGGCGGATATTGATAATAAAATGCTATATGCTCGGTTGGTCAGAGCCCAAATATCTAATCAGGAGTTGTTTTTACTTTACTATAACTCATTGACCCCGGCGGGCAGGAAATTCCAAAATTACATTCATGAGTTTAATTTAATGGATAACTTATTGGTTAATGAGTTGGTATGTGAGTCTCATCAGGATTTCCTTCCTGAAGTAAACTTTTATCGCGAATAAAATTGCATTTATCGAATTAGAAGGCCGCCTCCGGGTGGTTTTTTTGGACTCAATCATTATGGATACAGCAACCGCTATAAAAGGCCGAAAGGGCGGCAGCTCTAGTTCCCGCGCCCCTGTCGAGCAGCCCGATGATCTCCAGTCAGTTGCTAAAGCCAAAATTCTTGTTGCATTAGGTGAGGGCGAATTTGCAGGGCAGCTGACGGCGAAAGATATCTACCTGGACGGAACGGCTCTTGAGAATGCTGACGGCTCTCAAAACTTCAGCGGCGTAACGTGGGAATTTCGCGCGGGAACTCAGGCGCAAAAATATATTCAGGGCATACCCGGTACCGAAAACGAAATCAACGTGGGAACTGAGGTATCGAGCGCTACAGCGTGGACGCGCACGTTTACTAATACGCAGCTTTCAGCTGTTCGCCTGCGCCTGAAATGGCCTTCGCTTTTCAAGCAGGAGGACGACGGCGATCTGGTCGGTTACTCGGTTAATTACGCGATTGACCTGCAGACGGACGGCGGCACATGGCAGACGGTACTCAATACCAGCGTGACCGGCAAAACGACGTCAGGTTACGAGCGCAGCCACCGTATTGATTTACCTCAGGCTGGCAGCACCTGGACAATCCGACTCCGTAAGATTACGTCTGATGCCAACAGCGCGAAGATCGGCGACACGATGATGCTGCAGAGCTTCACCGAGGTAATTGACGCCAAATTACGCTATCCAAACACAGCGCTGCTTTATATCGAATTCGATTCCAGCCAGTTTAACGGCTCTATCCCGCAGATCTCCTGCGAGCCCCGCGGCCGCGTTATCCGCGTACCGGATACTTACGACCCCGAAACTCGCACTTATAGCGGTACGTGGGCTGGGACATTTAAATGGGCCTGGACCGATAACCCTGCATGGATTTTCTACGACCTGGTGGTTAGTGACCGTTTCGGACTTGGGGATCGTCTTACAACGGCCAACATAGATAAATGGACGCTCTACCAGGTTGCGCAGTATTGCGATCAAATGGTACCGGATGGCAAAGGCGGAAGTGGTACCGAACCACGATATACCTGCAACGTCTACATTCAGGAACGCAACGACGCTTATACGGTCCTGCGTGATTTTGCTGCCATCTTCCGTGGGATGACCTACTGGGGCGACGACCAGATTGTGGCGCTGGCGGACATGCCGAGAGATGTAGATTTTACATATACGCATGCGAACGTTATTGATGGGCGCTTTACCTATTCCAGCAGCACCACAAAGAACCGTTACACCAATGCGCTGGTATCCTGGTCTGATCCTGATAACGCTTATTCTGATGCGATGGAGCCTGTTTTTGAGCAGGCGCTGGTTGCGCGTTATGGGTTTAATCAACTTGAGATAACTGCGATCGGTTGTACCCGTCAATCAGAAGCGAATCGCAAAGGGCGATGGGGGCTCCTCACCAACAACAAAGATCGCGTTGTTACTTTCAATGTAGGAGAAGATGGCAACATTCCACAGCCTGGCTATGTAATCGCCGTAGCGGACCGAAATCTCTCCGGGCGCGACCTGGGCGGCCGTATCTCTGCGGTGAATGGTCGCGTGCTGACGCTGGACAGGGCGCCGGATGCTTCGGCAGCCGACAGGATGATTGTCAATCTTCCATCGGGTGTTTCACAGTCACGCACCATTCAGTCGATAACGGGCAATAAAGTGACCGTTACGACTGCTTACAGCGAAACGCCTGTGGCTGAGGCCGTATGGGTCATTGAGTCTGATGAGCTCTACGCACAGCAGTATCGCGTTATTACGGTAACTGATAATAATGACGGCACGTTCACAATCGTCGGTGCAAATCACGATCCGGATAAATTCGATCGCATTGATACCGGGGCCATCATTGACCAGCGGCCGGTGAGCGTGATCCCGCCGGGCAACCAGTCGCCGCCTGCGAACATCCTGATCAGCTCGTTTTCTGTGGTGCAGCAAAATATCAGCGTCGAAACGATGCGTGTGAGCTGGGACCAGGCGCAGAACGCTATCGCCTATGAAGCGCAATGGCGCCGCAACGACGGGAACTGGGTTAACGTGCCGCGCAACTCCACCACGTCATTCGACGTCCCCGGGATTTATGCCGGGCGCTACCTGGTGCGCGTACGCGCAATCAATGCCGCAGAAATCTCGTCCGGATGGGGCTATTCAGAAGAGAAAACGCTGACGGGTAAAGTAGGAAATCCACCGAAGCCGGTTGGCTTCATCGCTTCTGAAAATGTGGTTTTCGGTATCGAGCTGAACTGGGGATTCCCGGCGAATACCGACGACACGCTGAAGACGGAAATTCAGTACAGTCTGACCGGTACCGAGGACGATGCGATGCTGCTGGCCGATGTGCCTTACCCGCAGCGTAAATATCAGCAGATGGGCCTTAAGGCTGGGCAGATTTTCTGGTACCGCGCGCAGTTGGTGGACCGCAGCGGCAACGAATCAGGGTACACGGAATGGGTGCGAGGACAGGCCAGCATCGATGTATGCGATATCACCGATGCAATCCTGGAGGACATGAAAGGCTCCGATACGTTCAAAGACCTGATCGAGAACGCGGTAGACAGCAATGAAAAAATTGCTGGCATGGCTAACGACATCAAACAGGCCAATGACGAACTGGAGCAACAGGCGCAGGAAATCGCAAAAAACGCCCAGGATATCGGGAAAGTTCAGACCAGCGTTAATGAGCTTTCCAGCGAGGTCGGAGGGGTATCATCTTCTCTCTCTAAGCTTGAGCAGACAGTGGCGACGGCTGATACCGCGCTGGGCCAGCGCATCGATAACATCAGCGTGTCTGTGGACGGTATGACGGGAGGAGTGAAGAACTCCGCTATCGCAATTATTCAGGGCAACCTGGCGCAGGTGGCGGCGCGCAAAACGCTGTCTGCATCCGTCGCCGGTAACAGCGCTCAGCTGGACCGCATTGATGAGGTGATCGTCAACGAGAAGGAGGCAACGGCGCGTTCGTTGCTGAGTTTGCAGACTGACGTGAACGGCAACAAGGCATCCATCAACAGCCTGAATCAGACGTTCTCCGATTACCAGCAGGCCACGGCCACGCAGATAAACGGAATCACGGCGACCATCAACGGGCATACGTCAGCCATTACCACTAACGCTCAGGCCATAGCGAACGTTAATGGTGATCTGAAAGCGATGTATAACATCAAGGTTGGCGTCGCCAGCAATGGACAGTATTACGCCGCAGGGATGGGGATCGGCGTCGAGAACATGCCATCCGGCATGCAGTCACAGGTCATCTTCCTGGCTGACCGCTTCGCCGTAACGCACCAGGCCGGAGCCACGGTGACCCTTCCGTTCGTTATCCAGAACGGGCAGGTAATTATCAGGGATACGGTAATAGGTGATGCCACTATCACGCGAGCGAAACTGGCTGAAACCATCAGCTCGGTTAACTACGTTCAGAACCAGGCTGGCCTGTCTATAAACTTTAGGACGGGCACGCTTGAAAACTATGGTTCAACCGCGGGGGAAGGGGCGATGAAGCAGACTAATCAGACGATCAGTGTCAAGGATGCCAACAATGTGTTGAGGGTGCAGATCGGGAGAATCACGGGAACATGGTAACGGGAGGCCTCTTACGGGGCCTCTTTTTTCAGGAGAACTGGATGGCGGAATATGGTGTTCAGACATGGGACGCATCAGGCAAGGTAAACAACTATGGCGTTAAGCCTGTCAGCGTTTGTGGCTATCTCCAGCTGGCCCAGAACCAGAAAACAGGCTCTTACACAGTAGCGCTTCCACCGGGTTGCAGGCTGACCTATTTTCAGAGCATGAACGGCGATCAGTTTGGTACGAGTCGGAGGAAGATCACCATTTCGGGGGGAACAGCAACAGTGTCAGCAGTAGGCGATACCGACTACTCAGCAGGGACTGAGCCTGCGGCAGCGGCTTATCTCATTTTCCAGATCGAGAGGGCATAAATGGCGGAGTATGGCGTTTTACTGACGACCACGAGCGGGGAAGTATGGGTGACCGCGAACAGCTCGCCAATCGCTCTTCAGGCGCGAAAGACGAGCGGCACTTCAGGGAACATCGGGGTTTAATACCAAAGTGACGCACACATTCCCGCTGGTCAGCCTGTTGTCGCCTTCGTTCATTGCACGGTTGAGGTCGAAATCACTCAGACGATAAGCGGGAACACCATCACGATTGATTTTCTCAGACCGAATGCAACCGGCACAGCGTACGTTTATTTTTTCTCTATTTTCCCGCAGACAAAGCCAGACTACGGACTGGCTGTTTGGGATGCATCAGGGACGCTGATTTTAACAAACGAAACGCGCACGCTGAGCGATGTAGTCACCCTCGGTACCGCCGGGGTGGATGCCAGCTCAGGATATAACATCAATACAACTCTGGCGGGGAGTGGGCCTGTATGCCTGCCATGCTGGGGCTAATTACCGGGGTTATATCGGCTGGCGGTCAACCGCAGCCCTACTCGGCCATATACAAGAGCATGGCAAAACTCAGGAGAGCATCGGCGGTCTGGCAGGAAAAACAGCCACGGCAAACTTCAGACGCTGATTACTAAATATTTCAACATCATTATGGGTATTCAACGTGCCCAACTATGATTGATCGTTTTTGAACGATCAATTTCGAATAATTGATCTACCAAATCAATTATATCCCGTTGATTCATATTGTTATTGTGTGGCTTCATGAATGCCCTGGGATATAACCACTATGAAAAATATGATTCTTTGCCTGGCGGTAGCGGTATTGCTCTCCGGTTGCACTGGCGTTATTGAGAAACAGCAACCCGTATGCACCGGAACGGCCCTGGTCGGCGGACAGGAAAGCAGCGTCCAGATCTACGGAGTCCGTAAACAAAACAATCAGACGCAGTACCGCGCCGGTTATCCCTTCAACTGGTCATGGGTGAGCACCGAATACGTTCACCAGCACCACCTGCCACTAACCCATTCAGTTTTGAACAAACGCCGCTCCGGCGGGGTTTTTTACTGCCTGGAGAAAATATGCTTTATAACACTGGCACCATCGCCATTAACGGAAATACAGCCACCGGCGCTGGCACGAACTGGACGGCACCGGCCAGCCAGATTCGGGTTGGCCAGACGTTGTTTGTTCTTTGCAGCCCGGTACCGATGTTTCAGATCACCGCCATCAACAGTGCGACGTCACTGACGGTTACGCCTGCCGCGTCTCCGGCGCTGAGCGGCCAGAAGTATGGAATTCTTGTGTCGGACATTATCTCAGTCGACGGCCTGGCCCAGGCGATGTCTCAGCTCATCAACGAGTATAAAACCAGGAACATCGGCGCCTGGGAGACGTTCGCCACCACCTCAGCAAACCAGAACATCACCGTTACCATCAACGGCACTCGTGTAACCATACCGGCGATCGGCAAACTGGTCCAGAAAGGGAGCAATGGTGCGGTTGGAGTTTCCGACGGCGGGACCGGGGCAACGAATGCCGCTGACGCTCGCTCAAACCTCGGTTTGGGAGACAGCGCCACCAGGACTGTCGGAACGGCAGCGGGAACTGTAGCTGCTGGCGATGATTCGCGTCTTAACACCATTGAAGGAAAGTCAGGCGGTACTGTTACAGGAAGCATTATTTCAACGCCAGGTAATGAGGTTGGTGTTGTTACTGGCAGTGGGGGAATAAGGCTATTACTTTAGGTAATGTTGGCTCCGATGGCCCGGCTGAATTATGTTAACTGGCTTTCTGGTAACTATTATTCGGGTACCTGGCGGCTCGGTGCAGTACGCGGCGCGGGAACCGATTTAGCTCGGGTACAAATGAACATATTTGACGGTGAGCTTTTCCGGTGCTGATTTCCGCTGGTACCCTTATGGTGCCTTTCAGTCTAAAAGTCATATCGGCCCGGGAGAGGGGTACGGCGGTGGTTATCAGGATATTGTGAACGGTTATAGCACAAACACAGCGTTTTCACGCCCGAACCTATCTACCCCTAACGATAGTGGATTTGTTCCTTTTGGTAGGTGGCATACCTATTGCTCTGGTGGATACCATGCCGTTACTGCTCTCGGTTCTATCGCTCAGGGGGCGAGCAACTGGCGCTTCTATAGAGCTAGTGACCATCGGTGATAGCGGCTCGCCCGGAACGCGAATCTTCTCATTTAACACAGTAACCGCAGATATTTCCGTGTCTGGCAGCGGCGGTTTCGCAGGTAATTATATTTTCTCCAAACAACCTAACTGTGACATCGATTTAAAGCATAGCGTTACATACGATGATGGTTACCAGTCGTACGAAAATATCAAACGATTCCAGCCCGCTACATACGTCTACAATGATGACCCTCGAGGGAGAGTTCGCCGAGGTGTAATTGCTCAGGACGTCATGAAGATTGATAGCGAGTACGTAAAGCTGGTCCCTGCTACGCCAAAATTTGATAGCGAAGGTAACAGGATTGATGCTGACGATACGTTAGCACTGGATAGCAACGTCATAATGCTTGATACCGTGCTGGCGCTGAATTACGTCATTAACCAGCTGGAGGAAACGAAAGAACTTGATGAGCTTAAGCAAAAAATAATGGGGTCATGAGTACTGAATATTTGCTATAGCCCGCCTTCACATGCGACGGGCTGCGTCTTTCAGAAACGTCGGTTTGGGAGGCAGCGCTACAGCCAACTTTGGAAGCCTCGACTCAGGTGCCAAAAAACCTTCTTCTGCAAGCTTTGTGGATTTCCATTTCCTTGGCAGTAACGACTATGACGCGCGCATACTGTGCGGTGGTAATTCTAATGGTGCTATGGGGAAAGGAGACTTCACATTTTACGCCGGGAAATACGTTTTTATCGGTGATAGCTTTGAGTTTCGTAACCCTATTACCTGTCAGAATAGCATCAGCGCATCTGCAAAAATTGCGACTACTTCTGATATGGAATGCAAAACTAAAATCGCTGTTTTGGCCTCAGCTGACAATCAAAATGCTCATGTATGGTTTTATGGCACAGGTGGGGCGTCCCGAGGAGTAATTTCTTCCGGCCAAACAGGGATTATTCAGATCCGCCCTGACAATAATGATAACGGCGGCTCCAACGGATACTCTTTTGCATTTGGGGCTGATGGTAAGTTCACCTGCGTTACGATGAATCAGACCTCAGATGAGCGGGTTAAATTCGAAAAAGAGCCCGTCAGCGAGGCTCTGGAGAAGATATGCTCACTGACGGGCTACACGTTCGGCATTCAGCTCACAGAATCGGAGTCGGTACGCAGCACCAGCATCATCGCCCAGGATCTGGAAAAGGTTCTGCCCGTTGCTGTAAGTCCTGGCGGGACTGGCACTACGCCAGCAGGAGAGGAAATTAACGACCTTAAAACCGTGGACTACAGTGCTATGAGCGCCCTGTATGTTGAGGCCATCAAGGAGCTGGCCAACCGGGTAAAAAGTATCGAGAGTGAGCTTGCCGAACTCAAAGTCCGATCCGCGATATTGCGTATTCATTGACCTGACAGTTTTATCTGGCAGCACACTATCAAATCTGACAGTCTGCTTTGAGCGAAGAGCGGACAAAGTAGCAGAGGGAAAGCATCAATGTTAATGTCCGGAAAGTTCATGTTAAAACTCTGTATGACATTTTTCATCGACGATTAAAAAGGGCTCTTAATGGCTACTGTTGAGGTATTAAAAGTAAAGTATCCAGGCGCAGATGCCTGGCAAATGGGAGACAGCCCGGAACTGGCCAGCGAGCTTGCGGACCTGATTAAAAAAGGGATTAAAACGGCCTCCTGCGGATCCTTTGCCTCTTACCAGCAAGAAAGTCTCCCGAGGATTGGAAGCTATAACATTATCCTTGATGGCCTGAATGCCCCGGTCTGCGTGACCCGGCTGGTTTCAATGCGACTGGTGCGTTTTTGTGATGTGACTGAGGAGTTTGCCCGCAAAGAAGGTGAAGGCGATTTAAGCCTTCAATACTGGCAGAAAGAGCATCAGAGATTTTTCAGCCGCGAAGGCCATTTTTCTGAAGATATGGAGTTGATCGCAGAAGAGTTTGAAGTGGTTGAGATCCTGTAGGACAAAGTAAAGGGGCTGGCGTTTGATCAATTGCCATTTATATCAATGTCCGCTTCTGGCACAGAGCGGACTGTCAGCTTAGGTTAAGCGCTGAGTAGTAACTGTGCCAGATCAAGTTTGAGCTAATACATATATAGCTTACTGAACTGAAACCTTAGTGGCAGCCTGTTCTTCCAATACCCTGACACGGATTGCCAGGGCCTTGATTGCTGCCAGCGCATCGAGCACTAGAGGGTTGAGGTCAAGTGTCATTTTCCCGATTCCTCTGCTGAATGAACATACTGGGGATCTATCTTTTTCCAGTTCCTGAGCAATAACGCCGCGGCGAATGACTTTATCTTCATCAGCAAGGTAGTAGAAAGTCTTAAAATCTATTGCCGCGATGTTTGACAGCGATTCGTTTGATCGAGATCCCCCATAGCTCTTAAAGTTAATGTCCGATGTTCCTGCTGACTGAAATACCGTCCATGGAGCATCTGTTTTTGCAGTTTGAGGATTCGTGTTTAACAGAAAACGGCAATAGCCAGCTCCGCCAGTGGTAACCCACATTTGCGCTATGCGCTGTGTGTTATAAGAGCTTTGGTAGCCACAGCCATTGGCAGGAGCCCAACTGGTGTTACCGTCAGCATCACTGATAAACGATGAGTTTGCATCATTTGGCCTTGGAGCCTGGTATGTTCCAACCCCAAAAGCCCCCACTTGCATGACATTACCGGAGTCCGTTCCGATGTCCCTCGTCGCGGATGTTCCCAAACCGACGTTTTATAGATTGCCCTGTTGCAGCCATGCCGATAACTACACCTGATTTTTTTGCAGAAAATATTGGGTGAAAAACATGCAAATTGGCTACGTAAGGGTGTCAACAAATGACCAAAACACAGATCTTCAGCGACAAGCTCTCGAACGAGCAGGATGTGAACAGGTTTTTGAGGAAAAAATGAGCGGAACGGTAGCGAACCGGCCAGCGCTTAAAAAGCTTCTGCGAACTCTGAATGAGGGCGATACGCTGGTAGTATGGAAGCTGGATCGCCTCGGGCGAAGCATGCGGAACCTGGTACTGCTGGTAGACGAACTCCGGCAGCGCGGCATCCACTTCAATAGCCTTACGGACAGCATAGACACCTCCAGCCCAATGGGGCGTTTCATATTCCACATCATGTCAGCCCTGGCCGAGATGGAGAGGGAGTTAATCGTGGAACGCACCCGGGCAGGACTGGCGGCTGCCCGGGAGAAGGGGCGGATAGGTGGCAGGCGCCCGAAGTTAACCCCAGAGCAATGGGCGCAGGCTGGCAGGCTGATCGCAAACGGAGTGGACAGAAAGCAGGTGGCGATTATCTATGATGTTGCTGTTTGTACGCTTTATAAAAAATTCCCTGCATCCAAACCGGCTTAAAATTGTGCATCTGGGGTTTCAGTCGGGAAATTTACAAAAATAATAATTCGAAGCCTGATAGAAACTTAGAAACGAAGCGGTGAAGCTTTAAACAGTCGCTACGACTAAGGTGTATTGCGCACTGACAGAAATGAAACTACTGTATATATAAACAGTGTTCGAGGTATGCGTAATGGAATTTATCAGGCCTACTGAACTGCGAGAAATTATCGCAATCCCACTATACAGCGATTTGGTGCAATGTGGTTTTCCCAGCCCCGCAGCTGATTATGTAGAGCAGCGTATTGATCTTAATGAGTTGCTTGTTTCCCATCCCAGCTCAACGTATTTCGTTAAAGCCGCAGGGGATTCGATGATAGAAGCGGGGATCAGCGACGGTGATCTGCTGGTGGTTGATAGCTCACGGACTGCTGAACACGGAGATATTGTCATTGCGGCTGTGGATGGGGAATTTACTGTTAAACGTCTTCAACTGCGTCCAACTGTTCAGCTCAATCCGATGAACGGTGCTTACAGTCCGATTTTGGTAGGCAGGGAAGATACGCTGGACGTTTTCGGTGTAGTTACTTTCATTGTTAAATCGGCCAGCTGATATGTTTGCGCTCTGTGATGTGAATTCATTCTACGCATCATGCGAGACAGTGTTCAGGCCCGATTTGAGAGGGCGGCCGGTGGTTGTTCTTTCGAATAATGACGGCTGCGTCATAGCGCGAAGCGCCGAGGCCAAAGCTGCTGGAATTACCATGGGGGAGCCTTTCTTCAAGCAAAAGGACCTATTCCGGCGCGCTGGGGTTGTTTGCTTCAGCAGTAACTACGAACTCTATGCTGACATGTCTAATCGGGTGATGACAACGCTGGAGGAAATGAGTCCTCGCGTCGAAATTTACAGCATCGACGAAGCTTTTTGCGACCTTACAGGAGTTCGCAACTGCCGGGACCTGACGGAGTTTGGCAAAGAGATCCGCGCAACGGTTCTGAAGCGTACACATCTGACGGTTGGGGTTGGCATTGCACAGACAAAAACACTCGCTAAGCTGGCAAATCACGCCGCCAAGAAATGGCAGCGCCAGACTGGTGGGGTGGTTGATTTGTCAAATATCGAGCGCCAGCGCAAATTACTGGCTATCGTCCCGGTAGAGGATGTATGGGGGGTTGGCAGGCGAATCAGCAAGAAGCTTAACGCCATGGGCATTAAAACGGCTTTGGACCTCTCAGAACAAAGCACATGGATTATCCGTAAACACTTTAACGTGGTACTTGAGCGAACGGTCAGGGAGCTGCGTGGCGAGCCATGCCTCGATCTGGAAGAGTTTGCACCAGCAAAGCAGGAAATTGTTTGCAGCAGGTCGTTTGGTGAACGCGTTACAGAGTACGAACAAATGCGTCAAGCTATTTGCTCTTATGCCGCACGCGGTGCTGAAACGCTTCGCGGTGAACACCAGTATTGCCGTTTTATCTCCGCATTCGTGAAGTCTTCACCCTTTGCCCTGAATGAGCCATATTACGGCAACAGTGCGTCAATGAAGCTTCTCTCACCTACACAGGATTCTCGCGATATCATCAACGCCGCGGTCAAGTGCCTGGACAAAATCTGGAAGGATGGCCACCGATACCAGAAAGCCGGCATTATGCTCGGGGACTTCTTCAGTCAAGGCGTGGCCCAGCTCAACTTGTTCGACGAAAACCCGCCGCGGGCCGGAAGCACAAAATTGATGGAGGTGCTCGATCACCTGAACGCTAAAGATGGAAAAGGAACACTTTACTTTGCCGGGCAGGGCATTCAGCAGCAGTGGCAGATGAAACGTGAAATGCTTTCGCCGCGGTATACTACACGGTTCGCAGATCTTCTAAGCGTAAAATGAGCTAAATTTAAATAAAATATTGAGCGGCGTTAAGATCCACTTTTGTGAGTTCAGTAAACTCTGTTCTTTCCATTGATCGCAAAAAGCTAGTTTCATGCAGTTCAAACTACTGAGCCGGATAATCAATTATGAATTTTGAAGAAGCAAAACAGTTGTTACGTGGTATTGAGCGATGGCCAACTCCGGACATGCATCAGAATCATTTGACACATCTTCACCCCCTTCCTGAAGGCTGGAAGTGGTTTAAAATGTGCGATGAATGGCGCGTGATTGCATACCTTGATAGTGGTGAGCAGCTTTTCTGGTATTCAAAAGTCTGGGCTAATCCAGTAAAACTTTCACCAGAAGCCCAAGACATGATTTCTCGTCTCGCACGAGGAGAACCATTTAAGTAATCAACGTGCATTGAGTGATTCAGTATCTCTACATTTGTTTTATTATCTTTAAGATCAGTTAATAATCATATGGTTATAAAAACTGATGCTGTTTATGGCTAACTCATAATACTTCGATATGCTAAACATCCTTTATCGGCTTGACTAATTCAGCCCCCTGATTTTTTATATTACCAACGGCGTGCGATACTGCATGCCATGTGAACGCGTCCGCTGGTACCATACCATCAACAGCTATTTCTTCTGCATCCTTCCCACCAATGTCCTGCATCATCCATTCCCGAGCTGACTCAGGTGTCAAAACTAGCGGCCGGCGGTTGTGAATATCCACCAGGCCTTTGTCGGCTGCAGACGTCACTATCAGAAAGCCTTCCGCTTCATCGCCGCGCTCAAATGGCGTGCTGCCGATCGCCGCCATAAATATTGGCTGGCCGTCGGCACGGTAGATGAAATACGGCTGTTTCTTGTCGCCTTCCTTCTTCCATTCGAACCATCCATCCGCAAAGCAGATCGCCCGGCCATGCTGCCAGAGAAGTTTAAACATTCGGCTGGTAGCCGCCGTCTCGACGCGCGCGTTAATGAGTGGCGGTTTATCCCACCACCCTGGCGCGTATGACCACAAGACCGGATCGAGATGCAGTTGCTTGTCTCGTTCGCTAAGCAGCAGGACTTTGGTACCGGGCGCCACGTTGTACCGACCAATAGGCTCTGGGTCATATGCGATATCACGATCGGCTTCATCGGTCAGGTAAGCAAGATATTCTTCTCGGGTTTGGGCTTGTGCAAAACGTCCACACATAGAAACCTCCAGTCAGTCAGACTGAAAGTATAGGGCAGGCAGAAAAAGTAGCGCGCTGGTTAAGTCTTACAAACGGATGCGTGGCGATAATGCTGATCAGCTTGGTAAGCGTAAAGGGGCGTGTTGCGAAACTGGAAGGAGCTACGCAAAAGAGGGGGGATTTTGGGGGCAGATTTAGGGGCAAAAATGCGGAATAGGGGCAAAAAAAGGGCACTGAAAATGTAGGTCTGGGTAGCTTTAGGGAGAAGTTATTATGCTATAACTAATTGAATAAGTAGAGAAAACAAATGATATCAATGAATTGGAAAAATCAGCGTAGCTTATTCAGGTTGTACTGTTCTTTCTTGTTAATCTCTTGATTTTGTTGCATCTATTCGTTACTCAGATCTCAAATGGGGCACAGGGTGAGAAAACGATTTCAAAGCGTCAGCTTCGTGTTCATCTCTTCTATCCATGTAGCATAGATTTCATACACCATCTGCGCATTTACGTGCCCCATCTGGTTAGCGATAAAAGACGGATTTGCGGCTACCGGTAAAAACCAGCATGCGAAAGTGTGTCGTGTATGGTACGGATTGCAGCGCCGAATGCCAGCACGATTTACAAATGAGCCCCTCAAAGAAGTTTGGTTAAGACTAACGGGTTGTCTACACTTACAGCTTACGCAGTAAAAACGGAGGTGAAAATGTCTGACCGTCCCGTTAATGGTGACCATCCTGATTATAATCCCAGCCCGGATAACCCGGAAAAGGATGGAAGAAAACCGAAAGATGATCCTGGCTCAGCGCCTGAATCAGGCGATAAAGATCCAGAGTAATGACCAGCCGCCTTTACGAAGGCGGTTTTAAAACCCATTACGGCCTCGCTATGCGCAACGCTATTCACGATATTCCGATACCCGCTCAGAACCCCCTGTTTTGCCGGACGAGAAGGTGAGATAAAGCACCGATCTCATCCCCGCGTTCCAGCACGTTTTACAGTTCTCCTGCTACGCTTTTGAGGGGGACAAGGGAGCGCTTCTATGAAAAATAAAGACGAACAGACAGGATTAGTTGGGCTGGCGATTGGTGCCGCCGTTATCGGGCTGGTTTCAGCGCAGAAGATCATCAACCGTGAAAGTATTGTCGATGAGCTGGTGAGGCTCGGCAGGCAGAAGGGGGATGGTGTCGAAGATGAGGTCTTTTTAAAAGCGGCTGAGTTAGTGAGAAAAGGGGTATAAGCGATGGCTGAAATTCGTCATGCACAGTGTCATTGTGGGGCGGTGAAATTTACTGTTGAGCTGACGGACGGCCTGAATACCGCACGGCGATGTAGCTGCTCGTTTTGCAGGATGCGCGGGGCAGTAGTGGTTTCCGCGCCGTTGACGGGTATTAAGGTGACGCAGGGCGCGGACACGCTCACAGAGTACCGTTTCAACACCGGCACGGCGCGCCATTTCTTCTGCTCGGTTTGCGGTATTTACACGTTCCATCAACGACGTTCCAATCCCAATGAATATGGTGTGAATGTCGCCTGTCTGGAAAATGTTACGCCATTCGACTTCCCGGAAGTGGCGGTAATGGATGGGATAAATCACCCTATGGATGGCGACAGCGGGGTAATTGGCTATCTCTCTTTTCGCAAAGAACAGGCGAAACAGAGATAAAATTAGCCCGCAGATCGCTGCGGGCTAACGGGATTAGAACTGGTAAACCAGACCTAACGCTACGATGTCATCCGTACCGATGCCATTGTTTTTGTAGAATGAATCATCTTCATCCAGCAGGTTGATTTTATAATCAACATAGGTGGACATGTTTTTGTTGAAATAGTAGGTAGCACCGACGTCAGCGTATTTCACCAGGTCTTTATCGTCCTGTCCATTGCCCAGATCTTTACCTTTGGACTGTAAATAGGAAACAGCCGGACGAAGGCCGAAGTCAAACTGATATTGTGCGGTCACTTCAAAGTTCTGGGTTTTATTTGCAACCGCATCTGCATTGTCGCCGTACGGCGTCATATTGCGGGTTTCGGAATACATTGCAGCCAGGTAAATGTTGTTGGCATCGTATTTGAGGCCTGCGGTCCATGCATCCGCAGTATCACCGCCCGCAGTAGTGTAATTTACCTGATCGTTAGTACGGTCAGATGAAGCATATGCCGCGCCTGCGCTGAAGCCCATGCCGAAATCGTAGGTTGCGGAGATACCGTAACCGTCACCATTTTCATGACGTGTATCACGACCGTTGTTGGTCCCTTCATTGGTAGAGCAGAAATTCTCATCGCAGTTATTACCTTCATTATTACCCTGATACTGCACCGCGAAGTTCAGACCCTGCACCAGACCAAAGAAGTCGGTGTTACGGTAGGTCGCCACGCCGTTTGCACGACCGGTCATAAAGTTATCGGCATAATTATAAGAGTCGCCACCAAATTCTGGCAGCATATCGGTCCAGCCTTCTACGTCGTACAGGACGCCATAGTTACGGCCGTAATCGAAGGATCCGTAGTCGCCTACCTTCACACCCGCGAAGGCCAGACGCGTCCAGGACTGATTGTCAGAGCCTTCGGTGTTGTTTGCCTGAATGTTGTATTCCCACTGCGCGTAACCGGTCATCATGTCGTTGATTTGGGTTTCACCTTTGAAACCCAGACGCATATAGGTTTGGTCGCCATCTTTTGACGCATCGTCAGAGAAATAATGCAGACCATCTACTTTGCCATACAGATCCAGTTTATTGCCGTCTTTATTATAAATTTCAGCTGCGTGAGCGGCTCCAGCCATTAACAAAGCGGGGATCATCAGTGCCAGTACTTTTCTTTGCATTTTGATTATTCCTTTGCAGTTATTTTTTTATTGCTTAGTGAACTTTCCGGGATGGAAAGCTGTCCCATGCTAAATCACACAGAGGGTTGATGAATAAAATATAATTGTTACGGGTTGAGTAAAACTAAAGCAAATGATGCGTTTGAAATAACAATTGATGTCGTGAATTAATCGTTATAATCGATACAAAATAAAAATTATTAATTAAGTGGTAAAGAAGGTATTCTCCATGGCGTTATATGCCTTTAAGATTTTTTCATCCATAATTCACGTGAATATTGTTCAGAACATTGAGGCAATTTTCACCGAACTTCTGGATTAGCCCGGTGCACGTGCATCGGGCTTTTTTATGGCAAAAAAATGCCCGGACAAGCCGGGCATAATGGTTATTCGCTGGTTGATTTTTCTGCTTTCCCCGCCAGCTGAGCAAGGAAGTCATAACGCTTCTGAAGATCCGCTGCCGCGTCCCTCCATAGCTGCTCTGCTACTTCTGGTTGTTGGGCGTTCAGCCTGCGGAAACGCTGCTCCTGAAGTAAGGTTTCGGCAAGGGCGTCTGAAGGCGGACGTGAATCCAGCGCCAGCGGTAATTTTCCTTCATCGGCACGGCGCGGGTCAAAGCGGTACAGCGGCCAGAAGCCGGTTGCGGTAAGCTGACGCATCTGGTCGTGGCTAAGCGCCAGATCGTAGCCATGCTCCTCACACGGGCTGTAGGCGATGATCAGCGACGGGCCAGGATACGCTTCCGCTTCCTGAATGGCTTTCACCGTCTGGTTAAGCTGCGCGCCCAGCGAAATCTGCGCGACGTAGACGTGTCCATACATCATCATGCTGACGCCCAAATCTTTACGCGCCTTACGTTTGCCATGCTCACCAAATTTCGTGACCGCACCCAGTGGCGTTGCTTTCGAGGCCTGTCCGCCGGTGTTGGAATAACACTGAGTATCAAGCACCAGAATGTTAACGTTTTCGGTGAGGCTCAGGACGTGATCAAGACCACCGAAACCAATATCGTAGGCCCATCCGTCGCCACCGATCAGCCAGATAGATTTTTCAACCAGCGCGTCAGCATCGGTCAGCAGTTGTTCAGCCCCTTCAACACCCTGAAGCGCGTGGCGCAGTTCAGCAACCTGTGCGCGACGAACGTCAGGCGTGGCCTCCGCATGCAGGGCGTCATTCAGCTCTGCCGGGATTTTATCGGCAAACTGTTCCAGCAGACGCATTATGCGGGCGCGGTGCTGATCGACCGTCAGGCGGAATCCCAGACCAAATTCTGCGTTATCCTCAAATAGCGAGTTTGCCCAAGCCGGGCCGCGGCCATACGCGTCGGTGGTATAAGGCGTAGACGGCAAGTTCCCCCCATAGATTGACGAGCAGCCCGTCGCGTTGGCAATCAGCATCCGGTCGCCGTAAAGCTGGGTAAGCAGTTTGATGTACGGCGTTTCACCGCATCCGGAACACGCCCCGGAGTACTCGAAGAGGGGGGTGATGAGCTGCGAGGTACGAATGTCAATACGTTCCAGCTTGTTGCGATCGATTTCGGGCAGGTCGAGGAAGAAGTCATAATTCACTTTCTCTTCTTCAACATGTTCCAGACGTGACATCATATTAATGGCTTTGATTGAGGGATCCTGACGATCTTTCGCCGGGCACACCTCGACGCACAGGTTACAGCCGGTACAGTCCTCTGGTGCCACCTGAAGAACATATTTCTGGCCACGCATATCACGGGATTTTACATCCAGCGAGTGCAGACTTTCCGGTGCGTCCGCCATCGCTTCTGGCGACACCACTTTGGCGCGAATGGCCGAGTGCGGGCAGGCCGCCACGCAGTGGTTGCACTGGGTGCATAGCTCTTCTTTCCAGATAGGGATCGCTTCGGCAATGTTGCGTTTTTCCCAACGGGTTGTGCCCATCGGCCAGGTGCCATCAGGCGGAAGCGCAGAGACGGGAAGAGTGTCGCCCAACCCGGCAAGCATCGCCGCCGTAACGGTTTTGACGAAATCCGGGGCAGCGTCAGACACCACTGGCGGCCGGTTCGGGCTGCTGGTATTGACTGGCTGCAACGGCACCTCGAACAGCGACTCGCGGGCCAGCGCCAGCGCCTGCCAGTTGCGCTCAACCAGCTCCTGACCTTTGCTGCTGTAGCTTTTGGCTATCGCCCCCTGGAGCTCCATCAGCGCGCTGTCGCCCGGCAGAATATTGGTCAGGTGGAAGAACGCCATCTGCATAACCGTATTGATACGCGCGGCCAGGCCGCACTCGCGGGCGATCTTCGCGGCGTTAATGACATACAGGCGCGCCTGTTTCTGGTTTAGCACCGCCTGGACTTCCTGGGGCAGTCGTGCCCAGACCTCATCGGCGCTATACGGGGTGTTGATCAGGAAAATACCGCCGGGCTTCAGGCGCTCGGCCATCTGGTATTTATCGATAAACTGGAGCTGATGACAGCCAACAAAATCCGCCTGAGAAATCAGGTATGCCGAGCGGATTGGATGTTCGCTGACGCGCAGGTGCGAGAAGGTCAACCCGCCCGCTTTTTTGGAATCGTAAACGAAATACCCTTGCGCATACCACGGCGTGGAGTTACCGATAATTTTGATGTTGTTCTTGGTCGCCGAGACGCTGCCGTCGCTGCCCAGACCGTAGAACAGCGCTTCCAGTTTCGCATTCGAGGGCAGGGTGTTTTCCGGCAAAGGGAGAGAAAGGTTAGTCACGTCATCATAAATGCCGACCGTAAAGCGCGGCTTCGGTTTTGCCTCGCGCAGTTCAGCAAATACGGCCAGGACGCACTCCGGCCCGAACTCTTTGGAAGACAAACCATAACGCCCGCCAATGACGCGCGGCAGCGTTTCGCGTTCACCGTGATTAAACGCCTCAGCCAGAGCGGTCATTACATCAAGGTAAAGGGGTTCAGCCTGCGCGCCAGGCTCTTTGGTGCGGTCAAGTACCGCCACGGCACGCGCGCTTTTCGGCAGGGCTGCGAGCAGATGTTTCGCAGAGAATGGACGGTAGAGGCGAACTTTTAGTACGCCAACTTTTTCACCACGCGTAAGAAGCTCATCGACCACCTCTTCGCAGGTGCCGATGGCGGAGCCCATCAGGACGATCACGCGCTCGGCCTGCGGATGACCGTAATATTCAAATGGCTTATATGCGCGACCCGTCGCAGCGGAAAAATCGTCCATCGCCTGTTCGACGTGCTCATATACCGCGTTGTACCACGGGTTTGTCGCCTCGCGGGACTGGAAATAGGTATCCGGGTTGGCAGAGGTACCCCGGATCACCGGATGTTCCGGATTGAGGGCCCGAGCGCGATGGGCATCAATGTCAGCCTGCGGCAGCAGGTTCAGTATGGTGTCATCCGGCAGCGGAACGATTTTATTGATCTCGTGAGAGGTGCGAAAACCATCGAAGAAATGAATAAATGGCACTCGACTTTTCAGCGTGGCGATATGCGAAATCAGCGCGAAGTCCTGTGCTTCCTGCACGCTGCTGGCGCAGAGCATAGCGCAGCCGGTCTGACGCACGGCCATCACGTCTGAGTGGTCGCCAAAAATAGAGAGCGCGTGTGTGGCTACAGTACGTGCGGCGACGTGCAGGACAAACGGCGTTAATTGTCCTGCCAGCTTGTAAAGCGTGGGGATCATCAACAGCAGCCCCTGAGACGAGGTGAACGAGGTCGACAGGGCACCGGTCTGCAACGCACCATGCACGGTGGCAATGGCGCCGGCTTCGGACTGCATCTCAACAACCCGCGGGACATCGCCCCAGACGTTTTTTACCCCATTACCAGCCCAGGCGTCAGCCTGTTCAGCCATCGTGGAGCTTGGGGTGATGGGGTAGATGGCGATCACTTCGCTGGTACGAAACGCAACAGACGCGACTGCACCATTGCCGTCAATAGTTTGCATAGGACAACACCCTTACATTGCGCAAAAAGAGGGGCCTGTAAAACGACGACAGACCCTGAATATTATCTGTGTATTTTAGCAAAGCTCAGGTTTTACGATTTTCGCTTTTGTGTCCTTGGGATGCGCTGTATCAATGACTGGATGGCTATTCGCGTTAAAAAATTGCGAGAAATTGTTACCAGGGCGCATAAATACGCACATCCGCTCTCGACGATGCGGCGCGTGATGCCTATTATGCATAGGTTTCGCTTTATTTATGGGGAGGAAGGTATGCGTTCAGCATTTTGGGTCGGATGTGCCGCGTTACTGTTGTCGGCATGCAGCAATGAACCTGTACAGCAGGCGACAGCGGCACACGTTACGCCGGGTATGCGAGCGGCGATGTCCAGTTCAGGTCAGGCCAACTGCGCAATGATCGGCGGTTCACTCTCCGTTGCCCGTCAGCTCGACGGCTCCGCCATCGGCATGTGCGCATTGCCAAATGGCAAACGCTGTAGTGAGCAGTCGCTTGCCGTAGGTTCGTGCGGAAGTTACTGAGTTATTCAACTCGCTTAAACATCAATGTTTTATTGGCTGTCGCCAGCGTTAACTGGTCTTCGGTCAGGTCTACCTGTGCGCCTGTGCGTAGCATATCGGCGATGGTCTGATCCAGTTCATTTAGCTGCGGCTCGGTGCAGAGTTTCCGCGTCATTGCCAGCGTTTTGACCGTCAACTCTCCTTCGGACAATTTACCCTGGCCGTTGAAGCCGTTGCACATTGTGCCGGAGACGACAATGTTGTTAATCAGGCTGATATTGGGTTGCGCACTGAAGCGAATTTCAGGCTGCGTTTTCCCGCCTTTGACTGCTTTGCCATCCACATTTTCAAGAACGAAACGGTGATTCTCTAACTGATCGGTCTGAACGGAGGCTTTACCGGGATTAACGCATCCCGCCAGTGCGAGGCTGATTAAACTTACTGCCGCGAGCTTTTTCATTTTTCTTCTCAAACTATCAATGCTGTAAATATTTTTTCAGTGTAACCATACCCTCCAGGGTGTTAATGGGGTTTATCTGAAAGTGCGAGATAAGGACCGGGCGGCAACGCACCCGGTGAGTGAATTAGTGCGATTTAAATCCGGCTGCGGCCATCAGCATTTTAAAGAGCATACTTACGCAGGCCAGTGCCAGGACGCTGCCGCCCCAGATGATGGCAAGCCACATCAAACGTTTCCATACAGGTTGTTGCATCAGTGATAACCCTCCCCATGCTGTACTTTTCCGCGAAAAACGTAATAACTCCAGAAGGTGTAGACCAGAATCACAGGAATGATCAACAGTGCGCCCACCAGCATGAAGCCCTGGCTTTGGGCTGGCGCAGCGGCCTGCCAGAGGGTAATGTCCGGCGGGATGATATGCGGCCAGATGCTGATCCCAAGCCCGCTAAAGCCAAGAAAAACCAGCCCTAACGTCATGATAAACGGCAGTGTATGGCTCGCAGGATCGTTCAGGCAGCGCCACTGGCACAGACTCAGGATCGCAACCAGCGCAGGAACGGGCAGCAGATAAAACAGATTTGGCAGCGTAAACCAGCGCGCAGCAATGGCTGCTTGGGCGAGAGGGGTCCATATACTGATTACCGCAATGAATACCAGAAGCAGGAGCAGAAGCACTTTCGATACCTGACGCATCCGCTGTTGCAGGGCATTTTCGCTTTTCATTACCAGCCACGTTGATCCTAACAGCGCGTAAGCCACCACAAGACCCGCACCGCAGAAAAGATTGAACGCGGTAAACCAGTCAAACGGACCACCGCTGTAAGCGCGACCGGTGACGTTGAACCCATGGATGACCGCGCCGACGGTGATGCCCTGGCTGAAGGTCGCCACAATTGACCCGCCAATAAAGGCCTTATCCCAGAACGGGCGGTGTGCCGGAGTCGCTTTGAAGCGAAATTCGAAGGCGACGCCACGAAATATAAGCCCGATCAGCATTATTGTCAGTGGAATGGTTAGCGCGTCGATGATCACCGCATAGGCGAGAGGAAAGGCGCCAAACAGGGCCGCACCGCCAAGCACCAGCCAGGTTTCGTTGCCGTCCCAGACGGGAGCCACGCTGTTGACCATTACGTCGCGATCGTCCGCATTCGGCGTTACCGGAAACAGTATGCCTATCCCCAGATCAAAACCGTCCATCACGATATACATCAACGTGGCGAAAACGATAATCACGAACCAGATAATGGAAAGATCGATACCCATTACGGTTACTCCTTAAATTCAGTGGTGACGGCAGAAAGCGGACGAGCAGGGCGGCCATCGGATTCAGTCGCGAAGGATTCATAAGGCTGCGGCCCTTTTTTAATCAGACGCACCATATAGCTGTAACCCACGCCGAACACCGCGGTATAAACCACGAAGAAGGCCAGCAAGCTGATGCTCATGTGCAGATCGCCATGTGCGGAAACCGCATCCTTCGTACGCTGTAGCCCATAGACGACCCAGGGCTGGCGGCCGACCTCCGTTGTTACCCATCCGGCGAGGATCGCGATCAGCCCGGACGGCCCCATCAGCAGGGTAAACCACAGGAAGGAACGTGAGGTGTAGAGGCGCTGTTTGTAACGCAGCCAGACCGCCACCATGCCCAGGAAGAGCATCAACATCCCTAAACCGGCCATGATGCGGAAAGACCAAAAGACAATGGTGGCGTTCGGGCGATCGTCTTTTGGGAACTCCTTCAATGCCGGAACCTGTTTATCGAAACTGTGGGTCAGGATAAGGCTGCCGAGAGCGGGAATTTCAAGGCTAAAACGGGTCCGTTCCTGATCCATATCCGGCCAGCCAAACAGCAGCAACGGAGTAGGCTCACCCGGGGGATTCTCCCAGTGGCCTTCAATGGCGGCTATTTTCGCGGGCTGGTGTTTTAAGGTATTAAGCCCGTGCATATCACCCACCAGTGCCTGAACAGGGGCTACGATCAACGTCATCCACAACGCCATGGAGAACATGGTGCGAATGGCAGGGGTGTTGTTTCCGCGCAGCAAATGCCAGGCCGCGGAGGCTCCGACAAACAGCGCGCTGCTGAGAAATGCCGCTATCGACATGTGCAGCAGGCGGTAAGGGAAGGAGGGGTTAAACACCACGGCAAACCAGTCCACCGGAACGACCTGACCGTTGATGATTTCATACCCTTGCGGTGTATGCATCCAGCTGTTTGACGAGAGGATCCAGAACGTAGACATGAGGGTCCCCAGTGCCACCATGCAGGTCGAAAAGAAGTGCAGCCCCGGCCCGACCTTATTCCAGCCAAACAACATTACCCCGAGGAACCCCGCCTCAAGGAAGAACGCGGTGAGCACTTCATAGGTCAGCAGAGGGCCGGTAATGCTGCCCGCAAACTGCGAAAACCCGCTCCAGTTGGTGCCAAACTGATAAGCCATCACCAGGCCGGAGACCACGCCCATCCCAAAGTTGACGGCGAAGATCTTCGACCAGAAATGGTACAGCGAACGCCAGACGGGGTTTTTTGTTTTCAGCCACAGCCCTTCCAGCACGGCGAGATAGCTCGCCAGGCCAATGGTTATCGCCGGAAAAATAATATGAAAGGATACGGTAAAGGCGAACTGTATTCGCGCAAGATGAAACGCATCGAAACCAAACATGCAAAACTCCGCAGTGCAAAAAATTCGATGCCATTCTAAGCTTTGCCAGGTCTGGGTTGCAGAGACAGACCGATGTTATTTATCTATAACAGTTTTCTTGACCGTCTATGTGAAACTTGTATCGGGCGGTAATATTACCGCCCATGTTAACGCTCACTTTCGTAACGCCCAAAGGTAGATCAATACGGCGTTAAGCAGAAAGGAAAAAATAAAAAGTAATAATGTGTAGCTTTCACTCCATTCAAGTTCAGTTACAAATCCAAAATGTCTGGTGTAGAGGTGATAAAGCAAAACATCCGGCATGATGTAGCATACCAGCGAATAAATAATGAAAAGCATCAATGTTTCGACCACCCACGTAAGGGCATGTTTTCTTGCATTCATCAATATACCTGTATGGTGCCAAGTGCATTTAATCCAGCAGCGACTTTTATTGTGCCGGACGCCAGTAGTCCATGCATTAATATTCTGAAGTGAGCATGGTTTGGTAATGTGATGCATCCATTACTAATACCGGACTGTCCCGCAGGGTGTAGACGAAAAGATCCTCGCTCAACTCTGTTGATAAAGGTTGTATCGTCAATGTGATTATCATGACGATAAAGAGCAAACCAAAAATCACGGTTCGATCCGCTTTCAAACTCTTTGATAACATCATGCCAGTGGGTAGCTAACCCACCTCGAGGACGTGTAACGATATAATAGAGTCCGGGTGGTAATGGCCCTACCTCAGGCGTTGAAACGGCATCAGGATTGTTTCTGTTGTGACCTGAGTTTCCTGAATATGCGGGGAAAAAGCCCAGGCCAGGACAGCTCAGCGTTGAAAGTTGTCCCCCGTTTAAATGAAAAGTACATCGAATCATCTGTCTTTCCATTCATCAGAGAAGAGAATATTCCCGTCGCAATGCTTCCAGGTAATCTTTTCGTAGCGAAGTGCGATACTTTCGAGATGGTTATGTTTTTCAGTCGCGGGATTTTTTATATCATGCATGAGTGGGCAGATAGAGACAACTTTCACGTTCTCCAGTAGCATGTTGAAGTATTCGACCTCCTGGCCTGCATTATTGATATGATACCACTTAAACTCAGCGCTTTTTAAGGTTTGTCCTTTTGCTACTGCTTTGTACAAATAGGGGCTTGAGCTGTCGAACTCTTTTTCAAAATTAAGTGGGCTATGAATACGGGTACCTGTGATCTTACCGGTCATGTTGTCGGTAGGGAGATACAGGCCGTGCCCAAAACTCAAAATTTCGATACTTCCCTCACGATTTACAACGTCGACAGAGCCCTTAATATTCGCGCCACCGTCATCTTTTAGCCAGAGGTATGTTGGAATTGCCATCCTATAGTTCCTTTTTTCTGAGTGAATCTGAAAAGTTAATACCTCTATTGAACCAACCAGGTAGGCATAAAATGCCATATAAAACAATTATATTTCAATGTGTTATGTGTTGGTGCTTCGAAATCGGTTTCTTGAATAATCAATGAAGCTGTAGACAATCTTGAATAAAAAATTTCTTTTTATGATTTTTACGCATTAAACAGCTTGCTTTGTCGCCAGCAACATGCGTTAATGGATTTCTGGTTTTGAATCCAAATAAATATCTGACGTAGTTTTATAAAGCAGTTCTCATCACGTTGTGCCTCTCCGCAGCCTCTCTTGGGTCTTTATCTACATTCCGATTAGTTTTGTATCGAACCAACTTTTGCCTGATCGGCTCATGAGTAATTTACGTTTTTACGTTTACAGGAGAATCCTATGACTTCTTATATCCATTTCCGCTGCCCATGCTGTCATGGCTCGCAGTACCGCACCTCAGCTTTTGATGTGTCTGACAAAAATCCGTTCGGCGCAAAATGCATTTTCTGCAAATCGTCGATGATCACGCTCGACCACCTGGCCGCAGCGCGTTCTGCTCAGAATCACATTACTGAGTACCGCAAGTAATCTACCGCGTTTCCCATAACAGTTAGCAAATTCTTCTCTTTTTCTCCTGCTGATATACACTGTCAGCAATAAGGAGAATCTGATGAAAAAATACCAGCGTCTGGCGCAACAAATTATCTCGCAGATTGAGCTTGGCGTATGGTTGCCGGGCGATAAGCTGCCTTCTCTGCGAGAGCAGGTGGCAAGCAGCGGCATGAGTTTCATGACCGTGGGCCACGCGTATCAGATGCTGGAAAGTCAGGGGCGCATTGTTGCCAGACCGCAGTCAGGCTATTACGTTGCCGCCCGTCCGACCACACACCAGCCAGCACCGCCCGCGCAGGTGATGCGCGATGAAGTAGTTGACATCAACACCTATATCTTCGACGTGCTACAGGCCAGCCGCGACCCCTCCGTTGTCCCTTTTGCCTCGGCATTTCCCGATCCGCGCCTATTCCCGCTTCAGCAACTCAACCGCTCGCTGGCTAATGTCAGTAAAACGGCCACGGCCATGAGCGTGATTGAAAACCTGCCGCCGGGTAACGTCGACTTACGTCATGCCATTGCCCGTCGCTACGCTCAGCAGGGGATGAATATCTCCCCGGACGAAATTGTGATCACCGCGGGCGCGCTCGAAGCACTCAACCTTAGTTTGCAGGCTGTCACTGAACCAGGTGACTGGGTTATCGTTGAAAACCCCTGTTTTTATGGCGCACTCCAGGCACTTGAACGTCTGAAACTGAAAGCGCTGTCGGTTGCTACTGACGTGCGTGAGGGCATCGATTTCAGTGCCCTTGAGCAGGCGTTAAATGATTATCCGGTGAAAGCCTGCTGGCTGATGACCAACAGTCAGAACCCGCTCGGCTTCACGCTGAGTGCAGAGAAGAAAGCTCAGCTGGTGGCCTTATTAACCCGGCATAACGTCACGCTGATTGAAGACGATGTTTACAGCGAACTCTACTTTGGCCGCGAAAAGCCGCTTCCGGCAAAGGCCTGGGATAAGCAGGATATGACGTTGCACTGCTCCTCATTCTCCAAGTGTCTGGTGGCCGGTTTCCGTATTGGCTGGGTGGCGGCGGGAAAACATGCGCGCCGTATTCAGCAGTTACAGCTGATGAGTACGTTATCCACCAGCTCCCCCATGCAGCTGGCGCTGGTGGATTACCTGGCGACCAAACGTTACGACGCCCACCTTCGTCGCCTGCGGCGCACGCTTGCTGAACGCAAACAGCAGGCCTGGCAATCGCTTTTGCGCCATATGCCTGCTGGCGTCAAAATCCATCATAACGACAGCGGCTACTTTTTATGGCTGGAACTGCCTGAACAGCTGGATGCGGGGCAGTTGAGTGAAAAGGCATTAACTCATCAAATCAGCATTGCGCCCGGCAAAATGTTTTCCACCTCCAATATCTGGACACCGTTTTTCCGTTTCAATACCTCATGGGGATGGGGCGAGCGGGAGGAGCAGGCGGTCGTCCAGCTGGCGGCGTTAATTCGCGAAATGATGCTGCCCCCAGTCACACCTTGATGAAAATTCCTGAAGCGACATGATGCGCGGTCTACCTTTAGTAAGGGAGTGCGGATTGGTGACGTGACGTTGTCACGAATCGACCCGCCAGAACGTGTGCTGACAGCGAAAACTATGTCGATTTCAACAGGACGATGCTATGCAAAATCAACTGCTGATTAATGGTGAACTGGTGACCGGCGAGGGTGAGAAGCAGGCGGTTTACAATCCTGCCACGGGTGAAGTATTGCTGGAGATTGCTGAAGCGTCGGCAGCACAGGTGGACGCTGCCGTCCAGGCTGCCGATCGCGCGTTCACTGAGTGGGGGCAAACGACGCCCAAAACGCGCGCCGAAAGTTTGTTGAAACTGGCTGATGTGATAGAAGCCAACGCTGACGCGTTCGCACAACTGGAGTCGCTAAATTGCGGGAAACCGCTGCACTGTGTCCAGGGAGATGAGATCCCGGCCGTGGTCGATGTGTTTCGCTTCTTTGCCGGGGCCGCCCGCTGCCTGAATGGGCTGGCTGCCGGAGAATACCTCGAAGGACATACCTCAATGATTCGCCGCGACCCGGTTGGCGTTGTCGTCTCTATCGCGCCCTGGAACTATCCTCTGATGATGGCGGCGTGGAAGCTGGCGCCCGCGCTGGCGGCGGGAAACTGTGTCGTCATCAAGCCGTCTGAAATCACCCCGTTGACGGCGCTGAAGCTGGCGGAACTGGCGAAAGATATCTTCCCGCCAGGCGTGCTCAATGTGCTGTTTGGTCGCGGCAAAACCGTAGGAGATCCGCTGACCGGGCACGAAAAAGTCCGTATGGTTTCTCTCACCGGCTCTATTGCTACCGGAGAACATATTATCGGGCATACAGCATCTTCAGTTAAACGTACCCATATGGAATTGGGTGGAAAAGCCCCGGTCATTGTCTTTGACGATGCAGATTTGGATGCCGTGGTTGAAGGCGTGCGTACGTTTGGTTTCTACAATGCTGGTCAGGATTGTACCGCAGCCTGTCGTATCTATGCCCAGAAGGGGATTTACTCCGCGCTGGTCGAAAAGCTGGGCGCAGCTGTTACCAGCCTGAAAATGGGCGCGCCGGACGATACATCAACGGAGCTGGGCCCGCTCAGCTCCGCAGCGCATCTTTCCCGCGTTTGTGCTGCCGTGGACGAAGCCAAAACCCTTGGACATATCCGCGTCGTCACCGGTGGCAGTAAAAAAGAGGGGGCAGGATATTACTTCCAGCCAACGCTGCTGGCCGGGGCGAAGCAGGAAGATGCGATCGTCCAGCGAGAAGTGTTTGGCCCGGTGGTCAGCGTGACAGAATTTGAGGATGAAGCGCAGGTGCTGAACTGGGCTAACGATTCGCAATACGGCCTGGCCTCGTCCGTCTGGACAAAAGACGTCGGACGCGCCCATCGCCTCAGCGCACGGTTGCAGTATGGCTGCACCTGGGTCAATACCCATTTTATGCTGGTGAGCGAAATGCCGCACGGCGGGATGAAGTTATCCGGTTACGGAAAAGATATGTCGGTCTACGGACTTGAGGATTATACGGTAGTCCGACATGTCATGTTTAAACACTAAACCCTCATGCCCGGCGCAGTGCCGGGCGATTCAGCTTACCAGCCACATACCTCGTGTTCATTTTCCGTATCGTAGGCGCGAACGGTGTTCACCAGATCCTTCACGACATCTGCCGCGACGTCCGGGATCAACAGCTCCATTGGCGCTTCTGTTTCATAATCCACCGACACGCCATTGCTGTTATTGGTGACGGTCACGGTATAGGTAGCCTTACCCATTATTTACTCCTTATGCGTGTTGACCACTTTACCGATACCCGCACCGCTGAGCGTGACGGCAGGATCCGCGAAAAAGTCGATATTAAAATACGTGTCGTCGGTCAGTAGCTCAATGCGGTGCCATTTTTGCGGTGGCGAGATGCCAAAAGAACCGGCCTCAATGACCACTTCCAGATCGGGCTCGGTGGCATCGCCATCGGCAAAGCCAAAGTAACGCACCGCACCCTGCATGACGGACAAACGACCGTACACGCCTGCTTTGGTGTTGTGATGGGTAAAAAGCGCTTTTGGGGCGCTCTCTTTATTCCAGAACGGCGTCGAGCGGGTGTGAACAAAGTTTTCAGGAATACGTAACATAATAGTTTCCTTCATGTTGTCGGACGCTTAAAGGGACTTAAGCACCTCAGGTTCAACAAAGAATTCAATATTGAACAAGGTATCGTCGGTCATCACCTCAATGTGGTGCCATCTCTCTGGCGGGAAAACGCCAAAACGACCCGCTTCAATGACGAGCTCGCTGTCAGGCTCAGGTGTAAATTCATCAGCATAGCCCAGATAACGCACCGCGCCACGCATCACCGACAGGCGAGGGTAAACGCCCGGACGCGTGCCCGTATCAAGGTGACGTTTAAAAATGCCGGCGGGGGCCGTTTCTTTGTTCCAGAAAGGCGTGGAACGGGTGTGAATGCAACTCTGCGGAATGCGTAGCATGTTTCCTCCCTTAAAAGCCTGCTGTTATTAAACTGCTTTCTGAGGGGATGGATTTATCAAAAAGTGCATTTAATATGCATCTTATCAATAATAACCGTTTTGCTTTACCCGGCGTTGTTACACAAGGTACTCAGTTGTTATTATCCTTAGTATTTAAGTGGTTATGATGTAACGAAAAAACTTGATCTGTGTCAACATATGACGCATATTGCGTGCGGTTATTTTTCGGCTCAGGTAAACAGAATGACGTTGTATCAAAAGATGTTGGTGTTCTACGCAATCATGGCCTCCATCTGCGCATTAATCACCTGGTTCCTGTCTAAAGATCGTAAACGTATTCGCCTGTTGAGCGCATTCCTGGTGGGTTCCACCTGGCCGATGAGCTTTCCTGTTGCCCTGTTGATCTCTCTTTTCTGAAGCACGCTTCCAGAATCGGCATCCAGACATAGCATTCCATACATTGAGGCTGTATAAATATACAGTCCGTCATACATGGAGTGCTTATGAACAGTTTCTATTCACAGCAAGCAGGCTGCACGGTGCGCTGGCAGGATCTTCCCGGTTTCGGTGACCCGGTTGTGTTTATCCACGGGTTGGGCTGTGCATCGTCGTATGAATATCCTCGTATTGTCTGTGATACCCGTTTCGGGGGGCGCAGAGCCATTCTGATCGATCTCCCCGGTAGCGGTTACAGTGACAAACCTGACAACTACCGTTATCGCACAAGTGAACAGGCGCAGGTGGTGGTTGAACTGTTAGACCATCTCGGCCTGGATAGTCTTTGGCTCTATGGTCATAGCATGGGGGGGAGTATCGCGATCGAAACGGCAACGCTGCTAAAGTCACGCGTTAAAGGCCTGATAGTGTCTGAACCCAATTTTCATGCGGGTGGCGGGATGTTCAGCCGGGCAATTGCGGCCCAAACGGAACAACATTTTCTGGAACAGGGCTATGATGACATGCTGCGGGCGGAAACGACGGCGTGGTCTGGAAGCCTTCAAAGCAATGCCCCCTGGGCCGTCTGGCGCGGCGCAACGAGCCTGGTCAAGGGCGTTAAACCCGACTGGGAACACCTGTTTTTGTCATTGAGCTGCCCGGTCATGTTAGTTTTTGGTGAGTGGTCCCTGCCTGATGAAGATTTTAATCGCCTGCAACAAAAAGGCGTTGCTGTAAAAATTATCCCTGATGCGGGCCATTCAATGTCCTGGGAAAACCCGTCAGCGTTGGCTCAGGCTTTGTCTGGCTTCATAAACGGATCATGAAGGGGTAGCCCGCATTGCTGCGGGCTGCAATGATTAAGACAGCAAGGCAGACAAGGCTTTCCGCGCAGCAGGCTTAATGTCATACGGGCACTGATAATCCACATTCTCAATCGCGCGGGTGTAGAGCGCAACCAGCCAGTCATAAACATAGGCTGTCGCCGCATGAACAGGCTGCTCGCCAAGTCGGGTAAGACGGGGTGAAGCGTTGCTCACAACTGGCGTCACAAAAATTGGCTGACCTTTGCGGATCCGGCTTGCAGGCCGTTCAGAAACGGGCGTCAGTTCATAGCCAAGCCAACTAATGAAATTGCCTGTCGCGGCATGCAGCTGCGCAGCACTGCTTTTATCTGTTTCTGCAATACGTTGCAGTTGCAGCGGCAGATCCAGCCGGTAGCTGGTAACGATCAGCACATCCGCAATTTGCTGCAATACCTCTGGGTCCAGGCCCAGACGGGTGGCGGCCGCGTCGTTGCGACTCCACTGACGAAGATGGTTAACCCACACGTTATGGGCCAGTCGCGCCTTGTCTTTGGTCTGCAACGCGCCTGGATATTCCGGCGTCTCTTCCGCAAACAGATCGATAACGTCGTTAAACAGGCCGTTGACCTGTTCCTCACGGGGCTGGTGAACCGTCAGCAGCGTCTCAAACGCATTTAACGGCGGGAGAAGTCCTTCAAGCAGTTCACCATGACGAGCGGCGCTGCCTTGCAGCGTTCGGACCATTTTTTCGGCCTCTGCCCGCCCTGCGCCTGGCTCCTGAGTGAGTGGGGCGACGTATGCGCGCATCAGCGTCGAAAGAGACTGTTGCAACAGCCTTTTCAGCGCGTGGAGACGCTTCTGGCGCTGTGCTGGAAGGGTAGCCTGCGACAGCCACTCAATCACCCGCTGCATGCTGTGGGTATCGAGCGCCTGGAGCGTACCCCAGCGCAGACCCGGCTGGCCCAGCAACTGTTGCACCGCTTCGTCCAGATTCTGCTTTGTGGTAAACCGCGCATCGTGAGGGGTAATGGCCCAGACCAGGCCCGGCAACGCGGACTCTTCCACCGGCTGCGTCTCTTTGACCCAGTTTTGCAGGAGCCTGGCCGTTTTTGCCGTCTGCTGGTGGTGGGCCGTCGCATTGCAGATAACCAGGACATCCGGCTGTATGTGCTGACGATAATGCTCCAGCAACCACAGGCATTTTGCCTGCGTCATCAGCGGCGTGTTTTCCTCAGAAATGGCCGGAATATCAATAATATCTACGTTATCCAGAACGCAGTTTTCAACGGGCAGCACCACTTCGCGGGTCAGGCAGGCCAGCACATCGACGGACAGGCTAATGGCATTAAGCAACTCGCCGTTATTTACCGGATGAAGCAATGTTTCCTGCGCTTCCGGCACGGTAAAGGCCCCGTGAGTAAGGAAACCTTCACACGGCAGACCAAAACTGTCCACCAGCAGACTCAACGGCGCCGCAAGCGCGCTGGCATGGCTGGTTTGATGCAGCACCTGGGCGAGTTTAAGCCACTGCTGGGTTAACTCCTGCTGCTCACCCCACAGCAGAGACCAGACGCTGGCGCGGGTGCTGAGATCAAGCGACGGAACCAGCAGGGCAAACTGGTGCCACAGGGCATCATCAATATGCTGCTTAGCGCCGGGTACTACGGTTTGCCAGAACCGGGCAACGGTCGCGACTTCCTGCGCCGTTATTCCCGGCTCGCTGTGCGGCTGACGCAGCGTACGCCACTTCTCAAGCCGGGCTTCAATCACCGATTTATCCACCGCACGGATCTGCGGATCCAACGTGGTGCGGGCGATAAACAGCTGTACCAGCTCGGCCTCCGTTACCAGGCTCAGGCGCAGGGGAAACGCGTCGTCTGCGACCTCGCTGGTCGCTCTGGTGAAACGCACGGCCATATTGGTCGGCGCATGCCCGGGGTTAATATGCGAGAAGTAATCAAACGTGCGTTGACCCGGCGTAACGTTCAGCCGTTCGTCGCCGCTGCCGCACAGGGAGGCCAGCAGATGCGCTTTCGCGGCCTGCGAGTGGCCGTATAAGCCGATGCTGCCCTGGCAGACAAGGGCACGTTCGAGGGCCTCTTCACGCGCGCGCGCGGCGTTAAGGCGGGCAAGCAGGGCGTCGGCTTCGTTATCCAGCATCGGGGCGTGCTGTCGCGTCTCGTTGATCCACCCGATTAAGGCCTGAGTGGTGGCAGTCGTCGCAGTCATTTAAGGTATACGCTCCCGCTGTCGATCCAGTAGTGGCTGCCGCTGTGTCGGCGATCGGCCAGAGTATTCAGTTTAAAGGTCAGGGCGTCCGGCGGCACTGGCGTGCCGTCCTGTAGCCAGGCATCACTCAGCTCGAAAGATTCCGGGCCCTCCTGCTTACTGCCGCCACACAGCTTCAGGCGCACGTTCAGTACGCCGTCGCCCGCAATGGCTTTCGCCAGCTCGGCAGAGTTGATGCTCAGGGTATAGAGCGGCGTCGCGGGCCAGCGGGCATTGGCCAGTTGCCGGAAGCCGAGCGTAACGTTGCCGCGCAGCGGGAAGTGCAGACGGGCGTCCAGTTTCGCGCCGGGTTTATCGAGGTCGATATCGTGATACCAGACGTTCTCGTCCCGCAGGGTATTGATGGTGTTATCCAGCACGCCCAGATAGCGCACCGTAGAGTACGCGCCAATATCTGCTGCTTTAAAGTTAAAGCGCGGCAGACGAAGATCCAGCGCCAGACTACAGAGCATCGCACCCACGGCGGCGGTGGATTTCGGGTTGCCGATCCGTCCCTGCTGGCTGAACGGATACCATTCATGAACCTGGTATTTATCCAGCCAGACGATGCGGTTGACGGGCACCGGTTGCAGGTGGCGAATCAAGGCCTGAACGCCTGGCAGACAGCCTGGCCGTCCCGTGATCAGCAGAATATCGCAGCTGTAGTGAGAGATCGCCTCACATACCGCATGCAGCGGGGCGGCAAGCGTGAACTGACCCGCCAGCATCGCGTCCTGCATCTCGCGGAAACTGACGTGCAGCGGGACGCTGAACAGATCAAAGTGTTCTGAGCCGGCAGGCAACGCATGGTCGATCGCCTGCCGGAGATAGTTCATCACGTTGCGGGTCGGTTTTTGCGCAAGCAGATCGCCAAAGGTGGCATGCAGCCCGGCCAGCGGATCGTCAACATCGCTCGATTCCCACGCCGCCAGGATCGCGTGGCCGATCGGCATAAAGAGCTGAAGTGCCGTCTGCTGGCGCAGGACCGCCTGGGTATCGATCCGCCCGGAGTCGCCGAACAGGGATGCCATCAGCTGGGAGGCATCGGCAATGCCGGATTTCTGAAGCTGGGTTTGCAGGGCGGGCAGAACGTAGCGCTGGATCACGTCCAGCAGTGTGTCGTCGCCAGCGACCTTGAACCCTTCGCGGAACAGCAGTTGCGGGGTGATTTTGACGTTATTACCGGTACCATCGTCTAGCTGATAGTGCGTGATGGCCATATCCGTCGTGCCGCCGCCGATATCAATCGAGGCCACGCGCAGAGCGCGCCCCGGCTGGACGCCTGGCTCAGGCGCGCGATCCGGACGGGCGAGGGAGGCGAAAAAGGCCTCGGTCTGGCCACCAAAATGGGAAATGGCTTCGTTATACAGCCACACCAGCTGGCCGCAGCTGGCCTCGTCCCACTCCATCTGGATCTCAGGGACCGGCACCACGCTTTTTTCCTGCTGCTTGCGGCTGGCAAAATCTTCATCCTGCGGGTGCCAGCCCATCGCTTTCCAGACGATGGCGATGGCTTCGAACATGCGGCGACGGAAAATCTCGCGCTCCTGTTTCGGCATTGCCGAAGGCAGGGTGAGGATCAGCGTCCGCAGCTGGCGGGGAGAGGCCGGGAAGCCGAGCCGCAGGCGGGTGGCCACGCTGTTAATCTGGCCAAGCGCCTGAGCCAGCAGCTCGCAGAGCATGTGCGTCATCAGGGTGCTGCGGCTGTACTGCGGAGAGAACACCGGCAGGCGCTCATCCTGCGGCAGCGTAAAGAGCGGTTCCCCGTCGTCGTTCATCAGGTTCATCAGCGGAAACGCAGTTGCCAGCGGTTCGCGCTGGGTTTTGCTGTTCATCTGGCTAAAGCGCCAGTCCTGCACCACCGGCGTCTCGTCCCACAGATAGCGACGCGGGCTGGAGATACCGCTGTTGCCCTCCGTGCCCAGACGCTGCATCGCCAGCTTACGCGCTTCATCACCCACGCGGACAATGGATGGCCAGACGAACGCATCCTCCCGGCCGCTTTCCACCGAGAAGTGCTGCTTGCCAAAACGCGCTTCGGAAAATTCAAGACGGCTGGTAAAAAGCGGCTCATTCAGGAACTGCGGCTCACTCAGGGAACGCACCTGGAGTTCAGCCGTCTGGCGCAGGCCGTCGTTGGCATCACCATGATCTTCAATAATCACGCCGCAGGTGTGGGTGTTGCCTACGTCAAGGATCAGATCGACAGGAATAGCAGGGGTGCTCAGGGTATGGGTGACAAACTTCACTTCCGGCACGGTGAGTTGTTCACCGAGCATGGAGAGCAGGTTGAGCCAGTGCGCCTGATATTCAAAGCTGCGCATGGCCTGATGCAGCTCGCGCTCGGCGCGTTTTTCAACCCCGTCAGCATATTGTGTGAAGGCTTCACGCAGCCAGCCGTCAATCCAGGTCTGGTCGAGGAAACTCTCAACCTCACTGTCGCGCCAGGCGAGGGCGAAACGCGTGCCGTTAAGAATGTCGTTTTCAACCGGCGACAGGGCAGACGTCGCATGCTCCTCAATCTGGCTGTCGAGCGCGACGGTGACCCGGTGCGTATTTCCAGCCGCGTCGGGCGTGGACAGCTTCCGTACCTGGACGCGCGCCCAGTTATCCGGGCCATCAACAAACGTCCGCGGCGGGTTAAAGCGCAGGAAAGGAAGCGGCAGCCAGACACCGTCCAGCACGGTCAGGGAGTCATGCAGTGGAATGGTGCTTTCAGGCTTGACCACTTCCGGCTTCCCGCCATCGGTGGCAGGCAGCGTGTACCGGCCGTTGACCAGGTCAAAATCCAGGCGCAGCAGCGGGCCATTTGCCGTTTTACGCACGAAACGCCCGTTGCTGGCGGTGTCCTGCGGAGTCAGGCCAAAATCGAGAAACTGTACGCCGCTGTTAGCAATCAGCGTCACGCTCTGTTTATAGTCGCAAAGATTAACCAGCATAGGATCAGACACCTGCTTTCTTGAACGTCAGAGGAACGACGGTGTTGGCATCGTAACGTGCGGTGCATTCCGCCACGTCGCTGGCACCTGCCTTACAGGTCACTTCCGGCATCGGATAGCGTGAACCGTCGGTGCAACGAGCGTTTCCGCGCGTTTTGATCAACAGCTCGCCGTTGCTGTGTAATCCGGAAAAGACGTCTACCCGGCAGACAATGTTGTCGCCATGCACGACCCGGGCGAAACCTTTATTGTTCTGGATCTGGTAGCGCAGAGACGGCGGTTTGCCGGTGAGCGGATCCTGCACATCGAGAAACGCGCGCCAGGTGCCGTTCAGGAAGCGCGTTAACCCCGCTTTGACCTGGTTTGCCTCCATCACCATCGCATCTTTCGGTATCGCGGTAATGACCACCGGTTCGGCTGCCGGGGCAGGCGTCTTCACCTTGGGCTCTACCACTTCTGCCTGGTGCAGCGGGAGTTTCAGCTCAAGCGGCTCAACCGTCTTCACGGGGGCCGGAGCAATGGCGACAGGTGCTGGCGCTGGTGAGGTAACTGGCGCTGCGGTCGGGGCCTGTTTTGGCCAGAGCAGCGGCGTGGCAATGGCTGCAATAATGACGGCGGCAACCGGCAGCAACCACAGGGGGAAGCGACGTTTTTTCTGCACCACCGCTGGTGCGGGCTCTGACGGCACGGTGTTCATGCGCACCGGCTCTGGCGTATACAGCTCATCTTCGGTGATACGGACGGTAGCCACAGGCGTGATAAGCGGCGCGTCGGCCTGCTCGAAGGTCACCACCGGGGCCGGTTCTGGCTCAGGTTCAGGTTCGTTAATCATCACGGGTTCAGGTTCAGGGACCAACGATTCGCGCAGGCAGTCCAGCACGTCGTCGCGCGCGTTTTCGTTAAGATTGACGAAACCCCAGAAGCAGATCACCGGTTTGCCATCCACCAGGAAAACAAAGTTTTCACCGGGAAACTGGAAAGCTTTAGAGAGCAGAGATCCAAACAGTTGCTGCGCCGTTTTCGGTGACTGAAGGCATTTTTTACTTAGCGACTCCATGCTGGCGAGCGTGTTTTCCAGATAGCGCAGGGCGCGAAAACGATCGTCTTCATCCGCCGCCTTCCAGCTGGAGACGGTTCCCTCAACCGGGGAGTACCAGTCAACGCGATCGCCGCCGTCATTGACCTGAGGAATGGCCAGGCAATCGACGATAGCCTGCTGTTTGCGCAACCGAAGCGCTTCGCGGATTTGCAGCGCTGATTCAAAAACGGCCTGTCCGCCGCCGCCAACGGCCTGAAAATCATCCAGATTACCGCTGCGTAAAAGTGTTTTTGCCACGATTTGGTCCTGTAGACTTCTTCACGCCATTACTTTAGCGAATCAGGTAAGCAAGCAAACGGCTGAGGAGACGACAAAAGGGACGATTTCTTGCGGCATTGATCGTGACGGTTGTGCTTGACGAATAATGGACCTTAAGGCAAATCGGTTTCTGCGGGCTGATGTTAAAACCAGCGAAATGTACGGCTTTAGAATAACCTGATAGTGATTCGTTATTTGTCAGGCCAAAACGTCTGTGCTGTTATTACTGTTCACTATAATAAAACCGAAAGGGTAATAACCATGTTTACAGGGAAAACCGTGCTCGCCCTCGCGCTGAGCGCGCTGCTACCGGCAAGCGCCGCATGGGCGGCAAACAAAGACACCATTATCTACTGCTCCGAGGCGTCGCCGGAGTCGTTTAACCCGCAGATCGCCAGCTCTGGCCCCTCGTTTGTTGCCAGCTCGCAAACGCTGTATAACCGTCTGATTAACTTCGACCCGGTAAAAAACACGCCGGTGCCTTCTCTTGCGGAGTCGTGGACCATTTCGCCAGACGGCAAAACATACACGTTTACCCTGCGTAAAGGGGTGAAATTCAACAGCAATAAATACTTCAAACCGACCCGTGATTTTAACGCTGATGACGTTATTTTCTCCGTTATGCGTCAGAAAGACCCTAAGCATCCCTATCACAATGTTTCCCAAGGTAATTACGAATACTTTAATGACGTGGGCCTCGACAAGCTCATTCAGGATGTGAAAAAGATCGACGATTATCACGTTCAGTTCACGCTGAGTGAACCCAACGCGGCTTTCCTGGCCGACTGGGGAATGGACTTCGCCTCGATCCTCTCTGCCGAGTACGCGGACGCGATGCTGAAAAAGGGCACGCCTGAAAATGTGGACACCTGGCCAATCGGTACCGGGCCGTATGTGCTTCAGCAGTACAAGGTGGATTCGCTGATCCGCTACGTCGCCAATCCGAACTACTGGGACGGTGAGGTGCCGACCAAACACCTGATCTTCTCCATCACGCCAAACGTTGAGACGCGTCTGGCGAAGCTGCAAACGAACGAGTGTCAGATCATTCCTGCGCCGTCGCCGGTGCAGTTTGAAGCGATCAAGAAAAACAAAGACCTGACGCTGCACTCGGTGGATGCGCTGAATGTGGGGTACCTGGCGTTCAACACAGAGAAAAAACCGTTTGATAACGTGCTGGTGCGCCAGGCTCTGAATTACGCGACGGACAAAAAGGCCATTGTGAACGCGGTCTTTATGGGGTCTGGTACGGTCGCTAAATCGCCGATCCCGCCGAACATGCTCGGCTTTAACAAAGATCTGAAGGATTACGGCTACGATCCGCAAAAAGCGAAAGCGCTGCTGAAGCAGGCGGGTCTGGAGAAAGGCGCGGAAGTGACCCTCTGGTCCATGCCGGTTCAGCGTCCGTACAACCCGAACTCCCGACGCATTGCAGAGATGATCCAGGCTGACTGGGCGAAGGTGGGCGTGAAGGCGAAAATCGTCTCTTACGAGTGGGGGGAATATCTCTCCGGCATGCGCAAAGGCGAGCATGATTCCGCGCTGTTCGGCTGGATGTCTGATAACGGCGATCCGGACAACTTCGCCGATGTGCTACTGGGTTGTAACAGCATCAAAACCGGATCTAACGCCGCGCGTTGGTGTGATAAGGGGTATGATGAGCTGGTGCAAAAGGCCAAACTGACCAGCAACCCGGACGAACGTGCGAAGCTGTATGGTCAGGCACAGGAGATTTTCTACCAGCAGGCACCGTGGATTGCGTTAGCTAACGGCAAAACGTTCTACGCGACCCGCAGCAATGTGACCGGGTACAGCGTAAGCCTGATGGGCAGCGATTTCTCGAAAGCGAAGCTGAACTGATCGTATTTTGCCGGGTGGCGGCTATGCCTTACCCGGCCTACGGGTGTCAAATGTAGGCCCGGTAAGCGTAGCGCCACCGGGCACGTGAAAAGGAGTGACAATGTCACATTTAAATGATGTTATCGCCCGCGTCGATGCCACCATCGAAGAGAGCGTAATTACTCACATGAACGAACTGCTGATCGAATTAAGCGATGATGCAGAGCTCAGCCGTGAAGATCGCTATACCCAGCAGCAGCGCCTGCGTACCGCGATTGCGCATCATGGTAAGCAGCATAAAGAAGAGGCGGAGGCGCGCCATGCCCACCTTACGCAGGGTGGGACTATTCTGTAAGGGTTAAAACTGGCGCCGCGCCACCAGCCAGGCGCCGACCACCAGCATCACTGCGCCGCAGACCGGGCCAACCAGCGCGCGCAGGGGAACGCCGTTGCTCTTAAGGATGTCCATCACCAGGCCGCCAATCAGCTGGCTTGCCACCAGGACGGCAATGGTCGTTGCCGCGCCCACATTCTGATAGCCGCTAATACTGGCAAAGACAAAAAAAGACCCCAGCAGGCCGGGGATCAACGTCCACCAGCGCACCGTTGACGCCAGTTCGTTAAACCCCGCCAGGCCATTTTTCACCAGCAAAATGCTGACAAACAGCACAATCCCCACCAGCGAGTTCAGCAGCATGGCGATAAGAATGGTGGAGGAAGATTGCGTAATGCGCACCATCAGGGTGTTTTGCACCACCAGCCCAATCCCGGCGGCTACCAGAAACGCTAACGTCAACGATTGATTCATGGCAGAGCATCCGGATCGCTGCGCTCATCAAGCTGGAGCTGCATAAAGGTTAAGTCCAGCCAGCGACCGAATTTGGTTCCCACCTGCGGCATATTGCCGGTGGTAATAAAGCCCAGGGTTTCGTGCAGATGAATTGACGCCTGGTTCTGCGCCTCAATACCGGCAACCATCACGTGTTTACCGATCTGGCGGGCTTCCTTGATTAACTCCGTCATCAGCAGCCGGCCAATGCCTTTGCCCTGATGTTCGGGATGAACGTACACCGAGTGCTCCACCGTGTGGCGAAATCCGTCGAACGCTCTCCAGTCGCCAAATGAGGCGTATCCCGTCACCACTCCGTCTTCTTCACTGACCAGCACTGGATAACCCGACAGAGTACGCGCCTCAAACCATGCGATACGGTTATCGGTGTCGACAGTTTTATCATTCCAGATGGCGGCGGTGTGCAGCACCGCATGGTTATAAATTTCACCGATAGCGGCACAATCTTCTTTGCAGGCATGACGAACAATCATGGGTAACCTCTGGCTGTGTTGTTCACTATAGTAGTACGATTTACTCACAATATTACACAGTTCTAATATTGCATCGCTACGACAAAATCCCTATTTTTTTGTCACAAAACTGCCCCGAAAAACCATCCGTACACTATAGTATGACGTCATGAATACAATGACAGACAATATGAATCAACGCATTAGCGCCCGCATACGCCTTGAACGCGAGTCGCGGGGCTGGTCATTAAGCGAACTGGCCGAACGGGCAGGTATCTCACGCGCCATGATCCACAAGATTGAACGGGGAGACAGTAGCCCAACGGCGACGCTGCTTGCGCGGTTATCCGGTGCCTTCGGTATTAGCATGTCTACGCTTATTGCGCGCGCGGAAATGCAGGAGGGCAAACTGTTACGTCTGGCGAATCAGCCCGTCTGGCGCGATCCGCAAACCCACTATTTGCGTCGCCATGTGTCGCCGCGCAGCGATATGCCTATCGACCTCGTCCAGGTGGAGCTACCCGCAGGTAGCGATGTGCCGATGCCCGCCTCCTCTTATGCGCTGGCACGACAGCTGATTTGGTTGCAGGCAGGTGAACTGGTCTTTCTGGAGGGGGATACTCGCCATGAAATGAAGGCCGGAGATTGTCTGGAACTCGGGCCGCCGAACGACTGCCGGTTTATCAACGAAACGGATGAATCGTGCCTTTATCTGGTCGTGCGGCTTAATCAGTCCGGCTCATAATGCACAGGCGATCCGCAGGATAACGTGCCAGACTTGAATGACATTTTCAGCAGTAAGGAGCGATGAATGAGTCAATCTACTACGCAAAACCGACGCTGGGTACTGGCTTCCCGTCCACACGGCGCGCCGGTTGCCGATAATTTCCGCCTGGAAGAGCAGCCGATCCCCGCGCCCGCAGAGGGGCAGGTGTTATTACGCACCGTATGGCTCTCGCTTGATCCGTACATGCGAGGCCGTATGAGCGATGCGCCATCCTATTCACCTCCGGTCGAGATTGGCGCGGTGATGGTGGGCGGCACGGTAAGCCGCGTCGAGACCTCCCGTCATCCGGATTATAAAGAGGGTGAATGGGTTCTGGGTTACAGCGGCTGGCAGGAGTATGAACTATCCGACGGGCAGGGGCTGGTTAAGTTGGGTCAAAACCCGTCGCATCCTTCATGGGCACTCGGCGTGCTAGGGATGCCGGGCTTCACCGCGTATATGGGGCTGCTCGATATCGGCCAGCCTCAGGCAGGGGAAACCCTTGTCGTGGCGGCGGCCACGGGGCCGGTCGGCGCAACGGTGGGGCAGATCGGTAAAATCAAAGGATGCCGGGTCATCGGCGTGGCTGGCGGGGAGGAGAAATGCCGTCATGCTGTCGACGTGCTCGGTTTCGATGCCTGTCTGGATCACCATGCGGATGATTTTGACGAACAACTGGCTAAAGCCTGCCCGCAGGGCATTGATGTGTATTACGAAAACGTCGGCGGTAAAGTCTTTGACGCCGTGCTGCCGCTCTTGAATACCTCCGCGCGCGTGCCGGTTTGCGGACTGGTCAGCGGCTACAATGCGACCAACCTGCCGGAGGGTCCGGACCGCTTACCGCTACTGATGGGGACCATCCTGAAAAAACGCATCCGTATGCAGGGTTTTATTATCGCGCAGGACTATGGTCATCGTATTGACGAGTTCCAGCAGGAAATGGGCCGCTGGGTGCAGGAAGGCAAAATTCACTATCGCGAGCAGGTTACGGAAGGGCTGGACGCGGCGCCGGACGCCCTGATTGGCCTGCTTGAGGGGAAAAACTTCGGCAAGGTTGTGATCCGCGTGGCGGCCGACTAAACAGAGCATCGGTTATGGCGGGCAGTGTCCGCCATAATTATTTGTGAAGATACGATATATTGTCTTTAATTAATCCATAAGCTTTGCGCGCCTCGGCCCAGCTGAGCCAGAAGTGAAAAATGCAATATTATTTGAGCGATTTTAATATTACGCGCGCCCCTCATACCAGGCATGACGATACAGGATATATCTAACCGGCGATGTTTTTTTAAACAGACGCTGAAAATGGCATTTTGTTTGGCTACGGGAATTAAACATGCTTGATTTGGAACATATGGAAAAAGCACAAAGAATCAGTCTGACTTTGCAAGTAGAGAACAGTTTAAAGGGAGCATTAATTACGGGCTCATTAAAACCTGGGGCTCGACTCGTTACAAAAGAGATTGCGGATAAATTGGGCACCAGTATCACACCGGTGCGCGAAGCCCTGCTGCGCCTGGTGTCGGCGGGGGCATTACAGGCCACGCCAGCGCAGGCGTTTTTGGTGCCAGAAGTGACGCTGGAACGCTATAACGAAATTAACGCCATCAGAAAGCAGCTTGAACCGATGGCCGTTGCGGCGGCGTGCCAGAATATGACCGAGACCAAACTGGATGCGTTACGCGCGCTGTCAGATAACTTCAGTGCCGCCATGCATCAGGGCGATGTACAGAAAGCGATCCATGCCAACCGCGTGTTCCGGTTCACGCTCTATCAGTATGCCGAGATGCCGACCCTTCACTCGCTGATTGAGCAGCTCTGGGTACGGATTGGTCCGTGCATTCACTATCTGCATGAAGAGTTAAGCGAGGTTCCCGCAGCGACCTATCATTATGACGATCTGCTTTCTGCGCTTGAGCAAAGGGATGTGACGGCCAGCCGGGAAGCGATCGACAAAGCCATTGATGAAGCCAATATTCTTCTGCAACGGCAATACTACAGTTAAGGATCCCTCTGGCGCACTTATTTGTTTATTTGTATCAAACGTCCTTGATTATATTCCCGGCGCATCAGGCAACCGGGAATGATGTTATTTTGCTTATTTTTTTACCGGCAACGTGCGCTGCCGGAGAATGGTTTACTCAAAACGATAAGAGACCGACAGGCCCACGCCATAGTTGCGACCAGGGGCAGGTTCGTAATAGCGGTTGTAGCCAGCGTTAACAATCTCTGAACCGGCGTAATCTTTATCGAACAGGTTATCGACGCGACCAAAGACGTCCATTCCCCATTTGCCGTAGTTGAGTTTATAGCCGGTATTCAGGCCCACAACGGTATAAGAGGGCGCTTTAGCGGTGTTGGTATCGTTGGCCATGACATCGCTCATGTAGCGGGCATCTGTCCCCGCGTACCAGCCTTCCTCAGGCTCCCAGCCAAACGACACATATCCCATGTTACGGGCGATCCCCGGCATCCGGTTGCCGCTACAGTCTGCATTGCTACAGACGTTGGTGCGGTAGGTGGCATCAAGATAGGTCCACGCCATCTTCAGCTTCCAGTTCTCGGCAAACTGCTGGTCGAGCGCAATTTCCACACCCTGGCGGCGCGTTTTCCCCGCGTTTTTATAAGTCGTGCGACCATCCTTGCTTTCGTCCACCACGATCTCATTGTCGGTATCCGTGCGGAACAGCGCCGCCGTCAGGATGCCATTGCCGATGCGGGTTTTGCTGCCAATCTCATAGGTGTTGTTGGTGGACGGTTGCAGGTTCATATTGAGGCCACCTTTGCCATCAGAACGGTAGGAAAGTTCGTTGATGGTCGGCGTCTCAAATCCCCGTCCTGCCGCGGCATACAGGTTCCATGCGTCGGTCACGGCGTATTTCACCGCACCTGCCGGGAGCCATTTGTGGTAGCTGGCGTCGCCGCTGTCATCACCGTTTTGCGGGGTAATGTAACGATCGTTGGAGTCAAACCAGACGGAGCTATAACGTACGCCCGCCTCTAAGGACAGTTTTTGCGTTAGCTGCCACTGGGTTTGCAGGTAGGGATCCAGGTTCCACATCAGATTGCGTTCGTCACGGCGTTTATTACCCTTCACGCCATAATCTGGCACGCCGTTGTCCATAACGAAGTTCTCATACCCGCGACGATTTTCGCTCATGTTTTCGTAGTTCAACCCGGTGGTAAATGTCACCGGAACCAGCAGTTCGCCGCGGTGGGTCCAGCGCGTATCAATACCCTGATAGTGACGCTGCATATCAATCACACCGCCCGAATGCGCAGGATTCTCGCGCTGAGTGGACGCCGGAATGGACTGGTACTGAGTCATTTCACGCTCACCGGCATACATCATCACGCTGAGGTCGTCCTGTTCGCTCAGCTGACGGTCGTAGCGGATCCCGGCCTGGGTCTGCTTAATGGTCTTACGCGTGTTGTACTGATCGCCACGTGGTGACTGGCGCGGGTTATTCTGCCACTCCTGATAGCTCAGTCCGCCTGGATCGTTGGCTTTCATGTCCACGCTGTTAAAAATCAGCGTCAGCTTGCTGACATCATTAATGCGCACGCCCAGTTTCGCGTTGGCGAGGTTTTTGCGCGCGCCGCTGTGGTCGCGATAGCCATGGGTGGTAAAACGGGTAGTGGATACGGCGTAATCCACATCGCCCGCCTGAGTACCATCACCCACCGCCCCGGTGGCCTTCATACCGTAACGCCAGGTGCCGTAGCTGCCGTAATAGCTGCTGGCTTCAATGGTGGCTGGCTGTTGTCCGGTCTGGGTGTTGATGTTGATCACGCCGCCGGAGGCATTACCGTACAGGGCAGAGAAGGGGCCGCGCAGCACGTCGACGCTCTCTATGCTGTTGAGGTCAATGTTTGATGTCTGCCCCTGGCCGTCGGGCATGGTTGCCGGAATGCCGTCCACGTACATGCGGATCCCGCGTACGCCGAAGGTTGAGCGCGCGCCGAATCCGCGAACGGAAAGTTGCAGATCCTGAGCATAGTTCTGGCGGTTCTGGATTTGCAGGCCAGGTACGCTCCCAAGGGATTCAGAAAGGTTGATGCGCGGTGTGGCATGTCGCATATCCTCGCCGCTCACCACGCTGACTGCGGCCGGGGTGTCCAGTTCTGAGACGGTTTGCGGCGTGGCGCTGACGATCAGGGTCTGTTCATCCGCGGCCATCGCACTCAGCGGGCCAAAAATGACGGGAACGAACAACAGGGGTAGTGAGGCCTTATGGGCAGTAATAATTTTCATGGAGTAAGCCGGTTAAGAGAAAATTCGAACCAAATCAACTGGAACCTGTGTATATATGTTAAATCCTTTGTAAATGTTATGAAAACTATAACCGCACATTTCGTGAATGTAAGGTTTTGCAGGAAAGAAATACTCCACATTCAACTCATTAATGATTACTATTCTCATTAAAATAACGGCAAAGCGATGACTTTGCCCGCCGGAAGCGATGTCAGCGGTAAATCTCCTCATTTAAAAAGGAATTGTTATGTCTTTACGTCATCTGTGCTCGCCGCGCCTGCGTGGGTCTCTGCTGTTGGGCTCTTTACTGTTTGCCGGTACGTTCCAGGTTCATGCCGCTGAAGAGATGCTGCGCAAAGCGGTCGGCAAGGGCGCGTATGAAATGGCCGTCAGCCAGCAGGAAAACGCGCTGTGGGTTGCGACGTCACAAAGCCGCAAAACCGATAAGGGCGGCGTGGTCTATCGTCTGGATCCGGTCACGCTGGAAGTGACGCAGGCGATTCATAACGATCTCAAGCCGTTTGGCGCCACGATCGATAACGCCACCCAGACGCTGTGGTTCGGTAACACCGTCAACAGTGCCGTGACGGCGATTGACGCCAAAACGAGCGAGGTGAAAGGGCGCCTGGTGCTGGACGATCGCAAACGTAGCGACACGGTGAAGCCGCTTCAGCCGCGCCAGCTGGTGGCCGATGACACGACCAATACGGTATACATTACCGGCATCGGCAAGGAGAGCGTGATCTGGGTTGTTGATGGCGCAACGCTGAAGCTGAAGGACACCATTAGGAACACCGGCACGTTCAGCACCGGTCTGGCGCTGGATGCGAAGGCAAAACGCCTGTATACCACCAATGCGGACGGTGAGCTGGTGACCATTGATACCGCGACCAACAAAATCCTCAGCCGTAAGAAAGTACAGGAAGACGGAAAAGAGCACTTCTACCTGAACCTGAGCCTGGACACTGCCAGCCAGCGTGCGTTTGTGACGGATTCAAAACAGCCTGAAGTGCTGGTGGTGAATTTGAAAGATGGCAGCGTAATGCAGAAAATCGCCGCGCCAGAATCGCTGGCCGTACTGTTTAACCCGGCGCGTAACGAAGCCTATGTGACGCACCGCGAGGCGGGCAAGGTGAGCGTGATTGACGCCAAAACTTACAAAGTGACCAAAACCTTCGATACGCCGGTTTACCCGAACAGCCTGGCGCTGTCTGCGGACGGTAAAACGCTGTACGTGACGGTGAAACAGAAGTCTACCCGTCAGCAGGAAGCCACTCAGCCTGACGATGTGATTCGTATCGCGCTTTAAGGTGGGAATTGCCCGGTGGCGCTGCGCTTACCGGGCCTGGAAAACAATGAAATGCAGGCCGGGTAAGGCGTAGCCGCCACCCGGCTTTTTTATTAACGCGACGTCTCTTCCACCAGCGGACCATCCTGTTTGTCATCTCCAGGATGAACCGGGGCGGTACTGTGGATTTCATTCACGCGTTTACGCACGCCAAACCAGCCAGCAATCAACAGCACCGCCAGAAGCGGGATTGTAGCAATGGTGTAGGTGCCGTTAGGGTAGTCGAACGCCATCAGCACCAGCACGCTCAACAGGAATAGCAGGGTAAGCCAGGATGTTACCGGCGCGCCCGGCAGCTTGAAGCTGACGTCAGCCGCTTTCCCTTCTTTAATTGCTTTGCGCAGACGCATCTGACACACCACGATAAAGGCCCAGGAGGCGATGATGCCCAGCGCAGCGACGTTCAGCACGATCTCAAACACCTGAGACGGCACGAGATAGTTCAGGAACACGCCAAAGATATACACCACCAGCGTAGCCAGAATACCCGCGTAAGGCACCTGCTGCTTGCTCATCTTCGACATAAACTTCGGCGCAGAGCCCCCCATCGACATGGAGCGCAGGATACGGCCCGTCGAATAGAGCCCGGAGTTCAGGCTGGAGAGCGCGGCAGTCAGTACCACGATATTCATGATGCTGCCCACGTATGGCACGCCCAGCTTAGAGAAGAAGGTCACAAACGGGCTTTGCCCCGCCTGGTATGCATTCCACGGCAGCAGCAGTACCAGCAATACCACGGAGCCCACATAGAACAGACCGATACGCCAGATCACGCTGTTGATGGCTTTAGGCACCATCGTCTGCGGATCTTTACATTCACCTGCCGCCGTACCGACCAGTTCGATGGAGGCAAAGGCGAACACCACACCCTGCACCAGAACCAGCGCTGGCAGCAGGCCGTGCGGGAAGAAACCACCGTTATCGGTAATCAGGTGGAAGCCGGTGGCGTTGCCGTCCAGCGGTTTACCGGTGCCGAGGAATACGGTCCCGACCACCAGGAAGATCACAATGGCCAGCACCTTCACCAGCGCGAACCAGAACTCCATCTCGGCGAACCATTTCACGCCAATCATGTTCATGGTCCCGACGATTGCCAGCGCCCCGAGGGCGAACACCCACTGCGGCACATCGCCAAACGCGCCCCAGTAGTGCATGTACAGCGCAACGGCGGTGATATCGACGATACCGGTCATTGCCCAGTTAACGAAGTACATCCAGCCCGCGACATACGCGGCCTTTTCACCGAGAAATTCACGGGCGTAAGAGACAAAGCTACCGCTGGAAGGGCGGTGGAGCACCAGCTCGCCGAGAGCGCGAAGAATGAAGAAAGAGAAGATCCCGCACACCAGATAGACCAGGGCGAGAGCGGGGCCAGCCATTTGCAGACGTGCGCCTGCACCTAAAAAAAGACCTGTACCGATAGCGCCGCCGATGGCGATCATCTGCACCTGACGGTTGCCCATCGCCTTGTGATAGCCCTCTTCATGAGAGTTCAACCAGCGACGTTTAGCAGCATGATGATCGGCTGCGCTTTTATTGCTTGTTTTCATTGAGTTACCTGTTTGCCTGTCTGAACCATTAACGTGATAGTCCTGCCTGGCAGAAGCCGAAACAAACGATTGCTTCTGCGCAGACACATGCTGCCTTTCCAGTCATTCTGTGTATGGATAAGGCAAAACATGGCGAGGCATCCTACCCGCAATTGATAAGCGACGCAAAATATAACCGTGCCGAAAGTGATGCTCGTCGAAGGAAATCGTGTGGTCAGAGCAGACGGCGATCACAACGCGCTGAATCGTGACGTTTTTTTAGGCAAAAAGGTCTGTGAATGCTGATTTAATCATCAGGTTTACTTAATAGTTACCTATAGGTAGAGCTTATGGATGCCGCAGAGCTGCGATAAGTAATGAAAACGCGGAAGTGTGCTGGCGGCGGCTCGGATAATAGAGATGATAACCGGCAAAAGCCGGACACCAGGCTTCAAGCACACGCACTAACCGGCCCTCAGCAAGGGCGTCCTGAACCGCATCTTCCGGGACGTACGCTAGCCCCAGACCGTTTTCGGCGGCATCAATGCGTTGCGGCAGGCTGTTGAGGATCAATTGGCCGTCAACCCGCACGCGCAGCTCACGTCCGTCCCGTTCAAATTCCCAGGCATATAATCCGCCGCGTGTGGGCAGGCGCATATTAATGCAGCGGTGCTGATCAAGCTGCTCCGGCGTTTCCGGTACCCCGAAACGATGCAAATAGTCTGCCGACCCGACGACCGCCATGCGCATGTCCGGGGCAATACGTATCGCAATCATATCTTTCGCCACCTGCTCACCCAGACGCACCCCCGCGTCAAAGCGGCCATCGACAATATCTGTCAGCCCATCGTCCACCGTGACTTCAACGTTGATGTCAGGATACTGCGCCATAAAGGGTTTAAGCACAGGCCACAGCACGGCAGACATGGCGTGCTCCCCGGCGGTTAGGCGAATATTCCCGGCAGGTCTGTCGCGGGTATCACGCAGCGCGGTAAGTTCCTGCTCGATCTCCAGCAGATGGGGGCTTAAGCGCATGAAGAGTTGCTCGCCGGCCTCGGTAGGGGCCACGCTGCGGGTGGTGCGGGTTAACAGACGGACTTCCAGCCTCGCTTCCAGATTGCGCATTGCGTGACTGAGCGCCGACTGAGATACCCCAAGCTGCGCCGCGGCGCGGGTAAAACTGCGCTCCCGGGCGACAACCATAAAGGAGAGCAGATCGTTGAAGTTGTCTTTTAACATGGCGGCTTATCCTATTTATGAATTGAACTCATAGTTCCTTTCTGATTATGCACTCTAATGCTCCCCATGGCTTTACGCTACTGTTAACGCAATAGCAAACGAGGAGTAGATCATGAAAATTATCCGTAGCGGTTCGCTACCTTCCGTTCATGGGCCAGAGGCCTGGTTTACCGGCAGCGTGCGCATTGACGCACCTTTCCAGGCGACTGAACCGGCAAAAGTCGGCGGCGCGACCGTCACCTTTGAACCCGGCGCACGTACCGCCTGGCATACGCATCCTCTTGGACAAACGCTGATCGTGACGCAGGGGCGCGGCTGGTTACAGGAGTGGGGGAAAGAGGCGGAACCGCTGAATCAGGGTGATATCGCCTGGATCCCACCCGGCGTGAAGCACTGGCACGGCGCAAGCGCGCAGACGGCCATGACCCATATCGCCATCGCAGAAGCTGTCGACGGGAGCCCGGTGGCATGGCTGGAGAAGGTCACCGACGAGCAGTATCCGAACGAGTAGCGGTAAGCTATAGCTGATTTCCGGCAATCCAAATGTAAATTAATTGTTTCTCAGAGGTGAAATCCGCCTTTAATAATGACGACATGTTAAGTCAAACGAGAACGCAACATGTCATGGCGAATCAGCATTCTGGATAAAAGCCCCGTCGCAGAACACGAAACAGCCGCCGATGCGCTGGCGCGAACCTTAGCACTGGCGCAACAGGCAGAAACGCTGGGTTATCACCGCTTCTGGATTGCCGAACACCACAATACCCCGCAGCTTGCCAGCCCCTCGCCGGAGCTGCTGATTGCCTGGATCCTCGGGCAAACAAAACGTATTCGCGTGGGCTCAGGCGGCGTCATGCTGCAACATTACAGCCCCTATAAAGTCGCCGAAAATTTTAACGTACTGGCCGCCATTGCGCCGGGCCGGGTTGATCTGGGCGTTGGCAAAGCGCCCGGCGGTCTGCCGCTTTCTACCCGCGCCTTGCAGTACGGCCTAAATCCGCAGGAAAAAGGCAGCTTTACTGAACAACTGACGCAGCTTGATCGCTGGATCCGCCCTGAAAATCAGTCAGCGGAGGAGGACGTTCGCGCCACGCCGCTGCCGCCGGTGCCTGCCCGGGGATTTCTGCTGGGCGCCAGTACCGAAAGCGCGCTACTGGCGGCCTCCCTCGACTGGCATTTTGTCTTTGCCGCCCATCTGAACGGTGATCCTGAGCTGCTGCGCGAGGTCGTCACAGCGTGGCGTCAACACAGCGTCCGGGAGGTGATTGTGGCCGTGCAGGTCATTGTTGCCCCAACCCAGGCTGAGGCCGATGCGCTGGCGCAGAAGGTTGAAGTGTGGGGCGTGGAGCTGGTAAACGGACAGCGCGTTACCGTGGCCAGCGAAGAACAGGCCTACGCCTTTGCGCGGCAGGCGGGGAGTGACCCGGTGCGCATCGCGCGTCGGGCGCAGTCTCTGCTGGCCGGAACGGCGGATTCGGTGCTTGAACAGCTCAACGCGCTGCATCAGCAGTGGGGAATTGACGAATTTATCATCGACACGCCGGTCGCTGATGGCGCAACGCGCGTGCAGTCACTGCGACTGCTGGCCGAGGCGCGATTTAACAGGGAGGTGACCGTATGAGCTTTAGCGAACAACTGATTGCCTGGCGCCGTGAGCTGCACCAGAACCCTGAACTCTCCGGTCAGGAGGTCGAAACAACGGCGCGTCTGCGCGAGTGGCTGACGGCGGCCGGGATTGCACCGCTGCCTTACGATCTCCAGACCGGGCTGGTTGCGGAGATCGGCACGGGCAACGCACTGGTTGCGCTGCGCGCCGATATCGACGCGTTACCCATCGACGAGCGCAGTGGGGTGCCGTTTAGCTCCCGGCGTGCGGGGGTGATGCATGCCTGTGGCCATGACATCCACACCAGCGTGATCCTCGGCGCTGCGTTAAAGCTAAAGGAGCGGGAAGCCTCGCTCAACGGTCGCGTGCGGATCCTGTTCCAGCCTGCGGAAGAGAATTTCGGCGGAGCAAAAAGTATGGTGCGGGCCGGGGCGTTACGTGACGTACGCGCGATTTTCGGAATGCATAACGAGCCTTCACTGCCGGTCGGCGAGTTTGCTACGCGCGGCGGCCCATTCTATGCGAACGTCGATCGCTTCGTTATTCATGTTACCGGCAAAGGCGCGCATGCCGCACGTCCCCATGAAGGCAACGACGCCATCGTGCTGGCAAGCCAGCTGGTGACCGCGCTGCAAAGCGTAGCCAGCCGTAACGTTAACACGCTGGATTCGGTCGTTCTGAGCGTGACGCGCATCGCCGGGGGGAATACCTGGAACGTGCTGCCGGAAAGCGTTGAGCTGGAGGGCACGCTGCGCACGCACCGCACGGAAGTGCAGCAGAACGTGAAAGCGCGCGTCGGTGAAATCGCCGCCGGATTTGCCAGCGCCTTTAGCGCGCAGATCAACATCACCTGGTACGCCGGACCCACCGCGCTGGTGAACGATGAGCACTGGGCCGGGTTTGCCACCTCGGTTGCGCGCGAAGCGGGATATGAAACCCGGCATGCGGAACTGCACATGGGCGGGGAGGATTTCGCGGTCTATCTGCAAAACATACCCGGCGCGTTTGTCAGCATTGGCAGCAACAGTCCGTTTGGGTTACATCACCCGGCATTTAACCCGGACGAAGCATTAATCGAACCCGCTGCCCGCTATTTTGCTCAGCTCGCGGAAAAAGCCCTGCAACACGTTTAATTAATTTGAGGGGAATATGTCTGCACATCGTCAATTGCGGCTGGGGACCATTTTGCATGGTGCATCCGGAAATATGTCTGCCTGGCGCCATCCCGCGGCGGTCGCGGATGCCAGCATTAATTTTGATTTCGTCAAAGAAACGGCTTTAAAAGCAGAAGAGGGCAAGCTCGACTTTATATTTGTGGCCGACGGTCTTTATATTAACGAGAAATCCATTCCGCATTTTTTAAACCGCTTTGAGCCGCTGACGCTGTTGTCCGCGCTGGCGAGTATCACCTCGCGCCTGGGGCTGGTCGGCACGTTATCCACCTCGTACAGCGAGCCTTTCACCGTTGCACGCCAGTTCGCCAGCCTCGATCACCTGAGCAACGGACGCGCGGGCTGGAACGTGGTGACGTCGCCGCTGGAAGGGTCAGCGAAGAACTTCTCCCGCGAAAAACACCCGGAGCATGCGCTGCGCTACCGCATTGCCGATGAGTATCTCGACGTGGTGAAAGGGCTGTGGGACTCCTGGGAAGGGGATGCCTTTATCCGCAATAAAGAGAGCGGACAGTTCTTTGATGCGTCGAAACTGCATACTCTGGATCACCACGGTGATTTCTTACGGGTTTCTGGCCCGCTGAATATTGGCCGCACCCCGCAGGGACGTCCGATTGTCTTTCAGGCTGGTGCGTCCGACGACGGTAAAAAGCTGGCGGCAAAACATGCTGACGCGATTTTTACCCACCATGACACGCTGGAAGAAGCCCAGGCTTTTTACCGCGATGTTAAACAGCAGCTGGAAAGTCACGGCCGCCGCGCAGGGGATTTACATATATTCCAGGGCGTCAGCGTGATTGTTGGAAACGACGCCGATGACGTAGAAAACCAGTATCAAACCACGGCGGCACTGGTCTCCATTAATGATGCGCTGAATTACCTTGGACGTTATTTCGAGCATCACGACTTCAGCCAGTATTCTCTCGACGCGCCGTTCCCGGATATTGGCGATTTGGGCAAAAACAGCTTCCGCAGCACCACCGATGAAATCAAGCGTAACGCCCGTGAGCGCAACTTAACTCTGCGTCAGGTCGCGCTGGAAGCCGCATCGCCGCGCCCGCGTTTTTCCGGCACACCGGAGCAGGTGGCCGATGGTTTACAGGCCTGGTTCGAGGAGAAGGCGGCGGATGGCTTCATCATTCAGGGCGGTACGCCGGACACCTTCCCGCGCTTTGTCGACCAGGTGGTGCCCGTTTTACAGGCGCGCGGCCTGTTCCGCACCGACTATCCCGGCACCACGCTGCGCGAAAGTCTGGGCTTAGACGAGCCCAAAAATCAGTTCACACAACAATAAAAGAGAAAAACGCTATGCAGAAATCATCGCTTATTCTGGCGCTTGCGCTGGCTTTTACCCCTGCCGTCTGGGCAGAGAACGTCAATATTAACGGCACCGGCGTGAGCATTGAGGCCAATAAAACGCCGATCAATACCGCCAAAAACAGCGATGCGATCGCGCAACTGCCGAAAGACTATCGCTTTGCCGTGCCCGGGAAATTTACCGTGGCGGTGGCGGGACTGAATCAACCGCCGCTGACGGTCTTTTCCGACGACAACAAGACCCTGCTGGGAAGTGAGGTCGACATTGCGCGTCTGGTGGCGGACAGCCTTGGGCTGGAGCTGAACGTGGTGCCCACCTCCTGGGAGGACTGGCCGCTGGGGGTGGCCTCAGGGAAATACGATGCGGCTATCAGCAACATCACCGTCACCAAAGCGCGCAAAGAGAAGTTCGACTTCGCCACCTATCGCAAGGATTCACTTGGCTTCTACGTGAAATCCACCAGTCCCATCAACTCGCTTGTGAAGGCAGAGGATATCGCCGGGCTGCGCATCATCGTGGGTTCCGGCACCAACCAGGAAGCCATTCTGCTGGCATGGAACGAAGAGAACCTCAAAAAAGGGCTTAAACCCTTTACGCCGATCTACACCAAAGACGACGCGGCCCAAACGCTGGCGCTTCAGTCCGGACGCGCGGACGCCTACTTTGGCCCGAACGTGATCGGCGCCTGGAAAGCGGCGCTCAACGGTAAAACCAAACTTGTCGGCAGCGTCGACGGCGGCTGGCCGAAGGCGGCGCATATCGCGGTGACGCTGAAAAAAGGCAGCGGCCTGGTCGAACCGGTACAAACCGCGCTGAACGGCGCGATCAAGAACGGAGATTACGACAAAGTGCTAAACCGCTGGGGGGAAGGCGTGGAGCGTATCTCCAGTTCCGAAGTTAACCCGGCGGGTCTGGGCGATTAAGGAGGCGCTATGCATGAACAATTTCGTGACGTTTCGCTGGAAGATGCCGATCTTCAGCCCATTATCGCGGGGCTTTTCGGTGAGTACGCCGCTCGTTACGGCGACTACTTTTCAAAGGATGCGGAAGTCGAGCTGACAGAGTGGTACCTGGCGCCGCAGGGGCTGTTTATCGTCCTGGAGCGCGAGGGTGAGATCGTCGCCACCGGGGCGTACAAGCCCTTCGACGAACATACCGCAGAGATCAAACGTATATGGACGAATAAAACGCTGCGCCAGCAGGGACTGGCCGCGCGCGTGGTACAGGAGCTGGAGCGCCGGGCGGTGCTGGCGGGCTACAGCCACATCTACCTGACTACGGGGTTTCGTCAGCCGGAGGCGGTGCGGCTCTATCTCAGTCAGGGGTATCAGCCGCAGTTCGATCTCAACCGCGACCCGGAAGAGTATAGCCAGCCGCCGTTCGACGGTCGGCTGCGTTTCACCAAGACGCTGATCCGCGAAGCGCTCAGCAAAACCGCATAAGGAGCGACGATGAGCAACGTTGAAACCATAAAAGTGGTCCCGGCACGTTATCCGCTGCGCGCTGCTGGCGCCGTGGTGGCGCTGTTTGTGCTGGCGGTCGTGATCCAGTCCGTGGCCTTTAATCCGCGCTGGGAATGGGCGGTATTTGCCCGCTGGTTCTTTGACCCGGTGATCCTCGAAGGCGTCGGACAGACGCTGCTGCTGACGTTGATAAGCACCGTACTGAGCGTGGTGATTGGCGGCATGCTGGCGCTGGCTCGGCTCTCGTCATCATGGCTGTTGAACAGCCTGGCGTGGGGTTACATCTGGCTGTTCCGATCGCTGCCGCTGATCGTGGTACTGATTATCCTCTATAACTTCTCCTATCTCTACGACACGCTCTCTCTCGGCGTGCCTTTTACCGGCATTACCTGGGGCAGCTTTGAAACCATCAACGTTCTCGGGCAGTTTTCTACCGCCATCGTGGGGCTGACGCTGGTGCAGAGCGCCTATACGGCGGAGATCATTCGCGGGGGCTTCCTTGGGGTCGACCACGGTCAGTATGAGGCGGCCGCTGCGCTGGGTCTGCCGGCGTGGCGTCGCACCGTGCGCATAATTCTCCCCCAGGCGCTGCGCACCATCCTGCCGTCCGGGTTTAACGAAATCATCAGCCTCGCCAAAGGGACGGCGATGGTTTACGTGCTGGCGATGCCGGAACTGTTCTACACGATCCAGATGATCTACAACCGCACCCAGGAGGTGATCCCGCTGTTGATGGTGGGGGCCGTCTGGTATCTGGTGATCACCACCGTACTGTCTGCCATCCAGCATGTTATTGAGCGTGGACTCGCCCGCAGCGAGCGCCGCTCCGCCGTAAACCAGAGCCGGGCGACCAGCCGCGCGCGTTCCGTCACCACTTCGTCAGCACAGGAGCCCGTTCATGCAAGCCTCTCCTGAAGGACACATTTCCATAACCGGCGTCAGTAAGTTTTTTGGCCGACATAAAGCGCTCGATAACGTCACGCTTGAGATCCCACCGGGCTCCGTGACGGTGATCCTCGGACCCTCTGGTTCGGGAAAATCGACGCTGCTGCGCACTATTAACCATCTGGAGCGCGTAGACGAAGGCTTTATCCAGATTGACGAGGATTACATCGGCTATCGCCGTCAGGGTGACAAACTCTACGAGCTCAAAGAGAAAGAGATCCTCAAACAGCGCGTCAACGTTGGGTATGTGTTTCAGAACTTCAATCTTTTTCCGCATCTTACGGTGCTGGAAAACCTGGTTGAAGCACCCATCGCGCATAAAAAGTTCAGTAAAAAAGAGGCTATTGAAAACGCCTACAGCCTTCTGGATGTGGTAGGTCTGCGCGATAAAGCCGATGCCTGGTCGCGTCACCTCTCCGGCGGCCAACAGCAGCGCATCGCCATTGCCCGCGCGCTGGCGCTGCGCCCGCGCGTGATGCTGTTTGATGAACCAACCTCGGCGCTGGATCCGGAACTGGTTGGCGAAGTGCTGGACGTGATTAAAAAGCTCGCCCGCTCCGGCACTACGCTGGTGGTGGTCACCCATGAGATCGGCTTTGCCCGGGAAGTGGCGGACCAGGTGGTATTTATGGTCGACGGTAAAATTGTGGAGCAGGGCAGCAGCGACGACGTGTTAAACCGACCGTCGCATCCGCGAACGCGCCAGTTCCTCTCAAAAGTGCTGTAAGGAGCGCAGATGAAATATGGACTCCTGGCGGGGCTGGTCTTCACGACAGCGAGCCACGCCAGCATTGATTTAAAGGCCAACGAACAGCCGCTGCCAGTGACGGTTGATCAACAGGCAGTGGCGAAAATCCCGGCGAACTATAAATTTGTTGAGCCGGGTACCCTCACGGTGGCGATTTCAGCCCTGAATTCTCCGCCGCTGGCGCTGCTGGCCAGTGATAACCGCACCCGTATTGGCAGCGACCCGGATATCGCCCGGTTACTGGCGGGCAGTCTGGGGCTGAAGCTGAAGCTGGTGCCAACGGCGTGGGAAGACTGGCCGCTGGGGATCACTTCCGGGCGCTATGACGTGGCGTTGGTGAATATCGCCGTCACCGAGCAACGTAAGGAGAAGTTCGATTTTGCAACCTATCGCGTCGATTCCCTGGCCTTCTCGGTGAAATCCACCAGCAACGTACAGTCGATCACCAGTGCGAAAGATCTGGCCGGTAAAAAGGTGATTGTCGGGTCAGGCACCAATCAGGAACGTATTCTGCTGGGCTGGAACGAAGAGAATAAAAAGGCCGGACGCGAGCCTGCGTTGCCGGTTTATCTGACCGACGACGCCTCAGGCAATCTCTATATTCAGTCCGGCAGGGCGGATGTCTTCTTTGGACCGCAGTCCGTTTCGGCCTACAAAGCCGCGTTAACCGGCAAAACCCGCGTCGTGGGATTAGGCCCGAAGAAAGCCTATGTCGCCACCACAACCAAAAAAGGCAATGGGCTGGTGTATGCGTTGCAGGCTGCGCTGGACGGTGCGATTAAGCGCGGGGATTATCAAAAGGTGCTGGCGCGCTGGGGGGAAGCGGGCGAAGCGGTGACGTCTTCAGACGTTAATCCGCCCGGGATAACCTACTAATGGTGCTCTATACCCTAAATAATTCGAGTTGCAGGAAGGCGGCAAGGGAACGAATCCCCGGGAGCGTACATAAGTACGTGACTGGGGTGAGTGAATGCAGCCAACGCACCTGCAACTTGAAGTATGACGGGTATACACTTAGGGTTTTCATCCCTGAGGAGGCAACATGATCAAACTCTATGGCGTACCCGGCTGGGGATCGGCAATCAGTGAGGTGATGCTGACTCTGGCAGACATCCCGTATCAGTTCGTCAACGTGGATGGGTTTGACCAGCCCGGCCCGCAGCGCGAATTGCTGTTGAAACTGAACCCGCTGTGCCAGGTGCCGACGCTGGAGCTGGAAAATGGGGCGATCGTGACGGAAACCGCGGCGATCGCCCTGATGGTGCTCGACAGACGACCCGACCTCGCGCCGCCCGTTGGGCAGGCCGAGCGCCAGCAGTTTCAGCGCCTGCTCATCTGGTTTGTGGCGAACGTCTATCCCACCTTTACGTATGCAGATTACCCGGAACGCTGGGTGCCTGATGCCCTGGAACAGCTGAAGAAAAACTGTATTGAGTACCGGAAATCCCTCTATCTGTGGTTTGACAGCCAGCTCAGCGCCTCGCCTTATGCCTTTGGCCAACAGCTTACGCTGCTTGACGTCTATATTGCCGTCGTGCGTACCTGGGGGCCAGGTCATGAGTGGTTTACCACCAACGCACCTAATATCACCGCCATCGCGGATGCCGTCTGCGCGTTGCCAGAACTGCACAAGGTGCTAAAAGCTAACGACATAATCTGATAACGTGGAACGCTAACCTATAAAAGGAGCCCTGCCCATGCCTCACGTTGATATCAAATGTTTTCCACGCGATCTGACTGACGAACAAAAAACGGCCCTGGCGGCGGATATCGCCGAAACGATAGTCCGTCATCTGAACAGCAAAGATCGCTCAATCTCCGTGGCGCTTCACGAAGTCCAGGAAGCTGACTGGAAGGCGCAGGTCTGGGATACCGAGATTGGACCTAAACTGGATGAACTGATTAAGAAGCCCGGCTATTCGATGTAACTCGCCTGCCGGGTGGTGCAGTATCACCCGGCGATCCCCGCCTTTCATTCCTTTCGCAAAAATCGATAATAAACAGCACAACGTTTCCGCTACAATTCACTCCTCCGAACAATATTCGTTAAATCAGCAGGTAAGCACTACAACTGCACCAGATTAAGTACAGATAGTAAAAGGATAATTTTTTCATGACAAAATTACCTCGGTTTTCACTCGCCTTTATTCATCCTCGTTACTGGTTCAGTTGGGCAGGCATCGCCGCACTCTGGTGTACGGTCCAGCTCCCATATTCGCTTCTGTTAAAAGCAGGGCACGGACTCGGGCGTCTGGCTATGCGCATGCTTCCACGCCGCGTGGAAATCGCCAGACGAAATCTTGAGCTTTGCTTTCCGGAGATGAAAGAGGGTGAGCGCGAGCGTTTGCTTGAGCGTAATTTTGAATCGGTTGGAATGGGCGTCATCGAAACGGGCATCGCGTGGTTCTGGCCTGACTGGCGCGTGCGCAAACACTTCAGCGTGACCGGCTACGAACATATGGAACAGGCAAGGGCGCAAGGAAGGGGCGTGGTGCTCATTGGCATGCATTTTCTCACGCTGGAATTAGGCGCACGCATCTTTGGCATGCTCAACGCGGGTATTGGCGTCTATCGTCCCAACAACAATGCGTTGCTCGACTGGCTACAGACGCGCGGTCGTCTGCGTTCCAATAAAACCATGCTCGACCGCTACGATTTGAAGGGCATGATCCGCGCGCTTAAGCAAAACGAGATCCTGTGGTATGCCCCGGATCACGACTATGGAAAAACGAATAGCGTGTTTGTGCCGTTTTTTGCCGTCCCGGACGCCGCGACAACTGCCGGGAGCTATATGCTGGTGAAAAGTGCCAGACCGGCCGTGATCCCGTTTGTACCACGCAGAAAAGCAGACGGCACAGGGTATGAGCTGATTATCCTGGACGATATTAGCGATACCTTGCAGGGAGGCGATAAAGTGGCCGTGGCTACGCAGATGAACAGGGCGATTGAGCGTGCGGTGATGATGGCACCCGAGCAATATATGTGGCTGCATCGTCGCTTCAAAACGCGTCCTGAAGGGCAACCGGACCGGTATGCGCGAAAAAAACAGGTCCAGTCCTCAGTCAGAACTTTCGCTGCCAGCGATATGTCGGATCGGTCGAGTATCCAGCAGTAACACAGGGGGCGGATGCCGTTGCGCTCCGCCCTTTATAAAATCTGCGCCGCTGGATAGAATTACCGCATCCACCTTGTCGGGATGCAAAATATGACCGGAAGAGTCGACTATCACCTTGAAAAATATCTCCTCACCGAAGTCGCCGAGCCAGAACGTCTGACCCGCCAGTGGGCAGAAGTGATGCGCGAGTGTCGCGAGCAAAAATCCGGTGCGGAAGAGCGTTTGCGTCTCGCGCTGCTGAATGTGGATTATGTGACCAGCTTTGAGCTTCCCTTCCGGTTACTCCTCACCCGCGCCCCGCAGTTGATTGATGGGATCAGAAATGAGTTCCAGCTCAGTCAAAAAAATGTCCTGTTCAACGGCAAGCGGTTTGGCTGCGTTTACAGCCTTAAACAGGACCTGGAAGGCGTTCCTGACGAATTTACCTATCACCTGAAAACGCGGATCCAGCGAAGCGACAGCACTGGCGGAAGTGAAGTACCTTACCGGCAAATTGCACAGCAGGTGAAAGCGCCCAGGGAACGACTCAAACTGGCACTCGAAAATGGACTATCTGTAACGGCGCTCGACGGGCTTTTCTGGTTTGGCATTCAGCGCATCGCGGCCGATGTGCAGAGGCTAAGAAAAACGGGCACGAGGATTGTGACGTCAGAGACTGAGGTGTTTGATACGCTAACGATGACAACCCGGCGGATCCCCGTCTACAGCCTGACGCAGCCGGAATGAGCCTCGGTCGCTGAATCGTCGAACGTCTCAGAGAAGACAAAAAAGGCGGTAATCTCTTTCTCAGATATACCGTGCTTCAGCAACGCTTTCATTGACATTATGCCCCTTAGAAAGAGGGGCGTTTCATGTGATGGCATTGCTACTCAGCAAATGCCCGCAATGCCTCGCCATCAAGACGATAGCGTACCCATTCGGACTGCGGTACCGCGCCGATGCTCAGATAAAAATCAATTGCAGACTGGTTCCAGTCAAGCACGCTCCATTCCAGCCGGCCGCAGTGACGTTCCACTGCGCATTGCGCGATATTTTTAAGCAGTGCTTTTCCCGCACCCTTGCTGCGGTATTCCGGGGAGACATACAAATCTTCCATATAGATGCCGTTGCGACCAAGCCAGGTGGAATAGCTGGTGAAAAAAACGGCATACCCCACAGCATGGCCTGCATATTCGGCAACCAGCGCTTCGGTTTTACTGTCTGCACCAAACAGCGTTTTACGGATTTCGTCCGGCGTGGTGACCACTTCTTCTGGCGCTTTTTCATAGACTGCGAGTTCGTAAATCATATCGTATATTGCCGCTGCATCTTCAGGTCGCGCCTGACGAATCGTAATGCTCATTCCTTTCCCTTTATCTTTGTTTGTAGTTGATGGGGATAAGCATAAAGGCTAATGTCAGAAGAATTAAGTGCAATGAAATCAATAAATGATGAATATTATGCATCCAGCCTTAAGGCGCCTTGATTTAAACCTTCTGCCGGTTTTTGACGCGATTTATCGCCACAGTTCCGTTCGACTTGCGGCAGATGAGCTGGCGATGAGCACCTCGGCGCTCAGCCATGCCCTGTCACGGCTGCGTGTTTCGCTCAACGACCCGCTGTTCTACCGGGAAGGACATCGAATGTGTCCCAGCGTCTATGCCACCCAGCTTGCGCCAGTTATTGCATCGGCCCTGAAATATCTCGACCAGGAGCTGTCGCCGCAGCCGGAATTTGATCCTGCTGTCAGTACAGCGTGTTTGCAGATCGCGATAACGGACTTTACCGCGTTCTGCATATTCCCTGCGCTCATGAATACGCTTCAACATGCGGCGCCTGGCTTGCGTCTGGAATTGCGATATTTGCCGCACAGCCCGGCGTTGACGGAATTACTGGCAGGCGAGGTGGATTTGGCCCTGGGATTCAGCACCATTGAGGATCGCCGGTACCCTGAGCTGGAAGAGATCAGCTGGTTCGAAGATGAATATGTGGTGATTAGCAATGCGAGCCGGAGCGCGCTCACGCTGGAGGATTATCTCGCCGCCCGGCATCTTGTGGTTACGCCGTGGAATGAGAAGCAGGGGGTGCTGGATTTGCAGCTGGAACGCATGGGTTATACCCGACACATTGCGATGAAAACCCCGTCTATGCTCAGCGCCCCGTTTGTTATTGCAGAAAGCGATCTGCTGATGGCGTTACCTCGATTCGCCGCTGAAAAGCTGCTGCCAGCTACCCGTATTAAAATTTTTGATTTACCGTTCCACATCAGTCCGTTTGAAGTAAAAATTTATTCGCACAAGCGCAGCGGGAAACGAGGCGTCACGAACTGGCTCAAAGCTACGCTGCGCGCGCTGGCCGAAGGGCAACAGTCAGAGCGCTTATGATTTCGACTGTAACAGGATCGCCATCAGCCCCGGAAAGCGGGCGTCCAGATCTTCTCTTCTCAGTGAAATCATATTCTCGCGCCCCTGCGGGCGCTGCCAGATCACGCCGCTGTCGCGCAGTACACGCCAGTGGTGAGTCATGGTTGATTTCACCACCTCGTCCGGGCGCAGCGCGTTGCAGCTCAGCTCACTGCCGTCGGCCAGCCGTCGAATAATCGCCAGCCGCAGCGGATTGCCGAGGGCGAACAGCACATTTTCCAGCAGTATTTGTTCAGGTTCCGGGTGGTTTGGGATCATCGTTTTCCTGCGTCTCGCGTGAGATTGAGCTATATCAACAATAGGTCAACCGTTAAAAATTAGTTCGATAATACTCGTACAATAGGACTATTATAACAAACGAACAAACACGCGACTATCCTGGTCGTCACAAACCCGTCATGAAGACGTAAGGAAATATCATGCCCCGACCCATTCCACTCGAACGTTATCGCAACATCGGTATCTCCGCGCATATCGATGCGGGCAAAACAACCACCACTGAGCGCATCCTGTTTTACACCGGGATGAGCCACAAGCTGGGTGAAGTACACGATGGCGCGGCAACCACCGACTGGATGGCGCAGGAGCAGGAGCGCGGGATCACCATTACGTCGGCGGCGGTGAGCTGTTTTTGGCCCGGCATGGACAGAGGCTTTGAACCGCACCGCATCAATATTATCGACACCCCCGGGCATGTGGATTTCACCATTGAGGTGGAACGTTCCATGCGTGTGCTCGACGGCGCGGTGATGGTTTATGACTCCGTCGGCGGCGTGCAGCCGCAGTCGGAAACCGTCTGGCGTCAGGCGAATAAATATCACGTCCCGCGTCTGGCATTCGTCAACAAAATGGACCGCCCGGGTGCGGATTTCTTCCGCGTGGTGCGGATGATGCAGGAGCGGCTGAAAGCTAATCCGGTCCCGATTGTGATCCCCGTGGGCGCAGAGGAACACTTCACCGGCGTGGTTGATCTCATCAAGATGCGCACCATTCTTTGGGATGATGCGACCCAGGGCATGGCGTTCACCTACGCGCCGGTGCCCGACGATCTGCTGAGCACCGCGCAGACGTGGCGAGAAAAAATGGTCTCGTCTGCGGCAGAAGCCAGCGATGAGCTTATGGATAAGTACCTTGAGACGGGTGAACTGGATGAAGCGGAAATCATCAAAGGGCTACGGATCCGGACGATCTCCGGTGAAATACAGCCCATGCTGTGCGGCAGCGCTTTCAAGAACAAGGGTGTGCAGCGCATGCTCGACGCGGTGATTGAATTGATGCCGTCTCCACTGGACGTGCCCGCTATTGATGGGGTAGACGAAGACGGACAGCACGCTGAGCGCCACCCAAGCGATGATGAACCATTCTCTGCGCTGGCCTTCAAGCTGATGAGCGATCCGTACGTCGGACAGTTGACCTTTATTCGCGTCTATTCCGGCATACTGCGCAAAGGCGACGCGGTTTATAACCCGGTGAAGGGCAAAAAAGAGCGAATCGGGCGCATCGTGCTGATGCATGCCAACGACCGCCATGAGGTGGACGAGTTGCGCACAGGGGATATCGCAGCCTGTGTCGGGCTGAAAGACGTCACCACCGGTGACACGCTGACCGATCCGAATGCGGTGATCACCCTTGAACGGATGGAGTTCCCGGACCCGGTTATTTCGCTGGCGATTGAGCCGAAAACCAAGGCCGATCAGGAGAAAATGGGGATCGCCCTACAGCGCCTGGCGGCGGAGGATCCGTCTTTCCGCCTGCACACGGACGAAGAGTCCGGTCAGACCATTATCTCCGGGATGGGCGAACTGCATCTCGAAATCATCGTTGACCGCATGAAGCGTGAGTTTGGCGTTGAGGCAAACATTGGTCGTCCACAGGTCACCTACCGTGAAACCCTGCGTAAAGCGGTGAAGGATATTGAAGGTAAATTTGTCCGACAGTCCGGCGGGAAAGGGCAGTACGGTCATGTGGTCCTGAGTCTGGAGCCGTTAGCAGCCGGAAGTGGTTTTGTGTTTGAAGATGCCACCAAAGGCGGGGTAGTGCCGCGGGAGTACATCCCGTCGGTGGAAAAAGGCTTGCGAGAAGCCATGAATACGGGTGTGCTGGCGGGCTATCCGGTTGTCGATGTGAAAGCGACCCTGACGTTTGGTTCCTACCATGACGTTGACTCCTCGGAGATGGCCTTCCGCATGGCGGCGATCCTCGGCTTCAAAGAGGGCGCGCGGCGGGCGGATCCGGTTATTCTTGAGCCGGTGATGCACGTTGAGGTGGAAACGCCGGAAGAGTATGCCGGGAACATTATGGGCGATCTCTCCTCCCGCCGCGGCATGGTGCAGGGGACGGCAGAGCAGTACGGCAGCCAGATTATTCGCGCTGACGTCCCGCTGGCTGAAATGTTTGGCTACGCCACCACGCTGCGCTCGATGTCCCAGGGGCGCGCGACGTATACGATGGAGTTCCATCATTTTGCGGAAGCTCCGCGGAATGTGGCGGATGAGATTATTGCGAAGCGCGTTAAGTAATAAAAAGCCCTCTTCCTCAGGAAGAGGGCTTTTCTTTTTTGAGATGCGTTAATCCAGCGCCTTCACCATCTTCCCACTCGTCACAAACGTCCCGGCCCCCAGATGATGCAGCGTATTCAGCTTATCCCCGTCAAACTGCCAGCGTCCGGCGACAAATGCGCGTTCATCTGCCGCGGCGGAAACCACTTCGCCAAACAGGGTGTCATATTTCTCGGCCGCAGAAGTGACAGGTAATAGCCGACACTCCATCCACGCCAGACATTTCTCTTCTATAACCGGCAGACCAAGCTCAGGGCCATGAATAACCGGGATCCCGTAGCAGTTAAATTTATCCTCGTCGCGCCCGCTGACGCTGCCGACCGCCCAGGTCCAGTTGGCTGCCGCCACGCCGGGGATCACAATGCCGAATTTCCCGCTGCGTTCGATCAACTCCCGTGACCACGCGCTTTTGTCTACCACAATCGCGATACGCGGGGGTTCAAATTCCACCGGCATAGACCATGCGGCGGCCATGACGTTGCGACGATCGATGGTCTCATCCCGGCTGGTGATGAGCACGGTAGGACCGTGATTCAGAAGACGGCTGGCATGACGTAATTCAACAGGACGAAAGTGGCTCATAGGATCTCCTCATGTACACGATGAGTATGCCGAAAAAGCACTTTTGCGCATATGCATAAGGGAAAATAGTTTATAAACAGGGGATATCACATCATGGAGCAAATCATGTCCCCATTTCTGAGTGCTTATTTTGCCCGCATGGGCTGGCAGCAGCCCGTACAGGTTAATATCGATACCCTGCGGGGGCTCCATTTACACCATAACTGCGCGATCCCTTTTGAAAATATTGACGTCGTTTTGCCGCGGGAAATCCATCTGGACGACGGGTGTCTGGTGGATAAACTGGTCACCGCGCGTCGGGGGGGATATTGCTTCGAGCAAAATGGCCTGTTTGAGCGAGTGTTGCGCGAAGTTGGGTTTACGGTACGCAGCGTGCTGGGGCGGGTTGTACTGGCGAATCCGTCGCAGATGCCGCCGCGCACGCACCGGTTGCTGCTGGTTGAGCTGAACGGCGAGCGCTGGATCGCTGATGTAGGATTTGGCGGACAAACGCTGACGGCGCCGATTCGTTTGATCGCCAACGAGGAGCAGAAAACCCCGCACGGGAGTTATCGTTTGCTGAGCGAGGGTAACGACTGGGTACTGCAATTCCGCCATCACGAGCACTGGCAGTCGATGTACCAATTTGACCTGGGGACGCAGTACTTCAACGATTACGTGATGGGTAACTTCTGGTCGGCGCACTGGCCTCAGTCCCATTTTCGTCATCACCTGCTGATGTGTCGCCACCTGCCGGACGGGGGCAAGCTGACGCTGACCAACTTTAATTTTACCCACTGGCAGAACGGTCATGTGGAGGAGCAGATCCATTTGCCGGATGCGGAGGCGCTATATAAGCTGATGCAGGAGCGGTTTGGCCTGGGCGTTGATGACCCGAAGCACGGCTTTACGCTGGCAGAGCTGACGGCAGTAATGGCAGGGTTTGATACGCATCCGCAGGCGGGGAAATAGCCCGGTGGCGACTACGCCTTACCGGGCCTACGGGCGTGTGAACATAGGTCGGGTAAGGCGTAGCCGCCACCCGACAAATCAACGGCGCGATCTTACCACCTGATACCGACGCGTGAAGTACTCAAACGGCGCGCTCCACACGTGCACCAGGCGGGTGAACGGGAAGATGAGGAAGATCGTCATCCCCAGCACCAGATGCACGCGGAAGATCGGCGCGACGCCGCTCAGCATTTCCGACGAGCCGCCCTTAAACGTGACGATCCCCTGCGCCCAGCCGACCAGCTTCATCATCTCGCTTCCGTCAGGGTACTGAGCGGAGAAAGGAATGGTCGACAGCCCAAGGATGCACTGAAGCAGCAGGATACTCATGATGATAATATCCGGCGTGGTGGACGTGGCGCGCACCCGCTGGTTGAACAGGCGTCGGATCAAAAGCATCGACCCACCGATCAGCGTCAGCACCCCGCAAATACCTCCCGCAATCATGGCTAACTGCTGTTTAACCGCGACGGGTAAAAACCAGGCGTACATCCAGTGCGGGGTTAACATGCCGAACAGGTGCCCGAAGAAGATCCCCAGAATCCCAATATGAAACAGGTTCGAAGCCCAGTTCATCCCGCGCTTGCTGAGCATCTGGCTTGATGACGCCCGCCAGGTGTACTGCCCATAGTCGTAGCGCAACCAACTGCCGAGGAAGAAGACGGTGGCGCAGATGTACGGATAAATGTCATAGAAAAACACGTTCAGGTAATGAGTCATTTTGGGCCTCCGGCGCTGACGTCCACGTACTGCGGCGCGACGTCCTGGCTAAAGCGTCGTTGATATTGCTGCATCGGCGAACTGTCGCACGATGTGGCGTTGTCTTCGATAAACTTGACCTGTTCCTCTTCCCACACGGCGTCCAGCGCCTGACGGGTATCATCACGTTTTTCACCGGATACCTGTTTCGCCACGCTGTCGCTGGAAAGCCGTGTTTCCGCCAGCGACAGCAGGGCGTCAAACAGCTGGTAATGCGCTACCTCGCGCTGTTTCAGGCGGCCTCCAATCAGCGCCAGTATAGGCGCGACGTTTTGCAGCCCTTCACGCGCCTCGTCGTCGCTGACGATACTGAGATATTCCAGATAGAGCGGCAGATAGTCCGGCAGCTCGCGGCAATCCAGCTCCAGCCCGGCTTTCTCATACTGGCTCATCAGGTCGACCATCGCCTGACCGCGATCGCGGGACTCGGCGTGAACGTGCTCGAACAGCAGTAGTGAAGTCGCGCGCCCCCGCTCGAAAACTTCACACCATTCGGCCTGCTTATCCAGCAGCGGGGCGCTCAGGTGCTGCTGCGCAAACGGCAGTAGCATGGGCGCATCCTGTTCCACCAGGGAAAGCGCTTCTTCACGGTTATCCCAAAGCAGCTCATCGGGATACTCAATCAGTAGCGCGATGATTTTAAGGATCTGCATTATTCTCCCTCCCCGTGATCGCGCACCTCGGTAATGTTGATCGCGTCGATGCGGCTGCTGTTGAAGAGGTTGAACCTGGTGTCGGAGCCGTGACAGCCGTCACCGAAGGTGAAGCCGCAGCCGTTTTTCTCCGGGAAGGCGTCGCGCGCCATTTCGCGGTGGCTGGTCGGTATCACGAAGCGGTCTTCGTAGTTAGCGATGGCCAGATAGCGGTACATCTCCTCAACCTGCGCTTCGGTCAGGCCCACTTCCTCAATGGCGCGGGTATCGGTCACGCCTTCCACGGTCTGGGAGCGTTTGTAGTGGCGCATCGCCATCATGCGCTTCAGAGCGCGCAGCACCGGGCCGGTATCGCCCGCGCTGAGCATATTTGCCAGGTATTGCACCGGGATGCGCAGGCTTTCGACCGCAGGCAGTACACCGTCGCTCTGCGGCAGGCCACCCGCGTCCGCGTAGGACTGAATCGGTGACAGCGGCGGCACATACCAGACCATCGGCAGGGTGCGGTATTCCGGATGCAGCGGCAGGGCGAGCTTCCAGTCCATCGCCATTTTGTAAACCGGGGAACGCTGCGCTGCGTCGATGACGTTCTGCGGGATGCCCTGCTTCAGGGCTTCTTCAATCACCGCCGGATCGTTCGGGTTAAGGAACACGTCGCACTGGCGCTCATACAGATCGGTTTCATGCTCGGTGCTGGCCGCCTCTTCAATACGGTCCGCGTCATACAACAGCACGCCAAGGTAGCGGATGCGTCCAACGCAGGTTTCTGAGCAGACGGTCGGCTGGCCGGACTCGATGCGCGGATAGCAGAAGATGCACTTCTCTGACTTGCCGCTTTTCCAGTTGAAGTAGATTTTCTTGTACGGACAGCCGCTGATACACAGACGCCAGCCGCGGCATTTGTCCTGGTCGATAAGCACAATGCCGTCCTCTTCGCGTTTGTAAATCGCACCGCTCGGGCAGGTGGCAACGCAACTCGGGTTGAGGCAATGCTCGCACAGGCGCGGCAGGTACATCATGAAGGTATTTTCGAACTGACCGTACATCTCTTTCTGGATCTTCTGAAAGTTTCGATCGCGGGCGCGTTTTTCGAACTCGCCGCCCAGCAGCTCCTCCCAGTTTGGTCCCCAGACGATCTTATCCATCCGCTTACCGTCAATCAGCGAGCGGGGGCGGGCGGTAGGGAGGTGATCCCCCTCCGGGGCGCGGTGCAGATCCTGGTAATCGAAGGTGAAAGGTTCATAGTAATCGTCAATCTGCGGCAACACGGGGTTGGCGAAAATTTTCGACAGGACGCCCATTTTTCCGCCGAGGCGCGGGGTCAGCTTGCCGTGAATACTGCGGATCCATCCGCCTTGCCACTCATCCTGATCTTCCCAGTTTTTCGGATAGCCGATACCCGGTTTGGTTTCGACGTTATTAAACCACGCATACTCCATCCCTTCGCGCCCGGTCCAGACGTTCTTACAGGTGACCGAGCAGGTGTGGCAGCCAATGCATTTATCGAGATTCAGTACCATGCCAACCTGTGAGCGTATTTTCATTTTTTCGCCTCCTGAACCTGATCCCGACCTTCGCCGTCCAGCCAGTTAATGTTTTTCATTTTGCGGATCATAATGAACTCGTCGCGATTCGAGCCGACGGTGCCGTAATAGTTAAAGCTGTACGCCAGCTGCGCGTAGCCGCCAATCATATGGGTCGGTTTCGGACAGACGCGGGTGACCGAGTTGTGGATCCCGCCGCGCCGTCCGGTCACTTCTGACCCCGGAATGTTCAGAATGCGCTCCTGAGCGTGGTACATCATGGTCATGCCCGGCGGCACGCGCTGGCTGACCACCGCGCGGGCGGTGAGGGCGCCGTTGGCGTTGAAGGCTTCGATCCAGTCGTTGTCCTCAATCCCCAGCTCGCGCGCGTCGGTTTCGCTGATCCAGACGATTGGCCCCCCGCGTGACAGGGTCTGCATCAGCAGGTTTTCGCTGTAGGTGGAGTGAATGCCCCATTTCTGGTGCGGCGTCAGGAAGTTAAGCGCTTTTTCCGGGAAGCCGTTCGGCGGGATCTCGCGCATATGGGTGACGCTGCGGGTATCAATCGGTGGACGATAGGCCACCAGACTTTCACCGAAGGCGCGCATCCAGGCGTGATCCTGATACAGCTGCTGGCGGCCGGAAATCGTGCGCCACGGGATCAGCTCGTGAACGTTGGTATAGCCTGCGTTATACGACACGTGCTCGCTCTCAAGGCCGGACCACGTTGGGCTGGAGATAATTTTGCGCGGCTGCGCCTGAATATCGCGGAAGCGGATTTTCTCGTCTTCTTTGTTCAGCGCCAGATGGGTGTGATCGCGCCCGGTCAGTTCGCCGAGGGCTTCCCAGGCTTTGACCGCGACCTGACCGTTGGTTTCCGGCGCAAGAGCGAGGATCACCTCTGAAGCATCAATGGCGGTTTCAATGCGTGGTCGGCCTTTGGCCGGTCCGTCGAGCTTGACGTAATTGAGCTTGCCGAGGAAATCGACTTCGTTTTGCGTGTTCCACGATATGCCTTTTCCGCCGTTGCCGAGCTTGTCCAGTAGCGGACCGAGAGAAGTGAAGCGCTCGTAGGTTTCCGGATAGTTGCGCTCGACGACCGCAATGTTTGGCGCGGTTTTACCGGGGATGAGATCGCACTCGCCTTTGCGCCAGTCCAGAATATCAAAAGGCTGCGACAGTTCCCCCGGGGAGTCATGCTGTAGCGGCTGTAGCACCACGTCAGTTTCGGTGCCGAGATGCCCGACGCACACTTCAGAGAAGACTTTGGCGATGCCTTTGTAGATCTCCCAGTCGCTGCGGGACTCCCACGCCGGGTCAACGGCGGCAGAGAGCGGGTGAATAAACGGATGCATGTCCGAGGTATTCATATCGTCTTTTTCATACCATGTGGCGGTCGGCAGGACGATATCGGAGAACAGGCAGGTGCTGGACATACGGAAATCGAGCGTCACCAGCAGATCCAGCTTGCCCTCAATGGCGGCGGTTTGCCATTCCACCTCTTCAGGTTTGACATCATCCGTTGAGCCTAAATCCTCGCCCTGGATCCCGCTCTCGGTGCCAAGCAGGTATTTGAGCATGTACTCATGGCCTTTTCCGGACGAGCCAAGCAGGTTAGAACGCCAGACAAACAGGTTGCGCGGGTGGTTCTTGCCGTTGTCCGGCTGTTCGCAGGCAAAGCGAATATCGCCCGATTTTAACGCCTGCACGGTGTAATCCTGCGGCGACATCCCGGCGGCGTCGGCGCGGGCCTTAACGTGCAGCGGGTTGAGGTTGAGCTGCGGCGCGGAAGGGAGCCAGCCCATGCGCTCGGCGCGGACGTTGAAATCAATCAGGTGACCGGTGAATTTCGACGCGTCTGCAAGAGGAGAAAGCAGCTCCTGTGCGGTGAGCTTCTCATAGCGCCACTGGCTGGCGTGGTTGTAGAAGTAAGAGGTGCTGTTCATCTGGCGCGGCGGACGGTTCCAGTCCAGTGCGAAGGCCAGCGGCAGCCAGCCGGTTTGCGGGCGCAGTTTCTCCTGGCCGACATAGTGCGACCAGCCGCCGCCGCTTTGCCCGACGCAGCCGCAGAAGACCAGCATGTTGATCATCCCGCGGTAGTTCATGTCCATGTGGTACCAGTGGTTCACACCGGCCCCGAGGATGATCATCGAACGACCATGGGTTTTGTGCGCCGTGTCGGCAAATTCACGGGCGATTTTTTCTATCAGGTAAGCGGGTACGCCGGTAATTTGTTCGCCCCAGGCCGGGGTGTAGGCTTTGATCTCGGCGTAGTTTGCCGCCGCGTTACTGTCTTCCAGACCGCGATCGAGGCCGTAGTTTGCGAGCACCAGATCGTACACGCTGACCACGCGTCTCGGGCTGCCGTCGGCCAGCGTCAGGGTTTTACTCGGTACGCGGCGCGTCAGCACCGGCTCCTGCTTCACGCTGCGGAAATGCGGGTTCTCGTTGCCCCCGAAGTAAGGGAAGGCCACGTCTGCCACACTGTCGTGGGTGATGAGCAGGGAAAGCGTCAGCTCGGTCTCCTGTCCCGCGGCCAGCGACTCCAGGTTCCATTTGCCTTTTTCGCCCCAGCGGAAACCGATAGAGCCGTTCGGCGCCACCAGATTTCCGGCGACGTCAAAGGCGATGGTTTTCCACTCCGGATTATTGGTTTCACCCAGCCCGTCGGCCAGATCCGACGCGCGCAGCATGCGGCCCGGCACCACGCGACCATCAGCCTGTTCATCCAGCAGGACCAGCATCGGCATGTCGGTGTAGCGGCGGCAATAGTTGAGGAAGTAATCGCTCGGGTTATCAAGGTGGAACTCTTTGAGGATCACATGCCCCATCGCCATGGCGAGGGCGCTGTCGGTACCCTGTTTGGGGGCCAGCCACTGGTCGCTGAGCTTCGCCACCTCCGAGAAGTCCGGCGTAATGGCGACGGTCTTGGTGCCTTTGTAACGCACTTCGGTAAAGAAGTGGGCGTCCGGGGTACGCGTCTGCGGCACGTTCGAGCCCCAGGCAATGATATAGCTGGAGTTGTACCAGTCCGCCGATTCCGGCACGTCGGTCTGCTCGCCCCAGGTCATCGGCGATGCCGGAGGCAGATCGCAGTACCAGTCATAGAAGCTCAGGCAGGTGCCGCCGAGCAGGGAGAGATAGCGCGTACCGGCGGCATAAGAGACCATCGACATGGCCGGGATGGGGGAAAAACCGGCTACCCGATCCGGGCCGTAGTTTTTGATGGTCCAGACGTTGGCGGCAGCAATCAGCTGGTTAAGCTCTTTCCAGTTTGAGCGGATAAACCCGCCTTTACCCCTCGCCTTTCTGTAGCTTTGCGCTTTTTGCGGATCGTTCTGAATGGCATCCCAGGCCAGCACCGGATCGGTATGCTGCGCCAGCGCCTCGCGCCAGAGCTCGATCAGCCTGCGGCGTACCAGCGGGTACTTGAGACGGTTGGCGCTGTAGAGATACCAGGAGTAGCTTGCGCCACGCGGGCAGCCGCGCGGTTCGTGGTTAGGCAGGTCGGGGCGGGTACGCGGGTAGTCGGTCTGCTGGGTTTCCCATGTCACCAGGCCATTTTTGACATAAATCTTCCAGCTACAGGAGCCGGTGCAGTTAACGCCGTGGGTGGATCGCACAATCTTGTCGAACTGCCAGCGCTGACGGTAGCTGTCCTCCCAGTCGCGGTTGGTGTGGTACACCTGGCCGTGCCCATCGGCGAAACTGTCGCCTTTTGTTTTGAAGTAACGGAAGCGGTCCAACAGTTTGCTCATGACATTTCTCCTGCTTCGATAACATGGCCGGAGGGTGAGGCATCACGCTCCGGCGAAGAGGTAGTTATTATTTTTGTGAGGATTTGCGGCCGTACACCAGCCAGGTGACGAGCACGCAGACGATGTAAAACACGAGGAAGACTTTCATGGCGCCCACCGGGGAACCGGTCATCGCCAGGGAGGTGCCAAAGGCTTTGGGAATAAAGAACCCGCCCACCGCACCGATGGCAGAGATAAAGCCCAGCGCCGCAGCCGTTTCGGTCACCGCTTCATGCTGTGCCTGTTCATCGCTCCCGCCCTGTTTTTTCACGCGGTCGAGGGTGATTTGGCGAAAGATAATCGCGATCATCTGGAAGGTCGAGCCGCTACCCAGGCCTGCGGTCAGAAACAGGCCCATAAAGACCAGATAGAAGGCGATAAAGCTGCCTGAACCAGACCCGGGGAGCGTCAGGAAAATCAGGGCGCTAAAGATGGCCATAAAGACGAAGTTGATCAGCGTCACCCTTACGCCGCCCAGTCTGTCCGAAATCATTCCGCCAGCCGAACGCGCCAGGGCGCCGATCAGTGGGCCAAAGAAGGCGAGGTGGAGGATATTAACGTCCGGAAACTGGGTTTTCGACAGCATGGCAAAGCCTGCCGAGAAACCGATAAACGAGCCGAAGGTTGCCAGATAAAGCAGGCTCAGCAGCCAGAGATGAAAGCGCTTAAGCACCGGAAGCTGGCTGGCAATGGACGCTTTCGAGCTGGCGATGTCGTTCATGCCAAAAAACGCCGCAATGGTGGCCAGAATCAGCAGCGGCGCCCAGATCCACGCCGCGTTCGCCAGCCACATCGTCGAGCCATCCTCCTGCGGTACGCCGTGCACGCCGAGGAAGGTAAACATCGGCAGGAAAATCACCAGCGGCGCAACCAGCTGCATCACACTCACGCCCAGGTTACCCAGCCCGCCGTTAATGCCCAGTGCGCTGCCCTGTCTGGCTTTCGGGAAGAAGAAGCTGATGTTTCCCATGCTGGAAGCGAAGTTGGCACCGGCAAAACCGCACAGCAGCGCGATGATGATGAAGATCCAATAGGGCGTGGCGGTATTCTGGATGGCGATCCCAAGCCAGACACAGGGTACGACCAGGATAACGGTGCTTAACACGGTCCAGTAACGCCCGCCAAATATCGGCACCATAAAAGAGTAGGGGACACGCAATATCGCGCCGGAGAGAGAAGGTAATGCCGTTAGCATAAAAAGCTGATCGGTGCTGAAATTAAATCCGACCTTATTAAGATTTACCGCAATAGCGCTAAACAACATCCAGACGCAAAACGCCAGAAGCAAACATGCCACGGAAATCCACAGGTTTCTTCGTGCGATATGTTTCCCTTTATTCTCCCAAAATTGCGCGTTTTCCGGTTTCCAGTTACTCAACAGATGCTGATTACTCTTCTCGCTTTGATGTGACATATCACCCTCTTGCTTACCGAAGTGGAGAGAAAAAAGAAGGAAAAACAGAAAGATACCTGTCATTGGCGTATGAAATTTATAGGATGTTATGGGATACATCTGAAAGGATAGATAAAAAAGCGAATCCCTGAGTTTGGAATGGGAATCAGGGTTCGCTTTATGTGTTACTAATTGTAACTATTTGCAGAAATCAATACTCCGATGGGAGTATTAAAACAATTCGAGGGAGATAAGTTTATCCAGATGCTTATTAAATGCCGCGTCGTCCATTTCAGGCATATTTAAGACATATATGCCATCCAGGCCACATACCAGACCAATTAAACGCCAGGCGATATTTTCCGGCTGATCAGCAAGCGTAAAGGCGTTGGCCTCCGCCCCGGCGCGGATAATTGCGACCGTTTCCTGGTGCCACATCTCCATGGTCAAAACGTAAGCGCCTTTGATATCGCTATCCCGGCTGGCGAGAATTTGCGCCTCCCGCCACAGTCGAATGTAGGGCTCAAACCCACCGTCATCGCTGCCGAGCATGGCATGCAGGCGCTCGCGCCAGCCTGCGTTTTCGCCAACGATTTCAGCATCCAGCAAATCGCGGATCAGCCTGACAAACGCCAGCGATTTAAGCTCGCCGGCCGACGCAAAGTGGTGATGCACCTGCCCGGTGGCGACGCCCGCTTCGGTAGCGATTCGGCGCACGGTCATCGCAGCGAATCCTTCGGTCAGCGCCACGCGCATTGCGGCCTGTAGGATCTCTTCCCGCCGCTCGTCCTTGCTCAGATAACGCATAATTTCTCACTCTCAATGGCAACGAAACGAGTGTAACAAAGAGCTGGACAAGTGTTCAACTTTACGTAGGATCGCAATCTGGACATGTGTCCAGTTTTTAACTGAAAAGGAAATTTATGTTTCGTCAGTGGTTAGCGTTAGTGATTATCGTGCTGGTGTATATCCCGGTGGCGATTGACGCGACGGTGCTGCACGTGGCGGCGCCAACATTGAGCATGACGCTTGGTGCCAGCGGCAACGAATTGCTGTGGATTATTGATATTTACTCGCTGGTGATGGCGGGGATGGTGCTGCCGATGGGCGCGCTGGGCGATCGCATAGGTTTTAAGCGCCTGCTGATGATCGGCAGCGTGCTGTTTGGCCTGTCATCGTTAGCGGCGGCTTTTGCGCCGTCCGCGGGCTGGCTGATTGCCGCCCGCGCGTCGCTGGCGATTGGCGCGGCGATGATCATTCCGGCTACGCTTGCAGGGATCCGCACGCTGTTTATTGACGTGCGGCACCGTAACATCGCCCTTGGCGTCTGGGCTGCCGTTGGGTCGGGCGGCGCGGCATTTGGCCCGCTGATTGGCGGCATGCTGCTGGAGCACTTTTACTGGGGTTCGGTCTTCCTGATTAACGTGCCGATCGTGCTGATCGTGGTTTCGCTTGCTGCGCGCTTTGTGCCTGCTCAGCAGGGTCGGCCCGAGCAGCCGCTCAATATTAGCCATGCCATTATGCTGATTGTCGCCATTTTACTGCTGGTCTACAGCGCCAAAACCGCCCTGAAAGGGGTGCTGTCGCCGTGGATGGTGGCCTCTACGCTGCTTACCGGGGCGGTGATGCTGTTTATTTTCGTCCGTATCCAGCTGCGCGCGCGCGTGCCAATGATCGACATGCGTCTGTTTTGCCATCGCATTATTTTAAGCGGCGTGGTCATGGCGATGACCGCCATGATTGCGCTGGTGGGCTTTGAACTGCTGATGGCGCAGGAGTTGCAGTTCGTGCATGGTTTTACGCCGTTTGAAGCAGGGATATTTATGCTGCCGGTGATGGTGGCGAGCGGATTTAGCGGGCCGATCGCGGGTGTGCTGGTCGGGCGTCTGGGGCTGCGCATTGTCGCGGCCGGAGGCATGGGGCTAAGCGCGATCAGTTTTATCGGCCTGTCGACGCTCGATTTCAGCACCCAACAGTGGCAGGCGTGGAGCCTGATGGTGCTGCTGGGCTTCAGTGCCGCCAGCGCACTGCTGGCATCGACGTCAGCGATCATGGCTGCCGCGCCGAAAGAGAAAGCGGCCGCGGCAGGCGCGATCGAAACCATGTCCTACGAGCTGGGCGCTGGTCTCGGGATCGCCATTTTCGGTCTGTTGTTAACCCGCAGCTTTTCGGCGTCAATTGTACTGCCGCAGGGGCTGAGCGCGTCGCTGACCGATAAAGCCTCGTCGTCCATCGGTGAAGCGATGAAGGTCGCGCAGGAGCTGACGCCGTCACTGGCCGAGCCGGTGATGACGGCGGCAAAAACCGCGTTCATCACCTCGCACAGCGTGGCCCTGGGCAGTGCGGGAGCCATGCTGATGATTCTGGCGATCGGGATCTGGTTTAGTCTGGCGAAGGTCGGAGGGCAGCAGTAAAAAAAAGGCCAGCCGCGAGGGCTGGCCTTTTGAACTAACACCTCTTAGAACTGGTAGGTCAGACCTACAGCCACGATGTTGTCGGTAGCCACTTTGGCATCTTTGGTGAACTGGCTGTCATCCACGAGGTTGATTTTGTAATCAACGTAGGTGGACATGTTTTTGTTGAAGTAGTAGCTCGCGCCAACGTCAACGTATTCAACCAGGTCCTGGTCGCCATAAGAACCGATGTCTTTACCTTTGGATTTCAGGTAAGCGATGGATGGACGCAGACCGAAGTCAAACTGGTACTGAGCCACAACTTCGAAGTTCTGTGCTTTGTTGGCAACGTGACCGCTACCGAACGCCGTCATGTTGCGGGTTTCAGAGTAGGTGGTTGCCAGGTAGATGTTGTTCGCATCGTACTTCAGGCCAGCAGCCCAGACTTCTGCGTTTTCGCCACCGGCGTTCAGGTTGCTTGCAGCACGAACCTGACGGTCAGTACGGTCAGATTTCGCGTAGGTCGCACCCACACCGAAGCCGTCGAATTCATAGGTAGAAGACAGACCCCAGCCGTCACCGTTGGATTCGGTGATCTCTGAACGGTCGTTTTTACCCTGGTACTGGGCAGCCACGTTCAGGCCGTCAACCAGACCAAAGAAGTCGGTGTTACGGTAGGTGGCAACGCCAGTGGTACGACCGGTCATGAAGCCGTCAGTCTGCGTCCAGGTATCGCCACCGAACTCTGGCAGAACGTCAGTCCATGCGCCGATGTCATAAGCAACACCGTAGTTACGACCGTAGTCGAAGGAACCGAATTCATCGAATTTCAGACCAGCGAAGGCCAGACGGGTTTTGTTGCCGTCGGAACCCTGAGCTTCAGAGCGGTTGCCCTTGAACTCATATTCCCACTGGCCGTATCCGGTCAGCTGATCGTTGATCTGAGTTTCACCTTTGAAGCCCAGACGAACGTATGTTTTGTCGCCGTCGCTACCAGCATCATCAGAAAAATAGTGCAGACCAGTAACTTTGCCGTACAGATCCAGTTTGTTACCGTCTTTGTTAAAAACTTCAGCCGCGTTAACAACGCCAGCCGCCAACATGGAAGTCACTGCCACTGCAACTAATTTAAGTTTCATCTTAACTAACCCTTATAATTTTATTTAGGTATTTCCTAAGCCACCTGAGCGATTTTTAAACGAGGCTTATCGTCAATGGCAGACTATTTTTAAAATTCCGTAGACTGCTTTCAATAATAAGTTTCAAAATATTAAAGATAATTTCAATTAGTGTGATCCTGATCCGATAAATTTCCCTTAAATCGCTCAATGAGGTTAATTTATATACATAAATTGATTATTAACAAAACACGATAATAAGGCTGGAAATAGTTGCCATGCGTTTTTGTTTTTAGAGAGAGATAAAAGGGCTTGGCAGATAATGTCAAGGAATTGGCCGCGTTATTGATTTTTAAAACAGTGACTTGTGGATTTATCCGGAAGCCAGCAACTGCTTTTTAAAAGAAACATCCAGAAATAAACTATTGCACTATGTGCTATATAGCGCGGGAATATTGGGGTTGAATTAATTACCTGCGTTGTCAGTTTATGTCAATTTCCACAACGGATCTGACTTTCTGTGAATACTCTATACAGAAATAGAAATACACACGAATGTTATAAATAATATTCTTTACTGTGATCACATATTAAAATAATGTTAATTTTTACCGGGCATAATTCGTGCCCGGTAAAAATAAAAATGCTATTTGCGGGTGGCATACCAGCAAAGTAATGACCCTGCGCAAACCATTAATGCCCCTTGCCAGAATGAGAATGAAAGCGGTGAGCTCAGCATAATAGCCGCCAGCGCGGCAGAGAGTACCGGGGTGAAGTAGGAGACGGCCGCAAGCACCGTGACGTTACCGTGGAGGATCCCAATGTTCCAGGCGGCGTAGCCAAAGCCAAGGGCAACACCACACATCAACAGCTTCACGACTACCGGCACGCTGAATACCATTTCGGGCTGATCGCTGACGGCATATTTGACCCACAGGCTCAGGGCGGTCAGCAGGACGAAAAGAGTAATGCCATTTTGCCCTCTGGCATACCTGCTGGTGACGGTGCAGTAGGCGGCCCAGATAAAGGCACCGGCAAATGCCAGCCCGTAGCTCAGCGGGCTGGAAACGATGTTTAGCATGATGTCGTGAACGTGCAGCCCGTTTTCGCCGCCTAAGACCCAGCCCACGCCCAACAGGGAGATCGCTAAGCCGGGGATCACCCACAGGGTGGATTTTTGTCCGTTGAACAAAATGGCGAACACAATCGTCAGGCTTGGCCAGAGATAATTGACCATGCCCACCTCAATTGCCTGCGAGCGCGTCGCGGCAAAGCCAAGCGACAGGGCAAGGCACATTTCATAGCTGACAAACAGGACGCTGCCCGCAATGAGATAACCTTTCGAAAACCGTTTAATATCAGGGAAACCTACCGTCGCCAGACACAATAATCCGCTGACGGTGTAGATCATCGCTGCGCCCCCCACCGGGCCAAGTCCCTCACTGACGCTGCGGATGAGACCCACCATGGTGCTCCACAGCAGTATGGCCACCAGGCCAATCAGCGTTGCTCTTTTTCTGTCCATTACCCTGCCAGTCTCATAAAAATCAAAGGGTAAACTTATAGCATCTAACCCATTCACCAGGCGAATTTTCTGTTTCGCGGTTAACCCGGAAGGAGTAATAAATCATACCGGCGGTGACTATTAAGGGGGCGAAGTTCGGCGACCTTGATTTGACGCAAAAAAAACAGGGGCTTTGCTGTTAGTTTGCGGCGCGAAGTCTTATCAGATAACGAGGACAGCAATGGACGTCAGCCGCAGACAATTTTTTAAAATCTGCGCGGGCGGTATGGCCGGAACAACAGCCGCAATGCTGGGATTCGCTCCCAAAATGGCGCTGGCTCAGGCACGCAACTATAAACTGCTGCGCGCGAAAGAGATCCGTAACACCTGCACATACTGCTCCGTGGGTTGTGGGCTATTAATGTATAGCCTGGGTGATGGCGCGAAGAACGCCAAAGAAGCGATTTATCATATTGAAGGGGACCCGGACCATCCGGTGAGCCGCGGGGCGCTTTGCCCGAAAGGGGCGGGGCTGCTGGACTACGTCCACAGTGAAAACCGTCTGCGCTATCCGGAATATCGTGCGCCGGGCTCTGATAAATGGCAGCGCATCTCCTGGGACGAGGCCTTCTCACGTATTGCAAAACTGATGAAAGCGGATCGCGACGCCAACTTTATTGAAAAGAACGAGCAGGGCGTTACGGTAAACCGCTGGACCTCCACCGGGATGCTGTGTGCATCTGCGGCAAGTAATGAGACCGGCATGCTGACGCAAAAATTTGTGCGCTCCCTCGGCATGCTGGCGGTTGATAACCAGGCGCGCGTCTGACACGGACCAACGGTAGCAAGTCTTGCTCCAACATTTGGGCGCGGTGCGATGACCAACCACTGGGTTGATATCAAAAACGCAAACGTCGTGGTGGTGATGGGCGGTAACGCCGCTGAAGCCCATCCGGTGGGATTCCGCTGGGCGATGGAAGCGAAAAACAACAACGATGCGACGCTGATTGTCGTCGATCCACGCTTTACGCGTACGGCATCGGTGGCTGATATTTATGCGCCGATCCGCTCCGGTACGGATATTACGTTCCTTTCCGGCGTGCTGTTGTACCTGATCGAAAATAATAAGATTAACGCGGAATACGTTAAGCATTACACCAATGCCGGCCTGCTGGTGCGGGAAGATTTCGCCTTCGAAGATGGCCTGTTCAGCGGCTATGACGCAGAGAAACGTCAGTACGATAAATCGTCCTGGAACTATCAGTTCGACGAAAACGGCTACGCGAAACGCGATGAGACCCTGAGCGATCCGCGCTGCGTCTGGAACTTGCTGAAACAACACGTTTCCCGTTATACGCCAGACGTGGTGGAAAACATCTGCGGTACGCCGAAAGCAGACTTCCTGAAAGTATGTGAAGTGCTGGCCTCCACCAGTGCCGCCGACAGAACAACCACCTTCCTGTACGCGCTGGGCTGGACGCAGCATACCGTGGGCGCGCAGAACATCCGTACCATGGCGATGATCCAGCTGCTGCTCGGCAACATGGGGATGGCCGGTGGTGGCGTGAACGCCCTGCGCGGACACTCCAACATTCAGGGCTTAACCGATCTCGGCCTGCTGTCGACCAGCCTGCCGGGTTACCTGACCCTGCCGTCGGAGAAGCAGACCGACTGGCAAAGCTGGCTTGACGCCAACACGCCAAAAGCGACGCGTCCGGACCAGGTGAACTACTGGAGTAACTATCCGAAGTTTGCCGTCAGTCTGATGAAATCGTTCTACGGCGATGCGGCGCAGAAAGAGAATGACTGGGGCTTTGAGTGGTTGCCGAAATGGGATCAGGCTTACGATGTCATCAAGTATTTCAACATGATGGATAAGGGCGACGTCACGGGGTATATCTGCCAGGGCTTTAACCCGGTGGCGTCATTCCCGGATAAAAACAAAGTCGTTCGCAGCCTGAGCAAGCTGAAGTACATGGTGGTTATCGATCCGCTGGTCACCGAAACGTCTACGTTCTGGCAGAACCACGGCGAGTCTAACGATGTCGATCCGGCATCCATTCAGACCGAGGTGTTCCGACTGCCATCGACCTGCTTTGCGGAAGAGGACGGTTCTATTGCCAACTCTGGCCGCTGGCTACAGTGGCACTGGAAAGGTCAGGATGCGCCGGGTGAAGCGCGTAATGACGGCGAAATTCTGGCCGGTATTTACCATCGTCTGCGCGAGATGTACCGCACCGAAGGCGGCAAAGGCGCAGAGCCGCTGCTGAAGATGAGCTGGAACTACAAGCAGCCGGATCATCCTGAGTCCGAAGAGGTGGCAAAAGAGAACAACGGCGTGGCGCTGGCCGACCTGTACGATGCCAACGGCAATCTGGTGGCGAAGAAAGGCCAGTTGCTCAATAGCTTCGCGCTGTTGCGTGACGACGGCAGCACGGCCTCGTCATGCTGGATCTACACCGGCAGCTGGACGGAGCAGGGTAACCAGATGGCCAACCGTGATAACGCCGATCCGTCAGGCCTGGGCAACACGCTGGGCTGGGCATGGGCGTGGCCGTTGAACCGCCGTGTACTGTACAACCGTGCCTCGGCAGACGTGAACGGTAAGCCGTGGGATCCGAAACGCATGCTGATCGAGTGGAACGGCACGAAGTGGACAGGGAACGATATCCCGGACTTCAACACCGCCGCGCCGGGCAGCAACACCGGGCCGTTTATCATGCAGCCGGAAGGGTTGGGACGTCTGTTTGCCATCGACAAGCTGGCGGAAGGGCCGTTCCCGGAACATTACGAGCCGATGGAAACGCCGCTCGGCACTAACCCGCTGCACCCGAACGTGGTCTCCAGCCCGGTAGTGCGTATCTATGAAGATGACGTGATGCGTTTAGGTAAAAAGGACAAGTTCCCGTATGTCGGAACTACCTACCGCCTGACCGAGCATTTCCATACCTGGACCAAACATGCGCGGCTTAACGCCATCGCGCAGCCGGAACAGTTTGTGGAGATAAGCGAAACGCTGGCGAAGGCGAAAGGCATTGCCAATGGCGATCGCGTGACGGTGAGCAGCAAGCGCGGCTTTATTCGCGCGGTAGCGGTGGTCACCCGTCGTCTGCAAAGTCTGAACGTACACGGCCAGCAGGTAGAAACCGTCGGCATCCCGCTGCACTGGGGCTTTGAAGGGGTGGCGCAGAAAGGCTACATCGCCAATACCCTGACGCCAAACGTCGGCGATTCCAACTCGCAAACGCCGGAGTATAAAGCGTTTCTGGTCAACATCGAGAAAGCGTAAGGAGCGATTAAATGGCGATGGAAACACAAGACATTATTAAACGCTCCGCGACCAACCCGATAACGCCCGCGCCTCGCGCGCGGGACTACAAGGCAGAAGTCGCCAAGCTGATCGATGTCTCCTCCTGCGTGGGCTGTAAGGCCTGCCAGGTGGCCTGCTCGGAGTGGAACGATATCCGCGACGAGGTGGGGCACTGCGTTGGCGTTTACGATAACCCGGCTGATCTGAGCGCCAAGTCCTGGACGGTGATGCGCTTTAGCGAAACCGACCAGAACGGCAAGCTGGAGTGGCTAATCCGTAAAGACGGCTGTATGCACTGTGAAGATCCGGGCTGCCTGAAGGCATGCCCGTCTGCCGGTGCAATTATTCAGTACGCCAACGGGATCGTCGACTTCCAGCAGGATAACTGTATCGGCTGCGGCTACTGCATCGCAGGCTGTCCGTTTAATATCCCGCGCCTCAATAAAGAAGATAACCGGGTCTATAAATGCACGCTGTGTGTCGATCGCGTCAGCGTCGGACAGGAGCCTGCCTGCGTGAAGACCTGTCCTACCGGGGCTATCCACTTCGGCACCAAAAAAGAGATGCTGGAAGTGGCGCAGCAGCGGGTGGATAAGCTCAAAGCGCGCGGCTATGACAAGGCCGGAATTTATAACCCGCAGGGCGTGGGCGGTACGCACGTCATGTATGTTCTGCACCACAATGACCAGCCGGAGCTGTATCACAATCTGCCGAAGGATCCGGCGATCGATACCTCAATCAACCTCTGGAAAGGGGCGCTTAAGCCGCTCTCAGCGGCGGGCTTTATCGCCACCTTTGCCGGGCTGATTTATCACTACATCGGTATCGGGCCGAATAAAGAGGTGGATGACGACGAGGAGGAGCATCATGAGTAAGTCGAAAATGATAGTGCGCACAAAATTTGTCGATCGCGCCTGTCACTGGACGGTGGTCATCTGCTTCTTCCTGGTGGCGGTATCCGGCATTTCGTTCTTCTTCCCGACGCTACAGTGGCTAACGGAAACCTTCGGGACACCGCAGATGGGGCGCATTCTGCATCCGTTCTTCGGCGTACTGATTTTCGTGGTGCTGATGTTTATGTTTGTACGTTTCGTTCATCACAACATCCCTGACAAGCAGGATATTCCGTGGCTAAAAGGGATTGTTGAGGTTCTGAAAGGCAACGAGCATAAAGTCGCGAAGGTGGGCAAATATAACGCCGGGCAGAAGATGATGTTCTGGACCATCATGAGCATGATTTTTGTGCTGCTGGTGACCGGGGTGATCATCTGGCGTCCGTATTTTGCGCACTATTTCCCGATTCAGGTGGTGCGTTATGCGCTGCTGATCCACGCGACCTCGGCCATTATTCTGATCCACGCCATTCTGATCCATATGTATATGGCATTCTGGGTGAAAGGATCGATTAAAGGCATGATTGAAGGGAAGGTGAGCCGCCGCTGGGCGCAGAAGCACCATCCTCGCTGGTACCGCGACATTGAGCGTCTTGAAGCGCAAAAAGAGAGTTCGGAAGGGTTGAAGTAAACCTCGCGCCGTCGGCATTGTCCGGCGGCGCTGCGCTTGTGCGGCTTTTAGCTACGTATTGGTAATTAACGCATCAATTCCTGCAAGAACACTGCTTCTTGCACTGCGCAGATTACATACATAATCCTTATTATTAAGTTTTTTTGTCTCCACGTGTGTGATGTTGGCTGTATTAAGAAAATATGTCTGGAATTCAAGGTTCACCAGTGGCGTTGCAGCGTTTGAATATCCTCTTAAATGATTGTGATAGCTTAACGGGACAATAAGTCTCGTTGATAAGTCGTCATAATAATCGTGCTGAATAATCATAAAATAGGGTTGATATTCACACGTTCTGTTTGATGGATTGCGGTAAACGTCAAACTGAAAACACATCAAAGCCCTCCGAAATAAGGGTCATCCGATAATAGCCCGGCTTTGGCCGTTAATTCATTCAATGCTTTAATAAATCCTTGATCCTGTTGACGCTGCCGCTTGAGCTCTCCTGCTGTAGAGAGTGGGCGAGGTCTATTCCCCGTAGGGCGCTCTGTCGTAGCACATCTTTCTGTGCGGTTCGGTTTCATGTTTTCTCCTTTGTTGGTGCGGTCATTATCAACCGCAGCCAACAAAAAACAATACTGTTTCCCCTGGTAATCTACACTATGCGAGCCGTCTTCCAGTAATATCAAAACCGCTCTGCAATATACCGGAAGGGATATTTTGTTGGCTTCACTTTGCCAATCTTGCGTTTCGGTAAATCCACCTTGTCAACGTGAATTTCTTTATAGGGGATCTGTGAAAGCAGATGCGAAATAATATTCAGCCGCACCCGTTTTTTATCTTCTGAGCGCGCCACAAACCACGGTGCCCAGGCGGTGTCGGTTGCTTTAAACATCGCATCACGGGCGAGGGTATATTCATCCCACAGATTGAAAGATTTTATGTCCATTGGAGACAGCTTCCAGATCTTGCGACCATCATTAATGCGATCGCGCAGGCGGCGTTCCTGCTCTTTTGGCGTTACTTCAAGCCAGTATTTCAACAATATGATACCGGCATCGACCATCGCTTTTTCCATTACCGGCGTTCCATCAAGAAATTTTTCGGCCTGCTCTTCGGTACAGAAACCCATTACTCTTTCCACGCCTGCGCGGTTGTACCAGCTGCGGTCAAAAATGACGATTTCACCGGCAGAGGGCAGATGGGGAACGTAACGCTGAAAATAGAGCTGACTTTTTTCTTTATCGGTGGGGGCCGGTAATGCAACAACGCGAAACACCCGGGGGCTGACGCGTTCGGTGATGGCTTTGATGGCGCCGCCTTTACCCGCGCCGTCTCGCCCTTCAAAAACAATACAGACCTTTAACCCTTTGGCGACCACCCATTGCTGGAGCTTAACCAGTTCAACATGGAGGCGGCGAAGCTCTTGCTCGTACGCTTTGGTTTTGAGCGGCGCGTTTTTAACGACATCATCAACAACACGGGTTTTCTTCTTACTGACCATGGCGGGTCTCCCTATGGGTCCGGTCGCGGGATCGAGGCCGTACTAAGCGTGAAATCGGCCTGAATGAATGGATTAATGTGTCAGAAAGCTGATTTGAACTGGTTCACCATACAAGTTTAATCAATAATGCACGCTGCGTATTTTTTAACAGTGGTCGCGGTATGAAAAAAACAATTTTTTCGTTAGCACTGGCTACCTTTGGCCTGGGGATGGCTGAATTTGGCATTATGGGCGTGCTGACAGAACTGGCTCATGATACGGGCATTTCGATTCCCTCCGCCGGAAATATGATTTCGTTTTACGCTTTTGGCGTAGTGATCGGCGCGCCGATTGTGGCGCTGTTCTCCAGTAAATTTTCGCTGAAAACAACGCTGCTGTTTCTGGTGGCGATGTGCGTCGTCGGTAACGCGCTCTTTACCTTCTCTGACACCTACATAGGGCTGGCGGCGGGGCGCTTAATCTCTGGTTTCCCGCATGGCGCGATTTTCGGTGTGGGGGCGATAATCCTGTCAAAAATTGCGCCACCGGGTAAGGTGACGGTTGCTGTAGCAGGGATGATTGCCGGGATGACCGTTGCCAATTTGCTTGGCGTCCCGCTCGGGACCTGGCTGGGACATGAATTTAACTGGCGCTACACCTTCTTTTTGATTGCCGTCTTTGATGCGCTGGTGATCCTCTCTGTTCTGCTGTGGGTGCCAGACATTCACGACACGACAACCACCCGGCTGACAGAACAATTCCACTTCCTGAAAAAACCGGAACCGTGGCTAATTTTTGCCGCAACGATGTTTGGCAATGCCGGGGTGTTTGCCTGGTTTAGCTTCGTGAAGCCGTTTATGGTCAACGTGTCAGGCTTTTCCGAGGGCGTCATGACCGCGATCATGATGCTGATGGGGTTGGGCATGGTGCTGGGTAATGTCTTCAGCGGCAAGCTGTCGTCGCGCTTTAGCCCGCTGCGCATTGCTGCCACCACCGACATGGTGATTGTGGCTTCGCTGCTGTTACTGTTCGCGTTTGGCGAGCTTAAAACAGCTTCACTGGTAATGGGATTTGTTTGCTGCGCCGGGCTGTTTGCGCTCTCTGCGCCGCTGCAAATACTGCTGCTGCAAAATGCGAAAGGCGGCGAGATGCTGGGGGCCGCAGGCGGGCAAATGGCGTTTAACCTCGGCAGCGCAATAGGCGCGTATTTCGGTGGAATGATGATTACGCTCGGCTTTAGCTGGAGCTATGTCACGCTTCCGGCAGCGATCTTATCCTTCTCAGCAATGACCTCTCTGTTGATGTACGGTTTTTTATGTGCCAAAAAGCGTCAGACCAACGCAGGAGCGCTGGCCTGATTTCACGCTTTGCCCGCTGGTCGCGGGCACAGGAGGGGACTACACGAATTTCGGCAGCGGGTCTGCGGCGGCAAATGCGACAGCTTTGTCTGCTGCTGGCGGGTAAATCAGTTCGTTGGTGATGGCGACTTTGATCTTTTTGCCTTCCTCGCGCACGGATTTAACACGCTGTTCCCAGCCCTCGGTGTACACCGCGCCCCAGCCACCCAGATCCAGACAGGTGACGTAATTCACCTGACGGTAAGGGTACGGCTCCAGATTTAACAGGCTGGCAGCTGCGTTATGTCCGGCGAATTTCCCCAGCTGGATCGCGTGCTGGCAGGTCATCAGTGCCGTGTTGCCCGCATCGTCCGTTTTGGCGTGCGCCATATCACCCGTCGCGTAAACCTCCGGATGCGCAGGGACCTGCAACGTGTCGGTGACGATAAGGCGTCCCTGAGTGTCGCGTTCCCCGTCAATTTGCAGGCTGAGGGGGTTAGCTTCTACCCCTGCCGTCCACACTACAGTCGCGCTGGCAATGCGCTCTCCGTTTTTCAGCGTCACGCCGCTGGCATCAATAGCTTCAATTTCACTGTTTAAACGCCATTCAACGTCCAGCGCGTTGCTTGCTTCTTCAATGGTGTTACGCAGCGCTTCGCTGTAACGCCCGCCAATGGTTGGACCTCTTTCAACTACGATCACTTTAGTCTTTGTATCGGTGCCGAAGCGGGTGCGAAGACGAGCAGGGAGTTCCGTTGCCAGCTCAATGCCGGTAAAACCGCCGCCACACACGACCACGGTATTGCGTTCTGGGGTGGAGGGGCGCGAAACCAGCGAATCAAGATGTTGCTCGAACAGCCTGGCGGAGTCGAGTTGGTCGATATCAAATGCGTATTCAGTCAGATCGGCAATCGGCGGACGTTTACTCTGGCTACCGGTTGCGAGGATCAGACGTTCCCAGTTGACTTCGGCAATGGCGCCGTTTGAATCGCGATACAAAACGGTTTTAGATGAGGTATCAATACGTTGTGCTTCGCCCGAAATAAAGGCAATACCCAGCTCAGCAAACAGTTCGGTCAGTGGCGCGACCATCGTCGACACGTTCTCTTCATAAAAACGTGGACGAACGCGCAGTTCCGGCACCGGGGCCAGCACGGCAATGCTGAGGCTATTATTACCTTCCAGAGCAGAAAGACGCGCGGCGCTGACCGCAGCCCACATACCGGAAAACCCACTACCCACAATTAAAATCTGCTTTTTCATACTCGATCCTTTTGTTCGTCAGGCTGTGTGTCTGACATAACTGCCACTATACTTGTCGGAGTTAACTGCGACAACTTCTTTCTGAGTTAAAATTCGTTATAATGCAGCGAACAATGACCCGGAGTGAGCCATGGCGTTTTACAGTTCTGGTGTGGAATATGGCATTCATAGCCTGATGTGTATGGTGGATGCAAAAGGCAATGAGCGTGAGATGAGCGTCCGGGAGATGGCGGCCTTGCAGGGCGTACCGTACGACTATCTTGGGAAGATTTTCACTCGTTTGTCACGCGCGGGGCTGGTTATCAGCACTGAAGGCAAGGGGGGAGGATTCCGGCTGGCGCGTCCGGCAGAGCTGATCAGCGTGCTGGACGTGGCGCACGCCATCGACGGCGATAAGAATATGTTCGAATGTCGGGAAGTGCGTCAGCGCCTGGCGGTATTTGATGAAACGCCACCGGCCTGGGTCTGTGACGGACCGTGCGGGGTGCGATCGGTTATGGACAGCGCGCAGCAGCGGATGGAAGAGGAGTTAGGACGCCATACCATCCTGGATCTGGCGCGGAAGATGTATCGAAAAGCGCCGGACACGTTCCAGATCGAGGTTCAGGAGTGGATTTCCGATCGCCGTTCGTCTACGTGACAGGCCGGGCAGGGCAAACCCGCTACCCGGCCACCGCGGTTAAGAACGTAAATCAATCACCATACGGCCACGGATCTGGCCCTGTTCCATCTCTTTAAAGATGGCGTTGATATCTTCCAGTGGGCGCAGCGTGACTTTCGGAACCACCTTACCTTCAGCCGCAAACTGGAAGGCTTCGAGCAGATCCTGACGAGTACCCACCAGAGAGCCCACCACCTGAATCCCATCCAGGACCAGACGTGGAATATCCAGGCTCATCGCTTCCGGCGGCAGGCCAACAGCCACCACGCGGCCTCCGGCGCGAACCGCGTCAACGGCAGAGTTGAAGGCCGCTTTCGCTACCGCCGTCACCACTGCCGCATGTGCGCCGCCGGTTTTCTCCTGAATCACTTTTGCCGCATCTTCACTGCGGGAGTTCACGGTTAAGTCTGCGCCCATGCTGGCAGCGAGCTTCAACTGCTCGTCATTCACGTCAATGGCGATAACTTTCGCATTAAAGACATTTTTGGCGTATTGCAGTGCGAGGTTGCCCAGACCGCCCAGGCCATAGATCGCAATCCACTGGCCGGGTTTGATCTCAGAGACTTTTACCGCTTTGTAGGTGGTGACCCCGGCGCAGGTGATGCTGCTGGCCGCCGCAGAGTCCAGACCCTCCGGGACTTTAACCGCGTAATCCGCGGTCACGATGCACTCTTCTGCCATGCCGCCGTCGACGGAGTAACCCGCGTTTTTTACGTCACGGCACAGAGTTTCGTTGCCGGTATTACAATATTCACAGTGGCCACAGCCTTCGAAGAACCACGCCACGCTTGCACGATCGCCAACTTTCAGTGACGTGACGCCCGGACCAATCTCTTTGACAATACCAATCCCTTCATGGCCGAGGATCACCCCGGTCTTGTCGCCAAAATCGCCATTTTTAACATGGAGATCGGTATGGCAAACGCCACAGCACTCCATCTTCAGCAGCGCTTCACCATGTTTGAGCGCGCGTAAGGTTTTCTCTGTAACGTTAACCTGATGATCCTGAGTGACAACAGCAGCCTTCATGTGTTTCTCCTTTTACTAATGAGTATCTGCATAGCAGGTGTAATACCCATTAAGGATTAATAGTTTGGCGCTGTAATGCAAGGCAACCGCAACATAATGTCATCAATTAATTCAGTTTCAGATTAAGAATACGCTGATCCTCTAATAATCAGTAGGGGAAAACGCTAACGTAAAAAACCCGGCGTAATGACCGCCGGGTACAGATTTATAGTTGGGCTTCTATCTCCTCAATCTCTCTTCGCCATTGCGCCTGCAACTGCGGTTTTTGGTGTTTTGGCTTGCGCGCCAAATCCTCTTCCAGCAGCGTTTCCAGGGCAACCAGGCGTTCGAGCAAATCGTCAGACGCTGAAGGTGGTGCCTTCGATGCAGTCTTCGATGCCCCAGGCACCACCGGACCGGTGCCCGCACGCAGGCGCTCAAACACCGCCTCCGCATCGTGCCATTCGTTAAGCCTGCCGTCCTCAATCAGCCAGTAGCGGTTACAGCTCTGGCTAATTAACTGACGATCGTGGCTCACCAGCAGCACTCCGCCTTCAAACTGTTGCAGTGTTTCCGCCAGCGCCTCTTTGCCTTCCATGTCCAGGTGGTTGGTTGGCTCATCCAGCATCAGAAGGCTATAGCGAGCAAGCGTCAGGCCGATGAACAGCAGGCGCGAACGTTCCCCACCGCTCAGCGTACTGACTTTTTGCCCGTGACGCGCCCACGGGAACCCGGCACTGATGAGGGCCATTTTACGGGTCTGCGGATCTGGCGCGAAAGGCTCCAGCGCGTCAAAGATTGTTGCCTCCTCCGAAAGCTGATTCAGCGTCTGATCGTAATAGCCTGGCGACACGCGAGGATGAAGTTTCAGGCCAGCCTCTGAAGGTTCACCTGAAAAATGCCGCCAGATAAGCTTCATCAGTGATGATTTGCCGCAGCCATTACGCCCGACGATAGCCACGCGATCGCCACTTCTAAGCCGCGCAATGTCGACGTGAAACAGCTCAGACAGGCCAGGCTCAGGCGCTACGATTAGGTTTTCCATCTCCAGTAGCCGGTCTGCCCGCAGGGCGTCACCGCGCAGGGTTAATGTCCACGGACTGCCTGCGGTGAGCTCTGTCTGACTCTCCTTAAGCCGTTCGACCTGCTTTTCCATCTGTTTGGCTTTGCGGGCCAGATCTTCGTTATCGTAGACCTTGCCCCAGGTGGCCAGCCGTCTGGCACTGGCGGTTACGCGGTCAATCTCCTTTTGCTCCGCCTTATGCCGCAGCGCATCACTTTCGTCTTTGGCTACCAGCGCCTGACGCGCGGCGGTGCAGGGAAGGGCGAAGTAGTGCAACATCTTATCGCGCAGGATCCAGCTGCCGTTGGTGACGGCATCCAATAGTTGCCTGTCGTGTGAGACCAGCACAAAGCTGCCGGACCAGTTCTGTAAAAACTGTTCCAGCCAGAGCAGGGTCGGCAAATCGAGGTGGTTACTCGGTTCGTCCAGCAGTAACAGATCTGGATCGCCGATCAGCGCCCGCGCCAGCAGGAGACGCGTATGCTGCCCGCCGCTCAGCGTTGCCGACGTTAAGGCCATGTCCTGCGGTGTAAAGCCCATACCCGCCAGCAGCGTTTCAGCTTTCCAGTGCAGACTCTCGCGTTCAGTCGCGGGCAGTTGCGCCAGCACGGCATCCAGCATGGTCAGGGGATAAATGGCTTCTGGCAGGTGTTGCTCAACGCGCGCCATCAGACAGTATCCGGCCAATGCGACGGTTCCGGCAGCAGGGGAGTCTGTGCCGTCCAACACCTTCAGCAACGTACTTTTGCCGCAGCCGTTGTCGCCCAGCAGGCCAATGCGGTCGCCTTTTTTCAGCGTAAAGGAGAGGGAGTCGAACAGCGTGCCAAACGCCGTATCAACACGTAAAGATTGTGCAGTGAGTAAAGTGCTCATTGTTGCTTACCCAAGAGTTACAGGCATGTTTATGCCTCGTCAAACATCGCTGACGATAACTCAGTAAGCCCGAGAGAAGGGATTTCAGGGGTTGGTGTCTTCGCTCAAGCGGAAGTTATCGCAGCACGATACCGATAACGCTTGAGCTGGTGCGATCACCAAATGTATGTGAAACATTGAAAATTTCACAGTACAGCATAATTGGCCTCCTTATAAGTTAAGTGATTATTAGTAACCATCACTATACAACATTTTCATAGAATGAACATACTACTGCGGCAAAAAGCGATATCTTCGGTTGCGGATACAGAACTAAGCGCGTGATGTGATAAAAGGAAGGGCAGCGTCGCTGCCCAGAATCATCTTTTTCGTATAAGCAAATACAGGGATAACGTGATTACAGACGCAATGAATATGGCCATGCCGAAGAAAACATACAAAACAAAATCCATTATCCTTTCGTCGCCATATATTCCAAAAAGCTCCACAAAATCGTACTGCGTTTCTGGTGGAACAATCTTGTAGAGTGTGAATATTGATAGAAACACGGCTATACACCACAACAACACAAGGAATGCCGCCTTCATTAATAGACCTGCACAACGCCATGTGCAATCATGTAGTTTCCCAATTGCTGCCCTCCAGTTCGAAGTAAGGCTGATGCCAGAATCTTAAAATCGCTCTGACTATAAAGTGTAATACAACCCTTACTTATGCCAGATGGCCCGATAGGGTGTAACCGGAATTCACCTCGCCTTACGCCTTTCACAAAAGTCTCATCATTTATCAATCCGTCATCGCGATATAATGCAAACCATTCGTTCCGATTCGAACCGGTGAAAAATGCGTTAACACTATCCTTAGTTTGAGTATACCAACCCCCTAATCCACGTAAAAGTATGTAATAGCGACCAGGTGGGAGTGGGCCGATATCAGGTATATTTGCGCTTTCTGCACGGTTCGTCGCGTCACCATTCCCTGAAAATGCAGGAAAAAAGCCAACTCCGGGCACAGACAAAGTAGCGTACGTACCTTCGTTGAGGTGGAAAAAGCACTGTAGGAGATTCATGATCTGTCATTCCAGGAATCAGCAAAGATGATATTACCGTCACAGTGTCGCCATGTGATCTTCTCGTAACGGAGGGAAATATTTTCTAAATGATTATGTTTTTCCATTGCTGCATTTTTTACGTCATGCATCACCGGGCATATTGAGACCACTTTAACGTTCTCAAGGAACATGTTGAAGTATTCGACCTCTTGACCAGCATCATTGATTTTGTACCACTTAAACTCGGCACTTTTTAGCGTTTGGCCTTTTGCTACAGCCTTGTATAAGTAAGGGCTGGAACTGTCGAACTCCTTTTCAAAAACCAGAGCGCTATGCATGCGCGTACCCGTGATTTTTCCTGTCATATTATCTGTCGGTAGATGCAGTCCATGACCGAATCCTAATACTTCAATACTGCCCTCGCGATATTGCACATCAACCGCGCCTTTGATATCTGCGCCGCCGTCATCTTTCAGCCATAGATATGCTGGGATTGCCATTTCAAAACTCCTTTTTCAATAAATGAATTTAGTGATGCAAAACGTTACTAAACGCTTAAGAAAAACTATTTGTTAGGCAAGAAGTGTTATGTAAAATATATATATTTTAAAAGGATATAGATTTTTGATTAGGTATGCATTTTTCAAATGATCGATCCTGCTGCATTTGAAAGCCAAATTATCATGAGTGACTTTCAACAAAGCATTTATAGGCAGGATTAAGGGAATTAGAGGAAAAAGGGAGAAGGGACTTCACGTTCCCTCTCCCTTGTGAAGAGAGGGAACGTTCAAAACTCCGATTTAAATCGAAGTACGACGATAGCTACGGTATTCCGGCATCCAGAAGTTATCATCAATCGCCTGCTGCAACGCATCGGCAGAGGTTTTCACCGCGACGCCTTGCTGCTGCGCCATTTTGCCTACCGCGAAGGCAATTGCGCGGGACACTTTGTGAATGTCTTTCAGCTCCGGCAGTACCAGGCCTTCACCGTTATTCACCAGCGGAGAGTGACCTGCCAGCGTTTCGCTCGCGGACATCAGCATTTCGTCGGTGATGCGGGACGCGCCGGAGGCGATAACTCCCAGACCAATACCCGGGAAGATATAGGAGTTATTGCACTGCGCGATGGGGTAGAGTTTGTCCTTCCACACCACCGGATCAAACGGACTGCCGGTTGCGACCAGTGCCTTACCTTCGGTCCATGCGATGATGTCCTGCGGCGTTGCCTCCACGCGTGAAGTCGGGTTAGATAGCGGCATCACGATAGGGCGTTCGCAGTGCTTGTGCATCTCGCGAATAATCTCTTCCGTGAAGAGGCCGGTCTGCCCGGACACGCCGATCAGAATGTCCGGCTTCACGTTGCGCACCACGTCAAGAAGCGAGAGCACTTCGTTATCCGTATCCCAGTTTTTCAGGTTTTCGCGCTTCTGCACCAGTTTGGTCTGGAACGGGAGCAGGTTTGGCATGCCGTCGGTCAGCAGGCCAAAACGGTCCACCATAAAGACGCGGGAGCGGGCCAGCTCTTCGCTTAAGCCTTCGCGCTGGGTCTGGGCAATAATTTGCTCGGCGATGCCGCAGCCCGCGGAGCCTGCACCCAGGAAGACAATTTTCTGATAGCTGAGCTGGCTGCCTGCCGCACGGCTCGCAGCAATCAGCGTACCGACGGTCACTGCCGCAGTGCCCTGAATGTCATCGTTGAACGAGCAGATCTCATCGCGGTAGCGGTTCAGCAGCGGCATGGCGTTTTTCTGTGCGAAGTCTTCGAACTGCAACAGCACGTCAGGCCAGCGGTGCTTCACGGCCTGGATGAAATCATCCACAAACTGATAGTACTCGTCGTCGGTAATGCGCGGGTGACGCCAGCCCATGTACAGCGGATCGTTCAACAGTTGCTGGTTATTGGTCCCCACGTCAAGTACCACCGGCAGGGTGTAGGCCGGGCTGATCCCGCCGCAGGCGGTATACAGCGAGAGCTTACCGATGGGGATCCCCATCCCGCCAATGCCCTGGTCACCGAGGCCCAGAATACGTTCGCCATCGGTCACCACGATCACCTTGATGTTGTGGTTAGGCACGTTTTGCAGAATGTCATCCATGTTGTGACGGTTCTGATAAGAGATGAACACACCGCGGGAACGACGGTAGATCTCTGAGAAGCGTTCACACGCTGCGCCGACGGTGGGGGTGTAAATGACGGGCATCATCTCTTCAAGATGGTTCTGCACGAGGCGGTAGAAGAGGGTTTCGTTGGTGTCCTGAATATTACGCAGGTAGATGTGTTTATCGATTTCGGTTTTAAAGCCCTGATACTGGATCCAGGCACGTTCTGCCTGTTCTTCAATGGTTTCAACCACTTCAGGCAGCAGGCCCAGCAGGTTAAAGCTGCTGCGCTCTTCCATGCTAAAGGCGCTGCCTTTGTTCAGAAGGGGGAACTCCAGTAAAACCGGACCGGCGTAAGGAATATAAAGGGAACGATGTTTTTTCAGTTTGTTGTCCATGTCACTCACTCTTTTTAAGAAGATCCGTCCCTGACACTGCTGTTTGTCATCTTTCTGGCCTGTGCTACGGGGTGCGGTCGGTTGGTATTATAAAGGAGCTGAATATTAATTACCGCAACACATAAACAAAAACACCATCGGGATTACCGATGGTGTTGTGAATTTCGTGCCGGAACTTACTTGCCGGAAGGGCGTTTCCTGCCGGTGGCGTGGGTAACTTGCGTTTCGCTACCCTCCTCAATAACCACTTTACGCTGGTTAGAAAGCTTGTAGTTCAGTCCCAGAATATGGCGTGCCTGACGGTTCGATTTCATGTTAACTCCTCAATCCTGTTGATAGTTTTAAGGACAAGCTTGCTTACGCAAACGAAATGTAACCCCTTAGGTTGCAGATCCAGCTTAGCAGGTTTTTACAGAGGTGCGTTTCGCCCACTAACCACATAGTTGATGGTTTGCTGGTAGATGTCACTGAGGATGTCATTGTCCGTGGCTTCCACCCACTTGGTCAGTTCCATCAAAATGTCATCTTCAGTAACAACACCGTGCTCGGCGTGAAGACCTTGTGCGATCGCGTTAACAAGTTCCGGTTGTGCTGCTGTGGTATGTGCCGGGTAATAAGTAAACATGCTGCCTCCGTGTCGTTGTCTGTTTAATGTTACGGCGTGCAAAATCGTAATTCACATTCAGATTGGCAAATATTTTTGCCGTTGTGGTTCAGATTCGTCCTGGAATTAAAAATAACATCTCCCGTAGCACAGAAATAAAACTCAGGGTTTCCAGCGGCGTAAATTCGTGGTTTTTTCATAAGGCATGGGCGTCGGCCAGGAGATCAATTCCACAATGCTGCCCCAGGGGGTTTGACCATAGCAGAAAGCATTGCCTTCACCTTGCTCATCCGGAAAGCTAAGCGGCTTCGGCGCGGTGAACATCTCGCCGCCGGCGGCGGTGAAAGCCGCGATGGCACTATCAAAATCATCAACATAAACAGCAAAATGCTGAAGTCCAAAGTCGCTGGCGCGAGCGGGCATTCCCTGTTCAGGGCCATGCATTTCGAAAAGTTCTATGCCGGGTCCGTGCGGCATAACAAGCATGCGAATGGCATGAATTTTAGTGCCGGGAAATAATTTTAAGGTGTGCTGCTGGGCGGGCTGATCGATATTATCGGTTTCTGCATCGACAGAATGATATAAAACCTGTGCGCCGAAAGCGCGTTCAAAAAATAGGGTGGCTTTTTCAATGTCGGGCACCGTAATACCGATATGGTCAATACCCCTTACTGACGATGTCATAGTAAACTCCTGCTATAAAAAATTTAAATATAGCAGGAGATAATCAGCTTATTACCACTTCATTTCGCCGGTATTCACTTTGGCACTCAGTTCCAGCGAACTTTCTTCCGCAAGGTTCGGCCACTGTTTTTTCATCGCGTTGATGACGCCAGTTGATTCTTTATGCGTCCTGAGGGCCTTTTCAAACTGCTGTAGATAGCGACGGGTAAAGTCGATAGCGCCGGTACCCGCTGGCGGTGTCCCAAGGTAGTGGCCCGGAATAACGCGTTCGGGCTTAAGGGCAGCCATGCTATCCAGCGTCTTCTGCCACTGTTTACGGCTTTCCGGCGTTTGGGTATCCGCCGTCCAGACGTGAATGCCCCATGAGACGCCCGTGCCGCCGAGGATGGTTTTGGCGGATGGGATCCAGACGTACGCCGCATAGCTTTCAGGCTCTTCAATGCTTACTCTCTCACCGTCAATCATAAAGGTGGTTGAGGCAAGCACTTGCGGCACGTAGAGCTGCGTCGGCGCGCCATCTTTCATCTGTGGCCCCCAAAAGGCGAGCTTCGCGTCTTTTGTGGCCCTGATATGGTCCACCACCTGTTGCGTGGCGACAACTTTGGCATTAGGGAAGGCTTTCATCAGCGGTTGCAGGCCGAAATAGAAATCCGGATCGCCGGAAGTGATCACGATTTTGTTCAGCGTTTTACCGCTGTGGCGAATTTTTTCTACCAGCGCTTCGCCATCTTTCACGCTGAACTGGGCGTCAAACAGTACCGCCTCTTTCGGGCCAGATACCAGCGTGGAAGAAACGGCAAAAATGCCTTTTTCCTGCGGGTTATACGTATCAACGGTCAACGGAGCGGCAAAGACGGCCGGAGTGAAAAGGGTTGTCAACAAAGCAAGGCGGGCGATAGTCATGGTCATGTCTCTGTTCTTCAGGAAAGTCTCTATTGTACGGATCTCTTCATTTGCCAGAATTCCTGAAACAGGAGATGCTTAGTTTCATAGATCGAGCAAATGGAGGTCAAAATGGATCGCGTTATTGCCGCCCAGGTGTACAACCGCATCTGTGAGCTGGGGAGTTTAAGCGCGGCGGCGCGGGCGCTGGGGATCTCCCGTCCAATGGTGAGCCGTTACCTGGAGCAGATGGAGAAGTGGGCCGGGGCGCGGCTGGTTAACCGCTCCACCCGCAAGCTGACGCTGACGGCGGCGGGGGAGAAGGTCCTGCAAAAGACGCGCACGCTATCGCAAATTTCTCAGGAAATTGAAGATCAGTCAGTGAAGGATTTACCCTCAGGCACGCTTCGCGTCGCCTGCGCGCATTTTACCGCGATGCAGATTATCGCTCCGGTGCTGCCCGAACTGTTGCAGCGTTACCCTCAACTGCGCATTGAGCTGGATGTTAACAACCATCCGGTGAGCCTGGTGGGCGAGCGAATTGACGTGGCGATCCGCATCACCGATAACCCCGAACCGGGTATGATCGCTCGCCGGTTGGGAGAGTGTCGGTCCGTGCTTTGCGCCTCGCCGCACTACCTTGCAAGCCGGAGCGTTCCAGAGGAGCTGGAAGACTTAGCCCGGCACAACTGCCTGCATTACAGCTTTTTTGCCGGTCAGTCGTGGCGTTTTTTAACGCCGGCAGGGGAGCCGGTCACGACGGCGGTCAGCGGCAATCTCAGCGCCAGCATCTCATCTCTGCTGATGGAGGCGGCGATAAATCACTGTGGTATTGCCATGCTGCCCGAGCGCGAGGCCGACGCGGCGCTACGGCAGGGAAGCCTGGTGCCGGTGCTCAGCGCCTATACGCCAAAACCGATCGGCATTTTTGGTATTTATCAGTCGCGAGACTATCAGCCTGCGGCGCAGCGTGTGTTCCTCGACGCGCTGGCAAACCACCTTGCCACGCGATCGGACTAGTCTGTCTTCCCTGCAAAATAGATTATGCGTCCTATACTTATCCCTTTGTAAGCCAAAAGGAGAACAAGCATGACGATTCATAAGCACGGTTCAGCACACTGGTCTGGCGACATCAAACGCGGCAAAGGGACGGTATCGACCGAAAGTGGCGTCCTTAACCAGCAACCTTACGGCTTTAACACCCGCTTCGAGGGCGAGAAAGGGACTAACCCGGAAGAGCTGATTGGCGCAGCGCACGCGGCCTGTTTCTCTATGGCCCTGTCGCTAATGCTGGGCGAAGCGGGTTATACCGCCGATTCCATCGATACCACGGCGGATGTCTCGCTGGATAAAACCGACAGCGGTTTTGCCATTAGCAAAGTCGCGCTGCAAAGCAAGGTGACGGTACCGGGTATCGATCCGCAGCAGTTCGACGGCATTATCCAGAAAGCCAAGGCCGGTTGCCCGGTCTCGCAGCTGTTGAAAGCGGAAATCACGCTGGATTACAAACTGAACTGATATCGGGCCGGGCGCATGCCCGGCTCATTTTTAACGGTTACGCCAGCAGCGCACGCTTCGGCTTGCGGAAGAGGGCTGGAGTTGTTGCGGCTGTTCACATCCCTGCGTCGCCAGCGAACAGCGGTCGCGGAAAGAGCACCCAACGGGCAGGTGGCGATTACCGGGAAGATCGGTTTTTCGCAACGCAAGATCCTCATCCAGCGGTTCTCCGGTCCGGGGAACGGAGTCAAGCAGCAGCTGCGTATACGGATGGCGCGGCTGACCCAGCACCTGGTCCGTCGGCCCCAGTTCCACGATTTGCCCCAGATACATTACCGCCACCCGGTCGCTCATGTGCCGGACCACCGAGACGTTGTGCGAGATCAGCACGTAGGTCAGATTTCGCTGCTGTTGCAGGGCAACCAGCAAATTGAGGATCTGTGCCTGGACGGAAATATCCAGCGCGCTGGTGGGTTCATCCAGCACGATGATGTCCGGATCCGAAGAGAGCGCCCGGGCGATAGCGATGCGCTGGCGCTGTCCGCCCGAAAACGCATGCGGCAGGCGGTCAAGATATTCCGCTCGAATCCCAACCTGCTGCGCCAGCGTTTCAGCCAACTGACGACGCTCCCGTTCGCTGCGACGTTGCTGTATCCACACCGGCTCGGTGATGGTGCGCCAGACGGGTAAACGCGGATCGAGGGACGAGAGCGGGTCCTGAAATACCATCTGCATACCACCCGCCGCATTCGCGCGCTGACAGGCACCGGTACTCGGTTTGAGCATGCCCATCAGCAGCTGCGCCAGCGTGCTCTTTCCACAGCCGGATTCCCCCACAACGCCCAGCGTTTCGCCGCGATGGATCCGGAGATCCATGCCGTTAAGGGCGTGTACCTGTTCCGTCACGCGCCCCAGCCAGTTTTTGCGCGCAGGAAAATTCACATGCACGCTATCCAGTTCCAGCAGTACCTCAGACATGGCGTCTCTCCTGTTGTGGGTACCAGCAGGCAGCCTGCTGGCCTTCTGCGCCCGTGGAAATTAAGCGCGGCGTTTCGCTGCATTTCGCCCCGGCAGCAAAACAGCGTTCGCGAAAAGCACATCCGCGCGGGAGGTGGCTGAGGTTAGGTACCGTGCCGGGAATGGCCGGGAGGATCTCGCGCGGTTTACCATTTTCCGGGGCACACCGCAGCAGGCCAATCGAATAGGGGTGCACAGGATGGTGGATCAAGGTCTGCGTGCTGCCGCTTTCGATCACGCTGCCCGCGTACATAACGTACATCCGGTCACAAAGCTGCGACACCACCGCCATATCGTGACTGATAAACAGCACCGACGTTCCGCTGGCGCGCGCTTTATGTTTCAGCAGACGCAGCACCTGAAGCTGGACGGTCACATCCAGCGCGGTAGTGGGTTCATCAGCGATGATCAGCTCCGGCTCGCAGGAGAAGGCAAGGGCGATCATGACCCGCTGGCGCATACCGCCGGAAAGCTCAAACGGATAGCGATCCATTACCTGCGCCGCATCCGGGATTTGCATCTCGCCCAGCAGGGTGATCGCCTTCTGCTGCGCGTCGCGGCGGGAAAGCGACTGATGCTGGCGGATCACCTCCACCATCTGCCTGCCAATACGGCGCGTGGGGTTAAGCGCCGTCATCGGCTCCTGAAAAATCATCGCCACCCTGGCGCCGCGCCACTGACGAAGCTGTTTTTCCGACGCGTTCAGCACATCTTCCCCGAGCAGCGTGACACGGCCATGGTGAACATGGTAACTGCCTTCCGGCAGCAGGCGCATCGCCAGCATCGCGGTGACCGATTTTCCCGAACCGGATTCGCCCACCACGCCGACAATTTCACCCCGGCCAATCTCCAGCGAGACGTGGTTGAGCGCGTGGACGTCACCGCGAAAAATGGGGAAGCTCAGGTGCAAATCTTCAATCGATAATACGGAATCACTCATGACTGCTTCCCTCCTGATTTGGGATCCAGCAGGTCGCGAAGACCATCGCCAAACAGATTAAAGCCAACCGCCGTGATCAGAATTGCCGCCCCCGGAAACGCGCAGTACCACCACTGGTCAAGCACGTAGTTACGCCCCACGGCCACCATTGCCCCCCATTCGGCGGTCGGCTGCTGCGCGCCTAATCCAATAAAGCCCAGCGTGGCGGCCATCAGAATGGCGCTGCCGATATCCAGCGACGCTTGTACGATCAGCGGCGGCAGGGCGTTACGCAGGATATGCCAGCTGATCAGGTGCCAGCGCGATGCGCCAAAGGTGCGGGCGGCCAGCACGTAGGTGAACTGGCGCACCACCAGCGTTTGCCCGCGTGCCAGCCGCACGTAAAACGGAATGCGTACAATCGCAACCGCCAGCATCGCGTTAAACAGGCTTGGGCCGAGCGCGGCGGCCAGGGCCATCGTCAGCACCAGCGAGGGGATGGAGAGCATAATGTCCATGATGCGCATAATGATGGCGTCGCCGCGCCCGCCAAGTACGCCGGACAAACAGCCGAGCAGCGAACCGATGCCGCCCGCAATCACCACCACCGCCAGCCCCGCTGTGATGGACTGCTGGCTGCCCACCAGCACGCGGCTGAACAGATCCCGGCCCACCTCATCAGTGCCAAACCAGTGCTGGGCTGACGGTGCCTGCAAGCGCGCGGTCAGATCCAGCGCGTTCGGATCGTGCGGGACTATCCACGGCGAGACCACCATCATCAGCAGCATCACGATCATAATGACCCCGCCGATCAGCGTGAGCGGGCTTTTGCGTAACATCCAGAACAGCTTTGCCCAGTTGATGCGCTGTTTAGCGGTGCTGACGGGGACGGGCGTTTCCTGAGTTAACATCATTCGGCACCTCCGCGCCCGATTCGCGGGTCGATCCACAGGTACAGCAGATCCACCACCAGATTAACGAAGACATAGGCCAGCGATACCACGACCGCGAAGCCCATGACGGCGGGGAAGTCCAGCGCCTGAATGGAGGTCACCACCCAGGCCCCCATTCCCGGCCAGGCAAACACGGTTTCGGTAAGCACCGCCCCGTACAGCAGATCGCCCAGCGCCAGCCCGAGCACGGTAATGGAGGGGATCATGGCGTTGGGTAAGGCGTAGCGCAGGACGATGTACCAGCCCGGCAACCCGCTCGCGCGGGCGGTACGAATATAATCCTCGCTCAGTTGCTCCAGCATCGCGGAACGTACCTGACGCGCCACAATACCCAGATGCACGAAGGCCAGGGTCAGGGAGGGTAAAATCAGGTGCTGCAGGGCGTTGAAAAACACCTCGCCGTTGCCTTCCAGCAGAGCGTCCAGCAGATAAAAACCGGTAACGTGGGCGGGCGGATCGAGCCAGTCGTCCAGCCTGCCGCCGCCGGGCAGAATTTGCAGTTGACCGTAGAACAGAACGATAACTCCCAGTCCCAGCCAGAAGGCAGGCGTCGAGATGCCCGTCATCGCCATCAGTCGCACCAGGTGATCCAGCCAGCGGTTACGGTACACCGCCGATAAAATGCCCAGCGGCACGCCAATCACCAGCGCCAGCAGCAGGGAGCAAAAGGCAAGCTCCAGCGTGGCGGGGAAAAAAGCTTTTAAATCTTCCGCAACGGGGCGACCGGTGCGAATAGACGTGCCCAGATCGCCATGTGCCAGCGCCTCAACGTAGCGGCCAAACTGAATATAGAGTGGTTGATCCAGCCCCAGTTGCTGGCGGATGCCCTGCACGATTTCATCGCTGGCGCGATCACCGGCCAGCAGGCGGGCCGGATCGCCGGGGATCAGGTGTGAAATAATAAAAGTAATAATACAGACACCGGCCACCACCAGGATTAACCCCCAGCAGCGCTGGCGCACAATGCTCCAGAACGTCATACACTTCCCCCCGGCGTGGGCCGTTACTTACTCATGGTGGCGATGTTAAAGACCTGCTCAAGCATCGGATTAAAGGTGAAGCCTTTGACCTCTTTGTTCATCGCCAGCTGGTAGTTCTTCTGGAACAGATAAACGTAAGCCGCCTCGTCAATCACCACTTTCTGCGCCTGCTGATAATCTTTGGTGCGTTCCGCCTGATCGGTGGTTTTCAGTGCCGCCTGCAACAGCGCATCGACCTCTTTGTTCACATAGAATGAGCGGTTCCCCGGCAGCCCTTTTTTGTCCGATTCGAACCAGTAGTTCATGAACATGTACGGGTCAGCGAAGTCCGGGCTCCAGTTACCAATCGCAATGTCATAATCACCTTTGCCGACGCGGTCGCGCATGGTGGCGTTCGCCAGTTTCTCGAGCTTGACGTTAATCCCCAGCTTGCCCAGGCTCGCCTGCGTGGAGAGGGCGATAGGCTCCCAGTTCGGGTCGTTATCGGAATAGAGGAAAGTCAGGCTGGCAGGTTTATCTTTGACTTTCTCCAGCGCCGCTTTGGCTTTGGCCTCGTCAAAGCTGTACTGCATGGCGTTCGCATCGAAGCCCCACATGCCCTCCGGGATCGGGCCGCGCATCTGCTTGCCGTTCCCGCTGAGAATGCCTTTCACCATCCCCTGGTAATCGGTCGCCCAGGAGACCGCGCGGCGCAAATCCACCTGATTCATTGGAGGCTTACTGTTGTTCAGATAGAGGTAGGTCACCCGCAGGGACGGGTATTCCACCACGGCCACTTTGCCTTCCTGCTTCAGAGCAGCAAGCTGATCCACCGGCAGGGCGTCGGCGATATCCAGATCGCCACGGGAAAGTTGCAGGCGACGCGAGGCGCTTTCACCGATAATCTTCACCGAGACGCGCTTAAAGTGCGGCTTTTCACCTGGCCAGTGTGGGTTGGGCACCATCACCAGCTGTTGACCTTTCCGCCAGCTTTTCAGCATAAACGGTCCGGAACCCGCGGTGTTTTGCGCCAGGAAACCGCGTGCGTCGTCGGCGGCATTGGCCTTCAGCACCGCCGGGTTGACGATCGACGCGCCGTCATTGGCCAGCGTGTAGAGGAACGGGGCAAACGGCTGGCTGAGGGTGAATTTCACCGTATGCTCATCCACCGCGTCCACTTTCAAATCTTTCGGGAACGCTTCGGAAGGTCCCTGGTTGATTTTAAGCAGACGTTCAATCGACAGCTTGACCGCTTCGGCGGTCACCGGCGTGCCGTCGGAGAATTTTGCATTATCTGCCAGGGTGAACGTCCACACTTTCTGGTCGTCTGACGCCTTCCAGCCCGTCGACAGATCGCCTTCCACCTCCGTGGTGCCAGGCTTGTATTTCACCAGACGCTGGTACGAGGGGTAGGTCACCGTCCAGTCGTTGTTATCGATAGTGACCGCCGGATCCAGCGTTTGCGGATCGGCAGCTTTCCCTATCACCAGCATATCTTTTGGCACCGCCGCCAGAGCGGGAAGGGTGCTCAGGGCGAGCGTAGCGGCAATCAGGGTAGTAAGCAGCGTTGTTTTCATGGCCGGGCTCCAGAATTACAGTGAGTGTGTGATCGGATAACAGGCGAACTGGTCATCTAACAGCGGATAGCTGGCGGCGTTCGGCAGCTCGAAATGCCACCATTCGCTGCTGATGCCCACAAAACCGCCGCCGTACATAACGGCGTTCAGGAGCAGACGATTTCGCTGCGCCTCGGGCGGAACGGAAGGGTGCCAGGCGTGAGAACGGTCGTGCATTTCGTCAAACCCGGCGCCCATATCCAGCACGTTGTCGTGTTCATCCATCAGCGTAACGTCAATGGCAGTGCCCCGGCTGTGGTTCGAGCCAATCGCGACATCCACCACGTATTCCGGATTGGGGCAGGCATCCCAGAGTTGCGCCTGTGCCTGTTGCGGGCGATAGGCGTCGTAGACCACCAGCTTCAAACCGGCCAGCGCGGCGATACTGATCGATTTCGCCAGCGCGGTGGCGGCATCCGTGTGCAGCAGGCACGCGGCGTGCTGATAGATCGGGCGGCCGGTAATGTTATCGGCGGTCGCGTATTTCAGATCGATATGCAGCGTGGGAAAAGTTTTCGCCACATCAATCAGTTGACTCTCTTCAGGCATAGCTCCGCTCCTTTAGCGTTCAAATTGACCAAATTCTTGTTGTAGTTGTCGGTTGATTGCCAGACGTTCCGGCAGCGCATCTCCCAGCGCCTCCACGACGCCCGACAGCAGCAGGTTGAACAGACAGCTCACCGGCGCCAGCGAGTCCCAGAAATGGCCGGTATCGGTCTTCACCTGGAGTAAATCAATCGGGTAATCCCGCGCCCACGGGCACCAGATATCGGTGATCAGCGCCATCGCCAGGCCTTTTTCGCTCGCCACGCGGCAGTACTGGCGGGCAATGGCGGAGTAGGCGCGGGTATCGGTCAGCACGATATACGGGTTAGCAAAGCCGGAGTTAAGCGACTCCACCCAGCTACCGGAGAGCCCTTCGGAATAGCTTACCCGCGGGCGCAGATACTCCAGATGGCTGAAGAACGCGTTGGCGATCCCGCGCGTGGACTGGATCCCCAGCACGAAGACGGCGTCGGCATGGGAAAGTTGCTGGACCACCTGCCTGAACGTTTCGCTTTGCGCCAGCTGGTAGACATGGGCAATGGCGTCCACCTCCAGTGACAGGGAGTGCTGAAGGCGATCCGACAGCGGCTGTTGCTGTTTCCAGGAGTCCAGACGCTCGTTAATGCCCCAGGGCTGATGGGGATCGCGCAGGCTTTTTTTGGCGTCATCAAGGTTGCGATAGCCCAGCTTGCGCAGAAAGCGTCCGACGGTGATCCCGCTGGTGGCCGTGGCCAGCGCCACGCTCTCAGCCGTTTCAAAAGGGATCTGCCCGACGTGCGCCAGCATCCAGCTTGCCACCCGCTTTTCGCTCGGGGTGAGCTGGCTGAAGGTCGCTTCGATACGGCTCAACACCTCTGGTTTGGTCGTCATACCGCCTCGCTGTTAACTGGCTGTCAAAGGCCGGGTTTCTGTTATCAGATTAACAATGCAGGACGCGTGCCATGTTCACATTGCGGCGAAAACGCGCTGTGCAGCAAAGTTAATGCAATATTTGTTTAACAGATGCTCAACATTTGTGCAGCGTAGTTCACTTTTGGTGCAGTGTCCGGCCTGAGCGGTATCTATTTGGTGAATACGACAGCCTCTTCACATTTTTTGGTAAGATGAAAGCTCTGTGGATAAGAGAGGGAGCCTTACATGGCGAATTTGCCCTGGCGGGTCAGCGTGCGCCTGATGGCTCTCGCAAAAAAAATAGCGATGGTCATCGGGATCATTGTGCTCGTTCTGCTGGCGGTGCGGGTTTATCTTTCGCAGCAGGGGCCGGCCCTGCATCACTGGCATACATGGCGGGCTGACGAAATGTCCGTGCAGGAGATGGATAACGCGACCTTCGCAGCCTATGTCGCGCGGGAAAACGCCATCTTCACCGCTCTTGATGCTGAGGTGACGGCGAAAGTCACCCCCGCAGAGCGCACGCCGCTGAACCGCTATTACCGTCAGAGCCTGGTGTGGCCAGGACACTTTACTCCGGATGCAAACCGGTCGTTTGTGCTGATGCCTGCCGGAAAGCCGCGCGGGGCGGTAGTGTTGTTGCACGGTTTGACGGATTCGCCCTACAGCGTCAGGCGTCTGGCCGTGAATTATCAAAAGCACGGCTTTGTGGCCGTAGTGCCTCGTTTGCCCGGACACGGCACGGCGCCGGGCGCGTTGACAGACGTTGACTGGGAGGCGTGGCTGGCAGCTACGCGCCTTGCGGTTCGTGAAGCAACACGCCTGACAGGGAACGATCTCCCCCTGCACCTGGCGGGCTATTCCAACGGCGGTGCGCTGGCGATGAAATACGCCCTCGACGCCCTTGATGCGCCTGAACTGCGTAAACCTCAGCAGATCGTTTTGCTCTCACCGATGATTGGCGTCACGGCGTTTGCGCGCTTTGCCGGATTCGCCGGGCTACCGGCTATGTTACCGGCGTTTGCCAAAGCCGCGTGGCTCAACATTTCGCCGGAATATAATCCTTATAAATACAATTCGTTCCCGGTGAATGCGGCACGTCAGTCCTGGCTGCTTACCCGGGCGCTGCATGAGCAGATAAACCGCGATGTTCATGATCACAAACTAACGCAGCTCCCGCCGGTACTGGCGTTTCAGTCGGTCATGGATTCAACGGTCAGTACCCGCGCCGTAGTCAGCGGGCTGTTTGACCAGCTTCCGGCAAATGGCAGCGAACTGGTGGTATTTGACATCAATCAGGCCGGGAGTTTCCGTCCACTGTTCAGGCCATCATCCTGGACGGCGGTGGCTGACCTGCTGCCCGAGGCGAAAAGACGTTACAGTGTCACAATCGTGACCAATGCCAGCCCTGACAGGTTTGATATGGTGGCAAAGACAACGCCTGCGGGCAGCACCCGGGAAACGGTGACGCCGCTGTCGGTCTCGTATCCGCAGGAGGTTTATTCCCTGTCGCATATTGCCATTCCGTTCCCGCCTGAAGACGATCTGTATGGCCGCCATCCTGAGGTGAAAAACCGCTATGGAATCAGTCTCGGGACGATAGCCCTGTGGGGAGAAACCTCAGTTCTGAGCGTCGGTAAAGATGCGTTAATGCGCGTAACGTCGAATCCTTTCTACGACTATATGCAGACGCGGATCGACAGCCGTCTCGGGGAGAATCAACCCCGAAGTGGAATAGACTAGGCCACCCCAGGGAACTATGTTAAACAGTACCGTTCAGGCGTATACCCCATACCGGACCCCGTTTCTGTGCTGACAACTCTCATTTATCGAAGCCAGCTGAGCTTAACCTGCACCTCCGCAGCGTTAAGCGCGCTGGTTGAAAAGGCCAGGATCCGTAATACGGAGCAGGGCATCTCAGGCATTCTTCTCTCCCGTGGACGTGACGTTCTGCAAATTCTCGAAGGCACGGAACAGAGCGTCGTCGCGCTTTTTAACACCATCCGTGCGGATGACCGGCATACCGGCGTGGTGGAGCTGATGCGCGATTACGGCCCGCGCAGACGTTTCGAAGACGTGGGAATGCTGCTGTTTGACCTGGATGTTCAGACCCCGAAAGCGGTTCTGGCGTCGGTTCTGCATTACAGCAAGCTGGAAAGCTACCTGACTTCTGAGGATCGGGTCTTCAAATTTATTCAGACCTTTATCGCCGGCAAAACCGCTATCCCACCCGCTTTGGACTATGAGCCTGATAAATGGACGCTTTCGCGAGAGCGCGCGCCGTTTGGTAAAGGGTTAGGTCTGCTGGCGGGACAGCCCTGCCAGTTTGCGCTGCAACCCATTGTTGAGCCGTCCGAAGGCAAAATCAGTTCTCTCGAAGCGCTTATACGCGGAAACGACGGCGGCAGCCCGGAGCATTTTTTCCGTAGTCTCGATCGTGAAAAGATATACGAAGTCGATCTGCATACCAAAGCCTGGACCTTTGCGCTGGCGCAAAAGCTGGGCATCGGCAGCCACAAACTGGCGGTGAACCTGCTGCCAATGTCGCTGGTTAACGTGCCGGGTGCGGTAGAGTTCCTGGTAACGCAGATCAAAAAGCACGGTCTACAGCCAGAGCAGGTGGTCATTGAAGTCACTGAGAACGAGATGATATCCGGCTTTAACCAGTTTAACAGCGCCATTAAACAGCTGCGAGCGGAAGGGGTTGGGCTGGCAATAGATGATTTTGGTTCCGGCTATGCCGGTCTGTCGCTGCTCACCCGGTTCCAGCCGGATAAGCTCAAAATCGACAGAGAGATCGTCAGCGATATTCACCAGAGCGGACCCAAGCAGGCGATTGTGAAGTCGATAATCAGCTGCTGCACCGATCTGGAGATTACGCTGGTCGCAGAAGGTATTGAGAAGGTAGAAGAGTGGTGCTGGCTTGAATCCGCCGGTATTCGCCGCTTCCAGGGCTTTTTGTTCGCCCGCCCGCAGCTCAATGGCGTGGGTGATATCCACTGGCCCCAACGGGTAGGTTAAGCAAATTGTCCCTCGCCATATTTCCCCTACACCCTGCCTGTGCTTAAATAGCTAAACCGGTTTAACATTATTTAGCTAAGAAGGTGATATGGAGACGATCTGGGTACTTGGCGATGCAGTGGTGGATCTGTTGCCCGACGGAGAGGGCAAACTGCTGCAATGTCCTGGCGGCGCACCGGCCAACGTCGCGGTAGGGGTAGCGCGTCTGGGAGGCAGAAGCGCCTTTATAGGCCGGGTGGGCGACGACCCCTTCGGGCGTTTTATGCAAAAAACGCTTGCGGATGAGCAGGTTAATACAGAATGGCTGCGCCTGGACCCGCGGCATCGCACCTCCACGGTGGTGGTGGATCTCGATGACGACGGGGAACGTTCATTTACCTTTATGGTTCGCCCGAGTGCTGATCTGTTCCTCGACGCCGCCGATCTCCCGCCATTCCGCGCCGGGGAGTGGCTGCACGTCTGCTCTATCGCGCTTAGCGCCGAACCCAGCCGTTCCGCGACGTTTCAGGCGATGGCCGCTATCAGACAGGCGGGGGGATTCGTCAGCTTTGACCCCAATATCCGCGCCGATCTCTGGTACGATGAAGTCGAGCTGCGCCAGTGCCTTGAGCGGGCATTAGCCTGTGCAGATGTGGTGAAAATCTCGGTGGAAGAGCTGGCGTTCTTGACCGGAAATGCGCAGGTCCATGAGGGGCTGGCGGAGCTAATGCGCACCTGTCCGGCCAGGCTGGTGCTGGTGACGCAGGGAAAAGAGGGCGTGACCGCCTGGCAGGGAGGCGCGTTGACGCACTATCCTGCATCACCCGTGGAATGCATTGATACCACCGGTGCGGGGGATGCTTTCGTCGCCGGGCTGCTGTTCGGTCTGGCATGTCATGGCCAGGCCCGTCTCTCAGAGGTCATCACGTTAGCGCAGCGCTGCGGAGCGCTGGCGACAACCGCAAAAGGGGCAATGACCGCGCTGCCTTATCATCACGAACTGTAATTCACCTCTCCAGGCCTCCGGTCGGGGGCCTGAATTGTCGCCTCGATCACACTTACTAAAACGGTTTAGCAAAAAACGTTGCCGATTCAAAATTCAACGGTTTAGTATCACTCACCTAAACCGGTTTAGCAATTTAGCACTTTTACCGATAGTTATTAGGGATGCGACAAAATGTATAAAAAACGCAGACTTGCCGTGATGATAGGCATGCTGGCCGGCAGTACCTCTGTTTTTGCCCAGATGGATATGACCCGTATCGAAGCGCGCCTGGCAGCGCTGGAGCAGCGTTTGCAGGAGGCGGAAACCCGTGCGCAGGTTGCTGAAAAACGCGCCACGGCAGCGGAACAGAAAACGCAGCAACTGGTGGCTGCGCAGCAGGAAGCGCAAACCTCCACACAGGCGGTGGCGCAACGTACCACGGCGCTGGAAGAGAAAGCCGATCGGACAGGCGGTTTTGAGTTTCACGGTTACGCCCGTTCCGGCCTGCTGATGAACGACGCGGCCTCCAGCAGCAAAAGCGGCCCTTATCTGACGCCCGCCGGGGAAACGGGCGGGGCCATCGGGCGTCTGGGGAACGAAGCGGATACCTACGTTGAGCTGAATGTTGAGCACAAACAGACGCTGGAGAATGGTGCGACGACGCGCTTTAAGGCGATGCTGGCCGACGGTCAGAAAACCTATAACGACTGGTCGGCAGACAGCAGCGACCTGAACATTCGTCAGGCCTTTGCCGAGCTGGGCAATTTGCCGGACGTTACCGGTGCGCTGAAAGGCAGCACCTTCTGGGCGGGTAAGCGTTTTGACCGCGACAACTTCGACATTCACTGGCTGGATTCCGACGTGGTATTTCTCGCCGGGACCGGCGGCGGCGTCTACGACGTGAAGTGGAACGATACGCTGCGCAGTAACTTCTCCCTTTATGGCCGTAATTTCGGCAGCGAAGAGGAGATCGACAACAACGTCCAGAACTACATCTTAAGCATGAACCACTTCGCCGGGCCGGTGCAGTTGATGGTCAGCGGCTTACGGGCAAAAGATAATGACGACCGTAAGGACAGCAACGGCGATCTGATTAAAACCGATGCGGCGAATAACGGGGTGCATGCGTTGGTGGGTCTGCATAACGAGAGCTTCTACGGCCTGCGGGAAGGTTCCGCCAAAACGGCGCTGCTTTACGGCCACGGTCTGGGGGCCGAGGTGAAAAGCATTGGTGCAGACGGCGCATTGCTGTCAGAAGCCGATACCTGGCGTTTTGCAAGTTACGGTGTCACGCCGCTGGGCGGTGGCTGGCACATTGCGCCCGCCGTACTGGCGCAAAGCAGTAAGGACCGCTACGTGAAGGGCGACAGCTACGAGTGGGTCACACTCAATACGCGTCTGATCAAAGAGGTGACCCAGAATTTCGCCCTCGCGTTCGAGGGCAGCTATCAATACATGGATTTAAACCCGGAAGGCTACAAGGATCGCAATGCGGTTAACGGTAGCTTCTACAAGCTGACCTTTGCCCCGACGTTAAAGGCGGGCAAGATTGGCGATTTCTTCAGCCGTCCGGAGCTGCGCCTGTTCGCCACCTGGATGGACTGGAGCAGCAAGCTGGATAACTACGCCAGCGATGACGCCTTTGGCAGCAGCGGCTTCAATGCGGGTGGGGAATGGAACTTTGGGGTGCAGATGGAAACCTGGTTTTAACCCTTCACGCTCCCGCATTGCGGGGGCGTTTCGAACATCATAAAAAGAGGTCAGGAAGAGGTATCTATGGATTTTAATCATATTGCGCGCGAGCTGATTCCGCTGCTCGGTGGCAAAGAGAACATTGCCAGCGCGGCACATTGCGCCACGCGCCTTCGTCTGGTGCTGGTCGATGATGCGCTTGCCGACCAGCAGGCTATCGGCAAGGTTGAAGGCGTGAAAGGCTGTTTTCGAAATGCCGGGCAGATGCAGGTGATCTTCGGCACAGGGGTGGTGAATAAGGTTTACACCGCGTTTATTCAGGCGGCAGGGATTAGCGAGTCCAGTAAATCGGAAGCGGCGGATATTGCAGCCCGCAAGCTGAACCCGTTCCAGCGCATCGCGCGTCTGCTCTCCAACATCTTCGTGCCGATTATTCCGGCGATCGTGGCCTCGGGTCTGCTGATGGGCCTGCTCGGGATGGTTAAAACCTACGGCTGGGTTAATCCGGATAACGCGCTCTATATCATGCTGGATATGTGCAGCTCGGCGGCGTTTATTATTCTGCCGATCCTGATTGGCTTCACCGGCGCGCGGGAGTTTGGCGGCAACCCGTATCTGGGCGCAACGCTCGGCGGCATCCTGACTCATCCGGCGCTGACCAACGCCTGGGGCGTAGCGTCCGGCTTCCACACCATGAACTTCTTCGGTCTTGAAATCGCCATGATTGGCTATCAGGGAACCGTCTTCCCGGTACTGCTGGCGGTGTGGTTTATGAGCATTGTGGAAAAACAGCTTCGCCGGGCGATCCCGGATGCGTTAGATCTGATCCTGACGCCGTTCCTGACCGTCATTATCTCCGGCTTTATCGCGCTGTTGATTATTGGCCCGGCGGGACGCGCGCTGGGCGACGGGATCTCCTTTATTCTTAGCACCCTGATTGCCCACGCGGGCTGGCTGGCCGGGCTGTTGTTTGGTGGGCTCTATTCGGTGATTGTCATTACCGGCATTCACCACAGCTTCCACGCTATTGAGGCCGGACTGCTGGGTAACCCGTCGATTGGCGTGAACTTCCTGCTGCCGATCTGGGCGATGGCGAACGTGGCGCAGGGCGGGGCATGTCTGGCGGTGTGGTTCAAAACCCGTGATGCCAAAATCAAAGCCATTACCTTACCGTCGGCGTTTTCCGCGATGCTGGGCATCACCGAAGCGGCAATTTTTGGCATCAACCTGCGTTTCGTGAAACCGTTTATCGCGGCGCTGATCGGTGGCGCAGCGGGCGGTGCCTGGGTAGTGTCGGTGCATGTCTACATGACCGCCGTTGGGCTGACGGCGCTTCCCGGTATGGCGATCGTTCAGGCCAGCTCGCTGCTCAACTATATTATCGGCATGGTGATTGCCTTTGGCGTGGCGTTCACCGTCTCTCTGCTGCTGAAATATAAAACGGACTCTGAATAATGACCTTACCTTCCCGCTGGCCTGCCGTGTTGCAGGCCGTTATGCAAGGCCAGCCGCGTGCGCTGGCGGACAGCCACTATCCGCAGTGGCATCCCGCACCGGTGACAGGGCTGATGAACGATCCGAACGGCTTTATCTGGTTTGCCGGACGTTACCATCTGTTTTATCAGTGGAACCCGCTGGGCTGTGAACATCGCTACAAGTGCTGGGGGCACTGGAGCTCAGCAGATCTGGTGCACTGGCAGCACGAGCCAATGGCGCTGATGCCTGACGAAGAGTATGACCGCAATGGCTGTTACTCCGGCAGCGCCGTGGATAACAACGGCGTGCTGACCCTGTGCTATACCGGCAACGTTAAGTTTGACGATGGCGGCCGCACCGCCTGGCAGTGTCTGGCGGTGCAAAATGACGACGGCACGTTTGCCAAACTGGGACCGGTGTTGCCCCTGCCGGACGGGTATACCGGGCACGTCCGCGACCCGAAAGTGTGGCGCCATGACGGGCAGTGGTACATGGTGCTCGGGGCGCAGGATCAGCATAAGCGCGGCAAGGTGCTGCTGTTTACGTCAGCCGATTTGCACACCTGGGCGTCCTGCGGCGAAATCGCCGGTCACGGCGTCAATGGACTCACGGACGCGGGCTATATGTGGGAGTGCCCGGATCTGTTTGCGCTTGATGGCACACACGTCTTAATCTGCTGCCCACAGGGGCTGGCGCGCGAACCGCATCGCTATCTCAACACCTATCCGGCCGTCTGGATGAGTGGGGCATTTGATTATCAAACGCCTGCATTTGCGCACGGCGAATTGCATGAGCTTGATGCCGGTTTCGAATTTTACGCGCCGCAAACCACGGTGGCAGAAGACGGCCGCCGCATCCTCATCGGCTGGATGGGCGTGCCGGACGGCGAAGAGATGCTCCAGCCTACACGGGTGCACGGCTGGATCCACCAGATGACCTGTCCGCGCGAGCTGCGCTACCGCGACGGTAAGCTCTGGCAAACGCCGGTCCGTGAGCTGGAAACGCTGCGCGAGGATGAACATCACTGGCAGGGACGCGCCAGCGATGCCCCGGTGCTGAAGGGAACCCGTCTTGAGTTCGAACTGAGCGCATCGTGCGTAAACGTGGATTTTGCCGGCGCGTTGCGGCTGATTGTGGATGATGCGGGGATCCGTCTGGAACGCGCCAGCCTGGAAACCGGAGAGACGTTGACCCGCTACTGGCAGGGCTCTGTTCATCATTTACGCGTGCTGTGTGACCGTTCCAGCGTCGAAATTTTCATCAATCACGGTGAAGGCGTCATGAGCAGCCGCTATTTTCCTGACCATCCGGCCCAGGTTCGCTTCGAAGGTGCGTCCGACATCACATTACGCTACTGGTCGCTGCGCAGCTGCATGATAGAATAGGGTTTTGGCAGCCGGATCTAAGTCGTTGTGAGAAAAACAAAACGCGTCACCATTAAAGATATCGCGGAGCTGGCGGGGGTATCAAAAGCCACCGCCAGTCTGGTTCTGAACGGCCGCAGCAAAGAGCTTCGGGTGGCGGAGGAGACACGCGAGCGTGTGCTGGCGATTGCCAAAGAACATCATTATCAGCCCAGTATTCACGCCCGTTCGCTGCGGGACAACCGCAGCCACACCATTGGTCTGGTGGTGCCGGAAATCACCAACTACGGGTTTGCCGTTTTTTCTCATGAGCTGGAGACCCTCTGCCGCGAGGCGGGTGTTCAGCTGCTGATCTCCTGTAGCGATGAAAATCCGGGCCAGGAGACGGTGGTGGTCAATAACATGGTGGCCCGCCAGGTGGACGGGCTGATTGTCGCCTCCAGCATGCTCAACGACGCGGATTATCAAAAGCTGAGCGAGCAGTTGCCCGTTGTGCTCTTTGACCGTCATATGAACGACAGTTCTCTGCCGCTGGTCCTCACCGATTCAATTACCCCGACCGCCACGCTGGTGGCCGACATTGCGCGCCAGCATCCGGATGAGTTCTACTTCCTCGGCGGCCAGCCGCGGCTTTCCCCGACGCGTGACCGTCTGGAAGGGTTTAAGCAGGGGCTGCGTGACGCTGGCGTCGAGCTACGTCCGGAGTGGATTATTCATGGTAATTACCATCCGAGCTCCGGCTACGAAATGTTTGCCGAACTTTGCGCGCGCCTGGGCCGCCCGCCAAAAGCCCTTTTTACCGCCGCCTGCGGTCTGCTGGAAGGGGTGTTGCGCTATATGGGGCAACATAATCTGCTGCAAAGCGATATGCGTCTGGCCAGCTTTGACGATCACTATCTCTATGATTCTCTGATCATTCCTGTCGATACCGTTCGTCAGGATAACCGTCAGCTCGCCTGGCACTGCTTTGATCTGATTGGCAAACTGATTGAAGGGGAAACGCCGGAGCCGATCCAGCGTAAACTGGATGCCACACTGCAACTGCGGTACAAGGCCGTGGAGTGACAGGGTAACGTCTGACGGATATATCAATAACTTTAATTAATTAAAGATCGGATTCAGCCGATAACCAAAGGGAAATTATATCCCTGAGGTGTGTTATGTCGTTGAAAAAATCATCCCTGATTATCCTGTTTTCCCTGCTTTTCTTCTTTGTGGCCAGCACCATCACCAGCGTTGGGCTCATCATTAAAAGTAATACTTCGCTGGATAATGTGAACAAAGAAATTCAGGTGGTCCTGTCCATTATTGATCCCATTAACCATAGCCGAACCCTGCGCGTCAGGGTTATGGAGTATGTAAAAATGGTGGAAGCGGGGGACTCCACCGACTCGTCTGCGAAACTGGCCTCGGTTAAAGAGGCGCTGACCAAAGCCGATAGTGCATTTTCGGCGTTTATGACCTCGCCGCGTTTGCAGGACGAAGCCCCGCTGGTCACTGCCTACCAGCAGGCGTGGCAAAACTACCGTAACCAGGGACTGGCACCGCTGATTGCCGCTGCCGCCGCTCACGATGTGTCGCGGTTCAACGCTCTTATTCCCGTGGTGTCTCAACTCGATCGCCAATATGAAATTGTGCTCGATCAGGTTCTCTCCGTTCACCAGAAGTACGCCAAAACGCTGAACGAGGATGCGAGCCATAATTTTGTGTCGGGTCTGGTTATTATCGCCTGCATTGCGGTGCTGTTCGTGGTGGTGATCCTCGTCGTCAGCCTGCTGATGAAACGCGTGGTCTTTGCGCCAGTGAACCTGGCGCGCGAGCACTGTCGACAGATTGCGGCCGGGAAGCTGGACGTACCGGTACCGATCAAGCGTGATTCCGGGAATGAAATCGATCACCTGATGTCCTCGATGGAGCAGATGCGCCAGGCGCTGCTCTCCACCATTTCTCAGGTGCGCGATGCCAGCCACACCGTAACGCATGCGGCGCAGGAAATTGCTTCCGGCAATATCGACCTGGCCTCCCGTACCGAGCAACAGGCTTCTGCCCTGACCCAGACGGCCGCCAGCATGGAAGAGCTGAGCGCGACGGTGGCGAATAACACCGATAACGTGTTCCAGGCCGGTAAGCTGGTGCAGGATGCCGTGAAAAATGCCCATACCGGTGAAGCGGTAACCCGTGAAGTCATCGAAACGATGAATACTATCGCGTCCAACTCGAAGCGTATTGAGGACATCACCAGTGTCATCAACAGTATTGCTTTCCAGACTAATATTCTGGCGCTGAACGCGGCCGTTGAAGCGGCGCGTGCCGGTACACAGGGGCGAGGATTTGCCGTGGTGGCAAGTGAAGTGCGCACCCTGGCCCAGAAAAGCGCGGTGGCGGCGAAGGATATCGAAAGCCTTATCGCCCAGTCTGTTTCCAGCGTGAAAAACGGTGCGGAACTGGTGAATCGTTCGGGAGAGGTGATTGATTCTATTATCAGCTCTGTGAATAAAGTGCATACGCTGATGGAACAGATTTCGGTTGCCTCAGAAGAGCAGAGCCGTGGAATTGGTCAGGTTGGGCAGGCCGTAACGGAGATGGACGGTGTGACCCAGCAGAACGCGGCGCTGGTGCAGCAATCCGCCGCAGCCGCGGCCTCGCTGGAGGAGCAGGCGCAGCAGCTGTCGCAGAGTATTTCGAGTTTTCGTCTGCCGGCAATTGCGTGATTAAATGAGGAAGGCTCCTGTTGGAGCCTTTTTTTAATGTCTGCATGCAGCCGCTGCACAATCTCCTTCAGCCATTACTGTTATCCGTACAAAGCCGCTATCACATAAATTTTATCTTTCCCCGGCAATATTTCTGTTCCTCATCCGTCTACCTCATCAGAGACCATAATCATTCAACATAAACGAGGTACACATGAGAAATTTTGATATGCACGGAAAAGGTCACGGACGTGGTTTGGGCCGCCATCGTATGTACAAGGGCATCGTGATAGGCGCAGTCTTGTTCGTGGTGCTTGGCCTGCTGGTCATGTCCCTCTGGAACGCGTTGCTCCCGGCCATCCTGGGGGTTAAAGCCATTGGCTTCTGGCAGGCGCTGGGGATCCTGCTGCTGAGCCGCATTCTTTTCGGTGGGCTGGGTTTTCGTCCAGGCATGTTCGGTGCACACCGCCGTATGCACGCACAATGGATGAATATGACCCCCGAACAACGTGAAGCCTTCATTCAGCAGCGTCGGGCGGGATTTGGGCGTCATGGTCATTGCCGGTGGCACGATGACCGGGATGAGAAGCGAGATGATAACGCTGCGAAAGCGCCGGAAGCCGAGTGAGCGATATGAAAGCCGGTGAGGCGGGGGAATCATTACTGATCTCGGCACTCAATGCCTGCCGCGCACGGCTAAAAGCCTTCATTCGCGGACGGACTGCGGTTCGTGATGATGTCGATGATATTCTTCAGGAAGTGACCTGGCAGTTGATGAAAGTGGAACAACCGGTGGAGAACGTCGCCGCCTGGCTGTTTCGCGCCGCGCGGAATGAGATGATCGACCGGGCGCGAAAAAAGCATGAGGTTTCACTGCCGGGGTACCTGACGGCAGATGACGAGGACTTTCCGGAGCTGGAGATTGCAGAAACGTTATTCGGCGTACCGCAAACCCCGGAGGAGGAGTATCTCAACATCCTGCTGTGGGAAGAGTTGGGGCAAGCCCTGTCGGAACTGCCGCCACCACAGCGCGAGGTGTTTGAAAAAACGGAATTTGAAGGATACACCATGAAGGCGCTGGCGGAGGAAACGGGCGACAGCGTGCAGGCGTTATTATCCCGCAAACACAAAGCTGTGCGATTTTTGCGTAGTCGCCTCAAGGATATTTATGAAGCGTTGACAGGGCAATAAAGTTCGACCACTCTGAAAAACAATATCTTAGAGGGGTCGTTATGCTTCAACTGTTAGCAAAGAAAAAGATGCTGTTACTCTCTGCTCTGCTGTTTTCAGGGCTGGTCAGGGCAGAGGAGTCGCTTCCGGATGTGGTAAAGCACTTCAGTGAGCAGCAGGATATCAAAATCATTAAGAAAATTGATGCCCCCGGCGGCGCGCCAGCGTGGCTGGGGCAGTATCAGGACATGGGCGTGACGCTCTTTCTGACCCCTGACGGAAAGCACGTGGTGTCTGGCTATCTGTATGATGAGAAGGGAACCAACCTCAGCGAGGCCTTTTTCCAGAAAGAGATCTACGCCCCGATGGGCCGCGAGATGTGGAAAAAGCTCAATGCGGCGCATCCGCTGAAAGAGGGCGCGGAGAGCGCCCCGCGCAAAGTCTTTGTTTTTGCCGACCCGTTCTGCCCGTACTGCAAGCAGTTCTGGGCTGAAGCGCAGCCGTGGGTGAAGGCCGGCAAGGTCCAGCTCAACACGCTGCTGGTTGCGTTTCTTAACCCGAACAGCGGGCGTAACGCCTCCGCGATCCTGAATGCCAAAGATCCGGTGTCGGCCTGGAAAGAGTACGAGCTGTCCGGCGGTAAAAAGCTGCCTAAACCTGAAGGGGCGGCTTCACGGGAAACCGTTGAGATCCTGCAAAATCACCAGACGCTTATGGACAGTCTCGGCGCAAATGCCACACCGGCTATTTATTACCTGAATGAGCAAAACGAACTGCAGCAGGTCGTGGGCATGCCAGACGCAAAACAGCTTGAGGCGATGTTCGGGCCGAAGCCGTAAAAAAAGGCAGAAACAGGACGTTTCTGCCTTTTGTCAGTCAACTACCCCAGCGCCCCCGGAGGTAATTTACGGCTTCCTGCGTCTGCTGCTGGTTAAGATAGTCTTCACGGAACAGGATGGTGCCTTTTACGTCTGGCAGTGAATCGTTGAGGTCGAGCTGTTTTTTCAGCTCCGGTACGCCGCCGTTCACCGTCCAGTCCGGTTCGTTTCGGGAAGGCGCGCCTACTTTGTAGAATGCGATCCCGATATACAGGCGGGTATGGGTCGGTTTCACCACGTCAGCCCACCATTTTGTCAGCACATCGTATCGTGCCGCGTCGCGGGCGAAGGGCCAGTAGATCTGCGGCGCAATGTAATCCAGTAAACCCTGCTGTACCCATTTTCGCGTGTCAGCGTAGGATTCATCGTAGGCTGCGGCACCGCGCGTGTCCGATCCTGCCGGGTCGAAGGAGCGGTTGCGCCATACACCCGCCGGGCTGACGCCAAATTCAACCTCAGGCTTTGCCTGCTTGATCGCCCTTGATACCTGCACAATCAGCTGCTGCGTATTGTGCCGACGCCAGTCAGCTTTCGACGCAAATCCCTCGCCGTAGCGCCTGAAGGTCCAGGCATCGTTCAGGGTTGAGCCCGGCGTCTCGGTGTAAAAATAGTCATCGAACTGAACGCCGTCGACAGGGTAGCGATTCACCACTTCCATCACCACCTGGGTTATCCAGTCCCGCACCTCGGGAATGCCCGGGTCGAGAACAAAACGATCCCCCGAGGTGCGGATCCACTCCGGATGCTGGACGTAGACGCTGGAGGGATGAAGCGACGAGGTACGGTTAAGCGCCGCGATGGTCGACGGCTTCGTGTTGGTGGAGACGCGGTAAGGGTTGAACCAGGCGTGAACCTTCATCCCGCGCTTGTGCGCTTCATCCAGCATAAACTGGAGCGGATCGTAACCGGGGTCTTCCCCGATAGTCCCGGTCAGGGTATCTGACCACGGCAGTATTTCAGAGGCCCACAGCGCCGTACTGTCCGGTTTTACCTGAAAGAAGACGGTGTTGATCCCAAGCTTTTTCAGCTTATCGAGCTTGTCCGTCAGCGCCTTCTGTTGCTGGGCGATACGCTGGTCCGCGCTGCGGCCATTCACTGATGACACGGGGGGCCAGTCGAGACGGGAGACGGTCGCCAGCCAGATCCCGCGCATGGGTGCGTTAGTCTGCTGTACAGGTTTCGCCTGCGGCAGCGGGGTAACGAGTGATTTGGGTGGTTTGGAAGTGCAACTTACCAGTAAAAGCGCGCAGCCAAGCAGCGCGCCAGTCCGTTTTACGTGTCGCATCATTTGCGTGTTAGCTCCTGGGTGTCCGGCCATCCGTCCAGGGATTAAACGCCGGTTCGTCCTGTTCCTCGTTACCGTCATCGTGAAGGGAGTCTAGGTAGAGGGCTTCAACTTCCGCCCGCGCCCATGGGGTCCGGCGCAGGAACTTCAGACTCGATTTAACACTCGGGTCCTTGCGAAAACAGTTGATTTTGATTCGGTTGCCCAGTTCATTCCAGCCATATCGCGCAACCAGCGCGTTAACCTGCATTTCAAGCGTTACGCCATGCAAAGGATCGTTGGAAATATGTGCTGTCATAGGCGTCCGGTAGTCTCATTTTTTATGGGGATGTGATAAACGCTCAAAGGTTACAAGAAAGCAGGGGACGCGGCAATTTCAGCGTGAGGTTCTTCACCCGTAAAGGGTGAAGAAGACTTTCCGGTTAATACTATTTTTTAAACAGTTCAGGTGCCCACGGCGTCGGGTCTACCTCCATAAAGGGTGCACGCTCAAAGCGGGACTTCAGCGCCCAGGGCACCGTACAGTCGAAAATCGTTTTGCAGGTGATCCCGTTGCCACGAATGGAGGGACTGTAATCCGGCGCCTGAGACGGATCGAGCTGGTGACCGCGGATCCCCGGCAGATGGGTGATACTGACATCGCCCTGCATACGGGTCGTCATCGCCCACAAAATGTCGTCGCTGTCGAAAATATCCACGTCTTCGTCGACGAGAATAATATTTTTAAGCTCGGAATAGGTGGCTAACGCGATGAGGGCCGCCTGACCCTGACGCCCTTCGTCAGAAGGCTGGCGTTTTTTAACCTGCAATACCCCAAGGAATTTGCCCCCGCCAGCGGTATGCGCATAGACGTTTTGCAGGAAACCGGGGATGGCTTCTTCCACCGCATTCCGGATGCTGGCCTCCGTTGGCAAACCGGCCAGCGTGGTGTGCTCTTCGCCCGGTCCTACCAGGGTTTGCAGGATCGCCTGATGACGCATCGTGACGGCCTTCACTTTAATTACCGGCAAGGAGGGGTTAGCCTCCCCGCAGTAGCCGGGAAATTCCGGCATCGCGTGCCCGGTGTGGGTATGCTGATCTTCTTCTACGCGCACGCCCGGCAGCAGTTCGCCTTCGATGATGATTTCCGCACGCGCAATCGCTTTTTCATTTACGGCCACACCCTGCACCAGCTCGACGGGAGCCTGACGTAACGCACCGGCGACACCCAGCTCGTTGTAGCCGAAGGGCGTGGTAGGGGCTTCGAAACAGGCGCCAATATAGATAGCGGGATCGAGACCCATATTGATCGTGACCGGCAAGGGTTTGCCCGCCTCTTCGGCTTTCTTACGGAACACTTCAATATGGCGGCCCGCGGCAAGGAACATGGAGAGCTCATCGCGCTCCTGAACGCAAAGACGGTGAATAGTGACATCGGTCAGCGAGGCGTCTTCCGGATCGCTTGCCAGCACCAGCCCCAGACAGAAGAACGGACCGGCATCTATCGGCGTGTTGGTCGGTGCCGGAAGCAATTTACGCAGATCGAAGTCCGGATCGTCGGCATAAAACACCTGCTCCTGACACGGGGCCTGGGCCGCCGGGACCACAACGGGAGCAATCGGGTTTTTCACCGCCTGGCCGACATGTTTTGCCAGTTCAGAGGGCTCGCAGCCCAACAGGAGCGCCGCCCGCTCGCGGCTGGCGTGCATACCGACCAGAATACGGGAGTCGGGATACCCCTTAATAGCGTTAAACATCATGGCCGGGCCGATGCGCGTCGGACGTTTTACCGTGCCGCCAGCACCAATATGCCGGTACACACCCGCCAGCTCCGCGTCAGGATCGACCGGATGGTTGGTTTCAAGGTATTGACCTTCATGGCGTTTGAGCAGTTCGATAGCACTTCTGAGATCGTTGATGTGGTTTTCCATATTTTCCCCCTCGGATGATTGCATCCATTCTTAACCGGACGAAGAAGGCTATCAATTGCATCATTCATGCTATTTTAATATGAATTTTATTATCAATAATGAAGGCACAGTATGCAGTTTCGACTGATGCGCAATTTTATCGTGGTGGCGGAAGAGCTTCACATGCATCGTGCGGCGGAGCGCCTTAACATGGCGCAGCCCGCGCTGAGTCAGCAGATCAAAACCCTCGAAGAGCGCCTGGGGGTCACGCTTTTCAGCCGGGCGAATCGTCGCCTGACGCTCACGCCAGCCGGTGAGGCGTTTCTCAGTAAAGCCAGAGTGGCGATTTTTATGACCGATCAGGCGATTCTGGATGCCAGACAGACGGCCAGAGGGGAACAGGGCGTGCTGAATCTCGGATGCGTTTCAAGCGCGATATTCGACAGTAAGCTGCCCGACGCGCTGCGGCTTTTACATGAGAAATGGCCAGCCATCAGCCTTTCCATGATGACGGGAAACGTGCAAACCCTTTATACCGGCGTGCAAAGCAACCAGCTGGATGTGGCCATTATTCGTGCCCCGTTACCGCTGCTGCCTGACGATCTGCAAAGTCGTCCTTTCACAACGGAAAAAGCCGTGCTGGCCTTACCTCGTCAACACAGTCTGGCGGGCTCCGCCGCGCTGACGCTTGCGTCGGTGAAAGAGGAGAAGTGGATTGCCCTGCGCGACCCGGAGGGGATGGGGCTGGAGCAATATTTCTATGATGCCTGCCACAGCGCTGGCATACAGCCTGACGTTGTGCAAAATGCCACCGATGTCCCCACGGTGATAAGCCTCGTCTCGGCAGGGTTTGGCATCGCCATGCTGCCAGCTTCAGCGAAGGCGATATGCGTACAAAACGTCGTCTTTGTGGATATTCTTGACCGACTCCGGGAGAGCGAGCTGACGCTGGTTTGCCACCGGATTATTCGCTCTGAGGTCCTGAAAAAATTGCTGAGTATCCTCGATCATACCTGACGTCCGGCGGCCTGAAGAAGCTGTTCACGTAGCCAGCGATTAGCCGGATCCTGACTGTTTTTCGGGTGCCAGTACATACCGATGACGATCGGCGGGAGATCCAGCGGCGGCGGAAAAATATCAAGCGTTTGCGTAAAGCGTAGCAACATGCGCCTGGGTAGGGTGCAGAGTAAATCGGTACCGGCAACAATCGCAGGCGCCATCGCATAGCTTTGCGTCGACATCACCACGTTACGCTGGTGGCCAAGCCCCGCCAGATGCTGATCGACAAAGCCCGCGAACGGGTCGCCCTCGGATGAAACCACCAGGTGTGAAAGGCTACAATAGCTTTCCAGATCCACCGGCCCCGTACCGCGCGGATGGCCTTTCCGCTGGGCTGTGGCATATTCATCGTCAAACAGTTTGCGTCTGACCCATGCATCGTGCGCCCCCGCGTTAACGCCGATATAAATATCCACATCGCCATTTTCCATCTGCGCTGACAGCAGCTGGGTTTCCGGGAGCGCAAAACGCAGGCGGATACCTGGTGCCGCACTGCTAATCTGATTCTGCAACTCTGCCCCCAGCATTAGCGCCGGGTTTTCGTGCAGGGCAATAACAAAGGTGCGGTTGCTGTTCTGCGCGTTGAACGTGGTGGGTTCAAGCATCGCCGCTATGCCCTGCAAAACCGTCGCGACCTGCGGCCTTAACGCTTCGGCGCGCGGCGTCGGTAACACCCCACGTCCGTGTGGGGAAGGGACAAACAGCGGCTCATCAAACAACACGCGCAGGCGTGCCAGGCGGGCAGACATTGCTGGCTGGCTGATGCCCAGCCGCGCGGCCGCATGGGTGATATTCTGGTCCCTGAGTAACGCATCCAGCGTCAGGATCAGGTCCATATCCATATCGGAGGGGGACATCTTATTTTGCGTCACGGTTGGTATAGGTCACCGGGACCCACGCGTAGCCTTCCCGCTCACCTTTCGTCACATAGCCGATCCCGGGGAAAGGCAGATGTGGCGCCGCAATCAGATCTTTGTTTTTCACAAACTCAGCGAAAGCTGCGTTGCGCACCCGGGCGGCGCCGTCCTGATCCTCATCGTAAGCAATCGTCACGTTGGGCTGCGGGAACTGAACTGCGGCGACGTGGATGATGTCGCCGACAAAGGTAATTTTTTCACCTTTGCTCTCCAGCGTGTAAAACGCGGAACCTGGGGTGTGGCCCGGGTGAACCGTACCGCTGATGCCCGGCAGAAGCTGTTCGGTGCCTGAGAAAGTCTTCACTTTTCCGGCATCCAGATAAGGCTTTAATGTCTTGTGCGCGACATCGAAGTAGTTCTGGTCATAGCCCGATTTTTTCTGGTTCTCGTCGTTAAAGAAGAAATCGATATCCGGTTTGCCGACATAGACCTGCGCGTGGGTAAACACGCGCTGACCGTCTTTGACCAGACCACCGGCGTGATCGGAGTGCGCATGGGTGATTAGAATATCGGTAATATCTTCGGGTTTGATGCCCTGGGTCGCCAGGCTTTCAATCAGCCGCCCGCCTTTGCCGGGGCCAAAGAGCTGACCGGAACCGGTATCCACCAGGATTTTGTGACCGGGCAAAGCGATATAAAACGCGTTAATCGATGCTTCCACCGGATTGGCCTGGAAGTTTTTGGCCAGTAACGCATCGGTATTTTCCGCCGTCGTCCGGCGCAGTAAGGCGTGCAGATCCTGCGGCACGCTGCCGTCCGTAAAGGCGGTGATAATCGTGTCGCCAACCTGAACGCTGTAGCCGCCAGCCTGCTGTTTCACCACATGCTGCGGAACGCTGGCCACCGCGTGGATCGCTGGGAAGAATAAAACTGAACCGGTCAACAGGGTTGATATCGCAAGTTTTTTCACAGTAAACATGATGGGCTCCTCAATAGTAAGTTCATCATAGTTCAACTGCGATTTTTGAGAACAGCAGGGGAGTGAATGTGACCTATCCATGAAATGGATAGGTCTGAGAGGATGCTTTACAGCACGCCGGTACCGCCATCAGAGCACCACACTTGCCCGGAAGCGTATGAGCAGGAATCGGAGGCAAACAGCACATACAGCGGTGCGATTTCAACCGGCTGACCCGGTCTCCCCAGGGGCGTATCTTCCCCGAACTTCTGAACTTTAGACTGAGGCTGACCGCCGCTGGACTGAAGAGGCGTCCAGTATGGACCTGGCGCGACGGCATTCACCCGAATGCCACGCGGCCCAAGCTGCTGGGCCAGAGACTTGGTAAAGGCCACGTTACAGGCTTTGGTCTGCGCATAGTCCACCAGGATCGCGCTCGGTTTAAACGCCTGAACGGAAGTGGTGTTGATGATCACGGCACCTTCCTGCAAATGGCGCAGCGCAGCTTTGGTGATCCAGAAGGGGGCATAGACGTTGGTTTTAAACGTCGCGTCAAAATCTGCCGTGGTGAGATCGTCGATAGATTCACAGTACTGCTGGCGTCCGGCGTTATTCACCAGGATATCCAGGCCGCCCAGTTCGGCAACGGCTTTTTCCACCAGCGTGTCGCAGAAGGACTCCACGCGAATGTCGCCGGGAATGGCGACCGCTTTACGGCCTTCGGCCTGAATCAGCGCAATGACCGATGCCGCATCGGACTCCTCTTCCGGCAGATAGCCAATAGCGACATCTGCACCTTCACGGGCATAGGCGATGGCTACCGCGCGACCAATGCCGGAATCACCGCCGGTAATCAGCGCTTTTTTTCCTGCCAGTTTTCCTGACCCGATATAACTTGTTTCACCATGATCCGGTATTGGCTTCATTTCCGATGCCAGCCCGGGAGCCCTTTGCGGTTGTTCTGCAAACGGTGGACGAGGGTAATGCAGCGTGTGATTATTTCCTGTAGACATACCGGCCTCCTTAATAGTGAATTCCAAGATTAGTCGTTAATTAAACGTAAGCGGGCAAAATTGACAAATTCAGACAAATCTATATTCCAGTGGCGGATATAAAATATTTTCTCAAGCCAGCATGTAATACCAGAAAAGGGCGACCTCATCTTTTTCCGGCAGGGCGTTGTAAAGGTAACGATCGTAACCGCCCAGAATAAACCCATAGTGACGATAGAACAGACAGGCAGAAACATTAACGTTCTGCGTCTCCAGCCGTAAGCCGGGCGCATTGAGGCTTCGCGCCCAAACGTGGGTGGCAGACATCAGCTTGTGCGCCGCGCCCGTTCGGCGTTTTGAACGCTCCACGGCAATGTAATCCACCGAAATAAATTTATTCCAGTTGCAGGACGCGGTAATAAAACCGGCGATTTCACCGTCATCCGTTTCGGCGATAAGAAATATTGAATCGGGATTAACGCAATGATTTTCCAGCGTCTGGAGATCCAGTTCATAGGTTTTATGATAAGGATCGGTTAGCGCCTCGATATGCAAATCACCATTGAGAAAAGGTTCTCTGGCAATCTCATCGACCGTAAAAGAAAAATCACAACATTCAAGACGGGCGAGGTCGGTGCTTAATCCTTTTCGAATATGCATAGTATTCCTTAAGTGGGAGTTATAAATAGATAATAGACGAAGCGGCATACCCTGCTGGCATAACACTCTGTTCATCCTGGTCTAAGCTTGTATTTCGTTCCGCGTAAAATGTGGTCATTCGAGGACAATGAATGGAATTCAGAACATGTCGCAGGCACTGGGGTGCTGAGTTTATTTCCGATGACGTTGTACGTTTTCGCGTCTGGGCAGAAGGGCAGAAAGATCTCACGTTGCGTTTAACCGACACCGACATTCCGATGGCGGCGGTGGGCGACGGCTGGTTTCAGGTTGACGTGCCCGGCGTCAGACACGGTACGCCGTATCAGTTTGTATTACAGGATGGAATGGCGGTGCCGGATCCGGCCTCGCGCGCGCAACAGGCTGACGTCAACGGCCCGTCGGTGGTAATCGACCCGCGTCACAACCTGCCCGCACAGCGGGAATGGCAAGGGCGGCCATGGGAAGAGACGGTGATCTACGAGATGCATATCGGCACCTTCACCGGGGAAGGAACCTTCAGGGCGGCCATCAATAAATTGCCTTATCTGGCCGAACTGGGTATTACGCAACTGGAAGTGATGCCCGTGTCCCAGTTCGGGGGCGCGCGCGGATGGGGGTATGATGGCGTACTGCTGTATGCCCCGCACTCAGCTTATGGCACACCGGATGATTTTCATGCCTTCATCGATGCCGCCCACGCGCTCGGGCTTTCCGTGGTGCTGGATATTGTACTCAACCACTTTGGCCCGGAAGGGAACTACCTGCCGTTGCTCTCGCCGGCGTTTTTCCATCAGGATCGTATGACCCCGTGGGGCAACGGTATAGCCTATGAGGTTGAAGCCGTCCGGCAATACATCGCTGAGGCGCCGTTATTCTGGCTCTCGGAGTATCATCTTGACGGTCTGCGCTTCGACGCCATCGACCAGATCCATGACGACGCTGAGACCCATATTCTTCCCGAGATAGCGCAACGGATCCGCGACGCCTTTCCGGATCGGCATATCCATCTGACCACCGAAGACAGTCGCAACGTGATTTTCCTGCACCCGCGCGATGAACATGGTCAGACGCCGCTTTTCACCGCCGAATGGAATGATGATTTTCACAACGCCGCGCATGTCTTCGCGACCGGGGAATCACACGCCTATTATCAGGATTTTGCCTTTGAGCCGGAGAAAAAGCTGGCGCGGGCGCTGGCAGAGGGCTTTGTCTACCAGGGGGAAATCTCGCTTCAGACCGGGAAATCGCGCGGGGTAGAGTGTCGCGAGCAACCACCGCAGTTTTTTGTCGATTTTATTCAGAATCACGACCAGGTCGGCAACCGTGCCCAGGGGGAGAGGCTTATCTCTCTGGCAGGCGCGGATAAAACGCGTGTGCTGTTTGCGGCGCTGCTTATGTCGCCTCATATTCCGCTGCTGTTTATGGGCGAGGAGTATGGCGAAACGCATCCGTTCCTCTTTTTCACCGACTTCCACGGCGACCTGGCGAAAGCCGTGCGGGAGGGTCGCGCGAAAGAGTTTACCGGCCATGCCGGGCACGATGAAACCGTACCGGATCCCAATGACGTAAATACCTTTATGCGGTCGAAGCTTGACTGGAACAAGGCAGACACGGAGGAAGGCAGGGCGTGGCTGCACGTTACGCGCGAACTGATTGCGCTGCGTCAACGCTTTATCGTCCCGTTACTGAAACAGCGGGGCGCCGTGGAGGGTAACGTCCTGCAAACGGCGCTCGGCATGGTTGCCGTGAGCTGGCATTTTCCGTCCGGTACGCTGTCGCTGGCGCTGAATATCGGCAAAAAGCCCCTCGCCTTAGCGGACCTGCCCGGAAAAACGATCTTTAGCTGGCCGGAGGCAGTCGAAAACCTGCCGCCGAACAGCATTGTTGTTCGCTTTGCTGATGGAGAAGCAGCGCTATGATCCCTTCCTCTACTTACCGAATTCAGTTTCGCAACGGCATGACCTTCGATCGCGTGGTGGACCTGATTCCGTATATGAAAGACCTCGGAATTAGCCATCTTTACGCGTCACCTGTTTTCACCGCAACCACGGATTCCACCCACGGCTATGACGTGACCGACCCCAACGAAATCGACCCGGCGATTGGCGGGCGGGAAGGGTTTGACCGCATGGCGGCAGCGCTGAAACAGGCGGGGATGGGGCTGATTCTGGATATCGTTCCTAACCATATGTCGACCTCGCTGGAAAACCGCTGGTGGCGCGATGTTATCGAGCACGGTCGGCAGAGCCGCTATGCGGCGTATTTTGATATCGACTGGTCCCGACCCCTGACGTTGCCGTTTCTTGGCGACACCTTTGAAGCCGAGCTGGAGCGGGGGGCTATCACCCTGAAACGTGACAGTGTCACCGACAGCGCGGCGTTGGTTTACTATGATACCGCCTATCCGCTTAATCCCGGCACGTATGCCGAAGGCAAGAGCATCGCTGAGATCCACGAGGCGCAAAGCTGGCGGCTGATGTCCTGGCGGGAAGCGCCGAAACAGCTTTCATGGCGGCGCTTTTTTGAAATCACCGGGCTGGTCGGCGTGCGGGTAGAGGATGAGGCGGTATTCGCAGACACGCACCGCCTGATCCTTGAGCTTGTCCACGCCGGGGTTGTCGACGGCCTGCGCATTGACCATGTGGACGGGCTTGCCGATCCGCTGGGCTATTTGCAGCGACTGCGTGCGGCGACCGGACCGGATTGCTACATCACGGTAGAGAAGATCCTCGCCAAAGGGGAACAGCTTCCTCCGGAGTGGCCCATCTCAGGTACTACGGGCTATGAGTTTATCGCCTCCCTGGCGGAAGTGCTGGTGGATGATACCAACCTCTCGCGGCTGGAGACGCTCTACGACGAGACACTGGGTACGACCGTTGACAGGCAGGCGGAACTTCGCAACGCCAAAGGGCTGATGACCGATCGTAATTTTGAAGGTGAATTTACCACGCTGCTTAAAATAGCCAGCGAGCTGGCCGGGCATAACGGTGCCGAAGTGGAGCATGAGGATATCCGCCATGCCCTGCGCGAGCTGCTTATCGCGTTTCCGGTGTATCGCACCTACGGCACCGCACAGGGGCTGACGTCACCGGATGTGGCGCTGCTCAGCCGCGTGGTTGCCAGCGTCAACACCTCTGAACCCGCTCTGAGCCTTATCGTGCGTATTCTTTCCGGCGATCTGCCGGAGCATGACCACGCGCTGGCCTCGCTTTTCCGCACCCGTTTTCAGCAGCTGACCGGGCCGCTGATGGCGAAATCGGTAGAGGATACGCTGTTCTTCCGCCATAACCTGGAGCTGGCCCTGAACGAAGTCGGCGCCGACCCGACGCCGCGCGCGTTTTCACTTTCCCGTTTTCATCAGGAGATACGCATTCGACTTGCCCGCCAGCCCGATGCGCTGCTGGGAACTTCCACCCACGACACCAAACGCGGCGAGGATGCACGAGCTCGTCTGTATACGCTGACGGAAGCGCCAGATCTGTGGGGAGAAAATCTGGCGCGCTGGCGGCAGATGAACCAGACGCAAGTCCGATTCCTCAACGATGGCACCGCGCCGAACGCCGCCGACACCTGGATGATCTTCCAGGCGCTGGCGGGCGTCTGGCCAGCAACCCTGTCGCCTGAGGATCGTGATGGCCTTAAGTCACTGGAAGAGCGTTTCCTCGGCTTTATCGAGAAAGCCCTGCGCGAGGCCAAGCAGCGTACCGACTGGATCGACAGCAACGAAGATTACGAGAGCGTGGTCCTGGACTACGTGCGCCATCTGCTTTCCCCGGATAACACCCTGTTCCTGCGTGATTTCAGTGCCGCACTCCAGCCGTTTATTCGGGCTGGGTTAATGAACAGCCTGAGCCAGACGGTGATCAAACTGACTGCGCCTGGCGTACCGGACATCTACCAGGGCAGCGAGGGGCTTAACTTCAGCCTCGTCGACCCGGATAACCGCCGCGAACCGGATTTCGCCGCACTGGCGGAAAACCTCAGCGTAGCGGATGGCACTGTTTTTAACGATGCGCAACGCTGGCGAGACGGCAGCGTGAAGCAGTACGTCACCGCCACGCTGTTACGGCTTCGGCAACATTACTCCGCGCTTTTCCGCTACGGCGACTGGCTGCCGCTGAAGGTAACCGGCGAGCGGGAGGAGAATCTGATCGTTTATGCCCGCATCAAAGATGACGAGGCGCTGATCGTCGCCGTGCCGCGCCTGGTGTTTGACGTCACCGATAATGCGATGCTGTGGGCCAATACTACCGTGGCCATACCCCAGGCGCTGGCCGGGAAGCACTACCGGGATCTGTTTACCGGTGAGCGTCGCCTTCTGCCAGAGACGCTGGATTTAACGTCTGAAAAGGGATGTTTGTTGGTTCTGCTTACCTGCGAATAATCGAGGAGAACAAAAATGCCAAAGGATACAACGTTTGAAATTCGGGCCGGTCATGGCCAACAGTTGGGCGCAAATTATGACGGGAAAGGGGTGAACTTCGCCCTGTTTTCCGCCCACGCTGAGCGGGTGGAGTTGTGTCTGTTTGATCCTTCGGGAAAAACAGAAATCGCCCGTCTGGAACTGCCGGAATATACCCATGAGGTCTGGCACGGCTATGTGCCGGACCTGAAACCGGGGGCGCTGTATGGCTACCGCGTTTACGGCCCCTACGATCCGGAGAACGGTCACCGCTTCAACCCCAATAAGCTGCTTATTGACCCCTATGCCCGTGAACTGGTAGGTGAAATTGAGTGGAACGATGCCCACTTCGGCTATGAGCTGGGACACGACGAGCTGGATCTCAGTTTTGACACGCGAGACAGCGCGCCGTTTACGCCCAAATGTAAGGTCATCGACCCCAATGCCGTTGACTGGCAGGACTCACGCCGGCCCGATATCCCGTGGCCGCATACCGTGGTCTATGAAAGCCACGTAAAAGGCTTTACCCAGCTTAACCCGGCTATTCCGCCTGAACTGCGCGGTACGTTTGAGGGGATGGGGCATAAAGCCTCGGTGGAGTACATCAAAAGCCTCGGCATTACCTCGGTCGAGCTGCTGCCGGTTCACTGGTTCCCGGACGATCAGCACCTGCTCGATCGCGGCCTGAAAAACTTCTGGGGCTATAACTCGCTCGGTTTCTTTGCGCCAGCGTCCCGCTATTACGGCCCGGCGGGGATCCAGGGTTTCCGCGACATGGTGCGTGCTTATCATGACGCGGGCATCGAGGTGATCCTCGACGTGGTCTATAACCACACGGCGGAGGGCAACGAGCTGGGGCCAACCCTGTCGTTTAAGGGGATTGATAACTTCTGCTATTACCGCACCATGCCGGATCAGCACCGGTATTACATTAATGACACTGGCACCGGAAACACCGTAAACACCTCGCACCCGCGCGTGTTGCAGATGGTCATGGACTCCCTGCGTTACTGGGCGGAATCGATGCAGATTGACGGTTTCCGCTTTGACCTCGGAACCATTCTCGGACGCGAGCCGGAGGGATTCGACCCGCGCGGCGGCTTCTTTGATGCCGTGACCCAGGATCCGGTGCTGTCGAAGCTGAAGCTTATCGGTGAACCGTGGGATATTGGCCCAGGGGGGTATCAGGTGGGGGGCTTCCCGCCAGGCTGGGGCGAGTGGAACGACAAATACCGCGACACGGTACGTGAATACTGGAAGGGAGATAACGTTTCTAACGATTTTGCCGCCCGTCTGTTAGGGTCCGGTGATTTGTACGATCTGCGCGGACGTCGTCCGTGGGCCAGCGTCAATTTTATCACCGCGCATGACGGCTTTACGCTGAACGACCTGGTGTCCTACAACGAGAAGCATAACGCCGATAACGGGGAAGATAATAACGACGGACATAACGATAACCGGTCGTATAACTACGGTGAAGAAGGGCCGACGGAGAATCCGGATATTATCGCCACCCGCGAGCGGCAAAAGCGCAACTTCCTCACCACGCTCTTCTTCTCCCACGGCACGCCGATGCTGCTGGCAGGTGATGAGTTTGGCCGGACGCAAAAGGGCAATAATAACGGCTATTGCCAGGACAGCGAGATCTCCTGGATAAACTGGGAAGGACTCTCTGAAAACGACGAGAAGCTGCGCGACTTTACCCGTCGGTTGATTGCTCTGCGCGCTGAGCAGCCGCTGCTGCGCCGTGAAAACTGGCGCGACGGGCTTGAGATCCGCTGGTTTAACGCCGGTGGCGGACCGCAGCAGTCGGAACAGTGGGACGAGGGTTCCACCCTTGGTCTTGCCATCAGCCGTCCGGATCTTGAGCAGGAAGAGGGCATCTGGCACGACGTGCTGATGCTGTTTAACCCGTTTGAAGGCACGGTGCCATTCCAGATCCCGCAGTTTGGCGAAGGGGGCTGGGTGCTGGAGCTTTCGACGGCGGATGATGCCCCCACAGGGGAAATCATCACGGAATCCGTCGATTATGAACTGGCCGGGCGGAGCATAACGCTTTTCCGCCGTCCTTAAAGCGAGGCCGCCGCGCGTGCGGCGGTATCATACAGGGAGGAGATCGCGCGGAGTAACTGCGCGGTCTCACCAATCAACGCGCCTGGAATGCCGCTTTCCGCATGAATGTTGATCAGGCAGGCTTCCCGTACCTCCCGGTACTTCATGCACAGCGCTTTGCCTTCCTCCGTCGTCGAGAAAAAGAGCTCTTTCCCCGCTTTTTCACTGGTGACGTAACCCGCCTTTACCAGCTTTTTCAGCGCATACGTCACCACGTGGGTATCTTCCACGTTCAGCACAAAGCAGATGTCGGCCAGCTTTTTCTTGCGGTTGCGGTGGTTTACGTGGTGCAGAAGCGAGACGTCGAAAGCGCCCATATCCGGTTCCCCTGCTGCGGTCATGCAGCGCACCATCCATTTGTTAAACGCATTGCTGGTCATGATCAACGCGTATTCCAGCTCCGACAGTTCGGCACACCGCTCTGAGACGAGATGGCGGGAGGAGACGATACGCCCGTCCGCAATGTCGTCGTGGTTTAACGCTGTTTTCGTTTTCTTTGTCGTCATACCGATCCTTTCTCCAGAATGTAAACCCGTCGATAAAATAAGAACATTTTATTGATAAATTGTTTACATGTTTTTGACGTTCAGATATAGCTTTTTAGTGCAGGTTCTGTGGAGCCTGACGCAAAACACAACATCGCGCGCCGTAATGCACCGGCTTCGCTCTGCTGCGAAGTATAAAAAATAGCCGTCGGCGCGCAACGCTCACTTTGGATAGGGTAACGTTTATGGACAGTTCTACACTGTTGCCACTTATCGGGATTCCGGTGGTGGTTATTGGTTTTGCACTGCGTTTCAACCCGCTGCTGGTTGTCGTGGTGGCGGGGCTGGCAACGGGCCTGCTGGTTGGCATGGATTTCGGTATGCTGCTGGAAACCTTTGGCGAAAAGTTCGTGAATAGCCGATCGCTCGCCACTTTCATTCTGATCCTGCCGGTGATTGGCCTGCTGGAGTATTACGGGCTGAAAGAGCGCGCCCAGGCCTGGGTCGCGAAGATCGCCAGCGCCACCTCGGCGCGTATCCTGATGCTCTACTTTGTTGCCCGCGAAGGGACGGCTGCGCTGGGCCTGATGTCGCTTGGCGGCCACGCACAAACGGTGCGTCCTCTGCTGGCGCCGATGGCCGAAGGGGCGGCCCTGAATGAATACGGCGAACTGCCGCAGACTATCCGCGACAAAATCAAAGCCCATGCCGCCGCGTGTGACAATATCGCGGTTTTCTTTGGGGAAGATATCTTTATCGCCTTTGGCGCGGTACTGCTGATTGATGCGTTCCTGAAAGAGAACGGGATCGAGGGGATCGAACCGCTGCATATCGGCCTGTGGGCCATTCCGACCGCTATTGCGGCACTGATCATCCATATGACGCGTCTGCTGCGCCTCGACGCCAGCATTCGTCGCGACGTGATGGCCTGGAGAGCAGAGCAGGGTACGCAGGAGATCGCACCATGATGACCTTTATCACCATTAACCGCGTGTACTACCTGATCGGCTTTGTCGTGATGCTGCTGGTTGTGATGACTCTTCGCGATCGCGCTAACCCGAAACGCTATACCACCGCGCTGTTCTGGTTTCTGTTTGGCGGGATCTTCCTGTTTGGCGATCTGATGGTGCAGGAGCTGGGTAAGTCGCTGGCGTATCGCATTATTGGCGGCGCCGTTATCGTGATTGCGCTACTGGCCGGTTTCGGGCTGGTCGGGAAGGGGCATTATAAAATGTCCACCGAGGAGGAGCGGGTTACCTCATCACACCGGCTGAAAAACTGGCTATTCTTGCCCGCGCTGATGATCCCGGTGGTGACGGTCATCGGGACGCTGTTTCTGAAAGGCGTGTCGATTGGCGGTGTCTATCTGCTCGACCAGAAGCAGCTTACGCTGGCGGCGCTGTGCGTGGCCTGTGTGGCAGCTATCCTCACCGGCTGGTGGCTGACAAAAGGTACGCCGCTGCATGCGGTTCGTCAGTCGCGTCGGCTGGTCGATACCATTGGCTGGGCGGTGATCCTGCCGCAGATGCTCGCCATGCTCGGCGGGGTGTTTGTGGTGGCGAATACCGGCGAATCGGTACAAAAGGTGGTCAGCCTGTTTGTGAACCCGGACAGCCGCTTCATGCTGGTGGTCATTTATTGCGTGGGGATGGCGCTGTTTACCATGATTATGGGCAACGCCTTCGCTGCCTTCCCGGTGTTAAGCGCCGGTATCGCTCTGCCATTCCTGATTAACGTCCATCACGGTAACCCGGCACCATTGCTGGCTATCGGCATGTACGCAGGCTATTGCGGCACGCTGATGACCCCGATGGCCGCCAACTTCAACATCGTGCCCGCCGCGCTGCTGGAGCTAAAAGACAAATATCAGGTTATCAAGATCCAGATCCCGACCGCGTTAACCTTGCTGGTGGTGAACGTGTTCTTAATGTATTTCCTCGTGTTTCGCTAAGGAGCTGCAATGGAATTAACGCAACATCAGGCTGACGCCTTCGCCAGAATGCCGTTGACCTATTTACGTCAGGAATACCCGAACCACATTATGCATCTGCTCAACGATGACGGCGACGTTCTGCCGCCTCGCGAGCTGCACCCGATCTTTTACGGCTGTTTTGACTGGCACTCTGCGGTGCACGGCTACTGGCTGCTGCTGCGCTGCCTGCGTCTCTGGCCCGAACTGCCGTGTCGGGAAGAGATCATCACTTTCTTCGAAGAACACCTGACCGACGAGAAGGTGGCGAAGGAGTTGGCCTATTTTACCGCGCCGTTCCGCGCGTCGTTTGAGCGACCTTATGGCTACGGCTGGCTGCTGGCGCTGGCGCAGGAGCTGAAACAATCGTCACTGCCGCAGGCGGAGCGCTGGTACCAGACGCTGCAACCGTTAACGCGGGATATTCGCCAGCGGCTGGTGGATTACCTCAGCAAGCTTACCTATCCGATCCGCGTCGGGACGCACTACAACACGGCGTTTGCGCTCGCTCTGGGGCTGGATTATGCCCGGGCGGTGAACGATGACACGCTTGAGCGCGCCATCCTGGACGCGGCAACGCGGTTTTACCTCGCGGACACGCATTATCCTGCGCATTATGAGCCGGGTGGCGACGAGTATATCTCCGGAGCGCTGACCGAGGCCCTGCTGATGAGTAAGGTGGTGGAGGATTTCCCGGCCTGGTTCGATGCGTTTCTGCCTGAAGTGGGCGCCGTTTCTGCGCTCATGAACCCGGCTGAGGTGAGCGATCGCACCGACCCGAAAATCGCGCATCTGGACGGTCTCAACCTCAGCCGTGCCTGGTGTATGAAGCACATTGCCCGCGCCCTGCCGGAAAATCATCACGCCCGGAAGCCATTACGCGATGCCGTTGCGCGCCATCTCTCGGCGAGCGTGGAGCATGTTGTCGGCAGTCACTACAGCGGCGGGCACTGGCTGGCGAGTTTTGCGCTGCTGGCACTGGAGTAGCGCTTAGTTGTATATCAGACTAAATGTTGCCAGGCTGTCTGCCAGCCCCGCGGTGGCCTGGGTTTCGGTGCGCACATATTGTGCGTCGTAATCCAGGGAAAACGCGGTCTGCCGGGCAGCGTTGGCAAAAGGTTCGACACCGGTGCTGTTGAGAGGAACGGTTGTACCTCTGGCGGCACCGTAGTTATCGCCATACAGAATGCGGATCCCCACGCCGGTAGCGGCGCTCTCCTGTTGACTTAGCGCCAGCACATCGTGATTCTGCGCGTCTTTTTCAGTCGGACCAAAGAACCCGATCTTCACCGCTGCCGTTTGGGATGCGTCACAGACCAGAGGGATGATGAAGCGGTGTTTATCCCCATCCATTCCTTTGTTGAGATCGCTTACGCTACTTTGTCCCATATTGACGGTGATGTTGTTATCCGAGATATAACAGCTCGATTTATGCACTTTCAGGTCGGCGGCAGCGACTTCCACCGTCACGCCAGCTTCAGATATCACCGCGCCGTTAGCATCCTCCAGAATCAGCGTTCCTGCGCGAATTTGCCCGCTGTTCGGCTGTTCATAGACAATCTCCTGCGCGGTTTTATAAAACACGACGAAGAACTGGGTCGCCATTTGCGAGGGATCGTTTGTGCTGCAAATCGCAACGCTGTCATCCCCCGAGGCGATGTAATGCACGGGTTCGGCTGCACAGTGCGTGGTTTCGCGAATGCCCACCGCAAACCCGACGCCGGGAATATCTGGCACGTCATAAACGGAGGCCGGGGCGCCCGTACCGTTCGGCGCCACGCCGCTGACGGGCGCTACGGTTAAGGCGTTATTGGCCACAAAGCGCATCGTTACCGGGCCGGTTCCCTCAGGACAGTTATAAAACGAGCGGTTTTCCTGGCCCAGGATAGCGCCTGAAAGCATCGACCCCGGAGGGATCGAGGGGTTATCAGTGATCGAGTAGTTTTGAAAGTTAATGACCGCATCGCCCATGGTCGGCGGGCAGGTCTGAGACGCCCTTGCCGTAGCGTGAATCAGCAAAAAAGCGAGCATCAGGAGATTGATTAAACGGTTGATATTGTTCACAGGTATCTCAGTAAGTTATTGGCACTGAAGGTTCATAAGCGTGACCGGAGTGCGGCCAGCGGTATCCGGAAGGCGTAATGGGGCGCTACAGCGCATATCCTGGCCTTTCTGCCGCCAGCTGGCATGCAAGGTTCCGCGTAGCGGCACGCCGCTGAGATAGACCTGTCCTGCTTCGCCAACGATGCCGACGCTTGATTTCGCAGACGTCCCGTTCGAGACATACGCGCTGGCGCCAAATGGAAGCGGGCGCCCGTGTGCCGTAAGGGTGATGAGCGTTCTGATGCCCACGTGGGTATGGTAATTCGCCAGGACGACCGCGCCGCTGGTCGGCACAATCGTTCTGCTGTTCTGGTCCAGATCGACATTTTCTGCCAGCGTTTCGGTATCCAGCGAAATGGTGTTTTTGTGATACGCCGATAAGGTTGGCATCACGGCATAACCTCGGGAGTCGGTGTGAACATTGGTCGCCCCTTCAACCTGAACGTCCGACGCCTCTTCAGCGCGGATCAGCGCCAGAGTATCCCCAAGGCTTTGGCTCAACGTCACCCCATACTGTGTTGCCACAATGCCGCCTGCTGCGCCGTAGTTCACGCGGTTGCTATAGCGATCGTGGCTGTACCCGAGACTGGCGCTGCCATAACCGCCGTGATAAGCCAGCGCAAGGTTGCTGTTCGCGGTATTGGCCTGGTTGTCGAAGCCCTGCTGGAGGTTATAGTTCAGGCGATCGTGGGCCAGCGCCGTACCATACAGCGAAACCTGCCGGGTAGTATGGCCATCAAGGTTATTGTTGAGGCTGTAGCTGGTTGTTGCGCCGGGTAACCAGCGGCTGAGTGGGACGCTGATGCTAAGGTTTATCGCCCGTTCGTTGTCGCTATCATCAGCGCTTGAGCGGGTGAGATAATACCCAACACTCAACGACACCCCTTTGTAGTTAGCGTAATAGCCAAGATGGACGGTTTGATCGACCGCCGAGGCGTTCCAGTAATCCTGACGGTAAAAGGATGCGCTGATATTGCCCAGCGCACCGAGATCCTGCGTCAAACTGAACTGTGTGCGGTTACGCCGGTTATGTACGTGCTGGTCTGGATCGCTGTCATCATTTGCTTCACTGAAACTGTAAAAGTCATGCGTCGTATAATGGCTGGTCGAAAGGGTGAGCGACGTGTTCGTCTCAGCGAGATTTTTTTGGTACTGAGCGCGTATTTGCTGCCCGAGGGCAAGCCTGTCATCACTGAGGTGTGCTTTCGCCGCAACGGTGTCCACACCCAGTGCCCCAAACCGGCCAAAATCTTTACCTAATCCCAGCGCGAGAGCCTGATAGTGGCCGGAAAGCTCCGCTCCGCCGTACAGCGTCAGGCTTGAAGACAATCCGTAAAAGGCGGAGGCCTGAACAAACGGCGGGGTGTCGCCCTCGGCGTCAGGGCTGTTATACCGTCCGGTGCTGGCGCTGAATTTCAGTCGTTTCTCCCGTAGCATAAAGGCCACCGAGGAGTAGGGTTGGGTGAACGTGCGTTCGCTGCCATCACTTTCATGGACCGTGATCTCAAGATCGCCGCTTTGCGAAGTGGGGAAGAGATCGCTAATGACAAATGCGCCAGGCGCAACATAGGTTTCATAGATGGTGTAACCGTGCTGGCGAACGCTGACGCGGGCATTGCTGTGAGCGACCCCGCGGATCGTGGGCGCGAAACCGCGCTGGCTGTCCGGCAGCATATTCTCATCCGAGGCAAGCTGAAGCCCCGTAAACTGAAAACTGTCAAAAACCTCGCCAGACGTGTAGGCATTCCCTATTGTTAACGCGCTCTTCAGCGGCGTAATGGCCCGCTGGAGGGATGTTCCCTGAGACTGCCAGTGATGGGTATTACCATATTCAAACGTGGCGTAATTGCGTAAACGCCACGCCCCCAGGTTGATACCGGATCGCAGGCTCAGATAGCTGCTGTTGTCATGAATATTGTCGATGTTGGTTGTCGAGCCCGTAAGATTGTAATCGACAAAAGCAGCGGGGATGCCGTCGTCCCACTGTTCGGGAGGAATATAATCGGCACTTTTTTGCAACATGGCTGCCTGCGGAATGCTGAAAACCAGCCGATGATGGGTGAAGTCAAAATGCGTCGACGCATCGGGAATATATTTGCCGATGTCCGTAAATGTCTCCTCGTCATGCAGCGCATCGAACGAAGAGAAGGCCGCGATGTTTACCCCAAGTCTCTTGAGGTACGCCAGGTTCAGGACTGGTGAGAGCGTTCCCCCGGTATCAACGAATGCAATTTCGCGCTCATCCCGCTGCGTCTGGTTAACAACAACCGCGACACGATAACGTCCCGGCTGCTGACCGCCTTGTCGGGAAAAATAGCTTAAGTCGCTAGCCTGCTGCTGATCTGCGGTGATCTCCAGCGCCTGAGGATCGAAGTACTCATCGGCCTGTGCCCGGCGCACATGAATGCCAGACGTGACCGCACCCGCAAGCATCGCGAGCGTATAAATGCGGGGTAAATTGCGTGGGCCGAGAGAATGCATGTGCGGTCGTTGGCTACATTCGCCAAAGGCGTGTTGTCACAGCGTCAGGATTGCGTGGCGACTCTCGTCAGCCCGCCGTAATCGTTGATCGCCTGCCAGCGAATGGTCCCCGAGCAGGGAATGTGCCATTGACGATCGGAGAAGGGGTCAATCATTCCCGGCATTTCAACGTCGGTGTTCCCAACGCTGACCTTGTAAAACGATACAAACCAGGGCGAGGGGTTATGTGCGCTAAGCGTATTATTACGACAGGTAAATTTTAATTTTTTGTAGGCAAGTTCGGCATTGCCTTTCAACTCTGCGGGACGGAAAAATAACTTGAATTTTGACTTCACGTTAATCTGCAATTTGTTGCTGTTTGCTTTTTTGCTCGGGGCAATATTTTTGATGTTAAGCCAAAAAACAGATTCCCGGTCAGTGGGTAATGGCGTTCCAAGATAATTGATGCGCAGCGAGTTTTTCTGTTCCGCATCTAAACGAAATAACGTAGGCGTCACGATAAAGGGCGGAGCGGTTTTATTCTTACTGTCAATATTTTCAATCCACGACTGAATAAGATAAGGGGTTTCTTTTTCCATATTGGTAATGGAAAATGCCACTTCTCTTTGCCCCTCAAGGTAAACAACACGCGTACCGCCCATCACAACCCCCGCGTGTGCTGACAGACTCATGCCGAGCGAATAAAAGAACAGGGCCGCGGTGAGTTTCTTCATTTTCAGATCCCCGTAGAGGTAAAAGATAAGCAGAGCAAGCTCTGCTTATCATCAGTCGATCAGTTATAAACCATCAGGAAATTGGCATCTGCGTCGGCTTCTCCGGTGCTGACGACATCGTTGGTGGCATTATAATTGGCGTAGAAATTGAGTGTTTTTGAATCTTCCCCTTCGGCAAGGTCGATACTCTGAGAAATATCACCAATTTTAATCTGCGTGTTACGGTCGCTTTCATAGAGTTTAACGGCAACGCCAGTCGCCGTATTGCCATCGCTGTCCACGGAGGAATTTAAACCCAGCAGGGTATTATCATTCGCATCTTTGTTACCATCAAACAACACGGCAACGGTTTTAACGGAATCCGGGCAACCTTCAACTGAAATCTGGAAAGGCGTGCGCGTGGTCTCTTTTTGGGTGGCAAAGTAGCTTGCAGCCCAGGTGCCTAATTCAACGGTTTGCCCTGCTGAGTCGGTGGTGATATTACAGGATGCATCGGTAATCTTACCGGTAAAATGGACTACGCCGCCCGTGCCCTGAGTCCCCGCATCGTTCTCTGGGTTGGTATTAATATTATTGTCGCTGTCACCAGAAGGAAGGCCCGCCAGCGCACTGCCACTTGCCATCATCAGGCCACAAAGGGTTAATGCGATCATGTTTTTTTTGTTGATCATGCCTATTGTTCTCATTCGCTCAAATATGTCAGTCTGGATATGCTGCTAGCAACACTGCCGGTGGCGTTATTGCTCAGAAAAAACAGCGCGAATGCTAACAAAATGCCAATCCAGGCCATAACAAAAGGTTGTCTAAAATTAAATTACTTTATTTTACGAAACTCCGTAACTTTCTTGTAACCTTACTTCGGGTTTGCTGATGTCGTTTATTGATGTTGCGAATCTAATTCCTGCCTGAGGGTTTATATTTGCCTTGTCACAAACGGTGCATTATTCATTGTGAGCTCAGTGGAGCTACTTTGTTATTGTCTCGTCCTGGCAGGAATAAAAATGAAGATATTTATTATTTCTATTGGGATATCAACGAATGAAACTGACTAAAATTGGTGCGACGCTTATTCTGACTTTCTGTGGCGCGAGCGCGGCGACGGCTTCTAACACTATCACATTTAATGGAACGGTGCTCGATCAGGGTTGTGATATTGCCGTTGATGGCGGCACGGCAAATGCGACCGTTGAACTGGGCTCAACGGCGGCAACCGACCTCGCTACAAAAGGCGACCTTGGCGCGCCAAAACAGTTTGTGTTCGACCTGAATAACTGCCCAACCAGCACGACTGCAAATATTGTCTTCTCAGGCCCTGTTGATGCTGTTGCAGCCGATCCATCCTATTTTGCAAACACTGCTACGCTGGGTGCGGCAACCAACGTGGCCGTTCAGCTCAAGCAGGGCGGCTCAAATGGTACCATCGTCAAAAATAATGCAGATAACGATCCTATTACTTTCACCGATGGCACAGCGAGTCAAACCTATACCGCGCAGATGATTGCCACCGGGCAGGCCGTTGCCGGCGATGTTAACGCTGTTATTACCTACAACGTCCGTTATAACTGATTCCGCAGGAGGGGAAACCCTCCTTTTTAGTTTGTGAGTGCATTATGAAACCCATCGCCGCTGTTATTTTTTGCGTGGCCAGCGCCGCCAGCCTGAACGCGTCCGCCAGTATTGTTACCGGGAGTACGCGGGTTATTTTTGACGGCTCCCGCCAGGCCGCCTCTTTGTCCGTTGAAAACTCTGACAAGGTTACCAACCTGGTACAGTCGTGGATTAGCCCGGCTAAAGGCAGCCCGTTAAAAAAAGAAAATATGATTATTACGCCACCGCTATTCCGTCTGGAAGCCGGGAAAAAAGCGTCAATTCGTATTGTGCGTTCAGGTTTACCTGTTCCGGAAGATCGTGAATCGCTGTTATGGCTGAACGTGAAAGGGATCCCCGCTACCGACGGTAGTGAAGGTAAAAATACGATGCAAATTGCCATCAACTCAAAGATTAAGCTGATCTACCGTCCGGCAGCATTACAGGGGCAGACGCCAGAATCCAGTGCGGAAAAGCTTAAGTGGAACCTGACCGCGAAGGGTTTACAGGTCAATAACCCGACACCTTTTTATATGAACTTCTCACGAATTGAAATTAATCACCAGGCGTTAAGCGGACAGTATTTTGTCGCGCCATTCTCCACGTTGAGTATTTCTGAAGGTGTTATGTCACCTCACGGCAAAGTAACCTGGTCGCTTATTAATGATTATGGCGTGAAAGGCCCGGACAAAGTCACCTCATATTAATCGACACCGTAAGTCTCCCGCACGGATACAGGGTTACAATGGAAAAAGTGAAACAAACCTACGTCCTTTCTTTAGGGCTCGGGCTCAGTGTTGTCTTTAGTTCTTTCAGCGCTCGTGCGCAGGAACATTTCAACCCTCATCTTTTGGAAACAGACAGCGCAGAAGTGCCAGCAATGGATCTCAGTCTGTTTGCCAAAGATGAGGTGCCGCCCGGGGACTATAACGTCGACATTTTTATCAACGGCAATCTGGTAGACAGTAAAACCCTCTCTTTTCGACGGTTGAAAAGTGCCCCTACGTCAGACCGCACAGGGGCATGCTTAAACGTCACTCAGCTGAAAGCCTGGAACGTTCGTGTCGATAACTATTTTGGCGAACAGGAAAAAGCCAGCGAATGTGTGGATCTGTATACCATCCCCGGCGCGGACGAAAAAATCGATCTGGCGCAGCAGCGTTTCGACCTGATCCTGCCGCAGGTTGCTTTATTTAACACCGCAAGGGGTTATGTTTCACCGGAGCGCTGGGATGAAGGGATCACGGCGGGTTTACTTAATTACAGCGTCTCAGGTCAACAGGATCTGCATCAACGCAACGGCACCGACAGCAGTAATCAGTTTCTTAGCCTGCAACCGGGGCTGAACGTAGGCGCCTGGCGCTTTCGCAACTATTCCACCTATACCCATTCCGAATCCGAAAATGACTGGGATTCCGTGTATACCTACGCCTCACGGGATATTAAATCTCTTAAAAGCCAGCTGGTACTGGGACAAGGAACCACGCGCGGCGGCATTTTTGATAGCGTCGGTTTCACCGGGGTGCAGATGTACTCGGATAACGATATGAAGCCGGACAGCATGCAAGGCTTCGCCCCTGTTATACGCGGTATAGCCCGCAGCAATGCCGAAGTGACGGTATACCAGAACGGTCACAGCATTTATAAGGCTACCGTGCCGCCGGGGCCGTTTGAATTCAGCGATATGTATCCGACCGGCAGCTCCGGCGATCTACAGGTGGTGATCAAAGAGTCCGACGGTACGCAAAGTAGCTTTATTGTGCCTTACGCCACGCTGCCGGTATTGCAACGTGAAGGTCAGGTGCAGTATGGCCTGGTGGCGGGCAAAACCCGTCAGGACGGGTCGGGTTCACGTGCAGAGGATTTTAACTTTATTCAGGGATCAGCGGCCTGGGGCGTCGGAAAAGGGATCACGCTTTACGGCGGCTATATTCAGGCGGAAGACAATTATTCCAACCTGATTGCCGGAACCGGTTTTAATATGGGCAGCGCCGGAGCGCTCTCATTTGATATTTCCCAGTCGTGGGCAGATATCCCGCAGCCGGACAACATGCGACAACAGGAACACCATAGCGGCCAGTCGTATCGCGTGCGCTACAGTAAGACGCTTCAGCAGACCAACACCGATATTGCCGTCGCCGGTTATAAATTTTCAACCCGGGGTTATCTTTCGTTTCAGGACTTCCTCAATGACTGGGATCCGGGCAATAGCACTATTGATAATGGCCGGGAGCGAAACCGTTTTGATGTGACAATCTCACAGACGTTGCCTTTCGGCACCCTGTCACTGAGCATGTACGACGCCTCTTACTGGAACAGTGAACATGCGGACTCCATGAACCTGGGCTTCAGCAGCACGCTTGGACCGGTGTCGTACTCGCTGAACTATGCCCACTCTAAAAACGTCAATGGCGGTTACAATAACGATTCCGATAACTACGACGACGATAACGTCTTCTCGCTTAACCTGAGCGTACCGTTCAGCGCCTTCAGCCACAGTGAAGCGGCCCGGTCTGTTTCGGCTAACTATTCGATGAACAGTAGTAAAAACGGCGATACCACGCACAACATCGGAATTTCCGGTACCGCGATGCAGGAAAACCAGCTGAACTGGCAGGTTTCAGAAGGCTATAACGCCGATTCTGAAGCTACTAACGGCAATGTCACTGTGGGTTATCAAAGTACTTATGCCGATATGTCCGCAGGCTATAGCTACGACGATTACAGCCGACGAGTGAATTACAGCCTGCGCGGGGGCATGGTGCTGCATCGCGACGGTATCACCCTGGCGCGTCAGCTGAACGATAGCGTAGCGCTGGTTGAAACACCGGGTGTTTCCGGTATGCCGATCAACGGGCAGACGAACGTTCATACCGATTATTTCGGTAACGCCATTGTGCCGTACGTTCGTCCGTATCACAGCAATTCGATCTCACTCAACACAGTGGATTCCAGCGATACTTCTGCGGCCATTGATAACATCGCCAAAACCGTGGTGCCGACCAAAGGGGCGGTAGTACGCGTGAAGTACAACACCTGGATTGGACAAAAGGCGATGATGACGCTGACCTACAACGGTAAACCGGTGCCGTTTGGCGCAGTAGTAACACAAACCAGCGGCGAGTCGGATGACACGCGCAGCAGTATTGTTGGCGACGGCGGGGAAGTGTATCTCGTCGGGCTCGCCGGGAAAGGGTGGTTAATTGTTAAGTGGGGGGAGGCGGCGAACAAGCAGTGCGCCGTTGATTACACACTTGCCGGCGCAAAAACAGAGGCCGATATTTTATTCATCAACGGGGTTTGCCATCCCGTATCGGGAGCAAATTAATGTCACGCTTCATTATTCTCCGTTCCGGCCTTAAATCGCTCATCGGCCCGGGAATGGTATTCATGCTGAGCGTGTCGCCGGCAATGGCGTACACCGATCGCAATGATATTGAGTTCCATGTCACCGGAAACATTATTGATGGCTCATGTAACGTCACCAAACCGGAGGCAGTCGACCTCGGGAAATATTACTGGAAAGACTTTGCCGTAGCGGGGGGGAACACAGGAAATGTGCCAGTGACCATCGCGTTTGACAGCTGCACCGCAGGGTTAAGCCAGGCAACGGTTACCTTTACAGGCGCACCTTACGCTGAAGATCCGGCTTATGCTTCTGTCATTTACGCCAATCAGGTGGCGGCAGATGCAGGCGGCGCGACCGATGTCGGCCTTCAGTTGTTTATCCGTGATCACGAACATCCCATCAGCGGTGTCGCGCTGGCCAACGGCGTGAGCTACCCGGTTGCGCTCGAAAACCAAACCGGCGCGATGACTTTTACTGCCCGAATGTATACCCCACATGGGACCCCAACACCGGGTGCATTCAGCAGTGCGATTACATTGAATGTTGTTTATAACTGAGCTTAAGTGAGCAGACTAATTTCATGTCAAAATATTTATATTATCTGGTGTTATTGCTGGGGCCAGTCCCACTATTAAGTCATGCAGCCTGTAACCGGGATAACGGCGATGATGTTACCGTTACGACGATCCCATTACCCTCGAAACTGTTGGTCAGTGCGAAAAATTATACCTTTGGCGAAGTGTTATACGATTCTGGATATATCAGCGGGACGGATGGGGATGTCACGATTAAAAACTGTAGCAGGGATTATTACGTAGGATTTCATTATAACCCGACTCATTTAGCGTCGGCGTCGCCGGTGGGAGATAATATCTACCCGACCACGATACCGGGTATCGGCATTAAGACCTACACGCTTAACCAGGCCGGTCCGTATGATTATGAACGTGCGGTTGATAACTCATGGCAGTCCGGCGATGGCGAGAGCAGCCATACGCTGACGGGCTCGGCCTATCGTGTGCAGTTGATTGCGACGGGGGGTACAATCCCGGGCGGTAATCTGGCCCTCGAGAGCGGCAAACTGGCGACGGTGGAATTTCGTGAAGGGCAAAGCAGTTCGGATAACGGTGATAATGCGTCAGAAGTCTATTTGTCAAATACACAGATAGAAGTCTATGCGATGGGATGCTCAGCATCCGTTTCTTCCCTGCTGTTTAATATGGGCGATGTGGATACCTCTGCGTTTGATAATCTTAAGATGGTGGAAGGACCCGAACAGGATGTTGGTCTGAGCTGTCAGCCAGGCACCAACGTGACCTTGACCATCAACGGGCCGCTTGCCGAGGGCGACAACGATGATGGTTCAGTGATTGCTTTAGACCAGTCTGAATCGGGTACGACGGCGACCGGTGTGGGGGTCGTGATATCAGCCTATCAACCGGCGCTACGCAGTTTTACCTACTGGGCCATTGGTCAGGAGGTACAAGCTTTTAATTCCAGTCGTGTAAAAGCCGCATCACAAGGCAGTGGGCTGGCTGCCGATGGTACCGCGCTTGCTGATATCGGCTCCGCAACCACCTATAGCGATCCGGCAAATACAGGCGGGGCCGGAGAGTCTGAAACCTTACGTTTTAAAGCGTGGTATTACAAAACCAGTGACGTTGTCACGCCAGGGCAAGCAAATGCCACTGGGACAATCACCCTTAAATATAATTGATACCTTTGATCATGACAGGGGGTAGCGCTGCGGTTTATTTTTGTACACCTCTGCGCTACCGTTATGTGTTTCTGTCGTGTACATTTCCTCTGCGACCCTATTTATTCGGTGGAACTGACAATGATTACTAAACGGTCTGAGCCACGCTTTTCATTCATTCTGTTAATTTTTGTGTGTCTTGTAGGATTATATTCTTTTAACGGTCACCTTAAGCCTCACGCCGGACAAAAAGGGGTTGCATGTATTTCTTACAAGCGGATCCTGCGTGAATCACCGTTACTGGCACAGGAAAAAAAGCAGAACGAAATACTTCTCGCATTAGCTAAAAAATCCGCGCTTGAAGTTGAGAAAAAATATTACGCTCTGCCAGAACCCTTGCGCCGTGAAATGAAAGCGATCGATGATATGAGTAAAAACACGCAACTGCGGGCAGAGCAGGGTCGCCTGCGGCATATAAGCCAGCGAGTCATATCTGATACCGTTGAAAAATACAGAATAGATCATCACTATTCGGTCGTTTTCAATAAAGATAGCGCCTCTACAGTGGTTTATGGTCACGACATCAGTAATGAAATCATTAATGAATTACAGCATGTAAAAGTGGTGTACGGGCCGCGCCCTAATTTTGAAGATGCGACCCGGGAGCTTTTGCTCGCTCAACCTGTTTCCGCAGGATGAGTGATTTTACGCAGTCGGCTCGCGCTGACGATGACCGCTACCGCAGAAGCCGCCGCAGCGATCCACAGTGCAGCATGAATTGCTCTCTCATTTGTCGCCAGCAGTACGCCCACAGCGGCGGCCCCCAGACACTGCCCGAACGTGCGCATAATGGATAACACACCGGATGCATAGCTCGCATAGTCACGACTAACGTTTGAGAGCATTTCCCGGTTATTGGGACTCTGAAAGCAGCCAAATCCCATCCCGCAAACCAGGCTTCGCAGGCAGATATCCCACATCGAAGGGCTGGCGGGTAACGTTGCCAGCAGAATCAAACCGACGACAAAAATCATCAGCCCCAGGGTTGAAATCACCGGGGCTGAAATCGTGTCCGCCCACCGGCCTGCATGCGGCGCAATCAGCACGATCCCGAGCGGCCACGGCGTAAATAGCAGGGCAGAAATCACCGGACTGTAGCCGTATTCGCTCTGAAACAGGAAGGGCAGCGCAATAAAGGTGATACCCTGGCTGACAAAAGCAATCATCGACGTTAAGGCCGCGAGGGTAAAACGTTCATTTTTGAATATGGCTGGCGGCAGTAAGGGGTTATCCGTGCGGCGGATCTGCCAGATAAAAGCCATGCCGCTCAGCGCAGCGAGAACCGTCCAGCAAAGACTACCTGTGTGATAAGTAGCATCCTGGAGGCTGTTCGCCGCCACGATCGTCGAACCCAACAGCAGCGCCGACAATATGGCGCCCAGGGTGTCAAAGGGCGCTTGCTTTCGAACCGCATCCCGCGGCAGCGCTTTGACCGCCAGCAGCAAGGCGAGGGTGCCGGGAAGAACGTTTATCGCAAAAAGCCATTGCCAGCTCAGGGTGTGAAGGATCGTACCGCCCAATACCGGGCCGATAGCGGAGCTGGAGGCGATGAGCAGGGCGTGCAAACCCAGAATGCGGCCAAGCAATCGTTCGGGAAATACGGACCGCAGTATCGCGGGAGCAATACTCAGCGTCGCTGCGCCGCCGATCCCCTGAAGCACGCGCATACCGATAAGCACTTCGGGCGTTTTCGCCAGCGCGCAACCCAGCGATGTCAGGGTAAAGGTCGTCAGGCCTGCCAGAAATACGGGGCGATAACCCAGGCGGGCCGCAAGCGCCGCGAATATCGCCAGCGTCATTGCAGCCGCCAGCAGATACCCGTTGGCGAACCAGACGGCATAACTGGCTGGCACCTGCATCTCCTGAGCCATGGAGGGCAGGGCAATGTTGATCATGGTGCCATCAAACACGCCCATTAACGTGGTGGTCATTATCGCGGCCATCACCCGTGCGCGCGTCGGGCCAGGCAGTCCATCGTCGCCGGGTTGGCTGGAAAAAAGCATCATCTTGTTGTCCTTAGAGAAGAGTGTGTGGATGACAAAACTATAAAGATGGCTTTTGCAGGGCGGAAGGCGCACTATTTACACTTTATCGTTGCATGAAACGCCTTATCTGAATATGCAGGGAGGAAGGAGATGTCCGAACCCGATTTTAATTTGTTGATAGCACTCGACATATTGCTGAGCGAAGCGAGCGTGGCAGGCGCGGCACGTCGTCTGAACCTCAGCACCTCGGCAATGAGCCGGACATTAAGCAGGTTACGCGACGTCACTGGCGACCCGATTCTGGTGCGCGCCGGACGTAACATGGTACTGACCCCGTGGGCCGAAGCGACCCGGGACCATGCCAGGCGTGCAGTGCACGAGGCCAGGGCGGTATTACAGCCCTCAACTGAAACGTTCAGCGCGCGAAGCCTGGCGCGACTTTTTACCATCAGGGCAAACGATGGTTTTGTGGTGGCGTTTGGGCCTGCGCTTATAGCGGCTGTGGCCGACGCCGCGCCGGACGTCTGTATACGCTTTGCGCCTAAGCCGGAAAAAACGTCGCGCTATCTTCGGGAAGGGCTGGTTGATCTGGAGATTGGCGTCCAGAGTAATATGGGGCCTGAAATACGGCTGCAACGACTGTTTGAGGATCGGTTTGTGGGCGTCGTGCGTAAGGGGCATCCGCTGGCTAAGCAGGCAGAAATAGGGGTGAAGGATTATGTCGCCTGGGGCCATGTGGTAGCGTCACCCGAGGGTGCACTGCACGGATCCGTTGACGATGCGCTGGCCGAACTCGGAACAAAACGTAAAATCGCGAGCGTCGTACCGGGATTTCCGACGGCGCTGTCCGTGGCGGTGGCATCGGATCTTATCGCCATGATACCCGCTCTCTATTTACTCAATCAGCAGGTAACGGACCAGGTACAGGTTTTCGAGCTGCCGTTCAAAAGCCGTCTAATTACGGTATCACAGATGTGGCACCCAAGAATGGAACGCGATCCCGCGCACCGCTGGCTGAGAGAGCAAATTCTTGCGATATGCAGAGTGAAGAAGTCAGACATGATTAAGGGACCTGTATAGCGATTGCTATACGCGCCGCTTATGCTATGCTTGTAAAGCAATTGCTATACAAGAGGTATACCCATGAAATCAGATGTTCAACTCAATCTTAGAGCCAAAGAATCCCAGCGGGCGCTTATCGATGCCGCCGCAGAGATCCTCCATAAATCACGTACTGACTTCATTCTGGAGATGGCCTGTCAGGCAGCCGAAAATGTGATCCTCGATCGGCGTGTATTCAATTTTAACGATGAACAGTATGCAGAGTTCATTGATATGCTTGATGCCCCGGTCGCCGACGATCCTGCCATAGAAAAACTGCTGGCAAGGAAACCTCAGTGGGACGTGTAACCCCCCCAGAGCCCTTATCCAGCGTCCATCAACTGGCGGAGTTCGTCAGTGGAGAGGCCGTGCTTGACGAATGGTTAAAACAAAGAGGTCTGAAAAACCAGGCGCTTGGCGCAGCCCGAACGTTTGTCGTTTGTAAAACGGGCACAAAGCAGGTCACGGGATTTTACTCTCTGGCTACCGGCAGCGTTAACCATACGGAAGCGACAGGTAATTTGCGGCGTAACATGCCGGATCCCATTCCCGTGATTATTCTTGCCCGTCTGGCTGTCGATGTCTCAATACGCGGAAATGGGTTGGGAGCCGATTTACTCCAGGATGCGGTTTTACGCTGTTATCGGGTAGCAGAGAATATTGGGGTGCGGGCGATCATGGTTCATGCACTCACTGAGGACGCCAAAGCGTTTTATATCCACCATGGTTTTAAAGCATCGCAGACTCAGGAACGGACACTGTTTCTCAGGCTTCCTCAGTAGCGGCGGGATTTTATGGAATGAATGTTCAGCCCGTCTGGCTGATAAGCTTGCGCCAGACTCTGTTATGCAAAGTAAATAGCAGCATCTTATAGAAAGCGGTAGAGAGGATACAGCTGCCGCTAAGCCCAAGCATGACAATACTTACCAGTGCCGCGGTCAGGCTGACGCCCGGAGAAGAAGTACCGCTCAGCGCAGCCAGCAGATAGGCTGCCGTTAATACCAGGCTTAGCACCGCCAGCGTAAGATGTAACCGCACGGCGCGCATGCTACCTTTGCCAATCATAAACATCGTCACTCCGTTGATGCCGGCAAAGAGCAGGGCGATCAGCACAACCCACACGAAAACGCGCTCTGCTGGCTGGCCGAGCGCGGTAAGTACGCCATACCCCAGCCACAGTTGCGGAATGGTGAAACTGACAATCACCCCGAGCGTACTAACCGCTGCCGGAATACCCATGGTATGAAGCTCGTCAGTTTAGGCAACCGACTGATTCATCGGTAAGCTCCTGAAAGAGAGGAACTCATGAACTAAAGAATAAACTCACCGAATTTAACATAATATACATTATGCGCACCAACATGGATTCAGGCAGAATCCAGTGATTTGTGGGCATCCTTGTTCTCGCAGAATATGGATGTGCTGAGTCTGGTTGGTTCGCCTAACGGTTGAAATGTCTTGCGGCCTTCACTGGGCTTGTTGAGTGTTCTGAATGTTCGCTTCAGGAACTGATTCAAATGAAACGATTAATACTGTTATCTGTTATGGTTGCGACGCTCCCGCCTTACGCTATATCCGCTGAAGATATTTCCCCCGAATCTCTTTCGGGAAAGCCCAGTTTTGAGTTGGGTGATTTTGTTTATTCAGCAATGCCGGATGCTGGTCACGGCTTGTCGTGGGACTGGCAGTCAAACTCAGATATTGTCTGGGCTGACGGTGTTACGCAAACAGCTTCCGGAATGTCACTCCGCACTGGATTTGCTCGCATCAATGTTATGGGCGTTAAATCAACAGTGCTGGAGAAAAGGAAAAAAGAATTAGGCTGGGAGGTTTCCCTTGGAACGTCAATGCCAGCCAAGTTCGGCCCTGAATATATATCAATGGCACCATCAAAATGTGGTGGATATCTGAATGAGAATTGTACATTCAATCCTGCCTCATCACTCACGAAGAGAGGCATTGAGTTTCATAAAATCTGCTCAACCATAGCGGGTGGTCCGAATACTACGGATGTGTACGTCGTCAGGGTAGTCAAAAAAGAAAGCATGTTAATGACATGGGTGAATAGCGCCGGTTCGAGTGCAAGCTCAAGCTGGCTGGAACTGAGAATGTACTCACCTGAAAGTGCAGCATTATATTGTGATGAAACTGTAAAGAAAGAATACTCATTCGCCACTCAGGATGGACGAAGCAAGAAGGAATTAGTGCATGACACTAAAATAATTACGGATGCATTATCAAAAGCCATTTCCGGAATCGATGGTGCTAATGATGCGGTGTGTCATGCCAGGATATTCGCAGACGGTTATGGTGGCATATCTGCATTTGATGCAAGTCAGAAAGATAATGACATTGTATTCTGCGAATCCATCATTAATAGGTTGAGTGGCATTCGGCTCCCCTCACCTTCGAAAAATGCATCAACAATAATTAATCTTGACGTGAAAAACCAATAAGGAAAGCAAGAAAGGAAATGAATTCTTCATTTTTAACAAAATACCTGTCAAAGTTGACGCTCACCATTAAGGGGTTCTAGGGATTTTCCGTCCAAAAACGACAAAGTGCTCTGGAGGCCGCGCCGTCCGTGGCCTCCAGAGGGGTATTACTTTTCGCTGACGGGTAAATATCCCTCGATTGAGCGCATAAGCTCCTCCAGATCTGGCAATTTTTCGCTCAATTCGAAGTGGTAAGTCCCCTTGAGGTTAATGTTGTGCCAGGCCACAGGGGATGCCTGTTTGACGATATCTATTCTCTTGGTATCTCCTTGGTATTCGAAGCTGGTCAACAGCTGGCTGAGTATCCTGGAGTTGAAGTAAACGATGGCATTGGTGACCAGGCGAGCGCACTCATTCCATAGCTGGATTTCTTCGTCTGAACTGCCCCGGAACTGATCCCCATTGACGCTGCTCACGGCCCGACGCAGTTGGTGATAGGCCTCTCCCCGGTTCAGCGCGCGCTGAACATAGTTTCTTAAACTGGCATCATCGATGTAGCACAGTAGATAATTCGCTTTCACCAGGCGATTGTATTCCGTCAGGGCTTCCAGCAGCGGGTGATTGCGCTTGTACTCCGAGAGCTTTCTCACCAAGGTGGCTTGCGTTGTTTTCCGCTGCTTAAGTGATACTGCAATCCGTTGGATGGTATCCCAGTGCTGCGCAATACGATGGGTATTGATTGGCTTTTTTAAGCACAGCTGAATTCGGTGTTCTTTGTCTTCCTTGACATCAAACATGTCATTGATCACTTTGCCAACCTGGGCATAGCGTGGGGCAAACTGGTATCCGAACAGATCCAGTAACGCGAAGTTCACATGGTTCACCCCATGGGTATCGGTTGAGAGCACATCCGGAATGATGTCTGACGTATTGCTCATCAACAAATCAAAGATGTAGTGCGATTCATGTTCGTTGGCGCCGATCACTCTGGCGTTGATCGCAGCGTGATTGGCGATCAAGGTCATGGCAGAAACACCTTTTTGAGTGCCAAAGTACTTCGACGAATAACGGGTTTTGAAGGTCTCGCGCCGGGCTTCGAACTTTTGACCATCGGCACTGGCGTGGATCACATCTTCCTGGATGTTGTAGTACCGGAAGATGGGTAGCTTGGCTGTCGCGTTATTGATGTTGTCGTTAGCAGCATTCAATGTTTCCAGGCGAAGATAGTTCGCCTGGATAGTGCTGAGCTGATCATAGGTACGATCAGAGATCTGTGCCATGCCGTAAATGCCTTGATTGGTTGCATTGCCGACCAGAATTGCCAACAGGTCATATTCATGGGAACGGCTTCTGGATTGGGAACCCAGCACATGAGCGAAGCAGTCAATGAAACCGGTGTCACGATCAACCATGCGCAGTACATCCGCAATCCCCGTTGTGGGAATTTGCTGGAAGAAGGGATTGTTGACCAGATGATGTTTGCTGGCCGAAGGCAGGCGCCAGAAGCGTTTACCCTGCGGATTACGCAAGATGATATTCCGGTTGTCTTCCTGTTCAAGATATTCGCCGACTTCGTACAAACGGGTATCCAATTCCATGGCCATCTGTTTGATCAGCTTTTCAGGCTCCTCCGCTAATTTTGTAAAATGGCTCTGTTGAAGCAGCGTATATTTGTTTTTTCGCCAATGTTCCCCGTCGATCAGGTCGGCGTCGAGTGCCCGGTATTTAGTGATATCAGGCAGCGTCAGCTGGCCATTCAGGCGATCAGGAATCTGTTGATAGAGGAACCACTCATAACGATCGATCAGGATATTCCCTTCACCATCCAGCAGGAATTCACGTGATTTTTTGGAAAGGAGTCTGGTGTCGGCAGTTTGCAACTGAGCGTCCTGGCCGTTGAGTTCGTTTTGTGTTTTCGCCAAGGCGGCCGCTAAGTGCTGGGTGCCGTCGCAGCCTTCGAAGCGCAGACATAGGAACAACTCTCGCAGCAAACCTTTCCGCAGACTTTCTTTCTCGTCGCAGTACTGCCACATGGCTTCATCGACCGATCGTCGCTGCTCGTTCAGGAAGAGACATACAGATTCCAGATCCCTTTTGGTCAGCAGGCTCAGTGCTTGCTGTCTTACTGTTGCAAACGGTAGTTGCAGATCAATGCTGTCATCAATGAACAGGTGCAGTACTTCAGCTGCCTTGCTGACATTTTTAGCTGCTTTTTGCCAATCCTTAAACACCGCTTCCTGCGCATAATCCTTTGCCTTCTGTTTGGTCTGTCTGACATGATGCACAAAGCCATCGGCAATACGTTCCAGCGCTTGCTGCCATCGCGTTTGAAGATAGCACAATAAATACAGCCATTGGCTGCCTACGGTTTGACGTTTCAGTTTGGCACCGTAGTAGTCGACTTTCTCTGCCAGGTGTTGCAGATTTTTCTGCGACAGTGATAGCGTGCTCAACAGCAGATCCACTTCCGGCATCCAATGCTGGATATGGCGATAGACAATCAGTTCTTTCTCCAACTCGGTTCCGGTGAAGTTACGAGCCGATTGTCGCAACTGTCGGAACGGCAGTGGACCTGTGCCGTTCACGAGCTCCGCCAGTGCTTGCTTAAGACCGCGTGACATTGCACGCTCAAGGTGCGCGGCCATGTGTTCCTGTTCGTCTCCCACCACCTGACTGATGATCTTTTGCAGCGTGCTGTAGGCAGGGATTGCGATCTTCTGCCCCGAACAATATTCATTGGCCGCATCGAAGAGGTGCCTAGGCGCTGTCCAGGCTCTGGCTTGCTGGGATAAGTAATCTCTCAACGCCGCTCCATGGTCTTTGACATTCCAGCGCTGGTAGTTGCAGAGCTGGAAAACACGTTGGTAAATCCGTTCGTTCTCTTTTGGCGTGAGATTAAAGGGTCTACAGCCTGGGCCTGGTAGAACGGTTTGATAAACGTATTTGAGGTCCTGCTTGATCTGATGAAAGCCGGGATTCAGCACCACCGGCTTGGCTTTGAAATAGCCCAGCAGTACCACCAGCATGTAACGCTGGCCCCGATGACGGAGGCTTTTAGCGATCGCCAGTTCCTTATCGTTCAGCGAGAAAAAGAAGCGTTGGTCGGCGGAGGTGAAAGCGGGGGGTCCATATAACTCATCTTGTTCTGCCTCGGACAAGATTTGGACACGTTCTTCGAATGCCATGGATTTAGCCCAAAAAGACTAAATCTTACTCAAACAGAGCCCAAATAGGGATCTCGAAAAAAGTAATACCCCTCTGGAGGCCACAGACGGCGGGGCCTCCAGAGCACTTTGTCGTTTTTGGACGGAAAATCCCTAGAACCCCATTAACATAATTCTGACCGTGATGACATGGTTCTATCTAATCGGAACTGACAACCCGATATGGTATTCGATAATTCAGAGTTATGTTTTCATCAGTTTCGATACGGCGAAAATCATCATCACTGTTATCTGTATTGCCTGGATAGTCAGAAGCATTACGGACTATGAACTGAAAACGGTGTTATTTACTCAGGCTGATATTCAAAAGGAAATTCTTAAAGAGTTGCGGGCATTAAGAAACAGCAAGGAAATGCATAATGCGGATACAGCGGGAGATAACTTCAGGATAGACTTTGACAAAGTAGATTACTGATAGCTATCTGATGAGTCCTCACTTCTGTGGGGATTCTTATTTTTCTGTTCTTATTATTGTCAGCTCAAGCCGCATGGCTCTCCTGCGGAGGGCTTAATATTGGGATAATATTGAAACATCAAAGACAGATGCAGATAAGTACAGAAAACCGATAATAACAATTAAACAGTAAGTCTATATAAGAGAACAACAGAACAGATATATAAAAGAATTAACCCCGGTTGGCGATTTGGCGATGGTAGCACGAATATTTAAATCTGTAAAACGGTTATATTTATTTTTTTATTCCCCCCACCCTGTCGGGTGATTCCGGCGCAGTCCTGACCCTGAGTGCGCTCCCTGTAATGCACCATGCGCAACGCCAGAGTCAGTGGCAATGCAAAACCATGACCAAGGGCAAAATCACCCCAAAACCGCATACAGGCAGTCAGCGGTCACGATGTAAGCAAAATACCAGGTACTGTATAAATAAACAGCCCTGCAATTGTCAGGCATATGCGCCCTCTCACACTGGCACCCCCCCCTGTTCCGCCCTGTTTATTGCATCTTTACAGCCATCTGAGCGCATCCGGCTGCAACCTGACGTATTTGTATGTGCCGTATTAATGATGCCACGCAGCGCGCCTGACGGTTTGTACCATCATCTGTCACAATTCATTGTTTGAAAAATTTTATATTTTATTTTTTTGAAGTGATTACATAAATATAATCCATCTCTCCGGCATGAGTGCCTGACTGAAGGTAAATCGAAAAAGAAGGACCCGCCCCGATTCTTTTTTGCTCCCTTCCCTTTCAGTTAAATCACGCAGGAGAAATATCATGCCCCGCTACAAAAAAGGTATCCGTAATAATTGCTTTCATCAAAATTATACTCATGACGTATTGTTTCCCGGTGCAACATTCAGAACCCGACATAATGGAGAATGCGCCATTCTTGGTCGCTCTGATGATAAATCAAGGCGAGGCTATTATGTCGTGGAATTCAAAGACAGTGGCATCATCAAGGAAGCCTATGGCTCGCATATTAAAACTGGTTCTGTATCAGACGAAGCTTTTCCATCATCGGAGGAAGAACGACAAAAGTTACTGATGACACCAAAATATTACGGCGTCGGATATATTGGTAATGGATGTCATTCAACTATTGAAAACACCCGAACACACCAAAGAACGAGAGCATTCATACTCTGGCATAACATGCTGGCAAGGTGCTACATGACAACCAAAGGAAAGCAGTATTTTAAAGGCTACAAAGGTGTCACTGTATGCGAGCGATGGCATAACTTTCAGAACTTCTGCAATGACCTTCCAAAATTGCATGGCTACAACAAATGGAAGGATAATCCGGGAGAGTTTGAGCTGGATAAAGATTATTCACATCGGCGCATTTATTCTGCTGACACGGTGGCATTTATCAGCACAGAAGAAAATGCCAGGGAAGCCGGATTACGACGCGCTGCCATGAAGATTCCTTCCGGGCATTATCATAAAATAAATAAAATTCGAGATGAGATATTAATGGAGGCTGAAGATGAATTAAAAAACAATCAAATTAATTATGAAGTTGTTCTTAACGGGAATATGAAAGTAATCCTGTCTGAAACCCCTTATGGCACAGTGTTGTTCTGGCCTCTCACGAAAAAGATTCAGCGTAATTGCTACATGATTGATGGTGATGTACAGGTTTATGTTCATTACCTGCGCTGGCTCATACTTCAGTGGGAAAACAGAAATCCCGACATAAACTGTGTTGCTACAACCTGTTGATGATGCTATAAAATAGTCATAAAATAACCGGCATTTCACAATGCTATCTATTAATAAGAAAAAACGAACATTCAGGATGTATCTGTAATTCCGCTGTTGCAGTGATTTTCTATGCCAGAAAACAAGTAACAACGTCTGGCAGTTCATTGCAGAAGGCTAAATGCCAGCACTTCGTGCAGTCATTTAACATGTTCAACACATTATGCGCACTTAGATTGAATGCGAGTAAATCCAGCCAGTTCAGACCCATCCTTGTTCTGCTCATTCCGCGCATCATGTCCCTCTGTTCTGTGCCATCAACGTTCATAACTGTCGTTACGGTCTTGCGTGATCTCCACGGCAGTCACCTGTACATCCTTAAAGCGCAGCCCATCCACACCAGAAATTTTCCCGAACTCTGACGCGTCAATCAAAATCCCCTCCAGCGTTAACCCGACCACAGGACGCTCCGGATATCCCTCGATGAAAAATGCCCGCGAAAAGCATTTGCTGTCTGATCGACGCGCCGTCATTTTTTTAATCGTCAGTCCGCTGACCGCAGTAAGACCGGCTTCGCCCTCAACACCTTCAGCCAGTTTGCGCCAGTGTTCTGGTTTATCAGATAAATTGCTCTGGTCGCCATAGCTATACTGCGGAAACCAGTTCAACTGGATCAGCACCGGAAAACGCACGTCCGTAAGCCGTAGATTTTGTACGGTGATATCACGGATAAATCCACCCCGGTTGCGAGCAGATTTAATGCGAAACCCGACGCCCGTTCCGTTAAACGCGTTATCTTCTATCAGGACGCGTTCAATGCCACCTGAAGTTTCACTCCCCAGTGTGATCCCGGATCCCTTATTCAGCGTACATCCTCGAATCACTATATCCCGCGCGGCACGAGCTTTTTGCGCCGCTTCGCGTCCTCGTCCTGATTTGATGCAGATATTGTCGTCATTGCAGGACACAATGCAGCGTTCAATCCGCACCTGTTCGCAGGAGTCGACGTCAATCCCGTCGGTGCTCGGCCCCGCAGAATTGCTGATTTGCACGCCCTCAACCGCGATATGGCGCGAATAACAGAGGTGCATGTTCCAGAATCCGGACTCCCGACTGGTAAAATCACGCAGCAGAATACTCTGGCTTTCAAAGACCAGGATATTGCGCGGGCGCTGACAGTCATAATCAACAACCCAGCGCAATCCTCTTGCGCTGTAATCGCCGACCATGCCGCTGCGCTCGTCATCGCCCCAGTAGCGTTGCCACCAAATTGCACCCTGCCCGTCTATCGTGCCTGTACCGGTAATGCTGACGTTTTCACAATCGATGATATTAATAATGCCTGCCGGCCAACGCATATCAATGCCGGCTACCCGGGTATTTATCAGGGGATAATCAGCCAGATCCTGGCTTCCAACGAGCTGTGCGCCAGCGTCCAGGCGAAGTGAAACACCGCTTTTCAGAAACAACGCTCCGGTCAGAAAACGGCCTTGCGGAATAACGATGACATCGTTCTGTTGAGCACTATTTACGGCCTGCTGAATGGCGGATGTTGCCAGGCGTTGCGCGCTTGGGTCCGCGCCATACGCCAGAATGGAGATCGCTTTCATGGCTTTTCCTTAAACAGATGAAAGCCTTAGTCTAGAAATCCGCGTGAAGGATAACCTTTGTCTGTTTGACAGCCACGCAGTCAGGCTGGCAAAAAAGCGGATATTTACTGGCTTGCGATCACCGCAACGCCCTTTTCTTTCATGGCGCTCATCCAGCGTTCATCCGTTGTGTTTTCAACAACCAGCGTATTCACCAGCGACAGGTCGCCAATCACGAACGCCGAGGCCGTGTTGATCTTTTCCGGTGAGGCCAATACCACCGTTTCCGCCGCTCTGCCGGAAAATGCACGTTTGATGCATGCTTCTTCATAATCTCCGGTGGTCAGCCCGGCCTCAGGATGCACGCCGGTGACACCCATGAAAAACAGATCCGCATGAATATTGTTGATGCCTTCAATAGCGGCCGCGCCGACCGTGACGATGGAGTGTTTATACAAACGACCGCCAATCAGGATCACCTCTATGCACGGATGGTTGACCAGCCCCAATGCAATACCCGGGCTGTGCGTCACCACGGTTACCCGCAAATCTGGCGGCAAGAAGGTAATAAGTTCTGAGGTGGTCGTCCCGCCATCAATGATCACCACCTGCCCCGGTGAAATGAGCTGCGCGCCCCGACGTGCCACGCGTTTTTTTGCATCCATTTTAACGGACTGACGCTCGGCAAAAGGCGCAATCGCTGAAGATGCCGGAAGCGCGCCGCCGTGGACACGCTGCAAACGCCCTTCTGCCGCCAGTTCACGTAGATCCCGGCGGATAGTGTCCTCAGACACCGAGAAAAAGAGGCTGAGCGCAGTTGACTGGACCTGGCCTTCCGCCTCCAGCTTTTCCAGAATCAACTGTTTACGCTTGCTTGTGAGCATGAATTATTCCTGATGTTGCACGATAATTATTGTAATTACACGAAAATGCTGTTTATGATGCATACTCTACGAGAGGAGAGCCAAACGTGCAATCAAAACGTGCAGATATACGCATCATCAACAGCGAAACGTTGTCCGACAACTGGTATAACCTGAAAAAATACACTTTTGACCTCCAGCGCAGCGATGGTGACTGGCAGCGGCAAGAGCGTGAAGTGTATGACCGCGGGAATGGCGCGACGATCCTGCTCTATAATCGCGACAGCAAAACAGTCATTCTTACACGTCAGTTTCGTTTCCCTGTGTTTATCAATGGTCACGAAGAGGATCTCATTGAGGCGGCTGCCGGGTTGCTCGATAACCTTGACCCGGAAAGCCGGATTAAGGCCGAAGCGGAAGAGGAAACCGGGTATAAGGTGACGCGCATAGAGAAAATTTTTGAGGCCTATATGAGCCCGGGCTCGGTTACCGAAAAACTCTACTTCTATCTGGCGGAATATCACCCGCAGGATCGGACCAGCGCGGGCGGCGGCGTTAAAGCAGAGGGGGAAGATATCGACGTGCTGGAAATGACGCTGGACGACGCGCTTCGTGGCATCGAGAATGGCCAGATCGTCGACGGTAAAACCATCATGCTGCTTTATCACGTGGCCCTGAAAGGCATTTTATAATCTCACGTTTATCCGGATACCTGCCCCTGCGCAGGTATTTGCCTGTGCTATTCTTGCTGAACACCTCAACATGGAGATGCGAAAATGGCCGACTGGGATCCTTCTCTATATCTACAATACAGCGCAGAACGCACACGTCCCGCCGCTGAGTTACTGGCCCGGGTGCCGCTTGCTGACATAACCTCTGGCGTGGATTTGGGCTGCGGGCCAGGCAACAGCACCGCGCTGCTGAAACAACGCTGGCCTTCAGCGCAGATAGCCGGTGTGGATAACTCCCCGGCGATGCTGGAGGAAGCCCGACAGGCCCTGCCAGACTGCCACTTTGTTGAATCGGATATCCGTCACTACAAACCTGACCAGCCTCTCAGCCTGATCTACGCCAATGCTTCCCTGCAATGGATCCCGGACCATTACCACCTTCTGCCGCATCTGGTTTCACTGCTCCAGTTAAACGGCGTGCTGGCGATACAAATGCCTGACAACTGGCTTGAGCCGACGCACGCCCTGATGCGTGAAGTTGCCTGGGAACAGGGCTACCCCGATCGTGGCCGCGAGCAGCTGCCGGGTATTCATGCCTACTATGATATTCTGACGGACGCGGGATGCGACGTGGATATCTGGCGCACCACCTACTTTCATCAGATGAGCTCTCATCAGGCGATTATTGACTGGGTCAGCGCGACGGGGTTACGGCCGTGGCTACAGGATCTCAACGAGAGCGAGCAGCAAAACTTTCTGAAACGCTACCTCGAGCTGCTGGAAGAGCAGTATCCGCTCCAGGAGAACGGGCAGATACTGCTGGCTTTTCCGCGCCTGTTTATGGTTGCTCAGCGGGTTCCGTAAGCCGAATCAGGAACGCGCTTCCTTGAGCAAATGCTGAATTACAGCCTCCTGCTTGTCGTAGTTGCCTTCGCCAAACGAGGTGTAACGCAGTTGCCCTTTCGCATCGAAATAGTAATGTGCTGGCCAGTACTGATTACCGAACGCGCTCCAGATTTTGTAGTTATTATCCGTCACTACGCGGTACGGCAACTGCCATTCGTTGACCGCGTTTTTCACCGATGATAACGGCTTTTCCCAGGGGTATTCAGGGGTGTGGACGCCAATCACCACCAGACCTTGTGACTCATATTTCTTCGCCCAGTCTCGAACATGCGGAAGGGTATGCTGGCAGTTGATACAGTCCCAGGTCCAGAAATCGATAAGCACAACTTTCCCCCGCAAGGCCTTAGACGTGACAGGGTCACCGTTTACCCAGCCCGTACCGCCGCTTAATGTCGGTAGCTGGCTGCTCGGCATTGCGTCAGCGATCGGTCGCAGTTTCACCTGCGTGGAGGTTGGTTGCGCAAGGCTCAAGAGAGCGTTTTCCAGCTGGTCGGTAATACCGCTGGCGCCTTTCAGGACCGACGTCATTCCTGAGGCGTTGAAAGCCACGGCGGCTAACATCATCACCCCTGCGCCCTGACGCAGACGCTCCATCAATGCGGATTTGGCTCTCAGAGGGGTTATCAGCTTACGGCCCCCCGCGACAAGCAGCCCCAGCATCAACGCGCACCCACTGCCGTAAGCGGCTAACAGCGCTCCGGTTGCGATGGCCGAGTGGCCAGTAATGTTAATGCCGAAGATCGCCCCGAGAATCGGTCCTGCACAGGGGGACCACAGAAGTCCAACGGCCAGCCCTGCCAGAAAAGCCGAAAACATGCCGTGTCGCTGAACGCTGTGGGTGTTAAGAACGTTCCCAGCGCTGACCGCCGGGCTGGCAATGCGCTGAGCGAACTGCGGGAAGATCAGGGCCAGGGCGGCAATGCTCAGTACCAGCAGCGCAATCCAGCGACCGATAACGGTGGCGTCAGCGATCCAGTCACTGGCAACCGTTACTACCATCGCCACAAACGTGAACATCACTATCATTCCCGCCAGAAGCGCCAGAATGTGTTTGCGCTGCCCCTGAAAGCCGGCGAACAGCAGAGGAATAACGGGAAGCGTGCACGGACTGAGCAGGCTAATCATGCCGCCTAAAAAAGCGATTATCAGAAACATAACGACCTCACGATACAGTTGCTGCGAAGGTGCAGTGAGGTCATTTCACCCTGCGAATGTGTTCAGGCCGTGTGCAAAAAACTGAATTTTGTCTGCCTTCGTATCCGCACGGCGCGCAGATACACAGGCGTACAATTAAACGCGCGGAAGAGTCACGCTTACGGCCAGCCCGCCCTCTGCCCGGTTTGCAAGATGCAATTTCCCGTCAAGCTGGGCGGTGAGCTGCGCGGCAATGGCGAGGCCTAACCCGGTGCCGCCCGTTTCGCGGTTGCGCGACGTTTCAACCCGGTAGAACGGCTGTAACACCGCCCCCAGTTCTGCCTCCGGGATGCCGGGGCCGTTATCCATAATGCGGATCGCTACCTGCCTTTCATCTTCATCAATCTCTATTACCGCGCTATGGCCAAACTTGAGCGCATTATCCAGCAGATTGGTCATTACCCGGCGCAATGCCTGGGGGCGGGTGACGATCGGCAGACGTGTACTGCGTGCATGAAACTGCACGTTTTTACCAATGTCCTGATAATCACTGGCGATGCTGTTAACCCACGCGTTTAGCTCCAGCTTAAGCGTGGTCTCTTTCAGTGATTCTGATGACCGGGCATAGGCAATACCTTCTCGTACCAGGCGCGACATATTATCCAGGTCGCTCAACAACTTATCGTGGAGTTCGGGCTGATCCGCCATTTCGACCCGCAGCTTCATACGCGTGATGGGCGTCTGAAGATCGTGAGAAATGGACGCCAGAATCTGCGCGCGTTCACGCAGATAAGTTTGTATCCGCGACTGCATCTCATTAAAAGCCTGCGCCGCCTGTCGCACCTCAACCGGACCTTTTTCAGTCATAGGAGAATGGGCCGCAGGATCGAGGGAATCAACCGCGCGCGTGAATTGCAGGAAAGGCCGGACAACCTGGCGCACGGCAATCCAGGAGCAGAGCGCGACAAGTAACAACTGAAGAACCAGCACCACGGGTAACCAGCTGGCGACTGGCGGCATGCGCGGGATCAGATCGATAGTGAGCGGTGCGCCGTCGCGGAGCGTCAGATGGGCCTGAATGTGGGAAACAGGCCCCGGCACTGCCGTAAACTGGAGCGGATATTGAACTGAAAGCGTCTCTTTCAGGGTGCGAATCGCATCCCGCGAGCGCTTGTCCGTTGGCGCAGCGCCAGCCTCGCCGGGACCAAGGATATAACGATAATTACCGCGACCGAGCCGTTCCAGCCACTCTGGCCGCTCTTTGGCCGGAAGCCGGTCGAGAATGGCCACGCTGGTCGCCACGTCATTCTCAAGATTGCCCAGCATAATCGTGCGCGCGCTGTGCATTCGCTCAACCATGACCAGCGTCAGGCTGAGCGCGTTAGCCAGCAAGAGTCCAAGCAGCACAATGATCAGCAGCCGGGCCAGTAAGGTGCGGGGCCACAGCGTCATTCATTGGCCTCGACGATGGTCACCGGCATAGTAAAAACGTAGCCTTCGCTGCGAACGGTTTTAATGTAGGCTGGCGAGCGGGCATCTTCATTCAGGCGCTGTCGCACGCGGCTCACCAGGAGATCAATCGAACGCTCAAACAGCTCGGCATCACGTCCCTGCGTCAGGTTCAGCAGTTGATCGCGGGTCAGCACCCGTTGAGGATGATCGAGAAATACACGCAGAAGGCGATATTCCGCCCCGCTGAGCGCCACAACCATCCCCTCGTTATCAATCAGATGACGCGCCACGGTATCCAGCTGCCATTCACCGAACACCACCAGGCGCCCTGCCTCGGTCACCTGAAGATTAGGCGGCATAGTACGAAAACGGCGCAGGATAGTTTTGATACGCGCCAGCAGTTCGCGGGCCACAAACGGTTTTACCACATAATCGTCGGCGCCCATCTCCAGCCCCAGGATCCGGTCCATGTCCTCGTTGCGCGCGGTGAGCATCAGGATCGGCAGATCCTTATGCCTGCTGCTGCGCAGCTGTCGACACACCGTCAGGCCATCATCACCGGGCATCATCACGTCCAGCACCACCAGGTCGATATGCTGTTTGTCGAGCACTACGCGCATCTCTTTACCGTTCGCCGCGCCAGAGGCGTGGTAGCCGGATTTCACGAGGTAATCGACAATCAGTTCACGAATATCCCTGTCGTCATCGACGACAAGGATGTGATCAATATGCTCCACCGCAGGCTCCTGATTAAGAGGTAACGGATTGAAAATAGCACATATCAGAGCTTATCCGCGTCGACAACGGCTTTAACAAAGTCCTGCGGATCTTCCTGCGGCGGGTTGTGGCCAACCGTTGCGCCGAAAGTACGGTGCTCATATTTTCCGGTGAATTTCCCCGCATAGGCTGCGGGTGCAGGATGTGGTGCTCCGTTGTTACCGCCCTCGATGGTGATGGTCGGCACCGTAATATTCGGTAGCGTAGCCAGCTTTTGTTCGTAGGCGTCATATTTCTGCTCACCCTTCTCCAGCCCCAGACGCCAGCGGTAATTACTGAGCGTGACGGCAACGTGGTCTGGGTTATCGAGGGATTTGGCGCTGGCATTGAAGGTGGCATCGCTGAATTTCCAGTCAGGCGAAGCCTGGGACCAGATCAACCGGGCAAAATCGTGCGTATTTTTAGCATAGCCCTCCGCCCCGCGCGGCGTGGCGAAATAGAACTGATACCACCACTGAACCTCTGCCTTCGGCGGTAAAGGCTGTTTGCCAATCGCCTGGCTGCTGATCAGGTAGCCACTTACCGAGACCAGCGATTTCACTCGATCCGGCCAGAGCGCCGCAACGATATCCGCCGTACGCGCCCCCCAGTCATAACCGGCAAACACCGCCTGTTTGATATTCAGGGCGTCCATCAGGTTGACGATGTCTTTCGCCATTGCCGAAGGCTGGCCGTTTCGCGGCGTTTTATCAGAAATAAAGCGCGTGGTGCCGTACCCGCGCAGGGATGGCACAATGACACGATACCCCTTCGCGGCCAGCGCGGGGGCAACTTCCGCGTAGCTGTGAATATCGTACGGCCAGCCATGCAGCAGGATCACTGGTTGCCCGTCTTTCGGCCCGATATCGACATAACCGACGTTCAGATCGCCGGCGTTAATTTGTTTTACCTGGTTAAAAGCCGACGAGTAATCCTTACCCATCGCTTCCGCCTGACAGGACATCACGGTGCCAAGCGAAACGGTCAGGGCGACTGCTGAGTATGCGAGTTTGTTAAACATGATGTTATCTCCGGGTGAGTTCAGTTGACGGAGATATAACACCATGCGTTTGTATAAAGGATGTGTGCGGATGCGGTTTTATTGCATACCTGTGTATGTATCACAGACGCAGATACAGTGTGATACAAACCCGGTTAAGGGGTGATTCGGTACCGGACGTAATCGTCGGCTTCACCATAGTGGTCATACAGCTTACGCGCCGGATTGTGCATGCGGGTTACCCAGTAGAGTTTTGACCACCCTTCCCGCTTACCCTCATCGATCAGGGCGTCGATAAGCGCTTTACCCGCCCCTGCGCCACGTTCGGCAGCGTCAACAAATAGATCTTCCAGATAGGGGTAAGTTTGGATATCGAAAATTATGTACGTTAAGGTTAATTTTTTGCCATCACGTCATTAGTATATTCACAAACAGACTCGCCATTATTGACTGTATGCTGGAGATTCAGCTCCGTTAAGTAGCCGTCTGCCAGATACAAAACCCGGTCTGCAGAGGCTATGGTTTCCGGGCGATGGGCTATCAGCAGAACAGGAAGCCCCAGTTGACGTAAGGTCTGGCTTATCCGGATTTCACTCTCAACATCAAGGTGGCTGGTCGCTTCATCCAGTAACAGGAATCCCGGTTTCTTGTACAACGCCCTTGCCAGCAGAATGCGTTGTTTTTGTCCTCCGGAAAGCCCTCCGCCGGTTTCACCAATCAGCGTCTGATACCCCATCGGCATTGCCATAACATCGCTGTCGATAAGTGCCAGTCTTGCGCACTGGATCATTCGTTCATAATTTCGGTCATCACTGAAAAAAATAATGTTATCTGCTACAGAACCTTTGAAAAGATGGTCATCCTGCAGTACGGTACCGATACGCTGACGAACCTGAAAATAATCCGGATGCGTATGCAATATGCCAAATGCCCTGATCCTGCCCTCATCAGGGATGTGGATCCCAAGGATAAGCTTCACCAGTGTCGTTTTCCCGCATCCGGATTTACCTGTAATGGCAACGACTTCTCCGGGATTGAGTGTCAGCGACACCCCGCCGATTATCGGATTTTCCCCTCCCTTGTGGCTGAAGATGATGTGCTCAAGTACTAGAGGAGCATGAGCATATTCATCCATCTCCCTGCGGGATACAGAAGGAATGTGCGAAGCGTTGTTATGCTCACGAAAAGGCTGTTGCTGAAGGCCTTCTGTCGGGGTCAGTACAATATCAGCCAGTCGTTCGTTGTAAACATCGAGCATACGCCAGGAAAAAAACTTATCAGTCAGGCTACTGATACTGGAAGAAAAACGCGTCTGATAGGATAAATAAGCAACCAGCATGCCGACGGTGAAGGTACCATTCAATACCTCCCCGGCGCCTTTCCACAAAATGATTGCTGATACCACGCTGCCGGTAAGAGTGTGAGCAATGTCATAGCACATCAGCAGACGGCTCTGACGCAACTGCGTATTTCTGCGGGCAACGTTGAGATTCAGCCAGGCGGCCTCACGATGTGCCGTCACACCGTTAATTCTCAGGCTGAGGATCCCGTTGAGTGTTTCAAGAAAATGCCCGGACTCCTTGGCACCTGCATCCCAGGCATCTTCTGCCGACTGTCGAAGGGACGGATACCACAGTGCCCTCAACACACCATAGAAAATGGCTGCAAGTACGGCGATCAATGTCATTTCAGAACTGTACAGCAGCATCATGCAAAGCGCAGTCACCACGAGCAACACATCCAGAATACCTTCCAGCACTTGCGTAGTCAGCGCCTGCTGGATGGTATCTACCGCCTCAAAACGAGCATTAATACTCCCCTTACTGCGTGCATCAAACCAGGCCAGAGGAAGATGGACAAGATGATGGAAAACCCGTGCTGTCCACTGCATGTTAAAATTGACGGACAGTGTAATACTCGCCCACTGGCGGGCCAGTGACAGCAGCATCTGGGTCAGTGACATCAGCAGAAGCGCAATAATAATGACGGTCAACAAACTCTGGTCGGCAGCCACCAGGACTTCATCAATCACCAGCTGGTTGAGAAGCGGGCTTCCCAGTGTCAGGATTTCGAGTGCCACGGCAAAAACGATAATTCGCGACATTGCCGACAACAGACCCGGTGTTTTACCTGTCAGTTGGCGCAGATGGATTTTTTTCCTTTCATCCCGAGCGGTAAAATCACTGGCTGGCATCAGCTCCAGCGCGACGCCGGTGAAATGTTTTCCAGCATCCTGTAGGGAGAGCGTTACTTTTCCCTTTTCCGGATCATGAATAACCAGCCTGCTTCCGCGAACTTTATGTAGCACAACAAAATGATTCATGTTCCAGTGGAGAATACACGGGAGAGAAAGGGATCTTAGGTCCTCAAGCTCCAGCCGAACTGCCCGGCTGGATAATCCGATACCGGCCGCACATTCAGTCAGTCTCTGCAGGGTCATCCCTTGTGAGCTGATACTGAAACGTTCGCGCAGTGTGGGTAAGTCTGTTTGCAGACCATGCCAGCAGGCCATCATGACCAGGCATGCCAGACCACATTCCGCTGACTCTGTCTGTCGGGTGAGAGGAAGCTGTTTTCTCCCGGTCCATTTGAGTGTATCCATCACAGCTTTCCTTTCAGGCTCCAGAGCGGCTCAGTCAGCCACTCCCACAAATTGCGGGTATCCAGGCTGACATCCCCCTCAAGAACCATGCCGGGGCGCAGGGCTTCCTGTTTCCCATAAGCCAGAATAAAAGTATTTTCAGGTTCAACGATGACGCGGTAATGACCTTCATTCTCCTTCCAGGTCACAGGAGATACGGAGAGTAAATCAGAAGATGTCAGCGTTGTATGGCTTATTTCACGGATAGTCCCGTACTGCACACCAAACTTCTGATAGGGGAAGGCAGAGAACCGCAGGGCAACACGCTGCCCCGCCTGAATAAAGCCAGCATTCTGACTGGTAGCATAGAGTTCTATCTGCAAACGGGCATTGTCGGGAATGAGGGTCATGACAGGTTCAGATGCCCTGACAGACTGTCCCTGTCTGACCAGCACGGCAGCAACGGTTCCGGATACCGGTGAAGTCAGCGTGAAATTTTCCTTACCTGCCAGTTCGTCCTGCTGTTGCCTGATAACCTGCAACTGCCTGTCCATTTCAGCCTTCCGGCTTTCACCCTGAACGATGAGATGGTCAAGGTCGTCTTTAGCAGCCTCCATCGCGGTGTGCAGTTGCAGAAGCCCCTGACGCTGATCCTCAACGTTTTGCTGTGACGTTGAAACGTCAATCTGCTTCTGCTGGTATTCGATATCTGATACGTAATGCGTATCAGCAAGTTTCTTATAGCGCTCCATAACAGACACGGCCAGCGCAGCCTGATGCACGGCAAGTGACAGACGCTTTTCTGCACTTTTAACCTGAGGTTTCAGGGAAACTATTCGCTGTTGTATGGCATGCTGCTGCTGACTGTTGTCACGCAATTCCAGGGTCTGTTGAGAAGTCAGCATTGTAAACTGAGTTTGTAGGGAAAGTCTTATAGCAGCGAGTGTACCTGCCCCCTGTTCGTTGAAATGTTCACCGCTGATATGATAAAGAGTCTCACCGGCAATAATGTGTTGACCTTCTGAGGCGGTCAATTTGGTTACGTAGCCAGCATATTGAGGAGTGATTTTTACCAGCCCGGATGAGGGCATAACGATTCCGGAAAGGTGAGCCTTACGTGTATAGCTACCATAAAGAATAAAGAGTATCAGGCACAGAAATATGAATAACGTTGTGAGTGCGCTTACTGATAAACCGAATGACGCAGGTAAGACAATCTCACCATAATCAGAATCTGTTTGATGATTTAAAGCCTCTTCCCTGAAGATATTCATATCCCAAATACCCTTCAAAAATTTAACGACAAAACAAAAGCATTCATGCACGAATGAATTATAATAGGATAAAAAAGCCCTCTGCTTCTTATTCTAACTATTAATAGCAATATTGACACCAAAAAAAGAATGGATTGATCTAAAATGTTATAATACTGTCCATGCATCAGACAAAAAGACAATGAAGTCAATATACATGGGATAATATACTTTTTATTAAAAATTGAGTGGAAAACACCGAAGATACAGCCCCTGTATATAATCTCCTCATAATATGGGACTACGAAGGTGGCTATTATAAATGCTATAAAACTAATATGGGAAGGTCCATAATGATATAAATTATCCCTGTAAAGATAAACATTATACTGAACCAGCAAAATGACAAACAACACAACAATAGAAAATTTTATTGAAGTTAAATCTCTACTTGGGCGTAATTTAAAACCATCCAACTTCCTTAAGTAAAAAATATACAAGAAAAATGCAATTGAAAATTCCGCAATAAACAATAAGAAAAATGACACATCGAGAGTAAGATAGCGGAGGGTTATGGATGGCGATAACGTAATTATTATTGAGATAACAGACGCAATAAAAAGAACAATTACGTTTTTCTTACTATAAATGAATGGATAGACATGCCTAAAGATTATCATGTTCAACCTATTATTAATTCATATTTTATATAAGAATCAACAAATATGGTTATGATATCGTAATTATTTTTTGATATCATGCACTTTAACTTCAGTGAACATTTGTAATGATTCCATTCTGCAACACAACAATTTTTATCGGAGTGTACTTTATTTACTTTTAAACCTATTCATCAAGTTAACGCCCCATCGAGTTACTGCTATTAATACAATCAACGCAATAAGAAACCTTGATATAATCCCTGGCCGTGATACTTCGTCAAACTCAAGAACTTCAGCGTATTTCAAAAGGGTAAATGCGATAATGAAAAAAAATAAGTAAATTAGGAAATTTAAAAATTGTTTCATGCTTAACCCGATACTTGTGATTACATTAACTTTATCAAAAATAATAGCTCATCATGACTAATTCGAATAATCATTAAATATCGAAACACCTAGAATAACATTCAGTTATAATGAGCTTTTAAATTATTATCACACACAACTCAAATTACTTACCAACGGCATTGTCCGGGGCCGTTGTAATTATTACTTTTATCTTTACTACCACGATCTGAAAAACTATCTTTTGTGCACTGGCCAGCTATAGCTCCACCAATTACCCCAGCGGTCATACCCACTGGCCCCCCAGGAGAGCCGGCGATTAGACCACCGATGATTCCTGCGCCGCATGAGTCAACGCCCTTGTAAATAGAGCCATTGTTTCCTTTTGAATTACCAGATTTAGAGCTGGTGTTACGACTACCGGCACCTTCATAATTACCGCTTCCATTGCCGCCACTTACTAATGCTATCTCATTAAGGCTTTATGCTCTTATATTCGACATAAATCATCTCCATTTAATTTAGTTTTGCATTTTGTGCTAAAAAAATATCTTACATTACTTAATGTAAAGAAAGTGTATTTATGTAAGCAAATGTAAATAAGCTATTGAACTTCGTAAACCGTAGCTCCATTTGGGAGCAGTTCAGCTCCTGCATGGGCAGGCCTATAACACGAAATCGACCTGGAGGTACGGTAATGTTCAGGCATCTTTTCTGACGTCCAGCGCGCAATCACTTCTGCGTCGTAACAGATTTTACAGCCATGGCGCATCGCTTCGTTACGGACGTGCCAGAGTGTTTCGGCTTCTTCGGGCCTGGCTTTTCTTGGCATTACATACTCCTTTATGGATAAATCTGAATAACAAAAGCACGACCAACTGGAATGTGATATTGATGAAATATCAGAACCCAAACAAATGATAACGCTCAAATATGGAGATCACCGGATGACGATACCCACGCTTACGACAGAACGCTTATTACTTAAACCCCTTGTTGCCGCCGATGCCGTCCAGATCCAGCAACGCTATCCGCGCTGGGAGATTGTCCGCTATATGGTGGCTTCAGTCCCCTGGCCCTACCCGGAAAACGGTGCAGAAAATTATGTCAACAACGTTGCACTGCCCGATATGGCCAAAGGGATTGCGTGGTTCTGGACGATTCGCAGCCGTGAAGCGCCGGATGAACTGATGGGGTTAATTTGCCTGTACGACGTCGAAGACAACAACCGGGGCTTCTGGCTCGCGCCGGAATTTCAGGGACAGGGATATATGCGTGAGGCGAGTATCGCGGCAACGGATTACTGGTTCAATACGCTTAACAAAGCGGTGTTACGCGCGCCGAAAGCGGCGGCCAACAGCCGCTCCCGACGTATTTCAGACAGCAGCGGCATGCGACTCATCAGGACAGAGAAGAAAGCCTATGTCAGCGGCCTGCTGGATTCGGAGCTGTGGGAAATCACCCGCGACGAGTGGAATGCCCGTCAGGTCAGCTGATAATGCTTATCCGGCATTAGCCTTTCAGGGATGTTCTCTTCATCGTTCATCTGCAACAGATCGCGCTCCATCATGTTGCAGATGGCGTCCAGCGGCAGATCGTTATCTTCCGTCCCAAACGGATCTTCCAGCTCTTCCGCCAGCGTATCAAGCGAGATAAAAGTGTAGGAAATCAGCGCAGAGACAAAGGGCGTCATGTAATGCAGATCAACAACCAGCGCAAACGGCAGCATGATGCAGAACAAATACACCGTTCGGTGCAGGATCAGCGTATAGGCAAACGGGACTGGCGTATTGGCGATACGCTCACAGCCTGCCAGCACGATGGACATATCGTTCAGGCGGTTGTTGAGGCTGTGAAACAGGATGTCTGAAAGGTGCCCGCTGCGCCGCCGTACGGCCAGCCACTCCCCCATGATCAGCAGGATACGGTTCGCCGGCGAGTTGGCATCCATCACTTTGCGTAAATCGTCTGGAGCCAGATAGCGGGACAGCTGATCGGCATTGGTTTTTCTGCGCAGTGTCATACGCAGACAGTTAGCAAACGCGATTTGCAGGCGGACAAACTCTCCAAGATGTTTATCATCCGGCAAGGTGTTTTTTACCTCGCGAAACAGCGAGCGCGCCGCTATCATCAACTGCCCCCAAAGCAGACGCGCCTCAACGTAGCGCGAATAACAGGCGTTATTGCGAAATCCCAGGAAGATGGCGATAGCCACGCCCAGAATGCTGAACGGCGCGACGGTAAAGCGGATACCCAGCGAGGTGTACCACGGCAGCATGACAATCACGGCGATGGAAAGCAGGAAGTTAAGCAGCAGTCGGGTATAAATTTTGGGAAGTACCGAACCATGCCAGACAAAAATCAGTTGCAGCCAGTGCTGTTGAGGACGAACAATCATAATCAGCTTCAGAAAAGTAAAGAGCGCGGCTATTAAACGTGATCCTCATCACGGTTGCAAGCATGTTAATAGTTCATTGCATTTTCTGACCTGTTAAGCCCTGACCGCACGGTGCTGCCTGTGCTTTTTAAAAAAAGGACGTATAGTATGTTGTAACTAATAATGGTCTGTAAAAAACCCGGCAAACGCCGGGCATTATGATTAGCAGAGCGGTTTCACCGCCTCGCGCATGCCTTTGCTTAAAATTGCATCCAGATCCTGCGCAACCTGGTCTACCAGTCCGTTCACCAGAGTGAGATCCTGTTCCCAGTGCTCGCTCACGCTTAATACCGACGATACCAGTTCACGGGTAGTGACTTGTTTGTCGTGATGTTGCGTCCACAGCTGCTGGTAACGTTCAAGCCAGTGCGCATCGTCCTGCACCGGATAGCGCTCACCGTTGCGCTCGGCACGGTAAAATGCAATTAGCGCCGCCAGGGCAAAGGTCAGACGTGCTGGCAGTTCACCGGTCGCCTTCTGCCCTGCCAGCAGTTGCGGCAGAATGCGGGTGCGGTACTTGGTCATCCCGTTCAGTGCAATCGACAGCAGCTGATGCTTAATATACGGATTACGAAAACGCCCCGTTACGGCACTGGCGAAGGAGTGCAGCTCATCGCGCGGCAGATCCAGGACCGGAATAATCTCTTCATAAATAGCCTTCTCTACGAACGCGCAAATCTCCCCGTCGTTCATGGCTTCCCCTACCGTATCCAGCCCGGCCTGAAAAGCGACCGGAACCAGCGCCGTGTGCGCGCCGTTGAGGATCGCCACCTTACGCTCTTTATAAGGCTTGATATCGTCAACAATCAGGACGTTGAGCGGGTATTTATCCAGGCGCAATTCAGCTGAAAGTGATTTTGGCCCCTGAATAACAAACAGGTAGAAATGTTCTGCCGTGTCGAGGAAGCTGTCGTGATAGCCCAGCCCGGCTTCCAGCTCTGCCACCTCATCACGCGGATAGCCGGTAACAATGCGGTCAACCAGCGTCGAGCAGAAGGTGTTAGCGTTATTCAGCCACGCAATGAATGCCGCTGGCAGCGCCCACTCCTGTGCATAGCGCAGCACCAGTTCACGCAGGGTATCGCCGTTGTAGTCGATAAGCTCACAAGGAATGATGATCCAGCCTTTATCCGCAGCCCCGTTAAAGTGGGTAAAGCGTTCGAACAGCAGACGCGTCAGTTTGGCCGGATAGCTGACAGCTGGCGCATCGTCAAACTTATCGCCCGCGTGATAGCCGATCCCCGCCTCCGTGGTATTGGAGAAGACAAACCGCATCTCCGGGTTATGGGCGAGTTTCAGGAATTCATCGTACTGGCTGTAGACGCTGATTTCACGATTCACGGAACGAATAAGACGCGCATCGCTTACCGCTTCCCCCTCCTCATTCAGACCACGAATAATCGTGGTATACAGACCATCCTGGGTGCTCAGCGACGGCGGAAAATCACTCTGGATCGGCCGCACAATCACCACACCTGCATTGAGATCGGTATGCTCGTTTAAGAGGTCGATTTGCCAGTCAACGAACGCGCGGAGGAAGTTACCTTCGCCAAACTGGATGATACGTTCAGGGTAGCGCGCACCGGGGAAATCACGACGGTTGAGTGTGTTCACAATGGAGGTCCTTTATAATTAGTCATACAGCCTGATAAGATTGGTGTGATAACTTATCAAAACTTCAGGACCAGAACCCCTGTCTGGATCAACTCAGGACGCGATGGTGAAAAATATCAAAGAAATTTATAGAACACCGAGGTCGCCGTCATGTCCCCGTTCGGCATCAGGGCGTAGCGTGGGATCTCCCCCGCCGTTTGCCAGCCCGCTCTCTGATAAAACGTCTCCGCGCCGCTGCCGGTCGAGGTATCAAGCACCAGCACCGTAAGCGCTTTTTCACGCGCAACCGCCTCCAGGGCTTCCATCAGCGCCATTGCCGCACCTTTACGGCGCGCCTTCTCATGTACCAGAAGTTTCGCGACATCTGCGCGGTGCGGCTGGTTTTCCGGCTGGTCGGTAATCAGCTGGACCGTGCCAACCAGCCCCTGCTCCGCGTCAAAACAGCCCAGGACGGTACGCTCGTCGCGCCCGACGCTGTCTGCGACGCCGAGCCAGAAGGTTTGGGCTTTCTCGGGAGAAAAAGGCAGCATAAAGCTGACGGAGGCGCCGCCGTTTACACAGTTGACGAGGATATCGCTCAGGGAATCAATGTGGCTGAGGATGTCCTGTCGGGAGAGAGGTTTAATCAGCATGGGAGAGTTCATTGCGCGTCCTTAGGTTGAATCTCTCCACTTTGCTATTAACATTTTTGTTACGCAATAAGCGATGACATAGGATTTCGTTATGTCATTTTTCGCCGTGATGTTGCCGCTTCATGGCGTACATTTGCGCATCCGCGTGTTTTAACCATGCCTGCATATCGTTGCGGTGATGATCGAACTCGCTCAGCCCCCAGGAGAACTGTAACGACCAGGGATGCAGCTGACGCGCGTTATACTTCTCCGTTTGTTCGACAAGATACTGCATGGCGATCCAGGCGCCAGGCTCATCGGTATCCGCAAACAGCACCGCGAACTCATCTCCCCCGAAACGCACCAGCATATCGGCCTCGCGGAATGAGGAGCGCATCAGGGCGGCCATCGCTTTCAGGGCCTTGTCGCCCTCCTGATGCCCGAAGCGATCGTTAATGGTTTTGAAATGGTCCAGATCCAGCCAGCCAAGCGTTAACGGTTCTGCCCTACGCTGCGAAACCGACAGTGCAAACTGCGCAAACTGGTTAAACCCGCGTCGGTTAAACAGGCCCGTGAGTTCATCGGTCGTGGCGGCGCTAACGGCTGCAAATTCATCTTCTGCCAGCGCGCTGAGATCGGCCAGTACGGCGGAATCCGCAGCGGTAAACTCACGCGGTGCGTAATCAATGAGACACAACGATCCTACGCACGCCCCGTCACGTAAACGCAGCGGGAAACCGGCATAAAAGCGCACGCCCGGATCTCCCGCCACCTGCGGATTATCCGCAAAGCGTTCGTCCAGCAGCGTGTCAGCCACCACCAGCGGCGCGTCACCCAGGATCGTATGACCACAAAACGAGAGATCGCGAGGCTGGCTGGCGAGTGCCCGCCCGTCGGCAGATTTCACGATCGCAGCGTGGTCATCCACCAGCGTAATCATCGCCAGCGGCACCCTGAAAAAGCGTGTTGCCAGCCGCGTGAGACGATCAAACGCGGGATAATTGTCGATCTCAAGCAGACCGGACTCGCGCAGCGCATTCATGCGCTCCGTTTCATTCACGGGAATTAGAGGTGCTTTCATGACGTCTCCTGACGCTGAGCATTAGTAAAAGCGTAGCTTAAACAGAGACATTGTCAGTTCAGGAGGCACGATTTACCTCAATGACCAGCCAATGATGGATCACGTTGACGATATACTGTTGCTGCTGCGCACTCAGCGGCACGCCCTGCGGGATAGCATGCCACTTAGCCAGACAGCCCCGGCAGCAGGTTGCCGTGGCATGCTGGGCGATAAAAACCGGATGGCCGCGCATCGGCGTCTGCTTACCGTCATTCACCGGGTGTGCAGGCGCCAGCCGCGCGGCGATAAAATCAGCGGCATGCTTATCGATAGTGTCCGCGCCCTTATCCCAGCAGTATTGCCGCTCTTTCATCCCTAAATGAAATCGTGAACGAAACGTGGAGCGAGCCAGGCGCGTGAACAGAGGATCTAACGTGGACATCAGTATACGGACCGTCCAAGGCGTTTGGTCAGCTGTTCCAGCGCCGCGACGCCCGCCAGTGAGTTGCCGGTCTCGTCCAGTTCCGGGCTCCAGACGGCAATCGCCATCTCGTGCGGAACAATGGCCACGACGCCACCGCCAACGCCGGATTTAGCCGGCAGCCCCACGCGCCAGGCAAACTCCCCGGCGTTCTGATACATTCCGCTGGTTGCCATTAAGGCGTTGATCTGCCGGGCCTGCATCGGGGAGACAACGTCCTCGCCCAGATGCGGGGCATGGCCCTGATGCGCCAGAAACAGAAAAGTCTGCGCCAGTTCAACGCAGTTCATCTTCAGGGCGCAGTAATGAAAATAGTTTTGCAGAACCGTGGCGACATCATTATGAAAGTTGCCGAAGGACTTCATCAGCCAGGCGATGGCGGCGTTACGTGCAGAGTGTTCAAACTCAGAGCGCGCTACCACCGGATCGTAGGCGATGTCCTGCACGCCGGAAAGCTGCCGCACAATCTGGAGCATACGCTGGCGCGGCGCGCTCAGACGGCTTTGCAGCATATCGCACACCACCAGCGCCCCGGCGTTGATAAACGGGTTGCGCGGCTTACCCTGTTCGATTTCAAGCTGGAGAAGGGAGTTGAAGGGCTGACCGGAGGGATCTTTGCCCACCCGCTGCCAGATCTCCTGCTCGTCATACTGGCGCATGGCGGCAACGAGGCTAAGCACTTTTGAGATCGACTGAATTGAAAAGCGCTCCAGTGCATCTCCCGCCTGAAAACGCTGCCCGTCGACAGTACAAATGGCGATGCCGAGCTTATTACCGCTGATCGAGGCCAGCGCGGGAATGTAATCGGCAACCTTACCCTGCCCCAGTAACGGACGAACCTGCGCCAGAATCTCGTCCAGCATCTCATTATGGATGACCGCAGCCACACTTTGCTCCTTGCCCTCAGGCTAAAACGGGCTGCGAGTATAACAGAGGCTTATACGTCACGTCAGGCAGGGAGACGAAAACGCGAGACGGCCTGCAACAAAAGATCTGACTCCCGATGCAGGCGCTCAGAGGCATTCGACGCTTCGCTAACCAGCACATCTGTCTGACGCGATACCTGATTCAGCGCCTGAAGTTGGCGCGTCATCTGATGAATGCTTTCCCCCTGATTTAGAGTGGCCAGCGAAATATCATTCAGCAGGCTACTCAGATTGGCCACCAGCCCGGTGACCTGCTGGAGATTTTCTTCCAGACGGTTTACCACCTGAGAACCTTCTTCAATGCCCTGTAGCGAGTGGTTAATTAGCGACTGGATGGTTTGCGTAGAGTGACTGCTTTTTCTGGCCAGCAGCCCCACTTCACGGGCGACCACCGCGAACCCGCGCCCCTGTTCTCCCGCATGGGCGGCTTCAATGGCAGCGTTGAGGGCCAGAATATTGGTCTGAAACGCCACGCTGTCGATCATGGCGACGATCCCACGCATCTCTGAGGATCGGTCGACGATCGTCTGCATCGAGCCATTCACCGCTGTCATCATTTGCTCCCCGCCGACGGCAGCCTGTCGGGCTTCATCCGCGCGCGAGCGGGCGAGTTTTGCATAACCCGTGTTCCCCTCAACGTGGGTTTCGAGATCGGCGATATGCGCGGTCACCTCCTCCAGCTCTTTGGCCTGTCGCGTGGACTGCTGATAAAGCTTCTGGTTCCCCTGCGCAAGTGACCCGATATTTTCGACCATAGAGGTCGTGGCCTCGCTGACCTGAGTCACCAGTTGCTGGAGCCCGCGCTGCATGGCGGTAATACTGCCGCTGAGCTGGCTGATTTCACGGTTAAAACGCACAACGTCAGGGGGTATTCCCGACAAATCCCCTGCCGCAAGCTGGTTAATATGGACAATCAGACGGCGTAGCGGGGATATCACCCATTTCGCCATTGCAAACCAGACGGCAATGGCAATAGCCAGCAGCACCAGCGGCGCAAACAGGAACAGCCGTTGCAGGCCTGAGAGTTGTTCCATGAGCGACTGACGCCCCTGTATCGCCTGCTTCTCACTCCGTTGCTGATAACGTGCAAAGTTGTCATTAAAATCGGTCTGAAACGCCTGGGCGGGTACGGCGAAAAAGAGGTCGATGCTGTTGGTTTTCACCAGCCCTTCCGCCTGCTCGCTAATGGCACCGAAGAACTGCTGATAGCTATTAACAAGCCCCTCGTCCTGCGGAGGATTAAGCGCGAGCCAGGCTTGCCATGCCTGCTGAGACGCCGCCAGGGATTTTTGCGCCTCGTCCATCAGGCTATGCCAGCTCCCTTCCGAACCGGTCTCTTTATCCTGCATAAAGTACACCCCGGAGCGGTTGAGCAGATCGCTCGCCGCAAGCAGCGAAATACGCGCCTGATCCAGTCTGCTCTGTTGCTGCCAGGCCAGCTGATTGCGCTGTTCGTTACGCTGGGCTTGATTCAGGGAAGCGGTAAGCAGGAAGGAGGATGAAAGTTGCAGGGCGGAGAAAAGGCCGATAATACAAAAGATGCCGGTCAGCAGGCCAAACTGACGAGGAAAAAAGCGCTGCGCAAGACGACGAAAAATTTGCGTTAGGTTCATAATTTTCTTCTGTAACAATACGTTAGACGCGAGCGAGTCTACGAAACGAAAATGACAGAACCATTGCAAAATAATGACAGGAAACGTGAATTGCCGGGTAGCGGCCTTGCCCTACCCGGCATCAACATTACACGCGATCCTTCCAGACCGTCTGAACGTTACAGAACTCATGCAGACCGAAATGTGAAAGCTCTCGCCCGAAGCCGCTCTTCTTCACTCCGCCAAACGCAACGCGCGCATCGCTTGCGCTGTAGCCATTGATAAAGACACCGCCGCACTCCAGCTCGCGAGAGAAGGTTTCAGCCAGCGCATCGTTCGCGGTAAAGACCGTCGCTGATAAGCCAAAGTCGCTGTCGTTAGCCAGCTGCAACGCGTGCGACGCATCATTGGCGACGGTAATCGCAGCCACCGGGCCAAACAGCTCCTGACGGAAGGCCGTCATCTGTGGGGTGACGTCGCCGAGTACGGTTGGCGCATAAAAGTTACCGGTCCCGGCAAGCTTCTCGCCGCCGAGCAGCAGGGTCGCCCCTTCCGCCAGCGTAGCCTGTACCTGCTGATGCAGTTCATCGCGAAGATCAAATCGCGCCATCGGGCCAATATAGTTATCTTCCTCATCCGGTGCGCCCATTTTCAGCGCCTGGACCGCGTCAACAAAGCGTTGGGTAAAGGTGTCCGCCACGCCCGCTTCCACAATAAAGCGTTTCGCCGCGGCGCAAACTTGTCCGGTATTCTGATAACGTCCGGCCACGGCCGCGTTGACAGCCAGATCCAGATCGGCATCATTCAGAACGATAAACGGATCGGAGCCGCCCAGCTCCAGCACGCATTTCTTCAGCGCCGCGCCCGCCTGCGCGCCAATTGCCGCACCAGCCCGAACGCTGCCGGTTACGGTCACCGCCGCGATACGCCGATCGTTAATCGCCTGGCTGACGCCGTCATTTGTCGCGTTCACCCAGCCAAAGATCCCCTCCGGGAAACCGGCATCCGCGAACACCTTCCCGATAAGCTCCGCCGAGCCGAGCACATTTGGCGCATGTTTAAGCAGATAGCTGTTCCCTGCCAGCAGGATCGGCACCGCACCGCGCAGCACCTGCCAGAGCGGGAAGTTCCACGGCATCACCGCCAGAATAGGCCCCAGCGGACGGTACTCAATCACCGCATTGTCGACCTGGGTAGATTCCGGGCGCAGCATTGCCGGGCCGTATTCAGCGTACCAGTCGCAAAGGCTGGCGGACTTAGCCACCTCCGCACGCGCCTGCACAATGGGCTTGCCCATCTCCCGGGAGATAGTCTGCGCCATCTCTTCCGCACGGCTACGCAGCGCCGCCCCCAGATCGCGAAGTTTTTGCGCCCGGTGCGCCACGCTTTCGCGTCGCCACTGACGAAAACCGGTATCCGCCTGCGCAATGGCACGTTCAACGTCACCGGACGTTGCCCACGGGTAAGCAGCCAGCGTTTCGCCGGTAGCCGGGTTGACAGAGTGGGCATGGGTAGCAGATGAATACGTCATGAAGTTCTCCATGTAATAACAGTTGATTGATTGTGGCCCACTCTGCTATTTCTTAAAAATGAATAATACTCACCACCTTGTTCACGAATCGAGAACGGTATGGACTTAACACAGCTTGAGATGTTTAACGCCGTCGCACTGACCGGCAGCATTACCCAGGCGGCGCAGAAGGTACACCGGGTGCCGTCAAACCTCACCACCCGCATCCGACAGCTTGAAGCGGATCTCGGCGTGGAGCTGTTTATTCGCGAGAATCAGCGCCTGCGGCTTTCCCCCGCCGGGCACAATTTTTTGCGCTACAGCAAGCAGATCCTGGCGCTGGTCGACGAAGCGCGAATGGTCGTCGCCGGGGATGAACCGCAGGGATTATTCTCGCTCGGCGCGCTGGAAAGTACCGCCGCCGTACGCATTCCGGAAAGTCTGGCGCGGTTTAATCAGCGCTATCCGCGCATTCAGTTTGCGTTATCCACCGGGCCTTCCGGTACGATGATTGACGGTGTGCTTGAGGGGACGCTCAGCGCCGCCTTTGTCGACGGGCCGCTCTCACACCCCGAACTGGAAGGAATGCCGGTTTACCGGGAAGAGATGATGCTGGTCACCCCTGCGGGTCACGCGGAAGTGTCAAAAGCCACGCAGGTGAGCGGTAGCGACGTTTATGCCTTTCGCGCCAACTGTTCCTACCGGCGTCATCTGGAGAGCTGGTTTCATGCTGACCGCGTAACGCCGGGAAGGATCCACGAGATGGAGTCCTACCACGGGATGCTCGCCTGCGTGATTGCCGGGGCAGGCATTGCGCTGATGCCCCGCTCCATGCTGGAGAGCATGCCGGGGCATCATCAGGTGGCGGCGTGGCCGCTGGCGGAAAACTGGCGCTGGCTCACCACCTGGCTGGTGTGGCGACGCGGGGCGATGACCCGCCAGCTTGAGGCGTTTATAGGGCTGCTAAACGAACGTCAGCCACCAGTGTCTTCTCCATAAACAGGCTCAGCGGATCCTCGTTGTAGGGGGCAAACGCGGGGCGCCGTTCGTATCCACACTGTTGATACAGACGAATAGCGGCGTGTTGTTTGATCCCCGTCTCCAGCCGGACGGTGTGGCAGCAGCGGCTGAGGGCTTCATCTTCCAGCGCCGCCAGTAATTTATCACCCAGCCGTTGCCCGCGATGGGTTGGATCAATATAGACCCGTTTCATTTCCCCGGTCCCGTCCCCGTTCAAAACAACAGCGCCACACCCGACGGCGTTAAGCTGAGTGTCACGAATAATCATCAGGATCAGCGAGTCGTCCGGCAGTTCGGTTAAATCCAGCAGATGATTACTTTCCGCGGGATAGAGAACGCTTTGATAACGGTCCAGCGCCGTAATCAGGGCGAGAATATCTGGATGATGGGCAGATTCAGCGGTAATAGAATACATGGCAGGCTCCTTGTCGTTTTCGTTCAACATACCGCCCGCCCTGTATACCGGCGTCATAGTTTTTAATGATGACCGTAATCCTGGTGACGAAGGAAAATTTTCCCCTTCATATACAGCGTGGCCTGGCCGCCAATCAGCACGCGGTCGCCTTTCAGCTCGCAGCGCAGATCCCCGCCACGGGAGGAGACCTGGCGGGCCGACATCTGCGTTTTTCCAAACTTTTCGCTCCAGTACGGGATCAGCATGCTGTGCGCTGATCCCGTCACCGGATCCTCCGGTACCCCTTCCCCCGGGCAGAAGAAGCGGCTGACGAAATCATACTCATCCCCCGGCGCCGTAACGCAGACCATTTTCCCCAGCGGGAGCATGGCTGTGATATCCGGCGTCAGCGCCTCCACCTGCCGCTGGCTGTCGAGCACCACCATGTAATCGCGCCCCACACGCACCTCTTTTGCCGCGTTAATGCCCAGCGAGCTGAACAGCACTGGGGGTGGAGTATCGACAACCTCGGTTGACCACGCTGGGAAATTCAGCGTCAGCCAGTCGCCGCTGCGTTGTACCGTAAGTTCGCCGACAAAGCGCGTGGTGAAGGTGATTTCCGTATGTGGATAATCCAGGTATTCGAAAATAACGTGAGAAGCCGCGAGGGTTGCGTGGCCGCAGAGGTTAATTTCATCCTGCGTGGTAAACCAGCGCAGTTCAAACCCGTTATCCGTTCGGACAAAGAACGCCGTCTCTGACTGATTATGCTGCTTCGCCATCTTCAGCAACGTCTCATCCGGCAGCCACGCTTCCAGCGGACACACCGCCGCCGCATTGCCGCCGAACGCCCTGTCGCTGAAGGCATCCACCAGATAAAAATCAATTTCCTGCATCGTTGGTTCCTCTTAGATTTATTCAGCGCAGAAATACTGTGCCCTTCAGATACAGCGCCGCCTGCCCGCCCATCCGCACGCGGTCGCCTTTCAGTTCGCAGCGTACGTCGCCACCACGGGCAGAAACCTGACGGGCAAACATCTGTGTTTTGCCAAGCTGTTCACTCCAGTAAGGGATCAGCATGGTGTGCGCGGAGCCGGTGACAGGATCTTCCGGCACGGCCACGCCCGGCGAGAAGAAACGACTGACAAAGTCGTATTCCCCCTCGTCCCGGGCGGTGACGGCCACTTTATGCTCCCCCGGCGTCATGGCGGAGAAATCCGGATTAATGGCTTCCACCTGCTCGCGGCTCTCCAGTACCAGCACCCAGGCGCGGCCTTTTCGCGCCTCGACGTAGTGGCTGATACCGAGTGCGGCGAGCATCTCCGGTGGCGGCGTCTGTGCCTGCGTCGGGCAGGCCGGGAAGTCCAGCGTCATCCAGTCACCTTCACGGCTGACGGTCAGGCGACCAGAGGCGGTGTCAAAATGAAGGCGTGAGTCCGGATAATCCAGTTCGTTAAACAGAACATACGCCGCGGCAAGCGTCGCGTGACCACACAGATTAACCTCGGTGAGCGTGGTGAACCAGCGCAGCTCAATCCCCCCTTTGGTGCACACAAAAAACGCGGTTTCCGACTGGTTATGCTGTTGTGCCATCCGCAGTAACGTCTCATCGGGCAGCCACGCGTCGAGCGGGCACACCGCCGCCGGGTTGCCGCCAAAGGAGGACTCGCTGAACGCATCTACCAGATAAAAATCAATCTCCTGCATTGTGTTACCGCCTGTTTTTGTTGTGTTGTTCTTTATCTTCAATGAAAACAACCGCGTTCGCTACCGCTGCATGAAGGTAAATTTTGTGATTCACATCACATAACGGTTGAGTTTTCGCCGTTTAAGGCTTTAAGATCGTCTCCTCATCTTTCAGGCAACGAATCCCAGATATCCCTATGACAACACACACGGTTTCCCGCAGGGTCGCGTGGCTACGCGTGGTCACGCTCGCCATCGCAGCGTTTATTTTCAACACCACGGAATTTGTTCCGGTTGGGCTGCTGTCCGACATTGCAGCCAGCTTCCATATGGAAACGGCACAGGTTGGCATTATGCTGACCATCTATGCATGGGTGGTAGCGCTGATGTCGCTGCCGTTTATGCTGCTGACCAGCCAGATGGAACGTCGTAAGCTGCTGATTGGGCTGTTTGTGGTGTTCATAGCCAGCCATGTGCTGTCATTTATGGCATGGAACTTTACGGTGCTGGTGATCAGCCGCGTCGGCATCGCGTTTGCCCATGCCGTTTTCTGGTCGATCACCGCATCGCTCGCCATTCGTCTCGCCCCGGCGGGGAAACGCGCCCAGGCGTTGAGCCTGATTGCCACCGGAACGGCGCTGGCGATGGTGTTAGGCCTGCCGATCGGGCGCATTGTGGGTCAATACTTCGGCTGGCGCACCACCTTCTTTGCCATCGGCATGGGGGCGCTGATCACCCTGGTGTGTCTGATCAAACTGCTGCCAAAACTGCCTAGCGAACACTCCGGCTCGCTGAAAAGTCTGCCGCTGCTGATGCGTCGACCGGCGCTGATGAGCATCTATCTGCTGACCGTGATTGTGGTGACCGCCCATTACACGGCCTACAGCTATATTGAGCCGTTTGTTCAGGTTGTGGCGGGCTTTAGCGCTAACTTCGCCACCGTTCTGCTGCTGATCCTGGGCGGCGCGGGGATTATCGGCAGCATCCTGTTCGGGAAGCTGGGCAATAAGCACGCGTCTGCGCTTGTAAGCAGTGCGATTGGCCTGCTGCTGGCGTGCCTGCTGTTACTGATGCCTGCGGCAGGCAGCGAGAGTCATCTGGCGATCCTCAGTCTGTTCTGGGGCGTGGCGATCATGATTATTGGTCTGGGAATGCAGGTCAAAGTGCTGGCCCTGGCCCCGGACGCCACGGACGTGGCAATGTCGCTGTTCTCGGGAATTTTTAATCTGGGAATTGGGGCCGGTGCGCTGGTGGGAAATCAGATCAGCCTGCATGTATCGATGTCGGCCATTGGCTATCTCGGGGCGATTCCCGCGCTGATTGCGCTGATCTGGTCGGTGCTTATCTTCCGTAAATGGCCGGTCGCGATGGAAGAACAGACCAGCCACGGTTGACGTTAGTTGTGCCGGGTGGCGGCTTCGGCCTACCCGGCCTAGGTTATTACGGACTTGTAGGCCGGGTAAGCGCAGCGCCACCCGGCGATGTCCTCAGTGATACGTCTTAATGATCTCCAGCACGCCGTTAATAATAAACTGCACGCCCATACAGACCAGCAGGAAGCCCATCAGACGGGAGATAGCTTCAATCCCCCCCTTGCCCACCCAGCGCATAATCGCCCCGGAGCTGCGCAATGACCCCCAGACGATAATGGCGATAAGCGCAAAAATGATCGGCGGCGCAACGGTAATAACCCAGTGCGGAAAAGTCACACCATCACGCACCGTTGAGGCGGAACTGATGATCATCGCAATCGTTCCCGGCCCCGCCGTGCTCGGCATGGCTAACGGCACAAACGCGATATTGGCGCTCGGTTCGCTTTCAAGCTCCTCCGATTTGCTTTTGGCTTCCGGCGATTCATGCGCTTTATGCGCCGGGAACAGCATCCGGAAACCAATAAACGCCACAATCAGCCCACCGGCGATACGCAGACCGGGAATCGAAATACCAAAAGTATTCATCACCAGTTGTCCGGCGTAATAAGCCACCATCATAATCGCGAAGACGTAGACGGAGGCCATCCTCGACTGCTGGTTGCGCTCCGCGCTGTTCATGTTACCCGCCAGCCCCAGAAAGAGCGCCACGGTCGTTAACGGGTTCGCCAGCGGAAGCAACACCACCAGCCCAAGCCCCACTGCTTTAATCAAATCCAACATAATGCACCGCAGTCCTTATCCTTATTCATTACCGCAATTATAGGGGGAAAGTCTCGTCCTGAGCTATCCGCGCAACGTAACCATAATTGTCCCGCGTAACTAATAACCCCAGATTATCTATATGATTTAAAAGCGTACAGAAAAAGTTCCTGAAGCGTTTTAGCAATTCGTGGCATCGGCTGATCCATTCAGTTGACTTATACTTGCCTGAGCAATAATATCTGCCGTGACTAAACTACTTGCCAGGGCAACCATTGTGAAAAGCACCAGTGATCTCTTTAACGACATAATCCCACTGGGTCGTCTTATTCATATGGTTAACCAAAAAAAAGATCGCCTGCTCAATGACTACCTGTCACCGCTGGATATCACCGCAACACAGTTCAAAGTGCTGTGTTCCATTCGCTGCGAAGTGTGTATCACGCCGGTTGAGCTGAAAAAGGTGCTCTCTGTCGATCTGGGTGCGTTAACCCGCATGCTGGATCGTCTCGTCTGCAAAGGATGGATAGAACGAAGCCCTAACCCGAATGACAAACGTGGCGTACTGGTGAAACTGACCAGCGATGGCGCGGCCATGTGTGAGCAATGTCATCAATTAGTAGGACAAACACTGCACCAAGAACTGACAAAAAACTTAACGGCAGATGAAGTGGCAACGCTTGAGCTTTTACTCAAGAAAATCCTGCCGTAAACAGAAAAAGAGGTATGACGATGTCCAGACGCAATACTGACGCTATCACCATTCATAGCATTTTGGACTGGATCGAAGATAACCTGGAATCTCCACTTTCCCTTGAGAAAGTGTCTGAGCGTTCAGGTTACTCAAAATGGCACCTGCAACGGATGTTTAAAAAAGAGACTGGCCATTCATTAGGACAATATATTCGCAGCCGTAAGCTGACGGAGATTGCCCAAAAACTGAAAGAAAGCAATGAGCCGATCCTCTATCTGGCGGAACGCTACGGATTTGAATCGCAACAAACCCTGACGCGTACGTTCAAGAACTACTTTGACGTGCCGCCTCATAAGTACCGTATTACCAGTATGCCGGGTGAATCCCGTTATCTGTATCCGCTAAAACATTGCAGTTAATCATCGCCTGTTAAGACGTAACCGAGGAAATCATGAAATTTATCGCCTCCGCCGCCCTCACCTTGCTGGTGCTGGTTTCCGGCCAGAGCTTCGCGGAGCAAACCCCCAGTGCGGGGCAGCAAAATAATCGTGACACCATGATTATGCCGTCCACGCAAAACCAGTCGCCCTGGGACTTCAATCACATGGGCGCTGGCAGCGACAAATCCGACGAATTAGGCGTGCCGTATTATAATCACGACCTGTAATTCGTTTTTGCCCCGCTAATGCGGGGCTTTTTTCTGCCTTAACTCCGCACCCGCGTCGCCCGACGCACCCGCAAGCCAAAGACGTTGATATACAGCCCGGCCATAATCAGCCCTGCGCCACACAGTTGCAGCGCGCTGAGCGTTTCATCCAGCAACAGGGCGGCGCTGGCAAGCCCGACCACCGGAACCAGCAGCGATAACGGCGCCACGCGCCAGGTTTCATAGCGTCCGAGCAGCGATCCCCAGATGCCGTAGCCAATGATTGAGGCGACTAATGCCAGGTAGATCAGCGACAAAATGGTCGTCAGGTCGATCTCCACCAGGCTTTTCAGCATCACCTGCGGTCCATCCAGAATAAACGACGCGACCATAAACGGCACAATGGGGATCAACGCGCTCCAGACCACCAGCGACATGATCCCAGGACGCGACTCATGCTGCATTATCAGCTTGTTAAAGATGTTGCCGCACGCCCAGCTCAGCCCTGCCGCCAGGGTGAGCATAAAGCCCAGCAGCGCGACATGCTGACCGTTGAGGCTGCCTTCTATCAGCACCAGCACGCCAAAGACCGCAAGGCTAATGCCCGCCAGCTGTTTGCCCTGCAAACGTTCGCCAAAGACAAACGCGCCGAGAATAATGGTAAAGAAAGCCTGCACCTGAAGCACCAGCGAAGCCAGACCCGCAGGCATACCGAATTTGATGGCGCAAAAAAGAAACGCAAACTGACCAAAGCTGATGGTGAGGCCGTAGCCCAGCAGAAGCTTCAGGGGAATCTTTGGGCGGGCAACGAACAGCAGCGCCGGGAAGGCCACCAGCAGGAAGCGCAGACCCGCCAGCATGAGTGGAGGCATGTTGTGCAACCCCATTTTGATGACCACAAAATTGAGTCCCCACACCACGACAACCAGTAACGCTAACAGCCCGTCTTTCCGCGTCATTTTCCGCCCCTGAATTATTAAATTTTTGTAAACACTTCAAGGTAACAGAAAAAATACCCCCGCGAGAAGATCATTAATTCTGGTACTGAGGAGAAGCACTTGCGGATAAATTGGGTGCTATACAAGCTGCCGATCCCATGATAATCCTGTAATAACACAACAAAAAAAGCATAAGCATTTGTCGGGCAGGAAAATGAAACCATCAATCAGGCGCTCAACCGCAGCGCTACTGGCATCGTCATTGTTATTAACAATTGGCCGCGGGGCAACGCTGCCCTTTATGACCATATATCTCACACGCGTGTACGATATGAGCGTGGAGAATATTGGCTATGCCCTTACCGTGGCGTTGACCATTGGCGTGGTGTTTAGCCTGGGATTTGGCATCCTGGCGGACAAGTTCGACAAAAAACGCTATATGCTGGTCGCCATCGTGGCCTTTATCGCCGGGTTTGTGGCCATTCCGCTGGTGAATAACGTGACGCTGGTGGTGTTGTTCTTTGCCCTGATTAACTGCGCCTATTCCGTCTTCTCAACGGTGCTGAAAGCGTGGTTTGCCGACGTGCTGACCTCCAGCGAAAAGGCGCGCGTTTTCTCACTCAACTACAGTTTCCTGAACATCGGCTGGACGATTGGGCCGCCGGTTGGCACTCTACTGGTGATGTACAGCCTGCAACTGCCGTTCTGGCTGGCGGCCTTCTGCGCCGCACTGCCGCTCGGGTTTATCCATTTCTTTGTGCAGAAAAGCGTAGCGTCTGACAGCGTGGAGGAAAAGGCGCCGTGGCAGCCCTCGGTGCTGCTGAAGGACCGGGCGCTGTTCTGGTACACGCTCTCCGGCCTGCTGGCGTCCTATGTGGGCGGATCGTTCGCCAGCTGCATTTCCCAGTATGTCCTCGCCGCGTATGCGGACAGCGATTTCGCAGAAAAGGTGGTGGCCGTTGTGTTGCCCGTCAACGCAGTGGTGGTGGTCACCCTGCAATACGCGCTTGGCCGCAAGATCTCGGCAAGCAACATCCGCCCGCTAATGACAGCCGCAACGCTCTTTTTCATCCTCGGGCTGGGCGGGTTTATGCTTTCCGGCGAGAACCTGCTTTACTGGGGGATTGCGGCGGCGATTTTCACCCTGGGTGAAATTATTTATGCCCCGGGTGAATACATGCTGATCGACAATATCGCCCCGCCGGGCATGAAGGCGAGCTACTTCTCCGCCCAGGCGCTGGGCTGGCTGGGCGCGGCGGCGAACCCGATGATCACCGGGCTCATCCTGACCCATCTGCCGCACTGGTCGTTATTTATTATTATGATGGCCGCCATTATTGCGGCGTGGCTGATGGTTTTGCGCGGGATGCGCGTGAAAAGTGAAGATAGCGTGTCGGGTGGCGCTGCGCTTACCCGACCTGGAAAACCCTAATCCCACGCCGGGTAAGGCTAAGCCCCCACCCGGCAAATCCAACAGCCTAGTGGTGCAACATCTCCTCCACCACCTGCTCTTTGTACATCTCGTTCGGGTAGTAGGTCGGCCAGTTATCCATCTCTTTCAGCAGCGCCTCGTGGGAGGTGTTGCCCATAAAGATATGGAAGTGTGAAGAGGCTTTCGGCCCGATGGTATGATCGCTGAACTGCACAAACTTAGGCGCCTGGCTTGCCTTATCCTTACATTCAAACAGGTAGCGCACGCCTTTTTTCCCCGACGCATAGGTCAGAATTTTATAGCCGCTGTAGTCGTAGCGGCAGCTGCTCATCGTTTTGCCTCTGTGGAATTCCATCACGTTGTTTTCAATGCCGATGGCGTCCACGTCCGTCGCGTAGCCCTTACGGTAGTACGCTTTCACCTCGGCAGCGGATTTTTCCCCCTTCTGCGCTTTCTTTTCGAAAACCGGATCCAGCGAACCATCAAGCAGGAACGGGTAAACAGACTGCCAGGTCCCGTCCCAGTCAGACAGCGTCCTGTCCCTGACGTCTTTATCCTCAAAGACGCCGTTTGCCGCCTTCTGTTCCGCCTCCGTCATCTGATGACCGTGCGAATGGGCAAAAAGCGAGCCGCTTACCAGCAGCGTTCCCAGAGTCAGCGCAATTTTTCCAAGTTGTGCAGCCACAGCAAAACCCTCATTCCGTGTTATAAGAATGAGGATGTTATAGTATAACATTTCAGATCGCAACCAGTCCGCGAACCCCCTCCTGCTCCATGTTCTCACCGCGCCCCTGCTGGACGATGCTGCCGCGCGACATCACCAGATAGCTGTCGGCCAGCTCCGCCGCAAAATCATAAAACTGCTCCACCAGCAGGATCGCCATATCCCCCCGGTTCGCCAGGCTGCGGATCACCTGCCCGATCTCTTTAATCACCGACGGCTGTATACCTTCCGTGGGTTCATCCAGGATCAGTAACCGTGGACGGCTCGCCAGCGCGCGACCAATCGCCAGCTGCTGCTGCTGACCACCGGAAAGATCGCCTCCGCGACGGTGTTTCATCTCCTTCAGCACCGGGAAAAGCTGCCAAATCTCCTCCGGCACGCTCCTTGCGTTTCCCGCGGAGAAGCGCGACAGTCCCATCAGCAGGTTTTCTTCTACGGTCAGACGCGGAAAAATCTCCCGCCCCTGCGGAACATACGCCACGCCGGACTGCACCCGCTGGTGCGGTTTACTGTGAGTGATGGTCTTTCCCTGCCAGACCACCTCCCCGGCTTTCACCGGGATCAGCCCCATCAGGCACCTCAGCAGTGTGGTTTTCCCTACCCCGTTGCGCCCCAGCAGGCAGGTAACTTCCCCGACCACCGCCTCAAAGCTCACCCCGCGCAGAATATGACTTCCGCCGTAGTACTGATTCAGCTCGTTAACCTGTAACATCCCCTCTCCTTAGCGTCCCAGATAGACGTCAATCACCTGCTCATTGGCCTGTACCTCGCGAAGCGAGCCTTCGGCCAGTACGCGCCCCTGATGCAGCACCGTGACGTGGTCGGCGATGGTCTCGACGAAGCCCATATCGTGCTCAACCACCATCAGCGAATGCTTGCCTGCCAGAGTTCGGAACAGCTCGGCTGTGTATTCCGTCTCTGCGTCGGTCATACCGGCGGCGGGTTCGTCCAGCAGCAACAGATGCGGATCCTGCACCAGCAGCATGCCGATCTCCAGAAACTGCTTCTGCCCGTGGGAAAGCAGCCCGGCGCGGCGATCGCGCTCGCTGCCAAGCCGCAGCAAAACCAACATCTCGTCAATGCGGTCGCGCTGCTCGCCGCTGAGTTTTGCCCGCAGGCTCGCCCAGACGGACCTGTCGGCTTTCATGGCGATTTCGAGGTTTTCCCCTACGGTCAGCGCTTCAAACACGGTCGGTTTCTGGAACTTACGGCCAATGCCCTGACGGGCAATGGCCGCCGGTTCAAGGGCTGTCAGATCGATGGACTGATCGTAAATAGCCTTCCCGCTTTTTGGCCGGGTTTTGCCGGTGATCACGTCCATCAGCGTAGTTTTACCGGCGCCGTTAGGGCCAATGATGCAGCGCAATTCTCCAATGCCGATATTAAGTGAGAGATCGGTCAACGCTTGAAAACCATCGAAACTGACGTTAATGGCCTCAAGCTGCAACACCGGATCGGTCTGCTCACGGTAACGATCGCCCGGTAGCTGGCGGGTAAAGAGTCCTTCAGAGGGCTGCATTAATTCTCTCCCTTACGAAACAGACCGAACACGCCGCGCGGTAAAAAGAGCGTCACGGCGATGAAAATCAGCCCAAGAAACAGTTGCCAGTACTCCGGCATCGCCACGGTGAAAAAGCTCTTCGCACCATTGACCAGCGCCGCACCAATCACCGGGCCTACCAGGGTGCCGCGCCCGCCCAGCGCCACCCAGATGGCCGCTTCAATCGAGTTGGTCGGCGACATTTCACCCGGGTTGATAATGCCCACCTGCGGAACGTACAGCGCTCCCGCCAGGCCACACAGCACGGCGGAAAGCGTCCAGACCAGCAGCTTGAAGCCGCGCGGATCGTAGCCGCAGAACGTCAGACGGTTTTCCGCATCGCGCACCGCCGTTAAAATGCGGCCAAATTTACTCTTCGCCAGGGCGTAGCCTGTGCCCAGGGCCAGAAGCAGCAGCATGACCGTTGCGAGAAACAGCGCGATCCGCGTGGTAGTCGCCGTAACGGAAAACCCGAGCAGCGTGGTAAAGCCGGTAAAGCCGTTATTGCCGCCAAAACCGGTTTCGTTGCGAAAGAACAGCAGCATGCCCGCATAGGTCAGCGCCTGGGTCATGATGGAAAAATAGACCCCTTTTATCTTCGAGCGGAAAGCAAACCAGCCGAAGACCAGCGCCAGCAGGCCGGGGATCGTCACGATTAACACCAGCGCCCAGGCAAAATGCTGCGTTCCCCACCAGAACCAGGGCAGTTCGCTCCACGAGAGAAACGACATAAACGCGGGCAGCCCGTCCCCGGCCGCCTGGCGCATCAGGTACATGCCCATCGCATAGCCGCCCAGGGCGAAGAATATGCCGTGCCCCAGCGAGAGCATACCGGCATAGCCCCAGACCAGATCGAGGGCCACGGCGACAATTGCGTAGCAGAGGATCTTGCCGATAAGCGTCAACATCCACGTCGAAACGGCCAGCGGATGGGTGGCGGGTAACAGCGCGAGAAAAGGCAGCACCAGCAGCGCCGCAACCAGCAGACTGCCGAAGATTTGCGCGGTGCGCGGTGCCCTGCGCGCCAGTGTTAAGGTCAATGGCTGGCTCATCAGTCTGTCACCCTCCCTTTAAGTGCGAATAACCCCTGCGGACGTTTCTGGATAAACAGAATGATCGCCACCAGAATCAGGATCTTGCCCAGCACGGCGCCCATCTGCGGTTCAAGAATTTTATTGAAGATCCCCAGACCAAAGGCCGCCGCGACGCTACCGGCCAGCTGGCCGACGCCGCCGAGCACCACCACCAGGAACGAATCGATGATGTATCCCTGGCCCAGCTCCGGCCCCACGTTCCCCAGCTGGGACAACGCCACGCCGCCCAACCCGGCAATGCCGGACCCGAGGCCAAATGCCAGCATATCTACCCGTCCGGTGGGAACGCCGCAGCAGGCCGCCATGCTGCGGTTTTGCGTCACCGCCCGCACGTTGAGACCCAGACGCGTTTTGTTCAGAATGAGCCAGGTGAAGAACAGCACCAGCAGCACAAAGCCGAGCACCACAATACGGTTCCAGGGCAGCGTCAGGTTGGCGAAAACCTGCACCCCGCCGGACAGCCAGGCCGGGTTAGCGACCTCAAGGTTCTGGGCGCCAAAGGTCATTCGCACCAGCTGGATAAGCATCAGGCTGATCCCCCAGGTGGCGAGCAGGGTTTCCAGCGGGCGGCCATACAGATGGCGTATCACCGTGCGCTCCAGCACCATTCCGATGCCTGCGGTCAGGCAAAACGCCACCGGCAGCGCCACCACCGGATAGAGCGCCAGCCACTGAGGCATCCACTGCGCCATCACCTGCTGTACCATCCAGGTGGCATACGCCCCGAGCATCAGCATCTCGCCGTGGGCCATGTTAATCACCCCCAGCAGACCATAGGTGATAGCCAGCCCGAGCGCGGCCAGCAAGAGTACCGACCCCAACGACAGGCCCATGAAGGCCTGCCCCAGCAGTTCGCCCCACATCAGCCGGTGCTGAATACGCTCCAGGCTCTCAGCGGCGGCGGCACGTACCCGTGCGTCCGGCTCGGTTTGTGTCCGGGTGAACGGCGTCAGCGTGGCCTGCACGTCCGGATCGTCAGACTGTCCCAACAGCTCAACAGCCTTGAGCCGTACTTCAGCCTGTGGGCTCGTCAGCTGGAGGTTTGCCAGCGCCAGCATCAGCGACTGTCGGGCGACGTCGTCCGTTTCGCTACTGGCCCGCTGTTGCAGAAAGCCGAGCATATCCGGCCGGGCGTCACGCTGAAGTTGCCGCGCGGCATGACGCCTTTCGGTGACACTGTCACTGACAAGCTGATGCGTCGCCAGCGCCGTGACGGTTAACACGCGCAGTCGGTTGGTCAGCCGCACGGCTTTGGTCGTGCCTTCAGCGCTTTTTGCCGCGCCCAGGGCAACCATTTCGCCGTCGATGCGGGTAAATGCCTTCGTCTGGCTGTCGGTATAAAGGTTCTCCTGTTGCAGCGCCTTAAGCAGCGGCAAACGTGCAGGTTCCGGCGTGGCTGCCCAGCGGGTCAGCATGGCGGTTTGCTGGCTGCGGCTAGCGGCAACGAAATCATCGGCATCCGATGCCTGCGCCATCCCTGGCAGCAGTCCGGTAAGCCACACAATCGCAATCATCATGCGTATGGCGTTCATGACGTCTCTCCCTGGTGGTGGCTTAGTTGCTGGCGGTTTTCATCGGCTGGTCAGGCTTTTTGTCATTCCCGGCGATAAACGGGCTCCACGGTTGAGCGCGTACCGGCTGTTCGGTTTGCCAGACGACGTTGAACTGGCCGTTGCCTTCAATTTCACCAATCATGACGGGCTTATGCAGGTGGTGGTTGGTGGCGTCCATGGTCAGCGTAAAGCCGGACGGCGCGTTGAACGACTGGCCCGCCATTGCCGCGCGCACTTTGTCCACGTCGGTTGTTCCCGCTTTTTCAACCGCCTGCGCCCACATATGCAGGCCAACGTAAGTCGCTTCCATCGGATCGTTGGTGACCACGTTATCGGCATTCGGCAGCTTATGGGCTTTCGCGTAGGCTTTGTAAGCCGCGACAAAGGTCTGGTTCGTCGGGTTGTCGACGGATTCAAAATAGTTCCACGCCGCCAGGTTACCCACCAGCGGTTTGGTATCAATGCCGCGCAGTTCTTCCTCACCCACCGAGAACGCCACCACCGGCACGTCCGTGGCTTTCAGCCCCTGGTTCGCCAGTTCTTTATAGAAAGGCACGTTGGAATCACCGTTGATGGTGGAGACCACTGCCGTTTTGCCGCCCGTGGAGAACTTTTTGATACTGGCGACGATGGTCTGGTAATCGCTATGTCCAAATGGGGTGTAGACCTCTTCAATATCTTTATCTTCAACGCCTTTCGAGTGCAGGAAGGCGCGCAGGATCTTGTTAGTAGTGCGCGGGTAAACGTAGTCCGTACCCAGCAGGAAGAATCGCTTCGCGCTGCCGCCGTCCTCGCTCATCAGATACTCCACCGCCGGGATCGCCTGCTGGTTAGGCGCCGCGCCGGTATAGAAGACGTTAGGTGACATCTCTTCACCTTCATACTGCACCGGATAGAACAGCAAACCGTTCAGCTCCTCAAAAACCGGCAGAACCGATTTACGCGATACGGAGGTCCAGCAGCCAAACACCACGGCGACCTTATCCTGGCTCAGAAGCTGGCGGGCCTTTTCGGCAAACAGCGGCCAGTTGGATGCCGGGTCAACCACCACCGGCTCCAGCTTTTTCCCGAGCACGCCGCCTTTAGCGTTGATTTCATCGATGGTCATCAGGGCGACATCTTTCAGGGGCGTTTCTGAAATGGCCATCGTGCCGGAGAGAGAGTGCATAATCCCGACTTTAATGGTCTCTGCGGCCTGGACGCCAAAGCTCATTCCCATGGCGATGACGGAGGCGGACAAGGTGAACGCTTTAATAAAGGTACGACGGTGCATATTTTCACTCCTGAAAAGAAAGCTGTGCGAAGACGTCCGTTACCGCCGGACGCAGAAAAAAGTAACGCCAGTTTCAGGAGAGCAAAAACAGTGCCAGGTTGCAGAGACAGGATTTTAAAGGGATCGAAGAGAGGAGTGACGGGAAACGACTCAGAATGGTACAGCGCTGCACTGTAATAATGCAGCGCTGTAAACGGCGTTACCAGACGTCGCTGGCGATTTTCGTCACGAGGCGAACTTTATCCCACTGCTGGGCTTCGCTCAGGCTGTTACCCTCTTCCGTAGAAGCAAATCCGCACTGCGGGCTGAGGCAAATCTGCTCTTTCGCCACGTAGCGCGCAGCCTCTTCCAGACGCGCTTTCACCCCTTCCGGGTTCTCCAGTTCACCGTGTTTGGTGGTGATCAGCCCCAGAACCACCTGCTGTTTACCCGGGCGCACAAAACGCAGTGGCGCGAAGTCCCCGCTACGGTCGTTGTCGTACTCCAGGAAGAACGCGTCGACGTTCACCGTGCCGAATAGCACCTCCGCCACCGGCTCATAGCCGCCCTCGGAAATCCAGGTTGAGCGGAAGTTGCCGCGGCAGACGTGCAGCCCGACGGTCAGATCGTCCGGTTTGCCCTCCAGCGCCTTATTCAGCACCCGGGCATAAGTTCGGGCAAGTTCGTCTGCATCGTCACCGCGCTCGCGGATCTGGCGGCGCTGGTCCTCCGAACAAAGATAGGCCCAGACGGTGTCATCCAGTTGCAGATAGCGGCAGCCTGCATCGTAAAAGGCCCGAATGGCATCGCGCCAGGTGGTCGCCAGATCGTCAAAGTAATCCTTCAGATCCGGGTAGACCGTAGCATCAATATCCTTGCGGCCACCGCGGAAGTGCAGCACGCTCGGGCTCGGAATGGTCATCTTCGGCTGTGCATTACCGCTAATGCTTTTGAGGTAGCGGAAATCTTCCAGCATAGGATGATCGCCGAAGCCCAGTTTGCCCGTTACGCGCACGCCGTGGGCTTTGGTCTGCACCCCGTTGAACTGAATGCCCTGCTGGGAATCATAACGCTCCACGCCCTGTAGCCCGTCAAAGAAGTCAAAGTGCCACCAGGCGCGGCGGAATTCACCGTCCGTTACCACATGCAGACCGCAGGCGCACTGCTGCTCGACAACATGACGAATGGCCTCGTCCTCAACCGCGCGAAGCTGCCCGGCATCGATTTCACCGCTGGCAAATTGCAGACGGGCCTGTTTAATGGCATCCGGGCGTAAAAAACTGCCGACTACATCGGCGCGGTACGGGGCATGGTGTCGCTGCATGGAAATCTCCTCTGTCTGTCGGCGTTAATTGCCCACAGTGATAATTCATCTCTTGAATCTTTAGACTTCTGGATGTCTAAACGTCCTGAAAAGATGTCATACCGGCTCGCCGCCGACAAACGAGAAAATTTCATCTGTGTTGAAATAAATTCATGTTCACAGAGCGGGTGATGAAGATCCTGCAAACGCGAACCGCTCATCTTCCCAGCCGGTCATGCCCCCGAGCATAATCTTAACCGGCAGACCCAGACGCGCCAGCTTCAGCGCCGCCCTGTCCGCCCCGTTGCAGTGCGGGCCTGCACAATAGACGACAAACAGCGTGCCCTCCGGCCACGCTTTCATCCGCTCTGCGGTGATCTGGCTCCAGGGTAAATGCAGCGCGCCGGGCAGATGCCGCCGGGCAAAATGTTCAGGCTTTCCGACAACGTGCAGCAGAACAAAGTCCTGCTCACCGCCGGATACCGCATGATGGACATCGGCGCAGTCCGTCTCGACACTCAGACGACGCAGAAAATGTCCCACAGCTTCCTGCGGCTCAGCAGCCGGAAATTCAGTAACATAGCTCATGAATCTTCCTCATTTGTGGTGTTTGTGTTAACACTACTCTATCCCTTAATTCAGCCCATGAATGCGTCCGCCTATGCCAGAAAACAGCAAAAAGATGACAAACTTAAGACATCCCTCGCCGCGCGCGATCGTGCTGGCATATGACGGTTTATGTACCTTTGAGTTTGGCGTGGCGGTAGAAATCTTTGGCTTGCCGCGCCCGGAGATGGGCGATGACTGGTATCAGTTTGCCGTGGCGAGCGTGGATGATGGCGAACTCCGGGCAACGGGCGGGATCCGTATTCTGGCCGATGGCGATCTGGGTCTGCTGGAGACGGCGGATCTGGTTGTCGTTCCCGGCTGGCGAGGGCTGGACGAACCCGTACCCGAAGCGCTCTGCCAGGCGCTCCGCGCGGCGCATGCCCGCGGCTGCCAGCTACTCTCGATCTGTTCTGGCGTTTTCGTTCTGGCAGCCTCAGGCCTGCTTGACGGGCGGAAGGCGACCACCCACTGGCGCTATACGCAAGCGCTGAAAACACGCTATCCCGCCATTACCGTGGTCGAAGATGTGCTCTACCAGGACGAAGGCGATATTCTCACTTCCGCCGGAAGCGCCGCGGGGATTGATCTGTGCCTGCACGTGGTGCGCCGGAATTACGGTATGGAAGTGGCAAACCGCGTGGCGCGTCGGCTGGTGATCCCGCCCCATCGGGACGGCTCGCAAACCCAGCAGCTTAGCCGACCGGTGGCTCAGTTGCGGGAGAGCCAGCGCCTCGGCCAGCTGTTTGATTATCTTCACCAGCATCTGGCCGTTTCCCATACCGTCGAATCGCTGGCCCTGCGGGTGGGTATGAGTCAGCGCACCTTTCTGCGCCGTTTCCAGGACGCGACCGGAACAACACCCGCGCGCTGGTTATTGACTGCGCGATTGCAGCGGGCAAAAGATTATCTCGAAAACAGTCGGCTCAGCATCGACAATATTGCGGAACAAACCGGATTTGGACAAAGCGCCACGCTGCGCCACCATTTCCGGCAGCAATTTGCGCTTTCACCCGCGCAATATCGCAAACAATTTTTACAGCCGGTACGATAAACGGGCAAAAAAAAACCGCCATAATCTGGCGGTAAATGCTTGCATGGATAGATTTGTATTTTGGTATCTACGCTCCGGTATTCCATACCGGGATGTGGATCACCTGCAATCTACCACTGTGAGCCTCAACGAAGCATAAACGAATCGATTAACCCGCTTTGGTATTAATTTGCAGATAACGCATCAGCCCCTGCTCTGCACTCTGGCGGGCATCATCATTAATCGCTTCGAGATAAAACGCACGAGAGACCCCATACGGCGCCTGCTCGGATGGGTAAACAGCGAACTGGAAGGTTTTGCCCCTCGCCTTATTGGTACAGCCCAGCTCCCAGCGATCTTCACTTACCTGGGTGCTATTACATTCGACACGTCCGTAATCGCTGGTTAAATACGATCCGACACGGCTTTTTGCTGACTGAATATATTCTGGTTCTTCATTTGAATAGATGCTGGCCGCAGCACCCACCGCAACCACTACGCCCAGAAGTGATAGCACGATTATTTTTTTCATTTATTCGATCCAATCCTTAGCCAGAAAAATCTTATTGTAAATGATTTCCCAATAAATCTAGCTTCTCTTTGCATACCAGAAATGGGAGTTTACAACGGCGATATAGCTTTTAAGAATAGTCTTAAGTGAGTTTTATGGCGACCACAATTTTTGACAGTCTATTTTCTCAAATTTAAAGAGTCGAATAATTACTCTATGAAATTATCCCTACGATGACCGTAGCGTATTTTCGGGGGTAAAAGATGTTCAGAAAAGGCTTTTCGCTACTGCTGCTGATTAGTGCACTGTTCTCGGGGCAGATTATGGCGGAGCACAAAGGGCATGAATTTGTGTATGTGAAAAACGCCGACCATCAGCTTCGTCATGAAGCTGACAGCGACGAGTTACGCAGCGCGGCAGAGGAGTCTGCGGAGGGGTTGCGCGAGCACCATGCCTGGCAGAAATCGCGCAAACCGGATACCCACTCTGCGGGTTAGCTGCCTTTACGCTTTGGCAGGGTCTTCATCAAATCGTCAGGGCTGACGGAGGCCACAATGCTGCCCGGAGACGGCATTTTGAAGATGTGATTCTTCATCTTGCCGATAACGTGCATTTCACACGGACGGCAGTCAAACTTCAGCGTCAGTACTTCATCGCCATTCACCAGCTGCATCGGCGTCGCTTTCCAACTTTTAATATTGCCTTTCGCCTGTTTCGGACAAAGGTTAAAGGCAAACCGCAGGCAGTGTTTGGTGATCATCACCGGCACATCGCCCTTCTCTTCATGCGCTTCATACGCGGCGTCAATCAACTGCACGCCGTGACGATGGTAAAACGCACGCGCTTTGTGGTTGTAAACGTTCGCAAGGAAAGAGAGATGCGTGTCCGGGTAGACCGGCGCAGGCACCGCTTCGGCCTTACGACTGCCGCGCGGATAGTTTGCCAGGCGTGCTTCATCCAGCATCTCTGCCGTTTCACGGCGGAACTGGTTCAGCAGGCTGTTCGGCACGAACAGCGCATCCGGCAGATTCACCTCAATATTGCGCGCATAATAAATGGTCTGCCCGAGCTTCGCTACGCCATCCTTGAGGTTGCTGAGCGCTTTCTCCGCATTGTTCGCCACCTCGAACAGGCCGTCGAGCGTATGCGTCACGCTGATGCCGTCTTCGCAGGTCATGGTCAGGATCAGCTGCTCTTCCCAGCCACCCAGCGCGATATCCACCGCAATGCGACGCTCGCTGGAGGTCTTGAGCAAGGCCTGCTGCCAGTTGTGATCCAGGTTACGGTTCAGCGCCGCATTCGGGCGGGCTTTGTAAAGGTCGGCAGGCATTTCGTTCGGCCAGACGCGATAACGATTTTCGCCGGTTTTCTCCACCGTATTGGCGCGAAAACCAACCACTTCACGTTTGATCATCACGTTGAGGCCATCGCCGTTCGCCAGCGGCTCTGTAACCTGAACGTCAAGATGATCCTTCGCCACTTTCAGCACTTCACCCACCGGCAGACCAATAAACTTCGGTGAATCGAACGCGCCAATATCCCCTTTGCGCGCATTAACGAAATAATCCGTACTGCCGCGGTGGAACGTTTTGTCCGTCGACGGAATAAAGAAATGCTCTGTACGACCGGCGGACGCGCGCGCCAGGTCACCGCGATCCTCGATGATGGCATCCAGCATCTGACGATAATGGGCGGTGATATTTTTCACGTAGCTCATGTCCTTGTAGCGGCCTTCAATTTTGAAGGAGCGTACGCCGGCATCGATCAGCGCGCCGAGGTTTGCCGTCTGATCGTTATCTTTCATCGACAGCAGGTGTTTTTCGAATGCCACCACGCGGCCCTGATCGTCTTTCAGGGTATACGGCAGACGGCAGGCCTGAGAGCAGTCGCCGCGGTTAGCGCTGCGCCCCGTCTGGGCGTGAGAGATATTACACTGCCCGGAATAGGCCACGCAAAGCGCACCGTGGATAAAGAATTCAATGGTCGCGTCGGTGGCCTGGTGGATATCGCGGATCTGGTTCAGGTTCAGCTCACGCGCCAGAACAATCTGCGTAAACCCGACGTCTGAAAGAAACTTCGCCTTCTCAACGGTGCGGATATCGCACTGGGTGCTGGCGTGCAGCTCAATTGGCGGGATATCCAGTTCCAGAACACCCATATCCTGAACGATCAGAGCGTCAACGCCGGTCTGGTAAAGATCGGTAATAAGACGCTGCGCGGGCTCCAGCTCATCATCATGAAGAATGGTGTTCAGGGTCACGAACACCTTCGCCCCGAAACGGTGGGCGAACGGTACCAGTTCGGCAATGTCGCGCAGGCTATTGCTGGCGTTATGACGGGCACCAAAGCCTGGGCCGCCAATGTAGACGGCATCCGCACCGTGAAGAATGGCTTCACGGGCAATGGCGGCGTCGCGGGCCGGGCTTAGCAGTTCAAGATGATGGGGGTGCAGGCGCATACTTCGTCGTTATCCGTTATGGTCAAAATGGCGGCTATTGTAGTCAGAAGTCTGTGCCAGTGAAACCGTTTTGCGACGCTTTAGCGGGGATAATGGATCAGAGAGTGAAAATGCACCGTCCGGGTGCTGCTGTTGCGGTACGCGTGCGGTTTATCGCCGGCAAAACGCACGCCTGAATCAGCGTATACAGTGCGCCAGACACCGTCGATATGCATATCCAGTTCACCGCTTATCACCACCACGTGTTCAATCACCCCGGCTTCGTGCGGCGTGGACTCACTCAGCGCGCCGGGCGACAGGGTGATGGAGAAATGGTCGAACTTAAGCTGTTCATCCCAGGGGAAAAGCGGTTTCACCACCATCGCCTGCTGCTGCGGATCGAACACCGCCTGCGGTTCGCTCTCTGGAGTGATAAACGCCGAAAAAGGTACGTTCAGCCCGGTGGCAATTTTCCACAAGGTTGAGACCGTCGGGCTGGACTCATTGCGTTCGATTTGCCCAAGCATCGCTTTCGACACGCCCGTCTCTTCCGCCAGTTTCGACAGGCTCCAGCCCCGCGCCTGACGCAGCGCTTTCAGTGTGGTTGCCAGATGTTGAGTGATATCCATGGTTCCTCCCGTTGCAGCAAAGCATACCACTTGTACGCTATAGCGCACAGTGATACCTTATCCCGGACGTTATAACGCACAACGGAGTTCACATGCGATCGACTGCCTCTCTCTTTCCTGCCGTGCTGGCTGGTTTTGTTGCCGTTCTGGTGGGCTACGCCAGCTCTGCCGCCATTATCTGGCAGGCGGCTGCGGCGGCGGGCGCCAGTACACAGCAAATCGCCGGATGGATGACCGCGCTGGGGCTCGGGATGGGGATCAGCACGCTTGCATTGTCGTGGTGGTATAAAGCCCCGGTGCTGACCGCCTGGTCGACTCCTGGCGCGGCGCTGCTCGCCACCAGCCTGCAAGGCGTGACGCTGGCGGAAACCATAGGGGTATTTATATTTGCGAATGCGCTGATTCTGCTGTGCGGCGTCACTGGCCTGTTTGCCCGGTTGATGAAACTGATCCCGCACTCGCTTGCCGCCGCTATGCTGGCAGGCGTGCTGTTACAGTTTGGCCTGAAGGCATTCAGCAATCTTGAGGGACACGTGCTTCTTTGCGGCAGTATGCTGGCCGCCTGGCTGGTGGCTAAAGCCGTGGCGCCCCGGTATGCCATTGTCGCCACGCTGCTGGTGGGGGTGTTCGTGGCCTGGGCTGGAGGTGACGTTGTCACGAATAAAATGACGTTATCGGTGATCATGCCGGAATTCATTGCCCCTGCGTTCACCTTCACCAGCCTGATCAGCATCGGCTTACCCTTCTTCCTGGTGACCATGGCGTCGCAGAATGCGCCCGGCTTCGCCACCATGCAGGCATCGGGCTATCCGCTGGCGGTCTCACCGCTGATCGTTGCCACCGGCGGGCTGGCGCTTCTGTTGTCCCCCTTCGGCGTCTATTCCATCTGTATCGCCGCCATCACCGCCGCCATCTGCCAGAGCCCGGACGCCCACCCGGATGCCAGTAAACGCTGGCTGGCAGCGGCGGCCGCAGGTGGGTTTTATCTGCTGGCGGGGGTGTTCGGCGGGTCGATTTCGGGGCTGATGGCCGCCCTGCCGCTGAGCGGCATCCAGACGCTGGCCGGGCTGGCCCTGCTCGGCACTATCAGCGGGAGTTTGTATCAGGCACTGAATCATGAAGCAGAGCGCGACGCGGCGATCGTCACCTTCCTGATGACCGCCAGCGGCGTCACGCTCCTGGGAATTGGCTCCGCTTTCTGGGGGCTGGTGCTGGGTGGGATCTGTTACGCTGTCTTCTCACGCCTTCGCCGCGCGTAGCTGTGACGGCGTGATGCCGGTCATGCTGCGAAAACGGTTACTGAAATGGCTGGCGGAGTTAAATCCGCAGGCCAGCGCGATGTCGGTGAGCGGCGTGGTCGTGTGCTGAATCAGCGCTTTGGCCTTCTCCATGCGGCGCTGCATGACGTACTGATGCGGCGCCAGCCCCATCGACTGGCGGAACATCCGCGCAAAGTGATACTCACTGAGTGCGGCCTGGCCCGCCAGTTCCGCCAGCGTTAAGGGTTGCGCCAGATTTTCCTCGATAAAGGCCAGCACGTTGCGCAGCACAAACGGCGATAGTCCGCCGGTGACCACCGGTAACTTCCACTGGACGCTGGAATAGTGCTGGACCAAATGCGTCAGTAATAAAGTCGACGCAGTGCTCAGGGTGAGCTGATTGGCGTTTTGCTGCCAGTCGCAGCCGAGCAAAAACTGGCGATAAAGGGCGGTGATTTTCGGATCGCTGCCGAAGATTTTTTCCTCCAGCGTCAGCGATAGCGGTCGTTTATCCCAGATTTTCTCCCCCACGTCCCGCAGGTGTTCATCGGTGCAGTAGAGGTGCACGAACGACAGGTCATCACGAATATCCCATGTGGATTCGCTCTCTTCCGGCATCAGACAAAAACGGTCCGGCCCGCCGCCATTTCTCCAGCCACCCGGCGTTTTTTGATAGCTTTCATAGCCATCCGCCACGTACAGGCTAAGGGTGTGATGGTTGCTTTTCACCGTGATCGTATCGTGCTTGTTGTACCACGCCGCCAGTTGAATGCCAGTATTGAGCGCGACGGTTTCCCGCAGTACTGCATTTTTTTGGCGTAACGTTTCAAAGGTGTCGTAAACGAGAGACATGGCCGTAAACAGGTGATTAATCAGACTGTCAGTCTAAGAAGTGTTGCAGCCTGTTACCAGCCATTGTGCGAGAAAAAAGCGCAAGAATTTGCAAGTCCGGCGCAAGGCGTTGAAAGCCGGGGCCCCCTTCTTTCGCCACACTGTTGTTTTTCGCGGTATGAGAAGAGAGACACCATGAACGCATTACTCTATGGGCTGGTTGTTGTTATCTGGGGCACGACCTGGATCGCCATTTTTTTACAACAGGGGCCGGTTGCAGCGCCGGTCTCCATTTTCTGGCGCTTCGCCGTGGCCAGCGCCACGATGATGATCGTCCTGGTCGCCCTTCGTCGCCTGCGCAGGCTGGCGCTGCGGGATCATCTCTATTGCATGCTTCAGGGTTGCTGCGTTTTCTGTTTCAACTTCTGGTGCTTTTATACCGCCGCCGCCCATATCAATACCGGCCTTGAGTCGGTGATTTTCTCGATGGCCGTACTGTATAACGCCATCAACAGCTTTATCTTCTTCGGCCAGCGTCCACCCGCGCGCTTCTGGACGGCGGCAGCGCTGGGGCTTATCGGGATCATTACCCTGTTCTGGAACGATCTGCTCGCCAGCGGCTGGAGCGCGTCATTGCTGACGGGCATCGGGCTTTCCGCCCTCGGCACCTACGGCTTCTCGCTGGGGAATATGATCAGCATGCGTCATCAGCGAAACGGGCTGGAAACCATGACCACCAACGCCTGGGCGATGCTGTATGGCACCGTCGTGATGGGCCTTATCGCTCTCTTCAGGGGCGATAGCTTTATGCCGGAATGGACGGTGAGCTATATGGGGGCGCTGCTCTATCTTGCGCTGTTTGGCTCGGTGATTGCCTTCGGCGCCTACTTTACGCTGGTAGGCCGTATTGGTCCCGGTAAAGCCGCGTACAGCACCCTGCTGTTCCCGCTGGTGGCGCTGTCGATTTCAACGGTGTACGAGGGTTACGTGTGGCATATCAACGGGATCGTCGGCCTGCTGTTGATATTGGGGGGAAATATGGTGATGTTTACGAAACCGGAAACCTGGTTCCGCCGCCTGCTGACGGCATAAAATAACGGCCTGCGTAAATGCAGGCCGTTTTTTATTATTTTGCTGTCTGATGGACATCAAACATGGTGGCATCGGTCGCCATATCATCCACAACCTGTTTCAGTGTGGCGAATCCCAACGGCGTGTTCTCGTTGGCAAGCTCTTTACCTTCACCTTTACGAACAACTTTAACTACCGGTTTGTTCGTGGCGGCATCAATCAGCTCACCTTCAAAGAAAAGATGCGTATCCATGGTGCGATGGCCAGTTGCCATCTGCGTACCCGCAACCAGCAGCGCGACGGGCACCACTTCATAGAACTGCAAACCTTCTTTCTCTGAGCTCACACCCGTGATGGCGCCGCGGAAGATCAGGCTATGTTTGCCCGGCGTCGTCACAATTGGCTTACGCTGGCCAATCGCGTTTTTTAATGTGTTATTGGTGTAACTCAACAATTCATCAAGCGTTTTTTGCCCAAGCTGTGTGGTTGGCTTTGGTGTCGGATAATAGGTTATCGGGGTCCAGATAATACTGTCGTAGTTCGCCGGATCATAGGAAGGATCGACCCAACGCAAGGTTGGTTTCCCGGTTGCTGATGTCATCTCCTGCAAGTCAGAGTAATCTTTTAAAAAGCCTGAATATTGATCGGGGGCTGCGACTTTTGACGCACAGCCAGAAAGGGCCAACAGGCCAGAAAGCACTGCAACTTTAAAAAAAGTGGAAGTACGCATGATGGAGTTCCGAGTTATCTGCAAGTATGCACTTGAAGTTATAACAAAAAACAGAGGGAAATGTTGTGGCAAAAAATGACGGGGAAGGCACAAATTGTAAAAATAGTGCCCGGACGGGATCCGGGCAGAAAAATATTACTGTTTTATATCTACCTGCCAGAACAGATGTTTGCCGAAGGGATCGATTTCATAGCCCGTGACCTCTTTTCTGACTGGCTCAAAAATGGTCGAGTGGGCAATCATAACCGCCGGCATTTGATCGTGCATCATCTGCTGCGCCTGCTTGTACAGCGCCACGCGTTTTTCGCGATCGGTTATCGATTTTGCTTCGGCAATCAGGTTATCAAACGGCTTATAGCACCATTTGGCCGAGTTCGACCCGCCGTTGGCGGACGTACAGGTAAACAGTGGTCCGAAGAAGTTATCTGGATCGCCCGTCGCCGTTGTCCAGCCCATCAGCGCAGCCTGATGCTCCCCGCCCTTCACGCGCTTCAGGTATTCGCCCCATTCGTAGGTCACGATTTTGGTCTGCACGCCTACTTTCGCCCAGTCCGCCTGGATCATTTCAGCCATACGCTTCGCGTTCGGGTTATACGGCCGCTGCACGGGCATAGCCCACAGATCGATGCTTACGCCGTTGGCAAATCCCGCCTCCTTTAACAGCGTTTTCGCTTTTTCTGGATCGTAATCGTAGTCTTTCAGCTCGCTGTCGGCACTCCAGACGCCAGGCGGCAGCAGGTTTTTCGCCGCCGTGCCGGTGCCGTGGAAGACCGCCTCAATGATGGCCGGTTTGTTAATCGCCATCGCCAGCGCCTGGCGCACTTTTACGTTATCCAGCGGCGGCTTTTGCGTGTTAAATGCCAGGAAACCGGTATTCAGACCGGCCTTGCTCATCAGGTTGATGTCTTTGTTAGCCTTCATACGCGGCAGATCCGCCGGGTTTGGGAACGGCATCACCTGGCACTCATTCTTCTCGACTTTGGCAAAACGCACCGAGGCGTCCGGCGTGATGGTGAACACCAGTCGATCCAGCTTCGATTTTCCCTGCCAGTAGTCCGGGAAGGCGGTAAAGAGGATGCGGGAATCCTTCTGATATTGCGCCAGTTTAAACGGCCCGGTGCCAATCGGCTGCATATCAACCTTTTCAGGCGTGCCCGCTTTCAGCATGGCATCGGCATACTCCGCCGACAGGATGGAGGCAAAATACCACGCCAGATCGGCAACAAACGGCGCTTCCGGGTGCGCCAGGGTGAAGCGCACGGTGCGATCGTCAACCTTATCAATGGCGGTAATCAGGTTGCCGAACTCCAGACTTTCGAAGTTGGAATAACTGCCGTTGGAGACGTTATGGTAGGGATGATTCACATCCTTCTGGCGCATAAACGAGAAAATCACGTCATCCGCGTTGAAGTCGCGCGTCGGCGTGAACAGTTTATTACTGTGGAATTTCACCCCTTTGCGCAGGTGGAAGGTGTAGACCTTACCATCCTCGCTCACCTCCCAGCTTTCCGCCAGGCTCGGCACCAGTTCGGTAGTGCCCGGTTTGAAATCGACCAGACGGTTATAAACCGGTACGGCGCTGGCGTCCACGCTGGTTCCCGACGTGTAGAGCTGAGGATTGAAGTTTTCCGGCGATCCTTCGGAGCAATACACCAGCGTTTTTGCCGCGACGGTGGAACTGACCGTCAGCGCAGCAAGCGCCAGCGTTATCATTGTGAATGTGCTTTTCATCATTTATTCCTGTCTTTTTAATTCGACGGCTAATTACTTCTTTTGCCATTTCATAAATAACATTAAAGTGATGGCGCAAACACATGAAAAATAAATACAGAAGGAAACACTATGGGCTCAGAACTCTCCAGACAATTAACCCAACGCTTTTTCCGCTATCTCGCCATCACCAGCCAGAGCGACCCGAAAGTCAAAACCCTGCCCTCCACCCCGGGCCAGCACGACATGGCGCGGGAGCTGGCGAAGGAGCTGGAAATGCTGGGGTTAGACGATATTGTGATTGATGAGTTCGCCACCGTTACCGCCGTAAAAAAAGGCAATATTCCCGGCGCGCCGCGGATTGGTTTTATTACCCATATCGATACCGTTGACGTCGGTTTATCCCCGGATATTCATCCACAAATATTAACCTTTACGGGAGATGATCTCTGCCTGAATAAAGAAAAAGATATTTGGTTGCGCGTAAATGAGCACCCGGAAATTCTGGCTTATCCTGATGAGGAGATTATTTTCAGCGACGGAACCAGCGTATTAGGCGCAGATAATAAAGCGGCCGTCACCGTGGTCATGACGGTGCTGGAAAACCTCACCGCTGAACATAAGCATGGCGATATTGTGGTGGCGTTTGTGCCCGATGAAGAGATTGGTCTCTGTGGCGCGAAAGCGCTGGATTTGAAGCGCTTCGACGTCGATTTTGCCTGGACCATCGACTGCTGCGAGCTGGGGGAAATTGTTTACGAGAACTTTAACGCGGCTGCGGCTGAAATTCGCTTTACCGGCGTCACGGCGCACCCGATGTCCGCCAAAGGGGTGATGGTCAACCCGCTGCTGATGGCAACGGATTTCATCAGCCATTTCGATCGCCAGCAAACCCCGGAATGCACCGAGGGGCGCGAAGGTTATATCTGGTTTAACGGCATCCAGGCCGGGCAAAACGAAGCGGTGCTGAAAGCCAACATTCGTGATTTTGACAAAGAGGGTTTTGCCGCCCGCAAGCAGCAAATTGCCGATGTGGCAGCGCGGATTGCTGCGCAGCATCCCACGGCAAACGTGGAGTATCGCATTGAAGATACCTACAGCAATATCAGCAATGCGATTGGCGAAGACCGCCGCGCGATCGACCTGATGTTCGAGGCGATGGAATCGCTCGGTATCACCCCAAAACCGATCCCCATGCGCGGTGGCACGGACGGGGCGGCCCTGTCAGCCAAAGGCTTGCTCACCCCGAACTTCTTCACCGGCGCCCATAACTTCCACTCAAAGTTTGAGTTTTTACCGCTGTCGTCGTTCGAGGCCTCCTGTCGCACGGCCTTGCAACTCTGTCTGCTGGCCGCGCGTTAAGCGGGCTTGCGTGCGAGCATGGTGGCGAAGCGCAGCTTGATACGGTTGCCGTTGGCATCGGTACGGTGGAGTTCCCCCACCTCTTCGTTGTACTTGATCAGCTCCCAGCCTTCGTAGTAGTGGCTCAGTTCACCGGTTTTGAAGGCAAACGGGAAGCCGACGGTGCACGGATAATCCTCCGTATCCATGGCGGCAACGATCAGGTTATAGCCGCTTGGTTTAGTGCAACGCTGCATATTGGCGATAAGACCAGGGATGGTTTTCGCTTCGAGAAACATCAACACGACGGTGGAAAGAATAAAGTCGTATTCGCCGTCAAAGGTCAGGTTGTTCAGGTCCTTTATCGCCGTTTGCAGATTCGCGATCCCTTCCGCCGCCTTAATGCGCTCGATGTTATCGATGCTCATCGGGTTTTTATCCCACGCCGTCACGTCATAGCCGTTGGCAGCGAGGTAGAGGCTGTTACGGCCATTTCCGCAACCGAGATCGAGCGTTTTTCCCGGCTTAACAATGTCCGCGCTGAGCAGGACCTCTGAGTGCGTGCGGGTCAGCCCATATTTCTCAGTAAAGTAGTTTTCATCGACAGTCATTATTTTTCCTCAGATTGCATTAGCAGTGCCTTATCAGCGCGCACCAGAAGTTTGCCCTGCATCAGCAAGATAAAAGTACGGACCAGCAGCATCGCGATGATGATGTTGGTGAAAATAAACAGGGGAACCGCGAGGGCATGAAAGAACCCAGACGGACTGCTCTGCCCCAGATGTAAACCGGTGGTCGCCAGCGCCGACACCCCGAACGAGAAGCTCCAGAACGACACGTTGAACGGCTGCGACAGATACCACGGCATCAGACGCAGCATAAACAGGAGTTGCAACAGACCATAGCCGAAAAGCATTTTGGCGAAGGTGTCCGCTTCGCCGCCGTTGACGCTAAACCAGGCGCTACAGGCCACCAGGGCAGGCGCAAGCTGGATCCCGAGCGAAGTACGAAGCGCCGCGGGCAGTTCGCCCACGCTGCGCAGGCGTTGCAGAATGACCGGCTCGAGGCTCAGCCAGGAAAAGACCCCGGCACCAAGGAACACCAGCCCCGCATCGTGGAAACCCAGCGCACCGCAGGCCATGGCGCTGATAAAATTGTTCGCTACCGTCGGCAGATACAGTCCCGGCGTCGTGGCCTCTTCCGGATGCTTACCGCGCCACAGCCCGGCGCTTTGCCAGGCGGCATACGCAAGCTGGATCACCACGCCTACGCTAAACAGCACCAGCGACACTGGTCGGCACCACGGCACAAAGCCAATGGCCACCAGTAGCGTTGTGGCAGGAAACAGGCTGACAAAACTGCTCATTACCGGATGCCGCATCTCGGCCAGCACGCTATGTGGAAACCGTACCGCACGGGTAAGAAACGCCACGCTCAGCAGGAACCAGATCGCCACCGCCAGCGCCACCAGGATGTCGCCCGGCCAGCGCGTCACCGGCCAGATAGTACCGGCATAACGCCAGGCGAACCCCATACCTATGGTACCCAGAACCATACCGAAATAACCGGCGGGCAAGTTAAGAACGCGTTGGTCTTGGTTATGCATTTTTTTTAAACTTTAAAATGTATTTTAAATGCCATTTTAAGGGGTTTACCGTGCAGACGCCAGCACTTCGAAACGCCAAAAGTTTGCTACGTTTAGTGAATGGCTTTTCAGGGAAAACACGATGACAAAATACAGGCTTAGCAATGAAAGGCGTCTCTGGCGCTGGCAGGACGGATCAACGCCGTGCACAACCCTACTCAGACAGATAATTGCCGCAAAGGATTTTAACGATGTGACCAGCGGGACAAAAGGTGGTTGGGTTGAGGATGAACACGCGCTCGCCCAGGACGGGGATTGCTGGGTTTATGATGAAAACAGCGTGGTGTTTGCCGGGGCCAGGATATCCGGCAACGCCCGCCTCACCCAACCTTGCATCGTAAGCCACCGCGCACTCGTAGGCGGCAACAGCTGGCTTGACGCGGCAGAGGTGAGTCACGGCGCGTCAATAAGTGACAACGTCACTATCCAGCACTCCACCGTACGCGGGGAATGCCGTATCGCGGGTGACGCGCGGGTGCTGCATAACAGCATGGTGATTGCAGCCAAAGGGCTGACACCCGACCGTGAGCAGATCCTGCAGATTTACGACAGAGCCACGGTCAGCCAGTCGCGTATTGTGCATCAGGCGCAAATCTACGGCGATGCCATGGTGACCTGGGCCTTTGTTGAGCACCGCGCGGAGGTGTTTGACCGCGCCATTCTTGAGGGCAACGCGCTTAATAACGTCTGGGTGTGCGACTGCGCCAAAGTGTACGGCAACGCCCGCCTGCTGGCCGGTTTAGAGGATGATGCGATCCCGACCGTGCGGTACAGTTCACAGGTCGCGGAAAACGCCCTCGTCGAAGGTAACTGCGTGATTAAACACCACGTATTGATTGGTGGCGAGGCGTGGTTACGCGGCGGGCCGATCCTGATTGATGACAAGGTCGTTATTCAGGGGCGCGCGCGTATCAGCGGCGATGTCCTGATTGAGCATCAGGTGGAGATGACAGACGATGCGGCGATCGAGGCGCTGGAGGGTGAAAGCATTCACGTCCGGGGAGCCAAAGTGATCAACGGTGACACGCGGATCACCCGGACGCCGCTGCTGGGGGCGCTATAGCGGGAATAACCTGGCGTACAGGTTTACGTCATCGAAGCGGCCGTTGAGCATTTCCGCTTCCCGCAAACAACCTTCCAGCGCAAAACCGTTGCGCTGCGCCACGCGGTTACTGTTATGGTTAGCCACGCGACATTTGATCACAAAGCGGCGGATCTCGCCGCGCTCAACGTAATAGCGCATAAACGCCTGTAGCGCCTGAGAGAGAATGCCCTGTCCCTGATGCGCTTTGTCAAGCCAGTAGCCGATGTACCCGGCCTTATTCGCAGGCTCTATCGCGTTAAAAGAAAGCACGCCCACCAGCTCGTCCTTCATGAAAATCAGGAACATTTTGGCGTAGCCGCGCTGGTGCAGCATCTGGTTGCTCTGCACGTTACGGCGCGTGTCCTCTTCAGTGCCGACATGCTGCGCCCAGTCGAAGGCGGTTTGCAGCCAGGTTTTGTTTTTAACAACGAGGTTGTGCAGATCGGTGGTATAGCGCTCTTCGACGGCGCGAAGCTCGATTTCCTGGGTTACGGGGATAATTTCTGAAGACATAGTGCCTCTTAATTGCCGGGTGGCGCTAACGCTTACCCGGCCTACAAATGCGTCCGGATCAGGCCGGGTAAGGCGAAGCCGCCACCCGGCACAAACCCATAAGGACTAACGCATGATCCGGTCGTCAACGTAGTTACGTTTGTCCGGCGCGGGCGGGAAGTACTGATACAGCCAGGTCTCGCTGATGGCGTCGCCCTGACAGCGCAGGAACAGACGCATATCGACCGGCTCGGTGGAGTCAGAGGTTGGGTACCAGTCAAACAGAATGCGATACCCGTCGAACGGCTCGACGTAGAGGATCTCCACCTGCTTCGCTTCACCGCTGGACAGGGTGATCACCGGCTCAATGCCCTTCGGTGCGGCGGCCTTCAAATCGCCCCCGACGAAGTCGATGGCAAAGCGACGGGCCCACACTTTCGGGTAATTTTCACCCGGCGCCCAGCCCTCCGGGAAGCCGCCCATACCGGTACGGGTAGCGTAGACGTTTGCCAGCGGTGAACGCACCGGCGGCTGCGCGCTCCAGTAGAGACGGTATTTGAAGTCCAGTTCATCACCCGCCTGCACCGGTTTTTCCGGCTGCCAGAAGCAGACCACGTTATCGAGCGTCTCGCCGGTTGTCGGGATCTCCATCAGGGCGATGGATCCTTTACCCCAGTTGTTGCGCGGCTCGACCCACAGGCTTGGTCGCTTGTTATACCAGCCCATGACGTCCTGGTAATGGGAGAAATCACGGTCAAGCTGCAACAAACCAAAGCCTTTCGGGTTTTTATCCAGAAAAGCGTTAAATTGCAGCTTTTGCGGGTTGTTCAGCGGTCGGCAGATCCACTCTCCGTTACCGCGCCACATTGCCAGGCGGTCTGAATCGTGGATCTGCGGATGAATGGTGTCGCACATGCGGCGTTCGTTGTTGCCGCAGCTGAACATGCTGGTCATCGGCGCGATGCCGAGCTGCTTGATGTCTTTGCGCGCATAGAGATGGTTTTCGACGTCCATGATCACCTGGCTCTTCTCACAGTGGATCACAAACTTATAGGCACCGGTAATGCTAGGGCTGTCCAGCAGCGCATAGACGGTAAAGGTGGTATCGCCCGGCTTAACGGTTTCAAACCAGAAGGAGGTGAAATCCGGGAACTCTTCCGGGGTGTCAGTAAAGGTATCCACCGCCAGCCCGCGCGCGGAAAGGCCGTACTGGTAGGTATCATCCACTGCGCGGAAGTAACTCGCGCCCAGGAACGAAACGATATCGCGTCGCGCCAGCTCCGGCGCTTTAAAGACGCGGAATCCGGCGAAGCCGAGGTCGCTCTGCCCTTCAAGCTGGCGGGTATCCACGCCCGTATCGCCGTAGCTGAACAGCTCAGGCCGGAAGTGGATCTCACGCGCCTGAGAGGTGCTTTGATCCAGCGAGAACATGCGCACGCGGCGGCGGAATCCCATCCCCATATGGAAGAACTGGGCGTCCAGCTGGCGACCTTCAATGTTATTCCACAGCGACTGTTTCTCATCGTAACGGATGGCGTTGTACGCCTGCGGCGTCATGGTGGCCAGCGTTTCCGGCAGCGGACGCGGCGCACCGCCCCACGGGGTTTTCGCCAGATCGTGCGCCATGGATTGCAGAACAGAGAAGTCAAAGCGACGGCTCTGACCGTCGGCAATGTCGGAGTCAGCAGCATACGCCGCCTGGGAAAACAGAGAAGCAAGGCCAGAAGTGCCGCTCAGGGCAGCCATTGCCAGGGAACCTTTGAGAAAACGTCTGCGATTCATGCCTGAGAAAACGTCCTTATGGTCGTGTGAATGAGTTTCGCGCGCAGCGAAATGACGGCAAGAAAGAACGCACAGCCTAAACAAAAACGGTTAAGAATCCAATTGTTGGCGGGTGATTATCTGAACAAACCGAGAAATATTTTCTGTCGACCAGAACGGCCTGAAAAAGGGGTAAAGTTATGTATAAAAATGTCCCGGCTGGACATCGACAGCCGGGACCAACGAGGCGGTTATTTTACGCTGACATCGATACCCGGGAAGTACTTATCAGCCAGTTTAGCGATCGTGCCGTCGGCACGTACTTTATCAATTGCGGCATCAAGCTGCTTTTTGGTGGCCTCATCCCCCTTACGCAGCCCAAAGCCGATCCCACTGCCGAGGATGGTGTCGTCCGACACCGGTTTGCCGATAAAGCCAAACCCTTTACCCTGCGGCTTGCTGAGGAAACCTGCCTGCCCGGCCGCTGACATGACCAGCGAGGCATCGATGCGGCCATTCAGCAGATCTCCCCAGGCCATATTCTGATCTTTATAAGACACCACGGTGACACCGTGCTTTTCCCAGTGCTCTTTGGCGTAGGTTTCCTGAATTGAACCCTGGAGAACGCCGATGGTTTTGCCCTTCAGCCCTTCGGGGGTAGCCTCTACCGCAGAACCGGCTTTGCCCACCAGCTGGGAGGGAATGCGATAGATGGGCTGGGTGAAATCAATGCTTTTGCGACGCTGTTCGGTGATGTTCATCGCCGAGTTTATGGCGTCGAACTTCTTCGCTACCAGACCGGGGATCAGCGCATCAAACGAGGTTTCTACCCAGCTGCACTTCAGCGCGGCGGCTTTACAGATGGCATTTCCCAGTTCTACGTCAAATCCTTCCAGCTCCCCTGAGGCATTGCGGCTTTCAAACGGCGGATATTCCGCTTCCAGCCCGTATCGCAACTCGGTAGCAGCAAACGACGAGAATGAACACAGCAGTCCTATGCCGACAACTAACGCGCGTAATTTCATCTCAAATTCCTTAACGTGGTGTAACCCGACAAAGGGCCTGGGCACCTGCCCGTAACGTCGCCTCATCTTTCGCAAAAGAGAGACGGATCAGTTTATTGTCCGTGCCATCGGCATAAAACGCTGACAGCGGAATGGTGGCAACCCCGTACTCAACAATCAGCCTTTTCACCATCTCGCTGTCGCGCTCGTCGCTAAAGCCGCTGTAATCCGCAAGCAGGAAAAACGAACCGGCACTCGGAAGCAGCCTGAACGGTGAGTCGGCGAGCAAACTTTGCAGCAGATCGCGCTTGCGCTGATAAAACGCCGCCAGCGACAGCCAGGTTTGCGGATCGGTCATGTGTTCGGCAAACGCGTACTGCATCGGCGTATCGGCCGAGAACATTAAAAATTGATGGACCTTACATATTTCATCCATCAGCTCCGCGGGCGCCACACAATAACCCACGCGCCAGCCGGTGACGTGATAGGTTTTTCCGAAAGAAGAAATAATCACGCTGCGCTCCGCCAGTTGCGGGTGCGTCGCCATCCCGTGATGCGGTTCGCCATCAAAAACGACGTGCTCGTACACTTCGTCAGACAAAATGATGATGTCGGTGTGGCGCGTCAGCACTGCCAGCTGGTGCAGATCGGCGGCTGAAAATACCTGTCCGCTCGGGTTGTGCGGCGTATTGACGATGATCATCCGCGTGCGCGGGGTAATAGCCGCGCGTACTTCATCCCAATTCACGGCAAAATCCGGTACCGTCAGCTTAATAGCGATCGGCGTCGCCCCCTGCAGACGGACAATCGGCGCATAGCTGTCAAAGGAGGGCTCGAAATAGATCACCTCATCGCCAGGATGAACCAGCCCGCTGATGGCTGAGTAAAGCCCTTCGCTGGCGCTGGCAGTCACCAGTACCTCGCTCACCGGGTCATAGCGGGTGCCATAGAGCGTGGCAATTTTGTCCGCGATGCGCTCTCTGAGCGGTTGCAGCCCGGTCATGGAGGCATACTGGTTATGCCCTGACTCCATGGCGCGAGTGACGCCGGAGATAAGTTTTGGGTCGCAGGAAAAATTCGGCGCACCCTGAGAAAGGTTGATGGCGTTATGCCGGGCTGAAAGCTGGCCGATAACGGTAAAAATGGTGGTTCCTACATCGGGCAATTTGGAGCGGGTCTGCACCGGCGTTTTCAAAGTCATCCTCTGTCCCTTCTCGTGGTGAATGCATAACTATTCAAACAATAACTTAATTGCCGGGACAATCGAATTGTTGTCATAATAGCCATGACAAAAACGCATAGCTAAGGTGAGATATGTCGCGTCGTTCATTTCCGCTTAATGCCGTAGAGACGTTTATCGTGACCGCGCGTCACCTGAATCTTACCCATGCCGCGAAGGAGCTTTGTCTGACGCAGGGGGCGGTAAGCCGCAAAATTGCCTCGCTGGAAAGCTGGTTCGGCTTCCCGCTGTTCGAACGCCATGCTCGCGGCCTGCGTCTTTCTTCACAGGGAAGCGCCCTGCTGCCGGAACTGCAATCTGCGTTTGAGCACCTGCTTAACGTTGCTGAACAGGCGCGGACGCACCAGACCGTAATTCGTCTGAAAGCGCCTACCTGCGCGATGCGCTGGCTGGTACCGCGTCTGTTACAGGTCGAGCGCGAACAGCCGGAACTCCAGATTGCGCTGACCACTACCACCGATCACAACGTCAATTTCAAAACCGAATCCTATGACGCGGCGATTGTGTTTGGAACGCACATGAGCGCCGGCGATCTGCTGTTCGAAGAGGCCTTAACCCCGGTGATGAGCCCGCTGAGGGCCGGTTCTGCGCTGGAAACACTCACCTTCCTTCACCCCACGCGGGACAAAACGGACTGGACGCTGTGGCTGGCGAAACAGCCGCGTCCGGCGCCAGCTATGCTCAAAAATCAACACTTTGAAACCATGGATCTGGCCATTACCGCCGCCATTCAGGGGCTGGGCATCGCCATTGCGGATGAAACGCTGGTGGAGGAGGACGTGCGCGCCGGACGGCTGATGCGGCCTTATGATACGAGCATAAAGACGGGGGCGAGCTACCGGCTGGTGTTACGCGACGCACCCGACCCGGAGAACGGGCTGGATGCGTTTCGTGCCTGTCTGCTCAGTCGAGGCTGACGTGGTGTTTCATTACCCGTTTGAAGAGGCTCATACGGGCACGCATAAAACGGTTTTCAAGCCGAAAACCTGCATGTTTATTCACACCGATGCGCAACAACACGTCCCGCCCTTTCCGGCAGGCGGGCCAGCGCGTGGGCCCCACCAGGCTATCGCGTGCTCCCGCATCCCGGGCGAAGCTCACCCAGTAGTCCGCCACCTGAGCGGCGAAGGCCAGATCGCGTTCATTTACATACTGCCGCGAGGGTTCCACCTGCCCAAGGGTATCGAACACGTAGGGCACTTCGTTACCGTGCCAGGCGCCGTTGGTATACGTCGCGTGCTCCGCTTCGGCCACATAATCAAACCAGTATCGCCAGCACAGGCCGCCTGCCCGCTGCTGCGCCTGCATCACCACGTATCCCATGGTGGTAAAGGCCATGTCGCGGCAAACCTGCCTGCCGAGTTCCTCATCGCCCTTCACGCCCGGATAAAGCAGCTTGATCAGCCCCAGGCCAAAGCGCCGCTCGCGACGGAGCTTCTGGATCTGCCCGGCAAGATCGATCCCGAACACCGACATCACGCTGGCTTCGTCGCTGTTCGACCCAATCATCACCGGTACTGAATGCTGACGGGCAGCGAAAAAGACATCGAGCATGGCCTCAGGCAAAACGCAGTCACCCACGATGGGCGCAGGGGCGATATTCAGTGGCGAGGTCAGCGGCCAGAACGCCTCAGGCGGGATCGCGCGAAGCTGTTCCGCGGTGGCATTTTGCAGGCCAAAATGGGCAGCAATCGCTTCGCCTTTATGCATGGCCTGCTCGCGCGGGGTGTCGGGCAGCGTGTACCCGCTTTGCACAATGGCTTTATGGAACAGTCCTCCCGCAAGCGGAGAAGCCATCAGCGACAGCACGCTGCGCGCACCGGCCGACTCGCCAAATACGGTGATGTTCTCAGGATCGCCGCCGAACGCGACAATGTTATCGCGCACCCATTCCAGGGCCTGGATCTGATCGAGCAGCGCAAAGTTATGCACCACGCGTTCTTCTTCCCCCTCAAGCGCCGGATGGGCAAAAAAGCCGAGGTGGCCGAGACGGTAATTAATTGTCACCACCACCGTGCCGCGCTTCGCCAGCGCCCTGCCGTTATACGGAGGCAGACCGCCAGCGCCGAGGGTAAATCCTCCGCCGTGCAGCCAGACCATCACCGGAAGCGGATCGGCGCGTACGACTGGCGACCAGACGTTAAGGTACAGGCAGTCTTCAGAGAACTGGCCAGGATCGCCGCCGCCCAGCTCCTGACAGCTTTCGCTGCTCTGCCAGCTGGAGGCGGAGAACGCCGTCGCCGGACGCACGCCATCCCAGCGTGCAGGGGGGCGTGGGGAGCGCCAGCGCCACGGGCCAACCGGCGGTGCCGCATAAGGAATGCCACACCACACATGGGTATCGCCTTCAGTAGAACCAATTAGTGCGCCCTGGCGCGTTTCAACCACAGGGGCGGAGGGATTTTCCATACCAACCTTCTTTTTCCATCACACCCCTGCAGAGTAACGGTTTCAGAGCAAACCGCAACGCTGTTTGCTGCGCGCTTCCGCCTCCTCGTAAAGCGTAAACTCGTCGTACACCGCACAGCCGAGCGCGGCTTCGAAGGCATTGCGGCTGGCATTGCCGTGGCTGCGCGCCTGCGTTTCATTGCCAAGATTCGACTGGAAAATCCCCGCCGCGCTGACGGGCAGAAAATCCTCATAGGTGATCGGCTGCGCCACAACCCAGCCGCGTTCGATCAGCGGCTGCGGATCGTCGCCGGGACGAAACGCCTGGCGATGCGCCTCACCTGTCGGAGTCAGACGGTAGCGGAAATAAGCCAGCCCCTGACGGCGCAGGAACATTTCGCTGTCCGGGAAGGTGCTGAAGATCTCGCGCAGGTGAAGCTGATGGGTCAGGTTGTCTTTGCCGGTCCCGGCCTGATTTAACAGACGGTCGTACAGCTCGCGCCCTTTCGGCGTAAGGGCCACGCCCCGCTGCTCAATCTCACCGAAACGCGCGGTATGCGTACCCTTGTGTTCTCCCGCGAAAAGCACCGGCTCTTCCAGCGCCTTAAAGCTGGTCTGGCGCAGGAGGATCGGCACCTCGCGGCGCGGCGGGCCTTCAATCAGGATTTTCGGCTCAATGCCGTACTTCGGCATCAGCTCCTGTACCCGGTCGATATCCAGCGTGCGCGGCGTGAGATGGTTGATATGGCACCCCGGGAAACAGACCACATCGGCAATCAGGCGATGTTCGTTGCTAAGCGCCAGATAGGTTTCCTGATCGACCGTCGCATGGCGATGCCAGCGGAAGGTTTCTAAGGCTTCCTGCACAAATTCGCGCGCCTGTGCCTCGGTAAAGTGTCCCTGTACATCATGCAGGTCGATCAGGTCCAGGCAGCGCGGCGTAAAGATGTTGCGCCGGGAGAGGATCTCTGCCGCCCTTTCGCGCAGCGCAACGTTTTCAATCAGCTCCAGGCGCAGCAGCGAGGTAAAAATGCGAAACGGATTACGGCAGAGCGCCGCATCGTCAGTCGGACGAAACGCCGTCGAATGGACGGGCACGCCCGCCTGGGAGAGATCGTAGTAGCTGACCGGGTACATGCCCATAATGGCGAAGATCCGGCGCAGGGTGGAAAGCTCCTGCGCGGTGCCAACGCGGATCGCACCGTGACGTTCAACATTCAGGCGCGCCAGTTCGTCTGCATTTGCCAGTTGTTCATGTAAAAGTGGGTTATTTTCCAGAACCGCCAGGTTAACGTCCGCCACCAGTTCCAGCAAGGTGCCGTACTGCGGAACTTCCTGCTGGTACATCGCCGACATAGCCTGCGAAAAGTGTTCCCGAATATCATCAGCCGTGATGGTGTTCGCCATGATGTCATGCCTCCAGTGAATACTACCTGGAGTGTAGAGAAGCCCGTTCTTTTCGTTGGGAAGAATTTACAAATTGTGATCCAGGCAGACGAGTGGTCAAAGCATGGGCGTTTTCGAAAAACAGTTGTAACTCAAACAGATCAAATGTTAAAAATATTTTGCTATCAGGTTATCAAATTCAAACAACTTAACTTGTCACCCGCGTCGCTCTGTTTTTAACATCGCCTATGGAAAAAAATGGTCTGTTCAGTCAGCGCATACGCTTGCGCCATTTGCATACATTTGTGGCCGTCGCTCAACAGGGAACGCTGGGGCGAGCGGCTGAAACCCTTAACCTTAGTCAGCCTGCACTATCCAAAACGCTGAACGAACTGGAACAGCTTACCGGAACCCGTCTGTTCGACCGCGGCCGTCTGGGCGCTCAGCTTACGCTCGTAGGCGAACAGTTCCTGACGCATGCCGTTAAAGTTCTTGATGCCCTCAATACCGCCGGTCAGGCCTTAAACCGTAAAGAAGAGCAGGCCAGCGACATCGTGCGCGTGGGGGCACTGCCAACGGCGGCGCTGGGCATATTGCCTGCGGCGATCGGCCAGTTCCACCGCCAGCAAAAGCACGCCACGCTTCAGGTCGCGACCATGAATAACACCATGCTGCTGGCGGGCCTGAAGTCAGGGGAGCTCGATCTGGGCATTGGCCGGATGTCCGATCCGGAACTGATGAGCGGCCTGAATTACGAGCTGCTGTTCCTGGAATCACTGAAGCTGGTCGTGCGTCCGAATCATCCCCTGCTGCAGGATACCGTCACCTTAAGCCGCGTAATGGAGTGGCCGGTGGTAGTTTCCCCGAAAGGAACGGTTCCGCGTCAGAATGCGGAAGCGTTGCTGCAAATGCAGGGCTGCACGCTGCCTTCAGGGTGTATTGAAACGCTCTCGGCGTCTCTTTCGCGCCAGCTGACGGTGGATTATGACTACGTGTGGTTTGTGCCGTCCGGCGCGGTGAAGGACGACCTGCGACGCGGCGTGCTTACGGCGCTGCCGGTAACCTCGCCCGGCGCCGGTGAACCCATTGGGATCCTGACGCGGGTAGATGCCCCGCTCTCTGAAGGCGCCCAAACGCTGTTAAGCGCCATTCGTAAGTCAATGCCTCTCTGACCCTAAACGCAGAACCCGCCGCGAGGGCGGGTCTGTCTTACTCAGAACGTTTCCCAGTTATCACCTGAGACGGCCGCCGCCGGGGTTAAAGGCGCGGGTTTTGCTGCGGTTGCGGCAGCAGTCCTTCCTGCTCGTGCCCCATTGAGACGAAACGCGCCAACGGCTTCCGTCAGACGCGCGCCCTGCTCTTCCAGCGAGGCCGCCGCCGCAGAGGCTTCTTCCACCAGCGAGGCATTCTGCTGCGTCACCTTATCCATCTCGGAAATCGCCTGGCTCACCTGAACAATGCCGCGGCTCTGCTCATCAGACGCGGCCGCAATCTCCAGCATAATATCGGTGACGCGTTTAACCGCCTCGACGATCTCATTCATGGTATTGCCCGCCGCAACCACCTCCCCGGAACCCTGATCGATAAGCGACACCGATTCATTAATCAGGCTTTCAATCTCTTTCGCCGCGTTCGCGCTGCGGCTTGCCAGGGTGCGGACTTCACTCGCCACGACCGCAAAGCCGCGTCCTTGTTCACCCGCACGCGCCGCCTCGACCGCCGCATTGAGCGCGAGAATATTGGTCTGGAACGCGATGCTGTTAATCACGGCGGTAATTTCAGAGATCTTCTTCGAGCTGGTGGAAATATTACCCATGGTTTTCACCACGCCGGAGACCATCTGCCCCCCGCGGCTGGCCTTACCGGAGGCATCTTCTGCAAGTTTACTCGCATGATGCGCGTTATCGGCGTTTTGCTTCACCGTCGCGGTGAGCTGCTCCATGCTGGCCGCCGTCTGTTCGATGGCCGCCGCCTGCTGTTCGGTTCGGGATGAGAGATCGGTATTACCCGCGGAGATCTCGCTGGTTCCCCGGTAGATCTCCTCCGCCCCCTGCCGCACCGTGCCCACGGTTGTCACCAGCGCGTGCTGCATTGTTTGCAGATCGCGCGTCAGGCGGCCAATTTCGCTGCGCCCGGTCGGTTCGTCCGGCATGGTCAAATCGCCTTTTGCGATATTTTCGATACGCGTAGCGGCTCGCTGAAGCGGGTTTATCACCGTACGGCGCAGCACCACAAAGGTGATCACCGCCAGCGCCAGCGCCAGGCCAAACGCGCCGAACATAAACATCAGCCCCAGCCGGGTGCGGGTGTGAGCCTGCGCCGTCAGTGCGTTCGCGCGTTCGGTGCGGATTTTTATCGCCTTCAGCAACACCGCGTTATAGGCATCGTCCAGCGGACGCGCGGTCTCATTTTCATGGTTGATAATGGCTTCAAACATGCCGTTTTTGGCATATTTCAGCATCGGCTGCATACCGGCGATGTAGGCGTCATAGCGGGCTTTCAGATCGCCATCCAGCGCTTCATCAGCCTGAGTGCGAACGGTGCGCTTCATATAGGCGGCAAATCCATCCTGCGACTGCCTGATGCGGGTCTCAGCCTCAGCGATGTTTTGCTTCATCGCCTCCATCTCCGCGATGCGGCTCGCCGCCCCCGCGTGGATCATGTTGATACGGGCGGTGCGTAAATGGTTGGAACTGTTTGACAGACCGGTGCGCACCTGGATTTCTGCTGTGACATCCTGCTGATCGTTATCGGCCTGGAGCAGGAAATAGCCTGCCAGACACGAGCTCAAGGCAAACAGGAGAATAATGCCACCGAGAATGGAGGAAAACAGCGGAACCAGCCGGATGTGATGCAAGAAACTCAGCTTGTGCTGCGCCTGCATCGATGTTGTGTTGTCCATGACCGTCGACTCTCTTATAGGTAAGATGCGTAAAAACACGCCTGTAAAAGAGTCATCGGCACAGCGGGGAATTAGATTACGCCTAAAAGCGCCAGACAGGTCACACTTTAGAGAAGATCAGGGAAGAAATGCCAGCGGGAAAAACCGCTGGCAGAATAATCAGTTGTCGCCGAAATGGATGACGGTACGAATGGATTTTCCTTCGTGCATCAGATCGAAGGCTTCGTTGATCTGCTCCAGCGGCAGGCGGTGCGTAATGAACGGGTCGAGCTGAATTTTGCCGACAATCGCATCTTCAACCATGCCCGGCAGCTGTGTACGGCCTTTCACGCCGCCAAATGCCGACCCGCGCCATACGCGCCCTGTCACCAGCTGGAAGGGACGGGTTTTAATCTCCTGACCCGCGCCGGCCACACCGATAATGATGCTCTCACCCCAGCCTTTGTGGCAGCACTCCAGCGCTGAGCGCATCACATTGACGTTGCCGATACATTCGAAGCTGAAGTCCACGCCGCCGTCGGTCAGCTCAACGATCACGTCCTGAACCGGTTTGTCGTAGTCTTTCGGGTTGATGAAGTCGGTCGCACCCATCTCACCTGCGAGCTTAAATTTCTCCGGGTTGGTATCCACAGCAATGATACGCCCAGCTTTCGCCTGTACCGCGCCCTGGATGACCGCCAGACCGATCCCGCCCAGGCCGAACACCGCCACGGTGTCACCCTCTTTCACTTTCGCCGTGTTATGCACCGCGCCGATACCGGTGGTGACACCGCAGCCGAGCAGACAGACTTTATCCAGCGGGGCCTGCGGATTCACTTTCGCCAGTGAGATCTCGGCGCACACCGTGTATTCGCTGAAGGTGCTGGTCCCCATGTAGTGATAGATTGGCTCGCCGTTATAGGAGAAGCGGGTTGTGCCGTCCGGCATAAGACCCTTGCCCTGCGTGGCGCGCACGGCCTGACAGAGGTTAGTTTTGCCGGATTTGCAGAACTTACACTCGCCGCACTCTGCGGTGTAGAGCGGGATCACATGGTCGCCGGGCTTCAGGCTGGTAACGCCTTCACCCACTTCCACCACCACACCGCCCCCTTCGTGGCCGAGCACCGCCGGGAATACGCCTTCCGGATCGTCACCGGAGAGGGTAAACGCATCGGTATGGCAGACGCCGGTGTGAGTAATTTTGATCAGCACTTCGCCTTTCTTCGGCGGAGCAACATCAATTTCAACGATTTTCAGCGGCTGGCCTGGGCCGAACGCGACAGCTGCGCGAGATTTCATGATGTCTTTCCCTTGTTGTGAGGTGTGTGGGTTTATTTTAGATAAGAGCGCAGCAAATGGCCGACTTCCGCCATCCGCACTGCCCGCTGATCCGGGGTGGTCTCCCCCGTCACCAGCTCATCTTTGAGGTGAATTTCAACCATTTCACCCATCAGGCCATTGGCAGCACCGCGCACGGCGGCAATTTGCTGCAGAATGGCGAGACAGGGATCGCCCGACTCCAGGGCGCGTTCAAGGGCATCAACCTGGCCTCGAATGCGGCGGACGCGGGTCAGAATACGTTTTTTATCTTCGGGTGAATGCGGCATACGCCCTCCTGATACTATAGGGGGGTATGGTACCTCGTATGTTATTGCCCTGTAAACCACAAGAAAGAGACGCTGCAATGAGCACATCGCAGGCAAGGAACAAAAGATATTTAGGGTTTATTCTGGCCGCTACGAATCCTATTTAGCTCGTAATGTTAAAATTCAGCACTTATATGGCACGATGTGAACAGAAATAACATTCTCGTCACCTAACATACTGCTACAAACAAAATGGTGGTGTTAATGATTGTACTAAAGAGCTTTTTATTCTTTGTTGGCGCGGCGGTCGCATGCGCGCTTATTATACTTTGTCTTTGGGTTGATATGCGGTTTGTCGGCCATGATATTCCGGAATTATCACTGACCGAAATCATGCAGGAAACGGTATTAGCGACTATCGTGTTTCTCCATTTTCGTCTGGCGAAAATGGATGAATCCATGCGTTACTGTAATATACTGGTTGGCGGTTTTTTCCTGACGATGTTAATTCGTGAACTGGACGCGCTTTTTGACCTCATTTCTCATGGGAGTTGGGTGTGGTTCGCGCTGATTACCGCTCTGCTGGCTATAATTCGCCCCGTTATGCATTTTCGCACTACCCTGGAACAGCTGGCAAAATACACGCAATCCCCCTGGTACGGTATTCTGTTGAGCGGCCTGCTGGCTGTACTGGTCTTCTCCCGTCTCTTTGGAATGCAAGTGCTGTGGCACGCCATTCTGGAGCATGGCTATATGCGTGTCGTGAAAAACGCCGTGGAGGAAGGTTCGGAATCGTTCGGCTATATGCTGTGCCTGGCCGCATCCCTTGGCTATTACATTACCTTTCGCGCTAACGCACGAGAGAAATAGTCTCTTCCCGCTACGTAGACAGAGACGGCGAGGGAAATATTTATCCACTCCATCCTTAGGGCGTTATGGTGGACATGTAAGAAAGACATATCCTAAAAAGAGGTAATCAGGCGTCGATTTTAGCGAATTCTCTCTCACTCTTGCCATCAGCGTCTATCCTTAGACTATCAACAAAAGGAGGCTGGAATGTCTGATTTCGACACTGATAAAAATGCACAATACGCTGGCGATAAAGCCAAAAACAAACTTGATGAATTATCCGGCTCTGCGCAGCAGCAGTTTGGTGAATTCGTTGATTCCCCTAAACATCAGGTGAAAGGTGCAGCGAAAAAATATGCTGCCCAGGCCAGTGATGCCGTCTCGGATGTTACTGAAGCCGTCAGAAATAACCCGTTAACGGGCTTAATCGCTGCGGGTGCGGTAGGCATCGTTCTGGGACTTCTGCTGGGACGGAAATAATTTCAGGCCCTCCGGGGCCTTTTCTTTTCCCCACGTTTTTCTCCCTCTCTTCCCCCCTAATTTTGATAGTTCTTCTGACAAATCCCCGAACTGCACGAAAAACTTGTACAATTTAGATGTACAGATTTGACCGGATAGTATAAATTCGATGCCAGTGATGTTACAAAATTGTTTGTCAACGGTGGAAAATTATGCGTCGCAACCATGCTCCCTCTACAGCAGAAAGCGCTATAACCTTGTATTTTAACAAGGATAATGTCCCAACACAGCAGGAAACCCTTGGTGCCATCGTCAGTGAGATCATCAAAGAAAATGTACAACTGAGCAGAATGACAATTTGTACAAAGCTGTTGCGCAGAATTGAAGAATCAACGTCTGACGTTGAGAAAGCGCACTATAACGGTTTGATAGCCCTCTTCTTCGAGCGTTAACCTGAACACTGTTTTTAACTTACTAAGTTAGTCATGCTGAGTGAGAATAGAGCATCTGGATGCGATGACTAACCCCATGCTACAGCCGCGTGTAGCAGAGTGAGATTAAGCTATGCATAGAACTAAATTTGAACGACTTAAGGATGACCTTATCGGTGAGGCCGTATTATCCATACTGAAAGAGAACGGACCTATTACCTTTGCGTCTCTTGCTAATCGCCTGCTGGCGATGGCTAACGTTGAATCAAATGATGAGCGTAAAAATGCATTGATTGCCGCTGAAGATGAAGTGCGCCAGCGTGTAACCGGCGTATCGCACGACCGGGGAAGAGTGATGGGCGATTATGAAATTGGCCGCATGCGCTCTCTCTTTACTCACAACACGCTTCTGAGCCCAAATAAGAAACACTAATTTTAACCGAGACGGTGACCACCATGAGTAAAGCGACTATGCACCAGACGTATAATTTTGAAGCCCTGCACGATAAAGGACTGGCGGAACACTTTCTTAATGCTGGAAAGCATCTCAGTGGAGAAGTTGAAGTGTTAGGCTCGGCAATACGCTGTATTATGCTGACCGGTGACAACCTTTCGAATAAAGAGATCATCCTGCAACTGATTCACGCCCTTGAAATTACCGAGGAGCCTGAAGCCTGCGATGTCATTCGCAACACACTTGAAATTGTTGTCGGCTTTACGCGTGATGATATCTGAGAATACACTATTGCGACGGTGAGTGAGTGTTTTTTACTGGTGGTCGAATACTGTAGTCTGTCGTACCACCAGCATAGTGAAGCCGTTAACTAAATAGCCGTACCATTCGATCCAACTCTTCTTCTTTAACCGCGCGGGAAAGATAATAACCCTGGAATCGCTTAACCCCTAACGCGACAAGTTTTTCAAATTTTTCTTCGCTATCGACGCCTTCCGCAACGCATTCGGTCCCCGTCATGTCGCTGTAAACCTGTATCGCTTTAATAATGCTATAGTCTTTGTCGTTAGCCACAAAGTGCTCAACAATATCGCGATCAAGCTTTAGTCCATCAACATTAATCAGTCTGATGGGCAGCATAGCATGATATTTTGAAAAACAGTCATCCAGAAAAAGCCGACATCCCTCGGCGCGTAAACGCTGGAGTGTTTCGGGAATATTTTTATCCTTTGTTACGTCAATCGTTTCAGCTAGTTCAAAGACCAGTTTCCCGGCCCACTGCGGTTTGAGTAACATTTCGACCGCCTTTTTGGCCATCCCCGGCAGCGCGTTCCCCGAAGCAAGTTGAGGAGGAATGTTAACTGAAAAATAATATTTCCCATTGTATTTATTGATACCTGATACGGCCGCATGGATGACTAACGCCGTTAGCTTGAGCCATATTTCACTATTTTTTATCCCTCCCAGAAAATAGGCTGGCTTCAGGATCTCACCTTTTTTATGCCAGCGCAGCAGGATTTCAAATCCAACTCCTTTTTTATCACTATCAGTGATAATTTGATAAGCCGCAAAGATTTCCCGTTTATGTAACGCTTGTAATATATCTATTTCCGTTTCCGAAAACACTTTTGTTTTATTTTTTACTGCACAAACCTCATCTCTGAAAACGCGAGAGTCGTTAAACCATACTCTGATAATATATAATTTACCCAAACCCACCTTGCGATGGGTATAAATAGTTTTATCTGACAACCCTAACCTCTTACTCTGCTCTTTTATGGAAATACCCCGATAGAAATTCAGTAGCACGGTTAACTCGCGATGTGTTAACCCATGCAAATTTTCTTTACCCTCCTTGTCCGGTACGTTACGCAACAAGCGTGAAGGGCCAGCACGCTCATCTGTCTCATTTTTTACAAAGCCCATTATTTCTGTAATATTCTCTACCCTGATCGTGGAAAGCTTTTTTGTATTATTAACGAGACTTCTCAACGTTGCATTAAGCCATCGCTCAGGTAGTGCACCATACAGGGTGACCCTGCAAATCACTGGCAGTGCATTCAGAACGGATACCAAGCGCTTCAGGCTTTCAAGAAAAGTAGCAACGTCACGACCAAGGAAAACCGAAACCTCGGGCGATTGATTTTCCATCATTTTTTCAACGTCAACGGAACATATTTCATCCTCTTCAAAATGGAGTCGCGTGGCGTGTACGCCTCGAGATTTCAGAAGCAGGCTATACCCTTCAAAGGTGAAACCGCAGGCTGAAATAACAAACCGTTGCTTGTAGCAAGTACCTTGCACAGAGGGTAAATTTTGAGACATAACCTGCTCCTGAGAATACAAACATCATTCCCATATGTAATTAAAGCCAATATTCCTTGTCGCATTGAATAATTTTACCGCACCCCATTTGGTTAATAAACCGTTATCAATGTTATGCACATGAACATCTTTGCGTTAATCAACCGACTCATCCATATGCAGCATAAATATCATTTTCTTTTCATATAACAACAGTAACCAGGACTTTCTCAAGGTATAATGAAAATTCCGAAAAAGAAGTCCGGACACTTCTTCTCATCGGCTCAGACAAAAAAGAGAAAATGCTATGGATAATCACATCTCATCCAGAGCTTTGCTACATCGACGGGATGTCATTAAAAACAACCCGCGATTTAGTGAAGCTATAATAGAACACTACAGAATCAATGACGCCATTTATAAAAAACAACCCCTGTTCTACAAAACGATGCTTCAGGAATCACGGTTCAATATAATACTCTCAATATGTTGTTTTGTTTTTGGCAATCAGGCTGAGTCGGTCTCGGAGATTAAGGCACTGTGCTCACGCTATAATATCGCCAGCCCTAACAGCGTTATTGCGATCATCACCATACTTAAAACCACCGGGCGAATTAAGACCTGGCGCTGTACCGAAGATCGGCGAAAAACAAAAATCGCGCCTACGGAAAAAGGACTGGATGAGCTTAAACGCTATATGTCCGGGGCGTTCACGCCTGTTAGCATTCTTTATCCGACATTCAACATTAATGTTAATCTTCTGGACAATGACACACTCAGGCACAACTTTTTCCGGCGCGCCGCAGAATACCTTTTCCGCGGATTAACATTCAGTAAAGTACTTCCGGAGGTGGGTTTATTTATTGATAAGGATGGTGGCCGGATGATTATGCTCTATCTCTATTTGCAGGCCATTAAAAACAAAACAGCATACGGTGCCATAATAGCGTATTCAGCCAGCACACTTGCAAAAGAATTTTTCGTCTCGCGTATTCACGTCAACCGCATTATCAAATCGGCACAGGAGGCTGGTTATCTTAAAGATCGCGGCGATGGCCGGATGTCCATTTACCCGGCATTTATCGAACTTGTCGAAAATTATGCCGGTTTATATTTTGCCTATGTCACACATTACATCAATGTGGTGCCAAAAGAACGACGCCATGCTGTCAACATGACGTCTACACTCTGATCTGACGGGCGTTCGGCTTGCTGAACGCCTTTTTTATCGCTCGCGCAGCGCCTCTTTTGCCTTATTTAACGGTTTCAGCAGATAATCAATGACGGATTTACTGCCGGTTTTGATATCAACCGTAGCTATCATGCCCGGAAACACCGGGAATTCCTTGCCCTGCCGGTTAGTCAGATGGTTACTGTCTGTACGGATATAAACGCGATAATAATAAACATCCCGTTTCACCTCGTCCTGAAGGGTATCCGGTGAAATCATCGTCACCTCCCCCTCCAGCCCGCCGTAAATGGAGTAGTCATAAGCGGTGATTTTCACCAGCGCTTTTTGCCCGGGATGGATAAACGCGACATCGCGCGGCGAGATTTTTGCTTCTATCACCATCTGGTCATCAAGCGGTACCAGGCTCATCAGTTTGCCGTTCGGCGGGATCACCCCGCCAACCGTCGTCACGTCAATGTCTTTCACGATGCCACGCACCGGCGCATTAAACGTTAAGCGGGTGAGTGAGTCTTCGCGCCCTTTCATCACCGAACGCTGCGCTTCGATTTCCGCGTTCGCTTTCGCCAGTTCTTCGCGGGCGCGAACGTAGTACTGGTTTTTCATCTCGGTGATTTTGCTCTCCAGCTCATTTTTTTGGCGTTCAAGGCGTAAGACTTCGACCTTACTGGCCGCCCCCTGCGTCACCAGCGGGCGCGTTAATGCCAGTTCACGCTGCACGAGATCCGCTCCCTGGCGTAAACCCGCCAGCCCTTTTTCAAGGCTTTCGCGACGAGACTGGTAAAGCGCCGTTTCCTGTTTAACCAGCTCAACGTCGTCATCCAGCTCTGCCGGGAATGTCAGCCCGGTGTCGTTCACTTCAGCATTCAGACGCGCGGCTGTCGCCATCGCAGCATTTAATCGAGACTCGCTCTCAAGCACGCTGGACTCGGTTTTCGTCCGGTCCAGTTGGGCAAGCTGTTGACCACGCTCGACGATATCGCCTTCGCGCACCATCAGACTGTGGATAATCCCCCCTTCCAGGGACTGGATCACCTGCTCGTGGGAGGACGGGATCACCTTGCCACTGCCCGTAGTGACCTCATCCAGCTGGAACAGGCTGGCCCAGGTAATAAACACCACCAGCAGGGCAAACAGCGACCATGCCACCAGCGACGATCGCGGCAGGCGGGGCTCCTTCAGTCGGCTATTAAAGCGGGAGAAATCATTCATGCCACGCCCTCCGTTTTCAGTTTAACCGTGCGCTGCGGCGCCTGCTGCGGGGCCATTCCGTGCTGGCGTAAAATGGCATCACGAGGGCCATCCATCACCACTTTGCCGTTTTCCAGCACGATGATGCGGTCAACCAGGTCCAGAATCGGCAGACGATGCGTCGCCACCACCAGCGTCCGGCGCTTACCGAGCCACTGGTGCAGATGCTGGATAAACTGCTTCTCGCTGACCTCATCCAGCCAGGCAGTGGGTTCATCCAGCAGCAGAATATTCGGCGAGGTGATCAGCGCGCGGGCCAGCAGCAGCGCCTGACGTTGCCCGCCGGAAAGCCCCATTCCGCCCTCGTTGATGATGGTGTTCAGCCCCATTTTCTGCTTGCGCACAAACTCCAGCGCACCGCTATTGACCAGCGCCTGATGGATTTCCTCGTCTGTCGCCAGCGGATTACCCATCAGGATGTTGTCGCGTACGGAGCCGAAGAACAGCCTCGCCTGCTGACTGAGCAGCTGCATATCGCGGCGTACGTCAGCCGGGTCAAGATGATTGAGAGCAATATCGTCCAGCAAAATGCTGCCCTGCTGTGGCTCCTGCATTCCCGCCAGCAGGTGCAGCAAAGTGCTTTTCCCCGAACCATTCCGCCCGAGCACCGCCACGCGCTCCCCGGCGCGAATGCGCAGTTTGCTGACGTTCAGCACGGTGAGCTTCTCTTCTTCGTCGTAATAAAACCCGACGTCGTCCAGCTGATAATCACCGCGCAGGTGGGCTTTATGCACTTTTTTGCCGTGCTGGGGATCGTCAATCGGACGCTGCATCAGGTCATCCAGTCCCTTGCGGGCCACCTTTGCTGACTGCCAGCGGGAGAGCACGCCGGAAATCTGCGACAGCGGCGCAATGGTGCGGGACGCCAGAATCGAGGTGCCCACCAGCGCACCGGTGGTCATGTCGCCGCTGATGACCAGGTAACAGCCCACCAGCAGCACCACGGCGTAGACGATAGATTGCACCTCCTGGGTCCAGGTCAGCAGCAGCCCCGTCAGCCAGCGCTGTTTCATGCCGACGCTGGCGGCAACGTCATTGGTGTTATTCCACTGGTTCTGGAACCGCTGCTCGGCGCGCATCAGCTTGATGTCCTCAAGCCCCTGCACCGCTTCCACCAGCGTGGCGTTACGAATCGCCGATTCACGCATCCCTTCGCTGGAGAGTTTTCCCAGCGGGCGCTGCACCAGCAGGCCGGGAATGAGCAGCAGCGGCACGGCCAGCAGCACCACCAGCACCAGCGGGCCGCCAATCATCCACAGAATGAAGACGAACAGCAGGAAGAACGGCAGATCGGAGATGGCTGCAATGGTGGTGGAGGTGATCAGCTCCCGCACCGACTCCAGCTCGCGGATCTGAGCGATAAACGACCCGGTCGATTTCGACCGTGCGCCGTTTTTAATCCGCAGGGCGTGGGCAAACACGCGCTCGGAAATACGCAGGTCGGCGCGTTTCCCTACCACATCCGAAATATGCACCCGCAGCATGCGCATGATGAATTCAAACACGATGGCGATCATCACGCCGCCAAACAGCACCCACAGCGTGGCCTCCGACTGGGACGGCACCACCCTGTCATACACCTGCATGGAAAAGACCATGCCGGAGAGCGCCAGCACGTTGGCGACCAGCGCCACCAGCATAATGTCGCTGTAGCGACGCCAGTCTTTCAGCGCCAGCTGCCAGAACCAGTTTTTCTCATAGGGTTTGATGTAATCATCCACGCGCGCATCCGGCGTGGACTCCAGGGGACGCAGTACCATCAGCCCTTTTAACCGCGAACCGAGTTCGTCACGCGTCAGCGTCGTCTCCAGGCCGCCGTCGCCGCTGAACTGCACGCTGATGTTCCCTTCGTTGTCCATACGGTTGATGACCGCGATTTGCCCGCCGGTGAACTCCGCCAGCAGCGGTAAGCGCCACGGGTCGAGCGATACGGCTTCCGCCGCTACCCAACGCATCCCCAGCCCAAGCTGGCGCGCCATCTCCTCCAGCACCAGCTGGCGCGAAGACTGGCTTTCATGGTTAATCGTGACCCGAACATGCTCCGCCGAAAAATCCAGCCGATAGTGCTTAGCGATGATGAGCATGCCCTGCAACCAGGGTTCGTACTGTGGATGTGTCTTCATAATGCTACGTCCTGTTCAGGGCGATGATTTCGCACTGAAATGATACCTTTGCGAGATGATTAGAAATCGAACGTTGCCTAAACGAGCCCGCAAAATAATCTTGTGAAATAGAGGGTTATGGCTATTAATGTAAAGAAACGCAAAAAGCCGCGAGGATCGCTCCCCGCGGCGTTGTTTTACGCAATTAACAGTTGATGATTTGCCAGCAGCGTCGCCAGATCCGTCTGCACGCCGTTCAGCGTCACCAGGGTGGTTGGCGAGAACTGGCCGCCCGTCCCGTCGAGGTCAACCTGGATCTCGGTGTTGCTGCCGTTCTGCACCACGCGGATGTAGTCAGCAATGTTGCCCGCGCTACTGTCCAGCGTCGCCACGCCGTTCACGTAGCTCGCCGAGCCGGTGCCGGTATAGCCGCTGTCGGAAAGCAGGTCGCGCAGATCGATGCGGTCCGTGTCTGCCGTCCCTTCCCAGGTACCGACGGTAAAGCCGTTCACCACATCGCTACCGTTGCCGCCCGTCGCGTCAGACGCGTTGATCAGCTTATAGAGCAGCGTGTCCTGACCGCCGCTGCCGATGTTGAAGGTGTCGTTACCGCCGCGGCCTTCGAACTGGTTATCACCGCTGTTGCCGGTGATCACGTCGTCATGGTCGGAGCCGTTAATCCCTTCAATATTCAACAACCGTGTAGTACCGAACCCGGTGTCCTGCGCCGTTGAGAGGCGCAAATCAACAGTTATCCCAGAGGTGGCATTGCGGTAATCCACCACGTCCATGCCGCCGGTATTGCTCCAGGTGTCGTAGTCGGAATGGGTATTCCAGCCGCCGGAGCCGTTATAGGTATAGGTCCCATCCTCTGCGATAAAGGTGTCGTTATACCCGGTTCCGGTAATGGTTCCGCTGTGGCCGCCGGTGGCCGCTTCGGCGGTGAGAACATAACCCTCTTTGCCGTTGCTCGCGTCCAGGCCGGTCCAGGTGACGTTATCCGACACGCCGTTGGTGATCTTCACGATCTCCGCCGAGTAGGTTTCGTTCGGATCCAGCCCGTAGAAACTTACCTGCGCAGAGGTATCATTCGAGCCAATGCCGGACTGGGCGTTGATGATCTGCGAGGCCACCAGCACGCCCGCAGCGTTATACAGATTGACCGTGTTGCCATAGTAGGCGTTGATGCCTTCGCTATCGACAATGTGCAGATGCATCGCGGTACCGTCAGCAATGGTTTTGCTGTTTTGCACCAGCACCACCTTGCCATTCTGCTGAGACACCAGCAGATCCTGCGCACCATCCCAGTTGTAGTCCACCGCGGCGACGCCGGTGACGTTAGCAAGCCCTGACGCAAGCTGGCTTGAAGTCCAGGTTGAGCCGTAGCCGTTGTTGGTGAACAAGGTTGCCGTCTGCGAGCCGCCGTAGGTGCTGAGCTTGATGATGTCCATCTGCCCATCGCCGTTCCAGTCCACCGCCACCGACAAATAGCCCGCCGTGGCGTTAGAGGCTTCCACCGCGCTCCTGGTGGTGGATAGCTGCCCGGTACCGTCGTTGTAGTAAATCACCCCGCCGTTGTTGTTGTAGCTGCTGCCCAGGTACAGGTCCATGTAGCCATCGCCGTTAAAGTCCGCCCACGTCATGGACGCCGCCGTGGTGGTATTCGAGGCGTTGGCCACAAACACGTTGGTCAGGTTCTGGCCAATGGAGAGCGTACCGTTCCCGTTGTTGTTTATCACGGTGAGCGAGTACGCCCCGCTGCGGTTGGTGTGCTGCACGATGTCCACGGTGCCGTCGTTGTTCAGGTCGACGCCGGAGATTTCACGTCCGGAATCGAACTGGCCGTAGAATCCACCTTCCCCGCCGGTGCCGTCCGGCGACAGAACGCCGTTGGTATTAACCAGGTAGGTCAGGGAGTCCATACCGGCATCTCCGTAGGCCAGATCCAGATAGCCATCCCCGGTTTTATCGTAGGCAATTACGCCGCCGTACCAGATAGTGGTCCCCATTGCCAGCTGGCTGGCGGTGTAACTGCTGCCATCGTAGGTCCACATCACCTGCGTAGAACCCGCGTAGGTGTTCTCAGTTGCGAAAATATCCTGGGTGCCGTTACGGTCAAAGTCGGCGGCGGTCTGACTCACCACGTAATAGCCACGGGTGTTGCTCAGCGTATTGCCGGCATAGGTCGAGCTATCGCTGCTGGTGTAAGACTGGCCGTTAGCAATGATATTCCACAGCCCGCTGCTATTGGTGCCCACCGTCATGGTCGAGTTGTTCGAGTTACCCGTCGTGGTCGCCCAGTCGGTATTCACCGAGGTGGTATCGATCACCAGGCTGCCGGTTGCCGTACCAGTGGTGTTACCGTTGCCCGCGCTACTCTTCACCTGCGCGGTTACGTCGTAGTTCGCCACGCTCAGGGCATCGCTGTCCGGGATCTGCAGATACCAGGTATTGTGATCCGGGTCGACTACCACCGCGCCGCCGGTCTGGGAGGTGTAGGTTTTCCCGTTCACCGTCACCACCAGATATTCACCGTTTACCAGGTCTGCGGAGACCGTACCGCTGACAATCGGCGTGGTATCCGAGGTGGTCTGGGCAGTAATCGCCGCCGTGGTGGTCGGGATGCTGGTATCGACGTTCAGCACAAAGCCATCCGATTCCGTGTAGTTACCGGCTTTGTCGGTGACGCGCAGAATGTAAGTGTGATTCCCGTCGAGCAGGCCGTTGTCCTGATAGGACCAGCTTGCGCTGCCGTTCATTGTGACCTGACCCAGCAAGATCCCGTCCCGGTAAAGCTGCACGATTTCGCCGTCTTCCGGAGCACGGTTAAGCGTACCGTTGATCAGCGGTGAGGTATCGTCTGTCGCGACTGATGCGCCGTACGTGCCCGTACGTTCACCTTCCCCGTCGGTATAGCTGACCACCGTTCCCACCGTTTCAGGCGGCGTGGTATCAACCGTTACCACCTGCGACGAGGTTGAGCCGACGTTGCCCGCCTGGTCGATGATCCGCACCTGCCAGGTGTAATCCCCGTCCGCCAGATCGCGGGTATCCGTATAGCTCCAGCGCTGGTTAGTGACGGCAGTGTCAATCCAGGTATTGCCGCCGTCGAGGCTGATCTGTACGCGCTCGTCGCTGGCCAGCGCGCTGCCCAACGAGCCGTTGATCGTCAGCGAGGTGTCCATGGTGTTGAAATCACTCCCGGACTGCCCGGTATCTTCGCTGATGCTGTCAATGGTGATGCCGTACTGCGGCGCCTGGGTATCCACCGTCACGTCCTGCGAGGTGGTGGCCCCGACGTTGCCCGCCTGATCGACAACCCGCACCTGATAGCGGTAGTCGCCGTCGGCCAGGGTGCGCGCGTCGTTATAACTCCACCGGGTGCCGCTTACCGTGGCGTAAACCCAGGTAGTGCCGCCATCCATGCTCACCTGCACATACTCACCCGCCCCGAGTTCGGCCCCGAGCGTCCCGTTGAGCGTGTACGAGGTCGAACTGGTCAGGAAGTCGTTATTGTCGAAGCCGGTATCGACGGTGATGTTATCCACGGTCACCGTAATCGCCGCATCCGGCGCGACCGTATCGACCGTCACCTGCTGATGAGCGCTGGCACCCACGTTGCCCGCCGCATCCACTACGCGAACGTAGTAGTCATAGGTCTGGTTACCCAGCGTGCGGCCGTCCACGTAGTACCAGCTGTTGCCGGTGACGATCACGTTCTGCCAGCTGACTCCGCCGTCGATGCTAATCTGGGCATATTCGCCGTCGGCCAGCGTTGCGCCGAGCGAGCCGTGCAGCGTCAGGGAGGTATCATTGGTGATAAAGTCGCTGCTGCTCAGGCCGGTATCGTCGCTGATGCTGTCGATAGCGATCGTTTCGCTGGCGTCCGGCGCGACGGTATCAATGGTCACCACCTGTCTGGTGGTGGCGCTGATATTCCCCGCGTCGTCAATCACCCGCAGCTGGTAGTTGTAGTCTCCGTCGGCCAGCGTGCGGCCATCAACGTAGGTCCAGCTCAGTCCGCTGACGCTCACGTCAGTCCAGGTCGCGCCACCGTCCAGGCTGATCTGCGCGTGGTCGCCGCTGCCCAGGGCCGCGCCGAGCGTCCCTTTCAGGCTAATCTGGTTGTCGCTGGTAATGAAGTCGCTGTCGGACAGGCCGGTATCCTGCGAGACGGAATCCACGGTAATGCTCGTCGCCGCAGGCTTCGTCAGATCGATTACCACGTCCTGGCTGTCCGTTGCCCCAACGTTCCCCGCATTATCAATGACGCGCACCTGGTACGGGTACGTCCCGTCCGTCAGGGTACGCCCATCGGTGTAGCGCCAGGTGGTGCCGGTCACGGTCAGGTCAATCCAGGTTGAACCACCGTCCAGGCTGATCTGCGCCTTCTCGTTATTGCCGAGCTGCGCCGATAGCGAACCGTTCACCACCACCTGCTTATCGTTGGTGATGAAGTCACTCGCGCTCAGGCCGGTATCGTTTTGCAGGGAATCAATGCTGATCCCCATTGACGGTGCGGTGAGATCCACGGTGACGCTGTGGTTATCGCTGGCGCTGTTGCCGATGGCGTTGCTCACCTGCGCATTGATCACGTACGAACCGCCGTCCGCCAGCGCGGTCACGTCTGCGCTGCCGACCGTATAGCTCCAGGTGCCGTCATTTTGAACGGTAGCCGTGTAGGTTTTACCGTTAAGCGTAATGGTCACCGTCTGGCCCGCAGGCGCGTCGGTGGTGCCGCTGACAATTAGCGGCGTGCCGTGCTCGGCGGCGTTGACGATATCGTCCTGGGCAAAGGTGTTAATGACGATGGTCGGCACGTCGCCGTTCAGCGTCACGTCGTGTGTTGCGCTGCCCGGGTTACCCGCCTTATCGCTCACCGTAGCCGTAATGGTGTAATCCCCATCGCTCAGGCCGAGGAAGTCGCGGCCCGGCACGAAGACCGACCACGAACCGTCTGCTCCAACGGTCGCCTGATAGCTGTGCCCGTTGAAGGAGACGGTCACCGTCTGGCCCTGCTCCGCGGTGGTGGTCCCGCTAATAGTCTGCCCCGCCAGCTGCTCGGCGTTGTTGACGATATCGTCATCGGCCACGGTGCTGATGGTGACGGCTGGTGCGACGGTATCGACCGTTAAGGTATGGGTCGTCTGGCCGCTGTTACCGGCTTTATCGTTGACCACGGCGGTCACCGTCAGCGCACCCTGGCTCAGTGCGGCCAGGTCTGCCGCCGGAACGTCCAGCGTCCAGGTGCCATCGCTGCCGACAAGCGCAGTGTAGGTTTTTCCGCCCAGCGTGACGGTCACCGTCTGGCCTGCTTCCGCGCTGGAAGAGCCGTGTACGGTGAGCGGCTGCTGAGCTTCCGCCGCATTCAGCACGTCGTTGCCCGACAACGTGTTCACGCTAATCACCGGCGCGGTGGTGTCCACGCTGATGGTATGCGTCGCCGAGGCGCTGTTCCCGGCGCTGTCCTGCGCCGAAGCAGAAACCTGGTAGCTCGCGCCGTCGGCCAGAGCGCCCACGTCGGCGGCTGGAACGGTGGTCTGCCAGGCGCCGTCGCTCTGAATGGTGGCCGTATAGCTCTTACCATTCAGGGTGATAGTGACCTGCGTACCGCTGGCGAACTGCGCACTGGAACCGTTGATAACCAGCGACGCGCCCGCTTCTGCCGCATTGATCACGTCATCACCACTGAGGGTGTTGACGGTCAGCGCGACCGATGCGGTATTTACCACCACGTCATGGGTCTGAGTGCTGCTGTTGCCTGCGCTGTCGGTGATAGTCGCGCTGAGGGTTACGGTGCCGTCGGTCAGTGCGGAAATCACGCTGGCCGGAACGCCCACGCTCCAGTAACCGCTGGCGTCAACGGTGGTGGTGTACTGATTCGAACCGATGGTGATAATCAGCTTATCGCCGACGCTGGCGCCGGTTGCGGTGCCGCTGACGATCTGCGCCTGCCCGTGCTCCACGCTGTTGATGACGTCATCACCCGCCACGACGTTAAAGCTGACGGTCGGCGGCGTGGTATCAAGCGTAATCGCTTTGCCCGCGCTGCCCGGGTTACCCGCGGCGTCACTCACGCTCACCTGCACGGTATAGCCGTTATCCGCCAGGGCGGACAGGTCTGTGCCCGGCACGTTAACGCTCCAGACGCCGCCCTGCTGAACCTGCGCGGTGTAGCTGTTCCCGCCGAAGGTTACGGTTACCGTCTGACCGACTTCCGCCGTGGTGGTGCCGGAAATGGCCACGCCCGCAGCCGCTTCGCTGCCGTTGATCACGTTGTCGCCTGCGACCGTGTCAATCGTCACGGTTGGCGCGGTGGCATCTACACTGTATTCGCGGCCCGCAGAGGCGCTGTTGCCGTGCGCGTTGGTGATGCTCACCTGCACGCTGGCGTCGCCGTCTTTCAGACCCGCAAGATCCGAGGAAGGCACGTTCGCCGTCCAGTTGCCGTCGGCATCGACTTTGGCGGTGTAAGACTTGCCGCCAAAGGTGATGGTCACGGTCTGGTTCTCTTCCACATTGGATGTGCTGCCGGAAAGCACCAGATCCGCGCCTTTCTCCGCCGCATTAATCACGTCGTCGGTGGCGATGGCATCGATGCTGATCGCCACGGCTGCCAGATCGATGGTGACGTCGTGGCTGATGGAGACCGGATTGCCCGCCGCGCTCTGGCCCGCTACGGTGACGGTCATCGTGCCTGCGGCCAGAGCGCCCACGTCTGCCGCCGGGATCGCCGCGGTCCAGGAGCCGTCTGCCAGTACCGACGCGGCATAGGTCTTGCCATTCAGGGTCACGGTGAGCGTAGTGCCCGCCGCCAGCCCATCGCTTGAGCCAGTGACGATAAGATTCTGACCATGCTCAATGCTGTTGATCACGTCATCGCCCGCCACGGTATCCACGCGCAGCCCCGGCAGGCTGGCGTCGATAGTGATATCGCGCTCGCCCGTTCCCGTATTGCCATGGTCATTAGTGACGGTCGCTGACACCATTAAATCGCCGTTGCCCAGCGCCGTCAGAACCGACTCAGGCACGTTCACGGACCAGGTCAGATCGCTCTGCACCGTCGCGGCGTAGCTGTTGCCGCCGATGGTCACCGTCACGGTGTTGCCCGCCTCAGCGTTCGTTACCCTGCCGCTGAGGGTCTGCCCCGCAGCCACTTCCGCCGCGTTAATCACGTTGTCGCCCGCCACTGTGTTGATGGTGACGGTTGGCAGCGCGGTGTCGACAAGCAGGTTCGCGGTATTGCTCACGCTGTTGCCCACGCCGTTGGTGGCGGTCGCGCTCAGGGTGTAGTTGGCTTCGCCCAGGCTCGCCAGATCCGCCGCCGGAACGGTCAGGCTCCAGGTGCCGTCTGCCGCAGTTGTCGCCGTGTAGTTTTTACCGTTCAGAATTACAGTCACCACGGTGCCTTCCGCCAGGTTGGCGCTGGTGCCGCTGACGCCCAGGTCCTGCCCTTTTTCTACCGCGTTCAGTACGTTGTCATCGCTGATGGCGTTAAAGCTGACCGACGGCAGACCGGTATCGACGGTCACATTATGCGTACCGCTGCCGGTGTTGCCCGCCGCGTCGGTGACAGACGCTGTGACGGTCACGGTGCCGTCGCTGAGGCCTGAAATCACGCTGGCCGGGACGCCCACGCTCCAGTTACCCGCCGCGTCCAGCACGGTGGTGTAAGTCTGGCCGCCGATCGTGACGGTGACCTTATCGCCCGCCGCCGCGCCGGTGGCGGAGCCGCTGACGATCTGCGCCTGATTGTGTTCAGCCGCGTTAATCACATCGTCACCTGCAACGGTGTGGATGGTCACCCCAGGAACGGTCACATCCACCGTCAGAGTGTGATCAACCGATGCCGGGTTACCCGCCTTGTCGCTGACTGAGGCAGTGACCGTCACGCTGCCGTCGGTTAATCCTGCCAGATCCGCCGCCGGAACGTTCAGCGTCCAGCTGCCGTCTGCGCTGACGGTTGTGGTGAAATCTTTGCCGTTCAGCGACACGGTCAGCGTCTGGCCCGCTTCGGCGGTGCTGGTGCCGGAGATTGCCAGGTCTGACTGCGCTTCCGTGGCGTTGAGGATACCGTCTGTGGCAATCGTGTTGATGGTCACGGACGGCGCGGTAGCATCCACGCTGTACTCGTGGCCCGCAGACGCGCTGTTGCCGTTCACGTTGGTGACGCTCACCTGCACGCTGGCGTCGCCATCCTTCAGGCCAGCCAGATCCGCTGACGGCACGGTGTAAGTCCAGTTGCCGCTGTCGTCCACGGTGGCGGTGTAGATCCTGCCGTTCAGACTGATGGTCACGGTCTGCCCGGCTTCCACGTTGGTGGTCGCACCGGACAGCACCAGATCCGCGCCCTTCTCCGCCGCGTTAATCACGTCGTCGGTGGCAAGCGCATTGATGCTGATGGCAACGGTAGCCAGATCCACGGTCACGTCGTGGCTGATGGTGATCGGATTACCCGCCGCGCTGTCGCCGGTAACGCTGATTTTCACGGTGCCTTCCGGCCACGCGCTCACGTCGGTGGACGGGATCGCCGCGCGCCAGGTGCCGTCTGCCAGTACCGTTGCCGCGTAATCTTTACCGTTGACGGTAACCGTCAGCGCCGTGCCCGGCGCCAGCCCGTCGCTGGAGCCTGAAACAATCAGGTTCTGCGCGTGCTCAATGGTGTTGATCACGTCATCACCCGCCACGGTATTCACGCGCAGGCCCGGCAGGTTAGCGTCGATAGCGATCTCGCGCTCGCCGGTCCCGGTGTTGCCGTGGCCGTTGGTGACGGTTGCCGTCACGCTCAGGCTGCCGTTGCCGAGTGCTGTCAGCACGTCAGACGGCACGTTGACGGACCAGGACAGATTGTTCTGCACCGTTGCGGTGTAGCTGTGGCCGCCGATAGTCACCGTCACGGTGTTGCCCGCTTCGGCATTCGCCACGGTGCCGCTCAGGGTCTGACCTGCCGCCACTTCCGCCGCGTTAATCACGTTGTCGCCCGCCACGGTGTTGATGGTGACGGTTGGCAGCGCGGTGTCCACCAGCAGGTTCGCGGTGTTGCTCACGCTGTTGCCCACGCCGTTGGTGGCGGTCGCGTTCAGGGTGTAACTGGCCTGACCGAGACCGGCCAGATCCGCCGCCGGAACGGTCAGGCTCCAGGTACCGTCTGCAGCAGTTGTCGCCGTGTAGTTTTTACCGTTCAGAATTACGGTCACCACGGTGCCTTCCGCCAGGTTGGCGCTGGTGCCGCTGACGCTCAGGTCCTGGCCTTTTTCTACCGCGTTCAGGACGTTGTCATCGCTGATGGCGTTAAAGCTGACCGACGGCAGACCGGTATCGACGGTCACATTATGCGTGCCGCTGCCAGTGTTGCCCGCCGCGTCGGTGACAGACGCAGTGACGGTCACGGTGCCGTCGCTGAGGCCTGAAATCACATTTGCCGGAACGCCCACGCTCCAGTTACCCGCCGCGTCCAGCACGGTGGTGTAAGTCTGGCCGCCGATCGTGACGGTGACCTTATCGCCCGCTGCCGCGCCGGTGGCGGAGCCGCTGACGATCTGTGCCTGCTTGTGTTCAGCCACGTTAATCACATCGTCACCTGCCACGGTGTGGATGGTCACAGTCGGAACGGTGACGTCCACCGTCAGGTTGTGGTCCACCGACGCCGGGTTACCCGCCTTGTCGCTGACTGAGGCAGTGACCGTCACGCTGCCGTCGGTTAATCCTGCCAGATCCGCCGCCGGAACGTTCAGCGTCCAGCTGCCGTTCGCGCTGACGGTTGTGGTGTAATCTTTGCCGTTCAGCGATACGGTCAGCGTCTGGCCCGCTTCGGCGGTGCTGGTGCCGGAGATTGCCAGGTCAGACTGCGCTTCCGTGGCGTTCAGGATATCGTCTGTGGCAATCGTGTTGATGGTCACGGACGGCGCGGTAGCATCCACGCTGTACTCGCGGCCCGCCGAGGCGCTGTTGCCGTTCACGTTGGTGACGCTTACCTGCACGCTGGCATCACCCTCTTTCAGACCGGTCAGATCCGAAGATGGCACAGTGGCGGTCCATTTACCCTCAGCGTCCACCGTGGCGGTGTAGTTCTTGCCGCCGAAGGCGATGGTGACGGTTTGATTTTCCTCCACGTTCGCAGTGGTGCCGGAGAGCACCAGATCCGCGCCCTTCTCGGCGGCGTTGATCACGTCATCGGAAGCGATGGCGTCAATGCTGATGGCGACGTTTGCCAGATCCACCGTCACATCATGGTTGATAGTCACCGGATTGCCCGCGCTGCTCTGCCCTTCAACGGTCACGGTGACCGTGCCTGCGGCAAGGGCACTCACGTCCGCAGAAGGGATCGCCGCACTCCAGGTGCCGTCTGCCAGCACGGTAGCCGCATAGGTTTTACCGTTTACGGTGACGGTCAGCGCCGTACCCGCCGTCAGGCCGTCGCTTGAACCCGTGATAATCAGATTCTGCCCGTGTTCGATGCTGTTAATCACGTCATCGCCCGCCACGGTGTCCACGCGCAGGCCCGGCAGATTCGCGTCTATCACGATTTCGCGCTCGCCCGTTCCGCTATTGCCCACGCCGTTGGTGACGCTGGCTGACACTGTTAAATCGCCGTTGCCCAGCGCGGTCAGCACAGACTCCGGCACGCTAACGGACCAGGTGAGATCGCTCTGCACCGTTGCGGTGTAGCTGTTGCCGCCAATGGTCACGGTCACGGTGTTACCCGCTTCGGCATTCACCACCTTACCGCTGATGGTCTGGCCGGTTGCCAGCTCCGCCGCGTTGATCACGTCGTCGCCCGCCACGGTGTTGATGATTACGCCAGGCAGAACGGATTCCACGTTCACGGTGTGCGAGGTGCTGGTGCTGTTGCCGACGCTATCCGTTGCGGAGGCCGACACTGTGTAAAGCGCTTCACCCAGTTGCCCCACCTCGCTCGCCGGAACGGTGGTGGTCCATTGGCCATTGGTAGCTACCGTGGCGCTGTACGCTTTGCCGTTCAGTATCACGGTCACCACCGCGCCTGTCGCCAGGCCGGAAGCCGTACCGGAGATCGTCAGATCCTGGGTTTTCTCGGTGTTGTTGATCACATCGTCACCGGACACGGTGTCAATGGTCAGCACCGGCGCGGTGAGGTTGACTTCAACCTCGTGCGTTGTGCTGTTGCTGTTTCCGGCTTTATCGGTCAGCGCCGCGGTGATGGTGTGATCCCCGGCAGTCAGAGCACTCACGTCCGCCGCAGGCACGCCCACGTTCCACTTGCCGGAAGCGTCCAGGGTCGCCGTGTAATCTTTGTTATTGATGGTGACGGTCACCACGTCACCCGCCGCCGCACCGGTCACGGAACCGGTGACAATCAGCGCCTGCGCATGCTCGGCGCTGTTGATCACGTCGTCGTCGGAAACGGCGTTAATGGTCAGCTGTGGCACCGTGGTATCCACCAGCACATCGCGATCCGTCGAGGCCGGGTTACCCGCTTTATCCAGGACGGCTGCCGTGATGGTGTAATCGCCGTCGGAAATCGCGCCGACATCCGCAGACGGTACGGTGACGCTCCAGCTGCCATTCGCCTGCACGGTGGTGGTGTAATTCTCGCCGTTCAGGGTCACGGTCACTGTCTGGCCCGCTTCCGCGTCAGAGACGCCGTTGATGACCAGATCCTGCTGCGCTTCGGCAGCATTGATGATGTTGTTGTCGCTGACGATTTCAATCGACACCGTCGGCGCGGTGGCATCCACGCTGTACTCGCGGCCCGCAGAGGCGCTGTTGCCGTTTACGTTGGTGACGCTGACCTGCACGCTGGTGTCGCCGTCTTTCAGTCCGCCCAAATCGGCAGACGGTACGGTCGCCGTCCAGTGGCCGCTGGCATCCACCGTCGCGCTATAGGTCTTACCGCCGAAAATGATAGTAACGGTCTGGTTTTCTTCCACGTTGGTGGTCGAGCCGGACAGCACCAGATCCGCACCCTTCTCGGCTGCGTTAATCACGTCGTCGGTAGCTACGGCGTCGATGCTGATGGCGACCGGCGCCAGATCCACCTTCACGTCATGGCTGATGGAAACCGGATTACCCGCCGCGCTCTGGCCGTCAACGGTCACGGTGACTGTACCTGCGCTCAGCGCGCCGACGTCAGCCGCCGGAATAGCCGCCGTCCAGGTGCCGTCCGCCAGCACGGTTGCCGCGTAGGTTTTGCCGTTGACGGTGACCGTCAGCGCCGATCCGCTCGCCAGCCCGTCGCTGGAGCCGGTGATAATCAGGTTTTGAGTATGCTCGATGCTGTTGATCACATCGTCGCCTGCCACGGTATCCACGCGCAGGCCCGGCAGGCTGGCATCAATCGTGATGTCGCGCTCGCCGGTGCCGGTGTTGCCGTGGCCGTTGGTCACGCTCGCTGTTACGGTGAGATCGCCGTTACCGATAGCGGTTAAGACGTCAGATGCCACGTTAACCGACCAGCTCAGATCGTCCTGAACCGTCGCGGTATAGGTGTTGCCCCCGATACCGATCGTGACAGTGTCACCGCTCGCCGCGCCGCTCACTTTCCCGCTCAGGGTTTGTCCGGAAGCCACTTCCGCTGCGTTAATCACGTCGTCGGTGGCAACTGCATTAATGGTGACCTGCGGCAGCGCGCTGTCGACCAGCACGCTATGGCTGGTGTTCGCGCTATTACCCGCGGTATCGGTCACGCTGGCCGTCACGCTGTAGCTCGCTTCGCCCAGTGCCGAGACGTTTGCCGCCGGAACGGTGACGCTCCAGTTACCGCTGGCATCGGTGGTGGCGGCGTAACTGATACCGTTCAGGGTTACGGTGATGCGGGTCCCGTCCGGCTGGTTGCTGGTGCCGGAGACCAGCAGATCCTGACCTTTCTCGGTCGCGTTGATCACGTCGTCAACCGCCAGGGTAGTGATGGCAATCACCGGCGCGGTCAGGGAGACGTCAAACGCGTGCGTCGCGCTGGTGCTGTTGCCCGCTTTATCGGTGAGCGTGGCGGAGATCGTTTGATCGCCGTTAGCCAGCGCGCCCACGTCCGCCGCCGGAACGCCCACGCTCCAGTTACCGGCACCGTCCAGCATGGCGGTGTAGTCTTTGCCGTTCAGGGTCAGGGTAATCACATCGCCCGCCTGCGCGCCCGTCACCTTGCCGGTGACAATCAGCGCCTGGCCGTGCTCGGCAATATTAACAATGTCGTCGCCCGCCACAATGTTGAAGGTAATCTGCGGCACGGTAGTGTCGACCAGCACGGACGCCCCCGCGCTGGCCGGGTTGCCCGCTTTATCGGACACGGTCGCCGTGACCGCCGCGCTACCGTCTGCGATCCCCGCCAGATCCGCCGCCGGTACATCCAGCGTCCAGCTGCCGTTTGCCTGCACCTGGGCGGTGTACTGATTGCCGTTGAAGGTCACGGTGACCGTCTGGCCTGCTTCGGCAGTAGACGTCCCGCTCAGGGTCAGGTCCTGCGCCGCCTCTGCCGCATTTAGCATGTTGTCGCCGCTGATGGTGTTGATGGTGACCGCTGGCGCGGCGGTATCGACGCTGAATGCCTGCGAGGAAGAGGCCGCGTTGCCGTTCATGTTGGTTACGCTAACCTGTACGCTGGCGTCGCCATCCTTCAGGCCGCTCAGTTCGGCAGCCGGTACGGTGCAGGTCCAGTCGCCGTTGGCATCGACCATCGTGGCCCAGGTTTTACCCGCAAAGATAATGGTAACGGTCTGGCCCGCTTCAACGTTCGAGGAGGAGCCGGACAGCACTAGATCCTGGCCTTTTTCTGCCGCGTTCAGCACGTTGTCGTCCGTCACGCTGTTGATGCTTATCGCCACCGGGGCGAGATCGACATCCACCACGGTACCGATGTTCACCGGGTTGCCGGAGGTATCCTGCGCGCTGGCGCTGATGGTGAGCGCTCCATCCGCCCACCGGGAGACGTCTGCGGCCGGAACCGCAGCCTGCCAGGTGCCGTCCGCCAGTACCGAGGCGGAATAACTCTTGCCGTTGATGCTCACGGTGACGGTGCTACCCGCCGCCAGGTCGGTGCTGGTACCGGAGATAACCAGGTTCTGCGCGTGTTCAATAACGTTAATGACGTCGTCACCGGCGACGGTATCAATGCGCAGGCCGGGCAACTGGGCGTCAATGGTGACATCCAGGGAAGACGATCCGGTATTACCGTGCGCGTTCGTCACGCTGGCCGATACGGTCAGGTCGCCGTTGCCGAGCGCGGTTAACTGACTCTGGGTTAACGGCAGGCTCCAGGTGAGATCGTCCTGTACGGTAGCCGTGTATGTCTGCCCGCCGATGATAATGGTGACGGTATCGCCCGATGCCGCGTTCGATACTTTCCCGGTCAGGGTTTGCCCTGCGGCCACTTCCGCCGCGTTAACGATATTGTCGCCCGCGACGTTGTTGAGGGTAACAACCGGCAGCGAGCTGTCCACCAGCACATCGTGCGTGGCAGAGGCGCTGTTGCCCACATTATCGGTGACGCTCGCCGTCACGGTGTAATTGGCTTCACCCAGCGCGCTCACCGCAGAGGCGGGTACGGTAACGCTCCAGTTGCCACTGGCGTCGGTGGTGGCTGCATAGTTGATACCGTTCAGATTAACGGTGATGGTGGTTCCTTCCGGCTGGTTGCTGGTACCGGAAAGCAGCAGATCTTCGCCCTTCTCTGCCGCATTGATCACGTCATCCGCCGCCAGCGTACTAATACCGATTACAGGCGTGACTGTATTGACCACCACATCCACAGAACTGCTGCCGGTGTTGCCGGACCGATCGGTCACGGAGACGTTAATGGTCCAGGTGCCGTCCGTCAGCCCCTGAACGACGGACGCAGGCAGGCCGAGGCTCCAGTTGCCCGCCGCATCCACCACGGTGGTGTAGTCCACGTTATTGATGGTGATGATGACCAAATCACCCGCCGCCGCGCCGGTGACGGAGCCGCTCAGGATCTGCGCCTGTGAATGGGCCAGCTGGTTAACGGTGTTGGTGTCGGTGACGAAATCGTTGATGGTCACCTGCGGTTCGGTGGCATCCACCAGCCCAACGCGGTCCGCGCTGCTGCTGTTGCCCGCCACGTCACTGACGGTGGCCGTGACGGTGACATTGCCATCGGTCAGCGCGCCAACGTCGGCGGCAGGCACGTTCAACTGCCAGCGACCGTCCGCCTGGACCGTGGTCTGGTAAGATTTACCGTTCAGCGTCACGGTGACCGTCTGGCCCGCTTCAGCGGTTGTGCTGCCGCTGAGCACCAGATCCTGCTGCGCTTCTGCCGCATTAATGATGTTGTCGTCGGTCAGGTTATCAAGCGTAATGGCTGGCGGCTGCGTATCGACGGTCACCACGCGTGAGGCGTCCGCGCTGTTGCCGTTGACGTTAGTCACGCTGACGCTCACCTGCGCCCGCCCGTCGATCAGCGTTTCCATCGCGCTCGCCGGAACGGTCAGGCGCCAGGAGCCGTCCTGCTGCACCTGTGCGGTAAAGGTTTGATCCGCGAATTTCACCAGCACGGTTTGCCCGGCCTCTACGCCCTGCGTCTGACCGGAAAGGGTGACATCCGCGCCTTTTTCCGCCGCGTTGAGCATATCGTCAGTGGTTACGGTATCGATGGTGACGGCCACCGCGTTCAGGTCAAGCTCGATCGGGTGTTCAGCCGCCACGGTGTTGCCCCAGGCATCTTCCGCACTGACGCTGACGGTCATGCCTCCCGCCGTCCATGCCTGAAGGTCCGCCGACGGCACGCCAATCTGCCAGCTGCCGCTGGCGTTAACCGTGGTGACGTATTCAACATTATTGATGGTGACGGTGATCTGTGTGCCTTCGGCCAGATGAGTGCTGGAGCCGGTCACGGCCAGATCCTGCTGCTGTTCAATGGCGTTAATCACGTCATCGCCAGAGATCGTGTTCACGCGCAGGCCCGGCAGTTCGGCGTTGATGTTGATATCACGTTCGCCGGTGCCGGTGTTGCCGTGCGCATTCGTGACAGAGGCGCTGAAGGTTAAATCGCCGTCGCCAAACGCCTGAAGGTCGGCCGATGGGATGGTCACGCTCCATTTCAGGTCGCTGCCAACCGTCGCGGTGTAGCTCTTGCCGCCCACGGTGACAGAGACGGTATCGCCCGCCGCCGCGCCGGTGACGCGTCCGCTGAGGGTTTGGTCAACCGCCGCTTCGGCGTTATTGACCAGGTTATCCCCGGCAAAGGTGTTGAGGATCACCTGCGGCAGCGCGGTATCGACCAGCAGATTCGCCTCGGCGGAGCCGCTGTTACCCACGCTGTCGGTGCCGCTGACGCTCACGGTGTAAAGGGTATTCGCCAGATCCAGCACGTCGGAAACCGGCACCTGAACGGACCAGCTACCGTTCTCAACGGTGGCCTGATAGTTAACGTTGTTCAATGTCACGGTGACAGCGCTGCCGTTCGGCAGATTACTGGTCCCGCTAAGGCTCAGAGGCTGCATGGCCTCCAGCGCATTCAGGACGTTATCCTGGCTGATGGGGTCAAGGGTAAATTCCGGCGGGTTGCCGCTGAGCGTAATGCCGTGCGTCGCGCTGCCGGTGTTGCCCGCCGCATCGGTCACGGAGACCGAAATGCTGTGGCTACCTTCACCCAGCGTGCCAATGACAGAGGCTGGCACGCCGACGCTCCAGCTGCCGTCCGCCTGGACGACACCGGTAAAGGTCTTGCCGCCAACGGTCACGGTGACAACGTCGCCCGCCGCCGCGCCGTTCGCCAGGCCGGAAATAATCTGAGCCTGCCCCTGCTCGCTGGTGTTCAGAATGTCGTCGCCCGCGACAGTGTTGATAGTGACCACTGGCGCTGCGGTATCGACCGTGAAATCGGCGGTGGTGGAGGCCCCGTTACCCGCTTTGTCGCTGACGTTTGCCGTCAGGGTGTGCTCGCCGTTAGCCATCGCCTGTACTTCACTGGCCGAAAGCGTAACGGACCAGGTGCCGTCGCTGCCCACGGTCGCCGTGTGATTTTTGCCGTTCAGCGTGACCGTCACAATCTGGCCCGCTTCCGCATCGGTTTTTCCGGTCAGCGTCAGCGGCTGATTATGTTCAGCCGCGTTGATGATGTTGTCCTGGGCGATCGTGTCGACAGAAATCGCTGGCGCAGCGGTATCGACGCCAATCGTCTGGCTGCCGGTCACGGTGTTGCCCGCCGCGTCTTTGCCGCTGACGTTGACCGTCCAGGTACCATCGCCCAGCGCCTGCGCGTCAGCAGCAGGCACCTTCACGCTCCATGCGCCGTTTGCCCCCACTTCTGCGGAATAGGTTTTACCGTTCAGCGTGACGGTAAGCGCCGTTCCCTGCGCCAGGTTTTTGCTGGTGCCGGACAGCGTAAAGCCAGCGGCCTGCTCGCTGGCGTTGATCACGTTATCGCCCGCCGTGGTGGCGAGCGTCACGCTGGTATCCGCTGTAGAAACGGTTACGGTAATACTGCCCGCAGAGGTCGTTTTACTGCCGTCGATCTGGACGACGGACCAGGTATGTTCCCCCTCCGCCTGGGTCGGAAGTGTTACCGTCCAGGTGCCGTCCTTTGCGACCATGGTGCTGGCGATGGTGCTGCCGCTGCTGTCTTTAACCTGAATGGTCGCGCCCGGCTGCCCGGTACCGCTGAAGGTTGGGGTGTTATCATCCGTGACCTCTTTTGCACTCAGCACCCCCTGCTTGTCACCCGCGTTATCCGTCAGCAAAAATGTTGGCGTGGCGCTTTCGACTTCTTTTGTATTATCAATAACTTTTGTTTTGGTTTCGCCGTCACCGCCGTGAGCCAGCAGTGCGCCAATCGCACCGCCTCCCAACGCCGCTCCGGCAATCCAGCCCCACGGCGCATCGCTTAAGACGCTTCCCTGCTCCAGAAAAGGTTCAATGCTGCTAATGGGTGCAGCCTGGGCGGTTAATTCGGTGGCGGCAACGCCTGATGCTTCCCCGGCATCGGCAAATGAAATATGCGTCAACTCCTGGTTATCGTTAAATACCAGTTCGGAATGATTATGGGTTTCCGTGTCTTCGACAAAATAATTATTGCAGCGGATCACGCTGCCATCTTTCATATAAATGAGGAGGTCATTCCCCTGGCGGACATAACGCACCACGTCCTGAGCAGAACCCTGAATTTCAATCACGCTCGGCGATGAAATAGAGACCGAGAGATTCCCTTCACCGGTTAATTTCGTTTTTTCTGCCGTTTTTCGAATGATAACATCAACAACTTTTGCGTTACTCATATTCTTCTCCTTGCAGGTGCGCGTATTCCTGTGGTTATGTCCACCAGAGGGATGTAACTATCCCTGGGAAAAACCACCCATTATTGTCTGACTTATTTCGCGCAGAAAGGCGCGCCTTTTTTAACTCAAATCAGGTAATTTCGCGGCAGCGTTTTTCTCTATTCCGATAAGCGGCATGAGATTATCCACCGCGGAGGCGTAATTAATCGCCGCGCTCCAGCCATCGTATTCAGCCATTATTTTCGCTGAGGTGGCAGACCAGACATCCTGCTCCACGCTGAGCAGATCGTTAATGCTGCGCTTGCTCAGGGTATATTCATTTTTGTAGACGTCGCGGGCGCGCAACGCATTTTCCAGCTGACGTTTTCCGGCCTCCATACGTCCTTGCGCCCCGGTCCAGTCGGCCTGTGCGACGGAGGCTTTTTGCAGGACATCAAAACGGGCCTGATCGACCTGAGACGATGCCATTGCCCTTGCGCCCTCGGCCTGACGGACGCGCGCCGAGACCGCGCCGCCCTGATAAAGCGGTGCATCAATATTGAGCTGGATCTGATCATCCCAGTACGCGCGATTATCAGACTCGTACCGGGTGCGGCCCCCTTTCAGGCTTAAGGTTGGCCAGTGCTGTGACTTCGCGGTTTCTACGCCGTACTGGGCTGAACGCTCCATGTTCTGCGCGGCCATCACCGTTGGGATCAGTGAATAATCAATTCGATTGAGAGAATCCGACTCCACGGCCAGACCTCCCGGAACCGGTGAATAGCGTTCAGCCTGTATGCCAGTTAATACCGCCAGCCGCGCGCGGGCGCTGTTCAGGGACGCATTGTACTGCTCTACCGTCGCCTGCATTCCGGCAATACGGGTGCGGGTCTGAAGCTCATCAGAGGTGGAGCTTACCCCTGCATCGGCGCGGAGTTTTGCCAGCTGCTCAACGTTTTTAAGCGCCTGCACGTTCTCTGTTGCCGCCTGTAACAGATCGCTGTAGCGTTTCACTTCCACATAGCTGAGGGCCGTTTTTTCCGCGACGGCAGACATCGTGCTCATCAGCTGGTAGCGATAGCTGTCACGCTGAGCTGAAGACTGGCTGATGCTGTTATTGGTCTTGCCAAAATCGTACACAAGCTGCGTCAGGCTCAGACCCCAGGCTGCGGAATTTCGCAACGAGCCGCTCGAATCGGTGGTCTGGCTGTGACCCGTACTCCCGTTCAAGGCTATTTGTGGCATCCAGCCACTACGCGCTTCGTCTATTTGTGCCTGGCCAATCCCCAGCTGTGCAGCCTGCTGACTCACCGACGGGTCGCGGTCAAGAGCGAAAAGAATACTTTCTTTCATCGTCATTGCCGCAACGGGAGATATCCCTACCAGACCGTTAGTTGCATGAGCCGCAGTCGCCACCAGTGAAATTAAGGTCAGGGAAGCAGATAATCTGAGCATCCTGTTATTGCATTTCATCTTTATAATACCCCCGACTTCAGGTGATGGCTAAATAATTACCAGGAAGAGGTACAAATAATTCACCCTATTTGCCCCACTCCTGTTTGATAAATTCCGCCAATAGTCGCCCACACCCATTTCAATTGAGATGAGAGCCGTACAATCTCTTTTTTTCTTTTAAGAATTTACTTAAATATTTATTGATTCGCAGCATAACAAAATGTGATATGAGCGACCACATCCGTAATGTTAATGTGGTGTTACAAATAAGAAAAAAGATGGGGTTTCTGGACAAATGGCTATTAGATGCGTTTACGCTGAATCATATAAACCCTCTGTAATTTAAGGAAAATTCTGAAACACCTTGATGTACATTTTTGCGTTTATTTCATCTCGAATCAGACACAAAGATTTTCAAAGAACTGTCAATTTAAGTCATTCGCTGATTAATATTAAATTATTTTACTTTAAAAAGAATATCTAATAGATATAAGCACCAATTTATATTTATAATCTGGTTTTATATTCTTATTCGAACTCCTTATTCGGTAGCTTTAACCAAATTTCTATGTAAAACATAGCGTTAACATCAGGTCTAAACGATACATACATGTTTTTGATGACTGATTAATGCTAATTCAATATTCACCTTATCAAACTGTTTTTGGACAACATCCCCCTCCTGTTACGATTCCCTTTCCTGTAAAATGCTGTAAACTGCATAGTATTGCGACATTTTGCAGGATACTGCACCCATGCATAAAACCGCCAGACAGAAATATGTACTTGAAATTATTACTGAACAAGGCCAGGCCAGCATCACTGAGCTGGCAGAAAAGTTGCAGGTTTCGGCGGATACCATCCGTCGCGATCTGACCGATCTGGAAAAACAGGGACTGGCACAAAAAAACCATGGCGGCGCCATCGCGCTGAATCTCTCGACGATGAACCGAGTTAGCAGGAATACCTTACTGCCTGAAATCAAGCAGCGGCTGGGTAAACAGGTTGCGCAGTGCGTACCTGCGGGCTCGACGCTTTTTCTGGACGCCGGAAGCACACTTCTGGCCGTTGCCTCTTTCCTGCAGGGACCGCTGACCATCATCACCCCTTCTCTTGATATCGCCCAGCAGGTTAGCGATCGGGAAGATGTCGATCTGATCCTGCTTGGTGGAAAGTGGGATCAGAAACAGCGCCTGTTTGCCGGAAGCGCCACCCTTTCGCTGCTCTCTCGCTACCGGGCGGATATCGCCATCCTTGGCGCATGCGCCATTCATGCCGAGCTCGGATTGAGCGCCAGTCAGGAGGCGGATGCCGAGGTGAAGCGTGCCATGCTGGCCGCAAGCCAGGCGCACTGGGTAGTCGCCGATCATCTGAAACTCAACCAGTGCGAACCTTATCTGGTTTCAGGGTTATCCCAGATTCATCAACTGTTTTTAGATCGTCCCTGGGCAGAGCTCGGGGACCATAGCGCCGTGCAGGTTACCGTTTGCGCGCATTAACGTGGAGAAGGTCATGAATAAAGTGAAGACAATGAATATTGCGCTGATCGGGTATGGTTTTGTGGGTAAGACGTTTCATGCCCCGCTGATCCAGTCCGTCGACGGCCTGAAGCTGGCGGTGGTCTCATCCCGGGATGAAGAAAAGGTCAAACGCGATCTGCCGGACGTCCTCGTTGTCGCCACCCCTGAAGAGGCTATTCAGCACCCGGATATCGACCTGGTGGTTATCGCCTCCCCTAACGCGACCCATGCGCCGCTGGCCACCCTGGCGCTCAACGCCGGCAAGCACGTAGTGGTGGATAAGCCATTTACGCTGGATATGCAGGAAGCGCGAGACCTGATTGCGCTTGCGCAAGAAAAACAACGCCTGCTCTCTGTCTTCCATAACCGCCGCTGGGACAGCGATTTTCTCGGCATTAAGCAGGTGATTGAGCAAGGCAGTATCGGCAAGGTAAAACACTTTGAATCGCATATCGATCGTTTCCGCCCGGAGGTTCGCGTGCGCTGGAGAGAGCAAAATGTTCCCGGCAGTGGCCTGTGGTTCGACTTAGGCCCGCACATGATTGACCAGACGCTACAGCTTTTTGGTCTGCCGCTGTCGGTACAGGGCAACATCGCCACCCTGCGTGACGGTGCGGAAATTAACGACTGGGCGCACGTGGTGCTGAACTATCCTGACCACAAAGTGGTCCTCCATTGCAGCATGCTGGTGGCAGGCGGCGTTGCCCGCTTTACCGTCCACGGCGATAAGGCCAGCGTGGTGAAAGCGCGCATCGATCAGCAGGAAGCCCAGCTTCTGGCAGGCGTCATTCCGGGTAGCGAAAGCTGGGGTGAGGACAGCGACGCTATGGTGCTGTTTAATGCCCAGGGTGAAGCCAGCGCTATCCCTGCGCCAAAAGGCGACCAGCGGCAGTACTATATAAACGTGCGCGATGCCCTGAACGGCAAGATTGACAATCCGGTCCATCCGGTGGAAGCCCTGGCGGTGATGGCGGTGCTGGAAGCGGCGGTAAAATCTTCAGAAACGGGTACAACTCAGGAACTGGATTTAACGGCGCAGGAGCGCGCGCAACTGCAATAAGCCGCAAAAAAAATGCCCTGCGGGTTGGCAGGGCATTATCGGTCACTGACGCTTTTTCGGCATCATGCGCAGCAGCGTATTGTCTCTCCAGAAATAGTGATGCATCAGCGCGGCAAAGGCGTGCAAACCAATCACAAAATACCCCAGATTCGCCAGCGTTACGTGCCACGCTTTTAGCGTATCCACCAGGTCAAAATTCCCCTCCGCCGCATGCGGCATCGTCAGGCCAAACGCAAACCAGTCATTTCCCCGGTTATACATCATCACCATGCCGATCAGCGGCAGCGCAATAAACAGCAGGTAGATAACCAGATGCCCCAGATGGGACAGCCCGGTGATCATCGCTTTTGGTTTCGGTTGAATGGGCGGAGCCGGGAATTTCAGGCGGATAAGCAGGCGCGCCACCATCAGCACCAGGATGCTGATCCCGCAGGAAACGTGGATCATATTAATAAGCGGACGATCGGTTCGCGGGAACCAACCTCTGAATTCCATGGCGCAATAGGCCATAATCACTAACAGAAAAACCAGCCAGTGAATGCTGATTTGCAGACCCGTATATTTTGTGCGCATGTTGTTTCCCGATAAATAACAGTTATCGCGCCAACATAACCACCTTTCCTGAAAATGTGAACCCCCTTTTACGGAGGGCCGAGTATTCCCAGTTATTTGAAATCAGAAGCATTAACGTGCCTTCAGAATAACGGAGGGATTACAGCGATGCCCAGGTCCGGCTGAAAATCGCTGAGGCGTTTGCCTTCCGGCCGGGGCGAGGCGCAGGGATGCGCCGAGAGGGCGGGCTTTACAGGGATGTTACCTCCGCCCGTCCCCGATAAGCCGGAAGGAATAAGCCGAAGGGACCGCGAAGCGGCGATTTACCGCCGGGAGCCCGGGTCGCCAGGGTGGTGGCGACTGAGCCACCCTGGCACGTTCACCGGTCATTTTGTTACAGAGTAGCAAGGAGCCTAAAGTGAACGGAATGACCACCAGAGCCGTATGTTCCCCTCACCCTAACCCTCTCCCCAAAGGGGCGAGGGAACTGCTCCGTGCACACATTATCTCGCATGGAGGGGGCTCCTGATTACGACTGTAAATAGACTACCTGCGTCTGCAAATACTCATTCAGACCGTGTTTGCCATCCGCCCCGCCGATCCCGGATTTCCGCCAGCCCGCATGGAAGCCCTGCATCGCTTCAAAGTTTTCACGGTTAATGTAGGTCTCGCCGAACTTAAGCCCTTTAATGGCTTTCATGGCGACATTCAGATCCTGCGTATATACAGACGAGGTTAAACCGTAGTCGCTGTCGTTGGCCATTTTCAGGGCCTCTTCCAGGGTGTCGAAAGCCACCACCGGCAACACCGGGCCAAAGGTCTCTTCGTGCATGATGGCCATGTCCTGATGTACGTCCAGCAGCAGCGTTGGGGGATAAAAATACCCTTTGCCCTCTGCCGCTTTACCGCCAAGGACCACTTTAGCCCCTTCCTGCACCGCGCGCGCCACCTTCTGCTCCACACGCTCCAGCGCGGCGGCGTTGATCAGCGGCCCCATGGCAATATCCGTTCGCTCAGCCGGATTGCCAAACTGGACGGCTTTCATTGCCTCGCCCAGACGATTCACAAAGCGGTCGTAGATCCCCTTCTGAACATAGACACGTTCCGCGCAGTTACACACCTGTCCGGTATTGATGACGCGTGAATCCACAATGGCCTTCACGGCCAGCTCGAGGTCGGCATCGTCCATCACGATGGCCGGGGCTTTACCACCCAGCTCCAGCCCCACTTTGGTGATGTTTTTCGCAGCCGCAGCCATGATCTTTTCACCCGCCCCGACGCTGCCGGTCATGCTGACCATCGCCACTTTCGGGTTCCCGGCCAGCTCCTGTCCGACGGTTTCACCGCGGCCCAGCACCAGGTTGAAGACGCCTTTCGGCAGGCCAATCTCGTCGACGATTTTGGCAAACGCAATGGCGTTGTTTGGGGTAAATTCGCTCGGTTTGATAACGATGGTGTTGCCGGTGATTAGCGCAGGAGCGAGCTTACGGGCAATCAGGAAGAAGGGAAAGTTCCACGGCAGAATGCCGGTGGTGACGCCAAGGGCGCGCTTAAACACCAGAATATTCTCGCCCGGACGGTCGCTCTGAATGATTTCCCCTTCATAACGGCGCGCCCACTCGGCCATATAGTCGATATAGTCAGCGGTAAAGTTAACTTCCACTTCCGCCAGCTGCTGGATCTTGCCCCCTTCGGCCACAATCAGCGCGCTGATTTCGCTGACGCGCTCGCGGATCCCGGCGGAAATTTTGCGTAGCCAGCTGGCGCGTTCAATGGCCGGCAGCGCCTCCCAGCCAGCCTGCGCGCGCTCTGCCGCGTCAATGGCCTTGCGGGCGTCCTCGGCGGTGCCATCGGGAATACGGGAAATGACCTCTTCCGTGGCCGGATTGATCACGTCAATCCAGGCATCACCCTGCCAGGCAACAAACTGTCCATCAATATACATAGGATGTTGTACGGGTACTGTCATAACCTGCTCCTGTAATCACACTGTTTTTAACAAGTAAACTTAATGTTAAAAACTATAATTACCGGGGCAATTGCCTACTCTATGAGTCTGTTTTTGTGAGATATCTCATAAAAGAAACGGGTCAGCCCGTTTCAAAAATCACAAATCGGCAACAAAGGCTGCCCGTTTGCGTAAAAGATGGCGCAAACGGGCAAGAGCATTACAGCAGAGAACGGCTCACCAGCGCGTCGGTGAGAATGACGTCGTTTCGCAGGATCTGCCACGCGGCGTCCACGTCGGCAGGGATATCGACATGGGCAATGAAATCACGTCCCGCCGGACCGTAGCCGTTGATGTCGTCCCTGAGTCGCGGAAATTCACCCAGCACCAGCGACAGGTAACGTTCTACCGGCCATAACCCCTCGACCGGGCCGCTGAACGCCAGACCGTCGTCACTGTTTTGCAGGACGGGCGTCAGGCCGGGATGACTCATCCATGCGGGCGATGCAGCCTCGTCGCGGCAAACGCGGGCAAACGTAGCCATTGTGCGACGCTGCATCGTCGGGTCCTGCACTACCAGCACCCGGGCGGCGTTCAGTCCGGACTGTTTCATCAACGCCCGGCTGAAGCGGGCGTTTTCGCCACAGTTGGTCGACTGATCCTCAACGTGAAGATGCTCAGCCGGAATGTTCCAGAATTCACGGGCGATGTCGGCCAGAATAGCCGCCTCAGCCCGCCCGGTGGTGGGTATCCTGTTATAGCGGGGGTGCTTAGCAATCGCGGCGTAGAGGAAGGTCGTCGAGTGACCGATCCCGCCGCTGATGATCAGAGGAACCCCCTGTTCAGCCGCGATTTTACAGGCAGCATCAATCGCGGGGATCACCGCGTTACCCGCCAGAATCACCAGATCAACGGGCTGGTTGTCCTGATAGTCGTCCTGAGCAAGCCACGCCCCAACGGTATTCACGGCGTCGAGTGTTGTGCCAGGCAGACAGGGGAAAAGTGCCATTGTCATCGTTACCTCCTTACAGCATTAATCTTTAGAGTACTTCACACAACGGGGGTGAAAAGGAGATCACTCTGAAAGCCGAGGTGCTCATTACGCTGCATATTTGTCATTTTGATGAAATAACCAGAAACATCCAAAAACAATTGGGTTGCACCCTGAGTTTGTGCTTTTGATTATCTGCCCTTCAACACATCCTGCCACAACAGCGTGCTGAAAAAGCACCAGTTGCTGCTTAATCCATCGTGATCTGACCCGTTTTAGTTCTGGCTGACTTGCCAAACGTAACATCCAACCCTAAGTTGCTTAACAATTTCACAACCATTACACACCGACAGGTTGCACCTGAAGCGCGCCAGGTAACACCTCTATTATCATCCACGTGGCGGAGTTTTGAGTCATGACACAACATGAGAGCACGACAACGGTATTGCGGAAAAACAAAAAGGTATTAATTGCCAGTCTTACGGGAAGTTCTATTGAATGGTTTGATTATTTTCTCTATGGCACCGCTGCCGCGCTGGTGTTTAACAAGATTTTCTTTCCGATGGTCGACCCGGTAATCGGGCTGATCCTCTCCTATCTCTCCTTCTCGTTGACCTTTTTTATTCGCCCCATTGGCGGCGTTCTCTTTGCACATATCGGGGATCGTATCGGTCGCAAAAAAACGCTTGTCCTCACCCTTTCATTGATGGGAGGTGCAACCGTGATGATTGGCCTGCTGCCCACCTACGACATGATCGGGATGTGGGCGCCCGCGTTGCTGATCCTGATGCGTATTATTCAGGGGATGGGTATCGGCGGTGAATGGGGTGGCGCGCTGCTGCTGGCTTACGAGTATGCTCCAGAAAAACGCAAAGGCTTCTTCGGCAGTATTCCGCAGGCGGGCGTTACCATCGGCATGTTGATGGCGACATTTATCGTCTCGCTAATGACGCTGTTCAGCGAAGAGGATTTTCTCTCCTGGGGCTGGCGCATTCCGTTCCTGCTCAGTTCCGTGCTGGTAATATTGGGGCTTTGGATCCGGAAAGATATTGACGAAACGCCTGATTTCCAGAAAGTGAAAAAATCCGGCCAGGTTGCGAAAGCTCCGCTGCGCGACACCATAAAACACCACTGGCGTGAAGTGCTAATTGCCGCCGGGCTTAAGGTTGTTGAGACAGCACCGTTCTATATTTTCTCCACGTTTGTGGTGAGCTACGCCACTACCACCCTGACCTATCAGAAATCCCAGGCGCTGGAGGCAGTAACTCTTGGCGCACTGGTCGCCACTATCATGATCCCGCTGATGGGGCTGCTCTCCGACAGGGTTGGCCGCCAGCGTATGTACGCCGTCAGTGTCTTCGTGCTCGGCCTGTTTATCGTGCCCTGGTTTATGCTGCTGAATACCGGTACCACCTGGGGAATTGTGCTCGCGACCGTTATCGCTTTTGGCGTACTGTGGGCACCGGTGACGGCGGTTCTCGGCACGCTCTGCTCTGAAATTTTCAGTGCCAACGTTCGCTACACCGGTATCACGCTGGGTTATCAACTTGGGGCCGCGCTGGCGGGCGGAACGGCACCGCTAATAGCTACCGGACTGCTGGCGAAATACGACGGCGACTGGGTACCCGTGGCCTGGTATCTGGGCGTGACGGTCGCTATCTCCCTCATTGCAATTTTTTGTGCCAGCCGCATCAACCGTGAACGCCACCTTCAGGCGCAGCCGGAACAGCGATAATATTATTGCGGCTCCGTTCGCGAGCCGCACTTTTTCTTCATCATTCCCTCTACATTTGATTAACATACAATATTCGTATTCACTTGAATTATGATTTGCGTCAGCCGTAGAATCATTAGCCCGCTCACAATTCAACATTTTTAAAGGTAAACCCCGTTATGCGCCTGCCCCAACGCGATCCTTATGCTCCTCGCGAGTGGCAGCCACACGAGAAACCCGCTCTGCTGGGTTCCCCTTCCACCCCGGAACATCCGACGTCGAAACGGATCGCCTATGGCGTGGTCGGCCTGCTGGTGTGCCTGACCGGGGCGCTGGGTAACGCGGTCGTCACCGCCAATCTGCAAAATCTGCAAGGCACCTTCGGCGCCTGGTCGACTGAAATCGCCTGGCTGCCTGCCGTCTATGTCATGACTAACGTCTCTATCAACCTGCTGCTGGTAAAGTTTCGCCAGCAGTACGGTTTGCGCGCGTTTACGGAAGGCTTCCTGGTGCTGTATGTGCTGGTCACCTTTTTCCACCTGTTTGTGAACGATCTCAGCTCGGCGCTGATGGTACGGGCGGCACACGGGATGGTCGCCGCCGCGCTCAGCTCGCTCGGCATTTATTACCAGATACAGGCCTGGCCCGCGAAGCACCGACTGAAGGCGCTGACCATCGGCATTACCGGTTCGTCGCTGGCGATACCGCTGGCGCGGCTGTTCTCCACCGAGCTGTTGCAGCTTGATGAGTGGCGTGGGCTGTACTTCTTCGAGCTGGGTTTGGCCCTGATCTCACTGGCCTGCGTGATGGTGCTGAAACTGCCCCCGGGCGATCGACGCAAAGTTTTCGAGAAGAAAGATTTCATCACCTTCTTTTTGCTTGCGCCCGGTATGGCGCTGTTGTGCGCGGTTCTGTCGCTAGGGCGTCTGGAATGGTGGTTTGAAACACCGTGGATCGGCTGGGCGTTGGCTCTCTCGCTGGTGCTAATTGTCTGTGCAATCGTCTTTGAACATAACCGCAGCAACCCGCTGCTCAATACCCGCTGGCTGTCCAGCGGCAGCATCGTACGCCTGGGGTTGATTATGCTGCTGATCCGCATCGTACTGGCGGAACAGAACACCGGCGTCATCGGCTGGCTGCAATATGCGGGCCTACAGAATGAACAGATGACCCATCTGGCGTGGTCTATTTTCGCCGGAATCGTCTGCGGTATCGTCACCAGCTGTCTGACGATCAAACCCACTAAGCTGGCCTGGCCGATTATCACCTCGCTGGCGCTGATGATTGTTGCTTCGCTGCTGGACAGCCAGTCCAACAACCTGACCCGGCCGGATCAGCTGATGTTCAGCCAGTTCCTGCTTGGTTTCGGCAGCGCTTTCTTCCTCGCCCCTGCGATGCTGGCCGCCATTGGCGGGGTGATCGCCGATCCACGCAATCTGGTCAGCTTTTCCGTGATGTTTGGCATGAGTCAGAACCTTGGTGGCCTGCTGGGTTCTGCAATCCTTGGTACCTTCCAGACCTGGCGCGAGAAGTACCATTCCAGCCTGCTGGCTGACCAGCTCACCACCCTCAACCCGCTGGTGAACGAACGCATTCAGCTTTACACCCAGATGTATAAAAGCCTGGTTGGCGACAGTTCCCTGTTGGGAACCCAGGCCATTATTCAGCTTCAGACGGTGACGACGCTTGAGGCAAACATTCTGGCTTACAACGATACTTATCTCCTGACGGCGAGCATTGCCACAGCCACGCTGGTCTGGATTTTATGGCGCTTGCTGCGCCTGCGCATCACCGCCCGTATGGCCCTTAAGAACGCCACTGGCAATAAGTAATGACTATTTTTCAGGAGAAGTTATGAGTCAGCAGGATGCCGCCAAAGAGCAGGCCAACACCCGCAAAAATGTACGCGTCGTTTCCATTTTCACCGCCGCGGCTATCGGCATTGTCGGGGTGCTGGTGATCCTTTATGCCTGGCAGTTGCCCCCGTTCACGCGTCATACCCAGTTTACTGATAACGCCTACGTGCGCGGCCAGACCACGTTCATCAGTCCGCAAGTCAACGGCTACATTACTGAGGTCCATGTTCAGGATTTTGTGCAGGTTAAAAAAGGCGACCTGCTGTTGCAGATTGATGACCGGATCTATCGCCAGCGCGTCCATCAGGCCGAGGCGCAGCTGGCAATGAAAATTGCTGCGCTGAACAACAACCTGCAACAGCGTAAAAGCGCGGAAGCGGTGATTGCCAAAAACGAAGCGGCACTGAAAAACGCCCGTGCCCAAAGTCTGAAAACCCAGGCGGATCTGAAACGCGTGAAGGATCTGACCGCAGACGGCTCCCTGTCCATTCGCGAGCGCGATGCGGCGCTGGCCAATGCCGCCCAGGGGAGCGCCGATATCGACCAGGCGAAAGCAACGCTTGAGATGTCGCGCCAGGATCTACAAACGGTTATCGTCAATCGCGCTTCGCTGGAAGCGGACGTTGAAAATGCGAAAGCCGCGCTGGAGCTTGCGCAGATCGATCTGCAAAACACCCGCATTGTCGCGCCGCGTGACGGTCAGCTCGGGCAGATTGCGGTGCGTCTGGGAGCGTACGTCACCGCCGGGACGCACCTTACCACGCTGGTCCCGCCGCAGCACTGGGTGATCGCCAATATCAAAGAGACGCAGCTGGCGAATTTACGCGTCGGACAGCCAGTGAAATTCACCGTCGATGCGTTAAACGATAAAGCCTATCAGGGCCGCGTGGAGAGCATATCCCCGGCCACAGGCGTCGAGTTCAGCGCTATCACCCCGGATAACGCCACGGGCAACTTTGTTAAAATCGCCCAGCGCATCCCGGTACGCATTGAGGTACTCGGTGAGCCGGAGGCGTACCGGCTGCTGCGCCCTGGCATGTCGGTGCAGGTCACCATCGACACGCGGGAGGCGAAACAATGACGCTTCGCCCGATAGCCGGCCTGCTGATGATGGCTATCCTTGCGGGTTGCCAGTCGGTTGACGTTGAGCCCGCCACATCGTCCCTGCATATCCCGGCCCAGTGGCGCGCGACGTCGGGGCCAACCAGCCCGACAGAGCAGCTCTGGTGGCGTAATTTCCACGACAGCAATCTGAATCACTATGTGGATCAGGCGCTGAAGAACAACAGCGACGTGCTGATTGCCCGCGAGCGGATTAATGAGTATCAGGCCCGGGTATACGCCGCCGACGGCAGCCTGTTCCCGTCGCTTGACGCGGGCGTGACCGGGACGCGCGCGCGCTCGCAGTCCGCCGCCACAGGCCTTCCGGTATACGGTACGTTGTACAAAGGCAGCCTGACCGCCAGCTACGACGTGGATATCTGGGGGGTAAACCGCAGCACCTCCCGTGCCGCCGAAGCGTCGCTGGAGGCACAAAAGGCGGCGGCCGCGGCGGCAGATCTCACGGTCGCATCGTCGGTGGCCTCCGGGTACGTCACTCTCCTGTCGCTGGATGAACAGCTTCGCGTTACCCAGTCCACGCTGAAATCGCGTGAAGAGGCGTTCAATCTTGCTAAACGACAGTTTGAGACGGGATACAGCTCTCGCCTTGAGCTGATGCAATCGGATTCTGAGCTGCGCGCTACCCGCGCTCAGGTTCCACTGCTTCAGCACCAGATTGCGCAGCAGGAGAATGCGCTTAGCCTGCTGCTGGGCAGCAACCCGGGTAACGTTGCGCGCGGTGAAAGCTTTGATGCCCTGACGCCGCTGAAACTGCCCTCCCAACTGCCGTCGACGTTACTGAACCGGCGTCCGGATATCGTCCAGGCTGAACGTCAGCTGATTGCGGCGGACGCGACGCTGGCGGCATCGCGTGCCAGCCTGCTGCCGTCGATCAACCTCACGGCCACAGGATCGGTGCAGGATCGCACGCTGTCGGGATTGCTGGATAACCCCCTCCAGCTCTGGAGCGTGGGCGGCAGTATTCTTGCGCCGCTGCTGAACCGACAGACGCTGAATGCACAGGTGGATATCTCCCAGTCTCAGCGTAATCAGGCGTTGTACAGCTACGAAAAAACCGTACGTAATGCGTTTGCCGAGGTGAATGACAGCCTTGATGCCATCACCCGTTATCAGGAACAGCTTACCGAGCTGTTGGCTCAGCAGGCGGTCGCGCAGGAGACGCTGCGGATAGCGCAAAACCGCTACCGCAACGGGTACTCTTCTTATCTGGATGTGCTCGATGCACAGCGCACGCTGTTCTCGGTGCAGACCAGCGTGGTACAGGTGAAAAACAACCTGCTGCTGGCGCAAATTGATTTGTATAAAGCGCTGGGCGGCGGTTGGGTCAGTGCGTGAAAACATGCCGGGTGGCGGCTACGCCTTACCCGGCCTACATTTCGCCTCTGGCGATACCCCCAAGGAGTCAATCTATGCAACAGCAGTGGTGTTCAGTAGATAATTACATGATTTCGTCGCTTATTCCTGAGGATGAGGTTCTCCAGAGCGTGCTTGAAAACAACAAACGCGCCGGTTTGCCCGAGCACGATGTTGCCGCTAATCAGGGGCAACTGCTGGCGCTGTTTGTCCGCATGACGCAGGCCCGCCGCATTCTGGAGATCGGTACGCTTGGTGCGTATAGCTCAATCTGGATGGCGCGCGCCCTGCCGCCGGATGGAAAGCTGATTACGCTTGAAGCGGACCCGAAACATGCCGCTGTTGCACGACAGAATATTCACCTTGCGGGACTCAGCGATCGTATCGAACTGATTACAGGCCCGGCGCTAAAGTCGCTCGAGAATTTCGGTGACGTCCCGCCCTTTGACCTGATCTTTATTGATGCCGATAAGCCAAACAATCCCGGCTACCTGGAGTGGGCGCTGCACTACTCCCGTCCCGGCACGGTCATAATCGGCGATAACGTGGTGCGCGACGGCGAGGTGGTTAACGGGCAAAGCGACGATGCACGCGTGCATGGGGTACGGAAGTTTATCGAGATGACTGGAGATAACCCACGCTTAACCGCCACCGCGCTGCAAACGGTGGGCGTTAAGGGGTGGGATGGGTTTACGCTAGCGATGGTGGAACGATAAAAAAGCCGGGTGGCGGCTACGCCTTACCCGGCCTGCATGTTCTCCCGTAGGCCCGGTAAGCGCAGCGCCACCGGGCAATGGTTTTAGCCGGAGATCTGCTCCATCGCCTGCAAGATACGCTTATCCGAAATGGGATACGGCGTACCGAGCTGCTGGGCGAAGAAGCTGACGCGCAGCTCCTCGATCATCCAGCGGATCTCCCGCACATCGTCATCATCGCGACGCGCTGGCGGCAGTTTGTTGAGCCACTGCTGCCACGCCTGCTGCACGTTTTCGACTTTCAGCATCTGCGCTCGATCGCGATGCGGATCGACCGCCATTTTCTCCAGACGCTTCTCAATCGCCTGCAAATAACGCAGCGTATCACCCAGACGCTTAAAGCCGTTGCCGGTGACAAAGCCGCGATACACCAGCCCCGCCATCTGCGCCTTCACGTCCGACAGACCCAGGGCCATGGTCATATCCACCCGCCCCTTCAGACGCTTGTTGATATTGAACACGGCGGTGAGGATCTGCTCGACCTGTTTGGCAATCTCCACCACGGTGTCGTTCAGCTCCGCGCGCACCTTTTCATGAAGCTGAGCAAAGCCCTCTTCCGTCCAGACCGGACCGCCCGCCTCGTGGATCAGTTTGTCCACACCGCAGGAGATGCAGTCGTCGATCAGATCCAGCACCTTACCGTACGGGTTAAAGTAGAGCCCCAGCTTGGCTTTGTTCGGCAGCTTCTCGTGCAGATACTTAATCGGCGACGGGATGTTAAGCAGCAGCAGGCGACGCAGCCCGCGCCACATCATCTGCTGTTGCTCCTGCGGATTGTCAAAGAGCTTAATCGCCACGCTGTCGCGCTCATCCACCAGCGCGGGCCAGGCTTTCACCTTGTAGTTCCCGCGCTTCTGCTCATAGCTTTCCGGAAGCTGACCAAAGCTCCAGATGTGCAGCCCGCTCTGCTCAATACCGTCATCGGCCACCGCAGAGAGCGTCTCCTGGACTTTACCTTTCAGCGCTTCTTTCAGCTCCGTCAGAGAACGGCCTTCGAGCAGCTTTTTGTTTTTATCGTCCACCACGCGGAATGTGATTTTCAGGTGATCGGGCACCTGATCCCAGTTCCAGTCGTCGCGGTCAATGGTGGTCCCGGTCATGCGTCGGAACTCACGCTCCAGTGCGTCCAGCAGCGGCAGTTCCAGCGGCGTGACGCGGCCTAAAAACGCTTCGGCGTAGTTCGGCGCCGGTACAAAGTTGCGCCGCACTGGTTTAGGCAGGGATTTGATTAATGCAATGACCAGTTCGCGGCGCAGGCCGGGAATTTGCCACTCAAACCCGCTCTCATCCACCTGGTTTAACAGCGGCAGCGGAATGTGCACCGTCACGCCATCGGCATCCGCGCCCGGCTCAAACTGATAGGTCAGACGCAGCTTCAGGTTGCCCTGATGCCAGAAGTTCGGGTAGTCGAGCTTGCTGACCGACTCCGCGCCCTCTTTGATCAGCATGCTCTTTTCAAAGTTGAGCAGGTCCGGGGTCTCTTTGCTGGCTTTCTTCCACCAGCTGTCGAAATGGCGCGCCGAGATCACATCGTGGCTGATGCGCTGGTCGTAAAACTCAAACAGCGTCTCGTCGTCCACCAGAATGTCGCGGCGGCGGGACTTGTGCTCAAGCTCTTCCACCTCGGCGCGCAGCTTGAGGTTTTCGCGGAAGAACGCATGGCGCGTCTGCCAGTCGCCTTCCACCAGCGCATGGCGGATAAACAGCTCGCGACTCAGCGCCGGGTCAATCTGGCTGTAGTTAACCTTACGCGCTGCAACCACCGGCAGGCCGTAAACGGTGACTTTTTCCGTCGCCATCACCGCGCCCTGCCCGCGCTCCCAGTGCGGCTCACTGTACGAGCGTTTCAGCAGGTGCTGCGCCACCGGCTCAACCCACTCTGGATCGATACGCGCGGCGATACGCCCCCACAGACGGCTGGTTTCCACCAGCTCGGCAACCATGGTCCACTTCGGCGGCTTCTTGAACAAACCGGAGCCCGGGAAGATGGAGAAACGCGCGTTGCGTGCGCCGGTAAATTCCTGTTTATCCGCATCCTTCATCCCGATATGGGACAGCAGGCCGGTCAACAGGGCAATATGAATTTCGCGGTACTCCGCCGGTTCACTGTTCACCGGGATGCCCAGCTCTTTCACCACCTGGCGCAGTTGGGTGTAGATATCCTGCCATTCGCGCACGCGCAGGTAGTTGAGGAAATCCACCCGGCACTGACGGTGGAACTGATTCGAAGAGAGCGCTTTTTGCTGCTCGCCGAGGTAGTTCCACAGGTTGACGAATGCGAGGAAATCGGACTCTTTATCGTGGAAGCGACGGTGTTTTTCATCCGACGCCTGCTGTTTGTCCATTGGACGCTCGCGCGGATCCTGAATGGAGAGCGCCGAGGTGATGATCATCGCCTCGCGCACGCAGCCGTGTTTTTGCGCCTCCAGCACCATGCGCGCCAGACGCGGGTCGACCGGCAGCTGGCTAAGCTGGCGGCCCAACGGCGTTAGCTTGTAGGCCGTCGCCTGCTCGTCGGTAGTAATGGCCCCCAGCTCTTCCAGCAGCCGCACCCCGTCCTGAATATTGCGCTTATCCGGCGCTTCCACAAACGGGAAGGCGGCGATATCGCCCAGCCCCAGCGCGGTCATTTGCAGGATAACGGATGCCAGGTTGGTTCGCAGGATCTCCGGATCGGTAAACTCCGGGCGCGACAGGAAATCGTCTTCCGAATAGAGACGAATACAGATCCCTTCCGACACGCGGCCGCAGCGGCCCTTACGCTGATTAGCTGACGCCTGCGAAACCGGCTCGATCGGCAGACGCTGAACTTTGGTTCTGTAGCTGTAGCGGCTGATGCGCGCCGTACCCGGGTCGATCACGTATTTAATGCCCGGTACGGTCAGCGAGGTTTCGGCCACGTTGGTCGCCAGCACGATGCGGCGCCCGCTGTGCGGCTGGAACACGCGGTTCTGCTCGCTGTTGGACAGGCGCGCGTACAGCGGCAGGATCTCGGTATGGCGCAGATCGCGCTTGCTGAGCGCATCGGCGGTATCGCGGATCTCACGCTCGCCGCTCATGAAGATCAGAATGTCGCCAGAACTCTCGTTGCCCAGCTCATCGACGGCATCGAAGATGGCCTGAAGCTGGTCGCGCTCGGTATCGTCCGCCTCTTCAACAATCGGGCGATAGCGCACTTCAACCGGGTAGGTTCGGCCTGAGACTTCAATGATCGGCGCATTGTTGAAATGTTTTGAGAAGCGCTCCGGGTCGATGGTCGCGGAGGTGATGATGATTTTCAGATCCGGACGCCGGGGCAGCAGCTCTTTCAGGTAGCCGAGCAGGAAGTCGATGTTCAGGCTGCGCTCGTGCGCTTCATCGATGATGATGGTGTCGTACTGCATCAGCAGACGATCCTGCTGGATTTCCGCCAGCAGGATACCGTCGGTCATCAGCTTAACCATGGTGTTATCGCTGACGTGGTCGCTGAATCGCACCTTGTAGCCGATGCAGCCGCCCGGCTCCGTTTGCAGCTCGTCGGCAATACGGTTCGCCACGGTGCGCGCCGCCAGACGACGCGGCTGGGTGTGACCGATCAACCCTTTCACCCCGCGGCCTAATTCCATGCAGATCTTCGGCAGCTGAGTGGTTTTACCTGAACCGGTTTCCCCCGCGACGATCACCACCTGGTGATCGCGCACGGCCTCAAGAATGTCCTGTTTTTTCTGGCTGACGGGCAGGTTTTCCGGATAGGTAATCTCCGGGCGTGCGGCTTCACGCAGCACAACTTTCCCTGCCGCCTGTTCAATCTCTTTGGCCATCTCCTGGTAAATGGCCTGTTGTGCATCAGGATTTTTAACCTTCTTAACGCCGTGCAGACGGCGCGCAAACCGCTGTTTATCGCGCAGCATCAGCGAATCAAGCTGTTGCATCAGCACCGGGAAGGATAATTTCTGTTGTTCTGTCATAGCGTTAACGGGCAGTGCACTGCCGGATAAAATCTCTTTTTAATGATTGCTATAGAGTACCACATCAGTGCTTTTCGCGCCTTATTCAAAAAATTCGAACATAGGCTTCGATATATTGCGCTATCCCTGTGGCAGGATTGTGAATAAAGTGTCAACAAGCAACGGGGCAACCCCCTCAATCAAATACAAAACAGGAAATTCCCATGAGCAAAGTATTAGTGTTGAAATCCAGTATTCTGGCAGGGTATTCACAGTCTGGTCAGCTGGCTGACTATTTCGTTGAACAGTGGCGTGAACAGCACAGCGCGGATGAAATCACCGTGCGTGACCTGGCGGCAAACCCGATTCCTGTGCTGGACGGCGAGCTGGTTGGCGCGCTGCGTCCGAGCGATGCGCCTCTCACCCCACGTCAGCAGGAAGCCCTGGCGCTCTCCGACGAGCTGATTGCTGAGTTGCAGGCCCACGACGTTATCGTGATCAACGCCCCAATGTATAACTTCAACATTCCTACGCAGCTGAAGAACTACTTCGACCTGGTGGCGCGCGCTGGCGTAACCTTCCGTTACACCGAGAACGGACCGGAAGGTCTGGTGAAAGGTAAACGCGCTATCGTCCTGACCAGCCGCGGCGGTATTCACAAAGATACCCCTAGCGATCTGGTCGCACCGTACATGACGCTGTTCCTGGGCTTCATCGGCATTACCGACGTGAACTTCGTGTTCGCTGAAGGTATCGCTTACGGCCCGGAAGTGGCCACCAAAGCGCAGACCGACGCGAAAGCCGCTATCGACAGCCTGGTCGCAGCCTAAATTTTCCCCCTCTCACCGCCCGGTGGGAGGGTTTTTCTTTCCCCCGTATTTCGTTATCATCCGCACCCACTCTCCAGCCCGGCGGCCTGATGTCTGTCATTATCGATACGTTTATTGCACCACCCTGTCACGACGACATTGAGATCCTCTGGCAGGACGAGCATCTGCTGCTGATCAACAAACCCTCAGGGCTGCTCAGCCTGTCCGGGAAAAATCCGCAAAACCGCGATTCCGTCCACCACCGTCTGGTGCAAACCTTTCCCGGCTGCACGCTGGTGCATCGTCTTGATTTTGGCACTTCGGGTCTGATGGTCATTGCACGTAACAAAGCGATTAACGCCGCGCTTTGCCACCAGTTCAGCCAGCGCGCCGTGACCAAGGTTTACACCGCCCTGTTGTGCGGACATGTGGAACAGGACGAAGGGACCGTGGATGCCCCGATTGCCAAAGATCCGGCGCTGTTTCCGCTGATGACGATCTGTGCCCGCACCGGTAAGCCCGCTCGCTCCCGCTATCGGGTGATGGAACGTATTTATCAGGATACGACAATGCCGTTGACGCGGGTTGAGCTTACCCCGGAGACCGGGCGCACCCACCAGCTGCGCATTCACTGTCAGCAGTTAGGCCACCCTATTTTGGGGTGCGATCTGTATGGGGGTCTGGAATGGCCGGGGGCGGAAGAAACGCCCCGGCTGATGCTGCATGCAAGCGTTCTGAGTTTTATTCATCCGCTGAGCGGCGAGACCATGAATGCCCGTCACGCCGCGCCATTCTGAACGAGGTTTACCACATTAAATCGTCAGGGATTTTGAAGTCTGCGTACGGATCGTCTTCGTCCTGCTCTTCCTGACTCAGCGCGCTGTTTAGCACAATGCTGTCCGCATCGCGCTGGGCAATTTTATCCGCCACCACCGCCGGGATAATCGCGTAATCACAGTCGCCATTCGCGTTAATCACCAGTCGGGCAATCGCCAGGCGACCGTTGATCAGCTGGGTTTGCGTCTGCTTATCGACGTCGATTTTTTTGATCAGGCTGCCATCGGTAAAGTTAAAGGTAATGTTGCCCTTCGCCACGGTGATGCGGTTCATCTCAATCAGCTGCTTCACCTGCGCCCTGAACTCTTTTGCCAGCACCGCCTGTTTTTGCTGTTCGCTCAGCTGCTTATCACGCTCCAGCTGGGCTTTCTTGTTCTCTTCAACAGCCTCTCTCGCCTCGCGAGCCTGGACGCGGGATTTTTTTGCCGTGCGCTGAACCTTCGCCATCTTTTTACTGCTGACTAAGCCCGCTTTCAGCATCTGCTCTTGTAGGGTGAGTTTTGTCATGATCGTTTAAACCGGTTGGAAATGTCGGGGGATTATACCTGAATCGCGCAGTTCATGAAGAACCCTCATGACGCAGTGAAATTAAGTCACTTCCCCTGCGCCAGTGGCTCAGGCATAAATTATGCATTGATAACGTTTAGGCAACATGAACTTAGGATGCATAACCAAATGAGTCAGGCTTTCACATTTACCCTTAAGCGCAGTTGCTTTGATGAAAATTATAACCCGTCAGAAAACACGCGTACCACCACCAACTTCGCCAACCTGGCGCGTGGCGAGAAGCGTCAGGAGAACCTGCGCAATACGCTGGTGATGATCAACAACCGCTTTAACGCGCTGGCGAGCTGGGATAACCCGAAAGCCGACCGCTATGCCGTCGAGCTGGAGATTATTTCAGTCGATATGAATATCGGCGGCGATTTTACTTTCCCGGCCATCGAAATTCTGCAAACGACGATTGTGGATAAAAAGACCCACGAGCGCATCGAAGGCATCGTCGGGAATAACTTCTCATCCTATGTTCGTGACTATGATTTCAGCGTCCTGCTGCTGGAACATAATAAAGATCAGCCCCGTTTTACCCTCCCCGAGAATTTTGGCGAGCTGCACGGCAATATCTTTAAAAGCTTCATTCATTCTGCGGAATATCAGGCGAACTTTAAAAAAGCGCCGGTGATCTGCCTGAGCGTCTCCAGCAAAGACACCTATCGTCGTACCGGTAACCACCACCCGGTGCTGGGGTATGAGTACCAGCCGGACGGCGAGTCGCTAACGGAACAGTACTTCGCGAAGATGGGCCTCAAGGTTCGCTATTTCATGCCGGAAAACAGCGTCGCGCCATTTGCCTTCTTCTTCACCGGCGATTTACTGCGTGATTACACCAATCTGGAACTGATCGGCACCATCAGCACCATGGAGACGTTCCAGAAGATCTATCGACCAGAAATTTACAATGCCAATTCCGCTGCGGGACAGTGCTATCAGCCCGACCTGAATCAGCAGGATCACTCATTAACAAAAATCGTCTATGACCGTGAAGAGCGCAGCCGGCTGGCCATTGAACAGGGTAAATATACCGAAGAGCGGTTCATCAAACCCTATAAAACCCTTCTTGAGCAGTGGTCTCATCACTTCACGCTTTAATTTAATACGAATAAAAGGTTCTTCTTATGAAAACATTGCTCCCGACATCGACGGCTGGCAGCCTGCCGAAACCCACCTGGCTTGCGCAGCCGGAAACGCTCTGGTCGCCGTGGAAACTCCAGGACGAGGAATTACTGGCAGGGAAACAGGATGCGCTTCGTTTGTCTCTGGATGAACAGATTCGCGCCGGGATTGATATCGTCAGCGACGGGGAACAAACCCGCCAGCATTTCGTCACCACCTTTATTGAACATCTCAGCGGCGTGGATTTTGAAAATCGTCAGACGGTGCGGATCCGTAACCGTTACGATGCGAGCGTGCCGACCGTGGTAGACGCGGTGGCGCGCCAGAAACCGGTGTTTGTAGACGACGCGAAATACCTGCGCCAGCTGACGGACAAGCCGATCAAGTGGGCGCTGCCCGGCCCGATGACCATGATCGACACGCTATACGATGCTCACTATAAAAGCCGCGAAAAGCTGGCCTGGGAGTTCGCTAAAATTCTCAATCAGGAAGCCCGCGAGCTGGAGGCGGCCGGCGTTGACATTATTCAGTTCGACGAACCTGCCTTTAACGTCTTTTTCGACGAAGTGAATGACTGGGGCATCGCCGCGCTGGAGCGCGCCATTGAAGGGCTGAAATGCGAAACCGCAGTACATATCTGCTACGGGTACGGCATCAAAGCCAATACGGACTGGAAAAAAACGCTCGGCTCCGAGTGGCGCCAGTATGAAGAGGCGTTTCCTAAGTTGCAGACCTCAAAGATCGATATCATCTCGCTGGAGTGCCACAACTCGCGCGTGCCGATGGATCTACTGGAGCTGATCCGCGGTAAAAAAGTGATGGTCGGGGCAATTGATGTTGCCACCCAGACCATCGAAACGCCGGAAGAGGTTGCCGATACGCTACGCAAGGCGTTGCAGTTTGTGGATGCAGACAAGCTCTATCCGTCCACCAACTGCGGCATGGCTCCCCTTTCCCGCCAGGTCGCCAACGGTAAGCTGAAGGCATTAAGCGCCGGGGCTGACATTATCCGTCGCGAGCTTGCCCGCTAACCTTCAGGTTTGCCAGTACAGCGGCGTACCGAACCGCTCAATATAGTAGTCAATCACCGCCCTGACGTTAAGGGGCGGATGACGCGCGTTCGGGTAAATCGCCGCAATCGTCAGTGGCTCCGTATTAATTGAACACTCCATTTCCGGCAGCAGTGCCACCAGCTCACCGCTTTTGAGCCGTTCGCTCACCATCCAGTCCGGGAAAAGCACAACGCCCATGCCGCCCAGCGCCGCAATCAGGAGGGTTTCCGCGTTATTGGAAGTCATCAGCGGTACGATGGGATAGTGAACCCACGCCTCGCCCGGCTGCCGGATCAGCCAGCGGTTAGGCCCGGACGAACCGCGGTAAATCAGACAGTGGTGACGGCTGAGATCGTCCGGCCCCTCGGGTGCGCCATGTTTTTGCAGATAGTCCGGCGAGGCCGCCAGATGGTAGAACTGCTGACCGAACACCCGGGCGTGAAACGAGGAGTCCGTCAGCGCGCCGATGCGGAAGATAACGTCCGCGGCGTCGCGGTGCGGATCGATAAAATCGTCGGTGAGGGTCAGTTCAATGGAGAGACGAGGATAACGCGCCAGAAGCCCCGGCAGGCCCGGCGCGATGTGCCGTTGTCCGAAAAAGACCGGGCCATTGATACGCAGCGTGCCCGACGGCTCGCGGGCGCGTTCATCCAGCTCGCGTCGCGCATCCTCCAGATTTCCGGCCATCGCCCGGGCGTAGCGCACAAAAAGATGCCCGCTCTCTGTGGGCATAATCGCCCGCGTGTTGCGGTAGAAAAGCTGTTGCCCGAGGGCGTCCTCAAGCTGGTGGATCACGCGGGAAACCTGCGACGCAGAAATCCCTTCCCGCCTCGCCACCACGGAAAAATTCTGCGTTTCATAAACGTCGATGAAGATCAGCAGCGCGCGAATGCTGATATGTCCGGCATCCATCATTAATGCATTTCCTGCACAGGTGTTTCCTGCATTATGGCATTTTTCTCAATGATGTTCAGACGTAATCTTCTCCGCCTGGAAAAAGGAGAAAAAGCGTTATGCACATTATTTTAATTTTACTGGTGATTGCCGGCGGCATGGGGCTGTCCGTGGAAGCCGGGCTGCTGGGGCCGCTGGGCGCGGAGGTGGGCGACCTGTGGGCGGCGTTCAGCATATTTAGCGTGGGAACCGGGCTGACGTTTCTGCTGATGCTGTTTTTCAGCCCCCGCAACAGTCCCTCATTTTTTGCGCAGCCGTCATGGCACCTGCTGGGCGGCGTGCTCGGCCCGGTCTACGTCATCATTCTCACCATTGCCACGCCAGCGATCGGTATTGCTATGACGATGATCGGCATTCTGGCAGGCCAGGTCTTTAAAAGCCTGATTATTGACCACTATGGCCTGCTGGGTACGCCGCACCGCAGGATCGATACAAAACGCATTATTGCGCTGGGATTTATCATCGCCGCGCTCATTCTCGTGGCGCAGGGGTAACGTTATGACAGTGATTATGATTATTCTGGCGGTGATTGGCGGCGCGACGCTGAGCATTCAGGCTGCCATTAACGGGCAATTAGGCAGCAGCGTGGGGGTATTCAAAAGCGCGTTTCTGACCTTTTCCGTCGGCGCGCTGGTAACCGCCCTGCTCATTTTCTTTTTTGAGCCGAAACAGGCGGTCAGCCTGATGGATGTGCCCAAGTGGCAGCTTCTGGGCGCCCTGTGCGGCGTGCCCTATATAGTGATTATGGTGCTCGCGGTGCAGCGTATCGGCACCGCCGTTGCCACGGTAGCGGTGATCCTGGGTCAGCTGGCCATGAGCATGCTGATTGATAACTTTGGCTGGCTGAACAATGAAGCCATTCCGTTTTCAGCGAGCCGTTTCGGGGCCGTGGTCTGCCTGAGTATCGCGCTCTTCTTCATCTACTCAAGCAGTAAACCTCAGCCCGAAGAGGATTAACCGCCCTCTTTGCGGGTAAAGAACAGCGTCACCGTGGCGACGGTGACGCCAAATTTCTTCATCTCGGTTTTATTGAACAGACGGGTGCTGTCCTGCAAATACATCCAGTCATCAAAGTGCAGCAGCCAGGTTTTGCCATCCGCCTTCACGTTCATGCTGTAGCGCCAGTTAAGGGCGTTGCCCGAAACCTGACCTGTCGCGACACCTTCTATGTCACCCGCCGTGCCTTCGTAACGATCGTGGCCAATGCGGCGGATATGCCAGACGCGCTGCTGCTTTTCGCCATCGTCATAGACAAAATGCTCGTTCAGCGTCAGCGTATCGCCGATAACATCTCCGGCGATCTCGACGTGAAAACGGCGGATCTGCTTACCGCTGCGGTCCTGCACCATCCCCCACGCCTCGGTTTTGCCCTGGAAGTAGTGGAAAATATCAAGCCTTGGCTGCTGCTGACGATACTCGGTCACTTCTGTGCTGCACCCGGCCACCAGCATTGTCAGTGTAAGCGCCATTAACAGGAATCGTTTCATTGTGGTCCTCCGATTAACTGCTGACGCAGTTCAGGATACTCGGTGCGGGGATCGAGCCAGATCGCCAGAAAGCGCGAGCTAAACGCTGCCGACTGGCGCGGCCCGAGGGGCGTAAATTTTTTCTGCAAAGCCGTGGGGCGATACCAGAATTGCCCCTGACCGTTATTAACCACAAACGCGAGCTGCGTGCCGGGCGTGACGTCGGGCCAGAGCGCTTTTAGCATCCGCAGCCAGGCTTCACTCTGCGGCGCCTGCTGCAAAATGCCCTGCGCCTGCCACTGGTCGCGGGTCGCCTCGACCAGGTCGTCGCCATCGATATACCGGGCATAGGTGATAATCAGCGCGTTATCGCTGTCTGTTCCTGTATAGCTGCCGTCGGGCGTCAGCAGCTGAGAGGTATAAACGGTAAACGGCCCCCAGGTGAGGGTGGCATCGCCTACCTTGCGCCAGCTCAGCCAGTCTGCCGCCTGCACGGTACAGGTGAAGATGGACAAGGCGAGCACCAGTAACAGATTTTTCATTGTTGTCTCCCCATCAGCAGGTGGAAAAACAGCATCAGCACCAACCAGCCCGGGATCATCCAGCTGACGACGATAAAAGTCGGCTCCAGGAACGTGATGGCCCCCAGACGCTCGCCAAACAGGTAGGCCAGCGGCCCGCCCAAGGTCGCCAGCGCCGTCAGCAGCCAGCCCGGCAAGGTGGTCGTGCGGGTCAGTTGCGTCCAGACGGTGGCAAACATCAGCCACAGCGCCACCATCCATAGCGGCATCAGAGACGTGCCAGTGAATGAAATCAACCCCGTCAGCGCCCAAAGGGCGTCCAGCATCGCGCCCGACGCCGCCAGCACAAGAGCGTATACCCGGTGTGATGGCGGTAACAACAGCCAGGCAATCAGCGCCAGCGCGATCCAGATGACCAGCCCCTGCTCGCGAAACAGCACCACCAGCGTCCAGTAGAGATCAAACCCGATGGCCAACAGAAAGACCTGCCCGTAGCGCTTCATACGCGTTCCGCAGTCAGTTGCACCACGCTGATGGTGCGGGCGTTAAACCCGGCTTCACAGTAGCCGAGGTAGTACAGCCACATCCGGCGGAAACGGTCATCAAATCCGAGCTTTTCAATCTCCTGCCAGGCGTGAACGAAGCGCTGACGCCAGTGCGCCAGCGTGCGGGCGTAGTCCGGCCCCATATCGAAGAGGTTACGCACGACAAAATCGGTATGGCGGGTCATCAGTTCATTCATGGCGGTGATGCTGGGCAAAAAGCCGCCGGGGAAGATGTAGCGCTGAATAAAATCGACGCTTTTGCTGTAGTCGCGATAGCGCTGATCCTGAATGGTGATGGCCTGAATCGCCATCCGCCCGCCCGGACGCAGACGCGCCTGGCAGGTGCGGAAAAACGTTGGCAGGTAGCGTTGGCCGACGGCTTCAATCATCTCAACCGACACCAGCTTATCGTACACTCCGGTCAGATCGCGGTAGTCGCAGAGCAGCACCTCAACGCGATCCTGTAAACCTGCCCGCGCGATCCGCGCGGTGGCCCACTGGTACTGCTCCTGCGATAGCGTGGTAGTTGTTACCCGGCAGCCATAATGACGGGCGGCATATTCCGCCATCGCCCCCCAGCCGGTACCAATCTCCAGCAGATGATCGTTTGCGGTGAGCGCCAGTTGGTCGCACAGCCTGGCCATTTTTGCCTGCTGAGCCGCCGCGAGATCCTGCTCTTCCCCGGTAAACAGCGCGCTGGAGTAAAGGAGTTGTTCATCAAGGAAATGGGCGTAAAAGGCGTTGCCCAAATCGTAATGGGCGGCAATATTTTCCCGTGCCTGCGCGCGGGAGTTGCGCCGCATCCAGTGCCGTAGCCGCTCTACCGGTTTCCCGAGCAGGCGAAACCCTTTTTCCAGTTGCCCGAGGATCTGGCTATTGCGCGCTATCAGCTCCAGCAGCGGCGTCAGGTGGGCCGTCTCCCAGTCGCCATCTATCCACGCTTGTGCCGCGGCGAGGCTGCCCCCGGTTAAAATGCGCCAGTAGACGCCCGGCGCGAGTACCTGCACCTCAGCGTGAAGCGCGGTGGAGGCGTCGCCGAACTGGAATGTCTGCGCGCCTTCACGCAGCGTCAGCGAGCCGCCGCGCAGCCCGTTCAGCAGGCGAAAAAGCAGCCATCGCGCGACGCGGACGTTGCGCGGGATATCGGGTTCAAGCGCAAAGACGGGATCGGTCATGAGCGTTCACTCCTGCTTAGGGGATGGTTATGCAGCGGCACGCGCTTCAGCCACAGCCTGAGCGCCTGCCAGTAAATAGCGAGAACGGTTTTGAGGGTCATCAACGGGATCCGCGCCAGCAGCGACCGCAGCGCTGCGCGCGTCAGCGGCTCCCGGCGCAGCGTCAGAGTGGCATCAAACACCTTCGTCTCCTGATGGTTTTCGATATGCATGCGCAGCGTGCTGGACGGACTGTTGAAGCGCCAGTGGTAGACCATGTCCATCGGATTAAAGGGCGAGACGTGAAACGCTTTTTCCGTCGGCGGGGCGTCCCGCCCCGCTACCGCGTAGTAGTGTCGTTCATTCCACGGCGTGTTGCGGACTTCGGCGAGAACCCAGCGCAGGGTGTCTTCCCTGTCATAGCAGTAGTAAAAATTGACCGGGTTAAAATGAAAGCCGAAATAACGCAGTTGGGTTAGAAGCATGACCCGCCCCGCCGGGCGTTCGCCGGTCAGATTTTCCAGACGCTCAAGGATGCACTCCTTGAGCGGCGTGCCCAGCGGGTAGTCCGCATCATAAAATGCCGCGGGCGCAACGCGGTTACGGCGCACACCGACGGAGGGCAGCGCGTCCAGCTCATCGAGATCGAGCCAGGCCATAAAGACGCTGTAGGTAAAGTGGTGCGCTTTTGGCGAAAGACGGCGATGGCGCAATGTGCCGTGGTAAAGGCAGCTGTTCATCTCAGTTGCCCTCCCCGGCCGCGATAGCGTTTACCACATCCAGCGCACTGCGTACCCCATCTTCGTGGAAGCCGTTGTACCAGTACGCGCCGCAGAACCAGCTCCGCTGGCGACCGTTTATTTCTCCGCGTCGGGCCTGGGCTTGCCAGCTTTGCGGGTTAAAAAGCGGATGCTCATAGACAAAGCGGCGCAGCACATAGCGTTCTTCCACCGGCGTTTCCGGGTTGAGGGTGACGCAAAACAGCGGGCTACCCGGCGGCAGTCCCTGCAAAATATTCATGTTATAGGTGACGCAGGCGCTGGCCCGATCCTGCTCGCTGAGGCGGTAGTTCCAGCTCGCCCACGCGCGCTTGCGCACCGGCAGCCAGCGCGGATCGCTGTGAAGCACCACCTCGTTACGCTGCCAGCCGATATCACCCAGCACCTCACGTTCAGCCTGCGTTGGGCTGGCGAGCATCGCCAGCGCCTGAGCGGAGTGGCAGGCGAAGATCACCTGATCAAAGTTGTCTGTTACGTCCTCACGCGTTATATCAACCCCGCGATCGTGGCGAATAATCTGCTGCACCGGCGCATTGAGGTGCAGCGTCAGGCGATTGCCAAGCTTGTCCAGCATCGCGCGAATGTACTCCCGGGAGCCACCCGGCACCACGTACCACTGCGGACGATGGGTAATGTCCAGCAGACCGTGGTTTTCAAAAAAGCGTAAAAAGAGCGGCAGCGGGAAGCGTTTCATCTCATGTAGCGAGGATGACCAGATAGCCGCCCCCATTGGCAGAATGTAGTGACGCGCAAAAAAAGGCGTGAAGCGGTGCTGGTGCAGGAACGTCTCCAGCGTGGCGGACTCGCTGACGTCACCCCGGAGCGTCTGTTTCGCCAGCCGGTTAAAGCGCACGATCTCCTTCAGCAGCGTCCAGAACGCAGGGTTTAACAGATTACGACGCTGGGCGAACAGCGACGTCAGCGTGTGGCCGTTGTACTCCAGCCCGCTCTGCGGGTTATGCACCGAAAAACTCATCTGCGTTTTTTGCCCGCTGATGCCCAGTTCGCTCAGCAGCCCCATGAAGCGCGGATAGGTGCGGTCGTTGTAGACAATAAAACCGGTGTCGATGGCAAAGTTGCCCTGCGGCGTGTCGACATCCACCGTTGCGGTATGACCGCCCGGCGTGGCCTGCGCTTCAAACAGCGTGACCTGATGATGTCCGGCGAGCCGCCAGGCACAGGTTAACCCGGCGATACCGCTGCCGATAATCGCGATCTTCATGGTCGCACCATCCTGCGCAGCAGTGCGCGCTGAAGTTTATCGGGCAGACCGGAGAGCAGGCGCAGCGCCAGGCTAAACCCGGCGGGAAACGCGATATGATCCTTCCCTTTTGCCAGACCGCGACGAATGGCATGGACGGCGTCCTCCACGCTGACCCGGCCCGGCATCGGGAAATCATTTTTTCGGGTCAGCGGCGTGTCGACAAAACCAGGTGAAACGACCGTGACGGCGATCCCTTTCGGCTCCCAGTCGAGGCGCAGCGTCTCAGCAAACCAGGTTAACGCCGCTTTAGAGGCGCCATAGGCTTCGGCTCGCGGGAAGTGAAGCCAGTGCGCCATCGAACTGACCAGCACCACGCGGTTGCCGGATATCAGCTGCGGCCGCAACGCCGCAAGGCAGTTTACCGGCCCCATGAAATTGGTGGTCATGACGCGCGCCACCAACGCGGCATCCACCTCGCCGCGATCGAGATACTCGCAGGTTCCGGCGCAAAGAATCACCGTGTCGGCAGCACAGTCCGCCAGCGCCTGGCGACAGGCGTCCCTGTCTGTCATATCGAACAGGCGCACCGTAATGTTGGGGCTGTGCTGATGCACGGCTGCCAGACGTTGCGCATCGCGCCCGCAGGCAATCACCCGGTAGCCATCGTCGGCAAAAGATTTCGCCAGCCCGGCCCCTATGCCCGAGCTTGCGCCGGTGATCAGAACCGTTTTCATGATTTCACTCTCCGCTTCACGCCGCGTACGGCCCAGCCGAGCACCGGAAGATGTTCGTAAATCATCTCTCCGGCATCGTAGTAATCCCGCTGGCGAACAATGCGATCGTCGCGCATGTCTACCACAGAGCAGCCCGGCAGCTGGCGCATTGCCCCCCGGGCAATACGCGGGTGCGACCAGTGCATCATCCAGGTAACAACAAAGCGATCGCCCTGCTGCAAGGGTGCATCGACGGTAAAGCGGCACCGCTGGACGTTAGCCAGCAGGTGAGTGAAATAGCGCTGAATCGCGAACAACCCGCTGTGTTCGCCAAAGGGATCGATAAGCGTGGCATCGGCGCGATAAATCTTTGCCAGCGCCGAAGGTGGCTGGGTATCCAGCGTGGCGTAATAATCAACGAATCGACTGATGACGGACGGCAACGTGCTCATGGGTCACATCCTGGCTGTAAACAACGTAGCGAAATCGCATAATTAAAACTTACACAATTAGCGTTATTTGTCCAAGTTTGTGCAGATATATTTTTTATACCTCTTTTAATTCAGTATTTTAAAAACTTCCCTGAGGTGCCAATTTGAGTCAAAAGCAGATTCTCACCGCCGTGCCGTTATTTTTAGGGATAACCTTAAGGCAAAGGTGCCATTTATCTTCCAGACTTATCCTTTTAATTCATAAGGATGTCACGCGATGAAAAATTTACTGATGGCGCTCTTTTCCAGCCCGGAATCCTTGTTGCAGGTTATGAGTCACCAGGAAATTATCGAAGCCGTAGAGGATGGCGACCGCATCATCATCGATCAGGATGGAAACGCCTCGGTTAACTACAAAAGTAACGAGGTTCGGCAGGACTTTCTGCGCCATGTCAACGCGCTGAAGAGGGCCTGAAATGGGAACGGCAATATTCATGGTATTGATGGTATGCGGCTACTGGTACACCAGCCGCGATCTCTCAACCCGGTTCAAAATTAAGCGTTCATTCGGCTGGGATGTCTATTTCCTTGTGGCGCTGTATGGCTGCATTTTCGTTTTACAGGGCGTGATCGCCACCGGCCTGCTCTGGCTGCTGTTGTTCGCCCTCTCCGCCGCCGACAACACGTTCCATTTCACGTCCGCAAAATACGCCGACTGGCAAATTGATTTTATGAACTGGAGCTTTTTAGGGATTCAGGCTCCGGTCGTGGTGATGCTGGCCTTTGCGATCCTGTTTTGTCTCTATCGTTCTAACTGGGCCGGCAGCGCGCGGCTGGACGGCGAAGGCCGGAAAAAGCTCTACAAGCGGCTGGCACAATCGAGCGGGATTGAACAACTGCTCTATCAGTGCATGGAGGAAGGTGAACTTGCGCACGTCACGCTGAAGTCGCGGCGGATTTATATTGGCATGATCCATACCGCCACGCTGGAGTATGAAAAAACCGCCAATATCGTGCTTATCCCGATGCTGAGCGGCTACCGCGACGGGGAGAACATGCAGCTGTGTATTGAGCACAACTACAGCAAATGGTACGCCGAGCATGAGGTTACGCTCGACTCAGAGCCAAAAAGCGCTATGGATTTCCGTAAGGTGATCATGCTTGATCAGATCGAGAGTATTTCGCTGTTCGATCCGGCAAGTGCCAGCGCGCTGGCGATGCGTGAATAAAAAAATGGCGCCTTATTTCTAAGGCGCCAGGATTATGTGGATGAAACCTGAACTTATGGCGTTACGATATTGAACCAGAAGTCAAATTTGTCCATGTAGCTCAGCATCTCTTCCAGCTTCGCCCCGTTTCCACTCACCTTCACGTAACCTTTATCCATCGCCTGCTTCAGCGTCTCTTTCTTAAGGATGATGTTGTTCAGCGTGGTGCGATCAAGCGCGATAGTTGCGTCGGCATCCTTCGCCTGCGCGTTGGCGGTATGGTTCAGCACGCCGTTTTCCAGCTCCAGCTTGTATTTGCCGCCATCCTTACCGAGATCGACATTGAAGACCGCCTTCGCGTTACCGGCACGCACCCCGTTGATGTGCACACCCAGGTAGTCGAAGAACATTTCCGGGGTCATCGCCCGCACGGTAACCGGGCTGGCGGTGTTCGGCGTCGGCAGCTTCTTCACACCATTACGCAGTTCTTGCGCGCCGGTCAGGTAGAAGTTACGCCAGGTGCCCGCTTCCGCCTGGTAACCTAACTGCTCAAGCGCGTCGGCTTCCAGATTCCGGGCAGCCTGGTTGTTAGGATCGGCAAAGACCACTTTGCTGACCACCTGAGCAACCCAACGGTAATTACCCTGCTGATAATCCGCTTTGGCTTTCTGCATGATGGCATCAGCGCCGCCCATGTACTGCACGAACTTCTTCGCAGCCTGTTCAGGCGGCAGCTCGTCGAGGGTTGCCGGGTTGCCGTCGAACCAGCCGAGATAAAACACGTAAGTGGCTTTGACGTCGTGGCTAACGGAGCCGTAGTAACCGCGGCTTGCCCACTGTTTCTCGAGCGATTCCGGCAGCTTAAATTCTGCGGCGATCTCATCGCGAGTCAGGCCTTTGTTGGCCATACGCAGGGTCTGGTCGTTGATGTAGCGGTACATATCGCGCTGGCCTTTCATCAGCTTGACGATATTCTCGTTACCCCAGGTCGGCCAGTGGTGCTGCGCAATAATCACTTCCGCGTCCGCGCCCCAGCGCTCAATGGCGGCGTTAATGTACTTAGACCAGGCCAGCGGGTCGCGGATTTTCGCGCCGCGCAGGGAGTAGGTGTTGTGCAGAGTATGGGTCACGTCCTCTGCGGCCTCGATCATTTTCTTCTCTTTGACGTACCACAGCATCTCCGACGGAGCTTCTGAACCCGGCGCCATCATAAAGTCGTAGGTCAAACCGTCGATCACTTCTTCCTGACCGGTATGGGTAATGTAGTCGGTCGGCGGGATGAGGGTGACAGTACCCGCAGAGGTGGTGGTGCCAAGGCCTGCACCCACCTGGCCTTTTGCATCCGGCTTCAGCAGGTTGCCGTACATATAGCTCGCACGGCGGCTCATCGCGTTTCCGGCCATAATGTTTTCGGAAACCGCCTCTTTCATAAAGCCATCCGGCGCGTAGATTTTCACTTTGCCAGACTTGACGTCAGCTTCGTCAACCACGCCGCGCAGGCCGCCATAGTGGTCAACGTGGCTGTGGGTGATCACCACAGCGACGACCGGTTTCTTGCCGCGGTTTGCATAGTAGAGATCCAGCGCTTCTTTCGCCGGTTCAGCGCTTAACAGCGGGTCGATAACGGTAATGCCCTTCTCGCCCTCAATGATGGTCATGTTGGAGAGATCGAGATTACGGATCTGATACACGCCGTCGGTGACCTTAAACAGCCCGCCAATGTTGATCAACTGTGACTGACGCCACAGGCTCGGGTTTACCGTATCCGGGGCTTTTTCACCCTCTTTGACGAAATCATATTTCGCCGGGTTCCAGATAACGTTCCCCTGCTCGCCTTTGATCATGTTTTGCGGCAGCGGGGCGATAAAGCCTTTATGGGCATTTTCAAAGTCGGTTTTATCGGCAAACGGTAATTTGTTATACAGGGCGTTATTAGCCTGCTGGGTTGTAGGAGTGGCATCCTGCGGCTGTACTTCCGCAAACGCGGAAAGCGACAGCGACGTCAACACACCGGCCAGCGCCAGATGTTTAGCGATTATCGTTAATTTCATTAAATGGCCTCATAGATTAATTGCGCCGCCAGCGATATTTAATTGTGGCGGATAATTTTAATGCGAACTCATTGAGGACCATTCTAACCAGAATACCTTCCCTTCATAGTCCCATATGGGACTGGTTATTTATCGATTCGTAATCCGTGGGCTATTGCTGCTATACTCGCTACCATAGCAGACGTTGCGGGGAGAGGCTTAGCGTGAATTTCCAGGATATCCATACCTATTATCAGCAACTCAATATTGGGCAATTTTTTCCACAAATGCTTTGTGAAGGCGAGGTCTTAACCGTTGCCGCAAATAAAAAACTCACCGTTGAACCTGGCTATATTTATTTCTGTACTGAAGGGTCGCTGACGATATTAATGCCTGATGATGGGCTGAATATTGGCAATACTATTGAGTATATGCCGATCGGGTTAATGGAAAGGTATTGTCCACTGGCGAAGTATGAATATCGCAGCAGTGCCAGGGTGAAACTGGTGAGAATATCCTGGGCCGACTTCGACCAGATATTTTTCCAGGGTGGGCCTGAGCGCATGCAGGCGCTGGCCACCATACTGACCTACATGTCGATATTCACCATCGACCTGCATAACGAACGCAGGCAGGTCACCAGCTACCAGACCATTAAACCTATGCTCTATCGCTATCTTTATCGGCAGGAAACCCACACGGAAGAGAATGAGGGTCTGGCGCTGTTTATCATCAAGCGCACTAACCTGTCGCGAACGCATGTCTTTCGCGTGCTGGCGGATCTTAAAGCCGGGGGCTATATCACCATGAAGCGCGGAAAGCTGGTGTCGATAGACCGTCCGCTGCCGGAGGCGTATTAAATTACGCCCCTGAAGCGAATGCTTCAGGGGCTGGCTGATTAACGCACCAGGTGCAGGAAGTGCAGATGTTTTTCATACTGGTCCAGAATATCGTTAATTAACTGCTCCTGGTTCCAGCCCATCACATCGTAATTTTGCCCACCTTCCTTGAGGTAGATTTCTGCCCGATAGTATCGGTGCTGTTCTGCCTGATTCTCATCATTCTCCATGGCCGCTAGCGCGAAGGTCGGCGAGTTATAGCCACGCAGCCTGACTTCATAAATGAAATTCAGCTCATTGCCTAAATCCACCTCAAGGCGAATACGATCGTCCGACGCGTCGCTGATATGGCTCTGCGTTCCCTGCTTATTCAGTTCATCCTGCACCAGCACCATGGCCGGTTTGATCACCTCTTCCATAAAGCGTTTCACCAGGGAGCGTTTAGGTAAGTAGGCGATGTTACGCAGTCTGCGCTGCCACGGAATGGGGTTACGGGCCGCTGTCGGTGCGATCGTGGCCATACTCAGGCTCTCGCGTTTGGTCAAATCGCGTCGGAGCGCCTTCAGCAGGCCATAGATCGACACCAGCAGGATCATCGAGAACGGTAGCGCGCTGGCGATGGTCACGGTTTGCAGCGCACTCAGTCCGCCCGCGAGCAGCAGCGCGATAGCGACTACGCCCATCAGCGCGGCCCAGAAGATGCGCTGCCAGACGGGGGTATTGGCCTCGCCGCCGGACGCGAGGGTATCCACCACCATCGCCCCGGAGTCAGCGGAGGTCACAAAGAAGACGATGACCATCGCCATGGCAATAAACGACAGCACGGAAGAGAACGGGAAATGCTCAAGGAAATTAAACAGCGCCAGCGCCACGTCCTGCTGGACGGTATTCGCCAGATCGGACGCTCCCTTGTTCATGATGAGGTAAATGGCGCTATTGCCGAACACCGTCATCCACATCAGGGTAAAGCCCGCCGGGACAAACAGCACGCCGGTCACGAACTCGCGGATGGTTCTGCCGCGGGACACACGGGCAATGAACATCCCGACAAACGGCGACCAGGACAGCCACCAGCCCCAGTACAGCAGCGTCCAGCCTCCCAGCCAGTTGCTGGATTTCGGTTCATAAGCGTACAGGTTAAACGTCTTGCTCACCAGCTCGGACAGGTATCCGCCGGTATTTTCCACAAAGGATTTCAGCAGGAGTACGGTTGGCCCCAGGCACAACACCAGCACCAGCAGCAGTACCGCCAGCCCCAGATTGAGCTCTGATAAAATGCGAATGCCTTTGTCCAGACCGGACACCACAGAAATGGTCGCCAGCCCGGTAATCAGGACGATAAGGATCACCTGCACGGTATCGTTGATGGGCACGCCAAAAAGGTGGTTCAGCCCGGCATTGACCTGTAAAACGCCGTAACCTAACGAGGTCGCCACGCCAAATACGGTGCCGATTACCGCGAAGATATCCACCGCATGACCTAGCGGGCCGTAAATACGGTCCCCGATAATCGGATAAAGCGCCGAACGAAGCGTCAAAGGCAGGCCGTGGCGGTAGCTGAAGAACGCCAGAATCAACGCAACGATGGCGTAGATAGCCCAGGCGTGCAGCCCCCAGTGGAAGAATGTCAGCCGCATGGCCTCTTTGGCCGCAGCGACCGTTTCAGGTGTCCCCACCGGCGGGGAAAGGTAGTGCATGACCGGCTCCGCCACGCCGAAGAACATCAGGCCGATCCCCATCCCCGCCGAGAACAGCATGGCGAACCACGAGTGGTAGCTGAAGTCAGGCTGGGAGTGGTCGGGCCCGAGTTTAATATCGCCGTAGCGGGACAAGCCGAGGAACGTCACGCTCATTAAAATCAGCGCGACGGCAAGAATGTAAAACCAGCTGGCGTTGGTGAATATTTGCTGTTGCAGTAGCTTAAAGTTTTTATCGGCAACGTCAGGGAAAATCGCGGCAAAGGCGACAAGAAGGAAAATTAACAAAGCAGATGTGTAAAATACCGCTTTGTTAATCTGGCTTTTGGACTGCTTTGGGATAGTGTCGTTTTCACTCATATAGTGTCTTCCATAAACGCATTGACCGCTCTGAATGAGAGGCGTGATCTGCGTCAGGGTAACAAAATCCCTTTATGAATGCAGGTCTGAAACGTTCAATTATACACTATCCCCAAAGGGTATTTGTTGCGCGTTAACGCATCCCTATGCCATTGCATTATTTCGCAGGCAAGAAATGGTTAATTATCCCGGCCAGCCGACTTGGGCCGTAAGTTCTCATCGAATACCAGCCGTTTGCGGCCGGGCTCTTCTTCCCGCAGCGGCTCTACCTGATGCAGCGTCTGCTTACAGCGATCCACCAGCACCTGATACTCCCGCGTGCCCTGCTTTTTCCACTCTATTTCCTGCGCGCTTAGCTCACGAATCGCTTTCGCCGGACTGCCAAGAATTAAGTGATTCGCAGGCATTTCCGCTTTGGCCTTCACAAACGCCGCCGCCCCGACGATGCTGTTTTCGCCGATCGTCGCTCCGTCCATCACCACCGCATTCATCCCCACCAGCGCATTACGACGGATAATGCAGCCATGCAGGATCGCGCTGTGGCCGATATGCCCGTCCTCTTCCACCACCGTGTCCTGCTCCGGAAAACCGTGCATCACACAGTTATCCTGAATGTTCGCGCCGTCTTTCACCACGATCCGGCCAAAATCACCGCGCAGGCTGGCGTTGGGGCCTACGTAAACACCTTTGCCGAGGATCACGTCGCCAATCAGCACCGCGGTCGGGTGAACATAGCTCTCTTCAGGCACGACCGGCGTCAGACCATCAATTTGATAAACAGGCATACCCTCTCCTTATGTGATATTCAGACCACCAAAACGCTGGTGATAAAGCGTGCCGGGCGCGGGCAGCTCGCCGACGGAGGTTTCCCCCTTCTCACTGACAAACGCCAGGGCTCCCGCTGCCACGCGCTGGTAGATGTTAATGCACAGCTGTCGCGCGCTCTGTCCCGCCCAGTGCGCCGGGAGTAACTCCTCCGGCAACAGCGGATCTTTCAGCACCACGCGACGATAAAAATGAATGAGTAACAGCTGGATCTGGAAGCAGCGTTCCGGGGTTAAATCCTCGGGCGACGCCTCTTTCAGCAGCGGCAGCAGCGGACGGAACGAGTTGATAAACGTTTCGTACATCGCGTTTTGTTCGGTCAACTGCCAGCACTCTTCCACGCGGGATCGTAACGCCGCGCGTGACAAAGCCAGCGGCGAATGAGCTTCAAAGAAAATGACGTTTTCCGCCACGCCCGCGTCATGCAACAGCGACTGCACGTCCGCGAGGTTCTGCGACGGCGAGGCCATCAGGCTCGGCGCCAGCGTGCCGAACCCTTGCCAGATGAGCTGTTTTTTCACGTCCGCGAGCGTGGTTTTATCCAGCCCTTCGGAGAGCAGCAGCAGCCATTTGCCATCCCACGCCGGCAGTTCCGCACGGTAGATTTTATTTTCCGCGCGTCGGGTCAAACGCAGCCCCTTGTCGCTGAGACGGTAAAAGCTGCGGCGGCCAATGCGGGACACGTCCAGCCAGCCCTCTTTGTTGAGGCGAAACAGCGCGGTGCGCACAAAGCGCTCCCCGAATCCCATCCCTTCCAGCAGGGCCGCCAGACTGCCGAGCCAGATCTCTCCGCCGCGATGGGAAAGCGCGTCGCCATACAGCGAGGAGATAAGCGACGTTCCGCTGACGGGAACAGAGCTGACTGCGTGCTGGATAAAGGCATCAAGTTTATTCATGTGATTCATTCTGTTGTTATTTTTTTCCTGGATGAATCATAGCATACGAATCTGGGGTTTCCCCCTCACCCTAACCCTCTCCCAAAGGGAGAGGGAACTTAATATACCCTCTCCCTTTGGGCTGAGGGATCCCCAGTAATTTTTTTATGCAGAAGCAATAAAGTTGCTTTCTAAATGACTGAGGGCTGTCAGCGATGCCCTGGTCCGGCTGTAAATCGCTGAGGCGTTTCCTGCAGGCCGGGGCGAGGCGCAGGGATGCGCCGAGAGGGCGGCTTTACAGGGACGTTGCCTCCGCCCGTACCCGATAAGCCGGAAGGAATAAGCCGAGGGCACCGCGAAGCGGCGATTTACCGCCGGGAGCCCGGGTCGCCAGGGTGGTGGCGACTGAGCCACCCTGGCACGTTCACCGGTCATGTCGTTACAGAGTAGCAAGGAACATAAAGTGAACGGAATGACCACCACCGCCGTATGTTCCCCTCACCCTAACCCTCTCCCCGGAGGGGCGAGGGGATTGCTCAGTGCTCGCATTAATTTGTGGGGAACCCTCAGCCCTTTGGGAGAGGGCTGGAGTAAGGGAAATTCAACCGTTGGCTGCTACTTTACGCAAATCAAACACCCGGCAGGCTTTACCCTCGGATCGCGGTATGCTGCCGCAGTTAACGATCATCACATCGGTTGAAATCCCCACCATCGATTTAATCCGATGACGCAGCTGATGGCAGACCTGACAACGCTGTTCATGCGTCAGCGTTAAGCTACTCTGTTTCAGCTCGACCTTCACCGAAAGTGAATCAAGATGCCCGCGGCGGTTCACCTCCAGCTGATAGTGCGGCGAAAGATGTTCGAACTTGACGATCTCCTCTTCCAGCTGTGACGGGAAGACGTTAACGCCGCGAATGATGAGCATGTCGTCGCTGCGCCCGCTGATACGATCCATCCGGCGCATGGTGCGTGCGGTACCCGGCAGCAGGCGCGTCAGGTCGCGGGTGCGGTAGCGGATCACCGGCAGCGCCTCTTTGGTCAGCGTGGTGAACAGCAGTTCGCCCTGCTCGCCGTCGGCCAGCGGCGTGCCATCATTCGGGTTGACGATCTCCGGGTAGAAGTGATCTTCCCAGATGGTCGGGCCGTCAGCGGTTTCAAGACACTCCATCGCCACGCCCGGCCCCATCACCTCGGAGAGACCATAGATATCCAGCGCGGTAATGCCCAGCCGTTTCTCGATCTCGCGGCGCATCGCCTGCGTCCACGGCTCGGCGCCAAACACGCCGACGCGCAGGGAACAGGCGCTGGCATCACCGCCCATCTGACGCTCCAGCTCTTCGATCAGGTTCAGGCAGTAAGAGGGCGTCACCATGATCATATCCGGCTGGAAATCGCGGATCAGCTGCGCCTGCTTCTCCGTCTGGCCGCCGGACATCGGGATCACCGTCGCCCCCAGACGCTCTGCACCGTAGTGCGCCCCCAGCCCGCCGGTGAAGAGCCCGTAACCGTAGGCGACGTGAATTTTATCCTTCGCGCTGCCCCCGGCGGCGCGCAGGGAACGGGCGACGATATTGGCCCAGTTGTCGATATCATTCTGGGTATACCCCACCACGGTCGGCTTTCCGGTGGTGCCCGACGAGGCGTGAATACGCACCACCTGCTCCATCGGCACCGCAAAGGTATCGAACGGGTAGTTGTCGCGCAGATCCTGCTTGGTGGTGCACGGGAATTTTTGCAGGTCCGCCAGCTCGTTGAAATCGTCAGGGTGAACGCCCGCGGCATCAAACTTGCGTTTGTACATCGGAACGTTGTTGTAGGCGTGGTTCAGCGTCCACTTCAGGCGCGCGGTCTGCAACGCCTGCAATTCATCAATGGACGCGGTTTCGATCGGATCAAGCTTTGTTGTATTTATCATCGCAGGGTACTCACATTATTGTTCGCTCAAACACGCTCAAGGATCATGGCAATGCCCTGACCCACACCGATGCACATCGTACACAGCGCGTAGCGCCCGCCGCGTCGGTGCAATTCATTGCTCGCGGCCAGCGCCAGTCTGGCACCGCTCATTCCCAGCGGATGACCTAGCGCGATCGCTCCGCCGTTCGGGTTGACATGCTCCGCGTCATCCGGCAAGCCCAGCTGACGCAGCACCCCCAGCGCCTGTGCGGCGAAGGCTTCGTTAAGCTCAATGACGTCCATATCGGTGATACTGAGTCCGGCACGTTCCAGCACCTTACGGGTGGCGGGAACCGGGCCTAATCCCATCAGACGCGGCTCGACGCCCGCGGTCGACATGGCCACAATGCGGGTGCGCGGGGTTAACCCCTGGGCAAGCGCCATCGGCTCGCTGGCGATAATCAGCGCCGCCGCCCCGTCGTTGACGCCAGAGGCGTTCCCCGCCGTCACCACACCGTTCTTGCGAAACGGGGCTTTCAGCGCGGCAAGCTGTTCAAGGGTGGTTTCGGCGCGCGGATGCTCGTCTACGCTCACTTCCGTTACCGCGCCTTTTTTACCCGTTACCTGTACCGGGATTATCTCCTGCGCCAGAACGCCATTCTGCTGCGCCAGCGCGGTGCGCTGCTGGCTGCGCAAGGCAAATGCGTCCTGATCGGCACGGCTTATATTTAACAATTCCGCTACATTCTCTGCCGTTTCCGGCATGCTGTCAGTTCCGTATTGCTGATGCATGAGCGGATTCACAAATCGCCAGCCGATGGTGGTATCGAAGATCTCCGCCTGACGCTGAAACGCCGCGGTGGCTTTACCCATCACGAACGGCGCACGGGACATGGATTCGACGCCACCGGCGATCAGCAGATCGCCATCCCCGGCCTTAATGGCGCGCGCCGCAAAGCCAAGGGCATCCAGACCGGAGCCGCACAGGCGGTTAATGGTGGTACCGGAAACGGTCTGCGGCAGCCCGGCCAGCAGCGACGACATGCGCGCCACGTTGCGGTTATCCTCTCCGGCCTGATTTGCGCAGCCGAAGATCACGTCATCTATGCGCTCCAGATCGAGCTGCGGGTAACGCGCCAGCAGCGCACGCAGCGGAACGGCCCCTAAGTCATCGGCACGCAGGCTGGATAATGCTCCACCATAACGACCGACCGGGGTACGCACACCCTCACAAATAAATGCGTTACGCATCAGGCTTCTCCTGTCACACTGCCGCCGGTGCGGTGGGATTTCCCGCGAAAAAGAGCGACGGTTTTCTGTTGTTGATTCTGAATTTCAATGTCATAGACGCCGGTCAGTTTGCCCTGATGCTTCACCCGCGCGATAGCGGTCAGCTTATCGCCAGCAAAGCCCGGACGCAGAAAATCGATGGCGCAGCCTGAGGCCACCGCCGCCAGCCCCTGACTGTTGCAGGCGTAGGCAAAGGCGGTATCGGCCAGCGAGAATAGCTGTCCGCCGTGGCAGGTTTTATGCCCGTTAAGCATCTGCGGGGTGATGGTCATGGTCACCACCGCGTAGCCCTCGCCCATGTCGATAATGTCCATCCCCATCGCCTGCGCGCAGGCGTCCCGTTCGTACATCGCGCGGGCGTTATGCCAGGCGTTATGACTCATAACTACTCTCCAGAAGCGCACGCTGGCGCAGCAATGAACAGGGGCGATAACGTTCCTCGCCGTAGTGACGTTGCAGGTTCTCCAGCAGCGTTAACAGACGCTGCCAGCCAAGGCGCTCGCCCCAGGCGATGGGGCCGCAGGGATAGTTGACCCCTAAGCGCATGGCGGTATCGATGTCTTGCTCACCGGCGACCCCTTTTTGCAGGGCATCCAGCGCTTCGTTGGCAATCATCGCCACCGTGCGCCAGATCAGCAGGCCGGGGTAATCCGCAATCTGGACCACACGTTTCTCCTGGTGCTGCAACCAGTAAATGACTTTCTGCGTGGCGGCGTGCGGGTTGCCGGGCGCGGCGGCTATAACGGCCACATCCCGCTCGATGCGGTCGACCACCACCACCGGACAGCCGTGGCGCAGCGCCAGCGACTGCGCGGTTTCACCCTGCGTTTCGATCAGCAACAGATCGTCAATTTCCGTGACACCGTCACTTCTTCGCTGTGCGCGCATCGGGCTGAAGCTGTGGCTGACCGGGGCGAGCCAGCTGACGGCGGGTTTGTCCTCCTGCCAGCGGTAAACGCCCTGCCCGCTTTTCTTACCCAGACGCCCCGCCAGCACCAGCTCCTGCTGCACCAGCGACGGCAAAAAACGACGCTCCTGCCAGAAGGCGTTAAATACGGAGCAGGTCACGGCAAAGTTGACGTCCTGACCAATCATGTCCGTCAGCTCAAGCGGCCCCATCGGGAACCCCCCGCCGTCTCGCAGGGCGGCGTCGATCACCTCGGGCGCTGCCACCTGCTCTTCCAGCGCGCGCCAGGCTTCCGAGTAGAAAGGACGCGCTACGCGGTTGACGATAAACCCCGGCGTGGACTGGCAGCGTACCGGCTGCTTTCCCCAGCTCAGCGCCAGCTCGCACAGCGCATCGGCCACTTCGGGTGAGGTCGCCAGCCCGCTGACCACCTCCACCAGCTTCATCACCGGGGCAGGATTGAAGAAGTGCAGCCCGGCGACGCGTTCAGGGTGGTTTATCTCCGCCGCAATCGCGGTAACGGAAATAGACGAGGTATTGCTGGCGAGTAGCGTCTGCGGCGGGCAAACCTCTGCCAGCTGGGCAAACAGCGCCTTTTTCACTTCAAGCCGCTCGGAGGCCGCCTCGATCACCAGATCGGCTTTCGCCAGAGCACTGATATTCGTCACCGGCGTCAGGCGGGCGAGGATCTGTTCCCCGGCGTCGGCAGAGAGTTTTCCGCGCGCAACGCGAGAGGACAGCCGCTGGCGAATGCCGTCGACGGCGCGGGAAATCGCCGCAGCGTCAATGTCGTACACCAGAACCGGATGACCGTGGCTGGCTGCCACTTCGGCAATCCCGGCGCCCATGGTGCCGCTGCCAATGACGGCGACCGTATGGATATTCACCATCTTATTTCCCCGTAAAGTTCGGCGCGCGTTTTGCCAGGAACGCGCTGACGCCTTCCCGGTAGTCGTCGCTGCGTCCAGCCAGACGTTGATAGTCGCGCTCCAGATCAAGCTGGGCGTCGAGGGTGTTGGTTTCGGCGGCGTTGATCGCCTGCTTGATCAAGCCCAGGCCAAAGGTCGGCTGCGAGGCAAAATGCAGCGCCATCTGCTGTGCGGTGGCGGAGAGCTGCTCGTCGTCCACCACCTGCCAGATCATTCCCCAGGCCTGTGCCTGCTCGGCGCTGAGCTTGTCACCCAGCAATGCCAGCCCCATGGCGCGGGCGCGTCCGGTCACGCGCGGCAGCAGCCAGGTTCCGCCGCAGTCCGGTACCAGCCCGAGCTTGCTGAAGGCCATCACAAAGCTGGCTGAACGGGCCGCAATCACCATGTCACAGCCGACGGCCAGCGTGGCACCTGCCCCCGCCGCCACGCCGTTAACCGCGCAAATCACCGGCTTCGGCAGTTTTGCCAGGCGGCGCACCAGCGGGTTGTAAAAAGTCTCAACGGACATGCCCAGATCCGGCGCAGGGCCGTTCGGGTCCACGTTACGGTCGTTGAGATCCTGCCCGGCGCAGAAACCGCGTCCTGCCCCGGTGATCAGCAGGCAGCGGATGGCGTCATCGCGCTCGGCCTGCTTCAGGCATTCGGAAAGCTGCTGGTGCATGACGTCGTTAAAGCTGTTCAGGCGCTCCGGGCGGTTCAGCGTAATGGTCATTACGCCCTGCTCAACATGGCTCAGAATAAATTCCACAATTAGCGTCCTTTAAAGTCTGGGGTGCGTTTCTGTAAAAAGGCGTTGATGCCTTCCCGGCGATCGTCGGTGGCCGCGAGTAGCGCAAACAGCTGACGCTCCTGCGCCAGCCCGGCCTGAAGCGGCACTTCCTGCGACTGGCGAAGCGCCTGCTTCGCCGCCTGTAACGCCAGCGGCGAGTGGCGCGCCATCAGCCCCGCCTGCTTCAGGGCATACTCCAGCGTCAGCGAGGCCGGGTAAACGTCACTGACCAGCCCGGCGCTGTGCGCCTGAACCGCCGTGATGCTTTCGCCCGTCAGCACCATTTTGCTGGCCAGCGATTTGCCCACGCTACGGATTAGCCGCTGTGTGCCGCCTGCGCCCGGCATGATCCCGAGGGTGATTTCCGGCAGGCCAAAGCGGGCGTTATCACCGGCAATCACCACGTCGCAGAGCAGCGCCAGCTCACAGCCTGCCCCCAGCACGTAGCCGTTCACGGCGGCAATCAGCGGTTTGGTGAAGGCGTTTATCCGCGCCCACAGCTGCGGGCGGATATCGTTCAGTGTGGCGGGCAGGTCTTTCTCCGCCATTTCGTTGAGATCGGCCCCGGCAGCAAAGCAGCGTTCGTTGCCGTAAATCACACAGACGGCGATCTCCGCATCCGCGGCGGCGGCTTCAAGCTGCTCCGCGATTTGCGTGAGCAGCGCATTGTTGAGCGCGTTGCGCGCCGCCGGACGGTTAAGCGTCAGCTGCAACACGCGGCCATAACGGGTGACAATCAGTTCGCTCATGCCATCCCCTTCGCATCAAAATCGACGATAACGTCAGCGGTTAACGGCAGCGCCTGACAGCTCAGCACATAGCCTGCGGCCAGCTCGTCCGGCTCCAGACTGTAGTTGGTCGCCATGTCCACCTTCCCGCGAAGCACTTTGCATTTGCAGGTGGCGCACACGCCGCCCTTGCAGGCGTAAGGCAGATCCGCCCCCTGACGCAGGGCCGCGTCAAGAATGCTCTCGTCGTCCGCCGTCAGGGTGATCTCCCTGTCGCGCCCGTCCTGACGGACGGTGACCTTCTGCCCGTCGGCCTGCACGCTGACTGTCCGTTTAACGGGGGTTCCCGGCGTGTTAAAGCGTTCAAGATGGATCGCTTTTTCCGGCATACCCAGCGCTTTCAGCGCCGCCTCAGCCTCGTCCATCATCGCCGACGGGCCGCAGATGAAGGCTTCATCGTACTGGCGGAAATTCACCAGCGTTTTTGCCAGCGCATGGAGCTTTTCCCCGTCAATACGGCCATTGAGCAGATCGCTGTCGAGCGTCTCCTGGCTGAAGATAGAGATCAGCTGCAAACGCTGCGGGTATTTATCTTTCAGGTCCGCCAGCGCCCGGCGGAACATCATGCTCTGGCTGCTGCGGTTACCGTAAATCAGGGTGAAGTGGCTGTGGGCTTCAGTGGCCAGCGTAGCGGACATAATCGCCAGCATCGGGGTGATCCCGGACCCGGCGGCAATCGCCAGATAGTGGCCTTCGCGTTCGGCCTGCGGCTGGTAGCCAAAATGCCCCTGGGGAATCATCACCTCCAGCGCCATGCCAGGTTTGATCTCGTCCCGGGCATAGCGGGAAAAACGTCCGCCCTCGATGGCTTTGACCGCCACGCTGATCTCACCGCACGCGGTGCTCCGGCAGATGGAGTAGCAGCGGCGCAGTTCATCCCCGCCAGGACTGGCTTTCAGGGTCAAATGCTGACCGGGACGGAAGCGGTACGCCTCCTGTAACGCCTGCGGCACCGCGAAGGTAATGGTCACCGCGTCGCGGGTTTCGGGTTCCACTTTTGCCACTGTTAATGAATGAAACGTTGTCATGGCAGCCTCAAATACATTTGAAATAGTCGAAGGGCTCACGGCAGGTATTGCAGCGGTAGAGCGCTTTGCAGGCCGTGGAACCAAATTCACTGATGAGCGAGGTATCGGTGCTCGCACAGCGCGGGCAGCTCACCTCCGCGGGAACGTGGGCATGGCAGCTATGGCCGACAGGCGGGCTGATGCCATATTCCCGCAGGCGCCTGCGGGCATCGTCGGTCATCCAGTCGGTGGTCCAGGCGGGCTCCAGTTGCAGCACAATATGTACCGGGGAAAAGCCGTTCCCGGTCAGAGTTTCGCGGATCGCCCCCAGCAGATGCTCCGTTGCCGGACAGCCCGAATAGGTTGGCGTGAAGCCTATAACCCAGCCTTCCCCCTGCGCCTTCACGCTGCGCACCATGCCTAAGTCGGTGATGGTCAGCACCGGCACTTCCGGGTCGGGGATCTGGCTTAACAGCGCCCAAATCTGCGGGATTTGGGCAGGCGCAATGTCGACGAGGCGTTGCATAGCGTTCTCCTTTACCACTGCTGGTCGGGGTAAACGCGCTGGAGATACTGCATCTCAGCCAGCATCGGTCCGAGGTGTTCAGTATGTAGCCCCTTCTTGCCGCCCGTGCGATACGCCACTTCCTCGGGCACGCGGAGGGTAGCTTCCGCCAGCCCGGCAAACACTTCGCGCTCCCACGGTTCCCGCAGGGCGCGCGGATCAACCGCCACGTCGGTGTCAACCAGCGCCAGCTCGACGTCGTCGGCGTCAAACAATTCAGCCGTAAAGCGCCACAGGCTATCCACCGCCTCCTGCATTTTCTGTGAGGAGGTTTCTGTCCCGTCCCCCAGCCGCACCAGCCAGCCGCGGCTAAAACGCAGGTGATAGCGCGCCTCTTTAATGGCTTTTGCCGCGATGGCGGCAAGCTGACTGTCGCTGCTGTGGATCAACCGTTCGTACAGCGCTACGTTCCACGCATCCATCAGATACTGACGGGCAATGGTGTCGGCGAAGCTGCCGTTTGGCTGTTCCACCAGCAGCAAATTGCGGAACTGACGCTCATCGCGGCCATAGGCCAGGGTATCTTCATCGCCCTTACCCTCCCGTTCAGCGGCGTAGGTCAGGAAATTGCGCGCCTGCCCGAGCAGATCAAGGCCGATATTGGCGAGCGCCAGGTCAATTTCCAGCTCCGGCGCATGGCCGCACCAGGCGCCCAGACGCTGTGAGAGCACCAGACCGTTGTCACCCAGACGCAGGGCATAAGCAGATACGTTGTTCATCCCCAACCTCACATATGCTCAATGCCATCAGGGATGGTGTAAAACGTCGGATGGCGGTAGACCTTGCTTTCCGCCGGATCGAAAAACTCCCCGCTCTCTTCCGGCTGGGAGGCGACGATTTCACTCGCCTTCACCACCCAGATGGAACAGCCTTCGCTGCGGCGGGTATAGGCATCGCGCGCGTTTTCCAGCGCCATGCGGTCGTCGGCAGCGTGAAGGCTGCCCACATGGCGGTGCGACAGCCCCTGCTTCGAACGGACAAAAACTTCGTATAACGGCCAGTAAACATTGCTCATGGTTGATTCCTCTTATGCGGCCAGGCGGGCGCGTTGTTTTTCCGCGTGGGCCAGAGCGGCTTCACGCACCCATGCGCCGTCGTCCCAGGCTTTACGTTTTGCGGCCAGACGTTCGTGGTTGCATATCCCGCGCCCGTTGATCACCTCGTCAAATTCGTGCCAGTCGATTTCGCCGAAGCGGTAGTGGCCGCTCTCTTCATCGAAACGCAGGTCGGGATCCGGCACGGTCATGCCAAGCATCTCCACCTGAGGCACCGTGTTGTCCACGAAGCGCTGGCGAAGCTCATCGTTGCCAAAGCGTTTGATCTTCCAGGCGAGACTGCGGGCGCTGTTTGGGGAGTTGTCGTCGTTGGGTCCGAACATCATCAGCGCGGGCCACCAGAAACGGTTGATGGCGTCCTGCAACATCTGCCGCTGTGCTTCGCTGCCCTGCGCCAGCGCCATACAGGCCTCAAAACCCTGACGCTGGTGGAAGCTCTCTTCTTTACAGATTTTCACCATCGCCCGGGCGTACGGGCCGTAAGACGTACGGCACAGCGCCACCTGGTTCACAATGGCCGCCCCGTCCACCAGCCAGCCAATGACGCCGATATCGGCCCAGCTCAGGGTCGGATAGTTGAAGATGGAGGAGTATTTCATCTTGCCGTCGAGCATCTTTTGATAGATGTCCTCCCGGGCGCAGCCCAGCGTTTCCGCCGCGCTGTAGAGGTACAGGCCGTGTCCGGCTTCGTCCTGAACCTTCGCCAGCAGAATGGCTTTCCGGCGCAGCGTCGGCGCGCGGGTGATCCAGTTTCCTTCCGGCAGCATGCCGACAATCTCAGAGTGGGCGTGCTGTCCAATCTGGCGGATCAGCGTCTTGCGATAGGCATCCGGCATCCAGTCCTGCGGCTCGATGGCCGTCTCCTGTGCGATGCGTTGCTCAAAGCGTTGTTCTTGCGTCACATAACCACCTTTGTGATTCGTTAAATCACCACAAACAGCAAAATGGTGAATCATTTGGTTTCTTAAAAGTTACACAAAGGTTAAATATAACCCCAAGAAGCGTTTGTTTATTTTGTGACGACGCTCGCAAGCCTTTTCGTTAAAGGCCGATGATACAAGGCTTTCGGGTGGTCAGGCTAAGCAATAGAGATCACAACGTTAACAATTCATTAAAACTCAGCTTGATTTTTATGATTCGCGATCAAACTATTTATAGTGAAATCACGAAACACCTGGAGAGAAGAAATGCAGCAGTTAGCCAGCTTCTTGTCCGGCACCTGGCAATCAGGCCGGGGCCGCGAGCGCACCATCACCCACGCCATCAGCGGGGAAACGCTATTTGAAGTCACCAGCGAAGGGCTGGATATGGCGGCCGCGCGCCGTTACGCCATTGAACACGGCGGAGAAGCGCTCCGCGCAATGAGCTTTATCGAGCGCGCCGCCATGCTGAAGGCGGTGGCCAAACATCTTCTGAGCCAGAAGGATCGGTTTTATGCCCTGTCAGCCCAGACCGGCGCGACGAAGGCCGACAGCTGGGTAGATATTGAAGGCGGTATCGGCACCCTCTTCACCTACGCAAGCCTCGGCAGCCGTGAGCTGCCGGACGATACCCTGTGGCCGGAGGATGAGCTGATCCCGCTGTCGAAGGAAGGCGGCTTTGCGGCACGTCACGTGTTAACGTCGAAATCCGGCGTGGCGGTGCATATCAACGCGTTCAACTTCCCGTGCTGGGGGATGCTGGAAAAGCTCGCACCCACCTGGCTTGCCGGGATGCCCGCCATCATCAAGCCCGCCACCGCCACCGCGCAGGTGACTCAGGCAATGGTGAAAGCGATCGTCGAGAGCGGACTGGTGCCGGACGGCGCCATCAGCCTGATCTGTGGTGGCGCGGGCGATCTGCTGAACCAGCTCGACAGCCAGGACGTGGTGACGTTTACCGGGTCGGCCAGCACCGGGCAGAGCCTGCGCGTACATCCGAATATCGTCGCGCATTCCATTCCGTTTACCATGGAAGCGGACTCCCTTAACTGCTGCGTGCTCGGTGAAGACGTAACGCCGGAGCAGCCGGAGTTTGCGCTGTTTATTCGCGAAGTGGTGCGCGAGATGACCGCCAAAGCCGGGCAAAAATGTACCGCCATCCGCCGCATCATCGTGCCGGAAGCGCAGGTTGAAGCCGTCAGCCAAGCGCTGATTGCGCGGCTGGAGAACGTGGTCGTCGGCGATCCGGCCCAGGAAGGGGTCAAGATGGGGGCTCTCGTCAACAGTGAGCAACGTGCTGACGTGCAGGAAAAAGTCGATCATCTGCTTGCCTCGGGCTGCCAGATCCGTCTGGGTGGTAAAGCCGATATGCAGGCGGCTGGCGCATTCTTCCCGCCCACCCTGCTGTTCTGCCCGCAGCCGGACGAAACTCCGGCCGTTCACGCCACCGAAGCCTTTGGCCCCGTCGCCACCCTGATGCCCTGCCGCAACAGTGAACACGCCATGCAGCTGGCGCGGGCGGGCGGCGGCAGCCTGGCGGGAACGCTGGTCACGGCAGATTCAAACGTGGCGCGGCAATTTATTGCCGGTGCCGCGCGCGCCCACGGACGCATTCAGATCCTCAACCAGGAATCCTCGAAAGAATCCACCGGCCACGGTTCACCGCTGCCGCAGCTGGTGCACGGCGGCCCGGGACGTGCGGGCGGCGGCGAGGAGCTGGGCGGCCTGCGTGCGGTGAAGCACTATCTCCAGCGCACGGCCATTCAGGGCAGCCCGTCCATGCTCGCCGCCATCGGCAAACAGTGGGTCCGTGGCGCGGAGGTGCTGGAAGATCGCGTTCATCCGTTCCGTAAATACTTCGAGGAGTTACAGCCGGGCGACAGCCTGCTGACCCCGCGTCGTACCCTGACGGAAGCGGATATCGTGAATTTTGCCTGCCTGAGCGGGGATCATTTCTATGCCCATATGGACAAAATTGGCGCGGCGGAGTCGATTTTTGGCGAGCGCGTGGTACACGGTTATTTCCTGATTTCCGCCGCGGCGGGGCTGTTTGTCGATGCCGGGGTTGGGCCGGTCATTGCCAACTACGGCATGGAAAACCTGCGCTTTATCGAGCCGGTCAAGCCGGGCGATACCATTCAGGTGCGCCTGACCTGTAAACGTAAAACGCTGAAGAAACAGCGCACTGCCGAGGAAAAACCGACGGGCGTGGTGGAATGGGCGGTGGAGATCTTCAACCAGCATCAGCAGGCCGTGGCGCTTTACTCCATCCTGACGCTGGTGGTGCGCCAGCAGGGTGACTTTTAATCAAAGCAATGGCATTAACCTTGCTGCCTGGAGTGTTTGAGCGCATCAAAATAAACGGAAGGTAATACAGGGACTGGTTGGCTTTGATTAATCGAACCATCCAGTCTGCCTGGTTTGGATAAGTTACAACCGGAAACACTAAGCAAATTGACCGTATAGTTAGCATAGTTATTATTTATCGCCGGGAATATTCCCGCGTTAAATTACATGGATGATTAACAGACTATGGCAATTCCTGTTTACCTTTTCTTGACTGACGATGGTGGTACAAAAATTACAGGCTCGGTGGATGTTTGTTACCGTGAGGGAAGCATTGAAGTCACTGGCTTTACACACAATCTTCGCCTCCCAACCGATCCATTGACCGGGAAAATTACCAGTAAACGTAACCATGCCCCAGTCGTATTTCAAAAAGAAATCGATTCCTCCTCCCCTTACCTGATGAAAGCGGTTGCGACTGGCCAAACCCTTAAAACGGCCGAGTTCAGGTGGTATCGCATTAATGACGCCGGACAGGAAGTAGAATATTACAATATGCGTCTCGATAATATTCGCGTCGTTTCCGTTACGCCATTGATGCATGACATTAAAGACCCGACGAAAGAAAAACATAATCATCTTGAAGTCGTGGAACTACGCTATGATAAAATAACATGGACATATTGCGATGGTAATATACAGTTTGCAGACTGTTGGGCTGAGCGTTAAATATGCGAACTCCTTCCTATTCAACACCCTATAATATTGCATCCTTTGCACCACCTGGCGTGGACGTCGTTAGCCACATGATAATAGCGCGATTTCATGGTGGCCCCTCATTAATGACCTACATATGGTTTTATCAAATGGTCAGAAACCATGGTCCCTGGGATTATAAACAAGGCCGTGCAGAGTATGCCAATTTTGGCAATTTTCATTACGGTGCCGTTGGTGCGGCAGCAGGCATTCCTGAGGGAATTCTGCTCCGGGGGGCAGGCACTGCACAGATTCTTGCCGGGACAAGCGATCCTGCCGAATTTGCAAAATTCCAGAACAATAATAATTACGGTGATGATCCAGTCGATCAGTTATGGATAAGGGCAGGAATAGATTATGCGCGACGTTCGGGTTTTTAACTGGCGAGCTGGAATTATTATCTTTAGTTTTCTCATATTCATTGCATACCCTTTCCGCGATCTTTTTACCGTGTATGAAAATTTGCAGGAAAAAATCAAGGTTAACGATCGTTTAACTCTTTACATCACCCAGGTTGAGACGGGCTCACTGTCTAAAAACAGGTCTCATATTTATCTCTTTGATGCGAAAAAAAGTCCGGAAGAATTCATGTCTAACATTAAGAATATCAATCCCGTCATGATCACCGATGATGATAAAGCTTCAGTGGCAATTAAAAATGGAGACATTTATCTTCGCGTTCGCGGTACGGTTTATTCGTTCACGACGGTAGGTTTCGATGTCTGCATTCATCTCGACAGTTCACCTTACTGAAGCACACTTTCACTTTCACGGGGTGTGATGCACCCCCGGTCTTTTTTTAACCTGGCAAGACTGACAAACAACCTGGCAGATGCAGGCAAACGCTTTTCGTGCGCGCCTGTCAGGATAAGGCTGACACAACACAATAAACACAACAAGATGAGGTCTGCGATGGGAAGCAATTCTTCTTTTTTTGCCCGTAGAACGGCACTGGCCATGGCCGTTGCGCTCTGTTGCGCCTGGCAATCCCCTGTTTACGCTCACGGCAGCGAGGCGCATATGGTCCCGATGGACAAAACGCTTCAGGCGTTTGGCGCGGACGTGCAGTGGGATGATTACGCCCAGATGTTCACCATCGTTAAAGACGGTGCCTTTGTGAAGGTCAAACCCGGCGCCAACACCGCCATCGTTAATGGCAAACCGCTGACGCTCCAGGTGCCCGTGGTGATGAAGAACAATAAGGCCTATATCCCGGAGACTTTTATCAACGATGTCTTTCAGTCCGGTCTTGATCAGACATTCCAGGTTGAAAAACGCCCCCATCCGTTAAACGCGCTGACCGCTGATGAAATCAACCAGGCCGTAGCCATTGTGAAAGCCTCTGCGGATTTTAAACCCAATACCCGCTTTACCCAGATTGCGCTGGCGGAGCCAGAAAAGGCCAAAGTCTGGGACTTTGTGCTTAACGGCACGGCGGTGGATGCACCCCGCCAGGCCAATATCATCATGCTTGATGGTAAACACATCATCGAAAGCCGGGTGGATCTGAAGGACAAAAAGATCCTCCGCTGGGAGCCGATCAAAGACGCGCACGGCATGGTGCTGCTGGATGACTTCAATACCGTGCAGCAGATCATCAATGAAAGCCCGGAGTTTGCCGCCGTGCTGAAAAAGCGCGGCATTACCGATCCGAAGAAAGTGATCACCACCCCGCTTACCGTCGGCTTTTTTGACGGCAAGGATGGGCTGAAACAGGAAGACCGCCTGCTGAAAGTGATCAGCTATCTCGACGTGGGCGACGGTAACTACTGGGCGCACCCGATCGAAAACCTGGTTGCGGTGGTGGATCTCGAGCAGAAGAAAATCCAGAAGATTGAGGAGGGCCCGGTCGTGCCGGTGCCGCTCACCCCGCGTCCTTATGATGGCCGTGACCGCGTTGAAACGGTGAAAAAACCGCTGGAGATTATCGAGCCGGAAGGCAAGAACTACACCATTACCGGGGATATGGTGCACTGGCAGAACTGGGATTTTCATCTGAGCCTGGACTCGCGCGTCGGCCCGATGATCTCCACCGTGACCTATAACGACAACGGCAAAAAGCGACAGGTGATGTATCAGGGATCGCTCGGGGGCATGATTGTGCCGTACGGCGACCCGGATATCGGCTGGTACTTTAAGGCCTACCTGGACTCCGGTGATTACGGCATGGGTACCCTGACCTCCCCGCTGGTGCGCGGCAAGGATGTTCCGTCTAACGCCGTGATGCTCAACGAAACCATCCCGGACTATACCGGTGCGCCAATGGAGATCCCCCGGGCGATCGCCATTTTCGAGCGTTACGCCGGGCCGGAGTATAAGCATCAGGAGTTAGGTAAACCCAACGTCAGCACCGAGCGCCGCGAGCTGGTGGTGCGCTGGGTCAGCACCGTGGGTAACTACGATTATATCTTCGACTGGGTATTCCACGAAAACGGCACCATCGGCATTGATGCAGGGGCCACGGGCATTGAAGCGGTGAAAGGCGTGCAGACGAAAACCATGCATGATGCCACCGCGAAGGATGACACCCGATACGGTACGCTGATCGACCATAATATTGTCGGCACCACCCACCAGCACATCTACAACTTCCGTCTGGATATGGACGTGGACGGCATCAACAACAAGCTGGTGGCCATGGATCCGGACGTCAAACCGAACACCGCTGGCGGACCGCGCACCAGCACCATGCAGGTTAATCAGTATGATATTGATACCGAACAGCAGGCGGCGCAGAAGTTTGATCCGGGCACCATCCGCCTGTTGAGCAACACCAGCAAAGAGAACCGCATGGGCAACCCGGTCTCGTATCAGATCATCCCTTACGCGGGGGGCACACACCCGGTGGCGACGGGCGCGAGGTTTGCCCCGGACGAGTGGATTTATCACCGCCTGAGCTTTATGGATAAACAGCTGTGGGTGACGCGTTACCATCCCGACGAGATGTACCCGGAGGGAAAATACCCGAACCGTTCCACGCATGATACGGGCCTCGGCCAGTACAGCAAAGATAACGAGTCGCTGAACGACCAGGATAACGTCATCTGGATGACCACCGGCACCACCCATGTCGCCCGCGCCGAGGAGTGGCCGATAATGCCGACGGAATGGGTGCACACGTTACTCAAGCCGTGGAACTTCTTTGACGAGACGCCAACGCTCGGTAAGAAAAAAGAGCAGAAATAACACGTTGACCGGGCACGATGCCCGGTTTTTCATTCGCTTTCTTGCTGAATACCACTCCCCGATTATAGTTAATGTTACTTCGCTTAATGCTTTTGCAACATCTGAAACATTTTGTAGATATCGAAGTGTCCATGAACAACGCTATACATAACCGAGAGGTTTTAGGATGAAAGTCAATGAGATAGCAAGAAGCCTTGCGCTGGCCGGTTTTTTCATTTCCGCCAGTTCAGCCTGGGCCGCAGAAGCCCCTAAGGATGCAACCGCAGCAACTCAGCAGGCCAACAACGCACTCTTCAACCAGCTTCCTTTCTCCGATAACACCGATTTTACCAATGCCCACAAAGGGTTTATCGCCCCGCTACCTCAGGAAATTATCAAAGGGGAGCAAGGCAACACCGTCTGGGATCCACAGCAGTACGCCTTTATCAAGGAAGGCGATAAAGCGCCCGATTCGGTTAACCCGAGCTTATGGCGTCAGTCCCAGCTGATTAACATCAGCGGCCTGTTTGAAGTCACCGAGGGCGTGTACCAGATCCGTAACCTCGACCTGTCAAACATGACCATTATTGAAGGTAAAGAAGGCATTACCGTGGTCGACCCGCTGGTGTCGGCGGAGACGGCCAAAGTCGGGATGGATCTTTACTATAAAAATCGCGGCAAGAAACCTGTCGTCGCTGTTATTTACACCCACAGCCACGTTGACCACTATGGCGGCGTGCGCGGCGTGGTGGACGAAGCCGACGTGAAGTCCGGCAAGGTTAAAGTCTACGCGCCAGCCGGATTTATGGAGGCCGCCGTCGCGGAAAATATCATGGCGGGCAACGTCATGAGCCGCCGCGCCAGCTATATGTACGGCAACCTGCTGAAGCCGGATGCGAAAGGCCAGGTGGGTGCGGGTCTCGGCACCACCACCTCCGCCGGGACGGTGACCCTGATTGCCCCGACCAATATCATCGAGAAAGATGGTCAGAAAGAGGTGATCGATGGCCTGACCTATGATTTTATGCTCGCGCCGGGCTCCGAAGCGCCTTCTGAGATGCTCTGGTATATCGAAGAGAAAAAGCTGATCGAGTCTGCGGAAGATGTCACCCATACCCTTCACAACACCTACTCCCTGCGCGGTGCGAAAATTCGTGAACCGCTGCCATGGTCGAAATACATCAACCAGGCAATTGTACGCTGGGGTGATAAGGCCGAAGTTATCATGGCGCAGCACCACTGGCCGACCTGGGGCAACGAGAATGTGGTTAACCTGCTGAAAAGCCAGCGCGACCTCTACCGCTACATCAACGACCAGACCCTGCGCATGGCGAATGAAGGGCTGACGCGTGACGAGATCGCCGCCAACTTCAAGCTGCCGAACTCCCTGGCCAATACCTGGGCCAACCGAGGCTATTACGGTTCAGTCAGCCATGACGTCAAAGCCACCTACGTGCTCTATTTAGGCTGGTTTGACGGCAACCCCGCGACCCTGGATGAACTGCCGCCTGAAGAAGCTGCGAAGAAATTTGTGGAGTATATGGGAGGCGCGGATGCCATCCTGAGTAAAGCTAAAACCGATTTTGACCAGGGCAACTATCGCTGGGTGGCTCAGGTGGTCAGCAAAGTGGTGTTCGCCGATCCAAACAACCAGGCCGCACGTAACCTTGAAGCGGATGCCCTGGAGCAGTTGGGTTATCAGGCTGAATCCGGCCCATGGCGTAACTTCTACCTGACCGGCGCGCAGGAGTTGCGTAACGGCGTGGTGAAAGGTCCGACCCCGAATACCGCCAGCCCGGATACCGTGCGCGCAATGACGCCAGAAATGTTCTTTGACTATCTGGCGGTGCATATCAACGGTGAAAAAGCAGCGGATGCAAAATCGGTGTTTAACATCGACCTCGGCAGCGACGGCGGCAAATATAAGCTGGAGCTGGAAAATGGCGTGCTGAACCACACGGCGAACGCCGAAGCGAAGGATGCTGACGCGACCGTGACCCTCAACCGCGATACGCTGAATAAAATCATCCTGAAAGAAGTGACGCTTAAACAGGCTCAGGATAATGGCGATATCAAAGTGACGGGCGATGCCGCAAAACTCGATGCCATGCTCGGTTACATGGATAAATTTGAATTCTGGTTTAACATTGTGACCCCGTAAAGGCATGCACTCGCGGGCGGTCTTTCCGCCCGCCACAGGGACATTCTCTCTCATGGAAAAAAGACACAACGCCACTCCGGAGCCCGCGACCTGGCCGACCCGTAACGCCATGGTTGTCCACGGGCTGGCCATGAACCTGCCGTGGCTCGCCTTCGTCAACGCGAGCTTTGCGCTAATGATCCTGCTGCGCAATTCCCTGTTCGGCCAAATTGATACCCTCTTACACGTCAGCCCACCTCTCACACAGATGATTGACGCTTCCATGCTGGGGGTAGTCATCCTTTCCGTGGCGTTGGTAATAATGGCCTGGCGCCACATCCGCGGCGTCAGCGCCGTGCTGTTAATGTGTAGCCTGCTATGGTCGATAAGTTGTTACTGGTTTATCAACGTGATACAGCTTCCTCATCCCTGGCCGATATTTGTTACCCTGCTGATGGCCGGTATGACCGCGCTCTATTTTCATCCGGTGGGACTGGTGTGCTTTATCGCGCCGCTGTGGATCACCATGCCCGTTGCCAGCATGCTGCTGAATCAGGAGATGAACCTTCGCTTTGCCGGGCTGTGGGTGGTGTTCACGTTCATTCTCGTTTGCGGACGCTACATCCTCTTAAGCTGGTTTGAAGAGGCCTGGCGTCGCAACCAGCAGAATCAGCGTTTAATTTCGCGGCTGGATGCGCTGGCCCATCAGGATCCGCTGACGAAAACGGCCAACCGCAGGGCGATGGAGCTGGTGCTGGAAAACGCGGTGGAGCAAGGCAAACGCTTCACGGTCCTGATGCTGGATGTCGACTACTTCAAACTGTATAACGACACCTATGGTCACCAGGCGGGGGACGCGTGTCTCGCGCGGGTCGCGGAGGTGCTGAACACCTCGGTGCGCACGCCAGAGGATGTGGTTTCGCGCTACGGTGGTGAGGAGTTCGTCGTGATCCTCTTTGACTGTGAAGAAAGCGTTGCTGAGAAAGTCGCCGCGCGGATCCAGGCTGGCCTGCGCACCGCAGCCATTGCGCACAGCGCGTCGAAGGTGAGTGAATGTGTGACGGTGAGTATGGGCATTGCCGGCTATACCCCAGGACTGGCCGGCCCGGAAATCATCGCCCGCGCCGATGCGGCGTTGTATCGGGCGAAGGAGTCCGGGCGGGATAGGTGGTCGCTGTAAGTTACGCCGGGTGGCGCTGCGCTTACCCGGCCTACAAAACCAACCTTTTCCTTGCTCCCGTAGGCCGGGTAAGGCGTAGCCGCCACCCGGCGTTTTTTTAATACCGCACACACACCGACTTAGTTTCGCACCAGCCGTCCAGCCAGTCGGGGCGGAAATCATTGCCCGCGCCGATGCGGCGCTGTACAGGGCGAAGGAGGCCGGGCGGAATCGGTGGTCGCTGTAAGTTACGCCGGGTGGCGCTGCGCTTACCCGGCCTACAAAACCAACTTTTTTCCTCGATCCCGTAGGCCGGGTAAGGCGTAGCCGCCACCCGGCGTTTTTTTAATACCGCACACACACCGACTTGGTTTCACACCAGCCGTCCAGCCAGTCGGGGCGGAAATCATCGCCCGCGCCGATGCGGCGCTGTACAGGGCGAAGGAGGCCGGGCGGAATCGGTGGTCGCTGTAAGTTACGCCGGGTGGCGCTGCGCTTACCCTGCCTACAAAACCAACCTTTTTCCTCGATCCCGTAGGCCGGGTAAGGCGTAGCCGCCACCCGGCGTTTTTTTAATACCGCACACACACCGACTTGGTTTCACACCAGCCGTCCAGCCAGTCGGGGCCGAAATCGCGCCCGGTGCCAGACTGCTTCATGCCGCCGAACGGCAGGTTGGCGTCTATCAGCGTGTGGCTGTTCACCCACACGGTTCCGGCCTGTAGTCTGTCGGTGTACTCCAGCGCTTTACTGATGTTCTGCGTCCAGACGCTGGCCGTTAAGCCGTATTCAGTGTCGTTCGCCAGCTGAAGCGCCTCTTCCCCGTCAGCTACACGGACCAGATTCACCACCGGCCCGAAGACCTCTTCACGCGTCAGTCGCAGATGATTATCCGGGTTGACCACCAGCGTTGGCGAAACGTAATAGCCTTTGCCGTCTGGCCCCCGGTTCCCGGCGATCAGCTCCGCATTGTGCGCCTTCGCCTCATCCAGAAACGCCTGGACCTTATCGCAGTGGGCGCGCGACACCAGCGGGTTGATAAACGCGTCCGGCGACATGCCCGGCCCGACGCTCAGGGATTTCACGGCCTGTTCAAAGCCGCTGACCAGCGTGTCGAACAGCGGAGCTTCAATATATATACGTGAACTGGCCGCGCAGACCTGCCCCTGATTCAGGAAGCTGCCGGTCATCAGCCCTTCAATCACCCACGCCGGATCGGCATCTTTCAGCACGATGGCCGGGTTTTTGCCGCCCAGTTCCAGCGTCACGCCCGTTAGCTTATCCGCCGCCGCGCGGGCAATCTGCTTGCCCGTCGCCGTCGATCCGGTAAAGCTCACTTTGGCAATGCGCGGGTGCGAGGTCAGTGCCGCGCCACAGACGGCGCCACTGCCGGTCACCACGTTGAAAACGCCATCCGGGATCCCCGCCTCGCTCGCCAGTTCCGCCACCCGTAACAGGGTGAGCGGCGTGGTTTCCGAGGGTTTGATCACGATGGAGCAACCTGCCGCCAGCGCGGGCATCACTTTCCACATGCCAATCATCAGCGGGAAGTTCCATGGCACAATCCCCGCCACGACCCCAACCGGCTCTTTACGCGTCCACGCCTGATAACGCGCGCCCTGCGGCAGTGGAATCGAGAGATCGAGGGTTTTACCGGCAATTTTGGTGGTCAGCCCTGCCGTGTAGCGCATCCAGTTCAGGGTGCAGCCCACCTCGAAGGCGCGGGAAATGTTAATCGATTTCCCCTGCTCCAGGGTTTCGAGCTGTGCCAGCTCTTCGCCATGCTGTTCCACCAGATCCGCAAACCGCAGCAGGATGCGTTCCCGCTCTGCCGGAAGCCGCCCGGCCCAGCTTCGGGCGACAAAGGCGCGCCAGCCAGACATCACCGCACGATCGACATCATCAACGCTGGCATCGGCGGTGGAGGCAATGACCTCTCCGGTCGCCGGGTTGTAGACGTTCAGACGCTTTTCGCTATCGGATGCCGCCTGACGCCCTTCGATCCACAGGCCGTGCTGGCGATCTAAAAACTGCTGCACGCCAGGCAGGACGGCGACGTGTGATTCGGACATAGGATACTCCTTCGTTATGCTTCGCAGGGTGTGTATGCAGTCTAAGAGGGGATTCGCATTCCTGCTTTTGTCTGTGTGACATTCGCTTTGCCAGCTGTGACAGGCTCCGCAAATCGTGATAATTCCCGCTTATATCGCTGTAACCGTTGAGTGTTCTTTCCTATAGTCAGCCTCGTAGCCCTGACAATATGCAACATAAATGCAACAATGCGAAAACAGTGACGGTGCAGCGAGAACATCAATGGCATGTGCAAGCGAACAGGACAATTTTCAGCAGTGGCTGGCGCAAATTAACCAGGTTTGTGGGCGCTTTGCGGCACGTCCGTTAGAGGGGGCGTTTCTCGGCGAACTGGAAACCAGCTACACCCAAAGTCTGAAGCTGAGCACGGTGACCGCCGCAGGCGTTAACCTGTTTCGCACCCGTCAGGAGATCAAAAACGGCAACGATGCCTGGTTCTACACCGTCTTTCAGCTGGAAGGCAGCGCCGGAATCGAACAGGACGACCAGCGCGCGCTGCTGAAAGCCGGGGATATCACGCTGATTGACGCCTCCCGCCCGTGCTCAATTTACTGGCAGGAGCGTTCCCGCCAGATTTCGCTGCTGCTCCCGCGACAAATCATTGAGCAACACGCGCGTTTTCAGGAAGTGAGGTGCGCGTTGCCCCTCTCCCGCAGTCTGCCTACCGTACAGCTGAGCTACCGACTGTTACAGGAGAGCATGGGCAATGCCGATCTCAGCGCCAGTGAAAGCGAAGCGGCGCTGGAGGCGATGGTGTGTCTGCTGCGTCCGGCCTTCCAGCAGCATGACGAGGTGCTGCCGCGCAAGGAGCGTCAGTTCCGCCACGTTCTGTCCCTGATTGACGATCATATTCAGTCGGAGGCGTTAAGACCGGAGTGGATAGCCTCAGAGAGCGGCATGTCCGTGCGTAGCTTGTACCGCATGTTTGCCGGGAAAGGGCTGGTGGTAGCGCAGTATATTAAGAACCGTCGCCTCGATTTATGCGCTCAGGCGCTGCGTTCCATCGGCGATGACGAAAAGCTGGCGGGCATTGGCTACAGCTGGGGCTTTACCGACCATAGCCATTTTTCCACCGCCTTTAAGCAGCGTTTCGGGGTTTCGCCGGGCGAATACCGTAAGCGTTACCGCTAGTTACTTTTTCAGCCACTTGCCGTTAATCCCCTTCACGTACTCACCCGGCTGCGCGCGGGCCACCAGCTTTTGCCCCGCCATTTTCGCCACCTCGTCGACGGGCAAATTATTGCTGTCAGCAAGCTGCTGGTAACTTTCCGTGCGTGCGGCGTTGATACGGTTCACCAGCGCCAGGGTTTCAGCGTCGTGCTGAACGGGCGCAAGATAGCCGCTCAGGGTTTCCCCTACGCGCCCCTGGGTGCGCGCATCGTTGAGCGTAAGCGTGGCGGCGTGAACGTTCATCCCCAGCGCCAGTAACATCAGAGCTAATTGTTTCATGGCATCCTCAGAACAGATCGCTGCGGGATTTCAGCAGGGCTTCGACGTCTTTATCCACCTTGATATGGATTTCATGCTCGATTTTCACGTTCATGTTGATGGTGATCGGCTCTTTGGGCGCCGCCACTTCAATGCGCGGCGTGCAGCCTGACAGCAGCGCGACGACGGCCACGGTGAGTACACCAGCCCTCTTTTTCATTGTTGTTCCTCACTTTCCTTGCCTGTCGAACCGCGGAGAAGGGGTATCGCCGCATGTTGCTCAAACCATGTTTGCAGATTGTCCCCAAAGCGCAGGCTGCGCCAGAGGGTAAAAATGTTCTCTTCATGGGTGTAATTCAGGTTAACGAAGCTGCTTTTGCCCTCGACGCGGCTGGTGCCTTTAATGGCCGCCTGCATGGTTAACACACCCAGATTATCCACATTGAGTTTTGTCCACGACTGCGAAATTTCCATATAGCGGAGCCAGTTGATCGCCGCCCCGGCAACCACGTTGTCTTTCACAATGGCATCCGCCGTGTCCTGGTCGATGCGCAGCGTCATCGGCCCCGGGTTGGTCAGCCAGCCATCTTTAATGATCCATTTCTCATTGTCCAGCCAGAACGGCAGCGCGCCGCTCACCGGGCCGGACATGGCAAACTGCTTCGGATTTACCGCGCTTATCAGTTCGCTGGAGGAAATATTATCCACGCGCAGTAAAGCCGGATCGTGCTGCGGCATTCTCAACTGCTGCATGGTGATTTTCCCGCCGAGCGCTTCCACCTTCACGTTGGTGAGCAGGAGCGGGTTCGCTTCGGTCCAGGGATAATCGCCCTGGAGATCCGCGGTGATATTTCGGGCTGTGACCAGGTTTTTCACCTCGTCAATTCGTAACGTTACCGGTCCGCGCGTGCCCAGTGACCAGGTGCCCTGGCTTAAGCGGAACGGCAGAACAAAATCAACGCCGTTGATTTCGTTATCCGGCATCCACGCGCTGCCCGCTTTCAGCACCCCGTGCCCCCCGGCCTCAAACCCCTGGTCGGGGGCCGCCGAGAAAGCCACCTGCGCGTACATTTCGCCGCCGCGCAGGGTCATTTTCCAGTCTGGCGGGATCAGCGGCTGGAACACTGTAAGAGACTGTTTTGGCCACCAGGCCTGACCGCGGAGGCGTTCGCCGTCCCAGCGTCCATTCACCTGGACCGGGCCGATGTCATCCGCATGAAGGTTCCCTTTAAACTGGAACACCGTCGGGTCTGTCCCGTCAACGCTGAAGGTCAAAACGGACGGCGGCAGCACGCTTCCGCCTGAAAAGCTTGTTTGCCCGGCATTGAGCGCGAGCGCGCCGCTAAAGGTGGGGTTATCCGGGTCCCGCGACCAGCGCACCGGGTGATCCAGCACCAGGCGCGGTTTGCTGACCAGCATCGTGCCGTACTGCAATTTGTCGAACCCCGTGGAAAGATCGGTCAGTTCGATAACGTTGTCGCGCCACTCCCCGGTTCCCCGGACATCCCAGCGCGCGTTCATCGGCGTGAAGTTCCCTTTACCCCAGTAGCGCCACTGCCACAAACCGTTGTCCGGTAAAAAGTCGTTAGCCTGGCCGTCCAGATGCAGCTCAAAATTGCCCATCTCGTTTTCATGCGCCCGCAGAATGGCTTGCAGGCGGCCGTCCACGCCCTTTTGCGTGAGCTTCACGCCCGCCAGCGGCCAGCGGATCTCATCGATATCCAGCGAGTCAATGATGCGTCCGCGCGAGCGCAATAGTGCGCCGGGTTCAAACGTAAGCTGCGGATCGTAAAGGCTGCCGGTCAGCTTCGCCGGGAGTCTGGCATACAGGATCAGATCGTTTTGCTTGGCTTCCCCGCTCAGGTGCAGCGGCATAGCGCTGTTTTCTATACTGAGCGAGCCGGGACCGATATTCAGCACCGCGTTGCCCTTACCCGCGTCCCCCTGGGTCAGCACGTTGAGCCGCCCCGTGAAGGTGGCTTTTTCCAGCCCCTGCTGCCAGTTATCCACCTTCAGGCCGATGCGACCGCTCATCGGCATACCGGAGGCTGACCAGTTCCAGCGCCCGTCGCTGATGGTCAACTGCTGAGCGGTGATCTGCCACGGTAAATCGAGCAGCGGATCGGGGTTGTCCCGCGCCATAACCACCAGCTGGCCCTGATTATCCTCCCAGTCCAGATCGGCATCGACCAGCGAGGATAACTGTGGCACGTTAAAGGTCGCGACCGTATGCCCTTTCACCGGTACGCCGTCCGGCACCAGCGGCAGGGTAAATTCACCGACCAGCTTCACGGGCTGCGACTGGTCCGGAAGCTGCACATCGAACTGGCTGATGGAGAGCGTCTGGCCGCGCAACTGCCCCTTAATGCTCACCTGCTCGCCTTTATAGGTGATGTCCTGGCGGGCTGGCGTGAGTGAGGCATGCAGCTCACCCTCCCACTGCTGCCAGGGAGAAAGGGTAAAACGGTGGATGGTCAGCCAGGTGTTGGGCAGGATGGTCTGCCACTGCGCCAGCGTTTTCGGCGCCACCGTAGACGGCGCCGATTGCGGTAATTTGCTCAGGCAGACAGAGTTAAGTTCAAGTGCGCCAATATCCAGATCCCAGCGGCTGGGGTGTGACAGGGTCACGTTTTCCATGCGGGCAATTTCGCACTCTTCTACCAGATAACGGAGATCGGGGATGATCAGGGCGTGGCGCGTGAGCCGTGGGCTTTTTTCAAACGCGATGCGTGTTCCAACGGGAAGCCAGATCCCGGCGAGCGTGGGCACCCACTGGGCGAGCGTCATCAGCAGCGTCAGCGGCACAAGAAATAGCAGCAGTAAAAGCGCGATTGCGGCTTTGTATTTACCCTTCATGGGCAGTTAATATCCTGATTTTGCGAAATAAATAAGCCGTTCTTGCCGCTCATTGTCGCATGTTTAGCCAGTCAGTTGAAGGTAATGCCATTTTTAAGAGTAGATGCTCTACAATAATTCATAGAACTTATTGATTTCAATGAATTTTGAAAAATTGTAAGATAATTTTAAACATGCTAACGTGGTTCCAAAATCACTGGAGAAAGTCTTATGAAACTCGCGGTATATAGCACAAAGCAGTACGACAAAAAGTATCTGCAACATGTTAACGAGACGTACGGTTTCGATCTTGAATTTTTCGACTTTCTGCTGACTGAAAAGACGGCTAAAACCGCCCACGGCTGCGAAGGCGTGTGTATCTTCGTTAACGATGACGGTAGCCGACCGGTACTGGAAGAGTTGAAAAAACAGGGCGTGAAATACATTGCTCTGCGCTGCGCGGGCTTTAACAACGTCGATCTCGATGCCGCCAAAGAGCTGGGTCTGAAGGTTGTTCGCGTTCCGGCCTATTCTCCGGAAGCCGTGGCAGAACATGCGGTCGGGATGATGATGTCGCTCAACCGTCGTATTCACCGTGCCTATCAGCGTACCCGTGATGCCAACTTCTCTCTTGAAGGGCTGACCGGCTTTACTATGTACGGTAAAACCGCAGGCGTGATCGGTACCGGCAAAATTGGTGTGGCCGCCCTACGCATCCTGAAAGGATTTGGCATGCGCCTGCTGGCGTTTGATCCGTACCCAAGCGCCGCTGCGCTGGAGCTGGGCGTGGAGTATGTCGATCTGAAAACGCTCTTCTCGCAGTCTGATGTTATCTCCCTGCACTGCCCGCTGACTCCTGAAAACTATCACCTGCTTAACCAGTCGGCGTTCGACCAGATGAAAGACGGCGTGATGATCATCAATACCAGCCGCGGCGGACTGATCGACTCTCAGGCCGCTATCGAAGCGTTGAAAACGCAAAAAATCGGCGCGTTGGGTATGGACGTGTATGAGAACGAACGCGATCTGTTCTTTGAGGATAAATCTAACGACGTGATTCAGGACGACGTGTTCCGTCGCCTGTCGGCCTGCCACAACGTGTTGTTCACCGGCCACCAGGCGTTTCTGACCGCCGAAGCGCTGATCAGTATTTCGGAAACCACGCTGGGGAATTTACAGCAGCTTGAACAGGGCGAAGCGTGCCCTAACGCGATCGTTTAAGATCGTCAGGCCGGGTGGCGGTAACCTCTGCCCGGCCAATAATAAGCCCATCAGAAAATAAGCACAGGTTAACTATTAAGATGGCTAACGTTCATCGTAAATATAACAATCAAGGATATGACTGTTCCGGTGTGACCATATCAGAATGAGGCTCTGCTGAAGGCTGCGTGATTTGCTGCACTATCGTAACCAGTTGTTCAAAAACAGCTCTCATTTGCGTCGGGTAGGTTAAAGACAACCAGGTTGCCAGCACTGCTCCAGCCAAAAAGCCCAACTTCATACACCATCCCTAATAAATTCAGCGAGATACAAGCTTTAACGTATGTGTGGTGCCGGGTGCCTCCCGGTGAGTCGTTGGTCAGCCACCTTGACCCGCTACTGATTGCCTAAGCTACACGTGCTGTTTAGCCCCTCCGCACAGGGGGATTCACCACGCGAGAAAAATAACACAGTGCCCCGGCTGGTTTAGGGGATATTTCGTTTAAAAATAAATAATGACCATACAAAATTAATCTATAACTGTTTTCAGGAACCCTTCTACACTTTAAGCGGATATATCAGTAATAAGATTAATATAAGTCAGTTTTATTACGTCCCTAAATGCTGGGCTATTTACTTAGCCTTCACACATGTTGCCATTAGCAGAGGAGTCTGAAATATGGCATTCGTAACAACGAAAGATGGTGTCAGTATTTATTACAAAGACTGGGGTCCGAAGGATGCGCAGCCGATCGTTTTCCATCACGGCTGGCCGCTGAGCGCCGATGACTGGGATAACCAGATGCTCTTTTTCCTTGCAGAAGGCTTCCGCGTCATCGCCCTCGACCGTCGTGGTCATGGTCGTTCCGATCAGGTGAGTGAAGGTCATGATATGGATCATTATGCCTCCGACGCATCAGCCGTGGTCGAAAGCCTTGATTTGCGTAATGCCGTGCACGTCGGCCACTCCACCGGCGGAGGCCAGGTCGCCAGATACGTTGCGAAGTACGGCCAGCCTCAGGGGCGAGTGGCCAAAGCGGTACTTGTCAGCGCCGTTCCTCCGCTGATGGTAAAATCAGACACGAACCCCGGCGGTACGCCCATTGAAGTGTTCGACGGCTTCCGCCAGGCGCTGGCCGCTAACCGCGCCCAGTTTTACCTCGACGTCGCCAGCGGTCCTTTCTATGGATTTAACCGAGACGGAGCAGAGGTTTCGCAGGGAACAATCCAGAACTGGTGGCGTCAGGGTATGATCGGTAGCGCCAAAGCCCACTATGATGGCATTAAGGCATTTTCAGAAACCGACCAGACGGACGATCTCAAAGCCATCACGGTTCCCGTCCTGGTGTTGCAGGGTGATGACGATCAGGTCGTCCCGTATAAAAATGCCTCCCTTCTTCAGGATAAGCTGCTCGCAAACAGCGAGCTTAAAATCTATCCAGGCTTCCCGCATGGGATGCATACCACGCATGCAGATACCATAAATGCCGATATCCTGACGTTTATTCGCTCATAAAGACGTTGATTATCCATAAAACAACCGGGCACCACGCCCGGTTCTCTTTTGCGGCAAGAATTGAGCGACCATTTCAGGAAGAAACGCTTACAGGAGTTTGATTTTTACTTCATACCCCTCCAGGCCTGTCATGGCCTCACGAGCGATAAACTCAATTTCAGATACTTCCTGCCCTGTTTTTTTTCGTAATTCTGCAATTTTTTTGGCTATAAGCGCTGAAATTTCTTCCTCTGCCTTTTGCGTCATTGCGTCAACTTTCATATTTACCTCTTGCGGCCGTTTACTGTTTCCAGTATCTAACTGGTTTTAACCATAACCCTATGTAAAGCGTAGACTATCTGCGTTACGTATGCTGCCTTCACCTTGAGATGAGGGGCAGATGGGGCCATTGCATTTAAATATGCATTTAGATTGCATTATTTGAATAAGCTGTTATTGTGCCAACGCCTTAGAGCACATAAACATAAGAAAAGATTTGACTCAAACTCGCCCCGCACCAGGGGCATTTTTTTTGCTCCCTATAAGCAAAAAACCCGCCATGAGCGGGTTTCTGCGTTATTCGGAAAGATTATTTGAAGACTTCTGCTACGGCCTGGAAGTTAGGGCCATGCTCTCGAGCGGCGATGATGACATAGTATTTCCCGCCCTTCTCATCTGCCAGTTTCGAGAGTTTTTGATGAAGATCTGAAGGTGAAGAAATTTGTCCACCTGAAGCCCCTACAGATACATTGCCCAGGTATTCAAGTTTGAAGTGGTGCGCTTCATCTTTGGAAATCATATCTGCCGCAGATGCGCCAAAGCTTGCAACTGTTAAAGCCAATACACTCCCTAATAGTGCTTTTTTCATATCATTCCTCCTGTTAATAAATCTATCTATTTAACATTAGCATCAAATATGGGAATGATCCGTGCCAATGTCGTAGAGAGACTGAGTGATAAGCGTCGCCTTATTGAGCATTATTACCTGCCCTCTCTGACGCAACCTGCGATTACAGCAGGTTCATCTACTATACTGACCTGTGCAGTTAGCATTTATCTGCCCGGTTGCGCGTTAGGTAACCGAAACTTACCTGTACCATGACCATCAGGAGAACAATATGCACACGAGTAAAACCCTGAAAAGGCTGCTAGCCGTATCAGCAGTTGCAGCAATGTTCAGCACCGTTGGCGTACAAGCCCAGACGACAAGCGCCGCGCAAACTAACGCTGCGGGCCAGGCTCAACCGGACGCCAGACTCAGCTCCGGCGACGAGAAAGCGTTAAAGGACATGGCGCAGGCCAATATCAACGAAGTCGCCGCCGCCAGGCTCGCCCTGGACAAGGCCCAGACCAGTGAAGTGAAAACATTCGCCCAGAAAATGGTCGACGACCACGGCGCCGCCCTGACCAAAGTGCAGGCCGTTGCCCAGAAAAAGGGCGTAGAGCTGCCGACCGAGCCAGACGCCGCCCATAAAGCCCTGAACTCAAGGCTGGAAAACCAGCGCGGTGACGCTTTTGACAAGATGTATATGGAATATGCCGGTGTGAAAGACCACGAGAAGGTGCTGTCGAAGCTTAAAAACGACGCCAGTAAAATCGACGATCCGGATGTGAAGGCGCTGGCCAACGAGCACACGCCGGTGGTTGAGCAGCACCTGAAGTCCGCCGAGCAGATGTCAACCCACTCCGGCGCATCAGCCGATAAATAACGCGTCGGTAAAACGACTACTGCAAAATAACGTGGGGCCCACAGGCCCCACTTCATTTTTCCCTTCCAGGTGAATTATTCCGGCAAGGCGTAAACAACCACCTGATCGCCCACCTGATCCTTCAGGATCGTGTTCCCGCCAGCCACGAAGGCCACATACTGCCGACCCTTATATTCATACACGGACGGGTTCGCTACCGCTGGCGCTTCTGCCTGATCGGACCACAGCTCCTCACCGCTCTCTACCGAGTAGGCACGCACTTTGGCATCCATTGAAGCACCGATGAAGATCACGCCACCCGCCGTCACGGCCGGGCCACCAATGGTAGGCGAACCCCAGCTTTCCGGCATGAAGAAGCCATACTGCTGTGAGGCGCCAACCGGACGACGCCATTTCACATCGCCCGTGTGCATGTCTATCGCCACGATTTCGCCAAATGGCGGCTGCCAGCACGGCATGCCCAGCCAGTTGCTCGCCACCAGCAGACGCATACCGTACGGGGCGCCTTCCTGTGGGGCAAAGCCGCTTTCGTTGCCGGAGTCTTTGTCCGCGTTATCGTAATCCTCACGGCTGTAGAGCTTCACGTACTGAACGATATGCGAGGTGTTGACGATGGCGATCTGTTTTTGCGGATCGAACGCCACCCCGCCCCACTGCACGCCGCCGGCGCTATCGGGATAGGTGAGCGTGCCTTCGCCTTTGGTGGTAGGCGGAGTATACATTCCCTCATAGGTCAGGTTATCCCACAGGCGAGAGCACTGGCCGCCACCGACGATATCCGCCAGCTTCCAGATTTCCGGCTTTTTCGACTGGTCGAGCAGCGGCGCAGGTTTGGTCGGGAACGGCTGTGTAGGCGAGAGAACTTCGCCCTGGACCGAACCATCACCCTGCGGAACCGGACGCTCTTCGATTGGCCATACGTCCTCCCCGGTCAGGCGGTTAACCACAAACAGGAAGCCCTGCTTGGTGGCCTGAACCAGCGCCGGGATCTGCTTGCCGTCTACGGTGATATCCATCAGCGTCGGGGCAGAGTTGATGTCGTAATCCCAGACGTCGTGGTGTACCCACTGACGGGACCAGACCACTTTACCGGTGTTGATGTCCAGCGCGGTGGTGGAGGTGCCAAGCGGAATTGCGTCGACGCGGTTGCCGCCCCAATAGTTGGGAGACGGCGATGAGACCGGGAGATAGACCAGCCCATTGGCCTCATCGGCGGACATGTGCGTCCAGACGTTGGCGGTACCGGTACGCTTGCGGATCTCTGCCGGTATCGCCTCAAAGGTCCATTCAAGCTTGCCGGTCTGGGCGTTGACAGAAAATACGGTACCCGGAGGCGCTTCGGCATAGGCCCAGTCTTTCCCGGCCCAACCCACCAGCAGATGGTTGCCGACGACGGTTGGCGGTTGCAGGACAGAGAGCGGATACTTGGCGTTAACGGTGTTCCACTGATTCAGATCCAGCACCCCATTGTCCGCAAAGCCGCTGCACGGTTTGCCTGAATCGGCGTCCAGCGCAAAGAGCTTGCCGTCAACGGTGCCCATATAGACCATCTTCTGGCACGCCTCTCCCTTCACCGGATTTTTGGCCTGCCAGTAGGAAACGCCGCGGTTTTTCAGCACCGGCTGGGTCAGTGCCTTGCGCGACGATTTGGTGTCATAGTGCCACTTCTCTTTACCCGTGCCCGGATCCAGCGCAATCAGGCGATCGAAAGGGGTACCGATGTAGAGCGTGTCGTTAGCGAAAATGGGCGTTGCGGACCACACGGTCGCTGGCGTATCACCTTTACCATCCGAGACGTCGCCGGTATGGAACTCCCAGACTTTCGTTAATTTACTGACGTTATCCGCCGTGATCTGGGTAAGCGGGCTGTATTTCTGCGCGTTAAGCTGGCCGTGGAAGCTGTCCCAGGTTGGCGTGCTGGGCACCAGCGGCGTCGCTGGCTGGCTGGCCGAGGCGACTTTCTTTCCGTCACCGCTACCGGTTGAGGCATCGTCTGTGGTTTTTGTGGTTCCAGGCGCCTGCTGATCGGCCGCATCAATATTCAGTGATTCCTGGGTCCCCTGAGAGGCCTCAGCGGCTTTATCCTGCGCCTGCAGCGCGAACGGGGTGACCAGCAGCGCCAGCGCCGTCATGCTGACTTTTATGAAGGGATAATGCTTATCGTTATGCACGGGCGGCTCCTCAGGTTCTGACGGAATGGTTGTAACGGGCGGAATGGCTGCTCAGCATAATCAGACCAATCAGGCCGACCACCATGGCTGCCGTTATGATGTACTGGTGCAGCAGCGCGGCGGCAAAACCAATACCCGCCAACACCACCAGGGTGACAATAATCAGGAAAACACGCGCCCCGCGCCCCGATGCCGCACGTAACACAAAGATCAGTATCGCCAGCACCGCGCTGGCAATGGCCACGCCCAGTGCGCCAATGGTGCCTGTGACGCCGGTAAGCGGCGTCCACCAGGCGTATAGCGCCACCGCGAAGCCTATAACCGCGGCCAACAGCAGCAAAATAGTGCCGACGCGCGAATATTGAGAATGCAACATACCAGGAATCCCCCTCTAAAAAATGCAAAATGGACCAACATTAAGGCGTTTTCGTGGATATATGTCCCTGCTGTTCGCGCGTGCAATGGCTATTAAAACAACGCGACGTGAAAAACGGTGGCATATTTCCCTAAACGTAACTGAGTATAGAAGAGGATTTTTTAAAGGGGCGTTTATCCGGCGAGTACCCTTCCTCACGTTGAGCCCATAAGGCAGTGTGTTTCGCTAAAAACGCTCGGGCGAGGTTTATTGTCTGCTTTGAGCGAGGGACAAACGCTGGGGTGTAAAAAAATCGCCAGATGGGGTAGTAAAGGCTAGATTTAATTCAGGCATAACTGGTATGACCACATAAATAAGGCTCTATGAATGCGTTCAGTCATAATACCCGTCAATGAAGGTGGATTTCTGGCAGCCACAATTTGGGAAAGAAGCGATGCCAAAGCGATAGTGCTCCTTCATCCGGCAACGGCGGTTGTACAGGGGTTTTATAAGGGATTCGCAGAATATCTTTTTAACAGAGGATTCAACGTCCTTACATACGATTATCGCGGCACCGGCCTCTCTAAATCCGGGCTGGTCCGTACTTACCGCGTTTCGATGTCTGACTGGATCGACCAGGACGTCGGATGTATAACCGCCTGGGCTAAAGCACATTTTCCAGAGCTTAGCCTGTTGGCGGTAGGACACAGTGTGGGCGGGCATGCCGTTCTGCTTTCAACAGCCACCCACGCCCTGCAAGCTGCGGTCATTGTAGCCTCACATGCCGGGGTGACGAGCACCATCAAACGCACCACAGAAAAGGTGCGTGTCTGGTGCGTATTACGTGTTCTGGCTCCGATTCTGTGCCGTATCTTCGGTTACATGCCTGCCAGGCGCCTGGGGCTGGGTGAAGATTTACCTGCGCCAGTCATGCTTCAATGGGGGCGCTGGAGCGCAATGCCTGGATATTTCTACGATGATCCACACTGGAATGCACGCCAACGGGCAAGTGAGATCACCCTACCCGTGCTGGTAATGGGATTTGATGACGATCCCTGGGCTAACCGTGAAGCTATTGCACGGCTGATGGAGCCGGTGCAACAAGCAAAAATAGAACGCTGCGAGATACGGCACGCAGAGTTTGGTCTTTCGTCCATTGGGCATATGGGATTTTTTCGTACGCGATGTGCGGAGAAATTATGGCCCGTCGTCGGTCAATGGCTGGAGAGTCAGTGCCCGGATTGAACGACGCGTGAACATGACCTTTCTGAGTATTCAACATATTAAAACCTGCCGGCATAAAAATTTGGAAATTTAACGGAAATGGTTAAGCTTCTTAGACACATGCTTAAGGGATAGTCAGGAAATGATTGTTAACTGTATGGTCTACCGTTCAGGCCACCCCGCCGAAACCGTAGATATTGAGGATATCAGTGAAGTCATCCAGGATACCGATGCGTTTATCTGGCTGGGGCTTTGGCAGCCTGAACCTGCGTTTATGTACAAAGTCCAGGAGGAGTTCGGTCTGCACGATCTGGCCGTTGAGGATGCGCTTAATGCACATCAGCGGCCTAAAATAGAGCGTTATGGCAGCTCGGCATTTATCGTTGTAAAAACCGTCAGTGGACAGGACGACAATATTGAGTTTGGCGAAACGCATTTGTTTGTGGGCCGAAACTTCCTCATTACGGTGCGTCATGGTGCTTCAGTGAGCTATGCACCTATACGCGCCCGTGCTGCTGAGGCCCCGGACATGCTTTCGTACGGTCCGGCTTATCCTCTTTACTGTATTCTGGATTTTATTGTTGACAGTTATGCAGAGCTGACTGCGCGCCTCAACACCAAAATTGGTGATATAGAAGCGACACTTTTTCACAGTGAATTTGACCGTGAAGCTATTCAGGACGTGTATTCCCTCCGCCGTAATCTACTCGGGCTTCGCAACGCCGCTCAGCCAGTAGAAGAAATCTGTACAGAGCTTATCCGCATTCATGAAGAACTTATTCCAAAACCCCTCAGGGCGTATTTCAGAGATATTCAGGATCACGCAAGCCATGTAGTAACGGATGTAAATGACATGCGTGAGCTGCTAAGCAGCGCGATGCACGTTAACCTGGCACTGGTTTCAGTGCAGCAAAACGAAGTCGTGAAGAAACTGGCCGGTTGGGGGGCCATCCTCGTGATCCCGACGGTAGTCTTTAGCATGTATGGTATGAACTTCGAACATATGCCGGAACTGAAGACGCTCTTTGGCTATCCGGCTACGGTCGCTGTCACGCTGGGAGCCTGTGTATTACTGTGGCTTCGGCTCAAACGCTCTCGCTGGCTTTGATTGATAAGCGATCTGATAGTTTTTGGTGTCGTGAAGTACAGTAAAGCCTCACGCTTATGTCGATTATGCCACGACACCATACCCTATCCGTTATTTCCCCTGCATATGTCGGTACATTCCTGTTCACCGGGACCCGGTTGCTCAATCCGGGATCGCCCGCTCCACCGTTTATAAAATCCTGAAAAACGAGGCTATCACAGGGCAAGGTCACTCGTTATTCTAAATTATCAAACCACATCGATAATTATTATATTTGTTTATGATTCATTGAGCTCAGATGTGAATTTATATTGACGGACGTAAACATTATTTTTTCACACATGGATGGTTAATATGAAAAGGGTTTTTATGACGGCTGCATTAACGGGTTTATTTGTCAGTAATAATCCGTATGCAGGAGAAAGCTATCTGGTCTATAACCCACATAATATTGCGGTATTTGAAGTGCGTTTCTTTAATGTTGGCGATGGCCCCTTTATGCCGGACTGGCCGAATGCGTCTGTGTCAACATGGGATCTTGGCCAGCAACAAAAAGAAAAAATACTCGACGCTATGCGTTACTGGGCTGAGGTTATTACCCCCAGCCCGGGGCAACTGCCTGCCATTATCAATGTGGGGACGTTTAACGACGAGAATGCCGCAGGTTCCAGCGATTCAGTTACCGACGGCATTATAAGTCTGACGCAGTTGCAAGGCGCATTGAACGGCATTGATACCGGAGAGCTGACCTTTGGTTCCCACGCCCAGTTCATCATGGGCAAACTGGATTTTGATAACGTTCCCTATGTGCCCGCGCAATTGCCGCGCACTGGAAAGGCCGATCTGGTCAGCGTCGCTGTTCATGAGCTGGCCCATGGACTGGGAATATCCAATATGGTTACCGATCTGCAAGGAAGTGGCACATTCACGCCCGCTTTCGATACCGTGCCTTTTGGCTCCTGGACCAGCCATCTGCGCGATGACCGTGGCAATCCTGCCCGGCCAGGGCAAGTAATATTGTGTAATGGATGCAATAACAGATGGGATCCACAAGGCTTTGATGTACGGCTTGATAAAGGCTATTTCACCGGCAGGCATGTGGATGAAGTCCTTGCAGGCGCCATGCCTGGCGTGCCGGTGAAAATGTTAGCAGACGACGGCTCGGTCGATGATAACTACATGAGCCATATCGAGCTGAAAAACAGCATGATGAGCCATCAGAACTACCGCAATTACACCACGTTTATGGAAGCGGAACTGGCGTTGCTGCAGGATATGGGATATCAGATTGACCGGCGTAACTTTTTCGGTTTTTCGCTATATGGCAACGGGCAAACGCTCGTTAACCGCAATGGCTATTTTCAGCGTAATCAGCAGGCGGATGGCTATCTGGCTGGTCAATACAATACCGCTAATCTGGGAGTTGGCCTGCATGTGTATGGCAGTAATAACCATATCTTTCAACAAGCGGACCTGTTGACGTCAGGGGCTGGCGGCGCGGGCATCCGTATAGATGGGCAAAATAACACCCTGAGCATCGATCCCGGTGTACGGATATACGCCGATGGCGTTAATGGCCGTGGGGTGATGTTTGCCTACGGTAAACAGCACAGCCTTATTCAACGTGGCGACGTTCAGGCACTGGGAGCCAGTGGCGTCGGTATCAGTTTTGATTTTGGCAATAACCTCCTGGGTAACGAGGTGGACTATCGCGGATCCTGGCTTCATATCGTGGACGGCTATTACGATGCGTTATTACCCGAGTTGCAGGGAGCGCTGGTAGACAATGCCGACATCAGCGGACGGGTTGCCGGTAAAGGCGCGGCGATTTATATATCACCGAACGCGCTGGTCGGTAATATAAATATATTAACGGGTGCCCGGCTGGAGGGTGATATTTATTCGGACTACGCCCAGCGGGATGACTATGGCCAACAGCGGTTAACGCTGCTTACCTTCGGTCGGAAGGCCAATGCGTACGGGCAAGCGACGGAAGCTGCCGATGCTGATTTCAGCTTTACGTACCGCGGAAACATTGAAGGTATCAATAATCTGGCACTGGACGCGCACGGAGGGAAAACCTCGCTTAATGGCGATTTCCAGATTTACAGCATGACTATCGCGCCAGGTGCCAGCCTGTCCGGCAACGCCAGCTATACGCTTAATGAGGAAGGCCGCTTTGTAAATAACGGGATCCTTGCGCCGGGTAATTCACTTGGGCAAATCAAAATATCCGGTGCTTATCAACAGGGGAATACCGGGCAGTTGTTGTTGGAAGTCGACGGGCGCGGCAGGCATGATACTCTGCAAGTGGACGGTCACGCACAATTTGACGGTCAACTGACGTTTGCGCCGCAGCCGGACTGGTACGCAACAAACTGGCGTCTGAATACGCAAGATTTGCTAAAAACGGACGCTTCCGACGGCAATTTCAGTGCGGTGAACAGTGTGCTCCGTTCACCCACGCTAACGCTGCAAACAACGCCACAGGGAAAGAATGGCTGGCAGCTCTCAATGCTGCGCGCTTCAAACGCATACAGCCGGTATGCGCAGGACGCTAATGCGCGGCAGGTAGGGCAAGCGCTGGATAAAATTGTGGCGGAAGCTAAGTCGGATATACAACCGCTGTACCGTACTCTGGATTTCTCAGCCACTGATGGCGGGAGTATCAGCAATGCCTTGCCGCAACTTTCTGCGGGCGCCTACAGCGCCATGTTCGCAAGTTCCCTGCAGCGTGAACAGCAGATAGCGCGGATCGTTGGCGGGCCAAATCCTGTGGTTATGCCGAAGCAACTGACGGAAGGCGAATGGCGCAGCTTTGCCATACCCTTTGGCGGCGGCTTCTGGCAACAGCGTCAGGGTGACAGTGTAGGGTACGACGCCAGCAGTTATGGCATTGTATTCGGTGCTGAAAAACAAAACGATGAGAATCACAACTGGATTTATGGCTTTCATGGTGCGGTCAGCGGTCAGTCGGTGACGGTGAAATCACCAGAAACCGCAACCGGGAAAACCACTGCTTTCGATCTGGGTGTTCATGCTCGTTACGGCGCTGAAAGGTCCGAAGGAATGTATTTATTCGGCACTGGCCGATTGGGTATTGAAGACAGCTGGCTGGACAGAAACATTAATGTAGAAACTTACGGAGCAAGCCACCATGCCACCTGGACCGGATTGTCAGGTTCTGTTACGGCCGGCGGAGGCTATCGATGGGCGCTGAATAATAATGTGAACGCCGGACCGGTAACGTCATTGAATTACACCACATTACATCGTCCCGGCGTGAAGGAAAGCGGCAATGACGGCAGCCGACTGATGCTGGGTTCGCAGACCTTCGATTCTCTGAGATCAAGTATCGGGGTGAATGGTAACTGGAATGTACCCCTCGCTTCAGGGGCATCGTTCGCAGCTGAGCTGCAGCTCACCTGGGATCATGAACTGCTTGATGGCAACGTAGTGCAACAAGCCTCTTTCGCCAACTATCGAAGCACAGGGTTTAGTTCCAGGAATCAGGTGACTGGTCGTGACACTCTGGGTGTTAAGGCAGGTATGAGCTATAAAATCAACGCTGATGTCGAATTGGGCATCGGGGTTGAAAGCGAAATGTTTCGTTCTGGCTATGACTCGATTGCAGGTAATCTTTCAGCCACATGGCGTTTCTGATGCCTGAGGACGAGAAAATAATAGGACTGGCCCTATCCCCGGCGTTGCCGGGGTATTCCTGAAGGCTTTTGATATCAAAAATGGCTTGTGTCGCCCTGGCCATGCTCACCTGAACCTTTAACCCGCTTAAGCTGGATCTCTTCACCACGTTGCCAGGCATCCGCTCCCTTAGCAACTGGGTGCGCCACAATATCCTTACGTTCTTCTTTGATGGCTTGCGTGCTCACGTCAAAGCGTCGATCTCTGTCCGCCAGAAGTTTAGGGTCTAACTGCCCTTCCCCGGTAAAGCCCATCATCAGTGCCGGAATGCCGAGCGGCAGCTTTTTATCGCGGTCGGTGTGCCAGGTATGCCAGGTCTTGCCGTAGGTATTCACAATTTTGCTCATCAATGCTTTGTCAGCCACTGCAGGTAAACCTGGAGCAATCAGGCTGCCGGATTTCACTTCATATTGATGGCTGTGCCACAATTTTTTTTCTTCCGGCGGCAGTGTGTTAAACAAACGCTCACTAATAATGTACTCAACGCCCATTAAACGGGCATCTTTGGTGTTACCGTCGTAGATCACCGCCTGCATCACGTCTTCATTCAACACGGTTACATAATGATGGGCTTCCATCTGGCCATTTTTATCCCCGCTATAAAAATGGAAACCGTCAAGGTAGGCACTCATTGCATCAATGGGCGGACGGGACTGGATAAGCTGAGCACCGGCTTCAAGCGTGCTCGTCCCGACGGAGGTTTTTACACCCGGAACAGGCGTATTTGAAGGGGTATTGTTCGCGCCACAACCCACCAACGTCAGGCTCGACAATAATAAAAGCGATAATGGTTTCATTGACCCTCCCTGTAAAAGTCACTTTACTGAAAGTAGTACATTCGCGCAGACACGCCAGGAGAGTTTTTATTAAACCATCCGGCAAACTGGCGTACGTTCCGTTTAAGAACACCATTTAAATACTGGCAGAAAGAGCATCAGAGATTTTTCAGCCGCGAAGGCCATTTTTCTGAAGATATGGAGTTGATCGCAGAAGAGTTTGAAGTGGTTGAGATCCTGTAGGACAAAGTAAAGGGGCTGGCGTTTGATCAATTGCCATTTATATCAATGTCCGCTTCTGGCACAAAACAGCCATTAACATTCATCGAATTCTCAGTAAATCTGAATACCGGGTCGTATACCGCGGCGAAAGCATTTCACGCTTCATCTGCCATTGCTGCTGTATGCCCTGCCCGGCAAAATAAAGCGTACCCTTTCCATCTTTCGCGTTCAGACGATCCAGCACTTCCATCAGCTTTTCACTTCCGGCACGCGGCGCGCTATTGTCAAACAAATTGAGCTGGGCAACGCCCTGGCTGAAGAAGTCCCCGAGCATAATGCCGGCTTTCTGGTAGCGGTGGCCCTCCTTCCAGATTTTGTCGAGGCACTTTACCGCGGCGTTGATAATGTCGCGGGAGTCCTGAGTGGGTGTGAGAAGCGTCATTGAGGCACTGTTGCCGTAATAGGGTTCGTTCAGAGCGAACGGAGAGGTCTTTACGAACGCCGAGATAAAGCGGCAATACTGGTGCTCGCCACGTAACTTCTCAGCGCCACGGGCCGCATAGCTGCATATAGCCTGGCGCACCTGCTTGTATTCTGTCACGCGCTCACCGAATGACCGACTACAGACGATCTCCTGCTTTGTCGGTGCAAACTCTTCCAGATCGAGGCACGGCTCGCCGCGCAGCTCCCGGACCGTTCGCTCCAGCACTACATTGAAGTGCTTGCGGATAATCCACGTGCTCTGCTCTGAGAGATCCAGCGCCGTTTTGATACCCATCGCATTGAGCTTCTTGCTGATGCGCCTGCCCACGCCCCATACGTCCTCTACAGGCACGATAGCCAACAACCGGCGCTGGCGGTCGATATTGGATAAATCAACCACCCCACCCGTCTGCTGCTGCCATTTCTTCGCCGCGTGATTTGCCAGCTTCGCCAGCGTCTTCGTCTGGGCTATGCCAACGCCGACCTTCAGGTGCGTACGCTTCAAAACCGTTTCGCGGATCTCCTTGCCAAAATCAGTCAGGTCCCGGCAATTACGAACCCCGGTGAGATCACAAAAGGCCTCATCAATGGAATATATTTCGACGCGAGGGCTTATTTCTTCCAGCGTGGTCATTACCCGGCTGGACATGTCAGCGTAAAGTTCGTAGTTACTGCTGAAGCAAACCACGCCGGCGCGCCGGAACAGGTCTTTCTGCTTAAAGTATGGCGCCCCCATGGTAACGCCAGCGGCTTTGGCCTCTGCGCTGCGCGCTATCACGCAACCGTCGTTATTTGAGAGGACAACCACCGGTCGGCCTCTCAAATCTGGCCTGAATACCGTCTCGCATGATGCATAGAATGAATTCACATCACAGAGCGCAAACATATCAGCTGGCCGATTTAACAATAAAAGTGACCACACCAAAAACGTCCAGCGTGTCTTCACTGCCAACGATAATCGGTGAATAAGCGCTGTTCATCGGATTGAGTTGAACATTAGGAGGCAGTTGCAGGCGCTTAACGGTGAATTCCCCTTCCACCGCGGCGATGACGATATCGCCGTGCTCAGCCGTTCGGGAACTATCGACCACCAGTAAATCGCCGTCGCTTATTCCCCCTTCAATCATTGAATCACCCGCGGCTTTAACGAAATACGTCGAGCTGGGGTGGGCAACCAGAAGTTCATTAAGATCAATGCGCTGCTCCACATAATCGGCAGCCGGGCTTGGGAATCCGCACTGAACTAAATCGCTGAAAAGTGGAAGCGCGATAATCTCACGCAGTTCTGTAGGTCTGATAAATTCCATTACGCATACCTCTAATACTGTTTTTATATACAGTAGTTTTGTTTTGAAGCACGCGCAAGGCAGCTGAACCGTAGCGACTGTTTAAACCTTCACCGTTTCGTTTGTAAGTTTCTCTCTGGCTTCAAATTATGGTTTTTGTAAATTTTACGATTAAACGCTTCGACTGCTCGTTTTAAAGGCTAAATGAATAGATTGTCATCAACATAAACAAGGTGAAGGGCGGCATGGCATTTCTTTAGCCGGAATGCCGTTTGACTGTACCCATATACAGTAGTATTTTTACGTGCAGACAGAATCGCACAATTAATATTCATAGGGAAAAAATAATGTTTGTTGAACTGGTTTATGACAAGCGAAACGTACAGGGGCTGGAGGGAGCCAGGGAGATAATTCTGGCTGAACTGACAAAACGTGTGCACCGGATTTTTCCTGATGCCAGCGTGACGGTTAAGCCAATGCAGGCGAATGGCCTGAATAGCGATGCCAGCAAAAGCGACCGGGAAAAGCTGAACCGTATGCTTGAGGAAATGTTTGAAGAGTCGGACATGTGGCTGACGCAAGAGTAACAAGGTTAACAAATACCAGCCCACCGGGGAAAAACCGGGCGCAATGCCCGGTTCTGTTTTCAGCCAGTAATGCCTTTAATCACTCACCCGCGGTTCTCCAGCATCGGTTCATTTCTCGGATCGTGCCCGCAAGATAAAAACGCCTCCCGGAATTTCTGCCCATTTTCTCGCGTTATCTTGTACAAAATACAGCTTTTGCATGTCGATCAAGTCACTTATCCCTGCCCTATACTTTGAGTATGACATCCGACTGGAGGTTTCTATGTGTGGACGCTTTGCACAAGCCCAAACCCGTGAAGAATACCTGGCCTACCTTGCCGACGAAGGCGATCGCGACATCGCGTATGACCCGGCCCCCATTGGCCGGTACAACGTCGCGCCCGGTACCAAAGTCCTGCTGCTGAGCGAACGCGACGAACTACTGCACCTCGATCCGGTGTTCTGGGGCTACGCACCTGGATGGTGGAACAAAGCACCACTGATTAACGCACGTGTAGAAACCGCGGCCACCAGCAGAATGTTTAAACCTCTGTGGCAACATGGCCGGGCGATCTGTTTTGCCGATGGATGGTTCGAATGGAAGAAGTCAGGTGACAAGAAACAACCCTACTTCATCCACCGGGCCGACGGTCAGCCAATCTTTATGGCGGCGATCGGAAGCACACCGTTTGAGCGCGGCGATGAAGCCGAGGGATTTCTGATTGTGACGTCTGCGGCTGATAAAGGCCTCGTCGACATTCATGACCGCAGGCCATTAGTTTTGTCACCAGAAGCGGCACGCGAGTGGATGCGACAGCATGTTGGCGGGAAAGAAGCTGAAGAGATAGCTTCAGATGGTGCAGTGCCCACCGATAAGTTCGTCTGGCATGCGGTAACGCGTACAGTAGGAAATGTAAAAAACCAGGGGAGGAATTTGATAGAGCAAATAGAAATCAAATCTGATCTTAGTTAGACCTGCACTTTTTAGATGGGATAATAAAACCCTTCCCTCTATTGAAGTCAAAACCTTTGACAACTCCTGTCATTTTACGAGACAAATTATTTCCTTGCTGTAAATCAAATTTGACGACACAGGAAAAATTTGGATTGGCTAATCAAATCTGTATGGCCTCCCAGATGGCTAAAATAAGATTTGCTTAAAAGATCTACACGTGCCTTAATGATGTGGTTGGTTCGATGCAATGTGAATCTGACTTTTCCAAAGTAGTCCTCATAACCAGGTGCTATCTCTGATATCCCCTCCTCTTGAGTCCATACGTATGCCATCATGCGTTTCTTTTCATGAACTTGTAACTTTTAAGTGTTCAAGTGGAGTTTTTATGTCATCAAAAATGATAGGTCTTGTTAAGTGGTTTAACGATGATAAGGGTTTTGGCTTCATCTCCCCACTCGATGGAAGTAAAGATATCCTTGTTCACTCTTCTTCTCTACAGGGAGAGACATTCAAAACTCTTTTTGAAGGCCAAAAAGTTAAATTTGCTGTCATTGCCGGTACCAAAGGTCCGACAGCTGCAAATGTTACGCTTTGCGATAAATAACCCCCCTCAATGACCGCTTAAGCTTCTGTGAATTAAATAATCAGAAGCGTCATTTATCGTTTGCGAATATCATTACAACAGGCCAGCATATTTACAGCACCGTCAAATTTGCTGACCGATGTGATGAAATGCAGGACTGCTGCATGAATAGTCTCAAAGCAGAAGCTAACTGCTTATAAAATATTAAAGTGCGTAAGAGGTTAGGCAGCCTCCAAAAGCATCACTTCTTAGTTATTATATGAGATTTTTTAGTAATGCTGAGGGGATTTGAACAACGCGTTGCAGTAAGGGCAAACCAGTTGAGCTCCCTTTTGTACACGATTGTAACTATGCTCCGAGTCTCTTGTGCAGTTTGGACAAGGGCATTTGACTAAATAATTTCGGCGGAATTGCGTGTTTTTACGTGCAGACATAAGCTTCTCCAGTACAAATGGACTGCTACAGTACACGTTAAGGCAGAATATTGCTTGTTTTAATTTCGAAAGAGGTAACTAAACGTCAATAAATCAACCCCTTTCGAACAACCCCGGGCCATAAAACTCCCTGAAATACATGGTGATACATGAAAAAAGTAATTATTTTCTTTAATGGTAAACCAGGTAAAGTAATCACCGTACTTAAGGGCGTGACATCAATACGCGAACAATACCCTAATGGAGAAGGGATAAACCTTCCGATAATGTCAGCCGGTTTTCCCTCTTTAACAGGTGACCATGAAGTTGTCTATGTTGCATCAGATCGAGAGCTTACATCTCAGGAAATATTAGATGCAGCCAGGAAGTATCTATAAGCTTCAATATCTTCTACCAACACTGCAGATAACCTTTAGTAACAAGCATTATTAAAACAATTAGGAATTATCAGTATTGCCTACCTGGCGTAGGCTTTTTTTTTCATTTAGCAGACGATACATTCCTGTCTAATGTCATATATTTTTTAGGACTCGGAACATTTTTTGATTCAAACAGTCTAAAAGATATACTCACAAAGGGGGCCTTTATGACAACGCTTATCATCTCTACTATCGTGGCAATGGTACTGGCATTGATGATTTTAAGTCTGATCAAGATCGGGATCAGCGTATCGAACAATCCTGATGAACTGTAATGTATTCAAGTTTCCATAACCTCTTTATTTACTGGGCAGCCTATTCACCTTTCCTCGCAGGCAGCGCCACTCCAGCCCCGGGTACGTTCCACAATTAATTCCCTCTCCATTGGCGCAGCAGGAAGCTGCCCAGTCGTTCGCCCTGATATACAGGGTCAGCCATAAGAAAGTTATCCTGCAAATTTCGCAGAATTTAAGGATTCATTTTGGGGAGGAATTTGGAGGAGTTTCGGGGAAGAAAAAATCGAACAAAAAACCGGGCATCGCGCCCGGTTCTGTTTCCACACTAAAAAGCCCTTAAACACTCAATCCACGATTCTCCAGCATCGGTTCGATCCTCGGATCGTGCCCGCGCCAGTTCCGGTAAAGTTCAGCTAAATCAGTGCTGTTGCCGCGCGACAAAATCGCCTCGCGGAATGTCTGTCCGTTTTCGCGTGTCAAACCGCCCTGCTCGACAAACCACTGATAGCCATCGTCCGCCAGCATCTGCGTCCAGAGATAGGCGTAATAGCCCGCCGCGTAGCCGCCGCCGAAGATATGGGCAAAATAGCTGCTGCGATAGCGCGGCGGTACGGCTGGAAGATCCAGCCCTTCTTTTTTCAACGCGGCGGCTTCAAAGGTTTCCACGTCTTCAATGGGCTCCTGAATGCCGTGCCAGTTCATATCCAGCAGCGCGGCGCTCAGCAGTTCCGTCATGTCATAACCCTTATTAAACTGGGTCGCATTGAGCATTTTTTCCCGCAGCGCATCCGGCATCGGCTCGCCGGTTTGATAATGACGGGCAAAGTGCGCAAACACCTGCGGATGGCTGGCCCAGTGTTCATTGATCTGCGACGGGAATTCAACGAAATCACGCGGCGTGTTGGTGCCTGAAAGCGTGGCATAGCGCTGGCTGGCAAACAGGCCATGCAGTGTATGGCCAAACTCGTGGAACAGGGTAATCACATCATCCCAGGAGATCAGCGCGGTCTGCCCGTTCGCTGGTTTTTGATAGTTGCAGACGTTATAAATCACCGGACGCGCGGCAAACTCGTAAGACTGCTCAACAAAATTCCCCATCCACGCCCCGCCCGCTTTGGAATCACGCGCGAAAAAGTCGCCGTAGAACAGCGCCATGCCTTCACCCGTGTGGTCGAAAATCTCCCACACGCGAACGTCCGGGTGATAAACCGGAATATCGAAACGCTCGACAAAACGGATACCGAACAGCTGCGTGGCGGTCCAGAATACGCCATCTTCCAGCACGGTATTGAGCGCGAAATAGGGTTTGATCTGCGACTCATCCAGCGCGTATTTCGCTGAACGCACGCGTTCGGCATAAAACGCCCAGTCCCAGGCCTGCACCGTAAAACCGCCCTGCTCGTCGTCAATGACCTTCTGAATATCCGCCTGCTCCAGCGCGGCCCTGCTGCGCGCCGCAGGAACTATCCCGCGCATGAATTCGAGCGCGGCATCCGGCGTTTTCGCCATTTGTTCGGCAATGCTCCAGCTGGCATAGTTATCAAAGCCGAGCAGTTGCGCCTGTCTTGCCCGCAACGCGGTAAGCCGACGGATCAGGTCGCGCGTATCGTTTTCGTCGCCTTTTTGAGTGCGTTCCCAGCCCGCGCTAAACAGCTTTTTACGGGTCTCGCGCAGAGACAGCGCCGCCAGCGCGGGCTGTTGCGTGGTATTCAGAAGCGGGATCAGCCAGCGATCCGTCAGCCCTTTTTCTGCGGCAGCATGAGCCGCGGCAGCCATCTCCTCCGCACTGAGTCCGTCAAGCTGGTGAACATCATCCACCACCAGCCCTCCCGCCTTATTCGCCGCCAGCAGGCGCTGGTTGAACTGGCTGGTCAGGGCGGCGGCTTCGGTATTCAGGGCTTTCAGCTCGGCTTTTTCATCGGCGTTCAGACGCGCGCCCGCAAGAACAAAGTGCTGATACGTCACCTCCGTCAGTCGGCGGGATTCGGCATCCAGCGTGTCGCGATCCTGCCAGACGGCTTCCACGCGGGCGAAAAGCGTATCGTTTAGCCAGATATCGTTCGCCAGCCCGGCCAGTTCGGTGGAGAACTGCTCGTCCAGTGCCTGAAGATAATCGTTGGTGTGTGCGGACGTCATGGCGAAGAACACGCTGCTGACGCGCGACAGCATGGCCCCGCTTTTTTCCAGCGCCAGCACGGTGTTGTTGAAGTCCGGCACGGCGCTCTGCGCGATAATCGCGTCAATGTCTGCACGCTTGAGGCGCATTGCTTCATCAAACGCCGGGCGATAGTGGCTGTCTTCTATCACATCAAAACGCGGAGCCTGATAAGGCAGCAGGCTAACGTCAAAGAAAGGGTTGTTGACCGACATCGTTTACTCCTGAGCACGGTATTTCTCACCAGAGTAGGCCAGCCTGCTCCGGCCTGCAATGGCGTCATACAAATGTTGCCTTAACGACCCGCCCGAGAGCGTGCTATGGTAGTACAACACAAAAAGCGTTGAGGAACAGTGAGATGATTATATTAGTTACCGGGGCGACAGCAGGTTTTGGTGAAAGCATCACGCGTCGCTTCGTCGCCAACGGACATAAGGTGATTGCAACGGGTCGTCGTCAGGAGCGTCTCCAGGAGCTGAAAGACGAGCTGGGCGACAGCATCCTGACCGCACAGCTGGACGTGCGCAACCGCGCCGCCATTGAAGAGATGATTGCCAACCTGCCTGCCGAATGGCGTGAAATCGACGTGCTGGTCAATAACGCTGGCCTGGCGCTGGGCATGGAGCCTGCCCACAAAGCCAACGTGGAAGACTGGGAGAACATGATCGACACCAACAACAAAGGCCTGGTGTACATGACCCGCGCCGTGCTGCCGGGCATGGTTGAACGTAACCGTGGTCATATCATTAATATCGGTTCCACCGCAGGCAGCTGGCCTTACGCGGGCGGCAACGTCTATGGCGCAACCAAGGCCTTTGTACGCCAGTTCAGCCTGAACCTGCGCACCGACCTGCACGGTACCGCGATCCGCGTGACCGATGTTGAGCCGGGTCTGGTCGGTGGAACGGAATTCTCCAACGTGCGCTTCAAGGGTGACGACGCGAAAGCGGATAAAACCTATGAAAATGCGAATGCGCTGACGCCGGAAGATATCACCGAAACCGTCTGGTGGGTCGCGACGCTGCCGAAGCATGTCAACATCAACACGGTTGAGATGATGCCCGTCAGCCAGACCTATGCCGGACTCAGCGTGCATCGCGGGTAATTCACCCTTCCCGGCCTGCGGGCCGGGTATGTGATGACGGGTAAAAGAATGGTAGTATGTTCAGGTTAACTCTCTGAGAAATCACAACCCATGGCCGCTGAATCGCAACTTAATCCTACCCAGCCTGTAAATCAGCAAATTTATCGCATCTTACGCCGTGATATCGTTCGCTGCCTGATCCCACCGGGAACGCCACTCTCAGAAAAAGAGGTTTCGGTACGTTTTGACGTTTCTCGTCAGCCCGTGCGCGAGGCGTTTATTAAGCTCGCAGAAAACGGCCTTATCCAGATCCGCCCTCAGCGCGGCAGCTATGTAAATAAAATTTCGCTTTCGCAGGTACGGAATGGCTGTTTTGTTCGCCAGGCCATTGAGTGCGCCGTTGTGCGTCGCGCCGCGTCGCTCATCAACGATAACCAGTGCTACCTGCTGGAGCAAAACCTGCATCAGCAACGCATTGCCATCGACCGCAAACAGCTGAACGACTTTTTCCAGCTGGACGACGAATTTCACCAGAAACTGGCGCAGATCGCCGAGTGCCAGCTCGCGTGGGATACCGTCGAAAACATCAAAGCTACCATCGACCGCGTGCGCTACATGAGCCTCGACCATGTTTCTCCGCCAGAGATGTTGCTGCGCCAGCATCACGATATTTTCAGCGCACTGGAAAAACGCGACGTGGAAGCCGTAGATAAAGCGATGACGCTTCACCTCCAGGAAATTAGCGAGTCAGTTCAGTTAATTCGTCAGGAAAACCGCGAGTGGTTCAGCGAAGAATAAAACCTCGCCGCCCCTTTCGGTTGCGGCGAAGTAATTAGCGGACCACTAATACCGGAATAGTGGCGTAGCGCAGGATAGTTTCAGCATTCGAGCCCAGCAGATGTGTTGTCATGCTCGGGTTTCTTGATCCAATAACAATAACGTCATATTTCCCCTTTTTGCTGAGCTGGATGATTTCATCGCGTACGTTGCCGAAACGTACTTCACAATCAATATTTTCCGCGGACATATCAAAGAGCCGTTTCAGTGCCTTCATCTTCTTATCCGACTCGGCGGTCATATACTCTTCGAACTTCTTAATATCGGCATTGAACCCCCGCAGTAACGAACGGCTGCTGTTAGGGAGAATGTTGACCAGGGTGATCGTTGCGCCTTCCGATTTCGCGAGGTTGACCGCGTGGCGTACCGCTTTATCGCTTAGATCCATTTCAAACACGTCAACAGGCATCAAAATTTTCTTATACATAAGCCTGACTCCTTTTCCGATGAAGGGTTATTTTCTGCCTCCAGAATGGCATTGTGGATATAAACAAAGCCTAAACGCTTGCGTCTGGAAACTATCAATTAAGGAAAATAACTGTCCGCTTTGTAAAGCGGTGTCCTGAACCGTCAACGCCATCTGGAAATAAGAAAAAAGTGTGAGCTTGATCAAAAGCAAATAATTTCGTTTAAGAGAGGCGTATTAATAGTGCCCCGTGAACGGCAGCCGTTGAATTAGCGCCGTAACGGATAAGTGCGAGAGGAGAAAATACCATGATGACATACGACCGTAACCGAAATGCAATCACCACTGGCAGCCGCGTCATGATTAGCGGCACAGGTCAGTTCGGCGTGATTAAAGCGATCCACAGCGACGGCCTTAATGCCGAGCAGGTGCGTCGTGGTAAAACGGTTGAAGTGGAAGGATGCGAAGGTAAGTTCGAACCGATTGAGCTGATTCGCCTGGGGATGCACTAAGCTGTGCCCCGACATGCCGCCGCGAACGGCGGCATGTCAAAGCGTTAAAGCCGGGCTGCGTACTCAGCAACCGTGGCCTTCGCGCCTTTTTGCAGCAACGTTTGATAGGCCTGCATGACGGCAGCCACGAATACCGTGTCCTTCGGCAGCTCGTTACCGAAAATAGCCTCAATGCCCAACAGCGCGCTAACGCGGCTTTCACCTTCAGCGCTACCGTTTACCGCCGCCTGAATCACCGCCAGCTGCGGATCGCTCACCTCAATCGCGTTACCCTGCTCATCCACACCGCCGACATAACGCATCCAGCCCGCCACGCCGAGGGCCAGCAGCGGGAAGGGTTTCTGGTGGACAAGGTGCCAGCGCACGGAATCGAGCATGCGCTGCGGCAATTTCTGGCTACCGTCCATGGCGATTTGCCAGGTGCGGTGACGCAGGGCCGGATTGCTGTAACGCGCAATCAGCTGGTCGGCATAACGACCCAAATCCACGCCCCGCACTTTCAGCGTCGGCGCCTGCTCTATCAGCATCAGCGCATGCGCGGCTGCGCGATAATGTTCATCTTCCATGCAGTCGTTAATGTGCTGATAACCGGCAAGATAGCCGAGATAGGCCAGGAACGAGTGGCTGCCGTTAAGCATTCGCAGCTTCATCTCTTCAAACGGAATGACATCAGAAACCAGCTCCGCACCGGCCTTTTCCCACTGGGGACGTCCGGCAACAAAATTATCTTCCACCACCCACTGGCGGAACGGCTCGCAGGCGACACCTGCCGGATCGCGTACGCCAGTCAGCTGTTCGATTTTATCCAGCGTATCAGCCGTGACGGCGGGCACAATGCGGTCCACCATGGTTGACGGGAAGGTGACGTTCGCTTCGATCCAGTCCGCCAGATCGCCGTCTACGGCGCGCGCGTAGGCACAGGTCACATTGCGCATCACGTGGCCGTTCTCCGGCATGTTATCGCATGACATCACGCTGAATGCCGGTAGCCCCGCCGCCTTGCGACGCGCCAGCGCCTCAACCACCACGCCCGGCGCAGATTTAGGCTGATGCGGGTTTTGCAGGTCGGCAACGATAAACGGATGATCGAACATCAGTTGTCCGGTTGCCGGGGAGTGGCAATATCCTTTCTCGGTGATGGTCAGGGAAACAATGGCGACCTGCGGCTCACACAGCGCCGCCAGCACGGTTTCCAGCCCGTCGATCTGCGCATGCAGCGCGTTTTTGACGACGCCGACCACGCGCGCCGTCCACGCATCGGCAGACATCTCTGCCACGGTATAAAGGTTATCCTGTGCCTTCAGATCGGCGATCTGCTGTTCGCCGCCAATCAGGTTAACTTCGCAGTAACCCCAGTCGCTGCCTTGTTCTGCGGCGAGTATATCGGTGTACACCGCCTGGTGCGCACGGTGAAACGCGCCAAACCCTAAATGAACAATGCGTGCCTTGAGGCTGTCGCGATCGTATTGAGGACGCGTTGCCTTCGCCTGTAATAACCGGTTTTCCATGATTGAGACTCGTTAATTAATGAAAGCTGTGATCCACTGCCGCTTCCTTTTAAGAGCGGCAGCGCCTGCTGACTACACCAACTAGAATGGCAGTCGGAGTCAAAAAACGCTGCCATTAACCATACTGACACATCGTTTTCAGATCTTGATTTACATTAACTTTTCGCCATGTGGTGTGACATCAGTAAAAAGTTGTGTGACAGGTAACGCAAGATGTAAACCACTAGCGGCGTGAAGAGAGCGCGCCGTAGGCTACCGATTCCTTATGAGGAGCCTCCGCAGCATCTTCGGCTTCACTCAAATCGCAGTCGCGCACTTCTGGCATCAGCAACGCGGAGACCAGCCCAATCAGCGAGTACGCCACCAGCATCACCACAATCGGCCACCAGGACCCGGTCATGTTGCAGAAGATCCCCGCCAGCACCGGACCAAAGCCTACGGCTACCAGCCCGCCCGCCTCTTTCGAAATGGCCATGCGGGTAAAGCGGTTCCGCGAACCAAACATCTCTGCCATGGTGATATTTTCCAGCGCGAACAGCCCGAGCACCGCAAAGTTATGAATAACGATGATAGAGAGCATAATCACGCCCGGCGCGTAACTCTTATCGACGATAATCGACAGCATCGGGTAAGCCAGAATAATGGCTGAAATGTTAAGGAGGATATACGGCAGACGGCGCCCCACTTTATCGGACAGCCAGCCCAGCAGCGGGATGGAGAGGAAGCCGAGAATCGAACTGATCATCAGCGCATCGGTTGGGATCGCCTTATCAAACAACAGCGTCTGCACCAGATATCCGGCAAGGAAAGTCTGAATCAAACCTGAGTTGCCGGCCTGACCAAAGCGCAGCCCCGTCGCCAGCCAGAACGATTTGCTCTTAAACATCGCGCCTAATGAGGTATCCGGCGCAGCAACCGGCGCAATGGTTTCAGCGTCGTTAACCTTCTCAAACACCGGGCTCTCTTTAAGGTTCATACGCAGCCAGATGGCGAAGATCATCACCACCACGCTGGCGAGGAACGGCACGCGCCAGCCCCAGGCAATAAGTTCTTCACGATCGAGGGCAAAGAACATCACGGCCCAGATCGCCGTGGCGCTCAGCGTCCCGCAGTTGGTTCCCATGGCCACCAGCGAGGAGATGATGCCGCGTTTACCCTTCGGCGCGTACTCCGCCAGCATGGTACCTGCGCCGGAGATTTCTGCCCCCGCGCCCAGCCCCTGAATAATGCGCAGCGTCACCAGCAGCACCGGTGCGAAAATCCCGATCTGCGCGTAGGTTGGCAGGACGCCGATTAAGGTGGTGCAGATCCCCATCATGGTGATGGTGATAAACAGCACCTTTTTGCGGCCAATTCTGTCGCCCATTCTGCCGAAGATAAATGCCCCGACGATACGCGCGATGTAGCCTGCCCCATAGGTGCCCATCGCCAGGATCAGCGCCATGGCCGCGGATTGTTCAGGGAAGAAAATTTCATGGAATACCAGCGCGGCGCCAAGGGAGTAAAGCTGAAAATCCATAAACTCCAGGGCGGTGCCCAGCCAGCCGGATACGGCGGCTTTCACCAGGTCTGACGTACTTCTTTGAGGTTGTGCTTGAGTCATAATGGCTATCTCTGCAAGGTAAGATGCGTACCACTGAGAGCCTGTCTTCGCAGGCTCTTAACCGCGTGAATTATTATTGGTCGAACGTGAGCAAGACTTTGCAGCACTGCCGCTGGTCTTTTTCAAACAGTTCGATGGCGTCTGTAACGTGGTGATAGTCAAATGTATGGGTGACCAGTTTTTCAGGGTCGATCAGCCCTTTTTCCAGCCAGTCAATGACCACCGGAAATTTGTTGGCATTCAGGCGCGAAGAGAAGATCGACAGCTCTTTGCCGGTGATCCCCTGTTGCACGATCTGGCTCGGGTCGCTGGAGAAGCCCATCAGCACGATGCGCGCCGCCGGAGACGCCAGCGTAATCGCTTCCTGCAAAATGGACGGATGACAGGCAGCATCGATGATTAACGTCGGCTTGATGCCTTTTTCATCCAGCGCGGCCTGTAATGAGTGCTCGCTGTTGTTGAAGACCCAGTCTGCGCCGCTGCGTTGCGCCATCCCCAGCCGCTCATCAATGCGATCCACCACGATGACCTGCTTCACCTTGTAAACGCCCTTTAGCGCCTGCACGGTGACCAGCCCCATCGGGCCTGCGCCGTAGATCAGCGCCACGTCCTGTTCGGTGGGTTTCGCCTGCCCCGTCACGTTGGCGGCAATGGTGAAAGGCTCAACCATCACCGCGTGTTTGTCAGGGATCGCATCCGGAATGTGCCAGGCATTTTTCGCCGGCACGACGGCGTATTCGCTGAAGCCACCGTCACGGTGGACGCCCAGCACCACCAGCGAGGTACAAACGTTCGGTTTTCCGACGGAACACGGGTAGCAGTGCCCGCAGCTGATCACCGGATCCACAGACACGCGCTGGCCCAGTCGGGTGCTCTCCACGCCTTCGCCAACCGCGTCTATTTCGCCAAAGAACTCGTGACCGATTACCCGCGGGTATTTCGCAAACGGGTTATGCCCGCGATAGATATGGCTGTCTGAACCGCAGATACCGGCGAGTTTAATTCTGACGCGGACGTCGCCTGCCCCCGGCAACGGGAGAGGACGCTCCTCAATCACCAGCGCATTCGGCTGTTGGATCACAACGCTTTTCATCATTCGCTCCTCGTTTACCAGTTCCAGAGGGTGCCGTCTTCCAGACGGGCCACCGGCAGACAGGCCGGTTCGTACGGGTATTTCGCTGCCAGCTTCTCATCAAACTCAATGCCCAGCCCTGGCTTGTCGCCCGGGTGCATATAGCCGTTATCGAAGCGCCAGCTGTGCGGGAACACTTCCAGCATCTGCTCTGAATACCCCATATACTCCTGCACGCCAAAGTTCGGTACCCACAGGTCAAAATGCAGCGCCGCGGCGTGGCAAATCGGCGACAGATCCGACGGGCCGTGTGAGCCGGTGCGCACCTGGTAGAGTGAGGCAAAGTCAGCAATGCGACGCATCCCGGTAATGCCGCCCGCATGGGTTATGGTGGCGCGGATATAGTCAATGAGCTGCTCTTCAATCAGCTGCTTGCAGTCCCAGATGCTGTTGAACACTTCCCCCACCGCAATGGGCGTGACGGTGTGCTGGCGAATCAGGCGGAAACACTCCTGGTTTTCAGCGGGAGTCGGGTCTTCCATCCAGAACAGGCGGTACTCTTCAATGCTTTTGCCGAATCGCGCCGCTTCGATGGGCGTCAGACGGTGGTGCATGTCGTGAAGGAGATGTTCGTTGAAGCCGAACTGACTGCGCACTGCGTCGAACAGTTTCGGCGTAAAGTCGAGGTATTTCTCGGTGGACCAAAGCTGCTCGTCCGGCCAGTCGCCCTTGGTTGCAGGCTCATACGCCAGCCCTTTTCCTTTAGACATACCATAGGTGGTTTTCATCCCCGGCACGCCGCACTGCACGCGAATAGCCTTGAAGCCCATCTCTTTATGACGGGCATAATCTTCCAGTACGTCGTCAATGGTGTGCCCGGTGGTATGACAATAAACCATCACCCCTTCCCGGGAGGCTCCGCCCAGAAGTTGATAGAGCGGCATATTCGCGGCTTTCGCTTTGATGTCCCACAGCGCCATATCCACGGCAGAAATCGCTGACATGGTGACCGGGCCACGACGCCAGTACGCGCCTTTATAGAAGAATTGCCAGATATCTTCGATGCGGTGCGCATCGCGGCCAATCAGCTGAGGGCACAGGTGATCTTTCAGGTAGGAGGCAACGGAAAGTTCACGTCCGTTAAGCGTGGCATCACCCAGGCCGACAATGCCCTCATCGGTGGTGATTTTAAGGGTGACAAAGTTACGCCCCGGGCAGGTGACAAATACTTCAGCCCCGACAATCTTCATAATCCATTTCCTTACATCGCTCGTTGTGATGCAGGAAATTTACGCAACTACACTACTACCATACAAGTATAACGATCGAAAAATCAGCGGGCGATCACACTATGAGGACGACTATGCGCGTCCCCAGCCGGCCACGATGATCAACATGCCGCACAGGGCAACCAGCGCGCCTGCCCAGTCATACAGGCTTAGCCTGATGCCATCGACAAAGCGCAGCCACAGCAGCGCAGTACAGACGTACACCCCTCCGTAGGCCGCATAAACCCGCCCGCTAGCGGCCGGATGCAGGGTGAGCAGCCAGACGAAAAGAACCAGGGACACACCCGCCGGGATCAGCAGCAGCGCGGAAGCGCCCCGCTTTAGCCAGAGCCACGGCAAAAAGCATCCGATGATTTCACACAGCGCGGTCGCGAAAAAAAGCAGCGTCGTTTTGAACATTTTTCTCGTTTCGTGAGGATTGATTTAGACATCATACGCGATAATGCTCTCATCGTTCCCATACCTGCCGCGCGGGTATGACACCCTTTCGGATTGGTGTAGAATCCAACGGGGTAATCCGATTGTCTGCACCCGTTTAAAGGAAACGCTATGACTACATTAAGCAAACGCCTTTGTCTGACAGCCGCACTGGCGCTGTCCTCGTTCGCCTTCGCCGCAACGGCATCAGCCGAAACCAGCAAACTCATCATTGAGTCTGGTGACAGCGCGCAAAGCCGTCAGAACGCCGCCATGGACAAAGAACAATGGAATGACACCCGCAGCCTGCGTCAGAAAGTGAATAAGCGCGTGGAAAAAGAGTGGGATAAAGAAGACGTCGCGTTTGATGCCCGCGACAAATGCCAGCAAAGTGCCAACGTCAACGCTTACTGGGAGCCTAACACCCTGCGCTGTCTGGATCGTCGCACTGGCCGCACGGTAGCACCGTAATGTCGACGCCGTGTGACGTAAAGCTCCGTCCGCTGGAGCGCGAAGATTTACGCTTTGTCCACCAGCTCGACAACAATGCCAGCGTGATGCGCTACTGGTTTGAAGAGCCTTACGAGGCCTTCGTCGAGCTGTCCGATCTCTACGATAAGCATATCCACGATCAAAGTGAACGCCGGTTTGTGGTGGAGTGCGAAGGTGAGAAAGCCGGGCTGGTTGAGCTGGTTGAGATCAACCATGTTCACCGTCGGGCGGAATTTCAGATCATTATTTCACCGGAGCACCAGGGGAAAGGTCTTGCGTCGCGGGCGGCAAAGCTGGCGATGGATTATGGGTTTAACGTCCTGAATCTCTACAAGCTTTACCTCATCGTCGATAAAGAGAACGAAAAAGCGATTCATATCTACCGTAAGCTCGGCTTTATGGTGGAAGGTGAACTGATCCATGAGTTCTTTATTAATGGCGAATACCGTAACACCATCCGCATGTGCATTTTCCAGCATCAGCATCTGGCCGGGCATAAATCCTCCTCCGCCAACCTGCTTAAACCCACCGCGCAGTAACCTGCGCGGTTTTATTCTTAATAATATTCAATGCTGTTTTTGATGGTGTACTTGCGCTCAATGGCAGGTTTAACGCTGTCATCGACGATAACCAGCTCGCAGCTCACCGGGTTGTTGTGGCGATCGTAATCGCAACTCTGCTTTACATTGCCCATCGGTTTATCGTTCAACAGGCTTACCGCCGTATAATCCATGCGCTTACGCAGATCTTTCGACGGCATCGATTTGACCGATAAACGCTGGTCGCCGGAGACCGTGGTTTTACCGAGCGGGTAGCCGTCGGTATCATACTGGTACTTCACTTCCATCTCTTTGCTGTGCGCGGCAACCACAAACCCGTTATCGTCGGTGTCCCATGTCAGGCCGGCAGACGGCAGTTCCGCCAGCTGACATTTTCCCTGCAACTTCACCTTCTGCTGCTGGGTTTCCGCATCGACGTAGTAGTTAGCATCCAGCACCAGCGCAATGCCCGTGTTAGCCTCCAGATCGTGCAGTTCAAGGGTATCGAAACACCCCTCCGACGACATCGTTCCGGTCACGCGTTTAGAGACTTCACCCTTATCGTTCAACAGCGTCTGGGTAAAATCTTTCACCGGCCCGCGCAGAGGGTCAAAGTCAAACTCGTTCGAAAAGCTCGCCATCTCCGGCGTAAATGACAGCGGCGCGGTGTTGTTGTCACATCCCACCAGTACCGTTGCCAGTAGCGTTATCGCTGCGTATTTATTCACATCATTTACCGTTCAGAGAGAGATACAATCATATTAGCAAATACAGCAACTTACATAACAGCACTTCATTTGACTCTTTACGCTGTATAAATCCGTCATTTGCATTGACGAGACCTGCCAAAGTGGCTACTTTGGGCGCGGAAAATTCCACATTATTATAAAATTAGATTCTTAAATTTTCGGGTTAACATCATGATTTACGACTGTTTTTTGTACTATGACGAAGATATGTTGCTCGACATCAGATTACATACGCTCGCTGATGTCGTTGACCGTTTTGTCATTGTAGAAGCAACACACTCTTTTACGGGCATACCGCGAGAATTACATTTCGATATTACGAAGTTTGGCAAATTCAGAGACAAAATTATTTACGTGCCTTTTGACGCGCAGCCTATTTTAAACAGTGCTGACAATAACCAGGTTGATGCCTGGGCAAATGAAGCAGCGCTTCGCAACTCCATTATGAATGGGTTAAAAGACGCGGCAGACGACGATCTGATTCTGGTGTCAGACGTTGATGAAATTTTCTCTCCCGAGACGGTCAGGGCCATTAATCCACGCGCGCTCTGCACGACTATTCATCAAAACGTGTTCAACTATCAGTTTAATCTTCAGGTTCACAACATGGATGGTACGCCGAGAAAATGTACCTTGCCCCGCGCGACGTCCTATTACAACCTTAAGCATTTCTTCCACGGTGAGCCTGAATCTTTCAGAAACTGGAAGCGTGCACGCAAAGATAAAAACTGGTCATGGTTTAAATGGAACTGGCTAAAAATCAATAATAAGGTTGTGAAAGATGGCGGCTGGCATTTCTCCTGGGTAATGACCCCAGAAAGAATTTCCGAAAAAATGTCTACCATTTCTCATACCGAATACGATCTGCCGGAATTTAATAACCCGGAACATATTATGAAGGTTATCACCAACGCCGAAGATATCTGGGGACGAGACCGAAAACTGGTCAGGCAAGAGGTATCAAAACGCACCCTGCCTTCTTATCTGGTAGACAATCAGCACCATTATTCGCAATTTATTTTATGACGCAGGCGGGGCTCCAGGACAATTCAGAAAGAGAGACACAAAAACAAAAGCTTACCCTAACCCTGCTATGCTTACAGTCTATACAGTGAAAAGGAGCTACAGATGAAACGGTTACCCTGGATTACCGCCCTGCTGTTAATGAGTGCTTCACCTGCTATTCTTGCGGCCCCGGACTCCTGCGAGCGCGTGAAAAGCGACATTCAGCAGAAGATTATCAACAACGGCGTACCGGAGTCTGGCTTTACCCTGAACATCGTGCCAAACGATCAGGCCGACCAGCCGGATGCGCAGGTCGTTGGGCATTGCGCCAACGATACTTTCAAAATTTTGTACACTCGCACCAGTAGCGGCAACTACCCGGTAAGCGGTGCAGGTACGCAGGAGAATGCACCCGCTGAGCCGCAATGATTTTCCCACTCAATTCCCCTGAGTTGACGAGGATTAATATTTAATACCTCTAAATAAGTAACACTCCCCCCATCATTAGCCCGGTTGTAGTCACGGGTGAAAATAATTATTAACAATGATGGGGTGAGTTATGTCCGAAGTTGAACATCACGACGGGATAAGCCGTCGAACTCTGGTTAAATCTACTGCCATAGGATCTCTGGCGCTTGCCGCCGGTGGGATCGCATTGCCTTTTGGTCTGAAAAGCGCCGCCGCCGCAGTGCAGACCGCTATTCAGCCAGCGGAAGATAAAGTCGTCTGGGGCGCCTGCTCGGTAAACTGCGGTAGCCGCTGCGCGCTGCGTCTGCACGTTCGCGATGACGAAGTCTATTGGGTTGAAACGGATAATACCGGCGAGGATGTTTACGGCAACCATCAGGTTCGCGCCTGCCTGCGAGGCCGTTCAATTCGCCGTCGCATTAATCATCCAGACCGTCTGAACTATCCGATGAAACGCGTGGGCAAACGCGGAGAAGGCAAGTTTGAACGTATCACCTGGGAAGAAGCGCTGGACACCATCGCCGCGAGCCTGAAAAGCGTGGTCGAAAAATACGGCAACGAAGCGGTCTACATTAACTACTCCTCCGGAATTGTCGGCGGCAATATCACCCGCTCCTCCCCTTACGCCTCGCTGGTGGCACGCATGATGAACTGCTACGGCGGCTTCCTCAGCCACTACGGTACCTACAGCACCGCGCAGATCGCCTGCGCAATGCCCTACACCTACGGCAGCAACGACGGCAACAGTACATCGGATATCGAAAACACCAAACTGGTGGTGATGTTCGGCAATAATCCGGCAGAAACGCGCATGAGCGGCGGCGGGATCACTTACTACCTTGAACAGGCACGTGAACGGTCTAACGCACGGATGATCGTTATCGATCCGCGCTACACCGACACCGCCGCAGGCCGCGAAGACGAGTGGATCCCGATTCGTCCGGGCACCGATGCCGCACTGGTGGCAGGTATTGCGTGGGTGCTGATTAATGAAAACCTCGTCGATCAGCCCTTCCTCGATAAATACTGCGTAGGTTATGACGAAAAAACCCTGCCGGAAGGCGCACCTGTTAACGGTCATTACAAAGCCTATATTCTCGGCCAGGGTGATGACAAAACCGCGAAAACTCCGGAGTGGGCGTCGCGCATTACAGGCATTCCTGCCGATCGCATTATTAAGCTGGCCCGTGAAATCGGTTCGGCAAAACCGGCCTACATTTGCCAGGGTTGGGGCCCGCAGCGTCAGGCCAACGGCGAGCAGACATCCCGCGCCATCGCCATGCTGCCGATCCTGACCGGCAACGTCGGCATTAACGGCGGCAACAGCGGCGCGCGCGAATCGACCTACACCATCACCATCGAACGTATGCCGCTGCCGGAAAATCCTGTGAAAACGCAAATCTCCTGCTTCAGCTGGACGGATGCCATCGTGCGTGGACCGGAGATGACCGCCCTGCGCGACGGCGTACGCGGCAAGGATAAGCTGGATGTGCCGATCAAGTTCATCTGGAACTATGCGGGTAATACCATCATCAACCAGCACTCTGATATCAACAAAACTCACGACATTTTGCAGGATGAGAGTAAGTGCGAAACGATCGTCGTTATCGACAACTTCATGACCTCGTCCGCGAAGTATGCCGATATTGTCCTGCCGGACCTGATGACCGTTGAGCAGGAAGATATCATCCCCAACGATTACGCCGGCAACATGGGATACCTGATTTTCCTCCAGCCGGTAACCGCCCCGAAGTTTGAGCGCAAACCCATCTACTGGATCATGAGCGAAGTAGCGAAACGTCTCGGACCGGATGTCTATCAGAAATTCACCGAAGGCCGTACGCAGGAGCAGTGGCTGCGCTACCTTTACGCCAAAATGGTTGCCAAAGATCCGCTGCTGCCGTCCTACGACGCGCTGAAAAAAATGGGTATTTATAAGCGCAAAGATCCAAATGGACATTTTGTGGCCTATAAAAAATTCCGTGACGATCCGGATGCCAATCCGCTGAAAACACCGTCGGGGAAAATCGAGATCTACTCCAGCAAGCTGGCGGATATTGCGGCAACCTGGGAACTGCAAAAAGACGAAACCATCACCCCGCTGCCAGTCTATACCTCAACCTTTGAAGGCTGGGACGCGCCCGAGCGCAGCAAATTCCCGCTGCAACTGTTCGGTTTCCACTTTAAAGCCCGTACCCACTCCAGCTACGGCAACGTGGATGTGCTCCAGGCCGCCTGTCGCCAGGAGGTGTGGCTTAACCCTGTAGACGCCGAGAAGCGCGGCATTAAAAACGGTGACACGGTGCGCGTGTTTAACGATCGCGGCGAAGTGCGCATTGCCGCCAAAGTCACCCCGCGCATTATGCCTGGTGTGAGCGCGATGGGCCAGGGCGCCTGGCATGACGCCAACATGAACGGCGATCGTGTCGATCACGGCTCCTGCATCAATACCCTGACCACACACCGCCCGTCACCGCTGGCGAAAGGCAATCCGCAGCACACGAACCTGGTGCAGATCGAGAAGGCATAAGGATTAACCGATGACAACCCAGTATGGATTTTTTATTGATTCCAGCCGCTGCACCGGGTGTAAAACCTGCGAGCTGGCCTGCAAGGATTATAAAGACCTGACCCCGGGCGTCAGCTTCCGTCGTATTTATGAATACGCGGGCGGCGACTGGCAGGAGGATAACGGCGTCTGGCATCAGAACGTCTTCGCCTATTACCTGTCGATTGCCTGCAACCACTGCGAAGATCCGGCCTGCACTAAGGTCTGCCCGAGCGGGGCAATGCACAAGCGAGACGACGGTTTTGTGGTGGTGGACGAGGATGTCTGCATCGGCTGTCGCTACTGCCACATGGCCTGCCCGTACGGCGCGCCGCAGTATAACGCGGCTAAAGGCCACATGACCAAGTGCGACGGCTGCCACAGCCGCGTGGCGGACGGCAAAAAGCCCATCTGCGTCGAGTCCTGCCCGCTGCGCGCGCTGGACTTTGGCCCGATTGAAGAGCTGCGCAAAAAACACGGCCAGCTTGCTGCGGTCGCGCCGCTGCCGTCTGCGCACTTCACGAAGCCGAGTATTGTGATTAAACCTAACGCCAACAGCCGTCCGACGGGTGACACCACCGGCTACCTGGCAAACCCGAAGGAGGTGTGAGATGGGAAGTGGATGGCATGAATGGCCGCTGGTGATCTTCACCGTTTTCGGGCAGTGCGTGGCTGGCGCATTAATCGTGATGGGCTTCGCCTGGCTGAATGAAGGTGATGACAAGGCCAGAATACGCATCGTGCGCAGCCTGTTTTTTCTCTGGCTGGTAATGGGTATTGGGTTTATGGCCTCGGTACTGCATCTTGGCTCCCCGCTGCGCGCCTTCAACTCGCTTAACCGCGTGGGAGCGTCAGCGCTGAGTAATGAGATCGCGGCGGGTTCGATCTTCTTTGCCGTGGGCGGTTTCTGGTGGCTGGTGTCGGTTATCGGTAAAATGCCCCCAGCTTTAGGCAAAATCTGGCTGGTTGTCAGCCAGCTCCTGGGTGTCGTTTTTGTCTGGGCGATGACCCGGGTCTATCAGATCGATACCGTACCGACCTGGTATACGGGCTACACCACGTTGGCCTTCTTCCTGACGATGGCTCTTACTGGCCCGCTGCTGGCCGCGCTGCTGCTGCGGGTCGCAAACGTGACATACAAAGGTACCCTTGCCGCGTCTGTCAGCGTACTGGCACTCATCGCCTGCGTGGCGGTCGTCGTGTTGCAAAGCAATACGCTGGGGACGATCCAGAGTTCTATCCAGCAGGCTAACGCCCTGCTGCCGGATTATGGTTCGCTTCAGGTATGGCGCATCGCGCTGCTGGCGGCGGGTTTAGGCTGCTGGATCTGTCCGCTTATTCGTCGTCAGGAACCGAAAACGCTCGGCCTGTTTGCAGGTTTCGTGCTGGTGGCGGTGGGTGAACTGATTGGCCGTGGGCTATTTTATGGTTTGCATATGACCGCAGGGTTAGCAATTGCAGGTTAACACAGGTGCGCGGGCTACCCCCGCGCACAAGTAAGGAAAGTTGTAATGAATGACGTCTCACACCGCGAATCGTTCGCGTTCAGCGCCCGGGTACTGGGCGCGCTGTTTTATTTTGCCCCTGACAGCGAGCAGACCGCACCGCTGGTGAGTGCCCTGACCGCAGGTGACTGGATGCAGGACTGGCCGCTGGCGCAGGAAAGCCTGCAGCCCGTGGCCAGTATGTTTAAGAACCCGTCGGACGAAGCGTTGAAAGACGCCTGGCAGCGTCTGTTTATTGGCCCGTATGCCCTGCCCGCCCCCCCGTGGGGCTCCGTCTGGCTCGATCGCGAGTCCGTGCTGTTTGGCGATTCGACCCTTGCATTGCGCCAGTGGATGCGTGAAAACCATATCGCCTTTGAGATGCAGCAGAATGAGCCGGAAGATCACTTCGGAACGTTGCTGATGCTGGCGGCATGGCTTGCCGAGAACGGTCGCGACACAGAACGCGACCAGCTTATGGCCTGGCATCTGCTGCCGTGGAGCACGCGTTTCCTTAGCGTATTCGTTGAAAACGCGGCCCATCCGTCTATACGGCGCTGGGTAAACTTGCCCAGCTGACGCTGGCAGAATGGCAGTCCACTTTGCTGATCCCGATTGCAGAAAAAACGCTGTACCGATAGCAGCTCCTGGCTTGTACATCCGTTGTGTAAGCCAGGTTCGGACATTTTTGCTGCAACGCAGATCCGGAACTGCTATACTGTATATAATTACAGTGCTGGAGGTGCAAAATGGCTGTTGAAACAAAATTCGTGGTCGTAAGAAAAGGTGAAGAGAAAATGACTTTTGCCAGTAAGAAAGAGGCTGACGCTCACGACAAACTGCTCGACATGGCAGAAGCGTTCACCGACTGGCTGCTGCAAAGCGGAATGCAGATGGATGAAACGCAGGCGGAAAACCTTGGTCTGTATCTTGCCGAGCAGAAAGAGTCCGTGCAGCATATCCTGCGTACCAGCAAGCTTCCCGAGCTCAATGCTGCAACGGATAAAACAGCGCCAGAGGCGGATAGCAGCAAAAAAATCCGGGCCGTCAAAGCCGCCTGATCGTCAGAACGACTCATCACCTGTCCTGCTGCCGCGGGCCGGAAACGGCTCGCGGCTTAATAGTGCGGTAAATTATCACACAACTCTTGCAACTCGTTGATTAGTCTGGCCACATGGAAACCATCACAGACAGAATGATGAACCTGAACGGCGAAAGGCAACAAGACTTTTCCATCCTGGTTAAAGTATTTTCCAAACGTGAACATGGGCGCAAAAAAGTTCTGCATGTTAGCCACGTTGATATTAAAACTGGTAAAACTGACCCACGGAATATCCGATATGAAGAATATATTTTCCCGGTACTCTTCTTTGGGCCAGTAGGCAAGATTATCACCATAGCGAGAAACGTCTTCTGCATAAACGTTCTGAAAGTGATGAATATTCCCGTCGAAGTGACTCCATAATGATGAAAACGTCTCCGTCTCTTTATGGAAAAGGGTATAGCTGGGATGCACCTCATTCCATATTACAAGCTCATTATCCTTCATAGCCATACGGAACTCAGAATGGCGGTTAACGACTGTCGAAATAAGGGAAATAATCGAAGGATAAAATTTCCAGCCAACCTGTTTGATATGTTTCAGCAGCGCAGTGATATCCAGCTGAACCGTTTGGTTAATCGTGCATTGAGCAAAGCTCTGAAAGACTTCAAAATGTTCTTTCCTTGCCCAACTCGATAAGTCTACAGCCGTATATTCTGGCGTTATTTTTGTCATTTCTTTGCCTTAATTAAGCAGCGCTATATAAAATACTAGCGTACCACAAACCCAGGAGCTGTATAGACCGTCGAGCAGAGGCTGCCTTAAATTTTCAACGTATCAATAACCGCTCTCAGCGCCGGGGACACGTTGCGGTGCGGGTAATAGAGGTAAAGCCCGTCCATCCGCAGGCTGTAGCGCTGTAAGACGCGTATAAGCGTGCCACGCTCCAGATCGTCAGCCACCAGCTCAACCGGGACATAGGCCAGCCCGAGTTCCAGCCGGGCCGCTTCAGCCTCCATGTAGCTGTCGGAAAAGGCCCATTGCCCCTCAGGCCGGTGCGTAACTCGCTTCCCGTCCTGAACAAGCTCCCAGTGATAGTGGTTACCGTCGGCAAACTGGTAGGCAATGCAGGGATGAGCATCCAGATCGGCGGGCGTCTGCGGGAAACCATAGCGCCGAAAATACGCCGGGGCGGCAACCACAGCCATCTCCATATCGGGCGTGATGCGCACCGCAATCATTCCTTGTCCCACCTCTGGTCCCAGCCGGACGCCCGCGTCGAATCGCTCCGCAATGATATCCACGAACCGGCTCTCATTCATCAATTCCAGACGGATATCCGGGTAACGCTGTTTGAAAATAGCGAGCTTTGGCAGCAGACATTTCTCGATGGCGTGCTGGCTGGCATTAATGCGCACCGTGCCGGACGGCGTCTGGCGGTAATGCGCCAGTCTGGTCAACCCGGTATCAAGCGCATCAAAGGCGGAGCCGGCGGTCTGGTAAAGCTGTTCCCCGGCGTGTGTCAGCGACAGCTTGCGCGTAGTACGCACCAGAAGCTGAACGCCCAACCGCTCTTCCAGCTCACGAACCGATCGGCTGATCCCGGATTGCGCCAGCCCGAGCCGCTGTGCGGCTGCCGTGAAGCTTCCCTCCCGCACCACCTGGATAAAGAGATACAGTTCATTATAGTTTTCCCGCTTCGCCATCATGCCTCGTCAATTCATAACAAAATGATATTAATCCTAGCAGCTTTCGGCCTCTAATCAGCACTATTTCTGCTAACTATAATGGCCTCATTACAACAACACACGGTACCTCTTATGAAAACATTCACCCAAAAACTGTCCGTTGCGCTGCTGTTATGCGCATCATTAAGTGGAGTGACAACAATGAGTTATGCAGAAACGCTAAATCCTAACGCCCCCGTTTCGATGGTGACAACCTGGGATAAAACCTTCGCCGAGAGCAATAAAGTCAACCACCGCAAAGTGACGTTCCAGAACCGGTACGGGATCACTCTGGTGGGCGATCTGTACATTCCCAGGAACCACGGCGACCAGAAACTGGCGGCGATAGCCGTCAGTGGGCCGTTCGGTGCGGTTAAAGAACAATCCAGCGGTCTGTACGCCCAGACTCTGGCTGAGCAGGGGTTCGTGGCCCTGGCCTTCGACCCATCCTACACGGGGGAAAGTGGCGGCCAGCCGCGTAACGTTGCCTCCCCTGACATCAACACCGAAGACTTTAGCGCCGCTGTGGATTTCCTGGGGTTACAGAAAGAGGTCGACCGTAACCGTATCGGCATTCTTGGTATCTGCGGCTGGGGCGGTATGGCGCTGAACGCGGCATCCATGGATACCCGCGTGAAGGCGGTCGCCACCAGCGTAATGTACGATATGAGCCGCGCGATGGGTCAAGGCGTGGGCAACGGGAAAGATCGCTATTCAGCGGCCGATCGTCGGGCCGTGTTGCAGTATCTGAACGCGCAGCGCTGGAAAGATGCTGAAAGCGGCACTTTCGCCCATGGCGGCCACGATATTAATGTCGATGAGAATGGCAAGGTGACGGCGGCCGAGCGCATTCTGCCGGAAGCACTGCCCACCGATCCGCATCCGGTACTGAAAGAGTTCTATGATTACTACCGTATGCCGCGCGGTTTCCATGCTCGTTCCGTAAACTCCACCGGCGCGTGGACTGCGACCATGCCGTTATCCTTTATGAATATGCCGCTGCTGAGCTATGCCGGGGAGATCACTATCCCAACGCTGATTGTGACCGGTGAAAACGCACACTCTCGTTATTTTGCGGAGGATGCGTTCAAGGCCGTCGGCAGCAAAGAGAAAGAGCTGGTGATTGTTCCCGGTGCAAACCATGTTGATCTCTACGATAACGTCGCAGGAAAAATCCCGTTCGCGCAGTTTGAGCAGTTCTTCAAAACCAGTCTGAAATAACACTCAAAGCCCCCGGAAATCACGGGGGCATCTCTTCTCATCGTCGTGAATGACACCTATGTCTACACTGAATCAAATCCCATCCCGCTACAGCGAGCATGCACACTGGGACAGTATTTTTGCCCGTCAGTCTGCTCGTGGCATCTGCAATAAGGCATTATATTAACAGGGTTATTTTATTTAATTACAAAACCTCGAATACCTCCCGTTGAAATAATAATTAAGCAATATCCTGGTCAGTCGGCGACATCGCTTTGTTAGCTTGAGAAGTCAGGCAAAGCTCAAACTGGAGGTATTCTTTGCTGATTAAATTAAAGAAAGAACGAACGCATCAGGAGGATCGTTGTCTTGCACTCTGGCTGGCGACCTCCGCGGGACTGCTGAATGCCATTGCGCTGGGCGCGTTCGGCTTTTTCCCCTCTCATATGACGGGTAATACATCGCAGTTATCCAGCGAAGTTTCCTCCACCGATCTCAGTGATATTCTTTTTTTTGGCGCCATTATTCTGTCGTTTGTCACTGGCGCCATTGTTGCGCGGATTATTGTTATCTGGGGAATTATCCATAACGTCAGGCTGATATTCAGCCAGGTTTTATTTGTTGAAGGGCTATTACTTGCGGGGGTATCCCTTTATGAAATGTATTTTCACTCCTTCGCCACGAATCAGGAGATTATTCTTTTCCTGTGCGGTTTGATGGGAATTCATAACTCCACCTCAACTCAGCTTTCCGGCGGTCGGGTGAGATCCACGCACATTACCGGCACGCTGACCGATGCCGGCATTTCGCTGGCCTCCGTTATGGTCGCCATGCTGCGCCGGGATTATTCCAAAGACACGGCCGCGCAAAAGAGCCAGCTCAAAACCCATTTAACCACCCTTTTCTCGTTTATTACCGGCGGGATTGCGGGGCTGATCCTCTTCAGAGAGTTTGGATTCCACGCGATGCTGGCACTGGGCCTGATGCTGGTGTTTATCGCCGCCTTTTCAATCGTTCGTATCTCGTGGCGCGTTCGAAAGGTACGCGCCGCGCTTAGTCGATAGGGTGATCAGCACGCCTCAAGTGACGTTGTCACTTGAGGCGTGCTTCTTTAAGACTATTCTGCCTTCCCACTGACAGCCCTTACGCCATAAGGCTTAACTCAGGTTGTCACTAATTTCATAGGGTTACTGTTTTACCCCCTTTGCTGGAACCCTTCCGTTTCGCTTGCTATAGGTGAAGTACCCCTGCCGAAACATGGCATAACAACAGGCAACCGCAACAGGTGGTTGCTATAACGCATGCGCACAGGGAGACACACCGCAATGCACCCATTACTTAAACGTTCGCTGCTTTTTGTCGGCGCGATTATCGTGGTCCTCGCTCTCCTCACCTGGGGAATTGGACTGGAGACGATTAAGGCGCGCCAGGTTGACCTGCTCTACCTCGGTCAACAGCACCTGATTCTGGTCTTTTCATCAATGTTCTTTGCCCTGTTGGTGGGCATTCCAAGCGGTATTCTGCTGAGCCGTCCGGCGGCACGGGGTATCGCCGAATACGTGATGCAAATCTTTAACGTGGGCAACACCCTGCCGCCGCTGGCCGTTCTGGCGCTGGCGATGGTGGTGATTGGCATCGGTGATAAACCGGCCATTATCGCCCTCTTTCTCGCTTCTTTGCTGCCAATTGTGCGTAACACCTATGCCGGGCTGTGCTCTGTTCCCGCGTCGTTGCTGGAAGCGGCAAACGGCATCGGCATGACCAAATGGCAGCGCCTGCATCAGGTCGAAATTCCTAACGCCTGGCCGGTGATGCTTTCCGGTATTCGCATTGCCACTGCGATTAACGTCGGTACCGCACCGCTGGCATTCCTGATTGGCGCCAGCAGCTACGGCGAGCTGATTTTCCCGGGGATCTATCTGAATGACTTCCCGACGCTGATCCTGGGCGCGGCGGCCACCGCCCTGTTCGCCCTGATTCTGGATACGCTGCTGGCGGCACTGGGTCGACTACTGAGCCCGCATCTCGCGCGATAATTATAACAAGGAGCTTCTATGAGACTGTTTTCCGGCCTGACGGCGCTGTGCGCCGCCGCGCTCTTCACCAGCCAGGCGCTCGCCGCGCCGCTGATCCTGGCAACAAAGAGCTTTACCGAGCAGCACATTCTCTCGGCCATGACCGTACAGTATCTGCAAAAGAAAGGATTTCAGGTGCAGCCGCAGACTAATATTGCGACGGTGATTTCCCGTAACGCGATGATTAACAAGCAGATTGATATGACCTGGGAGTACACCGGCACGTCGCTGATCATCTTCAACCATATCAACAAACGCATGTCGCCGCAGGAGTCATACGAGACGGTGAAACGCCTCGACGCAAAGCACGGTCTGGTGTGGCTTAAACCTGCCGATATGAACAATACCTATGCCTTTGCCATGCAGCGCAAGCGCGCCGAGGCTGAACATATCAATACCATGTCTGAGATGGTGGCAAAGATTGAGCAGATCCGTAAAACCGATCCAGATAACAACTGGCTGCTGGGCCTTGACCTGGAATTTGCCGGGCGTAGCGACGGGATGAAACCGTTGCAGGCGGCCTACAACATGGAGCTGGACCGCCCGCAGATCCGCCAGATGGATCCGGGGCTGGTCTATAACGCGGTGCGCGACGGGTTTGTCGATGCCGGGCTGATCTACACCACCGACGGGCGCGTGAAGGGCTTCGATCTTAAAGTGCTGGAAGACGATAAAGGCTTCTTCCCGAGTTACGCCGTGACGCCAGTTGTTCGAAAAGACACGCTGGAGGCTAACCCGGGGCTGGAGGAGGCGCTGAACACCCTCTCAGCCCAGCTCAACAACGACGTTATCACCGAACTGAATAAGAAGGTGGATATCGACCATCAGTCACCGCAGCAGGTCGCCCGTGATTTCCTGCGTAGCAAACAGTTGCTGTAGGAGGCGCTATGGAGACGATTCACTATATTCTCGACAACTGGGACTATCTCTTAACCCTGACGCTGCAACACCTCTGGCTGGTGGCACTCGCCGTGGGCCTGGCGATTGTTATTGGCGTGCCGCTGGGTATTTTAATTGTCCGCCATAAATGGCTGGCAACGCCGGTGCTGGGGATTGCCACCATTGTGCTCACCATCCCGTCAATTGCGCTTTTCGGCCTGATGATCCCGCTCTTTTCGCTGATCGGTCAGGGCATTGGCGCCCTGCCCGCGATTACGGCGGTGTTCCTCTATTCACTGCTGCCGATTGTGCGCAACACCCACACGGCGCTCGACAGCCTGCCACCCGGCCTGCGCGAAGCGGGACGCGGCATCGGCATGACCTTCTGGCAGCGTCTGCGCTGGGTGGAAATCCCAATGGCGCTGCCGGTCATTTTTGGCGGCATCCGAACCGCCGTGGTGATGAACATCGGCGTCATGGCGATTGCTGCCGTGATTGGCGCGGGCGGTCTGGGCCTGCTGCTGCTTAACGGTATTGGCGGGAGTGATATTCGTATGTTAATTGCGGGCGCGCTGATGATTTGTCTTTTAGCGATTGTGCTCGACTGGTTGCTGCACCGTTTGCAGGTGGTACTGACTCCGAAGGGGATTCGATAATGATAAAACTGGAAAACCTCACCAAACAATTTTCACAGAAGCACGGCCAGACGTTTAAGGCCGTCGACAACGTCAACCTGAACGTGCCTGAAGGGGAAATGTGCGTGCTGCTCGGCCCGTCCGGCTGCGGGAAAACCACTACCCTGAAGATGATTAACCGTCTCATTACGCCAAGCAGCGGGACGATCCTGATTAACGGCGAAGACACCAGCGGGATGGACACCGTGACCCTGCGCCGCAACATTGGCTACGTGATCCAGCAGATTGGCCTGTTCCCGAACATGACTATCGAAGAGAACATTACCGTCGTGCCGCGCATGCTGGGCTGGGACAAAGCGCGCTGTAAATCCCGTGCCGAGGAGCTGATGGATATGGTGGCAATGGATCCACATAAATTCCTTCACCGCTATCCGCGCGAAATGTCCGGCGGTCAGCAGCAGCGTATCGGCGTCATCCGCGCGCTGGCAGCGGATCCTCCGGTCCTGCTGATGGATGAACCATTCGGCGCGGTTGACCCGATTAACCGTGAGGTGATCCAGAACCAGTTCCTGGAGATGCAGCGCAAGCTGAAAAAGACCGTGATGCTGGTGAGCCACGATATTGACGAAGCGCTGAAGCTGGGCGACCGTATTGCCGTCTTCCGTCAGGGGCGTATTGTTCAGTGCGCCAGCCCGGACGAGCTGCTGGCGAAACCCGCCAATGAGTTTGTCGGCTCGTTTGTTGGTCAGGACCGGACGTTGAAACGCCTGCTGCTGGTATCCGCGGGCGACGTCACCGACCAGCAGCCGACGATTACGGTACGCGAATCGACGCCGCTGCCAGAGGCCTTCGCCACCATGGATGACAACGATATTCGCGCCATTACCGTGGTTGATGATCTCGGCAAACCGCTGGGCTTTGTGAAGCGCCGCGAAGCGCGTAATGCCAGCGGCAGCTGCGGTGATATTCTGCATCCGTTCCGCATGACAGGTAAGGCCGAGGATAACCTGCGCGTGGTGCTTTCTCGCCTGTATGAGAGCAACACCAGCTGGATGCCGATTGTGGACGAGGACGGACGCTATAACGGCGAGATATCCCAGGATTATATTGCGGAGTATTTGAGCTCAGGGCGTACGCGCCGGGCATTGAATATTCATAGCGAGAGTTAAGCATTCAGGCCGGGTACTGCCCGGCCTTTTTCCGCACGCATACCTTTTGCTAACCTCACGTTTTCCCGCCACAATATCGTATCGTCCCCGTTAATCACGACTTCATGCAACGTCTTCACGCATACCCCGACATCCGCGCGATGTTTCGCCGTCTCCTGATTGCTACCGTCACCGGCGTGCTGGCAGCGCTGGCCGTTGCGGTGTTCCGCCACAGCATGTATCTGCTGGAGTGGTTGTTTCTCAGCAACGAAAGCGGAAGCCTGGTGAACGCCGCTGCCGCGTTATCGCCCTGGCGGCGGGCGCTCACGCCTGCGCTGGGTGGTCTGGCCGCGGGAGTGCTACTGTGGGGATGGCAGCGCATGACGGCACAACGTCCCCACGCCCCGACCGATTATATGGAGGCGCTGGAAACGGGTGATGGCCAGTTTGATTACGGCGCCAGCCTGGTGAAATCCCTCGCCTCGTTGCTGGTGGTCGCCAGCGGCAGCGCCATCGGCCGGGAAGGCGCCATGATCCTGCTTGCCGCCCTCGCTGCCTCCTTTTTTGCACAACGTTGTACGCTGAAATCCGAATGGAAACTGTGGATCGCCTGCGGTGCCGCCGCCGGGATGGCCAGCGCCTATCATGCGCCGCTGGCGGGCAGCCTGTTTATCGCAGAGATCCTGTTTGGCACACTTATGCTGGCCTCCCTCGGCCCGGTGGTGATTGCCGCTGTGGTGGCTCTGCTGACCACGCGCCTGTTAAGTCCCGGCGCGAATACGCTTTATGATGTCCATCTCAGCGAGATGCTTACGGCGGTGGATTATTTCCTGATCGTTGGCGTGGGTCTGCTGGCTGGGCTGTGCGGCCCGCTTTTGATGTGGCTAATGGCTTTCAGCCATTCTCTTTTTCTGCGTCTCAAACTCTCACCACCGTGGCAGCTGGCGCTGGGGGGTCTGATCGTCGGGCTGCTGTCGCTGCTGACGCCGAAGGTATGGGGGAATGGCTACAGCGTGGTTCAGGCGTTTTTGCAGTCGCCGCCGCTGCTGTCGGTAATTGCCGGCGTCTTTATCTGCAAGCTCCTGGCGGTGCTGGCAAGCAGCGGGTCCGGCGCACCGGGAGGCGTGTTTACGCCAACCTTGTTCGTTGGTATGGCAACGGGAATGCTGTTTGCGCAGATCTTTGCGCTGTGGTTTCCTGGCTCTGAGACGGCGATCCTGCTTGGGCTGGCAGGAATGGCGACGCTGCTCGCCGCCACAACGCATGCGCCAATCATGTCGGCCTTGATGGTATGTGAGATGACCGGGCAGTATTTTTTACTTCCCGGTTTGCTGGTTGCCTGTGTTGTGGCGTCGGTATTGTCGAGAACGCTACGCCACGACTCGATCTACGGCCAGCATACCGCCGAAAGCCGAGAGATCGATATAGTGCGCTAATTCGCGCTGCTCGGCGCGGGGCAGATAAGGCAGTTCGCCTACCAACGGGCCAGGCAGCTTTTTGCTCAGCACGTCGATGATTTCTGCGTAGTGCGCAAGGCCCGGGTTAATACGGTTCGCCACCCAACCAATCAGTGGCAGGCCGTCATTAGCGATAGCCTGCGCCGTCAGCAAGGCATGGTTGATGCACCCTTCCTGAATGCCCACGACCATAATCACCGGCAGCTGCTCCTGCACCACCCACTCGGAAAGGGGACGTAAATCGTTCATCAGGCTGCGCCAGCCACCGGTCCCTTCAACGACAACGTGGTCAACCTTTTCACTCAGATTTGCCAGGCCATCAGAAAGCAGACTGTAGTTGATAAGCCCGCTGTGAGCGACGCTGCTTTCCTCTTCGCTTAACGCGATAGGATTGACGGCATCATAAGGCAGTTCCAGAGACGAGACGCTTTGCAGAACCAGGGCGTCCTTATTGCGCAGCCCTTCTGGCGTCTCTTTACTGCCTTTTGCTACCGGCTTGTATCCTGCAACGCGTTTACCGCTTGCCGCCAGGGCCTGAAGTAACGCGCGGGATACGACGGTCTTCCCGACAGACGTATCCGTACCAGTAATAAAGAAACGCTTAAGCATGACTCATTCCACCTCTTGGGTATGCTTCAAAAAATATAAACCAGGTAAATAATTCAGTGGGGAAAGTCTACGGGAAGCGTGCGCTACCCGGCTTGAGATAGCGCAATTTTTCGTACATCTATGGAAAAGAGTTAGCCCTGAAGCAAACGAATCAGTAACGAGCCGTTGTACATCGCATCTTTTACCAGCGCGGCGCCAGCCATCGTACCCTGGTTGGAAAATTGCGTACTTTCCACCACGATGTTTTTACTGTACGCGGGAAGCGCCTGCTGGTTGATGCAGGCGGAAATCGCCGGGAAGAGGATATCCGCCGCCTGGCTGAGCGGGGAGCCGATCAGTATTTTTTGCGGGTTAAACAGGTTCACCATAATGGCCAGAATGCGCCCGACATTATTGCCCACGCCGGTAATGATGTCCTTCGCCAGCAGATCGCCCTGCCTTGCCGCAGTGCACAATGCCTCGACGCTCAACGGTTGACCGTGCAGCGTGGAGCTCATTGACTGGCTGAGCCGCACCTGCGCCAGCTCCAGCACGCTTTCGACGCTGGCAATCGTCTCCAGACAACCATGATTACCGCAGTAGCAGCGTTTTCCGTACGGATCGACCTGCGTATGGCCAATCTCTACCAGGCTACTGCTGCCAGCATGCAACAGACGCCCGTCGGTGATCACACCTGCGCCAACGTTATGATCAATCACCACCTGAATTACGTCGCGCGCGCCCCGGGAAGCGCCAAATAACGCCTCCGCCATCGTCCAGGCGCTGATATCATGCTGAATGTAGACCGGCACACCGGTGTGGTTTTCCAGCACGTCGCCCAGCGGCATCTCTTTGACGTTTTCATAAAACGGCATGCGGTGCACAATGCCATTTTCGGTATCAATAATTCCCGGCAGGGTGATCGCAATCGCCGTTAAACGTTCAAGGCGCTGCTGGTGACGAATAAAGAACTGGTCGATGTGGGTCAGAATGGCATCGAGGAGTGGTTGCTCTGCATCGAGCGGGAGCTCCAGCCGGTCTTCCACCACCAGCTTGCTGCTGAGGTCGCGCAGCGCGAGGAAGATTTCCCCGCGGCTAATTCGCAGCGACAGGTAGTGCCAGGCTTCCGTTTCCACCACCAGCCCTACCGCCGGACGGCCACGGCTGCCCGGCTCCTGAATTTCTGTCTCCTGAACCAGATGGGCTTCCAGCATTTCGCGGACAATCTTGGTAATACTGGCGGGTGCCAGTTGTGCCAGGCGCGAAAGATCGATACGCGAAACCGGACCCAGCTGATCAATCAGGCGATAAACGGCGCCCGCGTTGGTCTGCTTGATCTGATCGATATGCCCTGGCTGACTATCAGCAACCACCTCGTACTCCCTTATTTTCGAGCTTCGAAATAAACTGAGGGCTATGGTGAAGCACTTCAATGGCTGACGTCAAATTTTTACTTAGCCATGTGATTTACTGCACATTTTCGCCCGCTTTTCCCTATAAATAACGCCCGTGAGAAGCGGTAATTAATTGTTCTTTGAAACGCTGTGCCGCATGGCTCTGTTCATGATGTTTAGACCACACCAGCCACATCTCCGAGACCGCATCCTGCTCGGCAATATTCACCCAGCGCATTTCCGGCAGTTGTACCCGTTTAAACGAGGCCGGAAGAATCGACACGCCAAGCCCTGCGGCAACGAGACCAATGATCGTCATGGCTTCCCCCACTTCCTGCGCGATAGTCGGGACAAGGCCATATCGCCGCATCAGACCAAGAATATCGTCATACAATCCGGTACCCACCTGTGGGTCAAAAAAGACAAAGGGTTCTTTCGCCAGTTCAGCCAGCGTGACGCTATGCTGCGCGGCGAGCGGGTGATCCCGGGGGATCATCGCCATCAGCGGTTCGCGGAGGATCACCTGCCACGCCAGGGTATCAGGCAACTGCGTGTTACGCATTAGCCCCAGGTCGAGCGATCCTTCATTAAGCGGCGATATTTGCTCCCGGGTATTGATTTCGCGCGTCTGAATATGCACATCCGGAAAGTTACTGCGAAACGAGGATAGCGTTTGTGAAACAGCGCTGATGAAGGGGGCCGACGAGGTAAACCCGATGCGCAGCTCTCCCGTCTCCCCGAGATGAAGCCGTTCCGCTCTGGCGGCGGCGTCCACCACCATACTCAGGATCTGTCGGCTATCGGCGAGAAACTGTTTTCCCGCCGCCGTCAGGCTCACGCTGCGGTTGGTTCGCGCCAGCAGACGCGCCCCAACCTGCTGCTCAAGGATCTGGATCTGTTGGCTCAGCGGTGGCTGGGAGATATTCAGCCTTGCCGCAGCACGACCAAAATGGAGCTCTTCAGCGACGGCGACAAAATAGCGCAGATGGCGCAGCTCGATATTCATATTTTTAAAGTATCATTTGAGATTATTAATATATTAGACAGAATATTTACATTTTCCTACCCTAATCTTGTGGTCATACCCGTCACCAGAAACCACGGGGAAGTTTAAGCAAGGATTATGTGTGAGCCGTACAACGACCGTTGATATCGCGCCGGCCAGCGACATTGATGATTTACCCGCAGTACCGCAGCCGGTTCAGTTTATAAAACGTGGTACCCCCCAGTTTATGCGCGTCACGCTGGCGCTCTTCTCAGCGGGTCTCGCCACTTTCGCCCTGCTCTACTGCGTTCAGCCGATCCTGCCGGTCCTGTCGCATGAATTTGGCGTGTCGCCAGCCAGCAGCAGTATTTCGCTCTCCATTTCAACCGGGATGCTGGCGATCGGTCTGCTGTTCACCGGGCCACTTTCAGATGCCATCGGGCGTAAGCAGGTCATGGTAACGGCGTTAATGCTGGCCTCCGTGTGTACCTTGCTGTCCACCATGATGACCAGCTGGCACGGCATTCTGGTCATGCGCGCGCTGATTGGGTTATCCCTCAGCGGCGTGGCGGCGGTCGGGATGACCTATCTCAGCGAGGAGATCCACCCGAGTTTCGTGGCCTTCTCCATGGGGCTGTACATTAGCGGGAACTCTATCGGCGGGATGAGCGGACGCCTGCTCAGCGGTGTGTTTACCGATTTCTTTAACTGGCGCATTGCGCTGGCCGTAATCGGCTGCTTCGCCCTCGCTTCGGCGCTGATGTTCTGGAAAATCCTGCCGGAATCGCGCCATTTCCGCCCGACTTCTCTGCGTCCGAAAACACTGTTTATCAACTTTCGCCTGCACTGGCGCGATCAAGGGCTGCCCCGTTTGTTCCTGACCGGTTTCCTGCTGATGGGCTCGTTCGTGACGCTGTTCAACTACATTGGCTATCGTCTGATGCTTTCACCGTGGCATCTTAGCCAGGCATTAGTGGGTTTGCTCTCTGTGGCATATCTCACCGGGACATGGAGTTCGCCAAAAGCGGGCGCCATGACCGCGCGCTTCGGCCGTGGTCCGGTGATGCTGGTATCCACCGCCGTGATGCTGTTCGGACTGCTGATGACGCTTTTCTCTTCCCTGTGGCTGATTTTTGCCGGAATGCTGCTCTTCTCTGCGGGCTTCTTTGCCGCGCATTCCGTTGCCAGCAGCTGGATTGGCCCACGCGCGCGCCGCGCTAAAGGTCAGGCTTCGTCACTGTATCTGTTCAGTTACTATCTCGGTTCCAGCATAGCCGGTACGCTCGGCGGGGTGTTCTGGCATAACTACGGCTGGAACGGCGTGGGCGGATTTATCGCGCTGATGTTGTGTGCGGCACTGCTGGTGGGCGCGAGCCTGCATAAACGACTGCATTAACATTCAGCCCTCTTCGTGTTTAAATCGAGCCGATGCTAATTTTTGTCATCGGCTGATTCAGACACGAGGACTTCATGAAAAACAATAACTATCAACAACTCACCCGCACCTTCCAGCGTCTCTCCCGCTTCTCTCACCTCTCCTCCATCGCCAGCTGGGACATGTTTACCATGATGCCGCCCGGCGGCAGCGCCGCGCGCGGTGAAGCGCTGGCGGAGATGAGCGTCCTGCAACATCAGATCCTGACCGATAAAAAAGTGGGTGAATGGCTGGCGACGGCGGCAGAAGAAGATCTGAACGACGTTGAGCAGGCCAACCTGCGTGAAATGACGCGCCACTACCAGCAGGCCACTTTACTGCCGGAATCGCTGGTGGAGGCCAAATCGCTGGCGGGCAGCAGGTGTGAACACGCCTGGCGTACTCAGCGTCCGGCCAACGACTGGCAGGGCTTTTCAGCCAACCTGAAAGAGGTGGTGAAGCTCAGTCGTGAAGAGGCCCGCCTGCGCGCCGAGGCTAAAGGCTGCACGCCTTACGACGCGCTGCTGGATATCTTTGAACCCGACATGTCCAGCGCTCGCCTGGATGTGCTGTTCGGCGATCTGAAGTCCTGGCTGCCGGAGCTGCTGGCAAAGGTTGTGGAAAAACAGGCTCAACGATCGTTCGTTCCGCCACAGGGTCCCTTCCCCACCGCCACCCAGCGCGAGCTGGGCCTGGAAGCGATGAAAATGCTTGGCTTCGATTTTAACGGCGGTCGTCTGGACGTTAGCGCCCACCCGTTCTGCGGCGGCGTTCCGGAAGATGTGCGTATCACCACGCGTTACGATGAAGACGAGTTGCTCAGCGCGCTTTTCGGCGTGATCCACGAAACCGGACATGCCCGCTACGAGCAAAACCTTCCGCGAGCGTGGGCCGGCCAGCCCGTTGCGCTGGCGCGCTCTACGGCGATCCATGAATCCCAAAGTCTGTTCTTTGAAATGCAGCTGGGCCGCAGTGAGGCTTTCCTGAAGCATCTGCTTCCGGCGGTCCATGCCCGTTTCGGCAGCCAGGCGGCATTCAGTGAAGATAATTTTATTGCCTGGAATCAGCGCGTGAAACCGGGCTACATCCGCGTTGATGCAGATGAAGTGAGCTATCCGGCGCATGTGGTATTGCGCTATGAGATTGAGCGCGCGCTGATCAATGGCGAAATTGAAGTGGATGATATCCCCGCGTTATGGGATGAGAAAATGCAGGCCTGGCTTGGATTATCCACCAAAGATAACTACCGCAACGGCTGTATGCAGGACATCCACTGGACCGACGGCGGTTTTGGCTACTTCCCGTCTTACACGCTGGGGGCTATGTATGCGGCACAGCTGTTCCATGCCGCCAAAACTGCGCTGCCCGGGTTGCAGGCATCCATTGCCGGGGGCGACTTCTCGGCGCTGTTTGACTGGCTGCGTCAGAATATCTGGCAGCACGGCAGCCGTTTCAGCACGTCGCAGCTCATCACCCAGGCCACAGGTGAAGATCTGAATATCCGCTACTTCCGCGAACACCTGACGTCCCGCTACCTGTAAACGAACGCGCCGGGGGCCACCCCGGCGTTGTACATACGGTTACACACCGATACCAATCACTCACGGAAACCCCGAATTTACAGGGATATAGTTATTTCAACGGCCCCGCAGTGGGGTTAAATGAAAAACCAAATTCGAGGGTATGAAAATGAAAAAAGTATTAGCTCTGGTTGTTGCCGCTGCTATGGGTCTTTCTTCCGCTGCATTCGCGGCTGAAACTACCGCCACCGCAGCGCCTGCGGCATCCACCGCTGCTCCGGCCAAAACGGTTCACCATAAAAAACATCACAAAGCGGCTAAACCAGCGGCAGCACAGAAAGCGCAGGCCGCGAAAAAGCACCACAAAAAAGCGGCAAAACCTGCGGTAGAGCAGAAAGCCCAGGCGGCTAAAAAGCATCACAAAAAAGCGGCAAAACACGAAGCGGCTAAACCTGCTGCACAGCCAGCAGCGTAAGAGTACAAGCTTAACCGTGCCCTTCGGGGCACGTTGGTAAACCGGCGCTGAACGGGATTGCGGTCAGCGCCGTTTTTTTATCCGGAGGGCGTATGCTGCGGCGCTATCGGTTTGAGTTCATTCTTATCCTGCTAATTTTATGCGCGCTCATCGCCAGCCACTTTTATCTTTCCTGAATGTAGCACGCTGATTTTACTCCCACTTTCTCGCCGTCGCGTCTATAGTATTTTCATAGGGTTCACTTTTAATAATCATAATTACCCCCACCAGAGTGTGATATGCGTAAATCTGTTGTGCTGTTACTGGGAACGTTTAGCCTTTTTGCTGGCTTTTCACATGCGGATGAGGGCGACGATGACGCCATCAGCGCCAAAGAGGTAAAGACGCTGTTTTTTGGTCATGACGATCGTACGCGTGTCACCGATCCTACCGAAGCGCCCTGGGATGCCATCGGGCAACTGGAAACCGCCAGCGGCAATCTATGTACCGCAACTCTCATAACGCCACGCCTTGCGCTTACGGCGGGTCATTGCCTGTTAATGCCGCCCGAAGGCAAACCGGATAAAGCGATCGCCCTGCGCTTTGTCTCGCAGAAAGGGATTTGGCGCTACGAAATTCACGGTATTGAGGGGCGGGTGGATCCGTCGCTCGGGAAACGCCTGAAACCGGATGGCGATGGCTGGATTGTGCCGCCCGGGGCGGCATCCTGGGATTTCGGGCTGATCGTTTTACGTTATCCGCCGTCCGGGATCGCTCCGCTACCGCTCTTTGATGGTGACAAAGACGCGCTCACCGCCGCCCTGAAAGCCGCCGATCGAAAAGTGACGCAGTCAGGCTACCCTGTTGATCACCTCGATTCGCTGTACACCCATACGGACTGCGTGGTGACGGGCTGGGCGCAAAACAGCGTGCTTTCGCATCAGTGCGATACGCTACCGGGTGATAGCGGATCGCCCCTGATGTTAAAAACCGTTAACGGCTGGCAACTGATTGGCGTTCAGAGTTCTGCTCCGGCAGCGAAAGACCGCTGGCGCGCCGATAACCGAGCGTTAGCGGTGACCGGTTTTCGCGACCGGCTGGAAGCCCTGGCGCAGCAGTAGGTCACTCAGGCCAGTTTAATCATGATCATGCCAGCGAGCAGTAATACCAGCCCTATCCAGCCTTTATGGTTTAAACGCTGCCCGAACATAATCCAGCCTGCCGCCAGGGTGGCGGCAATACCGAAGCCGCCCCACAGCGCGTAGGCCACGGAAAGATCGATGCCTTTCACCGCCTGTGACAGAGCGCTAAACGCCCCCAGAACCGCGGCAATCGATAACAGGCCGTAGGCTTTGCGACGAAAACCGTCGGAGAACTTCAGAAAGACGTTCGCAATAATTTCCAGAACGATGGCGAAAGCCAGCCAGGCCGCGTGGATCCATTCAAACTGCTGCATGGGTCTGCTCCTTCTGCTGTTTTGCCGGTTTGCGCGTACCCGATTTAATCAGCACGATACCTGCCACCAGGGTCGTCAGCCCGGCAATTTTCATTGTCGTCAGGGTTTCATCAAATATCATGACGCTGAACAGCGTAATCAATAAAATACCAACACCTTCCCACAAAGCGTATGCCACGCCCAGCGCGATTTTTTTAACCGCGAAAGAGAGGAATATATAGGAAAGCGTAATCATGACCAGCATCAAAATAAATCCGGTGCTGCCGTCACTCACGCTCGCCCATTTCATCGACAAGGTGCCGGTAATTTCAGCAACGATAGCCAGAGCTAATAAAATCCAGTAAAACATGTTTTTCTCCTGCTTGAGAATATAATCCATCGAGGCTCGCTGCGAACAGCAAACCAAAAAAGTGGGAATTAAATCAGTTAGCTAAGCGCATAGCGCCAGCTCAGGCAGAAGACGTGACTATAGCGCGGAACGCCAGTGTTGTTCACCGGAAAGCGTGCAGAGGGAGGTAGAAAACAGAGCAGAGTTGTTTGAAAAATACGTCCTGAACAAATTGTCCATAAAATTACAATTATCCGCGGTGTTGCTTCTCGTCTTTGCGGATGAAAATTGTCCTCAGTAGTTGAACACGCCTGATTTGTATCATAAGCCAGGAATTTACTCAAAGCCTTTTCATTTCTTTACCCAGTCTGTTTGATTTTGGTTAGTTTTTTTAATCCGCTTTCCCCTCTATTATAAATAAAAAACTGTTCAGGAACGTCCATGGCCAAACCCATTATCACCCTCAACGGGCTTAAGATCGTCATCATGCTGGGCATGCTGGTGATCATTCTGACCGGCGTTCGTTTTGCGGCCGATATCATCGTGCCCTTTATCCTGGCGCTTTTTATCGCGGTGATCCTCAATCCACTGGTGCAGCGAATGGTGCGGCTGCGCATCCCGCGTGTGCTGGCGATAAGCCTGCTTATCAGTATTATTATCGTTGCGATGGTGCTGTTAGTCGCCTATCTGGGAACCTCCCTGAACGAGCTGGCGCGGACGCTGCCGACATACCGCTCTTCCCTCGCGACCCCGCTGCTGCAAATTGAACCCTGGCTGCAACGCGCGGGTATCGAAGTCTCGGTTGAGGAACTGCTTAAATACATCGATCCGAATGCCGCCATGACGATTGTCACCAGCCTGCTGGCACAGCTCTCCAACGCCATGACCTCGATTTTCCTGCTGTTCCTGACGGTTGTGTTTATGCTGCTGGAAGTTCCACAGCTGCCTGCAAAACTCCAGCACATCATGGTGCGTCCGGTAGAGGGAATGGGTGCTATTCAGCGCGCGCTCGACAGCGTTTCACGCTATCTGGTGCTGAAAACGGCCATCAGCCTGGTGACGGGATTAGTGGTCTGGGGGATGCTCGCCGCGCTGGATGTGCGTTTTGCCTTCGTCTGGGGACTGCTGGCCTTTGCGCTCAACTATATTCCTAACATCGGCTCCGTGCTGGCGGCGATCCCCCCTATCCTTCAGGTGCTGGTTTTCAGCGGTTTGTATGATGCCCTGATTCTGCTGGCAGGTTATCTGGTGATTAACCTTGTCTTCGGGAACATTCTCGAACCACGGATAATGGGACGCGGGCTGGGGCTTTCAACTCTTGTTGTGTTCCTGTCCCTGATTTTCTGGGGCTGGCTGCTCGGGCCTGTCGGCATGCTGCTTTCCGTTCCGCTGACAATTATTGTCAAAATTGGCCTGGAGCAGACCGCCGGTGGACAAAGTATCGCTGTACTGCTGAGCGACATGAGCCATAAGGCCGATTAATTGTCCATCGACAGCATAGGCTTGCCCGTTCTTCCCGCTTCGCGGTAGTTGCCCACTGCCCGCTGCCATTCCGACAGCGGGTAGAGGGTAACATCGCTGCACTGGCTGGCGCGCAGTTTAGGCCAGATGCGCCGAAACTCCGCCTGCCACGCCTCAGCGCTCAGCGCGTCCAGATAGTTACGAATGTGAAACCACGCCACGCGCGGCAACGGCCGCTGCTGCCGGAAGGTCTGCCCGGAGAGTAGCCCGTAGCAGACAAAGGTACCGGTTTCGGGCATCACGCTCAGGATCGCCTCCGCCAGGCTGCCGCCCGTGGCGTCGTACACCACCTCCGCTTGCGCGGCGGCAGCGTTGACGGCGGCCGTATCATCTTGCGCAATCGGGACGATCCCCATTTCAGCCAGACGTTGAGCGTGCACGGGCGAGCGATGGATCCCGTAAACCGCCTCTGCACCCGCCTGGCGTGCCCATTGCCCGAGCAGAACGGCGCAGTCAGAACCGGCAGCGGTGAGCAGCACCGTTTTCCCGATCGGAGGATAGCGGTCCAGCATCATCTGAGCGGCAAGCGGGTTGATATACGCCCGCGCGGCAAGAAGCGAGTCGATGTCGTCCGGGACGGGAACCGCATACGCCACCGGGCAGTCGACATAGCGCTGCCAGGTTCCCTGCCCCCGTAACGGCAGAACCCGCTTGCCCAGCAGCGCCGGGTAAGCGGCGGGCGTTTCGGTCACTATTCCGACCCCTTCATAACCGGCTATTGCGGGCAGCGGCGTGCGATGGCGATATGCCCCGGTGATGGGGATGAGATCGGAGGCGTTCACCGGAGAAAAAAGCATGCGCACACGTATCTCTCCCGGCTGTCGCGGTGACAATGGTGTGGTTTCCGCTTGCAGTACCGATTCAGGCTCACCAAACCGGCGATACCAGAGGGCCAGATTACGCATTGCGATCGCGCCATCCCATTTCCGGTGCGACATGTTTCAGGATGGACTCGATCACATGTGCGTTGTATTCCACGCCCAGCTGATTCGGCACGGTAAGCAACAGCGTATCCGCTTCCGCGATCGCTTCATCCTTTCTCAACTGTTCAATCAGCTTGTCTGGCTCTGCGGCATAGCTGCGTCCGAAAATGGCCCGCGTTTTCTCATCCAGATAGCCAACGCTGTCGCTCTCATTGCGGCTTGAACCGAAATACATCCGGTCGCGATCGTCCATCAGGGCAAAAATACTGCGGCTGACCGAAACGCGTGGCTGACGGGTATGCCCTGCCTCGGCCCAGGCCTGTCGGTAGGCACGGATCTGTTTTGCCTGCTGAATATGGAACGGCTCGCCGGTTTCATCATCTTTCAGCGTTGAGCTTTGCAGGTTCATCCCCAGTTTTGCCGCCCATACTGCCGTTGCATTGGAGCCAGCCCCCCACCAGATACGATCGCGTAAGCCCTCTGAATGCGGCTCCAGACGCAACAATCCCGGCGGGTTTGGGAACATCGGCTGTGGGTTAGGCTTCGCAAACCCTTCACCGCGTAATACATCAAGCAGTACCTCAGTGTGGCGGCGCGCCATATCAGATTCGTTTTCCCCGTCCTGCGGCACGTAACCAAAATAACGCCAACCATCAATCACCTGCTCCGGGGAGCCCCGGCTGATACCAAGCTGTAATCGCCCGCCGGAGATGAGATCTGCCGCGCCAGCATCTTCCGCCATATACAGCGGATTCTCGTACCGCATGTCGATCACGCCCGTACCGATTTCGATGCGTTTGGTTTTCGCGCCTATCGCAGCCAGCAAGGGGAATGGCGAACTGAGCTGGCGGGCAAAGTGGTGCACGCGGAAATAAGCACCGTCCGCGCCCAGCTCTTCAGCGGCGACAGCCAGATCGATGGACTGTAGCAGCGTGTCAGCTGCGGTTTGCGTGCCGGACTGGGAAGACGGCGTCCAGTGACCAAACGACAAAAATCCGATCTTTTTCATAGTGGAGTATCCTGATAAAGCATTGCGTTATCCCTACTCTACGCATTAACCGATGAGAATAAATGGTGATTATTTAACGGAATGCTTCAAATAAACTGACAGAAATACGCAAATCGCACGCTGCCTTCCCGCAGAGGAGGCATTCTCCTGGCATCTCAAAATGGGATATAGTGTGAACTGTTCTCTTTTTTAACAGGTAACATCAGCAATGGCTCTGATCCCCAAAAACTACGCACGGCTGGAAAGCGGCTACCGTGAAAAAGCGCTAAAAATTTACCCGTGGGTCTGTGGACGCTGCTCGCGGGAGTTTGTGTATTCGAATCTTCGTGAACTCACGGTCCACCATATCGACCACGATCACACCAATAATCCGGAAGATGGCAGTAACTGGGAGTTGTTGTGCCTGTTTTGCCATGACCACGAACACTCAAAGTACACCGAAGCGGATCAGTATGGCACCACCGTTGTCGCAGGTGAGGATGCGCAAAAAGACGTGGGTGTCGCCACGTTTAACCCCTTTGCCGATCTCAAGGCGATGATGAACAAGAAGAAGTAATATCGGCGGCTTTACTGCCCATACCTGCCGTATGGGCAGTCAGAAAGATAAAGGTAATGTATTCCAGTCACAGATTGAACAAGGAGACGGCCTTAATATCGGCTTCAGGATTCACGCGTTTTACAGCCTCTAAAAACGCAGCAAAGTTTTGATTAAACACCGTCAGATTATTATAAAATTGCACCTGTTTTTCACGGGTTCCCTCAAGATAGCTCACAGACCAGATCCGCCTGTTATTTACCACCGTCGAGCCCGGCTTAATTTTTACGATAGCCGCCAGCTCAATTTTACGGGTGACGCTATTTATGACCTCGTATAAATACTGCTCATCATAAAAGTAGGTTTTACCTGACGATCCGCCAAACCAGGAAGGATGGGTAGAGATTTTTTTCATTCCCCGGCTGTCGGCAACGATGCGCTTTGGATGCCGAATACGCCTGATGAAAAAGCGCATCAGCATAATCAGTGCCGTGAAAGACAGCACCACGAAAAGAAAATTAATGCTCTCCCGCATATTTCGTTACCTGCCACGCATAACTCAAAGTGGCGAAGTATAGCGTAGCCCTGTAGCTCAGGGAACGTACGCGATGCAATCGCAGATGGAACGGGAAATGCTCTTATCTCGCCACGCAACATGATGTGCGGATCTCCTCAGGGTTAAGTGATATTAACAATTGCTGCTAAGTTGTAAGTTTCCCCTTGCCGGACAGGACAAATCAGTTATCGTGCCAGGCAACTTTTTCAGCAATAAAAAACAGTGGGATGCGCTATGGCGATTTTTGATGGTCACAATGACCTGTTGCTTAATTTATGGCTTCACCATCGCCAGGATCCGGTAAAGGCCTTCTTTTCCGGCATTGAGAACGGACACCTCGATTATCCGCGCATGCAGCAAGGCGGATTTTCCGGCGGGCTGTTCGCGCTGTTCGTGCCGCCGCAGGAGTATATCGCCCGCATGGCGCCGCACTACGCCAGCGAGCCGTGGCAACCGATCGACATTCTCTGGCAGCAGTTGACGATCCTCAAGCAGCTTGTCGCACACTCCGATGGGCGGGCGCGATTGTGCCTGAGCGCGGCAGATATCGAACGCTGCCGTCAGGATAAGGTGCTGGCGATGGTGGCGCATATTGAGGGTGCGGGCGGTTTTGACGGCGAGGGTGGCGATCTACAGGCTTTCTATGCCGCTGGCGTGCGCAGCATTGGGCCTTTCTGGAACATTGCTAACCGTTTTGGCACCGGCGTTAACGGGGCGTTTCCCGGCAGCCCGGACAGCGGCCCAGGGCTTACCGCAGAGGGTATCGCCCTCATTAAGCACGCTAACGCCCTGAACATGCTGATTGACGTTTCTCATATGAATGAAAAGGCGTTCTGGGATACTGCTGGTCATTCCTCTTCACCGCTGGTCGCCACCCATTCCAACGCCCATACGCTGTGCCCGCAACCGCGTAATCTGACCGATCGGCAACTGCTGGCTATCCGCGACAGCGGCGGCGTGGCAGGGGTCAATTTCGGCAACGCCTTTCTGCGCGCCGACGGTAAACGCGATAGCGATACCCCGCTGAGCACAATCGTTCGCCATATCGACTATCTTATTAACATCATGGGCGAAGATCATGTTGCGCTGGGCTCCGATTTTGACGGCATCACGTTACCTGATGATTTGCATGATGTGAGTGGTTTACCGCGGCTAATCAGCGCGTTGCGTGACAGCGGCTATGATCAATTTGTGCTGAATAAGCTGCTGTGGGGCAACTGGCAAAAGGTATTGCAAAATGTTTGGCAACAATAGGTTACGTTGTAAACATTACGTTAATTCCTTACATCTTTCGGGTTGAGCTTTGCCCCACTGTGACGCATTATTTGATGACCATCACAAAACTGGCACAAACAATGGTGTTGGTGCTGTATTTTTAAAGAGGAAAAAACGATGTGGAAGAAACCTGCTTTTATTGATTTACGTCTTGGCCTGGAAGTGACGCTGTACATTTCCAACCGCTAATCGCTCAGCCCGCCATCCGTGCGGGCATTTCTGTTTTACTACCTGGCCTATCTTCATGTTTATTAAAGTCCTCGGTTCCGCCGCCGGCGGCGGTTTCCCTCAGTGGAACTGTAATTGCGCCAACTGTCAGGGTTTGCGCAACGGTACCCTTCAGGCGACCCCCCGCACCCAGTCGTCGATCATCGTCAGCGATAACGGCGAAGAGTGGATACTGTGTAACGCCTCGCCCGATATCAGCCAGCAGATTGCCCATACGCCAGAACTGAATAAGAAAGAGGTTCTGCGCGGCACGCATATTGGCGGCATTATTCTCACCGACAGCCAGATTGACCACACCACCGGGCTGCTCAGCCTGCGCGAAGGGTGTCCGCATCAGGTATGGTGTACGCCGGAGGTGCATGAAGATCTTTCCAGCGGATTCCCGATTTTTACCATGCTCCGGCACTGGAACGGCGGCCTGGTCCATCATCCGATTGCGCCGCTCACCGCCTTTAGCGTGGAAGCCTGCCCTGATTTGCAGTTTACCGCTGTCCCCATCGCCAGTAACGCACCGCCCTATTCGCCGTGGCGCGACCGCCCGCTGCCGGGGCATAACGTGGCGCTGTTTATCGAAAACCGCCGCAACGGTCAGACGCTGTTCTACGCGCCGGGTCTCGGTGAACCCGATGCCGCCATCCTGCCGTGGCTTAAAAAAGCGGACTGTCTGCTGATTGACGGCACCGTCTGGCAGGACGATGAACTGCAGGCCGCTGGCGTCGGGCGCAATACCGGCCGCGATATGGGCCATCTGGCGCTCGGCGATGAACACGGCATGATGGCGCTGCTGGCCTCTCTGCCGGCAAAGCGCAAGATTCTGATTCACATTAATAACACTAACCCGATCCTTAACGAGCAGTCGCCGCAGCGTCACGCCCTCACGCAGCAGGGAATTGAAGTGAGCTGGGACGGGATGACCATCACGCTTCAGGACTAACTATGCACATTCGTGAAACGCTCTCGCCGCAAGAGTTTGAACACGCCCTCCGGGCGAAAGGCGCCTACTATCATATTCACCATCCGTACCATATCGCGATGCATAACGGCGAGGCCAGCCGCGAGCAGATCCAGGGCTGGGTGGCGAACCGGTTTTACTACCAGACGACGATCCCGCTGAAAGATGCGGCCATTATGGCGAACTGCCCGGATCCGCACACGCGTCGAAAATGGGTGCAGCGGATCCTCGATCACGACGGCAGCAACGGTCATGACGGCGGGATCGAAGCCTGGCTACAGCTGGGCGAAGCCGTAGGGCTTAGCCGCGACGACTTAATCAGCGAACGCCACGTGCTGCCCGGCGTCCGTTTCGCCGTGGACGCTTACGTTAACTTCGCCCGCCGCGCCAACTGGCAGGAGGCGGCATGCAGTTCGCTCACCGAACTGTTTGCCCCGCAAATTCATCAGTCGCGTCTCGACAGCTGGCCGCAGCACTATCCGTGGATCAAAGAGGAAGGCTATTTTTATTTTCGCAGCCGCCTCAGCCAGGCCAGCCGCGACGTTGAACACGGTCTGGAGCTGGCGAAGAGTTACTGCGATAGCGCAGAAAAGCAGAATCGGATGCTGGAGATCCTTCAGTTCAAACTCGATATCCTGTGGTCGATGCTCGACGCGATGACCATGGCCTACGCGCTACAGCGTCCGCCTTATCACACGGTCACCGACAAAGCGGCCTGGCACACAACCCGACTGGTATAAGCATGCAAAAAAACTCCATCGTCGCCTTTCGTCGCGGCTATCGCCTGCAATGGGAAGCCGCTCAGGACAGCCATGTCATCCTTTATCCGGAAGGCATGGCTAAACTCAATGAGACCGCGACCGCAATCCTCGAACTGGTCGATGGCCAACGCGACGCGGCGGCCATCATTGCCATACTCAACGAACGGTTCCCGGAAGCCGGCGGCGTGGATGACGACGTCGTAGAATTCCTGCAAATCGCTTATCAACAGAAGTGGATTATTTTCCGTGAGCCAGAATAAACCCACCGTCAATCCACCGCTGTGGCTGCTGGCGGAGCTGACCTATCGCTGTCCGCTACAGTGTCCTTACTGCTCTAACCCGCTGGACTTTGCCCGGCAGGATCAGGAGCTGACCACTGAACAGTGGATTGAGGTTTTCCGCCAGGCGCGGGCGATGGGCAGCGTGCAGATAGGTTTTTCCGGCGGCGAACCGTTGACGCGTAAAGATCTGCCGGAGCTGATCCGCGCCGCCCGCGATCTCGGTTTTTATACCAACCTGATCACCTCGGGAATTGGCCTGACGGAAAGCAAGCTCGACGCGTTCAGCGAGGCCGGTCTGGACCATATCCAGATTAGCTTCCAGGCCAGCGATGAAGTGCTCAACGCTGCGCTGGCGGGGAATAAAAAAGCCTTCCAGCAGAAGCTGGCAATGGCCAAAGCGGTCAAAGCGCGCGATTACCCGATGGTGCTGAATTTCGTCCTGCACCGGCACAACATCGACCAGATCGATAAAATCATCGAGCTGTGCATCGAACTGGACGCCGACGACGTCGAACTTGCCACCTGCCAGTTCTACGGTTGGGCGTTCCTTAATCGTCAGGGCCTTTTGCCGACGCGGGAACAGATCGCCCGCGCGGAACGCGTGGTTGCCGAATATCGGCAAAAAATGGCCGCCAGCGGCAATCTGACCAACCTGCTGTTCGTCACCCCTGATTATTACGAAGAGCGACCAAAAGGCTGTATGGGCGGCTGGGGGTCGATTTTCCTCAGCGTGACCCCGGAAGGCACGGCGCTGCCCTGCCACAGCGCGCGCCAGCTACCGGTGGAGTTCCCCTCGGTGCTTGATCAGAGTCTGGAATCCATCTGGTATGACTCTTTCGGCTTCAACCGCTATCGCGGGTTTGACTGGATGCCGGAGCCGTGCCGCTCCTGCGATGAAAAGGAGAAGGACTTCGGCGGCTGCCGCTGCCAGGCCTTTATGCTCACCGGGAATGCGGATAACGCCGATCCGGTGTGCAGCAAATCGCCGCATCATCATAAAATTCTGGACGCGCGACGCGAAGCAGCCTGTAGCGACATGAAAATCGGCCAGCTTCAGTTCCGCAACCGTACCCGTTCGCAGCTTATCTATAAAACCCGGGAACTGTAGCGATAATGACCACCCGCATCGTGGAGCTGGCAGGCGGTTTACGCGCAACGCTGGTGCATCAGCCGCAGGCGACACGCGCGGCGGCGCTGGCGCGCGTGAGTGCCGGAAGCCATCACGAGCCACCGCGCTTCGCCGGTCTTGCGCATTTACTTGAGCACCTGCTGTTCCGCGGTAGCCAGCGCTATCAGGGCGACGATCGACTCATGGCCTGGGTCCAGCGTCAGGGCGGTAGCGTCAATGCCACCACGCTGGCTCGCCACAGCGCATTTTTCTTCGATGTGGCCGCCGATAACCTGTACGACGGCATCGCACGACTGCGGGATATGTTGCAGGCGCCGCTGCTTTCATGCGATGACATACAGCGCGAAGTGGCGGTCATTGATGCGGAAAACCGGCTCATCCAGCAGCATGATTCCGCCAGGCGCGAAGCGGCGGCACGCCACGCGATGGAAGAACCCACAGTTTTTCGCCGTTTTCAGGTAGGTAGCCAGGATTCTCTGGGGCAGGACACGGGATCGCTGCAAACCGCGTTGCGCGACTTTCATCGGCGCTATTATGTGGCCGGACACCTGCAATTGTGGCTGCAAGGGCCGCAAACGCTGGATGCGCTGGCCGAGCTTGCCCATACGTTTGCGTCCGGTTTTGCTTCTGGTGGCATGCCTGAAACCGCTCCCCCGTTGCGTCTTAGCGCTGAAGCAGATTTTCAGCTGGCAGTGACGGAGCGACCCGCACTGTGGCGTTGTCCGTTAATTCGAAAATGTGACAACGTCATCTTATTTCGGGAGTTTTTACTGGACGACGCCCCCGGAAGCCTGATTGCCGGGCTGCGGGCGCGAGGGCTGGCAGAAGATGTCGCCCTGAACTGGCTTTATCAGGATAACGATAACGGCTGGCTGGCGCTAACGGTTGATAGCGAACGACCCGAGGAGGTTGACCCGCATATTACCCACTGGCTACGGGCGCTACAGCAAACGACGGATGAGCAGCAGCGGCATTATTATCGGCTGGCACAGCAGCGTTTCAGCGCCCTGACGACGCTGGAGCAGCTGCGCCAGCGGGCGTTCGGTTTTGCGCCCGGTGCGGCGCCCGTAAGTTTTTCTGCCTTTTGTGCCGATTTACTGGCGGCGCCCACCTCGTATCTGGCCTGCAAAAAAATTGAAACCGCTGAAATTATCGCCAGCCAGGGGTTTGCTCTGCCGCTTAGCCATTGGCGTCGCCAGCCGGTTGCAGATGATAGCCCCATCGCGTTTTCCTTCTACCCGCAGACTGCCAGGTATGTTACGCCAGCCCCGACGTCAGAAGCCGCTCCGCTGCTGCATTTGTCGGCGCAGACACAACCGCCAACGCTGATCCTGCGCAGGCCTTTTTATTCGTGCGTGGAACGGGCGCAGGGGGTGGCGATGAGCAAACAGTTACGCCCTCTTCTTGCTGAACTGCGCCATATTGACGGCAGCGGCGAGTGGCAAACGGTTGACGGTAGCTGGCAGCTCACCCTGCGGCTTCCTGACGCCGTGGTGACGGCGGAACACATCATCGGGGCGATAATCGATCGCCTCTCCCTCCCCGCTCCGGCTCTTACGCCAGTGCCAGAAGGCATTGCCATCCGTGAGCTGCTTCAGCAATTGCCTGAACGTCTGGCATCGGATCCGCCACGGGACGGCTGGCTGGCGGCGCTAGTTGGCGGCAGCGTCGCACACGCGCACGGGTTAGCCCGGCAGCTTGGCCTGCTCCGGGCGCCGGTTAACGCTAAGCCGACGCCATTAAGCGGTTGTCCCGGCGGGATCGAACACATTCCGCACGCCAGCGCGGATTCGGCGCTGCTGGTGTTTATTCCCCTGCCGCCGGGCGCATCGCTCGCCGCGCTGCGGCTGCTGGCGTTATGCTGCGAACCGCAATTTTTCCAGCGCCTGCGCGTGGAACAGCAGATTGGCTACGTGGTCAGCTGTCGTTATCAGCGTATTGCCGATCGCGATGGCCTGCTGCTGGCGTTACAGTCGCCTGACCGCTCTCCCGTGAACCTGTTGGGTTGCTGCAAACAATTTTTGCGTGAGCTGACGCTGTGCGATGTGACGGCGTTCAGCGTATTGCGACAGCAGCTGGCGACGCAAATCCGGTCACCGATGAATGCCAGCGCCACGGCAGTAGCCGCCCTGCGCCAGCGCTATGGTTTACCGGTGTTAACGCCGCAGGCTGTTGATGCCCTGCAACATGACGAGATAATCGCACTATGGCGCGAGATGACTCGCCATCGCCGTCGCTGGCGGGTGCTTTTCACGGGCTGACCGGACCCGCCGCTTTCTTCATATCCGTGGTTTTTAGTCAAAAAAAAGCCCCGTACTACGACGGGGCCAGGTTGCTTATTTCGCTGTTATTTATCCAGCGCGTAGGCAATCACGTAGTCACCACGATCCGGCGACTGGCGTGCACCGCCAGCAGAGATCAGAATGTACTGTTTGCCGGTTTTCGGTGATACATAGCTGATAGGTCCGCCCTGGCTACCCACCGGAAGACGCGCTTTCCACACTTCTTCCCCCGTAGAGGAATCAAAGGCGCGCAGGTAGTAATCCTGGGTTCCCGCAATGAAGACCAGACCGCCCTGCGTGGCCAGCGTACCGCCCAGCGTCGGCATACCGACAGGCATTGGCATACGCATTTTTACCCCAAACGGACCGGTATCCTGTACGGTACCGACCGGCACCTGCCAGACGATTTTCTGCGTTTTCAGGTCAATGGCGGAGAGAGAGCCAAACGGTGGTTTCTGGCACGGAATGCCCAGCGGTGACATGAAACGGTTTTTGTTGACCGAATACGGCGTTCCTTTCATCGGAACGGCGCCCATCCCGGCGTTCACGGCTTCACCGCCCGTGTTTGCCACCGCGCTCTGCGGATCTTGCTTAATCAGCTGAACCCACAGGCCCAGACGCATGTCATTGACGAAGATATACTGGTTGTTCGGATCGGTGGACAAACTGCCCCAGTTCATTCCACCCAGCGAGCCCGGGAAGCTCAGGGAAATATCGGTTCCCGGCATCGTGTACAGACCGTCATAACGCATTGATTTGAAGCTGATACGACAGGCCAGCTGGTCAAACGGCGTCGCCCCCCACATATCCGATTCTTTCAGGGTTTCAGCGCCAATCTGCGGCATCCCCACAGAGCGAGGCTGCGTTGCCGGGTACTGTTCACGTGGAATATCCGCTGGTTTTACCGGAACCTCTTTCACTTCAGTGAGCGGTTTACCCGTCAGGCGATCGAGAACGTAAATTTGCCCCGCTTTAGTGCCCACCACCACCGCGGGCTTGTTGCCCTCTTTCGTTGGGAAATCAACCAGGCTCGGCTGCATCGGGATATCGAAATCCCAGAGGTCGTTATGCGCGGTCTGGTATACCCACTTCTCTTTCCCGGTAGTCGCATCCAGCGCGAGAATTGAGGTGGCGTATTTGTGATCTTCCGGAATACGGTCAGCGCCCCACAGGTCGACAGAGGAACTTCCCATCGGGATAAACACGGTATTCATCGACGCATCCCAGGACATAGGGGCCCAGGAGTTTGCGGAGCTGCGTTTGTAGTGTTCGCCCGGCTTCAGAACATAGTTCGGATCCGGATTACGCGGATCGAACGCCCAGCGCAGCTGGCCGGTGATCACGTCATAACCACGTATTACGCCGCCCGGCATATCGGTGCTGACGTTATCCGCAACGCGGCCGCCAACCACGACCGTGGTACCCGCCAGCGTCGGGGCCGACGTCAACACATAGGTTGGATCTGACGCGTCGCCCATTCCTTCATGCAGGTTAACGCTGCCGTTAGTACCGAAGTCCGGGCAGAATTTGCCGTTATCGGCGTCTAACGCGATCAGCTTACCGTCAATGGTATTCATCAGGATACGGCGCTGGCATGCCGCGCCCGGTGCGACCTGCGCTGGCAGAACCGGTGTGGAGCCGGCTACCGTTGGCTGTGCCAGCGGTTTGGTGGCATCAAAGTACGCCAGGCCACGGCAGCGCATCCAGATTGCAGACTTAGCGTTGATTTCCGCTTTCCAGATCTCTTTCCCGCTATCGGCATCCACGGCGATCACGTTGTTATGCGGCGTACAGAGGAAGACACGATCGTCTACCTGTAGCGGCGTTTGCTGATCTTCTGCGCCATTGCCATCCGGACTTTGCGGAATATCACCGGTATGGTAGGTCCAGACCGGTTTCAGGTTTTTCACGTTGTCACGGGTTATCTGGTCCAGCGACACAAAGCGACTACCGCCAGCCGTATTACCGTAGTGATCCCAGTTCTGCTGTTTCGCCTCTTCTTTTACCGGCACCAGCGGGCGCTTTTCGCCGCTAAACGGCACGGTCGGATGGGGTTGAAACATCTGAACAAAGGTGACGCCCATGCCGATAATAAGGACCGCGCAGACCGCTATCGCCCCTTTCGTGGAGGACGGTTTTCCTTCACGCTTACGCAATGCAGGCCAGGTGGCTGCTGCCAGCACCATCAGCCCGGCGGGTACCATTAATCGGGAAACCAGGGGCCAGAAGTCGAGTCCGGCATCGAAAAATGCCCAAATCAGGGTGCCAAGAAACACCAGAGCAAACAGCCCTACGGCAGAGGATTTGCGGCGGAAAAACTGAATAGCAGAGAGCAGCGTGAAAACCCCGGCAATGAGAAAGTACCAACTCCCCCCCAGGGAAGCCAGTTTAAAACCGCCGATGGCAAAAAACAGCCCCGTCACAAGAAGTACCACACCCACCAGCAGGCACCACGGGCCTAACCAGCCCAATGGGCGGGGATTATTGTCTGACATAAAAATGAATCTCCTGATTACTTTATATAAAGCAGGGTTTTATTAACTGCCACGATGTTAAAACCCTGCACAACGCTAATTGTTCGTATGCGAAGCATAAATTAAAAAGAGAACGTAGACAAAACCTATTATGTCGGAAGAAATGAAAACCAGCGCAATTGCATGGGTTTAACAGGGTTAAAATAGCGAATATCGCTAACTACGTCACCGATGCTGGAATTTATGACCAGCCGTAAGTTGCTTAAAGGATTAATATCAGGATTCCCCCAAGGCCGTTCTTATAGCGTCAGATTTTTACAGCTGAGCCTTCAAACAGAAGATTTAATTAAGCAATAACCATGAATAAGCACAGGGATAAACCTGAGTTCAGTTTCAGGAAGAAGTTATCAATAATTTTAGAGCGTCTGGTGCGTTGAACATTCCGTCATTATCAGCACTGAAAATGTGACTTTCCGCATCAAAGCGGACTCACAGCGTGACAATACAAACACTATCAAATCACTTAATGAAGTCTTGAATCGCAGAAAAGCCAAACAGTAATTCACTGCGCTTTCACTACACATTGACTTTACACCAAGACTAGCGCATATTTTACAGCACAAATTAACAAGACAATTTTTGGAGGACGTTTTCTATGCCAGCCCGTGATTATCCCGACAAGCGTGTTGCTCGCGGTGTAGCAAAGGAGGCCGATCTCAGGATGTTAAGTGCGCGCATCGATCCAGCGCTGATGGAGTACATCCGCATTACTGCGTATGAAACACGGAAAAGTAAGCAGGAAATCGTGGCGGAAGCGTTAGCACTTCACCGCCAAAGGAATCAGATTGTGTCATAAACACCTAAAGCCCGAAAAATCCCCCAGGCTTTTGCTGCTGTCTGGATTACTCCACCAGCGTATTTAACGTCTCCAGCGCCTCAGGCGGCAATACCAGATCGGCTGCCGCCAGGTTTTCACGCAGATGCGCCACCGAAGAAGTACCCGGGATCAAGAGGATATTTGGCGAGCGTTGCAGCAGCCATGCCAGCGCCACCTGCATAGGCGTCGCATCCAGTGAATCCGCCACCGCCTGTAGCCCGGAAGATTGCAGTGGCGTGAAACCACCCAGTGGGAAGAACGGCACCCAGGCAATCCCCTGCTGCGCCAGCGAATCTACCAGCGCATCGTCACCGCGATTCACCACGTTGTACATGTTCTGTACGCATACCACGGAAACCATCTTCTGCGCTTCAGCCACCTGCGAAGCGGTGACGTTGCTCAGCCCAATATGGCGAACCAGCCCCTGTTGTTGCAGCTCCGCGAGGGTGCTTAGCGGCGCGGCAATCGAGCCTTCCGCTGGTCCGTGGGCGCTAAACATGATCCGCAGGTTAACCACGTCCAGCACATCTCGCTTCAGGTTGCGCAGGTTGTCATGCACCGCCTGCGTCAGCTCCTGGGCGGAAAACGCCGGCAGCCAGGAGGCGTCCTCGCCGCGTCGGGCTCCGATCTTGGTCACAATCGTAAGGTCATCCCGGTAAGGATGAAGCGCCTCGCAGATAAGCTGGTTGGTCACATTGGGGCCGTAAAAATCGCTGGTATCAATGTGATTTACCCCCGACTCTACCGCTTCACGCAACACCGCCAGCGCCGCATTTTTGTCTTTTGGCGGACCAAAAACGCCAGGTCCGGCAAGCTGCATCGCGCCATAGCCAAACCGTTTAACCGTACGCGTTCCGAGCGTGAATGTTCCGCATTTATCTATGCTGCTCATGCTGACCTTCCTCATTAAAATGATCCGGGTTTACAACAGGTTCCGCAACGAAACCATTAGTTAAGCAATAGTAAAATTAAAGTTTAAATTCGCTACGACGATAGTATTGATGTAACCCTGCCTCTTCTATTACGGATGACCGCCATGCTGAAAAATCTGCACGTGATTACCGGTATTATCTTTGCCCTCACCATATTCTGTCTGCTGCAAGTTGTCACGGGAGGGTTGTTCTACTCTGCCGTTAACAACGATCGTCACAACTTTCAGAACTCCGGGTTGCTTAATGCCCAGCAGGAGAGCCTGAGCGACAGTGTGAACACCCTGGTGAAAACGCGCGTTACCGTCACTCGCGTGGCGATCCGCTACCTGAAAAACCAGCGCGACCCGGCCTCTCTCGCGGCAATCAATACGCTGCTGGGCACCGCGAACGGTTCGCTGGCCAAAGCCGAAGACTATTACAAAAACTGGCAGGCGATTCCGCAGGTGAAGGGGCAAAATGCCGCGCTCACCGAAGAGATGCAGAAAGCCTGGAAGAACATGCACGAGGTAATGCGCTTGTCCATTGCGTACTTGCGCGCCGATAACTATCAGGCCTATGGCGACCTGGACGCCCAGCAGGCGCAGGATGAGATGGAGGCGGTCTATACCCGCTGGCGCGCGGAAAACAACGTGCTGCTGAAAGCCGCCGCCGAAGAGAACCAGAACAGCTTTACCCAGATGCAGTGGACGCTGGCGGCGATCTTCCTGACCGTTATCGCCGTGCTGGTGGTGATCTGGCAGGGTCTACAGCACCTGCTCCTGAGACCGCTCAACGCCATCATGAACCATATTCGCACCATCGCGAGCGGCGATCTGACGCAAAACGTCGCGATTACCGGGCGCAACGAAATGGGCCAGCTGGCCGCCGGTCTGCATGAGATGCAACAGTCGCTGGTCAGCACCGTCAGCGCCGTGCGCGGCAGCACAGATTCTATCTACACGGGCGCAGGAGAAATTGCCGCCGGGAGTAACGACCTTTCCGCCCGAACCGAGCAGCAGGCAGCCTCGCTGGAAGAGACCGCCGCCAGCATGGAAGAGCTGACGGCCACGGTGAAACAGAACTCGGATAACGCTCGTCAGGCGACGCTGCTGGCAAAGAATGCGTCTGAAACCGCCGCACGCGGCGGCCAGGTGGTGAATAATGTAGTGCGTACCATGAATGACATTGCCGACAGTTCTCAGCAAATTGCGCATATCACCGGCGTTATCGATAGCATTGCCTTCCAGACCAACATTCTGGCGCTCAACGCGGCGGTTGAAGCCGCCCGTGCCGGCGAACAAGGCCGCGGCTTTGCGGTGGTGGCAGGCGAAGTACGGACGCTGGCCAGCCGCAGCGCGCAGGCGGCAAAAGAGATCAAAGGGCTTATTGAAAACTCCGTCAGCCGGGTGAATACCGGCTCGGAACAGGTGAGCGAGGCGGGTGCGACCATGAAAGAGATCGTCGCGGCCGTGACACGCGTAACCGATATTATGGCTGAAATCTCGTCGGCGTCTGACGAGCAAAGCCGCGGTATTGAACAGGTCAGCCTGGCGGTCTCGCAGATGGACAGCGTAACGCAGCAAAACGCCGCGCTGGTACAGGAGTCGGCAACGGCGGCGGCGGCGCTGGAAGATCAGTCTGAACAGCTGCGCCAGGCCGTGGCGGCATTCCGGCTGAACATGCAGGAAAACACCGCTCCGCGGCCAAAAAATACAAAAGCACCGCAACTGTTGCGTCCCGCCACGGTCAGTGCATCAGGTGACACAAACTGGGAGACGTTCTAGGCCTTACCGTTAACGGCTGCGCTTGGCGTGACGTTCCCAGTTCTCCTGTTTCGCCTCATCGGATTTTCGGAGTGAAACATAACATGCCCCGCTGCCGCCGTGATGCGGCAGCGCCACGCAGAAAGCCTGCACGTCCTCGAACTCAGTTAACCAGCGGGCAAGATAACTGCGCACCACGTTCGGGTGCGAATTCTGCTCGCGGCCCTTCCCGTGAATGATAATCAGGTTACGTAAACCGTCGCGGCTGGCCTGGCGAATGAAGGCGTACAGCATCTGGCGGCAGCGTTCGGCGGGCTGACGCAACAGATTTAAGCTGGCCTGTCGGGCGTATTTACCCGAGCGCAGCTTGTCAATAACGCCCTGCTGAACGCCCTCGCGCTGGAACATCAGCGGCTCTTCAAGCGGCAAGAGTTCCAGGAAACCCAGTGTGAGAAAGTTGTCGAGCTGCTCGGTATCGATCTCCTGGCGAACCCGGGTATTACGGCTTTGCTGCCAGTGGATATCGGTGCAGCGTTTCAGGGGCTGGACATCCTCCATGGCGTCAAGAAAAAGTGATTTGTCGTCAGGGTTCATGGAAATCCTCCGGGCACATCGGGGCTTGTACTATACCTGCACCGGGCAGGGGCCTCAATAACCCTTACCGCAAGGGGCAAGATAAATATTAATCTGATGAATATATATAGCTACCATTAAAGTTATTTAAATATTACTTAACTAAAACTACAGCAGAGTTAAAATAAGTGATTTGCGTTGAAATTTTGTAAAACCAATGACGTGCCGCCTTTCTTTTTTCAGGAAAGATGTTATACCTAAATATACCTGCCTCATGGATATAATACCCAGGATTTGCGAAAGGACGCACTGCTGTGTGTACTGTAGGGTCTGTCTGATGTCGGACAGGCTCTATTTTTTCTTTGGCAATTTCACGATAAAACTATTTTTCTCGCTTCCCTTCTGAATTGTGTAATTAATGATTCAGCCAGGGGCGTCTGGCGTGCATCACGGCGCTGAATTAAATAATAGGCCGCTCTGGGAAGTGTTTCCACAACCGGCAGCATGACCAGCCGGTGCGCCAGCAGCGGGTCGCAGCCCAACTCCTGCGGCAGCACGCTCAGGAAGTCACTTTGTGCGACAAGGCTAATACAGGACGAAAAGGTTTCGCAAACGACGCCAATACGCGGTATCTGCGAGCGATGATGAAATATATCCTCAAGCTGCTTATAATAACTTCCCCGCGGCGTTGGCATTGTCCAGTTATAATGAAGAAGTTCATTAATAGAGGTAGCCCCCAACGCCGGATGTCCTTCCCGACAAAATACCGCAAAAGGTTTCTCAAAGAGTTTTTCAAACGTAAATTCGTGATCGTAAGGCCCCTGATAATAGGTATTGATGGTAAAGTCCAGCTCACCCTGGCGTAATTCATTGATCATTGATACCAGCTGACCTTCCATAATCCGCACCTTGATCTGAGGATGCTGCGCATGAAAACGGGAGATAACGGCGGGCATCAGGCTGCGCGCCACGCTGGCACCCATCCCAATATTGATCTGCCCGGTCAGCTCCCCCTGACGCTGACGGATATCATCCTGCGCTGCGCGAAGCTCTTCCAGAATCAAATTAGCGCGGTGATAAAACCCTTCCCCGCACTCGGTCAGGGCGACACCTTTACTCCGGCGCACAAACAGCTGTGCCGCCATGCCCTCTTCCAGCTCTTTAATGGATTTAGTCAGCGCGGGCTGCGAAAGATTCAGCACCCGGCTGGCTCCGCGAATACTGCCCTGACGCGCCACTTCGACAAAAGCCCGAATTTGATGAAATTTAATCTGAAATGACATAACCCGACCGATAACCGTTGTTTATCAGAGTAAAGAAACTGTCATCTACTTTAATGGAATCGGATGTGCGAGGGTAATTCCTGAACGGTTAAAACTGTGAAAAATCGCTTAGTGATAAGTAAAAACTATCACAGCGTGAAGCAGTTCACATATTTTAATGATGACAGGAAAAGATATGAACGCACTGGCGCAGTACATCCACACATTAGCCCCCCAACTGAGCGCATGGCGTCGCGATCTTCACCATTTCGCGGAATCCGGCTGGGTGGAGTTTCGCACTGCCGCGAAAGTCTCGGAGATCCTGGACTCGCTGGGTTACGAGCTGGCGATGGGTCGCGATGTCGTGGATGCCGAAAGCCGGATGGGGTTGCCCGATGACGCAACCCTGGCGCGGGAATTTGCCCGCGCCCGCGCGCAAGGCGCACCGGAAAAATGGCTCGCGCCGTTCGAAGGCGGGTTCACCGGCATTGTCGCGACCCTGAATACCGGTCGCCCCGGCCCGACGCTGGCCTTTCGCGTGGACATGGATGCGCTTGATCTGAGCGAAGCGCATGACGACAGCCACCGGCCGTACCGCGACGGTTTTGCCTCCTGCAACCCGGGCATGATGCACGCCTGCGCGCACGACGGCCACACCACCATTGGTCTGGGGCTGGCGCAGGTGCTTAAGCAGTATGAAGCCCAGCTCAACGGCACCATCAAACTGATCTTCCAGCCTGCCGAAGAGGGTACGCGCGGCGCCCGCGCTATGGTCGCTGCAGGGGCGCTGGACGACGTGGACTACTTTACCGCCATTCATATTGGAACCGGCGTTCCGGAAGGGACGGTGATCTGCGGCAGCGATAACTTCATGGCGACCACCAAATTTGACGTGCGCTTTACCGGCGTTGCCGCACACGCTGGCGGTAAACCGGAAGAGGGCCGTAACGCCCTGCTCGCGGCGGCCCAGGCCGCTATCGCGCTGCATGGCATCGCGCCACACAGCGAAGGCGCGTCCCGGGTTAACGTCGGAGTCATGCAGGCGGGCAGCGGACGCAACGTGGTTCCGGCTGATGCGTTGCTTAAGGTTGAAACCCGCGGTGAAAGCGAGGCGATTAATCAGTATGTCTTTGAGCGCGCGCAGGCGGTGATTACCGGCGCGGCAGCACTCTACGGCGTAACAGCCGGGATAAACCTGATGGGGGCGGCGACCTCCAGTGCCCCCACCCCGGCCTGGGTCGATTATCTGCGCGAACAGGCAAGCCAGGTGCCCGGCGTGACTCATGCCATTAATAAGGTCAAAGCGCCTGCGGGCTCCGAAGATGCCACGCTAATGATGGCCCGCGTGCAGCAGAACGGCGGCATGGCCTCGTATATGGTCTTCGGCACCGAACTGAGCGCCGGACATCACAACGAAAAATTCGATTTTGATGAGCAGGTGATGAACGTTGCCATCGAAACACTGGCGCGAACTGCGCTTAATTTCCCGTGGACGCGAGGTGTGTAATGCAGGAGAACTACGCTTTTATCGCTGATGCCATCGACACGCGATGTCAGACGTTTACCGATATTGCCGACGACATCTGGGATCATCCCGAAACGCGCTTTGAAGAGTTCTGGTCCGCCGAACGGCTTGCCAGCGCGCTGGAAGCCGAGGGCTTTACCCTGATGCGGGAAGCCGGAGGCATTCCCAACGCCTTTATTGCCAGCTACGGCAGCGGCAAGCCCGTTATCGCCCTTCTGGGCGAATACGACGCCCTGGCCGGGTTGAGCCAGCAGGCGCACTGCGCGACGGCGCAATCCGCCACCCCGGGGGCTAACGGCCATGGCTGCGGGCATAACCTGTTGGGTACTGCTGCCTTTGCCGGTGCGGTGGCGGTGAAAAGCTGGCTGGAACAGCACGGCGGCAGCGGAACGGTACGATTTTACGGCTGCCCCGGCGAGGAAGGCGGCTCCGGTAAAACCTTTATGGTGCGTGAAGGATTATTTGACGACGTGGACGCTGCCGTGACCTGGCATCCGGAAGCCTTTGCCGGGATGTTTAACGTCAGCACGCTGGCCAATATTCAGGCCGCCTGGCGGTTTAAGGGGATCGCCGCCCATGCCGCAAACTCCCCACATCTGGGACGTAGCGCGCTGGATGCCGTGACGTTGATGACCACCGGCACAAACTTCCTCAACGAACACATCATTGAAAAAGCGCGCGTTCATTACGCCATCACCGATACCGGCGGAATTTCGCCTAACGTGGTGCAGGCTCAGGCAGAAGTGCTGTACCTGATCCGCGCTCCGGAGATGGCCGATGCGCAGCAGATCTACGCGCGCATCGAGAAAATCGCCCAGGGCGCGGCGATGATGACCGAAACCACTGTCGAGTGTCGCTTTGATAAAGCCTGCTCCAGCTATCTGCCGAACCGTACGCTCGAAGCGGCCATGTACCGCGCATTGCAGCATTACGGCACGCCGGACTGGACGGAAGAAGAACGCGAATTTGCCCGTGAAATCCGCGCCACGCTCACGGCAAACGACCTGCAAAACAGCCTGAAAAACATTGCCGCAACGGGAGCCGAAGAGGGAAAAGCCTTTGCCCGACGCCATCACGAAACGCTGCTGGTGGATGAAGTTGCCCCTTACGCCATCACCGATAACGTGCTGGCTGGCTCCACCGACGTGGGGGATGTCAGCTGGAAGATGCCTGTCGCACAGTGCTTTAGCCCCTGTTTTACCGTCGGCACCCCGCTGCATACCTGGCAATTGGTGGCGCAGGGGCGTACCTCTATTGCCCATAAAGGCATGCTGCTGGCCGGAAAAGTGATGGGCGCGACCGCGCTGCATCTGCTTCAGGATGCCGACCTGCTGCGAAAATGTCGGGAAGAATTCGAACAACACATAACAGAAAAACCGTACGAGTGTCCGATCCCGCAGGACGTGACACCGTCACCTTTAAAATAAAAAAACACAACACAACACAACACAACACAACACAACAACAGTCCCGAGGAACGCCCATGAGTATGTCATCCATACCTTCGCATTCCCCATCCGGTAAGCTCTATGGCTGGGTTGAAAGGATCGGTAATAAAGTGCCGCACCCTTTCCTGCTTTTTATCTATTTAATTGTCATCCTGATGGTCGCGACAGCCGTGCTGTCCGCCTTTGATGTGAGCGTGCGCAGCCCGGCCGACGGCAGCATGGTGGCCGTAAAAAATCTGCTCAGCGTGGAGGGGTTGCACTGGTTTTTGCCGAACGTGATTAAAAACTTCAGCGGTTTTGCGCCGCTGGGCGCCATCCTGGCGCTGGTGTTAGGCGCGGGTCTGGCCGAACGTGTGGGTCTGCTGCCCGCGCTGATGGTGAAAATGGCCTCGCACGTCAGCGCGCGTTATGCCAGCTATATGGTGCTGTTTATTGCCTTCTTCAGCCATATCTCGTCCGACGCGGCGCTGGTGATCATGCCGCCGATGGGGGCGCTGATTTTCCTCGCCGTTGGCCGTCATCCTGTTGCGGGCCTGCTGTCGGCGATCGCAGGCGTCGGCTGTGGGTTTACCGCTAACCTGCTTATCGTGACCACCGATGTGCTGCTCTCCGGCATCAGCACGGAGGCTGCCAGCACCATCGATGCGGCCATGCACGTCAGCGTGATCGACAACTGGTACTTTATGGCCAGTTCGGTGATTGTCCTGACGATTGTCGGGGGGCTGATTACCGATAAGATCGTTGAGCCGCGCCTGGGTAAATGGGAAGGCCGGAGCGATGAAAAGCTGGAGACGCTGAGCAAAGAGCAGCAATTCGGCCTGCGCGTCGCCGGGATCGTCTCGCTGGCGTTCATTGCGGCTGTGGCGCTGATGGTGGTGCCGGAGAATGGCGTGTTGCGCGATCCGATCAAACACACCGTACTTCCCTCGCCGTTTATTCAGGGTATTGTGCCGCTGATAATTCTCTTCTTCTTCGTCGTTTCGCTCGCCTACGGCATCGCTACCGGTAAAATCCGCCGTCAGGGAGATCTGCCGCACCTGATGATCGAGCCGATGAAGGAGATGGCGGGTTTTATCGTGATGGTGTTCCCGCTGGCGCAGTTTGTGGCCATGTTTAACTGGAGCAACATGGGCAAGTTTATGGCCGTGAGCCTGACGGACGCGCTGGAGGCGGCGGGGTTGAGCGGGGTTCCGGCGTTTGTCGGCCTGGCGCTGCTGTCGTCCCTGCTGTGCATGTTTATTGCCAGCGGGTCGGCCATCTGGTCGATTCTGGCCCCCATCTTTGTCCCCATGTTTATGATGCTCGGCTTTCATCCGGCATTCGCCCAGATCCTGTTCCGTGTCGCCGATTCTTCGGTGATCCCGCTGGCGCCCGTGTCACCCTTCGTTCCGCTGTTTTTAGGCTTCCTGCAACGCTACAGACCGGAGGCTAAGCTGGGTACCTACTATTCGCTGGTTCTGCCCTATCCGCTTATCTTCTTAGGGGTATGGCTGGTGATGCTGGTGGCGTGGTATCTTGTCGGCCTGCCGATTGGACCGGGTGTTTACCCGAGGCTGAACTAAGGAGTACTGATGCTGAGATTACTCGAAGATAAGATTGCGACGCCGCTGGGGCCGCTGTGGGTTATCGCGGATGAAGCGTTCAATCTGCGCGCTGTTGAGTGGGAAGAGCACAGCGACCGGATGGTTGAGCTGCTCAACATCCATTATCGCGCCGAGGGTTACGAGCGTATTACTGCCCGTAATCCTGGCGGGCTGAGCGATAAACTGGCGGCCTACTTCGAGGGCGATCTCAGCATTATTAATACCCTGCCAACCGCCACGGCGGGTACCCCTTTTCAGCGCGAGGTGTGGCAGGCGCTACGTAACATTCCCTGCGGGCAGGTGATGCACTACGGTCAGCTGGCAGAGCAGCTTGGCCGTGCCGGCGCGGCGCGCGCAGTCGGTGCGGCAAATGGCTCAAATCCCGTCAGCATTGTGGTGCCTTGCCATCGCGTGATCGGGCGCAACGGCACCCTCACCGGCTATGCCGGGGGCGTACAGCGTAAAGAGTGGCTGCTGCGTCACGAAGGGTATTTTCTGCTGTAATTCCCAGGCTTTTTGTGCTTAATTTTCTTCCTGTTAGGCTAATAATCCTTAATCATTCTGTGGAATTTCAAGGAGATGGCAGCTCGCTGCCGTCTCTTGTCTTTATTGGGGGTTTGCCAGACTTACGTCCTTACCAAAAAGATGTTAAAATTGACCAATATCAATTAAGGCTTGAGCAAACCTATGATCCCGGAAAAGCGAATTATACGACGCATTCAGTCTGGCGGTTGTGCTATCCATTGCCAGGATTGCAGCATCAGCCAGCTCTGTATCCCGTTTACTCTGAATGAGCATGAACTCGATCAGCTTGACAATATCATCGAGCGCAAAAAGCCTATTCAGAAAGGGCAGACGCTGTTTAAAGCGGGAGACGAACTGAAATCGCTCTATGCTATCCGTTCTGGCACCATCAAAAGCTACACCATTACCGAACAGGGCGACGAGCAGATCACTGGCTTCCATCTGGCGGGCGATTTAGTCGGCTTTGACGCCATCGGCAGTGGCCATCACCCGAGCTTTGCTCAGGCGCTGGAAACCTCTATGGTTTGTGAAATCCCGTTTGAAACGCTGGACGATCTGTCCGGTAAGATGCCGAACCTGCGTCAGCAGATGATGCGTCTGATGAGCGGTGAGATCAAAGGCGATCAGGATATGATCCTGCTGCTTTCCAAAAAGAATGCCGAAGAGCGTCTGGCCGCCTTTATCTATAACCTCTCCCGCCGTTTCGCGGAACGTGGCTTCTCCCCACGCGAATTCCGTCTGACCATGACGCGTGGCGATATTGGTAACTATCTGGGCCTGACCGTGGAAACCATCAGCCGTCTGCTGGGTCGTTTCCAGAAGAGCGGAATGCTGGCGGTTAAAGGTAAGTACATCACCATTGAAAACGGTGAAGCCCTGGCCATTCTGGCGGGTCACTCACGTAACGTGGCATAACTCTCCCGGATATCTTATGCCAGATCGATAAATTTTCATGATTATTGATCTGGCAAAAACTTCCCCCCTGTTTCATTCAAGATATATAGGTTACTCTTTTACTTACAGACTGTGGTGACAGTAGTAAGGAGACCTGTATGGCAAAGTATCAAAATATGCTGGTGGCTATCGATCCGAATCAGGACGATCAGCCAGCATTACGACGTGCTGTGTATTTACATCAACGGATTGGTGGCAAAATTAAAGCCTTTTTGCCGATTTATGACTTCTCATACGAGATGACCACCCTTCTGTCGCCTGACGAGCGCACCGCTATGCGTCAGGGAGTGATCAGCCAGCGTACCGCGTGGATCCGCGAGCAGGCGAAGTATTATCTGGAAGCGGGCGTACCTATCGATATCAAGGTGGTCTGGCACAACCGTCCTTTCGAAGCCATTATTCAGGAAGTGGTGGCCGGTGGGCATGACCTGCTGCTGAAAATGGCGCACCAGCATGACAAACTGGAATCCGTGATTTTCACCCCGACCGACTGGCACCTGCTGCGCAAATGCCCTTGTCCGGTATGGATGGTGAAAGATCAGCCGTGGCCTGAGGGCGGGAAAGCCGTCGTGGCGGTCAATCTGGCCAGCGAAGAGGATTATCACAATTCGCTGAACGAGAAGCTGGTGAAGGAGACCCTTCAGCTAGCCGACCAGGTTAACCACACTGAAGTCCATCTGGTGGGGGCCTATCCGGTTACGCCAATCAATATCGCCATCGAGCTGCCTGAATTTGACCCGAGCGTGTATAACGACGCGATTCGCGGTCAGCATCTGCTGGCCATGAAAGCGCTGCGCCAGAAATTCAGTATCGATGAGAACATGACGCACGTAGAAAAAGGGTTACCTGAAGAGGTTATTCCGGATCTGGCGGAGCATTTGCAGGCCGGGATTGTGGTGCTGGGCACCATTGGCCGGACCGGTATTTCTGCCGCGTTCCTGGGTAATACCGCCGAGCAGGTGATCGACCATCTTCGCTGCGACCTTCTGGTTATCAAGCCGGATCAGTATCAGACGCCGGTTGAACTGGACGATGAGGAAGACGATTGACCCCAAAATGAAAGCCCGCCGGTAACGGCGGGCTTTTTTTATTGCGCTTCGCTCAACCGTTGCGCCGGTGCCTCGTCGCCAGCATTCATCCAGGGCGCGTGCAGAACCATGCTCGGCAGCGCCAGCTTGATCTCCTGCTGGTTCAGCCCCTCCAGAATACGAATATTGATCTCCTGCTGAATATCCATGTACTTGTTGTAATCCGCCGTATTAACGATATGGACCACCTCGAAGGTCAGGCGATCGCGATCGAAGCCCAGGAAATGGGCGCGGTCAAACTTCGTTTCCCCGACGTCGGTAATGATCTGTTTGACCATATCACCCACTGAACGCAGTTTTTCCGGCGCCGTGTCGCTGGCGACCCCGAAGGTAAAGACGATCCGGCGCGTTTGCATCCGCTTGTAGTTATGCAGCGTCTGTTGCAGCAGGATGGCGTTCCCGCAGACAATCTGCTCCCCGCTCAGGCTACGGATACGGGTGGTTTTCAGGCCGATGTGCTCTACCGTCCCGGCGACATCGTTAAACACCACAAAATCGCCGATTTCGAACGGCTTATCAAAACCGATGGAGAGCGATGCAAACACGTCGCTCAGGATCGTTTGCACCGCGAGGGCGATAGCAATACCCCCTACCCCAAGGCTGGCAACCAGAGCAGTGATGTTGACGCCCGCGTTAGCAAGGATAGACAGCAGCATCACTGACCAGACAATGGCACGGAGGATAAGCCCCGTGATCACCAGCGTCACCGGGTTTTTATGGCTTCCCGGCGCCAGCATGACGTGACGAAGCCACGACACCACCCCCTGATCCATCCACAGCGCCACCTGGATAGCGAAGACCAGGAACCAGGCGTGGCTCACGGTACCAAAGAGATGATCCGGTAAGTCGACGAAACGCAGGCTGAACAGCAGCGCCACGACAAAAAGCAGGAAGCGGCTGGTGCGGTTAAGCATATCCGTCAGGATAAAACGCATCCGGTTGGTGGTGGGATGCTTGTCGCCCCAGGTGGTGATCCCTTTCTTAACAAAGGCGATCAGGCGCGTCAGCAGCCAGTACACCAGCAGAGTTACAAAGACTACCGTGGCGACGCCAATCCAGAATGATGGCGTCATCATCAGCGCGATGATGTCAAAGCGGGACAGAAATTGCATTACACCTCCTCGTATTACACAAAGGGTAAAGTATAGACAGAGGAGAATGGCTGACCGCAGAAATAAGAAAACCGCCCCCAGGGGCGGTTTGACAGGATGAAGCGGAATTAAAGAGATTTCAGAATCGCATCCACGCTGGCCTTGGCGTCGCCAAACAGCATGTGGGTGTTATCTTTAAAGAACAGCGGGTTCTGCACGCCAGCATAGCCGGTGTTCATAGAGCGTTTGAAGACAATGACGTTCTGCGCCTTCCACACTTCGAGAACAGGCATACCCGCAATCGGGCTGCGCGGATCGTCCTGCGCCGCCGGGTTAACGGTGTCGTTGGCGCCAATCACCAGCACGGTGTCGGTGTCGGCGAAATCATCGTTGATCTCGTCCATTTCCAGCACGATGTCGTAAGGCACCTTCGCTTCCGCCAGCAGCACGTTCATGTGGCCTGGCAGACGCCCCGCCACCGGGTGAATACCAAAGCGAACCTTGATACCGCGCGCGCGCAGTTTCTCGGTGATTTCCGCCACCGGATACTGCGCCTGCGCCACCGCCATGCCATAGCCCGGGGTGATGATAACGGAATGCGAGTTTTTCAGCATCTCTGCGGTGTCTTCCGCACTGATTTCACGGTGTTCACCCACTTCCTCATCAGAACCGGTTGATGAACCGTCAGAACCGAAGCCACCCGCGATGACGCTGATAAACGAGCGGTTCATCGCCTTACACATGATGTAAGACAGGATCGCACCGGAAGAACCGACCAGCGCACCGGTGACAATCAGCAGGTCGTTGCTCAGCATGAAGCCTGCTGCCGCCGCTGCCCAACCGGAATAGGAGTTCAGCATGGAGACGACTACCGGCATATCTGCCCCGCCGATAGACGCCACCAAATGCCAGCCGAAGGCCAGCGCGATAATGGTCATCACCAGTAACGCCAGCACCTGCAAGCCTACGCTTTCGGTACGCACGAAGACCACCAGCAGCACAAAGGAAACGACCAGCGCCGCCAGATTCAGCTTATGGCGGTTAGGCAGCATCAGCGGTTTGGAAGAGATCTTCCCGCGCAGTTTGCCGAACGCCACGATTGAGCCGGTGAAGGTCACCGCACCAATGAAGATGCCGAGGAACACTTCGGTCAGGTGGATGTTCACCAGAATCGGTTCCAGACCCGGTTCGTGGTACAGATAGCTGTTGAAGCCCACCAGCACCGCGGCCAGACCCACGAAGCTGTGCAGAATAGCAACCAGCTCCGGCATCTCGGTCATTTCAACGCGTTTCGCCAGACGAATACCAATCGCACCACCGATGATCATCGCCACCAGGATCCACGCCACGTTGCCGGTGTCCGGCCCAAAGATGGTGGCAATCAGCGCAATCGCCATCCCGGCGATACCAAAGTTATTTCCCTGCTGAGACGTTTCGTGTTTGGAAAGCCCCGCCAGACTGAAAATAAACAGGATTGCAGCAACAATGTATGCGGCTGTAACTAATCCTCCAGACATATGCTACCCCTTAGCCTTTACGAAACATTTTCAGCATGCGCTGAGTCACGGTGAAACCACCGAAAATATTGATACTGGCGATCAGCACTGCAATGAAGCTCAGGAAGCTGATCCAGCCGCCATGACCAATTTGCAGCAATGCCCCAACCACGATAATCCCGGAGATGGCATTGGTAACCGACATCAGCGGGGTATGCAGCGCATGGGAAACGTTCCATACGACGTAGTAACCCACCACGCAGGAGAGCGCGAAGACGGTGAAGTGGCCAAGGAACTCTTTTGGCGCGACGTCCGCCAGCCAGCCAAACAGGATAATGACCAGCGCCATGATGGCGTATTTGCGCCACGGCGACGCAGGTTTCGCTGGTTCTGCAGGCTCAGGCGCCGCTTTCGGCGCAGCCTGAGGCTGAGCGGAAACCTGTATCGGCGGTGCAGGCCAGGTGATTTCCCCTTCACGCACCACGGTCACGCCGCGCACCACCACATCATCAAAATCAACGGTGATGTTGCCGTCTTTCTCTTTGCAGAGCAGCTTCAGCAGATTAACGAGGTTCGTGCCGTACAGCTGAGAGGACTGGGTTGGCAGACGTCCTGGCAGGTCGGTATAACCGATCACCTTCACGCCGTTCGCGGTCGTCGTGACCTGATTTGGCACGGTATACTCACAGTTACCGCCGTTTTGCGCCGCCAGATCGACAATCACGCTGCCCGGCTGCATGGAATCCACCATCTCACGGGTGATCAGCTTCGGTGCCGGTTTACCCGGAATAAGCGCGGTGGTGACAATGATGTCCACCTCTTTTGCCTGCGCCGCAAAGAGCGCCATTTCCGCCTTAATAAAGGCTTCAGACATGACCTTCGCGTAACCATCACCGCTGCCCGCTTCTTCCTTGAAGTCCAGCTCAAGGAATTCGGCGCCCATACTCTGCACCTGCTCCTTCACTTCCGGCCGGGTATCAAACGCACGAACAATAGCGCCCAGGCTGTTTGCGGCCCCAATAGCGGCAAGACCTGCCACACCGGCACCAATTACCATCACCTTCGCGGGTGGTACTTTGCCTGCGGCCGTAATTTGACCGGTAAAGAAGCGACCAAACTCATGCGCAGCTTCGACAATGGCGCGATAGCCGGCAATGTTTGCCATAGAACTCAGCGCATCCAGAGACTGCGCGCGCGAAATACGCGGCACGGAATCCATCGCCATCACGGTGACACCGCGTGCCGCCAGTTTCTCCATCAGCTCCGGGTTTTGGGCTGGCCAGACAAAGCTCACAAGCGTCGTGCCCGCGTTCAGCAGTTCAATTTCACTCTCTTCCGGTGCGTTTACCTTCAGAATAATGGGTGATTGCCAGACCTCAGCACCGTCCACTACGTCCGCGCCAGCCTGAGTAAAGGCCTCGTCATCGAAACTCGCCAGTTTGCCCGCGCCGCTTTCAATCGCGACGGTAAAACCCAGTTTAAGCAGTTGCTCCACCGTTTTTGGTGTTGCCGCTACGCGGGTTTCATTGGCTAACCGTTCTTTTGGTACCCCAATACGCATAGTTTTCCCTTCCATCGGTTTGTGATGATGGTTTGTCGATAATTGCCCGCGGTTCGTATCAATTTTCACCATCGCGATAACGACGGAGAATGATTAACCCCGGAAAATAAAACAGTAACAAACTTTCTATAACCTACTGAAAATAGCGCCCGTGATCTACCGCCAGAAAACACTATTTCTTATTTTATCTGTGAAAAATAAGCGATCGGGGTCACTGACAGAGATATTTACCTTAAATTCGCCTTCAGGACCGATAAATCGCGCAAGCGAAGCGGTAAAAACATGATATAGCGCCATAAAAGAACAACTCATTAACATTAAATTAACTTGTAAAAGTCATATGCTTAATCAGTTTTTCTTGTGAAACGCCTGTTTTTTCCACATATCACAAAATGTTATCGAATCAGGTCCTTTGCTGAGCACAGGCTGTGAAAAATGCCGCAGACAGCGACGGGTGTTAAATGCCATAATCGGGACCGTCTCAAATTAACAACAACACCAGTACATGGTTTGCGCAAGGCGAAGGATTATTTTTATGAAGCTTAAGAACACTCTCCTGGCGTCCGCACTTCTTTCCGCGACCGCCCTGTCAGCGAATGCTGCGACAGAGTTGACGCCGGAGCAAGCGGCAGCGTTAAAACCTTTTGACCATACGGTCATTGTGGGTCGGTATAATTCCATTGGCGATGCCGTCGCCGCCGCATCAAAAGCCGCCGATAAAAACGGCGCTGCCTCGTTTTACGTTGTTGACCAGTCCGATCAGGGCAACAGCGGTAACCAGCGCGTGACTGTTGCGCTGTACAAAGAGAATGCCCCAAAGGCAGATGAACAGAAAAACCGCGTTATTAACGGCATTGTTGAACTGCCGAAAGATCAGGCTGTTCAGCTGGAACCGTATGACACCGTGACCGTTCAGGGCTTCTACCGCAGCCAGCCTGAAGTTAACGATGCCATCACCAAAGCCGCGAGAGAAAAAGGCGCTTACGCGTTTTATATCGTGCGTCAGGTTGATGCCAACCAGGGCGGAAACCAGCGCATTACCGCCTTCATCTATAAGCAAGATGCGAAAAAACGCGTAGTGCAAAGCCCGGATGCGATTCCAGCGGATTCAGAAGCCGGTCGTGCTGCGTTAGCAAAAGGCGGTGAAGAAGCGAAGAAAGTTGAAATTCCGGGCGTAGCAACGTCTGCGGCACCAAGCGCAGAAGTGGGTCGTTTCTTTGAAACCCAATCCACCAAAGGCGGTCGTTATACCGTTACGTTACCAGACGGCACGAAAATTGAAGAGCTGAACAAAGCCACTGCCGCGCAGATGGTGCCGTTCGACAGCATCAAGTTTACGGGCAACTATGGCAACATGACAGAAATCTCCTATCAGGTGGCGAAGCGTGCTGCGAAGAAAGGCGCGAAGTATTATCACATCACCCGCCAGTGGCAGGAACGTGGCAACAACCTGACCATCAGTGCCGATCTGTACAAGTAACAAAACGGTTTCATAAAGGCGGCGCAGTGCCGCCTTTTTTGTTACTTTTTTTCTGATTTCTGCCCCATGTCATTGCATGCATCCGTCACACTCCGTAAAATCCCGCGCCTTAGCGTGATCCACCATTTTTATGCGCCTTAGCGAAATAATTATTCTGGATTTGGACTTTTCATAACAGGAAGCCAATGGAAAAGAAACTTGGCCTGAGTGCGTTAACTGCACTTGTATTGAGCTCAATGCTGGGCGCGGGCGTATTCAGTTTGCCGCAGAACATGGCGGCCGTCGCCAGCCCGGCCGCATTATTGATTGGCTGGGGCATCACCGGCGTCGGGATTTTGTTGCTGGCGTTCGCCATGCTGCTGCTGACGCGTATCCGACCGGATCTGGACGGCGGAATATTCACTTACGCCCGTGAAGGTTTTGGCGAGCTGATTGGCTTCTGCTCCGCCTGGGGCTACTGGCTGTGCGCGGTGATCGCCAACGTCTCCTATCTGGTTATCGTCTTCTCGGCGCTCAGTTTCTTTACCGATACGCCCGAACTGCGCCTGTTTGGTGACGGCAATACCTGGCAGTCCATCGTCGGCGCCTCGGTGCTGCTGTGGATTGTTCACTGGTTGATTTTGCGCGGCGTTCAGACCGCGGCCAGCATTAACCTGGTGGCGACGCTGGCCAAGCTGGTGCCACTTGGCCTGTTCGTCGTGCTGGCCTTCCTCGCCTTCCGTCTCGATGTCTTTACGCTCGATTTCAGCGGTATTGCGTTGGGCGTTCCCGTCTGGGAGCAGGTGAAAAATACCATGCTGATTACCCTGTGGGTGTTCATCGGTGTTGAAGGTGCCGTCGTGGTCTCTGCCCGCGCGCGTAACAAACGCGACGTGGGACGCGCCACGCTGCTGGCCGTCCTGGCGGCGCTGGGCGTTTATCTGCTGGTGACGCTGCTGTCGCTCGGTGTGGTGGCCCGCCCTGAACTGGCGGAGATGCGTAATCCGTCCATGGCCGGGCTGATGGTGAAAATGCTCGGTCCCTGGGGTGATGTGGTTATCGCGGCAGGTTTGATTGTCTCCGTCTGCGGCGCGTACCTGAGCTGGACCATTATGGCGGCGGAAGTTCCGTTCCTGGCCGCCACGCACAAAGCGTTCCCGCGCCTGTTTGCCCGTCAGAACAAAAACAGTTCGCCATCGGCCTCTCTGTGGCTCACCAACATCAGCGTGCAGGTCTGTCTGGTGCTGATCTGGCTCACAGGTTCGGACTATAACACGCTGCTGACCATCGCCTCCGAGATGATTCTGGTACCCTATTTCTTAGTGGGCGCATATCTGTTAAAAATTGCGACCCGCCCGGCACACTATGCGGTAGGCGTAGGTGCCTGTATTTACGGTCTATGGTTATTGTATGCTTCCGGCCCGATGCATCTGCTGCTGTCCGTGGTGCTCTACGCGCCAGGCCTGCTGGTGTTTATCTACGCTCGCCGTACGCATCAGCTTGATAATGCCCTTAAGCGCCGCGAAATGGCGTTGATAGGTTTGCTGTTAGTCGCTGCCGTACCGGCAACGTGGATGTTAATGGGATAGCGCCGCCTGTCCCATTGTTGAACTGAAAAGGAGATTACGATGGGACACACGCAGCAACGCCCAATATTGATCACTGGCGCAGGCCGTCGCATCGGCCTCGCCCTCGCCCATCACTTTCTCAATCTTCGCCATCCGGTTATCGTCAGTTACCGCACGGAATATCCCTCCATTGAAGGGCTACGACATGCCGGAGCCGTCTGCATTCAGGCGGATTTCTCCACGGATGAAGGTATTCTTGCTTTCGCGGAAAAAGTGAAATCGACCACCCCCGGGCTGCGGGCGGTTATTCACAACGCCAGTACCTGGCTTCCTGAAAAAGCAGGACATTCGCTCAGCGAAACGCTCGCCTGCATGATGCAGATCCACGTTAATGCGCCTTATCTGCTCAACCATGCCCTACAGGATCTGCTACGCGGACACGGCCATGCCGCAGGCGACATTATCCATTTCACCGATTACGTGGTGGAGCGAGGCAGCGATAAACACATCGCCTACGCGGCCAGCAAAGCCGCGCTGGATAATATGACTCGCTCGTTCGCGCGCAAGCTGGCCCCCGAGGTAAAAGTCAACGCGATTGCCCCGGCGATGATTTTATTTAACGAGGGCGATGATGCCGAGTATCGTCAGCATGCGCTTAACAAGTCGTTGATGAAAATTGCGCCCGGCGAGAAAGAGGTGATCGACCTGATCGATTATCTGCTGACCAGCTGTTACGTCACGGGCAGGACGTTTGCCGTGGACGGTGGCCGCCCGCTGCGCTAGTGAAAGCGGCTCCAGAAGAAGATGAGCACCCAGGCGCTGAGGCTCCAGCAGACCACCGCCCCGCCCAGCGCCAGGGGCAGACGCAGAAAACCGGTGAAGTACCACAGCGACAGCAGATAGATGAAATACGGGATGATTGACCACATCCCGAATACAATGGTGGCACGCAGCGCCTCTATACCCCGCTCAGAGGCCACAATATAGTGCGCAATTAACGCAAAGGTGGGAAACAGCGGGATAAGCCCGGCAATGTAGTAGTTCTTCGTTTTAGCCAGCACCCCAATCAACAGCACGACCAGCGCACCCAGCGCGGCTTTGATCAACAGTCCCATTCTTTTCCCTTAACAATCAAATAACATTCCCGTGCAGGATAACGGAACTCCGGCTAATTATGAAAGATTAATGGAAGGTTAAGGTTGTGCGGTGTATGTTGACGTTTTTCGCGATGACAGACGTAGTATGAATAAGATTGTTTATGTTGAAGATGAACCCGAAGTGGGACAATTGATCGCCGCTTATCTGGGTAAACATGATATTGAAGTGGTTGTCGAACCTCGTGGCGATCGCGCTGAAGACGTCGTCACCCGCGAAAATCCGGACCTGGTGTTGCTGGACATTATGCTGCCCGGAAAAGATGGCATGACGCTTTGCCGGGATCTGCGCGCGAAGTGGGACGGCCCGATCGTGCTGCTGACCTCTCTCGACAGCGATATGAATCATATTCTGTCCCTTGAGATGGGCGCGAATGACTACATCCTGAAAACCACGCCGCCGGCGGTCCTGCTTGCCCGTTTGCGCCTTCATCTGCGTCAGCGTGCCAGCGCTGAGCGTGAAGCGCCTGCGCCCTCTTTAACGCCGCATAAGGCGATGCGGTTCGGCACGCTTTCTATCGACCCGGTCAACCGACAGGTTATGCTTTCCGGGGTGCTAATTGCGCTCTCAACCGCAGATTTTGACCTGCTGTGGGAGCTGGCAACTCATGCCGGGCAAATTATGGACCGGGATGCATTGCTGAAAAATCTGCGCGGCGTAAGTTACGACGGAATGGATCGTAGCGTTGATGTGGCGATTTCTCGCCTGCGAAAAAAACTGCAGGACAGCGCCACCGAGCCCTACCGCATTAAAACCGTACGTAATAAGGGCTACCTGTTTGCCCCGCACGCATGGGAAACCTGAAAAAAAGCTACACAGTAAATTTCGAAAAATAACTTGCGATGCATCAGGAATGTTATCGGTATACGTCGTAAGTTTTCGATTATATGCATCGTTAGTCATGAAATATCCTTTGATCACATTCCTCTTACCTGTTCAATTTCGATGTGCATTTATCGCGTAAACAAAAGTAGCTCTAATGTATTTCATTGCTATAGTACAATATATATTCAGCAGTTCAGGAACCATCATCGATCAAAAATCCGTCACTTAAATGCACATTGTGTTAAAAATGAACTTTACAATTGACTAAATTATTATCTTATCCTTATGAAAACAAAGGGGATATAGTTAGCATATAAATAATATCGATCTTTTTCAATAGCTTACGCGTTTGCAGAAATCTAATTCTCATGCTAAACCTTATACTCTCTCAATTATTTAATGAACGAGGTATAGCAATGTCATGGAGAGTCATTAGCTCGGTAATTTGTCCTAACACGGGAATCGTTTATTCAAGCATCTTGGGACTCAAGTTCTTGAAACTCATCATTTGGTATGAAAGCGATGTCTATTTGTACCCCGGCGATAGGATATATCCGACAAAGAATGGCGTCTTCATTAATGGCGTTTTCAAGCCAATATCGATATACAACATCTCCCCTTACAACGAGATGTTATGGAGTGAAATTAAAAACAAGATGGCCTGCCCATACAATCGAAACCAGGAAGAGGAGATATGTACCTACGCGGTGCATTGCAACGCGCGTAAGTGTCCGCATGGGTTTATCACGAATCCACTGATTGTCAGCACAGTCAAATCCAGACATTAACGAATGTTGGTAATGTTCAGGTTACAAAGATAAGTCTCTTTGTCGCACCGTTTGCGCCGGATACTTCTCACTGGTAAACGCCATAAATAAAGCCACCCGCAGGTGGCCTTTGTCATTGTTATTCTGATTCACAAATACTCTCAATCGCAAATAAACTCGTATAGCGAAGCGTAAACGGATTACCCGGGCATTGATGGAATAAAGCGATGCCGTGTTTTATTACCTTTCGACGATTACCCCTTTTCAACGCATCATGCCTGACTTGCGCCCATAGCGACCCTGCTGGTAAAAGACGTGTAGTGAAGCCCCTGTTTCGGTGAAATTAATGAAGAAGCTGTTTGTTCAGTTTTATTTACTGCTGTTTGTCTGCTTTCTGGTGATGACCATGCTGGTCGGGCTGGTCTATAAGTTCACCGCAGAGCGTGCGGGCAGACAATCCCTGGACGATCTGATGAAAAGCTCGCTCTACCTGATGCGTAGCGAGCTGCGCGAAATTCCTCCGCATGACTGGGCACGTACGTTAAAAGAGCTGGATCTGAATCTGTCGTTTGATCTGCGTATCGAACCCATGAAGGATTTTGATTTAGCGCCGCCGGCGATGCTGCGTTTGCGCGATGGAGACATCGTCGCCCTGGACGAGAAATATACCTTCATTCAGCGTATTCCGCGCAGCCACTATGTCCTGGCCGTCGGGCCAGTGCCCTATCTCTATTACCTGCACCAGATGCGCCTGCTGGATCTCGCCCTGCTGGGCTTTATTGCCATCTCGCTCGCTTTCCCTGTGTTCATCTGGATGCGACCGCACTGGCAGGACATGCTGAAACTGGAATCCGCCGCACAGCGTTTTGGGGAGGGTCATTTAACTGAACGCATACATTTCGACAGTGGTTCCAGTTTTGACCGTCTCGGTATTGCCTTTAACCAGATGGCCGATAACATCAACGCCCTGATTGCCAGCAAGAAGCAGCTTATCGACGGCATTGCGCATGAACTGCGCACTCCGCTGGTACGCCTGCGTTATCGCCTGGAGATGAGCGAGAACCTCACCGCCGCGGAATCGCAGGCCCTCAATCGGGATATTGGCCAGCTTGAAGCGCTGATTGAAGAGCTGCTGACCTATGCCCGCCTCGATCGGCCTCAGACGGAGTTGCACCTCAGTACGCCGGATCTTCCCGTCTGGCTACAGACGCATATTAACGATGTGCAGAGCGTTAACCCTCAGCGAAAACTGCTGACAGCCATTACCCCCGGCGCGTACGGCGCGCTGGACATGCGCCTGATGGAACGCGTGCTGGATAATCTGATGAACAACGCCATGCGCTACAGCGAAACCACGCTGCGCATAGGTTTAGATTTGCAGAGGAGCCAGGCAATTCTGTGCGTGGAAGACGATGGCCCCGGTATTGAGCCAGCGGAGCGTGAAAAAGTTTTCGAGCCGTTTGTGCGCCTCGACCCCAGCCGCGACCGTGCTACCGGCGGCTGTGGTCTGGGGCTGGCTATTGTCCGTTCTATTGCCCAGGCGATGGGCGGTTCGGTTCGCTGCGAAGCGAGCGAGCTGGGCGGGGCCCGGTTCGTCTTTAGCTGGCCGATCTATCACAACATTCCTCTTCCCGTACCTGCCTGAACTAAACCGCACGCTGGCCTGACCCGGCGTGTTGTGCTATATCAGTAGTATGTTGTAACTAATTAAGGACTATTATGGCGACTTACGATCTCATCGAAAGGCTTAACACCACATTTCGGGAAATAGAGCAGGCGTTACTGACCCTGACGGCGCAACTACAGGGCTGCCGCCTGTTGGCCGCCCGCGTCTTTTCCCTGCCCGAGGTGGCGAAAGGCGCGGAACACGACCCGCTGAACACCATTGAGGTAACGCAGCATATCGGTAAAGTGGCGCTGGAACTGACGTTGCAGCACTATCGCCGCCTTTTCATCCAGCAGCAGTCCGAAAATCGCAGCAGTAAGGCCGCCGTTCGCCTGCCCGGCGTCATCTGTCTGCAAACGGATACCGCAACGCGTGAAGCCATTGAGGCGCAAATTACGCATATTAATACGCTGAAAGCCGCCTTCGAGAAAATCGTGACCGTTGAGTCCGGGCTGGCACCGGCTGCCCGTTTTGAATGGGTGCATCGCCAGCTTCCGGGGCTGATCACCCTGAATGCTTACCGCACGCTGACGGTACTGCGCCACCCCGCCACGCTGCGCTTCGGCTGGGCCAACAAGCACATCATTAAAAACTTCACGCGCGACGAGATCCTGGCTCAGCTGGAGAAAAGTCTGAAATCGCCGCGAACGGTCGCCCCGTGGTCGCGGGAACAGTGGATTGAACGGCTGGAGCAGGAGTACCACAGCATTGCCTCCCTGCCGGCTGATACCCGTCTTAAAATAAAGCGTCCGGTGAAGGTGCAGCCTATCGCTCGTGTCTGGTATGCCGGACAGCAAAAGCAGGTGCAATACGCCTGCCCGACACCGCTGATTGCGCTCTACGATGCCGATCAGGGTGCGGTGGTGCCGGATATCGGAGAACTGCTAAACTACGATGCTGAAAACGTTCAGCATCGCTATAAACCCCAGGCACAGCCGCTACAGCTGATTATCCCGCGGCTGCACCTGTATGTGGCGCAGTGATTACCTGATGCTGCCCACCATCGCTTCCGGGCGGACCCAGGCATCAAACTCGGCGTCCGTCAGGTAGCCCAGCGCCAGCGCAGAGGCTTTCAGGGTAAGCCCCTCTTTGTGCGCTTTTTTAGCGATTTCGGCCGCTTTGTCATAACCAATATGGGTGTTTAGCGCCGTGACCAGCATCAGGGACTCATTCAGCAGCTGGCTGATTCGCTCGCGATTAGGCTCAATGCCCACCACGCAGTGCTCGTTAAAGCTCTCCATGCCATCGGCCAGCAGACGAATCGATTGCAGTACGTTGTGGATCACCATCGGGCGATAGACGTTAAGCTCGAAGTTACCCGACGCGCCGCCCATGTTGACCGCAACGTCATTACCCATCACCTGACAGCACAGCATGGTCATGGCTTCGCACTGCGTCGGGTTTACTTTACCCGGCATAATGGAGCTACCCGGCTCGTTTTCCGGAATGCTGATTTCGCCGATGCCGCAGCGCGGGCCGGAGGCCAGCCAGCGCACGTCGTTGGCGATTTTCATCAGCGAGGCTGCCAGCCCTTTCAGCGCGCCATGGGTATGGACCAGCGCATCACAGGTCGCCAGCGCTTCGAATTTATTCGGGGCGGTAACAAACGGCTGCCCGGTGATCTTCGCCAGCTCTTCGGCCACGCGCACCGCGTACTCGGGATGGGTGTTTAACCCGGTGCCAACCGCCGTTCCGCCGAGCGCCAGCTCCGCCAGATGCGGCAGGCTGTTGTCTATATGCTTAAGATTGTGCTCCAGCATCGCCACCCAGCCGGAGATCTCCTGGCCAAGCGTCAGCGGCGTGGCGTCCTGCAGGTGCGTACGACCAATTTTTACAATGTCTCCGAAAGCCTGCGCTTTCTCGTTAAGCGTAGATTTGAGCACGTTGAGTTGCGGGATAAGCTGCTCGCGGATAGCGATGACGGCCGCCACGTGCATGGCCGTCGGGAACACGTCGTTGGAACTCTGGCTTTTATTCACGTCATCGTTCGGGTGAACCTTCCGCTCCATACCGCGTACGCCGCCAAGCAGCTCGCTTGCGCGGTTCGCCAGCACCTCGTTCATGTTCATGTTGCTCTGGGTGCCTGAGCCGGTCTGCCAGATGGCAAGGGGGAATTCGTCGGGATGTTTGCCCGCCAGCACTTCGTCGGCGGCATTGATGATGGCGGAGGCTTTATCGGCATCCAGCAGGCCCAGATCCTGATTGACTTTGGCGGCAGCGCGTTTGGTCAACGCCAGCGCCTGGATTAGCGAGACGGGCATTTTCTCTGTCGAAATGCGGAAATGCTCCAGCGAACGCTGGGTTTGCGCGCCCCATAGCTTGTCGGCCGGGACGTCGATGGCGCCCATGGAGTCTTTCTCGCGGCGATGCATTGTCATTACTTACTCCTTGATAACAAAGATGGGATTGCTCACATGCTTAAGAGATAAGTATTGATGACTTCTGAGAAACGTTATGGCGCTTTGTGCGCTCTTTTTGATGTCGGGTGGCGGCTGCGCCTTACCCGACCTACGAGGATGTAGGCCGGGTAAGCGTCAGCGCCACCCGGCAATTTACAGAATTACTTCACACACGCCGAACACTGGGAAGACTGGATCTGTTTGAAGAAGTCGTTACCTTTGTCATCCACGAGGATAAACGCCGGGAAGTCTTCCACTTCAATTTTCCAGATCGCTTCCATACCCAGTTCCGGGTACTCCACGCACTCGAGGCTCTTGATACTGCCCTGCGCCAGCACCGCTGCCGGACCGCCTATGCTGCCAAGGTAGAAGCCGCCGTGCTTGTGGCACGCGTCCGTCACCTGCTGGCTGCGGTTGCCTTTCGCCAGCATGATCATGCTGCCACCGTTGGCCTGCAACTGGTCGACGTAGGAGTCCATACGGCCCGCCGTGGTTGGGCCTAACGAGCCGGAAGCATACCCATCAGGCGTTTTTGCCGGGCCTGCGTAGTAGATCGGGTGATCTTTAATGTACTGCGGCAGCCCTTCACCGTTGTCCAGGCGCTCTTTCAGCTTCGCATGGGCGATGTCGCGGCCAACAATAATCGTCCCGTTCAGAGAAAGGCGCGTTGAAACCGGATACTGCGAAAGCTGCGCCAGGATCTCCTTCATCGGACGATTCAGGTCAACGCGTACCGCTTCGCCCTCACCCGCTTTACGCAGTTCTTCAGGGATGTATTTGCCCGGGTTGTTCTCCAGCTTTTCGATCCAGATGCCGTCGCGGTTGATCTTCGCTTTGATGTTACGATCCGCAGAGCACGACACGCCCATCCCCACTGGACAGGATGCACCGTGGCGCGGGAGGCGGATCACGCGAATGTCATGCGCGAAGTATTTGCCGCCAAACTGCGCGCCCAGCCCCAGATTCTGCGCTTCGGCCAGCAGTTCCTGCTCAAGCTGCACGTCGCGGAACGCCTGACCATGTTCGTTACCTTCCGTTGGCAGGCCATCGTAGTATTTGGTTGAGGCCAGCTTAACGGTTTTCAGGGTGCTTTCAGCAGACGTACCGCCAATCACAAACGCGATATGGTACGGCGGGCAGGCCGCAGTGCCAAGGGTGCGCATCTTCTCAACCAGATAGTTCTTCAGCTTGCCCGGGGTAAGCAGCGCTTTGGTTTCCTGGTAAAGATAGGTTTTGTTGGCTGAACCGCCGCCTTTGGCAATGCAGAGGAATTTGTACTCGTCACCGTCGACACTGTAGAGGTCAATCTGCGCAGGCAGGTTGGTGCCGGTGTTCACCTCTTTGTACATATCCAGCGCCGCGTTTTGCGAATAGCGCAGGTTATCTTCGGTGTAGGTATTGTAAACGCCGCGCGCCAGCGCCGCTTCGTCACCGCCGCCGGTCCAGACGCGCTGGCCTTTTTTACCGGTGATAATCGCCGTGCCGGTGTCCTGGCAGGTCGGCAGAATGCCTTTCGCCGCGATATCAGAGTTACGCAGGAATTGCAGGGCAACGTACTTGTCGTTCTCGCTGGCTTCCGGATCGCTCAAAATATCGGCAACCTGCTGCTGATGCGCCGGACGGAGCATAAAGGAAGCATCGTGGAAGGCTTGCTGCGCCAGCAGCGTCAGCGCCTGCGGGTCAACTTTGAGGATCTCCTGCCCTTCAAACTCAGAGACAGAAACGTAATCGCGGGTTAACAGGTAATACTCGGTCCGATCCTGACTGAGGGGGAAAGGATCCTGATAATGGAAGGGTTTATTCGACATTGTTCTCTCACTTACTGCTTCGGTCTGTTTATTCAGGGCAGATGTTCCGCTGCCCGGCTTAAAAGCGAGTCAGCTTATCCTACACAATTTTTTAACAAAAACTGAGACTAGTACGACTTTTTACATCCGCAGGTTACTTCCATTCGGTTTATTGCTTTAATACGCGAAGTTAATTCCACATATGAATCAGGGCTTGATAATGCAAAAACTCATCAACTCAGTGCAAAACTACGCCTGGGGAAGTAAAACTGCGTTAACGGATCTCTACGGTATCGCCAACCCGGACAACCTGCCGATGGCAGAGCTGTGGATGGGCGCGCACCCGAAGAGCAGCTCAAAAATTGAAGATGCCAGCGGCCAGGTGCGCAGCCTGCGTGATGTCATCGATGCCGACAAAGCCGCGCTGCTCGGCGATAAAGTGGCGAATCGTTTTGGTGAGCTGCCTTTTCTGTTCAAGGTATTGTGCGCCGACCAGCCGCTCTCCATTCAGGTTCACCCGAACAAAAAAGCCTCTGAGCTGGGCTTTGCCAAAGAAAATGCCGCCGGTATTCCGTTAGACGCCGCAGAGCGTAACTACAAAGATCCTAACCACAAGCCGGAACTGGTTTTCGCCCTTACCCCTTTCCTGGCGATGAATGCCTTCCGCGAGTTTTCCGAGATCATCTCCCTGCTGCAACCGGTCGCTGGGGCTCACAACGCGATCGCCCACTTCCTGGAAAACCCGAACGCAGAAGCCCTGAGCGCGCTGTTTGCCAGCCTGTTGAATATGCAGGGCGAGGAAAAATCCCACGCGCTGGCGGTGCTGAAAGCCGCGCTGAACGGCCAGCAGGGTGAGCCATGGGACACCATTCGCATAATTTCCGCGTTTTATCCGGACGACAGCGGCCTCTTCTCTCCGCTGCTGCTGAACGTGGTGAAGCTCAACCCGGGCGAAGCAATGTTCCTGTTCGCTGAAACCCCGCACGCCTACCTGAATGGCGTGGCACTGGAGGTGATGGCTAACTCCGATAACGTACTGCGCGCGGGCCTGACGCCAAAATACATCGACATCCCTGAGCTGGTTGCCAACGTGAAGTTCGTGGCGAAACCTGCTGCGGAGCTGCTTACTCAGCCGGTGAAAAACGGCGCAGAGCTGGACTTCCCGATTCCGGTTGACGATTTTGCCTTCTCCCTGCATGACCTCAGCGCAGACGAAACCGCCATTGCACAGGAGAGCGCCGCGATCCTGTTCTGTGTGGAAGGCGAAGCGACGTTGCATAACGGTAGCGAGCGTCTGCTGCTTAAACCGGGGGAGTCCGCTTTTGTCCCGGCAAACGAGTCGCCTGTCTTCGTGAGCGGCACTGGTCGCCTGGCGCGCGTTTTTAATAAGCTTTAGGGACTTACTGAATTTTTTAACAACTCTTGCTAAGCTAGTAACAGGCGTTGTAACACCAGGCGGTTTTAACCGCCTGGTTTCATTTTAGGGATAATCGCAATGAAAAAATCGGTCGTAGCGGTAGGAGTGATTGTTGCTTTAGGCGTGATCTGGATGGGTGCTTCCTGGTATACCGGGAAACAGCTGGAAAGCCGTCTGGCAGAGATGATGGCGCAGGCAAACAGCGAGATTAAGCGCAGCGCGCCTGAAGCAGGTCTGGAGCTGAGCTACCAGAACTACCAGCGTGGCGTCTTTACCAGCCATATGCAGGTGGTGGTGAAGCCGGTAGCGGGCAATCAGAACGCCTGGCTGAAACCGGGCCAGAGCGTTGTACTGGATGAAGTGGTCAGCCACGGTCCGTTCCCGCTGGCACAGTTGAAAAAGTTTAACCTGATCCCCTCTATGGCATCCGCCAGAACCGTACTGGTAAATAACGAGGTGACGAAGCCAATTTTCGATATGGCGAAAAATGAGTCGCCGTTCGAGATCAATACCCGCATCAGCTATGCCGGTGATACGCGTTCCGACATCGACCTGAAAGCGCTGAATTACGAACAAGGCACCGATAAAGTCGCCTTCAGCGGCGGTAATTTCCAGCTTGATGCCGATCGCGACGGCAAGAATGTCTCTCTGACCGGCGATGCCGCCAGCGGCCTGGTGAATTCAGTCAATGAATATAACCAGAAGGTCCAGCTTACCTTCAACAACCTGAAAGCCAGCGGCAATAGCCGTATGACCGATTTTGACGAGCGTATTGGCGATCAGAAGCTGAGCCTCGATAAGATCGCCATTGCGATTGAAGGTAAAGAGATGGCAGTGCTGGAAGGCATGGATCTGGACGGCAAGTCTGACGTTTCCAAAGACGGTAAAAGCATCAACACCCAGCTGGATTACAGCCTGAAAAGCCTGAAAGTACAGAATCAGGACCTGGGTACCGGCAAGCTGTCACTGAAAATTGGCAACATTGACGGCCAGGCATGGCACGAATTTAGCCAGAAATACAGCAAAGAGAGTCAGGCTCTGCTGACCGATGCCGCCCTGCAACAGAACCCGCAGGCGTACCAGCAGCAGGCGATGGCCGTGCTGTTTAATAACCTGCCGATCCTGCTGAAAGGCGAGCCGGTAATTACCGTTGCGCCACTGAGCTGGAAAAACGACAAAGGCGAAACCAACTTCAACCTGTCGCTGTTCCTGAAGGATCCGGCGGCCGCGACCGGCGAGCCGCAGACCCTGGCGCAGGAAGTTGACCGCAGCGTGAAATCGCTCGACAGCAAGCTGACCATCCCGATGGATATGGCAACCGAGTTCATGACGCAGATTGCGAAACTCGAAGGGTATGGTGAAGAAGATGCAGGTAAACTGGCAAACCAACAGGTGAAAGGCCTGGCGGCGATGGGCCAGATGTTCCGCATCACGAAGGTGGAAGACAACACCATTTCCACCAGCCTGCAATATGCTAATGGCCAGGTAACGCTCAACGGCGATAAAATGCCGCTGGAAGATTTTGTCGGCATGTTTGGTATGCCGACGCTGGGCATTCCGGCACCGGCTGAACCGGCAGCGCCGCCAGCAGTACCGCAGCAGTAAACGAAAAACCCCTCGCATGAGGGGTTTTTTTATTGCCAGGCGATGTGCAGCGGAGATTACTTCACCGTCACTAACCGCGCCGCCACAATCTGATGCCCGGCCTGCACGTCCGTATTTTCAATACGCTGCATAATTCGGTCTGCCAGGGTGTATCCCATTTCACGAGCCGGCGTCGTCGCCCAGACGATGGGGAGATCGTCTAGCGCATTTTCACCGACATCCGCAAATGCCCCCAGCGCCACCTGATGGCCGAAGAACGTTTCTACCCCGCCCTCACCGCTCTGGCGTCCGGCGCGGATCAAGCCGAACCACGCCCCCATCGCAATCACATCGTTATAGCAAATCACCGCGCTGATCGTCGGGCTGTTGCGAAGCAACGTGCCGATGGCTTCGGCGGCTTTTTTCTGGCTGGACTCACACTCCACCACCCATTCGCTGTGAAACGGCAGGCCGTATTTGATGAGCGTGGAGCAGTAACCGCCCACCCGCTCCGCACGCGTCAGGGACGAGCTTTTACCGCCGAGCCAGGCGATGCGCTGATGGCCGCGATGAATAAGATGCTCGGTCAGCATTTGCGCGGCCTGCATGTTATCCGGCCGAAGGGTATCGGCTTCGTCGAGATAGCTGGCGCGCGACGCAAACACCAGCGGTACGCCTTTCTGCGCCGCGCGCTCACACAATTCACTGCCCACACCGGACGCGCCGGCCACGATCACCCCATCCACCCCTTGCGTCAGCAGCATATCCAGCCTGGAGAGCAGTTGCTCCGGTTCGCGCCCACCGTGGAGCAGGAAAACCATTCGTCCCTGCGCTTCAAGCGCCTCGGTAAGCCCGGCGGTCAGTTCTGCATAAAACGGCGACGCGAGGTCGCGAACAATCAGCCCTATCACCCCGCTTTGCCCACCGCGCAGCGCCGACGCCTGGCGATTACGCACAAAGCCCAGTTGCTCAACGGCCTCGTTGACGCGCTGACCCGTAGCAGGAGAGATGCGCCCCTTCCCGCTCAATACCAGCGAAACGGTGCTAACGGAAACCCCCGCCGCCAGCGCGACATCGTTGATGGTGATCTTTTTCGCTACAGCCATGTGGTGGCGTGACTCCTTGATAATGAGATCGCTAAAACGTTTTATCAATACGTTATCTTTATACTACCAGTAAAAGCCTGAGAATGTGATTTAGCGCGCACTAAAGTTTGATAAAACGTTTTATCTTCTCGCCCCATCGCGGTCGTTAAATCTCTTTCTACCATTTAAGGAGTCGTTTTATGACGACGAAAGCAGCACAAAAAATATCGCTGTGGGAGTTTTTCCAGCAACTGGGTAAAACCTTTATGCTGCCCGTGGCGCTTCTCTCATTCTGCGGGATTATGCTGGGGATCGGCAGCTCGTTAAGCAGCCACGACGTCATTACCCTGATCCCTTTCCTCGGAAATCCGGTACTTCAGGCGATCTTCATCTGGATGAGCAAGGTCGGCTCTTTTGCCTTTAGCTTCCTGCCGGTAATGTTCTGTATCGCCATTCCTCTGGGTCTGGCGCGCGAAAACAAAGGCGTGGCGGCGTTTGCGGGCTTCGTTGGCTATGCGGTCATGAACCTTGCGGTTAACTTCTGGCTGACCGCCAAAGGGATCCTGCCCACGACCGACGCGGCGGTACTGAAAGCCAATAACATTCAGAGCGTGATTGGAATTCAGTCCATCGATACCGGGATCCTTGGAGCCGTGATCGCGGGAGTGATCATCTGGATGCTGCACGAGCGCTTTCATAACATCCGCCTGCCCGATGCGCTGGCCTTCTTCGGCGGCACCCGCTTTGTGCCAATCATTACGCTGGTTGTGATGGGTCTGTTTGGTCTGATCATCCCTCTGATATGGCCGGTTTTTGCCATGGGGATCACCGGTATTGGCCGCATTATCAACGGCGCGGGTGATTTCGGCCCGATGATTTTCGGTACGGGTGAACGTCTGCTGCTGCCATTTGGTTTACAGCACATCCTGGTTGCCCTGATCCGTTTTACTGAAGCAGGCGGCACTATGGACGTTTGCGGTCATTCCGTTAGCGGCGCGCTGACCATCTTCCAGGCCCAGCTGAGCTGCCCGACCACGCACGGCTTCTCTGAAAGTGCGACGCGTTTCCTCTCTCAGGGTAAAATGCCTGCCTTCCTCGGCGGCCTGCCGGGCGCTGCGCTGGCGATGTACCACTGCGCCCGCCCGGAAAATCGTCATAAAATTAAAGGCCTGCTGATCTCCGGCGTTATTGCCTGCGTGGTGGGCGGTACGACAGAACCTATCGAGTTCCTGTTCCTGTTCGTGGCACCGGTGTTATACCTCATCCACGCCGTACTGACAGGCCTGGGCTTCACCGTGATGGCTGTGCTCGGTGTAACCATCGGTAACACTGACGGTAACGTGATTGACTTCGTGGTATTCGGTATCCTGCACGGCCTGTCCACCAAGTGGTATCTGGTGCCGGTTGTGGCCGCCATCTGGTTCGCGGTTTACTACGGGATCTTCCGCTTCGCCATCACCCGCTTTAACCTGAAAACGCCTGGCCGCGATACCGATACGGCCACCAGCGTTGAACAGGCAGTGGCCGGTACCGTTGGGAAATCCGGATATAACACGCCGGCTATTCTGGCGGCGCTGGGCGGTGCGGATAACATTACCTCTCTGGATAACTGCATCACCCGCCTGCGTTTGTCGGTGGCGGACATGTCCAAAGTGGATACCAATGCACTTAAAGCTAACCGGGCTATCGGCGTGGTACAGTTAAATCAACACAATTTGCAGGTCGTCATTGGCCCGCAGGTACAGTCAGTGAAGGATGAGCTGGCAACCCTGATGCGAACCGTCGAAGCCTGATGCCTCGCCCCCCTCGTCATGAGGGGGTTTTACTTTACGGAGCACCGTCATGTTTGATTTTTCTACCGTCGTGGATCGACACGGCACCTGGTGTACCCAGTGGGATTATGTCGCTGACCGTTTTGGGGCTGCCGACCTGCTGCCCTTCACCATCTCTGATATGGATTTCGCCACCGCTCCCTGTATTACCGATGCGCTGCACCAGCGCATCAACCACGGCGTGTTTGGCTACAGCCGCTGGAAAAATGACGAATTTCTGGCTGCCGTGGCGCACTGGTTCCGGCAACGCTTTAACAGTCAGATTGATACCGAAACCGTAGTGTATGGGCCGTCGGTCATTTATATGGTCTCGGAGCTGATCCGCATATGGTCCGCGCCTGGCGACGGTGTGGTGGTTCATACCCCGGCTTACGATGCCTTTTATAAAGCCATTGAAGGCAACCAGCGTACCGTTGTTTCCGTGCCGATGCAGAAAACGGCGCGTGGCTGGGACGGCAATATGGCCGCGCTGGAAGCGGCGCTGGCAAAACCGGAAAACACGGTTCTGCTGCTGTGTAGCCCGCAAAATCCAACCGGCAAAGTCTGGACGCGGGAAGAGCTGGCCACAATTGCAACGCTTTGCAGCCGTCATGATGTGGCGGTAATCAGCGACGAAATTCATATGGACATGGTATGGGGCACGCATCGCCATACCCCGTGGAATGAGGTTGCGGACGGTAAATGGGCGCTGCTGACCTCGGGTTCTAAAAGCTTCAATATTCCGGCACTGACGGGCGCCTGGGGGCTTATCGCCGATGACGACAGCCGTAACGCCTATCTGAATGCATTAAAAGGGCGGGACGGACTCTCTTCCCCTTCCGTGCTGGCGCTGACCGCGCACATTGCTGCTTACCGGCAGGGCGAACCCTGGCTGGACGCGCTGCGGGCCTATCTCGAAGAAAACCTGCGCTACATTGCTGACGAACTGAATGCTGCATTTCCAACACTCAACTGGCAACCGCCAGAGGCCACCTATCTGGCCTGGATTGATCTCAGCCCACTCGGTATTGATGACAATACGCTGCAAAACGTGCTGATTGAACAGCAAAAAGTGGCCATCATGCCGGGATATACTTATGGGGATGAAGGTAAAGGCTATGTTCGACTGAACGCTGGCTGTCCTCGCAGTAAGCTCGAACAGGGCGTTAAGCGCCTTATTGCGGGTATCAACACTCTGCTGTAAATTATTTGCGCAACGGAATATTCCCTTGCGCAAATAGCTTTTTCCCCCGTTTTGTTTTTATAATATGGCGCACTTTAACCAGCAAAGAGTGCGACCATGATTGATACACGCCTGCCTTTAACTGATATTCACCGCCACCTCGACGGGAACATTCGTGCCCAAACTATTCTCGATCTTGGTCGCCAGTTCAATTTAACGCTTCCTGCCGAAACGCTTGAAACCCTGATCCCCCATGTCCAGGTGACGTCGAACGAGCCGGATCTGGTAAGTTTTCTGAGCAAGCTTGACTGGGGCGTGAAGATGCTGGCCTCGCTCGATGCCTGTCGCCGTGTCGCCTTTGAAAACATCGAAGATGCCGCTCGCAACGGCCTGCACTATGTCGAACTGCGTTTCTCTCCGGGCTATATGGCGATGACCCACAGTCTCCCCGTAGCGGGCGTGGTTGAAGCGGTCATTGAGGGCGTGCGTGAAGGTTGCAAAACCTTTGACGTTCAGGCGCGTTTGATCGGCATTATGAGCCGTACCTTCGGTGAAGCGGCCTGTCTTCAGGAGCTGGAAGCGTTACTGGCGCATCGCGACCAGATCACCGCCATCGACCTGGCCGGTGATGAGTTGGGCTTCCCGGGCAGCCTGTTCCTGTCTCATTTCAACCGCGCACGTGATGCAGGATGGCATATTACCGTTCATGCTGGCGAAGCCGCGGGGCCGGAAAGCATCTGGCAGGCCATTCGTGAACTGGGTGCGGAACGTATTGGTCACGGTGTGAAAGCCATTGAAGATCGCGCGCTGATGGATTTCCTCGCCGAACAACGTATTGGAATCGAATCCTGCCTGACCTCCAATATTCAGACCAGTACAGTGGCGTCGCTGGCGCAACACCCGCTGAAAACCTTCCTTGAACACGGGGTGCTGGCTTCACTGAACACGGACGATCCGGCGGTTCAGGGCGTGGATATTATTCACGAATACAACATCGCCGCGCCGCAGGCCGGGCTGAGCCGCGAGCAGATCCGTCAGGCGCAAATCAACGGGCTGGAGATCGCCTTCCTGACGCCTGAAGAGAAACAGGCGCTGCGCGATAAAGTTGCTCAGTAGTCCTCTTTACTGCCGGGTGGCGCTGCGCTTACCCGGCCTACGAAAGCGTTTGGCACTTATGCCAGACAGAGCGTTGCGCGATGTTTGGCGGATTCGATCCCCAGCTCGATGAGCTCCATAATCTGGATTGCCTGGCTCGCCGGAACCGGATTTTCACCTGAACCGTTCAGCGCGTCACGAATTGCGGCGTAATACGCTGGATAGTTCCCAGGCTGGGTCAACACCGTCTCTTCAACCAGTACCTCACCCTCCGCACGCGTCACCACCCCGTCCCGCATGTCGTAGCCCCAGTCCTCCTGCGGTAAGCGTTCGCCATTTTTGAGGCGCTCTTCCTGCGGATCCAGGCCGAACTTCACATAGCTGCCGCGCGCCCCGTGAAGGATATAGCGGGCCGATTCCGCCGCCGCAAGCATTGTCCCGTGCAGCACAATGCGCCGCTGCGGATAACTCAAAACGGCGTGGAAATAGTCGGTGGTCTGCGCCCCCGGCCTGAGCTGAGCTAAATCGACCGTCATGCTTACGGGCAGACCAAACAGATGAACGGCCTGATCGAGAAGATGCGGCGCTAAGTCATACCAGATGCCGCTGCCCGGTCCCGCCTGCTCGCGCCAGCGATCTCGCACCTGCGGACGATAACGATCGAAGTGAGACTCAAAAAAAGCAATTTCGCCGAGCGTGCCTTCGTTTATCAGCGCTTTGATCGTCAGGAAATCACTATCCCAGCGTCGGTTGTGAAAGACCGACAATAACCGACCCAGGCTTCGCGCCATCGCATCCAGCTCGCGCGCCTGTGACAACGTCACGGTAAAAGGCTTATCGACAACGACATGTTTGCCAGCCTCCAGCGCCGCTTTCGCCAGGGGGAAATGGGTGTCGTTAGGGGTGGGAATGACAATAAGGTCAATATTAGGATCGTTAAACAGATGCTTAGGCTCCGTTACCACCGGCACGGCTGGCCAGTCGGCATGGACTTTGGTTTCATCGCTGCTTGTGATAGCCGCCAGTTCCATTCCCGGCGTGCCGGCAACCAGCGGCGCATGAAAGGTTTTGCTTGCGTACCCGTAGCCAATAAGACCGACGCGGATGTTTTCACTCATCGTATGCCCCCTCGCTGTGCGCTTATTTATCACTGGCCTTGTGCTTAACGCACAGGTTAATAATGTGCCCTGTGAGTTAAAATAGCATCTCGCGACAGCTTTTTTTGTTACCTCGCATTAAAGTGTGTATATGGGGCCCGGGAATCGTTCCCAAAGCGCTTGCTCTGTCGAAAAGGCCGCTGTAACATTTGTAATCTGTATTTATGGATAAATTACAAACACAAAATATGTCATCAATAATTAATCGAATCATTGAATTAGCGGGATGGATTGTCCTTGGCGTTTCAGTCGTGTTGCTCGGCATTGCCAGCCATATCGATAACTACCAGCCGCCGGAGCCTGTTACTGTTGCTCAACAAAAGTAAGCCGCATCGTCATAAAGCGTGACACATTACGTCATGGAACGTATTGCCAGCCGTAATGAACGGGGTTACCCTTCTCTTCCAGGCATCTGCTGATGCCTGAATCTTCGCAAAGAAAACTCCTAATTTCGTCGCGTTACCCGAGTGGACAGTTTACGTCTTTATTAATCCGTTTATTATTCGAACGCATTACCTTTATGGGTATTACCCTTTTATATGGAAACTTATTAATATGACAGTTCAGGACTATTTATTAAAATTTCGCAAGATCAATTCCCTCGAAAGCCTGGAAAAACTGTTTGACCATCTGAACTACACGCTGTCGGATAATCAGGACATCATCAATATGTACCGCGCGGCTGACCATCGTCGCGCCGAACTCGTCTCTGGCGGTCGTCTGTTCAACGTGGGGGAAGTACCTAAATCTGTCTGGCGTTACGTTGTATAAGAAAGTAGCCTTCGGCGTGAAATGTTATATACTCTCCGCCCTGCAAATTTCTGTATAACATTTCGCGCAGACTATGGGAGAGCGTATGACCGCATTGCCTGGAGAGAGAATTGGGGGCTGGTTAATCGCCCCGCTGGCATGGCTGCTGGTGGCTTTATTAAGCGCTTCGCTGGCGCTGTTGCTTTACACCACTGCACTGGTTACTCCTCATGCTATCCAGACACTGATGTCTCAGAGCGCGCTCAATATTGCGACGTGGTTTGTGTCGTTCGTTTTCGCAATCGCGATGTGGTACTACACGCTTTGGCTGACCATCGCCTTCTTCAAACGCCGCAAAAGCGTGCCGAAACATTACATTATCTGGCTGCTGATCTCCGTGCTGCTTGCCGTCAAAGCGTTCGCTTTTTCGCCAGTTTCTGACGCACTGGCGGTTCGCCAGCTACTCTTTCCGTTGCTTGCAACGGCGCTTCTGGTGCCCTATTTCAAGCGGTCGACGCGCGTTAAGAAGACCTTCGTTAACCCGTAATAACCTTACAGTTAACCTGTTGTGGCCTGTTGTCGTTTATCCGATAATAGGCGGCTCTTTTATTTCAGGCTAAATAATGACCGATTACTTACTGCTCTTTGTCGGAACTGTGCTGGTTAATAACTTCGTACTGGTGAAGTTCCTTGGCCTGTGCCCGTTTATGGGGGTCTCCAAAAAGCTGGAGACGGCAATGGGCATGGGGCTGGCCACCACCTTCGTGATGACGATGGCCTCCATTTGCGCATGGCTGATTGATACCTGGATCCTGATCCCGCTGGACATGCTCTACCTGCGCACCTTGTCCTTTATTCTGGTCATTGCGGTGGTGGTGCAATTTACCGAAATGGTAGTGCGTAAAACCAGCCCTGCCCTGTATCGCCTGTTGGGTATTTTTCTGCCCCTCATCACCACCAACTGTGCTGTGCTGGGCGTGGCGCTGCTCAACATCAACCTTGGGCATAATTTCATGCAGTCGGCGCTGTACGGTTTTTCCGCGGCGGTCGGTTTCTCTTTTGTTATGGTCCTGTTCGCGTCGATTCGCGAGCGTCTGGCAGCGGCGGATATTCCCGCGCCGTTTCGCGGAAACGCCATCGCTCTGGTGACCGCAGGTTTAATGTCTCTGGCCTTTATGGGCTTTAGTGGTCTGGTGAAGTTGTAATGAGTGCTATCTGGATTGCCATCGCGTCCATCAGCGTACTGGGACTCGTCTTTGGCATCATTCTGGGTTATGCCTCCCGCCGGTTTGCGGTGGAGGACGATCCGGTGGTTGAAAAAATTGATGAGCTTTTGCCGCAGAGCCAGTGTGGGCAGTGCGGCTACCCTGGCTGCCGTCCTTACGCTGAGGCGGTGGGCGTGCAGGGAGAAAAGATCAACCGCTGCGCGCCGGGTGGCGAAGCGGTCATGCTTAAAATAGCTGCCCTGCTGAACGTCGATCCGCAGCCTGTCGACGGCGATGAACAGGCGCAGGAGCCCGTTCGTGCCCTTGCTGTTATCGACGAAGCCAACTGCATCGGCTGCACCAAATGTATTCAGGCGTGCCCTGTCGACGCCATTGTAGGCGCAACCCGCGCCATGCACACCGTTGTGGCGGACCTGTGCACCGGCTGTAACCTCTGCGTGGCCCCCTGCCCGACGCAGTGTATAGAACTCCGCCCGGTTGAAACGACGACCGAAAGCTGGAAATGGGATCTTCAGACCATTCCGGTTCGCAATATTCCTGTGGAACAACATGCTTAAGTTATTTTCTGCTTTCAGAAAAGAGAAGATCTGGGACTTCGACGGCGGTATCCATCCCCCGGAAATGAAAACCCAGTCAAACGGTACGCCGCTGCGTCAAATTCCGCTGGCGACCCGCTACGTGATGCCATTGAAACAGCACATCGGCGCGGAAGGCGAGCTGTGCGTGAAAGAAGGCGATACCGTCCTTCGCGGCCAGCCGCTGACCTTTGGTCGTGGACGTATGTTGCCGATACATGCCCCGACTTCGGGCAAGGTGGTGGCTGTTGCCCCCCATACCGTTGCCCATCCCTCGGCGTTGTCTGAGCTGAGCGTCATCATTGAAGCCGACGGGGAAGATCGCTGGATCGATCGTGACGGCTGGAGCGACTACCGTTCCCGCAGCCGTGAAGCGCTGATTGAACGCATTCATCAGTTTGGCGTAGCAGGTCTTGGAGGCGCTGGCTTCCCGACCGGCGCCAAGCTTCACGGCGGCGGCGATAAAATCGAAACGCTGATTATTAACGCCGCCGAGTGCGAACCGTACATCACCGCCGATGATCGTCTGATGCAGGACTGTGCCGCGCAGGTGGTGGAAGGTATTCGCATTCTTGCGCATATCCTGCAACCCCGCGAAGTGCTGATCGGTATTGAGGACAATAAACCGCAGGCCATTTCGATGCTGCGCGCGGTGCTGGCGGACAGCCATGATATCGCCCTGCGCGTGATCCCAACCAAATACCCGTCCGGCGGGGCGAAGCAGCTGACGCAGATCCTGACCGGAAAACAGGTCCCCCACGGGGGCCGTTCGTCCGATATCGGCGTGCTGATGCAAAACGTGGGTACTGCCTACGCGGTGAAACGTGCGGTGATTGACGGCGAGCCATTGACCGAACGCGTCGTCACGCTGACCGGCGAGTCCGTCTCCCGTCCCGGCAACGTCTGGGCGCGTCTGGGTACGCCGGTGCATCATCTGCTGGAACAGGCTGGCTTCTGCCCGGGGAGCGAGCAGATGGTCATTATGGGCGGCCCGCTGATGGGCTTTACCCTGCCGTGGCTGGATGTGCCAGTGGTGAAGATTACCAACTGCCTGCTCGCCCCTTCCCCAACGGAGATGGGCGAAACGCAGGAAGAGAAAGGTTGTATACGCTGTAGCGCCTGCGCGGATGCGTGTCCGGCAGACTTGCTGCCGCAGCAGTTGTACTGGTACAGCAAAGGCCAGCTGCACGATAAAGCCCAGGCGCATAACCTGGCTGACTGTATTGAATGCGGTGCCTGTGCCTGGGTCTGCCCAAGCAATATTCCGCTGGTGCAGTACTTCCGTCAGGAGAAAGCCGAAATCTACGCTATCTCCATGGAAGAAAAACGTGCCGCTGAGGCGAAGGCCCGCTTTGAAGCGCGCCAGGCGCGACTGGAGCGCGAGAAACAAGCCCGTCAGGAACGCCATAAGCAGGCTGCCGTGCAGCCTGCGACGAAAGATCAGGATGCGATTAACGCTGCCCTCGCCCGTGTGCGGGAGAAGAACGCGACTGCCGCTCAGCCGGTAGCGATCGTGGCTGGCCAAAAGCCGGACAATAGCGAAGCGATTGCCGCCCGCGAAGCGCGTAAAGCCGAAGCGCGCGCACGTCAGGCGGAGAAGGCGCAAAACGCCAAACCGGAAGCCGACACAGACCCGCGTAAAGCGGCGGTGGAAGCGGCTATCGCCAGGGCAAAAGCCCGTAAAGCCGGTCAGCAGACAGTGGTGGTTGAACAGGAAGCGACCGATCCGCGCAAGGCGGCCGTTGAAGCCACTATCGCCCGCGCCAAAGCACGTAAAGCGGCACAGCTTCAGCCTGCCGAAGAGAGTGAAGCGCCTGTCGACCCACGTAAAGCCGCCGTTGAAGCGGCCATCGCCCGTGCCAAAGCACGAAAAGCGGCACAGCAGGACGAACGGCCTGCGGCCGCCAACGACGATCCACGCAAAGCCGCAGTCGCCGCCGCGATTGCGCGTGTTCAGGCAAAGAAAGCCGCGCAGCAAGCCGTTAACGAGGATTAAATGGTTTTCAGAATTGCAAGTTCCCCTTATACCCATAACCAGCGCCAGACATCGCGTATTATGATGCTGGTGTGCCTGGCCGCGTTGCCAGGTATTGCCGTACAGTGTTGGTTTTTCGGCTGGGGTACGCTTTTCCAGTTAGTTCTGGGTTGCGCCAGTGCCGTCGCAGCGGAAGCAGCGATCCTGAAGCTGCGCAAAATGGAGGTGACTCGCATCCTGAGCGATAACTCCGCCCTGTTGACCGGCCTGTTGCTTGCCATCAGCATTCCCCCGTTCGCCCCGTGGTGGATGGTAGTATTGGGAACGGTATTTGCGGTGATCATCGCCAAGCAGCTGTACGGTGGGCTGGGCCATAACCCGTTTAACCCGGCAATGATTGGTTACGTGGTGCTACTGATCTCCTTCCCGGTACAGATGACCAGTTGGCTGCCGCCGCATGAGATCGCCGCCACGGTGCCCGGCTTTATGGATGCCCTGAACGTTATCTTTACTGGCCACACCGCGATGGGCGCGGATATGAACGCGCTTCGCATGGGCGTGGATGGCATCAGCCAGGCCACCCCGCTCGATACCTTCAAAACCTCCCTGCGTGCCGGCCACAGCGTCGAGCAGGTGATGAAATCGTCTATTTACAGCGGCGTACTGGCGGGTGCGGGCTGGCAGTGGGTCAATCTGGCCTACCTGTTGGGCGGTGCCTTCCTGCTGCAACAAAAAGCGATCCGCTGGCATATTCCGGTGAGCTTCCTGGTGACGCTGGCCGTCTGTTCAACGCTCGGCTGGGTCATCTCACCTGAGTCACTGGCCAGCCCACAGCTCCATCTGCTCTCCGGCGCGACCATGCTCGGGGCATTCTTTATTCTGACCGATCCGGTCACCGCCTCTACCACCAACCGAGGTCGTCTGATTTTCGGCGCGCTGGCGGGCTTGCTGGTCTGGCTTATTCGCAGCTTTGGTGGCTATCCGGACGGCGTGGCATTTGCCGTACTGCTGGCTAACATCACCGTTCCGCTCATCGACTACTACACGCGTCCACGCGTGTACGGTCATCGCTAAGGGTTACGCCATGCTAAAGACTATGCAAAAACACGGCGTCACGCTGGCGATCTTCGCCGCCGCCCTCACCGGGCTGACTGCGCTGGTAAATGAACTGACGAAAAGCACCATTGAAGAGCAGGCAATGAAGCAGCAAAAGGCGTTGTTCGATCAGGTGATCCCATCAGACTTCTATGATAATAACCTGCAAAAAAGCTGCTTTGTCGTGCAGGCCCCGCAGCTCGGTAAAGGAAGCCACCGCGTTTATATTGCCCGTAAGGGCGAGAACCCGGTGGGTGCCATCATGGAAGCCACCGCGCCGGACGGTTACTCTGGCGCAATTCAGCTGCTGGTAGGCAGCGATTTTTCCGGCACCGTGCTGGGTACGCGCGTGACGGAACATCACGAAACGCCGGGCCTTGGCGACAAAATTGAAACACGCCTGAGCGACTGGATTTTACACTTTGCCGGTAAGATGATTCATGGCGAGGACGATCCTGCTTTCGCGGTGAAAAAAGATGGCGGTGAGTTTGACCAGTTCACGGGCGCCACGATTACGCCCCGCGCGGTCGTCAACGCCGTCAAACGCGCCGGTCTGTATGCCGAAACGCTGCCCGCGCAGATCAATCATCTTTCCGCCTGTGAGGAGTGACCATGAGCCAGGTTAAAGAGGTTATCGTCCAGGGACTCTGGAAGAACAACTCGGCATTGGTACAGCTGTTGGGATTGTGCCCGCTGCTGGCGGTGACGTCTACCGCCACCAACGCGCTCGGGCTGGGGCTGGCGACCACGCTGGTGCTGACCCTGACCAACTTCTCCATTTCTGTTTTGCGCCGCTGGACGCCATCGGAAATCCGTATTCCGATTTATGTCATGATCATTGCATCGGTGGTCAGCGTCGTGCAAATGCTGATTAACGCCTACGCATTTGGCCTGTACCAGTCGCTCGGGATCTTCATTCCGCTTATCGTGACTAACTGTATTGTCGTGGGACGCGCTGAAGCCTTCGCGGTGAAAAACAACCCGGCAATTTCCGCGCTGGATGGGTTTTCCATCGGCATGGGCGCGACTGCCGCCATGTTCGTCCTCGGCTCTCTGCGTGAAATTCTGGGCAACGGTACGCTCTTCGACGGTGCGGACGCGCTGCTTGGCGGCTGGGCAAAATCGCTGCGTATCGAGGTGTTCCATACGGACACCCCATTCCTGCTGGCCATGCTACCGCCAGGCGCATTCATTGGCCTTGGAATGATGCTGGCGTTAAAATACCTGATTGATGAAAAACGTAAACGCCGCGCCGCTGAACGCAGCGTACAGGAAGGGATCCCCGAGAAAGCAGTATGAATAAAGAGAAACGCATTGCGATCCTGACGCGCCTGCGCGATGAGAATCCTCATCCAACGACAGAGCTGAATTTTAACTCGCCGTTTGAACTGTTGATCGCGGTGCTGCTCTCTGCGCAGGCCACTGACGTGAGCGTCAACAAAGCCACGGCCTTGCTCTACCCTGTCGCCAATACGCCGCAGGCCATGCTGGAGCTGGGGGTTGAAGGTGTAAAATCCTATATCAAGACCATCGGCCTGTTTAACAGTAAGGCCGAAAACGTCATTAAGACCTGCCGGATCCTGCTTGAGCAGCACGGCGGTGAAGTCCCGGAAGATCGCGCAGCGCTGGAAGCGTTGCCAGGCGTCGGGCGTAAAACGGCAAATGTCGTGCTCAACACGGCGTTTGGCTGGCCGACGATCGCCGTGGACACTCACATCTTCCGCGTTTCTAATCGCACCCGGTTCGCGCCGGGTAAAAACGTGGAAGAGGTGGAAGAAAAGCTATTAAAAGTGGTCCCTGCGGAATTTAAGGTGGATTGCCATCACTGGCTAATCCTTCACGGGCGCTATACCTGTATTGCACGTAAGCCACGCTGCGGCTCCTGCATTATCGAAGATCTCTGTGAATACAAAGAAAAAGTCTATCCCTGAAGGTACATACACTTGTTACTGTTCAAGCCCTTAGATTAAAAAAGGGCTCTGATATCTTCTCCCTTGGCCGTAATTTTCCCTCTCACTGTCCATAAAGCGTTGTCGATTCTGCCGATATTTAACACTCAAACAGGTTAATAGTTTTTTCATCACCAAAAATTTCTATACATCTGTGATCGCGATCACTCTGATAACTTGATGTTGGATTTTTGTTGTTAAAACCCTCTCCACGCCTTTGCCAGACAAGATCTCATCCATTACTCACCGCATATAAGACCAGTCATTTTTCAGAATATGGGCTATATCACTGCCTTTCACCCAAAATAGCAGAACATATCGCCATACAGCCATTCATCAGGGTCATTTACAGTGAAAAAAACCACCAATTCTCAACGGATGAAATTTAACGCTGCATAACATTTGCGTGAACCGATGATTATACCGCCACAGTTATATGTAACAGATTATTACAAATGTATTGCCAGATGGGGCTGGATAGTGAACATTACCCGCCGTTTCCCCTCCCAATATAACTATAAAGCGGATGGACTACGGTCATCACGCTATGAACACCCCCGTTAATATGGGATGTAAAAAAAGAGGTATATGTGTCTACTGCAAACAATAAACCAACAGATGAGAGCGTAAGTCTTAACGCTTTCAAACAGCCTAAAGCGTTCTATCTCATTTTCTCTATCGAATTATGGGAGCGTTTTGGCTACTACGGCCTGCAAGGGATTATGGCCGTTTACCTGGTTAAGCAACTGGGTATGTCCGAAGCCGATTCCATCACGCTGTTCTCGTCCTTCAGCGCTCTGGTCTATGGCCTGGTCGCCATCGGCGGCTGGTTAGGCGATAAAGTTCTCGGTACGAAACGTGTCATTATGCTGGGCGCCGTGGTTCTGGCGATTGGCTATGGTCTGGTTGCATGGTCCGGGCACGATGCGGGCGTGGTATACATGGGCATGGCTACCATCGCGGTAGGTAACGGCCTCTTTAAGGCTAACCCGTCCTCCCTGCTTTCTACCTGCTACAACAAAGATGATCCGCGTCTGGACGGTGCATTTACCATGTACTACATGTCCATCAACATCGGTTCATTCTTCTCGATGCTGGCAACCCCATGGCTGGCCGCGAAATTCGGCTGGAGCGTAGCGTTTGCGCTGAGCTTCGTGGGTATGCTGATCACCGTTGTGAACTTCCTGTTCTGTCGCAGCTGGGTTAAAGATTATGGTTCTAAACCAGACTTCGAACCCGTGCATATGGGCAAACTGCTGGCAACCATCGTCGGCATTGTGATCCTGGCCGCTGTCGCTACCTGGCTGCTGCACAACCAGGGTATTGCACGTGCCGTACTGGCCGTGGTTGCGCTGGGTATCGTGATTATCTTCGCTAAAGAAGCCTTCGCGATGCAGGGTGCGGCACGTCGTAAGATGATTGTGGCGTTCATCCTGATGCTGGAAGCGATTATCTTCTTCGTCCTGTACAGCCAGATGCCAACGTCCCTGAACTTCTTCGCAATCCGCAACGTTGAGCACTCCATCCTGGGTATCGCGTTCGAGCCGGAGCAGTACCAGGCACTGAACCCGTTCTGGATCATGATTGGTAGCCCGATTCTGGCCGCTATCTATAACAAGATGGGCGACCGTCTGCCGATGCCGCACAAGTTCGCTATCGGTATGGTGCTGTGCTCTGGCGCATTCCTGGTGCTGCCGCTGGGGACGAAATTCGCGACCGACGCGGGTATCGTGTCTGTTAACTGGCTGATCCTGAGCTATGCGCTGCAATCCATCGGTGAACTGATGATCTCCGGTCTGGGCCTGGCGATGGTTGCACAGCTGGTCCCTCAGCGTCTGATGGGCTTCATCATGGGTAGCTGGTTCCTGACGACCGCTGGCGCAGCCATCATTGCAGGTAAGATTGCGAACCTGATGGCGGTACCGGACAACGTTACCGACCCGCTGGTCTCCCTGAACGTCTACGGCACCGTGTTCATGCAAATTGGTATCGCGACAGCCGTAATTGCCGTGCTGATGCTGCTCACCGCACCAAAACTCAATCGTATGACGCAGGACGACGACAAATCCGCTAAAGCGACCAACACCGCGAACGCGTAATGTCATCGGGAAACGACTGAACAGAAGCCGCTATTTGATTAGCGGCTTTTTTTTTATCTGAACGCGCACTAACATAGCGGGAACCTCAGCAAAAAGGAGTTACCGATGAAACTGTTCTATAAACCGGGCGCCTGCTCTCTTGCTTCGCATATCACCCTTCGCGAGAGCGGTAAGGATTTCACGCTGGACGGCGTTGACCTGATGAAAAAGCGCCTGGAAAACGGGGATGACTTTTTTGCGATTAACCCAAAAGGGCAGGTTCCGGCCCTGCTGCTGGATGATGGTACGCTGCTGACCGAAGGCGTGGCGATAATGCAGTACCTGGCCGACAACGTGCCTGATCGTCAGCTGCTGGCACCAACAGGCAGTATCTCTCGCTATAAAACCCTTGAGTGGCTTAACTACATCGCGACCGAGCTGCACAAAGGCTTTACGCCGCTGTTCCGCCCGGATACTCCGGAAGAGTACAAACCGACCGTACGTGCGTTACTTGAGAAAAAGATGCAGTACATTAATGAATCACTGAAAGACGATCAGTGGATCTGCGGTGCGCGTTTCACCATTGCTGATGCGTATCTGTTTACCGTTCTGCGCTGGGCGCGCGCGGTGAAGCTGAACCTGGAAGGATTAGATCATATTGCGTCGTATATGGAACGCGTAGCGGCACGCCCTGCGGTTGCAGCGGCGCTGAAGGCAGAAGGGTTGAATTAATCCGAGCGCGCTGTATTGCCGGGTGGCGCTGCGCTTACCCGGCCTACACTATCCCTGCTCTTACAATTGGGTTGCGCTGAAATAATGCTCGGGCTTCGCGATGCGATCCTGCGCCGCGACCACCTGGAGCTCATATTCCTGCATCGTCTTCGTCGCAATCATGATTTCATAAACGGCTGCGGTGACGTGCTCCAGCGCATCGCGCAGGCTTGCGCCCTGCAATAGCTTCACCAGCAGCAAACCGCTGGTCACATCCCCGACCCCGACAGGCTGACGTGTACCGAAATCCACCAGCGGTCGACTGATGTGCCAGGCTTCATCCTTCGTCACCAACAGCATTTCAAAACGGTCCTGGCTCAACCCTGCGCGTGCCAGGTGCTTAACCAGTACAATCTCTGGCCCCTGGGCGATGAGCTCGCGAGAGGCGCGTACAGCCTCTTCTACGCTGTTGACTGGATGCTCGCACAGGATCTCAAGTTCAATAAGGTTGGGCGCAATAATATCGCTGGCAGGCAATGCATGACGGACATGAAACTCCGCAACGCCCGGCGCGACGATGCAGCCTTTTTCCGGATGTCCCATCACCGGATCGCAGAAATATTTCGCCGCGGGGTTTGCCGCTTTCACCTGGCGCACAATGCCGAGGATATGTTCCCCCTGCTCCGCCGAACCCAGATAACCGCTCAGTACGGCATCGCAGCGTTTAAGCTGGTCGATATCCGCAATCCCCTGAACGATCTCCGTCAGATGCGACGGCGGCATCACGCAGCCGGTCCATTTACCGTACTGGGTGTGATTCGAGAACTGAACGGTATTGAGGGGCCAGACGTTGGCCCCGAGGCGGCGCATCGGGAATTCCGCAGCGCTGTTGCCAGCATGTCCAAAAACAACGTGGGACTGAATGGCGAGGATGTTCTTCATGTTGTACTTACCAAACCCTGTCAAAACAAAAGGGGCGTGGTTTCCCACGCCCCTGCGTACTTTTAATTACTTCCAGCAGACCAGGCAGTAATTTTTCTTACCGCGACGCAGCAGCGTGTAGCGACCATAGAGACGGTCGTTCTCGGTAAAGGTGTATTCCGGATCGGCCTGTTTTTCGCCATTAATGGTGATCGCGTTAGAGGCGATGGTTTTACGCGCCTGACCGCGAGACGGCTGGAGCTCGGAGTCCACCAGCGCCTGCATCAGATCGGCGCCTTTTTCCATCTCCACCATCGGCACGCCATCCTGAGCAAGCTGTTCGAAGTCCTCTTCGCTTAAATCGCTCAGGGTCCCGTTGAACAGGCTCGCCGTAATGCGTTTCGCCGCTGCCAGACCTTCTTCACCATGAACCAGTTTAGTCACTTCGTCGGCCAGCACATACTGGGCGCGCGGTGCTTTACCGCTGTTCTTGTCTTCTTCTTCCAGCGCATTGATTTCTTCGATATCCATAAAGGTGAAGAATTTCAGGAAGCGATAAACATCGGCATCCGCCGTGTTGATCCAGAACTGGTAGAATTTGTACGGGCTGGTTTTCTTCGGATCCAGCCATACTGCGCCGCCTTCGGTTTTACCAAACTTGGTACCGTCTGCTTTGGTGATCAGCGGCACGGTCAGACCAAACACCTGATTCTGGTGAAGACGACGGGTCAGATCGATACCGGAGGTGATGTTACCCCACTGGTCAGAACCGCCAATTTGCAGCGACACGCCGTGCAGCTTGTTCAGGCAGGCGAAGTCATACCCCTGCAACAGGTTGTAGGAGAACTCGGTGAAAGAGATACCCTGATCGTCACGGTTAAGACGCTGCTTGACCGCTTCTTTGTTAATCATCTGGTTAACAGAGAAGTGTTTGCCGATGTCACGCAGGAACGTCAGCACGTTCATGCCACCAAACCAGTCGTAGTTGTTCGCCGCAATCGCAGCGTTGTCACCACAGTTGAAATCCAGGAACGGTGCAACCTGTTTACGGATCTTATCCACCCACTCCTGCACGGTGTCTTCGGTATTCAGCTTACGCTCAGCGGCTTTGAAACTTGGGTCGCCAATCAGACCAGTCGCACCGCCAACCAGGGCAACAGGCTTATGACCCGCCATCTGGAAGCGTTTCAGGCATAACAATGGAACAAGATGCCCCAAATGCAAGCTGTCAGCGGTGGGATCGAAGCCGCAATAGAGCGCGATCGGGCCTTGCGCCAGTCGCTCTGCTAACGCTTCCTCATCCGTCACCTGGGCCACCAGGCCCCGCTCTTGCAATTGTTTAATCAAGTTACTGCTTGCCATCAAATTCTCCATGTATAAACGACTGCACCTTTGCCGGTACACGACTTTTCGCCTGATGCGAAAGGACCATAGAATAAAGCGCCAGCGCGGTGTGCGCTAGCGCTTAAATCAACAAATTTTGGGGATTACGGTGCCAGTCGGTCTATTTTCCAGCCGCCGTTGTCGCGCTGGTATAAAAAGCGATCGTGCAGGCGGTGCTCACCGCCCTGCCAGAATTCCATCTGCTCAATGGGGATGCGGAACCCGCCCCAGAAACTCGGCAGCGGCACTTCACCCTGCTGAAACTTCTGTTTGAGTTCGAGGAATTTACTTTCAAGTACGCCGCGGGCCGAGATTCGGCTGGACTGTTTAGAAACCCAGGCGCCAATCTGACTGTCGCGCGGTCGGCTGTGGAAATATTTCACCACTTCGAGCGTAGAGAGGCGCTCTGCCTTGCCGGTAACCATCACCTGGCGCTCAAGCATATGCCACGGGAAGAGCAGGCTAATACGCGGATTATTTTCCAGGTGATGCGCTTTACGACTGCCAAGGTTGGTGTAGAACACCAGCCCTTTCTCGTCATAATGCTTAAGAAGAACGATGCGTTGATACGGCTGACCGTTTTCATCAACCGTGGCAACGACCATCGCCGTCGGGTCGGCCAGTTTCGCTTCGCAGGCCTGTTTCAGCCAGCGTTCAAAAAGCACCAGCGGTTCGGCGGGAAGATCCTGGCGGCGCAGACCGCCTTTGGTGTATTCACGGCGCAGATGCGCAATTTGCTGTAGTTCGGCGTTATCTGACATGGCGTTAGCTGAAAGTGAGATTGGGTGGCGCTATTGTGCGCGTCCCCTTCAAAAATCTCAACGCTTCGGATTTTCCAGCTGACAATTGTTCAGCACAATGCGGTCTCGCTTATAGACGGTGGCGCTGTCACCTTTTGACCAGAAGACGTAGATCCCATCCGTGTAACGCGCCCCGGAGGCGGACATCCCCTGCTTCAGCGTCAACAACTTATTGTCATAAACAAAGCTGGCTTCCTGGCGAGTGTTGTTCAGCTTTACCGTCAGCGGTTTTTCATCACAACGATATTCCAGCTTATCGGTTTGCATACGCTCAACGAACTGGTTATAGACGCTGCATCCGGTCATAAGAAAAGGTACAGCAATGAGAAGAAGTTTTTTCATGGGCAGATTCCGAAGACTATCCTGGTCCTGGAGGGCCTAACCGCCCTCCTGTTTTTCCCTATTTTACGGGTTATGCCTCCCGCTGAATTTCAGTTAACTCTGATTATGGCGCGGATTTGCCGGGAAAATAGCACCGAGGACGCTCGCCTCCCGCGCACCGGTTACGGAGGGTAAATTCCCGGGCAGACCGGCAACCGTACGCCAGGCAAGCCAGGCGAAGGCCAGCGCTTCCATGTCGTCTCCGCTGATCCCGGCTTCGTCAGTGGTCGTGACTTCGGTGCCCGGCAGCAGGGCGGCGAGGCGTGCCATCAGGAGGGGGTTGCGGCTTCCGCCTCCGCATACCAGCAGACGCTCGCACCCGCCGCTGAGCAACACCTGTTCAGAAATCGACACGGCGGTAAGCTCAGTCAGCGTAGCCTGCACATCCTGAGGCGCAAGGCCGGGGAAGCGTGCCAGATGACGTTCAAGCCAGCCGTAGTTGAAATACTCTCGCCCCGTGCTTTTCGGCGCGGGCAGGGCAAAGAATGGATCGCTTAACAGGGCTTGCAGCAAGGGAAGGATCACTTTCCCCTGGCTGGCCCACTGCGCGTCTTTGTCGTAGGGTTTACCGTTCTGACGCCAGATCCAGGCATCCATCAGCATATTACCGGGCCCGGTATCGTATCCACGCACGGGCTGCCCGGGAATGAGCATTGACAGGTTGGCAATCCCGCCAATGTTCAGAACCATTCTGCGCTCCACCGGGTGCGCCAGCAGCGCCTGATGAAATGCCGGAACCAGCGGCGCCCCCTGCCCGCCGAGGGCCATATCGCGACGACGGAAATCCCCCACCACCGTCACGCCGGTTTTTGCCACAATCTGGTTATTATCGCCAATTTGCATCGTGTGCGGCGCCTCGCCGACAGGTTCATGCCAGACGGTCTGCCCATGGCAGCCTATTGCCACGACATCCTGCGGATGAAGTCTTTCTTGCTGCATCAGGGCCAGTACCGCATCAGCAAACAGCGCCCCCAGACGCACATCCAGTTGGCCCAGTTGGGAAAGCGTCAGCTGTTGCCCCTGGCAGATGCTCAGGATCTCTTCTTTTAACGAGACCGGAATAGGCCAGGTCAGGCTTGCCTGCTGCGCCACCATGTTTTCATCAATGGCGGCCAGAACGACATCCACACCGTCAAGACTGGTACCAGACATCACACCGATATAGCGACCCGATTTCATGCGCTTTCCTTACGTTACATGGGCTAAGTGCAACCACTCCATCATAAATAACGCTGCTTTGCTATCCGGTGATAATATTTTTTAACAATCTCAGACCTGTAGCACAGACGGTTTTTGTTTATGTCCCGTTAAGCCCCGTTCAGGTAAAATTTATCTATTCGGCATGCAAAGATATGAACTGTGGTCAGGAATGCCATATAATTTAGCCATAACGGATGCCCCAACCGGGCGTTTTTTGGTGAACAGGAGAGTCAAATGATTTTACGTGTACTGGGCGTTTCGCTGATTGGTTTAACACTGGCGGGTTGTGTGAACGACAATTCACTCTCCGGCGACGTATATAGTGCTTCTGAAGCTAAACAGGTACAGAACGTGACCTACGGTACTATCGTTAATGCCCGTCCTGTTCAGATTCAGGGTGGTGATGACACGAACGTCGTGGGCGCAATCGGTGGTGCTGTGCTGGGTGGTTTCCTGGGTAACACCATTGGTGGCGGCACCGGTCGCTCTCTGGCTACCGCAGCAGGCGCAGTTGCAGGCGGCGTAGCGGGTCAGGGCGTTCAGGGTGCGATGAACAAAACTCAGGGCGTTGAGCTGGAAATCCGTAAAGACGATGGCAGCACCATTATGGTTGTGCAGAAACAGGGTAATACTCGCTTCTCTGCAGGCCAGCGTGTTGTACTGGCAAGCAACGGTAGCCAGGTCACCGTCTCCCCGCGTTAATATCCCGACGGATGCGGTCTTTTCGGGCCGCATCCATTTACAAAAACTATCATTTTAAAAAATGTATTTATAAAAATACATTCACACGGCGTATAATTAATTCCCTCTGATATTGTTCCTGCGCAAAGTATTTTTTATTTCCCTCCTTTAGACTCGTCTGATTCTCTTTTTCCTCTTTTTAATTTTTTAACATTCTATGCTTGCGAACTGTCGATTTGTAATGAACCGCTTTGTGGCCTTTGCACTTGGGTGCATTTTTATCATTGCCGTGTTACAAGGTTGTTTTATAAAACTTGTTGAATGGGTTCCTTCATTCTCTCCGCTATTTTTCCCTACGCTCACTATTTTTCTTCTGGTATTCCATCTGTTTATCGCCTGTTTTATGGCAATGAAATACTGGTGTGATAAAAAACGACTATATCTCGTTCCGATTGCGTCAGCCTTTGCCGGTTCAGCACTGCTGATGGTGGGTACGCTATCCAGTTTTCCAGGCTGGCTGGATCTCTATCAGTTCAACGAGGCGAACTATAATGACGCGATGATCTTTTATATGTTCCGACACCTCTTAATGGCGGTGCTCATGATGGCCTCAGCCTTACTTTATACGCTTCGCGTTTCCCCCCTTTCACGAAGCACCCACATCGGTATTGTTGTCGGATCGGCTCTCTTTACGGGCTGCATGCTTTGGCTGGCGTGGTTCTATTCCAGCCATTCCACGACGTTAACCCTGGATCTTGTGGATAATGAAACCCGGCAGTTCATGATTCTCTGGAGCCAGACCATCAACATCATTTTGGTCATTCTTTGGGTTGTCACATTAATCACCCTGATGGTCGTGACCCGGATAAAAAATTTGTTCTGGGCGGGCGGCAATTTTTTATGCGTCTGTTATGTCGTCACGCTGTTAATGCTGTTGTTAGGTGGATACGTAGAAGATGTATCATGGTACCGCGCCCGGTTATTCGAAACTGTCGCGACATTAATGATTATTTTCATTTTGCTTTCCGACGTCTTTAATTTGTATCGTGACTCGCACGTCAAATACCAGCAGTCATATCAAAATTCAATCCGCGACCCGCTTACCCGTCTTTATAATCGCAGCTATTTTTATGATTCATTAAACTATGCCCTCAGCTCTGCAACGGAGGCACACCCGGTATCGGTGGTGGTAAGCGACCTTGACCGTTTCAAACGTATCAACGACTGTTACGGGCATTTGCAGGGCGATAAGGTATTACAGTTCGTCTCTAATCTGCTGACGGATTCCGTGCGCCCCCAGGATATCGCGGCCCGAATCGGTGGTGAAGAGTTTGTGTTGATGCTGACAAATACCCCTTCAGACGCCGCGCGGCAGGTGGCCGAGCGCATTCGCCTCAAGCTGAGCGGGTTTGATAAAGCCAGCAGCGGCGGTCATCTGCCGGAACCTATTACCATCAGCATGGGCGTATTCACCGCAACCTCGCCGGAAACCAGTGCGGAAACCTGCGTGGAGAGCGCGGATAAAGCCATGTATGAGGCCAAAGAGACAGGGCGCAACCGGGTGGTGGTGTTCAGATAATAAGAAAGGCCTTGATTTCGCAAGGCCTTTACGTTCGGTCAGTCGCGAGACTGCAGATCGTGGATGTTCTGCTCAAGACGGGCGATGAGTCCTATCAGCATCTCCAGCTCAGCGGGGGAAATACCTTCCAGGATCTCCCCACGCGTTTTACTGATGACAGCTTCCATCTCAGTAATAATCGGGGCCGCTTTTTCCGTCAATTTGATCCGCTTGGCGCGACGGTCGCTGGCGCAGGTTTGTCGGGAGATAAGTCCCTTCTCTTCCAGTTGGTCAAGAGTGCGCACCAGTGACGGCTGCTCAATGCCAATCGCTTTTGCCAGTTGGATCTGTGACTGGTCGGGCGGGAGCTGATGAATGTTATGCAGCGTAACCCAGTGCGTCTGCGTGAGTTCCAGAGGTTTCAGGCGATGGTCAATCAGAGCACGCCAGATGCGTACCAACCTTGCCAGATCAGAACCTAATGGCGATTCCAATTTCATCTCCTTATAATTAGCTTGCTAAGTGATTATAGTGATTTTAGAATAGTTTGCAGTATTTGTATTGCCAAAACAAATGCAATCACGGTATTCATCATTCCTGAAAGGATGATTTACACTGAACGGTAATGCGCCATCGCATTGAAATATGCCATTGTGGCCCTCACCCCACTGCAAAGGATCACTGCTTGTGACGTTCTTTTCCCTCTCCGCAGGGTTGCCCCTCCAGGATCTGATTGTCGGCGCATCGGTCTACTTTCCGCCACTGTTTAAAGCCGTGATGGTCGGTTTTGTGATCTGGCTCATTGCGCATCGTCTGCTGCGCGACTGGATGTATTCCGGTGAAATCTGGCACCCGATGTTAATGGATCTCTCCCTGTTTACCCTTTCCGTCTGTCTTGGCCTTGCCGTGTTAACCGTGTGGTGAGAATAGCATTGAAAACGTTAAAATATTTTTCCACTCTTTTCGTTTTAGCGCTGGCGCTTATGGCCGGCTGGTGGCTCTGGAATTATTACATGCAGTCGCCCTGGACGCGTGACGGCAAGATCCGCGCAGAACAGGTCAGCATCACGCCACAGGTGTCCGGCAGTATCAGCGCGCTGCTGGTGAAGGACAACCAGTTCGTTCATGCGGGCGATGTGTTATTCCGCATCGATGAGACCCCTTTCCACATTGCGGTGCTCAATGCCCAGGCGCAGCTCGCAAAAGCTCAATCAGATCTGGCAAAAGCCAATAACGAAGCCGAACGTCGCCGACATCTGTCGAGGAATTACATCTCTGCGGAAGATCTCGATACCGCCAATATCAATGTAAAAGCCATGCAGGCCAGCCTGAAGATTGCAGAGGCAACGCTGAAACAGGCCGAGTGGCAACTGACCCAGACCGTGGTCAAAGCTCCGGTGGATGGATGGATCACGAGCCTGTCGACCCGTGTGGGGGATTACGCCACCACAGGCCAGCCGGTCTTTGCCCTGGTAGATAGCCACTCTTTCTATGTTGTAGGTTATTTTGAAGAGACCAAGCTGCGCCATATCCGCGAGGGTGCGCCTGCCCGGATCACGCTTTACAGCGGTGCAGAAACGTTACAGGGTCACGTTAGCAGCATAGGTCGGGCAATTTACGATCAGAGCGTGGAAACCGATTCTGGCCTGGTGCCTGACATCAAACCCAACGTACCGTGGGTGCGTCTGGCTCAGCGGGTGCCTGTTCGCGTCGAGTTAGAGCAACTGCCGAAAGACATTACTCTGGTCTCTGGCACAACCTGCACCGTCGCCATCGGATCGCGATGATGAACCTGGGAGCTTTCTCCTGGCGCAATACGCCGTGGATAAAAGCGACACGGCCGCAGTGGCGTTACGCGCTGCGTAACGGCATCGCCATGAGCCTTGCGCTTACGGTTGCCTATTATCTGAATCTGGATGAGCCTTACTGGGCGATGACCTCTGCGGCGGTCGTCAGCTTCCCTACCGTCGGGGGCGTTATCAGTAAAAGCCTCGGGCGCGTGGCGGGTAGCCTGCTGGGTGCGACCGCTGCACTGCTTCTTGCCGGCCATACCCTGAACGATCCCTGGCTCTTTCTGTTAAGCATGTCGGCATGGCTGGGGCTGTGCACCTGGGCCTGCGCCCATTTTACCAACAACGTTGCGTACGCGTTTCAACTGGCAGGTTACACCGCAGCCATTATCGCCTTTCCGGTCGTCAACGTGCTGGATACCACCGAGCTATGGGACATCGCCCAGGCACGCGTATGTGAAGTGATGGTCGGCATTCTGTGCGGCGGCGTCATGATGATGATCCTGCCCAGCACCTCGGATGGCACTACGCTTATCACCGCCCTTAAAACGATGCACGCGCGTTTGCTGGAACATGCCAGCCTGCTCTGGCAGCCTGATAGCAGCGATAACATCCGTCTAGCACACGAAAAGGTCATCGGCCAGATCCTGACCATGAACCTGTTACGCATCCAGGCATTCTGGAGCCACTACCGTTTTCGTCGCCAGAACACGCTCCTGAACTATTTACTGCACCAGCAATTGCGGATGACGAGTGCGATCTCAAGCCTTCGCCGGATGTTGCTGAACTGGCCTGCGCCGCCAGCCCATACCCGGGAAGTTATCGAGGCGCTGCTCGCCGCCCTTGCGCGTCCGGATGCCGATATCTATACCGTGGCCCGCATTATCGCGCCGCTCGCCCCAACGGATGAATATGATTACCGGCACCGCGCCTTCTGGCAGCGTCTGAACTATTTCTGCCGCCTGTATCTGCGCAGCAGCCGCTGGTTAAAAGCCGTCGAAAATGCCACGCCCGTCACCGAATTTTCCGTTCCCGGTAGCCCAGCTCTGGCGCGCCATACCGACGCAATGGAGGCGCTGTGGAGCGGTTTTCGTACGTTTTGCGCGTTGACGGCCGTGGGCGCATGGGCCATCACCACCCAATGGGATGCGGGCAGTGCAGCCCTGACGCTTGCGGCAATCAGCTGCGTGCTCTATTCCGTCGCCGCTTCCCCGTTTAATTCCCTGACGCTTCTGCTGCGTACGCTGGTACTGCTGTCGCTGTTCAGCTTCGTGGTGAAATTTGGTTTGATGGTGCAGATAACCGACCTCTGGCAATTTCTGCTGTTTCTCTTCCCGCTATTAACCACCATGCAGTTGCTCAAACTGCAAATGCCAAAACTGGCCGGTCTGTGGGGGCAGTTGATTGTTTTTATGGGCTCATTTATCTCTGTAACGAATCCTCCGGTTTACGATTACGCTGATTTTCTCAACGATAACCTGGCGAAGATCCTCGGCGTGGGGCTGGCGTGGCTGGCTTTCGCCGTGCTACGCCCGGGCTCGGATGCGCGTAAAAGCCGCAGGCATATTCGTGAGCTGCGCAGGGGTTTTGTCGATCAACTGAGTCGCAGCCCGCATCTGCGTGAAAGCGAGTATGAATCGCTGGTTTACCATCATGTCAGCCAGCTGAACAACAGCCAGGATTCCCTCTCCCGTCGCTGGCTACTGCGCTGGGGCGTGGTGCTGCTGAACTGTTCGCACGTGGTGTGGCAGCTGCGTGCCTGGGAGACGCGTTCCGACCCGCTTTCGCAGGTCCGCGATAATTGTATTTCCATGCTCCGCGATGTGATGAGCGAGCGCGGAGTTCAGCAACGCCCCCTGAGCGTCACGCTCGCCGAGCTTCAGCGTATTTGCGACGCTCTGGCGCACCACCATCAGCCTGCGGCCCGCGATCTGGCGTCCATTATCTGGCGGCTGCACTGCTCCCTGTCACAGCTTGAACAGGCGCCGCCACCCGGAACAATTGGCGATCAGATCACCCCGCAGGCATAGCGCGCCCCGCCACCGCCAAGCGGTTTAGGTTGATCGGACATGTTATCGCCGCCCACATGGACCATCAGCGCCTTGCCTTTGACCTCGTCAATCTTTTTCAGCCGGGGCGCAACAACCGGATCGGTGGCTTTACCGTCGTTATTCACCACCAGCACCGGCAGATCGCCGAGGTGCCCCATACCTTCCGGGCCTTCATGCTTACCAGAGTTGTGCGGATCCAGATGCCCCCCAGCGGCCTCAGCGGCTGAAGGTTTCCCCTCTTTCATTGCAGGTTGACAGCTGCCTTTGGCATGAACGTGAAAACCATGTTCACCGGGTGGAAGGGCCTTGAGATCGGGAGCAAATTCCAGCCCTTTATCGGTTTCGGTGATTTTCACCGTCCCGATGGACTGGCCTACCCCCTGAGAAGTGACGAGATTCATTTCAACGTCCTCGCTGGCTGCCTGCGCACCTGCGCAAACAACCAGCGTGACCATTGCCAGAGCAAAACGCTTCATACGACCTCCACGGGTTATTTTTTGCACCTTAAGTCTATACCAGAGGCGCAGATTTCACCGGAAAGTCAGACTCCACGCACTCAGGGTACGTCGTAGCCCAGAGCCGCCTTGCGGATGCGGAACCACTGCTGACGCGACATATCCAGCTCTTCAGCCGCCAGCGCAGCGCGTACGCGCTCAATTTTGCCGGAGCCGATAATTGGCAGCGGTTTAGACGGCAGGCGCAGGATCCAGGCGTAAACCACCTGCTCGATGCTTTCCGCATTCAGTTCGCGGGCCACGGTTTCAAGCTCGTTACGCAGCGGCTGGAAGGCCTCATCGTTAAACAGGCGACCGCCGCCGAGACAAGACCAGGCCATCGGACGAATGCGTAACTGTTGCAGCTGATCGAGCGTTCCGTCCAGCAGCAGCGGCTGGTGAACAGGCGAGATCTCCACCTGATTCGTCGCCAGCGTAAACGGCAGGCGAGACTGCAATAGCGCAAACTGTGCCGGGGTGAAGTTAGACACGCCAAAATGACGCACTTTGCCGCTCTGGTGTAGCGTCAGGAACGCTTCCGCAACCTCATCCGCATCCATCAATGGATCGGGACGGTGGATCAGCAGCAGGTCGATACGATCGGTGGCCAGGTTGACCAGTGACTGCTCAGCGCTTTTAACGATATGCGCGCTGTCAGTGATGTAATGCCCAAGTGCATGCTCCGGTTTTGCTGTGGTGGCAATACCGCATTTGGTCACAATCTCCATACGTTCACGCAGCGCTGGCGCACGCTTCAGCGCTTCGCCAAAAGCGGCCTCGCACTGATAGCCACCATAAATATCAGCGTGATCGACGGTGGTGATCCCGAGATCGAGATGCTCTTCTATAAAGTCCGCCAGCTGGACCGGAGACATATTCCACTCCATAAGGCGCCAGTAGCCCATAACGAATCGGGAGAATTCCGGGCCCTGCGGGGCAAGGGTAATACGCTGAACCATAACATTTTCCTCAAGGAAGTCATGTCACCAGTATACGCAATTACCCTGCTAAAACAGTGAAGGTTGCTGAGGTTCTTCGGTTTCAACCGCTTTGTTTGCACGAATTTTGCGCAGCAGACGTTGTCGGCAGAGCCGTAAGACCTCCTGCTTTTGCGCGTCGCTGAAATTTTGCCAGTTAAAACGTTCATCGCGTGTGCGCATGCAGCCACGGCAGTATCCTCGTTCATCAACCTGGCAAATACCCCGGCACGGGCTCTGGACAGGGAAAAATTCCAGTTGCTCTGCCACACCTACCTCCAGAACGTCATTATTCCCTACAGTGAAGACCCTAAATGGCCTGCATGCAAGGAGTGTCCGTCACAAACAGGGCATTAAGGTTTCGCTAATCTTCCCTTCTTATACTCGCCGCATTGATATAACGAATGGTCTGGTCATCATGTGGCTCACTAAAAAGTTACACTGTAACGATACGAAATTTACCCTCGCCTGTGCGCTTTTCTTCACCGTGTTCAATGCGCTGTTTATCCAGCACAGCTGGTCAATCATCGCACCTACCCGTCTGCACGACGTGCTTTTTGCCGCCAGTGTGCCGCTGGTTCTGTTCTGCGGCTGGGTCATTGTTTTTAGCCTGCTGAATATTCCCTTTATTCGCAAGCCGCTCATGATTGCCCTGACCATAGGATGCGCCGCCGCGACCTGGTTTATGTACACCTATGGCGCGGTTATCGATCAAAACATGATTGTGAACGTGTTTGAGACTAACTCCCAGGAAGCGACAGCCCTGTTAACGCCGCAGCTGATCCTGTGGCTGGCCGTCGCGGGTCTGGTCCCTTCCGTCATCTTAGCCCTGACGCGCATTCGAACCGGAAAATGGTGGTATGCCCTGCTAACACGTTTCGTCGCTATACTGGGTGCGCTGCTGGTGATCATTCTCGTCGCGGCAGTGTTCTATAAAGATTATGCTTCGCTGTTCCGCAATAACAAAAGCATCGTCAAAATGGTCACTCCGGCAAACTACGTGAGCGCCGTTCTGAAGTACAGCAAAATGCGCTGGTTTGCTGGCGACCAGACGCTGGTCCGCATTGGCGAGGATGCCCATAAAGGGGCGCTGATTTCCGGCCAACGTAAGAAAACCGTGCTGGTTCTGGTGGTGGGTGAAGCCTCCCGCGCTGCAAACTATTCGTTAAATGGTTACCCACGTGAAACCAACCCCGAGCTGAAAAAGCGGGATGTCATCAACTTCCCACAGGCCTCCTCCTGTGGCACGGAAACCGCCGTTTCCGTCCCCTGTATGTTCTCCGGCATGACGCGAAAAAAATATGACGCGGACCTCGCCCATCATCAGGAAGGACTGCTCGATGTGCTTAACCACGCCGGGTTCAACCTGCTGTGGCGCGACAATGACGGTGGGTGTAAAGGTGCCTGCGACCGCGTGCCGCACACGGATATGACCCAGTGGAAACTGGATCAGTTCTGTAAGGACAAATCCTGTATCGACGACGTCAACCTGTACCGCCTGGACAACGTGCTGGACGGAATAAAGCAGGATACCGTACTGGTGATACACCTGATGGGCAGCCACGGTCCGGCTTATTACAACCGTTACCCGAACCGCTTCCGGAAATTCACCCCAACCTGCGATACCAATGAAATTCAGGATTGCGATCATCAGTCGCTGATCAATACCTATGACAACTCGATTCTGTATACCGATAGCGTGCTCAGCCGAACCATCGACGCGCTAAAAGCCCGGAAGGCCAGTATGAACACAGCGCTCATTTACCTCTCCGATCACGGCGAATCGCTGGGCGAAAGCGGAATTTACCTGCACGGTACGCCGTATATGCTGGCCCCGGAGCAGCAAACGCATATTCCGTTTATGTTCTGGCTCTCCCCGGACTATGCGAAAAACTTCGGCGTAAACACGGATTGCCTGCGTAACCATGCTGCAAAAGAGGCAGTTTCACAGGACAATTTGTTTGCCACGGTTCTGGGCATGATGGACGTGAAATCAGTGGTTTATCAGCCGCAGCTGGATATTTTGTCGCAATGTCGTCGCTAAGCGGGCTTGCATTAGACCGAACGGTCTATTAGAGTAAGGGCATGAGCAGACATACAGAACACGATACACGAGAACATTTGCTGGCTACCGGCGAGCGCCTTTGCATGCATCGCGGGTTTACCGGTATGGGGCTGAGTGAGTTATTAAAAACCGCTGAAGTGCCTAAGGGATCGTTTTATCACTATTTTCGATCCAAAGAGGCGTTTGGCGTAGCCATGCTGGAGCGGCACTACGCCAGCTACCATCAGCGCCTGGCAGCCCACTTCGCCAGCGGCGAAGGTGACTACCGGGATCGTGTTCTGAACTACTATCAGGAAACGCTGACGCAGTTCTGTCAGCAGGGCATCATCAGCGGCTGCCTGACGGTAAAACTGTCTGCCGAAGTGTGCGATCTCTCCGAAGATATGCGCACCGCCATGGATAAAGGGGCCAGCGGCGTAATCGCTCTGCTGGCTCAGGCGCTGGAAAAAGGCCGCGATGAAACAACGCTCTCCTTCTCCGGCGATCCGCTCACGCAGGCACAGGTGCTCTATTCCCTCTGGTTAGGCGCCAACCTGCAGGCAAAAATGTCTCGCAGCGCCGTGCCGCTCGAAAGCGCGCTGGCGCATGTGAAAAACTGTATTACTGCGCCTGGCGTGTAACCGGCGTTTTTATTTACCCTTTTACTAGTCGACTGGTCTACTCAGGAGCCATTATGTCCGCTGAAAAGCTATTTACCCCACTGAAAGTGGGTGCCGTTACTGCCTCAAACCGCGTGTTTATGGCCCCACTTACCCGTCTGCGCAGCATCGAGCCGGGAGATATCCCAACGCCATTGATGGGTGAGTATTACCGTCAGCGCGCCAGCTCGGGCCTGATTATTTCCGAAGCCACGCAGATTTCTGCCCAGGCTAAAGGCTACGCCGGTGCGCCGGGTCTGCACAGCCCGGAACAGATCGCCGCGTGGAAAAAAATCACCGCAGGCGTTCATGCTGAAGATGGCCGTATTGCGGTTCAGCTGTGGCACACCGGTCGTATCTCGCACAGCAGCATCCAGCCTGGCGGTCAGGCGCCCGTTTCTGCCTCTGCCCTGAATGCGAATACCCGCACTTCCCTGCGCGATGAAAACGGTAATGCTATTCGCGTCGACACCACCACGCCACGCGCGCTTGAGCTGGACGAGATCCCGGGTATCGTGAATGATTTCCGTCAGGCCGTCGCCAACGCCCGTGAAGCGGGCTTCGACCTGGTTGAGCTGCACTCTGCGCACGGCTACCTGCTGCACCAGTTCCTGTCACCGTCTTCCAATCAGCGTACCGACCAGTACGGCGGCAGCGTTGAAAACCGCGCGCGTCTGGTGCTTGAAGTGGTAGATGCCGTGTGTAATGAGTGGAGCGCAGATCGCATTGGTATTCGAGTTTCCCCAATTGGTACCTTCCAGAACGTCGACAACGGTCCGAACGAAGAAGCGGATGCGCTGTATCTGATTGAAGAGCTGGCTAAACGCGGTATCGCGTATCTGCACATGTCCGAGCCGGACTGGGCAGGCGGCAAGCCCTACAGCGAAGCCTTCCGCCAGAAAGTTCGCGAGCGCTTCCACGGCGTGATTATCGGGGCGGGCGCTTATACGGCAGAGAAAGCCGAGGATCTGATCGGTAAAGGTCTGATCGACGCCGTGGCCTTTGGCCGTGATTACATTGCTAACCCGGATCTGGTTGCCCGTTTGCAGAAGAAAGCCGAACTGAACCCGCAGCGCCCTGAAAGCTTCTATGGCGGCGGCGCGGAAGGTTATACCGACTACCCTTCACTGTAATCCCGCTTTGTACATTGATAGCGGCGACCTTTCGCCGCTATACTAAAACATCGTTTCTGTTCAAAAAGATAATCCATTCCACTGGTTAATGAGGAAATTATGCGCCTACTTCACACCATGCTGCGCGTTGGCGACCTGCAACGTTCCATCGATTTCTACACTAACGTTCTGGGCATGAAGCTGCTGCGCACCAGCGAAAATCCGGAATATAAATACTCTCTGGCGTTTGTCGGTTACGGCCCGGAATCTGAAGAAGCGGTCATCGAGCTGACCTACAACTGGGGCGTGGACAGCTACGAGCTGGGTACGGCTTACGGCCACATCGCGCTGGAAGTGGATAATGCGGCTGAAGCCTGCGAACGTATCCGCAGCAATGGCGGTAACGTCACCCGTGAAGCCGGTCCGGTTAAAGGCGGCACCACCGTGATTGCGTTTGTTGAAGATCCGGACGGGTATAAAATCGAACTGATCGAAGCTAAAGACGCTGGTCGCGGTCTGGGCAATTGATCCCGCAGGGCGCACTATGCGCCCGTTGTTTTGCTGCATCCCCTCTCAAAATTTGCCATAATGCGCACTGCTTTTTCCCCCTTGTAAGAGACCCTGATGTCCGATAACGCTCAATTTACCGGTCTGTGCGACCGTTTTCGTGGTTTTTATCCCGTTGTCATTGATGTAGAAACAGCCGGATTTAACGCTAAAACCGATGCGCTGCTAGAGATTGCCGCCATCACGCTGAAGATGGATGAACAGGGCTGGCTTGTACCGGACACCACGCTGCATTTCCACGTTGAACCCTTTGAAGGGGCAAACTTACAGCCAGAGGCGCTGGCCTTTAACGGTATCGATCCGACAAACCCGCTGCGCGGGGCGGTAAGCGAATATGAGGCGCTGCACGCCATTTTCAAAATGGTGCGCAAAGGCATGAAAGAGAATGACTGTAGCCGCGCCATCATGGTGGCCCACAACGCTACGTTCGATCACAGCTTCACCATGGCTGCCGCCGAGCGCGCCTCGCTAAAGCGTAATCCATTCCATCCGTTTGTGACCTTCGACACCGCCGCGCTGAGCGGCCTGGCGCTGGGGCAAACCGTGCTCTCTAAAGCCTGCATCACGGCGGGTATTGCGTTTGACGGCACTCAGGCGCATTCCGCGTTATACGATACCGAGCGTACGGCGGAGCTGTTCTGTGAGATCGTCAACCGCTGGAAACGTCTGGGTGGCTGGCCGCTGCCGATGGGCGACGAGGCCGATCTTCAATCGTAGACTGGGTAATCAACAGCCCCACAGGACAAAAAAAAGCGACCAACATAATGTGGTCGCTTTTTTATATCCGCAGAAAACTTATTCTGCGTCCGGCTCTTCGGTTTTATACTTCGCCGCAGTCTCTTTGATCAGCTGTTGCAGTTCGCCGCGCTGATACATTTCAATCAGAATATCACAGCCGCCAACCAGTTCACCGTCAACCCACAGCTGTGGGAAGGTCGGCCAGTTTGCGTATTTTGGCAGCTCAGCGCGGATGTCCGGGTTTTGCAGGATATCAACGTAAGCAAAACGCTCACCACAGGCGGACAGCGCCTGAACCGCTTGCGCGGAGAAGCCGCAGCTTGGCAGCTTCGGAGAACCTTTCATGTACAGGAGAATCGGGTTTTCAGCGATCTGGCGCTGAATTTTTTCAATAGTGGTGCTCATGTCTTGCTTCCTTTAACTTCTGTTACGGCATCAGTCTGACATTGTAGCGGGTCAGGCCGACATCGGAAAATAACATTTTTGTCACGTCTCATTATTTTATCCGCTATCGCGTAAAGTTGCATTGATAATGACGTTTAAGGCTACGCGCCGTGCGGTTTTGCTTAAGGAGCGAACAAGAGTGCGACAGAATGGTGAATTTTTTTGCACTTGCTAACGAAACACATTTTTTGAATGAAAAATGCTATTAACTTATTCCGATTTTATGGATTAGAATCGACTGGTTTTGTAAATCTCATGCGGGTATGTATTTTGGCTCGCACTTATCAGGGGACTGCCCAGTGGCGCGGATAACTAAAATCTCGATGACGCTCTGTGCTTTACTGTTTACCACACTCTCATTTACGCCAGCGGCGAACGCCTCCGAACAGGCGCGGCATTCTGCTGTACAAAAAACGCATCTGGCAAAAACCACAGAACGTAAGAAAAAAACCACCAGCAAAACAGTAAAGAAGAAAACCACCGCTCACACCAAAAAGACCGCCTCCAGTAAAACCAAAACTCTCCGTTCCGGCACGCACAAAACCACTCGCACGACCGCCAGCCTGGTGAATGATAAATGCACCGTGCGCAAAGGCCATAAAACGAAATGCGCAAAAGTGACGAAGCTGGCTGACGTGCATAAAGCGCGTATGCAGAAAGCGCAAAAAACGGCGATGAATAAACTGATGGGGCAAATAGGTAAACCATATCGCTGGGGTGGCACCTCTCCGCGCACCGGTTTTGACTGTAGTGGGCTGGTTTATTATGCCTATAAAGATCTGGTGAAGTTTCGCATTCCACGCACCGCCAATGAGATGTACCATCTGCGCGACGCCGCGCCTGTAAACCGTGGCGAACTGCAAAATGGCGACCTGGTGTTCTTCCGCACCCAGGGACGCGGCACGGCCGATCACGTTGGGGTGTATGTGGGTAACGGTAAATTTATCCAGTCACCGCGCAGCGGTCAGGACATTCAGATCACCTCCCTCAGTGAAGATTACTGGGTGCGCCACTATGTGGGTGCGCGCCGAGTGATGACGCCAAAAACCATTCGCTAGACCCTGCCCTGCCGCCTCCGTGGCGGGTTAAGTTCCTCTTTTGCATACCCTTTCAATTTGCTATTCTGTCCTTGTTGTCTGTAGGGTTATTGGCAACGTATAAAACTATAAGGAGAGTAGCAATGTCGTTCGAATTACCTGCACTACCGTATGCAAAAGACGCCCTGGCTCCGCACATTTCTGCGGAAACCCTGGAGTACCATTACGGCAAGCATCACCAGACCTATGTCACCAACCTGAATAACCTGATCAAGGGCACCGATTTTGAAGGCAAAACGCTGGAAGAGATTGTGCGCAGTTCAGACGGTGGCGTATTCAACAACGCCGCCCAGGTGTGGAACCACACCTTCTACTGGCACTGCCTGGCTCCAAATGCAGGCGGAGAACCTACCGGTGAGCTGGCCGCAGCGATTAACGCCGCGTTCGGCAGTTTCGCGGATTTCAAAGCGAAATTTACTGACGCCGCCGTTAAAAACTTTGGCTCCGGCTGGACCTGGCTGGTAAAAGAGGCTGATGGCAAACTGGCTATCGTTTCCACTTCTAATGCGGGTACCCCTCTGACCACCAGCGCAACGCCGCTGATGACCGTGGACGTATGGGAACACGCCTATTACATTGATTACCGTAATGCGCGCCCGAACTACCTGGAACATTTTTGGGCACTGGTTAACTGGGAATTTGTTGCGAAGAACTTCGCCGCATAAGGGACACGCAGAAGGGGCAACCCTTCTGCGTTTTTATTTATTCCGCCGTACACACCGCTTCTGGCTGTTTACGCCCGGACATCAACACCAGCAGCAAGCCGAGTGCGGCAATGATCGCCCCCATCACCGGCACAAAGCTGTAACCCAAACCACTGGAGATCACCGCCCCGCCCGCTGCGGCCCCCAACGCATTGCCCAGGTTAAACGCACCGATATTCACGGACGAAGAAAGCCCCGGTGCTTCGTGCGCAACGCGCATTACACGCATCTGCAACGGTGGCACCACGGCAAAGGTTGCGGCGCCCCACACCACCATGGCAATCGCGGCGCCCACTTCGTTTCGCGCCAGCCACGGGATCACCACCATGATGACAATCAGCAGCGTTAAAAAACCTTTCAGCGTCCCGCTGACGGAGCGGTCGGCAAATTTCCCGCCGAGATAGTTGCCAATCGAGAACCCGACACCAATCAGCACCAGCATCGCGGTAACAAAGAGTGGCGTTGCGTGGGTTATGTCGTGCAGCACCGGGGAGATATAGGTGTAGAGCGTAAACATCGCCCCTGCCCCCAGCACCGTGGTGAGCAGCGCGGACAACACCTGAGGACGCATCAGCACCGCCAGCTCTTTACGTACTTCCGGACGTTCTCCCGCACTTCCTTTCGGCAGCGAGAAGAACAGCGCGACCATCGCGACCACGCCCAGTCCGGCGGTTGCGAGGAAAGACATACGCCAGCCGATGGCTTCTCCGAGCCAGGTGGCAGCGGGAACGCCGCCGATATTAGCGATGGTGAGGCCCATAAACATAGTGGCTACCGCGCTGGCCTGCTTATGTTTTGGCACTACGCTTGCGGCAACAACCGAGCCCAGCCCGAAGAAAGCGCCGTGGTTCAGGCTGGTCAGAATACGGGAAAGCATCAGCGTGGTGTAATCCGGCGAAATCGCGGAAAGCACATTTCCGAGAATAAAAATTGCCATCAGGAAAATCAGCGCATTGCGTCGCGCGCGGTGCGAAAGCAGCAGCGTCATCAGCGGTGCGCCCACCATCACGCCGATCGCATAGGCGCTAATCAACATACCGGCCGCAGGGATAGAGACGTCCACACCCCGGGCGATAACAGGCAATAACCCCATCGGGGAGAATTCAGTGGTGCCAATCCCAAAGGCGCCAATCGCCAGGGCCAGCAGGGGAAAATTGATTTTCATGAAAAGACTCCGGATACCGTGCCGTTACCCGGCACAGACTAAGAAGGCAAAAGCATGACATTAATCACAAAAAATGAGAAGTTAACATTTTGGCAAAAGATTTTTGCCGGAGAGGTAACAATAGCGGCAAGGGAGGGAGAAGACTCTCCCTCCACCTAAATCAGTGCAGCGCAGCGGTTAAACCACCCGCAACAATCAGGGCAAGAACAACAATGGTGGTAAACAGCGAAAACTTCAGATCGGTACTCATCAATTTTTCTCCTTTTATTCACCCTACGAAAAGTGAGCTTGCTCATTTTTACACAGTTCAGGTCAAAAATCTTCCAGGATTTAAACGGATATCCACTTTACCTCTTCCCCTTTTCATCAAGATAGGACAAAATTCCACGCTAAATTTATTAGCGTACCGGCCACTGACCCCCTCCTGACGTCCTGTGTCGTTTTCCCGGCGTGTCGCAACTCATGTTTGCGTAATAAGGGTGAGAGAAGGCAAACGTTTACCTTCATTTTTTTCAGGAGCTTAGGATATGGTCTGGAGTGACATTTAATGGCAACAATTAAAGACGTAGCAAAACGCGCAAACGTTTCCACTACAACCGTATCACATGTTATTAACAAAACGCGTTTCGTCGCTGAAGAGACGCGTAATGCCGTCTGGGCGGCAATCAAAGAGCTGCACTACTCGCCAAGTGCCGTCGCCCGCAGCCTGAAGGTTAATCACACCAAATCGATTGGCCTGCTGGCCACCAGCAGTGAAGCGGCCTACTTTGCTGAAATCATCGAAGCCGTTGAAAAAAACTGTTTCCATAAAGGCTATACCCTGATTCTGGGCAACGCGTGGAACAACATTGAAAAACAGCGCGCTTACCTGTCAATGATGGCGCAAAAGCGCGTCGACGGCCTGCTGGTAATGTGTTCTGAATACCCCGAGTCGGTCCTTTCCATGCTGGAAGAGTATCGCCACATTCCGATGGTGGTCATGGACTGGGGCGAAGCGCGCGCAGACTTCACCGACTCCGTTATTGATAACGCCTTTGAAGGCGGCTACATGGCGGGGCGTTATCTGGTAGAACGCGGTCATCGTGAAATTGGCGTGATCCCGGGTCCGCTGGAGCGTAACACCGGAGCTGGCCGTCTGGCCGGTTTCATGAAAGCGATGGAAGAGGCGCTGATCACCGTGCCGGAATACTGGATTGTTCAGGGCGACTTCGAGCCGGAGTCGGGCTATCGCGCTATGCAGCAGATCGTCTCCCAGCCGCATCGCCCTACCGCTGTATTCTGCGGCGGCGATATCATGGCAATGGGCGCGCTCTGCGCGGCGGATGAACTCGGCCTGCGCGTTCCGCAGGACATCTCGGTGATCGGCTATGATAACGTTCGCAACGCCCGTTTCTTTACCCCGGCGCTGACCACCATTCACCAGCCGAAAGATTCGCTGGGTGAAACGGCCTTCAATATGCTGATGGACAGGATCGTCAACAAGCGAGAACAGTCCCAGTCCATTGAAGTCCACCCGCGCCTGATTGAACGCCGTTCCGTTGCCGACGGTCCGTTCCGCGACTACCGACGTTAATCTCTTTACGGGGCCAGCTACGCTGGTCCCCGCAACCACTCCCGGTTCAGCGTTTCGCTGTCTCCCAGATAATCCAGCAGCCAGGCCATGGCTGGCGAGACGTCGTTTTGCTGCCACGTCAGACAGCATGCAGCATCCGGGAAAGGATTTTCCAGCGTCAGAGCCACCCACTCTCCCGCGTCGATGCGCGGGCGCGCAAAATGCACCGGCACCATGCCAACGCACAGCCCCGCGCTCAGACAGGTGGCTGACGACTCCCAGTCCGGCGCAACCACGCGGCGCTGATTATCCAGCAGCCAGGTAATGCGCTTGGGCAGCGAGCGGGAGGTATCTTCCAGCACCAGCGAGGGCCAGTTGCGTAAGGTGTCATCACTCAGTGGCCCGTCCAGCGCCGCCAGCGGGTGATCGCGCGCGACCACGCAGGTCCAACTCAGCATGCCCATGTCGCGGAACGCGTAGCGCCCGCCAACCGGGATCGCCTGGGTTGCACCAATCGCCATCTCCGCCCTGCCGTCCGCCAGCGCATCCCATACGCCGTTGAACACTTCCTGCGACACACGCAGTTCGACGTCGGAAAAATGACGATAGAAATCGACGATCATTTGCCGGGTCCGCTCCGGCTTAACGATGTTATCCACCGCGATAGCGAGATGCCCGCGCCAGCCGTTGGCGATCTGCTGGCACTGCTCACGGGTGATCTGCATTTTTTTGATAACAGACCGGCCTTCCTTCAAAAACCACGCGCCGGCAGGCGTGAGCTCCACGTCGCGATGACGCCGCTCGAACAGCGGGACTGCCAGCCACGCTTCCAGCTGGCGCACCGTATAGCTGATAGCCGAGGGAACGCGGTGCAACTCCTGGGCGGCACCAGTAAAGCTGCCGTTACGCGCCACGGCATCAACCACTTCAAGGGAATAATCTGACCACATCTTTAGCCTGCAAATTTTTTGAATGCACCCACCAAATATTAGCGTTTCACAAGCCGCTTTGCACTCCCTACACTCTGCGCCAACGTACACCTGCCTCCTCAGGAGAAAAAAAGTGCAACCCAGGAAAGGATTTTTAGTCTGGCTCGGCGGCTTAAGCGTGCTGGGCTTTTTGGCGACCGACATGTATCTGCCCGCCTTCGCCGCGATGCAGGAAGATTTGCAAACTCCTGCCGCCGCCATCAGCGCCAGTTTGAGTTTGTTCCTCGCCGGCTTTGCTTTTGCGCAACTGCTCTGGGGACCGCTCTCTGATCGTTTTGGCCGTAAGCCCGTCCTGTTGCTGGGACTGGCGATTTTTGCCGTAGGCTGTCTGGGCATGCTGTGGGTCCGCGATGCCGCCTGGTTACTGGTGTTGCGCTTTATTCAGGCGGTCGGCGTCTGTGCCGCAGCGGTCACCTGGCAGGCGCTGGTGACCGATTACTACCCCGCCTCACGCACTAACCGCATTTTCGCCACCATCATGCCGTTGGTCGGCCTGTCTCCGGCACTCGCCCCGTTACTGGGCAGCTGGATCCTGGCGCATTTCGACTGGCAGGCCATTTTCGCCACGCTCTTTGCGATCACGCTGGTCCTGATGCTGCCCGCGTTCGGGCTTAAACCTGCGCATAAAAAAGAGACGCATCCGGACGCGAAGCCCATCACCTTTACCTCTTTACTGCGGTCGAAAGCCTATCGCGGTAACGTGCTGATTTATGCCGCCTGCTCTGCCAGCTTCTTTGCCTGGCTGACCGGTTCGCCGTTCATTTTGCATGACATGGGCTACAGCCCGGCGGCTATCGGCCTGAGCTATGTACCACAGACCATCGCCTTCCTGGTGGGTGGCTATGGCTGTCGCGCCGCGCTGCAAAAATGGGAAGGCCAGCAGATGCTGCCCTGGCTGCTGGTGCTGTATGCGCTAAGCGTGATTGCGACCTGGGCTGTCGGCTTTATTCCCGGCGCCGGGCTTGTAGAAATTTTGATTCCGTTCTGCGTCATGGCGATCGCTAACGGGGCCATCTACCCTATCGTTGTAGCCCAGGCGTTGCGTCCATTCCCGCAGGCGACAGGCCGCGCTGCCGCGCTGCAAAATACCCTGCAACTTGGCCTGTGCTTCCTGGCAAGTCTCGTGGTCTCTGCGTTGATTGCAACCCCGCTGCTCACCACCACCAGCGTGATGCTGTTCACCGTTGTGCTGGCAGGATTGGGTTATCGCATGCAGTCCTCCGCCCATCGCGAGCAGAGTGAAAACGCGCAGACAGAAACGTCGCACGCCTGATTACGTGGGAAACTATGTTAAAAACCAGTGATTAGGTTGCTAACAATTTTCTGTTGAATCACCAAATTTTGCGGCCTATACTGAATTTGGTTCGATTAAATACGATAAATATTAAGTGTTAACGGGAGCCGGAGCGCTCCCGTTTTACCATGGAAGGCATTTCGGCAAGGGTTATCTCCCTTCCTCTGTTCTACGTCGGATATTAGCCTCGCGGGCATTTACCGTGAGATTTCTCACAAACCAAAAAAGCGTCTACGCTGTTTTAAGGTTCTGATCACAGCAAGGTGATGGAGAAGCTATGAGTTCATCGTGTATAGAAGAAGTCAGCGTTCCGGACGATAACTGGTCCCGGATCGTCAGTGAACTGTTGGGACGTGCGGGCATTACGATTAATGGCTCATCCCCCTCCGATCCCCAGATTAAACATCCCGATTTTTTCAAACGCGTGTTACAGGAGGGATCGTTAGGGCTGGGTGAAAGCTATATGGACGGCTGGTGGGAGTGTGAGCGGCTGGATATGTTCTTCTCCAGCGTTTTACGCGCCGGTCTTGAAAATCAGCTCCCTCGTCATTTCAAAGATACGTTACGTATCGCCTCCGCCCGCCTGTTCAATCTGCAAAGTAAAAAGCGCGCGTGGATCGTCGGTAAAGAGCATTATGACCTGGGCAACGATCTTTTCAGCCGTATGCTCGACCCGTTAATGCAGTACTCCTGCGGATACTGGAAAAAAGCGACAACCCTTGAAGAGGCGCAGCAGGATAAGCTACAGCTGATTTGCGATAAGTTGCAGTTACAGCCCGGCATGCGCGTGCTGGACATCGGCTGTGGTTGGGGCGGCCTTGCCTGGTTTATGGCGAAACATTACGGTGTCAGCGTAGTCGGCGTCACGATTTCAGCTGAACAGCAGAAGATGGCACAGGAACGGTGTCTGGGTCTGGATGTCGATATTCGGCTTCAGGATTACCGCGACCTGAATGAGCAGTTCGATCGGATTGTTTCCGTGGGTATGTTCGAGCACGTGGGGCCAAAGAACTACAAGACTTATTTCGACGTCGCCGACCATAACCTGAAGCCTGACGGAATTTTTCTGCTACACACCATCGGCTCTAAACGCACCGATAACAATGTGGATCCCTGGATCAACAAATATATCTTCCCGAATGGTTGTTTACCCTCTGTTCGCCATATTGCGAACGCCAGCGAACCGCATTTTATTGTGGAAGACTGGCATAACTTCGGCGCAGATTACGACACCACGCTGATGGCCTGGCATGAACGTTTCCAGGCTGCATGGCCTGAAATCGCCGACAACTATTCGGAACGATTCAAACGGATGTTCAGCTATTATCTTAATGCCTGCGCGGGTGCGTTCCGCGCGCGGGATATACAGCTGTGGCAGGTGGTGTTTAGTCGTGGGATTGAGCACGGCCTGCGCGTGGCCCGCTGAAAAATAACCCCGGTTACCCGGGGTTATTTTTTATTCTTCTTCCACGGCCTTTATTATCGCCGCCTCTTTCGCCGCCAGCACGCGCTCAACGGTATCCACGACCGCCTGGGTCTGCGGATCAATTTCGATATTTACGCGCTGCCCCAGTTTTTTTGCGCCAAGCGTAGTACGTTGCAGCGTTTCAGGAATTAAATGCACGCAAAAACGCGTTGGCGTCACTTCACCGACGGTCAGACTAATCCCATCGATGCCAATAAATCCTTTATAAAGGATGTATTTCATTAATGACGGATCCTGCACCTTAAACCAGATTTGACGGTTATTTTCCGAGGTCACGATTTTCGCCACTTCTGCGGTGGTCATAATATGGCCCGACATCAGATGCCCGCCAATCTCATCGCTGAATTTCGCCGCACGTTCAACGTTGACGGTATCCCCCACCACCAGCTCACCCAGGTTAGTGATGCGCAGCGTCTCTTTCATTAAATCAAAGCTTATCTGGTTACCGTTAATTTCGGTCACCGTCAGGCAGCAGCCGTTATGCGCTATCGACGCCCCGGTTTCAATGCCGTCGAGCATATATTCAGGCAGCTCAACTACGTGAGTGCGGAAATTCGGTTTTTCATCAATGGACACCACTTTGGCAGTGCCCTGCACAATACCAGTAAACATGCTTACAGCTCCTGTTCATTCCGAACGGCGATGACACCGTATAATCCCACCACAATAACAGTTGAAAAAACAGGTTGCCAGTGATGCGCAATTTCTGGCGATTTTTTCACTAGATAATTAGTTAAACCCCGCTACAATAGCTGGCATCCCTCTGTTTTTTCTTCTTGCTGCCAGTAACGGCGGCCTTTTTAGTCTCTCAAATAACTACAATACAAAGGTGTTCACGTGCAGAAGTATATGATCGAAGCGCGTCAGTTATTGGCACTGGCCATACCGGTGATCGTCGCGCAGGTAGCCCAAACCGCAATGGGATTTGTGGATACGGTAATGGCCGGTGGTTACAGCGCCACCGATATGGCCGCCGTGGCGATCGGAACCTCAATCTGGCTCCCGGCCATTCTGTTTGGTCACGGCCTGCTGCTGGCGCTGACGCCTGTTATCGCGCAGCTTAACGGCTCCGGTCGACGCGACCGCGTAGCCCATCAGGTGCGCCAGGGCTTCTGGCTGGCCGGGGGTGTCTCCGTCCTGATTATGATCGTCCTGTGGAACGCCGGGTATATTATTCGCGCCATGCATAATATCGACCCGGCGCTGGCAGATAAAGCAGTCGGTTATCTGCGCGCCCTGCTCTGGGGCGCGCCCGGTTATCTCTTCTTCCAGGTGGCTCGTAACCAGTGTGAAGGGCTGGCAAAAACCAAGCCGGGCATGGTGATGGGCTTTATCGGCTTGCTGGTGAACATTCCCGTGAACTACATCTTCATCTACGGTCATTTTGGCATGCCGGAACTCGGCGGCGTGGGTTGTGGCGTGGCGACGGCTGCGGTGTACTGGGTGATGTTCGGCTGTATGCTCACCTACGTTAAACATGCGCGATCCATGCGCGACATTCGTAACGACACCGCCTTTAGCACGCCTGACTGGTCGATGATGAGCCGCCTTACCCAACTGGGTCTGCCCATTGCGCTGGCGCTGTTCTTTGAAGTGACGCTGTTTGCCGTTGTCGCCCTGCTGGTCTCGCCGTTAGGGATCATTGACGTGGCAGGCCACCAGATCGCCCTGAACTTCAGCTCTTTGATGTTCGTCCTGCCGATGTCCCTGGCTGCTGCGGTGACGATTCGCGTGGGCTTTCGTCTGGGGCAAGGCTCGACGCTGGATGCGCAAACGGCAGCCCGCACCGGGCTGGGCGTCGGCGTCTGCATGGCAGTCTGTACCGCGCTCTTTACCGTGCTGTTGCGTGAGCAAATTGCCCTGCTCTATAACGACAACCCGGAAGTAGTGACCCTGGCCTCGCATTTGATGCTGCTGGCGGCCATTTACCAGATCTCTGACTCTATCCAGGTAATTGGCAGCGGCGTGCTGCGTGGGTATAAAGATACGCGTTCCATCTTCTTTATCACCTTTATCGCTTACTGGGTTCTGGGCCTGCCGAGTGGGTATATTCTGGCGCTCACGGATCTGGTGGTGGATCGCATGGGGCCAGCCGGATTCTGGATGGGCTTTATCATCGGCTTAACGTCTGCAGCCATTATGATGATGCTGCGCATGCGCTTCCTGCAACGTCAGTCGTCTGCGGTAATTTTGCAACGCGCTGCGCGTTAATGACACAGTAGCCGCCGGCTGGCGGCTACTTTCTCTTCACTTTGCGCGGTAATGAAGCAATCGCGTGAAATCAGAGAGAAAAATGCATTTTCCCTCTTGCCACCTTGGGGCTGTGCCGCTAATATTCGTCCCCGTTGTCACCGACAACACAATGCGTTCATAGCTCAGTTGGTTAGAGCACCACCTTGACATGGTGGGGGTCGTTGGTTCGAGTCCAATTGAACGCACCATTCTGCGTCCGTAGCTCAGTTGGTTAGAGCACCACCTTGACATGGTGGGGGTCGGTGGTTCGAGTCCACTCGGACGCACCATTTCAGTCCTGAAATGGTGCAAAAATCCTCTTCTGAACGTCTTAATTTTTCCCTTCATTGAATGACTTAACCTTTCTCCTGCTACGCTTATTCTATGGTTCAGAAACGCAGGAACGCTTTCGATGAAAAAAATTGCCATTATCGGCTCAGGCCCAACAGGGATTTACACCTTCTACTCACTTCTTACCAACGCAGCGCCCCTTTCGATCACCGTGTTTGAGAAAGCAGATCAGCCCGGCGTCGGTATGCCTTACAGCGATGAAGATAACTCCCGACTGATGCTGGCGAATATCGCCAGTATCGAAATCCCGCCCATTTTTATCACCTATCTCGACTGGCTTAAACAGCAAAATGCAGCCCACCTTGCCCGCTATAGCGTCGACAAAGACAAACTGCACGACCGGCAGTTTTTGCCCCGTATTCTGCTGGGTGAATATTTCCACGACCGTTTTCTCGCCGTCGTTGCCGAGGCGAAAAAGGCAGGATTTCAGGTCGAGGTTCATCCCAACGCAGAAGTAACGGATATCAAAGCAGATGCAGACGGCGTGGCCCTGTCAGTGAACGATGCGCCTTTCTCCAGAAGATTTGACCTTGCCGTGGTCGCCACCGGTCACGTCTGGCCTGATGAAGATGAATCCACCCGCGACTATTTCCCAAGCCCATGGTCGGGACTGATGGACGCGGATATCCGAGCCTGTGAGGTGGGGATTATGGGTACCTCCCTCAGCGGACTGGACGCTGCTATGGCTGTAGTAATGCAGCATGGTCGGTTTAGCGGGGAGCAGTTCGTTGTCAATAAAGGTAGTGAGGGGCTAAACATCACGCTGATGTCCCGCTCGGGCGTTCTTCCGGAGGCCGACTTTTACTGCCCTATCCCTTATGAACCGCTGTCGGTGTTAACGGAGTCTGTGGCAGAAAGCGAAATTGCCAAAGGCCCTGACGGGCTGCTTGACCGCATCTTTGCGCTGATGGTGAAAGAGCTTGAGCTGGCCGATCCGCGCTGGTGCCAGGCGATAGCGATCGGCACGCTGAATGCTGACACGCTTCGTGATGTCTGGTTTGAGGATCGTAAAAAGCATGGTCCTTTCACCTGGGCCGAAGCGAATCTGAAAGAAGTGGAGCGCAATAAGTGCGAGAAACGCACCGTTGCCTGGCGCTATACCGTGCTTCGTCTGCATGAAGTAGTTCAGGCCATTGTCCCTTCACTCAATGAACGTGACAGAGAACGGTTTAAATCCGGGCTGGAGCGTGTGTTTATTGATAACTATGCCGCCATTCCACCGCAGTCTATCCGCCGGTTACTGGCACTGCGCGAGGCAGGGATCATTAGCGTAGTCGCACTCGGTGATGATTACGACCTGGATATCGGCAGCGATCAGACCGTCATCACCACGAAAGAAAAGCGTTATCGCTTCGACGTCTTTATCGATGCCCGCGGGCAGAAACCGCTCAGAAATAAGGATATTCCCTTCCCGACGCTGCGCAAACAGCTTGAGGAAACGGGGGATGAAATACCGGACGTGGGGGAAGACTACACGTTGCTGTCACCTGCGTCTCTGCGCGGACGTATCGCTTTTGGGGCGATCCCCTGGCTGATGCACGATCATCCGTTTGTTCAGGGTTTGTCTGAGTGCGCTGAAATTGGTAAAGCGATGGCGAAAGCGGCGGGGAATCCTGCGTCGGGCGTGCGACGAAAATTACCTTACACGGAGTTTTAACAGGGCTTCCCTGCCCTGCGGTGTCGGATTACTCGAAGAAAACTTCCGGGTTTTCCGACAACGACACGAACGATTTAGTGTTCTTGTCCAGGGCAAGGATTTTGCCGCTTTCGATGTCATACACCCAGCCGTGCAGGCGAATGGCGTTGTTGCGCAGGCCTACCGCCACCGACGGATGGGTCTTGATGTTGCTCAGCTGAGCAAAGACGTTCTCCTGCACCATCGCATTCACTTTATCGATTGGCTGATCCCAGGTTTTCTTTTCAACCACCGCTTTTGCCGCATCAGAATAGCGCAGCCAGTGGGAAACGGCTGGCATCGGCTCCAGATCGGCGTTGTCAGCAATCGCCTTCATCGCGCCGCAGTTGGAGTGGCCGCAAATAACAATATCGGTCACGCCAAGGGCCACTACCGCGTATTCGATGGTTGCAGAGACACCGCCAGGCTCCGGCCCGAACGGTGGCACAATGTTGCCCGCGTTTCGAATGACAAAGAGCTGTCCTGGCTCCTGCTGCGTGACCAGTTCCGGAACCAGACGGCTGTCGGAGCAGGAGATAAACAGCGCTTTGGGATTCTGACTGGACGCTAAACTACGAAAAAGCTCTTTACGTTGCGGGAAAATCTCTTTTTGAAAGCTGAGAAAACCTTCAATGATATGTTGCATAGCCATTTCTCTTTTATCTGTTTTAGTTTAGGTATGATCGCGATCACACTCGTAAAATTTAACCACCGTGCCTTAGCGGAGACAAGCAATATATTTCTGGCCCGACCGCTGCACAATCTCATCTGCGTTCGCCGGGATGTTTTGCCCTTCAAAGGCCCCGTACAGTCGCTGGTACGTTTTCCCGGTCAGTCGACCGATCACCGATTCAACGGTGCGGGCAGGCAGCGGCAGCATATTCGGATAACTCCACATAAACGACACGGCGTCCTTACCAGGCGTAACCTGCAAAATATCACCGGCCAGCAGCACGCCGTCGCCTGACTGCCAGTGCAGCACCGTGCCGCCTGCAAAATGCCCGCCCAGACGCAGCAGCGTCACCGACGGCAAAATCTCCAGGGCGTCCTCCTCCCAGAAGCGTATCGCCGGACTGTCACGCATCACCCACTGCCGATCGCTGGCGTGCAGGTAGATCGGCGCGTTAAACGCGGCGGCCCACTCCTGCATGGTGGTGTAGTAATGTGGGTGCGAAATCGCGATCGCGCTGATGCCCCCGAGCGCGTCAACTAACGCTCTGGTCGCCGGATCGAGGTTGGCGATGCAGTCCCACAGAACATTGCCCTGCGGCGTACTCAGCAGAAGCGCCCGCTGGTTGATGGCAAAAGCGGGAACGGTTTTGATGCTGAACAGCTGCGGCTCCAGCTGTTGCCATTTGTTGGTGTGCGTGGTCGTAAGGCTGTCGAAGTCCGTCCATGCCTGGCCCGTCACCGGGACATACTGGCGCTCATCGTCGCAAATCGGGCAGTTTTTGGGCTGTTCATCGTAAGCGGTACCGCAGGTTTTACAGAGTGTAATCATCGGCTTTCCTCAGCAATAAAGCACTGAGTATGGCAGGGATTATCCATATGTGCTGAGGGGTGCCTGGCCCGCTTTTTTTGACTTATACTGTGCCAGTATCAAAAACTGAATAACGCAGGTGGCACATGGAAATTGATCTCGATAACTTAGTCTTTAACGGGCTGGATGAAGCAGAAGAGCGCAACGCGGAACGTCTCGACGATGCGGATAAAAAAGCCCAGGCGATTGTCGCCGATGACGACTGCGGCGATGCCTGCAAGATCTGAATACAGAGCACCGGCCATGCCGGTGCTTTTTTTATGAATACATTTGCTACCCGCTATCAGATCTCCGGCGTTTTGCTAAACCCGGTCAGCATCAGGATCAGGCTTTGTTGAGATGACCCCGTCTCAAACTGATAGTGGTTTCCCTGACGATCGCCGCCGATATACCACGAAATTTCAGTTTTCCCTTCTGCCAGCGCCTTGCGTACCGCTTTATCGACATCCACCATCCGGTATTCGCGGGAGTGGTTCAGGTAAAGCACCGCATCCGAGCGATAGTTGCAGGACGGCCGTGAATGCCAGCTCACGGTGGCCGGATCCCAGTCGTTACTCGCCGGATAGAAGAAGATTTGATCCGCGCCGTTGGTTTCCACTTTCCCGCCATAAATTCTCACGCGGTATTTAAACTGGGCAGGATCCTGTCCGGCAGGCAGCGGAGGGATGTTGAACTTCACCAGCGACAATGTTTCGCTGTTTTTCGTGCGTCCACCGTTCTTCCAGTTATCCTGCACCAGTAAGACCTGGGGATCGGGCTGTGAAAGTGCGGGTTCCATGCTGCTGAGCCAGACGTTGGCCTTCGCTTTTGAATAACCATACGGCACGGTGGTGCCGCAATCCATTCCGCGGTTCATGCACAGGTCGGTCATAAAGCGCGCGGCATCTTCCGTCCAGCCGTTCATGAAGTCAGCATGCGCCGTATACAGGCTCCCCCATCGCTCTTCACGTTCACTGCCATGCATGGTGGGGTCGAGGGAAAGCTGGACTTTGCTGGTATCCAGAGAGCTAATTGTCGGAAGCACGTACGCAATATTCATGTTCACCGTCGGGATCTTCACCGGGAAGGCGGACGGACACTGTCCTTTCGTATCGTAGGTGGCGTTAGCCAGGCCGTGGGCGGGCTTCAGGTTGACCCCGTCCCAGCAGTTCGGGAACTGAATGCCGATATTAAACTGCACGGCATCCTTCGCCTTGCGTAAGCCGCAGACTTCACCCGTTCTGGTGGTGTAGCCCTTGCCGTTGGCGCATAAAAAGGTGATATGTCGATTCGGCGCGGTGCCGTGATGATCGCCTGCCAGCAGCGACAGCCCCGCCGGGAACGGGTGCAGCGGCCAGGCGTCAACGTTCGATGCCTGATAATAGGTTTTTTGATAGGCGGGTTTGACCACCGTTCCGTCCGGTAATTTTAGCGACGGAGCCCAGTAGGCCGAGCTGTCTGCTTTGTTATCGCAGGTGGTCTTTTCCTGGGTACGCAGCGATTCACGGCTGGAGTAAGCATCCGTTTGCACGTTACCAAAAAAATCGTGCAGCATGGCCTCGTTGGGCATGCCGTACATCATAATGGCATCATCGCCGAGGGTATGGGAATAACTGCATACAACATGCGCCTGTGGACCAGCGTGTGCCGCCTGCATGGCAAGCAATAGCACGGTGGCAGAAAGCGCGGGGGTTAATACTGTCCGTTTCATTATCATCTCCATCTGAGAAAGGAGATAGTGGTAACAAAACGGCTATCGTTTACCGAGGATTAGCCAGGGCATTTTTCCCTTCATTCTCACTTTACACGCATCACGCACAGCTCATTCCAGTACATTTCGCGCGTCCGGCGAAGTTCAGCGTGACGTTTTAACATAGAACCACTCCGGGTCGATGTTGGCTACGTCCACGCCATAGAGGCTGGCGACAGGCAGTATTGACTCAAGAACACGTTGCGCGCTGTTCTCCGCATTCGCTGGTCGGGGCGCAAAAAACCGCCGTAACGTGCTTATCCATTTTTTCATCGTCATTACCCTTCTCGCTTAACCTGGAGTCAGTTAAACACGCCTTCATCATGAAGAGGAAATAACAATAATGACTGTTGATATGCGGGAACTGAAAAACTCGCGAGACGCTTCGTCCTAACCGGCCAGCGCTTTAACCACCGTTTCCATCGCTTTGGTGGTCAACTCACTGCGCTTAACGCGCTGGTTCGCCAGCGCGGTACGCAGTACCCCGGCAATCACGATATGCTTGGGCTCCTGCCCTAAGTCACGCATCTCCAGAACGACCTTGCCAACCACCCGACACATCTCCTGGTACAGCGCTTCGTCTTTGGTCACATTGCCCATTGCCATCACTCCGTTGCCCTAAACCGTCAGCTTAAATCATTCGTCGGCTGGATACAAAAAAGAAGCCCGGCGTGTTGTTCGCCGGGCTTCGTCTGGAAAATCAGGCGATTAGTTGTTTACCGGGATGACCGCGCCTTTGTATTTGGTGCGGATCCAGTCCTGAATCTCTTTGGAGTGCAGCACGTTCACCAGCGCGACGATATCCTTCTTCTTCTCATCACCGCGATGAACGGTAATGATGTTGGCGTACGGGTTATTCTCACCGCTTTCAACCGCAATTGGATCGTGGACCGGATCCAGACCGGCATCAATTGCGTAGTTGGCGTTGATCACCACCGCAGCACCTTCGTCGTTGTTGTACATCTGCGGCAGCAGAGATGCCTCGACGTTAGGGGTGAATTGCAGCTTTTTCGGGTTCTCCACAATATCACTGATGCGCGCGGTCACTTTATCGATGCCTGGCTTCAGCTTGATCACGCCCTCTTTTTCGAAGATGGAGAGAATACGCCCTTCCTCGGAAACCGCATCACGCATGATGATTTTGCCGCCTTCCGGCAGATCCTTCAGCGATTTGTATTTTTTTGAATAGATACCGATCGGCTCAATGTGGATTGCGCCTGCACTGACAAAATCATAATCCTTATCGCCCGCATGATCTTTAAGCACGCTGTTCAGGTAAGGGATGTGCTGGAAATAGTTGGCATCAATGTCATGCCCTGCCAGCGCCGTGTTTGGCAGAATGTAGTCCTGGAACGGTTTAATCTCCAGATCGATCCCCTGCTTCGCCAGAATCGGCTTAGCCTGCTCCAGAATTTCCGCGTGCGGGGTGTTGGACGCCCCCACGGTGAGCGTGTCCGCCCAGGAGGCAAAGCTCAGGGCGCTCAGGGTGGCTGCGGCGATCAGTGTCAGTGTCTTTTTCATGATGTGGTTCCTGTGTGTATTTATTAGCGTTTATCTAACAGTGAAGTAATGGCATCGCCGCAGAACTGGATAATGAACACGATGATCAGAATGGTCACCGTTGCCACCAGCGTGACGTCACCATGGTTGCGCTGGAATCCTTCCAGATAAGCCAGATTTCCCAAACCGCCGGCACCTATCACCCCCGCCATTGCGCTGTAGCTCACCAGCGCAATCAGCGTCACCGTCATACCTGAAACCAGTGCGGGTGAAGATTCCGGCAGTAAAACCCGAAACACTAACGTGCTCAGCCGCGCGCCCATCGAACGCGTGGCTTCAATTACCCCTTTATCCACTTCCCGCAGGGCAATCTCGACCAGACGGGCGTAAAACGGCGCGGCGCCCACAATCAGAGCGGGCAGCGCAGCGTTAGCGCCGAGAATGGTCCCCACAACGGTCTTGGTGAACGGGATCAGCAGAACAATGAGAATGATGAACGGAATCGAGCGGAACACGTTCACCACAATCGACATCACGCTGTAGACCGTGCGGTTGTGGAATAACCCGCCGCGGGCGGTTAAAAACAGCGCCAGACCGAGCGCGATCCCCAGAACAAACGTCGCCACGCCGGAAAGCGCGGTCATGTAGAGCGTCTCCTGGGTTGCAGCCCAAAGTTGATCCCACTTCAGGTGCGGAAAGAGTTCTTCAGCCATGCTTGATTACCTCGCCTTCAATATCGCTTTGCTTCAGGTCGGCGAGGATATTGTTCAGTTGTTCATCCGATGCCACCACGTGCACCCAGAGCTGCCCGAAAACACCGTGGGCGGTTTGCGTCATTTTGCCGTGCAGGATGTTAAACGGCAGGCCGTAGCGCAGGGTCAGTTCACCGACGATCGGCCTGTGCGTGCTGTGCCCGGTGAAGGTGAGCTTGATGACCGCGCCCTCCAGCTCATTTGCCAGTTCGGTATTGAAGGTCTCTTCCTCCGCGTACTGGCTCACCTGGCGGACAAACTGCCGGGTGATCGGCTGCTGAGGATGCGTAAACACGCTCAGCACCTCCCCCTCTTCCACCACCTTGCCGTTCTCCATTACCGCCACGCGGTCGCAGATTTTGCGCACCACATGCATCTCATGCGTAATGAGTACGATGGTCAGGTTAAAACGACGGTTAATGTCCAGGAGCAGATCGAGGATCTGATCGGTGGTCTGCGGATCTAGCGCCGAGGTGGCTTCGTCACACAGCAGTACGTCCGGATGATTGGCCAGCGCGCGGGCAATGCCCACACGCTGTTTTTGCCCGCCGCTCAGCTGCGACGGGTAGGCATTCTCGCGTCCCTTCAGGCCGACCAGCTCCACCAGCTCGGCAACGCGAGCCTGAATTTGCGCTTTTGGCACACCGGCAATTTGCATTGAAAAGGCGATGTTTTCCTTCACCGTGCGCGACCAGAGCAGATTAAAGTGCTGGAACACCATGCTGATTTTCAGGCGTGCCTGACGCAGCGCTTCTCCCTTCGCGGCGGAGATATCCTGACCGTTAATAGTGACGCTGCCGGCGCTGGGCTTTTCCAGACCGTTCAGCAGACGGATAAGCGTACTTTTCCCGGCCCCGCTGTAACCAATGATCCCGTAAATCTGTCCCTGCTCTATCGTCAAATTGACGTTATCAACGGCTGTCAGCGCCAGCTTCCCGTTGTCAAAAACCTTCGAAATATTACTGAGTACGATCATTCTTATTCGTTATCCGTTACGCATATAGCGGTTTAGCAGTATGGATGTCCAAAAGATAGTAAACAGCCGTTATCAGCTTTTAAATGACCAAAAAAGAATTTCTTATAATGCGGCGGAATAAGCAGCGAACTGGAGGGTGAAAAGCATTTAGATGAATATCTGCAATAATTATCTGCCTTTTGCATATCAGGTCTCATTCATCCGACGAAATTGGTTAATTTTTCAGCACTACGTACTGATATAGCCATCCTCACATCCGGGCACCTTTACGTCTTGCTGTCTTTCAATCCAAAAACATAAGGATTATTCCTTTCTGTTCTAAAACCCAGTGAAACGTTCTTTATTGAGAAAATTTCATGGTCCTATCATCCGGTCATCACCTCTTCACAGGACATGACCATGACGCTTTACCACTCCGTCACCGAACTAATTGGCCATACGCCACTCATCCAGCTGCACAAGCTGGATACCGGCCCCTGCTCGCTGTTTCTGAAGCTGGAAAATCAGAATCCAGGCGGCTCGATTAAAGACCGCGTCGCGCTGTCGATGATTAACGAAGCCGAGCGTATGGGGCAGCTACGGCCCGGCGGCACCATTATTGAAGCCACGGCGGGGAACACCGGCCTGGGGCTGGCGTTGATTGCGGCGCAAAAGGGATACTCGCTGATCCTGGTGGTGCCGGACAAAATGAGCCGCGAGAAGATTTTCCACCTGCGCGCGTTAGGAGCGCAGGTCGTGCTGACCCGTTCAGATGTGAATAAAGGGCATCCGGCCTACTACCAGGATTATGCCCGGCGGCTGGCGAACGAACTGCCAGGCGCGTTTTATATCGACCAGTTCAATAACGCGGCCAATCCGCTGGCGCACCGCACCACTACCGCACCGGAACTGTTTGAACAGCTTGACGGTCAGATCGATGCCATCGTCGTCGGCGTGGGGTCCGGCGGTACGCTGGGTGGCTTACAGGCGTGGTTTGCAGAACATTCGCCGCAGACGGAATTTGTGCTTGCCGATCCGGCCGGGTCGGTGCTGGCGGACCAGGTTGAGACCGGACGCCATCACGATGCCGGATCGTGGCTGGTTGAAGGGATTGGCGAAGACTTTATCCCTCCGCTGGCGCACATCGAAGGGGTTAACCGCGCCTGGCGCATTACCGATCGTGAGGCGTTCACCACCGCCCGCGATCTGCTAAAAACGGAAGGGATCCTGGCAGGCTCCTCCACCGGCACGCTGCTGGCGGCGGCGCTGAAATATTGCCAGGCGCAGACTACGCCAAAACGTTTGGTCACCTTCGCCTGCGACAGCGGCAATAAATACCTCTCGAAGATGTTCAACGACGACTGGATGCGCCAGCAGGGGCTGATTTCACGTCCGCAGGCAGGCGATCTCTCGGACTATATTGCCCTGCGCCACGATGAAGGCGCGACGGTGACTGCCGCCCCGGACGACACGCTTTCCACCGTTCTGGCCCGCATGCGCCTGTACGACATCTCCCAGCTGCCGGTGCTCGATAACAACAAGGTCGTCGGCATCATCGACGAGTGGGACCTGCTGCGACACATTGAGGGAGATGCCGATCGCTTCTCTCTCCCCGTGACGGCGGCCATGACGCGTCAGGTCGAATATCTGGATAAGCAGGCCCCGGAGAGCGCCCTGTACACCATCTTTGACCGTGGCCTGGTGGCGATTATTTATGACGAAGACCGCTTTCTGGGTCTGATCACACGCAGTGACGTACTCACCACCTGGCGTAACCGCCTGACGAAATAAAAGGAGCAAAAGATGAAAAACCTGGCCACCCTCAGCGTTCACAGCGGTGAGTATCACGACACGCACGGCGCCGTGATGCCGCCAATTTACGCCACGTCGACGTTTGCGCAACCGGCACCGGGTGAACATAGCGGCTACGAATACTCCCGGAGCGGCAACCCAACCCGCCATGCGCTGGAGACCGCCATCGCCGAACTGGAAGGCGGCACGCGCGGGTACGCCTTCGCGTCAGGGCTGGCGGCCATTTCCACCGTGCTCGAACTGCTGGATAAAGACAGCCATATCGTTGCCATTGACGACGTGTATGGCGGTACGTATCGCCTGATCGAAAACGTGCGCAAGCGCAGCACCGGGTTACAGGTGAGCTGGGTTAAGCCGGACGATGTAGCCGGACTTGAGGCCGCCATTCGCCCGAACACCCGCATGATCTGGGTGGAAACGCCGACGAACCCGCTGCTGAAACTGGCCGACCTGGAGGCCATCGCGGACATTGCCCGGCGCCATAATGCGATCAGCGTGGCGGATAATACCTTCGCCTCCCCGGTCATTCACCGACCGCTGGAGGCGGGGTTCGACATTGTGGTTCACTCCGCCACCAAATATCTCAACGGTCATTCAGACGTGGTTGCCGGGCTGGCTGTTGTCGGGGCAAATAAGGATCTCACGGAGCGTCTGGGCTATCTGCAAAACGCGGTTGGCGGCGTTCTGGATCCGTTCAGCAGCTTCCTGACGCTACGGGGGATTCGCACCCTCTCCCTGCGCGTTGAGAAGCACAGTGCCAACGCGCTGGCGATTGCGCAATGGCTGGAGCAGCATCCGCAGATAGAGAGCGTGCTCTATCCCGGGCTGGAGTCACACCCCCAGTATGCGCTTGCCCGCAGACAAATGGCGCTGCCGGGCGGCATGATCTCCGTTGTGATTAAAGGCGATGCGCAACGCGCGACAGAGGTGATTCGTCATCTTACGCTCTTTACCCTGGCGGAAAGCCTGGGCGGGGTGGAGAGTCTGGTGAGCCAGCCCTACAGCATGACCCACGCCTCCATTCCACTGGCGCAGCGTCTTGCAAACGGCATTGTGCCGCAGCTGATACGCCTGTCGGTGGGGATTGAGGATGCGAAGGATCTGATCGCCGACCTTCAACAGGCGCTGGAAAAATGAGCAAAAAACGGCGGGCGTTGCGCCTGCCGTCATAAGATGACATTAGGCCTTAACGCCTTGATAACAAACTTATGTGAATCTGCACAGAATGTTTTTGAAACGCTGTTTCCATTTTCCTTTTTACTGTGAATCAGCGTATAATGCGCGCCAAATCCCTGGTGAATGGTTTCAGCGCTTGGAATACAAAAAACAACGTACAACTTCTCCTCTCATTCGTTGGGCTGGCACTCAGGCATACTTTCTTCTGCACGCTCATTTGATGTCACCTATTCTTAGTGCGTGTCATATACTCTTTCGCAACACAGGTTTGACTCCGCGGCGGTGCGCCCCCGGAGCGAGATTTCCATATCCTTCCCAACTTAAAGACTAAGACTGTCATGAAAAAGACGAAAATTGTTTGTACTATCGGCCCGAAAACCGAATCCGAAGAGATGCTGAGCAAAATGCTGGATGCCGGCATGAACGTGATGCGTCTGAACTTCTCCCACGGCGACTATGCTGAACACGGTCAGCGTATTCAGAACTTGCGCAACGTGATGAGCAAGACCGGGAAAAAAGCGGCAATCCTGCTCGACACCAAAGGTCCTGAAATCCGCACCATCAAACTGGAAGGCGGTAACGACGTTTCCCTGAAAGCGGGCCAGACCTTCACCTTCACCACCGACAAATCCGTTGTAGGTAATAACGAAATCGTTGCCGTGACCTACGAAGGCTTCACCAGCGATCTGTCCGTTGGCAACACCGTGCTGGTAGATGACGGCCTGATCGGCATGGAAGTGACCGCGATTGAAGGTAACAAGGTTATCTGTAAAGTGCTGAACAACGGCGATCTGGGCGAAAACAAAGGCGTTAACCTGCCGGGTGTGTCCATTGCTCTGCCAGCGCTGGCTGAAAAAGACAAACAAGACCTGATCTTCGGCTGCGAACAAGGTGTGGACTTCGTTGCGGCGTCCTTCATCCGTAAACGTTCTGATGTGGTTGAGATCCGTGAGCACCTGAAAGCGCACGGTGGTGAGAACATCCAGATCATCTCCAAGATCGAAAACCAGGAAGGCCTGAACAACTTCGACGAAATCCTTGAAGCGTCTGACGGTATCATGGTAGCGCGTGGCGACCTGGGCGTAGAAATCCCGGTTGAAGAAGTGATCTTCGCGCAGAAGATGATGATCGAGAAATGCGTTCGCGCGCGTAAAGTGGTTATCACCGCAACGCAGATGCTGGACTCCATGATCAAAAACCCACGCCCTACCCGTGCTGAAGCCGGCGACGTGGCGAACGCCATCCTCGACGGTACCGATGCCGTTATGCTGTCTGGCGAATCTGCAAAAGGGAAATACCCTCTGGAAGCGGTCGGCATCATGGCGACCATCTGTGAGCGTACCGACCGCGTGATGAAAAGCCGTCTGGATTACAACAACGACAGCCGTAAACTGCGCATCACCGAAGCCGTGTGCCGTGGTGCGGTAGAAACCGCCGAGAAACTGGAAGCCCCACTGATTGTCGTGGCGACCCAGGGCGGTAAATCTGCGCGTGCCGTACGTAAATACTTCCCGGATGCAACCATCCTGGCGCTGACCACGAACGAAACCACCGCGCGTCAGCTGGTGCTGAGCAAAGGCGTGATCCCACACCTGGTGAAAGAGATTGCATCTACCGATGATTTCTATCGTCTGGGTAAAGAAGTGGCGCTGGAACTGGTTGATTGTGGTTTGGCACAGAAAGGCGACGTGGTGGTTATGGTTTCTGGCGCGCTGGTACCAAGCGGCACAACCAACACTGCTTCTGTCCACGTACTGTAATATTTCACGAACAAATTATTGTTTTGTTAAAAAGCGTCCTTCGGGGCGCTTTTTTTATTCCCGCCATTAACCAGAACTATTCAAAAAGCAAATCGGGTTTTTCTATTTAATCGCGATTTATCTAAGATGAATCCGATGAAAAATGCCTTTTTTAACATAGCTTTTTCGTCAAAATTGCCGATTTCGTTGCTTCTTTGAGCGAACGATCAAAAATAGGCGTAATCCCATCAAAAAAATATTCTCAACCCAAAAAACTTTGTGTAATACTTGTAACGCTACATGGAGATTAACTCAATCTAGAGGGTATTAATAATGAATCGTACTAAACTGGTACTGGGCGCGGTAATCCTGGGTTCTACTCTGCTGGCAGGTTGCTCCAGCAACGCTAAAATCGATCAGCTGTCTTCTGACGTTCAGACTCTGAACGCTAAAGTTGACCAGCTGAGCAACGACGTGAACGCAATGCGTTCCGACGTTCAGGCTGCTAAAGACGACGCAGCTCGCGCTAACCAGCGTCTGGACAACCAGGCTACTAAATACCGTAAGTAATAGTACCTGTTAATAAAATGGCGCACATTGTGCGCCATTTTTTTTGCCTTCGTCAAACCTCTACTGAAGCGCTTTCTCTCCCTCGCCTTCCGTCACCGCCGCTGAGACACGACTGTTCTGAACCGACAGGACAGAATTGCTGGCTGACGAACCATTGCCTGCTGAAACGGCAACCGGGATCCCGGCTCTGCGCGCCAGAGCTTTGTCGATTAGCGTTTTATCGCTACCAGATTCCGCTGCGAAGGCGGTAAATGCCGCTGAGTGCGTGAACGGCACCGTCTGTGGGTTTTCGCCCTCAGCCTGCGCCAGCGGCCTGTGCACCTCGATATAACGTTTGCCGTCCGGCTCGACGGAGAACTTAACCGGCTCATTGATAATCTGCACCCGCGTGCCGACGCGCACTTGTTCAAACAACGCTTTGATATCCGGCGCGTTCATTCGCATACAGCCCGAGCTGACCCGCAGCCCTACGCTGTCCGGCGCGCTGGTGCCATGAATAAGATATTCCCCATTCCCGATGCCCAGACGCAGCGCAAAGCGCCCCAGCGGGTTATTTGGCCCTGCGGGTACCACAGGCGGCAGTTTAATGCCCTGCGCCAGTGAGCGCGCTCTGATGCCCGCTGTGGGGGTCCAGGTAGGGTTAGGGATTTTCTGACTCACACGGGTGGTGCTGACCGGTGTTTCCAGCCCAAGCTGACCAATACCCAGCGGATAGACCTGCACGATATTTTCGCCAGGCGGATAGAAGTAAAGACGCAGCTCCGCCAGATTCACCACAATGCCCTCACGCTCGGTGTCCGGGAGCAGCATCTGGGAAGGAATGGTAATAACCGTTCCTGGCGCAGGGTTAACCGGTGCAATGGTATTATTGGTTTCAAGGATAAGCTGTGCGGCGGTATTAAACCGACGAGCGATAGCCTGGAGCTTATTGTCGCCTTCCTGAATGGTGTATGTCTGATTTTGCCCAATCAGGCGGCTGCCTGCGGGCGGTAAAGGATAATCAACCGCCCTGGCTGAATTAACAGCACTGAGCGAACCAAGGAGTAATAGAGTTATTAGAGACGCGCGCTTCATGCTGAGATTCCTTATTCACTGACCAAACGTCAGAAAGCTGAAAAACCAGCGAGGTGGAAACCACCCCGCGAAACAGAATGAATGCTGTTCTGTCAGTTTAGCTAAGGATTGTGGCTTTGGCGCGTATGGCGCGGATCATCGCTTCCAGTCCCTGGGAGCGGGACGGGGTGAGGTGTTGGGTTAAGGCCATTTTTTCAAACCACGAGCGAACGTCAAAGGCGACAATATCCTGCGCCGACATCTGGTGATAAAGAATAAATACGACGGCAATAAGCCCCTTCACAATGGCGGCATCGCTGTCACCCTGTAAATCGATTACGCCATCATCCGTCTGCTGCATCTGGATCCAGACCTGGCTCTGGCAGCCCTGAATGATGTTGTCCCGGTTATGCGCCTCTTCGCTGAGCGGCGGCAGGCGCTGACCTAGCTCGATAATATAAAGGTATTTCTCTTCCCAGTTTGCGCAACGCCCAAAGTTACGCAGCAATTTATCTCTGTCCGGCAAATCTGCCATCTCTCGCCTCTCCGTTAGCCAAGCAGCTGGTGAATACGTTTTAGTCCCGCCACCAGTCTGTCGACCTCTTCCGTTGTGTTGTACATCACCAGCGATGCGCGGCACATGGCCGGTACCTGATAATACGCCATCAGTGGCATCGCGCAGTGATGCCCGGTACGTACGGCGACGCCGTAATTATCCAGGAAACTGCCCACATCATAAGCGTGATGCTTGCCGAGGTTGAAGGCTATCACACCCAGACGGTCAGCAGGGCCATATAAGGTCAGATCCGGGACGCTGGCAAGCTCCTGCAAGGCATATTGCATCAGCAGCTGTTCGTACTCCTGAATCGCCGCCAGCCCCGTTTCAGATACGTAGCTAATGGCCGCGCCCAGCCCGATGATCCCGCCTGTGTTTGGCGTGCCCGCCTCGAAGCGCCAGGGCGCTCGGGCGTAGGTTGTGCCTTCCGTCAGGCTGACGGTGGCAATCATTGACCCGCCCCCTTCCCACGGCGGCATGGCCTGGAGAATATCCTCCTTCACATACAACACGCCGATGCCCGTCGGACCATACAGCTTGTGCCCGGAGAAGACGTAGAAATCGCAGTCCAGAGTCTGTACGTCAACCGCATGGTGCATCACCGCCTGGGCGCCATCAATCAACACTTTCGCACCGGCCTGATGGGCTTTGTCGACGATCAGCGCCACCGGATTTTCCGTCCCCAGCACGTTTGAAACGTGGGTCACCGCTACCAGCCGCGTTCTGTCGTCAAGCAGGGCGTCCAGCTGTTCAAGCTGAAGCGTACCGTCTTCGTTTAGCGGGATCACCCGCAGTTGCGCCCCCATACGCTCACAGAGCATCTGCCAGGGCACGATGTTAGCGTGGTGCTCCATCTGGGTGATGATGATGTTATCCCCCGCGTGCACCTGCGCATTGCCCCAGCTGTTAGCCACCAGGTTGATCCCTTCGGTGGTGCCACGCACGAACACCAGCTCTTCCGGCGAACGCGCGTTGAGAAACGCCGCAACCTGCGTGCGCACGTTTTCCATGCGCTGGGTCGCCTCGGCGCTCAGAGTGTGGATCCCGCGATGGACCGCCGCATAACCGTGGCGGTAAAACTCGGCTTCCGCATCCACCACCTGATTCGGTTTTTGCGCGCTGGCCGCACTGTCGAGATAGGCCAGCGGCAGACCGTTCACTTCACGGGTCAGTACCGGAAAATCTGCCCGGACTTTCTCTACGGGAAATGTCATGCTTCGCCTCCAGGCAGCCGCTGACCGATACGGGCCAGCACCTGCTGTTTAAGTCCGCCATCGGGCAGCGCTTCCGTCAGCTCAGCCGCAAAGGCGTAAATAATCATCTTTTGCGCGGCCTGCTGGTCTATCCCGCGAGAGCGCAGGTAGAACATCTGCTCATCGTCAATACGCCCGACCGTTGCGCCGTGGCTGCATTTCACGTCGTCCGCATAAATTTCCAGCTGTGGTTTGGTGTCCACCTCTGCCAGACGTCCCAGCAAAAGGTTGTTGTTGGTCATCTGCCCGTCAGTTTTGATGGCGTGCTGCGCCACATTGATCAGGCCGTTAAACACCGCACGTCCTTTGTCGCTGACGATGGTTTTGTGCAGCTGACGGCTGTTGCAGTAGCCTTTGTTATGCTCAAGCCAGGTGCGCGTGTCGCATACTTCTGACTTCACCGGCATCGCCAGGCTGTTAATAAGCAGCGTAGTGTTCTCACCGTTCATCTGGGTGCTGGTATTGTGGCGCAGCACCGCGCCGCCAAGCAGGAAGCTGTGGCTGTACGCCGCGGCATCCTGGCCCAGCAGAATATCGTTGTGGGCGAAGTGGTGACTGAGCGGATTCTCAAACGCCAGCTTGATATGGTGCAGCTGGGCGTTGGCCGCCACGTTCATCGTCAGACGCGAGCCGGTAAAATGGCGAGTGTCGTTCAGACTAACGTAATGCTCAATTACCGTCGCTTCTGCCCCTTCTGCCAGCTCGAGATGGTGGCGATAGTGGGCTGTGTTGATCTCGCCGCCCTCAACACCCTGGGTGATATGCATCAGCAGCAGCGGTTTCGCCGGGCGCTGGTTACGCTTAACGTGAATATGGGTGACAGACTGAGACAGGCTCTCTGTGAGGTGCAGAAAGACGTCAGGCTGGACCGGAGCACTCAACGACTGGCGCTCGTCGTTAATGGCGATATCGAACCCGCTCTCCTGTACGCTGTCGCTGAGTTCCTCACGAAACTGCCCGTCTACAAACACCAGACGCACGGCATCCACGCTCAGCGCCAGCACATCGCGCTGACCGGGGCTAACCTGCGCCAGACGGGTGACAAACTCGCCGTTCAGCAGGCCGTCCAGCGGGGTATATTTCCAGTTCTCATGCTTACGCGTCGGTAAACCGAGACGCAGCATCTGCTGGAGATGGTGCTGAGCCTGTTCAGAGCGCGCTCCACCCTGCGCTTCAAACAGCCGGTGCCACTGCTGGAGTGCATTACTGCTGTTCGGTAAGCCAGCCATAACCCTGCTCCTCCAGTTGTTTAACCAGCGTAAAGTCACCGGATTTCACAATGCGCCCCTGATAAAGCACGTGGACATAGTCCGGTTTGATGTAGTCCAGAATACGCTGGTAGTGAGTCACGATAATAAATGAGCGGTTACCGTCACGCAGAGAGTTTACGCCGTCGGCAACGATCTTCAGGGCATCAATATCCAGCCCTGAATCGGTTTCATCGAGAATGCACAGCTCCGGCTCAAGAACCGCCATTTGCAGAATATCGTTACGTTTTTTCTCACCGCCGGAGAAACCCACGTTCACCGAGCGGGTGAGCAGATCTTCCGGCATTTTCAGCAGCTTGATTTTCTCTTCCATCAGATCCTGGAAGTCAAAGCGATCCAGCGCCTCAAGTCCGCGATACTTGCGCACCGCGTTCAGCGCGGTTTGCAGGAAGAACTGGTTGCTGACGCCCGGGATTTCCACCGGATACTGGAAGGCCATAAAGATGCCCTCACCGGCACGCTCTTCAGGCGACATCTCCAGCAGATCCTTGCCGTTAAACTCAACGGAGCCGCTGGTGACCTCATAATCTTCGCGTCCTGCCAGCGTCGCTGAAAGCGTACTTTTCCCGGAGCCGTTTGGCCCCATGATGGCGTGAACTTCACCCGGTTTGACGTCAAAATTGAGCCCACGCAGGATCTCTTTCTCTTCCACGCTAACCTGTAAATCTTTAATGCTTAACATGTGCTTTCCTTAACCGACGCTGTGTTCAAGACTAATGGCGAGGAGTTTCTGGGCTTCAACGGCAAATTCCAGCGGCAGTTCAGAGAACACGTCCTTACAGAAGCCGTTAACAATCATTGAAATCGCATCTTCTTCACTGATCCCGCGTTGCAGGCAGTAGAACAGCTGATCTTCACCGATACGTGACGTAGTCGCCTCATGCTCGAGCTGGGCGCTGTTATTGCGGCATTCGACATAGGGGAAGGTATGCGCCCCGCAGTCCGCACCAATCAGCATGGAGTCGCACTGGGTAAAGTTACGTGCGTTGGTGGCTGTCGGCATGATTTTCACCAGCCCGCGATAGCTGTTTTGGCTGTGACCGGCAGAGATCCCTTTGGAGATGATGGTCGATCTGGTGTTTTTGCCGATGTGGATCATCTTGGTACCGGTATCGGCCTGCTGATGACCGCTGGTCAGTGCCACGGAGTAAAACTCACCGATGGAGTTGTCGCCGCGCAGAATACAGCTCGGGTATTTCCAGGTAATGGCGGAGCCGGTTTCTGACTGCGTCCAGGACATCTTACTGTTTTCACCTTCGCACAGCGCACGCTTGGTGACGAAGTTCAGAATACCACCGGTGTTGCCATCGCCCGGGAACCAGTTCTGTACCGTAGAGTATTTCACTTCCGCGTCTTTATGGATGATCACCTCTACCACCGCCGCGTGCAGCTGGTAGCTGTCGCGCACCGGCGCCGAACAGCCTTCGATATAGCTGACGTAGCTGCCTTCATCGGCCACCAGGATGGTGCGTTCAAACTGGCCGGTTTTTTCCGCGTTGATGCGGAAATAGGTTGAGAGCTCCATCGGGCAGCGCACACCTTTAGGCACGTAGATAAAGGTGCCGTCTGACGCCACCGCCGCATTCAGTGCCGCGAAGAAGTTATCGTTACTGGGTACCACGGTGCCAATGTACTTTTTCACCAGCTCCGGGTGATCGTGAATGGCTTCCCCAAAGGAGCAGAAAATTATCCCCTGCTCCGCCAGCTTTTCACGGTAGGTGGTTGCCACCGAGACGGAGTCAAAAATGGCGTCCACCGCCACCTCTTTACCTTCGCGCACGGGCACGCCGAGCTGATTGAAGGCCTCTTCCACCTCTTTACTCAGGAAGCTGTTCTCGGCACCGGTTTGCTGTACCGCGCCGGGCTGCGAGGCACAGGTATCATCGCAGCTGCCGCATGAGGGCGCGGAGTAGTAGCTGTAATCCTGATAGTTCAGCTTATCGTAATGCGCTTTCAGCCAGTGGGGTTCTTCCATCTCCAGCCACGCGCGGAATGCGCTCAGGCGAAACTCCAGCATCCACTCCGGCTCGTTACGTTTCGCCGAAATGGCGCGCACGACCTCTTCGTTGATGCCTTTCGCCAGCTCGTCAGTTTGCAGTTGCGTGAAGAAACCCTCTTTATAGTTGAGGTGTCCGCCGCTCCAGGTGTTTACATCACTCGTTGCTTCAGTATTACGAGACATAGTACCGCCTATACCCCAAAGCTTTCGCCGCAGCCGCATTCGTTCTGGGCTTTCGGGTTATGAAATTTGAATAACTGGTTTAAACCTTCCCGAACGTAGTCGACTTCGGTTCCATCGATAAACGGCATAGCCTGTAGCGCGACGTATAACTTTGCACCGTCGGTTTCAAAGACCAGATCGTCCTTTTTGGGTTCGGTTACGGTATCCAGCACGTAGCCAAATCCTGCGCAGCCCGTCTGCTTAACGCCTAAGCGTACGCCGAGGATGTCGGGATTTTTTGCCACCAGCTCATGAATATGCGCCGCCGCCGCGGGCGTCAGCGTTAAGCCACGCCAGGCAAAATCGGCCGGATTGAAGGTTTCTGAATGCAGTTCCATAGGTCCACCTCATCTGATAAGCCACCAGGGCATAACACCATGTTAGTGATAACGATTATCACTTCAACCCCCTGCGAGCAGGGGCTTTGGGCTAAACCGCCCTTTTTGGCTACTTTCATTAAGCATAGACCCTGTGACGGGATGCGGATGGGTGGGTTAGTTTTGTTCAATGCATTGATAAATAATGCATTTCATAAGAAAGGCGGTAAGGTGGCGGGCAATAATAAAAATTGTATTGAAAATACCTATTTTTAAGATAGCTATCTTCCAATAAGAAAGCGGGCTCGAAAAGACAAAAAGGCCCTGACGGACCCCTTAACATCAGTGATGGAACGAGACGGCGAAACCCTGTTCACGCCAGTGGTCCAGCTGCTCCTGTTGACGAGGCGTAGGTGCTTTACCGGTCCAGACGAAAATTTTTTGTCCAGGGAAAAGTTCCGGACGTGGAGAATCAATCGGTTCAGCCAGCACGTCGATATGCCAGCCCTTGTAGGCAAGACGGGCCGCTTCCAGCCACAAATGCGTACGGTCATCGCACTCCCATCCAACCAGTAGCGCATCTTTACCTGCTTTTTTTCGTGATTCAACCAGGCTAGTAACGGCAAACTCAATCAGGACACCGTCGAGCAGGCTCGCCATATGACGCACCGTATTCTGATCCTGATTCATTCGCTGACGCACAGGGGTGATGATGTTATCTATCAGAACATCCATCGCATGGTCGCGGCGGAACTCACTGATTTTGGCGCGCAGTTTTGCCGGATTGGCATAGCGCAGAACGGTTAACATTTCTTCCTGAAACGATGCCCAGTTCCCATGCGTCATCACTTCTGTATTTTCAAGAAGCGCTTTTACTTTACCGACCGAAACACCCGTTTTCATCAGGCGTTTGATCTCTTCGATACGCAGGATATCTTCATCGTCAAACTGACGATGACCCCCTTCACTTCGCTGCGGCTTCAACAATCCATAACGGCGCTGCCAGGCACGCAGCGTAACGGGGTTGATACCGCATCGTTCGGCCACTTCGCCGATACTGTAATAGGCCATTAACTCCCTCACGCACAATACTTCCATACCTAACCAAACCAACCTTATCAGATTGTACAAATCATTTGTATAACTAACTCCTCGTTATGAGACAAGTGAATGGCTCAAAGAACCCCTCACTCGTTAATGTATTGTTGTATAAATTTAGCCGTACGTACAGGTCACTATTAAGAGTTACGTACAGGTTTTTATAAATCGTACTTTTTCTCGGGCCAGGCAATCGCCGGTATGCCCCCCAGGCGCGGGCTGGCGAAAAGGTGCCCCTGGAACTGAGAAATCCCGGCTGATTCCAGCCACATCCACTCTTCAGCCAGCTCTACACCTACCGCACAGAACAGGATTTCCAGGGACGCACAGCATTTAATGATCGACTGAATGATCGCCTGACGCGGGCCGCTCTTATGCACGTTAGCAATCAAATCACGGTTGATCTTGATTCTGTCCGGCTGGAACTGAGCCAGCAGTTGCAGACCGGCGAATCCCGCGCCAAAGTGATCGATGGCCACGCTGATCCCGGCGCTTTTAAGCTGTCTGACCGCGCTGGTGAACTCTTCGAAGCGCGAGATGGCCTCGCTCTCGGTGAACTCGACCACAATTTGCTCCGGCACAAAACCGTTCGCCTCAATTGCCGTCAGTAAAAAATCGACGGCGCCAGGAACATTGACCAGCGTCATCGGCAGCAGATTAATGGACAACGTTTGAGTCTGTAGGCCCAGCGCGCTGGCCATCGACAAAGCCACCTGTTTACTCTTCAGATCCGATTCGTACAGCGCCTCACGCGACAGGTTGGCAAAATAGCTTTCCGGAGACTCACCGGACGGCGTGCGGATCAGGGCTTCCCAGGAAACAACCTGCTGCATAAACGGATCGACGATAGGTTGAAACGCGAAACTACAGTCCGCTCCCTTTGCCACTACCGTCGGCTGGGAGGATAACGGCGTGTTTTCGATGACAAACTCCCAGGCGTCAGCAGGAGGCAGCTCAAAGTAGTTGGCTTTTTCAGTGGCCTCAACGAAGGTGCGGAAAAATTGCAGGGCGCGATCGTTATAGGTCAGCTGATAGCGCGTTGTGCCTTTATCGAGTACCTGTTGCAGCACTTCGTCGGTATCGTACTGACGAAGGTCAAAGAGCTCCATACCCACGTTGCCAAAACGTCTTGAAGGCCCGTGATCGCTTAACAATTCGACCACGTTGTGATGCCGTGGGTCACGGCAGATGAGCTCATAGATCTCCTTAACGTTATCAGCGGGCCCTTCAAGTAACTGAAAAAAGTGTGTGCCGTTAAACAGCAAAATCCCCGTCACATCGAACTGGCGATTTCTACAATTTGCAGCAGCGACCATGTCTTCCAGCGCTTTCACTGGAACGTCCTCGCAGATATGACTGCGGTAAATGATGGTTGTGAGCATGCTAATCCTGAAGATTGAGGGGGTGACCACGAAAACACGTGGGAAAACTCTGTTATAGCACATTAATTGCCCAACAAATAATTTACATCTCAACGATTTACACGGCTTTTTTGCGTCATTTACGGGCTTGTACAACTCTGCGACGCCGCTTCGGATTGTACAATATATCTTGTGAATACCGCAGTAAATCGTATAAGAATAAGCATCTGATAAATAATGATTTTATAAAATATATTATAAAATATTTAAAAAATTGTACATTTTAAATGTACAGATTTGAAAATTATGTATACCTTAAATGTAACGTTACTGATTACAGAATTTTACAGGAGCGAAACATGCAGCAGAACGGATACGTCGCAGACTCAGCAACAGCGATTGCGCAGTACTTCGAAAAAGCCGCGCTTCCAACCCAACAGGAAACCCTGGGTCAGGTTGTTGTTGAAATCCTTAGCGATGGGCGGAATCTGAATCGCAAATCGCTCTGCACAAAACTGTTGAGTCGCCTTGAAAGGGCCAATGGTCCGGAAGAGGAACATCATTATCACATGCTTCTTGGTCTGCTCTTCGAACGTTAATGTTATGAACAGCAGTGATGCGGACAGACTGATCGACCAGCTCATTGGAGAAGCCGCTCTTTCACTTTTGAAGGAGCGCGGTCCTGTGACGACCGAGGGATTGGTTCAGCGTCTGCGTAACATGCAAGCCTGTGAGACGGATCCCCAGCGGCGGGAGACATTAGCGAGGGTGATAGCTGAAATCAGCTCAGGCACGGTCGCTTTTAAAGGTCGCAGAACCGCACAAGGACGAATACAGAGAGAGGGATCTCTCAAAAATAATCGAGACAATGTAGTGCCGTTATTTGGAAATGGAAAACCGTCCGATCCCAAAAAGATGCATTGACTACAACTTTACAGCAACGGTGAGAACAAATGAGACAAAATATTCAGCTTCAACCCGAATACCACTCTGCCTTTTTAGATAGCGCGTTGTCGGAGTATTTCCGTCACGCAGGCGATCGCTTTGCTGAAGAGTCTGCCATTTTTTCGACTGCGGTTCGTTGTGTTCTCGCTTCTGAAGGTCATCTGACCAACAAAGCGATCATTCTCTGGCTGATCCAGACGCTGGAAACCACCGACGATGTCGTTAAGGCGGACGTGATCCGCAAGACGCTGGAAATTGTTGTCGGTTATACCATGGACGATCTTTAACGCCTCTCCCTTCCCATCCCTACGGATAGCGTGTCATCGTCAATACTGACGAACAGACTGACGATGACACATCCTCTCTTCCCTGACGCCCTGTTAATCAAGCACGCTGAATGTGGCATGGATCCTGCTTAGTCCGCTAAGGGACTGGGCTTTCCAGTAAACATTGCTTCATTTCTTAACAGGTCTGTTATTGATGAAAAAAATCGCCAGCGTCTGCCCTTACTGCGGTGCAGGTTGCAAACTAAACCTCGTCGTGAAAAATAACCGGATTATCCGTGCCGAAGCCGCTGATGGCGTAACCAATCAGGGCACGCTTTGCCTGAAAGGATTCTACGGCTGGGACTTTCTTAACGACACACGGCTGCTTACCCCCCGTCTGACGCAGCCCATGATCCGCTACAGCAAAGGTGAGTCCTTTACCCCTGTTACCTGGGAAGAGGCCATTCGCTATACTGCTCACAGGCTTAAAAGCATCAAAGATCAGTACGGCCCTCGATCCATTATGACCACGGGGTCCTCGCGGGGAACGGGCAATGAGACCAACTATGTGATGCAAAAATTTGCCCGTGCGGTGCTGAACACTAACAACGTCGACTGCTGCGCCCGCGTCTGTCACGGTCCGTCCGTTGCCGGTTTACAGGAGACCCTCGGCAACGGTGCCATGAGCAATTCCATTAACGATATTGAAAACTCAAAATGCCTGCTGGTGTTCGGCTATAACTGCGCCGACTCTCACCCCATCGTCGCCCGACGCGTGCTTAAAGCACGTGAAAATGGCGCAAAAATCATCGTCTGCGATCCGCGTCAGATTGAAACGGCACGCATTGCCGATCTTCATCTTCAGTTGAAAAACGGCAGTAACATGGCGCTGGTCAATGCCTTTGGCTATGTCCTGCTTGAAGAGGAACTGTACGACAAAAACTACGTTGCCCGCTTCACAGAAGGGCTTGAGGCTTACCGACTGACGGTAAAAGATTACGCACCCGAGCAGGTTGAACATCTGACGGGCATTCCCGCGCGGGATGTTCGTCAGGCAATGCGCATGTTCGCGGCGGCGCCTTCAGCAACGGTAATGTGGGGAATGGGCGTTACGCAGTTTGGTCAGGCGGTTGATGTGGTGAAAGGTCTCTCCAGCCTGGCGCTGCTCACCGGCAACCTGGGCCGCCCTGCCGTCGGCGTAGGTCCGGTTCGCGGGCAAAATAACGTTCAGGGTGCCTGCGATATGGGCGTTTTGCCCAATATGTTCCCCGGCTACCAGGATGTCACTGACCCGGCGGTCAGACTGAAATTTGCCGATGCGTGGAAAATCAATGTCAGCCGGATGGACGATCGCGTCGGGACGCGTATCACCGAAGTGCCGCATCTCGCGCTGGAAGGTAAGATCAAAGCCTATTACATCATGGGGGAAGATCCGCTTCAGACAGAAGCCGATCTGGGCCTGGTCCGCCGCAGCTTTGAGTCCCTCGATTTTGTGGTGGTTCAGGACATCTTTATGACCAAAACGGCAGAGGTGGCTGACGTACTGCTCCCTGCCACGTCATGGGGAGAACATGCTGGCGTGTTCACCTGTGCCGATCGCGGCTTCCAGCGTTTTGGCAAGGCCATTGAGGCCAGCGGCAACGTCAAGCGCGACTGGGAGATCATCAGCCTGCTGGCCACGGAGATGGGCTATCCCATGCATTACGAGAATAACCAGCAGATCTGGGACGAAATGCGCGAGCTGTGCCCCCTCTTCTACGGCGTGACCTACGAAAAAATGGGCGAGATGGGCCATGTCCAGTGGCCCTGCCCAACCCTTGATCATCCCGGCACACCCTATCTGTACAGGGATAATCAGTTCGACACCCCCACTGGCAAAGGCCAGCTGTTTGCTGCCCCCTGGCGCGCTCCGGCCGAGACACCGGATACGGAATACCCGCTGGTACTTTGCACGGTGCGCGAAGTCGGTCACTACTCCTGTCGCTCAATGACCGGGAACTGCGCGGCGCTGCAAAGCCTGGCCGACGAGCCGGGCCGGGTGCAAATGAACCCGGCCGACGCGGATGAGCGTGGGATCGCCGACGGCCAATTGGTCTGGGTACGTTCACGCCGGGGTAAAGTGATCACGCGCGCCAGCATCAGCGAGCGCATCAATGCGGGAGCAATCTATATGACCTACCAGTGGTGGATTGGCGCCTGTAATGAGCTGACGCAGGATAATCTAGACCCGATCTCCAGAACGCCTGAAACGAAATATTGCGCCGTGCAGATGGAGGCGATCGAGGACCAGCGCTGGGCGGAGGATTTTGCGGCTTCTGCGTACCAGACCATGAAGACGCGGTTGATCGCTGCGGTTAACGTTTAAATGCATTGCCGGGTGGTGGCTATCACTGCCCGGCCAGCTATCCGCTGGCGTTTTACGCTATCTGTTCTGCATAATTATTTTCAAGGTAATCGCGAAGCAGGTTCGGACGGCTCTTTTTCTCCATCAGCCTTCTCAATAGTACGATCAGCTCGTAATCGCTTCGCAGATTAAATTTTTGCATCAGCATATATTTATGGGTAAAGACCGTTTTCTGGCTCATCTCCAGCGTCTGAGCGGTCTGCACTACCGACAGCCCTCGGTAAAAATTGACCAGAATACGAATTTGTTGCCGGGATAACCCTTTATGCTGGCAGTCGAAGCAGTTATGTTTAGTCCATGTGTAACCCGGTAATTGCGTCCTGAACCACGCGATAAACAGTACGCCACTGATACGATCAAGCGATGCACGGCGAGGGAGAAAAATAATGTCCTGAAAGCAGGAGGGCAACGCCGAAAAGCGCAGTTCATCGTCGACAAACCCTAGCACAATCCCTTTTTGCCGGGCGAGTAACTCGGGAAAACAGGTCAGTGTTTCACCCTGGCATAATGACAGGACAATAATATCGGCCTGACTGACGTTTTCATGGGTCAGCGCCAGGTTAAATGTGATGGCACGATGAAAGTTATGTTTAAAAAAATCCTCGAAAAATTCATGTAGCCCAGCCTGAAAAAATAGATCGGTTTCCTGAATCAGAATATTTAACATAGCTCATACCAACGTCTTTAAAAAAGGCATATCACCGGCGCTCAGTTGTACTGCATCGTCATCACCACAACTGCACAGATGCTTCCCGGCGTGACGCCACCCGTCACGGATTTAACCGAGGCCTGCATAGCCATTGTCGCGGTTCTGTCGGCACCAATAGTTTGAGTCATGCCAGAGCCTGTTCCTTTAAGCGTACCCGTTTGGGCATCGCGCATGGCTATCGCCACGTGCGTGGCCGAACCGCTGTTCATAAAATAGTCCGCGCCCGCCGCGGGATCGGGGCTGCCGGTAAAAGAGACGGTCACACTTTGCGTTCCCGTTGGGCACTGGGTGAACAGCAGACTAAATGGCACCGGATCCGATGTTGAGCCCGGCGTCGCCATATTGGTTGCCTGAATATTGCCCAGATTGACATCGAGGCTGTTACTCCCGCCATTAAATATGCACGGCGACGCAACGATATTTCCCGTCACACCGATGTTGACGCTATCAGCGGTGAAAGCCTTCCCGCTGAGTAAAGCCAGTAACAGCAGTGTCCCGTATATTATTTTCATCTTCGTACCTGCTACTGATAGGTCAAATTAAGGGTGGCGGAGGCATTTGCTGAACCTGACTCCACGCGGTTCAACGTCTGGTAATATCGGGCCGTTAACGGCAATGTCTCTTGCCCACCGGCAGACTGCCGCAAGAATAGTCGGCTGTTCATCACCAGCGGCACACCGTTATAGATAAGCTGCACCCCAACCCCTTTTGCGGTGCCGGCATTTCCCTGCCCGGTTAAGGCCATCACGCTGGTATTGGCGCTGTCCGGATTCTGTATTCCACTGAGCGAGACCGTAATATTGGTTCCGGCGGCGCAGGTTAAGCCCAGGTTTTGCGTATTCTGTGCTCCCGCTGGCGTGGTGCCCACCACGTTGCCGAACGCCGAGGCGGGGATATCCCCGATCGGAAACGTCAGCTGTGACGTATTCACCGTGCACGCCATGGCATTAATGGTTCCGGCGGTGAGCTGCGTGGTCAGGCCGTCACGATAGATGCCGTCGCTCCCCTGAAGCGTCACGACGCCGATCGCCCCGGGGTTAACGCCCCCGATGAGACCGGGCCAGTCACCACCAGCTCAATCCTCCCGCCATACCAGTCGACATAGGAGGTCTGCGCATTGTACGAGAACGTATTGCTCGGGTTTTCAAAATAGGCGTTAGAGGAAAAGCGTATGCCTATCCCGCTGACGTTAGTGTTGTAAACATGATTGCCGTAGCTGCTCAACGTGGCGCTGTTGTAGCGCATGCTGAATCCCAGCATCAGCGGATTAGCACATCCAGTAAGATAGGAACCGGTGGCTGTCGCCGCGCCGGAAAAGACCACCGTGCCGACAGGCGCATCACGCTGCACGTTAATCGTCCCCACGGACAGGGTTGACAGCTGCGGCGTGATGGTGGTGCACGTACCGGCACGGGCGAGGTTTCCCGCCGCGAGCAAACAGAGAAGCAAAATCACGATAAGCCATTTCATGTTAACGTTCCTGACGGCAGGAGGCGCGCATGTCAGCGATCCCACCGAATGTTGAGTGTGTCGGCAGGCTGAAATCAGCGCGGCATTGCTGGCTGGGCTGACTCCCCCATGTTGCGACTAACGTCCCCTCCTCGCGCATACCGGTTAAATAAACCTGGCCGCGATCGCCCACAATAAAACTGCTGCTCTCATCACCGACAAGGGTGACCACCGCCCCAAACGGAACGGCGCGTTCGTTGTCGGTCAAGGTCATCAGCACCCGGCGACCCGACTTCGGCAAATAATCGGCTCTCACCACCGCTCCCCGCGTCGGCGTCACCGTGCGGGTGTTGATCTCCAGTTCGACATCCTCCGGCATATTTTCCGGATCGAGAGTGAGATCGTTTTTTCGGTAGACCGAAAGGTTGCTCACGACCGTATAACCGCGAACATCTGTCCGTACACCGGGCTGATTGCGGATATCCACGCCGTGGGCGCCAGGCGCTTTAATTAAGGCGTTGGTCTCCCCCAGCGGCTGAGAAAGCGTGATGCCATCAGCATGGGCGAGGATGCCGCCTTGTAGCCCGTAATTCAGGCGTTCACTGTTTTTGTCATAACCATACCCCGCCGTGGCTTCGCCATAGGTGCCTCTGTAGTCCGCGTTAACGTTGCCGGTATAGCCCACGCCCTCTGTGCCGTATCCCTGCTGCACGTTCCAGTTCAGGGCTCGGTTTTCGAGAGCCACCCCGTTCAGACCGATGCTGTGTGTCATCCCGTTATTCCTGCTGGCGTTCATGCCATAGTTCGCCCATGTCTGCGGCAAAAATTTATCCAGCGGAATACTGATGTTGAACGCCAGAAGCTGGTCGTGATCAGCGTTTTTTTGGTTGTCGCGGGTTTCTGACGCTGAGCGGACATTTTTGCTGTAGGTCCATGTCAGGCCATAGCTGATGTTGTGCCAGTAGTTGCTATAGCCGACGCTCCACGAAGCCATCGACTTACCGTCATTCCAGTAGTCTTCCTGCGCCACACTGAGGGTAAGCGCGCCCAGGTTGTCCCCCAGCGTCTGGCTCATCGTCAGCTCGGCACGGTTACGTCGCCTGTCCTGAAGCGCGCTGCTGTCGCCGTACGAATCGAGGACCTCCTGCATCCCGTAATAGCCGCGGGTCGAGTAGCGATACCCGGCAATCGAAAAGTTCGTCCCGGAATTAATAAAATTCTTGCTGTATCGGGCCCGCCACGACTGACCGCTTGTTTTCGCGGTATGCTCCGGCGTTGACCAGCCCTGGGTGAGGTCTGCGGATATCGCCCCGAGAACGCCCATGTTCTTGCCCACCCCCAGAGCCGCCGACTGGTACTTATCTGCCCGCTGGACGCCGCCATAGAGCGTGAGGCCGTGAGAGAGGCCGTAAATTCCGGTCAGTTGCCCGAAGGGGGTTTTCTCCACGCTACGGTTATACGATCGATACTGCCCGGCGGTAAGGGCATATTTCAGGCGCCCCTCCCGTTGCAGGACCGGCAGCGAAGCGTACGGCAGGGTGAAATGTTGCTCACTGCCATCGGCTTCGACGATCGTGACTTCAAGATCGCCCGCGCCGCCGGTGGGATACATATCCGCGATCTCAAACGCGCCCGGCGCCACATAGCTTTGGTAGATTTGATAGCCATTCTGACGCACCACGACCTGCGCGTTAGTTCGCGCAATACCGCGCACCACCGGCGCATAGCCTTTCAGGGAATCCGGTAGCATGTCGTCGTCGGACGCCAGCTGGACGCCGCGAAAAGGCATGCTGTCAAAGACATCGGCAGGGGCGGAACTGTCTCCGAGCGTAAGCTGGGCTTGCAGGGGAATAATCGCGCGCTGCATCAAGGTATAGACATTGTCCCACTTATCCTGGCCGGACGCATCGCGGGACCAGGTGGTGTAGTTGCGTAACCGCCAGGGACCGACGTTGATCCCCGGTCGCAGGTTTGCATACTGACTGTCGCTGCGGGTGCCTGCCCCGCTTCTTGCCCGGCTGTTCGCGCCGCTCAGGCTGTAGTTGAGCATGGCCGCGGTAATGCCTTCATCCCACATCTCCGGCGGAACGTAACCTCTCGCTGGCAGATCTATGGCCGCCTGTGGGATGCTGATTGCCAGACGCTGGGCGCCAAACTGGAAGTCCGCGCTGGCCTGTGGAATCGCCTTGAGATCGGCGCATTCTCCTTGCCCGGCGTCGAGCTGCGGGAAAAGCGCCGTTTTCACGCCCCACGCTTTTAACTGCCTGATACTAAGGCACGGCTGCAACGTTTCACTGCCGTTAGCATCCTTCACGGCCATGAAACGAATATCCCGCGTTTCCAGCAGCCGCTCGTCAAGAATAATATCCACGTGGTACGTCCCGGGTGCCTGCGAGCCGGATTCAAAGGCAGATAAATCCGCTTTTCCCATTCCGGGATTATCCAGTTCTACCAGTTCCGTATTAAACGTCTCACTGGCCCACAGTGTGGGAGAGAAACCCGCAAGCGCGAGGGCAATGAATATTGCCAGGCGCGCAGGCTGCACTGTATTAAATGCCGTTGTCATGACGAGCACCCGATTAATGCAAAGGGATCACAAACTGGCCCGGTGTAATTCGCCAGGATTGCCATAATCGTTAATGACTTTAAACGTCAGCGTATTGCCATTGGTCCCATTCGGTAACGGGAAACGAACTGAGCCTGAAGGCATTACGTACGTGACATCGTCAAGTTTTTTACCCCCGACCGTTATTTCATTGAAATTGATAACGTACGGCGTAGGGTTATTTACCTGCAGAGCATTTCCCGCACGATGCCAGGTTAATTTGTTGGTTTGTTCCTCAGGGGTAGACGCACGAAGGCTCTCTGGCCGATAAATAAGTTTAATCCGCGTTTTGACGGCAATTTGCAGCGAGTTCATCTGCTTTGAAGCTGATGGAATAGCTTTAATGTTCAGCCAGAATAAACTCTCCTGCCCCTGAGGCAGCGAGCCTGTCATGACAATACGCTCAAGGTTTTTTTGCCCGCCATCCAGCCGATACAGCGGAGGCGTAATAATAAAAGGCGCTTTACCGGATTGCCCATCCTGAACATCAATCCACGACTGGATTAAATAAGGAACGTCATCAGGATTGGTGATACTTATTGACGCTTCTTTTTTTGCCCCATCGAAAATAATGCGGGTGCCGCCAATAACTACTCCAGCACTGGCGGATGTTAACGTCAGCGATAACAGCGCCATCGTCAGGCCAGTTGTCGTTATAAAACGCATTTCAATACCTCTTAAAACAAGGGGCCGGGATGCCCCCTGCTAATTACTGCCAATGACTTAGTTGTAAACCACTGAGAAGTTCGCGACCGAGTTAGCCGGGCCCGCGGTCACGGACGCTGCGGTGGAGATATACTGCGCGTAGAAGTTCAGCGTATTATCAGCCGTACTGCTGAGCGCGTAGGTATAGCTGTTGCTGCCGTACAGCGGCAGATCGGCTTTATCTGCAGTCATCAGGTTAATCGCTACCCCTGTGGCCGCCCCCGCCACGGACGTATCAATCGCCAGCAGGCTGGCGTTGGTTAAATCCGGCGTACCGTCAAAACGGACTTTTGCATTAGTGACCGTCACAGGACAGTTTTTCAAAATAATATTAAACTGCGTCGCAGCCGTTCTGGCTCCCGCCGTCGGGAATTCCGTTTTATAATAATCGCCCAATACCACCACCTGGTTCTGAGATGCCACATCTACGTCGCAGGCAGAATCCAGAATATTTCCGTTAAAATTAACGGTACCTGCCACTGCAAATGCATTGGTCATGGTGAGTACAGAACCAGCCGCTAACATTGCCATCATCAATTTTTTATTCATAATTCTCTTTCCTGTATTACTTTATTTATTACCGATATTCAGTTGCAGAAATAAAACCCCTTTCGACGAATCAAAATTTATACAACTCTTTTTCTACGCACAATCGATTTTAGGGTCTAGCTGTAGACTCTCTTTTAACAAAAATAAAACAAATTACTTTGGAAATATCTTAACAATAAAGTCCCCGGTCTACTTTTAGACCTAAGTCAAAAATGTTTCAAATTCAACTAATTAACACTCATTAATAGGCAAGTCTATAATTAGACTCGACGAAAATATTCCCTGACTAACTGTTTTTTAAGATAATTCTTTATGTCGATCAAAAAATGATCGCATCAGTGTATGAGGCCTCTTATGAACACCCGTATTGCGCCCGTTTCAGGCAATGAAATAACAACAGTGCTTGGCGCTAAGCCTCTTAAGCACATTGAAAAAATAATCGATAATGTTTTGCCGCATACGGAAAGATGCATCATGGCTAAAGGTGAAGTCATCCATTATTATTCCGGTGATATCCGCCAGTGCTTTTTACTGTTACATGGCAGCGTGGCATTGCATCGTCGAGGTGACGGTATCGTCTTAAATTCCGAATCCGCACCTTTTATACTCGGCGTGAGCAGCCAGTTTTCTTCTGAGCACCTCTACGTCAGAGCGCTGGAAACTTCAGAGGTGGCTAGCGTTACGCTGGAGCGTTTTAATCACGTAGTCGCACAACAGAATTTATGGGAGTCCTTCTCGAACCTGCTGATCTATACCGCATCGCGCGTTTACGAACATTGTGCCCAGATATCGCAGATGTCGGCTTACGACATTATCCGCTTTCAGCTGGTAGAACTGATGCAGGAGCCGGAAGCCATAAGACAAAGCATTACCGCCGCAGCCTATATCAAAAGCCGCACCTATCTTTCACGCAGCGGCATTATGCGGATCCTGGCGGAGTTGCGGACGGGGAAATACATCACTATGGAGCGCGGCGTGCTAATCGAGATCCATCACTTACCCCGCAAGTACTGAGGCTGTTTTTATCTCTGGAGAAGGTGGAAAATAAGAGCGACACTATAGAAAGTACAGTCTCTTTCCAGGTTAACGCTATGTCTTCTGACAAACCATCGCATCGCGGCTCTCCCTATGCCCAGGAACTGATTTCCCACTTACAGCCGCACTGCGCCACGTATAAAACCGATCCCGGTGAGCAACTTGATCTCCAGGTTAACGGGCAGAGTATGTGTTATTTAATTCTCGAGGGCACAATCGCGATATACAGAAGAAGCGACGACATGATGCTTACCACCGCGCGCAGTCCCGCCCTGTTTGGTCTCGCTAATCTGACGGACATATATTTTAACGATTATCTCAAAACGGTGACGCCATGCCTGATCGGCGTGCTAGCAACCGATCGGGTGGCAGAAGTTATCAAAGAGAAGGCGTTATGGGGGCTGCTTTCTAATCATCTGATGTTTGTCTATAACCGCCTTTATCACAACGTCATGCCGAAAGGTGCGCCAACGGCTTACGAGATGATTCGTCAGCAGCTCATGATGCTGATGCAGGAAGATGACAACTACCGACGCAGCGTGACGGCGGAAAGGTACATCCGGGATAAAACCCGGCTTTCCCGCAGCGGCGTAATGCGGATACTGGCTGACCTGAAAACGGGCGGGTTCATCGAAATGGAAGAAGGCCGGCTCATTAAAATTAACAAGCTGCCTGCCAAATACTGATTTTCAGACACAAAAAAGGCCGCGCGGGCGGCCTTTTCTTCACTGCTCAATGGACGTGAACGCCCAACCGCCAGGCAAAGTAGATCTCTTCTTTCAGCTCGTTTGAAGAGAGCGCCAGCAAATCCGTAAATTCCAGCTCAAGTTGTTTCAGCTTTTTCAGGTACTGCGCCGGAGACAGATTGCTTTTATCGCGACGTAAATATTCAATTGCCAGCTGTGTTGGGGTTATTTCAGTATCCATGATGTCCTCGCTTATGTTCAAAACGTGACCAGTATATCACAATCAGACGGCTAATTTTTGACCAAAAGCAAGACATTCGGAAACTTTACACAACGGCCGTCGTCAGTCTGGATGAACAACACAGGCGATCCTGCTCGTCCAGAATATCAATCTGCCACACCTGATGACGACTTCCGGCGTGCAGTGCGCGGCAAACACCGCGCACGCGCCCGCTGCGAACGGAGCGGATGTGGTTGGCATTGACCTCCAGCCCGACCACCTTCTGCTCCCCTTCCGTACACAGGTAACCCGCGACCGACCCCAGCGTTTCGGCCAGCACGACGGACGCACCGCCGTGCAGCAGGCCAAACGGTTGATGAGTACGGCTGTCTACTGGCATCGTCGCTTCAAGTTCGTTATCGCCAATGCGCGTAAACTGGATATCCAGCAAACCGACCATGTTTTCCGCACCCATGGCATTTAAGGCCTGCAGAGTGACCGCACGTTTCCAGATCATCCGATAATCTCCAGTAAAGCCTGCAAGGGATGGCGAACGCCGTTACCTTCCACCCGTTTCACCTGGCTGCGGCAGGAGTAGCCCGTCGCCAGACAGCGGTTACGCGGCAGGCGCTGCATTGCCTGGTGCCACGACAGCTCGTAAATGCCGAGCGAGTTAGCGTGGTTTTTGACTTCATGACCGTAGGTTCCGGCCATACCGCAGCAGCCCACGCTGACGCTTTCCAGCTTCGCGCCAAAGCGGGCGAAGATAGAAGCCCACTGGGCAGGTGCCGTCGGCAGCGCGGTCACTTCAGTGCAGTGCCCAAACAGGTACCAGGATTCTCCGCTGACCTCCTGAGGGGCCGTTTGCTTCAGCACCGCAGGCAGCCACTCATGCACCAGTAAGACCTGAAAATCACCACGCTTATCGCCGAGCGTCTGCTTATATTCATCCCGGTAACAGAGCACCAGCGCCGGATCGACGCCCACCATTGGCATATCGAGCTGCGCCACGCGATTCAGGAAATCTGAAGTTTTCTGCGCGGTTTTCGCGAAGCGGGTCAGGAAACCTTTAATGTGCTGCGCCTTGCCGTTCGGCGAGAACGGCAGTACCACCGGCTGGTAGCCAATTTTCTCTGCCAGACGGACAAAATCAACCACCACCTGCGCATCGTAATAGCTGGTAAACGGATCCTGCACCACCAGCACCACCTTCGCTTTCTGCTCAGGGCTTAATGCTTCCAGTTGTTCCAGGGTCATGTTCGCCGAGCGGTGCCCCACCAGCCGACGCTGGAGCGATGGCACCGACAGCAGCGGCAGATCCACCATGCCGATATGTTTTTCAGACAGTTTGCGCACCAGCGGCTGATTGATAAAGAAGTTAAAGGTTTTTGGCGCACGAGCCATTAGCGGCGCGTAACTCTCCACCGTTGCCACCAGATGGTCGCGCATCGGGCGCAGATAACGCGTGTGGTACAGCTGGAGGAAGCGGGAACGGAATTCCGGCACGTCAATTTTAATCGGGCACTGGGTTGAACACGCCTTGCACGCCAGGCAGCCGGACATCGCCTCTTTCACCTCATGCGAGAAATCGTATTCGCCTTTATTCGCATGCCAGCTGTTGCGGGTCCGTTCGATGAGCCCGCGCAGGCTGGCGCGTTTTTCCGGCAGCTCCTGTTCCAGCTTGAGCGGGTCAATGCCGCGGTCGGCCAGCAGGCGCAGCCATTCGCGCACCAGCGTCGCACGTCCTTTTGGGGAGTGGATGCGGTTGCTGGTGATTTTCATCGACGGACACATCGGGCTTTTCACATCGAAGTTGAAGCACAGCCCGTTGCCGTTGCACTCCATCGCGCCGCGCCAGGAAGCGCGAACCGCAATCGGAATTTGTCGGTCATAGGTGCCGCGCTTGACGGCGTCTACCTGCAACATCGGCGCATCAACGCCCTCTGGCGGGCAGATTTTACCCGGGTTAAGACGGTTATCAGGATCAAAAGCGGCTTTCACCTTACGCAGCTCGGCGTAGAGTTGTTCGCCAAAAAACGCCGGACTGTACTCGGCGCGGAATCCTTTGCCATGCTCTCCCCATAACAAACCGCCATATTTGGCCGTAAGGGCCACGACCTCGTCGGAGATCTCCTTCATCAGGATCTCCTGCTGCGGATCGCACATGTCCAGCGCCGGGCGCACGTGTAGCACACCCGCGTCAACGTGCCCGAACATGCCATAGCTCAGACCATGGCTGTCGAGCAACGCACGAAACTCCACAATATAATCCGCCAGATGCTCCGGCGGCACGCAGGTATCTTCCGCAAATGGAATCGGCTTCGCCGCCCCTTTCGCGTTACCGAGCAGCCCCACCGCCTTTTTACGCATCGCGTAGATTCGCTCGATGCCGGAGAGGTCGTTACACAGCTGCCAGCCAATGACGCCGCCTTCCCCCTGTGCAATCAGCTCATCCAGACGCTGGCAGAGCGTGCTCACCTGGCTCTCAATCAGCTCTGCGTCATCGCCGGCGAACTCGACGATGTTCAGACCGAGCATCTCTTTATCCGGCACGTCGGTAATCAGTTCGCTCACCGAATGCCAGACAATATCTTCCCGGGCCAGGTTCAGGACTTTTGAATCAACGGTTTCCACCGACAGCGCCCGCGCCTCCACCATAAACGGGGCATTACGCAGCGCGGAGTCAAAGGAGTTGTATTTGACGTTCACCAGACGGCGCACCTTCGGCAGCGGGGTGATATCCAGACGCGCTTCGGTGATAAAGGCCAGCGTCCCTTCTGACCCGGTCAGTACGCGGGTAAGATCGAACTGGCTCAGATCGTCATTAAAGACATGGCGCAGATCGTAGCCCGTCAGGAAGCGATTGAGCTTCGGGAATTTGTCGAGGATCAGTTCGCGATTTTCGCGGCAGCGCTCCAGCACGGTGCGATAAATCCGTCCGCTGGTGGTGCTCTCTTTTGCCAGCGTTTCAGCCAGTTCGACCGGCAACGGCTGGGTATCGAGAATATCGCCCCCCAGCAGCACCGCCCGCACACCCATGACGTGATCGGAGGTTTTGCCGTAGACCAGCGAGCCCTGCCCTGAGGCATCGGTGTTGATCATCCCGCCAAGGGTTGCGCGGTTACTGGTGGAAAGCTCGGGCGCAAAAAAATAGCCATACGGTTTTAAAAACTGATTCAGCTGATCTTTGATTACCCCCGCTTCCACACGCACCCACCCCTCTTCCGGGTTGATCTCAATGATGCGATTCATATAGCGGGACATATCAACGATGATGCCCTGGTTCAGCGCCTGCCCATTGGTGCCCGTCCCGCCGCCGCGCGGGGTAAAGACCAGGGAGCTGAAACGCTCCTGCGACGCCAGACGGGCGATGAGGGCCACATCGGCGGTAGAGCGCGGGAAAACGACGGCATCGGGAAGAAGCTGGTAAATACTGTTATCGGTTGCCATCGTCAGCCTGTCGGCATAATCGGTGGCGGTATCACCTGTAAAACCCTGTTGCTCCAGTGCCTGCAAAAAATTAAGCACCAGTTGAACGACGCCCGGTGCCTGAGAAATCTGTGGGATCATTGCTGTCGACCCTAATGAGAATAGTGTGAAATCGTTTGCGTTGTGTCTGGAAAGTTTTATCACATTTTTTTCTTATGTGCTTCGTAGAATTACGGGCAAAATCCGCCTGTCAAAAATCGCTGAAATCACTAATGATTAGAGAGATGCGGTTTATATTCCCATCAGCCTTGCTGGTGTTCATTTAAGGAAAGTTTCGTTTATGGTCAATCTTCGTCAGCCCAGGGATGTCGCACAGATACTGCTGTCGGTGCTGTTCTTAGCCATTATGATTATTGCGTGTCTGTGGATTGTTCGTCCTTTCGTGCTCGGATTTGCCTGGGCCGCGACCGTCGTGGTCGCAACCTGGCCTTTACTCTTACGTTTGCAGAAACTGCTGTTTGGTCGCCGCGGCCTTGCCGTGCTGGTGATGACGCTGCTGCTGTTCCTGCTGTTTATTATTCCCATTGCGCTGCTGGTTAACAGCCTGGTTGACAGCAGCGGCCCGGTTATTCGCGCGGTCACCAGCGGTGACATGACGCTGCCGGATCTCGCGTGGCTGAACAGCATTCCTGTTGTGGGCGCAAAACTATACAGCGGCTGGCACAGCCTGCTGGAGATGGGCGGTAGCGCCCTGATGGCCAAAGTGCGCCCGTACATCGGCACAACCACCACCTGGTTTGTCGGGCAGGCTGCGCATATTGGTCGCTTCATGATGCACTGTACGTTGATGCTGGTCTTCAGCGCCCTGCTGTACTGGCGCGGCGAGCAGGTTGCGCTGGGGGTACGCCATTTCGCCACCCGGCTGGCAGGTAAACGCGGCGATGCGGCCGTGCTGCTGGCAGCCCAGGCCGTTCGCGCGGTAGCGCTCGGCGTGGTGGTCACAGCGCTGGTGCAGGCTGTGCTTGGCGGCATCGGGCTGGCGGTTTCCGGCGTACCTTATGCAACCATTTTCACCGTTGTCATGCTGATGACCTGTCTGGCACAGCTTGGTCCGCTGCTGGTGCTGGTTCCCTGCATTATCTGGCTTTACTGGACGGGGGACACGACCTGGGGCACGGTGCTGCTGGTCTGGAGTTGCGTGGTGGGCACCATGGATAACGTGATTCGTCCTCTCCTCATCCGCATGGGCGCTGATCTGCCGCTGATTCTGATCCTGTCCGGGGTGATCGGGGGGTTGATTGCCTTCGGCATGATTGGCCTGTTTATCGGTCCGGTGCTGCTTGCGGTAACCTGGCGTCTCTTCTCTGCCTGGGTGCATGAAGTGCCGCCACCCGGAACCGATCCGGACCTCATCTTAAGCGAACTTGAAGAGCTGGAAGATAAGAACGCGCAGTAATAACCTTTGCCGGGTGGCACTAACGCTTACCCGGCCTACACTCTTCGCAGGAATACTTAAACGTTGCTAAACTATTTATTCTCTGCGCACTGGTCAGACCCGCCTTTTCATGCCTAAAACCGTCATTCTCTTCAAGAAATCTTTACCTCCCTTTAACTATTGAGACGAATCCGATCGACTCATAAAGTTGGCATGCCTACTATTAAGACACGGTTATAAATCAACACCTTGATTTATAAGCATGGAAATCCCCTGAGTGAAACAACGAATTGCTGTGTGTAGTCTTTGCCCATCTCCCACGATGGGCTTTTTTTTTATTTACCTTATGCTGAGCGCACAGGATATAGGCGTGTTTTAAACAAAAAAACCGTTCATTACAGACGGATGAATAGCGATGAAAGAGTTTTACTGTTTAGTTCCATACGTCATAAGCATATGCCATTTCACTATCAACTGAATATCTTTCTCGTACCGCCAGGTGTCCCTTTTACTCTGAATTATTAGTAGCCTCTGCCCGTTCATCAGCGCGAGCACGTTCACGTTGTAATGAGCATCACCACGTTTAAGGCGGCTGACCACTGCAGGAGCAGCGCCTTCACCTTTTTCTTCTGTCAACAATAATTATGTGGGTTATTTTCCCGCCATAAGAAAAAAGATAAACGTCAAGGCAAGCACAGTAAATGATATAACAGCCAAACTGGCGTTCCTAAAAACGCCATCATTTAGCTTTATCTTTTATACTTTTTTCAACCTGAGCATGAAGATTCATGCAGTTTATATACCCTTCTCTACGCGCTGCGTTGACTTCCGTAGCGTGTCTTAACTCCATTGCTAACAACTTATCTTCCATGACAGAAAGGCGATAAATCAGGGCGCACACAATCATTAAAAGAATAATGAATAACACCGAAATATCTACAACCACTTAACCTCTCCAGTTACTTATTGAATCCTGAGTTCTGACGCTATGCACTGTAGTTCTTCGTTTTCCCTGCATTGCGTTGTCATGTAGCCGTTGCACAGGGAACTTAAATCAGACAGAGTCCGTATCTTCATTTAAATTTCATCTTTTATAGCTCATCAAACCTATCAGGCTATCTGGCGCAGTCCTGCAGCCAGCAGACGGTGAAGAGTAGCTATATCAGTTCCAGGCTCAGAACAAGGCAGCTAAGACTATTCTTATGCGAACTATTTTTTTAAGTTATTAGTGCTTTGTAAGTTCATTTTCCTCTTTTGATTGCTTGAAAGAGGACTCGCCTTTGTGGCCAGGCGAGTCCTGAATATTAATTTTTACAAATTTCACTCCTACTCAACATCTGCCATTCCCCCTCCAGCACCCGCGTCTCCCCGGTCACCTGCACGTTCACTACCTCGCGAATATCCGCCGAGGACGCGCCAACCTGTAGCTCAAATTCACCTGGCTCGACAATTCGCTTCCCGTCCCGGCGGGTGAAATTAAACATCTCCACCGGCAGGGTAAAGGTCAGGGTGGCGGTTTCTCCCGGTGAAAGCGTAACGCGTTGAAACGCTTTCAGCTCCTGAAGCGGACGAACCTGCGTCGCGACTTTGTCACGCACGTACACCTGTATTACTTCGCTGCCGCTGCGCTCCCCGATGTTGCTGACTTCGACGCTTAACACCACCTCTCCGTCGACCGGGACGTGGCTTTCAGCGAGACGCGCCGCACTCCAGTGAAACTGCGTCCAGCCAAGACCGTAACCGAACGGGTAAAGTGCGCCGAAATGGAACGCAAACGGCGTGCCGCCGCTTTTCAGCTTGTGGTTATAGTAGTACGGCATCGCCCCGGCGTTTTTCGGCACGCTGACTACCAGCCTGCCCTGCGGCTCCGCGCGGCCGGTTAAGATATCGGCAATCGCCCAGCCCCCTTCCTGCCCCGGCGCCCAGGCCATCATCAGCGCGGCCACCTTCTCTTCCAGCCCCTGAAGGTTATAAGGACGCCCGCCCGTCATGACGACAATTACCGGCTTGCCGGTTGCCACCAGCTCCTCAAGCAGCTGTTGCTGCACGCCCGGCAGATTCAGCGAATCGGTATCCGATCCTTCCCCCACGGTGCCGCTCTGGAATAGCCCGGCGAGGTCGCCCACGCAGGCCACCACCACGTCACTCTCTTTTACCGCGCTCACGGCTTCGGGGATCAAATCCGTGCGTTGTGAAACCGGCGATTGCTGCATCGGTTTACCGCCGCTGTCGCCCGGGAACACCGGCGCACCCGCCATCCGTTTTTCGATAATGTGGCACCCTTTGGCGTAACGTATCTGCGATGCGCCAAGGTACTGTTCCAGCGCCGCGCGCGGGGTTGTCACCTGCGAGGTCTCTTCAACCATATCACTGATGATCAGGTGAACCGGGAAGCTGTAGCCGCTCAGCAACGCCAGCGGATCGTCCGCCGTCGGCCCCACTACCGCTACACGGGGTTTTCCGCCGAGGGGCAAAATGCCGTTATTTTCCAGCAGCGTGATCGATTTTGTTGCCACCTCGCGCGCCACCTGCCGGGTCGCCTCATTCTGCAAATCGATACCTTTTTCGTCGGCGTACGGTTTTTCAAACAGCCCGAGACGGAATTTTTCACTTAGCACGCGCGCCACAATCTCATCCACTTTCGCCATTGAGATAAGCCCACGCTCTACCGCTTCCGCCAGATGACGCGCGCAGTCATCCTTCGGCAATTCCACGTCCAGCCCGGCGTTAAACGCCAGCGCCGCCGATTCTGCTGGATCGTGAGAAATCCCATGGTGCTGGTGCAGCAGACTGACGCCGCCGTAATCCGCGACAATAATGCCGTCGAAGCCCCACTGTTCACGCAGCACGGTGGTGAGCAGGAAATGGTCGCTGTGCCCTGGCTGATTATCGATGTCATGATAGGCCGGCATCACCGAACCGGCGTTGGCCAGCTTCACCGCCATCTCAAACGGTAGCAGGAAGGTATCGTTTAGCTCGCTGAAACCCAGATGGACCGGCGCATGGTTGCGCGCCCCTTCGCTGAAGGAGTGCCCCACGTAATGTTTCAGGGTCGCCAGCAGATCGCGCTTATCGCCCTGCAACCCCTTCACGTACGCCGTCGCCATCACCCCTACCAGCCACGGATCTTCCCCAAAGGTCTCTTCCGTCCGTCCCCAGCGCACATCGCGCGAGACATCCAGCACCGGGGCCAGCCCCTGCTGGCACCCGACAGACCGGGCCTCGTTGCCAATCTGCTCCGCCGCGCGCTGCACCAGCGCCGGGTCCCAGGTGGAACCGTAGTTCAGCGACGACGGGAACAGGGTTGCATCTTTGCACAGCAGCCCCACCAGACACTCCTCATGAAACAGCGCCGGAATGCCGAGCCGGGTCTCCTCCATCATCATACGTTGCAGGCGGTTAGCGGCACGCACGCCGGTTTTTGCATCAACAATGTGCGTGCCGAGCGGACGGGTGATCTGCCCGACGCCCAGCTTCAGCCTTTCGCTGAGGGACGCCTGTTCGCTCACGCCGGCGAACTCATCGCTCAAATCGCTACGCTCGCGGTGGTTGCCGTGTTCATCGAGGATCAGCCAGTACGCGTGCATCTGGGCAAATTTCTCTTCCGGCGTCATACGCGCCAGTAAATCAGCGACACGCTCGTGTACGGGACGTCCCGCGTCCTTGTAGATCACAGTCATGGTTTACTCCTGTAGTGCGGATTGGGTTACCGGGCTGAGCTGCCCCGCATCGTTTCGAATGTCTCGCTTGCTGGCCAGCTCACGGGCAATGGAATCCACCAGTCGGCTGTTGAGTTTGTAGATAGCAAGGAGCGCCACCATGCAGAGGAACAGCGCGCAGGGGATCAGGGTGAACAGGGCATTGATGGTTGCGAGAACGTGAGGCGCCTGGTTTGCCTGTCCGGGCGCGTAATCCACCATGCCCAGCACCCAACCGACCACCGCCCCACCCAGCGCCAGCCCAAACTTGATGGCAAACAGGGCGGTAGAAAAGACCAGCCCGTCCAGACGGCGGCCGCTGCGGTGTTCTTCGTAGTCCACCACATCGGAGAACATGGTCCATTGCAGCGGCGTGGTCAGGTTCTGAATAAAACTAAACACAATATTCAGACCGAATATCAGCCACACCTGCGAAGGCGGAATGAAGAAAATCAGCGCGCCAAAAATAACGAAAGAAATAATGGTCCACTGATAGGCACGTACGCGATCAAATTTCCCCAGCAGGCGTTCAGATAATAATGCGCCGCTTAAGGATGCCACCATGCCGGAAACAATAAAGGCAAAGACCAGTTCAGGACGTAACAGAACATAGTTAACGTAATACATGGTCGCAGAGCCACGCGTCACGACGGCGGTTAACAGTAAAATATTAAACAGAAAAACAATTCGCCACTGGCTGTTGGCGGCCAGCAGTTTTAAATCCGTCAGCATCGAGCCGGAGGTGTCATTGCGTGGCGAGTAACGCTCCCGGGTCATAAAGAAGCAGCAGAAGAATAAAATAATACCCAGCAGCCCCATCAGGCTCATGGCATAGAAATAACCTTTTTGCACATTCCCCTGACCTAATAATGAGACCAGCGGCAGCGCGATGACCGTTACAATCAACCCGCCGATAAACGACAGGCCAAAGCGCCAGGATTGCAGCGAGTGGCGCTCGCGCGGGTCGAGCGTCAGCGCGCCGGGCATGGCGCAGTATGGAACGTTAATCGCGGAGTAGATCAGGCTCAGGATGGCATAGGTTACGCAGGCATAGACAATTTTCGCCGTCTGCCCGGCATCCGGTACGTAGAAGGTAATCAGGCAGCTCACGCCAAACGGAATGGCAAACCAGAGCAGCCAGGGACGAAAACGACCGTGGCGGGTCTGAGTGCGGTCCACCAGCGCGCCAATGCACGGATCGACAAACGCATCGATCACGCGCACCACTAAAAACATGGTGCCCATAATGGCCGCCGGCAAACCGAATACGTCCGTATAGAAATACGCGAGAAATAACGTTGCCGTTTGCCAGACCAGCGCGCTGGCCATATCACCGAGGCCATAACCTATTTTATCTTTGGTACGTAATACAGAGGAGATTGTCATTGTTATTTGCCTTTTTATCAGGTTAAAACGTATTTCAACCAGTCGCGCATCATCCCGACGGATGTACGCGGTAAGGCTCAAGTATTAGCAACGCCCTGCCCACTAACAATTGTCTAAATTAACAGATAAATTATGATATTTGGTTTTTTGCTTTATTTGTGATGGTGAGCATATTCGCAGGAAAATAAAAAAGGCGAGGACAGATATCCTCGCCTTTTTCAGGTTATGCAGGTTTTACTTGTTCAGCTCTGCCAGGCTCAGCCAGGTTTGCACCACGGTGTCCGGGTTCAGGGAGAGGCTATCAATCCCCTCATCCATCAGCCAGGCCGCAAAGTCTTCATGGTCAGAAGGACCCTGCCCGCAGATCCCGACATATTTACCCTGTTTCTTCGCCGCACGGATGGCCATGGAGAGCAGCGCTTTCACCGCCTCGTTACGCTCATCAAACAGCTCAGAGACGACGCCGGAGTCGCGGTCCAGGCCGAGCGCCAGCTGCGTCATATCATTCGAACCAATGGAGAAGCCGTCGAAGTGCTCCAGGAACTGCTCGGCCAGCAGGGCGTTGGACGGAATTTCACACATCATGATGATCTTCAGCCCGTTCTCGCCGCGCTTCAGCCCCTGACGCGCCAGCTCATCCACCACCGCTTTCGCCTGATCCACGGTACGGACGAACGGGATCATGATTTCCACGTTGGTCAACCCCATGTCGTTGCGCACGCGTTTTACCGCTTCGCACTCCAGCGCGAAGCAGTCGCGGAAGCTTTCCGACACGTAGCGTCCGGCGCCGCGGAAGCCCAGCATCGGGTTCTCTTCTTCCGGCTCGTAGCGTTCGCCGCCCACCAGGTTAGCGTATTCGTTGGACTTAAAGTCCGACAGACGCACGATCACGCGTTTCGGGTAGAAGGCCGCGCCGAGCGTGGCGATGCCTTCCGTCAGGCGGCCGACATAGAACTCTCTCGGCGAGTCGTAACCCTTCATCATCTCGCGGATTTCGTTTTGCAGCTTCGCGTCCTGGTCGTCAAACTCCAGCAGCGCGCGCGGGTGAACGCCGATCATGCGGTTGATGATGAATTCCAGACGCGCCAGGCCCACGCCTTCGTTCGGCAGGCAGGCGAAGTCAAACGCGCGATCCGGGTTACCGACGTTCATCATGATTTTCAGCGGCAGGTCCGGCATGGTATCCACGCTGGAACTCTTCACGCTGAAGTCGAGGATATCGGCATACACGTAACCGGTATCGCCTTCGGCACAGGAGACCGTCACGTTCTGGTCGTCCTTCATGCGTTCGGTCGCGTCACCACAGCCGACTACCGCCGGGATCCCCAGCTCACGGGCAATGATAGCCGCGTGACAGGTACGGCCACCGCGGTTGGTGACGATAGCAGCCGCTTTCTTCATGATCGGCTCCCAGTCCGGGTCGGTCATGTCGGTCACCAGCACGTCGCCAGGCTGAATGCGATTCATCTCGCTGATGTCGTGGATCACTTTCACCGGACCGGCACCGATGCGGTGGCCGATTGCGCGGCCTTCCGCGACAATTTTGCCCTGCGCGTGCAGGGTGTAGCGCTCCATGACCTGACCGCGCGAACGGACGGTTTCCGGACGCGCCTGTACGATAAACAGCTTGCCGGTGTGTCCGTCTTTGGCCCACTCGATGTCCATCGGACGGCCATAGTGTTTTTCAATCTGCACCGCCTGCTTCGCCAGCTCTTCCACTTCGGCGTCGGTGAGCGAGAAGCGATCCCGCTGCTCCAGCGGCACATCTTCAATGGTGACCTGCTTGCCATGCTCTTGCGTCGGGGCATAGATCATGCGGATTTTTTTCGAGCCCATGGTGCGGCGTACCACTGCCGGACGGTTAGCCGCCAGCGTAGGCTTGTGCACGTAGAATTCGTCAGGGTTCACCGCCCCCTGCACCACCATCTCGCCCAGACCCCATGCGGAGGTGATAAACACCACCTGGTCGAAGCCGGATTCCGTGTCGATAGAGAACATCACGCCGGAAGAGCCCACGTCGGAGCGCACCATGCGCTGTACGCCTGCGGAGAGCGCGACGCCGCGGTGGTCATAGCCCTGATGCACGCGATAGGAGATGGCGCGGTCGTTGAACAGGGAAGCAAACACATGCTTCACCGCCACCAGTACCGCCTCGTAACCCTGAACGTTGAGGAAGGTTTCCTGCTGTCCGGCGAAAGAGGCATCCGGCATATCTTCCGCGGTAGCGGAAGAGCGCACGGCAAAGGAGGCCTGCGCGTCGTCAGCGGAGAGCTGGTTGTAGGCGTCATGGATGGCTTTTTCCAGTTCCGGCTGGAAAGGTGTGTCGATAATCCACTGGCGGATTTGCGCCCCGGCTTTGGCAAGCTCGGTGACATCATCAATATCCGTTTTATCCAGCAGGTCGTAAATGCGCTGGTTTACACCGCTCTGGTCTAAAAACAGGTTAAACGCATCGGCGGTTGTGGCAAACCCGTTTGGTACGGAGACACCCATACCGGACAGATTTGTAATCATTTCACCCAGGGAGGCATTTTTGCCCCCAACTCTGTCTACATCATTCATGCCGAGTTGGTTATACCAAAGCACCAGCGGTGACGAGCCATTGTTGGACATCGAAACAATCCTTTTGTGATATTTGATCGGAGTAAGAAACACCTGACTACGTATTTATACTGGCATATTTATTTCCGCTAAAAAAACGGTGAATCGTGTAAGCAATTTAAATTTTCAACTTTTCGGACAGTTTCCCCGCACTCGCTAACCCGATGATTCCTATAGATTCCGTCAAAAACCATAGAAATAACGCCGCTAATCAGAAAATGAAATCCACTTTTCAGGAAAATCAAAAACACCATTTCATTTTAAATTCAGATAAGTTCTTTGCTGTGCAATTAACTTTTTTAATTTATGCTTTCAGGCAATTACGTACGCTATTCAGGGTGGATAAAATGGATAATGCTGTCGATCGCCACGTTTTTTATATTTCTGATGGGACGGCGATTACCGCCGAGGTGCTGGGACACGCGGTGATGTCGCAGTTTCCCGTGTCGATAAACAGCATCACGCTGCCGTTCGTGGAAAACGAGAGCCGGGCCAAAGCGGTCAAGGACCAGATCGACGCCATTTACCAGCAGACCGGTGTTCGTCCGCTGGTGTTCTATTCCATTGTGATCCCTGAGATCCGCAACATCATTCTGCAAAGCGAGGGCTTCTGTCAGGATATCGTGCAGGCGCTGGTTGCACCCTTGCAAAGCGAGCTGAAGCTCGACCCGACGCCGATCGCTCACCGTACCCACGGGCTGAACCCCGGCAACCTGACCAAATACGATGCGCGTATTGCCGCCATTGATTACACCCTGGCGCACGACGACGGGATCTCGCTGCGCAATCTGGACCAGGCGCAGGTCATTTTGCTTGGCGTGTCGCGCTGCGGTAAAACCCCCACCAGCCTTTACCTGGCAATGCAGTTTGGCATTCGCGCCGCCAACTACCCCTTTATTGCCGATGATATGGACAACCTGGTGCTGCCTGCCGCGCTCAAGCCGCTTCAGCATAAGCTGTTTGGGCTAACCATCAACCCGGAACGACTGGCGGCGATCCGCGAAGAACGTCGCGAGAACAGCCGCTACGCCTCAATGCGCCAGTGCCGAATGGAAGTCTCCGAAGTCGAAGCGCTGTACCGGAAAAATCAGATCCCCTGGCTGAACAGTACCAACTATTCAGTAGAAGAAATTGCCACCAAGATCCTCGATATCATGGGACTGAATCGTCGCATGTACTAATATGCTAGTACATTAATCCTGTTTCAGTTATTATCATGCCATCCTCGGGGCGACGTGCCCCGAACTTGAAATCAGCAGGGATTGGTTTAAGGTGATGCCCATCACTTCCCGGTAGTCTGCCGATGAAGCAAAAAATTTCTGAGACATTCCATGAACAAAACCGACGAACTGCGCACCGCGCGCATTGATAGCCTGGTCACCCCGGCTGAGCTGGCCCGGCTGCACCCCGTTTCCGCCGAGGTAGCGGACCATGTGACGGCCTCCCGTCGCCGCATCGAAAAAATTCTCAATGGTGAAGACAAACGTCTTCTGGTAGTAATTGGCCCCTGCTCCATCCACGACCTGGACGCGGCGATGGATTATGCACAACGCCTTCAGACGCTGCGCGGCACGTATCAGGATCGCCTGGAGATCGTGATGCGTACCTACTTTGAAAAACCGCGTACCGTCGTGGGCTGGAAAGGATTGATATCCGATCCCGATCTGAACGGTAGTTACCGGGTGAATCACGGCATTGCGCTGGCGCGTAAGCTGCTGTTACAGGTTAACGAGCTGGGCGTGCCGACCGCTACCGAATTTCTGGATATGGTGACCGGACAGTTTATTGCCGACCTCATTAGCTGGGGCGCGATTGGCGCGCGTACCACCGAAAGCCAGATCCACCGTGAAATGGCGTCGGCGCTCTCTTGCCCGGTGGGCTTCAAAAACGGAACGGACGGCAATACCCGCATCGCCGTTGATGCCATCCGCGCGTCACGCGCCAGCCATATGTTCCTCTCCCCGGATAAAAACGGCCAGATGACCATCTACCAGACCAGCGGCAACCCGTTCGGACATATCATTATGCGTGGCGGTAAAAAACCGAATTACCATGCAGAAGATATTGCCGCCGCCTGCGAAACGCTGGCGGAATTTGACCTGCCGGAGCATCTGGTGGTGGATTTCAGCCACGGCAACTGCCAGAAACAGCACCGCCGCCAGCTGGACGTCTGCGATGAAGTCTGCCAGCAGATCCGCAGCGGCTCGACCGCCATTGCAGGAATTATGGCGGAGAGCTTTATCAAAGAAGGCACGCAGAAGATCGTCGCCGGACAGCAAATGGCGTACGGCCAGTCGATCACCGACCCGTGCCTGAGCTGGGAAGACAGCGAGCTGCTGCTGGAGAAGCTGGCTTCAGCCGTGGACACGCGCTTTTAAAATCCTGCCGGGTGACGCTGCGCTTACCCGGCCTACGGTACGTGCCCTTCTCCCTCTCCCCGTGGGAGAGGGTCGGGGTGAGGGCATCAGACCGCACCTCTCCCCCAAATTTGATCCCCTCACACAATTTTCATAAAAACGCTTGCCGTGAATTTGCAGTTTATTGATAATGATTATCATTGTTACATTGATTGTTATTTATAAACATTATGTCACCGACCGATAACAGCGCGGCAACGCCAGTAAAAACACACACAGCGCCGTCCCCTGCTCCCACCGATCGCCGAATCGACAGCAAAAGCCTGTTGGGTGAGGAGGGACGGGTCATTATCGAGCATGACGGCCAGCACTACCTGCTGCGCCAGACCAATGCCGGAAAACTGATCCTGACTAAATAATCCAGACAACACATTCGCCAGCCACCCAGGTGATCCCCAGGCAGCCAGCGCTTTTCAATTCTTATGGAGAGTTGCTATGCCACACCTGCAATCCGTGTCTTTACGCCCGTCTCTTCTGGCGCTGGCAATTGTCAGCACCCTGCCGGGCGTTGCGTTTGCCGCCACAGACGATATCACCGTTACCGCCACCGGCAACGCCCGCAGCGCCTTCGAAGCCCCCATGATGGTAAGCGTGATTGACGCCACCGCGCCGGAAAACCAGACCGCCAGCTCCGCCGCCGACCTGCTGCGCAAGGTGCCCGGCCTGACGCTGGACGGCACCGGGCGCACCAACGGTCAGGACGTTAACCTGCGCGGTTACGACCGACGTGGCGTGCTGGTGCTGGTGGATGGCGTACGCCAGGGCACCGATACCGGACACCTGAACAGCACGTTCCTCGATCCGGCGCTGATCAAACGTATCGAAGTGGTACGTGGCCCTTCCGCCTTGCTGTACGGCAGCGGCGCGCTGGGCGGCGTAATTTCATATGACACCGTCGACGCCAGCGATCTGCTGGACGCAGGTAAAAATAGCGGCTATCGCGTATTTGCTACCGGTGCAACGGGCGATCACAGCATCGGGATGGGCGCCAGCGCCTATGGCCGCACCGATACCCTGGACGGTGTTGTCTCCTGGTCCAGTCGCGATCGCGGCGACATTCGCCAGAGTGACGGCGCGAGGGCGCCAAACGACGAATCCATCAACAATATGCTGGCGAAAGGCAGCTGGAAAATTGATCCGGCTCAGACGCTGAGCGGCTCCCTGCGCTACTACAACAACGACGCGCAGGAGCCGAAAAATCCGCAGACCACGGATGCCAGCAGCAGTAACCCGATGACCGACCGTTCCACCATTCAGCGCGATGCTCAGCTTGGCTACCGCATAGCGCCCGCCGGAAACGACTGGCTGAACGCCGATGCGAAAATCTACTGGTCCGAAGCACGGATCAACGCCCAGAACATCGACGCCAGCGGCGAGTTCCGTAAGCAGACCACCAAAGGCGGCAAAGTGGAAAACCGCACCCGCCTGTTCAGCGACTCTTTTGCCTCGCACCTGCTGACCTACGGCGGGGAATACTATCGTCAGGAGCAACACCCTGGCGGCGCGACCACCGGCTTCCCGGACGCGAAGATCGACTTTAGCTCCGGCTGGTTGCAGGATGAGATCACCCTGCGCGACCTGCCGGTAACGCTTCTCGGCGGGACGCGTTACGACAACTACCGCGGCAGCAGCAGCGGTTACGACGACGTGGATGCGGATAAGTGGTCATCACGCGCCGGGTTAACCGTGAGTCCAGCCGACTGGCTGATGCTGTTCGGCTCTTACGCTCAGGCCTTCCGCGCGCCAACGATGGGCGAGATGTATAACGACTCGAAGCACTTCTCCATCGGCAGTTTCTACACCAACTACTGGGTGCCGAACCCGAACCTGCGTCCGGAAACTAACGAAACCCAGGAGTTCGGTTTTGGGCTGCGTTTCGACGATCTGCTACTCGCCAACGACGCGCTGGAGTTCAAAGCCAGCTACTTCGACACCAAAGCGAAAGATTACATCTCTACCACCGTCGATTTTGCGGCGGCCACCACCATGTCCTATAACGTACCAAATGCCAAAATCTGGGGCTGGGACATGATGGCGACCTACTCGACCAGCCTGTTCAACCTCGACGTGGCCTACAACCGCACGCGCGGGAAAGATACCGACACGGGTGAATATATCTCCAGCATCAACCCGGACACCGTCACCAGCAAGCTGGATATCCCGGTGGCGCAAAGCGGCTTCTCCGTGGGCTGGATCGGCACCTTCGTCGAACGTTCAACGCACATCAGCAGCAGCTACAGCGAGCAGCCTGGCTACGCAGTAAATGATTTCTACGTCAGTTATAAAGGCCAGCAGCAGTTCAAAGGCATCACCACCACCCTCGTGCTGGGGAACGCCTTCGACAAAGCCTACTGGTCACCGCAGGGCATCCCGCAGGATGGCCGCAACGGCAAGATATTCGTCAGTTATCAATGGTAATTCCCTTCGGGGCAACGATTCAGAAGGATAAGATTATGGGTCACTACACACGCTGGCTTGAGCTTAAAGAAGAACATCCGGGTAAGTACGCCCGTGATATCGCCGGATTAATGCACATCAGCGAAGCAGAGCTGGCATTTGCGCGCGTTGGACACGACGCCTGGCGGCTGCGCGGTGAAATCCGCGAGATTCTGGCAGCGCTGGAGTCCGTGGGGGAAACCAAATGCATCTGCCGTAACGAATACGCCGTTCACGAACAGGTTGGAGCGTTTACTCACCAGCACCTCGGCGGTCATGCCGGGCTGGTGCTGAATCCGCGCGCGCTGGATCTGCGTTTGTTCCTCAACCAGTGGGCGAGCGCGTTTCACATTAGCGAAACGACCTCCCGCGGCGAACGTCAGAGCATTCAGTTCTTCGATCATCAGGGCGACGCTTTACTGAAGGTCTACACCACGGATCACACCGACTTTGCCGCCTGGGGCGACGTGCTGACCCGTTTTATCATTGCCGATAACCCCGCTCTGGCGCTGAAGGCTGTCGAAGCCCCCGCGCATTCCGACGGTGCAGATGCAGGCTCGGTGGAGAAAGAGTGGCGCGCCATGACCGACGTGCATCAATTCTTTAGCTTATTGAAGCGCCATAACCTGAGCCGCCAGCAGGCGTTTCGTCTGGTGAGTGACGATCTGGCCTGTAAGGTGGATAACAGCGCGCTGGCACAACTGCTGGAGAGGGCGCAACAGGACGGAAACGAAATCATGATCTTCGTCGGCAACCGCGGTTGCGTGCAGATCTTCACCGGTGTGGTGGAAAAACTGACGCCCATGAAGGGCTGGCTGAACATCTTCAACCCAACCTTTACCCTGCATCTGCTGGAGGAGACTATCGCGGAGACGTGGGTTACGCGTAAGCCCACGGCAGACGGACACGTTACCAGCCTGGAGCTGTTTGCTGCGGATGGAACTCAGATCGCCCAGCTCTACGGGCAGCGTACCGAAGGCGAGCCGGAGCAGAGCCAGTGGCGCCGCCAGATTGACGCTCTGACGCCAGAAGGGCTGGCCGCATGAAAAACTGGTTTGCCCTGCTCTGCGCCCTGCCGCTGGTCGCCGTCGCCGCGCCGGAGAGAATTGTCGCCCTCGGCGGCGACGTGACGGAGATCGTCTACGCCCTCGGCGCGGAGTCTTCTCTGGTTGCGCGCGACAGTACCAGCCAGTGGCCGCAGGCGACAAACGCGCTGCCTGACGTGGGGTATCTCCGCCAGCTGAATGCGGAGGGAATTCTGTCCGTACGCCCGACGCTGGTGCTGGCAAGCGACCAGGCGCAACCCTCTCTGGCGCTGAAACAGGTTGAACAGAGCCACGTCCGGGTAGTTACCGTTCCCGGCACGCCTGACCTGCGCACGATTGACGAAAAAGTGCGAGTGATAGCTCAGGCGACGCATCATGAGGTGCAAGGGGAAACCCTGCGCAACTCGCTGCGTCAGGCGCTGGCGGCTCTGCCCTCAACACCGCTCAACAAGCGGGTGCTGTTTATCCTCAGCCACGGCGGAATGACCGCAATGGCGGCCGGGCAACAGACCGGCGCGGATGCGGCAATACGCGCCGCCGGGTTGCAGAACGCCATGCAGGGCTTTACCCGCTATCAGCCGCTCTCCCAGGAGGGGGTAATGGCCAGCCAGCCGGATCTGGTGGTGATTTCGCAGGACGGCCTTAACGCGCTGGGCGGCGAACAAAATCTGTGGAAACTGCCCGGCCTGGCGCAAACGCCAGCGGGGCGAAGCAAGCAGGTACTGGCTATTGATGACATGGCCCTGCTGGGCTTCAGCGTCCGCACGCCGAAAGCCATACAACAACTGCGTGCCAGAGCGGAGCAACTGCCCTGATGTCCCGGCGCATCACGTTATCGTTATGGCTTCTGGCGGGGTTGCTTACCGTCATGACGTTCATGGCTACCGGTTTTGGGGCGTTACGCCTGCCGGTGAACGTGCTGTGGAGCGGCAGCGATGAGACGCTACGCCAGATCTGGCTCACCATCCGTCTGCCCCGCGTGCTGCTGGCGCTGGTGATTGGCGGGTCGCTGGCGCTCGCCGGCTGCGTCATGCAGGGGCTGTTCCGCAATCCGCTGGCCGACCCGGGCCTGCTCGGGATCAGCAGCGGTGCGGCGCTGGCCGTCGCCCTGTGGGTGGTGCTCCCGCTATCGCTGCCCGCGCTGGTGATGCTTTATGCTCCGATGCTGGCAGCATTTTTTGGGGCGCTGGCAGCCACAGGCGTGATCTTCCTGCTCAGCAAGCAGCGTGACACCTCTCTGTCACGTCTGTTGCTGGTGGGTATCGCCATCAATGCCCTGTGCGGTGCGGCAGTGGGTGTGCTTTCGTGGGTCAGCAATGACGCCCAGTTGCGTCAGCTTTCACTCTGGGGAATGGGAAGTCTCGGTCAGGCGCAGTGGTCAACGCTGCTCGCCGTGATCTCGCTGATGGTGCCTGCCGCTCTGGCGATCTGGCGTTGTGCCAGCGCGTTAAATTTACTGCAACTGGGTGAAGAGGAAGCGCATTATCTCGGCGTGGACGTTGCCCTTGTACAGCGAATATTACTGTTATGCAGCGCTCTGCTGGTCGCTGCGGCTGTCGCCGTCAGCGGCGTGATTGGCTTTGTCGGACTCGTGGTGCCGCACCTGATGCGCATGTGGCTGGGCGCCGATCACCGGGCAACCCTCCCCGGCACGGTTCTCGCGGGCGCTTTTCTGCTGCTGGTGGCGGATACGGTAGCCCGCACTCTGGTCGCCCCGGCAGAAATGCCGGTCGGGTTGCTCACCAGCATCCTTGGCGCCCCCTGGTTCTTATGGCTCATTTTTCGTCGTGGAGAACAGCATGGCTGAACGTTATACGGCTGAAAATCTGACTTTTACCCGGTCTGGCCGCACGCTGACAGATAACGTTTCGCTGTCACTGTCGCAGGGAGAGCTGGTTACATTGATCGGTCCCAACGGCGCGGGGAAATCCACGCTGCTGCGACTGCTGACCGGCTACCTGAAACCCGACAGCGGCGGCTGTTCGCTGGCGGGGAAAGCGCTGGATGAATGGCACCCGGAGACGCTGTCCCGCTATCGGGCAGTGATGCGTCAGCATACTCAGCCTGGATTTGACTGGCTGGGGGAGGAGATCGTTGGAATGGGGCGTGCGCCCTGGTCGCGTCAACCTGAACCGTCGATTGTGCGTGAGGTGATGCAGCTGACCGGTTGCCTGCCGCTGGCTGGCAGACGTTATCATTCCCTCTCGGGCGGCGAGCAGCAGCGCGTTCAGCTCGCCCGCGCGCTGGCGCAGCTGTGGCGTGAGGGAACGCCGCGCGGCTGGCTGTTTCTCGACGAACCCACTTCAGCGCTGGATCTCTACCACCAGCAGCATCTGCTGCGCCTGTTGAAATCGCTGACCCGTCTGGGTCATCTTCACGCCTGCGTGGTGCTGCACGATCTTAATCTCGCCGCGTTATGGTCGGACCGGATCCTGCTGTTACACAACGGCAGGATTGTTTCTCAGGGCATACCGGAGACGGTATTGCAGGCCGACGCGCTGGCGCGCTGGTACGGTGCGCAGGTGCACGTCGGCAGACATCCGGCGCACGCCGCGCCGCAGGTTTTTCTCGCCCCTTAGCTTGAGCAGCTCACTTCCAGTCGCTTGCCCCAGTCCGGCGGGCGGCTGACATAGTCATCCTCCCGGTCGGCAAACGGCGTGCGCAGGGCGATGTGCAGCCGATGCAGCTCGGCATAATCCCCCTGCTCTGCCTGCTCAATAGCCCGCTGCGCCAGCCAGTTGCGCAACACCATCGCCGGGTTAACCGCCTTCATCCGCGTCTGGCGGGTATCGTCATCAATCTGTTCCTGCTGTAAACGCGCCCGGTAAGCGGCAAACCAGTCATCAAACGCCTGTCGATCGATGAACTCGTCACGCAGCGGTGAAGCGGCGCTCTGCTGCGCAGTCTGGCTTAGCATACGGAAGGTTCGGGTATAGTCGCTGCCTTCACGCGCCATGATGGCAAACAGCCCATTCAGCAGCGCGTTATCGCCTTTTTCCTGCGTCATCAGCCCCAGCTTGTTGCGCATTAACACACCATATTCCCGCAGCAAGACCTCCTGATAGGTATCGAGCGCATCGTTCAGGGCATCGACGTCGATAAACGGCGACAGGCTTTGCGCAAGCCGCTGAAGGTTCCACAGCCCCACCGCAGGCTGGTTGTCGAAACGGTAACGCCCCTGATAGTCCGAATGGTTACAGATGTAACCCGGTTGATAGTCATCAAGGAAGCCGTACGGACCGTAGTCAAACGTCAGCCCTAACAGGGACATGTTGTCGGTATTCATCACCCCGTGGGCAAAGCCAACGGCCTGCCAGCGGGCAATCATTGAGGCGGTGCGCGCGACAATATCACGGAACCAGAGAACATAGCAGTCCGGTTCGTCTTGCAGGTGCGGCCAGTGACGTCGAAGGGCGTAGTCGGCAAGCTGGCGGACTTTATCCGGCTCGCGGCGATAGTAGAAGTGTTCAAAATGACCGAAACGCAGATGGCTTTCCGCCACGCGGATCAGCATCGCCCCCTGCTCTATCGTCTCACGGGCCACCGGCGTGTCGCTGGTGACAATGGACAGCGCGCGTGAGGTGGGGATCTCCAGGGCATGCATCGCCTCGGAAGCCAGACTTTCACGAATGGTTGAACGCAGCACCGCGCGGCCATCCCCCATGCGTGAGTACGGTGTTAACCCTGCCCCTTTCAGGTGCCAGTCGAGCGTTTCGCCATTCGGCAGAACCTGTTCACCCAGCAGGATGCCGCGACCATCGCCGAGCTGTCCCGCCCAGACGCCAAACTGATGTCCGCTGTAGACCTGAGCCAGAGGCTTCATGCCCGGAAGCAGCGTTTCGCCGCCCCAGACACCGGCGCCCTTTTCTGGCTGAAAAAATGTCGAAGGGATGCCAAGCGAATCCGCTAATGCATCGTTATGCCAGATAAGACGCGCGTTCTGTAAAGGCGTGGGCTTAAGCGCGGTGTAAAAGCCGGGTAATTCATCGTGCCAGTGAGCAGTAAAAGACAGGGTCATAAGTCCTCCTGCTTTAAGTGTAGAGGGTTTCCCTTGACGTAAACACGGGCGAAGAAAGGGGTTATTGCTGAACGAGGGTCGTTACGCGTTCTGCCGGGACGGCAGGCCACAGGGTTCCCTGCATTGCGCCAAAATTGAAGGGCAGCACGCGTTGTAAGATGCCGTGATCGTCAATTCCCGAGACCATGACCGACTGACAATGCGGCGCGATCTGCCAGAGAATGGCGCGCATAAATGGCTCGAAAGAGAGCGCCGAGACGCGCTGATGAATAAAGTTTTTATCCAAAATCACCCGTTTGAACAGACCATCATAAACCGGTTTAAGGGATGCAGCCCCTGCACCAAAGTTAGCCAGCACTAAGGGGAAATGGATCGCCATTCTTGCAAGCGTCAGATCGTCTTTCCCGTTATTTAAACCTGGATAGTTCTCATTAACAGTAAACTCAAGAAACGGATAACGATCAAGGATTGAAACAGCGTTCTCATTAGTTAATAAAAACTCAACAATTGCAGGTGTAATATTGATCCATGCAATTAACTGATGCTGAATAAAAAATAGCTTACAGGTATCGAGTAATTGCAGTTTTTCCTGAAACAGCACTAATTCATCTTCCTGAGAAAGATGAGGGATAACCAGTTCAGTCGGGATTCGTACGTCCGTACCCACGCCAGTAAAGTTAACCAAAATCTCTAAACCTTTAAGCAAACCTGCACTATCACGCGCCGGAAGGAGTAAAAGTTCAGACTGGTAAGCATTATCTAGCGTAATAATCATCGCCCTTGTCCTGCATTAAAGATGAGAGAGAACATCCTGGAGCAATTGCAGGCACAATTCCACTGTCTTGATTTTAATAAGATTAATTTCATTCTTTCCGTATTAATTTTCAGATTTTTCCCTGAATCTAAAATAATCTTATCCTGGTTATTGAATAATAGCCAGTTTTAGATAAAACAGGCACATGCTGACAAAAATAAGTGGGCAAAAATTTTACTTTAATCCACCAGCAAGAAAAGCCTGACGTCTATTTTCACCGCCAGGCCCTCCGCACTGCATCTTTATGCAGCGGTTAAATACGCCTGGCCTGCCAGAAATTTTTACGCCAGTAAACATTATCGAGAGAGGAGCGCATCACGCCGCGGCTGGTCGAGGCATGAATGAACTGATTATCGGTGTCATAAATGCCGACATGAAGGCCGCTTTCACCGGAACCTGTTTTAAAAAAGACCAGATCGCCGGGCAGGAGCTCGTCTTTATCAATTTCAGTGCCGATTTTCGCCTGCATACGCGTTTCACGCGGAAGCTGTAGGTCAAATTTATCGCGGAAAGTCATCAGCACAAATCCCGAGCAATCCACCCCGCCCCGGCTCATCCCGCCGTAGCGATAAGGGGTGCCGCGCCAGTTGCTGAGCTGATCATTCAGGCTGGCAATGACCGTAATGGAATCGGAAAGCCGTGGGTTAGGCGGAGGTGCACGATGGCTGCTGCATCCTGCAAGAAATAGCGCCGCAACAAGGAGAAACCAGAATCGCATTTCAGACGAATCCTCTGCTTTTTTTGTTCTTTCGGTAATTTAGCGTGCATCTATGCGGCTGTGCAAGAAAGGTTATTCCTGCGCCGTGGAAATGAGCATCTTGTGGCCTTCAATATCCAGCCTCCGGAACGACATGTGGTAAGCACTCGCAAGATTGGGGGCCGTCAGCACGCTGTCGCGCGTTCCGCTGGCAATCAGTTTGCCACGCGCCAGCAACCACACCCGATGCGCGTGGCGCAACGTATGGTTTAAATCATGGCTGCTCATCACAATGGCGATGCCCTTGCGACACAGCGCGCTGAGCAGAGTATCCAGCGCTGCCTGCTGGGCAACGTCCAGCCCGCTCATCGGCTCGTCCAGCAGCAGCAACCGCCCGTGAGGATTTCCCACCGGATGAACCTGAAGGATGACGGCGGCCAGACGCACGCGCTGCCATTCGCCACCGGAAAGCTGGCTGGCCTGTCGGGTGAGCTTATCGTCTAACCCGAGCGCCGCAGCAACGTCATGGAGCAATGCTACCTGATTTTTATCAGGCAGGTGCAGCGTCAGGTAGTGCCAGACGGGCATTGCAAAGGGCGGAATCTGCTGCTGAACCAGATAGCTTCGACGGGAGGCGAGTGTAGAGGGTAGCCAGTTGACGAGCGATTGCCCGAGAAAGGTAATCTCCCCTTCCCCGCGGGTCAGCCCCGCCATGCGCGCCAGCAGCGTGCTTTTTCCGGCGCCGTTAGGCCCAACCAGGTGAAGGATTTCACCTGCGTTGACTGCGGCGGTAACAGGCTCAAGACGTCCCTTCCCGGCAACGCCTGTGAGCTGCATAAGCAGCGTCATTATTTCGCCAGCGCCAGTTTGATTGATTCCATCACGATAGGATCTTCAGGCGTCATGTCAGGCGAGAAACGCTGCACGACCTGACCGTCACGGCCAATCAGGAATTTTTCGAAGTTCCACAGAATATCGTCCGGATAGAGCGGCGCGCGACCTTTGCTCGCCATACGCTCATAGAAACCACTCTCTTCAGGCGCAACGGCGGTCGGCGCCGCAGCCACCAGTTTGGCATACAGCGGATGACGATTTTCCCCGTTTACATCAATTTTGCTGAACATCGGGAACGTCACACCATAGGTTGTGCTGCAAAAGGTCTTAATCTCCTCTTCGCTGCCCGGCTCCTGGCCCAGGAACTGGTTGCACGGGAAGCCGAGTACGGTAAAGCCGTCTTTTTCCCAGGCTTTATGAATGTTTTCCAGCTGTTCATACTGCGGCGTAAGGCCACATTTCGATGCCACGTTCACGATGAGCAGTACCTTGCCCTTGTAGCCTTCCAGCGTGGTTTTCTCGCCGTCAATGGTAGTCACTTCGGTATTCAGAATATCAGACTGCATAGCATTCCCTCAGGTTGACTTACAGGTTGTGTTTTAACGTCCAGCTTTTAATAGTAGCCAGATAAAGACCGGTGCGCCCAGCGTCGCGGTCACCACGCCTATTGGCAACTCAGCGGCCGTCAGCGCAAGCCGGGCGATGATATCGGCAATCAGCAGTGTTGCCGCCCCGGCAGCCGCCGAGGCAGGAAGCAGGGTTCGGTGGTCCGTAATACCGCACAGGCGCAGTATATGCGGGATCACCAGCCCAATAAAGCCAATCGCCCCCGCCAGCGCCACGCTTACGCCCACCATCCAGCCGATGGCGATAACCAGCGCGTTGCGCCAGAAGCCAATCGGCATCCCGAGCTGGCGAGCAGACGTTTCGCCCAGCGCGAGAATATTTAGCGGCTGCGCCTGGAACGCCGTCCATAGGATGACTGGGATCAGGAGCACCATCAGCCACCCCTGACGCCAGTCAACGCCACCAAATCCCCCCATCATCCAGTACATTAACTGGCGCAGATCGAAAGAGGTGGAGAAGTAGACGGCCCATGTCATCAGCGCGCTACAGATGATCCCCAACGCTACACCGGCAAGCAGCAGCCGGCTGGTGGATAAATGGCGACGAGCAAAGCGCAGAAGGATGAGGGTTATCAACAGCGCGCCAAGGATGGCGCTGAGGCTAATCCCCCAAGCGGAGAGCTCGCCTCCCCCCAGCATCACGGCGGCGATAAGCCCGACGCCTGCGCCATTCGACACCCCGAGAAGTCCGGGTTCCGCCAGAGGGTTTTCAAATAATGCCTGCATGATCGTGCCGCACAGCGCCAGCGCAGCGCCGACTAAAAGCACAGCCAGCGTCCGTGGCAGGCGGATCTGCCAGACAAAGAGCTGTCCCTCAGGCGTAAACCAGCTTTCCGGTCCCAGCCACCGATCGCCCGCACACAGGCTGACGGTGGTGGCGACAATCATCAGCACCCCGAGCAGACACAGGCGGCGGAGATCGGAGCGGTGCTGAAGACGGGCAAGATCAAGCATAGACGATAGGTTATCCGGTTGAGATATCATTGATTTTACGGCGGGTTTAGCAAATAGCGCAAAGAAAAAAGGCCGCGTGAGCGGCCTTTTTAGTTAGTTCATATTACTCTGCTTTGGGCGTTGCGTTTTCGACACGGCTTTTTAACTTCTGTCCGGGTCTGAAGGTCACCACGCGGCGGGCTGTAATGGGAATATCTTCCCCCGTCTTCGGGTTACGGCCCGGACGTTGGTTTTTGTCTCGCAAATCAAAATTGCCAAAGCCGGAGAGTTTAACCTGCTCACCATTTTCCAGAGCACGACGGATCTCTTCGAAAAACAGCTCTACCAGCTCTTTGGCATCCCGTTTGCTAAGCCCAAGCTTATCAAACAGATATTCTGACATTTCAGCTTTTGTAAGCGCCATAGGTTCAATCCCTCAATGATGCCTGGAATCGCTCTTTTAATGCCTCTACACATTTGGCGACGGTAGCGGCAATCTCCTCTTCTTCGAGTGTACGGCTGGTATCCTGAAGGATAAGGCTAATAGCGAGGCTCTTGAAACCTTCTGCTACGCCCTTGCCGCGGTACACGTCAAATAAGTTTACGCCAACTACCTGATTTACGCCAACTTTCTTACATTCGGCCAAAATATCTGCTGCGGGCACATTTTCAGCGACCACAACCGCGATATCACGGCGGTTTGCCGGGAAGCGTGAGACGTCCTTTGCCTGAGGAATGACGCGGTCTGCAACCGGGTTCCACTCCAGCTCGAATACGATGGTACGGCCATTCAGATCCAGCTTACGTTCCAGCTCCGGGTGAACAACCCCAATAAAACCAACACGTTTGCCGTCTAAATAGATCGCCGCACTCTGGCCCGGATGCAGGGCTGGAATCGCTTCTGCGCGGAATTCAATTTCGGATAATTTACCGGTCAGATCGAGAATCGCTTCCAGATCGCCCTTCATATCGTAGAAATCAACCGTCCCTTTTGCCAGGTCCCAGTGCTCTTCATAGCGGTTACCGCTGATGGCGCCAGCCAGCATGAGATCCTGACGGATGCCTAAATTGGCCTGAGTATCCGGTACAAAGCGCAAACCGCTTTCGAAAATACGCACGCGGTTCTGCTGACGGTTCTGGTTATAAACGATAGTACCCAGCAGTCCCGTCCACAGGGACAGTCGCATCGCTGACATCTCGCTGGAGATCGGGCTTGGCAGGATCAGGGCTTCCTGACCCGGGTGGATCAGCTGTTGCAGCTTAGGATCAACGAAGCTGTAGGTGATCACTTCCTGGTAGCCTTTGTCGTTCAGCATGGTTTTCACACGCTTCAGTGACAGATCGGCTTCGCGATGGCTGCCCATCACCAGACCCGCCTGCACCGGCTCGTCAGGGATATTGTTGTAGCCGTAAACGCGGGCCACTTCTTCCACCAGATCTTCTTCGATCTCCATGTCGAAACGCCAGGATGGCGCAACGGCTTTCCACTCATCCTGACCTTCAGTCACTTCGCAGCCCAGACGCGTCAGAATGTCGGTCACCTGCGCATCGGCAACGTGGTGACCAATCAAACGATCCAGCTTGCTGCGGCGCAGAGTAATGGTCGCACGCTTCGGCAGCGCCGCTTGGTTGGTCACATCGATAACCGGACCCGCTTCACCGCCGCAGATATCGATCAGCAGGCGAGTCGCACGCTCCATCGCTTTGTATTGCAGCGCAGGATCCACGCCACGCTCATAGCGGTGAGAAGCGTCAGTGTGCAGACCGTGACGGCGTGCGCGGCCGGTGATGGAGAGCGGGCTGAAGAACGCGCATTCCAGCAGGACGTTTTGCGTCTCGTCGTTAACGCCAGAGTGCTCGCCGCCGAAGATACCGCCCATCGCCAGCGCTTTGTTGTGATCGGCAATCACCAGGGTGTCGGCGTTCAGTTTCGCTTCGCTGCCGTCCAGCAGAACCAGGGTTTCGCCCTCTTTCGCCATGCGCACGACGATCCCACCTTCGATACGATCTTTATCAAAGGCGTGCATTGGCTGGCCCAGCTCCAGCAGAACATAGTTGGTGACGTCAACTACGGCGTCGATAGAACGGATACCGCAGCGACGCAGTTTCTCTTTCATCCACAGCGGGGTTGGCGCTTTAACGTTAATACCTTTCACCACACGACCGAGGTAGCGTGGGCAGGCCTCAGGCGCGTCTACCTGAATCGGCAGCACGTCACTGATGGTTGCCTCAACCGGAGCGATCTCCGGCTCGTTCAGTTCGGTCTGGTTCAGAACGGCCACGTCGCGGGCTACACCGATGATACCTAAGCAGTCGGCACGGTTTGGCGTCACGCTGATTTCGATGGTGTTGTCATCAAGCTTCAGGTATTCGCGGATATCGGTACCCACTGGTGCATCCTGCGGCAGCTCGATAATCCCGGAGTGATCGTCGGAAATGCCCAGCTCGGAGAAGGAGCACAGCATGCCTTCAGACGGCTCACCGCGCAGCTTAGCCGCTTTGATTTTGAAATCGCCCGGCAGTACCGCGCCGACGGTCGCCACGGCTACCTTCAGGCCCTGTCGGCAGTTTGGCGCACCGCAGACGATATCCAGCAGACGGTCACCGCCCACATTGACTTTTGTTACGCGCAGTTTGTCGGCGTTAGGGTGCTGGCCACACTCAACCACTTCACCTACCACGACGCCGGTAAAGGCGCCAGAAACAGGATCCACGCCATCAACTTCCAGACCCGCCATGGTGATCTGGTTAGAAAGCGCGTCGCTGTCCAGCGTGGTATTAACCCATTCGCGTAACCACAGTTCACTGAATTTCATTGTTCTTTCCTGCCCTTATTTAAACTGTTTGAGGAAACGCAGATCGTTTTCGAAGAACGCACGTAAGTCGGTTACGCCGTAGCGCAGCATGGTAAGACGCTCCATGCCCATACCGAACGCAAAGCCGGAGTATACTTCCGGATCGATACCTACGTTGCGCAGTACGTTTGGATGTACCATGCCGCAGCCCAGCACTTCCAGCCATTTACCGTTTTTACCCATCACGTCAACTTCCGCAGAAGGTTCAGTGAACGGGAAGTAGGACGGACGGAAACGAACCTGCAAATCTTCCTCAAAGAAGTTGTTCAGGAAATCGTGCAGTGTGCCTTTCAGGTTGGTGAAGCTGATGTTTTTATCAACAATCAGACCTTCCATCTGGTGGAACATTGGGGTGTGGGTCTGATCGTAGTCGTTACGGTATACGCGACCCGGCGCGATGATGCGGATCGGTGGAGCCTGCTCCTTCATGGTACGGATCTGAACGCCAGATGTCTGAGTACGCAGCAGACGGGTGGCGTCAAACCAGAAAGTGTCGTGGTCAGCGCGTGCCGGATGATGGCCAGGAATGTTAAGGGCATCGAAATTGTGGTAGTCATCTTCAATTTCCGGGCCAGTCGCCACGGTAAAGCCGAGCTCACCGAAGAAACTTTCAATACGATCGATAGTACGGGTAACCGGATGCAGACCGCCGTTTTCGATACGGCGACCCGGCAGAGAAACGTCAATCGTTTCTGCCGCCAGACGCGCATTCAGTACTGCACTTTCCAGCTCGGCTTTACGTGCGTTCAGCGCCTGTTGTACCTGCTCTTTGGCTTCGTTAATCACTGCACCTGCTGCCGGGCGCTCCTCTGCTGGCAGTTCACGCAGGGTAGTCATCTGAAGGGTCAGATGCCCTTTCTTGCCCAGATATTCGACGCGGACATTGTCTAACGCGGCAACATCTGAGGCCTGGTTAATGGCGGCCGTTGCACTGGCAACCAGCTCTGCGAGATGTGACATGGTTTTCCTCATTATGTCGGTGCAGACACCGAATTGTTGGACGTAATCTCTCAAATTCAGGCACAAAAAAAGCCTCCATCGGGAGGCTTATCTGGCGCTGTTTTTCGTTTCATCTTTCACGCGCTAGCCTCCTGAAGTCAGGTGCTAAAGTAAAAGAAGAAGCGGAAAATAGCAGCATTCATGCTTGCGTTACCTTGTAGGGTAAAAACCGTTAAGACCTTATTGAAAAGCCTGGACGGGTAAATGTCAATCTTCTGATAAGGCGATATGAAAAGAGGGAGCAAAGCCCCCTCTTTCAACTGGCTTATGCCAGTGCTGCTTTCGCTTTTTCGACCAGAGCGGTGAACGCTACTTTGTCGAATACTGCGATGTCAGCCAGGATCTTACGGTCGATTTCAACAGAGGCTTTTTTCAGGCCGTTGATGAATTTGCTGTAAGAAATACCGTTCTGACGTGCTGCTGCGTTGATACGCGCAATCCACAGTTGACGGAACTGACGCTTACGCTGACGACGGTCACGGTAAGCGTACTGACCTGCTTTGATAACAGCCTGGAAGGCAACGCGGTATACGCGTGAACGCGCACCGTAGTAGCCTTTAGCTTGTTTCAAAATTTTCTTGTGACGTGCACGTGCAATTACACCACGTTTTACGCGAGCCATGTGTGCTCTCCTGTATCTATTCTAAGTTAAAAAAGTTAAACGTTAACGACTTATGCGTACGGCAGGCACGCGATGACCAGGCCCAGATCGCCTTTAGAAACCATGGCTTTTGGACGCAGGTGACGTTTACGCTTGGTAGCTTTCTTAGTCAGAATGTGACGCAGGTTAGCGTGCTTGTGCTTAAAACCACCTTTACCGGTTTTTTTGAAGCGCTTAGCAGCACCGCGTACGGTCTTAATTTTTGGCATTTTAATAACTTCCACTTCGCATTGTTAAATAAACGAAACATAGGCGAACAAAACCTATGGGGCCCGAAGGCTCCACAGATTTTGCTGCTTGAAGGCCTTACTGTTTCTTCTTAGGAGCGAGCACCATGATCATCTGGCGGCCTTCGATCTTCGTTGGGAAGGATTCGACTACTGCCAGTTCACTCAGATCTTCACGGACGCGGTTAAGCACTTCCATACCAATCTGTTGGTGGGCCATCTCACGACCGCGGAAACGCAGCGTGATCTTGGCCTTATCGCCATCTTCCAGAAAGCGAATCAGGCTGCGGAGTTTTACCTGATAATCGCCATCGTCGGTACCAGGACGGAATTTGATTTCCTTAACCTGGATAACTTTTTGCTTCTTCTTCTGTTCCTTAGAAGATTTACTCTTTTCATAAAGGAACTTGCCGTAGTCCATAATACGACAAACTGGCGGTTCGGCGTTAGGGCTGATTTCAACTAAATCTACTCCAGCTTCTTCAGCTTTTTCGATCGCTTCTCTCAGACTCACAATCCCCAGTGGTTCACCTTCAAGATCTGTTAAGCGAACTTCCTGGGCGCGAATCTCGCCATTGATACGATTCGGACGTGCCGTTTGAACTCGTTTTCCGCCTTTAATACCTTATTCCTCCAGTTGTTGAAGACTGCGGCTGCGAATCTCTTGTTGCAGCTTCTCAATCACTTCACTTACGTCCAGGCTCCCCAGGTCTTTACCACGGCGGGTGCGAACGGCAACTTTGCCTGCTTCCACCTCTTTATCACCACAGACCAACATATACGGGACACGACGTAAAGTGTGCTCGCGGATTTTAAAGCCAATCTTCTCATTTCTCAAGTCTGCTTTTACGCGAATGCCCGCATTTTGTAGTTTCTGCGTCAATTCTTTAACGTAATCCGCCTGAGAATCGGTAATGTTCATCACAACTACCTGCACTGGCGCAAGCCAGGTTGGGAAGAAGCCCGCGAACTCTTCAGTCAGGATGCCGATGAAGCGCTCCAGTGAACCGAGAATCGCACGGTGAATCATAACCGGCACCTGACGCTCGTTGTCTTCGCCAACATAAGAGGCGCTTAAACGCTGCGGCAGGGAGAAGTCCAGCTGTACCGTTCCGCACTGCCATGCGCGATCGAGGCAGTCATACAGGGTAAATTCAATTTTTGGACCGTAGAATGCGCCCTCGCCCAGTTGGTATTCGAACGGAATACCGTTCTCTTCCAGCGCCACGGCGAGATCCGCTTCTGCGCGATCCCATGTCTCATCGCTACCGATACGTTTTTCCGGACGCGTTGAGAGTTTGACCACGATCTTCTCGAAGCCAAAGGTGCTGTACATATCGTAGACCATACGAATACAGGCGTTAACTTCATCACGTACCTGATCTTCAGTACAGAAGATATGCGCATCATCCTGAGTAAAGCCACGAACACGCATCAGCCCGTGCAGCGCACCTGATGGCTCGTTACGGTGGCAGCTACCGAACTCCGCCATACGCAGCGGCAGATCGCGGTAGGATTTCAGACCCTGGTTGAAGATCTGAACGTGGCCCGGACAGTTCATTGGCTTGATGCAGTATTCACGGTTCTCAGACGAAGTGGTGAACATCGCATCTTTGTAGTTGTCCCAGTGGCCGGTTTTTTCCCACAGCACACGGTCCATCATGAACGGGCCTTTCACTTCCTGATACTGGTACTCTTTCAGCTTGGAGCGCACGAACGTTTCCAGTTCACGGAAGATTGTCCAGCCGTCGTTATGCCAGAACACCATCCCCGGCGCTTCTTCCTGCATATGATACAGGTCAAGCTGCTTACCGATTTTACGGTGGTCACGCTTAGCCGCCTCTTCCAGGCGTTGCAGGTACGCGTTCAGGGCTTTCTTATCGGCCCATGCGGTACCATAGATACGCTGCAACATTTTATTGTTGCTGTCGCCACGCCAGTAGGCGCCTGCGATTTTCATCAGTTTGAAGTGATGACAGAAGCGCATATTCGGCACGTGCGGTCCACGGCACATGTCGACATATTCTTCGTGATGGTACAAGCCAGGCTTGTCATCATGAGCGATGTTTTCATCAAGAATCGAGACTTTATAGCTCTCGCCGCGCTTCACGAAGGTTTCACGCGCTTCATGCCAGCTGACTTTCTTCTTGATGACGTCATAGTTCGTTTCGGCGAGCTCATGCATACGTTTTTCGAGCGCGTCGATATCTTCCTGTGTCAGGGTGTGGTCAAGGTCAACGTCGTAGTAGAAGCCGTTGTCGATAACCGGGCCGATCGCCATTTTGGTGTTGGGCCACAGCTGCTTAATAGCATGACCTAACAGGTGCGCACAGGAGTGACGAATGATCTCCAGACCTTCTTCGTCTTTCGCGGTGATGATCGCAAGCGTTGCATCGCTTTCAATCAGATCGGACGCGTCTACCAGCTCACCGTTTACGCGGCCTGCAATGGTTGCTTTTGCGAGTCCAGGACCGATATCCAGGGCAACATCCATTGGGCTTACAGCGTGGTCGAAATGGCGTTGGCTGCCATCAGGAAGAGTAATTACAGGCATTTTATATCCTTATTTGCAGTGATGCCCCACACATAAGAGCATATACAAAGAAAATAATCGTGATTAAACAGTAGATTACGAAACCATCTGACCAACAATCGTCAAATTGGTTCGTCATCATGCACCTGCCGATTCAGATAAATGCGGATTTACGGCAAGCAGCGTAATGGTAACACTATTAACAGGGCGAATGCACCTTCCCGCGACCGATTTGAACCGCTCATCCTTATGTCTGCGTTCATGAACTTTTGTTGACGGGGGCTCGCAATCCGAAAGTGCTGAGCTATTCTTGATCTGGTCCTTAAACATCGAAGGGGTATCACATGAATGTATCGAGCAGAACCGTTGTGATATTGAATCTACTTTCCGCTGCTGGTCTGGTATTGATACTGGCCGACAGATTCCACTGGTTTTAAGCCGAACCGCTGTTCTGGCATAACCTGTTGTCCCGGGTAAAGCGCTTTCTGGCGCAGACTTTGGTAGACTAAGGGTATCAACTGACAAGGATTGGGTTATGCCAACAAAAAGATTTGCCGTTAAGCACTGGAAAATGGTCGTGGTGTTAATCGCTATTTGCGGCGCGATGTTGCTGCTGCGCTGGGCCGCGATGATCTGGGGCTAATATTATGTCAGCGAAAACGTGCCGTGAATTTACTGAATAAATCTTAACTATCTTTACGAAAATTTATGGTCCAAAACCGGTACGTCATAATCCGGTTTTCGCCAGGCTGTGACAGCGTATATATTCCATCACATGTGGCAGTTGAAATATCAGGACCACTCACCCGCCACCAGCTTGTGTACATCAAATGCATCATTCATTGACTGGCCGGTAGACTGGGAGCCAGGGGCAATGTTGGAGCCTGCTTCAACATCAGAGGCTTTAGCGATCCCGACTGGGCTGTTAACGTCACTGGCAGGTTGCGTCATATTATCAGCAGCAAATACGCCAAATGAAAGTGCGGAAAGCACCATCGCTGCTGTAGCGGTTTTGATTTTTTTCATAATTCTGTTCTCATACTTAATTAATGCAGAAATGCCTGAGGCGAGTTTTTTGCCTGTGCCGTAAGTGTAGATCTGGATCACACTTTTGCCTAGTCAAATTATTTATCAAATCGTGTCAAATAAACTGAATAAGGCCTGGCCGCCTAATTATGGAGAAATTATGAAGACGAAACCATGCCTATTATTTCAAAACGCCGTTTAATATAAATAAGCACAGTTTCAAAAAATAAAAAACAGGCCGAAAATAGTCCCGGCCCAAAGAAATTACATTTTATAACCTAAAGAAATCGTGGTTCGGCGATCGGTATGTTCCGGCGCGGAATCAGGCGGTGAAGAGTTCCAGGTTACGTTGTACGCCACCTTGAGTCCAAAGTGTTCGTTGATAGCCACGTTCAACGCACTTTCAGAGTTCAGCGTTGTATCTTCAGCACCAAACACCGACACACCCTGGGTGAATTTAGCGTTGTCAGTCATTTGCCATGCGTAGGTGCCCGATGCATAACCCAGCGGCTGGGTTTCATCTTCGCCGTTGGTGTACTCGTCGTAACGGACACCCGGACCGAATTCAAAACGGAGGCTGTGCACCGGTCCATTCAGGAACTGACGACCATAACCCGCAGTCATGACATCGCGCTGGCGATAGCCGTTGTAGCGGTCAGTAAGCCAACTCGCCTGCCCGAACAGGTAGTCATAATCTGTCATGTTGTAACGGCTACGCCCACCTACCGCGTATTTCTCAGAGGAGCGTTCATCGTTAGCAGACGTGTTGCTGGCATTGCCCCACAGCGACCAGGCCGTGGTGTTGCCGTACCAGGTCAGGGTGCTGTCTGCGGTCATGGAGGAGCTTTTCGTGTTACCGGATTGCGCCAGATACCCGGCATTCACGTTACCTTCAAAGGGTTTTTTGGCAGTGGAGGGATCGTCCATGACAGTAAAAACGGTATCATCGGCGGTTGCATTCAGTGACGCAAATACGCCACCCGCCAGCATCAGTGCTGCGGGTACTGTCTTCAAAAGCTTCATTTATTTTAGGAGTCCGTACAACATAAAAAGAGACCGTCACGGTCTCGGAAACTTTCTTGCGGATCAATGACAAGGCGACCATAGAAAGGTAACAAATTATAAAAAGCCGCAAATAACATAGCAATAATTTCTTCTTTCATTTTTTGAATAAGAACGATCCCAAAACGCGATTTAATGTATATACCCGGCCAAGGTTTTTTGTCAGTATTCATTTTTAAAATCATACTGTTATTTACGTTGCCTTCCTGCCAAACGGTGCCAGGCTTAAAATAACCCATGATAAAAGGAGGTCATGATGGCTTCGATTTACACGCTGACGCTCTCCCCTTCCCTCGACTCTGCGACCATGACGCCGCAAATCTATCCGGAAGGTAAGCTGCGCTGTAGCGCGCCGGTGTTTGAGCCGGGCGGCGGCGGCATTAACGTGGCGCGCGCCATTACCCATCTCGGCGGAAAAGCAACCGCCATCTTCCCCGCTGGCGGCGCCACGGGTGAGCATCTGGTTGCGTTGCTGGCAGATGAACAGGTTGCCGTAGATACCGTTGACGCCAGAGACTGGACCCGGCAAAACCTGCATGTCCATGTTGAATCCAGCGGCGAGCAATATCGTTTTGTGATGCCAGGGGCGAAGTTGAGCGATGATGAGTTTCGTCAACTGGAAGAGAAAGTGCTGACCATTGAAAGCGGCTCATTGCTGGTGATCAGCGGTAGCCTGCCGCCGGGCGTCAAAACAGAAAAGCTGACGGCACTGGTTCAGGCGGTGCTCCAGCGCGGCATCCGCTGCATTGTCGATAGCTCAGGCGATGCCCTGAAGGCGGCGTTAGAGCCCGGACAACTTGAACTTGTCAAACCTAACCAGAAAGAGCTCAGTGCGCTTGTCAATCGCGAGCTCAACCAGCCTGATGACGTGCGTACTGCCGCAGAAGAGCTGGTACGCACGGGCAAAGCGCATCGCGTTGTAGTCTCTCTCGGTCCTCAGGGTGCGCTGGCCGTCGACAAGACGGGCTGCGTGCAGGTTGTTCCACCGCCGATGAAAAGTCAGAGTACTGTGGGTGCCGGTGACAGTATGGTTGGCGCGATGGTGCTGAAGCTGGCGCAGGGCGCTTCGCTTCTGGAGATGGCACGCTATGGCGTCGCGGCAGGGAGCGCTGCCACCATCAATCAGGGAACCCGTCTGTGTTCGCTTGCGGATACTCAGAAAATTGTCGATTACCTGGCGAGAAGCTGAACGTGCTTCCCCTTCCCGTGGAGGGGGAAGTCGCCAAATATGGCTTATCGACTATGCTAAGAAAACTTTCAGGATAACAACGAGGTGAATTATGAGCAGTGGTGATATCACCCGCTACGTCGTAACCGTCAATATTCATGAAGCATCGCTGACCGAACTGAATGAACTCAACAACGCTTTCACGCGGGCGAATTTTCTGCTCACGCTGACGGACGATGAGGGCAATATTCACGATCTCGGCTCGCTGGCCTTTGGCCTGATAAGCCCGCTGAGTCAGGAGGAGGTGAAGGCGCTGGCCAGTAGCCTGGTGGAAAGCGTGACTGACAAAGCCACGGAAATTGATGTGGATAGCTGGGAAAACTGGCATAAAAAAGAACAATAAGTGCCCTGTACAAAATTAAACCGCTCAGTTGTGCGTTAGTTCCTGTTTTTTTATAGCCGTTTTGCGCTAACTTTATGATCTGGCAGACAACATGGGAGAGACATCATGTGGCAGGCTATCAGTCATCTTTTAAGTGAGCAACTGGGTGAAGGTGAAATTGAACTGCGTAACGAACTGCCAGGCGGAGAGATCCATGCCGCATGGCATTTACGTTACGCCGGGCGCGATCTCTTCGTGAAATGTGATGAGCGCGAATTGCTCCCCATTTTTACGGCCGAAGCCGATCAGCTTGAGTTGTTATCGCGCAGTAAAACAGTCAACGTTCCACAGGTTTTAGCCGTTGGCAGCGATCGTGACTACAGCTTTCTGGTGATGAACTATCTTCCGGCGCGCCCTCTGGATGCGCACAACGCCTTTATTCTCGGCCAACAGATCGCCCGTTTGCACCAGTGGAGCGATCAACCTCAGTTTGGGCTCGATTTCGATAACGACCTCTCTACCACCCCACAGCCAAACGCGTGGCAACGCCGCTGGTCGACTTTTTTCGCCGAGCAGCGCATAGGCTGGCAGCTGGAGCTGGCCGCTGAAAAGGGACTAGCGTTCGGCAACATCGACGCGATTGTTGAACACATTCAGCAGCGTCTGGCTTCGCATCAGCCTCAGGCTTCCCTTCTGCACGGTGATTTATGGTCGAACAACTGCGCGCTTGGGCCTGATGGTCCCTATATATTTGACCCGGCCTGCTACTGGGGCGACAGAGAATGTGACCTGGCGATGCTGCCGTTGCACCCTGAACAGCCGCCGCAAATTTATGATGGCTATCAGTCTGTCTCGCCGTTACCTGCGGGTTTCCTTGAACGTCAGCCGGTTTATCAGCTGTACACCTTGCTAAACCGGGCGATTTTGTTTGGCGGGAGTCATCTGGTGAATGCCCAGCGAGCGCTGGATCGTATCCTGGCGGCATAGCGGGAGGGGGCGGCAATACGCCCCCTTTGATATTACAGGAAGCCGAGCAGTGTAAAGAAGAAATACCCGGCCACAATGATAATAACCGGCAGGATATAGAGCGGGAAAAACTGCACAAAAATGGTATGACGCGGAACGACAATGCGCGATTCGATCTGCTCGCGGCTCATCCCGTCAGGGCCTTTCGCCTTCTCAAGTATCAGCTGATCTTCTACCCCTTCGCGTAAAAAGCGGGTCTGGCGGCTCATGCGTGCGCCGGAGGCCTGCAACGCCATCGCGATAAAGATCAACGCATAGATTATCCAGAACCCGACATTCAGCTGGTGGTGAAAATCCGGGGTGGGCGAGTTGAACCAGAAGACGTTCAGGAATGGGGTGTTAAACCGCATCATCTCAATCATGACGTGGGCAAAATCAAGCATGACGGCATTAATGCCCGGCTGTTTTTCGCTGTGATCGTACATAAATTTAAGTACGGAGATCAGCGTTGAAATCAGGGCGGGAATGAAAATAACCCAACCAGCAATACGTTTTAAGACTGCGATGCGTCCAGCTTGTTGATACGTCATTAGTTCCTCTTCATAAAGACGCGTTATTTGTGCCTAAGTCTACCTGCTGTCGGTCATTTTCGCCCGATCTTTGAATGCAATATGCTAAATTGCTTGTGCTTAGCACCGTTCGTCTTACCCCCAAGATAAGGAGATGTTGTAATGTCGACACCGCGCCAGATACTTGCCGCTATTTTTGACATGGATGGATTGTTGATTGATTCCGAACCCCTGTGGGATCGGGCTGAACTGGACGTGATGGCCAGCCTCGGCGTCGATATCAGTCGTCGTAATGAGCTTCCCGATACCCTGGGGCTGCGCATCGATATGGTGGTTGACCTTTGGTATGCCCACCAGCCATGGGTTGGCCCGGATCGCGACGAAGTTACGGCGCGCATTATCAACCGTGCTATCTCCCTTGTAGAAGAGAATAAGCCTCTGTTACCGGGCGTACGCGACGCTATCGCCCTGTGCAAGGCGCAAGGGCTGAAAGTGGGGCTTGCCTCTGCCTCACCTCTGCATATGCTGGAAAAAGTGCTGACGATGTTCGGGCTGCGCGACAGCTTCGACGCGCTGGCCTCGGCCGAAAAGCTTCCTTACAGCAAGCCACATCCGCAGGTGTATATGGACTGCGCCGCGAAACTGGGGCTGGATCCGCTTACCTGTGTGGCGCTGGAAGATTCGGTTAACGGCATGGTGGCGTCCAAAGCCGCACGTATGCGCTCCATCGTTGTGCCGGCTGAAGAAGGCCGACACGATCCCCGCTTTGCCCTCGCGGATGTCAGGCTGACGTCTCTTGAAGAATTGACTGCCCGCCATCTGCGCGGAGAGTAACGCTCTTTCAGGCAGCTTCGGCTGCCTGTATCACAAAATCAAAACAACGTTTTACTTTATTTGCATTTCTCATTCCAGACTCCTATCCTTACGTGCAGAATGACAATAACCTGACTTCTGAGGCGCGTATGATACTGGATGCTTTTACTCTGGCAGGAAAAGTGGCGATGGTGACCGGGTGCGATACCGGTCTGGGGCAAGGCATGGCCATTGCCCTCGCCCAGGCAGGATGCGATATCGTGGGGGTAAACCGCAAGGTTCCTGACGAAACGGCAGCGCGCGTCACGGCGCTGGGACGGCGCTTTATCGCAATTCGCGCCGATCTCGGCAAGCATGAGAGTATTCAGAGCGTCGTGGATACCGCCGTCACAGAGATGGGCCGCATCGATATTCTGGTTAACAATGCCGGCACCATTCGTCGGTGCGATGCGCTGGAATTTAGCGAGAAGGACTGGGACGAGGTCATCGATCTCAATCTGAAATCGGTCTTTTTCCTCTCTCAGGCAGTAGCGAAACAGTTTATCGTGCAGGGTCAGGGCGGCAAGATCATTAACATTGCCTCCATGCTCTCCTTCCAGGGCGGCATTCGGGTGCCGTCCTATACGGCTTCGAAAAGCGGCGTCCTCGGGCTCACCCGCCTGCTGGCAAACGAATGGGCGCCGCTAGGTATTAACGTGAACGCTATCGCGCCGGGTTATATGGCGACAAATAACACCCAACAACTTCGCGATGATGAGCAGCGCAGCCAGGCGATCCTCGACCGTATTCCGGCGGGCCGCTGGGGACTTCCGGAGGATTTACAGGGTCCGGTGGTGTTTCTGGCCTCGGCGGCGTCGGATTACGTTAACGGCCATACCCTTGCCGTAGACGGTGGCTGGCTGGCGCGCTAACCGCCGGTTTGTGACAAAGAGTTACACCGTCACCTCTTTCACACACTGTATAAAAACCCTATACTGTATAGATTGACAGTTTACCGAGTTTTATCATGACGGCGGAAGGCCACCTGCTTTTTTCACTTGCCTGTGCAGTGTTTGCTAAAAACGCTGAACTGACCCCTGTGCTGGCCCAGGGGGACTGGTGGCATATTGTCCCTTCTGCCGTGCTGACCTGCCTGCTGCCGGACATCGATCATCCAAAATCATTCCTTGGTCAGCGGCTGAAGTGGATTTCAAAACCCATCGCCAGAGCCTTTGGTCATCGCGGGTTTACCCACAGCCTGCTGGCCGTATTTGGCCTGCTTACACTCTTCTATTTGAAGGTTCCCGAGAGTTGGATAGTCCCGGCGGATGCCATTCAGGGCATGGTGCTCGGCTACTTAAGCCATATCCTCGCCGATATGCTGACGCCAGCGGGCGTTCCGCTGCTCTGGCCCTGCCGCTGGCGTTTCCGCCTGCCAATCCTCGTGCCGCAAAAAGGCAACCAGCTGGAGCGCGTTCTGTGCATGGCGCTGTTTGCCTATGCCGTCTGGATGCCGCAGACAGTGCCCGAAAATGGTGCAGTGCGCTGGTCATCGCAGATGATCAACTCGCTGCAATTTCAGTTCAATCGTTTTATTAATCACCAGATTGAACATTAAACCGACAATATAATCACTTTTGTCATAAACCATTCCATATGGATATAAGCGCCACATCACACTTCTGATAACCTTGCGCCAACAGGTTCGGTAAAAACCGACCGTATAATAAATCAGGAGAACGGGGATGAATTTTCCACTCATCGCGAACATTGTTGTGTTCGTCGTATTGCTATTGCTTCTCGCCCAGGCTCGCCACAAACAGTGGAGCCTGGCGAAAAAGGTACTGGTTGGTCTGGTCATGGGCGTGGTGTTTGGCCTGGCCTTACACGCTATTTACGGCTCCGACAGCCCGGTACTGAAAGATTCCATTCAGTGGTTCAACATTGTCGGTAACGGCTATGTACAGCTGCTGCAAATGATCGTTATGCCGCTGGTATTCGCCTCAATTCTGAGCGCCGTAGCCCGCCTGCATAATGCTTCTCAACTGGGTAAAATCAGTTTCCTGACCATTGGCACCCTTCTCTTCACCACGCTGATTGCGGCGCTGGTGGGTGTGCTGGTTACCAATCTGTTTGGCCTGACTGCTGAAGGTCTGGTGCAGGGTAGCGCTGAAACCGCGCGTCTGACGGCGATTGAGACCAACTACGTGGGTAAAGTGGCCGATCTGACCGTTCCGCAGATGGTGCTCTCCTTCATTCCGAAAAACCCGTTTGCTGACCTGACCGGTGCAAGCCCAACCTCCATTATCAGCGTAGTGATCTTCGCTGCGTTCCTGGGCGTGGCTGCGCTGAAGCTGCTGAAGGACGATGCGCCGAAAGGCGAGCGGGTTCTGACTGCCATCGATACCCTGCAAAGCTGGGTAATGAAGCTGGTGCGTCTGGTCATGCAGCTGACGCCGTACGGTGTCCTGGCGCTGATGACCAAAGTCGTGGCAGGTTCTAACCTGCAAGACATCATCAAGCTTGGCAGCTTTGTGATTGCCTCGTACCTCGGTCTGGGCATCATGTTTGTTGTGCACGGCATCCTGCTGGCGGTGAACGGCGTTGGCCCGCTGAAATATTTCCGCAAAGTCTGGCCGGTGCTGACCTTCGCCTTCACCAGCCGTTCCAGCGCGGCATCGATTCCGCTGAACGTGGAAGCACAGACACGTCGTCTGGGCGTACCCGAGTCTATCGCCAGCTTCTCGGCCTCCTTTGGCGCCACCATCGGGCAGAACGGCTGTGCGGGTCTCTACCCGGCGATGCTGGCCGTGATGGTTGCCCCAACCGTGGGTATTAACCCGCTGGATCCGGTCTGGATTGCGACGCTGGTCGGTATCGTGACCATTAGCTCCGCCGGTGTTGCGGGCGTGGGCGGCGGCGCGACCTTCGCTGCGCTGATCGTTCTGCCTGCGCTGGGGCTGCCGGTAACGCTGGTTGCCCTGCTTATCTCTGTTGAACCACTGATCGATATGGGTCGTACCGCGTTGAACGTGAGTGGTTCAATGACCGCCGGTACCCTGACCAGCCAGTGGCTGAAGCAGACCGACAAAACGATTCTCGACAGTGAAGATGATGCCGAACTGGCACATCGTTAATCACTGCTGAAATAAAAAAACCGCCATCGGGCGGTTTTTTTATGGCTGTTATTCTTCAACCTCTTCATCCTGGCGGGTCTGCATTGCCCATCGCTGCGCCGATTCCGGCACCGTAAACGCAGGGGAGCGACGGAAGTGCTCGCCAATCAGCACGAAGGCAACGTATTTACCCCGCAGCATCCAGACATCGCGAAAACCATCCACCTTCAGGGCATGGTCTGGCGGCGCGGGCTCAACGCGGGGTACATAGCTAATAACCTGGCGGTTTTGTTGACGAAGAGGTTTCATAAGCGACGGGTTCACTAAAGCAAATTCTTAAAGCAGGAAATTTCTATCATAGCCGATTCTCCCCCCGCCCGTCGCGCCTGACGTATCGCAGATGGCTCCTTTCGCTAATCAATATCTGAAAACGCTTAGTTCGCCTGCTAATTCTTAACATTGTTCTATCCTTAATAGGGTTTTTAGGAATGAACAAAGGAGAAGCGTGCAATGTCGAACAATGATAAACCACATCAGTCACCCATTCATGGGACTGAAGAATCTCAACCGGGAATGGACTCACTTGCCCCAGCCGACGGCTCACACAAACCATCACCGGGTCCTTCCGCACCGGGTGAACAGCCTACCGCCCCGGGCAGCATGAAAGCCCCGGAAACGGAAAACGAAAAGCTGAAATCGCTCGATCCTCACCGCAAGGGCGGTGAAGGCCATGCGCTGACCACGAACCAGGGCGTTCGCATTGCCGATGATCAGAACTCCCTGCGCGCCGGAACGCGCGGCCCGACGCTGCTGGAAGATTTCATCCTGCGCGAAAAAATCACCCATTTCGACCATGAGCGTATCCCTGAGCGTATCGTCCACGCTCGCGGCTCCGCGGCGCACGGCTATTTCCAGCCCTACAAGAGCCTGAAGGAGATCACCAAAGCAGATTTCCTTTCCGATCCGAACAAAATCACACCGGTGTTTGTGCGTTTCTCTACCGTACAGGGCGGCGCGGGTTCGGCCGACACGGTGCGTGATATCCGCGGCTTCGCCACCAAATTCTATACCGAAGAGGGCATTTTCGACCTCGTCGGGAATAACACCCCGGTTTTCTTCATACAGGACGCGCATAAGTTCCCTGACTTTGTCCATGCGGTAAAACCAGAACCACACTGGGCCATACCGCAGGGACAAAGTGCGCATGACACATTCTGGGACTACGTCTCCCTGCAACCGGAAACCCTTCACAACGTGATGTGGGCGATGTCTGACCGGGGGATCCCGCGCAGCTATCGCACCATGGAAGGCTTTGGTATTCATACCTTCCGTCTGATTAACGCTGAAGGTAAAGCGACGTTTGTGCGTTTCCACTGGAAACCGGTCGCAGGGAAAGCGTCGCTGGTGTGGGATGAAGCGCAGAAGCTGACCGGACGCGATCCGGACTTCCACCGTCGCGAACTGTGGGAATCCATTGAAGCCGGTGATTTCCCGGAATACGAGCTGGGGTTACAGCTGATCCCGGAAGAAGACGAGTTCAAATTCGACTTCGACCTGCTCGACCCGACCAAGCTTATTCCTGAAGAGTTGGTGCCGGTTCAGCTGGTGGGTAAAATGGTGCTTAACCGCAACCCGGATAACTTCTTCGCGGAAAATGAACAGGCAGCGTTCCACCCGGGCCATATTGTGCCGGGGCTGGACTTCACCAACGATCCGCTGCTGCAGGGTCGTCTGTTCTCTTACACCGATACGCAGATCAGCCGTCTTGGTGGACCTAACTTCCATGAGCTCCCAATCAACCGTCCGACCTGTCCGTACCATAACTTCCAGCGTGACGGGATGCATCGCCAGGATATCGATACCAACCCGGCGAACTACGAGCCGAACTCCATTAACGATAACTGGCCGCGTGAAACCCCGCCGGGGCCAAAACGTGGCGGATTCGAGTCGTATCAGGAGCGCGTGGACGGAACAAAAATTCGCGAGCGCAGCCCGTCATTCGGCGAATATTACGCTCAGCCTCGCCTGTTCTGGAACAGCCAGACCCCGATCGAACAGCAGCACATTATCGGCGGCTTCAGCTTCGAGCTGAGCAAAGTGGTGCGTACCTACATTCGCGAGCGCGTGGTCGACCATCTGGCGCATATTGATATCCAGCTTGCTCAGGGCGTGGCGAATAATCTCGGCATTACGCTGACTGACGAGCAATGCCATGCTGCACCGCCTAAAGACGTGAACGGGCTTAAGAAGGATCCGTCCCTGAGCCTGTACGCGGTACCTGGCGGGTCGATCAAAGGCCGCGTAGTGGCTATCCTGCTGAACGATAAACCGCGCGCCAGCGACGTGCTGGGGATCATGAGGGCGCTCAAGACTCAGGGCGTACATGCCAAACTGCTTTACTCACGCATGGGTGAAGTGACGGCCGATGATGGCTCCGTCCTGCCGATTGCTGCGACCTTCGCCGGGGCACCGTCCCTGACGGTTGATGCGGTGATTATGCCGTGCGGCGACGTTGAGAGTTTGCTCGGTAACGGTGATGCCGCCTATTATCTGCTGGAAGCCTATAAGCACTTGAAGCCAATCGCCCTCGCAGGCGATGCGCGGAAGTTTAAATCGCTGCTGAAGGTACCGGACCAAGGGGAAGAAGGCATTGTCGAAGGTGATAACATTGACGATGCGTTTATGACCCGGCTGTTTGACCTGCTCGCCGCGCACCGCGTGTGGTCGCGCAGCAGCAAGATTGACCAGATACCGGCGTAAAAAAAACCGGGTGGCGCTACGCTTACCCGGCCTATATTTCGACTGATGTTGTAGGCCCGGTAAGGCGAAGTCGTCCCCGGGCTTTATTTTACTCACAAATCCCTGAACGTCCCCAGACGATACCCACGCTCGGCAATCGCGTACTTCAACGACGCCGACGTCAGCACATCCAGTTCCGCCAGACGCGGCCAGCAGTAGGCGCTCTTACGTACGATGTTATCGACAAACGCCGGGTGCGCCATTACCTCAAGCGAGCGCTCCCCTTTCGCGGCGGACTCATCCAGCACCTTCAGGAACAGCGCTTCGTCGATCTCGTCGCCATAAAATGCGCTGCTGAACCCCTCCGTTGACGTCACCGCGACGTCCGGCAGTCCGCGCACCTCACGATCCACGCGCATCGCCACGCCTTTACGTTGCGCAAATTCTGCCACAAGCGGGAAAATCGCCGGGATCATATGCACATGATGATGACTGTCGATATGGGTGGGCTCGCGGCCAAACACATCCACAAAGCGGTTAAACTGGCAGTCCAGCTCGCGGGCAATCTCATCAAGCGGCAGAGCGTCCTGCTCCGCCATTTCCCAAATCCATTTACCCAGTTGTCCGTCGCGCGTCAGCCCCGGCATCGGTGAAAGGGGCAACCCAAGCGTCAGCACGAAGTGCATGCCCACGCCCAGTTCGGGCAGCTCACGGCTTAGCTGCGCCGCATGTTCCACCGCCTCACCGTTGATGAGCGCTGTTGTAGAGGTCACGACGCCCCGGCGACAGGCTTCGATAATGCCGTAGTTCTGCCCTTTTGACAGGCCGAAATCATCGGCATTGACGATCAGCAGGTTTTCCATCGCGCCTCCTCTTAACGGTGTGTGAGTTTCAGTTTCTCAACCGTTGCAGCAAAGTTTGGCAGCCATTTCTCATGCGCCAGGATCATCTCACTCGCGAGTTTTTCAGCGTCACGGTCAGAATGCACCAGCGGGCTCAGGTTCAGCGCCAGCAGCACGTCATTCAGCTCGCCGCTCAGGGCCGCATTGCTCGCCGCCACTTCAAAGCCTTTAATGGTGTGAATCAGGCCCATCACCTTATCGTCGAAGTGGGTAATGCGGGGATGCGGTTTTGCACCCTCGCGCCCAAGGATGCAGGTCATCTCCACGGCCCAGTCTGCCGGGATATTGTCGATGTGCCCATGATGCGGAACGTTCACATAGTGCTCGGCCTGCTTGTCATTGTAAATGGCGTTGATCACTTCACACGCGGCATCTGAATAGTATGCCCCACCGCGCTGCTCAAGCTCTTTCGGTTTGACGTTCAGGTTCGGATCTTTATACAAATCAAAAAGCTGCTTCTCTACTTTCTGTACAACCTGAGCGCGTGCGCCACCTTTGTAGTATTCGCCCATTTCAATCGCCAGCATCTCTTTCTGCTTGAAGTAGTAAAGCAGATACGAGCACGGCAGCAGATTCAGGGAGCGGATCAGCCCTTCGCTGAACGGCAGATCGAAGATGTTTTTCACCGAGGCCGCGGTCAGGCGACCAGAGGCAACGCCATCAAGCAGTTCCGCAAAGCGCGATTGCCCGTTCACAATCACATCTTTGATAAAGACCATGTGGTTCAGGCCGAACAGGTCAATGGACAATTCATCGTTATCGGTTAGCGCCAGCACATCGCGGATGAACATCTTCATGCCGATCGGAATATTGCAGACGCCGATAAAGCGTTTGAAACCGGTGTGACGATAGACTGCCTCGGTGACCATCCCGGCCGGGTTGGTAAAGTTAATCACCCACGCGTTCGGGCAGATCTCCTCCACGTCTTTAATGATGTCAAAAATGACCGGAATAGTACGCAGACCTTTAAACAGGCCACCAGCCCCGTTGGTTTCCTGGCCCAGATAACCGTGGCTCAGCGGAATACGCTCGTCCAGCTCACGCGCCTTCAGCTGGCCGACGCGCAGCTGGGTGGTCACGAAGTCAGCATCTTTCAGCGCCAGGCGGCGATCCAGCGTTTTATGCACGGTTAAAGGCACGCCCGCTTTTTCAACCATGCGTTTGCACAGTTCAAAAATAATATTTAGCTTCTCCTGACCTTCTTCAACATCCACCAGCCATAATTCGCTGACCGGTAATTCATGATAACGTTTCAGGAAACCTTCAAGTAATTCCGGGGTATAGCTGCTGCCGCCACCAATGGTTACGACTTTTAATTTCTTTTGCATAAACTCTCCCTTAGCTTATCAGGGTAATCGCCTGCAAGGTATAGCGTACTCTTCCCGCTATTTGGGCAAGCCATTACGTCAATATTCCTGCGGATAAACCGCCGAAAGTTAATTAATTACCGTTAAATTTTTGCGGTAACTGTTCGGTGTGAATGAAGTCATTTTCTTAAAGGTTTTAATAAACAGGCTGGGGCTGCTGTAACCCGATTCGTAAGCGATATCGGTGACAGAGTAGTTAGTAATTTCCAGCTGTTTTTTGGCAAAATTGATGCGGATTTCATTAATAATTTGAACAGGCGTTTTACGGTAATAGCGCTGCGTGGCGCGCGTTAAATATTCCTGCGATTTACCCGACAGCGCCACCATGTTTTCCAGGGCGTTATCGCTGAACTGTCCTTTGTCGTGCATCAGCTCCACGGTACTGCGCAGCCACTGAGGAATATCATCCACCACCTGCTGTTCTTCTCGGTGATGGCGAAGACGGTTCATGACGTAGAACGTCACGGTTTCAATAAATTCATCAAATTCATTGTCGCGGAAATTCAGCGAGGCGATAACCGTTTCAATCCAGGTCATAAACTCATTTTTAACGCGATACACCTGTGACGCCACAAAGCAGAACGGAACCAGCGGCAGATAGTGCTTCTCGAAGAAACGCCTGCTCACCCCTACGTTAAGAATGCGCGTCGCACCAAACTCATAAAAGCTCTGGTGATAGGACCCCATCGGCAGGAAGACGAAATCGCCACGCTCAAGCAGGACGCGCTTACCGTTAATCTCCTGATAGTAGCGGCCGGTCAGAACAATCGTGAACTCGTAGTAGTCATGCTGGTGCAGACCGCTGGCGCTCTCCGTTTTGTTGTAAATCACCACGTGAAAATTCTTGCCATTAAACAGCTGCTGCTCATGTGCGGTTTTGATTTCCATCGTGCTGACCTCCTGGTACCTGTTCAGACTTACTGCATCTTCTCGTGAAGCTCGATGAGCTCCGCTACCATCTCGCGCGCCAGCATGGAGGTCATCAGGTGATCCTGCGCATGTACCAGCACCAGACTCACTTTCATCTTCCCTTCGCCCTGGTCGCTTTCGATGAGTTTCGTCTGCACCAGATGCGCTTCGTTTAACGCCGTACGGGACTGCTCCATCATGGTTTTCGCGGCAACAAAATCGCCCTGCTTAGCCTGCTTAAGCGCCGCATACGCCAGGCTTCGCGCCTGCCCGGAATTGATGATGAGCCCCATCACCACCTCTTCCAGATCGTTCACTGCAGTTTCTTCGGCAACGATACTCTCTAAATCTAACATCTTTAAGCTCCTTTACGCTGGCGCGGGTTGCCCCGCGCCGTGCAATTTTAGAATTTCAGTGCGAGGGCGATATCCTCTTCGCTCTCTTCTTCATCGATAACCGTTGCAGCCTTGTTCGCAATCGCCACGAACGGCATGTAGAGCAGGGTTGCAATCCCGAGGTTGAATATCGCCAGCAGGAAGGCGGCCACGCTACCGTTGGTGTTGAAGAACGCGCCCAGACCAGCTGGCATCGTCCACGGCGCAATGTTGGTCACCGGCGGGATAATGCCCAGGTAATACGCCGTCAGCGTAATCGCGGCCAGCAGCGGCTGAACCAGGATGAATGGAATGAACATCACCGGGTTCATGATAATTGGCAGACCAAACAGGATCGGCTCGTTAATCTGGAAGATGCCTGACGGCAGGGCCAGCTTCGCAACCTGACGATGGTCAGCGCGGCGAGAGACAATAAAGACCGCGATGATCAGACCCAGCGTCGCCCCGGTACCGCCCAGGAAGATATAGGAGTCAAGCATCGGCTTCGCCCACACATGGAAGGTTTTACCGGCCGCCAGCGCCGCATCGACGGAGCCGTATTGCTGGTAAAGCGCGACGTTTTCCAGTGCCCACGGGGTCATAATACCGCTGTCCAGCGCCGCCAGTGCCAGTGAACCATGCACGCCGAAGAACCACAGCAGGGAGGTAAAGATGACATACGCCCAACCGACCACGCTACCCATCGACGCCAGCGGCGTTGAGATAGAGTCCATAATGATCTGGTGGAAGTTAGTCCCCCAGTGAGAGAGCGCCCAGGCAATAATCCCCATGATGGAGAGAATAATGAAGCCCGGTATCAACGCGGAAAATGAACGAGAAACGGAGGCCGGAACGCTATCCGGCAAGCGGATAACCCAGTTGCGGCGAATAATAAAGGTGAACATTTCGGCCACCACCAGTCCGATAATAATACCGGAAATGATGTTTGCCCCACCCAGCCAGTTGGCGCCCACGGCGTAAGCGTCGCCCACGCTGTACGGCGTGACGGTCATAAACGCGGCAATGGACAGTAAGCCCGCCGCCAGCGGATCCACTTTACGCTCTTCCGCCAGCGCCATTCCAATAAAGAAAGGCGCCATTAGCGACATAATACCCAATGTACCGTTGTATACGTTGCCGCCAATGGCTTTTAAACCATTAAGGGTTTCAATAGTGGAAGCATCTAACCTAATTCCTAATGAATAAAAAAAGGAACCTTCTCCAAAGCTGAGAAAAACGTTGTTAATTAAAACGAACATTGCCCCGGCTAATGTCAACGGCATTAATTTAATAAAGCCGTTCTTAATGGCATTAACGTGAGGCTGCTTTCCTATTTTAACAGCAAAAGGAAGGAGTACCTTTTCAAGTGAAGCGATGACTTTACTCATAGGAAAATACCCTTAAATGCCGCAACGACCGTTACGGCGTATTGTGTGTGAAATAACTCTTTGACGGGAAAAATAAAAAATTAATTAGCAGCTTTTTTAATCGCCGCAACAGCAGCTTTTAATACACCTAAACCATCAATCTTGCCGTATAAAACGGAATCGATCACTTCGACCGGCTTATTAGGGAGCAAACGTTGAATTTCTGGCAGCATATAAGCGATTTGTGGCCCGAGTAAAATTACATCTGCTGTCTGGCCCTTTTCGCCCGCCAGCGTTTCCGGAAACGCCTCAATCACCACAGGGACTTCATATTTTTCGGCCTGCGCGCGCATTTTTGAAACCAGCAGCGAAGTGGACATGCCCGCAGAGCAGAACAAGTAGATATGTTTCTTTTCCATGATAATTTCCCTCTTATTGGACTGACCGCCGTCGCGCTATCAATCGACTCGCTATCCTGGCTGACGGGCAGTGTGCTGAACATTGTTTGTCGTTGAAGTGAGTATACGCAATGGTACAGGGAGGGGATAATTCTGGATAGACTAAAATTGTCTCTCATTGACCTGGCTTGTTGACTACCTTCACATTTCAGGCAAATATTTCGCGCTAAGAAATAAGATTTACGTATGCATAAAAAAACCGGCCATCAGGCCGGTTTGTTAACACTTTCAGGCAAGCGCGGTTACTGCGCCTTAGGTGCCTGTGGATCGGTGTCGTATTCAGCGCAGGTCTGGTAACCCGAATTGATCACGTGACCGGTATCATCCAGGGCGACAAAGTAGGTTTCTGCCTTACCATTACGTTGACCCAGAATATAGGTCTGGCAGGTGCCACGCGCGTGGATCATAGTGACTTCTGAAGAAGGTTTACCGGCAATGGCTGCAACCTGGGAACGCGTCATGCCTTTTTTGACGTCTTTTACCACTGGCTGTGTGAACTGATCTGTGGTGCGATCGTAAGCTGTACACCCAGCCAGCATAGTCAGTACCGCCGCTGCGCTTAAAATTCCTGCTACGTTCTTGTTCATATTCCGTCCTCTTGTTTATCAGCGTGTTAACTAAGCATGGGATAAAAATTACTATTGTTCAACTTTGCGAGTTACGCCAGACGAATTTCGGAAAATTCTAATAAAACAACGATAAGCTGCTAAATCGCTGTAAAACAGTACACTCAAAACTGTGATCCTTGTCGTTTCCCCGACAAAGGGTTAGTTTTAACAGATCACACTTTCTGTTTGGTTCTGCATAGGGAGGGCGTAATGGCTCTGCAACAAGAAATTATTCAGGCGCTGGGCGCGAAACCTGCGATTAATGCCAATGAAGAGATCCGTCGTAGCGTTGATTTTTTGAAAGCTTACCTGTCCGCACACCCTTTCCTGAAGACGCTGGTACTGGGTATCAGCGGCGGTCAGGACTCCACTCTGGCCGGTAAACTAAGCCAGATGGCCATCACCGAGCTGCGTGACGAGACCAGTGACACCGCACTGCAATTTATTGCCGTACGTCTGCCGTATGGCGTGCAGGCCGACGAGCAGGACTGTCAGGATGCGATCGCCTTTATTCAGCCGGACCGTGTTCTTACCGTAAACATCAAAGGTTCGGTACTGGCAAGCGAGCAGGCCTTGCGTGAAGCCGGTATTGAACTGAGCGATTTTGTTCGTGGCAACGAGAAAGCCCGTGAGCGCATGAAAGCGCAGTACAGTATCGCAGGGATGACCAAAGGGGTCGTCGTCGGCACCGACCACGCCGCGGAAGCCATCACCGGTTTCTTCACCAAATACGGCGATGGCGGCACGGACATCAACCCCCTCTTCCGCCTGAACAAGCGTCAGGGTAAGCAACTGCTGGCGGCGCTGGGCTGCCCGGAGCACCTGTATAAGAAGGCGCCAACGGCAGACCTGGAAGACGATCGCCCTTCCCTGCCGGATGAAGCCGCGCTGGGTGTGACCTATGACAACATCGATGATTATCTGGAAGGCAAAACGCTCGACGAAGGTACCGCAAAAATTATTGAAGGCTGGTATCTGAAAACCGAGCACAAACGCCGTCCACCCATTACGGTGTTTGATGATTTCTGGAAAAAGTAAAAGCAAAACGGTAACTCAGTTTTGCAGGCCGGGTAAGGCGTAACCGCCACCCGGCTCTTTTTTAACCACCAAACACCTGCTACACTGTATGCCTGAACAGTATATGGAGCAGTATGTGAGCAGGCGTCAATCCGCCCCGCGTCTTGAGTTTGAAGCGGCGGCTATCTACGAATATCCCGAGCATCTTCGCCCCTGGCTTGAGGCGCTGCCTAAACAGCCTGGCGTCTATTTCTTCCACGGCGACAGCGACACCATGCCGCTCTATATCGGCAAAAGCGTAAATATCCGCAGTCGGGTGATGTCGCACCTGCGTACGCCGGACGAAGCGTCGATGCTCAGACAGTCCCGGCGGATCACCTGGATCGAGACGGCAGGTGAACTGGGCGCGCTTCTGCTCGAAGCCCGGCTCATCAAGGAACAGCAGCCGCTGTTTAACAAACGCCTGCGCCGCAACCGCCAGCTGTGTTCCTTGCAGGTTAACGCGGGAAAACCGCAGGTCGTTTATGCCCGGGAAGTGGATTTTTCGCATGAACCGAATCTTTACGGTCTGTTTGCCAACAAACGTGCCGCACTGCAAACTCTGCAATCCCTTGCTGATGAATTACAGCTTTGTTACGGACTGTTAGGACTGGAAGCGACTACCCGCGGTCGCGTCTGTTTCCGCTCCGCGTTGAAACGCTGCGCCGGGGCGTGCTGTGGAAAAGAGAGCGTTGAAGAACATCATGCCCGGTTTATGGCTGGCCTGGCCTCAATCAGCGTCAACTGCTGGCCGTGGGAAGGCGCGGTGGCGTTGAAAGAGACCCGCGATGCGATGACGCACTATCACGTCATCCGCAACTGGCTCTGGCTTGGCGCGGTTGAAAGTCTGGATGACGCTGCCGCCCTGCTGCGCACACCTGCCGGGTTCGATCAGGATGGCTACAAAATTCTCTGTAAGCCGCTGTTAACCGGTAAATATGAGATAGTCATGCTCAATGACCCGGCAGCCAGGTAATTTCACTGAACAGCAGCGACCCCTTCGTTTCCAGTAGACGGAGGGTATGGCTGCCCTCTTGCCAGCTGGCGCCCTGATCGGCGGTCAGTAATTTATCGCCCAGTTGCCAGGCGCCGCTTAATACGAACGCCACGCCACCGCGTGATGCGAAGGTAGTGAACGTCCGGGTAGCAACGCGCACTTTTGCCTGGCAGTGCTCCCGTCGGGTCATGACATTGAAATCCATCGACATCTGCCCCTCCGTGAGCACGGCTTTCACCGTCAAATCGCCCGCAAAGCCGTAAGGCTGATGGTGTTTCAGGGTATGGCAAAACGCCCTCCCCGCATCCAGCGTCACCTCGCCGCCTTCCAGCAGCGTAATCACCCGGTCAACGCCCGGAAACGCGGAGAATTCGCCGTTACTGGCGATGGAGGCGATGCTGGCCCGCCAGGAAAAATCCCGCGTCGCGGGAGGGAAACAGCAAATCTCACGCGTCTCACCCGCGCCGTTACGCCAGAGACTGACGGGTATTTTACGGATATCAAAGAATTCCATGACCACTCCTGAAGGACGCACCGTGCGCCAGGGCATTTTCACAGACGTATTATCGGCAACGGTATGGCCAGACCTTAGGCATGGGGCAAAAGAAAAACCGCCGGTCCTGTCCACAGCGTTTTCGCTTGTGTAGACAGGAGCCCGGCGGTCTTAAGAGAGTGAACCGATTATTCGGCTGGTGCAGGCATTTTACCTTCCGGCGCTGCACGTTCTGTCAGACGCTTCTCAAAATTGGCATTAAATTGCTTTTTCTGTTCCGGCGTCAGAATGTTGTAAATCTTGTTCTGGGTTTCCATGTGGCCCAGCATGCGCGCTTTATGCTGCTCGGCCATTTTGTCGATCTGCGCTTCTGCTTTTGCTTTGTCGAAGCTGTCGCTGGCAATGATGTCATGCATCGCGCGGCGCTCTTCCAGCGGAGGACGTTTCATCTGGTCACGCTGACTTTTCCTGATGTCGCGGATCTGCTGCTTCTGCGCATCGGTCAGGTTCAGATCTTTAAACATCATCATCTCATGATGCATACCCGGCTTGCCTTTATGATGCATCATCATTTTGCCTTCTGCCGGCGCGGCGGTAGTGGTCGCGGTATCGGCGGCGAACGCCATGCTGGTAGCGCCCAGAGCCAGGGTAGAGGCAACAAACAGTGCAGTTAATTTACGCATAATGTCTTTCCTTACTTTCAGTTATTCTTCGGCGCTATGCCGTGTTGACGAGATTAACTTTACGGGGTTTATCGTCAATTAGTCAGAGCAACGGTAAAACAATGAAAGTATAAAAAACACGTTTTCGCCAATTATGGAGAAATTAAGGAAAAAGCGTGGAGAGATGAAACAAAAATATTCAAAAGGATGATTTCAAAGAGATTATGGAGGAGTATAGCGAAGTGCCGTTTAATAATAAAGCAATTCTCCAGGAATATTCCGCAAACACTTCCAGAGCGCTTTTAACGTTAAGAAATTAATTCTTCGTTTCCCCTCCGGTCTGCGCGAGGGGAGACGATCAGGGCATTTTTTCCAGCATCAACCCGGCTCGTAAACCAAACGCGACTGACGGGTTAGGAAATAAAACATATTCCGTGGGGTTCTGTACCGCATAGCGCGTCTCACCATCTTCCGCCAGCAGGACGCCCTGGCGAAACGGCGTGAAGTTCAGCGTATGGGGCGCCATATGAAGCTGGAAAGCTTCACTTTGACGCGTGATCTGCTGTACGACCCGATAGCGCACGACGGGTTCCCGGGTGGGTTCCGGCGCAACCCCTGCGAGCAACGCCCGAAGCGCCTGATGCGTAGGGGCAAAACGCGTCAGGTCGTTTTGCCCGAACGGCAGCGCTTTTCCCAGCTCCAGCGTGCAGGACAGCGCGCCGAAATTCTCGCAGGTGAAGTGGGTAAACGTGCCGCCCGGCGTCTGGTGGAAAACCAGCGCTTCCAGTCCCGCGTCGCCAAGCCAGGTCAGAAACGCCTCATCCCACGGCTGATGGCGCTGCGGTAACACGCCAAAACGTACGTGGTACGAGGCGCGGATGGCGGTATGCAGATCGAGGTGCCAGCGCGTCTCCCCCGCCCCGGCAAAAAACGCCGTGACCACCTTCTCCAGCCATTGCGCACGTGTCGTTTCATCACTCTGTGGAAATTGCGCCCAGCGGCCACCAAACATTCGGTTGATGTCGCTCACGAGATACCGTTTGTTTTGCGCCAGCGCAGGCGGATTTCCCAGTACCACCAGCAGACGGCAGTGCAGCGTGATCTCTGCGCGATACAGCGCGCGCAGCAACAGATCGACAATCTCCACGGGCGCGGTTTCATTCCCGTGAATGCCGGTAGAAAGCAGCAGCGACAGGTTATATTGCCCCGTCGGCGTCAGTTCAAGCACGCCCGGCCCCAGCCATCGCCAGTGGAACGAGGGGCCTTCCCCCTCGTGCCGCTCCGGTGTCTCTTCAGCCAGCGTCAGCGCCAGAAAGTTTTCCATATCGTCTCCTTAGCGCTGGAACGGATAAACCGCTCCCAGTTGCAGGATGGTCGATAATGCATCCAGCGCCTCGCGGCCTTCGCGCAGCAGCTGCGGATCAACCAGATCGGCCTGAACCAGACGGTCACGATAGTAGCGGTCCACCCAGTCATTGAGGGTATTGAACAGCGTGTCGTTCATCATCACCGCCGGATTCACGGCCTGCATTTCCTCCGGCGTTAACACCACGCGCAGTCGCAGGCACGCCGGTCCCCCGCCGTTGGCCATACTTTCCCGCAGATCAAACACGCGCAGTTCATCAATCGGGTTATCCGCCTGCACCAGTTCGCTGAGATAGCGCCAGACGCCCTGATGGTTGCGGGACTCCTGCGGCAGCACCAGCATCATGCTGCCGTCATCCCGGCTCAGCAGTTGGCTGTTGAACAGATACGTTTCGACCGCATCCTGCACGCTTACCGCCTGCGTGGGCACCTGAATCGGCATAAATCCCGGCACGCGTTCGCGCAGCGTGGCCAGCAACTTTTCCTGATGGGCAAACGCCTGCTCGTGGCAGAACAGCACCTGACGGTTGGAAACGGCAATCACGTCGTTATGAAACACGCCCTGGTCGATCACCTGCGGATTTTGCTGGGCAAAAATCACCTGAGTAGGATTAACCTGGTTCAGCCGTGCAACCGCCTGGCTTGCGGCTAAGGTTTGTCTCGCCGGATAACGAACCGGCGCGGCGTGGCCGCCCTCTTCCCGTCCATAGATAAACAGCTGCAAACCCGGATCGCCGTAATCGCCACCCAGACGGTTGTGGTTTGCCGCCCCTTCGTCGCCAAACATCGCGACCTGCGGCAGCGCCGAATGCACCTCAAAATGCGCATCATGATTAAAAATGGCGCGCAGCACGCGCCCGGTGGTCTCCGCTTCGCTGGCGCGGTGGAATTTGTTGTTCAGGTTAGCGACAGTCAGATGCACTTTGCCGTCCAGCGTATCCGCCGACGGCGCGACGGTGGCGGCATTCGCTACCCACATTGAAGAGGCTGAACTGGCCGCGGAAAGCAGCTGTGGGGACTGCGTACCGGCTTTTTCAACCACCTGTTCATCCGTACCGCTGAAGCCCAGCTGGCGCAGCACGGCCACGTTCGGCCGCTCCTGCGGCGGGATCACCGCCTGCGGGAAACCGGCATCGGACAGCGCCTTCATTTTCAATAGCCCCTGCTTGGCCGCCAGCTTCGGGTTCGAGACCTGGAAACGGTGCTTCGTCGAAGCTTCATTGCCGAACGACAGCCCGGCATAGTGGTGCGTCAGCCCCACCAGTCCGTCAAAGTTAACCTCACGCGCTTTCATGGGCGTCACCCTCTGTAAAATCCAGCCCCGGATTCAACGTCTCCGGCAGCGTCAGCGCCGGGGTTTCCAGGCTTGCCATCGGCCACGCGCAGTAATCGGCGGCATACCAGGCGCTGGCGCGATGGTTGCCCGATGCCCCTACGCCACCAAACGGCGCGGTGCTCGCCGCGCCGGTCAGCGGTTTGTTCCAGTTCACGATCCCGGCGCGCGCTTCCAGCAGCAGCTGGTCGAATTTCTCGCGATGCGGGGATATCAGGCCGCTCGACAGGCCGTAGCGGGTGTTGTTGGCCATCTCGATCGCCGATGCAAAATCGTCATAGCGCCAGACGCACAGCAGCGGGCCAAAGACCTCTTCATCCGGCACGTTGCTCGTCGCACTCATCTCAATAATCCCCGGCGTCAGCAGCGATGTGCCCGGCTGAACCAGCTTCGGCTCCAGCAGGGTTTTCGCCCCGCGCGCCACGTGCTCCTGCCACGCTTTCAGCACGTTCAGCGCCGCCTGCCCGGAGATCAGCCCGCCGATAAACGGCTGCGGCTCGGTGTCCCATTTCGCGGGAACCAGACGCCCGCTCACCTCCACCAGACGCTTAAGAAACGCATCCCCCTGCGCGCCGCGTTTAACCAGCAGGCGGCGGGCGCAGGTGCAGCGCTGTCCGGCGGTAATGAATGCCGACTGAATGGTCAGGTGGACCGCAGCATCGATATCATCCGGATCTTCCACAATCAGCGGGTTGTTGCCACCCATCTCCAGCGCCAGAATTTTTTCCGGCTGCCCCGCCAGCTGACGATGCAGCTGATAACCCGTTCCGGCACTGCCGGTAAACAGCAGACCGTCAATGTCGCTCAGCGCACTCAGCGCCTGACCGGTTTCACGCCCGCCCTGCACCAGATTCAGCACGCCCGGTGGCAGCCCCGCCTGCTCCCAGAGTTTTACTACTGCTTCTCCGGTTAAGGGGGTTAACTCACTCGGCTTGAAGATGACGGTATTTCCCGCCAGCAGCGCAGGCACAATATGCCCGTTCGGCAGATGCCCGGGGAAGTTGTACGGGCCAAACACCGCCAACACCCCGTGCGGACGGTGGCGCAACGTGGCGGCGCCGTCCGGCATCCCGGTATGCTGCTCACCGGTGCGGGCGTGGTACGCCTTCACCGATATACCGATTTTATTGATCATCGCCGTCACTTCGGTTGTTGCCTCCCAGCGCGGCTTGCTGGTTTCGCAGGCAATGATGCGGGTCAGCTCTGCTTTATTGGCCTCCAGCAGCGCAGCAAATTTCTCAACCAGCGCCTGGCGCTCGGAGAATGGCCGTTTCGCCCATGCCGGAAACGCGCGGCGTGCAGCCTGGCAGGCCTGCTCAACCTGCCCGGCGCTGGCGTCGCTCCCCGACCAGAGCACCTCCTGGCCGACCGGGTTAGTTTTTGACCGCGCATCACCTTCGCCCGTTACCCAGTCACCGTTAATCCATAGAGTCATGCTGTTTTCTCCTCAGGGCAGAGCCGCACCAGGCGAACCGTGGCGCCAGCGTTACATTTCAGGGCATCCAGTTGCGCAGCCGTCAGTACCAGACGCTCGCATGTTGGGTTGGTTCGCACCAGCATGGCGCGGAAGTTGGCGTAATTCTCGTTCGAGACCAGGCAGGCTGGCCACTCGCCCGGCGCGGGCTGGCCTTCTGAAACCTCAACCAGGCGGCTTTTTCGGATGGCGCGTACGCGGTCAATATCGCATTCCAGCGTCGGGCCGCCGTCAAAGATGTCGACGTAATTACGGTAGCGAAAACCCTCTTTCTCCAGCACTGCACGGGCCGGAGCGGTTTGCGGGTGAACTTCGCCGATCACCGCCTGCGCTTCCGGCGTTAAGAAATGGGTATAAATAGGATGCTTCGGCATTAACTCGGCGATAAACGCCTTCTGACCGGTACCGCACAGGTAATCCGCCCGGCTGAATTCCATGGAGAAGAAGCGTTCGCCCAGGCTCTCCCAGAACGGCGAGTAGCCCGTCTCATCAATTACGCCGCGCATCTCCGCGACCACTTTTTCGTTGAAGCGGTCGCGAAAGGCGGCCATAAACATGAAGCGCGATTTGGAGAGCAGATAACCGTTACCCTCTTTGCGCCAGTCCGGATCGAGAAACAGGGTGCAGAGTTCGCTGGCGCCGGTATGGTCATTACAGAGAAAAAGCGTCGGAAGCGCGTTGTAGACGTTCAGCTCTTTCGAGGCGTGGACCATCGTGCCGACGCGGTAGTTGTACCACGGATCGTTGAGCCCGACGGCCACCTCGATGGCGCAAATCCCCGCCACGGTTCCCGTGTCGGTCTCTTCCAGCACGAACACATAGCCCTGTTCGCTTTTTGGCAACGTCCCCTGCCAGGTTTGCAGGGCGCGCTCAATGCGCGCCGACAGCGTTTTTTCATCGGCAGGCAGCGAGGTCAGCCCGCCCCCTGTCTTACCGGCAAGCTGCATAAGCCCGGCGAGATCGCCGTGCGCAACGGGACGGATGACCATCATGATGACACCCCGGACTTCACCTGTTCGCAGGCCAGCGCAAAACGATCTAACCCGGTTCTGACCTCTTCCTCACTGACGATCAGCGCAGGGGCAAACCGCACCACGTTAGCGCCGGCAATCAACACCATCACGCCCTGCTTTGCCGCTTCCTGTGAAATCAGCTTCGCTTTGCCAGCAAACTCAGGGGCAAGCTCACAACCTATCAACAGCCCCAGACCGCGGATCTCTTTGAACATGCCGGTCTGGTTATTGATGGCGGTAAGACGCTCAACAAACCACTGGTGACGCTGCTTCACGCCGCTAAGCACCTCAGGAGTGTTGATGATATCCAGCACCTGTCCGGCGACAGCGGTTGCCAGCGGGTTACCGCCGTAAGTGGTGCCATGGGTGCCCACGGTCATCACGCTGGCGAATGTATCGGTGGTCAGCATTGCCCCCACCGGGAAGCCGCCGCCGAGCGCTTTGGCTGTTGAAAGCACATCCGGGGTCACGCCATAGTGCATGTAGGCGTACAGCTCACCCGTGCGGCCCACGCCGGTCTGGACTTCGTCAAAAATCAGGACCGCGTTATGCCGATCGCACAGCTCGCGCAGCCCTTGCAGGAACGCTTTCTGGGCGGGCATGACGCCGCCTTCCCCCTGCATGGGCTCGACAATCACCGCACAGGTGGTGTCGTCAATCAGCTCGCTGGCAGAGTGTAAATCGTTATACGCCGCATGACGGATATCCGGCGGCAGCGGCGCAAAATCCTGAGAATATGAGGGCTGACCACCCGCACTGACGGTAAACAGCGTGCGGCCATGGAAGGCATTTTTAAAGGCTACGATGCCGCTCTTGTGCGGGCCGAATTTATCGTGCGCATATTTGCGCGCCAGCTTCAGCGCCGCTTCGTTCGCTTCCGCGCCGGAGTTACAGAAAAAGACTTTTTCTGCGAAAGTGGCGTCGATCAGCTTCTTCGCCAGACGTAACGCCGGTTCGTTGGTATAACCGTTGCCGGTATGCCAGAATTTCGCCGCCTGATCATTCAGCGCCTGCCGCAGAGCCGGGTTTGCATGCCCCAGCGCATTCACCGCAATCCCACCCGCAAAGTCGATATACTCTTTGCCCTGCTGATCCCACAGGCGAGAGCCCTCCCCACGTACCGGAATAAAAGCCGCCGGAGCGTATACCGGCATCATCCATTCATCGAAATTTTCACGCGTAACTGACAGAGACATAGCGACCTCATCCGGTAAATAAAAGGTTGTTTAAATGTTAAATAATTGAGTGTTTGCACTGTGAATGTAGATTGCAGCGTTCGTGCCAGCCAGCGATAAAAATGCATAAACGGATTTGGGTAACAGAATATCAATGAGTTACAATATGGAGTTATTCACTATTAATGCATAAATAGTGAATATTTTTACAGCAAGCGGCGCTTTGCCGCACGAAAACAAGAAAGAGTATGCACATGCCAAATATAATTCTGGAATTGTGATCGCTCGCGAAATTTATCGGTCCTTTACGCCCTGTTCGAGGGCAAAACGCGTCGAAATGGTGCAAATATTGCACCGTCGGCATTATCTGTCGCAGTAATTGGGCGAAGCGGATAACAGACGACGTAAATTCTGCTACCATCCTTGCACTATTCACCTTGCATTGGCAGCGACTATGAAATTTGTCTCTTTTAATATCAACGGCCTGCGTGCCCGCCCTCACCAGCTCGAAGCGATTGTTGAGCAACATCAGCCAGATGTGATCGGCTTGCAGGAGACAAAAGTTCACGACGATATGTTCCCGCTCGAAGAGGTAGCGAAGCTGGGCTATAACGTTTTTTACCACGGTCAGAAAGGCCACTACGGCGTTGCGCTGCTGACCAAAGATACGCCGGTGTCGGTGCGTCGTGGCTTTCCGGGTGACGGTGAAGAAGCACAGCGTCGTCTCATCATGGCTGAGCTGCCTTCCCCGCTGGGTAACATCACTGTGATTAATGGTTACTTCCCGCAGGGTGAAAGCCGCGACCACCCGACCAAATTCCCGGCCAAAGCCAAATTTTATCAGGATCTGCAAAACTACCTTACGACCGAACTCAACAAAGATAATCCGGTGCTGATCATGGGGGATGTGAATATCAGCCCGACTGATCTGGACATTGGCATTGGCGAAGACAGCCGCAAGCGCTGGCTGCGCACCGGGAAATGTTCCTTCCTGCCGGAAGAGCGCGAGTGGATGCAGCGCTTGCTTGACTGGGGGCTGGTGGATACCTTCCGCACCGCTAACCCGGAGACGCAGGATCGCTTCTCGTGGTTTGACTACCGCTCTAAAGGCTTCGATGACAACCGGGGCCTGCGTATTGATCTGCTGCTGGCGAGCGCCCCCCTGGCCGAACGCTGCATCGAAACCGGTATCGACTATGATATTCGCAGCATGGAAAAACCGTCCGACCATGCGCCGGTATGGGCAACGTTCAAGCTGTAATCCTCAGTGAATATAAAAAAAATCAGTCTCCTGTGCGCCCTTCTGGGCGCATTTGTTTTAATCGTTGTTTTGCTTCCTCCGGGCATGCTCTCCCTCGACACGCTAAAAATACACCAGCAAACGTTGCTCGATCGTGTGGAGCAGGCGCCCCTTCAGAGCGCGCTGATCTATTTTGCGGTTTACGTTCTGGTCTCTGCGCTGTCGATACCCGGGGCCGCGCTTCTGACGCTGCTCGGCGGGGCGATTTTCAGCCTGTGGGAGGCGATGCTGTTGGTGTCATTGGCCTCGACGCTCGGCGCCACGCTTGCCATGCTCGTCAGCCGTTATCTGCTGCGTGACTGGGTGCAACGGCGCTTTGCCGCACAGATGAACACGATCGATGTGGGGATGGTTCGCGATGGCGCGCGCTACCTTTTTGCCCTGCGCCTGATGCCGTTGTTTCCGTTCTTTCTGGTCAATTTGCTGATGGGGCTAACACGTATCCAGGTGCGTCACTACTGGTGGGTCAGCCAGCTTGCGATGCTACCTGCCACCGTCATTTATCTGAACGCCGGACGCGAGCTGGGAAAACTCACCACGCTGCGCGATATTGTGTCGCCGGGACTGCTGTTCGCCTTTACACTATTAGGGTTATTACCGCTGGTCACTCGCTGGCTGTTTTCCCGTTACATCCCTTCGATTAAAAAGTGAGGCATTATGCGCCGGGTGCGTTTTTGCGCGTTTCTGACGAGTCTGCTGCTGGCAACCTCTGCCTTCGCCGCAGAAAGCTGGCAATCCATTCAGCAACAGGCCACCGGGCAGACCGTCTGGTTTAACGCCTGGGGCGGTGACGAGGCCGTTAACCGCTACCTCGACTGGGTGAGCGGCGAGATGAAAACGCACTACGCCATTAACCTGAAGATCGTTCATCTGGCCGATGCCGCCGATGCGGTGAAGCGGATCCAGACGGAACAGGCCGCAGGACGCAGCAGTAACGGGTCGGTGGATCTACTCTGGGTAAACGGGGAAAACTTCCGCACGCTGAAGGAGGCAAACCTGCTGCTCACCGGCTGGGCGCAAACCCTGCCCAACTGGCGTTACGTCGATACCCGTAAACCGGTCACGGAAGATTTTGCCATCCCGACCGATGGGGCGGAATCCCCATGGGGCGGCGCGCAGTTAACCTTCATCGCCCGTAAAGCGAGTACGCCGACGCCTCCGGCAGATCCCCACGCGCTGCTGGCTTACGCTCAGCAGCACCCTGGCAAGGTGAGCTATCCGCGACCGCCGGATTTTACCGGCACGGCGTTTCTTGAACAGCTTCTGCTGGCATTGACCGCCCATCCGGAGGCGTTAAAAAACGCGCCGGACGGCACCTTTGCAGAGATCACCGCGCCGCTGTGGGACTATCTTGATACGCTGCATCCCCTGCTGTGGCGCGAAGGGAACGATTTTCCTCCATCGCCTGCGCGCATGGATACGCTGCTGGCCAGCGGCAGCCTGAACCTGTCGCTCACCTTTAACCCCGCCCACGCGCAGCAAAAGGTGGCGAGCGGTGAACTGCCTGCCGACAGCTACAGTTTCGGCTTTCTCAAAGGCATGATCGGCAACGTCCATTTTGTCGCTATCCCGGCAAATGCCAGTGCGAGCGCAGGGGCGAAAGTGGTGGCAAATTTCCTGCTGTCACCGCAGGCGCAGATCCGCAAAGCCGATCCTGCCGTCTGGGGTGACCCGAGCGTGCTGGATGGTGCCAAACTACCTGCGAAAGCGGCAAAACAGCTTCATGCCTTTACCCCTTCAGGCACGCCTGATGTGCTTCCCGAACCGCACGCCGCCTGGGTTAACGCCCTGGAGCAGGAATGGCTTCGCCGCTACGGAACCCGCTAAGCGGGCTGGTATGGGCGGCAATGGCGGTCATCTATCTGCCACTGCTTCCCGCCAGCGGCATGCTGCTGGCCCCGGCGTTTTCTCTCAGTAACTGGGCGGCGCTGTTTGCCGACCCGCAGCTGCCGCAGGCGCTGGCCGCTACGCTGGTATCAACCCTCATCGCGACGCTGGGTTCACTGTTTATCGCCCTGAGCCTGCTTGCGCTTCTCTGGCCGGGTGATGGCTGGCAGCGCCTGAGCACCCGTCTGCCGTGGCTGTTAGCCGTGCCGCACGTCGCCTTCGCCACCAGCGCGCTGCTGCTGTTTGCGGAAGGCGGTCAGTTTTACCGGATCTGTACAGTCTGTTCGCCGCAGCTTGACCGCTACGGTATCGGGCTTGGCCTGACGCTTGCGGTCAAAGAGAGCGCGTTCGTTCTGTGGGCAATCTACGCCGCACTGCCTGAAAAGCGCCTCGCACAGCAGAAAATTGTCCTGCATACCTTCGGCTACGGACGAATGCAGGCGCTTAACTGGCTCGTCCTCCCGGCTATCGCCCCCGCGCTGGGCGCCGTGATGCTGGCGGTGCTCGCCTGGTCGCTTTCCGTGGTGGATGTGGCGATCGTGCTCGGGCCGGGCAACCCACCTACGCTGGCGGTGCTGGCCTGGCAGTGGCTCACCCAGGGCGATGCGCAGCAGCAGTCAAAAGGAACGTTGCTGTGTCTGGTGTTGCTCCTGCTGCTGGCCGCACTTGCCGCGGTGGGATACAGCCTCTGGACGGCTTGGCGGCGCGCCCAGCCTGACGTCTCGGGGGTACGTCGCGCTTCGCATACCGCGTTGCCCGCACGGACGCTGGGCGGGTTACTGCCGCTGTGCGGCGTGCTCTGTGCGCTGGTTCTGCTGATGCTGGCACGCCGGGGCGACATCGGCCCCGTCAGCGACAGCCTTTCACTGGGACTGCTGTCCAGCCTGACAGCGCTGGCCATCCTCATGATCTGGCTTGAGTGGGGACCCCAGCGCGGCGCGGTGTGGATCTGGCTGCCGCTTGCCCTCCCGGCGCTGCCCCTCGTGTCCGGGCAGTATGCCGTGGCGCTGTGGCTGGGCATCGACGGCCAGTACGCTGCGGTGCTCTGGAGCCATATGCTCTGGGTTCTCCCGTGGATGCTCCTGGTGCTGCAACCGGCCTGGCGCAGGCTCGATCCCCGGCTTATCCTCACCGCCAGAACGCTGGGCTGGCGACAGGCGAAAATTTTCTGGTTAGTGAAATGTCCCCTGATGGTTCGTCCGGCCCTGCTGGCCTTTGCGACCGGCTTTTCCGTGAGCATGGCCCAGTACATGCCCACCCTCTGGCTGGGAGCGGGTCGTTTTACTACTCTGACGACGGAGGCGGTCGCCCTCAGCAGCGGCGGCAGCGTTCCGATCCTCGCCAGCCGGGCGCTGGGTCTGTTGCTGTTAACCAGCAGCGTATTTGCCCTTGCCGCGCTGCTCGCCCGGTTCGTGGGCCGTCACAGACAAGGATTACGTTAATGCTGAACGTGAAAAATCTCACCATTGCGCCACTCTTACGTGAGGTCAACTTCCGCGTCCCGGCAGGGGAGATTCTCACGCTGATGGGACCCTCCGGGAGCGGGAAATCGACCCTTTTCGCCTGGATGGTGGGGGCGCTATCCACTGATTTTAAGGCGCACGGCGAGCTGTGGCTGAACGATCGACGCTGCGATCTGCTCCCCGTGGAAACGCGCGGGATCGGCATTCTGTTTCAGGACGCCCTGCTGTTTGACGCCTTCAGCGTGGGGCAAAACCTGATGCTGGCGTTGCCGGCGCACATTGCCGGACGCGCGCGGCGCGACGCGGTAGAACAGGCTCTTGAATCTGCCGGGCTGGCAAACCTCTACGCCAGCGATCCGGCGACCCTTTCCGGCGGCGAGCGCGCCCGGGTCAGCCTGCTGCGCGCCCTTCTCGCCCAGCCGCAGGCATTGCTGCTCGACGAACCGTTCAGCCGACTGGATAAAACGCTCCGCGCTTCATTCCGGGCGTGGGTATTCGAAACCACTCGCCAGCGCAAGATCCCGGTGGTGCTGGTCACGCATGATGAGGAAGATATCCCGCCCGGCGGAGAGGTGTTTGAGATTTCTCGCTGGCAATAATGTGCTAACGCAATGTTTTTGGCTTCAGGAGAGACGACAATGCCACCCTCTTTTAATGACGTCAGGTTTTTCGATGAAACGTGTTTCTCAACTGACCGCGCTGGCTCTGATCTGCGGCCTCGCCTCACTCTCCTCCATGGCGGCTGATATGCCCCACTCCCTCACGCTGGACCGGCTCCAGGCGCAAAACGGCGCGGTAATTGATACGCGCATCAGTGCGTTCTATAACGGCTGGCCGCAGACGCTGCGCGGAACGTCCGGGCATGAACCCGCCGCGCTTAATCTCTCTGCAGGCTGGCTTGGGGCAATGAGCGATGAACAGCTCAGCGGCTGGGCAAAACAGCATCGGATTACGCCCGACATGCCGGTTGCGCTCTATGGCAACGATGATGACAACAAGACCGTCAAAACGCGGCTGGAAAAAGCGGGTTTTACCCACGTTTCCATCCTGAGCGATGCCCTGCAACAATCCGACCGTTTGCAACGTCTGGCACATTTTGAACAGCTGGTTTATCCGCAGTGGATCCACCTGTTGCAGCAGGGCAAACCCGTTACCGCCGCACCAGCCGGAGAGTGGAAGGTGATCGAGGCTGGCTGGGGTGCGCCGAAGCTTTATCTCCTGAGCCACATTCCCGGCGCGGGCTACATCGACACCAATGAAGTGGAAAGCGAACCGCTGTGGAATAAGGTCTCTGACGAAAAGCTGAAAGCGATGCTGGCGAAGCACGGGATCCGTCACGATACCACCGTCATTCTGTACGGTCGCGACGTATATGCCGCCGCGCGCGTGGCGCAGATCATGCTCTACGCGGGCGTGAAGGATGTGCGTATTCTGGACGGCGGCTGGAAGGCATGGTCAGACGTCAGCCTGCCCGTTGAGCGCGGAACGCCTGCAAAGGTGAAGCCAGCCCCTGATTTTGGCGCGCCGATCCCGGGCCAGCCCCGGCTGATGGTGGATATGGAACAGGCCCGGGGAATGCTGCACCGTCAGGATGCATCCCTGGTGAGCATTCGTTCCTGGCCAGAGTTTATCGGTGAAACCAGCGGCTACAGCTATATCAAGCCAAAAGGTGACATTGCCGGTGCGCGCTGGGGCCATGCGGGTAGCGACGCGACCCACATGGAAGATTTCCACAATCCGGATGGCACCATGCGCAGCGCCGATGACATCGCCGCCATGTGGAAGACGTGGAATATCCTGCCGGAGCAGCACGTTGCGTTTTACTGCGGCACCGGCTGGCGCGCGTCTGAAGCCTTCATGTACGCCCGCGCCATGGGCTGGCAAAACGTTGCCGTCTACGACGGCGGCTGGTACGAATGGAGCAGCCATCCGCAGAACCCGGTCTCCACCGGGGAGCGTGGACCGGAGAGCGCACGCTAGCGGGGGAGTGACTTCAGCGTCACGTAACCGCTCCAGATGCGCGTTGTGGTGGTCAGCCAGCACAACGCGCCAAACGCCCAGGCAAACAGCGTGAAGTGTGCCGGAAACAGGCAGCACAGCACAAACAGCGCGATGGTCTCCGTTCCTTCCGTTAATCCTCCAATGTAATAAAGCGACTTGTGCGCGTAGCCGGGGTTGTCAATATTATGCTTCCCCGCCAGCGCGGCAAAGGCCAGGAAACTGCTGCCCGTCCCCATAAACGCTAACAGCAGCCAGGCGGCGGCGATCGCATTGTCAGCCGGAGCGGCCAGCGCGAAGCCAAACGGTACCAGCGCGTAAAACAGGAAGTCGAGGGCGATATCAAGAAATCCTCCCGCGTCCGTCAGGCCACGGCGACGCGCCAGCGCACCGTCCAGACCATCCAGCAGCCGGTTCAGCACAATGGCGACCAGCGCTGGCAGATACCAGCCCAGCGCCAGAAACGGTAACGCCAGTACGCCAATCGCAAACCCGGCGAGCGTTAACCCATCAGGCGTAATAAACGGTTTATCCAGCGCGGCGGCCAGCTGATTTAACCCGGGCTTCAGCCGTGGATGCAGATGTTTATCCAGCATGCGGTTCACCTTTAAACGTGGCACACAGGCCCTGAGCCGGGATATCCAGCGCGGCGTTAAAGCGGGCGGAAAGGTTCTGAAAGGCAATCAGAGCCGTCATTTCGGTGATAGTCTCTTCGCTAAAGTGGCGCTTCAGCTGGTTTTTGATATTTTCATCCACCTGAGGCGGCGTGGCGGTGACCGCTTCCGCATAGGCCAGCGCCGCGCGCTCCTCTTCGCTGAACAGGGTGGAATTTTGCCAGTCGTTGACGGCCTGCACTTTATCCAACGCCCCGCTCCGCTCGGCCAGACGCAGGCTGTTGGCATCAATACAAAATGCGCAGTGGCAGATCTGCGAGACCCGCGTCATTAGTAACGAACGCAGAACCGGCGTCAAACGCGCCTTGCGCCGCTCCAGATAGCCGACAAATAGCGCTACCAGCCAGAAAAGACGCGGCATACGCCCCCACCAGCGCGTGGGGTTCAGCACCGCGCCGAAGTGTTTTTTCTGCATGGCAGCAATGGGCTTGAGGCTGACGGGAAGGGTTTCCATGGGCGCAACCCAGGCGGCTGTCTCTTTCACCTGATTCTCCTGATGACTGGACTCTTTGGCAGGGCACGATAATATGTCGTTTTTCGCTATTAATTATTGACGAACATGCTGAAAACACTCGATGTTGTTGCGGCCATCCTCGAAAAAGAGGGCAAGATCTTGCTGGCGCAGCGTCCCGAACATGCCGATCAGCCAGGAATGTGGGAATTTGCGGGCGGAAAGGTTGAAGCCAGTGAGACCCAGCAGGAAGCGCTGATCCGCGAACTACGCGAAGAGCTCGGCATTGAAGCCGTGCCCGCGCGGTATGTGGCAAGCCACCAGCGGGAAGTGTCGCAGCGGCTGATCCACCTCCACGCCTGGCACGTGCCGGAATTTAGCGGCGAGCTGAAGGCGCACTACCACTCGGCGCTGGTGTGGTGCACGCCAGAAGACGCGTTCACGTATGATTTAGCCCCGGCGGATATACCGCTTCTGGAAGCGTTTATTCTTTTACGCGACGCCAGACCAGCGGGTTTGTACTGAGGGTGCGTTCATCACGCTGGCACTGCAACAGCACGCCATCCGCCCTGACCACTGCGCCTTCGGAATAGTTTTGATCCTGATAGATACAGCACTGATTACACGGCTGCGCACGCTGGCCGCCAGCGCTAAAAACCTCTGGCGGCACGTTAACTTCGACATCCGGGCGAATGCGATCAGCCTGTGCCCCGGCGGACACCATCAAACATAACGCGGCCATTGCGAAACGGTTCATAGACTTAATTTCCTTTGCATCGTTTATATCTATAACGGTAGATCCTGACGGGATCTTTAATTTATCTCGTCATCGCTTTTGGTTATGACGCGCGCCTTGTCATTAATTTCCCTTTCGGCCTAAATTTCTGCTTGCCTCTCAAAGCGGTGCGGGTGGTATAGTCAAAAAAACGACACAAAACATCTCCGCCACACGCACAAATTATTATAAGAGGTTCTTATATCTATGGATCAGACACGCTCTCTGGAAAGCTTTCTTGCCCATGTTCAGCAGCGCGACCCGCACCAAAGCGAGTTTGCCCAGGCCGTTCGTGAAGTCATGACCACCCTGTGGCCCTTCCTTGAGGAAAATCCGCGCTACCGCCAGATGGCGCTGCTTGAACGTCTGGTGGAGCCGGAGCGCGTCATCCAGTTCCGCGTGGCGTGGGTGGACGATCGCAATCAGGTACAGGTCAACCGCGCGTGGCGCGTGCAGTTTAACTCCGCCATTGGGCCGTTTAAGGGCGGGATGCGCTTCCATCCCTCGGTGAACCTGTCGATTCTGAAATTCCTCGGCTTCGAGCAGACCTTTAAAAATGCGCTCACTACCCTGCCGATGGGCGGCGGTAAAGGCGGGAGTGATTTCGATCCGAAAGGCAAGAGCGAAGGCGAAGTGATGCGCTTCTGCCAGGCGCTGGTCACTGAGCTCTATCGCCACCTTGGGCCGGACACCGACGTTCCTGCCGGGGATATCGGCGTGGGTGGTCGTGAAGTGGGCTTTATGGCCGGGATGATGAAAAAGCTCTCCAACAACAGCGCCTGCGTCTTTACCGGCAAAGGTCTGTCGTTTGGCGGCAGCCTGATTCGTCCGGAAGCGACGGGTTACGGTCTGGTCTATTTCACTGAAGCGATGCTTAAGCGTCACGGGCTGAGCTTCGAGGGGATGCGCGTGGCGGTCTCCGGCTCCGGCAACGTAGCGCAGTACGCTATCGAGAAAGCGATGGCGTTTGGCGCGCGCGTAGTGACCGCCTCCGACTCCAGCGGCACCGTGGTGGATGAAGCTGGCTTCACAGCAGAAAAACTGGCGCGTCTGTGCGAAATCAAAGCCAGCCGTGACGGCCGCGTGGCGGATTATGCCCGAGAGTTTGGCCTGACCTATCTGGAAGGTAAACAGCCGTGGGGTGTGCCGGTGGATATCGCCCTGCCGTGCGCGACGCAAAACGAGCTGGACGTGGATGCCGCCCGGACGCTGATTAGCAATGGCGTGAAGGCGGTAGCGGAAGGGGCAAATATGCCCACCACCATTGAAGCGACCGATCTGTTCCTGGACGCGGGCGTACTCTTTGCGCCAGGCAAGGCGGCGAACGCGGGCGGGGTGGCAACATCCGGTCTGGAAATGGCACAAAACGCCGCGAGAATGGGCTGGAAGGCGGAGAAAGTGGATGCCCGTCTGCACCACATTATGCTTGATATTCACCATGCCTGCGTGGAGTACGGCGGTGAGGCTTCACAGACCAACTACGTGCGCGGCGCCAACATCGCCGGGTTCGTGAAGGTGGCCGATGCGATGATCGGGCAGGGTGTGATTTAGTTTCGCTGCATTCTCGCCCTTGCAGGCCCGGTAAGCGTTAGCGCCACCGGGCTTTTTTCAGGCCGCAGAGCTGCTTTTTGCCGGGTGGCGGCTTCGCCTTACCCGGCCTACGGTTTAAGCGGTGGTATTTTTGGCTGCGCTTTTTTTCTTTTTGAACGGTTTCTTCGCCCCGCCACCCGGGGCAACCATCCCCCGGAATCGCTTCACTGGCGTGCTGCGCGCCTGATCAATCAGCTGATAAAGCGTCCCCACCAGCGGCTGCATAAAGTCCTGGTAACGGCACTGCTTTTCGCTGATCTGCGTCAGCACCGACTCCCAGTGCGCGGTCATGTCCGGTCTGGCGGCCAGCTCTGGCAAGGAGTGAATCAGTGCCCGGCCCGGCTCTGTCGAATGAATATAGCGCCCTTTTTTCTCGAGAAAACCACGCTTAAACAGCAACTCGATAATCCCCGCGCGGGTTGCTTCCGTACCCAGACCGTCGGTGGCGCGGAGGATCTTCTTCAGATCTTTATCCTGCACAAAACGGGCGATCCCGGTCATGGCCGAAAGCAGCGTCGCATCGGTGAAGTGGCGCGGCGGCTGGGTCTGACGTTCAACCACTTCGCCTTTTTCGCACAGCAGTTCATCGCCTTTGGCTACGACCGGCAGCGGCGTGCCGTCGTTCTCTTCGTCACGCTCTTTGTTGCCGAGCAGCGTGCGCCAGCCCGCTTCCGCGAGGAAACGCGCTTTGGCGATAAATTTGCCTTTGGCAATTTCCAGCTCAATAACGCACTTGCGGAAAACCGCGTCCGGGCAGAACTGCATCAGATACTGACGCGCGATCAGGTTATAGACCTTTGCTTCGTTGTCGGTCAGGTTGACGTTGCTGGTGCGCGCCGTCGGGATTATCGCGTGGTGGGCATCGACTTTTTTATCGTCCCAGCAGCGGTTATGGGTATCCGGGTTTACCGCCGGTTGCGGCAACAGATCCGGCGCATGGACACCAATGGCATTCATCACCGAGTGGCGTCCGGCGAAGTGTTCCTCCGGCAGATAGCGGCTGTCCGAACGCGGATAGGTGATCAGCTTGTGGGTTTCATAGAGCTTCTGGCAGATATCGAGCACGTTCTGCGCGCTCAGGCCAAACTTTTTCGCGGCCTCGATCTGCAACGCCGAAAGGGAGAACGGCAGCGGTGCGGGCTCTGATTCCCGTTTGTCGTTATAGCTGGTAACGATCGCGGGCTGGCCGGTAATGCGGTTAACCACGTGCTCCGCCAGCGGACGATGCAGCAGCCGTCCCTCTTCGTCCTGATATGACTCACAGGCATCGCTCGGCTGCCAGACGGCGGTAAAGCGTTCGTCTTTCGGCGTGACGATATGCGCTTTGACTTCGAAGAAGTCTTTGGCGACGAAATTTTCGATCTCTTCGTCGCGACGCACCACCAGCCCCAGCACCGGGGTTTGAACACGCCCAACAGAGAGTACGCCCTGATAGCCCGCATTGCGTCCCAGGATGGTGTAGGCGCGGGTCATGTTGATCCCGTACAGCCAGTCGGCACGCGCACGCGCCAGCGCGGAGACACACAGGGGAATAAATTCGCTGTTGGCGCGCAGGCGCGAAATCGCGCGCTCCACCGCCTGCGGGTTGAGGTCGTTAATTAAACAGCGCTGCACCTGCTGGCGCTTTTCCGGTGCCAACTCCAGGTAGTCGAGCACTTCGTCGACAAGCAGTTGCCCTTCCCTGTCCGGGTCACCCGCGTGGACCACTTCCGTCGCCTCATGCAGGAAACGCTTAATGACGTTGAGCTGTTTGGTGACGGAAGGACGCGGTTGCAGACGCCACTTTTCCGGCACGATCGGCAGATCGTTGAGGTTCCAGCGGGCGTAGCGGTTGTCGTAGACATCCGGCTGCGCCTGTTCAAGCAGGTGACCGATACACCAGGTGACCACCTGCCCGTTACCGCATTCGATAAAGCCATCACCTTTGCGATGCGGCTTGGGCAGCACGTCGGCGATGGCTCGCGCCAGACTCGGCTTTTCGGCAATAAACAACCGCATCGAATTAACGGATCTCAATCATCGGGCGGCCACCGCGGGCGGTCACCAGCTCGCCAATGGCCGTCAGGGTGATGCCAAACTCGGCCGCCGTTGCCTGAACGTCAGCTTCTGCTTCCGGCGTCACCGCCAGCAGCAGGCCGCCGGAGGTTTGCGGATCGCACAGCAGATTGCGCCACGCTTCCGGCATTTCGCCCATTAAATGGCCGTAGCTGGCGAAGTTGCGCTGCGTCCCGCCCGGAACGGCGCCCTGAGCAATGTACTCTTCCACGCCCGGCAGCTTCGGCACATCCTGATACCAGACCTGCGCCTGCACGCCCGCGCCCTGACAGACTTCAGAGAGGTGTCCCAGCAGACCAAAGCCGGTCACGTCGGTCATGGCCTTCACGCCGTCGATACTGGCGAATGCCGCACCGGCAAGGTTCATCTGGCACATCACTTCCGTTGCCAGACCAATATGCTCGGGCTTCAGCAGGGATTTTTTCTCGGCGGTTGTCAGTACGCCAATGCCCAGCGGCTTGGTGAGGAACAGCTTGCAGCCCGCCTGCGCGGTGCTGTTGCGCTTCACGCGTTCGGTCGGCACCACGCCGGTGACGGCCAGGCCGAAGATCGGCTCCGGCGCATCGATAGAGTGACCACCGGCCAGGGCAATACCCGCCTGCTGGCAGGCAAAGCGTCCGCCTTCGATGACATCGCGGGCAATCTCCGGCGGGAGGGTGTTAATCGGCCAGCCCAGAATGGCGATCGCCATAATCGGCTTACCGCCCATCGCGAAGATATCGCTGATGGCGTTGGTGGCCGCAATGCGTCCGAAGTCGAACGGGTTGTCGACAATTGGCATAAAGAAGTCAGTGGTGCTGATAATGCTGGTGCCGTTACCTAAGTCATAAACCGCTGCATCGTCACGCGTTTCGTTACCGACAAGCAGGTTCGGGTCGACAAACTTCGCCTGTTCACTGTGCAGGATGGTCTCCAGCACTTTCGGGGAAATTTTACAACCGCAACCGGCTCCGTGGCTGTATTGCGTTAAACGAATGGTTTGCTCACTCATGGACGTCTCCTGTCATCTCAATCGCGCTATGGTAGCGCTCATTCCATAAAGAGGTAAGTATGACTGTCTGAATTCTGCGGCGGATGCTCAGAATCCAGACAGTTTAGCGCGTGTAATTAAAAACGGCTGACGAAAGGCGTGGTGTCCGGCACGCTAATGGTGCTGGAGGCTTTAAGCTGCGGGGTGCCGAGATAGAGGAAGCCGACAATTTTATCGTGTTCACCGCAGGAGAAACCTTCCCGCACGGCGGCGCTCCCGGTCAGCGGCCCGGTACGCCAGATGCCGTTAAAGCCCTGCGCGACGGCGGCCATCTGCATTGCCATTACCGCGCAACCGGCAGACATCTCCTGCTCCCAGACCGGCACTTTATGGTCGGCCTGGCATTTTGCGACTACCGCGATGATCATCGGCGCACGGAACGGCGCGTTGCGGGCTTTATCAATCCCCTTCTCATCCTGGCCTGCGGCAACCGCCCCCTGCTCCAGCAGCTGGCTGAAGCGGTCGCGCCCTTCGCCTTCAATAATAAAGAAGTGCCACGGCTGCAATGTGCCATGGTCCGGCGCACGCATTCCGGCACGCAGAATGTTTTCCAGCTGCTCGCCGACGGGGGCCGGGTCGGCCAGGCGGGAAGCGCTACGACGGTTAACAAGCAGTTCAAGTGCGTCCATTGGTTAACTCCTTTCGTGAAATTTACTCACAAAATTAACACGACAGCAGAATTTGTTACAGCGTGGCAGGCGATTCCTGCTGACAAGTGGCGGTTGGGTCATTACGATAACCGCACATTACCGTCCTGTGGCGACGGAAACAGTCCTTTTCTGGTTAGGGAGAATACATGCGAACCCTTTGGCGAATCTTTGCCGGTTTCTTTAAATGGACGTGGCGACTGCTCAACTTCGTCCGCAACCTGGTGATGAATATCTTCTTCATCTTCCTGGTCCTGGTATGCGCAGGTATCTGGATGCATCTCAGCAGCGCCAGCCAGGCGCAGAATTCGACGCGCGGCGCACTACTCCTCGATATCACAGGGGTAATTGTTGATAAGCCATCGACCAGCAATCGTCTGGGCGTGATTGGCCGCCAGCTGTTCGGCGCGACTTCAGACCGCCTGCAGGAAAACTCCCTGTTTGATATCGTCGACACGATCCGTCAGGCCAAAGACGATCGCAACATTACCGGTATCGTGCTGGATCTGAAAGATTTTGCCGGAGCCGATCAGCCTTCGATGCAGTACATCGGGAAAGCGCTGCGGGAATTCCGCGACAGCGGTAAACCGGTCATTGCCGTCGGCGACAGCTACACCCAGGGGCAATATTATCTGGCGAGCTTTGCTAACAAAATCTGGCTCTCTCCGCAGGGCACGGTCGATCTGCATGGCTTCGCCACAAATGGTCTGTACTACAAATCGCTGCTCGACAAGCTGAAGGTCACTACCCACGTCTTCCGCGTCGGGACCTATAAATCTGCCGTGGAGCCGTTTATCCGTGATGATATGTCCCCTGCCGCCCGTGAAGCGGACAGCCGCTGGATTGGCGAGCTGTGGCAGAACTATCTCGGCACCATTGCCGCTAACCGTCAAATGACCGCTGAGCAGGTCTTCCCGGGCGCGCGCGGTGTGCTGGAGGGCCTGCGCAAAGTGGACGGCGATACAGCGAAATACGCGCTTGATAACAAACTGGTCGATCGGCTGGGTTCCAGCGCTGAAATCGAAAAAGCGCTGACCAAACAGTTCGGCTGGAGTAAAGAGGACAAGAACTACAGCGCCATCAGCATGTATGACTACGCCGCGAAAAAGCCGGATGACAGCGGTGACAGCATCGCCGTGGTGTTTGCTAACGGGGCCATTATGGACGGTGAAGAAACGCCGGGGAACGTCGGCGGGGACACCACCGCGTCGCAGATCCGCGATGCGCGTCTGGATCCGAAAGTGAAGGCGATTGTCCTGCGGGTGAACAGCCCTGGCGGCAGTGTCAGCGCCTCCGAGGTGATCCGTGCTGAGCTGGCCGCCGCGCGTGCCGCGGGCAAGCCGGTCGTGGTCTCGATGGGGGGCATGGCGGCTTCAGGGGGGTACTGGATCTCGACGCCAGCCAACTACATTGTGGCTAACCCAAGCACGCTGACCGGCTCGATTGGCATCTTCGGCGTGATCAACACCGTAGAGAACAGCCTGGATTATCTCGGCGTTCATACCGACGGCGTTTCCACCTCGCCGCTGGCGGATGTGTCCGTGACTAAATCTCTGCCGCCTGAGGTGTCCGAGATGATGCAGCTCAGCATTGAGAGTGGCTATAAGCGCTTCATCACGCTGGTGGCGGATTCCCGTAAAAAGACGCCAGACCAGATTGACCAGATCGCGCAGGGCCACGTCTGGACCGGCCAGGATGCGAAGAGCAACGGTCTGGTAGACAGCCTGGGTGACTTCGACGATGCCGTGAAGAAAGCGGCGGAACTGGCGAAGCTCAAGCAGTGGCACGTTGACTATTATCAGGACGAACCGACGTTCTTCGATATGGTCATGGACAGCATGTCCGGCTCCGTCCGCGCCATGCTGCCGGAAGCGCTTCAGGCGTATCTGCCGGCGCCGGTGGCGACGGCGGCTAAAGCCATGAAAGCGGAGAGCGATAAGCTCGCGACTTTCAACGATCCGCAAAGCCGTTACGCGTTTTGCCTGACCTGTGCGAACGTGCGTTAAAAACCGTCCCCTCTTCCCGTTAAGAGGGGATTTTTTCTTTTGAAGAACAAGAACTCATTACCATGCAGAAGAAATCAATATATGTCGCCTATACCGGCGGTACCATCGGTATGCAGCGCTCAGAAAATGGCTATATTCCGGTTTCTGGCCACTTGCAGCGCCAGCTGGCGCTGATGCCTGAATTCCACCGTCCGGAAATGCCGGACTTTACCATCCACGAATATGAGCCGCTGATGGACTCCTCCGACATGACGCCGGAAGACTGGCAGCATATTGCGGACGATATTAAAGCCCATTACGACCAGTACGACGGCTTCGTGATCCTGCACGGCACCGACACCATGGCGTTCACCGCCTCGGCGCTCTCCTTCATGCTGGAGAACCTGGGCAAGCCCGTCATCGTGACCGGTTCGCAGATCCCGCTGGCGGAACTGCGTTCAGACGGGCAGATCAACCTGCTTAACTCCCTGTACGTGGCCGCTAATTACCCGATCAACGAGGTAACGCTGTTCTTCAACAACCGACTGTACCGCGGGAACCGTACCACTAAAGCGCACGCTGACGGCTTTGACGCGTTTGCCTCACCTAACCTGCAACCGCTGCTGGAAGCGGGGATCCATATCCGTCGTCTGGGCACGCCGCCCGCGCCAAATACTGCAGGCGAGCTGATCGTTCACCCGATCACCCCGCAGCCGATTGGCGTGGTGACGATTTATCCGGGTATTTCCGCCGACGTGGTGCGCAACTTCCTACGCCAGCCGGTGAAGGCGCTGATCCTGCGCTCCTATGGTGTGGGTAATGCCCCGCAGAACGGTGAGTTCCTGAAAGAGCTTCAGGAGGCGAGCGATCGCGGGATTGTGGTGGTGAACCTCACTCAGTGTATGTCCGGTAAGGTCAATATGGGCGGCTACGCCACCGGCAACGCCCTGGCGCACGCTGGCGTGATCAGTGGTTTCGATATGACCGTTGAGGCAACGCTGACTAAACTTCACTATTTACTGAGTCAGGATCTGGATATTGATTCCATTCGCCGCGCCATGATGCAAAACCTGCGCGGTGAACTGACGCCGGACGAATAAGGAGTTCCCATGAAGCAACGCGCCCTGTTACTGGTCGATTTGCAAAATGATTTCTGTGCGGGCGGTGCGCTGGCCGTCGCGGAAGGCGACAGCACCGTAGACGTCGCGAATTCGCTGATTGAGTGGTGTAAGGCTCGTGATGAAGCGGTGGTGGCGAGTCAGGACTGGCATCCGGCAAACCACGGCAGCTTTGCCAGCCAGCACAACGTTGAGCCTTACAGCCAGGGCGAACTGGACGGACTGGCGCAAACCTTCTGGCCCGATCACTGCGTGCAGCAGACGGAAGGCGCTGAGCTGCATCCGCTGCTGAACCAGAAAGCCATCGACGCGGTGTTCCACAAAGGTGAAAATCCAACCATCGACAGCTACAGCGCATTCTTCGATAACGGTCACCGCCAGAAGACGGCGCTTGACGCATGGTTACGCCATCATGAGATCACCGAGCTGATTGTGCTGGGCCTGGCGACGGATTACTGCGTGAAGTTCACCGTGCTGGATGCGCTCCAGTTGGGCTATACCGTGAATGTCATTACCGACGGCTGTCGCGGGGTGAATATTCAGCCGCATGACAGCGCCCAGGCGTTTATGGATATGGCCGCAGAAGGCGCAACGCTGTATACGCTGGCTGACTGGATGGAGACGCAGGCGTAAGCTTTTTTAGCCGTGTGGCGGCTTCGCCTTACCCGGCCTACTTTCTCTGGTTTTGTAGGCCGGGTAAGGCGAAGCCGCCACACGGCAAAACCCCCTCCCCGATCTCCCATAAAGTGAACTCCCTCGCATCACAAGCGAAGCGGCGATGGTATTCTCTTCAGGCTGTTTTTTCGCCACGCCTTTTCTGTGGCGTGGTTATTTTTATTCAGTCAAAGAGGAACTTATATGAAACGTTTGCCCTTGCTGGCAGCATTACCCTTGCTTTGCGCGTCACTGGCTTCCGCCGCGCCCCTGATGTCCGTGGGCTACTTCAATGGCGGTGGCGATGTTACCGCCGGACCGGGTGGCGATATCAATAAACTCGATGTCCGTCAGATCACACACCTCAACTACTCGTTTGGTCTGGTCTATAACAACGAGAAAGACGAAACCAACCCTGCACTGAAAGATCCGGCAAAACTGCATCAAATCTGGTTATCACCCAAGGTGGCATCCGACCTGGCGTTACTTCCTCAGCTTCGTAAACAAAACCCGAATTTAAAAGTGCTGCTTTCCGTTGGCGGCTGGGGCGCACGTGGTTTTTCTGGCGCAGCGGCTACCAAAGAGAGCCGCGCGGTGTTTATTCGCTCCGCGCAGCAGATCGTCAGTCAATACGGCCTGGACGGGATCGATCTCGACTGGGAGTTCCCGGTCAACGGCGCGTGGGGACTGGTCGAGAGCACCCCAGCCGACAGGGATAATTTCACCGCGCTGTTAAAAGAGATGCGTGACGCGTTTGGTAAGAAAAAACTGGTCACGATTGCGGTGGGCGCAAATGCAGAAAGTCCGAAAAGCTGGGTGGATGTGAAGGCCATTGCCCCCCTGCTTGATTACATCAACCTGATGACCTACGACATGGCGTACGGGACGCAGTATTTTAACGCGAATCTGTATGACTCCAGCGCCTGGCCAACGGTGGCTGCCGCAGACAAATACAGCGTTGATTTTGTGGTGAATAACTATCTGGCCGCCGGCCTTAAGCCGCAGCAAATGAACCTCGGAATCGGTTTTTACGGTCGTGTACCGAAGCGCGCCGTTGAACCGGGTATCGACTGGAGTAAACCGGACGCGCAAAACAATCCGGTCACCCAGCCCTACTTCGGGCCGCAGGAACTGGGCCTGTTCAAATCGCTTGGCTATGACCTGACCAAAGATACCTACGTGAAATACAACGATATCGTCCGCAAACTGCTAAACGATCCGCAGAAACGCTTTACCGAGCACTGGGACGAACAGGCGAAGGTGCCGTGGCTGTCGGTAAAATCCGCCGACGGGAAGGCGCTGTTTGCGATCTCCTATGAGAACCCGCGTTCCGTGGCGATTAAAGCAGATTACATCAAGGAGAAAGGTCTCGCCGGGGCGATGTTCTGGGAGTATGGCGCGGATGACAACAACCAGTTAGCGAAGCAGCTGGCGGAGTCGCTTGGGATCCCGCACTAAGGTGTAGTGTGCCGGGTGGCGGCTTCGCCTTACCCGGCCTACATGGGAGATTTATTTGAAGGTTGCAATCGGCTTCGGCGTGATACCGAAGTCTTCTTTCAGTTCGCGCTTACTTTTCATCACCATCTGACCGTTAGTGTCGATGGTCATGTGCTGGGCGTTGGTATTGTGACGCGCCTGCCACAGCATCACCAGCTGCAAGCTGTTCTCTTTTTGCTCAGGTGTGAGCGCCACACCGTCCGGCCATTTTCCCAGCTCAACGGCCGTCACCAGGCGCTGATAAACCTCCGGGGTCATGCCAGCAATCATGTCATTAATATTCACGATCTCTCCCTTTCAAAGGAATAATTTGCTGAATCGTTTTTTCAACCCTTGGTCTGGTCGCCGTTTTCGTCATCGGTAAAGCTCATCGAAGCCGAATTTACGCAGAAACGCTCCCCCGTCGGCTGCGGGCCATCCGGGAAGACATGCCCGAGATGGGCGTCGCAATTCCCACAACGAATTTCGGTGCGCACCATGCCGTGCGAGGAGTCCGTCAGATAGCGGATCGCATCATCGCTGACAGGCTCGTAAAAGCTTGGCCAGCCGCAGCCAGAATCGTACTTAGTCTGGGAGTTAAACAGCGGTGCATCACACACCAGGCAGTGGTAGACGCCTTCCCGTTTATTGTGCAGCAAACGCCCGGTAAACGGCGGTTCCGTGCCGTGATTTTGCGTTACGTAAAACTGCATCTCTGTAAGGTTTTTTTTCAAATCGTCGGGGTTATGTTGGTTCGACATATGCTTACATCTCGCTGTTGAAACAGACATCTTTTAACCCAGATTCTAACAAAACATTAACACCCGCGCGTGCACTTTTGATCTAAACTTATGTGTCGCGAAAAGGCGGTCAGGCAATTGTGATCAATTTCACATTTTAATCCTGCGAGGCCTTTAAAATTCCGGGCGCAGCCCCCATGTGGTTGCTAGCTCAAAGGGAAAGTGAGGCGAGTCAGTCGCACAAACGTTAGTCACAGGATTGATTTGTCGCAATGATTGACACGATTCCGCTTGACGCTGCGTAAGGTTTTTGTAATTTTACAGGCAACCTTTTATTCACTAACAAATAGCTGGTGGAATATATGACTATCAAAGTAGGTATCAACGGTTTTGGCCGTATCGGCCGTATTGTTTTCCGTGCTGCTCAGAAACGTTCTGACATCGAAATCGTTGGTATCAACGATCTCCTGGACGCTGAATACATGGCGTACATGCTGAAGTACGACTCAACTCACGGTCGTTTCGACGGCACCGTTGAAGTGAAAGACGGCCACCTGGTTGTTAACGGCAAAACCATCCGCGTTACTGCTGAGAAAGACCCAGCTAACCTGAAATGGAACGAAATCGGTGTTGACGTTGTAGCTGAAGCTACCGGTATCTTCCTGACCGACGAAACTGCACGTAAACACATCACTGCGGGTGCGAAGAAAGTTGTTCTGACTGGTCCTTCCAAAGACAACACCCCAATGTTCGTTCGCGGTGCAAACTTCGAAACTTACGCTGGCCAGGACATCGTTTCCAACGCATCCTGCACCACCAACTGCCTGGCACCGCTGGCTAAAGTTATCAACGACAACTTCGGCATCATCGAAGGTCTGATGACTACCGTTCACGCTACCACCGCTACTCAGAAAACCGTTGATGGCCCGTCTCACAAAGACTGGCGCGGCGGCCGTGGCGCGGCTCAGAACATCATCCCATCTTCTACCGGTGCTGCTAAAGCAGTAGGTAAAGTACTGCCAGAACTGAATGGCAAACTGACTGGTATGGCGTTCCGCGTTCCAACTCCTAACGTATCCGTTGTTGACCTGACCGTTCGTCTGGAAAAAGCTGCTTCTTACGAAGAAATTAAGAAAGCAATCAAAGCTGCTTCCGAAGGCCCAATGAAAGGCGTTCTGGGTTACACCGAAGACGACGTTGTATCTACCGATTTCAACGGCGAAGTGTGCACTTCCGTGTTCGATGCTAAAGCAGGTATCGCACTGAACGACAACTTCGTGAAACTGGTTTCCTGGTACGACAACGAAACTGGCTACTCTAACAAAGTACTGGACCTGATCGCTCACATCTCCAAATAAGTTGAGATGAGTGCTTGATCCTAAAAGGCGACTTCGGTCGCCTTTTTTATTGTTTTTAGACAGAGGATTGCTTAATGATTAATAAAATTTTTGCACTTCCGGTAGTCGAACAACTTACCCCTGTGCTCTCCCACCGTCAGATTGACGGCGCCGATATCATCGTCGTCGATCATCCGCGCGTTAAAGCCTCCGTAGCGCTCAATGGCGCCCACCTGCTCTCCTGGAAACCAGAAGGCGAAGAAGAAGGCCTGTGGCTGAGCGAGGCCACCTCGTTCAAAAAAGGGGCGGCGATCCGTGGCGGCGTACCGATCTGCTGGCCATGGTTTGGTCCGTCAGCGCAGCAGGGATTGCCGTCTCACGGTTTCGCCCGTAACCAGCAGTGGACGCTGAAAGCCCACAACGAAGATGATAACGGCGCGGTGTTGACCTTTGAACTTCAGGCAAATGATGAAACGCGCGCCCTGTGGCCACATGAATTCACCCTCTATGCCCGCTTCAAGCTGGGTAAAACCTGCGAGATTGAACTGGAAGCGCACGGCGAATTCGAAACAACGTCCGCCCTGCACACCTATTTCAACGTAGGCGACATTCAGGCCGTTAAGGTGAGCGGACTTGGCGATACCTTTATCGACAAAGTGGACAACGCGAAAGAAGGCAGGCTGGACGACGGCGTTCAGAGCTTCCCGGACCGTACCGACCGCGTGTATCTGCACCCGGAAGCCTGTAGCGTCATCCACGACAGCGCGTTGAACCGCGGCATTGACGTGGTTCACCACCACCATAGCAACGTGGTGGGCTGGAACCCGGGCCCTGCCCTTTCCGTCAGCATGGCAGATATCCCTGATGACGGTTACAAGACCTTCGTGTGTGTGGAAACCGCGTGCGTGACCGCCCCGCAGAAAACCAGCGAAGAAAAACCGTCCCGCTTAGGCCAAACGATCAAGATTGTGAAGCGCTAATATTTATCAGGCACCATAAAAAACAAACGGGGCGCAAGCGCCCCGTTTTAATACATCACGTTCTGGTCAGAACTTGTAGGTCACACCCACGGAGAAGATGCCGGACCAGGACTTGTCGACCATCGGACTGTCCTTCACTTCGTCGCTCAGACGGGTATAACGGCCAGTACCGTACACGTTCCAGTCACCGAGGAAGTTATACGAGGCGGTGAGTTCCAGGTACGGATCCCAGCCATCATCAGCGCTGTAGCTCTTCAGACCACTGCGGCGAGACTCAGCCTTAGACACGCCATAGTAGTAGTCATTGTAATTCTCGCTGCTGTACTGCACACCGATACCCGGCGTCAGGGTCACCGCGCCGTTGGTATAGCGATAAAGCCACGCCAGATCCCAGATGAAGCCATTGCTGTTGTCCAGGGTATCGCCCGCCAGCGCCGTGCGCAGGAAGCCATACTCGGTATTATGGACGTAAGAAAGCCCGGCCATCAGTGAGCTTCTGCGCTTGTCCAGCTGACGAAGCGCATTGCTGTCGCTGTCGCCTGGTTTAAAGTACGTTGGGTCGTAATAGGCCATGATGGAGAGCTTATCGGCCGTATCGTTCCACAGATAGTAGCCGCCGCCCAATCCACGGAACCAGAAGTTATCGCCTTCATAGGTGACAACGGGGACAGGATAAACGTCGCGGTCATACTGCTTGTACGGGCTGTTGATCACGCCAGCACCCGCGCCAACAGTCCACTGGCTCTCAGCCTGTACGGTGCTCGCTGCGGTAGCGGCAAGGATGCCCAATGCCAGAAGTTTGAGTTTGGTCACAATCCATTCTTTCCTGTAGTCAAATAATCAGCGGGTGAAGTGTAACCGCCATTCCCGTACATCCCAAAATTTTTTGCGCGCGAATCCATTTGATTAACCCGTTATTTTTCATTTTTCAGATGACATCCCGCTTTCATTTATGTGACCGATAAATGAAAAACCCCCTTTTCGCTTATAACCGCAGTGGAAATTTTTGGATGAGTTATTGATATGTCATTGAAAGTAGATTTTATCCGTATGCAAGTTTTGCAATTGCCATCTACGCTTTAATTTAAGAAGAGGTTTTGCTGAACACCCTGCGGTTCATAGCCTTCGACCTGGCACACAGGTTGCTGCTCTGGCAGTGAGGTGCGAAAGATTCTCTTCCGGGAGCCTCCACTACTCATACGAACGGCTCTTATCCTGTGCTAAAAAACGAAAGGACGGCATGCCATGAATATATTCGATCACTATCGCCAGCGCTACGAAGCTGCCAAGGACGAAGAGTTCACACTGCAGGAGTTTCTTACCATTTGTCGGCAAGATCGCAGTGCCTATGCCAATGCGGCAGAACGGCTATTGATGGCTATCGGTGAGCCAAACATGGTTGATACTGCCCTGGAGCCACGGCTTTCCCGTCTTTTTTCGAATCGGGTAGTCGCCCGATACCCGGCGTTTGAAGAGTTCTATGGTATGGAAGATGCCATTGAGCAGATCGTCTCCTACCTGAAGCATGCCGCTCAGGGGCTGGAAGAGAAGAAACAGATCCTTTACCTGCTGGGTCCCGTCGGCGGGGGTAAATCCTCCCTGGCTGAACGGCTGAAAGCGCTGATGCAGCGCGTGCCGATCTATGTGCTGAGCGCCAACGGCGAGCGCAGCCCGGTCAATGACCATCCGCTGTGCCTGTTTAATCCGCAAGAGGATGCGCAAATTCTGGAAAAAGAGTTTGGCATTCCGCATCGCTATCTCGGTACGATCATGTCGCCGTGGGCGGCAAAACGCCTGCACGAGTTTGGTGGGGACATCACCAAATTCCGCGTCGTGAAAGTGTGGCCGTCTATCCTCGAGCAGATCGCCATTGCTAAAACTGAACCCGGTGACGAGAACAACCAGGACATCTCGGCGCTGGTGGGTAAAGTCGATATCCGTAAGCTGGAACATCACGCGCAAAACGACCCGGATGCCTACGGCTATTCCGGTGCGCTGTGCCGCGCCAACCAGGGGATTATGGAATTTGTCGAGATGTTTAAAGCACCGATCAAAGTGCTGCATCCGCTGCTGACCGCCACCCAGGAGGGGAACTACAACGGGACGGAAGGTATTTCCGCCCTGCCGTTTAACGGGATTATCCTCGCCCACTCGAACGAATCTGAATGGGTGACCTTCCGTAACAACAAAAACAATGAGGCGTTCCTTGACCGTGTGTACATCGTCAAAGTGCCTTATTGCCTGCGGATCTCCGAGGAGATCAAGATTTACGAAAAACTGCTCAACCACAGTGAGCTGGTCCATGCCCCTTGCGCACCGGGAACGCTGGAAACGCTGTCACGCTTCTCGATCCTGTCGCGCCTGAAAGAGCCGGAAAACTCCAGCATTTACTCCAAAATGCGCGTGTATGACGGCGAAAGCCTGAAGGATACCGACCCGAAAGCCAAATCGTACCAGGAATACCGCGATTACGCCGGGGTCGACGAAGGGATGAACGGTTTGTCGACGCGTTTCGCGTTTAAGATCCTCTCCCGCGTCTTTAACTTCGACCACGCGGAGGTGGCCGCCAACCCGGTTCATCTGTTCTACGTGCTGGAACAGCAAATTGAACGTGAACAGTTCCCACAGGAGCAGGCTGAACGCTACCTGGAGTTCCTGAAAGGCTACCTGATCCCGAAATACGCCGAGTTTATCGGCAAAGAGATCCAGACCGCCTACCTGGAATCCTATTCCGAATACGGCCAGAACATTTTCGATCGGTACGTCACCTACGCTGACTTCTGGATCCAGGATCAGGAGTACCGCGACCCGGATACCGGCCAGCTGTTTGACCGTGAATCCCTGAACGCAGAGCTGGAAAAAATTGAGAAACCGGCCGGGATCAGCAACCCGAAAGACTTCCGAAACGAGATTGTGAACTTCGTGCTGCGCGCCAGAGCGCATAACAACGGCCGCAATCCAAACTGGACCAGCTACGAAAAACTGCGCACGGTTATAGAGAAGAAAATGTTCTCTAACACGGAAGAGCTGTTGCCGGTTATCTCGTTCAACGCCAAAACCTCAACCGACGAGCAGAAAAAGCACGACGATTTTGTCGACCGTATGATGGAAAAAGGCTATACGCGCAAACAGGTCCGCCTGCTTTGTGAATGGTATCTGCGCGTGCGTAAATCGTCTTAAAACAAGTGCCCGGTAACGCGCTTACCGGGCCAACAAAATGTCCGGCACTTACGGACGCTGCAAGTTGGCAAATGCAGTACGGGGGATATATGACCTGGTTTATTGACCGGCGTCTTAACGGCAAAAACAAGAGCACGGTGAATCGCCAGCGCTTCTTGCGCCGTTATAAAGCGCAAATTAAACAGTCGATCTCCGAGGCCATCAACAAACGCTCGGTGACCGACGTCGACAGCGGCGAATCCGTCTCCATTCCCAACGATGACATCAGCGAACCGATGTTTCATCAGGGGCGTGGCGGTCTTCGCCATCGCGTGCACCCAGGTAATGACCACTTCGTCCAGAATGACAGAATCGAGCGGCCACAAGGCGGAGGCGGCGGTTCTGGCAGCGGTCAGGGACAAGCCAGCCAGGACGGTGAAGGCCAGGATGAGTTCGTCTTTCAGATTTCAAAAGACGAATATCTCGACCTGCTGTTTGAGGATCTGGCCCTGCCGAATCTGAGAAAGAATCAGCACCGTCAGCTCAACGAATACAAAACCCATCGTGCGGGCTATACCGCAAACGGGGTGCCCGCCAACATCAGCGTAGTGCGTTCACTGCAAAACTCGCTGGCGCGACGCACGGCGATGACGGCAGGCAAACGGCGCGAACTGCGCGAGCTGGAAACCAGCCTGAAAGTGGTGGAAAACACCGAACCGGCGCAACTACTGGAAGAGGAGCGCCTGCGAAAAGAGATCGCCGAACTGCGGGCGAAGATCGACCGGGTACCGTTTATCGACACGTTCGACCTGCGCTACAAGAACTACGAAAAACGTCCGGAGCCTTCCAGCCAGGCGGTGATGTTCTGCCTGATGGACGTGTCAGGTTCAATGGATCAGGCCACCAAGGATATGGCTAAGCGTTTTTATATTCTGCTCTATCTGTTCCTGAGCAGAACGTATAAGAACGTGGAGGTGGTCTACATCCGCCATCACACTCAGGCGAAAGAGGTGGATGAGCATGAGTTTTTCTACTCGCAGGAGACCGGTGGCACCATCGTGTCGAGTGCCCTGAAGCTGATGGATGAGGTGGTAAAGGAGCGTTACGACCCGGAGCAGTGGAACATCTACGCCGCACAGGCATCGGATGGCGATAACTGGGCGGATGACTCGCCCCTGTGTCATGAAATTCTGGCGAAGAAGATCCTGCCGGTGGTGCGCTACTACAGTTACATTGAAATTACCCGTCGCGCCCACCAGACGCTGTGGCGAGAGTATGAGCATCTGCAAGCGATGTTCGATAACTTTGCGATGCAGCACATTCGTGACCAGGATGACATCTATCCGGTCTTCCGGGAACTGTTCCAGAAACAGTCTTCCACCAGCAACGCATGAATCAACAGCCAGCGCTCCCGCTGGCTGTTTTCTTTCAGCCCTCTCCCTCCCGTGCTAATGTAGCAAGCTACGTATTGGCTAATCACAGGTGAAATCGTTATGTCTGATGACGTGATCGGGACGACAACCCATCAGCAGCTAATCAGCTTATTAACCGAGCAGGAGGCGCACTTTCGTGTGGTGGCGCATGAGGCCGTAGGGAAATGCGAAGCGGTCAGTGAAATTCGCGGGACCGATCTCCGCCAGGGAGCAAAAGCGCTGGTCTGTAAGGTAAAAGGCAACGGCGTTAAGAAACATATTCTGGCAATCCTCGCCGCCGATCGGCAGGCCGATCTGAGCCTGCTGGCCAGCCATTTCGGAGGGCTTAAGGCATCTCTCGCCAGTCCGGCCGAAGTGGATGCGCTTACCGGCTGCGTTTTCGGCGCCATTCCCCCCTTCAGCTTTCACCCGGATCTGACGCTGGTCGCCGATCCGTTGCTGTTTGAGCGCTTTGACGAGATCGCCTTTAACGCCGGTCTGCTGGAAAAATCGGTGATTATGGATACCCAGGACTATCTGCGTATCGCCCGTCCTGAACTGGTGTCGTTCCGTAAACAATAAATACAGAGGCTGGCTAACGGTCAGCCGTTTTCCAGCAGCAGCACGGAAGCAATCAAAATAATCGCGATGATAAAAAACGATGAGGAGATAATCAGCGTTTCGACAAACATAGGATCGTTCATGATGCCCTCTGCCTTGCCCATTTCCTTTTTTTTTACTCCCGCATAATGACAGTTAAATGACAATGACGCGTCCGCGAAATGACAATTTTTCGCTGAAACGATTCGCTGTTAACTCCCCTCCCCCGTATAAAGTCACTGTTTAAATACTTTATTTGTTACCGGTATCACGAAAAGAAATTTACGTAACCCCGATGCCAGATCTCGCAATTGTTAACCTTTTCATGATGGTTAACCTTGTTTACGGAGCACCTCATAAATAAACCTTACACTGGCAAGGTGAATACAATGACCGAGATAATTACCCGTAAAGAAAAAATCAGTTATGGGTTAGGCGATATGGCGAGCCATATTGGGCTGGATAACGTCATTATTTTTCTGACGTTTTACTATACGGACGTGGTGGGGTTACCTGCCGCATTCGTGGGCACTATGTTTCTTCTGGCGAGAACCGCCGATGCCATAATTGATCCGGCGATGGGCTATATCGCAGACAGGACGCGTACCCGCTGGGGAAAATTCCGCCCCTGGATGCTGTGGCTGGCGCTGCCCTTTGGCGCAAGCTGTCTGCTGACCTACGCCGTGCCGGCGTCGCTCGACCTGCACGGTAAAATGATTTTCGCCACCGTCAGCTATACCCTGATGATGCTGATGTATACCGCAATCAATATTCCCTATTGCTCCATGGGCGCGGTAATTACGCCCGACAACGATGCGCGAATTTCCCTTCAGTCTTATCGCTTTTTCCTTGCCACGCTGGGTGGCGCGTTGTCGACATTCTTTATGATGCCGCTGGCAGAGTTTTTAGGCGGCGACGATAAATTACTGGGCTACCGCTGGGCGATGGCCATTATGGCGACCGTCGCGGTCATCATGTTCTGGATCTGCTTCGCGAATACGCGTGAACGTATTAAGGCTCCCGCCACCCACAATAATTATCTTGCGGAACTACGGGATTTATTACGAAACGACCAATGGCGAGTTGTCGCCGTCCTGGTATTAACCAATATTGGTTTTGGCGTTATTCGCCTTGGCGCAATGATGTATTTCGTCACTTATTATCTCGGTAGCGCAAGCTATTTTATGTGGATGCTCGGGGCGCATATTCTCGGGAAAGCCGCAGGCAGCGCGCTGGCCAAACGTCTGACGCAGAACGTCAGCAAAGTGCAGATGTTTGGATATTGTTCCGTACTGGCGGGGGTACTCAGCATCGCCCTGTTCTTTGCGCCTAAGTCGGTGCTTATTCTGGTGCCCATGACGTTTATCGTCTCCACCCTTTATCAGGCCACCACCACGCTAATGTGGGTGATGATGGCGGATGTCGCCGATTACGGCGAATGGAAACAGGGCAAACGCATGGACGGCGTGATCTTCTCCACCTTCCTCGCCGTACTCAAGCTGGGGATGGCGATCAGCGGCGCGATTGTTGGCTGGACGCTGGGCTTAAGCGGCTATGTTGCCAATGCCCCGGAACAAACTACCACGGCCATGTACTGCATCATCGCCCTCTTCACCGTCGTACCTGGCATCTTGTCGCTCTGCGCGTTTGCCACGCTGCGCTGGTACAAGCTCGACGACAGCACAATGCAATCCATCCATCTCGCCAAACACCCTGTTTAGAAGGACGCATTATCCATGAGTGAGCTGATTCAACATTCCAACTGTATCGAATGTCGTTTTGAACGCCAGATCCTGCGCATCGAACCCTGGGGAGAAAACAGTCTTCGCGTCAGGGCCACCTGCTCCCCGGCATTTGATGACGCCTTACAGGCACTGTTACCCGCCGCCCCTTGCCAGGCCGAGATTGTCGCCGAAGCGGAAAGCCTGACGCTGCGCAACGGCAATATTACCGCGACCCTGAACCTTAAAGGTCAGTTGGCCTTCTACAATCAGCGCGGCGAACTGCTGCTGGAGGAGATGTGGCGCCAGCGTTCAACGGTGGGTATCGGTGCCAGCGAGAAGAGTCAGGATAAATATGTCAGCGCTCTGAAGCTGGATGGCCGCGAATTTAAACCGCTGATGGGCGGCAAATATCAGCTCACCGTCCGGTTTGAATCGCGTCCGGATGAACGCATCTATGGCATGGGTCAGTATCAACAGCCGTGGTTGGATCTGAAAGGCTGTACGCTGGAGCTGGCTCAGCGCAACTCCCAGGCCAGCGTGCCCTTTATGCAGTCCAGCCTTGGCTATGGCCTGCTGTGGAACAACCCGGCGATTGGTGAAGCCAGCTTTGCAAAAAATCAGACGGAATGGCGCGCCCGCGTCACAGGAGAGATGGACTACTGGATCACCGCCGCTGACACGGTGGCGGAGATCACCCGCCAGTATGTGAAAGCCACCGGTACTCCGCCCCCCGCCCCGGCGTTTATCAGTGGACTGTGGCAGTGCAAATTACGATACCGCACCCAGCAGGAGGTGCTTGAGGTTGCGCGGGAGTATCGCCGCCGTAATCTGCCGCTGTCGGTGATGGTCATCGACTTTTTCCACTGGCCGAATCAGGGCACCTGGTGCTTCGACCCCGTAGACTGGCCCGATCCTGAAGGCATGGTCGACGAGCTGCGCGAAATGGGTATTGCGCTGATGGTGTCGGTGTGGCCAACGGTAGAGGCGCGCAGCCCCCTCTACCCGCTGATGAAAGCCAAAGGCTGGCTGGTCAGCAGTGAGCGCGGCGTGCAGGTCAACCTCGATTTTATGGGCAATACCACCTTCTTTGATGCGACCCATCCAGAGGCGCGGAAATTCGTCTGGGATACGGTGAAGAAAAATTACTACGACATGGGCATTAAGCTGTTCTGGCTGGACGAAGCGGAGCCGGAATACCGCGCCTATGATTTTGACAACTATCGCTACCACGCCGGTCCGGTACTGGAAGTGGGCAATCGCTACCCGCGTGACTTTGCGCAGGGCTTTTACGATGGGCTCCAGGCAAACGGCGAAACCGACATTGTTAACCTGGTACGCTGCGCCTGGGCAGGCAGCCAACGCTTCGGCGTGCTGGCGTGGTCGGGTGATGTCCACTCCTCGTTCCATGCTTTTCGCAATCAACTCGCCGCAGGACTGAATATGGGGCTGGCGGGGATCCCATGGTGGACGACCGATATCGGCGGCTTCCAGGGAGGGAACGTTAACGACCCGGCATTCCATGAATTGCTGATCCGTTGGTTCCAGTGGGCGGTGTTTACACCGGTACTGCGCATGCACGGCTATCGCGAACCGCAGATCCAACCTCCGGAGCGCTACCGTGACGGTATTCCTCAGTGTAACAGCGGTTCGCCTAATGAGCTGTGGAGTTACGGAAAAGAGAATTACGCCATCATGCAGCACTGGCTTACCGTGCGCGAAACCCTGCGCCCATATATTGACGCGCTGTACCAGCAGGCGCATCTGCACGGAGACCCGCTCATGCGTCCGCTGTTCTGGCACTATCCGAAGGATGAGCAGAGCTGGGCGTGTGAAGATCAGTATCTGTTTGGTGAAGATCTTCTGGTGGCGCCGGTTATGCAGGCCGGTCAGCGTGAGCGCGATGTCTGGCTGCCGACGGGCAATAGCTGGATCGCCCTCAACGGTGAGCGCTACGCCGGTGGGGAGCATATCCGGGTGCCTGCGGCGCTGGAAACCATCCCGGTGTTTATCCGCGAAGGGAGTCCGCTTATCCAGCAACTGGTGGACTGACGTCAGGCAAGTGCCCAAAAATAGACAATTTTTTCAGTAAAGCCTGCCTGCCGTCGCGTTTGCGCGTAAAGTAAGCAGGCTTACTATTTTTGGCAAGGATCCCGTCATGTTCGACCCTACACTACTCATACTTCTGGCCCTGGCTGCTCTGGGTTTTGTCAGCCACAATACCACCGTCGCGATTTCCATTCTGGTCCTGATCATCGTTCGCGTCACACCGTTGAACACCTTCTTCCCGTGGATAGAAAAACAGGGGCTTACCATCGGGATCATTATTTTGACCATCGGTGTGATGGCCCCGATTGCCAGCGGAACGCTACCGGCCTCAACGCTGCTGCACTCCTTTGTGAACTGGAAATCGCTGGTGGCGATTGCAGTGGGCGTTTTTGTCTCATGGCTTGGCGGGCGCGGCGTGACGCTGATGAGCAGCCAGCCTTCTCTGGTGGCCGGGCTGCTGGTGGGCACCGTGTTAGGCGTGGCGCTGTTTCGTGGCGTGCCGGTTGGCCCGCTGATTGCTGCCGGACTGGTTTCGCTGTTTATCGGGAAGTCGTAGTCAGGCTGGCGATATAGCGGGCGGGCGTCTGTCCCAGTCCTTTCTTGAACATGGTGATAAAGGCGGTGGTGGAGTCATACCCCAGCGCCTGCGCCGCCTGCTGGACCGACTTTCCGCCGATCAAAAACTGCAATGCGACAATCAGCTGGAGCTGGTGTCGCCAGCGGCGAAAGCTTAAGCCGGTCTCTTTCACCACCAGCCGCGCCAGATTGCGCTCGCTCATGGCAAAGTGGCTGGCCCACTGCGCCAGCGTCTGCCAGGCGGCAGGTTCGTTTGCCATGGTCTCACTCATCAGACGAATTTTCGGATGCGGAGATACCGGCAGCTGGAGATGCTCCTGCGGTTGCAGGGGCAGTTCATCAAACAGGACGTCAACCAGCCTTCCGGTAGCGGGAAGAGGCAGTTCCTCCTGTGACCTGTCCGCGAGCGCCAGCACCAGCTCCCGCACCAGGGGCGATATTTTCAACGTACAGGTACGCGTCGGTAATTCGAGCGCACCGGGTTCAATAAACAGCAGGCAGAGCTGCGCGCCGGGCGTCGCCTTGTTGCTGTGCGGCGTTTGACCCGGTATCCACACCGCATACTGGGGCGGCACCATCAGCATCGCGTTCTCTACTTCACAGGTGATCGCTCCTCCCAGCGCCATAATCAGCTGCCCTTTACGGTGCTGATGCAGCGGAATGTACTGTTCTTGTGCCACCACGCGGATGCGAAAGGCCACCGCCGCGTCGTGCTGGCTATCGGGATCGTAGCCGTCGAGTCCCAGTCCATACATAAAGTTGTCCGATATTAGCGATAAACTGTCATTTTAGCCTGATTTCAACCACGACTTAAATCGGTATGGTATGCGCTCGCCTGAACGTAAGAGACAATAATGACTACTGCTATTCAACCTTCCGGGAAACAGGGCGCGCTGCTGGTTGCAGGCATCCTGATGATCGCCACGACGCTGCGCGTCACCTTTACCGGGGTCGCCCCCCTGCTCGACACCATCCGACAGGACTATGGCTTAAGCACGGCGCAAACCGGCCTGCTCACAACGCTGCCTCTGCTGGCCTTCGCCTTTATCTCTCCCCTTGCCGCAGGCGTCGCCCGGCGCCTGGGCATGGAGCGCAGCCTTTTTATCGCTCTGCTGCTGATTTGCATCGGGATTGGCGTACGTTCGCTGCCGTCGGCCTCGCTGCTGTTTATCGGTACGGCGATCGTGGGCTGTGGGATTGCGCTGGGCAATGTCCTGTTACCCGGATTAATCAAACGTGATTTTCCGGGCCAGGTCGCAAAACTGACGGGGGCTTATTCGCTGACGATGGGGGCCGCCGCTGCCGCAGGGTCGGCGCTGATCGTCCCGCTGTCGCTGGGGAGTGGTGGCTGGCACGGGGCGCTGTTGATGCTGATGTTCTTCCCGCTGGTGGCGCTGCTGCTGTGGTTACCGCAATGGCGCAAGAGGCCGGCCGCCACCCTGACCGGCGCGGGCGCGTTGCACAATCGGGCAATCTGGCGCTCCGCACTCGCCTGGCAGGTGACGCTTTTTCTGGGCATTAACTCGCTGATTTACTACGTCATTATCGGCTGGTTACCCGCGATTTTATTTAGCCACGGCTACAGCGAAACGCAGGCTGGCTCCATGCACGGACTTCTCCAGCTGGCAACCGCTGTTCCCGGTCTCGCCATTCCGCTGATCCTGCACCGTCTTAACGATCAGCGTGGCATAGCCGGGCTTGTCGCTCTGATGTGCGCCGTCAGTGCGGCCGGGTTCTGGTTCGCGCCGGGGCTGGCCGTCGTCTGGACGCTGGTGTTTGGCTTTGGATCCGGCGCCACCATGATCCTCGGCCTGACGTTTATCGGACTGCGCGCCAGCTCGGCCCATCAGGCCGCCGCGCTCTCCGGCATGGCACAGTCGATTGGCTATCTGCTGGCGGCCTGTGGCCCACCGCTGATGGGGAAAATTCACGATACCGCCGGAGACTGGCGCATTCCGCTGCTGGCCTGCGCGCTGGCTGCGGTAGTGATGGCCCTGTGCGGCATGCTGGCCGGGCGTGACCGGGAGATCACACCCCGCTGACATTCAAGGCAGACCTGACGGTCTGCTTTTTTTATCCCTGCGCCGCCCGCAGCATGGCCTGTACCAGCATGACCGGGCGCCCTTGAAGCGCAGCCCGCTCATGCTGGAACAGGGTGATGACAAAGAAAGGATGGGTCAGCAGCTCTGCCGCGCGGATCTCGCCCTGCTCGTCCCAGCCCGTTACGCGCATGTCGCCCCGCTCAAGCTGGCTGGCAAACTCAGACGAGACGCCGTAATTGCAGTGATAACCTTCATGAATTTCCGGCTTGCCGTACGCTTTGGCAATCAGCGTGTTGTTCCGCAGCTCAATCGCGTCGGTTTTTTCCACCAGCGAGCAGGCCAGCGGCGCAATCACCATCCTCCCCTCGGTATCGGTTTCGGCATGGCCTGCATCGTGCCAGCCCAGCACATTACGGGCATACTCAATCAGCGCATGCTGGAACCCGCCGCAGGTGCCGAGAAAAGGGATGCTGTTTTCACGCGCGTAACGCGCGGCAATAAACGCCGCCTCGGTGTTTTTATACGGGCTTGCCGGTACCAGCCAGATGGCATCGTACCCGACCAGGTCTTCGGGGTTGGTCAGCTCAGGCGTGGCGAGCCAGTCATAATCAGCGGTGAGATCCAGAACCGCAGCGGCGTCGTCAATCGCCAGCGGGATCGCCTAGTGCGCAATAACATCGGGATTGTAATCACCAACCAGCGCAATGCGCAGCGTCGTTTTAACCGGGGAGAGTTCCATGAGAGATTCCTTATGCCGGAGGATTTTAGATAACATAAGGAACCTCAGACTACCGTTCTTTTGCAATTATCACAATACCTTAAATTGGGTGGTTAAACACCGGGTGCTATAGTGTTCTTGCCGAACGTCGCACGGTAGGAGGAAAACGGATGATTCAATGTAAGCGCGTATATGAACAGGCAACGTCAGACGATGGTTACCGGGTGCTGGTAGACAGACTCTGGCCGCGAGGGATAAAAAAGACCGACCTCGCCTGTGATGAGTGGTGTAAAGCGCTAACGCCGTCCAGCGAACTGCGGAAAGCCTTTCACAGTGAAACGATCGATTTCACCGCGTTCAGTGAAGCCTATCGTAAAGAGCTGGCGCAGCAGCAGGATGAAGGCAAACGCCTGGCGGCCCTCGCCCGACAGCAGACCGTGACGCTACTCTATGGGGCGAAAAATACGGAGCAGAATCACGCGCGGGTACTGGCGGACTGGCTGCGTGAACTGTGATTAACCGATTGCCAGCTCATCCACGTTGTGTGGCATCTCGTCGGGAGTAAGCGGCATCAAATGTTCCGGGCGAACAAACGCAAAACCGTGCTGATTATCAAAGGCGTAAACATCACCGGTGACCAGCCACAGCGCACGCGCTGATGTATCAGGTAATTGCGTCATGACGCCGTTAACCGGGTTCACAAAACGCTGGCCCGGCTGACAAAGGCCAAACAGCTCTACGGATTTACCGATATTTCGACGGCCCGCCGTCGTACGCGCACCCACAATTATCGCCATGCTGCCCGGTTTTAACTGAAACATACTTCTTCTCGCAAACGTACCGCCAGAAACTGGCTAAGAATAATCCTAAAGAGAAGTGTATCGCAGTTTTATTGCCGTTGTCATCTGGTCGGTTGCGGATGATCGCGTCGATAGAGATCCCATTCATCGATCACTTCCCCGCCTGGCAATTTACACTCGGTACGTACACCCTGCGGGCTTTGAACAGGGATTTGCTCTCCCCCTTTTTCCAGACAGTACACTGACGCCGGATTTGCCATACCAATAGCGTGCGGCGGTTGAGGCGCATCGGGAGGAGGTGTCTTTGTTGAGCATGCGGCCAGCGGTAAAACCAGCGCCAGGAGAAGATATTTCATTATCATGATCCTTCAGGGTGTTGAAAACGTCAGAGTAACGGGTCATCGCCGTTTTCTCCATGATTTCTCCATTAAACCTGCACGATTCATCCCTATAGTGGTGTCTGTTCTCACTCTGACCAGAGAACATCATTCCGTAATCAAGATGTTTTGCCCCGATCTCAACATCGGGGCTTTTTTTTAGCCTCTCCTTCATCCGCTTTCAGAAGAATCTATAAAATTAATCCAGTTCATGTTTTACTATGACCGGAGTCTATATTTTCAGCATAACATGCAGATACAGAGGTCTTCTGCATGGGAGTCAACCTGCCTCATGTCAGATATCATTCTTGCCCGTGTTTCAGAAACCCTCTCCACCGAGCAATCTCTCGACAGTCTGGTGCGTCAGCTACTGGAAATGCTGGAAATTGTGACGGATATGGAATCAACCTACCTGACCAAAATCGATATCAACGCGCGTTTGCAGCACATTTTATATGCCCGTAACAGCAAGCAAATGCAGATCCCGGAAGGGTTCAGCGTGCCTTGGGACGAAACGCTCTGTAAGCGCGCCATGGATAGCGACACCTTGTTCAGTAACGAGGTGCCCGACCGCTGGCCGGAGTGTGAAGCGGCAAAAGCACTGGGTATTACAACCTATATGAGCGTGCCGGTTCACCTGGCTGACGGTTCTCTGTACGGCACGCTTTGCGCTGCCAGCACCGCACAGAAACAGTTCAGCGAACGTGGCGAGCAGGTGATCAGGCTCTTTGCCGGGTTAATTGGTCAGTACATTCAGAAAGAGTCGCTTGTGCTTCAGCTTCGTGAAGCAAATGCGGCGCTCATTGCCCACTCTTACACCGACGCCCTTACCGGCCTGCCGAATCGTCGCGCCATTTTTGAAAACCTTACCACCCTGTTCTCACTGGCGCGCCATCTTAACCGCAACGTCATGATTGCCTTTATTGATCTCGATGATTTCAAGCGAATCAATGATCAGTACGGTCATGAAGCGGGCGATCGGTTCCTCGTTCAGGTCGGCAATCGACTGACTCACCAGCAAACGCAGGACGAAATTATCGGCCGGCTCGGCGGCGATGAATTTCTGGTTGCCAGCCTGAGTCACAGCGATGATGGCGACGCCAGCACAGAGGTCAACGCTATCAAAACCCGCCTCAACGGCCGTATCGCGGGCGAATACGGGTTAGGTAATGTCACTATTCTCTATCCCGGTGCAAGCTATGGCATCGTTATTGTTGATCCTCACTGCACAGATGAAGATAGTGCCCTGCGCACCGCAGACCTCGCGATGTATCAGGATAAAAAAGGAAAAAACAAAACAGGCTTTGTCGCGTTAGATTAAAACCGTACACTCTACGGCCTTATACAAACTCAAACAGGTGATGGCATGAGAATAGGGATCCTCTTTCCGGTGTTTATTTTTATCACGGCAGTCGTGTTTTTAGGCTGGTTTTTCCTTGGCGGTTACGCCGCGCCGGGGGCATAAATGAGAAAAACGACCCTCATCATGCTGATTGTCGCCATCGTGGCCGTCGCCGGTACGCAGTTAGGCTGGTGGTAACGCCCAAAGTAAAAAGGCCGCCCTCAGGCAGCCTTTTTTAACACAGGTCAGATTTAGCTTTTGATTTTTCTGTAGATAAACAGAACAACCAGCGCGCCAATCACCGCGACGACAAAGCTGCCGAAGTTGAAGCCATCAACTCTGCCAAAGCCGAACAGGGTACTGATCCAGCCACCGACGACTGCACCCACAATCCCCAGAACGATCGTGACGATGAAACCGCCGCCATCTTTGCCCGGCATAATCCACTTCGCCAGGATCCCCGCAATCAGCCCAAAGATAATCCAGGATAAAATTCCCATAGCTTTCCTCTCTGTATGGTTTTTGTCATTAAATCAACGACACAGAAAAGGATAGCACAGGATCTGAGAAAGGAAATTTGTGATAAGAATCACACGGTTCGTTTGAGTAAAATCTGAGCAATAAAAATTGCCGTTCCACACTCATCGTGGGGTTGCATCTTTTACTGAGAAAGATTATCTTTCTCATTACTGAATAGTTGAGCAAATCACTCAGGTATTCAGTACGACATTGCTCACATTGCTTCCAGTATTTCTTGCCCACTTTTTAGTGGGCTTTTTTTTGCCTCACCCCACCAAAATCTGGCGTTTTTTCCCATGAGGTGAACCGCTATTCTCTGTGGCTACTGAACAGCAAAGTGAATCTGATAACATGAACGTATCGAGCAAGTTCGTCATCTGCCTTAATCTTGTTTCTGCCAGTACGCTACTGTTACTGCTCTCAACACGGTTTGAGTGGTTCTGAGATGTAATGAGTCGGCATGGTGGCTTTCCTTTCAATTACGTGCGGGCTCAACGCGCATACTTGTAGCTTTAATGACCTGTGTTAAGATCCCTGCACCTCAGGACGTGGCGGGACAGCAGGAAAATGAACAAGGCCATTGCCGTTGCTATCATCTCAACCTTTATGGTCGTCCTGTCGCTGTATGCGGTTAACGCCATTATCGTTGAGCAGCAAAAGGACCGGCAGAGGGAGATCTCCCACACGCTCTTACGCTATTCCGAAGACTTGACGCAAAATATCGCCAGTACGCTTAAAAATACCTCCGCGAAGGGATGCGATAACGCCAGCCTGAACGTCTACCGTAATTTAAAGATGCAGAGTCTCTATTTCGCCGATATGGGGTTTATTGAAAATGGGAAAATTACCTGCACCGCATTTTGGGGCAAGCTGGCAAATCCCATCGCCCTTCCCTCTGAGCTTCACAACACCCTGAACGGATTCAGTCTGGCGCAATTTTCACAGAAAGATTTTTTTGTAGGCAATGCGACAATTTATAACCATCTTATTATCTTCACATCACGTTCAGCCTACGATAAATTCTCTCCGGTCACCGCCAACTATTCACTTCGTTCTACCACGAAAGATTTCGACCGAACCTTTTTTACCGTTACGTCACCTACAGAAAACCTTAGCCGCTTGTCGTCACTGTTATTCACACAGACCGTGACGCAGTGCAGCACGCGCTGGGATTTGTGCGTTACCGTCACCCACCACAATGCCGGACTGGCATCGCTCTCCCGCGTAGTGATGGTACTCCTGTGCCTGTTTTTATACTTTATCTGGGTATCCCTGACGCTGTTTTCTCTTCGACTTTATGAAGATCGACTTTCTCTTGAGCGAACGCTGGTCAAGGCGGTGATAGCGAATACTATCAGCGTTCATTTTCAGCCCATAATTCGGGTTGCTGATAAGAAAATCGTCGGGGTTGAAGTGTTATCAAGATGGCAGGATAACAATCACAAAGAGGTTTCTCCTGAGCTGTTTATCCCGTTAATTAAAAAAATTGGTCTGTATAACGTTTATTATCAGAACATGATAAAGAAATCCCTGGCGGAAATTGCCGGGCTGGCGGCCGAACATCAGTTAATGATTTCACTGAACGTTGGCCGGACGGAAATTGAAGACGGCAAATTTCTGGCGGTATTACGTCATGCATGCTTAGAGAACGCTATTCCCTTATCGTTAATCAAAGTTGAGTTATCCGAGAATGGCGTTTCCACCTCGGCCATCCTTGAAGAGTTTTGTGAGGATCTTAAATCGGCAGGCGTCAAAATTTCAATAGACGATTTTGGCGTGCAAAACTCTAATCTGGCAAGGCTGTCCAATCTCAAATATGACGAAATCAAAGTGGATAAGTCGTTAGTGGATGGCATCAACGAGCATTATAAACAGGATATCCTGGTGATCTTTAGCGACGCGCTCGCTAAACTGCACAAAACCCTGGTGTTTGAGGGAGTCGAAAGCGAAACGCAATATCAGTTCATCGCGCAGAGATACCCCGATGCCCTCGTGCAAGGCTGGTACTTTTCAAAATCACTAACCCGGCACGACCTCGCCAGCCTGCTGGCTTACTCAGCGCGATGAAGCGTTATTCATTGCCCCATTGATTCAGGAAGTTCGCAATATCGTCAATGCGCGCTTCATCTATCTCCGCCTGGACAGCCATCTCCCGCTGCGCCTCTTCACTGATTTCCTCATTGTTGTATAAGCGAGTGAGCAGCAGCTGAAAATAGTGTGCCAGTGGCGTACGCTCCGCCTCTTCTGGCGGTTTTGCCGTTTCAGTCGCATACTCGTCGACGATGTCATAATACTTGAGCGGGATATCATGGGTCATAACGTTGTTTTCCGTCTTGTGTGCATAAAAAACGGGAACCCTCAGGCTCCCGTTGTCATTTAACCCAGCGAGTGGATTACATGTTCGCGATAATCGCGTCGCCAAACTCTGAGCATTTCAGCAGTTTAGCGCCTTCCATCAGACGTTCAAAGTCATAGGTGACGGTTTTGGCGTTAATCGCGCCTTCCATACCCTTAACAATCAGGTCTGCGGCTTCGAACCATTCCATATGACGCAGCATCATCTCTGCGGACAGAATGATTGAGCCTGGGTTAACTTTGTCCTGGCCTGCATATTTCGGTGCAGTACCGTGAGTTGCTTCAAACAGGGCGCACTCGTCACCGATGTTCGCGCCCGGGGCGATACCGATACCACCGACCTGCGCTGCCAGCGCATCAGAGATGTAGTCGCCGTTCAGGTTCATACAGGCGATCACGTCATATTCAGCAGGACGCAGCAGGATCTGTTGCAGGAACGCATCGGCGATCACATCTTTAATGATGATCTCTTTACCGGTGTTCGGGTTTTTAATTTTCTGCCATGGGCCGCCGTCGATCAGTTCACCGCCGAACTCTTCGGTCGCCAGCTGGTAGCCCCAGTCTTTGAACGCGCCTTCGGTGAACTTCATGATATTGCCTTTGTGAACCAGGGTCACAGAGTCACGATCGTTGGTGATAGCGTATTCGATGGCGGCACGCACCAGACGCTTGGTCCCTTCTTCGGAGCACGGCTTGATGCCGATGCCGCAATGCTCAGGGAAGCGAATTTTCTTCACGCCCATCTCTTCGCGCAGGAATTTAATCACTTTTTCTGCATCAGCAGAATCCGCTTTCCATTCGATACCGGCGTAGATGTCTTCAGAGTTTTCACGGAAGATGACCATGTCGGTCAGTTCCGGGTGCTTAACCGGGCTTGGAGTGCCCTGGTAGTAACGCACCGGACGCAGACACACATACAGATCCAGTTCCTGACGCAGCGCCACGTTCAGGGAGCGAATGCCGCCGCCAACTGGCGTGGTCAGAGGGCCTTTGATAGCAACGCGATAGTCGCGGATCAGGTCCAGCGTTTCGGCTGGCAGCCAGACGTCCTGGCCATAAACTTGAGTCGATTTTTCACCGGTGTAAATTTCCATCCAGGAAATTTTACGCTCGCCTTTGTAGGCTTTCTCAACAGCGGCATCAACCACTTTCAGCATTGCCGGGGTAACGTCTACACCGATACCGTCACCTTCGATGAACGGGATAATCGGGTTGTGAGGAACGTTAATCTTGCCGTTTTGCAGGGTGATCTTTTTACCTTCCGCCGGAACAACTACTTTGCTTTCCATTAACCTCTCCTTCGAGCGCTTCTGGTTGTTACTGATCTTATGTTAATAAATTGTAATGAGCCTTTCGATAGTACCTGATTGTCCGACGCCATGAAAGGTCTTCGTTATTAGGCTATAATGCGGCAATTGATAGAGCCTGAAAATACCATGAAGAAAACTTCTTTTAGAAAACACCGGGTTGAGCGATTCAGCTCACGACAAGCCACCAGAAGAACGCCAGAACCCCAGCCAACGCGGGTCATACTGTTCAATAAACCCTACGATGTATTGCCGCAGTTTACCGACGAGGCCGGGCGCAGCACGCTGAAGGATTTTATCCCCGTTCAGGGGGTCTACGCGGCCGGGCGTCTGGATCGCGACAGCGAGGGGCTGCTGGTGCTTACCAATGACGGCGTGCTCCAGGCCAGGCTTACTCAGCCGGGCAAACGTACCGGAAAAATTTACTATGTGCAGGTTGAAGGCGAGCCGGACGACGCGTCGCTGGCAAAGCTGCGCAACGGCGTAACGCTGAACGATGGTCCTACCCTGCCAGCTGGTATTGAGCGCGTGAATGAACCCGAGTGGCTGTGGCCGCGCAACCCGCCGATTCGTGAGCGCAAATCGATTCCCACCAGCTGGCTTAAAATCACCCTTTATGAAGGCCGCAACCGACAGGTCAGGCGCATGACTGCGCATGTGGGCTTCCCTACCCTGCGACTCATTCGCTACGCCATGGGCAGCTACACGCTGGACTCGCTGGCTAACGGGGAATGGCGGGATGTTACCCCTAAGGAGAACTGATGTTTAAACCCCATGTTACGGTCGCCTGCGTGGTCCACGCGCAGGGGAAATTCCTGGTGGTGGAAGAGACCATCAACGGCAAAGCGCTTTGGAATCAGCCAGCCGGGCATCTTGAAGCCAACGAAACCTTATTGCAGGCAGCGAAACGCGAGCTCTGGGAAGAGACGGGTATCCGCGCCGAACCGCAGCACTTTATCCGTATGCATCAGTGGATAGCGCCTGACCAGACATCTTTCCTGCGCTTTTTATTCGCCGTTGAGCTTAACGAAACGTGCGCCACTGAACCGCACGACGACGATATCGATCGCTGCCTGTGGGTGACCGCAGACGAGATCCTGAACGCGCCAAACCTGCGCTCGCCGCTGGTTGCGGAAAGCATCCGCTGCTGGCAGTCTGCGGCTCGCCTGCCGCTGGATGTCATTGCAGAATTTAACTGGCCGTTTACAGAGGGTGTCAATGGTGGGGGGGCGTGATAGAATACGCCGCCTTGAAGTTCAATGTCGTGAGTATTCCATGTCAGATAACAGCCAGAAAAAAGTGATCGTCGGCATGTCCGGCGGTGTCGATTCCTCCGTTTCCGCCTACCTGTTGCAGCAACAGGGCTATAAGGTGGAGGGCCTGTTCATGAAGAACTGGGAGGAAGACGATGGCGAGGAATACTGCACTGCCGCTGCGGATCTCGCCGATGCGCAGGCCGTGTGCGATAAGCTCGGCATCGAACTGCACACCGTTAACTTTGCCGCAGAATACTGGGACAACGTTTTTGAACTCTTCCTCGAAGAGTACAAAGCGGGCCGCACGCCAAACCCGGATATCCTGTGTAACAAAGAGATCAAATTCAAAGCCTTCCTGGAATTCGCCGCGGAAGATCTGGGCGCAGACTACATTGCGACCGGCCACTACGTGCGTCGCGCGGATGTGAATGGTAAAAGCCAGCTGCTGCGCGGTCTGGATGGCAATAAAGATCAGAGCTACTTCCTCTACACGCTGAGCCATGAACAGATTGCCCAAAGTCTGTTCCCGGTCGGCGAGCTTGAAAAGCCGGAAGTGCGTAAGATTGCTGAAGATTTGGATCTGATCACCGCGAAGAAAAAAGACTCCACCGGTATCTGTTTTATCGGCGAGCGTAAATTCCGCGAGTTCCTGGGGCGCTACCTGCCTGCACAGCCGGGCAAAATCGTCACCGTTGACGGTGATGAGATTGGTCAGCACCAGGGGCTGATGTACCACACTCTCGGCCAGCGTAAAGGTCTGGGTATCGGCGGCACCAAAGAGGGCAGCGAAGATCCGTGGTACGTGGTCGACAAAGATGTCGAAAACAATATTCTGGTGGTGGCTCAGGGTCACGACCATCCGCGCCTGATGTCCGTTGGACTTATCGCGCAACAGCTGCACTGGGTCGATCGCGAGCCGCTGAAAGGCACGCTGCGCTGCACCGTGAAAACGCGCTACCGCCAGACCGACATCCCTTGCACCGTCACCCCACTGGATGACGATCGCATTGACGTGCGTTTCGACGAGCCGGTTTCCGCCGTTACCCCTGGCCAGTCTGCTGTTTTCTACAGCGGCGAAATTTGCCTCGGCGGTGGGATTATTGAACAGCGCCTGCCGCTGCCTGCTGTTTAAACCGTTTGCACACATAAAGGAGACCGTGTGGCGAAGAACTATTACGACATCACCCTGGCGCTGGCGGGAATTTGCCAGTCAGCCCGTCTGGTGCAACAGCTGGCGCATCAGGGTCATTGCGACGCTGATGCCCTGCACGTTTCACTCAACAGCGTTATCGATCTTAACCCAGGCTCCACGCTGGGCGTCTTTGGCGGCAGTGAAACCAATCTTCGTCTCGGTCTTGAAACCCTGCTCGGCGTGCTCAACGCCAGCAACCGTCAGGGGTTGAACGCGGAACTGACCCGCTACACCTTAAGCCTGATGGTGCTGGAACGTAAGCTGAACGCGGCGAAAGGCGCAATGAATACCCTGGGCGATCGCATCGCCGGGCTACAGCGCCAGCTCGACCACTTTGACCTCCAGTCTGAGACCCTGCTGAGCGCGATGGCCGGTATCTACGTCGACGTAATTAGCCCGCTCGGCCCGCGTATTCAGGTCACCGGTTCGCCTGCCGTATTGCAAAGCCCACAGGTACAGGCGAAGGTACGTGCTTCGCTGCTGGCAGGTATCCGTGCCGCCGTGCTGTGGCAACAGGTCGGCGGTGGCCGCCTACAGCTCATGTTTTCTCGTCATCGCCTGACGACTCAGGCAAAACAAATTCTTGCTCATTGTTAACCTCCCGGAGTTGCGAATTATGGAATTATCCTCACTGACCGCCGTATCCCCTGTCGATGGACGCTACGGCGATAAAGTCAGCGCGCTGCGCGGGATCTTCAGCGAATATGGCCTGCTGAAGTTCCGTGTTCAGGTTGAAGTGCGCTGGCTGCAAAAGCTGGCCGCCCAGACAGCAATCAAGGAAGTTCCTGCTTTTGACGTAAAGGCAAACGATTACCTTGATAAAATCGTTGCTGAGTTCAGCGAAGAAGATGCCGCGCGTATTAAAACCATCGAACGCACCACCAACCACGACGTGAAAGCGGTTGAATACTTCCTGAAAGAGAAAGTGGCAAGCGTCCCTGCGCTGCACGCGGTATCTGAATTTATTCACTTCGCCTGTACCTCTGAAGATATTAACAACCTGTCTCACGCGCTGATGCTCTCTACCGCACGCAAAGAGGTGGTACTCCCTTACTGGTGTAAAATCATCGATGCGGTGAAAGCGCTGTCCGTGGAGTACCGTGATATTCCGCTGCTGTCCCGTACTCATGGCCAGCCAGCAACCCCATCCACCATGGGTAAAGAGATGGCGAACGTGGCGTACCGCATGGAACGCCAGTATCGTCAGCTGGAGCAGGTTGAGATCCTCGGCAAAATCAACGGCGCGGTGGGTAACTACAACGCCCACATTGCGGCGTACCCGGAAGTGGACTGGCACCAGTTCAGTGAAGAGTTCGTGACGTCTCTGGGGATCCAGTGGAACCCGTACACCACCCAGATTGAGCCGCACGACTACATCGCTGAACTGTTTGACTGCATTGCGCGCTTCAACACCATCCTGATCGACTTCGATCGTGACGTCTGGGGCTACATCGCCCTGAACCACTTCAAGCAGAAGACCATCGCCGGGGAAATCGGTTCGTCCACCATGCCGCACAAAGTGAACCCAATCGACTTCGAAAACTCCGAAGGTAACCTGGGCCTGGCGAATGCCGTGTTGCAGCATATGGCGAGTAAGCTGCCGGTCTCCCGCTGGCAGCGCGACCTGACTGACTCCACGGTGCTGCGTAACCTGGGCGTGGGTATTGGCTACGCGCTGATCGCCTACCAGTCCACCCTGAAGGGTGTGAGCAAGCTGGAGGTGAACCGCGACCGTCTGCTGGACGAGCTGGATCACAACTGGGAAGTGCTGGCGGAGCCGATTCAGACCGTGATGCGTCGTTATGGCATCGAAAAACCGTACGAGAAACTCAAAGAACTGACCCGCGGTAAACGCGTTGATGCTGAGGGTATGAAACAGTTTATCGATGGTCTGGCGCTGCCCGAAGAAGAAAAAGCGCGCCTGAAAGAGATGACCCCGGCAAACTATATTGGCCGCGCCATTACTATGGTTGACGAGCTGAAGTAATCACCCTCCCCCTTTCCACCCGGAAAGGGGGCTGCTTTTCATCATCGTGTCGACGTTCACACCCCGTTACAGGCTCTGCCGGGATTACAACCTGTTGTCAGGCTGGTTGTTATTTTTCGCCGTGGAATAACTTTCCGGAATATATCGTTTTAAGCCGAACGGGCACAGCCTGAACTGGCACGGGGTCTCAACCGTGCATGGCCGATCCATCTCCTGCCGGTTACCTGGACACGCGTTTTTCTGTTTGAACCCCATCCAGCCTATTGATGTATAGGGCATTGCCTGCGCTATCCATACCCTACGCCGCCGATCGTTAATCAGGATACCCTGGTTTGAGGTGGTGATGATTTCACCGGCACGAACGTAATAATCCCCTTTTAGCCAAAGGATATAATTCAGGCCATATTGTGTTTCAACTTTGCAAAAGATGGTTCCACTTTCCGGGCTCGCAATAGTCTCAACAACCTTCCATTCCATAGAATCCTCTTTACTCGCTATATTGCTGTTTTGTTGTGTAAAAATGCTGATTTTCTGGCACATCTTATGCAAATCTAATTTCGCACCATAAAATAAGCGTAGACAAAGACAGACATAGTGAGAACATCCTTACAAAAAAAAGGGCAATCTTTACAAAACTGGCGTGCCCGTTCTGTCAAAAAAGCGACTCGCCTTCAACCGTTCATAAACGGATGGATGTTTTATCCGGATTGCGGAAGCGTGCGAAAACAAGTCAGTTTATATTACCCGCGCCTTCTGGGGGCGTATGAGGCTTATGTGAGGTGGGTGGGCGATTTGAAACAGGATCAGGTCAACATACTTAATAATCAGATGCCTGGCGTAATGCCACCTGTCTTCAGAAGCATGAAAAAAATCATTTAATTTCATAACGCTGGTGTCAACCTGGATAATCAGCGTTAAACTATTCATACCATTTATAAAGGGAGAAATGATGATGCGCGTACTGGTTGTTGAGGATAACGCATTGCTACGTCATCACCTGAAAGTTCAACTTCAGGAGATGGGTCATCAGGTGGACGATGCTGAAGACGCAAAAGAGGCCGATTATTATCTCAATGAACACCTGCCGGACATCGCCATTGTCGATTTAGGGCTGCCGGATGAAGACGGATTATCTCTTATCCGCCGCTGGCGTAGCCATGACGTTTCCCTGCCGGTACTGGTGCTGACTGCTCGCGAAGGCTGGCAGGACAAGGTTGAAGTGTTGAGCGCAGGCGCAGATGACTACGTGACCAAACCCTTCCATATTGAAGAAGTCGCCGCGCGTATGCAGGCGCTGCTGCGCCGCAACAGCGGGCTGGCGTCACAGGTGATCTCTCTGCCGCCGTTCCAGGTGGATCTCTCCCGCCGCGAATTTTCAATAAATGATGAAGTAATCAAGCTGACCGCATTCGAATACACCATCATGGAAACGCTGATCCGTAACAACGGTAAAGTGGTGAGCAAAGATTCCCTGATGCTTCAGCTTTATCCGGATGCCGAACTGCGCGAAAGCCACACCATTGACGTGCTGATGGGCCGCCTGCGCAAAAAAATTCAGGCACAGTACCCGCACGACGTGATTACCACCGTGCGTGGTCAGGGCTACCTGTTCGAATTACGCTAAATGAAAGGGATTTTGCGCCACATTTTACCCCTTTCACTGCGGGTTCGCTTTCTGCTGGCAACCGCCGCCGTCGTGCTCGTGCTGTCCCTCTCTTACGGAATGGTGGCGTTGGTCGGGTACAGCGTAAGCTTCGATAAAACCACCTTCCGCCTGCTTCGCGGCGAAAGTAATCTGTTCTATACCCTGGCGAAATGGGAGAACAACCAAATCACCGTCGAGATGCCGGAAAACCTGAACCAGCAGAGCCCAACGCTGGCACTCATTTACGATGAAAAAGGAAAATTGCTGTGGGCGCAGCGCGACGTCCCCTGGCTGAAAAAGCGCATCCGTCCGGAATGGCTTAAAACCAATGGTTTTCACGAAATAGAAGCCGACCTCAACTCTACCAGCATCCTGCTGCGTGACGATCGGGCGTTACAGAACAAGCTCAATGAGATCCGCGCTGAAGATGACGACACGGAGATGACCCACTCGGTGGCCATCAACCTGTATCCCGCCACTCTGAACATGCCGCAGCTGACCATTGTAGTGATCGATACCATACCGGTTGAGCTAAAACGTTCGTATATGGTCTGGAACTGGTTCGTGTACGTTCTGGCTGCCAACCTGCTGCTGGTGATCCCTCTCCTGTGGGTTGCTGCGTGGTGGAGCCTCCGCCCGATTGAATCCCTTGCCAAAGAGGTGCGCGAGCTGGAGGAACATCACCGCGAGAAGCTTAACCCTGAAACTACGCGCGAACTGACCAGCCTGGTGCGCAACCTCAACCGCCTGCTGAAAAGCGAACGTGAACGTTACGACAAGTATCGCACGACGCTCACCGATCTTACGCACAGCCTGAAAACCCCGCTGGCAGTGATGCAAAGTACACTGCGTTCAATGCGCAGTTCGAAAATGAGCGTGGATGACGCCGAGCCGGTAATGCTGGAGCAAATCAGCCGTATTTCACAGCAGATTGGTTATTACCTGCACCGCGCGAGCATGCGTTCCGGAAGCGCCTTATTGAGCCGTGAACTGCACCCGGTAGCCCCGCTGCTGGATAACCTCACCTCTGCGCTGAACAAGGTTTACCAGCGTAAAGGGGTAAACATCAGTCTGGATATCTCACCGGAAATAAGCTTTGTTGGCGAGAAGAATGACTTTATGGAAGTGATGGGAAATCTGCTCGATAACGCCTGCAAATATTGTCTGGAGTTTGTCGAGGTGTCCGCGCGCGTAACGGATAACGAACTGCATATTATCGTTGAGGATGATGGTCCTGGCATTCCCCATAATAAACGCGAGGTGGTATTCGATCGCGGTCAGCGCGCCGATACGCTGCGCCCGGGCCAGGGTGTCGGATTATCCGTCGCCCGGGAAATTGTCGATCAGTACGAGGGCAAGATTGAAACCGGCGAAAGTCTGCTGGGCGGTGCCCGTATGGAAGTCATTTTTGGCCGCCAACAGCCCGTATTGAACGATAGTTAACCCGAAATGTGAAAAATACGCGGATCTCGCAGCCAGGGGTCGGTGCTTCCGTTATAATCCGTTTCAGTAAGAGCCTGCGGAATACAAAAATATGGATTATCAATTAACGCTTAACTGGCCCGAATTTATTGAACGTTACTGGCAAAAACGCCCGGTCGTTCTTAAACGCGGGATCAGCAATTTTATCGACCCTATATCTCCTGACGAACTCGCTGGTCTGGCGATGGAAAACGAGGTAGACAGCCGTCTGGTGAGCCATCAGGACGGGAAATGGCAGGTCAGCCACGGTCCCTTTGAAAGCTACGATCACCTGGGCGAAAGCAACTGGTCTTTACTGGTGCAGGCGGTCAACAACTGGCACGAACCCACCGCAGCCTTGATGCGTCCCTTCCGCGCCCTCCCAGACTGGCGAATGGACGATCTGATGATCTCCTTCTCTGTTCCCGGTGGCGGCGTGGGTCCGCATCTTGATCAGTACGACGTGTTTATCATTCAGGGTACCGGTCGCCGTCGCTGGCGAGTGGGCGAAAAAGTGCCAATGAAGCAGCACTGCCCGCACCCGGATCTGCTTCAGGTTGATCCGTTTGAAGGGATCATTGATGAAGAGCTGGAGCCAGGCGACATTCTGTATATCCCGCCAGGCTTCCCGCATGAAGGTTATTCCCTTGAAAACTCGCTAAACTATTCGGTTGGTTTCCGCGCGCCAAGCGGCCGCGAGATGATCAGCGGATTCGCTGACTATGTTTTACAGCGCGAGCTGGGCAGCCATCGTTACAGCGATCCGGATGTTCCGGCGCGTGAGCACCCGGCCGATATTCTGCCAGAGGAGCTGGATAAGCTGCGCGGTATGATGCTGGATCTGATCAACGAACCGGAGCACTTCAGACAGTGGTTTGGCGAGTTTATCAGCCAGTCGCGTCACGAACTGGACGTCGCACCGCCAGAGCCGCCGTATCAGGCAGATGAAATTTATGATGCCCTCCAGCAGGGCGATAAGCTGGTTCGTCTGGGCGGATTACGTGTATTGCGCATTGGCGAAGAGGTATTCGTCAACGGCGAGCGCCTGGACTCTCCACACCGTCCGGCACTGGAAGCGATTGCCAGCCATATGGTGCTGTCTGCGGATACCTTTGGCGACGCGCTGGACGATCCCTCCTTCCTCGCCATGCTGGCCGCGCTGGTTAACAGCGGGTACTGGTTTTTTGAGGACTGAGTCATGATGTTTGCCGGGTGGCGGCTACGCCTTACCCGGCCTACAAAAGCCGTTCCCGCAGGCCCGGTAAGCGATGCGCCACCGGGCTTTTTTTACTTCCGCTCCCCCGCCGCAAAATCCTCAATCTCACCCGCCCAGTCTGCCGGATATAACCCCTCCCGCACGTCCCGATGAAACGTTGAATAGGGCCAGTCGACGACTTTCCCGACATAGCCATGCTTCAGCGGATTGATGTAGACGTAATCCATATGCCGCCGGTAATCCTGTTCATTGCGAATGGTGTGTTCCCAGAAACGCGGTTGCCAGACGTGGCGCATCTCAATGTTGCGGCTAAACATTTTTTTGATGTCGCGCCAGCGCGACGAAAAGTCACTGTCCCCTTCCGGTAAGGTCCAGATACAGTGCATATGTTCAGGCAGGATAACCCAGGCGTTAATGGTGAAGGGCTTCGCATGCTTAACCGTGGCGGTAGCGGAACGCAAGCTGTCGATGTGGCGGGTAAGTAAATCGCTCTGGCGGTTTTGCAGATTGACGGTGAAAAACCAGGTTCCACCGGGGATGTAGTGGCGGCGGTAGTTTGACATTTGAACTCCCTGTTCATGTGCCGGGTGGCGGCTACGCCTTACCCGGCCTACAAAAGCCTTTACTGTAGGCCCGGTAAGCGCAGCGCCACCGGGCTTTTTCTTACCGCTTCGCGGTTAACTCTGCTATCCGCACAATCACCTGCACCGCTTTTTCCATCCCTTCCAGCGTCACGAACTCATGCTTGCCGTGGTAGTTATATCCACCGGTAAACAGGTTCGGGCACGGCAGGCCCATAAATGACAGCTGCGAACCATCGGTACCACCACGGATCGGTTTCATCACCGGCTCGATATCACAATCGCGCATCGCCTGCTGGGCGATATCAAGAATGTGCGGATGCTCCATCACCTTCTCGCGCATATTGTAATAGCTGTCTTCGATGATGAGCTCAATATAGCAATCCGGGTGCAGCCCCTTGCCGACCTTTTTCGCGATCTCCATCATCTTACGCTTGCGCGCTTCAAAGGCTTTGCGGTCAAAATCGCGGACGATATAGTGCATCTGCGCGCTGTCCACGTTCCCCTTGATGCTGGTCAGATGATAAAAACCCTCATACCCTTCCGTCATCTCCGGGCTCTCTTCGGCAGGAACTTCCGCATGAATACGCGCAGCCAGCGACAGCGCATTCACCATCACCCCTTTCGCAGAGCCCGGGTGCACGTTATTCCCGACGATTTTGATCGTCACCGATGCCGCGTTAAAGTTTTCATACTCAAGTTCACCCACGCCGCCACCGTCGACGGTGTAGGCCCACTGAGCGTTAAACGCCTCAACGTCAAAATGTTTCGCGCCTTTTCCTACCTCTTCATCCGGCGTGAAGGCCACGCGGATATCGCCATGTGGGATATTTTTGCCCTTCAGCACCGCCAGCGCCGTCATGATCTCGGCGATACCCGCTTTGTCATCGGCCCCCAGCAAGGTTTTGCCGTCGGTGGTGATTAACGTCTGCCCCAGCAGCTGATGCAGTACCGGGAACATCACCGGCGACAGCACTTCGTCGCCAATGCCCAGCGCAATATCTCCGCCGCGGTAGTTTTCAACAATCTGCGGATTAACGTGTTTACCGCTAAAATCAGGTGAGGTATCGACATGAGAAATAAAGCCAATCGCCGGGATATCTCCCTCAACGTTGGCCGGCAGCGTTCCCATCACGGTCCCTTTTTCACTGAGCGTGACATCAACCAGCCCCATGGCCTCCAGCTGCTCTTTCAGCAGATTTAGCAGCTTCCACTGGCCTTCGGTGCTTGGCACCTGTCGGACCCCCGGCTTAGATTGGGTATCCAGCGAAACGTAATGTAAGAAACGCTCAAGTAGTTTATCCATGCAGTCACCCTCACTTTTTGTGACAACATTATCATTAAGCAGCAAAACGCAAATATTGCGTCAGGTCACTTTTATCCCGCAAACGAGAACTTTTTACGTTTATATCGTTCTGCGTTAATAAATGTAGCTTATGAATAAGTGAGAAGGATTGGCGATTCAATGGGTTTGCCGTAGAATGTCCGCCCTCATTACGAGTCACCAAGGTGGTTACACACAAACCCCGCTTCAGTCTGCTGCCTGAGGCGTCTATATGGGACAGCGCGAAAATTGAATACACAACCCCGTTCCCTTTCACCGCTGGTGCAACTGGAACGAATTCGTAAAAGTTTCGATGGCAAAGATGTCATTTCCGATCTTAATCTGACCATCAATGACGGTGAGTTTCTCACGCTGCTTGGCCCCTCCGGCTGCGGCAAAACCACCGTCCTGCGCCTTATTGCCGGGCTGGAAAGCGTCGATAACGGCCATATCCATCTTGAGAACCAGGACATTACCCAGGTCCCTGCCGAAGATCGCCACGTCAATACCGTCTTTCAGAGCTATGCCCTGTTCCCGCACATGACCGTGTTTGAGAACGTGGCGTTTGGCCTGCGGATGCAAAAAACACCCGCCAGCGAGATCCCGCCGCGCGTTACCGAAGCCCTGCGCATGGTGCAGCTGGAGGCATTCGCCCAGCGCAAGCCGCATCAACTTTCTGGTGGTCAGCAGCAGCGTGTGGCTATTGCCCGCGCCGTGGTCAACAAACCACGCCTGCTCCTGCTGGATGAATCCCTCTCCGCGCTGGACTACAAACTGCGCAAGCAGATGCAGAACGAGCTGAAAGCGCTTCAGCGTAAGCTCGGCATCACGTTCGTGTTTGTCACTCACGATCAGGAAGAAGCCCTGACTATGTCAGACCGTATCGTGGTGATGCGTGAGGGCAAGATTGAGCAGGACGGCACACCGCGTGAAATTTACGAGGAGCCGAAAAACCTGTTCGTCGCCAGCTTCATTGGCGAAATCAATATTTTCAACGCCACGGTGATTGAGCGTCTGGACGAGCAGCGCGTGCGCGCCAACGTGGAAGGCCGCGAATGCAACATCACGGTGAACTTTGCCGTGGAAAAGGGACAAAGGCTCAACGTTCTGCTGCGCCCGGAAGATCTTCGCGTCGATGAGATCCACGACACGGCTGACGCCGAAGGTCTGATCGGTTACGTTCGCGAAAGAAACTACAAAGGGATGACCCTCGAATCCGTTGTGGAACTGGAAAACGGCAAAATGGTGATGGTTAGTGAGTTCTTCAACGAGGACGATCCGGACTTCGACCACTCGCTGGATCAGAAGATGGTCATCAACTGGGTAGAAAGCTGGGAGGTTGTACTGGCTGATGAAGAACACAAGTAAGTTCCAGAATGTGGTGATTGCCACGATCGTCGGTTGGCTTGTGTTGTTTGTCTTTCTGCCCAACCTGATGATCATCGTAACCAGCTTCCTGACCCGCGACGACGCGAACTTCGTCGCGATGGTCTTTACGCTGGACAACTACGCACGCCTGCTCGATCCGCTCTACTTTGACGTGCTGCTGCACTCGCTCAATATGGCGCTGATTGCCACCGTTGCCTGTCTGGTGCTGGGGTATCCGTTCGCGTGGTTCCTGGCTCGCCTGCCGCAAAAAGTGCGTCCGCTGCTGCTGTTTTTACTGATTGTGCCATTCTGGACCAACTCGTTAATCCGCATATATGGGCTGAAAATCTTCCTCAGCACCAAAGGTTATCTTAACGAGTTTCTGCTGTGGCTTGGGGTTATTGATACGCCGATCCGCATTATGTTCACTCCGAGCGCGGTGATCGTCGGCCTGGTCTATATCCTGCTGCCGTTTATGGTGATGCCGCTTTACTCAAGCATTGAAAAGCTTGATAAACCACTTCTGGAAGCCGCGAGAGACCTGGGGGCCAGCAAGCTGCAAACCTTTATCCGCATCATTATCCCGCTGACCATGCCGGGCATTATTGCCGGATGTCTGCTGGTCATGTTGCCTGCGATGGGCCTGTTCTACGTGTCGGACCTGATGGGCGGGGCGAAAAACCTGCTGATCGGCAACGTGATCAAGAGCCAGTTCCTGAACATCCGCGACTGGCCGTTCGGCTCGGCCACCAGCATTACGCTGACGGTGGTAATGGGGCTGATGCTGCTGGTTTACTGGCGTGCCTCACGCCTGCTGAATAAGAAGGTGGAGCTGGAATGATCGGTCGACTGCTTCGCGGCGGTTTTATGACCGCCATTTATGCGTATCTTTATATTCCGATAATCATTTTGATCGTGAACTCCTTTAACAGTTCACGCTTCGGGATCAACTGGCAAGGGTTTACCACCAAATGGTATGGCCTGCTGATGAACAATGACAGCCTGCTACAGGCTGCTCAGCACTCGCTGACGATGGCGGTATTCTCTGCCACCTTCGCGACGCTGATTGGCTCGCTGACCGCCGTGGCGCTGTACCGCTACCGTTTTCGCGGTAAGCCGTTCGTCAGCGGTATGCTGTTTGTGGTGATGATGTCCCCGGACATCGTGATGGCCATTTCACTGCTGGTGCTGTTTATGCTGCTGGGCGTCCAGCTCGGTTTCTGGTCGCTGCTGTTTTCGCATATCACCTTCTGCCTGCCGTTTGTGGTGGTAACCGTCTACGCGCGACTGAAAGGATTCGACGTACGCATGCTGGAAGCGGCGAAGGATCTGGGAGCCAGCGAGATGACCATTCTTCGCAAAATCATCCTGCCGCTGGCGATGCCTGCCGTGGCAGCCGGATGGCTGCTCAGCTTTACCCTGTCGATGGACGACGTGGTCGTGTCCTCCTTCGTCACCGGGCCGAGCTACGAAATTCTGCCGTTGAAGATCTACTCAATGGTGAAAGTCGGTGTTTCACCCGAAGTGAACGCGCTGGCGACTATTCTGTTGGTGTTATCGCTGGTTCTGGTGATTGCCAGCCAGGTTATTGCTCGTGATAAAACAAAATCTCAGGGGACACAGAAATGAAAAAAATGCTTGCCGCTGCGGCACTGGTGCTCGGAATGGGTGCCGCGCATGCTGATGACAGCAAAACGCTCTATTTCTACAACTGGACCGAGTATGTGCCGCCGGGCCTGCTGGAGCAGTTCACCAAAGAGACGGGCATCAAGGTGATCTATTCGACCTACGAGTCGAATGAAACCATGTACGCCAAGCTCAAAACCTATAAAGATGGCGCGTATGACCTGGTGGTGCCGTCGACCTATTTCGTCGACAAGATGCGCAAAGAAGGCATGATCCAGAAGATCGATAAAACGAAGCTAACCAATTTTTCAAACCTCGATCCTGAGATGCTAAACAAGCCATTCGACCCGAACAACGATTATTCCATTCCGTACATCTGGGGCGCGACGGCAATTGGCGTCAACAGCGATGCCGTTGATCCAAAAACGGTTTCATCCTGGGCTGATCTGTGGAAGCCGGAATACAAAAGCAGCCTGCTGTTAACCGATGATGCGCGCGAAGTGTTCCAGATTGCGCTGCGTAAACTCGGCTACTCCGGCAACACCACCGATCCGAAAGAGATCGAAGCGGCGTATAACGAACTGAAAAAGCTGATGCCAAACGTGGCGGCGTTCAACTCGGATAACCCGGCTAACCCGTATATGGAAGGTGAAGTGAATCTGGGGATGGTCTGGAACGGCTCTGCGTTTGTGGCGCGTCAGGCCGGTACGCCGCTGGAGGTGGTCTGGCCGAAAGAGGGCGGCATCTTCTGGATGGACAGCCTCGCGATCCCGGCTAATGCGAAAAACGTCGATGGCGCCCTGAAGCTGATTAACTTCCTGCTGCGCCCGGATGTGGCAAAACAGGTGGCGGAAACTATTGGTTACCCGACACCAAACCTGGCCGCGCGGAAGCTGTTAAGTCCTGAAGTGGCGAATGATAAATCGCTTTATCCGGACGCTGAAACCATCAGCAAAGGGGAATGGCAGAACGACGTCGGTGACGCGAGCCGCCTGTATGAAGAGTATTATCAGAAGCTAAAAGCAGGCCGTTAATGCACAACGGGCGACGCAAGGTCGCCCGTTACCCTTACAGCCCCTTAAGGAGTTTATCAACAAAGGCTGGCACCACCTCGCTGGCCAGACCGTAATGCTTCTCTTCAAACTCACTCCCGACCTGGCTTGGCTCCAGATTAAGCTCAACCGTATGGGCACCTTGCAGTCGCGCTTCGTGAACAAACCCCGCCGCTGGATAGACATGCCCTGAGGTACCAATGGCGATAAAGACGTCCGCCATGGCCAGGGCGCTGTAGATCTCATCCATTCCCAGCGGCATTTCGCCAAACCAGACCACATGGGGACGCAGACGCGAAGGGAACTGACAGCAGTGGCAGCGGTCTTCGTCCAGCACGTCCTCTTTCCACTCCAGCACCTGCCCACTCCATGCGCACCGCACCTTGAGCAGTTCGCCGTGCATGTGAATGATGTTGTGGTTTCCGGCTCTTTCGTGAAGATTGTCGATGTTTTGCGTCACCAGCAGAAAACGATCCCCCAGCGCCTCCTCCAGCTTTGCCAGCGCCAGGTGCGCCGCGTTTGGCGCAATCTCCGGCTGCTGAAGCTGGCGACGACGGGCGTTGTAAAACGCCTGAACCAGCGCCGGATCGCGGGCGAAACCTTCCGGCGTCGCCACATCTTCTACTCGGTGTTCTTCCCACAGCCCGTCCGCCGCGCGGAAGGTCTGAATACCGGATTCGGCGGAGATCCCCGCCCCGGTCAACACCACCACTCTGGGTTTATCCATCGCTTCTGGCATCATCCTGTCTCTGAAAAAGATCCGCTGACGCAGGCGTTCACGTAAGCGGCGTTTATTTTTGCGAAAACGGCTGAGTCGACCCTGGCGACGCGACAGCATAGTAACCTCGTAAACTAATCGGTGAGATGAAGGAATGCGGCTCCGCGCATGCCTCCTGCGTCCCCGTGTCGCGCACGCTCAATGCGCGGCACGCGGGCGACCGGCAATAAATGTCGGGGCAAACGCCCGGACAGCTGTTCCGTAATCGCAGTGAAATTTGACAGCCCTCCCCCGATCACCAGCAGATCCGGGTCGACGATGGTCAGGATATTCCCCAGACACACCGCCAGCAAATCAAGATAGCGCTCAACGTGCTCACGCGCCTGCGCGTCTCCCTGCTCCCACAGCGTAATGATTTGAGGGGCCTCAAGTTTCTGATGATAGAAGTGTTCATAAAGCCATGCAAACCCGCGCCCTGAAAGGTAACTCTCAATGCAGCCGTGCTGACCACAGCCGCAGCGGGTAAGCGGGAAATCACGACCAACGACGTCCAGCGCATCCACTGGCAGACGGATATGACCAAATTCTCCGGTAATGTAGCTGCGCCCGGTAATGGGCTTACCGTTAATGACAATCCCGCCACCGACGCCCGTTCCGAGGATCAGCCCCATCACCAACGGATAGCGACGAAACTCGTCGTCCCAGGCCTCTGAGAGAGCAAAACAGTTGGCATCGTTGTCTAAGCGCACGTCGCGCTCAAGGAGAGCAGAAAGATCGGCACGCAGCGGTTTGCCGCTGGCAGCAGGAACGTTGGCGGCATACAGCGTGCCGTCGTCGGTTTCGGGCATACCCGGTATACCAATGCCGACGCTGCCTTTGACGCCAAAGCGTTCATCCGCCTGCGCCACCAGCGCGGCAATGGCGGTTAAAAATTCATCGTAGCTATCGCGCGGCGTAGGCACGCGGGTTTCCCATTGTAGCTTAAGGTCTTTATCGAACACGCCGAGCGCAATCTTGGTGCCGCCAATATCAAATCCGTAATACATGATGCATTCCTCTGTTTGATTCAGCGGCCAAAAGACCGCTAAACCATGACGAAATTACTGGCCACTTAATACCCTCGCCGGATCAATTCGGCTTGCGCGACGCGCCGGATACCAGCTTGCCAGCAGACTCAGTAAAAGTGCTGTAACCAGCACATAAATGACGTCCAGCCAGTGCAGTTCAGACGGCAGGAAGTCAATAAAATAGATATCGCCTGACAGGAATTGATGGCCGATAAGCGCCTCAATCCCATTGATAATCGGCGTCAGCTGAAGAGACACCACCACGCCGATGACCACGCCGCAGAGGCTACCAAACAGCCCCGCCAGCAAACCGTACCAGACGAAGATGGCGCGAATAAGACCGTCTTTCGCCCCTAAGGTACGCAGCACGGCAATGTCGCCGCTCTTGTCCTTAACGGCCATGACCAGCGTCGAGACGATATTAAAGCACGCCACGCCAATCACCAGCACCATCGCCAGATACATAATCGCGCGGATCATCTGGATATCACGGTACATATACCCGTAAGTGCCGATCCAGCTTTTGATGTAGACATAGTTATTGGTCACGCTGCCAGCGTCACGCACCAGTGTATTGGCGTTGAAAACGTCGTTAACCTTAATGGCAATGCCCGTCACGCTGTCGCTCATATCCAGATACTGGCGCGCATCTTCCAGCGGCACCATCGCGAAGCTGTGATCGAGCTGGCCGCTCAGCTGCAAAATACCGGTGACGTGCAGACGCACGCGCTTAGGCTGCTGCAATTTGTGATCAGCGCTGGCGTTCGGGATCATGATCGAGACCCAGTCGCCCTGCTTCACCTTCAGTGCATCGGCAACGCCTTTGCCCATGATGATCTGCTGTTCGCCAGCCTTAAAGTTTGCCCATGCGCCATTTTGCACATAGCGAGGCAGCGCACTCAGACGCTCCTCCTGACGTGGATTCACCCCTTTCACCTGAATGGCGCGCAGGTTTACCCCGCTCTCTACCAGCCCGGTAAAGTTGATGTAAGGTGCAGCCGCCGCAATGCCGGGTACCTTTTCCACTTTGTTCAGGGCATCACGCCAGCTGGACCACGGCTGGTTAACCGGCTCGATTTCACCGTGGGGTACAACGGCCAGAATGCGGTTATTCAGTTCGCGCTCAAAGCCATTCATGGCGCTTAAGCCCACGATTAGAACCGCCACGCCCAGGGCGATACCGATGGTGGAGATCACGGAGATAAGGGAAACCATCCCGCTCCGGCGACGACCGCGGCTAAAGCGTAACCCAATGAGTAACGATAACGGTGAAGCCATTACTCCGCTCCCATCAGCGTCAGTTCTGCATTCAGACGACCGTCGCGCATTTCCAGCTGACGGCCCATCCGCTTAGCCAGCTGCAAATCGTGCGTGACCACCAGAAACGCGGTTCCCTGCGCGGCGTTCAGTTCGCCGAGAAGCTGGAAAATGCTGTCTGCGTTACGCGCATCGAGGTTGCCTGTCGGTTCATCCGCCAGCACCAGGCGCGGGTTGTTGACCAGCGCACGGGCGATGGCCACACGCTGACGCTCGCCGCCGGAAAGCTCAGACGGACGATGATTCCCGCGATGACCCAGCCCTACCGCGTTTAGCATGTCGCTGGCGCGGGCATTAATTTCCGCGGGTTTCTTTTTACCAATCAGCAGCGGCATTGCGACGTTTTCCAGCGCCGTAAAGTCCGGCAGCAGGTGGTGGAATTGATAGATAAAACCCAGCTCACGGTTACGCAGCTCGGCTTTCGCCGTAGACGACATTTTACTCAGCGGCTGACCGGAGAAGATCACATCGCCTTCGGTTGGCGTGTCCAGCCCGCCCAGCAGGTGCAGCAGCGTACTTTTGCCGGAGCCGGAGCTGCCAACAATCGCCATCATCTCGCCTTCACCCACGCTAAAGCTGACATTGTGCAGCACGTCGGTCTGCACAGTGCCTTCCTGATAGCGTTTGGACAGGTTGTCGCACTGCAACAGGATCTTATTCATAACGTAAAGCCTCAGCGGGTTGAGTGGCGGCAGCCCGCCAGGAAGGATAAAGCGTAGAGAGCAGCGCAATGGCCATCGCGGCCAGCGCAATACCGACCACCTGGAGCGGCTCGATAGCCACTGGCAGCGCCGCGCCATCAAGCAGCGCGCCGATAATCGGCATGAGATTGTTGAGCTGGCTGGCGAGCAGCGCACCCAGCGCCGCGCCGAGCAGCGCGCCGATGATGCCAGCGCTGGCACCCTGGACCATAAATACCGCCATGATCTGGCGCGGCGTCAGCCCCTGGGTTTGCAGAATGGCGACTTCGCCTTGCTTCTCCATCACCATCAGCCCGAGCGAGGTGATGATATTAAACGCGGCAACGGCCACGATCAGGCTCAGCAGCAGCCCCATCATGTTTTTCTCCATGCGCACGGCCTGGAACAGTTCGCCTTTGCGGTCGCGCCAGTCCTGCCATTTCGTTCCTTCCGGTAGCGTCTGCTGGCTAAGGGTATCCACCTTTAGCGGCGCATCAAGCCACAGACGCCAGCCGGTGATATTTCCCGCCGGGTAGCGCATCAGACGCGAGGCGTCCTGAATGTTAACCAGCATCTGGTAACCATCGACTTCGCTGTTCGCCGCAAACGTGCCAATCACGTTGAACAGGCGCTGGCTTGGCAGACGCCCCATCGGCGTAAACTGACTGGCTGAGGGCACCATCACGCGCAGTTGATCGCCACGGTTGACCCCGAGCTGCCCGGCAAGCTGCTCGCCGAGGATGACGTTGTATTTACCCGCTTCCAGGTCGGTTTGTTTTACGTTGACCAGGAACGGCGTCAGCGGATCTTTTTGCGCCGGATCGATACCCAGCATCACCCCGACCGCCACGCTGCGGGCGCTTTGCAGCACCACATCGCCCGTCGTGAGGGGCGCAACGCGCGTGACACCCTGTAACTTCACCGCGCTTTCCGGCAGCTGTTGCGGGTTAACGGAGCCCTGAGTGGAAGAGAGAACGGCCTGCGGCATCAGCCCCAGGATATTGTTTTGCAGCTCGCGCTCGAAGCCGTTCATGACGGAAAGCACCGTCACCAGAGCCATCACGCCAAGCGTAATGCCAATAGTCGAAAGCCAGGAGACAAAGCGACCGAAGCGGTCCGCGGCGCGCCCACGCATGTAACGTAAGCCTATGAAGAGTGCGACAGGTTGATACATGAAATCCGTCTGTTTGCTGATAGCAGACCCACGAGTATATAAGCGAATCCGCTAAGCGTAAATGACTGAAACCGTAAGATTCGGTAATCATTTTTCCGAAAAATTCAGATAAATCATCATGCTACTGACTGAACTTCCGCCATACAGCCTCCACCTTTTCCGAAAATCGTCCTGATACAGACTGTTACCCGTTACATCGGGGTTTCATTTTACAACAATCGACCTTTCGTTTATGGCAACAAGGTCGTCACACACAATGAAACAAAAAGCATTATGGATTAACCAGATAAAAGGTCTGTGCATCTGCCTGGTGGTGATTTACCACTCGGTGATCACCTTTTATCCTCACCTGGACGGGCTACAGCATCCGTTATCGGGCCTGCTCGCCAAATGCTGGGTCTACTTTAATCTTTACCTCGCCCCGTTCCGTATGCCGGTGTTTTTCTTCATCTCCGGCTATTTGATTCGTCGATATATTGACGAGGTGAACTGGCGCACCAGTCTCGACAAGCGGATCTGGAGCATTGTCTGGGTGCTGGCCCTGTGGGGCGTCCTGCAATGGCAGGCGCTGACCCATCTGAATGCCTGGCTCGCCCCCGAGCGTGAACTGGCGACAGCATCCAATGCGGCCTACGCCGATTCCGTTTCAGGGTTTGTACTGGGAATGCTCACGGCCAGCACCAGCCTGTGGTACTTGTACGCCTTAGTGGTCTACTTCACGCTCTGTAAACTGCTGAGCCGCTGGAAACTGCCGATGCTGGGGCTTCTGGCGCTGGCAAGCCTCGCCATTAACTTCCTGCCTTTACCGTGGTGGGGAATGAACAGCGTGGTGCGCAACATGATCTACTACAGCCTCGGCGCATGGTACGGCGCGCAGTTGATGACGTGGATGAAAGGGATGAATTTACGCCGCAGCTGGCTGGTACTTATCGCCTCTGGCGCGGTGTCGGTAGTGCTGTGGTTTGCTAATGTTCCTCTGCCGCTCTCACTGCTGTCGATCGTGGTCATCATGAAGCTCTTTTACAGCTTCGAGCAGCGTTATGCCGTTCATCCCAATAATCTGCTGAACGTCATCGGTTCAAACACCATCGCGATTTATACCACCCACCGCATTTTAATTGAGGCGTTTAGCCTGCTCCTGATTCGCGAAATGAATGCGGCGTACTGGACGATCTGGGCGGAGTTAACGCTGATTCTGGTCTATCCGTTCGTCAGCCTGCTCGTCTGCACGCTGGTTGGACTGGGCGCACGTAAGCTCTCGACCGCCCTCTTTGGCGACCTTTTCTTCTCCCCTCCCGCACGGCTTACGCCACAGCTCGCCAGCCGCTAACCTACCCTGCCCCCATCCGGGGGCACTTTTCCTCTTGTGCGGTTACGATTTGCTTATGCATAACGATCGAGGATAATAAAGACATTGCGTATCAGTGATATGCCCCAATACTGTTGGTATATCCCCAAGAGACCCTGACATAGCCATGCCTGAACACTATCGTTTTTCCTTGCCTGTAAAAGCAGGTGACCAACGCCAGCTGGGCGAACTGACAGGCGCGGCCTGCGCCACGCTGGTGGCGGAAATTGCCGAGCGCCATCCGGGGCCGGTGGTGCTGGTTGCCCCGGACATGCAAAACGCCCTGCGCCTGCACGACGAAATTCGTCAGTTCACCGACAGTCTGGTATTCAGCCTGGCCGACTGGGAAACGCTTCCCTACGACAGTTTCTCTCCGCACCAGGAGATCATCTCCTCACGCCTGTCGACGCTGTATCAGCTCCCCACCATGCAGCGCGGCGTGCTGATTGTGCCGGTGAATACCCTGATGCAGCGCGTCTGTCCGCACAGCTATTTGCACGGCCATGCGCTGGTGATGAAAAAAGGCCAGCGCCTGTCGCGCGATGCCCTGCGCGTGCAGCTTGACGGAGCCGGTTACCGCCATGTCGATCAGGTGATGGAACACGGCGAATACGCGACGCGCGGTGCGCTGCTGGATCTCTATCCGATGGGCAGCGACCAGCCGTATCGTCTGGATTTCTTCGATGATGAGATCGACAGCCTGCGCGTGTTCGACGCCGACACCCAGCGCACGCTGGAGGAAGTGGACTCCATTAATCTGCTGCCCGCCCATGAGTTCCCGACGGATAAAACCGCCATCGAACTGTTCCGCAGCCAGTGGCGCGACAGGTTCGACGTGAAACGTGATGCCGAACATATCTACCAGCAGGTCAGCAAAGGCACCCTTCCGGCGGGGATCGAGTACTGGCAGCCCCTGTTCTTTAACGAACCGCTGCCGGCGCTGTTCAGCTACTTCCCGGCCAATACGCTGATTGTTAACACCGGGGATATCGACGCCAGCGCCAGCCGCTTTGAAAGCGAAACGCGCGCCCGCTTTGAAAACCGGGGCGTTGACCCGATGCGTCCGCTGCTGCCGCCGGAAATGCTGTGGCTGCGTACCGACGAGCTCAACGCCGAGCTAAAACGCTGGCCGCGTATGCAGCTCAAAACCGATTCGCTTGCCGATAAGGCGGCGAACACCAATCTCGCGTTCCGGACGCTGCCCGATCTGGCCGTCCAGGCGCAGCAGAAATCCCCGCTCGATAACCTGCGCAAGTTTCTTGATTCCTTCACCGGGCCAGTGGTGTTCTCCGTTGAGAGTGAGGGTCGTCGTGAAGCGCTGGGCGAACTACTAGGGCGGATCAAAGTTGCACCGAAGCGCATTCATCGCCTGAGCGAAGCGACCGGAAATGGTCGTTACCTGATGATCGGCTCCGCCGAACACGGATTTATTGATACGCTCAATAACCTGGCCTTGATTTGTGAAAGCGACCTGCTGGGCGAGCGCGTGGCGCGCCGTCGTCAGGACAGCCGTCGCACCATCAACCCGGACACCCTGATCCGCAACCTGGCCGAACTGCACCCCGGTCAGCCGATCGTTCACCTGGAACACGGTGTGGGTCGCTATCAGGGAATGACCACCCTCGAAGCAGGCGGCATCAAAGGTGAATACCTGATGCTGACCTACGCGAACGACGCCAAACTGTACGTGCCAGTGTCGTCCCTGCACCTTATCAGCCGCTACGCCGGTGGCGCGGAAGATAACGCGCCGCTGCATAAACTGGGCGGCGACGCCTGGTCACGCGCGCGGCAGAAGGCGGCGGAAAAAGTGCGCGACGTGGCCGCCGAGCTGCTGGACATTTACGCCCAGCGTGCGGCCAAAGAGGGTTATGCGTTTAAGCATGATAAAGAGCAGTACCAGCTGTTCTGCGACAGCTTCCCGTTTGAAACTACGCCGGATCAGGCTCAGGCCATAAATGCCGTGCTGAGCGACATGTGCCAGCCGCTGGCGATGGATCGCTTAGTCTGCGGCGACGTGGGCTTCGGTAAAACCGAGGTAGCAATGCGTGCCGCTTTCCTGGCGGTGGAAAACAACAAGCAGGTGGCGGTGCTGGTGCCGACTACCCTCCTCGCCCAGCAGCACTTCGACAACTTCCGCGACCGCTTCGCCAACTGGCCGGTACGCATTGAGATGCTGTCGCGTTTCCGCAGCGCCAAAGAGCAGACGCAAATCCTGGAACAGGCAAGCGAAGGCAAAATTGACATTCTGATCGGCACCCACAAGCTGCTGCAAAGCGACGTGAAGTGGAAAGATCTGGGGCTGCTGATCGTCGATGAAGAGCACCGCTTTGGGGTGCGCCACAAAGAGCGCATCAAAGCGATGCGCGCCGACGTCGACATTCTGACCCTGACCGCCACGCCGATCCCGCGCACCCTGAATATGGCGATGAGCGGCATGCGCGATCTGTCGATTATTGCCACCCCGCCGGCGCGCCGTCTGGCGGTGAAAACCTTTGTTCGCGAGTACGACAATCTGGTGGTTCGCGAGGCGATCCTGCGTGAAGTGCTGCGCGGCGGCCAGGTATATTACCTGTATAACGACGTTGAAAACATTCAGAAAGCCGCCGACAGGCTGGCAGAGCTGGTGCCGGAAGCGCGCATCGCCATTGGTCACGGCCAGATGCGCGAGCGCGAGCTGGAGCGGGTGATGAACGACTTCCACCATCAGCGTTTCAACGTGCTGGTATGTACCACCATCATTGAGACCGGGATCGACATTCCGACGGCGAACACCATCATCATCGAACGCGCGGATCACTTCGGCCTGGCCCAGCTGCATCAGCTGCGCGGGCGCGTCGGGCGTTCGCACCATCAGGCCTACGCGTGGCTGCTGACGCCGCATCCGAAGGCGATGACCACCGACGCGCAAAAGCGTCTGGAAGCTATCGCCTCGCTGGAAGATCTGGGTGCTGGTTTTGCGCTGGCGACGCACGACCTGGAGATCCGCGGCGCCGGTGAGTTGTTGGGTGAAGACCAGAGCGGCTCCATGGAAACCATCGGTTTTTCTCTGTATATGGAGCTGCTGGAAAATGCCGTCGACGCGCTTAAAGCCGGACGTGAACCGTCTCTGGAAGATCTCACCAGCCAGCAGACCGAAGTGGAACTGCGCATGCCTTCCCTGTTGCCGGATGATTTTATTCCTGACGTGAATACCCGTCTGTCGTTCTACAAACGCATTGCCAGCGCGAAACGTGAAGGCGAGCTGGAAGAGATTAAAGTCGAACTGATTGACCGTTTTGGGATATTGCCCGATGCGGCGCGCAACCTGCTGGATATTGCCCGCCTGCGTCAGCAGGCGCAGAAGCTGGGCATTCGTAAGCTTGAAGGCAACGAGAAAGGCGGCGTAATTGAGTTTGCCGAGAAGAACCACGTCGATCCGATGTGGCTGATTGGCCTTCTGCAAAAACAGCCGCAGCATTTCCGTCTTGATGGCCCGACGCGTCTGAAATTTACTCAGGATCTGACGGAACGTAAAATCCGCATGGACTGGGTGCGTAACTTTATGCGTCAGTTGGAAGAGAACGCCATCGCATAACGGTTTCCCCCGCCAGCGCCCGGCTGGTGGGGGACAATTTACAAACTCTTTGCACTTCGCCCGATCTTCCCGACCATACATTCGCCATAATTATCATTAACGCCTTATAAAACAATAACCTTATCTTTTGTATGGATTATGATAATGATGATTTCTTCGCGTTTTACCCGCTGGTTAACTCTGGTTGCGCTGGCCGCGACGGTTGCCGTCGCGCTCCCTGCTCGCGCCAATACCTGGCCTCTTCCGCCCGCCGGCAGCAACGTCGTCGGTGAAAACCGCTTTCACGTGGTTGAAAACGATGGCGGTTCGCTGGAAGCGATTGCTAAAAAATATAACGTCGGGTTCCTGGCGCTGTTGCAGGCCAACCCGGGCGTAGATCCCTATGTGCCCCGGGCGGGCAGCGTACTGACGATTCCGCTGCAAACCATCCTGCCGGACGCGCCGCGTCAGGGGATTGTGATAAACCTCGCCGAGCTGCGTCTTTACTATTACCCGCCGGGGAAAAATGAAGTAACCGTCTACCCTATCGGCATCGGCCAGCTGGGAGGCGATACGCTCACGCCGACCATGGTGACCACCGTCTCCGACAAGCGCGCTAATCCAACCTGGACTCCGACGGCAAACATCCGCGCCCGCTATAAGGCACAGGGTATCGATCTCCCTGCCGTGGTTCCCGCGGGCCCGGATAATCCGATGGGGCACCATGCCATTCGCCTGGCGGCATACGGTGGAGTTTACCTGCTGCACGGAACAAATGCGGATTTCGGGATCGGGATGCGCGTCAGCTCCGGCTGCATTCGCCTGCGCGATGACGACATCAAAACGCTCTACCGCGTGATTGCCCCTGGCACGAAAGTGAATATCATCAATACGCCGATTAAAGTGTCTGAAGAGCCGGGTGGCGTCCGTCTGGTTGAGATCCACCAGCCGCTATCGAAAAACATTAATGACGATCCGCAGACGCTGCCGATTAATCTGAATGCCTCGATGGTGAGCTTTAAAACGAATGCAAACACCGATGGCGCAGTGATGGAGCGGGCGATGGAAGCGCGCTCGGGGATGCCAACCGATGTCACGCGGCATCATGAGGTTGCTCAGCAGTCAATGTAGAACGGTAATAACGACAAACGCCCTGCATTAGCAGGGCGTTTTTTTTTGCAGTGGCATAACGGAGGGTTGCGTTACGCTTATTTGTAGATAACTGCGGTACCGTGCAGGGTGTTAGGACCGGTCACAGAGGTGATGCGGAATGATTTCGCACCCATTTCGTCAGCTTTTTGTGCCAGCTGATCTTCCAGAGAGCCGAGGTTAGTCCCGGCAGTGGCAGAGATGGTACCGACTTTCTGCTGGTCTGCTGGAGTGGATTGCACTTCAACAGCAGCGAAGCTTGCGAAAGAGAGTGAACTCAGAACGGCGGCAGCGATGAGGGTTTTAACGTTTTTCATGATTTTATACCTTTGGGCAGATGATGTAGTGGTCGTTAGTTATTTAGTTAACGATCGATAGGTAAATGATAGATGTGATCCAGGTCACACGTCAACCCATTTTTATAATGGTCGTTAAATTAATTTCATTTTCCTTATATTTCATAAAGATAAAATTAAATTATTTTTAAGAAATCACCGCTGGTCGTCGCAGACGTTTATTTTTATAATGACTATTCAACAAAACAACAGAGGACCAACGGCACATGACAACCGATGTCACGCGTTGCGCAAAGAAAAGCCGTGGCCGACCAAAAGTGTTCGACAGGGATGCGGCGCTCGATAAGGCCATGACGCTCTTCTGGCAGCATGGGTATGAAGCCACGTCGCTCTCCGACCTGGTGGAAGCAACGGGCGCGAAAGCCCCTACCCTGTACGCAGAGTTCACCAACAAAGAAGGCTTATTCCGGGCCGTACTGGACAGATACATCTCGCGCTTCGCGGCAAAACACGAAGCCCAGCTATTCTGTGAAGAAAAAACGGTTGAGCAGGCATTGCAGGATTATTTCTGCGCAGTCGCAACCTGCTTTACCAGTAAAGACACGCCCGCGGGCTGTTTTATGATCAACACCTCCGCGACCCTCGCGGCATCGTCGAAAGAGATTGCCAACACGGTCAAATCGCGCCATGCGATGCAGGAGGAGACGCTCAGCACGTTTCTGGCTCAACGCCAGCAGCGCGGTGAAATTCCGGCGCATTGCCGTCCGCAGGAGCTGGCCCAGTATCTGAGCTGTATTCTACAGGGGATGTCCATCAGCGCCCGTGAAGGCGCGACGCTGGAAAAACTGCAGGGGATTACGCAAACAACGCTGCGCCTGTGGCCTGAACTTCTTAAACTCTGACGCAAAAAAAAAGCTCCTCAGCCTGAGCGCATGAGGAGCTAAGTTCAGAGAACATCTTTTTTACACTTTGTTATTCAGTATCAGCTGACCATTGCTGTCGAGAGGGATCTGCGTACCAGGATCTTTATCCATGCGGATTTTGCCCTGCTGATCGCCAATTTTGTAGGTTACGTCGTAGCCCAACATTTTTTCAGACTTGTCATATACGGTTTTACAGCGCTGCTGCGTTGTGGTGTAGGTATCATTTTCCTGCATCGCACCCTGCACCTGGTTACCGGCATAACCGCCACCCAGCGCACCAACTACCGTCGCGACATCCTTACCACGGCCACCACCAAACTGATGACCAATCACCCCACCAGCAACCGCGCCCAGCACGGAGCCAGCGATACGGTTTTCATCCTGAACCGGACGACGATGGGTGACAGAAACATTACGGCACTCCTGACGAGGCGTCTTGACCGTCTCTTTGATCGGTGTAGCGGAAACCACCTGCGCATACTGCGGGCCACGATCAAGTACGTTCAGACTGGCAACGGCAGCCACACCTAACGCAGCTGCGACGCCAATCCCTATACCCGCCAACATTGATTTATTCACGGGACTTCCTCCTTTGTTGCAATTGGTAGCAATTTTGCAGCGCAATAAACGCTTCGCCAATAAGATAAAGGATCAAAAAACCGGGGGATGAGCTGGGATAGCGTCTGTTTAAGAGAACTCTTAAGCGTCAGGAGCGAAATGCACAGCATGATGTGCTAAAAATTCCCTCCGGAGAGCCCGGAGGGAGGGAGAAATTAATGCAGCTTCAGGCGTGGGCGGATAACGCGGTTGATGCGGCCGACCAGCATCATCAGGCCGGTTTTGAAGTAGCCGTGCAGCGCAATCTGGTGCATACGGTACAGAGAAATGTACACGAAGCGGGCGATGCGCCCTTCCACCATCATGGAGCCGCGCATGAGGTTGCCCATCAGGCTGCCCACGGTGGAAAAGTTTGAGAGCGATACCAGAGAGCCGTGGTCTTTGTAGACATAGGCTTTCATCGGTTTGCCTTTCATCTGCGCCAGGATGTTATGCAGCACGAGGCTTGCCATCTGGTGCGCGGCCTGAGCGCGAGGAGGCACAAACCCGCCTTCCGGACGCGCGCAGGAGGCACAGTCGCCGATAGCGAAGATGTCCGGATCGCGCGTGGTTTGCAGCGTCGGCTCTGTCACCAGCTGGTTAATGCGGTTTGTCTCCAGCCCACCGATATCTTTCATGAAATCAGGCGCTTTGATCCCCGCAGCCCAGACCATCAGGTCGGCCTGGATGTATTCGCCGTCTTTGGTATGCAGTCCGCCCTCATCCGCGCTGGTCACCATGGTCTGGGTCAGCACGCGCACGCCCAGTTTGGTCAGCTCGTTGTGCGCCGCGCCAGAAATACGCGGCGGCAGCGCAGGCAGAATACGTTCACCTGCTTCCACCAGCGTCACATTCAGCGCTTCATTAGTCAGTCCTTTGTAGCCGTAGCTGTGCAGCTGTTTGACCGCATTGTGCAACTCCGCCGATAATTCAACGCCCGTTGCGCCGCCGCCCACGATAGCAATGTTAACCTTGCCGTTAGCACCCATGTTGTTGGTGTACTTCAGGAACAGGTTAAGCATCTCCTGATGGAAACGACGCGCCTGATGCGGGTTATCCAGGAAGATACAGTGCTCTTTTACGCCTGGGGTGTTGAAATCATTGGACGTACTGCCCAGGGCCATCACCAGCGTGTCATAGGCCAGCTTGCGCTCAGGAACCAGCAGCTCGCCTTTATCATCACGCAGCTCAGCCAGCGTGATGGTTTTATTTTCACGGTTGATGTCCACCACCGAACCCAGCTGGAACTGGAAGTGGTGGTTACGCGCATGCGCCAGATAGCTGAGCGCATCCACGCCCTCATCCAGCGACCCGGTCGCCACTTCGTGCAGTAACGGCTTCCACAGATGGCTGTGGTTACGATCCACCAGCGTGATTTTGGCTTTCTTACCGCGACCCAGTTTCTTACCCAGCTGCGTCGCCAGCTCCAGCCCGCCAGCTCCACCGCCGACAATCACTATCTTTTTCAATGGCGTAGTCAACGTGACCCCCTCAAATTATTAACCAATTGTTAATTAAAAGTTATATAAATAACCCTTAATTAACAACAGGTTACTGCGCTGAAACCATTCAGATTCATTGAGAATAGCACGTCAGGCGCATTGGTCATACCAAAATTGATATGTATCAAGTTTTGATGGTTTAAAAGTAGACAACTCTGACAAAAAAGAGGCCCGGCACGCTTTCACGTACCGGGCCTTTGTCAGGTTCAGGGAGTTCAGCCCAGCGTTTTAAAGGCCTTAATACGCTGCAAGTGCGGGGAAATATTTTTGAACTTGTGGGTCTGCTCTTCGTCCCAGACAATTTCGTAGTAATGATGCAGAAGTTCGGCAGCGCGGGAGCTGTCCAGCGCTTCATCGTTGCGGGAGAGGATCGCCAGACACCGGTCGCGGTTCTTTTCGCGGAAATTGCTCACGCATTTTGTTGCGATATCGGCGTACTCTTCCGGACGGTCAATCTTGCCTTCCATGTTTTCGTTTGGAAACAGGTTAGGATTAAAAATGACCTGACGGATATCGCACAAAAAACCGATGCGCTCTGCCCAGTATCCCCCCAACCCCACGCCGCAGATCAGCGGACGATCGTCGATATTGAGCTGCAACATTTTGTCCACTTCTTTAAGCAGATGCTGCATGTCATGCTTCGGATGACGCGTGCTGTAACTGATCAGCCGGACATCCGGATCGATAAACTGCAATTGCAGCACTTTCTCATGATTACCAGGACTGTTTGAGTCAAAACCGTGTAAATAAATGATCATCGTCTCACCACGCTACGCCTTCCGGGATGAATTAAAGGGCTGCTTTATGTGCCTGCCAGCGCTCGTTCAGGGCTTCAAGCCGGGCGTTTACCGTTTTCCAGCGCGCCGAGTCCATCAGCTCCTGACGACTAAATGAACCTTTATGATACAATTGTGTAACACGTTCAGCATTGATCGGCGACAGGTTATCCAGCACGCTCACCGCCCCTTTACGATTATTGCAGACGAGGATCATATCGCAACCTGCATCCAGCGAAGCCTGCCCACGTTCGGCATAGCTTCCCATGATCGCCGCCCCTTCCATGGATAAATCGTCAGAGAAAATTACGCCATTGAAGCCTAACTCGTGACGCAGCACGGTTTTAAGCCAGTGCGGAGAGCCGCTGGCCGGACGCGGATCAACGTCACTGTAGATGACGTGCGCAGGCATAATAGCGTCCAGCTTGTTATCGGTAATCAGCGAGCGGAAAACAGACATATCTTTAGCGCGAATGTCTGCTTCCGGGCGCGGATCGCGCGGGGTTTCTTTATGGGAATCCGCCGTCACCGCCCCGTGGCCCGGGAAATGCTTGCCGGTGGTTTTCATGCCCGCATCGTGCATACCGTCAATGAAGCGCGTCGCCATTGCCAGCGCGATACGTGGATCGTCATGATACGAACGCTCACCTATTGCCGCACTAATGTGTCCTACGTCCAGCACCGGGGCGAAGCTGATATCGATATCCATGGCGATCATCTCGCTGGCCATCAGCCAGCCTGCGTCCTGCGCCAGTTGACCGCCCTCTTCAGCACCCAGCAGCGCAGCAAAAGATTGTGCGGCGGGTAAACGCGTAAACCCTTCGCGGAAACGCTGCACGCGTCCACCTTCCTGGTCGACGGCCACCACCAGGCGATTGCGTGACGCCGCGCGGATCTGGCGAACCAGCTCGCGCAACTGCGCCGGATCGTGATAATTGCGGGTGAAAAGAATCAGCCCCCCTACCAGCGGGTGCGCCAGAATTTCGCGCTCTTCCGCATCCAGCTCAAACCCTTCAACATCCAACATTACTGGACCCACACCAACCTCTCTTATCCTTTCGTTTGTAACTGACGCCAGGCATCATTTGCCAGCGCAATAAATTGTTCGTCATCTGTCTGCTGAAGGCGCATTTCAAACCATCCCGCCATCAGCATCAGCACCCACGGACGCCAGCGCGCGACCTGCCGCGCAAGGGTGAGTACATTTATGTTGGCGTTTCGGGCATAGGCGGTTATCAGCTGAACGCGCGAAGCCTCATCAGGCATCCAGACCGCAGCGAGTTCAAGCGCCACGTCACCGTCCCCTGCATATTCCCAGTCGATAAGTTTCTCGCCCGCCGTGGTATGAACGATATTCCCCGCATGGACATCCATATGCAGCGGCGCCAGACGTAACGCCTTCGGCTCTCCCGCTTTACGCAGCCGCTTAAGCTGCGCCAGCCAGAAGGGCGTGCGTCGTCCAGGCGCAGCCTGCTGCCAATAGCTATCCAGTAATGGAAGTAACGTCACCTGCCAGCCCAGACGCGGCTGTCGATGCAGATGATACAGCATGGCTGCCAGCGTGGGCGTATCGGGAAGCTCGCTTTTGATCTCACCCGCAATAAACGCCACCGCCATCCAGTCCCTGATAAAGAGATGAGGTTTCGGGGCAAGGTCGGCGGGAAGGCGCTTCAGGGCGCGGAACTGGCGACGAAAATGGGCGGCAGGCGCGGCGGCATCGTGATGCTGACGTAAAACCAGCCGATGGTCGCCACGCTCAATAATGCAACTCGCGCCGCCAAGCCCGACGGGGGCTTGCGGCGCGATAACACGGTACTGGGGGAAATAACGCGTCAGGACATCATGACGCGTGCGCTTATTGTTGCGTAACGGCACCTTTACCTGACCAGATAATTTCGCCGGTTTGAACCAGCATTAACTGCATCTGCAACGACGGCGTGTTCACGTTGCCTGTCGCGTTAGAATAAAGGACATACTGCGCGCCAACGTTGCGGGCGATACCAATCGCTTTACTGCGCGAACCCAGGCTGTCCTGAGGCGACAGACCAAGCTGTTGCTTGGCGACCGCGAGCTGCTGGGCTGAGACCAGCGTAAATTTACCGTTGTTTGCCAGCGCGTTGCGCAGGGTTTCCGTCGCTTCTCCCGCATTCAGGGAACCGTTTGTACGGTTGTTCACGCTGTCCACCAGCAGCACACTGCCAGGCGTAACACCCTGTGCCTGCAACATTTTGCCCACCATCGGCTGCATCGCGCCGTTCCAGTCATAGTGCCGCACTCGCGGCGCAGGCTGCGCGGTATCGTCCGGATGTTCGATCGGGCCAGGCTGCGCCGGAATAGTCGGTACAGACGGCACGGTTGGAACAGGTTGCGCCGGTGTTGTTGGCTGTTCCGTTCCCGGCTTCGCCTGATCCACCGGTGCAGGTTCTTCCGTTCGCGTCACACAGCCTGCCAGAAAGAGTGCGAACGCACTCAGGAGCGCATAACGGCTCATTGTTTTAATCAAGGTTCACTCCTTACAAATAAAGATAAAGTCTCACCTTATGTGCACCCAGATAGCTGGCGCTGCCGTAGAGCGTGACCGACGATCTTGCCGGGACCGTCACGCTACGCGGCGCCTCAAGCGGGTGCATCTCAAGACCTCTCACGTCATACCAGTAGAAGCGATAATGCACCGTCACTGGCTCTTGCCTTTCGTTATAGAGCGTAGAGGAGGCAGAAGACTGGATTTCGCTTATGGTCAACGAAGGATTTTCCGCCGTGATGCCCGCAGCAAGCACTGAGGACTCCATCACCAGCGTCTGTTCTTCACTGACCGGGATGGCGGGACGCGCGCTGCACCCAACCATAACCAGCGTCACGATCAGCGCTGCAATACGCCCAGTTAACATATTAAAGACCTTTATGTGCCAGCATCGGTCCCAGTGGACGTCCACCCAGAAGATGCATATGAATATGATAGACTTCCTGGCCGCCATGGCGATTACAGTTCATGATCAAACGGTATCCATCTTCAGCAATCCCTTCCTGCTCAGCAATTTTCGCGGCCACCGTAAGCATACGGCCCAGCGCAACTTCATGCTCGGTTTTAACGTCATTGACGGTCGGAATCAGAATATTGGGAATAATAAGGATGTGCGTCGGCGCCTGGGGAGAAATGTCGCGGAAAGCCGTGACCAGTTCATCCTGATAGACAATATCCGACGGAATTTCGCGGCGGATAATTTTACTGAAAATCGTTTCTTCAGCCATGACCTTTTCCTTTTATGTTTAATCTGGCGTCGTGCGTCCGTTGTTAACACACATTGTCTGTTTTACTGTGTGACACAACACAAGAGTATGAGCGAGTTTCTCCTGTCCTTTCAACCTTCTCCCGTTATTTCTTTCCTGATTATCGCCCATCTGGCTGAAGAGGCATCGCTTTAGGACATTTCTTTTCTGAAACCTGATTTCAGTTCATCCCGAAACATCTGTTTACAGCGTTAATCACAATGCGTATATTTCGCATTTGCATTTTCATGCGCATTTTTAACATAGAAAACGACGTCAGCCCGTGCTAGCGGGACTGTCGCGCACTACCTTCACCATTCACTAAGGGTTTGATGATGTCTTTCATTAATCACATCAGGGATGGGCAACGTCAGCCTGCCGCAACACCTTCGTTGCTGGCCGCCTGCATTGCTATGGCATTGACGCCAACCACCGCTTTCGCTGCTTCAACAGCCGAAGATACCGTCGTCGTTGATGGGGGTTTTGATAACACACAGGATCTTTCTGCCAGCCAGGATCAGGATTACAGCGTAAAAACCACCACCACCGGCACCAAACTGTTGCTGGTTCCCCGCGACATCCCACAGTCCGTCAGCGTTATCAGCCAGCAACGTATGGCTGACCAGAATCTGCAATCCATCGGCCAGGTGCTGACGAACACCACGGGCATTACGGCGCAGGTGCAGGACAGCGACCGTACCGTATTTTACTCACGCGGATTTTTCGTCAGCAACTACGCCTATGACGACCTTCCAACGTCCATCAGTGAAGTGTGGAACTTTGGTGATACCGCCGCCGATACCGCAATTTATGACCGCATTGAAGTGGTCCGCGGCGCCACAGGCCTGATGTCCGGGACGGGCAACCCGGCGGCGTACGTTAATATGGTGCGCAAGCATGCGGACAGCCAGGAATTTAAAGGCAACGTCTCCGCCAGCTATGGCAGCTGGGACAAGCAGCGTTACGTGCTGGATCTCCAGGCGCCGCTGGTGGAATCAGGTAAGGTACGGGGTCGTCTGATCACGGGTTATCAGGACAACGACAGCTTCGTGGATAACTACCACTACCGGAAGAAATTCCTCTACGGCGTGATGGATGCAGATGTTACCGACAGCACGACCCTCTCTGTAGGGTATGAGTATCAGGAAAGCCATACCGCCGACCCAACCTGGGGCGGGCTGCCGACCTGGTACAGCGACGGAAGTAAGACCAACTACAATCGCAGCCAGACCGTCGCGCCTGACTGGGCCTATTCAGATAAAGACAGCACCCGCATCTTCGCTAACCTGACCCAGCGTTTCGATAATGGCTGGGAAGCGCACATCAACGGCATGCATGCTGAAACCAACTTTGACTCTAAGCTGATGTATATGTCCGGTTATCCGGATAAAGAGACCGGCGCGGGCCTGGTGGGTTACGGCGGCTGGAACCGCGGGGAACGCAAACAGGATGCGGTCGATGCCTTCCTGCGCGGCGGCTTCGATCTCTTTGGCCGTCAGCACGAGATGATGTTCGGCGGCAGCTTTAGCCGTCAGCGTAACCATTACGACAACACCATGCCGGATGCAGTATACGGCATGGTTGATGTCGGCAACTTTAAGAACTGGAACGGGAACATTGCCGATCCGCAGTGGACGCCGTGGAAACTCTACAGCAAGGATGATATTCGCCAGTCTTCAGCCTATTCCTCTGCGCGTTTCTCACTCGCCGATCCGTTGCATCTGATCCTGGGGGCGCGTTACACCCAATACAACATACGCTATAACCCCGCTGGTTCGCCGAATACCCGTCTGGAAAGCACCAAAGATGATGTCACGCCGTATGCCGGCCTGGTGTATGACATCAATGAGGACTGGTCGACCTACGTCAGCTATACCTCTATCTTCCAGCCGCAGGATAAGCGCAATGCCAGTGGACGTTATCTCGACCCTACCACGGGTAAAAGCTACGAAGCCGGGGTGAAGGCAGACTGGTTTAATACCCGCCTCACCACCTCGTTGGCGATTTTCCGCATTGAGCAGGATAACGTGGCCAGCAACACGTATACCTACATGCCGAGCGGTGAGTCGATTTATGAATCGATGGACGGGGTGGTCAGCAAAGGGGTCGAGTTTGAGCTCAACGGTGCACTAACCGATAACTGGCAGCTGACCTTTGGCGCGACGCGTTACGTTGCAGAAGATAAGAATGGCAACGCTGTCAGCTCCGATCAGCCGCGCACAACCATGAAGTTGTTCACCCGTTATCAACTGCCAATGCTGCCGGAACTGACCGTGGGCGGTGGCGTAAACTGGCAGAACAAAGTGTGGACGGACGTGGAAGGCGGTCCGGCAGGACGTTCCCGCGCGGAGCAAGGCAGCTATGGGCTGGTGAACCTGTTCAGTCGCTATCAGGTCACCAAAGACTTTGCTGTTCAGGCTAACGTCAACAACCTGTTCGACAAAGAGTATTACGACTACGTCGGATCGTATGTAGTGTATGGCGCGCCACTGAACGTTTCGGTGAGCGCGAGCTACGACTTCTGAGTATTAGGCCCGGTGGCGCTGCGCTTGCCGGGCCTACCCATCACGTAGGCCGGGTAAGGCGCAGCCGCCACCCGGCCCCCCAAACCGAGTAATAAAAAAGGCAGCCATTCGGCTGCCTTAGTCTCCCCAGATCACAGCTTAGTTGTTGCGGATGTACTCATCCATTTCGGTTTTCAGGTTATCGGATTTCGTTCCGAAGATTGCCTGAACACCAGAACCTGCAACAACGACACCTGCTGCGCCCAGTTTTTTCAGACCCGGCTGGTCGACTTTCGCAACGTCGGCAACGCTCACACGCAGACGAGTGATACACGCGTCCAGGTTAGTGATGTTCTCTTTACCGCCGAAAGCAGCAACCAGAGCAGGTGCCATTTCGCTGGTCACACCGGCTTTGCTGTCTTCCGTTGCATCTTCACGACCCGGCGTTTTCAGGTCCAGTGCTTTGATCAGCACGCGGAAGACGGTGTAGTACACCACTGCGTAGCCCGCACCCACGATTGGGAACAGCCACAGCTTGCTGCTGTTACCGGACAGAACGATGAAGTCGATCAGGCCGTGAGAGAAGGACGTACCGTCACGCATACCCAGCAGGATACAGATTGGGAATGCCAGACCTGCCAGTACCGCGTGGATGATGTACAGGATCGGCGCAACGAACATGAAGGAGAACTCGATCGGCTCGGTGATACCGGTCAGGAACGAGGTCAGCGCTGCGGAGATCATGATACCGCCCACTTTTGCACGGTTCTCTGGTTTAGCAGAGTGCCAGATAGCAATTGCAGCGGCCGGCAGACCGTACATTTTGAACAGGAAGCCACCAGACAGTTTACCTGCCGTTGGGTCGCCCGCCATGTAGCGTGGGATGTCGCCGTGGAACACCTGACCTGCTGCGTTGGTGTATTCACCAATCTGCATCTGGAATGGAACGTTCCAGATGTGGTGCAGACCAAATGGTACCAGGCAGCGCTCAATGAAGCCGTAGATACCGAACGCCACAACCGGGTTCTGGTAAGCTGCCCACTGAGAGAAGGTCTGGATTGCCGTACCGATTGGTGGCCAGATGAAGGACAGGACCACACCGGTGAAAATCGCGGCCAGACCAGAAATGATCGGCACAAAACGTTTACCCGCGAAGAAGCCCAGATACTCAGGCAGCTTGATGCGATAGAAGCGGTTAAACATATACGCTGCAATCGCACCGGAGATGATACCACCGAGAACACCGGTGTCCGCCAGGTGCTTAGCGGCAATCTCTTCAGCAGGTAAATGCAGTACCAGCGGCGCAACCACAGCCATGGTTTTCACCATGATGCCGTAAGCAACAACGGACGCCAGAGCGGAAACACCGTCGTTATTGGTGAAGCCCAGAGCAACACCGATAGCGAAGATCAGCGGCATGTTAGCAAAAACAGAACCGCCTGCTTCGGCCATCACGTGGGAAACTACGGCTGGCAGCCAGCTGAAGTTTGCAGAACCGACACCCAGCAGGATACCTGCGATAGGCAGTACGGATACTGGCAGCATCAGCGATTTACCGACCTTTTGCAGGTTAGCAAATGCATTCTTAAACATAATTGAGAGTGCTCCTGAGTATTTGTGCTTTTTTTTACGTTTTCACGCATTGGCCCGGGGGGAGTACCGCGCCGTGGACAGGACATCTAAGCGCCCTTTATTTATTACACAGAGTAAAATAATTCCCTCTGAGTTTGTTTGACGGCTATCACGTTTCAGTTCAAGACGGCCAAAAAACTTGCAGATATTTACATAAAGCATGTCTGGATGTGTCTAAAAACGCCATCACCGCCCCGAATGAGGCGGTGAACTTTACTCGCTTTAGTTATTAATTACGAGCCTAAAAATAACAGGTGTATCAGACAGATTGCAGGCGGGCGGGGTCAATATGGAACAGGCTGGCGAAGTTTTCCGTTGTCACGCGAGCCAGTTCTTCAATACTGACACCTTTCAGAACGGCCATATACTCAGCGACATCCCGGGTCATCGCTGGCTGGTTCTCTTTGCCACGATGAGGCACCGGCGCCAGGTACGGGGAATCGGTTTCCACCAGAATACGATCCAGCGGAACATAGCGCGCCGCATCACGCAGTTGCTCAGCATTACGGAACGTGACAATCCCCGAGAACGAGATATAAAAGCCCAAATCAAGCAGCTTACCCGCCGTTTCTCTGTCTTCTGTGAAACAGTGTAGTACGCCACCGCAATCCGTCACCTTTTCTTCCCGCAGGATACCCAGCGTGTCGGCGCGCGCATCTCGGGTGTGAACGATAACCGGCTTATTCAGTTCCCGGCCAATGCGGATGTGGTTACGGAAGGATTCCTGCTGGCGAGGTTTCGTTTCCGGAGTGTAGAAATAGTCCAGGCCGGTCTCGCCCATCGCCACTACGCCCTCTTCTGCGGCAAGACGGCGTAAATCCTCAACGTCGTACGCTTCATCCTGATTCAGCGGATGCACGCCGCAGGAGAAGACGACATTATCGCGCTCGCCTACCAGTTCACGCATGGAGCGGTAACCCGGCAACGTGGTTGCCACGGCCAGGCAAAATTTCACATCGCGCGCGGCGGCTTTCGCCAGCACGTCGTCCACATTTTTATGCAGGGATTGATAATCCAGGCCATCGAGATGGCAGTGTGAGTCGACTAAAAACATAATGTCTCTCTCAGAGGTGGGAAACCGGCGGTATGACACCCGGTTGCAGGTAGTGTTCGATACGCAGTAACTGGTCAGTCAGTAAAAGCTCGCGATTGAGACCGGTTACCGTCAAAAGTTGTTCACGACTCTGGCAGATATCATGAAGGATAGCGTGCAGCGACTGCCCTGACAGGCGATTCGCCAGCGTGGTGACCAGCGCCCACACGTCAGGGTTAGTCAGAAGCGTAGCCCCCTGCTGAATTTTGAGCGCATCCAGCAGCAGCGCGGCCAGCCAGTGCAGCCGTTCCGGAGCCTGATCGCTGTTCAGCGCTGGCAGCACGCTCAGCCAGTCATGGATGTCGAGGGCTGATTCAACCGCACGACACAGCGTTTCACGCTGGGACCACACCTCGGGCTGTAATAAGGCCAGCGCAGCCGCAGGCGCACCGCTGCACAGGCGCAACGCTGAGAGCGCCGCGTCTTGTGACACCGTCACTTCCCGCTCAAGCCAGGCGAGTGCCCAGGATTCCTGAGGGACAGCAAGGTGGTGAAGACGGCAGCGACTGCGCAGCGTCGCCAGCAAGCGTTCCGGCTCGCGGCAGGAGAGGAAAAACCAGGTGTTTTCTGGCGGCTCTTCCAGGGTTTTTAACAGCGCGTTGGCTGCGGCTTCCGTGAGCAGCGCGGCATCTTTCAGCCACACCACTTTCGCCCCCACCAGACGCGCATATTCGTACAGTTTCTCACTGACCTCACGCACCGCGTCGATACCGAGCGTATTTTTGCCCTTCTCAGGTTCGAGGGTGTAATAGTCAGGATGCGTGCCCGCCTGCATGAGCTGGCAACCCCGGCACTTACCGCAGCTTTTATGTCCTTCCGGCTGTTGGCACATCAGAAAGCGGGTGATGGCGTAAATCAACGCATCATCACCCATTCCCGGCAGCGCCTGGATCAGTAACGCATGATGCCCCCGACCAACCTGATAGCTGCCGATCAGCTGTTCAAAGTGTGGGCGCAACCATGGATACCATTTCATGCCTGCTGCTCCTGTAGCCACTGCGTAACGGTCTGCTGAATATCACATGTAACGTCTTCAAGGGATTGCGTCGCATCGATGGTACGAATGGTCTTGTCCTGCCCGGCCAGTTCCAGATAACGCGCACGGGTGCGGTTAAAGAAATCAAAAGACTCCTGTTCGATGCGGTCCAGTTCGCCGCGGGCACGGGCGCGCTTCAGGCCCACCTCAGGGGTCACGTCCAGATACAGCGTCAGGTCAGGACGGAAATCGCCCAGAACCGCGTCGCGAAGCGTAGCCAGCATGGCCTGATCGATACCCCGGCCACCGCCCTGATACGCCTGGGTTGAGAGATCGTGGCGATCGCCAATCACCCATTTGCCTTCTGCCAGAGCGGGTTTGATCACCGTCTCCACCAGCTGAACGCGCGCCGCATAGAACATCAGCACTTCCGCTTTGTCGGTAATAACTTCATCGCCAACGGATTTGATATCCAGAACCAGGCTGCGCAGTTTTTCCGCCAGCTGCGTACCGCCCGGCTCGCGGGTGAAGACCATGTCGGCGACGCCAAGCGATTTCAGCGTATCCACCACCACGTTACGGGCGGTGGTTTTGCCCGCCCCTTCGAGTCCCTCAATGACAATGTATTTACTGCGCATTTTTTTCCTTAAGTGCCTTCAGATAGTCCTGAACGGAGCGATTGTGACTGGCCAGGTTGGTATTGAACGTATGCCCCCCTTTTCCGTCAGCCACAAAATAGAGATACGGCGTTTTGGCCGGGTGCGCGGCGGCCTTCAACGATGCTTCACTCGGCGTCGCAATCGGTCCAGGCGGCAGGCCGCTAATCACGTAGGTATTATACGCCGTTGGCGTTTCCAGATCTTTTCTGGAAATCCTGCCGTTGTAGTTTTCGCCCATGCCGTAGATGACGGTAGGATCGGTTTGCAAACGCATGCCGATGCGCAGACGGTTAATAAACACCGAGGCAACCTGGTCACGTTCGGCAGCAACGGCCGTCTCTTTCTCGATGATCGAGGCCATCGTCATGAACTGGTTTTGATCTTGATAAGGCAGGCCCTCTGCTCGCCCTTTCCAGGCAGCGTCTACCGCCGCGACCATTTTGTTGTGCGCTCGCTTCAGAATTGCCACATCCGTCGTGCCTGCCGTATACATCCACGTATCGGGCCAGAACCAGCCTTCCACCCACTCGGGATGTTCGAATTTTAAGGCGTCTGCCACGGTCTGGTAGCGGTCATCTTTCAGCGTATGCTTGATGTACGGCGCGTCACGCAGTTGCCTGAGATAATCGCTCAGACGCATACCTTCCACAAAACGCAATGGGAACTGGGCTTCTTTACCACTCTCCAGCAGTTGCAGCATCTCGCGCACGGTCATGCCAGGGGTGAAACGATAGGTACCGGCCTTGAAATGGGACAGGTCCGGCTGAATACGCAGCAGCCACTGGAATACGCGTGGACGATTGATAATTTTGTCGTCATACAGCTGCTGACCAAGCGCCTGCCGCCCGGTCCCCGCTTTCAGGGTAAAAATCGTCTCGTCTTTAATCAGGATCTGACTTTCAGCCAGCTGACGGACTTTCCACACTCCCGCTCCGCCAGCGATTCCGAACGCAACGATAAGAAGGAGGACAAAGCGTAACATTTTCTTCATGACTACCTGGTTTGCTCACATAACGGGGCCAGAAACTGGAACAGCTCGCGGGATGACCAGCACTTGCGGTCATAAGCGCGAACGGGGACAACGGGCATCAGCGCATTGCAGATAACAACTTCTTCGGCAGCCAGCAGCGCCTCTTCCTTAGCGTTAACTTCGACAACGCGAAAGCCTGCGCGTGCCAGCTGTTGCAAACAAAACTGCCGCATAATGCCGTTGACTCCGGCCTGCTCCAGCGAAGGCGTGAATACGTCACTGCCCTTCCGCCAGAGTAAATTAGCCGCACAGCATTCCGTAATGTACCCTTCGCTGTCAAGAACCAGCGCCTCCCCGGCCTCCGTCTGCTCAAGATGAGTACGAATAAGCACCTGTTCAAGACGGTTAAGATGTTTTATGCCAGCGAGCATCGGGTTTCGCCCCAGACGTACCGGGCTAAGCGCCAGGACTACGCCCTCTTCACGCCAGTGCGCGTAATGGGAAGGATAATCTGAAACGGAAAGGATCCGCGCAGGATGCTGGCAGGCAGAACCGCTATAGCCCCGACCACCGCTGCCGCGGCTGATAATGACTTTCAGGACGCCGCTTGCTTTCTCTGACGCCAGCCGACGCATTTCACTTTCAAGAATGTCCCACTGCGAGAAGGGGATCAGTAATGCTTCGCAGGCTTTTTGTAAACGAAGGATATGGGCCCCGAGCAGGCACACGCCACCGTCGAGAATACGCGCGGTCGTGAAACAGCCATCGCCAAACTGGGTCGCCCTGTCGCTTGCCGGCAGCATTTCTTGCTCAAGGCCATTAATTAAAAACATAGTGGCTCCTTATGCATGGAGGCTCAGTCTGGCAGGATGTGGTTAGCCGGACAAGGGGATATCACCTAATAAAAAAGGCCCGGCAAGCGGACCTTTATTATCGTCAGCGACTAACCAGACTCAGACCTTTTTGAAGATCAGAGAACCGTTAGTCCCACCGAAGCCGAAGGAGTTACACAGGGTGTACTCCATACCGCTAACCTGGCGCGCTTCGTGGGGAACGAAGTCCAGATCGCAACCTTCATCTGGATTATCCAGGTTGATGGTTGGCGGTACAGCCTGATCGCGCAGCGCGAGAATAGAGTAGATTGATTCTACTGCACCCGCCGCACCCAGGAGGTGACCGGTCATGGATTTCGTGGAGCTCACCAGTACACGGCTGGCAGATTCGCCGAAGATAGACTTAACCGCCTGCGCTTCTGCTTTATCGCCCGCAGGGGTAGATGTCCCGTGCGCGTTAACGTAGCCAATCTGTGCCGGCGTAATGCCCGCATCACGGATGGCGTTTTCCATCGCCAGCGCAGCACCTGCGCCGTTCTCTGGAGGAGACGTCATGTGGTAAGCATCGCTGCTCATGCCAAAGCCAACAACTTCAGCATAAATTTTCGCGCCACGTTTTTTCGCGTGTTCGTACTCTTCCAGTACGATCATGCCTGCACCGTCACCCAGCACGAAACCATCACGGTCTTTATCCCACGGACGGCTCGCCGCCTGAGGATTATCGTTTCGGGTAGAGAGCGCACGCGCTGCACCGAAGCCACCGACGCCCAGCGGGGTACTGGCTTTTTCAGCACCGCCCGCAACCATAGCATCTGCATCGCCGTACGCGATGATACGCGCGGCCTGGCCGATGTTATGCACGCCAGACGTACAGGCTGTCGCGATTGAGATGCTTGGACCACGCAGGCCGAACATAATGGTCAGGTGACCTGCCACCATGTTTACAATCGTAGACGGAACGAAGAACGGGCTGATTTTACGCGGGCCGCCATTCACCAGAGATGTATGGTTTTCCTCGATCAGGCCAAGACCGCCAATCCCGGAGCCGATAGCAGCGCCGATACGGGTAGCGTTCTCTTCCGTAATCTCAAGGCCAGAATCCTGCATGGCCTGAACGCCAGCGACAATTCCATATTGAATGAAGGCATCCATCTTGCGCTGTTCTTTGCGCGAGATGATCTCTTCACAGTTAAAATCCTTTACTAAGCCAGCAAATTTCGTTGCATAGGCGCTAGTATCGAAATGGTCGATTAGGCTGATGCCGCTCTGACCGGCAAGGAGAGCTTTCCAGGTGGACTCTACGGTATTGCCGACAGGAGACAACATGCCAAGTCCGGTCACAACTACACGACGCTTAGACACGTTTGTCCTCCAGGGAGGGATAAAAAAAGAGATTCGTGGGACTACAAAAGATAAAACTCAGGCGGTCGAATGACCGCCTGGAGATGTTCACTTACGCCTGGTGACCGTTGATGTAATCAATGGCAGCCTGAACGGTGGTGATTTTCTCAGCTTCTTCGTCCGGAATCTCAGTATCAAACTCTTCTTCCAGAGCCATTACCAGCTCAACGGTGTCAAGAGAATCTGCGCCCAGGTCTTCAACAAAGGAAGCGGAGTTCACAACTTCTTCCTGCTTAACGCCCAGCTGTTCGCCGATAATTTTCTTAACGCGTTCTTCGATAGTGCTCATACTCTTAAATTTCCTATCAAAACTCGCTTTCGCGATGGTTTTCGTAGTGTATAAAATGTTGAAAAATTTGCAACTAAATCCCGGCAGGTCTTACCACGATTTTACGTTATTTTGAGGCCATTTGCCCAAATAACGCAAATATTTTCGATCGTGATTAAACCATGTACATCCCGCCGTTGACGTGGAGGGTTTCACCAGTGATGTAACCCGCTTCGTCAGAGGCTAAAAATGCAACCGCGCTGGCGATTTCTTTAGGGTCGCCAAGACGACCCGCTGGAACTGCCGCCAGCGTACCCGCACGCTGATCATCGGTCAGCGCACGCGTCATGTCCGTTTCAATAAAGCCCGGAGCAACAACGTTTACAGTAATTCCGCGGGACGCGACTTCGCGCGCCAGCGACTTACTGAAACCGATCAGACCTGCTTTCGCCGCAGCGTAGTTAGCCTGACCAGCATTTCCCATGGTACCAACCACAGAACCTACAGTGATAATACGTCCATGACGCTTTTTCATCATAGCGCGCATTACCGCTTTTGACAGACGGAATACCGATGACAGGTTGGTTTCGATAATATCGTTCCACTCATCATCTTTCATTCGCATCAACAGGTTGTCGCGAGTGATCCCGGCATTATTGACCAGAATATCCACTTCGCCAAACTCTGCGCGAATATTTTCCAGAACAGATTCGATAGATGCTGGTTCAGTCACATTCAGTACCAGACCTTTGCCGTTCGCACCCAGATACTCGCTGATGGCCTGTGCGCCATTCTCGCTGGTCGCAGTCCCGATCACCGTCGCGCCGCGCGCAACCAGTGTTTCAGCAATAGCACGCCCGATACCGCGGCTTGCGCCGGTCACCAGGGCAATTTTTCCTTCAAAACTCATGGTATTCCTCTTTTATTGCGAGAGTGCCGCTTTCATTGCTTCCGGCTCGTTAATCGCCGAGGCAGTCAGGGTGTCTACAATACGTTTTGTCAGACCGGTAAGTACCTTACCTGGACCGACTTCATACAGATGTTCAACGCCCTGAGACGCCATAAATTCAACGGTTTTGGTCCACTGAACTGGGCTGTAGAGCTGGCGAACCAGCGCGTTACGGATAGCCTCCGGCGCGGTTTCGCACTTGACATCGACGTTATTCACAACGGAAATCGTCGGTGCGTTAAAGGTCATTTTTTCCAGCTCAACCGCCAGTTTATCGGCAGCGGGCTTCATCAGCGCACAGTGAGACGGCACGCTCACCGGCAGCGGCAGTGCACGTTTTGCACCCGCAGCTTTACAGGCAGCGCCTGCACGCTCAACCGCTTCTTTATGACCCGCGATAACTACCTGGCCTGGCGAGTTAAAGTTTACCGGAGAAACGACCTGACCTTCAGCAGATTCTTCACAGGCTTTAGCAATAGAAGCATCATCCAGACCGATGATGGCAGACATGCCGCCCGTGCCTTCTGGCACCGCTTCCTGCATAAACTTACCACGCAATTCAACCAGACGGACCGCGTCAGCGAAGGCAATCACCCCTGCGCAGACCAGCGCAGAGTATTCACCCAGGCTATGACCCGCCATCAGCGCCGGCGTTTTGCCGCCCTGCTGCTGCCATACGCGCCACAATGCGACGGAGGCTGCCAGCAGTGCCGGTTGAGTCTGCCAGGTTTTGTTCAGCTCTTCAGCTGGGCCCTGCTGGGTCAGCGCCCACAGATCATAACCCAGCGCGTCAGAAGCTTCACGGAAAGTCTCTTCAATAACCGGATAGTTTGCTGCCATTTCAGACAACATCCCAACAGTTTGTGAGCCCTGTCCCGGGAACACAAAAGCAAATTGCGTCATTTTTTAATCCTTATCCTAGAAACGAACCAGCGCGGAACCCCAGGTGAACCCGCCACCAAAGGCTTCAAGCAAGACCAGTTGGCCCCGTTTAATTCGTCCATCGCGTACCGCTTCGTCAAATGCGCACGGTACCGATGCCGCAGAGGTGTTGCCGTGGCGATCAAGCGTCACCACAACGTTATCCATAGACATGCCCAACTTCTTCGCCGTCGCGCTGATAATACGCAGGTTAGCCTGATGCGGTACCAGCCAGTCGAGTGCGGCGCGATCCAGATTGTTCGCTTCCAGCGTCTCATCAACAATGTGAGCGAGTTCGGTCACGGCCACCTTGAACACTTCATTACCCGCCATTGTCAGGTAAATCGAACTGTCCGGATTAACGCGATCGGCGTTAGGCAGCGTTAACAGCTCGCCGTAGCGACCGTCAGCGTGCAGGTGCGTGGAGATAATGCCTGGTTCTTCGGACTGCCCCAGCAGTACCGCGCCCGCGCCATCGCCAAAAATAATGATTGTGCCGCGATCGGTTGGATCGCAGGTACGCGCCAGCACATCAGCACCGATCACCAGCGCATATTTTACGGCACCCGATTTAACATACTGATCGGCGATGCTCAGCGCATAGGTGAAACCCGCGCACGCCGCTGCAACATCAAATGCCGGGCAGCCTTTGATGCCGAGCATGTTCTGCACCTGGCACGCTGCGCTTGGGAAGGCATGCGTGGCAGATGTTGTCGCCACCACAATAAGCCCGATCTGTTCTTTATCAATGCCAGCCATCTCAAGCGCTCGCTGAGCGGCTTCGTAGCCCATGGTGGACACAGTTTCGTCTGGCGCGGCGATACGACGTTCACGGATACCTGTGCGCGTGACAATCCACTCGTCAGACGTATCTACCATTTTTTCAAGATCGGCGTTGGTACGCACTTGTTTTGGCAGGTAGCTGCCGGTACCTAAAATCTTCGTATACATGTACGCTCAGTCACTTTTAGCTAATACAGATCCCAGGCGAGCGGCAATCCTCTGAGGGACTTGTCGCTGCACCGCCTGCACTGCCTGTTCAATCGCGACGGTAAATGCTCGCTGATTGGCGGCGCCATGACTCTTAATCACGATGCCGCGCAATCCTAACAGACAGGCGCCATTATACTGGTCGGGGTTGAGGTGACTGAATCGCCGCGTCAGGCTTTTTTGTAACCAACGCTTTAATAAAATCAGCCACCAGGACCTTTTTTTACCTTCTCCCTGCGATTTCAGCAGAGAAAGGAACATTCGTACGACCCCTTCCATGGTCTTCAACGTCACGTTTCCGGTGAAGCCATCACACACTAATACATCCGTTTTGCCCGTCAGCAACTCATTGGCTTCGAGATAACCAATATAGTTGATGGAGGGAACCTGTTTGAGTATTTCCGCAGCGTCGCGGATACTGTCCAGGCCTTTGGTCTCTTCTTCACCAATATTCAATAACGCAACGCGGGGATTGGTAATCCCGACCACGTCTTCTGCCAGCACCGACCCCATCACGGCAAACTGAGCCAGCATTGTACTATCACAATCTACGTTAGCGCCCAGATCGAGCACCACCGTTTTGCCCTTCTGCTGATGCGGTAACACCGTCACCAGCGCCGGACGCTCAATGCCCTCAATCGGCTTGAGCAATAATTTCGACAGTCCCATCAGCGCGCCAGTATTTCCCGCGCTGACGCAAGCCTGCGCTCGCCCTTCTTTCACCAGCTCCAGCGCCATTCGCATAGAGCTGCCGCGGCTATTACGAATAGCCTGCGATGGCCGGGCATCACTGGCAATAACTGACTGCGCAGGAATAATCTGCAGACGCGAACGTTGTTCAAAGTCAGCTTTTGCAAGTAATGGCGTGATTGTGTCGGGATTACCGACTAAAAGAAGTGTGAGTTGCGAATTAGAATTCAGTGCCTGCAATGCTGCAGGCACTGTCACGGTAGGGCCAAAATCTCCCCCCATGACATCTAACGCCAGGGTTAGACGTGTCAAGGTATCGTCGCAGCCTGGTTCGGTAAACTCCCCGTTTTCACGGGGAAGTTCCTCACTAAGCCTAATCACGCTGACGTGTGATTACTTAGTGATAACCTTGCGGCCGCGGTAGAAACCGTCAGCGGTGATGTGGTGACGCAGGTGTTTCTCACCAGAAGTCTTGTCTACAGACAGGCTGGTAACTGCGGTCAGCGCGTCATGGGAACGACGCATGCCACGTTTGGAACGGGTTGGTTTATTCTGTTGTACGGCCATGGACCTTACTCCTCAATTACTTACGCTTTAAGCTGGCTAATACGGCAAATGGATTTGGTTTTTGCGCTTCATCAGGCAGTTCCCCAAAGACCATGTCCGCCTCGGACACTTCACAGTGTTCAGAATCATGCACCGGAACGACTGGCAGGGAGAGGATGACTTCATCTTCAACCAGCGCCAGAAGATCGATTTCACCGAATTCGTTAACCTCAATCGGTTCATACGCTTCCGGGAGTGCTTCAGCCTGTTCGTCAGAACGAACCGGACTGAAACAATACGTTGTGTGAACATGCTGTACAAACGGTTTCCCGCAGCGCTGACATTCGAGCGTTACCGTCACCTTTGCATCACCGGTTAAAACGGCGAGGCGCTGGTTGTCGATAGCGAACGACATGGAGCACTCTACATCACTGTCCACACTGACTACAGATTCGGCAATACGCTCAGCCTGATCGGAAGAATAGATTCCTTCGTAATCGAGGCGTTTTTGAGCCGTACGAACCGGATCAAGAGTCAGGGGTAATTTTACCTTTTGCATAGGGCGCGCATATTAACTTTGTAACGTCATAGAGTCAAAGAAAAAGGCAACCAGAGCTGCCTTTTGCCAATTATTCGCACACATTGCGGCCTGTAGTTTAAAATGGCTGGCATCGATACGCTATATCTGGTGATAAAAATATGCCAAATCTCGTCCTTGCTTCCACTTCACCTTATCGCCGAATGCTGCTGGAAAAGCTCGGGATCCCGTTTGAATGCGCCGCGCCGGAGGTGGATGAAACGCCACAGCCGGGCGAGTCACCGCGTCATCTGGTGACCCGTCTCGCGAAAGAGAAAGCACAGTCGCTGGCCGTACGTTACCCCGCTCATCTGATTATAGGCTCCGATCAGGTTTGTGTGCTGGACGGCGAAATCACCGGTAAACCGCATACGGAAGAAAACGCCTGCCAGCAGCTTTTGCGTGCGCGAGGCAGTATCGTGACCTTTTATACCGGCCTGGCGCTTTATAATTCCGCCTCCGGTCATCTGCAAACCGAGTGTGAGCCATTTGATGTGCACTTCCGTCATCTCAGCGAGGAGGAGATTATGGATTACGTGCGTCGGGAACGTCCTCTGAACTGCGCAGGGAGTTTCAAAAGTGAAGGGCTGGGAATTGCACTGTTCGACAAGCTGGACGGGCGGGATCCCAACACGCTGGTGGGGTTGCCGCTGATTGCGCTGTGCCAGATGTTAAGGCGAGAAGAGTGTAATCCGCTGACGATGTGATTTTTGCCCAGCGGCGCTTCGCTTGCATGGGCCTACGGATTTCGTAGGCCGGGTAAGCGCAGCGCCCCCCGGCACATAATCAGCCGCGCAGAACTTTCAGGCAGCGTTTCAACTGATCATCCAGCGGCGCTTCAATACGGATAACTTCACCGGTATTAGGATGGGTAAACTTCAGCGCTGCCGCATGCAGGAACAGACGCGACAGCCCCGTACCCGCCAACTGCTTATCAAACTCGCGATCGCCATAGCGATCGTCGAACGCAATCGGATGGCCTGCAAACTGGGTATGGACGCGAATCTGGTGAGTACGCCCCGTCACCGGACTACAGCGCACCAGCGTGGCGAATTCGTAGCGCTCTTCTACTTTAAATCGCGTCTCAGACGGTTTCCCTTCCTGATTTACACGAACAATGCGCTCACCGCTTTGCAGAATATTTTTCAGCAGCGGCGCCTGCACCACTTTCACGTGGGACTGCCACTGGCCGCGCACCAGCGCCAGATAATCTTTCTGCATCCCTTTTTCGCGCAGCTGTTCATGCAGGGAACGCAGTGCAGAACGTTTTTTCGCCACCAGCAGCACGCCTGAGGTATCACGGTCAAGACGGTGAACCAGTTCGAGGAAACGCGCTTCCGGGCGCAGCGCACGTAAACCTTCGATCACGCCGAAGCTCAGACCGCTCCCCCCGTGTACCGCCGTTCCGGACGGTTTATTCAGCACCAGAATGTGGTCGTCCTCATAAAGGATAACGTCGCTCAAAGCCGCGACTTTTTGCAGCTTCGGAGAAACGACCTCTTCTTCACGCTCTGCAACACGTACCGGTGGAATGCGGACTTCATCGCCCGCCTCGAGCTTGTACTCGGGCTTCACACGTTTTTTGTTCACCCGCACCTCACCCTTACGCAAGATGCGATAAATCATACTTTTTGGCACACCCTTCAATTGGGTGCGCAAAAAATTATCGATACGTTGCCCTGCCTCGTCGTCGGCGATGGCAACCATTTTTACGGCTGGAGTCTCTGTTTTCATGGTTGGCGATTCTAAATAGCGTCTGACATTAGCGCCACTCATTTTTCTATGCTTATATTTACTTTTATCCGGACCACTCCCCTTTCGCGCAATCGATTTGGTGGTTATTAAACCAATCACCCCGTTGAAGTGAAGAAACTGTGAGTAACCGGGTGATAATTGGTAAAAGTCATCTTGCTATAACCCGGCGAGCAGTGGAATAATGAATCCGTTTTCCGCGTTAAATCCGGGTTTTGTAAGGATGTCGACGGAATGACCAATTTTGTCTGACCGATCATCCACGCAGCAATGGCGTAAGACGTATTGATCTTTCAGGCAGTTAGCGGGCTGCGGGTTGCAGTACTTCCCGGTATAAGGATTGTTCTCTGGAGAGTTTTCCCAGGCAATTCCCCTGATAATTGCGCTGTGTTTCCCTATGAAATACAGGCAACCGACACTCTGCGCCTCTTAAGCGAGCGACAACCGTGAGGTTGGCGACGTGAATAGACACGAGGCCATCGGTTCATACCCCGGAAAGCGTCACCTTGCCCGCAGCTTTGTCGTCAATGTAAGAATAACGAGTAAGTTACGATGAAAAGAATGTTAATCAACGCAACTCAGCAAGAAGAGTTGCGTGTCGCCCTTGTGGATGGGCAGCGCCTGTACGATCTGGATATCGAAAGTCCTGGACACGAACAGAAAAAAGCGAACATTTACAAAGGCAAAATCACCCGCATTGAACCAAGCCTTGAAGCTGCATTTGTCGATTACGGTGCTGAGCGTCACGGTTTCCTTCCTCTCAAAGAAATCGCCCGCGAATATTTTCCTGCAAACTACAACTCCCATGGCCGTCCGAACATCAAAGATGTTCTGCGTGAAGGTCAGGAAGTTATCGTCCAGATCGATAAAGAAGAGCGTGGCAACAAAGGCGCCGCGCTGACCACCTTTATCAGTCTGGCAGGAAGCTATCTGGTATTGATGCCAAACAACCCGCGTGCGGGTGGCATCTCTCGCCGTATCGAAGGCGATGACCGTACCGAGCTGAAAGAAGCACTGGCAAGTCTTGAACTGCCAGACGGCATGGGCCTTATCGTGCGCACCGCAGGCGTTGGCAAATCTGCCGAAGCGTTGCAGTGGGACCTGAGCTTCCGCCTGAAACACTGGGAAGCCATCAAGAAAGCGGCAGAAAGCCGTGCTGCGCCGTTCCTGATCCACCAGGAAAGCAACGTCATCGTGCGTGCCTTCCGTGATTATCTGCGTCAGGACATCGGTGAAATTCTGATTGATAACCCGAAAGTGCTTGAGCTGGCTCGCCAGCACATCGCCGCACTGGGTCGCCCGGATTTCACCAGCAAAATTAAACTGTACACCGGTGAAATCCCGCTGTTCAGCCATTATCAGATTGAATCCCAGATCGAGTCTGCCTTCCAGCGTGAAGTGCGTCTGCCGTCCGGCGGTTCTATCGTTATCGATACCACCGAAGCGTTGACCGCCATCGACATCAACTCCGCGCGTGCAACCCGCGGCGGCGACATCGAAGAGACCGCCTTCAACACCAACCTTGAAGCCGCTGATGAAATCGCCCGCCAGCTCCGCCTGCGCGACCTGGGTGGTCTGATCGTTATCGACTTCATCGACATGACCCCGGTTCGCCACCAGCGTGCGGTTGAAAACCGTCTGCGTGAAGCGGTGCGCCAGGATCGCGCGCGTATCCAGATCAGCCATATTTCTCGCTTTGGCCTGCTGGAGATGTCCCGTCAGCGCCTCAGCCCGTCTCTGGGTGAGTCCAGCCATCACGTCTGCCCGCGCTGTTCCGGTACAGGTACCGTTCGTGACAATGAATCTCTCTCCCTCTCTATTCTGCGTCTGATTGAAGAAGAAGCGCTGAAAGAGAACACCAAAGAGGTTCACGCTATTGTTCCAGTGCCGATTGCCTCCTACCTGCTGAACGAAAAACGTGCAGCGGTGAGCGCAATCGAAGCGCGTCAGGGCGGCGTTCGCTGCATCATCGTGCCAAACGACGAGATGCAAACCCCGCACTATCACGTGCTGCGCGTGCGCAAAGGGGAAGAGACAAGCACCCTCAGCTACCTGCTGCCGAAGCTGCATGAAGAAGAAATGGCGCTGCCGTCTGATGAAGAGCCTGCCGAGCGTAAACTGCCTGAGCAGCCAGCTTTAGCGACCTTCATCATGCCGGAAGCACCGCCAGAAGCGACGCTGGAAAAACCAGCGGAAAAACCTGCTGTGCAGAAAGTGGCTCCTGCCGCGCCAAAAGCGCAGCCTGAGCAGCCTGGTCTCCTGAGCCGCATCATCGGTGCGCTGAAAAAAATGTTTGCCGCCGAAGAAGTTCAGCCTGAGGAGCCGAAAGAAGCGCCAAAAGAAGCGAAACCAGAGCGTCAGCAGGACCGTCGTAAGCGTCAGAACAACCGTCGCGACCGCAACGACCGTGGCGATCGTAATGAGCGCCGTGATAATCGTTCCGATAACAACGAAGGCCGTGAACAGCGCGAGGACAACCGTCGCAACCGTCGCGAGAAGCAACAGCAGAACGTTGAAGATCGTGAGATTCGCCAGCAGGCGGGCGATGAGTCCGAGAAGAGCAAACAGCGTGACGAGCAGCAGCCTCGCCGCGAGCGTAACCGTCGTCGTAACGATGACAAACGCCAGGCTCAGCAGGAAGTCAAAAACCTGAATCGCGAAGCGCCTGTAGAACAGCAGGACACTGAGCAGGAAGAGCGTACTCAGGTTATGCCGCGTCGTAAGCAGCGCCAGCTGACCCAGAAAGTACGTGTGGGTGTTGTTCAGGCCGAAGAAAACGACGTTATCGCGGTTGAAGCGGCTGAAAGCACAACGGGTACTCAGGTTGCGAAAGTTGACCTGCCAGCCGTAGTGGAAAATCAGGTTGAGCAGGACGAAAGCAGCGAAAACCGTGATAACGCAGGTATGCCGCGTCGCTCCCGCCGTTCTCCACGCCATCTGCGCGTGAGCGGTCAGCGTCGCCGTCGTTATCGTGACGAGCGTTACCCGACCCAGTCTCCAATGCCAATGACCGTGGCGTGCGCGTCACCTGAGATGGCATCCGGTAAAGTCTGGATCCGTTATCCGGTTGCACGTCCGGAGCAGGCTGTTGAAGAACAGGCTGTGACTGAAGAGGTGATTGCACCGGTCGTCGCAGTGGAAGACGTCGTGACTGAAGCGGCAACCGTGGTCGAACCGCAGGTTGTTGAAACAGCGCCGCCGCAGGCTGTGGAAGTGGAAACGACCCATCCTGAAGTGATTGCTGCACCGGTTGATGCCGCACCGCAGATCATTGCCGAAGAAGATACCGTGGTGGCTGAAGAAGTCGCGGAAGACGCTAAGCCTGTATCCGCAGCAGAAGAGCCCGCAGACGTTGCCGTCGAAACGGTGACGGAAGAGGTTGTTCAGGACGTCGAGATTCAGGTTGAACCTGTTGTCGAAGAGGTCAAAGCGCCTGAAGTGAAATCTGAGCCGGTTGAGATCGTTGAAGCTGTAGCGCCTGCTCACATTGCTACCGCGCCAATGACTCGTGCCCCGGCACCTGAGTACGTGCCTGAAGCACCACGCCATAGTGACTGGGTTCGTCCGGAATTCAACTTCGAAGGTAAAGGTGCTGCCGGTGGTCACAGTGCGACGCACATGGCTACTGCCCCAGCTACTCGTCCTCAGCCTGTTGAATAACGCACGCTAAGACTGAAAGCCGACCTTCGGGTCGGCTTTTTTATGGCTGTTGCAGGGGCTTTCTCATCCCGGTGACCTCCGGCATTATCTGCCGCATCAGCTCCAGAAAACGCCGCAAGCGCGCCGGATAATAGCGTGACCAGGGATAAACCAGATGTACCGGTAGCGCTGCTGGCTGCCACTCTGGCAGTAAATGCACCAGTCGCCCTTCCCGAATATCATCCTGTACCGTCCAGCTGGATACCACCGCCACGCCTAGCCCGGTGAGTGCCGTATTGCGCGCTACATACAAGCTGTCGGTACTCAGGCGTGGCGTAATGGTAACTCTCGCCGGGGTGGGTGTTGCCTCGTGGAAGAGCTCCACATGGCGTTGATAAAAAGAGCTAATGGCAATCCAGGGGAGATGTTGCAGATCGTCCGGCGTGTTAACCGCGGGAAAACGGGCAAGGAGTGCCGGTGACGCTACCACCGAGCGCGGCACTTCAGCCAGTAGCACAGACACGGTTGCCGGATCGACTTCCACGCCCACCCGAATAGCACAGTCAAGGTTGTCGCCGAGGAAATCAACCGAGCGATCGTTAAGCATCCACTCAACAGAAAGCTGGGGATAGCGCTGCAAAAATTGGGTTAACGGTTTTAGTAGCTGATCCTGGCCAAACGCGTGAGGCGCGCGCACCCTCAGCACCCCGACCGGTTCATCTTCCGTCTGCCCCACCTCGTCTTCCAGCGCCAGCCAGCTGTCAATCACCCGTCTGGCATGCTGATAGCAACGTTCACCGTCATCGGTAAGCCGTGTGGTATGGGTTGTGCGCAGCATCAGGCGCACGCCCAGCATGGTTTCAAGTGACTGCAACCGTCGGCTCACCGTGGCCTGGGTTGTTGCCAGCTGACGTGCCGCCGCAGAAAGGGACCCCGCCTCCACAATGCGAACAAAGGTTCGCATCAGCTCTACCCGATCTATACGCTCAGTCCGTTTCATATCATTTACACCTATACGCTACACGTATAAGCGTTTTACCACCGCGCCCGCTACCGTCGCAAGGCGTACTGATAAAAAATAGGCGCACACGACGAATGAGGAACATCTTATGAACACAACCACCACCCGGGCCGTAAGCCGCTGGGTAATCTTAATGCTGGCGCTCGGTGCGGGCTTCAGCGTGGCATCCATCTATTATGCCCAGCCTCTGCTGCCGCTGATGGGCTCAGACCTGCACCTGAGCATCGAAGGCATGGGCATGGTCCCGACGCTCACCCAGGCGGGTTATGCCTTAGGTATCCTGTTTCTGCTCCCGCTCGGCGATCGTTATGACCGCAGAACGTTGATCCTGATAAAAAGTGCAGCTCTGGCGCTGTTCCTGCTGGGTTGTAGCCTGACCGGACAACTGCATTCCCTGCTGCTCACCAGCCTGCTGATTGGCATGGCCGCCACCATGGCGCAGGATATTGTCCCGGCCGCAGCGATCCTCGCGCCGGAAGGCAAACAGGGAAAAACGGTCGGCACGGTGATGACCGGCCTGCTGCTGGGGATTTTGCTCTCCAGAACCGTGAGCGGCGTGGTGGGTGAAGCCTTTGGCTGGCGAGTGATGTATCAGCTGGCCGCCGCAAGCATTGCCTTTATCGGCGTGGTGATGTGGGCCGTACTTCCCCGCTTCGCCGTTCATTCCACGCTGAGCTACCCGGCACTGATGCGCTCCATGGAACACCTCTGGCGTCGCTACCCGGCGCTGCGTCGGGCTGCGCTGGCTCAGGGTTTTCTGTCGATTGCTTTTAGTGCGTTCTGGTCGACGCTGGCGGTCATGCTGCTGGAACGGTATCACCTTGGCAGCGCCGTGGCGGGTGGTTTTGGTATTGCCGGAGCCGCAGGCGCGCTGGCCGCACCGCTGGCAGGCGGTCTGGCCGATAAGCTGGGCGCCGGTAAAGTGACCCAACTGGGTGCCGCGCTGGTGACCCTCTCGTTTGCCCTGATGTTCCTGATGCCAGCCCTGGGTGTACACGGCCAGTTGCTCCTGATTGCCCTCTCCGCGGTCGGTTTCGATCTCGGTTTGCAGTCCAGCCTCGTGGCGCACCAGAACCTGGTCTACAGCCTTGAGCCGCAGGCCCGTGGGCGCCTTAACGCCCTGCTGTTTACCGTCATTTTCATCGGAATGGCGCTGGGTTCGGCATTAGGCAGCAATATCTATACGCTGGCAGGCTGGACGGGCGTGGTAGCACTGGCAACCCTGTGTGGTGCCATTGCGCTGGCTATCAGAGTGATTGAAAGCGCCCGGGTGGTGTCCGCTCAGGCAGAAAGTGTGTAAAAAAAATGCCCAACCCGGACGGGTTGGGCAGTCAAAACATGCCCAGTTTCAAGACATGTCAAACAGGTCAGAGTCTTATCTGTTCATCTGGAACAAAGACATACCCTGCATATCGCTAAAGGCTTTATACGAGGCCTGCAACGCCGCCTGCTGCATGGTGTAGGACGAAATCACCGAGTTCCAGTCTACGTCAACCAGGTCGCTCATCTGCTGAGTCTGGCCCAGCGCGCGGTCTTCACCCAGAGAATCCAGCTTGCCCAGCTCGTCCAGCTTGATGCCGAGGTCCGCGCGAACGGTCAGCACGTTGTTGAGGGAGTTGCTCAGGCCACGGTTGGCTTTATCAATAGCCGCCGTAAATGCTTCAGCCTTCGTTTCGTCATCGCCAATCGGCTTATTCAGCGCTTCAATTGCGGAGTCGAGGATCTTGAACAAATTCGTTTCCGGCGTACTACCATCTGGCTCTGGCTTCGCATTGCTGGTGAAGCTATCAAAAACTTCAGTGCCCGTATGGCTGATTTGCATCGTGCGCGCAGAGTCAACCTGCTGGCTGATTGGCGTTCCGCCACCCTTATAATCACCCGTAGCCTGGTCGAAAGCCGCCGCTTCGGTTTTGTAACCGGAAAAAATATAGCGACCGTTACCGTCCGTGCTGTTAGCCAGGTTCATGAGCTGATCGCGAATACCTTGCAGGTTCGTTGCCAGCGAAGCGCGGTCATCGTCACTTAACGTACCGTTGCCCGCATTGACAATCTTTTCCTGAGCAGCCTGGATAGCGGTTGTCACTTGCGATAACACGTTTTCTTCCAGCGAGACTTTCGTCGTAGCGAAGGAGCGCGCCAGCGCATACTGGCTGTTTTGCGTTTGGGCCTGAGAGAGCACAACAGCCTGCGAAGCGGCAATCGGATCGTCAGACGGACGGTTGATACGCTTCCCCGTAGACATCTGCTCGCCGTAGCTGAGCCAGAGGCTTTGGGAGTTCGTCACGCCGCGCATGCTTTGCTCATACATCATTTGAGTACTAATACGCATTTTTTATGCCTCAGCCTTAGCGGATATTGATCAATGCATCAAACAGCGTGCTCGCCGTTTGCAGCACCTGCGCATTCGCCAGATAGTACTGCTGATAGCGTTGCAGGTTGCCATACTCTTCATCCAGGTTAACCCCGGAGATTGACTGCTGTTGTTTGGTCAGCTGCGTAACAACGTTAACTTTGGTTTCGCTGCTGGTTTTCAGCGACGCCGTGGTGCTGCCCACCGTACTGACCAGCGCGGCATAAGCATCGTTAAAGGTTTTGTTCCCCCCCACCAGCTTGGCGCTCTGCAAATCCAGCAGCTTTTGGCCATTGGTATTGTCGCTTTCTCCGCTTCCTTGCGCGGAAGCCATCGCCAGTTTGGATTCGTCGCTGATCGCAACGTCCATATTCACGATAACGTCATTCACCGGCTTCACGATAAAGCTGTCTTTATTATTGGCCGAGCCGCTAATGTTGACGTTGAGGCCATCAAACGACAGATTACCGCTGGTATCCGGCATAGCCGTGAAGCTGGTGTTGTCTGACAGACGCGTGATTGTCCAGTCAGTACCGTTATACTCAACTTTGTAGTTTGTCGCCTGGACCTTGGTACTGTCCGTCATCGTTGCCGTCACGGACGCGCTTCCGGTGTTCTTACCGTTACTCAGCACTGCCGGGGAGCCAAAATCAAACAGCTTGCCGCCTGGGTCCCCGTTGGCATCAAAGCCCGCCTGGTGCTGGGTATTCATGGCATCCGCAAACGCCAGCGCCATCTGGTTAAGCGTATTTCGCGCCTGATCCAGATCCTGAGAACGGAACGTTAACAGCCCCCCAAGCGACCCCGTGGTGATCTGTTTTTCTGAGATCTCCACGTTGCCTGCTGCGGCATCCACATACGCAATCGTTGTACGTGCAGGGTCCGCGCTGGATTTCACCGCAGCCAGCTGGCTGGCGTTGCTGCCCTGGACCAGGGTGTAGCCGTTGGCGATAGAGATGTTGTAGGTGCCGCTGTCCTGTACGGTCACGTCCACACCGACTATTTTGTTCAGTTCGCTCACCAGCTGATCGCGCTGATCGAGCAGTTCGTTCGGGGATGCGCCCGCCCCTACGCCAGTCAGCCGGGAAATCTGATCGTTAAGGTTGGCAATCTGCTTCGCATAGTTATTGATCTGATCGACGCTGGTAGAAATCGCCGTATTGACCTGCGCATCCTGATCGCGGAGATATTGATCGTTAGTTTTGAACTGGTTTACCAGACCATCTGCCTTCCCGAGTACCGTCTGGCGTGCAGCCGGATCTTCTGCGTTACTCACCAGCATTTGCAGGCTTTTAAAGAAATCCTGGAGGTTGGCAGAAAGCGAGTTCGTGGTATCCGACAGCACGTCGTCAATTTTCGACATCTGCTGGTAGCGCGTGGTCAGGCCGCTGCTCTGGTTCTGCGCCGCGCGCAGCTGGTTGGTAATAAACGCATCATATTCACGCTGAACGCCGGAGACATAGACCCCGTTACCCACCCAGCCGCCACCGGTCAGGGTGCTGTTTGATGCGCCCAGAATGGTAGTCTGGCGGGTATAACCTGCCACGTTGTAGCTTGAAATATTATTACTGACGGTATTGAGTGCCGACTGCGCAGCACTGAGGCCACTCATGGCGCTGTTAATCAAACTGGACATGGGGGTTCCTTTTATACGTTCAGACACGAGTCCTGATGAAGGTTATCGGCAACCTCCACCGGGACTTGAGAACTTTCAGAACAGATTTTCGAGATCTGTGCTATACGCTTTGCTGACCTTCTCAGACATGGATTTCAGCTGCTGGATCATGCTGGTCAGCTTGCGTGCATAGTTTGGATCGGTCGCGTAGCCGGCATTCTGCAATGCCTGAGCGCCCTGCTCAGGCGTGGTGGCCTGGGTCACGGCGGTGTAGCGCGGATTCCGGCTCAACAGCCCGACATAATCCGACAACGCTTCCAGATACGAGCTGTAGACGCGGAATTTGGCTTTCACCTTCACTGCCGCACCGTTCTCATATTCGGTGGTGGTAATTTCCGTGGTCGGCCCCTTCCAGCTGGAGGTGGCCTTCACGCCAAAGATGTTGAAGCTCGGCTCGCCGTTCTCCCTGCGGATCTGGCGTTGCCCCCAGCCCGACTCCAGCGCCGCCTGCGCCAGAATCAGATGGTGTGGCACGCCGCTTTCTTCACTGGCAAGACGCGCCGGCAGGGAGAGCTGCGCCAGGAAGTCTTTGCTGTCGCCGGAGAGCGGCTCGTCACGCGTTTCTGCCGGCTTCGGCATCGCCTTACGCACCATCTGGGTCAGCGCCTGATTTTGATAACTGGTCACCTTTTCCAGATCAAACTTCAGCGGCACCTGCGGCGGAGCCTCTTCAGGTGGCAGCCCCTGAGCGGCTGCGGTCTGTTTCACAATCATGTCTGCCAGGCCGAGCCCCTTTCCGGCGGTCATTTGCTGGGCAATCTGCTGATCGTACATGCTGGTGTAAAGCCGTGTGGAATCGCTGCTGAACATGCCATCTTTCGGCAGGGTTTCACGCATGCTTTTCAACATCATCTGCACGAACATGCCTTCCACCTGACGGGCAACCGGGCGGATATTCGCCGCCGGATCCTTGCCCGCTTTGGTTTTCAGCTCGTTGAGCGACTGGGCATCCCAGGCGGCACTGGTCAACAGTTTGCTATCGGTCAGCATTTAGATGATTTCCAGTTTAGCGCGCAGGCAGCCTGCACTTTGCATGGATTGCAGAATGGACATCAGATCCATTGGCGTTGCACCCAGCGCGTTCAGGGCACGCACCACGCTGTTCAGGTTGGCGCTGGAGCGCACGCTCTGCAACGATCCGCCGCTCTGTCGTAAATCTATCTGCGTTTGCGGGGTCACTACCGTCTGACCGCCACCAAACGGGGTATCCGGCTGGCTGACGTTGGCCGAGCGGTTAACCGTGACGGAGAGATTGCCCTGCGCCACGGCGCAGCTGTCCAGCGTCACTTCGCGGTTCATCACCACCGATCCGGTACGGGAGTTGATAATGACTTTTGCATCCTGCACCGACACGTTCACTTCCATATTCTGGATATCGGCCAGCATCCGCACCTGATTGCTGCTACCGGTTGACGTGCGGATCTGCACGGTGCGGGCATCCAGCGCGGTGGCGCTGCCGTAACCCCGGCTGCGGTTGATGGTGTCAGCAATCTGCTGCGCCATCGTGAAGTCTTCGTTATTCAGTTGCAGGTTAATGGTGTTGCCGGTGCCGAACTGGGTCGGCAGCTCACGTTCGATGATCGCGCCGTTGGTAATACGTCCCCCGTTCAGCTGGTTCACCTGCACGCTGCTGCCGCCCGCCGACGCACCTGCCCCGCCAACCAGAATGTTGCCCTGCGCCAGAGCATACACCTGGCTGTCGACGCCTTTCAGCGGCGTCATCAACAACGTACCGCCGCGCAGGCTTTTGGCGTTACCCATCGACGAGACAACCACGTCGATGGTTTGCCCCTGACGCGCAAAGGCCGGATAAGACGCGGTCACCATCACCGCCGCCACGTTTTTCAGCTGCATGTTGGTCCCCGCCGGTACGGTAATACCGAGCTGAGAGAGCATGTTGTTCAGGCTCTGGGTGGTGAACGGCGTCTGGGTCGTCTGGTCACCCGTCCCATCCAGCCCCACCACCAGGCCGTAGCCAATCAGGGAGTTTTCGCGCACGCCCTGCACGCTGGTGAGATCGCGAATGCGATCGGCCTGCGCAACGGTAGCGACCAGCGACAGCGCCACGGCGAAGAGAAATTTATACATAGGTCACCTCGCTTACATCGGCGATAAGTTAAGGAAGAAGCGTTGCAGCCAGCCCATATTTTGCGCTTCGTTGATGTAGCCGTTGCCGACGTACTCAATGCGCGCATCCGCCACCTGTGTGGACGGTACGGTGTTGGTGCCGCTGATAGTGCGAGGGTTAACCACACCGGAGAAGCGAATGAATTCCGTACCCTGGTTAATGGCGATCTGTTTTTCGCCCACCACGTGCAGGTTGCCGTTCACCAGAACCTGGTCAACCGTTACCGTCAGCGTTCCGCTGAAGGTATTGCTGGCGTTCGCGCCACCTTTACCGTTAAAGGTGTTGCCGCCGGAGGCTTCCACATCCGCACGGGCGTTGCCGAACAGCCCTTGCAGATAGCGCGGTACGGTGTCGAAGCCAAAATTGGTTTTGCCGTCGCGGCTGGCGTTCGCCGACGAGCTCTTGCTCGCGCTGACGTTTTCCTGCAACACAATGGTCAGCGTATCGCCGACGTTACGCGGACGACGGTCTTCAAACAGCGGCTGATAACCGTAGTTAATCGGCTGCGCGGTCTGGAAAATAGAGCCGTTCACCACCGGCGAGGGGCCGGGAACGGGTTGGGCGGTAGTCGCACCCTGTACCAATGGTTTAGACGGGATCCAGGCACACCCGCTGAGGGTGACAGCCAGAACAGTCAGGATCGGATAACGAAACGCCGCGTTTTTTTGCATTGCCTTCATCTTCGAAAACAGGGAGCCGGTGCGACGTTTACCGCACCGGGCTACACCTTAGAGTTGCGTCAGTTTTTGCAGCATCTGGTCGGTCGTCGACACTGCTTTACTGTTAATTTCATAGGCGCGCTGGACCTGGATCATATTCACCAGCTCTTCCGCCACGTTAACGTTCGAGGTTTCCACATACCCCTGGTACAGCAGCCCCGCACCGTTCAGGCCGGGGGTACTTTCATTTGGCGTGCCGGAAGACTGCGTTTCGGTGTAGAGGTTCTCACCGATGCTTTCCAGTCCGGTATCGTTCATGAAGGTCGTCAGGTTGAGCTGACCAACCTGGACCGGCGCGGCCTGACCTTGCTGAGTGACACTGACGATACCGTCACGGCCAATGGTGATGCTCAGCGCGTTCGCCGGGATGGTGATCGCAGGCTGAACCTGGAAGCCGCCCGCCGTCACCAGCTGACCATTCTGATCCACCTGGAACGAGCCATCGCGGGTATAGGCGGAGGTCCCGTCAGGCAGTTGCACCTGGAAGAAACCCTGACCTTTGATGGCAACGTCTTTGCTGTTGTTGGTCTGGGACAGGTTGCCCTGGCTGTGCAGACGCTCGGTGGCGACAGGGCGTACGCCGGTACCAATTTGCAGACCGGACGGCAGCGTGGTTTGCTCAGAAGACTGCGCCCCTGGCTGACGAATCGTTTGATAAAGCAAATCTTCGAAAACCGCACGCTGGCGCTTGAAACCATTGGTGCTGACGTTTGCCAGGTTGTTGGCAATTACATCCATATTGGTTTGCTGTGCGTCCAGACCGGTTTTCGCGATCCATAAAGAACTGATCATAGGGAGTCCTGTTAACTCATAGCCAGAAGTTGGTTAGCCTTGCCTGCGTTTTCATCGACGCTGCTGATGATTTTCATCTGCATTTCGAAGCGGCGGGCGCTGGCGATCATGTCGGTCATGGCTTCGACCGGTTTGACGTTACTGCCTTCCAGCACGCCGGACATCACGCGGATGGTCGGGTCGGCCTGTAACGTGGCGCCACGCGTGGCCTGCGCCGCCTGGGTCAGACGGAACATACCGTCATCACCACGCTGCACTTCGTTGCCTTCCGCTTTCACCAGCTTCAGACGACCGACAGGCGCAACGGTGTTCGCCGGGTCGCCCGGATTCAATGCCGAGATCGTCCCGTCTGCCGCAATGGTCAACTCTGACCCTTCCGGCACCGTCAGCGGACCGGCTTCGCCCATCACCGGATGCCCCTGAATCGTCAACTGTCCGGTGGCGCTCACCTGAATGTTACCGTTGCGGGTATACCCTTCTGCGCCGTCAGCCGTTTGCACCGCCAGCCAGCCGTCCTGCTGAAGGGCAACGTCCAGCGGACGCGCGGTGTAATCCATCTGGCCTGGCGTCATGTCGGCGCCCGGCGTGGAGGCGGTGACCAGCGTACGCGTGGGCAATGACAGCCCTTCTACCGGCACCGCACGCAGTGCGTTGAGCTGTGCACGAAAACCAGGCGTGGAGGCGTTCGCCAGGTTGCTGGCGGTAACAGCCTGCTGATTGAGCGTCTGGCTTGCAGCCCCCATCGCTGTATATATTGCGTGATCCATTGCGCTTTCCCGTCAGCCGCTTAACGCAGGTTAACCAGCGTGTTGAGGATCTGATCCTGGGTTTTGATGGTCTGCGCGTTGGACTGGTAGTTACGTTGCGCGACAATCATGTTCACCAGCTCTTTACTCAGATCGACGTTGGAGGCTTCCAGCGCGCCGTTGGTCAGCGTGCCGAAGTTACCGGAACCCGCGGTACCCAGCAGGGCAACACCGGAAGACTGCGTGGCAGACCAGACGTTATCCCCTTCGGACTTCAGGCCTTCGTTGTTGGCAAAGTTTGCCAGCACGATCTGGCCCAGCACCTGGGTCTGTTCGTTGGAGTAGTTACCGACAACGGTACCGTCATCGTTGATCTGGTAGCTCACCAGATCGCCCGGCTTATAGCCGTTCTGGCTCGTCGCCACGATGTTGTTCGCACCGGTGTTTTGCTGCATGGAGTTGGCGAAACTCATTTTGAAGGTTGCCGCCGTTGCACCAGTGATCTCCCCGGTCTCGATATCGACTTCCCCACCGCCGGTCAACACACCGCTCTCATTAAAGACCAATGTGGTTGCCAGTTTCGCTGCATCTCCCGCTACGCTGCCGTCCTGCGAATACACCTTCCAGGAGTTAGCTGGAGTAGCGTCTTTGACATAAAACAGGTTCATGTTGTGCGCATTACCCTGACTGTCAAACACCGTCACGGTGCCTTTCTTGTTGTAAGAGTCAGGGTTGGCCGGGTCGAATGCGACGGTTGGCGCGGTATCGGTGGAGTTCAGGTTGATCTGCTGAGAGGCCGTGGTGGTGGACTTCGCCGCCATCAGCGTCGTTGGGATGGTGATCGCCTGCGGATTCGCACCGGTTTGCACCGTCGGCGGCGTGCCGGCAACCGGATATCCGGTTAACTGTAGCCCCTGCATGTTCACCAGGTTACGGTTTTCATCCAGCTTAAACTGGCCGTTGCGGCTGTAGAACACGGAACCGTTGGCATCCACCATACGGAAGAAACCGTTCTGGCTGATGGCGACATCCAGACCACGACCGGTGTTGGTGGTCGTCCCGTCGGTGAAGTCCTGGGTGATACCCGCAACCTTCACGCCCAGGCCCACTTTAGAGCCTGCAAACATATCTGCAAAAGACGCAGAACCGGATTTAAAACCATAGGTCGCGGAGTTGGCGATGTTGTTGCCAATGACGTCCAGGTTGGTGGCCGCAGCATTCAGGCCGCTGACCGCTTGAGAAAAGGCCATGACTTACTCCTGATAAGTATGAAGGCTTAGATAATCTGCCGAACTTCGTCGAGTGTGGTGGTACCGGAGGTACCCAAATCCAGTTTGTTGCCATCGCTACCTTTGATGACGCCCTGAACCAGGGCAAACTGTAGCGGCTGAGCCACCAGCTGCGTGGTGCCGTTGCTGGCGCTAATCGCAACCTGATACGAGCCGTTAGGCGCTTTAGTGCCGTCGGTCAGGCTGCCATCCCAGGTAAATGTATGAACGCCCGCTTTAAGCTCGCCAATCTCAATCGTGCGCACCACGTTGCCGCTGGCGTCTTTGATGGTGGCGGTGACTTTGTCGGCTGGCTGCTGCAACTCAACGCCAAACGGCGTCGTGGTGGTGGTGGACGTGCCATCGGTGGTGCTGGTGCCCGCCAGAATCGTGGTCCCCGGGATCATCACCCCGTGACCGATCAGGTTGGCGGCCTGCAAGGACTGGCTGTTATCGATTTGACCGGAGACCGAGCCGAGCGTGGTGTTCAGTTTCTCAATGCCGCTGACGGTACTGATCTGCGCAAGCTGCGTGGTCAGTTCGTTATTCTGCATCGGATTGGTCGGGTCCTGATTTTTCAGCTGTGCCACCAGCAGGGTCAGAAAGCTGCTCTGTAAATCGGAGGCATTGCTCCCGGTGAGAGAGCTGGAACCGGTTGCACTACTGGTGCTGTTGACGCCGGTATTTGTCGGGTCATTCACGTTTACGGCGATGGACATGCGTGTCTCCTTTACTGGCCGAGAGTGAGTGTTTTGAGCATCATGCTCTTCACGGTATTAAGCACTTCGACGTTTGCCTGGTAGCTGCGTGACGCGGACATGGAGTTCACCATCTCCCCGACCACATCCACGTTCGGCATTTTCACGTAGCCGCTGGCATCCGCGAGCGGGTTGCCTGGCTCGTAAACCAGCTTGTCGGGCGCCTGGCTCTCAACCACGTCCGCCACTTTCACGCCGCCCGTTGCCGCACCCGGTGCAGCATCAACCTGGAAGACGACCTGTTTAGCGCGATACGGTTGTCCGTCAGGTCCGGTCACGCTGTCGGCGTTGGCCAGGTTACTGGCTGCCACGTTCAGTCGTTTGGACTGCGCCGTTAATGCCGAACCGGCGATATCAAAAATATTCAGCAAGGCCATTTACTAATTGCCCCCCTGCAGGACGGTCATCATGCCTTTGATTTGCCCGCCGAGTAGCGTCAGGCCTGTCTGGTATTGCAGGCTGTTATCGGCAAACTGTGTGCGCTCCCGGTCCATGTCGACGGTATTGCCGTCAAGCGAGGGCTGATCGGGGACACGATAAAGTAAGTCAGTTGATGGCGCGGTCATCGCCTGAGCGGGAATATGCCGTGAGGATGTCAGGGCAAGTGAGACACCCGTCCCTTCGGCACGTCCACGCTCCATCACTTTTTTGAGTTCACTGGAAAAATCAATATCGCGCGCCTGATACCCGGGGGTGTCCGCGTTGGCGATATTGGCGGCTAAAATTTCCTGCCGCTGGGCGCGTAAGTTGAGCGCTTCCTGCTGAAAACGTAACGCGGCGTCGAGTTTATCGAGCATGTCTCCTCCGCTGATGAGAAAATTTCAGTTCACAGCTTAAATCTCACCCCGTCTCCCCTATCGACGGAATAAGCGCAAAATGCGTCGCTATTTGTTGCGTTGATGGAAAACCACTGCGGGTAGAATTTGCTTAATTCTGGACATGGTGGAACGTGCGATGCGGACTTTTAAACGTGGCCTTGCGGCGACCCTGCTGCTTTTGAGCCCTCTTGTGCAGGCTGAGGGGTTAGAGAACCAGCTCAATGCATTCTTTGCGCAGAAGCTGGCCGGTTTCAGCGATGACGTACGCGTGACCGTACGCACCCCGCCTAACCTTTACCCTTCCTGCGAAGCCCCGTCATTTAGCGTGACCGGCAGCACCCGATTATGGGGCAACGTGAATGTGCTGGCGCGTTGCGCCAACGAAAAACGTTATTTACAGGTTGCGGTTCAGGCGACAGGCAATTATGTTGTCGCCGCCGTTCCCATTCCCCGGGGCAGCCTGCTGCAACCAGACAGCGTAACGCTGAAGCGAGGCCGTCTGGATCAGCTTCCACCGCGGACGATGCTGGATATTAACCAGGCTCAGGAGGCAGTCAGCCTGCGCGATGTCGCTCCTGGACAGGCGATACAGCTCTCTATGCTGCGACAGGCGTGGCGGGTGAAGGCGGGACAACAGGTGATGGTAGTCGCCAATGGCGAAGGCTTTAGTATCAACAGTGAAGGAAAAGCGCTGAATAATGCCGCAGTGGCGCAAAATGCCCGGGTCAGAATGTCCTCAGGCCAGGTGGTCAGCGGCACGGTCGGTCCTGATGGGAATATTCTGATTAACCTGTAATCTTTTTAAAGATTTCGCGGCGACTGCCGATAAATATTCAACAAATGATGATGTCAGGCGCAAACGCCGCGAACCCTCGATGAGGACAACACTATGAGCATTGATCGTACATCAGCCCTGAAGCCGGTTAGCACTGTACAACCTCGCGAAACGAATGAGGCTGCCCCGCAAAAAACGCGTCTGGAAAAAACCTCGACGGCTAACAGCACCAGCGTCACGCTGAGCGATGCGCAGTCGAAGCTGATGCAGCCAGGCAGCAGCGATATCAACATGGAACGAGTTGAAGCGCTGAAAACGGCTATCCGTAACGGCGAACTGAAAATGGATACCAGCAAAATCGCTGATGCGCTGATTCAGGACGCACAGAGTTTCCTCCAGAGTAACTAACCGTATGAGTCGACTGTCAGAAATACTGGATCAGATGACGGTGGTCCTGAACGACCTGAAAACGGTGATGGACGCAGAACAGCACCACCTCTCTTCTGGTCAAATCAACGGCAGCGCGTTGCAACGCATTACTGAAGATAAAAGCTCGCTGCTGGCGACCCTGGATTATCTGGAAAAACAGCGACGCGCTGAGCAAGACACGAAACGCAGCGCCAATGATGAGATCAACGAACGCTGGCAGACCATTACAGAAAAAACCCAGCATCTTCGCGATCTCAACCAGCATAACGGCTGGCTGCTGGAAGGTCAGATTATCCGTAATCAGCAGGCGCTTGAGGTGTTAAAGCCCTATAAAGAGCCGGGGCTGTACGGTGCGGATGGTCAAACGGCCACGGCACGTATCACGGGCGGGAAAAAGATTTCGATTTGACGCACTAGCGGCATGTCATGAAGCGGGGAGCACCTTCTGGTGACTCCCCTTTTGGCGTTTATACCGTGCGGCGGGTAAACTCTTTCACCTTGAAGCCAAGCACCGCCAGCGTGGCAAAGTACGCCACCACCCCGACCACCACCACGGCCATCAGACGCATCAGGCGGTAAGGCATGGTGCCCTGCGCCCACTCAGGCATCACGTACAGCATGCCAACCAGCGCGGCCGCCATCACTACTACCGCGATCGCCAGACGCAGCAGGAAGCTTGCCCAGCCCGGCTGCGGGGTGAAGATATCCTGCTTACGCAGCTGCCAGTACAGCAGCCCGGCGTTGAGACAGGCCGCCAGACCAATCGACAGTGACAGACCCGCGTGTTTCAGCGGACCAATAAACGCCAGGTTCATCAGCTGCGTCATGATCAGCGTCACAATGGCAATCTTAACCGGCGTTTTGATGTCCTGACGAGAATAGAAGCCGGGCGCAAGCACCTTCACGACAATCAGCCCCATCAGCCCCACCGAGTAGGCTACGAGCGCACGCTGGGTCATGGCGGCATCAAAGGCGGTGAATTTTCCATACTGGAACAACGACACCGTCAGCGGTTTCGCCAGGATCCCCAGCGCCACCGCGCTTGGCAGCGCCAGCAGAAAACAGAGACGCAGACCCCAGTCCATCAGGCGGCAGTATTCATCGTGGTTGCCGCTGGCGAAACTTTTCGACAGCGACGGCAGCAGAATAGTCCCCAGCGCCACGCCCAGCACCCCGGATGGAAACTCCATCAGACGATCGGCGTAGTACATCCAGGACACCGAGCCCGACACCAGGAAAGAGGCGAAGATGGTATTGATGATAAGCGAGATCTGGCTGACGGACACGCCGAGTATTGCCGGTCCCATCTGTTTGATAACGCGCATTGCGCCCGCATCTTTGAAATTAATGCGCGGCAGAACCAGCATGCCGATCTTTTTCAGGTGCGGGAGCTGGTAAGCAAGCTGTAACACCCCGCCGACGGTCACGGCCCAGGCCAACGCCAGCACCGGTGGGTTAAAATGCGGCGCGGCGAACAGCGCAAAGCCAATCATGCTGACGTTGAGGAACGTGGGGGCAAAGGCCGGCACGGAGAAGCGGTTCCAGGTATTCAGGATGGCACCCACCAGCGACGCCAGCGAAATCAGCAGAATATAGGGGAAGGTTATCCGCAGCAGTTGCGTCGTCAGGGCAAATTTATCCGCCGTGTCGGCAAAGCCCGGCGCCGTTACCATGATTACCCAGGGCGCAGCCAGCATCCCCAGTACGGTCACGATCGCCAGCGCCAGCGTCAGTAAACCGGAAACGTAAGCCACAAAGACGCGGGTGGCATCTTCGCCCTGCTTGCTTTTATATTCCGCGAGGATCGGGACAAATGCCTGTGAGAAAGCCCCTTCGGCAAAAATACGGCGCAGCAGGTTCGGCAGCTTGAACGCAACGAAAAAGGCGTCAGTCGCCATCCCTGCGCCAAAAACCCTTGCCACAATGGCATCGCGCGCAAAGCCAAGCACGCGGGAAAACATGGTCATCGAGCTGACGGCCGCCAGCGATTTTAATAAGTTCATTAACGTGAAGTTCCACAACCCTACGGATTTCCAGGACGGATAAGCGAAAGCGCCACCCGGCAAAGCCAACAAGCGGCGCTTAGTCTAACCGGATTTCAACGAATTACTATCGGCAGATGTTACAGCGAGTTATTCCGACATGGCTTCGCGCCAGAGTCGTTCCACGATGCGCTGCGCCAGAATGGCCTGCTCCCCGGACGTTTCAGGAACCGTCTGATTCTGCACGCAGGTAATGAAGTGACGCGCGCAGCCCACAAAGCCACGCTGCTCCAGGGTGCTCTGCCAGCCGGGAACGGGTAACGCGAGCACGCCATTGCCCTTCTCTTCCCGCCACTCTCGCATATCGGTGACGTCATACAGCGCGCCATCCGTAACGGCCTGCACGGACTCGCGTTGGCTGCCCGCACGACGATGCATGCTGGTCGTCACCTGTAAATGCTCAACGGCAAAATGATGTTCGGCGTAAACCATTTCACCCTGCTCGTTGGTCAGCAGCGTGCCGCTTTGCAGCTGGGCTTTTCCGTTACTCAGCCACAGGGCCGTATCCACGACGTGGAGATAATCATCCAGCAGCGTGAACCGCAGATCGTTCGGCCCTACGCTGTCGGTACGGTGCTTATCCATACGCAGAGAGGCAAACGAGCCGGACTGCGCTTTAAGCTGCTGATAGAGCGGCGCAAAACGGCGGTTGAAGCCGACCATCAGCGTCAGCTTTTTACGCGCGGCCAGCTCAATCAGTCGTTCAGCATCCTGCACATTTTCCGCCAGCGGCTTATCAACGCAGACGTGAACGCCTGCGTTCAGCAACTCGCTCACCACCTGGAAGTGCGTCGCGGTTGAGGTATGCACAAATACCGCATCACATTCACGGGCTAAATCCTGGAGTGAGCCAGCATAAGGGATGCGCCAGGTTTTGCAGATGCGCTCTGCTTTCTCGCGGGTGGGCGACCACGCCCCTTGCAGCGTCCAGTCTGACGCGGCGCCTAAAACGGGCAGCCAGGCTTTTTGCGCAATCCCGCCCAGCCCCACCACTCCAATGCGTAATGTAGTCACGGTTAATCTCCCAGGTGTGCGAGTAAAGCATCCAGACGCTGCTTCAGCCCGGCAACCTCGTCTTCCAGGGCTGCCACGCGCGCGGTCAGGCTGTCGTTTGATGCTGGCGTGTCGGATTCGACGGCCAGCGTAGAGGACTCCACGTCGCCGCTAAACAGGTGCATGTAGCGGCTTTCACGCTTGCCCGGCTCGCGGGCCAGACGCACCACGTAAGGACCGTCCTCGCGTGAGGCTAATCCCTCCAGCGTCTGTTCAACGTCCTGCATATCCTGAAACTCATGCATGCGGGAGGCGCGTGTGCGCAGTTCACCCGGCGTCTGCGCCCCGCGCAGCAGCAGCGTGGTGATAACCGCCACTTCTGCGGCGCTGAGTTTTAAATCGCCAAATTCGGAATTACAAAAGCGCTGTTCATATTTAGTGACGCGATTACCGAAGCCGCTGACGGTGCGCAGGTAGTGGCGCTTCACCAGCTCATCAAGGATATCCTGCACCTCGTACTCGCCAAGGTTCATCACCGGCTCACGGTTCGTCTTTTGGTTGCAGGCCATCGTGACGGCATTCACGGAAAGAGGATACTGTTCCGGCGTCGTAACCTGCTTTTCCAGCAGGCAGCCAATCACGCGCGCTTCGGCGCCATTTAACTGATATTTCATCTTTTCTCCTTAACGACCCGCGGTCCACTCCTGCGTGGTGAGCGCGGTGAGGACATGGTCCCGCCACTCGCCGTCAATCAGCAGATAATCTTTGGCATAGCCCTCTTTCTCAAACCCCAGGCGGGCCAGCAGATCGCCGCTGCGCTTATTGTGCGGCATGTAGTTCGCCATAATGCGATGGATATGTTGCGTGCGCTGCATGTAGCGAATCGCCGCCGTCAGCGCCTCAAACATGAGCCCCTGCCCCTGCCATTTCTGGCCGATGGAATACCCGAGATAGCAGGCGTGAAACGACCCGCGTACTACGTTTGAAAAATTGGCAATGCCAACGATCTCTTTCTCTTCCGGATCGAGAAGCGCGAAATAAAACGCACTTCCCTGTTTGTGAAATTCCGCAATCATACTGAGGCGCGCCTGCCAGCCAGAGGGGTAGCAATGGCTCTCGTCCCGAACGGGTTCCCAGGGTTTTAAAAACTGGCGATTCTCGGCGTAATAATCCGCCAGACGCCAGGCATCACGCTCATGCACCAGACGAACGACCAGCCTGTCCGTCGTCAGACGCACTTTTGGCACATTACTGCGATAGCCAAACATCGATACCACTCCTTCCCGTCGCTTCTGCTCTGCCTGTTAGCTTTACTATACCTGCGCCTGTGCCTTCTGTGAAAACAGTGACATACCATTTTTATCGCTTTTCACATTTTTCGATGAGAACTCTCTATCAAAGCACCTTTTTGATAAAAAAATATTGTCGCCAGCAGGTATGTGAAAAAGCGCGGCGACACCGCAGAATATTAGCGTGCTCACCTTTTATTTTCCCTGGAGGGAAAATGTCCCGCGTATCACAGGCCAGGAGCCTGGGTAAATATTTCCTGCTCGTCGATAACATGCTGGTCGTGCTCGGCTTTTTTGTCGTTTTTCCACTTATATCGATTCGTTTTGTCGATCAAATGGGCTGGGCGGCGCTAATGGTCGGGATCGCGCTGGGCTTACGCCAGTTTGTACAACAGGGTCTTGGCGTGTTTGGCGGGGCAATAGCCGACCGCTTTGGTGCGAAACCGATGATCGTCACCGGCATGCTATTACGTGCGGCGGGATTCGCCACGATGGCAATCGCTCATGACCCCTGGCTGCTGTGGTTCTCCTGTTTCCTTTCCGGGATTGGCGGCACCCTTTTCGACCCACCGCGTACCGCGCTGGTGGTTAAGCTTATCCGTCCGCAACACCGGGGTCGTTTCTTCTCAATTTTGATGATGCAGGACAGCGCTGGCGCGGTAGTGGGCGCCCTGCTGGGAAGCTGGCTGCTGCAATACGATTTCCGCCTGGTCTGCGCCACCGGCGCGGTGCTGTTTATTCTCTGCGCGCTGTTTAACGGTCTGTTTCTGCCTGCATGGAAGCTGTCGACGGTAAAAGCGCCGGTGCGGGAAGGGCTTGACCGCGTGCTGAGCGATAAACGCTTCGTCACCTATGTTTTAACGTTGACCGGCTACTACATGCTCGCCGTGCAGGTCATGCTGATGCTGCCGATTATGGTTAACGATATTGCCGGCACGCCGGCGGCGGTAAAATGGATGTATGCCATTGAGGCCTGCCTTTCTCTGACTCTGCTCTATCCGATTGCCCGGTGGAGCGAGCGCCGTTTCCGGCTTGAGCACCGTCTGATGGCCGGGCTGTTGCTGATGACGCTGAGCATGATGCCCATCGGCCTGGTGAGCTCACTCCAGCAGCTGTTTATGCTGATTTGCACCTTCTATATTGGCTCAATCATTGCCGAGCCGGCCCGTGAAACCCTGAGCGCGTCACTTGCCGACGCCCGGGCCCGTGGCAGCTACATGGGCTTCAGCCGTCTCGGACTGGCGCTTGGTGGCGCGCTGGGTTACACCGGTGGCGGCTGGCTGTTTGATGCCGGAAAAGCGCTCCATCAGCCGGAGCTGCCGTGGGTCATGCTCGGTATGGTCGGCTTTATGACGCTGATTGCCCTCTGGTGGCAGTTCAGTGATAAACGCAGCACCCGCGGGATGCTGGAGCCTGGCGCCTGACCTTCTGGGGGAGGATATTTACCTCCCTTCACTATCAGTTTTTTCTGCTGGTTTCTCCAGGATCACCCTGACATACTGGCGTATCAGGACAGATGCGCCGATTTTATGTTGAGGAACACCATGAAAAAGATCGTTATTGCCGCTGCGTTAATTGTCAGTGGGCTGCTGGTGGGATGTAACCAGCTTACGCAGTACACCGTCAGTGAGCAGGAAATTAATCAGGCGCTGGAAAAACATAATAACTTTTCAAAAGATATCGGCGTGCCCGGCCTTGCGGATGCACATATCGTCCTGACGAATCTCGCCAGCCAGATTGGGCGCGAGGAGCCTAACAAAGTCACCCTGTCCGGCGATGCCAGCCTGGACATGACCTCGCTCTTCGGCAATCAGAAAGCGGATATCAAGCTGAAGCTCAAGGCGCTGCCGGTCTTCAATAAAGAGAAAGGGGCAATTTTCCTGCAAGAGATGGAAATCGTCGATGCGGTCATCACGCCGGATAAAATGAAACCGGTGCTGCAAACGCTGATGCCTTATCTCAACCAGTCGTTACAGAACTATTTCAACCAGCAGCCCGCCTACGTTCTGAGCGAAGACAAGAGTAAGGGCGAATCTCTGGCGAAAAAATATGCCAAAGGGATAGAGGTGAAACCGGGTGAAATCATCATTCCTTTCACCGACTAAATACTCCGGGCGCTCAGGCGCCCGTTTTTTTTAACGGAATAGTGTGCAAACGAAAACGTTTCCGCTTATGATTTGTGTCCGGCAAAAACAGCCATCTTATGACTGATCCCTTTCAAGCCGGAGCTTCCATGACTGTACAATCCCAGGTTCTCAAAATCCGCCGCCCAGACGACTGGCATATCCATCTTCGTGATGGCGACATGCTGAAAACCGTCGTGCCGTATACCAGCGAAATTTATGGCCGTGCGATTGTTATGCCTAACCTGGTTCCGCCAGTCACCACCGTCGAGGCCGCGATCGCCTATCGCCAGCGTATCCTTGACGCCGTTCCGGCCGGGCACGATTTTACTCCGTTGATGACCTGCTACCTGACGGACTCGCTGGATCCCAATGAGGTTGAGCGCGGATTTAACGAAGGTGTGTTCACCGCCGCGAAGCTCTACCCGGCAAACGCCACCACCAACTCCAGCCATGGGGTGACGAGCATTGACGCCATCATGCCCGTTCTGGAGCGTATGCAAAAACTGGGAATGCCACTGCTGGTGCACGGGGAAGTGACCCACGCTGACATTGATATTTTCGATCGCGAAGCGCGTTTTATCGAAACGGTCATGGAGCCGCTGCGCCAGCGTCTTCCTGGGCTGAAGGTAGTGTTTGAACACATTACGACCAAAGATGCCGCAGAGTATGTCCGGGATGGAAACGAATTGATTGCCGCCACCATCACCCCGCAGCACCTGATGTTTAACCGTAACCACATGCTGGTGGGTGGCGTTCGCCCACATCTGTATTGTCTGCCGATCCTCAAGCGCAATATCCACCAGCAGGCGCTACGTGAGCTGGTCGCCAGCGGCTTCCCGCGCGCGTTCCTCGGCACGGATTCCGCCCCGCATGCCCGTCACCGAAAAGAGGCGAGCTGCGGCTGTGCAGGCTGCTTTAACGCCCCGACCGCCCTGGCAAGTTACGCAACCGTCTTTGACGAGATGAATGCGTTAGGCCATTTCGAAGCCTTCTGCTCCCTTAACGGCCCGCGTTTCTACGGTCTGCCGGTTAATGACACGTTCATTGAGCTGGAGCGCAAAGAAAGCCAGGTTGAAGCGTCGATTGAGCTCACCGACGATACGCTGATCCCCTTCCTGGCCGGTGAAACCGTAAGCTGGACGGTAAAAAGCTAAAAAATTGTCATCCCCCTGTTGTCAAACCGCCAATATAACTGTATAAATAAACAGTATATTACACAGGGGGCATTTATGCGTATTGAAGTCACCATTGCCAAAACCACCGTCCTGCCTGCTGGCGCACTCGACGCTCTGGCGGGTGAGCTATCCCGACGTATTAACAGCACTTTTCCTGAAAACGATGGCGCCATAACGGTACGTTATGCGACAGCAAACCATCTTTCCGTCATTGGCGGCGCGAAAGAAGACAAAGACCGCATCAGCGAAATTTTGCAGGAAACATGGGAAAGCGCCGACGACTGGTTTATCACTGATTAAAATTTGCTCCCTCATTGTGTTTTTTTGCCGGGTCGCCCCGGCTTTTTTTCGTTTCGTCTCCTGAAAGTTCAAAATATTTCAGTATCTTCTTAGAAAATCGTGAACAAGATGACGTTTTATTGTTCGAACAATCCTAAAAAGCAGAAAAATGTGTTGCTACCCGTTTATTTTTTCCTGCGGAACCCTTATTAATTGATATACTGAAAAAGCTTTCAGAAAAACATGCATTGAACCTCAAAGTCGTTGTCTTCTAACACGCATTAAGGGGGTTATAATGGAAAAGAATAATGAAGTCATCCAGACCCATCCACTCGTTGGCTGGGATATCAGCACCGTAGACAGCTACGATGCGCTGATGCTGCGTTTGCACTACCAGACCCCGAATCAGCTAAACCGTGACGAAGCGGAAGTTGGACAGACGCTGTGGCTTACAACAGACGTCGCCCGTCAGTTTATTTCTATTTTGGAAGCAGGCATCGCAAAAATAGAATCTGGCGACTACCAGGAAAATGAGTATAAACGGCATTGACCTTATGCCCCTTTTCACTCAACAGGCACCCTCGCGGTGCCTTATTTATTTCGCTCTTGTATAAGCCCACATAGTTAATTACTCTGCTAACAAAGCGTTAGTAAAGAGAAGCCTATGAAATACGATTTGATCATTATCGGAAGCGGCTCCGTTGGATCTGCAGCCGGTTATTACGCTACGCAGGCGGGTCTGAATGTGCTGATGATTGACGCCCACCATCCCCCTCATTCTGAAGGAAGCCATCACGGCGATACCCGTCTTATCCGTCACGCTTACGGCGAAGGTGAGCGCTATGTACCGCTGGTGCTTCGGGCTCAGACGCTGTGGGATGAGCTGGCCGCACTCACCGAAGAACGCATTTTTGAGCGCACCGGGGTTATTAATCTGGGGCCCGCCAACTCCACGTTTCTGGCGACGGTCGAGGAGAGCGCGAAAGCCTACCGTCTGGACGTTGAGCGTCTGGATGCGAACGACATAATGGCGCGCTGGCCGGAAATTTCTGTCCCTGAAGACTACATTGGATTGTTTGAATCCAATTCCGGGGTACTGCACAGCGAAACGGCCATTAAGACATGGATTGATCTCGCCGCCAAAGCGGGCTGCGCACAGTTGTTTAACTGTCCGGTCACGGGCATCACCCACCATGCCGGGGGTTCAAACGTCACCACGTCTGAAGGTGAATATACCGCCGCACGCCTGCTGGTCAGTGCGGGAACGTGGGTGACGAAACTGCTGCCGGATCTGCCCATCCAGCCGGTACGCAAAGTCTTCTCCTGGTTCCAGTCTGACGGGCGTTACAGCAGCCAGAACAAATTCCCGGCGTTCACGGGCGAGTTACCTAATGGCGACCAGTACTACGGTTTCCCCTCGGAAAAAGACGCGCTCAAGATTGGCAAACATAACGGCGGACAGGTAATTTCCTCTGCGGAAGAACGCAAGCCGTACGGAGCCTATCCGCAGGATGGTTCCGAAGCCTTCACGTTCCTGCGTAATATTCTGCCGGGCGTAGGCGGGTTGCTTTATGGCGCAGCGTGCACCTACGACAATACGCCAGATGAAGACTTCATCATCGACACCCTGCCTGGGCACGACAACACCCTGATCGTAACCGGGCTCAGCGGTCACGGGTTTAAATTTGCCTCTGTGTTAGGTGAAATCGCCGCCCAGTTTGCTCAGGGGATTGCGCCTTCGTTTGATCTCAAACCCTTCGCGCTCTCGCGCTTTAGCCGATAATACCGCTACAGGCTCCGAATAACCGGAGCCTGATTTGCGAGAGGATCATGATGCGCAGACTGGTGAATTACCTTATCAATAACATCCGCGAGCATTTCATGCTCTACATTGTCCTTTGGTCGCTGCTGGCGATTGTTGACGTCATCTTTATTGTATTCTTCTGAAAACCATCACTGACGTTTATTGACACTCCTTTAAACTTATTTAACTTATAGTTTTTATAAAAAGTCATCTCAAATTTATTGAACGAAGCGATTGAAATACATTGCGGAAACATATTCAAATTCGCTGAAATAAAATAACTAAATAACATTATTCCTTTTTTTCAGTTGCATTATTTAATTAATCCGGCCATTTTTATTGCTCAGTCATTTGAGAACGGAAATTCATATGCAATGGCGTAACTCATCCAGCCGCTACGGAATAATATCCATGTGTTTACACTGGCTATTTGCACTTGCTGTCTATGCCATGTTTGGTCTCGGCCTCTGGATGGTGACATTAAGCTATTATGACGGTTGGTATCATCAGGCCCCCGAATTGCACAAAAGCATTGGGGTTCTGCTGATGATGGGTCTGGTTTTTCGCGTGATCTGGCGACATCTCTCTCCGCCCCCTCCTGCCCCCAAAAGCCATGGCCGTCTTACCCGCATAAGCGCTGTTGGCGCACATATCGCACTCTATGCCCTGCTGTTCGCCATTCTGATCAGCGGTTATCTCATTTCGACCGCAGACGGCAAACCGATCAGCGTGTTTGGGCTCTTTGACGTCCCTGCCACGCTGGCTGACGCCGGTTCACAGGCTGACACCGCAGGTGTGGTTCATCTGTGGCTGGCATGGAGCGTGGTGATCCTGTCTGTTCTGCATGGCCTTGCGGCCCTGAAACACCACTTTATCGATAAAGACGATACGCTGAAGCGCATGCTTGGCCGTTCGTCAGTTGACTCTGGAGCATAAAATGAAAAAACGCCTGTTGGGTATCGCATTAGGTTCGCTGTTATTTACCACCGGTTCGGCCATTGCCGCCGACTATAAAATTGATAAAGAAGGCCAGCATGCCTTCGTCAATTTCCGTATTCAGCATCTGGGTTACAGCTGGTTATATGGTACGTTCAATGATTTCGATGGCACATTTAGTTTCGACGAGAAAAACCCTGCTGCCGATAAAGTAAACGTCACCATTAATACTAACAGCGTCGACACTAATCACGCCGAGCGTGATAAACATCTGCGCAGCGCTGAATTCCTGAACGTAGGCAAATTCCCGCAAGCTACTTTCGCGTCGACAGAAGTGAAGAAAGACGGTGATAAGCTCGCTATTACCGGTAATCTTACGCTGAACGGCGTAACAAAACCGGTAACACTGGATGCGAAATTAATCGGCCAGGGCGACGATCCGTGGGGCGGAAAACGTGCTGGCTTTGAAGCCGCCGGCAAAATTCATCTGAAAGATTTTAATATCACCACAGATTTAGGACCGGCATCGCAGGATGTAGAGCTGATTATTTCGGTGGAAGGCGTTCAGCAGAAGTCATAAAACAGGCCCGGCAGGCTTTTACGCCGCCGGGCAATGTTTTACTCCGGGTCCGGAATACCCAGTTTGGTATTCAGTCGGCCCCGGGATTTATTAAAGATCTTATTCCCGTTCTCGCGCCCGGCACGGCGACGACGTTGCTCTTCTTCAGGCAGGATACTCTCTTCACTGCACAGCTCGCTACAGCAGCCATTAAACTTCTCGGCACATGCAGGACACTGAATAAACAGAAGATGACAACCGTCGTTTTTGCAGTTGGTATGCGTGTCGCACGGCGTACCGCACTGGTGGCAGTGAGCGATTACGTCCTCTGAAATTCGCTCGCCCATACGCTCATCAAACACAAAGTTTTTACCGATAAAACGCACCGGTAACCCCTGCTCGCGGGCGCGGCGGGCATATTCAATGATCCCACCCTCAATATGCCAGACTTTATTAAAACCGTTGTGTTTCATCCAGGCACTGGCTTTTTCGCAGCGGATCCCCCCGGTGCAATACATAACGATCTTTTTGTCTTTATGCTCCTGCATCATCTCAACCGCTTTCGGCAGCTGTTCACGGAAAGTGTCGGCAGGAATTTCCATCGCATTCTCGAAGTGGCCCACTTCATATTCGTAGTGGTTACGCATATCGATGAACACTGCATCCGGATCGTCGAGCATCGCGTTCACTTCAGCGGCCTTGAGGTACTCCCCCACATTCGCGGCATTGAAGCTCGGATCGTCGATGCCATCCGCCACAATACGCTCACGCACCTTCATGCGCAGCACCCAGAACGATTTGCCGTCATCATCCAGCGCAATGTTCAGGCGTAAGCCGTTAAGCGCCGGATCAAAACCATAAAGGAGATCGCGGAAGGCGCTGACTTTGCTTTCCGGCACGCTGATCTGCGCGTTAATACCCTCACGCGCCAGATAGACGCGACCAAACACGTTCAGGGCGGTGAAAGCCTGGTAAAGCGCATCGCGGGTCGCCTGTGGATCGTTGATGGTAAAATATTTATAGAAAGAGATCGTTGTGCGCGGTTCGGTTTCGGCCAACATACGCGCTTTCAACATCTCATTCGAAACGCGGTTGTGTAACACTGGCATGGTGTACAAGTCCTGCAATCGTTGAGAAATAAAAATCGGTCGGCATGATATAGCAAACAAAGACAATTTACATCCACACAATTTACGCTACATTTCAGTCAACCTGATTAATCAGACTTAACACTTGCATATTCTTTCATGTTTCGATGACAGACATTTTGGCTATGCCTCAAAAAATGAGACAATAGCCCTTCAGGACGTTAGAACACAGGACAGACATGACCCAGTTACCGAAATTTACTGCCGCGCTTTTACACCCACGCTATTGGTTAACATGGTCAGGCATTGGCTTGTTGTGGCTAATTGTACAGCTGCCTTATCCCGTAATTTTCCGCATGGGTAAAGGACTGGGCCGCATTGCTCAACAATTTATGAAGCGTCGCGCCAGGATCGCGTATCGAAATCTTGAGCTTTGCTTTCCTCAGATGAGCGAATCTGAGCGTCACGACATGGTGGTTAAAAACTTCGAATCTGTCGGCATGGGACTGATGGAGACCGGTATGGCCTGGTTCTGGTCGGATAAGCGCATGGCGCGCTGGACGGAAGTGGCCGGAACCGGCATGGATCCGGTGCATAATCTCCAGGCCAACCAGACTGGCGTCCTGCTGATTGGCGTTCATTTCCTGACGCTCGAAATTGGCGCGCGCATGTTCGGCATGCAGGCGCCGGGTATTGGCGTTTATCGTCCCAACGATAATCCGGTGATCGATTTGATACAGACCAACGGACGCATGCGCTCGAATAAAAGCATGATCGACCGCAAAGACCTTAAAGGGATGATCCGCGCCCTCAAATCAGGTGAAGTGGTCTGGTATGCCCCGGATCATGACTATGGCCCGCAATCCAGCGTGTTTGTCCCGTTCTTTGCGGTGGAAGAGGCCGCGACGACCACCGGGACCTGGATGCTGGCGCGGATGTCCAAAGCGGCTATCGTGCCGTTTGTACCGCGCCGTAAGCCGGACGGTTCAGGCTATCAGCTCATCATGCTGGAGCCGGAACTCGCTCCGCCGCTCGACGACGCGGAAACTACCGCGCGCTGGATGAACGGCATTGTGGAGAAATGCATTATGCTCGCTCCCGAGCAGTACATGTGGCTGCATCGCCGCTTCAAAACCCGGCCTCAGGGCGTCCCTTCTCGTTATTAATCTGCATGCGGTCTTCCGGGCCGCAAGCAGTTTTAGCTTTAAAAGCTCCCCGTCATTGCGGCAATCATACCCCAGGCGCATAATTAGCAGGCTTATTACCTCACTGGCCACGGTGCCCTGCACCTCATTATGCGGATAGTTATGTCCTCCACAGATGCTCCCATAAACTGGAAACGCAACCTGACGGTTGCATGGCTGGGCTGTTTTCTTACTGGCGCCGCCTTTAGCCTGGTAATGCCCTTCCTGCCCCTCTACGTTGAACAGCTCGGCGTCACCGGCCATAGCGCACTGAATATGTGGTCCGGCCTGGTGTTCAGCATTACGTTCCTGTTCTCCGCCATTGCGTCGCCTTTCTGGGGTGGGCTTGCGGATCGCAAAGGCCGCAAAATTATGCTGCTGCGCTCCGCGCTCGGCATGGCGATCATAATGCTGTTGATGGGGGTGGCGCAAAATGTCTGGCAGTTCCTGATATTACGCGCGCTCCTGGGTCTGCTCGGGGGATTTATCCCCAATGCCAACGCCCTGATCGCAACCCAAATCCCACGCCATAAAAGCGGCTGGGCATTGGGTACGCTCTCCACTGGCGGCGTAAGCGGCGCACTGCTGGGTCCGCTGGCGGGCGGGCTGCTGGCCGACCACTACGGACTGCGGCCGGTATTCTTCATTACCGCCAGCGTGCTGTTCCTCTGCTTCCTCGTGACGCTTATCTGCATCCGTGAGAATTTCACGCCGGTAGCCAAAAAAGAGATGCTGCACGCCCGGGATGTGCTGGCCTCGCTGAAAAACCCAAAGCTGGTGCTGAGCCTGTTTGTGACCACCATGATTATTCAGGTGGCCACCGGTTCAATCGCGCCTATTCTGACGCTCTATGTCCGCGATCTGGCGGGAAACGTCAGCAACATTGCTTTTATTAGCGGCCTGATCGCCTCTGTTCCCGGCGTGGCCGCGTTGCTGAGCGCGCCGCGACTCGGCAAGCTGGGCGATCGCATCGGCCCGGAGAAAATTCTGATCTGCGCCCTGATCCTCTCCGTCCTGCTGCTGATCCCCATGTCGATGGTGCAGTCTCCCTGGCAGCTCGGCGTGTTGCGCTTTCTGCTGGGCGCAGCGGACGGCGCGTTGCTTCCGGCGGTGCAGACGCTGCTGGTTTATAACTCCACCAACCAGATTGCCGGGCGTATTTTCAGCTACAACCAGTCGTTTCGCGATCTGGGTAACGTCACCGGGCCGCTGGTCGGCGCGGGGGTTTCGGCCAGTTTCGGTTTCCGGGCGGTCTTTATCGTGACGGCAGGCGTCGTGCTGTTCAACGCTGTTTATTCCTGGCTCAGCTTATCCCGGGCGCTACGCCCGGCGCGCATAACACAACATCGTGACGGCTAATTTACGCATTCATACTTGCAAAATCATATAATCAGCTATTCTTTCCCTGAATACCTTCACGAAAAACAGGGAGACACCAATGACCATGTACGCCACGCTGGAAGAAGCTATCGATGCCGCTCGCGAAGAATTCCTCGCCGATAATCCCGGCATTGAGGAAGAAGATGCTGACGTGCAACAACTCAATATCCAAAAATACGTCCTTCAGGACGGCGATATTATGTGGCAGGCCGAATTCTTTGCTGATGAAGGTGAAGACGGAGAATGTCTGCCGATACTGAGTGGTGTAGGTGCGCAGGCGGTATTCGACGGCGACTATGACGAAATTGAGTTACGTCAGGAGTGGCTGGAAGAAAATACGCTGCATGAATGGGATGAAGGTGAGTTTCAGCTCGAACCGCCGCTGGATACCGAAGAAGGTCAGGCCGCAGCGGACGAATGGGACGAGCGATAAGCTCTCGTTACTCGTAAGGGCCGTGGCTGGCATCGATGGGCAGCAGTAGCGTGTCGAAAATCAGCGAAAACGGCAGATCGAGCACGGTGAGATAGCGCCATGCGGAATCGCGGACATCCCACTGTACGCCGGGGTAGTACTGATTCCCGTGGCCCTGTCCGGGAATGGTGCGGCTGATGATGCTGCCGCAGCCGCTGAGCAGGCATGCCATCATGACGACGATGATTACTTTCATTTCTGACCTCTAAAAAAATACCGGCCTCACAGCCGGTATTTTATTTGGCGGGTGGCGCTTCGCTTACCCGCCCTACTTAACAACTTACTTCGCCTTCAGGGCCAGCGGATTCAGCTTCACGTCCTTGTAGTAGTTCACCCACGAAGAGTATCTCTCCGGAGAAGTCCACACGCGGTAGTGAAGCCGTGCCATCGTCACCGGATCGCTCAACAGCACCAGACGACGGTCGCGGTTAAGCTTTTCTGGCGTCTCATTCAGCGCCTGCTCAACGTGGCGATCGCGGGCGATCTCCAGCACCTGGCTGGCGCGGTGACGCGCAGTCGCCATCGCGGTTGCCAGCGCGTTGAATGACGGGTTAAACACGGCGTGCATAAAGCCATCATCCAGCGTGCGTTTGCGGTTCTGCTCCAGATAGGTATCGGTATCCACCAGCACCTGCGGCGGAGAATACTCTTCCGGGATCAGGAACAGCTTCCAGCGTTTGGTACGCAGGCCCACCGTAGAACGGCTGGAGATCACCGACACAAATGGCGACAGGATCAGCGAGAAGACGATTGGCGCCAGCCAGAACAGGAAACGCAGATCCAGCCAGGCCATACCAACGGCCCACACCAGGCCCAGCAGCAGCTGAGAGCCGTGGCGCATAAAGGCTTCACTCCATGGCGTAGAGTCATCGTCACGCTGCGGTGAATTCCACACCACTTCCCATCCCAGGAACGCGCTCACCACGAATACCGTGTGGAACAGCATACGCACCGGTGCCAGCAGGACCGAGAACAGCACTTCCAGCAGCAGTGAAAGGGTTACACGGCAGAAACCACCGTACTCCTTCGAACCTTTACACCAGATCAGAATGATACTGAGCAGCTTAGGCAGGAACAGCAGCACCATGGTCGACGCGAACAGCGCAATCGCCAGCTCCGGACGCCACTGCGGCCACACCGGGAACAGCTGGCGCGGTTGCAGGAAGTACTGCGGCTCCGTCAGGGCATGCACAACCTGCAACGCGGTCGAGAGTGCCAGGAACATAAACCACAGCGGCGCAGACAGATAGGACATGACGCCCGTCAGGAACACCGCACGGTGAACAGGGTGCATCCCCTTCACCAGGAACAGGCGGAAGTTCATCAGGTTACCGTGACACCAGCGGCGGTCGCGCTTGAGCTCATCCAGCAGGTTCGGCGGCAGCTCTTCATACGAGCCCGGCAGATCGTAGGCAATCCAGACGCCCCACCCTGCGCGACGCATCAGCGCGGCTTCCACAAAGTCATGCGACAGAATGGACCCGGCAAACGATCCTTCACCCGGCAGCGGCGCCAGGGCGCAGTGCTCGATGAATGGCTTCACGCGGATAATGGCGTTGTGGCCCCAGTAGTGAGATTCACCCAGCTGCCAGAAGTGCAGACCGGCAGTAAACAGCGGCCCGTAGACGCGGGTCGCAAACTGCTGGCAGCGCGCATATAGCGTGTCCATACCGGACGCTTTTGGCGAGGACTGAATAATACCCGCGTTCGGATTGGCTTCCATCAGACGGACCAGCCCGCTCAGGCAGTCGCCGCTCATCACGGAGTCCGCATCCAGTACCACCATGTAGCTGTACTGGTTACCCCAGCGACGACAGAAGTCATCGATGTTCCCGCTCTTACGCTTAACACGACGACGACGACGACGGTAGAAGATCTGCCCTTCGCCCTGCACTTCAGCAATCAGCTCCATCCAGGCTTTTTGCTCTGCCACGCAGATATCCGGGTTGTAGCTGTCGCTCAGGATGTAGACGTCGAAATGCGCCGCGTTACCGGTCGCCTTTACGGACTCCCAGGTGGCACGCAGCCCGGCGAATACGCGGTCAACATCTTCGTTACAGATAGGCATGATCAGCGCGGTACGGTGCTCAGGATTGAGGGGTTCATCCCCGACCGTCGACGCGGAAATGCTGTATTTGTCACGCCCCATCAGCAGTTGCAGGAAGCCCATCAGCGCCGTCCAGAACCCGGCGGAGACCCAACAGAACAGCACGGCAAACAGCAGAAGGATGCCGCTCTGTAAAATATACGGCAGCAGCTGCATGAAGGAGACCCAGATATCCTGGCCAATCATGTCAGCAGGGTTAATCAATGCCCAGCCCTGGTACGGCAGAATAGTTTTCATGTACCAGGTGGCGACAACCGTCTGTGCCAGCGTCAGCAGCAGCAGAATGTAACGACGAATCGTTCCCACGGTACGCCATTTCTGCTCGGACGCCTGCTGTTCTTTGGTCAGACGTGACAGATAGCGCGGCGTCACGTCACGCCCACGCAGGCGATCCCAGAAGCGACCCACCGGGTTGGTGCGCCACGGATCGGGGAACATAGAGGAACGCGTGGCCTTCGGCATCGCCTGTAGCTGGTCACGCCCTTCGTCATCCTTGATTAACTGCCCTTCTGCCAGCGAGTCTGGCCATGCCTGCTCCAGACGTGCCTTCACTGACCCCAGCGGCGTATCATCATCACGGGAAAAGTGACGATGTTCACCATCCAGCGCGGTGTGAACCGCGCGGATGTCGCTCGCAGGGAGTGCCGCTTTTTCAATGTCCGTTAGCGGCATGGCATCAATATATTCAGATGTATTATTCATTGGCAGGTAGCTGATAGCTCCAGGTTTCACTCAGCGGCTTATCGTTACTGACCAGCGCGGCGCGCATTTCAGTGGTCTGTTTCGGATCTTTCACCTTCACGCGCAGGGTCAAACGCCACCCTTTGGTGACCGGATTGTAACGCACGGCGTTCTCAACGATTTCACCGTTATCGCCAATGCTGGCCTGTGCCGTCACGGCAGTATCCGGCGCCAGTTTTTTCATATCCTGCCCGGTGAAGTCCACGATAAATGCCAGCGTGCCATCCGGCTGACGAATCAGGTTGGACTGCTTCACGTCCCCCGTAGAACGACGCGTCTGCATCACATACGCGTTATCCGGTGCGTGCAGTTTGTCTTCGTCACGGCTGAAGGTGATCGCATACTTGAAGTTCATCTCTTTACCGGCTTCAGGCAGCTGATCCGGTGTCCAGTACGCCACGATGTTATCGTTGGTTTCATCATTGGTTGGAATTTCAACCAACTCAACCTTGCCTTTACCCCAGTCGCCTTTCGGTGTAACCCAGGCGCTTGGGCGCAGATCGTAGCGGTCGTCCAGATCTTCAAAGCGGGAGAACTGACGGCCACGTTGCAGCAGACCAAAGCCCTGCGGGTTTTCCATCGCAAAGCTGCTGACGGCGAGGTGTTTCGGGTTGTTCAGCGGACGCCAGATCCACTCGCCGTTACCAGCATGAATGGAAAGGCCATTAGAATCATGCAGTTGAGGGCGGAAGTTAGTCGCCGGAGACGGCTGATTCGGCCCGAACAGGAACATGCTGGTCAGCGGCGCGACGCCCAGTTTGCCCACTTTATCGCGCAGGTAAACTTTAGACTGCACGTCAACCACCGTGTCACGCCCTGGCATGATCACGAAGCGATAAGCGCCTGTCGCACGAGGGGAGTCCAGCAGCGCATAAATTGTCAGACGTTTGTCGGTTGGTTTTGGACGTTCGATCCAGAACTCGCGAAAACGTGGAAATTCTTCACCTGATGGCAGCGCGGTATCAATTGCCAGACCGCGCGCAGAAAGCCCGTACACCTGCCCCGCGCCAATCACGCGGAAGTAGCTGGCGCCAAGCATGCTGACGATTTCGTCGTTTTTATCTTTGCTGTTAATCGGGTAAAGCACCTTGAAGCCTGCGAAGCCGAGGTCTTTCACCGTGTCTTTATCGTGTTGCACATCGCCAAAATTGAAATAATCCGGGCTGTACTTGATTTTACGTACCGCGGTCGCCGTCACTTCATTGATGGCAACCGGCGTGTCGAAGTACATACCCTGGTGGTAAAATTCAAGCTTGAACGGGGTTTTAATATTGTTCCAGTACGCTTTATCGTGATTGAACTGGATCTGCTGATAGTCCGCGTATTTCATGTCGCGGAAAACGGAGGGCAGGTTACTTTTTGGCGCTTCGTAGCTCTTGCCCGCCATCGATTTAGCCTGTTTTGCGACATCATCGATGTTAAAGGCCAGTGCAGATGAGGTATACAGTGACAACAGCACTGCTACACCCAACCAACGCATTTTCATCATTTGTGGTTTATGTTTCATAATAAGTAAGCACTTCCCCCTTTGTGTGCTTATATCGATCCGATCCATTTTAATGGAAACTCAGGCAATCCGACAACATTATCACTGCTTTGTTCAGCTCGCTGGCTCATGGATTAAGCAAATGAAAGAACCCGCTTTTCACTTTGCGTGCTTATCCTGGAGACAGGGTGTCGGTCTTGGTGTAGGGTTGGCTCCGAATGTAACCATTATGAGCCTTAGGGATAAGGCGAAAAGTCTGAGAATGCGCAAAGTTATATGAGCACAACCCCTGTACAACGTGAATATTTCCTCGACTCGATCCGCGCATGGCTCATGCTATTGGGGATCCCTTTTCATATTTCACTGATCTATTCCAGCCACACCTGGCATGTGAACAGCCAGATGCCCTCCTGGTGGCTGACGCTGTTCAATGATTTTATCCATGCCTTCCGCATGCAGGTGTTTTTCGTCATTTCAGGCTATTTCTCTTACATGCTCTTCTTGCGCTATCCCCTCAAGCGGTGGTGGAAAGTGCGCGTGGAGCGCGTGGGCATACCCATGTTGACGGCCATTCCGCTGCTGACGCTGCCGCAGTTCATCATGTTGCAGCATGTTAAAGGCAAGGCGGAAAACTGGCCTAATCTCTCGTTCTATGAGAAATACAACACCCTGGTCTGGGAGCTGATTTCCCACCTCTGGTTCCTGCTGGTACTGGTGGTGCTTACCACGGTGAGTTTGCTGATCTTCAGTCAACTGCGCCAGCGCGCGAGCGCCGCAACCTCGACCTTCTTCGCCAACATCACCCTGGGCAAGCTGTCGCTGCTGTTTCTTGCGCTGGGGGTCGCGTATGCCGCCGTCAGGCGTACCCTGCTCATTGTCTACCCTCCCATTCTGAGTGATGGGCTGTTTAATTTCGTGGTGATGCAGACCCTGTTCTACATTCCCTTCTTCCTGATTGGGGCGCTGGCATTTATTCATCCCCGGCTTAAAGCGCTGTTTACCACCCCCTCCCCCTGGTGTGCGGTGGGTGCTGCGCTGGCCTTCGCCGCCTATCTTCTCAATCAGCGCTTTGGCAGCGGGGACGCGTGGATGTATGAGACAGAGAGCGTGATAACGATGCTGATGGGCCTGTGGATGGTTAACGTGGTGTTTGCCCTTGGCCATCGTCTGCTGAATTTTAAATCAAGTCGCGTCACCTATTTCGTTAATGCTTCACTGTTTATCTACCTGGTCCACCATCCGCTGACGCTGTTTTTCGGGGCGTACATTACGCCGCATATCAAATCGAATGCGCTGGGCTTCTTCACCGGTTTGGTCTTTGTGGTTGGCATTGCCATCGTGTTGTATGAAATCCACCTGCGGATCCCGCTTTTGCGTTTCCTGTTCTCAGGCAAACCTCAGGTTAAAGCGGGATAACAAAACGGCGCCTCCAGAGCGCCGTTTTTGCTTTTCAGACATCAAAATGCTTGGCTGCGCGCGGTCAAAAGCCGCTGATACAGGTCGGCGGTGTGCTCATCGAAACAGACAAAAATGACTTTTTCCGGCATGGGTTTGAGGGAAAGGTAGTGATAAACGGTATTCACGGCGATCGTAGCTGCCGCTTCCTTTGGATAACCGTACACCCCGGTGCTAATGGCGGGGAACGCCATTGTCTTATAGCCGTTATCTGCCGCAAGCCGCAGGCAGTTACGATAAGCCTGCTCCAGAATCTCAGCCTCATGGCGGTCGCCACCGTGCCAGACGGGTCCAACGGTATGGATCACCGCTTTGGCCGGGAGATCGCCCGCAAGCGTAATAACAGCATGCCCCGGCGGGCACTCTCCCTGCTGCTGGCGCACGGTTTTGCATGCTTCAAGGAGCTGAGGGCCCGCGGCCCGGTGAATGGCACCGTCTACCCCGCCCCCACCCATCAGGGAGGAATTGGCTGCGTTGACGATCACGTCAACGTGCACCGTCGTGATATCGCCATGAATAACGTCGATTTGCGGTCTCATAAACACCCTCTGCAACCCGCCTTTTTCATCAGTGTATCGCAGAGGGAGAAGGAGAAAAACTGTCGCGAAAAAAACGGCGGTTAACGGTAATCCACCTGAACGACCGCAAGCGTTTTCTTTTCATTCAGGTATTTCATGGTGACAGCGGCCAGCGCTGAGTGAGGATGATGGCCCCGGAGCGCCTCGTCATAACTGATGGTATGCGTTTTCATACGGTTATTTTCCGGGCAGGAAATCGCAAACTGCCGATGCCGGGGCGTGACTTCGCACGGGTCAGCGACCACCGCGCCACGAAAATGAATCACCCCACCATTCTCTATAGTTGCTGAATAAGCCGGAGAAAAAAAAGAGGACAGGATCAGTCCCAGACCAGAAATAATACACGCTGCGGATTTGAACATTATTTGTACTCCTCAATGAAATTCGTCCTTGAGGGGTAAAAACGCTCCGTTATGACGTATCAATTTAAGCAACCCGTTTGCTGGGTTCTTGATATCAGCATAGCTTACCTGTGCAGCGCCGCCACTTTATTAAATCATTGATTTTATGAATGATTAAAGCGTCCTTGCCGGTGCGTTCCACTGCTGTGATAAATGAAGCGATTTTCCATCGGAAACGGTGACGATTATTTTTACCGCATCCCCTGAGCGAATATTTAAACTGATTCGCGTTAAATCAATCGGCTGATTAGCGGGTATAAAAAGAGTATTTTTCTGCCGCGATGTACTTTGTCCCCCCTGCCCCTGTCGGACAGATAACACCTCAACCTGACATTCGCAGGCGTCTGCCAGCGTGACCTGAGGAATAATGGTTGTCACATTTGCCTGCTGTGAGGTGCTGAACGTTATCTGGCTGGCAAGCGCGGCAAGGAGAATGAAGGTGCTCATGAGATCCTCCCGAAAAAAAACAGGGCGCATGCCCTGTTTTTTGGTACAGAAATGAATCAGTACTGGTGTGCGGTCGCGTTGTTGCCGAAGCCAACCTGGTGCACAGTCACCGTTGAGCCGGACGCTGTCTGGTCTACCGCCGCGCCGTTGCCGCCGCCGAACTGTTTCACGTTGATAACAGAGTCTTTGCTATTCCACTGGTCGATGGTGGCGCTGTTACCAAAGCCTTTTTGCAGCAGATCGATAGAACTGTCATCAGAGCCCTGGCCAACATCTGCGCCGTTACCGCCACCATGCTGGGTAATGGTCAATTCAGAATCTCGGGCGTCCGTCTGCAAAGCAAGCGCGGAGTTACCGCCGCCGTACTGGTAAATGCTCAGGGTTGAGTCAGGGCCGTTATTGCCGCCACCCCAGCCACCACCGTGACCGCCGCCAAATTGTGGTACCGCACCTGCGAAAGCACTGCCAGAAACTACGATTGCTGCAATAACTGCCACTTTGAAAAGTTTCATGGTAAACCCCCATCGGATTGATTAAGGCGTCACACATCGCTAGCGTTGAATAACGCGAATAGCCATTTGCGACTGTCTCTGTACTACAACTGCTGTTTTCTGCGTACCATACTGCGTTATATTCGCCCTGTTACCCGAGCCTTTCTGGATAATCATGGCGGTGTTGCCAAAAGCGCCCTGCTTAATACTCGCATCGTTGCCGTTGCCGGTCTGATCGATATAAGCAAGGTTATACGTCCCTGACTGATCAACATTCGCGCGGTTATTCCCGCCCTCCTGGGAAATAACGGACAGCAATTTAGAACCGCCCTGGCGTACATCAGCATTATTTCCTGAACCCTGTTGACCAATAATGGCTGCCTGATTGTATGAAGCTTTACTTAATTCATTTATCGCAAAATTATATTCAGAACTGGCTAAATCTGAATCACCTGCGATTACAAACCCAGGCGCACCCAGTAATGTAAACATCATAAACAACGTTTTGTTTTTCATGCTGTCACCCTGGACCTGGCTATAAAAAAGGTATTCCTTACTCCGTTAACGCGATTCGTTTTGTTAACGCCGCGTTACGGAAAAGAGTATGTCTGCCGAAACATGTTTAATATCTCACCCGTGCGCCTTATTTTTATATTCCCCTTCACCTCAAAGTCGTAAATCTCGCCTGAAACGACGGGATACTCGCCTAAAGCAGAAACCAAAAATGTCTTCCTGCGCTTGTACAACAGCGAGACAGGCTGTCCAACCTGTACCGGCTTCTTCAGACAAAAACGACAATGCCCTTTGTCACGCGCGTGACACGAAGCAAGTTTTCTTAAGAAAAAATTCCGGCTTAGGGAAGTCTTATGTTTTTAGCAGAGTTCATACTTTTTACCGGCTGGCTTACAATAATAAAAAACCAGATAATACAACTCATTATAATATACCGTATGGTTTTTAAAATCTGTGCACGTTTATACACCTGTACAACTTTCCCCTTATCTTAAAATCTATTAACCCCGCAAAATACACAAATAAATATCGAATTTTACATTCTGTTACACGATTAACACTTGCTTTAAAGTTTGCAATAGCTAGATTGAAAACAGCAGTACGTTATTTGTTTTTAATTTTACCGCCTCCTTTGGAGGAAGGTTTTTTAACTACACACAGCAGTGCCACACCTGCAGTACTTCTGGTGCCCTTTTCAATAATACGAGGGCAGCTGCCGGGTGTCATAAATAACGTGGGGTTTCATCATGTTTAATGAAGTCCATAGCTTACCCGGTCATACATTATTGTTGATCACAAAACCTTCCTTACAAGCGACAGCGTTATTGCAGCATTTAAAACAATGCCTGTCACTTAACGGGAAACTTCATAACATTCAACGTTCTTTTGATGATATCGCTCCTGGCAGCATCATTCTTCTCGATATGATGGAAGCGGATAAAAAACTGATCCATTACTGGCAAGATAATTTAAGCAGGAAAAACAATAATATCCGCGTATTGTTATTGAATACGCCTGATGAGTATCCTTTCCGCGAAATTGAGAGCTGGCCGCATATTAACGGCGTGTTTTACGTTACAGAAGAAGAAAACCGTGTCGTGGAGGGTTTGCAGGGCATATTGCGGGGGGAGTGTTATTTCTCGCAAAAACTGGCCAGCTACCTCATTACCCACTCCGGAAATTATCGCTATAACAGTTCGGAATCGGCCCTTCTGACGCACCGTGAGAAAGAGATCCTGAACAAACTGCGTATTGGTGCTTCAAATATTGAAATCGCCCGTTCGTTATTTATCAGCGAAAATACGGTTAAGACGCATCTTTATAATCTTTTCAAAAAGATAGCTGTTAAAAATCGCACGCAGGCGGTGTCGTGGGCAAACGATAACCTCAGGCGTTAATAGCATGAAACGCACCCTAAGTTGGATTGCCGCCGCAGGCATTATGCTTGCTGCCGGAAACCTTCAGGCTGTTGAGGTGGAAGTTCCTGGACTGTTGACCGACCACACTGTCACCTCTGTCGGACACGATTTTTATCGTGCCTTCAGCGATAAGTGGGAAAGCGATTATCCGGGTAATTTAACCATCAACGAACGGCCCAGTGCGCGGTGGGGAAGCTGGATCACAATAACCGCTAATCAGGACGTTATTTACCAGACTTTTTTATTCCCAACGAAAAGAGACTTCGATCAGAACGTCGCTTTCGCACTGGCACAAACAGAAGAAGCTATTAACCGCCTACAGTTAGATAAAGCCCTTTTGAGCACAGGCGATTTAGCAAAAGATGAGTTCTAGCAACGACACCTATTTCGGAGGCTGTAATGCGTCTCGCACACACAGTGATTTCGTTAATGCTCATTGCGCCGTTGAGTTGGGCCGGAAATATGACATTCCAGTTCCGCAACCCTAATTTTGGCGGCAACCCGAATAACGGAGCCTTTATGCTTAACCAGGCGCAGGCTCAAAATTCCTATAAAGACCCCAGCTATGACGATGATTTCGGTATCGAGACCCCGTCAGCTCTGGATAATTTTACTCAGGCCATCCAGTCGCAAATATTAGGTGGCTTATTAACCAACATTAATACCGGAAAACCCGGCCGGATGGTCACTAATGACTTTATCGTCGATATTGCCAATAAAGACGGGCAGCTTCAGTTAAATGTGACAGACCGAAAAACCGGTAAAACGTCGACAATCCAGGTTTCCGGTTTGCAGACCAGTTCAACTGATTTCTAAACAACCCCGAAATAAGGACAATTATTATGCAGCGCTTTTTTATTTTAGTTGCAGTGTGCTTATTAAGCGGTTGTTTAACTGCCCCGCCAAAAGAAGCCACTAAACCCACCCTAATGCCCCGTGCCCAGAGCTATCGGGATCTGACGCATCTGCCGGGTCCTACCGGGAAGATATTCGTCTCGGTCTATAACATTCAGGATGAGACGGGCCAGTTCAAACCGTATCCGGCCAGTAACTTCTCCACGGCCGTACCGCAGAGCGCCACCGCGATGCTGGTTACCGCCCTGAAAGATTCGCGCTGGTTTATCCCGCTGGAACGCCAGGGGCTGCAAAACCTGCTTAACGAACGAAAAATCATTCGTGCTGCACAGGAGAATGGTACCGTTGGCGTCAATAACCGCATGCCGCTACAGTCTCTCACCGCAGCCAATATCATGGTGGAAGGCTCGATTATCGGCTACGAAAGTAACGTGAAATCGGGCGGCGCGGGTGCCCGTTACTTTGGTATCGGGGCCGACACGCAGTATCAGCTGGATCAGATTGCCGTCAACCTGCGCGTGGTTAACGTGAGCACGGGTGAAATTTTATCCTCCGTGACCACCAGCAAAACGATTCTCTCATATGAAGTGCAGGCGGGGGTATTCCGCTTTATCGACTACCAGCGTTTGCTGGAGGCTGAAATTGGCTATACCTCTAACGAGCCGGTCATGCTGTGTCTGATGTCGGCCATCGAAACCGGGGTGATTTTCCTGATTAATGACGGCATCGATCGCGGCTTGTGGGATCTTCAGAATAAAAGTGACGTGAGTAATGCGGTGCTGGTGAAATACCGTGAGATGTCGGTTCCGCCGGAGTCATGATTGGCGGCGTATAAAAAGGCGAGATTTTCGTCTCGCCTTTTTTTTATTTACTTACCACAGGAACGTTCTGGCTCTTCTCGCGTCGGGCTGCAAGCCAGAGACCGCTGTTCTTCATAGCGTAGCCAAACAGTAATCCCAGCATGAGCGAAGGGACCACCAGCTTCCAGTCCCCCTGGCCTGCAAAGGTCGCGCAGGCACCCATGAACGTGCCGGGCACAAAGGACAACAGCAGATGTTTTGCCTGAACGCACATCAGGAAAGCCACAATACCGGTCATGACGTACCCCAGGATTTCCACATGCGGCGCCAGCGCGCTGCCCTTCATAATGATCAGCGCCCAGACCACGCCACTCAGTAACGTGCTGCCTGAAATAAAGAGCCCTTTAAAACCACCCTGCGGACAGGCGAAATAGGCCGTGCAGCCAAGAAAACCGGCCCAGCTCAACAAACCGAGAGATACCGCCACCCAACCCCAGAGGCCGGAGAGGATGCCAGTCGTGATTGCAATACAAAGTAATATGTTCATGGTGCGCATCTTAGCAGATGCGCACCCTAGAAATGAGATCAGAAGCACGTTACGTGCAAGCTGAAATGTATCGTTGCAGGATTTTTGTGATTAAAATCACTCTTCACTCTCTTCTTCCAGCTCATCCCACATGGCAGCGATAGCGTCACGCGTCAGCGGAGCCAGCGTTCTCCAGAACGGAGAGGTGGCGTGGGCTTCAACTTTACCCAGGAAGGTTCCGACCCACGGCAGCAGATACGTTTCGAACAGGGTTTCAATCGCCTCATTCTCATCATCACCTGCTTTATCTTCAATCCATGAGGCCGCCAGCAACAGGGTACCGATATGATCGGCAGGCATATCCGTCAGCGGCATGCCGCGTTCTGAAAGAAACGCCCGAACTTCCGCTTCGGTCGCACCTTCCTGCCAGGCAGAACGATACGGCGACACGCGACACTCTTCCCCCACGAACAGCGCGTTGTAATCCGTTGAAATCTGCTGCATATCGCAACTTTTTTGCAAGCGTTCCAGTAACTCATCCTGTTCCAGCGGCCAGCTCTGCGCCAGTTTACCTTCACGAATCAGGGTAAACAGCGGAACCAGCAGCGGATCCTGCGGCTGGCGGTAATATAAGGTGCCCAGCACGCGGCAAAGGATGGAAAACTCATTCATGTTTTTATTCCGTTATTAATTAAAGATCGGCAAATTCATCAATCGGCGCCATACCGCGCGACTCAAGGAAGTCGAGCATACGACGCGGCGTGACATTCAGGATCTGTTCTTCCGGGAAATTCACGTCCCGCAATATTTTCAGGCACTCACTAAAATCACCCAGCGTGAAGGCCGTGTGTGAATCAGAGCCCAGCGCCACCATTCCGCCCGCGTCACGCACGGCCGCCGCAACGTCGCGGCAGTTGGCCTCACTGCCCTTACGCGAATGCACGAACGAGGAGTTGTTGATCTCCAGCGCCACGCGGTGCTTCGCTGCGGCCTGTGCCACGGCCTGAATATCGATCGGGTATTTCGGGTTTCCCGGGTGGCTGATAATGTGCACATTGCCGCTGGCAATGGTGGCAATCATCGCCGCAGTGTTGGTCTCTTTATCCTGGGGCGCAAAGACCGGCTCGTGGAAGCCGGCGAGGATCAGATCTAACGAGGTCAGCATCGGGCCGGTGCAGTCAATTTCACCGTCGGTATTTTTGATGTTCGCTTCGATGCCTCGCAGTATCCCGATACCGTCAACCAGACGTGGCCAGATACGCATATTCACAAAATGCCAGTAGTGCGGCGCATCCGCCATATCCGGACCGTGATCGGTTATCGCAAACAGCTTGATGCCTTTCAGCTTCGCCTGAGCGATATAATCATGGAGGTTACTGTAAGCGTGAGTACTGGCGACGGTGTGCATATGCAGGTCAACGGGATACATCTTTCTCTCCTCTGCGGTTTTTCCAAAGGATAGCAGTTATCAGCGGCGAATATTAGCAAAAACCCGGCGAACGCCGGGTTTCTCTCAGTAGCCTCGCTGTCTGTCGACCTGTCCGGTCACCGCGTTGCCCTTCTCTATTTCGCTGATGGTATGCGAGATATACGCCACGGCCTCCGCCGGTCGCGTCACGGCCGCAATATGGGGCGTCATCGCCACGCGTGGATGTGCCCAAAGCGGGCTGTCTGTCGGCAGCGGTTCGCGGCTATACACATCCAGCATTGCGCCTTTCAGTTTACCGCTATCCAGCGCTTTCAGCAGATCGTCTTCCACAACGTGTACCCCGCGCGCCAGGTTCATTAAGTAGCTATCTTCTGCCAACTGGTTGAGGAGCGTGCCATTGATAATGCCGACCGTTTCCGCCGTATTCGGCAGCAGGTTAATGAGAACGCGTGTCCCTTTCAGGAACGCCGGGAGTTCGTCCAATCCGGCAAAGCTCTCGACGCCCGGATAATCCTTACGGCTCCGGCTCCAGCAGCGCAGTGGGAAGCCCCACGGGGCGAGCGCTTCGGCGACTTTCGAACCCAGCACACCCGCCCCGAGGATGCCGATGGTGAAATCTTCACGCTGATAATCCGGGAGCGGTTCCCAGTGGGATTGCTGTTTAAACGCCTGATAATCGTCGAAGCGGCGGAACCAGTGCAGCACCTGGCTTACGGCGTATTCCTGCATCTGCTCACCCATACCGGTATCTTCCAGACGAAACAGGGGAATATCTTCCGGCAGCATTTCAGGGTGTGCCTTAAGCTTACTGAGAATGGAATCCACCCCCGCACCAAGAGCAAACACCGCCTTCAAACGGCGTCCCTGAAGCATTTCGACCGGGGGATGCCAGACCAGCGCGTAGTCGGCATGTTCATTATCGCCCTGTTTCCATTCGCGAACGCGTGCGCCAGGCAGTGCCGCCGTGAGCGCCTTAATCCAGTAAGCCGTATCAAAAGTGGGGTGAAAGAAGATAATATCCATAGTCATTGCCTTTTAGTGCGCTGTTTTATTTCATTTTCAACTGGCTTGCCAGCATAACAAATTTATCGCTAAACCGCGTTGCTGATAAAAGAGGCGCTTTTCGCACATTTCGAAATCAGGTTGCCTGAAGTTTGTCTAAACACGCTAAATTACTGAAAAAGTGGGTTGACGGCAGTACGGCTTTTCCTTACATTAGCGCCCGTCCCGACAACAACGGGATGACAATATGGTGAGGTGTCCGAGTGGCTGAAGGAGCACGCCTGGAAAGTGTGTATACGGCAACGTATCGGGGGTTCGAATCCCCCCCTCACCGCCATATTTTAAGAAAAGCTCGCATGAAAATGCGGGCTTTTTTTTCGCATGTTGCACGACTGCGGGGGGATGAGAACCCCCGACCGGGGTTCGACAACTGGCGCAGCCAGTTGGACAGACTGTGAGCGTAGCGAACAGGCTGCCCGCAGGGCGAGCGAAGCGAGTCAATCCCCCCCTCACCCTAACCCTCTCCCCGGAGGGGAGAGGGGATAGTTAGGTGCTCGCATTCAGTTGTCCCCTGGAAACGTTACTCCTCCACCATCCGGGCATATTCTTCGGTTAGAAAATCCACCAGCGTCCTGACCGATGGCAGCAGGCCGCGCCGGGAAGGATACACCGCATGGATCACTTCCCTTCTGGGTTCCCAGGCATTCAGCACCCGAACAAGCTCACCTGAAGCCAGCTGATCCTTCACCATCAAAATGGGCAACTGTACCACGCCCACGCCCGCCATCGCTGCCTCCCGCAGCGCCAGCATATCGGTAGTCACCAGGCGCGGCGTGAAGTGAATGTCTGCTTTCGCCCCCTCCGGCCCGCTCAGCTCCCACTTATGCAGGTGTTTACCAGCGCCCATACTTAAACCCGGCCATTCGCTGAGCTCAGAAGGCATCGCCGGGTTGCCCATCCGTTCAATCAGTGTCGGCCCGGCAACCAGACAGTGACCCCTGTCCGCCAGCACCCTTAATACCAAATCGCTGTCATCAAACGGGCGCGGACGAACGCGGATCGCCACATCCACCCCCTCCCCCACCAGATCGACCCGGCGGTTGGTGGCTTCAAGCTGGAGGTTAATTCCCGGATAGCGCGCCATAAACCTCGCCAGCATGGGCCCCACGTGAACGTGCAGTAGGGTTACGGGGCAAGTGATCCTGACCATACCGCGCGGCTCAGCCTGTAAAGCAGCCACCGCCTCCTCCGCAGCTTCAGCCTCCACCAGCATGGCTTTACAGTGCTGATAGAACGTCTGCCCCACTTCAGTCACCGCAAACTGCCGCGTGGTACGTTGTATCAACCGAACACCCAGGCGTTCTTCCAGCTGCGCAATCCGACGGCTCAGTTTCGACTTTGGCTGATCGAGCGCCCGCCCCGCCGCCGCAAAGCCGCCATGCTCCACCACCTTCACAAACCATACGAAATCATTGAGATCCTGCATACGCCCTATTGTTCTATTTAAGGAACAGTGAATGTCATTTTTGCTATCTACCGGGATATTAACCCTGAATATAAGCTAATTACATCAACAGGACATCAGGAGTTAATCATGAAAAACGTAACAGGCGTGTATACCGCACCTCGTCCGCACTGGGTCGGTGATGGTTTTCCGGTTCGTTCGATGTTTTCTTACCAGACGCACGGCGAACCGCTGAGCCCGTTCCTGCTGCTTGACTACGCCGGACCACATACCTTCCCGGCGGATGGCGCAAAACGCGGCGTGGGCGAGCATCCTCATCGCGGTTTTGAAACGGTGACCATCGTCTACTCAGGCGAAGTTGAGCACCGTGATTCCACCGGCAGAGGCGGCGTTATTGGTCCAGGCGATGTGCAGTGGATGACGGCAGGCGCAGGCATTTTGCACGAGGAGTTCCACTCCAGCGCGTTCTCGCAGAAAGGCGGTGAACTGAAAATGATGCAGCTGTGGGTCAACCTGCCCGCCAAAGACAAAATGGCGACGCCTGGCTACCAGAGCATCACTCAGGCGGATATCCCGGTGGTCACCCTGCCGGATAACAGCGGAACAATGCGCGTGATTGCTGGCCGCTTTGGAGAGGTAACCGGCCCGGCGCATACCTTCTCACCGCTTAACGTATGGGATCTCGCGCTGCACCAGGGCAGCCACCTGACGCTCAATCAGCCCGAAGGCTGGAGCACGGCGCTGGTTGTTGTTGAGGGCAGCGTGACAGTGAACGGCACCACGCCTGCGGGTGAGGCGCAGCTGGTCGTGCTGAGTCAGAGCGGCGACAAGCTGCATCTCGAAGCCAGCAGCGATGCCAAAGTGTTGCTGATGGCCGGGGAGCCACTGAATGAACCCATCGTGGGCTATGGCCCGTTTGTGATGAACAGTAAAACCGAAATCGCCGAAGCTATTCGCGATTTCAACTCCGGCCGCTTTGGCCAAATCTAAACGTAATAAAGGAGCGCATTATGTCTACCCCTGCAAACTTCAACGGTGCACGTCCCGTTATTGACGTCAATGATGCCGTTATGCTGCTTATCGATCACCAGAGCGGATTGTTCCAGACTGTTGGAGACATGCCAATGCCTGAGCTGCGCGCTCGTGCAGCAGCGCTGGCAAAGATCGCCTCGCTGGCGAAGATCCCGGTGATCACCACGGCATCGGTTCCACAGGGACCGAACGGCCCGCTTATCCCGGAGATCCACGCCAATGCGCCGCACGCACAGTATGTGGCACGCAAGGGTGAAATCAACGCCTGGGATAATCCGGAGTTCGTGGCGGCGGTGAAAGCCACCGGACGCAAAACGCTGATTATCGCGGGGACGATTACCAGCGTTTGCATGGCCTTCCCGTCCATCAGCGCGGTGGCGGACGGATATAAAGTGTTTGCGGTGATTGATGCCTCCGGCACCTACAGCAAAATGGCGCAAGAGATCACCCTGGCGCGCGTGGTGCAGGCAGGCGTGGTACCGATGGACACAGCGGCAGTGGCCTCAGAGATCCAGCGCACGTGGAACCGTGAAGATGCGGGAGAATGGGCAGAGGTGTACACACACATCTTCCCTGCCTACCAGCTGCTGATCGAAAGTTACAGCAAAGCGCAGGACGTCGTGAAAAACAGCGAAGTGCTCGATTCGCAGCGTTGATCCTGCGCGGTGCGCCATAAGCTGATTAAGGCTTAACCGAACAGGCACGAATGCAGAAAATCTGCTTGACCGCTTTCGCGCAACTCCCTATAGTAGCGCCCCGTTGCCCCCCAAGCGGTCAGGCAGCAAAACAATATGGTGAGGTGTCCGAGTGGCTGAAGGAGCACGCCTGGAAAGTGTGTATACGGCAACGTATCGGGGGTTCGAATCCCCCCCTCACCGCCATATTTAAGATGAGAGCTCGTACGAAAGTACGGGCTTTTTTCTTTTATATTCTCCGAAAAGGGGGGGATGAGAACCCCCGACTGGGGTTCGACAACTGGCGGCAGCCAGTTGGACAGACTGAGAGCATAGCGAACAGGCTGCCCGCAGGGCGAGCGAAGCGAGTCAATCCCCCCCTCACCGCCATATTTGAAGAAGAGCTCGCATGAAAATGCGGGCTTTTTTTTCGCATGTTGCACGTCTGCGGGGGGATGAGAACCCCCGACCGGGGTTCGACAACTGGCGCAGCCAGTTGGACAGACTGAGAGCGAAGCGAGTCAATCCCCGCCGGTGCGGGTGATACCGCCTCACCCATAAAAAAAGCCCGCGCATAAGCACGGGCCCGTTTTAAACTATTCCTTAGTTATTCAACTTCCCCGCCGGCTGCTTTCCTTCAGGAGAAGAAACCTGCCCCGGCAATCCCCCCTCTTCATCTCTGCGCTCCCCCAGCCAGTAATCCGCATTTTTAATCCCAAGCCGAACCGGATCAAACTGTGGATCAATTCCCTGCGCATTCTGGGTTTCATAATCCTTCAGGCTGGCAAAGGCTTTTTTATGCAAGAGGACAATGGCAATAATGTTGAGCCAGGCCATCAGCCCTACCCCGATATCCCCTAATCCCCATGCCAGATCCGCGGTGCGGATTGTGCCATATACCGTGGAAGCCATCAGACATAATTTAAGCAGGAATGTCAGCCACGGACGGTGAATTTTACGGTTGATGTAGGCGATATTGGTTTCAGCGATATAGTAATAGGCAATGATGGTGGTGAAGGCAAAGAAGAATAGCGCGATGGCGACAAAGTAATTACCAAAGCCCGGCATCATACTTTCCATCGCTGTCTGCACATAGCCAGGACCCGCCGCCACGCCTGCAATACCGGTATAAAGGGCTGCGCCGTCGACGCCCTGAACATTATAAAGCCCGGTGATCAACAGCATAAACCCGGTCGCGGAGCAGACAAACAGCGTGTCGATATATACGGAGAACGCCTGAACCAGCCCTTGTTTCACCGGATGACTTACGGCTGCTGCCGAGGAGGCATGTGGCCCGGTGCCCTGCGCCGCCTCGTTGGAATAGACACCGCGTTTAACGCCCCACATGATAGCCTGGCCCAGAATAGCGCCAAATCCCGCTTCAAGGCCAAAAGCACTTTTCCAGATCAGCAGGATAACAGCAGGCAGTTTTTCAATATTGATCGCGATAATAACGCAGGCAACAATAATATAGCCGAGCGCCATAAACGGAACGACCATACTGCTAAAGCTGGCGATCCTTTTTACACCACCGAAAATAATGAAGCTTAACAGTACAGCCAGTATTGCCGCCGTAACGTTTGGGTTAAGACCGAAGGCAATATCCAGGCTGGCGGCAATTGAGTTTGCCTGTACGCCCGGAAGTAATAAACCGCAGGAGAAAATGGTCACAATAGCAAATAACCATGCGTACCACTTCACCCCCAACCCTTTTTCAATATAAAAGGCAGGTCCCCCACGATATTCGCCGTTAATTTTTTCTTTATAAACCTGACCTAACGTGGATTCAACAAAAGCAGAGCTGGCGCCTAAAAATGCCACTACCCACATCCAGAAAAGCGCACCGGGGCCACCAAAGGTAATGGCGGTCGCCACACCGGCGATATTCCCTGTCCCTACGCGGCCCGCCAGCGTCATCGTCAACGCCTGAAACGATGATACGCCGGCATCGGTAGCCCCGCCCTGAAACATCAGGGTAATCATATGTTTTATATGACGTAATTGCAGAAAACGACTACGCAGTGAGAAATAGAGACCGACACCCAGACATAAAAATATTAACGCAGGGCTCCAGATAACACCGTTAATTGCACTAACCAGTTCGTTCATGTATGACCCTCAGCGTGATGTTCCAGAGGAAACGATCCCCTGGTGTGTTTCTTCTTAGAATTTAATTTGAACAAGTACGAAACATAGATAATTACCCAAAAGACACCAACTTAATTTTTACTGCTTAGTCATGTTCTGTGACAACATTCACGTTTAATTTTCACCTAACAATTAGCGCGATCATTATATTCACAGGTATTTTGTGGGTATTGTAAATACATATCACATTTTTTCTAACTGTATAAAAAGCGTTCGCAGCAAATTAACAGTAATATTATTATTACCGCAAAACGGTGCGTAAATGCCGTTGAATGCTATAGGAAATAAATATGATTTAAAAAAAGCCATGCGAACAGAGGGAATAAAAGAAGCTTCCCGGCATGACGCCGGGAAGAAATGACTTAAAATGTGAAATGATCTTAGTCGGAGTACACTTCCAGCGTTCGTTGACACAGCGCTGAGCGGACGCAGTCCTCTTTTGTGAAGCGGACCACCCCTATCATCTCATCTTCCTCAAAACGTGACATAGCATCGCTCAGGCCAGACTTCACGCCCGACGGCAGGTCACACTGGGTAATATCGCCGTTGACGATAACCGTCACGTTCTCCCCGAGGCGCGTTAAAAACATCTTCATTTGCGCAGCGGTCACGTTCTGAGCCTCGTCAAGAATAACGACCGCATTTTCAAATGTACGTCCGCGCATATAGGCGAACGGCGCGATTTCCACCTTGCCAATCTCTGGTCGCAGGCAGTACTGCATAAAGGAAGCGCCCAACCGCTTCACCAGCACGTCATAGACGGGCCTGAAGTACGGGGCAAACTTCTCAGAAATATCGCCAGGCAGGAAGCCCAGATCTTCATCCGCTTGCAGTACCGGACGGGTAACGATGATCCTTTCCACGTCCTTATGAATCAGCGCCTCCGCCGCTTTGGCGGCACTGATCCAGGTTTTCCCGCATCCGGCTTCCCCGGTTGCAAAGATGAGCTGTTTACTCTCGATAGCATTCAGGTAGTGCGCCTGAGCTTCATTCCGCGCCACTATTGGCGATGCATCGCGGCTGTCCCGCGCCATGCCAATGGATTCTACGCCGCTCATCTGCACAAGCGAGGTGACCGATTCTTCTTCACGCTGTTTATGGCTACGTGAATCCCGTCTCAGCACACGTTTTGCTTCGCGACGAGCTTTGATCACTGCTTTCTGTCTTCCCATGGATAGCACCTTGAGTTGTTGGTATTCATCACACGCGCCAGCATCGGCACGATTATGCGCACGAACATCAGAGGGTTGGCTTCCTTGTAAGCCATTGCTTGCATTACCGGATGACGATACAGAACGGCTACGCGCACCGTTATGCACGTCGGTAGAAATCGTATTTAGAGGTGGAGGGGAGAATTTTGTGGTGAGGAAATCGCTGCCGGAGTCTGAGCCTCCGCGCCGGGTGCTGCGGTTGATGTGTTTACCTTGTCCAGTACAGGACGCAACCATTCGCGATCTCCATAGTGAGTCAATATCACTGCCGGGAACTACCGCTGTCTTATCTTAAGTACATCAGGAATTATCATAAATGCAACATTTATTTTACCTAGATGCAACCTTTAAGACTGCTCCTGCAGCGGAATCAGTCTCATATATGAATATTACAGAAATATAACAACAAGATAGTCATATGGAAAAATAATGTCCCCGCGAACTGTCGCAGGGACGATTATCAGGCTTCTATCAGACCCTGAGCGAGCCAGGTCTTCGCGTCACGCGCGCCGGGCAGGGCAAAGAAATAGCCGCCGCCGATGGGCTTGATGTACTCCTCCAGCGCTTCGCCGTTGAGCCGCTTCTGCACGGTGAGGAACCCTTTCTCCAGATCGTGCTGATAGCAGACAAACAGCAGTCCCATATCAAGCTGACCGGAATTGGTCACCCCCAACGAGTAGCTGTAGCCCCTGCGCATCATCAGGCTGGACTGGGTCTCTTTGGTGCGAGGATTAGCGAGACGAATATGGCTGTCCAGCGCGATAACATCTCCGTTCGGATCGCGGGCGTAGTCGGGTTCATTGTGCTCGTGCTTCATGCCGAGCGGTGCGCCGGTTTGCTTATCGCGGCCGAAGATCGTCTGCTGCTCTTTCAGCGGCGTGCGGTCCCAGAACTCCACGTGGAACTGAATGATACGCACCGCCTGATAGCTGCCACCCACCGCCCAGGCCGGTTCGCCCTGATCCGCCGTCACCCAGACCACGTTTTTCATCAACACGGTATTGCTGCTGTCCGGGTTGGCGGTACCGTCTTTGAAGCCCAGCAGGTTGACCGGCGTCTCTTTCCCTTTACTGCGCGCGGCGTGGTCTGAGATAAAACCTTCCCGCTTCCAGCGCACGCTGAGCAGATCCGGGGTGTGCTTGATGATATCGCGCAGGGCGTGGATCACCGTATCCTGGGTATTGGCGCAGATCTGCAACAGCAGATCGCCGTGGCACAACGCCGCGTCGAGAGAGTCATTCGGGAATCGCGTCATTTTTTGCAGCGCTTTCGGCTTCTGCTTCGCCAGACCGTAGCGATCATCAAACAGCGATTCCCCCACCGACACGGTGATGGTCAGATTATCGGGAGCGATAAACGCCCCGAGGATCCCGGAATCCATCGGCGGCAGGCGCGGATTCGGTGTTTCCGGTGCCGGACCGCCCGCCGTAAGGAAGGCAATGCGCGTGGTCAACAGCCTGAACAGACGCTCAAGGTCAGCCTTATCACTCGCCAGCGAATCGAAAGCCACCAGCATCATCGAGGCCTGCTGCGGCGTCAGGATTCCTGCCTGGTGCTCACCATAAAATGGCTGCGTTTCCATACGCGCATCCGGGGAGAGCGTGCCGGGGGCACTTTGCGGTTTTGCCGCATGCGCCACCGGACAGCCGCCCGCCAGGGCAAACACGCCGCCCAGCGCCCCTACCCCTTTTAACAACCGACGTCGGGAAGGTTCCGCCACGTCGTACTCATCATGCTTGTTCATCGCTTAGTCCAGACCCAGAACGCCACGCAGCAGGGAGAGATCTTCCGCCAGCGTCGTAATCGGGCCTTTCAGCGCGTTACGGTCAGCATCGGTCAGCTTGTCGTAGGTTTCGAACCCGTCTTTGGTACGGTATTTCGCCAGGATGGCGTCAACTTTCTTAAAGTTGGCATCCACTTTCGCCAGCAGTTCGCCGTTCTCTTTTTGCAGCTGGGGCCGCAGCAGATCGACAATTTTCTGTGCGCCGTCGACGTTTGCCTGGAAGTCCCACAGGTCGGTGTGGCTGTAGCGATCTTCTTCGCCGCTGATTTTGCTCGCGGCCACTTCTTCAATCAGACCCGCAGCACCCCCCACCACTTTCGACGGCGGGAAGGCCAGCTCGCTGATGCGTTTTTGCAGTTCCAGCACGTCGCTGTTGAGCTGATCGGCGTATTTCTCCATCCCTTTGGTGGAGCTATCGCCAAACAGGGCTTTTTCCAGGCGGTGGAAGCCGGTGAATTTCGGATCGGCGGCCTTCTGCTCGTAGTCATCTTCGCGGGCGTCAATGCTGCCATCGAGGTCAGAGAACAGCTCGGCAATCGGCTCGATGCGCTCGTAGTGCTGACGTGTAGGCGCATACAGAGATTTCGCTTTTTCGATATCGCCCGCTTTCACCGCGTCGGTAAAGGCTTTGGTGCCTGCCACCAGGTCAGCCGTCTCTTTGGTGACGTAGGCTTTATAGGCGGTAATGGCGTCGCCGAGGCTCAGCAGCGCGGTGCCTTTGGCCGCGTCCGCCGTCGCTGCGCCTTTGACGATCAGCTTACCTTTCGGGTTAGTCAGCAGGCCGCAGGTCATGTCATATTCCCCCGGCTGAAGATTTGCGGTCATTTTCTGGCTGAAGCCAGGCGCGATATTTTCACGCTCTTCCACCACCATCACGCCTTTCAGGATCTCCCACTCCAGCGCCTTCTGGCTGTGGTTCTGAATAATAAACTGGGTTTTACCGCTGTTAACCGTGATGGTCATCGGCTCGCACTGTTTATCGTTGACGGTGACTTTTACCTGCGGAATATCTGCTGCCTGAGCGGCGAAGGCAGACGCGAACAGCGCTGCCACACCAACCTGTAACGCGCTACGACGGAATTGAATAGCCATGTCTCTTCCCTTTAAAGTATGTTGTAACTAAACAAAGCGCTTCACGGCGCAGTACGCGACGGCTGAGCGCTGGGGCGCGATGGCATGAAGAACAGCACCAGCGCCGGAATAAGATAGATAAAGTACATCGCCACCTCGCTGACGCTCGGCGTTTCCTGGTAGCCGAAGATCCCTTCGAGCAGGGTACCGGTCAGTGAATGGGTCGACAGGACGTTGCTGAGATCGAACGCCACGTCCTGGAAGTGGTTCCACAGGCCCGCTTCGTGGAAGGCGCGGATCGCCCCTGCCGCCAGCCCCGCGGCCACCAGCAAAATAAACAGGCTGGTCCACTTGAAGAACGCGCCCAAGTTAAGACGAATGCCGCCCCAGTAGAGCAGGAAGCCAAGCACAACCGCCGTGGCCAGCCCAAGCATCGCGCCCAGCGGCGGCCAGATGCCCACGTCCTGCTGAAAAGCCGCGAGCAGGAAGAACACTGACTCCAGGCCTTCACGCGCCACGGCGAAAAAAACCATCATGATCAGCGCCCAGCCGTGTTGGTTGCCTTTTTGCAGGGCGTTATCCACCGCCTGCTCCAGCTGTACCTTCACGTTACGGGAGACCTTGCGCATCCAGAACACCATCCAGGTGAGGATCACCACCGCTATTACGGCAACAATGCCTTCAAAAAGCTCTTGCTCTTTCTGAGGAAATTCACCGGTGGTTTCGTTGATAAGAATACCCAGCCCCAGGCAGAGCGCCGCGGCCAGGAAGACGCCAACCCACATCACGCCGATCCAGCGTCCACGCTGGGTGCGCTTCAGATAACTGGCGATAAGGCTAACAATCAGGGCCGCTTCAAGGCCTTCACGTAACATAATGAGAAAAGGAACAAACATGCAGACACCTTAAATGTTTATCGCGGTCAACTGATGCAAAGAAAGGTAAATTCTTGTGATAGTGATTATCATTACGGCCACAAGAAAAACAAGCGAAATATGTGGAGTTTTGATGACCAGATGTAAACGCATTGCGGAATAATAATTGCCTGAGTAACCGTTGCGTTTATAAGGTATAACGAAAATGCCCATTTACGGTTAACCGGGGCTGTGGCTAAATGTCCGCCTCGAAAACCAACTGAAAATAAACCATGTTTAAAATTGTCCATTTCCTGCTGGCGCTGGTGATTATTCTTGCGCTCGCCTGGCTGGTGAGTTTCGACCGCCGAAAAATTCGCATTCGTTTCGTTTTACAGCTGATCGTGATTGAAATCGCGCTGGCATTCTTTTTTCTGCATGCAGAAAGCGGCCTGTTCATTATTAAACATGTCTCCGGTTTCTTTGAGTCACTGCTTAAATTCGCTGCCGAAGGGACGAATTTTGTCTTTGGCGGGATGGGTGAAAAAGGGCTGGCGTTCATTTTCCTTGGCGTGCTCTGCCCCATTATTTTTATCTCGGCGCTGATTGGTATTCTGCAGCACTGGCGTATTCTGCCGATCTTTATTCGGGTTATCGGGACGCTGCTGTCAAAACTGAACGGCATGGGCAAGCTGGAATCCTTTAACGCGGTGAGCTCACTGATACTCGGTCAGTCGGAAAACTTCATTGCCTACAAGGGCGTGTTGGGCGATCTCTCCTCGCGCCGCCTGTTTACGATGGCTGCAACGGCGATGTCGACGGTTTCGCTGTCGATTGTCGGTGCCTATATGACCATGCTCGACGCCAGATTTGTCGTCGCGGCACTGATCCTGAACATGTTCAGCACCTTTATTATCCTTTCGGTCATTAACCCGGCCCGCCCGGAAGCCGAACCCGATATCAAACTGGAAAAGCTGCATGAATCCCAGAGCTTCTTTGAAATACTGGGCGAATATATTCTGGCCGGTTTTAAGGTGGCGATGATTATTCTGGCGATGCTGATTGGCTTTATCGCCCTTATTAGCGCCGTTAATGCCCTCTTCTCCAGCGTATTTGGCCTGAGCTTCCAGCAGATTCTGGGTTACGTGTTTTATCCGCTGGCGTGGCTTATTGGTATTCCGCTGAGCGATGCCTTAAGCGCGGGCAGTATTATGGCAACCAAACTGGTGGCGAATGAATTTGTGGCGATGATCGAGCTGCAAAAAATAGCCCACCAAATGTCACCGCGCGGACTGGGGATTTTGTCAGTGTTCCTGGTGTCGTTCGCTAACTTTGCCTCCATTGGTATTGTGGCGGGGGCAATAAAAGGCCTGAACGAGCAACAGGGTAATGTGGTGTCGCGGTTTGGTTTACGCCTGGTATACGGGGCAACGCTGGTGAGTTTGCTGTCGGCGAGCTTTGCGGGGTTGGTGTTGTAAGTTTTGTGCGGTTAATGCCCGGCGGCGCTTCGCTTGCACGGGCCTACGATACAACAACGGCGGGATTTCCCGCCGTTTTTTATTAAAACTGTAAGCACACCGGCTGGTCGACCCGCATCACCGACTCCTGTGCGAAGCGGGATTTATAAATACCGCGTAAAGCCTCGATGTTTTTCTCGCTCTGCGCGTCTTTGCCGTGGATCAGCATCAGCGCCTTGCTCGGCTCGCGCGCCACCTTGCCGTCGTTACCCAGCCACTGACCGCGGGCATCAAATACCGTTAAGCCATCGCGAAAGCGCGGCGTCACGTCCTGGTCGACAAACTGCTGCCATTCGTTGCCTGTGATTTGCGCCCCGGCAGGACGGTTTAAGCCGAAATAGAGCGTGGTTTGCTGCATCTGATTTTCTGCTTTGCAGGTTTCCACCGCCGCATGCTGCGCGGGTGCGTTACAGCCCGCCAGCATCACGCATGCTGCCACCATTAGCCCTGTTTTAATTCTCATTGATGAAGACTCACATAGGTGAAAGGACTATCCCCTCTCCCCACCGGGGAGAGGGTTAGGGTGAGAGGGAAATTACTCAGCCTGGAGCTTAGACGGCGGCGCTGAGTGGTAATGCGCATCCGCTTCCGCAAAGCGCTTCTGCATAGATGCAGACGGCGCTTTACCCAGCAGGCTAAACACCACAATACCGAGGCTGCCGAAGATGAAGCCCGGGATAATTTCGTACAGGCCCAGCCACGCGAACTGTTTCCAGACGATAACGGTAACCGCACCGATGATCATCCCCGCCAGCGCGCCGTTGCGGGTCATGCGTGACCACAGAACGGAGAACAGCACCACCGGACCAAATGCGGCGCCAAAGCCCGCCCACGCGTAGCTCACCAGCCCCAGCACGCGGTTTTCCGGGTTAGCCGCCAGCGCAATCGCCACCAGCGCCACCAGCAGCACCATAAAACGCCCTACCCACACCAGCTCTTTCTGGCTCGCGCCCTTACGCAGGAACGCTTTGTAGAGGTCTTCGGTGATGGCACTGGAGCACACCAGCAGCTGACAGCTCAGGGTGGACATGACTGCCGCCAGGATCGCGGAGAGCAGGATACCGGCAATCCACGGGTTGAACAGGATCTGCGCCAGCTCGATGAACACGCGCTCGGCGTTCTGGTTCACCGCGCCCGCCTGCGCCGGGTTGTTGTTGAAGTAGGCGATACCGAAGAAACCGACCGCGCACGCCCCCGCCAGACACAGGATCATCCACGTCATGCTGATGCGACGCGCGTGAACGATGGTGTGGTGAGAATCCGCCGCCATAAAGCGCGCCAGAATGTGCGGCTGACCGAAGTAGCCCAGGCCCCAGCCCATCAGGGAGACGATGGCCACGAAGTTCAGCCCTTTCAGCATATCGACGTTTTCGATGCTCTTCTGCTTGATCACTTCCAGCGATTCACCAAAGCCGCCGACGGTAAAGATCACAATTATCGGGGTCAGGATCAGGGCGAAAATCATCAGACTCGCCTGCACGGTATCGGTCCAGCTTACCGCCAGGAATCCGCCCACGAAGGTATAGAGGATGGTCGCGGCCGCACCGGCCCACAGCGCCGTTTCATAGCTCATGCCGAAGGTGCTTTCGAACAGACGCGCGCCCGCCACAATGCCGGAGGCACAGTAGATGGTGAAGAACAGCAGGATCACCACCGCAGAGATAATACGCAATATGCGGCTGTTATCTTCAAAGCGTCCGGTGAAGTAATCCGGCAGCGTCAGGGCGTTGTTGTTGGCTTCGGTATGCACACGCAGACGGCCTGCTACCAGCTTCCAGTTGATCCATGCGCCAACGGTCAGGCCGATGGCGATCCAGCTTTCGGAGATACCGGAGATGAAAATCGCACCCGGCAGCCCCATCAGCAGCCAGCCGCTCATGTCGGATGCGCCCGCTGAGAGTGCGGTGACCATCGGGCCCAAGCTGCGCCCGCCGAGGATGTAGTCGTCAAAGTTTTTAGTGGAACGCCATGCCAAAAACCCTATCAGGATCATGCCAAAAATATAAACGAGAAATGTCACCAGCATCGGTGTGCTAATAGCCATTCAAATTCTCCAAAATGTCGAGCGACAGCCGTCCGGGCTGCCTTGTTATGTCATCACCGGAACGTAGTGATGTGTGTATGTGTTTCCGTTGGGCGCGCTATCCTGCCGTATACGCATCCCACTGACAAACGATTTAACACTGCATTTACATGAATTTCATCCCTGGTTTTATACGTCTTTCCTATAGGTTGCACTCGCTCACGCTTTTATGGGTTGCACCTTTAAAAAGTGTTAAGCACCGCATAAAAACTGGGCTCAGAAACCGCCGCGCGTTCTTTTTCACAGCTAACTAATCGTTAACAATCCATTCATTTTCCAGCTTGCAGACCAGGTCACATTTAACACGGTTGCACAAAGTTGCAACATGGTGGATATTTCACGCTATCAACAGAACGCTATTACAGAACAACAGGAGTTTTGGCATGGGGATGACCACCATGGGGGTTAAGCTGGATGACGCTACCCGCGAACGGATTAAAACCGCTGCGACCCGTATCGACCGCACGCCGCACTGGTTAATCAAGCAGGCGATTTTTAACTATCTGGAAAGACTGGAGAGTGAAGAAGGTCTGCCGGAGCTGCCTGCCCTGCTGGCGGGCGCTGCGAACGAAGGCGAAGAGGCCGCGACGGCCGCTGATGAGAACCACCAGCCGTTCCTGGAATTTGCCGAGCAGATCCTGCCGCAGTCCGTCAGCCGCGCCGCCATTACCGGCGCCTATCGCCGTGCCGAAACCGACGCCGTGCCGATGCTGCTGGAGCAGGCGCGCCTGCCGGAAGCCGTTGCCGCTCAGGCGCACAGCCTGGCGTATCAGCTCGCCGACAAGCTGCGTAATCAGAAAACCGCCAGCGGACGCGCCGGCATGGTGCAGGGTCTGTTGCAGGAGTTCTCCCTCTCCTCGCAGGAAGGCGTGGCGCTGATGTGTCTGGCGGAAGCGCTGCTGCGTATCCCAGATAAAGCCACCCGCGATGCCCTGATCCGCGACAAAATCAGCAACGGCAACTGGCACTCCCACATTGGCCGCAGTCCGTCCCTGTTCGTGAACGCCGCCACCTGGGGCCTGCTGTTTACCGGCAAGCTGGTCTCCACCCATAACGAAGCCAACCTGTCGCGTTCCCTGAACCGTATTATCGGCAAGAGCGGCGAGCCACTGATCCGCAAGGGTGTGGACATGGCGATGCGCCTGATGGGCGAGCAGTTCGTCACCGGGGAAACCATTGCCGAAGCGCTGGCGAACGCCCGCAAGCTGGAAGACAAAGGCTTCCGCTACTCCTACGACATGCTGGGCGAAGCGGCGCTGACCGCCGCCGACGCGCAGGCCTACATGGTCTCTTACCAGCAGGCGATCCACGCCATCGGTAAAGCGTCCAACGGTCGCGGTATTTATGAAGGGCCAGGCATCTCTATCAAGCTTTCCGCTCTGCACCCGCGCTACAGCCGCGCGCAGTACGACCGGGTGATGGAAGAACTCTACCCGCGCCTGAAGTCCCTGACCCTGCTGGCGCGCCAGTATGACATCGGCATCAACATCGACGCCGAAGAGGCGGATCGTCTGGAGATCTCCCTCGATCTGCTGGAAAAACTGTGCTTCGAGCCGGAGCTGGCGGGCTGGAACGGGATTGGTTTCGTTATCCAGGCCTACCAGAAACGCTGCCCGTTCGTCATTGACTACCTGATTGACCTGGCCAGCCGCAGCCGTCGCCGCCTGATGATCCGTCTGGTGAAGGGTGCCTACTGGGACAGCGAAATCAAACGCGCCCAGATGGAAGGACTGGAAGGCTATCCGGTCTATACCCGCAAGGTCTACACCGACGTCTCTTACCTCGCCTGCGCGAAAAAACTGCTCGGCGTGCCGAACCTGATTTATCCGCAGTTCGCCACCCACAACGCCCACACCCTGGCGGCGATCTACAGCCTGGCGGGTCAGAACTACTATCCGGGCCAGTACGAGTTCCAGTGTCTGCACGGCATGGGTGAACCGCTGTACGAGCAGGTGACCGGTAAAGTGGCCGACGGCAAGCTGAACCGTCCGTGCCGTATTTATGCCCCGGTAGGTACTCACGAAACCCTGCTGGCCTACCTGGTGCGTCGTCTGCTGGAGAACGGGGCGAACACCTCCTTCGTTAACCGCATCGCCGATACCACCCTGCCGCTGGACGAACTGGTGGCCGATCCGGTACAGGCCGTAGAGAAGATGGCGGCGCAGGAAGGCCAGATTGGTCTGCCGCATCCGAAGATTGCCCTGCCGCGCGAGCTGTATGGTGCAGGCCGCGTCAACTCGGCGGGTCTGGATCTCGCCAACGAACACCGTCTGGCGTCGCTCTCTTCTGCCCTGCTTAACAGCGCATTGCAGAAGTGGCAGGCCAAACCGATCCTTGAGCAGTCCGTTGAAGACGGTGAAATGCAGCCGGTGATCAACCCGGCAGAGCCGAAGGATATCGTCGGCTACGTGCGCGAAGCCACAGAAGCGGAAGTGGATCAGGCTTTGGAGAGCGCGGTGAACAACGCGCCAATCTGGTTTGCCACCCCGCCGCAGGAGCGTGCCGCCATTCTGGAACGCGCGGCGGTGCTGATGGAAGATCAGATGCAGCAGCTTATCGGCATTCTGGTGCGTGAAGCGGGTAAAACCTTCAGCAACGCCATCGCCGAAGTGCGTGAGGCGGTCGACTTCCTGCACTACTACGCCGGTCAGGTGCGTGATGATTTCGACAACGAAACGCACCGTCCGCTCGGCCCGGTGGTCTGTATCAGCCCGTGGAACTTCCCGCTGGCAATCTTCACCGGCCAGATTGCCGCGGCCCTTGCCGCAGGCAACAGCGTGCTGGCAAAACCGGCAGAGCAGACTCCGCTGATTGCCGCTCAGGGCATTAACATTTTGCTGGAAGCGGGCGTACCGGCGGGCGTGGTGCAACTGTTGCCGGGGCGCGGTGAAACGGTGGGTGCCAAACTGACCTCCGATAACCGCGTGCGCGGCGTGATGTTTACCGGTTCGACCGAAGTAGCCTCCCTGCTGCAACGCAACATCGCCACCCGTCTGGATGCGCAGGGCCGTCCAACGCCGCTGATCGCTGAAACCGGCGGCATGAACGCCATGATCGTGGACTCCTCCGCGCTCACTGAGCAGGTCGTCGTTGACGTGCTGGCCTCTGCCTTCGACAGCGCGGGTCAACGCTGTTCCGCCCTGCGCGTGCTGTGCTTACAGGATGACGTGGCTGACCACACGCTGAAGATGCTGCGCGGTGCGATGGCGGAATGCCGCATGGGCAACCCGGGCCGTCTCACCACCGATATCGGGCCGGTGATCGACGCGGAAGCCAAAGCCAACATCGAAAACCACATTCAGACCATGCGTGCCAAAGGCCGTCCGGTGTTCCAGGCGGTGCGTGAGAACAGCGAAGATGCCCGCGAGTGGCAGACCGGCACCTTCGTGCCGCCAACGCTGATTGAGCTGGCAAGCTTCGACGAGCTGAAAAAAGAGGTCTTCGGCCCGGTACTGCACGTTGTGCGCTACAACCGTAACAACCTCAACGAGCTGATCGATCAGATCAACGCCTCGGGTTACGGCCTGACGCTCGGCGTGCATACCCGTATCGACGAAACCATTGCCCAGGTGACCGGCAATGCTAAAGTCGGCAACCTGTACGTCAACCGTAATATGGTCGGCGCAGTCGTGGGCGTGCAGCCGTTCGGCGGCGAAGGCCTCTCCGGCACCGGCCCGAAAGCGGGCGGTCCGCTCTATCTGTACCGTCTGCTGGCAAACCGTCCGGAAAATGCGCTGGGCGTGACGCTGGCGCGTCAGGACGCGGACTATCCGGTGGATGCGCAGGTGAAAGCCGTGCTGACCCAGCCGCTGGACGCGCTGATTAAGTGGGCAGAAAACCGCCCTGAACTGCGTGCAATTGCGCAGCAGTACGGCGAGCTGGCGCAGGCCGGTACCCAGCGCCTGCTGCCGGGTCCAACCGGTGAGCGCAACACCTGGACGCTGATGCCGCGCGAGCGCGTACTGTGCGTGGCCGATAACGAGCAGGACGCGCTGGTGCAGCTGGCAGCCGCTACAGCAACGGGCTGTGAGGTGCTGTGGCCGGAAGATGCGCTGCATCGCGACCTCGCCAAACAGTTGCCAAAAGCGGTCTCGGCTCGCATTCGCTTTGCGAAGGCCGATGCCCTGCTGACCCAGCCGTTTGACGCGGTGATCTACCACGGTGATTCCGACCAGCTGCGCGAACTGTGTGAGCAGGTTGCGGCCCGCAGCGGTGCCATCGTTTCCGTGCAGGGCTTTGCGCGCGGGGAAACCAACCTGCTGCTGGAGCGTCTGTACGTGGAGCGCTCGCTCAGCGTCAACACCGCGGCGGCAGGCGGTAACGCCAGCCTGATGACAATCGGTTAATCGTGTAAACTCTCCCCGGTGACGCTACGCTTACCGGGGCTATATAACAGCCGCAGGCCGGATAAGCACAGCGCATCCGGCTTTTTTACATGGAGGGGATGATGAAAAGAGTATTTCTCGCAGGTGCAGCCCTGCTCATGAGCGCCAGCGCGCTTGCCGACGAGTGCAACAACGCGACCACCCAGCTCGAACTGAACACCTGTAGCGCGCAGCAGTACCAGGCCGCCGATAAAAAGCTCAACGAGACCTATCAGGCCGCCATCAAACGTGCGGCTGCACCTCAGCGCGATCTGCTGAAAAAGGCGCAGCAGGCGTGGATCAGCCTGCGCGACGCGGACTGTGCGTTTATCGGTTCGGGTACGGAAGGCGGGAGCGTTCAGCCAATGATTGTGAACCAGTGTCTGGCGGAAAAAACCGTGGAGCGCGAAGCGTTTCTGGCCACGCTGATGCAGTGTGAAGAGGGCGACTTAAGCTGTCCCCTCCCGCCGGGCTGACGCGGCACTGAACTATTCCCTCTCCCACAGGGCTGAGGGTTCCCCACAAATTAATGCGAGCACTGAGCAATCCCCTCGCCCCTCCGGGGAGAGGGTTAGGGTGAGGGGAACATACGGCGGTGGTGGTCATTCCGTTCACTTTATGTTCCTTGCTACTCTGTAACGACATGACCGGTGAACGTGCCAGGGTGGCTCAGTCGCCACCACCCTGGCGACCCGGGCTCCCGGCGGAAAATCGCCGCTTCGCGGTGCCCTCGGCTTATTCCTTCCGGCTTATCGGGTACGGGCGGAGGCAACGTCCCTGTAAAGCCGCCCTCTCGGCGCATCCCTGCGCCTCGCCCCGGCCGGAAGGCAAACGCCTCAGCGATTTACAGCCGGACCAGGGCATCGCTGACAGCCCTCAGTCATTTAGAAAGCAACTTTATTGCTTCTGCATAAAAAAATTACTGGGGATCCCTCAGCCCCGCGGGAGAGGGTTAGGGTGAGGGAAATTAGCGCACACGGATCCCTTCGATAATCATCCGCTGCACGTTTTCCAGGGTGCTCTGGAAAAACGCCTCGTCCTGGAGCGTTTTACCGGTTACCGCCTCGACCTGGACCGCGAAGTCAGCGTAGTGCTGGGTTGAGGCCCAAATCATGAAGATCAGATGATGCGGATCGACGGGCGCCAGTTTTCCGCTGGCGACCCATCCGGCAATAATGGCCGATTTTTCGTCCACCAGCTGCTTTAGATCTCCCGTCAGCTCCGCCTGCAACAGCGGCGCGCCCTGTAACATCTCCAGACAAAACAGCCTCGATGCCTGGGGATAATCACGCGATACCTCCAGCTTCAGGCGTATGTACTCCTCTATCGCCACCAGCGGGGCCAGCTCTTCGCGAAATGCTTTAAGCGGTGCGAGCCAGATATCCAGGATCTGCTGCATCACCGCCACATATAGCGCCTCTTTCGACGGGTAGTAGTAGAGCAGATTGGTCTTGGACACCCCGGCCTGCTCCGCCACCTGCTCAAGGCGCGTACCGTGAATACCAAACTGCGAAAATGTCTCCAGCGCAGCGCTGAGGATCGCCTGTTTCTTGGCGCTCACCGCCTGCGAACGTTTACCGGGTGTTTTCACTGCGCCTTGTGTCATTTTCGCTCTCCTTATTGGTTTGCCATAGCATAGCAAAAGCCCTGCTTTCTCTCGACATTTTGGGGAGCGGGGCTGCACCAAATCAAAAAGGAAAATGTACGGACAGGTAGACTTAACAGCCCACTTATATTACAAATTTGATATCACTTTTTTCTCGTTAAGTAAGGGCTTTTCCCATGCCTTTAGTCATACGACAAGCAACATTAGCCGATTCAGTATTACTAAAAGAGCTTGGCTATCGCATCTATCCAGCGCACTTTAAGCATATGTGGCAGTCAGAATCAGGATTGTATAATTATTTGGAATGTGAATATTCTCTTCCTGTTATTGAGCAGAATATTAATGACAAAACATAAGCTGGTATATAGCGGAAATAGATCATCGGATTAGTTTTGCGAAGCTGACATGGCAAGCGACTATCACTAATACAGACATTAGTGGTGTTCTTCTTGACAAACTCTACCTTGCCCCAACTAAAACGAATCAGCATTACGGTCAATTAATGTTTAAAAAAGTCATAGATCTTGCCCGAAGTGATGGAAAAAAATTTTTATGGTTGGAGGTTCTCGAGCAAAGCGAACATGCTCATAGATTCTATAAAAAGCAGGGAATACAATACATCAGCGACATCGTTTTCGAAACAGATTCACAGCGGAGCATACTCAAGATAATGGGGATGTGTATATAACGTCCGATTTTCGCTCACAGCGGACCATCGGTGCTGGCTGCATCGTGTCAGGAGTGGACCTTACAAATATCAGCGCAAGAATCAATAGAGAACAAACATACCAGCTCTGGGAGTGATCGTTTCACACAGGTAAAGAACAGACGCAATCACCAATTCTTATACCAAATCCAACCTCACCCGATGGTTTAATGTTTTACTGTTATTCTTCTTTGCTGACGAGAGTAAAAAATGATTGACCACACCGGATTCAACGTCATAAATCTTGAAGACAGTAAGTAATGTTACACAAATGTTCTTGCCAGTCTTGGCCGGGCAAGGCGGTAGGTTTTGGTCCCGCCCAACTCGATGAAGGGCAAGATCCTGGCGGTGCGTTCTGGTTAACACAGGGAACTCCTTCCACACCCCGAATGCATCTTGCCTTCAATGCAAAAAACAAAGAGGATGTTGAGGCATTCCACCGTGTCGCCCTCCAGGCAGGTGGAAAAGATAATGGTGCGCCGGGTTACAGGCCCCATTATCACCCTGGATATTACGCCGCGTTCATCCTTGATCCTGATGGGTACAATATAGAGGCGGTTTAACACGAGACGCGATAGTCGCTAATATACTTCCCCAATGCTGATAGACGATCCTGCGCAAATATTCAGGCAGGATCGTCTGACGGGTGATATCAGTTCAGTAAAAGCGTTGGTCAATTAATGCGTTTGGCATAATTACTTTCTCTGTATCATGAAAAGCGCTTACATCATTTCCTGTATTTCCGTTCCTCTGCTCATAGCAGCCGGTCAACTACCGTGATTTCTGAAGGTGTATCGGCTGTTATTTTACATAAATGGACGGAACTTTCTGTTTGTCAGGGTGACACGGAAAAGGACACAGGCGATACTTATCCTGGAAGATCGAGAGCTGACTGCTTTAGATTACAACAAAACTGGTCTGAAATATTGCTGAAATGGCGCGTTCCGGGTCTGAATCCCAGAAAATTGGCCCACGAAGCACCACGGTAGAAAACCCAGTTTTGCAGTATGGGGGATTATTATGGCTGAAGTCGTAGCTCATTTTTTGTCCTCGCTAACGCTGCGGGAGTTTCGTCGTTAAATGCCTCCCATGCCCTGACGGATATAGAGAGAACAGTCTGAGCATCCCGAGGAAGCAGATATTACAATGAAAGGATCAGTGATGTATTATCAATTATGCCAAAATTAACGGTGTTTTTTGTGGTATGGAGACTGCCTGCTCTGGCTTTTCTTCTTTTGGTTTTTATGGTTTTTATGGTTTTAAAATACGAGTCCGGTCTTGGGAAAAGCTCACTAGCAGCATTTATTTTTTTAGTTGCAGTTGTTTTATATAGGATATTTTTGAACTGATATGTTATCAGTCCCAGTGGATATAAAATGCTGTATGTCCAAGTGATTGCGGAGAATTAAAAGAGTGAAGAAAAGACGGCTGGTGCGGCTCGATGGCTGCATCCAGCTCTTATTGGGAGTGCATCTAGTGGGATCGCATGATAGATGATTTTTTAATCAACATTGCGAGTAGTGGTTATAAATATCCCGTCCTCCCTTCTGCGATAGTTTGAAAACATTACCCGGTTCATTACACATGCGACTTTCATAAAAGTTATCCGTTGTTATATTATGTAAACAGATAAGTCGTGTTCCATAGGTAATATCTTCGCGATCACTAGGAATTACTTCGTGTTCCGGTCCATACCAATATAGTTTGGTTTTATCGCCCTTTGCAATAAATGGAGCTGGATCACCAGAAGCCTCCTTATACTCAAATGTAAATTTTTCTCCATCACAAACCATATTCACCATGCATTTTGTATAACTTGTACTATAAGACAAATCTGAACCAGTATTGGGCTCGTATACAGTTACTTTTCTTCTCTCCCGGTATACAGAGTCTATTGTAACTATTCTTCGGTTGAGTTCCTTAGGTAATCTTAGGTTTAGCTCATAATCTTGTTTATGCTGGCAACTTTTTGATAAGTTTGTAACAGAGGAAAATAAATCTTTTTCTTGCATAAGGTTTTTTCGCATCAAATCTCGAAATTGAAGGAATTCATCTGAGTATGTATGACAAAAATTAAGGAGTGTCAGGATAAAACCAAACAAACTTAGTAATAAAAATGGGACATAACATACAAATATATCTGTGCTAGATGAGTAATACGCACCTATAGAAAGTGTACATAAAATCAGACCAAGCAATACAGCTAAACATGCAGATTTACCACGATTTCTTTCAGTGTCCATCATTCTGAACTCGATGCAATCGCAATCTCCTAGCCAGCATATCCTATAGCTATTAGGTGATATTTTATATACAATGATATAAAGATCGCTGTTTTTGGGAATGCATTCAATGGAATTAAAATTTGGTGTGACTGGTCTCAGATCGTAGTAACTTAAATAATAGTAGAACTCATTGTAGGTGATTCTTACGTATGAGGCATTGTTACCTTTCTCATCACACATTCTGTCGATTTTTACTTTGTCAAAAGGCAACCTGAGGCATTTATACATATCTTTGCGACCTAAATTATGTTTGATGTTTATGTCCTGGCACAAATTATAGAAGAAACAGGTCATGAAAACAATTCATACACATGATACATGGATTTGTGAAATATATTTACATGGTGAATTTCCCATTACCTGAAATTGGACAGAACAACCTGAACGTCCAAGCTGGTGATTGCTCCGAACCGTTGAATTCACAGCCAGCAGCGGGCTTTTAGTTGTTGTCAATGGGAGGGTATTTCAGCAAAATGAAATTACCTTTAAACACGGCAATTTTTTATGCAGTCTCCAACTATTAAATCTAGCTCCGGCAGGAGTTACTAACTCATAGAATAAAGGATGCACGGGATCGAATTATGCGTCCTCATAAACAGAATAAGCCTCGTAAACTGTATTGCAGCGTCAACACGACTACGCGGCACCATTCTAATAATCCAGGTGCTGAATATTGCTGGGAACGTAATCGTAAAAGAGTCGGGGATGAACTACTGGCCAAGCGCGAGTCAATACATGGCGGACAGAAGCATGGCCGAGACTACACACCATTGTTTTATTTTCTGATCAAAAAGATTGGCAAATCGTGGAATGAAATATTCAGCGAAGTATGTGGACGTCTTGATACCACCGAGCCTGTATTCTGGTTGGTCGCGCTACATGAGCATCAGCGAAGAGATTTATTCTGCATTGGCGAAAGCAGTTTTTATCCGGGTCTGTTTGTTGATGAGAATGGAATTCTGCAAGAGGTAAATACTTCAATCACGATAAAGGATGTTAAGGTGACTTGCCGCTGCTGCACACACACTTATATTGGAGAATCTGTACCCTGGATAGATTGAATAACAACACCTTTTATCCTGCCACGGGTGCGGCCCTCATCAGCAACGAGAGCGATTACTAACTTTTGCTTTTTGCTCAATGCGGACGACCCGCTCCCCAATCCCTTACCGCCCCTGCACCGCCATCGCGCATCGTTGCCTGTTTGCGTGCATCTATTTTGACCATTTAGTCCACTTTATTTGCACTCTATTCACCAACCTTGCGTTAACACATTAACAATAAAGCCCTTTTAAAAACTGGCATCCCCTTTGCAAAACCCTTTTCACGAGGCTGAACAGGATATGCAGGATGCAGCGCCACGTCTGACTTTCACCCACACAGAGATGAAGAGAGGTTCGTGATGAAAATTGGCGTATTTGTACCGATCGGCAACAACGGCTGGCTTATCTCGACCACGGCCCCGCAATACATGCCGACCTTTGAGCTGAATAAAGCCATCGTGCAGAAAGCGGAGCATTACCACTTCGACTTTGCGCTCTCGATGATCAAGCTGCGCGGTTTCGGCGGTAAGACCGAATTCTGGGACCACAACCTGGAGTCCTTTACCCTGATGGCGGGCCTGGCGGCGGTAACCTCGCGCATCCAGATTTACGCCACCGCCGCCACCCTTACCCTTCCCCCGGCAATCGTGGCGCGGATGGCCTCCACCATCGACTCCATCTCCGGCGGGCGCTTTGGCGTCAACCTTGTCACCGGCTGGCAAAAGCCGGAGTACGAGCAGATGGGGATCTGGCCGGGTGACGATTACTTCTCCCGTCGCTACGACTACCTGACTGAATACGTGCAGGTGCTACGCGATCTGTGGGGCACCGGCAAAAGCGATTTCAAAGGCGACTTCTTTACCATGAACGACTGCCGCGTCAGCCCGCAGCCGTCGGTGCCGATGAAGGTGATATGCGCCGGACAGAGCGACGCGGGAATGGAATTCTCGGCGAAATACGCCGACTTCAACTTCTGCTTCGGCAAAGGCGTTAACACCCCTGCCGCCTTCGCGCCCACCGCGGCACGCATGAAAGCGGCCGCCGACAAAATCGGGCGCGACGTGGGCTCCTACGTGCTGTTTATGGTGATTGCCGACGAAACCGACGACGCCGCGCGCGCCAAATGGGAACGATACAAGGACGGCGCCGACGAGGAAGCCCTGAGCTGGCTGACCGAGCAGAGCCAGAAGGATACCCGCTCCGGCGCGGACACCAACGTTCGCCAGATGGCCGACCCGACGTCTGCCGTCAATATCAACATGGGCACCCTGGTTGGCTCGTATGCCAGCGTCGCCAGAATGCTCGACGAAGTGGCTGCCGTGCCCGGCGCCGAAGGCGTGCTGCTGACCTTCGATGATTTTCTCACCGGCGTGGAAACCTTCGGCGAGCGTATTCAGCCGCTGATGCAGTGCCGCGCCCACATCCCTGCCGTGACGAAGGAGGTGGCGTAATGACGACCCTCAACGCTCGCCCGGAGGCCATCACCTTTGACGCGCAGCAGAGCGCGCTGATCGTGGTGGATATGCAAAACGCCTATGCCAGTAAAGGCGGGTATCTGGATCTGGCCGGGTTCGACGTCTCGGCCACGCAGCCGGTGATTGAGAATATCAAAACCGCCGTGAGCGCCGCGCGTGCTGCGGGCATGCTGATCGTCTGGTTCCAGAACGGCTGGGACGACCAGTACGTCGAAGCTGGCGGTCCCGGCTCACCCAACTTTCACAAATCCAACGCCCTGAAAACCATGCGCCAACGGCCTGAACTCCAGGGCACGCTGCTGGCGAAAGGCGGCTGGGATTATCAGCTGGTGGATGAGCTGGTACCGGAAGCTGGCGATATCGTACTGCCGAAACCGCGCTACAGCGGCTTTTTCAATACCCCGCTCGACAGCCTGCTGCGCAGCCGGGGCATTCGTCATCTGGTCTTTACGGGCATTGCCACCAACGTCTGCGTGGAGTCCACCCTGCGCGACGGCTTCTTCCTCGAGTATTTTGGCGTGGTGCTGGAAGACGCTACCCATCAGGCCGGGCCGGATTTTGCCCAGAAAGCCGCCCTGTTCAATATCGAAACCTTTTTTGGCTGGGTCAGTAACGTCGCCGATTTCTGCGACGCGCTGGATCCCCCGTTCGCCCGCATCGCCTGAGGAGAACCGCTATGCCGAAATCCGTGATTATTCCGCCGGGCACCAGCACCCCGATAGCCCCGTTTGTCCCCGGTACCCTCGCCGACGGCGTGGTGTATGTCTCAGGCACGCTGCCGTTTGATAAAGACAACAACGTGGTGTTTATCGATGACCCAAAGGCGCAAACCCGCCACGTGCTGGAGACGATCAAAACCGTGATCGAAACGGCGGGTGGCACGATGGAGGACGTGACCTTCAACAGCATCTTTATCACCGACTGGAAAAACTACGCCGCGATTAACGAGATCTACGCGGAGTTTTTCCCCGGCGATAAACCGGCGCGATTTTGCATCCAGTGCGGGCTGGTAAAGCCTGAAGCGCTGGTTGAAATTGCCACCGTTGCGCACATCGCGAAGTGAGGCCGCCATGAAACTGTCCATTTCCCCGCCCCCCTTTGCGGGCGCGCCCGTGGTGGTGCTGATTGCCGGGCTCGGAGGCAGCGGGAGCTACTGGCTGCCTCAGCTCGCCGTGCTGGGGCAGGAGTATCAGGTGGTGTGCTACGACCAGCGGGGCACGGGGAATAACCCGGATACCCTGCCGGAAGACTACACCCTCGCACACATGGCCGACGAGCTCGCGCTGGCGTTAACCGGGGCCGGGATCGCCCGTTACTGCGTGGTCGGCCACGCGCTGGGGGCGCTGGTCGGCCTGCGGCTGGCTATCGATAAGCCTGACGCCCTCACCGCGCTGGTTTGTGTCAACGGCTGGCTGACCCTCAATGCCCATACCCGACGCTGTTTTGACGTTCGCGAACGTCTGCTGCATGCGGGCGGGGCTCAGGCGTGGTTAGAGGCACAGCCGCTGTTTCTTTACCCGGCAGACTGGATGGCTGCCCGCGCTCCGCGGCTGGAGGCCGAGGAAGCGCTGGCGCTGGCCCATTTCCAGGGCAAAGCCAATCTGCTGCGCAGGCTGCATGCGCTGAAACAGGCCGATTTCAGCCGCCACGCTGCACGCGTTCGCTGCCCCGTGCAGATTATTTGTTCCACCGACGATCTGCTGGTGCCGTCCGTCTGCTCCGCGGAACTGCACGCCGCCCTCCCGCACGCCCGCAAAACGGTCATGCGCCAGGGCGGGCATGCCTGTAACGTGACCGCGCCGGACATCTTTAACACGCTGCTGCTGAACGGGCTTGCCAGCCTGCTGCACAGCCCTGAACCCGCTTTGTAAGGAGCCTGAATGAGCGAAGCCATCACGCCCGCCGCGCTGGAAACGCTGTTTACCGGCGCACGTACCCATAACGGCTGGCTGGATATACCGGTCAGTGACGAGACGCTGCGCGAGATTTATGACCTGATGAAATGGGGGCCGACGTCCGCCAACTGTTCCCCGGCGCGCATTGTCTTTGTGCGAAGCCCGGAAGGAAAAGAGAAGCTGCGCCCGGCGCTCTCCAGCGGCAACCTTGAGAAAACGCTCACCGCCCCGGTCACGGCAATTGTCGCCTGGGACAGCGAGTTTTATGAGCGCCTGCCTGTACTGTTCCCGCACGGCGATGCCAGAAGCTGGTTTACCTCCAGCCCCGCACTGGCGGAAGAGACCGCCTTTCGCAACAGCTCGATGCAGGCCGCGTACCTGATTTTCGCCTGCCGCGCGCTCGGGCTCGACACCGGGCCGATGTCCGGCTTTGACCGGGAAAAAGTGGACGCGGCCTTTTTCACGGGCACGCTGCTTAAAAGCAATCTGCTGATTAACATCGGCTATGGCGATATGAGCAAAGTCTATGGGCGCTTACCGCGTCTGACCTTCGAAGACGCCTGCGGGCTGGCGTAAGGAGCCATCATGACGACACCCGATCAACAAACCTTCCGTGATGCCATGGCCTGCGTCGGTGCGGCGGTCAATATCATCACCACCGACGGCCCTGCGGGAATGGCGGGCTTTACCGCCAGCGCGGTATGCAGCGTGACCGATTCCCCGCCCACTCTGCTGGTTTGCCTCAACCGTGGCGCGTCCGTCTGGCCGATTTTCAGCGAGAACCGCACCCTGTGCGTTAACACGCTGAGTGCCGGACAGGAGCCATTATCCAACCTGTTTGGCGGTAAAACGCCGATGGCGGAACGCTTTGCCGCTGCCCGCTGGCAGACAGGCGACACGGGCTGTCCACGTCTGGAAAATGCCCTGGCCTCGTTCGACTGCCGCATCAGCCAGGTGGTTAGCGTCGGCACCCACGACATTCTGTTTTGCGACATCTTATCCATCGTTCGCCACCCGGCACCGCAAGGGCTGGTGTGGTTCGACCGCGGCTATCACGCACTTATGCGACCCGCCTGTTAATCCGCATTCAGGAGACAGAACATGTTCGGACTTCCTCACTGGCAGTTGAAATCGACCTCCACAGAAGCAGGCGTGGTCGCGCCGGATGAAAGGCTCCCGCTCGGGCAGACAATGGTGATGGGCGTGCAGCATGCGGTCGCGATGTTTGGTGCGACGGTGCTAATGCCCATGCTGATGGGGTTGGATCCTAACCTCGCCATTTTGATGTCGGGTATGGGTACCCTGCTGTTCTTTTTTGTCACCGGCGGGCGCGTGCCCAGCTATCTGGGCTCCAGCGCCGCCTTTGTGGGAGTCGTTATTGCAGCGACCGGGTTTAACGGTCAGGGCATTAACCCCAACCTGAGCGTGGCCCTCGGCGGCATTATCGCCTGTGGGCTGGTCTACACCCTTACCGGTCTGGTGGTGATGAAAGTCGGCACGCGCTGGATCGAGCGGATGATGCCCCCCGTCGTCACCGGGGCGGTGGTGATGGCGATAGGCCTGAACCTCGCGCCGATTGCGGTGAAGAGCGTATCCGGCTCGCCGTTTGAAAGCTGGATGGCGGTGATTACGGTGCTGTGCATCGGCGTGGTGGCGGTCTTTACGCGCGGGATGATCCAGCGGCTGCTGATCCTGGTCGGGCTGATTGCGGCCTGTCTGATCTACGCGCTGCTGGCGAACGTGTTTGGTCTCGGCAAGCCGGTTGATTTCACACTGATTCACCAGGCCGCCTGGTTCGGGATGCCGCACATGACCTCGCCCACCTTTAACGCTCAGGCGATGATGCTCATCGCGCCTGTCGCGGTGATCCTGGTGGCTGAAAACCTGGGCCACCTGAAAGCCGTAGCGGGAATGACCGGGCGCAATATGGATCCGTATATGGGGCGGGCGTTTGTGGGAGACGGTCTGGCGACCATGCTCTCCGGCTCGGTCGGCGGCAGCGGCGTGACGACCTACGCGGAAAATATCGGCGTGATGGCAGTGACCAAAGTCTACTCGACGCTGGTCTTCGTGGCGGCGGCGGTGATGGCGATGCTGCTCGGCTTTTCCCCAAAATTCGGCGCATTGATCCACACCATCCCGGCACCCGTGATTGGCGGCGCCTCGATTGTTGTATTTGGTCTAATTGCCGTCGCGGGGGCACGCATCTGGGTGCAGAATCATGTTGATCTGAGCCAGAACGGTAACCTGATCATGGTGGCGGTCACGCTGGTGCTGGGCGCAGGCGACTTCGCCCTGACGCTGGGCGGGTTTACGGTGGGCGGGATTGGTACGGCGACCTTCGGCGCGATCCTGCTCAACGCCCTGCTTAGCCGACGCAAAGGGGATGAAGCGCAAGCGGAAGCCATCACCCCCTGAACCTGAAATAGCCGGGTGACGCTACGCTTACCCGGCCTACATGCCAATTGTAGGCCCGTGCAAGCGAAGCGCCGCCGGGCAAAACGGACAGCGTGCGCGTTGTTAGCTATCTGCCCCTTGTTCAGTGCCGAACCCGGCAGTCGCCTTACGTCGTTTTTTTAACTTTAACTCGCTCACCAGCACCCCGGCGACAATAAATGCCGCGCCCACCAGCGCCAGCAGCGGCAGACGCTCCCCGGCGAGTCGCCCGAAAATACCCGCCCACACCGGTTCACCGGTATAGATGACCGTCGCCCGTGTCGGAGATACGCTGCGCTGCGCCCAGTTCATGGTGACCTGAATAATAGCGCTAAAAATGCCCAGCCCCAGCGCCACGACGATAAGCCCGGTAGACATCGGCGGGACGGACTCCCCTGCCGGCACCATCGTCGCGAACGCCACCAGCGACGCGGTGGCAAGCTGCACGACCGTCACCCGCTTGACGTCCACTTTTCCTGCCCAGGCGCTAATCAAAATAATTTCTGCCGCAATGGCAACGGCCCCCACCAGCGTGATGATCTCTCCCGGCCCCAGCGCCAGCAGATTATTTCCCGGCCCGGCTAATAAAATGAGGCCGATGAACGCCAGCACGATACCAATGCACGACATCAGGCCCGGTATTCTGCCCAGGCACAGCCACTGCAACAGCGGCACCAGCGGTACGTACATGGCGGTGATGAAAGCGGATTTACTGCTGGAGATAGACTGAAGCCCCCACGTTTGCAGGCTATAGCCCATGGCAATCGCCACGCCAATAGCGACACCCGCTTTAAGCTCTGTCAGGGTCAACCCGCGCAGGGTTTTCAGCGAAATAAGCGCCACGGCAACCGCCGCGGTTGCAAAACGCAGCCCTACAAAGAAAAACGGATCGCTCATCGTGACCGCGTACTGAACGGCAAGAAAGGTTCCGCCCCAGAACATGGTGATCAAAATCAGGATGGCTTCCTGAGGCTTAATGGAGAAAGTAAAACGGGAAACGGACATGGGACACCAGCACGAAGAATCAATCCTGTAGTGTGCGATGCCTTTGATGACAGTTCAATGTAGCAGACATAAAAAAACCGCCGGGAAACCCGGCGGCAGAGAGTTAACCCGGCGTACTACTTGTTGCTGCCGTGGCTATTTTTACCCCCTTTTTTGCCAGCCTCTGATGCGCGCTGAGGGTCATTTTTAAAATTGCCCCCGCTAGACTGGCCACCTTTACGACCTGCTTCTGATGCTCTTTCACGGTCTTCAGCGAAATTACCTGAACCACCACGATGGTTTGCCATCTCTAACCTCCAGAGTGTGAAACATTAGACATCATATTGCATTCAGTAAAAGAGGATTCTTTCACCTCGCGGCTCAAGGACAGTGCCTTTATCTGTGCCGCGTGAAACTAAGCTTAGTGTAATGCGGCTATCCGGCAAGCGAGAGGTAATATTCTGCAACATGATCTCAGCCTTTCGTATGAAATATTGAGGAGGTTATCCATAAGCCATTCTTATATTTTGAAAAATCAGCGCCGCTAAAGTTGTTTCATTTTGCTACAAAGCACATAACGAAAAGATATTGTTATATATCAAATAAATGCCGTTCATTTTTGCAGTCTGGCCGTGATGTCATATCTTTAAAGTAACGCAGCGATCCGCTGTAAGAAAAACCAACGAGGAGTGATGCAAAATGGCAAAAGTTCTGGTGCTCTATTATTCCATGTATGGACACATTGAAACCATGGCTCACGCAGTTGCAGAAGGCGCAAACAGAGTAGACGGCGTTGAGGTTGTGGTTAAACGCGTACCGGAAACCATGCAGGCGGAAGCCTTCGCCAAAGCCGGGGGAAAAACACAAAACGCCCAGGTCGCCACCCCGCAGGAGCTCGCGGACTATGATGCCATTATCTTCGGCACCCCGACCCGCTTCGGCAATATGTCCGGCCAGATGCGCACCTTCCTCGACCAGACGGGCGGGCTCTGGGCCTCCGGCGCGTTATACGGCAAGCTGGCCAGCGTGTTCAGCTCTACCGGCACAGGCGGCGGCCAGGAGCAGACGATCACCTCAACCTGGACTACCCTTGCACATCATGGGATGGTGATTGTGCCGATTGGCTACGGCGCGCAGGAACTGTTCGATGTTTCCCAGGTTCGTGGCGGGACACCGTATGGCGCGACAACCATTGCCGGTGGGGATGGTTCACGTCAGCCAAGCAATGAAGAACTTTCGATCGCCCGCTATCAGGGTGAATACGTCGCGGGTCTTGCCAAAAAACTGAACGGCTAACCCAACAGGAGGACAAGTATGCCAACTCAAGAATCCAAAGCTCACCACGTGGGCGAATGGGCAAGTTTACGCAATACCTCTCCGGAGATTGCAGAAGCCATCTTTGAAGTCGCCAGGTATGACGAAAAGCTGGCTGAGCAGATTTGGGAAGAAGGCAACGATGAAGTGCTGGTTCGCGCTTTCGAAAAAACCGACAAAGACTCGCTGTTCTGGGGCGAGCAAACCATCGAACGTAAAAACGTCTGAATGTTCCCCCCGCCCGCGCGGGGGTTTTCTTCTATTTCGCCGCGTTGTTCATCACCGCATTGAATTTATCGATCGGACAGAAGCCGTTGCCATCTACCGGACAGCCCTTCAGCTCCAGCGTCACGCGCTGCGCAGGAGATTGCAGCGACAGCACGCTGGCATTACGCAACTGCTCAGAACTCTGGTAGACATACTCAATTTTCATCAGCTCCTGGTTAGTGTTGTTGTCATGCCAGCGCTGGAAGACAATTTTACCGCCAATCGGGGTTCGTTCCTGCTGGTCGTGCAGCTGATACGGCCTGAAATCCAGCGCGGTCAGCAGCGAGGCAATGTTGGAGTCGTGCCCCACCAGCAGGGTAATTTTTGGCGCTTTGGCCTGTTCGGTCACCAGCGCTTTATCAATGTACTTCACCAACGGTTTAGCCACGTTCTGCGCCACGTCCGTCGAGGTAAACAGCGAGTCCTGGTAGCCGTTTTTCAGCTTCGACAGCACGCGCCACTGCTGATCGGTTTTGATTTCCCCCCATGCCACCTGGTCTGCCGGGAATCCTTCGTAATACTGTAGGGTGAACGCATCCACCAGCGAGTTACCCACTTTCAGCGGCCCGGAGACACCCGGCTCTTTTTCATAATCGGCGCTGAACGTATCTTTCGCCTCCGTCAGGGAACAGACTTTTTTCTCCTTGCAGGACGGCGAGTCGCTATAGTTTGTCAGCTGCTCCAGCAGTTTGTAGCTTTCATCCAGCTGCATTTTCTGCCGTTCTGTCTCCATCGCTTTCAGCGCTTTCTCACGAAACTCAGGGGAATTATCGGTAATGACCGGATTGAAGGTGGGGTCCATGGTGCCCATTTTTTCCTGATGATGCACAGGCACATCGCACCCCGGGAACGCGCCGGTGATAAAGAACTGCGCGGTCGCCACGGTGCGCTGGAGGCTGTTGGCGTAGGCATAGACGGTACCCGCTGGTGGGCATTCACCCGTCTTCACCATCCCCTGCTCTGCCAGCCACTCGCGTATATAGTGACCCATATACACTTCCAGTACGCCCCCTTTGGTGGTGAGCTGTCCACCCGGGACGTCCCACTCCGGCCACTGCTTCGGCGTGGACTGCTCCAGCACGCTGCCGTTATTGGCGAGCGGCGCACGCAGGTTGTGGCGGCTCATGATGAGTACCTGTTCCAGCTGATAGCCGTCCGGTGTGTCCTGCGCCTGTGCGCCAAAGGTCACGGCAAGGGTACCTGCCACGGCAACTGCAAGTAGTGCTTTTCTCATCCCTAATTCCTCACACGTTTTTTTATGTCGCATTGAGTGTGACAGATTCGTGACAGGTTTTTCGGGAAGCATTTCTCAAACTGATGAATACGTGACACGCTGATTCAGAGGCTGATGCTGGTGACGATACCGACATACAGCGCCGCCCATGCGCAGGCTGAAAGCAGGCTGATGGCGTAAACCTTTATCGCGCTCAGCCTGAGCATGCCCGCCGCCAGCGGAACGATATAGCGCAGTACCGCCAGGAAACGCGAGGTGAACAACACCAGCAGGCCATTTTTATGCAGCTGGTGCTGTACCCGCAAAAACTTCCCGGCATGTTTTGCCGTGAAGCGTGACACTCGCCGGGTATGCCCCATCAGCTGGCCGATATGGTAATTCAGCACCGATCCTGCCGTAGCGCCCATCACCACCGCCAGCCACGTCAGCGCCGGATGCATACTCGACTGGCTGACGGCAATCCCCGCCAGCAGCATGACCGATGCGGGCGGGAGCACGGAAGAGATCAGTACCGTTGATTTACTCAGTGCCATAACAACGAGCAACGCGAAGAGATGCGTTGGATAATGCGCAAAATGATCCAGCAGCGTGTCCAGCCATGCCATTTTACTCTCCCCGGTAACATCAGAATTCCCCATTAGAAGTGAAAATAGTTAAATAAAACGTCAACATTCATTCAATAATATTCATTTAAACCATACTTAAACATTATTTAAATTCCTCAGCAGCCATTTTAAATCAGCGTATTATCCCTCACGTTTTACAACGATCTCGTTATGGCGAGGCTCCTGTACAAATACACGTTATCGCTCTGGTGGGTTCGAGAGAACCGGCACAGGGTAAAACAGGCACTGTCGAATCAAGGCTTTGCCAGTATAACTTCCCTTACGGGATACGGTGTACAGTGCTGAACCCAGGACGTGGGGATCTCCTTTCCGACATGCCCTGTCTTGCTCGCCCCTGAGAGATTTTATTATTCAAAGGGAAGTTACAATGTCTTACGCTATTCACAACCATAATCTGGCTTTTAACGACAGCGCCATCGCGCAATATATGAATACCGATTTTATCGTTATTGATATTTCATTATGCGTGGCTCTGGCACGCGAGCAGTTCTTTGAAAAATTAAAAGATGATGATATTCCGTCACATATTTTTATCGAAGACAACGGTCGCCTCGCGGGTTTGATTGCCGTACGTAAATTATTGCAGGCCACGGATACCGTACAGCCCGTTAAAGGTCTGATGATATCGGATTTTATCCAGCTTAAACCGGAAGATGAGCGGGCGGATGTCGCCGGGTTGCTGGCGCACGCAGGTGCGGATGTCGTACCGGTGGTGACCCACGGCAAGCTGGTGGGCTGCCTTACCGAGCGTGAAATCGCCCATCTGCTGGAAGATGACGTTACTGAAGATGCCCAGCTTCAGGGGGCAACGCTGCCGCTGGAGAAGCCCTATCTGGAAACCAGCGCCTTTAGCCTGTGGAAGAAACGCTCCGTCTGGCTGCTGCTGCTGTTTGTCGCGGAAGCGTATACCAGCTCGGTGATCCAGCATTTTGAAGAGGCGCTGGAATCCGCCATTGCGCTGGCGTTCTTTATTCCGCTGCTGATTGGCACCGGCGGAAACAGCGGGACGCAGATTACCTCGACGCTGGTGCGCGCCATGGCGCTGGGTGAAGTCCACCTTCGCGACGTGGGTCGCGTGCTGCGCAAAGAGATGAGCACCTCGTTAATGATTGCCGCCACGCTGGGCCTGGCGGGCTGCGTTCGTGCCTGGATGATGGGCATTGGGATGGAAATCACGCTTATCGTCAGCCTGACGCTGGTCTGCATTACGCTCTGGAGCGCCATTGTCTCATCGGTGATCCCGATGGTATTGAAACGTTGCAAAATCGACCCGGCGGTCGTTTCCGCGCCGTTTATCGCCACGCTGATCGACGGTACCGGGCTCATTATCTACTTCAAAATCGCACAGTATACGCTGGGGCTGGAATAACGAAAAAACCCTGCGATATTGCTATCGCAGGGTTTTCGAATTTGGCGGAAGCGTAGAGATTCGAACTCTAGAACCCTTTCGGGTCGCCGGTTTTCAAGACCGGTGCCTTCAACCGCTCGGCCACGCTTCCAAAGTGAGGCGCACTATAAACATCTCTGAGCATGATGTAAAGCAGGAAATTGCATTACGTTGAGCTTCTTGCCTCATTCCCTTCCGCTCCGATCACTTCTTCGTCATCGGCTGGCTAAAATGTAAACATTTATTTTTACATCACATAAACTTATTAGAATGAAAGTTTGTGATCTAGACTCTTTTTCATACACCGCAGCTTATCCGTGCAACATTGCCACCTCAATATGCCCTTGTAAGACCCTATTCACGCAGGTCACTGCGATAAGAGATTTTCCATGAAATTATTCGATACCGGTAACTACAGACTTATTCTCTGGCGTAAATTTCTGCCGTGGCTGATCCAGAACGGTGCGCAAAAAAACAACCCGCATGACTATTTTCTGGTGTACTTAAAAGATGCCGACAATACGCGTTATATTCTGAAGAAGCACGAAAGCAGCAACGTTGTGCTCTGCCCGATGCATAAAAGCGAAGATGTCAGTATGAGCGTGGAAGATATCAGCGAAATGCAGGCTGAAATCATTCACTATAAGCGCAATGGGTTTCAGGCTTACAAAGGCATTATCCCGTTTGCCTTTGACCATTATACGAAAATCATCACCTTAAAAACGGCCCTTGCTCGTCTGAAAGGGCGCTGTATTTCTGGCCTGAAATCTGATTCAGAAACCATCAGCCGGGACCGTTACAACTTGCTCAGGCTGCTGGTGACCGACTACGTCAACCAGCGCCCTTCGCGCGTTTCGTCTGGTTTCACCCAGCGGGAAGTGATCGCCATGCTTTACGGCACACTTTGGTATAAACATATCAAAAATGAGTCGTTTAGCAGAAAAATCGCGCTCTTACTTGAGTCGCTCGTGATCACGGGCGATCTCAGCGAAGAGGGTAAGGTGTACTACGTGCAGGGCCAGGCTATTACCACCATGGTCGAGTATGAAAAAGAGGACCAGCGGGTAACGCATCAGCAAAAAATGCAGAAAAAAATTACGCGTTTTATGTTTGCGATAACGCTATCTACGCTGCTGATTATTCTGGTTCTGCTGTCGATGGCCGGGGTCGTCGACCTCGCCGCTGTCTGGCAGAAAATACTACAGATTAAGCCTCTCAGATTTTTAATGAATTTTATCTAATACCCTGCCCATTAATTATGAATTTTATTTTTATCAGCGATAACTATTACCTTTGCCACGGTGTCTCAAGCTCACTGACATCTACCCATTTGATTCGCGATGAGGAGGATATTCACCATCTTTATGAGGTCGATCCCGAGCTGGATTTTATCATTGCGATTGAACAGGATAAGTTACGCAATAAAACCATTCAGCAGGTCAAAAAAGTCAAGCGTGATTACATTGTCCTGATGCATGAGATAGAAGCCAACAGCGCGGTGAGAATTGATAATATTATCTATTCGTCGATGCATTTTACTGCTCACCCTTTTCAGCAGCTGATGCGTTTTTATCGGGCGCTCAGGACACACTCCTTTACCCGACGCGAATATGACGTGCTAAAGCTTTTCCATATGGAAAATCATGAAATCGCGAAAAAGCTGCAACTGTCACAAAAAACGACCAGCACCTACCGCGTGAGGATCCTCGAGAAATTGAATATGCGTTCAAAAAACATTCTGGCGATGACCCGTATAAAATCGGCGATTGTCGATCAGAAACTGTGATCTTTTGGCTTACCTTGGGAAAACCGGGGCCTCAGGTTTCGCCCTGAGGGGGTTTGGCGGGCGCGGTATACCAGTTCTCTTTGGCAACCATTACGCTGCCCTCTGGCTGCATAACAAAATTCGGAGACATGATCTGCACGTTAAATTCGTTAAACACATCCTGTATCTGGCTATGCAGTTCATTGCGGGCAACCGCGAGGGACTGGTCGGGCAGCAGACGAACCTGCAACTCGTAGGCGATATACCAGTCCATTAACCCTAACTGGCGCACCAGCGGCGGCTCAGAAAGATCAATCCCTTTTGCCCGTTTCGCGGCCAGCTCCAGCATGGCATGCACCTGACGCCATGGGGTGTCATAACCAATAGTGACGCTGACCGTCAGATTGAGGCTGCCATCGGGCTGTAGCGCGCTAAGGTTGGTGATCTTACCGCTCACCACCACCGCATTGGGCACGGTAACGACATAATTTTCCCGGGTAATAATTTTGGTCGCCAGCATGCCTATTTCACTGACCTTACCTTCGTTATCCGCCACCCGAATGACATCGCCTTTACGCAGTGCGCGGGAGTAAATCAGGACCAGACCGCTCATGGCATGGTTCATCACCCCTGCCGAACCCAGCGTTAACATCAGGCCGAAGAAGACGCTAATACCTTTAAACGCCAGTGAGTTTGCGCCGGGCAGAAACGGCCAGGCAGCGGAGAGAGCAAATAGCCAGACGGCGACGGAAATGAGCTTACGGGTAGCCCCCACGGTTTCCGGATGTACGCCGGGAAGTTGCAGACGACCAGCCTCCACCTGATTCAGCACCATCCTCAGAAGCTTCAGAATAAAAGCGGTAATGAGGAAAATGATCAGAACAATCGTCAGCCCCGGCAAAGCCGAGACAATCGCCAGGGCAATTTGCTGCACCACGCGAAGCGACCAGTCTCCCAGCGACGTGCCCCACACCCGCGTCCACGGAAACAGACTAAATGCCCAGCTCAGCCAGACGTAAAAGCCAATCAAACCCAGCAGGAACATCAGCAAGGCGTAAAGCCGAATCTCAATGGCGCCAATGTACCGCCGCCAGCTTTGCGGCACCCGGCTGCGATTCTCCACAATACGCAGACGGTAGACGCGTCGAAACCAGCGCCAGGATCGCCAGGCGCCATAGCAGAGCAGCAAAAGCGCCAGCAGGCCAGCGGCAGCTTTTACCGTCGACAGCGCCAGCCAGCCGGTATCGTATTGATCGCGCAGCGCCATTCTCTGCGCTTCCATGCGCGCCAGCACGCGCTGCGCGGCCTGATCGAGGGTGAGATCGTCCCCTTCGTCCAAATCCCCTTCCGTCAGCAGCATCACGGGCTTACCGTTCATCACGATCAGCCGCCCCTGCTGGTTATAGCGGGTCACGGGGACGATAGTGAGCGGCTCACGCACGTCCGCCTCGGTAAAATTGCGCAGGGTGTTGCGGATGCGTAAAACGCGCTCCTCCGGCGTGGTCAGGCCAAATTTCGCCTGAAGCATGACGATCGGCTGATGAAAGATATAGACCGTCCGGGCGCGCTCCTGCTCAGAAGGCGCCTGGCGGGGCTCAGCGGCATACGATGAGAAGGCGCTCAGGGAGGCAAAACAGAACGCAAACGCGAGCAGGATCTTTTTCATCCTCACTACCCCAAATCAGAAATCTTGTTGTTTTTCAGGCAACCCGCGAATGCCAGGTGGGTATGTTGAGAATAGTCCAGCCTTTCGTTTCTGCAACAAGCGACGGTGAGCGTGTTGCTCTCAATCACAATATATGTATTATGTTATAACATAACAATTTGGGATTGTGTTCTATGTTACTTAAAAAAGGGTTATTTCTGGCTTTATTGCTCTCCACGGCGCCTGCCGCTTTCTCAGCAACCTCATGGCCCCTCACGATTGAAAATTGCGGCGTAAAGCAGACCTTTGCGCAGGCTCCTCAGCGCGTCGTGACCGTGGGACAGCATGAAACAGAATTACTGCTCGCACTGGGGCTGGAGAAAAAGATCGCCGCAACGTCGGTCTGGTTCGGCAAGCTCCCGGATCCGCTGGCAGATGCCGGGAAAAATATCCCCCGGCTTGCAGATAATTCCCCCTCATTTGAAGCCGTGGTGGGACAGAAACCTGAGTTCGTTCTCGCGCAGTATCACTGGCACATTGGTCCGCAGGGAGAAGTGGGCACCCGTGAGCAGTTTGCCTCGCTGGGGATTAATACGTGGATCTCTCCTGCCGACTGCACGGATAAAGCGGTGACGGAAACGTCAAACGCAGACGGAGCACGCAGCGCGCCGTTTTCGCTGGCCGAAATTTCACGGGAAGTGACAGATCTGGCGACGATATTTGATGTTTCCGCGCGAGGTGAGCAGCTTAATCATACGCTGACGGAACGTATCAAAAAGGCCCAGGGGCGCGTCTCAGCGAAACCGCTTCGCGTCGTATTCTGGTTCTCAAGTAGCCGTCTGAATGGCGATCCCTGGGTGGCGGGGAATTACGGCGCGCCTGGCTGGATCAGCCGCACGCTGGGGTTGAAGAACATTATTGACTCTCATGACGAATGGCCGGCTGTAACCTGGGAACATATTGCCCAGTCGCAGCCGGACGTGATTGTTATCGCCGGGATGTCCCGCAGGCTTTACCCTGCCGATGACGTTGAGGTAAAAAAAGCATTCTTGCGTAATGACCCGGTGACGAAGAACATGCCTGCGGTCAGGAACAACCACATTATTGTGGTGCCGGCGATGTCGTTAAACCCTTCATTACGTAACGTCGATGCGGTTGAGCTTATCAGCGAGCGGCTGGCTTCTTTCCGGGATGAACAATGAGTCATTTCGCTTTTGACCGCCGCCAGCAAGGTTTACTGGCAGCAGGCGTCATGGCGCTGCCGCTAATGCTGGTTTTTGCCGCCAGTATCGGTGATATGCCGGTGTCGTATGCCAGTACCGGGAAAGCGATCCTCAACGGACTGGGTTTGACCTCTTATGCGTTGCCACAAACGGAGGAGGGTATCGTCTGGCAATATCGCATGAGCCGGGCAGTGATGGCCGCGTGCAGCGGCGGTGGCCTGGCGCTGTGCGGGCTGGTGTTACAGTCGATCCTGCGTAACCCTCTGGCTGAGCCTTATCTGTTGGGGATTTCCGCGGGCGCCTCGCTGGGGGCCGTCTGCGTGATGCTTCTCGGCATGGGGGGAAGCGTGATTGGCGTGAGCAGCGGTGCGTTTGTCGGCTCCTGCGCCGCCTTTGCGCTCATCATGGTGATTACGAACGGGATGAGTGAAAGCCCCTCGCGCATTTTGCTGGCCGGTATTGCGGGCACCCAGCTCTTCAACGCCATGACCGCGTACGTCGTCAGCACGTCCGCCAATGCCGAGCAGTCTCGTAGCGTCATGTTCTGGCTGATGGGGAGTCTGAGCGGCGTGCGCTGGCCTGACGCGCTGCTGGCGCTGGCCGTTACGCTTGCGGGTTTACTGGTGGTATTGCTCTTTTCCCGGGCGCTGGACACCTTCACCTTCGGGGATGAGGTCTCCACCACGCTGGGGATCCCGGTTACCGCCGTGCGTATTGTCCTATTGCTGACCTGTGCCGTTGTCACCGCCACGTTGGTGAGCGCTACAGGCGCAGTGGGGTTTGTCGGGCTGGTCATTCCCCATGTGACGCGCATGCTATGCGGGCCGGGCCATCGCCGCTCGATCCCGCTGACGTTTCTCATCGGCGCCCACTTTATGATCCTTGCCGATATCGTCTCACGCACACTGATCGTGCACCAGGTTCTGCCCATCGGGGTGGTGACTGCGCTGGTGGGCGCCCCCGTCTTTGTGGCGTTGCTTTATCAAAACCGAAAGGAGCATCCATGAATATTACAGTGGCCGGGTTAACCGTAGCCCGACAGGCGCAGACGGTGCTTAAGGATATCGATCTCGACCTGCCATCCGGGCAGATTGTCGGCCTGTTAGGGCCAAACGGCTCAGGCAAGTCCACGCTGCTGCGCTGCCTCGCCGGGCTGTTTCCACGACACAGCGAATGTGTTGCGCTTAATGGCACAAGGCTTGGCTTGATGCCGCTGAAAATACGGGCGCAGCAGATGGCGTTTGTCCCGCAACATGCTGAGGTCGACGGGGAACTGACCGTTGAGGATATTGTCAGGCTGGGGCGTACGCCCTACCGGAAAACATTCCAGAGAACCACGCGCGACGATGAGGCTGCGGTTGAACAGGCGATTGGCCTGATGCAGTTATGCAGCTTACGCCAGCGGCGATGGCACTCTTTGTCAGGCGGAGAACGACAGCGAAGTCAGATAGCCCGCGCGCTGGCCCAGCAGCCGCAGGTGCTGTTGCTCGATGAACCGACAAACCACCTGGACATTCAGCACCAGCTGGAGCTGATGCGGCTCGTTTCACAGCTGCCGCTTACGGTGGTGGTTGCACTGCACGATCTCAATCTTGCGGCCAATTATTGCCAGCGTCTGATCCTCCTGAAGGCCGGGCAGATCGCAGCCACGGGCGCGCCCGAAGCGGTGCTGACGCCCTCGAACATCGCGGATACCTGGTGCGTAAAAGCTCAGGTCTGTAAGGCCGACGCCGGGATCACGATAAGCTATAACATGGGTAACATGGCGGAGAGCCAGAACAAAAGCAAAAACCCCTGCGATATTGCTATCGCAGGGGTTTCGAATTTGGCGGAAGCGTAGAGATTCGAACTCTAGAACCCTTTCGGGTCGCCGGTTTTCAAGACCGGTGCCTTCAACCGCTCGGCCACGCTTCCTAAGTGAGGCGAACTATAAACACCTCACCGCGCGCTGTAAAGGGTGCGCGCATTCGTTCGCTTTAAAAATAGCCAAAATGCGTTTAATCGGTTGAATAGCCAACAGATTGACCGTTTTACCAGCATAATATCCACCGCGGATCGTTAGTGCTTTTTGATGTACATATCTTTGGTGTAGTAGTAGCCAAGCTTATCCGGCGTGAAGCCCCCTACCCACGGTTTCACCAGGTGCGTGCGCACGTAGTGATAGACAGGGATCGCCGGCACATCGCGCCCCAGCAGATCTTCTGCCTGCTGATAGAACTTACCGCGCTCCTCCGCCGTTTTCGCCTTCGCCGCATTCACCAGAGCCAGATCGTATTCCGGATTGCTGTACTGAGTGGTGTTTTGGCTGTCACCGGTACGGAAGTTATTCAGGAAGGTTGCGGCGTCATCGTAATCAGCAATCCAGGCGTAGCGCACCGCGTCAAAGTTATGGGTGTGCATGGTATCAAGCATGGTTTTCCACTCCTGGTTTTGCAGCTTCGCCTCTACGCCGAGGTTCTTCTTCCACATCGAGCTGGCGGCAATCGCAATACGCTGGTGCGATTCCGAGGTGTTATAAAGGAGATTAAAGCTGAGCGGATGGCTGTCGTTAAATCCGGCTTCGGCCAGCAGTTTTTTCGCCTCGGCAATGCGTTTATCCATCGGCCAGCTGGCGTAATCAGGGTTCTGTAACTTGACGCCGCCAATATCCGGCTGGCTGATGAGCCATGCCGGGCGTTGCCCCTGCCCTAAAACTTTCCCGGCGATAATATCTTTATCCAGCGCCAGATTCAGCGCCTTACGCACGCGGGCGTCGCTGAACGGCGGCCGGGTGGTGTTGAATTCGTAATAATAGGTGGCAAGCTGCGGCGATACGTCCAGCTCGTTCCCCAGCGTTTTCTTCAGCTGAGCAAACTGGTTGATCGGCACCGTGTAGGCGATGTCGATTTCGCCCGCTTTGTAGCGGTTGACGTCAGCGGCTTCGGAGGAAATGGGCAGATAGGTCACCTTGTTGATGACGGTATGTTCGTTATCCCAGTATTTCGGGTTTCGCACCGCCACAATGCGTTCGTTCACCACCCACTGTGACAGTTTATAGGCCCCGCTGCTGACGAAGTGCTCCGGTTTGGTCCACTTATCACCGAAACGACCTACCAGGACTTTATCTATCGGCACCAGAGACGGGTGAGCCAGCATCGCCAGGAAAGCAGCATTTGGCTGGGTGAGCGTCACTTCCAGCGTGGTGTCATTGATGGCTTTCACGCCCAGCGACTCGGGTGCTTTTTTGCCTTCTGCGATATCAGTGCCGTTGACGATACGCATACTGCCGGGATAGCTGGCATACGGAGAGACGGTTTTCGGGTCGACCAGTCGCTGCCAGCTCCAGACAATATCTTCCGCGGTGATGGGGGTGCCATCGCTCCAGGTTATGCCCGGGCGCAGATGGAAAGTCCAGACGGTGTTATCTTTATTTTCCCATTTCTCCGCCAGGCGCGGCTGGATTTCACCTGCCGGAGAGACGCTGACCAGCCCGTCGAATAAATCGCTGATAATATTGAATTCGACATCGCTTTCGACTTTATGCGGGTCGAGCGAGGCGGGTTCACTGCCGTTGTTCCTGACCAGTTCCTGCTTATCTGCCAGCTGGGTTCCTGCCGGCACGTTAGCCGCCCAGGTTGCCGTGCTGGCGCACAGGACCCCTGCGGTTAACAAAGAGAGCGTAAAGTGCATGCGTGTTTGTGGTTTCATTTCCTTCGCCTTATTGTCTGTTTTTATGACGATCCGGAAATAACTCTTAGCGGCCTTAGGGAAATAACGCAATATTTTTCAGTGACCTATAAGAGGTTGATCTGAATACGCCTTGCATACCGCACTTCATTCTGAGTACAAAGGCTTTACCAGAATAAAAAACCAGCATAATCCCTAAGGGGCTGAGTAAAGATGGGTAAAACCACTTTGCGTCTGCCGCGCCGTTTCCTATTCTTTGCGCTAATTACATCTGTCATAAGAGAGTGACTCATGGATCGTATAATTACTTCTTCACGCGACCGCACATCGCTACTCAGCACCCATAAGGTGCTGCGCAATACCTATTTCATGCTCAGCCTGACGCTGGCGTTTTCGGCGATCACCGCGACGGCCAGCACCGTACTGATGCTGCCTTCTCCGGGCCTGATCCTGACGCTGGTGGGTATGTATGGTCTGATGTTCCTGACCTATAAAACCGCGGATAAACCGGTGGGTATTCTCTCCGCTTTCGCCTTCACCGGCTTCCTGGGCTACATCCTGGGGCCAATCCTGAACGCCTATCTGTCTGCCGGAATGGGCGACGTGATTGGTATGGCGCTGGGCGGTACCGCGCTGGTGTTCTTCTGCTGCTCGGCCTACGTGCTGACCACCCGTAAGGACATGTCCTTCCTCGGCGGTATGCTGATGGCGGGTATCGTGATTGTGCTGGTCGGTATGCTGGCGAACATCTTCCTGCAATTGCCTGCTCTGCATCTGGCAATCAGCGCGGTGTTTATCCTGATTTCATCCGGCGCAATCCTGTATGAAACCAGCAACATCATTCACGGCGGTGAGACGAACTATATCCGCGCCACCGTGAGCCTGTATGTGTCGCTGTACAATATTTTTGTCAGCCTGCTGAGTATCCTGGGCTTCGCCAGCCGCGATTAACTCACCGTGCTGTGAACAAAGCCCCGCTTATGCGGGGCTTTGTTTTTTTGGTAGACTGAGGCGGTTTTTGACTAACGCGTGAATGAATATGTTGAGTTTTGAAGGCAAAGAGATCGAAACCGATAACGACGGTTATCTGAAAGAGAGCAGCCAGTGGAGCGAAGCGCTGGCGGAGAAAATTGCGGAAAACGAAGGAATTACCCTCTCCCCGGAACACTGGGAAGTGGTGCGCTTTGTGCGCGAATTCTACCTCGAATTCAACACCTCTCCGGCTATCCGCATGCTGGTCAAAGCCATGGCGAATAAATTTGGCGAAGAGAAAGGCAACAGCCGTTATCTGTATCGCCTGTTTCCGAAAGGCCCGGCTAAACAGGCGACAAAAATTGCCGGCCTGCCAAAGCCGGTAAAATGCATTTAATAGCGAATACTGAAGTCAGCGTATTCCCGGCCGGGTTGATGCGGTTCCGTTAGCACCTTATCAACCCGCGCGCTGCGCGGTCCGCCCGCTTTCAGCCACGCCACCAGCTTCTCTACCCGATCCGCCTCACCGCAGGCCACAACCTCCACGCTGCCATCATCCATGTTACGCGCATACCCCGTCAGTCCGAGCTGAAGGGCTTCGCGCTGGGTGCTGTAGCGGAATCCGACGCCCTGTACAAGGCCATGGACCCAGGCAATGGTGCATACATTTGACATCATCCTTCTCCTTATCCGACTGGCGCGTTGCATTTCCTCGCTGAAGTCGGGAAAATGGCGGCCATTTCATTGGAATCGACAGAATAGCAAATTATGAGTGTACGTTTAGTGTTAGCCAAAGGGCGCGAGAAGTCATTACTGCGCCGCCATCCCTGGGTCTTTTCCGGCGCGGTTGCCCGCATGGAAGGTAAAGCCAGCCTCGGTGAAACCATCGATATTGTTGACCATCAGGGGAAATGGTTAGCACGCGGCGCATACTCGCCTGCATCTCAGATCCGCGCGCGCGTCTGGACGTTCGATAAAGAAGAAGCCATCGATATCGACTTCTTTGTCCGTCGTCTGCAACAGGCGCAGCAGTGGCGCGAGTGGCTGGCAAAGCGTGACGGGCTGGACAGCTATCGTCTGATTGCCGGTGAATCCGACGGGCTGCCGGGCGTGACCATTGACCGCTTCGGCAATTTCCTGGTGTTGCAGCTGCTGAGCGCCGGGGCGGAATACCAGCGTGCCGCGCTAATTAGCGCCCTGCAAACCCTGTTCCCGGAATGTGCCATTTACGACCGCAGCGACGTGGCGGTACGTAAAAAAGAGGGCATGGAGCTGACGCAGGGCCCGGTCACCGGCGAACTGCCGCCTGCCCTGCTGCCTATCGAGGAGCACGGCATGAAGCTGCTGGTGGACATCCAGGGCGGCCATAAGACCGGTTATTATCTCGACCAGCGTGACAGCCGTCTGGCAACGCGCCAGTACGTTGCCGATAAGCGCGTGCTGAACTGCTTCTCCTATACCGGCGGCTTTGCGGTCTCTGCCCTGATGGGCGGCTGTGCCCAGGTTGTGAGCGTCGACACCTCACAGGAAGCGCTGGATGTGGCGAAACAGAACGTTGAGCTGAACAAGCTGGATCTGAGCAAAGCGGAGTTTGTGCGCGACGACGTGTTCAAACTGCTGCGTAAATACCGCGACCAGGGCGAGAAATTTGACGTTATCGTGATGGACCCGCCGAAGTTTGTAGAAAATAAAAGCCAGCTGATGGGCGCCTGCCGTGGCTATAAAGACATCAACATGCTGGCGATCCAGCTGCTGAACCCGGGTGGCGTTCTGCTGACGTTCTCCTGCTCTGGCCTGATGACGACAGATTTATTCCAAAAAATCATCGCCGATGCCGCAATAGATGCGGGTCGTGATGTACAATTTATAGAGCAGTTCCGTCAGGCCGCCGATCACCCGGTGATCGCTACCTACCCGGAAGGGCTGTATCTGAAAGGGTTTGCCTGTCGCGTCATGTAACTTGAAAAGAGAAATATTGCCCGCACATAGTGTGTATGTAATGTTTCCCGGGAGGTGACTATGATTGCCAGCAAATTCGGTATCGGCCAGCAGGTCCGCCACACCTTGCTTGGATATTTGGGTGTGGTCGTGGATATCGACCCGGAGTATTCCCTTGATGAACCGTCAGCAGACGATCTGGCCGTTGACGCAGAGCTTCGCGCCGCGCCCTGGTATCATGTGGTTATGGAGGGCGACGATGGTCAGCCTGTCCATACCTATCTTGCCGAAGCGCAGCTGAGTGGTGAACTACAGGATGAGCATCCGGAACAACCCACTATGGACGAGCTTGCTCAGACCATCCGCAAACAGTTACAGGCGCCAAGACTGCGTAACTAAAGGTGTAAAAAAGCCCGTCAAGCGGGCTTTTTTTATTTTGCCAGCCCCAGACGGGGGATGTCGATTGCCGGACAGCGATCCATCACCACCTTCAGCCCGGCATCGCGTGCCAGCACGGCCGCCTGCTCATTAATCACGCCCAGCTGCATCCACAGCGTTTTCGCGCCGATGGCAATCGCCTCCTGCGCCACGCCCCAGGCCGCCTCTGAATTACGGAAAACGTCCACCATATCCACCTTTTCCGGCACGTCCGCGAGCGTCGCATAGCCCTGCTGACCCAGCAGCGTTTTCCCCGCCACCTTCGGCGAGACCGGGATCACGTTATATCCCTGGTCCAGAAGGTATTTCATGACCCGGTAGCTTGGGCGATCCGGTTTATCGCTCGCGCCGACCAGCGCGATAGTGCGCGTGGACGTCAGAATCTCGACAATGTCGTTCTCTTTCATGCTGTTCCTCCTGGTTTTTTTCAAAGTGTACGTCAAAGCAGACATCTCAACCACGCATCCCATACAGAAGTATGAGGGCAAAACGGCAAAATATGTCTATATGTTAGTAAACGTGTTTATCGAAAAATTTTGATACATTCTTACCAGGTAGTTTGTCTACAGGAGTCTGCTATGAAAACCGGCATTGCCTGGGCTGTGGTTGCGTTAATCATGCCGGTTTGTGTTTTCGCAACCACCCTCAGACTCTCAACCGACATTGACCTGCTGGTGCTGGACGGGAAAAAAGTCTCCAGCTCCCTGCTGCGGGGCGCAGACAGCATCGAGCTGGATAATGGCCCGCATCAGGTGGTTTTTCGGGTTGAAAAGACGATTCGCCTCGCCGACAACGAACAGCAGGTGTACATTTCGCCTCCGCTGGTGGTCAGCTTTAATACCCAACGCATCAGCCAGGTCAATTTTCGTCTCCCGCACCTTGAAACAGAAAAAGAGTCACTGGCATTTGATGCCTCACCGCGCATTGAGCTGGTGGACGGGGATTCTATGCCCATCCCGGTAAAGCTGGATATCCTGGCGCTGACAAAAAGGCCAAAAGGAACAGATTACGAAGCGGACACGGAGATCTATAACAGAGCCAGCAGGCGCGCCTCCCTGCCCCAGTTCGCCACCATGATGGCGGATGACAGTACCCTGCTTTCGGGCGTATCGGAGCTGGATGTACTCCCTCCTCAGTCGCAGACCCTTACTGAGCAACGCCTCAAATTCTGGTTCCAGAATGCCGATCCGGACACGCGCGCCCGTTTTCTGCAATGGGCGAAACGACAACCTTCGTCGTAAGCCACATTTTTTCGTCCTTTCTCTTGCAGCATCAGTCAGTTCCCGTCATCGTGTAGCGAGGTAACCTCACGGATAAGATTATGGAACTGACAACACGCACACTTCCGGCGCGCAAGCACATTGCTCTGGTTGCGCACGATCACTGTAAACAAATGCTGCTTAACTGGGTTCGTCGCCATCAGCCTCTTTTACAGCATCATGCCCTTTCTGCCACGGGAACAACCGGCAACCTGATCCACCGCGAAACCGGTCTGGAAGTGAATGCCATGCTGAGCGGCCCGATGGGGGGTGACCAGCAGGTCGGCGCTCAGATTTCGGAAGGTAAAATTGACGTTCTGATATTCTTTTGGGATCCGCTGAACGCGGTTCCGCATGATCCGGACGTTAAAGCGCTGCTGCGTCTGGCGACGGTATGGAACATTCCGGTAGCCACCAATCTTTCAACGGCAGATTTCATCATTGAATCGCCGCAGTTTAACGATCCGGTGGAGATTTTGATCCCGGATTATCAGCGTTATCTTGCGGAGAGACTGAAGTAGTTTTTTGCCCGGTGGCGCAGCGCTTACCGGGCCTACAGAATTTGCCCGGCGCGTTACGGCTTTCTCGCCACCGGCACGTCAATACTTTTCAAAATATCGACAAACACCGACGGCTCCTCTTTGTTGAACAAGAGCCACACGCGATGGCGCGCGCGGGTTATCGCCACGTACAGTAAGCGCCGCTCCTCTGCATCCGGGAAATCTTCCGGAACAGGCAATAACGCCTCTTCCATCACGGATTCCCGCGCCGGTGCCGGGAAACCGTCGCTCCCCTCTTTCAGCCCCACCACAATTACGTAGTCGGCCTGCTGCCCTTTACTGGCGTGAATGGTCATAAAATCGAGCTGTAGTTTTGGCCAGCGCGTTGCCGCTTTTTCCAGCGCCGTCGGCTTGAGGTGGTGATAACGCGCCAGGACCAGAATCCGTTCATCCGGTTTCGCATAGCCGCTCAGTTTATCCAGCAGCGGTTCCAGCTGATCGTCCGCCAGCAGCGTGACGGCCTTTTTATCCCCCGACGTCAGGCTGTTAAGCGGCTTCAACAGCTGATGCGGGTTCTGCTGAATAAAACGGTTGGCAATTTCACCAATCCGCGAGTTGAAGCGGTAGGTGGTGTCCAGATCGCTGCGATCGCCTTCCCCAAAATAGTGATGGAAGGCCGTCGTGAGGGAAAGTTGCGCCCCGCTGAAGCGGTAGATAGCCTGCCAGTCATCGCCCACAGCAAACAGCGACGTGTGTTTATTCTGCGCCCGCAGCGCCGAAAGCAGCGCAGCGCGCTGCGGCGAAATATCCTGAAACTCATCCACCAGAATGTGTTTCCACGGGCTGACGAAGCGCCCTTTCTCCAGAATGATAATGGCCTGATGGATTAGCCCGGAAAAATCGACCGCGTTTTCGTCTTTCAGCGCGGTTTTCCACGCTTTCAGCATCGGCGCCATCAGTTTAACCCGCTTAGAAAACACGGCGCGGATCGACTCCGGTGCGCTTTCTATCATCTCCGCCTGAGAGCCGCCGTGCATGCGCATCAGGCTTACCCACCGGTCGAGACGAGAGCCCAGCCGGCGCGCCAGCTTTTCATCCTGCCAGAAACTGCCCTCCGGCACCTCCCAGTTGAGTTCCTCTTCAAGCCACTGACGCCAACCTTTCGCCTGCGCCTTTTTTTCACTGCACTGCTGACGCCATGCCTTGATAAACAGCGCCTGGCGAGCCTGAGCATCATTCTCCAGCTTGCTGACAACAGGGACTTTTTTGCTGCCCTGTTGAATAATGTGTAAAGCGAGGGAGTGGAACGTGCGCGCCGAGATATCCTGAGTATGCAAACGCGCCTGAATGCGCTCATCCATCTCCTGCGCCGCCTTGCGACCAAAAGCCAGCAGCAAAATCTGGTCGGCAACTGCCTCGCCCGTTGTCAGAAGCCAGCCCGCGCGCGCCACCAGCACCGACGTTTTGCCGCTCCCTGCGCCTGCCAGCACCAGTAAAGAGTGCTCGCCATTCACCACTGCGCGCGCCTGGGCAGGATTGAGAGGCGATGATTCCACCGTACTGAAGAAATCGGCATATTGCGTAAGCATCGCCTCAGTCCAGGCCTGGTTATGCGCCAGACGGCTTTTCTCGATATCGCTAAGCCAGGCCTGACACTTCCGCCACGCATCGCGACAGTTATCAAATTCCTCAAGCCGCGCCACCGGTAAAGGCAATGCCGTCAGCGCCTGGGTGATTTTTTGCTGAAGCCCGGCGGTTTGCTGGCGCGTCAGCCACTTCTGCTGCGTATTGCTTAGCGCGATATCGTCCAGCACCTGATGCAGCACCTGTGCGGCAATCACGCTCATCTCCTGGCTCCACTGGTGCCAGCGCATGTTCAGATGATGGTGGAAGCGTTGGGTTTCCGCCCACTCGGTCCCGTGGAGTCGCACCACTTTCTCTGCCGGCAGAACGAACTCCAGCTCCCCCCATACCAGCCCTCGTTTACAGTGAATGGCCAGTAGCTGATTAAACGGAATAAGGTATTCGTGGCGTTCACCGGAGACTTTCACTCCCGCATTAAGAAGCACAACCTTGTCGTAAGGGTGCTGCGCCAGGCGTTTGCCCATTGAAGTTGCTTTCAGTTCCATATCCTGCCGGATCCACGAGGTCATAATTTGTCAGACAGTTTAACTGCCAGTTTTAAGGTGCTCCAGCCCAAAAAAACGTTACAATCACCGGGCGTTAATCATATCGAAGGAAATGAGGGTTTATGCGTACCGTTCTGAATGTGTTGAATTTTGTCCTTGGCGGTTTTGCCACCACCCTTTCCTGGCTTTTTGCCACCCTGGTGAGCATCGTGCTTATCTTCACCCTTCCGCTGACGCGCTCCTGCTGGGAAATCACCAAACTGTCCCTCGTTCCTTATGGAAATGAAGCCGTGCACGTGGATGAACTGGAGCCGGAAAGAAAAAATGCCCTGATGAATACCGGCGGCACGCTGCTGAATATTTTATGGCTAATCTTCTTTGGCTGGTGGCTGTGTCTGATGCATATCTTCGCCGGTATCGCCCAGTGCATTACGATTATTGGCATTCCGGTTGGCCTCGCTAATTTCAAAATTGCCACCATCGCCCTGTGGCCGGTAGGACGCCGAGTGGTTCCGGTCGAAGTGGCGCAAGCCGCGCGTGAAGCCAATGCCCGTCGTCGTTTTCAGTAATAAGGACTGGCCGCTCTCATGCTAAGCCCCCTGCTTCGTCGTTATACATGGAACAGTAACTGGCTGTATAACGTCAGGATATTTATCGCCCTCTGCGGCACCGTCGCTCTGCCGTGGTGGCTGAATGATGTGAAGCTCACCATCCCCCTCACGCTTGGGGTGGTGGCCGGCGCGCTGGCAGATCTCGACGACCGCCTGGCCGGTCGTTTGCGTAATCTGGTCATCACGCTGGTCTGCTTCTTTATTGCTTCCGCCTCCGTTGAGCTGCTTTTCCCGTGGCCCTGGCTGTTTGCCTTAGGGCTGACGGTGTCCACCAGCGGCTTCATTTTGCTCGGCGGCCTCGGGCAACGCTACGCCACTATCGCGTTTGGCGCCCTGCTGATTGCCATTTACACCATGCTGGGCGTCTCTCTTTACGATCAGTGGTATCAGCAACCGGTCCTGCTGCTATTGGGCGCTATCTGGTATAACCTGCTGACCTTAACCGGGCATCTTATTTTTCCGGTTCGTGCCTTACAGGACAACATTGCCCGCAGTTACGAACAGCTGGCCCACTATCTGGAGCTGAAATCCCGGCTGTTTGATCCGGATATCGAAGAGGACAGCCAGGCGCCCTTGTACGATCTGGCGCTGGCAAATGGCCAACTGGTCGCCACGCTGAATCAGACCAAAGCGTCTCTGCTCACCCGTCTGCGCGGCGATCGCGGTCAGCGCGGTACCCGGCGCACCCTGCACTACTACTTTGTTGCCCAGGATATTCACGAGCGCGCCAGCTCCTCGCATGTGCAATACGCTGACCTGCGCGAGAAATTTCGCTACAGCGACGTGATGTTCCGTTTCCAGCGTCTGCTGTCGATGCAGTCTCAGGCCTGCCAGCAACTTGCGCGCTCAATACTGCTGCGCACGCCCTATCAGCACGATCCTCGCTTTGAACGCGCATTCAGCCACCTGGATGCGGCGCTCGATCGCGTTCAGGCCAGTGGAACTTCGCCGGAACAGTTCAAAGCCCTGGGATTCCTGCTCAACAACCTGAGAGCCATCGATGCTCAGCTCGCCACCATTGAGTCTGAACAGGCGATGGCGATGCCGGGCAATGACGCTGACAACCAGCTTGCCGACGACAGTCTCAACGGTTTCAGCGATATATGGCTGCGCCTGAGCCGTCATTTTACGCCGGAATCCGCCCTCTTTCGCCATGCGGTAAGGATGTCGTTGGTACTGTGCGTCGGCTACGCGTTTATCCAGATAACAGGATTGCACCACGGCTACTGGATCCTGCTGACCAGCCTGTTTGTCTGCCAGCCGAACTATAACGCTACCCGCCATCGGCTCGCGCTGCGTATTGTCGGGACATTAGTCGGGGTCGCCATCGGACTGCCGGTGCTCTATTTTGTGCCTTCAGTAGAAGGGCAACTGATCCTGATTGTGATTACCGGGGTACTGTTCTTCGCCTTCCGCAATGTGCAGTATGCCCACGCCACGATGTTCATCACGCTGCTGGTTCTGCTCTGCTTCAATCTGCTGGGTGAAGGCTTTGAAGTGGCCCTCCCCCGTGTGATCGACACGCTTATCGGCTGCGCCATCGCCTGGGCGGCGGTGAGCTTTATCTGGCCGGACTGGCGTTTCCGAAATTTACCGCGCGTGTCCGACAGAGCAATGAACGCCAACTGCCGCTATCTGGACGCCATACTTGAGCAATACCATCAGGGTCGCGATAACCGTCTGGCCTATCGGATTGCCCGTCGCGATGCGCATAACACTGACGCAGAGCTGGCTTCCGTTGTCTCGAATATGTCAACTGAGCCGCGCGCCACGGCAGAAATCCGGGAGATAGCCTTCCGCCTGCTGTGTCTGAACCACACGTTCACCAGCTATATCTCTACCCTTGGCGCCCACCGAGAGAAACTGACGAATCCGGGCATCCTGGCACTGCTGGACGATGCCGTTTGCTACGTTGATGATGCGCTTCATCACCAACCTGCGGATGAGCCACGGGTTCACCAGGCACTGGATGAACTGGTGCAACGTATCGCACACCTTGATCCAGGCACCGACAACAAAGCTCCGCTGGTCCTTCAGCAAATTGGCCTGCTTATCGCTTTGCTGCCGGAAATTTGTCGGCTGCGACAGCAGATCGCTACCTGGCGGAATGATGGCCCTGCGACTCAGGCAGCGCATTAAACCACTCCGTAAGCTCCCGGCGAATATCCGCCGGGAGTGCCGCTTCATGTAACCCTTCAATCGCGCCTTCAAGCGCGAACAATACCCGGATACTCAGCGCTTTATTCTTAGAGCGCATTTTCAGCCAGCTCGTCTTCGCCCCCAACTGTCGTAGCGTCTCTTCATTAGTAATGCCCGCCTCCATAAGCAGGACCTCAATCTGAAAGGTCAGGTTCGGCAGATCTTTAAGCCGGTTACGCTGATGGCGCTGGTAGCGCTCTTTCCTGGCGGCATCGAGCGCAAACGAGGAGAGCTGAAGCAGTTTTTCCCTGTTTTGCCACAGACCTTCATCCACACGGTAGTAATTAAGCAGCACAGGACGTCCTCGTTTCATCAGGGTCAGAAAAGAAGAGGCGTTTTTTACACAGTATTTTGCACTTTGCTCACAGGCGCGAAGGTAAAGCTCACCGTCAGACACCATCGCGAACACCGCTTCATCCACGGCCAGGGTATAACCGCCAAACAGGGCGCGATGATGAATTTCGCCCAGCGGAGAGAGGTATTCTTGAGATTGATAAATCCGATCATAAGATATCTTTTTCATGATAATTCCATTAAAAATCATACAGTAACCACGATATTTCTTACTAACGGATCCGTTAGCAGGAAAATAGGCAACTTATTGCCGTTGGGCAAGATGATTTTTTCAGGTTCACCAGGAATGGATGAAATTTGCGAGTCGCTTTCCGAAAATGAGGTTGATCTTTATGCATACAGGGGTTACTGTATATCCATACAGTAACTACAGGGCTGGAATGAATATGTACACTTCAGGCTATGCAAATCACTTAACACCTTCTACTTCTGCCGCAGGCAATGCTGCGCAGAATTCTATCGGGCGTGAATCGACAGGGCTTATCAGTGAAGTGGTTTACCGTGAAGACCAGCCGCTGTTGACACAACTCTTACTCCTGCCGCTTTTGCAGCAGCTCGGGCAACAGTCTCGCTGGCAGCTCTGGCTGACGCCACAGCAAAAATTAAGTCGCGAATGGGTTCAGTCGGCTGGCCTGCCGTTAGCGAAGGTGATGCAGATTAATCAACTCTCCCCTTGCGATACGGTCGAGTCGATGGTCCGGGCATTACGTACCGGGAACTATAGCGTCGTGATTGGGTGGTTGCCTGAGGATCTGTCGCAAGAGGAACATTTGCGTCTGACTGAAGCGGCTGAAGAAGGTAACGCGATGGGTTTCATCATGCGGCCAGTTCGTGGAGATTCCTATCGCAGAGGACAACATCCCGGGCTAAAAATTCACTCAAATGTGTACCATTGAGTCATTTTAAGAGTTTTCCTGGAATTTTTTTCGACCGCAGTATGCAAAAAAAGTTCAACGCGCCAAAACTGCGGCAAGGCTTGTCTGACGCGGTTCTCGTTAATTTTACTGCACAAAATTCGTTCAAAAATTGTTAAATATTAGGTATACGGAACTTTTTTTTTCATATGCCTGACGGACTTCACACTTGTAAGTTTTCAGCTACGTTGTAGACTTTACATCGCCAGGGGTGCTCGGCCTAAGCCGAAGATATCGGTAGGTTTATATTTGACCACGCCCCCCGGTGAAGGATTTAACCGTGATTCCTCCGATGGAGATATTCATGGCAAATTTTGGATGATAACGAGGCGCAAAAAATGAAAAAGACAGCTATCGCGATTGCAGTGGCACTGGCTGGCTTCGCTACCGTAGCGCAGGCCGCTCCGAAAGATAATACCTGGTATGCAGGTGGTAAACTGGGCTGGTCTCAGTTCCATGACACCGGTTGGTACAACAGCAGCCTGAACAACGATGGCCCTACTCACGAGAGCCAGCTGGGTGCAGGTGCGTTCGGTGGCTATCAGGTTAACCCGTATGTTGGCTTTGAAATGGGTTACGACTGGTTAGGTCGTATGCCTTACAAAGGCGACAACGTAAATGGCGCTTTCAAAGCTCAAGGCGTACAGCTGACCGCTAAACTGGGTTACCCAGTAACTGACGATCTGGACGTGTACACCCGTCTGGGCGGCATGGTATGGCGTGCAGACTCCAGCAACAGCATCGCTGGTGACGACCACGACACTGGTGTTTCCCCAGTATTCGCTGGTGGCGTTGAGTGGGCAATGACCCGTGACATCGCTACCCGTCTGGAATACCAGTGGGTTAACAACATCGGTGACGGTGCTACCGTTGGTGTTCGTCCAGACAACGGCATGCTGAGCGTTGGTGTTTCTTACCGTTTCGGTCAGCAGGAAGATGCGCCAGTCGTAGCTCCAGCTCCGGCTCCAGCGCCAGAAGTACAGACCAAGCACTTCACTCTGAAGTCTGACGTTCTGTTCAACTTCAACAAAGCTACCCTGAAACCAGAAGGTCAGCAGGCACTGGATCAGCTGTACACCCAGCTGAGCAACCTGGATCCTAAAGACGGTTCTGTAGTGGTTCTGGGCTTCACCGACCGTATCGGTTCTGACGCTTACAACCAGGGTCTGTCTGAGAAACGTGCTCAGTCTGTAGTTGATTACCTGGTATCTAAAGGTATCCCAGCTAACAAGATCTCCCCACGTGGTATGGGCGAATCTAACCCAGTTACCGGTTCTACCTGTGACAACGTGAAACCACGCGCTGCACTGATCGACTGCCTGGCACCAGATCGTCGCGTAGAGATCGAAGTTAAAGGTATCAAAGACGTTGTAACTCAGCCTGCGGCATAAGTTATCGTCTTATAAAAAAACCCCGCCATGCGGGGTTTTTTATTATCTGAAGAAAAGTAAAAAGCTTATTTTTTACCTAACAGTGCCTGTAGATCGTTTTTCAACGTCGACATCTGGCTGGCATACTTCTCTTTGTGCTCGGCATCTTCAATCAGCTGCACCACCGTTTCCGACAGGGTTTTCCCGCGCCGTTGCGCAAGCCCGGCCAGACGCTGCCAGACCATGAATTCCAGGTCGATGGATTTCTTACGGGTGTGCTGATGCTCGGCATTGAAATGCCGTTTACGACGAGCACGGATAGTTTGCTTCATCCGGTTTAACAAGGCCGGATTAATGTGTTTCTCGATCCAGCCGTTGACCTGTACCGGTTCGTTTTCGAGGGTCAGCAACATATCCACAGCTTCTTGTGCCGCGCTGGCTTCGATGTAGCAGGTGATCAGCTCCCCTTCACGGTGCTTTTTGACCAGGTACTTCCATTTCCAGCCGCTTTCGAGGTTTTCCAGTTGTTGATATTTCATTGCGATCTCAGTGTTACCGTGTAACTCTGTTCAGAATATCAGTTTTTTGGCAATCTGCTGAAAAGAAATCATATCCTGTGAAACGTCGCAGGCGATCCGCATGACGAAAACCCGAATCCTGATTGGGCAGAGTGCGCCGCTTACGGTATACTCCACGGTTTTACTTCTGACTAAAAAACATCAACTTTGACCATTACGAAACTTGCATGGCGTGACCTGGTTCCGGATACCGAGAGCTATCAGGAGCTGTTTGCACAGCCAGACCTCACAAAAGAACACAAATTCATACTTAGCGAGACACAACCGCGTTTGCATTACGCGCTGGAGCAGATGTCATCCCCATGGGCTACATCTCCTTTCATGCTGCTCAAAGCCCCGGAAGAAGCCGAGTATCTGACGCTTCTCGGTGATGCCATGCGCCAGTTGCAGCCAAAAACGAATGCCGTTTTTGGTGGTCAGTATCATATTGCCGGACGCGACGTGACATTCGAACCTGCCACGCAGGCAGATGGACTGTTCGCTGCAAAAGGCGAGGTGATCACCGCCAACTGGGTGGAAGCAGAACAGTTGTTCGGCTGCCTTCGTCAGTTCAATGGCGATGTTTCACTGCAACCCGGGCTGGTACACCGCGCTAATGGCGGCGTATTGCTCATCTCCCTTCGCACACTGCTTGCGCAGCCGCTGCTGTGGATGCGCCTGAAAACGGTGGTGACGCAGCAACGTTTAGACTGGGTAGGCTTCGACGATTCACGTCCTCTGCCTGTTTCCATTCCGTCTATGCCGCTGTCGCTGACCGTCGTGCTGACGGGTGACCGTGAATCACTGGCTGACTTCCAGGAAATGGAGCCAGAACTCGCGGAGCAGGCGGTTTACAGCGAATTTGAAGACAATATTCAGATTGCAGATGCCGATGACATGGCGCAGTGGTGTCAGTGGGTTATGGCCGTGGCGGAACGTTTCGCGCTGCCCTCACCTGCCGAGGATGCGTGGCCGGGCTTAATCCGCGAGGCCGTACGCTACACCGGCGATCAGGAAACCCTGCCGCTCTGTCCGCTCTGGATCGGCAAACAGCTGCGTGAAGTGGGCGTTATCAGCGGCAACGGTACGTTCAACGGTGAGCAACTGTGCCAGATGCTGGCCCAGCGTGAATGGCGCGAAGGCTATCTTGCTGACCGTATGCAGGATGAAATTCTGCTTGAACAGATTCTGGTGGAGACCGAAGGCGAACGTATCGGGCAAATCAATGCCTTGTCCGTCATCGAGTTCCCCGGGCACCCACGCGCCTTTGGTGAGCCTTCCCGTATCAGCTGTGTCGTACACATTGGTGACGGCGAATTTACCGATATCGAACGCAAGGCCGAACTGGGCGGAAACATTCATGCCAAAGGCATGATGATCATGCAGGCATTCCTGATGTCTGAACTTCAGCTCGAGCAGCAGATCCCCTTCTCTGCCTCGCTGACCTTTGAGCAGTCCTACAGTGAAGTCGACGGCGACAGCGCCTCAATGGCAGAGCTGTGCGCCGTGATCAGCGCGCTTGCAGACGTGCCGATTAACCAGAATATTGCGATTACCGGGTCCGTGGATCAGTTTGGCCGTGCCCAACCGGTGGGCGGACTGAATGAGAAAATCGAAGGCTTCTTCGCAATCTGCCAGCAGCGCGGTTTAAACGGCAAACAGGGCGTGATAATTCCGGCACCTAACGCTCGCCATTTGAGCCTGAGCCAGGCGATTCTGGATGCGGTAGAGCAGGAACAATTCACCGTCTGGGCCATCGAAGGGGTTGAGGATGCACTACCCTTACTGACAAACCTGGTCTGGGACGGCGAAGGCCAGACAACCCTGATGCAGACCATTCAGGAACGTATAGCTCAGGCGACACAGCAGGATGCTCGTCATCGTTATCCGTGGCCGTTACGCTGGTTAAGTTGGTTTAGTGCGAACTGATCGGACTTGTTCAGCGTACACGTGTTAGCTATCCTGCGTCCTTCACTAAAATAAGGCTTACTGAGAACATGGTAGATAAACGCGAATCCTATACTAAAGAAGACCTTCTTGCCTCTGGTCGCGGTGAACTGTTTGGCGCGAAAGGCCCGCAGTTACCAGCCCCAAATATGCTGATGATGGACCGTGTCGTGAAAATGACCGAAACCGGCGGCAACTTTGATAAGGGTTACGTAGAAGCAGAACTCGATATCAACCCGGACCTGTGGTTCTTCGGTTGCCACTTTATTGGCGATCCGGTAATGCCTGGCTGCCTGGGCCTCGATGCCATGTGGCAGTTGGTTGGCTTCTATCTGGGCTGGCTTGGCGGTGAAGGCAAAGGCCGTGCGCTGGGCGTAGGCGAAGTGAAATTCACCGGTCAGGTTCTGCCTACCGCGAAGAAAGTCACCTACCGTATCCATTTCAAACGCATCGTTAACCGCCGTCTGATTATGGGCCTGGCGGACGGTGAAGTGCTGGTTGATGGTCGTCTGATCTATACCGCGAACGACCTGAAAGTGGGTCTGTTCCAGGATACCTCCGCTTTCTGATAACGGATTTTAGCCCCTTCCAGAAAGGCGAAACCTCCGCATTGCGGAGGTTTCTTTTTAAAGAGACGGTATCAAGCAAGTACTGCCCTGTCTCCGATGGCTTCTCGCCAGCCCCCTAGCCATTGGGACCTTTGATTCAGGGCCTGATAGGGACACATTTCTTTAGAACGTCCGGCGATGCCAGCCTGATAACCACGTTGATGAGCCCTTTCCAGGCGATCTCGTTTCTGTCTCTTCATGCCTCGTTTCCCTCATTCTTTTGTCTGGTGGAAAGAAAACAGTGGTTGCAATATGTGCAAGCACAGTTAACGAATACCCCGAATCTGCGTCAGCGTCAACGTTCAAAATTCATACGGGTGTCATATTTGTGAGCTACATGGAAGATCGTTTGTACAAAAAGTGTGATGCGGGACAAGTAACAACCTGAACGTAAAACGAAAAAAAAGCCGCAATCAGCAAGAAGCTGAGTGCGGCTTTCGTCGATGAATTTTACTTATGGCAGGCGGGAAATCTCTCTTGCTATAGTAGCCGACTCCTGTGCCCATCCCTGCGCAAGTACTTTCACCATTTCGTCATAGCCATCTTTCTGCTGCTTGAGTTCAAGATGGAAAGGACGCTTAATCAGCTGACCCTGGTGATTCAGCAGCCACTCCCCGCTGATAACAACGGCACCATCATAGCGGCCATGGAATCCCGTCACGTTAACATTCAGAGTGTCCTGATCGCTTCCCAGAGGCTGCGAGGCAACGACCCAACCGGGGAGCTGGCTGCTCAGATTCGCCACCAGCGTATTGCGTAGCTGCTGATCCAGCGGGCTGGCCCACAGGTTGTTGTTGGCGATTACGTACTGCACATCGCTGGTCTGGTAGACCACCCCATTGCCCGCCAGGTAATCTGGCACGGCAACCTGCTCAACCCACAGCAGACGGCTGCCCTGCGAGGCGCTGCTCTGCGCCCCCGACTGCGCGCTTAACGGCAGCTGGTAGTAGCTTTTGTTATCGCTTCCAGAGCTACAGGCCGTTAATACCAGTGCGCCTGCGATGATTAGCCATTTTTTCATTGTTTCGCCCTCTTAGGCTCAGGATCCTTTTTATCTTTCGCTTCAAACACCAGCGCGTTGCTCTTTTCATTGAGCGTTTTCAGAACGGGCTGTAGCTCGCGTAAAACCTGATCAAGACGTTGCATATCCGCCACCATCTTGTTGTAGGCCGCTGAGCCCGGCTGGAAGCCCTGCATACTGCGATTCAGTTCACGCAACGTTTTCTGCATATCCTGCGGCAGCTGCTGCATGGACTGGTTGGCCGTGATCTTGTTGATATTATCCAGGGTGGTTTGCAGACGTTGCATCGTCGCCTGGCTCTGATGCAGTGATCCCGTCGCAGCCTCAAGCATTGGATTCAGCGGCAGATTGTTGATCTTATCCAGCGTTTCCATCAGACGCTGTTGGATCTGCGCCAGGCCACTGCTGACCGTAGGAATGATTTTGTAGCCGCCAAATTCACGGACTCCCGTCATAGGTGGCGCTTTTGGATAGAAGTCCATATCGACATACAACGCCCCTGTCACCAGGTTGCCGGTTTTCAGCGAGCCACGCAGACCGCGATTCATCAGGTCGCTGATATGCTCCCCAATATCCTGATCTTCACCTATCTGGTTAATTAAACGCTCAGGCTCAATGCGTATCAGCACCGGAATACGATAATCATCATCAAGCATTTGCTTGAGTCCCGGAACAAAGTAAGGCACTTGCCCCACTGTACCCAGACGGATACCGCGGAACTCAACTGGCGCTCCTGGCTGCAAGCCGCGTACAGAGTCCTTAAAGAACATCAGATAATCGATGTGATCGGTATAGAGCGCATCCTGAATGCTTTTTTGATCGTCAAACAATCTGAAGGCGGTTTTTTCCGCCACCGGTTGTCCCAGATCTATACCTTCCGGCACGTCAAAACTGACGCCCCCACCAAACAGCGTGGTGAGTGAACCCATCTCAACGCGCATCCCCGCAGAGGTCAGATCCACAGCGATCCCACTGTCTTTCCAGAAACGAACGTTACTGGTCACCAGTCGGTCATTAGGCGCATTGATAAATAGCTGATAGCTGATGGTCCGTTTTTGCGGATCGAAGGTGCTCGTTTCAACCGAACCGACACGATACCCACGGAACAGCACCGGATCGCCCGGCGAGAGCTGGCCCGCTTTTTTGCTGTCCAGAATGACGCGGATCCCTTTTGCATCCGGTGGCGCAAGCGGCGGTGAATCCAGCAACTGATAGTTTGCTGGCTGGGCGCCTTTATTGCCGGGCTGGAGTTCAATGTAAGCCCCTGACAATAGCGTCCCTAAGCCGCTGATCCCTTCTCTTCCGACCTGCGGTTTCACCACCCAAAAAACGGAATCTTCATGGAGCAGTTTTTCCATGCCAGCATTCAGGCGGGCCTTAATTTCAACATGGGTTAAATCATCCGTCAGGGTCGCGCTTTCCACGACACCCACATCCACGCTGCGGCTCTTGATGGTGGTTTTTCCGCCCTCAATTCCCTCTGCATTGGTGGTAATTAGCGTGACTTCCGGTCCCTGATGGCTGTAATGATAAAACAGGATCCATGCACCGATCAGCGCGGTCACGATGGGGAAAATCCACACCGGCGACCAGTTTCTGACCTTCTGCACTTTAGCCTCTCCACTCTTATTTTCCATGCTCTTACTCTTCCTCATGGCTTGAATCGGGCTCACGATCCCACGATAAACGAGGGTCGAAGGTCATGGCCGCAAACATGGTCATAATGACGACCAAAGCAAACATCAGCGCTCCCATAGCGGGATAAATACTCATCAGCCCACCCATACGCACCAGCGCTGAGAGAACCGCAATCACGAACACGTCAATCATCGACCAGCGGCCAACAAATTCCACGACCTCATAAATCAGATGCATGCGCTCACTGTCACGCTTACCGTGCCCTTTTGCATCCCAGCAAAGCCAGGCAATGGCAATCATCTTTAAGGTCGGAACCATAATGCTGGCGAGAAATATGACGCCTGCAACAGGGTATGACCCTTCGCTCCACAGCAAAATCACCCCGGCAAGGATGGTCGAGGGCATTCTGTCGCCGAGCAGATCGGTGATCATGATCGGCAAAATATTGGCGGGCAGATAGAGCATGACAGAGGTCACCAGCAGCGCCATGGTCCATTGCAGGCTATTTTTGCGTCGGACGTGACCTTTTGTTTCACAGCGGGGACACACCTCGACATCCGCGGGCAGCACGGCGGTGCAGCAGGAGCAGGAGCGCAGCCCCTGACGGATACCCGGTACGCCCACCTTTACCGTCTGCGAGAGCGTCGGTGCCGGGGCAATATCGTCCCAGGTCCAGCGTCGGTCCACGCACTGGAAAGCGCGCAGTTGCAGCACGCAATACAGACACCACGGAATAAAGCTACTGCCAATCCCCACATCGCCGTAGGCCATCAGCTTCACGAAGCTGACCAGGATACCCGCCAGAAAAATTTCCGCCATCCCCCAGCTTTTCAGCTGGAACAGGATCCGCGCGAGTTTGATTTTAAGGGCGGTGGGCATCCTGACGCGATTGACCAGTAACAGAATGACGACCAGGCAAAAAGCCGGGACTATCTGCACGAACAGAAGAAAGAAGGTGCCAAGGCTGGCGTAATCTTCCGAAAACATCACGCCTGGAATTTCCAGTAACTCCACCTGGCTTACCATCCCGCCCACTTTCATAGAGATGAAAGGGAAGAGATTGGAGAGCAGTAACATGAACAGGGCTGCCAGTGCGTAAGCCGTAGGACGCTGCCTTGGCGCGTCCCACTCGGTCGTCAGCGTAGCTCCGCAGCGCGGGCAGGCAGCCTTATGTCCGTGACCAAGCTCTGGCAACGCCACGAGCATATCGCATTGCGAGCATAAAATATGCCGATCGGCATGGTGCTGGTCACACATAGATTATCCCTGTTTATGCGCCGTTTTTCAGAGACTCAAGGTACTCCCAGCGCTCAAATGCCTCTTCCAGCGCCTGCTCGGCCTGGGAGAGTTCAGCCAATACTTTCTGAGTATAGTCGTGAGGCTGCGTAAAGAATGACGCATCAGCGACCTGAATTTGCAGTGCTTCCAGTGCCGCTTCCAGCTCTTCCAGACGCTGCGGCAGCCCTTCGAGCTCGCGCTGCAAGTTATAGCTCATTTTAGCAGGAGACTTTTTGACAGTTTCTGCTTTCACAACAACAGGTTCAGCGAGATTTTTGGTCTTCGCCTGTTTTTGCGCCAGCGACTGCGATTGCTGTCCACGCGCGTCATGATAGCCGCCCACATATTGACCGATGCGTCCTTCGCCTTCGAAGATCCAGCACTCGGTCACGGTATTATCGACAAATTGACGATCGTGGCTGACCAGCATCACGGTTCCCTGATAGCCATCAATCAACTCTTCCAGCAGTTCCAGCGTTTCGACATCCAGATCGTTCGTCGGTTCATCGAGAATCAGTAAGTTACTGGGTTTCAGGAACAGGCGCGCCAGTAAAAGACGGTTACGCTCACCGCCGGACAGCGCGCGCACAGGCGTCAGGGCGCGTTTTGGGTGGAACAGGAAGTCCTGAAGGTAGCCCAGCACGTGACGCGGCTTGCCGTTAACCATCACCTCCTGTTTACCCTCTGCGAGGTTGTCCATCACCGTACGGTCCGGATCCAGCTCTGCGCGATGCTGGTCAAAGTACGCTACTTCCAGCTTGGTACCACAGTGAATACGACCGCTGTCGGCCTGCAACTGGCCCAGCATCAGTTTCAACAGCGTGGTTTTGCCGCAGCCGTTTGGACCAATAAGCGCAATTTTGTCGCCGCGCTGAACCTGTGCGGAGAAATCGTTCACCAGCACTTTGCCGTCAACCGAATAACTCACGTTCTCCATTTCGAAGACAATCTTGCCCGAGCGGGACGCCTCTTCCACCTGCATTTTGGCGCTACCCATGACTTCACGGCGTTCGCTACGTTCGCGGCGCATCGCCTTCAGGGCGCGAACGCGGCCTTCATTACGGGTACGACGCGCCTTGATGCCCTGACGGATCCATACCTCTTCCTGCGCCAGCTTGCGGTCGAACTCGGCGTTTTGCAGCTCTTCCACGCGCAGGTTCTCTTCTTTCTCCAGCAGATAGGTATCGTAATCGCCCGGATAGGTCACCAGCTTGCCGCGGTCGAGGTCGACAATGCGCGTGGCCATGTTGCGGATGAACGAACGGTCGTGGGAGATGAAGATAATGGTGCCATTGAAAGTTTTCAGGAACCCTTCCAGCCAGTCAATCGCTTCGATATCCAGGTGGTTCGTTGGTTCGTCCAGCAGCAGTACCCTGGGCCCGCTCACCAGGGCACGGCCCAGCGCGGCTTTACGCAGCCAGCCGCCGGAGAGCGCCGACAGCTCCATATCCGCTTCCAGGCCAAGCTGAGCCAGCACTTCGTTAATGCGGTTTTCCAGCTGCCACAGGCCATGGTGATCGAGCATCTCCTGCACTTTTGCCAGCTCGTTGAGATTTTTGTCGCTCGGGTCGGTCATGACCAGATGCGAAATCTCGTGGTAGCGCTTGAGGTATTCCGCCTGCTCTGAAATTCCTTCGGCCACAAAATCGTACACGCTGCCGGTAACGTTACGCGGCGGATCCTGTTGCAGACGAGAGACGACCAGATCCTGCTCGTAAACAATACGGCCGTCGTCCAGCCCCTGCTCACGGTTGAGGATTTTCATCAGCGTCGATTTACCTGCGCCGTTACGGCCGACCAGACAGACGCGCTCGTTATCTTCGATATGCAGCTCTGCATTATCAAGAAGCGGTGAGTCGCTGAAAGAGAGCCACGCGCCGTGCATACTAATTAAAGACATTTATTTTTCCTTTCAGACCGCGGAGATCAGCCAGCAGTTGTGGATTTGACGGTTACGGGCAAAGTCCTGAGACAGCGTTTTTTGGCTGATTTCTTGTGCTTTCAGTCCCAGTTCGGCCAGGCCGTCGTGATCCATGCGGAATCCGCGCTTGTTATTCGAGAACATAATGGTACCGCCTTTACGCAGCAGACGCTTAAGGTCGGTCATCAGGCGCAGGTGATCGCGTTGAACGTCAAAGCTATCCTCCATACGCTTGGAGTTAGAGAAGGTCGGCGGATCGATAAAGATCAGATCAAACTGCTCGTCGGTATCGCGCAGCCAGCCCAGCACGTCGGCCTGTAACAGGCGATGCTGACGACCGGTTAAGCCGTTAAGACGCAGGTTGCGCTCTGCCCACTCCAGATAAGTACGGGACATATCGACCGTGGTGGTACTACGCGCCCCACCAAGCCCTGCATGAACGCTGGCGCTGCCGGTATAGGAGAACAGGTTCAGGAAGTCTTTGCCCTTACTCATCTGGCCCAGCATGCGGCGGGCGATGCGGTGATCGAGGAACAGACCGGTATCAAGGTAATCGGTCAGGTTAACCCACAGGCGCGCGTTATATTCGCCCACTTCGATGAAGTCGCCCTTCTCGCCCATCTTCTGATACTGGTTTTTGCCTTTCTGACGCTCACGGGTTTTCAGCACCAGCTTGTTTGGCGAAATGCCGAGTACGGCGATGGTGGCCGCAATCACATCCAGCATACGCTGACGCGCTTTTTGCGCATCAATGGTTTTCGGCGGGGCGTATTCCTGAACCACCACCCAGTCTGCATAGCGGTCAACCGCCACGTTGTATTCCGGCAGATCAGCGTCGTAAAGGCGATAACATTCGATGCCTTCCTGCTTCGCCCACTTCTCAAATTTCTTCAGGTTTTTGCGCAGGCGGTTGGCATAATCTTCCGCCACGCCAGACGGTTTGCTGTCCGCTGCTATCTCTGCCAGATGGTAGTTTTTCTGCACGCAGTCCAGCGGGCCGTTTTTCGCCTTGAACTGGCGATCGGCACGTAATTGCAGGCAGCTCAGCAGCTCCGGCGAGGCGCTAAACAGGGAGAGGTTCCAGCCGCCGAAATGCGCTTTCATGTTGCGGCCCAGCAGGCTGTGTAGCGCAATCAGCGCTGGCTCACTGCCAAGACGCTCACCATACGGCGGATTGCTGATCACCGTACCGTACGGGCCTTTTGGCAGCGGATTGGTCAGGTTCGCCACATCTTTGACGTCGAAGGTCACCAGCTCACCGATACCGGCTCGACGGGCGTTGCTGCGCGCGCGTTCAATCACCCGTGGGTCGTTGTCCGAACCGTAAAAGTGAGAGGTGTACTCCGCCAGCCCTTTACGGGCACGGGTCTGCGCGTCGTCTTTGACCTCTTTCCAGAGGGCTTCATCGTGCTGCGCCCAGCCTTTGAAGCCCCACTGTCCACGATGCAGCCCTGGCGCGCGGTCGGTGGCCAGCATCGCGGCTTCAATCAGCAGCGTACCGGAACCGCACATTGGATCGAGCAGCGGCGTACCCGGCTGCCAGCCGGAGCGCATCACAATAGCGGCGGCCAGTGTCTCTTTGATTGGGGCCATGCCGGTGCGATCGCGATAGCCGCGCAGATGCAGGCCTGCGCCGCTCAGATCCAGGGAAATACTGGCAGTGTCGCCGTTCAGCCAGACGTTGATACGCAGATCCGGGTTTTCACGATCAACGTTCGGACGTTCTCTATTACGACGCGTGAAGCAGTCCACAATGGCGTCTTTGACGCGCAGGGCACCGTACTGGCTGTTGCGGATCTCATCGTTGACGCCGTTGAAATGCACCGCAAAGGTGGCGTCCGGGGTGAAGATCTCTGTCCAGTCGATCATCTGTACACCGGTGTAGAGATCAAGATCGCTGTAGACCTTGCACTCTTTCATCGGCAGCATGATGCGCGACGCCAGACGGCTCCACATCAGGCTCTGGTAAATAAGCCGCGTGTCGCCCTCAAAATGGACACCACCCTGAACCACCTGGCACTCTTTCGCGCCCAGGGTTTCCAGTTCAGTTTTTAACAGCTCTTCCAGCCCACGGGCCGTACTGGCAAACAGAGAATTCATATCGTCACTTTTACTCATAGAAAATTGTCGCGCATTATAGCTAATATGGCGTGTATGTCATAAAGTTGAAGGCTTATTTTATTTAGCGGGAGTGTGCAGTGGCGACGTTATCCAGGCTTTTTATTCATCCGGTGAAATCCATGCGTGGTATCGGCGTGACGCACGCGCTGGCCGATATGAGCGGATTCGCCTTCGATCGTATTTTTATGATCACCGAGCCTGACGGTACGTTCATCACCGCACGTCAGTTCCCGCAGATGGTTCGCTTTACGCCTTCCCCGCTTCATGACGGATTGCATTTGACCGCGCCAGACGGTTCAAGCGTCGTGATCCGCTTTGCTGATTTTGCGCCGGTTGAAGCGCCAACGGAAGTGTGGGGCAATCATTTTACCGCGCGTATCGCGCCGGATAACATTAACCAGTGGCTGAGCGGCTTTTTCTCACGTGACGTTCAGCTGCGCTGGGTTGGGCCTGCGCTGACTCGTCGCGTGAAACGCCACGACGCGGTTCCCCTCTCCTTTGCGGATGGTTTTCCCTTCCTGCTGACCAGCGAGGCCTCGCTGCGTGATTTACAAACCCGTTGCAAAGCCAGCGTGCAGATGGAGCAGTTTCGCCCGAATCTGGTGGTGACCGGAGCGGATGCCTGGGATGAAGATACCTGGAAAGTGATCCGCATCGGCAGCGTTATCTTTGATGTCGTGAAGCCGTGCAGCCGCTGTATTTTTACCACCGTCAGCCCGGAGAAAGGCCAGAAACACCCTTCCGGCGAACCGCTGAAAACCTTGCAGTCATTTCGTACCGCGCAGGATAACGGTGATGTCGACTTCGGCCAGAACCTGATCCCCCGCTCCAGCGGCGTAATCCGCGTGGGCGACGAGGTCGAAATTCTTACCCGCGGGCCTGCAAGAGTGTACGGCGCAGGCCAGGAAGAAGAAATGGTTGACGTTGTCACCAACGTCGCTTCCGCGGTGGATATTCACTGGGAAGGCAAAGTTATTCGTGGTAACAATCAGCAGGTGCTACTGGAACAGCTGGAGCAGGCGGGTATCCGCGTACCTTATTCCTGTCGCGCGGGGATTTGCGGATGCTGTCGCATTAAACTGGTCGATGGTGAAGTGAGTGCCCTGAAGAAATCTGCGATTGGCAGTGACGGCACGATCCTGTGCTGTAGCTGTGTACCGAAAACATCCGTACAGCTGGAAGCTTAAACCGCCTGTTCGAGGCTGAAGGAATCGACGCGCAGCTGAGGCTTCAGCCTGTCATTCATCACTTTGATGGCATCACCTAACTGCATGACTCGCCCGGCAATGGTCAAGCCGGGTTGGGCCAGCAAACAGAGCGCAGCGTTTTCACCGGGTTCAACCACCAGCAGATTCACCTCTTCTTCGGTATCGCTCAGATTGACGCTGGCCGCATCGCCGATAGCCGGGGTCCAGCTCATACCGTGCGCGAGGAAATGCCAGCTTTTCGGCATTTGTGGTTTCAGGAAACGGATCGCCACCAGCGCATTTAGTACCAGTTCAGCGCGCTGTTCTTTGGAGAGATTGAAGTCGCGGCATTTTTCTTCAAAAGAGAAATAGAGTGCAGCGTCGTCAACGCAAAAGCCTGAGGGAGCAAACGCGTCTGGCGTTAACATTCGGCGCGCAAAACGAGAGCGAAACAACATGCCATTGGCTAAGTCGAGCATCATACGGTCATGCTCGTCACAAAAATACCAGCGCCAGTTATCGTCAGGTTTAATTCGCATGTTTCTCTCCCGTCCCCAAAACGTCCTGTACTAAAAATGTCCTGTTTGCCGCTTCGCTTATAACACTAGTAATAAAAGACTATAATGTCTAAATAAGCAACAATGACGGAATATAAAACAACCAGGGCTGGAAATAAAGCCCTGGTTGTCTGATTAAGAGAAAAGATTAGATATGCGTGACAATTTCTTTAATCAATGGCGGCCCTTTAAAAATAAAGCCGGAATAAATTTGCACCAGTGAAGCCCCTGCCGCCATCTTCTCACGTGCAGCGATGACGGAGTCAATGCCACCCACGCCAATAATCGGCAGCTGGCCTTTTAATTCCGCAGAGAGTGCGCGAATAATTTCGGTGCTTTTTAATTGTACCGGACGGCCACTTAATCCACCCGCTTCGTCACAGTTTTTCATTCCCTGGACGAGGGAGCGATCGAGCGTTGTATTGGTCGCAATCACACCATCAATATTATGGCGAACTAAACTGTCGGCAACCTGGATCAATTCTTCTGCCGAAAGATCCGGGGCGATCTTAACCGCGACCGGAACATATTTATGGTGGATCGCCTGTAGTGCCGTTTGTTTATTTTTAATGGCGCTAAGAAGATCGTCAAGCGCTTCGCCATATTGTAATGAACGCAGCCCTGGGGTGTTAGGCGAGGATATATTCACCGCGATATAACCGGCATAGGCATAGACTTTTTCCATACAAATCAGATAGTCATCTTTACCCTGCTCGACGGGCGTGTCTTTATTTTTGCCAATATTAATACCCAGCACACCATCAAAATGGGCTTTCTTAACGTTCTCAACCAGATGATCGACGCCAAGGTTATTAAAGCCCATGCGGTTGATCAGCCCCTCGGCTTCAACCAGGCGGAACAGACGTGGCTTGTCATTTCCCGGCTGCGGACGCGGCGTCACCGTCCCGATTTCGATCGAGCCAAAGCCCATCGCGCCGAGTGCATCAATGCATTCGCCATTTTTGTCCAGACCGGCCGCAAGGCCCAGTGGATTTTTGAACGTCAGGCCCATGCATTGGACGGGTTTTTCCGGCACGTTTTGACGCACCAGCGCGGCCAGAGGCGTTCCTGTAATACGACGTAACTGCTGAAATGTAAATTCATGAGCGCGCTCAGGATCGAGCTGGAAAAGGGCTTTACGAACGAAGGGGTAGTACATGAACTCTCCTGGATTCCCGGTGTGCAAACCGGGAGGGGATTATGTGCGATCCCGCCCGGAAAGGGAATTGACCTGTGGCAAAAAAAAGCCATGTAAAACGCAATCGTTTACTTATCGGTTCGCTTCTTATGCTTTTTTCTGCATTCATCCTGAGGATAAATCATTTAGTGGAATAACCACGCAATGTCACACTCCTGAAAATTGTTATGAATGTTAGATAAAAGCAAACAATTAGTTATAAGGAGCAACCATGCGCGTCATTACCCTGGCCGGAAGCCCCCGCTTCCCCTCTCGATCCAGCGCACTGCTGGAATACGCTCGCGAAAAGCTTAATGCTCTGGATGTCGAAGTGTGTCACTGGAATTTGCACAATTTCGCGCCTGAAGATCTGCTCTACGCCCGTTTCGACAGCCCGGCGCTGAAAACCCTGATCGAACAACTTAAGCGTGCTGACGGGTTGGTCGTCGCGACACCAATTTATAAAGCCTCTTTTTCCGGTGCACTGAAAACGCTGCTCGATCTGCTGCCCGAGCGCGCGCTGGACGGTAAGGTCGTCCTGCCGCTGGCCACAGGCGGTACGGTAGCCCATTTACTGGCGGTGGATTATGCCCTCAAGCCGGTTCTGAACGCGCTGAAAGCGCAGGAGATCCTGCATGGCGTCTTCGCTGACGACTCACAGGTAATCGACTACCAGCATAAACCGCATTTCACGCCGAATCTGCAAACCCGCCTCGACAGCGCGCTTGAAACATTCTGGCACGCCCTTAATCGTCGGGATCGCCACGCGGCGGCATTTCATCAATCACAAGGAGTGGCGCATGTTTAAAACAGTTACCCGCATCGGGCTGGCAGGTCTGCTGGCAGTGGCATCGCTGGCTCAGGCAGCGGAGAAAACGCCGGAGAGCCTGCGTATCGGTTATCAGAAAGGCAGCGTCAGCATGGTGCTGGCGAAAAGCCATGCGTTGCTGGAGAAACGTTTCCCGCAGACCAAATTCTCATGGGTCGAGTTCCCTGCCGGACCGCAGATGCTGGAGGCGCTGAACGTCGGGAGTATTGATTTAGGCAGCACCGGCGATATCCCGCCGATCTTTGCCCAGGCGGCCGGGGCGGATCTGGTTTACGTTGGCGTTGAACCCGCCAAGCCGAAGGCAGAGGTTATTTTGGTGCCGGAAAACAGCGAGATCAAAAGCGTCGCCGATCTCAAAGGCCATAAGGTTGCTTTCCAGAAAGGTTCCAGCTCGCACAACCTGCTGCTGCGCGCGTTGCAGGAGGCCGGCCTTAAATTCACCGATATCCAGCCCGTTTACCTGACGCCTGCCGATGCGCGCGCGGCGTTTCAGCAAAAAAATGTTGATGCCTGGGCTATCTGGGATCCGTACTACTCCGCCGCACTGTTGCAGGGCGGTGTGCGGGTGCTGAAAGACGGCACCACCCTGAAACAAACCGGTTCGTTCTACCTGGCGGCACGTCCTTACGCTGAAAAAAATGGCGCATTTATTCAGCAGGTGCTGGATACCTTCTCTCAAGCCGATGCGCTGACCCAAAGCCAGCGTCAGCAGAGCATCACGCTACTGGCAAAAACCATGGGCCTGCCTGAACCGGTGATCGCCACCTATCTTGACCACCGTCCTCCCACCACCATAGCGCCGGTTGACGCCCACGTTGCCGCCCTCCAGCAGCAAACGGCAGACCTCTTTTATCAAAACCGCCTGGTTCCAAAGCAGGTGAATATTCGCGAACGCATCTGGCAACCCGCTGGCATTGAAGGAAAAAAATCATGAGTCTGAATCTTTTCTGGTTTTTACCCACCCACGGTGATGGACACTATCTTGGCACAGAAGAAGGCGCCCGCCCGGTCGATCACGGCTATCTACAGCAGATCGCCCAGGCGGCAGACCGCATCGGTTTTACCGGGGTGCTGATCCCGACGGGCCGTTCATGTGAGGATGCGTGGCTGGTTGCCGCGTCGATGATCCCCGTCACCCAGCGCCTGAAATTCCTGGTAGCCTTGCGCCCGAGCGTGGTGTCGCCCACCGTCGCGGCACGTCAGGCGGCAACGCTGGACAGGCTCTCCAACGGCCGCGCGCTGTTCAACCTGGTGACGGGCAGCGATCCGCAGGAGCTGGCGGGCGATGGCGTTTTTCTCGATCATACCGAGCGCTATGAAGCCTCCGCAGAGTTCACCCGCGTCTGGCGACGTCTGCTGGAAGGGGAAACCGTCACCTTCGAAGGAAAACATATCCACGTTCGCGATGCGCAACTCTACTTCCCGCCGGTACAGCAGCCGCGCCCTCCCCTTTATTTCGGCGGATCGTCGGACGTGGCGCAGGAGCTGGCGGCTGAGCAGGTCGATCTCTATCTGACCTGGGGCGAGCCACCGGAGCTGGTTAAAGAGAAAGTTGCTCAGGTACGCGCCAAAGCCGCAGAACATGGCCGTACGGTGCGCTTCGGCATTCGCCTGCACGTGATCGTACGCGAAACCAACGACGAGGCCTGGCAAGCCGCCGACCGTCTGATCGCTCATCTGGACGACGACACTATCGCCAAAGCACAGGCGGCGTTTGCCAAAACCGACTCCGTGGGCCAACACCGAATGGCCTCCCTGCACAACGGCAAGCGTGAAAATCTTGAGATCAGCCCGAACCTGTGGGCCGGGGTGGGTCTGGTGCGCGGCGGCGCCGGTACGGCGCTGGTCGGCGACGGTCCAACCGTAGCGGCACGCATTAATGAATACGCGGCGCTGGGGATCGACAGCTTTATCCTGTCTGGCTACCCGCATCTGGAGGAGGCCTACAAGGTGGGTGAACTGCTCTTCCCGCACCTGGATGTCGCTATCCCGGAGATTCCGCAGCCACGTCAGCTTCAGTTGCAGGGCGAAGCCGTGGCGAATGCGTTTATCCCGAGAAAAGTCGCGCAAAGTTAAGGAGCCACCATGTCTTCAACCGCACAAAAATGGCTGCTGCGCGCCGCGCCGTGGTTTCTGCCCGTCGGCATTGTCCTCGTCTGGCAACTGGCGTCTTCAACTGGCTGGCTGTCGAGCCGTATTTTGCCCTCTCCGGAGGGCGTTGTGGAAGCGTTCTGGTCGCTAAGCGCCAGCGGTGAGCTGTGGCAACATCTTGCCATCAGCTCCTGGCGCGCGGTAATCGGCTTTTCGATTGGCGGGAGCATCGGCCTGACGCTGGGGCTGATCAGCGGCCTGTCCCGCTGGGGTGAGCGGCTGCTGGATACCTCCGTTCAAATGCTGCGTAACGTGCCGCATCTGGCGCTTATTCCGCTGGTTATCCTGTGGTTCGGCATTGATGAGAGCGCCAAAATTTTCCTCGTGGCGCTGGGAACATTATTCCCGATTTATATCAATACCTGGCATGGGATCCGCAATATCGATCGCGGTCTGGTTGAGATGGCCCGCAGCTATGGCCTGTCAGGTTTTGCCCTGTTTACCCATGTGATCCTGCCGGGCGCCCTGCCCTCCATTATGGTTGGGGTGCGTTTTGCGCTCGGCCTGATGTGGCTAACCCTGATCGTGGCGGAAACCATTTCGGCCAACTCCGGCATTGGTTATCTGGCGATGAACGCCCGCGAGTTCCTGCAAACGGACGTGGTGGTGGTTGCCATTATCCTTTATGCCCTGCTTGGCAAACTTGCGGACGTCAGCGCCCAGTGGCTGGAACGTAGCTGGCTGCGCTGGAACCCGGCCTACACCGCTCAGGAGGCGAAAGCATGAATACTGCACGACTGAACCAGGGAACACCGTTACTGCTGAACGGCGTGACCAAACGCTACGGCGACAACACCATTCTGAATGCACTGGATCTGCATATTCCTGCCGGACAGTTTGTAGCCGTTGTTGGCCGCAGCGGTGGCGGCAAGAGTACCCTGCTGCGTCTTTTAGCCGGGCTGGAGGCGCCAAACAGTGGTGACATTCTGGCAGGCACTACGCCGCTGTCCACGATTCAGGATGATACGCGCATGATGTTTCAGGACGCGCGTCTGCTGCCGTGGAAAACGGTGATGGATAACGTCGGGCTGGGCCTGAAGGGCAGCTGGCGGGAGGACGCCCGGCAGGCACTCGCCGCGGTAGGGCTGGAGAATCGCGCGGGAGAGTGGCCTGCGGCCCTGTCGGGTGGACAAAAGCAGCGCGTGGCCCTGGCACGCGCGCTGATTCATCGTCCCGGCCTGCTGCTGCTTGATGAACCGCTCGGCGCGCTTGATGCCCTGACGCGGATCGAGATGCAGGATCTGATTGAAACCCTCTGGCAGACGCACGGCTTTACGGTGCTGCTGGTGACGCATGACGTAAGCGAAGCTGTGGCAATGGCAGACAGGGTGCTGTTAATAGAAGAGGGTAAAATTGGTCTGGATCTGACGGTGGATATTCCACGTCCTCGCCGGGTGGGATCGGCCAGACTGGCGGAGCTGGAGGCGGAAGTGCTGGATAGAGTGATGAAACGTGGAGAAGCGGAGATTCAGCGGATAAAGGCTAATGCCTGATGCCCTCACCCCGGCCCTCTTCAACAGGGAGCACGGCGCAAGGGCAAATCGTAGGCCCGGTAAGCGTAGCGCCACCGGGCTTTTTTACATCAGGCCAGCGCCTTTGTAATCTTCTCGTACAGATCGCCAGACAGATTTTCCAGCCCTTTCAGCTGCTCAAGCGCGGCGCGCATTTTCGCCTGACGCTGCGCATCGTAGCGTTTCAGGCGGATCAGCGGCTCAATCAGACGAGACGCCACCTGCGGGTTACGGCTGTTCAGCTCGGTTAGCATTTCAACCATGAACTGATAACCGCTGCCGTCTTCAGCATGGAACGCGGCCGGGTTGCTGCTGGCAAACGCGCCAATCAGGGAGCGGACGCGGTTCGGGTTGCTCATGGTGAACGAACGGTGCTTCAGCAGGCTGCGGACCTTGCTGAGTACATCGACTGCCGGACTGGTGGCCTGAAGAATGAACCACTTGTCCATCACCAGACCATCCTGATGCCACCTGTCGTCGTACTCCTGCATCAGCGCATCGCGGCACGGCAGCTCGGCGGCAACGCTTGCGGCCAGCGCGGCCAGCGCATCCGTCATGTTATCGGCTTCGTGGTACTGCTTGCTGACCAGCGTGTTCGCCAGCTCTGCCTCACCAAATGCCAGATAGCGCAGGCAGGTATTGCGCAGGGAACGTTTACCGATATCCGCATGTTCCACCCGATATGCGTCCAGCTTGTTGGCGTTGTAAATTGCGAGGAACTCATCTGCCAGTTCGGTCGCCAGCGTGCGGGTCAGCGCTTCACGCACGGCGACGATCGCAATGGGGTCGATGATGTCAAACAGCTCGGCGATTTCAGTCGCAGACGGCAGCGTTAAAATTTCAGCCGCCAGCGCCGGGTCAATATTCTCATCCAGCAGGATGGCACGGAAGGCGTCTGCCACATGAACCGGCAGCGTCAGCGGCTGGCCCTGCTGGTAACGGTTCACGTTCAGCTTGATGTAGGTCGCCAGCAGGCTTTGTGCCGCATCCCAGCGCGAGAAATCGTTGCGCGCGTGACGCATCAGGAACGTCAGCTGCTGATCGCTCCACTTGTATTCGAGTTTCACCGGCGCGGAGAACTCGCACAGCAGGGCAGGAACAGGCTGGAAATAGACGTTATCGAAGATAAAGGTCTGCTCTGCCTGGGTCACATTCAGCACGTTATGTACCGGGTGACCGCCCTTCTGTAGCGGGATCACGTTGCCTTCGTTGTCGTACAGCTCAACGCTGAACGGAATGTGCAGCGGATGTTTCTCTTCCTGCTCCGCCGTTGGCGGTGTGCGCTGGCTGATGGTCAGCGTGTACTGCTCAGTTTCCGGGTTGTAGTCGTCTTTGACCGTCACAATCGGCGTACCGGCCTGGCTGTACCAGCGGCGGAAATGAGACAGATCCACGTTAGAGGCGTCTTCCATCGCCTGGACGAAATCGTCGCAGGTGGCCGCACTGCCGTCATGACGCTCGAAGTAAAGCTGCATCCCTTTCTGGAAATTCGCTTCGCCCAGCAGGGTGTGGATCATGCGGATAATTTCAGCGCCTTTTTCGTACACCGTCAGGGTGTAGAAGTTATTCATCTCAATGACTTTATCCGGGCGGATCGGATGGGCCATTGGGCTGGCATCTTCTGCAAATTGCAGACCACGCATAGTGCGCACGTTGTTGATGCGGTTTACCGCCCGCGATCCCAGATCGGAGCTGAACTCCTGATCGCGGAAGACGGTTAAGCCCTCTTTCAGGCTCAGCTGGAACCAGTCGCGGCAGGTGACGCGGTTCCCGGTCCAGTTATGGAAATATTCGTGGCCGATAACGCGTTCGATATCGAGGTAATCTTTATCCGTTGCGGTATCGGTACGCGCCAGCACGTATTTGGAGTTGAAGATGTTAAGACCTTTATTCTCCATCGCGCCCATATTGAAGAAATCGACAGCAACGATCATATAGATGTCGAGGTCATATTCGAGGCCAAAGCGCGTTTCATCCCACTTCATGGAGTTGATGAGGGAGGTCATTGCCCACGGGGCGCGGTCAAGGTTGCCACGGTCCACGAACAGCTCCAGCGCGACTTCACGGCCAGAGCGCGTTTTAAAGGTGTCGCGCAGAACATCGAAATCGCCCGCCACCAGCGCAAACAGGTAGCAGGGTTTAGGGAACGGATCCTGCCACTGTACCCAGTGACGGCCATTCTCCAGTTCCCCTTCACCAATCCGGTTGCCGTTGGAAAGCAGGTACGGGTACAGCGTTTTGTCGGCAATAATTTTGGTGGTAAAGCGCGCCAGGACGTCCGGGCGATCCAGATACCAGGTAATGTGGCGGAACCCTTCGGCTTCACATTGGGTGCACAGGGCTACGCCTGACTGGTAAAGCCCTTCCAGCGCGGTATTGGCGGCAGGGCTGATTTCATTCACGATGCGCAGGGTAAAGCGTTCCGGCAGGTTGTCGATGACCAGCTGGTTGCCTTCTTCTTTATAGTCTGACCAGGCTTCATCATTAATATGCAGGGAAACCAGCGTCAGGTCTTCACCATCCAGACGCAGCGGCACGGCTGTCGCGCTCTGGCGCGTCACCTGGCTTACCGCCGTCACGACGGTTTTTGTGGCATCCAGGTCGAAGGTCAGATCGATATCGCTTATCAGGTAATCCGGCGCACGGTAGTCGTGGCGGTATTTAGCTTGTGGCTGTTGTGTCATAGAAAACCTTATGCATCGTTTGTCGAGTAACGATTCAATATATTCCGGTTGTGTAAAACGCGCTATGCAGAATGTTCATCTTTTCAGGCACAACGCCGTTTTTGCTACATTTTTATAACACGGGGCACGAAATGCGCTCGACCATAAAGTGTGCTTATGTTGTGATCGGGGTTCAATAAATCACTAAACAGGGTATACTCCGGAGTTGTTTATTGTACTAAACGCTCCCGTGAGAGGATGCTACAGCGCACCTATGACTCAATTCGCTTCTCCGGTTCTGCATACGTTGCTGGATACCGACGCGTACAAGCTGCATATGCAGCAAGCCGTGTTTCACCACTATCATGATGTTCATGTTGCGGCGGAATTTCGCTGCCGGGGTGACGACTTGCTGGGTATCTACGCAGATTCCATTCGTGAACAGGTCGATGCCATGCAGCATCTGGCGCTCACCGATGACGAATATCAGTGGCTTTCAGGCCTGCCTTTCTTTAAAGCGGACTATCTGAACTGGCTGCGTGAGTTCCGCTATAAGCCGGAACAGGTCACCGTCACCAATGATAACGGCAAGCTGGACATTCGTCTGACCGGCCCGTGGCGCGAAGTGATCATGTGGGAAGTGCCGCTTCTGGCCGTGATCAGCGAGCTGGCCCACCGTTATCGCTCCCCTGAAACCGGTGTAACGCAGGCGGTTGCCGCTCTGGAGAATAAACTCGTTGAGTTTTCCAGACTGACAGAAGGGCTGGATATGTCCCGCTTCCGTCTGATGGACTTTGGCACGCGCCGCCGCTTCTCTCGCGAGGTTCAGGAAGCCATTGTCAGACGTCTGCAACAGGAGCCGTGGTTCGTTGGCACCAGTAACTACGATCTGGCGCGTCGCCTTGATTTAACGCCGATGGGTACCCAGGCGCACGAATGGTTCCAGGCGCACCAGCAGATCAGCCCTGACCTTACCAACAGCCAGCGCGCCGCCCTCGCCGCGTGGCTTGAGGAGTACCCGGATCGGCTGGGTATTGCCCTTACCGACTGCATTACCATGGACGCGTTCCTGCGCGACTTTGGCCCTGAGTTTGCCGAACGCTACCAGGGTTTGCGCCATGATTCCGGGGACCCGGTTGAATGGGGTGAGAAAGCCATCGCCCATTACGAAAAACTGGGTATCGATCCCATGAGTAAGGTGCTGGTCTTCTCCGATAACCTTGACCTGGCGAAAGCCGTCGACCTTTATCGCCACTTCTCATCGCGGGTGAACCTGAGTTTCGGGATTGGTACGCGCTTAACCTGTGATATCCCCCAGGTGAAACCGCTGAACATCGTCATAAAGCTAGTGGAATGTAACGGTAAGCCGGTCGCGAAGCTCTCCGACAGCCCTGGCAAAACCATCTGCCATGACAAAGCGTTTGTCCGCGCATTACGTAAAGCCTTCGATCTGCCTCAGGTTAAAAAAGCCAGTTAACGGCTTCGGGGGAGCCTTCATGGCTCCCCTTCTCTTATTAATTTCTTATTTCTTCTCTTAAGACGGTGAAATTTACTTGTCTGATAGCGGATGGCAGGTAACATAGATATCCCCCCTATAAGGGCGGACAAGTGTTTATTTTTTCCGACTATTAACAGAGAGAATATTATGAGCGTTGTGCCTGTAGCCGACGTACTCCAGGGCCGTGTCGCCGTTGACCAGGAGGTCACCGTGCGCGGATGGGTGCGTACTCGCCGAGATTCTAAAGCTGGCATCTCCTTCCTCGCCGTCTATGACGGTTCCTGCTTTGATCCTGTACAGGCCGTCATTAATAATTCTCTGCCCAATTACAATGATGACGTTCTGCACCTGACAACCGGCTGTTCCGTGATCGTCACCGGTGTTGTGGTGGCCTCTCCGGGCCAGGGTCAGAGCTACGAAATTCAGGCGACCTCGGTGGAAGTGACCGGCTGGGTTGAAGATCCGGACACCTATCCGATGGCTGCAAAGCGTCACAGCATCGAATATCTGCGTGAAGTTGCGCACCTGCGTCCGCGCACCAACCTGATTGGTGCAGTGGCGCGCGTGCGTCATACGCTGGCGCAGGCGCTGCATCGCTTCTTTGACGAGCAGGGTTACTTCTGGGTGTCTACTCCGCTGATCACGGCATCCGATACCGAAGGCGCAGGTGAAATGTTCCGCGTTTCAACGCTGGATATGGAAAACCTGCCACGTACGCCGGAAGGAAAAGTCGATTACGACAAAGACTTCTTTGGTAAAGAAGCCTTCCTGACGGTTTCCGGCCAGCTCAACGGCGAAACCTACGCCTGTGCGCTGTCTAAGATCTACACCTTCGGCCCAACCTTCCGTGCGGAAAACTCTAACACCAGCCGTCACCTGGCGGAATTCTGGATGCTGGAGCCGGAAGTCGCCTTTGCCGATCTGAATGACGTGGCTGGCCTGGCAGAAGCGATGCTGAAATACGTGTTCAAAGCGGTTCTCGAAGAGCGCGCAGACGACATGAAATTCTTCGCTGAGCGTGTCGATAACGACGCCATCGCCCGTCTTGAGCGCTTCGTCTCCGCAGACTTCGCGCAGGTGGATTACACCGACGCGGTCGCTATCCTGGAAAAATGCGGCGAGAAATTCGAAAACCCGGTTTACTGGGGCGTGGATCTCTCCTCCGAGCATGAACGTTATCTGGCAGAGAAGCACTTCAAAGCACCGGTTGTGGTGAAAAACTATCCGAAAGACATTAAGGCGTTCTATATGCGCCTTAACGAAGATGGTAAAACCGTTGCCGCGATGGATGTTCTGGCGCCGGGCATCGGTGAGATCATCGGTGGCTCCCAGCGTGAAGAGCGCCTGGATGTGCTGGACGCGCGTATGCAGGAGATGGGCCTGAACCCGGCGGACTACAGCTGGTATCGCGATCTCCGTCGTTACGGCACCGTTCCGCACTCTGGCTTTGGCCTGGGCTTCGAACGTCTGATTGCTTACGTAACAGGTGTTCAGAACGTACGTGATGTGATTCCGTTCCCACGTACACCGCGTAACGCAAGTTTCTAACCGACCAAATCATTAATGGCCAGCAAATGCTGGCCATTATTTTATCCTGCAATGTCAGTTTTCGTCAGTCAAAAGTAAGCGTCTATAAACCACAACCCCGCCATTCCCTCTACCTGTTACGTTTTGTTTCCACGAAATATCCTTAGACAAAAAAATAACCTTATTCTTATTGTGCTTAATACAATCCTTACGCAATAGCACAAAAAACAACCACTTTCACAGCCATCTGGATGGCTTTTGTCGAATATAAGAAAAAATGAGCCGTTTAACTTCTGTTTATACGAAAGGCCTTTAGCTAAATTAAACATAAGGAAATCATATATATAAGAATAAAGTGGAGGTTTAATTCACCAGAACGCGCTGAAGTTTGAGGTGCTTCACAAAGTTCCCAAAAATACATATTTAGTTACACATATTTTCTTTTGGTAACTGAATCTTGAAGATTGTAGCACTTTCAGTGTAGCGAAACGGTTCTATGAATGGAAAGATGCCTGTCAGACACATAAAGACACCTAACTCTCATCAATAGTTCCGGAAATATTTATTGACAGAATTTATTGACGGCAGTGGCGAGTGTCATAAAAAAACCAATGAGGGTAATAAATAATGATGAAGCGCAATATCCTGGCAGTGGTAGTCCCTGCCCTGCTGGTAGCCGGTGCAGCAAACGCTGCTGAAATCTATAACAAAGACGGCAACAAATTAGATCTTTACGGGAAAGCAGTTGGCCTGCATTACTTCTCTGATTACGCGGGCAACGATGGCGACAACACTTACGCGCGTCTGGGCTTCAAAGGTGAAACTCAGATCAACGATCAGCTGACTGGCTACGGTCAGTGGGAATACAATTTCCAGGGTAACAATTCTGAAGGCGGCGATGCGCAGAACGGCAACAAAACCCGTCTGGCATTCGCAGGTCTGAAATTTGGTGACGCAGGCTCCTTCGACTACGGTCGTAACTACGGTCTGGTCTATGACGCAATCGGCATCACCGATATGCTGCCTGAGTTCGGCGGCGACACCGGCGCGAGCGATAACTTCTTCGCAGGCCGTACGGGTGGTCTGGCGACTTACCGTAACAGCAACTTCTTCGGCCTGGTTGACGGTCTGAACTTTGGTGTTCAGTACCTGGGCAAAAATGAACGTGATGACGCGGTACGTTCCAACGGCGACGGCTGGGCGACCTCTCTGAGCTATGACTACGAAGGCTTCGGCATTGTCGGTGCTTATGGCGCCGCTGACCGTACCAACAACCAGCAGACGCTGGAATGGGGTGAAGGCGACAAAGCTGAACAGTGGGCAACCGGCCTGAAATACGACGCGAACAACATCTACCTGGCAGCCATTTATGGCGAAATGCGTAACGCAGCGCGCCTGGGCAGCCGTGGTTTCGCTAACAAGTCTCAGGACTTCTCTGTTGTCGCTCAGTACCAGTTCGATTTCGGCCTGCGTCCATCCATCGCTTACTACAAATCTAAAGCGAAAGACGTAGAAGGTATCGGTGACGAAGACTACATCAACTACGTTGATATCGGTGCGACCTACTACTTCAACAAAAACATGTCTACCTATGTTGACTATCAGATCAACCAGCTGAAAGACGACAACAAGCTGGGCATCAACAACGACGACATCGTGGCTCTGGGTCTGGTTTACCAGTTCTAATCAGCACACCTCGTTGCTATATGCTTAATGAACAGGGCTTCGGCCCTGTTTTTTTATTCCCGAGAGAAAATAATAGCGACTTTTGAAAAGCCGCACGCTTTTCGTCGCAAACGGTTGGCATTTTGTAAATCTACCGTTAACCTGATAGCGGATTTCACTTCTGTAATCACAATGGAACTTCGTCATGTTTGAGAACATTACTGCCGCTCCTGCCGACCCAATTCTGGGCCTGGCCGATCTGTTTCGTGCCGACGACCGCCCTGGCAAAATCAACCTGGGTATTGGTGTATATAAAGATGAAACCGGCAAAACTCCGGTACTGACCAGCGTCAAAAAAGCTGAGCAGTATCTGCTGGAAAACGAAACCACCAAAAACTACCTCGGTATTGATGGTATCCCTGAATTTGGTCGCTGCACCCAGGAGCTGCTGTTCGGCAAAGGCAGCACCATTGTGAGCGAAAAACGCGCCCGCACGGCGCAGACCCCAGGCGGTACCGGCGCACTGCGCGTGGCGGCAGATTTCCTGGCGAAAAACACCTCTGTTAAGCGTGTCTGGGTAAGCAATCCAAGCTGGCCGAACCACAAGAGCGTGTTTAATTCTGCGGGTCTGGAAGTCCGTGAATACGCCTACTATGACGCGGCAAACCACGCGCTGGACTTCGATGGTTTGCTGGCCAGCCTGAGCGAAGCCCAGGCGGGCGATGTGGTGCTGTTCCATGGCTGCTGCCATAACCCAACTGGTATCGATCCTACGCTTGAACAGTGGGAACAGCTGGCTAAGCTGTCCGTTGAAAAAGGCTGGCTGCCGCTGTTCGACTTCGCTTATCAGGGCTTTGCCCGTGGTCTGGAAGAAGATGCTGAAGGTCTGCGCGCATTCGCCGCCGTCCATCAGGAGCTGATTGTCGCAAGCTCCTATTCCAAGAACTTTGGTCTGTATAACGAGCGTGTCGGCGCCTGTACGCTGGTGGCCGCTGACGATCAAACTGTCGATCGCGCATTCAGCCAGATGAAGTCCGTGATCCGCGCTAACTACTCCAACCCACCGGCACACGGTGCGTCTGTAGTTGCGACGATCCTGAGCAACGATGCGCTGCGCGCAATCTGGGAACAAGAGCTGAACGATATGCGTCAGCGCATTCAACGCATGCGTCTGCTGTTTGTGAACACGCTGGCTGAGAAAGGCGCCGACCGTGACTTCAGCTTCATCATCAAGCAGAACGGCATGTTCTCCTTCAGCGGCCTGACCAAAGAGCAGGTGCTGCGCCTGCGTGAAGAGTTTGGCGTCTATGCCGTTGCCTCTGGCCGCGTGAACGTTGCAGGTATGACGCCTGACAACATGGCGCCACTGTGCGAAGCCATTGTCGCGGTGCTGTAACCTGCACCCATAAAAAAAGCCTGCATCGCGCAGGCTTTTTTATTGAAAGGGTTTACCAGACAGGCATTTCATCCTGAAGGAACGGGTTATGCAACCGCTCATCGCCCAGCGTTGACATTGGTCCGTGTCCAGGGATAAACGTCACATCATCACCTAACGGTAATAACTTCTGCTTAATCGACTGAATCAGCTGACCGTGATCGCCGCGTGGGAAATCGCTGCGTCCTACGCCCCCTTTGAAAATCACGTCACCGGAAATCAGCAGGCGTGACACGTCATCAAAGAAGACAATATGGCCAGGCGTATGCCCGGGGCAATGCAACACCTGTAAAGTTACATTCCCTACGTTAACGCGATCGCCTTCGTTCAGCCAGCGGTCCGGTGTCAGTGGCTGACAGTCATCCAGACCAAACATGCGGCTTTGGGCAGGCAGCCCCTGAAGCCAGAACTCATCTTCTTTTTCCGGGCCGATAATCGGCACACCGTAGTGTTCAGCCAGTTCAGCCGCTGCACCCACATGGTCAAGATGGCCATGGGTCAGTAAAATCTGCATCAGCGTTACACCGCTGGCAGCGACTTCCTGCTTGATTGTCTCTGCGTCGCCACCGGGATCAACAAGCGCGGCCAGTTTAGTTTGTTCACACCAGATCAATGAACAGTTCTGTGAGAACGCGGTAACCGGAATAATACGATAGTTCATACTGCTCCTGTGTTTCGTTATTACCAGTGCCGAACCGGCCCGGTATCAATATGCACAAAGTTGCTACGTGGGTAGTATCCTACACCACCTGCGCGCATAGATAACGCCGCTTTGCGAATATTGGCTAACGAAACGCCTTCAATATGGAAATCCATCGCCTGCCCTTTGGTGTGATAGCTTTTTTTCGCTACCCCACGGCTGTGGGCGCGCAGTTCATTGTTGGTATCCAGAGAGCGATAGCCAGAAATGAGTTGCACCGGCCTTTTGGTCCCCAGCAGTCCCTGCAAGCGGTAAAGCTGATCGAATAATCCAGGGTCGATGGCTTTGATTTTGTTCGCGCGGAAATCACGGAAAAAATGGTTGAGTCGTGCTAATTCATCCTGAATATAGCCCCTGCCATCGAAAAATTCCGCTTTAAGCGTCTCACCAGTATGCAGATTGTTGAGCGTTAAAATACGCGGACGAGGTGTCGAGAGGGTGGCAAATGCTGGCGTCGGAAGGATGGCTGCTGCGCCCAGCGCAACGCCACCTAACGCCAGCAATTTGCGGCGATTAGCGTCAAATTTGTCCATGATAATCAGGTCTACAGGTAAAAGAAATTGTCAATATGCTTAGCGCACGAAGGGCACCATAACTGGCAAAGCCTGCTACGTCAAGGCGCCCAATCCCAGTGAATACGCGGCTTGCAGCCAGATCGCCTCATATTCACCATAACTTACGACAATCATTTTTACCGAACTACTTCATTTACCTGATTAATTGTTCCGCTTTTGGCAAGATTTGTGCGCCGGATCGCGCTGTCAGATCATAATTGTAAATATCTGTACGATACTGGGTACGTCCGTCCGCGCCCACAAACGCCGTCAGATAGTAAAGATTGACCGGAATATTGTGGCGGATATTGACGTAACGCGTATCCCCCTGCTTCAGGGCGTCTGATATCCGCGTATCGTTCCAGCCTGCATCCTGCAACAGCATATTCGCCAGCTCCGAGGCCTTATTCACGCGAACGCAGCCAGAACTGAGCGCGCGTGCATCTTTCTGGAACAGATTATGGTTCGGGGTATCATGCAGATAGATTGCGTCCGAACTTGGCATATTGAATTTGTAACGTCCGAGCGAGTTATGCGCACCCGGTGCCTGCTGGAAACGGAACGGCAGGTTCGAAGGCGTAATCGTTGACCAGTCGACCATCCAGGGGTCAATCGCTTCTTTGCTGTTCCAGCCACGCATCACCGTATAGTTGTGTCGCTCCAGATATCCCGGGTCATTCCAGACCTTAGGCAGGATATCTTTGCGCGCCAGCGTCGGCGGCACGTTCCACGGCGGGTTAACCACCACGTTATTCAGCGCGCTGCTCATCATCGGCGTTTTGCGGTCAGGTCGACCCACAATCACGCGGGACGCCAGCACTTCGCTACCGTCCTGATAGTAGACCAGAGAGTACGCCGGAATGTTGACCATAATGCCGGTGGATAACGTGCCCGGCAGCAAGCGCAAGCGCTGGATATTCAACGCCAGCACCCCTGCCCGCTGGGCCGGAGAGACGTTCAGCCAGTCGCGAGTCGATGGACCAATCACGCCGTCGGCGCCCAGCCCCTGCGCGGCCTGGAACTGCTTCACTGCCGCGACCAGCTCGCGATCGTAAGCGGCGGACTTATTGCTCAGCGCAACGGCGGTTTTCTCTTTTACCGGCGCCGACGGGCTGACGACTGCGTTTTGCGTCTCGTCGCCGGGCAGCGCAATTTTAGGGCCGCTGTCAAGCATGCCAGACCGTTTCATAATTTCGCGAATCGCAGGCACATCGCTGCTCCATTGTCCCGGACGCAGCGTTGCTGTTCCACGCAGCTGAGGCCACGGGCGGGAATCCGCGACCAGCTCAAGAAGCGACTGATGCATCGTGGCATACTGCGGGTGGGCGGGCGCAAGGCTTGCGATAAAGCGCGGCAGTTCACCGTTGTCCAGCGACAGCTGCCACTGATTAATGACGGACAGCGCGGGCGTCGCCAGCTTGTACGGTTTACTGCTGTATAACCAGCGGTTGCCGTTCACCGAAATCCCCGCCACAAACTGCAAGTAGCCCATCATGGCATCAGACAGCACCACATCACGCGCCTGTCCGGTAACGGCAGGGTCGGTCAGGAGTTCAACCCAGGTCGTGAACTGTGGCTGAAAACCTGCAATCGCCACTTCAGCCAGCTGCTGCTGGAAGGCACGTACCGCCTCGCGATTTTCCCACATCGGTTTCATATCGCGCGCAGCGTAAAGCAGCGTGAGCTGGTTAATATAAGCGGGAGTATAGCCCGAGGGCAGCCCGGTCATAAGCTGCTGGCGTAATGATTCAGTATCGATGCCTTCCGGCAGCGGTTTAATGCCGGCCATGATGGCCGTCGCCAGAGACTGATCCAGCGGTTGTGACAGCGACGTCGGCTGCGCGCCCATCGTCGCGGAGCTGTCAGTCGGTACAATTTCAGGCTCATCGGCCTGAGCGGTAAACAGTGGAGCAAACATCACTGTCAGGCACAAACTCAGCGCAGACAGCTGACGACCACGATCTTTCTTAAGCAACATCCCTTGCCCCCTGTTTTTCACGACATGCCCAGTATTCTGGAGCTTTCCTTCAGTATAGAAAGGCATACACGCTGCTGCCTTACCTTATGTAAAGAAGTTTAAAGATAACGCAGCCCTGAACACAAGTTAAGTGAATAAAAAAAGCGACGCCTGAGCGCCGCCTTTTATCATACCCGGGGTTAAGAGGCGTCAGCCGTGCCCGGTAAAGACTCCGGAGGCTGCGGCGCAAAGCCACGCAGACCTACGACGTGTACATGTTCACTGTTCTGGAACACTTTACGCACCAGCTTATAGGTTGTCCCTTTTTCCGGACTGATGTTTTCCGGCGCCGCGATGATGAGCTGCATATCGAGTCGCTCGCAAAGCTCAAACAGCGTGGCGATGGAGCGGGCGTCGAGACGCGCGGCTTCATCGAGGAACAGCAGACGGCATGGAGAGATGTCCTTGCCGCGCAGACGACGCGCTTCATCTTCCCAGCTCTGCACCACCATCACCAGAATCGACATACCGGTACCGATGGCTTCACCGGTAGAGAGCGCACCGGATTCCGCGCGCAGCCAGCCGTCTGAGCCACGGTTAACCTCAACTTCCATTTCCAGATAGTTGCGGTAGTCCAGCAACTCCTCGCCGATGGTTTGCGGCGTACGCTGGCCCATGTCAATCTGCGGATTCAGACGCTGATACAGCTTCGCCAGCGCTTCGGAGAAGGTCAGGCGGTTACTGTTGAACAGATCCTGATGCTGCTCATGCTGTTCAGACAACACGTCCAGCAGCGTGGAGTGCGCCTCACGCACGTTCACGTTCAGCCGCACGCTGTTTACCTGGCCAAACGACACGCTTTGCAGGCCCTGGTTCAGCTGACGGATACGGTTCTGCTCGCGCTGAATGGTTTTACGAATAATATTCGCCACGCTGCGGGAGCTGATTGCCAGCTTCTGCTCGCGGGAGGTCAGCTCCTCCGTCAGACGGCCCAGCTCGATCTCCATCTGTTCGATCGCTTCAACCGGATCGTCGGTACGGATGATGTCCTGACGAATACGTTCGCGTAAGTGCTGATAAACCGCCACGAAGAACTGAATTTTGCGCTCAGGACGCTTCGGATCTTCGGACATGCGCAGCACGTCGCGCAGGTGTTCATTGTCCGCCACGGCCAGACGCAGCGCACCCAGCGCCTTATCCGACATAGAGCGCAGTTCATCGGCTGACAGGTACGCCAGCTCGCGACGGTGCAGACGACGCTCCACGTTGTTGTCCTTCACCATGCGCATCACCGCGCACCAGCCCGCCTTCGCGGTCACAACCTGTTCACGCATCTCAAAATAGTCGCGCTCCAGCTTGCGCAGACGACGCGTCAGGTTGTCCATCTCCGCCTCACAGAAGGTCAGCGCTTTTTCGAGCTGATTACGACGCGCACGGTTGTTGCTGAGCTGAGCATGCAGCTCATCGCGGCGAATACGCGCCCGCTCTTCTGCGCCGCTGTCGGCGCGCACGCCAATGTCCTGCAACTCTTTATGCAGGTCATTTAACAGCTCTTTCTTGGTGTCGAAGGAGCTTTTCAGCGACGCCATGACCTGGCTGTACTGGCTCAGCTGTGCAGCGTGAGTACGCATCGCTTCACGGGCGCGCGTTCGTTCCGCTTCGGCCTGCTCAAGACGCTGGCGCAGCTTTTCATTCAGATCGCTGTTCCCGCTCAGCATTTCTGCTGAATCGGAGTAGCCGAAGTGTGCGCGACGTTGCACCACTTCCGTGAGGGCAAACGCCTGCTGACGCGCTTCGCGCTGCACCTGCTGTGACCAGGCGTAATCTTCTTTTAACTGCTCAAACTGTTCCGGGTCGCTCTGGAGAACGGAAACCATCGGCTCCAGTTTTGCCAGTTGATTGCCGTGTTGCTGCACAAAGCGCGCCGCTTCCTGCGCTTCGTCCAGACGTTCCTGAATCTCATCCACGCGGTCGGCGAGCGTATCGTCCGCCAGCAGGTTCAGGCGCGGCAGGATGCGGTTAAGGGCCGCAACGCCCTCTTTCGCCTGCTCAAACTGCACGCGACTTTGCTGGTTGTCATTTTCATGGCTGGCAAGCGCACGCTCCAGCTCACCACGGCGGGTGTTGAGCTTACGAATTTCGGCTTCCGGATCGGGCTGAAAGGCAACGCCCAGATGGCTGCCGATAAAGCGGCTGAACGCCTGATGCAGACGCTGGGTTTTCTGCACGTCAAACGACAGGGTCGCAAAACGCTCTGAAAGCGTTTCACGCTCGGCGTGCAGGCTTTCAATACGGTTTTCACGCGCGGCGCGGCCAAACAGCGGCAGTTCCGGGAAGCGCGAATAGCGCCACTGGCGATCGGCGATTTTCACCACCACCGCTTTTTCCAGCTCGTCGACGCTGAATACGCTGTCATCAAACGACTGCGGATCCCCTTCGATGAGGTAGAGATCTTCCGGGCAGTCTTCCAGCCCTGCAAGCTGGTCAGAAATCAGCGACAGATCCGGCACTACAATCGCGTTACGGGACGGACCGTACAGCGCGGAGAAGTACGGCGCATCGTCCAGGCCGACGTCGTCGTAAATTTCAGACAGCAGCACGCCGCCGAAACGCTCGGCTAACGCATTCAGGCGCGGATCTTCTGAGCCGCCTGGCTGGCTTAAACGCTCGATTTCTTCATCGACGTCACGCTTACGCGCGCCCACTTCGTCACGCTCAACAATCGCTTCGCGTTCGCGCTCTAGCAGCTGTTGCATGTATTCGGTGACGTCCTGGCTGGAGGCAAACTCCTGACCACACTGCTCGCTGAGCTGGTTCAGGCTGCTTTGTGCGGCCAGCCAGATCGGCGCACGCTGTAAGAGCGTCTTCGAACGGGACTGAAGCTGTTCCAGCTCCTGACGCAGCGTCATGCGCTGTTCGCTGGCGTTCGATACGGTATCGGACAGGGCCGCAATACGCGCTTCCAGCTCCTGATGCAGAGCCTCAAGCTCGTCGAAATCGTAATTTTTACCCTGACGTTTGCAGAATTCCGCCAGCAGACGCTCAGCTTCCTGCTGTTCACGCAGACGCTGTTCCAGCTCGTTCAGGCGCATGCGCAGCGGCTGCACCTGCTCGGCCAGATGGCGCTGATTAACGCCGTCGCGCAGTAGCTCACGGGCAACGTCCCATGCTTCGTTACGCGCCAGCGGACCGTTGATCGCCACCACCAGCTGGTACGCCTGCTCAAACTGGCTGTGTGCCGTTTGCGCCACGCTCATTTTCTGATCGAGAGAAAGCAGTTTCTCAGTGGCTTCCTGCTCTTTGGCCTGGAAGGTATCCAGCCATTCGTCAGCGCTTTCAGGGGTCAGGTCCGGCAGGTGGCACAGCTCTTTGGCACGCTGCAACGCCTGCAGCGCCTGGTTGTATTGGATCGCGCGGGTCTGCTGCACGTCCAGCGCCTGCTGGTAGTCTGCGAGCTGGCTTTTCAGCTCATCCACTTCCAGCTCGGCGGCTTCCGCGCGGGCTTCGTTCTCTTCCTGCAAATCGGCGGCTTCTGCCACCACTTCATTTTGCTCTTCAAGACGAATTTGCAGCTCATCGAGATCGGCTTCATAACGCTCGATTTTTTCCTGCTGACGCAGCGCGGTTTGCACCAGGTTCAGATGATCGCTGGCCGCCTGGTAATCGGCTTCCAGATCCCCTTCGGCACCGTTGTGCTCGCCCAGTTCGCGCGCCATTTCGACATGCTTATACTGCTCGGCGACCAGCTGTTTGCGGGAGGTAAACAGCTCGCGGCGGTATTCCAGCGCCTGATCGAGATGAATACGGCGCTCGTTGGCGTGACGCATATAGTCTGCCGCCACGTAGTTGGTGGCTTCGCTGATCAGGTGCTTAAACAGATCGCGGTCAGATTGCGTAACGCGAATCGCTTCCAGCGTCATGCGGTTTTCACGCAGCGCGGCTTCCATATCCTGGAAGGCCTTACGCACGCCGCTGTTTTCCGGCAGCAGGTAGTCGCGCAGGGAGCGGGTAATGGCGCTTGAGATACCGCCGTACAGGGAGGCTTCAATCAGACGGTAGTATTTACTACGATCTGACGCGCTGCGCAGACGACGGGCCACCACGCCGAGATCGAACATCAGAGAGTGGTAGTCGGTAATGGAGTTAAACTGCTTAAACTGCACGCCTTCGATGGCTTCCAGCTTGTCTTTCAGCTCCTGGAGCGTCAGAACGCGCGCCTGTCGTTCATTCAGGGTTTCCGTCAGCAGCGCGGTCGGCTGCACGGAGGTTGGCAGCCCCTGGATCGCAAACGGTTTGATATCTACTTTACGGTCGCGGCCGGCAACCTGCTGCAGGCGCACGCCTACAACCACGCGCTGATGACGGGAGTTGATCACGTCCAGCACCGAATAACAGACGCCCGCTTTCAGCTTACCGTGCAGCCCTTTATCTCGGGAGCCGCTCGTTGCACCCGCTTCAGTGGTGTTACGGAAGTGCAGCAGGGTCAGGTCAGGGATCAGCGCCGTCACGAAGGCCGCCATGGTGGTGGATTTACCTGCCCCGTTACCGCCGGAGAGCGTTGTCACCAGCTCATCCAGATCGAAGGTTCGGGCAAAGAAGCCGTTCCAGTTAATCAGCGTTAGTGAGCGAAATTTACCGCGTTCAATCATTACTCTTCCTCCCCGCTATCCGGCTGATTCTCTTCGTGCTCGTCATTGAGCTGCAAATGGTTTTCCACCGGCATCGCTTCACCGTCACGGATCATGCGCAGCTGTGCTTCACGCGCATCGTCACCCGCACGCACGTCGGCACCAAAGCGGAAGACCGATTCGGTAATGCGGAACTTGCTGCTGTCGTGACCCATGAACCAGACCATTCCCAGACGGCGCAGACGGTTCAGGGAAGAGCGAACTTTTTCCTGTAATTTCTGACGGTCCAGATCGGACCCCGTCGAGCGGTTATTTACCAGCTTGAGCAGCTTGCTTTCATCCGCCAGCGACAGCAGCTCATCGTAAAGCTCCTGCTGGGTGAAGATCCCTTCATTCGCCAGACGTTCCGGGCTGAGGTAGAGGTAGCAGAGAATTTTGCCGACCATCATATCCAGTTCGGAAAGCACCGAGCGCGGAATAAGCGTAGTAGAGCGCGGACGCAGGTAGAAAAACCCTTCCGGCGCGCGGATCAGCTCAACGTTATAGCGAGCGTAAAACTCTTCCAGATACTCCTGAAAGTCCATCAAAAAGGCGTGATTATCCAGCTCGTCAAGGCCAATGTGACGACCGGCACGCAGCTGGCTGTCCAGCGCCGGAAACAACGGATTCGCCAGCGCCTGTGCCAGCTTAACTGGCATCACTTGTTCAATATTTGTCAATGACATGCGCCTGTACCTTGGCTCCGTAATCGTTAATCGGCTGCCACTTCGGCGGCAGTCCGGTGAAATCGGCTTGTGCGATGCCCAGGCGCACCGCCTGGTCTACAACAATGCGGGCTACATCGAAGTGGCGCGCTCGCGGATACTGCGCCAGATAGTCGCGTACCACGAGGCCAAGATCCAGCGGTGCTTGTCTGGCTTTATAGACAGCGAGCTGTTCTTCGATCATCGCCGCAAGCTGCTCGCGAATTTCGTTAAATTCTTCGTATTCCAGATCCGGCGGCAGTTCCCCGGTAACCTCTTCATCACGCAGCGCCATCTCTTCGTCGCGCATATCCAGAAGACGATCGGCGTTGGCGTAGGTCAGCGCCCACGGCGCATCAAAGTAGGTCTGTACCGACTGGCGCAGACGCTGAGCAAAGACGCGGTTCTTATCCATATCGATGGCGGTACGGATAAATTTATGCACGTGGCGGTCGTAACCGATCCACAGGTCGATCGACTGCTGGCCCCAGCTGATAATGCGGTCAAGCTTACTCTGCAAATCAAACACCAGACGATCGATAAAATGCAGATCGTCGTGCGCAATCGTCGCGTCCTGGATGCGCAGCAGGTTGGCCTGTAGCTTATCCCCAGCCGCCTCCAGCGTATCCTGCAACTCACGTAGCGTACCGGACGTTTCTGACAGTAAAAGTTCACAGCTGGAGATGGCCGCACGCCAGTCTTTATTCAGCAGTTGAGCGATATCGTCTTTGACCTGCTGCTGCTGTTCGTCCATCAGACGTTGAGTCAGATCGATACTGTCGAAAATCTCGGCGACCGAGTATTTTAGCGGCGCGTAAACGTTGCGATGCCAGTGGAATTCGTCACCGTTTTCATCAGCCGCGTCGGCGGCACGCTTCAGCTCGCCTGCAACAATGGAGAGCTGCATGGAGAGACGCAGCGTGGAAAATTCGCGCTGGCGGATGTAATAGTCGGTAATGCCAATGCCCAGTGGCGTAAGACGATAGATGGCGTTTCCTTCCGCCTGCTCGCTGGTAAAGCGGTTCAGCAGACGTTGACGCACCATATCATTGATTGCGTTGTTGGCACGCACGCTAATGGTTTCGCTGGTTTGCTCAAACGCATCACTGACGTGGCGGAACGCATCCACCAGTTCGCCTTCACTCATTTCGCCATCCAGGCGTTCGCCGTTTAGCGTCGCAACCGCCAGCAGGAATGAGAGTCTGTCTACCGGCAGCGAGATGGAGAAATCGTTTTTCCTGGCCCAGGCAACCAGTTCGGGGACTGTCTGGGAAAATTCACTCATAGATTATCCTTGCATCTGCGGCTTGCGCGCGGTGACGTGGATATAGCGGCCAAGGCTCAGATAAGGCTCCTGGCGGCAGTACCGCGTCTCTATTTCTGTTAAGGCGTCTAAACAGTCATCCTGTTTTTGTTTATCACGCAGATAATCATGAAACACCCTCACGCCGGTTTTGCCGGTAATTTCCCAACCGATCTCCTCCAGCCAGCCATAGACCTGCTGCGGTTCACGGGGGAAATCCGGTGAAAGCGTGCGTCGTTTCTTTTTATACATGCCCTGCTGTACATAGCCAAAATTGCCGACCAGCACGTTTCGCATTAGCAGGCCGTTGGCATTGTAAAACATCAGCGATAACGCACCGCCCGGGCGCAACATCGACCACAGCGTTTTTAACATCGCTTGTGGTTCGGCGACCCATTCGAGCACAGCATGAAACAATATCAGATCAACCTGCGTTTCCAAATGCTGCGGAATGTCCTGAGCGGCGCAATGTATAAAATGCATGTTGTCGCTCACACCTTTCTCTTCTGCCGCTCGCCCGGCGCGCGCAACCATCTCGGCAGAAAGATCGCAAAGCGTGACGTGATGTCCCCGCTGCGCCATCAGAATTGCAGTCTGCCCTTCCCCACCGCCGGCATCCAGTACGCGCAACGGTCGGTCACCAAATTCAGCCAGCAGCTTATCCAGATCCTGCCAGAGGATCGTCTGACGAAGCTGACCTTTGGTGGTGCCATAAATGTTGCGCGAAAACTTTTCCGCGATGTCATCAAAATTGCGATCCCGCATTGGGAGGGTTCCACTCACTGCAAAACCGCTATTTTGTCACACCCGCGCGGAGAATGAACCACTCTGGTGTAATATCACGGGCAATCGCCTGCTGTATGGTTAAAAAAGGAACCAAAAAGGATGCTTTTTACCCTAAAAAAATATATCGGAGGCATGATGCTTCCCCTTCCCCTGCTGTTGCTTCTCATCGCGCTGGGGCTGGCATTGATATGGTTTAGCCGCTTTCAGAAAAGCGGTAAATCCCTCGTCACCGTGGGCTGGCTGGCGCTGCTGTTACTCAGCCTGCAACCGGTCGCTGACGGTTTGTTACGCCCGATTGAAAACACCTACCCGACATGGCAGGGAAATCAGAAGGTGGGCTATATCGTGGTGCTGGGCGGCGGGTATACCTGGGATCCGAACTGGGCGCCCAGCTCGAACCTGATCAACAACAGTCTGCCGCGTCTGAACGAGGGGATCCGCCTGTGGCTGGCCAATCCGGGATCGAAGATGATCTTCACGGGCGCTGCGGCAAAAACCAACCCGGTAAGTACCGCTGAAGCAGGGGCAAGAGTGGCTGAATCGCTTGGCGTACCACGTTCCGCCATCATCACGCTGGATAGCCCAAAAGATACCGAAGAAGAAGCTGCTGCGGTGAAACAAGCCATCGGTGATGTGCCGTTCCTGCTGGTGACCTCTGCTTCACACCTGCCGCGCGCAATGATTTTCTTTGAGAATCAGGGCCTGCATCCGCTTCCTGCTCCGGCAAACCAGCTGGCCATTGACGCCCCGCTCAACCCGTGGGAACGGATAATCCCGTCCCCGGTATGGCTGATGCACAGCGACCGCGTCGGTTACGAGACGCTTGGCCGCCTGTGGCAGTGGCTTAAGGGTTCGTCAGGCAAGCCAGGGCAGGAGTGATTTTGCGGCCAGATCGAAACTGGCCCGATTAAAGCGCCCGGTGTTGACCAGTTGCGCCACCTCATCCCAGAGAAGATAGAGCCAGCGTCGCCAGAGAAAGGCCTCCGCAACGGGGGCGCGCTGAAGATAGTGCCAGAGCAAATCTTCCGCCGCCCCGCCCTCGCTCAGCCTGAACAGTTCGTACTCGCGCGGCGCCCAGAGCATGATCCCCGGCCCGACCATTGCCAGAAGCTGATCGCTGCGCGAGTCTTTAAGCATACTGCGCAGCGTGAAGTTGCCGTGAACCAGCACGCAGTTGTCGTTAAAACCCTCAAACAGCGTCGGCAGACACTCCCGGGTGCGGAATAAAATACGTTTGTCCTGCATCGTTAAACCGGTGTTGTTGAACTGGTTCAGCGTGCCCCACAGCACTTCAACACGCTGGCGATACCACAGCGGCCACAGGTTTTCCTGGGTGCTGTCTACTGCGCCAACAAGACCCCGGCTGTCCTGCCGATGCCAGGCAAGCAGAGCCTCGACAATTTGATCTTTCAGCTGTTCCCAGCGCTCCGGTGTACGCGTCGGGGCTTCAACAGAAACCCCGCGTAAACGTTCGATAAGCAAAACATCCGGGCCGGGATGCTCCTCATGGGTCATCACGCCGTAGACCGTCGGCATACGGACTGTCCCTTCCCGCGCCAGCATCGACATTTTCCAGGCCAGCTGTCTGGCGACGCCCGGCGAGGTAAAACTTCTGGCCATCAGCGGCATGGGGTTTCCCTGACTGTCGTACAACGACCAGAGTGCGGTATCGGCCTTTTCATTCACGCATTCCACCCGGCTTAGCTGTTCGCCAAGGAGATGGCTGAGTTCAGCACGCAGCTGTTCCATATGAGATTACCCCCATTAAGACTACTGCTTTTATAATGAGCGCGCGAACCCCGGATGTCACCCGGTCGAGATCAATAATGAAAAAGAAAAGGAAGAGAACATCCCCCCAGAACGAGGGGATGGCAGCGAATTAACGCAATTCGACGCGTACGCGATCGAGATCTTCAGGCGTATCCACGCCGGTGCCAGGGACTTCCTGGGCAACCGCAACGTGAATTTTCTCGCCGTACCACAGCACGCGAAGCTGTTCGAGCATTTCGATATGCTCAAGCGGGCTTGGTGCCCAGGCGACATAGCGACGAATAAAGCCGGCGCGGTAGCCGTAAATACCGATGTGGCGCAGGAAGGTTTCACCGATCGTCTCTTTCGATTGCGCGAAACGATCGCGATCCCACGGAATGGTGGCGCGGGAGAAATAGAGCGCGTAGCCCTCTGCGTCCATGACCACTTTCACCGCATTCGGATTGAACGCCTCTTCAGCGTGGTGAATCGGCACCGCGAGGGTCGCCATGCCAACCTTACGCTGGGCCAGGTTGTCGGCCACCTGACGGATAATAGCCGCCGGGATCATCGGCTCATCGCCCTGCACGTTCACAATCACCGTCTCGTCACTGAAACCGCATTTTTCGACGACTTCCGCCAGGCGCTCGGTGCCTGACTGGTGGTCGGCACGGGTCATGCACACTTCCCCTCCCGCGGCCTCAACCGCTCGCGCGACATCCGGGTGATCGGTGGCGACGATGACGCGTCCGGCGCCCGATTCGCGTGCCCGTTCAAGGACATGCACAATCATCGGTTTACCGTTGATATCCACCAGCGGTTTACCTGGCAGGCGCGTTGAAGCATAACGCGCAGGGATAATGACAACAAAACTCATGGTTTGATCTCTTCTGCCACCAGAGAACGGGCTTCATTTTCCAGCAGGACCGGAATACCGTCACGCAGCGGGAACGCCAGGCTGTCCAGTTTGCAAATCAGCTCTTGTTTATCCTGGCTGTAATACAGTTTGCCGTTGCACACCGGGCAGGCAATAATTTCAAGTAAACGGTGATCCATAGTTCCTCCGTATGGGTAATTGCTAAAGCTTACCACATTCTTTTTTCAGGGAGTGCCTGTTTCCCAGCCACCTCGACAGGTCGTAAACAGCCCCGCAGGCACGCGACCGAGTACAATTTCATACGCCCCCTGCCAGCGCGCAAATTCACTGAGCGCAGACGTTAGCCCTTTTTCCAGGCCAGCCGTGACTTTTATGCCCTCTTCCAGCCAGAGCGCGATAATTTCAAGCGTGCCGGTTTTACGGTGCATTTTAGCGTCCATGCGCCCGACAAGCTGCCCTTTATGAAGCAACGGCAAAACAAAATAACCGTACTGACGCTTTTGCGCCGGGGTGTAGCATTCCAGACGGTAGCTGAAATCAAACAGCTGTTCGGCCCGCTTTCTGTCCCAGACTACGGGGTCGAATGGCGAGAGCACGGCACTGTGGGTCGCCTGGAGTTTGCCATCTTGCGCCTGCGCCAGCAGAGGGAACAAATCCGCATGCAGCCACATTTCACCTAACGACTCAACCGAGACCGGCATCACGCGCTGTTCACGCTGCCACGTTTCCAGCAGCGGTTTTAGCTGCGGCTGACGCAGGCGATAATAATCCGCCAGCCACTGTGGGCGGAATATGCCCAGGCTGCGGGCGCTGTTCCCGAGCATGATGGCTTCGGCTGCGTCCTGAGACAGCAGGTCACGCGTATCGTCCCAGTGAGGCATAACGCGGTGCGTGAGGTCATAAACGCGCTGAAAGTTGCGGCGCTCGACCACCATCACTTTGCCCGACGTAAACAGCCCTTCAAGATGGCGTTTGTGCGGTTTCCACTCCCACCATCCGCTTGCGCCTTTTCGCGGGTGTTCAAAATCCGCGGAGCGTACCGGACCGTTTTCCTGAATATGGGCAATCAGTTGTTCTATTTCATCCGCGTGTTCCACCATCCACTCCTGACGGTATTTCCAGCCCATTTTGTCCGGGGCGAGCATGCGGTGACGCACCAGTGCAAAATCGCTGCGCGGGAGAAAACAGGCTTCATGCGCCCAGTATTCCATCAGTTCGCCCTGACTTAGCGCATTATCCAGCCACTGCGGAGGATAGTTTCCCAGGCGGCTAAACAGGACCAGATACGGGCTACGCGCCACGATGTTAATGGTGTCGATTTGCAGCAACGACATGCGTTGCACGGTAGAGAGGATATCCGCTGGCTGCGCGCGGCGGCGGGGCTTTTTCAGAAGCCCCTGGGCGGCAAGATGCAGGTTTCGTGCGGCTGCAAGTGAGAGTTGCGGTAGAGACATGCGTTTTCCTGTCAGTCAAAGCGCCACCGGAACCGCGTAGAAGTTACTGCACTAACGCGAGCAGTTCCTTGAGCAAATGTTCCGGCTGTTCGCCGCTGAGTTCAGCATCAACCGGCAGATACCACCAGTTTTCTTTCGCAAAGGCCCGGCATTTTACCGCGTCTTTTTCCGTCATGATCAGCGTCTGGCCCGGTGCGGCCAGCCTCTCAACCTCTTCGGCAACCAGCGCCTGGTGATCGGCCAGCGGTACCCGTTTCTCCAGCCGCGCGCCGCACTGCTCCAGCGTCGCGAAGAAACGCGGCGGATGACCAATCCCGGCCATCGCAATCAGATGATCCAGTAACGCGACGTCTTTACGCTCGCCGGTCAGCATATTCACTGCCTTTCCGGGACGAAGATGCATCGGGATCTCACCCGCTCTGGCTTCACCACCGTTTACAATCACGGCATCGACGCTCTTCAGGCGCGACGCACGCTCACGCATTGGACCGGCTGGCAGCCACCAGCCGTTGCCAAAACGCCGCACGCCGTCAATAACCACGATCTCTTTGTCACGCGCCAGCGCGTAATGCTGCAAACCATCATCGGTAATTATGATTTGTACGTCATGCTCTGCAAGCAGTGCCTTTACGGCATCACTGCGCATCGGCGATACCGCAACCGGCGCGCCAGTACGTTGGTAAATCAGTACCGGCTCATCACCGGCTTCAGCGGTAGTCGTAGCTGGGCTCAGCACCAGTGGATACTGCGCCGCTTTACCACCGTAACCGCGTGAAACAACTCCCGGGCGGATACCGCGCTTCTGGAGCTGTTCTACCAGCCAGATCACCACCGGCGTTTTGCCGTTTCCACCCGCCGTCAGGTTGCCGACCACCACGACCGGTACCGGTGCGCGCCAGGCGCGCTTGATCCCGAGGCGATAAAGCAGACGAATAGCACCGCTCACCAGGCCATACAGCCAGGAGAGCGGGAGAAGCAGCACCCACAGAGGGGATTCACCCGACCAGATGCGTGCAATCATTGACCGAACTGCATTTTATGAAGCTGCGCGTATACACCACGTTGTTCCAGCAGGTCCGCATGGCTGCCGCGTTCAACGATAACGCCGTCTTCCACCACCACGATTTCGTCAGCCTGTTCGATGGTCGACAGACGGTGCGCGATAACCAGCGAGGTACGGTTTTTCTGTAATTCATCCAGAGCCGACTGGATAGCGCGTTCAGATTCCGTATCCAGTGCGGACGTTGCTTCATCGAGGATCAGAATCGGGCTGTTGCGCAGCAGCGCTCGGGCAATCGCGATACGTTGACGCTGACCACCGGAGAGCAGCACCCCGTTTTCGCCAATGATCGTATCCAGACCGTTATCCATTTTGTTAATGAAGTCCATCGCATAGGCCATACGCGCCGCATTCTCGATCTCTTCACGGCTGTACTCTTCGGTACGGGCATACGCAATGTTGTTTGCCACCGTATCGTTGAACAGATGCACGTTCTGCGAAACCAGCGCGACCTGGTTACGCAACGACTGTAGGGTATATTCCCGCAGGTCGTGACCATCAAGCAGGATTTCGCCCTGGTCGATATCGTAGAAACGGGTAATCAGGCTGGCAATAGTCGACTTGCCCGAACCGGAACGACCGACCAGTGCAACGGTTTTACCCGCCGGGATGGACAGGCTGATATCACGCAGCGCCGGCACTTCACGGCCTGGATAGGTAAAGGTCACGTTGCGGAATTCCAGGTCACCTTTAGCGCGCTCGATCACGCGTGTACCTTCATCTTTTTCCTGTTCGGAATCGAGGATGCTGAACAGCGTCTGACAGGCTGCCATCCCGCGCTGGAACTGGGCGTTGACGTTAGTCAGCGATTTCAGCGGACGCATCAGCGCAATCATGGATGAGAACACCACGGTAATGGTACCCGCAGTCAGGGTTTCCATGACGCTCGGGAAGCTTGCTGCATACAGGACGAAGGCCAGGGCCAAAGAGGCAATCAGCTGAATGATCGGATCGGAAATCGACGAGGCCGATACCATTTTCATCCCTTGCAGGCGCATTCTGTTGCTGACCTTGTCAAAGCGTTTGGTTTCGACTTCCTGACCGCCGAAGATTAACACTTCCTTATGGCCTTTCAGCATCTGCTCGGCGCTGGTAGTCACCTGCCCCATCGTATTCTGCATATTTTTACTGATGTTGCGAAAACGCTTTGATACCACGCGGATCGCGATGGAGACAATCGGCGCCAGCACAATAAGGATCAGCGACAGTTGCCAGCTGTAATAGAACATCATCGCAAAAAGACCGATGATGGATGCGCCTTCACGCACAACGGTAATCAGTGCGCTGGAAGAGGACGACGCCACCTGCTCTGAATCGTAGGTAATACGCGACAGCAGGGTACCGGTTGACTGTTTGTCAAAGAATGAGACTGGCATCCCCATCATATGGCTGAATAACCGACGGCGCATGGTCATCACCACTTTACCGGATACCCAGGAGATGCAGTAGCTGGATACATAGCTGGAGATTCCGCGTAAGATCATCAGCCCAATAACCACCAGCGGCATCCATAGCAGCACTGAACGATCCGTTTTACCAAAACCGTCATCCAGTAACGGTTTGAGAAGCGATAACATAAACGTATCGCTGGCTGCGTTGAGGATTAACGCTACGCCCGCCACGATCAAGCCTGCTTTGAAAGGTGCAATCATCGGCCAGAGCCGGCGGAACGTTTGCCACGTGGAGAGATCTTTGTCGTTATGCATTCAAAAAACCAGCATTTGTTGAAATAGCCGCATATTCTACCCGTTATCTACGGGCGCGCCAAACCACTGATGATACCAACGCGGTAAATAGTGTTCACGTAAGCGGCGAATTTGCCGACTTTGGTGCGAAAACGTCACAGTTATCTGTCCGGACTGCGGGGTATCAAGCCAGAGATATCCCTCAGTTCGATAGCGCCTGACTACTTTGATGGAAGGGAAACGCCACGCGTTATAGCGGGCCATCGAGGCCAGCGAAACCTGCCCCTCCACGCGCTGTAGCAGCGGTGTTGAAGATGACGTGTTACTCCCATGGTGCGGCACCTGAATCAGTGTAGCCGCAAGTTGACGCCAGCGGTGGCTCAACATTGCCAGTTCTGCCTGCGCTTCAATATCTCCGGTCAGTAAAACGCTCTGTTCACCGTCATCGATTTTTACCACGCAGGAGCGGTTGTTACCTTTCGCCGAGGTGTTTTCGGGTGGCCAGTGCACGGAGAACGTTAACCCATGCCACTGCCATCGCTGTCCACGAAAGCACGGAAGATGTCCGGTCCAGGCTAAGGGGCTTCTGATCCACATTGCAGGCCAGGCAGCTTTTAGCGATGTCAGTCCCCCCGCGTGGTCGAGATGTTCATGGCTCAGGATCACCCCTTCCGGCCTCAGATGATGCCAGCGTAGCCAGGGGATAATCAGCTGCTGCGCGCTGTCCCCACCGGGCCATGCCAGCCCGGTGTCATACAGAATGGCCTTCCCGTGACGCTCAATGACCATCGCCAGCCCTTGCCCTACATCCAGCATATGCAGGGACCAGCTGTCAGTTTTAATCCTGTGCCAGAGGGGAAATGCCATCACCACGCTGCCTGCCAGACAGACTGCGGGTACTGCGCTGAAGGCCCTGAATCGCCAGCCAATGATCAGCAGCCACGGCAGTAACGTCAGGTATTGCCAGCGTTCATCTACGTCCTGCCAGCCATTCGGTAAACGCATCAATAGCCAGAAAAGTCCTGCCAGAGATTTATCGGCTGCCAGCCAGACGATACTTTCCAGCGTCGCCACCGGAAACAGATGCAGAAACATGCCGAGCAGGATCAGTGGAACTGAGATAAACGTTACCAGAGGAACAGCAAACAGATTCGCCACCAGCGAGGAGAGACTGAAACCATGGAAAATCAGTACCTGAAGCGGCAACAGAAGCAGCAGCATTCCAACCTGCAAATACAACAGCGTAACCAGCGGCCGCAGGCACCGGCCACGTTGCCAGTGCGGGAGAGGCAACCACTGATACCAAAAAATAAGCGCGGCGACCGCAAACGCGGATAACGCCAGGCTTTGTGACAGTACCGCCAGCGGATCGAAAAACAGGATCGCCGCCACGCAAGTAAGCCATACCTGCCAGGGCGACCACTGGCGACCGCTCATTTTTAATGCGGCCAGCACCACAAGCGCCATAACCGTACGCAGCGCGGGCGGCTGCAAGCCCGTTAGCCATGCGTAAAACGCGGCAAAAATCAGACCTGCCAGTAAGGGCATATGCCAGATAATCCAGCGGCCCGGCAGGAAAAACTGGATGCCCCGAGCCAGTAGCCAGACAGCAGAAGCTGCCAGCGCAATATGCAATCCCGAAATGGCCATGAGATGCATCGTTCCGGTCTCACGCATCAGGTTTTTTATCTCCCGCGAGACCGACAGCCGCTCCCCCATTCCCAGCCCCAGGATCACGGGCCCCCACTGATATGCTGAAAGCGTATTCTGTAGTGATGTCAGGTATTGCGAACGCAGGCTACAGCGTGCGTCGATAATCTCCGCATGGGTAAACCGTCCGCTCAGCGTCTGGTGTCGGGCAAAGGCGTTTTTCTGCGAATCATAGCCGCCATCGTTGAGTTCTCCGTGTACCGCCCTGAGCCGCAGGGTCATCGCCCAGCGTTGACCCACGCAGACATTTTGAGGCAGGTAGTTGCCGTAGAGTGACACGCCCATAGCAGCCCACACGCGTTCTCCATTGAGGCTGATAATCCTTCCCTGATGCATCGTTGCGCCGTCAGTTGCGGTAATGACCACCTCGGCCTGCTGCGGTGCTCTCGTTAAATGGTTCATCGGCCACACGCTTTCCTGAGCGGCCAGGATCCCCCAGCACATAAAAAGCAATGCGAGGCCTGAAAACCTGAGCCATTTTCTCTGCTGTACGGATAACGCAATTCCTGCGGCAATCAGCAACCAGACAATATGCAAGTCTGGCAAAACGGGTAACCAATAGAGCGGGATTATGGCCAGAATGGCGCACATACTGATAACGTGGATCCCCATCTTCACCTCCATGTTTCAGGCGATTATGCGGCAGGAGTGATGCGTCGTCAGACAGAAAAGGCGTGATTTACAGCGGGCGCTGCAACGTTTTTAAGCGTTTACAGCAAAGAGAAAATTTAAATGCGGCGCGTATTCAGAAATGCAGGGCGGGATACAAAAAAAGCACCCTAAGGTGCTTTCTTTAAACTCAGTTTAACCCTGATGATTAAACTCAGTTACCGTAAATATTGGCGCGATCGCGCAGTTCTTTACCCGGCTTAAAGTGCGGAACATACTTTCCTTCCAGCTCCACTTTATCGCCAGTCTTCGGGTTACGCCCGGTACGTGGTGCACGATAGTGCAGGGAAAAACTACCGAAACCGCGGATTTCAATGCGCTCGCCCTGGGCAAGAGTGGTAGCCATATGCTCCAGCATCTCTTTAACGGCATCTTCCACAGCCTTGGCAGGGATATGCGGTTGCTGACTGGCAAGTCTTTCAATCAATTCTGACTTGGTCATGATTCCTCCGGTTCCTTTCAAACCCATTAGCTGAACAGCTTATTAAACAAGGGCGGCCGTAGCCGCCCTTTGTTATTGATTACAGGACGAATCCTGCAATCTGTCAAGTCTGCTCTCCATCCTTCGCGCTGTAAATGCGTTACAGCTCAAATGATGGTGCGAACCTGAACTTACTCGCCTTTAGCTGCTTTGAAAGCTTCAGCCATTGCGTTGTTAGAGAAGTTTGCATCTTCCTGTTTGTTCACAGTTGCGATTGCATCTTTCTCATCAGCTTCGTCTTTAGCACGAACAGACAGGCTGATTGCACGGTTCTTACGGTCAACACCGGTGAACTTAGCTTCAACGTCGTCACCAACGCTCAGAACCAGAGTTGCATCTTCAACGCGGTCACGTGAAGCTTCGGAAGCGCGCAGGTAACCTTCAACGCCGTCAGCCAGTTCTACGGTTGCGCCTTTAGCGTCAACAGCAGTCACTTTACCGTTTACGATTGCGCCTTTCTTGTTCAGTGCAACCCAGTTGTTGAACGGATCTTCTGCGAGCTGTTTAACGCCCAGGGAGATACGTTCACGCTCTGCGTCAACCTGCAGAACAACTGCTGCGATTTCGTCGCCTTTTTTGTATTCACGAACTGCTTCTTCGCCTGCAACGTTCCAGGAGATGTCAGACAGGTGAACCAGGCCATCGATGCCGCCGTCCAGGCCGATGAAGATACCGAAGTCAGTGATAGACTTGATTTTACCTTCAACACGGTCGCCCTTGTTGTGGGTTTCCGCGAACTGCTGCCATGGGTTGTTTTTGCACTGCTTCAGGCCCAGGGAGATACGACGACGTTCTTCGTCGATATCCAGAACCATCACTTCCACTACATCACCAACGTTAACAACTTTGGATGGGTGGATGTTTTTGTTGGTCCAGTCCATTTCGGAAACGTGCACCAGGCCTTCAACGCCTTCTTCGATTTCAACGAAGCAGCCGTAGTCGGTCAGGTTGGTAACGCGACCAGTCAGTTTAGTACCTTCTGGGTAACGCTTAGCGATAGCTACCCATGGATCTTCGCCCAGCTGTTTCAGGCCGAGGGATACACGAGTACGCTCGCGGTCGAACTTCAGCACTTTAACAGTGATTTCGTCGCCCACGTTCACGATTTCGCTTGGGTGCTTAACGCGTTTCCACGCCATGTCGGTGATGTGCAGCAGGCCATCAACGCCGCCCAGGTCAACGAATGCGCCGTAGTCAGTGAGGTTCTTAACGATACCTTTGACTTCCATGCCTTCCTGCAGGTTTTCCAGCAGCTGATCGCGTTCTGCGCTGTTTTCGGATTCGATAACGGCACGACGGGAAACAACAACGTTGTTACGCTTCTGGTCCAGCTTGATTACTTTGAACTCAAGCTCTTTGCCTTCGAGGTGCAGGGTGTCACGGACTGGACGAACGTCTACCAGAGAACCTGGCAGGAACGCACGAATACCATTCAGCTCAACAGTGAAGCCACCTTTAACTTTGCCGTTGATAACACCGACCACAGTTTCAGCTTCTTCGTAAGCTTTTTCCAGCGTGATCCATGCTTCGTGACGTTTAGCTTTCTCACGAGACAGCAGGGTTTCGCCGAAGCCGTCTTCTACTGCGTCCAGAGCAACGTCAACTTCGTCACCTACCTGGATTTCCAGCTCGCCCTGGGCGTTTTTGAACTGCTCAGCCGGGATGGCGGACTCAGATTTCAGACCGGCGTCAACCAGTACTACGTCTTTGTCGATAGCAACAACAACACCGCGAACGATGGAACCCGGACGGGTTTCGATTTCTTTTAAGGATTCTTCAAACAGTTGAGCAAAAGATTCAGTCATGTTTAATCTTCAGGTTAATATTAACGTCCACCTGGCTCCGTGCCGGATGGGGTTGTTTCACATACCCGCCGTCAATCCATTGCAGCGGGGGTACTGCTAAATCGGTCGCGATTACGCGAGTGCCAGTTTTTGGCGCGCATATTGTAGCGCTTTTTCAATCACTTGCTCAATAGTTAAACTGGTTGAATCCAGCACTAATGCGTCTTGCGCGGGAACAAGTGGTGCGACGGCGCGGTTACGATCGCGGTCATCGCGCTCTTTTATCTCGGATAAAAGGCGATCAAAGTTAACACTAAACCCCTTTTCCTGCAACTGAAGCATGCGGCGTTGAGCACGTTCTTCCGAAGAAGCGTCAAGGAAAATTTTCACTGGCGCATCAGGGAATACCACGGTTCCCATGTCGCGGCCGTCGGCGATCAGCCCCGGCGCTTCGCGGAAACCGCGCTGGCGACGTAACAGCGCTTCACGAACGCGTGGGAAAGCCGCCACCTGAGAGGCCGCATTGGCCACTTCCTGCGTACGGATTTCACCGCTGACATCTTCCCCTTCCAGGATCACTTCAAGGTTGCCATCAGTAGAGACAAAGCGCACATCCAGATGTGCAGCCAGCGGTACCAGCGCTTCTTCAGACGCAACATCTACATGATGATGCAGCGCAGCCAGCGCCAGCACGCGATAGATTGCTCCCGAATCTAAAAGATGCCATTGCAATGCTTCCGCCATCGCTTTGCACAGAGTACCTTTCCCTGCGCCACTTGGCCCATCAATGGTGATTACCGGGGCAATTGCCGTCATCTTTTTCTCCTTAATTAAGGCATACCGTTTACATGAACGCCGCGCATTATACGCGCCAACGTGCGCAACTGTTACCTTTGCGTGCAAATTACGGAATGATTGAAGCAGAGTGTAGAAGAAATGAAAGAGGATGACTGTCAGAAAGCGTAAGGAAATGCCGCATCAGGAGATGCGGCATACGATCGTCAGGCCAGGGTGCTAATGCGCGCCAGCTGTTCGAAGTAGTCCGGGAAGGTTTTCGCCGTGCACTTCGGGTCAAGGATGGTGACTGGCGTATCTGACAGCGCCACCAGCGAGAAACACATCGCCATGCGGTGATCGTTGTAGGTGCCAATTTCTGCAAATTGCAGTTTTGCCGGCGGCGTGACGCGAATGTAGTCTTCGCCCTCTTCTACCACCGCCCCCACTTTACGCAGCTCGGTTGCCATTGCGAACAGGCGGTCAGTCTCTTTTACGCGCCAGTTATAGATGTTGCGCAGCGTGGTGGTGCCTTTCGCAAACAGCGCAGCGGTGGCAATGGTCATTGCCGCGTCAGGAATATGGTTCATGTCCATGTCGATGGCGTTCAGCTCACCGTGCGTACAGGAGATGAAGTCATCGCCCCAGGTCACAACCGCGCCCATTTTTTCCAGCACGTCGGCAAAACGAATGTCGCCCTGCACGCTGTTGCGACCAATACCCGTCACTTTTACCGTACCGCCTTTAATCGCGCCTGCGGCAAGGAAATAGGAGGCGGATGAAGCATCGCCTTCAACCAGGTAGTGACCCGGAGACAGATACTGTTGGCCACCGCGAACCACGAAGCGTTGGTATGACTGGTTTTCCACCTCAACACCAAAGGTTTTCATCAGGTGCAGCGTGATATCAATGTACGGCTTAGAGACCAGATCGCCTTTAATGCTAATCACGGTATCATTTGGAGCCAGCGGTGCGGTCATCAGCAGTGCCGTCAGGAACTGGCTGGAGACGCTACCATCAACCTCAACATTACCGCCAGTGAAACCACCGCGCAGACGCAGTGGCGGGTAATTTTCTTGCTCAAGATAATCAATCTGCGCGCCGCCCTGACGCAGGGCATCGACCAGGTGGCCGATCGGACGCTCTTTCATGCGCGGCTCGCCGGTCAGCACAATATCGTTGCTCCCAAGACACAGCGCAGCGGCCAGAGGACGCATCGCCGTACCGGCGTTACCCAGGAAAAGCTCCAGCGCTTCAGCGGAATGTAATGCGCCGCCGTTACCGGTGACTTCACAACGGGTACGATCGTCTGACAGCGCGTACTGAACGCCCAACGCTTTCAGTGCATTGAGCATATGGCGCACGTCATCGCTGTCCAGCAGGTTGGAAAGGACGGTGGTGCCGTTTGCCAGAGCTGCCAGCAGCAGAGCGCGGTTCGAGACACTTTTTGAACCAGGCAGATTAATGGTGCCATCTACCCGCGCGATAGGTTGTAACGTCAGGGATTCCATGAAACTCAACTCTCAACTCAACATAATAAAAACCCCGCAGGAACGCTGCGGGGGTGAAAAACAGCCAATTAACCGTGACGACGTTCGAAGTCGATCATGAAATCAGTCAGGGCTTTAACGCCTTCCAGCGGCATCGCGTTATAGATAGAGGCACGCATACCGCCTACCACACGGTGACCTTTCAGCGCATGCAGACCCGCCGCGAAGGACTCTTCCAGGAACACGTTATCCAGGTTGTTGTCCGCCAGCTGGAACGGCACGTTCATGCGCGAACGGTTAGTTTTGGCGACATCGTTACGGTAGAAATCGCTCTTGTCGATCACGCCGTACAGCAGTTCAGCTTTTTGCTGATTGATCTTGTCCATCTGCGCCACGCCGCCTTTTTGCTTCAGCCATTTGAAGACCAGGCCGGAGAGATACCAGGCGAACGTTGGTGGAGTGTTGAACATGGAATCGTTGTCGTTCAGGACGGTGTAATCCAGAATTGACGGGCAAGACTTATGGGCTTTCCCCAGCAGGTCTTCACGCACGATAACGATAGTCAGACCCGCAGGACCGATGTTTTTCTGGGCACCCGCGTAGATGACGCCGTAGCGGCTGACGTCCAGCGGCGTGGACAGAATGGTGGAGGAGAAGTCCGCCGTCACAATGACATTTTCGCCAAAGTCTGGCTCTTCGTGAATAGCGATACCGTCGATGGTTTCGTTCGGGCAGTAATGAAGATACGCGGCGTTGTCAGAAAGCTGCCACTCACTCATCGGCTTCACGGCGCGCATACCGTCAACGGTCACTTTGGCATCGATAACGTTCGGCGTGCAATATTTGTGCGCTTCTTTTACCGCACTGGCCGCCCAGTAGCCGGCATCAACGTAATCAGCGGTGGATTTGTCGCCCAGCAGATTGAGCGGAATACCCGCAAACTGACCGCGTCCACCGCCGTGACAGAACAATACTTTGTAGTTCGAGGGAATGTTCAGCAGATCGCGAAAATCCTTTTCTGCCTCTTCCGCCACCTGAATAAACGCTTTACCCCGGTGGCTGACTTCCATCACCGACGTACCCAGACCGTTCCAGTCACACAGCTCCTGTTGAGCCTGTTTGAGCACGTCTGCCGGTAACATTGCCGGACCTGAACTGAAATTAAAGACTTGAGCCATTTCCCCTCACCACGCTAAAAGCCATAAGTTATAACTGTGGATATCGGTTTTATCACTCAGTGACACGCGCCGCAATGTCTAAAACTTATGGCCGAAGAAATGTGCCCCTCGTCACACAAAACAATCTGCCGTACCGTTGTCGCAAAACCGACAATATCGCTGTCAGGTAATGCGTTTAGCACGGCTAACCTTCGTCCATTCTGGATTTGTACAGCGAGGGCATAATTGATGATCGCCCGCCTGCATGACCACCACGTGGCTGCATTTTATGCAGGCATACTGGCCCGCATCAGGGACGGTTTTGTATCGCTCGATAAGCATATCCGGCAGTATGCACAGGCCGGGCTTGACCTCATCGTCAGGATAGTAATAAACGCTGATTTGACCGTTCGTTTCCATAATCGCCAGACGCACCTGCCCCAGTTGTTCAACGCTGCTTATACGTAGCTCCATAAAGAACTCAAACTCCGTCATATTGGCGCTTTGCACATTCTCCCAGGCCAGTTGACCATCTTCGACAATCACCACCGGTTTTCCTTCGAACAGATCTTCCAGTTTTTCACTTTTCGACATCAGCCACATGACCAGCCGGTACAGCAGCGCAAGCGTCACGAAGACGATAAAAACCGGCACCATCGGCACATCGTCATAAAAGGCAACGTCCCCTGCCGCCGAACCCAGCGTCAGGATAATCAGCACTTCAAACAGTGACATCTGCCGCACGCCGCGACGTCCGGTGATTTTCAGGAACAGGAAGACGAGTACAAAGGTGTACAGGCTACGCAACGCCACTTCGCCTAAAAACTCAGGTGGGACTTTATCAAACGCCATCCGCTGGAGATCAAATGCTTTCATTTTTTTATGCCTTAACAGTAGGTTACTGCTTATAAGCATAGCCCAGCCATTTATTTTCGCCGGAGATAGCACCCGTCACGCAAAACCCGTATCATTGCGCGCTTTACGTACGATAAAAGTGAACGCCATGACTCAAACGTTTATCCCCGGCAAAGACGCCGCTCTGGAAGATTCCATCGCTCGCTTCCAGCAGAAACTGACCGACCTGGGCTTTAATATCGAAGAAGCCTCCTGGCTGAATCCGGTGCCTCACGTCTGGTCCGTGCATATTCGCGACAAAGACTGTGCGCTGTGCTTTACCAACGGCAAAGGCGCGACCAAAAAAGCGGCACTGGCCTCTGCGCTGGGTGAGTATTTTGAGCGTCTGTCCACCAACTATTTCTTCGCCGACTTCTGGCTGGGTGAAACGATTGCCAACGGCCCGTTCGTTCACTACCCGAACGAAAAATGGTTCCCGCTACCCGAAGACGACGAACTGCCGGAAGGCATTCTCGATGCCCGCCTGCGCGCGTTCTACGATCCGGAAAACGAACTGACCGCCAGCATGCTGATCGACCTGCAATCCGGCAATGAGGATCGTGGTATCTGCGCCCTGCCGTTCACCCGTCAGTCTGACGAGCAGACCGTTTACATTCCAATGAACATCGTTGGCAATCTGTATGTGTCTAACGGTATGTCTGCCGGTAACACCCGTAACGAAGCGCGTGTACAGGGGTTGTCTGAAGTTTTCGAGCGTCACATCAAAAACCGTATTATTGCTGAATCCATCAGCCTGCCGGAGATCCCGGCTGACGTGCTGGCGCGCTACCCGGGCGTGGTGGAATCCATCGCCAAACTGGAAGCGGAAGGTTTCCCAATCTTTGCTTATGACGGCTCTCTGGGCGGCAAATATCCGGTTATCTGCGTGGTACTGTTCAACCCGGCAAATGGCACCTGCTTCGCCTCTTTCGGCGCGCACCCGGACTTCGGCGTGGCGCTGGAGCGTACCGTGACCGAACTGCTGCAAGGTCGTAGCCTGAAAGATCTCGACGTATTCACCCCGCCAACCTTTGATGACGAAGAAGTCGCCGAGCACACCAACCTCGAAACGCACTTCATCGACTCCAGCGGTTTGATCTCCTGGGATATGTTCAAACAGGACGCAGACTATCCGTTCGTGGACTGGAGCTTTGCCGGTACGACGGAAGAAGAGTTCGCCACCCTGATGGCGATCTTCAACGCGGAAGATCAGGAAGTCTATATTGCCGACTATGAACACCTCGGCGTTTATGCGTGCCGTATTATTGTGCCGGGTATGTCGGACATCTATCCGGCAGAAGATCTGTGGCTGGCGAACAACAGCATGGGCGCGCATCTGCGTGAAACCCTGCTGGCCCTGCCGGGCAGCGAGTGGGATAAAGAAGATTATCTGAACCTGATCGCCCAACTGGACGAAGAAGGACACGATGATTTCACCCGCGTACGCGAACTGCTGGGTCTGGCAACCGGAAAAGATAACGGCTGGTACACGCTGCGCATCGGCGAGCTAAAAGCGATGCTGGCGCTGGCGGGCGGCGATCTGGATCAGGCTTTGGCCTGGACCGAGTGGACGATGGAGTTTAACCAGTCCGTCTTCTCCGCCGAGCGCACTAACTATTACCGTTGCCTGCAAACGCTGCTCCTGCTTTCTCAGGAAGACGACCGCGAGCCATTGCAGTATCTGAACGCCTTCGTCCGCATGTACGGTGCAGATGCCGTTGAAGCTGCCAGCGCTGCGCTGAGCGGTGAAGAACCGTTCTATGGCCTGCAAGCGGTTGACAGCGATCTGAAAGCCTTCCCGGCGCATCAGTCGCTGCTGAATGCGTATGAAAAATTGCAGAAGGCTAAAGCCGCTTACTGGTCAAAATAAGCGCATATAACATTAATGGCTGTAGGCGTATTCAATCGCCTGAGCTATATTACGGGGCAATTTCATTGCCCCTTTTTTTTATTTTTCCGCAATGACGTTTAATTGTAATAATTAAGTTAACCACGGGTAAATATAAAAACGCTTACCTGGGCTTTACTGTTACTAATTCTAATAAATACTCCATTTTAATTAACTGTTCCACGGGAGGCTGAAGGAAAAAATTCAACTCTTTTCATAACTTTTAAAATTTATTTTTATACGGATAATCAAATACTTACTCCGCTTTTGCTGTAAAACCATACACATTGCGGGCCTATAAGCCAGGCGAGATATGATCTATATCAATTTCTCTTCTATAATGCTTTGTTAGTATCTCGTCGCCGACTTAATAAAGAGAGAGTTAGTGTGAAAGCTGACAACCCTTTTGATCTATTACTCCCCGCTGCGATGGCGAAAGTTGCCGAAGAAGCGGGTGTCTACAAAGCAACGAAACATCCGATGACGACGTTCTTTCTGGCCATTACGGCTGGGGTGTTCATCTCCATCGCTTTCGTCTTCTATATCACAGCCACCACCGGCACTGCCGGGATGCCTTTCGGCATAGCGAAACTGATTGGTGGTATTTGCTTCTCACTGGGCCTGATCCTCTGCGTCATCTGCGGCGCCGACCTCTTCACCTCAACGGTGCTGATTGTTGTGGCAAAAGCCAGCGGAAGAATTACCTGGGGTCAACTGGGGCGCAACTGGCTCAACGTCTACGTTGGCAACCTGATTGGCTGTCTGCTCTTTGTTCTGTTGATGTGGCTTTCTGGCGAGTACATGACCGCCAACGGCGGCTGGGGGCTTAACGTCCTGCAAACCGCCGACCACAAAATGCACCATACATTTATCGAAGCCGTTGCTCTCGGCATCCTTGCAAACCTGATGGTCTGCCTGGCGGTCTGGATGAGCTACTCTGGTCGTAGCCTGATGGATAAAGCCATGATTATGGTTCTGCCGGTTGCGATGTTTGTTGCCAGCGGCTTTGAGCACAGTATTGCGAATATGTTCATGATCCCGATGGGGATTGTTATCCGCAACTTTGCAAGCCCGGAGTTCTGGACTGCTGTTGGTTCAACCCCGGAAAGTTTTTCACACCTGACTATTATGAATTTCATTACTGATAACCTGATCCCCGTCACTATCGGGAACATTATCGGTGGGGGTCTGTTAGTTGGGTTGACATACTGGGTCATTTACCTGCGTGGCGGCGATCATCATTAATGGTTGTCTCAGGCAGTAAATAAAAAATCCACTTAAGAAGGTAGGTGTTACATGTCCGAGCTTAATGAAAAGTTAGCCACAGCCTGGGAAGGTTTTACGAAAGGTGACTGGCAGAATGAAGTCAACGTCCGTGACTTCATTCAGAAAAACTATACCCCGTATGAAGGTGACGAATCCTTCCTGGCTGGTGCGACTGATGCAACCACCAAGCTGTGGGACAGCGTAATGGAAGGCGTTAAACTGGAAAACCGCACTCACGCGCCAGTTGATTTTGACACCTCCGTTGCTTCTACCATCACTTCTCACGATGCTGGCTACATCAACAAAGCCCTTGAGAAAATCGTTGGTCTCCAGACTGAAGCACCACTGAAACGCGCAATCATCCCGTTCGGTGGCATTAAAATGGTTGAAGGTTCCTGCAAAGCGTATAACCGCGAGCTGGACCCAATGCTGAAAAAAATCTTCACCGAATACCGTAAAACCCATAACCAGGGTGTATTCGATGTTTACACCAAAGACATTCTGAACTGCCGTAAATCTGGCGTTCTGACCGGTCTGCCAGATGCCTATGGCCGTGGCCGTATCATCGGTGACTACCGTCGCGTTGCGCTGTACGGTATCGACTTCCTGATGAAAGACAAATACGCGCAGTTCGTCTCTCTCCAGTCTGACCTGGAAAACGGCGTAAACCTGGAAGCGACTATCCGTCTGCGTGAAGAGATTGCTGAACAGCACCGTGCGCTGGGTCAGATCAAAGAGATGGCGGCTAAATACGGCTGTGATATCTCTGGTCCTGCAACCAACGCTCAGGAAGCTATCCAGTGGACCTACTTCGGCTACCTGGCCGCTGTTAAGTCTCAGAACGGTGCAGCAATGTCCTTCGGCCGCGTATCTACCTTCCTGGATGCGTATATCGAACGCGATATCAAAGCAGGCAAAATCACCGAGCAAGACGCTCAGGAAATGATTGACCATCTGGTCATGAAACTGCGTATGGTTCGCTTCCTGCGTACTCCAGAATATGATGAGCTGTTCTCTGGTGACCCAATCTGGGCAACCGAATCTATCGGCGGTATGGGCGTAGATGGCCGTACGCTGGTAACCAAAAACAGCTTCCGCTTCCTGAACACCCTGTACACCATGGGTCCTTCTCCGGAGCCGAACATCACCGTTCTGTGGTCTGAAAAACTGCCACTGAACTTCAAGAAATTCGCCGCTAAAGTGTCCATCGACACCTCTTCTCTGCAATACGAGAACGATGACCTGATGCGTCCGGACTTCAACAACGACGACTACGCTATCGCGTGCTGCGTAAGCCCAATGGTTGTTGGTAAGCAAATGCAATTCTTCGGTGCGCGTGCAAACCTGGCGAAAACCATGCTGTACGCAATCAACGGCGGCGTTGACGAAAAACTGAAAATGCAGGTTGGTCCTAAGTCTGAACCGATCAAAGGCGACCTTCTGAACTTCGACGAAGTGATGGAGCGCATGGATCACTTCATGGACTGGCTGGCTAAGCAGTATGTCACTGCGCTGAACGTCATCCACTACATGCACGACAAGTACAGCTACGAAGCCTCTCTGATGGCGCTGCACGACCGTGACGTCGTTCGCACCATGGCGTGTGGTATCGCAGGTCTGTCCGTTGCGGCTGACTCCCTGTCTGCAATCAAATATGCGAAAGTTAAACCAATTCGTGACGAAGATGGTCTGGCTATCGACTTCGAAATCGAAGGCGAATACCCGCAGTTTGGTAACAACGACGCTCGCGTTGATGACATGGCGGTTGACCTGGTAGAACGTTTCATGAAGAAAATTCAGAAACTCACTACCTATCGTAACGCTATCCCGACTCAGTCTGTTCTGACCATCACCTCTAACGTTGTGTATGGTAAGAAAACCGGTAACACCCCAGACGGTCGTCGTGCTGGCGCGCCATTCGGCCCAGGTGCTAACCCAATGCACGGTCGTGACCAGAAAGGTGCGGTTGCCTCTCTGACCTCCGTTGCTAAACTGCCGTTTGCATACGCGAAAGATGGTATCTCTTACACCTTCTCTATCGTGCCAAACGCGCTGGGTAAAGACGACGAAGTGCGTAAAACTAACCTCGCGGGTCTGATGGATGGTTACTTCCACCACGAAGCGTCCATTGAAGGTGGTCAGCACCTGAACGTGAACGTGATGAACCGTGAAATGCTGCTCGACGCGATGGAACATCCTGAGAAATATCCTCAGCTGACCATTCGTGTATCAGGCTACGCAGTACGTTTTAACTCCCTGACGAAAGAACAGCAGCAGGACGTTATCACCCGTACTTTCACTCAGTCCATGTAAGTGGAATTGACTGAAATCACGCGTTAAAAAGCGTACAATAAAGGCTCCACGCAAGTGGGGCCTTTTTAACACCCTCGCTTCATCAGTCTCTTTTGTCCGCTATCTATACTTAATGGATAACAGCCAAAACAGACTCGACATAGCCTTTGAGCTGTGCATCTACATAGGCCCCCGGATGGGCCAAATTCGGAGATATCACCGCAATGTCAATTATTGGTCGCATTCACTCCTTTGAATCCTGTGGCACCGTCGATGGCCCGGGGATCCGCTTTATCACTTTCTTCCAGGGCTGCCTGATGCGCTGCCTGTACTGCCATAACCGTGACACCTGGGACACCCATGGCGGTAAAGAAGTCACCGTTGAGGATCTGATGAAAGAGGTGGTGACCTATCGCCACTTCATGAACGCGTCCGGTGGTGGCGTGACGGCATCCGGCGGTGAAGCTATTCTTCAGGCTGAATTTGTGCGCGACTGGTTCCGCGCCTGCCATAAAGAAGGTATTCATACCTGCCTCGACACCAACGGCTTTGTGCGCCGTTACGATCCGGTTATTGATGAACTGCTTGAAGTGACCGATCTGGTGATGCTCGATCTCAAGCAGATGAACGATGAGATCCACCAGAATCTGGTTGGCGTCTCAAACCACCGTACGCTGGAATTTGCCAAATACATTGCCAACAAAGGCGTCAAGACCTGGATCCGCTACGTGGTGGTACCGGGCTGGTCAGATGATGATGATTCTGCACATCGTCTGGGCGAATTTACCCGGGATATGGGTAACGTGGAGAAAATTGAACTCCTGCCCTATCACGAGCTGGGTAAACACAAATGGGTGGCAATGGGTGAAGAGTACAAGCTCGATGGCGTGAAGCCGCCGAAAAAAGAGACGATGGAGCGCGTCAAAGGTATTCTTGAGCAGTATGGCCACAAGGTCATGTATTAACGAAAAGGCCCGGTGAAAACCGGGCCTTTTTATATTCTATTTAAAGACGCCGTTAATCACCGAAGTCACAATCGCGGTACTCAGCGCAATTAAGACCAGGTCGTCACCCACCACGCGCCATTCATAGCCCGGATAAGAAGGAAGCTGACCCAGCATATCGGCTGGCACGGTTTTCTTCGCAATGCCCGGAGGCAGTGGCTTACCGCGCGCCAGGTTTTTCGCAATACCCGGAGGCAGGGAGTCGTAGCCCGTTAAGCCGTAATTCAGTGCCAGATGGCGGGCATGATCGAAGCTCACGCGGACGTCAACATCATGACCAACATCGTTGCTGTTTTTAAAGCTCTTATCCGATTTCCCTGGATTATCCTGGCCGTTATTGTGCTTATTACCATGGTTACCAGCGTTCCCGTTACCATGATTGCCGCTATTACCTTGTCCGCCACCGTTTCCGTGACCACCGCCATTCCCGTTTCCAGGATTAGCCATGGCCGGAGCCGTTGCAAACGTTAAAGCCAACACTACGGCAAGTGCGGTAGTGGAAAAACGACGAGTAGACATGATTGCTGCCTTTTAGTGGTAGAACTCATTTGAATTATCGCCAGGCAGTAAAAACTCACAATAAGTAAAAGTCTTATATGTGACAGGGACAAAAAAGCCTGTCATCGACAGGCTTTTATTTAATCAGGCATGTGCCACTGGCGTTGGGTGCTCGCCCGCTTTGCGCAGCAGCATTAACAGATAAATAAACGATACGCTGGCGATCATGATAAACAGCAGATTATCAGAGTAATTTTGCATGAGCATAGCGGTAAAAGTCGGCCCCAGTAAACTGCCGATGGTGTAACTCAGCAACAATGCCTGGTTCATCGCCACCAGCTGGTGATGCTCAACTTTCTCACAGGCCCAGGCCATCGCGACCGGATAGAGCGTAAAACCCGCAGCCCCCAGAATGAACAGCGCAGGCGCCATCGCGGCGTTGCTGAGCATGGCGAGACAGCCCATGATGACCGCGAAAACCTGGACGCGCAGCACCAGCAGACGACCAAAGCGGTCCGCCAGGCGGCCAATCGGCCACTGGCCGACAATCCCCGCGCTGACCATCACCGCCATCCAGAAACCGATCCCGGAATCGCTGACGCCCTGATGGTTGAGATAGAGCGGCATCAGGCCATAGAGCGACCCCAGCACAATCCCGGAAATAATACAGCCGTTTATCCCCAGGCGCGCCTGACGCAGTCTCAGCATCGGCCAGACGTGCGTGGCCTCCTGATGCTCACTGCTCTGGTTCACGATACGGGTAAAGAGCAGCGGCAGAATTGCGGCCAGCACCATCCCTGTTACCCATGGCAGAACGCTCATCAGGTCGGTTGGGAATTTGCTGACCATCAGTTGTCCCAGAACGGTACCGACGTAGTAAACCATCATATAAGCCGCCAGCAGACGCCCGCGATTACGGGACGTGCCGCTGCACATCAGCGCACTTTCAACCACCACCCAGATCATGGCGCAGCCAACGCCCGCAATAAAGCGCCAGACCATCCAGCTCCAGAAGCCGACCATCAGTCCTAAACCGGCGCATCCGACGGCAAAGATCAGTGACGCCAGATAATAACTGCGGTTAAAACCAAAGCGCTTAATAAGGCTGCCCGTTAATAAGGTACCCAGCAGATTGCCCGTAAAAAAGGACGAGCTAACCATACCCACCTGCCAGGTTGGTAAGTTTTCATGGGCGAGCCATAGCGGGACGAGTGTGTTCAACACCGCGATCGCCAGGGTCAGCAAAAGCAGGCCACAGAGCAACAAAAGCACCGGGCGGGTATAGGTGGTCATGGATTAAAAACCGTGAGGAAGTTCAGATTTCGTGCGCATCATGCCACTGGCAAAAACAAAGTCAATCCACCGATTCAGGCGTCACGCACGATATGCGCCTTGTCGATTTAAAAAACTCATCCTGCTAATGCAAAGCCTGCTACCAATATTAATTATCTATTTGTTTTTATTTATTTCCGGGAATTTTTACAACGAAACATCAGTCGAAAAATTTCATGAATGAAAAAAGAAAAGCCGGGCACTATGTCCCGGCTTTTTATAACAAAATCTAAAATTAGCTGGCGACAGCCATACCGACCGTCATATGCAGACCGTAAAATACGCCGCGACCAATTAACTCCCCTGCCAGCACCAGCACAAAGGCCAGTGACAGCAACGGTAGCGCAGGCGCGTAACCTTTAAGCTGAGGGGCAATCCAGCACACCAGCGCCGCCGTCAGCAGCACCACACGCCAGGCCATCAGAGAACCGTAATCCGGTACCAGCGCCGAAGCCTGTTGGATAGAGCTGTGAATCGTCGCCAGCTCCGCTCCCTGCATAAGCGCTACAACGGTACTGATGACCAGTGCCAGCAGCGAGACCGCGGGCAGCAGGCGCATCGCCCAACCATTAATGCCAGCTACACGCAGAAGCAGATAACCCAGCAGCGGCCCGCCAATAAACATGGTCAGGAAGAAGCTCATCGGCGTCCAGACGCTGTACCAGGTCGGAACGGTATCGATGGTGTTGTACACCCGGACCATCATCCAGACGAAGACAACGCCCAGTACCATGGTGACGATGAGCCACAACGCACGTAACCCTGACGGCAGCTTTTTCAGCGCTGCCAGTAACCACCCCAGCCCGCCAACTGCAAAGAAGATTGCGCCGCTGGCAATCTCGTTACTCAGCGAAGAGGCACCTACGCGGTTCAGGGAGTTAAACGCGCGCATCGGTGAGCCCAGGTGCAGCGTAGAGGCGATAAACCCAATCCCCATCAACACCCACAGGCCAAACATGCTCAACACTAAACGCTGCTGCTGTTCAGCATTGAGGTTCCCTTTTAACAGCGCCAGCGCAAGGACGATAAACCCGCCTGCAACACACTGCCCAAAGACCGTGAAGATCATAAGCGGCCATTCATGCCATCCACTTCCCATCTCACACCTCCTTCGGGTTTGCCAGGTAGCCGGTGGTGTCACCCGTCGGACGGCTGTTGGCGTTAGGTTTAATCACAATACTCGGCTTCGTGAAGTGCGCAGACGGCAGCGGCGCGACCGCAGCAAGTTGACCGTGTTTTTTACGCAGCTCTTCAATCGGGCCAAAGTCCAGCGCGCGCAGCGGGCAGGACTCGACGTAGATGGGCTTTTTGCCGTCCGCCACGCGGCTGTGGCAGCCGTCGCACTTGGTCATGTGGCCTTTAGCCGCGTTATACTGCGGCGCACCGTACGGGCAGGCCATGTGGCAGTAGCGACAGCCAATGCAGACATCCTCGTCCACCACCACAAAACCGTCGTCGCGCTTGTGCATTGCCCCGCTCGGGCAGACCTTGGTGCAGGCCGGATCTTCGCAGTGGTTGCAGGCAATCGACAGGTAATAGGCGAAGACGTTCTGATGCCAGACGCCGTTATCCTCCTGCCAGTCGCCGCCCGCGTATTCATAAATACGACGGAAGCTGACGTCCGGGGTCAGGTCTTTATAATCCTTGCAGGCCAGCTCGCAGGTTTTGCACCCGGTGCAGCGGCTGGAATCAATAAAAAATCCATACTGGGTTGTCATCGGTTACTCCTTACGCCTTTTCAACCTGAACGAGGTTTGTGTGGGATGGGTTGCCCTTCGCCAGCGGCGATGGACGCTGCGTAGTGAGAACGTTGATGCAGCCCGCCTGATCGATACGGTTCGCATCCGGGTTATACCAGGCCCCTTCCCCCAGCGCGACAACGCCAGGCATCATGCGCGGAGTCACTTTAGCTTCGATATGCACTTCGCCACGTCCGTTGAAGATACGTACGCGATCGCCATTACTGATGCCGCGCGCTTTCGCATCCATCGGGTTGATCCACATCTCCTGTCGGCAGGCCGCTTTCAGAACGTCAACGTTGCCGTAGGTGGAGTGAACACGCGCTTTGTAGTGGAAACCGGTTAACTGAAGTGGGAATTTCTCCGTCAGCGGATCGTTGTAGTTTTCGAAGCCAGGCGTATAGATCGGTAGCGGATCGATAACGTCCCCTTCCGGCAATTCCCACGTTGCGGCAATTTTTGCCAGCTCTTCGGAGTAGATCTCGATTTTGCCCGACGGCGTGGTCAGCGGATTGGCCTGCGGATCGTCGCGGAAGGCTTTATACGCCACGTGATGCCCTTCCGGATCGCGCTGCTTGTACATGCCCTGCTTGCGGAAGGTATCGAAGTCCGGCAGGTCTGGAATGGCTTTGCGTGAGAGCTCGTGCAGATGGCGCATCCACTCTTCCTGAGTACGCCCCTCTGTGAACTGCTGCTCAACGCCAAGGCGTTTCGCCAGCTCGGACGTCATCTCATAGATAGTTTTGCACTCGAAGCGCGGTTTGATGGCCTGGTCTGTGAAGATCACATAGGACATGTTGCCGCAGGAGGCGTCCAGCGCGAAATCCATCTGCTCAGAGGCGGTGCAGTCTGGGAGCAGAATATCGGCATACTTCGCCGATGAGGTCATGTGGCAGTCGATCACCACAATCATTTCGCACTTCTTGTCGTCCTGCAAGATTTCGTGGGTGCGGTTGATTTCAGAGTGCTGGTTGATCAGGCAGTTACCGGCATAGTTCCAGATCATTTTGATCGGCACATCCAGCTTATCTTTGCCCCGAACACCGTCGCGTAGCGCGGTCATTTCCGGGCCGCGCTCGATCGCGTCCGTCCACATAAACATGGAGATGCTGGTCTGAACCGGGTTATCCAGCGTTGGCATACGTTCAAACGGTACTTCATACGAGCCTTCACGCGCCCCGCTATTACCGCCGTGAATGCCGACGTTGCCAGTCAGAATCGAGAGCATAGAAATAGCGCGGGTGGCAATTTCGCCGTTCGCGTGACGCTGCGGTCCCCAGCCCTGGCTGATATAAGCCGGTTTTGCTGAACCAATTTCACGGGCCAGCTGAACAATACGTTCGACTGGAATGCCGGTGATGGTGGATGCCCACTCAGGGGTTTTCGCTACCCCGTCGCTGCCCTGACCAAGAATATACGCTTTGTAATGCCCGTTAGCCGGTGCGCTGGCTGGCAGCGTCTTCTCGTCATAGCCGACGCAGTATTTATCAAGGAACGGCTGATCGACGAGGTTTTCAGTGATCATCACATACGCCAGCGCATTGACCAGCGCCGCATCGGTACCAGGGCGGATAGGGATCCACTCGTCTTCTCGCCCCGCGCCGGTATCGGTGTAGCGCGGATCGACGATGATCATACGTGCGTTGGATTTGGCGCGCGCCTGCTCAAGATAATAGGTTACCCCACCGCCGCTCATACGCGTTTCGCCCGGGTTGTTGCCGAACAATACCACCAGCTTGCTGTTTTCTATATCCGACGGGCTGTTACCGTCTGCCCAGCCGCCATAGGTGTAGTTCAGGCCCGCGGCAATCTGTGCGGAAGAGTAGTCGCCATAATGATTGAGATAGCCGCCGCAGCAGTTCATCAGGCGCGCTACCAGCGTTTTACCCGGCGGCCAGGAGCGGGTCATGGTGCCGCCCAGCGTCCCGGTGCCATAGTTCAGGTAGATGGATTCGTTGCCGTACTCTTTGATCAGGCGCTGCATGTTGGTCGCGATAATATCGTAGGCTTCGTCCCAGCTAATGCGCTCGAACTTCCCTTCCCCACGCTTACCGACACGCTTCATCGGATATTTCAGACGATCCGGGTTATAAACGCGACGGCGCATTGAGCGGCCACGCAGACAGGCACGAACCTGGTGTAACCCTTCGTAGTTATCATCGCCGGTATTGTCGGTTTCAACGTATTTGATTTCACCGTCCACAACATGCATACGCAGCGGACAACGGCTACCACAGTTAACGGTACAGGCACTCCACACCACTTTTTCCGGGGCTGAAGCGGGAGACAGAGCCTCCGCCGCCGACGCCAGACGGGTAAAAGGAAGCGTAAAGGCGCTGCTGGCAACCGCCAGACCACCTATTGCCGTGGTTTTCATCAACCCACGGCGAGTGACCTCGGCAGCCATTAACGCTTCAGGCGCTTTGATTTTCATAAAGACTCACTTTGGTTGCTCACAAAGAAAAGAGAGGCGGCGCATACCGCTATGTAGTTTTATATATAACGAATTCCTTCGTTACAGGTGTTTTATGCTAACTTTCGTTCGGAGGAGTATTACTACTTTAGAGGGAGGGAATATTGCGTCGTATCAAATCAAAGATATAAAAAAAGCGCCCTGAGGCGCTTTTTTGTTTTGCAGCAAAATATTAGCCGATGAACTGCTGGCCTTTCATGTAAGGACGCAGCACCTCAGGGATCTCAATACGACCATCTGCCTGCTGGTAGTTCTCCAACACGGCAACCAGCGTACGGCCAACCGCCAGACCAGAACCGTTCAGGGTATGAACCAGACGGGTCTTCTTGTCGGACTTGCTGCGGCAACGCGCCTGCATACGACGCGCCTGGAAATCCCAGACGTTAGAGCAAGAGGAGATTTCACGGTAGGTGTTTTGCGCAGGCACCCAGACTTCGAGGTCGAAGGTTTTGCAGGCGCCGAAGCCCATGTCACCGGTGCACAGCGCCATACGGCGGTATGGCAGCCCCAGCAGCTCCAGCACTTTCTCTGCGTGACCTGTCATCTCTTCCAGCGCGTCCATAGACTCTTCCGGACGAACGATCTGCACCATCTCAACTTTATCGAACTGGTGCATACGGATCAGACCGCGCGTATCACGACCGTAAGAACCGGCTTCAGAACGGAAACATGGAGAGTGCGCAGTCAGTTTGATTGGCAGATCGTCTTCGTCGATGATCTCATCACGCACGAGGTTGGTCAGCGGCACTTCCGCGGTTGGGATCAGCGCGTAGTTGCTGCTGTCAGCTTCTTCGTCCAGCGGACGGGTATGGAACAGATCGCCGGCAAATTTCGGCAGCTGGCCTGTACCGTACAGCGTATCGTGGTTAACCAGATACGGAACGTAGGTTTCGCTGTAGCCATGCTGCTCGGTGTGCAGATCCAGCATAAATTGCGCCAGCGCGCGATGCAGGTGAGCAATCTGACCTTTCATTACCACGAAGCGAGAACCGGTCAGCTTAACCGCAGCCGCAAAGTCCAGGCCCGCGTGCATTTCGCCCAGCGTCACGTGATCGCGCACCTCGAAGTCAAACTCGCGAGGCGTACCCCAGCGTTTCACTTCAACGTTGTCGTTTTCGTCTTTGCCGACAGGGACGCTGTCGTCAGGAATGTTCGGGATCGCCAGAGCGATATCACGAATTTCAGCCTGAAGAACGTCCAGTTCAGCTTTCGCCTGATCCAGCTCTTCACCCAGTTTGTTCACTTCCAGGCGTAATGGCTCAATATCTTCCCCGCGCGCTTTCGCCTGGCCAATGGATTTCGATCGAGAATTACGCTCTGCCTGCAGATTTTCTGTTTGTACCTGCAAAACTTTACGACGCTCTTCAAGAGCGCGCAGCTTATCTACATCCAGCTTAAAGCCCCGGCGTGCCAGTTTTTCAGCGACTGCGTCTGGCTCATTACGCAGCAGATTGGGATCGAGCATGCTTATCCTGTGCTTATCGAATTAAAAGAGGAAAAAGTGACCACAGCCTGCGGCCACAGAGATATATTGCCAACATTACCGCAACGATTGAACTAACGGTAGCGTTTTATAGGGCTATTTTGATCCTGTCCGGCAAGCCAGGCGAGCTTTTCGCCAATCTTACCCTCAAGACCTCTGTTTGTGGGGTGATAATAGCGGGTTTGTGCCATCTCCTGCGGGAAATACTCCTCGCCGGCGGCGTAGGCGTTGGGTTCGTCATGGGCGTAGCGATACTCCTGCCCGTAACCCATCTCTTTCATCAATTTAGTTGGCGCATTGCGCAGATGAACCGGCACATCGTAGTCCGGACGTTCACGTGCATCCGACATCGCCGCTTTGAAGGCGGTATACACCGCGTTACTTTTCGGTGCGCAAGCCAGATACACAATCGCCTGCGCAATGGCACGCTCGCCCTCCGCAGGCCCGACGCGGGTAAAGCAGTCCCAGGCGGAAATAGCGACCTGCATGGCGCGTGGATCGGCATTACCGACATCTTCTGACGCAATCGCCAGGCAGCGACGCGCGACATATAACGGATCGCCACCGGCGGTAATGATACGCGCGTACCAGTAGAGCGCCGCATCCGGAGCGCTGCCGCGCACGGACTTATGTAATGCAGAGATGAGGTCGTAAAAACGATCGCCTTTATTATCGAAGCGCGCGCTACGCTCACCGGCAATTTCGGTGAGCAGTTCAGGCTTTAATACGCGCTTGCCCGCATCGTCCACTTCGGCCATATCGACCATCATTTCGAGCGTGTTCAACGCACGACGGGCATCACCGTTAACCAGTTCGGCGATAGCAAGACGCGTCTCGTCCGGCAGAACGATATCCTGCCCACCGTAACCACGCGCGTTGTCCTCCATCGCCTGCGTCAGAACTTTTTCGATATCTTCCGTGGTCAGCGATTTAAGCAGATACACGCGCGCCCGGGAGAGCAGCGCAGAGTTCAGTTCAAACGACGGGTTTTCCGTGGTGGCGCCGATAAAGAAAATCGTACCGTCTTCAATGTGCGGCAGAAAGGCGTCCTGCTGGCTCTTGTTGAAGCGGTGAACTTCGTCGACAAACAGAATGGTGCGACGTCCGGCATTGCGGTTTTGTCGCGCCCGCTCGATCGCCTCGCGGATCTCTTTCACCCCCGACGTGACCGCCGAGATGCGCTCAACGTCCGCGTTGGCATAGCGGGCGATCACTTCAGCGAGCGTGGTTTTTCCGGTGCCGGGTGGCCCCCAGAGGATCATGGAGTGCAGATGCCCCGCCTCAATAGCGCGCGGCAAGGGTTTCCCCGCAGCCAGCAGATGTTGCTGACCGATGTACTGCGCTAAATTTTCTGGCCGCATACGGGCGGCCAGAGGTTGAAACGCATTATCTGAAAAATCGAGCGACAGGTTGCTCACTCATGCCTCTTACTTATTGCGTTGGTCGTCCACCGTTACGCCCTGCGGCGGGGTAAAGGTGAATTTCGATGCATCAATGGCGCCGTTTTGCTGAGACTTCAACTGATAGCTGCTGCGCTGATCGTCCTGCTCAACCGCGCCGAACTGATTGATGGTACCGTTGCTGCTCACGTTAATGGTGAACTGCTTCAGATTACCGTTGCTGCCTTTTGGCGTAAGGACGAACTCATCACCGTTTTGTTTGATGTTGTACTGCTGCCAGTCGCTGGACTGGTTACGGGCAATGAGCATAAACGGCGTATTGCTGGTCGCGTCTTTTAGCCAGGTGGCGGTCGCCTGCTCAACAAACGGATTGTAGAACCACAGGGTTTTACCGTCAGACACCAGAACGCTTTCATCTGGCTGGGTCATGTGCCAGTTGAACAGATTTGGGCGTTTCACCCACAAATCTCCCTGGCCTTCCTGCACCGCGTTGCCGCTGCCGTCAGTCACTTTTTGCGTGAAGCTGGCGTGGAAACTGCTCACTTTATCCAGTCGGCTTTTAAGGTCGCTGGCTGCATCAGCCCAGACGCTGCTGGCAACAAAACTGGAGAGTAATGCACAGGCGATGGCGATTTTTTTCATTGTTATTCCTTAAAATACGTCTTCCCGATATGGGGGTTCCGTTTCTATTCTGTACCTGCCCGAAGGCAGGCGACAGAAGAATATGCTTAATTTTTGCTGATTTACCCTTCTTTGCAATCGCTGAAGATTACTCAAAAGGCGGTGGCGCCAGCACCTCACGGTTACCGTTGTGCCCCTGTTCGCTCACGATGCCCTGGGCTTCCATCTGCTCAATGATACGCGCCGCGCGGTTGTAACCGATACGGAACTGGCGCTGCACGCCGGATATGGACGCTTTGCGTTTTTCGGTGACGAAATTAACCGCCTGGTCGAATAACGGATCCAGCTCTTCGCCGCCGTCAAAACCACCGCCGCCACCTTCGTTTTCGCTGTCAGAGGTGATGCCGTCAACATATTGCGGTCGCCCGCGCGCTTTCCAGTCTTGCACAACCGCGTGCACTTCCTGGTCGCGAACAAACGCACCGTGAACACGCACCGGCGAGGTGGAGTTCGGCCCGGAATAGAGCATATCACCCATCCCCAGCAGCGACTCTGCTCCGCCCTGGTCAAGGATAGTACGGGAGTCAATTTTACTCGACACGGTAAACGCGATACGGGTCGGGATGTTTGCCTTAATAAGACCGGTGATTACATCCACGGACGGACGCTGCGTTGCCAGTACCAGGTGGATGCCCGCCGCACGCGCTTTCTGTGCCAGACGCGCAATCAGCTCTTCCACTTTCTTGCCAACGGTCATCATCAGGTCGGCAAATTCATCCACCAGCACCACGATGTAAGGCAGTTTTTCCAGCACCGGATGCTGGGCATCCATGCTGTCACCCGGCTTCCAGTATGGGTCCGGAATCGGACGGCCCATACGCGCCGCCTCGGCGATTTTCTCGTTATAACCGGCCAGGTTACGCACACCCAGCGCCGACATCAGCTTGTAGCGACGCTCCATTTCATTGACGCTCCAGCGTAATGCGTTGGCGGCGTCCTTCATGTCGGTAACCACTTCCGTTAACAGATGCGGAATGCCTTCGTAGACGGACAGTTCGAGCATTTTTGGGTCGATCATGATGAAACGCACGTCTTCAGGCTGCGCTTTGTAGAGCATACTGAGGATCATGGCGTTCACACCGACCGATTTACCCGAGCCTGTTGTACCCGCAACCAGCAGGTGCGGCATCTTCGCGAGATCGGCAACCACCGGATCGCCGGCGATATCTTTACCCAACACCACGGTCAGCGGGGACGGGTTGTCGCGGAATTTGGTGTTATCCAGAACTTCACGCAGATAAACGGTCTGGCGTTTCTTGTTTGGCAGCTCAAGGCCAACGTAAGGCTTGCCTGGGATCACTTCCACCACGCGTACCGCCACGGTGGACAGAGAACGCGCCAGGTCGCGGGAGAGGTTAGAAATACGCGCCGCTTTTACGCCCGGTGCCAGGTTCAGTTCGAAACGGGTGATCACCGGGCCCGGTGAGTAGTTCACCACGTCCGCTTTAATGCGGAAGTCAGCCAGACGCGCTTCCACCAGACGGGCCATCTGCTCAAGGGCAAAGGTATCCACCGGCTCGACTTCCGCTGGCGGTGGCGTTAACAGATCCAGCGACGGCAGCGGCGTACTTGGTCGTTGCAGCGGTCGGCTGTCTCCGTTACGCATCAGCAGCGGGTGAATCAGGCTCTCCTGCGGCTGTGGTGCTGGCTGCTGGAACTGTGGCTGAGGCGGTTGAGAAGGTGTCTGCGGCTGCGCATACGCCTGCGGCGCCGGCTGTTGCGGCTGCCCGTAAGCCTGTGGTGCAGGCGGCTGACGCACCGGCTCCGCTTCCGGCATTACGCTCGGCGTGAACAGCGGTTCGCTTGGGCCATCATCCACCAGATCTTTCATTGGTGAGAATTCGAAATCCGACAGCGAGAACGGGTTTGCCCCCGAAGGTTGCTCACCGGAATAACGCTGCTGCTGCGTTGCTGCAAACTGGCGCGCCAGCTCCGCTTCGGCCGCATCATCGTCGTCCTGCTGTGAAGGCACGTGATGCTGTGAAGGCACGTCATGCTGATACTCTTCGCCGTAACGCTGATTCTGCTGGGCAGCAAACTGACGCGCCAGCTCATCCTGATGCAGTTCGTCGGCATCATCTTCGTAGTCGGACTCACGGGCTTTTTCTTCCGCCATACGCTGGGAAGGCAATTTAATGCCATAAGAGGCCAGCTCCCGGCGAGTCGGTACGCGCACGCGGTTAGGGCGCGGCAGCTGTGGACCAATGCCCTCTTTCACCTGAGGACGCGGGGCGCTGTCGGTTGCCGGGCTGAATAGCGGAGCGGACGCGGCAGCTGCTGCCGTTGCCTGCTTCACGGCTTCTGCACCCGACGCAACGGCTGGCGTAGGTTCTACAGGTGGAACGCTGACCGAAGGCGCTTTTGCAACAGGCTCCTGCACCGGCTCGGGCACGGGCTGATACCAGGCGGCAAGCTGCTCGCGCTCACGGGCGCGGCGCTCTTCCACTTCTTCAAAATAGTATAATGGCGGACGGGATGGCTTCGCTTCCTCCACCACTTCGGGTTCAGACACCGGTGCAACGTATGGCTGTTCAGGTACAGCGGGTTCGGGCGTATAAGCCTGATACGGTTGTTGCGGCACGCTGGCAGGCTCAGGCGGCTGATACGGTTGCTGCCACTGTTCCTGCTGCACAGGAATATAACTTTCAGGCTCAGGCGCAATGGTCGGTTCAGGCGTATGGACGCCTGGCGCAGTCTGCCAGTCTACCTGCGGTTGCTGGATCGCGGACTCCGGTGCCGGAACAGGCGAGGACGGCATCACGGCTTCAACAGGCGCAACATGGGCCTGAGCAGCCGTCGTTGCGGCAGCAGCAGCGGCTACCGGTTCAGTCACGGAGTGGCCATTCAGCAGCGGATCGTATTCGTCATACTCTCCCGGCGTGGCTCGATGGCCAGAGAACAGTACGTCATCAGGGTCGACGGCCGCACCGCGATACTCAATCTGCTCGTCTTCATCCATACGTTTGCCGGAGAACAGCGCGGCATCCGTTTTACGGCCTAACGGGTTAGCAAATTTTTCAGCGACGCGCTGGCGGCGCGCCAGAGCACCGCGCAGAATACGCGCGCGGCGAGATTCACGCCGCTGTACAGGCGCCTCGTCTTCCTCTTCGTACTCATCTTCATACTCGTCTTCATCGACCCACGTATCGTCACGACGGGTACGGTTGCTGGCGAACGTCAGCAGCGTCAGAATAAAGCTGCCGATCTTCTCAGCAATGCTCACCCAGGACCAGCCGGTAAACAGCGTCAGGCCCGCCGCCCAGATACAGAGCAGCGCCAGCGTGCCGCCGCTGCTATGAAGCATCGGTTGCAGCGCGGAGCTCAACAGGCTGCCGATCACCCCGCCGGAGGCGAAGTACCAGATATCATCGGCGTTGATCGCCGCCAGCCCACAGGAGGTGAGGATCAGCGCCAGGGCGCCAATCAGGCGCAGCGAAACGGCAAAATAATCGATGTAGTCGTCGTTCTGTCGATGACGCCAGGCAAACCAGCATCCGCCAATAATGATGACGGGAAGGGTATAAGCCATCACTCCGAAAATGAAAAAGAGCGTGTCCGCAAGCCAGGCACCGGGAACGCCACCTAAGTTATGAATAGGCTCATGCCATGCGGTTTGCGACCAGCTGGGATCTGAGGGGTTGAAACTGAGTAAGGCGGCCATCAGCCAGACGGCAAAAAGGGCAATAACAATCAGTAACGCCTCGAGGAGACGACGTCCGCTGCTTAGCTTAGATAATGTGACTTCTTTGTCTTCAGTGTATTCCTGGCTCAAGAAAGGCTCTCCAGGTATCAGGCATGTCCTGCCTGTGTGCTAAAACGGACAACAGCGCCGGGTATCCCCGGCACTGTTGCTGTATGGATTAACAGGAGTGTAATCAAACTACACTGATTTTGCACCTGTTCCGTGTTAGCGCGTCTTAATAACCAGACGATTGCTCTGTTTGACCTCTTCCATCACCACATAAGTACGGGTGTCGTTCACGCCTGGCAGACGCAGCAGGGTTTCACCCAGCAGCTTACGGTAGGCGGACATATCAGGCACACGGGTTTTTAACAGGTAGTCAAAATCACCGGAAACCAGATGACACTCTTGAATTTCTTCAAGTTTTTGTACAGCGGCGTTAAATTGCTCAAACACATCCGGCGCACCACGATTCAGAGTAATCTCAACAAATACCAGAAGTGAGGCATCCAGATAATGCGGGTTTAGCAGAGCCGTATAGCCCTGGATAAAACCCTGTCTTTCCAGTCGACGCACACGCTCAAGGCACGGCGTCGGGGAAAGTCCCACACGTTTTGAAAGCTCGACGTTGGAAATACGCCCATCCTTTTGCAATTCATTAAGAATGTTACGATCGATACGGTCGAGATCTTTGCCAGGGCGCTTCTTGCTATCTACCATTATTATTGTCTCTCTGTATTCCTTCCCTACTCCTGCCTGGACCCTGTGCACATCACTGTTCAGAGCCTGCACCCGTTATTCATCACATCGCCTGGTTATGTATTAGACGCGATGTGGATTCGGGTTCTGCGGTAAGAAGACCGTTGCCCGAAAGCAGTCACAGACATCACGTATGGCGTCTGTCCACACCATGCGTAGATTTCACTGACCCGGTAAAAATGGCATTTACGTGCATGTCTATTCGGCATGCAGTTCATGCGTCTTTTTTTCTTCCTTGAATGTTTTCGCAAAAGCGCAGGGGATTGTCAAAGCAAAACATCGATTTTTAGTACAAGATGCCGGATATTCATTACGGGGGGGTATTAATCATCATTTTATTGCCTTATAAACGCGCGATTTTCAGTAGCAGACGTGATATGACCGTATCTGATCCATAGGGCGTGACTATTGCATATATCGGAAGCAAAACTGTCGTGCTCTTTTTTTACGGCAACAAATTCCCTACAATCCAGCCCATTGCCTGCCAACAACAATGGGGATCTCATGGGCACGACCAAACACAGTAAGCTGCTAATCCTTGGTTCTGGACCTGCGGGATATACCGCAGCGGTCTATGCTGCACGCGCTAACCTGCAACCGGTACTGATTACCGGGATGGAAAAAGGCGGTCAGCTGACCACCACCACGGAAGTGGAAAACTGGCCGGGCGACCCGAACGACCTGACCGGGCCGCTGCTGATGGAGCGCATGCACGAGCATGCTGCTAAATTCGAAACCGAAATCCTGTTCGACCACATTAATAAAGTGGATTTGCAGAACCGTCCGTTCCGTCTGACCGGCGACAGCGGTGAATACACCTGCGATGCGCTGATCATCGCTACCGGTGCCTCTGCCCGTTATCTCGGTCTGCCGTCTGAAGAAGCATTCAAAGGGCGCGGCGTATCAGCCTGCGCGACCTGCGACGGTTTCTTCTATCGCAACCAGAAAGTTGCGGTGATCGGCGGCGGCAACACCGCTGTGGAAGAAGCGTTGTATCTGGCGAACATCGCCTCAGAAGTACACCTGATCCACCGTCGCGACACCTTCCGCGCCGAGAAGATCCTGATCAAACGCCTGATGGATAAAGTGGCGAGCGGCAACATTGTGCTGCATACCAACCGTACGCTGGAAGAAGTGACCGGCGATCAGATGGGTGTGGCGGGTCTGCGAATTCGTGATACGCAGAACACCGACACCGTCGAAACGCTGGAGGTGGCAGGCCTGTTTGTGGCAATCGGTCACAGCCCGAACACGGCCATTTTCGAAGGCCAACTTGAGCTGGAGAACGGCTACATCAAAGTGCAGTCTGGCATTCACGGCAATGCCACGCAGACCAGCATCCCAGGCGTCTTCGCGGCTGGCGACGTGATGGACCATATTTATCGTCAGGCGATCACCTCTGCGGGCACCGGCTGTATGGCCGCGCTGGACGCAGAACGCTATCTGGACGGACTGGCAGAACAAGGTAAATAATCTTTACAAGTCAGTAACAAACGTAAATAAAGGCGGCCACTGGTCGCCTTTATTTTTGCTCACGTGTAACATGCAGATGTCTAATTTCTTATAACGTCACCTGCAAAGTACGCAATGGAAAAAACCCGTCAACAAGAGTTAACGCGCTGGCTGAAACAGCAAAGCGTTCTGTCCCGCCGCTGGCTTATGATTTCCCGCGTTCTGGGATTTATCAGCGGTCTGTTGATTGTTGCCCAGGCATGGCTGCTGGCCCGCATTCTCAATCATATGATCATGGAGAGCATCCCGCGCGAAGCGCTGCTGCTGCCGTTTATCGTTCTGGTGCTGGTTTTCGTCCTGCGTGCGTGGGTGGTCTGGCTGCGAGAACGGGTTGGGTTCCATGCCGGCCAGCACATCCGCTATGAGATCCGCCGCAAAGTGCTCGACCGGCTTTCGGAAGCCGGGCCTGCGTGGATCCAGGGCAAACCGGCCGGTAGCTGGGCGACGCTGATCCTTGAGCAAATCGACGATATGCACGATTACTATGCGCGTTATCTTCCACAGATGGCGCTGGCAGTGTTTGTGCCTCTGATGATTGTTATCGCCATCTTCCCTGTTAACTGGGTAGCGGCTCTGATCCTGATGGGGACCGCCCCGCTCATCCCGCTGTTTATGGCGATGGTCGGCATGGGCGCGGCAGATGCCAACCGTCGCAACTTCCTGGCGCTGGGCCGGTTAAGCGGCCATTTCCTGGACCGTCTGCGCGGTATGGAAACCCTGCGGATCTTTGGTCGCGGTGAAGCGGAGACCGAAAACATTCGCCTGGCGTCGCAGGATTTTCGTCAGCGCACCATGGAAGTGTTGCGCATGGCCTTCCTTTCTTCCGGCGTGCTCGAGTTCTTCACCTCCCTGTCGATTGCGCTGGTGGCGGTTTACTTTGGCTTCTCCTACCTCGGCGCGCTGGACTTTGGCCACTACGGTACGGCGGTCACGCTTTCCGCCGGGTTCCTGGCGCTGATCCTGGCCCCGGAATTTTTCCAGCCGCTTCGCGATCTCGGCACCTTTTACCATGCTAAAGCGCAGGCGGTTGGCGCTGCCGACAGCCTGAAAACCTTCATGGAAACGCCGCTGGCGCATCCTGAGCGTGGTGAAGTGACGCTGAATACGAACGATCCGGTGACCATTGAAGCACAGGATTTTTCTGTTCTGTCGCCTGAAGGCAAAGTGCTGGCAGGTCCGCTGAACTTTACCCTGCCCGCCGGGCAACGTGTGGTGCTGGTGGGCACCAGCGGTTCAGGTAAAAGCTCATTGTTGAATGCGCTGTCAGGTTTTATGGCGTACACCGGATCGCTGCGTATCAACAAAACGGAGCTGCGCGAGCTCGATCCTGATGCCTGGCGTAAACAGCTAAGCTGGGTGGGTCAAAACCCTCAGCTGCCTGCCCCGACGCTGCGCGAGAATGTGCTGCTGGCAAGGCCGGATGCACGTGACGATGAGCTGCAATCGGTCCTCGACCGCGCCTGGGTCAGCGAGTTTTTGCCGCTGCTTGCGCAGGGTGTCGATACCCTCATTGGCGATCAGTCTGCCGGGCTGTCAGTGGGCCAGGCACAGCGCGTCGCGGTTGCCCGTGCGCTGCTGAACCCCTGTTCGTTAATGCTGCTGGACGAACCCGCCGCCAGCCTGGACGCTCACAGCGAGCAGCGCGTGATGGATGCGCTTAACGCAGCCTCACGCCAGCAAACTACCCTGATGGTGACCCACCAGCTGGAAGGTATTGCCGACTGGGATCAGATCTGGGTGATGGAAAACGGACACATTGTTGAGCAAGGCGATTACGCCGCGCTTGTTGCCGCGCAGGGGCCCTTTGCGACCCTGCTGGCGAACCGTCAGGAGGATATCTGATGCGCGCCCTGCTTCCCTATCTTGCTTTGTATAAACGCCACAAATGGATGCTGACGCTCGGGATCGTACTGGCGATTATCACTCTGCTCGCCAGCATTGGCCTGCTTACGCTTTCTGGCTGGTTCCTCTCCGCGTCTGCGGCCGCAGGCTTTGCCGGGCTATACAGCTTTAACTACATGCTGCCTGCCGCCGGGGTGCGCGGCACGGCGATTACGCGAACTGCCGGGCGCTACTTCGAACGCCTGGTCAGCCACGACGCGACCTTCCGCGTGCTGCAACACCTGCGTATTTATACGTTCAGCAAATTGCTGCCCCTCTCCCCTGCCGGGCTGGCACGTTTTCGGCAGGGCGAATTACTCAACCGCGTAGTTGCGGATGTGGATACGCTGGATCACCTCTATCTGCGCGTCATCTCGCCCATGGTGGGCGCGTTTGTGGTGATTGTCGTGGTCACGCTGGGGTTGAGTTTCCTGGATGTTCCCATCGCACTGACGCTCGGCGGCATCATGCTGATGACGCTGATCATTCTGCCGCCCCTGTTTTATCGTGCAGGTAAAACCACCGGGGAAAACCTGACGCGTCTGCGCGGGGAATACCGCCAGCAGCTCACCTCCTGGTTGCAGGGTCAGGCCGAGCTCACCATTTTTGGTGCCAGCAAGCGCTACCGCACCCGTATGGAAAATACGGAACTGAACTGGCATGAAGCCCAGCGTCGCCAGTCTGAACTGACCGCGTTTTCTCAGGCGCTGATGATGTTAATCGGTGGGTTTGCCGTTATCGCCATGCTCTGGATGGCCTCCGGTGGCGTGGGCGGTAACCCGCAGCCTGGCCCGCTGATTGCGCTGTTTGTTTTCTGTGCCCTGGCAGCCTTCGAAGCCTTAGCCCCGGTCACCGGCGCCTTTCAGCATCTCGGCCAGGTGATTGCCTCTGCGCTGCGCATTACGGATATTGCAGAGCAGGAGCCGGAAGTGAAGTTCAGCGCGGGTCAAACCGCTGTGCCGGAGCAGGTCGCGCTGACGCTCAGCAACGTCACCTTCGCCTACGACAAGCAGGCGCAAAACGCGCTGGAAGACATCAGCCTTTCTGTTGATGCCGGGCAGCGCATTGCGATCCTTGGCCGTACGGGATGTGGCAAATCGACGCTTCTGCAACTCCTCACGCGCGCCTGGGACCCGCAGCAGGGCGAGATTCGGTTTAACGACCTTCCGCTGTCTGATTATAGCGAAGCGGCCTTGCGTAAAACCGTCAGCGTCGTGCCCCAGCGTGTGCACCTGTTCAGCGCTACGCTGCGCGATAATCTTCTTCTGGCGGCACCGGACGCCTCTGACGATACGCTGCGGGCGATGCTGGAACAGGTTGGGCTGTACAAGCTGCTTGAGGACGACGGGTTGAACAGCTGGCTGGGTGAAGGGGGCCGACAGCTTTCCGGCGGCGAACTGCGTCGTCTGGCCATCGCGCGCGCCTTGCTGCACGATGCTCCGCTGATGTTGCTGGATGAACCGACAGAAGGTCTGGATGCGACAACCGAGAGTCAAATTCTTGATTTACTGACAAAGGTGATGAAAGGCAAAACCGTGCTGATGGTCACTCACCGCCTGCGCGGGCTGGTGAATTTCGATCGAATAATTGTGATGGACAACGGACACATAATTGAGCAAGGTAATCACGCAGAGCTGCTGGCAAAACAGGGTCGCTACTACCAGTTTAAACAGCGCCTGTAGACTATATTTGTAGCGTCCTCTCTCGCGTACTGGAGTTCTGTTGTCATGCGCCTGGTGCAGCTTTCTCGCCATAATATTGCGTTCCCTTCTCCGGAGGGGGCGCTGCGTGAACCTAACGGATTGCTGGCTTTGGGCGGCGATCTCAGCCCGGCGCGTCTCTTAATGGCTTACCAGCGCGGCATCTTCCCGTGGTTTTCTCCCGGCGACCCGATTTTATGGTGGTCTCCGGACCCGCGAGCCGTGCTGTGGCCCGGGCAGTTTCACCTGAGCCGCAGCATGAAGCGTTTTCACGCAAATTCGCCCTATCGCGTCACGCTCAATCACGCCTTCGGGCAGGTTATCGAAGGCTGCGCTGAAGATCGTCATGAAGGCACCTGGATAACCCGCGACATCATTATCGCCTACCACCAGCTTCATGAGCTGGGCTACGCGCATTCCATCGAAGTATGGAAAGATGATGACCTCGTTGGGGGGATGTACGGCGTGGCGCAGGGCACGCTTTTCTGCGGCGAGTCGATGTTCTCCCGCGCCACGAATGCGTCGAAAACCGCGCTGCTGGTTTTTAGCCAGGAATTTGCCCAACGCGGCGGACAACTGATGGATTGTCAGGTGCTGAATGAGCACACCGCCTCGCTCGGCGCGGTTGAAATTTCCCGCCGACGCTATATCGAACACCTTGAACAGTGCCGACAGGAGACTCTTCCGCGCGATTTTTGGGTTCCCAGAATGCTCTTTATGCCCAATGCCTAAATGTTTTCCGCATATTTTTTATGAGGGTGTTATAATTACGCCGCAGAGTAGCTTCTGCCTGTTGCCCCGCCGCCGTTTGGGACCCTCGCTTCAGATAACGTCCTGACGTTTATCCTGTCGTATCCCCTTTACGAATGCGCTTTCCGTTCGGTTGTACCGTGACGCTTGGGCAATACGCTGAAATTGTTTTGCTGCGTTTTAAACGCGCAATTCTTTACTTAATTGATGAATTTCGGCATTATCTTGCCGGTTCAAAACTTGGTAGTGATACCCCAGAGGATTAGATGGCCAAAGAAGACAATATTGAAATGCAGGGTACCGTACTTGATACGTTGCCTAATACCATGTTTCGCGTAGAACTGGAAAACGGTCACGTGGTAACTGCGCACATCTCCGGTAAAATGCGCAAAAACTATATCCGCATTTTGACGGGCGACAAAGTGACTGTTGAACTGACCCCGTACGACCTGAGCAAAGGCCGCATTGTCTTCCGTAGTCGCTAATTGTTTTCGCCTGTAATGGCAGATGAATATTTAAAAGGTCGGGACAATCCCGGCCTTTTTTATTTATGGCCTTAGTGTGGCTGTGTCGGCAGATGTATTGTCATGCACGGGTTCATGGGTACGATTAAATCTTCAGCTATCGCGTGGGTAATGTCATGCAACAGTCCCGTCAGGTGCGGCAACATATCGCGGTCAAAATGCGAAACCAGCAGCACGTGGTTTAACGCCCGGCAGTAGTCACATTTCGTTTCTGTATCTTCCAGCAACCACTCTTTTTGTCGCGGCTGTTCCGCTTCGTCCTCAAATTCCACCACCTGAAAATCACGCATGGATTCTGTGAGGCCGGATTTTACCTCTTCCAGATAAGCTCCGAGACAGCGGCAAACGGGCTGCGTTTGCGGGAGAGATTTGCAGTCGAGAAGGATTTCGGTGAGCAGCTTGCAGCGCTCGGCCAGGGTTGGGAGATCGGGGTTGAGGGAGAGTTCGGTGTAGAGCTGGGCGAAGCTATTAATATTAGTCATATGTAATCCTTTATGCACGCAAGATTGTCTGTGCACACACTTTCAGGACGCCAATCCCGGCACCCGATTTTGCAGGTGCGACGCCATTTTATTACTGTAGATTTATCCAGCAACTGACTTCGAAAGAATCTGGAAAGCGCCTCGCAAAATTCCTCTGCGGCCTGATGCCCTCACCCCAGCCCTCTCCCACTGGGAGAGGGAGCAAACAAAAAAAACGGCAACCGAAGTTGCCGTTTTGCTTTTACCTTTCAACTCAGTGAGCCGCTTCCGGCTTGTGCTTCGCCGCACTCTGGAAATCGTACGTCAGTTCGTTCTTCGCCTGATCCAGCGCCACGGTCACCTGGCCGCCGTCAACCAGCGATCCAAACAGCAGTTCGTTCGCCAGCGGTTTCTTCAGGTTGTCCTGAATCACGCGCGCCATCGGACGGGCACCCATCGCACGGTCGTAGCCTTTCTCGGCCAGCCAGTTGCGGGCCTCCTGGCTCACTTCCAGCGACACGCCTTTCTGATCCAGCTGAACCTGCAGCTCGACGATGAACTTATCCACCACCTGATGGATCACCTCGGTAGACAGGTGATCGAACCAGATAATGTTGTCCAGACGGTTACGGAACTCCGGCGTGAAGATCTTCTTGATCTCCTCCATCGCATCGGTGCTGTTATCCTGATGGATCAGGCCGATGGATTTGCGCTCGGTTTCACGCACCCCGGCGTTGGTGGTCATCACCAGCACCACGTTGCGGAAATCGGCCTTGCGCCCGTTGTTATCGGTCAGCGTCCCGTTGTCCATCACCTGCAACAGGATGTTGAACACGTCCGGGTGCGCTTTCTCGATTTCATCGAGCAGCAGGACCGCGTGCGGATGCTTGATCACCGCGTCGGTGAGCAGGCCGCCCTGGTCAAAGCCCACGTAGCCCGGAGGCGCACCAATCAAACGGCTGACGGTGTGACGCTCCATATACTCGGACATATCAAAGCGCAACAGCTCAATGCCCAGCGCTTTGGAGAGCTGCACCGTTACCTCGGTTTTACCCACACCGGTCGGGCCGGCGAACAGGAAGGAACCGACAGGCTTGTGGTCATGCCCCAGGCCAGCACGGGCCATCTTGATCGCTTCGGTTAAGGCCTCAATAGCTTTATCCTGACCAAAGACCAGCATTTTCAGGCGATTGCCGAGGGTGCGCAGCGTATCACGGTCGCTCTGAGAGACGCTCTTCTCAGGGATACGTGCGATACGGGCCACCACGGACTCGATATCCGCTACGTTCACGGTTTTCTTACGCTTGCTCGCTGGCATCAGGCGCGCACGCGCACCCGCTTCATCAATCACGTCGATCGCTTTATCCGGCAGATGACGATCGTTGATGTATTTCACCGCCAGCTCCACCGCCGCACGCACCGCTTTCGCGGTGTAACGCACGTCGTGGTGCGCTTCGTACTTGGTTTTCAGGCCGTTGATGATCTGCACCGTTTCGTCAACCGACGGCTCGGTTACGTCGATTTTCTGGAAACGACGCGCCAGCGCACGATCCTTCTCAAAGATGTTGCTGAACTCCTGGTACGTCGTAGAGCCCATCACGCGGATCTTGCCGCTGGAGAGCAGCGGTTTGATCAGGTTGGCGGCATCTACCTGACCACCGGAAGCCGCGCCTGCGCCGATGATAGTGTGGATCTCATCGATAAACAGGATGCTGTTGGTGTCCTGCTCCAGCTGTTTTAACAGCGCTTTGAAACGTTTTTCAAAATCACCGCGGTATTTGGTGCCCGCCAGCAGCGAGCCGATATCCAGCGAGTAGATGGTGCAGTCGGCAATCACTTCCGGCACGTCGCCCTGCACAATGCGCCAGGCCAGACCTTCGGCAATCGCGGTTTTACCCACGCCAGATTCCCCCACCAGCAGCGGGTTATTCTTACGGCGACGGCACAGCACCTGGATGGCACGCTCCAGCTCTTTGTCGCGGCCAATCAGCGGGTCGATACCGCCAACGCGAGCAAGCTGGTTAAGGTTGGTGGTGAAGTTTTCCATACGATCCTCCCCGCCTGCTTGCTCTTCATTGCTGTTGATCTGTCCGCTGGGATCCGATGCCTGGTTAGGCTCGTCTTTTCGCGTTCCGTGAGAGATGAAGTTGACCACGTCGAGCCGGCTGACTTCGTGTTTACGCAGCAGGTAGGCCGCCTGGGACTCCTGCTCACTGAAGATGGCGACCAGCACATTGGCGCCCGTCACTTCGCTACGTCCGGAAGACTGGACGTGGAAAACCGCGCGCTGCAGCACGCGCTGGAAGCTGAGCGTCGGCTGTGTGTCGCGCTCTTCTTCACTGGCTGGCAGCACCGGTGTGGTTTGTTCGATGAAGGCTTCGAGTTCCTGACGTAGCGCCACCAGATCCACGGAGCAGGCTTCCAGCGCTTCGCGGGCAGATGGGTTGCTAAGCAGTGCGAGCAGCAAATGCTCGACGGTCATAAACTCATGTCGGTGCTCACGCGCTCTGGCGAAAGCCATGTTTAAACTGAGTTCCAGTTCTTGATTGAGCATAGGCACCTCCCCCAATTTTATGCCTTATCAGGCCTTTTCCAGCGTACACAGCAACGGATGCTCGTTCTCCCTTGCATAGTCGTTCACCATCGCTACTTTGGTTTCCGCTACTTCGGCAGTAAAGATGCCGCAGATCGCTTTGCCACGATAATGAACGGTAAGCATCAGTTGCGTTGCACGTTCAACATCATAAGAAAAGAACTTTTGTAGCACGTCAATAACAAATTCCATCGGCGTGTAATCATCGTTCATTAACATAACTTTATACATAGATGGCGGTTTTAGCGCGTCGCGCACTTTATCTTCCGCCAGCTGGTCAAAATCCAGCCAATCGTTGGTCTTACCCATTATGCATAACCACTTTGAATCTACCTCAGATGTTAGATAACAATCATCTATTACTGTCATCCGCGATGTCTGTCACAAACTGTTGCAATAGCGTTAACTGCCTCAAATTTTGGTTGATTATTGTCCCAACTCCAGCGCCAAACGCTTGACGGCTTCTTCCGTTTCTCTAAATTGTACAAGCGTGAGTTGGCGAGGTTTTGAACAGCCCCCACTCCACCACCGGTTCATTCCATCTTAATTTATAAGATTTACGAAGGATGTCGAAGCATGGAAATGGGTACTGTTAAGTGGTTCAACAACGCCAAGGGGTTTGGCTTCATTTGCCCCGAAGGCGGCGGCGAGGATATCTTCGCTCACTATTCCACCATTCAGATGGATGGTTACAGGACGCTCAAAGCCGGGCAGTCCGTCCGGTTCGATGTACACCAGGGGCCAAAAGGCAATCATGCCAGTCTGATCGTCCCCGTTGAAGCAGAAGCGGTTGCATAGCTCTCTGATTCATTGTGTACACCCTGCAGGCAAAATGCCAGCCCGATCGGCTGGCATTTTTATTTTCGGGTTATTCGCGCGCCAGCGCATCCACCGGATCCAGCCGCGCCGCGTTTCGCGCCGGTAGCCAGCCGAACAGAATACCGGTGAAGGTGGAACATAAAAACGCCGTCAGGATCGCCATCGGCGAGAAGCCAATCTCCCAGCCCGGTAAGAAGAGCTGGAGCGCAAAGGCGATCATCATCGAGAGCGCAATCCCCATCGCACCGCCCACCAGACACACCAGCACCGCTTCAATCAAAAATTGCTGCAGCACGTCGCTGGCTCTGGCTCCGACCGCCATGCGGATGCCGATCTCCCGCGTACGTTCGGTCACCGACACCAGCATAATGTTCATCACCCCTATCCCGCCGACGACCAGCGAAATCACCGCCACCAGCGTCAGGAACAGCTGAAGAGTACGTGTGGTCTTTTCCGCCGTTTTCAAGAGGCCATCCATATTCCAGGTGAAGAAATCCTTTTTCCCGTGGCGCAGGGTTAACAGCCGCTCCAGCTGCTGTTCCGCCAGCCCGCTGTCGTAGCCCTCCTTCACTCGAACGGTAATAGAGTTAAGCCAGGACTGCCCCATGATGCGCCCGGAAATGGTGGTGTACGGCAGCCAGACGCGCAGGATTTTGCTGCTGCCGAACATCGACTGCTTCTCTTCCGCCACGCCGATCACCGTCGCTGGCATGTTGCCTACGAGGATCACTTCCCCCACCACATTGGTCTTATTCGGGAACAGCTGCCTGCGGGAGTTAGCGTCTAACACAACCACCTGCGCCCTGCCCGCCAGCTGTTCAGCGTTGAAGGTCGCCCCTTCGCTGAAGGTCATGCCGTAGACGTTGAAGTAATCTCCGCTGACGCCGTTAGCGCTGGCCGCCACGTCGATGTTGCCGTAGCGCAGACGCAGGTTTTGCGAGACGGCAGGCGTGGCGGAGTTCACCCACGGCTGCTTCTGAATAGCCGCCAGATCGTCATACTTCAGCGCCTGCTGATACTGCGGCTCGTCGTCGCCAAAATCTTTGCCGGGGTAAACGTCGATGGTGTTAGTCCCGATGGCGCGAATATCTGCCAGCACCAGCTGTTTCGCCGCATCGCCCACCACCACAATCGACACCACTGAGGCAATACCAATAATGATGCCAAGCATGGTCAGCAGAGTGCGCATTTTGTTGGCCGCCATCGCCAGCCAGGCCATGGTCAGCGCCTCGCGGAAACCGCTGGAAAACTGGCCCCAGCCGGTTGCGGCCGGCAGCGGCTCTTTCGGCGCCGCCGCTCTGGACTGACGTGGCGGCGGGTTGCTGACCAGCTCGCCGTCGTGGATCTCGATAATGCGTTCCGCCTGCGCTGCCACCTGCGGATCGTGGGTGACGATAATCACCGTATGCCCCTGATCGCGAAGCTGATGCAGGATCGCCATCACCTCTTCACCGGAATGGCTGTCGAGCGCACCGGTTGGCTCATCGGCGAGGATCACCTGCCCACCGTTCATCAGCGCGCGGGCAATACTCACGCGTTGCTGCTGACCGCCGGAAAGCTGCGAAGGCTGATAATCAACACGCTCCGCCAGCCCAAGACGCGTTAATAGCGCCTTCGCGCGTTCGAGGCGTTTTTTGCGCTCGACGCCCGCATACACCGCCGGCACTTCCACATTCTGCGCCGCGCTCAGGTGTGAAAGCAGATGGTAACGCTGGAAGATAAAGCCAAAATGCTCGCGACGCAGCTTCGCCAGCGCGTCGCCGTCCAGGGTGGAAACATCCGTCCCGGCCACGCGATAGGTGCCGCTGGTAGGCTTATCCAGACAGCCGAGAATGTTCATCAGCGTTGATTTACCCGAGCCCGATGCCCCGACAATCGCCACCATTTCACCGGCTTCAACGCGCAGGGAGATGCCTTTCAGCACCTCCACCGGCCCGTCGCCGGACGGATAGCTGCGACGAATGTCATTCAGCTCAAGCAGCGCCGTCATTGCGCGGCTCCAGGCAGGCTTTCGCTGGTGACCACTTCCTCACCCTCTTCCAGCCCTTTAACCACCACCACGTCGGTGTCGTTACGTGCGCCAATCACCACTTCCCGCTCGCGGGTTTCACCGTTGCGCAGCACTTTCACCTTGTAGCGATTGTCCCCGGCGGATTCGCCCAGCGCGGAGAGCGGAACCGTCAGCACGTTTTTCACGCCGGTCAGCTGGATATGCACCTGAGCGGTCATGTCCAGACGCAGCACGCCCTGCGGGTTAGGCACCTCAAAACGCGCATAGTAGAAGATGGCGTCGTTGACCTTCTCCGGCGTCGGCAGGATATCTTTCAGCACCCCTTCATAGCGGGTTTGCGGATCGCCCAGCACCGTAAACCAGGCTTTCTGCCCCGGCTTAAGGTGAATGACGTCCGCTTCAGATACCTGGGCTTTCACCAGCATGGTGCTCATATCCGCCAGGGTCAGGATGTTCGGCGCCTGCTGCGCGGCGATGACCGTCTGGCCTTGCAGGGTGGTTATCTGCGTCACTTCCCCGGCCATTGGCGCAACGATTTGCGTGTAATCGAGGTTGGTTTTCGCCGTATCCAGCGAGGCCTGATTCCGCTTGATTTGCGCATCGATGGTGCCAATCTGCGCCTGCTTCACCGCCAGCTCCGTGGCGGCTGTGTCCAGATCCTGTTTCGAGATGGCCTGCGTTTTCGCCAGCGCCTGCTGGCGCGACAGGGTGACCTGAGCGAGATTACGCTCCGCCTGAGCCTGAGCGCGCTGCGCGCGCAACTCCATCAGCGTCGCTTCCACTTCGCGGATCTGGTTTTGCGCCTGCTCAGGATCGATCACGCCAAGCAACTGGCCTTTTTTAACCTTATCGCCAATCTCAACCGACAGGGTTTTAAGCTGACCGCTGACCTGCGCGCCCACGTCAACCTTACGCAGGGCATCCAGCTTCCCCGTCGCCAGCACGTTTTGTTGCAGCTCGCCCGGACGAACAATCAGCGTTTGATACTGTGGTACCGGCGCGTTCAGTACCTTCCATAACCAGAATCCGCCTGCTAACACCACTACCGCCAGCAGCAGAAACAGCTTTCTGCGTTTTCCCTTCAGGTTCATAAATATTCCAAATAATTGTTCTGGCTATCATCACCGTTGATTTTATCTAAACCACTCCTCAACGAAACCCCCGATCCCCGTAATCGTCGGGAATTGTTTACCCAATGTTGATAAAGCGCCTGCTGAAATAGCGAAATTCCACCAGAAGCAGGATCTAACATGTCTTCCATCGTCGATACACCTTATTCAACGCTGTCCCAGCCTAAATCGGGCTGGCAACTGTTTAAAAGCCTGGCATCGGGTTCCCTCACGCCGGGGCTGGCGTGGCAAAATCCGGCCTATCGACGTAAGTTTATGTTGCGCTCGCTGGCAACGCCGTTCACCACTGCGCGCCTGCTCGGAAACCTTGCAAAACAGCCCCGTCTGATGCAGATCCTGCGCGTGCAGCCCGGCCTGCCGTGCCGCCTGCACCGACCGTGGCTGACCGTCAATATGGGCCGTCAGAATACGCTGGACGCATTGGACAATCACTATCAGATGATGAGCCGCCATCTTCCGGCGTCACTGCTGAACGGCTACCTTTCCAGCCAGGGCATCACGCTGGTGACGTTAACGGGCAAAGAGGAGCAGCAGTTTAGCGTTCGCCTGAGCGCGGATGCGTTTCTGGACAAAGAAGGGGAAGCGACCCTCACTTTTTGTGACCACCAGAACACGGTGCTGGCCGAGCTGACCTTTACGCTGTGCAAATACCAGGGCAAGTCAACGCTCTTCATCGGCGGAATGCAGGGGGCGAAAGCGCATGTGCCGCACGAGCACATTCAGCTGGCGACCAAAGCCTGTCACGGACTGTTTCCAAAACGTCTGCTGGTTGAAGCGGTCATGACGCTGGCAGGCGCCTTCCCCGTCGAGCAGATCCTCGCGGTGAGTAACGCCACCCACATCTACCGCAGCTGGCGCTATCGCAAGAAAAAAGAGGGAAAATTGCTGGCTGACTATGACAGCTTCTGGCGCTCCCTTGGCGGACAGCAGCAGGAGAACGGCAACTTTGCCCTGCCACTGACCATGCCACGCAAACCGATGGAAGAGATTGCGAGTAAAAAACGATCCGAGTACCGCCGCCGCTATATCCTGCTTGATAGCCTGCATCAACAGGTATCGCAGGCGACTGCCCGTTAATCGGCCCTCCCGCGAGCCAGCCAGAGGACGCGGGAGAACATTTTACGCAGCAGCGTGGGCACCGACTCCACGCCCCGCCTGCCCGCTTCCGTCGCGACTTCAATGGCCAAATCCGGTTTTGACGACCGATGGATAGCTTTGGCAATCACCCGACGCATATTCATGGGCACATCCACCGGGATCATCGCCACGCGGTGAAAGACGTCGTCAAATCCCTGGCGGTACATAAAGTGCTCCATGTCCATCGCGGGCAACGTGGTCAGATGTTCCCGCTCCTCTTCACGATCGTTATTGAGCAGGCTGCGCACGGTCGCCGCATATTTTTTACCCGCCTCATCGCCATCCACCAGCACGTGCCACTCTATCCCCATCCGGCGCGCAAATTTGATCAGCGGCTTTAAGCCAGACTGAGCAAATTCGATCACTTTGATCCCTTCGGCATCAAAGTGGTGCCCGCACTGGCGCGCCAGCTCGTTTATCACCCAGGTTTCAGTTTCACCTTCCACCAGCAACCAGCAGCGGGCAAACAGGGAAGAGGCTCGGTTAAAACGGATATGAAACGCAATGCGCCGGCCATCTTCGGCATTTAACCCGCCGGGCCCGAGCCGGTAGGCGGTGACCCGCGAGGATTCACGCACCAGGCGGCAGACATACTCCACCGGCGTCAGGGAGAGCAGCTCGCCGGAATTCGTGGTGGTGACACGCTGCAACGGCAGCAGATTAAGAAGATGCCACGCCACGGAAAGCATAATCGGGTGCAGCCGCGTTTCCGGATCTTCCACCAGCAGCAGAGGGCGCGCGTCCCGATCCAGGCGCACCGTCCCTTTCGCCTGTAAAAGCGTGGAGAATAATCCCAGCAGGATCACCCGATGCGTGCGCCCGCTGGGGCGGTCGATCATGCGGTTGATAATATCGAGATAGCGCCAGCTTCGTTGCTCGTCGTGCGAGCGGCGGCGCATCAGGCGGTGGCGCGCCTGCCCCGTTCCCTGCTCGGAGAAGTAGTGCTCCAGCAGTTGGACCATGGCAGACAGTCCCTGACGGATCTGGCCGTCGGTGAGATTCTGCGGCCGCGAGACCAGTTCACGGGCGAGGAAATCCAGCTCGCGGGCGGTTACTTCCACCTCGGGCATATTCGGTACGGTGCCGTTACGGATCCGCCGCATAAAGCGCGCGTCTCGTAAGCGCAACACGGGGGAGAGGCGGATAAGATGGCGGGCAAGCTCGTCAATATTATCGAGCGGGATCGGATTCCCCTTCTCATCAAGAAATTCACGCAGGGTTAATACCCCGTCGTTTTGCGCCATTTCGCCCTCAAGGCGATAGAAAATACGCTGGAACCCATCTTCACAGGGCACCCAGCAGGGCGACATAGGGCGAAAACGACGCACGCGATGGCGTCCGGGCTCGGATTCGCGGAAGGTCAGAATGATATGCAGGTGTTTCTCGCGCCCGTTGACATCCCCCGGCGGAAACCAGAAGTCATCATGGACGAAGTGGTACAAGTTCTCTTCGGGCGAAAGCAGCAGCGTCAGGGCATCCAGCAGGCTGGATTTACCCCAGGCGTTTTCGCCTATCAGGACGTTGTTCTGTTCCAGTTGCAGCGACAGGCGGTTAATCCCGCGAAACCCGACAATCTCCACACGTTCGAGTAGCATACATCCCCCGCATTTCGGCCACTTTTTCCTTCAAGTTATCAGCAGTATAGCGGCAGGCTGTAGGTCACGACAGCAGAATATACGCCCCCTTAATTATTGGGCTATGCTCTAATTACCTCCTTTCTGAACAAGGATTGACATCACATTGCCTTAAATCAAATTTAGTGAATTTATTTGAGTGGCGAAGGGATGTTGATGGTTTCAAAATACTGGCTCTTTGAGTCGTCATCCCTTTATGGCGATATAACCCGCGCGCAGGAATGGGCGCGGACGTTTATTATTGAGGTGGTTATGTTCAGAAAATTAGCGGCAGAATGCTTTGGTACATTCTGGCTGGTGTTTGGTGGCTGCGGTAGCGCAGTACTCGCAGCCGCATTTCCGGAATTAGGTATTGGATTTGTCGGCGTCGCGCTGGCATTCGGTTTAACCGTATTAACCATGGCATTCGCCGTGGGGCATATTTCCGGCGGTCATTTCAACCCGGCCGTCACGTTAGGTTTATGGGCGGGCGGACGTTTCCCGGCGAAAGATATTATTGGCTATATTATTGCCCAGGTTATTGGCGGTATTATTGCCGCGGCGGTGTTGTACGTCATTGCCAGCGGAAAAGCCGGGTTTGACGCCGCGGCCAGCGGATTTGCATCAAACGGCTTCGGCGAACACTCTCCAGGCGGCTACTCAATGCTGTCTGCTATCGTGATTGAAATTGTGCTCACAGCAGGTTTCCTGTTGGTGATCCACGGCGCAACGGACAAATACGCGCCTGCGGGCTTTGCCCCCATTGCTATTGGTCTGGCGCTGACGCTTATCCACCTGATCTCCATCCCGGTGACCAATACCTCCATTAACCCGGCACGCAGCACCGCGGTGGCTATTTTCCAGGGCGGCTGGGCGCTTGAACAGCTGTGGCTGTTCTGGGTGATGCCAATTATTGGCGGTATTCTGGGCGGCGTGCTGTATCGCACCCTGCTGGAAAAACGCGATTAATTAAGTGCGGCCTGTAATGTCGGGTGGCGCTAAAGCTTACCCGACCTACGTGAGTGTGCACTTTGTAGGCCGGGTAAGGCGCAGCCGCCACCCGGCTTTCTTTTGCCGCTTTACTGTACAGCCTTTATTGGGTAGTGTCTCTGGCGCTTAAATGATACTCAAAAGGACCGGCTGTTCATGTTCTCAGGACTCCTCATCATTCTTCTGCCCCTGATTGTGGGCTATCTTATTCCGCTGCGTCATGAATCGGCCTTAAAGCTTATTAATCGTTTTCTCAGCTGGATTGTTTACGTCATTCTGTTCTTTATGGGGATCAGCCTGGCCTTCCTGGATAATCTGGCGACGAACTTGCTTTCCATCCTGCATTATTCTGCGGTTACGGTAGTGGTTATTCTGCTGTGCAATATTGCCGCGCTGTTCTGGCTTGAACGCACTATTCCCTGGAAAAATCACCATCATCAGGAAAAGCTTCCCTCCCGAATTGCGATGGCGCTGGAATCATTAAAGCTGTGCGGCGTGGTGGTGCTCGGTTTTTTACTGGGGCTAACCGGATGGGCTTTTTTACAGCACGCTACGGAAGCCAGCGAATATACGCTGATTTTCCTGCTCTTCCTGATCGGTATTCAGTTGCGAAATAATGGCATGACGCTGAAGCAGATTGTCCTTAACCGCCGGGGCATGATGGTTGCCATTATCGTTGTGGCCAGCTCAATGGCGGGGGGAGTGATTAACGCCTTTATTCTCGATCTGCCGCTGAAAACCAGCCTGGCGATGGCATCCGGTTTTGGCTGGTATTCGCTGTCCGGTATTCTGCTGACCGAATCGTTTGGTCCGGTGATCGGCAGCGCCGCCTTCTTTAACGATCTGGCGCGCGAACTGATAGCCATCATGCTGATCCCCGGCCTGGTACGCCGCAGCCGCTCTACCGCGCTGGGCCTGTGCGGGGCCACCTCAATGGACTTTACCCTGCCGGTGTTACAGCGCTCGGGAGGGCTTGAGATGGTCCCTGCCGCTATTGTACACGGCTTTATTCTGAGCCTGCTGGTCCCCATTCTGATGGCGTTCTTCTCAGCCTGATACTGCTTTGGCGGTAGTGAACCTGCCGCCAAAATTGCGCTAAATCAATAACCCTCCACTTAGTATAAGAAAGCACTTTTCTCCGTTGTGGCACAGGCATAACCTTAAACATGTATCTAAAATATAACTTTAACAGGTGTGATTATGTTTTGTGTGCAATGTGAACAAACCATCCGTACCCCGGCAGGCAACGGCTGCTCTTACGCGCAGGGTATGTGCGGCAAAACCGCAGAAACGTCCGATCTCCAGGACCTGCTGATTGCGGCGCTGCAAGGCTTATCCGCCTGGGCCTTCAAGGCCCGTGAATATGGCCTTGTCGATCACTATGTCGACAGCTTTGCGCCGCGCGCATTTTTCTCCACGCTGACTAACGTTAACTTCGATTCTCCACGCATTGTGGGCTATGCCCGCGAAGCGATTGCCCTGCGTGAAGCCCTGAAAGCGCAATGCCTGAATGCCGACGCCAGCGCCCGCGTGGACAACCCGATGGCGGAACTACAGCTGGTGAGCGACGACCTGGGCGAGCTACAGCGTCAGGCCGCCGATTTTACTCCCAATAAAGACAAAGCGGCGATTGGCGAGAACATCCTCGGCCTGCGCCTGCTGTGCCTGTACGGTCTGAAAGGTGCTGCGGCGTATATGGAGCACGCGCACGTACTCGGCCAGTACGACAACAACATTTATGCCCAGTACCACAAAATCATGGCATGGCTGGGCACCTGGCCTTCCGACATGAACGCCCTGCTGGAATGCTCGATGGAAATCGGCCAGATGAACTTCAAAGTGATGAGCATTCTGGATGCCGGTGAAACCAGCACCTACGGCCACCCAACGCCGACGCAGGTCAATGTCAAAGCGACCGAAGGTAAATGCATCCTGATCTCCGGCCACGACCTGAAAGATCTCTACAACCTGCTGAAGCAGACCGAAGGCACCGGCGTTAACGTCTATACCCACGGCGAAATGTTGCCCGCGCACGGCTACCCGGAACTGCGTAAATTTAAGCATCTGATCGGTAACTACGGCAGCGGCTGGCAGAACCAGCAGGTGGAGTTCGCCCGCTTCCCTGGCCCAATCGTCATGACCTCTAACTGCATCATCGACCCTACCGTGGGCGCGTATGACGACCGTATCTGGACCCGCAGCATCGTCGGCTGGCCGGGCGTGAGCCACCTTGAAGGCGATGATTTCGGTCCGGTTATCGCGCAGGCGCAGCAGATGGCAGGCTTCCCGTACAGCGAAATTCCGCACCTCATCACCGTCGGTTTTGGCCGTGAGACCCTGCTGGGTGCGGCGGATTCCCTGATTGACCTCGTCAGCCGTGAAAAACTACGTCACATCTTCCTGATCGGCGGCTGTGACGGCGCGCGCGGGGAACGTAACTATTTCACCGATTTCGCCACCCGCGTTCCGGAAGACTGTCTGATCCTGACCCTGGCCTGCGGTAAATACCGTTTCAACAAGCTGGACTTCGGCAACATCGAAGGTCTGCCACGCCTGGTGGATGCTGGTCAGTGTAACGATGCGTATTCAGCCATCATTCTGGCGGTCACGCTGGCAGAGAAACTGGGCTGCGGCGTGAACGATCTGCCGCTGTCGCTGGTGCTCTCTTGGTTCGAGCAGAAAGCGATCGTTATTCTGTTGACCCTGCTCTCTCTCGGCGTGACCAACATCGTCACCGGGCCGACCGCGCCAGGCTTCCTGACGCCGGACCTGCTGGCCATCCTGAACGAGAAATTTGGTCTGCGTTCCGTGACCAACGTTGAAGATGATATGAAGCAACTGCTGAGCGCGTAAGGAGTAACTCATGACCATGCCAACCTCACAATGTCCGTGGCGGATGCAGGTTCATCACATCCAACAGGAGACGCCGGATGTGTGGACACTGTCGCTGCTGTGCCATGACTACTACCCGTACCGCGCAGGTCAGTATGCGCTGGTGAGTGTGCGTAATTCGGCGGATACCCTGCGCGCCTACACGATCTCCTCCACGCCGGGCGTGAGCGAATACATAACGCTCACCGTCCGTCGTATTGATGACGGCGCAGGCTCCCGGTGGCTGACCCGTGACGTGAAGCGCGGGGATTACATCTGGCTGTCTGACGCGCAGGGCGAGTTCACCTGTGACGACAAGAAGGAAGACAAATTCCTGCTTCTGGCGGCAGGCTGTGGCGTAACGCCGATTATGTCGATGCGCCGCTGGCTGGCGAAATACCTTCCTCAGGCCGACGTGCAGGTGATCTTTAGCGTGCGTTCCCCGGAAGATGTGATTTTTGCCGAGGAATGGCGAAATTATCCGGTGACCCTGGTGGCTGAGCACAACGCGACGCACGGTTTTGTCGCGGGGCGTCTGAGCCGCGAAATGTTGCAAAGCGTGCCGGACATTGCGGATCGTACCGTGATGACCTGCGGCCCGGCGCCGTACATGGAGATCGTGGAGAAAGAAGTGAAAGCGCTCGGCGTGACCCGCTTCTTTAAAGAGCAGTTCTTCACGCCTGTAGCGGCAGCGGCGACCAGCGGGATGAAGTTCACGAAGCTGCAACCGGCGCAGACCTTCTTTGGTCGCGTGGGCACCACGCTGCTTGAAGCGCTCGAAAGCAATAACGTGCCGGTAGCGGCAGCCTGTCGCGCGGGTGTGTGCGGCTGCTGTAAGACGAAGGTGGTTTCCGGTGAATACACCGTCACCAGCACCATGACGCTGACCGATGCGGAAATTGCAGAGGGTTACGTGTTGGCGTGTTCATGCCATCCGCAGGGGGACCTGGTTCTGGCATAATCTGGCGCAGTGCCCCCATTTGTTGCCGGGTGGCACTGCGTTTACCCGGCCTACTTTGTACATGTTGGCTCTTCGTAGGCCCGGTAAGCGTTAGCGCCACCGGGCTTTTTGCCGGGTGACACTGCGTTTACCCGGCTTACGTTGTGCCTACTGCCTGTGCGTATGGAATACCAGGCAGCCAATACAGTGACTTTCTTCTAAGCTTGTAAGCGATATCACATAAAGGAGAAGGACCACCATGAAACAAACCGTGGCTGCATACATAGCGAAAACCCTGGAACAGGCTGGCGTAAAGCGTATCTGGGGCGTCACCGGCGATTCGCTGAACGGACTCAGCGACAGCCTCAACAAGATGAAGACCATTGAATGGATGCCCACCCGCCATGAAGAGGTCGCCGCCTTTGCCGCGGGTGCCGAAGCGCAGCTCACGGGCGAACTCGCCGTCTGTGCAGGTTCCTGCGGACCGGGAAACCTGCACCTTATCAACGGTCTTTTCGACTGTCACCGCAACCATGTTCCGGTGCTGGCGATTGCCGCACATATTCCGTCATCCGAAATCGGCAGCGGCTATTTTCAGGAGACGCATCCTCAGGAGCTGTTCCGTGAATGCAGCCACTACTGCGAGCTGGTCTCGTCGCCGGAGCAGATCCCACAGGTGCTGGCGATAGCCATGCGTAAGGCGATCCTGAATCGCGGGGTTTCGGTGGTTGTGCTGCCGGGGGACGTGGCGCTGAAGGCTGCACCTGAAACCGCCACCACCCACTGGTACTCTGCGCCACAGCCAACCATTACCCCTGCGGATGAAGAGCTTAAAAAGCTGGTGCAACTGCTGCGATACTCCAGCAATATCGCCCTGATGTGCGGCAGCGGCTGTGCCGGCGCGCATAAAGAGCTGGTGGAATTTGCCGCTAAGCTGAAGGCGCCAGTTGTGCACGCCCTGCGCGGGAAAGAACACGTTGAATACGATAACCCGTACGATGTGGGCATGACCGGGCTGATCGGTTTTTCCAGCGGCTTCCATACCATGATGAACGCCGATACGCTGATCCTGCTCGGCACCCAGTTCCCGTACCGCGCGTTCTACCCGACGGATGCCAAAATTATCCAGATCGACATTAATCCCGGTAGCATCGGCGCGCACAGCAAGGTGGATATGGCGCTTATCGGCGATATTAAATCCACCCTCGCCGCCCTCCTGCCGCTGCTGGAAGAAAAAACGGACCGCAAATTCCTCGATAAAGCCCTGAGCGACTATCGCGATGCGCGTAAGGGGCTGGACGATCTCGCCAAACCGAGCGAAAAAGCGATCCACCCGCAGTATCTGGCGCAGCAGATCAGCCACTTCGCCGACGACGATGCCATCTTCACCTGCGACGTGGGTACGCCCACCGTCTGGGCCGCGCGCTATCTGAAAATGAACGGCAAACGACGCCTGCTTGGCTCGTTCAACCATGGCTCAATGGCCAACGCCATGCCGCAGGCGCTGGGCGCGAAAGCAACGGCACCGGAACGTCAGGTGGTGGCGATGTGCGGCGACGGCGGGTTCAGTATGCTGATGGGGGATTTCCTGTCGGTGGCGCAGATGAAGCTTCCGCTGAAAATCGTGGTCTTTAACAACAGCGTGCTGGGCTTTGTGGCGATGGAGATGAAGGCCGGAGGCTACCTCACGGACGGCACCGAGCTGCACGACACCAACTTCGCCCGCATCGCCGAAGCCTGCGGTATCACCGGTATTCGGGTGGAGAAAGCCTCAGAGGTGGACGAAGCCCTGCAACGTGCCTTCGCCATCGACGGCCCGGTGCTGGTGGATGTGGTGGTCGCCAAAGAAGAGCTGGCGATCCCGCCTCAAATCAAGCTGGAACAGGCTAAAGGTTTTAGCCTCTACATGCTGCGCGCCATCATCAGCGGGCGCGGTGACGAAGTGATCGAACTGGCAAAAACCAACTGGCTCAGGTAAAACATTTCACAAGACCTCTTAAATGAAAGGGATGTGAAATGATTGATTTACGTAGTGATACCGTTACCCGTCCGGGCCGCGCCATGCTCGAAGAGATGATGGCCGCCCCGGTCGGGGACGACGTCTACGGCGATGACCCGACGGTCAACGAACTCCAGCGCTATGCGGCCGAGCTGAGCGGTAAAGAGGCTGCCCTGTTCCTGCCCACCGGCACGCAGGCTAACCTGGTGGCGCTGCTGAGCCACTGCGAGCGCGGCGAAGAGTATATCGTCGGCCAGGGGGCGCATAACTACCTGTATGAAGCCGGCGGCGCGGCGGTGCTTGGCAGCATTCAGCCGCAGCCGATCGATGCCGCGCCGGATGGTACGCTGCCGCTGGACAAAGTCGCGGCAAAAATCAAAGCCGACGATATTCACTTCGCCCGCACTAAACTGCTGAGCCTTGAAAACACCCATAACGGTAAAGTTCTGCCGCGCGAATACCTGAAAGCGGCATGGGATTTTACCCGCGAGCGCAAGCTCGGCCTGCACGTTGACGGCGCACGTATCTTCAACGCCGTGGTGGAGTACGGCTGCGAGCTGAAAGAGATCACCCAATATTGCGACTCGTTCACCATTTGCCTCTCTAAAGGGCTGGGCACGCCGGTAGGTTCCCTGCTGGTTGGCAGCGCAGACTACATCAGACGCGCCAACCGCTGGCGCAAAATGACCGGCGGCGGGATGCGTCAGGCGGGTATTCTGGCGGCTGCCGGACTGTACGCCCTGAAAAATAACGTGTCACGCCTGAAAGACGATCACGACAATGCGGCGTGGATGGCAGCGCAGCTGCGTGAAATCGGCGCTGATGTCATGCGTCATGACACCAACATGCTGTTTGTCCGCGTCGGCAATGAGCATGCTGCCGCGCTGGGCGAATTTATGAAAGCCCGAGGCGTGCTGATCAACGCCTCCCCGGTCGTGCGACTGGTGATGCATCTTGACGTTAACCGCGAGCAGTTGACCGAGGTGGTGAAACACTGGCAGGCGTTTTTACAGCGTTAAGGAGCATACCGTGCCGCAACGTATTCTGGTGCTCGGTGCCAGCGGGTATATCGGTCAGCATCTGACCACTGCGTTAAGCCAGCAGGGGCACCAGGTGCTGGCAGTGGCACGCAACACGGAACGCCTGCAAAAGCTACATTTGCCTGGCGTGACGTGTCACAACGTTGACCTTAACTGGCCGAAAGCGCTTCCTGCGCTGCTGGAAGGGGTCGATACGCTTTACTACCTTGTTCACAGCATGGGCGAAGGCGGCGATTTTATCGCCCACGAGCGTCAGGTGGCGATGAACGTACGTGATACGCTGCTGCAAACGCCGGTAAAGCAGGTGATCTTTCTAAGCTCGCTTCAGGCGCCTGAGAACGAGCAGTCAGACCATCTGCGCGCGCGGCAACTGACGGCAGAGACATTGCGAAGCGCCCGTATCCCCGTCACCGAACTGCGGGCAGGGATCATCGTCGGCGCGGGTTCCGCCGCGTTCGAAGTGATGCGCGATATGGTCTACAACCTGCCTGTGCTGACACCGCCGCGCTGGGTACGCTCGCGCACCACGCCCATTGCGCTGGAGAATTTACTCCACTATCTGGTGGCATTGCTGGATCATCCGGCGGCGGCGCATCGCGTGCTGGAGGCGGCTGGCCCGGAAGTGTTGAGCTATCAGGCGCAGTTCGAACATTTTATGCGGGTGAGTGGCCGCCGCCGCTGGCTGGTGCCCGTCCCCTTCCCGACCCGCTGGATTTCGGTGTGGTTTTTGAATGTGATCACCTCCGTGCCGCCGACGACTGCCAAAGCGCTTATACAGGGACTGAAACACGATCTGCTGGCGGACGATCGTGAACTGCGTGCCTTGATCCCTCAGGAATTGATCCCCTTCGACGATGCCGTACGCAATACGCTGAAAGAAGAAGAGAAGCTGGTGAACTCCAGCGACTGGGGCTACGATGCGCAGGCGTTTGCCCGCTGGCGGCCCGAGTACGGCTATTACCCAAAACAGGCGGGCTGTACGGTAAAAACCACTGCCAGCCTCTCAGCGCTGTGGGACGTTGTGAACCAGATCGGCGGCAAAGAGCGCTATTTCTTCGGCAATATCCTCTGGCAAACGCGCGGCGCGCTGGATCTGATGGTGGGTCACCGGCTGGCAAAAGGCCGTCCTGCCGCCCCGTATCTGAACGTGGGCGATACGGTCGACAGCTGGAAGGTGATCATCGTTGAGCCGGAAAAACAGCTGGCGCTGCTGTTTGGCATGAAGGCACCGGGGCTGGGGCGGCTCTGCTTCACCCTTAAAGACAAAGGCGATCACCGCGAGCTGGACGTTCGGGCGTGGTGGCACCCGCACGGAATGCCCGGGCTGTTCTACTGGCTGCTGATGATCCCGGCACACCTGTTTATCTTCCGCGGAATGGCGAAACGGATTGCGCAACTGGCAGAAGAAAAGCGGGAAAGTAACTAAATAAAACTCTTAATCTTTCACCTTTCCCATTGCAACACATCGTAATTCACGAAAGAATGCGCACGAAATTCTTTTCAACACAGTGGATTGTTATGAAGGTACTGGTTACCGGGGCGACCAGCGGCTTAGGCCGAAATGCGGTCGAATTTCTGCGCAACAAAGGCATCAGCGTGAGGGCCACCGGTCGCAACGAGGCGATGGGCAAGCTCTTGCAAAAAATGGGCGCTGAGTTTGTCCATGCCGACCTGACGGAGCTGGTCTCCTCTCAGGCCAAGGTGATGCTCGCCGGTATCGATACGCTGTGGCACTGCTCCAGTTTTACCTCCCCGTGGGGTACCCAGGAAGCCTTCGATCTCGCCAACGTGCGCGCCACGCGCCGTCTGGGCGAATGGGCCGTCGCCTGGGGCGTGCGTAACTTTATTCATATCTCTTCCCCGTCGCTCTATTTTGATTATCACCATCATCGTGATATTCAGGAAGATTTCCGCCCTGCGCGCTTTGCCTGTGAATTTGCCCGCAGTAAAGCGGCTGGCGAAGAGGTGATCGACCTGCTGGCCCAGTCAAATCCGCACACCCGCTTTACCGTGCTGCGACCACAGAGCCTGTTTGGGCCGCACGACAAAGTCTTTATCCCGCGACTGGCCCAGATGATGCACCATTACGGCAGCGTGCTGTTACCGCGCGGCGGCGATGCGCTGGTAGACATGACCTATTACGAAAATGCCGTTCACGCCATGTGGCTGGCGAGCCAGCCGGAGTGCGATAAGCTGGTGTCGGGCCGCGCCTATAACATTACCAACGGCGAACCCTGTACCCTGCGCAGCATTGTGCAAAGGCTGATTGATGAGTTAAAAATCGACTGCCGGATCCGTTCCGTTCCCTACCCGATGCTGGACATGATTGCCCGCAGCATGGAGCGCTTTGGCAGTAAATCGGCGAAAGAGCCTGCGCTGACGCATTACGGTGTGTCGAAGCTCAACTTCGATTTTACGCTGGATATTTCTCGGGCGGAGAACGAGCTGGGGTATAAACCGATTATCTCGCTGGATGAAGGGATAGTGCGTACGGCGGCGTGGTTGCGGGATCACGGGAAGTTACACCGGTAAGCGTTCCAGCCTCATGTAGGCCGGGTAAGCGCAGCGCCACCCGGCAAAAAACAGAGAGTGCGGACTGATGCCCTCACCCCGACTCTCTCCCACAGGGCTGAGGGATCCCCAGTAATTTTTTTATGCAGAAGCAATAAAGTTGCTTTCTAAATGACTGAGGGCTGTCAGCGATGCCCTGGTCCGGCTGTAAATCGCTGAGGCGTTTCCTGCAGGCCGGGGCGAGGCGCAGGGATGCGCCGAGAGGGCGGCTTTACAGGGACGTTGCCTCCGCCCGTACCCGATAAGCCGGAAGGAATAAGCCGAGGGCACCGCGAAGCGGCGATTTTCCGCCGGGAGCCCGGGTCGCCAGGGTGGTGGCGACTGAGCCACCCTGGCACGTTCACCGGTCATGTCGTTACAGAGTAGCAAGGAACATAAAGTGAACGGAATGACCACCACCGCCGTATGTTCCCCTCACCCTAACCCTCTCCCCGGAGGGGCGAGGGGATTGCTCAGTGCTCGCATTAATTTGTGGGGAACCCTCAGCCCACAGGTAGAGGGTGCAAACATTAAAACGGCAACCCGAGGGTTGCCGTTTGCTTTTACAGAGCCGTCCAGGCTTCAGCCCATGCCAGGCCTGCACCCGGCTCATAGTACGTCGGCGCACTGTTACACCAGCCGCTGTACGGGAACGGTTTGCACTGGAACAATTTACCGTGGTTGTTCACGATATCACCGGCGTTGTACTTGCTGTTCGCGCTCCATGCCGGGTAAGACGTATCTTCTCCGGATGGCGTTGTCGCTTTCGCTTTCACGTTCAGCAGGTAAGACGTGGTGCTGCTCAGCTCGCCATCGCTGACGGTCAGGCTCACTTCATACTGCTGCGCCGTTGTAGACTCAGGCGCCTTAAAGGTCACCACCGCTTTATCTTCGCCGGTCACGGTCTGGCCATCCTGAGAACGCCAGGTGTAGGTCAGCTTGTTGCCGTCTGCGTCGGTAGAGCCTTCCGCGCTCAGAGAAACCTGCGCGCCCGCTTCTACGGCACCGATTGGGCCCGCAAACTGCGCAACCGGCGCGTGGTTCACCGCGACAGGTTCAACCGGAGTTTCATCCGGAACTGGCGCTGGCGTTGGGGCCGGCGTAACATCTTCAGAAGGTGTTGGCGTTGGCGTGACCGGGGTTTCGTCCGGCGTCACCGAGGAACCGTCGTCATTCACGATATTCACGTTATAGAACTTCTGCACGCACTTGCTGTAGTCGCCCTCTTTGAACGCGCTGAACGGTGTCTGATAACCCACCAGCTGGCAAGAGTAAGTCTTGCCGTCCGGGGTATCCGCGCTCCATCCCCAGTCCTGTTCCCAGTAAATCTTCAGGGCGCCTGCGCCACCTTCGTCAAACTGCTTCATGTTGGCGCAACCCAACACTTCGTTCGCCGGAACAGGGACTTTCAGGTAGTTCGCAAATTCTTTGTAATACTTGATACGGTTCTGAGACTGCGCAATTTCAGTCGGGCCGCCGCACTCAACGCCGCCGTTGATGATCTGGGTTGTTACACCGAAGCCCGGGACCAGGCCGTTGGCTTTATCGTGATCGTTCGGCTGCCATGTACCGTCGATTACCTGCAACATGCTTGGTTTTGGCGGCTGTGGATAGGCGAAGAAGAAGATAGCACTGGCCAGGTTCAGCCAGGTGTCCGCCACCAGCTCAGGTTTATCGAGCAGGGTACGCACGTCGCCGTACATCGCTTCAGAGAATGGACCGTAGTTGTAGTTGTAGGACAACTGTTTCGCACCGCGTCCGAAATAGCTCAGAAAATCGCCGTCTTTGTCTTTACCGCAAGGCCAGGTCTGTCCCTGCCAGACGTCCGGATTACATTCGCCGTTATAGCCCCCCTTCTGCCCTTCGCTCCAGCCCATTTCACGCACGTGGACCAGCGCCTGACGCCATTCGGCTTCCGGACGCCAGCTTTCGTGGCCGCCGGTTTCCTGGGCAAAGTGGGCAAACATGGTCGCCAGCTCTTTGCGGCAGATAGCGTCGCTGTCACGACCGTCGTTGTAGGTCTTACACAGCGCCGGGAATTTACCCACGGCTTTCAGGAAGTTGCTGTAGGTATAAGCCTGTGCACGCAGCGGGAAGAGATATTCCCAGTCGCTGGCTTTCACAATCCCTTCAACGCGTTTGACGTTGTCCGGGTTCGCCGCGCGGCCTGGCTCAATCAGTTCGACCTGCGCGTTGTCCAGGGTCTGAATAGTCTCTTTAACGGAGGCCATCAGCGGGAAGTTAGTGAGCTCATGCTCTTTCTTCGCCAGATCGCTGGCTTTCATGGTGTACGGCTCGCCGGTGGTCGCCTGCAAAGAGGCGGCCTGCGCCATAAAAGGTGCAACGCAAGCACCAGCAACAAGTACACTCAGTAACGTCCTTTTGTTCATTTCAGTTTTCCTGTTCGTTTCAAATTAAATGTTAATATCCCGGCTTAGGTATTATTCCGTTAATACATAAACCACATTCAGCTGTTTTCACTTTTCGAAGAACACCTTCAGGAATTCTTCAAAAATAAAAAACGTTAATCGCGTGCTGCTAATTTTAATTGCTGATATTTAGCCCAGACCTTATGGGCATATTTCATCCGCTGCGGATAATTCTCTTTCTTCAACCCGGCGTTATAAGCGCCTACCGCTTCCCAGTTATAGCCATATACTCTTATCATTCCGGAGAGAATGGAGGCACCCACCATGATGGAGGTACACGGCTCGGTCATTAAGCGATACTCATCGATGCCTCTGCTTTCCAGCGCGGTAAAATGCGAGCTGTTGATTTGCATCAGCCCGACATCCCGCGTGCCATCGCGGTTTTTCCCAACCGCGTACGGATTCATACCGGATTCCACATTCGCTATCGCGTAGAGTAAATAAGGGTCGACATGATAATAACGCGCCGCTTTATCCCAACAGTTTGCCAGAGCACCCTGGCTTATTATTAATAACAACAAAATGAGCTTTTTCATTTTTACCTGCTGACTTTATTGGTTATTTCTCCTTAGAAACATCCTGTAAAATGAATTTTTAATTACTCCCCCTCAGAAGGGGGGAGTAATTAATGGGTTAGATTATTTGCAATCTGTTGATGCGCCTTCTTTTACCCATACGTCGCTATTTGCTGGGTTATCACCACGGGTCCACCATTTCGCACGGTAAACGTTACCTTCATAGGTGGTGGTGTCGCCGCCGTTGTAGACCAGGTCAGAACGCCAGTTCATCTTCACGTTGCTTACCAGCTCCCACGCGTCCATACCGAAGCCAGGCTGATTGCCCTGAGTCCAGTATTTCGCTTTCCACACGAGGTGGTCGAAGCTTACGGTATCGCCGTTGTTATAGATTTTGCTCGCGTCCCACGCAGCGTATTTGCTGGCGTTGGCATCGACAGGTGCGTCGCAGCTGCCGGTGGTATCATCAGCTGGCGGGGTTACGTCGTCAGCCGGTGGTGTGACGTCATCGGCAGGAGGCGTTACGTCGTCAACCGGTGGGGTTACGTCATCGGCAGGAGGCGTTACCTCGTCAGCCGGCTTAGGCTCCACCGTCACCTGCACGTCAGACTGCACGCTGGTTTTACCGTCCGTCACAATAACGCTCAGGGTGTAGGAAGAGGTATTGTGCACTTCTGGCGCAGTGATGCGAACGTTCGCCGAATCAGTGCCGGTCGCGTTCATATCAGCCGGTACGCTCCAGCTGTAGGTCAGCGCGTCACCATCAGGATCGGATGCCTGTGCGTGCAGAGAAATTGCTTCACCGGACTGAACGGTAACGGCTTCCATAGCATTGATTACCGGCGCCTGGTTGGCTTTAGGCGCTTTATTCACAACCTGGACGTCAACAGCATTGCTCAGCCCTTTAGCGTCGGTTACGGTCAAACGGAAGACCAGGTTCTGGTCGCTTGTCACAGCCGGAACGCTAAAGCTGGCTTTTGCTTTGGTGCTATTGGCGATGGTCACAGAAGGGCCTGAAACCTGCGTCCATTTATAGGTCAGCGCATCGTCGTCCTGGTCGCTGGAAGCAGAGCCATCCAGGGTCACGGTTGCAGGACCGGTGACATTTTGATCGGCAGCTGAAGCCACTGGCGCATGGTTAGTCTCAACAGGCAGATCCGGGATGGAACTTCCGCCCAGCAGGCTTTCGTTCATGGCGTTCAGGATATCGCCGTTATCAGACTCGATAGACCATGCGAACAGTCCGCCCAGGTTTTTGTTCAGTACGTATTTGCCTTTCGCCATAACGGAACGGGCGTTATCGTACGTCACCAGCTCACCGGTGGACTTGTTGAACACGTACGGCGCTTCAGCCGCTTCGTCATATTTGTATTCCCAGCCCGGTTTGCCCAGCATCTGGTTGACGATTTGACGATAGTCAACGATACAGTTTTCCCATGTCCCTTTAATTGGTCCGGTTGCGGTGCCGGTAAATGGATTATCGCCGGTATAACCATGAACGCCGGTCCAGCCGCGGCCATACATACCTGCGCCTACCACGATCTTGCCTGGCTTAACGCCCTGCTCCAGCATCGCTTTTACCGCGTTATCGGTGGTGTAGTTAGTGTCTGGTTTCCAGGAAGCACCGTACAGGGCGGTCTGGTGGCCCAGATCGGTATTGCTCCAGGCACCGTAGAAGTCGTAGCTCATCAGGAAGATATGGTCGAGGTACTGCTGCGTGGTGTTATAGTCCACGTCTTCGATCTTATCTTTACCGGCACCGATTGCAGTAGTCAGCTCGTAGGTACGACCGGTTTCCGCAGACAGTTCATTCAGCATCTGACGCAGGTCGTGCATCAGCGCGGTGTAGGTGGCTTTATCGGTCTGAGGATTGCCGAGTTTGGCGTTTTCACCGCCGCCGCCCGGGAATTCCCAGTCAATATCCACGCCGTCAAACACTTTCCAGGTGGTCAGGAAGTCTTTTACCGACGCCACGAAACGGTCACGCAGTACTTTGTTATCCATCTGATAGAACGGATCGGACAGGGTCCAGCCACCAATGGATGGCAGAATTTTCAGGTCAGGATGGGCTTTTTTCATCGCCATCAGCTGCCCATAGTTACCTTTGTAGGGATCGTCCCAGTTGCTTACGCCTTTCTGCGGTTTCTGCAACGCAGCCCATGGATCGTGAATGGCCACGGTGTAGTCCTGACGGCCAGCACAGGCGCGTTTCAGGGATTCCAGTGCACCTGAAGATTTGGCGCTGTCGTTAATACCGTCGCCGCCGCAAATTGGAATAAAGCCATACAGCAGGTGGTTAATGTTCGCGACCGGGATCTTATCCGCAGAGAAGTTTCGATCGTAAACGCCCCACTCAGGGAAATAGGCACCGACGACTTTATCGGTATGCTGAGCGAAAGCTTTGTTATTTTCCAGCAGCGGCGTATTCAGCGGCAGCAAATGGCTTCCGTCGGTATCCGCCACGATAATCAGTTTGCTTGCGCTTTTGGTACAACCGCTGTCGTTACACAGTTCGACCTGTTCCTGATAGCGGCCCCCTTTTTTGACTTTGAAGGTCGCAGAACCCGCCGCGCTGCCCGCGCCGGTCCAGACGGTCTTGCCGTCCAGCAGCACTTTTGCAGACGTTGGGGCGTCACCGCTCCAGACGTTCCATTCCACTTTTACATCAACACCCTCTTTATGCACTTTGATGAGGTTGTTGTAATCCTGTGCCGCCTGATCCACTTCTACCAGCGCAAATTTATCATTGCCCGATGTAATAGAAGGCGTACCCGGCGCAGCTGCAAATGCGGAGCTGGTGGCCGCCGCAATAAAGAGCGCCAGATATTTTGGTTTCATAAATTTCATTTTTATTTCCTGATAAATTTATTTATAACGTAATAACCCATGCCTTCCGTGAGATCATGGATGCGTTTCGCGTAATGCGTATTTAACCAACGTGAGTGCCGTGAACAAAAAATTGTTGCTGCGCTGTATTCCTCCATAAAAAGATACAAGCCAAATCCCGTGTAGCTTATATCTCCTACGATACACCGAGTGTAAAGAGTCGTCCTTCTCTCCCAGCATCAAAAAGATTTATAAAAAACCTTGACCAGTATATTTAAAATATGAAAGCAAACTGCTGACTAATAAACACCACGATTCCAGAAAAGGCGAGGTAAGGACCAAAAGAAATAGTGAGGTTATTTTTATTTAAATTATTGACGGCGAAATAACCGACAATACCGCTTAACGCTGCCGCCAGTTCAATGGAGGGTAATGCCTGCCAGCCGCACCAGGCGCCCAGCGCCGCCAGTAGCTTAAAATCCCCGTAACCCAGCCCTTCTCGTCCGGCGATCAGACGAAAAGCCCAGTAGAGCAGCCAGAGCGACAGATAGCCCGCCACCGCGCCAAACAGCGCATCGCGTAGCGGCAATGTGTGGTCAATAGCATGGAGCACTAACCCCGCCCACAGCAGCGGCTGGGTCAGGCAGTCCGGCAACAACTGATGCTGCCAGTCGATCATGGCCAGCGGCAGTAAAAAAGCCGCCAGTAACCACAAAGAGAACAGCGCCTGAACGTCCGGCATGCACCAGGCCGTGATGCCAAAAAACAGCGCGGAGAACAGTTCCACCATAAAGAGTCGCAGCGGGATCGCGCTGCCGCACTGGTGGCAGCGCCCCCGTAATAACAGCCAACTGAGCAGCGGGATATTTTCCCATGCAGCAAGCGTGTGCTGACACACCGGGCAGTGCGAGGCAGGAAAGAGCAGATTGCCGCTCCCCTCCTCATCCATCACCATTCCCGGTACGCGCTCGGCAACAACGCCGAGAAAACTGCCCATAATCCCGCCCAGGATAGCACTCATCATCGGGAAACCGAGCGGACAGGCCTCCCGCATCAGCGTGAAGGTATTCATGCGCTTTTTGACCAGGTAAGCTGCACCTGTGCTTTCACATCGCTGAGGTGGTCAACCGGCGTGAGGTTTATTTTTTGCAATGTCACGCCGGAGGTCTGATTAATTTCACGCAGCCAGCTTTTTAATTCATATACATTTACCCGATTCACCACGAACGATAAAGTTTGCCCCTCCTGGCGCACATCCGTCAGTGAAAGATTAATTTCATGAGCGCTGTTCTCGACCACCGTACGCGGATTATTCGTTTTAACTAACTGGACCTGAAGATGATTTTTATCAATTTCACTGCGCATCCAGTTGAGCGTCTCTTTTTGTCTTTTAAGCGTCGATTTACTATTTTGGATCATATTATCCAGGGGAATTACTCCTGTGTAATACACCGCAGCCCCCACAATGGCAACGGCACATATTTTTAAAATGATTTTTTCCCGAGCGCTGTAATTCTGATAGCGTGATTTCAGCTGCGCGATTCGCTCTTTCATTTATGTTTCCCTGCGATCATGGCGGTATACGGTTCGGTTGTTGAAACAGGTTGTAAGGTAAAATCAAAATTCTCACTGGTCTGGTTCACAAACGCCTGCAACGCGGGCTGGCTTTGCGCGCTAACGCTCAGCGTCAGGGTGTTTTGCTGCGCATCGTATTCCAGCAGATCGATCTCCATCGCAGGGACTGACTGCCGGGCTTTCTCCAGCTCCTCAAGCTGAAGAAAGAACCCCTTGCTCTGTTTTTTCAGGCTTTGGCCAAAGTGATATTTGATATTGGTCTGCTGGCGCATGCTGGGGAAATGGTGCTGATAAACCTGAACGATCTCCTGCTGAACCCGATTTTCCTGCTGCACCAGCATCCAGGCCATCGCAATGCGCGGCCCCAGCAGCAGACCAACGGACAGCAGGCCCGCCGCTATCATCGCTGCTTTCATGCTTTTTGCGGCCTGGCCATGACCGGCCTTAAGGCTGAATTCACCGTGAAGCAGATTCACACGACAGGTTTTCCACTGCGGCTGGATCAGCACCAGCGGATGCTGCCAGGCATGCTGTACGTCAACGTGAACGTCCGCAGGCGCGTCGCCGTAGCAACACACTTCCCCGTCTCCGGCTTTCTGCATCAACAGCGGCAGCAGGGTTCCCTCCATTTCACCCGCCACGTGGGGAGATAAACGCAGCCAGTAGCCTTTATCCTGTGCGACCAGCGTGCTGCCCCCTGCCGCCACGGGCAGCAGCCAGGCATCAGGCAGGGCCTGAATCACGTTTAATCCGGCCTCGTGACAGCGGGTCAATGCCGCACGCAGGCGGTCGGCGTCAATGGCAACGGCGTCGACGTCAGCGCCTTTTTTGTAGAGCACTGTCCAGTGGAGGTTGTCCACGTCGCCAATCAGCGTCTCTTCCGCCATCCACGAGAAGGCCATCGCCTGAGAAGCCACCTTTTTCGGCAGCGTGAAATGGCGGAAAATCATGTCGCTGGCGGGCAGCAGGAGACAAACGCGTGTAGCCAGCGGGTGTTCGGCCAGCATCTCCAGGCTGTCGAGCACCTCGACGCGCTCGCTGCCGGACTCACAGCACATTATTTTCCCGCCCTCGCGGCTGTCGGGGCGAACAAAAAGTACCTGTTTCATAACGTTCTACTTTTCTTATTCAATCATTCGGTAACGACGCTGCCACGTCACGATCTCACCGGCTTCGTTATTCATCTGAAGCTGGCTGACCACGCGAAGCGTTAATTCATCGGTATTGCCGCTGTAATTCACGCGGAAGTACCGGCTGTTTATAGAAAATTGATCTGCCACCTGCGGGAGATCGTCTTTTAACTGCGGGAAGGTCTGCTCCAGCGCTTTGCTGAACGCGTCCATATTTTCCCAGCCCGATTCCGGACGTGTATCCAGCAGACGAACCGCGTCATCCTGCGTGAATTTTCCCGGAAACATGGCCGCCAGCACCATGGCCTGTTCCGGTTGCAGGGTGTTAACGTCCACCTTGCTGGCGGCGTCCGGCAGCGCGCATAACACCTTGCTCACCTTCGGATATGCCGTAACCGGGAACGCTGGCAGCAGTTTGATCTCCGCGATGCTGCGCATCATCTGGTTTGCCGGTTGCCGGGCGGGCACGACGCCAGCCCACGCATCGCTTTCGGCACCCTCTTTCGCCGTGGTGCTGTCACCATCGAGATAATCCACCAGCTGGAAATAGACCGCCTCCGCCGTGCCCGGACTGAGCCCGCTTTCCGTCAGGAGTTGTTCAACAATCCGCTCTTTACGCGGTTTTTCCGCCACCGCGGGAGCGCTTTGCCCCTGGGGCGCGACGTCGGCGGTCAACAGGTTATTGACGTTAAAGCAGTCCTGAGCGTCTTCCACCTGGCTCACGACCGTGTAGTCTTCTCCCTGCGTCTCCAGCGGCTGATGCCAGTCGCCGTCCAGCGCCAACGGCTTGCTCTCGCCGCTGGCATCGGTCTGTAACCTGTCCTTCACCACTTTTTCCTGGGCCTGCATCGCCCAGCGCAGCTGCTGCTGGCTTATCTGATAATGCGTTTTCTGCAAATTACGGCAGAACTGCTGGCTGATTTTGGCGGCCAGCGCCGACATCATCACCAGCAAAATCAGCACCACCAGCAGGGCGACGCCCTTTTGTTGACGGATTCGGTTCATGGTCTGGTCTCCGGCGAAGGCGCAGGGGTTGCGTCCGGAGTCGTCGCAGGCGCGTCGGCGGCTTTCTCTGGGGCAGCGGCAGCGGCCACCTCCGGCATATCCCCCGGCGTGGTGAACACCCAGCGCCAGGTATCCCCGTTTTCCATCGTCAACGTAACCTCCACGCCGTCCGGCAGATGGGCGGCGTCGTGCCAGGCTGTCTGCCAGCCCTGACGATAAAACCGCCACTGCAATGCTTTTACGCCGCTGACAATCGGCACTTCGTCAGGCTTAACGTCCACCGGGCCGTCAATGACCGGCCAGACGTCGCGGTACAAACGCCCCTCTTCCAGCCGCCAGCGTACGCGCTCCAGCTGGACCGTTCCGCTCACGCCATTCAGGGTGGTCAGTTCAAGGGCATCGCCCTCCTGACGGAACAGATCTGGCTCATTACGCGGCGCTCGCGCCTGTAGCTGGAAAAAATCGCGCTCCATCAGACTCCAGCCGCGCTGAAGCTGGTTGAGCTTAGCGGCGCTGGCATCGGTGGCCGAGCTGGTACGCATCGCGCCGTCCAGAATTTGCCAGGCCAGGGTGCTGATTACCGCGAAAATAGTCAGCGCAATCATGATCTCCAGCAGGGTAAATCCGCGCTGGCGTCGCGTTTTCTTCACTTGCTCTCTCCCGGCGGAATGATGTGCAGGGAAACAACCGGCTGGCTCTCATCGCCTTCCGCATAGACGCGAATGGAGTTCGCCCAGCCGTTGTCGGCGGTTTTCACCCGCTGCTTACGCCAGTTCCAGCTGCGCCCGCCCATGATTTCCGTCCCCTGCTGCTCAGCATCCGGGAAGTCGGTTTTGGTGAGTTGCGCTTCCGCCAGCTGATTTTCCGCCACCCAACTGGCCTGCAAGGTATCGGCCAAGCCATGGGTAAAACGCACGTTCAGGGAGACCGAGTTCATTAGCGCCAGCGCGGCGGTGGAGAAAATCACCAGCGCGACCATCACCTCCAGCAGCGTCATCCCCTTTTGCTTTGTGTTGTCGTTAGCCATCGTTTTCTACCGATACCGGCGCCGCACCCTGCGACACCACGCGGAAATGGTGCTGTTTGTCGTAACTTTGCAGCGTCAGCGTAAAGCGGCTGATTTCACCGTCCGGTAAAAAGATCACCTGTGGCTCGGACGCCACCGTCGCGGCCAGGCGCTGCGGCGAGAGCGACACGTGCATCTCTTCCGGAAAATCACCTTTGGTGGTAATACGTCCGGCAGATAATGGCACCCAGTGACGCTCGCCATTTTTATCCGCGATCGTCACCAGCTGATATTTATCAGTGGCGATCACCAGCCCGACAATATTTCCGTCCATCACCGCACGGTCTGAACCATAATCAACGAGCGCTTTTAATTGCTGGCCAAATATATCCGCGCCGCTGCGCGAAGGAATGGTGGACACCACCATCATGGCGCAGCTGGCAAATATCACCAGCGCCAGAATAATTTCCAGCAACGTAAAGCCGCGTTGATTTTTCATTACTTCTCGTTCTTATCCAGAGACCAGTTGGTAATGTCATCGGCAGTATTCGCTTCGCCGTCCGGACCCGCAGAGAAAATGTCCACCGCACCGTGTTCACCTGGGCTGACCAGAATATAATCGCTGCCCCATGGATCCTGCGGCAGGCGGCGAATATAGCCATCCGCGCGATAGCCGTTCGGGATTGGTGCGATTTCCGGCTTCGTCACCAGCGCCTGCAAACCCTGCTCTGTGGTCGGGTAGCGGTGGTTGTCCAGCTTATACATATCCAGCGAGCCTTCGAGCGCGACAATATCGCTGGTCGCCTTTTGCGTATCCGCTTTTTCTTTATTACCCATTAAGTTTGGCACTACCATACTCGCCAGAACGCCAAGAATAACAATCACCACCATTAATTCGAGCAATGTGAAGCCCGCCTGGCGGGCCAGGTTTTTACGTTTTAGAGCCATGATTTAACCTACCATATTATTAAGTTGCAGAAGCGGTTGTAATATTGAAAGAACGATGAATAAAACAATCGTCGCCATGGATACCACCAGCGCCGGTTCAAATACCGACAGCGTTAATGTAATTCGATGCTGTAATGCCGATTCCTGATTTTCTGCAGCGCGATCCATTAAATTACCTAATTCCCCGCTCTCTTCACCGGAGGCAATCATATACAGCATGGTTGGCGGGAATAATTTCGCCTGTTCCAGCGCCGCATACAGCGACGCCCCCTGACGTACGGTATCGGCGGCCTGCTCCAGCACCTGCCGGGCATAGAGATTTTCAATACCGTCCATCGCGATATACATCCCCTCCAGCAGCGGCACGCTGCTGGCCTGCAAAATGCTCAGGGTACGGATATAGCGGGCGCTGTTGATGGCGCACACCAGCTTTTTAATCGGCGAGCCGTTCACCAGCCAGCTGTGCCAGCGAAAACGGTTTTTCACGTTTCGCACCCAGGTTTTGAAGCCGACGAACGCCCCCGCCAGGCTGCCGACAATATAGATACCCCAGGCTTGCAGGAAATCACTTACCGCAATCAGCGTCCGGGTGGTGATCGGCAGTTGCTGTTTCATGTGGGTAAACTGCTCAATCACCTGCGGCACCACCGCCACCAGCAGAATGCCGATCACCGCGATAGCGACCACGGTGAGGGTAATCGGGTAGACCATCGCCTGCGTCAGCTTGCTTTTCATCTTCTGGCGCTGTTCGTTGTACTCCGCCAGCTTCTCCAGCACGTCGCCCAGGTGGCCGGTCTTTTCACCGGCCATCACCAGCGTGCAGTAAAGTTTGTCGAAGGTGCGTGGAAACTGGCTAAAGGCGTCGAACAGCGTATGCCCCTCGACCACCTTCTCGCGGATCTCCACCACCATCGCCGCCAGCTTTTTATCTTCCGTCTGCTTAGAGATCGCCTTCAGCGCACTTTCCAGCGGCAGCGCGGCGTTCACCAGCGTCGAAAGCTGACGGGTAAACATCGACAGCACCGGGGTAGAGAGCTTCGCCCCGGTTTTCGCTTTCCCGCCTGTCGCCGTTTCGCGGGTTTCGGTGATGCTCACGGGCATCAGCTTTTGCTCGCGAAGCCACTGGCGAACCTGCTTCTGTCCCTCGGCCTGTAACGTCCCGCGCTGGGTTTTTCCCGCGGCACTCGTCGCCGTCCAGGCGTAGAAAGCCATTACGCATCCCCCCCACGCTCGGCGGTGACGCGCATGACTTCTTCCAGAGACGTCACGCCGCTAATCACCTTCAGCAGCCCGTTTTCACACAGGCTGTAGGCCTGCTTAAAGAGCTGCGTTTCTATGGACATTTCGTCCTTATCTTCATGGATGGCGCGGCGCATGGTACTGTCCACCACCAGAAACTCATGAATACCGGCGCGGCCCTGATAGCCGCTCTGACGGCAGTGTTCACACCCCACCGCGCGATAAATCGCTTTTGGTGGCGCGTCCATAAAGCTGAACAACGCTTTTTCATTGGCATCCAGCGGACTGGTGGTCCGGCAGTGCGTACACAGCCGACGCACCAGACGCTGGGCAATGACACCGAGCAGCGATGAACCGATTAAAAACGACTCCAGCCCCATATCCCGCAGACGGGTTATCGCCCCAGCGGCACTGTTGGTGTGCAGCGTCGACATCACCAGGTGACCGGTCAGCGACGCCTGCACCGCGATCTGGGCGGTCTCACCGTCGCGAATTTCCCCGATCATCACCACGTCCGGGTCCTGACGCAGAATCGCGCGCAGCCCGCGGGCAAAGGTCATGTCCACGCGCGGGTTAACCTGCGTCTGCCCCACGCCTTCCAGCTCGTATTCGATCGGGTCTTCCACTGTCAGAATGTTGCGCTCGTGACCGTTCAGCGCCGAAAGAATGGCGTACAGCGTGGTACTTTTACCGGAACCCGTCGGGCCGGTAACGAGGATGATCCCGTGCGGGCGGTCAATCAGCCCTTTCAGCTTCTCCAGCTCTTCATCAATCAGCCCAAGCTTGTTGATGTCGGGCTTGAGATTGCTTTTATCGAGCAGGCGCATGACCACGCGCTCGCCGTACTGAGACGGAATGGTCGACACACGCACGTCGATGGCCTTACGGCCAATGCGCAGGGAGATACGTCCATCCTGGGGGAGACGTTTCTCGGCGATGTCGAGTTTCGACATCACCTTAATACGCGACACCAGCAGCGGCGCGAGCTTACGCGCCGGTTGCAACACCGGGCGCAGCACGCCGTCAACACGAAAGCGGATGCTCAGCGTGCGCTCGAAGGTTTCGATATGAATATCCGACGCGCCGTCCTTCACCGCCTCGCCGAGAATGGCGTTGATCAGGCGGATCACCGGTGAGTTTTCGTCGTTATCGAGCAGATCTTCGTTATCCGGGATCTCCTCGGTTAAGGCCATCAGATCGATATCCGCGTCCATGTCGTCCACCAGCTGCTGCGACACGCCGCTGCTCTGCTGCCAGATTTTGGCCAGCATCTCGTCAAACGCTTCCGGCGTCACAGTGACGGGGATGAAAGCACGGCCCAGCACCCGGCGCACCTCCAGCAGAGCATGCGCAGGAGTGTCGTCCCGGATATAGACATCATTGTTGTAAAACAGAACGCCGTTATCTTTTGCGTAGTTGCTGCTACACAGTGTTTTACTCAGTTCGTCCACGTTACCCCTCCGCGCTATTCTTTAAACGGATTGCGCGTGGCGCTGGTTTTCACCGGTGCGGCGCCAGTGCTTGCAGAGGGAAACGCGGGCAGGACGGCGTTGTCAGTCGGCTCAACAATACCGAGCTTTTTCTCCTCCACTCGCTGCATCTGGCGCACCCGGATCTGGTCATATTTCTCTTTCGAGGCCGCGCTGTAGTTGTCGTCGTCACGCAGGACGGTGGTATGAATAAACACCATCAGGTTGCGTTTGGAAGTATCCTGCGAGGTGTAGCGGAACAGCTGACCGACCAGCGGGATATCGCCGAGCAGGGGCACTTTGGACACGGACTGTTTGGTCACATTTTCCATCAGACCGCCGAGCACCACCGTCTGACCACTGTGGACCATCACTTCGTTATTAATCGTGCGCGTGTTGAAGGTTGGGCCGAGGCTGGAGTCTTCCGTCGCGCTGTTGTCGACACTCGACACTTCCTGCTCAATCTTCAGATGGATCATGTCGCCATCGTTAATCTGCGGCACAATCTTCAGCTTGGTCCCTACGGTTTTACGCTCAACCGAGTTAAAGACGTTGTCGCCGCTGGTGGTTTGCGAACCGGAAAGCACCGGCACATCCTGACCGACGTTGAACGACGCTTCTTTGTTATCCAGCGTGACCACGCTTGGCGTGGAGAGGATGTCATTTTTGCCGTCAGTGGAAAGCGCGGTCACCAGCGCACCGAAGTCACCGTTAAAGAAGCCGGTCGCAAGGCCAGTGAAACTTGCCCCTTTCATGGTGCCATTTTTAATCTGGCTGATTGGCAGGCCGGTGGAGCCAAACTGCACCCCGCCGTGCTTGCTGGTCCACTGCACGCCAAGATCCAGGCCGTTACCGTCCTGCACTTCGGCAATGATCGCTTCCACCAGCACCTGCGGACGGCGAATATCCAGCTTGTCGATCACTTTCTCGAGGGAGTTCATCACGTTAGGCTGTGCGGTGATCACCAGGGAGTTGGTTGACTCGTCGGCGGTAATATTCAGATCGGTTGAGGCGCTCGCGGATTTCGCTTTGGCCGCACCCGGCTTGTCTTTCAGCTGCTCACCAATCCCGGTGAGAACCGGCACCACTTTGGTGGCGCTGGCATACTTGAGGTAGAAGACGCGGGTATTGCCCTCGTTATTCTGCTCACGATCCAGCTGATGAATAAGGGAACGGGTGCGCGCCCGCGCATCTTCCGCGCCGCTGATCACCAGGCTGTTGGTTTCGTCATCCGCGACGACTTTAGTCGCCAGCTGCGGCGCGTTCTGCCCTTTCTGTTCTTCATTGTTGAGGTTATTCAACATCTCCGAGAGTTCTTTGGCGGACGCAAAGCGCAGCGGGATGATTTCGCGACGCTGGATGCCGTCTTTATCGACGCGCTGCACCAGATCCACCAGCCGGTTCACCACCGAGGCTTTACCGGTTAACAGCAGGACGTTGGACGGCTCAAAGTGGACCACATTCCCGATACCGGTGGCATCGTTGAGCTGACGCAGCAGCGGGGCCAGCTCACGAACAGGCACGTTTTCCATGCGCACCACGCGGGTGATGATCTCGTCACCTTTGCCCGGATTTTTGCTGTCTGCCAGCGGCGCACCGGCGGTACGCGCTACGCTTGAGCGCACCACTTTGACCATGCCGTTGTCCATCGGGATCACCGACAGGCCGTAGAGATCCAGCACGCTCAGAAAGAATTGATAGTACTCATCTTCCGTCAGCACGTTGTAGGTTCGGACCGAGACGGTTCCCTGGACGGACGGATCGACCAGAATGGTTTTATTGAGATTGCGGCCTACCGTATCGATAAACTCGCGAATATCAGTATTTTTAAAACTCGCGCTAAAGTTAGCTGCAAGCAGCGAACTGGAATATAACGACAATGCGGTCAGCGCCACGCACGCCCAGGGAATTTTTTTCATGTCTGCACACTTTTTAATTGTTTAGAACATTAATCCGAATATTTTCAAGGTGAGCGTGACGTCGTACGATGACCTCCGCTTCTTTCATTTTTGACCAGTTGGCAATAATGCTTTTCGCTTTTGCTTCATCGGTCATATCGACAGAGTTAACCTGAACCGCCACATCGCCTTTTACCAGACCTGACTGGCTGTAAAAGGCGGAGGCATTCCTTGGGTTTATCCTGTAGCCTTCCAGTCGGCCCTTTTCAATTATGGGTTTTAACACCAGATAATCATCAAGATGCACACTCTCTGCGCCAACATCTTTTGTCGATTTCGTTATCGGGCCGCTATCCACGCCACCCTTAAAATAGTCCGGTTTATTTAATGCCAGAACCTGCGTAGTACCTTCATAATTAACCACCACATTATCTTTGTTTATTTCCTGAATAAATGCGTCGTTAAATCCAGAGAGAGGTTCACCCTCACGGTAGCTTCTCTGACCGCCTGGCGTTTTGATGACAGCAAAGGAGAGCCAGGCGTCATCGCTGTTCACAATACCTTCGATTTCAGCTGCCAGCGGGGCTTTCACCGCACCCGGTAAGATTTCCTGACGCACGGCTGCCGTAAAAAGCGAAAAGGATTTCTCTTCGCGCGTTTTTTTCAGCGGCTGTTGATCGGCATTAGCCAACTTATTCATAACTTTTTTATAATCTTTAAAGGTGAGATACCCTTGCTGGCCGCAAAAGATCAGCAGCACAAACATAATACAAGGCGTTATCCACCGTGAAAGAAATGAGAACCTCATTTTTTATCCGGCCTATAGCAAAGCAAAAATAAGCAGCGTCATACTGCGCCAATATGGATGAAAATAGTAATAAGCTGGTGCAAATGCGACCACTGACTTCGCCGCTAACTTTCATAAAGAAAAATATTGACCGTATAAAATCCAAATGTTAGACGCTGCCAGCAGGATATTTTTACCCTGTTTGCAAATTGACCGTTCAGGGGCGTTACCTTACTTTCTGATGCTGTTGCTATTCCTAATCAGAGACGGTAAGTCGTTATGTATCAGAGCCACTTTAATTTTAAAAATCCGCCATTCAGATCGATCGCCCGTTTATCCGGGGATTTTCTGGTGCCTTATCATCAGGATGTGTTCAACCTGTTGAAAGAGAAAACCCAGCAGGCGGGAATTATCGGGCTCTTTTGCGACGACGCCCCGCTTCTGGGTCACTTCAGCGATGCGCTAAAAACCCGCCACAGTAACGTCCTTGTTATCAATGCGTTTCCCAAACTGAGTGCCAGTAGCCTGCTGTACAAGCTCAATCCGGTAACGAAAGAGAGCAAGAATCGCCTGCAGGCGGTGGATGCCATCCTGCGCCAGTGGCACGAGGGTAAAGCGAAAACCAGAGTGCTGGTGATTTCACACGCCGAAGCCATGAAAGAGAGCTGCCGTGAAGTCCTGGGTACGCTGCTCACGCGAGCCCAGGAGCTGAACTTCCGGCTCTCCGTGGTGCTGACGGGCACTGCGGATCAGGAAATCCTGCTTAAGCAACCTGAACTGCGCGAATATACACACACTCGTCATGTCCTGCGCCCCCTGACCTGCCGCGAATTCCTGGGCTATGTGCAGGCGCAATGCGAAGAACACGGCTGTGAAAATTCGCCGTTAACGCCGGCCCGCGTGCGCAAAATGCACACGTTGACCAAAGGCAACATCAGCAAACTTAACGAACTGGCGCACCTGTCAATGCTCGCCGCCTGGACGGAACGCGCGTCGCAGGTCAGCCCGCGTCATTTACGCCTGGCGGCGGGAGAGATCCTGCCCGCGAAAAAACACGGTAAGCGTCTGGCAAACGTGGCGCTGTTCGCATCGGTGCTGTTTGCCGCCTGCGGCTGGTATTTAACCTCATCCATCAGCGGGCATCTTCCCATCCAGCTGCCGGTCCCCGTCAGCTGGAAACAGCCGACGCGAAAAACGGAGGCGCCCGTGGTGCCGGTTATCGACAATGAAATGGTTAATCAGCCGGATGCGATGCACCAGCTCTATCTGATGTGGGGATATGACGCCTCGGCCGAAGATGCGCTGTGCCAGAACGCCGCTAAAGTGAACCTGATGTGTAAACAGGGGAACGCGTCGCCGGAGACGCTGGCGCAGGAAGGGTATCCGTGGGTCAGTGAACTGAAAACCAGCGGTCACCTTAACTATGCGGTGGTCGCCAGGGTCGGAGATACATCAATTGACCTGTTAATGAATAACCGGACCTGGCAGGTGAGCCGCAGCTGGTTTAACCGGCATGCGACCGGCAACTTCACCCAGTTGCACCGCCTGACACCGGAAGGAAAAGACGCGATCGGCGCGGCCAGCGACAGCAAAGACATGGCCTGGCTCGATCAGCAGTTAAGCCTGGCGCTGAACCAGCCCAAAACGCATGCCCGGATCTGGACCGCTGAGATGATGAAACGCACCCGTGAGTTTCAGCAAAAAATGCATCTGCACGTGGATGGCATCCCCGGCGAAGAAACGCTGATGCAGCTGATGCGCGTAACCAACAGCACGCCGAGCGTACTGATTCAGGCCACCCGCACTACCCCGGACGCAAAAATGCAGGAGAAGAAAGCCTAATGTCGACCATCTGCCTTGCGGCCCAGCGCAGCTATACAACCGGGGAAGCGGTCTGGTTTTCGTACCGCCTCCCCAGCCTGAAAAACGTTTTCGGCAAAACAGCATTATGGATGGTCGGCCTTTGCGCCATGCTGGTTGTCGGCCTGTATATGCATGTCTACTGGAACATGCGCAACCCGGCGCCTGAACCGGTCAACGCCAGCGTTGCCAAACCGGAAACCCAGCTTTCGGAGATGCACTACGTGTACGTGAGTAAACCGTTCCCGCATCCGCAGCCTAAAGCTGCGCCAGTGCCTGTTGATGTTCCACCGATGCAGGATCTGCCGATCATCAGTGATGATGCCGACTGGCAGCAGGCGCCCGAGGGCGCGGTGCCGCAAGACCCCTCGCGGGATACCCTACCCGGAACTGAGGCGCATGAGCACGATACCGCCCCCGCCAGCACGAGCAGTGAAGAGTCATCATTAACGGAATTATTTAAACAGGCATTAAAAGAGCAGGAGCAGGATTATTCTCAAGGAAAAATTCCCGCACCGCCGGTTGACGAAACGCAGGATAATTCACAAGCAAGTGTTAAAAACAGTGAAAACAGCCGTTCCCCTTTCAGTGATAAAGGAGACCGGCGGGAGTAGGCATTAATATTTTTCAGGCAGTGCGGTGAGGTTAAGCAGTCGACCTTTTTCCACCACAATATATTGACCTTTTTTCAGATCGGAGAGGATTTTAATAATGGTGCTACGTGCCAGGTTAGTGTATTCCTGAATGTAATCATAAACGTTAATATCACGCTGATGCTGTACAATCAGGTCGTTGATCTCATATAAAAATTCGCGAACAACAGAATATGCGCTGCGAGCGACCAGAATATCATCGCGCTTGCTCATCAGGCATATGTACCATGAAAGCACTTTTGTCAGCTCAGGCCACAGGTTTTTCTCGGTCATCAGCTGGGCGAAGACCTCTTTCTTGATCGAGCGAACAACCGTATTCGACCGAACAAGGCCGTACATATGGGTGGCGTTGTAATACATCGACGACAGGCCGAAAATGCATTGCCCGGTAACGGTGAACAAGCACAGTTCGTCAGAGTCACGTCGAAATTCGACTTCGCCGCTGACAATAATATGAATTAAACCGGAATCAGCAGTGGAAATCTTCTGCCATTTTTTTAACGTTCTTTCTTCAACGCATGAGGTTGCAGAAATAATTTTTTCCATTTCATGTTGCGGACGTAATTTTTTTCCATAGATGCTTAACATTGTTATACCCGTTTTAAGATGTGATTTTAAAAAAACATGGCAACGGCATTCATACCGAACCATAAATATTTTCCTGATGAAAAACTCAAGAATAAAAAAAAGAGTAAAGTTTTTTATTCGCTAAATTGCTTAGCGTGCTATGTGTCCATCTTAAATCCGAATAATTTTAAGTCAATTAACTAAAAATGAAATGAGATTGTACTTAGGATTAATCTAATAGAAACTTGCGGAAATATACTCATTTGGGGGTAAGCCAAAGGTTTACCCCTGCCCGTATTTCTCTAAAAGTGCTTCGGCAATCGCCATGGTTTCAACATCCGCTACGCCATTCCATAACTGCGGACGGAAATGCATCTGGAACACCATGATGATGCGTTTTTGCTGTGCAGGCGTGCTGTTTTCTGGCACCTCGTAACCGTAGCGCGCCAGCAGATCGAGCAGTGCTGCGGTATCAACCTGCTGATAATGCGGTCGCCCGTTGATATAAAAATTTACCCGCGCCGGTTCGGGCCAGGCTCCGATGCCCTGCTGCGCCAGCTCGCGCCACGGAAACAGCGGGCCAGGGTCGTCTTTACGCTGCGGGGCGATATCCGAATGGGCCACAACGTTCTGCGGTTTAATGTCGTAGCGGGCGATGATGTCTCTGGCAAGCGGGATCAGCGCCGCAATTTGCCCCGGTTCGAAGGGGGTAAAGATTTTCACGCCATCGGTTTTCCGCCAGCCGCGGTTTTCCAGCTCAATGCCGACGGAGGTATCATTTATGCGGTTGGTCCCACGCCAAAAGCTAATACCTGCATGCCAGGCCAGCTCGCTCTCCGGCACCAGCTGCCAGATACGCGGTTTGCCCTGCGGAGCTGGGGGCTTTGCGGGGATGAGATAGTGAGAGCTGACGTTTTTATCGGTCAAGGTCGCAAGCGAGGTGTCGAAATCATCGGCGGTGTAATGGATCACCAGCACCTTTATGCGCGGGTAGGCCGCCTGCGCCTGATGGCGCGTATCAAGTTCGTACGCGCCTTTATCAACAATGCCCTCTTCCGAGGCGCATCCTGCCAGCAACAATGCCAGCAGGAGGGTTGAGAGCGAACGCTTCATCGACGGGTTTTCACCGCCGTGCCGCTTACGCTCACCATCAGCATGCTGGCATCTTTCCCGACCGTTTCGTAGTCGATATCAATGCCCACCACCGCATCCGCGCCCAGCGCTTTGGCCTGCTCGCCCAGCTCCTTAAACGCAATGTCACGCGCTTTACGCAGTTCTTTCTCGTAGGCACCGGAGCGCCCGCCGACGATATCCCGAATGCCAGCAAAGAAGTCCCGGAAGATGTTGGCGCCCAGAATCGCCTCACCGGTGACCACGCCGCAGTACTCGGTAATGGGTTGACCTTCCAGGGTTGGTGTTGTTGAAAATTGCATATTTCCTCTCCTTCTTTAGCGTTCAATGCGTTAGCAACTGCATTATCGGTTCGTTACGCTATGATTGAAAGGATAGTTAATAAATAAGGAAATCAACATGCGCTACTCTGCTTTAACGCTTTTAGTGCCCTGCGCGCTGGTGCTCAGCGCCTGCACTACGCCGGTCACGCCAGCCTTTAAGGATATCGGTTCCCGCAGCGGCCCCTGCATTGAGGGCGGCCCGGACGCCGTGGCGCAACAGTTCTATGATTACCGCATTCAGCATCGCGGTAATGACCTCACCGCCCTGCGCCCGTACCTGAGCGATAATCTGGCGAAACTGCTTAATGACGCCTCGCGCGATCCGCAGCAAAACGCGCTGCTTTCATCCGATCCGTTCTCCAGCCGCGCCACGCTGCCGGACAGCGCCGACGTCGCCAGCGCGTCCACCATTCCGAATACCGACGCACGGAATATTCCTCTGCGCGTGAAGCTAACCCAGGGGACGCAAACCTGGCAGGATGAGGTGCTGATGATCCGTGAAGGCCAGTGCTGGGCAATAGATGATGTGCGCTACATTGGCGGCAGCGTTCATGCTCCGGCGGGCACCCTTCGCCAGTCGATTGAGAACCGCTAACGCATACGTTAAATAAACGTTAACCCCGTAAAATGTCCGGCATTTCATGCGGAATGCCGACATTTATTCTCGCCCCCCTTTCCCGTCGCTATTTTGTGCTATGTTTAAGAGGAAACACGGGTTATATTTAACTTTTAACGCAGAAATATTGCATAACTATTCTGTCAACGGTACTATCTGCGGCCTCAATTGCTATAGATTGCCTGGATGAGTAAAGACTGCCCCGATGAGTATTAAACTAAACGGCATTAACTGCTTCTACGGCGCACACCAGGCGCTGTTCGACATTACGCTGAGCTGCCCGGAGGGCGAAACGCTGGTTTTGCTCGGCCCAAGCGGCGCGGGAAAAAGCTCCCTTCTGCGTGTTTTAAATCTGCTTGAAATGCCCCGTTCGGGAACGCTGGCCATCGCCGGTAACCATTTTGACTTCGCGAAAACCCCTTCTGATAAAGCGATTCGTGAACTGCGTCAAAACGTGGGCATGGTTTTCCAGCAATATAATCTCTGGCCGCATCTGACGGTGGTGCAAAACCTGATTGAAGCCCCGTGCCGCGTGCTTGGCTTAAGCAAAGACCAGGCGATGGCGCGAGCTGAAAAGCTGCTGGAACGTCTGCGTCTGAAACCGTACAGCGACCGTTATCCTCTGCATCTCTCTGGTGGTCAGCAACAGCGTGTGGCAATCGCCCGTGCGCTGATGATGGAGCCAGCGGTGCTGCTGTTCGACGAACCAACCGCAGCGCTGGACCCGGAAATTACTGCCCAGATCGTGAGTATCATTCGTGAACTGGCGGAAACCAACATTACCCAGGTCATCGTGACCCACGAGGTGGAAGTGGCGCGCAAAACCGCCAGCCGCGTGGTCTACATGGAAAACGGGTATATCGTTGAGCAAGGTGATGCGAGCTGCTTCACCAACCCGCAAACCGATGCCTTCAAAAACTACTTATCACACTGATGTGTTAGGGAAATTATAATGAAAAAAGTATTGATTGCCGCGCTGCTTGCTAGCGTCAGCCTTTCCGCTACCGCAGCCCAGACCATCCGTTTCGCCACTGAAGCGTCCTACCCTCCGTTTGAATCCATTGATGCGAACAACAAGATTGTTGGCTTCGACGTGGATCTGGCAAATGCCCTGTGTAAAGAGATCGACGCGACCTGTACCTTCAGCAACCAGGCGTTCGACAGCCTGATCCCAAGCCTGAAGTTCCGCCGTATCGACGCCGTGATGGCCGGTATGGACATCACTCCGGAGCGTGAAAAGCAGGTTCTGTTCACCACCCCTTACTACGACAACTCGGCGCTGTTCATTGGTCAGAAAGGTAAATACGCCTCCGTTGACCTGCTGAAAGGCAAGAAAGTCGGCGTGCAGAACGGCACCACGCACCAGAAATTCATCATGGATAAGCACCCGGAAATCACCACCGTGCCGTATGACAGCTACCAGAATGCGAAGCTGGACCTGCAAAACGGCCGTATCGATGCGGTGTTCGGGGACACGGCTGTCGTGACTGAATGGCTGAAAGCGAACGACAAGCTGGCCGCCGTGGGTGACAAGGTGACAGATAAAGACTACTTCGGTACAGGTTTGGGTATTGCCGTACGTCAGGGCAACACCGAGTTGCAGCAGAAATTCAACGCTGCGCTGGAAAAAGTGAAGAAAGACGGCACCTACGAAACCATCTACAAAAAATGGTTCCAGAAGTAATTCCTGATGAATGAAATTTTTCCTTTAGCAAGCGCCGCCGGGATGACCGTCGGCCTTGCCGTTTGTGCACTGATTATCGGCCTCGTACTGGCGATGTTCTTTGCGGTGTGGGAGTCCGTTAAGTGGCGCCCTGTCGCATGGCTCGGTTCAGCGCTGGTAACTGTGCTGCGTGGACTGCCGGAAATTCTGGTGGTTCTGTTTATCTATTTCGGCTCCTCACAGCTGCTGTTAACGCTGTCGGACGGCTTTACGATTAATCTCGGCTTTGCGCAGATCCCGGTGCAAATGCAGATTGAGAACTTCGACGTCAGTCCGTTCCTGTGCGGCGTAATTGCGCTCTCCCTGCTCTATTCGGCCTATGCGTCACAAACGCTGCGCGGCGCGCTGAAAGCGGTACCGCAGGGACAGTGGGAATCCGGTCAGGCGCTCGGCCTGTCGAAAGCGGCGATCTTCTTCCGCCTGGTGATGCCGCAGATGTGGCGTCATGCCCTGCCAGGGCTGGGCAACCAGTGGCTGGTACTGCTGAAAGATACCGCGCTGGTGAGCCTGATCAGCGTGAACGATTTGATGCTGCAAACCAAAAGTATCGCCACCCGTACGCAGGAGCCATTTACCTGGTACATCGTCGCGGCGGCTATCTACCTGGTGATCACGTTGCTGAGCCAGTACGTTCTGAAGCGTATTGATCTGCGCGCAACGCGTTTTGAACGGAGACCAGGCTGATGCTGGATTATTTACCCGAACTGATGAAAGGGCTGCACACCAGCCTGACGCTGACCGTTGCGTCTATCATCGTAGCGCTGATCCTGGCGCTGTTCTTCACCATCGTCCTGACGCTGAAAACGCCGGTGCTGGTGTGGATTGTCCGTGGCTACATTACGCTCTTTACCGGTACGCCGCTGCTGGTGCAGATCTTCCTGATTTACTACGGTCCAGGGCAGTTCCCGTCGTTACAGGAATATCCGGTTATCTGGCATTTGCTCTCTGAGCCATGGCTCTGCGCCCTGATAGCTCTCTCACTGAACAGCGCGGCCTATACCACGCAGCTGTTTTACGGCGCGATCCGCGCGATCCCGGAAGGCCAGTGGCAGTCCTGCGGTGCGCTGGGCATGAGCAAGAAGGACACGCTGGCGATCCTGCTGCCATACGCCTTTAAGCGTGCGCTCTCTTCCTATTCCAATGAAGTCGTTCTGGTGTTCAAAAGCACCTCTCTGGCCTACACCATCACCCTGATGGAAGTGATGGGCCACGGGCAGCTGCTGTACGGACGTACCTACGACGTGATGGTGTTCGGTGCGGCGGGTCTGGTCTATCTGGTGGTCAACGGTCTGCTGACGCTGATGATGCGTCTTATCGAGCGTAAGGCGCTGGCGTTTGAGCGCAGGAATTAATCACGCCAATGCATAAAACGGTATTGATTGAGCGGGTAACCTGATGGGTTATCCGCTTTTTTTTGCAACAAAGGTAATATTTAATCATTTTTATTGCATATAAATTCAGTAGATGGCATTGTATATCCAGGCCGCAGACACGGCGCATAAATAAGACAGACGGGAGCATTACAATGAAAAAGTTAGTTCTGGCCGCATTACTCGCAACCTTCGCCGCAGGCGCATCCGCCGCAGATAAAATCAATTTTGGCGTTTCTGCCACCTATCCGCCGTTTGAATCGCTGGATGCCAGCAACCAGATCGTCGGCTTTGACATTGACCTGGCGAAAGCGCTGTGCAAGCAGATGCAGGCCGACTGCACCTTTACTAACCACGCGTTTGACAGCCTGATCCCGTCCCTGAAATTTAAAAAATACGATGCGGTGATCTCCGGCATGGATATCACCCCAGAGCGCAGCAAGCAGGTCGCGTTCACCGACCCGTACTACGCGAACTCTGCGGTAGTGATTGCGAAGAAAGGGGCTTATAAGTCTTTCGACGAGCTGAAAGGCAAGCGCATCGGCATGGAAAACGGCACCACGCACCAGAAATATCTCCAGGACAAGCATCATGAAGTGAAAACCGTGGCCTATGACAGCTACCAGAACGCAATTATCGACCTGAAAAATGGCCGTATCGATGGCGTATTTGGCGACACCGCGGTCGTGAATGAGTGGCTGAAAACCAACCCGCAGCTGGGTACAGCGACGGAGAAAGTGACCGATCCGCAGTACTTTGGTACCGGCCTCGGCATCGCGGTACGTCCGGATAACAAAGCCCTGCTGGAAAAACTGAACGGCGCGCTGAAAGCGATCAAAGCTGACGGCACATACCAGAAAATCAGCGAGCAGTGGTTCCCGCAGTAATCTCTTTTTGCCGGGTGGTCTGGCCTACGGGGGTGGTCTGTAGGCCGGGAAAGCGCAGCGCCACCCGGCAATTTCTCATAGCGGCACAAAGAACCTGAACCGCGCCCCACTCACGGACTCCATCAGCCTGATCCCGCCACCGTGCAGCTCCAGCATTCTCTTCACGATTAACAGCCCTAATCCCCCACGGTTCTCCCGCGACGCCTGAGGATTTAACGCTGAAGGCCGCTGGAACAAATCGTCGCGCAGCGAGGCATCTACGCCCGTACCATTGTCTGCCACTTCGACCTGAAGTCGTTCATTCTCCTGCCAGACCGCCAGACGAATTTCTCCGCCGCTCGGCGTATGACGGATGGCGTTATCCAGAAGATTAGTGACCACGCGCTCGATCATCGACACGTCGGCGTTCACCAGCGGCAATCGCCCCGGCACATCAATACGCAGGTTCACCTCGCGCGTGCGGGCGGTAAGTTCAAACTTCTGCGCCACGTCGGAAATCAGTTCAGCCATGGCAAAACGCTCGCGCTGGGGCTTGATGCCGCCGTGCTCAAGACGCGCCAGCTCGAACAGCTGCTGCGACAGATGGCGTACCTTTTGCCCCTGACGCAGAGCGGTAGCGAGGTACTGCTGATGCTCCTGCGGCGTCAGCGTGGCGGATTTCAGCGACAGCGTTTCCAGATAACCCAGCAGCGACGTCAACGGGGTGCGTAAGTCGTGCGAAATGTTGGCGATAAACTCCCGGCGCTGGCGGTCGCTGTCGGCCAGCCGATCCCACTGAGAGGTGATTTTGCGCGCCAGCTCGATAAAGGTATTGCGCAGGATCGCCACTTCATCCTGGCCGGCAGGCTTGAGCGGCTGGGCCGCCAGCTGCTTAATCGCGCTGATGCTGTCCTGCTCCAGCCCGGCCACGTCCAGCGTGAGCTGTTTAACCGGGCGCGTCACCCAGTACCAGAGCAGCAACCCGGCCAGCAGACCAAACAGCGCCACCAGCAGCATCGACCACAGCGCCGTACTCCAGAGCGCTTTGTGCCAGGCCATCTCCGCCAGCGCGTTGGACTCCTCCCCCTGCAAAATAATGTACAGATACCCCTTCAGCTCGCCGTCCTGTCGCAGCGGGGTGGCGCTGAAGACTTTCTTATTCTGGCTTCGGGGATCGTCGCCAAACACCGGCATCACCGTCCCGCTCAGGAAATTCTGTATCGGCGCGAGGTCAATTTTTTGCCGCTGAATGTGCCCCGGCGGGGCGGCATCGGCCAGGATATCGCCATCAGGCGAGACAACATACAGCTCGACGCTCGGATTAAAGGTCATCAGCCGGTCGAACAGCGGCTTTAAGGCGCTGCGATCCACCCTGCCCTGCGTATCCAGAATCGCTTCCCGCTGCGCAATCTGCTGCGCCAGCCCGCCGGAGAGACGCTGCACCATCGCATTGCCGTACTGCATGCTAACGTAGAGCTGCACCGCACAGGCGACGGTGGCGCAGAGCAGCAGTAATACCGTAAACAGCAGCGTCAGGCGCTGGCTCAGGCTAAAGCGACGCATCATGATTCTGCTCCGCAAATTTGTAGCCTTTGCCCCAGACGGTGCGAACGATCTCCGGCTCGGCGGCATCTTTCTCTATTTTGATGCGCAGGCGGTTAATATGAGTGTTGACGGTGTGTTCGTAGCCTTCGTGCTGATACCCCCACACCTGCTCCAGCAATGCCAGCCGTGAAAAGACCTCTCCGGGATGGCGGGCAAAAAAATAGAGCAGTTCAAATTCACGCGGGGTGAGATCGACGTGTTGACCGTTAAGACGCACGGTGCGCGCCAGCGGATCGATAGTCAGACCGTGCGCCTGAATAATGCCGTCCGTCTGCGCCTGGCCCATCGCCTGCTGTCGGCGGAACAGCGCCTTAATGCGGGCAATCAGCTCCTGCACCGAGAAAGGTTTTGCCAGATAATCATCCGCCCCGGTTTCCAGGCCGGTAATACGGTCAGTTTCACTGCTGCGGGCGCTAATGATGATAATGGGCAGGTAGCGGGTCATCTGGCGGATACGGCGGCAAATCTCCAGACCATCAACATTCGGCAGCATCAGATCGAGGATCACCGCGTCCCACGGCTGTTTTTCCAGAAGCGGTAACGCCTTTCCCCCGTCCGGCTCGTGGGTAATGGCGTAGCCTTCATCTTCCAGGTTAAGACGCAGGAGTGCAGCGATATCGTGGTCGTCTTCTACCAGCAGGATCTGCTTCATGGGTAAGCCTTCAATCATTTGTTATGACGTAAGCTTACCTGATTTCGAGCGGGGGAAGAGTTCACATTTTGTTTAAGATTTCACGAGCAACGTCAGCACTTCGTAATGCGCAGTGTGCGGGAACATATCAAAGAGCTGAACGCGCGCAATGCGGTAGCCCGGCAGGCTGGCGATATCCTTCGCCATGGTCTGCGCGTTACAGCTGGAGTAGACGATGTACTCCGGCGCCATCTGGCTCAGGTAGTCGCAGAGCGCCTGGCCGATACCCCGGCGCGGCGGGTTCACCAGCACCAGCTCCGGCACGTTGCCCTGGCCGGTGGCGAACCGGGTCGAGTCCAGCGCCTGGAAGTGCAGATTCGTCAGCCCCAGCTCCGCGGCGGACTGTTTCGCGCAGGCGATGGCCTCCGCAGAAATTTCAATCCCGGTGAGCTGCATGTCTGGCGTGGCACAGTGCAGGCCAAAGCCGCCGACGCCGCAGAACAGATCCCACATGTGATGAACCTGTAACGCACGCACCCAGTCGCGCGCGGTCGCGTACAGCGCGCTGGCGACGGTGGGGTTAGTCTGGAAGAAGCTTTGCGGACGGATCCACAGCGGCACGCCGTTGAAATTCTCCGCCAGCGCATGCTGTTCGGTGAAGAAAATCTCTTTCTCTCCTTCCATGATCGCCATATGCACCGGCTGAATATTAGCGGTAATGACCTTGAGCTGCGGAAGCTGTTCCTGCAGCCACGGCAACACCGCGCGAAGCTGCTCCAGTTTGGTTTCCGAACGCAGCACAAAGCGCAGCATCATCCCGCCGTCGATTTGGCTTTCGGTCAGCAGAAGGTACTTAAGCTCGCCGCGCCTGCGGGCAACGTTATAGGGCGTTAACCCCGCGCGGGCGATAAAGGGTTTCAGGGCGGTAAACACCGGCTCAAACGAGGCGGGATACAGCGGACAGCCGGTGAGATCGACGGGCGTGCCGTCACGGTGCAGCATGCCCAGCAGCGGCTTTTCGACGCTGCCGCTGACCACCATTTTGGCTTTATTACGAAAGCCCTGCTCCGGCCCGCTGACGGGTGCGCACCACTCGCCCACCGCATGTGCTGCCAGCAGCTGTTGCAGGTCGGCCATTTTGGCGGTGAGTTGTTGAGGGACCGGCTGTTCTATCCACTGACAGGAGCGGCAGCGTCCGGCGTCATAGAGTGCGCACTGCATATGAAAACCTTAAGAATCACGAGGGCTGCGATTATACACATTATTGCAGGCGGAAGAACCGCCGACTGGAGGCGGGAACATAGAGCAGGCAGAGCACCAGCATGTCCGGCAATTTTTGCATCACTAAGGAATGGAAAATCTCGCGGCGGGAGCCGCCGGGAATGCTGAATAGCTCCGGATAGCCATAGCCCAGCGAGGCGGCCCACAGATAGCTGGCGGCGGTGATCTGCGTAAGAAAATATACCCAGCGCGCCCAGTTGCGCCCCTTTACCAGCGAGAACGCACAGTAGATCTCAATAAACACCAGCATCAGGCTGCTGAGAAACACCAGCGTCAGATTCCACGTCTGCGCGCTGCGGTGAATGAACTCCCCCATGCCTCGCGGGCCCAGCGTGTTCATAATCATCAGCACATCCAGGCAGCGGATCATAATAATGGCGAGCGCCGCCACCTGCACCAGCGCAGGGACGTTCGGACGGGCGTGCGAATGACGTGTTTTTTGCAAGAATCCCAATGTTTTTACTTCCCTGAAAAACAGTGCCGCGTCATACGCGGCACATCACTGGAAATAATAATTCCTTCAGCCGCGTCTTGCACGCTGGATATCGCGCACGCGCTGCTTTTCCGCGCGCGCCATCAAATACCAGGCGATAAATCCGACAATTCCGACCACGCCGAGGATGATGGAGGCCAGGGCATTAATCTCCGGATTCACCCCCATGCGCACGCTGGAGAAGACCAGCATCGGCAGCGTCGTCGCGCCTGGGCCCGACACAAAGCTGGCGATAACCAGATCGTCGAGCGAGAGCGTAAACGCCAGCAGCCAGCCGGAGATCACCGCCGGCATAATCATCGGCAGCGTGATGATGAAAAAGACCTTCAGCGGCGTGGCGCCGAGATCCATCGCCGCCTCTTCAATGGAGCGATCCAGCTCGCGCAGCCGCGAGGAGATGACCACCGCCACATACGCCGTACAGAAGGTGACGTGCGCCAGCCAGATGGTGAGCATCCCGCGATCCGCTGGCCAGCCGATGGCGTGCGCCAGCGCGACAAACAGCAGGAGCAGCGACAGACCGGTGATGACGTCCGGCATGACCAGCGGGGCGGTGATCATAAACGCAAAACCATTTGCTCCGCGAAAACGGCCGAAGCGCACCATCACCAGCGCGGCAATAGTGCCCAGCACGCAGGCCATCGTCGCCGCCAGCGCCGCAATGGTCAGGCTCAGCCCCACCGCACTCATCATCGCATCATCGTGGAACAGCTCGCTGTACCAGCGCGTCGACCAGCCCGCCCAGACGGTGACCAGCTTAGAGCTGTTGAACGAGTAGATCACCAGCATCAGCATCGGCGCGTACAGGAAGGTAAAGCCGATAATCAGGATCAGAATTCGCCACGGGGAGCGTACTACCGGTAAGTTGTTCATCCGTGGTCTCCCATCTGTTTCTGCTGATGTTTGTGGAACCACATGATCGGCACGATCAGCAGCAGTAACATGACAATCGCCACCGCCGAGGCCACCGGCCAGTCGCGGTTATTGAAGAACTCCTGCCACAGCACGCGGCCAATCATGATGCTGTCCGGGCCGCCGAGCAGTTCGGGGATCACAAACTCCCCGACCGCCGGGATAAACACCAGCATCGATCCGGCGATGATCCCGCCTTTTGTGAGCGGCACAATGACGCTGAAGAACGTCTTCAACGGGCGTGCGCCGAGATCCAGCGAGGCTTCCACCAGCGAGTAATCGATTCGCGTCAGCGCCGTATAGATTGGCAGCACCATAAACGGCAGATAGGCATAGACAATCCCGATATACACCGCAAGGTTGGTATGCAGGATCGTCAGCGGCTGGTCGATCACCCCAAGCCACAGCAGGAAGTTATTCAGTATGCCGTTATTCTTCAGGATCCCCATCCACGCGTACACGCGGATCAGGAACGATGTCCACGACGGTAAAATGACCAACAGCAGTAAAATATTTCGCGTCGACGGCTTGCTGTGCGCCACTGCCCACGCCAGCGGGTAGCCCATCAACAAGCAGCAGATCGTTGAGATCGCCGCAACCTGTAACGACTGTAAATAGGCTTCGAAATAGAGCGGATCCTCAGTCAGTTGCAGGAAATTCCCGAGGTTTAAGGTCAGCGTCAGCTGCCCGTCGGCCCACTCCCACAGATCGGTATACGGTGGGATCGCCCGCGCCATCTCCGCCAGGCTGATCTTAAAGACGATCAGGAACGGCAGCAAAAACAGCAGGATCAGCCAGATATAGGGCATGGCGATGACCAGCTTGCGGCCATGCGCCATCTGCACGCGCGCCAGCCAGTGCGAGAAACCGCCCGGTTTTTTGACGCGGGCTGGAGGTTCAAGTGTGCTCATGACCGCTCCTTATACCGTCAGGACTACGCAACTGTCCGCATCCCAGCAGAGGCTCACTTCGTCGCCCCAGGTTGGCTGTCCCTTGCGATACCGGTGTTCGTTCTGTAACTGGGCGCTGAGCATCTGGCCGCTTTTCAGGCGGACATGGTAAATCGACAGATCGCCGAGATAGGCGATGTGTACCACTTCGCCCACGGCAAAGTTATAGCCATCGGCGGGCGGCTCATCGCAAAGCATGATTTTTTCCGGGCGCAGGGCAACGTAAACCGGCACGTTGTCCACCACGGAATTATCAGAATCAACCTTAAGCGGGTGCACCAGCCCCGGCGATTCAATCACCAGACCGTCTTCCTGGCGTTCCTTCAGCAGCCCTTCGAAGACGTTTACCGAGCCGATGAACTCCGCGCTGTAGCGGGTTGTCGGGTGTTCGTAAATCTCCTCCGGCTCGCCTATCTGCACGAACTTACCGCGATTCATGATCGCAATGCGCCCGGCCATGGTCATCGCCTCTTCCTGGTCGTGCGTCACCATCACGCAGGTCACCCCTACGCGCTCAAGGATATCCACCACTTCCAGCTGCATCCGGTCGCGCAGTTTTTTGTCCAGCGCGCCCATCGGCTCGTCGAGCAGTAATAATTTTGGACGCTTCGCCAGACTTCTTGCCAGCGCCACGCGCTGACGCTGGCCGCCGGAAAGCTGATGCGGCTTACGCTTCGCGAACTCCTGCATGTGCACCAGGCTCAGCATCTCCGCCACGCGCGCGGTGATTTCGGCTTTCGGCAGTTTGTCCTGCTTCAGGCCGAAGGCGATGTTCTGCTCGACGGTCATGTGCGGGAACAGGGCATAGGACTGGAACATCATGTTAATGGGCCGCTGGTACGGCGGCACGCTGGAGAGGTCTACCCCATCCAGCACGATCTGCCCGGCGGTAGGTTGTTCAAACCCGGCCAGCATGCGCAGCAGGGTCGATTTACCGCAGCCGGATGCGCCGAGCAAAGCAAATATTTCACCTTTGTAGATCGTCAGGCTGACATCGTCCACGGCATGCTGGCCGTCGAAGGATTTGGTGAGGTTACGAATTTCAAGAAGCGGGGTCAGCGCTTTACGGACTTTCGCCTGCGGGCGGGGGATCGCGTCATTCACGGGGTGCTCTCCGGCATAGATCAACACTGGTGCAAACGCACCGTCAGGGTGCGCATCGCCGGGCGGCGCTAACGCTTGCCCGGCCTACGGGATTTGTCGGCCCGGTAAGCGACAGCGCCACCGGGCAACGATATCAAACGCCGTTACTTACCGCTTTTCACCTTCGTCCACGCGCGGGTACGCACACGGTCAATTTTCGGTTCCTGCACTTTCAGGGTGAAGAGCTTGGCAAACACATCGGCTGGCGGGTAGATCGCCGGATTATTGCGGATTTCTTCGCTCACCAGCGGCACGGAGGCCTTGTTACCGTTGGCGTAGTAGACGTGGTCGCTGATGTGGGCAATCACTTCCGGACGCATCAGGTAGTTGAGGAACTGATACGCTTCCTCTTTGTTTTTCGCATCAGCTGGCATCGCGAAGACGTCGAAGAACGCCAGCGCCCCCTCCTTCGGAATGAAGTAGGAAACATTCACGCCGTTTTTCGCCTCTTTCGCACGGTTCGCTGCCTGCCAGACGTCACCCGCCCAGCCGATGGCCACGCAGATATCCCCGTTAGCCAGGTCGTTGATGTACTGAGAGGAGTGGAAGTAGCGAATATTCGGACGCAGCTTTAATAGCAGGTCGGTCGCCGGACCGGTGTAGTCGTCGGCCTTGCTGCTGTTTGGATCTTTGCCGAGATAGTTAAGCACGGTGGCGAAAATCTCTTCCGGCGCATCGAGGAAAGAGACGCCGCAGCTTTTCAGCTTCTCGAGATTTTCCGGCTTCAGCACCACGTCCCAGCTGTCCAGTTTGACGTCCGGGCCCAGCGCCGCTTTGACTTTATCCACGTTAAAGCCAATACCAGTGGTCGCCCACAGGTAAGGCATGGCGTATTTGTTGTCCGGATCATGCTTCGCCACCAGCTTCAGCACTTCCGGATCGAGGTTTTTCCAGTTCGATAACTTGTTCTTGTCCAGCGGCTGGAAGACACCGGCGGTCAGCTGACGCTCCAGGAAGCTTGCAGAGGGCACCACCAGGTCGAAACCGGTACTGCCCGCCATCAGTTTGCCTTCCAGTACTTCGTTGGAATCGAATACGTCGTAGACAACCTTAATGCCGGTCTCTTTTTCAAAATTCGCGACGGTGTCCGGCGCAATATAGTCAGACCAGTTATAGACGTGCAGCGTTTTTTGTTCCGCAGCGAGCGTGCCGGCAGAGACGGCCATCAGAGCACCCGCAACCAGACCCGATAACCATTTTTTATTCAAGGCGATCATATTGTTATTCCTTCTGAAAGCTCGTTAACAAACGAACCAAAACTGTGCAGCCTGAAGATATGCAATATTCATGCATAGTTTGTCGCTCTGCCCGAAATAAAATATACCCCTCTTCCCGGCAGGTTCCGCTCGCTTTTTTTTAAGCACCGCAAGAATAACTGTAGCCCGTGTCTCCGGCTATAGCCCAGACGAAAAAACGCCTTTTATCAATTTTTTATGCAGATTATGTCTACGTGATAAGCCGAAACGGCCCGAGAGGAGGTGAAAAATTCTTTAAAGAAAGGTTAAAAGCAGCAGAAAAAGCGGTGTTATGCAGCCGCTCTGGTAGCGACTGCGCAAAAGTCAGACAGGCTTAGTGGAGAAAATTGGAAGATGCATCATTATTCTCGGCATCATCTTCCGCGCTATACAGCAGGTGATGTGCGTTGGCTTCCATCATTACCATGGAAATTTGCTCTTCGCTCAGGCGCATAAACCAGGCGAACTGTTTGAAGGAGAGCCCCGCGCCGGAGAATAAAGACTGGCAAACCACCAGCTTCGGCAGATTATCATCCTGTATGTCGAGAAACGCTTTCACGGTCAAAGAACTGGCGTTAATCGCTGACAGATCGGATGCCAGTGCAAGCAGCGCTGAAGGCTTCACTTCAGCCAGCGCCGAGAATAGGATCACGTCGTTAATCAGATCGATTTTGGCATCAAAAATACCATCGAAATTTTGCATGTGAGGCAGATGCAGCGCCTGGCAGGAGTCGCATTCGAAAAAAGTAATACCGGCATCATCGAGCCATTGACGTAACGTATCCAGTGTAGGTACGACCTGTAAATCCATCGCTGTGCAGCCTCTTAAATAAAAACGTTGTCCAGCTTACGCAAAAAGTGCGCGCCGATCCATTTAACCGCCCGTTTTCAGGCAAAATCCCGGCGTCGCATGGCGTTCAATCCATGCGATCATTTTACCTGCAATATCGACGCCTGTGGTTTTTTCCACCCCTTCCAGCCCCGGCGAGGCGTTAACTTCCATCACCAGCGGCCCGCGGTCGGCACGCAGCAGATCGACCCCCGCCACGTCCAGGCCCAGCGTCTGCGCCGCTTTCACCGCAATCTCGCGCTCGCGCTCGCTGATAAGGGCCACCCGCGCGATACCGCCGCGGTGCAGGTTAGAGCGGAAGTCGCCCTCTTTCGCCTGCCGCTCTATGGCGGCCACCACTTCATCGCCCACCACAAAGCAGCGGATGTCGCACCCTTTGGCCTCTTTAATATACTCCTGCACCAGAATATGGGCATTCAGACCGCGAAAGGCGTCAATCACGCTTTCCGCCGCCTGACGCGTCTCCGCCAGTACCACCCCAATACCCTGCGTGCCTTCCACCAGCTTAATGACCAACGGCGCACCACCCACCATGTCGATTAAATCGCTGGTGTCGTCCGGGGAGTGAGCAATCCCGGTGACGGGCAAATCGATCCCCTGGCGCGCCAGCAGCTGCAGCGAGCGCAGCTTATCGCGGGCGCGTGAGATCGCCACGGACTCGTTGAGCGGATAGCTTCCCAGCATTTCAAACTGGCGCAGCGCGGCCGTGCCGTAATAGGTGATCTGGGAGCCAATGCGGGGAATTACCGCATCAAAATGCGGGAGTTTGCGGCCTTTGTAATGAATCGACGACGCCGCAGGGTCGATGTTCATATAGCAGGACATCGGATCGAGGATCTCAACCTGATGTCCGCGTTTCGCCGCCGCTTCTCGCAGGCGTTTACATGAATAGAGCGTTCCATCCCGGGACAATATGGCAATTTTCACCCTGCACCTCTCTAAAGACATGGGAAAAGCCTGCCTATCATACACGAGGCGCAGGAGGAAGGGACTATCGCGTTGCCCAGCCCTGTTTGTGCAGGTAATCAAGAATGAACGGGCGGTTTTCTTTAATGATGGTGCGACGAATATGGTCGCTCCAGGTATCGCGGCGGTTGTTGCTGTCGCGCGTCAGATAGTAGTTCGCCAGCTCTTCATCGTATTGATGCAGAACGTCCTGATCGACCGGCTGGTAGTGGTTTTCATGCACCAGCATCGCAGCAGGAATACGCGGCTTCAGATCCGGGTTATCCGCCGGCCAGCCGAGGCACAGACCAAACAGCGGCAACACGTGTTTCGGCAGCTTCAGCAGTTGCGTCACGCTTTCGATGTTATTACGCAGCCCGCCGATATAGACGCCGCCAAGCCCCAGCGATTCCGCCGCCGTGAACGCGTTTTGCGCCATCAATGCCGTATCCACCACGCCCAGCAGCAGCTGTTCCGCCAGCCCCAGCTCCGCCTCAGGACAGATTTGCAGGTGACGGTTAAAATCGGCGCAGAACACCCAGAACTCAGCCGCCTGGGCAACGTGCTTTTGTCCGCCCGTCAGCGTTACCAGCTGCTCACGCATCGCCGGATCGGTGATGCGGATAATGGAGCTGCACTGCAAAAAGCTGGAGCTGGAGGTGCCTCTTGCGCTGTCGATGATCGCGTCCCGCTGCGCCTGGGTGATCGGCTCATCGGTGAAATGGCGAATGGAACGGTGGGAACGAAGCAGGTCAATGGTTGGCGTCATTTTGTCTCTCTTTGTATTGCGTAAAACGTATGGCAGCCAGTATAGGCAATGATCCACCTGATGTAATTGGCGAAACATAGCCTGACTGTATCAAAGTGACAGGTGAAACCTTCTTTCCATGACGGCAGGTTATCGTGCACTATAGGGATTATTCGCCGTCAGGCTTGTTTTTTGAGGAGAGAGAAATGTTTGCAGTAATTTTTGGTCGTCCAGGATGCCCTTACTGTGTGCGCGCGAAAGAGCTGGCTGAGAAACTGACTGAAGAACGTGATGATTTCAACTTCCGTTACGTGGATATCCACGCGGAAGGCATCAGCAAAGCCGATCTGGAAAAAACCGTGGGTAAACCGGTTGAAACCGTGCCGCAAATCTTCCTCGATCAGAAACACATCGGCGGCTGCACCGATTTCGAAGCGTACGCCAAAGAGCACCTGGGCCTGTTTGCCGCTCAGTAATGCTAAGACGCCCTCACCCTGAGGGCGCTTTTATTTATGGTGCTTCCGCTGTTGCAGCAGGCTGCGCATAAATAAGAAACAGAGCGCCCCCAGCGCACACCAGAAAACGCCACTTAGTAGCCACGCCACTTCCTGCCAGACGCTTCTCGACGAGAGAAACAGCACGCGCATCAGAAGCAGGCAGAGGGGCGCCGCAAGGATGGCCCCCAGCAGCGGCATTACCACCTCGCCTTTGCGCGAGAGAAAACTGGCCACTACCCCCGGCAGGATGAAGAACAACAGGCCCAGCTCGGGATGACCGGACGCTCTGAAGGCGCCCTTCACATTAAAAGCAAGCGACATGCAAACGACCGTAAACAGCAAAAAGCAGCTGATTACGCCAACCCAGTTTCGTTTAAAGTTCAAACTATCCTCCTGACTTATCTCTATCAAATACAAAAATCGTCCGGTGGACGCCCAGTCAGATAAAGCATTGCGGCAATCCTTGCCAAAGCACGCACACAAGTCGTGCGATAATAGGTGGCTGTCGGTAGCTATTACGATTAAACTAACCGCCTGCTAGTGTTTAGGGTATTTATCAGGAAGCAGGGAGGTGCAAAGTGATTCCCTGACTCTGAAAACAGTAGCCCAAATAGTCCTTTCATTCAACAACTTACTGGTAAACAAGAAGTTAGCCTCCGTGAATATAAACGTCGCAGACTTGTTAAATGGGAATTACATCCTGTTATTATTTGTGGTACTGGCACTGGGCCTTTGTCTGGGTAAATTGCGCCTGGGTTCAGTTCAACTTGGTAATTCCATTGGCGTTTTAGTCGTCTCCCTGTTATTAGGTCAGCAACATTTCAGTATTAACACGGACGCGCTTAACTTAGGTTTCATGCTGTTTATTTTCTGCGTTGGCGTGGAAGCCGGTCCGAACTTTTTTTCCATTTTCTTCCGAGACGGCAAAAATTATCTGATGCTGGCGCTGGTGATGGTCGGCAGCGCCCTGCTGATTGCGTTAGGGCTGGGCAAACTGTTTGGCTGGGACATCGGCTTAACGGCCGGTATGCTGGCAGGCTCGATGACCTCCACGCCGGTGCTTGTTGGCGCGGGGGATACGCTTCGTCATTCTGGCATGGCAGGCACGCAGCTTTCCGCCGCACTGGATAACCTGAGCCTGGGCTATGCCCTGACCTATCTGATTGGTCTGGTGAGCCTGATTGTGGGCGCGCGCTATCTGCCAAAACTTCAGCACCAGGATCTCCAGACCAGCGCCCAGACCATTGCCCGAGAGCGTGGTCTGGATACGGACTCCAAACGTAAAGTATACCTGCCGGTGATCCGCGCCTACCGCGTCGGGCCAGAGCTGGTTGCCTGGACCGACGGGAAAAACCTGCGCGAGCTGGGGATCTACCGTCAGACCGGCTGCTACATCGAACGTATCCGTCGTAACGGCATTCTGGCAAACCCGGACGGTGACGCGGTGCTCCAGATGGGCGATGACATCGCCCTTGTTGGCTACCCGGACGCCCACGCGCGTCTCGATCCGAGCTTCCGCAACGGGAAAGAGGTGTTTGACCGCGACCTGCTGGACATGCGTATCGTCACCGAAGAGATTGTGGTGAAGAACCACAACGCCGTGGGCCGCCGTCTGGCGCAGTTGAAGCTGACCGACCACGGCTGTTTCCTCAACCGCGTGATCCGCAGCCAGATTGAAATGCCTATAGACGATAACGTGGTGCTTAATAAAGGCGATGTGTTGCAGGTCAGCGGCGATGCCCGACGTGTTAAAACCGTTGCCGACCGTATCGGCTTTATCTCGATTCACAGTCAGGTGACGGACCTGTTAGCCTTCTGCGCCTTCTTCATTGTTGGCCTGATGATCGGAATGATCACCTTCCAGTTCAGTAACTTTAGCTTCGGCATCGGTAACGCTGCCGGTCTGCTGTTCGCCGGGATCATGCTGGGCTTCCTGCGAGCGAACCATCCCACCTTCGGCTACATCCCTCAGGGAGCGCTGAACATGGTGAAAGAGTTCGGTCTGATGGTCTTTATGGCGGGTGTCGGCTTAAGCGCCGGGAGCGGCATTGGCAATGGCCTGAGTGCGGTCGGCTGGCAAATGTTGGTTTCCGGACTTATCGTCAGCCTGGTACCGGTGGTGATCTGTTTCCTGTTCGGCGCTTACGTGCTGCGCATGAACCGCGCCCTGCTCTTCGGCGCGATGATGGGCGCGCGCACCTGCGCACCGGCGATGGAGATCATCAGCGACACCGCGCGCAGCAATATCCCGGCGCTGGGCTATGCAGGCACGTACGCAATCGCCAACGTGCTGCTGACGCTGGCGGGTACGCTGATCATCATTATCTGGCCAGGACTCGGATAAATCTCAAGTTTGCGTGTGGCGCAAAAAATTTTCGTTACGCGCAGAACTTTTTACGCAGGGTGCAGTCATAATTAGTGCCACTGCTTTTCTTTGATGTCCCCAATTTGTGGAGCCCATCAACCCCGCCGTTTTGGTTCAAGGTTGATGGGTTTTTTGTTTCCCTAAAAAATAGCTTTTAAATTCAATCAATTGCATAGTTTCGGGTTATTGGCGACATTATGCGACGGATTTTTTGTATGTCAGGTTTGATTCGACAAAATCGAGCGATAAAGCTCACCCGCCTCTAATTTTTGCGGCTCCGTATGAAAGCACATAGCCAACTATCAACGCCCCAAAACACCCGGTGAATTTCATCCATGTACTTTCAAACCAGAAGAATGACCCCATAGCAAAAAGCACAGCCAGAAAGGTGATAGTTCCCTCAATTGCGTGGGACATTAACGATTTTACAAATTTCATTCTGTATTCCTTTGCAATCAATAGGGTGTCCTTCAATGAACACCAGGTAAGGCTCTAACTGCTGTTCAACGAGAAAGTAGACCATATCCAGACTCTCTTTTGACACCCTGGCGTATGTAGAGGGATATTTGGCTTTCATCCGTCTTGACGCTCTGGCTGATTCTTCAATGATTCCCTGAAACATCACGACGTTTAACGCTGCTGAAGCGCTGAACCGAATAAAATGCTTGTACGCCTGATCAATCGCCAGACGATTCAACATCAGACTTGCGGTTGTCTGTGCCAAAGCTATTTGCCCTGCTGCTCGCCCACCAACGCTCCCGGCTCCGTAACCCAATTTATTGTTTACGGCCTCTTTACCATCATCATTGAGTTTCTGATAGAACGACGTGAAAACGATAGTTATCAGTCTGCGTAATGGTGACTCAGCATTACCCAGGCTCTTGAGCATATAGAAAAAACGCTCCGTCTCAGCCTGGTTTCTTTGTTTAGCGCTATCCCCGGCAAGCCCGCTTCCCTCCCAGCTTCTTACAACGCCCATGTAAGCTGTGTTCGGTATGGAGGAGATCCCATCGAGAATCCCTAATGCAACCTGTTTAATATCCATATCTCATACGTATTGTTCTGAACCCGAACAAAGAATAACCAAAGCTCACGGGCGCTTCCAGACGTAATTTTTCAGTTTCCCAGAAATCCTTAAATTCCCCTTGTACCGTGCCAGCTCTGCCCTGTCGCCCGGTTGCGCCGTTAAAACAAGAAACCCAAACGATCCTCCAAATCTCACATAAAATTATTTTTTATCTTAACCAATGGAACAAAATAAGATCCGGTGCGGAATTTGGCCGTGATGAGTGGTTTGCTTTATATAAGGATGACTGGGGAATCGACGATGGAACATGGATTGATCACGTCTATCGCGGGCTGTTCAGACTCCATCCCGGTACAGTGTCAGAAGGGTGTATATCAATCGCCCATAACTCCGATTAGCATTAATCCGTAACGCTCTTATGAACACAGAGCTTATTCAGGTTCCATGTATGCGTTCACATATGGCTCGCGGCTGTATTGAGGTTATTGACGGTGGATATCACTACCCTTGCCTGTAAATGGGGCTCAAGACTACTTAAGGCCGTCTGGTTTGTGTTAATTAGCTTCCTGGCAGGACGTATGCTGGGTCCTTCAACAGCTTATATTAACCACGACGTTGCAACTGCTATTTGCGGCTTCATCTATGGTGATATTAATGCGGAGACAATGTACGAAACATATACAAATATTGATATTTTGATTCTGTTAACATCTGCAACGATCGTCTGTCTCATAACATTGAAGATATTCAACAAAACCAGGAATCATTAATCTTCTAATCCCGCCCTGTCTGTGGCTCAAAGACGACGGCTCAACGTAGTGGTACTTCTCTAAGGGCATTTATTTGTCCTTATTGCCCTTCCCTCACTCGCCACAAACATATATGATTTAATGTATATGACAAAAACCACGCAGGATCGCCAGATGCTTCACCCCGTTCAGCTCTTCAAAACCCTCTCCGACGAAACGCGCCTCTCCATCCTCATGCTTCTGCGTGAAGCGGGCGAGCTGTGCGTCTGCGATCTCTGCTCCGCTACCAACGAGCCGCAGCCGAAAGTCTCCCGCCACATGGCCTTACTGCGCGAGGCCGGGCTGGCCATCGACCGTCGCGAGGGTAAGTGGATCTACTACCGTCTCTCTCCCAACATGCCTGCATGGGCGGCAACCGTTATCGACACCAGCTGGAACTGCCTGCGAGAAGAGACACGTATGAAGCTGAAAAACCGCCTCCCGGGCTCGTGCTGACCACAACACATTCACAAAAACAGATATAAGGGAGTAAAAGATGTTTCTGGCAGGGGCTATTTTTCTGTTTACGCTGGTACTGGTTATCTGGCAGCCCAAAGGGCTCAGTATCGGCTGGAGTGCCACCATTGGCGCCGCGCTGGCGCTGGCGAGCGGTGTGATCCACGTTAACGATATTCCGGTGGTCTGGAACATCGTCTGGAATGCGACGGCCACGTTTATCGCGGTAATCGTTATCAGTTTGCTGCTGGATGAGTCCGGTTTTTTCGAGTGGGCGGCGCTGCACGTTGCTCGCTGGGGAAACGGTCGCGGGCGGTTGCTGTTTACCTGGATCGTGCTGCTGGGTGCGGCCGTGGCGGCGCTGTTCGCCAATGACGGTGCGGCATTGATCCTGACGCCTATCGTTATCGCCATGCTGCTGGCGCTGGGATTCAGCAAGCAGGCCACGCTGGCGTTCGTGATGGCGGCGGGATTTATCGCCGATACCGCCAGCCTGCCGCTGATTGTCTCCAACCTGGTCAACATCGTCTCAGCGGACTTCTTTAAGCTGGGCTTTAGCGAATACGCCTCGGTGATGATCCCGGTTGATATCGCCGCAATTGCCGCGACGCTGGTGATGCTGCATCTGTTCTTCCGCAAGGAAATACCGCCGGAATATGACCTGGCAAAACTCCGCGAGCCCGCACGGGCCATTCATGACCTGCCGACATTCAGAACGGGCTGGATCGTGCTGCTGCTACTGCTCGTCGGTTTCTTTGTGCTTGAACCTCTGGGTATCCCGGTCAGCGCTATCGCAACAACTGGCGCGCTGATTTTATTTGCCGTTGCGAAACGCGGGCACGCCATTAACACCGGGAAAGTGCTGCGCGGCGCACCCTGGCAGATCGTTATCTTTTCGCTGGGGATGTATCTGGTGGTGTATGGCCTGCGTAATGCCGGGCTGACGGAGTCTCTTTCAGGCGTTCTTGATCGCTTAGCCGGACACGGACTCTGGGCCACTACGCTGGGAACCGGATTTATCACCGCCTTTCTGTCATCCATAATGAACAATATGCCAACGGTATTGATCGGCGCGCTCTCCATTGAGGGTAGTGCGGCAACAGGCTTGATTAAGGAGGCGATGATTTACGCTAACGTGATTGGCTGCGATCTGGGGCCGAAAATCACCCCCATCGGTAGCCTGGCCACCCTGCTATGGCTTCATGTGCTGGCACAGAAAAACATGACCATTACCTGGGGCTACTATTTCAGGACGGGCATCATAATGACGCTGCCGGTTCTGTTTGTGACGCTCGCCGCGCTGGCGCTACGTCTCTCCTTCACACTGTAATGAGTAACGGATATGAGCAACATCACTATCTACCACAACCCGGCCTGCGGCACGTCGCGCAATACGCTGGAGATGATCCGCAACAGCGGTACGGAACCCGAAATTATTCTCTATCTTGAGAACCCACCGTCGCGTGATGAACTGACCAGGCTGATTGCAGACATGGGGATTCCCGTGTGCGATCTGCTGCGCAAAAACGTCGAGCCTTATGAGCAACTGGGCCTTGCCGGGGGAAATTTCACCGATGACCAGCTTATCGATTTCATGCTGCTGTACCCCATTCTGATTAACCGTCCGATTGTGGTGACGCCGCTGGGTACACGTCTGTGCCGCCCTTCTGAAGTCGTTCTCGACATCCTTCCGGACGCGCAAAAAGGGGCATTTACAAAGGAAGATGGCGAAATCGTCGTTGACGCCAGCGGGAAAAAAATCTCCTGACATCAGGCGTGGCCGGGGCGAGCGCTATCAGACGGTATCCTCGCCTGCAATCCGTCCCACTATCGCCCGGATCTCCTCCCGGGTTAACGGCGACCGGTCGGTTACAAAATGCAGCGTCATCCCCTCGATAAACGCATCCAGCGCACGGGCGGTGGCCGGATCAAACCACTGCTCAAGCGTAGTCTGGCTCATCTTCATCCAGTCCTGCATCACCGTTTTCAGCGCGGCGCTGCGGTGCATAAAAGCGTACAGCTGATACATCAGCGCCATATTGTGTGGCGTGGTCACGGCTGAACTGTGGATCAGCGTGGTAATGGCCTCGCACGCCCTCTCACGCCCGGTCACCCCCGCGAAGAAATCCCGGTACTGCTGAGACATCTGCTGCGTAAACCACGTGAACGCCTCCTCCAGAAGCGACTCCATCCCGTCGAAATAGTAGGTCATCGACCCCAGCGGTACGCCTGCGCAGGTGGCAATTTTGCGGTGCGTGACGGCATGAATACCGTGCTCAGCAATGGTGTCCAGCGTCGCCTGGAGTATCTTCTCGCGGCGGTTAGGGTCGTTTGGTGGTCTGCTCATAAAATCCTCATCCGGTTTATGTACAAATGTACACAAAGTTGCTAGTGTTGTCGCTATTGTTGTACTTCTGGTGCTGATCCCAATGACGCTAACTTCTCCTCGCAAAGCCCTGCATCTGCGCATGTGGGCGCTGTTTATGTTCTTCTTCATCCCCGGGCTGCTGATGGCTTCCTGGGCAACGCGCACCCCGGCAATCCGCGATACGCTATCCGTCTCGACGGCGGAGATGGGGATCGTGCTGTTTGGCCTGTCGATTGGCTCGATGAGCGGCATCCTCTGCTCGGCCTGGCTGGTGAAGCGCTTTGGCACGCGCGCGGTGATCCGTACCACCATGTGCTGCGCCGTGGTGGGAATGTTCGCTTTGAGCGTGGCGCTGTGGTTCGCCTCGCCGCTGATGTTTGCCCTTGGGCTGATGGTATTTGGCGGCAGCTTTGGTGCGGCTGAAGTGGCCATTAACGTTGAGGGGGCCGCCGTCGAACAGGCAATGAACAAAACGGTGCTGCCCATGATGCATGGCTTTTACAGTCTCGGCACGCTGGCGGGCGCGGGCGTGGGGATGGCGCTGACGGCGCTGGGCATTGCGGCCAATGTGCACATTTTGCTGGCGGCGCTGGTCTGTATTATCCCGATCCTCACCGGCATCAGGGCTATTCCCGCAGGCACAGGACAACACGCCTCGGACGAACAGAAGTCTGCGGCAAAAGGGTTGCCCTTCTATCGTGATTTCCAGCTAATGCTGATTGGCGTGGTGGTGCTGGCGATGGCATTTGCTGAAGGCTCCGCCAACGACTGGCTACCGTTGCTGATGGTGGACGGGCACGGATTTAGCCCCACCTCCGGCTCGCTGATCTACGCTGGATTTACGCTCGGCATGACCGTCGGACGCTTTACCGGCGGCTGGTTTATCGACCGTTACAGCCGCGTGGCGGTCGTCCGTGCCAGCGCCCTGCTGGGTGGGCTGGGCATCGCGATGATCATCTTTGTGGATGTGGACTGGATTGCCGGTGTGTCGGTGATCCTGTGGGGGCTGGGCGCCTCCCTTGGCTTCCCGCTGACCATTTCCGCTGCCAGCGATACCGGTCCCGATGCGCCGACGCGCGTGAGCGTTGTGGCGACCACGGGCTACCTTGCCTTCCTGGTGGGGCCACCGTTGCTTGGATTCCTCGGTGAGCACTACGGGTTGCGCAGCGCCATGCTGGTGGTGTTAGGGTTGGTGATTATTGCCGCCCTGGTGGCGCGTGCGGTGGCAAAACCGGAAGCAGAACAAACGACAATGGAGAAGGGATATGAGCGTTAAACTGATTGCAGTCGACATGGATGGCTCCTTCCTGAGCGATGCGAAAACCTATAATCGCGCGCGTTTTCTGGCGCAGTACGCGCGCATGAAAGCGCAAGGCATCCGTTTTGTGGTCGCCAGCGGAAACCAGTACTACCAGTTGATCTCATTTTTCCCCGAGATCGCCCATGAAATCGCCTTCGTCGCCGAAAACGGCGGCTGGGTGGTGGATGCGGGCGAAGACGTGTTTAACGGCGAACTGTCGAAAGAGCATTTTCTGACCGTCGCCACCCTGTTAAACGACGTGCCCGGCATTGAGATAATTGCCTGCGGAAAAAACAGCGCCTACACGCTGAAAACGTATAACGACCTCTTCAAAGAGATTGCGGCGAAATACTATCACCGCCTTGAAAGCGTCAGCAGCTTTGACAATCTCAACGATATTTTCTTCAAGTTCGGGCTTAACGTCTCTGACGACGAAATACCGCGCATTCAGGCGCTGCTGCATGAGAAGCTTGGCGACATCATGGTGCCGGTGACCACGGGTCACGGCAGTATCGACCTGATAATCCCTGGCGTGCACAAAGCTAACGGCCTGCGGATCCTGCAAGCGCGCTGGGGCATTGAGGACAATGAAGTGGTGGCCTTTGGCGACAGCGGTAACGACGTGGAGATGCTGCGCCAGGCTGGGTTTGGCTTCGCGATGGCCAACGCCAGACCGCATATAAAGGCTGTGGCCCGCTATGAAGCGCCGAACAATAATGACGAAGGGGTGCTGGACGTGATTGATATGGTGCTGGAGGGGAAGGCGCCGTTTAATTGATTCCGTGCGGTCTGGTGCCTTCACCCTAACCCTCTCCCACAGGGCTGAGGGTTCCCCACAAAATAATGCCTGCACAGATGGCCCCCTCTCCCTTGAGGGAGAGGGCTGGGGTGAGGGGGAACATACGGCTCTGGTGGTCATTCCGTTCACTTTATGTTCCTTGCTACTCTGTCACGACATGACCGGTGAACGTGCCAGGGTGGCTCAGTCGCCACCACCCTGGCGACCCGGGCTTCCGGCGGAAAATCGCCGCTTCGCGGTGCCTTCGGCTTATTCCTTCCGGCTTATCGGGGACGGGCGGAGGTAACATCCCTGTAAAGCCCGCCCTCTCGGCGCATCCCTGCGCCTCACCCCGGCCTACAGGAAACGCCTCAGCGATTTACAGCCGGACCGAGGCATCGCTGAAAGCCCTCAGTTATTCTGAGGCAACGTTATCGCTTTTGCTTTCAAATTACTGGGGATCCCTCAGCCCACAGGGAGAGGGAACTGTCCCGAGCTCGCCCAGGGGGGAGAGGGAATAAGGATTACGGTTGCAGGGCATTTCCGACGCGTTTGTCCTTCAGGAACACCACCATCAGCCCTACCCACAGCACACCGTTTGCGAGGTTGAACAGGCTGAACAGCCCGTTACCGCCGAAAGCATAGGCATGTTTGCTCACCTCAATACCGACGGTGAAAATCAGCATTTGCAGCATCCCCATCGCGGCAGACACCGTGCCTTTACTCATTTCACTGGCGAACAGTGTCAGGCGCACCAGGCCAGCATTCGCCACGCCGATACCAAACGCGTAAACACTCAGCCCCGCCGTCATCCACAGATACGCATGAGACGAGGCTACGGTCGCCACCGCCGCGATAATCAGCCCTGCCGCTATGGGCCAGCCGCCCAAAATAATCAGCGAACGCACGGTACGGCGCGACGTCAGACGCGCCAGCACCAGGTTACCGATAATCAGCGCGCCAAAAATCGGCACCTGTAACAGGCCATACTCATAGCTGCTAAGCTGTTCGCCGCTGATGATAATGACCGGCGACTGGGCAATCCACGCCAGCAGCGGCAGGCTGACAAAGCCCGTCGCCAATGCGCCCGCGACAAAACGGCCATTTTTCAGCACCGCCTTATAATCCCGCCCCAGCTCTTTAAGCGAGAGCTTTTCGCCCAGGCGGGTGGCGGTTTCCGGCATCGCACGGTGCAGGCCAAAGAAAGAGATAGCCGCAAGCGCGGCAAAGAGGACGAACATCCCCTCCCACGGCGCGACGTGAACCCATGCGGCTCCCACCAGCGGCCCAAGAAGCGGTGCAATCAGCGCCACGTTTGCCATCAGCGCGGTAATTTTGATACACACCGCCTCCTCAAACGACTCCTGAATAGCGGCATAGCCCACGGCGCCAATAAAGCACAGGCTCACGCCCTGAAGGAAACGCAGCAGCGTGAACTGCTCAATACTCTGCGCCAGCAGCGTGGCGAGACAGGTGACGATAAACCACACTACGCCCGTCAGCATCACCGGACGGCGGCCAATACGATCCGACAGCGGCCCTAACAGCCACTGTAAAAACATGCCGCCCGCCAGATAGGCGGTCATGGATGTCGGCACCCACTCAATACCTGCGTTGTACTGCTCAACCACAGCCAGCATGCCGGGCTGGATCATGTCGTTGCCGATGTAGGTAGAGAATTCGTAAAGCACCAGACACAGAGGAAAAAGTAACGCCTGACGACCCAGACGATTACCGGAAGAAGAACGGTTTATCATGCAATCTCTTTAGTATGAAAAAATCGCGATGAGTGTAATGAATTGCCGCTGTCTGAGATAGCAAATTAACGTGGAAAAACAGAAATAACGCACTTATCGTTGTTGTTTAAGGTTTCCTTAAGTTGCCCTCCCTATGATAGTGCTATTTCACGTTATTGACCGAAACTATGACACACGCCGTCAGCCCTTCAGAATTATCTAAGTTACCGACAAATAAGACAAAACGTCTTTACCGTTTGCCTCCCCGCTTTTATGGTTATCAACTTTTCGTGCTTATTGCCCTTGCGGTGCTTTTTACCTGGCTTTCGCGCGATGAATCGCTTGACCGATGGATAACCGGTTTCTGGTATGACGCAGCGGCGCATCATTTTCCGCTACAGCAAAACCCGTTGCTGGATCTGCTGAACCATCGGCTGGCGAAATATGTGACCATTGTTATCGCTGCCGCATCGCTGATTTACGGCGCTTACAAACGCAATGCCCGACTGGTAACGGCCGCGATTCTGATGGGGCTGGGTGCGCTGGTAGTAGGGGTGCTGAAAAGCATAAGCCACCACAGCTGTCCGTGGGATCTGGTGGAATATGGCGGCAGGTCCGTTTCGTATCCCCTGTTCAGCGCCGTTCCGGCAGACAGCGGACCGGGACGCTGCTTTCCCGGCGGCCACGCCTCCAGCGGGTTTATGGTGATGGGGCTGTTTTTTGTCTTCTGGCGTGAACGTCCGCGCCTGGCATGGTCCTTTGTCGCGTCAGGCGTTGTTATGGGGCTGGTGATGGGCTTCGGGCAGGTCATGCGCGGCGCGCATTTTTTCTCTCACAACCTGTGGGCCGGGTGGTGGGTCTGGTTTTCCCAGGTGCTAGTTTACGGGCTGGTTTCCGCCCGGTTTGCTAAAGAGTAACGAGATTATGTTAGAAAATCTGAACTACGAACTGTTTTACCTGCTCAACGCCACACCGTCGTCACCGGAATGGATGATCGATCTCGCCACCTTCATTGCGAAAGATCTGATTAGCATTGTACCGGCGCTGGCGGTGATCCTCTGGTTATGGGGACCTCGTACACAGGTCACCGCCCAGCGCCATCTGGTGATCAAAATGGCGATGGCAATTGGCGTGAGCGTGCTGGCAAGCTACGTGCTGGGTCACGCCTTCCCGCACGATCGTCCGTTTGTCGATCGCGTCGGCTACAACTTCCTGCACCATGCGCCGGATGACTCGTTCCCGAGCGATCACGGCACGGTGATCTTCACCTTTGCGCTGGCCTTCCTGTTCTGGCATCGCCTGTGGTCCGGCGTAGTGCTGATGGGCGTGGCAGTCGCCATCGCCTGGTCCCGCGTCTACCTGGGGGTGCACTGGCCGCTGGATATGGTCGGCGGTTTCCTGGTGGGGCTGATGGGCTGCGTCAGCGCAGCCATCCTGTGGAGCCTCTTTGGCCCGGCGCTTTATCGTGCATTATCACAGGCCTATCGCGTTCTGTTTGCCCTTCCGATCCGCAAAGGCTGGATACGTGACTAACCCCGGTCCGTCAGGTTACACTTGAGCCCCCGCCCTGCGGGGGCTCACTTTTTTAGCCCGAGGATCTATGGAAACACGTCGCGATGACCGCATTGCTCAGCTGCTTCAGGCGCTGAAGCGCAGCGATAAGCTGCATCTTAAGGAAGCCGCTTCCCTGCTTGGCGTGTCTGAAATGACCATTCGTCGCGATCTGAACAGCGACAGCGCCCCCGTTGTGCTGCTTGGCGGGTATATTGTTCTGGAGCCGCGTAGCGCCAGCCATTATCTGTTAAGCGATCAAAAAACACGCCTGGTGGAAGAGAAGCGCAAAGCCGCGCGGCTCGCCGCCTCGCTGGTGCAGCCGCATCAAACGCTGTTTTTTGACTGCGGTACGACAACCCCGTGGATCATCGAGGCCATCGACAGCACCGTTCCCTTTACCGCCGTCTGTTATTCGCTAAATACCTTCCTGGCTTTGCAGGAGAAACCAGCATGCCGGGTGATTTTGTGTGGCGGCGAGTTTCATGCCAGCAACGCCATCTTCAAGCCGCTGAATATTCAGGACACGCTGAGCAATGTATGCCCTGATATCGCCTTTTACTCTGCGGCGGGCGTGAATGTGAAACAGGGGGCAACCTGTTTTAATCTTGAAGAGTTACCGGTGAAACAGTGGGCGCTCAACGCCGCGCAGCAGCATGTGCTGGTGGTTGATCACAGTAAATTTGGCAAGGTCCGTCCGGCAAGGATGGGAGAACTGTCGCGCTTTGACGCCATCGTCAGTGATTGCCGCCCGGATGACGAGCTGGTGGCATACGCGAAAGCGCAGCAGGTGAAGTTGATGTATTGAGGTTATGCCGGGTGGCGCTGCGCTTACCCGGCCTACGTTCGAGCCGTTGTAGGCCGGGTAAGGCGAAGCCGCCACCCGGCAAAAACTTAGCTGAACCAGCTGCCAAACCAGCCGTGGAATTTCATTAACACAAAGTCCCACATCCGGCTTAAGAAGCCGCCCTCTTCCACCGCTTCCATTACCACCAGCGGACGCTGCTCAATAGATTTGCCGTTAAGCTGGAAATCTATCGTCCCGACCACCTGACCTTTTTTCAACGGTGCGGTGAGCTGTGGCTCGGTCAGGGTATAGCTGGCTTTCAGGTTTTTCAGCTGACCGCGTGGAATGGTGACGGAACCCGCTTCACCCGCTCCCAGGTTCACTTCACTTTTATCACCAAACCAGACACGCTGGCTGACGAAGGTGGCGTCCGGCTTAATCGGCGTGACGGTTTCAAAGAAGCGGAAACCCCAGGTCAGCAGTTTTTCGGATTCGTTAAAACGAATTCGGTCGGTTTTCGTTCCCAGCACCACTGAGATCAGGCGCATATCGCCCTGCGTCGCAGAAGCCACCAGGTTGTATCCGGCCCCGGCAGTTGTACCGGTTTTCATGCCGTCCACGTTAACGTTACTACTCCACAGTAGACGGTTACGGTTAGGCTGGCGGATATTGTTGAAGGTAAATTCTTTCTCTTGATGGATAGCGTACTCATCCGGCACGTCATGGATCAGCGCTTTGCCCAGCAGCGCCATATCGCGCGCGGTACTGAACTGACCCGGCGCATCCAGGCCGTGAACAGTTTTAAAAGTGGTATTGGTCAGACCCAGTTTTTTCGCGTAGCCATTCATCAGCCCAATAAATGAGTCCTGACTGCCCGCGACGTAATCGGCCAGCGCAATACAGGCATCATTTCCCGACTGAATAATGACCCCTTTATTCAGATCGGACACGGAGACCTGGTCGCCAGGCTTCAGGAACATCACGGACGAGCCGCGCAGCGCCGGGTTACCGGTCGCCCAGGCATCTTTCCCGACGGTGACCATGTCATTAAGCTTGATCTTGCCCGCTTTCAACGCCTGGCCGACCACATAGCTGGTCATAATTTTCGTCAGGCTCGCCGGGTCGAGTTTTTCGTCGGCGTTACCTTCCGCCAGCACTTTCCCGCTGGCGTAATCCATCAGGATCCAGGCGCGCGCATCAACAGGCGGCGCTTCGGGCGCTGTCTGTTCCGCCGCATGGAGCGTTGGGGCAAAAAGGAAAAGCAGCGCCGAGCCTGCCGCCAGGCTGCGCAGAGAGGAAGTTTTTTGCGTCATAAATGCCACCCGAGTGTCCATTCTAAAAATCACGTCACAATCACCGTGTCGCAAGAAGCGATGAGTAATAGCGCACTACAGCCCTCAAAGAAACCTGTTCCAGGTAAAGTTTTTAAAGTTTATGCAATAACATTCAGATACGCTTTGATTGCGGTGTTTTTTTTAGCATCTGTTGCGTAATTGTTAGGTTTATCTCACCATGGCGAAAAGCTGACTCGGATTCACATCTCATCGGGAGTAAATATGATTACGCTGTGGGGCAGGAACAATTCGACCAACGTGAAAAAAGTGCTCTGGACGCTGGAAGAGCTGGATTTACCGTTTAAGCAGGTTATGGCGGGCCTGGAGTTTGGCGTGAATAAAGACGCGGACTACCTGGCGATGAACCCAAACGGACTGGTGCCGCTACTGCGCGATGACGAGACAGACGCCACGCTGTGGGAGTCTAACACCATCGTGCGATACCTCGCCGCGCAGTACGGCCAGGGTCGGCTGTGGGTAGAAAATCCAGCCCAGCGCGCGCAGGGCGAAAAATGGATGGACTGGGCAAACCAGACGCTTTCCCCAACGCACCGCGTGATCCTGATGGGGCTTATCCGTACGCCGGAAGCCGATCGTGATTATCCCGCCATTCATGCCGCCCAGGACGCGTGCGAGTCGCTGTTTGCGATGATGGACGACGAACTGGCGAAGCATACCTGGTTCTCCGGCGACACGTTCGGCGTGGGCGATATCGCCGTCGCCCCTTTCGTCTGGAACCTCACTAACATGGGTCTCAGCTGGACCCCGCGCCCTCACCTTGAGCGCTGGATCCAGCAGCTCAGCGAGCGCCCGGCGTATCGCAACGTGGTGATGATCCCGGTGACCTGATTACGACCCGGACGGGCTGACTTTCCAAAGCTGCCCGTCCGTCTCGTCGGTCAGCACGTACAGATAACCATCCGGCCCGACGCGCACATCGCGAATTCGCTGATCTTTATCCCCAAGAATGCGCCCGTCCTCCGTCACGGTATTGCCCTTCACGCTCAGCACGATGACGTCTTTCTCCTTCAGCGCGCCGATAAACAGCTTGTTTTTCCACTGCGGGAAGACGTCGCTGTTGTAGAACGCCATGCCGCTGACGGCGGGCGACACTTTCCAGACAAACAGCGGTTTTTCAGTGCCCTCAACGTGCTCGCCTTTCGCTTCCGGGATTTTCAGGCCGCTGTAGTTGATCCCGTGCGTCGCCATCGGCCAGCCGTAGTTTTTGCCTTTTTCAGGAATGTTGATCTCATCCCCGCCGCGAGGGCCGTGTTCATTAAGCCACAGCGCGTCGCTCCACGGGTTCATCGCCATCCCCTGCGGGTTGCGAATGCCGTAAGACCAGATTTCAGGCCGTGCACCGGCGGTGTTCACAAACGGGTTATCCGGCGGCACTTTCCCGTCCTCCGTCAGGCGCACCACCTTGCCCTGAAGCTTATCCAGATCCTGCGCCGTCGGGCGCTGGTTGTTTTCACCCAGGCCAATAAAGAGATGGCCTTTGCCGTCGAACACCAGCCGTCCGCCAAAGTGGTTGCCAGTAGAGAGCTTCGGCATCTGTCGGAACACCACCTGGAAGCCCTCAATGCGCGAGAGGTCATCGCTCAACCGCCCGTAGCCCACCGCGGTGCCCGCTTTTCCATCATCACCCGCCTCGGCGAAGCTGAGCCAGATCCGCCGTGATTGTTCAAAATCCGGGGCCAGCACCACGTCCAGCAATCCGCCCTGGCCGCTCGCCCAGACCTTCGGCACGCCGACAATCGGATCGGAGAGCCCTTTCCCTGCCTGCCAGTGCTTAAGCTGCCCGTCTTTTAGCGTGATCAGCAGCCCCTTATTATCAGGCAGAAACGCCAGCGACCAGGGGTGATCCAGTTTTGTCTGTAGCACGTCGACCTTAACCGTCTCGGGCGCCGCAAGCAGCGAAAGCGGGAATAACAGTACAGGGAGGAAAAGCAGCGAGGATCGAGGCATAACGCACTCCTTTATCGGCATATGGCTTAAAGATTAGCCACTGTTCCCGGGTGCGTTAACACTTTTACAAAAGCTTAATCAAAAGGGGGAGTTGCCTCCCCCGGGTTCAGTGTCGGGCAAGCGTTTCCGGCTTGTTCAGACACATGATGCAAAGCGCGAGCGTGGTCAGGCAGTTTTCAAGCTTCTCCGCGTTAACGGCAATAAAATTCGGGCAGTCGTGACGTCCGTTCATCAAACAGACCCCGGCGATGGAAAGCACCTCGGCGGCGCGGCGCAGCGCCACTAGTTCGTTTTCAGCGCAGTGCGCTTTCAGGATGGGTGCTTTTTCACGCATGAAATTGCAAAGTTCAAAGAAATTATCACGCAGATTTTCGCTTTCGCTGACTGACATATACCCTTTCGCCTTGCGGAGTTGCAGATATGCAGCCAGGTCGATTCGGGCGTTGATCAGCTTGTTAAGCAGATCGCGTTTCAGTCTGTCAACGGACATGCTATTTCCCCCTCTGTCAGCCATGTTACCCTATTAATAATAAGGTCATTTTTTGTACAATGTGATGCCTGAGATCAATAAACGATAACTGATTAACATTCTTTACAATGTTACAACGATTGCCCGCCTCAACTGCGCTATCAAGAGTGTATAAATCCCCCGCGATACGCTGTAAAATCCCGCCCTGATAACTCCATAATTGATGAATTTTTAACCTATGAGCAATGTTACGCACCCGCCGAAAATCGGCTTTGTCTCCCTGGGCTGCCCGAAGAACCTGGTGGATTCCGAACGCATCCTGACTGAACTTCGCACTGAAGGCTATGACGTGGTGCCAAGCTACGACAACGCCGACATGGTGATCGTCAACACCTGTGGGTTCATCGACAGCGCGGTCCAGGAGTCACTGGAAGCCATTGGTGAAGCCCTGACGGAAAATGGCAAAGTGATTGTCACCGGCTGCCTGGGCGCGAAGGTGGATCAGATCCGCGAAGTGCACCCGAAGGTACTGGAGATCACCGGCCCGCACAGCTACGAGCAGGTGCTGGAACATGTTCATCACTACGTACCAAAGCCAAAGCACAACCCGTTCCTGAGCCTGGTACCGGAACAGGGCGTGAAGCTGACGCCGCGCCACTATGCTTACCTGAAAATTTCCGAAGGCTGCAACCATCGCTGCACCTTCTGCATCATCCCGTCGATGCGTGGCGATTTGGTGAGCCGTCCGATTGGCGAGGTGCTGGCAGAAGCCAAACGCCTGGCCGACGCGGGCGTGAAGGAGTTACTGGTCATCTCCCAGGACACCTCCGCCTACGGCGTGGACGTCAAACACCGCTCCGGCTTCCATAACGGCGAGCCGGTAAAAACCAGCATGGTTGGCCTGTGCGAGCAGCTTGCTAAGCTCGGGATCTGGACGCGTCTGCACTACGTCTACCCTTACCCGCACGTTGACGACGTGATTCCGCTGATGGCGGAAGGCAAAATACTGCCGTATCTGGATATCCCGTTACAGCACGCCAGCCCGCGCATTCTGAAGCTGATGAAGCGTCCTGGATCCGTTGACCGCCAGCTGGCGCGCATCAAGCAGTGGCGCGAGATCTGCCCTGAACTGACCCTGCGCTCAACCTTCATCGTTGGCTTCCCGGGTGAAACCGAAGAAGATTTCCAGATGCTGCTCGACTTCCTGAAAGAAGCGCGTCTGGATCGCGTGGGCTGCTTCAAGTACAGCCCGGTTGAAGGCGCAACGGCCAACGAGCTGGCGGACCAGGTACCGGAAGAGGTCAAAGAGGAACGCTGGAACCGCTTTATGCAGCTGCAACAGCAGATCTCTGCTGAACGCTTGCAGGAGAAAGTGGGCCGCGAAATTCTGGTCATTATCGACGAAGTGGACGAAGAAGGCGCGATTGGCCGCAGCATGGCGGATGCGCCTGAAATCGACGGCGCGGTGTACCTGAACGGGGAAACCAACGTCAAGCCGGGCGATATTATTCGCGTGAAGGTTGAAAACGCCGACGAGTATGATTTGTGGGGCAGCCGGGTTTAATCTTTAACCCCTCACCCCGGCCCTCTCCCCAAAGTGGCGAGGGGGAACAGACCGCACCGAGCAGCCCCCTCTCCCCTCAGGGGAGAGGGTTAGGGTGAGGGGTAAGTTCCTGCAAAAACCTACCCCTTAATCCGCGGATCCAGCGCGTCGCGCAGCCCATCCCCCAGCAGGTTAAACGCCAGCACGGTCAGGAAAATCGCCAGGCTCGGGAAGATCGCCACGTGCGGGGCGATCACCATATCCGCCCGCGCCTCGTTCAGCATCGCGCCCCACTCCGGCGTCGGCGGCTGTGCGCCTAACCCCAGAAACGACAGGCTGGCCGCCGAGATAATCGACACGCCTATGCGCATGGTGAAATAGACCACGATAGACGAGACCGTTCCCGGCAGAATATGGCTGAACAGGATTGTGGCATCGCTGGCTCCCATGCTGCGGGCCGACTCGATAAAGGTCTGCTGCTTCAGCACCAGCGTGTTGCCACGTACCAGGCGCGCGAAAGCGGGAATCGTGAATACCGCCACGGCGATGATGACGTTCGCCATGCCACTGCCCATCACCGCCACCACGGCAATCGCCAGCAGAATACCGGGAAAGGCAAACAGCACGTCGCAGATACGCATGATGATGCGGTCCCACCAGCCTTCATAGTACCCGGCCACCAGCCCCAGCACGGTGCCAATTGCTGCGCCCATCAGCACCGCAAAGACCCCGGCCGCCAGCGAGATCTGCGCCCCTACCAGCACGCGGCTGAAAATATCGCGCCCGAGCGAGTCCACGCCAAACCAGTGCATCATCGACGGTCCATCGTTCAGCCGGTCGTAATCGAAGTAATTTTCCGCATCAAATGGGGCTATCCAGGGGGCGATAATCGCCACCAGGATCAGCAGTAACACAAACAACCCGGCGACCATAGCGACGGGCTGACGACGGAATCGACGCCAGAACTCAACCCACGGGGTGCGAATATGGTCCGGCCTGATCCCCGGCATAGCGTTTAAAATGGCCTGGCGACGCCAGTTCAGTAATCGCATCTTACTTATACCTGATGGCCGGGTTAATGGCGGCGTACAGCACATCCACCACTAAGTTGATAAGAATAAACTCCAGCGAGAAAAGCAGAACTTCAGCCTGAATAACCGGATAGTCACGCATATCGACCGAGTCGACCAGCAGGCGCCCCAGCCCCGGCCAGTTAAAGACCTTCTCAACCACGATAGAGCCGCCCAGCAGGAAGCCGAACTGTAGCCCCATCATCGTGACCACCGGGATCATCGCATTACGAAAACCATGCTTCAGAATGACCCATTTCTCACTCACCCCTTTTGCCCGCGCGGTGCGAATGTAATCTTCGCTCAGCACGTCAACAAACGAAGCGCGGGTGAAGCGGGCCATCACTGCCGCAACGGCTGCGCCAAGCGTCATAGAGGGCAGAATGTAGTGCTTCCAGGTGTCGGCCCCGACGGTGGGCAACCAGCCCAGCTCGACGGAGAAAATCTGCATCAGCAGCATACCCAGCGCAAACGCCGGGAAAGAGATACCGGTGACCGCCAGCGCCATACCGAGCTTATCCGGCCAGCGGTTGCGCCAGACGGCGGCGACAATCCCCGCGCCCAGGCCAAACACAACCGCCCAGCTCATACTGGCAATCGTTAACCAGAAGGTGGGCATAAAGCGGCTGGCAATCTCCTCCGACACCGGACGACGCGACACCATCGAGATGCCGAAATCGCCCTGAAGGACATTGCCAATGTAGCGCAGAAATTGCCGATACAGCGGCTGGTCAAGACCGAGCTGTTTACGCACCAGTTCGATAACCGTGGCATCCGCTTCCGGTCCGGCAATCAAACGCGCCGGATCGCCGGGCAGCATGTGGACAAACAAAAACACCAGCACGGCCACAATCAGCAGCGTCGGGATAAGCCCCAGCAGGCGTTTACACACATAATTCAGCATGAGTTTTATTTTAGATCCGCGTCATCAAAGCTAAAGCCCGTATCCGGCATGATGTAAAAACCGGTCAGCGCTTTATTGTGGGCTGAGACCAGTTTTTCCACCACCAGCGGCACCCACGGCGACTCTTTCCAGATAATGTCCTGCGCCTCTTTGTACAGGCGCGCTTTCTCTTCCGGTTTGGTGGTTTTCAGGGCATCGGCCAGATCCTTATCCACCTGCGGATTACTGTAGAACGCGGTATTGAACAGCGTTGGCGGCCAGTTCTGGGAAGCAAACAGCGGCGACAGGGACCAGTCCGCTTCACCGGTTGAAGCCGTCCAGCCGGTGTAGAACATCCGCACGCCGCTCTCTTTCTGTCCTTTGCCTTCCACTTCCGCCGCGCGCTGTCCGGCATCCATCGCCGTGACCCTGGCTTTAATGCCCACCTGCGCCAGCTGCTGCTGGGTAAATTGCAGCACCTTCTGCGCGGTACTGTGGTTATGCGACGACCACAGCGTGGTGCTAAAGCCGTTCGGATAGCCCGCCTCTTTCAGCAGTTCCCGCGCTTTCGCCGGATCGTACGGCCACGGCTGATAGCGCTGCGCGTACTCAATGGTTGGCGGCATCACGCCCGTCGCCGGGGTGGCGTAGCCGGCAAAGGCCACCTTCACCAGTGCCTGGCGGTTAATGGCGTAGTTGATGGCTTCGCGCACCTTCGGGTTATCAAACGGTTTTTGCGTGACGTTCATGCTGATGTAGCGCTGCATAATCGACGGGCTGGCCACCAGCTCCAGCTTGCTGTTTTTCGCCAGCAGCGCTGCCTGTTCGTAGGGGATCGGGAAGGCAAACTGCGCTTCGCCGGTTTGCAGCATCGCGGCGCGGGTATTGTTGTCCACGACCGGCCGCCAGGTGAGGGTATCCAGCTTCGGCAGCCCCGGCTGCCAGTATCCGGCGAATTTCTTCACCTTCACATAATCGGTCTGGTTCCAGGTAAGCAGTTCGTACGGTCCGGTCCCCACCGGGTGGAAGCCAATCTCTTTGCCGTATTTCTTCAACGCCGCAGGGGAAATCATCACCGTCGCGGGATGCGCCAGGATATTGATAAACGCCGAGAACGGCTCTTTGAGGGTGATCTTCACCGTCGCCGGATCAACCACCTCGGTTTGGGCGATATTTTTATACAGGTTGTAGCGCTTAAGACCGTTTTCCGGATTGCTGGCTCGGTCCAGGTTGACCTTAACCGCCTCGGCGTTGAAGTCGGTGCCATCCTGGAACTTCACGCCGGTACGGAGCTTAACGGTATAGACCAGCCCGTCGTCCGACACGGTATAGCCTTCCGCCAGCACGTTTTTCAGCTTCATCTCGCGGTCCAGGCCGAACAGCCCCTGGTAGAAGGATTTTGCCACCGCCTGGGAAAGGGTGTCGTTAGCATCATACGGATCCAGCGTCGTGAAGTTAGACCCCACAGCCACCACCACGTCTTTCGCCGCGATCGCGGGGGCGGCGGCCAGCGCAGCCGTCACGCTCGCGGCAAGCAGCCATTGACGAGCAACAAAAGGAACCATTGTGTTCTCCTGCCTGTTGTAAGTTATAACCGCGAGAATGCATTGCCCTGACGCGGGGGTGCGACAAAATGACCGGGACCGACTTCACGCAGCGCCACGCGCTCCAGAGTTTCGCCCCGTTTACGAATATTGCTCGGCATTTCGTCCTGCAACAGCACGCGCTGGGCGTGACGATGCTCAGGATCGGCAACCGGTACGGCGGCCATCAGCTTGCGGGTGTACGGATGCTGCGGGTTTTCAAATACCGCCCGACGGGGGCCAATTTCAACAATTTGCCCCATGTACATCACCGCCACGCGATGGCTGATCCGCTCAACCACCGCCATATCGTGAGAGATAAACAGAAACGCAATGCCCAAATCCCGCTGTAAATCGAGCAGGAGATTGATGATTTGCGCGCGGATGGAGACATCCAGCGCTGACACGGACTCATCCGCAATCACCACTTTCGGATTCAGGGCCAATGCCCGGGCTATGCAGATACGCTGTCGCTGACCGCCAGAAAATTCGTGCGGATAACGCCAGGCATGCTCCGGCTTCAGGCCCACGCGCTCCAGCAGCCATGCGACGCGGCGCTGCGCGGCTTCACCGTCGAGCAGGTTATGTACCCGCAGCGGCTCCATAATCGAGTACCCCACCGTATGGCGCGGATCGAGCGACGCATAAGGATCCTGGAATATAAACTGAATATCCCGGCGCACCGCCTGCAATTTACTGTTAGGGAGCGTGTCGATGCGCTCACCGTTGAAGGTGATGCTCCCCTCCTGCGACGCCACCAGCCTGAGCAGCGCCCGCCCGGTGGTGGATTTACCGCAGCCGGACTCCCCCACCAGCGCCAGCGTTTCGCCCGGCCAGAGATCAAAACTGACGTTTTCAACCGCATGCACTTCGCGCTTCACGCGATTGAGGATCCCGCTACGCAGCGGGAAACGGGTCACCAGGTCACGCACTTCGAGGATTGGCCTGCCGGGAACCACGGTATCCTGCTCGGTTTCGTCTTCCTGCTGGCCCTGTTCGGTCTGTGAGAACAGCGGAAAACGGCGCGGAAAATCACTGCCATTCATGGCCCCCAGACGCGGGACCGCCGCCAGCAGCGCTTTGGTATAAGGATGCACCGGCGCATGAAAGACCTGCTCCACCGTGCCGGTTTCCACGGCATTGCCCTGATGCATAACCAGCACCCGATCGGCAATATCCGCCACCACCCCCATATCGTGGGTGATGAAAATCACCCCCATCTCCATCTCCTGCTGCAACACCTTAATCAGTTGCAGGATCTGGGCCTGAATGGTGACATCCAGCGCCGTGGTGGGTTCGTCCGCAATGAGCACCGCCGGACGGCACGACAGCGCCATCGCAATCATCACCCGCTGGCGCATGCCGCCGGAAAGCTGATGCGGATAGCGGGACAAAATCGCGTGCGCCTCAGGGATACGCACCAGCTCCAGCATCCGTTTAGCTTCGTTGAGCGCCTCATCACCGCTCAATCCCTGATGCAGGCGGATAGATTCGGCAATCTGCTCGCCCACCGGGAAGACCGGGTTCAGGGAGGTCATCGGCTCCTGAAAAATCATCGCAATATCCGCCCCGCGCACCCCCTGCATCCGGGACGCGCTCAGCTCGTTGAGATCGATAACCTGACGGTTGCGACGGCGCAACAGCATCCGCTCGCTGGTGACCTGCCCGCCCGTCTGCTCAAGCAGACGCATCAGCGCCAGCGCGGTAACCGATTTACCGGATCCGGACTCGCCGACAATCGCCAGCGTCTCGCCGCGCCTGAGCGAAAACGATAAATTCTGTACTGCAGGGATGAACTGCCGCTCTTCCTGAAAGGCAATATTCAGTTGGTGGACAGCCAGCACTTCGCAGTTGTCCAGCTCTTCACTGTGCGGCACGCAATGCCCCCTTATTCACGATAAATGCCTGTGCTGGGCGCATCGCCGGCATACCCCCACGCCCGGTACATCCCTTCACTGTTGAACGGCAGCGCCACGTTGCCCTCCCGATCCACCGCGATTAAGCCACCTTCTCCGCCCAGGGCTGGCAGTTTCTCCATTACCACCCGCTCGCAGGCCTCACTCAGGCTTAATCCGCCGTAATCCATTAGCGCGGTAATGTCGTAGGCCGCCAGCGCGCGGATAAACACTTCGCCGGTTCCGGTGCATGACACCGCCGCCGTGGCGTTATTAGCGTAACACCCGGCCCCCGGCAGCGGACTGTCGCCGACGCGTCCGGGAAGCTTGTTGGTCATACCGCCTGTCGACGTCGCGGCGGCGAGGTTACCGGCTTTATCCAGCGCCACCGCGCCTACCGTGCCCATTTTGCTGCGCTCATCGAGCGGCGCGGCATGGTCCAGCTGCGTCATCCCCGCTGTACGGGCCTCCAGCAACTGCCGGTAACGCTCCTCGGTGGAAAAAAGATCGGGCGAGACCGTATCCATCCCGTGCTCGACGGCAAATTTCTCCGCCCCCGCCCCGGTCAGCAGCACATGCGGGCTTTGATCCATCACCAGACGCGCGGCCAGTACGGGATTGCGCAGTCGGCTGACGCCCGCCACCGCCCCCGCTTTCAGGGTGATACCGTCCATCACGCAGGCATCCAGTTCATGCGTTTCATCGCGCGTAAAGACCGAGCCAATACCGGCATTAAACAGCGGACACTCCTCAAGCAGGCGCACCGCTTCGGTCACCACGTCCAGCGCGCTTTCGCCCGCTTCCAGCATGCGCTGGCCTGTTTCCACAATGGCGTTCAGCGCATCAATATAACGCTTCTCCTGCTCGGGACTGAGCTGTGCACGGGTGATTGCCCCGGCACCGCCATGAATTGCGATAACCGCTTTACTCATTTCGCATCACCCATCAGCCTGGCTGGCTGCTTTTTCTATAAATATCATTATCGTCGACGAATCTTCAGATGATTTTTGAATATAGAAAGACGCAACTGTGATGTAAAGCTTACACCCATCGGGTCATACAGTTAGCCGCACTTTTCTGCCATAATGAGCGCTTTCGTTGTTACTCCGCAGGAGCCCACCATGGATTTTACCGCCGGACTGATGCCGCTTGAGACGGCACTCTCGCAGATGCTTGATCGTATTACTCCCCTGCACGACGTTGAGACGCTGCCGCTTGTGCGCTGTTTTGGCCGTATTGCCGCGCGCGATATCGTCTCGCCGCTGAACGTGCCGGGGTTCGATAACGCGGCGATGGACGGCTATGCCGTACGTCTGGCGGATTTGCAAACGGGTCAGCCGCTGCCGGTGGCAGGTAAAGCCTTTGCCGGGCAGCCGTTCAACGGTGAGTGGCCAGCGGGCACCTGCGTGCGCATTATGACCGGCGCGCCGGTGCCAAAAGGCTGTGAAGCCGTGGTGATGCAGGAAGAGACCGAACTAACGGACGACGGCGTGCGTTTTACCGCCAGCGTCAAAGCGGGACAGAATATCCGCCACATCGGGGAAGACATTACCCTCGGCGCAACGGTCTTTGCCGCCGGGCAAAAACTGACGGTCGCCGAACTGCCGGTGCTGGCATCGCTTGGCATCGCGGAGATTGACGTTGTCCGCAAGGTACGCGTGGCGGTGTTCTCCACGGGAGACGAGCTACAGCTTCCGGGTCAGCCGCTGAACGAGGGGCAGATTTACGACACCAACCGTCTGGGGGTGCACCTGATGCTTGAGCAACTGGGCTGCGAGGTGATTAACCTCGGCATCATTCCTGACGATCCGGAGAAACTGCGCACGGCGTTTATCGACGCGGACGCCTCTGCCGACGTGGTGATCAGCTCCGGCGGCGTTTCGGTTGGCGAAGCGGATTACACCAAAACCCTGCTTGAAGAGCTGGGTGAAATCGCCTTCTGGAAGCTGGCGATTAAACCGGGCAAACCGTTCGCGTTTGGCAAACTTCCGCACAGCTGGTTCTGTGGCCTGCCGGGTAACCCGGTCTCTGCCGCGCTGACCTTCTACCAGCTGGTGATCCCGCTGCTGGCGAAGCTTTCAGGCAACAATGCCGACCCGCTGCCGGAACGTGTGCGCGTGCGGGCGGCAACGCGCCTCAAAAAATCTCCGGGCCGTCTCGATTTCCAGCGCGGCATTCTGGCGCGCAACGCCGATGGCGAGCTGGAGGTGAGCACCACCGGGCATCAGGGTTCGCACATCTTTAGCTCCTTCAGCCAGGGTAACTGCTTTATCGTGCTGGAGCGCGATCGCGGCCACGTTGAGGCGGGCGAATGGGTTGAAGTGGAACGCTTTAACCACCTGTTCGGAGGCTGACATGACGGTGGAACTGAGCGACCCGGAGATGATGCGCTATAACCGCCAGATCGTGCTGCGCGGGTTTGATTTCGAGGGTCAGGAAGCGCTCAAGGCGGCCAGCGTGCTGGTTGTCGGCCTTGGCGGGCTGGGCTGCGCGGCGGCGCAATATCTGGCTGCGGCGGGCGTCGGCCGCATGACGTTACTGGATTTCGATACCGTGTCGGTGTCGAACCTGCAACGCCAGACGCTCCACAGCGACGCGACGGTTGGTCAGCCGAAAGTGGAATCTGCGCGCACGGCGCTGGCGCGAATTAACCCCAACGTTCAGTTCACCCTGATTGACGCGATGCTGGATGACGACGCGCTGTTTGCGCAGATTGCACGGCATGACCTGGTGCTGGACTGCACCGATAACGTCGCCATTCGCAACCAGCTCAATGCGGGCTGCTTTGCCCATAAAACGCCGCTAATTTCCGGCGCGGCCATCCGCATGGAGGGTCAAATCAGCGTTTTCACCTACGCTGAGGGAGAGCCCTGCTACCGCTGCCTGAGCCGTCTGTTTGGCGAGAATGCGCTGACCTGCGTCGAGGCGGGCGTGATGGCGCCGCTGGTTGGGGTTATCGGTTCCTTGCAGGCCATGGAGGCGATCAAGGTGCTGGCGCATTACGGCACGCCCGCAGCGGGCAAAATCGTGATGTATGACGCGATGACCTGTCAGTTCCGCGAGATGAAGCTGATGCGTAATCCGGGGTGTGAGGTGTGCGGAGGTTAAACCCTGCTGCGGCCTGATGCCCTCACCCCGGCCCTCTCCCACAGGGAGAGGGAGAAAATCGTAGGCCGGGTAAGCGTCAGCGCCACCCGGCAACAGCATCAAATAGACGTCCGCCCAAACGCCCCCTGCCAGTCCTGCTCAAACTTCACAATTGCCGCATCTACTGCCGGAGAGGTAATAAACTGCTGCGCCACGTCCAGCGGCAGCGTGATGGACTCGCACCCTGCCAGCAGGCAGTCCAGTGCCTGGCGCGGGGTTTTAAAGCTCGCGGCGAGCACTTTCGACTGCGGTGCGTGCAGCGTCAGCAATTGTTGCAGTTCAATCACGGTCTGGATCCCGTCCCCGCCCTGCGCGTCCACGCGGTTCACGTAAGGGGCGACATACTCAGCACCCGCCAGCGCGGAGAGCATCCCCTGCGCTGCGCCGTATACCGCGGTACCCAGCGTCGGGATCCCTTCTGCTTTCAGCATTTTGATCGCCGCCAGCCCTTCAGCGGTCACGGGCACTTTCACCACCAGGTCATTGATTATCGCGCGTAGCTTACGTGCGTCTTCCACCATCCCCTCGGCGGTCTTCGCCATCACCTGGGCGAACAGCCGGCCCCTGCCGCCCAGCGCGTCGTGCAGCGCGTCGTGCAGCGCGGGCAGCAGTTCTTCCAAAGGCGTTTTACCCGCCGCCACAATGCTTGGGTTAGTGGTCACGCCCGCCAGCGGGAAGATACGCGCCAGCTTTTTGACTGCCGCAACGTCAGATGTGTCGAGATAAAGTTCCATGATGTCACCCTCAAAATTAGCCTGCATTTACCCTATCACGAGAAAACCTGCTCATGAATTGACCCATATCAAGATAACTTTCATTCGAAAGTAATTTAATCTTCATATGTAATCAGAGGGCAAAAAAATGATCTTCAACATACAGCGTTACTCCACCCACGACGGCCCCGGTATTCGAACCGTGGTGTTCCTGAAAGGCTGCTCGCTGGGCTGTCGCTGGTGCCAGAACCCGGAAAGCCGCTCCCGCACGCGGGACGTCCTGTTTGACGCCCGTCTGTGTCTGGACGGCTGTGACCTGTGTCAGCAGGCCGCGCCAGGGTGTGTTGAACGTGCGCTGAACGGGTTGATCATCCATCGTGAAAAATTAAGCGATGAGACGCTCACTGCCCTCACCGACTGCTGCCCGACGCAGGCGCTTACCGTCTGCGGTGAAGAGAAGCAGGTGGAGGAGATTATGGCCACCGTGCTGCGCGACAAGCCCTTCTACGACCGCAGCGGCGGCGGGATCACCCTTTCCGGCGGCGAGCCGTTTATGAATCCTGACCTGGCGCACGCCCTGTTTAAAGTCAGCCATGAACAAGGCATTCATACTGCGGTTGAAACCTGCCTTCACGTGCCCTGGCATTATATCGAGCCTTCACTGCCGTATGTCGATCTGTTCCTGGCGGACCTGAAACATGTCGACGGCGAGGTGTTCAAGCAGTGGACCGATGGCTCTGCTAAGCGGATCCTGGACAACCTGAAGCGCCTGGCTACCGTCGGGAAGAAGATCACCATCCGCGTGCCGCTGATCCAGGGCTTTAACGCCGATGAAGCGTCGGTTACCGCCATTACCAACTTCGCCGCCGATGAACTCGGCGTCGATGATATTCATTTTCTGCCGTATCACACGCTGGGCATGAACAAATACACCCTGCTCGGCCAACCCTACTCTGCCCCTGACAAACCGCTGGATAACCCTGCCCTGCTGGACTTCGCGCAGCAGTATGCCTGCCAGAAAGGGTTAACCGCGACCTTACGAGGATAAACTTATGACCACCCTGAATCTCAACACCCTCAGCGAGCGCATCAAGGCGCACAAAACGGCTCTGGTGCATATCGTTAAGCCGCCGGTCTGTACCGAACGCGCGCAGCACTATACCGAAATGTACCAGCAGCATCTGGACAAGCCGATCCCGGTACGTCGCGCGCTGGCCCTCGCCCACCACCTGGCAAAACGCACCATCTGGATCAAGCACGATGAGCTGATTATCGGTAACCAGGCCAGCGAAGTGCGTGCCGCGCCGATCTTCCCGGAATATACCGTCTCCTGGATTGAGAAAGAGATTGACGATCTGGCGGACCGTCCAGGTGCAGGCTTTGCGGTGAGCGAAGAGAATAAACGCGTTCTGCATGAAATCTGCCCGTGGTGGCGCGGCCAGACGGTACAGGATCGCTGCTACGGTATGTTTACCGACGAGCAGAAGGGCCTGCTGGAAACCGGCATCATCAAAGCGGAAGGCAACATGACCTCCGGTGACGCACACCTGGCGGTGAATTTCCCGCTGGTGCTGGAGAAAGGGCTCGACGGCCTGCGCGCGAAAGTAGCCGAGCGCCGCTCGCGCATCAACCTGACGGTACTGGACGATCTGCACGGCGATCAGTTCCTGAAAGCCATTGATATCGTGCTGGAAGCCGTAAGCCTGCACATCAGGCGCTTCGCCGATCTGGCACGTGAGATGGCCGCCAGCGAAACCCGCGACAGCCGCCGCGACGAGCTGCTGGCGATGGCGGAAAACTGCGACATCATCGCCCACCAGCCGCCAAAAAGCTTCTGGCAGGCGCTACAGCTGTGCTACTTCATTCAGCTGATCCTGCAAATTGAGTCCAACGGTCACTCCGTCTCCTTTGCCCGTATGGACCAGTACCTTTACCCGTACTATCGCCGCGACGTGGAGCTGGACCAGAGCCTGGATCGCGAGCACGCCATCGAGCTGCTGCACAGCTGCTGGCTGAAGCTGCTGGAAGTGAACAAAATCCGCTCCGGCTCGCACTCCAAAGCCTCTGCGGGCAGCCCGCTGTATCAGAACGTCACCATTGGCGGCCAGAAGCTGGTCAACGGCGAGCCAATGGACGCGGTCAACCCGCTCTCCTACGCAATTCTGGAATCCTGCGGCCGTCTGCGCTCCACCCAGCCAAACCTGAGCGTGCGCTACCACGCTGGCATGAGCAACGACTTCCTCGACGCCTGCGTGCAGGTGATCCGCTGCGGCTTCGGGATGCCGGCGTTTAACAACGATGAAATCGTCATCCCGGAATTTATCAAGCTCGGCGTGGAACGAGAGGACGCGTATGACTATGCGGCGATTGGCTGCATCGAAACCGCCGTCGGCGGAAAGTGGGGCTATCGCTGCACCGGCATGAGCTTTATCAACTTCGCCCGCGTGATGCTGGCAGCGCTGGAAGGCGGTCGCGATGCCACCAGCGGCCAGGTATTCCTGCCGCAGGAAAAAGCGCTTTCGGCCGGTAATTTTGGCAATTTCGACGAAGTGATGGCGGCGTGGGATAACCAGATCCGCTACTACACCCGCAAATCTATTGAGATCGAGTACGTGGTGGACACCATGCTGGAAGAGAACGTCCACGATATTCTCTGCTCGGCGCTGGTGGACGACTGCATCGAACGCGCGAAAAGCATTAAGCAGGGCGGCGCGAAGTATGACTGGGTTTCCGGCCTTCAGGTGGGGATCGCCAACCTCGGTAACAGCCTGGCCGCGGTGAAGAAGCTGGTGTTTGACCAGGGCGTTATCGGTCAGCAACAGCTGGCGGCGGCGCTGGCGGATGACTTCGAGGGGCTGACCCACGAGCAGCTGCGCCAGCGCCTGATCAACGGCGCGCCGAAGTACGGCAACGACGACGACAGCGTGGACCTGCTGCTGACCCGTGCCTACGAAACCTACATTGAAGAGCTGAAGCAGTATCACAACCCACGCTACGGCCGTGGCCCGATTGGGGGTAACTACTACGCGGGCACGTCGTCTATCTCCGCAAACGTGCCGTTTGGCGCAGCAACCATGGCGACGCCGGACGGACGTAAAGCGCACACCCCGCTGGCGGAAGGGGCAAGCCCGGCCTCCGGTACCGACCACCTCGGCCCGACGGCGGTGATTGGCTCCGTGGGTAAACTGCCGACGGAAGCGATCCTCGGCGGCGTGCTGCTTAACCAGAAGCTGAACCCGTCGACGCTGGAAAACGACAGCGATCGCCAGAAGCTGATGGTGCTGCTGCGCACCTTCTTCGAGGTGCATAAGGGCTGGCATATTCAGTACAACATTGTCTCGCGCGAAACGCTGCTGGAAGCGAAGAAACACCCTGATCAGTATCGTGACCTGGTGGTGCGCGTCGCGGGTTACTCGGCGTTCTTCACCGCCCTGTCACCGGATGCGCAGGACGATATTATTGCCCGTACCGAGCATACACTGTAAAAAAACGCCCGGTGGCGCTTCGCTTACCGGGCCTACATTGTCTCCCCGTAGGCCGGGTAAGGCGAAGCCGCCACCCGGCTTTCTGACTTTCATTCGAAATTAAATTTGTGCTCCCCGTCACCTTGTTATTAGAATGTTTCAAAACGCAGTGACCCAGGAGCACAGTATGACCGTAAAAGTTATCGTCACCGATATGGACGGAACTTTCCTTGATGATGCCAAGCAGTACGATCGTGACCGCTTCCAGGCACAGTTTGAGCAGCTTAAAGCCCGTAACATCGAATTTGTTGTCGCCAGCGGCAACCAGTATTACCAGCTCATCTCCTTTTTCCCGGAGCTGAAAGATCAGATCTCCTTCGTCGCGGAAAACGGCGCGCTGGTGTTCGACCACGGCGAACAGATTTTCCACGGTGAGCTAACGCGTCATGAGTCGCAGATCGTCATTGGTGAACTACTGAAAGACAAAGGGCTGAATTTTGTGGCCTGCGGGCTGGAGAGCGCGTACGTCAGCGATAAGGCTCCAGAAGCGTTCGTGAAGCTGATGTCGAAACACTACCATCGCTTAAAACCCATCAGCGATTACCGCGACATTGACGACGTGCTGTTTAAATTCTCCCTGAACCTGCCGGACAGCGATATCCCGAACCTGGTAGATAAACTGCATGTCTCCCTGGACGGCATCATGAAGCCGGTTACCAGCGGCTTCGGTTTTGTCGATTTGATTATCCCGGGCCTGCACAAAGCCAACGGCATCAGTCGTCTGCTGAAACGCTGGAAAGTCTCCCCGCAGGCGTGCGTCGGCATTGGCGACAGCGGCAACGATGCGGAAATGCTGAAGCTGGTGAAATATTCATTTGCGATGGGCAATGCGGCGGAAAGCATTCAAGCGGTCAGCCGTTACACTACCGACGATAACAACCATCAGGGCGCGCTGAATGTGATTCAGGCCGTGCTCGACGCCCACTCCCCGTTCGACGTCTGATCCCCTACCTGCCGGAGCCTCGCTCCGGCCCCTTCACTCTTTTTCCATCCTGTGGCGCCCGTCAAGGTTTTAAACTTGCATTAACTTATTTTTAACTTAAAGTATCACTTGTAGACACTTTTACTTTCGAATGAAAGATGCGAGGCAGTTATGACCTTTACCAGCGAAACGTTGCCAGCGGACCACAAAGCGGCAATTCGTCAGATGAAACGCGCGCTACGGGCCCAGATCGGTGACGTGCAGGCAGTGTTCGACCGGCTTAGCGACAAAATCGCCGCACGCGTGGCGGAAATTAACGCCCTTAAAAATAAAGGTGAATCCGTATGGCCGGTAATCCCCTTTACGGATGTGAAAAACGGTACGATCACCGCCGAACAGCGCGAAGCGGTTAAACGTCGCGGCTGCGCGGTGATCAAAAGCCACTTCCCGCGCGAGCAGGCGCTGGCATGGGATCAATCGATGCTCGACTACCTCGATCTGAATAAGTTTGACGAGGTTTACAAAGGACCCGGCGATAACTTCTTCGGCACCTTAACGGCCTCTCGCCCGGAGATTTATCCGATCTACTGGTCTCAGGCGCAAATGCAGGCGCGCCAGAGTGAAGAGATGGCACAGGTACAGTCGTTCCTGAATCGTTTATGGACATTTGAGAGCAACGGTAAGCAGTGGTTCGACCCGGACGTGAGCGTAATTTATCCGGACCGCATTCGCCGCCGCCCACCAGGAACAACCTCGAAAGGACTTGGCGCACACACCGATTCCGGCGCGCTGGAGCGCTGGCTGCTGCCCGCTTATCAGCAGGTCTTTGCCCGCGTGTTTGACGGCAACGTTGAGAAATACGATCCGTGGAATGCTGCGCACCGTACCGAGGTGGAAGAGTACACGGTGGATAACACCACCAAATGCTCCGTGTTCCGCACCTTCCAGGGCTGGACGGCACTGTCGGACATGATCCCCGGCCAGGGGCTGCTGCACGTGGTGCCGATCCCGGAAGCGATGGCTTACATTCTGCTGCGTCCGCTGCTGGACGACGTGCCGGAAGACGAACTGTGCGGCGTGGCGCCGGGGCGCGTGCTGCCGATTTCTGAGAAGTGGCATCCGCTGCTCATCGAATCGTTGACCAGCATTCCCGCGCTGGAAGCCGGTGATTCTGTCTGGTGGCACTGCGATGTGATCCACTCGGTCGCGCCGGTGGAAAACCAACAGGGCTGGGGCAACGTGATGTATATTCCTGCCGCGCCGATGTGCGAGAAAAACCTCGCCTACGCGAAAAAGGTTAAGGAAGCGCTGGAAACCGGCGCGTCACCGGGAGATTTCCCGCGCGAGGATTATGAGAAAAGCTGGCAGGACCGTTTCACCGTGAACGATCTGAACATCCACGGCAAGCGCGCGCTGGGCATGGCTTAACTGTCGTAAAGCCCTTCCCGCTCAACGGCGGTGCGTCGTTTTCCCTGACGTATCCGCCGTACCGATTCCCGCACGGCCAGCGTGCCGTTTAGCAGCAATGTTCCGACCGGCGCGTCCGGGCGCATCAGCCGCTGCTGGAGCATATATACCGCTTCTGTTCCCAGCTCATCGCGCGGGACATGCACCGCCGTCAGAGGCACATCCTGAATCGCCGCGAGATTAAAGCCGTCGATGCTCATCACCGAGACATCCTGCGGCACGCGCAGACCGTGTTTTTGCAGGGCGCTGATGGTCCCCGCCGCCATAAAGTCGCCGCCCACCAGGAACGCCGTCGGCAGATCTTTCCCTTTTTGCTGGTGAAGCCACTCACTCACCAGTTGCTCCGTCTCTTTGGCGCTGAAGCTTGGCACCATCAGCAGATCGCGCCGGTCGCTGAACCTGAGGTTATGGCCGTGCCACGCGTCGCGGATCCCCGCCAGGCGCAACTCCATGGTATAGCGACGCAGACACAGCACATTCATCACCTCCCGGTGCCCCATCTCGAACAGGTACTCCGCCGCCCGCTCGCCAATGGCGCGGTGATCCGGCGCGACGGCGGGCAGGCGCATGTGGCGGTCCCGGCAGTTAATCAGCATGCAGGGTTTGCCCACGTCTACCGCCAGATCGTGGATATGCTGATCGTCGATACCGAGGAGGATCGCCGCCTGGGTGTCCGCTTCGTTCATGCGGGCCAGAAACAGCTGGGCATCGCTGTCGTTCTCCTCCAGCGCACAGTAACGCAGGCGAACCTCGTGCGAAGCCAGCCCTTTGCTCACGCTCTGGATGACGCGGTAGTAAAAGATGTCGGACCGCTCATCAAACGCCCGCTGCGGGGCAAACACCATCAGGCTGTTAAGCAGCAGACGCCCCGCCGCCATGCCCTCCATTACCCCCAGCTCCCGCGCGCATGCCAGCACCGTTGCCCGTGCTTTTTCGCTGGTGTTTGCCTTTCCCGCCAGCACGCGGGAAACGGTGCTGATGGAGAGCCGGGTACGGGCGGCGATTTCGGTGATTTTAAGCCTTTTATCCATTTTGTGATCTGGCTCCGGAAGTGAAATGAAAAAATTTTCACAACATCTTTATCAGGTAATAACTTGCGAGAAGGCCATAATGCCGAAAATTAAACCTCGGTTATGAGAAAGTTTGCACAAAATACACTATTTCCTGCTCAATTTCTCTCTTAAGGTGAACCTGTCACACAACTTCCATACTAGTTGTATAGCAGCTTAGCACTCTAAAACAGATAACTTTCAAACGCCTGACGCTGTGTGACACCTGAACCTTTGTCCCTTACCGTCCGTCTTGTGGAGAAGAAAATGAGTCAGGACATCAACAACACCGTTGCGACAAGCAAAACCCGTCGCGTCATTAAGAATCTGCGCTGGTACGTACTGGTGCTGTTTCTTCTTGGCGTGACCGTAAACTACATCACCCGTAACTCGTTAGGTATTCTCGCCCCCGAGCTGAAAGAGAGCCTTGGTATCACCACCGAGCAATACTCTTGGATCGTCGGCGCGTTCCAGATCGCCTATACCATTTTCCAGCCCCTGTGCGGCTGGCTGATTGACGTTATCGGCCTCAAGATAGGCTTTATGGTCTGCGCCGGGATTTGGGCGCTGATGTGTATCTTCCACGCAGGTGCCGGGAGCTGGCTGCATCTCGCGATCCTGCGCTTCTTTATGGGCGCGTCCGAAGCCGCCGCCACGCCAGCGAACGCCAAAACCATCGGTGAATGGTTCCCGAAATCAGAGCGTCCTGTTGCCGCCGGTTGGGCGGGCGTGGGCTTCTCCATCGGTGCGATGCTGGCTCCGCCAATCATTTACTTCGCTCATGCGTCGTTCGGCTGGCAGGGTGCGTTTATGTTTACCGGCGTACTGGCGCTGCTGTGGGTGATCCTGTGGTGGATCTTCTATCACAACCCGGAGCAGCACCCGAACCTGAGCCGCGACGAGCTGGCGTTTATCAAACAGGATAACGAACCCGCACCGGTCAGGCTGCCCTTTCTGACCGCGCTGAAAACCGTCTCGAAGAACAAACGGTTCTACGGTATCGCCATTCCGGCCTTTATGGCGGAACCCGCCTGGGCGGTGCTGAGCTTCTGGGTGCCGCTTTACCTCGCCAAAGAGCACGGCATGGATTTGAAACAGATCGCGATGTTCGCCTGGCTGCCGTTCCTCGCCGCCGACCTCGGCAGCGTGGCGAGCGGCTACCTCACCCGGCTTTACACCCGCTGGTTCGGCTGCACCCGCGTCAACTCGGTGGTGGCAAGTTCAGTGACCGGCGCGTTTCTGATGATTTCTCTGGCCGTTGTGGCCGTGACCCGCGACCCGTATATCACCATCGTGCTGATCTCCATCGGCGGTTTCGGCCACCAGATTATCTCCTGCATGCTGAGCGCGCTGGTCGTGGAGTCGTTCGACAAGGGCCAGATGGCGACGGTTAACGGCATGCGCGGCTCGGCGGCGTGGATCGCCAGCTTCCTGTTCTCTCTTTTGATTGGGGTGACCGCCGACAAAATCGGCTTCAACCCGCTCTTTATCGCCATGGGCTTCTTTGACCTGATTGGCGCTTTCTTCCTGGTGGCATTTATTGCTGAACGTCGCGCCAAGCGCGCCTGATAGTGGATGTATTGCATATGAAAACCCTGAAAAACTGGACCATCGATACGCAGTCAGCGAATCATCTGGAACTGCTGGTGGATAACCAGCACCGTCTGTGCCTGTATGTGCTGGAAGAGAATCTGTTCCGCGTGCTGATCAAGCGTAAAGGCCAGCTGGCGCTGGACCGCACCTGGAGCATCGCGCCGGAACAAGACGTACCGTGGGAAGGCCGCCGTCGCGACGATGTCAGCGGCTTCACCTGCCCGGCCTGGACACTGACGCAGCAGGGCGATGCGTTAACCGTAGCGACCGAACAACTGCGCGTCACCGTCCACCAGCCCCTGTGGCTGGAGTGGCACTACCGCAATGAAGCGGGCGAGTGGCAGCCGCTGGTTAACGACCGTCCCACCAGCGCCTACCTGCTCAATGCCCACGGTGACGGCGTGGCGCACTATCTCAGCCGTCGCAAGGATGAACGTTTTTACGGTCTGGGTGAGAAAGCGGGGGATTTACAGCGTAACGGCAAACGCTATGAGATGCGTAACCTGGACGCGATGGGCTATAACGCCGCCAGCACCGATCCGCTGTACAAGCACATCCCGTTCACCCTCACCCGTCGCGATGACGTGAGCTACGGCCTGTTCTACGATAACCTGAGCAGCTGCTGGCTGGATCTGGGTAACGAGATCGACAACTATCACACCGCCTACCGCCGCTGGCAGGCGGAAGCGGGCGATATTGACTACTACCTCTTCACCGGCAAGCGCGTGCTGGACGTGACGAAAGCCTTCGTGCGCCTGACGGGGAAAACGCTGTTCGGACCGAAGTGGAGCCTGGGCTACAGCGGCTCGACCATGCACTACACCGACGCGCCGGACGCGCAGGACCAGCTGATGAACTTCATCCGCCTGTGCGATGAGCATGCCATTCCGTGCGACTCGTTCCAGCTCTCCTCCGGCTATACCTCGATTAACGGCAAGCGCTACGTTTTTAACTGGAACTACGACAAAGTGCCGCAGCCGAAGGTGATGAGCCAGGCGTTCCACGACGCGGGGCTGCGGCTTGCGGCAAACATCAAGCCGTGTCTGTTGCAGGATCATCCCCGCTACGGCGAAGTGGCGGAACGCGGCCTGTTCATTCGCGATTCAGAAACCGATGCGCCTGAACGTTCCAGCTTCTGGGATGACGAAGGATCGCATCTCGACTTCACCAACCCGCAGACGGTGCAGTGGTGGCAGAACGGCGTGACCACGCAGCTGCTGGAAATGGGCATCGACTCCACCTGGAACGACAACAACGAGTATGAAGTGTGGGACGGGGAAGCGCGCTGCTATGGCTTCGGCCAGGCGATCGCCATCAAGCATATTCGCCCGGTGATGCCGCTGCTGATGATGCGCGCCTCGCTGGAAGCACAGCAGCGCTTTGCGCCGGATAAACGTCCGTATCTGATCTCCCGCTCCGGCTGTGCCGGAATGCAGCGCTACGTTCAGACCTGGAGCGGCGACAACCGTACCAACTGGGACACCCTGCGCTATAACATCCGCATGGGCCTGGGCATGAGCCTGTCCGGACTGTTCAACGTCGGTCACGACGTCGGCGGTTTCTCCGGCGACAAGCCGGATGCCGAGCTGTTCGTGCGCTGGGTACAGAACGGCGTGATGCATCCGCGCTTTACCATCCACTCGTGGAATGACGATCGCACCGTGAACGAACCGTGGATGTACCCGGGCGTGACCCCTGCGATTCGCAGCGCCATTGAACTGCGCTATCGCCTGCTGCCGTATCTCTACACCCTGCTCTGGCAGGCGCACGCCGACGACGAGCCGATGCTGCGCCCGACCTTCCTCGATCATGAACACGATGCGCAGACCTTTGAAGAGTGCGACGACTTCCTGCTGGGCCGTGACCTGCTGGTGGCCAGCGTCGTCGAAGCCGGGCAGCGCGAGCGCCGCGTCTGGCTGCCGGATAACGAAACCGGCTGGTACGATTTTTACACCCACACGTGGTATGCGGGCGGGCAATCGATCGTCCTTGATGCGCCGCTGGAAAAGCTGCCGCTTCTGGTGCGCGCAGGGGCCGGTTTGCCGCTCAGCGAACGCATCCGTCACGTGAGCGCCGATAAAGACGTTACCCGTGAGCTAAAACTGTTCCCGGTGAAAGGCGTCGGCACCCCCTCCGGGCTGCTGTTTGAGGATGACGGCGAAAGCTGGGGCTACCTGAACGGCAATGCGCTGTGGGTGGAATGGGAGATGGTGTGCGACGGCGCAAGTATCAACCTGAAGGTGAATGCGCGCGGCGACTATCGTCCGGCATGGAAGGCACTGAAGGTGTCGTTACCGACGGGGGAAAAACGTACGCTGCGGGTGAACGGGGTTGAAGGGGGCGAGTGGGTGGTTTAGTGCGGCCTGATGCCCTCACCCTAACCCACTCCCACAGGGAGAGGGGATAGAACGTAGGCCGGGTAAGGCGAAGCCGCCACCCGGCTATTTTTTTAACTCTCGATACCTTTACTGCGCAGGTAATCTTCGTAGTTACCGGTGAAGTCCACCACGCGCTCTGGCGTGATTTCGATCACGCGGGTCGCCAGGGAGCTGACGAACTCACGGTCGTGAGAGACGAAGATTAGGGTGCCCTGATACATCTCCAGCGCCATGTTCAGGGATTCGATCGATTCCATATCCAGGTGGTTGGTTGGTTCGTCCATCACCAGGATATTCGGTTTTTCCATCATCAGCTTGCCGAACAGCATACGGCCCTTTTCACCACCGGAGAGCACTTTGGCGGGCTTTTTGATGTCGTCCTGGCTGAACAGCAGACGCCCCAGAATGCTGCGTACCGCCTGCTCGTCGTCGCCTTCCTGCTTCCACTGGCTCATCCAGTCGAAGACGGTCAGATCGTTTTCGAACTCATATTCATGGTCCTGCGCGTAGTAACCAATCTGCGCGTTTTCAGACCATTTCACGGTACCGTTATCCGGTTGCATTTCGCCCACCAGAGTTTTCAGCATAGTGGATTTACCCACGCCGTTGGCACCCAGGATAGCAATCTTCTCGCCCACTTCCAGCAGCAGGTTGAAGTTTTTGAACAGCGGGCCTTCATCGAAGCCTTTGGTGAGGGCTTCCACTTCCAGCGCGTTACGGAACAGCTTCTTGTCCTGCTCGAAGCGGATGAACGGGTTCTGACGGCTGGAGGCTTTTACCTCTTCGAGCTTGATTTTGTCGATCTGACGGGCTCGCGACGTTGCCTGGCGCGATTTAGAGGCGTTGGCGCTGAAGCGGCTCACGAAGGATTGCAGGTCCGCAATCTGCGCTTTCTTCTTGGCGTTGTCGGCAAGCAGACGTTCACGCGCCTGGGTTGCCGCCGTCATGTACTCATCGTAGTTACCCGGATAAACGCGCAGCTCGCCGTAATCCAGATCCGCCATGTGCGTACACACCATGTTAAGGAAGTGACGGTCGTGCGAGATGATGATCATGGTGCTGTCGCGATCGTTCAGGGTCTGCTCCAGCCAGCGGATGGTGTCGATGTCCAGGTTGTTGGTCGGTTCGTCGAGCAGCAGGATGTCCGGGTTAGAGAACAGCGCCTGCGCCAGCAGCACACGCAGCTTCCAGCCTGGCGCAACTTCGCTCATCGGACCATAATGCTGTTCAACAGGAATGCCGACGCCCAGCAGCAGTTCGCCCGCACGCGCTTCCGCAGAGTAGCCGTCCATTTCGCCGTATTGCGTTTCCAGGTCGGCCACTTTGTAACCGTCTTCTTCGCTCATCTCAGCGAGACCGTAGATACGATCGCGCTCCTGCTTCACTTCCCACAGCTCCGCATGCCCCATGATCACGGTGTCGAGCACGGTGAACTCTTCGAAGGCGAACTGATCCTGACGCAGCTTACCGATACGCTCGTTCGGGTCGAGCGACACGTTGCCCAGCGTCGGCTCCAGGTCACCGCCGAGGATCTTCATAAAGGTGGATTTTCCGCTACCGTTGGCACCAATCAGGCCGTAACGGTTGCCGCCGCCAAATTTGACGGAAATATTTTCGAACAGCGGCTTACTGCCAAACTGCATAGTGACGTTGCTGGTAACTAACACGGAGAGATTCCTGCGAAAAGTGTGATAAACGCGGCATTATGCCACAATTCCGAATTGAGATCCTGTGTTGCGGTAATCCACTAAACTTTAACAAAATCGAAAAAAATGTGATTTCGTACACATCTGAATTCCCAGTTAACGGGAATGCACATATAATGCGCTCCCATTACAGATTCAGACTTCTCAACTCATCGCCAGAATGGCTTAGATACCTCGCATAACATGAACATGAAATTAACAACGCTTTTTGCGGCGGCGTTAGCCGTAGTAGGTTTTTGTAAGACCGCGTCTGCGGTGACGTATCCCCTGCCGACAGACGGAAGCCGTCTGGTGGGTGAAAACCAGGTGGTGACGGTTCCGGAAGGTAACACTCAGCCGCTGGAATACTTCGCGGCGCAGTATCAGCTCGGCCTGTCTAACATGCTGGAAGCGAACCCGGGCGTTGACCCGTATCTGCCGAAAGCGGGTACCGTACTCAACATTCCACAGCAGCTAATCCTGCCGGATACCGTGCACGAAGGTATCGTGATTAACAGCGCCGAAATGCGTCTGTATTACTACCCGAAAGGCACCAACACTGTGATCGTGCTGCCTATCGGTATCGGTCAGCTGGGTAAAGACACCCCGCTGAACTGGACCACCAAAGTGGAGCGTAAGAAAGCGGGCCCAACCTGGACGCCGACCGCCAAAATGCACGCTGAGTACATTGCTGCCGGTGAACCGCTGCCGGCCGTTGTGCCTGCTGGCCCGGATAACCCGATGGGTCTGTACGCGCTGTACATTGGTCGTCTGTATGCCATCCACGGTACTAACGCCAACTTCGGTATCGGCCTGCGCGTAAGCCACGGCTGCGTACGTCTGCGTAATGAAGACATCAAATTCCTGTTCGATAACGTGCCGGTCGGTACGCGCGTGCAGTTCATTAACGAACCGGTGAAAGCGACGTCAGAGCCGGACGGCAGCCGTTACATTGAAGTGCATAACCCGCTGTCCACCAGCGAAGATCAGATCAACAACAACGAAATCGTACCGATTAAGCTGACCAGCGCGGTGCAGTCCGTTACCTCTCAGGCGGATGTTGACACGACCATCGTTGACCAGGCGATTCAGAACCGTTCCGGTATGCCGGTGCGTTTGAACTAATCGCGAGCACGAACAAAGCGGGCCTCGAGGCCCGCTTTTTTTTATCCGTTATTCACAATTACGATGCCGCCATGGTCATAGCGATAGTGACAATGGGCGTACTCCAGCGGCGTACCATCTTCCAGATAGATCACCTGCTCCACCTCCAGCACCGGGTCGGTTGGCTCACAGACCAGATGCTGCATATCCAGCGCACTGGGCTTCAGCGCCCGCACCACACGATACGATCCCATGATCTTCAGCCCCAGCGTCTCCTGCACATACCGGAATACCGAACTTTCAAGATGGGTTTTGTTCAGGCCGGGCACCAGATTGAGCGGCATCACCGTGGCGTCCAGGGACATCGGCTCACCGTTGAGTAAACGCAGACGGATGAAGTCATAGATCGGCGTATCCGGATTTATCATCAGCGAGGCCTGCTCTTTCTCGTTCGGGAAGCGAAGTTCGAAGTGCACCACCTGGCTCGTCACCGTGCCTAAATGTTCCCAGGTTTTGGTCGCCCCAAAGTAGTCGCTGCCGGAGAGATCCCACTGGGAAAGCTGGAGGAAATTTTTGCGGATGAACGTGCCCTGTCCCTGCCGGGTATAGACCAGCCCTTCTACGATCAGCTGACGCATCGCCTGCTGAATGGTCATCCGGCTGGTGCTGAATTCCGCCGCCAGCGCGAACTGGTCCGGCAACGGTTCATTGGCGGCGTACTGCTGGGTAATAATGCGTTTCTTAATTTCCCGCGCTATGGTGATGTACTTCGCCGCCATCTTCCTTCCTTAAATTAGTTTTCTGTCCCGCTGTTTTTCACGGCCACTCGCTCGGCCACCTTGAGGAAAGGCAGGTAGAAGAATACACCAAATACGATGATTGCCAACTGCACCACCACCGCCCGCCAGTCCCCCGCCGTCGCCAGCCAGGCGCTGAGGATCGGCGGCGTGGTCCACGGGATCATCACCACGCAGCGCGACATCAGACCCAGCGTGGTACAGAGCCACGCAAAGTAAATCCCGATGGCGGGCAGCAGCACAAACGGGATCATCAGCGGCAGGTTAAAGACAATCGGCAGGCCGAAAATCACCGGCTCGTTGATGTTGAACAGACCCGGCGCCAGTGACAGACGCGCCACCTGCTTCGCTGATTTCTGTCTTGAGAAGATGAAGATAGCGATCAGCAATGAGATAGTGCTGCCCGTCCCGCCCACCATGCCAAAGGTCGGCACAAAGATGTTGTTGATGATGTGTGGGATCGGCTGGCCGTTGGCAAAGGCCAGCATGTTCTCGTTGGTGTTGATCAGCAGAAACGGCTCCAGCACCACGCTGTTGACTACCGACTGATGAATACCGAGCGTGAACAGGAAGTTACCGAAGCTGTAAATGAAGATCGTCCCGGGCAGACTGGTGTTGATCAGCCGCAGCGGCTGCTGAATGAATGTCGTAATGAGATGGATCAGATCCGTATGCAGCACGTTCGCCAGTATGGCCGCCAGCACCGCAAACAGGGAGAGCGTGAGGATTGTCGGGATCAGCGCGGTAAAGGATTTGCTCACCGCCGGAGGCACGTTCTCCCCCAGCGAAATGTGCAGCGCCTTCAGCCGTGAAATGGCGATAAACAACTCGGTTGAGAGCAGCCCAATCAGCACCCCGGCGAAAATCCCGGTGGAGCCGATATTGGCGAACGTCAGCACCTGGGTGACGTTCACCGTGGCGTCGCTGCCGACAGGCGTAATCTGTAAGCGCATCGGCATCATGATGATGAAGCTGCTGACGGCGATAACCACTGCCGAGACCGGATTGTCGAAATCTTTGTTGCGCGCCAGCGACCAGGCGATCATCGGTGCCAGCAGCAGCGCGGCGATGTTCAGCGTGCCGTTGATAATCGCCTCGCCCCACACCTTAAACTGCGTGAGCGTGTCGCCTTCCAGCACCCATGGAAACACGACGTTGTTCACCAGCACCGCCAGACCGGCGAGGATGAAAATCGGCATCACCGTGGCGAAAGCGTCCCGCAGGGATCGCAGGTGTACCTGGTTTGCCAGGCGCGCCGAGAACTCAACAAATTTATCGACAAAAGACTGCATGTGCGGTGTTATTTTTGTTTCAGACATAGCGGAGTATTCCCATCAATCAGTCACAAAAACGGCCCGGCAGCGTACGGCTTACATCTCGCGTCCGTTAGTATGGATAACCTGTTTTAACCACGCGTAGCTCTTCTTCGGCACGCGCTTAAGGTCTTTCAGGTCGTGATTTTCACGGTTGACGTAGACCACGCCGTAGCGCTTACGCATGTCACCCTGCGAGCTGAGAATGTCGATTAAGCCCCAGCCGAGGTAGCCCATTACCTCTGCCCCGTCCTCGAATATTGCCGCTTTCATCGCCTCGATGTGCGCCCGGTGGTAGTCGATGCGGTAGGTGTCCTCGATCGGGTTTACCCCGTCCCAGGACTCGATCACGCCGATGCCGTTTTCAATCGGGAATACCGGCATCCGCCAGTCGTTGGCATAGCGGGTGATGATGGTGCGAAAGCCCAGCGGGTCGATCTGCCAGTTCCACTCGGTGGCTTTCAGGTACGGGTTATTTTTCTCGCCATGCAGCAGGTAATGGTTCACCGGCGTGCCTTCCGGGATGGCATCGCTGTCCAGCGTTTTGCTGGCGTAATAGCTGAAGGCCATAAAGTCGTTCTTCGTGCGCGCAAACAGCGCGAGATCGTCTGCGCGGTAGATATCACCGAAGCCCTCCTGCTCCACCACCGCCATCACCGCCGGGCTGTAGCCCTGTCCCGCGAAGACGCGCAGCAGGTTCTGGTTGAGGAATTCGTCGTACTGCTGGGCGCAGAAGATATCGCGCGGTTTGCAGGTGGCTGGATAAATCAACTGGTGCGCCAGCATGCCGCCCATCAGCTTGCCTGGCTTAGTCTGGTGCAGGTATTCGGTCAGAGTCATGTGCGCCACCATCGCATGGTGCTGAAGCTCATACAGCTCGCGCAGGGTTTGCTCGCCTTTCATGTAACCGGAAATGCGAAAAGCTTCCGGCATATGGAAAATGTTCTGCTCGTTGAAGGTCAGCCAGTACTTCACGCGATCGCCGTAGCAGTCGATCATCTTCTTGCCGTAGCGGATAAAGGCCTCCATCACCCGGCGGTCGTTGAAGCCGTTGTACTCCTGCGCCAGCGCCAGCGGCATATCGAAGTGGTAGAGGCAGACCATCGGCTCAATACCGCGGGCGAGCAGATCGTTAATAAAGCTGTCGTAAAACGCGATACCTTCGGCGTTGAACTCGCCGTCACCCTGCGGGCAGACGCGGCTCCAGGAGATCTGGAAGCGGTAGCAGTTCATGCCCAGATCCTGCATCAGATCGAAATCTTCCCGGTAGCGGTGGTAGGAGTCGGTCGCCACTTTCCAGTCGGAGATGTTTTCTCCTGCTTCCCGAATGTCATATACCGACATCCCCTTCCCGCCCTCATTCCATGCCCCTTCCGTCTGCATGCTGGATACCGAGTTGCCCCATAAAAAGTTGGCTGGCAGTGATTTGTTCATGATTGCTCCCTATATGACTAGTCATTTAAATTTCATGACTAGTCATATAGATCGAGATCAAACATCAGGCAAAGAGAAGGAGCATTTTTTGTGAGGTGGGTTGAAATAAAGACCAGAGATAGTAGCCCCGGTAAGCGAAGCGCCACCGGGGAAAAGGAAGGTTACTGCTGCGCGAGCTGACTACGACGGTATTCCCCCTGCCGCTCCAGCATCCAGCCTGGATATTCGCGCGGCAGCGCGCTGACGGCATCAAGCTGTTTAAGCTCGTCTTCGCTTAAACGGATCCCGGTGGCGGCAATATTATCGTCCAGCTGATCGACGCGTTTCGCACCAATAATGACGCTGGTCACCGCTTTTTGATGCAGCAGCCATGCCAGCGCGATTTGCGCCACGGAGACGCCCCTACGCTCGGCAATGACGCGCATTACGTCCACGCAGTCGAAGGCGCGATCTTTATTCACCGGCGGGAAGTCAAATTCCAGACGGCGGCCTCCGGTTTCGCTCTGCCCGTCACGACCGTATTTTCCGCTCAGCAGGCCGCCCGCCAGCGGGCTCCAGACCATCAATCCGACGCCTTCGCTCTGCATCATCGGCACCAGCTCGCGCTCCAGGTCACGTCCGGCAATGGTGTAATACGCCTGCAACGATGCGAAACGCGCCAGCCCAAGACGGTCAGAAATACCGAGCGCTTTGGCAATCTGCCACGCAGTCCAGTTCGAAACGCCGATGTATCGCACGTGACCGTGCTGCACAAGGTTATCCAGTGCGTAAAGCGTCTCCTCGATGGGGGTCGCGGGGTCGAAACCGTGCAGCTGATAGAGATCGATATGATCGAGCTGCAGGCGGCGCAGGCTCTTCTTTACGCTGTCGATAATGTGATAGCGCGAGCCGCCGCGTGAGTTCACTCCCGCCGTGCCCGTTTCACCAAACACCTTTGTGGCGACCACCACGTTTTCACGTGGAACGTTCAGGTTTTTCAGCGCCTGCCCGAGGATCTCCTCCGAGCGTCCTTCCGAATAGACGTCGGCAGTGTCGATAAAGTTGATGCCCGCGTCCAGCGCGCGGCCCACCAGCTGCTCGGCTTCGTTTTGCCTTAGCTGGCCAATCTTGCCCCACATGCCGCCCTCGCCGCCGAAGGTCATGGTGCCGAGGCAGAGTTCAGAAACAAACAGTCCGGTATTGCCCAGTTTTTGATAACGCATAACGCTTTCCTCGCATGTCGATTGGGTGTCTGTTAGTTATACCCGCCCCCCAGCCATCGCGAATGTGGCGTTCCTGTCCGTTTCTTGCCCAATCCTCTGAATCTATCCGCGCGGGGCATCGCCAAAGACGCTGTAGTCTGGCAGCTGAACCTGCTGATACGGCTCCCAGCCGCCGCCGAGGGCTTTGTAGAGCGCCACCAGGTCAAGCGCGCTCTGCACCTGCGCCTGCGCCCGCTGCTGTTCGGCCTGAGCGAGCTGACGCTGGGCGTCCAGCACGTCAATAAAACTGGCGATCCCCTGTCGGTAGCTGTCGCTGGCGAGATCAAAAGCGTTTTGCAGCGCGTCGATGGTTTTCGCCAGGCCCGCCTCACGCTGCTGGTCAGTGCGATAGCTCACCAGCGCGTTTTCAACGTCGCCGAGCGCCGTCAGCACCGTCTGACGATAGTCCAGCACCGCCGCCCCTTGCTGTGCGCGGGCCACCTTGACGCTGGAGACCAGCCGACCGCCCTGGAAGATGGGGATGGAGACCTGCGGACCGAAGCTGTAAAAGTGGCTGCTCCAGTCGGTCAGCCAGCCGGATTCGCTGTTACGCAGGCCAAACTGCCCGGAGAGGGTGAAGCTTGGGAACAGTTCGGCTACCGAGACGCCAATTTGCGCCGTAGCGGCATGGAGGTTCGCCTCAGCTTCGCGCACGTCCGGGCGACGACGCGCCAGCGTTGACGGAATGCCGGTTTGCACAATATCCGGCAACGCTGGCATCGGCTGCACGGATTGTAATTCGGCATCCAGCGCCCCCGGCGGTTTGCCGAGCAGGATGGCCAGCCCGTTCATCGCCTGGCGTTCCTGCGCCTGATACTGCGGCAATTGGGCTTCAAGATTGCCCAGCTGCGCCCGGGCGTTTTCTACGTCCATCTGCGGTGACAGCCCGCCCCGCTGGCGGCTTTCGGTCAGATCCAGCGTCTGCTGCGCGCTTTCAATTTGCGTATTAAGCGTGGCAATGATGCTCTGCGCCCCTCGCAGCTGTAGCCACGCCCGCGCCACTTCGGCTTCCAGCGAGACCAGCGCATCGTTACGCTGCTCGATCGCCGCCCGCTGCTGCGCCTCGGCCGCTTCTACCTGACGGCGCACCTTGCCCCACAGGTCGATTTCCCACTGAGCGTCGAAGCTGCCCTGATAGAGGTTAATCGGCTGCGTCAGCGGGCCTAACGCGCTTCGCAACTGCGGATCGACATTATTCAACTGGTCATACACGCCGTGGGATTTCAGCTCCCCTTCCAGCCCAAGCTGCTGGCGCGTCGCCTGCACATTGCCATTCACCGACGGGAAAAATGCCCCGCCGGCCTGGTTAATCTGTTCGCGCGCGCCGGCAATGCGTAATACGGTTTGCTGTAGCGTCAGATTTCCGGCGATGGCGCGTTCAATCAGGCTGTCGAGCTGCGGCGAGCCGAAGGTTTTCCACCAGCGCGGGTTGGTGGCGGCGGAAGACGTTTGTGATTTCACCGCGCCGTCGCCCTTATCGTTCCAGTGCGTGGTGGCGGGCGGTGCAGGCTGTTGGTAGTCCGGCCCGACGGCGCAGCCCACCAGCAGCATCATTATCATCAGGGGGTGTAAACGTCTGTGTATCATCAGTGTGCTCCTGCACTCCCCTCGCTCTTAACCGGCGAGAGCAACAAACAAAACGGAATCAGTAAGAAGGCCACCGCGCTCAGAATGGTGAAGACGTCAATGTAGGCCAGAAAGCGCGACTGCTCGATCATGGTCTGGTACATCCGCCCGGTGGCAATGCCGGTCGGATCGCCCACCTGAGTGGTGAAGTTCTGGATCGCCTGGGCGCTTTCGCGTATCGCCAGCTGGAACTGCTCATTAAACGGCGAAGCGTGGTAAGCCAGATGCGCGCTGTGCGCCTGTGAGCGCTCGGTGATCGCCGCCGTCGAGAGCGAAATCCCAATCGAGCCGGCCACGTTGCGGAACATGGTAAACAGCGCCGCCGCGTCGGCGTTAAGCCGCCTCGGGATCGAGATAAAGGCGATGGTGGTAAGGGGCACAAACAGGAACCCGAGTCCAATCGACTGGGCGCTGCGGAACAGCACCAGCGTTTCGAAATCGATATCCGGCGTCAGCGTCCGGGACCAGAAGAACGACACCGCCAGGCAGGTAAAGCCGAAGGCGATGATCCAGCGCGTCTGCACCACCGGCATCAGCTTCAGTACCAGCGGAATAGTCAGCACAATCAGCACCGCGCCGGGCGAGAGCACCAGCCCGGACCAGGTGGCGGTATAGCCCAAATCCTGCTGCGCCAGTTGCGGAATAACCACCGAACTGCCGTAGAGGATCATCGACATCCCCGCCATCAGCAGGCTGGAGATCGCAAAGTTGCGATCCTTCATACAGTGCAGATCCACCACCGGCTTTTTGGCATACATCAGCCAGTAGATCGCGCCGATAATGCCGACCAGCGTCAGTACCGCGAAGGTGCGGATAAAGTTCGAATAGAACCAGTCATCATCTTCGCCCCGGTCGAGCATCACCTGCAAACAGCCAAGTCCGAGAGCGATCAGGCCGATCCCCGTCCAGTCGACGGTGAGCTTCTCTTCCGACTTTTTCTCCCACGGCGGATCTTCCAGCAGCTGATAGATGGCCAGCACCGTCACAATCCCTACCGGAATATTGATAAAGAACACCCAGCGCCAGGAGTAGTTATCGGTGATCCAGCCTCCCAGCGTCGGGCCAAGTACCGGCGCGACGATAATGGCAATGGATGAAAGGCCAAAGGCTTTGCCCCTGTCCTCCGGCTTGAAGTAATCGAGCAGCACCGATTGCTGCGTGGGCTGCAACCCGCCGCCAAAAAAGCCCTGCATCACACGGAACAGGATGATTTGCCAAAGCTCGGTGGCGATGCCGCACAGGAACGAGCAGATGGTGAACATCACAATGCAGATCAGGAAGAACTGCTTGCGGCCAAACAGCCGGCTCAGGAAGGCCGAGATCGGCAGCACGATGCCGTTCGCCACCAGGTAGCTGGTGAGCACCCAGGTGGATTCGTCATAGCTGGCCGAGAGCGACCCCGCGACGTGGGGCAGCGCCACGTTGACGATGGTGGTGTCCAGAATTTCCATAAACACCGCCAGGGTGACCACAATCGCCACCGCCCACGGGTTACTGGCGGGCTTCCAGTTTTCGTGGCTGCTGTCCGTCATTCCACGGTGACCTTCGGTTCAACCGACAGCCCCAGCGGCAGCGGTTTGTTCGGATCCAGCCCCTTATCAATGACGATTTTCACCGGCACGCGCTGAACGATCTTCACAAAGTTACCGGTGGCGTTTTCCGACGGGAAGGCGGAGAAGCGCGAGCCGCTGCCCTGCTGGATGCTGTCAATATGGCCTTCGAGCGCCATATCCGGCCAGGCATCGACGGACACGGTCACTTTGTCGCCCGGCTTCATACGTTCAAGCTGCGACTCCTTGAAGTTCGCCACCACCCACACGTTCGGGGAAACCAGCGAGAACAGTGCCGTGCCTGCCTGCACCAGCGTACCAGGCTGGACGTTGCGTTTGGTGACAAAACCGTCGAACGGGGCGCGGACTTCGGTATAAGAGAGGTTCAGGTTGGCGGTTTCCAACTGCGCTCTGGCCTGATCGACCTGCCGTTCGCGGGCTTCGACGTTAGTCTCCTGCTGGCGGATTTGCAGCTGGACCTGCTCCGCCACCTCCAGCTGCGCCTGCGCGCTGGCCAGACCCGCCTGGGCACTCCGCAGTTGAGCGTTCGCGGCATCGATGCTTTGTTGTGTGGTCGCGCGGGGGTCAACGCCGCGCTGACGGCGGTACTCCGCCTGAGCGTTGGTCATATCCGCCTGGGCTTTCAGTACCTGGGCTTTGGCTTCATCGCGCTGGGCGGGATATTGCACCTTCGAGAGCGCCAGCTGCGCCTGCGCCTGATGCAACTGCGCAACCGCCAGCCCAAGCTGGGCCTGAGCCTGATCGCGCTGGGCGGTGGTATCACGCGGATCGATCACCACCAGCACATCCCCTTTCTTTACACGCTGGTTATCCCGCACGCGAAGTTCGGTAACGTAGCCTGCCGTTTTTGGGGCAATGGTCACTACGTCGCCGTCGGTGAAGGCGTCGTCGGTGGTCTCTTCGTTACGGGTTAAAAACCACCAGACCAGCGCCACGATCACCATCACGATGACCACGATGCCAAGGATAATTAACGGTTTTTTGCCCGGGCGCTTGCGCTCGTTATTGTTTTGATCCTGCTCGTCAGCAGGTGGATTTTGATCTTCTGCCATAGTTCAGCAACGGTCCTGTCAGTGAGCGGCATCACACTATGCCGTTCACTAAAGCTAGGACGTTGCTATACATTTGCCAGGAAAAACTGACAAATTGCGCACTATATGAGAAGGAATAGTCCGAAACCGACCGCCGCAGACCAGAGCAGCATCGGGATTGACCATAAATGGAAGCGCCACCAGATGCGGCGATCGTTGGCCATCCGCAGGGCGATGAGGTTGGCCAGCGAGCCGGGCAGCAGCCCAAAGCCGCCGACGTTGACCGCCCACGCCAGCAGAACCGTTGGGGGAACATAGTTAAGCAGCAAAATGGTGGACGGCACGTTACTGATCACCTGCGAGAGACCAATCGCCGTCAGCCATAGTCCCGGTTGCGACAGACCGCTGACGCTATGGAGAACGGTCTGCAATACCGGGAGCTGGATCAGCAGATGCACGTCAATAAACATCGCCATAAACACCAGCAGCAGCGTCCAGTCAACACTCACCAGCACCCGCCGGGCGAGGAACAGGAAGCCACACGCCACCAGCAGCGCGCCCGCCAGCGCCTGGTTTAACTCCAGCGCGGTAATGAAAACGATATACAGTCCCAGGCAGCTCCAGACGAGACGCGGCTGCCACTGGGGGCCGGTGGTACCGCTGTGGTACTGCAACGATTTATTCGGGAAAGCAAACCAGCCCACCACCAGCAGCGTCGCCACGATCGCCAGCGCCAGCGGCGCCATCTGCCAGGTAAATGCGGTAAACGACAGGCCGGAGCGTCCCCACAGCAGAATGTTCTGCGGGTTACCGATCGGCGTGAGCAGCGAGCCTGCATTGACGGCCAGCGCTTCAAAGATAATCAGACGGGTAACCGGTATTTCGCACAGCTTACGCAGCGTGAGCGTAAGCGGCACCACGATAAACAGCGCTACGTCATTAGTGAGGAACGTCGACAGCAGCGCCGCCGAAAAGACCATGAACAGAGCCAGTTTGCGCTCGGTGGCGAAGCGGCGCACCATTTTGCGCCCCAGCACGTCAAAATAGCCGCTCAGCTCTACGCCTTTGGTGAGCATCATCAAACCGCTCAGGGTAATAATGGTGCGCCAGTCTATGGCCGCCGGCCAGGTGTGCGGCGTGAAGGGCACAAAGACGCTGAGCCCAACGCCAGTGATAAGTAAAAGATGGAAAAAACGATCGCGTTTCAGGGCCTGCAAGCCGGGGATGTTCATTCAGCGGCGGGGCCATATTTGAGCGTAAATTCGCGGAACTTCACCAGCGTCTCTTCGCTGACGTGGTGTTCCATACCTTCGGCATCCCGACGGGCAATTTCCGGGCTGACGCCCAGCACCAGTAAAAAATTCTCGACGATCTGATGGCGCTCGCGGCTCTCCTGCGCCAGCTTTTCGCCTTCAGCGGTGAGAAACACCCCGCGCCAGGGGATCATCTCGATCAGCCCGACCGACGCCAGACGTTTTAACATTTTGGCAACGGTTGGCTGCGACACCCCCAGGCGTGCGGCCATATCCACCTGGCGCGCTTCTCCAACTTCACGAATCAGATCGGAGATCAGTTCGACATAATCATCAATCAGCTCCCGGCGGTGCGCCTCACGCACCTGGCGGAAGCCTTCCACATGTTCTTCAACGTTCACCAGTTGCGTCGTTTTTTTTGTTGTTGGCTTACCTGCGCGACGGTTCATTGTGCTTCCTCAATGGGTTGACGCTTCCAGCGCCCTGTAACGGAGCGCACATTGTAAACCATAGCTCTACAAGCACAAAAAATTAACGAATTAGCCATAGCTATACAATATAGCCTGTGCTATATCTGTATGTAATGCAGTCACCCTTCACGGATCGAAGGGATCATGAATCAGGAGGTCTTATGAATGAATTCAAGAGGTGTATGAACGTGTTTACCCACTCTCCTTTTAAAGTGCGTCTAATGCTGTTGAACATGCTGTGCGATATGTTTAACGCCAAACCGCATCAGGACGATAAATCTTCTCACTAAGCGGCGTCGCGGCACGCCGCTTCATTTTCCTGTCACACTTTCGTTGTAAACTCGCTTTTTCCTGATTATTTTTGCGGATTTGCAGCCCCCTTCGCAAAACATCTGTTTAGCAACTGTTGACCTTAATTCACGCTCGCACTATCTTCTTGCAGCCCTGCACAATTTGCGGCTCGCTGAAGCGGACCTCCATTCCCTTTCCACGCACTGTCCGGCAGGCTTTGACCCTTGACGCCAGGGTGAGCACATGGCGTTTTCGTGATAGTGATCTATGAACGTAACCCTGATTGATACACTTGTTACCCGCAGCCGGGCCCTAAGCCCGTGGACGGGATTTTATTTTTTGCAATCGCTGTTGATTAACTTTGCTCTTGGCTACCCCTTTAGCCTGCTTTATGCCGTCGGGTTCACCTGCATTCTTCACCTGCTATGGCGAAGCGCACCGCGCATGCAGAAAGTGCTTATCGGGATCTGTTCTCTGGTGGCTGCCGCCTATTTCCCGTTCGGCCAGGCCTATGGCGCGCCGAACTTTAATACCCTGCTGGCGCTCCACTCCACCAATATGGAAGAGTCTACAGAGATCCTGACGATCTTCCCGTGGTACAACTACGTGGTTGGCCTTTTCATTTTTGCTCTCGGCGTGATTGCGGTTCGCCGTAAGCAGGTCGGGAAAAAAACATGGGGTAAAATTGAAAGCCTGTGCCTGGCCTTTAGCGTAGTGACGTTTTTTGTTGCGCCGGTACAAAATCTGGCCTGGGGCGGCGTGTTTAAGCTTAAAGATACCGGGTATCCGGTGTTTCGCTTCGTTAAAGACGTGGTAGTGAATAACGAGGAAGTGCTCGACGAGCAGGCGCGTATGGCCGAGCTTTCCACCATGAAAGATACCTGGAACGTGCTGGCGGTGAAACCGAAGTATCACACCTATGTGGTGGTGATCGGTGAAAGCGCGCGTCGCGATGCGCTCGGCGCGTTTGGCGGTCACTGGGATAACACGCCGTTTGCCAGCTCCGTCAACGGTACGCTGTTTACCGATTACGTGGCGGCCAGCGGTTCGACGCAGAAATCTCTCGGTCTGACGCTCAACCGTGTTGTGGATGGAAAACCGCAGTTTCAGGATAATTTTGTCACCCTGGCCAACCGGGCAGGTTTTCAGACGTGGTGGTTCTCCAACCAGGGGCAGATCGGCGAGTATGATACCGCCATTGCCAGCATCGCGAAGCGTGCCGACGAGGTACAGTTCCTGAAAAGCGGTGATTTCGAAGCCGATAAAAACACAAAAGATGAAGCGTTGCTAAAAATGACCGCGCAGGTCTTTGCCACTCAGCGCACCCAGCCGCAGCTGATCGTCCTGCACCTGATGGGGTCACACCCGCAGGCATGCGATCGTACCGGGGGAAAATATGCGGAGTTTGTGCAATCCAAAGAGACCTCGTGTTATCTGTACACCATGACGCAAACCGACGATCTGCTCAGCAAGCTGTACGCGCAGCTGCGCAACAGCGGCGATAGCTTCTCGATGGTCTATTTCTCTGACCACGGTCTGGCGTTTAAGGAGCGCGGTAAAGAGGTGCAGTATCTGGCCCACGATGACAAGTTTCAGCAGAACTTCCAGGTACCGTTTATGGTGCTGTCGAGTGATGACAAAACGCATCGCATCATCAAAGCGCGCCGTTCCGCGAACGATTTCCTGAAATTCTTCTCACAGTGGACGGGGATTAAGGCGAAAGAGATAAAAAATGATTACCCGTTTATCTCCGGGAAGAAGGGCCCGCCAGTTTACATTACCAACTTCAGGTTACAGAAAGTTGACTATAACCATCTGGGGACGGATATTTTCGATATTAAGAGTAAGTGATCTCTGCCGTCTCGTGCAGGCTGATGCCCTCACCCTGGCCCTCTCCCACGGGGAGAGGGTACAAACAAAAAAAATCCGCCACATTGGGCGGATTTTTTACTGGCTCACCGAAGTGATTAGAAGCGGTAACCTACGCCCGCGATCCAGGTGCCAACGTCAACGTTGCGGATACGGCTCTGCTCATAGGAGAAGTCCAGAGCAACGTTTTCGATTGGGTTAAACTGCATACCTGCGCCATAGGAGAAACCGTAGTCGCTGTTGCTTGCAGTACGGTTCAGACCCTGGTTTTCGGTCTGCTGGAATTTACCGTAGCCAACACCTACAACACCGTAGATGCTTGCCCAGTCATTCAGGCGGTAAGCAGGACCCGCGGTGATGCCGTAGTACTGACCTTTATTGTAAGAGCCATTTTCAGTACGATCTTTCTCGGTGTAAGTGAAAGAACCGATCACACCCAGCGGGTTGTTGTCTTGCTCGTAACGGTACTTCAGGTTGAAACCGTTGGTTTTGTTCATCACGCCCTGCATATCGCTCTGAGCGTAACCACCAGTTACAGTAGAAGTTGCCGCTACAGCGGTACCTGCGGAAACAGCCAGAACAGCTGCCAGTGCTGAAAGACATGCAATTTTTTTCATAACCACCTCAAATGTGCTTCAAGTAAGTCCGTAAGTTTTAAATATATCAAAAAAATCTGTGAAACTCTTTGTCATTCACGATGTCTAATGCGACCTTTCCTGTAACAGAACATTTCCAGCACCAGCTATCTCGTTCAAATAACTCCAGATTTTCACCTGTAAATGCTAATAGTGCGCGTCATCGCCATTTAGTTCATCCAGATTATTCCTAATCTTTCAGGCGATAAAATCAGCAACGTTTTCTCATTTTACGGATTTTCCCTGGATTTTTTTTCAACAGTAGCTCAACCGTTGCAGGTTATTTCCATTACACTGCGACTTTTACCTCTTTTGACAAAAATTGACAGGAGAAAGGATGCCAGGTTTACCTCGTAAATCGTCGGTCTGGATGCCGGTGGCAGTCATACTTATCGCGATGATGTCCATACAAAGCGGCGCGTCGCTGGCAAAATCGCTGTTTCCGCTGATTGGTGCGCCCGGCGTCACGGCGCTGCGTATCGCATTAGGCACCCTGATCCTCGTGGTTGTCTTTAAACCCTGGCGGCTACGGTTTAAAAAGGAGCAGCGACTGCCTCTGCTTTTTTATGGGCTGGCGCTGGGAGGGATGAACTACATGTTCTACCTCTCTATTCAGACTATCCCGCTGGGGATCGCGGTCGCGCTTGAATTTACCGGCCCGCTGGCGGTTGCCCTCTTTTCTTCTCGTCGCCCGGTAGACTTTATCTGGGTCATACTGGCCGTGCTGGGGCTATGGTTCCTGCTGCCGCTCGGCCAAAGCGTTTCACAAATCGATTTGACAGGGGCCGCTCTGGCGCTAGGCGCAGGGGCGTGCTGGGCGGTGTATATTCTCACTGGCCAGCGTGCGGGCGAAGAGCACGGCCCCGCGACGGTCGCCTTAGGCTCGCTGATTGCCGCGGTTATCTTTGTCCCGATCGGCATGGCACAAGCAACGGACTCAATATGGCAGTGGTCAATCCTGCCGGTTGGGCTGGCGGTCGCCATTCTTTCCACGGCGCTGCCCTACTCTCTGGAGATGATCGCCCTGACGCGTCTGCCTACGCGTATTTTTGGTACGCTCATGAGCATGGAGCCCGCGCTGGCTGCCATCTCTGGAATGATGTTCCTCGGCGAAACCCTGACACTGGTGCAGACGCTGGCGCTCTGTTCCATTATCGCGGCGTCAATGGGCTCTACATTGACCATGCGCCCGGAACCAAAAGTACATAAGATTGACCTCAACTAGCCCTTAAATTCTGCATGGCTTACCGGCCATGCAGAATATAGGTCTCGTCAGCCCTTCAAATAATTTCTTACAAACTCTCTTATATTGCCAAAATATTTCACCTGCCCGCCTTGTCACTTAACGAATTAAGATTGATCTGCATCAATTTATATAAAAAACTTTAAAATCATTAAGTTAAAAGTTCAACCATCCTTTCGCTATTAAACCGATAGGCAGCGCCAAACCGCAGAGAAAAAATCCGGTGCTATACTTAATCCCGTAATTACCTGGGACACAAACATCAAGAGGATATGAGATTATGAGTACCGCTAAACTGGTGAAAACGAAAGCGTCTAATCTGCTTTATACCCGTAACGATGTATCGGATAGCGATAAAAAAGCGACCATTGAGCTGCTGAATCGCCAGGTGGTCCAGTTCATCGATCTTTCGCTGATCACCAAACAGGCCCACTGGAATATGCGCGGTGCAAACTTTATTGCCGTTCATGAAATGCTGGATGGCTTCCGCACAGCACTGGTGACTCATCTGGATACCATGGCCGAACGCGCCGTACAGCTGGGCGGTGTGGCTCTGGGTACCACGCAGGTGATCAACAGCAAAACGCCACTGAAAAGCTATCCGCTGGATATCCATACCGTTCAGGATCACCTGAAAGAGCTGGCGGACCGTTATGCGATTGTCGCGAACGATGTTCGTAAAGCGATTGGCGAAGCAAAAGATGAAGACACCGCTGATATCTTCACTGCCGCGTCACGCGACCTGGATCAGTTCCTGTGGTTCATTGAGTCAAACATCGAATAATCCCTGCGGATTGTCTGAATAACCCTCGCCCCTGGCGGGGGTTTTGCACATTTATGGTGCACACTTTTGTCCGCAACGGCCGCAAAAGTGAATAAAATGTAATAATCACCTCACACAACCGTTAACGGAAGATTGTTTTTTCGTCAGATTCTGCGCTAAATATCCCCCTGTCAGAAGACCTTAACGAAGCGCACCAAAACGGTGCTCCATTCTGGTGCAACCTGACAGAATTGCCACGCTTTTTGTGCAATGCGTGACATTATCCCCTTTGCAAAACAACAGCTTGTAAAACTGGCACGATTTTTTCATTGTGCCTGAGGTTCTCGCAGGGGATCGCCCCGTGGATATAAAAGGAAATGCTATGAAGTCTGTATTAAAAGTTTCACTGGCTGCACTTACCCTGGCGTTTGCGGTGTCCTCGCAGGCTGCCGACAAACTGGTTGTGGCGACTGACACGGCGTTCGTACCGTTTGAATTCAAACAGGGTGATAAATACGTTGGTTTTGACGTTGATCTGTGGGCCGCTGTCGCAAAAGAACTCAAACTGGATTACACCCTGAAGCCAATGGATTTCAGCGGCATTATCCCGGCACTGCAAACCAAAAACGTTGACCTGGCGCTGGCGGGCATCACCATTACCGAAGAACGTAAAAAAGCTATCGATTTCTCTGATGGCTACTACAAAAGCGGCCTGCTGGTGATGGTGAAAGCGGATAACAACGACGTGAAAAGCGTGAAAGATCTCGACGGTAAAGTGGTCGCCGTGAAGAGCGGCACCGGTTCCGTTGATTACGCGAAAGCCAATATCAAAACCAAAGACCTGCGTCAGTTCCCGAACATCGACAACGCTTACATGGAACTGGGCACCAACCGCGCAGACGCGGTGCTGCACGACACGCCTAACATCCTTTACTTCATCAAAACCGCCGGTAACGGCAAGTTCAAAGCGGTAGGTGATTCCCTGGAAGCTCAGCAGTACGGTATTGCGTTCCCGAAAGGCAGCGACGACCTGCGTAATAAAGTTAACGGCGCGCTGAAAACCCTGAAAGAGAACGGCACCTATAACGAAATCTACAAAAAATGGTTCGGTACCGAGCCTAAATAATTTCACCTGACTTCAGGTTTGTAACGCCCGGTGGCGCTACCGCTTACCGGGCCTACGTTTTTCGTTTTTCACCACGGTATACAGGAATACATCATGCAGTTTGACTGGAGCGCCATCTGGCCTGCCATTCCTCTCTTGCTTGAAGGCGCTAAAATGACCTTGTGGATTTCGATCCTCGGTCTGGTTGGCGGGTTAATTATCGGTCTGGTGGCCGGTTTCGCCCGCACCTACGGCGGCTGGATTGCAAACCACATCGCACTGGTTTTCATCGAAGTGATCCGCGGCACCCCCATTGTGGTGCAGGTCATGTTTATCTACTTCGCCCTGCCGATGGCCTTCAACGATCTGCGCATTGACCCGTTCAGCGCAGCTGTCGTCACCATTATGATCAACTCCGGCGCCTACATTGCGGAAATCACCCGCGGTGCGGTGCTGTCGATTCATAAAGGCTTCAGCGAAGCTGGCCTGGCGTTAGGTCTTTCCCGTCGCGAAACGATCCGTCACGTGATCCTTCCGCTGGCGCTGCGCCGCATGCTGCCGCCGCTGGGCAACCAGTGGATCATCAGCATTAAAGACACCTCGCTGTTTATTGTTATCGGCGTGGCCGAGCTGACCCGTCAGGGCCAGGAGATCATCGCGGGTAACTTCCGCGCCCTGGAAATCTGGAGTGCGGTCGCCGTTGTCTACCTGATTATCACGCTTGTCCTGAGCTTTGTTCTGCGTCGTCTTGAAAGAAGGATGAAAATCCTGTGATTGAATTTAAAAATGTTTCCAAGCACTTTGGTCCAACCCAGGTGCTGCACAATATCGATTTGAACATCAGGCAGGGTGAAGTGGTGGTGATCATCGGGCCGTCGGGTTCCGGAAAATCCACCCTGCTGCGCTGTATTAACAAGCTCGAGGAGATCACCAGCGGCGATTTGATCGTCGATGGTCTGAAGGTGAACGATCCGAAAGTGGACGAGCGCCTGATCCGCCAGGAAGCGGGCATGGTGTTCCAGCAGTTCTACCTGTTCCCGCACCTGACGGCGCTGGAAAACGTGATGTTCGGTCCTTTGCGCGTGCGTGGGGCCAGCAAAGCGGCGGCAGAAACGCTGGCAAAAGATCTGCTGGCGAAAGTGGGTCTGGCGGAGCGTGCCCACCACTATCCTTCCGAGCTGTCCGGTGGCCAGCAGCAGCGCGTGGCCATTGCCCGTGCGCTGGCGGTGAAGCCAAAGATGATGCTGTTTGATGAGCCAACCTCCGCACTCGACCCGGAGCTGCGTCACGAGGTGTTGAAAGTGATGCAGGATCTGGCAGAAGAAGGCATGACGATGGTGATCGTTACCCACGAAATCGGCTTTGCCGAAAAAGTGGCGTCCCGTCTGATCTTCATTGATAAGGGCCGCATCGCGGAAGACGGTAATCCGCAGGCGCTGATTGCGAACCCACCGAGCCAGCGCCTCCAGGAGTTCCTGCAACACGTCTCCTGACAGCCATACACAGAGCCGGGCATGCCCGGCTTTTTTATGCCGGATTGTTCCCAAAAACTCCCCTCCGCTCAGCGCGCTCTATACTTATCATTTTGCACGATATTTTTGTCGGAGGACGCCGTGCCGTGGATCCTGTTGCTACTGTTTACCCTGTTTAGCGCGCCATCACTTGCTGTAACCATTCCCGGCGTCACCACCGGAGCCACCGCCACCCAGCAAAATGCGCCGCCAGAACCCGACGCTGAAAAGAAAAAAGCCGCTTACAGCGCACTTGCCGACGTGCTTGAGAACGACACGTCCCGGCAGGAGCTTATCGATCAGCTGAGGAAAGTGGCCGCCACACCGCCTCAGGATCCGGTTCCGACTATCGCGCCGCCGGAAGTCGAAGACGAAAAGACGGTACTGGAAAACGTCACCGATATCAGTCGCCGCTACGGGGAAGCCCTGTCGTCGCGTTTTGCCCAGCTCTATCGCAACCTTGTTGGTACCTCGCATAAGCCTTTTAATCCCCACACCTTTTCTGCAGCCGCGACCCAGTTTTCTATTCTGGCCGCCGCGGTATTCATTTTTTACTGGCTGTTGCGCCTGTCTGTCTGGCCGCTTTACCGGAAGATGGGCCACTGGGGACGTAAAAAGAATCAGCATAAAAGCAGCTGGCTGCATCTTCCGGCAATGATTACCGGGGCCTTTATCATCGATTTGCTGCTGCTGGCGCTGACGCTGTTTGTCGGCCAGATGCTGGCCGACCGTCTTAATACCGGGAACAAAACCATCGCCTTTCAGCAGGGGCTGTTCCTGAACGCCTTTGCCCTGATCGAGTTCTTTAAGGCGCTCCTGCGGTTAATATTCTGTCCGCGCGTGCCGGAACTTCGCCCGTTCGCCATTTCGGATCGGAGCGCCAAATACTGGGCGGTTCGGCTCAGCGTGCTGAGTGGGTTAATCGGCTATGGCCTGCTGGTTGCCGTCCCGATTATTTCCAACCAGGTTAACGTGCAGTTCGGGGCCCTGGCGAACGTGCTGATCATGCTCTGTATTACCGTCTGGGCGCTGTACCTCATCTTCCACAATAAAAAAGCGATCACCGACAGTCTGCTTCACCTGGCCGATCGCTCCCTCTCCTTTTTCAGCCTCTTTATTCGCGCCTTTGCGCTGGTGTGGCACTGGCTGGCCAGCGCCTATTTTATTGTGCTGTGTTTCTTCTCGCTGTTCGATCCGGGCAACAGCCTGAAATTTATGATGGGGGCGACGTTCAAAAGCCTGGCGATTATCGGCATCGCGGCCTTTGTTTCTGGCCTGCTCTCCCGCTGGCTGTCGAAGACGATCACCCTGTCGCCGCAGGTTCAGCGTAATTACCCCGAGCTGCAAAAACGGGTAAATGGCTGGACATCGGTGTCGCTGAAGGTGGCGCGTATTTTGACGGTCTGCGTGGCAATTATGCTGCTGCTGAATGCGTGGGGACTGTTTGATTTCTGGAACTGGCTGCATAACGGCGCCGGGGAAAAGACCGTCGATATTCTTATTCGTATCGCGCTGATCCTGTTCTTCTCCGCCGTCGGCTGGACGCTGCTGGCAAGCCTTATCGAAAACCGTCTGGTGTCGGATGTCCACGGCAGGCCCCTGCCAAGCGCCCGCGCCCGCACACTGCTGACGCTGTTCCGCAACGCGCTGGCGGTGATCATTAGCACCATTACCATCATGATTGTGTTGTCGGAAATCGGCGTAAATATCGCCCCACTGCTGGCGGGTGCCGGTGCCCTGGGACTGGCGATCTCCTTTGGTTCGCAGACGCTGGTGAAGGATATTATCACCGGCATTTTTATCCAGTTTGAGAACGGGATGAACACCGGGGATCTGGTGACCATCGGACCGCTTACCGGCACGGTGGAGAGGATGTCCATTCGCTCCGTCGGCGTACGTCAGGATACCGGGGCGTACCACATTATTCCGTGGTCATCGATCACCACCTTTGCCAACTTTGTGCGCGGCATTGGTTCGGTGGTGGCGAATTATGATGTCGATCGTCACGAAGATGCAGATAAGGCGAAACAGGCGCTGCGGGATGCGGTGAGCGAACTGATGGAGATGGAGGATATTCGCGGGCTGGTAATTGGTGAGCCGTCGTTTGCGGGCATCGTCGGGCTGACGAACACTGCCTTTACCCTGCGCGTGTCGTTCACCACCCAGCCGCTGAAACAGTGGACGGTGCGCTTTGCTCTCGACAGCATGGTGAAAAAACACTTCGATCTGGCGAACGTGAGAGCGCCGGTGCAGACGTATCAGGTATTGTCGCCGCCCGCTTCGCCGCTCCCTCCGCAGGAGCCGACGCTGTAACCGAGCCGGGTGGCGGCTTCGCCTTACCCGGCCAACGATGGGGTGCTATTTGCGACGTTTGTTATCGTCCATAAAGGACCAGGCAATAAAGCGGCTCTGCTTCTGACCCTGCGCCATCTCTTTTTTGACCACCTTCACCGCGCCGGCTTCGGTCAGCGCGCGGTAAAGCGGCGGCAGGTTATCGCCACGAGAGACCAGCGTGGTAAACCATTTCACCTGACGACCGAAGCCTTTACTCTCGGCAATCATGCGCAGAATAAAGGCTACTTCCCCGCCCTCGCACCACAGCTCCTGCTGCTGGCCGCCAAAGTTCAGCGCGCCATCTTCGGCCTGGCCCAGGTTACGCCGCTTGCGTTCACTTCCCGCACGCGCGGAGGCGGCGGAGTCGTGGAATGGCGGGTTGCACAGGGTGGCATCATATTGTTCGTTCTTATGAATTATGCCGGTGAAAATAGCAGCGGCATCCTTCTGACGACGCAGACGTATGGCCCGGCTTAACCCCGGGTTAGCGTTGATAATGGCCTGCGCGCTGGCGAAGGCCTCATCACCGATCTCGCTGCCGGTAAATCGCCACTGGTACTCATGTGCGCCTATCAGGGGGTAGATCAGGTTCGCGCCCGTACCGATATCAAGGACGGTAGCCTGTTTCGGCACTACGCCATCGTGGTCATCCGCCAGCAGATCGGCAAGATGATGGACGTAATCCGCACGGCCCGGGACCGGCGGGCAGAGAAAGCCATCAGGGATGTCCCAGTGCGTCACACCATAAAAATGGGCCAGCAGCGCTTTGTTCAGCGTTTTAACCGCCAGCGGATCGGCAAAGTTTACCGACGGTTCACCGGCTGGTGTCTGAACGATAAAACCCTGCAATTCAGGGCAGCTCAGACACAGGGCTTTCATATCGTAGCGGCTACGGTGGCGGTTACGCGGGTGCAATCCCGGCTTGTGGGAAGTCATGGCATTCTCCTTTAAACAGCCGCGTAAGATACCCTGTGACGGCGCGGGGGTAAATATCTGTCTGAGTCGCACAAAAACACGACAAAAATCAGCAACCTGTATGTCTATGATCTGTCAACAAATTGTCAGAATTTATCGTTCAAAAAATAAGCAGATCATCATCAAATTTTTGCGCTAAATCACACGCATCAGGCTTCTAAACTTAACAGGAATCACCTGTTGTTTCCCCTGAGGATGTGATTATGAAAAAGTATCTGACCTTTATTATTGCGGGTGCGCTGGCAGGCGCATCGTTCTCTGCCTTGTCCGTTCAACCTCTGACCGACAGTACCGACACCAGCCAGCTACGCGCGGCCGGGACGGTCTCTGTCAGCCGGGCAAGCAACCTTGATGACCTTCAGGACAAGCTGGCCGAAAAAGCCCGTCAGGAAGGCGCTAAAGGCTTCGTGGTGAACGCCGCCGGTGGCGATAACCATATGTACGGTACCGCGACTATCTATAAATAACTTACCGCCTTCCAAACTGCATCTGCCCGGCAGATGCAGTTCTCTCTGCCTGCGCCTTGACTGTGCGTTTTTTCACCCCATATTAAAATGCATGACTTGACCCTTTCAGGAGAACATCATGGCTTCCGGCTGGGCGAATGACGACGCCGTTAACGAACAGATCAACAGTACCATTGAAGATGCGGTTGCGCGTGCTCGCGGTGAAATTCCGCGCGGCGAAAGTTTGACGGAATGCGAAGAGTGCGGGGATCCCATTCCTGAGGCACGACGTAAAGCCATTCCCGGAGTACGGCTTTGCATCACCTGTCAGCAGGAGAAAGATTCAAAAAATGCTTCACATTCAGGATATAATCGTAGAGGATCGAAAGACAGCCAGTTACGTTGACTTTCCTTTACCGTAGTTAACCGCACCAACAGTTTACTTTACGCTCACGACTTTCAGCGAAGCGCGTAGCAAAACGTGCCCTTCTGATTGTGTCTGTAAAGCGTATCCGCAAGAAGTGTCAATTGCGCTTCTGATTTTATTAATAATCAATAAGTTATTTGTCATTCAATTTTTTTGACCAACCACGTCAATTCTCTTCGATTTTATCTTCCGCTAAAAAGCGTGATACTTATCACATCGACGGAACATCGTCCCCTTAACAGAATAACCTGCGAGAATTGACCTATGAAAACCATCAAATATGCTGTTGCCGCTGTTGCCCTGTCCGCTCTGTCTTTCGGCGCTTTCGCTGTAGAGCCAGTCTCCTCTACTCAGGCACAGGATCTGAACAAAATCGGTGTGGTGAGTGCTGAAGGCGCGACCACGCTGGACGGTCTGGAAGCAAAACTGGCTGAAAAAGCTGCCGCCGCGGGCGCAAGTGGATACACCATCACTTCCACTAACGGTAATAACAAACTGAGCGGTACTGCGGTTATCTACAAGTAATCGAACAAATTATGCTCCACCCTCGCCATACCCTCTGGTGAGATGCTCCAACCCTCATTGACCCTGTTGTTGTTACCCTTGTTTGCCCGTCCGCCACTGGACGGGCTTTTTTTTGCTTAAAATGACTGCGCCACGCGCTGCAACCCGGCTTCCACGGACTCGACTTCCCCTGCAGCCAGCAGGCAGCAGGCCAGTTGCAGCTTGATTGACTGCGGAACCGGCACCTTCCCGGCCAGACACTGCACAATCCAGCGCGCGGTGACCTGCGGATCTTTCGACTCAGGCAGGATCGCATCTCTGTTCTCTTCCCCACGTTCGACAACGACCCGCGTCCCGGCGGGCTCAATCAGCATCAGCTGTGGACAACGCTGCGGGTTGGCGTAAACCTCGCCTTCTGTCCCGTGCATCAGCAGCGCGCGTCCACCGATTTCGGCAAAGAATTGCCCGACTCGCGTCACGTATTCCGGATGGGAGACGCTGGAAAGACGCAGCGCGGCGTCTTCGGCAAACGGCGTCGCCAGCTTCGCCAGGGTGTGAGCGCTGTTACGTACACCCATGCGCCAGCGCATGTCCAGCTGCTTTTCCAGCGGTGGGCAGAGCGCGCTAACGGGGATATAGACCGGCTGATTCCCCTCCAGCTTTGCCTGTGCCTGACCGGCATGGAGGGTCGGTTCAATACCTAACAACGCCAGGATGGTTTCTGTCAGCACGCGCGTCGGATCTTCGCTCACGCCATGCACTACTACCGGGAAACCGAGTTTCTGCAACAGAATAGCCAGCAGCGGCGTGAGGTTTGCCTGCTTACGCGCGCCGTTGTAGGTCGGGATCACAATTGGCATCGGCTTCGTGACGGGCGGGGTTAAGCGCATGGTCTGCGACTGCATGGCCTCATAAAAGCCGCGCATCTCCGCCTCACCTTCCCCTTTAATACGCAGCGCAATCAAAATGCCGCCCATTTCCAGTTCCGGCACGTCGCCATTCAGCATATGCGTGTACAACGCGCGGGCTGTTTCCTGGTCCAGATCGCGAGCGTGGTTTTTCCCACGCCCTACCTCTTTGATAATTTTGCGGTAATCCACGACATTTCTCCTGACTGCATTATCTTGTTAACAATATAGCCCGATGAACACAGACCCGATAGTGTTTTGTGATCATTATCAACCTGCTGTTTTCATATAAAAAAATTAAACTCAAGCACTATTTACATTATTTGTGATTGGGACAAAAGATCCGCAGCGACCCTTTTTTTGATTAAATAAACATCGAAAAATCATTAAGGGTCAACGGTAAAAACGTCCAGGCAACGCTTTTACCAGAATCACATCAGGATTAACTATGAACAAGGTTGCATTAGTTTTTTTTATCGCCGCAACGGTGGGATGTTCTGCATCCGCATTTGCGGCAACTAACGGTGAAGGTCAGATTAATTTCACCGGTGAAATTATCGATTCTGCTTGCCAGGTCGTGAATGGATTAAGTAATCCATTAAACGTTCAGTTGGGTAAGGTGTCTAAAACGGTATTTACCGGCGCAGGCTCTACCAGCACATCAACGAAGTTTGATATTAAGTTAACCAATTGTCCGGAAACAGTGACCTCGGCTGCGATTAACTTCGGTGGTACCCCGGATGCGGATAATAATGCCGCGCTGGCATTAACGCCAGATACCGATGCGGCAACCGGTGTAGCCATTCAGTTGATGGATGCTTCCGGGCAGCCTGTCACTCTGTATACGCCTTCGCAGCAATATCCTTTAGCCTCCGGCACGGCAGTTAACGACCTGGAATTCGGTGCGCGTTATATTCAAACTCAGGCCGCCATTACCGCAGGCCCTGCCAACTCTGTATCGACTTTCACCGTTATTTATAACTGATCTTATCAATCCTGAGATATTAATGCTTTTGCGGGCATTAATATCTCTTCTATTTATTGAGAAATCTTTATGCGCCACGGTTATTTACTGAGCACTCTTTTACTGATAGCAGCCTCTGCACATGCGGGCGTCGTGATTAATGGTACCCGGCTGGTCTATCAAGGAGATAAAAAGGAATCATCTCTTGGCCTGTCAAACCCAGATACGACGGATTATCTGGTACAGTCCTGGGTCGATTCTGGCGGTAAAAACCCGGCCAAAGCCCCATTCCTGATCACCCCGCCGCTTTTCCGTCTGGATGCAAAAGAAGATAACGTTCTGCGCGTGGTACGCACGGGCGGAAATTTACCGGAAGACAGGGAATCTCTGTACTGGTTGAATATCAAAGCGATCCCTTCCTCAAAACACGTTGAGGGAGTAAATACGCTGCAAATTGCCATTAATACCCGCATTAAATTGCTGTATCGCCCGTCCTCGGTAAAAGGCCGACCAGAAGATGTGGCGGATAAGCTTGAATGGCATCGCGAAGGTAACGACCTGGTGGTGAATAACCCTACGCCTTTCTATATGAATTTCCAGACCGTCACGCTTAACGGTCAGAAAGTCACAAAAGCGACCTGGGCTGTTCCGAAATCAGAAACACATTTTGCCATACCGGGTAATGTCGGGGGCTCAAACGTGACGTATTCCATTATTAATGATTACGGCAGCATCAGCCATTCCTGGTCGAAATCCGTTCATTAATTGTTCCGGTAATAAAATAATCATGTACAGCCACAAAAAGCCGTTCACCTGCCGAATGTCTTCATTGCTGGTCATTCTCTGTGGCCTGGCAATAGCCATCTTTGCGCAGCAGGTTATGGCTGATGATTATTTTAACCCCGCCCTGCTGGATATAGATAATCCCCAGCAGGGTAAAACCGATCTGTCCGTCTATGAAAAAGGTCCCGGCCAGGCACCGGGGAAATATGAGGTCGCGGTGTTTATCAATAATAATAAAATTGATACCCGCAACGTGACCTTTACGCTTGAGAAAGATTCGCAGGGCAACGACACGTTACAACCTTGCTTTAGCATGGGTGAGTTAAAAAGCCTCGGTATCAGGACCCAAAAGTTTCCTCAGCTAATGGCCAAAGGCCAGTGTGCCGATCTAGGTGTCATCCCTGCTTCATCTGCAATCTTTCACGTTCGCAACCAGCAGCTGCTGCTGAGCATTCCGCAAAAGGCGCTCGGACAGGTGCCACGCGGTTACATCGACCCGAAAGAGTTTGACGAAGGGATCAACGCGGGCCTGCTTAATTACAGCGTCAACGCCAGCCAGAGCCATGCGCGCCAGCAGGGTGAAGAGGATAGCAGTAGCCAGTACGTAAACCTGCGTCCGGGTTTAAACGTTGGCGCATGGCGCCTTCGCAACTATTCCACCTGGAATCGCAGCACCACAGGCAATGAGGAGGAACAGAAATTCACCTCCGTTTATACCTATGCGCAACGCGATATTGTGGCGATGAAAAGCGATATCACCGTTGGTCAGAGCTCATCACCTGCTGATGTTTTTGACAGTGTCCCTTACACCGGCGTGGAGCTGAAATCCGATAACGACATGCTTCCCGACAGCGAAAAAGGCTATGCGCCTATTATTCGTGGCACCGCCCACAGCAACGCGCTGGTGATGGTGCGCCAGAACGGGTACGTGATTTATCAGAACACGGTCGCGCCGGGGGCCTTCGAAATTAACGATCTCTACCCCACCGGCAGCAGCGGCGACCTCCAGGTCACGGTGAAAGAAACTGACGGCAGCGAAAGCCATTTCGTGGTGCCGTTTGCCTCCGTTCCGGTATTGCAGCGTGAAAAAAACCTGCGCTACAGCGTAACTGCCGGGCGTTATCGTTCTTATGACAAAGATGTTGAAAAGACCCCGTTTGCTCAGGGGAGCGCCATCTATGGTTTACCCCATGGCTTCACGGCCTACGGCGGCGTACAGCAGAGCAGTCATTATCAGTCGCAGGCGATAGGCGCCGGGAAAAACATGGGTGATTTAGGGGCGTTCTCCATTGACGTGACTCGCGCCAGAGCCCTGCTGAAAAAACAGCAGTCCAGCACAGGCAAATCGTGGCGCGTACGCTACAGCAAAGATTTCGCCGGTTCAGGCACCAACTTTTCGCTTGCGGGCTATCGCTACAACAGCAAGGGGTTTTACACCCTGGACGACACCATGGAGTCGTATACCCGCGCCGACAACTGGTCTGCGCCACAGCAGCGCCGCGCCCGTACCGAAGCCACCATCGACCAGACGCTACCAGAAGGCTGGGGATCGGTCACGCTGAGCATGGTGAAGGAAACCTACTGGAGCCAGAACCAGGACATGACCTCCATGAGCGTCAGCTACAACAACAGCTGGCACGGCGTTAGCTACAGCCTTAGCTACAGCATGAATAAAAACACTCACGACAGCGATCTGGACGGTAATGCGGTGACGAACGACAACCAGTTCTCGCTGAGCGTTTCGGTTCCGCTGGAGCGCTGGATGCATAACACCTGGGCCACGTACAACCTGAACAACACGAAAGATGGCACCACGCAGAACATCGGCCTGAACGGTACGGCCCTGAAAGAAGACAACCTGAACTGGAATCTCCAGGAGGGGCTGAGCAGCACCGGCAGCGGTAACTCCACCAGCGTTAACGCCGACTACAAAGCGACATACGGTGAAGTGAGCGGTGGCGTCAGTCAGGATAAATATCAGCAAACACTGAACGTCGGCTTGCAGGGAGGCGTGATTGCCCATGCAAACGGCATCACGCTGAGCCAGCCGCTCGGTGAGACCATTGCGCTCGTGAAAGCCCCGGGTACGCACGGCACGCATATCACTAACCAGACCGGCGTTGAAACCGACTTCCGCGGCTACACCGTCGTACCGTTCGTCACCGCGTATCGCCACAACACTATTGCGCTGGATACGGAAACGCTGCCGGAGGACGCCGACGTCACCCATGCGGCACAAATTGTGACGCCAACCCGCGGAGCCATTGTGCGCGCCAGCTTCACGACGCGCGTGGGCAATCGCGTCCTGATGACGCTCACGCAAAACGGTAAACCGCTGCCGTTCGGCGCAACGGTTACCACCGAGGACAAGGACAGCGAATTTATCGTCGGGAATGACGGCCAGACCTATCTCTCGGGTCTGCCACAGCAAGGGCATCTCCGCGTTTCCTGGGGACAGGAGGCAAACGAGCATTGCGTCGCTGACTATGTGCTCACGGATGAGAAAGCGAAAACCAGCATCATTAACGCTGCCGCGCAGTGTCACTGATCTCCCCTAAAGGCAAAACATTATGCAAATGATTAAACAGTGCTTTTTCTTACTGATTCTGGGAACCGCTGCGTTATTCATGCCGCATGCGAAGGCGACCTGCACCACGCCGGATCTCCCCAAAATGATCAACGTGGCATCCATTTCTGTCCCGACGACGCTGGCAGTTGGCGCAACTATCCCGGGTACAGAGCAGAGCGTTCATGTTGCCGGGCATTGCGATCAGAGTACCGACAGCGGCCTGGAGATTGTCTCCTGCTACTACGGCACCGGAGCGGAAATGCCAGGGCTCAGGGGGGTATACGAATCCGGTGTGCCGGGGATTGGCGTAGCATTGATGAATGATCACGGGCAGCGAATTAGCGGCGCTGGCGGCGTGCAGTGCGATTCACGTGGAACGCCTGTTGGCTACGTCTCTACCGATGGAACACAGACTTTTAGCTTTGAAATAACGCTTGAGCTGGTTAAAACGAGTGACACCGTGACATCCGGTACGCTGGTGCAGTCTCAAACCGAATTTGGCATTGGCGTTTTCGGCCATGAAGGGATCGGCAACCCTAACCACATCGCCTATGCAGGTAATGTTATTCTTCATCAGGTCACCTGCTCCGTTTTACCGAAAAATCTCACCGTTAATTTGGGCGATTTTCCCGTCAGTGATTTCATCAGCGTAGGTTTTTTATCCAGCCCTGCTCAAAAATTTAATATCACCGTCAACTGTGACACAACCGTACAGCCTGAGCTAAAAATCACCAGCGCGAATGGATATGACACAGCATTTGAGGGGGTGATCAAACTCACGCAGCAGACCGGCATGGCTACAGGCGTCGGAGTAAGAATGCTATTTGATGACCATCTCGCCACCTTCGGTACCTATGTAAGTACCCAAAATCAGGCCGTAGCCAACGAAACGCTGGTGATCCCGTTTGAGGTTCGCTACGAGCAGGTCAGCAATGTAGTCACCCCCGGGCCAGCCAATACTGTGGCAACCATCACCCTCGCTTATAAGTGAACGTCATGAAAAAAACCGCATTGATTCTCGCGCTGGGGCTGATCGCCCAGGCCCACGCCGATGATATACAGATCCAGATGACGGGTAACATTTACGCCAACACGTGCGTCATTGACAGTGCCAGCCGCAACCTGACGGTGGACTTAGGCCAGGCGGCATCGGGTAGTTTTAAAGACGTGGGCGATACCGGCGAGTGGAAGGACTTTTCCCTTTCGGTGTCGCACTGCCCGGCCACGCTGGCGCTTGCCACCGCCTTTTTCTACGGTCAGGCCGACAGCACCCATCCCACCAAATTTGCCAATCTCGGTAGCGCAAAGGGGCTGGCACTGGAGCTGGCAGATCGTCAGGACAAGATACTGATTGCCCCGCAGGCCGCCTTTAACGCTGCCATAAACCCGTCAGACCACACGGCCACGTTCCCGCTGGCCGCACGCTATTACGCCACCTCGATGCCCATCTCTGCCGGCACGTTCAGCAGCGTGATCCAGGTGACCTTCACTTACCAGTAGGACCGCGCCCCTTAGCACGGAAGCTTTTTCGACGCCCGGCAGCCAGTTTTGTCGGGCGTTTTTTTACTTCCGGCACGTCCGGCTGCTCAATCGGGAAGATCGGCAGCGCATTCAGCAGCCGCTGGCCGTAGTTTTTGGTGAGCAGTCGTTTGTCATAAATCACCACCTCGCCCCAGCAGCCGTGGCTACGGATCAAGCGCCCGACCTGCTGAATCAGGTTAAACGACGCTGCAGGCAGGCTTTGCACTTCAAACGGATAACGGTTAAGGCTTTTCAGCCATTCGCCTTCGGTGATCACCACCGGGCTGTCGATGGGCGGGAAGGCGATTTTATGGATATGCACCTGCGTCAGGTAGTCGCCTTTCAAATCAAGCCCTTCCGCAAAGGACTGTAACCCCACCAGCACGCTGCGCTCGCCGTTATCAATGCGTTTACGGTGGGTTTCCACCAGCCGATAGCGTGGCTGATCGCCCTGCACCAGCAGGAGTAAGCGCAGATCGGTGACGTGCTCCAGGAAGCGTTGCATCGCCCGACCGCTGGCAAACAGCACCAGCATACCGGGGTATTTTTTACTCTCAACCTGCTCGCGGAAGTAGGCCGCCATTTCCGCAATATGCTGCTCTTCGTTATCGATAAGCGGCTCATAATTCATGCGCGGAATGACCAGCTTGCCCTGCTCACAGTGGTTGAACGGCGAGTCCAGGGCCACAAAGCGGTCGCCCGCTTTCTCTTTCAGGCCGCTCATCTCCTGCAACCTTGAGAAGCTGTTCAGGGAACGCAGAGTCGCTGACGTCACTACCACGTGCGGAACGCTGCGCCAGATCAGCTTTTCCAGCTGATCGGCCACGCGGATGCCCACGCAGTGGAAGAAGAGATGTCCCTGCCCGTCTCGTACTTCGCGGGTGGCCCACTTAGTCACCGGCGCGCCGGACGCCTGCGCCATCGAAGCCAGCCGCCAGAGTTTGCTCTGCGCTTCAAACATCCCCAGCGCACGATTCATTTGCAGCAGAATGCGGTGCAAACGCACCACGTCGTGAGTACCGGTTTTCTCGCTGAGATCGTTTAAGAACATCTCCGCCAGCCCGCGCAGCTTTTCTAGGTGCTTCGCCAGCTGCTGGCAAATCTCCATCACTTCCTGCGGCAACTCACCCATCGCAAAGCGGTGTTCCGCCTCCTGGGTGGCGGGGAGATACAGGTTAAGAATATTATTCAGCGAGGCGATGAGGCTGTACACCTCTTCACAGTGCTCGCTCAACCGCTCCGGAACCGCCAGCGGCGGCGTGGTTTTCGGACGGAACTGCTCCATGCAGGTTGCCACCAGTTTGCAGAACAGATCCAGTTGCAGGCGAAACCACGGGGCGGTAATTTCCGCGCTCATCTCCAGCGCATCTCGCGCCACGTCGGGCAGATGATGACCTTCATCGAGCACCAGCAGCAGGTTTTTGGGCTCCGGTAGGACCGCTTCACTCTCCAGTGCAGCCATGACCAGCGCGTGGTTGGCGACAACCACCTCCGCATCCTGAATCTCACGCCGGGCGACAAAGAACGGGCACTCGCGATAGTAGTGACAGTTACGGTTCAGGCAGCTTGCTTTATCGGTGCTGAGCCTGCGCCACAGGTCGTCGCCGATCGCCTGGTTGGTGTGATCCCGCAGGCCGTCCCACTTGTAACCGTCGAGATCGGCCTTCAGCTTTGCGCACTGCTCCTGCTCCGCCTTGTTGTTTGGCGTCAGCTCGTCATCAAGAAACGCGAGCAGATCCTGTTGGGAGGGTTCACTGCTGGCCAGAGCCGCCAGATTGCGCGGACAGACGTAGCGCCCGCGACCAAAGGCGGCGGTAAACCGTAAATCGGGGATAATTTTGCGCAGCAGCGGCAAATCTTTGCTGAAGATCTGATCCTGCAAGGCCACGTTAGCGGTACTGACCACCAGCGTTTTATCTTCTTCCCGCGCGATGGCAATGCCGGGAATAAGATACGACAGGGTTTTCCCGACGCCGGTCGGGGCTTCAATCGCCAGATGTCGCCCGTCGTCCCCGGCGAGCGTTTTTGCCACGTCGGCAATCATCTGCCGCTGCGGGGCTCGGGGAATAAAATCGGGGATCTGCTGTTGTAGCGCCTTATACCATGCGCCAATTTGCGCCTTGAGCGCAGCGGTTAAAGCCATCGGAAAACCTGAAATACTGTATAAACAGCCACTATTGTGGCACTTTCTCTCCGCTGCCGCAAAAAGAAAAGCCCGGCTTTACGACCGGGCTTCCAGATTACTGCGGGTTAGCAGGCTTACGCGGGCGGCGTCGGCGCTGCCCCTCGCCTGCCGGTTTCCCTTCGCCGCTACGCCATGGGTTTTCACCGGCCGGTTTGCTGTCGTTATTACGACGCGGCGGTTTGCCCGAAGATTTCGGCGCGCCGCCTTCGGCACGACGCGGCTGCTGACCGCGACCACCGCCGCCCTGACCGCGCCCGCCACCCTGACGACCGTTCTGAATTGGCTCGGCTTTGATTGACGGGTCAACTTCATAGCCCGGGGTTTCAATGCGCGGGATCTCTTTCTTCAGCAGGCGTTCGATGTCGCGCAGCAGCTTGTGCTCATCCACGCAAACCAGAGAGAGCGCTTCCCCGGTTGCCGCCGCGCGTCCGGTACGGCCGATACGGTGAACGTAATCTTCCGGCACGTTTGGCAGCTCGTAGTTCACCACGTGCGGCAGCTCTTCGATATCCAGACCGCGTGCGGCGATGTCGGTTGCCACCAGCACGCGTATGTCGCCGGACTTGAAGTCTGCCAGCGCGCGGGTACGCGCGCCCTGGCTCTTGTTGCCGTGAATGGCCGCGCTGCGGATGCCATCTTTATTCAGCTGTTCCGCCAGGTGATTGGCGCCGTGCTTGGTGCGGGTAAAGACCAGCACCTGCTGCCAGTTGCCCTGGCCGATCATCTGGGAGAGCAGTTCCCGCTTGCGCTTCTTATCTACAAAGTGCACGTGCTGCGTCACCTGCTCGGAGGCGGTGTTGCGGCGCGCGACTTCCACTTCCAGCGGGTTATGCAGCAGCTTTTCCGCCAGCGCCTTGATCTCGTCGGAGAAGGTCGCGGAGAAGAGCAGGTTCTGACGACGCGTCGGCAGCTTCGCCAGCACGCGGCGAATGTCGTGGATGAAGCCCATGTCGAGCATACGGTCGGCTTCGTCCAGCACCAGAATTTCGATGTTATCGAGCTTCACCGCGTTCTGGTGTTCGAGATCCAGCAGACGCCCCGGGGTTGCCACCAGCACGTCGACGCCGCCGCGCAGCTTCATCATCTGCGGGTTAATGCTTACCCCGCCGAAAACTACCAGCGAACGAATGTTGAGATAGCGGCTGTATTCACGCACGTTCTCACCAATCTGGGCCGCCAGCTCGCGGGTTGGGGTGAGGATCAGCGCACGCACCGGACGACGGCCTTTGGCGTGTGGCTGGTTTTTTACCAGCAGCTCCAGCAGCGGCAGGGTAAAGCCCGCGGTCTTACCGGTACCGGTCTGCGCGCTTGCCATCAGGTCACGGCCCTGCAAAACGGCCGGGATAGCCTGCTGCTGAATAGGGGTTGGCTCAACGTAGCCCTGCTCTGCGATGGCGCGCAGAATTTCCGGGTTCAGACCAAGGGAATCAAAAGACATAAAAACTCCGAACCGCCCCGACCATCACAGGTGTAGTTTTCAGGGAGATATAACGAATAGAAGGACAAAAACCACAATGTCGCGAAGGAGCGGAGTGTAGCAGCTTTTGTGACGTGGCGCATAAAATATCCCCGGCGATGACTCGACGTTTGCGCAAATCAGGCATAATCTTAATCAATCGATTGATTAATTTTTAATGCTGCTATGAATACAACCCCAACGACAACCAAAGGCGAACAGGCGAAAAGTCAGCTTATCGCCGCTGCGCTGGCGCAGTTTGGCGAGTATGGTCTGCATGCCACCACGCGGGATATCGCCGCGCAGGCCGGGCAGAATATTGCGGCCATTACCTACTATTTTGGCTCAAAAGAGGATTTATACCTCGCCTGCGCCCAGTGGATCGCGGATTTTATCGGCACCAGCTTTCGCCCACACGTGGAAGAAGCCACCGCGCTGTTCAGCCAGCCAGAGCCGGACCGGGTTGCCATCCGCCAGCTGATCCTTAACGCCTGTCACAACATGATCCGCCTGCTGACGCACGACGATACGCTGAACCTGAGCAAATTTATCTCCCGCGAGCAGCTCTCCCCCACTGCCGCGTACCAGCTGGTGCACGATCAGGTGATCGCCCCGATGCATAGCCATCTGACCCGGCTGATTGCCGCCTATACCGGACGGAACGCCAGCGATACGGACACCATTTTGCATACCCACGCCCTGCTGGGCGAAGTGCTCGCCTTCCGTCTGGGGCGTGAGACCATCCTGTTACGTACGGGCTGGACACAATTCGATGAGGATAAAGCCGCGCAAATTAGCCAGGTCATTACCTGTCACGTTGATCTGATCCTGCAAGGCTTAACGCAAAGGAGCCAGAAGTCATGAAAAAACCTGTCGCCATCATTCTGGTGGTTGTTGTCTTGCTTGCTGCGGGAACAGGCGGCTGGCTGTGGTATCAGAGCCAGCAGGATCGTGGCCTGACGCTGTACGGCAACGTGGATATCCGCACCGTGAACATGAGCTTCCGCGTCGGCGGACGGCTGGCCTCGCTGAGCGTTGACGAAGGCGATGCCATCAAAACCGGGCAGACGCTGGGGATGCTGGACAAAGCCCCGTTTGAAAACGCGTTGATGCAGGCAAAAGCGGGCGTCGCCGTCGCACAGGCGCAGTACGACCTGATGCTGGCGGGCTATCGTGATGAAGAGATCGCCCAGGCGGCCGCTGCCGTTAAGCAGGCAAAAGCCGCCTATGACTATGCGCAGAATTTCTATAACCGTCAGCAAGGCTTATGGAAAAGCCGCACGATTTCCGCCAACGACCTGGAAAATGCGCGCTCATCCCGCGACCAGGCGCAGGCGACGCTGAAATCTGCCCAGGATAAGTTAAGCCAGTACCGCACCGGTAACCGCGCGCAGGACATTGCCCAGGCGAAGGCCAGCCTTGAGCAGGCGCAGGCGCAGTTAGACCAGGCGGAGCTGGATCTGCACGATACCACCTTAATCGCCCCGTCTGACGGTACGCTGATGACCCGCGCCGTGGAGCCGGGCAGCATGCTCAGCGCGGGCAGCACCGTGTTAACGCTCTCCTTAACCCGTCCGGTGTGGGTGCGCGCTTACATTGATGAGCCGAATCTTGGCCAGATGCAGCCGGGCCGCGAACTGCTGCTCTACACCGATGGTCGCCCGGACAAGCCGTATCACGGCAAAGTGGGCTTCATCTCCCCAACGGCCGAGTTCACGCCAAAAACCGTTGAAACCCCGGATCTGCGTACCGACCTGGTGTATCGCCTGCGCATCATCGTCACCGATGCGGACGACGCGCTGCGTCAGGGCATGCCTGTTACCGTGACCTTAAACGACGGGGAACAACATGAATGATGCGGTTATCCAGCTCAATAATCTGGTCAAACGCTTCCCGGGAATGGCTAAACCGGCGGTCGCGCCGCTGAACTGTACGATTCAGAAAGGCTATGTGACCGGGCTGGTGGGGCCGGACGGCGCGGGTAAAACCACGCTGATGCGGATGCTGGCGGGATTGCTGAAGCCGGATGAAGGCAGCGCCAGCGTGCTTGGCCTTGATCCCATCAAAGACGACGCGGCGCTCCACGGCATACTCGGCTATATGCCGCAGAAGTTTGGTCTGTATGAAGATCTGACGGTAATGGAAAACCTCAACCTGTATGCCGATCTGCGCAGCGTTACCGGCGAAACCCGGCAGAAAACCTTCGAGCGTCTGCTGGCGTTTACCTCCCTCGGCCCGTTCACCGATCGGCTGGCGGGCAAACTTTCCGGCGGGATGAAGCAGAAGCTGGGGCTGGCCTGCACGCTGGTGGGCGAACCGAAGGTGCTGTTGCTGGATGAACCCGGCGTCGGCGTGGACCCGATTTCCCGCCGCGAGCTGTGGCAGATGGTGCACGAGCTGGCGGGTGACGGCATGCTGATCCTCTGGAGTACCTCTTACCTTGATGAAGCAGAGCAGTGCCGTGACGTGCTGCTGATGAACGAAGGCGAACTGCTCTATCAGGGCGAGCCCACCGAGCTGACGCAAACCATGGCCGGGCGCAGTTTTCTGCTACACAGCGCGCAGGAATCCAACCGCAAGCTGCTGCAACGGGTGCTGAAGCTGCCCCAGGTGAGCGACGGGATGATTCAGGGCCGTTCGGTACGCGTGATCCTCAAAAAAGAGGCCACCGCCGACGATATCCGGCGTGCGCAGGGGATGCCTGAAATCGACATGACAGAGACCGCGCCGCGCTTTGAAGATGCGTTTATCGATCTGCTGGGCGGGGCGGGAACCTCAGAATCACCGCTTGGTGCCATTCTGCACACGGTGGAAGGCACGCCGGGCGAAACGGTCATTGAAGCGAAATCGCTCACCAAAAAATTCGGCGATTTCGCTGCCACCGATAACGTCAATTTTGCCGTGAAGCGCGGCGAGATATTTGGCCTGCTCGGGCCGAACGGTGCGGGGAAATCCACCACCTTTAAAATGATGTGCGGCCTGCTGGTACCGACCTCCGGCAAAGCGCTGGTGCTGAACATGGATCTCAAAGTCAGCTCCGGCAAGGCGCGCCAGCATCTGGGCTATATGGCGCAGAAGTTTTCGCTCTACGGCAACCTGACGGTGGAGCAAAATCTGCGATTTTTCTCCGGCGTCTACGGCCTGCGGGGACGGGCGCAGAACGAGAAAATCGGCCGCATGTGCGACGCCTTTGGCCTGACCGATATCGCCTCACACGCTACCGACGCGCTGCCGCTTGGCTTCAAACAGCGGCTGGCGCTGGCCTGTTCGTTGATGCACGAGCCCGATATCCTCTTTCTTGATGAACCTACGTCAGGCGTGGACCCCCTCACCCGCCGTGAATTCTGGTTGCATATCAATAGCATGGTGGAAAAAGGCGTGACCGTGATGGTCACCACCCACTTTATGGACGAGGCAGAGTACTGCGACCGCATCGGGCTGGTCTATCGCGGCAAGCTGATTGCCCACGGCACGCCGGATGACCTGAAAGCGCAGGCCGCCGACGACGCACAGCCGGACCCGACCATGGAGCAGGCGTTTATCACCCTCATCCACGACTGGGATAAGGAGAATCCTCATGCGCAGTAACGCCCTCTCCTGGCGCCGGGTGCGCGCCCTGTGCGTCAAAGAGACGCGGCAGATTGTGCGTGACCCCAGCAGCTGGCTGATTGCGGTGGTGATCCCCCTGCTGCTGCTGTTTATTTTTGGCTACGGGATTAACCTCGATTCCAGCAAGCTGCGGGTCGGGATCCTGCTGGAGCAGCAGAGCGAAGAGGCGCTGGACTTCACCCACGCCATGACCGGCTCGCCCTACATCGATGCCACCATCAGCGACAACCGGCAGGAACTGATCCAGAAAATGCAGGCCGGTAAAATTCGCGGTCTGATCGTCATCCCGGTCGATTTCGCCGCCAACATGGCACGCCCGGGCGCCGATGCGCCAATTCAGGTGATCACCGACGGCAGCGAACCGAACACCGCCAACTTCGTGCAGGGCTATGCGGAGGGGATCTGGCAGCTCTGGCAGATGCAGCGCGCCGAAGACCGGGGGGAGAAGTTTGAACCGCTGATTGACGTGCAGACGCGCTACTGGTTTAACCCCGCCGCCATCAGCCAGCATTTTATTATCCCGGGTGCTGTCACTATCATCATGACGGTGATTGGCGCGATCCTCACCTCGCTGGTGATCGCCCGCGAATGGGAGCGCGGCACCATGGAGGCGCTGCTCTCCACCGAAGTGACGCGCGTCGAGCTTTTGCTCTGCAAGCTGATCCCCTACTACTTCCTCGGCATGCTGGCGATGCTGCTCTGTATGCTGGTCTCGGTATTTATTCTTGGCGTGCCGTACCGCGGTTCGCTGGTGGTGCTGTTCTTTATTACCAGCCTGTTTTTACTCAGCACGCTGGGAATGGGGCTGCTGATCTCCACCATCACCCGCAACCAGTTTAACGCCGCGCAGGTGGCGCTTAATGCCGCCTTCCTGCCGTCGATCATGCTCTCCGGCTTTATCTTCCAGATTGACAGTATGCCAGCGGTGATCCGTGCCGTGACCTACATCATTCCGGCACGCTACTTTGTGAGCACCCTGCAAAGCCTGTTTCTGGCGGGGAACATCCCGGTAGTGCTGATTATCAACACCCTGTTTTTGCTGGCGTCGGCGGTGATGTTTATCGGGCTGACGTGGATGAAAACGAAAAGAAGATTAGATTAGCCATCGGATTTTGTAGGTCGGGTAAGCGCAAGCGCCACCCGACAGGAGGACGACGCGATGTTTCACCGTTTATGGACATTGATCCGCAAAGAGCTGCAATCCTTGCTGCGCGAGCCGCAGACCCGCGCCATTCTGGTGCTGCCGGTGCTGCTTCAGGTTGTACTGTTTCCGTTTGCCGCCACGCTGGAGGTCACCAACGCCACCATCGCCATTTACAACGAAGATAATGGCAAGCATTCCGTCGAGCTGACGCAGCGTTTCGCCCGCGCCAAAGCCTTTACCCATGTCCTGCTGCTGCAAAGCCCGCAGGCGATCCAGCCCACCATCGACACGCAGAAAGCATTATTGCTGGTGCGCTTCCCGGCGGATTTCTCCCGCAATCTGGACACCTTCCAGACCGCGCCGATGCAGCTGATCCTCGACGGGCGTAACTCCAACAGTGCCCAGATAGCGGCGAACTATTTGCAGCAGGTAGTGAAGGACTACCAGCAGGAGCTGATGGCGGGCAAACCCAAACCCAACAACAGCGAGCTGGTGGTGCGCAACTGGTACAACCCGAATCTGGACTACAAGTGGTTTGTGGTGCCGTCGTTAATCGCCATGATCACCACTATTGGCGTGATGATTGTCACCTCGCTGTCCGTGGCACGCGAACGTGAGCAAGGTACGCTGGATCAGCTGCTGGTCTCGCCGCTCGCTACCTGGCAGATATTTGTCGGCAAAGCGGTGCCAGCACTGATTGTCGCGACGTTCCAGGCCACCATCGTACTGGGGGTGGGAATATGGGCGTACCAGATCCCGTTTGCCGGATCGCTGGCGCTGTTTTACTTCACGATGGTGATTTACGGCCTGTCGCTGGTGGGGTTTGGGCTGCTGATTTCCGCGCTCTGCTCAACGCAGCAGCAGGCGTTTATCGGGGTGTTTGTCTTTATGATGCCGGCGATTTTGCTTTCAGGGTACGTGTCGCCAGTGGAGAACATGCCGGTGTGGTTACAGGATCTGACATGGATAAACCCGATTCGTCACTTCACGGATATCACCAAGCAAATCTATCTGAAGGATGCGAGTCTGGATATTGTGTGGGGAAGTTTGTGGCCGCTACTGGTCATCGCGGCCACAACGGGCTCAGTGGCCTATGCGATGTTTAGACGAAACATCGCGTAGCTTTTTCTCTTTGGTGAGCAACGACACCACCGCAGGCCCTGCGAGGATAACCAGACCCGCCAGGGCCAGCAGCAGATTGTTTTGCAGCACGCGTGACAACAGCCACAGGACGATCATTGCCGCACCAAAATACCAGGTGGTGGTGAGCTCTTCGAGCACATCACCCACTTCACGCCAGCGCGCGTCGTGGTGACGCTGTAAAAACAGCATCGACAGCACGGTCACGCCGTAAACCACACATAACCCTAAGCCGACACGCACCAGCGTGCCGCTCATCCAGCCCATCACCAGTACGGCCACGACCAGTAAATGCAACATTATCTGCCAGCAACTCAAACCGGTTGCGACACGAACGCGTTGTTGCCACTTCATGGCTTCTCTCCTGAAGGATTTTTCTCTGCTAATTCAGACTACCGCACTTTACGGAAAATTCCGTAACGCCGCATCTTTTTGTGACGCCTACTACACTTTATTTTCATCGGGATAGTCACCCAGGAAGGTGTTTATGAGCAAAAGAACGCAGCATTTCTCGCTTAAGGTGCTGACGATAAATATTCATAAGGGCTTCACAGCATTTAACCGCCGCTTCATTTTACCGGAGCTGCGCGACGCGGTACGCACCGTCAGCGCCGATATTGTCTGCCTCCAGGAGGTCATGGGCGCGCACGAAGTGCACCCGATGCATTTCGAAAACTGGCCCGACACGCCCCATTACGAGTTCCTGGCGGATACCATGTGGAGCGATTACGCCTACGGGCGCAATGCGGTCTACCCGGAGGGGCATCACGGTAACGCAGTGCTGTCGCGTTTTCCTATCGAGCATTATGAGAACCGGGACGTCTCCGTTGGCGAGAGCGAAAAACGCGGGTTGTTATACTGCCGCATCACGCCACCGGCGCTCGATTTTCCCATTCATGTGGGCTGCGTTCATCTTGGCCTGCGTGAGGCCCACCGTCAGGCTCAGCTACAGATGCTGGCAGACTGGACCAATGCGCTGCCGGAGGGCGAGCCCGTGGTGGTGGCCGGTGATTTTAACGACTGGCGACAGCGTGCCAATCATCCTCTGAAGGTGAATGCGGGGCTGGAGGAGATTTTTACCCGCTCACGCGGTCGTCCCGCGCGGACGTTTCCGGTGCGCTTCCCCCTGCTGCGCCTTGACCGCATCTACGTAAAAAATGCCCACGCCAGCAGCCCGACGGCGCTGGCTTTACTCAACTGGCGACATCTCTCCGACCATGCCCCACTCAGCGCGGAGATCCACTTATGAAATGCACATGGCAGGAAGGTAACCGTATTACGCTGCTGGAAAATGGCGATAACTTTTATCCGGCGGTCTTTGAGGCGATTAGCCACGCACAGCAGAAAGTCTTTCTGGAAACGTTTATCTGGTTTGAAGACGACGTGGGCAGGCAGTTGCACAGCGCGCTGCTGCAAGCCGCTCGTCGCGGTATAAAAATCGAGGTCCTGCTCGACGGATATGGTTCGCCGGATCTCAGCGACGAATTTGTTAACGAGCTCACTGCCGCAGGGGTGGTATTCCGCTATTACGATCCCGGCCCGCGTCTGTTCGGGATGCGCACCAACCTGTTCCGCCGAATGCACCGCAAAATTGTGGTGGTGGACGAAACGGTGGCCTTCGTTGGCGGCATTAACTACTCCGCCGAGCATATGTCGGATTATGGTCCCGAAGCGAAACAGGACTACGCGATCCGTATCGAAGGGCCGGTGGTTCAGGACATCCAGCTGTTCGTGCTGGAAAACTTACCCGGCAAAGAGGCCGCTCGCCGCTGGTGGCGACGCCGCCATCGCCCGGAAGAGAACCGCAAGCCCGGCGAGGCGCAGGCGCTGTTCGTCTGGCGGGATAACGAGGAGCACCGGGACGATATCGAACGTCACTACCTGAAGATGCTGGCGAACGCGAAGCGCGAGGTGATTATCGCCAACGCCTATTTCTTCCCCGGTTACCGGATTTTGCACGCCATGCGCAACGCGGCCCGACGCGGCGTGAGCGTGAAGCTCATCGTCCAGGGTGAGCCCGATATGCCGATTGTGAAGGTGGGCGCGCGTCTGCTCTATCGCTATCTGGTCAAAAGCGGCGTGCAAATCTATGAATATCGCCGCCGCCCGCTGCACGGCAAAGTGGCCGTGATGGATGACCACTGGGCGACCGTTGGCTCAAGCAACCTCGATCCGCTGAGCTTATCGCTCAATCTGGAAGCGAACCTGATCATCCACGATCGCCAGTTTAATCAGACCCTGCGCGATAACCTTCAGGGTCTGATCAATAAAGACTGCGTGCGTGTGGATGAGTCCATGGTGCCGAAACGCAGCTGGTGGAACGTTGGCATCGGCGTGGTGGTGTTCCACTTCCTGCGCCACTTCCCGGCCATGGTGGGCTGGCTGCCCGCGCATACACCGAAACTGGCGCTGGTGGATCCGCCAGTGCAACCCGAAATGGAAACCCAGGACCGCGTAGAGGCGGAAGATGGAGGGAAAACCTGATGTCGAAATCTCATCCTTGCTGGCGGCTGGCGAAAAAAATCCTGACCTGGCTGTTCTTCATTGCCGTCGCGGTCCTGCTGGTGGTGTATGCCCAAAAGGTGGACTGGGAAGAGGTGTGGAAGGTTATTCGCAACTACAACCGGACAGTCCTGCTGGGGGCGGTTGGCCTGGTGATTGTGAGCTACCTGATGTACGGCTGCTATGACCTGTTGGGACGCGCCTACTGCGGGCATAAGCTTGCCAAACGGCAGGTTATGCTGGTGTCATTCATCTGCTACGCCTTTAACCTGACGCTGAGCACCTGGGTGGGCGGGATTGGCATGCGCTATCGCCTGTACTCCCGCCTTGGCTTACCGGGCGGCACCATCACGCGTATTTTCTCGCTGAGTATCACCACCAACTGGCTGGGGTATATCCTGCTCGGCGGGGTGATTTTCACCATTGGCGTGGTGCAGCTGCCTGCGCACTGGTACATCGATGAGGCCACCCTGCGCATTCTGGGCATCGTACTGCTGCTGATCATCGCCGCCTACCTGTGGGCCTGCGCCTTTGCCAAACGTCGTCACATGACCATTAAAGGCCAGAAGCTGGTGCTGCCGTCATGGAAGTTTGCCGTCCTGCAAATGGTGGTTTCCAGCGCTAACTGGATGGCGATGGGGGCCATTATCTGGCTGTTGATTGGCGAAGATGTGAACTACTTCTTCGTGCTGGGCGTGCTGCTGGTAAGCAGTATTGCCGGGGTGATTGTGCATATTCCGGCGGGTATTGGCGTACTGGAGGCGGTGTTTATCGCGCTGCTTGCAGGGGAGCATGTGTCTCACGGGACGATTATCGCTGCCCTGCTCGCGTACCGCATGATCTACTACTTCCTGCCGCTGGCGCTGGCAACGATCTGTTATCTGGTGCTGGAGAGTCGGGCGAAGAAGCTGCGCGCCAAAAACGAGAAGGCGATGGCAAAATAAAAGCAAAACGGCAACTTCGTTGCCGTTTTTAGGGTTTGTTCCCTCTCCCTGTGGGCTGAGGGATCCCCAGTAATTTTTTTATGCAGAAGCAATAAAGTTGCTTTCTAAATGACTGAGGGCTGTCAGCGATGCCCTGGTCCGGCTGTAAATCGCTGAGGCGTTTCCTGCAGGCCGGGGCGAGGCGCAGGGATGCGCCGAGAGGGCGGCTTTACAGGGACGTTGCCTCCGCCCGTACCCGATAAGCCGGAAGGAATAAGCCGAGGGCACCGCGAAGCGGCGATTTACCGCCGGGAGCCCGGGTCGCCAGGGTGGTGGCGACTGAGCCACCCTGGCACGTTCACCGGTCATGTCGTTACAGAGTAGCAAGGAACATAAAGTGAACGGAATGACCACCACCGCCGTATGTTCCCCTCACCCTAACCCTCTCTCCGGAGGGGCGAGGGGATTGCTCAGTGCTCGCATTAATTTGTGGGGAACCCTCAGCCCAAAGGGAGAGGGTCAGGGTGAGGGCATCAGACAGCGCCACCCTCACTAACGCCGGTTGCCAAAAATACGCAGCAGCATCAGGAACAGGTTGATGAAGTCCAGATACAGCGTCAGCGCGCCCAGAATCGAGTATTTGCGCAGGTTTGAACTGTCGCGAACATCAATTTGTTCACCGATGTTTTTCAGTTTCTGGGTGTCGTAGGCGGTTAAGCCCACGAAGATCACCACCCCGATATAGGTCACCGCCCACATCAGCGCGTCACTCTTCAACCACAGGTTCACCAGCGACGCCAGCACAATCCCTATCAGCCCCATAAACAGCATGTTGCCGAAGCCGCTCAGGTCACGTTTGGTGGTGTAACCGTACAGGCTCATCACACCGAACATCCCGCCGGTCACCACAAAGGTGCTGGCGATGGAGGAGTAGGTGTAAACGATGAAAATACTGGAGAGCGTCAGCCCGGTCAGCGCCGAATAGAGCATAAACAGCGTGGTCGCCATGCCCGCGCTGAGCTTGTGCACCAGCCCGGAGAGCACGAATACCAGCGCCAGTTGCGCAATAATCAGCCCAAAGAAGGTGATTTTGCTGGAGAAGATAAACATCATCAGTTCAGGCGTGTTTGCCGCATACCACGCGATAAACGCGGTAAGCAGCAGGCCAACCGTCATCCAGCCATATACCTGAGCCATGTAGGTTTGCAGCCCGCTACGGGTCTGCTGAACTATCGAATCGGAACGCGGAAATCGGTCCATGATTCACTCCTGATTAAGTAAACACACACGTTAAGACTAACACATCCACGTAAACCTGTTACCAGCGGCTGGCAGCCTGTTTGTCGCTGTCCCGCGATTCCACCCAGCGCTCACCTTCCGGCGTCGCTTCACGCTTCCAGAACGGCGCTTTAGTTTTGAGGTAATCCATGATGAACTCCCCCGCCGCAAAAGCACTCCCGCGATGGGCGCTGGTGACGCCGACAAACACAATTTCTTCGCCGGGCCACATTTCGCCGATGCGATGGATAACCGTAACGCGCCCCAGCGGCCAGCGGCCTCGCGCCTCTTCGACAATGGCCGCCAGCGATTTTTCGGTCATTCCCGGATAATGCTCCAGCGTCAGCGCTTTTACGCTGTCGCCGAGATTATGATTACGCACTTTCCCGGTAAAGGTCACGACCGCGCCGTCTTCGTCGCGCCCGGCCAGCCAGTCATATTCCGTGCCCACGTTAAAACGCTCATGGCCAACCAGAATTCGGGTTTCCGTCATCTCAACCCCCTGTGACCGGCGGGAAGAAGGCCACTTCATCCCCATCGGCCAGCGGGTGGGTCAACTCCACCAGCGTCTGATTCACGGCGGCCAGCAGTTTGCCTTCATCCAGCGCCAGCGCCCAGCGGTCGCTTTGCGCCGCCAGATGCGCACGCAGGGCGGCGACGTTTTCGAAAGAGCCGTCCAGCGTCAGGCTGTCGGTATTAACCAGCTCACGGACCTGGGCAAAAAAGAGCACCTTAATCATGGATTTCCACCTTAAAATCACCGGATTTGCCGCCGCTTTTTGCCAGCAGACGCACCGGGCCAATCACCATATCTTTCTGCACCGCTTTACACATGTCGTAGATGGTCAGCGCCGCCACGGAGGCTGCCGTTAACGCCTCCATCTCCACACCGGTTTTCCCGGTTAAGCGGCACAGGGACTCGATACGCACGCGGTTATGCTCCGGCTGCGCCTGCAAATTTACCTCCACTTTGCTGAGCATCAGCGGATGGCAGAGCGGGATGAGGTCCCAGGTACGTTTAGCGGCCTGAATACCGGCGATGCGGGCGGTGGCAAACACATCACCCTTGTGATGGCTACCGTCGATAATCATCGCCAGCGTCTCCGGCTGCATGGTGACGAACGCTTCAGCACGCGCCTCGCGCACCGTTTCGGCTTTGGCGGAGACATCCACCATATGCGCTTCGCCAGCGGCGTTTATGTGGGTCAGTTGTGACATAGCTTATTTCTTTAAATGGGGATGGAAATTACACGGACGGGTACGGGCATCCAGCTGCGGGGCAATAATGTTTTCCCACGCGGTGCGGCAGGCTTTGGTCGAGCCCGGCATGGCGAAGATCAGCGTCTTGTTCGCTACCCCCGCGACGGCACGGGACTGGAGCGTAGAGGTGCCAATCTCTTCAAATGAGAGCATGCGGAACACTTCGCCGAAGCCTTCTACTTCGCGATCGAACAGCGGAAGCAGCGCTTCCGGCGCCTGGTCGCCTGCGGTAAAGCCGGTGCCGCCAGTGATCAGTACAACCTGGACGTCATCACTCGCAATCCACTGTGAAACCTGAGCGCGAATGGCGTAACGGTTCTCTTTGACGATCGCTTTATCAACAATCTGGTGCCCGGCTTCGTGTGCCGCCTCGCGCAGCCAGTGGCCGGAGGTATCATCCTCTTCACCACGACGTTCGGAAACGGTAAGAATAGCAATGCGTGTCGGGATAAATTCCGCGCTTACCTGACTCATCTTCTGGTTCCTTCTAAAGCCTGATTACCCGCCGATATAGGACAGGTTCTGAGTAATGCCGGTGTTGCCCTGATGCAGGAAATGGGTCTGCTTTTTGTGCGTCAGCGCCTCGGAAATGCGTGCTTCAAGCGCGTCCTGTTGGGCGTCGTCTTCCAGCAAATCGCGCAGATCGACGCCGCCATCCCCGAACAGGCAGAGGTGCAGCTTGCCAACAGAGGAGACGCGCAGGCGGTTGCAGCTGGCACAGAAGTCTTTTTCATAGGGCATGATCAGGCCGATTTCGCCTTCATAATCCGGATGACAAAAGACCTGCGCCGGGCCATCGCTGCGCTGGCGGATCTGGTGGATCCAGCCGCGTTTCAGCAGTTCGTCACGCAGGACCATGCCGGAGATGTGATGGCGACGGAACAGCTCGCTGCCCTCCCCGGTCTCCATCAGCTCAATAAAACGCAGTTGAATGCGGCGCGGTTTGATCCACGCCAGAAAGGTGTCCAGCTGATGGTGGTTCACATCACGCATCAATACGGTATTGACTTTGACCTTGTCGAAACCGGCGGTGAACGCGGCATCGATGCCGTCCATTACCTGCTGGAACTTATCCTGGCCGGTAATGGCGTGGAACTGACGGGCGTCCAGGCTATCGACGCTGACGTTGATCGCCGTCAGCCCCGCATCGCGCCAGTTCGCCACGTCACGCGCCATGCGGTAACCGTTGGTGGTCACCGCTATCTGGCGGATACGTTCGTTTTCACGCACGGCGGCAATGATGTCAGGGAAATCACGGCGCAGGGAGGGCTCTCCCCCGGTAAGACGCACTTTTTCCGTACCGAGTTCAGAGAACGCGCGCGTGACGCGGCGTACTTCATCCACGGAGAGAAAGCCATTATTGGTGACGCTGCCCGGCTTGTAGCCATCGGGCAGGCAGTAGGTGCAACGGAAGTTACACACGTCGGTAATCGACAAACGTAAGTAGAAAAACTTACGCGCGAAAGCATCAGTAAGTTGTGAAGCCATGTACACCTTTCCAGATCGGGAGGCACAGTCATTTCTTTCTGTACCCTGGTGGCAAATCCGCCACGGCCAGGGCGCCATATCTCTCGACACAGGCGCCAGGGCTAGAGTGTATGTTTTCAGTTTTGAAAACGTGGTTATGGCGATAGTAGCGTGGAAATCGCCACTTCGCCATTGTCGCTTTTCGCTATATAAATTTATACATAACGATGTTATCGTGCATTTTCACTACAGAATACGCAAAAACAGCGCTTTCGCATTGATATACGTCATTATGGTTTGTGAGAGGCATCGTCTTTTAGGAGTAGTTGCGTTACTGTGACGCAAGCTTAACAGGATAAGGAATAGGTATGCGCAATCGCACTTTTGCGGATCTGGACCGCGTGGTCGCTCTTGGAGGAGGTCACGGTCTGGGACGGGTTATGTCGTCGTTATCGTCACTGGGCTCACGCCTGACGGGCATCGTGACAACAACGGACAACGGCGGCTCAACCGGGCGGATCCGACGTGCTGAAGGCGGGATAGCCTGGGGTGATATGCGCAACTGCCTCAACCAGCTCATCACTGAGCCAAGCGTGGCCTCGGCGATGTTTGAGTACCGTTTTGGGGGAAATGGCGAACTTTCAGGCCATAACCTTGGAAATCTGATGTTAAAGGCGCTGGATCACCTGAGCGTGCGCCCTCTGGAAGCGATCAATTTAATTCGTAACCTGCTAAAAGTGGATGCGTTCCTGATCCCGATGTCCGAACAGCCGGTAGATTTGATGGCGATCGATGCTGACGATCACGAAGTGTATGGTGAAGTGAATATCGACCAGCTTCTTCTTCCGCCAAAAGAGCTGATGACCTACCCCAGCGTACCCGCAACGCGTGAAGCGGTTGAAGCGATTGGCGAGGCCGATCTGATCCTGATTGGGCCGGGGAGTTTTTATACCAGCCTGATGCCGATCCTGCTGGTGAAAGAGCTGGCGCAGGCGCTGCGCAGAACGCCTGCGCCCATGGTCTATATCGGTAATTTAGGCCGCGAACTCAGTCCGGCGGCGGCAAGCCTGTCGCTGGCGGATAAGCTGGACCTGATGGAACAGTATGTTGGTAAGAAAATTATCGATGGTGTCGTGGTCGGGCCAAAAGTAGATGTGTCGGGGATTGGCGCTCGCGTGGTGGTGCAGGAGCCGCTGGAAGCCAGCGATATTAAATATCGCCACGACCGCCATCTGCTGCGCGAGGCGCTGGAGAAGGCGATTCAGGCATTAGGTTAGGTTCGTTTTGTGCGGCCTGATGCCCTCACCCCGGCCCTCTCCCACAGGGCTGAGGGTTCCCCACAAATTAATGCGAGCACTGAGCAATCCCCTCGCCCCTCCGGGGAGAGGGTTAGGGTGAGGGGAATATACGGCGGTGGTGGTCATTCCGTTCACTTTATGTTCCTTGCTACTCTGTAGCGACATGAGCGGTGAACGTGCCAGGGTGGCTCAGTCGCCACCACCCTGGCGACCCGGGCTCCCGGCGGTAAATCGCCGCTTCGCGGTGCCCTCGGCTTATTCCTTCCGGCTTATCGGGTACGGGCGGAGGCAACGTCCCTGTAAAGCCGCCCTCTCGGCGCATCCCTGCGCCTCGCCCCGGCCGGAAGGCAAACGCCTCAGCGATTTACAGCCGGACCAGGGCATCGCTGACAGCCCTCAGTCATTTAGAAAGCAACTTTATTGCTTCTGCATAAAAAAATTACTGGGGATCCCTCAGCCCACAGGGAGAGGGAGAAAACCCCACCGGGCAAAAAACTACGATGCCGCAATAAACAGATCCCGCAGCTGATGAAGCTGATCGCGGATTTGCGCAGCCTCTTCGAACTCCAGATTCTGCGCGTGCTGCATCATCTGCCCTTCCAGCTCGTGGATCTTTTGCTGCAACGCTTTCGGGGTCAGCGCGACGGTATCCTCTTCCACCACTGAACGGGCCTTGCCGCGCCCTTTCGCTTTGGTCTTCGCAATGTTCTGACCCAGCGCCAGGATATCCACCACTTTCTTGTTCAGCCCCTGCGGCGTGATGCCGTGCTCTTCGTTATAGCGCTGCTGCTTCTCGCGACGACGTTCCGTTTCGCCAATCGCTTTGGCCATCGACGGGGTGATTTTATCCCCGTACAGAATCGCCTTCCCGTTGACGTTACGCGCGGCGCGGCCAATGGTCTGGATCAGCGAGCGCTCGGAACGCAGGAAGCCCTCTTTGTCCGCGTCCAGAATCGCCACCAGCGACACTTCCGGCATATCCAGACCTTCTCGCAGAAGGTTGATACCCACCAGCACGTCGAACTCGCCCAGGCGCAGGTCGCGGATGATCTCCATACGCTCCACGGTATCAATATCCGAGTGCAGATACCGCACCTTCTCGCCGTGTTCTTCCAGATACTCCGTCAAATCCTCCGCCATACGTTTGGTGAGCGTGGTCACAAGCACGCGCTCGTTGATGGCAGAGCGGGCACGTATTTCCGAGAGCAGATCGTCCACCTGCGTCGCCACCGGACGCACCTCGATAATCGGATCCAGCAGCCCGGTCGGACGCACAACCTGGTCCACCACGTCATCACCGGATTTCTCCAGCTCGTAGTTGCCCGGCGTCGCCGATACGTAGATGGTCTGCGGAGCAAGCGCCTCAAATTCTTCAAACTTCATCGGACGGTTGTCCAGCGCTGACGGCAGTCGGAATCCGTACTCCACCAGCGTCTCTTTACGCGCGCGGTCACCGCGGTACATCCCGCCGATCTGGGGGATCGTAACGTGGGATTCGTCGATCACCAGCAGGCCGTCCGCCGGAAGGTAGTCAAACAGCGTCGGCGGCGCTTCGCCCGGTCCGCGCCCGGAGAGGTAGCGTGAGTAGTTTTCAATGCCGGAGCAGTAGCCCAGCTCGTTCATCATCTCCAGATCGAACTGGGTACGCTGGCTCAGGCGCTGCTCTTCCAGCAGCTTGTTGTTCGCCAGCAGCACCTTGCGGCGGTCTGCCAGCTCAATTTTAATCTCTTCCATCGCCTGTACGATACGCTCGCGTGGCGTCACGTAGTGCGTTTTCGGGTAGATGGTGAAGCGCTGGATCACCGACTCCACGTGACCGGTCAGCGGATCGAACAGCGACAGGCGTTCAACCTCTTCATCGAACAGCTCCACGCGCAGCGCCATGTCGTCCGATTCCGCCGGGAAGATATCAATCACCTCACCACGTACGCGGAAGGTCCCGCGCTGGAACGCCTGATCGTTACGGGTGTACTGCAGCTCCGCCAGACGGCGCAAAATTGCACGCTGATCGATGATCATCCCCTGCGTCAGGTGCAGCATCATCTTGAGATAGAGATCCGGATCGCCCAGGCCGTAGATCGCCGACACCGAGGCCACCACCACCACATCACGACGCTCCAGCAGCGCCTTGGTCGCCGACAAACGCATCTGCTCGATATGTTCGTTCACCGAGGCATCTTTCTCGATAAACGTGTCGGAGCTGGGAACGTAGGCTTCCGGCTGGTAGTAGTCGTAGTAGGAGACGAAATACTCCACCGCGTTTTCCGGGAAGAACTCTTTCATCTCACCATACAGCTGCGCCGCCAGCGTTTTGTTCGGCGCGAGAACCATCGTAGGACGCTGAAGATCGGCAATGACGTTGGCAATGGTGAAGGTTTTACCCGAACCGGTTACCCCCAGCAGGGTCTGGTGCGCCAGCCCGTCTTCCAGCCCCTCTTCCAGGCGACGAATGGCCTCGGGCTGATCCCCGGAAGGACGGAAAGCAGAATTCAATTTGAACGGTTTACTCATGGGCGACGACCTGATGACAGAATAAGCGGCAGGTGAGTAATTTTACTCGTTGTGGCCAGGATTGCCAGTAAAAAACACTGGATGGAAAACCAGTAGCGTGTCAGGATATTTAGCGTAGCGCAGAGAGGATTAGTGCGTTCGCGAGCTAAATTTCAACTGTGACAATATAAAACACCAGCCGCAGGGGGTTATCCCCAGAACTATTACTTTTTTAACATTTGTCAAGGGCGGTTATGAAAGTTTTATGGCAACAGGTGTCGCTGGCGCTGAGGGAATTGCTTTTATCTAATTCGTTAAAAAATATAGACTATTTCCTAAAGCCGCGTTTCGCATCAATTTGGGCGTAACCCGCGTATTCTCTCGCTTATCGCGTGTTTTCTAACTCTAATGCACAAGGTTATCCACAGGAATAGTGGATAACTGCCTCCAGCCCGTACAGCATGCACTCCAGCAAATTCCCGGTTTTTCCCACGAAGCGGCAGTAAAAAATTTTTATCACTCTTTTTTGCCTGGAAAACGTTCATTTTTTCATAAGTAACCGGCGAGATCTTAATCACAATTCCGTCATTTTCCCTGCACCACGATTCGACACGCACGGCACCGGGAGCGTGCAATTCGAACAAACGTTAAGCTTTTAGCAGTGGGTTATTCCTAAAAATGGCTCTTTTTTAATCATTATTTTGTTTCTGGCAGGCGTTTTGCAGATATCAGCCTGAGCATTACCCCACACATTTTTAAGGAGAGAAAGATGTTGAGTCTGCGTGCTGTAAATCAGTTTTACGGAAGCCAACATACGCTATGGAACGTGAATATCGATTTCCCGCAAGGCATCTGTACGGGCATTGTTGGCCTGCCTGGCATGGGTAAATCCACGCTCATGAACTGCATTACCGGAAAGGTGCCCGTTGAGAGCGGCACCATCATATGGCATGAGGCTGGCGCGCCGCCGCGTAATTTGCTTAGCCCTGCGTCAGCATTCACGGCGCCGCCAACGATAGGCTACGTCCCGCAGGATCGGCGGATATTTTCCCAGCTGACCGTCGATGAAAATCTGCATATCGCTATGCGGGCGACGGGGAAATCCGACCCGACATCAAAAAATGACGTGTACGCCCTGTTTCCGGAGCTCTATCCGCTGCGACAAATGCGTGCCTCTGCGCTGTCCCCCGACGACCAGTATCAGCTGGCCCTCGCCAGTGCGCTGGTTAATCGCCCGCGCGTGTTGATTCTGGATGAGCCCATGTATGGCGCAGGGCAAGGCTTCGCCCGCAGGCTGGGTCAACTGCTGGTACGGTTGAATCGGGAGCTGGGAATGACGGTGCTGTTAGCGGAGCAACAGCTGTCGTTTATCCGCCGGGTAGCGGATCGTTTCTGCATGCTCTATCGCGGGCGTAACGTGGCACAGGGCCACGTTAACGAGCTGGATGACGACCTTATTGCGCACTGGATGGCGCGAGACATAAGGCGCTGAGGTCAAGATAGCGTCCGGTTTCCGCCTGCTCTGCGCCGTCGGCAAGCCACGGGATCTCGCCGAGAAACGGCGCAGGCAGCACCCGCTTCAGCGTCGCCAGATACTCAGCATGACGTTTACCCGGTGCAACCACGTCATTGGCAATCCACCCTGCCAGACGCAACCCGGCCTGCTGCACGGCCTGAGCGGTCAGCATGGCGTGATTGATACAGCCAAGCTTCACGCCGACCACCAGAATGACCGGAAGCTGTTCGGCCTGCACCCAGTCAGCAAATGTCTGCTCGTCGGACAGCGGGGTAAACCAGCCGCCAGCCCCCTCCACCAGCACCCAGTCGGCCTGCGTTTCCAGGTTGCGTAATCCGGAAGAGAGCACCGAAAAATCAATCGGACGATCTTCATCGGCGCTGACGATGTGCGGCGAGGTGGGTTCAGCAAAGGTATAGGGGTTCACCGCAGAATAGGCCAGCACAAGGCTGCTGTTACGCTGTAGCGCCAGCGCATCAGTATTGCGTAAGCCTTCCGGCGTCATCTCGCTGCCGGAGGCTACGGGCTTATACCCGGCCGTTGTTTTCCCCAGCAGACGCGCCGCCTGCAACAGCGCGGCGCTGGCAACCGTTTTACCGACTTCGGTGTCCGTACCGGTAACAAAATAACGTTCAGTCACGTTCAATAATCCCATGAAAAAGATGATAAGAGAGCGGGAACCGGCCCCGATCCTGCGGCCAGGCCAGCCCGAGACGCTGGAGTTGTCCGCGGGTAAGGGGTTTCTTCTCCCGACCGGCGTGCAGGTGCGTCGCGCCTATGCCCTTAAGAGAGCGCATGGCGCTTAACGCATCGCTAAATTCGAGGGTGACGGTCTGGACCTCACTGCGATAGCGCCAGCCTGCCAGCGCCTGAGTGACCTGTTCGTGCGAGAGAAACCGGTTGGCGTGCGGCTGCGCATCCACCGCCCTCCACGCCTGATTCAGCTCCGGCAACGAACTTTCCAGCAGGGTGGTAAAGGCCACCGCTCCGCCGGGCCGTGCCACGCGGTAAAGCTCGCGTAGCGCCTGCGACAGGCTGGTGCACCACTGCACCGCCAGATGGCTCCAGACGAGGTCAAAAAGCGCATCCTCCAGCGGGATGGCCTCGATATCGGCCACCAGATAACGGTCTGCTGACTGCTGCTGGCGGGCTTCATCCAGCATCTGCGCGGATAAATCCAGCGCCGTGACGCGGCTGCCCGTTGCGCGCCAGTAGCGGCTATTGCCGCCTGGCCCGCAGCCCGCGTCGAGCACCTGCGCAAAACGCCCGTCACCGAGCGCGGCCAGCAGCCCGCGCGCGCTCAGGCGTTGCAGCTCATCGTGCTGTGAATAGCTTTGCGCTGCCCGGCCAAACGCGGCGGCAACGGCCTGTTTATTGACGGGAGACATACAGTGCCTCCAGAAGCGTATCGATATCCTGCGGCTCGTGCGCTGCCGTAAGCGTCAGACGCAAGCGCGCGGTGCCTGGCGGCACGGTGGGTGGGCGGATCGCCGTGACCCACTGCCCGCGTTCTCGTAGCGCCTGTGCCAGCATCAGCGCCCGATGGTTTTCACCCACAATCACGGGCTGAATGGCGCTGCGGGAGTCGGTAAGCCGGTAAGGCAGTTCGCTTACCCCCCGGCGGAAACGCTGAATATGGTCGGCCAGGCGAGCCCGGCGTTCAGCGCCGTCTTCGCCGCGGATCACCGCAAGCGACGCAGAGAGTGCCACGGCCTGCGCCGGGGGCATGCTGGTGCTGTAGATCAGGTGCCGGGCGAACTGCACCAGGTAGTCGGCCACCGGCTCGCTGCACAACACCGCGGCACCGCTGGCGCCGAAGCCTTTGCCGAAGGTGACCACCAGCAGTTCCGGCCTGACGCCCTGCTGATAAGCGCTTCCGCGCCCCTCCTCGCTGGTGACGCCAATGCCGTGGGCATCGTCGACCAGCAGCCATGCGTTTTGCTGTTTTGCGGCGTCGTGCAACGCGGCCAGGGGCGCGCTGTCGCCGTCCATGCTGAATACCCCTTCCGTGACCGCCAGCTGAAGCCCTGAACAGGGTTTACCCAGCAGGACGTTCAGCTGAGAGGCATCGTTATGGGCAAAACGCCGCAGCTGTGCCGGGCTGAGACTGGCGGCTTCAAGCAGGGAGGCGTGGCTCAGGCGGTCCGCGATGATGCGGTCGTCTTTGCCCATCAGGGCGGCAATCACCGCCTGATTCGCGGCAAAACCGGAGATAAACAGCAGCGCCCGCGGGTAGCCCAGCCAGTCGGCCAACGCTTCCTCCAGCGCCTGATGGGCCGTGGTGTAGCCGCTGACGTGCCCGGAGCCACCGCTGCCCACGCCGTAACGATCCGCGCCCTGCTGCCAGGCACGAACGATTTGCGGGTGCTGGCTCAGGCCCAGATAATCGTTGCTGGAGAAATTACAGAACCGCTCTCCTTCCCGGGTGAGAAAACGGCCTGCACCGTTTTCCACTACCCTGCGTACCCGAAATGCATCCGCCGCCCGCCGCTCGTCGAGCGCGGTCCTGATACGTGCCTGCCAGGTCATACGGCTGCCGCGTTGTAGAACTGGTCAGTGTCGGCGTTGAAAATCTGCTGCTCCAGCTGCTGCTGTTGCTCGTTATCCCCCGCCTGTACCCCGGTCTGGTGTGGGTTCAGCCCCAGCTTGCGGAACAGCTGAACGTCTTTGTCCTCTTCCGGGTTTGGTGTGGTCAGCAGTTTGCAACCGTAGAAGATGGAGTTGGCCCCGGCCATAAAGCACATTGCCTGGGTCTGCTCGCTCATCTGCTCGCGACCGGCAGAGAGGCGAACGTAAGAGGTTGGCATCATGATGCGCGCCACCGCGATGGTGCGGATGAAATCGAAGGCATCCACGTCCTCATTATCCGCCAGCGGCGTGCCTTTTACCTTCACCAGCATGTTGATGGGCACGCTTTCCGGCGGGTTCGGCAGGTTCGCCAGCTGTAACAGCAGGCCGGCACGATCTTTTACCGTTTCGCCCAGTCCCACGATCCCGCCGGAACAGACCTTGATCCCCGCATCACGCACTTTATCCAGCGTGTCCAGACGCTCCTGATAGGTGCGCGTGGTGATGATGTTACCGTAGAATTCCGGCGAGGTATCGAGGTTGTGATTGTAGTAATCCAGCCCTGCCGCCGAGAGGCGCTGCGCCTGCTCCTCGTTAAGCGTACCCAGGGTCATGCAGGCTTCAAGCCCCATCTCCTTCACCCCCTTCACCATCTGCTCCAGATAGGGCATGTCGCGGTCATGGGGGTTTTTCCACGCCGCGCCCATGCAGAAGCGGGTTGAGCCAGCGTTTTTGGCCTTGCGCGCGGAGTCGAGCACCTGCTCGACTTCCATCAGGCGCTCGGATTCGAGACCGGTTTTATAGCGCGCGCTTTGCGGGCAATATTTGCAGTCTTCCGGGCAAGCCCCGGTTTTAATCGACAGCAGCGTGCTGACCTGAACATGACGCGGATCGAAGTGCTGGCGGTGCACCTGTTGCGCCTCAAACATCAGCTCCAGGAAAGGTTTGTTGAATAATTCAGTGACTTGCGACATCGTCCAGCGTGCGTGGTGAGCCATCGGGCTTCTCCAAAGGGTTTTGTTAATTGTCGGTTCGGTTTATACTTGTAAACCTAAAACTTTTCAAAATGGTTTACAAGTCGATTATGACCCAGGACGATCTCACCTTCGACAAGCAGCATATCTGGCACCCTTACACCTCCACGACCCGCCCCCTTCCCGTCTATCCGATAGCCTCGGCCCACGGCTGCGAGCTGCATCTCGCCAGCGGCGAGCGGCTTGTTGACGGGATGTCCTCCTGGTGGGCGGCGATCCATGGCTACAACCACCCGCGTCTGAACGCGGCGATGAAAGCGCAGATTGACCAGATGTCACACGTGATGTTTGGCGGGATCACGCATCAGCCCGCGGTGGATTTATGCCGTCGCCTGGTAGCGATGACGCCTGAATCGCTGGAGTGTGTTTTCCTGGCTGATTCCGGCTCGGTGGCCGTGGAAGTGGCGATGAAAATGGCGTTGCAGTACTGGCATGCGAAGGGCGAAACGCGCCAGCGGTTCCTCACCTTCCGCAACGGCTATCACGGCGACACCTTCGGGGCGATGTCGGTGTGCGATCCGGACAACTCCATGCACAGCCTGTGGAAAGGCTACCTGCCGGAAAACCTGTTTGCGCCAGCCCCGCAGAGCCGCTTCGACGGCGAATGGGACGAGATGGACATGGTGGGCTTCGCGCGGTTGATGGCGGCCCATCGCCACGAGATTGCCGCCGTTATTCTCGAACCGATTGTGCAGGGCGCGGGCGGAATGCGGATGTATCACCCCGAGTGGCTGAAGCGCATTCGGAAGATGTGCGACCGCGAAGGGATTTTGCTGATTGCCGATGAGATCGCCACCGGCTTTGGTCGTACCGGGAAGCTGTTTGCCTGCGAGCATGCGGGGATCGCGCCGGATATTCTGTGCCTGGGGAAAGCGCTCACCGGCGGCACCATGACGCTCTCCGCCACGCTCACCACCCGCCAGGTTGCCGACACCATCAGCGACGGCGACGCGGGCTGCTTTATGCACGGCCCGACGTTTATGGGCAACCCGCTGGCCTGCGCCGTGGCAAGCGAAAGCCTCGCCATTCTGGAGAGCGGCGAGTGGCAGACGCAGGTGGCGGCGATTGAGGCGCAGCTGAAGCAGCAGCTAAGCGCGGCAGCGGATGCGGAATACGTCGCGGACGTCCGCGTGCTGGGCGCCATCGGGGTGATCGAGACAACGCATCCGGTGAACATGGCCGCGTTGCAGCGCTTCTTCGTTGACCAGGGCGTTTGGGTGCGACCTTTCGGTAAGCTGATTTACCTCATGCCGCCGTACAGCATTTCTCCGGATCAGCTCCACAAGCTGACCGGGGCAGTGGTTAAAGCCGTTAACATATCAGCGCATTTCACGATTTAACCCCATGCGTTACACTTTCTGAATGAGTGAGTAACGAGGGAAATAGGATGAAAATCATCAGTAAAGATTTGCGCGACGGCGAAAAGCTGCCGGAACGTCACGTGTTTAACGGGATGGGTTATCAGGGAGATAATATCTCTCCCCATCTGGCGTGGGACGATGTACCAGCGGGAACCAAAAGTTTTGTCGTGACCTGCTACGATCCGGATGCGCCAACCGGCTCGGGCTGGTGGCACTGGATCGTGGCAAACCTGCCCGCCGACACCCGCGTGCTGCCGCAGGGTTCCGGTTCCGATCTGGTTGCCCTGCCCGACGGTGCGATTCAGACCCGCACGGACTTTGGCAAAGCGGGCTACGGCGGCGCGGCGCCGCCAAAAGGGGAAACGCACCGCTATATCTTCACGGTGCACGCGCTGGATGTGGACAAGATTGAGGTTGACGAAGGGGCGAGCGGGGCAATGGTAGGCTTTAACGTCCATTTCCATTCGCTGGGCAGCGCGTCGATTACGGCGATGTATTCATAAAAAAAGCCGGGTGGCGGCTACGCCTTACCCGGCCTACATTTCGCATTCGTAGGCCCGGTAAGCGCAGCGCCACCGGGCAAAAAAATCACAGCACGGAAGGTAGCAATCCTGCAAGGGTTTCTTCTTCCAGAAGCTGTATCGCCTTATCAATATCCGGCGCAAAGAAGCGGTCCTCATCGTAGTGCGTAACGTGCTCGCGCAGCGTATGACGCGCCTGCTCCAGCAGCGGGCTGGATTTTAGCCCTTCGCGCAAATCAATACCCTGACACGCCGCCAGCCATTCCACCGCCAGCACGCCGCGGGTGTTGGAGGCCATCTCCCACAGTCGACGCCCGGCAGCCGGGGCCATCGAAACGTGATCTTCCTGATTTGCTGACGTTGGCAGGCTGTCCACGCTGTGCGGATGCGACAGGGCTTTGTTTTCGCTTGCCAGTGCTGCGGCGGTGACCTGGGCGATCATAAAGCCCGAGTTCACGCCGCCGTTGCGCACCAGGAACGGCGGCAGCTGGGACATGTGTTTATCCATCATTAGTGCGATTCGACGCTCGGACAAGGCTCCGATTTCGGCAATCGCCAGCGCGATATTATCTGCGGCCATCGCCACCGGCTCGGCGTGGAAGTTGCCGCCGGAGACCACCTCGTTTTCCTGAGCAAACACCAGTGGGTTGTCGGACACCGCATTGGCCTCCACCAGCAGCACTTCTGCCGCCTGGCGAAGCTGTGTCAGGCATGCGCCCATCACCTGCGGCTGGCAGCGCAGAGAATACGGATCCTGCACCTTCTCGCAGTTGTGATGCGAATCGGCAATGTCGCTGGTATCGGTAAGTACGTGGCGGTACATGGCTGCGGCATCAATCTGACCACGCTGGCCGCGCACCTCGTGGATGCGGGCATCGAACGGACGACGCGAGCCGAGCACCGCTTCAGTGGTCAGCGCACCACACACCACCGCGGAGGCGAACAGATCTTCCGCTTCAAACAGGCCGCGCAGCGCAAAGGCCGTCGACGCCTGCGTGCCGTTGAGCAGCGCCAGCCCTTCTTTTGCCGCGAGGGTGATCGGCGCTAAGCCGGCTTTTTTTAGCGCCTCTTTCGCAGGCAGCCACTCCCCTTGCCAGCGCGCCTGGCCTTCACCCAGCAGGAGCAGCGACATATGCGCCAGCGGTGCCAGATCGCCGGAAGCTCCGACGGAGCCCTTCGCCGGGATCCACGGATAAACTTCAGCATTCACCAGCGCCATCAGCGCCTGGATCACGCTCAGACGAATGCCGGAAAACCCACGCGCCAGGCTGTTGATTTTCAACACCATCATCAGGCGGACGATCTCATCGTCCAGCGGCTGGCCAACCCCCGCCGCGTGCGACAACACCAGCGAACGCTGTAAATTCTCCAGATCGTGCGTGGCAATGCGGGTCTGCGCCAGCAGGCCAAACCCGGTATTGATGCCGTAGGCGGTGCGCCCCTCCGCTACAATCGCCTCCACGCAGGCCACGCTGTCGTTAATGGCACGGTGGGCGCTTTCATCAAGGGCGAGTGTCACCGGCTGACGCCAGACGTGACGCAGCTGTTTGAGCGACAAAGAGCCGGGAGTAAGTGTTAACGCGTTCATGCAGGCTTTCCTTGTGTGGCGGGGATCATCGGCAGGTTCAGGCCCTGCTCTTTGGCACAATCAATGGCAATCTCGTAACCCGCATCCGCGTGGCGCATCACGCCGGTTGCCGGGTCGTTATGCAGCACGCGAGCAATACGTGCCGCCGCTTCGTCGGTACCGTCACAGACGATGACCATCCCGGAGTGCTGGGAGAAGCCCATCCCGACGCCGCCGCCGTGGTGCAGCGACACCCAGGTTGCGCCACTGGCGGTGTTCAGCAGGGCATTCAGCAGCGGCCAGTCGGAGACCGCATCCGAGCCGTCGCGCATGGCTTCGGTTTCACGGTTCGGACTGGCGACAGAGCCGGAGTCCAGGTGGTCGCGGCCAATGACGATCGGCGCGGAGACTTCGCCGCTGCGCACCATTTCGTTAAAGGCGAGGCCGAGTTTTTGCCGCCACTCCAGCCCGACCCAGCAGATACGCGCTGGCAGGCCCTGGAAATTAATGCGCTCGCGCGCCATGTCCAGCCAGCGGTGCAGGTGCTCGTCGTCGGCGACAATTTCCTTCACTCTGGCGTCGGTTTTGTAGATATCCTCCGGGTCGCCGGACAGGGCAACCCAGCGGAACGGCCCGATGCCGCGGCAGAACAGCGGACGAATATAGGCGGGCACGAAGCCGGGGAAGTCAAAGGCGTTATTCACCCCCATCTCTTTCGCCATCTGGCGGATGTTATTCCCGTAATCAAAGGTCGGAATCCCCATCTTACTGAAGGCGAGCATCGCGGAGACGTGTTCCGCCATGGCGCGTTTAGCCGCCAGTACCGTGCCCTCAGGATCGGTTTCCGCTTTTTGCTGGTAATCTTCCCACGTCCAGCCTTTTGGCAGGTAACCATGAAGCGGATCGTGAGCGCTGGTCTGGTCGGTGACCAGATCCGGACGCACGCCGCGCGCCACCAGTTCCGGCAGAATATCCGCCGCGTTGCCGCACAGGGCAACCGACACGGCTTTGCCTTCAGCGGTGTACTTTTTGATGCGCGCCAGCGCGTCATCGAGGTTGTCGGCCTGTTCATCAACATAGCGGGTACGCAGACGGAAATCGATGCGGCTCTGCTGGCACTCAATGTTCAGGGAGCACGCGCCGGCCAGCGTCGCGGCCAGCGGCTGCGCGCCGCCCATGCCGCCCAGTCCGGCGGTGAGCACCCAGCGGCCTTTCAGTGAGCCGTTATAGTGCTGTCGGCCCGCTTCCACGAAGGTTTCATAGGTGCCCTGCACAATCCCCTGGCTGCCGATGTAGATCCAGCTACCCGCGGTCATCTGGCCGTACATGGCCAGCCCTTTTGCGTCCAGCTCGTTGAAGTGTTCCCACGTCGCCCAGTGCGGCACCAGGTTGGAGTTGGCAATCAGCACACGGGGCGCATTTTTATGGGTTTTGAATACGCCAACCGGTTTGCCGGATTGCACCAGCAGCGTTTCGTCGTTTTCGAGATTCGTCAAAGACTCAACAATCGCGTCATAGCACGCCCAGTTGCGCGCGGCGCGGCCAATGCCGCCGTAGACCACCAGCTCATGGGGATTCTCTGCTACCTCAGGATCAAGGTTGTTCATTAACATGCGCAGCGGTGCTTCGGTGAGCCAGCTTTTTGCGGTGAGCGTGGTGCCGCGCGCGGCGCGGACATCCTGCTTGCGGTATTTATCTGACGACATTGTGTGTTCCTCATAAGGGACAGGTGATGCATTTAGATATACTTGTATAGACAAGCACACACAAGGTCGGATTTAACAAAAAAGATACAATTTTGCTATATTGCGTTAGCGATCACGCTTATAAAACTTATGACATAAAGTGGCCCTGCAACCGGTAACGATTCCCCGGGAACAGCAGCTTCGCATGCGACACGATCTGCGAGGCTGACCAGGTACGACGGCGGATCAGCAGGCAGGGATCGTGCTCTTTAATACGCAACAACTCGCACTCCTGAGGCGTGGCGCGCACGGCCTCCACGATATGCTCCCCTTCCGTCAGCGGGGCGACGAGCGAGAGATACGCATGCGGTGTGGTTTGGGTGTAATCCTGGTTCAGGTAGTCCGGGATCCGCTCCGCGTTGACGCAGCGATCTTCAATCTGGACCGGAATATCGTTCTCATAATGCACCATCACCGAATGGAAGATCCGGGTGCCCTCTTTAACGTTCAGCTCAATGGCCTGTTCGGCGCTGGCCTGCGTCTCTTCAAGCACCAGCACTTCGCAGTGGTGCTGATGGTTGCGGGCGGCAATTTCATCGGCAATGCTGCGGATTTCAAACAGCGCCGACTGTCCTTTTGGCTCGGCGACAAAGGTTCCGACACCCTGCAAACGCACCAGCAACCCTTCATCGGTCAGTTCCCGCAGCGCCCGGTTAATGGTCATTCGACTAAAGCCAAACTGCGCGACCAGTTCAGCTTCGGAGGGAATACGGTCGTGCGGACGCCAGACGCCGGCAGCAATTTTTTCGCTGATCGCCTGCTTCACCTTTTCGTAAAAAGGCGCGGGAGGGCTCGGCTGCGGCAGGGGCGAGCGTGAAAACATCATGACTCCTTGAATGTTGTTATGCCCACCAGTGAGCAATTTGCCAGGCCAGTCGGGCGGCAAGCTTCGCCCCCTGACCGTCCCGGTCGTAGTGCGGATTATATTCCACCAGATCCACCGCCTGTAGTTTACCGCTTCGGCAGATACGCTCAATCGCCGGGAACAGATCCAGCGCCGGGATCCCCAACGCCGCAGGGGCGGATACGGCGGGCATTTCTGCGGCGGGCAGCACATCGAGGTCAATGGTGAGATAAACCCGGTCTGCCTGCGCAAGCACGCTATCCAGCGCGGATAGCGCATCCCGGCGAAAATCGAGATCTTCAACCAGCATCACGTTCAACCGTTCAGCTTCCTCCCACAGCGCCTGGGTATTCGCCGCACGGCTTACCCCCAGGCAGGCGTAGTGAAACGACCGCGACTGCGACGCGCAGTAGAGCGCCAGCTGGCGGAACGGCGTGCCGGACGTAGCCCGTTCAGCCTTACGTAAATCGAGGTGCGCATCCAGGTTGATCACCGCAATGCGATCGTTCGGAAAGGCATCCAGCACGCCGCGCCCGTGCGCCCAGGCGGTTTCATGTCCACCGCCGAAAACCAGAGTACGCATCCCGGATTGCTGGCACGCGGTAATGGCCTCGCTCAGCGCCTGCTGTGCCGCCTCCAGCGCATTGCCTTCAACAAAAATGGAGCCCATATCCACGAGGCGCGCATGCCCCTGATGGCTCGCCATATTCGCCAGCGCGCCGCGCAGCACATCGGGAGCCTGTGCAGCACCGGGCCTGCCCTGGTTACGCTTAACCCCTTCATCACATTCAAAGCCCAGCAGGGCGATGCCTGACGGCACGGGTGCAAAGTGTTCGCGCTGCTTTATGGTCTGGAAGAGACGTTTCGCGGTGCTGGATTCGGCGCTGTCGTCACGTCCCTGCCAGACCTGCGGGGAAACGGGATGCCACAATTTCATGCTACCTGCCCCCGAAACACGCGTTGATATAAAGGATTCCGCCCCGGCTCGTAAACCATCTCAACCGGATGATTCGCCTCCCAGACGACGAAATCAGCCACATAACCGGGCTTTAACTGCCCGTGCGTCGCGCCACGACCTAGCGCCTGCGCCGCATGCCGCGTCACGCCAGCCCAGGCCTCTTCCGGCGTGAGGCCAAACTGGACGCAGGCCATGTTCATTGCCAGATGCAGGCTGGCAAACGGGCTGGTGCCCGGGTTGTAGTCGGTAGCCACCGCCATCGGCACGCCCTGCTCTCTGAGCTGCGCCACCGGTGGACGCTGGCGCTCCTGAAGAAAATAGAACGCGCCGGGGAGCAATACCGCCACCGTGCCGCTTTGCGCCATCGCCTGAATACCTGCATCATCGAGATACTCAATATGATCGGCCGACAGCCCCTTATACTGGCTGACCAGCGCCGCGCCGCCCAGATTCGACAGCTGCTCTACATGCCCTTTAACCGGTATCCCGAGCGCGGCGGCGGCCTGGAACAGGCGCTCGGTTTGCACCGGGCTAAAGCCGACGTTTTCACAAAACACGTCCACCGCTTCAAATAACTCTTTTTGCCACAGCGTGGGCATGATCTGCTCACAGACCAGCGTGAGATAGGCATCCGGATCCTGTAGGTACTCGGCAGGAACGGCGTGCGCGGCCAGCAGCGTCGGGCTGATTTCGACCAGATTGTTCAGGCTGAGCTGGCGGGCAACCAGCAGCATTTTCTCTTCGGCCTGGGCATTCAGTCCGTATCCCGATTTGATTTCAATGGTCGTTACGCCTTCATTCATCAGCCGCTGGAGCCGCTGCTGTGCCACCGTCAGGAGCATTTCCGGCGAACTGTTGTGGGTCGCCGTGACCGTGGCGTTAATACCGCCGCCCTGCGCGCTAATGGTCTGATACGACACGCCGTTAAGCCGTTGCTCCCATTCCGCTGCGCGATCGCCGCCGAACACCAGATGGGTGTGGCAATCGATCAGGCCGGGAGTAACCAGACGCCCGTCGAGATCGACACACTGACGATGCCCGGAGGGGATCTCGGCTTCAGGAATAACGGCCGCAATCGTCTGGCCGCGCACGACGAGGGCATGTTGTTCTTTCAGGCCGTAGGGTTCCGGCTCACCTGTCGCCAGGGTCGCCAGTCGCGCATTTCGCCATATCACATCATCGGGATGAAGCTGCTGCATGTGCCTTCCGCTTGTCATGGGTTGTATAGACATTTATTTTCATCTGTCACCTGCTGTCAACCGCCTTGCAGGAAAATGTTATTTATTTGTGATGACTTTCCCGTCGCCTGCGGGCAAAAATGCAACTTTTCCCGTTTTTATCTTCCCGTTTCGCTCAACTTAGTATAAAAAAGCAGGCTATTTCGTCTATTCAGATAAGACTTGCATACCCAGGAGCATTACCTTGAATATTTCCAGGATTTCCCGTCTGGCGTTGGCACTCGCCTTTGGCGTGACTTTATCCGCTTGCAGTTCAACACCACCGGATCAGCAACCTTCTGAGCAGGTTGCTCCGGGCACCGCTTCCCGTCCGATCCTGTCAGCGGCTGAAGCGAAGAACTTCACCCGTGCGCACTATTTCTCGGCGATGGATCCCAATGCAGCCCCATGGACGCCTTCTTCTATTAACCTGCCGAAACAGCCAGACTTCGTTGTCGGCCCGGCCGGAGCAGAGGGCGTTACGCACACCTCAATTCAGGCAGCTGTTGATGCCGCAATCACCAAACACAGCGCATCTCGTCAGTACATTGCCATCCTGCCGGGTGAATACGAAGGAACCGTTTATGTTCCGGCTGCACCGGGAAGCATTACGCTTTACGGACTTGGCGAAAAAGCGGTCGACGTGAAAATTGGCCTGGCGATTGATTCAGAGATCGACAGCACCACCTGGCGCCATCTGGTGAACCCGGCCGGTAAATACATGCCAGGTAAACCGGCGTGGTATATGTTTGATAACTGCCAGCGCAAACGTGCCGCCACCATTGGCGTGATGTGCTCGGCAGTATTCTGGTCACAGAACAACGGCCTGCAATTGCAGAACCTGACCATTCAGAACACCCTGGGCGACAGCGTTGACGCCGGTAATCACCAGGCCGTGGCGCTGCGTAGCGATGGCGACAAGGTACAGATTAACAACGTCAATATCCTGGGCCGCCAGAATACCTTCTTCGTGACCAACAGCGGCGTGCAGAATACCCTTCAGAACAACCGTCTGACGCGTACTCTGGTCACCAACAGCTACATTGAAGGCGACGTGGATATGGTCTCCGGTCGCGGCGCGGTGGTGTTTGATAACACCGACTTCCGCGTGGTGAATTCACGTACGCAGCAGGAAGGTTACGTCTTTGCCCCGGCCACGCAGTCCAACCTGTTCTATGGCTTCCTGGCCGTGAATAGCCGCTTTACTGCTGCTGGCGATGGCGTGGCGCAGCTTGGCCGCTCTCTGGACGTGGACTCCACCACTAACGGCCAGGTCGTGATCCGCGACAGCGTGATTAACGAAGGCTTTAACATGGCGAAACCGTGGGCGGATGCGGCGATCTCGAAACGTCCTTTCTCCGGCAACACCGGCACGGTGGATGATAAAGACAACGTGCAGCGTAACCTGAACGACGCTAACTTCAACCGCATGTGGGAATACAACAACCGCGGTCTGGGTAGCAAAGTGGTTGCTGAACCGAAGCAGTAAAATGCCTGCTGCCGGGTGGCGGCTACGCCTTACCCGGCCTACCTCATGCATTAACCACGCATAAAAAAACCTCGCATGTGCGAGGTTTTTTTTCGTCTACGGATCAGTGAGCGTTAATCACAACCCACATCGGCCCTTGTCCGACCGCATAGCGTCCTTTCTCTTCCAGTAGACCCTGCACGCCTTTGATTTCATAGAGCGCGATGTGGTGGGATTTCTGCCCCGCCGCAATCAGGTATTTGCCGCTGTGGTCGACATTAAAGCCGCGCGGCTGGGTTTCTGTCGGCTGGAAGCCCTCAACTGCCAGAACGCTGCCGTCTTCTGAGACGCTGAAGACGGTGATCAGACTGGAGGTACGGTCACAGGCATACAGGTGGCGGCCATCCGGCGTGATGTGAATGTCTGCCGCCCAGCGTGTGTCGGAGAAATCAGCTGGCATCATGTCCAGCGTCTGTACGCACTCGATCTGCCCGTTAGGATCGTTCAGCTCCCAGACATCTACCGAGCTGTTCAGCTCGTTAACGACATAGGCATACTGCTGATTCGGGTGGAAGACCATATGGCGCGGGCCTGCGCCTTCCACGGTGGTGACTTCCGCCGGGCTCTGCGCGACCAGATGACCGTCACCGCTCAGGGTAAACAGGCAGATGCGATCCTGCTTCAGCGCTGGCACCCACAGCGTGCGGTTATCCGGCGAAATGTTGGCGGAGTGGCAACCCTCAAGCCCTTCTACCACGTCGACGGTTTCAACGGGAATACCGTCTTCCAGGCGGGTGACGCTCACGCAGCCTGCATTGTAGGAGCCGCTGAAGATAAAGTTGCCTTTATGGTCGGTAGAAATATGGGTCGGGCTGCCCGGCAGCGGCGCTTCTGCGGTATAGGTCAGCGCGCCGTCATCCGGGGAGATGCGGTATGCGAGTACGCGGAATTCCGGGCGTACCCCGACATAAAGAAAACGTTTATCCGGGCTGACGACCATCGGCTGCACCTGGCCTGGCACATCAACAACCTGAACCAGCGTAAGCGAACCTTCTGTATTCAAACGCCAGACATGGATCTGCTGACTTTCAGGACTGGCGGTATAAACGGTTTGTTTCATGAATACTCCTGATTATTTTTAACGGTGAATGCTGAATTGTAGTCCGGGATTTTGCAGGGTTCCGCTCTCGGTGTACCATCCCGACAGACCTTAAATTCAACATTAACCCGGAAGAAAAAATGACCTCGCGAGTGATTGCCCTGGATTTAGACGGAACACTGCTTACCCCTCAGAAAACCCTGCTCCCCTCTTCTCTTGAGGCCCTCAAACGAGCCCGGGAAGCGGGGTATCAACTTCTCATCGTAACGGGTCGACATCACGTAGCCATTCATCCTTTTTATCAGGCACTGGGCTTAGATACACCTGCAATTTGTTGTAATGGCACTTATTTGTATGATTATCAGGCAAAAAAGGTTTTAACCTCTGATCCGCTTCCCGTTCCGCAGGCGCTGCAATTGGTTGATTTACTGGATGAGCACGCGATTCACGGCCTGATGTATGTGGATAACGCCATGCTGTATGAACGCCCTACCGGCCATGTGATCCGCACCAGCAACTGGGCCCTGTCTCTGCCGGAAGCGCAGCGTCCGGTGTTCACTCAGGTTTCCTCCCTGCGCCAGGCGGCGGAAGACGTCCAGGCAATCTGGAAATTTGCCCTGACCGATGAAGACACTGCCAAACTGAATACCTTCGCAAAACATGTCGAGCATACGCTGGGTCTGGAATGTGAATGGTCCTGGCACGATCAGGTGGATATCGCCCGCAAAGGCAACAGCAAAGGAAAGCGTCTGACCCAGTTCGTTGAGTCACAGGGCTGGTCAATGCAGGACGTGATTGCCTTCGGCGATAACTATAACGACATCAGCATGCTGGAAGCGGCCGGAACGGGCGTGGCGATGGGCAACGCCGATGATGCGGTGAAAGCGCGTGCTAACGTGGTGATTGGCGATAACACCACCGACAGCATCGCGCAGTATATTTATACCCACCTGCTGTAATCAGGCGGTGATAGAGACGCTCTTGATTTGCGCGTAAAGCCACAGGCCAGGCTTGATGCCTAACTCATCCCTGGCCCACGGGCTGATGCGCGCCCACAGCGTTCTGTTGCCCACTTCCAGTTGCACTTCCACCTGGCCGTTATCATCAAAACACTGCGCCACTTTTGCGCGCAAAATATTGCGGATACTGGTTTGCAGCGGCGGTTGCAGCACCAGGGAGACATCCGACGCCTGAATGCGGATCCGTAACGTGGACTGAATCGGCGTATCGATTTTATTCACCCACAAATGCTGGTCACCCAGCGCCAGCGCGGTCATCGCATAATGTGGATGGTGCTCCAGCACGCTCACCTTCAGAATGCTGCTCTGCTGCTCCTTTGGCAGCCACGGATGCATAACGCTGCTGCCCCATACCTCTTCCAGATTGCCGAATGCCTTCACCCTGCCCGCCTCCAGCACCAGCACTTTGTCGGCCAGATGTAAGATCTCATCCAGCGAATGGCTGACGTACAGCATGGGCACGTTGATTTCCCGCGCCAGACGTTGCAGATACGGCAGCAACTCGCGCTTGCGCGGAATATCCAGCGAGGCCAGCGGCTCATCCAGCAGCAACAATTCCGGCGCGGTTAACAGGGCGCGGCCAATCGCCACGCGCTGTTTTTCACCACCCGACAGCGAAGACGGGAGACGATCGAGCAGCGGTTCGATGCCCAGCAGCACCACCAGCTTATCGAACTGTCCGGCCATGCTTTTTGCCATGCCATAGCGCAGATTTCCGCGCACGCTGTAGTGTGGAAGCAGGCGCGCATCCTGAAACACATAGCCGATGCGGCGCTTGTCCGGTGACAGGCAGACCTTCTTCTCCGCGTCGTTTAAGACGCGGTTATTTAACACAATACGGCCAGACTGGGGACGCGTCAGGCCGCTAATCGCATTAATCAGCGACGTTTTCCCTGCCCCGGAAACGCCAAAAATGGCGGTGATACCGCTGGCAGGCAGCGTTTCGTTAAGCGTCAGAGTGTGGCTGCCCAGGGTTTGCGTAAAGTTGAGTTCCAGCATCACGGTTTCCCCATCCGTTCACGGCTGAGGCGCGCCAGCCATTCAGACACCAGCAGCGAGATCAGGGCGAGTACAATCGAAATAATACACAGCCGGGCCGCCGCACCTTCGCCACCCGGGGTTTGAATCAGGGTATACATGGCCGACGGGATGGTCCGCGTCTCGCCGGGAATGTTGGACACAAAGGTGATGGTCGCGCCGAACTCACCCAGTGAGCGGGCGAAGGCTAACACCGTACCGACGATAATGCCCGGTAAGGTGAGCGGAAGCGTAATGGTCAGGAATACCCGCCAGCGGCCTGCGCCCAGCGTGCGGGCGGCCTGCTCTAGCCGGATATCCACCCCTTCCAGCGCCAGGCGGATAGCGCGCACCATTAGCGGGAAGGACATTACTGCCGCGGCCAGAACCGCGCCGCGCCAGCTGAAAGCAAAGGTCAGGCCGAACCAGTCGTACAGCCATTCGCCGATAAAACCGCGTCGCCCCATGGAGATCAGCAGCAGATAGCCGACCACCACAGGCGGTAACACGAGCGGAAGATGGAGAACACTGTCGAGCAGGGCTTTGCCTGGAAACTTCACGCGAACCAGTAACCAGGCAAAGAACACCCCAAAGGGCAAACTCAGCGCAACCGCCAGGGAAGAGACTTTCAGGCTCAGCAGCACGGCCTGCCATTCAGGTTCGGTCAATATCATTCGTGAGTCGTAAATCCGTAACGTTTAAAGATAGCGGACGCTTCAGGCCCCTTCAGGTAGTCAACGAAGGCCGTCACGGTCGCATTTTTATGTCCATCAACTATCGCAACAGGATATTCTACTTTCTTATGCGAGTCTTCCGGGAAGGTTCCGACCACCTTCACACCTTTACTGGCGACGGCATCGGAGCCGTAAACGATCCCGAGTGGGGCTTCGTTACGCTCCACCAACGCCAGCGCGCCGCGCACATCTTCTGCGGGAGCCAGCTTCGGCGATAAGGTCTCCCATGCGCCCAGTTTTTGTAGCGCTTCTTTCGCATAAATCCCGGCAGGGACATGCTCCGGATCGCCCACCGCCAGACGGCCACCGTTGAGCAGACGGGTCCAGTCCGTCTGTTTGTTGATGGCGATGTCGCCCTGCTTGCTGTTTGCGGGCGCGACCACCACCAGGCTATTTCCCAGCAGGGTTTCGCGGCTAGCCGTATCAACAGATTTTTTCTCCACCGCGTAGTCCATCCATTTCTGATCGGCAGAGATGAACAGATCAGCCGGAGCCCCCGCTTCGATCTGGCGGGCCAGCGTGGACGAGGAGGCAAACGACGAAACGACCTCGACGTTTTTCTCTTTTTTGTATACCGCAGCAATATCCTGCATCGCGTTAGTCAGCGACGCCGCCGCAAAGACCGTGATTTTTCCTTCATCCGCCAGCGCGTGGGCGGTGAGTGAGAGAGTCAGCGTTGCCCCTGCGAAAAGGCGTACCCATGAACGTGCCATTTGAAGCTCCTGTGCGTATCGTTATATACAAACAAATATAACGACATATCGCAGGCGTTCCTAGCGCTAAATCGTACCCATTAATGCGTAAACTCAAGGAACGTTGTAAAAGATATCGGCGGGAGAGGAATAAACTTGAGAGCAAAACGCCCGGGCTGGCCGGGCGTTTTGGAGGAAATCATTGCTGCTTTTTAGGCTGGTCACGACGATGACCAATGTTCGAAAAGACGTTGAACACTTCACCCAGGCCGTAGATGGCACCGAGGATGATAGCCATCACTACTGGCACCATGATTACCGCGAATACCAGACTTTTCAACAACTCTAACATGGTTTTCTCCAGATCTTGTGAACGGCTTATTCTACCCTGAAAAGTAAGAAAAACATCCCCTTTTGTGCGGTGCGCTTTCCGCACCCGGACATTTGGGTCACAATAACCTTTTTGCCGGGACATTGTTATGCAGGCCGAAATTCTCCTCACCCTACGACTTCAGCAGAAGCTTTTCGCCGATCCGCGACGCATCGCCCTGTTAAAACAAATAGAACAAACTGGCTCGATTAGCCAGGGAGCCAAAAACGCCGGCATCAGCTATAAAAGCGCCTGGGATGCGATTAACGACATGAACACCCTGAGCGAACAAACGCTGGTAGAGCGCGCCACCGGCGGAAAAGGCGGCGGCGGCGCCGTGTTGACGCGTTACGGGCAACGCCTGATCCAGCTCTATGACTTACTGGCGCATATCCAGCAAAAAGCATTTGATGTGCTGAGCGATGACGACAACCTGCCGCTGGACAGCCTGCTGGGCGCCATCTCCCGCTTCTCTTTGCAGACCAGCGCCCGCAACCAATGGTTTGGTACGGTGACGGGGCGCGATCATTCGCAGGTGCAGGAGCATATTGAGATCCTGCTCGCGGACGGCACAACGCGCCTGAAAGCCGCCATCACCGCGCAAAGCGGTCAACGCCTCGGGCTGAACGAAGGTCAGGAGGTGCTGGTATTACTCAAAGCGCCCTGGATCAGCATCACGCTTAACCCTGAGCAGGCCGCCGAGGCCGACAACCAGCTACGCGGGCGTATCAGCCACATCGAGCGCGGCGCAGAACAGTGTGAAGTGCTGATGACCCTGCCGGATGGACAGTCGCTCTGCGCCACCGTTCCGGTGAACGACGCGACCGAATTAGATGAAGGTGCTGTGGTGACCGCATATTTCAATGCAGACCGGGTAATTATCGCCACATTGTGCTAAGCGCATTGACAACCTCACCAACACTGAGTATCCCTGACATCTGTTGCTGCAAAAAATGGGATAACACATGTCATCATTGCATATTTCGCAAGGCACGTTTCGTCTTAGCGATACCCGTACCTTATCGCTGCCAGAGTTAACCCTTCGCGCCGGAGAAAGCTGGGCGTTTGTGGGCACGAACGGCAGCGGAAAATCCGCGCTGGCCCGCGCTCTGGCAGGCGAATTAACCCAGCTGAAGGGTGAGCGTCAGTGCACCTTTACCCGGCTGACGCGCCTTTCCTTTGAACAGCTGCAAAAGCTGGTCAGCGATGAGTGGCAGCGTAACAATACCGATTTGCTCAGCCCCGGCGAAGAAGATACCGGCCGCACGACGGCGGACATTATCCAGGATGAGATAAAAGATCCTGCCCGCTGTCAGCAGCTGGCGGAGCAATTTGGCATTACCGCCCTGCTTAACCGCCGCTTTAAATATCTCTCTACCGGCGAGACGCGCAAAACGCTGCTGTGCCAGGCGCTGATGAGCGAGCCGGAACTCCTGATTCTGGATGAACCGTTTGACGGACTGGATGTGCAGTCCCGCGCGCAGCTGGCAGCGTTGCTGGCGTCGCTTAACCAGCAGGGATACACCCTTGTGCTGGTCCTTAACCGCTTTGATGAGATCCCGGATTTCGTACATTACGCGGGCGTGCTGGCGGACTGTAGCCTGACCGAAACCGGCGAGAAAGCCGTACTGCTCCGGCAGGCGCTAATTGCACAGCTGGCCCACAGCGAGAAACTGGACGGTATTGCGCTGCCGGAGCCGGATGCCCCTTCGGCACGCCACGGGCTGGATCCTGACCAGCCGCGCATTGTGCTGCGCGATGGGGTGGTTGCTTACGACGATCGCCCTATTCTTAATCATCTCAGCTGGACGGTTAATCCTGGTGAGCACTGGCAGATCGTCGGCCCCAACGGGGCGGGTAAATCCACGCTGCTAAGCCTGATCACTGGCGATCACCCGCAGGGTTACAGCAACGATTTGACCCTCTTCGGCCGCCGCCGCGGCAGCGGGGAAACCATCTGGGATATCAAAAAGCACACCGGCTATGTCAGCAGCAGCCTGCATCTGGACTACCGGGTGAGCACTACGGTGCGAAACGTGATCCTCTCTGGCTTCTTCGATTCCATTGGTATTTATCAGGCGGTATCCGACAAGCAGCACAAGCTGGCGCAGCAGTGGCTGGATATTCTGGGTATGGACAACCGGGTAGCCGATGCGCCATTCCACAGCCTGTCGTGGGGGCAGCAGCGGCTGGCATTGATCGTCCGCGCGCTGGTTAAGCATCCTACGCTGCTGATTCTTGATGAACCGTTGCAGGGGCTGGATCCCCTCAACCGTCAGCTGATCCGCCGCTTTGTGGATGTCCTGATTAGCGAAGGTGAAACCCAGTTGCTGTTTGTCTCCCACCATGCTGAGGATGCCCCATCCTGCATCACCCATCGGCTGGAATTTGTGCCTGACGGCGAGCATTACCGCTACCTGCTGAGCAAAATCGATTAACGCGTGGAGGGCGCTGCCCTCCGCTTTTCAGACAACCTGCAACAATACATCTCTATCTCTTTGATCTACAATGCACTCAGTCTGTGAAAAAGCGCCTGTGAAAACCAGTGTAAACGATACCACTATTTTATCCCATGTCACACTTTTCGCGTCTCTGATATGCTATGGTTAATTCATACCATAAGCCTAATGGAGCGAAATATGCGAGTTCTGGTAACAGGTGGTAGCGGTTACATAGGAAGTCATACCTGCGTACAACTTCTGCAAAGCGGCCACGATGTCGTCATTCTTGATAACCTGTGCAACAGTAAGCGCAGCGTGCTGCCGGTCATTGAACGCCTTGCGGGTAAACAGCCGACTTTCGTGGAAGGCGATATCCGCAATGAAGCATTGATGACTGAAATCCTTCACGATCACGCGATTGAAACCGTTATCCACTTCGCGGGCCTGAAAGCGGTGGGCGAATCGGTAGCAAAACCGCTTGAGTACTACGACAACAACGTCAACGGTACCCTGCGTCTGATCTCCGCCATGCGTGCGGCGAACGTTAAAAACTTTATCTTCAGCTCTTCCGCGACCGTCTACGGCGATCAGCCAAAAATTCCTTACGTTGAAAGCTTCCCGACCGGTACGCCGCAAAGCCCGTATGGCAAAAGCAAGCTGATGGTAGAGCAGATCCTGACCGACCTGCAAAAAGCCCAGCCTGAGTGGAGCATCGCGCTGCTGCGCTACTTCAACCCGGTTGGCGCGCATCCGTCAGGCGACATGGGTGAAGATCCGCAGGGCATTCCAAATAACCTGATGCCGTATATCGCGCAGGTTGCCGTAGGGCGTCGCGACTCCCTGGCGATTTTTGGTAACGATTATCCCACCGAAGACGGCACCGGCGTGCGCGATTACATTCACGTGATGGATCTGGCCGACGGCCACGTGGCGGCGATGCAGCAGCTGGCGGATAAACCGGGCGTGCATATTTACAACCTCGGCGCCGGCGTCGGCAGCAGCGTGCTGGATGTGGTGAATGCCTTCAGTAAAGCCTGCGGCAAGCCAGTGAAGTATCACTTCGCGCCGCGTCGTGATGGCGACCTCCCGGCTTACTGGGCCGATGCCACCAAAGCGGATAAAGAGCTTAACTGGCGTGTTACCCGCACGCTTGATGAAATGGCACAGGATACCTGGCACTGGCAGTCACGCCATCCGCAGGGTTATCCGGATTAAGGATTTGTCATGACACAATTCAATCCCGTTGATCACCCGCATCGTCGTTTTAACCCGCTCAGCGGGCAATGGATTTTAGTTTCACCGCATCGCGCCAAGCGCCCCTGGCAGGGGGCGCAAGAGACGCCTGCCAAACAGTCGCTGCCGCAGCACGATCCGGACTGCTTCCTCTGTCCGGGCAACACGCGCGTGACGGGCGATACAAACCCGAACTACAAGGGCACCTTCGTTTTCACTAACGATTTTGCGGCGCTGATGACCGACACGCCGGACGCGCCGGAAAACAACGACCCGCTGATGCGCTGCGAAAGCGCCCGCGGCACCAGCCGCGTGATCTGCTTCTCTCCCGATCACAGCAAAACGCTGCCGGAGCTGAGCGTTGAGGCGCTGAAAGAGGTGGTCAGCACCTGGCAGGCTCAAACGGCGGAGCTGGGCCAGACCTATCCGTGGGTGCAGGTATTTGAAAATAAAGGCGCGGCGATGGGCTGCTCTAACCCGCATCCGCACGGCCAGATCTGGGCGAACAGCTTCCTGCCGAACGAAGCCGAACGTGAAGACCGGCTGCAAAAAGCCTATTTCGCCCAGAACGGTTCGCCGATGCTGGTGGATTACACCCAGCGTGAACTGGTGGACGGCAGCCGCACTGTGGTGGAAACCGAGCACTGGCTTGCGGTAGTCCCTTACTGGGCGGCGTGGCCGTTTGAAACGCTGCTGCTGCCAAAGGCCCATGTTCAGCGTATTACGGACCTCAGCGACGCCCAGCGAGACGACCTTGCCCTGGCGCTGAAAAAACTGACCAGCCGCTACGACAACCTGTTCCAGTGTTCCTTCCCCTACTCCATGGGCTGGCACGGTGCGCCGTTTAACGGCGAAGAGAATCAACACTGGCAGTTACATGCACACTTCTATCCGCCGCTGCTGCGTTCTGCGACGGTACGTAAATTCATGGTGGGCTATGAAATGCTGGCGGAAACCCAGCGCGACCTGACGGCGGAACAGGCGGCAGAACGCCTGCGTGCCGTTAGCGACGTCCATTACCGCGAATCAGGAGTCTAAAAATGAGTCTGAAAGATAAAACACAATCCCTGTTTGCAGAAAAATTTGGCTACCCTGCCACCCATATTATCCAGGCGCCAGGCCGCGTTAATCTGATCGGCGAGCACACCGACTATAACGACGGTTTTGTCCTGCCGTGTGCCATCGACTACCAGACGGTGATCGCCTGCACGAAACGTTCAGATCGTAACGTGCGAGTGATCGCCGCGGATTACGGCAACGAAATTGACGAATTTTCCCTTGATGCGCCGATCGTGACCCACGACAGCCAGCAGTGGTCGAACTATGTTCGCGGCGTGGTGAAGCATCTTCTGAAGCGTAACAAGAATTTCGGCGGGGCCGATCTGGTGATCAGCGGCAACGTGCCGCAAGGGGCGGGATTAAGCTCTTCCGCATCGCTGGAAGTGGCGGTCGGCACCGTGTTCCAGCAGCTTTATCATCTGCCGCTGGACGGGGCGCAAATCGCCCTCAACGGTCAGGAAGCGGAAAACCAGTTCGTGGGCTGCAACTGCGGCATTATGGATCAGCTGATTTCCGCGCTGGGCAAGAAAGAACATGCTTTGCTGATTGACTGCCGCTCCCTCGGGACCAAAGCGGTTCCACTGCCAAAAGGTGCGGCTGTGGTGATCATCAACAGCAACTTCAAACGCACACTGGTGGGGAGCGAGTACAACACCCGCCGCGAGCAGTGTGAAACCGGCGCGCGCTTCTTCCAGCAGCCAGCCCTGCGTGATGTCTCACTTGACGAATTTAACAAGGTTGCCCACGAACTGGATCCGGTTGTCACGAAGCGCGTGCGTCACGTGCTGACGGAAAATGCCCGTACCGTAGAAGCCGCCTCCGCGCTGGCGAAAGGTGACCTGAAACGGATGGGCGAGCTGATGGCCGAATCGCATGCCTCCATGCGTGACGATTTCGAAATCACCGTGCCACAAATCGACACCCTGGTTGAAATTGTGAAAGCCACGATTGGCGACAAAGGCGGCGTGCGTATGACCGGGGGTGGATTTGGCGGCTGTGTCGTCGCCCTGGTGCCGGAAGAGCTGGTCCCTGCCATTCAGGACGCGGTGGCTAAACAGTACGAAGCCAAAACGGGCATCAAAGAAACTTTCTATGTCTGCAAAGCATCACAAGGAGCCGGACAGTGCTAAACGAAACACCTACTCTCGCACCGGATGGTCTGCCGTATCGCCTGTTGACCCTGCGCAACAGCGCCGGGATGGTGGTTACGCTGATGGACTGGGGCGCAACGTTACTTTCTGCCCGCGTACCAATGCCTGACGGCAGCGTGCGCGAAACCCTACTCGGCTGCGCATCGCCCGAGCAGTATATCGAGCAGACCGCTTTTCTGGGCGCATCCATAGGCCGTTACGCCAACCGCATCGCCAGAAGCCGGTTTACGCTGGACGGCGTAACCTATTCCCTGCTTGCCAGCCAGGGTGAAAATCAGCTGCACGGCGGCCCGGAAGGGTTTGATAAACGTCGCTGGAAGATTGTGCAGCAAAATGACGGTGAGGTCTGGTTCTCTCTGGACTCCCTCGACGGAGACCAGGGCTTCCCGGGCAATCTCACCGCAACCGCACGCTTTACCCTGACCGAAGATAATCGTATCGCCATTGAGTACCGCGCGACCGTCGACAAGCCGTGCCCGGTCAACCTGACTAACCACGCCTATTTCAACCTTGACGGCAATCAGACCGATGTCCGCAGCCACAAACTTCAGATCCTGGCGGACGCGTATCTGCCGGTCGATGAGATGGGTATCCCTTATCAGGGGCTGAAACCGGTAAGCGGTAATAGCTTTGATTTCCGTCAGCCGAAAACCATCGCCCAGGATTTCCTGAGTGATGACGATCAGCGCAAGGTGAAAGGCTACGACCACGCTTTCCTGTTGCAGGCGAAAGGCGATCTTTCTCAACCTGCCGCACAGGTCTGGTCTGCGGATGAGAAGTTACAGATGACGGTCTACACCACCGCCCCTGCCCTGCAGTTCTACTCCGGTAACTACCTGGAGGGGACCACGGCGCGTGAACATAACGACTACGCCGCCTGGCAAGGTCTGGCGCTGGAGAGCGAGTTCCTGCCGGACAGTCCTAACCATCCTGAATGGCCGCAGCCTGACTGTGTGCTGCGTCCGGGTGAAGAGTACGTAAGCGTCACAGAGTATCATTTCATTCCGCGCGCATAATGTCCGGCGGCGCTACGCGTGCACGGGCCTACGAATGTAGGCCGGATAAGCGAAGCGCCATCCGGCAAAAAGCCTGGCCCTCACCGCGAGGGCTTTTTTCCGCTCAGCTTGCTGAAAATAGCGGCGATCGCAGACAAAATCATAACCCTGGATTCACATGCATCTTACACTCTCGAACTATTTTCGCTATGGTTAGGGTTAAGCGTTGCTGCTGGCACAGTCACGGCAATATAATGAGAATTGTTATCATTCAAAATGCTTGAGGAGTAAGAAATGGCTAATACTAAGCTTGTCCTGGTGCGCCACGGCGAAAGCCAGTGGAACAACGAAAACCGCTTCACCGGTTGGTATGACGTTGATCTGTCCGAGAAAGGCGTGAGCGAAGCAAAAGCGGCAGGTAAACTGCTGAAAGAAGAAGGCTTCACCTTTGACTTTGCTTACACCTCTGTGCTGAAACGTGCCATCCATACCCTGTGGAACATTCTGGACGAGCTGGATCAGGCCTGGCTGCCGGTTGAGAAATCCTGGAAACTGAACGAGCGTCACTACGGTGCGCTGCAAGGTCTGAACAAAGCAGAAACCGCAGAAAAATACGGTGACGAGCAGGTTAAGCAGTGGCGTCGTGGTTTTGCGGTCACGCCTCCAGAGCTGAGCAAAGATGACGAGCGCTACCCGGGCCACGATCCGCGTTACGCGAAGCTGACTGAGGCTGAACTGCCGCAGACCGAAAGCCTGGCGCTGACCATCGACCGTGTTGTGCCTTACTGGAACGAAACCATTCTGCCACGCCTGAAAAGCGGCGAGCGCGTCATTATCGCTGCTCACGGTAACTCCCTGCGTGCGCTGGTGAAATACCTGGACAACATGGGTGAAGATGAAATCCTCGAGCTGAACATCCCTACCGGCGTGCCGCTGGTGTACGAGTTCGACGAAAACTTTAAGCCAGTTAAACATTACTACCTGGGTAACGCCGACGAAATCGCTGCAAAAGCGGCGGCCGTGGCGAACCAGGGTAAAGCGAAGTAATTTTCGCCGGACATAAAAAAAGCGTGGAGCAATCCACGCTTTTTTATTGCCCGCGATAAACTTAACCGCGACGCGCTTTTACCGCATCCGCCAGCTGACGCAGGATCGCATCGGTATCATCCCAGCCAATGCAGGCATCCGTCACGCTCTTACCGTAGACCAGCGGCTCGCTGCCCTCCAGGTTCTGATTGCCTTCCACCAGATGGCTCTCAATCATCACCCCAATCACTGCGCGTTCACCGTTGGCGATTTGCTGACAAACGTCTGCACCAACTTCCATCTGCTTTTTGAACTGTTTGCTTGAGTTCGCATGGCTGAAATCGATCATGATCTGCGGCGCCAGTCCCGCTTTCTCCAGACCCGCCTTCACTTCCGCCACGTGTTTTGCGCTGTAGTTAGGCTCTTTACCGCCGCGCAGAATGATATGGCAATCGCCATTACCGCTGGTATTCACGATAGCCGAGTGGCCCCACTTAGTCACCGACAGGAAGCAGTGCGGCGCGCCAGCCGCATTGATGGCATCAATAGCGACTTTGATGGTGCCATCAGTGCCGTTTTTGAAACCCACCGGGCATGACAGGCCAGACGCCAGCTCACGGTGAACCTGCGATTCAGTCGTACGCGCACCAATAGCGCCCCAGCTCATCAGGTCAGCCAGATACTGCGGGGTGATCATATCGAGGAATTCTCCGGCAGCAGGCAGCCCGCTGTCGTTAATCTCCAGCAGCAGCTTACGCGCAATACGCAGGCCGTCGTTGATCTGGAAACTGTTGTCCATGTGCGGATCGTTGATCAACCCTTTCCAGCCCACGGTGGTACGCGGTTTTTCGAAATAAACGCGCATCACAATTTCCAGTTCGCCCTTCAGCTCTTCGCGCAGGGTGAGCAGACGTGACGCGTACTCTTTGGCCGCAGCAGGATCGTGAATGGAGCACGGTCCGATGACCACCAAAAGACGATCGTCGCTACCTTTCAGGATCTTGTGGATCGCCTTGCGGGCATGAGACACCGTGTTGGCGGCATTTTCGGTGGCGGGGAATTTTTCAAGGAGCGCTACGGGAGGTAATAACTCATTGATCTCTTTAATGCGTAAATCGTCGTTCTGATAATTCATCTTCTTTCCGGCTCTGCCATATCTTTAGTAATGAAAGCAATGCTTTCAATCTAACTTGTCGGTCACGAAGTGTAAACGGGCTTTTACACTTCGCGCAGATAATTCCTGGAATTCGCCTAAAATACGCAACAAAATAGCGAAAAATGAGATCTCGCCTAAGCTTTTTACTTGTAACGACTGTTTTTAAATACTTATACGCGATTCCATCCTGACATAATTCAGGAATCTGGGATCTTTCGCCACTGAACAAGATGCACTGTTGGAGAATGTTATCCAGCGTAACGATAAGAACAGGAGCACCATGATGAAAATGACGAAACTGACTACGCTTTTCCTGACGGCAACCCTTACCCTGGCAAGCGGTAGCGTACTGGCAGCCGATACAGGCTCCTCCGGCAGCAACGGCGACGCGAATGCCGCTGCCGAAGCGGGCCAGGTTGCGCCGGATGCAAAACAGAATATCGCGCCAAATAATGTTGATAACAGTAATATCAACACGGGCAATACCAACACCGGCGGTACGAATACCGGCACGATGAACCATGACGGTATGAGCACTGACGAAGTTCACAAAAACTCAATGTGTAAAGACGGGAAATGCCCGGACCCGAATGACAAAGTGGGCAGCGATGCCAATACCAAAACGGACGGTACTACCCAGTAACCTTCCGTAAGGTAAAAGAGGGAGAGCGAATGCTCTCCTTTTTTATTTAAGCTCTTAAAAACGCTACACTAAAAATAATAATAAATCAGGAACGATACCATGGCGCACTCCCATTCCCACTCCACTGGCGATGAAAATGCCAAACGGCTTCTGCTGGCTTTTGGCGTCACTGCCACCTTTATGATTATTGAGGTGACAGGCGGACTGATCTCCGGATCGCTGGCGCTGCTGGCCGATGCCGGGCATATGCTGACCGACGCTGCCGCGCTCCTGTTTGCTCTGCTGGCCGTGCAGTTTGCCCGTCGCCCTCCCAATGCCCGCCACACCTTTGGCTGGCTCAGACTGACCACACTTGCTGCGTTCGTGAATGCGATTGCACTGGTGGTTATTACCATTCTTATCGTCTGGGAGGCGTTTCAGCGCTTTCGTCATCCACAACCGGTAGCCGGAACGACGATGATGGTGATTGCTATTGCCGGGTTGGTCGCCAATATTCTGGCATTCTGGATATTGCACCGCGGCAGCAGCGAAAAAAATCTGAACGTACGGGCCGCGGCGCTTCACGTGCTGGGCGATCTGCTGGGTTCCGTAGGTGCCATCGTCGCCGCGCTGATCATTATGGGTACGGGCTGGACCCCCATCGACCCGATTCTTTCCGTGCTGGTATCGTGCCTTGTATTACGCAGTGCCTGGCGGCTGTTGAAAGAGAGCGTGAATGAACTGCTGGAAGGCGCTCCCACGTCGCTGGATATTGGCGAGCTAAAACGCAATCTGTGTCGTTCCATTCCTGAAGTCCGTAACGTTCACCACGTTCACGTCTGGCTGGTGGGTGAGAAACCGCTTATGACGCTGCACGTTCAGGTTATTCCGCCCCACGATCACGATGCGTTGCTTGAACGTATTCGGCACTTCCTTGAGCATCACTACGAAATTGCGCACTCCACCATCCAGATGGAGTATCAGCCCTGTAACGGGCCAGACTGTCACCTGAACGAGGCGCAGTCCGGCCACTCACACGAGCATCACCATTAGCGGGAAAGCGCGCGAGAGCCACGCTCACGCGCGCTGTTGATCCACATGCGGCTACCGTTCAGGGCAATGACGGTCAGCAGCATATACTCCAGCGACATGGCATAAACGCCCTGACGGGCAAAAATCACCACGCTAATCACGTTGATGACCACCCACAGCAGCCAGTTTTCAACGTATTTACGGGTCATCAGGATCATTGCGGCAATCGACAGCACCATCATGCAGGAATCCCAGAACGGGAAGGCATCAGGCTGAAGCTCAGGCATCGTCACGTTTAATCCCAGACCCGACATGACCGAGACCGCCACGCGCGTCAGGAAGGCAAATACCGGGTCAATAAAGACGGTCATAAAGCCGATTGCCACCACGCAGGCCGCGAGCCAGGCAATGGCTTTTGGCAACGGCAGCCAGCGGATTTGCAGCTCCGCCTCCTGCTGACTGTTTTGCCGCGACCAGGCGTACCAGCCATAGATATTGGCCGCGAAGAAGAACAGCTGCAGAAGCAGGCTGGCGTAGAGCTGGATCTGGAAGAAGATGATCGCAAACAGCGTGACGTTTATCAGCCCGAACGCATAGTTACTGATCTTCTCAAGGCTGGCCAGCCAGATACAGAGTAAACCGGCCAGCGTACCTACCGCTTCAATCCACGACAGGTCATAGCCGCCCGCACCAATCGGGATATGAACCAGGATATTCTGTGTGCTAAAAAAATCCATTTTTTCTCCGGGGCGTAATAAGTTAAGTACGTAGTGTAGCCGCAAAATCCAGCATACGGTTAAGCGGAATTAACGCGCCTTCGCGCAGGGCGGCGTCTACGTGGATCTCATGCGCTGCGCCACCGATCTCCAGCCCCTCCGCTATCGCCTTAAGTCCATTCATCGCCATCCACGGGCAGTGCGCGCAGCTTCGACAGGTCGCCCCTTCTCCGGCGGTTGGCGCTTCGAGCAGCTCTTTTTCTGGTACGGCCTGCTGCATTTTATAGAAGATACCGCGATCGGTCGCCACGATGAGCTGCTTGTGCGGCAGGGTTTTTGCCGCGTTTATCAACTGGCTGGTTGAGCCGACGGCGTCCGCCATCTCAACAATCGACTGCGGCGACTCCGGATGCACCAGAATTGCGGCCTGCGGGTATAAGCGTTTCATCCTGGTCAGTGCCTGGGTCTTAAACTCGTCGTGAACGATACAGGCGCCCTGCCAGCACAGTACATCCGCACCGGTCTGTTTTTGTACGTAGTTTCCCAGGTGACGATCGGGCGCCCAGATGATTTTCTCCCCCAGGCTGTCCAGATGTTCAATCAGCTCAACGGCAATACTGGACGTTACTACCCAGTCTGCCCGGGCTTTCACCGCCGCAGACGTATTGGCATAGACCACCACGGTACGGTCAGGGTGGGCATCACAGAAGGCGGTGAACTCATCAATCGGGCAACCGAGGTCAAGAGAACATTCGGCATTCAGCGTAGGCATCAGAATCGTTTTTTCCGGGTTGAGGATTTTTGCCGTTTCACCCATAAAACGAACCCCCGCGACCAGCAGCGTGGAGGCTGAATGCTTAGCACCGAAACGCGCCATCTCCAGGGAGTCTGAGATACAGCCACCCGTCTCTTCCGCCAGCTGCTGAATTTCCGGGTCGGTGTAGTAATGCGCCACCATCACCGCATCACGCTCTTTAAGGAGGCGCTTGATTTTTTCACGATAGAACTGCTTCTCATCCCGGCTTAGCGGAGCTGGCTTCGGCGGGAAGGGATAGATTGCGGTTTCGGGATCAAACATCACACTCATTATGGCTTCTCGTTTTACTGGCTTAACAATATTGCCTTTGTTTTGCATGAGCTAACAAAAATGAGGCAATGGTGTTTTATATACTAAACAAGATAGCGAATTTGAGGGGGAATGTCATCGGGAATTGATGCCGGTAGCATTTGTCGGCTGGTGGCTTCGCCTTACCCGACCAACAAGGTACTGGCGAAAGACAGATAGCAAAAAGGCGCCTTTAGGGCGCCTTTCTACACTGGTGGGCCGTGCAGGATGACTCGGCTTCGCCTCGCCCTTCGGGCCGTTGCTAAAGCAACGTTATCCTTCACGTGTAATATCTGAGTAAGACATTAAAATTGGTGGGTCGTGCAGGATTCGAACCTGCGACCAATTGATTAAAAGTCAACTGCTCTACCAACTGAGCTAACGACCCCTTGCGGGATGTACTTCAAATCTATTCAGGCTGGTGGGTCGTGCAGGATTCGAACCTGCGACCAATTGATTAAAAGTCAACTGCTCTACCAACTGAGCTAACGACCCATTCGGGTGTTGCCTGAATTATCACTCGGAACCAATAAAATTGGTGGGTCGTGCAGGATTCGAACCTGCGACCAATTGATTAAAAGTCAACTGCTCTACCAACTGAGCTAACGACCCGAGTGGTGGGTGATGACGGGCTCGAACCGCCGACCCCCTCCGTGTAAAGGAGATGCTCTACCAACTGAGCTAATCACCCACTCTGTACTGCCGGAACTGCTTTAAGTGGTGGGTCGTGCAGGATTCGAACCTGCGACCAATTGATTAAAAGTCAACTGCTCTACCAACTGAGCTAACGACCCACTTTTGCGCTGCTTTCACGTTGTTTGATATCCCGTGGCAACGGCGGCATATATTACTGATTTAAGAATTCTGCGCAACAAAAATTTCGATGAAGATCACTTAACTGCTTAGGAATCATGCTGCACGACCAGAAATAACGCGATTTCTGGTCATGCGATAATCAACCCATCGAACTCAAACGTTTTTGCGCTTGTTTGGCGCCGTCTGTACCCGGGAATTTCGCAACCACCTGCTGATAAACCGCTTTGGCTTTTGCAGTGTCGCCTTTGTCCTGCATGATCACGCCGACTTTATACATCGCATCCGGCGCTTTCGGTGATTTCGGGTAATTTTTCACCACAGAGGCAAAATAAAACGCCGCATCATCCTTTTTACCCTTGTTGTAATTCAACTGACCCAGCCAGTAGTTCGCATTTGGCTGATAAGTAGAATCAGGGTACTTCTTAACGAAGTTCTGAAACGCAACGATAGCATCGTCCTGGCGCGATTTGTCCTGTACCAGGGCAATGGCCGCGTTATAGTCCGTATTCGCGTCACCGCTCTGTACAGGCGCACCTGACGACGGGGAGGCATCTGCCGCAGGTGCAGGCGTCGCCGCACCGCTTTGATCGCCTGCTGCTGGCTGTGCTGCTGCTCCGCCACTGTTCAGGCTATCCATCTGCAACAAAATTTGCTTCTGGCGCTCCACAACCTGATTAAGCTGATACTGGCTCTCCTGAATCTGACCACGAAGGGAATCAATATCATTCTGGTTATCGGAAAGCTGCTGCTGGAGTTGAGTTAAAAGTTGGCTGTGAGCGTTAGAAATACGCTCGAGTTGTGTAACCCGGTCTTCTACCGAGCCTGAGCCGACACTACTGATTGGTGCCTGAGCAAAAGCGGCCCAGGGGGCCGCTATTCCAACCAGTAACGACAGACTCATCAGATGATGTCTGAAGTTACTGCTCATGCAATTCTCTTAGTAAACGAGTACGGCACGACGGTTTTTGGAGTAAGCCGCTTCGTCGTGACCCAGTACTGCTGGTTTTTCTTTACCGTAAGAAACGATGGAGATCTGGTCAGCAGAAACGCCTTTACCCTGCAAATACATTTTAACAGCGTTTGCACGACGTTCACCCAGGGAGATGTTGTACTCCGGAGTACCACGTTCGTCCGCGTGACCTTCTACGGTGACTTTGTAAGACGGGTTGCTACGCAGGAAGTTTGCGTGCGCATCCAGCATCGCAGCGAAGTCAGAACGGATGTCGTATTTATCCAGATCGAAGTAAACGATGTTGTTCTGCTGTAACTGCTGCATCTGAAGACGCGCTTGCTCTTCAGAAGACATATTGCCATTGCCGTTAGCGTCCATACCGGTGCCGGCACCCATCATGCCTTCGCCGCTCTGGTCATTGCTTGCGTTCTTGTTAGAAGAACACGCTGCGATTGCCATAACAGGCAGAGCGATCATCAGCCCCTTCAGCACTTTGTTCAGTTGCATTTCTAAGATTCCTTTAGTAATCAATTAATTATTATTACAGATACGGCGACCAGGCAGGTGATTTTACCTGTCCATCAGTTGCCGGAAGACGCGCTTTGAAACGCCCATCTGTAGAAACCAGATTCAGCACGGATCCCATCCCCTGAGAAGAGCTGTAGATTACCATGGTGCCGTTAGGTGCCAGACTTGGCGTTTCATCCAGGAACGTTGACGACAGTATTTGTACGCCTCCCGTTACCAGATCTTGTTTGGCAATGTGCTGCTGACCACCCGCAGTGCTGACCATTACCATTGTTTTACCATCGGCACTGACGTCAGCATCCTGGTTCTGAGAACCTTCCCAGGTAATACGCTGCGCTGCTCCGCCGTTGATATTCACTTTATAAACTTGTGGACGACCTGCCTGGTCGGACGTAAAGGCCAGATTCTGGCTGTCCGGGAACCAGGTTGGCTCAGTGTTATTGCTACGACCATCCGTGACCTGACGGATCTGACCAGAACCAATATCCATTACGTACAGATTCAGGCTACCGGTTTTAGACAGGGCAAACGCCAGTTTGGTACCGTCCGGAGAGAACGCAGGTGCACCGTTGTGACGTGGGAATGACGCAACCTGACGAACAGCACCGTTAGAGAGCGTCTGGATGACCAGCGCGGAGCGGCCGCTTTCGAAGGTCACATACGCCAGCTTAGAGCCGTCCGGAGACCATGCCGGAGACATCAGCGGCTGCGGTGAACGGTGTACGGTGAACTGGTTGTAACCATCGTAGTCAGAGACGCGCAGCTCATAAGGGAACTGGCCGCCGTTGGTCTGTACCACGTACGCGATACGGGTACGGAACGCACCTTTAATACCGGTCAGCTTCTCAAACACTTCGTCACTCGCCGTGTGGCCTGCGTAACGCAGCCACTGCTTGTTCACTTTATAAGTGTTTTGAGCCAGAACGGTACCCGGCGCACCGCCGGTATCAACCAGCTGATAAGCGACGTTATAGCCGCCGTCTGGCGCAGGGGTAACCTGCCCGACAACCACGGCATCAATACCCAGCGCAGACCATGCAGCAGGCTGAACGTCCTGCGCAGTACCCGGCTGCTGAGGCAGACGAGAACGATCTAAGGGGTTAAATTTACCGCTGTTACGCAGGTCAGCGGCAACGATGCCGCCAATATCTTCAGGCGCAGCGCCCGGGCCTGCCCACTGGAACGGAACGACACCAATCGGACGCGCCGAGTCCACCCCCTGGGTGATCTCGATACGTACTTCTGCGTGCAGTACAGCTGCCCACAGCATTAAAAAACTAACTGCTACACGTAATGCCTGCTTCATCATATCTCCCTTATCTGGGTAACCTTACCCACGATAATTTAGCAGAATGTTAACAAACCCAAATAGACAAAACTACTTATCCTGTTTACGACCATAGACTGTTTTTCATACTTCCGTTAGAAGAGTTGATTACAGCTTAAAGTCCAGTTTGGCATCTTTTATCCTTTCATAAACAGCCTCGCTAGGCGGTTTAGGAATGTTCGCCGATCTGGCTGCGGCCAGCGCAGCCTGACAGAGCGCAGGATCGCCCCCTTCAGACGTCACGCTTTTCAACCTGCCGTCTGGCGCAAGATTGATGTGCAGTACGCATTGCTTGCCCTGATACAGGCCTGCATCAAAGAGTCGGCTCTGAATCGCAACCTGGATCTGTTTGGCATAAGCACTGATATCTGCACCTGTTGCCCCACCGTTGGCTCCGGAGGTACCGCTGTCTTTTGACGGCTGTCCATTTCCTTTCGCCCCACCGCCCGTTTTCGGTGCATTCTTACCGGAACTCAGGTCGCCCAGCAGATCGTCAACTCCTGCGGCTGCGGCAGCTTTCTCAGCGGCAGCGGCCTTTTTAGCAGCGGCTTTTTCGGCTGCTGCTTTCTTATCGGCAGCGGCTTTCTCAGCTGCAGCTTTTTTATCAGCAGCGGCTTTTTCCGCAGCGGCGGCTTTTTCTGCCGCAGCTTTCTCAGCGGCAGCCGCTTTCTTCGCCGCTTCGGCGGCCGCTTTTTTCTCTGCTTCCTGGGCGGCTTTCTTCGCGGCTTCTGCTTCGGCTTTCTTCTGTGCGTCAGCAGCGGCTTTTTTCGCGGCTTCGGCTTCCGCTTTCTTCTTCGCATCAGCAGCGGCTTTCTTCGCGGCTTCTGCTTCGGCCTTCTTCTGCGCGTCAGCAGCGGCTTTTTTCGCTGCTTCTGCGGCTACTTTCGCCTGAGCATCTGCCTGCGCCTTAGCGTCTGCTGCGGCTTTGGCTGCCGCCTCCTCCGCCTGCTTCTGCTGTTCCTGCGCTTTCTTCGCTGCGGCTTCAGCCTGTTTCTGCTGCTCCGCCTGCTCTTTCGCGGCTTCCTGCGCCTGCAAACGCTCTTTCTCAAGCTGCTTCAAACGTTCCTGCTCGGCGGCCTGCTTTTCACGCAGCTCTTCCGCCTGCTGTTGCGCCTGTTTTTCACGCTGCTCTTCAGCGCGTTTTGCGCTCGCCTGCTGCTGTTGCTGACGATTATAGTTCTGCACTACCGCACCGGGATCTACCATGACGGCGTCGATGGATGAGCCTCCACCACCGCCCGATGCATCAATGTGCTCATCGAACGAACTCCAGATCAGCGCTGCAAAAAGAATCACGTGCAGCACTGCGGAGACGATTATCGCTCGCTTAAGCTTGTCGTTCTGTTCGGTTGCCTTTGACACTATCGGTTCCCAAAAACTACGCAGATGATCAAATAGGCTGAGTCATTAAGCCAACTGACTTAACGCCCGCGCTATGTAGCAAGTTCAGCGCTTTGATAATTTCATCATATGGTACGTCTTTCGCACCACCGATTAAGAAGACCGTCTTCGGATTTGACTCCAGGCGTCGTTGCGCTTCAGCAATAACCTGCTCTGGGGGGAGCTGATCCATACGATCCTTCTCGACCACCACGCTGTACTGCCCTACGCCGGAAACCTCAATGATGACCGGAGGATCGTCATTGGTGCTTACCGCCTGTGATTCTGTCGCATCCGGCAGATCAACTTCTACGCTCTGGGTGATGATGGGGGCTGTCGCCATAAAGATCAGCAGCAGCACCAGCAGCACGTCCAGTAACGGAACGATATTGATTTCGGACTTGAGCTCGCGACGACCTCGTCCACGCGATCTGGCCATGGTTTACCCCTTGTTGCTCTCGGTGCTGGTAAACGCCTGACGATGCAGAATCGCGGTGAACTCTTCCATAAAGTTGTCGTAGTTCAGTTCCAGTTTATTCACGCGCTGGTTCAGACGGTTGTACGCCATTACCGCCGGAATTGCCGCGAACAGACCGATTGCGGTCGCGATCAGTGCTTCTGCGATACCCGGTGCCACCATCTGCAAGGTTGCCTGCTTCACCGCCCCCAGGGCGATAAAGGCGTGCATGATCCCCCACACCGTACCAAACAGGCCGATATACGGGCTGATGGAGCCAACGGTTCCGAGGAAAGGAATATGCGTTTCAAGATTTTCCAGTTCGCGATTCATGGAAATGCGCATCGCACGCGACGCACCTTCTACCACGGCTTCCGGCGCATGGTTGTTAGCACGGTGTAAGCGAGCGAACTCTTTGAAACCACTATAAAAAATTTGTTCGGAGCCTGAAAGGTTATCACGGCGTCCCTGGCTTTCCTGATAGAGACGAGAAAGCTCTATACCCGACCAGAACTTATCTTCAAACGCTTCGGCTTCGCGGCCAGCGGCATTGAGGATACGCGTTCTCTGGATGATGATGGCCCAGGATGCGATTGAAAAACCAATCAAAATCAACATGATAAGTTTAACCAGAAGGCTTGCCTTCAGGAACAAATCAAGGATATTCATGTCAGTCACTGCTTAAACTCCGCGACAATAGACTTAGGAAGCGCACGAGGCTTCATTATGGTTGGATCAACACAGACAATCAGGACTTCAGCTGAGTTCAGTACCGTGTTCTCTGCATTGACTATCCGCTGCGTGAAAACCAGTGAAGTTCCGCGCATTGATGTAATTTCTGTTTGGACTTCGAGCATATCGTCGAGTCTGGCAGGCGCAAAATACTCAAGCGTCATCTTGCGTACCACGAAGGCAACTCGCTCAGCCAACAGCACCTGTTGACTAAAGTGATGATGGCGCAGCATCTCTGTGCGTGCCCGTTCATAAAAAGCAACGTAGCTGGCGTGGTAGACCACACCACCGGCATCGGTATCTTCGTAATAGACACGTACCGGCCATCGAAACAGCGTTGTATTCACTTTACATCCCGGTAATACAAGAAAAGTTGGAGCTTTCAAACTTCGCTACTATACGCGCGGGAATGATGGTTTGGAATGGGGGAAAGTAAACGGAGAGTAAATTTTTATGGGCTCGGGTAAGCCCATATCATTAACGGACATTTCTTATTCAGAAGAAGAAGAAAATCAAACCGGCGAGAAGAACCAGATCGGCAATCAGCGGGCAGAAGATGCCCTGCCAGTGAAGCGCTTTTGGACGAAAGCCGACACCGTGAATCACACCTGCACACACCGCCCACATAATCAAGAAGCCGTGCCAGATCTCAAGCTCGCTGGTTTTAGCCGCGAAGCGCGACGGGTCCCAGAAGATACAGCCCGCCAGCAGTAATGCCATAATGAGGGAAAGCGCCCGCAGGGGGCGCTTGTCCATTACCGCATATAACGTTGCGATAATATTCATTAGTGCTTATCTTCACCTGCTTTAGACGCTTCTACATGCTCAAGCGCCAGGGCAGTGATGACACCAAATGCACAGGCAAGAAGCGTCCCTAAAATCCATGCGAAATACCACATATTCAGCTCCTTACTTAATACATAGAGTGGGTGTTGCTTTCGATATGTTCTTTAGTGATGCGACCGAACATTTTCCAGTAACACCAGGCGGTGTAGAGCAGGATAATCGGCACGAACACGCAAGCAACGTACGTCATCAGGTTCAACGTCAACTGGCTGGACGTTGCATCCCACATGGTCAGGCTAGCATTCAACATGGTGCTGGATGGCATCACGAATGGGAACATAGCAATACCTGCCGTCAGGATAATGCACGCCAGCGTCAGGGAAGAGAACACGAACGCCATAGCGCCTTTCTCCAGACGAGACATTAACACTGTCAGCAGTGGCAGCAGCACACCCAGAGCAGGGATAGCCCATAGCGCAGGCATATTGTTGAAGTTCACCAGCCATGCGCCAGCCTGACGCGCCACCTCTTTGGTCAGCGGGTTAGACGGTGCGGTATGGTTAATGGCGGAGGTCACCACGTAGCCATCAATACCGTACACGACCCACACGCCTGCCAGCGCGAAGCAGACCAGCGTCACCAGCGCCGCCACCTGAGCGGTCGCACGAGAACGCAGGTGCAGTTCACCTACGGTACGCATCTGGAGATAGGTTGCGCCCTGGGTGATGATCATCGCCACGCTCACCACGCCCGCCAGAAGACCAAACGGATTCAGCAGCTGGAAGAAGTTACCGGTGTAGAACAGACGCATATATTCGTCGACGTGGAATGGTACGCCCTGTAACAGGTTACCGAACGCCACACCAATGACCAGCGGTGGAACGAAGCTACCGATGAAGATGCCCCAGTCCCACATGTTGCGCCAGCGGGTGTCTTCAATCTTGGAGCGGTAGTCAAAACCTACCGGACGGAAGAATAAAGAGGCCAGCACCAGAATCATCGCCACATAGAAGCCGGAGAACGCAGCCGCGTAAACCATCGGCCAGGCAGCGAACAGCGCGCCGCCTGCGGTGATCAGCCACACCTGGTTACCGTCCCAGTGCGGGGCGATGGAGTTGATCATGATTCGACGCTCGGTGTCATTACGACCGAGGAAACGGGTGAGCATGCCCACGCCCATATCGAAACCATCGGTGACCGCAAAACCAATCAGCAGAACGCCGATCAACAGCCACCAGATAAAACGCAATACTTCATAATCGATCATTTGATGACTCCTGTCTTAGCGTGCCGGCTGAGTAGTCGTAACAGACTGCTCGTAGTGGTAGCGACCGGTTTTCAGGCTGCTTGGGCCAAGGCGCGCGAACTTGAACATCAGGAACAGTTCAGCCACCAGGAACAGGGTGTACAGACCGCAAATCAGCAGCATGGAGAAGATCAGGTCGCCTGCGGTCAGGGAGGAGTTCGCTACCGCTGTTGGCAGCACCTCACCGATCGCCCATGGCTGACGGCCATATTCCGCAACAAACCAGCCGGACTCGATAGCAATCCATGGCAGTGGGATACCGTACAGCGCGGTGCGCAGCAGCCATTTTTTCTCACCGATACGGTTACGAATGACTGACCAGAACGAGGCCGCGATGATCAGCAGCATGATAATGCCGCAACCCACCATGATGCGGAACGCGAAGTACAGCGGCGCAACGCGTGGAATAGAGTCTTTGGTTGCCATCTGAATCTGCGCTTCCGTCGCGTCGGAGACGTTCGGGGTATAGCGTTTCAGCAGCAGACCGTAACCGAGGTCTTTCTTCACGTCGTTAAATTGATCGCGAACGGCCTGGTCGGTAGAGCCGGCGCGCAGCTGTTCCAGCAGCGAGTAGGCTTTCATCCCGTTACGGATACGCTCTTCATGCTGCACCATAAGATCTTTCAGGCCAGTCACCTGTTTGTCGACGGAGCGCGTGGCGATAATACCCAGAGCGTAAGGAATTTGAATGGCGAAGCGGTTTTCCTGCGCGTCCTGGTCAGGCACGCCGAACAGGGTAAACGCTGCAGGTGCCGGCTGGGTTTCCCATTCAGCTTCAATTGCGGCGAGTTTGGTTTTCTGCACGTCGCCCATTTCGTAACCGGATTCATCACCCAGAACAATAACGGACAGAATCGCGGCCATACCGAAGCTTGCTGCGATAGCGAAAGAACGCTTGGCGAACGCGAAGTCACGGCCGCGCAGCATATAGTAGGAGCTGATGCCCAGCACGAACATCGCGCCGCACACATAGCCAGACGCCACGGTGTGCACGAATTTAACCTGGGCAACCGGGTTCAGGACTAGCTCAGCGAAGCTGACCATCTCCATACGCATGGTTTCGAAGTTGAAATCAGATGCGATTGGGTTTTGCATCCAGCCGTTCGCCACCAGGATCCACAGTGCGGACAAGTTGGAGCCTAATGCCACCAGCCAGGTTACCGCCATATGCTGGACTTTACCCAGACGGTCCCAACCGAAGAAGAACAGACCTACAAAGGTGGATTCGAGGAAGAAGGCCATCAGACCTTCAATGGCCAGCGGCGCACCGAAAATATCCCCTACATAGTGGGAATAGTAAGACCAGTTTGTCCCGAACTGGAACTCCATGGTCAGACCGGTTGCCACGCCCAGCGCAAAGTTGATACCAAACAACTTGCCCCAGAACTTGGTCATATCTTTATAAATCTGTTTGCCGGAGAGGACGTAAACCGTTTCCATGATGGCCAGCAGGAACGCCATACCGAGCGTCAGCGGCACAAAAAGGAAGTGGTACATCGCGGTCAAGGCAAACTGTAAGCGCGACAGTTCGACTACGTCTAACATTATGACTCCTTGCTCATCGCATGAAGACTCCGAGAGTGAACCCCGTTAGATAAGGATCCACACGCATGCCCCAATACAAAGTTATCTGCTTCCCTTCTTCGTTGCTTATTCTCTACAGGAGGAAAAAGCAATGATGAAAGGTTACAAATACGTTAAGAAAAAACCAAATTGATCCCGTAAATATAATACGCTGCAAAACCCTTACAATAAACAGGTTTTTATTCGAACAGATTTACGTTTTTCGACGGCGATCAATTTATAGCAAAATTACCACTTTTCGGCCATTTTGATCGGGAACAATTTAACGCCTTTTGGAGCCTTTTTCCAAGGATTAAACATTGATTTAAATCAAAAACAGCCGGTACTGTTAATGATGTTTCTTTGTGATATGGATAGTAAAAACCTTGTTAATAACATGTATATTTAAAGGCATTAATGGTTATAAAAGCCAGAAGATAATATAAACAGTTGTGATTTTTATTAACGCGTGTGAAAAAAGACCTTTTTGCAGGGAGAGAAACATATAATGTTATCCGCTTCACAGTATTTTTCTTTCGCTTTACTACCCGCCTAAAAGATTACATTTCATTCACCTTCGCTAATCTTAAAATTAACACCTTTTGGTGACTATTTGATGAAATAAAGGCCGCAGGGGATGCGGCCTTGATATTGTTCTTGAGATTACCTTTCAATTTTGATGCTGAAGGTCCGTGACTGGCCTGGCCTGAAAGACCCCGTAATGGCTGAGCCCTCCTCCCCTTGCGCTTTGCACACCTCATTCATGTCCGTTTCGCAACAGGCCTGGACCTCACGGTTCACAGACAAAGCCACGTCACAGGAGCGGGTCTCCGAAGGGTTGTACAGACGAAGAATCATCTCGTCACGATCCTCCGCTTTTTTCAGCGCACTGAGTACACATCCGTTAGGCGCCAGCGTTAGCAGGCTATAGCTACAGGGTGTGGTGAAAGAGGCACGGTTAAGCTTCATCGCATCCCACGGAATTTTGTTATAACAGTGCACTGGCGTTAACCACGACTTCGCCTGCTGCGCAACGCCAGCACTGACGGGCGTACCATTAAAACTGAACAGGCTAAAGCGACAGGTTAACTGACCCCGCATCTGCGAATCAGGCACCGGCATTTTGATCCCGGACGGTCTGCCAGGGCGCAGAAGTAAGTCTTCCTTCCCAAGCAACCCGACGCCGCGAAGCAACGTCAGGGCAAACGTGTTTTGACGCTCACCTGTTACTTCAAATTCGCGCAACCCTTCGGTAAATAGCGCCATCCCGTTACGCCGTTCCTGGAGCACCGCGTAGTTGAGCAGATTCCACACCGGCAGCGGCGCTTCCTTCCATCCCTCCTCCTGCCAGTTTGCCATCGCTTCATCCTGTACAGGGCGCGTCAGCGAACCAAACTGGGTATCGGCTAAGACCGTCTCTGTGGTGAATGGTGTCGGGATCAGCACCCGCACACGGTGGTCATCCGCGTGATTTCCGAGACGTGCCTCGACGTCGATACGTCGGCTGTTATGGCTGAGCGTGACCGTGAGTTCTGCCTCAAGCGTTCCCGTCTGCTGACGCGCAGAACGTTCAGCGAGATCCGCTGGCACTGCCATTCGATGGCGGATCACCGCCCTGCTCTGCCAGGCCTCGTGGATCACCTCAACCTCATGTTCGCCCTGCGCGGAAGAGAGTCTCCACTCTTCCCGTGAAGGCGAGTAGTCGTACTCATCGCCATCATCCGAGCTCTCTTCAATTTCCAGCGCGCGGTCATAGATAAGCCCGGACGCTTTATCGAGCAAACGCAAAGTACCGTCCTCGTTTAACGTTACTTCCCAGAAAGCATTTTCCAGTAACGCCTCCGGCGATTTATCTGGCGTCTGCAGTTTGCCGGCCACGTGCGGCTCGATATAGAGCGTGCGGTAACCCATAGATGGCAGGATCTGTTTGAGCTGGATGTCAAACTCCATGAAGGGATCGTAGTTGCCGTAATGCACTATCTGCCGGTCAATCAGCCCGGGGTCTATCTCACGCGCGCTGCGGAGATAATAAGGGATTTCATTTCCCTTTTCGTCCAACAGGCGGAACTGGCTGGCGCGCAGACGTATCGTGGTGTTGATCACTTCCTCACGCGGCCAGGGCGTGAGGTTAAACATCACCAGTTTGTCTTCCTCGCTCTGCGGCATGTTGTCGACAATCTTGCGCATATAGAAACACGTCAGGTTATCGGCCATGTCTTCCGCCAGCTCAAAGCGTGACATCACCTCGCGATGCACTTTATCGCTGCAGCAGCAGCCGATACTGTCGTGGGCGTGATTCTTGAGGATCTCTTTCCACATTTTTTCCAGCAAGCCGTGGTGATAGTCAAAGCCCAGCGTCCAGGCAAGCGTAGCCAGCGGCTCGAGGACGTTGACGATTTTATTCTCTATCCGGGCGTGGGCGATTTTGATGTCCATCCGCGTGGAGCCGATCGTCCGGTGCACCCGCATATATTTACCGTCAATAAATTCCCCTTTCAGCGTCGCCAGTTCATCGCGGTGCGCATCGATATGGTCAAACACCTCCTCGAAGCGGCTCATCACAAACTGACGCTGCGGGTAGATTTTGCGCAGCTTATCCATCACCGCAAATATGTTCTGCTGGAGCGGCATCTGATCATGGCCGTTAGGCAGCAAAATTTCTTTCGTCACGGAGGCTTTTTCGAGCACCTCGAAGTAGTTGTCGAGCCGTTTGCGCAGTCCGGCTTCATCCTCCGGTAAGTACTTACCAATCGCGTAGCCCAGCGGCAGTACCTGTGCCGTCACTTCGCTGCCGTCCTGGCTTTGCCAGAGAAATTCGGTTTTATCGGTACCGTGCCGCTCGGAACACCCGCGCCAGAACATGGTGCGCGTGATGCCAAAACCGTTGTAAATGTGTGGCAGCTGGGAAGACATGCCGAAGGAGTCCGGCAGATAGCCAATTTTCATCGGCTCACCAAAGGCCAGACAGTCGCGCATGCCGTACATCAGATTGCGCACAATCGACTCGCCGGAGACAAGGGTGGTGTCCGTCTGGGTATACCACGGCCCGATAATCAGCTTCCCGGCCGCCACCAGCGCCTTCACGCGTGGCCTGTTTTCCGGTTTCACGGCAAAATAATCTTCCAGCACCGCCGTCTGGCCGTCGAGAACGTAGTATTTATACTCTGCGTCCTGCTCAAGACGGGTGAGGATCTCTTCCATATTATTGACCAGAAGAATACGTGACGCTTCGGTGGTGAAGTACCACTCCCGGTCCCAGTGCATATGTGGCGTTATATGAACGCGAGATACAGCTTTCATCTTCGTTTCCTGTCAGTGCGTGTTTAGGATGGTATGTCTTCAGTCACGTAGGTACCGCTCTTCACGGCCTGGCGTCGCCAGAGCAGTAAAATGAGCGTAGAGATTGCGGCGCCCACCAGCGCGGCGCCAAACCAGCCGGCAGCGGCTATCACGCCGCCCAGCCCGGCATCATGCAGTAAGAAGAGAGAGAAAATGCCCGCGCCCGGGGTGGAGAGCCCAATACCCATCGCTCCGACAATCGCTCCGGTCGCCATTGACCCCAGAACAAATGAGCCGATGACTCGCAACGGATCCTCGATAGCCATCGGAATTGCCCCTTCGGTGATGCCCGCCAGCCCCAGCAGCCAGGTGGATTTGCCGGTCTCAATTTCGAACTGTTTAAACAGATTCGGAGCCAGCATCGTTGATGCCGTCACGGTAAAGGCCGAAACCATTTTGACGGAGGCGAAGATCGCATAAGGCCCGTATACGCCGTTGGCCATCGCGCCCAGACAGAACGCGTAAGAGGCTTTGTTGACCGGACCGCCCAGATCGAACGAGCACATAAAGCCCAGGATCGCCCCCAGCAGCAACGCGTTCGCACCGGAGAGACCATTAAGCCAGGCGGTCAGGGCGTTATTGATCCAGGCCACCGGTTCGCCGATCACAAACAGCATCAGACTGCCTGCGCCCAGTACGCCAATCACCGGATAGAGATAAAAGGTCAGAAAGCCGTTGTAGCGGCTACTCAGCCGGATGTGGTTTTTCACCCAGCGCATCAGGTAGCCCGCAATCAGCCCGCCGACGATGGCCCCCAGAAAGCCGGAGCCGATCATATTGGCGGCAAGGCCCGCCGCAAATCCCGGCGTAAGCGCAGGTTTATCCGCCAGCGAGTAAGCGGTATAGGCCGCCAGAACAGGAACCATCAGAATGCCGAGCATCCCACCGCCCAGTTTGCGGTACATCCACAGCCACGAGTTTTCCTGATCGAACAGGTGCTGCAAGCCCAGGATTTGCGCCAGCAGTACCGACACGGCCAGCACCGTGCCGCCAGCGACGATCAGCGGCACCGCAAAGGAGATACCGCTGAGCAGCGCTTGCTTGAGTTCGGTTTTAACGGACTTTTTCGCGTCCGTGTCGACGTGCGCAGGACGCGCATCGGATACAGGCTGTAGCGCCAGCGCACGCTCAATGAGCGCTTCCGCATGGCGCAAGGGTTCCGCGACGGGCACGGAAATGGCGGGGATCCCCTGAAAACGCTCACGCTCTTTGATCGCCACTTCCGCCGCGAAGATACACGCTTTTGCCTCCTGCAAATGCTTCGCGGTGATGCGCCCCTCAATACCGTTTGCCCCCTGCTTTTCGACCACTACATTGACGCCGAGCTTACGTCCCGCTTTTTCGAGATATTCCGCTGCCATGTAGGTATGGGCGATCCCGGCCGGACAGGCGGTAACGCAGACGATCGTCGGGGCATTCTCTGCGACGGCGGTTTCTTGCGCCTCAGGCGCCGTTTCCAGCGCAGCAAGCACCGCTTCCGCGCTGGTCGCCGTCATCACGTGCGCCCTGAGATCGTCATCCGCCAGGCGGGATGTCAGTTCCGTCAGCACCTGAATATGCGTTGATCCCGCTTGTGCGGGAGGAATGGCGAGCAGAAAAATCAGCTCGACCTCCTCCGGTCCGTCCACGCCTTCCCAGATCAGCGGCTCGCGCAGTGTTGCCACGGCAAAAGCCGCTTCCTTTACTGCCGCTGATTTACCATGGGGTACGGCCAGCCCCTCGCCCAGCGCCGTCGGGCCAAGCGATTCGCGATGGAAAACCTCTGCCAGAAACGTATCGGCGTCGGCTATTTTGCCCAACGCTACCAGCCGCGTCGCAAGCTGACGGATTGCCTCATCACGGCTGGTAAACTGCGCCTGCACGCAGACAGCACGGGGGTCGGTCAGAGTCGTCAGGTTCATAAGATCCTCACCTATCCAAAGTTATTGTCTGGGGAGGATTGTGGCAGACTGGATAATACATTTATGTGATCATTTTCACTAACAACGATATTTGTATTTAATTTGTATTATTTACAAATCAGTCACTGAAGGCATAATTCCCCTAAAAAGGTATTAAAAAGGCGTAACACAATGGGCAATAAACCGATGTACCGGCAGATCGCCGATGCGTTCCGCGAGAAGATTAACGCCGGGGAATTAAAACCCGGAGACGCGCTGCCGACGGAATCCAGCCTTCAGGAGGCATTTAACGTTAGCCGTGTCACCGTGCGGCAGGCTTTGAAGCTGCTCGCCGACGAGCAGATCATCGAAAGCATTCAGGGCAGCGGCTCGTATGTAAAAGAGGAGCGGGTGAATTACGATATTTATCAGCTTACCGGCTTTTACGAAAAACTGGCGGATCGCAACGTTGATACGCACAGCGACGTCAGCGTCTTCGAAGTGGTGAAAGCCGATGAGCGGCTCGCGGCAAAACTGGCGCTCAATCCGGATGATAAGGTCTGGCACGTCAAGCGCGTACGCTTCATCAGGGAAAAGCCGGTGAATCTGGAAGAGACATGGATGCCGCTGGCGATGTTCCCCGACCTCACCTGGGAAGTGATGGAACAGTCGAAATACCATTACATTGAGCAGGTCAAAAAGCTGGTTATCGATCGCAGCGAGCAGGAGCTGGTGCCAGTCATGCCATCGGACGAGGCGATTGCCGCCCTGGCGCTCGATCCGGCAAAACCAATTCTTGAAAAAGTTTCCCGCGGCTTCCTAAAAGACGGCCGGGTATTTGAATACAGTCGCAACGTGTTTAATACCGACGACTATAAATTCACTCTGGTGGCTAAACGCAGACAATAAAAAAAGGCCGCTTTACAGCGGCCAACCATGTCGAAACGGACATTTTTTTATACTTCAACGCGCCCCATTCGGGGAGCAGAGAGGACTTACTTAATGATGGATTTCAGTGCTTCACCGATATCCGCCAGGCTGCGAACGGTTTTCACGCCTGCGGCTTCCAGTGCTGCGAATTTCTCATCAGCCGTACCTTTACCGCCAGCGATAATCGCACCCGCGTGACCCATACGTTTGCCTTTCGGCGCGGTCACACCCGCGATGTAACCCACCACCGGCTTGGTCACATGATCTTTGATGTAAGCAGCCGCTTCTTCTTCCGCGCTACCACCGATCTCACCGATCATCACGATCGCTTCGGTCTGTGGATCTTCCTGGAACAGCTTAAGGATGTCGATGAAGTTAGAGCCTGGGATCGGGTCACCGCCGATGCCCACGCAGGTGGACTGGCCGAAGCCGTAATCGGTGGTCTGCTTAACTGCTTCATAGGTCAGGGTACCGGAACGGGACACGATGCCCACTTTGCCCGGTTTGTGAATGTGGCCCGGCATGATGCCGATTTTGCATTCGCCCGGGGTGATAACGCCTGGGCAGTTCGGACCGATCATGCGCACGCCTGCTTCGTCCAGCTTCACCTTCACGGTCAGCATATCCAGCGTCGGGATACCTTCGGTAATGGTGATGATCAGCTTAATGCCTGCGTCGATCGCTTCCAGAATAGAGTCTTTGCAGAACGGCGCTGGAACGTAGATCACGGTCGCGGTTGCGCCCGTCGCTTCTACTGCTTCACGCACGGTGTTGAACACCGGCAGGCCCAGGTGCGTGGTGCCGCCTTTACCTGGGGTTACGCCGCCAACCATCTGCGTACCGTAGGCAATCGCCTGTTCGGAGTGGAAAGCCCCCTGGCTACCGGTGAAGCCCTGGCAGATAACCTTGGTATCTTTATTAATTAAAACGGACATTATTTCCCCTCCACTGCGGCAACAACCTGCTGAGCTGCATCCGTCAGACTTTTCGCTGCAATAATATTCAGGCCGCTGTCAGCCAGTTTTTTCGCGCCGAGTTCAGCGTTATTCCCTTCCAGACGTACAACAACCGGAACGTTAACGCCCACTTCTCCTACCGCGCCGATGATACCGTCGGCGATCAGGTCGCAACGTACGATACCGCCGAAGATGTTCACCAGAACCGCTTTTACATTGCTGTCAGAGAGAATGATTTTGAACGCTTCGGTTACGCGCTCTTTGGTTGCGCCACCGCCCACGTCGAGGAAGTTCGCTGGCTCACCGCCGTGCAGCTTAACGATGTCCATGGTGCCCATTGCCAGGCCCGCACCGTTAACCATGCAGCCGATGTTGCCATCCAGCGCCACGTAGTTCAGCTCCCACTGGGCAGCCTGCGCTTCACGCGGATCTTCCTGAGACTGGTCGCGCATTTCGCGCAGATCCGCCTGGCGGAACAGCGCGTTGCCGTCAGCGCCCAGCTTGCCGTCGAGGCAGATCAGGTCGCCCTGGGTGGTGATCACCAGCGGGTTGATCTCGATCAGCGCCAGATCGCGCTCCAGGAAGATGGTCGCCAGCCCCATGAAGATCTTGGTGAACTGCTGAACCAGCTTGCCTTCCAGACCCAGTTTGAACGCCAGCTCACGACCCTGGTAAGGCATTGGGCCCGCCAGCGGATCGATTGCCACTTTGTGGATCAGGTGCGGGGTCTCTTCCGCCACTTTTTCGATTTCCACGCCGCCTTCGGTAGATGCCATGAACACCACGCGACGGGAGCTACGGTCTACGACTGCGCCGAGGTACAATTCTTTCGCGATGTCGGTTGCCGCTTCAACCAGGATCTGGTTGACCGGCTGGCCATTCGCATCTGTCTGGTAGGTTACCAGACGCTTGCCGAGCCAATGTTCAGCAAACGCACGGATCTCTTCTTTGCTCTTAACAACCTTCACACCGCCCGCTTTACCACGGCCACCAGCGTGAACCTGACATTTAACTACCCACGGGCCGGAACCGATTTTAGATGCGGCTTCTTCTGCTTCACGCGGGGTAGTACAGGCATAACCCACCGGAGCCGGTAAGCCTGACCTGGCAAACAGCTGTTTGGCCTGATATTCATGTAAGTTCATGTGTTCTATCCATCCTTCAGGGTAATCGTTATCTTCAAACCTGTAGACCGGCGCTACGCTTATCCGGCCTACAGGGCAGGTGATGCTAAATAGTTACTAAACGTCCAGCAGCAGACGCGTTGGATCTTCCAGCAGCTCTTTAATGGCAACCAGGAAGCCTACGGACTCGCGGCCGTCGATCAGGCGGTGATCGTATGAGAGCGCCAGGTACATCATCGGCAGGATCTCAACTTTACCGTCTACCGCCATTGGACGATCTTTAATGGCGTGCATACCCAGGATCGCGCTCTGCGGCGGGTTGATGATCGGGGTAGACATCAGCGAGCCGAACACGCCACCGTTGGTAATGGTGAAGTTACCGCCAGTCAGGTCTTCAACGGTCAGCTTGCCGTCGCGGCCTTTCACGGCCAGCTCTTTGATTTTCTTCTCAATGTCAGCCATACCCAGGGTGTCCACATCACGCAGAACCGGGGTGACCAGGCCGCGTGGGGTAGAAACCGCCATGCTGACGTCGAAGTAGTTGTGGTAAACCACGTCATCGCCATCGATAGACGCGTTCACTTCCGGGTAGCGTTTCAGCGCTTCAACTACCGCTTTCACGTAGAAGGACATGAAGCCCAGACGGATACCGTGACGTTTTTCAAACGCGTCACCGTACTGCTTGCGCAGGTCCATGATTGGCTTCATGTTGACTTCGTTGAAGGTGGTCAGCATCGCGGTGGAGTTTTTCGCTTCCAGCAGACGCTCGGCCACGCGCTTGCGAAGGCGGGTCATCGGCACGCGTTTTTCGCTACGTGCGCCAAGAGCTGGCTGTGCCGCTGGTGCTGCCGCAGGGGCTTTCGCTTCCGCTTTCGCCTCTGAAGGCGCTTTTGCCAGATGCTTGTCGATATCTTCGCGAGTCAGACGGCCACCCACGCCGGTACCTTTGATGGCTGCCGGATCGAGGCTGTGCTCAGCCAGCAGGCGACGGATCGCCGGGCTGAGCGCGTCATTAGTTTGCTCTTCCAGAGACGCCTGCTGGCGCTGGGCTGGGGTAGACGCTTTCTCTTCAGATTTCGCGCTGGACTCTTTGCCCGCGCTGTTGCCTTCACGCAGGCGACCCAGGATCTGGCGAGAAGTCACGGTCGTACCTTCGTCTTCCAGGACTGCATCCAGAATGCCATCCGCTGAAGCCGGTACTTCCAGTACCACTTTGTCAGTTTCGATTTCTACCAGCACTTCGTCACGGGTTACCGCGTCGCCTGGTTTTTTGTGCCAGGTGGCGACGGTTGCATCTGCTACGGACTCAGGCAGGTCGGGAACAAGAATATCTACGCTACTCATTATGTATCCTTTAATTAATCGACGTTCAGCGCGTCATTGACCAGATCTTGTTGCTGCTTCTGGTGAACGGACATATACCCTACCGCCGGAGAGGCGGAGGCCGGGCGACCTGCATAACGCAGGGCAGACCCAAATGGAATCACTTCACGGAAATGATGCTGGCTGCAATACCATGCGCCCTGGTTGAGCGGCTCTTCCTGGCACCAGACAAAATCATGAACGTGAGCGTACTGTTTCAGTACTTCCTGCATCGCCTGATGCGGGAACGGATAAAGCTGCTCGATACGCACGATGGCGACATCTTTCTGATCGTTCTTACGGCGCTGTTCCAGCAGGTCGTAATAAACCTTACCAGAACACATTACGACACGCTTAACGGCCTGCGGATCCAGCTCGTCAATTTCACCGATGGCTGGCAGGAAGGTGCCGTTAGCCAGTTCATCCAGGCTCGAAACCGCCAGCGGATGACGCAGCAGGGATTTTGGCGACATGACCACCAGCGGACGGCGCATACCGCGCAGCGCCTGACGACGCAACATGTGGTACACCTGAGCCGGGGTGGACGGCACGCAGACCTGCATGTTCTGCTCGGCGCAGAGTTGCAGATAACGCTCCAGACGCGCGGAGGAGTGCTCCGGCCCTTGTCCTTCATAGCCGTGCGGCAGCAACATCACCAGACCACACATACGGCCCCACTTCTGCTCACCGGAGGAGATGAACTGGTCGATGACGACCTGCGCACCGTTGGCGAAGTCACCGAACTGCGCTTCCCAGATAGTCAGGGTGCGGGGTTCTGCGGTGGCGTAGCCGTATTCGAAGGCCAGAACCGCTTCTTCTGACAGCACGGAGTCCCAGACCTTGAACTGGCCCTGACCGTTATGCACGTGCTGAAGCGGAGTATAGGTTGAACCGTTAGACTGGTTGTGTACAACCGCATGACGGTGGAAGAAGGTGCCACGACCCGCATCTTCACCGGACAGACGAACCGGAATACCTTCGTCAACCAGCGTCGCATAGGCCAGCGTTTCCGCGCCGCCCCAGTCGAACAGCTTCTCACCCGCCGCCATGGCCTGGCGGTCGCCATAGATCTTGGCCACGCGGGATTGCATCTCGATCGCTTCCGGCACGGTGCTGATGCGTTTAGCCAGCTCCTGCAAACGCTTCATCTCAACCTTGTTCGGGTAGCTCTCGTCCCACTCGTGGTTGAGGTACGGCGACCAGGTAAAGGAGTGCATGTTCATTGGGCGCAGCTCTTTGACCACGCATTCACCCGCGTCCAGCGCGTCGCGATAAAGATTGACCATTTCGGTCGCATCTTCCAGCGTCGCCACTTTTTCGCTTTCCAGCTTGTCAGCATAGATTTTACGCGGCGTCGGGTGTTTTTTGATTTTCTGGTACATCAGCGGCTGGGTTGCACTTGGCTCATCCGCTTCGTTGTGGCCGTGACGGCGGTAGCAGAAGAGGTCAATGAACACGTCGCGCTTAAAGGTGTTACGGAAGTCCAGCGCCAGACGGGTAACGAAAGCAACGGCTTCCGGGTCATCCGCGTTTACGTGGAAGATTGGCGCCTGAACCATTTTACCGATGTCGGTGCAGTACGGGGTAGAACGCGCATCCAGCGGGTTAGAGGTGGTGAAGCCCACCTGGTTGTTGATTACGATGCGAACGGTACCGCCCACTTCATAACCACGCGCTTTCGACATGTTCAGGGTTTCCTGAACCACGCCCTGCCCTGTGACTGCCGCATCACCGTGAATGGTGATTGGCAGCACTTTATTGCTGCTCGGCTCGTCCAGACGATCCAGACGCGCACGCACGGAACCGATAACCACCGGACTGACGATTTCCAGGTGCGACGGGTTAAACGCCAGCGCCAGGTGAACCTGACCGCCCTCGGTTTCGATATCTGACGAGAAGCCCATGTGATACTTCACGTCACCGGTGCCGAGGTGCTCTTTATGTTTACCCGCAAATTCGTCGAACAGATCCTGCGGTTTTTTACCCAGCACGTTAACCAGCACGTTCAGACGGCCACGGTGCGCCATGCCCAGCACCACTTCGCGCGTGCCGCTCTTACCGGCATGACGAATCAGCTCTTTCAGCATCGGGACTAACGCATCGCCGCCCTCCAGTGAGAAGCGTTTTGCGCCCGGGAATTTCGCGCCCAGATAGCGCTCAAGGCCTTCGGCTGCCGTCAGTTCGCTCAGGAAACGTTTTTTCTCGTCTGCTGAGAAATTCGCGTGACCCGCCACGGATTCGATACGCTGCTGGATCCAGCGTTTCTCTTCGGTGGAGGTAATGTGCATATATTCCGCGCCGATGGAGCCGCAGTAGGTTTGCTTGAGCGCATCAATCAGATCGCCCAGCTTCATCGTGTCTTTGCCGATGGCAAAGGAACCTACGTTAAAGCTTTCCTGGAAATCGGCCTCGGTCAGATCGTGATAAGCCGGATCGAGATCCGCTACACGTTCCTGCTGCCACAGTCCCAGCGGATCGAGATTCGCATGCTGGTGACCACGGAAGCGATAAGCGTTGATAAGCTGCAGGACTTTTACCTGCTTCGCATTGGTGTCAGGGTCGGAAATCGCAGAAGAGTAACGTGAGGCATCCTTCGCCAGACGACGGAAATAATCACGTGTTTTTGAATGGAATTGATCCGGTTTGACCCCTGTACCAGGCAACTGCTGGAACATGGAACGCCAGTTTGCGTCCACTGAGTCAGGATCGGTTAAGAAGTCTTCATAGAGCTGTTCTATCCAGCTCTGGTTTGAACCAGAGAGGTAAGAAGAGTCCAGCCAGGCTTTCATTGCGCCGTTCTGCATCGTGATCCCTTAAGCATTTTTATGCTTACTTTCGCCGTAGAAACTACCACGCACACCACGTGTACGTGCCGGGGTTCACCTGCGAGCTCTTTTCATTTGGCCCGCGAAGGAACCTTTAGAAACTGTCTAAACTTCAGGGCAGTTTTTAAAGGTTTCTGCAATTTGCCCGGTGGCGCTACGCTTACCGGGCCTACTGTTACGTAGGCCGGATAAGCGCAGCGCCATCCGGCGTTGTTACTTACGCACTGCGCTGCAACAACATCGACTTAATATGGCCGATGGCGCGCGTCGGGTTCAGCCCCTTAGGACACACACTGACGCAGTTCATGATGCTATGGCAGCGGAATACGCTGAAAGCGTCACTTAACCCTTCCAGACGAGTCTCGGTTTCGGTATCGCGGCTGTCGATCAGGAAGCGATAGGCAGCCAGCAGACCCGCAGGGCCGATAAATTTATCCGGGTTCCACCAGAATGACGGGCATGACGTTGAACAGCATGCACAGAGAATACACTCGTACAACCCATCGAGTTTTTCACGCTGCTCAGGCGACTGTAAGTGCTCGCGAGCGGGTGGATTTTGCCCATTATTCAATAAGTAAGGCTTAATCTTCTCATATTGTGCATAGAATTGCCCCATGTCCACCACCAAATCACGCACGACCGGCAGGCCAGGCAGAGGACGGATGACAATTTTCTGGCCTGCACGCTGTAGCGCTGAAATTGGCGTGATACAGGCCAGACCGTTTTTGCCGTTCATGTTTACACCGTCAGAGCCACATACCCCTTCACGGCAGGAGCGGCGGAACGACAGCGTAGGATCTTTTTCTTTCAGCTGGATTAAAGCATCCAGCAGCATCATGTCACGACCTTCTTCCGCTTCGAGGGTGTAATCCTGCATACGCGGAGCATCGTCTACATCCGGGTTATAACGATAAACTGAGAATTCGAGTTTCATTATCCTGTCTCCGCATTAGTAAGTACGAATCTTCGGCGGGAACGCCGGACGCAGTTTCGGTTCCATGTTAACGCTACGACGCGTCATGGTTTCCGACTCTGGCAGATACAGGGAATGGCACAGCCAGTTTTCGTCATCACGATCCGGGAAGTCGAAGCGGCTATGGGCGCCACGGCTTTCGGTACGGAAGTTTGCCGACATCGCGGTCGCGAACGCGGTTTCCATCAGGTTATCCAGCTCCAGGCACTCAACGCGCTGGGTGTTGAACTCGCTCGAGGTATCGTCCAGACGGGCATTCTTCAGACGCTCGCGGATCGCTTTCAGCTGCTCCAGCCCTTTGGCCATTGCGTCACCTTCACGGAATACCGAGAAGTTGTGCTGCATACACTCTTGCAGCGCTTTACGGATTTCCACCGGATCTTCCCCGTTACGGTTGCCGTTCCAGCGGTTGAGGCGCTCAAGAGAGGCATCAATTTCGTCGTCGGTCGCATCACGCAACGCGCCCTGCTCGGCAATAGATTCCTGGAGATGCAGCCCCACCGCACGGCCAAATACCACCAGGTCCAGCAGGGAGTTGCCGCCCAGACGGTTTGCGCCGTGGACGGATACGCAGGCAATTTCGCCTACCGCGAACAGACCAGGGATGACCACGTCTTCACCCTGCTCGTTCACGGTCAGCGCCTGACCGGTCACTTTGGTCGGAATACCGCCCATCATGTAGTGACAGGTTGGGATAACCGGAATCGGCTCTTTCACCGGGTCGACGTGGGCGAAGGTGCGGGACAGTTCCAGAATGCCCGGCAGACGGGATTCCAGCACTTCTTTACCCAGATGGTCGAGTTTCAGCTTCGCGTGCGGGCCCCAAGGGCCGTCGCAGCCGCGGCCTTCACGGATTTCGATCATGATGGAACGCGCCACCACGTCACGACCCGCCAGGTCTTTCGCATTCGGGGCATAACGCTCCATAAAGCGCTCGCCATGTTTATTCAGCAGATAGCCACCTTCACCACGGCAGCCTTCTGTCACCAGCACGCCCGCACCGGCGATACCGGTTGGGTGGAACTGCCACATCTCCATGTCCTGCACCGGCACGCCAGCGCGGATAGCCATCCCAACGCCGTCACCGGTGTTGATGTGGGCGTTGGTAGTGGACTGATAGATACGACCTGCGCCGCCGGTGGCCAGCACGGTTGCGCGCGCTTTGAAATAGACCACTTCACCAGTTTCAATGCACAGTGCGGTACAACCCACCACCGCGCCATCGGCGTTTTTCACCAGATCCAACGCATACCACTCGGAGAAGATGGTGGTGTGGTTTTTCAGGTTTTGCTGATAAAGGGTGTGCAGCAAAGCGTGACCGGTACGGTCAGCCGCTGCTGCGGTACGTGCCGCCTGTTCGCCGCCGAAGTTTTTCGACTGGCCGCCAAACGGACGCTGATAGATGGTGCCATTTTCCAGACGGGAGAAAGGCAGACCCATGTGGTCCAGCTCCAGAATCGCTTCCGGGCCGGTTTTACACATATATTCGATGGCATCCTGGTCGCCGATGTAGTCGGAACCTTTTACCGTATCGTACATGTGCCATTCCCAGTTATCTTCATGGGAATTACCCAGCGCAACGGTGATACCGCCCTGCGCAGACACAGTGTGGGAACGGGTCGGGAATACTTTAGAGAGCAGCGCACAGGTCTGGCCGCTCTGGGAAATTTGCAGTGCGGCGCGCATACCTGCGCCACCCGCACCAATCACAACAGCATCAAATTCTCTGACTGGCAGTTTCATTACACACCCCACACCACAACAAATCCATAAATGACGTAAACCAGCAGAGCAACAACAATAATCAGTTGCAGCGGAAGGCGAATCGCCAGCGGTTTAACGTAATCGGTCAACACCTGCCACATGCCAATCCAGGCATGAATAAGGATGGAGAACAGGGCCAGCAGGGTGAACACTTTGGTGAAGGCCGATCCGAAGAAACCACTCCAGATTTCCCACGTCAGTGTGCCGCTAGTGGCGAAGAAACCGATCATATAGATGATGTAGAGCGTGAGGACGATGGCGGTAGCGCGGACCAGGATGAAGTCATGTACGCCGTTGCGTCCTAATGCGGAGGCGTTGCTTACCATACGAGAACTCCTGCGAGAAGTGAAAGCACGACAGTGATCACAAATGAAATGTTAGCGGTACGTTTACCGGCCTCGAACGTCTCTTCCAGGTAGCCAAAGTCCATCAGCATATGGCGAACGCCGCCAACCACGTGATAGGCCAGCGCGGTCAGAATGCCCCACATGATAAATTTCACGAAGAAGCTGTTCATGATGGCTGAGGCCTGGAGGAATCCTTCAGGAGATGAGAGGCTGGTTCCCAGTAACCACAGCAAGATACCAACCGCCACAAACGTAATCACACCAGAAACACGGTGCAGAATGGACGCTATTGCTGTTACAGGGAATCGGATCGTTTTGAGATCCAGATTGACAGGTCTTTGTTTTTTCACATTTCTTATCATGAATAACGCCCACATGCTGTTCTTATTGTTTCCTTCCTCCGGACTGCGATGCGGGTCAGACAGCGTTCCTTTTCTATAACTGCGCGTCATGCAAAACATTGCTTCCAAATGCTAAAACGACACGTTACAACGCTGGGTGGCTCGGGATTGCAGGGTGTTCCGGAGACCTGGCGGCAGTATAGGCCGTTCACAAAATCATTACAATTAACCTACATACAGTTTGTTGGGTTTTCTCTGGAACAGTGATCGGGGTCACGATAACAACATCTTTTTAATTTTTAATCATCTGATTTGACAAATGTTAAACAATATTGTTACAAACGTCATCAGAAAAGGCATATAATGCGCAAAAGTTATGAGGTCTCTCTTTCACCTGACAAATAGTTATGTAACAGTGTGATGGTATTGACCGAAGTTATCAGGACAGTTATTAGTGATATACAGGTTTGAATAATTCGGACTGCAAAAACGCTGATTTGCTGTTGTTTCACTGATATTTCATTCGTTTACCTGCAAGGCGCCATAGCTCTGTACCCTGGTTTCTCCTCGTGAGCTGAGCGGTAAGCCAAATAACAATCTGGTAACGATGATTAACAGCTGAAAGCAAATCCGGTAAAGCGCAGTCTTAAGCATAAGGCGCTAAGGAGACCGTAAATGGCTGATACAAAGGCAAAACTCACCCTAAATGGTGATGATGCTATTGAACTGGATGTGCTAAAAGGCACGCTCGGTCAGGATGTTATTGATATCCGTACGCTGGGTTCCAAAGGGGTATTCACCTTTGACCCTGGATTCACCTCCACCGCATCTTGCGAATCCAAAATCACCTACATTGACGGTGACGAAGGTATCCTGCTCCATCGCGGCTTCCCCATCGATCAGTTAGCCACCGAATCCAACTATCTGGAAGTGTGCTACATCCTGCTGAACGGCGAAAAACCGACGCAGGCCCAGTACGATGAATTTAAAACCACCGTGACCCGTCACACCATGATCCATGAGCAGATTACCCGTCTGTTCCATGCGTTCCGTCGTGACTCTCATCCGATGGCGGTCATGTGCGGTATTACCGGTGCGCTGGCGGCGTTCTACCACGATTCTCTGGACGTGAATAACCCACGTCACCGTGATATCGCGGCGTTCCGTCTGCTGTCCAAAATGCCTACTATGGCGGCGATGTGTTACAAATACTCTATCGGTCAGCCGTTTGTGTATCCACGCAACGACCTCTCCTACGCAGGTAACTTCCTGCGCATGATGTTCTCTACGCCGTGTGAAGAGTATGAAGTGAACCCGGTGCTGGAACGCGCGATGGACCGTATTCTGATCCTGCACGCTGACCACGAACAGAACGCCTCGACCTCTACCGTCCGTACCGCGGGCTCTTCCGGCGCGAACCCGTTCGCCTGTATCGCTGCGGGTATCGCCTCCCTGTGGGGACCGGCGCACGGCGGCGCGAACGAAGCAGCACTGAAGATGCTGGAAGAGATCAGCTCCGTTGAGCACATTCCTGAGTTCGTGCGCCGCGCGAAAGACAAGAATGACTCCTTCCGTCTGATGGGCTTCGGTCACCGTGTTTACAAAAACTACGACCCGCGCGCGACCGTTATGCGTGAGACCTGCCACGAAGTGCTGAAAGAGCTGGGCACCAAAGATGATCTGCTGGAAGTGGCGATGGAGCTGGAACACATCGCGCTGAACGACCCGTACTTCATCGAGAAGAAACTCTACCCGAACGTCGATTTCTACTCTGGCATTATTCTGAAAGCGATGGGCATTCCGTCTTCCATGTTCACCGTAATCTTCGCCATGGCGCGTACCGTGGGCTGGATTGCGCACTGGAACGAAATGCACAGCGAAGGCATGAAAATCGCGCGTCCTCGTCAGCTGTATACCGGCTACGAGCAGCGTGATTTTAAGTCTGACATTAAGCGCTAAAAAACACGCCCGGCGGCGCTTCGCTTGCCGGGCCTACAAGTGCGAGATGTAGGCCGGGTAAGGCGTAGCCACCACCCGGCTTTTTTACATCTGGCACCCAGGACACCAGTAAAACGGCCTGGAAGAGATCGTCGCCTTCTCAATCACCCCGCCGCACCGCTCACACTTTTTACCTGCCCGATGAAACACCTTGAAGCGGAACAGCGCCCCGTGATGCTTGTTCTCATCCACCACGCCGCGCGTGTTGTACGACAGCCGTGGAATATCCAGTAACGCGTGGGACAGCGCCTCCAGCTGTTCATCGCTCAGCTGCGACGCTTTGCGCTGCGGCGCCAGCCCCACTTCCCAGAGGATCTCCACCCGCAGGTAGTTTCCCAGCCCCGCCAGAAATGCCTGATCGAGCAACAGCCCGGAAAACTGCCGGTTGCGGAATGTGGGCGATAACAGCCGGGCTTTCACATCGCTTGCCGTCAGGCGCATATCCAGCACGTCCGGCCCAACCCGCTGTAAGAACGGGTGCGTGAGCAACTGCTCCGGCGTTAACATTTCGATATCAGAAGCGCTATAGAGTAGGATCGCCTTATCCGCCGTTTGTAGCCGCACGCGCAGCACGCGGGTCGTTTGCGGCTGCTCGTCCGCCTTTACCACCCGCCAGACGCCGTAAAGCTGATTGTGGCTATATAACGTAAGGTTATGGGAAAAGTGGGTGAGCAACGCTTTGCCGCGCGTTTCAATGTGGGTCACCGTCTGTCCCACCAGCTCTGTTTCAAACGGTTTGAGTTGAGGAAAGGCAAACCAGACGTGTGTCAGAGGTTTGCCCTTTATCGCCGCCTCCAGGCTATCCGCCGCGCGGCGGATCTCCGGACCTTCTGGCATGTTATTGTCCTTTCATGATTATTCTGCGCTGACAACAATGCCCTCTTCCGAGAACGCCGCCCGCAGGCGTCGTGCAAACTGGAGCGCATGCTCGCCGTCACCGTGTAAGCACACCGTATCAGCCTGAACGTTTGCCGTTGTACCCTCCGTTGAGGTTACTCGCCCGAAGCGCACCATCTCCAGCGTCTGCGCCAGCGCTTTACCTTCGTCGGTGATCAGCGCACCGGCCTGCGTACGCGGAACCAGGCTGCCGTCCGGCAGGTATCCCCGATCGGCAAACACTTCCTGCCGCGTAGTCAGCCCCAGCCGTTCGCCGGCACGGATAAGCTCGCTGCCCGCCAGGCCCACCAGAATCAGACGCGGATTGCAGTCCCGTACCGCGCGAGCAATGGCGTCTGCCAGCGCCGGATCTTTCGCCGCCTGGTTATAGAGCATGCCGTGCGGCTTGACGTGACGCAACACGCCCTTCTCAGCGCGCACTATCGCCTCCAGGGCGCCGATCTGGTAGAGCATTTGCGCGTAAACCGTCTCAGGCGGCAGATCCATCGCCGTGCGACCAAAGTTTTCCCGGTCCGGAAAGCTGGGGTGAGCGCCTATCGCCACGCCGTTTTTCATGGCATTGCGCACGCTCGCCAGCATGGTCTGCGCATCGCCGGCATGAAACCCACAGGCGATGTTCACCGAGGAGACCAGCGTCATCAGCGCCGCATCGGCGCTGCTGCCCTCCCCCAGATCGGCGTTTAAATCAATCTTTACCATCGAGCCTCCACGCCAGCTGTTCGAGATAACGCTGCTGATCCTGACGGGCTTTCAGCGCCTCCTCCAGCGAACACTGCACAAAATGAATTGGCTGACCGAGAGGAATTTGCGCCAGATGGTAGCGATCCGCTTCGATAATGCAGGCAATACGCGGATATCCTCCCGTGGTTTGCGCATCGTTCATCAGTACGATAGGCTGGCCGTTGCCCGGCACCTGAATCACCCCCGGCAACAGACCATGGGAAAGCAGCTCCCGGTCAGTCGTGCGGGTCAGCGGCTGGCCCTGAAGCCGGTAACCCATGCGGTTACTCTGCGGGCTGATCTTCCATGGCGAGCGCCAGAAAGACTCTTTTGAGGCCTCATCGAACTCATGATATTCCGGCCCCGGCAGGGCGCGGATCAGGTTCCCCCACAACAGCTGCTTCACGCCCTGCGTGGTGGTGAAATGGCGCGCTGATGGCTTAATCGCCAGGCGATCGCCGTCGCGCAGCAGCCGTCCTTCATGTCCGCCCATTCCCGCTTTCTGGTCGGTGCTGGATGAGCCCAGCACCTCCGGCACGTCGATACCTCCCGCCACCGCAAGATAGCTGCGCACGCCGTGCAGAGGACGCTTGAGCGTCAGACGCTGTCCGGCTTTCGCCCGCAGGCGCCAGCCGGTCCACACCGCTTTGCCGTCCAGCGTCGCGTCACAGCCCGCGCCGGTTAAGGCAAACCAGGTTTCCTGACCAAACTCAATCACGCACTGACCCAGCGTAATTTCTAACGCCGCCGTGCTGCCGGCGTTGCCTACCAGCAGGTTGGCAATCTCCAGCGAGGGACGATCAAGCGCACCGCAGTAGCTCACGCCCGACTGACGCAGGCCAAAGCGCCCGGTATCCTGTACCGAGGTGTAAAGCCCTGCGCGAATAAGCGTTAACATATCCCCTCCTTTTGCGGGATAAAGCGCAGGGTATCCCCCGGACGCAGGAGTATGGGCGCGTCCTGGCCTGGTTCAAATAACGGCGTGGACGTGTGCCCGATAAGCTGCCAGCCTCCCGGCGAGGCGAGCGGATAAATTCCCGTTTGCTCACCACCAATCGCCACGCTGCCCGCCGGTACGCTCAGGCGTGGCTCAGCCCGGCGCGGCGTATGCAACTGGGGCGATAACCCGCCCAGATAGGGGAAACCCGGCTGAAATCCCAAAAACCAGACGACATAGTCGACTGAGCTATGCAACTCCACAACCTGCTTCTCCGTTAATCCACAGTGTTCGGCCACGACGCCAAGGTCGGGGCCTCCCTTGCCGCCATAGACAACCGGGATCTCAATCGTCCGCGATTCCGGCTCCAGCGCCTCGCTCTCCTCCCACCAGCGTTGCAGGCGCTCAATGGCATCCAGCGCCCCCGTGTGCGGATCACGCAGCACCACGGTGATATTATTCATACCCGGAATAGCTTCAACCACGCCAGGTAGCTCGGGCAGTCGTTGAGCCAGACGCCAGATACGCTTTTGCGTGGCAAGCGTCACCGGAGGCTCAAGTTCCAGAACCACTGCGGTTTCACCCAGAAGATAACAACGCGCTCGCTGCACTTAACTACCTCTCATCAGGCCGGATTAGGGATATCAATAAACGTCACATCCAGATCGGTATTTTCCGTCAGCCACTCGCTGAGGGCGCGGATGCCGCCACGCTCGGTGGCGTGATGGCCTGCCGCGTAAAAATGCAGGCCTTGTTCACGGGCAGAGTGAATGGTCTGCTCGGAAACCTCGCCGGTAATGAAGGCGTCGACACCGAAACGCGCCGCGCTATCAATAAAGCCCTGGCCGCCGCCGGTGCACCATGCCACGCGCTTCACGGTATCCGGCCCGGTGTCGCCGCACCACAGCGGACGACGCCCCAGGCGTGCTTCGATCCACGATGCCAGCTCCAGACCCGGAACCGGCATCGACAGTTCACCCCACGGCACCAGGGGTTCAATTTCGCCCATCACGGTAATCCCCAGCAGCTGCGCAAGCTGAACGTTATTCCCCAGTTCAGGATGCGCATCGAGCGGCAGGTGATAGCCGTACAGGTTGATGTCATTCGCCAGCAGCGTTTTGAGACGGTTGCGCTTCATGCCGCGAATAATCGGTGATTCGTTTTTCCAGAAATAACCGTGATGGACAATCACCGCGTCGGCTTCCTGACGCACCGCCTCATCCAGCAGCGCCTGGCTTGCCGTTACGCCGGTGATGATTTTTTGCACCGTCTCGCGACCCTCCACCTGTAAGCCATTCGGACCGTAGTCGCTAAACGAGGCGGTGTTGAGTTTTTCGTTAATCAGGCGTTCCAGTTCACTGTTTTTCATCATCATTCTCTCAAACTTTTCGGGCGGTTTCGTACGCCGCCAGCGTGGCGACGCGCGCCTGTTTATGGTCGACAATGGGACGGGGATAGTTCAGGGTAACACGCTGTTTATCCGCCCATGCCCAGGGTTCATGAATGGCTTTGGCGGGGACATCCTTAAGTTCAGGCAGCCAGCGACGGATAAACTCGCCGTCGACGTCAAATCGTTGTCCCTGCGTGGTCGGATTAAAGATCCGAAAATAGGGAGCCGCATCCGTGCCGGTGGAGGCCGCCCACTGCCAGCCGCCGTTATTCGCCGCCAGATCGCCATCGATCAGCTGAGAGATAAAATAACGCTCTCCGGTTCGCCAGTCGATAAGCAGATCCTTTACCAGGAAGCTGGCGGTAATCATACGCAGACGGTTATGCATCCACCCGGTTTCATTGAGCTGCCGCATAGCCGCATCAACAATCGGGAAGCCGGTGAGCCCACGCTGCCATGCCTTCAGCAGCTTATCATTCGACTGCCACTGTACCTTATCGGTCCAACGAATGAAGGGGCGATGTTTACATAAATCAGGATGATACGTCATCAGATGGCGATAAAACTCACGCCAGATCAGTTCGTTCAGCCACACTGCGCCCGCCCCCCCGTCTACCGCCTGAGGCTGTTCCGCCAGTAGCCGATGTAAACACTGGCGCGGGGAGAGCGCGCCCAGCGCTAAACAGGCCGACAGGCGGCTGGTGCCTTCAATCGCTGGAAAATCCCGCCGCGCCTCGTAATCCGCCGCCCCCTGCGCGCAGAACTGACGCAACCGGGCGATAGCCGCTTTCTCGCTGGCGGGGAATACCGTTTCATCAAACGACTGCTGGGGATAATTCAGCCTGATGTCCTGCAGATCCGTTATCGTTTCCCCTCTTATGGCCGGGGCGGGAACGCATTCTGGCAGCCCCTCTTTCAGGCGTTTGATAAAAGCATTTTTAAACGGCGTGAAAACTTTATACATTTCGTGACTGCCGGTCATCACGCTGCCCGGTGCGAGCATCACGCTGTCATCAAAGCCTTCACAGACCACGCCCGTAAGGTTTTTCTCCAGCTGACGATCCCGCTGCTGCTCGTTAAATTCATACTGGTAGTTGTAAAAAAGACGCGTTACCGCGTGCTGCTTACAGATTGCCTGCACCATCTCAAGCTGTGCGGCAAAATCATGGGCCTCTTTATAGATCAGCAGAATGCCTTTTTCGGCCAGTGAATGTTGCAGGTCATTCAGATACGCGCTGAGTAATGCCGCTTGCCGGGGCGCCATGTCATGCTGCCGCCACTGTTCAGGCGTGGCGATAAACAGGGCCAGCACATTCGCGTCTTTAGCGCGGCAGGCGGCCGCGAGAGCGAAGTTGTCGTGAATGCGTAAATCCGCGCGAAACCAAACCAGATGGGTGGGCATAAAACTCCAGGCAATTGTCCATTATGTCCGTAAGGGCATGCCGTAAAAGGAAAAAGGCACGCATTGAACTACTTTGCCATGAAGTGTAGACGGGATGAAATAAAAAAGGCCGCCCGAGGCGGCCTTAACGCTACTTGTCCTGCGCTATCGGGGTAAAGGCAATAAACACATCCGGTTTATCACTCTTTACAACGAGTGCGCTGGCGACAATGAACGCGATGCATAAATAGCGTTTCACTATGCGGTCCCTGCTGCTAACCGCTCCACCTATCACCACCGGTGATAAATCGGTGGACACAAGCCCGGGTAGGCGCGCTGCTTTACGGCTATGGATACACCTTTCCCAGGACCGATGCCCATTTGCGAGATGGCGGAAAGGGACGTGGCATCATAATTAACACCAACGCCAAAAGTAAGTTATTTCAGTAAAATTAGGAATTTATAAAGGTGAAGTGGATTGCGAACTTTTTAAAGAAGGGTATGATAAAAATCCCGGGTAGGGGCTGCAAGATTACCCAACGGACCGCGAATCCCGAGGGACAAAAAAACCGCCACTTTGCTGTAGGCGGTTTTTTTATGGCTACGATGTCACACCGTATCAGTAGAAATCGCAGGTTGCTTTCTCGGCCTGATCCATCCACACCGGCTTTTCGCTGGTTTTCGCCCAGACGCGGTGCAGATAGCTGTAAAAACGTGCGCGATCTTTCCAGAACAGCATCACCGGCAGGGCCAGCACGCCAGCCACTACGGCGAAAGTGCGACGCATGAACACGATATGAGCCGGATACTCTTTATAAAGATCCATATTTTTCTCCCCTGTAGTTGGCCGGAAACCGTCTCCGGAAAATGTGAAATCTGTGACCTGGTTAAAATAATACCGCTTTGTTTGTAATTTTACTACTCATCCGACCACTTATTTTCATCCATTTCGTGAATGTTTACATTCACGCCTGTAATTAAGTTACAAAAAAGTTAACAATTTACTTACCAATAGTTAAATTGTGGTCTTTCCCATTTTTATACTTTTTTTACACCTGCCCTTCTGATTTTTGCGAAATCTTTGCGCCACAAATCCTACCGTTTGTACAACAACAAAAGTCACCCGGAGGTGGAGTGTGAGTGCAGGTCTGATTGCCGGCATCGTGCTGGTGTTCCTGTTATTGGGTTATCTGATTTATGCCCTGATTAATGCGGAGGCATTCTGATGGCTGCTCAGGCGTTTTTGCTTATTGCCAGCTTTTTACTGCTGCTGTTTGTGCTCGCCAGGCCGCTGGGAACAGCGCTGGCGCGGCTGATAAACAACGTGCCACTGCCGGGTACGCGAAAAATTGAAAACGTGCTCTGGCGCATTTCAGGTATCAGCGACCGCGAAATGAGCTGGGGCCAGTACCTGATGGCGATACTGCTTCTGAATATCGTGGGGCTTATTGCCCTCTTTACGCTGCTCATGCTCCAGGGCAATTTGCCGTTGAATCCGCAGCAGTTACCAGGTTTATCCTGGCATCTGGCGCTGAACACGGCGGTCAGCTTTGTCACCAATACCAACTGGCAGTCTTACGCCGGTGAAACCACGCTCAGCTACTTCAGCCAGATGGCCGGGTTAACCGTGCAAAACTTTCTGTCTGCAGCCAGCGGTATCGCGGTGATCTTCGCCCTGACGCGCGCGTTTGCCCGCCAGAATGTCAGCACGCTCGGCAACGCGTGGGTTGATGTCACGCGCATCACCCTTTGGATCCTGGTGCCTGTTGCGCTGATTATTGCCCTGTTCTTTATACAGCAAGGCACTCTGCAAAACCTGCTGCCTTATACCCCTTACACCTCGCTTGAAGGGGGCAGGGAACTCCTGCCAATGGGGCCAGTGGCGTCGCAGGAAGCAATCAAGATGCTGGGCACCAACGGGGGCGGCTTCTTCAACGCCAACTCATCGCATCCGTTTGAAAACCCAACGGCATTAACCAATTTTGTACAGATGCTGGCGATCTTCCTGATCCCCGCCGCGCTCTGCTTCGCCTTTGGCGATGTGGTTAACGATCGCCGCCAGGGCCGTACGCTGCTGTGGGCCATGTCGTTAATCTTCGTGGTCTGCGTAGCACTGGTGATGTGGGCCGAATGGAACGGCAACAGCCACTTCATGCTGCTGGGGGCTAACAGCAATATCAACCTGGAAGGCAAAGAGAGCCGCTTCGGCATTCTTGCCAGCAGCCTCTATGCGGTGGTCACCACGGCGGCCTCCTGCGGGGCGGTGAACGCCATGCACGACTCTTTCACCGCGCTTGGCGGCATGATCCCGATGTGGCTGATGCAGATTGGCGAGGTGGTCTTCGGTGGGGTCGGTTCGGGGCTGTACGGCATGCTGTTGTTCGTTCTGCTCGCCGTGTTTATCGCCGGGCTGATGATCGGCCGCACGCCGGAGTATCTCGGCAAAAAAATCGACGTCCGCGAAATGAAATTAACCGCGCTGGCAATCCTGGTCACCCCCGCCCTTGTGCTGCTCGGTACCGCGCTGGCGCTGATGACCGACGCCGGGCGCAGCGGCATCTTTAACCCGGGCATTCACGGCTTTAGCGAAGTGCTTTACGCCGTTTCGTCTGCCGCAAACAACAACGGCAGCGCCTTTGCAGGGTTAAGTGCCAACTCACCGTTCTGGAACTGTCTGCTGGCGTTCTGCATGTTCTTCGGTCGTTTCGGCGTGATTATTCCCGTCATGGCGATCGCCGGAACACTGGTGAATAAGAAGATCCAGCCGACCACTATCGGTACGTTACCGACTCACGGCGCGCTGTTCGTCGGCCTGCTGATTGGCACCGTTCTGCTGGTAGGTGCCCTGACCTTTATCCCCGCCCTCGCGTTAGGCCCGGTTGCGGAATATCTCTCTTTACGCTGATTTTGCGGAGAATTTGTCATGAGTCGTAAACAACTGGCCCTGCTCGAACCGACGTTAGTTCGTCAGGCCCTCATGGATGCGGTAAAAAAACTGAGCCCGCGCGTGCAGTGGCACAACCCGGTGATGTTTATTGTCTGGACTGGAAGTTTACTCACCACCGCATTGGCGATTGCCATGGGAACGGGACACCTTTCAGGAAATGCAACCTTTACCGGCGCCATCAGCCTGTGGCTGTGGTTTACCGTGCTGTTCGCCAACTTTGCCGAAGCGCTGGCGGAAGGCCGCAGTAAGGCGCAGGCCAACAGTCTGAAAGGGGTCAAAAAAACCGCCTTTGCGCGCAAATTACGCGAACCTAAATACGGCGCGCAGATGGACCACGTTCCGGCGGATGAACTGCGCAAAGGTGACGTGGTGCTGGTGGAAGCCGGGGACATCATCCCCTGCGACGGGGAGGTAATTGAGGGCGGCGCGTCGGTAGACGAAAGCGCTATTACCGGGGAATCCGCGCCCGTGATCCGTGAGTCGGGCGGAGATTTCGCCTCAGTTACTGGCGGAACGCGCATTCTTTCCGACTGGCTGGTGATCCAGTGCAGCGTTAACCCGGGCGAAACCTTTCTCGACCGGATGATCGCCATGGTGGAAGGCGCACAGCGTCGTAAAACGCCGAACGAGATCGCCCTGACCATTCTGCTGGTGGCGCTCACCATTGTCTTCCTGCTGGCAACGGCGACCCTGTGGCCCTTCTCCGCCTACGGCGGTACAGCGGTCAGCATCACCGTACTGATCGCCCTGCTGGTCTGTCTGATCCCCACCACTATCGGCGGCCTGCTTTCCGCGATTGGCGTGGCGGGGATGAGCCGTATGCTGGGCGCGAACGTCATCGCCACCAGCGGACGCGCCGTTGAAGCGGCGGGTGACGTAGACGTACTGCTGCTGGATAAAACCGGGACCATCACCCTGGGTAATCGTCAGGCCTCTGACTTTTTACCTGCTCCCGGCGTGGATGAAAAAACGCTGGCCGACGCGGCACAGCTTTCTTCGCTGGCCGATGAGACGCCGGAAGGTCGCAGTATCGTGATCCTCGCCAAGCAGCGCTTTAACCTGCGCCAGCGCGACGTACAAAGCCTTCACGCCACGTTCGTGCCCTTTACGGCGCAAACCCGCATGAGTGGAATTAACATTCAGGACCGGATGATCCGTAAAGGGTCCGTTGATGCCATTCGCCGTCATATTGAAGCCAATAATGGACATTTCCCTCCGGAAGTCGACCACCTGGTGGAAAGCGTAGCGCGTCAGGGGGCAACCCCGCTGGTGGTGGCGGAAGGTGCAAGCGTTCTGGGGGTTATCGCTCTGAAGGATATCGTTAAAGGCGGTATTAAAGAGCGTTTCGCCCAGATGCGTAAGATGGGCATTAAAACGGTGATGATCACCGGGGATAACCGTCTGACTGCGGCGGCCATTGCCGCCGAAGCGGGCGTGGATGATTTCCTTTCCGAAGCGACACCGGAAGCAAAGCTGGCGCTCATTCGCCAGTATCAGGCGGAAGGTCGTCTGGTGGCGATGACCGGCGACGGCACCAACGACGCCCCGGCGCTGGCGCAGGCTGACGTGGCGGTGGCGATGAACTCCGGCACGCAGGCGGCAAAAGAGGCGGGCAACATGGTGGATCTCGACTCGAACCCGACCAAGCTGATAGAAGTGGTGCATATCGGGAAGCAGATGCTGATGACGCGCGGCTCGCTGACCACGTTCAGTATCGCCAACGACGTGGCGAAGTATTTCGCCATTATCCCGGCGGCCTTTGCGGCAACCTATCCGCAGCTGAATGCCCTGAATGTGATGCACCTGCACTCTCCAGCCTCGGCCATTTTGAGCGCGGTGATCTTCAACGCGCTGATTATTGTCTTTCTTATTCCGCTGGCGCTGAAAGGGGTGAGCTATAAGCCACTGACGGCCGCCGCCATGCTGCGCCGTAACCTGTGGATTTACGGTCTGGGTGGGCTGGTGGTGCCCTTTATTGGGATCAAGGTTATCGACATGTTGTTAACGCTGTTCGGGCTGGTTTAAAAGGTGAATCTCATGACGATGTTACGTCCCGCTATACTGTTGTTTATTCTGCTGTCTCTGATTACCGGCGGGCTTTACCCGCTGATGACAACCGCGCTGGGCCAGTGGTGGTTTGAGGACCAGGCCAACGGCTCGCTGATTATCCAGAACGGTGAAAACCGTGGCTCGCGTCTGATTGGGCAAAACTTTACGGACCCGCGCTACTTCCAGGGACGCCCTTCCGCCACTGCGGAAAGCCCGTATAATCCAATGGCCTCCGGCGGCAGCAATCTGGCTGGCAGTAATCCTGACCTGGACAAAGCCGTTGCTGAACGCGTTGCCGCCCTGCGCGCCGCGAATCCGCAGGCCAGCCGTGAGGTGCCGGTTGAGCTGGTCACCGCCTCCGCGAGCGGGCTGGATTACAGCCTGACGCCGGACGCAGCGGCGTGGCAGATCCCACGCGTGGCCGCCGCCCGTCAGCTGACCGTCGAGCAGGTGAGCCAGCTGGTTGCAGAACATACGCAAAAGCCGCTGGTCAGCTTCATCGGCATGCCGGTAGTGAACATTGTTGAGCTGAATCTGGCGCTGGATGCGCTAAGGAAGAACTAAATGACCGAAGAGCCCATGCGCCCGGATCCGGACAGGCTGCTTGAACAAACGGCTGAAGCCCACCGCGGCAAGCTGAAAATTTTCTTCGGCGCCTGCGCGGGCGTCGGGAAAACCTTCGCCATGCTGACGGAAGCCCAGCGGCTTCGGGCGCAGGGGCTTGATATTCTCATCGGCGTGGTGGAAACCCACGGTCGCAAAGAGACGGCGGCGCTGCTGACGGGGCTGGCGACGCAGCCGCCCCAGCGTATCAGCCATCGCGGTCGGCTGGTGACGGAGTTCGATCTTGATGCCGCCCTCGCCCGCCGCCCCGCGCTGATCCTGATGGACGAACTGGCGCACAGCAACGCGCCTGGCTCACGCCACCCGAAGCGCTGGCAGGATGTTGAGGAGCTGCTTGAAGCCGGCATCGACGTCTTCACCACGGTGAATGTTCAGCATCTGGAAAGCCTGAACGACGTGGTGAGCGGGGTAACCGGTATCCAGGTGCGGGAAACCGTCCCCGATCCGTTTTTTGATTCTGCCGATGAAGTCGTACTGGTTGACCTGCCGCCTGACGATCTGCGCCAGCGCCTGCACGAAGGCAAGGTGTATATTGCCGGCCAGGCCGAACGCGCCATCGAACATTTTTTCCGCAAAGGAAACCTGATTGCCCTGCGCGAGCTGGCCCTGCGCCGCACCGCCGATCGCGTGGATGACCAGATGCGAGCCTGGCGAGACCTGCAGGGGCGGGAGCGCGTCTGGCACACGCGTGACGCCATTCTGTTATGCATTGGTCACGGCAGCGGCAATGAAAAACTGGTCCGCACCGCCGCCCGGCTTGCGGCGAAGTTTGGCAGCGTCTGGCACGCGGTGTATGTCGAAACGCCACAGCTTCACGGCCTGCCGGAAAATCAGCGTCGCGCCATTTTGAGTGCGCTGCGGCTGGCGCAGGAGCTGGGTGCCGAAACCGCAACCCTGTCCGATCCGCAGGAAGATAAAGCCATTCTGCGCTACGCGCGCGAGCATAACCTGGGCAAGATTGTCATTGGACGTCGCCAGCATCGCCGCTGGTTTAGCCGCGAATCTTTTGCCGACAGGCTGGCACGCCGCGCGCCGGATCTGGATTTAGTCATCGTCGCGCTGGATGACAAGCCCGCCCCCCTGCCCGGCCGTACGCCGGACGCACGCACCTTTGGCGATAAATGGCGCGTCCAGATCCGGGGCTGCCTGGTGGCCGTGGTCCTTTGCGCCCTGATTACGGTGATTGCCAGCCAGTGGCTAATCGCCTTCGATGCCGCCAATCTGGTCATGATTTATCTGCTGGGCGTCGTTGTGGTCGCGCTCTTTTATGGCCGCTGGCCGTCGGTGCTGGCAACGGTGATCAACGTCATCAGCTTCGACCTCTTTTTTATCGCTCCGCGCGGGACGCTTGCTGTCTCGGACGTGCAGTACATTCTGACCTTTGCCGTGATGCTTACCGTCGGGCTGGTGATCGGGAATCTGACGGCAGGCGTGCGCTACCAGGCACGCATTGCCCGCTATCGCGAGCAGCGCACCCGCCATCTGTATGAGATGTCAAAATCGCTGGCGGTCGGCCGCACGCAGCAAGATATCGTCCAGACCAGCGAGCAGTTTATCCGTTCGACCTTTCATGCCAGTAACCTGATTTTGCTCCCCGACGAGCAGGGGCGCCTTCGCCCGCTGACCTCCCCTTCGGGGATGACGCCCTGGGATGAAGCGATTGCCCGCTGGAGCTTTGATAAGGGTTTACCTGCCGGTGCCGGCACCGACACTCTGCCCGGGGTGCCTTACCAGATCCTGCCGCTGCGCAGCGCGGATAAAAATCACGGGCTGGTCATCGTCGAGCCGTCTAACCTGCGTCAGCTGATGATCCCCGAGCAGCAGCGCCTGCTGGAAACCTTCACCCTGCTGGTCGCCAGCGCCCTTGAACGGCTGGCGCTCACCGCCAGCGAAGAGCAGGCGCGGCTGGCAAGCGAGCGCGAAAGTATTCGCAATTCGCTGCTGGCAGCGCTGTCTCACGATTTGCGCACCCCGCTTACCGTGCTGTTTGGTCAGTCCGAAATTCTGACGCTGGATCTGGCGGCGGAAGGATCAAAACATGCGATGCAGGCCAGCGAAATTCGTCAGCACGTGCTAAATACCACGCGTCTGGTGAACAACCTGCTGGACATGGCGCGCATTCAGTCCGGCGGGTTTAGCCTCAAAAAAGAGTGGCTCACCCTTGAGGAGGTTGTCGGCAGTGCGCTGAAGATGCTGGAGCCGGGTCTCGGCGGGCGCCATATTGAGCTGGACATGCCGGAACCCCTGACGTTAATCCATGTGGATGGCCCGCTGTTTGAGCGCGTGCTGATTAATCTGCTGGAAAACGCGGCTAAATACGCCGGGACAAAGGCCCGGCTGGGGATTGCTGCCAGGGTGGATAAACGTGTGCTGCGGCTCGACGTCTGGGATAACGGGCCGGGTATTCCGGCCGGTCAGGAGCGCGCCATATTCGAAAAATTTGCGCGCGGTAATAAGGAATCCGCCATTCCGGGCGTTGGGCTGGGTCTGGCGATCTGCCAGGCGATTGTTGACGTGCATGGTGGCACCATTTCCGCAGAGAACCGCCCGGAAGGTGGGGCACGCTTTTGTGTTACACTTCCTCTTGAAACCCCACCAGAACTTGATGAATTACCAGAGGATTTGTGATTAACGTTCTGATTGTTGAAGATGAGCTCGCTATCAGCCGATTTCTGCGTACCGCGCTGGAAGGCGACGGTTTGCGCGTTCATGAAGCCGGAACGCTTCAACGGGGGTTAATTGAAGCCGCCACCCGCAAGCCAGATCTGGTGATCCTGGATCTGGGACTCCCGGATGGCGACGGCATCGATTTTATTCGTGAGGTGCGTCAGTGGAGCCAGATGCCCATTCTGGTGCTCTCTGCCCGCACCGAAGAGACGGATAAAATCGCCGCGCTGGATGCCGGAGCGGATGATTATCTGATCAAACCGTTTGGCATTGGCGAGTTACAGGCCCGGCTGCGTGTGGCGCTGCGTCGACACAGTGCCACCACTCCTTCTGAACCGGTGTACGTCTTTGGCGATATCCGCGTCGATCTTGCCGCCCGCCGCATCGTGCGAGGGGAAGAAGAGATCCACCTTACGCCTATCGAGTTTCGTCTGCTGGCCGTGTTGCTCAGTAACCATGGAAAAGTGTTAACGCAGCGACAGCTGTTAAGCCAGGTCTGGGGACCGAATGCTGTCGAACATAGTCACTATTTACGCATTTATATGGGACACCTTCGCCAGAAACTTGAAGCCGATCCCGCGCGTCCTCGTCATTTATTAACAGAAACCGGTATCGGATATCGGTTTATGATCTGAATAAGTATTCACTTTAATTTTAAATAAAGAACACACCAGCCTGAATATAGCCATGAAAATAACGCCGAGATTATTTTCATGCCTATATTCGCCCTCACTAAACATAATTAGAACACCAATTTAACACCAAACCAACAAAACAGCATTTTGATCTGCGTTATTCACTCATAACGACTAATTATTTCTGAAATGATCGGTTATTGGTGATCTGTTTCACAGTTAATCCCTTTTTCCTGGATAAAATGACCGTGCTTTCAATTACTGAAAGGAAAATGAACATGGAAAACAATAATCGTTTAATGCCCCATATAAGGCGGACAACACATATCATGATGTTTGCCCACCGAAACTGTTTTGACTTTCATCTCTTTAACGCCCGGTAGTCCTTCGACTTCTGGCGCATCTGCTTACAGGTTATCCTGAAAAACGCTATTTTACAGGCTGTTGCCTGTGAACACCTGCGCTCATTCCTTGTGATTCAGATTCTCCGCAACCGGGCGGACTGAATTCTACTCAGCAAAAAAGCAATTAACTGATTTCGTATCAGCGGACGCGCTTTGCTTTTTTTTCCGGAAAAAATCGATTTCTTTACCGCAAGAAGTCGAGGGACCCATATTGCCTGAAATAAAGAGATAAAGATGAAAAAGTTAAAAATTGCCGTCAGCCGTGCCTGCCCTGAATGCTTTACCACTTCGCGCGAGATCGTGGATATCACCGCATCGGATTATATTGATGTGGCAGCCGTGGTTCTGGCCGTCAGTGATATTTTCAATGGCGCCATAGAAGAAATAGAAGCCACGGGATTCGGTATTCCGGTGTTTATTGCCACGCATAAAGAAGAAAGGGTTCCGGCTGAATTTTTGTCGCGTATTCACGGCGTTTTTGAGTACTCCGACACCAGCAATGCGTACTACGGACGCCAGCTTGAAGCGGCTGCGCAGAAGTACGAAACCCAGCTCCGTCCGCCGTTCTTCCGCGCGCTGGTCGATTACGTCCAGCAGGGGAACAGCGCGTTTGACTGCCCCGGACATCAGGGAGGCCAGTTCTTCCGCCGCCATCCGGCCGGAAACCAGTTTGTCGATTTCTTTGGCGAAACGCTTTTCCGCGCCGATCTGTGCAATGCCGACGTGGCAATGGGCGATCTGCTGATCCATGAAGGTGCGCCATGCATCGCCCAACAGCATGCGGCAAAAGTCTTTAATGCGGATAAAACCTACTTCGTGCTGAACGGCACCTCCTCTTCCAATAAGGTGGTGCTCAATGCCCTGCTCACGCCAGGCGATCTGGTGCTGTTCGATCGCAATAACCATAAATCTAACCACCACGGGGCGCTGTTACAGGCGGGAGCGACGCCGGTGTATCTGGAAACAGCCCGCAACCCGTACGGGTTTATCGGCGGTATTGACGCACACTGTTTCGACGAGAGTTACCTGCGGGAACTGGTGTCAGAGGTCGCGCCTGGTCGCGCGCGGGATGAACGTCCCTTCCGTCTGGCGGTGATCCAGCTGGGCACCTACGACGGTACCATTTATAACGCCCGTCAGGTGGTGGATAAGATTGGTCACCTGTGCGATTACATCCTGTTTGACTCCGCCTGGGTGGGTTACGAGCAGTTTATCCCGATGATGGCCGACTGCTCGCCGCTGCTGCTGGAGCTGAACGAAAACGATCCGGGCATTCTGGTTACCCAGTCGGTGCATAAGCAGCAGGCGGGCTTCTCGCAAACCTCGCAAATCCATAAGAAGGACAGCCACATAAAAGGCCAGCCGCGCTATGTTCCGCATAAGCGCCTCAACAACGCCTTTATGATGCACGCCTCCACCAGCCCGTTTTATCCGCTATTTGCCGCCCTGGATATCAACGCCCGCATGCACGAGGGGCAAAGTGGGCGCAACATGTGGATGGACTGCGTGGTGACGGGTATCGAAGCGCGAAAACTGATCCTTCAGAACTGTCAGTTTATTCGCCCGTTCGTGCCGGAGACGGTGGATGGCCGTCCGTGGGAAAGCTGGGATACGGCGGAGATCGCCACCGATCTGCGCTTCTTCCATTTCGTTCCGGGCGAACGCTGGCACGCCTTTGAGGGATATGCCGAGCATCAGTATTTTATCGATCCCTGCAAACTGCTGCTGACCACGCCAGGCATCAACGCCCGCACCGGCGAGTATGATGATTTCGGCGTGCCCGCCACCATCCTCGCCAACTTCCTGCGTGAAAACGGCATCGTGCCGGAAAAATGCGACCTCAATTCCATTCTGTTCCTGCTCACCCCGGCGGAGGACATGGGCAAATTGCAGCAGCTCGTCGCCCAGCTGGTGCGCTTCGAAAAACTGCTCCAGAGCGATGTGCCGCTGAAAGAGGTTCTGCCCTCTCTTTATAAGCAACATCCGGAACGTTATGCGGATTATTCCCTGCGTCAGATTTGTCAGGAGATGCACGACCTCTACGCCCGCCATAACGTGAAGCAGTTGCAGAAAGAGATGTTCCGCAAGTCTCACTTCCCGCGCGTCATGATGAACCCGCAGGAGGCGAACTATGCCTATCTGCGCGGTGAGGTCGAGCTGGTGTCACTGCGCGACGCGGAAGGCCGTATCGCCGCGGAAGGCGCGCTGCCTTACCCACCGGGGGTGTTGTGCGTGGTTCCGGGGGAAGTCTGGGGCGGTTCCGTGCTGCGCTATTTCGCCGCGCTGGAAGACGGGATCAATCTGCTGCCGGGCTTTGCGCCGGAGTTACAGGGGGTTTACGTCGAGGAGTGTGACGGGCGCAAACAGGTGCGCTGCTACGTCATTAAACAACCCGCCGCTCAGCCGTCTCTGCTGAAAGGAGAAAAATTATGAGTAAGTCCAACAAGATGGGCGTGGTACAACTCACTATCCTCACCATGGTGAATATGATGGGGTCCGGGATCATCATGCTGCCCACTAAGCTCGCTGAAGTGGGGACGATTTCGATTATCTCCTGGCTGGTAACGGCAGTCGGCTCAATGGCGCTGGCGTGGGCGTTTGCCAAGTGCGGGATGTTCAGCCGTAAGTCTGGCGGCATGGGCGGCTATGCCGAATATGCGTTTGGCAAGTCGGGCAACTTTATGGCCAACTATACCTACGGGGTGTCGCTGCTGATCGCCAACGTGGCGATTGCCATTTCCGCTGTCGGTTACGGTACGGAGCTGTTTGGCTCGACGCTGACCCCGGTGCAGATTGGGCTGGCGACCATCGGCGTGCTGTGGATCTGCACCGTCGCCAACTTTGGCGGCGCGCGCATCACCGGACAGCTCAGCAGCATCACCGTCTGGGGCGTGATCATTCCGGTTGTCGGTCTGTGCATCATCGGCTGGTTCTGGTTTAGCCCGACGCTGTACGCCAATTCCTGGAACCCGCACCACGTGCCGTTCTTCACCGCCGTGGGATCGTCGATCGCCATGACGCTATGGGCTTTCCTCGGTCTCGAGTCAGCCTGTGCGAATGCGGAAGTGGTGGAAAACCCGGAAAAGAACGTGCCGATCGCGGTACTCGGCGGGACGCTGGGGGCGGCGGTGATCTATATCGTCTCAACCAACGTGATTGCGGGAATTGTGCCCAACATGGATCTCGCCAACTCCACGGCGCCGTTCGGGCTGGCGTTTGCGCAGATGTTTACGCCAGAGGTAGGGAAAGTGATCATGGGACTGATGGTGATGTCCTGCTGCGGCTCGCTGCTGGGCTGGCAGTTCACCATCGCCCAGGTATTCAAATCCTCCGCTGACGAAGGTTATTTCCCGAAAATCTTCTCCCGCGTCACCAAAGCGGATGCGCCGGTACAGGGTATGCTGGCGATTGTGATTTTCCAGAGCGGTTTGTCGCTGATGACCATCAGCCCGTCACTGAACAGCCAGTTTAATGTACTGGTCAACCTGGCGGTGGTGACGAACATCATTCCGTACATTCTGTCGATGGCGGCACTGGTGATTATTCAGAAGGTGGCGAAGGTGGATCCGCGCAAAGCCCGGGCGGCCAATATCGTGGCGCTGATTGGGGCGATTTACAGCTTCTATGCGCTCTACTCGTCCGGTCAGGAGGCGATGCTGTATGGCGCGATGGTGACCTTTATGGGCTGGACGCTGTACGGTCTGGTGTCACCACGGTTTGAACTGAAGAATAAGCATAGTTAAAAAAGAAGCCCGGTGGCGCTAACGCTTACCGGGCCTACGAGATCAATGTTTTCTCCCTCTCCCTGTGGGAGAGGGCCTGGGTGAGGGCATCAGCCCGCACCAGACACCACTTACGCGTTTTTCAGCACTTCGCTGACAATCTCTACCGCTTCTTTCTCAATCTGCTGACGGTGCTCAGCGCCGAGGAAGCTTTCGCAATAGATTTTATACGCATCTTCCGTACCGGATGGACGCGCGGCGAACCAGCCGTTTTCGGTCATCACCTTCAGGCCGCCGATGGATGCGCCGTTACCCGGTGCCGCCGTCAGACGCGCGGTGATCGGGTCACCTGCCAGGGTGCTTGCGCTGACCATCTCCGGAGAGAGTTTGGACAGAGCGGCTTTCTGAGCAGAGGTCGCGCCAGCCTGAATACGGTTATAGCTTGGCGCACCAAAGCGTGCTGCCAGGTCGTTGTAATGTTCCTGCGGGTTCTTACCGGTAACCGCGGTGATTTCCGCCGCCAGCAGGCACATTATGATGCCGTCTTTATCGGTTGACCATGGGGTGCCGTCGAAGCGCAGGAAGGATGCCCCCGCGCTCTCTTCACCACCAAAGCCGAAGCTGCCGTCGTGCAGACCGTCAACAAACCACTTGAAGCCCACCGGCACTTCCACCAGCTTGCGGCCCAGCGCATCGACCACACGGTCAATCATGGCGGAAGAGACCAGCGTTTTACCCACCGCAACCTCTTTGCCCCACTGCGGACGATGCTGGAAGAGATAATTGATCGCCACAGCCAGGTAGTGGTTAGGGTTCATCAGCCCAGCCGGGGTGACGATACCGTGGCGGTCGTAGTCCGGGTCGTTGGCAAACGCCAGATCGAACTTGTCGCGCAGCGCCAGCAGGCCCGCCATCGCGCATTCGGAGGAGCAGTCCATACGGATCGCGCCGTCTTTGTCCAGGTGCATAAAGCGGAAGGTCTGATCGACGTGATCGTTCACGATGGTCAGATCCAGCTTGTAGTGCTCGGCAATGCGTTTCCAGTATTCAATACCGGAGCCGCCCAGCGGATCCACGCCCAGCTTCAGACCGGCTTTCTGGATAGCGGCCATATCGACGATATCCGCCAGCCCTTCCACGAACGGCTGCACCAGATCCTGCTCTTTCACGTGGCCGGACGCCATGGCTTCATCCAGCGAGATGCGCTTCACGCCGTTCAGACCGTTAGCCAGTAACGCGTTGGCGCGATCTTCCACCACTTTCGTGACGTTGGTATCCGCCGGGCCACCGTTAGGTGGGTTGTACTTGATGCCGCCATCTTCCGGTGGGTTGTGGGACGGGGTGATCACAATACCGTCCGCCTGCGCGCCACCTTTTTTGTTATGTACCAGAATAGCGTTAGAAACCGCAGGCGTTGGCGTGAAACCGTTGTTCTCCTGAACAATCACGTCTACGCCGTTTGCCGCCAGTACTTCCAGCACGGAGATAAAGGCAGGTTCAGACAGGGCGTGGGTATCTTTCCCAACATAGCACGGACCGGTGACGCCATTTTTGGCGCGCTCTTCCGCGATGGCCTGAGCAATGGCCAGAATGTGCGGTTCGTTAAAGCTATGGCGCGCCGCGCTGCCGCGGTGGCCAGATGTACCAAACTTCACTGCGTGTTCTGCGTTGCCCACCACCGGCTTCAGCACGTAGTACTGCGCGGTCAGTTGAGCGACGTTAATCAAATCGCGTTGTTGTGCAGGTTGTCCTGCACGGCTGTGATTTGCCATTGCCTGGTCCTTCTGATGCAAGGGTTAAATTGTACCGCAAACCTTTTCGATCAATTCCGCCGGGAACTGCATGGACTGCATGATATGTTCGATCATGCTGCACTTGCGGCCCGTATTGGTATTGGTGATCACCCAGTATGGCGTACCGGGAACATGTTTGGGTTTGGTTTGGTTGCCATTTTGCAGCAGGGTCTGCTCGTCACCTGCGAAGTAAACGCGCGTGCGACCGTGCAGCGACTCTGTCGCTTCTGCAAATGCGTTGTTATCCAGTGAGTAAAGTGTAGACAGCACCAGCATAAAGCGGTTAACCGCCTTTTTCTGCTCTGCATATTCATCGGACAGCAGCAGCTCGCGCATCGCGCGCACTTTGTCTTTTGCCGGCATGACGGCAGGTTTTACTTGTGCAACAACGCTCGGCTGAGACACGACATCTTTAGTGACAGGAGTGGGCTGTGAGGCGGCGGAAATTTTAAGCATGCGCCGTAAAATGTCGGACGCGCTCTCCCCAATATGCCGCGTCTGGCTGGCAATATACTGATAGAGTTCGTCATCAACTTCGATTGTTTTCATCTTAATCCAGTGCGATATCTTATCTGAATACAAGTCGTTGAGATTATAAGGTCTAATCCCAACAGCGGATAGCGTCAAACCAGGTTGGCGGCAAAAGTCAGATTAAACTGGATCCTTGCCCCCGGGCGGCAGAATGGTCAACATGATACCCTAACCTGACAAACCTAAAAAAAGAACTTTGCCATGAAATTGAATACCCGAGCGCAAACTGCACAATCGCCGAACAATAATTCTCCCATCGTACTGGTTCACGGCCTGTTTGGTAGTCTGGATAACCTGGGCGTGCTGGCGCGCGATTTAGTGACCGATCACGAGATCCTCCAGGTTGATATGCGCAATCACGGTCTTTCAGGGCGCTCTGAGGAGATGACCTACGCAGCCATGGCGCAGGATCTGCGTGACACCCTCGATGCGAATAATATCCAGAAAGCGACGCTCATCGGGCATTCAATGGGCGGTAAAGCGGTGATGGCGCTTACAGCGCTGGCCCCTGAGCGAATTTCCGGTCTGGTGGTCATTGACGTTGCGCCCGTCAATTACGACGTTCGCCGTCACGATGAGATTTTCGCTGCGATCAATGCTGTGACAGAGTCAGGCGTCTCCACACGCCAGCAGGCGGCAGCCGTTATGCGCGAGCATCTCGATGAAGAAGGCGTGGTCCAGTTCCTGCTGAAATCCTTTGTTGACGGACAATGGCGCTTTAACGTCCCGGTACTGTGGGATCAGTATTCGCATATTGTGGGGTGGGAAAATGTCCCCGCCTGGCCGCACCCTACCCTCTTTATTCGCGGCGGCAACTCCCCTTACGTCACTGACGCGTACCGTGACACGCTGCTGGCGCAATTTCCGCAGGCTCGCGCTCACGTCATCGCCGGTGCCGGGCACTGGGTACACGCGGAAAAACCGGATGCGGTCCTGCGCGCCATTCGCCGCTATCTTACTGATACAGCGAATTGATTAAAAAGCCAGCGACCGGAAGACGACGGGCTTCCAGTCGTTGGCGTGTGGATATGGGTGATGTATGATGGCGCGCTTATCGCCCGGGCATTAGCAGGGCGGCGTGTTTCCCCCGAAGTCTCAGAATCATGGCCAAAGAACAAACGGACCGTACGACACTAGATCTGTTCGCGAATGAGCGTCGACCGGGACGACCGAAAACGAATCCGCTTTCGCGCGATGAACAGCTGCGTATCAATAAACGCAACCAGCTTAAACGCGATAAAAATCGTGGGCTTAAGCGTGTCGAACTCAAGCTGAATGCCGATGCCGTCGATGCGCTTAACGAGTTAGCTGACGCGCGCAACATCAGCCGCAGCGAACTGATCGAAGAGATGCTGATCGCCCAGCTTGAGACGTTACGCGGCAAGGCGTGAGTCAGAAAATCCCCAATATTACCTTTTTCATGTAGCACAGAGTGCAGTCCTGCGTGATAGCTGTTTCCGCAGGGTTGCCTGTTCTGCTATTATTGCCCTTATCCGTGGACAATTTGCGCCACCATACCATTAAGTTTCAAGAGGTTATTTTACTCATGGCAATCATCGGCATTTTCTTTGGCAGTGATACCGGCAATACTGAAAATATCGCAAAAAACATTCAAAAACAGCTCGGTAAAGACGTTGCTGATGTGCATGACATCGCCAAGAGCAGCAAAGAAGATCTCGAGGGCTATGACATCCTGCTGCTGGGCATCCCGACCTGGTACTACGGTGAAGCACAGTGTGACTGGGACGATTTCTTCCCGACGCTGGAAGAAGTCGACTTCAACGGCAAGCTGGTTGCCCTGTTTGGCTGTGGCGATCAGGAAGACTACGCTGAGTATTTCTGTGATGCGCTGGGCACTATTCGCGACATCATTGAGCCGCGCGGTGCGGCGATCGTTGGTCACTGGCCAACAGCGGGTTACCACTTCGAAGCTTCCAAAGGTCTGGCAGATGACGATCACTTCGTTGGCCTTGCCATTGATGAAGACCGTCAGCCAGAGCTGACCGCAGAGCGTGTAGAAAAATGGGTTAAGCAGGTTCGTGAAGAGCTGAACCTGGACGATATCCTTAACGCCTGATATCCCTGCGGCGCAACTCCGGTTGCGCCCGTTGTCCAGGTAAAACCGATTAAATTAATTGCTACAAACTTTTAACTTTTTCGTCCAGACCTGTACAATATCCCCCTGGTAAAAAGTGGGTGCCATCGAACAAGTTTGTTGGTGATACCACGTTTTTATAAGCATACTTTGCTTGAGACTTGCAGTTTTCATTTAGCCATGGCAGTTCTATAATGAGACGCATTATCCCAAGTGCATTTTCTGTCACTTCTTCTTTTGAAGTGAATCGTTTAGCAACAGGACAGATTCCGCATGACTGACAACAATACCGCATTAAAGAAAGCTGGCCTGAAAGTAACGCTTCCTCGGTTAAAAATCCTTGAAGTGCTTCAGGGGCCAGACAATCACCATGTCAGTGCGGAAGACCTTTATAAGCGTCTTATCGATATGGGTGAAGAGATTGGGCTGGCAACCGTCTATCGTGTGCTGAACCAGTTTGATGACGCGGGCATTGTTACTCGTCATAATTTCGAAGGCGGTAAATCCGTGTTCGAGCTGACTCAGCAGCACCACCACGATCACCTGATCTGCCTCGACTGTGGCAAGGTCATTGAATTTAGCGATGATTCCATTGAATCACGCCAGCGTGAAATCGCCGCCCGTCATGGCATCCGCCTGACCAACCACAGCCTGTACCTGTACGGTCACTGTGCTGAAGGGGATTGCCGCGAAAATGAACATGCGCACGACGCAAAATAAGTCAGTGTTCATACTCTGAGCCAGCCGTGAGGTTGGCTTTTTTTTGCCTGGAAAAAGCCCGGTAAGCGCAGCGCCACCGGGCGTAAAGCAACTTATTTATTGTTATTGCGAATCTCGTCCCAAATCTTATCGCAACGCTTCGCCACTTCCTGATCGTTACCGGTTTTACGCGCCTGAATACAGGCCTGGTAATCCATCACGCGAACGTTTTCCTGCGTGGCGAATTGCTCATGGGCTTTGTCTTTTTTCAGCACGTTCAGCACGCTTTGACAGGCTTCAATCTTCTCAGGTGAACCTTGTGCGGTATTGATGCAAGCGCTATACGCCTCTTTAAGACGGGAGTCTTCTTTCGGCGCCTGATCCTGCGCGCACGCCACCAGCCCGAATGCCAGCAGCGCAACGATTACCCTTTTTTTCATCATGTTCAGTCTCCATAACGGCGGGACACAGCCCGCCGCAGCATTCATCAGAAGATGGTAAATGGCGCAATGACCATGAATTTCACGTCGCGCTCATCCTGGAAGATGTTGCCGTAACCGCCCGCGTAGCTCGGGATATCGGAGTGGTTGTCATACTGGGTGAAGTGCAGTTTGAACATCGTGCCTTTCGCACGGCCCTCCTGCAGGGTATAAATCGCATCCAGACTGTATGAAGACTCTTTCAGACGGTAGTTCGGATCGTAGTAGGCGTCTGGCGTAGCCATATCCGCTGGCTTCGCGTCCCAGGCGTACGCGTAGGACGCGCCCACTGCCCAGCCAGGCAGGTTCCAGTTCTTCAGGTCATACATTGCGCCGAAGAAGACTGCCTTTTCGCCGTCGGCGTTGAAGTCAGAGCGGTTATCCCACCAGATATCCAGACGACCGTTGGAAGAGGCGTAGGTTGGCGTCATACGTTGCAGGAAATAGCCCTGCTGCCCTTCTGCCTTGACCCATGTACCCTCCAGACGCAAATCAACCTGACCCACTTTGTAGCCGAAGGTTAGCGCCTGTAACCACGCGGTGCCGTCATAAATATCATTTACGCTGCCATCGCTGACCTTGTCGCGCGTACCGTAGAACTGATAGCTGGTGCTCAGCGGGCTACCTGCGATATCAAATTTGTAGCTGGCTTTAGCAAAGTACTGATCAATATAACCTTCAGCCTGACCAAAAGCCGCTTCCAGCACCAGATCGTTTTTGAAGTCGTACTTCGCCCCCAGCGAGTGGAGATAATCAACTTTGGTTTTTTTATCGTTTTGATAGAACTTGTCCATCTCAATGTGCCACGGCGCTTTGTACTCGTTGGTCCACATATAGGAGAAGCTCAACGCCCCCGCATCGCCGTAGTCAAAATTAGCACCGGCTTCCGCGCCCTGATAGGTACCTGGCATAAAGCTCCAGTGCGGCGCTAACAGCGTCTGACCGGTTGGCTGGATATAACCACCACGCGCCCAGACCGGGCCATATTTGAATTTTGCAGCCGCTTTATACAGGCTGATTCCGCTTTTATCGCCGGACCAGTCTTCGTCGTAAGCTTTATTGCTGGAGGAGAACGCAATTTCGTTCGGATGGCCGCTGTCGCCATTTTCGGCCATTTCAATTGCGGTGAACGCTGCAATATCGATCCCGAACATATCGGCGGCATATCCCGACTGGAAATCCAGGTTGGCGTTCCAGGTCGAGTGAGAGAGGTTAGTTTTGTATTTATCTTCAGTGACGTCTTTACGGTCACGCTCACGTTGCCAGTAATAAATACCGCCCGTAAGGGTGGAATCTTCAATGAAACCTGCTGCTTTTGCCTCTGGCGCAACCACCAGGCCCGACATTGCTGTCACACCGGCGATAGCCAGCGCCAGCGCACTACGTTTGCCACTGAACGTACGCATAGATTATTCCTCTTTGACGAATTAAAACGCCTTAAACGGCGAAAAACAGAAAAGACCAAATGGTCAGGGGTAGTCAGAAATACCCTCGAATTAACTACCGTCTTTAGGTTATTTTTCGCGACGCGAATTATCAATGCTTTTAATCAGGCAAAAGTCAGGATTATGACGAAGAGCACATATTTCGTAGTGCTTTGTAACATTTACCGGGAAGCGAGTACTGGCGGGGGAATACGCTAATTTTCAGTAAGTAACATTGAGAATGAGAATATATTTTTCAGCGTTTCTGTTTTTGGAAAACAACAAACTTTTTTTAAATAAAATAAGTAGCACCACATTGACCTGGAATGTTGGCTTTAAAAGATTATCCCGATGCTTAACGACATGATCGTTAAATAAAAAAACGCCGCATTACGCGGCGTTTGTTTCTCATTGACCAGAGCAGCGTTATTATTCGCCGATCTTAGTCCAGGTATCACGCAGACCCACGGTACGGTTAAATACCGGTTTTTCTGCCGTGCTGTAACGACTGTCCAGGCAGAAATAACCCTCACGTTCGAACTGGAACGCTTTACCGGCTTCAGCGGCTTTCAGAGACGGCTCGGCATACCCCTGCTTGATAATCAGCGACTCAGGGTTAATAACCGCCAGGAAGTCTTCCGCTGCGCCTGGGTTAGGCACGCTGAACAGACGGTCGTAGAGACGGATCTCAACCGGCAGCGCATGCTGCGCGCTCACCCAGTGGATTACGCCTTTCACTTTACGGCCATCCGCCGGATCTTTGCTCAGCGTTTCTGCGTCGTACGTACAGAAGATGGTCGTGATGTTACCTTCCGCATCTTTCTCTACGCGCTCGGCTTTGATTACATAGGCGTTACGCAGACGTACTTCTTTGCCCAGCACCAGACGCTTGTACTGCTTGTTCGCTTCTTCGCGGAAGTCGGCACGATCGATCCAGATTTCACCGCTGAACGGCACGTCGCGGGTGCCCATTTCCGGTTTGTTCGGATGATTAGGCATAGAGACCAGTTCGCTCCCGCCCTGCGGATAGTTTTCGATAACCAGTTTCACTGGATCGATCACCGCCATCGCGCGCGGCGCGTTTTCGTTCAGGTCTTCACGAATGCAGGATTCCAGAGACGCCATTTCGATGGTGTTGTCCTGCTTGGTGACGCCGATACGTTTGCAGAACTCACGAATGGAGGCGGAGGTGTAGCCACGACGACGCAGGCCAGAAATGGTCGGCATACGTGGGTCGTCCCAGCCTTCAACGTGCTTGTCAGTGACCAGCAGGTTCAGCTTACGCTTGGACATCACGGTGTATTCCAGGTTCAGACGAGAGAACTCGTACTGACGCGGATGCACAGGAATGGTGATGTTATCCAGCACCCAGTCGTACAGACGACGGTTGTCCTGGAATTCCAGCGTGCACAGAGAGTGCGTAATGCCTTCCAGCGCATCGCTGATGCAGTGGGTGAAGTCGTACATCGGGTAGATGCACCACTTGTTACCGGTCTGGTGGTGTTCTGCGAACTTAATGCGGTACAGCACCGGATCGCGCATCACGATGAACGGAGACGCCATATCGATTTTGGCACGCAGACACGCTTTACCTTCTTCAAAGCCACCGGCACGCATTTTTTCAAACAGCGCCAGGTTCTCTTCCACGCTACGATCGCGGAACGGACTGTTCTTACCGGGCTGAGTCAGCGTACCGCGGTATTCACGGATTTCGTCAGCAGAGAGCTCGTCGACGTATGCCAGACCCTTGTTAATCAGTTCAACCGCATAGGCATACAGCTGATCGAAATAGTCTGAGGAGTAGCAGATATCGCCAGACCAGTTGAAGCCCAGCCATTGCACGTCGTTTTTAATCGACTCAACGTATTCGATGTCTTCTTTTACTGGGTTGGTGTCATCGAAACGCAGGTTGCACTGCCCCTGGTAGTCTTGCGCAATACCAAAGTTCAGGCAGATCGATTTGGCGTGACCAATGTGCAGGTAGCCATTTGGCTCCGGCGGGAAACGCGTGTGGACTGTGGTGTGCTTACCACTGGCCAGATCTTCATCGATGATCTGACGAATAAAGTTACTCGGGCGGGCTTCTGCCTCACTCATCGTGGATTCCTCAAAGCGTAAACAACGTATAACGGCATATGATCTTATAAGCCGGACGTAGTGACAACCCTTAAAACGTCCCGGAAGAAAATAATGGGGGCAATTGCTGCAAAAAAAAGCGGCGGAGGATATCCCCCGCCGCTAAAGGCATAACTCTACTCAGGAGCGATTACTTGCCTTTAATCTCATACAGTGGCGTTTGGCCTGCAACTACCTGCCCCTGCGCCTGGATCACCAGACCGCTGAAGTCGTCGATGTTGCTGCACACTACCGGGCTTATCATGGAGCGCGCGTTGGCGTTCAGGAACTCCAGATCCATTTCCAGAATCGGCTGGCCTGCCGCCACTTCAGCGCCCTCTTCCACCAGGCGAGTAAAGCCCTGACCGTTCAGCGCAACGGTATCGATACCCATATGGACAACGATCTCCGCGCCTTTTTCCGTTTCCAGGCAGAACGCGTGGTTGGTGTTGAAGATTTTCACGATAGTACCGGCTGCCGGAGAGACCACGGTTTTGTCCGTTGGTTTCACCGCCACGCCATCACCGACCGCTTTGCTGGCGAACGCTTCGTCAGGCACCTGCTCAAGCGCAACAACGTCACCTGTCACCGGAGAAACCAGCGCAGCGATGGTCACCGCATTTGGCACAGCCTGCGGTTTTGCAACCGGCGCGTCAGCCACTGGCGCGTTATCCGTTGAGGCGGCAGCGACCGGCCCACGGGCAACCACTTTTTTCATTTCATCGCCGATAGATTCGGCTTTCGCACCCACGATAACCTGGATGGTTTGTTTGTTCAGCTTCACCACACCAGACGCACCAAGGCGTTTGCACATTGCATCGCTCACGCGTGCGGAGTCGCCCACGGTCAGACGCAGACGGGTAATACAGGCATCGATCGCTTTCAGGTTGTCGGTGCCACCCACAGCGGCAATATAGCTGGTTGCCAGCTGGGTTAAACCCTCTTCGGTATTGCTGTTGGCTTCACTGGTCACAACATCATCTTTCGTATCTTCGCGGCCCGGCGTCTTCAGGTTAAACATACGAATAACCGCGCTGAACAGAACGAAGTAGATAACGAAGAAGATCAGGCCCATCACCACCAGCATCCAGACGTTGCTGCTTGCCGCTGGCAGGTTGTACATCAACACATAGTCGATAGCGCCTGCGGAGAAGGAGAAGCCTGCATGGATACCCAGAAGGGTGGCAACGAACAGGCTGATACCGGTCAGGATCGCGTGCATCAGATACAGCAGCGGAGCCAGGAACATGAACAGGAATTCCAGTGGCTCGGTCACGCCGGTCAGGAAGGCGGTGATCGCAACGGACAGCAGCATCCCGCCAACCATTGGGCGACGCGCTTTCGGCGCAGCCAGGTACATTGCCAGCGCGGCGCCAGGCAGACCAAACATCATGATTGGGAAGAAGCCGGACATGAACATGCCCGCGGTGCCGTCACCTGCGTAGAAGCGGTTGATATCACCGTGGAATACCGCGCCAGCCGCGTTGGTGAACTCACCAATCTGGAACCAGGCGATGGTGTTCAGTACCTGATGCAGACCGGTTGGGATCAGCAGACGGTTAATGAAACCGAAGATGCCCGCGCCCATTGCGCCCGCAGATACGATCCACTCGCCACCCGCATGGATAGCATGCTGAACCGGTGGCCAAACGTAGCCAAAGATGGCGGCGAGGATCAGACAGAAAAAGCCCGTCGCAATCGGCACAAAACGTTTACCGCCGAAGAAGCTCAGGAAGTCAGGCAGTTTGATACCCGCCCAGCGGTTGTACACGGCGCCACCGACCAGACCGGTAATGATACCCGCCAGTACACCCATGTTGATTTCCGGGTTGATGGTTACCATCGCTTTCGTGAGGATGAAGTAACCTACCGCCCCTGCCAGTGCCGCAGCACCGGCGCTGTCTTTTGACCAGCTTGACGCCACGCCGATGGCGAAAATCAGCGCAAGGTTGTCAAAAATGGCGCCGCCTGCCTGGGCAATAAACGGCACATTAAGAAGATCGGGTTGCCCGAATCGCAGCAGCAACGCTGCAACCGGTAGCACGGCGATAGGGAGCTGCAAAGCCCTACCGAGGCGCTGGAAAAAACCTAAAATATTCATCCTATTCCCCCTACGAGACCCTTTGTTAAGACTCGCGCATAAACTATGTTTTTATTGTGTCACGAACGATAGATACTGTTGATGATTCACTGGCAGTGTGAGTGTGTGAAAAATTAATTCGTATCGCAAATTAAACACCTATTTTTTGTGATTATTGTCACCAAATATCGTATTAAACCCTCCCTTTCACTGGCTAACCACGAAAACTTATTTTATCATTCAAAAAATCAAGGCGGATTGATCCGGCCTGAAAGGTTCCAGGTTACGCTTAGTTCAGGTTGCACTAATCATCCGCCCACTTTTACTTAAACTTTAGAGGTGAATAATGAGACTGATTCCCCTGGCAACAGCTGAACAAGTCGGAAAATGGGCTGCTCGTCATATCGTTAACCGCATCAACGCGTTCAAACCAACAGCCGATCGTCCTTTCGTACTCGGTCTTCCAACCGGTGGTACTCCCCTGACCGCGTATAAGGCTTTGGTTGAAATGCACAAAGCGGGCCAGGTTAGCTTTAAACATGTTGTGACCTTCAACATGGACGAATATGTCGGCCTGCCAAAGGAACATCCGGAAAGTTACCACAGCTTTATGCACCGTAATTTCTTCGATCACGTTGATATTCCGGCTGAAAACATTAACCTGCTGAATGGAAACGCGCCTGATATTGACGCAGAATGCCGTCAGTATGAAGAAAAAATCCGTTCTTACGGTAAAATCCACCTGTTTATGGGCGGCGTAGGCAACGATGGTCATATCGCGTTCAACGAACCGGCATCTTCACTGGCTTCCCGTACCCGTATTAAAACGTTGACCCATGACACGCGTGTGGCTAACTCCCGCTTCTTTGACGGCGACGTCAATCAGGTGCCTAAATACGCGCTGACCGTGGGTGTGGGTACGCTGCTGGATGCCGAAGAAGTGATGATTCTGGTGCTGGGCGCAGTGAAAGCGCAAGCGCTTCAGGCTGCCGTTGAAGGCAACGTGAACCATATGTGGACGATCAGCTGCTTACAGTTGCATCCAAAAGCGGTTGTCGTGTGTGACGAACCGTCCACCATGGAGCTGAAAGTGAAAACGCTGAAATACTTCAACGAGCTGGAAGCTGAGAACATTAAAGGTCTGTAATTGAATAACCGCCTCTTTTATCAGGGGCGGTCGCTTTTTTAACCGGGGGTCGATATGTACGCTTTAACCCACGGTCGGATTTATACCGGCCATGAAATTCTGGATGACCATGCGATTGTAATCGCCAATGGCCTGATTGAACGTGTTTGCCCGCTGGCTGAACTGCCGCCGGAGATCGAACAGCGTTCCCTCAATGGAGCAGTAATCTCCCCCGGTTTCATCGACGTACAGCTTAACGGCTGCGGCGGTGTCCAGTTTAACGATACCACAGAGGCGGTAACGGTTGAAACGCTGGAAATCATGCAAAACGCCAACGAGAAATCGGGCTGCACCAGCTATCTGCCAACGCTGATTACCAGCAGCGATGACCTGATGAAACAGGGTATCCGCGTCATGCGTGAATACCTGGCAAAACATCCGAATCAGGCGCTGGGTCTGCACCTGGAAGGACCATGGCTGAATATGGTCAAGAAAGGCACCCATAACCCGAACTACGTGCGCAAACCGGATGCCGAGCTGGTGGATTACATGTGCGCCAATGCCGATGTGATCACTAAAGTGACGCTGGCACCGGAAATGACCGGCACGGACGTTATCAGCAAACTGGCCGCCGCCGGGATTGTGGTATCTGCGGGCCATTCGAACGCGACGCTTAAAGAGGCGAAGGCCGGTTTCCGCGCAGGTATTACATTTGCCACACACCTTTATAACGCGATGCCGTATATTACCGGTCGCGAACCGGGACTGGTTGGCGCAATTCTGGATGAACCAGACGTCTACTGCGGCATTATCGCCGACGGCTTGCATGTCGATTACACCAACATCCGCAACGCCAAGCGCCTTAAAGGCGACAAGCTCTGCCTGGTCACGGATGCTACCGCTCCGGCAGGAGCGAATATTGACCAGTTCATTTTTGCTGGTAAAACAATATACTACCGGAATGGACTGTGTGTGGATGAGAACGGCACGCTGAGCGGTTCTTCTCTGACGATGATCGAAGGGGTACGTAACCTCGTTGAACATTGCGGCATTGCGCTTGAGGAAGTGCTGCGCATGGCCACGCTTTATCCGGCGCGCGCTATTGGCGTCGATAAACAGCTCGGCGGTATTGCACCAGGTATGGTTGCAAACCTGACGGCGTTCACACACGATTATAAAATTATTAAGACCATCGTTAATGGTAACGAGGTCGTCACTGAGTAAGTAAAAGTATGACACCAGGCGGACAAGCTCAAATCGGTAATGTCGATCTCGTTAAACAACTTAACAGCGCGGCAGTTTATCGCCTGATTGACCAGCACGGGCCAATCTCACGCATTCAGATAGCCGAACAAAGCCAGCTTGCTCCCGCCAGCGTGACAAAAATTACACGTCAGCTTATTGAGCGCGGCCTGATCAAAGAAGTGGATCAGCAGGCCTCCACCGGCGGCCGCCGCGCGATTTCCATCGTCACTGAAACCCGCAATTTTCAGGCCATTGGCGTTCGCTTAGGACGTCATGACACCACGCTTACGCTCTACGATCTGAGCAGCAAGGCCATTGCCGAAGAGCATTACCCCCTTCCTGAGCGCACGCAGGAGACGCTCGAACACGCGTTACTGAATACCATTGCGCAGTTTATCGAAAGCTGTCAGCGCAAGATCCGTGAACTCATCGCCATCTCGGTGATTTTACCCGGTCTGGTTGACCCGGAAAGCGGCGTTATTCGCTACATGCCGCACATTAAGGTAGAGAACTGGGGGCTGGTTGAGGCGCTGGAAAAACGCTTCAAGCTGACCTGCTTTGTTGGTCACGATATCCGCTCGCTGGCGCTGGCGGAGCACTACTTTGGTGCGAGCCAGGACTGCGAAGACTCTATTCTGGTGCGCGTTCACCGTGGTACAGGTGCGGGTATCATCTCGAATGGCCGCATTTTTATTGGTCGTAACGGTAACGTAGGCGAGATCGGTCATATCCAGGTGGAACCGCTTGGCGAGCGCTGCCACTGCGGTAACTTTGGCTGTCTTGAAACCGTTGCCGCCAATGCCGCCATTGAACATCGCGTCCGCCACCTGCTGGAGCAGGGTTATCAGAGCCGCGTCACGCTGGGCGACTGTAAGATCGGTGCCATCTGCAAAGCGGCAAACAAAGGCGATGCGCTGGCCTGCGAAGTGATCGAACAGGTAGGACGCCACCTGGGTAAGACCATCGCCATTGCCATCAACCTGTTTAATCCGCAAAAAGTGGTGATTGCCGGCGAGATCGTTGAAGCCGAAAAAGTATTACTGCCTGCCATTGAAGGCTGCATCAATACCCAGGCGCTGAAGGCATTTCGCCAGAATTTGCCGGTGGTGCGATCTACGCTCGATCACCGCTCGGCAATTGGCGCATTCGCCCTGGTAAAACGTGCCATGCTCAACGGGATCCTGCTGCAACATTTGCTGGAATCCTGATCGGACCTTATAGTAACGCCTTCTTTTTTTGATGTCGGATAGTCCATGACCATTAAGAATGTAATTTGTGATATCGACGGCGTGCTGATGCACGACAACGTTGCCGTGCCAGGTGCTGCGGAGTTTCTTCACCGCATCATCGACAAAGGAATGCCACTGGTTCTTCTCACGAACTACCCTTCACAGACTGGTCAGGATCTGGCAAATCGCTTTGCTACTGCGGGCGTCAATGTCCCGGACAGCGTGTTTTATACCTCTGCGATGGCGACCGCGGATTTCCTGAAGCGTCAGGAAGGCAAAAAAGCCTACGTGGTTGGCGAAGGCGCGCTGATCCACGAGCTGTATAAAGCGGGCTTCACCATCACCGACGTGAATCCGGACTTTGTCATCGTGGGCGAAACGCGCTCCTTTAACTGGGAGATGATGCATAAAGCAGCCTACTTTGTCGCCAATGGTGCACGTTTTATCGCCACTAACCCGGATACGCATGGTCGTGGTTTTTATCCCGCCTGCGGTGCGCTGTGCGCCGGTATCGAAAAAATCTCAGGCCGTAAGCCGTTTGTTGTCGGCAAACCGAGCCCGTGGATCATCCGCGCTGCACTGAATACGATGCAGGCACACTCAGAAGAAACCGTCATTGTTGGCGACAACCTGCGCACCGATATTTTGGCTGGCTTCCAGGCCGGGCTTGAAACCATCCTGGTGCTTTCTGGCGTTTCACAGCTTGATGACATTGATACGATGCCGTTCCGGCCAAGCTGGATTTACCCCTCTGTCGACGAAATCGACGTTATTTGATTCAGAACCACGCCTCAGGGCGTGGTTTTTCATTTCTGCTGCCTGAAAATATTACTTCATCTAACGAAATCAGCTCTTCATTGAGAAATCATCAATAGAATGGCTTAATGCATACTCTTTTTTTAAGATTCGGCAATTGCCATTGCACTTTTTACGTTTTCATCGGTAAAACGCTTGCGCCCCCTCCCCTTTTTGCGGCATTTTCATAAGCAAGCAACATCACAACGCAACAGGGTTAACGGAGAAGGTTATGTGTTCTATTTTTGGCGTACTGGATATTAAAACTGACGCGGGCGAACTGCGTAAAAAAGCACTCGAATTGTCCCGCCTGATGCGCCATCGCGGTCCGGACTGGTCAGGCGTTTACGCCAGCGATAAAGCGATTCTGGCTCACGAACGTCTTTCCATTGTTGATGTCAACGCTGGCGCACAGCCGCTGTATAACGAGAAAAAAACGCACGCGCTGGCTGTTAACGGTGAAATTTACAACCATCAGGCGCTGCGCGCTGAGTACGGCGATCGCTACGCGTTTCAGACCGGCTCAGACTGCGAAGTGATCCTGGCGCTGTATCAGGAGAAAGGCCCGGAGTTCCTCGACGACCTGCAAGGTATGTTCGCCTTCGCGCTGTACGACAGCGAAAAAGACGCTTACCTGATTGGCCGCGACCATATTGGTATTATCCCGCTGTACATGGGACACGATGAACACGGTAACTTCTACGTTGCCTCAGAGATGAAAGCCCTGGTACCGGTGTGCCGCACCATCAAAGAGTTCCCGGCAGGTAGCTACCTGTGGAGTAAAGACGGCGAGATCCGCCCGTACTACCAGCGCGACTGGTTTGATTATGAGGCGGTGAAAGACAACGTGACGGATAAAGCCGAACTGCGTCAGGCCCTGGAAGAGTCAGTGAAAAGCCACCTGATGTCAGACGTACCTTATGGCGTACTGCTCTCCGGCGGTCTGGACTCCTCCGTGATCTCCGCGATCACCAAGAAATTCGCTGCACGTCGCGTGGAAGATCAGGAGCGCTCTGAAGCCTGGTGGCCGCAGCTGCACTCCTTTGCCGTGGGTCTGGAAGGGGCACCTGACCTGAAAGCCGCCCAGGAAGTGGCGAACCATCTCGGCACGGTGCACCATGAAATTCACTTCACCGTACAGGAAGGTCTGGATGCGATCCGCGATGTGATCTATCACATTGAAACCTATGATGTGACCACCATTCGCGCCTCCACGCCGATGTATTTGATGTCGCGGAAGATCAAAGCGATGGGCATCAAGATGGTGCTCTCCGGCGAAGGTTCTGACGAAGTGTTTGGCGGTTATCTCTATTTCCACAAAGCGCCAAACGCCAAAGAGCTGCATGAAGAAACGGTGCGTAAGCTACAGGCGCTGCACATGTTTGACTGCGCGCGCGCCAACAAAGCGATGTCCGCCTGGGGTGTGGAAGCCCGCGTGCCGTTCCTCGATAAGAAATTCCTCGATGTGGCGATGCGCATCAACCCGCAGGACAAAATGTGCGGCAACGGCAAAATGGAGAAACATATCCTGCGTGAATGTTTTGAATCCTACCTGCCGGCGAGCGTGGCGTGGCGTCAGAAAGAGCAGTTCTCCGATGGCGTAGGTTACAGCTGGATCGACACCCTGAAAGAGGTGGCGGCAAAACAGGTTTCTGATCAACAACTGGAAACTGCGAGCTTCCGCTTCCCGTACAACACGCCAGCCTCGAAAGAAGCGTATTTGTACCGTGAGATCTTTGAGGAGCTGTTCCCGGTTCCAAGTGCAGCCGAGTGCGTACCGGGTGGTCCATCGGTCGCCTGCTCTTCTGCTAAAGCCATTGAATGGGATGAATCCTTCAAAGCCATGAACGATCCGTCAGGACGCGCAGTGGGCGTTCACCAGTCTGCCTATAAATAATGTTCAGAGTATCATCAGGCCCTCCGGGGCCTGATTTTTTTTCCTCTCTTTTCCCCGCATAAAATCGATTAATAACCAATAATTGTCGAATATTCGGCCTCGCTGTTCGCAACCTAACCAAACAGTCACATTCCGGCTATTTTCATTGAAAAAGGTGTTGACGCTGCAAGGGTCTATACGCATAATGCGCCCCGCAACGCCGATAAGGTAACGCGAAAAAAAGATGGCTACGTAGCTCAGTTGGTTAGAGCACATCACTCATAATGATGGGGTCACAGGTTCGAATCCCGTCGTAGCCACCATCTTTTTTGCGGGAGTGGCGAAATTGGTAGACGCACCAGATTTAGGTTCTGGCGCCGCAAGGTGTGCGAGTTCAAGTCTCGCCTCCCGCACCATTCCCAGGTAAGCGTTGCACGGATGGGGTATCGCCAAGCGGTAAGGCACCGGTTTTTGATACCGGCATTCCCTGGTTCGAATCCAGGTACCCCAGCCATATTTCTTCGATCATGCGGTTCTCCGCGGTATTGGGGTATCGCCAAGCGGTAAGGCACCGGTTTTTGATACCGGCATTCCCTGGTTCGAATCCAGGTACCCCAGCCATCGAAGATTGCAGTACTGGCTACGTAGCTCAGTTGGTTAGAGCACATCACTCATAATGATGGGGTCACAGGTTCGAATCCCGTCGTAGCCACCATATTTATGTTATCGAATACGATTCGGTAAACTGAACATTGTTGGGGTATCGCCAAGCGGTAAGGCACCGGATTCTGATTCCGGCATTCCGAGGTTCGAATCCTCGTACCCCAGCCACTTTAAAGTCGTTAAGCAGTTTGTTTAACGCAATTGGGGTGTCGCCAAGCGGTAAGGCTCTGGTTTCTGATACCAGCATTCCGGGGTTCGAATCCCTGCACCCCAGCCACTTAAAACAAACAAGCCCGCTCTGCGGGCTTGTTTGTTTTTGTTGCTCAGAATAGTGCGGCCTGATGCCCTCAACCTAACCCTCTCCCACGGGGCTGAGGGATCCCCAGTAATTTTTTTATGCAGAAGCAATAAAGTTGCTTTCTAAATGACTGAGGGCTGTCAGCGATGCCCTGGTCCGGCTGTAAATCGCTGAGCCACCCTGGCACGTTCACCGGTCATGTCGTTACAGAGTAGCAAGGAACATAAAGTGAACGGAATGACCACCACCGCCGTATGTTCCCCTCACCCTAACCCTCTCCCCGGAGGGGCGAGGGGATTGCTCAGTGCTCGCATTAATTTGTGGGGAACCCTCAGCCCACGGGGAGAGGGAATAAAGATTAGAGTCCGAGGGCGTATTTCAGTGCCTGACGCTTCAGACCACCGGCACGTTCCGCTGCCATCAATCCAATATTGCGCAATATCCGCACCGGACCAACATCATTGCTGAACCCGGCATAGAACAGATCCATCCCCGACTGCATAATGAAGTTATCCGCCATACGGCGCGTCTGGTAGCGCTTCAGTACCTCATGGCTGGCCCAGGCTTCCGCGTGGGCGCGAGCGTTACCCAGCACATCCAGTAACGCATCGACGTCACGGTATCCCAGGTTAACCCCCTGCCCCGCCAGCGGATGAATGGTGTGCGCCGCGTCTCCCACCAGGGCCAGCCCTTCACGGGCATACTGCAACGCATGGCGTCGCATCAGCGGGAATGCGCCAGCGGCAACCGGGGTCACGTTACCCAGACGGCGCGGGAAGTGCTGGCGGATTTCGCGCTGCAACTGTTCCATAGACAGCCCCTGCAACTGTCGAATGCGCGCCGGCTTGTCGTACCACACCAGCGAAGCCCAGTTATCAAACAACGGTAAGAATGCATGCGGGCCGTTCGGCGTAAAATGCTGCCAGGTGCTTTCGCCCGGCGCGTTTTCTGACTGCACGGTGATCAGCATGCAGGACTGGTGATACTGCCAGGCATGGATCCCAATGCCTGCCATCTGCCTGACCTGCGAGTTCGCGCCATCCGCCCCCACCACCAGCTTTACGGCCAGCTCATCGTCGTTATCCAGCGTCAGGAGATATCCACCTTCATGACGATGCAGGGCTTTCAGCGAGTCCGGAACGCGCAGCGTCACCTTCGGGTGCGCCTCCAGCGCCTGCCAGAGCGCCTGCTGGAGCACGTTGTTTTCCACCATATAGCCCAGGCGCGGCAGTTTCAGCTCGGCGGCGTCAAACGAGACGTGAGCATTTTCCCACTCCCAGGTTTCAAGACGGCTGTAAGGGTGCGCGCGCATCGCCAGCACCCCCTCCCAGACGCCCAGCCCGCGAAGCAGATCAACAGAGGACGCGCTGATGGCGGAAATACGCACGTCCGGTTGGCTGGCAGGATCGAATACCGGCGGAGCCGCCTGTTCAATAACGGTTACGTCAAATCCCTGCTGCGCCAGCCCCAGCGCCAGTGCGCCGCCGACCATACCGCCGCCAACAACGGCAACTTCGGTGTTCAGGAGTGTCATGGTCACTATTCCTTATTGGAGAATACCTTAAGTTTACCGGATTTTTGCGGCCCTGAGGTTGACAACCTTCATACTGGTCACAACCGCACCAAAGCATTACAATACGCGGCTTGCAATCCTGAGCTGAGCAAGTCGATGACTAAAAAACTCCATATAAAAACCTGGGGCTGTCAGATGAACGAATACGATTCATCTAAGATGGCCGATCTGCTGGATACCACCCACGGATACCAGCTGACTGAAAATGCGAAAGAAGCCGATGTGCTGCTGCTGAACACCTGTTCAATTCGTGAAAAAGCACAGGAAAAAGTCTTTCATGTGTTAGGCCGCTGGAAGCTTCTCAAACGGAAAAATCCGGACCTGATCATTGGCGTGGGTGGCTGCGTCGCATCGCAGGAAGGTAAGCTGATCCGCCAGAGAGCCCCCTATGTGGATATCGTTTTTGGCCCTCAGACCCTGCACCGCCTGCCAGAGATGATTAATCAGGTTCGCGGCAGCCGTAGCCCGGTGGTTGACGTGAGTTTCCCGGAGATCGAGAAATTTGACCGTCTGCCAGAGCCGCGCGCTGATGGCCCGACCGCCTTCGTCTCCATCATGGAAGGCTGCAACAAATACTGTACTTACTGCGTGGTACCTTACACCCGCGGTGAAGAAGTGAGCCGCCCGGCAGACGATATCCTGTTTGAAATCGCGCAGCTTGCCGCGCAGGGCGTTCGCGAAGTGAACCTGCTGGGCCAGAACGTGAACGCCTGGCGCGGGGAAAACTACGACGGCACCACTGGCAGCTTTGCTGAACTGCTGCGTCTGGTGGCGGCGATTGACGGCATTGACCGCATTCGCTTTACCACCAGCCATCCGATGGAATTTACCGACGACATTATTGACGTCTATCGCGATACGCCAGAGCTGGTGAGCTTCCTGCACCTGCCGATCCAGTGCGGCTCTGACCGCGTGCTGAACCTGATGGGTCGTCCACATACGGTGCTGGAGTATAAGTCCACCATCCGCAAGCTGCGTGAAGCGCGCCCGGATATCCAGATTAGCTCCGACTTTATCGTCGGCTTCCCTGGCGAAACCGCTGATGACTTCGAGCGCACCATGAAGCTCATCGGCGAGGTGAATTTCGACGTCAGCTACAGCTTCATCTTCTCAGCACGCCCGGGCACCCCAGCGGCCGATATGGTTGACGATGTGCCGGAAGAAGAGAAAAAGCAGCGTCTGTATATTTTGCAGGAGCGTATCAACCAGCAGGCCAACGCCTGGAGCCGTCGTATGCTCGGCACTGTCCAGCGTATTCTGGTGGAAGGCACTTCCCGTAAGAGCATCATGGAACTGTCTGGTCGAACCGAAAATAACCGCGTGGTGAATTTTGAAGGCACCCCGGACATGATTGGTAAGTTTGTGGACGTCGAGATTGTCGAAGTGCTCACGAACTCGCTGCGCGGGAAGGTGGTACGCACTGAGGACGAAATGGGTCTGCGTATTGCACAGACTCCGGAATCCGTTATCTCTCGCACCCGTAAAGTCAACGATTCTGGCGTAGGTATTTACCAGCCCTGATCCCTCTGGCCTGCCTGTCCGGCAGGCCTTGTATTTCCTCTCATCACCCCCAATATCTACCGCAACGCTTGCGCCTTTATTCTATGGCGTGAATAATTTCGGTAATGACCGTTTTATTACGCCGTGTGGCCACAGGTCAGTTAACCAAATAAAGAGGAACAGTTTGAACATAGATACGCGTGAAATTAGCCTTGAGCCCGCAGACAACGCTCGCCTGCTGAGCCTGTGCGGGCCGTTTGATGACAACATCAAACAACTGGAGCGACGTCTGGGTATCGAAATCAATCGTCGCGATAACCATTTCAAACTCACCGGACGCCCAATCTGCGTCAACGCCGCGGCAGATATTCTCCGCAGCCTGTATGTTGATACCGCCCCGATGCGCGGTGAGATCCAGGATATTGAACCTGAACAGATCCACCTGGCCATCAAAGAGGCGCGCGTGCTTGAGCAGAGCGCGGAAAGCGTGCCGGACTATGGCAAAGCCATCAACATTAAAACCAAACGCGGCGTGATTAAGCCTCGTACCCCGAACCAGGCACAGTACATCGCCAACATTCTCGACCATGACATCACCTTTGGCGTGGGTCCGGCGGGTACGGGTAAAACCTATCTGGCCGTTGCTGCTGCGGTCGATGCACTTGAGCGTCAGGAGATCCGCCGTATCCTGCTGACCCGCCCTGCTGTAGAAGCCGGTGAGAAACTCGGCTTCCTGCCGGGCGATTTAAGTCAGAAAGTGGACCCCTACCTGCGCCCGCTGTACGACGCGCTGTTCGAAATGCTCGGCTTCGAGAAAGTTGAAAAGCTCATCGAGCGTAACGTGATTGAAGTTGCTCCGCTGGCCTACATGCGTGGCCGTACGCTTAACGACGCGTTCATCATTCTGGATGAGAGCCAGAACACCACCATCGAACAGATGAAGATGTTCCTGACGCGTATTGGCTTTAACTCGAAAGCGGTTATCACCGGTGACGTCACCCAGATTGACCTGCCGCGTAACACCAAATCGGGTCTTCGTCACGCCATCGAAGTGCTGGCCGAGGTAGACGAAATCAGCTTCAACTTCTTCCACAGCGAAGACGTGGTACGCCACCCGGTGGTCGCGCGTATCGTTAACGCTTATGAGGCCTGGGAAGAGGCAGATCAGAAGCGCAGGGCCGAGCTGGCCGCAGAACGTAAGCGCGAAGCGCAGGAGCATGAACAGAAATGAGTCAGGTGATCCTCGATTTACAGCTGGCCTGTGAAGATAATTCCGGCATGCCAGAAGAGGCACAGTTTCAGAAATGGCTGGATGCCGTTATCCCCCAGTTTCAGGAAGAATCAGAGGTCACGATTCGCCTGGTGGATGAAGCAGAAAGCCATGAGCTCAACCTGACCTATCGCGGGAAAGATAAGCCGACCAATGTGCTCTCTTTCCCATTCGAAGCCCCTCCGGGCATTGAGATGCCGCTGCTGGGCGATCTGATCATCTGCCGTCAGGTGGTTGAGCAGGAAGCCAAAGAGCAGCAAAAGCCGCTGGAAGCGCACTGGGCACACATGGTGGTGCACGGTAGCCTGCATCTTCTGGGTTACGACCATATTGAAGATGACGAAGCGGAAGAGATGGAATCCCTCGAGACAGAGATAATGCTTGCTCTGGGCTATGAGGATCCGTACATTGCCGAGAAAGAATAGTCAGTCACTGACTACCATGCCGCCGCGCAGGGACATAGCGCGGCGGTTAACGTTGAACTAACAAGAGAACCCTTAACAAACGCCATGAGCGACGACAATTCACACAGTAGCGACACGACAACCACTAAAAAGGGATTTTTCTCCCTCATCCTGAACCAGCTTTTCCACGGCGAACCGAAAAACCGTGATGAACTGCTGGAGCTGATTCGTGATTCCGGGCAGAACGACCTTATCGACGAAGATACGCGCGAAATGCTCGAAGGGGTGATGGACATCGCCGACCAGCGCGTCCGCGACATCATGATCCCCCGCTCGCAGATGATTACCCTGAAACGCAACCAGACGCTGGACGAGTGCCTCGATGTGATTATCGAATCGGCTCACTCACGTTTCCCGGTCATCAGCGAAGACAAAGATCACATCGAAGGGATTTTGATGGCGAAAGATCTGCTGCCGTTTATGCGCAGCGATGCCGAAGCCTTCAGTATGGAAAAAGTGTTACGCCCGGCCGTGGTTGTGCCGGAAAGTAAGCGTGTGGATCGGATGCTGAAGGAGTTTCGCTCCCAGCGCTATCACATGGCGATTGTTATTGATGAATTTGGTGGCGTTTCCGGTCTGGTCACAATCGAAGACATCCTTGAGCTGATCGTGGGCGAAATCGAAGATGAGTATGACGAAGAAGAGGATATCGACTTCCGTCAGCTGAGCCGCCACACCTGGACCGTGCGCGCGCTGGCCTCCATTGAAGACTTCAATGACACCTTTGGCACCAGCTTCAGTGATGAAGAAGTGGACACCATTGGTGGTCTGGTGATGCAGGCCTTCGGCCATCTTCCGGCCCGCGGTGAAACCGTTGACATCGATGGTTACCAGTTCAAGGTCGCAATGGCTGACAGCCGACGTATTATTCAGGTTCATGTCAGAATGCCGGACGACTCACCGGTGCCAAAACTGGAAGATTAATGTAAATGGCATTTGCCCCACTCTTTGAACGCCAGCGCGTCCGTTTGCTGCTGGCGCTGTTACTCGGAGCCAGCGGTACGCTGGCTTTTTCTCCTTACGATATTTGGCCAGCCGCTATTCTCTCCCTGATGGGGCTACAGGGTCTTACCCTGAACCGTCGTCCGGTACAGGCCGCGGCCATAGGCTACTTCTGGGGGCTGGGGCTGTTTGGCTCTGGTATCAACTGGGTCTACGTCAGTATCGCGCAATTTGGCGGAATGCCGGGGCCGGTTAACGTCTTCCTGGTTGTGCTGCTCGCCGCCTATCTTTCGCTCTACACTGGCCTGTTCGCCGGTATTCTATCTCGTCTGTGGCCTAAAACGACCTGGCTGCGCGTCTCGATAGCGGCTCCCGTTGTCTGGCAAATCACCGAATTTCTGCGCGGCTGGGTACTGACCGGCTTCCCGTGGTTGCAGTTCGGCTATAGCCAGGTGGACGGCCCGCTGAAAGGTCTGGCTCCCGTCATGGGCGTGGAGGCGATTAACTTCCTGCTCATGGCGGTCAGCGGCCTGCTGGTGCTGGCTCTGGTAACACGTAACTGGAAGCCGCTGGTTGCCGCGTTAATCCTGTTTGCCCTGCCTTTCCCACTGCGTTATATCCAGTGGTTCACGCTGGAGCCCGCGCGCGCCACGCAGGTATCGTTGATACAGGGCGATATCCCGCAGTCATTGAAATGGGATGAGAATCAGCTGCTGAACACGCTGAAAATCTACGCCAACGCCACTGAAAAGGTGATGGGCAAATCGCAGCTCATCATCTGGCCTGAGTCTGCGATCCCGGATCTGGAGATCAATCAGCAGCCCTTCCTGAAGATGATGGACGATCTGCTGCGCGCGCGCGGCAGTACGCTGATTACCGGAATTGTGGATGCGCGTCTCAATCAGCAGAACCGCTATGACACGTACAACACGATCATTACGCTCGGTAAGGACAGCGAATACAGCTATACCTCCACCAATCGTTACAACAAAAATCACCTTGTACCGTTTGGCGAATTTGTTCCGCTGGAGTCTATTCTGCGCCCACTGGCACCGTTCTTTGACCTGCCGATGTCCTCATTCAGCCGGGGCCCTTACGTTCAGCCGCAGCTGCATGCGCACGGTTTTGCCCTGACGGCCGCTATTTGCTACGAGATTATCCTCGGCGAGCAGGTGCGCGATAACTTCCGCCCGGACACCGACTATCTGCTGACCATCTCAAACGATGCGTGGTTCGGTAAATCGATCGGCCCGTGGCAGCACTTCCAGATGGCACGAATGCGTTCTCTGGAGCTGGCACGACCGCTGTTGCGCAGCACCAATAACGGCATCACCGCCGTGATTGGTCCGCAGGGTGAAATCCAGGCCATGATCCCGCAGTTCACCCGTGAGGTGCTGACCACGAAAGTCACGCCAGCTACGGGCCTGACGCCTTATGCGCGCACCGGGAACTGGCCGCTGTGGATCCTGACCACGCTGTTCGGTTTTGCCGCCGTAGTGATGAGCCTGCGTCAGCGTCGTAGATAACCTGGCCTTCTGTTGCCGGGTGGCGGCTACGCCTTACCCGGCCTACTCTCCGGCGCAGCCGCCACCCGACAATTTCCTCCTAAACTTCAATTCTGGCACGCCTGTTGCTTTGTTTAATTACGCAAACGCTGTCTGGCTTAACGTGCAACCTTGTCGCACCAGCATGGATCTCCGGTAGCACCGAAACGGTGCAACGAGAGATTATTGCCTCTGAATGGTGCGGCGCGCTTCGCAAAAATAAACAATAACGCAGCAAAATCTTTACATTAAGCCAGACTAAATGTTAACAAGCTTGCATAACACTGCACTCGCATTGCGCGAGATATAACAACATCACAATGGGTATCAAAGCGTCACTGGCGCTGATAAGAAAGGAGTTGGGTATGCAATTACGTAAACTGGCCACAGCAATGCTGGTTATGGGAATGTCTGCGGGCATCGTTCACGCTGAAGACGCTCCGGCAGCAGGAAGCACTCTCGACAAGATTGCCAAAAACGGCGTGATCGTGGTCGGCCACCGTGAATCTTCTGTCCCGTTCTCTTACTACGACAACACGCAAAAAGTCGTGGGCTATTCACAGGATTACTCCAACGCCATCGTTGAAGCCGTGAAGAAAAAGCTGAACAAACCTGACCTGCAAGTGAAGCTGATCCCCATCACTTCACAGAACCGTATTCCTCTGCTGCAAAACGGCACATTTGATTTTGAATGTGGCTCAACCACCAACAACCTTGAGCGTCAGAAACAGGCCGCTTTCTCGGACACCATCTTCGTTGTAGGCACCCGCCTGCTGACGAAGAAAGGCGGCGATATCAAAGATTTTGCTGACCTGAAAGGCAAAGCGGTTGTCGTGACCTCCGGTACCACGTCCGAAGTGCTGCTGCACAAGCTGAACGACGAGAAGAAAATGGACATGCGCATCATCAGCGCGAAAGATCACGGCGACTCCTTCCGTACCCTGGAAAGCGGTCGTGCCGTTGCGTTTATGATGGATGACGCTCTGCTGGCAGGCGAGCGCGCCAAGGCGAAGAAACCAGACAACTGGGAAATCGTCGGGACTGCGCAGTCGAAAGAAGCTTACGGCTGTATGCTGCGTAAAGGCGATGAAGGCTTCAAAAAGCTGATCGATGACACCATCGCTCAGGCGCAAACCTCTGGCGAAGCGGCAAAATGGTTCGACAAATGGTTCAAGAACCCAATTCCACCAAAAAACCTGAACATGAACTTTGAACTGTCTGACGACATGAAAGCGCTGTTCAAATCACCAAACGACAAAGCTCTTAACTAACTAGAACGACAGGGGCGGGATCTCCTGCCCTCTCGATTGTCGGGAAGCATGGACAGACTATACGTTGAGTGGTCGTTCCCCACTCAGCGCAAAAATTGAGCTTCTCACCAATCTTCGAGGGTAGCGCTGCTACCCTCTTTTTTCTGGAGTTTACTATGTCAATTGACTGGAACTGGGGCATCTTTCTGCAACAAGCCCCGTTCGGCAACACCACCTATCTCGGCTGGCTGTGGAGCGGCTTTCAGGTTACCGTTGCGTTATCGATAACGGCGTGGATTATCGCGTTTCTTGTCGGTTCGCTGTTCGGTATTCTGCGTACCGTCCCTAACCGTTTTCTCTCTTCGATTGGCACGCTCTATGTGGAACTGTTCCGTAACGTTCCGCTGATCGTGCAGTTCTTTACCTGGTATCTGGTGATCCCGGAACTGCTGCCGGAAGATCTCGGCATGTGGTTCAAGGCCGAGCTGGATCCTAACGTACAATTCTTTGTCTCCTCCATGCTGTGTCTGGGACTGTTCACCGCTGCGCGCGTCTGCGAGCAGGTGCGTGCCGCCATACAGTCACTGCCACGCGGACAAAAGAATGCGGCACTGGCGATGGGCCTGACCCTGCCACAAGCCTACCGTTACGTACTGCTGCCTAACGCTTACCGCGTCATCGTTCCGCCGATGACCTCCGAGATGATGAACCTGGTAAAAAACTCGGCCATCGCCTCAACCATTGGTCTGGTAGATATGGCGGCGCAGGCGGGCAAACTGCTGGATTACTCCGCTCACGCATGGGAATCCTTCACGGCAATCACGCTCGCCTATGTTCTGATTAACGCTTTCATCATGCTGGTGATGAACCTGGTTGAACGCAAAGTACGCCTGCCGGGCAATCTGGGGGGCAAATAATGTACGAATTTGACTGGAGTTCCATTGTTCCCTCCATGCCCTATCTGCTGGATGGACTGGCGATCACCTTAAAGATCACCGTAATCGCCATTATCGTCGGTATTGTCTGGGGCACCCTGCTGGCAGTGATGCGCCTGTCGAGCTTTAAACCGCTCGCCTGGTTTGCTACGGCTTACGTTAACGTGTTCCGCTCCATTCCACTGGTCATGGTGCTGTTGTGGTTTTACCTGATTGTTCCCGGCTTTTTACAGAACGTGCTGGGACTGTCGCCGAAAACCGATATCCGCCTGATCTCTGCCATGGTGGCATTCTCTATGTTTGAAGCCGCCTACTACTCCGAGATCATCCGCGCAGGTATTCAGAGTATCTCGCGCGGGCAGTCCAGCGCTGCGCTGGCGCTCGGTATGACGCACTGGCAGTCCATGAAGCTTATTATTCTGCCACAGGCGTTTCGCGCCATGGTTCCGCTGCTGCTGACGCAGGGCATCGTCCTGTTCCAGGATACCTCCCTGGTCTACGTGCTGAGCCTGGCAGACTTCTTCCGTACCGCCTCCACCATTGGCGAACGTGACGGAACGCAGGTTGAGATGATCCTCTTCGCGGGCGGGGTCTATTTTGTGATTAGTTTAAGCGCATCGCTGTTGGTCAGCTGGCTGAAGAAAAGGACCGTATAATGATTTCCCTGAAAAATGTTTCTAAATGGTATGGGCACTTTCAGGTGCTGACCGACTGCTCAACAGAAGTGAAAAAAGGCGATGTGGTGGTGGTATGCGGCCCGTCCGGCTCCGGTAAGTCGACGCTTATCAAAACCGTTAATGGGCTGGAACCTGTCCAGCAGGGCGAGATTGTCGTTAACGGCACCAAAGTGAATGACCGCAAAACCAACCTTGCCCAGCTTCGCTCCCACGTTGGGATGGTGTTCCAGCATTTTGAGCTGTTCCCTCACCTCTCCATCATTGAGAACCTGACGCTGGCGCAGGTGAAAGTGCTGAAGCGCGACAAAAAAGCGGCGCGTGAAAAGGGACTGAAGTTGCTGGAACGCGTCGGGCTGTCTGCACATGCGGATAAGTTCCCTGCGCAGCTTTCAGGTGGCCAACAGCAGCGCGTGGCAATCGCGCGTGCGCTGTGCATGGATCCGGTGGCGATGCTGTTTGATGAGCCGACGTCCGCGCTCGATCCTGAGATGATCAACGAAGTGCTGGACGTTATGGTGGAACTGGCGCACGAAGGGATGACCATGATGGTGGTGACGCACGAAATGGGCTTCGCCCGTAAAGTGGCCAACCGTGTGATCTTCATGGATGAAGGGAAAATTGTTGAAGACTCACCGAAAGAAGAGTTCTTCGCAAATCCTAAATCTGAACGTGCAAAAGACTTCCTCGCCAAAATCCTGCATTAATCTTTTTAGTGCGCAATCTGTGGATTGCGCACTGCTTCACGCTTTAGATCTCTTTTTCTATTCGGCGTCACATCGCAGCGTTAACCTTGTCACAAATAATGCTAAGAATGGAGAACGCCATGGCACAGCCTATTATTCTCGACTGCGATCCTGGTCATGATGACGCAATCGCACTCGTCCTTGCTCTTGCCTCCCCTGAACTGGACGTAAAAGCTGTCACCTCCTCTGCAGGGAACCAGACGCCGGATAAAACCCTGCGAAACGTGTTGCGCATGTTAACGCTGCTAAAACGCACCGATATTCCGGTCGCAGGTGGCGCCATTAAGCCGCTAATGCGCGAGCTGATCATTGCGGATAACGTTCACGGTGAAAGTGGGCTGGATGGCCCGGCGCTGCCGGAGCCGGGTTTCGCACCACAAAACTGCACTGCCGTCGAGCTCATGGCGAAAGTTCTGCGTGAAAGCGCAGAGCCCGTGACGCTGGTGGCGACCGGCCCGCAGACCAACGTAGCGCTGCTGCTGAACAGCCATCCTGAACTGCACAGCAATATCGCCCGTATCGTCATCATGGGCGGGGCAATGGGGCTGGGGAACTGGACGCCAGCCGCGGAGTTCAACATCTTTGTTGACCCGGAAGCCGCAGAAATCGTCTTCCAGTCGGGCCTGCCGATTGTGATGGCGGGGCTGGACGTTACCCACCGCGCACAAATTATGGCGCAGGACATCGAACGATTTCGTACTGTGGGTAACCCGGTTGCAACAACCGTGGCAGAGCTGCTCGATTTCTTTATGGAGTATCACAAAGCCGAGAAGTGGGGATTCCACGGCGCCCCGCTGCATGACCCATGCACAATCGCCTGGCTACTGAAGCCGGAAATGTTTACCACGGTCGAGCGTTGGGTTGGTGTGGAAACACAGGGGAAATATACCCAGGGAATGACGGTGGTGGACTATTACTCGCTGACGGGAAACAAGCCGAATACCACAGTGATGGTGGATATCGATCGGAAAGCGTTTGTGGATTTGCTGGCGGAGAGGCTGGCTTATTATATTTAGGCCGGCAAGCAAAAAAACAATTGGGCATTCCAGGCAGTTCTGTCGCCTGATGCCACGACATATCTCTCTCCTGCAAAGAATCTCCTGAAATCAATGTTCATAAAGTAAGCAAATAAAAAATCCTTTATGATTTTAGCTAACCCCTCAAGCTTTCATTCATAACAACAATTATTACTTACGACCAATTCAACTCAATAATAAATAGGAGACATTTTTTGCGATTTTTTTCAAAAATGAGATAAGCATCGCTTTGTTTAATAATGACATGCTCGATGATCGAATGATCATAGCAAAGGAGCAGTTATGTATTACAGCGAAGAGATCATTAAGCGCATTGGAACTGATAAAGAGCTAGCTGTTCGTTTAGATAAAGCATTAATGGGGGTTAAACAGGGTGTTGTAGATTATGTAAACGGTCTTGGTGACGCCACAACACGGTTACTTTATTATACATCCTGTCTTACAGACAACTATCAGGATGTATGTAAAAAACTTGGGTCTGAAGATATAAGGTTTATTTGCGCTCTGTATGAACTTATCAAGCATAGAGATATTATATTCAGGATGTTGAAAATATATATTGAAACTATCCTAAAAAATAAAAACGAGACCGAAAAGAAAACAATTCTTCAGAAACTAACACCATTTACAACAAATTATTCTATTAAATACATTTCAAAAAATGGTTTAATTTACGCTGTAGCGTCGTATATATGCTACGGGAACAAGATGAATTTAGCTGTACAAAATGCATTAATGAAAAAAAATAGTAAGCAGAGTCGGGTGGATTGTAGGGGGATTAAATATTTATGGAATTGTACAACGTGCTGCTGAGAGTGCAGATAATCTGAAAAATTTCTGTCCTTTATTTTATAATGCATTATACATGGAAGGTTTAGAAATGATGTATTTTTTAATAGAGCCCATAATCATGAAGTCAGGTTATTTAAATATTAACACGGCATCTGATGAAGAAATTGTCAGAGCACTAAAAAGAATGATGTGACAATGCTTACTTTAATAAATAGCTTTTTGAGGAGTTGTATACGCCGTTTTTTTAATAGCATAAAAGATGATTGCATTAATAATATTATAGGTTTTGGAATGGTTTCCCTTATCGCCATAATTTCCATTTCTGTTTCGGCTCTCATCGACAATAATAAAATAGCATTCGGAATTATCGCTTTAATAGTGACACTTATACTTTTGCCAATATTGTTTTATAAAGGAAAATAATCAAATGTCTATACCGGCGCATATTTGGTTCACCGATGACAACGGCTCACCTTTGATTGGTGAATGTTTAATGCCAACACGATTGGGTTCAACTGAACTTAAATCGTTCAACCATTCCGTATGGATCCCGACAGATCATAACACCGGCAAACTCACGGGAACTCGCCTTCATGTGCCGATCAGGTTTGAAAAAGAAATAGACCGTCTAACACCATACTTATTCAGGGCTGTATGTCAGGGAAGAATATTGAAAGAAGCTGTAATAAAAATGTATAAGATTAATGACGCTGGAATCGAGATGGAATATTTTAATATAATACTGGAAAACGTAAAGATAACACAAATTTCTCCTGTTCTATTCCCAATAGGTATTGCAAGTAAACATATGGAAGAAGTTGAAATTCGATATGAATCTATAGAATGGAAATATACTGATGGAAATATAATGTTCAAAGATTTGTGGAATGAAAGAGTCATAGCATAAAAGAAAAGGACTGCTGGAGTTGCTTTCTGTTTTGCTTTTACCTTGTGCGGCCTGATGCCCTCACCCCGGCCCTCTCCCACAGGGAGAGGGAGCAGACACTAAAAACGGCAACGACGTTGCCGTTTTGCTTTTACCTACGGCTCAAACGGCCGACGCTGGAACTGGTCGTGCCCGCATTTCGGACACAGCGACAGCACCTCCGGCGTATAAACGGCGATATGGTGGTGGCACTTCTCACACACCAGGTTCCCCAGCCCCACCACTTCGCCGCTGTGATAGACACCGTGGTGGTTTAAATCCTGGAACACCTCGCGCCACTCCAGTTGGGTTTTATCGGTAATATCCGCCAGCTCCTGCCACAGGCTCTCTTTAATTACCCGCATAAAAACACTGTCGGCGATTTCGTCCTGGCTCTCTTCATAGCTTCGCGCAAACTCTTCCAGGTCGCGGCGCACGGCGCGCGTCACCTCTTCCACTTCGGTTCGCGATAACTCACCCGTTTGCGTCACGCGTGCGCGTGCCTGTTCGACCAACGCGTCGATATCACGCTCGCCATTACGCAGCCTTTCCGTCAGAGTCGCTACCAGTTCACGGTAAAATTGAGCAACCTTGTTCATCATTTTGCCTCCCGGGTAAGTAACTGTCTCTAATAATAGACCTTATTTCGTCGCCGCTTTGTCAGGTGAAGCACAGACCCGGTAAATTCCTGCAAAGTGCATTTGCGTGAAAGGCTGTTTTGACGCGGGCGTTTGGGCTATGCTATGCGGATCTGAATTACCACATCCATTGGCTACATTTGTAGCTGTATTGAACACAGGACCACTGGCTGCCATGCAAGAGCAATACCGCCCGGAAGAGATAGAATCAAAAGTCCAGCAACACTGGGACGAGAAGCGCACCTTTGAAGTAACCGAAGACGAGAGCAAAGAGAAGTATTACTGCCTGTCGATGCTTCCCTATCCTTCTGGTCGACTACACATGGGCCACGTGCGTAACTACACCATCGGTGACGTGATTGCACGCTACCAGCGTATGCTGGGCAAAAACGTACTTCAGCCTATCGGCTGGGATGCGTTCGGCCTGCCTGCTGAAGGCGCGGCGGTGAAAAACAACACGGCACCGGCTCCGTGGACGTACGACAACATCGCGTACATGAAAAACCAGCTGAAAATGCTGGGCTTTGGCTATGACTGGAGCCGCGAGCTGGCAACCTGTACCCCGGAATACTACCGCTGGGAGCAGAAGTTCTTCACCGAGCTGTATAAAAAAGGCCTGGTCTACAAGAAAACGTCCGCCGTTAACTGGTGCCCGAACGACCAGACCGTTCTCGCGAACGAGCAGGTTATCGATGGCTGCTGCTGGCGCTGTGACACCAAAGTAGAGCGTAAAGAGATCCCGCAGTGGTTTATCAAAATCACCGCCTACGCTGACGAGCTGCTGAACGATCTGGATAATCTGGATCACTGGCCTGACACCGTTAAGACCATGCAGCGCAACTGGATCGGCCGTTCCGAAGGTGTGGAAATTACCTTTAACGTAGAAAACTACGACCAGACGCTGACCGTCTACACCACCCGTCCGGACACCTTCATGGGCGCGACCTACCTGGCCGTGGCCGCAGGTCATCCGCTGGCGCAAAAAGCGGCGGAAAACAATCCGGAGCTGGCGACCTTTATCGACGAATGCCGCAACACGAAAGTGGCCGAAGCCGACATGGCGACGATGGAGAAAAAAGGCGTTGATACCGGCTTCAAAGCGATCCACCCGCTGACGGGCGAAGCGATCCCTGTCTGGGCCGCCAACTTCGTACTGATGGAATACGGCACAGGCGCCGTGATGGCCGTGCCGGGTCACGATCAGCGTGACTACGAATTTGCCACCAAATACGGCCTGACCATCAAGCCTGTGATCCTGGCGGCTGACGGTTCTGAACCCGATCTCTCTGAGCAAGCGCTGACTGAAAAAGGCACCCTGTTTAACTCCGGTGAGTTCAGCGGCCTGAGCTTCGAAGAGGGCTTCAACGCCATCGCCGACAAACTGGCCTCCCTGGGCGTGGGCGAGCGTAAAGTGAACTACCGTCTGCGCGACTGGGGCGTTTCCCGTCAGCGTTACTGGGGTGCGCCAATCCCAATGGTGACCCTGGAAGACGGCACCGTGATGCCAACGCCGGAAGATCAGCTGCCGGTGATCCTGCCGGAAGACGTGGTCATGGACGGCATCACCAGCCCGATCAAAGCCGATCCTGAGTGGGCAAAAACCACCGTCAACGGTCAGCCAGCGCTGCGTGAAACCGACACCTTTGACACCTTTATGGAATCCTCCTGGTACTATGCGCGCTACACCTGCCCGCAGTACAAAGAAGGCATGCTGGATTCCGATGCTGCAAACTACTGGCTGCCGGTAGACATCTATATCGGTGGCATTGAACACGCCATCATGCACCTGCTCTACTTCCGCTTCTTCCACAAACTGATGCGTGACGCAGGCCTGGTCAACTCCGACGAACCGGCAAAACAGCTGCTGTGTCAGGGTATGGTGCTGGCAGATGCGTTCTACTACGTTGGCGCGAACGGTGAACGTAACTGGGTTTCTCCGGTTGATGCGATTGTGGAGCGCGACGAGAAAGGCCGTATCGTGAAGGCGAAAGACGCCGAAGGTCATGAACTGGTTTATACCGGCATGAGCAAGATGTCCAAGTCTAAAAATAACGGTATCGACCCGCAGGTGATGGTTGAGCGTTACGGCGCTGACACCGTGCGTCTGTTCATGATGTTCGCCTCCCCGGCAGATATGACGCTGGAATGGCAGGAATCCGGCGTTGAAGGGGCAAACCGCTTCCTGAAACGCGTCTGGAAACTGGTTTACGAGCACACCTCACAAGGTGATGCGCCAGCGCTGAACGTGGCTGCACTGAGCGAAGATCAGCAGGCGCTGCGTCGTGATGTTCATAAAACCATTGCGAAAGTCACCGATGATATTGGTCGTCGTCAGACCTTCAATACCGCAATTGCGGCTATTATGGAACTGATGAACAAGCTGGCGAAAGCCCCGCAGGACGGCGAGCAGGATCGCGCGTTAATGCGCGAAGCGCTGCTGGCGGTCGTTCGCATGCTGAACCCGTTCACGCCGCACGTTAGCTTCACCCTGTGGCAGGAGCTGAAAGGCGAAGGGGATATCGACAACGCGCCGTGGCCAGTGGCGGATGAATCCGCTATGGTGGAAAACACCACGCTGGTTGTGGTGCAGGTTAACGGTAAAGTGCGCGGTAAAATTACCGTCGCGGTCGACGCAACCGAAGAACAGGTTCGCGAGCGCGCAGGCCAGGAGCATCTGGTCGCGAAATACCTTGAGGGCGTTACCGTACGTAAAGTGATCTACGTACCCGGTAAACTGCTGAATCTGGTCGTTGGCTAAGCGCGGGAGGAAACGTGCGACACCTGGCAACAATACTCTTATCTCTGGCGGTGCTGGTCACCGCTGGCTGCGGCTGGCACCTGCGCAATACCACGGCAGTGCCTGCTCAGATGAAAACAATGATCTTCGACTCATCCGATCCGAATGGACCGCTGAGCCGGGCCATTCGTAACCAGCTGCGTTTGAACGATGTTGAGCTGATCGAGAAGGGAACCCTGCGTCAGGATATTCCTTCGCTCCGCGTCCTGAAATCAACGCTGTCACAAGACACGGCATCGATCTTCCAGGATGGACGAACCGCGGAATATCAAATGGTGCTTACCGTTGATGCGGCCGTTTTAATGCCAGGTAAAGATATTTACCCTATCAATACCAAAGTCTACCGCTCGTTCTTCGATAACCCGCAGACGGCCCTGGCAAAAGACGCCGAACAGCAGATTATCATCAAGGAAATGTATGATAAGGCCGCGGAGCAACTGATCCGCAGACTGCCTGCCATTGCCGCGTCGACGAAAAAAGGCGCTGACGTTATCGAAACACCGGATGCCAGCACGCCGGATATGCCAACGTCGCTGGGTAACTGATGATCAGGTTGTATCCTGAACAACTCCGCGCGCAGCTCAACGAAGGGCTGCGCGCGGCCTATCTGCTACTCGGCAATGACCCCCTGTTACTTCAGGAAAGCCTTGATGCGGTTCGCCATGCGGCAGCCGCGCAGGGTTTCGATGAGCATCATACGTTCCAGATCGATAACAGTACCGACTGGAACGCTATCTTCTCGCTTTGTCAGGCCATGAGCCTGTTTGCCTCTCGTCAGACAATCCAGATCGTGCTGCCAGAGAATGGTCCTAACGCGGCCATCAATGAACAGCTGACCATGCTGGTGAGTTTATTACACGGCGATCTGCTGCTTATCGTACGCGGTAACAAGTTCACGAAAGCGCAGGAAAACGCGACCTGGTTTACCCAGCTTGCTACCAATGCGGTACTGGTCACCTGCCAGACGCCAGAACAGGCGCATCTGCCAAAATGGGTTGCCGCGCGCGCAAAGCTGCACAATCTGCAACTGGATGATGCCGCCAGCCAGCTCCTTTGCTATTGCTATGAAGGCAACCTTCTGGCACTGGCGCAGGCGCTGGACAGGCTCGCCCTGCTGTGGCCCGATGGCAAGCTGACGCTACCGCGCGTGGAACAGGCGGTGAATGATGCCGCGCACTTTACTCCCTTCCACTGGGTTGATGCGCTGCTGTCGGCGAAAAGTAAGCGAGCCCTGCACATACTGCAACAGCTGCGCCTGGAAGGGAGTGAGCCGGTCATTCTGCTCCGCACGCTCCAGCGCGAATTACTGCTGCTGAACAACCTTAAACGTCAGTCGGCACATACGCCCCTGCGCGCCTTATTCGATAAACATCGCGTCTGGCAGAACCGTCGGGCGATGACCACGGAGGCGATAAACCGCCTGAGCCAGGAGCAGTTGCGTCAGGCAGTGCAACTTCTGATGCGCGCCGAACTGACGTTAAAACAGGACTACGGCCAGTCTGTCTGGGCGGAGCTGGAGAGCCTCTCTTTGCTGCTCTGCCATAAGGCGCTGGCAGACGTATTTATCGATGGGTGATATGCATTCTTTACAGGCAATGTATGGCGGGACCTTCGACCCGGTACACTATGGGCATCTTAAGCCGGTAGAAATCCTCGCGAATTTGATTGGGTTGCAGCGGGTAATCATCATGCCCAACAATGTTCCTCCGCATCGTCCTCAGCCAGAAGCAACCAGCGAGCAGCGCAAAGCGATGCTCGCGCTGGCTATCGCAGATAAGCCTCTCTTCACGCTGGATGAGCGCGAATTGCGCAGGGATACCCCTTCCTGGACATCGCAAACGCTGCGGGAGTGGCGCGCTGAGCAGGGGCCCATGCAACCGCTGGCGTTTATCATCGGCCAGGATTCCTTGCTCAACTTTCCCAGCTGGTACCAGTACGAAACCATTCTGGAAAACAGTCATCTGCTGGTCTGCCGCCGTCCGGGCTACCCGTTGACCATGCGCGACGCGCAGCATCAGCAGTGGCTTGACGCGCATCTGACGGACAATATAGAAGACCTGCACAGTCTACCCGCCGGGAAAATTTACCTCGCTGAAACGCCGTGGTTTGATATTTCCGCGACCCTCATCCGCGAGCGTCTCCAGCAGGGTTTAGACTGTGACGATCTCCTGCCCTCGCCCGTGCTGGCCTATATCCACGCACACGGTTTGTATCAGAAAAGTACAGATGCCTGATCATCACCGGCGAAATTGTCTGTTAATGTTTATCCTGCCTTGACAGGCTAAGCCATACTGATATCCTCCGCTGCCAGACTTTCCCGCCGATCGCTGCTTTACAGAAATTGTTTTACAAAAATGGCGATGCAATCTCAGGCGGAGGGTGGGATGATACCCGCCTTCAAAAGCCGGGCGGTGACATTTGTCCCGCGACTGGCGTCAGTTCAGGTATACTGACTGGCCACGAATTCATAGTTGTACAATCTCATTCACCCAGGGGGAAAACTTGCAGGGTAAAGCACTCCAGGATTTTGTTATCGACAAAATTGATGACCTGAAAGGTCAGGACATCATCGCTATCGACGTTAAGGGTAAATCCAGCATCACCGACTGCATGATCATCTGCACCGGGACCTCAACTCGTCACGTTGTTTCGATTGCTGACCATGTTGTTCAGGAATCGCGCGCGGCAGGGCTGCTTCCGCTGGGCGTTGAAGGTGAAGCGACCGCTGACTGGGTGGTTGTCGATCTCGGCGATGTGATTGTCCACGTCATGCAGGAAGAGAGCCGTCGCCTGTATGAGCTGGAAAAACTCTGGGGTTAATGCGTGAAGTTGCAACTGGTCGCCGTCGGCACCAAAATGCCGGACTGGGTACAAACCGGTTTTACTGAGTATCTGCGTCGTTTCCCAAAAGATATGCCGTTCGAACTGGTGGAGATCCCAGCAGGAAAGCGCGGCAAGAACGCAGATATCAAACGTATTCTCGATAAAGAGGGAGAGCTGATGCTGGCTGCCGCAGGCAAAAACCGCATCGTGACCCTCGATATCCCGGGAAAACCCTGGGATACGCCGCAGCTGGCGCACGAACTGGAGCGCTGGAAGCAGGATGGTCGTGATGTCAGTCTGTTGATTGGCGGACCAGAGGGGTTATCTCCCGCCTGCAAAGCGGCAGCAGAACAAAGTTGGTCACTCTCGGCGCTGACGTTGCCCCACCCGCTTGTGCGGGTTCTCGTGGCAGAAAGTTTGTATCGCGCATGGAGCATCACTACCAACCACCCTTATCACCGCGAGTAATGACTGACCAGGGTAATTTAAGCAGCGGATGAAACTACAGAATTCTTTTCGCGACTATACGGCTGAGTCCGCGCTGTTTGTGCGCCGGGCGCTGGTCGCCTTTACGGGGATTTTGCTGCTTACCGGCGTGCTGATCGCCAACCTCTATAATCTGCAAATTGTCCGCTATACCGATTACCAGACCCGCTCAAACGAAAACCGTATCAAGCTGGTGCCCATCGCGCCCAGCCGCGGCATTATCTACGATCGTAACGGCACCCCGCTGGCGCTAAACCGCACCATCTACCAGATAGAGATGATGCCGGAGAAAGTGGATAACGTGCAGGATACGCTGAACGCGCTGAGAAGCGTTGTCGACCTGACTGATGACGACATCGCTGCGTTCAAAAAAGAGCGCGCACGTTCTCACCGCTTCACCTCTATTCCGGTAAAAACCAACCTGACGGAAGTGCAGGTCGCCCGTTTTGCCGTTAACCAGTACCGTTTCCCCGGTGTGGAAGTCAAAGGCTATAAACGTCGCTACTATCCTTACGGCTCCGCGCTGACGCACGTCATAGGCTACGTCTCCAAAATTAACGATAAAGACGTCGAACGCCTTGATAAAGACGGCAAGCTGGCTAACTACGCCGCAACCCATGATATTGGCAAGCTTGGGATTGAACGTTATTACGAAGATGTCCTGCACGGTCAGACCGGGTATGAAGAGGTTGAAGTTAACAACCGTGGCCGCGTGATCCGTCAGCTCAAAGAGGTTCCCCCACAGGCGGGACATGACGTTTATCTGACGCTCGACCTGAAGCTACAGCAGTATATCGAAACGCTGCTGGCGGGTAGCCGGGCCGCCGTGATCGTGACCGACCCGCGTACCGGCGGTATTCTGGCGATGGTTTCTATGCCAAGCTACGATCCGAACCTCTTCGTGGATGGCATCTCCAGCAAGGATTACTCCGGCCTGCTCAACGATCCAAACACCCCGCTGGTGAACCGCGCCACGCAGGGGGTTTATCCTCCAGCCTCAACGGTAAAACCGTATGTCGCCGTTTCTGCGCTGAGCGCGGGCGTCATTACCCGTAATACCAGTCTGTTTGACCCTGGCTGGTGGCAGTTACCTGGCTCTGAAAAACGCTACCGTGACTGGAAAAAATGGGGTCACGGCCATCTAAACGTGACCAAATCACTGGAGGAGTCGGCGGATACCTTCTTCTATCAGGTCGCCTACGACATGGGTATTGATCGTCTGTCTGAATGGATGAGCAAATTCGGCTACGGACATTACACCGGTATAGATTTGGCGGAAGAACGTTCCGGCAACATGCCAACCCGCGAATGGAAGCTGAAGCGCTTTAAAAAACCCTGGTATCAGGGTGATACCATTCCGGTGGGGATCGGCCAGGGCTACTGGACGGCAACGCCGCTGCAAATGAACAAGGCGATGATGATCCTCATCAACGATGGCGTTGTGAAAGTACCGCACCTGCTGCAAAGCACCGTAGAAGACGGCAAAAAAGTGCCATGGATACAGCCGCACGAGCCGCCGGTGGGTGACATTCATTCCGGGTACTGGGAAATCGCGAAAGACGGGATGTATGGCGTAGCCAACCGCCCTAACGGGACGGCGCACAAATATTTCGCTGGCGCACCGTATAAGGTTGCCGCGAAATCAGGTACGGCTCAGGTCTTCGGTCTGAAAGCGAATGAAACCTATAACGCACATAAAATTGCCGAACGTCTGCGTGACCACAAGCTCATGACGGCGTTTGCCCCTTATGATAACCCGCAGGTTGCGGTGGCGATGATTCTTGAGAACGGCGGCGCAGGCCCGGCGGTGGGTACCATCATGCGTCAAATCCTCGACCACATCATGCTGGGTGATAACAACACCGAACTGCCAGCTGAAAACCCGGCAGCCGCTGCGGCGGAGGACCAATAATCATGACGGATAATCCGAATAAAAAATCGCTGTGGGACAAGATCCACATCGACCCTGCCATGCTGCTGATCCTGCTGGCTCTGCTGGTGTACAGCGCCCTCGTTATCTGGAGCGCCAGCGGCCAGGATATCGGCATGATGGAGCGTAAAGTTGGCCAGATCGCCATGGGTCTGGTCATTATGGTGGTGATGGCCCAAATACCACCGCGCGTGTATGAGGGCTGGGCGCCTTATCTCTATATTTTCTGTATCATTTTGCTGGTGGCAGTAGATGCGTTCGGTGCTATCTCGAAGGGGGCGCAACGCTGGCTGGATCTGGGGATTGTCCGCTTCCAGCCGTCAGAAATCGCCAAAATCGCCGTTCCGCTGATGGTGGCGCGCTTCATTAACCGCGACGTCTGCCCGCCGTCGTTGAAGAATACCGCCATTGCGCTGGTGCTGATTTTCCTGCCGACGCTGCTCGTGGCCGCACAGCCTGACCTCGGTACCTCGATTCTCATCGCCCTCTCCGGCCTGTTCGTCCTGTTCCTGTCCGGCCTGAGCTGGCGTCTGATCGGCATCGCGGTGGTCCTGCTGGCTGCCTTTATTCCTATTCTCTGGTTCTTCCTGATGCATGATTACCAGCGCCAGCGCGTGATGATGCTGCTCGATCCCGAGACCGATCCGCTGGGAGCAGGCTATCATATTATTCAGTCGAAGATTGCGATTGGCTCCGGCGGCCTGCGCGGAAAAGGCTGGCTGCACGGGACTCAGTCGCAGCTCGAATTTTTACCGGAACGCCACACCGACTTTATCTTTGCCGTTCTGGCTGAGGAGTTAGGGCTGGTTGGCATCCTGGTTCTGCTTGCACTCTACGTGCTGTTGATCATGCGTGGGCTCTACATTGCCGCACGCGCACAGACCACCTTTGGCCGGGTTATGGCGGGTGGATTAATGTTGATTTTGTTCGTTTATGTCTTCGTAAATATTGGTATGGTGAGTGGTATTCTGCCGGTTGTTGGCGTACCGCTGCCGCTGGTGAGTTACGGGGGCTCGGCACTGATCGTGTTGATGGCCGGGTTTGGTATCGTCATGTCGATCCATACCCACAGGAAAATGTTGTCCAAAAGCGTATAAAAATAAGGGGATCGCAATGCGTAAGCAGTGGCTGGGGATCTGCATCGCAGCAAGTTTACTTGCCGCCTGTACAAGTGATGATGGTCAGCAACAGGCAACCGTCGCGCCGCCGCAGCCTGCGGTCTGTAATGGCCCGATTGTTGAAATTAGCGGTGCCGATCCCGTTTATGAACCGCTGAACGCCAGCGTGAATCAGGATTATCAGCGCGACGGTAAAAGCTATAAAATCGTTCAGAATCCTTCCCGTTTCAGCCAGGCCGGCTTTGCTGCCATCTATGACGCTGAGCCAGGCAGCAATCTGACCGCGTCAGGTGAAACCTTCGATCCGATGCAGATCACGGCGGCACACCCGACACTGCCTATTCCAAGCTATGCGCGCATCACTAACCTGGCGAATGGCCGGATGATCGTGGTACGTATCAACGATCGTGGCCCTTACGGCAACGATCGCGTGATCTCCCTGTCACGCGCGGCAGCCGACCGTCTGAATACCTCAAATAATACAAAAGTGCGTATCGACCCGATTATCGTGGCTCAGGATGGTTCGCTGTCTGGCCCGGGCACGGCCTGTACCACGGTCGCGAAACAGACCTACGCCCTGCCCGCGCGCCCGGATCTAAGCGGTGGTATGGGGGGCGCTTCAATGCCAGCAGAGCCCGCGCAGCCGCAGGGTGAAGTGCACGCCATCAGCAACGATACGCTACAAAGTGAAGATGCGACAGGCGCCCCGGTGAAAAGCAGTGGTTTCCTTGGTGCACCCACCACGTTAGCGCCGGGCGTGATTGAATCAAATGAACCTGCCCCAGCGCCTGCGCCCGTTGTTGCTGCACCCGCTACACAACCCGCCCCGGTGACCGCACCGGCTGCTACGCAGACTGCGGCGCCTGCGACGGCGAGCGGCAGCTACGTGGTTCAGGTTGGCGCCGTCAGCGATCGGGCCCGTGCAGAGCAGTATCAGCAGCGTTTAAGCCAGCAGTTTGGCGTGCCAGGCCGCGTTGAGCAAAACGGTGCGGTATGGCGTATCCAGATGGGTCCGTTTGCCAGCAAATCGCAGGCAGCGTCCCTGCAACAGCGTTTGCAGAGCGAGGCGCAGCTCCAGTCGTTTATCGCTGTTGCGAAGTAATTAATCGGTGGTATCCGAAATGTCAGTTTGTGTAAACCACGTTAACACTCTCATGATGAAAGTCGGATGCCTGCCCGTATAGCATTTGCTATAGTAAGGCACTTTTTTTAATTCCATCACGGATGTCGTAGTTCTGACCATGAAGACCACTTTTTCTGCTCGTTTTGTGCAGCGCATGGCGCTGACCACGGCCCTTTGCGCTGCTGCGTTCTCCGCAGCTCACGCGGATGACCTGAACATCAAGACCATGATCCCTGGCGTTCCGCAGATCGACGCGGAATCCTACATCCTGATTGATTACAACTCCGGCAAAGTTCTGGCAGAACAGAACGCCGATGCCCGCCGCGACCCGGCCAGCCTGACCAAAATGATGACCAGCTATGTTATCGGCCAGGCCATGAAAGCGGGTAAATTTAAAGAAACCGATCTGGTGACTATCGGTAACGATGCGTGGGCAACCGGCAACCCGGTGTTCAAAGGTTCATCGCTGATGTTCCTGAAGCCAGGCATGCAGGTTCCGGTCTCTCAGCTTATCCGTGGCATCAACTTGCAGTCCGGTAACGACGCCTGCGTGGCAATGGCCGATTTTGCAGCGGGCAGCCAGGACGCGTTTGTGGGCCTGATGAACAGCTACGTCTCTGCGCTGGGCCTGAAAAACAGCCACTTCCAGACCGTTCACGGCCTGGACGCCGAAGGTCAGTACAGCTCCGCGCGTGACATGGCGCTGATCGGTCAGGCGCTGATCCGCGACGTGCCAAACGAGTACTCTATCTATAAAGAGAAAGAGTTCACCTTCAACGGCATTCGTCAGACCAACCGTAACGGCCTGCTGTGGGACAATAGCCTGAACGTCGACGGCATCAAAACTGGTCACACCGACAAAGCCGGCTATAACCTGGTGGCTTCTGCCACTGAAGGCCAGATGCGTCTGATCTCTGCCGTGATGGGAGGCCGCACGTTTAAAGGACGCGAAACGGAAAGTAAAAAACTGCTGACCTGGGGCTTCCGCTTCTTCGAAACCGTGAATCCGCTGAAAGCCGGTAAAGAATTTGCCTCTGAACCTGTCTGGTTTGGCGATAACGACCGTGCTTCCCTGGGTGTGGACAAAGATCTCTATCTGACGATCCCACGCGGTCGTATGAAAGATCTGAAAGCCAGCTACGTGCTGAATACCACCGAGCTGCACGCCCCGCTGCAAAAGAATCAGGTCGTGGGTACCATCAACTTCCAGCTGGATGGAAAAACCATCGATCAGCGCCCGCTGGTGGTGCTGGAGGAAATTCCTGAAGGCAATTTCTTCGGCAAAATCATTGATTACATTAAGCTGATGTTCCATCACTGGTTTGGTTAAAAATTGAACACTTGAAAGTGTGATTTTGATCCCCATATACTACGTATCAGTAAAACTCCCGCCCCGTGGCGGGAGTTATTATTTTTTATACACACGCCGGAGCTGACATGAAAACCAAACTTAACGAACTGCTTGAATTCCCTACCCCTTTTACTTACAAAGTAATGGGTCTGGCGAAACCTGAGCTGGTTGATCAGGTGGTTGAAGTGGTACAGCGCCATGCGCCGGGCGACTACTCTCCTTCAGTCAAACCGAGCAGCAAAGGTAACTACCACTCGGTCTCAATCACCATCACTGCGACACACATTGAGCAGGTTGAGACGCTGTACGAAGAGCTCGGCAATATTGAAATTGTTCGTATGGTGCTGTAGTCCTTCTGCGGTTACCCGGTTTGCCGGGTAACCCACTTCCCCGCTGTGATATACTCCCCGTTACCTATTCTCCCTTGTCTTCGGAGACATCCTTTTGTACCAGGATAAAATTCTTGTCCGCCATCTTGGGCTACAGCCTTACGAGCCTGTCTCTCAGGCTATGCATGACTTTACCGACAGGCGCGATGACACCACGCCTGATGAAATCTGGCTGGTTGAACACCTGCCGGTGTTCACTCAAGGCCAGGCAGGAAAAGCCGAACATTTATTGATGACGGGCGATATCCCGGTGATCCAGAGCGATCGCGGTGGACAGGTGACCTACCACGGCCCGGGCCAGCAGGTGATGTATGTTCTGCTTAACCTGAAACGCAGAAAGCTGGGCGTGCGTGAGCTCGTGACCTTACTGGAGCAAACCGTGGTGAATACGCTGGCTGAGTACGATATTGACGCTCACCCTCGCGCCGATGCCCCGGGCGTTTATGTGGGAGAGATGAAGATCTGTTCGCTGGGGCTGCGTATCCGAAAAGGCTGCTCGTTCCACGGGCTGGCGCTGAATATCAATATGGATTTGGCCCCCTTCCAGCGCATCAACCCATGTGGGTATGCCGGTATGGAAATGACGCAAATGCGCCAGTGGGTCGATACCGCCACGCCTGACAATATCCGGCCCGTGCTTCTGAAGAACTTTTTAGCACTGCTTAACAATCCCACCTACGAATATATTGCTGCTTAACTTACCTCGGGCAGTGGCTCAATTATTTGACCAGCCACTGCTTAATTACCGCATTTACGCTTTACAATAAACCGCATATTCTATATTTTCGAGTCGCCCATATATTAGCGTCACATATTAATTAGAACCTTAATAGAACCATCACCGGGTTTCGTGTAACGTGCGTGACAATCACCCAACTGCTTGTTTTCGATAAATAATGGAAACTTACTAAACACTTTACGAATCTCTGCAAGCATAATAAATAAATTCAACTATCATTCATATTGTGAATGGATACGGAGTAAGAGCGTGGAGCCTACTAATTTACCAGCCAAACGCCTGAATGAAACCAGCGGCGAAGATAAGCCGCAAATTTTTCGGACTTTACGTAATATTGATCTCAATTTATTGACTATTTTTGAGGCGGTATATGTCCATAAAGGTATCGTTAATGCTGCGAAAATTCTTAATCTCACGCCCTCTGCTATTAGCCAGTCAATTCAAAAATTGCGCGCGATATTTCCCGATCCGTTATTTATTCGTAAAGGCCAGGGCGTAACCCCAACTGCGTACGCCACCCATCTGCACGAGTACATCAGCCAGGGTCTGGAATCAATACTGGGCGCGCTGGATCTCACCGGCAGTTATGATAAGCAACGAACTATCACCATAGGCACCTCTCCCTCAGTGGGCGTTCTGGTCATGCCGGCCATCTATCAGGCGGTGAAACAGCATGCGCCACAGTTGCTTATTCGCAACGTGCCCGTCACCGATCCGGAAACACAGCTGGCGCAATTCCAGACGGACCTGATCATCGACGGCAATAGCTTTACGGCCAGAGCGTTAGGGCATAACGTACTTTATACCGACACGCTGGCGCTCGTTTGTCGTCAGGCTCACCCTGCGTTGAGCGCACCTTTGACGCCAGAAAATTTGCGCCATTACGAACATGCGACATTTATGTCCGAAGGACAGGGTCAGGATCCTCTGCGACAACGTATTGACGAACTCTTCCCGGACCGTCCGATCAGCTTTAGCAGTTACAATATGTTTACCCTCGCGGCCCTGATTGGCAGCAGCGACTTGCTCTGTATCATGCCTGTGCGTCTCTTCACTTTGCTTCAAAAGTGCTGGCCACTGGAGAGCATTCCATTAAGTCAACTTACGACGGAATCTATTGAAATCTACTGCATTACAACAAGCTAAGCCTGCGCGATCCGGTGCTGGAAAACGTCATCAATGTGATCCGCCAGACTTTTTGATCCGCCTTTCAGCGTAAGGCCCTGCCGCATGCGGGGCAAAAGGCACAAAACAACAACTATTTTACAAATTGGCGACCTGGCAGGCTGCTTTACCGCCCCTTTAAATGTTATACTGCCTGTCGTTCGTTCAAAAATAGTTGATAATTACAACATTCCCTTGAATTGAAACGCTTTCCTTCGATATTCGCAACTGGAACACGCACGCTATGAGTAAACCCATTGTGATGGAACGCGGTGTTAAATACCGCGATGCCGATAAAATGGCCCTTATCCCGGTTAAAAACGTGGCTACAGAGCGCGAGGCGCTGTTAAGAAAACCGGAATGGATGAAAATTAAACTTCCGGCTGACTCTTCGCGTATTCAGGGGATCAAAGCGGCGATGCGCAAAAATGGCCTCCACTCTGTCTGTGAAGAGGCCTCCTGCCCTAACCTTGCTGAATGTTTCAATCACGGTACCGCGACGTTTATGATTCTGGGTGCCATCTGCACCCGCCGCTGTCCGTTCTGTGACGTTGCTCATGGCCGTCCTGTTGCGCCTGACGCTAACGAACCGCAAAAACTGGCGCAGACCATTGCCGATATGGCGCTGCGTTATGTTGTTATCACCTCCGTTGACCGTGACGATCTGCGCGATGGCGGTGCTCAGCATTTCGCTGACTGCATTACCGCCATCCGCGAAAAAAGCCCGAACATTAAGATTGAGACGCTGGTGCCGGACTTCCGTGGCCGTATGGACCGCGCGCTCGATATCCTGACCGCGACGCCACCAGACGTGTTCAACCACAACCTGGAGAACGTACCGCGTATCTACCGTCAGGTGCGTCCAGGTGCAGATTACAACTGGTCGCTGAAGCTGCTGGAGCGCTTTAAAGAAGCCCATCCGCATATTCCTACCAAGTCTGGCCTGATGGTGGGACTGGGTGAAACCAACGCTGAGATCATTGAAGTGATGCGCGATCTGCGCCGCCACGGCGTCACCATGCTGACGCTGGGGCAGTACCTACAGCCAAGCCGTCACCACCTGCCTGTACAGCGTTACGTGAGTCCGGATGAGTTCGATGAAATGAAAGCCGAAGCGATGGCGATGGGCTTTACCCACGCTGCGTGCGGTCCGTTTGTTCGCTCCTCTTATCACGCCGATATGCAGGCGAAGGGCGAAGAAGTGAAATAAAGCTGTAAAACTTATTTACAGTAAAACAAAAAACCGGCCTCGTGAGCCGGTTTTTTTATGCAAGCCTTGCAGCATTGCCATTACTCTTTGTGTGAAAGCTTCTGTGCTGCGATGTCATCTTCGGCACTTTTCTTCGCTGCCGCGTCGTCATCGTTCATTGCTTTCTTAAAGCCTTTAATGGCAGCACCCAGGTCTCCACCCAGCGTGCGTAACTTCTTGGTACCGAACAGCAGGACGACCAGTGCGGCAACCACCAGCAGTTTGGTAATACTAATCTCACCCATAAATACCTTCTTTACATGAAACAGGCTGCATTCAGCGCCAAAGAAACCTGAACGTATTAACGGTCATCAGGCGCGCGCACACAATAGCAATCTGTAACAAGGTGAATCAAGCATTGTTGAAAAAAACATCATATTAATTGCGGTGGCGCAAACCTGCGGTTGCGCAGAACAGGTAATTGCTGACGCGCAAGCGTTATTCGTGCTGACGTTATCTCTGTCAGCAGTAAAGCAGGCGCTTCCGCCGCCGCGGCTACGGTCACTCCCAGCGGATCGACAACCCTGCTCTGCCCGATATTTTTATTGCCACATTCACCCGCAGCCACTACATAGCAGGTGGTGTCCAGCGCGCGTGCGGCCAGTAGCGTTACCCAGTGATGCTCCTTAAGCGGTCCTCTGACCCACGCGGCGGGCAGAACCAGCACCTCGGCCCCCTGTAGTGCCAGGTTCAGCGCCAGCTCCGGAAAACGGATATCGTAGCAGGTCATCAGGCCAACCTTAAAACCCTCCACCTCAATCAGCGGCGGAATTACACTCCCCGGATCGACCAGTCGCGACTCCTGGACGCTGAACGCATCATACAGATGAAGTTTGGCGTAGCTTGCGACAATTGTGCCTTCACGTATCGCCACCAGCGTGTTCACCGCCCGCCCCGGCGTGGAGGGAACATGGATAGTCAAAATGGTGGTGAGCGCGTTACCGACGCTTTCGGCCAGCAGTCGTTTCAGAAACGCCCCTTCCAGCATTTGCGCAGACTTTACCGACAGGTCCGGATCGCCATCATCGCGCGCCAGTAACGCTTCAGGAAGCACCAGCAGCGCCGCCCCTTTTTGCTTCGCCTGGTTCATCAGGGAGATGCACTTGTCCGCGTTTTCATTCCAGTCCGGCGTCACCGCAAACTGCCCTACTGCAACATACATAATTGTCTCCCGGTTAAAAACAGCGTTACACTCGACGCACTTACACAGCAAATAGCAGGTATTGACAGTGTTACAACTACTTATAGCCGTTTTTATTGGTGGGGGCACGGGTAGCGTTGCGCGCTGGCTCTTAAGCATGCGGTTTAACCCGCTGCATCAGGCCATTCCGATGGGGACACTGGCGGCAAACCTGATCGGGGCATTTATCATCGGGATGGGGCTGGCGTGGTTTAATCGCATGACCAACATCGACCCTATGTGGAAGGTATTGATTACGACCGGTTTCTGCGGCGGTTTAACGACGTTTTCTACCTTCTCTGCGGAGGTGGTGTTTCTGTTTCAGGAAGGCCGGATGGGCTGGGCGCTGACGAACATTGCCGTTAACATGCTTGGCTCGTTTGCGATGACTGCGATCGCATTCTGGTTATTTTCCTCCGCCAGCGGACATTAAGCGCGACAACCTTAATGTTGGCTTAATTTTTCTCTGTCATTCTTGGCTCAATATTGAACGAGGGTGATAGCATGAGAGAGAATCTGTCATGCGTGGGTATGGTATTGCTAAGCGTCGCGATCGTCGCCAGCTTTCTGAAGATCTATCTTTTTGGTTGATTCATAACGAAAAAAACCCGCTCATTGAGCGGGTTTTGAAATTCTTGCTGACGCGTCTGAATTACAGAGCGATTACGTTAGCAGCAGAAGGGCCTTTGGCACCGTTAGTGATTTCGAACTCTACGCGCTGACCTTCAGCCAGAGTTTTGAAACCATTAGACTGGATTGCAGAGAAGTGTACGAACACGTCTTTGCTGCCATCTTCAGGAGTAATGAAACCGAATCCTTTGGACTCATTAAACCACTTAACGTTACCTTTAATCTTAGACATCAAAATTACCTTTACATTAAAAAACGACACAAATGCTGTGTCGGGTATCAGTACAACAATTGTGAGGCGTTTTGTCCAGCGGATCTTTGATAAAAAGTGACAAAAGTCGCGTTAATTTTCGCTGTCCGATTTTTATCCTTTACATTTCAATGTCTGTGCGTTTTTTGGCCGATTTACCAGACAAATGCAGTTAAAACTGAAACCGCATCCAGGCAAAGTAAACGTTACCGTTGTTATACGTACCCGGTATGTAGGTCATCTGAAACGTTGCCGGACCATAGCCGATGGAGGCAAGCGGCAACAGTACCGGAACAGGAATGTATTTCCAGTTATCACGCGCCGTAAACCCTGCCGTATAGCCCAGTCCCAGACGGAAGTTGTCGTCTGATAACGGACGCCAGGTTTTTTCCCAGCCGTAGCCACCAATAGGCTCCCATTTATTGTAGGAGTCCTTAAACGCCATCAGGTACAGGCCATGCCAGTTACCTTTTTCATCCCAGCGAGACTGACCGAAACCAGCCCCCCACGGACGCTCGTTATAACGGTCTGTTTTTTCTTTATCGTAGGCAAAACGTGCATGCCACGTAATGGCCGGAATATAGAGATCGTAATGTTCAGGTTCGTTCCATGTTTGCGCAACGTTATCCGTGAAGGTGGTGAACCCGCTTTTATCCGCTGTATTGCTCTGTGCATTAACAGCAGACGCAAATGATAACTGCGCAATAATAAACAATAAAATCAGGGGGAATTTAATTCGTACAATCACAATGCCATTACCATATTTAGTATTCGGTGCAGACCTTAGCACAGAATACTTGAATGAACGCTTAACAGCATGGGTGTTATTCCTAATTACCATCCCGTTCCTGAGAATAGTCTGACGATACATAAACTGCATGCCTGAATAAGCACATGCAGTTGACATTTTTAACGTTGATGTAACAATTTGTAGAGTGCGGGAATAACTAACATCGACAATAACGGTGCAGTAACCATGCCACCAATCATCGGTGCAGCAATACGTTGCATCACCTCCGAGCCACTCCCATTGCCCCACATGATGGGCAGCAGTCCCGCCATAATCGTGGCGACCGTCATCACCTTCGGACGCACGCGCAGCACGGCACCTTCGTGGATCGCCCGCAATAGCACCGTATTTCCCCCTTCTGGCTCAAGCCTGTGATATTTATCAAGCGCATGATTCAAATATAGAACCATAATTACGCCGAATTCTGCTGCCACCCCGGAAAGGGCGATAAAGCCAACGGCCCCCGCCACAGACAAATTATATTCAAGCAGCCATAATAACCACACCCCACCAATAAGCGCGAAAGGCAATGTCCCCATTATTATCAGGACATTTGATATCCGCCTGAAGGTTAACCATAAAAGGATGAATATAATCATCAGCGTGACAGGTAAGACTATTTTAAGCGTCGCGGTCGCCCGTTCCAGATATTCAAACTGCCCGGACCAGGAGAGAGATACGCCCTGCGGCAATACCACCTTCTCCTCCACCCGTTTTTGCATTTCATCTACGGCGGACTTCAGATCGCGCCCGCGTAAGTCCACGTAGATCCAACTGGAAAGGCGCGCGTTTTCACTTTTTAGCATCGGTGGGCCTTCCGTCACGACGATATCGGCCAGTTCCCCCAGCGCCACCTGGCTACCGCTGGCGGTTACTACCGGCAACACCCGCAACGTGTCGACGTTATCACGCAAATCGCGGGGATAACGCAGGTTGATGGGGTACCGCTCGCGTCCCTGGATCACCTCACCAATGTTATCGCCCCCGACCAGCGTGGAGACAAGGCTTTGCAGTTCATCGACGGAAACGCCGTAGCGCGCGGCTTTTTGCCGGTCGATACGAATATCCACGTAGCGCCCGCCCTCCAGTCGCTCCGCCAGCGCCGAGGAGACGCCAGGAACGTCCTTCACCACCTGCTCAATCTGCCGGGCCACGCGCTCAATGTCGGCAATATTATTGCCGTTCACCTTAATGCCGACCGGGCTTTTGATCCCGGTTGCCAGCATGTCCAGACGGTTACGGACAGGGGGCACCCACACATTGGCAATGCCCGGCAGCGACACGGTTTTATCGAGCTCCTCCACCAGCTTTTGCGGCGTCATTCCAGGCCGCCACTGCTCTCGGGGCTTAAAGTGGATAGTTGTTTCCAGCATGGTTAATGGCGCGGGATCGGTTGCCGACTCCGCCCGACCAGCTTTGCCAAACACGCTCGCCACCTCCGGTACGCTTTTGATCAAGCGGTCCGTCTGCTGAAGCAGCCGCGATGCCTCGCGAGCAGAGATCCCCGGCAGCGTGGAGGGCATATAGAGTAAATCCCCTTCATCCAGCGGCGGCATAAACTCACTCCCCAGGCGGCTCAGCGGCCAGAGCGTGGCGATCAGCAGCAGACATGCCAGTGCCAGGGTCGTTTTCGGGAAGGTCAGTACCTTATCAAGCAGCGGCTCATACAGGCGGATCAGGAGGCGGTTTATCGGGTTTGCCTTCTCATCCGGGATTTTCCCGCGAATAAAGAAGCCCATTAGCACCGGCACCAGAGTGATCCCAAGCCCGGCGGCCACGGCCATCGACCAGGTTTTGGTGAACGCCAGCGGCGAGAACATTCGCCCCTCCTGCGCTTCCAGCGAAAATACCGGTATAAATGACAGCGTGATGATTAACAGGCTGCAAAACAGCGCCGGTCCCACTTCAACCGCCGCCTTTTCCGCCAGACGCCAGTACTCTCCCGACGCAGGCTCCTTGCCCGGATTATCATGCCGCCACTGCTCCAGCACCTTGTGCATGTTTTCAATCATGACAATTGCCGCATCCACCATCGCTCCGATGGCAATGGCGATCCCGCCGAGCGACATCATATTCGCGTTAATGCCCTGATAGTGCATCACCACAAAAGCCCCGAGGATCCCCAGCGGCAGAGAAACCATCGCCACCAGCGCGGAACGCAGGTGGAACAGGAACAGCGCGCACACCAGTACCACCACGGCAAACTCTTCGAGCAGCTTGTGCGTCAGCGTTTTGACCGACTCCTCAATCAGCGTGGAGCGATCGTAGACCGGAACAATCTCGACGCCCTGCGGCAGCGTTTTTTGCAGCTCGCTCAGTTTCGCTTTTACCGCGCGAAGGGTTTCCAGCGCGTTCTGCCCGTAGCGCATCACGATTACGCCGCCAGCAACCTCCCCTTCACCGTTAAGCTCCGCCACGCCCCGGCGGATCTCCGGGCCAATGCCAATGGTGGCGACATCTTTCAACAGGACAGGTACGCCATCGCGGGTGGCGATCACCACATTGCGAAAATCCTCCAGCGAGCGCAAATAGCCCGTTGTCCGCACCATATACTCCGCTTCGCCCATCTCCAGCAGGGCGCCGCCGCTCTCTTTATTGGCGGCCTGCACCGCGCCGGATAGCTGGCTGTGGGTAATATTCAGCGCGCGCATTTTCGCCGGGTCCGCCACGATCTGATACTGACGCACCATTCCGCCAATGCTTGCCACTTCAGATACATTCGGTACCGTCTTAAGCTCGAACTTAAGCGTCCAGTCCTGAAGGGCCCGCAGATCTGCCATGCTGTGTTTTCCACTACGGTCGATCAGCGCATATTCGTAGATCCAGCCCACGCCCGTCGCATCCGGCCCCAGCGACACCTTCACGCCCGGCGGAAACTGCGCCTGTACCTGGCTTAAATATTCCAGCACCCGGGATCGCGCCCAGTAGAGATCGGTGCCATCCTCAAACAGCACATACACATAAGCGTCACCAAACATTGAAAAACCGCGCACGGTTTTGGCACCCGGCACAGACAACATGGAGGTTGTCAGCGGCCAGGTCACCTGATCTTCAATCACCTGCGGCGCTTTCCCGGGGTAACTCGCTTTGATAATGACCTGCACATCAGACAGATCGGGCAACGCGTCCAGCGGCGCGCGCTGCACCGCCCACCAGCCCCAGCTGGCCATCATCAGCGCGGCCAGGATCACCAGCAGGCGGTTACGCAACGAGGCGCGAATCACAGCGGCAATCATGGCGTCACCTCCGGCATCACGCTACGCAGGCTGGCTTCGGAATCAATCAGGAATTGCCCGGACGTCACCACCTTATCGCCCTCTTTGACCCCGGACAGGATCGCCGTCCAGCCCTGCGCCGTCAGGCCGGTTTTCACCGTCACAGGCTGAAAATAACCGTCCCCGGTAGCCAGCAGCAGACGCGCAGACTCTCCGCTGTTAATCACCGCTTCTTCCGGCACCGCCAGCACCGGCGGGCCTTTCAGCTCTTCCGCACGGCTGACGGAGAGGTACATGCCCGGCTTCAGCTTATGTGCGGAATTTTCCAGCACGATACGGGCTTTCAGGGTTCGCGTGGCCGCCTCCATCTGCGGCAGCAATTCGCTGACCGTGCCGTGGAACTGCTCCCCCGGCCAGCTTTCTGAGGTTGCTACCACCTTGCTGCCCACCGCCAGAGACTGCGCCTGCGTTTGCGGGTAGTCGACCACCAGCCAGACCGGATCGAGGCTGGCGATCTCAAACAGCGGCGCCGTTGCGGTGATTTGCGCCCCTTCCCGCACGTCCAGCTTCACCACATAGCCCGCCCGGTCGGTGCGCAGAATGAGCGTGGTCTGCGGCTTACCGCTACGCTCCAGCAAACGAATGACCTCTTCTGGCATAAACTGCAACGCCAGCCGCTCGCGTGCGGCGCGGGTCAATGCGGCATCGCCAAGCTGACGAACCGCGAGATACTCCTGCTGGGCGGCGGTCCACTGCGGGATCCACAGTTGCGCCAGCGCCTCTCCGGCTTTTACCTGCTGCTGCGGCGCATTAACAAACAATTTTGACACCACGCCATTGGCCGGGGCTGACAACACCGAGACGTTACGTTCATCCGTTGCAACCGTGGCAAAGGCCGAGAACGGCGAAACCAGCTGGCGCATCTCAACGTTGGCGGTTTTCATCCCCAGGTTTTGCTGCTGTTGAGTGCTGATGGCCACGCCTGACGCCGCCTGCGCTTCATCGGCGTAGCGTGGGACCAGATCCATATCCATAAAGGGGGATTTACCCGGCTTATCGAAGCGCTGACCGGGCACCATGGGGTCGTACCAGTAAAGCACCTTGCGTTCTGAGGGTTGTGAAGCCGCATCCGGCTGATGCGTCTGCTTCTGTCCGACAAAATAGCCGCCAACGGCAGCTATCGCGATGGCAATCGCCATTAACGTTGTTTTTTTCATTGCGCCAGCTCCTGCGGGATCAGCCAGTTCACGGCAGCCCAGGTTCGCGCCATTTCGCGCTCCGCCTGGTTCACCGCCAGTTCCGTATCCAGTACGCCACGACGCGCCTCCAGCAGGGCCGGAAGCGCCGACTGTCCAGAACGATATTGCGCCGTCAGCACCGCCAGCCGTTGTCGCTGCAACGGTAGTACCTCATCCCGCTGACGCTGCCACACCGTTTGCGCAGCCTGATACTGCGCCACCAGCGTTTGCACCTGGGCAATGTGTTCGCGTTTGAGCAGCGTCAGTTGATCCACCGCCTGCATTGAGCGGGAAACATCGGCGGCGTAATCCTTGTCCTGACGTTTTGACTGGAACAAAGGCAGATCCACGCTGAACATCACGCCAGCCATATCGTCATAGCCTTCGGCGCGGTGGGCGTAATAGACCTCCACATCCACATCGGGTAGCGCTGCCACGGCAGATTGCGCTGAACGCGCTTTCGCGGTCTCTGCTTCACGTCGCGCGGCCTCCACTTCCGGGTGTCTGGCAATCCCCTCCTGCAACGTTTTTTCATCGGCAGGAAGGCGCTGATAGCGCGGCAGCGGACCGCGAACCGCCGTAATAGCGTGCCCTGTTAGCTCCAGCAGACGGCTTTGCGCCAGCTGCACATCCCGCTGCGCCAGCGTCTCTTTGTCGCGCATGGCGCTGAGGATCATTTGCAGGGCCAGTGCGCTGTCCGGCGTTGCGCCTCCCGCCCCGACGCTCGCCTTCTGCACGCCCCGCTGGCGTTCCGTTTCACGGACCAGCGTTCTGGCCGTTTTCAGCGCCTGCTGTGCCAGCGCCAGATCCAGCCAGGCCTGGGCGGTATCACGCTGAAGCGCGGCACGTACGGCCTCGGATTTTGCCAGCACGCTTCGCGCCTGCGCCTGAAAAGTCTGTGCTTTACGTTCCCGCTTCTCTGAGCTGACGTAGCTTTGCATGATGCCAACCTTCTGCATGGTCATCCCTTCGCGCGTAAGCCGCCGATCGTTGCTGCCCTGTACCGGCACGTTTTCAATACCGAATTTCAGTTTTGGATCAGGTAATTGCGTGGCGGAATCCGCCATCGCATCCAGCGCCTGCGCTTCGTTACGGCTGGCGGAGAGTTCTGCCGAGTAGCGCTGGGCTTCGGTCAGGGTGTGTTCGAGCGTCCACGGCTCCGCCTGCGCGGCGGAGGTTAACAGGCCGAACAACACCCCACCGAGCCACAGGCTCAGTGAGTGTTGTTTCATGGTGACCTCGCTTAGCGCGCTGGCGTCAGCGAGATAATCTGGAAACCGTCACCCGCACGCTCAAGCGTGAAGGTCACCTCATCCCCCGGTTTGGCGCCATTCAGCGTGGCGCCGGCAGATAAAGTAAACGGCATGGTCATCGCTGGCCATTTTAGTTCCGGTATGGCCTCGTGACGGAGCATGACGGCATTGTCAGAGATCGACTGAACCACGCCGCGGCCCTGCCAGGTCTGGTTTGCCTGAACGGTATAAGAAGCGAAAGAGATGGACGCGCCAACCAGCGCGGAAAGGAATAGGGTACGCATGATAAAACTCCTGTTAAACGTTAAGTAAATAAAATCAACGAATTAACAGGTTTTTACTCCCGAAACCGGCAATAGCGGATCGTTGCCGGCGGCCCCACAGCAGGAGGGGTAACAGACCACGCAGAATGGCTTGCAGATGAACACTCTGGCGTCGTTAAGGTCAGCGTCATGGCGGCAGGCAGCGCCACCAGATGCGGCTGGGCAGGTTCTTTTTGTACCTGATCCGGCACACAATGTTTTTCACACAGCGGTGAAGCACCGGCAGCATAATGCAGCCCCGGTTCCGCCATCATATCCATATGCTGGATGGTGGCCACCTCACCGCGCAAATCCATTGAACATTGATGGGAGGCGACGGCCACCTGACTCTGGATTAACAGCCAGCCAAACGCCAGCAAAAACATCAGCAGATGTTTTTTGATAAAGCGCATACGATACGTCCAGCTGGCGTGCATATTCAGATCGTCGGATAGGGTAAAAGTGAACCGAGTATAAGCAGGCAAAAGAATGAAAGAGAAGTAGTTTTAAAGAGATTTACGTTTTTAAATCGATTGTCGGCAAGTAATACTCAAAACCTTAACACTTCACCATCAATTTAATGACATATAATATCTATTCATCAGGTCAATAACGTCTTAATATAAATGACGCAGGGTTAGCAAAAATATCGTCATCATTGCCTTTAGTAGTCTCTTTCTTGATTTTAATCAGCAAGGACTGGCCATTTATTCGGCACATTTCAGGCTTCTTTTTTATTGATTATTTGTCTCTCGGGCAGCAAGGATACAGGGGAAATCATGCTTACTTTTCTCGAACTCCTCATTGGAGTCGTGGTCATTGTCGGTGTAGCACGCTACATCATTAAAGGTTACTCAGCCACCGGTGTGCTATTTGTCGGCGGCCTGACGCTGCTGATCATTAGCGCGCTAATGGGTCATCAGGTTTTACCCGCCAGCGAAGCCAGCACCGGATATACCGCTACCGATATTGTGGAATATATAAAAATTCTGCTGATGAGCCGCGGCGGCGACCTGGGCATGATGATCATGATGCTCTGCGGATTTGCTGCCTATATGACCCATATCGGTGCGAATGATATGGTGGTGAAGCTGGCTTCTAAGCCGCTGCAATATATTAACTCCCCCTATCTGCTGATGGTCGCGGCTTATTTCCTGGCCTGTCTGATGTCATTAGCCGTTTCCTCAGCAACAGGCCTTGGCGTGCTGTTAATGGCGACGTTATTCCCGGTAATGGTTAACGTCGGGATCAGCCGTGGCGCAGCGGCGGCTATTTGCGCCTCTCCGGCGGCGATTATTCTCTCCCCTACTTCCGGTGACGTGGTGCTGGCCGCGAAAGCCGCGGAAATGTCGCTGATTGACTTCGCCTTCAAAACCACACTGCCAATCTCCATCACCGCTATTCTCGGCATGGGCGTGGCGCATTTCTTCTGGCAACGCTACCTCGATAAGAAAGAGAACGTCAGCCATGAGATGATGGACGTCAGTGAAATCACCACTACCGCCCCGGCGTTTTATTCCATCCTGCCCTTCACGCCGATTATTGGCGTGCTTATTTTTGACGGCAAATGGGGCCCTCAGCTGCACATCATCACTATCCTGGTGATCTGTATGCTGCTGGCGGCCATCCTGGAATTTGTTCGTGGTTTTAATACCCAGAAGGTGTTCACGGGTCTTGAAGTCGCCTTCCGCGGCATGGCGGATGCCTTCGCGGGCGTGGTGATGCTGCTGGTTGCCGCAGGGGTGTTTGCTCAGGGGCTGAGCACAATCGGCTTTATCCAGAGCCTGATCTCTATCGCCACCTCGTTCGGCTCGGCCAGCATTATCCTGATGCTGGTGCTGGTGGTACTGACCATGCTGGCGGCGATGACTACCGGCTCCGGTAACGCGCCGTTCTATGCGTTTGTTGAGATGATCCCTAAGCTGGCACACTCCTCCGGCATCAACCCGGCTTACCTGTCCATTCCGATGCTCCAGGCCTCCAACCTGGGTCGTACCATTTCTCCGGTATCGGGCGTGGTGGTTGCGGTTGCAGGGATGGCAAAAATCTCTCCGTTTGAAGTGGTAAAACGCACGTCAGTGCCGGTGCTGGTTGGCCTGATTATCGTTATTATCGCCACCGAAGTGCTGGTTCCCGGCGCTGCCTAAGCGAAATTCCTGCTTTCCAAAAAGCGCCTGCGGGCGCTTTTTGTGCTTTAATAACCTCCAGAAATTAATCGCGCCCAACCAATCAGGAAAGCAAATGTTCAGGAAGGATATCGTTATCCCGTCTGGCGCAGTAGCGCTTGCACTCTGTGTCTTCTCAATTCAGGCAGATCCGCTTAAGCCAACCCAGTATGGCGATTTCGATCGCTACGTTCTGGCTCTTTCCTGGCAAACGGGATTTTGCCAGAGTATGGTCGAACGCAACCGTGACGAACCGGAAGAGTGTCGCCTGCAAAAAGAGAGCAGCAACAAAACCGATTTTCTGACCGTCCACGGCTTATGGCCAGCGCTGCCGAAATCTATTGCCGCTCGCGGAGTGGATGAACGCCGCTGGATGCGCTTCGGCTGTGCCACTCGTCCGGTTCCGAATATGCCGGAAGCAAAAGCCAGCCGCAAATGTGACGCCGCAGAGACCGGACTATCGCTAACGGGCGCGGCGAAGCTGAACAGCGTGATGCCCGGCGCGGGCGGCAACTCCTGCCTTGAACGTTATGAATACGCGAAACACGGCGTCTGCTTTGGTTTTGATCCCGACGCTTACTTCGGCACCATGGTGCGCATGAACCAGGAAGTGAAAAATAGTGCGGTTGGGGAATTTCTGGCGGAAAACTATGGCAAGACCGTCCGCCGTAGCGATTTTGATGCAGCCGTGGCCAAAAGCTGGGGGAAACAGAACGTAAAAGCGTTCAAGCTTACCTGCCATGGCAATCCGGCTTATCTGACCGAGATGCAGATCTCGCTAAAATCCAGCACCATTAACAACTCGCTCTCAGCCAGCACCTTTGCGCCACAGCCGCATCCGGGCAACTGCGGCAAACAGTTTGTTATCGATAAAGCCGGTTACTGATTGTTCCTGCGCGCATCCGGGCGTACCAGATCGAAGCGATGGCTGTCGCTGATGCCGTAGTAGGCGGACGGTCCACCCGCACGCAGAATGGGCTGCGCTTTCGCGGTCTGGTAAATCCCCTCTTCCAGCAAACTCTCAGCGATATGGACGCCCACCACTTCGCCGAGCACCAGCCAGGTATCAATCGGTGTCCCATCCGCGCCGGTCAACTGAATGCACTGTGACAATCGACACTCGAAATTCACCGGGCTTTCCGCCACGCGCGGCGAGCTCACAAGCTGGCTGGCTACGGGCGTCAGGCCGGCAAAGGTAAATTCATCCTCGCCATGAGGGAGTGTGGCGGAGGTTTCATTCATCGCCTCAGCCAGATCGCGCGTTGCGAGGTTCCAGACAAACTCTTGCGTTTCGGTAATATTCCGCACGCTATCCTTCCAGTCGTTGCTGGAAAAACCAATGATCGGTGGGCGATAGTTAAAGCAGTTAAAGAAGCTGTACGGGGCAAGGTTCAGTTGACCGGCCTTATCACAGGATGAAATCCAGCCAATCGGACGTGGACCGATAATGGCGTTCAGCGGGTCGTGCGGCAGACCGTGCCCCTGAGACGGTTGGTAAAAGTACATATCGCTCTCTCTACGCTGGGGCTGCAACGCGCATTGCCCGGTTTAAGTTTTACCAGCGTAACGAAATTTCCGTTCAGCGTGAATCGGGATGCCGGGTTTATTGCCAAAAATTCATATGGCGCACGAATGTGACCTTCATCACTTCAAACTTAGGGTTTCAGACAGTATCATCAGATAAGTTAAACCCTCGCTGCCAGACGGCGAGGGTTTTCTTTTGGATTGGTTTCTGCGTTACACGCAGCATTAACGACATGGAGTAAAAATGTCCAGACCTACGATTATCATCAATGAACTCGACGCAGAACGTATTGACCGACTGTTGGAGAAACCAGAATTCGCCTCGCTGCCGGTTGCCGATGCGCTGAACGAAGAGCTAGACCGGGCGCAGATGTGTACGCCTGAGACCATGCCGCATGATGTGGTCACCATGAACAGCCAGGTGAAGTTCCGCAACCTGACCACCGGGGAGGAACTCACCCGTACGCTGGTCTATCCGGCGCAGATGACCGACAGCAGCATGCAGCTTTCGGTGCTGGCACCCGTGGGCGCGGCGCTGCTTGGACTGCGCACGGGCGATACTATCCACTGGGAACTCCCGGGCGGCGCCTCAGCCCATCTGGAAGTACTTGAGCTGCTCTACCAGCCCGAAGCCGCTGGCGATTACCTGCGTTAATCCCTTCTGAACAAGCGACCCCGCTTTGCACAGAGGATGCACCTGCATCCTCTTTCCGCAAATTCACCCGATTGTCTTATATCGGACAAAAACCGCTTAATCCACGCTTACTCTGTTGTAGTGCCATGGGGACGAAACCTCACACAACGCCGCCGGGGAAGGCATTCACCAGTCCCTTCACTTTCTGCTGCGCTGCCTCCGGGGTATCTGCGCCAGGCACCAGGATCACCTTGCGGCACTCCTCCTCCCGTTTTTCGAAGATCTTATAGGCGCGCTCCGCATCAGCCAGCGGAAGATAGTGGGTCACAATATCTTCCGGTGTAAGCAACCCTTTTTCGATAAGCGGCAGCAGCTCTCCCAGCCAGGCGTGGACGTGCGTCTGCCCCATCTTAAAGCTCAGCCCTTTATCGAAGGCATCGCCAAACAGGAAGCCATGGATGAAACCGGCGTACACGCCCGGCACGCTGACCACGCCGCCGCGTCGCACCGCAGCAATGCACTGGCGCAGGGCTTTGCCGCTGCTGCCTTCAATTTTCAGGTTACTGAGGATCGTTTCCGTCGTGCTGCCTTTGGCCTCAAACCCGACGGCATCAATCACCGCATCCACCCCGCGCTGCCCGGCCGTTTGCTCAATGATTTTCTCCGCCGCGTCGTTATCGTCATCAAAGTTAATCGGGATCGCGCCGTAGCGCTCCTGGGCAAACCGCAGACGATAGGGATGATGGTCAACCACAAAAATCTGCTCTGCGCCGAGAAGCCGCGCGCAGGCAATGGTCAGTAACCCCACCGGCCCGGCCCCGAATACGGCGACGCTGGAGCCTTTCTGGATCTGCGCATTTTTCGCCGCCTGCCAGGCGGTAGGCAGAATATCTGACAGGAAAAGCGCTTTGTCGTCTGACAGCAGCTGAGGCACTTTAAACGGCCCCACGTTGCCTTTCGGGACGCGCACATACTCCGCCTGTCCGCCCGGCACGCCGCCGTAAAGATGGCTGTAGCCAAACAGCGCGGCAGGGGCGGGAATTTGCTTTTTGTTCAGCGCCGCGCCCTGCCCGCGGTTCGTGTTTTCGCAGGCCGCGTACTGTTGCATCTGGCAAAAGAAGCAGTCACCGCAGGCAATCACAAATGGGATCACCACCCGGTCACCTTTCTGCACGTTTTTCACTTCGCTCCCGCACTCCACCACCTCGCCCATAAATTCATGACCAAAGATATCGCCGTGCTGGACCTTGGGAATTTTTCCGCGATAAAGATGCAAATCAGAACCACAGATCGCCGTGGCCGTTACGCGCAGGATGATATCGTCAGGCTGTTCGATGCCCGGATCGGGGACATTATCGACCCGAACATGATGTGGACCGTGATAGGTGAGAGCTTTCATGCAACCTCCGAAAGGGTGTGGGTAAGCTTATAAAAGGGTAGCTACCTCTCGGGATCTGCCCCGGAATCCGGCTGTTTTGAGATTTATCCTGGCGAGATAAAAAAGTGCTGTCGGGATTACAGAAACCTTTTATATTTTGTGGTTGAATGATTTCAGCGTTTATAAACAAGGAGAAACGGTTATGTATCAAACAATCATTATGCCGGTTGATGTTTTCGAAATGGAACTGAGTGATAAGGCTGTACGTCATGCGGAATTTCTCGCGCAGCAGGACGGAGTTATTCATCTTCTGCATGTTTTACCGGGCACTGCCAGCCTGAGCCTGCATCGTTTCGCTGCTGATGTGCGTCGTTTTGAAGAGCATTTACAGCATGAAGCCGAGACGCGCCTGCAAACCATGGTCGGGCACTTCAGCATCGATCCTTCCCGCATAAAAACCCACGTCCGGTTCGGTAGCGTGCGTGACGCCGTAAATGAGCTTGCCGGGGAATTAAATGCCGACGTGGTAGTGATTGGTTCGCGCAACCCGTCTATTACCACGCACCTGCTGGGGTCGAACGCCTCCAGCGTGATACGCCACACCCACATTCCGGTGATGGTCGTCAGATAAAAAAAGAGGCCACCTTTTGGTGGCCTCTTGTATTGCAGGTGTCGTCTTGCTTTCTTTTATTATGCAGTTTTGGTGCGGATCAGGTAATCAAACGAGCTCAGCGAGGCTTTCGCACCTTCACCGGTAGCGATGATGATCTGCTTGTACGGCACGGTGGTGCAGTCGCCCGCCGCAAATACGCCCTTCACGCTGGTTTCGCATTTCGCATCGATGATGATCTCGCCCATGCGGTTGCGCTCAATTGCGCCTTCCAGCCAGGTGGTGTTTGGCAGCAGGCCAATCTGAACGAAGATCCCCGCCAGCGGTACGCTGTGAATATCGCCACTCACGCGGTCACGGTATTCCAGACCGGTCACTTTGCTGCCGTCGCCTTTCACTTCTGTCGTCTGGGCATTGAGCACAATGTCGACGTTATTCAGGCTACGCACTTTATCCTGCAACACCTGGTCCGCTTTCATCTCAGGGGCGAACTCCAGCAGGGTAACGTGTTCAACAATTCCCGCCAGATCGATAGCCGCTTCCACACCGGAGTTACCGCCGCCGATCACCGCTACGCGTTTACCTTTGAACAGCGGGCCGTCACAGTGCGGGCAATAGGTCACGCCTTTGGTGCGATACTGATCTTCGCCCGGCACGTTCATGTTGCGCCATTTCGCGCCAGTGGCAATGATCACGCTGCGCGCCTTCAGCACCGCGCCGGACGCCGTTTCAATCTGGTGCAAACCACCCTCGACCGCGGCCGGAACCAGTTTGCTGGCGCTCTGGCTGTCAATGACATCCACGTCGTAGTCGCTGACGTGCGCTTTCAACGCCCCGGCCAGCTTCTGGCCTTCGGTTTTCGGCACGGAAATGTAGTTTTCAATGTCTACGGTATCCAGAACCTGACCACCGAAACGCTCGCCCATCAGACCGGTACGGATCCCTTTACGTGCGGAGTAAACCGCTGCCGCCGCGCCCGCCGGGCCGGAGCCAACAATCAGCACGTCGTACGCATCACGTTGGTTCAACTCTTCCGCCGCACGTTTTTCTGCGCCGGTATCCACTTTGGCGACGATTTCGGTCAGCGTCATACGCCCCTGGCCGAACTCCTGACCATTCAGGTAAACCGCCGGAACGCCCATCACGTTGCGCTCGGTGATTTCGTTCTGGAACGTACCGCCGTCAATCGCCGTGTGCTTAATGCGTGGGTTGAGCACTGACATCAGGTTCAGCGCCTGCACCACGTCCGGGCAGTTGTGGCAGGAGAGCGAGTAATAGGTTTCAAACTCAAAATCACCGTCGATATCGCGGATCTGCTCCAGCAGCGCCTGCGCTTCTTTTGACGGATGACCACCGGTCCACAGCAGCGCCAGCACCAGGGACGTAAATTCGTGCCCCAGCGGAGAACCCGCGAAACGCGGCCCCTGGTCAGACCCTGGGTTGGCGATCAGGAAAGAAGGCTTACGGACTGCCAGCGTGTTGTCTTCTTTGAAGGTCACTTTCGGCGACAGCTCAGCAATCTCTGTCAGCAGCGCTTTGATTTCTGCCGATTTCGCGCTGTCGTCCAGCGTGGCAATCAGCTCAACAGGTTTGGTCAGTTTCTCAAGGTAGGCCTTGAGCTGGGTTTTCATGTTAGTGTCGAGCATTATTCTTCCCTCTCTTAAAACGTCATCATGCAAGCCGCCTTATACGGGCTGCCTGAATGCAACTTGCATCATGGTGCTGGAATGAAATGGGCGCGGGGAGCGCCCATTGATTGCCGGGTGGCACTTCGTTTACCCGGCCTACGATACTGTAGGCCTGTGCAAGCGTAGCGCCGCCAGGCTTTACAGACTTAGATCTTGCCGACCAGGTCCAGAGATGGAGCCAGCGTCGCTTCGCCTTCTTTCCATTTCGCCGGGCACACTTCGCCTGGGTGAGAAGCAACGTACTGAGCCGCCTTCACTTTGCGCAGCAGGTCAGATGCATCACGGCCGATACCTTCAGCGGTAACTTCGATAGCCTGGATAATGCCCTGCGGGTCAACAACGAAGGTCGCACGGTCAGCCAGGCCTTCATCTTCACGCATGTTGTCGAAGTTACGGGTCAGGGCGCCAGTCGGGTCGCCGATCATCGCGTATTTGATTTTCGCGATAGTTTCAGAGCTGCTGTGCCACGCTTTGTGGGTGAAGTGGGTATCGGTAGAAACAGAGTAAACGTCTACGCCCAGCTTTTGCAGTTCTTCGTAGTGGTCTGCAACGTCGCCCAGTTCGGTCGGGCAAACGAAGGTGAAGTCAGCTGGATAGAAGAAGAACACGCTCCAGCGGCCTTCGGTATCTTTCTCAGTAACTTCGATGAACTCACCGTTTTTGAACGCCTGGTTTTTGAAAGGTTTAATTTTGGTGTTAATCAAGGACATCTGTACTTCCTCCGTGTTTTCGTTGAGGTGTAAGGTAACCAACTTTGTTCATCGGGGCTAATGCGTATGCTTTATCAAATCAATCAGCCAAACCTTACAACAGCAACAAGACAGCAAGGTGAACCTTTTACAGGAAAGCCTGAAAGTAAAAAGGCCGCCTCAACGGGCGGCCCTGATACCTGAATTCCCCGCAGGTACATTCAGTGCCAGCCGAAGCTGGCGTTGCGTTGCGCTCTACATACCTTGTATCAAGGCCGTAACAGCGGTTTGATTACAGCACCCCTGCGCGCAATGAGCAATGCATAAGAGGGATAGTCCTGCCTATGGCTGTGATAGGCAGATTCGAACAGGTCATTGAAACATTAAAAATTTAATTTCATTATGGGTTTCACGCTATATATAAACGCCATTTGTCATTCAAATAATTCAATCACACTTTAAAGATAAAATTATCTTAATAACTCTTGAAGATATGTTTCAATAATCCAAAGCCGTGATATATTAAGATCACTTAAATTTTAAATTAAGCGAGTTATTCACACGGATTGTAAAGGGTAACTACACTCTGTCGTACTCCATGGTGTGATAACGACAGCAAACTCAACTCACTCAGGACGAAACATGGCAAACCTCTACGACCTAAAAAAATTCGATCTCAATCTGTTAGTTATCTTCGAATGCATTTACCAACATCTCAGTATCAGTAGGGCTGCCGAGACGCTTTATATCACACCATCCGCCGTCAGCCAGTCGCTGCAACGCCTGCGCGGTCAGCTTGATGACCCCCTGTTTATCCGTTCAGGGAAGGGAATTACGCCCACCACGGTAGGTACCAACTTGCATCATCATCTGGAAAAAAATCTCAATCAGCTTGAGCAGACGATCAACATGATGCATCACTCGGACATCAAGAAAAAGTTCGTTATCTATTGCACTCAAATGGTGTCTCCTGGTTCGATGCTGGAACCGTTGAAGCTTTTAATATCTGAGGAGAATTATGAGATAGAACAAAGAGATATGCTTATTTCCTCCGAATCAGCGGAAGATTTGTTGGCCTATCGTAAAGCCGATCTCATCTTCTCTATCGCACCTATCCACAATCGCTCTGTGGTCTGCACCCACTTCACTACGGTGCCGATAGCCTTAATCTGTAGAGCAGACCACCCAAGGCTCGCTGACACAGCTACGGTGGACGCGCTATACCAGGAGAAATTCACTTTTTACCAGAGTGCTCATCCGGGTGTAAAAGAGTTCCAGAGTCGGGCCAATGACGCTTTTCCGGAAAGAAATATTGCTTTTCGCACCGACTCCCTTAGCTCTCTCATCTCTATGGTCAGTTCATCTGATTTGTTAGGCTATATCCCCGTGTCGATCTATGAAACATTTAAAGAATCTTTGAAATTAAAAAGGCTTGAGCCACCGTTTGCGCTGCCTGAATTAAAGATCTATATGCTCTACGGCCGTTCATCACTGAATAGCTCTGTTTTTTCAACATTCATTGAAAAAATGCATAAGCTCTGCGTTTCTCCGCCGTCTGCGTAAAATACATTTGCATGGTGAATATAATTAAAGCGAACCGAAAAAAATGACTCCGTGAAATTAAGGATAAATAATTCCATAATATCGTTTTGATTTTCCCAAGACATTTAACACGCAGGACGCAATTAATCATGTCGAACTATAAAATCCCTTTACAGGAAAATGTTTTAGACGCTTCTGCGGAACGCATACACTGGACGCTTAACAATTTCCCCAGGGTATGCGTTTCCTTTTCCGGTGGAAAAGATTCTACCGTGATGCTGCATCTTGTTGCCCAGAAAGCACGGCAATTAAAGCGAAAAATAGACGTCATCTTTCTGGACTGGGAAGCGCAATTCTCGTCGACCATTCAGCATGTTGACGCTATGAAAACGCTCTATCGGGATGTTATCCACCAGTTCTGGTGGGTAGCGCTTCCGCTCACGACCCAGAACGCCCTGTCACAGTTTCAACCTGAATGGCAGTGCTGGGAACCCGGAACAAACTGGGTTCGCCAGCCACCAGAAGATGCCATTACCGATTATCACTATTTCGATTTTTATCAGCAGGGAATGACGTTTGAAGCCTTCGTGCGCGAGTTTGCCGAATGGTATGCGCAAAGACGTCCTGCCGCAGTCATGGTGGGGATCCGCGCCGATGAATCTTACAACCGCTTTCTGGCTATCGCGTCGGCGCGTAAGCAGCGCTTTTCTGACGATAAACCCTGGACGACCGTCGCCCCGGGTGGGCACGCCTGGTATATCTACCCACTGTACGACTGGAAAACCGCCGACATCTGGACGTGGTTCGCGAAATCAAAATGTTGCTATAACCCGTTATACGACCTGATGTACAAGGCTGGGGTGCCGCCGCGTTATATGCGCATCTGCGAACCGTTTGGTCCGGAACAGCGTCAGGGCTTATGGCTCTATCATGTCATTGAACCCGAACGCTGGGCGGCTATGTGTGAACGCGCCTGCGGCGTGCGAAGTGGAGGTATTTATGCCGGGCACGATAACCATTTTTATGGCCACCGGAAGATCCTGAAACCTGACCATCTCGGCTGGCGCGAATACGCCATGCTGCTACTCGACAGCATGCCGCAAAATACGGCGGAACATTACCGAAATAAAATCGCAATTTATCTCCACTGGTATCAAAAGCGAGGCCTGGAGGATATTCCCGATACGCAGGAGGGTGACATTGGCGCAAAAGATATCCCTTCCTGGCGACGCATTTGCAAGGTTTTACTCAACAATGACTACTGGTGCCGGGCTCTCTCATTTAGTCCAAACAAACCTAAACACTATCAACGCTACAGCGAAAGAGTGAAAGCCAAACGCAAGGAATGGGGGATTTTATGCAGCAGCAAATAATCAGAGAAATGCATCCGTACCTGCAGGCCCTTTCTGAAGAAGAGAAAATCGGCGCTATTAATGCCTTTCGCCAGGCATTACACGAAATCAGCCCTTTTAATAATCAACCCGTCGACTGCGTATTGTGGATAAAACAAACTGACATCACCGCCAATGACTACAACCCAAATAATGTCGCTCCGGCGGAGAAGCGGTTGCTCAGCAAATCACTGGAGCTGGATGGATTCACACAACCTATCGTTGTGACGGAAAATGCGCCTGAGAGCTATGAAATTGTCGATGGATTCCATCGCCATGAGCTTGGCAGTCATCGGGCTATTCTGAAGCGTCAACTTAAAGGTTACCTCCCTGTTACCTGCCTGCGTAAAGCACGCCAGGAAAAGTTCGATCGCATGGCTACAACCATTCGTCACAACCGCGCGCGTGGACGCCACCAGATCAATGCCATGTCAGAAATCGTGCGAGAACTGGTGCTTATGGGCTGGAGTGAGCAGAAAATTGGCCTGGAGTTGGGTATGGACAGCGATGAAGTGCTGCGACTGAAGCAAATCAACGGTCTGCTGGAACTCTTCGCGGACCGTCGTTTTTCAGAAGCCTGGACGGTTGAATAGTCAGAGCGAATTTAAGCGCGCAGCCGCTGCCAGCAGCGTCGCCTCCTGCTTCGCAAAGCAAAGACGAATCAGTTTATGCGGGAAGGGATCGGCGCAGAACACCGACAGCGGAATGGCCGCCACGCCCACCTCTTTCGTCAGCCACTGGCAAAAACTGACATCATCCAGATCGGAAATCGCGCTGTAGTCCGCCAGCAGGAAGTAGGTGCCTTCGCATGGCAGGATCTCCAGCCGACTCTCGCTCAAGGCAGTCACAAACCGATCCCGCCGCGCACGGTAAAAAGCTGGCAGGTCCCGGTAATGTTCAGGTTCAGCGCGCAGCATATCCGCCAGCGCCAGCTGGGCGGGTGTGTTTACGGCAAACGTCAAATACTGGTGCACTTTACGCAGCTCAGCACTGATGGCGGCGGGCGCCACGCAGTACCCTACCTTCCAGCCGGTCATATGGTAGGTTTTCCCAAATGATGATACCGCGATTGCGCGCTCGCGAAGCTGCGGATGCGCCAGCACGCTGGCATGACCCTCTTCGGCAAAGCAGATGTGCTCATACACCTCGTCGCTCAGAACATAGATTTCACGTTCGGCGATGGCCTGCCACAGGGCGGCAAAATCGCTTTTCTGCCACACCGTCGCCGATGGGTTGTGTGGCGTATTCAGGATCACCAGCCGGGTTTTATCGCTCAGCAGCGCGGCAAACGCCTGCCAGTCCGGACGAAAATGCGGCGGCTGGAGCGCCACGCGTTTCACCACGCCACCGGCCAGTTCAATCGCCGGGGCGTAGCTATCGTAGCTCGGGTCAAAACAAATCACCTCATCGCCCGTACGCACCAGGGCGGTTATCGCCGCATACAGCGCTTCGGTCGCCCCTGCGGTTACCGTGATATCGCTGTTCGCGTCAGGCTTATGGCCGTATAACTCCGCCGTTTTATCCGCAATGGCTTCACGCAACGCCTGCACGCCGGTCATCGGCGCATACTGGTTGGCTCCCTGCGCAACGTGGTACGCCAGACGCTCCTGCAAATATTTCGGCCCGTCAAAATCCGGGAAACCTTGTGAGAGGTTAATGGCGTTGTGCTGCTGCGCCAGGGCGCTCATCTGCGTAAAAATCGTCGTGCCGAGATTCGGAAGTTTACTCTGCGGGATCAACGGGTTATTGCTCATTGTAGTATGCCTGCCTGTAATACTTATGTTGCTGACACTATAACACGATGTTAGTCTCTGGCAATCAAGACGCTTAGACGTCTAAATGATATAAATATTCCTGACCGAGAGGGTAAAAGGAAATGACAGACAACCTGCAACTCACACACCTGGTCGAGGCCTGCCGCTGGATTGGCGCTAAAGGCTGGGCGCCCGCTACCGGCGGCAATATGTCCGTGCGTCAGGATGAACATCTGTGCTGGCTGAGCGAATCCGGAAAAGACAAAGGCAGCCTGACCACCGCCGATTTTCTACAGGTTGAAATCGCCACCAACCGTGCGCCTTCTGGCCGTAAACCGTCGGCAGAGACCGGGCTGCATACCCTCATCTATCGCCTGTTCCCGGAGGCTAACGCCGTCCTGCACGTTCACACCGTCAATGCCACGGTGCTGTCGCGGCTGGTCAACGAGACCGAGCTGAAGATCTCCGGCTTCGAGATGCAAAAATCCCTTACCGGACAGACCACGCATCGGGATACGGTGGCCATCCCGGTGTTTGATAATGACCAGGACATCGACGCCCTCGCCTCTCGAATCGCCCATTACGCGCAGGAACGCCCGCTTAATTATGGTTTTCTTCTGCGCGGTCATGGCTTAACCTGCTGGGGACGCGACGTGGCCGAAGCCCGCCGTCATCTGGAAGGTTTAGAATTCTTATTTGAATGCGAAATGCGTTTACGACAATGGGAGAGAGTATGATTCGCGCGATTGTGACGGATATTGAAGGGACCACCAGCGATATCCGTTTTGTCCATGATGTTTTGTTCCCCTACGCGCGTGAGCGGCTGGCGGCCTTTGTGACCGCGCAGCAGTACGCCGAGCCGGTCAAATCGATTCTGGACAACCTGCGCGATGAAATCAGCACTCCGCATGCCAGCGTCAGCGATCTCATCAACGTGCTGTTTACCTTTATGGATGAAGACCGCAAATCGACGGCGCTCAAAGCCCTGCAAGGCATCATCTGGCAGGACGGTTACATTAACGGTGACTTTACCGGCCATCTCTACCCTGATGTACTGCCCGCGCTGGAAAAATGGAAGGCACAAGGGATTGATCTCTATGTTTATTCCTCTGGCTCCGTCGCCGCGCAGAAACTGTTATTTGGCTACAGCGACGAAGGTGATATTACTCATCTGTTCAGCGGCTATTTTGATACCCGCATCGGTGCCAAGCGTGAGGTGCAGTCTTATCAAAATATTGCGGCGCAAACGGGCATCGCCCCGTCGCAGATCCTGTTCCTGTCAGATATTCATCAGGAGCTGGACGCGGCTGAACAGGCGGGTTTTCGCACCCTGCAACTGATACGCGGTGAAGATGACGGCGCAAGCCATCACCATCAGATCCATCAGTTTGACGAGATTAATCCGGAGCAGATCCCTTCATGAGCGCATTGACCATTTATTCCGATAAAGACGCCAGTCATCACCTGTGGCACAGCACCGACGCCGTCGAGATCGCCCGACAGCTCAACGCCAAAGGCGTGCGGTTTGAACGCTGGGCGGCAGACCGTGATTTAGGGCAGGATCCCGCGCCTGAAGCCGTGATTGAGGCGTATCAGCATGCAATCGACAAGCTGGTGGCAGAGAAAGGTTATCAGAGCTGGGACGTGATTAGCCTTCGCGCCGACAATCCGCAGAAAGAGGCGCTGCGCGCGAAGTTTCTCAACGAGCACACCCACGGCGAAGATGAAGTGCGCTTTTTCGTGGAAGGGGCGGGACTATTCTGCCTGCACATCGTCGATGAGGTGTATCAGGTGCTGTGCGAGAAAAACGACCTCATTTCCGTACCCGCAGGCACGCCGCACTGGTTTGACATGGGTTCAGAGCCGAACTTTACGGCGATTCGTATTTTCGACAATCCGGAGGGATGGGTGGCCCAGTTTACGGGTGATGGGATTGCGGATGCGTATCCACGCCTAAAATAATGTCCAAATAAACAAGTAAAGTTCCTTCAAGATGAAGGAACTTTTATAAATTATATCTTACTCTTAAATTTGAGAAGCAAATCACAAATACTTCACTTCATTAAGACAAAAACACTACTAATATTCTATAAAAATAAATTTACCGTTAATGATTATTACTTATTTCCAAAGAGATTAACATGGCAAAAAACCCAATAATAATACGACAAAACTTAAGGATTGGCGAACTCGATGCTGAATCCGATACACAATTACTTGATGAATGCTTTGTAGATAGTGGATATCTATCAAAATTACTAGATACTAATGATACTTCGTCTATTGTTGTAGGAAGAACTGGAGCAGGGAAAAGTGCATTATTGCACAAAGTCATGAACAAAGCATATAGATACAAGAAGCTTGATCCTAACGATATATCTATTCGTTTTCTTGAACACTCAGATATTATTTCTTTTTTTGAAGCGCTAGACGTAAATTTAGATTTATTTTATAAGATACTCTGGCGGCACATACTTATAATGGAGTTTTTAAAAATACGTCATGATATAAACAGCGAGAGTGACACAAGAAATTTCCTTACCAGCTTAGCGAGTTTTTTAAGAAAAGATGAGATCAGGAAGCGCGCATTAGAATATTTTAGAGAATGGGGGGATAAATTTTGGATTGATACAGACACACATTTGAGAGAAATAACAAAAAAACTTGAAAATGACACTAAAGCTAAAATAGGCACAGCACTTCATGGTATTGAATTAAATGCTGAGACAGCTAAGAGAATATCTGAGGAAGATAAGCATGAAATAAAGAAAAGAGCTTCTGAAGTTGTTAGTGGAATGCAAATTCAAAAATTAAATGAAGTTCTCGACATGCTTGCAGAACATTCATTTTCCGATCTTCAAAAGAAACATTACATTGTAATAGATCAGCTTGATGAAAACTGGGCCGAAAACAACACTCGATATAAATTCATAAGAGCATTAATTGAAGAGATAAAAGTATTCAGACGTATCAAGAACGTCAAGGTAATAGCTGCTTTAAGACATGATCTTCTTAAATCTGTATTCAATATTACTCGAGGCTCTGGATTTCAAGAGGAGAAGTATGAATCATATATCCTTGATCTTCAATGGACCGCAAATCAACTTAATGAATTAGTTTCAAAGAGAATCCAAGAGGTTTTCAAAAAACAATATACAAGAGAAAACGTCGAAATTAACGATCTTTTCCCTTCCCCCAAAGGAGGGAGTAAGGGAATGTTGCCAATCGAGTATATCATAGAGAGAACACTATATCGGCCAAGGGATGTTTTACAGTTCGTAAATGAATGTTTTAAAATAGCACTTAATAGAGAACGAATCTCCTGGGATTCCATTCATAAAGCTGAAAGTATTTATTCTGAAAAAAGATTGCGTTCTTTAAAAGAAGAATGGGGAGACATATATCCATCTTTCGAAGAAACTATAGAAATTCTCAGAGAAGTTCCAGAAAAATTCACCCGAACACTTATTCCTAAAAATAACATAGAATCTGTAGCATCGGAACTCGCCATTCAAAATACTAATGACCCATGCGCAATCATCGCATCTAAAATGCTCAATAGCGAAGTAAGAGAATCTGATGTTGTTAACGAGATATTTTTATGCTTATATAATATTAGTGCGATAGGATTCAAAGTTAGCCCTTTAACACCATATAAATGGTCTTTCAGAGATAGCAGCCCTGTAAATAAAGCTGAAATAAAGAGGGCAAGCCATATCAAAGTACATAAAATGTTGCATAAAGCATTAGATATAAAAATTGCAATATCTGATATTTATAATAAAGATGATGGAGACGACGAGATAAATTGATGATTTTTTTGAGTTAGGGCGCTATAAATATAATGCGCCCATTATTTTAACATCTTAAAGATTGTAAAATAGTAAGGACCTCTTCGTTACTTAAGCTAAGTAATCTCGCCACATGCACAAACTCCACCACGTCTAACCTGCGCTCACCGCTTTCCACTTTAGCGATAAACGACTGCGGTTTGCCCAGCGCTTCCGCAAGCTGCGCCTGAGTCATCCCCTTCTCTTTACGCGCTTTCTTCAACGCATTGATAACACGCTGGTATTCATCCGAGTAAACTGAAGCCATTGTTCCGATTCCATACAAATATCCTGAAATCGAATATCCTCCCGCTGCCTTTTTATCCCAAAATAGGATAATTGAGCGCGTAACGAACACATGTAAGGAGAACACAATGCAACATCAGAACTGGCACCCGGCCGATATTATCGCTGCACTAAAGAAACATGGAACAAGCCTGGCTGCGTTGTCCAGAAAGGCTGGCCTTTCCTCATCCACACTGGCAAATGCGCTTACCCGACCATGGCCTAAAGGTGAACTGCTTATCGCTCAGGCGCCAGACATTCCACCCGATGTGATATGGCCGGAAAGATACTTTGATGAAAAGGGAGAGCGAGTATTTCGTCAGATGAGGAATACCAAAAAGAGAAATCTGTCTTCAACATAATCAATGAATTCTCCCCCCTCACCCCAGCCCTCTCCCTCAAGGGAGAGGGGGTCTAAGAGCACTACCGTTTTAGCCCTTTCACATACCCCACCAGTTGATCCAACACCACGCCCCACCCTTCGTGGAAGCCCATCTGTTCATGCTGCTCGCGGATCTCCTTCGTTGGGTGACGCGCTATCGCCGTGTAGCGGGTCTTGCCCTCCCCCACATCTTCCAGCAGCAGGATCGCTGTCATAAACGGCTTTTCAGCCGGCTTCCAGCCCTCAGTATAGCCATCGGTAAAGACCAGCTTGTTCCCCGGATCGATTTCAAGAAATACGCCCCGGTTATCCATCCGCTGCCCGTCCACCTCAAACGCGGTATTGAACCGCCCACCCACGCGCAGATCGAGGTCGCATTCAGTCACCTTATGGGGAGCAGGAATGAAGAAGTTTTTGATGTGCTCCGGTGTGGTCCAGCAGAGCCACAGCAGGTCGCGCGGTGCGTCCACCACGCGTTCCAGTTTTAAATCTGTTTCAGGATCGAGCGTCACGATAACGTCCTCTAAAGGGAACCCCTTACAAGGATAGTCCCACTCAGGCGAATTTCCCTTTCGCTACCTCTTCAGGGGTGACCACGCCCGTATCCAGCACCCAGCCGCTAATCAGCGAGGCGGGGGTAACGTCAAACGCCGGGTTATAGACCTGCGCCTCTTGCGGCGCCCACTGCACCGCGCCAAAGCTTCCCGCCACGCCCGTCACTTCGCTGGCCGCTCGCTGCTCAATCGGGATCGCGTCACCGTTCGGGCAGTCCCGGTCGAGGGTCGTTTGCGGGGCGGCGACGTAGAACGGAATACCGTGGAACTTCGCCAGCACCGCCAGGGAATAGGTGCCGATTTTGTTCGCCACATCGCCGTTAGCGGCAATGCGGTCTGCCCCCACCCACACGGCATCCACCTGCCCTTTTGCCATCAGGCTGGCGGCCATGGAGTCAGTAATCAGCTGATAAGGCACGCCCAGCTCGCCCAGCTCCCATGCGGTCAGCCTGCCGCCCTGCAACAGCGGACGGGTTTCATCCACCCAGACGTTGCTGACGTTGCCTTCCTGATGCGCGCGGGCAATCACCCCCAGCGCCGTACCGACGCCCGCCGTTGCCAGCCCGCCGGTATTGCAGTGGGTCAGCAGGCGGCTGCCGGGCTTCACCAGCGCGCTACCCGCTTTCGCAATCGCGTCGCAAAGCCGTTTGTCTTCATTAATCAGGCGCAGCGCTTCAGCCACCAGCGCCGGAACGAACGCTTCCTGCCACAGCGCAATCTTCATGCGGTCGAGATTGTTCATCAGGTTCACCGCCGTCGGGCGGGAGGCACGCAGGGTCTCCAGCGCCGCCGCCAGCTCGTCGCGGCTTTTACCGCTTTCCGCTAACAGCGCCAGCAGCAGGCTTGCAGAGAGACCAATTAACGGCGCGCCACGCACCCGCAGAGCGTGGATATGCCCAACCAGCGCCTCCACCGTCGAGGCATCCAGCCAGCGTTTCTCCTGCGGAAGCGCCTGCTGGTCGAGAATAAAGAGCTGATTATTCGCCACCCGCAGGCTGGTCGTCTGTAATGTCTGCATGTCGTTAATTCCCTGTTGCGTTGTTGTAGCACATTGTGTCAGGATGAAATCCAGATGTATAGACGTCTACATGTCTTAATTAGCTAAACTGAGGAGCAGGCCATGTCGCAATACCGTACCTTTACCGCTCAGGACGCCGTGGAGTATGCCAGGCAGTTTGGCGGACTTGACGATCCGTCATCGCTGGTGGAGGCGCAGGAAATCGGCGACGGCAACCTCAACCTGGTCTTTAAAATATTCGATAGCGCGGGGGTGAGCCGCATCGTCGTTAAGCAGGCGCTGCCCTATGTGCGCTGCGTCGGCGAGTCCTGGCCGCTGACGCTGGATCGCGCTCGCCTGGAGGCGCAAACCCTGGTCGAGCATTACAAGCACAGCCCTGAGCACACGGTGAAAATCCACCACTTTGACCCGGAACTGGCGGTGATGGTGATGGAAGATCTCTCCAGCCATCGCATCTGGCGCGGCGAGCTGATTAACAACATTTACTACCCGCAGGCGGCGCGGCAGCTGGGTGAATATCTGGCTCACACCCTGTTCCACACCAGCGATTTTTATCTGCATCCGCACGAGAAAAAAGCGCAGGTGGCAAAATTCATCAACCCGGAGATGTGCGAGATCACTGAAGATCTATTCTTTAACGATCCGTACCAGATCCACGCACGCAACAGCTACCCGGCCGATCTGGAGAACGATGTTGCCGCCCTGCGCGACGACGCCCAGCTTAAAATCGCTGTGGCCTCCCTGAAGCACCGCTTCTTTTCGCATGCCGAAGCCCTGCTGCACGCGGACATTCACAGCGGCTCAATTTTTGTGGCCGACGGCAGCCTGAAAGCCATCGACGCCGAGTTCGGCTACTTTGGCCCGATTGGCTTTGACATCGGCACCGCCATCGGCAACCTGCTGCTGAACTTCTGCGGCCTGCCGGGGCATCTGGGCATTCGCGATGCCGCCGCCGCGCGCGAGCAGCGCCTGACCGATATTCAGGAACTGTGGAACACCTTCGCGGAGCGCTTCCAGGCGCTGGCGAATGAGAAAACGCGCGACGCCGCGCTGAGCGCGCCGGGCTATGCCTCTGCGTTCCTGAAAAAGGTCTGGCATGACGCCATCGGATTCTGCGGCACCGAGCTGATTCGCCGCAGCGTCGGGCTTTCCCATGTGGCGGATATCGACACCATTCAGGATGAAGCGATGCGTCACGAATGCCTGCGCCACGCGATATCCCTCGGCAAGGCGCTGATTGTGATTGCCGACCGCATCGACAGCGCGGAAGAGCTGGTCGCGCGGGTGCGGCAGTACAGTTGAGAACGTTTGCCCGGTGGCGCTGCGCTTACCGGGCCTACGGGTGCAAAATGTAGGCCGGGTAAGGCGAAGCCGCCACCCGGCAAAAACTCACCCCAGATACTCAATCACTGACATCCCACCGTTATAATCCGTGCTGTAAATAATCCCCTGCGCATCCACAAACACGTCGCACGACTGGATCACCTGCGGGCGATTGGGCCGCGTATCCATCATCTTTTCCGGCGCCGCGGGCACCAGCGCCCCCGTTTCTACCGGGCGATACGGATTGGAAATGTCATACGCGCGCACGCCCGCGTTCTGGTACGTCGCGAAGATCAGCGTTGAGCTGACAAAGCTCCCCGGCCGGTTCTCGTGCAGGTTGTGCGGGCCGAAATGCGCCCCTTTCGCCACGTAGTCGGTTTCATCCGGCTGCGGGAAGGTAGAAATGCTCACCGGGTTCGACGGCTCGCGGATATCAAACAGCCAGATCAGCTTCTCGCCGTCCTGCTGGTTATCCAGCACCGCCTCGTCCAGCACCACCAGCAGGTCGCGATCCGGCAGCGGAAGCGCGGTGTGCGTCCCGCCGCCAAACGGCGGGCTCCAGTTACGGTGGCTAATGAGCTTAGGCCGGGTGCGGTCCTTCACGTCCAGCAGCGTCAGGCCACCGTCGCGCCAGCTGCCGTACGCGGTATCGCCTGCAATAATCGCATGGTGCAGGGCGTAGCGTTTGCCTTCCGGCCAGTTCGGCTGTTCGCCTTCGGCCTGATTCATCCCCGGCAGCCACCAGCGTCCCGCCACTTCAGGCTTGCGCGGGTCCGCCAGATCGATGGTCAGAAAGATGTAGTCGGTAAAGCCGTCTATCAGCGCTGAGACATACGCCCAGCGGCCACCGACGTACCAGATGCGGTGAATGCCGATGCCGCTCAGCGATAAAAAGCCTATCTCGCGTGGCCTGTCCGGTGTGGAGATATCAAAGACGCGAAGCCCGGCGCTCCAGCCTTTATCCTGCACATCGCTGACGGTCTCCCCCACCTGGCGGGTGTAGTAGACCTTCTCGTCGGCAAAACGCGCATCGGCAAACAGATCCCGGGCGTTGATCACCAGCAGCAGGTCGTCATGCGCCTGGAGATGCACATTCCAGGTACCCGGCGGCGCAGGCACGTATCCTGCGGCTTTTGGTTTTTTCGGGTCGCGCACATCCACTATCGAAAAGCCCTGCGACACCATATGGCCGATATAGGCGAAACCGCGGTGCACCATCAGCTGCACGCCGTCCGGGCGACCGCCCTGATCGCTATGGCCAATCAGCCGCATATTGCGGCTGTATTCGGGTTGAGGTAATGCAGACATGTATAAGTCCTTTCGCCGGATGGCGGCTACGCCTTATCCGGCCTACAACACCGTAGGTCCGGTAAGCAAAGCGCCACCGGCCATTATTTTGACCTGGCTTCCAGCGTCGCAAACCACGGCGCAACAAAATCTTCCGTCTGGCCCCAGCCCGGAATGATTTTCCCCAGAGACGCCACGTTCACCGCGCCCGGCTGGGCGGTCAGCAGCGCCTGCGGAATGGCCGCCGCTTTGAAATCGTAAGTGGCAGGCGTCGCTTCTCCGGCAATCTTATTGGCAATCAGGCGTACGTTGGTCGCGCCAATCAGCTTCGGATCCACCGCCACGCTCACTGCCCATGGGCTACCCGGCTCGCGCATCAGCTGTAAATCCTGGTTGGAGATGTCGATGCTGTAGAGTTTGATCTCGGTTCGGCCGTTCTCTTTCAGCGCCTTATACGCGCCCTGGCTGAAGGCATCCCAGGTACCCCAGATGGCATCGATTTTACCTTTCGGGTATTTCGCGAGGATCGCGCCCACCTTGTTGGCAGTGTCGCCCTGCACGTCAGAGGAGACCGCGCCGATGGACTCCAGCTCTTTAATCTCCGGGTACTGCTTTTGCAGTTCTTTGTAGGCCGCCTGACGGCGCTCCATCGGCGGGAAGCCCGCGACCCATAGCTTGACGATATTGGCCTTGCCGTTGAAATCTTTCGCCAGCTGGCCGAAAGAGAGGTTGGTCAGGGAGGCATCGTCCTGCTGGGTAACGGTTACGCCCGGGATCTCGCCGTTCACAGCGGTATCAAACACCGAAACTTTGATCCCGGCATCCACCGCCTTCTTCACCAGCGCGGTGGAGTACGGATCGCGCCCCTGAGAGAGAATAATCCCGTCGTATTTCTGGCTGATGGCCTGGTTAACGAAATCCTGGAATTTGGCGTCGTCCCCGTTACTTAAAAAGGTGCTGACCTTAAAGCCGAGCTTTTTCCCTTCCTGAATCGCCCCGGCAACAAACTGCGTGGTGTTGTCGTCCGAGCCCAGGTTGCGGATCACCGCGATGCGGATCGGGCCGTCATGGCTGGCAATGGCGGTCGGAACCGGCGCGGGGGTAGCCGCCAGGCCCGGCAGAGAAGTGAGTAACCCAAGAGCTACCAAAGAGAGCGCAATCTTTTTCATTTATTATCCCGTTGTGTTGTCAGCGTTTTTGTATGTAGGTAATCGCCAGCGCTACCGCGAGCACCAGCCCTTTTATAATGTCCATGGCGTAATACGGCACGGAGAGCATCACCAGCCCGTTCGACAGCACGCCGAGGATCACCGCCCCCACCAGCGTACCCAGCGCGTTCGGCTTGCCGGATCCGGCCAGCGAGAAGCCGATCCACGCCGCCGCCACCGCGTCCATCAGGTAGCCGCCGCCCGCATTCACCTGCGATGAACCAATACGCGAGGCCAGCAGAATGCCGCCCAGCCCCGCCAGCAGAGAGGCAATCACGTAGGCTGCCACTTTGTAGCGGGTGGTGCGAATGCCGGAGAGGCGCGCGGCTTCGGGGTTGCCGCCAATGGCGTACATCCGGCGTCCATGGGTGGTCAGCGACAGGCCCAGCTGTGCCAGAATCGTCACCACCAGCATGACGATCACAATGGTCGGCACCTGCCCGAGCAGGCCAAACGCCGCCGGAATGGTCCCTTCCGCCATGTCGCCGCTCGGCAGCACCATGTTCTCGGTAATCGACCCGCCGTAGCTGTAGGTCATCGCCACACCCTGGATGACAAACAGGCTGGCAAGGGTCGCGAGCATGTCCGGAATGCGCAGGATGACGATCAGAAAGGCGTTAAACAGGCCGACCAGCGTACAGAGCGCGAGGGTCAGCAGAATCGACTCGGTGGTGCCGAAGCCGTGCCAGACGAAAAGCGAAATCACCAGCGCGTTCGCCAGCGACGCGGTAGATCCTACGGAGAGGTCGAACCCGCCGACGGTCAGCGAAATCGAGACGCCAACGGCAATCACCGTCACGATAGCGATCGAGCGCAGAATGTTGATGATGTTGTTCGGGTCGAGGAAGCTGTCCGACGCCAGGCCAAACACCGCCACCAGCGCGACGACGGTCAGCAGCATGCCCCACTTATAAAGAAAATCGAAAATCTGCTGACGGCCAGACGCCGCCGTGGTCACTGAAAGGGCCTTGCTCACGACGCCGTTCCTCCGGTTGAATAATAAAGTAGTGTTTCTTCCCGGGCCTCTGCCCCGGCGATTTCCGCCACGATGCGACCGTCCCACAGCACGCAGATGCGGTCGCAGAGCCCGACCAGCTCGGCAAATTCACCCGAGGCGTAAATCACCCCTTTGCCCTCGCGCGCCAGGCCGTCGATCAGCTGAAACAGATCGGTTTTGGCCTTCACGTCCACGCCTTTGGTCGGCTCGTCGAATATCAGCACGCTGGCGTCATTGCGCAGCCATTTCCCGATGGCGACCTTCTGCTGGTTACCGCCGGAAAGCCGACGCAGCACCTGCCCCGGCCCGCGCGTGCGCACGCCGACGCGGGCAATCACCTGTTCCGCCCAGCGCCACGCCTGACGATGACCAAACAGGCTCCAGCGCGAGAAACTGTTATCGGCGCACACGGCAAGGTTCATGCTCACCGGCTCGTCGATAAAAATGCCCTCTTTGCGCCGCTCCTCCGGCACCAGCGCCAGACCGCGTAGCACCGAGTCTGCCGGATCGCGCGGTTTCCAGGCCTGATGGTTCAGCTCGCCGCGCGCCACGCGGCTTTTGCTGGCGCCAAACAGCGCCTTGCAGAGTTCCGTTTTCCCCGCCCCCGCCAGCCCGGCAATGCCGAGGATTTCACCTTTGCGCAGATGCAGGGAGATATCTTTCAGCAGCGCGTCGTCGTGCAGGCCTTCCACCCGCAGCAGCATCTCTTCACCGTGCGGCGGTCGCGGGGGCGGATAGATATCGCTCAGCTCGTGGCCGAGCATCTTCTCGACGATCTCCTCTCCGCTCAGATCCGCCATCGGGCCGGACTCAATCAGCCTGCCGTCGCGCAGCACCGTCAGGGTGTCGCAGATGGCCTTCAGCTCGTGAATGCGGTGAGAAATAAACACCACGCCAATGCCCTGCTGTTGCAGACGTCTTACTACCGCAAACAGACGCTCGCTTTCGTGCGCGTCCAGCGGCGCGGTGGGCTCATCAAGAATGAGAAAACGGCAGTGGTGCGAGAGCGCCCGCGCCAGCAAAATCTGCTGCTTTTCAGCCAGCGTGCAGCTGTCGATGGAACGGCGAACGTCCAGCGAAACATCCAGCTGCGCCAGCGCCTGCCGCGCCTGCTGACGAATCGCGCGCCAGCTGTAGCGGTGTCCCGGCTGCGCCAGCTGGTCGAGCATAATGTTCTCCGCAATGCTCAGCCCGGGGATCAGCGCCACGTCCACCTCCTGCTGCACAAGGTGGATACCCAGCCGTTTAGCATCCAGCGGCTCGCGGATGCTTACCGGCTGGTTGTTAATGCAGATTTCGCCTTCATAACGATCGTGCGTCCCACACAGCACCGCCATCAACGTCGATTTTCCCGCGCCGTTGGCGCCGGTCAGCGCATGCACCGACCCGCCATTCAGGGTGAAATCCACGCGCGACAGGGCCTGAAAGCCGGAAAAGGCCAGGCTGATACCGCGCATCTCAAGGCGACTGGAAACCATCCGCGTAAATCCTTCATTACTCTTCTGATTTAGCGAATTTTTCACAGCTCCGGTTGACTGACAACGACGGAAAAGGCATAAGATAAAGCGAAATATTATTAGCCATCCGGGTGTCCAGACATAACATCGGGTTAGCGCTTGCTAAAAAAGGACAACTTCATGAGCAACACCAATATCCGCGTCGTGCCCGGCCCGGCGAACTACTTCTCTCATCCGGGAAGCCTTGCGCACCTGGATGATTTCTTTACTCCGGAACAGCTTTCCCGCGCGGTGTGGATCTACGGCGAGCGGGCTATCGAGGGCGCACGCCCTTATCTGCCGCAGAGTTTTAACGCGACGGGGGCAAAACATCTGCTGTTTAAGGGCCATTGCAGCGAGCGTGACGTCACTCATCTGGTGAACGCGTCGGGTGGTGAAGCCAGCGTGGTGATTGGCGTGGGCGGCGGTGCGGTAATGGATACCGTCAAGGCCGTGGCGCGTCGTCTGGGCGTGCCGTTCGTGGGCATTCCCACCATCGCCGCCACCTGCGCGGCGTGGACCCCGCTCTCCGTGTGGTACAACGATGCCGGGCAGGCGCTACAGTTTGAGATTTTTGACGACGCCAACTATCTGGTGCTGGTGGAGCCGCAAATCATCCTTAACGCCCCGGCGGAATACCTGTTGGCAGGCATCGGCGATACGCTGGCGAAGTGGTACGAAGCGGCGGTACTCGCCCCTGAACCGGAAAACCTGCCGCTGACCGTGCGTCTTGGCCTGAACGGTGCGCTGGCGATCCGCGACGTGTTGCTGGAGCGCAGCGAAGAGGCGCTGGCCGACCAGCAGCGCGGCGACCAGACGCAGGCGTTTCGGGACGTGGTGGACGCCGTTATCGCCGGTGGCGGTATGGTCGGCGGTCTGGGCGAACGCTATACCCGCGTGGCGGCGGCACATGCGGTGCACAACGGCTTAACCGTGCTGCCGCAGACGGAAAAATACCTCCACGGCACCAAGGTGGCCTACGGCATTCTGGTGCAGAGCGCCCTGCTCGGTCAGGAGGACGTGCTGACGCAGCTGGTGGCGGCATACCAGCGTTTTAACCTGCCGACCACGCTTCGCGCGCTGGAGGTCGATATCCATAACCGCGACGAGCTGGACAAGGTCATTGCTCACACCCTGCGCCCGGTGGAGTCTATTCACTTTTTACCGATTACGTTAAGCCCTGACGTTCTGCGCGCCGCGTTTGAGAAGGTGGAATCCTTCAGCCGTTAATCGCGCCGACGGGCTATACCTAATGATGATTCTCTCCACTCTTACAACGAGGTCATCATGCAGATCGATTTAACAGGTAAAAAGGCGCTGGTCACCGGCGCCAGTCGTGGGCTGGGTCGGGCGATTGCGCTGTCGCTGGCACGTGCCGGTGCCGATGTGGTTATTACCTACGAAAAATCCGTCGATAAAGCCCAGCAGGTCGTCGATGAAATCAACGCGCTGGGGCGACACGGCGAGGCGATTCAGGCCGACAGCGCCAGCGCGCAGGCGATTCAGGATGCGGTCACGCAGGCGGCGCGCTCCCTCGGCGGGCTGGATATTCTGGTCAATAACGCCGGGATTGCACGCGGCGGCCCGCTGGAGTCCATGACCCTGGCGGACATCGACGCTCTGATCAACGTCAATATCCGCGGCGTGGTGATCGCCATTCAGGAAGCGCTGGTGCATATGTCTGACGGCGGACGCATCATCAACATCGGCAGCTGTCTGGCGAACCGCGTGGCGCAGCCGGGGATCGCCGTCTACTCGATGACCAAATCGGCCCTAAACTCCCTTACCCGAGGTCTGGCCCGCGATTTAGGCCCGCGCGGCATTACCGTCAACCTGGTTCATCCCGGCCCGACCAACAGCGATATGAACCCGGAAGACGGCGAGCAGGCGGAAGCCCAGCGCCGGATGATCGCGCTTGGTCATTACGGCCAGCCGGAGGATATCGCAGCGGCGGTCACCTTCCTCGCCAGCCCGGCTGCGGGGCAAATTTCCGGCGCCGGTCTGGATGTGGACGGCGGTCTGAACGCCTGATCGCAAATTTACTGTATGCCTCTGTCGCCCGGCAGAGGCCTGTTCGAGTCGCCTCGACGATTCGCGTTTTGCCGCTTTCTCGCGGTTTTTCTCCGCTCTACAGTACCCCATAAGAAATTCGGAATTTATCTAATAGCCTTATTATTTCCTTATGTTTTGTGTGGGCGTACAGTGGAGGTACGGATGAAGATTGTCTGGTCTAAAACAGCAGAGAAGCAGTTTTCTAAAATCGATCCTCGATATCAGAACCGCATTAAATTCAGGCTGGAGAAGATGGACGATAAAACATCACCTGTCGCGGATATCAAGAAATTATCTTCTCCCGAAAACCACTACAGGTTGCGATTAGGTGATTACAGGGTCATTTACACCTTCGGGGATCCGCCGGGTGATATCTGCTACGTAGTGGCAGTAAAACGCCGGACAACCACTACCTACCTTCATGAGGAGCATACGGAATATGACTATTCAGTTCATCAAGGATGAAGAAGGAAAAAAACAGTATGTTGTCATACCCTACGGTGAATATTTTCGCATGCGTTTAGCCATGCTTGAGTACGATGACGATGATGAAAACGACTGGGAAGACATCCCTTACGAATCAGACATCTACGATAACGTAGGTTTACCGGGTGAAGTGTGCGACATCATGCATAACGAGAACGTCAGCCTACAGGCCGCCTGGCGCATTTTACGCGGTATGTCCCAGCAGGAGGTGGCGGAGAAGCTTGGCATCAGTCAGTCCGCCGTGTCACAGCTGGAGGCGCTGGACTCCCGACCGCAAAAGCGCACCCGCGAAAAGCTGGCGGCAATTTACGGCTGTAAACAGGAGCAAATCAGCCTCTATTTACCGAAAGAGGGTTAACAGCACTTCGCCCCGCCCTTGCCGCCGTAACGGGCGTCCTGGCGGTCGCGGAAAAACTCTTCGTAGGTCATCGGCGTCTGGTCCGGGTGGTTGACGCGCATATGCTCGACGTAGTTATCGTAATCCGGCACGCCAATCATCATTTTAGCGGCCTGGCCCAGGTATTTACCTGCTTTGGAAAGGGTGTCGAACATAATCAGTTTCTCGTTTGTTTCCCTCACCCCGGCCCTCTCCCGGAGGGAGAGGGAGGATAAGAAATGTAGGCCGGGTAAGGCGAAGCCGCCACCCGGCACACGGGTTAATGCGCCCCTTTCGCCTGGGTGACAATCTCGTCCAGGTTCTCAGGCATTGGCTCATACGGCGTCTCTTTCGCCGTTGGCGTGTCGACTTTCAACGCCGCCAGCGCGGTTTTCAGAGAATACAACGCCAGCACCACAACCACCACCATAAAGAAGATGGTCAGCCCGGCGTCCAGGCGGTTGTTAAACACCAGCTGGGACAGCTGAGATTCGGTGTACTGCGCCGGGATCTTGCCGCTGTCGATCATCGCCTGGAACTTGTTGGCAATGGCCAGGAAGCCCACCTTGTTGTCCGGGCTGAAGGCTTTCTGCCAGCCTGCTGTCAGGGTACAGATCAGCAGCCACGCCGTTGGCACCAGCGCCACCCATGCGTAACGCTGGCGCTTCATCTTGAACAGGACTACGGCACAAAGCATCAGCGCCATGCCCGCCAGCATCTGGTTGGCGATACCGAACAGCGGCCACAGGGTGTTAATGCCGCCCAGCGGATCGACCACGCCCTGATGCAGGAAGTAGCCCCACGCCAGCACGCACAGTGCCGTCGCCAGCAGGTTAGCCGGGAGTGAATCGGTACGTTTCAGATTCGGGGAGATCACCCCCAGCAGATCCTGCAACATAAAGCGCGCCGCGCGCGTACCGGCATCCACCGCCGTTAGGATAAACAGCGCCTCGAACAGAATGGCGAAGTGATACCAGAACGAGACATCCATCAGCCCGCCCAGCGCACCGTGCAGGATGTAGGCCATACCCACCGCCAGCGTCGGCGCCCCGCCCGCACGGGAGATAATCGACTGCTCGCCGACCTCGTTAGCGATATGCGTCAACGTATCAGGGGTGATCGCAAAGCCCCAGCCGCTCACCACCTGCGCAGCAGAGGCGACCACGTCAACAGTGCCGGCCGGGGCCAGTACCGCCATCGGGCTGTTCATCGCGAAGTACACGCCCGGGTCGATAATACAGGCCGAGACCAGCGCCATAATCGCCACGAAGGATTCCATCAGCATGCCGCCATAGCCAATCAGGCAGGCCTGATTTTCATTCGCCAGCATCTTCGGCGTGGTCCCGGAGGCGATAAGCGCATGGAAGCCAGACACTGCCCCACAGGCGATGGTGATAAACAGGAACGGGAACAGATTGCCGGTCCAGACCGGGCCGGTGCCGTCAATGAATTTGGTCAGGGCAGGCATGGTCAGGGTCGGGCGCATAATCAGAATGCCGATCGCCAGCCCGACGATGGTACCAATTTTCAGGAACGTAGAGAGGTAGTCACGCGGGGCCAGCAGGAGCCATACCGGCAGCACCGCCGCCACGAAGCCGTAGCCCACCAGCATCCAGGTCAGCTGCACGCCGGTGAAGTCGAAGAACGGTGCCCAGGTCGGGCTTTCCGCCACCCAGCCGCCGGAGATAATAGCAAACACCAGGAACACCAGGCCAATGACTGAAACTTCACCAATGCGTCCCGGACGCAGATAGCGAATGTAGATCCCCATGAACAGCGCCAGCGGAATGGTGAAGGCGACGGTATAGGTTCCCCACGGGCTGTGGGTCAAGGCTTTCACCACGATCATCGCCAGCACCGCGAGGATGATGACCATGATCATAAAGGTCGCCACCAGCGCAATCACCCCGGCAGTTGCCCCCATCTCCTCTTTCACCAGCTCACCCAGCGAACGACCGTCGCGACGGGTGGAGACGAACAGCACCATGAAGTCCTGCACCGCGCCCGCCAGCACCACCCCCGCGAGGATCCAGATCATCCCCGGCAGGTAGCCCATCTGCGCGGCCAGTACCGGCCCCACCAGCGGGCCTGCCCCGGCAATCGCCGCGAAATGGTGACCGAACAGCACTTTTTTATCGGTCGGCACGTAGTCCAGACCATCGTTATGACGCACGGCCGGCGTCATGCGCGTGCCGTCTACGCCCAGTACCGTCTTCGCGATATAGCGGCCATAAAAACGGTATGCGATCAGATAAATGCAGACGGAGGCGACCACGATCCAGAGCGCATTGATCTGCTCCCCCCGGTTGAGGGCGATGTAGCCCAGGGCAAAGGCTCCCACAACGGAGAGCCCTGCCCATATAAGGTATTTCCCTGAGTTGTTCATAATGGTTATCCGTTGTTGTGAAACAGTGAGATGTTACATTTTGTTTCTAGAACAACGGATAAAATTTAACAACTTTGAAACGCAATAATGCGTGGTCAAACCAGACATTTACACCACATTGTTAAGCCGATCACTTTCGTAGCGTCACCGTTCACACTTTTACCTTTTTCGGCCAGACACCGCCTTACGGAATGATTTGTATCATTTTTTTTGGCCATAACCTCGCCAGAATGATCCTGCGCAATCGCGTGCATACAAGGAAAAGGATATGAACAGTTCAGTACCTCAGGATAGTCAGGTCGGGCCGGGCGCGTACTTCGCGCTGGCGTTTGCAGCCGTTTTCTTCTCGGGTCTGTTAGGCGGACAAGAGTGGTACGGCGTCTTTGATTTCACCACCCTCAACGGCGCATTTGGCAAAGTGGTCAGCAAAGCCAGTCTGGATGACGGTACGTTAACCACAGCCAGCAGCGCCTTTCGCGGCACCGGCGGCAGCGGCGCGATGGACGGGTTTCTCTTCGCGCTCGGTTTAATTCCTGCGGTGATGTTCGCGCTGGGGATGATCAACGTGCTGGAGCACTATGGCGCCCTGCGTGCCGCGCGCAAACTCTTAACTCCTCTGCTGCGCCCGCTATTGGGGATCCCTGGCACCACCGGGCTGGCGCTGATTGGCAGCCTGCAAAGTACCGACGTGGGCGCGTCGCTTACCCGTAATCTCTCTGATGAAGGGCAAATCAGCGAAAAAGAGAAAGACGTTTTCGCCATGTTCCAGTTCTCCGCCGGGGCGATGATCACCAACTTTTTCTCTTCCGGGGCGATCCTCTTCACGCTGCTCGCCGTTGACGGCACGGCGGCGGTGCCCACCTCCATCGGGGCCTGTATCGCGGTGATGTTTATCATGAAAATTGTCGGCGCCAATCTGCTGCGCCTGATCCTGACGTTTACCCATAAAGGAGACGCCGCATGAGTGCCTCACAGTCCAATCCCGTCATTACCGATGTGTTTATCGAAGGCGCGCGCAAAGGCTGGAGCATTGCCACCAGCAGCACGCTGCCCAACGTGGTGATGGCCTTTATCATCATCAAGGCGCTGGAAATTACCGGCGCGCTGAAAGGGCTGGGCACGATCTTCTCTCCGCTGATGGGCCTGTTTGGCCTGCCGGGCGAAGCGGCCGCCGTGCTGATTGGCGGCTGGATGTCGATGGGCGGCGGGATCGGCGTTGCCATCGGCCTGTTTGATAAAGGCATCCTCACCGGCGAGCACCTGGCGATCCTGGCGCCCGCCATCTACCTGATGGGCTCGCAGGTGCAGTACCTGGGCCGCATTCTGGGGGTGATTGGCACCCGCGCCAAACGTATTCCGCTGATGATCGCCCTCTCGGTGGTCAACGCTTTCTTAGCCATGCTGCTGATGCGCATTATTCTCTGAACAGGACGTGAACATGAATCTTGACCATTATATCGAAGAGCTGAAAACCCTGGTGAACGTAGACTGCGGCACCCAGACGATTGACGGCGTCGCCGCTGTTGCAGGCATCATGCAGCAACTGTGGCAGCGCGAAGGCTGGCATACGGAGCAGGTGAACCTGGGCGACAAGGTGGGCCCCGGCGTCTTCGTCAGTAACAAGCCGCAGGCGGAACGGTTCGACGTGCTGCTGGTCGGGCATCTGGATACCGTATTTCCCGCCGGCACCGTGGCCGCGCGTCCGCTGAGCGAGGATGAAACCCGCCTGTACGGCCCCGGCGTCTCGGATATGAAGAGCGGACTTCTGAATATTTTGTGGGCAATGCGCGCGCTTGACGCCGCAGACAACGATCGTCTCGCGATTGCCGTTGCGATGAACCCGGACGAAGAGACCGGATCTGTCCATTCCCATGAGTGGATTGGCGAGCTGGCTAAGCGTTCCCGCTGCGTGCTGGTGTGCGAAGCCGCCCGCGCCGACGGTTCGCTGGTGAAAGCGCGTAAAGGGATGGCGGGCTATCACCTCACCTTTAGCGGCGTGGCGGCACACGCGGGCAATGACCCGGAAAAAGGCCGCTCGGCGATCACCGCGCTGGCAAAGAGCGTTATCGCCATCAATGCGCTGACGGACTGGGATCGCGGCACTACACTTAACGTCGGCGTAATTCAGGGCGGCAGCGCGGCGAACGTGGTCGCGGACAGCGCTGTGGCAGAACTGGACGTTCGCTTCTGGGAAAACGACGAGTATGACCGGGTGAACCAGGCGCTGGAGTTGTTATGTGAACAAGGCTTTTTAGACGGCGTGACCACCACGCTGACGCGGGTTAATCACAAACCGGCGATGGCCGCGAGCGACGCGACGCAGGCGCTGATGCAGCAGGTTGAAGCGGCGGGTAAAGCGGAAGGCATCGACATTACCTGGCAGGCAGTCGGCGGCGGCAGCGACGCCAACCACACCGCCGCGCTCGGCATCCCCACGCTTGACGGCTTCGGGCCGGTTGGCGCCGGGTTCCACAGCCCGGCGGAATGGCTGGATAAAGCGTCCATTGCGCCGCGAATTCGGCTGTTGAAGCGGGTGGTATCGATGTTGTAACAACCGCCCGGTGGCGCTTCTGTATGACCGGATACATAGGTAACAGTTTCGTAGGCCGGGTAAGGCGAAGCCGCCACCCGGCACTCTCGCCGCACAATCTAACCCAGCACCATCGTACTCAACCGACACGTACAGCACCGCCGCCCCTGCTCGTCGAACACCACAATCTCCCAGCTCTGACTGGAGCGGCCCAGATGCAGCGGCTGACATACGCCGCGCACCTTACCGTGAGAGACCGCGCGGTGGTGCGTAGCGTTCAGTTCCGTGCCCACCACATTCTGCCCGTCGCGGGTCATCAGAAAACCGGCCATCGACCCCAGCGTTTCCGCCAGCGCCGCCGACGCACCGCCGTGCAGCAGGCCAAACGGCTGGTGGGTGCGCGCATCCACCGGCATCTCCGCTTCCAGCGTATCGTCCCCGAGGCGGGTATAGACGATGCCAAGGTGTTCCACCATCGTGTTCTGGCTAGTGGCATTCAGTTCGTCGAGGGATAAATGACGTTTCCAGATCATTACGCCCCCAGCGTGGAGCCGCCGTCCACCACGATATCCTGCAAGGTGATATGGCTGGCGGCATCGGATGCCAGGAACAGCACGGTCGCGGCAATCTCCTGCGGACGGGCAATTTTACCGAGCGGAATGCCGAGCTTGAACTGCTCGCCGAAGCCGCGAATGCGCCGCTGTTCCGCATCATCGCTGGTCCACAACGTGCGCTGCATGTCGGTATCCGTAGAACCCGGCGACACCAGGTTACAGCGTACGCCGCTGCCCGCCAGCTCCAGCCCGACGGTCAGCGCCAGGCTTTTCAGCGCCGCTTTCGACGCGCCGTAGGCGCTCATGCCGATGCGCGGCGTGTGCGCCGCGTCAGAGGCCACCGTCACAATCGCCCCGCCCTGCTGACGACGGAACTGGCCCATCGTCTGCTGGAACAGGTTGAACGCGCCGCCGACGTTGACCGCAAAGGTCTGCTGCCAGTCCTCCTGCGAAAGCTGATCCGTCGCGCCCATACGCAGAATGCCCGCCGCGTTAACCAGCACGTCGAGCCGCTCAAGGCTGCTGAGCAAACGCCCGCAGACATCACTCGCCTGCGCCGCATCCGCCACGTCCAGCGTTTCGGTGGCAAACGGATATTCGCCGTGAGGGAAAGCCAGATCGAACCCGGTCACCTGCGCCCCGGCCTCCACAAATGCCAGCGCGGTCGCATAGCCAATGCCCTTACCCGCGCCCGTCACCCAGACGGTTTTACCGGTAAAATCAAAAGCCATCACTTCACCTCGCGGGAGAGCAGCGCCCACCAGGCATCGAGGGTCGGATTTTTTGCCAGCATCACGAAATCAATGTCGCCGTGCACTTTGCGCCAGCGGGCGGCGAGCGCCATCATCCGTACTGAATCCAGACCGTAGTCGATCAGGTTTTCGTCATCCATCGGCTCGTCGGACTCGTCCAGCAGCGGCAGGATCAGCTCACGCAGCGCGGCTTTCGTTGCCGGAACAGACGGCAGCAGCTCGTCCGTCATCACCACGCGGCCCGAACGTCCGGCCACGTATTTCAGCGACATCAGGTGCTCGTCGCGGGTGAAATCCGCCAGCGCGTCGGCGATAAAGAACGGTTTGATGTCGCGCATAAAGGCGTCGGTGGCGGTGGTCATGCAGCCGATGTGGGCGTACACGCCGGTGATCAAAAGCTGGTTGCGCCCGGTCTCTTTCAGCATCTGCTCCAGCGGCGAGCGGTGAAACGCGCTGTAGCGCCACTTCACCAGCACGGTGTCCGCTTCATCCGGGGTCAGCTCAGCGACGATGCGCTGCTGCTCCGGCGAACGGGTCAGGCCCGGCCCCCACATGTCGTTCAACAGGGCACGGTCTTCATCGCTCTGATCTTTCGGCTGCGCGGTGTAGTACACCGGAATATTGTGCTCTTTGCAGTACGCGCGCAGTTTAGCGATGTTCGCCACTACCTGCTGCATCATGTCGTTATTTTCGCCCCAGAAATTCAGGAAGTACTCCTGCATATCGTGGATCAGCAGCGCGGCGCGTTCCGGTTCAAACGCCCAGCTTACTTTACTGGTCGGCAGTTCGGCGGCGGTTGGCAGCGCATATGCGGTTAATTTTGGAATAGCCATTCTCTGTTCCTCAGCCCCGGGCGCGTTCAGCAAGCCACAGGCGCAACTGTTTCTTATCAACTTTGCCGACCGGCGTGAGCGGAAGCGCATCCACGCTCTCCACGCGGTCCGGCAGCTTAAATTCGGCAACGCCCTGCTCGCGCAGGAAGCGGCGCACCTCCACCGCGCGCAGCGGCTGTTTCACCACCAGGTACGCGCAGCTTTTTTCGCCCAGCAGGCTGTCCTCCATGCTCACCAGCGCGGCGTGGATCACTGCTTCGTGGCGCAGCAGCAGGTTTTCGATCTCTTCGGCGGCGATCTTCTCGCCACCGCGGTTGATCTGATCTTTCTCGCGCCCCTGCACGGTGATGTAACCCTGCTCGTCGATGGCGATCAGATCGCCCGAGCAGTAGAAGCCGTTGGCATCGAAGGCGCTGGCGTTGTGGTCCGGGCTGTTGAAATAGCCGCGGAAGGTGTAAGGGCCGCGCGTCATCAGACGCCCGACCTCCCCGCGCGGCAGCGGGTTACCGTCCTCGTCCGCCACCCACACTTCATCGTCCGGGCACATCGGGCGGCCCTGGGTATTGATGATGCGCTCCGGCGCATCGTCGAGGGCGGTATAGTTCACCAGCCCTTCCGCCATGCCAAACACCTGCTGAAGCTGGCAGCCAATTTCCGCCGGAATGCGCGCCGCAAGCGTGGCGGAGAGGCGTGCGCCGCCCACCTGGAGCAGCCTGAGGGATTTCAGCTGGGCGTTCCCCGCGCCGTCGGCAATCGCCTGCAACCACAGGCTGACCGCAGGCGGCACCAGCGAGGTGACATTTATCTGATGCTGCTCAATCAGCGGGAAGCAGAGCGTGGCGCTCGGATCGTTCGCCAGCACCACGCAGCCGCCCGCCGTGAAAACGCCTAACGATCCTGGCGAGCTCATGGCGTAGTTATGCGCCGCGGGAAGGGCGTTCAGATAGCGGGTGTGCGCAGTGATACCGCAGATTTCGTTGCTGCGACGGATGCTGTAGTCGTAATCGTTATGCGTGCGCGGGATCAGCTTCGGCGTGCCGGTGCTGCCGCCGGAGAGCTGGAAGAACGCCACTTCGTCGGCGGGCGTCGGGTTCGGGATGAAATTGTCCGCCGGGCGCGCAATCGCCGCCTCCAGCGCATGTTCGCCCTTATCGCCACGCAGCAGCACAACGCGTACCGAGCGATGCGCATCCACAAAGGTGTTGAGAAAATCGTCGCCCGAGAACAGCGCGTGGTCGCGATCGGCAATCAGCACGGCGGGTTTTATCTGCTCCGCGTAGGCGTTGAGTTCACTGCGCTGATGGCTAAAGAGCGCGTTGACCGGCGCGACGCCGATTTGCAGTAGCGCGAAGAAGGTGATGTAGAACTCGGCCACGTTGCCAAGCTGCACCAGCGCGGTCTCACCGCGATGCAGCCCCTGCGCCTGAAGGGAGGACGCCAGATTCGTCACCGCCTGATTAAACGCGCGGTAGGTGATGCGGCGATCGCCGTCAATTATCGCGACCGTATCGCTGTCCGCATGGTCCGTCAGGATGTGGGTCAGCGGCAGATCCTGCCAGTAGCCTTTTTCACGGTAGCGGCGGGCAAACTCCTCAGGCCAGCGGGTAAAAGGGATGGTCATGAGTATTCCTTAGTGCAAACCAAACACGTTGAGCATGGTGGAGAGCTTCACGCCCGTCTCGCGCCACTCGCCGACCGGGGAGGAGGCAGGCACAATGCCCGCGCCGGCAAACAGGCGAACGGTATTTTGATGCAGCCGCGCGCAGCGGATAGTTACCACCCACTCGCCGTTACCTTCGCTGTCGCACCAGCCGACGATGCCGCCGAACAGCTCGCGGTCGAACGGCTCCAGCTCGGCAATCAGCTCTTTTGCCGCCTGATGCGGGAAGCCGCTCAGCGCGGGCGTCGGGTGTAGCAGGCAGGCCAGCGTCAGGGCGTTCTCGTTTTCACGTGCCTCACCTTCTACCGGCGTGGCCAGATGCCACAGCGTCGGGGTGGTGATGAGCTGCGGGGAAGCCGGCATGCTCAGATGATGGCTACGCGGTTCCAGAATGGTTTTCATCGCCTGCGTGACCAGATCGTGCTCGTGGCGGTCTTTTTCGGAGGCCAGCAGCTTAGTGCCCGCTTCGCGATCCAGCACATCGTCCGGCTGACGGCGCGCAGAGCCTGCCAGCGGCAGCGAGCTAAAGTGCGCGCCCTCTTTGCGCAGCAGCAGTTCCGGGCTGGCGCCCAGCAGCACGCCGCCGTCTTCCAGCGGTACGTGGAAGTTAAAGCTCGCCGGGTTCTGGGCGATAAGACGCTCCATCAGCGCGCTGCTATCGATCTGTTTGTCGGTAGCGATATCAATCAGGCGCGACAGCACCACCTTATTCACCTGCGGCGTAGCGGTGAGCGACGCGGCGCGAGCAACCATCTCCTCGAAAACCGGCTGCGACGGGATCTCGGTGCGCTGTTGCACGTTCAGCGTCTGCGCGCCGGAGGCATAACGTGCGGACTGCTGACGCGCCGGGCGGGAGAAGGTTTGCCAGCGTTGTGGAATAAACAGCGATGACGGTTTGCGGGTATCGAAGGGGATCGCCCCTACCATCACCGGATGGGCAATGCCGCTGTTTTTCGCATTCTGGAAAGCCTGAGCTAATTTCTGCTGAAAGGGACCCGCCGGATCGTCACCGCCGACGGCGGGTTCAGAAAAACGGGCAAAACAGCCGGACGTGGTAAAACTGCGGTAAGGCGACATAAAGAAAAAGCTGTCTGATTGCAGCGTTGTCGCGGTGTGCTGAACTTCCTCAGCCAGGGACGTGTCCATATCATCCTCCTTAAAATGATAAAAGAAGCAATAATGATTATCATTTATATTTTCGTCGGCTAACCTAATCCCACATCGCCCCGCTGTCAACCGTCGGGCAAATAACTTGTGCGACAAACGCTTGCATCCCTTCCCTACAGCCCTGAAAATGAGAAGCATTATCTTCAATAAAATCAGGATGCCGCTCTGTGAAAATCGCTGCCGTTTGCCGCAATGCCCTTCTTTTAACAGGACTTTTTGTTTTAGGACTAACCTCAGCCGCCGCCGCCGACTGGCCGCGTCAGGTCACCGACAGCCGCGGCGATCACACGCTTGAGAGCAAACCGACGCGCATTGTCTCCACCAGCGTGACCTTAACCGGCTCCCTGCTGGCCATTGACGCGCCGGTCATTGCCAGCGGCGCGACCACGCCAAACAACCGCGTGGCGGATGCGCAGGGCTTTTTACGTCAGTGGGGCGATATCGCCAAACAGCGTAAGGTTGCCCGGCTGTACATCGGCGAGCCGAGCGCCGAAGCCGTCGCGGCCCAGATGCCGGACCTGATTTTGATCAGCGCCACCGGCGGGGATTCCGCGCTGGCGCTCTACGATCAGCTTTCCGCCATCGCGCCGACGCTTATCATTAACTACGACGACAAAAGCTGGCAGGAACTGCTGACCCAACTGGGGACGATCACCGGGCAGGAGACACAGGCCGCAGAGCGCATCGCTGCCTTCGACAAACAGCTCGCCAAGGTGAAACAGCAGATGAAGCTGCCGCCACAGCCGGTGAACGCCATCGTCTACACCGCCGCGGCGCACACGGCGAACCTGTGGACGACAGACTCCGCGCAGGGCAAGCTTTTGCACCAGTTGGGCTTTACGCTGGCCGACGTGCCTGCCGGGTTGCACACCTCAAAAAGTCAGGGCAAACGCCACGACATTATCCAGTTAGGGGGTGAAAACCTGGCGACGGGGCTGAACGGCGAAGGGCTGTTCGTGTTTGCCGGCGATCAGAAAGACGTGGACGCGATTTACGCCAACCCGCTGCTGGCGCATCTGCCGTCGGTGAAGAACAAGCGCGTCTGGGCATTAGGAACCGAGACGTTCCGCCTGGATTATTACAGCGCGATGTTGGTGTTGCAGCGTTTGAATTCAATTTTTAAATAAGTGGCACGTTCCCCGTAGGCCCGGTAAGCGCAGCGCCACCGGGCGTTTTGTCGGGTGGCGGCTACGCCTTACCCGACCTACAGGGTCTGCCTGAACCGACGCAACTCCACCAGAACCGCCAGTAAAATCACGCCAACAACGGCTAACACAAACCCGCTGCTGCTCGCCGACGCCACCGGGGTCATTATCGCCCCCAGCCCGCCGAGGATCGCCGCGCCAATCGCATCGCCCGTGACGTTCTGCGCCGTCCACAGGCCGTTAATGCGCCCGAGCATCCCTTCCGGCGTCTGGGTCTGGATCAGGGTGTACTGTAAAAGAGAGCTGACCGCGCTCAGCCAGCCGAAAATCACCAGACACATCACGCCCAGCGCCCACACCGGCATCAGGCTAAAGAAACCAATGGCGATAAACGAGGCCAGCGTCGCCACCAGCATGATCAACCCCGGTCTCGCGCTCTGCGCCAGGTTGCCGCTGGTCAGCGCCCCGAAGGCCGCACCGAGCGGAATGGCGGCGTACAGCACGCCAATCTCTGAGGCGCTCATCTGCCACTCACCCGCCAGCGCCGGATACAGCACGCGCACGGCGCTCGCCATCGTCAGCAGGCCGCCGAGCAGCGCAATGCCGCCAATCAATGGGTTGCTGAACAGGAAACGAATCGCGGCCATCAGGGACTTCAGCGGATGCTCGCGCGGCTGCGGCGGGGGTGGCAGGAGCGGCAGACGCAGTAGCGTCAGGGTGGTAATAAACGTTCCCGCCGCGGCAAGGCCGTAGTTCCACGCCACGTTGCCGGTCGCCAGCAACAGACCGCCCACCATCGGCGAAATCACCGAGCCGAGACGTACGGTGAGCATGGTGATCGCCCCCGCCTGCATCAGGTTCTCGCGCCCGACCAGCGCGGGCGTGGCCGCCAGCAGCGCCGTCACGCCTAACGAAGCAAAAAAGCCGTCCCACAATCCCAGCACGTAAATGGCCACCAGCGACGGCTCCGGCAGCATGGCGTTCAGACACAGCCCGACAAAGCCCACCCCGCAGGTGCCGCGCGCCAGCAGGATCAGCTTTTTACGCTCGTAGCGGTCCGCCAGCACGCCGCCCACCATCAGGCCGATAAACATCGCCCCGCCGGTTAAGGTGACGGATAACCCCACCAGCCAGCTGGAGTGAGTCATGGTCTGGATTTGCACCGGTACGGCCACACCAAGCAGACCGAGGGACAAAATGGAGATAAAGCGAGCGATAAAAACGGCGCGATACGCCGGGTGTGTTTTGAGCAGGCTGAGGTTAAGCAGCCAGGATTTTTGATTCATGACAAAGCCTTGAGTCTATTTCTACCCATTCCATGGGCGCACATGCTAACATAGCCAAATAAGATAGATAACGATAATCACTATCATTATCAAATCATGGATGTTGCTATGTCGTTTTCCTCTTCTGCGGTGCGCGCCCTTGCCGTGCCCGTTTTATTGCTACTGCTAATCCTTGCGATTGCACTCAGCCTGCTGGTCGGCGCAAAACCGCTGCCCGCGTCCGTTATTGTCGATGCGCTATCCGGTACCTGTCAGAGCGCCGACTGCACCATCGTGCTCGACGCTCGCCTGCCCCGCACCCTTGCCGGATTGCTGGCTGGCGGTGCGCTCGGCCTTGCCGGTGCCCTGATGCAAACCCTCACCCGCAACCCGCTGGCGGACCCCGGCATTCTCGGCGTTAACTCCGGCGCCAGCTTTGCCATCGTGCTCGGCGCAGCGCTGTTTGGATTTACGTCCCCCTCTGAACAGCTGATGATGGCTTTTTGCGGCGCGCTGGCGGCCTCGCTGGTGGTGGCGTTTACCGGCAGCCAGGGCGGCGGCCAGCTCAGCCCGGTACGCTTAACGCTGGCGGGCGTAGCGCTCGCGGCGGTACTGGAAGGCTTGTCCAACGGCATCGCCCTGCTCAACCCGGACGTGTATGACCAGCTGCGCTTCTGGCAGGCGGGTTCGCTGGATATTCGTACCCTTGAAACCTTAAAGGTGGTGGTGATCCCGACGATCGTCGCTGCCGCCGTGGCGCTCTGTTTAAGCCGGGCGCTGAACAGCCTGAGCCTCGGCAGCGATACCGCGACCGCCCTCGGCAACCGTGTGGCGCGCACGCAGCTGACGGGGCTACTCGCCATTACCGTGCTCTGCGGCAGCGCGACCGCCGTGGTCGGGCCGATTGCCTTTATCGGCCTGATGATGCCGCACATGGCGCGCTGGCTGGTGGGGGCGGATCACCGCTGGTCGCTGCCGGTCACGCTGCTGGCGACCCCTGCCCTGCTGCTCTTTGCTGACGTACTGGGCCGCCTGCTGGTGCCGGGTGAACTGCGCGTCTCGGTGGTCAGCGCCTTTATCGGCGCGCCGGTGCTGATCTTCCTGGTTCGACGCAGACGCGGGGGTGGCGCATGATGGCCCCGTCCCGTCGTTTACTTACCAGCGTCGCCCTGCTGGTCGTCGCCAGTCTGCTGCTGGCGGTCTGGAGCCTGCAAAGCGGTGCCGTAACGCTTGATTTCGCGCAGGTCTTTCACGCTCTCAGCGGCAGCGCGCCGCGTAACATCACCATGGTGGTCACCGAATGGCGTCTGCCGCGCGTGGCGATGGCGATCCTGGTGGGCGCGGCGCTTGGCGTCAGCGGCGCGATATTCCAGTCGCTGATGCGTAACCCCCTCGGGAGCCCGGACGTGATGGGCCTGAATACCGGCGCGTGGAGCGGCGTGCTGGTGGCGATGGTGCTGTTCGGGCAGCATCTTACGGCCATTACCTTTACGGCGATGGCGGGCGGCATTCTCACCTCCCTGCTTATCTGGGCCCTGGCCTGGCGCAACGGCATCGACACCTTCCGTCTGATCATCATCGGGATCGGCATCCGTGCGATGCTGATGGCGTTCAACACCTGGCTTCTGCTACAGGCATCGCTGGAAACCGCGCTCTCCGCCGGGCTGTGGTACGCCGGCTCCCTCAACGGTCTGACGTGGGGAAAAACCTGGCCCGCCGCGCCGCTGATTTTGCTGATGTTTATTGGCGCGTTGCTGCTGGTCAGGCGCATGCGGCTACTGGAGATGGGCGACGACAGCGCCTGCGCGCTGGGCGTGAGCGTAGAGCGCTCGCGCCTGATGCTGATGCTGGTGGCGGTCTTGCTGACCGCAGCGTCTACCGCCATCGCCGGGCCGATCTCGTTTATTGCCCTCGTAGCCCCGCATATCGCGCGGCGTCTTAGCGGTACCGCGCGCTGGGGATTAACCCAGGCGGCGCTGTGCGGCGCATTGTTACTGCTGGCCGCCGATCTCTGCGCTCAGCAGCTGTTTATGCCTTATCAACTGCCGGTGGGCGTGGTGACCGTCAGCCTCGGCGGGATTTACCTCATCGTCTTGCTCGTTCAGGAGTCACGCAAGAAATGACAGATTCAACATTCCGCTTGCGCGGCGAAAACTTGACCCTCGGCTACGGCAAAAAAATCATTGCCCGGGATTTATCCGTGTCCATTCCGGACGGCCACTTCACCGCCATTATCGGCCCGAACGGTTGCGGCAAATCGACCCTGCTGCGCACGCTGAGCCGCCTGATGTCGCCGGTTGAGGGTAGCGTGTTCCTCGACGGGGAGCAGATCCAGCGCTTCGCCAGCAAAGAGGTGGCGCGCCGAATTGGTCTGCTGGCGCAAAACGCCACCACGCCGGGGGATATCACCGTGCAGGAGCTGGTCTCCCGCGGGCGCTACCCGCACCAGCCACTGTTTACCCGCTGGCGCAAAGAGGACGACGAGGCGGTGAAGCGCGCGATGCAGGCTACGGGCATCACCGATCTGGCCCAACAAAGCGTCGATACTCTCTCCGGCGGACAGCGCCAGCGCGCCTGGATTGCAATGGTACTGGCGCAGGAAACCTCGATTATGCTGCTGGACGAGCCGACAACCTGGCTCGATATCAGCCATCAGATTGATCTGCTGGAGCTGCTGAGCGAACTTAACCGCACGCAGGGGTACACCCTGGCGGCAGTGCTGCACGACTTAAATCAGGCGTGCCGCTACGCGACGCATCTGATTGCGCTGCGCGACGGCGAGATTGTGGCGCAGGGCGCGCCGAAGGAGATTGTGACGCCGGATCTGATCGCGCGGATCTACGGCATGCGCTGCATGATTATTGACGATCCGGTGGCGGGTACGCCGCTGGTGGTGCCGTTGGGCAAGCGTGCGGTCTGATGCCCTCACCCCGGCCCTCTCCCACGGGGAGAGGGAGCAAACCATCCCCTCTCCCCGTGGGAGAGGGTTAGGGTGAGGGGCATTTGCACTATTCTAAAATTTCCTTCAGTACCGGCCCAATCTTCTCAAACGCCTGCGGTGAAATAATATCCACGTGGGCGCAGTCCTGGCTGTACACCTCCAGCTCACTCACCCACGGCGCCCATGCGGCCTGCGGATCCATGGTTCGCGTGCGTTCGGCGACAAACAGCGTCGCTTTACCGTCGAACCGTGAACTATGCGCGGTGGTGAGCAGCCGCACCGCATCGGCGTAGTTGCCTTCAATAGCGTTAAACAGCTCGCTGGAACCTTGCCCCTGCTGGGCGGCGATAAACGCCTGACGCTCGCGCTCAATTTCCGCCAGCACCTCCGGATCGAGGCCATTAGCCTCTTTCTCCGCCCAGTTCTGGGTTTCCGGCGGCCAGGTATCCAGCAGGCCGAGGAACGCCACCGCTTCCCCCTGCTCGCGCAGACGCGCCGCAATGCCCTGCGCCAGCGTGCCGCCGAGGGAATAGCCGAACAGATAATACGGCCCCTGCGGCTGCTGCTTACGCAACGTGTTCAGATGATGTTCGATCACCGCATCGAGATCTGCACACTGCTCCATCGGCCCCTCAGGCCGGGGAGACTGAATGCCGACGATTGACCAGCGCGGGCTGAGGTAGCGCGCCAGGACGCTAAACTGCCAGGCAAAGCCGGACGCCGGATGGAAGCAGAACAGCGTGGGGCCGTTGCTCTCACGCAGCGGGAGAACGGTTTCATACCCCAGACGCTGCGCCTGCTCGTCGCTCATCTGCGAGTCCAGCAGGGCGCTAAGCTTGCTCACCGTCGAGGCGACCATAATCTGCCCCGGCGTGACCTTGCGGCTGAACGCACGGCTGAGCTGAGCCGCAAGGCGCATCGCCAGCAGCGAGTGGCCGCCGAGGGCAAAGAAATCGGCCTCGATATCGTTCACCGCGCAGCCCAGCAGGGCAGAAAACGCCTGCGCCACGGTGACTTCAGTTTGCGTCTCGGGCGCGCGACCGGAAGTTTTGCTGGTCAGCTCCGGCAGCGGCAGCGCCTTGCGATCCAGCTTGCCGTTGGCGCTTAACGGCAGCGCGCTGATTTGCAGCAGCACCACCGGCACCATATGCGGCGGCAGCTGGGCTTTGAGTGATGCAAGCAGCGCGTCGCGATCCAGCGGTAAGCCGGATTCAGAGACAACGTACCCCACCAGCTGGCGGGCATCGCCACCTGTCGCCGCTGCCTGGTTGAACACGCAGGCGTGCGCCACGGCCTGGGCCACATCCGGCAGCGCAAGCATGGCCCGGTCGATTTCGCCCAGCTCAATGCGCTGTCCGCGGATTTTTAACTGGTCATCGCTGCGGCCCAGATATTCCACCGCGCCGTTGCCCAGCCAGCGGGCAACGTCCCCGGTGCGGTACATCCGCTCGCCGGGGGCAAAAGGATCGGCGATAAAGCGGCTGGCGGTAAGGTCGGGGCGTCCCAGATACCCCTGCGCCAGCTGGATGCCGGTGAGATACAGATCCCCCGCCACGCCGAACGGCACCGGGCGCATCATCGCGTCCAGAATGCGCAGCTCCGTATTCCACACCGGGAAGCCGATCGGCACGCTGTTCCCTTCCACCGCCGCCAGCTCGGGGCCGTACGCCGGATACCAGCTGACGTCCACCGCCGCTTCGGTCGGGCCATAGAGGTTGTGCAGCGGCGCATGGGTGAGCTGTTCCCACTCGCGGCACAGCGCAGTCGGCAACGCCTCGCCGCTACAGAACACCTGCTTCAGCGTCCTGCAACAGTCGACGTTTTCCGGCGTCAGCGAGGCGACGAACGCCGCCAGCATCGACGGCACGAAGTGGGTGGTGGTTACGCCATATTGTGCGAAGAAGCTCTGCATCGCCTGCGGATCGCGGTGCGCGTCCGGCTCGGCCATCACCAGCTTCGCCCCGGCAATAAACGGCCACCAGAACTCCCACACCGACACGTCAAAGCTGCACGGCGTTTTCTGCGCCACCACGTCATGCGCCGCCAGTGAATAATGATCCTGCATCCACTTCAGGCGGTTAACGATGGCGGTATGGCCGACCATCACGCCTTTTGGTCGTCCCGTCGAACCGGAGGTAAAGATGATGTACGCGGTCTGCTCCGGCTTCGCCAGGCGCAGAGGTTCAGCATCGGTGCCCGGTAATAGTGTGTTGTAACTAAAGGTGGCGATCGGCAGATCGTTAAAGCGCGGAAGCTGCTCGTCGGTAGTAATGAGCAGCGACGGCTTCGCGTCCTCCAGCATCATCCGCAGACGGTCGTCCGGGTAACCGGTATCCAGCGGCAGCCAGGCGGCGCCAGCTTCAACAATCCCGTGCAGCGCCAGGGTCAGGAACACCGAGCGCGGGAGCGCCACCGCCACGCTGTCGCCCGGCTTCACGCCGCGCGCGCACAGCAGGTTTGCCAGCGCGACCACCTGCTCGCGCATCTGGCGGTAGTTCAGCTCAGTATGGGCATCCGCCAGCGCCGGGGCGTCCGGCGTTTTGCTCGCCTGCTCCGCGACCAGATCCGCCAGCGTGGTAGACGGCAGCGCCAGCCCGGTATCGTTTATTCGCGCCAGCCGGCCGTATTCCTGCTCTGATACGGTTTCCACGTCGCCACAGCGCAGGTCCGGGTTGGCGGCAAACTGCGTCAGCATTGCGTTCAGCCGCGCCGCGTGCCCCTTCAGCGTCGCCTCGTCGTAACGCTGCCTGTTGGCGAGGATCTCAATGCTTAGTCCGCCCTGCTCGTCCGGGAACAGCGCCAGCTCCAGATCGTTCACCGGGCCGGTCGCCAGCGTGTGGGTAATGGCCTCCACGCCGTCGATATCCAGCTGATAATCGAACACCTTGACGTTCAGCACCGGACCAAACAAGGGTTCGTCCCCTGCTGCCTGCCCGCTGTCGCGCACGATCTGCTCGGCATCGTAGCGCTGATGGCGGCGCATCTTTTTCAGCTGGTTCGCCAGGCGCAGCGCCAGTTCCGGCAAGCTCTCGTGCGGGCGAATATTCACCGCCATCGGCAGGACGTTGAGCACCGGTCCGGTCGCGGTCAGCGCGGCGGAGCCCATGCGGCGCATAAAGATAAACCCGGCGGCGTAGTCCAGCCGTCCGGTCAGGCGGCCCAGCCACAGCGCCACCAGCGCAAGCGCCAGATCGGTTCGCTGCGTTTGTCCGGCCGCCTGTGCAAGCTGGCTGAACGCACGGCCGTCCATCGCCATTTTCAGGCGCAGGATGTCGGTGGTGGCGGCACGTCCCGGCAGGGGCGCGGAAGAGAGCGAGACCGGAGAAGGAAGCTGTTGGCGCTGTTCGGCCCAGAAAGCACCGTCGCGCTGATACGCCTCGCTGTCGCGATAGCGCTGATACTCCACCACCACCTCGGCGAACGGAGTAAACGGGGAGGCGGGCGCAGGTTCACCTTTCTGCCACGCAGCGTAAATGGCGGCGATTTGACGGGTAATGGCCGGGAAACTGAAGCCATCTACCACCAGATGATGATACCGCTGATACCAGTACCAGTGGTTTTCTCCCACCTGAATCAGCTGGTGAAACGCCAGCGGCTGACCGCTGTCGACGCGCAGGTTCTGGTTGAGATCGGCCTCCATCAGCGCCACGGCGGCGTCGTGGGAGTTAACGCGCACAATGGACGGCTCCGGCAGGATCATGGCCTCATCGACCCACTGCCACACCTCGCCGTTATCCTCAGTGAAACGCATCCGCAGGGTGTCGGCCTGCATCATGCCTTCAGCGATGGCTTTTGCCAGCAACGGCGCGTCGATAGCGCCTTTCAGTTCGGTGTAGTGCGCCACGCTCCAGGCGTTTGGCAGGGAGGAAAGCTGCTCTGCCATCCAGATCCCCGGCTGGGCGGCGACAAGAGGGAGACGGTTCATGCGCGCTCCCCCGCAAAGTAAGACGGCTCAAGCGTCTGCCACTGTTCCGCCAGCCACTGCTGGCACGCCTCCTGAGATTGCGGTTCGCACACCACGCGCCAGCCCGCGGGCAACTCGCACTCCTGCGGCCACAGGCTGTACTGCCCCTGGTCATTTTGCAAAATGGCGAACTGTCCCTGCGGATTATCGAAAGGATTGCTGAATTCCATACAGACTCCGTTATTGAATAAGCGGCTGCCAGAGGGTCATCAGCCCCTGTGTCAGCCCACCGCGCCAGCAAAGCGCATCGTGTCCGCCGTCAACCTGACGCCAGAAAACCGGTTGCTGAGTGTGTAGTTCGGCGAGGATCGTCTGGTTTGCGCGTAAGATAAGCGGCTCGTTGCGCCCGGCCTCAAGGACGATGCGCAGCCCGCGAGCGGTTTTTTCACCCGCTTTGAGTTGTTCAATGAGCAGCCCGTCCTGCTGCGCGCCGCGGTGCGGCCACCAGTAGGATCCGGACTGGCTGAGGATGCAGCCAAAACGCTGCGGCCAGTTGAGGCCCGCATAGAGGGAAGAGAGCCCGCCGAAGCTTTGGCCCGCCACCACGGTATGGTCGGCGCGGTCGCTGAACGGGGCCATGCTTTTCACCTGCGGGAGGAGTTCGTCCTGCACCGCCAGCCAGAAATCAGGGTTGCACGGCAGCTCGCGGCTGCGGTGTGCGGTGTCAATGACGTCGATTAAGACATAAACCGCAGGCGGCAGTTTGCCTTCATGGGTGAGCGACGCCAGCGCAGGCCAGACGGGCATGCTTTCGGCCCAGAACTGCCCGTCAAGCAGCACCGCCAGCGGGCGCTCCGGGCTTTCATCCCCGGTGGTAAAAATCCACACGCGGCGATGGTTCTTCAGACGCGCGCTGTGCCACTCAATGCAGACAGGCTTTTTATAGGGCGTATCGGGATGATTCCAGCCGGGCTGTACGGGCGCCTCCGGCATCTCCAGCGCCGAGACGGCGTGCCCGCGCCCGCCGCGCCAGCTCTGCGCATTCAGCGGATCGGAAACCGCGTGCGGCAGCAGTTTGCGCCAGCCTTCGCGCAGCGCCATGCGGTCCGGCTGCTCGCCTTCAAACACTGCGCTGGCAAAATCATCTTCATTGTCGGAGGGGATAAAACAGTAGCTGCCGCGCCATTCGGGGCTGAACTCGCCCTGCCACTGCCAGACGTCGGTATCCGGGATACGTTCAAGGGACTGCGGACGGGCATTTTGATGGTGATCGGTCACGCCGGTGACGTAGAGCCAGACGCGTTTAATCGTCGACGTTTTCTGCGTTCCCGCCGGGTCCCGCCACCAGAATGTCACGCGATAGTTTTCCTGATGACGTTCCCGTTCCGGCCCGTTTTTCGCCTGCCACCACGCTTCACTTCCGGTTGTTAACGCCGTCACCCTTATAACCCCATGTTTAACAGTCTTTTTTGTTTCAGAGCAAATTTTATTGATAATATTATTGATAACTATTTGCATTTGCAATAGCGTAATGCCCGCGCTGTGGGAAGCGCGCTCATTAAATAACCATAAAAGCGGGACGTACAATGAATAAGAAGATTCACTCTCTGGCCTTGCTGGTCAATTTAGGGATTTATGGTGTCGCGCTGCCCGCCATGGCAGACGACAACACCGCCTCCGCGCAGCACGAAGACACCATGGTGATCACCGCCGCCGAGCAGAATTTGCAGGCGCCGGGCGTGTCAACCATCACCGCCGATGAGATCCGCAAAAACCCGCCCGCGCGCGACGTGGCGGAAATCATCCGCACCATGCCGGGCGTTAACCTGACCGGCAACTCCACCAGCGGCCAGCGCGGGAACAACCGTCAGATTGACATTCGCGGCATGGGCCCGGAAAACACCCTGATCCTGATCGACGGCAAGCCGGTCACCAGCCGCAACTCCATCCGTCTGGGCTGGCGCGGCGAGCGTGACACCCGCGGCGATACCGGCTGGGTACCGCCAGAGATGATCGAGCGCATCGAAGTGATCCGTGGCCCGGCCGCTGCACGCTACGGTAACGGCGCGGCGGGCGGCGTGGTGAACATCATCACCAAAAAATTTGACGACCAGTGGCACGGCTCCTGGAACACCTACCTGAACGCGCCAGAACATAAGGACGAAGGTTCGACTAAACGCACCAACTTCAGCCTGAGCGGCCCGCTGGGCGGCGACTTCAGCTTCCGCATGTTTGGTAACCTGGACAAAACCCAGGCCGATGCGTGGGACATCAACCAGGGTCACCAGTCTGAACGTACCGGTGCCTACGCCAACACCCTGCCCGCAGGCCGTGAAGGTGTGGAAAACAAAGACATCAACGGCGTGGTGCGCTGGGACTTCGCACCGATGCAGTCGCTGGAGTTTGAAGCGGGCTACAGCCGCCAGAACAACCTGTATGCGGGCGACACGCAGAACACCAACAACGACAACGCGCTGGTGAAGAAGAACTACGGTAAAGAGACAAACCGTATTTATCGCCAGAACTTCGCCGTGACCTGGAACGGCGGCTGGGATAACGGCATTACCACCAGCAACTGGGCGCAGTACGAGCACACCCGCAACTCCCGTCTGGGTGAAGGACTGGCGGGCGGTACTGAAGGTCTGTTCAACAGCAATAAATTCACCGACACCGATCTGTCCGACGTGATGCTGCACAGCGAAATCAACCTGCCGATTGATTTCATTGTGAACCAGAACCTGACGCTCGGCACCGAGTGGAACCAGCAGCGCATGAAGGACTCGACCTCCTTCACGCAAACCCAGCAGGGCGGCACCATCCCGGGCATGAGCGAAGACCGTAGCCCCTACACGTCAGCGGAGATCTTCTCCCTGTTCGCCGAAAACAACATGGAGCTGACCGACAGCACCATGCTGACCCCTGCCCTGCGCTTCGATCACCACACTATTGTCGGCAATAACTGGAGCCCGTCCCTGAACCTGTCGCAAGGTCTGGGGGATGACTTCACCCTGAAGATGGGCATCGCGCGCGCCTATAAAGCGCCAAGCCTGTATCAGACCAACCCGAACTACCTGCTGTACAGTAAAGGCCAGGGCTGCTACGCCAGCTCCGACGGCGTGGGCTGCTACATGATGGGTAACGACGATCTGAAAGCGGAAACCAGCATCAATAAAGAGATTGGCCTGGAGTGGAAACGCGACGGCTGGCTGGCGGGCGTGACCTGGTTCCGCAACGACTATCGCAACAAGATTGAAGCGGGCTACGCGCCGATTGGCCAGACGTCCACCGGCAAAGTCACCACCGATATCTACCAGTGGGAAAACGTACCGAAGGCGGTAGTGGAAGGTCTTGAAGGCTCCCTGAACGTGCCGGTCAGCGATACCATCAACTGGACCAACAACATCACCTACATGCTGCAAAGCAAGAACAAGGAGACTGGCGATCGTCTGTCGATCATCCCGGAGTATACGCTGAACTCTACCCTGAGCTGGCAGGTACGTCAGGATGTCTCATTGCAGTCGACCTTCACCTGGTACGGCAAGCAGCAGCCGAAGAAGTACAACTACAAAGGTCAGCCGGTGACCGGGTCTGAGAAAGACGAAGTCAGCCCGTACAGCATCGTTGGCCTGAGCGCGACCTGGGACGTGACGAAAAACGTCAGCCTGACCGGCGGCGTGGACAACGTCTTCGACAAGCGCCAGTGGCGCGCCGGTAACGCCCAGACCACGGGTAATACCACGACGGGTGCGTATATGTACGGTGCGGGTGCGTATACGTATAATGAGCCGGGTCGCACCTGGTACATGAGCGTGAATACGAGGTTCTGATACAGGCAGTGACTTCCCCCTCTCCCTGTGGGCTGAGGGATCCCCAGTAATTTTTTTATGCAGAAGCAATAAAGTTGCTTTCTAAATGACTGAGAGCTGTCAGCGATGCCCTGGTCCGGCTGTAAATCGCTGAGGCGTTTGCCTTCCGGCCGGGGCGAGGCGCAGGGATGCGCCGAGAGGGCGGCTTAACAGGGACGTTGCCTCCGCCCGTACCCGATAAGCCGGAAGGAATAAGCCGAGGGCACCGCGAAGCGGCGATTTACCGCCGGGAGCACGGGTCGCCAGGGTGGTGGCGACTGAGCCACCCTGGCACGTTCACCGGTCATGTCGTTACAGAGTAGCAAGGAACATAAAGTGAACGGAATGACCACCACCGCCGTATGTTCCCCTCACCCTAACCCTCTCCCCGGAGGGGCGAGGGGATTGCTCAGTGCTCGCATTAATTTGTGGGGAACCCTCAGCCCTTTGGGAGAGAGCCGGGGTGAGGGCATCAGGCCGCACAATACTGAAGGGAAAACCATGCACACAACCCACAGCACATTTTCTCTCGCCGGCCACACCCTTCACCGCATCACTTTCGACCCCACCACCTTCACCGACGCCGATCTCCTCTGGCTCCCCCATCACGCACAGCTGGCTGACGCCGGACGCAAGCGCAAATCCGACCACCTGGCAGGCCGCATCGCCGCGGCGCATGCGCTAAACGAGCGCGTAATCCCCGGCATCGGCCCCAGCGGCGAACCGCTCTGGCCGCAAGGTATTTCCGGCAGCATCACCCACAGCGGCACGCAGGCGATGGCCGTCGTCACGCATCACCCGGCGCTTATCGGCATTGATTGTGAAACGATCCTTTCCGAAAACGAAGCCTGGGAAATCAAAGACGGCATTATTGATACGCAGGAAGAACCTGTGCTTTCCCGCTCGGGATACCCGTTCGCCCTCGCCCTGACGCTGGCGTTCAGCGCCAAAGAGAGCCTGTTCAAGGCCCTCTTTCCTCAGGTACAGGCCTGGATGGGTTTTGACTGCGCCCGCGTTACCAAGCTCGACGACAAGACGCTCACGCTGGCATTGACCCGTCAACTGGCAGGCTTTGAGGAAGGCACCGCCTTCCCCCTGCACTGGCAGCAGCACGGCGAACAGGTCATCACTCTGCTGTCACACGCTCCTGGCGACGTGCCTTCACGCTGGTCACCACAAACGTCACGATAAACACCATCGCGAACAGGACCACAATGGTCGGCGCGGGCGCGCTGTCGAGATAAAACGAGGCATAAACGCCGCTTACCGACACCAGCGCTGAAACGGCGACCGCCACCAGCAGCGCCATGTGAAAGCGTCGGGTAATCAGCACCGCCACGGCGCCGGGGGCAATCAGCAGCGAAATCGACAGAATTATACCCACCGCTTTCAGCGTCGCCACGATGGTCAGCGAAACCATGCACAGTAAGCCGTAGTGCAGCCAGCGGGTGCGCAGGCCGCTCGCCTGCGCCTGCTGATAGTCAAAGCAGAACAGCAGAAAATCGCGCCACTTCAGGCCAATCACCAGCGCAATCAACCCTGCGACGAGACCGCTTTGCAAAATGTCCATCCCGTTAATGCCCAGCATATCGCCGAACAGAATGTGGTCGAGATGCACCTCAGGTTTGACGGCGATATAGAGGATCAGCCCGGCGCCGAACATGCCGGAAAAGACGATCCCCATGACCGTATCCTGCTTAATTCGGCTGTTATCCTTCAGGTATCCGGTGGCGACCGCGCAGAACAGACCGGCCACGAATGCGCCCAGCGCCAGCGGCAGGCCCATCATCCAGGCCAGCACGACGCCGGGAAACACCGCGTGGCTCATGGCGTCGCCCATCAGCGCCCAGCCTTTCAGCACCAGAAAAACCGACAGCAGCGCGCAGGGCACGGCCACCAGGAGTGAAATCAGCAGCGCGTTGTTCATAAACGCAAACTGGAACGGTTCGAGGATCAGCGTCATCATGGATGTGCCTCCCGCGCCCGACGGCGGCTGGCAAGCAGCCCGTGCTTCGGCGCAAAGACGAACGCCAGCAGGAACAGCAGCGTCTGGGCGACCACGATAATGCCGCCGGTGGCGCCGTCGAGGTAATAGCTGGCCCACGCACCGAGGAAGCTGGTGATGCTGCCAATGGCGACGGCAATCATCAACAGGCGCGGGAAGCGATCGGTCAGCAGCCAGGCGGTCGCACCGGGCGTAACCACCAGACAGATCACCAGAAATGCGCCGACGGTTTGCAGCGCCGCCACGGTAGAGACCGCCAGTAGCGTGAAGAAGAGAATTTTCAGGCGTTCAGGACGCAGACCGATGGCGCGGGCGTGGTTCTCATCAAAAAAGGTCACCATCAGATCTTTCCATTTGAACAGCAGGATAACTATCGACACCACGCCGATAATCGCCAGCTGGACGATATCTTCCGGGGCGATGGCGAGAATATTGCCGAGGACGATGGTCTGAATGTTCACCGAGGTCGGGTTGAGTGAGACCATAAACAGCCCCAGCCCGAAAAACGAGGAGAAGATCAGCCCGATAATGGCGTCCTCCTTCAGGCGGCTGCGCTGGTTGAGAAACAGCATGCTGCCCGCCGCCAGCCCGCCCGATAAAAACGCCCCCAGCGAGAACGGCAGCCCGAGCATGTAAGCGCCCGCTACGCCCGGCACGATGGAGTGCGACAGCGCATCGCCGATCAGCGACCAGCCTTTGAGCATCAGATAGCAGGAGAGAAACGCGCACAGCCCGCCCACCATCGCCGAGACCCACATCGCGTTGAGCATGTACTCGTAGCCGAAGGGTTCGAGAAGCACGTTCATTTGGCCTCCTGTCGGTGCGTGACGAAGGGGCGTTCGTCGTCGGTAATAATGCGATCTTCCGAGCCGCTGAGCACCACGTGGCGCAGCACGCCGCTGAAGGCGCGCTCAAGATTCTCAGCGGTAAAAGTGATATCCGTCGGGCCGCTCGCCAGCACGGTGCCTTTGACCATCACCGTGTAATCGCAGAATTCCGTGACCGAGCCCAGATTGTGGGTTGAGACCAGCATCGTTTTACCCTCGTCGCGCAGCTCCCGCAGCAGGCTGATGATCCTGGCTTCGGTTTTGACGTCCACGCCGGTAAACGGCTCGTCGAGCAGGATCACCTCGCCCTGCTGGGCAATCGCCCGCGCCAGAAACACGCGCTTCTTTTGGCCGCCGGAGAGCTCGCCAATCTGCCGATGGCGCAGCTCAAGCATATCCACGCGCTTCAGGGCGTCGGTTACAATCTGCCTGTCGCGCTCTTTAGGCCGACGCAGAAACCCCATATGCCCGTAGCGGCCCATCATCACCACGTCCTCGACCAGCACCGGAAATGACCAGTCGACCTCTTCCGACTGCGGCACGTAGGCGACCAGGTTCTGGCGCAGCGCCCGGTGAGGCGGAAGCCCAAGAATGGAGATAGTGCCGCTCGCCGCCCGCACAAAGCCCATCACCGCCTTAAACAACGTGGACTTGCCGGAACCGTTCACCCCCACCAGGGCGGCAATCGATCCGCCCGGCACGCTGAACGACGCGTCGCGCAGCGCCGTGTGGCCGTTGCGGTAGGTCACGGTCACGTCGGTTACAACAATCCCCTTCTGCATGGTTACTCCTTCATCCCGTCGCGGATGCCCTGCACCAGCGTGCGGGTGGTGACGTTCAGCAGATCGATATAGGTCGGCACCGGGCCGTTTTCTGCACTCAGGGAGTCAACGTACAGCACGCCGCCGTAATGGGCGCCGGTTTCCCGCGCCACCTGACGAGCGGGCTTATCCGAGACGGTGCTTTCGCTGAACACCGCCGGAATGTGATGTTTTTTCACCAGATCGATAACCTTGCGCACCTGCTGCGGCGTGCCCTGCTGATCGGCGTTGATCGGCCACAGGTACAGCTCTTTCAGGCCCAAATCCCGCGCCAGATAGGAGAACGCCCCTTCGCTGGTCACCATCCAGCGTTTGTCTACCGGGATCGCCGTGACCTGCTTGCGCAGCGGTTCGAGAGTGGCGGTGATCTTCTGCTTGTAGGCGTCGGCGTTACGCTGATAGGTCTGCGCGTTGGCCGGATCGTACTTCACCAGCGCGTCGCGGATGTTATCGACGTAAATCAGGGCGTTGTCCGGCGACATCCACGCGTGCGGGTTGGGCTTGCCGTTATAGGGCCCTTCGCTGATGCCCATCGGGGTGATGCCTTTGGTAACAATCACCTCCGGCACGCCGTTCAGATGCTGATAAAAGCGCTGGAACCACAGCTCCAGATTCATGCCGTTCGCCAGGATCAGCTGCGCCTTCTGCGCGCGTTTGATATCGCCCGGGGTGGGCTGGTATTCGTGAATTTCCGCGCCCGGTTTGGTGATGGAGGTGACCTCTGCGGCATCCCCCGCTACGTTTTTCGCCATATCAGCGATAACGGTAAAAGTGGTGATGACCTGGAACTTTTCAGCCGCCAGCGCGCCGGTTGTGGTCGCGGTCATAAGCAGCGCGCCGAGCAACAGACGCTTCAATCCTTGCCGTGGATGCATCGCAGAAGTCTCCTGAGGTGATTAAATTAAAAGCAAAATTAGCCCGTGCTATAAGGTATAGCACAGGCTATATTTAAATGAAAATAGTTATCATTAAAGTTATGTCAACGGAGGGAGAGCCTGATGGCGCTTCGCTTATCAGGCCTACGGTAAAGCAGTTTTGGAGTTTTGTAGGCCGGGTAAGCGCAGCGCCACCCGGCATAAGGGCGACTCACTGCCCGGCAAGTGCCTTATAAAATGCAGGATTCTCCCGAATCACATTAAGTACCTTCGCCGCCAGCCCGGTTGGGTTGCGACGTTTAGACTCCCAGCTCTTTATCGTATCGACGCTCGTGCCAAGCGCCTTCGCCATTTCGCTTTGCGTGATATTGAGCTGCTCTCTGATGGCGCGCACATCAGCAACTTCATAGCGGGTTACCCGGGAAGCGGCTTTTCTTCCGTTATGGATCTCAACGGCCTCTTCAAGCGAAGATTTTAATTCATTAAAAATACTCATTATCAGCCTCCACCTGCCTGATTAGGGTACATAGTACACCTCAAATTTACGGCACGGGAAGCAGTATTTTTCAGAATGGAAGTCAGCTTTTTAAGTTCTGCTTTCTCTGTCTCTGTCAGGCTGTCCTTTATGCATTTTGGATAGGCCATAATGAAATAGATCACCTCCTCTGTGGCAAGAAAGTAAATCACTCTGATCCCCCCTCTCTTTCCCTTTGAGCCTGCCGCCATCCTTATTTTACGTAAACCCCCCGTCTGCTGGATCAGGTCACCTTTATCAGGCCAGGCAATAAGTTCCTTTTACAGATCCTTTAATTCATCATCCGTAGCAATGCTTTTAATCTGTCGGGTAAAGAGTGATGTTTCGATAAACTCTATCGCATGACTCATCCATAGTTCCTTCCCTAAACGCAGCAAAAGCCCGAATGCTTCAGCATCAGGCTCTTGCTGCATGGTTACTCTTCCTTGAGTAATGCTGCGCCAAATAACTGTATTTATATACAGTCTGAAGGTATTTTAAGAATCCGTTTAGACATCCGGGAACATCACGCTATTCCCCGGCGCTTCCCTGTGGAGATGGATAAAGTTCAGGTGCCGTTCATACTGGTCCAGAATATCCGTAATTACCTGCTCCTTGCTGTAATCCATCAAATCATTCCCCTGGCTGCCTTCCAGCAGGAAGGTCTCCAGCCGGTAGTAGGTCGATTTGCCGCTGCGCGCCCGGTAGGTGAACCCTGGCACCGAATACTGCTGCGGCCAGATCTGATAAACAAAGTTCTGCTCGTCGCCCATGTGCACCAGCAGATCCAGGTGCCCCAGGGTTTCGCCCTCTTCCGGCGGCAGGTTTTTCAGCTCCACGTAGGCGCCACGCAGCTTCAGCTCCTGCGCCACCTCTTCCATCGCCGGGAAGCAGACCGTCTCCATCATCTGGCTGGTGTAGCGCGTGCCCGGGTAGTTCATCAGGCGCGACAGGCGTTTCTTCCAGCTCAATCTGTCCTGCGCGCCCATCGGCCGCGGGGCGGTGTCGCGGCTGGCGCTGACGCGGCGGTAGTCTTCCACCTTAAGCGATTTATACAGCCCGGCCATCACGAAGAAGATCACGAAGCTGAACGGCAGGCCCATGATCACCGTGGTGTTCTGCAACGCAGAGATACCGTTGGTCATCAGCATCCCGAGCGTCAGCAGGCCGATGGCGACGGACCAGAAGATGCGCAGCCAGTTCGGCGCATCGCTGTTGATGTCCTTCAGCTTTGAGGTGAAGTTCCCCAGCACCAGCGCGCCGGAGTCCGCCGAGGTGACATAGAACAACAGGCCGGTAATGGTTGCTACGGACGCGCTAAAAGTAAACGCCGGGTACTGCGCCAGCAGGCTGTAGAAGCCGCGCTCCGGGTGCACCATCGCTTCCTGCGCGAAGGTCGCATTGCCGTGGATAATTTCGTGCAGCGCGCTGTTGCCGAAAATCGACAGCCACAGCAGGGTGAAGGTGAACGGGATGATCAGGGTGCCCATTACAAACTGACGAATGGTGCGCCCGCGCGAAATACGCGCCAGGAACAGGCCAACAAACGGCGACCAGGCCACCCACCACGCCCAGAAGAACAGGGTCCAGTTGTTCATCCATTCCACCGGGCGGTCAAAGGCGAAGCTGTTCAGCGTCATGCCCATAAAGCGGTTCACGTAATCACCTACGTTGAGCACTAAGGCATTGAGCAGGAACGACGTGTCGCCCATAAACAGCACGAACAGGATCAGCCCCAGCGCCAGCGCGACGTTCAGCTCGGAGAGCACGCGAATACCTTTATCCACGCCGGAGGTCACCGAGATGGTAGCGATGATCACCGACAGCGCAATTAGCGCCGCCTTCGCCGCCATCGAATCCGGGATGTCAAACAGCACGCTCAGCCCGTAGTTAAGCTGCACTACGCCAATCCCGAGCGTGGTGGCGATGCCGAAGATGGTGCCGATCACCGCCGCGATATCGACGCTGTGGCCAATCGGGCCGTTGATCTTTTTCCCGAAAATCGGGTACAGCGCGGAGCGGATGGTTAGGGGCAAATTATAACGATAGCTAAAGTATCCGAGCGCCATGCCCATCAGGGCATACATTGACCAGCCCGTCAGGCCGTAGTGGAACAGCGTCCAGACCATCGCCTGACGCGCGGCCTCCATCGTCTGCCCTGCCCCTTCCGGCGGCTGCATATATTGCGTGACCGGTTCCGCCACGGAGAAGAACATCAGGTCGATGCCAATGCCCGCGGCAAACAGCATCGCGGCCCAACTCAGCAGGCTGAACTCGGGCTTGGACTGCTCCGGCCCAAGCTTCACCGAACCGAAGCGCGAGCAGGCAATGCAGACGACGAACACGATATAGAGCGTCGCCGCCAGAAGGTAGTACCAGCCGAAGGTCTTCGACACCCAGTTCAGGGTGCGCCCAATCCACTCGGCAGAAAAATCACGAAAGAAGATAGTCGTCAGGGAAAACAACAAAATCAGCCCGGCGGACGTAAAAAAAACGACCGGGTTGATTTTGTCTTTTTCTCTGTCTTGTGAAAGGTCTGTCATCCAGTATCCCCACTGTTTTTGTAACTATTAAAATCCAAAATCGCAACAATTAAGACACATTTTATATTGAACGTCCAATCAAAAACCGCTTTAATAGATTACCAATGCTGATGAATGGAGTGGCAAAAATGCCCAAAGTGGGGATGCAGCCGATCCGGCGCAGGCAGCTCATCGATGCCACGCTGGAAGCAATTAATGAAGTGGGAATGCATGACGCAACCATCGCGCAAATCGCCCGTCGGGCGGGCGTGTCCACGGGGATCATCAGCCACTATTTCAAAGATAAAAACGGTCTGCTGGAAGCAACCATGCGCGACATCACCGGTCAGTTACGCGATGCGGTATTAAGCCGTTTACGCGCCCTGCCGGACGGCAGTGCAGAGCAGCGTTTGCAGGCGATTGTCGGCGGCAATTTTGATGAAACCCAGGTCAGCGGCGCGGCGATGAAGGCCTGGCTGGCCTTCTGGGCCAGCAGCATGCATCAGCCGATGCTCTATCGTTTGCAGCAGGTCAGCAGCCGCCGGTTGCTCTCAAATCTGGTGTACGAATTCCGCCGCGAACTGCCGCGTGAACAGGCTGAAGAGGCGGGCTACGGGCTCGCCGCACTGATTGACGGGCTGTGGCTGCGCGCCGCGCTCAGCGGCAAACCGCTGGATAAAACCCTGGCCCAGTCGCTTACCAGCCACTTTATCAGCCAGCATTTACCGACCGAATAACCGAGGAGGAAGCATGTCCCGAATGGCAGAACAGCAGCTTTATATCAATGGTGGTTATACATCCGCCACCAGCGGTCGCACCTTCGAGACCATCAACCCGGCCAACGGTGAAGTTCTGGCGAGCGTGCAGGCCGCCGGGCGTGAAGACGTGGACCGCGCCGTAGAGAGCGCAAAGCGCGGGCAAAAAATCTGGGCGGCGATGACCGCCATGGAGCGCTCGCGCATCCTGCGTCGCGCCGTCGATATCCTGCGCGAGCGCAACGACGAGCTGGCAAAGCTGGAAACCCTCGACACCGGTAAAGCGTTTTCTGAAACCTCGACCGTCGACATCGTCACCGGCGCGGACGTGCTGGAGTACTACGCGGGGCTGATCCCGGCACTGGAAGGCAGCCAGATCCCGCTGCGCGAGACCTCCTTCGTCTACACCCGCCGCGAGCCGCTGGGCGTGGTGGCGGGCATCGGCGCGTGGAACTATCCGATCCAGATCGCCCTGTGGAAATCCGCCCCGGCGCTGGCGGCGGGCAACGCGATGATCTTCAAGCCGAGCGAAGTAACGCCGCTTACCGCCCTGAAACTGGCGGAAATCTACACCGAAGCGGGCGTGCCGGACGGCGTGTTTAACGTTCTGCCGGGTGTGGGCGCGGAAACCGGCCAGTACCTGACCGAGCATCCGGGCATCGCCAAAGTCTCCTTTACCGGCGGCGTCGCCAGCGGCAAAAAGGTGATGGCGAACTCGGCGGCCTCGTCCCTGAAAGAGGTGACGATGGAGCTGGGCGGTAAATCCCCGCTGATAGTGTTTGACGATGCGGATCTGGATCTCGCGGCAGATATCGCCATGATGGCCAACTTCTTCAGCTCCGGTCAGGTGTGCACCAACGGCACCCGCGTGTTCGTGCCCGCGAAGTTTAAAGCCGCGTTTGAGCAAAAAATCGTTGAGCGCGTGGGCCGCATCCGCGCGGGCGACCTGTTCGATGAAAACACTAACTTCGGCCCGATGGTCAGCTTCCCGCACCGCGACAGCGTGATGCGCTACATCGCCAAAGGCAAAGAGGAAGGTGCGCGCGTGCTGTGCGGCGGTGACGTGATGAAGGGTGACGGCTTTGATAACGGCGCGTGGGTTGCCCCGACCGTGTTCACCGACTGCACCGACGAAATGACCATCGTGCGCGAAGAGATCTTCGGCCCGGTGATGTCCATTCTTTCCTATGACACTGACGAAGAGGCCATTCGTCGCGCCAATGACACCGACTACGGTCTGGCGGCGGGCATTGTCACCGCCGATCTGAACCGCGCCCACGGCGCTATTCATCAGCTCGAAGCGGGCATCTGCTGGATCAACACCTGGGGCGAATCCGCCGCGGAGATGCCGGTGGGCGGCTACAAACACTCCGGCATTGGCCGCGAGAACGGCGTCATGACGCTTCAGAGTTACACCCAGGTGAAGTCCATCCAGGTTGAGATGGGTAAATTCCAGTCCATATTTTAACCGGGAGGTTTATTTGCAATTTGACTACATCATTATCGGGGCCGGCTCTGCCGGCAACGTTCTGGCAACACGACTGACTGAAGATCCGAACACCACCGTCCTGCTGCTTGAGGCGGGCGGGCCGGACTACCGCTTTGACTTCCGCACCCAGATGCCTGCCGCGCTGGCCTTCCCGTTGCAGGGCAAGCGCTACAACTGGGCGTATGAAACCGAGCCAGAGCCTTTCATGAACAACCGCCGCATGGAGTGCGGACGCGGAAAAGGGTTGGGCGGCTCGTCGCTGATCAACGGCATGTGCTACGTGCGCGGCAACGCAATGGATCTGGACAACTGGGCGAAAGAACCGGGTCTGGAGCACTGGAGCTATCTCAACTGCCTGCCCTACTACCGCAAGGCAGAGACCCGCGACGTGGGGCCGAACGACTACCACGGCGGCGACGGTCCGGTGAGCGTCACCACCTCTAAGCCGGGCGTGAACCCGCTGTTTGAAGCGATGGTGGAGGCAGGCGTGCAGGCGGGCTACCCGCGCACCGACGATCTCAACGGCTATCAGCAGGAAGGCTTTGGCCCGATGGATCGCACGGTCACGCCGCAGGGCCGACGCGCCAGCACCGCGCGCGGCTATCTGGATCAGGCCAAACCGCGCCCGAATCTGACCATCCGCACCCACGCCATGACCGATCACATTATCTTTGACGGCAAGTGCGCGGTGGGCGTCGAGTGGCTGGAAGGCGAAAGCACCATTCCTTCAAAAGCGACAGCGAAGAAAGAGGTACTGCTGTGCGCGGGCGCTATTGCGTCACCGCAGATCCTCCAGCGCTCCGGCGTGGGCAACGCTGAACTGCTGAAGCAGTTTGAAATCCCGCTGGTACATGATTTACCCGGCGTGGGGGAAAACTTGCAGGATCACCTGGAGATGTACCTTCAGTATGAATGCAAAGAGCCCGTTTCCCTCTACCCTGCCCTGCAGTGGTGGAACCAGCCGAAGATTGGCGCGGAGTGGCTGTTTGGCGGCACAGGCGTGGGCGCGAGCAACCACTTCGAAGCGGGCGGGTTTATCCGCAGCCGCGAGGAGTTCGAGTGGCCGAATATTCAGTATCACTTCCTGCCGGTAGCGATTAACTACAACGGCTCGAACGCGGTGAAAGAACACGGTTTCCAGTGCCACGTCGGCTCCATGCGCTCGCCGAGCCGCGGGCACGTACGGATTAAGTCCCGCGACCCGCATCAGCATCCGGCGATCCTGTTCAACTATATGTCCCACGAGCAGGACTGGCAGGAGTTCCGCGACGCGATCCGCATCACCCGTGAGATCATGCACCAGCCCGCGCTGGACAAGTATCGCGGTCGCGAAATCAGCCCGGGCGTCGAATGCCAGACCGACGAACAGCTGGACGAGTTCGTGCGTAACCACGCCGAAACCGCCTTCCATCCGTGCGGCACCTGCAAGATGGGCTACGACGAAATGGCGGTGGTCGATGGCGTAGGCCGCGTTCACGGGCTGGAAGGGTTACGCGTGGTGGATGCGTCGATCATGCCGCAGATTATTACCGGCAACCTGAACGCCACCACGATTATGATCGGCGAGAAAATTGCTGATGCGATTCGCGGGCGCGAGCCGCTGGCGAAGAGCACGGCGGCGTATTACGTGGCGAACGGCGCGCCGGTTCGCCGTTAAGACGTTACCCCTCTCCCCAACCAGGAGAGGGGGCAGGGTTTACCCTTCTGGCATCGCAGAAGAGTGGTGCGATGAGATTTTCCACGCTTTTCCGTCCCATGCGTAGGTAAAGGTATAGCGTGCGGTTACGGATGTTTTATCCGCGAAAGTAAAAGTGTATGTCCCGGTATCAATGGCTTTATTACAGCCGAGACGAATGGTGCGGCTGTCAATTTTACCGAACGGCTTCTTCTTCAGAAAATTCTCGAAGTAATCCACACGCTCCTTATCCGTCAGCCTGACCTGGTTTGATATTGTCGGCAGCAATACCGCATCGCTCAGGTAATTATCCGCCACTTTATGGGCATCGCCTGTCTGAAGCGATGCATTCCATTTATCGAAGAGCGCTTCAATCTGCTGATTGTCAGCTTTTACGCACTCTGGTGCAGTGGCAGCAAAGGCAGAAGCAGAGGCTAGTCCGAGGAGGGCAGTAAGAGAGATTAACGTTTTCATTGACCATTTTCCTTATGTGGTTTTTCCTGAGGGCGCACTATCCTTTTTATTCCACTACGTGACAATATCAATTACTTATCATTACGCTTTTTACATAAAGATAAACAAGGTGAAATGATATACAAACAAGTAAAACACACCCAACAAAAATGCTAATATACAATAAGTTACAATGAAAACTTTATTTACATAAGAATTTACTGCTTCGCTGAAAACGCACAGGTGTGCAAGCATAATCCCTCAGACCTCTCTTGAGAAATCCCTTTTTTTTCATACAAATATGCGTTTTTTGAATCATTTTGTTACGGTTAATTTCAAAAACAAATAAAAGTTGAAAATACAACTTTTTGTTTAGTGGATATCATTGCCTCCCGATCGTAAATCTTCACCGAGAGGACAGCAGTATGCTGAACAGACAGTTATCCCTTAACGTTGCCCTAATTGCCCTGAGCCTCATGCTCAGCGGATGCGTCATTAGAGATCATCATTCTTCCGATCATCATCATCCGGACCATCGCCCATGGCACCATGAACCTTCGCATGCCCACGGCTGGCATAATCATCATGGGGATCACCATCACGAGCACCACTGAGCCTCACGTTCGCCCCGGTCCGGACTGTTTCAGAATGTGCTTTATACTTAACCGCACTCTCGTTCCTGGCGCTTTACGGCAAAGAACTGATGAAGACAACAACATGACTACTTTTCGCGTCAGAGACATTTTTATTCTGGGCTTTCTCAACTTTGCTCTGTTTGTCGGGGCGGGTAATATCATCTTTCCGCCGTTGATCGGGCTACAGGCAGGCACATCCGTCTGGTTTGCGGCAATGGGTTTTCTGTTGACGGGCGTCGGATTGCCGGTGATTACCGCCATTGCCATGGCGAAAGCGGGCGGTTCGCTGTCGGCCATCACCCGTCCCACCGGGCGCATCTGCGGTATGGCATTGACTCTTGCCTGTTATCTTTGTATCGGTCCGATCTTTGCTATTCCACGTACCGCCACCGTCTCTTACGAACTGGCATTGCAGCATTATCATGTGAATAAAAGCGGGTTGCCCCTGTGGAGCTTAATCTTTTTTAGCCTGGTGATTCTGGTGTCCCTCTATCCCGGACGTCTTCTCGATACCGTAGGGAAATTTTTATCACCCTTGAAAATCATTGCCCTGCTGGTCCTGACGGTCACGGCCGTGCTCATCCCGGCAGGAGCGCCAATGCCACCCCAGGGACTGTACGCAACCTCCCCCTTTTCTCAGGGGATCACTAACGGTTATCTGACGATGGATACGCTGGCGGCTCTGGTCTTTGGGCTGGTGATTGTCAGGGCAATTCAGTCCAGGGGCGTGACCTCCCCACGTCTTATCACCCGCTACGCGCTATACTCCGGTCTGATTGCGGGTGTGGGGCTGGTCGTCGTTTATGCAGGCTTGTTCCGTCTGGGGCTAAGCAGCAGCGGGCTGATTGAGGGCGCAACGAACGGAGCACAGGTCCTCAGCGCCTATGTGCATTTTAGCTACGGGGCTGCCGGAGATATTTTTCTGGGCGTGCTGATGACCCTTGCCTGCCTGGTCACCGCGATCGGTCTGACATCGGCCTGCGGCTCCTGGTTTAGCGATCACACCCGCTTCAGCTATCGCACCTGCATCTGGTTTTTTGCCATCGTCTCAATGCTGATCTCCAACATTGGGCTTACCCAACTGATTAATCTGTCAGTGCCGGTCCTGACGGCAATTTACCCGGTATTCGTGGTGCTCATCCTGACATTTTTCTTTCGTGAAAAATTCCATTCCACGACCCTGGTCATTATCCCCGCCGCGTTCGTTACCTTCCTGTTCGGTCTGGCAGAGGCGCTCAACTCTTCAGGCGGTCCACGGTGGCTGGCCTCGCTCACCGCCAGCATGCCGCTGCATAATCAGGGGCTGGCCTGGCTGCTTCCCGCCGCCAGCATAGTTTTCGTCATGTCCATTATTGACCATGTCCGGTATAAACGAGAATCTCGCTAGCAGGCTATGCGGGGTGAGTAAGTTGCCATTGAGGAATCGCGATGTTTGAAGACAATCAAAAAAAACTCTATATCGTTGTTAACCGTATGATGGAGCCGGCTTTACTTTTGAATGCCACCGCCCACCTCGCAGCTGGGATCATGCGTAAAGCGGATGACGCGCTCTTTCATGACTATTCGAATGAAGAAAGCGGTTTACAGGCCTATCTTAGCCATTATCCGGTTGTCATCCTTCAGGCAAAAAACAGCAATCAGCTCAAAACAGCGCTGCTAAAATGTCAGGGCGCGGACATAACGTTTAACTACTTCAGCACGACGATGCTTGGCGCGTCGTCTGAAGCCCAGATTCAGGCGACGAAAGAAACCTCTCTGGAGTCTCTGGAGTTTATAGCCATTGCGCTTTACGGGGATACCGAACGAATGTTGCCCGTCACGAAAAAATTCTCCGTCTTTAAAATGGTATAACCCCGCAAAAAAAATATTTGAGCCGCGCACGTTGTCTCATGCCAGGCATACCGCCTGGCGCTTCTCGTTCTTGTTTTTCCACTCAAAAGCCTTTTCCAGAGCAAACAGCTGCCAGACACGTCGCGTCACAAGAAGGTGCGCTGGATCACAACAACCACACCATTAGTTTAATTTACAACAAAATGTTGATATTATTTATTTAGGCGATAGACAGGTATGGGACTCATCCTTATCAGCGCGCTGGTTATTAACTTACTTTTAACAAAAATAACCTATTGAATATATTTATTTTTTTACATGAAGCAATTAGACGTAAGCCATGATCAAAAACCTTTTCATATTTTTTATTGTATTTCTCGTTTTAGCTCTCTCACTTGAAATCTTTTTTATCGAAAAACACCACATCAATTATTTCCGTGATGGGGTAAGAAACGTTGAGGAGGTATTATCCCTGTGGGAAGAGCATTAAATAAAAAGGGAGGAACCAGACAATACTTACTTAACTTAAAACTAAGGGTGATTTTTTTTGCGCAGAATGTAAAATTTACTTCCGACCTGTCTCAATCGTAAATATTAGTATTATTAACCATTTTAAAGTAAAGCATTGTGTAAGTATTTGACATAACATCTTTTAGATGCTTACCCGTGCTTATTCTATATATAGGCAATATCTATTATGTACTTATCACAGAGAACGATAGACTGTTTTAAGGGAGTATATTCTTTGTAAAAAAAGGTAGATGAGTGGAAACAACAAAATTATGGATTTCATTAGGCACTATTGTCAGCCCTATTACTGGAACGTTTTTCACCAAGATAATTACGCAATATAACCATAAATACCTGCTCTGGTATAATGGAGAATATCTTATCAAACCCGGTGATAACATTAAGGTTAACAAAAACGGAATTGTTATATCAGAAAAATTACGGAAGATTAATATAATACAAATTGACAAGTATAGCCCGACGCTCTGGCGAGTCATGCACAACATGTCCAGCTGCCCTGGCGATAAAGAACCTGAAAATTCATTTTGTACATCCTCCGTCCGCTGTATTTTCAAAACCTGCCCTTACGGTAAGAAACGGAGAAACGCATGTAAACGCTGAGAATGAGATTCCAAGAGCCTCTATAATCGGAGGCCTTTACTGCCCCGGCAGAATACCGCTCTGTCATTCGATGATATTTAGTCAAAAAAACTCAGTCATTACCGACAGAATAATCCCCGTCCTCTCCTTGCATCTCTCTCTTCAAACCACATATACCAGCATGGAATAGTAACAATAATAACAAAATGGCTATTTTTATCTGAAAATGCTCGTTATAAAAAAGAAACAAAGCCATCAGATCACAAATTGCCCTCCCTGTTCACCTCCTCTAAAATACGTCAGCAGAAACATTTCATTATTAAAATAGATTAAGAGGCATCGACAATGCGTCTGGCATCATATGCTATTGCGTTACTATTCATCACTTCACTGACGGGCTGTAAACCGGAAAATGGAAAGGCTTTTGTTGGAAATTGGATTGAGGAAACAAATTCAAAGATCCCGGCTAAAATTTCTATAGCAGACATGAAATCAGGGCAACGTCATTTCTATGCGGTAAAAATAACCGATCTCATATGGGATAAAGAAACGGGCGTCCATTACAACACGAAAAAAATCAATGCCATGCTGGATAAGGAAAACTTCCTGTGGGCGAATAATGGGGATAACTTCATCATTTTTGACGATCATCTTATGTACAACGGAGATCGCTACAAACGCGTTCAGTAGTACGGTTGTGTTTAAAACGCTGGAATGCCCCCCATCCGCGACAGCCCACATCGCAAATGAGGGGGCTAAAGGGCAGGAAATATCAGAACACTACAGATAATTTAAAGTGTAAACCACCTTTCCCGTTATGTTACCTGCCACAACAGAATCTTCGGTCTGAATAATACGCGCCGATAATGGAATGACATATGACGTTTCTCCCGTTGTAGGTAACGTTCCGGTTATTGCACTATCACTGATTTTTATAAGGTTAGTTCCTGCGCTGTCAGGTAGACCCTGGCTGAGCTGTATCCCTACCCCTTGTGCAGCATCTGTTGCTGACGTGTCCGTAGCGATGATGCCGTTATCAGCATCAATAACGCCGCTGACGGAAGTAAAAGAAACAGTCCAGGGGTTAGGCGTCAAGGCTCCTGTGGTTATGCCTGAAGCGTTTTCCGACCAGACATTTCCACTCGTTGCATTTCCAACTGCCCTGGTACAGTTCGTTAAAACAATACTGGCGGGCACCCACGGGCTGCTAGATCCTTTACTCTTAAACCTCGTTTGCGACCAGTTCCCCAATGAGACGGTATAATCAGGTGTCGTACAGGTTGAAGTATTAATCTGAATGCTGCCAGTAAAAGAGTAAGTTGCAATTTTTACATAATTCTCTGTTTGCTTCCCAAGACTTATCGAAACCGCTGGCAAATTCGTAGCATCAAGGAGTCCTGGGGTGATATCGCCCGTTTTTATAAGTGTTATATCAAAGGCGTTAGTACTATAAGGATTATCTACTGTACAATTTATATCATCACCACTGAGACATATAATTTCTTCATAAGGCCATATGACTTTTGAACCATTCCATATACTAATACCCACTCCAGGAATACCCGTTTCGTATACTGTTGTATAGACGCTTCCAGAATACCCTGACACTGGTTGAGGGGTATAATCAATCTGTCGTTTAACTCTAAAATAACCGTTAGTACTTGCACAGGTTACCTTGTAGGGACTTAGTCCCGAGCGGTAAGTTTGCCTGTATATTTCAGAACCTACGGGCATATCCTGTCCAACCGATATAATCTGATGTATTAAGGGTATTTGAACTGTTTGTTCCTGTTGTAACATGCTTGTATTACTCGTATTCAACACACATGTGGCAAAGGTTGAAAATGGATACAAAAGCAAAACAGTTAACATAAGCCTGTACATATCACCACCTACTTCCTTTATACAATAATGCCCATTTAACTACTCCTGCATCGTTACGCTTATTACGCAAGGCCGTTACCCTCTTCATTTAACTAAAATGATTGCGATACGTTTGATAGGTGACCCCCACCTTAAAAAGCTCGGCATCGGATTTAATGCAAAGCTTATCCATCAGGCGCCTCTTATAGGTACTGATCGTTTTAATCGATAAACCATAATATCTTGACATGCTATGAGGAGATAATCCGAGCATAAACCATGACATCACCCTTAACTCCTGTTTCGAAAGCCTCATGGTTTTCCTTGCCCGAACAAGATTCGTCCTTCTCTCATGATGTCGAATTGTACCCTGAACCAGAAAACTCTGTATTTCACTGGCATTAAATCTGGTCGTAAAATAATCCAACTGTTTATCAAGGCAAAAAGCCCTGACCAGAGGCTCCATGTCAGGCCCGGCCATTATCATATTCTGGCTATCTGCCGTACGCATCCACGCTACAATTTCATCTGAACGGATTTTGCGTAGTCCATATTTTTCCGCTAAAAGCGGATGGGAGGAGAGCAATTCCACCATTGCTGAAAATAAAAACTCATTATCAGTAAATACACAGACTAAAACTTTCATTAGCTTCCTGACGTTTTTACGTCGTATTAATTACAAATTGAATCGAAGATGAGCAATTTTTTTCCCGATGTGGACGGAAGTGAATACTTCATTTTGCAGCGTGACCCTTCGCCTTCAGCCCAGCGTAGCTCCAGTATCCCACTTTGCTGCGCCAGACGGGCATACAGGCGGCCCCCCTGCCCCACATACCCCACGATATTATTGCTGGCATCTGTCGCACGAGCAGAAAAAGGCACACCCTCACCGTTACTCCTGCGTACTTTTATCAGTACCGGTACGCCCTCAGTGGCGCGATATTTCACTTTCACTACGGCGCCAGCGTATGGGATCACTTGCTTGCTGGTGCTGTCGAGATCGAGATCATCCTCTACCGAGGTGGTATCTATCGATACGGCATTTTTCTGATAGGGCATCAGGTTTGGTACCAACGCATAGCCCAATCCATCCACGCGCGTTCCGGCATAGCCGGGAATTTCAGCACCTTCCGCACCCTTCGCCTCAACCAGCGCAAAGGTGTTGCCTGTCCAGGGTGAGAAAGTGACCCCGCCGGAATGCGCGACGGCCGTACCGCTCACCCCCACTGAGCCACTCTTCCATGCTTTCCCCTGAGCATAGTTTGCTGTAAGGGTAGAAACTGGCCCGGTCCAGCTCCCGCCTATTTGCCCGGAATCCCCTGAGTGATACTGATGCGACGCCCCGGCATTCCAGCTGAACTGCTGTCGCTCGCCGGCGCTGCCGGAAAGCGCAACCTGCTCGCTGAAATGTCCTTGCCCGTCTCGCGACACCTGCCCGGTAAGCAGCGGTGTGCTGGCGCTACCCAAAGGCATGTTAAAACTCAACGTCCAGATATTCTGAAATTCTCCCCCCGCCGAGCGGCTTCGGTTGACACCCAGGCTCCAGTTCACCCTGCCCGTTGTCAGGGTATAGCCCGCCTGATACTGCTGGTCATAGCCTTTCCGCCCCCAGTAGTCCTGAAGAATGCCCGTCACATAAAGCTGTCCCCACTTGTCAGGCAGCCCCTGGTTGAGGGTCAGCGTCACCCGGTTACGGGTTCTACCGGTTTGACCGTCTGTTATCTCATCAGGCCGCTGCTGATGTAGCAGGGTGGCATCCATCAGAGAAAGATAATTCCCCGTTGAGTATCGCCAGGTGGCCAGTGAAAACTGCGTCCGGCTTGCGGGAATATATTTGCTGTAGCTCAGCCTGATGCTTTCTCCCCGGAGTGTTTTTTCTCTTAGCCGGGTTTGCGACCATGTGGTATCGAGAGACACTGCTCCGACAGGTGTTCCCACAGCAAGGCCTGCCTGCATAGCCTGATAAAATGACGTGGCTTGAATGCCCCCAGAACCGGTGACGCTATTTGTCAGCCCCCGCTGATACGTCACTTCACTAAATGCCGGGCGCTCGCTGAGATAGTCTCCCCTCAGCCTGCCCGCCGTCGCGCTGTAACGGCTTGTTCCCGGGCGGAGCAGCTGTGCAACCGATGCATAGGGGACGTCAAAAAAATGCTGCGATCCGTCAGCCTCCAGCACCGTAACGTTCAGATCGCCGCCATACCCGCTCGGATAGAGATCGTTGATAACAAATGCCCCGGGCGATACTGTTGTTTCATAAATGACTTTTCCGTTCTGACGGATCGTCACTTTCGCGCTGGTTTGCGCGACCCCGCGGATCTCCGGCGCATAGCCCCGACGCGAAGCGGGCAGCATCCGGTCATCACTGGCTACCGATGCGCCGGTAAATGACACGGAGTCAAATAACTGTCCGGAGGTGTTTGATTCACCCAGAATCAGGTTCCCTTCAATCCTCGCCAGCGGATGCTGGACGTAGCTGTTAAGCACCGTATATTTTTTCTGCTGCGTACCATTCTGCTGCTGCCAGCTTAACGTCCCGTTATGCCGAAAATACCAGGCACCGATATTCAGCCCGCCGTTCAGCGCCGCGTAGAGGTTGTTATATTCCCCACTGCTATTTTCGCTGCGATAGCCATTCACGTTATACCCCAGCAGCAGCGCGGGGATCCCAGCATCCCAGAGCACCGGGCTCACGCTGCCGCGTGCGACATGCTGCAACATGGCCTGGGGGATACTGACATCAAGGCGCTGTCTGCCTCCGTTAAATTTCAGCTGGCTTTCTGGCAGGACGGCCTGGAGATCGCACCACTGCCCGGCATTACTGGCGCACAGCCTGCTTTTTTTTAACTGCAATCCTGTGACGGTCGCCTGCGATAGCAAAATGCGCTGAGAGCGGGCATCTTTTCCGCTGATGCGAATATCATCGATCATGACAAGCTTATCGTTCAGATAGATATCGGCCCGGTATCTGCCGGCAGGCATCGCATTATTCATATAAGCCGAGAGATCAACGTTTTCAGGATGGGAGATGCGCAAAAAATTACTGTCAAACTGTATGTCATCATCAGCATGAACTCCGAAAGCGTAAAACAGTGCAGAGAAAACCCCATAAGCCACGGTTGAAAGCGCAGGCCATACCGATAATCCCTTTTTCATAGCATTCCAGTCCTGTGAATTAATTATTCAAGCGACCTCTTGCGGAACGTTCAGCTCCATAATCGTTGATGTACGTCCAGGTTATGTCGCCATTAGATGACAGAGAAGATCCGCGTTTAACCGTGAAATTTTTTTTACCGTAAGCGGGCACTAAATCCCCCATAGCCTTCCAGCGGCCGGAAACTACCCCGGCAAGGGATACGTTCCATGGGGTATTATTTACCGCTTCAAGCTGTGTGGAGGATATTCGTCTCCAGGTGAGTTGCTGCGCTGCTGACTCCGGTTGCCCTGCGAGTCCTTCCGGCCGATAAAATAATTTAATGCGCGTACGGAAAGCCATCTGAAGTTTATTTTCCGCCATTTTATTGACGGCAGGAATTTCCAGCACGTTTACCCAAAAAACAGATTCCTTATCCCGCGGCAGCATGTTCTCCAGAACAGAAATGCGCAACGTTTGCCCCTGTTCAGGATTAATTCTGGCAATGGGTGGCGTAATGACAAAAGGTATATTCAGTATATCGGGTGACGCATGAATATTTCCGTCATCAATCCAGTTTTGAGTCAATACCGGTTGGGGACCGTGATTTTTAATCTCCAGCGAAATCTCTTTTTTACCCTGCGGATAAATTACTCGCGTTCCGGAAAGCGAGACAGCGGCCACAGTGAGATGGCTAAAAAAACAGAGTGATATAAACGTACAGAAAATTTTAAATTTCATACTGCTCCATTTTGGAAAAAAACGGCCTGATTCCTCAGGCCGACGACAGACCTCAAGAAGAACACTCTCCCTGTTTAATTATTGTTATATCCGTATCGAGCAAAAAGATTAGAGATAAATAATACTGTACGTCACTGAGCTGGCTACTGCACCGGATGTCGCCGCACCGGTAGCATAATAACGGACGGCATAATTCAGCGTACCAGTACCGGACGAGGCATCCACTGTAGTTCCGGAGGTAGACTGTGAAGCATAATCACCGGCAACAATAACGGAGCTGTTGTCATCCACATCAAGGAGCTCCAGCTCAACGTTTGTCGCCCCGGCAGTATTCGAGTTATTTAAACGTCCGGTACTGTTAACCTGTCCCCCTGCTTCAAAGTATGCGCGGGTTTTGGTATTTGCTGCATCACAGCCCGTTAAATTAATCGTAAATGTGGTTGCCCCCGCTGTCGCTCCTGCCGCACTTAATGCTGATGTTGGTACGGCGGGTAATGTTACTGTCGCATCTGCATTACCGTTATTTACCACCGCCGCACAGGTTTCACTGTTCACCGAACCGGTAAAGGTGATCGTACCTGAACTGGCCGCATGGGCGAGCGTACCAGTGAAAACAAAAGAGCATAACGCCAGAAATACTTTAATATATTCAGACATATGTATATATCTCATCTAAAAGAGTTAACATCTTAAAAATTATTAATATGCATCATCATTAATATCGGATTGCGTAATAAAGAAAACCTTTATTTTTTCCAGTGAATAGGTCTTACCTTTATTCGACTGAATAAATTCGTAAGGAATACCTAGCGTAAACAGACTCAGTTTAAGCTGGCCAATTGCATGCCAAAGTTGTCTGCTGGATGACTTAAGGCCATATTTTTCCCATACCTGATGTAATATTTCATCACGGCTGACCTCTTTTCGAACAGCATGTTCAAGAAGATAAGCAAAGAGATTCATCTTTGTCTTCTGAAAGCGCATCCTTCCCTTTTGAGGCACCTGCGGATTGTCGAACCATCCGACCAGCAATGTTTCCCGATTTATCCAGAGACGGGACCCATTATTAAATTCCACAATATACCCGCTATACGCAGCCTGACAGGCGACAAGTTCCTTATTCTTTTCTATACCTACACCTCCCTGATAATGACTTCAGGATTAATACCATTGGTAATGTGAGGTTATATTGTGTTTAGTAACGATAAATGTGTCAATCAGTGAAAAAGCCAACCTCTTTAACCACACAAAATGCAAAAAAGTAGTTAAAAAGACTATTTACGACCACCAATGCAAATTAAAAAACCACTCCCATCTATAATTCCACAGTTTATAAATGATAATGTTGAATTGTAATAACCATTCAGTTTGTGAGTTTTTTTGTCTAAAAATTTATTCTTTTTAGAGTTTTATGCCAGAAACGCAAATGAGCCTCAGCACTCAGGATCTTTAATAAATTTTTGTCAGGGTAAGGGCTTTGTATTTTTCGTAGCTTTCACAACGAAAACAGACGGCTTCAAGCAGAAAATATGCGGAAGAGTTGATAAGCATAGTTAATGATGCAAAACATAATGACGGTGAAGACCAGGCCTCGCTCCGTCCACTTGCCCCATTCAGTGTTTTTTTTACGATCAACGTTCATATAACCCCCTTGACGACAGCCAGTAGAACTACACTATCAACGTAAAGCTAGATAATCAACTTTTTGTTGAAATTAGGGGGTATGATTGCAAGCAGGATCAAGGCGTCCCTGTCCTGCGCCTCGCATGTTTTTCGTTCTGGTTGATCATCTGCTGACACAATGGGCTATGACACGGGCAAGATCTTCATTGGTCTGTTTCGAACCGGAGATAAGCGTAATATCCAGAAAGTTTGCCCCGGTGGTATGATACATATCGACCTGGGCAATCAGCCTGTGCTCTCTGGAGATATCAAAAAAGTTAGGCGTATCGCGTTCCGGGAAGATGTATTCCACTTCGTAGCCTTCAGCGTCAAGCGTGCTTCGCATACAGTGATACCGTCCCTCCAGTCCGGGATGCGCTGAAACGGTAAATGGTTTATAGGTGGTAGCATCGCCAAAAGGGCGTACCAGCTGGCATGCCGTCAGGAGTGTTATAGCCACAATCACAGTCAAAAATTTCATTTTATTCCTTAAATATTATACTGTTACGTTATTTTTAATCACATTGCATGACATAAAATCTACGCGCCCCTGCCCCTTTTATCAACTTTTTGTTGATAATTAAACATTATCAATATACTTTAACGCTACCAGGACTCTCGCCAGGGCAGAAAAGGCCAGCTAAAGAATGTAAGCGAGGTTTTATACAGGACCTTTGACCATGCCGAACATAAAGGAAAAACGATGAAATCAGATTACGCCAAACAGATTGAACTGATTTCCGGGCCGCTGGAAGCGGCAATGGAAGCACTCGCAGGTACGTTGTCAGCGAACCAGGAGATAGTCCTGCATAACCTCACCACGCCAGAGCAGTCCGTGGTAAAAATCATTAATGGGCACGTCAGCGGCAGAAAAGCGGGCGACAATCTTTTATCTGGTCCTGAAAAAGACAAAGGATTCGCTCTGCTGCTTAAAAACAATAAGGACAGCACCCCGGTTACGGTTAAAAATTATAAAACCACTACGGCGTCCGGACGGATCCTGAACAGCGCCTCGACAATTTACTACAGCGAGGAAGGGGTACCGTTGATGGCTTTTTGCATCAATATCGATACCTCTCCTTATGAGCAAATGCGCAAGTGCCTCGACGCAATAACAGGCAGCCCGCTTGCCGATTCAGACCCGCAGGATATGAACCTGGGCGGCATCATTGAGCAGTCAATCCAGGAAATCATCGATAAACATTCGGTTCCGGGCAAAAAGGTACAGAAAGCGCAGCGGCTTAAAATAGTCGCTGAAATGCACGCTAAAGGCATTTTCAAAATGCGGGGCGGCGTCCAGCACGCGGCGCAGGCCCTGGGCGTAACCCGCTATACGGTGTATAACGATCTTGAGGTGATGGGTGAAAAATAACAGTCCCCGGCGCATTCCGTTTTACCAGGTTGACGCCTTTTCTGACGGCCCCTTTACGGGTAATCCCGCGGCCGTCTGCCTGCTGGACGCCTGGCCGGAACAAAAAGTGCTCCAGCATATCGCGACGGAAAACAACCTTTCCGAGACCGCATTTGTGGTTCAACAGGATGGCGGCTTCGCGCTTCGCTGGTTCACCCCTGCAGTGGAAGTGGATCTCTGCGGCCATGCGACGCTTGCTGCCGCGAGCGTTCTCTTAAGCCGTGACGACGCCGGCGAATGCGTGCATTTTTTCACCCGCAGCGGCGAACTGACCGTGACCTCGCATGGTGAGCAATATACGCTCGATTTCCCCCAGGTGCTCCCATCCCGAATTGCCGCGCCGGAAGGATTGCTTAAGGCCCTGGGTCTGGAGGAAAACGACGTAGAAGTCTGGCAGGCGTCCGACCTTATTGTCGTCATCGATGATGAAGACAAGCTGGATGCCCTGAAGCCTGATTTCAACGCGCTGGCAAGGTTTAACACACGCGGCGTGGTGGTGACTGCGTCCTCAAGCACTTTTGATTTTCGCTCCCGCTGGTTCGGCCCGCAGGTGGGGGTAAATGAAGATCCGGTGACAGGTTCGGCTCATACCTTTCTGGCACCGCTTTGGAGTGAAAAACTGTCGAAAAAGAGATTACACGCGCAACAGGGCGGGAGCCGTAAAGGCGAACTGATTTGCTTTGTTAAAGATAACGGACGTATCGAACTTTCGGGCAAAGCGTGCCTGATGATTGAAGGAGTCTTTATTCTGTAAGCACAAGGATGTGTTGCGTAAACGTGAGCGGAATTGTTCAGTCGGGTTACGACTCTGCATTATTATACTAATAAACACGCTTTATATTTTATTAAATAGTGTGAGATTTATTAATGACGTTAACGAAAAGCTTTGCTGCACTCATGGTTGCAGTATCCATTGAAGTTATCGCCACAACCTTGTTATCGCTATCAAACAGTTTTCAGCGCCCCGTTGTGGGACTGTCAGCGATAATAAGCTATGGCATAAGTTATTATTTTTTATCGATTGCATTACGCCGAATTCATCTCGGCGTGGCCTACGCTATCTGGTCAGCGGTCGGCTTATTCAGCATTACCGTTATACAATCCCGCTTTTTTGACTATATTGTATCGCAGAGGGCATGGCTGGGTTTGGGGATGGTTATCGCTGGAACAATCACACTCAACCTGGCGATCAAGCAAAACAAATAACACCGTAATAAAACATGTATATCATACTGAACTGCCTTTGTTGGCTGATTATTTCTGTCACCATGGAAGTCACTGGCACGCTATTACTCCCTGAGACCAGACATTTTAAAAATATTCCATTAACAATTCATTGCCTGATTTGCTACGTTATTTCTTTTTATTCTTTATCAATGCTTATGGGGTATATTTTGCCAGTCATTGCTTACTCCATCTGGGCGGGGCTGGGGATTGTACTGATTACCGTGATGAGCAGCTTATTTTATCGATTAAAAAGCAGCATTCTGGAAAAGATCGGGATTGGCTGCATCGTGACCGGGCTGGCGATCATCGCCTTTTAACAGGAGAAACGGCATGACAACAGAGATACTTTCCTTGCGCTTGGTGCAGCTTCGTGAAGCCTATCTTCAGGCAAAACCTTTCGTCTCGGCACATCGGGCCATGAGCGTAACCCAGGTCTATAAAGACAATCCGGGAATGAACAACAGTCTGCTCAGGGCCCTGGCCTTTCGGCGTACCTGTGAGACTGCGCCTCTGCATGTGGCGCAAAATGAACTGATCGTCAGCCATCCGGCTGGCGGCGCACGCGGGGGAGAAGTTTCGCCTGAAATCAGTTGGCGCTGGCTGGCCGAAGAGCTGGAAACCCTTCCCACGCGAGCGCAGGATCCTTATCAGATTGATGAGAAAACAAAGCGTCTGCTTCGCGAAGAAGTATTCCCATACTGGCAGGGCCGTTCCCTCGATGAAATGGCGCAAACGCAGTTAAAGACTCACGGCCTATGGCAGTGGTGTCATGATGATGGCATCTGCGATGTCACGATCAAAACGCAAAACGGTGGCGGCGATTCCTGTCCGGGTTATGACAATATTTTACTAATCAAAGGAATAAAGGGGATCCGTGAAGAAGCGGCAGCACTGCTGCTCGCGCTTGATCCTGCTACCCCCGAGGGCTGTGATGCCTTTAATTTTTATACCGCCATGCTGCATACCTGTGACGGGGTGGTGACTTATGCCCGACGTTATGCTCACTATCTGAATGCGCTTGCGGAAAAAGAAGGCGATCCGCTGCGTCGCGATGAGCTGCTGCAACTGTCCGGGATATGCAGCCGTGTGCCTGAACAGCCACCACAGCATTTCCATGATGCGTTGCAGGCGATATGGTTCGTGCATTCTCTCTTTATGCTGGAAGAAAATCAGACCGGCATATCACTCGGCCGCGTCGACCAATATCTTTGGCCACTGCTGGAACGCGATCTGAACGACGGCACGCTCAATCTTCAACAGGCTGAGGAACTCCTCTGCTGCTGGCTCATAAAAATGGCCGAAACCCTGTGGATTTGTAGCGAATCTACAGCCATGTATTTTGCTGGCTACCAGCCGTTTATCAACCTCGTGGTGGGCGGCCAGAAACGTGAAGGTGGCGATGCAACCAACCCGCTGACGCTGATGATAATGGATTGTTCAGCCCGTTTAAAAATCTACCAGCCGGGTTTAGCAGTACGTATACATAATCAGTCCCCCCAGCCGTTTATGCGCAAAGTCGTCGACGTGGTACGCAGTGGCATGGGTTTTCCAGCCTGTCATTTCGACGATGCGCATATCCGGATGATGCTTCATAAAGGGTTTAGCTATGAAGATGCCCGGGACTACTGTCTGATGGGCTGCGTCGAGCCCCAAAAATCAGGGAAAATGTACCAGTGGACGTCGGTAGGCTATACCACCTTTACTGCGGCTATCGAGCTGGCTTTGCATAATGGTCGAACCCAAAATGGCAAGCAGTGCGGCCCCGCCACTGGCGATGTATCTCAGTTCAGTTGCTATGAAGACGTTGAATCCGCGGTTCGGACTCAGCTCTCTGCTATCGTCAGAAAAGCCGCAGAGGCGACGCTGATCGTACAAAAGCTACATGCGGAACATGCCCGAAAACCCCTGATGTCATGCCTGATTGAGGGATGTATTGCCACAGCTAAAGATGTCACGCAGGGAGGCGCGCGCCTCAACGCGGGGCCAGGTCTCATCTGGACCGGGCTTGCTGATTGTGTAAATTCGCTGATGGCCATCAGGACGCTGGTTTTCGACACCGCTCGCTTCACGCTGCGGCAGCTCGTGGAGGCTCTCGAACATAATTTTGTCGGCTATCGGGAAATACTTACTGCCTGCCAGCGAGCACCGAAATATGGCAATGATATTCGTGAGGTGGATGATATCGCCCGCGAGCTGGTGCGTTTTCTTGAGCAGGAGCACCGCCAGTACCGGATGCTGTATGCGCCGTTTGCGTTCGGCACACTCTCTATTTCAAACAACACCCCGTTTGGGCTTATCACCGGTGCGCTGCCCTCTGGCCGACTGGCGGGTAAGCCGCTGGCTGATGGCATCAGCCCGGCTCAGCAAACGGATTACCTCGGACCTACTGCAATAATCAACTCTGTTAGTCGGATCAACGTCGAAGAGATGGATATTGGCATGGTGCATAACATCAAGCTCATGTTCGGCATGCTTGAAACACCTGAGGGTCAGAACAGCCTGATCCACCTGCTGCGTACGGCGAGCATTCTGGGAAATGCTCAGCTCCAGTTCAGCTACGTGGACGACGAAACATTGAAAAAGGCACAGCAACATCCCGCCGACTATCGCAACCTGATGATCCGGGTGGCGGGCTACAGCGCCTTTTTCGTTGAATTAAGTAAAGAGGTGCAGGATGAGATCATCAGCAGAACGACGCAGCGGCACTTCTGAACAGGCATATGGCTGGATCTCAAACATTCAGCGATTTTCGTTACATGACGGGCCGGGTATCCGCAGCATTATCTTTTTTAAAGGCTGCCAGATGCGCTGTGCCTGGTGCGCAAATCCGGAAGGACAAACTGCCGAACGGGATGTTTTTTTCCATGCCGACCGCTGTCTGCATTGTGGCAACTGCGCCGACCTGTGCCCGACGGGGCTCCACAGCATGAATCACGATGTGCATGTTCTTGAACGTGACCGCAAATGCGTTGGCTGTCAATTATGTGAAGCGCGTTGTCCTGCCTCCGCGCTCAATATTGTCGGAGAACATGTTAGCGCACAAAACGCATTTGAAAGGGTCATGGCTGATGAAATCTGGTTTCGCCAGTCCGGAGGCGGTGTGACGCTCAGTGGCGGCGAGGTGGCAATGCAGCCTGAATTTGCTCGCGTTTTAATTGAACAGCTCAGAGCGGAGGATATTCACACCGCCATTGAAACCGCTGGCTACGCTTCCTGGCACGCTATTCATCAGGCAACGGCGGGCTGCAATCTGATTCTGTACGATTTAAAGAGCGCGGAAGATGCGCTGCATACCCGTTTTACTGGTGTCAGTAATAAAACGATTCTGCGGAATCTTGCACGGCTATTACAGGGAGGGCAACAGATTATTATCCGTATCCCCGTGATCCCGCATTTTAACGATGCACCGGATCAGGCTGATAAATTACTGGCGCTCATTTCTGCACTCACACAAGGAAAAAAGAATTTTCAGGGTGTGGAATTACTCCCCTATCACCTTTTTGGTACAGGAAAATACAAATTACTCAACATGGAGTACGACTGGAACAGAGGTTCAGCAAATGTCGATAACTTCTTATGTATGGCACATCACTATCGTCTGCCATTAAAAGTGTCGGGTACGCTCGCAGGTTAATTGAGAGATAATTATGTCAACAAAACCAGATGAAGAATCTAATTCAATCGTTACGCCACTCGAACGTCGCGTTGTGATTATGACGCTATTGTTCATGTTTTTAATATATGCAGTGTTATTGATATCTCCCTTTAAATGAAGGACTTTTCAGTAACGTCATTTGGCCCAAAGTGGTCTTTTAAGGTATAGGCATTAAGATGAAAAAATTGGTTGCAATAATGAGTCTGGCACTGATGACCCTCACGGTTGCAGGGTGCTCCAGCGACTATGTATTACAAAAGAAAAATGGGGAAATGATTATTACCCATGGAAAACCGGAAGTGGATGATGATAACGGTCTTATAACTTATGAGGATGTTGCTGGTAATGAACATGCTATCAACCGCAATCAAATTATTCAGATGATCGAGAAATAACGTTCGTGGGCAGAGTTGCCATAATGCACTCTGCCCGCAACGCCTATCTAGCGAAATTCCTCTAACCGCTTAATCTGCCGCCCTTCCGCGTCAAAATTCTCCGCCGCCAGCCAGGCGCGCAGCTCCGTGTCCCTTTGCGGCCACTCGCCGTCAATAATCGAAAGCATATCGCTGTCGCGGTTGCGTCCTTTGCGCACCAGCTTCTGGCGCAGACGTCCCTCCCAGACGAACCCCAGCCGCTCCGCCGCGCGGCGTGAGGCGGTGTTCATCGAATCGCATTTCCACTCCAGCCGACGATATTTATGCTCAAAGGCGTTTTTCAGCAGTAGCCACACCGCTTCGGTGCCAATGCGGGTGCCTTTCATCTTGCGCGACCAGGTGACGTGGCCAATTTCCACCGATCCCAGAAAGCGTTCAATCGCCATATAGCTCACCAGCCCTACCGCCTTTTCGGTGCGCAGATCGATAACGGCAAAGGGCACCAGGTCGTCATCCAGCACCTTTCCGAGCACCCAGTGCGCAGTAGCCTCAACGCTCACAGGCTGGGTGCTGGCAAGCCACGTCCAGTCGCTGTCATCGCCCAGTGCGTAAGCTTCAAACAGATCCGCCGCGTGGCGTTCTGCGTCCAACGGTTCCAGACGACAATACTGGCCGGTTAGCGGCGTGCGAGTTAGCGCTCGGGCACATTTCCAGTCGGGGACGATATCGTTAACGGTTTGACCATGTTGATTGATTTCGGGCACGGCGGTGACTCCCTGCAAGGTAAGGAGTTTGTTATAGCAGGTTAAAAAGCGGTCGAAAAGGAAGAACGTGCAGGCCGGGTAACGCGTAGCCGCCACCCGGCATAAAATTACTTCAGCAGCTTAACCGTCGCGTCGATGTCGATTTCATCTTCGGTGAAGATCATCGTCGTGTTCTGGAAGGTGGTGATCGCCAGCTTCTTCACCGTGCGCATCTCGCCCGGTTTTTTCTCACTTTTCGGCTTGATGCTGTTCATCAGTAGCCCCACCGACAGCACCGCGTTCTCTTTGTCGATTTTGGTCTCAACGGGCTCTTCTTCGCTGAACACCACGAAGGATTTGATCGAGGTGAGCTTCACGCGCTCGCCCGCGATATAAAGATGCTTGCTCTCCGGGATCACCTTCACCGCATACGCGGAAAGGCCTTTGGTGTTTGTGGTGGGTTCGAAGGTCACCGCCGCATCTTTCTTAATCAGATCAGGGTTGGCGACCTTAATCACGTGAAAATAGCGGTTGTCGCCGTTTTCATCTTTGATAAATCCGAAGCCTTTATCTTTAAACCACGTTGTGATTGTACCGTTCATCGCTGTTACCGCCTGTCAGATCGTAATGACTAAAGTTTTGCAGCGCGCAGTGTAATGCACAATGGCTGAGGAGACAAAAAAAAGCCCCTGCACGGGAGCAGGGGAAAGTTCATGTCAGAGCTTATTAGAATTTAGTTGAACACCATCCCACCATCAATCAGCAGCGACTGACCGGTCATGTAGTCGGAGTCTGGTCCGGCGAGGTAAGAGACGCAGGCGGCCACATCTTCCGGTTCGGACAAACGGCCAAGCGTGATGCGTTTGGCAAAGGTTTCCGTTCCGTAGCCGAGCGGTTTACCCGCCGCCTCGGAGACCTGACGGTCGATTTCCGCCCACATCGGCGTTTTGACGATGCCCGGGCAATAGGCGTTAACGGTGATCCCCAGCGGCGCGAGATCCCGCGCGGCGGTCTGGGTTAAGCCACGCACCGCGAACTTGCTGGAGCTGTACACCGCCAGTTCCGGGTTGCCGGTATGGCCCGCCTGGGAGCAGGCGTTGATGATTTTACCGCCGTGCCCCTCTTTACGAAACGCGTCAATCGCGGCCTGAATGCCCCAGATCACCCCTTTCACGTTGATGTTGTAGACCTTGTCGACAATTTCCGGCGTGATGGATTCGATCGGCGTGGACGGCGCGACCCCGGCATTGTTGACTATAACGTTGAAGCCGCCCAGTTCGGTGCGGGCTTTCTCCACCGCCGCAAACACCTGCTCGCGGTCAGAGACGTCCACCTTCACAGCGACAGCCTTCCCGCCGCTGCGGGTGATTTCTTCGGCAACCGCTTTCGCCGTCTCTTCGTTGTAATCGGCGATAGCGACGGCAAAACCATCCTTCACCAGACGAAGCGCGATCGCTTTGCCAATCCCCTGGCCGGAGCCGGTTACGAGAGCCACTTTTTGCATTTCTCTGTCCTTATATTGATTCACAAAATCTGGCTGAGATGGAGCTGGCCCATCAGCAGCGGGTTATCGCTGTAGTCGACGGGAATGGCCACCACGGCCGGGCCATCGACATCCATTGCGGCACGCAGCGTCGGTTCGAGCGCGTCGGCGCTCTCGACGGCAAAGCCTTTCGCACCGAAGGCGTCGGTATAGGCTTTAAAATCGACCGGGCCAAACTCCACGCCGGAGAGACGCTGGTATTTTTTCTCTTCCTGGATCGCCACCATGTTGTAGGCGTTATCCACCCAGATGATGTGCAGCACGTTGGCATTGAGGCGCACAGCGGTTTCCAGCTCCATGCTCGACTGCAAAAATCCGCCGTCCCCGGAGACCGACACCACCTTGCGCCCCGGGTTGACCAGCCACGCGCCAATCGCCCACGGCAGCGCCACGCCCATGGTCTGCTGACCGTTGGAGATCATCACCTGACGCGCGCGGAAGCTGTAGAGGTAGCGGGCGATCCAGATGTGGAAGCTGCCCATGTCGACGGTGAGCGTTACGTCGTTATTCACGATGTCCTGCATGGCGCGCACGATGCGCAGCGGATGCAGGGCAAACTGGTTTAGCGATGCGCCGCGACGGTCGAGGAGGTCACGCTGATGCTGGCGATCGACAAGAATTTCCGAGGCGCGCTGGCTGAGTTCAAGTTTGTGCTCAATTCGGCTGGCAAGCAGATTCAGCGTGGCGGCAATATCCCCGACCAGTTCCAGATCGGGAACATACTTGCGCTCCTCATAGGCGGGCAGCACGTCAATGTGCACCAGCGTGGCATCGCCGCTGTTCCACATGGACGGCTCGTACTCCACCGGGCTGTAGCCGATGCAGATAATCAGGTCCGCCAGATGCAGCAGCCGGTCGCCCGCCTGGTTGTTAAAGAGGCCGACGCGTCCGGCGAAGCGGGTGAAGTGCTCCTGGTTCACCGCCCCGGCGGCCTGATAGGTGCTGGTCACCGGAATGCGGCTTTTCTCCAGCAGCGTGCGCAGCGCGGCGCTGTTCGCGGGCTGGCTGGCCATCAGGCCGAGCAAAATGACTGGATTTTTGGCGTTTTCGATAAGCTTCGCCACGTCGTTAATGGCGGATTCCGGTGCCGGGCCCATCAGCGCCGGGCCGCTGGCGGGTAAAATTGCCCCCGTGGCGGGCTGGTCAACAATATCCTGCGGCAGGCTGACGAACGCGCCCCCCGGCCTGCCCTGCTCGGCGGCGCGAAACGCGTTCGATACCACCTCGGCAATCGCGTCCGGTGAATTCACTTCAACGGCGTATTTGGTCACCGGGCTGAACATGGCGACAGTGTCCATGCTCTGGTGCACCAGCTTGGCTTTATCCGCCCGCTTCACCGCCCCGCCCAGCGCGACGACCGGGTCGCCTTCGCTGTTGGCGGTGGCGATGCCGGTGATCAGATTGGAGCAGCCCGGCCCGGAGGTGACCAGCGCGACTCCGGCCTTGCCGGTTAACCGCCCTACCGCTGCCGCCATAAACGCCGCGTTGGCCTCGTGACGCACCGGGATAATCTCGATGGAGGAGTCCAGCAGAGAGTCAAAGACCTTGTCGATCTTCGCGCCCGGGATCCCGAACACCTGCTTCACACCCTGCGCTTCCAGCTGGCCGACAACCATATCGGCGCCGTGCGCCCACTGACGTGACTGTTTCTCACTGTTCACGATAGTTCTCCTGTTAGTTTTCGACGGCGCGGATAGCCGCATCAAGGTTGCTGGGGTGCAGGTTGGCCTGTAAAAACGCGCTGTCGGCGGGCAGGTCAATCATCAGCTTGTGGATTTCGCCAAAGGTGAGCACGCCGCTCTCCAGCTGATAGTCGAGCAGATGTCCCCCGCCCTGACGGTCGTCGGTGATAAAGTGCTCGTGATAGCCCGCCACGTTGATGCCCTGCATATGCTGCGGGGTGCGGAACCCGACCAGAACGCCCTCGCGCTGGTTAAAGCGGAACACCGGCTGGTCGTCCAGCACGTCGGTCATTGCCCGGTACGGCGGCGTCTGGCGCGGAACGGTGCGGGTATGCGCATGGCGGAAGTTGCCATCGATGCGCAGCGCGCAGAACAGGTTATCGGAGGGGATCTGCTGGTCGATCACGTCGTGGATCTGCTGACGGCTGACCGGACCGTTAAAGGTTTTGCGGTACTGCGGCTGGAACCAGGTCATCACCGCGAACGGCGTTTTTTGCTCCGGCTTAGCGGCGCGGGCGCTGCCGTCGGCGCGCAGCTGGTACACCTGGCTGCTGAAGGCAATCATTTCACCGTCCAGCTCGTTAAAGGTGCCGAGACCAAAATCACCGTGTGCCAGCAGGTCGGCGATCGTCGTCTCCCCTTCGTAGACGCCGCTTAGCAGGGCGCTCATTAGCGATGTCTGATAGATCACGCTGTCAGGATGCTGAGCCGAGAACCCACGCAGGGTCTCGCATAAACTCGCCTCACAGTCGCATGCAGATGAATGCATCATCATGCCCGTCCTCTTCAACTTTATTTATAAAGGTTAAATAAATGTTGACCCGATTCAGCAGAGAGTTCCAATATAGAATCCATGCTGGTTTGAGACGTTTTTGATATGGAACTTCGTTATCTGCGCTATTTTGTCGCGGTTGCACGCGAGCGACACTTCACCAGGGCGGCCAAAGCGCTGGGTATTTCACAGCCTCCACTGAGCCAGCAGATTAAACGGCTTGAGGAGGAAGTGGGCACACCGCTGTTCAGGCGCCTGACGCGGGGCGTGGAGCTGACCGAGGCGGGAGAAGCCTTCTATGAGGACGCCTGTAAGATCCTGGCGCTGAGCGACGCCGCGCTGGAGAAAGCCCGGGGCATCGCGCGCGGCCTGAACGGCAGCCTGTCGATTGGCATCACCAGCTCCGACGCCTTTCATCCCAAAATTTTCGCGCTGATTCGTCAGTTTCAGGTGCAGAACATGGCGGTGCAGGTTCACCAGGTGGAAGCCAATATGTCTTCGCTGACGACAATGCTGGCGGAGGGTGAACTGGATATCGCCTTTGTGCGCCTGCCGTGCGAAAGCAGCAAGGTGTTCGAGTTGAAAATCCTCGACCGGGAGCCGATGGTGGTGGCGTTGCATCGCGATCATCCTCTGGCTGCGTGCGATTCGCTGGCGTTAGAGCAGCTTCGGGATACACCGGTGGTGCTGTTCCCCCAGGAGGTCGCGCCGGGACTGTATGACCGCGTTTACGGCAGCTGCGAGCGGGCCGGAGTCGATATGCAACACACGCTGCAATCTTCACAACTTTCCTCTTCTCTGAGCATGGTCTCCGCTGGCGGCGGGTTCGCGCTGGTGCCGAAATCGATGGCCGCTATTTCTCCGCCGAATGTCACCTACCACGCGCTGAGCTCACCGGAGCTTTATACCGATATCGCGCTCTGCTGGCGGCGCTTTGAACGCTCACGGACGGTGAAACGGTTTCTGGCGATGATGAGCGAGGGGGAACGGGAGCAGGGATGAACCTTTTCAGAAACTGCGGACTGTATTGATGCTCAATTTATTGCGAAGCAGTTTTTGAGGCTGAATTTGAAGGGAGTATGGGCAGGCTGCCATATAAAACTCAGTACCATTACCCTTTAAAAATAAAAAACCCGCACAGGTGCGGGTTAATTTTTATCAGTACAGCTTAACTGCTCGGACTATTGTCTTCATCGCTATCGTACGCCGCACTGATATTTAGCGCGGGTTACAGTGGAGAAACGTTTCCAGCTGCTGGACCTTTTGCGCCATTCTCAATGGTAAAGGAAACTTTCTGACCTTCATCAAGCGTTTTGAAGTTGTCGCTCTGAATTGCAGAGAAGTGTACGAATACATCTTTGCTGCCGTCGTCAGGGGTGATAAAGCCGAAACCTTTATCTGCGTTGAACCATTTTACTAAACCAGTCATTTTATTAGACATAGATAAATCCTTAATTTATGAGCCACATAAGCGCGGCGATGATGGCCTGTATTTCGAGAGTTACTTATTTGGCACTTAGGAGGAGGCTCACGAAGAAGGAGTATCTACTGATAACACCTGAACTGAGGACTGCTTTACTAAAACTGCTTTCATAAGGTCTGTATTCCAAACCGATGACGCTATTAAGACACAGCGAAATTTATTGCGCAATGATTATTATTATTTATTTTAACCATTTAAACGCCCGGATGGCTGGTCGCGGTGCCAGACATCGTTCTGGCTTGAGGTCTACCATGTACTACAAAATGTCTACGCTTTCACTGTGCCGGGAGTTTGGGGTGTTTTGTTCACAGGCGGGAAAATCCTCCCGCGCCACGCAGACGTTATTAGAAGGGATGCTCAAAATGAAAAGGTCTGCGTAAGACGTAATCACAGTGCAAACTGGGCCCGGCGGCGCTGCGCTTGCGCGGGCCTACGGGTCGTATCGCGGTGGTTTTGGAGGCCGGGTCGGGCGTAGCCGCCACGCGGCAATCCCCTTCTGGAAGCCGCCTCGCAAACCTGCAAGCAACCTTATGTAATTCAGGGTTATCCCTTTTCATCCCTTCTTCACGGTCGTAAAGTGCCTGCGTTGCGGAACATCCGTAACCGGGCGTAGGAACCCGTTAGCATAACATGACATTTTTTGGACAACGAGGATGCTAAATGGCGACTACCCCTGGATTTTCATACGTACACGCTGAAGAAAGCGCTCTTCATCACCTTCTTCATCTGCAACTTCCCTATTCTGCGGATCTCTTTGAACTGGCTGACACCTGTGCGGCATACGTGAGCGTACTGGTGGACACGGACGATGCGGTGAAATTTGCCACGCTCTGTATGCAACTGCTGGCAGCGCTGAAGCGGCTGCGGGAATGCTGCGATGCCGAACTGCCTTCGTATCTGGTTGAACAGCTGATCGCAGGGGAAAAGATCGCCTCCTGTGTGCCGGACTGCTGGCAGGATACGGCGTTGCAGGTGGACTATGCCGTAGCGTTAACGCTGGCGGTGATGGGCGGGACGTTGCCTGTGAGCGTGGCGAAAGAACTCACCGGGCTACTGCATGATATGGTCTGGCTGCTGGCGGAGTTTGTGAAAGAGCCTTACATAACGGCGCACTGAGGCGGGTGATGGGAGGCCGGAATACTGCTGGGTGAGAAGCGGGATTTCGGCCTTATGCAAAGGACAACGTTGTTTGATAAATGTCCATTAGGAGCGAGGAGCAGACATTAGAAGCTATCATCTATAGTTGAAGTGCTACAGAAGATCATAAACTGTACACCTTGTTTTCAACACTCCATAATTGCTTTATGATTCAATTGTAATTTTTATGATGGAATCAAACGGATGAATCAGAAAGCATGGTCTTTTAAAGCAATAGGTAATGATGATCTCCGGTACTTTGGGAATAATGGTTATCACGATGACTCAACTAGTTTTTACCAATATGACAACTTTGTCCCAAATCATAAGCAAGTCAAAAAAGGTGATATTGTCATAGTAACTGATAGGAATAACGTTCTGGGAATATCAGTTATAGATAATTTAACATGTACCTCGTATCTAAAATCTCGTAACCGATGCCCATATGAGAATTGCACACCAGCAAAGTTGACCCTTCGAAAATCAAAAAATCCAAAGTGGCGATGCAGCAATGATCATGAATTTGAGCAGCCTAAAGTAGAAAACGTGCCGGCACTCAAATTTAAAGCTGAGTATAAGCAAAACTTTATACCCATTACTTCTATCTCCCTGATGGATTTAATATCTCATACCCCGCGTTACAACGTTCAAAGTTCAATTCAAGAAATTGATTTTGAATGGGCGAGTAGCCTATTCAATGGCATCATTCAGTTGAAGCCTTCTGAAGCAGACACTGATGATACTCCCTTCGATGTAGATGATCAGCGTAAGGCGGTTCTACGGCAAATTAAGCAAAGGCGCGGGCAAAAAAGTTTCCGTGACAATTTGTTAAATCAAGAAGCAAAATGTGCAGTAAGTGGCTGTGGAATCGTTGATATCCTCGAAGCGGCACATATCACTGCATACAAAAACGATACACATAATCATGTAAGTAATGGACTATTGTTGCGTTGTGATATGCATACTCTTTACGATCTGGACCTATTTGCAATCGAACCGGATTCCTTCGTAATTTACTTCGCCCCACAGATCAAAGATAAAGAGTACGTAAGATATCATGGTAAAAAGCTACATGTAACCTATAAAATTAACCACGGAGCTCTTGTCGAAAGATGGAAAAGGTTTACTAAAAAATTTGATTTGAATGAAGTGAGCTCGCTAAATTTTATCATACATAGTTAAAAAACAATCTCACAAATTTTATATTTAATTAAGCAATTATCATGTTTATAGTCCACTCTTAACCAAGAGTGGACTTGATTTAATTCCATCAATTCCGCAAGGAGCGAGGAAGGTACGTTTCTGGATTAAGTGCATCAACCCTCATTATATTTATCACTCCAATATTGCCGATGATTTTGCAAATGAGTGATTAACGGCCAGTCTTTCTTATCTTTTGGTAATCTTAAGTACCTGCCATCTAACTCTGCATATTCCGCCCCAGTTAGCTGTTCTGATATCCTTATTTTTAGTTCGTCATCAATCCAGAGCAAACCACGATCAAATAAAGTATGAATATCTGTTTTCAATAATAAACCATGCTGGGCGCGGGTATGCCAGGAACCGGCATAAGGTGTTATATGAGCAGCCTCTAGTAACACCTGGATAGAACAACCTGTTACCGCACATCTGCCGTCATAAGCTTCGATTAGTTTTCTTCTAAATGCGGGTTGTCCTTCCCGAATAATAACTTCACGTAAAGCCTTTAGACGGATGTCGTCTTCATCCTCCGGCGACTCCGTGAATAATTCATCCTTCATTTCAAGTACTAACCGATCATATGGCCTTGGGACAGCAATCTGAACTGGCGTTTTCCCATCATCACCAATATCCCATATACCGTGCAGTTCTTGGATATACAGTTCATACCGTGTATTTCGTAGGTTTCCTGTACGAAACAACACGTCGTATGGATTGCCTTGGTCAGTACGTGCGTTTTTACGGCTACCAAGATATCGATACCGTGAATTGCTATTAACAGTTAATGCATCCAATTGAATGCGAATCTCGGTTTCTTTCAGAGTGGCGTTGCTGTTACGGATCCACTTAACAATATTTGCAGCAGAGGCGGAACCGAGTTGTGTCACGGCATACCATACACGTAGGTATTGTGGATAGTGCATTTCTTCAGGGATGATACCCGGCTCACTAGCAACAAATGTTGAGAAATTATGATGGCGCATCCACTCTCCCCATTGGCGAGAATGTGTACTAACACCTATGCGATGTGGTTCACGTTTACCAATTTCGTCATTAAATTCCTGGCGGGAGGGGGCTCGGCCTAGTTTCTCATAAAGTTCATCACAGCACTCCCATACAGTCCGTACCAACGGACCTTGTGGATATCCATCTTTGCGCAGATTCAAAATTATTCTCCGTCAATAAACATATCTTGATATAAGTGATATCCAACTCTGACATACAACTCGCAACAATTCATCAGACTTCTGTGAGCAAGAAGACGACTAACCCGATCAGTGCCTACCTGTCACCTTGATTTAATAAACGAGTCTCAGGAAGTCGCTTCAACACTTTGCGACATTTTTTAAGAGGGACCTAATTTACAGCCCCATCAACAATCTTGAAATTCTCAACTTGTCGATACCAGTTCCCTTAGATGCGCGATATCTAAGATTCATTTTGACAAACTTTAGCCATCTTCCCTCGTCCTCTAAATCACCATGCAATGATCCGCCAGAGAATCGATTTATTAAGGCTGTTCAAACACTATGCCATTTTGACATATCAATACTAAGCCAGAGATCAACAAATTCATGAGGTTTGAAACTTGCCAAAATCGGAATATAACCATATATATTTATCTCTCTGAGGCCATTTCTAGAAATTTGTTCACAAAACTTTCCGGTATCTTCCTTTAAATTTATTTTCAGCTCACCTCTAAAAAGTGGATATTTTTTTTCTTAAGGATATTTGTCTATGCTCCATTAATATCTTGTACAATTTCGCTGAGTATTGTCTATAAGAATCATTTATCCAAAATCCATATCCATAAGCTGAATCACGAATTGGATCATATTCTGTGAAGAGATCAGCAGGTAGGAATTTATCATTAGATTGTAATTTTTTAACGTAATCTAAAAAAAATGAATATATTTCATCAAAACTTTTATCAATATGTTGAGCATCTGATAATAAAAACAATACATTAATGGAATGCTGGATTTCACCGTTTTCGACTTACTGCATATTCTCAAAGCGAGCATAAAGTTCTTCTAACGCTTTATCTACCTCTTCCGTTTTGCATGAATCGAAGCTCAAGATAGTAAACCAAGGTCCATAGCTCTCTGGTTTCATAAAATGACGACTTTTACTTATGCAGTCATGGATTTGCTCTTTAATATATACGCCATTAATAATCGTATTGATTAAAATTTCATTTGAAATCAAATCACTTTCAATATTTAAGAGGACTTCGTTTTTTTTATAATTCTCTTTTATTGTATCAAATATGTCTTCTGTATTTTTGTCCTTATTCATGTAATAATAAATAGAGTTTCTTGATTCAATGTCTTTATCTCTTAGTTGGCCTAGCCTAAAGTTTATATCTATTGCGGTAAATAAGGTAAATAATTCTGACAGTAATCTTTTATCATTATATAAGGATTCAGGAATACAAGGTAGGAATCTTGCACAATCATTAATTACGTAATCTAATACTCTTAATGATTTACATTGCGAAGCAATAAAAGATTTATAAATAATGTCTTTAACCCTTTCAAAAGCTTTTGGTGCCTTGCTTCTTTTGATAAATTGATTAAAGGCGTCCTGAATATCTGGTGAGACTTTTAGAATTTGCCCGAAGATTTTCTCTTTTTTATCTGTCAAACCTTCCTGTAATTTTTTATCATGCGCAATTACAATCACTTTGCATTGATGGTGTTCGATGTATTTATTTATTGCACCAAATATATCTTCCTGATCTATTTTACACCTTTCCAAATCATCAAAAATGATTGATTTGGAGTTATCAACTTTTTCTTTTATAAGAGCATTTGCTATGTTTCCGACTAATGGTCCTAATGCGAGTGTTAAGTCATTAGCTTTCATACTGGAGTTTCCAAACCAGTTGAAGAATTTCCTAATCCGAGATCTATTGGGATACATTTTAACAAAAACTGCTGAGTGTACTTCTGGTATTGTTGTTAATCCAAATAGACTTACATAATCGTTTGGTTTTTCTTTGAAAATTTCATTGATAAGATGGGTTTTACCTACCCCCCACTCACCATCAACTAGCACAGCATACTTGGGATTTGTTAAGCCAGTATAATACTCAAGGTATGTTCTCAAATGTTCATTAAGGGGTTCATCATTTTTTGTCATCTTTTTCACCATAATAATTTAATAGCTTTAACTTTAACGCTTCTTCAAGATTATTAGGTGCACAATAAGCGTATCTCATCGTCATTTTTATATTGGTATGACCGAGTTTTTTTGCAACATTCATATATTGTCGTCATTCATCTCAAAATGAGAAGCAAAGGTGTGCCTAAGTACGTGAGTTAACTGTCCAGCCGATAATTCAATCCTAGCTCTCCCTAGTACAGTTCTGAAATCAGAATCACTTATGATGGAAAAGATCTCCATTATTTCTCTTTAAAAGCAAAATATATATTTCTTGCATAGCGAAGCGGCTGTTGATGCTGTGATATGCTGCACCAGCTACACCCACCTTACAGCAATAGATGGGCTTCGCCAGGTTCACCGCAAGTACACTTTTATTAAAAATCAAGATCGACTTTAACTACCCCTGATGCATCTATTTTATCATCCTGAGCAGTAAGCATATCAACAAACTCGTCGAAGGAGTTTGCTATTTTCGTCAGCCCGGAGGTCACTACCGAATCATTGAATATTGGATCAGACTCGTGATCCCAAAACCAGATCTCTCCCGACATACCTCCCTTGAGGCAAAGACAGATTTGATTATCACCAGACGAGGCTCCTATCGGTAACCATTGATCGCGAAAATCACTCCGGTATGTATCAGCCATTTCAAAGACAGTATATTCTTTACCCGATTCTGCAAGGCCGTACAAAGACTCAAGCGTATCGTTTCCTTGCTCATCAGACCACGGAGATGGTTGTAACGCCTTGAAAACAATATTTACATCAAAAAGAACAGAAACGCCAAAATGAAGTAAATAGGCACGATAACTTTCAGGAATAGGCCCTATTGATGTTTCTAATGTATTTAAATTTTTTTTCAGTTCATCTAATGGTAATGATGTCGGTTTCGCTCCAAAGCGCTCTAATTTTTTCAACATTTTCCTTTCCTCCTCATATCTGATGCGGAGCCAATATGTGGCACATTGCCATGAAGATCTCTTGGGACAAGAATTATAGTATTCGCACTCAGATGATGTGGAGTAAGCATTTTTTCCCTTAACAAATTCTGAGCCGCTTTCTGTGTAATGCCTTTTTTCTCTGCAATGGCACTATATACTTTTGAAAAATCTTTATCCGTCCCATTCAGCACACCATCTTCGAAAGTAAGTGTACCTTTTGACCACGCAGAAAAATCAGGCCTTCCTTCACTGAAAGGTATAGGCTGGTTCGATGTAACTGCATTAACTTTGTCATTATATGAATACCAGTTACTTTCTCCTGGTATACCGTCCCAATGGCCATTATTTCTTGGGAGCCTGACACCTGCTAACCCCCACGGATCAATCCACCCCAACGGATTCGGCGCATACTGATAAAGGTTCCACCCGCCATTCAGCCCAATCGGATCCTGCACAATAAACCGCCCGACCTGCGGGTCGTAGTAGCGGAACAGGTTATAGTGCAGCCCCGTTTCACCGTCAGCGTACTGCCCGGCATAGCGAAGCGGCTGGTGTGCCATCGCCGTGCGATTCACCAACCGTGAGAACCCTTCGCTCTGGTGGCGCACCTCGCCAAAGCTGCCGTACTGGCCGCTCCAGCGCACCGCGCCGCGCTCGTCTGTGACCTCCAGCGGAGCACCGTTCAGATCGGTATTGAACCAGTAAATCTCACCGCTGCTCTGGTCACGAAGGTGATCCACACGCGCCAGCGGGCTCCAGGCTTCATTCGGGTCGTATACATAGGTGCAGCGCAGCCCGCTCGCCTGCTGCTCCTGCAACAGGCGGTAGCCCTGCCACAGGAAGCGGGTGTCGGTGGTGCCGTGCGTCGTGGTGACGATTTTGCGCGTACGGCGGCCCAGCGCGTCGTAGTGATAGCGCGCCTCAAACCGCCCTTCCGGCCCGGTTCCCCGGGCGGATACCAGCCGGTTCTCGGCGTCATACGCGTAATGCTGTTCATACAGCCCGTTGCGGCGGCTGACCAGGTTGCCCCAGTGGTCGTATTTCATAAACAGCGCCTGCCAGTGCTGCAGGCGGTTATTCGTGACCGGTACCGCATCGTCACTGGCGGCGAGGTTATCCGCGGCGTCGTAGCTGAACTGCGCGCGGCTGTGTCCCTGTCGGGCCTCGTAGTGCTTCAGCAGACGCCCTTCGGCGTCGTAGCCGTAATCCACCTCACCGCGCAGGGTGTCGCTGACGCCGGAAAGCTCACCGCGCGCGGTGTAGCGGTACAGGCGTTCCAGTAGCGCCTGCTCCGGCAGGGTCACGTCCGTGCTCAATTCGCTGCACTGCAGGGTGCGTCTGCCGAGGCTGTCATACTGGCGGAGCTGCTCGCGCGCACCCTGGGTGCGGCGCACCTCGCGGTGCAGGCGGTCGCGGGTGAACTCGGTCACCAGCTGCTGCCCGAAGCGGATGGCGCTGACGTGGCCGGAGCCGTAGTGCAGCCAGGCCAGCTTTTGCCCGCCGGGCAGCGTCAGGCCGGTCAGGTTGCTCAGGGCATCCCATTCGTAGCCTACCGCGCCGTTAATGCCGGACTCGCTCAGCACGCGCCCGGCGGCGTCGTGGCGGTAAGCGATCTCATCGCTTTCGATACCCAGGGCAACGCCTTCGGCCGTCGGCGTGCGGCGGATGCGGGTAATCTGGCCGCTCAGGTCGCGGAAGTAGCGGTACTCCGCGTGGCGCTGAGTGCGCCCGATCAGCAGCCCGCTGTCGTCATAGCTGAACTGCTGGACGCGACGGGCGATGCCGCCGTCGGCGGCAGGCCGTCCGTTTTCTTCGAGCGCGCAAAGGAACCCTCGCGCGTCCCATTCCATATGGCGCACGGTCTCGTCCGGGCGCGTTTCGCTGAGCGGGCGGCCCACGGCGTCGTAGGTGAAGCGGTATTCCGCCCCGTTGCCGTTATCGAGTCGCAGCAGGTTACCGCGCGGGTCGTAGCGCCACTGGCGCACGCGACCAATACGGTCGGTAAGGCTGACCGGGAGGCCGAGCGCGTTATAGGCCCAGCTCACCTCGCTTTCCAGCGGGTCGCGCCAGCCCGTGAGCTGGCCGCGTTCGTTCCACACCAGCGACTCGCGGCTGCCGTCCGGATGGATCACGGCGCTGAGCAGCCCGGCACGGCTCCACTCCCGCCGCGTGATATTCCCTTCTGCATCTTCGCTGGCAATCAGCTGCCCGAAGCGGTCGTAGGTGAAGCGGGTGACGCTGCCGGAGCAGTCGGTGCGCTGCGTCAGCAGCCCCTGGTGGTTCCAGACCAGGCGCACCACGCCGCCGATGGCGTCGGTGATGCTCTCCGGGAGGAATTCTTCATCATCGGGATAGCGATACGCGGTGGTGCTACCGGCCGGATCCGTCTCCGACAGCAGGCGACCGCGAAGGTCGTACATGGCCTGCGATGAGGTACCGTCCGGGTAAACCGTGCGGGTGATGCGGTCGGTCAGGCGATGCCAGTGATACTCCGTGCGGCGGCCCGCCGGGTCCGTCTCGCTGGTCATGCGGCCGTATTTGTCCCACGTGCTGCGGCGCATCGCCCCGCCCGGCAGAATGACGTGGCAGAGCTCGCCGTCGCGGTAGACAAACGTCGTCTGGCGACCGTCGTAATCCGTGAAGCGCGCGACGTTGTCGTCGTCATCCACCAGCCAGTGCGCCTGCGCGCCGTCTTCGCGGGTCGCGCGGCGGGTGCCGTTCTCAAAATCGTATTCGAACGTCAGCCGTTCGCCGCCGCTATGGCGGAAGCCGACCACGCGCGGCAGGCCGTCAATCTCCCGCCAGCGGTATTCGCTCAGCAGGCCGTTGGCGTCCTCATGAGCGCTCATCAGCCCGTCCTGCCAGCTGAAGCGTCGGCGCACGCTACCGCCCCGGCCGGTCACGGAGACCAGCTGGCGCTGTTCATCATAAGCGTAACTGACCAGGCAGATCTCGTCATCCAGCCAGGCGCCAACGAGCCTGTCGCGGTCGTAGCGGCAGACCACGCGCTGGCCCGCGCTGTCGGTCAGGGCATGCAGGGTATTATCCGCATTCCACTCAAAGAGGATATCGTTGCCGCAGGGTTCGGAGAGGCGCTGGAGCAGCGACGGGGCATCATCCCGCAGCGGCGCATAGTGCCAGCGCTCGCCGCTGACGTCATACACCGACCAGCTGTCGTCCTGGTGATGTTCAAGCCAGTTTTTTTCGCTTTCGCAGTAGGAGCGCATCCCTTTCGGGACCTTCGGGAAGGCGACGTAATCGCCGGACGGTGCGCGCCACACCAGGTCGTCCTGATACGGCTCCAGGCGGCTTTCCCAGAACAGGCTCCAGCCGCGGCCCAGCACGCTGTCGCCGGGATTGCCGCTGCGCCAGTAACGCTGCCAGCGCACCGGCAGACGGGAAGGCAGGACGAAATCGAGTTCATCATCCCCGCTGAGAAACTTCTGTCCGCTGACGATATCCACCGGGCGGGCGATGATCCCCGCGGCCGCCACGCCGGTCATCAGCGTGCCGGCGCGACAGGCGATACGGGCCAGCTTGTTGATGCCGGGGATTTTGCCCAGCAGCTTAGAGAGCGCCCCGACTTTGCCAGCGGCGCCGCCCCAGCCGCCGAGAAGCCCGGCGAACAGCAGGGTAAGATCGGAGACCTTGTAGAGCCACTCGGGGACTTCAGACTGAATGGGGAGGGTTTGCTGCGGGTCGCCGCCGATAATGACGTTGTCTGAACCGGTCATCACCTTCGCGTCGCAGGTGGTGCGATCCCCGATGCGGGACGCTGGCTGGCTGTTAATGGAGACACGCTTAGAGCCTTCGGCCATCTGCTGCGAGCCGTCGTCAGAACAGTCGACGGTGCTATCGGTGGCAAGCGCGGCGGGTTTACCGTTGATAAACACGTTGGGCGAGCCGGAGGTGATGACGCCTTTCTTCGTCATGCTGGATGCCCCGGCGTCGGCGATGCTGTCCCTGGCGGCAGTCGCTAGCTCCCCAGTGTAATATCCCACGGCCAGGCTGGCGCCGACGAGCAGGACGCCCACGCCAAGACAGGATGCGCCGAGACCGGCAATAAACATGGCCCCCGCCAGAATGCCCCCGGCGGCGGCAATCAGGCCACCGACAATCGTTCCGGCAATCATCCCGGCCAGCGCACCGGAGTGGCCGATATCATCACCAACGCGTGCTGCTTCAAACATAACAACGGTCCCTGAAGTTAATGGTGGAAGCGGAAGCTCCTGAGAAGATCGCCAAACAGCGCGCCGTCGGCATCGCCCGGCGCGCGGGTGCAGGTCATAGTGAACACCAGGATTTTATCGCCGTCGACGTTAAACACGGCCTGCTGCTGCCAGATGCGTTTCCCGTCGCGCAGGTAGCTGGCATGGACGGTTTCCCCCTGTAAAAGGCTGTCGCCCAGCGTAGCGGTGCTGCGCTCACCCTGCTTCCAGCCCTTGATGTGCTTTGCCATCAGGGCGAGCTGGCGATCGATATACGCGGCAAGCGCTTCGCCGGGGTTGAGGGCATCGCGGGAAATGTTGAACGCGGGCGCATCCGCTGCAGGCGGCGCGAAGACATTGACGGTACGGTCCTGATAGCCCTCAGGAAAAGCAATCATTCCTTCATTAAACAGGCACTGCGAAGATGGTTCTGACATTGAGCGGGTCCCACCACATTTTTTCAGAAGCGGTAAGTTTCGCATATGTGTTTAAGGCTGACTATCCCCAGATTATTGCTCCACCGTCACGCTCGCCGAACGGAAAAACAGCGGCCGTTAGCCCGGCCCCTCGCTCCCCGCCGCCAGCAGCGGTACCACCACGTCGCTGATGGGCACCGCAATACCATGCCTGCGGCCATAGCGCTGGATCACGCCGTTACGAATATCCCACTCCATCGGGCGTTCGGCCTGACGGTCGGCAAGGATTGACGTGCCTAAATCCTCGGGCGCACGCTGGAAGTTCGCCAGAATCTCCTGGGCCACCGCATCGTCCAGCTTCGCCCCTTCGGCGCGGGCGACGGCAAGCCCCTCGCGCAGGTAGGCCAGGGCCAGCTCGCTGATATCCTCGCGTCTGAACATCCCGGCGCGGCGGTTGGCCAGCACCATCAGCCCGGCGACCGCGTTTTGCAGCAGCTTGCGCCAGGCGACGGTGGTGAAATCTGTCGAGAGCTCAACATCACAGCGCGTCCCGCGAAGCGCCTCGACCACCCGCTGCGCCTGCGGCACATCCGGTAGCGTCAGACGCGGTTTTGCCCGCAGCCAGACGGAGGCGTCCGGCTCGCGCTGCGCCGGGAACCAGACCACCGACGGCAGCACCGTTGCGCCGTTGACCAAAGGCGCAAGCTGGGCTTTCTGCTCCACGCCGTTTTGCAGCGCGCAGACCACGGTGTTTTCATCGCACAGGGCGCGCAGCCACCCGGCGCTGTTGGCATTTTGCGTCGTTTTTACCGCCACAAAAACGAGGTCTACGGGGCGGGTAATGACGGTGGGATCGGTGAGTACCGGACCGGGCACCACAGTTTCATCCTCATCGTGACGCAGGCGTAATACCGGATGCGCGGTGCGACCGCACAGCAGCGGCGTACGGCCCGCGTCATGCAGCACCGCGGCAATGGTGGTGCCAATCGCACCGGGACCAATCAGCGCAATGGTTGGATAGTCAGACATGGGTCACTCCCCTTTTGCTAAGCCTGCTATCAGTTATACCACCCTGAAAAGAGCGCGCCACGCCCATTGTCTATACTCAACACATAACAGACAACGGAGTGCGCCATGCCCTTACCCGATTTCAAGTCCTCTGAACCTTATACCCTCGGCATTGAGCTCGAACTCCAGGTGGTTAACCCGCCGGGTTACGATCTGAGCCAGGACTCCTCTGCCCTCATCGCCGCCGTCAAAGACGACATCAAAGGGGGCGAAGTCAAACACGACATCACCGAAAGCATGCTCGAAATCGCCACCGGTGTCTGCCAGACAATCGACCAGGCGGCGGCGCAGTTCTCCGTGATGCAGCAGAGCATCCTGCGGGCGGCGTCGGAGCAGCACATCCAGATCTGCGGCGGCGGCACGCACCCGTTCCAGAAATGGCAGCGGCAGGAGGTGTGTGACGACGAGCGCTATAACGTCACGCTGGAGCGCTTTGGCTATCTGATTTTGCAGGCGACGGTGTTCGGCCAGCACGTGCACGTGGGATGCCGAAACGGGGACGACGCGATTTACCTGCTGCACGGCCTGTCGCGCTTCGTGCCGCACTTTATCGCCCTCGCCGCGTCGTCGCCTTATATGCAGGGCACGGACACCAAGTTTTCCTCGTCGCGGCTCAACATATTTTCCGGGTTCCCGGATAACGGCCAGATGCCGTGGGTCAACAGCTGGCAGGAGTTCGAGGGGCTGTTCCGCCGCCTGAGTTCCACCAGCATGATCGACAGCATTAAGGATCTGCACTGGGACATCCGCCCCAGCCCGCACTTTGGCACCGTGGAGGTGCGGGTGATGGATACGCCGCTGACGCTCGGTCACGCCATTAACATCGCCGGGCTTATTCAGGCGACGTCGCACTGGCTGCTGACTGCGCGGCCCTATAAGCATCAGGAACGGGATTTTCTGCTGTACCGCTTTAACCGTTTTCAGGCCTGTCGCTACGGGCTGGAAGGCATTCTGACGGACGTGCATACCGGCGAGCACAAAACCGTGGCGGAGGATATCGCCTGGCTGCTGGAGCAGGTTGCACCGTCGGCCGAGAAACTCGGCGCGACGAGCGCCATCAAGGAAATTGCCCTGCTGTTAAAGCAGGGCAAGAGCGAGGCGCAGCGCATGCGGGACTTTATCGCCGATGGCGGCTCGCTGATTTCTCTGGTGCAGAAGCACTGTGAGCTGTGGGCGACGAGTCCGTAAGGCCGTGCCCCCATTCGCGAAGGCGCTGGAACAGCACGAACAGCGCCGGGATGAACACTATCCCCACCACGGTGGCTACCAGCATGCCGCTGAACACCGTGGTGCCAATGATACGGCGGCTCTGGGCGCCCGCCCCGGTCGCCAGCATCATCGGCAGGACGCCTATGATGAACGACACGGCGGTCATCATTACCGCGCGGAAGCGGCGCGATGCCCCTTCCCGCGCGGCATCGACAATCGCCATTCCGTCCATACGCCGGGCGCGGGCAAACTCCACGATCAGGATCGCGTTCTTGGCGGCGAGGGCTATCAATAGCACCAGACCAATCTGCACGTACACGTCGTTGGCATAGCCTGCCAGCCACAGCCAGACCAGCGCTCCGCCGATGGCGAACAGCACCGAGAGCATCACGCTCGCCGGCAGCGTCCAGCTCTCATACTGGGCGACGAGGAACAGCCACGCCATCACCACCGCCGCCAGCACAATCCATATCGCCTGATTCCCGGTCTGCTGCTCCTGATACGACATGCCGCTCCAGGCGTAGTCGTACCCGGCTGGCAGGTTTTCCGCCAGAATCTCGCCCATCGCCGCCATTGCGGTGCTGCTGCTCACCCCTTCCGCTGCCGAGCCGCTCACCGATACCGACGGGAACTGGTTGTACTGCTGAATAAATGGCGCGCCGACGGTCGGCGTGATGGTGACGAGGTTGCTCAGACGCACCCGCTCGCCGCTGTTGCTGCGCACGAACAGCTCGCTGATTTGCTCTGCGCGCTCGCGCCACTGCATCTCGTTCTGCATCACCACGTGATAGACGCGGTTGTTGACGCTGAAATCCCCGGCGCGCGTGCCGCCAAAGGCGGTTTGCAGGCTGCTGAAGATGCGCGACACCGGCACGTCGAGGCGGGCCGCGCGCTCACGGTCAACGGTGAGCGTCATCTGCGGCACGTTGCTGCTCCAGGTGGTGAACACGCGGCTCAGCTGCGGGTGCTGGTTGGCTTTCGCCAGCACCTCGCGAGTTACTCGCTCCAGCTCCGCCGGGCTCTGCCCCGCCTGTGCCTGAATGCGCAGATCGAAGCCGGAGGCGTTGCCCAGCCCCGGCAGCGTCGGCGGTGCAAAGGTCATGATGGTGGCTTCCGGCAGGGCCAGCAGCTGGCGCTGAAGGGTGCCCATCACCTCATCCAGCGGCGGACGCTCGCTCCAGTCTTTGAGCATGATGGAGATAAACCCGCCGTTCGATGCGCTGGTGCCGTTGAGGATGTTAAACCCGGAGACCTGAATCACGTCTTCCACCGCCGGGTTTTTAGCGATCAGCTCGCGCGCGGTGGTCATCACCGCTTCGGTGCGCTCCAGCGAGGCTGCCTCCGGCAGCTGGACGCTGGCGAAGAAGTAGCCCTGATCCTCCTGAGGCAGGAAGCCCTTTGGCATCGACATAAAGCTGAATACCACCACCGCCGCCGCGCCTGCGGTGGCCAGCAGCGCCAGCCACGGACGGAGGTTGAACACGCTCACGATCCGGGTGTAAAGCGTGCGCGTGGCGTCCAGCCCGCGGTTGAACCCACGGAAAACGGCGGCGGGCTGTGCCGGACGCGGGCGCAGCAGCATCGCGCAGAGCGCGGGCGTCAGGGTCAGCGCCACGAGGCTTGAGAGCGTGACGGCGGTCGAGAGCGTCACCGCGAACTGGCGGTACAGCTCGCCCACGATCCCCGGCAGGAGCGCCACCGGTACAAACACCGCCAGCAGCACCAGCGTGGTGGCAATCACCGGCCCGGCAATCTGACGCAGCGCCAGCGCGGTCGCCGCCGTGCGGCTCTGCCCTTCCGCCATCAGCGTTTCGACACTCTCCACTACCACGATGGCGTCATCCACCACCATGGTCAGCGCCAGAATGATGGCGAACAGACTGAGCGTGTTCGCGGAGTAGCCGAGCGCGTAGAGCACCGCAAAGGTGCCCACCAGCGACACCGGAATGGCAAGGGCGACAATCAGCGTCGCGCGCCAGCTTTGCAGGAACAGGGACACCACGACCACCACCGCCAGCATCGTCAGCGCCATCGAGACGCCAATCTCTTTGATGGTAGCGGCCACAAACGAGGTGGTGTCGAATTTGACTTCATAGACCAGATCGTCCGGGAAGCGCGTGGATAACCGTTCCAGCTCCGCGCGCACCGCATCGGCCACGCGCAGGGCGTTAGCGGACGGCGTCGGGTAGATGCCAAGGTAGGCGGAGTCATGCCCGTTCAGCTGCGCGCCCGAGCTGTAGCTGCGCGAGCCAAGCTCAATGGTGGCGACGTCCTTCAGGCGCACCAGCTGGCCCATCTCCCCGGTGCGGATAATGATGTTGGCAAAGTCGTCGGCCTGGTTTAAGCGCCCTAGCCCGTTGATGGTTAGCGTCTGCTGCTGGCCGTTAAACACCGGCGGCGTGCCGACCTGGCCTGCCGCCCCCTGCACGTTCTGCTCGCGCAGCGCCTGCGCCACGTCATCGCTGGTCACGTTCAGGGCATTCATGCGGTCCGGACGCAGCCAGATGCGCATGCTGTAGTCGCGCGCGCCAAACATCTGTACCTGCCCGACGCCCGGCAGTCGCGACAGCGCCTCGCGCACCTGGGTGCTGGCGTAGTTGCTGACGAACAGCGGCGTGTGAGTGTTATTTGGTGAGTAAAGGCTTACCCCCATCATCAGGTTGGTGGCGCGCTTGCGCACCTGCACGCCGTTTTGCTGTGCCTCGGTCGGCAGCTGCGCCACGGCCTGCGCCACGCGGTTCTGCACGTCGATGGCGGCGAGATCCGGATCGGTGCCCGCCGCAAAGGTGATGTTCAGGCTATACGTGCCTTCGTCCGAACTGGTGGACTCCATATAGAGCATATGATCCACCCCGTTCAGCTGCGTCTCCAGCGGCGTGGCGATGGCCTCCGCCACGTCAGCCGAGCTGGCGCCCGGCCATGACGCTGACACATTCACGACCGGCGGTGTGATCTGCGGGTACTGCTCCACCGGAATAATCCTCAGCGCGATGGCCCCCAGCAGGGTGATGACCAGCGCAATCACCATCGCAAAGCGCGGGCGTTTGATGAAAAACGTCAGCATGATGGCTCCTTAATTCAGTATATGAACGGCAGCGCCTGGCTGCACGCGCTGCGCACCGTCAGTAATTGCTCGCTCACCGGGCTTAACGCCGGAGGCAATCTGGAACTGCTGGCCCATCTGCCCGGCGACCTTAAGCGGACGCATTTCGGCTTTATCCTCGGCGTTAACCACCCAGGCGAAGAACCCGTCGCCATTCTGCTGTACGGCAGCGGCGGGCAGGGTCAGCACCGGTAGCTCGCTTGCCGGACGCAGGTAGACGTTCACGTTGCCGCCGGGCAGCAGCTGATGGCGCGGGTTGGCGAACTCGGCACGCAGCATCACGCTGGCGGTACGCGGGTCGATGCGGTTGTCCACGGAGGTGAGTTCCCCGCTGATGCGCTGGCCGTTGCTGTCAATCAGCGCCTGCCAGGCCTGCTTCATGGCGATGATATCCGCATGCTGTCCGGCTTTGGTGGCAAACGCGCCCTCTTCCAGCGCAAAGGCAATGCGGATCGGATCAAGCTGCACCACCTCCACCAGCACACCGCTGGCAGGATTCACCAGACTGCCGACGTGAAAGTTGCTGTGCCCCACGCGTCCGTCAATCGGTGAGGTAATGCGCGTGTAGTTGAGGGTGACGCTGCGGGTGTCGAGCCGGGCTTTCGCCTGCTCCAGCGCGGCGCTCGCTACGTCTCGCTGCATGCGGGCGTTGTCTACGTCGTGGCGGCTGATGGCGTTGCTGCTGCCCAGGCTTTCAAAGCGGGAAAGCTGCTGCTGCGCCTGACGCAGCGTGGCTTCGGCGCTTCTCACCTCGGCCTGCGCCAGGCGCAGGGCGGCGCGCGGCTCGGCGTCGTCCAGCTCGAACAGCACGTCACCTTTTTTCACGTACTGGCCGTCGCGGAAGTGGATTTTGGTAATCACGCCTTCCGTACGCGCGCGCAGTTCAACGGTGTGAATCGCTTCGATGCGACCCGGGATCTGACGTTCGGCGGCATGGGCGGTTTGCTCCACGGTGGCGACACGCACGGGAATGACTGCGGCGAATGCGGGCGGCAGGGTAGCGGCGAGGAGTATGAACAGGAGCGGGAGTTTCATGGGAGTACCTCAGTATTTTCCCCTCACCCTAACCCTCTCCCCAAAGGGGAGAGGGAACTTGAACACCCTCTCCCCTTTGGGGAGAGGGCAGGGTGAGGGGTAAGGTTTTAGTTATGCAGCCTTACGGAACCTGCGGGTCAGTCGCTTCTCGATTTCGACGACGAAGAACATCACCCCCGCCACCGCCAGCGTCACGAACCAGTAGCGCAGCGGCAGTGCTTCGGTGCCGAACAGCATCTGCATAAACGGCAGGTAGATGATCGCCGCCTGGAGCAGGAACAGTACGCCCGTTACCAGCCAGATCCCTTTATTCGCCAGCAGGCCGCGGTTCAGGGAGAACCCTTCGGTGTTGCGGCAGTTAATCATGTACACCCACTGGGCGCAGACCAGCATCTGGAGCAGCACGGTGCGGATGAACTCCGCGCTGTGCCCGCGCGGGGCCAGCCAGGCTTCCAGCGCAAAGGCGGCGATGGCAATCATGGTGCCGACGAAAGCCACGCGCCATACGGCGTAGGCGTCCATCACGTGCTGCCCGGTCTGGCGCGGCGGGCGGCGCATTATGTTGCGCTCGGCGGCCTCGAAGGCCAGGCCGAAGGAGAGCGTGGCGGAGGTCGCCATGTTCATCCACAGGATCAGCACCGGCGTCAGCGGAATGATATTCCCCGCCAGCAGCGCAATCACAATCAGTAGCCCCTGCGCCAGGTTGGTCGGCATGATGAACAGAATGGTCTTCTTCAGGTTGTCGTAAACGCGACGCCCCTCTTTCACCGCGCTGGCGATGGTGGCGAAGTTATCGTCCGTCAGGACCATGTCCGCCGCCTCTTTGGTGACTTCCGTGCCTTTGATGCCCATCGCAATACCCACATCCGCCTGACGCAGCGCTGGCGCATCGTTCACGCCGTCACCGGTCATGCCGACGATTTCGCCTTTGTCCTGTAACGCTTTCACCAGGCGCAGCTTATGCTCCGGGCTGGTACGGGCGAAGATGTCATACTTCACCGCCGCTTCGGCCAGCTCCGCGTCGTCCATCTTCTCCAGCTCATAGCCGGTGACCGCCTGCTCGCTGTTAGTGATCCCCAGCATCTGGCCTATGCTCATCGCCGTCTGCGGGTGATCCCCGGTGATCATCTTCACGCGGATCCCCGCCTGCTGGCAGGCGTTAATTGCCTCAATCGCTTCCGGACGCGGCGGATCCATCATCCCGGCAATGCCGAGGAAGATCAGGCCGTGGCTCAGGTCGTCGTGAGTCAGTGCCTGCTCACCGTTCGCTGGCCTGAACGCCGCGGCGACCATGCGCAGCCCCTGACGCGCATAGCGCTCCATCTCCGTTTCCCAGTACGCGCGGTCAAAGGCTTGCGCACCGTTGCGGGTCTGCTGCTGCTCACACAGGGCGAAAATCACGTCCGGCGCGCCGGTGATCAATATCTGCTCCTCACCGCCAATCTGGTAGTGGGTGCTCATGTACTTGTACTGCGAGTCGAACGGGATCTTGTTGACCAGGGTGGTCTCGACCGGTGCGAGTTGGGCTTTTGCCGCCAGCACCTTCAGCGCGCCCTCGGTCGGGCCGCCGGTGATGCCCCACAGGCCGCGCTCGTCCTGAATCAGCTGGCTGTCGTTACACAGGTCGATGGTGCGCAGGTACTGCTCCAGCACGGTGCCCGGCTGGATCTGCACCGGCTCGTCGCTGCCTTCGAGGTAGAGGTTGCCCACCGGCTCGTAGCTGTTGCCGTCCACGCGATAGCACGCATCGGCGGTAATGATGGCTTTCACCGTCATCTCGTTCATGGTCAGGGTGCCGGTTTTATCCGAGCAGACCACGGTCATCGCGCCCAGGGTTTCAACCGTCGGCAGCTTGCGGATAATCGCCCGCTTACGCGCCATCGCCTGTACGCCCAGAGAGAGGATGATGGAGATAATCGCCGGCAGACCTTCCGGTACGGAGGCTACCGCCAGGCTAATCAGGGAGAGCAGCAGCTCGCCCATCGGGATCTCGCGGAACACCAGGCTGAAGACAAACAGCGCGGCCATCATCGCCAGAATGATGGCGAAAATCGCTTTGCCCAGCTTGTCCATCTGCACCAGCAGCGGGGTGCGGTGCTTTTCAATGCCCGCCATCATCTGGTTGATGTGGCCGAGCTCCGTATCCTTACCGGTCGCGGTGACCAGGCCAACGCCACCGCCCGCGCTTACGGTCGTCCCGGAGAAGACCATATTGGTGCGGTCGCCCAGCGGCAGTTCACCGCTCAGCGGATTAATGTGTTTATCCACCACGGTGGATTCGCCGGTCAGAATTGCCTCTTCCACGCGTAAATTATGCGCTTCGATTAAGCGCATATCCGCCGGAATACGATCTCCTGCGCGCAACACAATAATATCGCCCGGGACGATTTCCGTCGTCGGGATGGTTTCATGGTTACCATTACGAATTACGCGCGCCTCGCTGGAGAGCATATTGCGAATACTCTTCAGGGATTTTTCTGCGTTACTTTCCTGAATGTGGCCAATTAAGGCATTGATTACCGCCACACCCAGGATAACCAGCGTATCAACCCAGTGTCCCATTACAGCCGTTAATACGGCGGCCGCCAGCAGGACGTAAATCAGGACATCGTTAAAATGCGCGAGAAAACGCAGCCAGCCCGGCTTGCCTTTTTTCTCCGGCAGCGCGTTCGGGCCATGCTTCTGCAAACGCGCCTGCGCCTCGGTGCGGCCCAGGCCATTCGCCTGGCTCTGCGCCTGAGCAAGCACCTGCTCTACGGTCTGCTGGTACGCCTGCCCGCCTGCGGGTGGCATATTCTGCGAGAAATTTTTTTTGGTCATGGTATTTTTCCTTCAATATCCGGTGGACGGAAGCCGGAATTCCTTTCTGGCTTTAAATAATTCATTTTTAAGTCTTGCGGGTTAAATTGATCTACCGCAATATATTGACTACCCGGTTATTCAAAACTGATTAAAATTATTTCGACGCGTTGATTTTTACAAAATATTTCTAAACCAACACTAAACGAGGAGGAAGCATGTTTGGTATTTATCGCGGGCGGCGCCTGGCGTTATACATTGTCGCAGCCATTGTTATTGCGACGTTAATTGGATATAGCACCTATAGCTTTGTAAAATTATTTTCGTGAAAAAGACGTTTATTTACATTACGCGATATTAATTTAATCGCCCCGGAAATATTATCTATATTCCGTTATTAACTCGCAAAATAACGGTGGCCTTTCACTCAATTTTGCCAGTGGGGATGATATTGCTTTACGTTTCAGGATGCCGGACAATGACATTTTTAACTCACGATTAACATTACGATGAAACACCCGTTAGAATCGCTGCTCACCGCAGGGGGCATTTTGCTGATGGCCCTGCTCTCCTGTCTGCTGTTACCTGCGCCGTCGCTGGGTCTGGTGCTGGCGCAGAAACTGGTTCAGAGCTTTCATATGGTCGATCTGAATCAGCTGTACACCATTCTGTTCTGTCTGTGGTTTTTGGTGCTCGGCGCCATCGAATTCTTTATCCTGCGTTTCATCTGGCGCCGCTGGTTTTCACTGGCGTCGTAAGCCAGTAAGATCGCGCATCCCGTGGATCAGTGCTTCACACCAGGCCGCGTAGTCGTGGCCGCTGGATGAGGGGTGGAAGCTGACGCGATAGCCTTTTTCCTTCAGCACCTGTTCAAAATCCTGCGTGGTGCGATAAATGCCGCCGCCCGGCCCCGTGGTTTCAAACTTTCCGGCCTGTAACCAGAAGCGCACCGGATACGGCGGCGACTGCTGGTACTGACGCTTCAGCCAGCCGGGGGCGTCACCTTTCGGCGCCCACCAGTAGGAGCCGGAAAGGCTCAGCACGTTGCCAAACAGGCGCGGATAGCGCAGCGCCACCCATGACGACGCGATTCCCCCGTAGCTCGACCCCGCCAGCACCGTTTTCTGCCGCTGCATCGCGATGCCCTGCCCGCGCAGCCACGGCATCAGCTCGTGCGCCATAAAGTCAGCAAATTCCGGGTTCGGCGGCAGCTCGTTGCCGCGACGGGCGTGATCGAGGCTGTCGATAAACACCACGTTAATCGGTGGCAGGTGATGCCGGGCAATCAGACCGTCCAGCACGTTGGCGAAATGGTATTCGTCCTGATAAATCTGCCCGTCGAACAGAATTAACGTCCAGCGTGCGGGCTGTGCGCCGCGCGGTTTGTAGATCATCACGTCGCGGGCGTTGCCGAGGATGTGGCTGGAAAAACTCTGACGGCTCAACGTCCCGTGCACCAGCGGCTTTGCCGTGGCCTGAACGGAGCAGTAGCGCGCCGGGCTGAGATCGAGCAGCGAGTAACGGTTCCATCGATCCGCCTTCTGCTCCCCAAAGGTGTTCGGGTTAAGCGGATCGGCCTGTGCGCTCACCAGGATGGCGCGGCGTTGATCGCGGGCAGAGCCTTCAACGATCGGCACATCGGGGGCGAGCTTATATTGCATCACCGTATCAGCGGGGACCACGTAGCTGCGGAACCAGACGTCGCTGTTGCCCAGGCGGAACAGCGGATCGTGATCCCCCGCCGGAGAGCCGAGAATGAAGACGTTATCCCGCGCGCCGCGCCACAGAAAGGTCACGCGCTTATGGTTCGCATCTACCGGTTCCACCATTGGCGTTCCCTGTCGACGCTGCGCCTGCCAGAACGCCTCGGTACTTCCACCGGCAGAAATGACGTTTGCCAGCGCCTTTAGCGTCGGGCTTACTGGAGCCAGCATCTGCACGCGTGGTAACGGAGAGGTCTCTTTCATCCGCCACTGAAAACGCCACGGCTTGCCGGCTTCTCCGTGTAGCACCAGCGAGGTGTTCTGTTTCACCGGCAGGGCAAACAGCAGCGTGTGTTCCCCGTCCGCAGGACCGTTTTCGATCAGCGTGCGGATGCGGCGGTTTTGCCCATCCAGCAGGCGCGCATCCGTCACGCCATTCAGCGTGGCGGAAACGTAATTTTCACCCAGTTCAGGCAGGGAGAAGCAGACTTCGCCGCTGGCATCAAACTTTCCCTGAACATCGCCCTGCCGGGACGACTGCTCGCACGTTGCCGCCACGGCGGGCAGCGCGCCGATCCCCAACAGCAACCCACTCCATACCCTCTTCATTACCGCTTGTTCCCCAACGAAATTTGTTAACAACGCTAATGCAAATGGTAATAATTTGCAATATCATCAACGGCGATTTACCGGTGTTTTTATGGCGATAGCAACCAAGGACGTTCAATAAAAATGTTTAAAAATAATAAGATAATGTATCTCTGGCTGATGAGTCTGGCGACGACCAGCGTCGCGGCTCATGCAGAAATGAAAGAAGAAACGATTACGGTGACGCAGGGCGTGAGTGAAGAGCCCACTGCGCCCGTAAAAGGCATTGTGGCGACGAAAACGCTCTCCGCCACCAAGACCAGCGCGGAGATTGTGAAGACGCCGCAGTCGGTATCGGTGATCACCCGCGATCAAATGAACATGCAGGACGTCACATCCGTTTCGCAGGCGCTGCGCTACTCGGCGGGCGTGTTTACCGAATACCGGGGCTCGTCTAACCGTAACGACGAGGTGTTTGTGCGCGGCTTTAGCTACGTGCCAAAATTCCTCGACGGCTTAAGCTTTGGCGCAACGGCCTCATCACAGACGGGCACAGTTGACCCGTGGCTGCTGGAGCGCGTGGAGCTGGTGCGCGGCCCGGCGTCGGTCCTGTTTGGTCAGGTGAATCCTGGCGGGTTAATCAGCATGACCAGCAAGCGCCCGACGGCGGAGGCCATTCACAACGTGCAGTTCCGCACCGGCAATAACGATCTCGCCGAAGGTGCGTTTGATTTCGGCGGCAGGCTGAGCGACGACGGCCGCGTACTGTATCGCGTGAACGGTATCGCCCGTACGCAGCATAATCAGGTGGACGATTATAAAGAGACGCGGATGGCGATCGCCCCGGCGATCACCTGGTATCCGAACGATCAGACCCGCTTTACGCTGCTGACCAGCTACCAGAAAGATCCGGATGCCGGATACCGCAACTTCCTGCCCGCGTATGGCACGGTGAAAAGCGTCGACGGGAAGTACATCCCGCGCGACTTTAACGTCAGCGATCCGAATTACAATCAGTCCTGGCGCGAGCAGACGATGATTGGCTACGAGCTGGAACACCAGTTCGCCGACAACCTCACCTTCCGCCAGAACGCCCGTTACGCCACCATCAAGCAGAAATACCGTTATCTGGTTTACGCCAACAGCGCGGCCAACAGCACGGTGTTGACCCGTCGCGCCCAGCGTGAAGAGCGCACGACCAATGAATTTGGCCTCGATAACCAGCTGGAATATCTGCTGGAGACCGGGAGCGTCAGCCATACCCTGCTCGGCGGGTTTGATTACAAGACAAGCAAGGATAAACAGCTGCTGGCGCGCGGGAGCGGCTCACAGTATGACCTCGACTGGACAACCCCGGTTTACGGCGTGAACGTGGATGAAAGCACCTTCAAAACGGCCTCCGACGAGCAGCAAAATCTCGACCAGATGGGGCTGTATCTTCAGGATCAGATGAGCTGGAACAACTGGGAGTGGCTGGTTTCCGGGCGCTACGACTGGAGCGAAGTGCGTACCAACGACTTCACCGATAATAGCTTTACGCAGCAGAACGACAGCAAATTTACCTGGCGCACTGGCCTGCTGTACGCGTTCGATTTTGGTCTCTCGCCGTACATTAGCTACAGCACGTCGTTTGAGCCGAACCTGCAAACCAACCGTGCGCCGGGCGTCGCGCCATTCAGGCCTACTACCGGGGAGCAGACCGAGATTGGCCTGAAATATCAGCCGGTAGACACCACGCTGATGACTCTCGCGCTGTACGATTTAACTCAGGACAACGTAGCGACCTATAACAGCGCTGAAGGCTGGTTCGAAAATGCGGGCAAGGTGCGTTCGAAAGGCGCTGAAGCGGAAATCCACGCCACGCTGATGGATAACATCAACCTGATTGGCTCCTACACTTACACCGATGCAAAAACCGAAAGCACCACGGTGGCGGGCACCGAGGGCAAGACCCCGGCGCGTATCCCGACGCATATGGCATCGGCGTTCGCCAGCTATACCGTTCCGGGCGGCGCGCTGAAGAGCCTGACCGCTGGCGTGGGGATGCGCTACATCGGCACCAGCTACGGCGATGCGAAGAACACCTTTAAGGTGCCATCGGTGGATCTGTATGACGCGATGCTGCGCTACGATCTGGGCGAGATGAACCGCAGCCTGAAAGGGGCAAGCGTGCAGTTCAACGTCAATAACGTGGCGGACACGAAGTATGTGGCGTCATGCGCAAGCGATACGGCGTGCTTCTACGGGATTGGGCGGACGGTGACGGCGACGGTGAATTATCGGTGGTAAGTGATTTGTAGGCCCGGTAAGCGCAGCGCCACCGGGCAATTACGGGCACCGAGCCCACAAAAAAGCCGGGTGGCGGCTACGCCTTACCCGGCCTACACGCGACATGTTAATGTGTCTGGCTATGGTTCTCTTTGCGGTACGCCCCGGGCGGCTGGTTGAAGGTGCGGGTAAAGATGCGGGTAAACGTCTGCTGCGAGTCAAACCCGTAGCGCAGGCAGATATCGTACACGCGCTCGTCTGACTCACGCAGATCGCGCGCCGCCATCAGCAGCTTGCGTTCGCGGATGTAGCGCCCCAGACTTTCGCCTTTGTACTGCATAAACAGCCGCTGTAAATGCCATTTTGAGTAACCCGCATGGCGGGCAATCTCTTCGATGCGTAACGGCTGGTGTAGGTTGTCATCGATCCATTCGACAATCGTATCAATGACCTGAGCGGAAATCGTCATACTGCTCTCCCCCTCTGCTTCTCGCTTAAACATTATTCCCACCACTCGCGAAATTGTTGCGTGGTATCACTCACCCGCACGGGCTCGCCCAGCTCCGGTGTCAGCAGCCGGTAGTTTTTATCCTTACTGGCTTTCGCCAGCTGGATCAGTGGATCGTTCCAGGTATGTTTCGCCAGCACAAAACGCCCGTTATGTCCCGGTACGACCGCTCTGGCATTGAGATCTGCCGAGGCCTGCGCCGTTTCCGCCGGATGCATATGGATGTACTTCCAGTCCTGGTCGTACTGGCCGTTTTCCATAATGGCTAAGTCAACTCCGCCAAACTGCTCGCCAATCGCTTTGAAGTGCGGGCCATAACCGGAGTCTCCGCTGTAGTAGACCTTCTGCTCCGGAGAGACAAACATAAAGCTGCCCCACAGGGTCTGGTTACGCTTAATGCCGCGCCCGGAAAAATGGCGCGCCGGCAACACGTGAACCGTCAGCGCATCGCTGATACGTACCGACTGGTTCCAGTCCCGCTCGTCGATAATCTCAGGGTTCATCCCCCAGTAGCGCAGATGCGAACCCACGCCCAGCGGGGTGACCACGCGCTTAACCTTCGGCAGCAGCGCCTTGATGGTGGCGTAATCCAGATGATCATAGTGATCGTGGGAGATAATCAGCAGGTCGATCTCCGGCATGCTCTCCGCACGCCACGGGTACTCCCCCGCAAAGGCTTTATTGAGGAAGGAGAACGGTGCGGCGTAGTTACTCAGAACCGGATCGATCAGGATTCGTTGCCCCGCCAGCTGCATATACCAGGAGGAGTGGCCGAGCCACACCAGCGTGTCCTGTTCAGGCGACAGGCTCGCCAGATCGGTTTTCACCAGCGGCAGCGGCTGCGCAGGACGGGCGTTTTCGGTTTTACGGGTAAGAAACTGCCACCACGCCACCAGCATATTTTGTTGCCCGGTAAAGCCCGGCGTAGGGAGCGTGTTATGGAATTGCCCGTCGCGATAGTGCGGAGAGGCCTCCACTTCAGAGAGCTGCGCACCCTGCGGTGGCTGGCCAAATCCGGCATTCAGTACAAACGGTAAACTGGCAGCTGAAGCAATAATCATGACTAACACCACGCAGATGAATAGAGGCTTTTTCATTATCCTGACCCGCCAACGCGCCCTGTCCGATAGTTTGCGCGGGTTGAACTTGATTATGAGTGAGTAAGCACTCATTATAGATAGGATGATTACGCCGTCAAGAAGGTTTTCGATCTTTGACATTCCGCGTTGCAGCGTGGCAAAGCACGTGTTTCAATCAGGGTTTTTACAATTGACGGGAGGAAAAATTTAGTGGCACGTCCGAAGAGTGAAGATAAAAAACAGGCCTTACTGGAAGCAGCAACGGCTGCGTTTGCGCAGTCAGGTATTGCCGCCTCAACGGCGTTAATTGCCCGTAATGCGGGCGTCGCTGAAGGGACACTGTTTCGCTACTTTGCTACCAAAGACGATCTGCTGAATGCCCTCTATCTGCATCTGAAGCAGGATCTTTGCCAGACCATGCTGGCAAACCTCGATCGCACCATCACCCAGCCAAAAGAGCATACCCGTAATATCTGGAATAGCTATGTGGACTGGGGCATTCGTAACCCCCTGGCGCATGCGGCTATCCGCCAGATTGGCGTCAGTGAAAAGCTGAACATTGAAACCGAGCAGGCGGTGAAAGACATGTTCCCGGAAATACACGAACTGTGTCACCGCTCGGTGCGCCCGGTGTTTATGTCTGACGAGTTTAAGACCTTCGGTGATGCAATATTCTTATCGCTGGCTGAAACCACCATGGAGTTTGCCGCGCGCGATCCGTCCCGTGCCGTCGATTTTAAAGCGCTGGGCTTTGAAGCCATGTGGCGCGGGCTTGCTGAGGAAGAGAGCCATGGACAGTAAAGCCTTGCAGGAACATGCCAGACGCGTCGCGCTGGAGATGCCTTTTACCGAACATTGCTGGCCGTTTGGCCCGGAGTATGACGTGTTTAAGGTGGGCGGGAAAATTTTTATGCTGATGGCGACCGCTCACGGTCGGGCCCACGTCAGCCTGAAATCCGATCCGGAAAAATCGCTGCTCAATCAGCAGATCTACCGTGGCGTGGAGCCTGGCTACCATCTGAATAAAAAACACTGGATCTCCCTTTATGGCACGGACGACATCACGCCTGAACTGGTCACCGACCTGATTACGGATTCGTGGAATCTGGTCGTTGATAAACTGCCGAAAAAAGATCAGAAGTGGATTCGGCCAGCCTGATTGTTCGTCTGAGACGAACAGAATAAGCGCTCGAATCGCACTTATCTTTTCCCGCTTCGCGCGGTAATCTGCTTTCCTTTCACGCCCGCCCGCGGGCGAATTTCATCACCAGGAGTTGTTATGGATATTATTTCTGTCGCCCTGAAACGCCACTCTACCAAGGCGTTCGACCCAGCCAAAAAACTGACCGCAGAAGAAGCGGAAAAAATCAAAACGCTGCTGCAATACAGCCCGTCCAGCACCAACTCCCAGCCGTGGCACTTTATTGTTGCCAGCACTGAAGAGGGTAAAGCGCGCGTGGCAAAATCCGCGGCGGGCACCTATGTGTTTAACGAACGCAAAATGCTGGATGCCTCTCACGTGGTGGTGTTCTGCGCGAAAACCGCGATGGACGATGCCTGGCTTGAGCGCGTCGTCGATCAGGAAGAGGCTGACGGCCGTTTCGCCACGCCAGAAGCAAAAGCCGCGAACCACAAAGGCCGGTGCTATTTTGCCGACATGCACCGCGTGGATCTGAAAGATGACGACCAGTGGATGGCGAAGCAGGTTTACCTGAACGTCGGCAACTTCCTGCTGGGCGTGGCCGCGATGGGCCTGGACGCAGTGCCGATTGAAGGCTTCGATGCCGCAATCCTCGACGAAGAGTTCGGCCTGAAAGAGAAAGGCTTCACCAGCCTGGTGGTGGTGCCGGTTGGGCATCACAGCGTTGAGGATTTCAATGCCACGCTGCCGAAGTCTCGCCTGCCGCTGAGCACGATTGTGACTGAATGCTAATGAAAATGGGCCGCTGCATGCGGCCCGTTACGCTTTACTGATGACAAGCCTGCGATGCGGATGGACCTCACGATCGTTTCCCCAGGCAAAAGCAATCCAGCGCTCTTCCAGCTCAGCGTAGGAATTTACGGGCGTTAACGTCCACTTTTCTCCCACCGTACCGTCCGCCACGCTAATGCGATAGTTCATGGTAAACGCCCAGTCGATCATGCGCAGCCAGAACCGTTGCCCGTCTCCCGTTTGTTCGCTGTCAGAGACAACGATGTCGTATTCGCTTAGCACCCACTGAAAAAAGAGTTGTGGCAACCCGCTTATCACGCGTTGATGAACGGCACGCGGAGTACGCCACACCATCACCTGCGTGGCGGCACCGTGGGGAAAGGTAATTTCTTTATGAAATTTAAGCTTTACGGCATACGCCGTATAAGGTTTGCCGTCATCGGTGGTCACGAGACGATATTCATCACCATAACGCGATTTCAGGAGCCGGTATCCCACAGGCAGCAGAAACCCCGGCAGATGAAAATCCGCCGTACCTCGTGCCAGGAACGCTTCGGTGTGTTCGACGTTTCGGGAGATAAGGCCGAGTTTTTGGCTGAAGTCTGCGGAATCAATCATCAGTGGCGACATTTGTTGTTTCTCATGGCGTGAGTATAGTCGACTTAATCCCTCATCGAAATGATGTCGATTCAGTCGGTTGGTTTAAGTTAAACGCCACCTTATACCTGTCTCATCCGCTTAGCAGAGCCAGCTCTTATTCCCTGAAAGCCCCTCGCAAAAAATTATTTCCCCTGCGCCTCCAGCCATGCCATCGCCCTCTCCCCCGCCTCGTCCACCGGTAAATAGACCAGCAGCCGCGATCCGTTTCGCGGCGCAGAGTACCAGTACATCTGCTGGAGATGAAAATCCCCCAGCTCGGGATGGGTGAACAGCTTGAGCTGGTTCTCCACGCCGCGCACGTCGTTACGCTGGTGCCACAGGGTTTTGAACTCCTCAGACACCGCAAAAAAACGCGCCAGCTTCGCTTCCCAGAGCGGGTCGCCACGGTGCTCAGCCATTGCCGCGCGGAAGTAGGAGACGAAAATCGGCAGCACGTCGTCACGTTTGCCGAGCCGCGCGCGCCACGCCGGATGGGTGAGGAACAGGTAAATACAGTTGCGATCTTCCGGCGGGATAGCGTTGAAATCGACGCCCATCAGGTGTCCGAAGCTGTCGTTCCACGCCACGATATCGAAATTCGGTTTCTGAATACTGGCAGGCTTCGGCATCAGGGTATCCAGCAGGCGACGCGTGCCTTCGCTGATCCCCTCACAGCACACCGCCTGCGGGGCTTCGCCCGGCGGCAAACCGGCAAGCACAAAAAGATGCCGGGCTTCGGTCGGGGTGCATTGCAGCGCTTTTGCAATGGCGGCCATCACCGCGCTGGACGGATTGACGTCCCGGCCCTGTTCCAGCCAGGTGTACCAGGTCACACCGACATCCGCGAGCATCGCTACCTCCTCCCGGCGCAGGCCCGGCGTGCGGCGACGGCCGCTGCGCGGTAAGCCGAGCCGCTGCGGATCGAGGCTTTCGCGCCGGGCACGCAAAAACGCGCCCAGCTGCTTGCGGGTGTCATCCTGGAGAGAGGTGACAGGTTCAGACATCAGCGCCATAACATCTCCTGCATGGTAGTGCCAGTACCAGTATAAGTAAGAACTGGTACCCGTTTATCAGATGGTTGATGCTACGACTCTACGCTGTTTGACGCAATGGAGTCACCATGAATACGTCAGTTGTTTCACCGGGTCGTGCGGGCCTGATATTGCTGTTAACCGGCCAGATGCTGCCGCTGATTGATACCTCGATCACCAACGTGGCGCTGGATTCCATCACCCATTCGTTACACGCCACCGCCACCGAACTGGAGCTGATCGTCGCCCTCTACGGCGTGGCCTTTGCCGTCTGCCTGGCCCCCGGCAGCAAGCTGGGCGATAACCTTGGCCGCCGTCGCTTGTTTATGTGGGGCGTGGCGAGTTTTGGCCTGGCCTCGCTGCTGTGCGGCATAGCGGGCAATATCGAACAGTTGCTTGCCGCGCGCATTATCCAGGGCGCGGGCGCCGCGCTGATCATGCCGCAAATTCTCGCGACGTTGCACGTGACGTTAAAAGGAACGGCACACGCCAAAGCGATCAGTCTGTTCGGCGGTATCGGCGGTATTGCGTTTATCGTCGGCCAGATGGGTGGCGGCTGGCTGGTGTCGGCGGACATCGCCGGGCTTGGCTGGCGTAACGCCTTCTTTATCAACGTGCCGATTTGTCTGGTGGTGCTGGCGTTGAGCCGTCGCTACGTACCGGAAACCCGCCGCGACACGCCGTCGCGCATTGACTGGACCGGGACTATCCTGCTGACGGCGATACTGTGCTGTCTGCTTTTCCCGATGGCGCTCGGCCCGCAGTGGCACTGGTCGTGGCCGCTGAAGGCCGCGCTGCTGGCGATTGTGCCGCTGGTCTATTTGATGGTGTTAAACGCGCGTAAGAAAGAGCGAGAAGATGCCCACCCGCTCATCGCGCCGCGCCTGTTGCAGCTGCGCAGCATCCGCTTTGGCGTGCTGATCGGGATACTCTTTTTCAGCGTCTGGTCCGGGTTTATGTTCTGTATGGCGCTGACCATGCAAAGCGGTCTGGGGATGGCGCCGTGGCAGTCCGGGAACAGCTTTATCGCGCTCGGCGTCACCTATTTTATTTCCGCCTGGTTCGCCCCACGCCTGATTGCCCGCTACAGCACCAGCGCCATCCTGCTGACCGGGCTTGCGATTCAGCTTGTTGGCCTGGTGGCGCTGATCGCCACGTTCCGTCACTGGGGAATGCAGAATACCGCGCTGACGTTGGCCCCGGCCACCGGGCTGGTGGGATACGGGCAGGCGCTGATTGTAAACAGCTTCTACCGTATCGGGATGCGCGATATTCAGCCTGACGACGCGGGGTCCGCGAGCGCGATTTTAAGCACGCTGCAACAGGCTGCGCTGGGGCTTGGCCCGGCCATTTTCGGCGCGATTTTGCTGCACGGGCTGCAAAATCATCACGGAGATTACACCCAGGCAGTCAACGTCTTCCTGATGGTAGAAACGGCCATGATGGGGGTGCTGGCAGTGGCCACGCTGCGTATGCGCCATCGTCTGTGTTTACCGGTCGTCAAGGCCTGTCCGGCGTCAAAATAAAACTGCCTGAATTTGCATAATAGATCCGCAGCCGCCATTATGGGGCTGCATCAATACAGGAGACGTTATGCAGGAATTAATTGCTCAGGTTGAAGAGTTAGGGATTGAAATTAATCACACCACCTCTTTAGTGATTATCTTTGGTATTATTTTTCTTACAGCCATTATCGTTCATTTTATTCTGCACAAAGTGGTGCTGCGCGCCTTCGAAAAACGCGCGCAGGCCAGCAGCCATTTATGGTTGCAGATCATTACGCAGAACAAGTTATTTCACCGTCTGGCGTTTACCCTCCAGGGGATAATCGTCAACGTTCAGGCGGTTCTGTGGCTGCAAAAAGGCAGCGAAGCGGCGGAAATGCTCACCACCTGCGCAAAATTGTGGGTGATGGTCTATGCCCTGCTCTCCTTCTTCTCGCTGCTGGATGTGATTTTTAATCTGTCGCAGAAAATGGCCACCGCATCACAGCTGCCGCTGAAGGGGATATTCCAGGGCATCAAGCTGGTGAGCGCCATTCTGGTGGGAATATTAATTATCTCCCTTCTGATCGGTCAGTCACCCGCCATTCTGATAAGCGGCCTGGGTGCGATGGCTGCCGTTCTGATGCTGGTCTTTAAAGACCCGATACTGGGCTTAGTGGCCGGTATTCAGCTCTCCGCCAACGACATGCTGAAGCTCGGGGACTGGCTGGAGATGCCGAAATACGGGGCCAACGGCACGGTGACCGACATCGGCCTGACCACCGTTAAAGTGCGCAACTTCGATAACACCATCACCACCATCCCGACCTGGGCGCTGGTGTCCGACGCGTTCATCAACTGGAGCGGCATGTCAGCCTCCGGTGGTCGCCGCATCAAGCGTAGCCTGAATATCGATACCACCAGCATTCATTTCCTCGATGAGCAGGAGCAGCAGAAACTGATTCAGGCGAAACTACTGAAGCCGTATCTGGCCGCGCGTCATGAGGAAATTAACCTGTGGAATCAGCAGAACGGCGAAGGGGAATCGGTATTAAACCTGCGCAAGATGACCAATATCGGCACCTTCCGTGCCTATCTGAATGAATATCTGCGTAACCACCCGCGTATTCGTAAAGATATGACGCTGATGGTGCGCCAGCTCGCGCCAGATGCCAACGGGCTGCCGATTGAAATATATGCCTTTACCAACACGGTGATTTGGGCAGAATACGAAGATATTCAGGCCGACATCTTCGATCATATTTTCGCGGTGGTGGATGAATTTGGCCTGCGTATTCACCAGTCGCCAACCGGAAACGATATTCGCTCGCTGGCTGGCGTCATCGCCAGATAATCAGGTGCTGGCGCGGGAAATAAAGCGCCAGTCCATCATGACCCTTTCCGTGGGCGCATCCGGGTTGTCGATCTTATTTAACAGCAGATTGACCGCCTTGCGCCCGATATCCCGCGACGGTTGTTCAATGGTGGTGAGAGAAATCATCTCCGCCAGCTCGGTGCCGTCAAAACCCACCACCGCGATATCTTCTGGCACCCGCAGCCCTGCCTGCTGAATGGCGCGCAGCGCCCCCGCCGCCAGCGTATCGGAAACGGCAAACACCGCATCCGGCGGGTTTGCCTTTAACAGATTTTGCATCGCCGCCATGCCCGCACTGGAGCTGAGCTCACTGGCGTACTCCACCGCCTGATAGTCCAGATCCCGCAGGTGTATGACGCTCTTATAGCCGCGTTCGCGCAAACGGGCATATTTGTAGCTGAGGTCGTGGTTGATGAGCGCAATGCGTTTGCGGCCCCCGTCGGCAAGCTGGCTGACAACATGCTGAGAGGCATCAACATCATTAATCCCCACGCAGGAGACCGCGCCCGCATCGGCGTATTCGGCGCACTGCACCCACGGCGCGTTGCCAATCAGCGCGGCCAGCTCCGGCAGCTTCGAGAACGCATCCATGGTGATAATGCCGTCGACGATTTTGCCGGAGAGCAGGCTTAAGCCCGAGCGGGAGCGCTCAATATCCGAGCCGGAGTTGCACAGCAGAATGCGGTAGCCGTTTTTCTCCGCCTCGGCTTCGATGCCCTTCACCACTTCGGCACAGAACGGGTTGGCGATGTTCGAGACCATCACCAGGATCATATAGCTGCGGGCGGTGCGCAGCTGACGCGCCAGCAGATTGGGCTGGTAGTTACTCTCCTGGATCGCCTGCAAAACGCGCTCGCGGTTTTTCGCCTTCACGGTATCGCTGTTATTCAGTACGCGAGAGACCGTTGCCACGGATACCCCGGCCAGTTGAGCGATTTTCTGAATTGACATAGCGACGATACATCCTGCGGTTAGCGTTTTGTGCAGGCTACCATAAATTGGTTGCCCGGCGAACCGGGCAATGCGTCAGTATTCCACACGCACCCAGCGCTGCTGCTGATGGCTTTTCACAATCGCATCAAGGATATACATCACACTGGCGCCATCGTGGAAGGTGGCAAACTGCGGCTTATCCGGCATCGCTCCCGCCTGCACGGCACGGTAAAACTGCGCCATCATATTTTTAAAAGCATCCGGCCAGCCTTCAATGTGTCCGCCGGGGAAATGGGCGCTGTCGGCCACATCACGGTTCATCAAACCCGGATCGTCGCTGAGCGTCTGGTTTGCCCGGGCGCGATGGCCGATCCACAGCTGCTGCGGGGTTTCCTGATCCCACGCCACCGATTGCTCGCTGCCGTTAATTTCAAAGGTCAGGCGGTTTTTTCGCCCCGCGCTCACCTGCGAGACGCTAAAGCTGCCCTTGCTGCCGTCGTCAAAACGCAACAGCACCGAGCCGAAGTCTTCGGTGGTGACCAGTTTATCTTCATAGTGAGCATGTTCGTCGTGCGTAAACGTCTGATTGCCTGCCACGTTAGCCTTGCGCGTCGGCCAGACGATGGATAAATCAGCCATCACCTCAGTAATGCGCCTGCCGGTGACATACTGCACCGTATCGCACCAGTGGGAGCCGATATCCGCCACCGCCCGCGATGCGCCGCCGAGCGCGGCATCCACCCGCCAGTTGTAGTCGGTTTCCAGCAGCATCCAGTCCTGCAAATAGCTGCCGTGCGAGGCAAACAGCCGCCCGAGGGTGCCCGCGCGCATCATGCTCGCCGCCTGGCGCACCATCGCAAACTGACGATAGACAAAGCTCACGCCATGCACCACGCCCGCCTGCTCTGCCAGCGCCACCAGCTCGCGCGCCTCGTCCGGCGTCATGCACAGCGGCTTTTCGGAAAACACGTGCTTGCCCGCGCGCAGGATCTGGCGGTTAATCTCCGCGTGCAGGTGGTTCGGCGTGCAGTTGTGCACCGCATGCAGATTGGGGTGCGCGAGCAGTTCTTCCACGCTGGCGTAAGCATGCGGCACATTTAGCTGGCGCGCCTTTTCCTGCGCCTTAACGAGCGAACCGTCGCAGAGCGCGACCACCTGCACAAACCCGAGACGCCTGAGCGCCTCGATGTGTGCCGGGCCAATAAACCCGCTACCGATAATCCCGACGTTAATCATGGCTGCCCCCTGCGGCGAAATCATCAAACGCCCGTCCGGAAACGGGAATAATGTGGCGGCGGATAAATTCGCTGCCTTCACTCGCGCCAGTATCGCCATCCTTCAGGCAGCACTCCCACTCCAGCACCGCCCAGCCGTCGTAGTCGTACTGGGTCAGCTTGCTGAAGATGCCCTTAAAGTCGATCTGCCCGTCACCCAGCGAGCGAAAACGTCCGGCGCGGTTGATCCACGGCTGGTAGCCGCCGTAGACGCCGCTGCGCCCGCTGGGGCGGAACTCCGCGTCCTTGACATGGAACGCTTTAATGCGCGCATGGTAGAGATCAATAAAGGTCAGGTAATCCATTTGCTGAAGCAGCATGTGGCTCGGGTCGTAGAGTATGTTGCAGCGCGGATGGTTATCCACCAGCGCCAGAAAACGCTCGAAGGTTACGCCGTCGTGCAGATCTTCCCCCGGATGCAGCTCAAAGCAGACGTCCACGCCCTGCTCGTCGAAGGTATCCAGTATCGGCCGCCAGCGGGTTGCCAGCGCCTCGAACGCCTCCTGAAAACGCTGCTCGTTGTGCGGCGGCCACGGATAGAAAAACGGCCAGGCCAGCGAGCCGGAGAAGGTGGCGTGCGCTTTCAGCCCTAATCGGGCCGAGGCGACCGCCGCCTGCTTCAGTTTTTCCGTTGCCCACGTCTGACGCGCCGCATCGTTACCGCGCACGGATGCGGGTGCGAAGTGGTCAAACGCCTCGCTGTAAACCGGGTTCACCGCCACAAGCTGCCCTTCCAGATGGGTCGACAGCTCGCTGATGACCAGCCCGTGCGCGGCCAGCTTAGCGGTGATGTCGTCGCAGTAGGCCTGACTCTCTGCGGCTTTCTCCACATCAAAGATATGCGGATGGTTGCAGGGGATTTGCACCGCTCTGTAACCCTTCGACGCCGCCCATTCTGCCAGCCCGTCGAGCGTGTTGAAGGGCGCTTCCCCGCCAATAAACTGCGACAGAAAAATGCCCGGTCCTTTCATTGTCCTCATACCACCTCCAGAACATTACGCCTTGTCATCGTCATACTTAAACGTGAGAAGGAAAATCAGCGCGATCGCCGCGGCAGCCACCGCCGGGATCCACCAGAATGTAACCCACGCCTGCGGCACGGTCTGCCCTGCCACCAGGCGGTTGTAAAGCGCCCCTGAAATCTGCGAGCCGAGCAGCATGCCGATGCCGTAGGTGAACATCACGATCATGCTCTGCGCCTGGCCTTTGACCTTTTCTCCCGCCACGCGGTCGGTGTAGATAAAGCCGACGACAAAGAAGAAATCGTAGCAGACGCCGTGCAGCAGAATGCCCAGATACAGCAGAATGCGCCCCTCCTCGCTGACGCCCAGCGCGAACATGGCATAACGCACGAACCACGCCAGCATGCCGATCAGCAGCATATATTTCACGCCCAGGCGGCGGAACAGCAGCGGAATAACCAGCATGAAGACGATCTCAGACATCTGCCCGAAGGACATGGCGGTGCTGACGTCGGCAATGCCGGCATCCGCCAGATACGAGGCGGTGTAGGCGTAATAGGTGCCGAGCGGGACGGAGATCAGCATTGCGCAGACGGAGAAGACGAAGAAGTGGCGGGTTTTGAGCAGCGCGAAGGCGTCCGCGCAGAAGAGATCGCGCACCTTCACAGGCAGGCCTTTCGCCGGTGCTGGCGTGTGCGGCAGCGTCAGGCTATAGAGCGCCAGCAGCACGGAGCTGACCGCCGCTACCTGGAAGATGGTCACGCTGGACGCCACGCCGGTGACGCCGATAAAAATGCCCGCCACGATCCAGCCGATGGTGCCAAACACGCGCACCACCGGGAAGGTTTTATCCACGTTTGCCAGGCTGTGGAACGCGATGTTGTTGGTCAGCGCCAGCGTTGGCATGTAGCAGAGCGTGTAGCCAAACAGCAGGCCAATCAGCAGCGCGCCGTTCTCAGCAATCAGCGCCCCCGGCACGAACCAGAGGATCGCCGCGCCCGCGAGGTGCATCACCGCCATCACCTTCTGTGAAGCGAAGAAGCGGTCCACCAGCATCCCGAGCACGAACGGCGAAAGAATGGAGGCGATGGGCCCGGCTGAGAACGCGTCGCCAATCAGCAGAGACATGTTGTGCCGGGTCATCACCAGGCCAAGCGTGACCGACCAGCTACCCCAGATAAAAAATTGCAGAAACATCATCAGCGACAGACGCGGCACCAGCAGCCGGTGCTGCGTTATCGCCTTTTCACTACTCTCAGTTGACACCATGATAAGCCTCACCCGGAAAAAGTAATCGATTACAAATTCGTTCAAATGAAAAGTAATCGATTACAAAACAAAGATCCTGTGGATCGAAACAGAATTGGGAGAGGGGTCACGATAATGGTGAAGGGGAGGTGCCGGGTGGCGGCTTCGCCTTACCCGGCCTACTAAATAACGTCCCCGAACATGTAGGCCCGGTAAGCGCAGCGGTGCCGGGCGTGAAGGCGGGCAGTGTGGTGCGGTCTGGTTTGGTGCGGTCTGGTGCCCTCACCCCGGCCCTCTCCCACAGGGAGAGGGGGCAAACACTAAAAACGGCAACCAGGTTGCCGTTTTGCTTTTACCTTCGAGAGAGTTTAAACGCAACAAACAGGAACACCACCCACACCGGCAGCAGCATCGCTGACAGGCGCATCTCATCCATGGTGCACATCAGCACCAGAATCAGGCCGAGGAAGGCGATACAGATGTAGTTCCCCGCCGGATAGAGCAGCGCCTTGAACTGCGTCTCGCGCCCCTTGCGGCGCATCGCGGCGCGAAAGCGCAGGTGCGCCAGGCAGATCATGATCCAGTTCAGCAGCAGCGTGGCGACAACCAGCGCCATCAGCAGGCCAAACGCCTCTTTCGGCAGCAGATAGTTGATCAGCACCACCAGCGAGGTGATAGCGCCGGAAAGGAACAGCGAATTGATCGGCACGCCGCGACGGCTGACGCGGGTGAGGAACTTCGGCGCGTTGCCCTGTACGGAGAGGCCAAACAGCATGCGGCTGTTGGAGTAGACCCCGCTGTTGTATACCGACAAAGACGCCACCAGAATGACGAAGTTCAGCGCGGAAGCCACCACGTTGCTGTTCAGGTCATGGAAGATCATCACGAACGGGCTGCTGTCAGATTTTACTTCCACCCACGGATAGAGCGCCAGCAGCACCACCAGCGAGCCGATATAGAACAGCAGGATACGGTACACCACCTGGTTGACCGCTTTCGGAATGCTTTTGTGCGGATCGCGCGCTTCGGCAGCGGTAATACCTATCAGCTCCAGACCGCCAAAGGAGAACATAATGACCGCCAGCGAGAGGATCAGCCCTTTCCAGCCAGTCGCCAGGAAGCCGCCGTGCTGCCACAGGTTGTCGATCGATGCACGCTCGCCGCCGTGGCCGGAGAACAGCAGCCACAGGCCAAAGCCGATCATGCCGATAATCGCCAGCACCTTGATCAACGCAAACCAGAACTCGGTCTCGCCATACAGGCGCACGTTCACAAGGTTAACGGCGTTAATAATGATGAAGAAGGCCGCCGCCCAGATCCACGTTGGCACGTCCGGGAGCCAGTACTGCATATAGATGCCTGCGGCGGTCAGCTCTGCCATCCCCACCAGCACAAACATCACCCAGTAGTTCCAGCCGGAGAGGAAGCCTGCGAACGGACCCCAGTATTTATAGGCAAAATGCGCGAAGGAGCCGGACACCGGCTCTTCAACAACCATCTCGCCGAGCTGGCGCATGATCAGGAAGGCGATAATCCCTGCGAGAGCGTAACCCAGCAGAACCGCCGGGCCAGCCATTTGAATGGCGGGGCCGATGCCGAGAAACAGCCCGGTACCGATCGCGCCGCCAAGGGCAATTAACTGAATATGTCGATTTTGCAAACCACGTTGCAGCGTCGGACTCTGATCCGACGAAGCTTCAGCGCTACCATGGCCTGAAGCGGATGACGCGTCTTTCACGCCCTACCCCTGTCTCTTTTTTAGAAGGGGCACGTTTTAACACTTCATGCTGGTGGTAGCAAGCTTAACGCCGGGCCAGCGCATGCGCCCGGCGGATAAACGTCACGACCCGATGATCCCGCCGTCTGCTTTGACTATCACCACCGTTGACGATCGCGGACGCCCGTTCGGGCTCGCGTCTGGCCAGCTGGAAACAGCGCGAGGGTTGGCCGGGTCGGTAATATCATCCCCACCCTCCCCCGGATGCTGAATGTTGATAAACAGCGTCCGGTTGTCTGGCGTAAATGCAATGCCGGTGATTTCGCACCCGCGCGGCCCGGTCAGGAATCGGCGATACTCGTTGGTGCCTGGAATGGTAGCCACCATCTGGTTATTGCCCATCCCCTCGTACGCTTTCTTATTGATGGTGCTGGAGGAGACATCGGTCTGGATCCACAGGACGCCCTGGTGGTCAAACGACAGGCCGTCCGGGCTGCCAAATTCCGCGCCCTGCATCGAGCCTTTGGCCTTCGGATCGTCGCCGTCGGTGCGCCCGGCCATGACCAGAATATCCCACTTAAAGCGTGAGGCGGCAGGATCGGCCCCCTCTTCGAGCCAGTGCATAATATGCCCGTACACGTTGTTGGCGCGCGGGTTAGCGGCGTCGACCGGTGCCTTGCCCTCTTTACCGCGATCGCTGTTGTTGGTGAGCGTACAGTAGACGCTGCCGCTGGCGTGCGGATCGACGGCTATCCACTCGGGGCGATCCATCTTCGTTGCCCCCACCACGTCGGCCGCCAGACGGGTTTTAATCAGCAGATCGCCCTGGCTTGCAAAACCGTTGCTTTTATCCAGGCCATTTTGCCCGAAGACAAGCGGCAGCCAGTCGCCGCTGCCGTTTTCGTTGAACCTGGCGACGTACAGCGTGCCGGACGTCAGCAGCTGCATATTGGCTTCGCGGTTCGCGGGATCGTATTTTTTATCCGAAACAAATTTATAGATGTACTCAAACTTTTGGTCGTCACCCATATAAGCCACCACGCGATTATCGGCGGCGAGCGTGACGGCTGCCCCCTCATGCTTGAAGCGGCCCAGCGCGGTGTGCTTGCGCGGGGTGGAGGTCGGGTTGTAGGGATCGATTTCCACGACCCAGCCGAAACGGTTGGGTTCGTTAGGGGTTTTATCGACGCTGAACCGCTCATCCACCTCGTTCCAGCGGTACGATTCATCGCTGTCGCTAATGCCGTAGCGTTTTTCCAGCGGGTTGAGATCGGCTTTTTTCACAAATATGTCCGACCAGTTCTCCTCGCAGGTGAGATAGGTCCCCCACGGCGTGTGGCCGTTGGCGCAGTTCTGCATGGTGCCCAGAACGCGTTCCCCCTGCGGATCGGCGGCGGTTTTCATTAAGTCCTGATGCCGCGCCGGGCCGGTAAGCTGCATCGGCGTATTGACGGTAATACGGCGGGCGAATGAAGACGGACGCACCACCTCCCAGCCGCTGCCCGTTTTTTTCACTTCCACCACCGACACGCCCATCGCGTTCTGCCCCTTGCGGGCTTTGTCGAGGCTCCAGTTCGCCGTACCGTCCGTAAACAGCATTCCGTTGTCGATGTATTCATGGTTCATCGCCAGCAGGCCATGCTCCGGGCTTTGCGCCCCCTGCGGCAGGCTAAACCACGCCATGCCGTCGTGGTGCATGCCCGCCTGCACGGCCTGTTCGTCTGTGGTATTGCTGGCGTCCGGTTTAAACGCCGGCATGTTGTTTTTGATGCCTGTCGGATCGCCCCAGCGATAGAACGGGCGGGCAATATAACCTTCCGGCACCCTGACCGTATCTTCCGTGGAGACGTCAATGCTGGTAAAGCCCAGGGAAACCGCTTTTGCCAGCGCGGACGGTTTTGAGACCGCGGCAATCGCATTCTCGGGTGTGATCAGATACGGGAATGATACGGCTGCCCCCGCTACGGCCCCCATCTGGAGAAAACGGCGGCGGGAGAGGAACACCTCTGCCACCTCGGAGAATACCGGGTTAGCGCTGCGGTTACTGATATCGTCGCGATGTTCTTTTTTAAATACGGATTTGAGGGGTCTGCCCATAGCGGCTTCCTGTCATTGGCCAAGAGGTAAGGATGTGGCGACCAGTGTAAGAAGCTTTTATTACAATTTTATAACACGACAACGAAGGGATTGGGGCGTCCCTGCCCCGGATAACGAGGTGGAACGCTTAGAACTCGTAGCCAACCGAGACCTTAAAGGTACGCGGCTCGCCCTGAGTGATGTAAGTACCGGAATCATCCACGCTTGACCAGTAGTTCTCGTTGGTCACGTTGTCGATGCCTGCGCGCACGGTCATCTGGTTTTCATTGTGGTTCACCGCGAAGCGATAGCGCATACCCAGATCCAGCGTGGTGTAGCTGTCCAGCTTTTTGGTGTTCGCAAGATCGGCATACTGCGTGCCGGAGTGGTTAACGCGCGCGGTCGCCGTCAGGCCCTCAATCGGCTTGATATCGTATTCTGCGCCCAGCACGGCGTAGAAGTTCGGAATACCGATCGCGTCGTTCCCCTGGTTCACGCCGTTTTTAGTTTTGGTCAGCTCGGCCTGAAGCCAGGTGGCGCTGGCGTTCAGACGCATCCCGAGCGTTGGCTCGCCGAAAACGTTCAGCTCCACGCCACGGTTACGCTGTTCAGCGTCCAGGCCGTAGTGGCCGCTGTCGTCGAGGATGGCCGACGGCATTTTGATCTCAAACAGTGCCAGGGAGCCGCCCACGCGGCCAAAGTCCGCCTTTACACCCACTTCGTTCTGCTTAGAGTGCACGATACCGGTGCTCTGGCCGTAGTTGTTTGCTGAGCGAGGCGCGGTTTCACCGGGCTGTAACGCCTCGGTGTGGTTGGCGTAGAGGGAAATTTCCTCCCAAGGCTTATAGACCACGCCGTAGGTTGGCATCCAGCGGCTACCGTCAAAACCGTCCGCGTCGTTTTCCGCACCGGTAATTTTGTTGTACCCGCGAATCACCACTTTCTGATGGCGTGCGCCTGCGGTAAACAGCAGTTTGTCGTCCAGCACGCCCAGGGTATCGCTCAACAGCCAGCCCTGCGTGCGGGTGCGCCCGCTGGTCAGCGGATCGCTGTATTTGCCGCCTGAGCCGCTGAAGTTGCTGCTGTCCGGCATAGCAACGCCAGTGTTGTGGTAGATGTTGGTGGTCGGGTTATCTGCCGCAGCAGACATTTTCCACGCGATTTTTTCGTTTTTGGTCATCGCGGAGTACCCGACATTCACCTTGTGCGAGACGAAGCCGGTCATGAAGTTACCGCGAATGCCCGCCATGCCGCTGACGGAATCGCTGATGCGGTTGGTATCAAGGCGGCTGACCGTCGCATTACCGCTTTTATCCATCAGCTTCGGGGCGCTGTAGATCCCCTCTTCGTGCGCGTGCTGTGCGCCGAGGCCGGTATAGGCCGTCCAGCTATCGGTGATGTCGTACTCGCTGCGCCACATGCCGAATTCGTTTTCGATATCGCTGTAGGCCCACTTCTGCGAGAAGTTGCGATCGTTCTTCGGTGGTTCAGGCACGAAGTCCACCGCCGAGATGTTGACGCTGGTCGGGCTGCCGTGGAAGGTTTTTTTCTGATAGCCCAGGTCCAGCGAGGTGCGGAAACGGTCACCTTTGTAATCCAGACCGGTGGAGAGCAGCGTGGTGCGGCGGCGGTCGTTCGGCACGCCGGTTTCGCCTTCACGATGCACAAGGTTCACCCGCGCGCCGAACTGGTCGTTATCGCCAAAGCGACGCCCCGCATCCAGCGTGGTGCCAATCTGGGAATCCGAGGTGTAGTCGACGCCCACTTTCGCCTGCGGGATGTCGCCAGCGTGTTTTGGCTCAAGGTTGATCATCCCGCCCACGCCCGAGCTGGCCGCGCCGTTCATCAGGGAATTGGCCCCTTTGAAGATCTCGATGCGGTCAACCATCTGGGCATCCACCACCTGACGCGGCAGTACGCCAGACAATCCGCCAAAGGTCATATCGTCGCCGTCAAACTTCAGGCCGCGGATACGGAAGGTTTCCGCGCTGTTGCCGTACCCCTGAACGAACTGCACGCCCGCGTCGTTAGCGACCACGTCAGCAATGGTTTTCGCCTGCTGATCTTCCACCAGCTTCGAGGTGTAGCTAATGATGTTGAACGGCACGTCCATGGCGTTCTGCTGCCCGAGCATCCCCATACGTCCGCCGTTAGCCACCTGGCCGTCGAGGAAGGCCGGAAGCAGCTGGTCACCGCCGGGTTTGAAATCACTCCCCGCCGTGGACTGGACCACGATGGTGTCCTCTTTTTTCTCTTCCGCCGCAAAGGCGGAGTGTGTAACCGCGCCGATGGCAATCGCCAGCAGCGTTTTGTGCATTGTGGTGTTGTTCATAATGAGCTCTTAACGTGCGCGCAAAAATGGCCCGTTGTCGGGCCTTAGTATTTATCAAATGAAATGCAAATGAGAACTATACGCATTATATATACGTAATCAAGCGTCAACGAGGAGCACTGCGCGAGAAGAGGTTAAAAACGATGTGGGGGAGAAGTACGGCGCACAACCACCCCAGAAAGGGGTGGTTGCTAAAGCGTTATTTTTTCTTGTAAATATCGGCGGTGCCGTGAATTTTGTTGTTTGTATTACCGGAAGTCAGCACCAGCACATCAGCACCTTCTTTATCGGCCTTTTCGACCAGCTCTTTTTTCGCATCGTCGACAGAGACTTCGTTAGCCGTGCTCACGGTACCGATTTTTTCGTACTGAGACTCAACTTTTTCGAATTCGTTTTTTGTCATCATTTCAGCCGCAAAGGCGTTGGTGGTAAACAGAAACGCGGTGCCCAACAAAATAGCAGTCGTTTTTTTCATAAACTTTTTCCTTAAGATTAATGAGCAACTACGAAAAGCCCCCACGCGAAACGGTGAGGTGTAATGAGCATGGTAGAGGATTGGCGAAAATGCCATATACCAGGGAAAATTCTTTTATAACAGGCTGTTGTCCTGCATGAATAAAGGGTTTAAGCGGTATTTGAACGCGCCAGATACTTCCTCTGGACGATTTTATGGTGTCGTCTGATTTTTTTTGCGATCAGGCGTTTTTCCCAACGCCGGTGGGATTCAATGGGAATACCAATGCGCAGGCTGGCCGTCACGTTGTCTTCAACAATCCTTTTCGCGTTACAACGCTTTCCGGACAGATCGATGATCCTTATTCCTTTTTCACTCAGGATGAAGTTCCCGCCGTGCGCATCGCCGGAAATGATTTTCAGATTGTGCATTTTCTGCATACTGTGTCGGATTTCACGCTTTATGTCCGGCGTGATCGCGGGAAGAACGCGTAACTCCGGACCGGGGACATACTCAAACAACATGAGCGAGATTGTTGCGAATCTGAAAATCCGGCGTTCAGCCAGGAGATAAAAATCATTCGGGAAGGTATGACCTTGCCTGCCAGCATAGTCGATCCGCTCAATCAAATTTTCGTTGGGGTTGGGCGTAAAAAACGATTTGAAAAATTTTTCTATCCTTTTTTTCCTGGGGGAGTAAATCTTTAATACAAACTGTCCGTAGGGGGTATTCAGTAAAGAGACGTGGGTATGCGGAAGGCTTTTAAATACCATCTGAACGCTGAGTCTTTTTACATTACAGGACAATATATCGTCCAGTATTTCCAGGTATCGTGTATCGTTATTTTTATAACAGACGTGAAAACCACGGTATTTCATTTTTGTAATCATAATAATGTGCTTAGTATGATTTTTCCACGGTGGTATTAGAACCCGTTGTGATGATACGAACTTTGTCGCCAGGGTTAAATGTCAAACCATTATTGTGCTGCACCACCTGAATAGTCTGCCCGGATTGAGTCTTGATAAGTAACTTCACTTCCTGTGCTGCCAGTTCGTTAGACTGCCGGTTATGAGAAGCCGCCGCCCCGGCTGTTGCACCGGCTACCGTCATGGCGGTTTTCCCTTTGCCGTTACCGAACTGGTGACCCACTACGCCACCAATCGTGCCCGCGGTTAAGGTACGCAGCGGATGATACCCTTCTCGCGTATGCGTAATAATTTGGCTCTGCAGAACCGTGCCATCCTCCACCAGCGATCGGATGCCAGCGTAACTCGCCGGACTGGTGATAGCCAGAAAGCTCAACGCGATGAGTAAATATTTTTTCATTTTAAGCCTTTATTATTCATTGAAGGTGACACTATTCTGCCCGGCGAAAAATCATCTCCTTTAGCTAAATATGCTTTACCAGGCAAATAATTTATTTTTACACAAAACGACCATAAATTTAAAAATAAACAATTTAAAACTGGAAAGGTATATTGACTTCAATTGTCAATAACGTGTTTTCCAGATACATTGTCAGAGTATTTGATTCAGACGAAGCAATATCCATTGCACAATTCTCAATAATTACCAATCATCGTTATTAAAATAATGGTCCCTGTCCATACAGGGAAAACATCAGGAGTTATATTATGAAAAAAGTCATTCTCGCTCTGGCTTTCACTGCGGCATCATTTTCTGCATTTGCAAATCATCCGGTAGCCCGTGCGACTGCCGTCGCCTCCGCCGATCATCCTGTTGCCGTTGCGGCGGCCACCGGTGAAGGTAACCATCCTGTCGCCCGCACCACGGCGGTGGTATCTGCCGATCACCCTGTCGCCGTCGCAGCCGCAACAGACGGTAGTTATCATCCCGTCGCCCGTGCAACTGTGGTCGCTAACGCTGACCATCCGGTCGCCGCCGCGGCCGTTACAGGGCACTAATGGCGCTCTCCCCCGGCAAGTAAGTTGGGGGAAAAGTCAATGTGTCGTATGACCCTGGAAGGCCAGTTATTAAAGGTAATGAAAACACGATTCAGGCTGGTCAGGAACGGCTGAGTGCCGGAGGGTTAATGGCACGCCCTGTAGGATTCGAACCTACGACCTACGGCTTAGAAGAACGTAGAGTACTGTTTAACACACTGTAATATCATTGGTTTTTCCGCGCTCGCACCGCGTTTGTGTCATAACGTGTCATTACATGCTGTCGTATTTCCTTCTGATTCATCCATGCATGACACAGCTGTGACACAGAGAGTACACAGCCATGCCTCATGGTATAGCTGTGTAGTTTCCTTCACATCACCGGGCAATCATCAAACTCACCCGTCCGCGCATCGTTGATGATGTACGTGATGACTCCAAATATTGGTAGCGCTCCGCTGATACCCTCGTCGTTGCCAGGCAGCCTCTCCTTTCTCCCGTTCGCCACATTCTCAAGATGCGGCTGCGGGTATGTGCGATACCTCTTTACTTTAAACTCACCGTTACAGTCACAGATAAGCAGCGAGCCGTCACACGGCTTAAGCGACGAATCGATGACAAGGAGCGCATCCTTCATGATGCCGCAGCGGTATATCGTCTCACCCGCCCGCATGTAGTACGTAGCAGCAGGTTTCATGATAAGCGCCTCATCAAGTGACAGGCGACTTTCAACGTAATCAGCAGCTGGACTCGGGAACCCCATAACTCACCTCCGATAGTTACTGCATATTCATACAGTATTATCGATCGGCGGTATCGATCAATAGCGTTTGTGGTGCTACACTTCAGACCTTTCAGAATTCACTGATTTTTATCATGTTAAAGTTATTCGCCAAGTACACATCAATAGGTGTCATCAACACGCTCAAATGTTCTGAAATTGAGCCAGGATGGAGTTAATAATGTTCAGAAATCAATATGCTATATCAGAGTCCTCGCTAAGAGGAAACATCACCCCCGACATGGAATGGCACGGAATGAGCGTACACCTAGGGGAGGGATCAGAGGTTTGCGCTAATGACAATTGCCTAATCATAGGCAAAATCGTCAATAGTTGCGACCCTGGCATGTCGCCTAGAGATATAGTAGACGCTGTATCATCATGCGATAGCCTTGAAAGTGTTTTCGAATTTACCGATGGGATGGCGGGAAGGTACGTAATTGCTTTCATCATAAATTCAGATGTATATATGCTGACTGATGCTTGCGGATTCAAAAGAGCGCTATTTATGATGCATAATGGCGCAAAATTAATTACTTCATCTGAAAATTACGCTGCTCACATATTTGGATTTAACACAGTTATTAATGAAAATATAAAAGAGATGATGCGTGATGAAGCCTACAGAAGAAAAGAAAGCCCATGGTTTGGAGTAACTTCTATAGATGAAAGGTTCAGATATTTAATACCAAACCACTACCTGTCTATACGTGATTTTTCGTTGCATCGCATGCCTCCCCCAAGGATTGGTGGTGATGCAATTGCCATCTCGTCATCAATGATAAAGAATACAATTTCAGCACTCTCTGAAAGGTATAGATTGATGCAGCCTATAACGGCTGGCATTGACAGCAGGATTCTTCTTGCGGCATCTGAATCTGTTAAAGATAGCATCGATTATTATGTATTTGGAGAAGAAAACTCAAACCACGAAGATGTGTCCATTCCAAAAGAGCTATCAAAGATAGTTGGTGTAAATTTCAATGCTATAACCCCTCCGTCCGCACCAAATGAGTTCAAAAATGAAATCAAAAAAACAGTTCTTGGTGGGAGGGATTTGCCTAAGATTGATAATATATACTACCACTATAAGAAATCTCACTTTGAAAAGGTGAACATTAATGGTAATGGCGCAGAGATATTCAGATCTTATTATGGCACATCAATATTTGGATTTAGCGCTAAATCGCTCTCCATACTTTCTGGAACTAAAAAATGGCCAATACTGGAAAGAAAGATTAATGATTGGCTAACCTTAACTGGAGCTAAAAGATATTCTCAAGATAACAACATATCAATTACCGATCTTTTCTACTGGGAGCAAAGAATGGCAATATGGGGGTCTATGTTCCCCTTAGAGCAAGATATCGCAATGGATGAGGTATCCCCATTTAGCAATAGAAAATTAATTTTCACAATGCTGAGCGAACCTTCAATAAAACGCAGATCTCCTGATTTCAAATCGGCCACTTTGTTGATTGAATATTTGGATAGCAGGTTAAATAAAGTTCCTGTCAATCCTAAATCATCAAGCACTATTTTAGACCTTGTAAAGGCTCACACAATAACTCAGCTAATTGTTAAGAAAATAATCTAACAATTCAATTTATAAATATCGGGGTTTGCCACCCCGATATTTATTTAATTTGTACAAATGCTGTGCATTTAAGTGATTGATAGGGTTCTTATGTCATTGCTGGCAGGAGAGGTCATTACTATTTGCGTGACGTTCTGCCCTGACACTGTGTAGGTTAGTATTAGATTGCCAGCAGATCCAATGTTGAAGTTCTGCTTAGCTCCAGATACACCAATCGCTCTTGAGCTCGTGAGAGTATATGTTCCTCCCGCAGAAAAGCCGGTAGCGATAACAAAATGCTGTCCAACTTTAAATGGAACTGACATGGTGGCAGATGTTGACTCTACAGTAGCAAACGGCAAGCTGGACTGTTTAACCCCTGTCACATCCCAAAACTCACAGTTTCGCAGTACTGCCCTACTTATCAGGCCTCTTGTTACAGGCAGTGCGGTCTGGTCTTGCGACAAGAAAGCACAGATAATCTGCACATTATCAAGGTCGATCTCGTGCGCTGTAGTTCCGTCTATAGGGCTCAATGTAGTAGATGCGCTCCAGAGCTTACCTCCTTTCATTTTGATACTTACAGGCCCGTTAGGGTCTGTCCCACTAAAAGCTCGTATACGCTCAAATTTGCAATCTGTGAATTCATAGCTTCCGCGTTGATTTGTTTCGAACAATGTGTAAGCCTCTCCTGGCACACCGTGCCTAACATTGCTGGCAACAACACGCGGATTGTGACGGGATGATGCTGACGTCACAGAGAAGAATGGCGCACAGATGTCATTGATAAGAATGTCAGTGGTATATCGACCGGTAATAGAGCTCTCCGAGTTAGACATATCTGAATATAGCGCCTTGAAGCGGGAGAAGTCTATGTTAAGCCCAACTCCTGCACTCTTGGGGAGAGTGCCAAAATCTAGACCGTCAATAACAATTTTCTTAGGAAAGTAAAGAGTATCGTCACGACCGACAGTTATCAATGTTCCAGGATATGCCGACAAGCTGCCAGGGAAAACTTTGATATCTTTCAGGGTAATACTGTTGAATAACGTAGGGCTTATCGGGGACCCACTGCTTGGCCCCTGTCCGGCTGTGATGGCTGCATTTATAATCCCGTTGCCAGGCACTCCGTTGCGCAAACCAGTTAGCTTGATATTCTCCATATATAAATCGCCATCAAAGTAACCACCAGCATCGGAGCGAGTTGCAATGATGTTTCCAGGCATGTCGGGTGATGAATTGAATGTCGAGTTTGTGACGTACAGGTCACCAATCCCAGTTACGAGAACTCCGCTGCGGCCGATATTGCAGTCATTAATTTTTAAATAGTTCTGGAATGGCATGTGGAAATCAATTCGGCTTAAGTCACACCGTTCAAATCTCACATTGGCGCAATTATTGCTGCCGGTTGCGCCCCACCCTTCGCCGTTTGCTGATGCGTTTTTGATAGTGACATTCATCGAATTACCTAGGCCGATGGCGTAGGAGTAGATATCGCCAGTACCGGTAAACGAGTCTGCCACTGAAGGCGCGAATAGGCCGTCTACTATGACATCATAGCTTTCGTTGATTTCAAGACGGCTATCACTGAAGTTTTGTGTTATGGGTCTATTAATAAATGAAGTATTAATCAGGCGGACTCGTGACGCTTGATTAATGTAAATAATTCGATAATTCCTAGTGAGACTTTCATCTATGGTTAGCCCTTTAATAGTTTGCACATCCTTGCGTATTTTAAGGGCTTTAATAGATGTAGCGTTTGTGCCAAGTCCATACCTAAGCGGGTTTTCAATATTTCCACGGTTATATACCCTGTTGAAATCAACGCGAGTATACGCCGTATCCCTGAATATAAACATCGGTTGAGATGTCGATAACTGAATGAAGCAACCGTCAAGGTCGGTATTAGAAGCCAGACCATCGAGATAGTTACTGCCTACACCGCGAGAGTTACCTGTTGACGCATTAACTCCATTAACTGGAGCAGAGCCAGGGCCGTAGGTAACAGGGGTAACAGGCTGGCTAATAACAATCTGACCTGTCCATGTCGCAGTCGGTTTTAAAACTGACCCCGTCAGATCAACGTTTAAGTTTTTAATGTCGAGGTATGTTCCGCCATCAAGCAAGAACGTTCCACTTGATTGTCGAACATCTAAATTATTGACAAAAGCATAGTTCAGCGCCTGAGCTATGGCTGGTGCGTCATTTGTCACTCCATCACCTATAGCACCAAATTCTAAAAAAGAGATGCTTTGTTTTTTTGGTGATGATACTTGATGCCACGCATTTTTACCCTCACCACCTGTAGAGCTTGGGCTTGAGGCTGCCGGAACTTGCTTCGGTAAATCTCCACCCCAGTAATACCAGTTTTTGCTTTCCTCATCCCATATAAAATCAGATCTGGATGCCAGTGATGCGCCAGCAACAAAAGTGCTCGAACCGTCGATAAAAGCAGTAAGCTTGTCATTTACCTCATCTACTGATGGGACATCAAGGTTCGCGCGCGCCTGAACAATATCGGCAAGGTCAGAAAGGTTGTTTTTTGCGCGAAGAAAATGCGTTACTGGAAGTTTTTGGTCTGTGCTGTTCTGGTTTATCAGCAGCTGTGCGGTATCAATGGTATCTGTTGCTGCGGGTAAGTCGGTTAACTTTACTTTTTGTTCGGCCATTTATGCAGTCCTGTACCATCCGGCAAGTTTGACGTATTGGTTAGCTACGGAGAATTGGGTTCCGTCGCCTGTGCTTCCAGTATCCCCCTTCACGGGGTGGTCATGAGCGCCTATAGCAACGGTATGGGAATGTTGATAACTAGACGTGTTTGTAGATTGAGAAGAGCTGATATCGTCGCTACTTCCGTCCTGAGACCCACCCGTCCATTTGCCAACACTCTTCAATGGAACGGTGTGACCATGAGTATCCTGGCTTGTGTTTTTTGTCCCGTAGTCAAACTGACCGGTTCGTAAATCTACTGGGTGAACATGCGGTGGAATATTCGCGCTTGTCAGAGTTACAGAATCACTACCACCCTGCTGGAGAACGTCACTTCCAGTGCTGTTAGCTAGACGGATAGTTCTGCCAGCACCTGGAATCCTCGCCCACGTTGAACCCTGCCAGATTGCATTTGGATTGACGTCATTTGCGAACCACTCTACTTTTCCAACCGGATAGCGCATGTTGAATAAGGCAGTGGCAAGAGCATCCAGAGTGATTGAGCGGTCGTTGCCGTTCTGATTGATATGCATCAGGTCTGTTGATTCTGCATCTGATGCTGATGGCAGATCAGTAAGATACTTGAGAAGAATATCAGCCATTAAGCCCCCTCAAGTGCTGTAACGCGAGCCTTCAGGTCAGCTATTTGCGCATACAAGTCGTTTAGTAGTGTATTGAGGTGATTTGCAGCTAGCTTGCTACCTGCTGAGATTGATCCATCCGGCATGCGAACGGGAGGCACAAACCCGCCGGCAAGAATTTCATCTGGAATTGGTTCTTTGTTTTTCTGCCCGTCAGCATAAGTGACGTCAGTATCTGCAAATGATGTGATAGCCATTTAATTTCTCACTTAGGCATAGCGCCGCAGAGCATCGTCCCGGTGACGCCATAGTCACGGGAGAAGATAAGAAGGTAATCGTCGTCAGCGACGCCGAGATATGAGCCGTTTACTTCAAGTACGCCTGACACTGACCCAGCTGCATCAAGATATGATCCAGCAATGAATACAGACCCACGGTTAAGTCCTAGCGCTGTATCTGTGTCTACCTGCATTGCTGTGTTATCGCCGACCTGTAACGCCTGGCCTGAATTGGTGTCTATTCCTGCCAGGGAGAATCCGTTTAGCCCATAATCGTGTGTGGAATAAGCTCTGGCGCCAGCCACAGAAGCGCGGTCGACGATGGCGTTGATGTTTGTGGGGACATAAGGTCCGGTTGCGTGAACGCTGAATGCGGCAGGATAGAGCTCAACCAATTCGACATCAGTGCTTGAAGTAGTGGTTGCCGTTACGACCATGACGTTATCTGGAGTTCCGCTAAAAGCAGTTGCCAGCTTTGCCTGCATGATTGCCCGACGATAATCATCGTCAGACATCCCATCACGCCCGACATCAACGTACTGTCCGAATCTGTCCAGCTCTATGCCGTGGGCGTTGTAAATGCTTTGCGTCAGGTAGATGTATTTAGCGCGAGCTTCAATTTCGGGATGGAGAACGCCAATAGCAGCAAAGAGATCGGGAACCTGTCCGCCTTTTTTAAGCCAGTCAGTAGGCCTTTGTCGTATCAGCGCAAGAAAATCGATATCAATCCAATCATCAGACACCTGTGACCTCCACATTGGCAGCGGAGAACGAAGCAAATGAGTTTTCAGCAACGGAAATGTTACTTTCTGCAAACGTAGTTCCGTCAGTGCTGACGGTGATGGTCATCTTCCCGATGCCGGTAGTATTGGCATAGATGTATCCGTAAATGCGCTGGGTAATAACGTCATCGCCAAGACCAAGCGTCGCACCGTAAGCCACAACACCCTGCTTGATAGCATCCACAACAGTCGCAGGTAATGGCTCCTCAGTATCCAGAAGGACAACGTCAACTTTGACGTAAATATCCACTTCTGTAGGTCGTGAAAAGTTAACGAGGTGTGGTCTTTCGTACCGGTCATATACAGTGATCGCAATTGAGCCGTATGTCGCTATGCCAGCCCCTTTGTACTTCCAGATTGCGTCAGCAATATCCTGCTCAAGACCGCCAGAAACGATAGTGTGGATGGCTTTTGGAGGAATGCTGTCCACTGTCGCCATGGTGTCGTTTTCAATGACTTTGGCTAAGGTTACGCCGCTGACTTCAGTAATCAGGCGTGTCTCAATTGCTGGGATGGTTGCAGCACCGCCAGATGATGCTCTGCTCTGGTATAAACGTTGGCGGTAATCTGTGTCTGATTCGCGATCTGAACCAGTGGCTCCCTGAACGAGGTTATTAACTCCTGTCCATCCGGTTATCGCACTTACAGGATTGTTTAATCCACCAACAGGAACGACAATCGGACCTGCTTCAGTAGCCTCAAAGATTGCCGGTGAACCAATTAACTGCCACCCAAGCCCAGCGCTAAGCGACACTGCATAACCTTCAATCAGGTTTTCAGAGGTGAGCCTGATTACTGAGCCGTTTGCTGTTGCTGAATACTGGCTTGTTGAGTCCACTACTGCGGCAAGGCCTGTAGCAATGGTGTTTACCGTGTCTCCTGCAACTTTCGTGTAGGTATGATCAACGCCAGCAATCCGAACCGTGTAACTGGTTTGTGTGTTGTTAGATACCCTCACCTCTCCATCCAGAAGCGTCGAGCGTGAGATGGTATAATCTGCCGTCAGTCTGAACTGGTAATTACCGAAAGAAGCTAAAGAACCAGAAGGAACAAGTCGTGATTCAGAGCCATAAATAACGGCGTTCACTTTTGTCGTGGTTTTGCCATGCCGGGTAATCCCACCCATCCAGTCGCCTAGAGCATCAAGGGCGAATCCCTCAGCAGAAGCAAGAAAACGGCTGGCCCACAACTCCTCTTCAGTTTCGAAGTGAATTGCGTTTTGCTCAGCTTCAATTCCGATCCACTGTCCGGTGGTCGAATCAGCTTCTCTGTTAATCGGTCCTACGACCGTTTCCATTGCATCACCGATTTCCTGAACCATCTCCGGTAATGTCGGCTTGTCAAAGCCTGTCGCAGTAATGTAATCAGCCATATGCACCTTATTTCAGGCATAAAAAAGCCCCGCACATTGGCGAGGCATATTGAAGGGGTTATTTATCAGGGGTACTGCACCAACCCGTACTCAGTGTTGGCTGTAAACTCGATGCTAAGCTTTCGTTCGGCCCGGTCAAAGTTGTAGGTAAATTCTACGATTCCGGTAACACCCTCTACAGCCAGGATTTCTGTACGGATGGCTGATAGTGCACCATTAAGCGTTACCTGCTTGCCAAGAACATCCTGTAGGTAAGGCGTTCCGAACTGGCTATCCAGGAACCACTCTCCGCGCCACAGATTAAGCCTGAACTCTATCTGCTGCCTGACTCGCTCAGCACCATCTACGTACTGAAGAAGGCCGTTAGTGAACACGACTTTGTTATCTGTAAGTCTGAAATCAATCATTAGTTCTCCGGACCGCCTGTAGTGCCACCGCTATCACCCTGGTGACGGTGAGTGCCGATTCTGATGCCATTGATGACCACATCACCAATCACCTGCATCGTCCCTGTAATGGTAGCTACCGATGTTTCACCACCTGAGCCCGTCATGCCGCCCTGGTAGGTAAATAACTGCTCAACGGTCATGCTTCCTTTAACGGTATGCAATGGGGTTGTTTCTTCCACGCCACCGGGCGCGTTTATGGTCATTTTCCCGCTGGCATCAATAGCAATGAAGGCGTCGCCAAAATACATTCTCACGTCATCGTTGCCAGGAACAGCATCGCTATATCCCGCACCTGGAATAACGTATGAGTCGATGATGTCGAATCGCCTTGTGTCATCGCTTCCATCGGTCGCCTGCTGGCAGACCACCAAAAGGCACTTATCTCCTGCCTGAACGGGGCCTTTCAGCCCAGCCTGGCCGTTTGCGAACTGCGGCCACACCATGCGTAAATCGCTTAGTACCGGGTACGCATTGGTATCACCATCAGCATATATTTTCTCACCATCAGGCTTTACCGTTACCTTGCCGCCTGAGTAACTCACAACAGTACATGGAAGTGCAGTGTTTACCGTGTCCATTTCGGAGCTTACAAGCCGCCTAAGCGCTTCTACTACATCACTGTTATCAGCCATCAGATAAACCTCAATAGCGCTTCCACGCTCCATTCCTGCCCGTGTGTATCTCCGGTGTAATGTGCTTCTTCAACCCTGAAGAACTCCCCGTCTATGCCGCGTGATTTAAGCTGCACATAAGCGCCAGGATAAATGGCAGGGTTAAGCAGTGATCTCACCCGGTAGCCCTGCACTTCAAGAGTTACTCTGTCTTTGAGCTTTGCCGTAGGGTCTTCGACATCCACCACCGTCCTGACTATACCTTTCTGACCATATTTGATGCCCTGCTTGGCGGCAGTCTTTTCTGTCATGGTTTTAGCTTCTCGGCGGGGATATCCGATCATGCCAGTGTCTTTCGACAGCACGACTGCCGTGTCTGCATAGACGCCACCCTTTTTGATAATCTGTATTTCGCTATCCTGAGCGCTCCACTCCAGCCCGAGATAATTACAGACCCTGTCCATGGCATCACGAACCCTACCGTTATAGGCATACCCGCCGACGTACTGCTTATCCTGAACCTTGCTGATGCTCTTCTTGATTGGCAGTCCAAAGTTCTTCGCCACTCCATCCAGAACGGTCATTGCTGACGTATTTGGAGGGAAGGAAACGCTTATCTTGGCGTCGCGTAAAGGTATGACGCTATCCCTTAACTCCATCTCCGTGATGATGTCAGGACCGTCCTGATACGTCAGGCTACGGCATGTTGTACCAGTGAAGATGGTGATAGCTCCGATGTCATTGACGTAGCCAGCCTTGATGATGACCACGTTATTTACGGTCTCCATCAAAGTGATTGTCGTGGGGGCGGCGTTGTAGATTTTTAGTGATGCTTCGTTGGCGGTTTTGCTGGCTGTTTTGGTGATATCGAACTCAAATCGCAGGTCTTTAATGCTTACTGCCTCACCCTGAGGCTGACCTACGATGATTTCACCCGTTCGCAGAAACAAACTCATCTATTTCTTCCTTAGTGGCATACACCAACAGGTGATCGCCTCCAATCGAATCGATATCAGGACGAACCTTTTCACCATAAGTACGGATGAAGTAGATATCTCCGGAGAAATTATCGAAACTGAAGTTCTTTAGAAGCGGGTAATTCTGTACAAGCTTAACTCCAGTTATGATCGGCAATGACTCACGGTCATAGATACCAAGCGACCAGAAGCCAAAGCGCTCATTCCATCGCAGGCGAAGCGTAACCGGTGTATCGTCGAAAACAGCCTGCAATGTCTGGTCAGTAAATCCAGCCTGAAAATTTAGTGGGGTCATGGGGTGACATTACCTATGATGTTGCCGAGATATTCCTGAAGCTTACCGCCAGAGCCAGATAACCCATCCAAAGCCTGACTCAGGATTGAACCAGTGTTCTTACCAACGTTTTTGGTTGGTGTAGCCCGGTTAGCCGTAGCTGGGTCTGCTGAGTTTGATGTCCCGGCTTTAGCGGTAGCGCCATTACTGGTCGCATCCGTTTTCCTGACGCCTACACCAGGCGGAACCTCTGTCGTAGCTGTGCTGACGATATTTGCCTGAACAGCATCTATCGTAAAATTGACCGCATCACCATCATCCACCCTTCTGGGAATGTTAATTCCCTGAATGAGCATATTCTCGTAGGTGTAATTTTTGGTGTAGATGGTTACCAGTTCGTTTGAAAGATAGAGCGAGTCAAGCAGCTTGATCGCTGTGTTAACCCTGTCTTCCCCGTCAAATCCGCTATCCAGAGCGTTTGCTGCCTGAGTTAATACCCCCGTCACCGGCGCGTTGCTTATCATGCCGGCAACGGTAATCTTTTTCGGCTGACGGATGATGTGATCTGATATTGGCGACCCGTTTTCTACGGGATTCATTGTCACATCGCGCGTCCACTCATGCGTTTCCTGATCCAGCGTGTCGAACTCAAGATTGCCGACGCCCGGGTCATTAAGCCTGAAGGTGCTATCGCCTGACGAGTTCCAGAGGAAGCCAAGCACATCAGTTGCCATGCTAACCTCCAGTGTTGAAGTTTAATGTGTTACCCAGCGCATTCCATCCGTAGTCACTGAATGCTGATTTGGCGCTATCCTGAAGGAATTTAACCTGCTCTTCAGACGTTCCGGCAGGCACTGAGATATTGCCGATGTTGACGTCTATCTTAGGGCCAGACGCTGCTGATGGCGGTGGCAATGCAAGAGATTGATAGCTGGGGAGTAGAGTATTTCCACCTTTTGCGTCCTGGTTGAAGCCTCTCACCCCTGCAAGCGTATCTGACCACATCTTAGGGATATCAAATGCACCGTTGGTTTGTACATTGCCCCATGATGCCCATTTACCTAAGTCTTCAACAAGCCATCCGGCCTTTTCTTTCAACCATGGACCGAACTTAGTAGTCCCTAGCTTATCACCCCACTCCTGCGCCTTATCCTGGCTTGAGTTAAAGAAGTTGGTAAGGCTTTTGAGGACATTCAGCGCCCATACAGCCATATCCTTCATGTCGGTGAGTGCTACTTTCAAAGAGTTGATTGAATCGGTGTACTTAGAAACCGGCCCGATCATGTCTCCAAGAAGCGACTTATTGCCATTTAGCCAAGAATTAATGTCCTCACCAACAAGGAACAGAGCAGCAAGTGCAGCTATCACCAAAAATACAGGACTTGTCAGCGCGGTAAATGCTGCGGATAAGAGATAAACAGAACCTACAAGGCCTGCTGCGCCAAGAGCTACTCCAAGCAGTTTTACGGCATTCTCTGCGCCACCAAGAGCATCGATAACTGAGTCCAGTGCATACTCGATTTTATCAGCCATCCACAGGAACTTATTTGCTACCCATGTGACAGCTCCGCTGCTGCGGTTCATTCTTGCAATAAATTGGTCCCATTTATTACCAGCGATAGTCAACGCCTGCCCTATGGTTAGTGGCATTTGTTGAAATGCTTTATCAAATTCAGGGCCAATGGTTTTTAACGCTCCGATGACCGCTTTTGTCGTTAACTTCCCATCAGCGGCCATTTTCTTTAATTCTTCACGCGGTATCTTTAATGCTTCGCCAATTTTATCGAGGAGCATTGGCGCTGCTTCTGCTAATGACCTGAATTCATCCCCCTGCAAAACTCCAGACCCAAGCGCCTGTGCGAGCTGAAGCAAAGCCGATGATTGCTCTTCTGCTGTTGCTCCGCCAACAACCATAGCTTTTGAAACGGTATCAGTAATCGACAGAAGTTCTTCTTGTGAGGTGACGACGCTTTTTGCGGCATTTCCTACGCGAAGATAAAATGTTGCGTATGAGTCAATGGACTGACGTGAGTCTGCGGCGTGCTTTGCAACTTCATCGAATGCTGTTGCGGAATCTGTAACGGTCTGGCTTAGCATGCCAATACGCGCCTCAAAAGACTGCATGCTGTCGGCTGTTTTTGCGATATTTGATATAGTTACCGCACCAAATACTGTAGCCAGAACACCGCCAAGCGCACTGAATGACTGGATAGTTTTATCAACTTTCCCGTCAACCTTATCCATTCCTCTGCCTACCGTATCAGAACCGGTTAACCCCAAGCGGATCAGCAATTCTCGAATAACCATTTACTTCTCCATTGGCGAGTTCAGATAATCGGTCATCTCTATGAGGGCGTTAAGCTTGAGCAGGTCTTCGCATGTGATAAGGCCTGACTTCACCTCTGCAACCGTACACATATTTCTCATTATCGGACGCCACACCCATAGCTCTGTTTCAACATCTCCCCTTAACTTTCCAGGGTCGCGCTTTTCGCCAGTGACTGGACCCGATTTGCCAGCTCTTCTGGGCTTAACCCAAACAGGGTGAGAACTTTCGTAAAAAAAGGGGTGAAGTTGAGCTTCAGCACTTCCCAACACAGCTCGAAGAAGTCGAACAGAGTGTCTACGGAGAACACGAGGTTCATTGCGTTAGGGCTGTCAATTTTTTTCTCGTCAGTAACGCTGAATGTTGATGAGTCGCGCAGGATAGGAATGATGACATCCTCCAGCGTTTTCTCATCGATGCCGGCCAGTAACTGAATGGCGTTTGCATCACCGCCTGAAGCCAGGCCTTTATCAAGCAGCGTCTTCAGTTTTACTAAGTGCTTTGCCGCAGCGAAGGCGTTCATTTTGGCGGCTTTAAACTCTTTGTCACCGATATGGAAGGTAGCGAATTCCTGAGACATATGGACCTCAAAAAAAACCGCCCGAAGGCGGCATTGTTAAACGTTGTTACCACCGAGGGAGAATTTCAGGTCAGCGCATTCAAAGGTGTAAATGCGTTCACCGACCTCGTTAGTTGAGAAGGCCACGTCGCCAAGCTGATAAAGCCACGCCTGACCTGCTGCAATTACAGTGCGACCAGAAAAGTCAGTTACTGATACCGGATAAACAGCCTTGCCGTCCTGCGTTAATGAATCAAGGTTCATCAGTGCAGATAGTTCATCGTTTGCCGTGGATGTCTGCAAAAGATGCAGCTCGATCTGCCCACGCTTATCCGTTACTCGCGCACGACCTACTGAGCCATCGAGACCAGCACGTGATTCATAGAAGTTGGCGTTCTTACGAGCCGTAATGGAGTCTCCATCACTGAAGCCGGTTAATAGCAGTGGGCCGATAGTGACAAATACTTCTGAGCCGTCATAAGAGCCAGTTAATTCAGCAGCCATAATTAGCCCTCGTAGCTATAGGTAAGTGAGCCGGTGATTTCGACCACCTGGATTGCGCCAGCCAGAAGCGCCACAAACTCGATATAAAGAGTGCGGGTAGCTTTGATATCAGCAGATACGTCGGCTGCATTAGGGTAAGTGATACGGAAGCCAGGGATTGTGTTGCCTTCGCTGTCACGCTCGTCAGGAGCGATTCCACCTGCCTGCTGCCCCTGAATAAGTGAACCGTTCAGGTTGTTGACGATGAGGGCAATGCCGCCATTGGTGTAAGGCACCTTCTTCTGGCGGATCATCAGAGAAGCCATGTTCTTCTGAATGGTGTCTACAAGCCAGTCACGGAATCGCACAATATCAATCCATTCGCCAGATGCAACCTTGCCTTTGTTAATCAGGTAGGTGTTTTCTGCGTACTGTTCGTAGGCGTTGACGTTCTTCTGGAAGATGTAGCTCTGCTCTGTGTCGCTGAACTTGCTCGGCGTGATAGCTGCCAGTGTTTTGAGTGCCCACGTTTCGCCACCGGGCGCGATGGTGAAGCATCGACCCATCCACGCCATTTCAGGATACTCAGTCGCGGCTGCCTTGTGAGCAATTAGTGCTGTACGCAGATATTGCAGGCCCTGCAACTGCGATGCGATATCGTCATCAGCTGACGTCCAGATATCAGCAGTATCGCTGCATGCGAAGAACAGTTTCGTCTGCGTTTCAGCCCATGCCGCTGCATCCTGAATTAGTGCGTCACCACGTTCTACCAGAGCAAATCCGTACCAGCCAGGGTCTTCCTGCTGAATGGCGTTAAGGTCCGCTTCTAATCCGTCCGCTGAGCCTGCGGTTGCGATTGACAGGTTGGTTACTGGCTTAACGATGGTTGCTGTCTCAGGAACCTTCACTACCAGGTGCAGCCCTTCAGCATCAGCGGTGCTGGTAAACAATGCATCAACTACAGATTGTGCCGCCAGCGCTGTTTTCAGGCCGGTATATACGTCTGACACATCATCACCACTCGCTGCGGTATACGTTACGGTGGTGCCATTCACACTGAACGTGAAAATGTTGCCAGTTGTGATCGTCGCGTTGGTTACTGTCAGGTCTACAGAAACGGCGTTTCGTCGACCTACCCATGCCTGATTTGGGCGCGGCGTCTGACTGAATACTGCTGAGAGCGCTTTGAGCGTCTGCGGGTCAAGTCCGTCCTGCTGCGCCGCGCTGTAGCTTGAATATTTACGGATTCGCTCACTGAATGCCGTTGTCGGCGAAACTGCAAGTGGAATGCCGAATGACGCCTTCGCGATACTCGCTGTGTCCAGCGAAATATTCACGTTGGCAATCTGGCTTAGATTTGCCATTGATGAAACTCCGTGTTGATTAGTCGGATGTGACGGCGATAGTGAGGTGTGTTTCCATTCCGCCGATGTCGCCTGTCGCATCAACGGTTTCTATGAGCCCTACGTTATCCGTGTACTTGCCGGTGTAGCGGAATGTAAGGTCTACATTCGCCATCGCTTCGAAGTTTGCTTCATCTCGCAGACCTGTAAGGTCGTTAACCTGGGCGCTGTTTGCGATAACGAATTTTTCTCTGCGCATCAGGTAGCGTGATGTGGTTTTACGGATGTTATTAATCAGATCGTCGCAATGCTCTCGTGCGCTTCCGCCGTACACATTAACCATCACCGTTCCTTCTCTAACGCCGTGTGACGGCATTACACCCTCATCATCTACTTCGCCATGCTCATCCCTGCCTAAGGTCGTGCGCGTTGATACACGAAGCGTGGCATAAGGCAGAGGAAGACGGGAGTTATTCTGATTGGCGTAAGCGAGAGGTACGGATAATAGCTGGGATAAAACACGGTAAGCGGCAGACTCTACAGCATCAGGAACGAAATTTGATACTGAGGTTTCAGCCATCGCGTTTCCTTACCACATAATATTTATAGTGGAGTATGATTCCGTTTTGCCATGGCTCGCGATGCTTAACTTCGTAGTTGAAGCCATCAATAACGACAAGTGCAGGCTGAGCCATGGGGAAATCATCAGTAATCTGAAGCTTAGTGTCGCTGTACAGCCGGCGATAATCAGTTAACCTCCTCCCTTCCTCCAGGCTCTCAATCTCCTGCGTATCTTTTATGCTTTGCACGCTGAAGTAAGCGGTGGACTCTGTCATTAGCCCATCAACAATGACGCCGTTAACCAAAGTCGAAGGCGATGGAGTAAATACCTGATAAGGCCTGCGAAACGGATTGCTCATTGTGACCTTCCGTAATCATGAATGGCGAAGGTGACTGAATTAAGCATTACGCCAGTGTCTATAAGCGGCTTTGATGAACCCTTCAGCGCTATCGTCACTGGAGAGTTTGGAGTCCAGGTGCCACCAGAAATACCCTTCTTGACGCCATCCACCATAAATACGCCAGCCGCATTCAGAAACTGAGAAAAGGTAGCTCTACCGAGGAGAATTTGCGTTACTCCATTTGTAGCGAACTTTTCCAGCCGAGAGACCGATGTGTCGAAGTATGTGCGCATGAATGGGCGTGATGGAATTGTCCTCGTGCCGAATTCGTTCCATGCTGCGTATTCAGCGACAAGCACTCCATCATTAACCTCGCCCTTCTGGATGCCGACAACTACCTCTTTGTTTCCGGTTGCCTTGAGCTCTCGCCTTAAACTTTCCCATTGCCGCTTGTTGTCTGTGATTTTTACGGACACAAGCATCCCCCCACGACTCCGCGAGTCATAATCGAGAATCCTGCCCCCCTCTTCTTGCGGAGCAGTTGCAGCAGGTTTCCGTATGTAGTCCCGCTGAGGTAACTGGAATCACCTGATACGTTGCCGTAAGTAATTGCCAGATCACCTTCCTTGCGTGAGAGGATGCGACCAGATGATGTGGAGCCGTTATCAGAGTAACCGCCAGGCGATGCCATGATATGGGCCGCCATTAGAGCCAGAGCTACGTTATATGCGTCTCCGTACTCGTCTTCGCAGACAAACAGTGATGCAAGGTCGATGTAGCCCTGAACAACCTCATCAGGAACAGCCGCAAATTCAGGCGCTAGCTTGCGGAAGATTTCCAGAGGCGTAAGACCTTCAAATGCGGCAATGTTCATTACTTCTTGTCCTTCTCTTTTTTCTCTACCTGACTGGCGGTTACGGCTTCATCTTTGTCAGCGAGTCGCAACTCACCTTTAGTGATGGATGCCTGCACCGTTTTGTTGTCCTTCCAGGAATCGTCGACTTCGGCAGTCTGACCCGGCGCCAGTTTCTGGCCGGCGATGTAATACAGTCGTGCTGATGCGTTGGTAATCTTCATTGGTGTTCCTTAAGAAAAGAGGCCGAAGCCTCTTAAATGCCTTTGATGAGATGCAGAGTCAGCGGCAGGTAAACCTGTACGCCGGTAGCGCGGCTGTGACATGGAATCTTGAACGCCAGGTTGTTAGCCTGAGGTGGCAGCTGTTCGAACGGCTGCGGGATTTCCATGGATGCGTTATCAGCGTTACGCTCCATTACCAGAGCGGCCTTAGTGCCTGAGCCATCGATGTCTTCCAGCTCGTTAACACGAATCCACTGCATACCAGGATACTGCTGGTTGAAGAAGGTCATGTAAGACGTGTTGGTGTTTGGCATCGGCTTGGAAAGGATTTTAAAGGCGCTTGGCGGCAGTGCGATCACGTTCGCAGAGTGCAGGCCTTTAGTTACCGTTTCGATTGCTGATACTGCATCTTCCAGTTCACCAGAAGCGATATCGCCTGTAGTCCATCCAGCAGAGGTAGTTACTGGAATGTTCGGGTGATCCAGAACACCGACGATCTGATAATCATCATCGCCGTAGAACGCCAGGTCATTAACCTTCACGTCGTGCGCTCGACGGGCAGCGTTAGCCAGACGAGTTGGCAGATTCTTACCGGTTGCCTGAGATGCTCGGATTTCCATCAGGCTGTATTCGTAGAAGTTACCCAGGCTGAACACCTTGCCGGTTTCTTCACGATAGTTAACGCCGACATTTGGCAGGTCGTCAGAGTAGTCAGCGATGATACGCGCCATGCCTACTGCATCCCATACGCCGTAAGTGAACGTTTTGGCGTATGAAGGGATTTCTGATGTGACCGGGAAGAGAGTGGTCGCAGTCAGTGCAGGGTATTCGACTTCGTAAACCTTGGTTTTAACGTAGTCCAGCTCACTAGCCAGGAAGATTGACTCGCCTTCATCCAGTCGAATGCCGTTAGCCGCCGCGCCGTGTTCAATAGCGAACAGGTCCGCTTCGTCGTAATTCATCTGTTCCATTATTGTTCCTTATGCGGTTGGCTGTGTGGTCTGGTTGCGGATTTGAACTTCAGCCAGGTTAACTGTTGCGCCAGCGCTGTTTTTGAAAGTGGTAAACTTACCAGTAAACACCCAGCCCAGAGCCAGAGAGCCACCGGTTGCTGCAACCTTGCCAGCGTCTGCGCCAGAGGTCAGAACGTTAACGCCTGTACCCATGGTTGGTGCTGCTGATAAGGTAGTTACAGCCCAGATTCGGCCCCATGTCATCACGTTGACGGCATCGCCATCTTCATACTGACCGGTTACACAGCCGTAGTGACTGAATCGGCAGATACCCATCAGGTTTGCTGCATCGCCAGCCGCAGATACTTGTTTAACTACGCGCTTGTCGTTAGCTACTGATACTCGAGCTACCACATAGCCAGGCTTGATCGCACCCTGTGCTGCGTTGCAGCCGTCTGTGATTTGATGGGTTGAATCTGAACGCATGCCAGGCATTGCGATCTGCATGTCGTTATCGTAGGAAGTCTGAACAGGCATTATGCTGTCTCCTTTTTGCCGTGCAGGCGGTCGAGGTATTTTTGGCGAGCAGCGGCAGAGCCTTTAGGTTCAGCGGAGTCATCGCGGGTTTGGGCTTTGTCCTGATTGACGATTTTGCGCTGCTGCTCCATAGGTGCTGACTCAATCGCCATGTCGAACGCGACGTTGATATAGGTGTCGTCTTTGCCGTCGAGCTTGATGGATGGCTTCAGCTTGGCTACAACCGCTTTCTTGACGGCAATATCATCCAGTCCATCAAACTTGATGCCGTGCTTCTCTGCTTTTGCTTCGAGTTCGGTGCGAGCTTTAATGGTTTTCTCTGCATCTTCGCGAGCCTGCTTCAGCTTGTTTTCAAACTCTGCTGCGTCAGCTTTCAGAGTGTCGCGCTCTGCTGTGATGGTGGAGATGGTTGTTTGCGCTTCGGACAGCTTGGTATTAGCGTCCTCTGCATCCTGTTTAAGGGCGTTGAACGCCACGACGACTTCAGGAGAAGCATCGTACTCAAGCCCGTTGTCGAGTCGCAATTTCTGCATTGTTTTACCTTTTTGTTGGTTGTCGTCATCGTCTAAGGTGATTTCTTCATCACCGTCGAGATTCAGTGTTGCTACATCACCGGCCCGGGCTTTAGATACGAGCGCGAGATGATTGATGCGGATGTTTCGCTGAACGGCGTCATATGGCTGACCGTTCCATTCGCCTGGAGTCTCATCGAGGTCGAGTCGGTAGCCGAGGGATAGTTGCTTTGTCCTGCCGCTGGTTGCTGAGTTAATGGCGTTCTCGTCATAGACCATGATTGGCACTTTGACGTTTTCACCATCCTGTCTGCCTGGCTCAAGCATGGTTCCGACCATGTGCTTTTTGGCATTACGGGAATTAACCGCCCCCGGGTGACCGATAGTGATCGGCTTGCCCTTGAAGCTAGCCAGTGAGTCAGCGTTGAATACTTCTTCAGGTGGGCGTAGCTCACGCCTCACCGAGCCATCTGGATTTCGGTACAACTGGATGCCAACGCGGCCCACTACCGGCACGTCCTCCAGATAACCATCCTCGTTCACGGACGCACGAAGCTCTCCCACATCGAAGCGAGATACTGTTTTCATGTTTTGCCTTATTTATTCGCCGATATCGAAAACTGAACCAGACCAGTCTGGCTCTGCGTAACATCGACACCGAACAGGTTGCCCGGGATGTCCATCAGGCGGCGGTTTGCTCCACTTGTAGGAATTCCCCTCTCGCGCTCTGTGCTCTGGCCTCTCGCGTTCATCAAGTACGCCTCGCCATTTGTAGCCAGTTACCCCGGCATCGGCCTGACGCTGCTTTGTGAGCGCTGAATTAGCCTTGCCTATCTGGTCAACTGAGATCAGCTTTGCCCGCCTCTCAGTGACACCATAGCGCTCCTGAATCTGCTTCTTGATAGTGTCAGCACTTGAGCCGTTCATTACACCGCGCTGGATGATGCCTTCCATGTCCGACAGTTCGTCAGCAGGAATGGATTTAATCAGCCTGGTGTTCTCTGACACCCATAACTCCTGCATCTCTCTCAGCCATGGCTCTGCGCGATAAGCATCAACACCAAGCGCACCTGATGAGACTGGAGCAGTTGTCTGGCCGGCAATAACAGCCTGCGAAGGTGGAATGTCATAGCCAGTTCCACCCTTCACAACCAGCCGCCATTGCTTGTCGTTAAACTGACTCGTTAGCGCGAAGAAAGACGGAAGTCTGTCAATTACTGGCTGGAAGATGCGGTTGCCAGCATTGCGGAGATAAGCCAGTACAGCCGACATATCGTCTTTCCAGCCATCGAACCTGATATCACCATATGCTGAGTTGATTTCTTTGTTGAACTGCCTGGTAGCCTTTACAAGCGCGTTGGCGTAGTCACGTTCTATGCCGTAGGGATGGAGCCATACTTTAGCCATTGCTCATCTCCGGATAGACGTAGCCTCCACGTTTTTTCAGTGTGGCGATACCTTCATCGTTGCTAACCCATCCAAGCTGCGAATAGCGTTCATCAGCCTGTGACCACTGGTTAGCCGTCTCTGCCTGCTCTTTCTCTGTTGGTACTGAGAGAGGATTGAACTTAATCGTCCAGGTTTTATCGGTGGTGAGGAAGTTGACCACCTTTTCTATTGCGGGTCGCGCCTCATCCTTCTGCTTGCGTCCAATCAGCTGCTTCCATGATTCAGGAACGGTGGTTTTATCCGCGCTCTGACCAGATGGCGTTTTGGTGAACAGGATTTGCTCATCGATGCCGGTCAGCGCTGATATGCGTAACTGCTTGCGGTCCTGTACATCGACTACGCCCTCCAGAGAGCCATTAAGCAGCTCGTACTTCTCAGTGTTTGCGTCTACGCCGATGGTGTTGCCGTTGCTGCGCGTCATATCGACCATGTTGAGACGAGCCTGAACAGCGTCTCTACCCTCACCATCTTTGCACAGGTCAGCCAGGTCAGCAGCAGACCAGACACCCTGCTGTTTACGCTCAAGAAGGCTTGTAGCATGTGCGTGGCTCATGCCGTAATCAGTCAGCGCCTGATAAACACCCTGCAAGCATGAAGCGCCCCACCCCTGATTCTGATGACGAATCTGGTTAGGCAGTCGCTCTCCGTCGAAAACATGGCATCTGCTGGCGTGAACGTAATAAGGCGTTCCTGATATAGGGTTAATCTGGTACTGAGTAATTTCGCCGTATGTTGCGCTTTCAGGATTGGTATCGCGCAGGAAAGGCTGCACCTGATAGCGGTCGTACACACGGACAAACTCAAGTTCACCTTCGCCAATTGGTGACTGAAGGTCTCCGCCATCATTAACCCCGAATAGCATCAACGAGCCGCCATATAAGCGAGCCCATGCCACTGCGTCCGTAAACTGCTGCGTGAGGTTCAGCTCATCCCAGCGAGACATGATCTCCGGCTCATTGTTTGCGCCGTCTACGGTGAAGCCAGCACGAAACATTTCGTCGGCTACTACGTCGATGATGCGACGACCTAACCCGTCACCGAGATAGATGCTGTCAAGAGTCGCTTTGGTTAGCAGGTGCGCTGTACGGATACGGCTATAGGCTGACCTGTCACCGCCTGTTCCGATGTTCATGAACACGTTTTGATAGCTGTCCATGTTCAACTTCTTGTCGATTTTCTTTTGCTGCCTGTTGTTGCGTTTAGCCATGTGAGTTCTCAGCTTGCAAGCGCCTTGAGTCTGCGTAGGGCATCACTGCCAAGGAGTAATTCCTCAGTCACGGCGTCGATAAGGTTATCCACGATGTCGTCGTGGTCGTGAGTGTCGTCGTAGGTGAAAGCACTGTGCTCAGCGATAAACTCTGAGGAGAATGAAGCTTCAGCAGGAAGATAGACACGCTGTGCTTTGACTACCGGCAAAACGTCCATTGCCCGGGTAACTTTGTCTTTGTTTCGCTGAAGAGCGGTTATCTTGATTGGAAGCTTCTTCTCAAGGTTCTGAATAAGAGCTGTGCCACTGGATTTATCTTCAACGTAGATTTTTCTCAGCGTTCCTGCTTCCCGATTCTTACGCCACGCCTGAGAGATAAACGCTTTGAAGTTTGTTTCTAGCTCTGGCGCTTTCCACTTGCCGCGCTCCATGTGGATTAGATAGAGGTCGTCTTTGTAAACGCCCCACTCGCACAGTACCGACCAGTCGTTATGGTTAGCCGTCTTCTGCGCTGTATCTGCGGTAGTGAATCGGTATTCGAAGCGTTCAGGCTCCGGTTTATCTCCGTCAGGTCCGTATGTCTGCCACCATGAACCATCAAACACGTTGCCGCCTAGCTTGATAGGCTTCTGCATGCCCTGAGACATGAAGGTGTATTCGTCCGTGTCCCACTGGCGACAAAGGTCGCCTACATATTCGTTGGCAGGCCAGTATGACCAGTAGCCCCGCATCTTCTCGCTGTCTTTGACGTCATTCCAGCAATGCTCCTGAAGCCATTCTGGTAATGACTCGATATAGGCTTCATCAATAAGCGCAGGGATGATGACGTGCTCAAAGTCGATACCCATTGCACCAGACAGCATGAATGCACTGCTGTCGTCTGTGTGCAGCCGCTGCTGAATGGCGACAATTGGTGTCGGGTTCTCTTTTGACTTATTGGCACGACGAGAGCGGATGGTGTTGGTTAATGTCTGCTGTGCCTTTTTTCGCTTAACCTCTGAGAAAACATCAAGAGGCTTGTCGAAGTCATCAAGGTTTATCCAACCTGAAAAGCCGGGCATCTGATAACCGCCACGCGATCCGGTAATCTGACCACTTGCCGCACGGCTTACTACTTCGGCTTTAACCTTTCCGTCATCGTTCAACAATTGCCATTCGTCAGCCTGATTAACGCCTAGCGAGTGAGGCCATAGCGTCTGAAACTCAGCTGACGTGATGATTTCTCGGCTTCTGCGGCTGTTACGCTTTGTCAGGGTATCGCTGAAGGAAATATTGAGGTTTCTGACCTTCTGGCAGTTCAGCATTGTCCACACTGGCGCATGGATGCTTAACATCTCAGTTTTCCCGCTGCCTGGAGGAACGTTGAAGACAACATTGCGGCGTTTTCCGGCAACGATATCCTCAATCACCTGCGCAATGTATCGGTGATGCCAGTTAACTGACCACTTCTCACCCTGCAACAACTGAAAGAATATGCGGTTAAAGGCCAGAAATGAGCGCTCGGACAGGACTTTGATGGCTTGGCGTTCTGCTTCGCTCAAATCTTCCCATTCGAGTATTTGGCTCATAGTTTGCTCAATATGCTGTTAAGCGCCTTTTCGTCTACAGCTACGTTATGGTTGTGCTCAATTGGCCCGCCACCGCTACCTGAATGTTCCATAGGCTGAGTGGCTTTACCGTAGGCGCGATCCATTATTTCTTTTGCTGCTGACACCTTTGCTGCGGCAGGTGCTTCGTCGTCACGTAGTATCTTGACTAACGCCTTAACCGCTTCCTCGCCGTAGGTCTGGGCAATCAATTTGACGTCTGCGGTCACCTTGTTTGGTGTTCCTTTTTGGCGGCCACCAGTCTTTGGGGTTCCTGCTGGCCTACCTGGTTGCTTCTTAGTAGGCATTTCTATGTCCTTCTAAAATAGAAATTGTCATTATCGAAGCCCCTCGCAAGGAGCTTCTGTAATGTCATTCAGCCTTTACTGCTTCGATGCTGAAGCCGTGAATTCTGCTGAGGGGTACACCGTGGGTGTCCAGGCCATTTTTAATAATCAGCACCCCATCACGAATGTCTGGCTCATTGCTGCTCTGCCAGCCGACCTGCTCAGGTGGCTTTCCAGAATCGTGTCCTTCCTTGGTCAGGAGCATTACTTTCCAGCCCTTGATTAAAGTACCCATTGAGCTATTTCCCTTCGGTCTGCTTATCCCATTCCTCGCGGAACTTGGAAGGGTTATCAAAGCCCTGTGTGCATTGATTATTTTTCATGCTGCCTTTCCTCTTCGATTTTGCGGATTGCCGCCTTATCCAGATTGCACTGCCCCAGCGCCGTATAGAGCTGAGCGTTTAACTCCAGACTTGCCTGCCAGGTGAACGGAACCACCATTCCGGGGATCGGCGTGTCTGCGGTCAGGTCAGCGCTTATCGGTACCACTGGGGCCGGAACGTAAACTGTCTGCGTATTCCCGCAGGCTGTCAGCAGCGGCAGAAGGCACAAGCTGGTTAGCGCACGGATCGCCTTCAAGCACCTGTCTGATGTAGACAATGCGCGTCTCGCCATTTTGAGCCAGTTCGTTCTTTGCATTCTGGGTAGCCTGTGAGATATCACGGATGAGGTTCATCGTGGTGATCACGTTGTTGGTGATCGTCTCTGATGTGTTTGCCCTGACCGTCGCCTTATCGCGCTGGTCTTTGTAGGTGATGGCATTATCGCGGTAGTGGTTCACGAAGAACACCAGCACGCCGATTACCGCCAACACCAGCAACTGCAACCAGTAACGCCTTAGCAGCGCGCCAATCACGACAGGAACAGAGCGCGCTCCGCCTCACGCCGACGGGTCAGACCGTTCAGCACCTTCCCACCAGCTTTATTCCAGCGCAGGAACTCATCGGCAGCGCCAGCGTAATCACCGACGTTGAGTTTTCGCAGCAGGGTCGATGTCGACAGTGACCGGGCGCCGAGGTTATACGTGAACGACACCAGAGCATCGAATTGCCCTTGAGTCAGACCCACTTTAACCAGGCGGGACACGTCGCTTTCGTAGCTGACAAGCCCGGTCTTCAGCAGTCGTTCTGCTGTTTCCTGCTTAATCGTCATCCCGGCGCGAATTGGTTTCCCGTCGACAGGCTGAGTCCAGCCATAACCGATCGTCCAGACGCCAACGCTGTCCTGGTACGCGGTAAGCTTGCAGCCTTCGAACTCTTTGATCAGGGCAATGCCTTTATCACTGGTTTGCATTCTTCATCCCCGTCAGGCGTTCCCAGAAGTACGTTAGCGCCACGGAGCCCATCGCTCCGCTAATGCCAGACGTAACCAGGATCATGTAAAGGCTAAGCCCGCTTTCAACGCTGATCAGGCCACCAATGAGACCGGTAAATCCGGACACTGCGATCTGCGCCAGTGCGTTGATCCAGCTCCAGGTGGCTTTGTTCTGCTTAACGTCAATAAGGTATCGGACCAGACCGCCCCAGCATGACAGAGCAAGGACAATAAGCCATGACACTCCGGCAATGCTTTCTTTATCTTGCATACGTTTAGCCATATCACCTCCGAAAAACGGGGTGCTGTTTGTGTAGTGGGGAAAGGCCGTCAGACACGATAGCTACGTGGCATCTGGAATTGATTGTCTGCGGCCTGAATAAAAAACCCGGCGACAGGCCGGGAAGATGAGGGTAAGGCAATGTCGGCTCTCTGGCCGAAGGGTCCCAGGTAGCGGGATTTAGTTCGCCTGGCTGGATTCGAACCAGCGACCAACCGCTTAGAAGGCGGTTGCTCTTTCCTCTGAGCTACAGGCAAATAAAAAGCCCCGCACGATGGCGAGGCTTAATATTCATTCATGTCACACACAACAACGGCAACATATACGAATTATTCTGCTCATTTGTTCATTGGAAAGCAAGCACGTTATGAGACTTTTTTGCAATTTTCCTCACATTTTCGCGATCGTTAAACGCATTTTGCAGCGGTTGATACAAACAGAACAGCGCCGCATTGATGACATCCTTCACTTCCCGGCGAATGGTTGAGATGCTTGGGCGCTTGTACTGGTTACCGGCTCGCGTCTTCATCAGGCGTGGTTTGCTGACAGCATGCTGCCATGAAGCGATCCGTATCTCGCTGGAGTTGCAGACGTAGTAAGCGAAGATAACCCGCCAGGCATTTTCATCCACATTCTTCAGGTAGTGGCGAATGACAGCATCAATGAGCATTCCGTCATCATCACTACATACCGGCCGTGATGCTTGCTGGGGCTCGACGGTAGCCATGAATCTGGCAATCATGTTGATCATCGCTTTATCAATCTTGCCGGTCTGGCACCATGCGCCCCACAACTGGAGCCACTGGTCTACCCATTGATGCTGGTCGTTGGTTAATTCCAGTTTCATTATGCGGCTTCCTTCTGTGGCTGGTTTGTTTTGGTCTGGCTGTGCTTTGCTACTGGCGGCATGCTGGCGCGCTTAACGCTTTCTGCCTGGTACCGCAGGAAGTCTGTGTGATTCATTCGGCCTCCAGTTCGGTGATGGTCAGTTCAAGCCTGCCGCCTTTGACGATTGGCATCCTCTTCACGCTGTAGTAGTCGACCTGCTGGTCATCGAGCCAGAACCCGGATTTCGTCAGGGCGTCGAACGCGGCCTTTTGCAGATTGTCCAGGTCGCGGCGGCGGCGATCCGGCATATGGCACTCAATGCGTATTTTCACGGGTGTAGCCAGGCCGATATCCAGCATTGAGTCTTTGATGATTCTGGCGACGCTGTCGCGGTACGCCTGCCCTTCTGCGCTGATGTGCGTACGCCCGCGGTTATGCCGGTAGTAGCGGTTGTTGCTCGGCGGCCACGGGAGGCTGATACGGTATTCATTCATGCTTTTACGAGCCCCTCTTTAAGCCAGATGACCTGCGTGCGAGCCATGCCCTCCAGCGCGCACTCCTTTGCGTATTCGGAATCGACCAGGCGGGTGCGGCGATCAATCTCGTCGTGGCAGCTGCTGCATGCGATGGTGGCGATCAGATCAGGCGGCTTTATTCCTGTGCCGCACAGACCCGCCAGGCGGATATGTGCCAGCACTGAGGTTTCAGGATTGCCGTTGCAGACTCCCGGAATGCGTACCTGACATTCGCGGCCGCGTGCGGCCTTGCATAAATTAGCCATGCGCCCTCCGTGCTGCGAGGCGCAGCCATTTCTGATCAACCAGGCGGGCGGTGTAGCCCTTCAGTGTCGGGATGTCTGACGGCTTAACTGCGGGCTTACGCTTGCGGCGTACCGGAACGCGGAAGATTTCGTTTGTGATGACGCGGGAAAGTGGAGTAGACATCAGGCCTCCTGCTTATCGCGCAGATGCTGGTACTCGCAGCTCTGCGGGATGGTCAGGTGGCAGCCGATATTCATCGCCCAGGCTTCGACTTTGCACAGAAAAATGTACATCTCGTCGGTTTCCAGTTCTGAAGTATGGCGGAGTGACTGCACGGTAGTGACCTCTCCGGACACGACGTCTACCCGGTCCTTGCTTTCGTAGCCGAGATAGGTGTGCTTCATCGCGTCTTTGACCCACTCAGGCGTAGCGAAGGTCTTGCCGCGGGCGATGAGGTATTCGCTGATTTCGGTGTACCACATGTGGCTGAGCGCGTTCTGCGACAGACTGCGTTTCTCGCGCCACGGCTTAACCTGAAGGCGGAAGCATTGGCCTGCATCCAGCAATGGCTGAATTTGCTGGCCTATGGCCGCGAAGTTGCCGCGATGGAGTTTGATACCGTCTACTGGCAGAGTCATACGGCCTCCTTAAAGGAAACCGCAGAATGCAGAAAATCGCAGGTGCATTTCTGCATCTGTGACAAGGTGAGGAGTTCAGATTGTGGTCGCATTTAAGTCCCCTTAAATGCGCAGAAGTCACCAATGGGTGTTCAGTCCATCAGCAAAGAAAGTATGGACGGTTGATTCAACAAAATCAACTGAAGAGAAAGGCCCCCGAAGAGGCCTGAATTTTTGCGTCAAAGCGGTTTTACGTCGCACTTAGCCTCGGGCCGATGTATGCGGATCGTCATTCCACTGTGGGTGGTGATCACCATGCTATCCCCAGGATTGATATCAGCCAGATCAAAAGCCTCGTAAAACGAATCCATAGCTAGGGTTTTCTCGTCTTTCCGGTTCCACCAGCGCCAACAACGGCGAAACAGAATACCAATAAACCAGCCATACGCTTTGGCTACCAGGTAAAACCATGCAATCACCATAGTTGCGAAAAATAACCAGTCCGTTGCGCTGAAGTTTTTGAGCTCGTCCATCACTTCACCTCCTGCCGCTTGAATTTTGCTATCGGGTTATTCCATGCGTCGATATCTTCCTGAATGACCTTGCCAGAACCTTTGCATAGCCCACATTTAGCGATCCCGTGAAAGCATTCAGGGCATCTGACAAGCGGGCCAAACTGTCTTTTCCATGAAATCAATCTGGCTCTGGCCGCAATAACGTTGAGACTACTCATTGTCGGCCTCCTGCTGCGGCGCTGCTGCGAGCATGGCGCGGTAGGTTGGGTTGATAGCGTCATGTTCATTCATCGCGGTCCATCCAGCCTTGTTCATTTCCTCTGTCGGCTCAACCGGCACCACCACCCAACCATCCGGAATCACCGGAGAGTTGCCGCTCACAGCCTCCTGAAAGCGTTCAAGCTCCACGTACTCCTGACATGACCACCCGCCATCAATAAAATCGCGAGCTTCAACAGCGTCGAAAGTGAATGATGTTTCGCTGCCGGTTGGCGAGGTTAAGCCGTACAGGTCTGCTACCGGCTTAAACTGCGTGACCAGAATATTTTCCGTAATATTTTGTTGTGAGTTTTGTTGTCGATTGGCAGCTCGCTCAGCCTTCAACGACAGAGCAAGATACTGCTCCATCGACGTTTTGGCTCCGGCAATAATCTCGTCCAGCACATCATCAGTCAGGTCTTTATCTGTCATCATCGCAGTATATCCTCCACGCCAATCAACCCCTTCCTGCTCAAGTAGTCCATTGCATCGCTTTGTAACTTACTATCAGGATTGGCCTTTCTGAGTGAATGGGCTAAACGCTTAACCCACATGACCAACTCGCCCACGCTTTTGGTATCCTCATTAGTGAGGGCACCATCGGCACCCTGAAGAATGGCGGTGACAGCGTTGATAGCCTCAACTTGAGGCATCTCCATCATGCGATGATCGCTCGTTACTATGAATGGCTCAGAGTGCTTAAGCATGGCGGCGCGGCAGGCGTTCCAGCCGAGCGCGTAGTAATCATCAGAGGCTGACTTTTCGCCTTGAGAATGAATAGCATCAGGCACAGATACCGGCGCTGGCGGGGCGGCGCAATCACATGGAACGCTTATTGGCTCGCCCCAGGGTTGCGTACCGCCACTATCAGCCATGCCTGTGTCGTTGCATTTAGGGCATGGTCTGCCCTCAAGCGCATTCAGTAACGTACGGATCTCATGTTGTTGTGCTGCTATCATGGAATCTTTGGCTTCCAACTCATCTAGCAGTGCCAGCACGGTGGACGGGGTTAGAGCCTCATTGAATTCATCGCGATCATAACCCCAACTATCGGATTCTGCTCTCTCCGCCGCTTCACGCAGCCCCTGTTTGTTGATGTTGCTCATTGGAACCTCACATGATTCTTCCAGCGATTCTGTGCTGCGCTCTTTTTGAATTGATGCCCTTCACGGCTAACACCACCTAGCGTGAAGAGAACCATGCGGCGATTGCTTACGTTCAGCCACTGGCGCGGGTAGCAGTTTTTCAGGGCGCGAAGAATGATGATTTTTGCTTTACGGTTTTTCATGACTGCACTCCTTTGCGAAGCTGGGCGGCGAAGTCACCGCAAATAGTTGCCGCTGCATCAAGGCCGACCTGTTCGTCCTGATAGCAATTAACAATTGCATTGCTAATTTTCAGGCAAACTTCATCTACTGCGGCGGCCCGCACTTCAGCCAGGAAAGCGTCGGTCGCCGGGGTTTTGTTCATGATGTAGAAATCATCACCCTCCTCCATGACGCTTGGATCGCCCGACATTTCAGCGTGTTTTTCGGCGCTGTAAGACTCTACTCTCACCAGCCCAATTTCTTTAGCCACTTCCTGAATCTGATAGCCTGTGATGTCACAACCATCGAATGCTGCGTTGATGGCGAAGATGAAAAATCGTTTAAACCCGTGAGCTTCCGCAGCCAGCGCCGCGCATCTGGCTTCACCTTCAGCCACGCCAGCCTGGTACGCTTCGAACATGTGCTGCGTCATCTCGTACACAAAGCTTCTGTCGTCTTCCATCGCTGGCGAGCAGCCGTTGTTGTTCTTGGTAAACCACTCGATAAATTTCTGTTTCATACCCCTACCCTCCCACAAACCATCAATACCCTTCTCATCGCCGGACTGTTGCGGCACTCCTGAAATATTCCGTTGGTGCAACTGCGCGCAGTACCAGCCTGCTCTTCCGGCGTAGCCAGGCGATAAGTCACCGTTCGCCAGACCTTGCTCACCCGGATAATTTTTCGAGACTTTTCCAGATCGAGAGCGTTCTTCGTGATGCAGTTGATGGTCATGCCGCACTCTGTGGCCACATCCTTCGCGGTGAAGGTCCGGTGCGTTTCGAGATAACGCAGAATTGCCTGTTTGCCTTTCATCAGAAGCCCCCTTTCTTTTTCGGCTGCTGCTCGCGCCCGCGGCGTTCTGCGGCGGCGGCCTGCTGGTCTGTGTCGTAAATTGCCCCGTTGATCTGATTGCAATAAACCGTACCGGTACTGCCGTGGCGGTTGAGCCGCAGGATTAACTCGGTTTCTCTAGGCGGCACGCTGTCATCGAAAGCACCTTCCCGGTGGATGCCAACCCAGTAGTCGCAGTCCTGCTCAATCTGTCCTGTGTCGCGGGAATCGCTCGGTAACGGGCGTTTATTCACTCGCTTCTCCAGTTCACGGTTGAGCTGGGTCAGCAGCACGACGACGCAGCGAAGCTCTTTGGCGAGGTTCTTCAATCCTTTGGTGATCATCCCGTAGGCCAGGTCATTACGGTCTGCTTTTTCGGCAGTCATCAGTGTCAGGTAGTCAACCAGAATCATGCCTACGCAGCCTTTCTCGCGCTTAATTCGACGGCATTCGGTAACGATATGCGCCAGTGACAGACCAGGAGTGTCGTCGATGTACAGCATGTCGATTTCACTCAGTCGGCCGGCTGTAGCGATCGCCTTCTTAAAGTCGCCGTCGTAGTCGCCCTGGTACTGGTCATCGGCGTCATCCGTGGCTGGCATGTAAAAAATGCTCGGGTTAATGCCGGACTTCTGTCCAACCAGTTTTTCGAGGATCTGGTCGCCTGGCATTTCCAGGCTGAACATCAGCGCTGGCTTCTTCTCACGAACCGCGCAGTTGATCGCCATCTGCCCGTACAGGGTTGTCTTGCCCATCTTTGGCCTTGCGCCAATCACGAACAGAGAGCCTTTAACCAGACCTTTCGGCGCCAGCAGCCGATCGAGTGACGGGATACCGGTGCTCATGCCGCGCTGTTCGCCTGAAGGGTCAAATCGTTTCTCCAGATCTGCTACCCAGTCATCCATAACCTCGCCGAACGACCGCAATCCACGGCGACTGCCGGTTTTTGAATGGTCTGCGAGCTGGGTGAAAATACCCTGAATGGCCTCGTACTTCTGCGTGGCGCTCATGCCGTTGCGGGAATACAGCAGCTCAGTAGCTTCGGTTAGGCGGTTGATACCGTAGCGCTCCATTGCGGCTTCCCGGACTGATGCTGCGTAAGCAACGATGTTTGCAGCGCTGGGAGTGTTCTTGGCTATCTCCGCCAGGTAAGCAAAGCCACCTACCTGCTCCGCTAGCCCTTTGCCTTCGAGCGCGTCAAACAATGTCAGACCATCGACTGGCTTGTTGTCGCGAAACATCTGGCGCATCTCGGCAAATATCAGCTGGTGAGGTCGGCTGTAAAACGACTCAGGCTTGAGCATCGCCAGAACCTTCTGGACTCGCTCGCTGTTGTCATCGTCCAGCAGCAGGCCACCGATAACGCTCTGCTCTGCTTCGAGGTTTTGTGGTAAAGCCATGAATTCAGCGGTCATCACGATCCCCCTCGCGCACTTCGATGTAGAGCTTTTCGGTCAGGAACTTATCGAATTTCATGCGGCGCCATGTCTTCCCGGATTTCTGGTCTGGTCGGTCTTCAAGCATCCAGCGGCAGTTCTGAGCGATGTAGCGCAGATAGCTTCTGAAACCGTCCATATCCATCGGCTTGCCGTCCAGGTTGCGGGCAATCTTGTTAGCCTTACCCCAGAAGGTGCGGATCAGATTGCGTCGCTCATCAGTGAGGCATCTCCATCCCCTGGCTTCAGGCAGTTCGTCTTTCAGGCATTGCCACACTTCATCGCATGACAAACGAGACTTTTTCTCTTCAGCGGGTTTCTGGTCATTTGCGACATACTTACTACCGTTAGGTAGTAAGTTATTTAATATATTGTTATCTGTGGACACTGGCTGGACATCGGCTGGACACTCCACCTCAACAGGCATTGGTACGACTGCGTTTGCGCTGGACACTGGCTGGACATCGGCTGGACAAAAATTTGACTGATATTCGTCATATTTGACCACTTTTAGAACAGTAAAACGGTTGTTCGATTTGGTGGTGATCATGCCCAGGTTCTGGAATTTACGTAGCAGTGATTTAACGCGATCAGCGGTCAAACCTGTTTCCATTGCCAGCGTGTTTCGCCCGGTAATAAACTCTCCGCGTTCGCAGATCACATCGCCAACATCAGTCGAAACCATTGTCTGTTCGTGATTAGCGCGCAGGAGCAGGTGAACCCATAAATGAGCCGCCTCAGCGTCCTTGTAGAACGGCACATCCATAATTTTACGGTGCAGCAAGGCAAACCCCTTACCGTCATTCGTGCGCGGTTTCTGGAGCCTTCTGGCCTCTCTGGCTTCGGCTAAATTGGATACGTTACCCACGGCCACTCTCCTTACGTTTCAGTTCTTCCAGGATGGCGCGCATCTTCTCTGCCACAATCGGATTAACCGCGCGGATGAAGCGGTCGCGGGTTATGTTTTTATGTACAGCGGTATGGTAATAGCGTGGATTTTTTGCCATTATTCCTCCTGCAATGAGTGCACACGATTTGCATCTGAAGGCCAGTTCTGTTCGCGCAGACTGGCTTTCGCCATTTTTGAAACTTCCCATCACATAACCCCCAGCATCGACGTCACCATCGTCATCAGCGGCCCTACTTGCTCCGGCATGAGGCGGAACAGCGAGGCTATACCTTCGCTTACCTCTTTCAGCTTCTGATGCTCTGGAGCGTCCAGAAGTACTGCCTGCTTAGCTTCGGCACACTCTTTCATCGCAGAGGCGATCAGCGACATCGTGTCGTTCTGCGGCGCTAGGCGGTTGCGAAATTCCAGCGGCAGGACCGCCATGATTGCGGGTGTCAGCTGGCGCACGTTCTCGCGGTACTGATCGGAGTCGAAGCGGTTATCCAGGAAGCGAAACAGCTTCTGACGCGACCGGCTGATGTCGTCCGGGAAGTTGATGGCGGTCCCGCCCTGCTCCCGGTATTCGTTAATGATCAGCGCCGAGACAACGTCCTGATTGTCCAGCGCCGATGACCATGCACGGACCGCATCGCGGATCTTTTCGTGGTCTGGCGCCGCCTTAGGTTGAGCGCGGTTTATCATCGCTCCCGTGTGTATTCCGGTATTGTGTTGATACGCAAGTGAATGCATTGCTTTCCCTTTCGTGGTTAGGGCCGCCGTTAAGCGGCATGGTTGTCAGGGTGTGGAAAGATGGACGGCAGGTCCGGGCGGAATTCATGAGCCTGGATTTCACCACCAACCGCTTTCACCAGTTCAGGAACGTGAACCGGGGAGATGCGTTTCTTTCCGTTAAGCCAGTCGCAGATAGTGGACTGGGCTTTACCGCAACGTTTTGCCAGCTCTTTCTGGCTGCCAGCGATGGCGATCGCTTTCTCTACTGCGGAGTTCTTCTCTACTGTTGGGGTCTTCATAATCACCTCAGCTATCAGTTTAAAGCGATTATGGTTATCACTTTAGCGAATGTCAATCGCATAGGCGATTTTTTGCTAAATAATCGCTTGAGCGATAGAGTTAAAGGAGTCATTAACAGAGGTGAATATGGGATTCTCGGAGCGCCTGGCGCAGGCAATGAAACATGCTGGATATACACAGGGCCGATTAGCCAAGGATGTCGGCATGGCTCAGTCCAGCGTCAATAAGCTACTCAAGGAAGCTAACGGCTCTCGTAAGACTGTTGAGATCGCCTCTGTACTGGGTGTGCGGCCGGAGTGGCTGTCTACTGGTGAAGGGGAAATGGCTTCAAGTAGCGCAAGAGAACCGTCTGCGCTATACCAGGTTAAGCCGTCAATGAATGGGATTTACCGCGTGGATGTACTCGACGTTAAAGCCAGCGCTGGGCCGGGCAGCATTGTCACCAGCGATTTCATTGAAACTATCCGAGCCATTGAATACACGACTGAGCAGGCGCGAGCCTTGTTCGGCAATCGTCCAGCTGCGCATGTCAAAGTGATCACAGTTAATGGTGACAGCATGGACGGCACTATTTCACCTGGTGATCAGATCTTCGTTGATACCGGTGTTACGCACTTTGATGGTGACGGTGTATACGTCTTCGTATTTGGGAAGACACTGCACGTTAAGCGCCTGCAGATGCAGCGAGACAGGCTGGCAGTAATATCCGATAACCCGATTTACGAAAAATGGTACGTCGAGCCTGAAGATGAGGACGTGTTCTACGTCATGGCTAAAGTACTGCTGAGACAGTCAGTCGATTATAAAAGATTCGCATAACAAAATTTACACAGTAATTACTCTGGGATGGGAAGATGAAAAAATTAGCAGCTGTAGTTATCGCCTCTGCATTGCTCAGCGCGTGTGCGCAACCACCTTATGCCCGTATTGCTTCTGATTACGATCAGAAGATGGCTGAGGCTAAAAAACATGATGCCGAGTTTGCCGAGAAGGTGAGAAATATCAATCTTGAAACAGCCGATGTCGGTGAAAAGCCTAAGAACTATAAAGAGCTGGTTCAGGCAACAATCAAGGATGCCTTAAAGGATCCTGATTCCGCGAAATTCAGCGACTTCTCTCCACTCCGCAAAGAGGTTATGGTTGAGAACAGGAACTTTGTTTACGGTTACTCAACGTGTGTTTTCGTGAACGCAAAAAATTCTTATGGCGGATACACAGGTAAGCAACTCTACTGGGCCTTTATCCGTAATGGACAGGTTCTTAGGTTTAAGAATACCAATGACGAGTACGGAGACTTGATCTTCGTAGGCAGGAAAGTTAACTGCAACTGATTAACCAACCGGCGAAAGCCGGTTTTTTTATACCTCCATCTACTACCTTCAATTCACTCCCATCAAACCGCCTTCAACATCACTTTTTTCTACTTCGTTTAAAAAAATATCGCTTTAACATTCAATGAATTATCACTTTATCGATGATAAATATCGTTTTGGCGATTGACTGAAATAATCGCTTTAGCTATTGTTAGCCCATCGAAACGAAACACCGACAGCTGAGCGAAGTTAGCCAGCGGCGGACAGCAAGTCGCCTGCTTTTTAACAACATGCAGATTTACAGCGTCAATGACCTGTTAAGACCCCTACACGTAAACGTGCAGTATCACCGGGTGCGATCCGGTCGGTGAGAGAGTATCCCCGCGCGAGAGCGAGAACGGCGTGAGAACGGGCAACACTGGCAGGGAGTTGGCGCTGACCAATACAGGGAATGTTTTGGGATTGGATGAATGCGCAGGCTGATGCGCGGAAAGAAATGCCCCAGCGGCACACGAGGCTAGTTCACACACTGCAATGCAGTCAGTAGCCGGGGCCGCTATGCCGGAGATCAGCGCCGGCCATCCAATCACCAAAGCATTTCGATTCATCAACCCACGCAACAAAGGAGCTTCTATGCGACGGCAAAGCCACAACGCTCACAAATAATCGGTACCACAAATGCTTTCGGAAACCCCGTCGATGTCGGGGTTTTTGGTGAGTGCTTTGGGCTGGCAGACGGTTATCAGCTAGTTGGTGAGGTAATGGCTCACCAAGGCGACGACGGCCTTCCCTGCTTCATTGTGGGGAGCCAGCACCAAAGCATTTCTCCCGCATCAGCGGGTAACGACAGAGGGTAAGGCGATGGCAATAGATGCGACGTTAAAAGTTAAACAAATTAACTCTATTAACCCATACGGCGACGGATGGAATAGGCATATGGAAATCGATATCGACAGTATCGAATTAGTTGAATGTGTTAAGCCTGAAGAAATTATTTCTGAGTACACGGCGGCATCACTTCTTGATGCAATGGATGAATCGGATGTGGTTCGCTGGCTTGAAAACGAAGGTTACACAGTAACAAATGATTAACCCGCTCCGGCGGGTTTTTTATCAGTCATACATAGGCAGATTTTCGAGTCTGCCCATTTATGACAACCGGCGGCCATCCACCGCCCATTAGCGCAGAAGTCTTGTTTAACGTTCGGCGGCGCGGCCTTAAGCGTGGAGATGAATATGAGCAAAGAAAATCATGGCGGACCAGCTTTTCCTCACATAAGAAAGCCGGTAGCCCCAGGCGTGGAAGAGGTTATTACCAATGGTGGTATGTCGCTGCGAGACTATTTCGCAGCAAAGGCAATGCAGGGCAAATTGTCCAATCCTGAATGGATGGCAAGTGATGCATGCACTGCAACTGAGGCCTACGAAATGGCAGACGCAATGCTACGCGCCCGGGAGGCATCATGACAGTAACCCACAACGGAAAGCAGTACACCGCCAAAAAGCTCAACGATAACGAGTGGCAGCTGACGTCGTTATCGGCACCGCGTGACAAGCTGACGCTTAACCGCTGGCAGATGCATATCGCTGGCCTCCTGGAACAGGTTGAGGTGAAGGTATGACTATCAATCATCAGTTGCTGCGGCTTGCGCAGCAGAAAGCTCGTGACGCCAAAGCGCAGCGCAATGGCGCCAAATGGATGGAAGCCAACGAAGAGATGAAAAGAGCTGCTGGCATGCCGTGGTATCGCGGACGTCAGGTTTCGACGCAGTAATTATTCCTCATGCCTGATTACCCTGACTATCCTTCGCCGCATATCCTTGTAATTCTGAGCAATATAGTCACCAGTCCTCAGGTTATAGATAGTAACGTCAGTATCGGGAGAATCAGGATGGAATTGCTCCACAAGCCATTCATCATCATCACCTGATATAGCAACCACGTCCCCTTCACTGAAAGCAATAAATTCCATGATCGCAACCTCTTTAATGGTGGAGTCATGAATTTAGCCAATCAGCAATAAATCATCAAATTCACGCGCTTTGGTAGCCAATTTGTACCGGGCTTTGCACATCCAAATTTCAGGAGTTCAGCCATGAACGCATTCCTCACTTACGACCGTATCGAAGACCGGCGCTGGGTTGAGCAGCAGCTCACCGACGAGAAAGAGAAGTGGATCGACGACCGGGCGCAGCAAATCATCGACATGATGCCAAAAGAGCCGTCCGGCCTCTTCCACTTCTCCGTACCGATTGACGCCAGTCCATACGAAGGACTTCGCAGCGATAAAGCTGGCGAGGCCTACAACGATTTCATTTCGGCAGTTGCTTACGCCCAGGCGGAATACGACTGGGAACACCGTACCGGCTGCCCGTTCTAAGGAGGGATTATGAGCTTAACCCTTGTTGATTTCGTCAAACAACAGGAGCCGCTTTTCATTAAGGCGGCCACTGACGAGCGGATGGTGTGGGCGAAGGAAAGTCAGTTCGCCATCCAGCTATTTCAGAACAACGACTACCTCGCGAAAGTTGCATTCCAGAACCAGACCAGCACGCAGAACGCAATCATCAACGTTGCGGCTATCGGTATTTCGCTAAACCCAGCTCAGAAGCTGGCTTACCTGGTTCCGCGTAAAGGGGCTATTTGCCTAGACATCAGTTACATGGGCCTGATGCACATCGCGCAGCAGTCTGGCGCCATTAAGTGGTGCCAGTCGGCTATTGTTCGAAGAAACGACCAGTTCCGCCGCGAGGGGCTCGATAAGCCGCCAATCCACATCTACAACGACTTCGATACTGAAGAGCAGCGCGGGGACATCGTAGGCGCGTATGTAACGGTAAAAACTGACGATGGTGATTACCTCACCCATACGATGCGCATCGATGCCATCTACTCCATCCGTGACCGCTCAGAAGCGTGGAAGAAGTACAAATCCGACAATAGCAAGAAGTGTCCATGGGTCACCGATGAAGAGCAGATGATCCTCAAGACGGTCGTGAAGCAGGCAGCAAAATACTGGCCTCGCCGTGAGCGCCTGGACGCCGCCATAGACCACGTTAACACCGAGGGCGAAGAAGGTATCAACTTTACAGCAGAGCGTCAGCCTGAGCGCGATATAACGCCGCTTAGCGAAGCCACGCAGAAAGAGATAAACGACCTCCTTGTCTCTTTGGATAAGACATGGGATGCCGATCTTCTCCCTCTCTGTTCACGCATTTTCAAACGCCCTATCTCGCAGCCAGCCGACCTAACAGAAATGGAAGGTGTTAAGGCTCTCGGGTTCCTCAGGCAAAAGGCGGCAGCATGACACCAGAAATTATCCTGGCCCGGACCGGTATCGACGTAACTACTATCCAGCAAGGCGACGAGGCATGGCACCGGCTGCGCCTCGGCGTTATCACCGCCTCTGAAGTGCACAATGTCATCGCCAAGCCAAGATCGGGAAAGAAGTGGACAGACATGAAAATGTCCTACTTCCACACGCTGCTTGCCGAGGTATGCACAGGCGTCGCGCCAGAGGTTAACGCCAAGGCGCTGGCCTGGGGCAAGCAGTATGAAGAAGACGCCCGTGCTCTCTTCGAGTTCACAACGAACGTAAAAGTCACGGAGTCTCCGATCCTGTTCCGTGACGAGAGCATGCGCACTGCGTGCTCTCCTGACGGCCTTTGTAGTAACGATTTCGGCCTTGAACTGAAATGCCCATTCACCTCCCGAGACTTTATGAAATTCCGCCTTGGCGGTTTTGAAGCCATCAAGTCTGCGTACATGGCCCAGGTGCAGTACAGCATGTGGGTGACCGGAAAAGACGCCTGGTTCTTTGCCAACTACGACCCGCGCATGAAGCGCGAAGGAATTCACCACATCGTCGTTGAGCGGGATCCGCAATACATGTCCGACTTCAACGAAATGGTGCCGGAGTTCATTGAGAAGATGGACGAGGCGCTGGCGGAGATCGGATTCACGTTCGGGGAGCAGTGGAAATGAAACGCACACCCTTTTACCGCAGGCCCGGGAGAACCGGGCAATTCTCCGGCCTCCGTGAGCGCGTTATCTGGATGATCCAGACGCGCGGCCGCCCGGTAACCGGCAGCGAAATTGCCGAGAAGTTTGGCGTAACGCTCATTGAGTTTAACCGGGTGGCCAACGGCATTACCCGCGGCGCCGGACAAATAGCGCAGATTGTCGCGTCGGAAAAATGGCTCAACGAGGACGGCATCTGCGACCGGACTTTCGACTTGGTCACGAAGCCAAAGGTTGTAACGCCGCAGGGCAAATCACGACTATTCACCCGGCGCGCCATAGAGCAGTCGCAGGAAGGTAGACGGCAGGAGTGCATAGCGCGTGCCGCCCGCCGTAGCCGCCTGATTGCTCAGGGCCTCTACATCGACGAAATGGAGTCAGTGCTATGAAAGCGTGGTCACTCGAAGAGCTGGCGCTGCTGTGGCGATACTCAAACGCCGAAGTCGCAGAGATTACCGGCCGCAGCATTGAAGAGGTCGGAGATAAGCGCCTGCAAACGAATATTGAACGTAATGGCTGGGATGTTAACGATCCGGAGCGGGAGGATGTATGACCGAAAAATACTCTCTTATCTACGCTGATCCTCCCTGGTCTTACGGCAACACCATCAGCAACGGCGCTGCCGCCGATCACTACTCCACCATGAAGCTCATCGACATCAAGCGCCTGCCAGTGTGGGAACTTGCCGCCGAAAACTCGGTGCTGGCGATGTGGTACACCGGCACGCATAACCAGGAGGCTATCGAACTGGCCGAGGCCTGGGGATTTACAGTTCGCACGATGAAGGGCTTTACCTGGGTGAAGCTGAATCAGAACGCCGAGTTGCGCATCAACAAGGCGCTGGCCGAGGGTGGAGTCACCGACTTTTACGACTTCCTCTATCTGCTTAACGCCGAGACGCGCATGAACGGCGGCAATCACACCCGGGCCAATACAGAAGACCTGTTGATTGCCACCCGCGGCGCCGGGCTGGAACGAAAGCACGCAGGGATTAAGCAGGTGGTATACAGCCCGCTCGGCGCGCACAGCGAAAAGCCGTGGGAAGTTCGGCACCGGCTGGAGTTGCTTTACGGTGATGTGCCACGCATTGAATTATTCAGTCGCAGCGCAGCGCCAGGCTGGCATCACTGGGGAAATCAGTGCGCCACCGCCGCGGTGGAACTGCTGCCCGGCTGCGCCATCGACGTCGTGAAAACGGAGGCCGCATGACGCCAGCGAATGAAAACGCCGTCCGCGCCGCCTGCCGCCGCTGCACCGAAGAAATCCAGCAGGCCATGCGCAAGAAGCCAAAGCCTAACTGGAACGAAACTGTGCCTCCCATCATCAACAAGCATCACAAGAAAATTGAAGCTCTGGGAATTAGCCTCCTGGAGTTCGTCGTTTACACAGGCAGGCTTAATCGCCGCTTCGGAGTGGAATCGTGAAAGTTTATATTGCCGGGCCCATGAGCGGCCTACCTAATTTTAACCGCGCCGCTTTTAACCATGCGCATTTTCATCTCTGGTCGAAAGGCCATATTGTTCTGAATCCCGCCCGTCTACCAGATGGATTAACCCAGGCCGAGTACATGGACATCTGTCTGTCTATGCTTCGCTGTGCTGATGCTATCTACATGCTTGAAGGCTGGGAGCACTCCGCTGGTGCCCGAGCGGAGAATGCGCTGGCCGAGAAGCTTGAAATGGAAATTATCTTCCAGGAAGAGGAGCGTGCCGCATGAACAGAGCCTCGCCCGTTGATTTGAGGAAGAGCCTCGAAATCGCCAACAACCTGGCGCACATCGGGATTCGCTTTGTGCCGATTCCGGTGGCGACCGAGGAAGAATTCCACACGCTGGCCGCAGAGTTATCGCGACGGCTTGAGCAGATGGCTGTCGAAGCCGAGAAGAATGAAGGCGGTGCAGCATGAAGGCACTAATCACCCGGGAGCTTAAGGCTCCTTTTTTATTGCTGGCGTTCACCTTCAACAGAATTAACAGACAGTTCCGGGAGAACTGATTATGTCGAAAGTACTTAAAGGTGAGCGCTTCCAAGTTGGCGAGATCTGGCAGTCGCCGCGGGGCTTCCTCTACAAAGTTGTCGATGTTGCCGGGAAAGAGGCAGTACTTCGCATGGGGACGCATGGCCTTGGGCGCAAAACAAAGCGATGGGTTGACGCCATCAGTGGTTGGTCGCTGTATGTGGAGGAGGAGTGATGGATTACAGCAAGCTGAGTGATGGGGAAATCAGCGTCAGGCTGGCCTATTTCCTTTAGCCAAAATACAGCGCCACCATTCACCCGCATGAAAGTACCGGCGCCAATTTGTCGTGGAATTGGTTTAACACGGTGCAGAACACTGGTTATTTCCCGCTGCGTCGTGCCGAAGAGCTATTCCCGGCAATGAAGAAGCACCGGATCGGCCTCACACCATCAGGTAAGACCGTCTGGCAGGCATCCCACGAATCGGGCATCAGCGCCACTCACCGGAACCCACTTCGCGCCGCGGCAATCGTCTATCTCCTTTTGCAGGAGTCAGCCAATTTTCAAGCTAATTCAGCGCGGCCAGATATTCGCTGACCAGCATAACTGGCCCGTCATTATCCACAGCAGCACATCAGAAGTTGTCCGCTACTGGCGACAGGGCCGGATCAACACCGCGTCAATCGACAGATTTATTAACGATTTCGAACCGCTCGATCACCGGGAGGCGGAGCAGATCCGCGCCGAACTGGAGACGAGCGAGCACATTAAACGCCTGCGCGCTATGCGTGCGGCATGAGGAGAGAATATGTCAGACCAAAGCAAATTTTATGATTACTACATGGTTGAAGGCGATGAAGTGAAGTCGCTTATTGCAGGTTATGACGATATCAGAGAGCAGCGTAACTCTATTCTCCCTGAAGCGGCCGGCAAGGTCGGCGCTATTGCGTGGACAACGTCCAGTGGATGGGGTGGCGGAGGCGGTTTGCTAAATGGTTTTGTATGGGAGAAGGGATATCAATTCCCCTGCCCTATGACCATTAAGCGTGAAGAGATGTTTGATGGTAAGCGAGTGGTGCTGGGGAGAGGGAAAGGGAATACAAAAGAGGGCCGGGCTTACAACAAAGAGCTCGACTCGGTAATGGAGGAAGCCAACAAAAAGCTGAAATCTCTGCCTGAGTGGAAAGACTACATCGTTAACCACTACGGCATTATGCGAACCGGCATCGGCGGCCAGTCTGGACGTGGCTTCGGTTTCGCGATGCTCTCTACATATGGCGGTAAGCACCCGGGCCGTGATGACTGCCTGGTATTCGCTATCCCGAACAATAAAGAAGAGCGGCATGGCGAAGTAGAGATACCGGGAAACTTCCAGAAAATAACCTACGGGCAGTTTTACGACATCGCTAACCAGCCGAATGACTGACGCAACTGATAGCCAGTTATGAGCTGGCTATTGGGTGCGAAAGCACTGCCACGTTATCCCTTTTGCCCGGCCCCGCGCCGGGTTCTTTTTGCCTGGATGAAATGCATGGTTGAGGCAAAAACACTGACAGCCAGACAGGCGGCCGAGCTACTAATCACCTCACCGAGAACTGTTTACCGTCTTATCGATTCTGGGCAGCTGGCCGGGAAGAAGATCGGGAACAAATACCGCACGACCGACGTTGCCTGTATTGCGTATTTACATGACCCGCGCGATCCTGTTCCTGCGAGCGCGGGTGAACATAAAGGAGAAATTTTATGTCAATCACCCTCAGAGGCGGCGTCTGGCACTGTCATTTCGTTACGCCGTCAGGGAAAAGAATTAGACGATCTCTTGGTACGGGGGACAAGAAACAAGCGCAGGAGCTGCACGACAAGCTGAAGGCTGAAGCGTGGCGGGTGGATAAAATTGGGGAGCTTCCGACGAGGACATTCGAGGAATGTTGCATCAGGTGGATCCGCGAGAAGGAGCATAAGCGGTCACTTGATGACGATAAGACCAAAATCGAATACTTCCTGCGGCATTTCTCCGGCCGGGATATTTCAACCATCACGGCTGAACAGGTTCATGAAGCTGTTTCGAAGATGGTCAACCGTAAGCATATTCAGGTCTGGGAGTCGCGCAGGGACGCGGCTATACGCCGGGGGAAGGAACCGCCTCCTTATGTTGAGAAACCGGTAAGCCAGGCTACAAAGAGTCAGCACCTTTCTTTCATGCGATCTCTGTTCAAGGCTGCGGCTAATGACTGGGGCTGGATTAAAACGGCCCCGGTTATAAAAACCAAAAAGCCGATCAGCAAACGCATCCGATGGCTGACCAGGGACGAGGCAGAACGGTTAATTGCCTGCATGCCGGAGTCGATAAAGCCGGTGGTGATATTTGCACTGGCAACCGGCCTGCGCCGCTCCAACATCATTGATCTGGAGTGGCAGCAGGTCGATATGCAGAGAAAGGTTGCATGGGTAAATCCGGAGAACGCGAAGGCGGGCAAGGCTATCGGCGTGGCTCTGAATGATACCGCATGCAGGGTGTTAAGGGATCAGATCGGGAAAAGTTCCAGGTGGGTATTCGTTCACACGAAGCCATCAACGCGCCCGGATAAAACCGTCACTCCGGCTGTCCGAAAAATGCGAGTGGATGACAATGTCGCCTGGCGCATTGGACTGGAAAGAGCTGGTATAGAGGACTTCCGTTTTCACGACCTCCGGCATACCTGGGCGAGCTGGTTAATTCAGTCCGGCGTTCCGTTGTCTGTTCTGCAAGAAATGGGCGGCTGGGAGTCCATCGAAATGGTGCGTCGATACGCTCACCTGGCACCGAACCACTTAAGCGAACATGCACGGAAAATTGATGCCATTTTTGGCAACCATGACACAAATACGACACAAGGAGAAAATCAGGCTGGCTTGAAACTGGCGTAAGCGCCTGTTTTTAAATGGCACGCCCTGTAGGATTCGAACCTACGACCTACGGCTTAGAAGGCCGTTGCTCTATCCAACTGAGCTAAGGGCGCACGGAGAAGAGTGTACTTCGCGGTGGTGAAACGCCTGGAATTATACGGTCAATGCGTAGTGAGTCAATGCCTTTTCCACCTTCTCTGCCGTTAATGACTAGCTGATTGTAAATACGGCTGTTTTTTCAACATTTATCCCTCTTTTACGGGCTGCGAAAAGGCTTAGCCGCTTTTAAGTAACGCCTGCTGTTTTCCTGTTTACTTCCCCTTCACACTGTCCTGCGGTATCCCGGCCGCCTGGAGGCTGGAAATGAACAGGACGACGGAGTGACAGCGCCAGACCAGACAGGTTTCCCCTCGTGCGTGCAGCACATCTCACACGACATTACAGGCATCAAGCTTGAACCCATTGTCGCCCTCTCCTCTTCGCGCACGGTAGGGGCTGAAGTGCTCAGCGTGCTGTCACCGCATCAGCAAAGCGAAGGCTTTTTTCACGACTGGTCCGCTGCTCGGGCGCTTATGCTGCTGGAAGCACAGATCGCTGCGTTAAAAAAACCCTTTCCCTGCGACAACCTTTTCATAAATTTGCCGATAACCGTTCTGACCATACCGGAAATGTTCCAGCGTTTACTGCAACTTAACAGCCCACCGCTGAACATTGAACTCGTGGAGCCTGCTTCCTTCTTTTCTCTCTCAGACCCGGCACGTCTGAGGGTGAGTTGTGCGCTTCAGCAGTTGACGGCGCAAGGACATCGGATCTGGTTGGATGACATTGATGAAGCGTCAGGGCGCGCGTTTTTGTCCTGCCGCATGCCGTTAAGCGGAATAAAAATCGATAAGATCGCTTTCTGGCGTTTACGTGCAACGCCAGCGCTGGCAAACCTGGTCACGCTTTGTTCAAAAATTGCTGAAAATGTACTCATAGAAGGCATTGAAACAGAAACGGACCGTAAGTTTGCGCTTCAGGCTGGCGCGCGCTTCGGTCAGGGATATTATTGGCCATCCTGGAGATGGCAGGAGGACTGAACGGTCATCGCCAAGAGGGAAGCTATGCGAATGACAGTACGCCGTTACCGGCGTCGTCGGACAGGAAGTGATTCACCGGGTTCAACGCACTCGCCTTTTGCTCTCCCATTTTTTGATCGTCTCGAATATTTGAGCCAGTCAATCAACCAGACCCGCAAAACCGATGCTCCCTTTATCGTCCTGGTCACACAGGATAACTTTTTCCGTTCCGGTTTTCTGAGCGGGCACTCTCCCCTGAGCAATTGCTGTGACTATTCCACCCTGGAAGCCGCCCTCAGCGATCTGAATCAGTGGCCTTCATCACGTCTGGTGGTAGATGTAGAAAGCCGCGCCTCGCCGCTTATTGACCTGCTGGACCGATTACGACGCCACAGCCTGTTCGCCCCCTACCTGACACCCTACCTGCTCATTCGCGCCGATGATTACGATACACGCCTGTTTTGCAAAGCGGCTGGCCCTTTTCATGTGCTTGAACGGCAACTTACGCCGCGGGCTTTGCAACAAACCTTGCTGGAAGCGCCGTCACCCGCCGGCCACCGGAAAGAGTGGTTTTCACGTGATGAATGGCCGATCCTGCAGGCGCTGTCGCAGGGTAGCACCCTGCGACAGATTGCTCAGTTACAGAACCGCCCCTATAGCCGCATTATTTACCGTCTCAGCTGCATCCTGGCGAAACTTGGGCTGAATCATCGTCATGAGTTGCTACATCTTCTCAACAACCTTTCAGATTTCACGTATTAACGTATTCAGTAACCCCTTAATTCCTAAAGACCTTTAAGAAAATACTTAGGACATATGTTAATTTTTTGTGTTTTTTAACAAAACTTTCGATTTTATAACTATTCCTAATTCTTCATCTTAAACCATGCGAAATGCTGCCTGTACGCTAAACGAGAGTCATTTTATCCATGCGTTAAGTTTCTGACGCTTCCGTTAACAGGATGATAATGGTGTAAAAACAAGCGATTTATCTGTGAATAAAAGCGATGAGAGGTGAAGAAAACAGCAGATAGTGCTGTTTTGACGAAGGGATCATCCTCCTGGCCTGAGGCGTTAGAAATGAGGCGATGACGCGCTAAAGAGCGGACATCAGAGGTAGCGGACAGGCGGAAAACACTTTGTCACGACCTGCGTATTGTTAACATTTGATCAACATACAGTAAGATCGTTTATTTTTTGTTATTACATAAAGATGAAACTGTGTGGTAAATGCAATATCAGGACATTTTTGCTAATTTTAAAAAGTTAGCGATTCAGATACAGAAGATAATAATCATCAATATATGGACATTAATTTACAGGCTTTTCGGACAATACTTAAACGGTATAATAAGACGTGTTTGACACGCGAATAAGAAAAATCATTTTGCCATAACAGCCTTATGAGATAACTGCGCTCAGGCATTGATATCACCACTACGTAAACAAGGATGCTTTCGCTCTTCCCAGGGATCTACCGTACAAGGATCTGCGTAATTATCCTTCCGGCTTTTAGAGAGTTTTAACAAAACTCAGCATAACGCTTTTAACAATCTGAGGCATAAAAAATGAAACCGGCATCCGTTATCATTATGGACGAACACCCTATCGTCAGAATGTCGATAGAAGTCCTGCTACAGAAAAATAAAAACATCCAGGTCAAACTGAAGTCAGGCGACAGCCACGAAGTGCTTGACTGTATACGCAACCACCCCATCGACCTGGTCATTCTCGATATCGAAATGACAGGCACGGACGGCTTCGTATTATTGAAAAGAATCAGAAACTTAAATAAAGATATTAAGATTCTCTTCCTCTCTTCGAAATCTGAAGCCTTCTACGCAGGGCGCGCCATCCGCGCCGGGGCAAATGGTTTTGTCAGTAAGCGGAAAGATCTGGGGGAAATTTATAACGCGGTGGAAATGATACTGACGGGCTATTCTTTTTTCCCGTCAGAAACATTGAGTTTTATAAACCATATAGGCTCCCGGACAGGCGCCGCTGTGGATATGCCATTATCGAATCGTGAAGTGACGGTTCTGCGATATCTGGCGAACGGATTATCTAATAAGGAGATTGCGGATCAATTATTACTTAGCAACAAAACAATTAGCGCTCATAAGTCTAATATCTTTTCCAAGCTGGGCGTACAAAGTATCGTTGAATTAATTGATTACGCGAAAGCGCACGAATTACTGTAATCCTTCCCTCTCCCTGCAACATATAACCGTTACAGGGAGAGGGGATACGATTAATTATAATTAATCATGAAAGTTGCATCGGCATCAGCCCGGCCCGGCTGCGGGTTATCCGCCGTGGCGATATAATTGGCATAAAACGACAGTTCGGCATTTCCCTGCGCATCCACCGACACCGTCTGGCTGGCCTGCTGCAACGCGAGGCGCGTTTTATCCCGGTCGAGGATCTCCACGGCCACGTTACTGGCCGCGCTGGCATCATTCAGCGCCAGCAGGCTGTTATCATGCCCGTCCATCTTCCCCGTAAATGTGATCGAAGCCGCCCCCGGCGGGCATCCGGTCAGCTTCAGGGTGAACGGTACAGGCTGCGTCCGGCTTCCCGTTGTGCGGAGCTGTTTCGTGGGCCAGGTGCCGAGCGTGACGGTTTTATTGCTGTCGTCCCCCTCCGCCACGCAGGTAAAATCCACGATATTGCCATAGAGCTGAATGTTAATTTCCCCAAGCGCTGTCTCTGCGTGCGCAGGGGAGCAAAGCGCAAAGAGCGCGACGGCTATATACCGCATTCCGTTTCGCATACCTGCTCCTTAGTCATAGTCGACGCGTAAATAGCCGCGAGAGGTAAAACGCCCCTCGGCAGGTTTTTTACCGGTCACGCTGACGGGCCACGCACGGATCCCCACCTGTGCCTGTGCGCTATCGTCCAGACGGAACGGGATTTTGCTGGTCAGGTTGTTCGGCGTCAGCGGCACACCATTACTGTTGGCAATCACAAAACCCACATCCGCGTTATCAGAGACCAGCGTACTGCCTGAAACCTTCTCCGCTTCAACACGCATTGTGAGCATGGCGTTCGCCTCGACGTTGGTGCATTTTATGCCGATGGTTTTGCTTTGCGCTGAGATCCCTTCCGGCTTATTTCCGATGCCCGCTTTACTGAACAGAGAGGCGCCGATGTCTCCGAAATCGAACTCCACCACATTTCCGGCATTAATCTCACAGCTCTGAGGCACCTGAATGGTCCCGCTGTAACTGATGGTATAAACCGGCGTGGTGAGCGGATCCGTGGAGGTCGTGGTGACGTAAACCCGGAACATGATTGCCCGGGGGATCACCACCATATTGATAAAGCGTCGGGTCACCTTAAGCCGAAAGACGAGGCTGGAATCCTGTACTCCAAACGGTTTGTTTTTAGACACGTTCGGATGGCTCCCCATCTGAATGTACTTTCTGGGTGGATAGAACGTGCCAGCGTAGCTGTCGGTGATTTTCATCGCCCCGTCCAGATAGTCGTTTAGCTTCAGATACTGGTAGCCATCGCTGGTGCCTGTGACCGGGAATTCGGTCACATAGCTACGCTTGGTGGTGTTCCCGGACGTTCCCTTAGGGCAGACGGCGTTGACGCCCACCCACTGGGACTTCTCGCTGAGTGTAACAATCTGCCCCACCTGGTTATTGGAGCTGTTGAATTTATCCGTCAGGTCGTAATACACCTCCGTCGGCACGCCATTTTCATTGACGCAGACGGTGGCGAACGCCTCAGATAGCGGCAAAAATGCCAGAAGGGATAGCCCCAGATAATGGATTTTATTCACAGCGGATCCCCTTAAGTGTGATCGCCTGTTGCAGGCTCTGTTCTGGCAGGCTGTAGGGCGCACGACACTGGGACTGCTTCCCGTCTCCCCACTGAATCAGCAGTTCCCCGCTCAGCGGCAGCCCGCTCAGGTAAATCTGACCGTCATCTCCCACCATGCTGGTTACGCCGCTCTGCGTCTCACGCACCACCGCCCCAAACGGCACAGGCTGGTTATCACGCTTCACGGTGAGCAACGCACGCACGCCGATGCGGGTGTCAAAACTGGCGCGCACCAGCGCACCGTTCGTCGGCACGACGCTGGAAACGTTATTTTCAATGTCGGTGTTGTTGCTCATGGTGTTAGTGTCGAGCGCCACGCGGTTGTAACGGTACACCGTGGCGTACGGCATCACCGCATAGCCACGCCAGTCTGTTTTGACGCCGGTCTGGTTTTCGACGCTCACGCCTGACGCGCCCGGCGCTTTGATCAAGACGTTGGTATCGCCCAGCGGCTGACTGAATGTGATGCCGTCTGAATGCCCTACCACGCCGCCGGAGAGCTGCCAGTTGAGGTCGTGCTGATCCCGCGTGTAGTTGTAGCCCACACCCAGCGTACCGTACGTTGCCTGCCAGTTGGCGCTGGCGCTGCCGCTGGCACCGTTATTGCTGGTGTGACCCTGCGTGACGCTGTAGTTCAGGTTACGATCCTGGAGCAGCGTTCCGCTGATCCCGGTCTGCCAGCTGGTATCACCGTCGCTGTTGCGGCTGGCTGAGGCCGTGGCATAGGCCCGGTCGATCGCGTTATCGCGACGGTAGCCGTGACGGGTGAACAGGCTGAACGGGACGGAGACGTTAAACGAGGCGATCCGGTCAGTTCCTTCAATGCCGACGGCCTTGTTCCATGACCAGGATAAGGCGTAGCTGATCCCGTTCACCCCGCCGGCGTAGCCGAGCTGATACCAGACGTTGGACTCGCTGGTACCCCAGTAACTCTGCTGGCTGCCAGAGACGTACACCGAGCCGTAATCGCCAAGAGACTGGGAGATATTGAGCTGGAAACGTCCTTTTTTATTCAGCGTCAGGTTGTGATAGCTCTGCACGTCCGGCACGCCGTCATCGTCCTGATCGTCGCCATACTGGTAGCCTTCCATTGTGCGCCAGGCCACATCGTCGAGGGTGTAGAAGCCTTTGGTCGAGTAGCGATAGCCCAGCAGCTGGAAGTTGGTGCCGAATCCGTTAAGGGATTTTGCGTACAGGAACCGCAGGGACTGCCCTTCATGGCGGCTGTCATCGGCAAGCTGGCTGCGGGCATGGGTGAGGTCAAGTGACACCGCCCCCCAGTCACCGAGGTTTTTACCCGCGCCAATGGCGATGGCGGTATAGCGCGAGGCCAGCTGCGTTCCGCCGTACAGCGTGTAGCCGTCGGCAAGACCCGCAATCATCGTACCCTGAGTAAAGAACGGCGTGTCCTGCTCGCTGTTGCCGCTGCGATAGTCCCCTGCCACCAGATCGTATTTCCAGCGTCCTTCACGCTGAAGCAACGGAACGGTGGAATACGGGACGGTGTAGCGCTGCTGGCTGCCGTCCTTCTCTTCCACCGTCACCTCCAGGTCACCGCTTGAGGAGGTCGGGTTAAGGTCAGTTATCGCAAAAGCCCCCGGCTGCACATAGCTCTGGTAAATCACGTATCCGTTCTGGCGGATCACCACTTTGGCAGGGGTGCGGGCGATTCCGCGTACGGTAGGCGCGTAGCCTTGCAGGCTGTCCGGATACATGCTGTCGGACGAATAGAGCCGACCACCGCGAAAACCGACGCTGTCGAAGACATCGTTACCGGTGTTGCTGTCGCCGAGCACCAGCTCGCTTTTTAGCGGAATGACCGTACGCTGCGCCCAGGTGCCAATATTTTGCCAGCTGCTGTGCCGCTGGCCGTTGCTTTCGGTATAACGCCACGCGCCGTTATTGCGTAATCGCCAGGCGCCATAGTTCAACCCGCTTTGCAGGTTCAGATAGTAGCTGTCGTCGTCGCTGCCCCGGTTGCCGGTGAAGCTGTAGTTCAGCAGCGCGGCGGGGATGCCTTCATCCCACTGTTCAGGCGGAATATACCCGCGGGCGCTGTTTTGCATCGCCACCTGAGGCAGACTGACGTTAAGGCGCAACGAGGCGAAGTTGAACGCCGTTTCGCTGCCCGGAATAGCCGTGGTGAGCGGAACGCAGGTCTCGCCCTGCACGTTGCTCAGTTCCGGGAAGGCGGCGATATTGACGCCAAAGCGATCGAGCATCGCGCGCGTAATGCACGGCGACAAACCGCCCGCGACCGGCGGCGTGTTGTCGGCTTGCTCAAACCGCACGTCCTGGGTGCCGATAAACTCATCGTTACGCCAGATATCGACGCGATAGACGCCCGGTGCCTGCTGGTGGCCTTTCTCAAAACGCGACAAATCCGCCACGTTCGCCGCGTCATCGGAGAGAAACGCCGGGTTAAAGTAGCTTTCACCCCAGCCAGCGTGTGGCCAGAGCGTTGCCATCAGTGCCAGCGCAACCGGGCAGTAACGCCATTGAGTGTTCATCGCCCTGTCTCTGCTCACAGGCTGACGCTACGCGCCGGCGTAATGGCACCGTAGTCATTCACACTCTGCCAGGAGAGCGTGCCGCTCGCTGCGGCAGGCAGCACCTGCTGCGCCGAGCTTTTCGGAGCAACCATCAGGTTCTCCAGCGTCTGACCGCCGAGCTTCAGATTGACCAGCGTGACGTAATACGGCGAGGCATTGCTCACCTTAAGATGGTTGCCGACGCGCTCAAAACGCAGCTGTGAGAGCGCCTCTTCCGGCGGCATCGCCAGGTTAGCCGGGCGAACAAACAGCTTGATGCGTGACAGAATGGCCAGTTGCAGGACGTTGTTGCCGTCCTGATGTTTTTTGCTGACGGAGGGAATCGCTTTGACGTTCATGTAAAAGAGTGATTCGCGATCGGCAGGCAGCGCCGGGCCTGCGTAGATAATGCGCAGGGTGTTTTCGCTGGCCGGCTCGCTGACAAACAGCGGCGGCGTGACGGCAAAGGTTTTTTCCTTTTGCCCGTTGGCATTTTCTATCCACGCGTTAATTAAATAGCGCTCTTGTTTATTGCTGTTGGTGATCGCCAGCGACGTTTGTTTTGCATCGGCCGGATAAATAACGCGCGTCGCGCCTAGCGCAATTCCGCCGGATGCATTCGCGCTGGCAGAAACCATCATCAAAATAAAAGTTAAAAACAGTCCAGGTTTAATCAGGGTGTTCATCACAACCGTACCTTTAATAATTAGTTCGCAGGCGTCAGGGATAAATCAACGTAAACCAGACATTCGACTGAATAGTGCCTGGTACAAGGTGTTCGGAAATAGCCCGGTAGCGGGCGCTGAAATGAAATACCAGCTCGCGGGTGTTAATGGGTAACCAGCTCACTGCCGTCGCGTTCGGGATGATCTGACGTTGCTGTTCGTCAAAAAGCGCCAGTCCGACACCACTGCTGACCGCATTTTCCCCCGGCCGCGATGTCGCCAGGAAAACCTGCGGGTCTTCTGCCGGTGTCACTCCCTGGAACTGGATCCCCACGGTGCGGGAGACGTCCACGCTGCAATCCAGCAGACGTACGGTGAAAGGCACATTAACCGTGGAAAAGCTGCCGACGCCGGAAAAGGCGTTTGTGCGGTATTGCCCCATATCCACGCGCATATTCTGGCTGTCCGGGGCCACGGCGCAGCCGCCGTTAACCAGCTCTCCCCTGAGGTGTACTTTGCCGCCGTCTATGACAACGGTATGTGCGTTTACCGCTGAGGCAATCGCAAGGGCACACAGCAGTATCCCAGTCCTTGTCATCCTTCGCTCCCGGTATAGGCGATCAAAAGACCTCTTCCCTGAGGCCAGCCACATCCCTGTACTCAGGCATTACTCGTATTTCATTACGAATGTTGCGTCCGCGTTTGCCTGGCCTGGCGCGGTGGTCGCCGCCGTGGCTTTATAGCGCGCGGTGAAGTTCAGGGTGTTAGTCCCTTCAATCAGGTTCTGCGCCGCAGAGAAGGTTGCACCGTCCGGGGTCAGCGTGGAGGATTTGCTGTCGAGGATCTCAATGCCTACGCCCTTCGCGGAGTTGTCGTTGTTACCGGAGCTTACCGCCAGCAGCGTTTTGTCGGTGGCGTCGATCTGGCCGGTAAACGCGACAGCAGCGGTTTTCGCTACCGCAGGATCGCAGTCGTTCAGTTCGATGGTGAAGGGAATATTGGAGGTGGTGTCACCCACTTTAGTGAATTTCGCGGTACGGTACTGGCCGAGATTAACCGTCTGCTCTGAAGAGTCAGTATTCACTGAACACGCGGCATTCACTAATTCACCTTTAAAATGCACCGTACCACCGTTTACAGATACAGGTGCTACCGGATCTTCTGCGTGAGCGGCACCCGCGACCAGGGCCAGAGTTGCAATAACAGTAGAAGCAATGTTGCTGAGTTTCATGTCTATTCCTTTAAAATGTAAATAACCCTTCCCGCGCATATTCGGGAATAAGAAATACGTTCAATTAAAAAATTGAAGGCTTATTTCGGAGAGGACAAAGTAGCTCAGGAATCTATTTTGTAATATGTCAAAACGCTGCCATTTTGCCAGGTCACATCCTAATCGCCCCTAAGAAATTGACCACGCACTGAGAAGGGATTTTGCGGGCCATCGATGAAATCTCGTAAAGGGTGACTGACAGCGGCGCTCGCTTCTGACAAAATACAGGTAATCCCCCCTTTCTAACGTTACAGACGGAATCTTCTCTCTGATGGCAGCAAAGATTATTGACGGTAAAACGATTGCGCAGCAGGTGCGCTCTGAGGTTGCGGAAAAAGTGAAGGCGCGTAAAGCTGCCGGAAAACGCGCTCCAGGGCTGGCCGTAGTGCTGGTTGGCAGCAACCCGGCTTCGCAAATTTATGTCGGCAGCAAACGCAAAGCGTGTGAAGAGGTGGGGTTCGTCTCCCGCTCTTACGATCTGACGGAAACCACCAGCGAAGCGGAACTGCTGGAACTGATTGACACCCTGAATGCCGATAAAGAGATCGACGGCATTCTGGTTCAGCTGCCGCTGCCTGCGGGCATCGACAACGTGAAGGTGCTGGAGCGTATCGCGCCGGACAAAGACGTTGACGGTTTCCATCCGTATAACGTGGGCCGCCTGTGCCAGCGCGCGCCGCGCCTGCGTCCGTGCACCCCGCGCGGCATCGTGACGCTGCTGGAGCGTTATAACATTGACACCTATGGCCTGAACGCTGTGGTGATTGGCGCCTCCAACATCGTGGGCCGCCCGATGAGCATGGAGCTGCTGCTGGCGGGCTGCACCACCACCGTCACCCACCGCTTCACCAAAAACCTGCGTCATCACGTCGAAAACGCCGATCTGCTGATCGTTGCGGTCGGCAAGCCGGGCTTTATTCCGGGCGAGTGGATCAAAGAGGGCGCAATCGTCGTGGACGTGGGTATTAACCGTCTGGAAAACGGCAAAGTGGTCGGCGACGTGGTGTATGAAGATGCCGCAGCGCGCGCCTCCTATATTACTCCGGTCCCGGGCGGCGTAGGCCCGATGACGGTCGCAACACTGATTCAGAATACCTTGCAGGCGTGCGAGGAGTATCACGACGTAGAGGACGCGTAATCATGGCAACTTTTTCTTTAGGTAAACATCCGCACGTTGAGCTGTGCGATCTGCTGAAGCTGGAAGGCTGGAGCGAAAGCGGTGCGCAGGCGAAAATCGTCATCGCCGACGGGCAGGTAAAAGTAGACGGCACGGTGGAAACCCGCAAACGCTGCAAAATTGTCGCGGGCCAGACCGTGAGCTTTGCAGGTCAGAGCGTGACCGTGACGGCCTGAGCTGTCTGATGCCCGGTGGCGCTGCGCTTACCGGGCCTACGTACTGTCTCCGTTTGTAGGCCGGGTAAGGCGAAGCCGCCACCCGGCAATTTCTCTCACAATCCCCTCACACCCATCGCGGTTAATTATCGATCAACTTCAAATAATCACTATTCCCTCTGGCGAAACGTGAAAATTATGTTGCGCGATTTTCAGACTTTCCCCACGATAAGTAGAACGTTCTACTAAAACGTTCTACTTACAATAACAGCGCGAAAAAAGCGCTACTCGGGGGGGAAATCAGCATGAGTCTGATATCAGGGTTTGTTAAATCGCTGTCTAAGTTATCGATGATTGGTCGCGCCTTAATGCTGCCAATTTCACTGCTTCCCGCTGCGGGCCTGCTGCTGGCCTTCGGCGATAAGTTCCACCTGCCGCTGATGATGAACGCCGGCGGGGTTATCTTTGATAACCTGCCGATGCTGTTCGCCATCGGCTCTGCCGTCGGTCTGGCTTCGGAATCCGGCATTGCGGCACTCTCTGCGGCGGTCTCGGTGTTTGTCACCAACATCACCATCAGCACCGTGCTGAGCATTACGCCGGAAATGGCCTCCCAGGGCGGGAAATACGCCATGGTCGTCGGCATTCCGACGTTGCAGATGGGCGTCTTTGGCGGCCTGATCTGCGGTATTCTCGCGGCCTGGTGCTACAACCGCTTCCACACCATGCAGCTGCCGGAATTCCTCGGCTTCTTCTCCGGGAAGCGTTTTGTGGCGATTGCGACGGCATTTCTGTCGTTCCTGCTCGGCCTGCTGCTGCCGTACGTGTGGCAGCATATTCAGTCCGGGATCGACGCCCTGTCCGTGGTGGTGAACGGCGATAACCAGGCGGCCTCGACCTTTATCTTCGGGCTGGTGGAGCGCGCGTTGATCCCGCTCGGTCTGCACCACATCTGGTATCCCTCCTTCTGGTATTCGTTCGGGGATTACACTACCCAGGCGGGTCAGGTGATCCACGGCGACCAGACCATCTGGTTCAAGATGCTCGAAGAGGGGGTGAAATCCTTCAGCAGCGATACCTACCAGAACGCCGGGAAATTCATGCAGGGCGAGTTCCCGCTGATGCTGTTCGCGCTGCCTGCGGCGTGCCTTGCGATGTACCATGAAGCGCACACGAAGAATAAGAAAATTGCGGCCGGTATTCTCTTCTCCGCCGCCCTCACCTGCTTCCTGACGGGCATCACCGAGCCGGTAGAGTTCACCTTTATCTTCGTGGCGCCGATCCTTTACGTCTTCAACGCCATCATGGCGGGCCTGGCGTACATGACCATGTACCTGCTGCATGCGCACATCGCCAAGTCGTTCTCGGCGGGCTTTATCGACTACCTGTCGTTCGGGATCCTGCCGTCGTTTAACGGCTATCAGACCAACTTCCTGAGCGCCATTATCATCGGTATCCCAATGGCCCTGATTTACTATTTCACCTTCCGCTTCGTGATCCGCCGTTTCGACGTGAAAACGCCGGGCCGCACCGAAGTGACCGCCAGCGCGAATGACAAGTCCGATTCCGAACTTGCCACCGAAATCATCGGCCTGCTGGGCGGTGCGCAGAACATTGATTCTGTCGGCTCCTGCATCACGCGTCTGCGTCTGGAAGTGGCGAAGAGCGAAGCGGTGGACCGGGACGGGCTGAACGGGCTGGGCGCGCGCGGCGTGGTGTTTGTTGGCGACAACGGGATACAGGTGATTTTCGGGGCCAGAGCACAGTTTATCGCCCAGACCATGTCCACGATGATTGGCAAATAATAAGATGCCTGAAGGAGGCGTCTCCTGTACGCTGGGGTACGCCTCTTATCTGGCTGATAATCGGTAAATTTCAGGGAGCGGTTTTGAAGAAAGTCAGCATTATTGATGTTGCAAAGCATGCGGGCGTGTCGGTTTCTACCGTGTCGCTGGTGCTGCGCCAGAAAGGGAAAATCTCAGAGGCGACGATCGGGAAGGTCAATGCCGCCATCACAACGCTGGGCTATGTTCATAACGTCGCCGCTGCCAACCTTCGCGCCAACACCTCCAATTTAATCGGCCTGATCCTGCGGGACTTCAGCGACAGCTTTTCCATCAAAGTGATGGCGAGCATCGTTCAGGAGCTGGAGAAACAGGGTTATATGGTTTTTCTCGGTCAGCCGCTGAACGACGACGAACATCTTGAGCGTACCCTGCTCTCATTTAAGCAGCAGGGCGTGGCGGGCGTCATCTATCTGGCGTCGGACACCCGCGCCGCCTCTCTCCCGGAACACATTCGCCAATGCCCGCTGCCGCTTGTGGCGGTTTCGCAGTCGTTGCTGGAAGAGAAATGCAATCTGGTGATGCGCGATAACCGCCAGGCGGCGAACCTGGCCGCGCGTTATCTTATCGAGCGCGGGCACCGCACCATCGCCTACATTGGCGGGCGCGACGGGTGCCGTATTCGCGAGCAGCGCCTGCTCGGTTTTCGCAGCGCGATGACGCAGAACGGCCTGGTCTGGCGTGAGGAATATTCTCCCGCCTGCACCGATGATACGCAGGCGGCGGCCATGGCGACTCGCCAGCTGCTGGAGAAGAACAACACGATTACCGCCCTGCTCTGCCATTCGCCGGACGCGATGATCGGTTCGATCTCCGGCATTCACCAGGTGGGGCGCACGGTGGGCAAAGACGTGTTTTTAACCCAGCAGGTGGCGCTGATTGGTTTTGAAGATATGCTCCACGTTAATCTCACGTCGCCGTCACTGACTTACGTTTCGTCTGCCAGTGAAGAGACCGGCCGCCAGGCGGCAGGGCTGATGATCCGCAGGCTGAAGGAGCCGGATCTGCAAACGCAGCGTATTACCCTCTCCGGCCAGCTTATCGCGCGGGAATCGGCGTAAATTCAGAATTTAGCATGGGTCTTATAGCGCGAGATGACTGCTATATTTCCATGATTTGCCATGGATAAATGTAATGCCTACCGTTATCACCCACGCTGCCGTACCTCTGTGTCTGGGCTTAGGGCTCGGAACCAAAGTCATCCCACCCCGCCTGCTGTTTGCCGGGATCATCCTCGCCATGCTGCCTGACGCTGACGTACTGGCGTTTAAATTCGGTGTCGCCTACGGGAATATTTTCGGCCACCGCGGTTTCACTCATTCGCTGCTGTTTGCCTTTGTAGTGCCCATACTTTGCGTGCTGGCTGGGCGTCGATGGTTCCGGGCCAGCCTGTCGCGCTGCTGGCTGTTTTTAACCGTGTCGCTGCTGTCGCACAGCCTGCTGGATTCGATTACCACCGGCGGGAAAGGCGTCGGCTGGCTGTGGCCCTGGTCAGATGAGCGCTTCTTTGCACCGTGGCAGGTGATTAAGGTCGCGCCGTTTGCACTGTCGCGCTATACCACGCCGTACGGGCATCAGGTGATTATCTCGGAACTGCTGTGGGTGTGGCTGCCGGGAATCGTGCTGATGGGACTATTATGGTGGAAGAAGAGAAGGTAAAAAAAGCCGGGTGGCGGCTACGCCTTACCCGGCCTACTTTCACCTGTAGGCCCGGTAAGCGTAAGCGCCACCGGGCATTACAGACTTACTTACGACGCCAGGTGGTGCCCTGCGGGCCATCTTCCAGAATAATACCCATCTCGGTCAGACGGTTACGCGCCGCATCCGCCGCCGCCCAGTCTTTCGCCTGACGCGCTTCCAGACGCGCTTTAATCAGTGCTTCAATTTCCGCTACTTCACCGTCGTCCGCCTGCGCGCCGCTTTGCAGGAACATGTCCGGCTCCTGCTCCAGCAGGCCGAGCACGGAAGAGAGCTTACGCAGATGAGACGCCAGCGCATTCGCCGCCGCCATATCTTCTGACTTCAGGCGATTCACCTCACGCGCCATGTCGAACAGCACGGAGTAGGCTTCCGGGGTGTTGAAGTCGTCGTTCATGACCTCAACGAAGCGGGCTTCGAACGCCTCGCCGCCAGCGGCCGGAACAGACCTGTCGGTGCCGCGCAGTGCGGTATACAGACGCTCCAGCGCAGCGCGCGCCTGCTTCAGGTTCTCTTCGCTGTAGTTCAGCTGGCTGCGATAGTGGCCGGACATCAGGAAGTAGCGCACGGTTTCCGCGTCGTAATACTTCAGCACGTCGCGCACGGTGAAAAAGTTACCCAGCGATTTCGACATCTTCTCGCGGTCAACCATCACCATCCCGGAGTGCATCCAGTAGTTCACGTACTCGCCGCCGTGAGCACAGGTGGACTGCGCGATTTCGTTTTCGTGGTGCGGGAACATCAGATCCGAACCGCCGCCGTGAATGTCGAAATGGTTGCCCAGCTGTTTGCAGTTCATCGCGGAACATTCAATGTGCCAGCCCGGACGCCCTTCGCCCCACGGGGATGGCCAGCTCGGTTCGCCCGCCTTGGACATCTTCCACAGCACGAAGTCCATCGGATTACGCTTCACGTCAACCACGTCCACGCGTGCACCGGCCTGGAGCTGGTCCAGATCCTGGCGGGAAAGCGCACCGTAGGTTGGGTCCGTCGGCACCGAGAACATCACGTCGCCGTTGTCTGCCACATAGGCGTGACCGCGCTCGATCAGCTTTTGGGTGATCTCAATGATTTCATGAATATGGTGGGTCGCACGCGGCTCGCTATCCGGGCGCAGAATATTCAAGGCATCAAAATCCTTGTGCATTTCGGCGATCATGCGATCCACCAGCGCGACAAAGCTTTCGCCATTTTCATTAGCACGTTTAATGATTTTGTCGTCGATGTCGGTGATGTTGCGCACATACTTCAGGTTATAGCCCAGGAAGCGCAGGTAGCGGGACACCACGTCGAACGCGACAAAGGTACGGCCATGGCCGATATGACAGAGATCGTAAACCGTAATACCACACACGTACATGCCGACTTCCCCGGCATGGATAGGTTTAAATTCCTCTTTTTGGCGCGTCATTGTATTAAAGATTTTTAACATCGAAGATTCCATGTAAACACGTGTGTGGATTGTTTGTTCCTTATAATACCCATAATTCGGAGCACGGTCAGCACACAATGCAAGGTGATCGTGTCCTGTGGTTATGCTATAACAAGCCCCTATATGTGACCCGAGCACGGGTCGACGCACCACAATAACGGAACAGGATGCAAAAATGGTTACTTTCCACACTAATCATGGCGATATCGTAATCAAAACCTTTGATGACAAAGCGCCTGAAACAGTTAAAAACTTCCTGGACTACTGCCGCGAAGGTTTCTACAACAACACTATTTTCCACCGTGTGATCAACGGCTTTATGATCCAGGGCGGCGGTTTCGAGCCTGGCATGCGCCAGAAAGAGACGAAAGAAGCGATCAAAAACGAAGCGAACAACGGCCTGAAAAACACCCGCGGTACGCTGGCAATGGCCCGTACTCAGGCCCCGCACTCTGCTACCGCACAGTTCTTCATTAACGTGGCGGACAACGACTTCCTGAACTTCTCTGGCGAAAGCCTGCAAGGCTGGGGCTACTGCGTATTCGCAGAAGTGGTTGAAGGCATGGACGTGGTCGACAAGATCAAAGCCGTTTCTACTGGCCGCAGCGGTATGCACCAGGACGTTCCTAAAGAAGACGTTGTGATCACAAGCGTGACCGTCAGCGAGTAATTCGTGGCGACACTCTTTATTGCGGATCTGCATCTGCAAACAGAAGAACCGGCGATAACCGCCGGTTTTCTGCGTTTTTTACGCGGTGAAGCGAAAAGCGCCGATGCGCTGTACATTCTGGGTGACCTGTTTGAGGCCTGGATAGGCGACGACGATCCGAACCCGCTGCACCGTGAGATGGCAGCGGCCATTAAAGCGCTGGTGGATTCCGGCGTCCCCTGCTATTTCATTCACGGCAACCGTGATTTCCTGATCGGCCAGCGCTACGCCCGCGAGAGCGGCATGACGCTGCTGCCGGAAGAGCAGGTGCTTGACCTCTATGGCCGCAATATTCTGATCATGCACGGCGACACGCTCTGCACTGACGATACCGGCTACCTGGCGTTTCGCGCCAAAGTTCACACCCCGTGGATCCAGAAAGTGTTCCTCGCCCTGCCGCTGTTTATTCGCAACCGCATCGCCGCCAGAATGCGCGCGGGCAGCAAGGCCGCCAACAGCAGCAAATCGATGACCATCATGGACGTCAACCCGCAGGCGGTGGTGAACGTGATGGAGAAGCATCGCGTTCAGTGGCTGATCCACGGCCATACCCATCGTCCCGATGTGCATTCCCTTATCGCCAACGGCGAGCCCGCCCATCGCGTGGTTTTAGGCGCCTGGCACAGCGAAGGATCGATGGTCAAAGTCACGCCGGAAGGTGTGGAACTGATCGCCTTCCCGTTCTAACCCTCCTCGTTTTTTCGCCCATTTCACGACCACGCAACCGTTTTCCTTGCCGGTATTACATGCTATTCTCTGTGCCCTCGAAAGCAGTGTGTTCCGCACCACAGGAGTTTTAAGACGCATGTCTTCCCGCAATAATCCGGCGCGTGTCGCCATCGTGATGGGGTCCAAAAGCGACTGGGCTACCATGCAGTTCGCCGCCGAAATCTTTGAAATCCTGAATGTTCCGCACCACGTTGAAGTGGTTTCCGCGCACCGTACGCCGGATAAACTGTTCAGCTTCGCCGAAAGCGCCGAAGAGAACGGTTACGAGGTGATCATTGCCGGTGCGGGCGGCGCAGCACATCTGCCGGGCATGATTGCCGCCAAAACCCTGGTGCCGGTACTGGGTGTTCCCGTGCAAAGCGCCGCGTTAAGCGGGGTTGATAGCCTGTACTCTATCGTCCAGATGCCGCGCGGTATCCCTGTCGGTACGCTGGCGATTGGTAAGGCGGGTGCCGCAAATGCCGCCCTGCTGGCCGCGCAGATCCTCGCGACGCATGATAATGACTTACATCAACGCCTGGCGGAGTGGCGTAAAGCCCAGACCGACGAGGTGCTGGATAACCCGGATCCGCGGGGTGCAGCATGAAGCAGGTATGCGTTCTTGGTAATGGTCAGCTTGGCCGGATGCTGCGTCAGGCCGGTGAGCCGCTGGGTATTGCCGTCTGGCCCGTCGGGCTGGACGCCGAGCCGGAAGCCGTGCCGTTCCATCAGAGCGTGATCACCGCCGAAATTGAACGCTGGCCGGAAACCGCCCTGACCCGCGAGCTGGCGCGCCATAACGCCTTTGTGAACCGCGACGTCTTCCCGATCATCGCCGACCGTCTGACGCAAAAGCAGCTGTTCGACAAGCTCGGCCTTGCGACCGCGCCGTGGCAGCTGTTGTCCGACAAAAGCGAGTGGAATGACGTCTTCGCCATGCTGGGCGATCTGGCGATCGTGAAGCGTCGTGTCGGCGGCTACGACGGTCGCGGGCAGTGGCGCCTGCGCGCGAACGACACCGCCGAGCTGCCGGACGACTGCTACGGCGAGTGCATCGTTGAGCAGGGCATAAACTTCAGCGGTGAAGTGTCGCTGGTGGGCGCGCGCGGGCATGACGGGCACACCGTTTTTTACCCGCTAACGCATAACCTGCATCAGGACGGGATTCTGCGCACCAGCGTCGCCTTCCCGCAGGCCAATGCTGACCAGCAGGCGCAGGCGGAAGAGATGCTCTCTGCCATCATGCATGAGCTGGGCTATGTGGGCGTAATGGCGATGGAGTGTTTCGTCACGCCATCGGGTCTGCTGATCAACGAACTTGCGCCGCGCGTGCACAACAGCGGCCACTGGACGCAAAACGGTGCCTCCATCAGCCAGTTCGAGCTGCACCTGCGCGCCATCACTGACCTGCCGCTGCCGCAGCCGGTGGTGACCAGCCCGTCGGTGATGATCAACCTGATCGGCACCGATCTGAACTACGACTGGCTGAAGCTGCCGCTGGTGCACCTGCACTGGTACGACAAAGCGGTGCGCCCGGGTCGTAAGGTCGGCCACCTGAACCTGAACGATACCGACACGGACCGCCTGAGCGCCACGCTGGAAGCGATTGTTCCCCTGCTGCCGCCAGAATACGCGAGCGGGATTGTCTGGGCGCAGTCAAAACTGAAGTAAGTAACCCCCGCCGGGGAGTTGACCTTCCCCTTCCCCGGCGTACAATTCCCGCCCATTGCTGCTTAGCTTTCTTCTGGAACCACCATGAACGATGGAACGGACTATCGCGCGATCCTCGCGTCCGATACCCCTTTAATCGACGTTCGCGCGCCGATCGAATTTGTCCAGGGTGCGATGCCCGCCGCACTCAACCTGCCCTTAATGAACGACGACGAGCGTGCCGCCGTCGGCACCTGCTATAAACGCCAGGGTCCTGACGCCGCACTGACGCTCGGCCATAGCCTGGTCAACGGCGAGACGCGAGAGGCGCGCATCAACGCCTGGCGCGAAGCCAGCCTGGCCCATCCTGAGGGCTACCTTTGCTGCGCGCGCGGTGGCCAGCGCTCACATATCTCCCAGGCCTGGCTTAAAGAGGCGGGAATCGATTATCCGCTGATCCGCGGCGGCTATAAGGCCCTGCGCCAGACGGCAATTCAGGTGACGATTGAGCAGTCACAAAAACCGATGGTGCTTATCGGTGGCTGTACCGGAAACGGCAAAACGCTGCTGGTGAAGCAGCATGCGCAGGGCATCGATCTGGAAGGGCTGGCGCACCATCGCGGCTCGTCATTTGGCCGCACGCTCACCCCGCAACTTTCTCAGGCGAGCTTCGAGAATCACCTTGCCGTCGAGCTGCTAAAAAAAGATGCCGCGCGCTGGGTGCTGGAGGATGAGGGCCGGATGATTGGCTCTAACCACCTGCCGGAGTGCCTGCGCGACCGCATGGCGGAAGCGCCTGTCGTGGTGGTCGAAGATCCGTTTGAGATCCGTCTTGAGCGCCTGCGCGAAGAGTATTTCGACCACATGTGGGCCGACTTTTTTGCCGCCTACGGTGAAGAAGCGGGCTGGAAAGCCTACAGCGAATACCTGCATCACGGCCTGTTCGCCATCCGCCGTCGTCTGGGGCTGCAACGATTCGCGGAATTTACCGCGCTATTAGATTCCGCGCTGCTGGAACAACAGCGCTCTGGAAGCACTGACGCGCACTTCAGCTGGCTTGTGCCGCTGCTGAAGGACTATTACGACCCGATGTACGGCTATCAGCTGGAGAAGAAAGCGGAGAAGATTGTTTTTCGCGGGACGTACGAAGAAATTGCCGAGTGGCTTGATCGCTGAAAAAAGCCGGGTGGCGGCTACGCCTTACCCGGCCTACGCGTGCTATTACGATCCGATGTACGGCTATCAGCTGGAGAAAAAGGCGGAGAAAATTGTATATCGCGGGACGTTTGAAGACATTGCCGAATGGCTTGATCGCTGAAAAAAGCCGGGTGGCGGCTACGCCTTACCCGGCCTACGCGTGCTTTTGTAGCCCCGGTAAGCGCAGCGCCACCGGGGAACAAACCACTTAGAAGTCGTAACGCAGACGCACCAGGTTCATGTCGCCCAGGTTGTCGGTGCTGGAGGTGAACACGTGTTCGTAATCCACGCGGAAACCGTAGTCCAGCTGGAAGCTGATACCCACGCCGTTGTCGATGCGCTGGTAGTTACGGCCGTTCACGTACTCAATGCGGTCGCCCATGAAGTAAGGCTGAATGGATTTCACCGCATACTGACCGACCGGGAATTTGTATCCCGCAAAGTATTCAATACCCCATGCATCACCGGCGAAGTAGTCGTTAACGGACACTTTTTTGGTGGTCATGAAGTTCTGATACCAGCCGCCGCCTGCGGAGAAGGTCCAGTTATCCGGCGTCCAGCTCAGTGCGGTGCCGAGAATGTTCTGGTCGTAGGATTTGCTGTCGCCGTTGTCCGGATTACGCATGTCCGCGCGGGTGTAGTTCCACGCTGCGCCCCAGGTCAGATCGGTGGTCAGGTGGTAATCGATACCCAGTGAACCGCCGCCTTTGCGCTTGTAGCGCAGGCCGTTGCCCGGCAGGTATTCGCTGTCTTCAAACAGGTAAGAGGCGTAGATGTCAGCATCGCCCACGGTTTTCTTGTACTTCAGCATCTGGCGTGAACGGTAAGAGCCGTCGTAGTCGCCGTTGATCCCGTTACCCGACGCCTGACCAATCATGTCGTAGTCCCAGATATCGGTTTTCGCGCCCACCACGTCATAGTACACGCTGTTCTGCTGGCCGAAGGTCAGCGTACCCCAGGTGTCGCTCTTCAGACCGGTGTAGAGCATACGGCGTGAGGTGTCGTGCGCGCCGTCGGCGTAGTGGTTATCCCAGTTAAACTGCGCCGGAATGTTAACACCCAGCTCGTAGTAGGTGATCCAGCTGATGTCATCGAACAGGTAGTAGTCTGCCGCGAAACGGAAACGGGTACCGCCGTCAAAACCGTTACGCTTGTAGCCGTTTTTGCCGTCATCACCGGTCATGTTCTGGAACTGAGGACGGATGCTGCCGCCAACGGTGAAGTTCAGACGGCTCAGCGGGTTACCCGCCTGCGGATCCTGTTTCAGAAGGGTGATTTCCGCCTGAGATGCGAAAGAAGCCAATGCCACTGCTGCGCCGATCGTTGTCGCCAGCGCTGTTTTTCTTATAGTCATTATTTTTCCTTGATAGACACGCTGCTAAATATTTAGCTGGTGAATATTAACCGGAAAAATTCGGGCTGTGTGGGCGGGTTTTTAATGTTTTGTGCTACTAAATGCATGGGTATTAACGATTAGTGCTATTAATCGATGACACACCAGCAGAAATGCCGGTGCGTCATCATCACGCAAGTAAACTAGCTGACAAACTGGCGGAACAGCGCTTTACCTTTCAACAGCCGCGTCCCGAGCCAGCCGCCGCACAGAGACAGCAGCACCGCGCCGCAGACGGGCAGCGTTAGCCACAGCCGCCAGTCAGGCTCCCATGGAAAATCAAAGACTTTCGTCTGAAGCACCGCCAGTGCGGTTTCCGCCCCGATGGCCGCCACCAGGCCCGCCACCAGCCCGAGCAGGGCAAATTCGCTCCACAGCGTGGCGCGCAGCAGCCGTTTACTGGCCCCCAGCGTGCGGTAGACCACCAGCTCCTGATGACGCTGACGCATGCCGACCTGCACCTGCGCCAGCAGCAGCAATAGGCCGCAGACGGTCACCAGCACCACCATCACCTCCAGGGCGCGGCTCACCTGTTCCAGCACCTGCCCGACCTGTTTGAGGATCGCGCCGATATCCAGCAGGCTCACCGTCGGAAATTCCCGGTTCAGTTGCGTCAGCATGCCGTTGCCGTTTTCCCAGCGGAAGCTGGTCAGCCAGCTCTGGGGCTGTCCGTCCAGCGCGCCCGGCGGGAAGATGAAGAAGAAATTTGGCCGCAGGCTTTCCCAGTCCACTTTGCGCAGGCTGGTGACTTTGGCGGTGAAATCCTGGGTATCACCGGTAAAGGTCACGCTATCACCGAGCTTCACGTTCAGGCGTGTCGCCAGCCCCTCCTCCATCGACACTTCCCCCGCTTTCGGCGGCCAGGTGCCGGCCACGATCGGGTTATGGTCCGGACGTTTCGCCTGCCAGGTCAGGTTGAGCTCGCGGTTGAGCGATTCATCCTTATTTCCCTCCGTGGACTGGCCGTTGATCTGAGTCAGGCGGGCGCGCACGATCGGATAGAACGATTCCGGAATAATGTGATGCTCAGACAGGAACCCCTTCAGCGGCGTCACCTGTTCGGGAGCAATGTTGATCAGGAAATAGTTCGGGCTTTCCGGCGGAAGCTGCTGCTGCCAGCGATCCAGCAGATCCCCGCGCAGCACCAGCAGAAGCGCCAGCAGCATAAACGACAGCGAAAATGCCGAGAGCTGGCTGAGCGTGGACCACGGCTGATGCAGCAGTCGGTTAACCGCTAACCGTATGGGGAGTGATTTAACTGTCAGCTTACTCAGCACATTAAGCAGTACCCAGCCCACTACGCCGCACAGCAGCGCCAGCACCACCGCGCCCGCCAGCACCGCCCACAGCAGCGTACTGCCGCCCATCAGCCAGGCCAACAGCCCGACTGCCACCGCAATAATCACCGGCAGATAGAACTTCAGCGGCCAGACGCTGGCCACCACATCCCGGCGCAGCACGCGCAGCGGCTGGGTGGCGAGCAGCAGCCGGTAGGGGCGTAACCCCACCAGCAGGGAGATCGTCGTCATCGCGCCGATGGCCCACAGCCACGGCCAGAGGCTGGCAGGCGGCAGCGCAGCGGGCAGGACCGGTTTGAGCAGCACCATCAGCAGCTTTTCAAACAGCAGCCCTATCGCCCCGCCGGTCAGAGCCGACAGCGCCAGCACCATCAGCCACTGGCCGACAATCAGCTTGCGCAGCTGTGCCCGGCCCGCGCCGAGAGTTTTGAGGATCGCCACCAGATCGTAACGGCTGCGGCAGTAGTGCCCCATTGCCACGGCAACGGCCGCAATGGCCAGCAGCAGGGTTAACAGCGCCGACAGCAACAGAAACTGCTGAGAACGCTCGAGGGATTTGCCGAGCGCCCCGTCATCCTGCTCCAGCCCGTACCAGCGATGTTCCGGCTTGAGCTGAGGCAGGAGCCATTTTTCATACGCCTCCAGTTGAGCAGGCGTCCCGCCAAACTTATAGCGCCATGTGACGCGGCTACCCGGCTGGACGGCGTTGGTTTTCGCCACATCAGCGGTGTTCATCAGCAGGCGCGGCGCGAGCTGGAACGGATTAAATCCGGAGTCGGGTTCCTGCACCACTTCCCCGGCAATTTTGAGGGTCGCGTCGCCGACGTCGATACTGTCGCCGGGTTTCAGGTTCAGCAGCGCCATCAGACGCGATGCCAGCAGTACCGTACCGGCCGTCGGTTTTAGCCCCGGCGGACTGGTTTGTAAATCACCATACATCGGGTAGATGTCATCCACGGCTTTTACGCTGGCAAGCTGTGGCGTGTCGCCCGCAAAGGTCATGGTCTGGAAGGTGATTTGCTCTCCCACCTTCAGCCCCTCTTTGCGCGCTTCCTCAATCCAGCCCGGCGGCACGGGGCGAGAACTTTGCAGAGCCCGGTCCCCCGCCATAAATTCCCGACTCTGCTGGCTAAGCCCTTTCTCCATACGATCGCTGACGCTGCCGAGCGCCAGCACGCAGGCCACCGCCAGGCTCAACGCCAGCCAGACAATCAGCAGCGAGGGCGAGCGCCATTCGCGCCAGAACCAGCGGGCAATCATGCTTCCTCCTGAAGAACACCGTTCACCAGCCGCAGGCGGCGGTCGCAGCGGGCGGCCAGCTGCGGGTCGTGGGTAACCAGAATCAGCGTGGTGCCGTGTTCGTGGTTGAGTGAAAACAGCAGATCGGCAATTTTGTCCCCGGTTTTACGGTCGAGATTGCCCGTGGGCTCATCGGCAAACAGCACTTCCGGGCGCCCGTTAAACGCCCTGGCCAGCGCCACGCGCTGCTGCTCACCGCCGGAAAGCTGTGCCGGAAGGTGGTCGAGACGTTTTCCCAGCCCCAACTGTTCCAGCAACGCTTTGGCGTGATCGCGGCTTTCGCGGGTATTTTCACCGCGCAGCAGACCGGGCAGCTCAACGTTTTCCAGCGCGTTGAGGGTTGGGATCAGCATGAATGACTGAAAGACAAACCCGATATGCCGAGCACGCAGCGCGGCGCGCGCCTCTTCATCAAGCGCGTGGAGGGGCTGGCCGACCAGGTTCACTTCCCCGCTGCTGCCATCGTCCAGCCCGGCGAGAATGGCCAGCAGCGTGGACTTACCGGAACCGGATTCGCCAATCAGGGCGATGGTTTCGGCACGTTTGACAACGAGTTCAACTCCGGTGAGGATGGAAAGCTCGTGTTCTCCCTGACCGACGGACTTCTTAAGACGATGAACTTCAACAATGTTTTCCGCTGGCATTTGCCCTTCCTGTTTTTGATGCTGATGACCTTCCGCGCGGCGGCTGCGGACACGTTATTGATTCTGGGCGACAGCCTGAGCGCGGGCTATCGTATGGCGGCCAGTGCGGCCTGGCCCGCCCTGCTCAATGATAAATGGCAGTCCCGGGCGTCTGTCGTTAACGGCAGCATCAGCGGCGATACGTCGCAGCAAGGCTTATCGCGCCTGCCTGCCCTGCTTAAGCAGCATCAACCGCGTTGGGTGCTGGTCGAACTGGGCGGTAATGATGGTTTGCGCGGCTTCCAGCCACAGCAAACGGAGCAAACGCTGCGGACTATTTTGCAGACCATTAAGGCCGCTAACGCCCAGCCGCTGCTGATGCAAATTCGCCTGCCCGCTAACTACGGCCGTCGGTATAATGAGGCGTTTAGCGCGATCTATCCTAAGCTTGCCAAAGAGTTTGATATTCCGCTGCTGCCATTTTTCATGGAAGAGGTCTATCTGAAACCCCAGTGGATGCAGGATGATGGCATTCACCCCAATCGCGATGCCCAGCCGTTCATTGCCGACTGGATGGCAACCCGGCTGGCTCCTTTAGTAAAACATGACTCGTCAAACAGCTGAGAACCTGACAGGTAAAGTTATGCAAAAATCGGTCTTAATAACAGGATGTTCCAGCGGAATTGGCCTTGAGAGCGCCCTTGAACTGAAACGTCAGGGGTTTTGGGTGCTGGCGGCCTGCCGCAAACCCGAAGATGTCGAACGCATGCGAGGGCTGGGATTTACCGGCATTCTGCTGGATCTCGATTCGCCAGAGAGCGTGGAGCAGGCCGCCGATGAGGTTATCGCCCTGACCAGCAACCGGCTTTACGGCCTGTTCAACAATGCGGGCTATGGCGTATACGGCCCGCTACAGACCCTCTCACGGGAACAGCTGGAGCAGCAGTTCTCCGCAAACTTTTTTGGGGCGCATCAGCTCACCATGCGCCTTCTCCCCGCCATGCTGCCGCACGGCGAAGGGCGGATTGTCATGACCTCCTCGGTGATGGGCCTGATCTCCACGCCGGGACGCGGGGCTTACGCTGCCAGTAAATATGCGCTTGAAGCCTGGTCCGATGCGTTGCGCATGGAGCTGCGCCACAGCGGCATTAAGGTCAGCCTGATTGAACCGGGCCCCATCCGCACCCGCTTTACGGAAAACGTTAACCAGACGCAGGCGGACCAACCGGTCGAAAATCCCGGTATCGCGGCGCGTTTTACGCTTGGGCCAGAAGCCGTGGTTGCCAAAGTGCGCCACGCATTTGAGAGCGATACCCCTAAAATGCGCTATCCGGTCACGCTGGTGACCCATGCCGTCGGCTGGTTGAAACGCCTGCTGCCGGGGCGGATGATGGACAAAATTTTGCAGGGTTGAGTTGAAGCGACGACGCTTACCCCCATGTAAAGAGTAAACCGATAAAAGAGAATGCCGCATGTCCGTACAGAATATCGTCAACATAACTGAAGCTAACCTGCAACAGACACTCGAACAGTCAATGACTACACCGGTGCTGTTCTACTTCTGGTCTGAACGCAGCCAACACTGCCTGCAGCTGACGCCGGTCCTGGAAAGCCTTGCCGCGCAGTACAACGGTCAATTCATTCTGGCGAAGCTGGATTGTGACGCCGAACCGATGGTGGCTTCCCAGTTTGGCCTGCGTGCGATCCCAACCGTCTACCTGTTCCAGAACGGTCAGCCGGTGGATGGCTTCCAGGGGCCGCAGCCGGAAGAGGCGATCCGCGCCCTGCTGGATAAAGTCCTGCCGCGCGAAGAAGAGCTGAAAGCGCAGGAAGCCATGGCGCTGATGCAGGAAGGCAAGTACGACGAGGCGCTGCCGCTGTTAAAAGACGCGTGGCAGCTGTCGAACCAGAACAGCCAGATTGGTCTGCTGCTGGCAGAGACCCAGATTGCGCTGCACCGCCCCGAAGACGCGGAAGCCGTGCTGAAAACGGTGCCGATGCAGGATCAGGACACCCGCTATCAGGGCCTGGTGGCGCAGATTGACCTGCTGAAACAGGCGGCGGATACCCCTGAAATTCAGCAACTTCAGCAGCAGGTTGCGGACAACCCGGCGGATGCCGCGCTGGCAAGCCAGCTGGCGCTTCAGCTTCACCAGGTGGGGCGTAATGAAGAGGCGCTGGAGCTGCTGTTTAGTCACCTTCAGAAGGACCTGGGCGCCGCAGACGGTCAGGCGCGAAAGATGTTCCAGGAGATCCTGGCCGCGCTCGGCACCGGTGACGCGCTAGCGTCTAAGTATCGTCGTCAGCTGTACGCATTGCTTTACTAACAAAAATGCCCGGTGGCGCTAACGCTTGCCGGGCCTACAGAAGCCGATATTACCCCGTCTTTTTCAACTGCGTCACCACCAGCTGGTGGCGCGCGTTGTAAAACTTCCGATAGGTCAGATAGCAGGCAATAATCGTCGACAGGCTCGCCGTAGAGAGCAGCATAAACGTCACCATAATCTGGTATTTAATCGCTTTTACCGGATCGATACCGGCAAAAATTAGCCCCGACATCATGCCCGGCAGGCTCACCAGACCCACGGTTTTGGCGGAATCCACCGTTGGGATCAGCGAAGAACGAATGCTGTCGCGGATCAACCGCGCCGAGGCCACCTTTGGTGTCGCGCCCAGGCTTAGCTTCTCCTGAAGCTGTTGCTGTTCACTGCTGAAGCGTTGCCCCAGATTGTTGTAGCATAACCCGACCGCCACCATCGCATTGCCCGCAATCATCCCGGAAATGGGGATCACCTGCATTGGCGTAAACTCTATCGAGCCGGAGAGCACCAGTACCGCCAGCGTTAACGCGGTCCCGGTAGTGATGGCAATAAACGACGAGAGGAACGCTTTATCGATGTATTTACTGCGTTTCTGCGCGTTCCATGCCGCGTTAAAGCAGATAAACAGCACCATCAACAGGGTCAGCACGGCATGATTGACGTTGAAGATGTATTTCAGCACATAGCCGACGATGATGAGCTGAATGACCGCGCGAACGATACTCCACAGAATATCTTTTTCCAGCCCCAGCTTCTCCCGGTAGCTGACCACAATCGCCACCAGCACCAGGACCATCGACAGCGCCAGCGATTCGTTGGTTATGTTATGTTCACCCACGGTGAGCCTCCTCCATTTTCCCGCCCTGCGGCCTGAGCGTGATGACATCATCCGCATGGCTAATTTCGTTTGAATCGTGCGTCACCCACAGCACGGCAATATCCTGTTCACGGACGTAGCGATGAATAATCTCATTGACGTTGCGCTTGTTAGCGTCATCCAGCGCGCTGGTGATTTCATCCAGCAAAAGCACCTTCGGCAGGAATTGCAGGTTACGGATCAGCGAGACGCGCTGCTTTTCCCCGCCTGACAGTTCGGCAGTCGATTTGGTCAGCGTCTCCGGCGGAAGCCCAAAACGGGTCAGATCGTCCGCTAACTTTTTCGGATCGGGCGTTTGGTTGCGGATGTGCCAGGGGAAAACCAGATTGTCGTACACCGTGTCGCCAAACAGGGACGGCGTTTGCACGCAGTATGACACCTGCTGGCGATAGCTTTCCGGTGTAAGCGTGGCGATATCTTTCCCTTCAAACAGGATGGTTCCCTCCGTTGGACTCAGTAGCGAAGCCACGATTTTCAGGAGGGTGCTTTTGCCGCAGCCGGAGGGGCCGGTTATGAGTTTAAATTCGCCCGGAGAGAGACAAAAATCGACGTGCTGAAGGATGGTGTTATCACCCACACGAAAGCCAACATCCCTGATATCCAGAAGATTTTTTTTATTATTCATTCCGATTCCGTTAACCGCTGTGATAAGAACAGCCTTTAGCATATTCCTTTCCGCTACGCTGCGCGAATAGCCTTAACCTATCGCAAGTGTTAAACTTTTTGTTCGGTAATTGTCACCTCTATAACTACAGGAAGTCAGCAACATGACACATATCTTTTATGAGTTCTCTTCCCTGAAGCCTGGTGTTCCAGATGTGGAAACATTAATGGAAGTCATCAATTCTTCTGAACTCACGCGTTTTGTCATGGGTGCAGAGGTGGTCGATTTTGTTAAGAAGGCGCTCATCGTTAACACCACGATCGGAAGCTTTAAAAACTGCTATTTTGCTTTCGATGATGGGGCTTACTTTCTCGAGTTTGACGGCAAGGGTAAATCCAGACGCTTTACTGAGGTGCCGGACTGGTTCGTTTCCCCCGCGGAATTTGCCCGCTCGCAATGGCTGATTAACCATGACCTGGCCGATGTGAAGGCGACAGCGTTTATTGACGTGCTAATGTCCTACCCGCTTAAAGAGCGCCGGGCGCACTGCAATCTGCTGTTTGGTCTGGATCTGCATAAGGTCAATGTGGTTCCGGCGCCTACAGCCCCTGCCGGAAAAATGGGCAATAAAAACGGAAAAACCACCAAGCCTCGCGTCACGGATCTCGGCTCTTTTGAGCTTTTTACCGCGTTCTTTGCACGCATGAAAACCGCCGTCAATGCAAATGAGTTCCCCACCTTACAGGTGCTGACAGGCCAGAAGGATCTTGCAAAAGCGCCGCACAGCTTAAAGCAAGGGATCAGAACCTGGTTTAAGGGGATTACCGGCGATCTGCCGCCGAACAACAAACGTGTCGGAGCGGGCAATGCAGTACTGTTCTGCGCTCCCGTTCGCGAGCAGATCCAGCAGATAGAGGCCATCGGCCTGGAAAAATACTATCAGGGCTTATCGAAAGCCATCGCTGACGCCGGGGATGGGTTTATCACCGACTTCAGCTATTCCTGGTCTGAAGAGTAACGCTATGCGCCCCGCTCTCCTGGCGGGGCGTTTTAATTTTACCAGTCCGGTTCCCACCTCTTTACAGGGGCGAAATCCCGCCCGTTAACCGATATACTTACGTTCAACAAATACGCAATTTTTCTCGTTACGGCATGCAAAACAGGAGGTTTTTATGCTCATCGTTGTTCCTGTCCTTATTTTCGTTGCGCTGGTTATCGTGGGCGCAGGCGTCAAAATTGTCCCGCAGGGTTACCAGTGGACCGTCGAACGTTTCGGTCGCTACACCAATACCCTTCAGCCGGGTTTAAGCCTGATCGTCCCCTTCATGGACAGAATTGGGCGTAAAATCAACATGATGGAGCAGGTGCTGGATATTCCTTCCCAGGAAGTCATCTCTAAGGATAACGCCAACGTCACCATCGATGCGGTGTGCTTTATTCAGGTGATTGATGCGCCGAAAGCGGCCTATGAGGTGAGCAACCTGGAGCTGGCGATCGTCAACCTGACCATGACCAACATCCGTACTGTGCTTGGCTCGATGGAGCTGGACGAAATGCTCTCCCAGCGCGACAGCATTAATACCCGCCTGCTGCACATTGTTGATGAAGCCACCAATCCGTGGGGGATCAAAGTGACCCGCATTGAGATCCGCGACGTGCGCCCACCGGCAGAGCTGATTGCTTCCATGAATGCGCAGATGAAGGCCGAGCGTACCAAACGCGCCTATATTCTTGAAGCCGAAGGGGTGCGTCAGGCCGAGATCCTGAAAGCGGAAGGGGAAAAACAGTCGCAGATCCTGAAAGCCGAGGGCGACCGTCAGTCTGCCTTCCTCCAGGCAGAAGCGCGTGAACGTTCGGCAGAAGCGGAAGCCCGCGCGACGCAAATGGTTTCCGAGGCGATTGCCGCCGGGGATATCCAGGCTGTGAACTACTTCGTCGCGCAAAAATATACCGATGCGCTGAAGGAGATCGGCTCTGCGAACAACAGCAAAGTGGTGATGATGCCGCTGGATGCCAGCAGTCTGATGGGATCTATCGCCGGAATTGCCGAGTTGATCAAAGACAGCGGAAACGAGCGTAAAAAATGATTGAGCTCATCGTTGCACATCCTCATGCGTTCTGGCTAAGCCTTGGCGGCTTGCTGCTGGCCGCCGAGATGCTTGGCGGCAACGGTTATCTGCTGTGGAGCGGTGTTGCCGCTGTGATTACCGGGCTGGTCGTCTGGCTGCTGCCTGTCGGCTGGGAGTGGCAGGGCGCGCTGTTTGCCGTGCTGACGCTGCTGGCCGCCTGGCTGTGGTGGCGCTGGCTGAACAAACGGGTGAAGGCGCAGAAGCCGGTCGACGCGCATCTCAATCAGCGTGGGCAGCAGATCGTGGGTAAACGTTTTACGCTTGATAACGCGCTGATCAACGGACGCGGTCATATGCGCGTGGGGGACAGTTCATGGCCGGTGGTGGCCGATGATGACCTCAGCGCCGGCACGCGGGTTGAGGTCATTGCGGTAGAAGGCATTACCCTGCGGGTTAAAGCCTGTTAGGCGTGGGTTTTACGGTGGCAGCAGCCGGAAAGATTGTCGATAATCGGGCACTCGGCGCTGTCATCTCCCGGGCAGGATTCTGCCAGCTGTAGCAGTTGCTCACGCATCGCCTGTAATTCGATGATATGGCGTTCGATCTCCGCCACTTTTTCCAGCGTACGTTTTTTCACGTCGGCACTGTGGCGTTTCGGATCGTTAAACAGGTTAACCAGCTCGCCGCACTCTTCAAGGTTAAATCCTACCTGTCTTGCCTGGCGCAGTAACGTCAGTTCATCAAGATGCAGCTGCGTATAGCTGCGGTAGCCGTTCTCACTGCGCAACGGTGGCGTCACCAGCCCTTTTTCCTCATAAAAGCGAATCGCTTTGCTGGTTAAGCCGGTTTTTTTCGCAACATCGCTGATATTCACATTTCCCCCTTGACCTTCCCCTTGATGGAAGGTTTAACCTTCATAACAGTTAGCGAAAAGCAGAGTGAAGGTCAACAATTGACCAGAACATTATACGGGAGTTTTGTTATGTCTCACACTATTGACCTGACACTGGACGGCCTCTCCTGCGGCCACTGTGTCAAACGTGTTAAAGAAAGCCTGGAGCAGCGTCCTGATGTGGAAAGCGCTGAGGTGACTATCGATCATGCCGCCGTGACCGGCAGCGCCAGTGCCGACGCGCTGATTGATACCATTAAACAGGCCGGTTACGGGGCGGAGTTAAGCCACCCAAAGGCTAAACCGCTGGCAGAGTCATCATCCCCGTCGGAAGCACTGACAGCGGCCACTCCTGAGCTTCCGGTAGCTGATGATATTGATGACAGCCAACAGCTGCTGATCAACGGCATGAGCTGCGCCAGCTGTGTCTCCCGGGTACAAAACGCCTTACAGGCGGTACCGGGCGTCGCACAGGCACGGGTAAACCTGGCGGAGCGTACTGCGCTGGTGATGGGCAGTGCCTCCGCCGCAGATTTAGTGCAGGCCGTGGAGAAAGCGGGCTACGGGGCGGAGGCCATCGAAGATGATGCCGAGCGCCGCGAGCGCCAGCAGGAAACGGCTGTCGCCACCATGAAGCGCTTCCGCTGGCAGGCGATCGTCGCCCTGCTGGTCGGTATTCCGGTGATGGTGTGGGGCATGATGGGTGACAACATGATGGTCACCGCAGACAACCGCACCCTGTGGCTGGTGATTGGTCTGATTACCCTTGCGGTGATGGTGTTTGCAGGCGGACATTTCTACACCAGCGCCTGGAAGAGCCTGAAAAACCGCACCGCGACGATGGACACGCTGGTCGCGCTCGGGACGGGCGCGGCGTGGCTGTATTCGATGAGCGTTAACGTCTGGCCGCAGTGGTTCCCGATGGAGGCGCGCCATCTCTATTATGAAGCGAGCGCGATGATTATAGGTCTGATTAACTTAGGCCATATGCTCGAAGCCCGCGCGCGTCAGCGTTCGTCGAAAGCGCTGGAAAGATTGCTTGATTTAACCCCGCCGACGGCCCGCGTGGTCACGGACGACGGGGAAAAAAGCGTTCCGCTCTCAGAGGTACAGCCGGGAATGACGCTGCGCCTGACCACCGGCGACCGCGTGCCCGTCGACGGTGAAATCACCCAGGGCGATGCCTGGCTGGATGAAGCGATGCTGACCGGCGAGCCGATCCCTCAGCAGAAATCTCAGGGCGATGCGGTGCATGCGGGTACGGTGGTACAGGACGGCAGCGTGCTGTTCCGCGCCAGCGCGGTCGGGAGCCATACCACACTGTCACGCATCATTCGGATGGTCCGCCAGGCGCAGAGCAGTAAGCCGGAAATTGGTCAGCTTGCCGATAAAATCTCCGCCATTTTTGTGCCAGTGGTGGTCGGTATTGCCCTGCTGAGCGCGGCAATCTGGTATTTCTTCGGCCCGGCGCCGCAGATTGTCTACACCCTGGTGATCGCCACCACGGTACTGATCATCGCCTGCCCTTGTGCCCTTGGTCTGGCCACGCCGATGTCGATTATCTCTGGCGTCGGACGCGCCGCCGAATTTGGCGTACTGGTCCGTGATGCTGACGCCCTGCAACGGGCAAGCACGCTGGACACCCTCGTCTTTGACAAAACCGGCACGCTCACCGAGGGCAAACCGCAGGTAGTGGCCGTTAATACCATTGGCTGTACGGAGACGGATGCCCTGCGCCTGGCCGCCGCGCTGGAACAAGGCTCCAGTCACCCGCTGGCGCGCGCCATCCTTGAGAAAGCCGGTGATGCCCGCCTGCCGCAGGTAAGCAACTTCCGCACTCTGCGCGGTTTAGGGGTCAGCGGTGAAGCAGAAGGCCATACGCTGCTGCTGGGTAACCAGGCACTGCTAACTGAACACGGTGTTGATACGTCCGTGCTGGACGCTGAGCTGAACGCGCAGGCCTCTCAGGGCGCGACGCCGGTTCTGCTGGCGAGGGATGGTCAGGTGGCGGCGCTGCTGGCCGTACGCGATCCGTTACGCCAGGACAGCGTGGATGCCTTGCAACGCCTGCACCATGCGGGCTATCGCCTGGTGATGTTAACCGGTGATAACCCGACTACCGCTAACGCCATCGCCAGAGAAGCCGGGATTGATGAGGTGATAGCCGGCGTGCTGCCGGATGGCAAAGCGGACGCCATCAGGAAATTGCAACGTGATGGTCGTCAGGTGGCGATGGTCGGCGACGGCATCAACGACGCCCCGGCGCTGGCGCAGGCTGACGTAGGTATTGCGATGGGCGGCGGGAGCGATGTCGCCATTGAAACCGCGGCAATCACCCTGATGCGCCACAGCCTGATGGGCGTGGCGGATGCGCTGGCGATTTCGAAAGCCACGTTGCGCAACATGAAGCAGAACCTGCTGGGGGCCTTCGTCTATAACTCGCTCGGCATTCCGATTGCCGCCGGGATTTTGTGGCCGCTGACCGGCACCCTGCTGAACCCGGTTGTTGCGGGTGCGGCGATGGCGCTCTCGTCAATTACCGTGGTGAGCAACGCTAACCGTCTGCTGCGGTTTAAACCGAAAGCGTAGAATCCCGGAAGCAGGCCGGGTAAGCGCAGCGCCGCCCGGCTTTCGCCTATTGCGCCCCCCTTCCCCACGCGCTAGCATGAACCTTTCCGTTTATGGAGCGCGTATGGGTCTGTTTAATCGTATAAAAACATCGTTTCGCGCCCTTTTTCCCCGCCGTTATGCCTGGCCCGGTATGGATATTTCGCTTCCGGGTGGGCAGCAACTGCACCTGGTGGGAAGCATTCATATGGGCACGCAGGATATGTCCCCCCTGCCCTCCGGCCTGATTAAACTACTGAAGCGCGCCGACGCGCTGATCGTCGAAGCCGACATATCCGGCCATGAATCGCCGTTTGCCGGGCTGGAAAGCGACCGCCCCCTGGCTGAACGTCTTAACGAGACGCAGCTGGCTGAGCTTACCCGTCTTGCGGATGAGTCCGGCGTCTCGCTCTCAATGCTCGACACCCTGCCCCTGTGGCAAATTGCCATGGTGCTACAGGCAACCCAGGCGCAGCGCCTGGGGCTGCGCGGCGATTACGGTATCGATTATCAACTGCTGAATGCGGCACGGGCGTGCAACCTGTCCGTCATTGAACTGGAAGGCACGGACAGCCAGATTGCGCTTCTTCGCCAGCTTCCTGATGACGGTAAGATGCTACTGGATGATACCCTGACCCACTGGCACACCAACGCGCGTCTGCTGCAAACGATGATTGGCTGGTGGCTGGATGCGCCGCCCGCAGACGGTAAGCTGGCGTTACCGTCGACGTTCAGTGAATCGTTGTATGATGTGCTGATGAACGCGCGCAACCAGGCGTGGCGTGAGACGCTGTATGCCCTGCCTGCCGGTCGTTATGTTGTCGCGGTTGGCGCGTTGCATTTGTACGGAGAAGGGAATTTGCCGTCGCTGCTGAAATAAAAAAATGGCCAATATTTCTATTGGCCCGTCAAAGAGGAATTTCATCGTTTTTATTATACCGAAGTGACCTTCGGCTACGCCGATTGTCGCTCAAAGTAACCATCACTGCCAATACTATTGCGCAAGATGGTGCTATTTTTTAGACAAACGTCAGGCGTATGCTGCTGGCATGAACCGTCTGTCGTAAGAAGGATAGCCATGACTCCCGCCGTTAAATTACTCGAAAAAAACAAAATTTCTTTCCGGATCCACACCTACGATCACGATCCGAACGAAACCAACTTTGGTGATGAAGTGGTGCGCAAGCTGGGGCTGAACGCGGACCAGGTTTACAAAACGCTGCTGGTCGCGGTGAATGGCGATATGAAGCACCTCGCCGTGGCAGTGACGCCCGTCGCCGGACAGCTTGATCTGAAGAAAGTGGCCAAAGCGCTGGGAGCGAAAAAGGTCGATATGGCAGATCCGATGGTTGCGCAACGCACTACGGGTTATCTGGTCGGCGGGATCAGCCCGCTCGGCCAGAAAAAGCGTCTGCCGACCCTGATCGATGCGCCTTCGCAGGAATTTGAGACGATCTATATTTCTGGCGGCAAACGCGGGCTGGATATCGAACTGGCCGCAGGCGATCTGGCGAAAATGCTAGACGCGAAATTTGCGGATATTGCGCGCAGGGATTGAGAAAATTGCCCGGTGGCGCTGCGCTTACCGGGCCTACGATTCGAATGTAGGCCGGGTAAGGCGTAGCCGCCACCCGGCACAACACACCCGCTCTACTGCCAGCTCACCTCGCCCTTCGGCTCATACGCGTTCACGTCAATCGGTGAATTTTGCTGGATAAACTGCTTTAACACTTCCGCATCAATAAACCCGGTATTTACATAGCCCGGTTTGTTATCGATATGCGGATAGCCGTCGCCGCCGGTGGCGTTAAAGCTTAACGTTGCCAGGCGGTAGGTTTTCGCCGGATCAACAGGTTCGCCTTTGATTTTGAGATCGTTGAGCTTACCGTCCTTCGCGACGAAGCTGACGTTAGCAAACTGCGGATACGCTCCGGAGTCCGGCTTCATCTGCGCCACGGCGGTCAGGTAGTCAATTACCTCTTTCCCGCTCATGTCCGCATACACCACCACGTTGCCAAACGGCTGCACTTTGAGCACGTCTTTATAGGTGATGTTTCCGCCTTCGATGGAATCACGAATACCGCCGCCGCTCATCACGCCGAAATCCGCATTCGTGCGCGCCATCTGCGCGGCCAGCACCAGACGCCCCATGTTGGTTTGTACGAAGCGGACTTTGCTGCGGTCCCCTTCCAGTCGTCCGTTAAGCGTGCCAATCTTCACGTCCAGCTGCGCTTTCCCTTTGCTCTGGAACGGCGTCAGCAGGGAGAGCATCTGCTGGTTTTCAGCGATCTCTGGCGTGTAGAGTACCCGCTCGCTTTTGCCGTCCGGGTAGGTCACTTTCTTCTTCAGGTTGACCGGGATGAGCTGATAGTGCACCAGCTTCATCTCGCCGTTACGGAATTCGAAATCCGCACGGCCAACGTATTTACCCCACTCGTGGGCCTGTACAATCCAGATCCCGTTCTGACGATCCGGCGCGCACGGCGTGCCGGGCACATAATCTACCTGCTTTTTATTCTCAGAAGCCATGCAGACCGGATCCTGCGAATGACCGCCCACAATCATCGCCAGCGAGCCCGCAGGAAGGCTGCGCGCCATCTCCACGTCGCCCGGCGCGTTAGAGCCGTGCTGACCGTTGTCGTAATGCCCCATGTGGGTGGTAGCGATAATCACATCCGGTTTTTCATTCTGCTGCAACTCCTGGATCACCAGCTTCGCTTCGTCCGCCGGTTTACGGAATTCGATGTCGGTGAAAAATTCAGGGTTGCCAATTTTGGCCGTATCGTCGGTGGTTAAGCCGATGACCGCGATCTTCAGATCCTGACGCTTAAACAGCGCCCACGGTTTAAACAGGCGCTCGCCGGTGCTTTTCTGATAAATATTGGCGGAAAGGAACGGAAATTTGGACCACTTTTCCTGCTGGCGCAATACGCTCAGCGGGTTATCAAACTCGTGGTTTCCGACCGCCATCGCGTCGTAACCAATTAAATTCATGCCGCGGAAATCAGGCTCGGCATCCTGCAAATCAGATTCCGGTACGCCGGTATTAATATCCCCGCCCGACAGCAACAGCACGCTGCCGCCCTGAGCCGAGACCTCTTTACGAATGCCGTCCACCAGCGTTTTTTGCGCCGCCAGGCCATATTCACCGTATTCGCTGCGCCAGAAATGGCCGTGATGATCGTTAGTATGCAGAATGGTAATTTTATAGGTTTTATCTTTTTCATACGCCTGCGCGGGCAGGCTTGTCAGCCCCCATGCGGCGATGAGCGCCAGCGCGACGCCACGCTTTATTAACTTCATCTTCTCTCTCCCTGACCCATAGACAAACGCAAAAATTACAGTGACTCACAAGAATAGACAAATAAGTTTTCAGAATTGCGACTTTCTTCAAATGTCACGGACGAGTATGTTAGTCGGATAATAATTACTCCCTGCATCTCTAATTACAAATTGACGTGGTATTTATGGCAATCAGTGAATCAACCCAGCCTGTTCAGGGCGTTCCGGCGTCGCCGCCGAAATCGCGCACTTCCTTCAAAGTATTAGGCGCAATCAGTCTCTCTCATCTGCTCAACGACATGATCCAGTCGCTGATTCTGGCGATCTACCCGCTGTTGCAGTCTGAGTTCTCATTAACCTTCGTGCAGATCGGGATGATCACCCTGACTTTCCAGCTGGCCTCTTCGCTGCTACAGCCGGTGGTGGGCTACTGGACGGACAAATACCCGATGCCATGGTCGCTGCCCATTGGGATGTGCTTCACCCTGAGCGGGCTGGTGCTGCTGGCCATGGCGGGCAGCTTTGAGGCGGTACTGGTTGCCGCGGCGCTGGTAGGAACCGGTTCATCGGTGTTCCATCCGGAATCGTCCCGCGTGGCGCGTATGGCCTCCGGCGGACGCCACGGGCTGGCGCAGTCTCTGTTCCAGGTGGGGGGGAACTTTGGTAGCTCCCTCGGTCCTCTGCTGGCGGCGGTAATTATCGCGCCTTACGGCAAAGGCAACGTGGCGTGGTTTGTGCTGGCCGCGCTGCTGGCGATTGTCGTCCTGGCGCAAATCAGCCGCTGGTATGCCGCGCAGCATCGCGTAAATAAGGGAAAACCTGTCGCGAAGATAACCAATCCCCTTCCGCGCAATAAGGTGATCCTTGCCGTCAGCGTGCTGCTGGTGCTGATTTTCTCGAAATATTTCTATATGGCGAGCATTAGCAGCTATTACACCTTCTATCTGATGCAAAAATTCGGATTATCGGTACAAAACGCCCAGTTCCATCTCTTTGCCTTCCTGTTTGCGGTGGCGGCAGGCACGGTGATTGGCGGCCCTGTGGGAGATAAAATCGGACGTAAATATGTGATTTGGGGCTCTATCCTCGGCGTTGCGCCGTTTACGCTTGTTTTACCGTACGCAACGCTGGAATGGACCGGAATATTGACAGTGATAATTGGTTTTATTCTCGCGTCGGCGTTTTCAGCCATTCTGGTCTATGCGCAAGAGCTGCTGCCGGGACGTATCGGTATGGTTTCCGGTCTCTTTTTCGGTTTTGCCTTTGGCATGGGCGGCCTTGGCGCCGCCGTGTTAGGGATGGTTGCAGACCACACCAGCATCTTCCTGGTCTATAAAATCTGCGCTTTCCTGCCACTTCTGGGGATGTTGACCATATTCCTGCCTGACAACCGTCATAAAGCGTAACTTCACGGCTGCCAAAGTTAAACTTTGGCAGCCGGATAACCTGATACCATAAGGCTTTCCTCTCCCTCCCCTCAGCAAATTTATCAAAATCTGCCTTTTTTCGTGCTTATTGCCTTTTTATTGTGATTTCAACAATTATTCATAAACATAAGCGTAAAAATTGTCATAAACTATTAATCGGCTTTTTGGTATTTGCACCAAAAATGGATCACCCATCGCGAAAGGAGACGGAATGCACCACGCCACACCGCTTATCACCACCATTGTTGGTGGACTTGTGCTCGCTTTTATCCTCGGTATGATTGCCAACAAACTGCGTATTTCGCCCCTGGTAGGCTATTTGTTAGCGGGCGTGCTGGCAGGACCCTTTACGCCGGGTTTTGTCGCAGATACCAAACTTGCACCGGAGCTGGCGGAACTGGGCGTTATCCTGCTGATGTTTGGCGTCGGACTGCATTTTTCCCTAAAGGATCTGATGGCGGTAAAGTCGATCGCCATACCGGGAGCGATCGCCCAGATAGGGGTGGCGACGCTGCTGGGCATGGCGCTTTCGGCGGTGCTGGGCTGGTCAATCATGACCGGTATCGTATTTGGGCTGTGTCTTTCAACCGCCAGTACCGTGGTGCTGCTGCGCGCGCTTGAAGAGAGGCAGCTGATAGACAGCCAGCGCGGGCAAATCGCGATTGGCTGGCTGATAGTTGAAGATCTGGTGATGGTGTTGACGCTGGTACTGCTGCCCGCCGTCGCCGGGATGATGGAAAAAGAGAATATCGGCTTCGCTTCGCTGGCGCTGGATATGAGCATTACCATCGGTAAGGTTGTGGCGTTTATTGCCATCATGATGCTGGTGGGCCGCCGTCTGGTGCCGTGGATCATGTCCCGCAGCGCCGCCACCGGCTCGCGTGAACTGTTCACGCTTTCGGTCCTTGCGCTGGCGCTGGGCATTGCCTTTGGCGCTGTCGAGCTGTTTGACGTCTCCTTTGCGCTGGGCGCGTTCTTCGCCGGGATGGTGCTGAACGAGTCCGAGCTGAGCCACCGTGCCGCGCACGATACTCTGCCACTACGTGATGCGTTCGCGGTGCTGTTCTTTGTCTCCGTCGGGATGCTGTTCGACCCGATGATCCTCATCCAGCAGCCGCTGGCCGTGCTGGGTACGCTGGCAATCATCATCTTTGGTAAGTCCGTTGCCGCCTTCTTCCTGGTGCGGATGTTCGGTCACTCGCCGCGCACGGCGCTGACCATCGCCGCCAGCCTGGCGCAGATTGGCGAGTTCGCCTTTATTCTGGCTGGTCTGGGGATGGCCCTGAACCTGCTGCCACAGGCTGGGCAAAATCTGGTGCTGGCGGGGGCGATCCTCTCCATCATGTTGAACCCGGTATTGTTTGCCCTGCTGGAGAAATATCTCGAGAAGACCGAAACCCTCGAAGAGCTGACGCTGGAAGAGGCGACAGAAGAAGAGAAACAGATCCCGGTGGATATCTGCAACCACGCACTGCTGGTCGGTTTTGGCCGCGTCGGCAGCCTGCTGGGTGAAAAACTGATGGCTCAGGGCATTCCACTTGTAGTGATTGAAACGTCACGCACTCGCGTCGACGAGCTTCGCGAGCGCGGCATCCGCGCGGTGCTGGGCAACGCGGCTAACGAAGAGATTATGAATCTGGCGCATCTGGACTGCGCTCGCTGGCTGCTGCTCACTATCCCGAACGGTTACGAGGCTGGCGAGATTGTCGCCACAGCCCGTGAAAAATGCCCGCATATCGAAATCATAGCCCGCGCCCATTATGATGACGAAGTGGAGTACATTACCGAGCGCGGCGCGAATCAGGTGGTGATGGGTGAGCGTGAGATTGCGAATACGATGCTGACAATGCTGACGAAGCCGCCGGTTGAAGAGGCGGTGACGGGGTAAATTTTGTGCGGCCTGGTCCCCTCACCCCAGCCCTCTCCCCAAAGGGGAGAGGGTGTTCAAGTGCCCTCTCCCCTTTGGGGAGAGGGCCAGGGTGAGGGGTCTTCTTTTACCTGTCCCAATACGCCTCTTCGAGGCTGTCTTCCCGTTCCGGCAGCCCACGCGTTAAGCGCGGTGAATGCTGGTTCAGCACCTGATAACTCACGCGGTTCGCGTACTTGCACACCTGCGCCAGCGAGGAATAGGTCAGCCAGTTGAAGGTGTGTTTGCTGGAATTCGGCACATTGGTTTTGTGGTAGGCGTTAGCGGTGATGTCGTGCAGCAGCGCGGCCAGCGCGCCGTCGCCCGCGCCGTTGGTGTTCATGATCTTCTCGGGGCCACCCATATACGGTGCAATGTGGGAGAAGATACGCAGCGGGTTGATGCAGTCTTTATGACGCATGGCGCGGCTGAACTCGTACTGGTTAAATTCGGCGATAGCGCCCGGCAGCAGCGGGTGCTGGGTTTTCCGCTTGCTCTCTTCTTCCGTGAAGCCCGCCATGTACAGCCCGACCGGCCCGGCGGTGCAGAGCACCAAATCCACCCAGTCCAGCGCCTTATCAGACGCCAGCAGCGGATCGCTTTCGCCGGTCAGCGCTTCGGCTTCTTCTTCATTCATCGCCAGAATCGAGACGTGTTCTTTCAGGAAGGCCTGCCACCACTCCGGGTTGTCGGCAATGACGAATTTGGTGCCCAGCGTCAGAACCACAGGCACGTTGTATTTCTTCGCATACTCAATTGCCTTCATGGTTGCGTCCGGCATTGGTTCGCCCGGCTTGCAGCGCACCAGATAAGACGTCAACACCAGCGCAGACGCGCCCGCGATCACCTCTTCCGGAATACTTTCAGCGCGTAGCTTGTTCATATGGCCGGGGCTGATGGCAAAGGTACGCTCGCCGGAATCGCTTATCAGCGTAAAGCAACGACCAATCGGCCCGTCAACGCCCTGCAAATAGTTCAGATCGGTGCGGCTGGAGGTATTGCACAGGTAGCGGTAGGCGTAGCCACCGATTTCGATATTGCTGCACATCACGCCAAGCAGCACCGAGCGGTCGTCTGCCAGAACGGAGTAGTTGTGCATGGTGTTACCGATGGTGCCGCCAGCAAACTGGTGGGTGATAAGATTTTCGCGCATCAGTTCCTGATACAGCGCTTCGGCAACGTCATCCTCAATCACCAGCGAGTGCCCGGCGCTCAGACCGTAACGTGCGACAAACGCATCATCCACTTTGGCTTCAATGTCCACCAGCGTCTGATCGATACCGACCACCCAGGCAGCGCTGGTTTCGCTTTCCTGCTGAATTTGCTGTAACAGCGGATCGCGGGCATCGACGGGGAAATAGTGTTTGGACTTACGTTTACCGGGAAATTTCATGGTCTGAACTGTGCAAAGAATACGGGCCGGGAATGGTAGCACAAACCCGGCCCGTAACGCGATCAGCGGCGGGTGGTGACCAGTGACACCATCATATCGATGTGTTCAGGGGAGTCGTTAAGCGCAGGAATGTATTCGTATTTCGTTCCGCCGGCCTCCATGAAGAACTCTTTGTTCTGGACGGCAATCTCTTCCAGCGTTTCCAGACAATCCGCCGAGAAGCCCGGCGACATAACCTGAATGTGCTTCACGCCCTTCTCGCCCAGCATTTTTAGCGTTTCATCAGTATACGGGGTCAACCACGGTTCACGACCGAAGCGCGACTGGAAGGTCATCATCACCTTCTCAGGCGGCAGGCCGAGGGCGGAGACCAGCTCGCGGGTGGTATCGCGGCAACGCTGGGGGTAATCGTCCCCTTCGTTCGCGAAACGCTGCGGAATACCGTGATAGGAGAGCAGCAGCAGATCCGGCTCGCCGTGTTTTTCAAACGACGCGCGCGCGCTGCTGGCAAGCGCCTGAATGTACAGCTCGTTATCGGCGTAGTCGCGGATAAAGGTGATGCCCGGTATACGGCGGCGGGTCGCCAGAATGCGTGCCAGTTCGTCCCAGACGGCAGCCACCGTGGAGCACGAATACTGCGGATAAAGGGCCAGCACCACAATGTGTTCAACGCCCTGCGCCAGCAGAGAGTCGACGGCGCTTTCCAGGGATGGCTTACCGTAGCTCATACCGAGCGCAACGGGCATGTCCGGCAGACGGGCGGCCAGCGCCTTCTCCTGACGACGGCTGTAGACCATCAGCGGCGAGCCTTCTTCCATCCACACGGACTGATAGAGCTTTGCTACACGCGGAGAACGAATCGGCAGAATGACACCACGCAGCAGTGGCCACCACAGCAGTCTTGGGGTATCCACGACGCGCGTGTCGCTTAAAAATTGTCGCAGGTAGCGTTTTACCGCCGCTGGAGTAGGTGCTTCTGGGGTGCCCAGATTGGCAAGCAGGATGCCGGTTTTCGCCTGACTCATTCACGCCTCTTAACCATTTGATAGGCTGTCAATTGTAGCGGAAATGCGTTTAAACGAAACCCATTGCTGTAATAGGTAAGATGAGAATTTTTCTCACCCGGGGCTCCGGGTGAGAGAGGTGCGCTTAGCCGAGGATTTTTTCCAGCTCTGCACGTACGTCAGCCACGGCTTTGGTGCCGTCAACTTTCGCGTATTTGGTGTTACCCGCCTGCGCCTCTTTGGAGTAGTAGCCGATCAGCGGTGCGGTCATCTGATGGTATTCCACCAGGCGTTTACGCACGGTTTCTTCCTGATCGTCTTTACGGGTGGTCAGCTCTTCGCCGGTCACGTCGTCTTTGCCTTCAACCTTAGGCGGGTTGAATTTGATGTGGTAAACGCGGCCAGAGGCAGCGTGCACGCGACGGCCAACGATACGGTCAACGATCAGTTCGTCCGGTACATCGAACTCCAGCACGTAATCCACGTTGATGCCCGCTTCTTTCATGGCGTCAGCCTGAGGAATGGTGCGCGGGAAGCCGTCCAGCAGGAAACCATTGCGGCAGTCTTCCTGAGCAATGCGCTCTTTTACCAGCGCGATAACCAGTTCGTCGGTCACCAGCTTGCCTGCGTCCATGATGTCTTTAGCTTGTTTGCCCAGCTCGGAGCCAGATTTAACAGCGGCACGCAGCATGTCACCAGTAGAGATTTGCGGAATACCGTATTTCTCCATGATGAACTGAGCCTGAGTTCCCTTACCCGCGCCCGGAGCGCCAAGCAGAATAATACGCATTGCGAAAATCCCCTCAAATGTCGATTCAATTTTTCAAAAGCGCTAAACAATACCACCAGAACGGGTATCGCTCAAGGAAGGCGGGGAGGCTGAAACGGTTAACGGGGGGAGATTATTTGGGTTAGTGCGAGAATGCCCCCTCACCCTAACCCTCTCCCCAAAGGGGAGAGGGGACGATTATACCCTCTCCCCTTTGGGGAGAGGGCCAAGGTGAGGGGTAGGTTTTGTATTACGCCAGCAGCAGCGCATTCACACGTTTAATGAACAGGTTAGGATCTTCCAGGGTGCCGCGCTCGGCCAGCAGGGACTGATCCAGCAGCAGTTCAACCCACTCCGCAAAGCGGGCGTCGTCCTGGGTATCCGCCGCGCGTTTCACCAGCGGATGATCCGGATTAAGCTCAAAGATATATTTCACTTCCGGCACGGCCTGGCCCGCCGCAGCGAACAGTTTCGCCATCTGGGTGCTCATTTCGTCCGCATCGGTGGTGACAATGGCTGGCGTATCGGTCAGACGGTGCGTGAAGCGCACCTCTTTCACGCGGTCGCCCAGCAGGGTTTTCACGCGCTCAACGAACGGCTCCAGCGCCTTCTCGGCTTCCTTCGCGCTGTCGTCCACTTCATCCGCCAGCTTATCGATAGACTCGTCGGCTTTAGCAACGGACTGGAAGGATTTACCGTCGAACTCGGTCAGGTAGTTCATCATCCACTCGTCGATGCGGTCAGACAGCAGCAGCACTTCGATGCCTTTCTTACGCAGCAGCTCCAGATGCGGGCTGCTCTTCGCTGCCGCATAGCTGTCGGCGGTGATGTAGTAGATCTTCTCCTGCCCTTCTTTCATGCGGGAGACGTACTCTTCCAGCGATACGGTCTGGGCGGAGGAGTCGTTGTGCGTAGAGGCGAAGCGCAGCAGTTTAGCGATAGCTTCCACGTTCGCGGTGTCTTCCGCCGGGCCTTCTTTCAGCACCAGGCCGAACTGTTTCCAGAAGGTCTGGTATTTTTCCGCATCGTCTTTCGCCAGTTTTTCCAGCATCTGCAACGCTCGCTTGGTCAGGGCGTTACGCAGGTTACGGGTGACGGTGCTGTCCTGGAGAATTTCACGGGAGACGTTCAGCGGCAGATCGTTGGAATCTATCAGGCCACGCACAAAGCGCAGGTAGTTCGGCATGAACTGCTCGGCGTCGTCCATGATGAAGACGCGCTGCACGTACAGCTTCAGGCCGTGCTTGTGATCGCGGTTCCACATGTCCCACGGCGCCTGCGCCGGAATGTACAGCAGGCTGGTGTACTCCTGCTTCCCTTCCACACGGTTGTGGCTCCAGGTCAGCGGGTCGGTAAAGTCGTGGGCGATGTGCTTGTAAAACTCGTTGTACTCGTCGTCTTTAATTTCAGCTTTGTTGCGCGTCCACAGCGCCTGCGCCTTGTTGATTTTCTCCCAGGAAACCACGGTTTCGCCGTCTTTCTCTTCCTGTTTTTCAATCTCAACCGGCAGCGCGATGTGGTCAGAATATTTGCTGATGATGGAGCGTACGCGCCAGTCGTTCAGGAAATCGTCTTCGCCTTCGCGCAGGTGCAGAGTGATTTCGGTGCCGCGATCCGCTTTGGTGATATCATCAACGGTGTATTCGCCTTCCCCTTTGGATTCCCACAGCACGCCGTTTTCGGCGCTGTCGCCCGCGGCGCGGGTGCGCACGGTGACTTTATCCGCCACGATGAATGCCGAGTAGAAGCCTACGCCGAACTGACCGATCAGCTGGCTGTCTTTCGCCTGGTCAGAGCCCATGGACTCGAGGAACGCTTTGGTGCCGGATTTAGCGATGGTGCCGAGATGGTCGATCACCTCGTCGCGGTTCATCCCGATGCCATTATCGGCAATCGTCAGGGTGCGGTTCTCTTTATTAAAAGAGACGCGCACGCGCAGTTCGCCATCGCCTTCGTACAGATCCGGGTTGGACAGCGCGCGGAAGCGCAGCTTGTCCGCCGCATCGGAGGCGTTGGAAATCAGCTCACGCAGGAAGATTTCTTTGTTGGAATACAGGGAATGGATCATCAGGTGCAGAAGCTGTTTTACTTCTGACTGGAAACCACGGGTTTCTTGTCCTTTCATCTAAGTCGACCTCAACAATGCCATTTAATGGGGTTGTAAAACGTTGAGTGAGAGATGGGGATAAGGGGGGGAATTTTCAAGCGGAGGCCGCGCACGCAGCCTCCGTTTGGTCAGAAAATAATCTTGTGTCGTCCGGCCAGCGAGTGCGACAGCGTGGTGCCGTCGACCATCTCCAGCTCACCGCCGACCGGCACGCCGTGGGCGATGCGGCTGGCGTCAACGCCGTACTGCGCGCACAGCTCGGCGATGTAGTTGGCGGTTGCCTCCCCTTCCACCGTCGGGTTGGTGGCGAGGATCACCTCTTTGATCGTCTCGGACTCAAGACGCTGTTCAAGACGATCGAGACCGATATCATCCGGGCCGATGCCGTCCAGCGGGGAGAGATGCCCCATCAGCACGAAATAGCGGCCGGAAAACTGCCCGGTTTGTTCGATGGCGTAGATGTCCGCCGGACTCTCCACCACGCAAATCTGACCGTTTTCCTGACGACGCGGGTTCGTGCAGATGTTACAGACGTCCTGCTCGGTAAAGGTCCGGCAATCCGCACAGTGACCAATTTCTGACATGGCGCGGGTCAGAGCCTGCGCCAGGCGCATCCCGCCGCTGCGGTCGCGCTGCAATAGCGTAAACGCCATACGCTGCGCCGACTTCGGGCCAACGCCCGGCAGGCAGCGCAGTGCTTCCATTAACTGCGTGAGCAGCGGACTGGTTTGCATCAGAATGGCATCTTAAAGCCCGGCGGCAGTTGCATACCGCTGGAAACAGAGGCCATTTTCTCTTTCTGGGTTTCGTCGATACGGCGAGCGGCATCGTTAAACGCGGCTGCAACCAGATCTTCCAGCATCTCTTTGTCGTCTTCGAGCAGGCTCGGGTCGATTTCAACGCGACGGCAGTTGTGCGCACCGTTGATGGTCACCTTGACCAGACCGGCACCCGATTCACCCGTGACTTCCAGCTGAGCGATCTCTTCCTGCATCTTCTGCATTTTTTCCTGCATCTGCTGAGCCTGCTTCATCAGGCCACCCAGACCGCCTTTTCCACCAAACATAGGCTTCTCTCTTCTTTCACGTTAAGGATTACAACCGTAAGTCAGACTCACGATCAAAGGGGGCGAATACTCTCTTCATCCAGATCGGCGTCGAAGAACCGGCGCAGGGTCTGGATGTTGTTATCCGCGATAATCGACTCGCGCGCCTGCGCGAGCTTCTCTTCATAAATCGCCTGTCGCCACTCGAGCGGCGTTTTCACCGCCGGATTATCATCTTCAATGATAGTCAATTCAACCGGCACACCCTGTAAGGCGGTAAGCGCCTCGGCCAGCGCCTTTTGCGCACCAGGGGAATTCAGATGTCGCTGGCCCGGACGCAGATGCAGACGCACCTGATTGCCTTCCTGCTCTTTCCAGGCATTCAGCGCGACCTGCTCCACCAGCTTCGGCAGCTGAAGTTTGCTGACCTCAGCGGCCCAGGCGTCGCGCTCGATGGACTCTTCCGCGAGCTTCGCGGACAGCTCCGGCGTTTTTTCATGCTCAAGCGCCTTTTTCAGCGCTTTTGGCGTGGCGACCACTTCCTTGACCGTTTCAACAACGGTAGTCGCCTTCCAGCGGTATGCCTCTTCTTTCGCCGGGGCTTTTTGCTCGAGCGCGGACGGTGCCGGACGCGACTGCACGCGCTCCGTTACCGAGGCCAGTCGTTCAAGCGCGGCGTTGTTCACCGGCCGCGCTCTTGCAGGCGCTGCCGGTTCACTCTTTTTTGGTTTGGTTGCTCCCTGCGCACGTTGCAACTGGCTTCGTGCGGCAAGCACCGAACTGGTGGCATCCGACAGCGGCACGTTCTGCGGCGGCGGCGATGCCGGTTGCGGTGGCACCTGCTGCGGTGACATTACCGCGGTCGGCGCAACCGGCGCAAAGGACTGCCGGGGCGTTTCCGGCTCCGGCAATGGCTTGCGCGGATGGAAGGCCAGCGCGCGCAGCAGCGTCATTTCAACGCCCATCCGGCGATCCGGTGCAAACGGCAGCTCTTTGCGGCCAATCAGCAGCGTCTGATAATAAAGCTGAACATCAGCCGGCGGCACGGTGCGCGCAAGTTCACGCATCCGCTGTTCAATGGTCGCCATGTCCGCGCCAATGGCCGACGGAGACAATTGCAGCATCGCCACGCGATGCAGCAGGCTGAGCATCTCGACCAGCAGCGCTTCCCATTCAATGCCACGGGCGGCGGCATCGTTGACGAGGGTCATTACCCGCTCACCGTTGGCGGCAATCATCGCTTCGATAAGCGACAGCGCCTGATCGTCATCCAGCGTGCCGAGCATGGTGCTGACCGCGTCAGTGGAAAGCTTACCGTCACCGCTGGCAATTGCCTGGTCAGTCAGGCTCAGCGCATCACGCAGGCTACCGTCCGCCGCGCGGGCCAGCAGCTGCAGGGCGCGCGGCTCGTGAACGATCTTCTCTTCATCAAGAATGTGTTCAAGCTGTGCGCGGATCTGCTCAACGTCCAGCGCCTTCAGATGGAATTGCAGGCAGCGCGACAGGATCGTGACCGGCAGCTTTTGCGGATCGGTGGTCGCCAGCAGGAATTTGACATGCGCAGGCGGCTCTTCCAGCGTTTTCAGCAGGGCGTTGAAGCTGTGGCGCGACAGCATGTGCACTTCATCGATCAGATAGACCTTGAAGCGGCCGCGCGCCGGGGCGTACTGCACGTTGTCGAGCAAATCGCGAGTGTCTTCCACCTTGGTGCGCGAGGCGGCGTCGATCTCGATCAGATCGACAAAACGCCCCTGCTCGATCTCCCGGCAGTTGTCACATACGCCGCACGGGGTGGCGGTGATCCCGGTTTCGCAGTTCAGACCTTTTGCCAGCAGACGGGCAATAGAGGTTTTACCGACGCCGCGGGTGCCGGAGAAAAGATAGGCGTGATGGATGCGACCTAGCGACAAGCCGTTCGCCAGGGCCGTCAGCACATGTTCCTGACCGACAACGTCAGCAAAGGTTTGTGGTCGCCATTTACGGGCTAACACCTGATAACTCATGGGCAGGCTCTGCAACGCTGGAAGGTGAATTAATGGAGGGGAATGCTATCACAACCTCACCCATTGAGCGAGGTTGTGAGATACGGGATTAATGTCCCGGGAAAGGCACCAGGCTGTAGCTGGTAATACCCTGTTTTTCCAGGCGCTGCTCGCCGCCAAGATCGAACAGGTTGATGATGAATGCCGCGTCGGTCACTTCCCCGCCCAGACGGCGGATCAGCTTCACGGTCGCTTCGATGGTGCCGCCGGTTGCCAGCAGATCGTCCACCACCAGCACTTTGTCGCCTGGCTTGATGGCATCAACGTGAATTTCCAGCTGATCGGTGCCGTATTCCAGCTCATAGCTCTCAGCAATGGTTTCACGCGGCAGTTTGCGCGGCTTACGCACCGGCACAAAACCCACGCCCATCGCCAGCGCAACCGGTGCGCCGAACAGGAAGCCACGGGCTTCGGTACCTACTACTTTGGTGATCCCGGCGTTTTTATAACGCTCAACCAGCAGTTCAATGCTGAGGGCGTACGCTTTCGGGTCTTCCAGCAAGCTGGTGACATCACGGAAAAGAATGCCAGGCTTTGGATAATCCTGGATACTTTTGATGCTATTTTTCAGATATTCAAGCTGCTGTGCAGTTGCGGTCATCGGTTTGTGCCTAAATGAAACAGTGTTACTCACGGCGCGCGACGAGTCGGTCAAAGTAACAGTTGTTTAACCTTTGACCAGGCGCACCTGTGCTCGAAAACGGTCGAATTTACTGGCTGTGCGCCATAATTGCAACCGCCATGATGAGGCTTCAGTGCTTTTGTTGCTTTTCATCAACCACGGGGATCCGCCACATAAAGATCAGCAGGCAGGCCAGGATTGCCAGCAGCAGAATGCGCACCCACATCATTTTCACCAGCCATAACGAGACGGCGAAGGTGATCAGGATGAAGGCAATGGCGCGCGGCTTGGCCCCGGGCGGCATGGCCCGGTGTTTTTGCCAGTGCCGCAGGTAGCCGCCAAACCACGAACGGTACAGGAGCCAGTGGTGAAAACGCGGCGACGAGCGGGCGAAGCACCAGGCGGCCAACAGGATGAACGGGGTGGTCGGCAGCAAGGGCAATACGATGCCTAGCGTACCCAGCACTACCGCGAGCCAGCCAATGATGATTAAAATAGTACGCTGCATAATGCGAATCGTTATCAAACTGAACGGCTACTTTACCACTGGAGAGCGCATTGAAAACAGCACTGCTTCTTGAGAGGCTGCAAAATCAGCTGATCGCGCTGCGGGCGCAGGCCACACCGCTGATGGGACATGCTACGCTGAAACCGCGCTTTGATCGGCAGCTCTTCCGCACCCGCAGTACCGTCATTCAGGATTACCTTGCTGAGATGCAGACCAACCTCGACGAGCTTCGCCACGCGGTTGAGAGTGAACAGCAGGAACAGGTGGTGTGGCTTGCGGAGCATCTTACCGAGCAGATCACCGCCCTGCACCGCGAAATCGCCGCCTGGCCGCTACGGGCGTGGGACAGCGCCTCGCCTGGGCTCGGAAAATGGCAGCGCAAGCGGCTGGAGAACCAGGAGTTTGAGCGGCGTCTGTTTGAGATGAAGTGTGAGCGCGAAGCCCGCCTGACCACCAGCGAAACGCTGCAACAGCAGCAGTTATTAATGCGTGAAATCAGCGCGCTGGAAGGCCGCATCGTCCGCTGCCGTCAGGCGCTGGATGAGATTGAACGCGTCATTGAACGCCTGACCCGTTAACAGGAGCCACTAATGTCACTGGAAAATGCCCCCGACGAGGTCAAGCTGGCCGTCGATTTAATTATGCTGCTGGAGAATCACGAGATCCCGGCGGAGACGGTGCTGAAAGCGCTGGAGATTGTGCGGCGGGATTTTGAGGGAAAGGTGAAGGCCGGTTGCCCTCACCCTCACCCTAGCCCTCTCCCTGGAGGGAGAGGGGACCGTTAGGTGCGGTTTGAAAGATCTGCCCTGATTCGCTTTTTACCCTCTCCCCTCTGGGGAGAGGGCAGGGTGAGGGGCGGAGTTTTCGTCACCCTTAATCTCGCGCTTCACTTCCGTATGTTCGTCACCTTTCTCGTTACGCAGGTGAACCTCAAGCTGATTGAAGGCGATATTAATGTTGTTTTCACGGCACAGACGGTCAATGGTGCGGTTCAGCTCATCGACGGTGTAGCTGCGATCGCGTAGTTCGCGTACGTACAGGCGCAGCTCATGATCCAGCGTGCTTGGCCCGAAGGTGGTGAAGAACACGTCAGGCGCAGGATCGTGCATCACTTTAGGATGTGATTTCGCGGCTTCCAGCAGGACCTCTTTCACTTTATCCAGATCTGAACCATAGGCCACCCCGAGTCGGACCACCACGCGCGTCGTAGTATCCGAAAGCGACCAGTTGATCAGTCGCTCGGTCACGAAGGCTTTGTTCGGGATGATCACCTCTTTACGATCGAAGTCAGTGATGGTGGTCGCACGAATACGGATCTTGCTGACGGTCCCGGAGAAGGTGCCGATGGTGACGGTATCGCCGATACGCACCGGACGTTCGAACAGGATTATCAGGCCAGAAACAAAGTTACCGAAGATCTCCTGCAAGCCGAAGCCCAGACCTACCGACAGCGCCGCCGCCAGCCACTGGAGTTTATCCCACGAGACGCCCAGCGAGCCGAATACCGTCATCGCCCCGACAATAATAATGACGTAGTTCAGGATGGTGGTAATGGCATACGACGCCCCCTGACGCAGGTTCAGCCTTGAGAGCACCAGCACTTCCAGCAGACCAGGCAGGTTGCGGCTCAACGCCCAGGCCACCACCGACGACACCAGCGCAAAGAGCAGGCTGCCCATGGTGACGCTTTTCATTACCGCAGCGCCCGCTTCGGTACCGTTGTATTGCCAGAGGGTGATACTGTCGAGGTAGGCGAAGACGGTAATTAAATCAGACCAGATGGCCCAGAACATCACCGCAAACAGCGCAATCATCACCAGCATGGTAATACGCATCGTTTGCTGGTTGACCTGCTCCAGGGCAATGGTCGGCTCTTCCTGCGGCTCAGCCCCTTCAGCCCCCTCTTTAACCTGATGCTGTCGACGGGCAACAGCACGACGATACGCAATGCGGCGCGCCGCCACGCTCAAACCGCGCAGCACGGTCTGGAACAGCAGGTTCCACAGGATCACCAGATACACGGTTTCAATCCAGCGGCCTGACAGACGAAGCGTGGTATAGAAGTAACCCGTTGCCGTCAGCACCATCAGCGCCAGCGGAATGATCGCCAGCACCGTTACGGTAACCAGACGAAGATTGTGGGACTCTTTATCACGCCAGCTGTCGCGGCACATCGGCCACATCAGGACGGCTATCAGCAGCAGGTTCAGCATAATTACCAGCTGTCCCAGCACGTCATCCATCAGATGCAGCGGCGAAAGCTCGGCCACAACGGACCAGAAGTGCAGCGGCAACAGCGCGAGGCTGATACGTACAATCTGGCGACGCCAGTGGCTGGTGAGTTTCTCCGGCATGTTGAAGTGTCGGACCGCGACGCCGTCTTTTTCCAGCACTTTCCAGCACAGACCAAACACCAGCCAGAACAGCGCCAGCTTTTTGCTGAACGCCCACAGCAGGTCGCTGATATTGAGCTGCATGGTCAACAGGATCAGGCCGACGGCGAGGATCAGCAGGCAGACCGGCAGAGCACGGATCAGATCGATCAGGATCGCTTTCGGGGTGTGCAGCTGGCTGTCGTTACGCAGTTGCCCCACTTCCGAGGCCAGCTTCGCCTGGTACTGCTTCAGCCATTTCAAACGCCAGCGTATTACTCCGGCGATGAGCAGCAAAGGCAGACCCGCAAGGAAGGCAATCATCACCGCAGGCCAGGCTTTCTCCCAGTTCACGGTAATTTTCATGCTTTTGATCTGGGATTTCAGCGTTTCAGGGAAAGATTTAAACCAGTCCCAGTCCATGGGTTTGTTGCTGTTCACCCAGAAAATCTGCTGGGTCAGGATCTCCTGGAGGCTTTTAGACACGCTCACCAGCTGCTGCTGGTTGATTTGCAGGTTAATCGCCATCATCAGCTGGTTGCCCAGCTGCTTATTAAGCTGATCGAGCAGTTCGCGGCGCATATCCACAACCTGCAACAGCGCGTCGTGAACTTCACCGTTTACTTCACTTGAATGGCCTTCTTCCACTTTGGCAACAAACGTATCGCTCTGGAACAGGGCATCGCGCTGCTGGTTAACGTCAAACTGTTCAAGACGCAAATCCGCAATGCGGTTGGTCATGTCTTCCAGCTCGTCGGCGGACGGCAGCGTCTGCTGCTGCTGGTAAAGAATGCGCGACAGCAGCAGGCTTCCCTTCAGGACGGCAATCTGCTCTTTGACATTGCGCTCAGCCTGCAAAGCGCGATCCAGCCAGTTTTTGACTTTAATATTCTGCTGCACCAGCGCGCTGCCGTTTTCAGTCGCCTGAATCAGGCGCTCGCTCAGCTGATGGTTAATTTCCAGCTCCTGCTTCACCAGCGGATTGGCCTGGATACGCGCCGTTTCGTCTGGCGAGACCGCTTCCTGCGCCGTTTTTTCGGTCAGCGTCAGGCGCTTGCTGTTCACCGCCTCCTGCAACAGCTGAAGCTGATGCTCGAGCCGGTTGATATTCGCGTTCACGTAGTCACGCTGTTTTTGCAGCGCATCCTGCAACACCGTGTTGCCTTCCAGACTCTTACGCTGCTGTTCAATCTCCGCGTTCAGCAGCGTCTGCTGGATGTTCAGCAGCGTTTGCTGGGTCGGTCGAAGCGCCCCTTCCCCCACGGTAATGCCATTCAGACGGTTACGTATCTGCTGTAGCTGTTGCGATGCAGAATACATGGCGTTCTGCACGCGCTCAGGCTGGGTTTGCAGCGAAACCAGCTGGCTGTTATAGGTCGAGAGATCGGACTGCGCCGTTTGCAGATCGTCCAGCAGCTGCGCCACGCGCGACTCAAGCTGGCGCAACGAAAGCGTGGCAAGCGTTTTTCGGGTTTCATCGTCGTTATCAACGTCGCTAAGCGCGTTCAGGGCCTCCGTTGCTTTACGCATGTTCTCCGGCGCCTGAGCGACCTTCTGCCGCAGCTGGGTCGTTTCGGCTTTGATGCGATCGATCTTATCCAGCGTATCCAGGGTTTCCGTCAGGTCCTGCTGAACGAGCTTTTCCTGGGCGGAGAGATCTTTTTGTTTATTCAGGGTGTCGAGTTGCGACTGAACCTCGGCACGCGTCGGGACGTCACTGCCGTTGTCTGCACGGGCCCAGGAATGCGGTGCGGCTGCAAAGAAAAACAGCAGGATCAAAAAAACGGCCAGAACAGAATGTGTCGAGCGATAGGTGTGCAGCATAGTCGTGAATGTGATCTGAGAAATGACCGAAAATAGTCGGGCGTGAAGAATATCACGCCCGGCTAAAGCAGAATAGCGGGAAGGTAATCCTCTAAGACATTTCCTGGAAAGATTCAGGCAGTAAGCGGCGCTCCCTCGCTGCGGAGGGTCGGGCAAAGCTGGCACATCTCCAGGAAAATCGCGACGTAGCTGCGCGCCTCTGATTTCAGATCGAACGACTGCGGGGCGAAAAGCCAGTTTTCCATCAGGCCGGAAATATAGCTGCGCATCAGGATCGCCGCCCGGCGCGTTAACAGCGTAGCGGGAAGCATGTCGGCCTGCATACATTCCTTAAGAACTTGCTCGATGCGATCGTAGCTTTCCAGACACAGGTCGCGCTGCGCCTGCTGAACCACCGCCATTTCGCCAACAAACTCACATTTATGGAAGATGATTTCCATCATCAGACGTCGGCGTTCTTCCACAACAGTCGCTTCAAGGATATATACTAATATTTCTCTTAATACTGAGAGTGGATCGTGAGGGAATTTTGCCCGATACTCACTCTCAAGATCGCTGATGCTGGACTCTGAAAGCTCCCAGATTTCACCAAACAGATCTGACTTGTCTTTAAAATGCCAGTAAATCGCTCCCCGCGTGACGCCCGCGGCCTGAGCAATCTGCGCCAGCGAGGTTGCCGAAACACCCTGCTGTGAGAACAAACGCATTGCCACATCCAGAATGTGTTGTCGGGTTTCCAGCGCTTGTTGTTTGGTTTTTCGTGCCATACGTTGATGAATTTACAGGAGTCAGATTTACATACATTTATGAATGTATGTACCATAGCATGACGATAATATAAACGCAGCAATGGGTTTTTAGACTCAGGACCCTTGATCAATTTGAAATCGGACACTCGAGGTTTACATATGAACAAAAACAGAGGGTTAACGCCTCTGGCGGTCGTTCTGATGCTCTCAGGCAGCTTAGCGCTTACAGGATGTGACGACAAAGAGGCTCAACAAGGAGCTCAGCAGGTGCCAGAAGTTGGCGTCGTGACGCTCAAATCCGAACCTCTCCAGATGACAACAGAACTACCGGGCCGCACCAGCGCCTATCGCATTGCAGAAGTACGTCCGCAGGTGAGCGGTATCATCCTGAAACGTAACTTCACCGAAGGCGGTGATGTGAAAGCAGGTGAGTCTCTTTATCAGATTGATCCAGCAACCTATCAGGCGTCTTATGAGAGCGCTAAAGGCGATCTGGCGAAAGCAGAAGCGGCAGCCAAAATTTCGCAACTGACGTTGAATCGTTACAAGAAACTGCTCGGCACGCAGTACATCAGTCAACAGGATTACGATTCTGCCCTGGCCGATGCACAGCAAGCCAATGCAGCCGTTGTGGCGGCGAAAGCGGCGGTAGAAACCGCGCGTATTAACCTCGCCTACACCAAAGTGACCTCCCCTATCAGCGGTCGCATTGGTAAATCAGCCGTCACCGAAGGTGCGCTGGTGCAGAACGGTCAAACCAACGCGCTGGCCACCGTGCAGCAGCTTGACCCGATCTACGTTGACGTTACACAGTCCAGCAACGATTTCCTGCGTCTCAAACAGGAGCTTGCCAGCGGACAACTGAAACAGGAAAACGGTAAAGCCAAAGTTGAACTGGTTACCAACGACGGTATCAAGTTCTCACAGACAGGCACACTGGAATTTTCTGATGTGACCGTCGATCAGACCACCGGCTCTATCACCATCCGGGCTATTTTCCCGAATCCGGATAAAACCCTGCTGCCGGGTATGTTCGTACGCGCCCGTCTTGAAGAAGGGACTAACCCAAGCGCCATTCTGGTTCCGCAGCAAGGTGTGACCCGTACGCCACGCGGCGATGCGAGCGCGCTGGTTGTGGGTGCCGATAACAAAGTCGAAACACGCAATATCACTGCAACGCAGGCGATTGGCGACAAGTGGCTGGTAACGGAAGGTCTGAAAGATGGCGATCGCGTGATTATTACTGGTTTGCAAAAAGTTCGTCCTGGCGCGCAGGTCAAAGCTCAGGAAGTGAAATCTGACGACAAACAACAAGCGTCGGCCGCTGGCCAGTCAGAACAAACCAAGTCTTAACTTAAACAGGAGCCGTTAAGACATGCCTAATTTCTTTATCGATCGCCCCATATTTGCGTGGGTGATCGCCATTATCATCATGCTGGCCGGGGGACTTGCGATCCTGAAGCTGCCTGTTGCGCAATATCCAACGATTGCGCCGCCGGCAGTGACGATCTCCGCAACCTACCCGGGCGCTGATGCCAAAACGGTGCAGGACACCGTTACGCAGGTTATCGAACAGAACATGAACGGTATCGATAACCTGATGTACATGTCCTCAAACAGTGACTCAACCGGTACAGTTCAGATTACCCTGACCTTTGAATCCGGTACGGATGCGGACATTGCGCAGGTTCAGGTGCAGAACAAACTGCAGCTGGCGATGCCCCTGCTGCCGCAGGAAGTGCAACAACAGGGTGTGAGCGTCGAGAAATCGTCCAGTAGCTTCCTGATGGTTGTCGGCGTGATTAACACCGATGGCACCATGACGCAGGAAGATATTTCCGACTACGTGGGCGCCAACATGAAGGACGCCATCAGCCGTACGTCTGGTGTGGGTGACGTTCAGCTGTTCGGTTCACAGTACGCGATGCGTATCTGGATGGATCCGAATAAGCTGAACAACTTCCAGCTGACCCCGGTTGACGTGATCAGCGCAATTAAAGCGCAAAACGCCCAGGTTGCAGCCGGTCAGTTAGGCGGCACGCCGCCGGTGAAAGGCCAGCAGCTTAACGCGTCTATCATCGCGCAAACGCGTCTGACCTCGGCGGATGAGTTCAGTAAAATTCTGCTGAAGGTGAATCAGGACGGTTCGCAGGTTCGCCTACGTGACGTGGCGAAAGTGGAGCTGGGTGGCGAGAACTACGACGTTATTGCGAAGTTCAACGGTAAACCGGCTTCCGGTTTAGGTATCAAACTGGCGACTGGGGCGAACGCCCTGGACACCGCGACGGCTATCCGTGCAGAACTGAAGAAGATGGAACCTTTCTTCCCGTCAGGTCTGAAAATTGTTTACCCGTATGACACCACGCCGTTCGTTAAAATTTCGATTCACGAAGTGGTAAAAACCCTGGTTGAGGCGATCATCCTCGTCTTCCTGGTAATGTACCTGTTCCTGCAAAACTTCCGCGCAACGCTGATCCCAACCATCGCCGTGCCGGTTGTACTGCTCGGCACCTTCGCGGTTCTGGCGATATTTGGCTATTCGATAAACACCCTGACGATGTTCGGGATGGTGCTCGCCATCGGCCTGCTGGTGGATGACGCCATCGTAGTGGTCGAAAACGTTGAGCGTGTGATGGCGGAAGAAGGCCTGCCGCCGAAGGAAGCAACCCGTAAATCAATGGGCCAGATCCAGGGCGCGCTGGTCGGTATCGCGATGGTTCTGTCTGCGGTATTTATCCCGATGGCCTTCTTCGGGGGTTCAACCGGTGCGATTTACCGTCAGTTCTCTATTACCATCGTTTCCGCGATGGCGCTGTCGGTGCTGGTAGCCCTGATCCTGACGCCAGCCCTGTGTGCGACCATGCTGAAGCCGATTAAGAAAGGTGGCCACGGCGAGCACAAAGGGTTCTTCGGCTGGTTTAACCGCATGTTTGATAAGAGTACGCATCACTACACCGACAGCGTGGGGAACATCCTGCGCAGCACCGGTCGTTATCTGCTGCTCTATATCATCATCGTGGTGGGCATGGCTTTCCTGTTTGTTCGTCTGCCAAGCTCGTTCCTGCCAGATGAAGACCAGGGCGTGTTCCTGAGCATGGCTCAGCTTCCGGCGGGTGCGACGCAAGAACGTACGCAAAAAGTGCTGGATGAGATGACCGACTACTTCCTGACCAAAGAGAAAGACAACGTCGAATCCGTGTTTGCGGTTAACGGCTTTGGCTTCGCGGGTCGTGGTCAGAACACCGGTATTGCCTTCGTTTCTCTGAAAGACTGGTCCGAACGTCCGGGTGATGAGAACAAAGTTGAAGCCATTACCAACCGGGCCATGGGTACCTTCTCACAGATTAAAGATGCGATGGTCTTCGCCTTTAACCTGCCAGCGATTGTTGAACTGGGTACGGCGACCGGCTTCGACTTCCAGCTGATTGACCAGGGCGGTCTGGGCCACGAAAAACTGACTCAGGCGCGTAACCAGCTATTTGGCGAGGTGGCTAAACACCCTGACCTGCTGGTGGGCGTGCGTCCTAACGGTCTGGAAGATACGCCGCAGTACAAGATCGATATCGACCAGGAAAAAGCACAGGCGCTGGGTGTGTCCATCAGTGACATCAATACCACGCTGGGTGCAGCCTGGGGTGGCAGCTACGTCAACGACTTCATCGACCGTGGTCGCGTGAAGAAAGTGTACGTCATGTCCGAAGCGCAATACCGTATGCTGCCGAACGATATCAACAACTGGTACGTTCGCGGCAGTGATGGCCAGATGGTGCCGTTCTCCGCCTTCTCAACTTCGCGCTGGGAATACGGTTCGCCGCGTCTGGAGCGTTATAACGGCTTGCCATCGATGGAGATCCTCGGTCAGGCGGCGCCGGGCCGAAGCACCGGTGAAGCCATGAACCTGATGGAAGAGTTGGCCAGCAAACTGCCTGCGGGTATTGGCTACGACTGGACCGGTATGTCCTATCAGGAACGTCTGTCCGGTAACCAGGCCCCTGCCCTGTACGCCATTTCACTGATTGTGGTGTTCCTGTGTCTGGCAGCATTGTATGAGAGCTGGTCGATTCCGTTCTCCGTTATGCTCGTGGTTCCGCTGGGGGTTATCGGTGCGCTGCTTGCCGCAACCTTCCGAGGGCTGACTAACGACGTTTACTTCCAGGTGGGCCTGCTGACAACCATTGGCTTGTCGGCGAAGAACGCGATACTTATCGTCGAATTCGCCAAAGATCTGATGGAGAAAGAAGGTAAAGGCCTGATTGAAGCAACGCTTGAAGCCGTTCGTATGCGTCTGCGTCCAATCCTGATGACGTCCCTGGCGTTTATCCTCGGCGTTATGCCGCTGGTTATCAGCTCAGGCGCAGGCTCCGGCGCACAGAACGCGGTAGGTACCGGTGTAATGGGTGGTATGGTCACTGCGACCGTTCTCGCCATCTTCTTTGTACCGGTGTTCTTCGTGGTGGTACGTCGCCGCTTTAGCCGCAAAAATGAAGATGTGGAGCACAATCATTCGGTAGAACATCACTGATACCGGTTTCACATGATAAAAAGGCCGCATTTGCGGCCTTTTTCATTTTCAGAAAAATTCATAAAATAGTCTTATTGTCGTTTTATTTATTTTCACCCGTCCTGATAAGACTTATCATAATAATCCGATAAGCTAATCGTAGAATTCAGCATTCTTTTAATATCAATTCATCGCCTAAAATATTCGGACAAATCCTAAATCATCGTAAATGCCGAAGACATCTGAATCCGGACTTCAAATGAAACATTGCGCTAACTCAATGAATCTTAAGGAACGGATTAAAAAAAGGGTTTCTCTCGATAAAAGTGTTCGCGTCAGAGGTCACATTTGCGTAAGCGCTCGCAAGGAAACGTTTTAATTGTAATTTTTCGTAATAGCGCGGTGAAATCCTGATCAGAGTGGCTTATAGTTAGAGTTATCAGGAACACAGCTCCCGTGTGGCTAAGCAAATTGTATCCATCCCGACATGATGTTCGGTGAGTAAAAAATCACTCAGAAGGGGATGCGCTATGGACGAGTACTCGCCAAAAAGGCATGATATCGCGCAGTTGAAATTTCTCTGCGAATCCTTGTACCATGACTGCCTTGCCAATCTTGAAGAAAGTAACCATGGCTGGGTGAACGATCCAACGTCTGCTATCAATTTACAGCTTAATGAGCTGATCGAGCATATCGCAACCTTCGCACTTAATTATAAAATTAAGTACAATGAAGATAATAAGTTGATAGAGCAAATTGATGAATACCTGGACGACACCTTTATGTTGTTCAGCAGCTACGGCATTAACGCACAGGATTTGCAGAAATGGCGTAAATCAGGAAACCGTCTATTTCGCTGCTTCACGAATGTCAGCAGAGCTAATCCGGTTAGTCTTTCCTGTTAAAATTATTACAAATACTAAGGTGAATTTTATGTCTGATAAACCATTAACTAAAGTCGATTATTTGATGCGCCTGCGACGCTGTCAGTCAATTGACACGCTCGAACGTGTTATTGAGAAAAATAAATACGAGCTGTCTGATAATGAACTGGCGGTATTTTATTCAGCTGCCGACCATCGTCTTGCTGAACTGACTATGAATAAACTCTATGACAAGATCCCCTCTTCGGTATGGAAATTTGTTCGTTAGTCGTTGAAGAGAGACTTTAAGGCACTACGCCCGTTGTTAAGCTGAATTTACCTTTCGTATTACGCTTCAAGTGCAAACGCCAGGTCCCCGTATAAAACGTATTTATACGCAAGAATGTTGTGACTCCCGTCACAGCCACTTTTAGGGAACGTTCCCTTTCTGGCTAATCCTCTTTACGCTACGTAAAACGATTCCAGAGAGGTTCCCATGAGTGAAGAAAAACAGAAGATGATTGCCGGTGAATATTATCGCCCCGGCGATGACACGCTGAGGGCTGACCGTTTACGCGCTCGTCATATTGTTCACCGCTATAACCATACCGCACCCGATGAGAAGGCCGAACGTCGCGCCTTATTAGCTGACCTGCTGGGTCAAAGCGAAGGCGCTTATATTGAGCCGAGCTTCCGCTGCGACTACGGCTATAACATCTATCTGGGCAACAATTTTTACGCCAACTTCGACTGCGTCATGCTGGACGTCTGCCCTATCCGCATTGGCGATAACTGTATGCTCGCACCGGGGGTGCACATTTATACAGCCACGCATCCTCTGGACGCGACCGAACGTAACAGCGGGCTGGAGTACGGTAAATCGGTCACCATAGGCCATAACGTCTGGATCGGCGGACGCGCGGTGATTAATCCGGGCGTGACCATTGGCGATAATGCGGTTATCGCTTCCGGCGCGGTAGTGACCAAAGACGTGCCGGCCAATGCGGTAGTGGGCGGGAATCCGGCGAAAATCATTAAAATGATCTAAGCGCATCCTGAGTAACTGTTATGCTTTTTCCTGGCATAACTGTTACTTTCATCGCATAAACCCCTCTCATAAAATAGGCAGATCACCTGTATTTTTAACAATCATAAAGGCAAAAAATGACAGAGATACAGCGCCTGCTTACCGCCACCATCGACGAGCTCAATACCCGCGAAAAGCGCGACAATCGTCCGCGCTTTAGCATCAGCTTTATTCGCAAACATCCCGGATTGTTCGTCGCCATGTACGCCGCCTGGCTGGCAACGCTTATCGTCATGCTGAAGTCTGAAACGCTGGTCGATTCCGTCTGGCTGCTGGTTGTGCTGTTCGTGGTGTTTAACGCGTTTTTCTTTTTCGACGTCAATCCGCGTTACCGGTATGAAGATATCGACGTACTCGATTTCCGCGTCTGCTACAACGGGGAGTGGTACAACACGCGTTACGTGCCGAAGGAGCTGATCGACAGCATCCTGCACTCGCCGGCTGTCGAAGCCGGGCAAAAAGAGAAGTTGCAGAAAATGGTCATCACCAAGGGCCAGCTCTCTTTTTATGATGTCTTTACCCTTTCCCGCCCCGCTGCTGTGTAATGAGCGCCTGAAGACGTCGAATACCCGGCGCAAACTGCGAAGCAGAGGTATTGCCGTAACCTAAAACCAGACCGGTTTGCCCCTGCGTCGTCTCAAGGTAGTACCCGCTCAGTGCAGCGGGTGCCAGCTGAAACGCTCTTGCCTGCTCCACCAGCCGCTGGTCGTCGATACCGTCAATCGCCAGCGCCAGGTGCATCCCTCCTTCTCCGGCAAGAACACGGTGCGGCGTATGAAGCTCTGCACTTAGCACCTCCCGCAGCTGGCGGTATCGCTTACGATAAAGTCGGCGCATGGCGGCAAGATGTCGCGCATAGTTGCCTTCCTCAATAAATAGCGCCAGGGTGCGCTGTTCAGCGCGATGCCCGCCGCGCAGCAGCGAGCCGATGGCCGGACGCGCTGCCTTCGCCAGCGCTGGCGGTAATACCATGAACCCCATTCTGAGCGACGGAAACAGCGTTTTGCTGAACGTCCCCAGATACACAACGGGCGCATTGTTGACCATTCCCAGCATCGCCGGTACGGGCTCACCGGCATAACGGAATTCGCTGTCGTAATCGTCCTCAATGATCCACGCGCTGTGCTGCCGGGCCAGTTCCAGCAGCGCCAGACGCCGCCGCGCGCTGAGCACGCTTCCGTAAGGGAACTGATGCGATGGCGAGGTAAAAATCAGCGTGGGTGAAGGCGCACACAGCCCTTCCCAGCACATCCCCTCGTCATCAACCGGTATGCCGCTCATCGCCAGGCCGGTTTTGACGAAAGCGCTTTTAGCGCCGCTATAGCCGGGATTTTCAACCCAGGCGACATCCCCCGGCTCGCTTAACAGCATCGTGCACAGATTGACGCCCTCCAGTGCCCCTTCGGTTATCACAATCTGGCTGGCATCGCAGTCAATGCCGCGGGAGAGCGCAAGATGGCGGGCAATGGCGGCCCGTAGCGTCGGCTCGCCGGCCGGGTCACCATACCCTAACAGGGCGCTCCCCTCCTCGCGCAGGACGCGATCGTATAACCGCCGCCACAGCGGCAAGGGGAAATAGTTGATGGCAGGCGTTCCTGGCGTAAATGCCATCACCGGAGTGTCGCGCGGCACAGGCGCGGGCAGCAGGGCAACACGTTTTGTCAGTCTGACGTCCGGGTCCGGTAATGTCCGGGTAATCGTACGATGAGCGAATTGCCCCACCCGCGTACCCTGGCGGCTACGCTGCAAATAACCTTCGAGCGTGAGCTGGTCCAGCGCCGCATTAACGGTGTTTCGGGACACCGAGATCTGCTGCGCCAGCGTTCGCGAGCCGGGCAAATGACTGCCGGACCGAAGCCTTCCGCACAGTATGGCCTCCCGCAAAGCAAGGTAGAGCGCGCGCTGGAGCGTTTCTTCCCCACGTTTTTTCAGCGCAGCATGGAGCAGGGTGTATAGCTCATCACCCGGTATATTCATCTTTACCTCCTCGTGGTACCAGCAAAACATAGCCTGGTGGTTCTTTTTAAGGAACCAGTAATTCACTAATCTGGAGATCTTTTCAACATCGTGGAAATAAAGATGAGTGTATTCAATGAGTTTGGACAACCTGTAGGGGAAAGCCTTGCCGACTGGCAGCCTCGCCCGCCCCCGTCCCGGGTGGTACTTCAGGGTCGCTATTGTCGGCTTGAGCCGCTGCGCGTGGAGCATGCCCACGCGTTGTTCTCTGCGTATTCCCTGGCCGGAGATACTCGAAGCTGGACGTGGCTGCTGCGTGAACCCGATGCCACCGCAGAGGAGTTTGCCGAATGGGTGGCGAGCGTGAGCAAATTATCCGATCCCATCCACTTTAGCGTTATCGATAACCAGACCCAATCTCCTGTCGGGACGCTGTCCCTTATGCGGATCGATCCTAAAAACGGCGTTGTAGAAGTGGGACATGTTCACTTCTCGTCACTGTTAAGCCGCACGCCCATGTCGACAGAAGCGCAGTATCTGCTGATGCGGTACGTGTTCGATACCCTGGGCTACCGACGTTATGAATGGAAGTGCAACAGCCTGAACGAACCCTCCCGCAAAGCGGCCCTGCGTCTTGGGTTTCAGTTTGAAGGGCGTTTTCGCCAGGCGCTGGTCATTAAAGGCCGAAACCGGGACACCGACTGGTTTTCAATTCTCGACAAAGAGTGGTCAGCGCTGGCGAGCGCGTTTGAAAGCTGGCTTGCCACCGACAATTTTACCGTCGATGGCAAACAGAAAAGATCCCTGGAAAGCTGGCGAGAAACGCGCCTCTAGCGTCTTTTTTTACGCCCCTGCACCGCCTTAAAGCGCGGGTTAGATTTGCAAATCACGTATAAGCGTCCCTTGCGTTTGACTATCTGGCAATCCGGGTGACGCTGTTTTGCACTGCGCAATGAGTTAAGCACCTGCATGATTAGCCTCGCTTCGCATCAAGAAAGCCACCAAAACGCTTGCGGAAGCGTGCCGCGCTGCCATCCGTCGAGAAGGTCTTCTGCTTCCCGGTATAAAACGGATGTGATTTAGAGGAGACATCAAGAGTAACGTAGGGATACGTTTTCCCCTCAAGTTCAATTTCACGGTCTGTCTTAATCGTTGAGCCAACTTTAAAATATTCATTAGCCGTGGTGTCGTGAAACACAACGGTGCGATAGGTTGGATGGATATTCGGTTTCATTTCTGGCCTTCATGTGTTGTTATAACATAACAAAATACTATCTGAGCTTTGCTGCAAAAACAACCCCTGTGACGCACAGCCTGTTTTTGAAAGGTTTTCAAATACTGCCAGAGACTGTTACATGCTATAACTATATCATTTAGCGATAAAAAATTTTTCCTCTGGCGCGCAAACTCCATGCCCTGGTCGGGCATATGGAAAGGATACAGCAGCATGCGAACCCGACATCTGGTCAGCCTGGTGACAGGCGTACTGATCTTCTCTGTGCTGGTCCCTGTGTGCCTCAGTATCTGGCTGGCGCATCGTCAGGCAGAGGCGAAATTTGTGGATGCACTGGACAGATATGCCTCGCGCGTCCTGATCCGTACCGACAGAGTCGTTGCGCAGGCAAAACAGGCGCTCACGCACCTACAGTTGTTCAACGCCCCGCCCTGCACTCCTCCGCACTTACGCGAAATGCGTCGTGTCGCGTTCTCATGGCGCTATATTCAGGAAGTGATGTATATCGATAACCTGAAGCCGCTCTGCTCCTCTCTGGAACAATCCAGTAATACGGCGATCTTACCGCCCCCGATGCGGATCACCGCAGACGGGTATAGCGCGTGGCTCACCTCGCAAAACGACCTCGGCATTCACCGTTATATGGCCGTTCTGGGGAAAGGACATTATCTGGTAATGGTCGATCCGGCGTCGCTTGTGGATGTTGTCCCGTTCGGTGACATTTCGATGGATGCCGCCCTGGTGGGCAGCGAAACCCATCGGATATTTGCCAGAAGCAATATTCTCGACCCGTATATTCTTTCTGTCGTTAAGGAGCAGCAGGACGTTAAGCGCGTGCAATACAACGGCTCGATGTACGTGTTGAAACCGGTGCCAGAACTGGGGCTTACGGTTATTGCCTGGGCATCGTTAAAACCGCTCGCGGCATCCTGGCATCAGCAGCTGATCATCTGGCTACCGGCTGGCATATTGATAAGCCTGGTTGCAGCCCTTATTGTGCTTCGCATCCTCCGCCGTTTGCTTTCCCCGCGTAACCGGCTGATCGACGCGATCAACAACCGGGAGATCGAGGTTCACTATCAGCCCATTGTGGCGCTATGCAGTGGAAAACTGGTGGGTGCAGAAGCGCTGATGCGCTGGCCGCAGCCAGATGGCAGTGACCTGTCGCCTAATCTCTTTGTTCCCCTGGCGGAGCAGACGGGGCTTATTTCAACGCTGACACAGCTGGTGGTGAATAAGGTGTTTGAGGATTTAGGTGCCTGGCTGCATCATCACCCGGAACTGCACATTTCTGTCAACCTTGCACCATCCGATTTAACGTCCCCCGAGCTGCCTCGCCTGCTGAGTCAATTGCTCAACAAATGGGGCGTCCACCCGCGCCAGATCGCCCTTGAATTGACCGAGCGCGGCTTTGCCGATCCTGCCGTCAGCGCCCCTGCCATCGCTGCGTTTCGGCGCTCCGGGCATGCCATCTACATTGATGATTTTGGTACGGGTTACTCCAGCCTGAGCTATTTGCAGGATCTTGATGTCGATACCCTGAAGATTGATAAATCCTTTGTGGACGCGCTGGAGTATAAGAACGTGACTCCCCACATCATCGAAATGGCCAAATCGCTTAAGCTGGCGATGGTCGCAGAAGGCATTGAAACTGAAGGGCTGCTAGAATGGTTGCATCGCCACGGCGTGCAGTACGGACAGGGCTGGTATTTCAGCAAGGCGCTGCCTAAAGAAGATTTCATTCGCTGGGCCGAGCACAACCTCAGGAAATAAACCCATTGCGCGGTGTTACGTGCGGCCACGGCAGTGGCCGCACGTATCGGCTCAGCCGTTCTGCTGCCAGCAAAACGTGTAGCGCAGCCGACGGTTTTGCAGAATGAAGGCGGGAGCTACGCTCGGGCTCCATGAGTCGTCCCCCCCCACGCCCATGTGGAAGGCATCAAGATTCAACCAGCAGCCAGCCTCTTCCCGCAGCAAGTGCTGATGCGTTGTCGTATGCAGTTGCTGCTGGCTGTAACGGCTCAGGGAGAAATGGAACTGTCCCTGGAAGTGATGTGAGCCAAACGTCAGCTCACGGGTGTCGCAGCGTAAACCGTTCTCCGTCGGGAAGATATACGGCGTCTGCATGGCGTCCAGCGGTAACGCCCAGCGCCCCTGCTGCGCCGCCAGTTTTCTGTCCGGATAATTCTCCAGCGGGCCCAGCCCCAGCCAGCGCACCGTTTGCGGGATATCCGCCAGCATAACGCTCAGGCCCACGCGAGCGGGCTCAGGAATGTCAGACGCCACCGTCACCTGCACATCACCGTGCAGTAACCCGTGGTCATCAATCCGCCAGACCTTGTAGCTGATAAACAGCGCTTTACCCTGATGCTCCCAGACGTGCTGCGTGGTCACCACCGCCTCACGGGCATGCTGTTCCGCTTCACACTGGATAAGGCGCGAGGATATCTCATACATCCCTGCCGCTTTCCAGCGTTCCACCCACGCGTTCGGATCGATGCGGGTCGCCTCGCTGACGCCAATGTCATTATCCAGCGGCGCCCGGGTAAAGTTATCCGTTAGCGGGGAACGGAGCGTTTCAGCGCCCGCGTTCCACCACTGGGTCAGGTTGCCGGTGAGACGGCTAAACTGCCAGCGCTGCTGCTGATGAGTGATGTCCAGCACCTCTTCCTGCACCGTTAACTGTGGTGGGGTTCCGTCTGCTTTCGGTGGCGTAAGGTACAGCGGAGCCGGGAGCGGCCACTGATCCCAGGCACAACGGTGGCCGGACGGCGACCACGGCGTGGCCTGCGGCTGAACGATCTCCACGTTGAGCCAGACCTCGCCCGGTTCAGCGACAAGTTCAGTCTGCGGGATCTCAACGCGCTGTGTTCCCTGGGGCGCAACAGAAAGGGTTATTTCGCCGGAAGCCAACACCGCACCGTCACGCGCCACCGACCATCGCAGACTCTCGTTGTCAGTATGACGGAACAGATAATCGCTCTGGATATCGACGACCAGCGGAGCGGTGCTCACCAGCGTAAAGGTAAAGAACTGCTGGGCACGCTGTGCCTCGTAAAGGGCGGGATGCGGGGTGCGATCGGGAAACACCAGCCCGTTGAGGCAGAACTGACGATCGTTGGGCTTATCGCCAAAATCGCCGCCGTAGGCCCAGAATGCCGTGCCGTCTTCCGCTTTTTTCGTCAGTGCCTGATCGACCCAGTCCCAGACAAAGCCGCCCTGCAACCGGGGATGGCTGCGGAATGCCTGCCAGTAGCTGGCAAAGCCGCCAAAGCTGTTACCCATCGCGTGGGCATACTCGCACAGGATCAGCGGACGGGTTTCGTCCGGCATACCAATCCACTTTTTAATCGACCACTTTGGCACCGCCGGGAACGGCTGATCCTGATCGACGCGGGCATACATCGGGCAAATAATATCAGTTGCCGCCGTACTGGCCCCCCCGCCTTCGTACTGCACCGGCCGCGTGGAATCGGTGGTTTTCAGCCAGCGGTACAGCGCATCGTGATTCGCCCCATGCCCGGACTCATTCCCCAGGGACCAGATGATGATGGACGGATGATTCCGGTCCCGCTGCACCATACGCGTGACGCGTTCGCTCATGGCAGGCAGCCAGCGCGGATCGTCCGCCAGGCGGCTCATCGGCACCATGCCATGGGTTTCAATATTCGCCTCATCGACCACGTACAGGCCGTAGCGATCGCAAAGCGTGTACCACAGAGGGTGATTCGGATAATGCGAGCAGCGCACGGCATTGAAGTTATGCTGCTTCATCAGTTCGATGTCGCGGCGCATGGTCGCCTCATCCATCACCTGCCCCTTCTCAGGATGATGTTCATGACGGTTCACGCCGCGGATCAGCAGCGGTTTGCCGTTAAGCTTCAGCAGGCCGTTGCTGATTTCGACGCGTCTGAAACCGACATCGCAGGCTTCAGTCTCCAGCATGTTGCCCTGCACATCCCGAAGCGACATGGTCAAACGATAGCGTTCCGGTGTTTCAGCGCTCCACAGCGCGGGATTGTTCACGGGTATCGCCACCGTGAGCCGCTCCGCCCAACTGCCGCGTTCGTCCACGATGGCCGATCCGGGCTGTTGCGTGATTTGCGCGCAGGCTTCGCCGTTACGCCACAGGGTAAACGCCACCTCGCATTCGGCATAGCGTAAGCCTTCCAGCGCAACGTCAACCCGGAGCAGCGCCCGATCGCATTCGGCATTCAGATCGGTCACGATCTGATAATCGGCAATCCGCGTTTCCGGCTTGTGCAGCAGCGAGACGTCACGGAAAATGCCGCTCATCCGCCACATGTCCTGATCTTCCAGGTAGCTTCCGTCGCACCAGCGTAACACCATCACCGCCAGGCGGTTCTGCCCCGGTCGCAGCACCGCGCTGAGGTCGAACTCCGCAGGCAGACGGCTGTCCTGGGAATAGCCTATCCACTGGCCGTTACACCACAGATGAAAAGCTGAATTCACCCCATCAAAGATAATGCGGGTTTGCCCGCTGAGCAGCCAGGCATCATCCATCTCAAATGTGAGCGAGTAACAACCGGTTGGGTTTTCAGCCGGTACATAGGGCGGGTTCACATTTATCGGATAGGTGACGTTGGTGTAGATGGGGGTATCGAATCCCTCCATCTGCCAGTTCGACGGCACGGGCATCTCAACGGCATCAGACAGATCGTCCGTTACCCATGCCTCGGGCACCTGCTCTGGTGCCGGGAAAAAGCTGAATCGCCAGATGCCGTTAAGCAGACGCTTGCTCAGCGAAGGCTTATCCTCCCGGGCGAGGGTTTCATCGCGCCAGCTATGAAAAGGCGCGTGTGCGGCCAGACGATTCCACTGCGTCACGCCCGGGTTTTCCCAGTCACGACGAGCCAGAATTGCGCTGAGGGTCAGCGGCAATGTGGAAGACATATCAACCTCTTTACGAAGCGCTCACAATTTTAGTCAACATGCCCTGGTAAACGGTGGTGGTAAAGACTTTGATCGTCGCCAGGCGAGCACGATCACAAAAGTGCTAGCTGCGCGCCAGTTTCTCCGCCAGCAGCGCCAGCGTTCTTAGCTGTTGCGCCAGCTCTTCACGATCGGCCTGTTGTACGGCGCGCGGCGCGGTGGAATGACGAACGATCAACGTAACGGGAAGTTGTTGTTGCCAGGGTTCGGCGTGACGGGCAGTTGCCAGGAGCCACTCCACGCTGCGTTCACCGGCCTCGCGGAACGCCTGCCGAACGGTGGTCAGCGGAGGGGAAAACCACGCGCTGTCAGCCGTATCATCAAACCCGACAACCGAGATCTGCCCCGGTACCGCAACGCCTCTTTCCGCACAGGCGCGTAAAACGCCAAGCGCCATCTGATCGTTCGCCACAAGGATCGCCTCCGGCAGCTGTGCGCCCGCCAGGAGTTGATGCCCTTTCTCGTAGCCTGAAGCCGCGCTCCAGTCGCCCTGCGCCACCGCAAACGCCTCCACGCCAGCCTGAGCCAGCGTAGTTTTCCATCCCGCCAGGCGAGCCCGGGCAGAGACAGAACTTTCCGGCCCGGCGAGCAGCGCAATTCGCCGGTGCCCCAGCGAAAGCAGATGCTCCGCCCCCAGGCCAGCGCCCTGTTCAGCATTGAAAACGAGGCTGTTAACCCGAGCTGTGGGGGAAACATCAAGAAAAAGAACCGGGGTCGGCGAGGCCATTTCCTGAAGCATTTCTGCCTGAGCATCTTCCAGCGGAACGTTCACCAGCAGCGCCTCCACGCGCTGCGCCAGTAACTCCTGCAAAGCAGCCTGACACTGCGCGGGCTGCTCCACCATAGAGATGAGCACGCCAGCCCCCTGCTCCACTGCCCGGGATTTTACAGCTGAGGCGATTTGCGACGGCGCATGCAGCGCCAGATCGCTGGTCATCAGCCCCAGCGTGCGGGTGCGTTTTCCGGCCAGCTGCTGCGCGCCACGGTTAGGTACATAGTGTAGCGCCGCCATGGCCTGTCGGACCTTTTCCCGCGTACGGGCAGAAACGTGTTCCGCGTCGTTAATCACCCGGGAAACGGTCTGATAAGAAACGCCCGCTACGCGGGCAACGTCATAAAGAGTGATCGCTTTCATAGATTCTGGCGTCGTAAAAGGTAGTCACTATTCTGACACAGTTACGCCATTATAGCCTGTGAGCGCTTCGCAAAATTAAGCAATCCGCTCCGGCTGCGCGGCTTTCTGCATGCGCGGTCTCTGGCGAAACCACGGCAAACAAAGCTGGATCAGCGGGCCGATGGTTAACGCATACAGCACGGTTCCGACGCCAAACGCTCCCCCGAGGAGGTAGCCGACGATCAACACGGTCACCTCGATTGCGGTACGCACGCTGCGGATCGACCAGCCCAGCCGGGCGTGTATGCCGGTCATCAGGCCGTCGCGTGGGCCTGCGCCAAAACCCGCGCCGATATACATTCCGGTGGCAAGGGCGTTAACCACAATGCCGGAAACCAGCAGGGTGATGCGCACGGGCAGCGAGGTGAGTTCCGGGATCAATGCCATTGACGCATCTGCCGCCAGGCCAATACAAATCACGTTACTGACCGTACCCAGCCCCGGAAGCTGACGCAGCGGGATCCATAGCAGCAGCACCGCAGCCCCGGTTAAAATCATCACCGTGCCGATGCTCATTCCGGCCTGGATGGCGACGCCAAGGTGAAAAACATTCCAGGGATCAACACCCAGATCCGAACGAATAAACATCGCGGTTGAAAGTCCGTAAAGGGCTAAACCGACATAAAGTTGTACCAGACGACGCACCATTTTCTCTTCTCCGAAGAACCAGCTTCCATCTTCGCTGAAAATGGCACTATGATTAATGTCCAGTTTTCAAATAGTGGACTGCACATGTCATCACGTCGTTTTGGAAGCCAGTCTCTGGTTCGCCTGTTAGGGCACTGGCAACAAACCTCTTCCCGCACCCCGCGGTGGCGCCAGCTGGCTGACGCGTTACGCCTGTTAATTCTGGATGGCAGGCTGGCGCTAAACACGCGCCTGCCCGGAGAGCGGGAACTGGCCGCCGCACTGGACATCAGCCGCACCACCATCAGCAGCGCGCTGGCGCATCTGCGTGAAGAGGGTTTTCTGGAGAGCCGTCACGGCAGCGGTTCCCGGGCGATCCTGCCAGACAGCCGGGCCGTGCCCACGCTTTCCACTGCCAGCGCGGCGCTGGATCTCTCAACCGCCGCGCTCAACGCAGGGCCAGAGATCCATCAGGCCTACACCCACGCGCTGACGACCATTACGCCGAATCTGGCGCTGACCGGGTACGATCAGCTTGGGCTTCCAGCGCTGCGTGAAGCTATCGCCGCCCGCTACACCGCACGCGGTCTGCCCACCCGGGCAGACGAAGTGATGGTGGTGAACGGTGCCGTCAGCGGCTTCGCCCTGATCTTAAGAATGATGACCGGGCCCGGGGATCGCGTAGTGGTGGATCATCCCACCTACCCGCTGGCGATAGCCGCGATTCAGGGGGCGCAATGTCGGCCCGTGGGCGTCTCGCTGCCAGAAACGGGCTGGGATACCGATGGTTTTGCCGCAACGCTTGCCCAGACAGCCCCGCGTCTGGCCTATCTAATGCCGGATTTTCATAATCCGACCGGGCGCTGCATGGATGCCGCGACGCGTCAGACCATAACCGACATCGCCGCGCAAACCCGCACCACGCTGGTGGTGGATGAAACCATGGTCGATCTCTGGTTCGATGCTCCCCCGCCGCCGCCGCTGGCCGCCTTTAACCCGGAGGCCGCGGTGATTACGCTGGGTTCCGCAGGCAAAAGCTTCTGGGGTGGGCTTCGTCTCGGCTGGATCCGCGCCTCGTCCCGCACTATCGCCACGCTCGCACAGACGCGCGATACGCTGGATCTGGGCTCTCCGGTGCTGGAACAGCTGGCCACGCTGTGGCTTATCGAAAACAGTGAAACCTTCCTGCCTGCCCGGCGGGAAATGCTGGCAGAACGGCGTGACCGCTGTGGCCAGATGTTACGGGAGCATTTCCCCGAATGGCGGTTTCAGGAAGCGGAGGGAGGACTTTCATACTGGATTGAACTACCCGGCATGCTGGCGACTCAACTGGCGGCACGTGCGGAAACGACAGGCATCATTATGGGCACCGGCACGCGCTTTGGGCTTTCAGGCGCGTTTGACCGCTACCTGCGTATGCCCTTCTCACTCAATTCGCCAGAACTTGAAGAGGCATTACTGCGTATCAAACCGCTGTGGCTTGCCTTAAATAAAAGTACACCGCCAGTAAAACGGAGCCTGGTGTAAATTATTCGCCAGAAACAATAAAAACAGCTGACTGTAACGCATGCAGTCAGCTGTTTTCATGAAGAACAACTTAATGTTGAGGAGGAATCGGGAAGCCTTTCAGCGAAATAATGAAATTTTCACCTTCTTTCTTTATTTTCGCACCGGTATCACACCAGTCAGACGCAATTCGAAAGAACTCATCACTTCCTACATTCCAGCCAAGACGAACATGTTTCACATAGCCCGAACGTAACAGATTGCAGGCCTCGTTGTAATCGCTGGCAGTCGATAGTTGTTGTTTCATTTTCTCTTCTTCAGAAGTTTACGTAGTGCTTTGATTTCTTTAGGAGTAAATGGATTTACGCTCTCTTCTTCCGTATGCTGATTATCAACATCCTCTTCCGATACTCCCGCCTCTTCTACTGCTTCAAATGCCAGCAGCAGCAGTTTCTCTGTGGTCACGCTTAAATTCTCATTATTGTCTTCCGCATAGTGGCGGAGTCTTTCTTTTAGCGCTTCATCAATTTTAACGTTTAAAACCGCAGTTACCATGATTGTCACATCCTTTCGGAACACGTGTTTAATTTAATACACGAAGATAAGTTTGTTATCCAGATATATATTTTTTTGCTTATGACAACAAAAAGACGCCCGATAATAAAATGACAGTCTATTATTACAGGTTTATGACATTATTATTTCAGTTCAATGAAGGAGATATTGCACGAACAAAATAGGCACATAATTGAGAAGGTTTATATAGGGGGAAACTTCAGAGAAGAACACAAATGGGTGGGGGCCCTGCCAGCTACATCCCGGCACCCACGTCGTCTGCCCTGGCTGCTTCCTTCCGGACCTGACCTGGTGAACAGAGTAGCGTTGCGGGAGAACCAACAGAGCCCCCATTGAGAGCGTTGATAACCAACGCGCTGGCGCATTATCCCTGTGGAGCACCTCAATTGCAAGCCGCTGGCAACTGGATGCTGGATTATTGCGCAAACTGACCCGACAATCTTCTTTATCTTCGTATAACATTACCTTTCGCTGAATTCCCGCTGGAGAAACAATGGACGAACACGACTCTTTCCCACAGCGAGTGTGGCAAATCGTGGCCTCGATTCCGGAAGGCTGTATCACGACCTATGGGGAAGTCGCCCGACTGGCGGGCTCTCCGCGCGCAGCGCGTCAGGTTGGCGGCGTGCTAAGAAGGCTTCCGGAGGGAAGTACGTTACCATGGCACCGGGTCGTTAATCGCCATGGCGCCATTTCCCTCACCGGGCCAGACTTGCAGCGCCAGCGTCAGGCATTACTCTCAGAAGGGGTACAGGTGTCCGGGACGGGACAGATAGATATGCAGAAGTATCGCTGGGAATACTGACGCCCTCTCCCGTCAAAATGAAGAGGGCGAAAGAAAGTTACAACTGTGTTGGCGGTGTAGGCAAGGTCGGCTGATTGGTCTGCGTTGCCACAGGCACTTCAGTCTGCTGCACCGGGACCAGGGTCAGGTCGATTTTGGTGCCCCCTTTGTTGACCGCTTCCTGCACGGTATCGGTGATAAAGACCAGCTTATCGTTGATCGTTACCGCCGCGCTCAGGAGGATACGCGCGTTAGGCTGAACGTCAGACGGGTTGTACGGCAGCACGAAGCTGAACGGCGCCTGTTTACCCTCTGTACGAACTGCACGCTGTGCAAGGACTTTAGACGGTGCATCCGCCAGTGACGCATCGGATAACGTGACCGTTAAAACCGCGTCCGGCGGCAGAGCGACTTTCTGTTTGATCCAGATGGTACCGGACACGTTAGGCTGTCGAATAGCTTGCTGTGAAAGGGTGTTAATCCCGTTTGGGGTCGCCGTTGGTACCGCTACATCGGCACTCTTATCCGCACAGGCGGACAACGCCACCGCCATTGCAACACCGCTTAACATAGGCACGAGTTTCATTGAAGTCTCCTTATCATCAATGCACCGGCGGGATCGATCCCATCCGATGTCGTTTTATTCACATAACGTAAACAAGTGTGGCACAAATCACGGATTTATGCCTAATTTTGCCCAGGTATTAAGATAATTCTACCCATCGGACCACTATCGTTTCTGCGTTATACTCAGCGTATCTTTCGCCACGGCGTTTATTGAGGACCACTATGAGTCAGGCACTGAACAATCTGCTGACATTGCTGAACCTGGAAAAAATAGAAGAAGGGCTTTTTCGCGGACAAAGCGAAGATTTAGGCTTACGCCAGGTTTTTGGGGGCCAGGTCGTGGGGCAAGCGCTATATGCCGCTAAGGAGACCGTTCCGGCAGACCGTCTGGTGCACTCATTCCACAGCTACTTTTTACGCCCCGGTGACAGCGCTAAACCGATTGTGTACGACGTGGAAGTTCTGCGTGACGGCCAAAGCTTCAGCGCTCGCCGTGTGGCGGCCATCCAGCATGGGAAACCCATCTTCTACATGACCGCCTCCTTCCAGGCGCCAGAGCCGGGCTATGAGCATCAAAAACAGATGCCGTCTGCCCCATCGCCGGACGATCTGAAATCGGAAACCGAAATTGCCCGCACACTCGCACATCTGCTGCCGCCGCAGGTAAAAGAGAAGTTTCTGTGCGATAAACCGCTGGAGATCCGCCCGGTCGAATTTCATAACCCAATGAAGGGGCATACTGCTGAGCCCACCCGCCAGGTGTGGATCCGCGCCAACGGCAGCGTACCGGCAGACTTGCGCGTGCATCAGTATCTGCTGGGTTATGCGTCGGATTTCAACTTCCTGCCGGTTGCGCTACAGCCGCACGGCGTGGGATTCCTGGAAAAAGGGATGCAGGTCGCCACGATTGACCATTCCATGTGGTTCCATCGTCCTTTCGACATGAACGAGTGGCTGCTTTACAGCGTAGAAAGTACCTCTGCGTCCAGCGCACGCGGTTTTGTTCGCGGGGAGTTTTACACCCAGGATGGTGTGCTGGTGGCTTCTACCGTGCAGGAAGGTGTGATGCGTAATCGAGGGTGAGGTAAAAAGCCCGGTCGCTACGCTTACCGGGCCTGCAAATTTCACTTTTTCAGGCCGGGTAAGGCGAAGCCACCCCCCGGCAAGGCACTCAAATTATGCGTTGTACGCATTCTCGCCGTGGCTGTTGACGTCCAGACCTTCGCGCTCCTGCTCTTCCGGTACGCGCAGCCCCACGGTCATATCGGCCAGCTTGTAGCCGATAAAGGCTACAACGCCCGACCAGACAACCGTAATCGCGATACTTTCAAGCTGGACCAGCACCTGATGCATCATGGTCACGCCTTCAGCATAACCCACGCCGCCCAAAGATTGTGCAGCAAAGATACCGGTCATGATACAGCCGATAATGCCGCACACACCGTGTACGCCGAATACATCACACGGATCGTCAACGCGCAGAATACGTTTCAGTGCGGTAACGCCCCACAGCCCCGCCAGTCCTGCGACGATACCGATCAGCAGCGCACCGCCCACGCCCACGTAACCGCACGCTGGCGTAATACCTACCAGACCGGCAATCGCCCCGGAACAGGCACCCAGCAGGGATGGCTTGCCGCGAACGGCCCACTCGCCAAATACCCATGAGAGGATAGCGCCGGCGGTTGCCACAACGGTATTCACGAAGGCCAGCGCGGCGATTTCGTTAGCGGCGCTGGCTGAACCTGCGTTGAAGCCGAACCAGCCAAAATAGAGGATGGCGGTGCCGGTAAAGACCATCGGCAGATTGTGCGGCTTAAATGCTTCCTTCCCGAAGCCCACGCGCTTACCAATCAGGTATGCGCCTACCAGACCTGCTACCGCGGCGTTGATGTGCACAACGGTACCGCCCGCAAAGTCCAGCGCGCCATGGGAAGCCAACAGACCACCGCCCCAGACCATATGCGCAATCGGGACATAGGAGAGCGTCAGCCAGACCACCACGAAAATCAGTACCGCAGAGAAGCGGATACGCTCAGCCAGCGCGCCCACAATCAGCCCCACGGTGATGCACGCGAATGAGCCCTGGAACGCGACATGAATATACTGATAGAAGCTGCCCATTACCGCGGTCAGTTCGATATTTTTCAGCATCGCCCAGTTAACGTTGCCGAAGAAGGCGTTGCCCTCCCCGAAGGCCAGCGAGTAACCGTAAACCACCCACAGCACGCACACCAGCGCGAACGTGACGGCAACCTGCGTCAGCATGGAGAGTACGTTCTTGCCGCGGATCAGGCCGCCGTAAAACAGCGCGATCCCCGGAATCGTCATGAACAGCACCAGCGCGGTGCAAATCATCATAAAGGCATTATCGGCTTTGTCTGCCACAGCAGGTGCAGCCATTGCCAGGCCCGGCAGCAGTGCCAGCGAACCCAGACCTGTTTTCATTGTTGCTTTCATCATTTTCTCGATCCCTATCACTGTGTGCCAGGAGTTACTTACAACGCCGCTTCGTCAGATTCGCCGGTACGGATGCGAATGACGCGCTGTAGTTCGGCAACGAAAATTTTGCCGTCGCCAATTTTTCCGGTGTAGGCCGCTTTGCTGACGACATCAATCACCTCATCAAGCTGATCGTCGGCAATCGCCACATCAATCTTCACTTTTGGCAGGAAGTTAACGCTGTATTCCGCCCCGCGATAAAGCTCGGCATGACCTTTCTGACGCCCAAAGCCTTTCACTTCGGTGACAGTCAGTCCCTGAATACCCATGGAAGACAGCGCTTCACGCACGTCTTCGAGTTTGAATGGTTTGATTACCACCGTAACCAGCTTCATATATCCCCTCCAGTCAGAATTCGGTAATGGCCGCAGCTAACACGAGAGGGATATTGCAAAGGGTGTGCCAGAAGTGAAATGTGAGGAGGAAAGCGCCGCGGCGCGCATGCGCCGCGAAGGGGTGAAAAAAAACGCACCATGGCAGTGCAGGGTGCGTTTCAGTTTTGCACCAACGGTTAAGACTGTTAGCGCATTGCCTTGTTATGGTGCATCAGGCGCTGAGCGACTCCTCCTCGCGCACGCTGGCGGCCAGCTCGTCGCCTGCCAGCTGCAACTGATACATCTGCCAGTAGCGTCCTTTCGCCTCGAGCAGCGCTTTGTGCGTACCCCGTTCAACGGCCTGGCCACGGTGCAGCACCAGAATGGTATCGGCATCGACGATCGTTGAGAGGCGGTGAGCGATAACCACCAGCGTAGTGCGATCCCGCACGGCAGCCAGCGCCAGCTGGATCGCCTGTTCGGTACCGGAGTCGATGCTTGCGGTCGCTTCATCCAGAATCAACACCTGCGGCGTCTCAATCAGCACGCGCGCCAGCGCCAGGAGCTGCTTTTGCCCGACAGAGAGGTTATTGCCTTGCTCGCCCAGCCGGGTATTGATCCCCTCGCTTAACCCGCGCGCCAGATCTGCCAGCTGCACCGTTTCCAGCACCTCCCATACCTGCTCAGGCGTGAAAGGTCGTCCCAGCGTCACGTTGGCATAAAAGGTATCCGCCAGCACTACCGGATCCTGCTGCACCATCGCGACGCCTTTACGCAACGCGTTGTGGCTAAGCGCGGAAAGAGGCCGTCCATCCAGACGGATCTCCCCCTGCGTCAACGGATAGTAGCCCATCAGCAAACTGGCGAGCGTGCTTTTGCCGCTGCCGGTATGCCCAACCAGGGCGACAAAACCGCGCGACGGTACCTCGAGGTTGATATCCTGCAAGACAAGCTGATCGTCGCGGTAGGCAAACGAGACATGATCAAACGCTATGGATCCACTTTCCAGCGGACGTTCATCATCGCCATAGGTCTGACGCGGCCTGTCCATCAGCTCAAACACACGCTCACCCGCGACTACCGCCTGTTGCAGCATCGATTGCTGCGTAGTGAGTTCAATCAGCGGTTCGTTAAGACGGCCAAGGTAACTGATAAACGCGTACAGCACTCCCACCTCAATGGTTCCGCGCGTCGTCAGGCCAAACAGCATCAACAGCCCGCACAGCACCAGCGCAGAGAAGAGGCTCAGCAGCGGGCGTAACAGGAAGCCGTCCAGACGTAACGTCTGCATCCGCGCCATATAGTGCGAACGGCTGGCTTCTCCCATCCGCTCGCCAAAACGCGCCTGCTGGCGAAACTGCTGGATAACGCTCATGCCGTTGATCACTTCGTTGAAGCCATCATTGATGTCTGCAAGGTAAGCGCGCACGCGACGAACAATCGGCGTGCTGTAGCGCTGGTAAATTACCATCACAATCAGCACCGCCGGGAAAATAGCGATCGCCACCAGCGCCATCCGCCAGTCCAGACTGAACATCGCCACCAGCATCGCGCCAATCAATGCGGCACTGCGCAGAACCGTTGCGACAACGGTCACATAAAGGTCGCGGATCACCTCGGTGTCATTGGTGACGCGCGAAATAACCTGCCCGACCGGCTGGGTATCAAACTCGCTCAGCGGCTGGCGCAGCGCGGCATCCATCACATCCGTGCGTAGCTGCTGGACCACGCCCACGGCGGCCCGGTTAAACAGCAGCGACTGCGCATAGTGCAGCCCCGCCGCCGTCAGCTGTAGCCCGACATACGCCACACCCAGCCCCGCCACCAGCCCCAGCGGCAGATAGCTTTTCGCCACCATGTTATCGATAAAATAGCTGATAAGCAGCGGACCGGTCACCTCCGCAATCGCGGCGATCCACAGTAACAGCACGGCGATGGAAAGCGGTTTGCGCCACGGTGAGCCATAGGCGAGCAGCCGTTTTAACGTCGGCCACATCTGTCCAAACTTACGCATCGGTGACCTCCTCATCCAGCGCAGCATCAAGCTGTTGATAGCGGTACATATCCCGATACCAGCCGGCCTGCCCGGCGAGCTGTTCATGCTGACCACGTTGGGCAATATGCCCGTGCTGAAGCACCAGAATTTCACTGGCTTCGGTAAGGGCCGACAGACGGTGCGCGCTGATGATGACCGTGCGCCCCTCCCCCCACTGCCGAAGGTTATGCAGAATTTGATGCTCGGTACGCCCGTCAACCGCGGACAGCGCATCATCCAGAATCAGGATCTCAGCGTCCAGCAGCAGCGCGCGGGCAATAGAGATACGCTGTTTTTGTCCACCGGAGAGCATAACGCCCCGCTCACCCACTTCTGTGTCGTAGCCCTGCGGCAGGCGCAGAATATCCTCATGGACGCTGGCTAAGCGCGCCACATGCTCGATCTGGTCCTGTGTCGCCGTCGGGCACCCGAGCGCGATATTGTTGGCTATGGTGTCTGAAAACAAAAACGGCGTCTGGCTGACGACCGCCAGGCGGCTGCGCCAGTCATCCAGCAGCAGACGTGGCAGGGGGACGTCATGGAAACGGATATCGCCTTCGCTCACGTCAAAATGGCGCTGAATCAGTGACAGAATGGTGCTTTTACCGGAGCCCGTCGGGCCGCAGATGCCCAGCATCTGACCAGGACGCAGCGTGAAACTGACGTTTTCAAGCACCGGATGTTCCGTTTGCGGGTAGATAAAGACGCGGATATCAGCCTTCAGAACACCCGGACCTTCCGGTACCGGCTCGCTGCCATCGTTCACTACCGGCACTTCCGCCAGCATGGCGCGGATACGGCTGTAGGCGGCGCTCCCACGTTCAACGATGTTAAACATCCAGGCCAGCGCCAGCATCGGCCAAATCATCAGCCCGAGGTACATCGCAAAGCTGGTTAACTGCCCGAGGGTCATGGTGCCTCGCACCACCATCCAGCTTCCGCCGCCCACCGCCAGCAGGTTCGCCATGCCAATCGCAATATAAATTGTCGGATCAAAGCGGGCGTCTATACGCGCCACGCGCATGTTTTTCGCACCGGTATCGGCGGCGTCGGCCGCAAACAGCGCGGACTGCCTGTCTTCCAGACCAAACGCTTTGATCATGCGGATGCTGGTCATGCTCTCCTGGGTGCGATCGTTTAACGACGAGAACGCCGCCTGCGCCAGCTTAAAGCGTTCATGGAGCTGCTCGCCGTAGCGGTTAATCGCCAGCGCCATCAGCGGCATCGGCAGCAACGCCAGCAGCGTGAGCTCCCAGCTAATTTGCGTAGACATCACAATCAGTACCGCACAGCCCATCACCAGGGAATCCACCAGCGTTAACACCCCTTCACCGGCGGCAAACACCACACGGTCCACATCGTTAGTGGCGCGGGCGATGAGATCCCCGGTACGGTGACGCAGATAAAACTCAGGGTGCTGGCGGCTCAGCTGGCGGTAAAAGTCCTCGCGCAGCTCAACGGCAAGCTGATAGGACGCGCCGAACAGCAGCACGCGCCAGACATAACGCAGCAGGTAAACCACCACGGCCGTCAACACCAGCGTACCGACCCACATCATCACCCGTGCGGCGGTGTAATGTTGTTCCGTAACACCATCCACGACGTATCCCACCACTTTGGGCGGGATCAGTTGCAAAATGGCAATGATAATAAGCAGGGCCACCGCGCCGAGGTAGCGTTGCCACTCCCGACGAAAGTACCAGCTTAATTGGGCAAATAATCGCACGCGGTCTTTTCCTGAAGATATTTTATGAAGTTATTCAATGGGTAACGCTGTGGTGTATTTAATCTGTTCCATGGCGAAACTGGAGGTGACATCGGACAAGCCCGGTACGCTATTGACCAGCCGCTTGTAAAAATCATCGTAGCGCTTCATGTCTGCCACCTGAACGCGCATCAGATAGTCGTATTCCCCCGCCATGCGCCAGAAGCCGAGCACCTCGGGCATGTCGGAAACCTGGGTGACGAAGCGGCTGTACCATTCGCTGCTGTGATGCTGCGTTTTTATCAGGACGAAGGCGGTCAGTCCAAGCCCCAGTTTTTCGGGGTCCAGCAGCGCCACACGTCCCAGCAGAATGCCATCGTCTTCCAGCTTCTTGAGGCGCTTCCAGCACGGTGTGGTGGTCAGATTAACGGCATCTGCCAGCGCCTGCAAAGAGAGGGTGCAGTCGCTTTGCAGCAAAGAAAGCAGCTTGCGGTCAATTTTATCTAGCATATCCACCTCCCAGAGAAAATTATTCTCCTTACATTCTATTTTAAAGGCCAGATAGCAACAATTTTTTCTGTGCTTTTCGCTATGCTGGGCACAAAATGACAAACGGATAACTACGATGAATAGCACCTGGGTTAAACATGCCATCAGCGAAATAAATGCCGACTATCAGCGCTCGGCAGATACCCATTTGATCCGCCTGCCTTTGCCTGGATTTCCCGGCATTCAGCTTTACCTGAAGGATGAAAGTACCCATCCTACCGGCAGCCTGAAGCATCGCCTGGCGCGTTCACTCTTTTTATACGGTTTATGTAACGGCTGGATTAAAGAAGGCACCACGATTATTGAATCGTCGTCCGGATCAACTGCCGTCTCAGAGGCCTACTTTGCCCGCCTGCTGGGCCTGCCGTTTATCGCTGTGATGCCCTCCTGCACGGCGAAACGTAAAGTTGAACAGATCGAATTTTACGGCGGACGCTGCCACTTTGTGGAAAGCGCCTGCGAAATCTATGCTGCCTCCGAAATGCTGGCCCGCGAACTAAATGGTCACTATATGGACCAGTTCACCTTCGCCGAGCGCGCCACCGACTGGCGCGGCAATAATAACATTGCGGACAGCATTTTCCGCCAGATGACCCACGAGCCACATCCCGTCCCCTCTTACATTGTCATGAGCGCGGGCACGGGCGGAACCTCCGCCACCATCGGACGTTATATCCGCTGTCAGGGTTATGATACGCAGCTGATGGTGGTTGACCCTCAGAACTCGGTGTTCCTTGATTACTGGCAATCTCGCGATGCCAGCCTGCGCAGCCCTGTGGGGAGCAAGATCGAAGGAATTGGTCGCCCGCGCGTCGAACCTTCGTTCATTCCGGACGTTGTGGATGAGATGCTCCGCGTGCCGGACGCCGCCAGCGTCGCGACGGCGCACTGGCTGGAGACACAGCTTGGCCGTAAGGTCGGAGCCTCTACCGGCACCAATATGTGGGGGGCGCTACAACTGGCCGCGAGAATGCGTGAAGAAGGCCTTAGCGGCTCTGTCGTCACGCTGCTGTGCGACAGCGGGGAACGCTACCTGGACACCTATTACAACGCAGAATGGGTACAGGCCAATATTGGCGATGTTGAACCGTGGAAAGCGCAGATTTCGCATCTGGTGAAATAAAAAAAAGCCAGGCTTTAGCCTGGCTTGCTGGAAGGATCTCGTTATTCGGGGGAATATGGGAGGTTATTTTTGTCCAGCCAATGCGTCAAAAAATGGGACACCGCTTCGTTACGACAGTGTCCGATAATCGGTAAATGCGGGAGCGCGGCGATAAGTTGCGGCATCGCGTTCCCCATAATCAGCCCACGACCTACGCTGCTCAGCATCTCGTGGTCGTTCATGGCGTCACCAAAGGCCATACAGTCCTGCATCGTCAGCCCCAGACGATCGCTCAGCACCGCCAGCGCAGATCCTTTGTTACAGCCCACCGGCAGCACTTCAAGACAGTCCACCGCCGAGAAGGTCAGGTGCGCCCGGTCGCCCAGCGCCTCGTTAAGCTGAATACGCAGGCGGCAGAGATCGTCGTGATCGCCGCAGAAGCAGATCTTGGTTACCTTGTGTGCCGGAATGCGGCGCAAATCGATGAGCTGATATTTAAAGCCACTGTAAACGTGAGCGTGCAGCAAGGCCGGGATCTCACGCCCGGTAAACCAGCCTTCATCGTTAAAAACATGCACGCTGGCCTGCGTATCCCAGGTGCTGTGCAGGACGATGTCCGCCACTTCCGGATCCAGATCCTGACGGTGCAGCACATCGCCCTCGACGGAGTGAATGCGCGTCCCGTTGCCGGTGATCAGGAACGCATCGAGGGCAAATGTTCCCAGCAGATGGCGCATCTCCAGCACATGACGACCAGTGGCAAACGTCAGGGTGACTTCACGCTCGCGCAGGCGCTTAAGTGTGTTCAGGGTTTTCTCCCCTAAACGGTGATCCGGCATTAACAGCGTGCCGTCCATATCAAATGCAGCGAGCCGAGCCATAATTACTCCCGAAATGTGATGCGGTTAACTTGTGCATCAGTATTACGTGAGATATACGGAAGTAATAGTGAATAGATGATAATTATTGTTCCGGGTTTTTCATGCGCCAGCTTAACCGTCTTAACCAGTATCAGCGTCTGTGGCACCCCTCCGCCGGCGCAACGCAGCAGGTGACCATCAGTGAACTTGCCAGCCGCTGCTTTTGCAGCGAGCGACATGTACGCACCCTGCTGCGCCAGGCGCAGGAGGCGGGCTGGCTAAGCTGGCACGCCCGCTCCGGACGAGGAAAGCGTGGGGAATTACGCTTTCACGTCACCCCGGATTCGTTGCGTAATACGATGATGGAAGAGGCCCTTAAAAGTGGACAGCAGCACAACGCGCTGGAGCTGGCCCAGCTCGCGCCTGAAGATTTGCGATCGCTGCTGCATCCGTTTATGGGCGGGCAATGGCAGAACGATACGCCGACGCTGCGTATTCCCTACTATCGTTCGCTGGAGCCGCTTCAGCCGGGGTTTCTCCCTGGCCGGGCGGAGCAGCATCTGGCGGGACAGGTATTCTCTGGTTTGACGCGTTTTAATGGTACCAGCAGTGAACCCACGGGCGATCTGGCGCATCACTGGGAAATCTCCGCTGACGGCCTGCGCTGGCATTTCTACATTCGCTCCACCCTGCACTGGCATAACGGCGATAAAATAGAGACGGCACAGCTCAGGCAAAGCCTGACGGCGCTGCTATCGCAGCCCGGCATGGACACGCTTTTCCGCAGCGTCTTACGTATCGAAACCACGCATCCGCAAAGCCTGACGTTTATTCTGCATCAACCTGACTATTGGCTGGCGCACAGGCTGGCAACCTACTGTAGCCGTCTGGCGCATCCTGATTACCCCGTGGTGGGCAGCGGTCCCTTTCGGCTGAGCGTTTTTGAGCCTGAACTGGTGCGTCTGGAAAGCCACGAGCAGTATCACCTTGGTCATCCGTTACTTAAGGCTATCGAGTACTGGATCACGCCCCAGCTTTTTGACTACAGTCTGGGCACCAGCTGTCGCCACCCGGTGCAAATCGCCATTGGCGAGGCCGACGAGCTGGCCAGCCTGCGGCTGGTGAGTAACAGCACCAGTCTGGGCTTCTGCTACCTCACGCTGAAACAAAGTCCGCGTCTGAGCGAACTTCAGGCAAAGCGGCTGATTAATATCATTCATCTCTCAACGCTGCTGCACACGCTTCCCCTGAACGAAGGGCTCATCACTCCTACCGAGGAACTGCTTCCCGGCTGGGCGATCCCCCAGTGGACTGATTTAACCGACGTTGTGCTGCCAGAGGCATTGACGCTTGTCTACCACCTGCCGGTTGAGCTTCACACCATGGCCAGCCAGTTAAAAGCATACCTTGCGCGGCAGGGCTGTGAACTGACCGTCATCTTTCACGACGCCAAGACGTGGGACGGTTGCCAGCAGCTTGCCGATGCAGACATCATGATGGGAGACAGACTGATTGGCGAAGCGCCAGCGTACACCCTTGAGCAATGGCTCCGCTGCGATGCGCTCTGGCCGCATCTGCTGAGCGCACCGGCATACGCCCATTTGCAGGCCACACTGGATGCGGTGCAGACGCAGGCCGACGAACGTGACCGACACGCAGGACTTCAGGCTATCTTCAGCCGATTAATGGAGACAGCCGTCCTGACACCGCTCTTTAACTACCAGTATCAAATCAGCGCTCCTCCGGGCGTCAACGGAATACGCCTTAACACTCGCGGCTGGTTTGACTTCACCGAAGCCTGGCTTCCTCCACCAAACGCGTGAAGAAGCTGGTCGCCGCTTTAGCCAGGCGTTAACATGACGCTTTTACCGTAACTGTCGAGATGATCTATGAAACGTGCCGTCGTCGTGTTCAGCGGAGGACAAGATTCCACAACCTGCCTGATTCAGGCACTTCACCAGTATGATGAAGTGCACTGCGTCACTTTTGATTATGGTCAGCGTCATCGCGCTGAAATCGATGTCGCTCGTGAACTGGCCCTCAAACTGGGCGCCCGCGCTCATAAAGTGCTGGACGTGACGCTGTTAAATGAACTGGCCGTCAGCAGTCTCACTCGCGACAGCATTCCGGTGCCTGATTACGAACCGGATGCCAGCGGCATTCCGAATACCTTCGTACCTGGGCGTAATATTCTCTTCCTGACCCTGACGGCAATCTATGCCTACCAGGTGAAAGCCGAAGCGGTGATCACGGGCGTGTGTGAGACCGACTTCTCTGGCTACCCGGACTGCCGGGATGAATTCGTGAAAGCGCTCAATCACGCCGTGGATCTGGGAATGGCAAAAGAGACCCGCTTCGAAACGCCGCTGATGTGGCTGGATAAAGCCGAAACCTGGGCGCTGGCCGACTACTGGGGCAAGCTGGATATCGTTCGCAACGAGACCCTGACCTGCTACAACGGCATTAAAGGGGACGGCTGCGGGCAGTGTGCCGCCTGTAACCTGCGCGCGAACGGTCTGAATCATTATCTTGCGGATAAAGCGGGCGTGATGGCCGCGATGCAGAAAAAGACCGGTCTGAAATAAGGGCTAACTGTCCGCGCTGTCGTACAACAGGAGTCGACAGCGCGGGCATTCCTGAATATTACTTACGCGATCATCAGCTCCAGCTTTTCACGCAACTCCCCTTCCAGCGGCAACGCTTTCTGGGTTTTGAGATCGATACAGACAAAGGTGATCAGCGCATCGGCCACTACCTGCCCTTCTGGCTCAAGCGTGACGACCTGGCTCAATACACCACTTTTGCCATTCAGTTGTTGGACCTCACTGGTCACGGTGAGCACATCCCCCAGCACAGCCGGGCGGCGGTAGTTAATGTTGATGTTGACGACCACAAACGCGATGTTGTGTGCGGTCAGCCACTGGAAGCTTTCGCTGTTCTCCAGGCCATCCCAGCGCGCCTCTTCAAGAAATTCAAGGTAGCGGGCGTTATTGACGTGCTGGTAAACATCGAGGTGATAACCACGGACTTTGATTTGTGTCTGCATAGCGCAATAGCCTTTCGTTGTTATAGGTTCAGAGGTCATAACTGGTATGACCTCTTTATCCTGGCAAATTTTTGCCGCAGTGCAAGTGATTACGCGATTACAGCGTCAGGTGTGCGAGATTGCGCTCAACCAGCGCGCTGCCCATACCCGGCACCTGCTTGAGATCGTCAAGGGTTTTGAAAGGACCGTACTCCTCGCGGTAGCTAACAATGGCCTGGGCTTTTTTAAGTCCCACACCGTTCATCACGCGCGCGAGCTCTTCTGCCGATGCCGAATTGATGCTGACTCGCGTACCGTCATCCTCTGCACTTTTACCGGCATCAGTCGCTTTTGATTGCGTATAAGCCTGCGCAACTGAGTCTGTTTTGGTCTGTGCAGCCTGCGCTTTAGCCGAGGGCGACGCCGCCAGCGCGCCCGCACTCATCCCGGAAGTGGCAATAGCCAGTGTAATTAACAGTGCTTTGATTCCACATTTCATGCTGTTTTCTCCTTGTTTGTTGACAGCCACGCCACGATAGCCGTACGAGAAAACAGGGACAAACAGCAGATTGCAGAAATGGAAAAGGCCGCGAAAGCGGCCTTTAGTTTTTGCAGAGCGTTACGAAAATCTGCGAGCAGGTACGTAATTATTGCTCCTGGGTCACCACATCACCCAGCTTGATTTTGGCTTCTTTACGCAGGTTGCTCATCATCGCTTCGAAAGCAATCTGGGCATTATTCTGGGTAATTCCCTGAACCATGGCCTTCTTCTGCGCGTCTGGCAGCGTGCCGGCTTTGACTTCATCCAGCGCCAGAATCACCACGTTACCCTGCATATCGGTCGTGGTGCCAAAGACAGGTTTGTCTTTCGCCGGCAGGCTCAGACCAAACGCCGCCTGGCTGACAGGATCCTGACCGGTACGGCTCAGCGTTTTGGCTTCGCCAAAGTTCAGGCCAGCCGCTTTCAGTGCATCGTTCTTACCGGCTTTCAGATCGGCCAGAATTTTCTCTGCATCCAGTTTTGCCTGCTGTGCCGCTTTGTTGTGTTTGACCAGCGCCACCACCTGATCTTTCACTTCCGCCAGGGGCTTCACTGCCTCGGCTTTGTGCTCGCTGACGCGCAGTACGAACGCACGGTCACCGTCAACGGTAATGATGTCTGAGTTGCTGCCCGGCGTACCGTTCTCACCTACCAGACCACCATTGAAAATGGCATCTGAAACCGGTTTGAAGTTCAGTTCTTCCGGCAGATTTTCATGGCTGAACCAGCCCGTCTCAACCGCTTTCACGCCAGCAGCCTGCTCAGCGCCCGCCAGTGATTCGTTGTCGTTGCTTGCGGCATCGCTCACTTTCTGTTGCAGAGCATAGAAGGCGTCCAGCGCTTTCTCCTGCTTCACTTTCGCAGCGATATCATCACGAACGTCAGCCAGCGGCTTGGTTTTCGCCGCTACGACATCGTCCAGACGCGCCACCAGGAAGCCAACGGAGGATTTGATTACACCAGACAGTTGGCCTTTCTCTTTAAGACCCGCATTTTTCAGCTCGTCCGGGGTAGTGGAATCTTCCAGCCAGCCCATATCACCACCGTTTTTGGCAGAAATAATGTCGGTGGATTTTGCTTTCGCCACGGTCGCGAAATCAGCGCCTTTGTTCAGCTCGTCCAGCACGGCTTTTGCTTCTGCTTCCGTTTTGGTCTGGATCACGCTGTAACGGTTACGCTGCGGCTGAGTGAACTGATCCTGATGCTGGTCGTAATAAGACTGGATCTCGGCGTCAGTCGCGTTTTTCTGCATCGCGGCAGCATCCAGCCTGATATAGCTTACGCGGAACTGTTCAGGAGAGATGAAGTTGTTCTTGTTTTGCTCGTAGTAAGCATTAACTTCAGCGTCGCTAACCTGCTGTTTCGCCGCCAGTGCATTGACATCAATCGTCGCTTCACGCACCACGCGTTGCTGCGCTACCAGTGCCGCCAGCGCTTCAGTTTCGCCTTTCAGCATGAAATCGGTGCCCACCACCGCGTTGATCAGCTGTTGCGTGGTCAACTGGTTACGCAGCGCCTGTGCGTACTGGTCAGCCGTCATCCCCATCTGGTTAACAATGCTGTTGTAACGCGCGTTGTCGAACTTCCCATTAGACTGGAAAGCCTGCGTCGAGAAGATGGCTTTTTTAACCTGCTCATCGCTGATGCCCAGACCGAGGCTTTTCGCGTACTGGTCCAGCAGCGCTTCGTCGATAAGGCGGTTCAACGTCTGCTGACGCAGGTTTTTCATATAGCCTTCGTTGGCTGCAAGTTCAGAGTATTGGTCGCCCAGCTGTTGCTGCATGCGGTTACGTTCACCAGCAAAAGCGTTCTCGAACTGCCCACGGCTAATTTCCTGGCCATTCACTTTTGCGGCGTAGTTCGCGCCACCGCCGATGAGGTAACTACTCACACCGGTCAATATGAACGACACGATAATGATACCGAAAATAATCTTGAGCACGAGACTGTTAGCAGCCGTGCGTAAGCTGTCCATCATGGTGTAACAACACTCCGCTGTAGGTGACTGGTTACCTGACGCTGACGGAAAATCCTGACCGTCGCGCGTAAAGGCGTATTGTGACAAGAAAACAGGGCAATTGTCAGCCCACAACTCGCATAAACTCGCACAAATCAGGTCTGGACAAACAAAAAAGGCACATCAAACGATGCGCCCTTGTACTTTTCAGCTTCCCTGGAGCGGGAAAGCAATCAATTTACTGCGTCTTTCAGCGCCTTACCTGCACGGAAACCCGGCACTTTAGCGGCAGCAATGGTGATCTCTTTACCGGTCTGCGGGTTGCGGCCAGTACGGGCAGCACGCTCTTTAACCGCAAAAGTACCGAAGCCTACCAGTGCAACGTCGTCCCCAGCTTGCAGAGATTCAGTAACAGAAGCAATTAAAGCATCTAAAGCACGTCCAGCTGCAGCTTTAGAAATATCAGCACCCGCAGCAATTTTGTCAATCAGTTGAGATTTATTCACTGTTCTCTTCCTCTCTTTATAATTTATATCGCACCTGAATCCTTCACAGCGCGACCGCGCAGCAGTTATATCAGTCCTGCTATGACCTTACAACACCCGTTGTTGATGGCTAACCCAATCAGCAATCTAAATTAGCTATACAAAAAAAGGCTGGCAAGTACGAAATGACTTACCAGCCTTGTTTTTATTAGCGCTCTTTGCGCGAGGTCACTATTTTGCGGTTACAACCTGCATTCCGGACGGTTCATTTTGCAGTGCGAGAGTCAGAACTTCCTCAATGCGTTTCACCGGATGGATCTGCAAATCGGCAATAACGTTGTCCGGAATCTCTTCCAGATCGCGTTTATTCTCGTAAGGAATCAATACGGTTTTGATCCCACCACGGTGTGCCGCCAGCAGTTTTTCTTTTAACCCGCCGATGGGCAGTACCTGACCACGCAGCGTAATTTCACCAGTCATGGCCACATCAGCACGGACCGGGTTACCCGTCAGGCAGGAAACCAGCGCCGTACACATAGCAATACCCGCGCTTGGGCCATCTTTCGGCGTCGCCCCTTCCGGAACGTGAACGTGAATGTCGCGTTTTTCGTAGAAATCCGGGTTGATACCCAGTTTTTCCGCGCGCGCACGCACCACGGTCAACGCTGCCTGGATGGACTCCTGCATCACTTCACCGAGCGAGCCAGTGTAGGTCAGCTTGCCTTTACCCGGTACACAGGCGGTTTCAATGGTCAGCAGATCGCCACCCACTTCCGTCCACGCCAGTCCAGTCACCTGACCAACGCGGTTTTCGTTGTCCGCACGGCCATAGTCGAAGCGCTGAACGCCGAGGTAAGCATGCAGATTGTCGCCGTTAATCACGATGTGCTTCAGGCTCTTATCCAGCAGCAGCTGCTTAACCGCCTTGCGGCACAGTTTAGAGATCTCACGCTCAAGGCTACGCACGCCCGCTTCACGGGTGTAGTAACGAATAATGCCGACAATAGCGCTGTCCTCAACGGTCAGCTCGTTAGCTTTCAGCGCGTTACGTTCAATCTGCTTCGGCAGCAGGTGCTGCTTAGCAATGTTCAGCTTCTCGTCTTCGGTATAACCGGACAGACGGATCACTTCCATACGGTCCAGCAGCGGTGCCGGAATGTTCATGGAGTTGGAGGTCGCCACGAACATCACATCGCTCAGGTCGTAGTCGACTTCCAGGTAGTGATCGCTGAACGCCACGTTCTGCTCTGGATCAAGCACTTCCAGCAGCGCCGACGCCGGATCGCCACGCATGTCCGAAGACATTTTGTCGATCTCGTCGAGGAGGAACAGCGGGTTTTTGACGCCCACTTTCGCCATCTTCTGGATCAGCTTGCCCGGCATAGAACCGATATAGGTACGGCGGTGACCGCGGATTTCCGCTTCATCACGCACGCCGCCCAGCGCCATACGGATGTACTTACGTCCGGTCGCTTTGGCGATGGACTGGCCCAGAGAGGTTTTACCCACCCCTGGAGGCCCTACCAGGCACAAGATTGGACCTTTGATTTTGTTCACACGGCTCTGTACCGCGAGGTACTCAAGAATGCGGTCTTTCACACGTTCCAGGCCATAGTGGTCGGTATCGAGGATTTCCTGTGCCTGACGCAGGTCTTTTTTGACCTTGCTGCGGGCATTCCATGGAACCTGAACCATCCACTCAATGTAGCCGCGTACAACGGTCGCTTCCGCCGACATCGGAGACATCATTTTCAGCTTCTGCAACTCAGCTTCGGCTTTCTCTTTCGCCTCTTTCGGCATCTTCGCCGCGTCGATCTTACGCTTCAGCGCTTCGTTTTCATCCGGCGCATCGTCCATCTCGCCGAGCTCTTTCTGAATGGCTTTCATTTGCTCGTTCAGATAGTACTCACGCTGCGATTTTTCCATCTGCTTTTTGACGCGGTTGCGAATGCGCTTCTCAACCTGAAGCAGATCGATCTCAGACTCCATCATCGCCATCAGGTATTCCAGACGTTCGTTAACGTCGGACATTTCCAGCACGGACTGTTTGTCAGCCAGCTTCAGCGGCATGTGCGCAGCGATGGTATCCGCCAGACGTGCAGGATCGTCGATGCTGTTCAGCGACGTCAGCACTTCAGGTGGGATTTTCTTGTTCAGCTTGATGTAGCCTTCAAACTGGCTGATCGCGGTGCGTACCAGCACTTCCTGCTCGCGCTCATCAAGTTCCGGTGAATCAAGGTACTCTGCCTTCGCAGAGAAGTGCTCGCCATCGTCTGACAGAGTGGTAATACGCGCGCGCTGTAAGCCTTCCACCAGCACCTTCACGGTGCCATCTGGCAGCTTCAGCATCTGCAAAATAGAGGCCACGGTCCCGACGGTGAAAAGATCGTTTACACCCGGCTCATCCGTTGATGCTTCCTTCTGCGCAACCAACATGATTTTTTTATCATGATCCATGGCGGCTTCGAGGCAACGGATAGATTTTTCCCGCCCTACAAATAAGGGTATGACCATGTGCGGATAAACCACCACATCGCGCAACGGCAATACGGGGATTTCAATGCGTTCAGAACGCTCAGGATTCATAGAGCTCTCTCTTAGTTTAGTGTCCGCCAGGTAAACTGGTCATGTAACTGTGCTTCACACAACCATTAACATGTAATCCAGTATATGGGGATGTTTCCCATACATTCAACGCCATGAATACGGAAAAAGTAAAGGGGAGATAAAATCCCCCCTTTTTGATTAACTGATTGTATGAAATGGTGAATTATTCGCCAGATGCCTGCTGCGCTTCCGGTTTACCGTAAATCAGTAACGGCTTGGTCTGGCCACCAATGACGGACTCGTCGATCACGACTTTTTCGACATCTTCCATAGAAGGAAGATCGTACATCGTGTCGAGCAATGCTGCTTCCACGATAGAACGCAGGCCACGGGCACCGGTTTTACGCGCCATCGCTTTCTTGGCAATCGCGTCCAGTGCTTCGTCACGGAATTCCAGCTCAACGCCTTCCAGATTAAACAGCGCCTGATACTGCTTGGTCAGCGCGTTTTTCGGCTCTTTCAGGATCTGAATCAGCGCGTCTTCGCTCAGTTCGTTCAGGGTCGCCACAACCGGCAGACGGCCGATAAATTCCGGAATCAAACCAAATTTGATCAGATCTTCCGGTTCAACCTGCGCCAGCAGCTGGCCTTCGTTTGGTTTTTCAGACGTAGCTTTCACCGTTGCGCCAAAACCAATGCCGGAGCCGGTTTCCACACGGTGAGAGATCACTTTATCCAGGCCTGCAAACGCACCACCACAGATAAACAGGATCTTGGAGGTATCAACCTGCAAGAATTCCTGCTGCGGATGTTTACGCCCACCCTGCGGTGGAACAGCCGCAACCGTACCTTCAATCAGCTTCAGGAGCGCCTGCTGCACACCTTCGCCCGAGACGTCACGGGTGATGGATGGGTTGTCTGATTTACGGGAGATTTTGTCAATCTCATCGATATAGACGATCCCGCGCTGGGCTTTCTGTACGTCGTAATCGCACTTCTGGAGCAGCTTCTGGATAATATTTTCAACGTCTTCGCCCACATAACCGGCTTCGGTCAGGGTGGTGGCATCCGCCATGGTGAACGGAACATCCAGCAGGCGCGCCAGCGTTTCCGCCAGCAACGTTTTACCGGAACCCGTAGGCCCGATCAGCAGAATGTTACTTTTGCCCAGTTCCACGCCATTGCTGGTATCGCCGTTACGCAGACGCTTGTAGTGGTTGTATACCGCCACCGCCAGCACTTTTTTCGCCTGCTCCTGACCAATGACATAGTCGTCCAGGTGGTGGCGAATCTCGTGTGGCGTTGGTAACGCGCTGCGCTCACGGTGCGGCGCGACTTCTTTAATCTCTTCGCGAATGATGTCGTTACATAAATCGACGCATTCGTCGCAGATATACACGGACGGCCCGGCAATCAGTTTACGCACTTCATGCTGGCTTTTGCCGCAAAAAGAGCAGTACAGCAGTTTGCCCGAACCATCTTTGCGTTTATCTGTCATGAGTCCAAACCTCTTTTTAAGTTCTATGTGCCGCACATGACGACGCAAATGCCATACTCAGACGCAAGCTGCTTACAGGCAACGTGCCGCCCTAAATTAGTATAGCGGCACACTCGCGTCGCGGGCATCAATTACGATGGGTCAAAATGGAGTCGACTAAGCCGTACTCAACTGCCTCTGGTGCAGACAGGAAGCGATCGCGCTCGGTATCGCGCTCGATCTGCTCGAGTGGTTGACCCGTATGCTGCGCCATAAGTTCATTCATGCGCGCTTTTACTTTCAGAATTTCTCGGGCGTGGATTTCAATATCCGTCGCCTGGCCCTGGTAACCACCCAGCGGCTGGTGAATCATCACGCGGGAGTTAGGCAGGCAGAAACGCTTACCTTTCGCCCCTGCGGTTAACAGGAAAGCCCCCATGGACGCCGCCTGTCCCATACAGATGGTGCTGACATCCGGCTTGATGAATTGCATGGTGTCATAAATAGACATGCCCGCCGTAATCACACCGCCCGGCGAGTTGATGTACAGGTAAATGTCTTTTTCCGGGTTTTCCGCTTCCAGGAACAGCATCTGCGCCACGATCAGGTTAGCCATATGGTCTTCCACCTGGCCGGTCAGAAAGATAACGCGTTCCTTGAGCAGACGGGAATAGATATCGAAAGATCGCTCACCGCGTGAGGTCTGTTCAATAACCATTGGCACCAGCGCCATATGGGGTGCAAAGTTATCTCGTTCGCCACTGTATGACATTTCCGTCTCCTGGTTCAAAATTGAAAACACCTGCTGTACTGATTGTAACCTTATGGACGGATTATCAGCCAGTCTCAATCATCGTGATTACATACTAATGGGGGTCGCCATGCCCTATTTCAAGCATAACAACGTTTTGTTGTAACGCTAACACTGAAAGGGCGTTTTAGCACCCTTCCAGGACTAAAGCTGTGATAAAAAAAACCCGTCGCCGGAGGGCAACGGGTTTTTTGTTCAAACTTTAAACCGTTGGGGCGAAATTACGCCTGCTGGTTCATCAGTTCGGTGAAAGAGGTCTCTTTTTCGGTTACTTTCGCTTTCGCCAGTACCGCTTCAACAGCCTGCTCTTCCAGTGCAACGTTGCGCATGTTGTCCATCAGCTCTTTGTTCTTACCGTAGAACTCGATCACTTCTGATGGATCTTCGTATGCAGAAGCCATCTCTTCGATCAGGCCTTTCACACGCTCTTCGTCAGCTTTCAGCTCGTGGGTACGAATCACTTCGCCCAGCAGCAGGCCAACAACAACGCGACGTTTCGCTTGCTCTTCGAACAGCTCGCGTGGCAGTTCCATCGCTTGCTGCTGGTTGCCACCGAAGCGCTGTGCAGCCTGACGGCGCAGAACGTCGATTTCGCTGTCGATCAGGGCAGCAGGAACGTCGATGTCGTTCGCTTTCACCAGACCTTCAATCGCCTGAGACTTCACGCGGTTACGTACAGCGCCGTTCAGCTCGCGCTCCATGTTTTTACGCACTTCAGCACGCAGACCCGCAACAGAACCATCTTCCACGCCGAAACGCTTGATGAATTCTTCAGTCAGTTCTGGCAGTTCGCGCTCTTCAACTTTCTTCAGGTTGATGACGAACTTCGCTGCTTTACCTTTCAGGTTTTCAGCGTGGTATTCTTCAGGGAAGGTCACGTCGATGGTGAACTCTTCGCCTGCTTTGTGGCCTTTGATACCGTCTTCGAAGCCTGGGATCATACGACCCTGACCCATCGCCAGTACGAAATCAGACGCTTTACCGCCTTCGAACTCTTCGCCGTCTACTGAACCGGTGAAGTCGATGGTTACGCGGTCTTCCGCGTCAACAGCGCCTTCTTTCTCTTTCCAGTTCGCCTGCTGCTTACGCAGGGTATCCAGCATGCCGTCAACGTCTTCGTCAGTCACGGAAACGATCGGTTTTTCAACTTCGATTGATTCCAGACCTTTCAGCTCAACTTCCGGGTACACTTCGAACTCTACGGAATAGGTGAAGTCTTCGCCCTGCTTGTATTCACCTGGAACGTAGTTTGGCGCGCCGGCTGGATTGATTTTTTCTTTGATGATCGCGTCGATAAAGTTGCGGCTCATCAGTTCACCCAGCACATCCTGACGCACGGAAGCGCCATAACGCTGAGCAACAACATTCATTGGTACTTTGCCCTTGCGGAAGCCGTCAATACGTACTTTTTTTGCTACGTTGACCAGCTCGCTTTTCACAGCAGTTTCGATGCTGTCAGCAGCGATAGTAATCGTTACACGGCGGCCAAGGCCTTGAGTGGTTTCAACTGAAACTTGCATCTTGTTACCTCAAAAAAATCACAGTGCTCGGTCAACTCTGAATCTGTCTGTTATACCGGGATGCTCTCTTATGTGCAGATTCACATTCCCTGTCGCCAGAATCATCCCGAAGACATTCAATAAGACGCGGCATTATAGCGGCATCACTTAGGTGAGTCGAGAACGGTTGGAGCATGTTGCTGCGGCTTTTTTCACACTTTAAGGCTATTTTTAGCCTTAAAAACGCGCCATCCGCTCAAAACTCAGACAAAACAAAACGGCCCGAAGGCCGTTTTGACGAAATCTGTAAGCAACATACTGGAAAAACTCCGGCGGTTGCAAATCCGATTTATCAGGCGATGGTGCCTGCACCCCTACAAGGCGGTGATGCGAATACCGTATCCTGCAGCCCTTCCCATTCCTTAATGGTGTAGGTATGCAGCGCCAGCGCATGTACGGTTGTGGAGAGTTCTTCCGTCAAGGTGCTGTAGATCAAGCGGTGTCGGTTCAGGAAACGTTCTCCCGTGAAGCGATCGCTGACCAGAACCACTTTGAAGTGGCTTTCAGAACCTGCCGGCACGTTATGACGATAGCTTTCGTCGACAACTTCGAGAAACACAGGGTTGAACGCTGCCCTTAATTTTTCTTCTATCTGTTCACGTATCATCATGAAATCACTCCTCCGACAACGCTAAGATGTCACCCATCCCTTTAAATATTAGCCGCTTTTACCGGTTCCATTACACCGTGACAACAAATATTTAGCTTTCGTCTGATTTTCTCATCCAAACGGATGAAGTTCACTATGAGGTTCATACGTTTTGTCACTTACAGGCAGAGAAAAGCGGAAAGGTGGTCAGTTTTCGGACAAGGCGATGAATTTACATGCGTTGACCACTTCCCCTGGCCGTTGGCGATGTTATGATGGCGGCAATTTTTCTCTCTTTGCTTACGATTCGTTGAGAACCCGAAAATGTTAAAAAAAATCTTCTTTCCGTTGGTAGCACTCTTTATGCTCGCCGGTTGCGCAACCCCGCCGACGACCATTGACGTTTCACCAAAAATTACCCTGCCTCAGCAGGATCCAAGCCTGATGGGCGTGACGGTCAGCATTAATGGCGCCGATCAGCGTCAGGACCAGGCGCTGGCGAAAGTGACTCGCGACAACCAGCAGGTTACGCTGACCGCTTCCCGCGACCTGCGCTTCCTGTTGCAGGAAGTACTGGAAAAACAGATGACCTCCCGTGGCTACATGATTGGCCCAAGCGGCGTGGTTGATCTGCAAATCATCGTGAACAACCTGTACGCTGACGTCTCCCAGGGTAACGTTCGCTACAACATTGCGACCAAAGCCGATATCTCCATCATCGCTACCGCGAAGAACGGCAACAAGATGAACAAAAACTACCGTGCAAGCTATTCCGTTGAAGGCGCATTCCAGGCCTCCAACAAAAATATCGCTAACGCGGTTAACAGCGTGCTGACTGACACCATTGCCGACATGGCACAGGACACCAGCATTCACGACTTCATCAAGCAGAACGCACGTTAATCCTGCTGACTGACCCGGTGCTTCACCGGGTCAGTTCATAAGAACATGTCCAGTCACTACTTACGCATTTTCCAGCAACCGAAATCAGCTATTCTGCTGATCCTGGGTTTCGCCTCCGGTTTACCCCTTGCGCTCACCTCCGGCACGTTACAGGCGTGGATGACGGTTGAGAACATCGATCTTAAAACCATTGGTTTCTTCTCGCTCGTCGGCCAGGCTTACGTCTTTAAGTTCCTGTGGTCGCCAGTGATGGATCGCTATACCCCACCGTTCCTCGGGCGCCGTCGCGGCTGGTTAGTGATGACGCAGGTGCTGCTGTTGCTGGCCATTGCCGCAATGGGTTTCCTTGAACCGTCAACGCAGCTGCGCTGGATGGCCGCGCTTGCGGTGGTCATCGCCTTCTGCTCCGCCTCGCAGGACATTGTTTTTGACGCCTGGAAAACGGACGTCCTGCCAGCGGAAGAGCGTGGCGCCGGTGCGGCAATCAGCGTGCTCGGCTACCGCCTGGGTATGCTGGTTTCCGGCGGACTCGCACTGTGGCTTGCTGACCGCTATCTCGGCTGGCAGGGCATGTACTGGCTGATGGCCGCACTGCTGATCCCCTGCATTATTGCCACCCTGTTCGCGCCTGAACCGAGCGATGTGATCCCGGTTCCACGCTCGCTGGAGCAGGCCGTCGCCGCACCGCTGCGCGACTTCTTTGGTCGCAATAATGCCTGGCTGATCCTGCTGCTTATTGTCCTTTATAAGCTTGGCGACGCTTTCGCCATGAGTCTGACCACTACCTTCCTGATCCGCGGCGTCGGGTTTGATGCGGGCGAGGTCGGCGTGGTGAACAAAACCCTGGGGCTGTTTGCCACGATTGTCGGCGCGCTGTACGGCGGCGTATTGATGCAGCGCCTGACGCTGTTCCGCGCTCTGCTGATATTTGGCATACTTCAGGGCGCATCGAATGCCGGTTACTGGCTGCTGTCGATCACCGACAAGAATATGATCAGTATGGGGACGGCGGTATTCTTTGAGAACCTGTGCGGCGGTATGGGCACTGCGGCATTTGTCGCCCTGCTGATGACGCTGTGCAATAAGTCATTTTCCGCTACCCAGTTTGCGCTGCTCTCTGCCCTTTCCGCCGTCGGGCGCGTATACGTTGGCCCCGTCGCGGGCTGGTTTGTTGAAGCCTACGGTTGGCCGACCTTTTATCTCTTCTCGGTGGTGGCGGCCGTGCCGGGGATTTTATTGCTGCTGGTCTGTCGCCAGACGCTGGAATATACCCAGCGGACGGAACACTTCATGCCGCGCACGGAATATCACGCTGCCTATCGGTTTGCCCTGCGTCTGCTAATGGCAGGTTGTCTTGCCCTGGTAGGGTGGCTCACGGTGCTCATCATGAATGCGACTACCGACTTGTCACTTCCTTTTGAAACCCTTCTGCTTGATGCAGGTGTGTTTCTCGCTCTGGCGGGGATCCTGACGGGTGGGATGCTGGATTTCATGTCATTACGAAAAACGCAGATGACATGAAGTAAAAAGCGAAAGGTTATTTCCCGTTGTAATAACAGCCCGAAATTATAACGGTGAAATAACCGCCATCGACAAAAAAAATATTTGTTGTTTTGTGCGGGATAGCATTCGGAAATTATTGGAGCTTATTTCGCTACGCTATTTTTCATTAAACGATTCAGCATTCGAAACATTGAATTTTCGTTTTTTAGTTGTCTTTTTATTGATAATTAATTGTTAACTAATTGTGTGTTTTTCGCAATGGTTATACCAATTGTCCCTTTTGCGGTATGCTGGGGCACCCTTTCGTTATAACGCCCACTCCGTGCGGCTTCCGTCTGGAAACGCGACATAATTTGCAACACTTGTGACATGTGCGGCAGAACCCAGTAACACCTTCCTGACACAGGGCTAATGATGTTTACAGTAATGTAACCTTCCCGTAAAATGCCCCCACACTTTAAACGCCACCAGACTCCCGTGGAATTGAGGTCGTTAAATGAGACTCAGGAAATACAATAAAAGTTTGGGATGGTTGTCATTATTCGCAGGCACTGTATTACTCAGTGGCTGCGATTCTGCACTACTAGACCCCAAAGGACAGATTGGACTGGAACAACGTTCATTGATACTGACGGCTTTTGGCCTGATGTTGATTGTGGTTATTCCTGCCATCTTGATGGCTGTTGGTTTCGCCTGGAAGTATCGTGCGAGCAATAAAGATGCGAAGTATAGCCCTAACTGGTCACACTCCAATAAAGTGGAAGCTGTGGTCTGGACGGTACCTATTCTGATCATCCTGTTCCTTGCTGTACTGACCTGGAAAACCACTCACGCACTTGAGCCGAGCAAACCGCTGGTTCACGATGAAAAACCCATTACCATTGAAGTGGTCTCCATGGACTGGAAATGGTTCTTCATCTATCCAGAACAGGGCATTGCTACCGTGAATGAAATCGCCTTCCCGGCGAACACTCCGGTTCAGTTCAAAGTGACCTCCAACTCCGTAATGAACTCCTTCTTCATCCCACGTCTGGGCAGCCAGATTTACGCGATGGCCGGTATGCAGACTAACCTGCATCTGATTGCGAATGAAGCAGGCACCTACGACGGTATCTCCGCCAGCTATAGTGGCCCGGGCTTCTCGGGTATGAAGTTCAAAGCTATCGCTACGCCAGACCGCGCGACTTTCGACCAGTGGGTTGCAAAAGCGAAGCAGTCTCCAAACACCATGTCTGACATGGCGGCGTTCGAAAAAGTGGCTGCACCTAGCGAATACAACAAGGTGGAGTACTTCTCTAACGTGAAACCGAATCTGTTCAAAGATGTTATTGGCAAATTTATGGATCACGGCATGAGCATGGACATGACCCAGCCTGAAGGCGAGCACAACACGCACCAGGGTATGGAAGGCATGGACATGAGCCACGCGGAAACCGCTCACTAAGGGGCCGAGGAAGAAAATGTTCGGAAAATTGACATTGGATGCGGTGCCGTACCATGAACCCATTATCATGGTTACGATTGCTGCAATTATCATTGGTGGCGCGGCCTTAGTTGGCCTGATCACTTACTTCGGTAAGTGGAGCTACCTGTGGAACGAGTGGCTGACTTCGGTTGACCACAAAAAACTCGGCATCATGTACTGCATCGTCGGTATCGTCATGTTAATTCGTGGCTTTGCGGATGCAATCATGATGCGTAGCCAGCAGGCGCTTGCGTCTGCGGGCGAAGCCGGATTCCTGCCACCGCACCACTACGATCAGATCTTTACCGCTCACGGCGTTATCATGATCTTCTTCGTGGCGATGCCGCTGGTAATCGGTCTGATGAACGTTGTCGTTCCGCTGCAAATCGGCGCGCGCGACGTTGCGTTCCCGTTCCTGAACAACCTGAGCTTCTGGTTCACCGTTGTCGGCGTTATCCTGGTTAACCTGTCACTGGGTGTGGGCGAATTTGCTCAGACCGGCTGGCTGGCCTACCCGCCACTTTCGGGAATTGAGTACAGTCCGGGCGTGGGCGTTGACTACTGGATTTGGGCGCTTCAGCTCTCCGGTGTCGGTACCACCCTGACCGGTATTAACTTCTTCGTGACCATCCTGAAGATGCGTGCACCAGGTATGACGATGTTCAAGATGCCAGTATTTACCTGGGCATCTCTGTGCGCCAACGTCCTGATTATCGCGTCGTTCCCAATTCTGACCGTCACCATCGCGCTGCTGACCCTGGATCGCTATCTGGGTACCCATTTCTTCACGAATGATATGGGTGGCAACATGATGATGTACATCAACCTGATTTGGGCCTGGGGTCACCCGGAAGTGTACATCCTGGTTCTGCCGGTGTTCGGTGTGTTCTCCGAAATCGCGGCAACCTTCTCGCGTAAACGTCTGTTTGGTTACACCTCTCTGGTGTGGGCAACCGTGTGTATTACCGTCCTGTCGTTCATCGTCTGGCTGCACCACTTCTTCACCATGGGTGCGGGCGCCAACGTAAACGCCTTCTTCGGTATTACCACTATGATTATCGCGATCCCGACCGGGGTTAAGATCTTCAACTGGCTGTTCACCATGTACCAGGGCCGTATCCAGTTCCACTCAGCGATGCTGTGGACCATCGGCTTCATCGTGACCTTCTCCGTAGGTGGGATGACCGGCGTGCTGCTGGCGGTTCCGGGCGCTGACTTTGTCCTGCACAACAGTCTGTTCCTGATTGCGCACTTCCATAACGTTATCATCGGCGGCGTCGTCTTCGGCTGCTTCGCAGGTGTGACCTACTGGTGGCCAAAAGCGTTCGGTTTCACCCTGAACGAAAAATGGGGCAAACGCGCATTCTGGTTCTGGATCATCGGCTTCTTCGTGGCGTTTATGCCGCTGTACGTGCTGGGCTTCATGGGGATGACCCGTCGTCTGAGCCAGCAGATCGATCCGCAGTTCCATCCGATGCTGATGATTGCAGCGGGCGGCGCCGCGCTGATTGCCTGCGGTATCCTGTGCCAGCTGATTCAGTACTACGTGTCTATCCGTGACCGTAACCTGAACCGCGACCTGACCGGTGACCCGTGGGGTGGCCGTACGCTGGAGTGGTCTACCTCTTCTCCACCTCCGTTCTATAACTTTGCCGTAGTGCCGCACATTCATGAGCGTGACGCATTCTGGGAAATGAAAGAAAAAGGTGAAGCGTACAAGCAACCTGAACATTACGAAGAGATCCATATGCCGAAAAACAGCGGTGCGGGCATCGTGATTGCCGCCTTCGCAACGGTATTTGGTTTCGCAATGATCTGGCACATCTGGTGGCTGGCGATTGTTGGCTTCGCTGGCATCGTAATCAGCTGGATTGTGAAGAGCTTTGACGAGGACGTGGACTACTACGTACCAGTCCGTGAAGTTGAAAAGCTGGAAAACCAGCATTTTGACGAGATTTCTAAAGCGGGGCTGAAAAATGGCAACTGATACTCTGGCGCACTCGACTGCCCACGCGCATGAACATGCGCACCATGATACAGGACCGACGAAAGTCTTCGGTTTCTGGATCTACCTGATGAGCGACTGCATCTTGTTCTGCTGTCTGTTCGCAACCTATGCCGTTCTGGTGAACGGCACAGCGGGCGGCCCGACCGGTAAGGACATCTTTGAGCTGCCGTTCGTTCTGGTTGAAACCGCACTGCTGTTATTCAGCTCCATCACCTACGGCATGGCAGCTATCGCCATGTACAAAAACAACAAAAGCCAGGTTGTTTCCTGGCTGGCGTTGACCTGGTTGTTTGGTGCTGGCTTTATCGGGATGGAAATCTATGAATTCCATCACCTGATTGCGGAAGGCTTTGGTCCGGATCGCAGTGGCTTCCTGTCAGCGTTCTTCGCGCTGGTCGGCACCCACGGTCTGCACGTGACCTCGGGTCTGATCTGGATGGCAGTGCTGATGTTCCAGATCTCCCGTCGCGGCCTGACCAGTACTAACCGTACCCGTATCATGTGCCTGAGCCTGTTCTGGCACTTCCTGGACGTGGTATGGATCTGTGTGTTCTCTGTTGTCTATCTGATGGGGGCGATGTAATGAGTCATTCTAACGATCATGGCGCTTCCCACGGCAGCGTAAAAACCTACATGACAGGTTTCATCCTGTCGATCATCCTGACGGTGATCCCGTTCTGGATGGTGATGAACGGTTCTGCATCTAAGCCGGTTATCCTGGGCGCAATCCTGGTGACCGCGGTGATTCAGATTCTGGTGCATCTGGTTTGCTTCCTGCACATGAACACCAAGTCCGATGAAGGCTGGAACATGACGGCCTTTATCTTTACCGTGATTATCATCGCTATCCTGGTAGTCGGTTCCATCTGGATTATGTGGAACCTTAACTACAACATGATGGTTCACTAAGAGCGGCGAGTATGTTTAAGCAATACCTGCAAGTCACGAAACCAGGCATCATCTTTGGCAACCTGATCTCCGTAATCGGAGGGTTCCTGCTGGCCTCTAAAGGCAGCATTGATTACACCCTCTTTATTTACACGCTGGTCGGTGTGTCACTGGTGGTTGCGTCCGGTTGTGTATTTAACAACTACATCGACATGGATATCGACAAGAAGATGGAAAGGACCAAAAATCGGGTGCTGGTTAAAGGTCTGATTGCTCCTTCCGTCTCGCTGGTGTACGCCACCTTGCTGGGTATTGCTGGCTTTATGCTGCTGTGGTTTGGTGCTAACCCGCTGGCCTGCTGGCTGGGGGTGATGGGGTTCGTGGTGTATGTAGGCGTCTACAGCCTGTATATGAAACGCCACTCCGTCTACGGCACGCTGATTGGTTCTCTCTCCGGCGCTGCGCCGCCGGTGATTGGCTACTGCGCCGTCACGAACGAGTTCGACAGCGGTGCGCTGATCCTGCTGGCTATCTTTAGCCTGTGGCAGATGCCGCACTCCTACGCCATCGCGATTTTCCGCTTTAAGGATTATCAGGCAGCAAACATTCCGGTTCTGCCGGTCGTGAAAGGCATCTCAGTTGCCAAAAACCACATCACGCTGTACATCATCGCTTTTGCCGTGGCAACGCTGATGCTCTCTCTGGGCGGTTACGCCGGATATAAATATCTGGTGGTAGCAGCTGCGGTGAGCGTCTGGTGGCTCGGCATGGCTCTGCGCGGTTACAAAGTGGAAGATGACAAGGTCTGGGCACGCAAGCTGTTTGTGTTCTCGATTGTCGCCATCACCTCCCTGTCCGTGATGATGTCCGTAGACTTCATGGTGCCAGATTCACAAAGCCTGCTGACGTACGTCTGGTAAGAAGACTGAAGTGAAAACGCCGGGTTTAACCCGGCGTTTTTTATTGGTACGGCGTAACCCCTTTCTTTAACAGTATATTGCCGTATTTCGCTGTCTCGCCTGTCACCACAATGGCGTACGCTTTCTGTGCCCGCGCATAAAACGCATAACGGTCAATACGCATAATCCCCTCCCCTTCCGCCTCACCAAAAAGTGCGTTGCGATAGCGTGCTTCTACCTGTATATCGAGCGTATCCCCGTCGACAGGGGCCATCATCACCAGCGGTGGCGCATAGCTGTCGAGTTCAAACAGCGGTATCACCGCGGCCAGCAAATCGCTGATGAGCAGGCCATCTGCGCGGATCGTCTTTGGCCCCAGGCTGTGCGCGGGAAAGTGAGCGTCTGCAAAAATAATCTCGTCACCATGGCCCATCTCTGCCAGCGTTTTCAGCAGCTCGGGTGAAATCAGTGGGGATATCGTTTTAAGCACGGCTTTGCTCCTCAGGATAGAAATAACGGTAACGATAGTGGACCCGATCGCGAGCAGCCTCAGCGCTGGCCGTTTCTCCGACGCCCCACCATCCGTACAAAGACGCCCCCAGCACGGTCGTATCTGCATCTTCAAGAACCTTCACCGGGATCCCAAGCGCATTGGACTTGAGCTGATTCCACAGCATATTGCGGCTACCTCCCCCCACCAGCAGGAGTTCACGCGCCTTAAATTGCGCGATCGCCTCCAGCGCCTGGAGTTTTTCTTGCAGATGCACCGTGAGTCCTTCCAGGGCTGCGCGGTAAAAATGGGCTGGCGTGGTGGTGAGCGTAACGCCCTGCCAGCCGGCGAGCGGAGAATCGAGCAACTGGGTATTCATCGTGACGCCATCCGCCCCGTACGGAATTGCCGCCGCCTGAGCCAGAATAGTGTCCCAGTTGACATCAGGCGACCAGAACAGCGCGCGGATCCACTCCAGTACGCCAGACGCCAGATATTGCATTCCCGGATTATAGAGCCCCGTCCGGCTATCCAGTTCGCACGTCGCGCCCGGGTATCGCCCCAGTAAAGCGGTATCAACCTGCGAGGTGCGCGCCATTAAAATCTCCCAGGTTCCCGAAGAGAGAACCGGCTCATTAATTCCCGCACCGGCGCCAAAAAGGGCAAACTGCGTATCGTGCCCGGCGGAGATCACCGGCACACCGCAAGGCAATCCGAGTCTGGATGCAGCGTCGGGCTGCAGTTCACCCATCATCTCTCCGGGGGAAACCAGCGGCGGGAAAAGGGAATGAGGCACGCCGATCTTGCTTAAGATCGTTTCGCTGAAGCACCGCTGATGCAGATCGAACATCTGACTGGTACCGGCCATCGTGAGATCAGTCGTCATTTTTCCGGTCAGGCGATGGTTGATTAGCGAGGAGATAAAAAGCCAGGCGTGAGCACGCTGTAACAGATCGGGATGGTTGTCCTGAAGCCAGCCTAGCTTATACAACGTGTTGAAACTAAACTGCCCAACGCCGGTGATCTGCTGTAGTTCAGCCGGGGAGCATAAACGGGCAACCGCTTCCATCACCGGCACGGTCCGTGGACATTTCCAGCTGATGATCGGGTAAAGCAGTTCTCCGCGCTCATCTACCAGCGCGCCATCCACGCCAAAGGTCGTCACACTCATTCCGCACAGTTGATGCATGCTCAGCACTGCGCTGATTTTCTGACAACAGACGGCAAAACGTTGCATGATGGCGTCGAGCGACCACTGGTGCCAGGCCGGATTTTCAGCGGCACTTTCGCTTTCGTTCGCCACCGAGGCTCGCGCCAAAATATTCCCTTCAGGATCCAGCGCAATGGCGCGCACGTTCGTCGCGCCACAATCGAGAACCAGAAAACATTTTTTCATTGCGGTCCCCACAGGCTGCCAGTCCGCCGGAGCAGGCTGGCAAACCGGCTTATTGTTTGTATAACGGTCCGTAATTTTCACAGGCGCGGTAATCCTGCCCTTCCGGATCCATACCGTGAGCGCCCCAGGCCGTCGGCCGATAAATCAGCGCCTCCGGTACGTTATGCATGCACACGGGAATGCGCAGCATGGACGCCATGGTGATGAAATCAGCACCGACGTGCCCGACGGTTAATACTCCGTGGTTAGCCCCCCAGTTCGCCATCACTGAATAGACGTCGCTGAACGGGCCTTTACCGGTCAGACGTGGGGCAAACCAGGTGGTGGGCCAGGTTGAATCGGTGCGCTTATTCAGAATGTCATGTACTTGTTCCGGCAGCTCAACACTCCAGCCTTCCGCTATCTGTAATACCGGGCCCACCCCCTTGATGAGGTTTACGCGGGTCATGGTAAATGGCACGCCACCTCGGGTGAGGAAGTTTGATGAGAAACCGCCCCCGCGAAAGTATTCATGCACCGCCGGACACCAGTGGGTTGCGGCCAGGCACGCGTTGGCTTCCTGCTCAGTAATGTCCCAGTGTGGTTTCAGGGTCGGTTTCCCCTCGGCGTCTTTCTGCTCCGCTGTACCGTCCAGTGCCGCCGAGCCGGAGTTGATCAGATGAATAATGCCGTGCTCAGCCCGTCCAGTGAGTTTCTGACCGGTAACACGCTCAACCGACTCTGGCGACCAGTAGGTGCGCACGTCGGCAAAGATTTGCGCTGTACCGGTCATCAGATGTCCAAACAGCATTGCTACCCCGTTCAGGCTGTCATTTTCCGTCGCCACCACCAACGGCTGGCGAATACCGTTCCAGTCAAAGGAGCTGTTCAGCAGCGCCTCTGCGGTATCGCCATTTGGATACTGATCCGTCCAGTGGCGCTGTCCCTGGAACCCGGACGCGATGGCGTTATAGCCCAGAGATTCCTCCACGCGGCCCATCGAAGCGAGTTTTGGGTTACCCTGCATCATGTCGCGGATGCACATCGCCATCAGCAGACTCTCCCGCAGGATCGCGGCATTCTCCTGTTCATTGCGACGATACTGCTCCGCGTTTTTATCCTCGCCGAAACGGAAATGTGCTTGCGCCCAGTCCAGGGCCAGCTCAAGTTCTTGCTCGTCGTAAATCTTATGATCGATGCGGCGACGCAGTTCGGTCATATCCACCGCCTGCACCTTCATCCCCAGCCAGGATTCAAAGAAGTTGTGATCGACAATCGAGCCCGCAATCCCCATCGAGACGCCGCCCACCGACAAATAACTTTTCCCCTTCATGCTGGCGACCGCCAGGCCCGCCCGGGCGAAGCGCAACAATTTTTCTTCGACGTCTGCCGGGATGGTCTCGTCGCCCGCATCCTGTACATCGTGGCCATATATGGAAAACGCCGGGATCCCTTTCTGGTTATGCGCCGCCAGTGCCGCCGCGAGATATACTGCCCCCGGACGCTCGGTGCCGTTAAAGCCCCAGATCGCTTTCGGACGCAGAGGATCCATATCAATGGTTTCACTCCCGTAACACCAGCAGGGGGTGACGGTGATCGTCAGACCAACGTGGCACGTGCTGAACTTCTCTTCGCAAGCGGCGGCCTCCGCCATTCCGGCAATGCAGCTATCGGCAATTACGCACTCAACGGGCGTACCGCAGGGGTGGCGTAATTTTTCACTGACTAGCGCCGCCGTGGCTTTCGCCATGTTCATGGTCTGCTCTTCCAGAGACTCGCGTACGCCCATTCGGCGGCCATCAATAACAGGTCGAATGCCAATACGGGGTAACGCTTTTATCGTTTTCATAGCCCTTCCTCACGTTGGTTAACCTATCCGTCTCAGGGGCATAGCCGTGAAAAAGCGCCCAGGCAGCGCCGTGAACGGAAAGTGGTGAAATTTGCTAACTCGAATTAGCTTAGGATTCACACTAAAAATGAGACAAGATAAATGTGCAGGATCTGTGAGCAGTTTCACGATGAGAGGTCAAAATTCGATCAGTGTCAGGTATTACGATTCAGCAAAAACTAAACATATCGTTTAAATTCAATAAAATAACAAAATACCTTTGCACGACGTCACAATTTGAATACAAATGATTTGGCTAAATTATAACCCTAAAATAGCTTTTAAGGACGAAAGCTAAGTCGAGTTAGCTTATTAACTAAATCACTGTGGCTTGTGATTCATTGCCTTTCCAACACAGGAATTTTGCAATGTCAGAGACTCTTATTCAGATGACGTGCATTACCAAACGCTTTCCCGGCGTGCTGGCGCTGAATCAGGTTGATTTCGATTTACGCTGCGGCGAAGTTCATGCCCTCTTAGGTGAAAACGGTGCCGGCAAATCGACGCTGATGAAAATTTTATCCGGTGTTTACCAACCTGATGCCGGTGAAATTCGCTTTGAAGGGCAATCCGTATCATTCAGCGATCCGCTAAGTGCTCAGCATGCAGGTATTACGATTATCCATCAGGAATTTAATCTCTTCCCCGATTTAACCGTGGAAGAGAATATCTTTATTGGCCGTGAATTCTGCAAAAATAGTCGCTGGCAGTTAGATAAACGCGCCCAGCGACAGGCGGTTGAGAAAATACTGCACACGCTGAATTTAAAAATCGCCCCGGACGCCCGCGTCAGTGAATTAACCGTAGCCCAGCAGCAGATGGTGGAAATTGCCAAAGCGATTTCGGTCAATGCCAAAGTGCTAATCATGGATGAACCCACCGCCGCGCTGACCGAAAGTGAAATCGAGAGTTTGTTTGACGTCACGCGGATGCTCAAGGCTCAGGGCACGGGGATTGTCTACATCTCGCACCGTCTGGAAGAGCTGGCGCTGATCGCCGATCGCGCGACCGTCATGCGCGACGGACAATACATCGCCACCGTAGATTATGAAACGGTTCAGATCGGCGAGCTTATCGCCATGATGGTTGGCCGCAATCTCGATAACATCTACCCAAAACGCCCGCCGCATCAGCGCAGAGAAAAAGTGCTGGAGGTGAACGGCCTGACGCGTAATGGTGTACTGCATGACATCAACTTTACCCTCTGGCGCGGTGAGATCCTCGGTCTCGCTGGCTTAATGGGCGCAGGCCGAACTGAACTGGGCCGGGCCCTGTTTGGCGCCGATGCGATCGACGCTGGCACCCTGACGCTGAACGGCACCCCCACACGTATTAAAGACGTGGCTGACGCCATTGAGAAAGGCATCAGCTATTTAACAGAAGACCGCAAAAAAGAGGGACTCGCCCTCGGCCTTTCTGTTGAGATGAACATTATGCTCGGCAATTACCCGGACTACGCTGGCGTCGCGGGTAATGTTGATGAAAAACGCTGCCGGGAGTCCAGCCAGAAACTGGTAGATACGCTGCGAATAAAAACGCCACATCTGGAACAGGCGGCACTGAATTTAAGCGGCGGTAATCAACAGAAGATTATTATTGCCCGCTGGGTCTGCAAAGACACCGATATTTTAATTTTTGATGAGCCAACCCGGGGAATTGACGTTGGCGCCAAGCTGGAAATCTACGAATTAATGAATCGCCTTGTCGCTAAAGGTAAATCGATCATCATGATTTCATCCGAACTGCCGGAAGTATTAGGAATGTGCGACCGCATACTCGTGATGCGCAGCGGCCGCATTGCCGGCGAAATAGCGGCTGAGCACGCCACCCAGGAAAAAATCATGCAATACGCCACGCTGGAGGATTAATCATGTCCGTTACCGTTCCATCGCCGCAAAGCGGAAGTCATACGATGAAAATAAATAAAGCGCTCCTGATGCGTCTGGCGCCTCTTTTTAGCCTGGTATTGCTGGTTCTGTTTTTCAGCTTCAGCTCACCGTTCTTCTTTAATACTGAAAATATCATGACTATCGCCCTGCAAACGGCGGTGATTGGCATCATGGCCATTGGCGTGACCTTTGTGATTATTACCGCCGGGATCGACCTGTCGCTTGGATCGGTGGTGGCGTTCTCAGGGGTTGCGGTGGGCATCGCCGCCGGGTTTGGTATGCCGTTGCCGGTCTGTATTCTGGCAGGCGTGCTCGCAGGCGGACTTTGCGGCTATGTGAACGCGTTTCTGGTCACCAAAATGACCATACCACCGTTTATTGCCACCCTCGGCTTAATGATGTCGGTACGCGGCATCAATATGGTGATGACCGATGGCCGCGCGATTTATTTTTCTGACTACCCGCAGTTCAAGCTGCTAGCACAGGGTCGCCTGTTCGACGTTCTGCCTTATCCGGTGTTCTACCTGGTCATCGTGGCACTGATCGCCATGTGGATCCTGAAGAAAACGGTGATGGGCCGCTATATCTACGCTGTCGGCAGCAATGAAACGGCGGCACACCTTTCCGGGATCAAAGTCCAGCGAGTGAAAATTTTCGTTTACGCCTTCTGCGGCCTGTTAACCGGCGTGGCCGGGGTGATCCTCGCCTCTCGTCTCAACTCAGGCCAGCCAACCGTGGGCGTGGGTTATGAGCTGGAAGCCATTGCGGCGGTAGTGATCGGCGGTACCAGTCTGATGGGCGGCGTGGGCACGATTGGCGGCACCATCATAGGCGCGTTCATTATGAGCGTGCTGAAAAACGGCCTCAATCTCATGGGCGTGTCCCAGTTCTGGCAGATGGTGGCGATGGGCGTGGTCGTCGTTGCCGCCGTCTACCTGGACACGTTACGTAAAAGAATGCGTTAGGTTCTCGATACAACAAGCCCTGCCAACCCTACAACGGAGCAAAATAATGAAAACCAGCCATATCCTGAGCGCCCTGTCGCTCGTAGCCATCCTGTCCAGCAGCGCGCTGGCAAAAGATTTAAACCTGCCGGTGGTCAGTAAAGGTTACCAGCACGAATTCTGGCAGACGGTCAAAATGGGAACGGAAGCTGCCGCAAAAGAGTTGGGTGACAAAACCAGCTACGTTGGCCCTGCCGATGAAACGCAAATCGCCGAACAGATCCAGTTAGTCGAAAACACCATGGCACAAAAGCCAAACGGCCTGTTGCTGGCCGCACTTGATGCAAACGCCCTTGCCCCGCTGGTCGAAACCGCCAACAGCCGGGGGATCAAAGTGGTGACCTTCGACTCGGGCGTGAACTCGGATATCCCGGCCAGCTTTGTCGCCACCAATAACCGTAAGGCGGGCGCACAGGCTGCGGATGCGCTGGCGGAGCAGGTAGGCCAGAAGGGGAAAGTGGGTATTATCGCTCACGTAGCCGGGACGACGTCCGCCATTGAGCGCTCTGAAGGGTTCAGCGAGCGGATGAAAGAGAAGTACCCGAATATTCAGGTACTGCCGGTGCAATACAGCGATGGCGACCCGCAAAAAGCGATGGATAAAACCATTGATATGGTTCAGGCCAACCCGGATATCGCCGGTATTTATGCCACCAACGAAGGCTCAACCCTGGGCGTTGCGAACGCTATCGACAGCCAGAATCTGAAGGGCAAAGTAAAAGTCATCGGTTTTGACAGCACCGAAGCCATCATTAACTTCCTTAAAAACGGTGTGATTCAGGGCTTCGTGGTGCAGGACGCCTATCAGATTGGTTATCAGGGCATAAAAGCGCTGAACGCGATGATTTCCGGACAGACGGTGGCCAAAGAAATTGATATTCCAGTGAAATATGTCAATGCGCAGAATATCAACACGCCTGAAATTGATAAACTGCTGCATCCGTTTGGTAAAAAATAAGGAAGTTCATGATGAGTGACGGCTATTTCCTCGGGGTAGATGTAGGTTCAGCCAGCGTTCGTGCAGGGCTTTACTCTGCGCAAGGCGAGCGTTTGAGCTTCGCGACCCGTCCGATTTCGCAGTTTCACGCCAGCAATGCGCGCGTGGAACAATCCTCTGTGGAAATCTGGCAGCAGGTTTGTGCGGTGGTGCGGGAAGCCGTCGACTCCTCTGGGATTTCACCTGACGCCATTCGTTCGATTGGCTTCGACGCCACGTGCTCGCTGGTCGCGCTGGATGCTGACGGTAACGGCCTGAGCGTCTCCCCGGACAGTCCGGCATCGCAGGACATCATTATGTGGATGGATCATCGTGCTCACGAAGAAACCGTTCACATCAATGCCACACGCGATCCGGCCCTGTGCTACGTGGGCGGCGAGGTCAGCATCGAGATGGAGTTGCCAAAACTGCTGTGGTTGCAGCGGCATCATCCTGAAACCTGGAATCAGGCCTGGCGCTTTTACGACCTTGCCGATTTTCTGGTCTGGAAAGCGACGGGCCAGGACGTCGCCAGCCTGTGCACCCTCACCTGCAAATGGAACTACCTTGCGCATGAGGCGCAGTTCAGCGAATCGCTGCTCAGAGCGGTGGGGCTGGAAAACTTACTGACAAAAATTCCCGGCACTATTCTGGACGTCGCTGAATGCGTCGGGAAACTTAGCCCGCAGGCAGCGCAAGCTCTGGGTTTGTCCGAAGAAGTGGTTGTGGCAAGCGGCATGATCGATGCCCACGCGGGTGGCGTGGCGCTGACGGGCTCACACCCGGAAGGCACGCTGGCGCTCATCAGCGGAACCTCGAACTGCCATATGCTTGCCAGTCAGACGGAGATCCATACGCCCGGCGTCTGGGGACCTTACTGGAGCGCCATGCTGCCGGGCTACTGGCTGACGGAAGGCGGGCAAAGTGCTGCCGGGGCGCTGGTCGACTGGACGTTGCGCGAGCACGGAGTCAGCGCAGAGCTGTTTGCAAAAGCAGAAGCGGCGCAATGCCATCCGGTGGCATTACTCAACGACTGGGTAGCCGCGCTTGAACAGGAAGAAAAATATCCCACCCGCAACCTGCACATTCTGGCCGATCACCACGGCAACCGCTCGCCGCGTTCGCGTCCTGATGCCCGGGGCAGCGTTGTCGGTCTGACATTAGAGACCGGTGAGCGCGCGCTGGCGAGGCTCTATCTGGCCACGCTACAGGCCATTGCCTACGGCACACGACACATTATGGATACTCTGAAACATCATGGGCACACCTTGTCGCGCATTGTCATTTGTGGTGGAGCTACTCATAACCGGCTCTGGCTGCGGGAGTATGCCGATGCCACAGGCTGCAATATTCACCTTTTAGCCGAAGAAGATGCGGTCACTCTCGGCGCGGCCATTTGCGGCGCTGTGGCGAGCGGTGCATGGGCAACGCTTACCGACGCCACCCGGGAAATGGTCAAAGCCGGCGCTATCATCACCCGTCGGCCGGAAACCGCGGCCTTCCACCGGCAAAAATATGAGGCGTACCTGATGCTGTGGACCCAGCAACAGGCGCTTAATCTCCTGATGCAGCAGGAAATGTAATGGCAGGATGCGTATGCTTTATCAGCAGTTTTTACGTACGTTAAGGATTGAGGCGTAGCGATGGCCAAAACAGTTGAACAGATAGCGAAGGATCTGAATTTATCCGTCACCACCGTGCGGCTGGTACTGAACGGGAAAGCCGAACAGTATCGGATCAGTGTGAAAACACAGTCCCGAATTAATGAACACGTCGAGCGCTTCGGCTATACCCTCAACCATTCGGCGCGCAGTCTGAAGTTAAACAAAACCGAGACGCTGGGGCTCATCGTGCCCAACATCTCAAACGTGTTCTTTGCAACGCTCGCCGAGAAACTCGAACTGCGCTGCCGCCGTTCGGGCTACCAGCTGATGATCAGCTGTACTTACAACGATGTGGATTACGAAAACAAGCTGGTAAAAGCTCTGATGGCGCGCAACGTGGACGGCTTATTTATCGTTCCCTCGACGCTGGAAAATCAGCAGCATCATTTGCGGCAGATCCAAAAGCCACTGGTGCTCCTTGACCGGGATTTTGGCTTTACTGACAACGCGCTGGTAGAGAGTCATAACGAGGCTGGGGGGGATGAACTGGCCCGCAATATGCTGGAAGAGTGCAAAACGCCGCTCTGGTTCCTTGTGGGCGATACCGCACTGCCAAGCATTACGGACCGTCTGAACGGCTATTTGCAGGCCCTGAAAACAGCCGGTATTCACCATCGCGAGTGGGTCATCGAAGGGCCGGACAATACGCCGGAGGGGGGATATGCCCTGATGGATTCGCTTATCGACAGCCAGGGTGTTCCGCAGGCGTTTATCGCCTCATCGTTACCCGTCCTGGAAGGGGCAATCGAAGCCCTGCGGACGCGTACCGGTACCGTGCCTCAACACATCAATATTGGCACCTTCGATGAGCACCCCATGCTGGGGTTCCTGCCTAACAGCGTCTGGTCCATGCAGCAGGATGAAGATACCTGGGCGGAAAAAGCGTTTGAACTGATGCAGCGAGCCATCGACGGCGAAGCGGTCAACGAGACGGCGAAAGTCGATATGAAGCTGGTCAAACGTTCCCGCCAGTAAAAATAAAACTGTACCCGGAGAAAAAAAAATGGAACGAGCCCGATTAGCCAGAGACATTATCGACACCTGCCTTGAGATGACCCGCATGGGATTAAATCAGGGCACCGCCGGGAATATCAGCGTTCGCTATCGCGACGGTATGCTGATTACGCCGACCGGAATTCCCTACGAGCATCTGACCGAAGAGAGTATCGTCTATGTCGATGCACAGGGGCGACACGAAGAGGATAAACTGCCCTCCAGCGAATGGCGTTTTCATCAGGTTGTGTATCAGACCCGCCCAGATGCTAACGCCGTCGTCCATAACCATGCGGTTAACTGTACCGCCGTCTCGATACTCAACCGCCCCATTCCTGCTATTCACTATATGATTGCCGCCGCCGGGGGAAACTCCATTCCCTGCGCGCCTTACGCGACCTTCGGGACGCGCGCGCTGTCAGAGCATGTCGCGGTCGCGTTACGCGATCGCAAAGCGACGCTATTACAGCACCACGGCCTGATCACCTGCGAAGAAAATCTTGAGAAGGCACTGTGGCTGGCGCAGGAGGTAGAGGTGCTGGCAAAACTCTACCTGGCCACGCTGGCGATCGTGGATCCCGTTCCGGTACTCAGTGACGATGAAATTGCCATTGTTCTTGAGAAATTTAAAAGCTACGGGTTGCGCGTCGAGGCGTAATTTTTTATCCGGGGGTGCTTTTATCACACCCTCGTAATATCTCTTAAACAAACACCTATTTACCGCACTTATCACCCCGCCTAAACTATGGCCTGCTTTTTGGTAGAGGTGGTAATGAACGATTATAAAATGACGCCAGGTGAACTGCGTGCGACCTGGGGTTTAGGGACTGTTTTCTCGCTGCGGATGCTTGGCATGTTTATGGTCCTGCCCGTTCTGACCACATATGGCATGGCGTTACAGGGTGCCAGCGAAGCGCTGATTGGTCTGGCTATCGGTATCTACGGCCTGGCGCAGGCGATATTCCAGATCCCCTTTGGCCTGCTCTCCGACCGCGTGGGTCGCAAACCGCTGATTGTCGGCGGGCTGCTGGTGTTTGTACTTGGCAGCATCATCGCTGCCCTCTCCCACTCCATCTGGGGAATTATTCTTGGCCGCGCCCTGCAAGGTTCCGGGGCGATTGCCGCCGCCGTGATGGCGCTGCTGTCAGACTTAACCCGCGAGCAAAACCGCACCAAAGCCATGGCGTTTATTGGCGTCAGCTTCGGCGTCACGTTTGCCATTGCCATGGTGCTGGGGCCGATTATTACCCATTCACTCGGCCTGCACGCCCTGTTCTGGATGATAGCCGTGCTGGCAACCATCGGGATCGCACTCACGCTGTGGGTTGTGCCGGACAGTAAAAACCATGTCCTGAACCGTGAATCCGGGATGGTCAAAGGCTGCTTCAGCAAAGTCATCGCCGAGCCGCGCTTGCTTAAGCTGAACTTCGGCATTATGTGCCTGCACATTCTGCTGATGTCCACCTTTGTCGCCCTGCCCGGTCAACTTGCCGCAGCAGGTTTCCCGGCGGCAGAGCACTGGAAAATTTATCTGGTCACAATGCTGATCTCGTTTGTCTCCGTTGTGCCCTTCATTATTTACGCCGAAGTGAAGCGCAAAATGAAACGCGTCTTCGTGGGCTGCGTGGCGTTACTGTTGATTGCCGAGATTGTGCTGTGGGGCGCCGGCCCACATTTCTGGGAGCTGATCGCAGGTGTACAGCTGTTCTTCCTGGCGTTTAATCTGATGGAAGCCCTGCTGCCGTCGCTTATCAGCAAAGAGTCTCCGGCAGGATACAAAGGCACCGCGATGGGCATTTACTCCACCAGCCAGTTTCTCGGCGTGGCGATCGGCGGGTCCCTCGGCGGCTGGGTGGACGGCCTTTTTGATTCTCAGACCGTGTTCCTCGCCGGTGCGCTGCTGGCGATGCTCTGGCTGTTTGTTGCCAGCACCATGAAAGAGCCGCGCTATGTGAGTAGCCTGCGGGTAGAAATTCCCGATGACGTGGCAATCGGTGACGCGTTACAACAGCGTCTGGAAGCGACAGAGGGCGTGAGCGAAGTGCTGATTGTCCCGGAAGAGCGCAGTGCGTATGTCAAAATTGACAGCAAAGTGACTAACCGCTTTGAGGTAGAGCAGGCGCTGAAGGCCTGAAAAAATGCCCGGTTTAGCCGGGCATAATTGTCTTAATCGCGGAAGTTTTTAAACTGGAATGGCTGACCGAGATCGCCGCCACGCACCAGCGCCATCACGGATTGCAGGTCATCACGGGATTTTCCGGTCACGCGGATCTCTTCCCCCTGGATCTGCGCCTGCACTTTCAGCTTGCTGTCTTTGATAAGCTTAACGATTTTTTTCTGTACCGCGCTTTCAATCCCCTGCTTCAGCTTCGCTTCTACAAACCAGGTTTTGCCGCTGTGAACAAAATCTTCCGGTACATCAAGTGAGGTCCCTTCAATGCCGCGCTTGAGCAGCTTGGCGCGCAGGATATCCAGCAGTTGGTTGACCTGGAAATCAGACTCACTCAGGACTTTGATTGTCTTGTTCGCGTCGTTCAGTTCAATGGTCGCCTCAACGCCACGAAAATCGAAGCGTGACTCCACTTCACGAATAGCATTATCTACGCCGTTACGCGCTTCCTGCAGATCAACTTCAGAAACAATATCGAAAGATGGCATCTTTTCTTCTCCCTTCATTTTTGTTGCGTTGCATAATACCTGCAACGAGGCATAACGAGAAGCTTAGCTGATGGCGCTATACTTAGCGTCTTAGCACCTGGCGCAGTTGCAGGTGAGGAGGAACAATGAAAGTAACAGTGCTTGGATGCGGCGCCCTTGGTCAACTCTGGCTTAGCGCGCTATGCAAACAGGGACACGACGTTCAGGGCTGGCTGCGAATTCCCCAACCCTATTGCAGTGTGAATGTGATGGGTATAGACGGTTCAATTTTTAACGAGTCTTTGACGGCAAACGATCCGGAATTTCTCGCGAGCAGCGATCTGCTGCTGGTCACGCTGAAGGCCTGGCAGGTCTCCGATGCGGTGAAAAGCCTGGCCGCCCAATTACCTGAAAGCACGCCAGTCCTGCTGATTCACAACGGTATGGGTACCATTGAAGAGCTAAAGTCTGTCCGGCAACCGCTGCTGATGGGAACAACCACCCACGCGGCACGCCGCGACGGTAACGTCATTATTCATGTTGCCAGTGGCATCACCCATATCGGTCCTGCGCGTGAGCAGCCCGGCGATTACAGCTATCTTGCGGATACCCTGCAATGCACGCTGCCTGACGTCGCCTGGCACAATAACATTCGTGCGGAACTGTGGCGCAAGCTGGCGGTCAACTGCGCGATCAATCCGCTGACTGCCCTGCTGGATTGCCCTAACGGTGATCTGCGCCAGCATCCCGATCGGTTAGCGCTGATTTGCCGGGAAGTTGCCGCCGTCATTGAACGCGAAGGCTACCACACCTCAGAGTCTGATTTACGTTATTATGTCGACCAGGTCATTGAGAGTACGGCAGAAAATATCTCCTCAATGCTGCAGGATATCCGGGCTATGCGGCATACCGAAATTGATTACATTACCGGTTATCTGTTAAAACGCGCCCGGGCACACGGCATTACCGTTGCGGAAAACAGCCGTCTGTTTGAGTTAGTAAAACGAAAGGAGAGTGAGTATGAGCGCATCGGCACTGGTATGCCTCGCCCCTGGTAGCGAAGAGACAGAAGCGGTCACCACCATTGATTTGATGGTACGTGGTGGTATTAAGGTTACCACCGCCAGCGTCGCCAGCGACGGAAGTCTGGCGATTACCTGCTCGCGTGGAGTCAAGATCCTGGCAGATGCACCGCTTGTACAGGTGGCGGACGGTGATTACGACATTATCGTGCTGCCGGGCGGTCTGAAGGGCGCGGAGTGTTTCCGCGACAGCCCGCTGCTGGTTGAAACCGTTCGTCAGTTTCATCTTTCCGGGCGTATCGTCGCGGCAATCTGTGCGGCCGCAGGTACGGTACTGGTTCCGCACGACATTTTCCCCATCGGCAATATGACCGGCTTCCCAGGCCTGAAGGATACGATTCCGGAAGACCAGTGGGTGGATAAACGCGTGGTCTGGGATCCGCGCGTTAACCTGCTCACCAGCCAGGGGCCGGGCACCGCCATTGATTTTGGCCTGAAGATTATTGACCTGCTGGTCGGGCGCGAAAAAGCGTACGAAGTGGCGTCATCGCTGGTGATGGCGGCAGGGATTTATAACTACTACGAGTAAAAAAAGCCGGGTGGCGGCTACGCCTTACCCGGCCTACAAGTGTACGGTACCGTAGGCCCGGTAAGCAAAGCGCCACCGGGCAATAGGCTACGGGCGATACACCTTCACGTTCGCGAAGCCCTGCTCGCGCAGGTACAGCGCCTGTAAACGGCTCATGACCCCACGTTCGCACCACAGCAGATACGTTTTGCTCTGGTCGAGATCGCCAAACTGGGTGCTCAGCTTGTAGAACGGCAGCGAAACCACCTCCACGCCTTCCACCTGCAACGGCTTGTCATCCTGCTCATCAACAGAACGTATATCCAGAATCGTATCGTTAGCACCGAAGCCGCTGACCGTCTCCACCTCAACCACGTCCTGCTCGGTCTGCTGGGCGATCTCACGGATATCGATGTTCGACGCTTCCGCCACCACTTTTTCCAGGATGCTGAAATCGAAGTTCTCTTCTTCCGCTTCGATCTTCGCCTTCACCGCTTTAATGGTTGGACTTTTTGAGATCACGCCGCAATATTCCGGCATGGTGCGGGCAAAATCTTCAGTACCGATTTTACGCGCCAGATCGATGATGTGCTCTTTATCGTGAGAGATCAGCGGACGCAGGATCAGCGTATCAGACACGTTGTCGATAAGGCGCAGGTTGGTCAGCGTCTGGCTGGAGACCTGCCCCAGTGCTTCACCGGTGACCAGCGCTTGCACGCCGTAGCGCTCAGCCACTTTGGACGCCGCACGCACCATCATACGTTTCAGGACCACGCCCATCTGGCCGTCATCCACTTTCTCAAGAATTTCGCCAACCACTGGCTCAAAGTTGATCGCCACGAAACGCACGCGGTGAGAGCTGCCGAAGCGGTTCCACAGGTAATGCGCCACCTGACGTACGCCGATTTCGTGCGCCGCGCCGCCCAGGTTAAAGAAGCAGTAGTGCACGCGGCAGCCGCGACGCATCAGCATATAGCTGGAAACGCCGGAGTCGAACCCGCCGGAGATCAGCGACAGCACATCTTCTTGCGTGCCGATCGGGAAGCCGCCAATACCTTCATAACGGCCCTTAACCAGCAGCAGGCGATCGTTTTCGATCTCAAGATTAACGGTAACGTCCGGATTAGTCAGGCGCACGCGCGCCGTCTCAACGTGCTGGTTCAGACCGCCGCCGACATAGCGTTCAACGTCAATGGAGCTAAACTCATGCTTACCACGGCGCTTCACGCGTACGCAGAACGTTTTCCCTTCGATCTGATCGCGGTACTGTACCAGCGCCTTTTCGAAGATATCGTGCATATCGGTGAAGGGAACGTCTTCCACTTCCAGAATATGGTGAATACCCGGGATACGGGTCAGCGCGTCGCGAATATCAAGACGTTTGTTTTCGTCTTTCGCGCGGACTTCAACGTGGTCCCAGTGACGCACCACGGCGAGCGTTTCGTCGTAGTGTTTTAATACGTTACGAATGTTCCCGGTGAGAATTTTAATAAAGCGCAAACGCACGGATTGGCTTTTGATGGTGATTTCAGGGAACAATTTAATGATAAACTTCATGGCGGCAATGTTTCTTAGGCAAGCTTATAAAGGCTTGTAGTGGAAAATGATACAGCAGCCCACACCCGTGGCTGCATCCAGGCGCGCAAGTATACCACCATCGCGCCACTCGCGTTATTTGATAATTGCCCTGAGTCCGTTACCATGTCAGGGCGAAAAATTTAAGAGTCAATTCACTATGCCGAAGAAAAACGACGCACCGGCCAGTTTCGAAACTGCGCTGAGTGAACTGGAGCAGATCGTTACCCGTCTTGAGAGCGGCGATCTCCCGCTGGAAGACGCGCTCAACGAATTTGAACGCGGCGTGCAGCTCGCGCGCCAGGGGCAGGTAAAACTCCAGCAGGCCGAGCAGCGTGTGCAGATCCTGCTTTCCGACAGCGAAGACGCTAAAACCACGCCATTCACACCGGACGCCGAGTAAATGGATTTTTCCAACGCGCTTCAGGCGCGCGTCATCCGCGCCAACGACGCGCTGCGCCGTTTCATTGAGCCGCAGCCTTTTCAGAACACTCCTCTGGTTGAAGCCATGCACTATGGCGCACTCTTGGGGGGTAAACGCCTGCGTCCGTTCCTGGTGTATGCCACGGGCAACATGTTCGGTATCAGCGATAACACGCTGGACGCCCCGGCAGCCGCCGTGGAGTGTATCCACGCCTATTCGCTGATCCACGATGATTTGCCGGCCATGGACGATGACGATCTGCGTCGCGGTCAGCCGACCTGCCACATTAAGTTCGGCGAAGCGAATGCTATTCTGGCAGGTGATGCGCTGCAAACCCTGGCGTTCTCTATTCTGAGCGATGCGCCGATGGTTGAAGTGAGCGATCGCGATCGTCTGGCAATGGTGTCCGAACTGGCAATGGCCAGCGGCGTCGCCGGGATGTGCGGCGGCCAGGCGCTGGATTTAGAGGCTGAAGGTCGTCAGGTAACTCTGGAACAGCTGGAGCGCATCCACCGTCACAAAACGGGCGCCCTGATTCGGGCAGCCGTTCGTCTGGGCGCGCTGAGCGCGGGTGAACGCGGGCGTAAAGCCCTGCCGGTTCTGGACAGATACGCAGAAAGTATCGGTCTGGCATTCCAGGTTCAGGATGACATTCTGGATGTGGTGGGCGATACTGCAACATTGGGAAAACGTCAGGGTGCGGATCAGCAGCTTGGCAAAAGTACCTACCCCGCCCTGTTGGGCCTTGAGCATGCCCAACGTAAAGCCCGGGATCTGATAGACGATGCCCGCCGGTCACTGAATGAGCTGGCCGCGCAATCGCTGGATACCTCGGCACTGGAAGCGCTAGCGGACTACATAATCCAGCGTAATAAATAAACTATATATCTCGATGAGCCTTTGATGAGTTTTGATATTGCCAAATACCCGACACTGGCGTTAGTTGACTCCACTCAGGAGTTACGTCTGTTGCCGAAAGAGAGTCTGCCGAAGCTGTGTGACGAGCTGCGTCGCTACCTGCTCGACAGCGTTAGCCGCTCCAGCGGCCACTTCGCCTCCGGACTTGGCACGGTTGAGCTGACCGTGGCGTTGCATTACGTCTATAACACGCCGTTCGATCAGCTGATCTGGGATGTTGGCCACCAGGCCTATCCGCACAAAATTCTGACCGGACGTCGCGATAAGATTGGCACCATTCGCCAGAAAGGCGGCCTGCATCCGTTCCCGTGGCGCGGCGAGAGCGAGTTTGACGTGTTAAGCGTCGGCCACTCTTCCACCTCCATTTCCGCAGGCATCGGGATTGCCGTTGCCGCTGAAAAAGAGAATAAACAACGCCGTACCGTCTGCGTGATTGGTGACGGGGCGATCACCGCCGGGATGGCTTTTGAGGCCATGAACCACGCGGGCGATATCAAACCGGACATGCTGGTGATCCTCAACGATAACGAAATGTCGATCTCCGAGAACGTCGGCGCGCTGAATAACCATCTGGCGCAGCTGCTGTCCGGTAAGCTTTACTCCTCACTGCGCGAAGGCGGGAAAAAAGTCTTCTCGGGCGTACCGCCGATCAAAGAGCTGCTTAAGCGTACCGAAGAACATATCAAAGGCATGGTCGTGCCGGGTACGCTGTTTGAAGAGCTGGGCTTTAACTATATTGGCCCGGTGGACGGCCACGATGTGTTAGGTCTGGTGACGACGCTTAAAAACATGCGCGACCTGAAAGGCCCGCAGTTCCTGCATATCATGACCAAAAAAGGGCGTGGTTACGAACCGGCGGAAAAAGATCCGATCACCTTCCACGCGGTGCCCAAGTTCGACCATACCAGCGGTTGTCTGCCGAAAAGCAGCGGCGGAATGCCGAGCTACTCAAAAATCTTTGGCGACTGGCTGTGCGAAACGGCGGCGAAAGACAACACGCTGATGGCGGTGACGCCTGCCATGCGTGAAGGCTCCGGCATGGTCGAGTTTTCCAAAAAATACCCGGACCAGTATTTCGACGTCGCCATTGCCGAGCAGCACGCGGTAACCTTCGCAGCGGGCCTGGCGATTGGCGGCTACAAGCCGGTGGTAGCGATTTACTCTACCTTCCTGCAACGCGCCTACGATCAGGTGATCCATGACGTTGCCATCCAGAAGCTGCCGGTGCTGTTTGCTATCGACCGTGCGGGCATCGTGGGGGCTGACGGCCAGACGCACCAGGGCGCATTTGACCTCTCCTTCCTGCGCTGCATCCCGGACATGGTGATCATGACGCCAAGCGACGAAAACGAGTGTCGTCAGATGCTGTATACCGGTTACCACTATCAGGACGGTCCCTGTGCGGTACGTTATCCACGCGGCAATGCCCTTGGCGTTGAATTACGGCCGCTGGAAAAACTGGACATCGGTAAAGGTCTGGTGAAACGTCGCGGTGAAAAAGTGGCGATCCTGAACTTTGGTACGCTGATGCCGGAAGCGGCAAAAGCCGCTGAAAACCTGAATGCGACGCTCGTCGATATGCGATTTGTGAAGCCGCTCGATGAATCTCTGATTCTGAGCATGGCGGAAAGCCATGAGGTGCTGGTCACGCTGGAAGAGAACGCCATCATGGGTGGCGCGGGTAGCGGCGTGAACGAAGTGCTGATGGCGAACCGTAAAGTCGTTCCGGTGCTTAATCTCGGCCTGCCGGACCACTTCATCCCGCAAGGCACTCAGGACGAGGCGCGCGCCGACATTGGCCTGGACGCCGTCGGTATCGAAGCTAAAATCCGCACCTGGCTGGCCTGATCCCTCCCCTTTTCTGCTCCTGCTATGCTTAAACGTATTGTTTAAACAGCAGGAGCGGAACCATGCAATACACAACATTAGGAAAAACAGACCTCAAGGTGTCCCGGCTTTGCCTGGGCTGCATGACGTTTGGCGAGCCTGACCGGGGAAATCACGCCTGGACGCTGCCTGAAGAGAGCAGCCGCCCTATCATTAAGCGCGCCATTGACGGCGGCATCAACTTCTTCGATACCGCCAACAGCTACTCCGACGGCAGCAGCGAAGAGATTGTGGGCCGCGCCCTGCGAGATTTTGCCCGTCGGGATGAGATTGTGGTCGCCACCAAGGTGTATTACCCGTCAGGCGATCTGGCGGAAGGCCTTTCTCGCACGCAGATCCTGCGCTCCATTGATGACAGCCTCAGACGCCTGAACATGGATTACGTCGACCTGCTGCAAATTCACCGCTGGGATTACAACACGCCGATCGAAGAGACGCTTGAAGCGTTGAACGACGTCGTGAAAGCCGGTAAAGCGCGCTACATCGGCGCATCGTCCATGCATGCCTCACAGTTTGCTCAGGCGCTCGATCTCCAGGCGCAGAACGGCTGGGCGCGCTTTGTCACTATGCAGGATCACTACAACCTGATCTACCGGGAAGAAGAACGCGAGATGCTGCCGCTCTGCTACCAGGAAGGCGTGGCGGTGATCCCGTGGAGCCCGCTGGCGCGGGGAAGGTTAACCCGTCCGTGGGGTGAAACTACCGCCCGGCTGGTATCGGATGAAGTAGGTAAAAATCTGTATGACGATACAGAAGCCAGCGATGCGTTAATTGCCGAACGATTAGCCGGGATCGCCGACGATATCGGTGCAACGCGCGCACAGGTTGCGCTGGCGTGGCTGCTGAGCAAGCGCGGTGTCGCCGCGCCGATTGTGGGCACATCGCGGGAAGAACAGCTGGACGAGTTGTTGAGTGCGGTGGACTTATCGTTGACGCCGGAGCAGATTGCCGAGCTGGAGACGCCGTATCAGCAACATCCGGTGGTAGGGTTTAAATAAACAATTCAGGGAACAAAATCCGTAGGCCGGGTAAGCACAGCGCCACCCGGCAATACAGAGCGCACAAAATTACGCGAAGTGATCGTACCCTTTCCAGTCAAGCGTAACCGGGGCGCCGTCGCGGACAAACAGCAGCCCTTCACTTTCCGGCATCACCTGCCCGATGCAGGTAAATTTCGCCCCCAGATGCGCTAACGCCACATCCAGCGTCCCGCGATTCAGCTCGGGAACGGTAAAGCACAGCTCATAATCTTCCCCACCAGATAGTGCCCAGCGCAGCGCCTGTTCAGGCTCGGCATGGCGACGCAACGGCTCTGACAGTGGGAACAGATCCAGATCGATCCGTGCGCCCACGCCACTGGCCTTCAGGATATGGCCGAGATCGGAGATCAGCCCGTCAGAGAGATCGATAGCAGAACTGGCCCGCTCGCGCAGCGCCTGACCGTGCAAAATACGCGGTGTGGGCCGCAGGTGGCGCTTCACCAGGTACGCCGCATCGTCAGCATCTTCAACTGCTAAACGGTTCTGAAGGATCGCCAGCCCGGCCGCGCTATCCCCCGGCGTACCGGTCACGTAGATCCAGTCGCCCGGTTTTGCGCCCGAACGCTTCAGCGCGCGCCCCGCTGGCACATAGCCGTGGATTGCCAGGGTCATCGACAGCGGCCCGGCGGTGGTATCACCGCCAATCAGCTGCATATCGTAATAATTCAGCTGTTCAAACAGGGCATCGCTGAAGGCTTCAAGCCAGGCTTCATCCACCTCCGGCAGGGTCAGAGCCAGCGTCAGCCAGGCCGGGTCGGCGCCCATTGCCGCCAGATCGCTAACGTTTACCGCCAGCGCCTTATACGCCAGGTCGGCAGGATCGATATCGGGCAGGAAGTGACGCCCACATACTAAGGTGTCGGTGCTGATTGCCAGCGTCTGTTTTTCGGGAATATTGAGAAGTGCGCAGTCATCGCCAATGCCGGTTTCAACATCAAGACGAGAGGTTCTGACACGGTCGAAATAACGGGCAATCAGGGAGAATTCGCCGCATGCCATACGTTATGCCTCAGCAAATAAAAGAAAAAACCGGAGCCGCACTGCCAAAAAGGCAATGCAAGACTCCGGTTTGCGGATCACTTTTTGTGGGGACGGATCGCAGGTGCGGCTTTATCCAGCACGCCGTTTACAAACTTGTGGCTGTCTTCAGCGCCGAAGGTTTTTGCCAGTTCGATCGCTTCGTTGATGGCCACTTTGTACGGCACATCATCACGTTTAGACAGCTCAAACAGAGCGATACGCAACACTGCTTTTTCGACCTGGCCCAGCTCTTCGAGCAGACGGGACAGGTATGGCTTCATCAGACCATCGAGATACGCGCTATTAGTCGCCACTCCCGACAGCAGTTCACGGAAGTACAGAACGTCAACGTCTTTCACGTCCTGTTCTGACAGGAACTGGTATTCAACATCAGCGATGTCGTTCTGGGACAACTGCCAGGAGTAAAGTGCCTGGACGGCACATTCACGGGCGCGGCGACGAGCAGCAGGTTTCACGGAATTCCCCTTACAAAAAAATCAGGCCTTGATGGCTTTCAATACATTGATCATTTCAAGCGCGGTCAGTGCAGCTTCTGCACCTTTGTTACCGGCTTTGGTGCCAGCACGTTCGATGGCTTGTTCAATACTTTCGGTAGTCAGTACGCCGAACGCGACAGGAATTTCAGCATCCTGTGCAACGTGCGCCAGACCATTGCTTGCACCGCCCGCAACGTATTCGAAGTGCGCAGTGCCGCCACGAATAACAGTACCCAGTGCAATCACCGCGTCGTATTTACCGGTTTTCGCCAGCGCGCCCGCTGCCAGTGGCAGTTCGTAAGCACCTGGTACCCAAACGACGGTAATGTTGTCATCTTTAACCTGGCCGATACGTTTCAGGGCGTCAACCGCACCTTCCAGCAGGCTGTCGTTGATGAAGTTGTTGAAACGCGCAATGGTGATGGCGACGCGAGCGTCCGGGGTAGCTACAGCAGCTTCAATAATGTTCATACTCTTCCTTTACGGGTTCATTTGGCCCCGCAGGGGGGCGGATTTTATCATAATACTTTGCGCACTGCTTCCCTATTTCAGGAGCAATTACGCTGTCGTTAAATGGAGGCAGACATCCGGGCCTACCGGACGAATCTCGCTGAATGAGAGTTGCGGCGCATCGGCCAGTTTTTCAAGGCCGGGCAGCACAAACAGGCCGCGCGCGTCGTTACCTAACAGTTTAGGCGCAACGTAGACCAGAAGCTCATCCACCAGCCCTGCCTGGAGCAGCGCGCCGGCGAGCGTCGGACCGGCTTCAACCCAGATGCTGTTGACCTGCTGTTTACCCAGCAGCATCATCAGCACCACCAGATCGAGATGCCCGTTGTGTTCCGGCACCATAATGCTGCGCACGCCTTGCGGCCATTCGCGCGTATCTTCTTTGGTGCGGGCAATCCAGGTTTCCCCCGGCTGCTGCACGATGCGGTGCTCCGGCGTCACGCGGTTCTGGCTATCAATAATAATGCGCAGCGGCTGACGCAGGTTCTCCTGCGGATAGAGTGCCTGGGTATCCGCATTCAGCTCATCCCAGCGCACGGTCAGGACCGGATCGTCAGCCAGCACCGTTTCACTGCTGGTGAGAATAGCATGGCTTTGTGCGCGCAGACGTTGCACATCGCGCCTTGCCTGTGGCGAGGTGATCCACTGGCTCTCGCCGTTCGCCATCGCCGTGCGGCCATCCAGTGACGCGCCAAGCTTAAGCTGGATAAACGGGAAACCGGTGCGCATACGCTTCAGGAAGCCTTTGTTGATGGCTTCGGCATCCTGCATCATCAGGCCGTGACTGACGTCGATCCCTTCCTGTTGCAGACGATACAGCCCGCGGCCCGCCACCTGCGGGTTAGGATCCTGCATGGCGGCGACAACGCGCGAGACTCCCGCCGCAATCAGTGCTTCGCAGCACGGAGGCGTGCGCCCGTGATGACTGCATGGCTCCAGCGTCACGTAAGCCGTCGCGCCACGCGCCCTCTCCCCCGCCATGCGCAGGGCATGCACTTCAGCGTGCGGCTCGCCTGCGCGGTAGTGAAAACCTTCCCCCACGATCTCGCCATCTTTAACAATGACGCACCCGACATTAGGGTTAGGGTGAGTGGTAAACCGACCGCGCTGCGCCAGCTTCATGGCTCTCGCCATGTACATCTCGTCCTGCATAGGCTTAATCCTGTAAGCGGGCGATCTCTTCGCCAAACTCTTTAATGTCTTCGAAGCTGCGGTAAACAGAGGCGAAGCGAATATAGGCGACCTTATCGAGCTTTTTCAGCTGTTCCATCACCAGGTTACCGATCATTTTGCTCGGCACTTCGCGCTCACCTAGCCCCCGCAGATAAGATTTAATATGATTTAACGCCATTTCGACGTCATCGGAGCTGACGGGCCGTTTTTCCAGCGCCTTGAGCATCCCGCTACGCAGTTTTTCTTCATTGAACGGTTCGCGCACATCGTTACTTTTTACCACGCGCGGCATTACCAGCTCTGCCACCTCGAAGGTGGTAAAACGCTCGTTGCACACCAGACACTGCCGACGACGACGCACGGAAGACCCTTCGCCTACAAGACGTGAGTCGATGACTTTGGTATCCACAGCGGAGCAAAATGGGCAATGCATACGATGTCCCTGTTATCTGGTTAACTGATTTCTATTTTACCCTGAACTGGCCCGACAACAAAGGAAGAGCTTTTTGAGACAAAGGATCTATGCCTGACGCCACTATCCTGTCTACCATTGCAGCAATGTGTGATTTCAAGGAATTAAACGCAATGACAAGACGTTACCTGAAAATAGTGCTGGTTGGGAGCCTGTTCACGCTCAGCGCCTGCGCACAGCAAAGTGAAGTTCGCGAGATGAAACAAAGCGTGAATACGCTCAATGTGGCGATGGACAAACTTAATAAAGAAACCGTGAAGATCACCCAGCAGAACGCGCTGAATGCCAAATCCAGCAATGGCGTTTATTTATTGCCGGGCGCAAACACGCCCGCGCGTCTGAACAGCCAAATTGGCACGCTAAAGATGTCTCTGGTGAATGTTGCAGCGAATGCCGATGGTACGCGCGCAACATTACGCATTCAGGGTGAATCCAACGATCCGCTTCCCGCCTTCAGCGGCACCGTAGAGTGGGGCCAGATTCAGGGCACCACGGAGAGCTATCAGGAGGTGAATGTGAAGAATCAGCTCTTCACCGCCCCCGCCAGCACGCTGGCACCGAGCGATGTTGATATCCCGCTCCAGCTGAGCGGACTGACGCCAGAACAGTTGGGCTTTATCCGCATTCACGACATTCAACCTGCCGCGCAATAACCCGCCCTTTTAGCGGAGTGAAATGTCACTCCGCTAACATTTACATTTCGTATGGATTGGCAACATAAATGATTGCCGCTACAATCCCGGCCGTTTAAAGTACGCAAACGTGAACGCAATCGATTACGTATGTGAGAGATATGTGAAACAACACATATTTTTGTGAGCAAGGATTCCTATAATAGGCTCCGCAGAGACACGAAATATTTAGAAACGCAATTCGCGCATTTTTCACTCCCGGAAGGGAATTTCAATCAGTGGCATGATTATGAAAAAAACATTACTCGCAGCTGGCGCCGTGCTGGCACTGTCCTCCTCTTTCACTGTTAACGCAGCGGAAAACGACAAACCACAATATCTCTCCGACTGGTGGCACCAGAGCGTTAACGTGGTAGGCAGCTACCACACCCGTTTCGGGCCGCAGATCCGCAACGATACCTACCTGGAATACGAAGCGTTTGCCAAGAAAGACTGGTTTGATTTCTACGGCTACGTCGATCTGCCGGTATTCTTCGGCGGTAACTCCGATGCGAAAGGTATCTGGAACAATGGCTCCCCGCTGTTCATGGAAATCGAACCGCGTTTCTCTATTGACAAACTGACCGGCACCAGCCTGGCGTTTGGTCCGTTCAAAGAGTGGTACTTCGCGAACAACTACATCTATGACATGGGTCGCAACGATTCTCAGGAACAGAGCACCTGGTATATGGGTCTGGGTACTGACATCGAAACCGGCCTGCCAATGAGCCTGTCACTGAACGTGTATGCGAAATACCAGTGGCAGAACTATGGCGCATCAAATGAGAACGAGTGGGATGGCTACCGTTTCAAAGTGAAATACTTTGTGCCAATCACTCAGCTGTGGGGCGGTAACCTGAGCTATATCGGCTTCACTAACTTTGACTGGGGTTCAGACCTGGGCGACGATAACTTCTATGACAACAACGGGAAGCATGCTCGTACCAGTAACTCCATCGCCTCCAGCCACATTCTGGCGCTGAACTACGATCACTGGCACTACTCTGTTGTTGCGCGTTACTGGCACAACGGTGGCCAGTGGAACGACGACGCCAGCCTGAACTTCGGCAACGGCGACTTCAGCGTTCGCTCTACCGGTTGGGGTGGTTACCTGGTCGTGGGTTACAACTTCTAACCTGTGCGGACTTCGCCCGGTGGCGCTGCGCTTGCCGGGCCTACGATCCGAATGTAGGCCGGGAAAGGCGTAGACGCCACCCGGCTTTTTACTGCTTCACCTTCCGCAAAAAATCTGCCAGAGCTCTGTCCGCACTTTCGCTAAAGCGTCTCTCCGTCTGCACAATATTGAGGTACCTGTCGAGCCGGAAGCAGCGATATGCATACTGTCAGGAATAGACAAAAAAAATCCCGGCCAGCAGGCCGGGATTTCGATACCGCATAAGACTCTTACGGCAGAATGGACGGCTGATCCGCCCCTTCTTTCTCGACTTTCTGCTGGATCAGATGCTCGCGCTTCATGCCCAGCTTCAGCGCCAGCGCGGACGCGACGTAGATAGACGAGGCCGTACCGATAGACACACCGATCAGCATGGTCAGCGAGAAGCCTTCCAGCACCGGGCCACCGAACAGGAACAGCATCAGGATCACCATCAGGGTGGTGCCGGAGGTGATCAACGTACGGTGCAGCGTCTGGGTCAACGACACGTTAAAGATTTCGTACGGCGTGCCGCGACGGATCTTACGGAAGTTTTCACGAATACGGTCAGATACCACGATACTGTCGTTCAGTGAGTAACCGATAACGGACATCAGGGATGCCACAATCGTCAGGTCAATCTCAATGTGGAAGAGAGACAGTATGCCCATGGTGATCACCACGTCGTGCGCCAGAGCGATAACCACGCCTGCCGCCAGTCGCCACTCAAAGCGGAAACCGACGTAAATCAGAATCGAGATCAGCGCCACCAGCAGCGCCATCGCACCGGTCTGCGCCAGGTCAGCACCAACGCTCGGGCCGACAAACTCAATACGCTTAACCGTTGCATCCTGGCTGGTCGTTTCGTTAATAACCTGAACGACCTTGCTGCCCAGCTCCTGGCTGCCGTTGGCATCGTGTACCGGCGGCATACGCACCATGATGTCGCGGCTGCTGCCGAAGTTCTGTAGCAGCGGCTCTTCAAAGCCCGCTTTTTGCAGAGACTCACGCATCTGGTCCATATCGACCGGTTTTTCCAGGGTAATTTCGATCACCGTACCACCGGTGAAATCCAGACCCCAGTTAAAGCCTTTCACGCCCATAATGACGATGGACAAGATCAGCAGAAAACCTGAAATGCCGAAGGCCCAGTAGTCCCAGCGCATAAAGTCCCAGACTTTACGGCCGTGGTTCAATTGTTCAACAGTATATTCCTGTGCCACAACGCACTCCTCAGATAGACAGCTTTTTGACGCGCTTGCCGCCGTACAGCAGGTTCACGATGGCACGGGTGCCGACAATAGCGGTAAACATCGACGTTGCGACACCGATACCGGTAGTAATCGCAAAGCCTTTGATCGCGCCAGTACCCACTGCATACAGGATAAGAACCTTAATCAGTGTTGTTACGTTCGCATCGAAGATGGAGCTGAACGCCCCTTTGTAGCCTTCTTCAATCGCCTGCTGTACAGAACGACCGTTGCTCAGCTCTTCTTTAATACGTTCGTTTATCAGTACGTTGGCGTCGACCGCCACCGCAAGGGTTAGAACGATACCCGCGATACCCGGCATGGTTAGCGTCGCCCCCGGCAGCAGGGACATGATACCGATGATCAGCACCAGGTTGGCAATCAGCGCGGAGGTCGCAATCAGGCCGAACTTCTTATAGAAGAAGATCATGAAGATGATGGACACCGCCAGACCGGCCAGACACGCTTCCAGACCCTGCTTGATGTTCTGCATACCCAGGGTTGGACCGATGGTACGCTCTTCAACAATCTGAATTGGCGCAATCAGCGCACCGGCACGCAGCAGCAGAGAGAGCTGACGCGCTTCGTTCGGGTTGCTGATACCGGTAATACGGAAGCTGTTACCCAGACGAGACTGGATGTTGGCGATGTTAATCACCTCTTCCTCTTTCACCAGCACAGCACGGCCATTGGCATCTTTCTTACCGCTGTCTTTGTACTCCACGAACAGGGTCGCCATCGGCTTGCCGATGTTGTCCTTGGTGAAGTTAGACATGATGTTGCCACCTGCGCTGTCCAGCGAGATGTTAACCTGCGGCTGGTTGTACTCATCCTGGCTTGAAGTGGAGTCGGTGATATGGTCACCGGTCAGGATCACGCGTTTGTACAGCACAACCGGCTGGCCTTCGCGGGTCTGTTTCACTTCGGAATCGCCCGGCACACGGCCTGAAGCCGCAGCAGCCTGGTCAACGTTGGCGTTAACCAGACGGAACTCCAGAGTCGCCGTCGCGCCCAGAATCTCTTTCGCACGGGCGGTATCCTGGATACCTGGCAGTTCGACCACGATACGGTCAGCACCCTGACGCTGTACCAGTGGCTCAGCCACGCCCAGCTGGTTTACACGGTTACGCAGAATGTTAATGTTCTGCTGAACGGCGTACTCACGTGCTTCACTCAGACGCGCGTCGGTCATTACCGCACGCAGCTGGTTGCTGCCCTGAGAGGTGATCACCAGATCGCGGTGACGTTGAGACAGATAGGTCACAGCCTGATCGCGTGCCGCGCTGTCGCGGAACGTGATGCTCATGCCGTAGTTATCTTCTTTACGTACGGTGGTGTACGGAATGCCTTTATCGCGCAGATCGCTGCGCAGACTGTCGATATTCTGTTCCTGTAGCTTGCCGAGCGCGGTATCCATATCCACTTCCATCAGGAAGTGAACGCCGCCACGCAGGTCAAGACCCAGTTTCATTGGCTCTGCGTTCAGCGCAGCCAGCCAGCGTGGGGTTGCAGGAGCAAGGTTAAGCGCCACGACATATTTATCACCCAGCACGCCCATCAGCGCTTCACGTGCGCGGAGCTGCGTGTCGGTGGTGTCGAAGCGAGCAAGAATTGCGCCCTCTTCCAGTGCCACAGACTTAGCGGTAATTTTTTCTTCTTGTAACGTTTTCTGGACCTGGATCAGCGTTTGCTCACTGGCGGCGACACCGCGCGCGCCAGTGATTTGAACGGCCGGATCCTCACCATACAGGTTGGGAAGCGCGTACAGCAGGCCGACGATAATCACGACGACCAGCATGATGTACTTCCACAAAGGATAACGGTTTAACACGGCAGTTCCCTTTGGGAAAAGTTGGGATTACAGCGCCTTCATGGTGCCTTTCGGCAGAACGGCAGCTACGAAGTCACGTTTGATAACCACTTCAGTGGTGTCGTTCAGGGCGATAGCAATGTAGCCGTTTTCCGCTACTTTGGTTACGCGACCCACCAGGCCACCATTGGTCAGGACTTCATCGCCCTTCGCGATGGAGTTCATCAGGTTTTTGTGCTCTTTAGTACGCTTCTGCTGTGGACGCAGGATCATGAAGTAGAAGATCAGACCGAACACAACCAGCATCAGAATCAGAGACATCGGGCTGCCCTGCGCTGGTGCACCCGTTGCTGCTACCGCATCAGAAATAAAAAAGCTCATTCAAATTCCCTCATTATTAAAATTAATCAACGTTCAACGGTGGAACATCCCGCCCCTGACGTTGGTAGAAATCGGTCACGAAGCTCTCTAATTTACCCTCTTCGATAGCCTTACGTAAACCAGCCATTAAGCGCTGATAATAACGAAGATTATGAATGGTATTGAGACGCGCCCCCAAAATCTCGTTGCAACGATCGAGATGATGCAGATACGCGCGAGAATAATTGCGACAGGTATAGCAATCGCACTCGGAATCGAGCGGGCTGGTGTCACTCTTATGCTTCGCGTTACGGATTTTCACCACGCCATCGGTAACGAACAGATGACCGTTACGTGCGTTTCGGGTTGGCATAACGCAGTCGAACATATCAATGCCGCGACGTACGCCTTCCACCAGATCTTCTGGTTTACCCACACCCATCAGGTATCGTGGTTTATCCGCCGGGATTTGCGGGCAGACATGCTCCAGAATACGGTGCATATCTTCCTTCGGCTCACCCACAGCCAAACCGCCGACAGCGTAGCCATCAAAGCCTATCTCTACCAGACCTTTAACCGAGATATCGCGTAAATCTTCGTAAACGCTGCCCTGGATAATGCCGAACAGCGCATTTTTGTTTTGCAGGGAGTCAAAACGGTCGCGGCTACGCTTCGCCCAACGCAGGGACATCTCCATGGAACGTTTGGCATAGTCCCAGTCCGCCGGGTATGGCGTACATTCGTCGAAGATCATCACGATATCGGAGCCGAGATCGTACTGAATCTCCATAGACTTTTCCGGATCGAGGAAGATTGGATCGCCGTTGATCGGGTTACGGAAGTGTACGCCCTGCTCGGTGATCTTACGGATATCGCCCAGGCTGAAGACCTGGAAACCGCCGGAGTCGGTGAGGATGGGGCCTTTCCACTGCATGAAATCGTGCAGATCGCCGTGGAGCTTCATGATCTCCTGGCCTGGACGCAGCCACAGGTGGAAGGTGTTGCCGAGAATAATCTGTGCGCCAGTGGCTTCAACTTCTTCCGGCGTCATTCCTTTTACGGTGCCGTACGTGCCCACAGGCATAAACGCGGGGGTTTCTACCACGCCGCGATCAAACACCAGGCGACCGCGACGCGCGCGGCCATCGGTGGTATCGAGTTCAAATTTCATTTTTTCTCCGACGTCAGAAAAACAGTCCAACGTTGTAACACGGTGCCGCGGACTTATTCCCCGACACGCTCATTCAAAGCCTGCGGATTGTACGTGATAAACATCGCGTCACCGTAGCTAAAAAAGCGATATTTTTGTTCTACCGCAGACTTGTAGGCGTTCATCGTATGCTGATACCCCGCAAACGCGGAGACCAGCATAATCAGCGTCGATTCAGGCAGATGGAAGTTGGTCACCAGCGCATCAATGACTTTGTACTGATAGCCCGGGTAGATAAAGATCTGCGTATCGCCAAAGAAGGGCTCAATCAGCTCTTTTTTCGCGGCCTGCGCAGCGCTCTCAAGGGAACGTACCGACGTTGTACCGACGGCCACGACGCGGCTACCGCGCGCTTTCGCCGCCAGCACCGCATCAACCACCTCCTGCGGCACTTCGGCATACTCAGAGTGCATGATGTGGTCTTCGATGCTGTCCACGCGCACCGGCTGGAACGTCCCCGCGCCGACGTGCAGCGTCACGAAGGCCATCTCAATACCCTTGGCGCGCAACTTTTCCAGCAGCGGTTCATCAAAGTGCAGGCCCGCTGTTGGCGCCGCCACTGCGCCAGGCTTCTGGCTGTAGACGGTCTGATACAGCTCGCGGTCGGCTTCTTCATCCGGGCGTTCAATGTACGGCGGCAGCGGCATGTGGCCGATGGCGTTGAGGATATCAAGCACCGTGCGCTCGTCGTTGAACTCCACCTCGAACAGCGCGTCGTGACGCGCGGTCATGGTCGCTTTGATGCTCTCGTCATCACCCAGCAGCAGTTCAGCGCCCGGCTTCGGCGCTTTGGATGCGCGAATATGTGCCAGAATACGTTTATCATCGAGCATACGTTCGACCAGCACCTCAATCTTGCCGCCGCTGGCTTTACGGCCAAACAGACGCGCTGGGATCACGCGGGTATTGTTAAAGACCAGCAGATCGCCAGGGTTGAGCTTGTCGAGTAGATCGGTGAAAGTACCGTGCGTCAGCGCGCCCGTTGGCCCGTCCAGTGACAGCAAGCGACAGCTGCTACGCTCAGGCATGGGGTAGTGAGCAATCAGGGATTCAGGTAGTTCAAAGGAGAAATCGGCGACGCGCATGACGTATACTCGTGACTTAAAAACAGGCGGCATAGTCTAGTGCTCACACCCATTTGCTGCAACAACTAGCCGCCACCGGACAAATAAAACGCATGAATTTTCTCGCTCACCTGCATCTCGCTCACCTCGCGGACAGCTCCCTCTCCGGCAATTTGCTGGCCGATTTCGTACGCGGCAACCCCGCGGAAGATTATTCCCCTGAGGTTATCGACGGGATTTTTATGCACCGCCGCATCGACGTGCTGACCGATAACCTGCCGGAAGTGACGGAAGCCAAAGCCTGGTTCCGCCCCGAAACGCGACGCGTGGCGCCGATCACGCTCGACGTCATGTGGGATCATTTCCTGTCGCGCCACTGGTCCCTGCTGTCGCCTGATATGTCGCTGCCTGAGTTTGTGCGCTACGCCCACGCGCAGGTGTCGATCATTTTGCCGGACTCCCCACCGCGCTTTGTGAATCTGAATAACTATCTGTGGTCTGAACGCTGGCTGGAGCGTTACCGCGAGATGGATTTCATTCAGAACGTGCTCAACGGCATGGCCAGCCGTCGACCGCGTCTGGACGCGCTTCGCGACTCCTGGCACGACCTGGACGAACATTATGACGCGCTGGAAACGCGCTTCTGGCAGTTCTACCCGCGCATGATGGCGCAGGCGAAAAATAAAGAACTGTGATGCCGGTTCGATTGATAGGTAAAAGCTGGTGGAACGATTGTTACCACCTCTTTGTCTTATTCCCGCGCTGCCTCTATACTGGCCCGCGTTGCGTTCCAAATAACCTTAGTATCTACAGGAGAATCATATGGTTCTGGTAACTCGTCCGGCTCCGGATTTTACAGCTGCCGCCGTTCTGGGCAACGGTGAAATCGTTGAAAACTTCAACTTCAAACAGCACACCAACGGTAAAGCGACCGTTCTGTTCTTCTGGCCAATGGACTTCACTTTCGTTTGCCCGTCTGAGCTGATCGCGTTCGACAAACGTTACGAAGAATTCCAGAAGCGTGGCGTGGAAGTGGTTGGCGTCTCCTTCGACTCTGAATTTGTACACAACGCATGGCGTAACACCCCTGTCGAAAACGGCGGCATCGGTGCGGTGAAATACGCGATGGTTGCGGACATCAAACGCGAAATCCAGCAGGCTTACGGTATCGAACATCCGGACGCTGGCGTTGCGCTGCGTGGTTCTTTCCTGATCGACGCGAACGGCATCGTTCGTCACCAGGTTGTGAACGATCTGCCGCTGGGTCGTAACATTGACGAAATGCTGCGCATGGTTGACGCGCTCCAGTTCCACGAAGAGCACGGTGAAGTGTGCCCCGCTCAGTGGGAAAAAGGTAAAGAAGGTATGGCGGCTTCCCCTGACGGCGTAGCTAAATACCTGTCTGAGAACGTATCCAGCCTGTAATCGGCACGGTTTACGAAAAACCCGCGACTACGCGGGTTTTTTTATAGCTTATGCTGCGCCGTCTTTTTTGACCTCGCGCCAGATGCGCCATGCCATACCCGCAAGCACCATCACCCCGACGATCAGTACGCCCCAGACCATCAGCGTTTTCATTCTGCTTTCCTGCTCAGCCGCAGACGTCGCGGTTAAACGCGCCTCGCCGCCCAGCGGGACAGGTTCCAGCGTATCCGCCATCGGCAGGGCTGCCAGAGCGTAGGTTTTACGCAGTTCGGTCGGGATCAGCATATCCGTCTCCACGCTTGCCGGTTTCGCAGCCCCGTTCCCCCACGCAAGCAGATACGGCCCCTTCCCCTGCGCGTTGAACACCAGATCATAGCGCACGCGTTGCCCGATCACGCCCGGCAGGTTCTCTGGCAAACGCGCATTGAAGGTCTTGATTTTTACCGCCTCGACCAGCCCGCCCGGGAGCGGAACAGGTTCAGACGTTTTGCCGCCGAGCTGGTAGATCACCTCTTTTTTCAGCGTATGCCACCGATCCTTGTCCGCCCCCCGCCAGGCTATTTCTGCCGGGAGAACACCGTCGCCATTCAGCATGAAGGCGATCGCACTCAGAGGCTGCGGATGCGTCCAGCGCCACACGGCTTCGCTATCGGATAGCCGCTCCCCCTCTCCCGCCAGGCTAATGTGCTCTGATTCCGGCTGCGCAGGAGCGTTAATCGCGTTGACGCCGGTTAACGTCAGGGCTGAACGCCCCGTGTTCAGCACCAGCAGCAGATAGCGATTCGCCTCAGGAGATAACACCAGATCGGTATCGATGCGGTCGAGCTTCAGGCGATCCTGTCCACTCATCACGTCCAGCAGGGGCATCTCTTCGCGCAGGGTATACCAGTTTTTCAGATCCTCGCTGTAATAGACCGATGCCGTCCCCTGCCACGAGCCCTGCGGCGTGTCCCAGAAAAGCTGGAGCTGAGAGAGCGGAACCTGCGTCGCGTTTTCCGGCAGGGTCAGCAGATAGTGCTGTCCGGCAGCCGCCCCGTGTTGCCCTTCCAGCACAATCTCCACGCCGTTTCTGGCACGTAACATAATTTTATCGCCACTGCCCTCTTCCCCACCCGGCGAGGCGTTAAGCGCAAAGAGGCGCAGCGCCGTGGTGGTCGGTGCCGGCTGCGGACGCGTCGTGGTAACCAGGCTGAACGGTACCGGCTCGCCCGACTGATTAAACACGCGCACGTCGCGCAGATCGGGCGATGTGCTCTGCTGATAAACCGCCAGCGGCAGCATGACCCGATACCACGGCGAAGAGGCAGAGGTATCAAGGGACAGGCCATAGGCATAATCCCGCGGGGATTCCACCGGCGCGCCCTCGCTGAATGCCGGACCGGCCACGGCCAGCAGTGCCGCACAAACAACCGATTTCATCCATTTCATTTTTCTTCTCCTGCTTTAGGCGGTAGCGGCGAGAAATAGCCCACAATCAGGACCAGGATCGCCACGCCAATAAACGCGACAGCACGCGCCAGGCCGCCACCGCCCGCGCTGTCCACCAGCATCAGTTTGAGCATGACCACCCCCAGCAGCGCCGCACCGCCAAGCCACTGCTGACGGGAGGCCTGACGGGTGGCGCGGATCATGACCACCAGCGCGCAGAACATCCAGAACAGGGCAAAGGTGGTCTGGATAAGCCGCGAATGCCACAGCGACTCCATGTTCCAGGCCACCTCGCCGTACCACGCCAGCGCGCGCAGCAGCGCGCCGTTGAGCCACCAGAAGCCAAGCGCCATCAGCACAACGGCGGACCACGGTCGGGACTGCGCAAGCGATGCCGGATAGTGGCGATCCACTGCCCGATAAAACACCACCAGCCCCAGCAGCGCGAACGCCGCCCCTTCCTCAAGCGGGTTCACCAGCGGCAGCCAGGTCTGTCGATAGACTACCCCGTCCTGGAAATTGGTCACGACCAGCAATACCACCAGCGCCACAACCACAGGGATCACGGCAAGGCAAGCGTAGAGCGCAGGCCATACCCGGAACGGCCACCCGCGACGCCGTACGGCCGCGGAGAGCGCCATAATCACCCCACCGCCGACAGCCATCGCAATGCCGCTTCCCCAGGCCGCCATGCCCCATGGCAGGGAGCGGGCAAACCAGTAAAGCTCGGCGGCCATGGCGAGTAAAATCATCCACAACAGCGACAGATGCAGCCCCATTGCGATGCGCGGAAGAAGTTTATCTTCGTCGCGCCGCAACAGCATCAGGGCGGCAGGCAGCGCAATAGCCCAGGCCAGATTTGCCCAGCCGGCTGCCAGGATCTGCTGTTGCCAGACCTGATACAGCACCATCAGCAGCATCACCGGCCACAGCAGCCATTTGCTGGCATCCAGCTCCCGCCATGCCAGACGAGCAGCAGCCTGCCGCCATCCCCAGGCCGACGCCGCCGTCAGCGCCAGCACGCCCGCCAGAACCGATAATTCTGTCTTGAGGATCAGTTGCGACGCACCCAGTTGCGCCACTAACCAGAACAGCAGCCCACCGACCAGCAGCGCCCAACTGCCCGACAGCACGATTTTCTGCCACAGCCAGGCCGCAGCCAGCCAGCAAAGACTGAGCACTGCGAAAATAAGCAGCAGGCTCAGCGAGGTGACGCCGTTCATCTGCGCCCATATCGCGCTGCCGAGCGCCAGCACCAGCAGCGCCGTCCCGCTATAGCTCATACGCCGCTGCTGCTGTTGCACGCCCAGCCAGAGGATACCCAGCCCCTCCAGCGCCCAGGCCATCGCCGTCCAGCGCGCCGAAAGCGCCAGCGGAATGGCAAGCGTGGCAAACCCGCCGCCAATCGCCAGCGCCGCCATAATCAGTGGTCGCCCAATGGAGGGGTAACGTCGCAGCGCGAGGAACGCCAGTGAGAGATAAAACGCACCATAACCCAGCGCGCTGAGTGCCGGGCCGTACGTCCAGTGCGACGTCATGCCGTACTGCATCCCAAAACCAATCAGCGGCGGGGCAAACAGCAGTACACCGTCAATAATCTGTTTGCCTTTTTCCTGCGCCCGCAGCGACAGCGCTACGCTAAACACGCCAAAAATAAGCGTATTGGCAATCAGGAACAGCTGACAGATAACATAGTTTTCAGGCTGGTAGTCGCTCAGCCCCCACACTCCGCCAACGCCAAACGTGAAGAGCAGCCCGAGCAGGTTGAGCTCGCGCCAGTGCTGCCAGATGCTGATGACGAGAATGCCGATGGACAGCAGAAGATAGAAGGAGAACAGCGCCACAAAGCTACCGCCCCCGGTAGACAGGAGCAGCGGCGCAAGATATCCGCCGAGGCTCGCCAGCATGGCAAGGCTCAGCGCCTTTTGCAGCACGGCCAGCCCGACGCTCGCCGCGCAAATCACCACCAGCAGCGCAAACGCCAGCGTCATCGGCAGCATCTGCCACAGCCGGAATGCGCCAAAGACGGTCAGGTAAAGCACGCCGGTCGCCCCGCCCTGGAGGATCAGCGCGTAGATCCGCTGCCTGTGCCGCAGCCGCCATCCAACGGCCAGCAGAACCATGGCAAACAGCGCCGTGGCGGCAAGACGCAGCTCAAGCGGAAACAGTGAATGTTCAACGGTATAGCGCAGCAGGAAAGAGAGGCCGAGGAAGAGCAGTACAATCCCCAGTTTTGCCAGCGGATTGCCCTGCATAAACCAGCGCGTCAGCGAGGACAGGATGCCGCCAAAGGCGGAAGGCCGTTTTGCCGCCGGGACAGGCGCAGGTTCTGCTTCAGTGACGGGCGGTTCGGGACGCCAGGGATCGACAGGTGCGTTACCGGCCTCTGGCACCGGCGCTGGTGTCTCCACTGGCGCGGCGGTCTGCACCGGCTCCGGCGCTTTCTCAGCTACACCGTGCTGCTCAAGCGCCTCAATGCGCTGGCGAAGCCGGGCGATCTCCTGCCGCGCCGCCGTGCTTCGATTAAAGCCTATCACCGCAAGCACGGGGGCCACGACCAGCGCAAAAACCAGGAACAAACAGCCAAGGATGTAAAGCTCGTCCATGTTTCCACCTTCACCGTAAAAGATCCGTTAAGATTGACACAAATAGTTGCATTTGCGCCATCTAAAAGGTGAAAACCATGCTGCCTGCGCTTAGCTGCCGAACCAGACCGTAGCGGAGATCGCCGGCAGCGTGAGCACGCTCTCCTGTAACGTCGCTTTCCCCTCTTTGCTCTTCCACGTTTTACCGGCCAGCAGCGGTGAATCTTCCAGCACCACTTCACACGCCTCGCCCCGGTTGATCGCCACCAGCACACGCTGCTGGTTGTAGACGCGGACAAATACCACCACATTATCTTGGGCGTACATCACCTGACAGCCCCCGTAGCGCAGGGCCTGGCTCTGCTTGCGTAGTGTCGCCATACGCTGGTACAGGCTGAACAGATCCTGATCCTGCTTTTCAGGCTCCCATGGGAAGGTTTTGCGGCAGAACGGATCGTTGTTACCGTCCAGCCCCACTTCATCTCCGTAATAGATGCACGGCACGCCCGGCCAGGTGAAAAGCCAGGTCACCGCCAGCGGCAGACGCGCCACATCTTTACCCAGCAGCGATTTAAAGCGCGCGGTATCGTGGCTGTCGAGCTGGTTAAACATCCGAAGCTGCTGCTGATGAGACAGGCCAGCGCGATAGTTCTCCATCCACGCCATGCAGGTTTCGGCGTCAATATGCTGCGGATCGTAAGAGATATCGGTGTTAGCGAGGAAGCCCCACAGCGGGAAGGTGAAGCCGCGATAATTCATCGACGCGTCTTCTGCATCTGCCTGCAACCACTGACGCGCGTCGCCAAAGTGCTCCCCGAAGACGAATGCTTCCGACCGGGCCGCTTTTGCCGACCGGGTAATGGCGGCGACATGCTGAAGGTTATTCCGCGCCCCGCCTGCTTCACCCAGCATATGCACCACGTCCAGCCGCCAGCCGTCCATATTCCACGGCGCTTTCAGCCAGTGGCGCACGATGCTGTCTTCGCCGCCGTAGATTTCATTCACAAGCGTTGACGACTGGAAATCGAGCTTCGGCAGACTCGGGTAGCCCAGCCAGTCCAGGGCGCGGCCATTCTCGTCAAAACTGTACCAGTCACGCTGGGGGGAATCCGGATTATGGCATGCGCCGCCCATCGACTGATTGTGGCGGTCGAACCACGCATGAGAATCACCGCTGTGATTGAACACGCCATCAAGGATCAGGCGCATACCTTCTTTTTGCGTGTTGTGGCGCAGCCGCAGCAGCGCCTCGTCACCGCCAAACTGCTCGTCAACGTGGCGGTAGTCCTGCGTATCGTATTTGTGAACGCTTGGCGCTTTAAACACCGGGTTCAGGTACAGCGCCGTCACGCCGAGCTTTTTCAGGTACGGCAGTTTTTCGCTGATACCGTCGAGATCGCCGCCGTAAAAGGTCGATCCCCCCGCCTGGGCGGTCAGCGGCTCGTCCCATTTTTTCAGAATGATGTCGTGACCGACCGCATGATGGTAATAAACCTTGTCCTGGTCGGCGGTGCGCTTTTCACTGCGCGCAAAGCGGTCCGGGAAAATCTGGTAAAAGACCTGATCGTTAACCCACTGCGGGCCGTTATCCGGGTGATCCACGGCAAACTGCTCCAGCCTGGCCGGAGGGAAACGGCTGAAGCCCTGCGGGGTAAACCACAGCTGGCGGTTGTTCCACAGCAGCTTGAAGCCGTAGCGGCGACGCGGCTGTCCGCTGCGCAAATCGATATTCGCCCGCCACGCCGTAATACCCGGCTGAGGCTGGCTGCGCACCTTGTGCATTTTCAGCGATGTCTCTTCGTTATCCACTTCGGCGCGCAGGGTCACACGTTCAGGCTGATTTTCCCCTGCCAGCCAGAGCGTAATCACAAGGTTGTCTTTGTTTTGCTTAACAAATGGGGCAACCGGAAGGTGCCAGGCGTTTAACATCACGAATCCCCTTTGATGAAATTGACGTCACCTTGCCACAGGGTTGTTAAGGATAGCTCACCATGATGGGATTTATTGGGGGAGGAGGACGGGGGAGGAGGCATCAGTGCGGCCTGATGTCCTCACCCTAACCCTCTCCCACGGGGCTGAGGGATCCCCAGTAATTTTTTTATGCAGAAGCAATAAAGTTGCTTTCTAAATGACTGAGGGCTGTCAGCGATGCCCTGGTCCGGCTGTAAATCGCTGAGGCGTTTGCCTTCCGGCCGGGGCGAGGCGCAGGGATGCGCCGAGAGGGCGGCTTTACAGGGACGTTGCCTCCGCCCGTACCCGATAAGCCGGAAGGAATAAGCCGAGGGCACCGCGAAGCGGCGATTTACCGCCGGGAGCCCGGGTCGCCAGGGTGGTGGCGACTGAGCCACCCTGGCACGTTCACCGGTCATGTCGTTACAGAGTAGCAAGGAACATAAAGTGAACGGAATGACCACCACCGCCGTATGTTCCCCTCACCCTAACCCTCTCCCCGGAGGGGCGAGGGGATTGCTCAGTGCTCGCATTAATTTGTGGGGAACCCTCAGCCCACGGGGAGAGGGGAAAAGAATGTTACTGTGCTTCCGCCAGCTGACGATCGCGGCGACATTTAAACATCCAGCCCACCAGCAGCAGGACGATCCACGCGAAGCCCACGTACAGGGAAATACGGGTATCCGGGTGATAACCAATCAGGCCAATGATGAAGACCAGGAAGATGAGACCGACAATGGTCGTTGGCACGCCGCCCGGCACTTTAAACTTCAGCGCTTTGGCCTCTTCTGGCGACAGGCGGCGACGGAACGCAATCTGCGACAGCAGGATCATGATCCACACCCACACCGTCGCAAAGGTCGCCAGCGACGCAATCACCAGGAAGACGTTCTCTGGCATAATGTAGTTCAGGTAGACCGAGAACAGCAGCGCCACGGTCATGACCAGCACCGTTACCCACGGGGTACCGCGACGCGACGTTTTGGCAAACACCTTCGGCGCACTGCCCTGCTCCGCCATGCCGTGCAGCATACGGCCCACGCCGAACACGTCACTGTTGATGGCCGACAGCGAGGCGGTCAGCACCACAAAGTTGAGAATGCTGGCGGCAAACGCAATGCCCATATGCTGGAAAGTCAGGACAAACGGGCTGCCGTTGGTGCCCACCTGGTTCCACGGGTAGATGGACATAATCACAAACAGCGTGCCCACGTAGAACACCAGGATGCGCATCGGCACCGAGTTGATGGCGCGCGGAATAGACTTCTCCGGATCTTTCGCTTCCCCGGCGGTGATGCCGATAATCTCGATTCCGCCATAGGCGAACATGACCATCTGCAGCGACATGACCATCCCGAGCCAGCCGTTGCTAAAGAAGCCGCCGTTGCTCCACAGGTTGTGAATGCCGGTTGGCTGTCCACCGTTGCCGATCCCCCAGATGATAATGCCGAAACCGGCGAGGATCATGATGATAATGGTCGCGACCTTGAAGAAGGAGAACCAGAACTCCAGCTCGCCAAACACCTTCACGCTCATCAGGTTAACGGCGCAGATGATCAGCACCACGCTCAGCACCCAGATCCAATGCGGCACGGCGGGGAACCAGACCCCCATATAGATACCAAACGCCGTCACATCGGCAATGGCAACAATCAGGATTTCGAAGCAGTAGGTCCAGCCGGTGATAAACCCGGCCAGCGGGCCTAAATTTTCCTGCGCGTAGCGGGAGAAGGAACTGGCAGAGGGGTTGTGAACCGACATTTCGCCAAGGGCGCGCATGATGATATACGCCGCCACGCCGCCGATGATGTAGGCCAGCAGAACACTTGGACCGGCCATTTTGATGGCATCTGCCGAGCCATAAAAAAGACCGGTACCGATAGCCGAGCCCAGCGCCATAAAGCGGATGTGGCGGGTGCTCAATCCACGTTTAAGTTTGTTAGTGCTTTCCATTAAAATCTTGCCATTCAACACGAAAAAAACAAAAAACCACGGGGCCTTAAGCCCCGTGGTTAAACAATTTGTTGCCGTTGATTAATGGGCGTTGGATGTCACCTGACGCCCTGCCGCACGGTCCCAGATAATCGCCAGAACCAGCGCTACAACGGAAGGCATCAGCCAGGCCAGGCCCTGCTCGGACAGCGGCAGACGCTGTGTCCAGGCTGGCAGGATTTCTGCAAATGCTGATGCTTTGATCCCGTCAAGGATACCAAAAATCAGGCTGATAAACATGGCTGGCGCAATAATTCGCGTGGAGTTATGCCACCACGGACGGGTGAAGCTCAGCACTACCAGCACGATACATGGCGGATAGATCGCCGTCAGCACCGGAATTGAGACCTGAATCAGGTGGCTCAGACCGAGGTTTGACACCGCCATGGAGAAGATGCCGAGGATAAACACCAGCGTGCGGTAAGAAAGCGGCAGATACTGAGCGAAGAACTCCGCGCAGGCGCAGGTCAGACCCACCGCCGTCACCAGACAGGCCAGGAAAATCAGCGCCGCCAGCAGCATGCTGCCTGCACCACCAAAGGTGTGCTGCACGTAAGCATGCAGGATCGCCGCGCCGTTTGCGCTCTGATCGACCAGCGTTGCGCTATCTGAACCCAGACGGAACAGCGCCAGATACAGCAGCGTCAGGCCGACACCGGCCATCAGGCCAGCCCAGATGGTGTAGCGAGTCAGCAGACGCGCTTCGGTCACCCCGCGGGAACGCGCGGCGTTAACGATAACGATACCAAACACCATCGCGCCAAGCGTATCCATCGTCAGATAGCCGTTCACGAAACCGTTTGAGAACGCCGCGTTCTGGTAGGCGTCCATCGCGGAGCTGATGGGCCCCGCAGGCCAGACGATGGCCGCAACCGCCAGCACAATCAGCGCCACAATTTTCAGCGGTGCCAGGAAGTTACCCACAGTATCCAGCAGTTTGCCGGGATAGAGAGAAACCAGAATAACGATGGCGAAGTAAATGAGGCTGTAAATAAACAGCGGCATCGCGCCGTCACCGGTCAGCGGGGCAATACCCACTTCAAAGGAGACGGTCGCCGTACGCGGGGTCGCGAACAGCGGGCCAACGGCCAGATAGCAGACGGTTGCCAGCAGAACGCCAGCCACTTTGCCAATCGGGGTGCTGAGGCTGTCCACACCGCCACCGACTTTCGCCAGCGCGATAACGGTCAGTACCGGCAGGCCCACGGCAGTAAGCAGGAAGCCAAACGCAGCCGTCCAGACGTGTTCACCCGCCTGTAAGCCAACCATTGGAGGAAAAATGATGTTACCTGCGCCAACGAACAGCGCAAATGTCATAAAGCCCAGCGCGATAATGTCACGCGATTTCAAGTGATGGGTCATAAAACCTTACTGCCTGTGGATGTGGTGTTGAATACGTTGAGATTTTCGCCATCCCTGACGGGACGATACAGCGGAAAATTTGCTCAATTTCAGCGGGATATGCTCCCGTCCAGGCGTGGCGAAGAATAGTTTTTCGATTTACCACGCAAATACAGTCGGTCTGACAGTATATGGGGGGCAATTTAAACGCTTATAACGTTTAAAGGCAAGAAGGGATCGTAAAACCAGAACAATATGCCAGCATGAAAATTTAGACCAAAATAATATGCCATGTATAAGAAAAACTCATGGCTAATCATGCGAACAAAAAAGCACCAGCCGTATAATATTCACTCGCGTTTCGCTTGACTGCAAAGCAAACGGGCCAGCAATCGCTGGCCCGTGGAAAGGTAGCCTGACACACACGCTGTCAGGCACTTTTTTTGGCAATTAATCGTTCCGGAATCACGAAGCTAAAGCGCGTGCCCTTACCCAGGGTGCTTTCGATATTGAGCCGGCTTTCGTGGTGGCTGACGGCATGCTTCACAATTGCCAGCCCCAGTCCGCTCCCGCCGGTCTGCCGCGAGCGCGCCTTATCCACCCGGTAGAACCGTTCGGTGAGACGCGGGAGGTGTTCAGGCCCAATCCCCGGCCCGTTGTCCTCGACGCTAAACTCAGCCCCTGCCGGAGTATGCTGCCACCGCACCGCGATATGCGTCCCTGTCGGGGTATGATTCACGGCGTTATAGACCAGGTTTGAGATAGCGCTTCGCAGCTCATCTTCACTGCCGAGCACTTTCAGCGTGTTATCAACATCAAAACTCAGGGTGTGTTGATTATGGCTCAGCGTTTGGGCTTCGCGCTCCACCACCCGCAACATCATCGGCACATCAATGATGTCGTTTAGCGCCAGCGACGGGGCTGCCTCAATTTTTGAAAGCGTTAGTAGCTGTTTGACCAGCCCTTCCATGCGGAACGTCTGTTCCCGCATGGTATGCAGCGCTTTCTCACGCGGCGCCCCCTCAAGCGTTTGCTCCTGCATCATCTCCAGATAGCCCTGAAGCACCGTCAACGGCGTACGCAGCTCGTGGCTGACGTTGGCAAAGAAGTTACGTCTCGCGCCCTCAAGCTGATGCATCTGGGTGACATCCCGCGCCACCATCAGCCACTGCCGATCGCTGTAGGGCATCACGCGAATTTCAAGATGGCGACCGTTATTGAGCTTCAGATTGTGCGGACGACTAAAATCACGCGTTTTCAGATACAGCGTGAACTCGGGATAGCGCAGAAGGTTGAGGATGTTCTGACCGTTATCATCCGGCCAGCGCAGGCCCAACAGCTGCTGTGCGAGGCCATTGCACCAGAAGATGGTCCCTTCTTCCGTCGTCAGGATCACTGCGTCCGGCAGCGACTCCGCGCCGCTGCGAAAGCGTTTTATCAGGCTTCCCAGCTCACGACGGCGCTTTTTATTACGCATCTGCATCTGGTGCAGGCCGTAGAGTAGCGGTTCCCAGCTCCCGCTTCCCGGCGGGGGTGTCATACTTCTGTCGACCCACAGCCACCAGGAAAGACGCAGTAAATTCCAGAAATGCCAGACGAGCAACCCCGTCACGGCCACCAGTAAAAACCACGGCAGATAGCCAAAAATAGCCCCCAGAATGAGGGCCGGAATACAGCATAAGATCAGTTCAAAGACGAGCCTTTTCAATGACAGACGTTCCAGCACGCGTCACACTCCTGTCATTGTTCAGAAACGGGTCGAGAAGCGATAACCCGTGCCGCGGACCGTCTGTACCATGCGATCGTGGCCGCTCAGTTCCAGTGCTTTACGCAGGCGGCGAATATGGACGTCAACCGTTCGGTCTTCGACATAGACGTTAGTTCCCCAGACGTTATTCAGCAACTGTTCGCGGCTGTAAACGCGCTCCGGATGTGTCATAAAGAAGTGCAGGAGTTTAAATTCGGTGGGGCCCATATCGAGGGGATTTTCACCGGTCATGACCCGGTGTGAGGTAGGATCCAGGCTCAGGCCCTGCATCTCAATCACCTCTTCCACCGCCATCGGTGAAATACGGCGCATCACGGCTTTGATACGCGCCACCAGCTCTTTCGGGGAGAACGGTTTGGTGATGTAATCGTCCGCGCCGGTTTCCAGACCGCGCACGCGATCCTCTTCCTCACCGCGCGCCGTCAGCATCACCACCGGGATATCGCGGGTCATCGCCTCGCGTTTGATATGCTTGATAAACTGCAATCCGGAACCGCCAGGCAGCATCCAGTCCAGCAGGATCAGATCGGGCCAGGGTTCATTCAGCTGGTTCACCGCGCTGTCATAATCTTCCGCTTCAACCGGCTGGAAGCCATTTTGTTCAAGCACGAAGCACACCATTTCACGGATCGGAGCTTCATCTTCTACGACCAGAATACGTCTCGCCATACTTTGCCCTGTCTTATCGTATTTAAGTTACAAGTCTGTAATGCGGCGTCATTATGCGTCAGATTTATGACAGATTTATGAAAAACATTACCACGATAAATAGCAAACTGTTGTTTTATTACAGCGGTTATTTTCCGTTCCCCGAACGTTTATAATCCTGCTTTCTTATTATTGCCACGGATCTCTTATGCGCATACTTCACACCTCAGACTGGCACCTGGGTCAAAATTTTTACAGCAAAAGCCGCGCCGCGGAACATGAAGCGTTCCTGAACTGGCTGCTGGAGACGGCTCAGGCTCACGAGGTGGACGCAATTATTGTGGCGGGCGACATTTTTGATACCGGATCGCCGCCGAGCTATGCGCGTGAGCTGTACAACCGTTTTGTGGTCAACCTCCAGCAAACCGGTTGTCACCTGGTGATTGTCGCCGGAAACCATGACTCGGTGGCGACGCTGAATGAATCCCGCGATATTCTGGCGTTCCTCAATACCACCGTGGTGGCCAGCGCCGGACACGCGCCGCAGATCCTGAAAAAACGTGATGGCACGCCGGGCGCGGTGCTATGCCCAATTCCGTTTTTACGCCCGCGCGATATCGTGCAAAGCCAGGCAGGCCTGTCCGGGAGCGAAAAACAGCAGCATCTGTTGCAGGCCATCACCCGCTATTATCACCAGCAGCATACGGAAGCCTGCGCCCTGCGCGGCGAACAGGCCATTCCTATCGTTGCCACCGGGCACCTCACCACCGTCGGGGCCAGTAAGAGTGACGCGGTGCGCGAGATTTATATCGGTACGCTGGACGCGTTTCCAGCGCAAAACTTTCCCCCCGCCGACTACATTGCCCTCGGGCATATTCACCGGGCCCAGATCGTCGGGGGATGCGAGCATATTCGCTATTGCGGCTCGCCCATTTCCCTCAGTTTTGACGAAACGGGCAAAGCCAAATCCGTGCATCTGGTGAGCTTCACCGAAGGCAAACTTAGCGCCGTTGAGACGCTTGAGGTGCCGGTCACCCAGCCGCTGGCGGTGCTGAAAGGCGATCTGGCCGCCATTACCGCTCAGCTTGAGCAGTGGCGCGGCGCAGCGCTTAATCCCCCCGTCTGGCTCGATATCGAAATCACCACCGATGACTACCTGTACGATATGCAGCGTAAAATTCAGACGCTGACGGAAGACCTTCCCGTGGAGGTGCTGCTGGTACGTCGCAGCCGCGAGCAGCGCGAGAAAATTCTGCTGAACGCCCAGCGTGAAACGCTTAGCGAACTTCGGGTTGAAGAGGTGTTCGCGCGGCGGCTTGCGCATGAAGAAGTGGACGAGGCCAGGCGCACCAGGCTTAACGAGCTGTTTGCCCATACCTTGCATTCCCTCAATGACGAGGACGAAAACGCATGAAAATTCTGAGCCTGCGTCTGAAAAATCTGAATTCGCTAAAGGGTGAGTGGAAAATCGATTTCACCGCGGAGCCTTTCGCCAGCAATGGGCTATTTGCCATCACCGGCGCAACCGGCGCGGGTAAAACCACGCTGCTGGATGCCATCTGCCTGGCGCTTTACCACGAAACACCGCGTCTTAATAAGGTCTCTCAGGCACAAAACGACCTGATGACGCGCGATACCGCCGAATGCCTGGCTGAAGTGGAATTTGAGGTCAAAGGCGTTGCTTATCGCGCTTTCTGGAGCCAGAACCGCGCCCGCAACCAGCCAGACGGGAACTTACAGGCACCGCGCGTTGAGCTGGCCCGCTGCGAAGACGGCAAAATTCTGGCCGATAAAGTCACGGATAAGCTGGAACAAACCGCCGCACTCACCGGGCTGGACTATGGTCGCTTTACCCGCTCGATGTTGCTCTCTCAGGGGCAGTTTGCCGCCTTCCTGAATGCTAAACCGAGCGATCGCGCAGAGCTGCTGGAAGAACTGACCGGCACGGAAATTTACGGCCAGATTTCCGCCATGGTTTTTGAAAAACACAAAGCGGCACGCAACGCGCTGGAGATGTGCGAAGCGCAGGCCGCAGGCGTTGTGCTGCTGAGCGAGGAACAGCAGCAGCACTTGCAGCAAAGTTTGCAGGCACTTACTGATGAAGAAAAAATCCTGCTGGCACAGCAGCAGAGCCAACAGAAAGATTTTCAGTGGCTTACGCGTAACGACGAGCTGACACGTGAGCAGCAACGCGCAGCCGCTTCGCAGCAGCAGGCGCAACAGGCTCTGACGGACGCCGCGCCGCAACTGGCGAAGCTCCAGCTGGCACAGCCCGCCGCCCAGCTACGTCCGCTGTGGGAGTATCAGCAGGAGCAGACCACCCGCCTGGCGCAGACAACAGCGCGAATTGTTGAAGTAAACACTCGCTTACTCGACAGAGCGGCGCAGCGCTCGCGTATTCGCAACGGTGCGCTGCGCAACCGTGAACAGTTGCAGAAAGAGCACACGGTACTGACGCAGTGGCTAACCGAACACGATCGTTTCCGTCAGTGGGGGCAGGAAATTGCCGGCTGGCGGGCGCATTTTACGCAACTGAGTCGCGATAAAAATCAGCTTGTGGCCCAGTCAGCGCGTATGGCTGAGCTTCGTCAGAAACTGGCTGAGATGCCGGAGAGTACGCTGACGCTGACGGCTGAGGATCTCGCGACGGCAATGGAGCAACAGGCACAATCGCGGGCGCTCCGCCAGCGCCTGACTGCGCTTCACGCTCGCTATCAGCCGCTGCAAAAACGGCTGCGCCATAATGCGGAAAGCGTTCAGAAAGCGCAGGCTGAGCAGGGTAAGCTCAATGAAACGCTGATCCTGCGGCGTCAGCAGTTCAAAGAGAAAAATCAGCACTATGCCGACCTGAAAGCGCTCTGTGAGCGTGAGGCGACAATCAAGGATCTTGAGAACTATCGTGCACAGCTCGAAGCGGGTAAACCTTGCCCGCTCTGCGGTTCAAGCGAACATCCGGCAGTTGTGCAGTATCAGGCGCTTGAACTGACCGACAATCAGCGCCGCCGCGACGCGCTGGAGAAAGAGGTTGCCGCGCTAAAAGAGGAAGGATTGCTGGTGCTCGGGCAGGTGAATGCGCTCACCCAACAGATCCAGCGCGAGACAGAGGAAGTACAGGCCCTCTCTCAGGAAGAGCAAGCACTCACTAAAGAGTGGCTGGAGATCTGTACCTCCCTGAACATAGCGCTGAATATTCAGGATGATATTGCCCCCTGGATGAGCGAACAGGAGCAGTATGAACGCCAGCTGTATCAGCTTAGCCAGCGTCTGACGCTGCAAAACCAGCTCAATGAACAGGAAGATCAGGCGCGCCAGTACCAGCAGCAGCTGACGGCGACGCGTCAGGCGCTGGCGGCCTCGCTAGAGTCGCTGTCGCTTAGCGTGCCCGATGAAGGGGCCGAAAGCGCCTGGCTGAGCGCACGCGAAGCTGAATATACCCGCTGGCAGGAAAAACAGGCCCAGCACGGTACGATTCAGGAACGTATTAACGCCCTGATGCCCATCCTGGAGACGCTGCCGGATTCTGATGACGCAGAAGCCGACGCGGTTATCCCTGAGAACTGGCGCGGCATCCATGACGAATGCGTGTCGCTACAAAGCCAGTTCACCACCCTACAACAGCAGGAGACGCTTGAGCGTGAACGGCTTCAGCAGTCGCAGGCTCAGTTCAGCGCCGCGCTGACCGCGAGCTGCTTTGCCAGTCAGGAGGCTTTTCTCTCCGCCCTGCTGGATGAAGCGTCGATCCGCCAGCTTGAACAACAAAAGCAGACGCTGGAGAACCAGCTCCAGCAGGCCACGGCGCTCTCCGTACAGGCAAACCAGCAGCTTCAGGCGCATCAGGCACAGCGCCCCGAGGGGCTGGAAACCGACGCCGCAACCCTTCAGGCGCAGTTACACCAGCTGGCGCAACTGCTTCGTGAAAACACCACGCATCAGGGGGAGATCCGCCAGCAGCTCAAGCAGGACGGTGATAACCGTCTGCACCAGCAGGCGCTTATGCAGCAGATTGAGGAGGCGGCGCGTCAGGCTGACGACTGGGGCTATCTCAATGCGCTGATAGGCTCCAGCACCGGCGATAAATTCCGTAAATTCGCCCAGGGGCTGACGCTGGATAATCTGGTGTGGCTTGCCAACCAGCAGCTCAACCGTCTGCATGGCCGCTATCTGCTTCAGCGTAAAGCCAGCGACGCGCTGGAGCTGGAGGTGGTTGATACCTGGCAGGCCGATGCGGTACGCGATACCCGTACCCTGTCCGGCGGGGAAAGTTTCCTCGTCAGTCTGGCGCTGGCTTTAGCGCTTTCCGATCTGGTCAGTCACAAAACGCGCATTGACTCGCTTTTCCTGGATGAAGGGTTCGGCACACTCGACAGCGAAACGCTGGACACCGCGCTGGATGCGCTCGACGCGCTGAACGCCACCGGGAAAACCATCGGCGTGATCAGCCACGTAGAGGCAATGAAAGAACGTATTCCGGTGCAGATCAAGGTGAAGAAGATCAACGGGCTGGGGTATAGCAGGCTGGACAGGGAGTTTGCGGTGCAGTAAATGGGGGATGTTGCCCTCACCCTGGCCCTCTCTCTGTGGGAGAGGGTACAAACATCAAAAACGGCAACGCAAGTTGCCGTTTTGCGTTTATTCCGGCCAGAGCCACGCCGCGCCGCGCACACCGCTGGAATCTCCATGGACGGCTTTGCGGATCGGCGTTTCGCATTCGCCCCCAAATACCCACTGTTTCACCAGCGTTGGCACCGTCGCGTACAGCCGGTCAACGTTGCTCATGCCGCCGCCCAGCACAATCACGTCCGGATCGAGGATATTGATCACATGCGCCAGTGATTTAGCCAACCGCATTTCGTAGCGGCTGAGCGCCAGTTCAGCCACCGGATCCTGCTCCTCAACCAGACGCATAATCTCGTTGCCTTTCAGCGGCTGGCCGCTCAGACGATGATAATCGGTGGCAAACCCCGTGCCGGAAATAAAGGTCTCAATACAGCCCTGCTTGCCACAGTAGCACGGCACCTCGGCACGGTATTTGAGTTCATCTTCGTCCATCCACGGTAACGGGTTGTGCCCCCACTCACCCGCGGTGCCGTTGCCGCCAATATGCGAGCGCCCACCGAAGGCCACGCCCGCCCCGCAGCCGGTACCGATAATGACCGCAAATACGGTCTGCGCGCCAGCCGCTGCGCCATCTACGGCCTCAGAGACCGCCATGCAGTTAGCGTCATTTGCCAGACGCACTTCCCGGTTCAGACGCTGGCTTAAGTCTTTATCAAACGGCTGACCGTTGAGCCAGGTAGAGTTGGCATTTTTCACCACGCCGGTATACGGCGAAATGGAGCCGGGGATCCCCATCCCGACCGTGCCCGTCTCGCCCGTTGCCTGCTCTGCCATATCGACCAGACGGGCAATCGTCTCTATGGTCTGGTGATAATCATCGCGCGGCGTAGGCAGACGGTGGCGAAACAGTTGCTCCCCCTGCTCGCTCAACGCAATAACTTCTGTTTTGGTGCCGCCCAAATCAATCCCAATACGCACAAGACACTCCTCATTATTTTGATTATCAACAGAGTAGAAGCCCACTTCCCGATTAGCAATGCAAGCGATGCGACAATTCGTTATCATGCCCGCTGATTTAACGACAAGGCCGTGGAAATTATCATGCTGTGGTTCAAAAATTTGATGGTTTACCGTCTCAGCCGCGACGTTTCGCTGCGTGCAGAAGAGATGGAAAAACAGTTAGCCGCTTACTCCTTTACCCCTTGCGGTAGCCAGGATATGGCAAAAACCGGCTGGGTTCCGCCAATGGGTTCTCAAAGCGATGCGCTGACCCACGCCAGCAGCACGGGGCAAATCATCGTTTGCGCCCGCAAAGAAGAGAAGATCCTGCCGACGCCTGTGGTGAAGCAGGCGCTCGAAGCGAAGATCTTCAAGCTGGAAGCTGAACAGGGCCGTAAGCTTAAGAAAACCGAAAAAGATTCACTGAAGGATGAAGTGCTGCACTCGCTGCTGCCGCGCGCCTTTAGCCGCTTTAGCCAGACCATGATGTGGATCGACACCGTGAACGGGCTGATCATGGTCGACTGCGCCAGCGCCAAAAAAGCGGAAGATACGCTGGCGCTGCTGCGTAAGAGCCTTGGCTCATTACCGGTGGTACCGCTGGCACTGGAGACGCCGATTGAGCTGACCCTGACTGAGTGGGTGCGCAGCGGGACTGCCGCGCAGGGCTTCCAGATCCTTGATGAAGCAGAGCTGAAAGCGCTGCTGGAAGATGGCGGCGTGATCCGCGCGAAGAAACAGGATCTGGTGAGCGACGAGATCGCCGTGCACATTGAAGCGGGCAAAGTGGTGACTAAACTGGCACTCGACTGGCAGCAGCGCATTCAGTTTGTGATGTGTGATGACGGCTCCGTGAAGCGCCTTAAATTCTGCGATGAACTGCGCGATCAGAACGAAGATATCGACCGCGAAGATTATGCTCAGCGCTTTGACGCAGACTTTATCCTGATGACCGGCGAGCTGGCGGCGCTGATCCAGAACCTGGTGGAAGGTCTCGGCGGCGAAGCGCAGCGTTGACAGGCAAAACGTAGGCCGGGTAAGCGAATGCGCCACCCGGCATGCTTTTATTTCAGATAGCGGCACAGATAAGAGGTTGGCTCTGCAACCTGCAAATGGAACTCGCTGTGGCCCGGCACGTTGAACACCTGCCCGGCACTATAGACTTTCCACTCCGTTTCACCCGGCAGCAGGACGTTCAGCGCACCACTGACCACCGTCATCTCTTCCGCTTCTGCGGTGCCAAAGGTGTATTCCCCTTCCGCCATGACGCCGACACTGGCGCGGCCAGTGCTGCTGCTGGTAAAACCAATGGATTTCACTTTACCGGAAAAGTATTCGTTACTTTGAAGCATGAACTGGCCCTTATATTTATAGAGAAAAATCCACTATAGGGGCCATGCTCATGACCTGTCACGCAAAATCATTACACCAGTAATTCTGACGCCAGGCGCGCCATCAGGACGTTAGAGAGCAGCACCGGAACATCCAGCGCCTTTTGCAGTAAATCACGATGCCGCTGATGGAAGCCCAGGCAGTCGAGCATCAGGACATCCGCCCCTCTGTCGATCAACTCCTGCCCGGCCGCAATCAGCTTCGCTTCGCTGTCCCAGAACGGGTTTGCCAGCGCGTAAAGCGGGGTGTGCTCCAGCGCGGCCCACTTCACCGTCTGGTTATCCAGCAGTTCTTCTACGGGAACGATAACGCCCACCTGATGACCATCAACAATTGACGCCACCAGCGGGGGGATAATCCGCATCGGTTCGAGCAGAATGGCATTACGCGCGCTGAGTCCTTTAACGGGTGCTGTGCTCATCAGCAAAATGACGTCATAGTCCTGATTGTCGAGCACTTCGATCACACCCTGTAGCGCGCGCTCAATTTTCTGGCGTGACACGTGCGCCAGTTTACCGTCACTGAGTAACGTTGCCAGGGGATCTTCCCCCTCTCCGACCGCGTAGTCTTCCATGACCTCTTCCCGACTGAGCTTCCCTAACAGACTGAGATGCGTAATTTGTTGTTCAGAGACATGCTCGGTTAAGAGCGGTAATACTTCGCTTACAGGCACCACACCAATCGTGAGGATCGCCAACGTCGCCTTCATTTTGATCGCCTTCCGTTACTACCACAACTGCCACACAAGTACAGGCTCACTACGCTGCACTGTTCATTTTTTCAACAAAACAGCACCAAGCGTAGCAGGGGATCTCTACACCGTAATGTAAAGATCGACTGGCCTTTCCAAATCTACCTGTAATAACTAAATATTAACTGCTGCTTAACATCAGCGATAAGTTAAAAATGTGATTCAGGCACGGTTGTAACGAATTCGGATTCTTGTCAGGACTTCTCGGGATCCTCATAGCGCCGTTTCGCATCCAGCGCTTCCTGTTCGGTTTCATGTTCGCTGATCAGCGAATCAGGTTTAGGGTGATCGGCACGCAGCTGGTACCAGGTTACGGTCTGATCGCTATTACCTTTTTCAACGGTAACGATGCGGGCTTCACGTGGATAGGGAGGTCTGGTTGGCATAGCTCATCCTTTTTTTATGTCTGAGCTATGAGTATAGACGGCTGTTAGCTGGCGCAAGCCAAACGCAGGGCGGTAATAATCTGAATCGCAACTTTCTCGGGTGACGCTGACGCATCCACAACGTGGTGTGCCGCCTCGCGGTACAGTGCATCGCGTTCGGCGAGGACGTCGCTGACCTCTTCACTCAGCGGTTTCGCGGTCAGCGCCGGGCGCTGTCCCTCTTCCGGAAACGCCTCCAGCCGCCCCACCAGCGTAGAAACCGGGGCACAAAGGTAGATTACGACACCCTTTTCGCGCATAAACTGGCGGTTATACGGCGCCAGAATAATGCCTCCACCGGTCGCAATCACGGTCGACGGTGCGGTCACCGCTTCCAGCGTGGCCGTTTCGCGCGCACGAAAGCTCTCCCACCCCTCATTCTCCACGATATCGGCGATGGTCTTACCGGCATTCTCCTGGAGCCAGTGGTCAGTATCGACAAACTGACTCTGGCACAGACGCGCCAGCTCCAGACCAACGGTGGTTTTCCCACAGCCGCGAGGGCCAACTAAAAAGATGGGTGGGTTCATAACCAGGTGTTCCCCTTGCTGCCGGATAACTGAAGGCTGTAAAGAAATGATTGCAGAAGATGTTGCGCTAACTTTACTGCAAAGCGGTACGGAATGACAAGCCTGTGGAAGTCACACTGTACCACAAAACAGCCCGGAGGTGGGCTACGCCGGGCGGCGCTTCACTTCCAGCAGCCATTTATCCAGCTCGGCGGCAAACTGCTGGCGATCGCGCTGCGACAGGCTGTCCGGCCCACCGGTTTGCACGCCGCTGGAACGCAGGGTATCCATAAAATCACGCATGGTGAGCTTCTCCCGGATCGTTGCCGGAGAGTAGCGCTCGCCGCGCGGGTTAAGCGCCGCGGCCCCCTTCGCCAGCACGTCGGCAGCCAGCGGGATATCCGCCGTGATCACCAGATCTCCTGCGTCACACAGGCGTACTATCTCGTTATCTGCCACGTCGAACCCGGCCGGAACGCGCAGAGATCGGATGTATCTGGAGGGCGGCACGCGGATATTCTGGTTCGCCACCAGCGTCATCGGCATCTGCACCCGCTCGGCGGCGCGGAATAAAATCTCTTTAATCACATTCGGACACGCGTCCGCATCAACCCAAATCGCCATAGTGTCTCCCCATTATGATTCTGGCGACTATTGTCGCCTGCATTTCGTTGTTAAGCTATCAATGAGAGATAACAACGCATAATAACGGAGAGACGTGATGGATAAGAAAATCGGGTTTATCGGCTGCGGAAACATGGGTAAAGCTATCCTCGGTGGACTGATAGCCAGCGGCCAGGTGCTGCCGGGGCAGATTTGGGTCTTCACCCCATCCCCGGATAAAGTCGCGGCGCTGCGTGATGAGTATGGTATCAACGCCGCCGAAAGCGCGCAGGAAGTGGCTCAGGTGGCGGACATTGTCTTTGGCGCCGTTAAGCCGAATATCATGATTAAAGTCCTGAGCGAGATCACCTCCAGCCTGAACAAAGAGAGCCTGGTGGTGTCGATTGCCGCAGGCGTGACCCTCGACCAGCTCGCCCGCGCGCTGGGGCACGACCGTAAGATTGTTCGCGCCATGCCAAACACCCCGTCGCTGGTAAATGCCGGTATGACCTCCGTTACCCCGAACGCGCTGGTTACTTCTGAAGAGGTGGCGGATGTATTGAACATTTTCCGCTGCTTCGGCGAAGCGGAAGTGATTGCCGAACCGATGATCCACCCGGTTGTCGGCGTGAGTGGTTCTGCCCCGGCGTATGTCTTTATGTTTATCGAAGCCATGGCCGATGCCGCCGTACTTGGCGGTATGCCGCGCGCGCAGGCCTACAAATTTGCGGCGCAGGCGGTGATGGGCTCGGCCAAAATGGTGCTGGAAACGGGTAAACATCCGGGCGAACTGAAAGATATGGTGTGCTCGCCGGGTGGCACAACCATTGAAGCCGTGCGCGTGCTGGAAGAGCGCGGGTTCCGCTCCGCCGTGATCGAGGCGATGGAAAAATGCATGGAAAAATCAGAGAAGCTGAGTAAGTCCTGATGCGTAACGCCGGGCGTCAGGCGGCCACTTCGGTGCGACCCCGTCCGGCATTTTTGGCTTTATAGAGGGCCACGTCCGCGGCCTTTAGCCATTCACGATAGTGCGTGAACTGCGCCCCCCAGGGGGCAACCCCAACGCTGATACACAACCTCGCCATAGGTGCTCCGTGCAGCGGCATGTTGACCAGCCTTTCATGGACGCGCGCCATCGCCGCAATCGCATTGTCGGCAGGCGTGCCGGACATGATCACCGCAAATTCATCTCCCCCGAAGCGGCCAATATAATCGCCTGCGCGCAGGGTCAGCTGAAGCTGGCGCGTGATGGCGACAATCGCTTCATCCCCCACGTCATGCCCCCAGGTGTCGTTGATCGTCTTGAAGTGATCGATATCGATGAGCAGTATCGTCGCCTGTCGATGGCTGCGACGGCAGGCCTCAAATTCGTTACGCAGCAACGTTTCCCAGTGACGGCGATTGAACACGCCGGTCATTCCGTCGCGGGTACTCATCAGCTCAAGCCGACGCTTATGCTCTGCCAGCCGGATCGCCGTGCGGTGGCTGAGCCAGGCAAACAGCATGGGGTAGACCACCAGCACGGGGAGCGTCAGCCACAACGCCAGCGGTTCAGAGGTCAATAGCACAGGAGTACCCGTGGATTGCACGGTGAGCAGGGCAGACAGAGCAAGCAGCGCAAGTCCTGTCAGGAATAAGCGGCATCCCCCCGATCCCATCATGTTCATGCCGATCATCACGATCAGCGCCGCCGTTGGCAGCGCATTGAACCCTATTAATCCCACCCAGACGCCAGCAATGATGGCATCGATTTTCAGATTAACGATTTCACCGCTGTGGGGGCAGGTCGAACGAAAAGCCAGCTGCCAGGCCAGATGGGGCCAGACAAAGACCCAGCCCACCAATAGCAACCACCAGACGCCAGAAAGAAGCTGACTCACCAGAACGCTGGCAAGCGGAACAAACAGCGCCGCCAGACCAACGATGCGTGCCAGCCGTATTCGCCGGGCAAATCGCAGACCGGAACGGTATGAGTCATCCTGAGAAAGCTGCTGATACCACGCTTCCCGAATGTTCTCGTGATTGTCATAAAACTCATCATTCATCATTTTTGGGAATATTCTGAAACATTTTCCCAAATTATAGAGAGGGGGATAGCGGGGAAAGTATGAAATTTTGGGTGAGCCACAGCCGTGACTCACCCATTAGCACTACGCCTGTTTTTTCAGGCACGCGCTCATAAACTTGCTGCGATCGTCGCCTTTCAGCATCTGCTGTGTCGCCTGGGCATTGCACTCGCGCATTTTTTGCTGCTGCGGGGTCAGGCTTTTTTCACCCGGTTTGGTCGTACCATTTTTAAGGCAGTCGCTCATATACGTTTTACGGGCATCCCCTTTCAGACTTTGCGAGGTCGCCTGTTGGTTACAGGTCGTCATGCGCTGCTGCTGGGGCGTTAACGTTTTCTCTTCCGCATGTGCTGAGGCGATCAGACACAGGCCAGAGAGCAGGGTAACCAGTATTGTTGTTTTCATTGCACCATCCTTTATGTGAAGTTCCACGTTAAGTCTGGTTCGTTACGGGAAAAAAACCACCCTGCACCATGATTTTCACCGTGATTCAGGGTTATTTCAGTCCCGTCGCAGCGCGATTATTATTAACCGGTTTCGCAGGAACGGAGGAGGTAATTACGAGCGAGTTTAATGCGGTGAAAAGTGTGCTCTGCTTCATTTTAATTTCCCTATGGTAACAGGGTAAAAATAAAAACAGAGCGACGCCAGGCATCCTGCATGACAATTCTGTGACACGTCATTTCACCTCTGGCGGGTTAACTGCGAGGATGCCTTAAAAGCTTCTTTACGTATTGCTGAAGCAGCTCCGCGTCCTCTGCAGGCACCTGTGAATCAGGGCGAGCTTTTTCCAGCGCGCCTTCAACGTTGTCGATCAACGCCTCCTGCTCTGGTTTTGCCATCTGTCGCAACAGCGCCGTCACAACGATCTCCAGCGCCTCGACCTGGGCAACCAGCTCTTTCGACTCTTCTTCCTTTTGGGCAAGCTTAACCAACAACTCAGCAATGAGATTTTTCATGGTGCTATGTCCTTATGTGATTTCCCCTGAAATTAACACCCTCACTGAATAATGAAAAGCATGGATTGGTTTTATCTTATGCAAAAGTGACATTGCTGCCAAAAAAGATATTTCGGAGCGCAAGCGAAACGTTTTTCTAAAAGACAGAAGCCGCATTTCGTTATATAAAAATGCGGCCATCATAAGAATTAATAATATATTATCGTGTTTGCCGGGCTGACTTTGCCTCAGCGATTCGCCGGCGACGGCGCAAGGCAAAGGCCAGTTGAATAATATTAAGAAGCACCACCACCGCCGTCGCGGCAAATACCCAGCGGAAACCCGCCATCGCCGAGACCGAGGCGCCAATAAGCGGGCCCGCTACGTTGCCTAAATACATGAACGACTGGTTGTAGCCAAAAATGCGGCCGGTTACCTGGTCACTGGAATATTTCACCAGCAGCGTCTGTACAGCGGGCAGCATAGCACCATCCGCGAAGCCAAGCAGGAAGCGCAACACCCCGAGCTGAAGCGGTGTTGTGACGAACGACATGGCAAAGAAAAGGATCACCGCAATGATGAGCGTTGCCATCAGAATGCGTGCCGTACCGATCCTGTCGCCCAGTTTCCCCAGACGCGGAGCGGACATCAGCGCCGACACGCCCGGCACGGCGGCAATCATCCCGCTCAGAAAAGCAATGTTGCTGCTGTCCGGTGCCATCGACTTGATAAACAGCGCCAGAATCGGTCCCACCGAGCCGTTACAGAGCTGGATCACCATCGTTGTCACAAAAAGGCTAATCATCAGGCCAGGATAAGGTAGCGAGGCGAAAACCGCCTTTCCGCTCAGGCGTTCTGATTTGCTGACGACAGGCCGACCGCCCTCTTTAATCAGAAAAAGGGTGACCAGAAAGCTGACCGTTAGCAGGATGGCGGTAATGATAAAGACCGCGCGCAGCCCAACATGGTCAGCCAGGAAGCCGCCGAGCAGGGGGCCGCCAATTACACCGCTAATCTGGGCCGTGGAAAGCGTGCTGAGTGCCCAGCCGCTCCGCTCGCGCGGTACCTGTGAGGCCACCAGCGCCATGGCATTCGGAATGTACCCGGAGGTCAGCCCCATTATCGCCCGCAGAATAAACAGCTGCCAGACGTTGGTGGCGAAGGCCTGGAGCAAAATGGCTATCGCCATCCCCAGCGAGGCGCGGAGCAGCATCAACTTGCGCCCCTTGCGATCCGCAAGGCTGCCCCACATCGGTGACACAATGGCGGACACCAGAAACGTCACGCTGAACGTCAGGCCGGACCACATAGAGAGCGCTTCATGGGAAGTGACCCCCAGCTGCGACACGTAAAGCGGCAGGAAGGGCAATATCTGGCTGATAGCCAGTCCGGTGAAGAAGCAGCCGAACCAGACTGAAATGAGGTTAACTTTCCAGGATTCCATAACAGAAATAGTCTTCATTTTTAGGCGAATTCGCCGACAGATTAGCAAGTTACGCGCAATGACATAGCGCCAGAGATGCGGCCTTGCAGACTTTGGTGTTTTATCTTCCCAGTCATCATATTTGTGAGATAAGTCACAATCTATCCAATTTTCGGCGGAAGATTATGCTTCATCGACATAAGCCATAGCCGCGCATTCCCAGATGGAAATGGTTGGCATGGGCGGCATTGTAGTCCGGCCCCAGACCGTTACCGTAATAGCCGCAGCTTGCCGACAACAGCGCCTGTAGCCAGGGCTGCGTCTTTTCCGCTTTCCAGCCGTTGAGGACGGTAACACGCTGTCCGTTTGCCAGCCTGAAAGCGCTGATATCCAGCGCATCCGCCGTGGCATGTTCGCTGCGCCGCGCATCCGGGCGGCTGTAGATATTGCGGCAGGCGAAGCTGCCCAGATGTTCAATACGCGTAAGCTCGCTGCCGGTCCAGGTTTTGGTGAGCGGCCGGGCCTGCTGGCTGACAAACAGCGCCGAGCTTAACGCCAGCGGGCAACTGGCAAGGAAGCTGCCGTTCAGGCTGACCGGGCCAAAATCGCGCACGCGCACCACGTTACTCAGCGGACACTCACCGGCGCTGTCAGCGACCGCCTGGGTACGGATAAGCTGGCGTTGATTCGCCTGCGCTAACAGGTTTGCGCACGCCTGCGGCGTTAAGCGCCGGAGTTTAAACTGGGTTATTTTTCCAGGCGGATCGTCAAGCGTAAGCGGCACGAAAGGGTTGTAATGCGGCGGCAACCAGCGGTAGCCCACCGTGGCGATCCCGGCAATAACAATAAGAATAAGCAGACCTTTTCCTTTCACGCGCCCCCCTTCAACATCCCTCAAAACATTATGGCAGAAGGCCGCGAAACCCGCCGGGCATCGTGGTATGTTATTGGCTTTTCGTCAGACTGGAAGAGAGTGAGATGGCAAAGCAGCGCGTAGGTATTGTCTTTGGGGGAAAATCATCAGAGCACGAGGTGTCATTGCAATCGGCTAAAAATATCGTTGATGCGATTGATAAAAGCCGTTTTGACGTGGTGCTGCTGGGCATTGATAAACAGGGCCAGTGGCATGTTAACGATGCCAGCCAGTATCTGTTACACGCTGATGATCCGGCGCGCATCGCCCTTAATCCTTCTGATATCAGCGTCGCAACGGTTCCAGGCGTGGCACAGGGACAGCTTATCGATGCCGGGAACGCGCAGGCGCTGGCACAGATTGACGTGGTGTTCCCTATCGTTCACGGCACGCTGGGCGAAGACGGGTCCCTGCAAGGCATGTTGCGGATGGCGAACCTGCCGTTTGTCGGCTCCGATGTGCTGGGTTCTGCCGCCTGCATGGATAAAGACGTCACTAAACGTCTGCTGCGCGACGCCGGTCTGAATATTGCACCGTTCGTCACGCTCACTCGCGCCAACCGCGATAAACACAGCTTCGCGCAGATCCAGGCGCAACTCGGCCTGCCGCTGTTCGTGAAACCGGCGAATCAGGGCTCATCCGTCGGCGTCAGCAAAGTCACCAGCGAAGCACAGTTTAACGATGCCGTTCGTCTGGCCTTTGAGTTTGACCACAAGGTGGTGGTTGAGCAGGGAATTAACGGGCGCGAAATTGAGTGCGCCGTACTGGGTAACGACTTCCCGCAGGCGAGTACCTGTGGTGAAGTGGTGCTGAATAGCGACTTCTACTCCTACGACACCAAATATATTGACGACAAAGGTGCCCAGGTTGTGGTTCCCGCCGCGCTCGATCCTGACGTTAACGACAAGATCCGGGCGATCGCCGTTGAAGCCTATCAGGCGCTGGGATGCAGTGGGATGGCGCGCGTCGATGTGTTTCTGACGGCGGATAACGAGGTAGTGATTAACGAAATCAACACCCTGCCGGGCTTTACCAATATCAGCATGTACCCGAAATTGTGGCAGGCCAGCGGAATAAGCTATCCGGAACTGATCACCCGCCTGATTGAACTGGCGCTGGAGCGTCACGCCGCTGACAGCGCCCTGAAAAGCTCTGTTAACTGACGGTTAGTCGGCTTTCTCTGCCGTCGTCTCATCGGGACGACGGCGGATAATGAATCCCGCCAGCCAGAAACTGATTACCCAGGTCACCAGCCCAACCGCATAGGTTTGCCAGCCCTTCGCTTCAAATCCCAGCAGCCCGACAACACCGTTGAGTATAAAGATCAGCCCGATCGCAAAGGCGTAGTAATGCCAGTCACGGCGTAGTTTGGAAGTGAGCTTCATGACAACTCCGGCAGAAAAAAAAACTATCCTCTCACAGTTTGATAAAGCCGTCTGTGGCGGATACGTAAATTCTGAAAAGCAGCGCAGTTTCACTTATGTTATCAATTTGTGACGTGATGCAGAAATCGACAATCCAGGAGAAATCCTGAGCCGAATTTCCCACGATTCTGATATTGACAAATGCTATGACCTGTCACACTCACCCTGTACGACGCGTATTAAAACAGAGTGATATTTTCGGGAGGTCTTATGGCAGACTTTACATTGTCGAAACCGATTTTTGGCGGAAAACAACCAAAAACCTCCACGGCGGGGAATATTGCCTATGCCCTGTTTGTTCTGTTTTGTTTCTGGGCAGGAACCCAACTGCTGAACATGCTGGTGCATGCCCCTGGCGTGTATGAGCATCTGATGCAGGTGCAGGATACCGGCCGCCCGCGCGTTGAAATCGGTTTAGGCGTGAGCACCGTATTCGGGCTCATTCCCTTCCTCGCGGGCAGCATGGTTCTGGGCGTGATTGCGCTCGTGCTGCGCTGGCGCAACCGCCACTGATTACAGTCCCATACAGCGAGCCCGACGATCGTCCACGCGTTTTGCGAACCATGCGGTCGTCAGGTTACGCGTGATCTTCGGGCTTTCAAGCTGAATGCCTGGCAGAATGGCTCTGGGTAGTGCCTTTCCACTTTTCTTCTCTGCAAGCGCGAAAACCTGCTTATACAGATCCGTTTTCTCAAACGCCAGGCTGTCACCCTTCTCCAGCTGTCGGCGAATGTCACTGTTGCTCATCTCCAGTTTCGTCGAAAGTTTTCGCACTGCCCGTTCGGTGGACCCTGCCTCGCTGCTGCCGTATGCAATGAGATCGCCATCCAAAGCGAGCTTCACACCGCTGGCGCGGCTTACTGCATTCTGGAAGGCTGCATTTCGGCTGGCATACCAGCCCGCGTTAAAGTCGGCAAAACGATACAGCGGTTTATCGTAGTTGGCCGGATAATTCAGCAGGTGATACGTCCCAAACCACAGCCCACCGCGCAGGGAGAAGACTTCCTGACGCACCGTACCGTCGATATCCCACGGATAGCCGTCGGTATGCTTTTCCGCAAATGCGATGCTTACCTGCATCGGACCGCCGGTATGTACCGGATTCAGCGAGCCAAACAGCTTCTGCCCCATCGGCACCATATTGATGAAATCATCGAAAATGGCGCTGAGCTGCCTCTCGGTTTTCACCGTATCCAGCCGTTCGCTGTAGCTTTTCCCGTTTGGCGAGGTGATTTTAAGGGCGGTATGTACCAGGAAAACCGGGATATGCATCGATTCGGCCCGGCGGTCGATCTCCTTCCAGGCGATTTTGTTCAGGCCAGGCACAACAGGATCTGACTGATACATCGATTCCTGCTGCGCCACCGCCAGCACCGAGCAGATGTTCTCCTCGGTAGGCGCGATCTTCTGACTTTTGAAGGTCGTTGCCAGCGCATCAGCCCACTCACTGCGATCCTTCACGCTGGCGGGCATTTTTTGCCGCACCACGCTCGCCACATCAACGGGCTTCTCCCCTTCTTTGAGCGGGGTAGCCCCTTTCTCGGCACAGCCCGCCAGCACGACGGCGGCGAGTAACGTCAGCGGTAATGCACGTGGTACGGCAAATGGCATAGCAATTCCTTTTTAACCTAATGTATGGGTGACTTCCTGCAAATCCTTATCGTCCAGCTCACGCTCGAAACTGCGTAAACGTTTGTAGATGGACATCAGCTCCACCAGCGTAGTCCAGGAGCTAATCAGGTACTGGAACGAACCGCGAACCTGACCAAAAACGTTGGTGATCTGGGTCATCAGACCGAGTGTAATCGTACCCGCAACGATGGACGGGAACAGCAGGAACAACCCGAAAACGTTATCAACCTGAAGATAAAGGATGCGCGCGATATTGAAGTACATGTAATGGAAATAGAGGCGGAAGTAATTACGACGTACGGCGCCAAACAGCTCACGCACGGTAGGCGGTGACGCACGGTTAGGATCGTCTTCACCATACACCAGCTCTTTACGGTAGGCCGCTTCCACGCGCTGGTTTTTAAATTCCAGCCCCGGCAGCTTGATCCCCACCACTGCCAGCAGTCCCGTTCCCATCAGCGACCAGACAATCGCGGCAATGACCAGGCCGTACGGCAGATGGCCGACAATCGGCAGTTCCGGAACGTGGGATGAGAGCGTCACCAGCACCGGCAGGAAGGCGATCAGCGTCATGATGGCATTAATAAAGCTCACGCCCATATCTTCGAGTGTAGAGGCAAAACGCATGGTGTCTTCCTGCACACGCTGTGCGGCACCTTCGATATGACGCAGGTGCTGCCAGTGCGCCATATAGTGTTCGTTCATCGCGGTACGCCAGCGGAACACATAGTGACTGACGAAAAAGTTATTCATCACGCCGATCACCACGGCGATGAGGGCGATGCCGAGGAAGATCCCCACCTCATGGTAGAACTGGTTAATGGTCACTTTATGCGGCGAACTCAGCGCCGTCTGGATCAGATCGTAAAACGGCGCATACCAGGCGTTGACCGCCACGCCCACTTCCACCAGGAACCAGGTGACAAAGATGATTAACGACGTGCCGAGAATCGACCAGTATTGCCAGCGGTGAGGCGAATAGATAAACCAGAACATGGCAAAAAGCCCCACGCAGAGCATGTAATAGGCGTAGAAAAGCAGATAGCTCATGGACCAGAAGCGCGCAGCGCTAATGGGAATGTCGCCCGTTGCCCCCGTAAGACGGGTCAGCCACGCGCCGCCACCGGCCTGCCAGAAAATGACAGCCAGCAGTGCCCAAATAAATGCCGACAGGAAAAAGGGCCCCGGCTTTGGGAAAAAAGACTTAAACATTGTGCTTCCTTCTTGTTGTTATGGCTGTTGCTGTGTTTAACATATCGCCACACGAAACCTTGCCTGGGCCAGCCTCCCGGCTCAGGCAAAAAAGTCAGACCTGCGGGTGAATTATTAGTTCGCTTTCCAGTTTTCAAGAATTGTTTCGGTGCGTTTCACCGAAGGCGGGTTGGCAGGGGCGATGAAGTTACGCCAGACATCGTTATAGTGCGCGATCAGAACCTGGGCATCGGCCGCTGGACGATTGGCCGTGGTGTGGGCATCCTCCGCAACCGTGATGTGGTAGCCCCGGCTGACACCGTTTTTAAAGGTGGCATCGACACAATAATCCGTCGCGCAGCCGCAGATAATAAATTCATCGATCCCCTGTTCGCGCAACAGTGCCTCGAGCGAAGTGTTATAGAAGGCATCGCAAGCGGTCTTCGTGACGTAAAACGCCCCTGCCGGCTGGTTGAGATCGGGCAGCAATGCAAACCCTTCGCTCCCCTCCTCTAGCCCGCCAGCTTCAGTATGCTGTATGAAAATAACGGCCTCAGCAGCCTGGGTAAGCTGATTGATCAGTGAGACACATTTCTCACTCTGATGGCGCGGCGTCTTAAACACCCCATTCTGCATATCAACCACCAAAACCACACGCTTTTCAGACATACCGTTCTCCGCAATAATGAATGTAACTGGTGACTATCATAAGCCCGATGTCACAAAATGGGAGTCTGGCCGTAAGTAAATTGTGCAAATTTACCCACGGTTACGTTTTTCTCGCTATCGTTATGCAAATCGGACGATTGCCCGACGCCGATTAGTAGTATAACTACCCGTAACTCTCCTTATTCACTGGATGGATGCTTTTCGTTGAAACGTTGTCTGCTCTCTTTCGCCGCGCTGTGTGCGGTGAGCCTGTCCACCGCCCAGGCAGCACAGCCTCTGACGGCACCGGTTCTGGCCTCTGACATTGCCGATCGCTATGCGAACCTTATTTATTACGGCAGTGGTGCGACGGGAATGGCGCTGGTCGTGATCGACGGTAACCAGCGGGTGTTTCGCAGCTTCGGTGAAACACGACCGGGAAATAACGTTCGCCCGCAGCTGGATTCCGTTATCCGTGTCGCGTCGATAACTAAGCTGATGACCAGCGAAATGCTGGTGAAATTGCTCGATCAGGGCGTGGTAAAACTCGACGATCCGCTCAGCAAATATGCGCCACCCGGCGCTCGCGTTCCGACATATCAGGGAACGCCGATCAGGCTGGTGAACCTGGCGACCCATACCAGCGCCCTGCCGCGAGAACAGCCCGGTGGCGCTGCGCATCGCCCTGTCTTTGTCTGGCCAACTCGCGAACAACGCTGGAACTATCTGAGCACCGCAACGCTGAAATCGGCTCCGGGTTCTCAGGCTGGCTATTCTAACCTGGCGTTTGATCTGCTGGCCGACGCGTTAGCAACGGCATCAGGTAAGCCTTACCCTCAGCTGTTTGAAGAGCAAATCACGCGTCCGCTCGGGATGAAAGATACTACTTACACCCCCTCCCCGGACCAGTGCAAGCGTCTGATGGTGGCGGAAAAAGGGGCCAGCCCGTGTAATAACACGCTGGCAGCCATTGGCAGCGGTGGGGTTTACTCTACGCCTGGCGACATGATGCGCTGGATGCAACAGTTCCTCTCATCGGATTTTTACGCGCGCAGTAATCAGGCCGACCGAATGCAGACGCTCATCTACCAGCGTGCTCAGTTACGTCGCGTCATTGGTATGGATGTTCCCGGTAAAGCCGATGCCCTCGGCATGGGCTGGGTATATATGGCGCCAAAAGATGGTCGCCCGGGTATTATTCAAAAAACCGGTGGGGGTGGCGGATTCATCACCTACATGGCGATGATTCCGCAATCAAACGTGGGCGCTTTTGTGGTGGTCACCCGGTCACCGAACACCCGCTTCGTGAATATGAGTGATGGCGTAAATAACCTTGTAGCCGAGCTGAGCGCCAATAAAGCGCAGGTACTTACGGCCGCTAACTGAGCTTAATAGTCCGTGGGCAAACGGTTGATACTGATCAGTTTGCCCCGGCTCATATTGATGTAGTTCCCCTGACGCAGCGCCGCCAGAACCTCCGCAACCACCGAACGTGATATACGCGTGCTACGCTGAATATGATTCATCACACCAATTTTTGAGCGTAGCGTGTCATCCCACTCGGCCATATTGATTAGCATCGCCCGAATTTGGCTATACGAATTATTTCCGACCAGCTGGATATCACGTTTTCCCAGTAAATGATTTAGCCATGAAAGCCAGCAGAACGCTTCTTGCCAGAGTTGCGCTTCTTGAATAATTTCGCATGCAGTAGAGGCTGGCAAATAAAATCCGGTACAAGGTGTTTGTGCCATCAGGGAATATTCAAGATAGCTGTCATTAATCCATGCACTTAATCCATGAATATAGGGTGCCCGTGCAATACCCACGAGTAATTCATCTGATTTACGGTGAACGACTGTCAGGCCGGATTGTATTACAAATGTCAATGGTTCATCATCATTATTGCCGGTAGTTATAAATTGTTGTGGTTCCGTTTTAAATGGGGTACCGGCGACTTCCAGACACTTTATGAGCCGGCTTAATTCAGAAAGTGGTTTCGCATTAACGTTCATGCATACCTCAAGTCATCTGTATATGTCGGTTCTTTATTATTTTTAAAGCACATAAAAAAGCGGGGGCAAAATCCCCCGCGTTTTTTTCTTACCAGGTATATTTCACACCCAAGTTTGCTCCCCAGTTCTGGTCAACGTCGCCGCCGCCCAGATAAGTCGCATCAGTGTAAGCACTGAAGTTTTTCGTGAAGCTGAACTGAGTGCCCAGTCCCACGCGAACCGCAGAGCCTTCCACGCCGTTGTCAATGCTGTCATTGTTGATATCAGCATTGTTGTCGGCATCGTCATACACGTAAGCCAGCTTGAAGTAAGGGGTTAATGCCTGCTCGCCACCGTAGTTGAAGGTATAACCTGCATCCACGCCAAGCTCATAACGCATACTGTCGTAAGACTGGCCATCGATACGCATGTCGTTGCTTAACTGATAGTCATCACCGGACTGGAACAGGCCAGAGATCGCCGCGTAAGGCGTGACGTAGCCAGACAGGTTTGGTTTCCAGTCATAGCCCAGTTTCATCCCGAAACCAACGGCGTCAGTCGTGGTATTACCGTCAACATACTGACCGTTGCTCATGGTAGCAGAGAGGTCGTTGTTGAAGCGGGTGTAGCTCATGGAGCTGTCGAGGAAGATGTCGTTCATGAACTTCGCCGACGCGTAGATCATCGCAGTCTGGCTGTCCTGATCGACCTGACCAGTACGATCGCTGATATCACCCTTCGCGAAACCAGCCGCACCACCGACAATCCACTTCGCGTTATTACCGTCGATCTGAGCATCCAGACCCACCATAATGCCGCTTACGTCCTGATCGTAGCTAACGGTGCCATTATCCGCGTCAAAGTTGCCGCCAAAATAGCTCACCCATGCGCCGCCGTTATCTGCCTGGCCATGACGGCTGTTGGTCAGACGGGTACCCACGGTATCCTGTTGCAGATTCCAGATGTTGGTATTAGCAGAAGGAATGCTCAGCGCCATGTTGGCATAGTCAGTCAGCTCTTCCTGCTGGAGAACAACGGTGTCACCCTTCTGCTGCGCCTGATAGGTGTATGCACCTAAATCAGCTTTGTTTGCCGCAGTAAAGCTGGCAGCGGTATCCGCGTTATTGTCATAGACGCGAATGATCTCTTTGTTTTTGTAGTCAGCTACGGAGCCTGCACCGGTCGCATCGTCGATGCGCACTTTATAGTTACCGGCAACGTCACCGTTCACCGCCAGATGGCCGTCAGAGTTCAGCGCGACAACACCATAGTCGTAGTCCGCTTTATGGCTATCGTTGGTGATATAGCGTGCGTTGTTCAGGTCGCTGTTCAGCACATAATCGCGGCTGGCAACGTTGAGCACACCGCCATCGGTCAGCACCATATTGTGCGTATCAACCTGACCCAGACCCAGCGCCAGCTCTGCACCGTTGTCTACAGTAATGGTGTTGGCATACAGTTCTGCCGTCTCTTCAGTCAGTGCCGCACGGCTGTAGCTATCCAGATACAGACTGTCGGTTGCCACGGCACCGCTGTCGCCAATATTCAAGGTTGAAGCATTGGTCAGGGTGATGGAATCTGCCAGCAGGCCGGAGTTTTCAACATTGACCTGAGACTGGTTGTTCACCGTCAGTGCATCGATGTTGGAGATCTTGCGGGTATCCCACTCGGAACCGTTATCCAGCGCCACGTTGAACAGGCCGCTCTGATACACCTCTTCACCGGCAACGTGACCGTTGCTGTCAAAGGTAGAATCAGGCCAGATGCTATTCGGGGACAATGCGTGCCAGTCTACGTTGCTGTAGCCCTGGCCATACATCTGCGCAGTGCCGATAGCTTCAACGCTGGACTGCGCTGCACCCACCCACTTACTGCCATTGGTCAGCGTGACATCCAGTTTATCGGTACCATCCCAGCCGTTGGTGGTTGGGTTATAGACGCCATCTTCTGTGGTATCCGTTGCCGGATCGCCATTCTCGTAGAAGTTGTTATCAAAGGTGCTGGAGAAAAGAATGTCACCCGTAACGGTAGAGTGATCGAAGGTAGCGGTGGTCTGCATGGCGTTATCAGACGCACTGGCAGCAACGATCAGCGCCGCATCATCCGCAGCCGTGGCGTTGGTTTCACCGTAGTCGCTTGGCTTCGCCGTTTGACCGTAGAAGCCGCTGGTACCCAGATCGCTGTATGCGCCAGAGGTCAGCACAGAGTCTTTCACCACCAGCGTATCGGTAAAGATATTGCTGCTGTTAGCAACGCCTTCAACACCGTCGTATGGCGTGTTATCAAGCTCCTGATAACCCTGCGTCAGCGTGATGCCCGCGATGTGGGAATTGTTCTGAATAACGATATCAGACTCAACATCCAGGGTGATGGCGTTACCCAGACCATAGGTGTCCAGATAATGCGTTTCAGTGGTATCGCCATTAACGACATCATACGCATAATGCTCGTAGGTATCGTTGATGGTGGAGTTATCAACAGTCAGGCTAAAACGATCGTACTGGGTATGCGTAGTGCCGTCAGTATCCACGCCTTCTGCACACGTCGTGGTCATACATTCTGACGTGATCATGCCGTTAATGGTGCTGTTAGAAATACTCAACGCGTTCGCACGGCCATTGACACCATCATCCAGATAGTATGTCGAAATAACTCCGTTTACGGTTGATTTATTGATGACTGGATAAATGTCACCATCATGTGTGGCATCTGAATAATCCCAGTCAGCATAACCATAATACCAGGGCGTGGACGCAGTATTGTCATATCCAAAAGTATTATATGTCGTGCCGGATATATCTTTCGCATTGGCCTGAGAAGCGATAGCCAGTGTGCAGGCTAATGCAAGTTGTGATACAACCAGTTTCTTTTTCCATGTTTGCATTGGGTCATCCCTCCTCAGGGACGTAAGCAAGTTTGTCCATCAAATCATTTGGCAACGTTTAATTGCGGAAGGAATTATGCAGTTTCACTTCGAAAAGGTTCAATGAATGATTCCATTAAGTCCGTATTCAGACAAATAAGCTTATAAACCCAGGACAATATCAATCATTATGAATAAATATTATAAATTCAACTGATTGCAAACTTCTTTAGTTGCTTCGATACATATAATAAAAAGCAATAAATCATTTATATTTATAATCCCAAACCAATATAGAAGCCTCACCAATATCACATACCACTCTGGACACCATAATAAGATTTATAATATATACAAAATACATGTAGCGTATATTAATCGATTTCGAAAATCTAAAAGACAACTTTAGTAAAACACCACTCTCCGCTTTCAGGTACACTAAGCCTCTTTGTTCCACAAACATCAGGCATACCATGACCGATTTAATTGCTCGTCCCCGTCGCCTGCGCAAGTCACCCGCACTGCGCGCCATGTTTGAAGAGACAACACTGACCTTAAACGATCTGGTGTTGCCGATTTTTGTTGAAGAAGAGATCGATGACTACAAAGCCATCGACGCGATGCCGGGCGTGATGCGCATTCCTGAAAAGCATCTGGCCCGCGAGATCGAACGCATTGCGAATGCGGGCATCCGCTCGGTGATGACGTTCGGTATCTCCCACCACACTGACGCAACCGGCAGTGATGCATGGAAAGAAGACGGCCTCGTGGCACGCATGTCGCGCATCTGCAAAGAGAGTGTGCCGGAGATGATCGTCATGTCCGATACCTGCTTCTGCGAATACACCTCTCATGGCCACTGCGGTGTGCTGTGCGATCACGGCGTGGACAACGATGCGACCCTGCTGAATCTGGGCAAGCAGGCGGTGGTTGCCGCCGCCGCGGGTGCGGATTTCATTGCACCTTCTGCGGCAATGGATGGTCAGGTTCAGGCTATTCGTCATGCGCTGGATGCGGCAGGCTTTACCGACACCGCCATCATGTCCTACTCCACCAAATTCGCCTCCTCCTTCTACGGCCCGTTCCGTGAAGCGGCGGGCACGGCGCTGAAGGGCGATCGTAAAACCTATCAGATGAACCCGCTGAACCGCCGCGAAGCGATTCGTGAATCTCTGCTCGATGAAGCACAGGGCGCAGACTGTCTGATGGTGAAACCGGCCGGCGCGTATCTGGATATCCTGCGCGACATTCGCGAACGCACCGAACTGCCGCTGGGCGCATACCAGGTGAGCGGCGAGTACGCGATGATCAAATTCGCCGCGCAGGCGGGTGCCATCGACGAAGAGAAAGTGATCCTCGAAAGCCTGGGTGCGATCAAACGCGCGGGCGCGGATCTAATCTTCAGCTACTTCGCGTTGGATCTGGCTGAGAAGAAAATTCTGCGTTAATCCGCTTTAGCGCCGGGTGGCTTCGCCATACCCGGCCTACTCTCTGCGCGAATCTTCACTAAACTGCAATACAACCGACATCTCCTCCTTCTACTGTCTGGGCAAGACGGCAGGAGGAGTGATCAATGTTTAGTCTCGACAGCGTTCTTGATGACCTTTGGCCTCAGGCGAGGCCCGCACCCTGGCAAAAAAGTCTGTTAAAAAGACTGCTCCACGAAGACGAATTTCAGCAGTTTGCCGCCAGCCACCGTCACCTGAAAGGGCTGGATATGGTAGAGCAGGTTCTGGAACACCTTGATATTCTCTGCACCATTTCCGCCCGAGACCTCGAACAAATCCCCGAACACGGCCCACTCATTGTGATAGCGAACCACCCGACGGGCACCCTGGATGGGCTGGCGCTACTGTACGCCGTTTCGCGCGTGCGCCGGGACGTCAAGGTTGTCACCAACCGGATGCTGTCTCACCTTGAGCCTCTCAGCTCGTTGTTTATCCCCGTGGACAATATGGGCGGCAGAACCGCAAAAGCATCTCTGGTGCAGATGGAGCAGCACCTGCAAAACGCCGGCGTGCTGATCTTCTTCCCGGCGGGCGAAGTCTCCCGCCCAACGCGTAAAGGCATCCGCGATAAAAAGTGGCATCCGGGCTTTATCAAGCTGGCCAGCAAACTACGGGTACCGCTGCTACCGGTACATATTCAGGCCCACAACAGCCTGCTGTTTTATGCCAGCACCCTGGTATCGCCGACGGTATCCCTGCTGCTGCTGATGCAACAGATGTTTCGCCGCCGTCACAGCCAGCTGCCGATCAAAATTGGCCAGCAGATTGCCTGGAATGATCGGTTTAGCTCTACCCTTTCATCGCGTGAGATGGCCGAGCAGTGCCGTCAGCACGTGATACGACTTGGCAAGGGATTGCCTGGCGTCTTTAAAACCCAGTGCGCCATTGCCCGCCCGGAAGACAGGGCCACGCTGAAGCGGGAGCTGGCGCAGGCCGAATGTCTGGGCAAAACCAGCGATGGTAAAACCATCTATTTGTGGCAGCGCAACGGGCAGGAAGAGGCGCCTCTGCTGCGCGAGCTGGGGCGACTGCGCGAGATTGCCTTTCGCGCCGTGGAGGAAGGCAGCGGAAAACGCCGGGATACCGACAGCTACGATGATGACTATCTGCACCTTATTCTGTGGGATGATGATGACCTCGAGATTGTCGGCGCGTACCGCTTTATGCCAACGGCCATGCAGGTGGAAAAGTGCGGCGTCGAGGGATTGTACAGTTACAGCCTGTTCCACTACGACGAAAAAATGCAGGACATACTGGAGCACGGCATTGAGCTGGGGCGCAGCTTTATACAGCCGCGCTACTGGGGACGTCGCGGTCTGGACTACCTGTGGTCAGGCATTGGCGCCTATCTGGCGCGCTATCCACATTACCGTTACCTGTTTGGTCCGGTGTCCATCTCCGGCGGCTTACCGCCTGCCGCCCGGGATCTGCTGGTCGCGTTTTATCGTCTCTGGTTTCCGGCCAGCCACCCGTTAGCCGCCTCGCGTCAACCCTACCCGGCGTCACTCCCGGACGTGCTGGCGCAATTTAGCGGGGTGGATTACGTGGATGACCTGACAAAGCTCAAATCCCTGCTCGGCAATCTGGGCTGCGGTATTCCGCCGCTTTATAAACAATATTCCGAGCTATGCGAGCCAGGCGGCGTGCAGTTTATCGATTTCGGCAGCGATCCGGCGTTCAATAACTGTATCGACGGGCTGGTGCTGGTGGATCTGTGTTATCTGAAGGCGAACCGCTATCAGCGGTATATAGAGGCGCACTTAATACCCTCACCCCTGCCCTCTCCCTAAAAGGGAGAGGGTGAAAACCGCACCGGTCAGTCCCCTCGCCCCTTTGGGGAGAGGGTTAGGGTGGGGGGCTCAAACCGCACGGTAGAACGGCTTATCCCCCAGGATCGTCGCCCGCTGCATAATCCTTCGCTGCGGCAGGTAATCCGCATTGGCGTAATGCTGCGTGACGCGGTTATCCCAGATCGCCAGATCGTTCTCCTGCCAGCGCCAGCGCACCTGAAACTCCGGCTTCGTGATATGCGCAAACAGGAAACTGAGCAGCGCCTCGCTCTCTTTTTCCGTTACGTCCACAATGCGCGAGGTAAACCCTTCGTTCACAAACAGCGCCTGCTTGCCGGTCACCGGATGGGTACGCACCACCGGGTGCAACAGCGGCGGATGTTTTGCGACCGCATCCAGCCAGCGCTGGTGCTCCTCTTCCGTTTTACGGTACTTATACTCCTGGAACGATTTTTTAAAATCATGCTCCGCCCGCAGGCCACTTAGCAAGGTCTGGAACGGCGCGGAGAGCGCCTCAAACGCCGCAATGCCGCTCGCCCACAGCGTATCGCCGCCGGTCTCTGGCAGTAGTTTTGCTGCCAGAATCGCCCCGGCTGGCGGTGTGTCGATAAAGGTAACATCCGTATGCCAGTTGTCATTATCGGGCGGGTTATCGTTATGAGTGTCCAGCACGATAATTTCCTCCACCCCTTCCGCATGCGGGTAGACCGGGTGGATATGCAGGTCGCCAAAACGCAGGGCCAGCGCGCGCTGCTGTTGCGGGGTGATGGCCTGCTCGCGCAGGAACACCACCTGATGGCGCAGCACCGCGTGGTACAGCTGCTCAAACTGGTTATCGCTCAGCGGACGGGTTACGTCCAGGCCCGACACCTGCGCGCCAATGTACGGCCCCAACGGGATAATCGTCAGACGTTCACTCATTGTATTTCTCCATGCCAGGGCGTCAGGCGACGCTGTAGCGTGCGCAGTCCCAGTTCTAATCCAAAGGCGATCGCGGCGATGACCCCGATCCCTGCCAGTACCACGTCAGTCGCCAGGAACTCTCCCGCCGACTGCACCATAAACCCAAGGCCGCGCGTGGCGGCAATCAGCTCTGCCGCCACCAGCGTTGACCAGCCCACCCCAAGGCCGATGCGCAACCCGGTCAATATCTCCGGCAGCGCACCTGGTAAAATGACGAACAGCAGTACCTGCGCGCGGCTGGCGCCGAGCGACTGCGCCGCACGTATGCGTACCTGCTGCGCACTCTTTACGCCAGCCAGAGCCGACATTGCTACCGGCGCAAAAATAGCCAGATATATCAGTAAGATCTTTGACGTCTCGCCGATGCCAAACCAGATCACCATCAGGGGCAGATAAGCCAGCGGCGGTACGGGACGGTAAAGCTCTATCAGCGGGTCGAGAATGCCGCGCACCGTCGGGCTCAGTCCCATCGCAATCCCCACCGGAACGCCAATAATGACCGCCGCCAGCAGCGCCACCAGAATACGCGTCAGACTGGCGCCTAAATGCTGCCAGAGGGTGGCATCCATAAAGCCCTGCGGTCCGGCGATGGCGATCAGTTTTTCCAGAACCTGGCCTGGCGGGGGCAGAAACAGCGGGCTGATCCACTGCTGCGCGGCAACCGCCCACCATACCGCCAGCAACACCACCAGCGTGCTGACGCTTAAGGTGAGCTGGCGAGAGAACGGCCAGCGTAAGGCACGGCGCGTCCGCCGCGTTTTTTCACTGAAGACAATGCTCATGAGAACGCCTCCCGCTGTTCAAACACACGGCTCAGGATGTATTCCCGTTTTTCGATAAATAGCGGGTCTGATTTAATGCTGCGTACTGGCTCTCCCGCCACATAGCGCCGGGCAAACTCAAGCGGCAGACGCTCCAGCACGCGTCCCGGTCCCGGTGAGAGCAGCACCAGCTCCGTCGCCATAAACACGGCCTCTTCGATATCGTGGGTGATTAACAGCACCTGCTTGCCGGTTTCGTGCCACAGGCGCAGCAGCAGGGTTTGCATCTGCTCACGGGTAAAGGCATCCAGCGCCCCGAAAGGTTCGTCCAGCAACAGCAGCTGAGGGTTAGCCGCCAGCGCACGGGCAATCCCGACGCGCTGACGCTGCCCGCCTGAAAGCTGCCAGATAAAGCGTTTTTCAGCCCCCTCCAGCCCGACCTTTTTCAACATGTCGCGCGCCGTATTCAGACGCTGTTCACGCGCTACGCCGGCCAGTTGCAGACCAAACGCAACGTTTTCCTGCACGTTTCGCCACGGAAGTAGCCCTTCGTTCTGGAAGACCACGCCGCGCTCTGCGCCCGGCCCCGTTACCCGTTTTCCTTCGAGTTGGATCGTGCCGTGCTGATACGGTACAAACCCGGCGATCAGGTTCAGCAGCGTCGTTTTCCCGCAGCCGGACGGCCCCAGTACGACCAGCAGTTCACCGCTGTCCAGCGTCAGGTTGATCTCTTTCAGGGCGGGTTTGCCGCCGTAATCGGCAGACAGGTTTGTAATGTTCAGCATCGCAGCCCCTTATTTCACAAAGCGGTCGGTCACGAACCGGCTGTAATCCGCTGCCACCGCAGGCACTTTGCCCTGCTCTTTCAGGAACGTCGCAGTGTCGACAATCGCTTTGCTCACCGGCCCGTTCAGCTGCTGGACCTGCTGCGCAGGTGTCAGATAGGTGTTGCCTTTCACCAGCCCCGGCACGTCAGCTTCCGGCACACCGCTCAGACGTGAGAGCTTCTCCAGGTTGGCGGGCTGTTTCAGCCATTCATCCGGGTTGCTGATGTAAGGCTGCTGGGCCTCGATGGCGCTTTTGGCGAAGGCTTTCACCACTTCAGGGTGTTTTTCGGCAAAGTCCTTACGAACGACCCAGACATCAAGTGTTGGCGCCCCCCATTGCCCCACTTTTTCGGAGTCGGTCAGCACGGTGCCATCTTTTTCCAGCTCGTTGACGGCGGGCGCCCAGACGTATGCTCCGTCAATGTCGCCACGCTGCCAGGCGGCAATAATCGCTGGAGGTTGCAGGTTGATGATCTGCACCTGGCCCGGCTTAATACCCCAGTGTTTCAGCGCTGCCAGCAGGCTGTAATGCGTGGTGGAGATAAACGGCACCGCGATGCGTTTGCCAATCAAATCTTCGGGTTTCGTGATGCTTTTCTTCACCACCAGCGCTTCGGAATTTCCGAGCTGCGATGCCAGCAGGAAGACTTCAATCGGCACCTGCTGGCTGGCGGCAACGGCCAGCGGGCTGGAACCCAGGTTGCCAATCTGCACGTCGCCCGAGGCTAACGCCCGCACAATTGCCGCGCCGCTGTCGAACTTGCGCCAGTCGACGTTCGCCCCGCTCGCTTTGGCGAAGGTGTTATCCGCCTGCGCGACTTTCGCCGGTTCCGCGGAAGTCTGATACGCCACGGTGACGTCCACCGCCTGCGCCTGAAATACCCACAGCGCCAGTGCACCAAGTAACGTGATTCGCGATGAAATTGCCATACCGTCTGCTCCCCTTGTTGTTATAAGGGCAGTATTTCCGGCGCGAGAATTTTGATAAAGGAATAAAAAAGAATCGCTAATGACGATTCGTTTTTAGAAAAAAAGCGGGAAAGGATAGTGAATTTTGTACGGTTGTTTCGCCGGGTGGCGCTGCGCTTACCCGGCCTACGGTTCGTGCAATTTGTAGGCCGGGTAAGGCGCAGCCGCCACCCGGCAAAGGCCTCAGCGCTGAACCGTCAGCGCAGCAATATCCTGCGGCGTGGTCCGACAGCAGCCGCCAATCAGCTTCGCGCCTGCTTCCAGCCACTGCGGTAAATACCCCGCCAGCGTCTCGCACGTTTCACCGTGGTGATGCCAGGTTTTACTCACCGCATCGTAATGCTCGCCGGAGTTCGGATAGACCACCAGGGGCAGCGACGTCAGGCTGTGCAGATGCGTCAGCGCCGCCGTGGTGTTTTCCAGCGCGATACAGTTAATCCCCAGCGCGACAACCTGCGGGTAGCTTTCCAGCGCAGAAACAACATCCCGCAGCGGCGTTCCGTCGCTCAGGTGCTCACTGTCACGCAGGGTAAATGAGAACCATGCCCGGGCGCGCGGATATGCCGTCAGCAACGCCGCCAGCGCCTTAATCTCAGTGAACGAAGGCAGCGTTTCACAGGCCAGGAGGTCCGCGCCCGCATCCAACAGCGCCTCTACACGCGGGCGGTGGAAGGCGGTAAATTCTTCAGCGCTACGCACATAATCGCCGCGATACTCGGAACCATCGGCCAGATACGCGCCGTAAGGGCCCACAGATCCCGCCACCAGCAAAGTGCCTACATTTGCGTTCTCAGCCAGGTACGCTTCGCGCGCTTTGCGTGCCAGCTCTACGCTTTTGCCGATCAGCGTCCGGGATTGCGACTCGTCCAGCCCGCGAGCGGCAAAGCCTGCGGGTGTCGCCTGATAGCTGGCGGTGATCGCCACCTGTGCCCCCGCGCGGTAGTAGTCGAGGTGTACGTCGCGGATCAGCTCCGGATTTTCCATCAGCACTTTGGCCGACCAGAGACTGTCGGCAAGGTTACAACCGCGCGCTTCCAGCTCCGTTGCCATCGCCCCATCCAGCACGACAAACGGCTGTTTTTCAAGGAGGGCGGTAAGCGGATTATTCTGCGACATGTTCAGGCTCCTGCGTGGTCAGATTTCGGGTCAGGTAGTACGCACCATAACACAGGGCGACAAACGGAAGCCCGCAATAAAGGGCAATACGCTGGCTGGGGTCAAACCACAGGCCGACGCAGGCCACCAGGCAGAGGATAAAGCCAAGCACGGGCACCAGCGGATACCATGGCGCGCGATACTGCAACGCGGATAGCGGCTGGCCGGACTGCACGTGACGGCGACGAAACACGAAGTGCGACGCGCAAATGCTAATCCACACCGCCACCACCGCAAAACCGGAAATGGCTGACAGGGCCACAAACACCGTATCCGGCGCGACCACGCTGGAGAACAACGCCAGCACGCCGCCCAGCATGGAAACAGAAAGCGCCGTCAGCGGCACGCCGTTTTTGTTGACGCGGGCAAAGCAGCGCGGCAGCGTTTTCTCGTTAGACAGAGACCACAGCATACGGCCAGAGGCGTACAGACCCGAGTTCGCCGCCGAGAGGATCGCCGTCAGGATCACGAAGTTAAAGATATCCGCCGCATACGGAATGCCGACCTTTTCAAACACCAGCACGAACGGACTTTTCTCCACGCCAGCCTGCTGCATTGGGATCAACGCCGCCAGCACAAACACGGTGCCAATAAAGAAGATGATGAGCCGGGCGATGGTGGTGCGAATAGCAACCGGAATAACCTTGTGTGGGTTTTCCGTTTCCCCCGCCGCGATGCCGATAAGCTCCGTTCCTGAGAAGGCAAAGTTGACCGCCACCATGGTCATCAGGATCGGCAGGCCACCGTGCGGGAACCAGCCTTCGGCGGTAATGTTGCTTAGTCCCGGCGCGGCAGAGCCGTCCGCCATCGGGATAAAGCCAAAGATGGCCGCGCCGCCGAGAATAATAAAGGCGACGATGGTGATAACCTTGACCAGCGAGAACCAGAATTCCCCTTCCGCGAAAAAGCGCGTGGAAATCACGTTAAGACCAAAAATCACAGCGCAAAAGACAACGCACCACGTCCAGACGGGAACCTGTGGGAACCAGTACTGCATGCAGAACCCGGCCGCGGTAAAGCTCGATCCCAGCGCCACTGTCCACGTAAGCCAGTAGAGCCACGCCACGGTATACCCCGTCGCCGGGCCGAGATAGCGGGCGGCATAGACGTGAAACGCGCCGGTTTCCGGCATCGCCACGGAAAGTTCGCCCAGGCATTGCATGACCAGCCAGACCACCAGCGCACCGATAAGATATGCCAGCAGCGTGCCCGCCGCGCCGGTTGTCGAGATGATATATCCGGTATTGAAGAATAACCCTGTGCCGATAACGCCACCCAGCGAGAGCATAATCAGGTGGCGGGTTTTCATGGTGCGCTTAAGTTGCCCGTTTTCTTGTTGTGTTTGCATGTTACCTTCTAAACGTATGGACATCTAAACATCCAAAGAAGGAGTGTTATACCGCGATTGTTAACAAAAAGCCACCCGGCGCGACTTCAGCGCAATTATTGGTAAATCCTTAAATCAGTTCTATAGTCGACACAGTTTCTTCTTCACCAGGACTCACTATGCGATTTAACGGACTGACCAAAGGTTTCTTTATTCTCATCCTGGCCCTTGTAACCTGGGCCTTCTTTGACGTGCTGTCTCCCTATTTCTCGGCGATTCTGTGGGCCGCGATCCTGACCATCATTTTCAACCCGGTGAAAAACAAACTGCGTACCGCGCTGGGCGATCGCAACGGGCTGGCTTCACTCCTCACACTCGGCATTATCTGCCTGATTGTGTTTATTCCGTTGATGGTGATCCTTTCCTCGCTCGCGGTGGAACTGAACATGGTTTACACCAGGCTGCAACAGAACAACACGCAGTTCCCGGAAGTGATCGCCGGTATCTTCAACCGCCTGCCGGACTGGGCCAGCGGCTTCCTGGCGGATCACAACCTGACCAACGCCGCGCAGATCCAGAAAAAACTCTCCGATGTCGCGTTACAGGGCGGGCAGTATCTGGCGGGCAGCGCGTTCCTGATTGGGAAAGGGACGTTCGGCTTTGCCATCAGCTTTGGCATTATGCTGTATCTGCTGTTTTTCTTGCTGAAAGACGGGCCGTATCTGGTGCGCCAGATCCTCGACTCGCTGCCGCTGTCTGACTTCGTCAAACAGCACCTGTTCGCTAAGTTTGTCGGCGTGTCGCGCGCCACGGTAAAAGGCACGGCGGTCGTGGCGGTGGTTCAGGGCACGCTTGGTGGTATCGCCTTTGCTATTGTCGGTATTGACGGCAGCGTATTGTGGGGCGCACTGATGGCATTTCTCTCCCTGGTGCCTGCCGTTGGGTCGGCCATCGTCTGGGTTCCCGCCGCCATCTTCCTGTTTGCCACTCACCAACTGTGGCAGGGTCTGTTCATTGTGGGCTTCTTCGTCATTATCGTCGGGCTGGTGGACAACCTGTTGCGTCCGCTGCTGGTGGGCAAAGACACCAAAATGCCGGACTACCTGATACTGATCACCACGCTCGGCGGTATGGAGCTGTACGGCATCAACGGCTTTGTGATTGGGCCGCTGATTGCCGCTCTGTTTATCGCCTGCTGGAACCTCTTCTCCGGCCGCGATCACGCAGGCAACGCCGAGGAGCTGGACGCAGACTTTATCGAAGAGGGGAGAAATTCTCCGGATCTATAAAGAAACGCGTTCTGTGAGGCGGCCCTGTGCCGCCTTTTTTTTCGCGATAAATCAGAGGTTTTCTATAATCTGAAATGAACGCTCTTCCACATTTGTCGTAGAAGGATCCAACAGGTGCGAATCGCCACGATCACGAACTGGGCTTATGGTGTCACGGTGTGCCTGACCATTGCCTCCGGCATCGTCATGCTGATGGCTTCCCACGCCGATAACATCGAACGTGAAGCCGTTAAACAACGCCAGGTCTTCGATCAGCTGACGGAGGAGATCGAGACAGACACCTGGATGCTCTCCGATCTGGCGCGGCTTTACGTCATCCAAAAAGAGCCCGAGGTGCTTGAGAAATATCAGGCGAAAGAAGCCGAGCTGAAGAATATCGAACACACGCTGCGACAGCTCAAAAATACGGGGGCATCGGGCGAAGAGCTGGCGCTGCTGTACGACGGACTGAAAATTGTAGACGATCTCCAGGATGAACAGCAGGCAGCCATTGACGGCATCGCCCGTGGCGAGGAACAGCAGGCCGTTTCGCTGCTGTTTGGTAAGAGCTATGAGCTGGAACTCGAACGGGCACACAACACTATCGAACGCTTTCGCATGCTGCTGGACAAGCGCATTATTGCCGACGTGCAGGCCGCAACCAAAACGTCCAAAACGCTTCGAACGGCCTCTGAGGTGATGGTCGGCCTGACCGCCCTGCTCTTCCTGTTTGTGATGGTTTTCATCCTCAAGCGCCGCGTACTCCGTCCGGTGGTGCGTCTGAGTGACGTAGTTCATCGTCTTGCATCGCAGGATTACGCCGTCGAAACGCCGAACTTTACCCAGGTTGATGAAATCGGTGATATGGCGCAGGCCATCCGCATCTTCCGTGAGAACGGGCTGGCAAGGCAGCGGCTGGAAAAAGAGCGCGAGGCTGACTGGGCCATCCGCGAACTGCTGGCGCGAATGACCCAGCGGTTGCAGGGCTGTGAAAACTTTGCCGACGTGATGAATGTGGCGGAGCTGTTTGCACCCAATATTGCGCCGGGGGTTTCAGGGCGCCTGTATATTCTGGAACGCGAGCCGTGGCAGATGCGCTGTACGGCCGAATGGCTATCGCCAGAAGGGGATAAAAAGCCGTTCCATCCTGACGAATGCTGGGCCGTCCGGCGTGGTCAAAGCCATCCGCCAGTGAACGGCGAGCCGGATATCGGCTGTTATCATCTGCCCGAATCACAGGCGCAGCAATCGCTGTGCGTTCCCCTGATTGCTCAGGGCGAGGCGATTGGATTGCTCTCACTCCAGAACATCACGCCTGAAACCGCGCCGTCCCGCGCCTATCTGGAACTGATGGCCGAGGCGCTGGGACTGGCGCTGGCCAACCAGCGGCTGCGCGATGCGCTGCTGGAAAAAGCCCTGTTCGATCCCTTGACGGGGCTGCGTAACCGCCACCATCTGGAAGATACGTTACGTACTCAAATGAAGCAGGCGGTGCGTAACGAGGAGCCGGTAAGCTGCCTGATGATCGATATCGATCACTTCAAGAGCATTAATGACCGCTTTGGTCATGAGGCCGGCGATCTGGTGATTAAAAGCGTGGCAGCCATTATTCAACGGGCGGTACACGATAGCGGGCTGGCCTTCCGCTATGGGGGTGAAGAGTTTTTGGTGCTTCTTACCGGTGCAAATGAGGAAGCAGCGCACGCCGCTGCAACGGAGATCTACAACGGCGTGCATGCGCTTTCGCTGCGCTACGGGCTTTCGGAGATTGGCCCGGTGGATGTGTCGATCGGGATCGCCAGCTATCCGCAGCACGCCCAGAGCGATAATCTGCTGCGCGCGGCGGACGTCGCGTTGTACCGGGCGAAAGAGCTGGGCCGCTCGCGGATTGTCAGCTTTGGGATGCTGGAGGCGGGCTAAAGGGGTTATTCGAGCCTCAGGTTCAGGATCGCGCGATCGCCCAAAGCACCACCATACCCAGCAAATTACTCCGCTTTTCCACGTACAGGGTGCCATCGATTAAATAATATCCCTGAGGATAACAGATGCGGATCTCTCTCTTGAGTTCCGGCTCATAGACTTCCGCCCCCGAACAGCTATTTCTGCTGCCGGATTCATACCGGTAAGGTTGGCTCCAGGCAGAGTATTCTCCGTTCAGTAGCCAGGCCGCGGTAAAGATGACGAAAATGGCAACCGGCAGGCTGAAGATGATGAGGCCGAGGTAAAGTTTGACAACGTCAACAAGGGTTTTGTCTTTAAACGCCCTCTTCGCGGCGAACATCACTATCGCCACCAGCGGCAGCAGCAATGTGACAGCCGCAAGATACTGTTCCCCCAGGGCCGTAAGAAATGTCACGCGATAAATCTCGATTGACCAGACAACAAAGCCAAATATCAACGCTAACCCGCCAACGATGAGTGGAATTAAAAAGGCATAGCTATCTTTTTTCATGATGGACGGTTCCTTGTCATGCGTCTGCGGTAAGAAGGTTAAGCATCGCTCGGGTGGCTGCCAACTGACGGCGTTTTTACATCCTGATTATGATGGATAAACGTGGGGAGAGATAAAATATATAAACTAGTAGGATAACTAAATTATAATTCTTATACTTATGTTAAAACGTGGAGGCTGAAATGCGATTTATCCTAATGCTGTGCTGCTTTTTAGTGCAAAGCGTCCCCCTGGCTGGTGAGTTGCCAAAACCTGCTGGTAAACCCATTTTAACGATTTACGGTAATATCGAGAACACTAATGAAAGTGGAAAAGCCGTGTTTGATATCGCCAGCCTTGAAAAACTCGGTATGGTGAGCTTCCAGACATCATCCCCCTGGTATAATGGCCGCACAAAGTTTGAGGGTGTTCCAATGAGCAAACTCATGGATTATATTGGCGCAAAGGGTAACGTGGTCAATGTTATAGCGCTTAATGATTACGCGACAGCCATCCCGCTGAGCGACTTTAAAAAATATAATGCCATACTCGCTTTGAAGGTTAATGGTGAATATATGCGCATCCGAGATAAAGGTCCGGCATTCATTGTATATCCCTACGACAGTCTTCCTGAATTAAATAATCAGATATATTATTCGCGATCGGCATGGCAGGTCAGCAAAATGAAGATTGAATAGCAGTTCAGGAGAACATAATGAACAGGATACTGGTTGGTATCATTTTTTCTCTTTTTATCACCACTGGATATATTGCTTTTCTTGTTTACGATCGACAGCAGGAGCTCCAAAAACTGACTCATTACACGGAGTCATGGTCTGTCGCCCAACTGGTATCCGAATATTACCGCTTTGAATCATGGCTTGGTCTGTACGCAACCGATTCCGATGACGTTACGATAGACCAGGTCCGGATGCGGCTGGAAATTATGCTAAGCCAGAATGATCTGTTTAAGGAGGGGGATTTAGGACATTACATTAAAAACGTTCAGGCACATCATGACCTCGCGTTAAGCCTTGATAAAATCCTTACGTATCTGGATGCTAACCTCGAAAAAATGAGCCATTCGGATGTAAAAACATACCTTCATACCATGCATTTGCTGGATGCTCCACTCAGTCAGCTTTCATCAAGCGCGTTAACGAAAGACATTAGCACGATTAACAGTAGCAACCATAAAATACAGATCCTGTATTATATTTACTCAGCCCTCTCTTTACTGCTGATCATTCTGAGTATTATCCTGGGTTTTTTAACGATCTATCAAAATAAAAACATCCTTAAAGCGCACAGGCAGGTTGAAAGTCTTGCAGAAGAACTCCAGTTATCCAAGGAGACCCTACAGATTCAGAATTCAAAACTAGAGTATGACGTTTACCATGATTCCCTCACTGGCATGAAAAACCGTCTGTACTTCTGGGATGAGCTCAGCAAACTCAATCTTGAGGCCGAAGAAAATCATGTTCCCGTTACGGTAATGTTATTTGATTTAGACCGATTCAAAGAGGTCAACGATACCTATGGTCATGATGCTGGCGATTTACTGTTACGTCAGGTATCAAGACGATTGACCGCCATGAGCAATATTTCAGACAGATTTTACCGTTTAGGCGGAGACGAGTTTGCTTTTTTAGCCAGTGGGTTAAACGAAAGCGAAGCCGTTTTGCGCGCTAGAGAAATCAGCGAGAATATCAGTAAACCCTATACGATTAATAACCAGCTCATAAAAATTGCCACCTGCGTGGGTATTGTTTTATCAGATAATGAACGACGTGCTGATTATCTTTATAAGTTCGCCGATCTGGCGCTCTATGAAGCCAAAAAGGCAGGCTCACAGCAGATTAAAGTTTTCCGCCAGCGAATGCTTCAGAAGTTACAGGAGAGCAGAACGCTTGAAAATGATATGGCAAGGGCGATAGAAAACAATGAATTTATTGTTTATTACCAGCCTATTGTGAATTCCGTCAGCAAGGAAATTTACGGCTATGAAGCGCTTATTCGCTGGATGCACCCCGTCAAGGGAATGCTTTCCCCGGATAGCTTTATTTTCGCCGCAGAAAAAACAGGCATGATCAACGAGATAGGTAAAACCGTACTTAAACTGGCCTGTAGGGAAGCGGTCTCCTGGGCTGTTCCGGCCAGGATCTCCGTAAACGTCTCGCCTGTTCAATTAGGCAGCAAATCATTTATTAATACGGTGCAGACCGTTCTGGCTGAGACCGGGCTCCCGGCTAACCGTCTTGAGTTAGAGGTCACGGAGTCATCCCTCTTTAGTGACAGAAATAACCCCATTGCGATTCTGAAAAAACTCCGCGCACTGGGCGTAAGAATTTCCATTGATGATTTTGGCACGGGTTATTCGTCGCTCTCCAGACTCAGCGAACTGAATTTTGATAAAATCAAGATCGATAAATCTTTTGTCAATCCGATATCTACACAAGAAGATGCGCTTAATATTGTGAAGCTTATTACCGGTATGGCTAAGAGCCTTAATATGGGCGTTATAGCCGAGGGCGTTGAGACCGAAGAGCAGCTTGAGCGGCTTCAGGCTCTGGGTTGCGAGCTTGTGCAGGGATATCTTTTCAGCAAACCACAGCCTCAGGTCGACAGCAAAATTAAGAGCGGCCAGGAATGATTCCCTCTCCTCAACCCGATGCCAACCGTGATCACGTTTTTCACCCCTGGGTATTCACTTATAAAAATCAGGTGTTATCATTCACCCCGTAAATACCTTTCAACTCAACCCGAGGCTTTGATGCTGGAGAATGTAATCATCCGATAATCAGCTTACCGACCTTTCCAGGCCGGACTGATTATCAATGCGCCGAAATCGAATGCGGACACCGCTGTGTGTTTGCACGTTTTGCACATGATGATTAAACAGGTTTTCCAGTATGAATTTATCCCGTCAGGAACAACGTACCTTACACGTTCTCGCCAAAGGTGGCCGTATTGTGCACGTCCGCAATACCTCCGGCCGCGTCACCGCCGTTGAATGCTATAGCCGCGAAGGGCTACTGCTGGCTGACTGCACGCTCGCCGTTTTCAAAAAGCTCAAAACCAAAAAGCTGATCAAATCCGTCAACGGTCAGCCCTACCGCATTAACACTACGGGGCTGAATAACGTCCGCGCCCAGCCCGATAACCGTTAAGGAGAGGATGATGGATATCCCACGTATTTTTACTGTTAGCGAAAGCGAACACCGCATTCATAACCCCTTTACGCAAGAGAAGTACGCGACGCTGGGCCGCGTGTTACGCATGAAGCGAGGCACACGCATTCTCGATCTTGGCAGCGGCTCGGGAGAGATGCTTTGCACCTGGGCACGTGATTACGGTATCACCGGTACCGGCATCGACATGAGCCCGCTCTTCACCGCGCAGGCCACGCGGCGCGCAGAGGAACTCGGCGTCAGCGAACGCGTCCATTTCATTCATAACGACGCGGCTGGCTATGTCGCGAATGAAAAATGTGACGTGGCGGCCTGCGTTGGCGCAACCTGGATTGCGGGTGGCGTAGCCGGGACGATGGATCTGCTGGCAAAAAGCCTCAAGCCCGGGGGAATAATGCTCATTGGCGAACCGTACTGGCGTCAGGTACCCGCGACGGAGGAGACAGCTCAGGCGTGCGGCGTCTCGTCGATTGCAGACTTTCTCACTCTGCCCGGTCTGGTTGCGTCTTTCGATCAACAGGGCTATGACCTGGTTGAAATGGTGCTGGCAGACCAGGAAGGCTGGGACAGGTACGAAGCCGCAAAATGGATGACCATGCGTCGCTGGCTGGAGGAAAACCCAGAAGATGACTTCGCGCAGGAGGTTCGGGCGGAGCTGACGATAGCGCCTGAACGTCATGTGACGTACTCGCGGGAGTACTTTGGCTGGGGAGTGTTTGCGTTAATGGCGCGATAATATGGCGCTGGCGGTATAGCCTTGGGGGTATGCCGCCGTTCAACTTCTTACAGGTACAAAACTATGGGACGAAAACGTGCAGACATCAGCAACATTTGCTGCCATGATCTAAGAATGAGATTTACTGGAATGCAGGGTAACTATTTGACTTAGATGGTGCCGATAATAGGAGTCGAACCTACGACCTTCGCATTACGAATCAGAAGCACCACATTTAACTAACTGTTTTTACAAGAATTGACCGCATTCACACAGCCAATGCTGATGGAACAAACAGAAAGATGACGGATGATGATTTCTGGTGCATGACACAACCATGGCACAACCGTGGCACAAGAAATCACATCACCGGGCAATCATCAAACTCACCTGTCCGCGCATCGTTGATGATGTACGTGATTACTCCAAACACAGGACTTTCTATCCCGTCGAAGTTACCAGGTAACCTTTCCTTTCGTCCGTTCAGCGCGTTCTCAAGGTGAGGCTGAGGATGGGTACGGTAAATCTTCACCTTGAACTCGCCTTCAATCTCACAGACAAGCAGGGAGCCATCACATGGGTTAAGTGACGAGTCGATGACAAGCAGCGCATCTTTCATGATGCCGCAGCGGTAGATGGTTTCTGACGCTTTCATGTAGTACGTAGCTGATGGTTTGTGGATGAAACGCTCATCAAGCGACAGGCGGTTCTCAACGTAATCAGCAGCCGGGCTCGGGAATCCCATAACTCACCTCCGATAGTTACTGTATATGCATACAGTATTATCGATCGGCGGTATCGATCAATAGTCTTTGTGGTGCTACACTTCAGGCCTTTCAGAATTCACTGATTTTTATCATGTTAAAGTTATTCGCCAAGTACACATCGATAGGTGTTATCAATACGCTCATTCACTGGGTTGTGTTTGCCGTTTTCATCTACGCATTTCATACAGGTCAGGCACTTGGCAACTTTGCCGGATTCGTCGTGGCGGTGTCATTCAGCTTCTTTGCAAACGCAAGATTTACCTTCAAGTCTTCCACAACAACCATGCGTTACATGCTTTACGTAGGTTTCATGGGCTCACTGAGCGCTGCTGTTGGTTGGGCTGCTGATAGGTCCGGCATGGCTCCTATCGTGACTCTTATTCTTTTCTCCGCCATCAGCCTGGTGTGCGGTTTTATTTATTCAAAGTTCATTGTCTTTAGGGATGCGAAATGAAAATTTCTCTGGTCGTTCCGGTATTTAATGAAGAGGAAGCGATTCCTATCTTCTATAAAACCGTTCGTGAATTTGAAGGGCTTCAGCAACACGAAGTTGAGATAGTCTTCATCAATGACGGCAGTAAAGACGCGACAGAATCAATAATTAACTCGATTTCCATTGCTGATCCGCTTGTAGTTCCGCTGTCATTCACAAGAAACTTCGGTAAAGAGCCTGCTCTGTTCGCCGGGCTTGACCACGCAACCGGTGAAGCGATTATCCCGATTGACGTTGACTTGCAGGACCCTATCGAAGTTATTCCTCACCTGATAGAGAAATGGCAGTCCGGCGCAGATATGGTGTTGGCTAAGCGCTCTGACCGATCCACTGACAGCCGTCTGAAACGTAAATCTGCTGAGTGGTTCTATAAACTTCACAACAAAATCAGCAACCCGCAAATCGAAGAAAACGTTGGCGACTTCCGGCTCATGTCTCGCGAAGTAGTGGAAAACATTAAGCTCATGCCAGAGCGCAACCTTTTCATGAAGGGCGTGCTAAGTTGGGTTGGTGGCCGCACAAATGTCGTTGAATATGCCCGCGCAGAACGCGTAGCCGGCAGCACAAAGTTCAACGGTTGGAAACTCTGGAACCTTGCCCTTGAGGGGATCACCAGCTTCTCTACCTTCCCGCTGCGCATGTGGACTTACATCGGTCTCTTTGTTGCCGGTGCTGCCTTCCTTTATGGTGCGTGGATGATATTTGACACGATTGCATTCGGTAACGCCGTGCGTGGTTATCCATCTTTACTGGTTTCTATCCTGTTTCTTGGAGGCATCCAGCTGATCGGTATTGGTGTGCTGGGTGAATACATCGGAAGAATTTATGTCGAGGTTAAGCAGCGTCCTCGTTATATTTTGAGGGGTAAGAAGTGATGAATAATAAAAAATGGCTTATCCCAGCAGGAATAATTTCTTTGGCATGGTTGCCAGTTATTTTTGCAAGCAGATACTATATGGATGACCTTGGAAGAAGTGTCCGTGGATATTACGACTGGTCCCCAAACGGAAGGCCGTTCGCTGAAGCAATATTCAGAGCTATAACTTTTAACAATGGCATGTATGATATCTCTCCGTTGTATCAAATATTGGCATTTTTTATCATGGGGATGTGCTGTGTTTTACTTATAAAAGCACTTCGCTTACAATTTTCTACAAACAACTTAATAATTTCTTCATTATTATTTTTAATGCCATTTTATCTAGAGAACATATCATACAGGTATGATTCTTTGACAATGGCCTTGTCTTGCCTCTTAGCTCTTTATTCATATCATCTAGCAAGAAATAAACCAGGCTATTTATGGATGGCGCTTAGCTTGCTGATTGGTGTGCTTTATCTTAGCACATATCAAACCTTCATCTCTGTCTTTGTAATTGTATCATTGTTATCTGTTGTCAAGAGCGCTGAGTTGTTGGATGGTGCTAAACGTGAGATAAAGCCAGCAATATCTTTTCTTTTATCATATTTAATATATTCTAAATTAATTGCGCCATTATTCATAACCGGACAATACAATATTACCCATAGTCAGGTTTCATTTGACGCCGCTCTTTTTAAGCGGAACTTTATAGGAGCCTTTGATTACTTAACTGGAATCATTGGTTACTACGAGATATTGATTCTGTCTATCAACATTGCATTTATTATTTTTTTATTATTCAAGAATATTAACCAGAAAGCTAAAGCAAAGTCTATTGTTAACTTTGTTATAGTGACCTTTGTTGCATTTATACCAGTTTTGATCTACCTGCCTTTGAAGCACCCTGTATTTTTCCCAAGGGTTTTCGTAGGTTTCGGTTGTGTTATAGCCGCGTGCGCACTGGTTTTAGATGCTGAAAAATATAAATTTTCACGATATATAGTATTAGCAAACTTAGTTGTAGCTTTGGTTTTGTCATTAGCATACAACAGAGCATCCGACTCGATGAACCTTAATGACCAATTATTGGTTAATGAAATTCAACAGAAGACATCTCCAAATGACACAATTATTGTCTTTGGAAGTCAAAGTAGAGATGCGATTACACAGAGGCTCGCAAGCTCCTTCCCTATGATTAATATCATGACACCTCTCTATCTAAACAATGAAAACTGGTGGGGGAAATTGCTACTAAACAAATACAACATTAATAATAAATTCTTAACATCAAAACCAGAAAGAGATACGGCTCTGTTAGAAGCATGCTCTATTTCAGGTGGTGACTACGGTGTATTCAAGGAAGATGGAGTCGTATATGTAATGCTTGAAGGAGCAAAATGTAATTAAAAATAAGGCGGGGTTTCCCGCCTGTAATTATGCTGAGGCATTTAATGTTAGCCACGTCGTTCCATTCCAGACCCACATTACAGCTGGATCTGCCGGATATGATGGTGTAGATGTTCTGTTAGCAACCATTCCATTCACAAAACCACTAGTATTTGTGATAGTTGGTTTTCCTGATGACAAAACCCTTACATGTCTCCAGCCACAAAATGTTGGAAGTAGAGATGCTTGGTAACTACTAAACACAGAGCCACCTAAATATCCAGATTTCCCAGCAGCTACAGTTACAGCTAATCGATACGCCTTAGTCCAGTCGTTTGTAGGCGCTGAAACTCGATACAGCCTCCACCCTCCATGACTCATTCCGTAGTATTTGCTTACCTGGAAGAAAACCTGATTGGTATTATCCTGAGCCTCTAATGCTATTTGCAGTGGAGCGTCACCCCACCAGTAAAAGGCACCGCGGATAAAGTCCGTATTTGCCCTTGTAAGATTTGCTACGATTTTGCATTGAGCACTTGCATTTGTTACTCCAAACGCTCTACCACAACCAGATGGTTCAGTTACGTCAGTTTTTACAATTGCTTCAGATGGAATTAATTGAAGTTGATAGTCAAATGGAGCGCCAAGAACGCCGTCCAATAAAGACCAGTCCCCAGATGGACATAGGTTATTCCCAGAAATACTTATAGTATCTCCACCCTGGTTACCTGATGTTGCATCTGTACCGATGAGGTGAGACATGTGATCGATGGTGGAAACCCAACTACTATACTGGGCCCTTGCCCCAATAATGGTCCAGGGGCCTCTGACAAACCCATTGCCATTCACTTCTCCATAGAGACCAATTACCGTATTTCTTTGTGATGGATTGGCGCTATTGTCAAGCATGTAACCTTGTGTACCAGATACATCAACACCATTGAATGTATTTGAATTACCTTCGTAATTAAAGGACGGTCCAGAACCGGATCCGGTAATCAAAACCCCAGCGGAGACTAATTGCTCTATAGTGTTCTGATTGACAGACGAGTCCGATATATCAATTATGAATCGTCCGCCACCTGAGGTTGTTCCGGCCCTAACCCTGCTAAAGCTGTTCCAGTAAGATCCTCCACCCCAATTAATAAGGCCTGGGAGAGTAAATGACTGTGAACCCATCAAGGTTATATCACCACTAAAATCGATATTTATGAATTTGCAGAACTGGAACCCTCTGATAGTGAGACTCTTTCCTGACAAACCACTCACATTAATTGAGCGAACATGCGCAACAAGGAAATCCCCGTTAGGAATGCGGCCTACACAATCAACGTTACAGCGGATCACAAAGCGACCAGCAGAAGCGTGAATGCCAGTTAAATTAAGGTTATTAACCACATAGTCGCCAGGAGGAATATGGAGTGACTTTCTGTTCTTTCCATATTCAACTAACTGAGAATAATCCCCATTAGCATAATCTAAAGCCGCACATAGTTTTGCAGTAACGTCAGTTCCATCAGGGAATACTCCCCATCCGCGTACGTCTAAATCGTCACGCCAGCGGGAAATCTGTAACTCAGGATATTTAGTTGCGCCGTCAGGGTCTTCAAGCTGCTGCCTTAACTGGTCAGGTGAGTACTTCAGGAGGTCATTGAAGTAGAACTGCTGCGCGCCGTAAGCGTCATAGACTGCCATGCTGTAGTTATCAACGGTAACAAACTTAGCGATTTGTCCATTGTATACTGGATATCCGCCAGCGTTGATAATGAGAGGTTGAGGGACGGGTACATGGTTTCCATCTTCATTCTCAAGATATACCTGTATCTGGTTTGACGGAATAGTTGGGTCAGTATCAGGCTGACCAATATAGATTTTGCCGTTTGCTACTGCTTTGAAAGAGCGCGCCATCGTATACAACTGGCTGGGCATAGATACTACGACATTGGTAGTGATATCTGACATTTATTTTTGCTCCGGGCGCAGCAAAGCCGCACAAGCTAAAACTTGCGCAGCGTTGCGTTAAGGTCGGTTATAATTGGTTAAAAGAGTGGAGGATTTATGGAACGAGACTGGTTGAACTTTGCTTTCTTAATTTTCGGCATCTGTGTTGGTGTCGCCCTATTCACTTAGAGCTTCAGATTTCGCGCCCTGAGCAAATGAGTTAACAATGCGCTCGACGTCAGATAACGCTTTCTCGAAGGCGGTAGAGCCTCTAGGGGTATTTGCCAGGCGAAGCATCGCATTACGTGCTGGCTCGCTCTCATACATCCTTGCAAGCAATCCATACCCGCCACCAACGCCAATCAAAGCTGGATTTGTCACGGTGCCAATGCCCATAATGAATGGGATGGTCTGTTGGCCAGTTGGGGTGGTTACTCCAGCCTGCCCTGCCCTCTTCGTTGACTCCAGGTAGTTCTTCAGCCCTTTCAGATAAGCCGCATCACGACCTTTAAACGCGATTCCAGTCTGATTAGACATCAGGTTAACCTGTCGCAGGAACTGGTCAGGTGAGCCACCAGACTTTTCCATCGCCTTACCGATAATGCCGTTACGCATCTGAGCTCTACCTACTTGGCCTACAGAGTTGTAGAGGTTCTGCACCTCAGATTTGTTCTTACTGAAAAGCATGTTATTGACGACTTCAGGTGTCAGGTCACCTTTCATCAGAACATTCTTCAGGCGGGTATTCTGGAGTTTGCTTGCCTCATCTGCATATACAGCGTTGGCCTGTTTGTAGCGGCGTAGAGTGTCGTTCCCAAGGTTCTGACCAATGGAGCTATCAATGTCTCCAGTCATAGCCCTGTAGACGCGCTGAATAGCCGCATCTGAACGATTAGGCATAACTACGCGCTCACCCTTAACATCCTGTCTGAACTGACTCCGTAAGTTGCTCAATTGCTGCAAATCAACATTACCGCCAGCCAGCTCATCACGATATGCCTGGAGTTTGCTGATAGTGTCCGTGTCTGCGACCTTGCCAAGCTTCTGAAGGCTGGCTATCTCGTCATCAATCTGCTGGAGCGCTCTGGTAGGCTGTATTGTTACTCCAGTCATGGCGTTCTGGACTTGTTCAAGCCGATTGCCGGCTGCCTGTTTGATACCAGCAGTTTTGGATTTGAGGCTGCCAATTACTATGGACGGGTCATATTCACCAAATCGAGATGCATATTCATTCACCAGTTGGCTGCGAGCCTCCTGCTGATTTGCTCGCATGGAGCTTGTGCCGGCGAAAGGGATATTTTCCGCAGTTGTCTGAGCCATTCGTCCAATGCGGGAATTTGGCTGCAATACGTCTGTTGTATGAAGCGGAACATCCGCAGAATTGGCGAATCGGATCGCCTGCTGCGCTTCCGGAGAGATTGCGCCTTTTACTCCACGATATGCAGCGCCAGCAACTCGCCCAAGCTGATTAATAGCGCCACCCAATACAACACCAGTGCCAAGTTCTGTTGCCAGTGCTGAAGGGTTATTCTGTTCGCTATTCGCTGCCATAGAGCCTACTGCGTTCTCTGCCAGTAAGCGTGATGCTCCTTGCGCTACTCGACCGGCAATCGTCGGAGCTTGAGTGGCAATTCTCTCAGCACCTACAGGTGTCAGGTATGGCAATGCTTCGGCGAAGATTTTACCTTCCGTGGTCTGAGGGGTTAGCGCTCCCTGCTGAAGTCCTAAATCCTGTGCCAGCCCTTCCGTGGTTACACGCGGCGCTGGCATGGCATTTCAATGACAGCATTTATGGTTGGATGCTGGCAATAACAGCAATTCAGGATCTGGCTGTAGCGGCTTATATTTTCAGTTCGTGTAGAGCTCGTCATGCCTAACCCATTCGACGCATAACAAACCCGCACCCAGCGGGTTTATCTTTATCCGGAGTCCGTATGGAGATAACACTTCCTAAATGGCTAGGCCTTCTAGTCATGATCATCTTGCGCCCTGGAATTAGCTTCTTCTGTGCCACATACCTGATGGTTTATACCGATTTTAAAATTGACCACTTTGTTGCTGGACTTATCGCTTACAGGGCATGCATTGATGTAAGGGACACATACAGGATGGTGAGAGATGCACGCTAACCCAATTATCTGGCTCATTGTCGGAATTATGGCTCTGAGCGCTATCTCTTCACTCATTCACATGTCAGAGGGTCAACTATGGCTAAATTTTCTGTGGGCGCGTTAGTGCAGCTTAAGTCTGGAGGCATCAGAGGGATGGTTGAGAGCCAGATTGAGCCGGATAGCTACCATCCGAAAGTGTGGGTGCGTTGGGATGACGGCAACTACTCGGTGCATCACGAGCACGAACTTCGCGCGGCTACTGTTGATGAGCCTCGCGTGTATAAGAAATTAGCGTAAGGAGATGGGTGTGAAACTGATTGAGCTTAAACAGTTAATTGCGAAAAAATTGGGGATTGCATTGATCTCTATAGGAGCAGAAGACTTCAAAGCATATGGAGTTAGGTTTCATTATCTAGGTGCGACATACCGTGCAACTACAGACCTTGCCGTGGAGAAAGTTGATGCGGGGTGTTTGGTGGCAGACGAAGGCGCCAGGCATATTGAAAAGCTTATTCGAAATGAGGAGTGGGATGGCGAGGGGTTGCCTCCGGTGGGATGTGAGTGCGAAGGAAAGCAGCCCGCGCAGCTGAATTGGAATAAATTCAGAGTGGTCGCTATTGAAAATGGTCATGTTTTTGGATTCTGGAACGACAATGTTTCAACTGGACTTGATTCTAGGCAATGGGAATTCCGCCCTATCCGCTCAGAAGCAGATAAGAATCGAGATGCTTCCATACAAGAAATGATAGAACTGATCGACTCTCTTGTTGGTGAACGGGCAAATCCTGTACACGGTAAAAAAGCTGTCGCTGAGAAATTTTACGACGCCATAGCAGCCGGTAAGATTCCACACATCCGCATCGACTAGGCCGCCGCAATGGCGGTTTTTTATTGGAGATAGATAATGATAATCGGCATCCATATGGCATATCTCTACCTTAAGCGAGACCTCTATAAAGAGCTCATACCTGTAGGACTGTTTTTCTGGGCAGTCGAGATGTTTGGATGGATTGGGTTTATCTATGTGCTAGCAGGAAATTAACCATGGAATCACACAGCCTCACACTCGATGAGGCCTGTGCATTTCTCAAGATATCCAGACCTACCGACTGACAATTCTATAACCGGAGAATCCTGTGGAAGAAGAAATCTTCACTCGTGAGGAGGCTGCGTCATATCTGAAAGTCGACAAAGGGACCATCACGCAATGGATACGCAGCGGTCGACTTCAGGCAGCAAAAATAAATCCCAACAAACCTAAAAGCCCTTATCGCATTTGCAAGTCAGACTGCATTGCGGCGCTAAAGTCTGTGCGACACAATAGCGCAGTGAATGCGGTTGATGTGCAGGAGGAAAAAGCATGTCAATCAAACTACGCGGTGGCACGTGGCACTGTGACTTCGTCTCGCCAGATGGATCACGAGTTAGACGCTCTCTTGAAACCTCAGACAAGAGAGAAGCGCAGGAACTTCACGATCGTCTGAAGTCGGAAGCGTGGCGGGTAAAACAACTTGGGGAGTCGCCTAAGAAGCTATTCAAGGAGGCCTGCATAAGATGGCTCAGGGAGAAAGAGGATAAGAAGAGCCTGGATGATGACAAAAGCATCATTAAGTTCTGGTTACTGCATTTCAGAGAGACTGTTCTCGCTGACATCACAACAGACAAAATAATGGAGGCGGTAGACGGAATGGAAAACCGCCGCCATCGCCTGAACTGGGAAATGACCAGAGACAGGTGTTTAAGGCTATCGAAACCAGTTCCAGATTATATTCCAAAGCTCGCAACGAAAGGAACAAAGACTAGGCACTTGGCGATACTCAGGGCAATTCTGAATATGGCGGTGCAGTGGGGGTGGCTGGATAAAGCGCCGAAGATATCCACGCCCCGGGTGAAGAATGGCCGCATCCGCTGGCTGACGGAAGAAGAGTCGAAGCGTCTTTTTGCAGAGATAGCCCCTCACTTCTTCCCGGTCGTTATGTTTGCGGTCACCACTGGCCTTCGTCGCTCGAACGTAACCGACCTCGAATGGTCACAGGTCGACCTGGATAAGCGGATGGCATGGATGCACCCTGACGAAACTAAAGCCGGAAACGCCATCGGCGTTCCACTGAACGAAACAGCGGTAGGGATACTCAGGAAGCAGCAAGGTCTGCATAAGCGCTGGGTGTTCGTTCACACGACTCCCGGGTACAGAAGCGACGGAACCAAAACGGCAGCAGTCAGAAAAATGCGGACAGATAGCAATAAGGCATGGAAGGGAGCACTAAAGCGGGCAGGCATTAGCAATTTCCGCTTCCATGACCTCAGGCATACTTGGGCAAGCTGGCTTGTTCAGTCTGGTGTTTCACTTCTGGCGCTGAAGGAAATGGGTGGATGGGAGACGCTGGAAATGGTTCAACGATATGCCCATTTGTCTGCCGGACATCTTACTGAGCACGCGAGCAAAATTGATGCGATTATTGGTCGCAATGTCACAAATACGGCACAAGAGGAGAATGTGGTTTACTTGAATGTAAGGTAAGTAATTGAAATAACTGGTGCCGATAATAGGAGTCGAACCTACGACCTTCGCATTACGAATTATAAGAACTACCTTTTAACTCAATAACATACCCCGCCAACACTGCGCTCACACGTCCCATCTTGATAAAACATGCAAAGCCTTGCAAACCGATGCAAAGCTTTGCGTGTCCCATTTCTGTCTCACATCACCGGGCAGTCATCAAACTCACCCGTCCGAGCATCGTTGATGATGTACGTTATGACTCCAAACACTGGGCTCTCTACTCCTTCAAAGTGACCAGGTAACTTTTCCTTCCTGCCGTTCAGCGCGTTCTCAAGGTGAGGCTGAGGATATGTCCGGTAAATCTTCACCTTAAACTCGCCTTCCACCTCACAAACCAGCAAGGAGCCATCACATGGATTTAGTGACGAGTCGATGACAAGCAGCGCATCTTTCATGATGCCGCAGCGATAGATGGTCTCTGACGCCTTCATGTAATATGTAGCAGACGGCTTATGGATGAAGCGCTCATCAAGCGACAGGCGGTTCTCAACGTAATCAGCAGCCGGGCTCGGGAATCCCATAACTCACCTCCGATAGTTACTGTATATGCATGCAGTATTATCGATCGGCGGTATCGATCAATAGTCTTTGTGGTGCTACACTTCAGACCTTTCAGAATTCACTGATTTATATCATGTTAAAGTTATTCGCCAAGTACACATCAATAGGTGTCATCAACACGCTCATACATTGGGTCGTGTTCGCCGTTTGCATTTACGCATTCCATACAGGTCAGGCACTTGGCAACTTCGCCGGATTCGTCGTGGCAGTGTCTTTCAGCTTCTTTGCAAACGCCAGGTTCACGTTTAAGTCCTCGACTACCACCATGCGCTACATGCTTTACGTAGGATTCATGGGATCACTGAGCGCGATTGTTGGATGGTGCGCTGATAGGTCTGGCATGGCTCCAATCGTGACTCTCATTCTCTTCTCCGCAATCAGTCTGGTGTGCGGGTTTATCTATTCAAAGTTCATTGTCTTTAGGGATGCGAAATGAAAATTTCTCTGGTCGTTCCGGTATTTAATGAAGAAGAAGCAATTCCTATCTTCTATAAAACCGTTCGGGAATTTGAAGGGCTTCAGCAGCATGAAGTTGAGATAGTCTTCATAAATGACGGTAGCAAAGACGCCACAGAATCAATTATTAACGCGCTTGCCATTGCAGATCCGCTTGTTGTGCCGCTGTCGTTCACTCGCAACTTTGGGAAAGAGCCAGCTCTATTCGCCGGGCTTGACCATGCGACCGGTGAAGCGATTATCCCGATTGACGTTGACCTACAAGACCCTATCGAAGTTATTCCTCACCTGATAGAGAAATGGCAGTCCGGCGCAGATATGGTGCTGGCTAAGCGCTCTGACCGCTCCACTGACAGCCGGCTAAAGCGTAAATCAGCTGAGTGGTTCTATAAACTTCATAACAAAATCAGCAACCCGCAGATCGAAGAAAACGTTGGCGACTTCCGCCTTATGTCCCGCGAGGTGGTGGAAAACATTAAGCTCATGCCAGAACGAAACCTGTTCATGAAGGGCGTATTGAGCTGGGTTGGTGGCCGCACAGATGTTGTTGAATATGCGCGCGCAGAACGCGTTGCAGGAAGCACAAAATTCAACGGATGGAAACTCTGGAACCTTGCCCTTGAGGGGATTACCAGCTTCTCTACCTTCCCGCTGCGCATGTGGACTTACATCGGTCTCTTTGTTGCCGGTGCAGCCTTCCTTTATGGTGCATGGATGATATTTGACACGATTGCATTCGGTAACGCCGTGCGTGGTTATCCATCTTTACTGGTTTCTATCCTGTTTCTTGGAGGCATCCAGCTAATCGGTATCGGCGTCCTGGGTGAATACATCGGAAGAATTTATGTCGAGGTTAAGCAGCGTCCTCGTTATATTTTGAAGGGTAATAAGTAATGCATCTTAACAAAAAAGATTTCACTATTTACTTCAGCGCCGCCTTTGTATTTTTCTTACCTTTAATGATGGCTGGTGTTTACTATAGGGATGACCTAGACAGGGCCACAACTGGTTACTTTGGGTGGAGTGCACTCGGCAGGCCTTTTGCTGACCTGATCTTGGTATTGATTTCTTCATCATCCACGCATGCTGTCGATTTATTCCCATTATCAATAGTATACACATCTGTATTTATTGCATTAGCCGCTTACTTCCTTGGTTGCCATCTTAAAAGAAGTGGTGAGGTTAATTATCGCCTGATATCGGCAATGATTATCTTCAATCCATTTTATTTACAAAATGTTGCTTATCGATTTGATAGCATCGGAATGTCACTTGCATTTGCATTAAGTGTTTTTTCATTTTGTTTTTTTAGTAAGAGCATTGCAATAAAGTATACTGTATCAGTTATCTCGTTGATACTGGCGCTAAGCACATATCAAACGTGCACGAATGTGTTCATAGCTTTAATAGGCTTTGAAGTTCTTATTTCATTGAAGAATAGAGCTTATACTGACGTTTTCAAAATTGTAGCAAGCAGGTGCTTGGTGTTTGTAACTGCATATGCAGTGTATCTGATAAGCATTTCAAAGATATTCGCCAGCGGAAATTCAAGAGCAGAAACCATTTCCATTGGTGAAATAGGTTTACTAGGTAACACTCTATCAAGGTTAAATCATTTTGTGTTATCTTATTTTGAAGGTTTAAATCTTATTTACTTCGCAATCGCATTATTGCTCGGGATAGTAGTTTATTTTACCAAGAACATTAAAACTGGTGCATTTAAAATAACGTTATCAATCTTTATTGTGTTCTTGTCTCTGTACGTATCACTTTTAGGTCCAGCGGTTCTTCTTAAAAACGCACCTATCGCACCACGCACCCTTGTTAGCTTTAGCATGATATTTGTTGTAATAACATATATGTTGAGCCACATAAATATTACAAGATTCATTGCTTTCTTGCCCGTGATATCCGTTTTCGCTTTTACCGCAAATGTTGCTAATGCAATGAAACTTCAAAGAGATTACGAGCAAGTTGTTTTTTCTGCCGTTAAAAGTGACCTGCGCAACATTAATGATATCAAAGATGTCCGGTTCGTTGGCACTGTCAACTACAGCCCTATGACATCTAGAATTGTTAGTGGTCGGAAGGTATACGAACCTTTTGTCAGCAGAGCTTCAGAATGGATTGCTGCATTTCAGCTTAATGAAATGGGGGTTAAAAACGTCTATCTTGGTTATGGCAAGGATCGTTACAACAGAGAGTTATTACGATCAATGAAAAGCAAACCGTTCGAAAAGAATGATGATTACTCCATCTTTTTTGATGGAGCGACCGCTGTCATAGTGTTAGGTAATGGCCGCTAACGCGGCCATTTTTTTAAGATGCAACATTTATCGATGAATATGCTCCTGAGCCTTTGTGCACCCATGCGTATGTTGGGTCTGTAGGTGGGTTTACCGGAGAACTTCTGTAGTATATAAAACCAACTGGGGCTCCACTGTACGTTGGAGCAGTATTATGCTTCCCTTTAGATTTATCCCAACCACAAAAAACAGGGAGGTGCGAGGCATTGTAAGGCGAAAATGTGCTTGCTCCGAGAAGGCCTGTTTTACCCAAGCCAACTACTATCCTCAATCTGTACGTTTTTGTCTTATCGTTAGTTGGCGCAGATACTTTATACAGACGCCAGTTATTACTAACAACAAAATACTTTGTTACATCCATGAAGTATGCGTTTGTACCATCGGTGGCCTCAACAGATATCTGTACTGGATCGTCCCCCCTGAAGTAGAAGGCTCCTCGTATGTAACCAGTGGTTGTTTTTGTCAACGTTACAGTCAAACTTGATTGCTGTGTTGCAGATGAGAATCCGTAATATCTCCCACAGCCAGAAGGTTCATTTGTATCATTTCCCAAAAGAGCCACGTCACCAAGAGAAGCATAATCTACAGGATAACCACCGTTTGTTATGGTGCTCCAATCCCCGCTTGGGCAAAGATTATTTATGGATGCCGACAGGAAATCTCCACCCTGCTGGTTGCTGTTGTATTCTGAAAAAATCATGTGATTCATATGGCTCATGGTTGACGCTGCATTACCAAACTGAATCCTATATCCCATGATTTGCCAGTTGCCTGTGATTCTGCCATTCCCAACAACTTCCGAATAAAGACCCATAACTATATTTGACTGATTAGATACAGTTGTGTTTTCCAAAGCAAATGTTGATGACCCTGCCGTATCAAGACCGATAAATATGTTTTGATGGCAATCAATCAGGCCAGTATTACCATTATTTGTTAAAAGTATCCCTCCTCCCGCATACTGCGTAAATGTATTCTGATTCACTGCCCCGTCTGAAACATCGAGAATTAACTTGCCACCACCTGCTGACGTTCCAGCTCGAAGTCTATCAAAATTATTCCAGTACGATCCGCCTCCCCATGCAATTAATCCTGGCAATGAGAAGCTATCTGAACCCATGGTAGTGATATTTCCGCTAAAATCGATGTTTACAAAATTGCAGAACTGGAACCCTCTGATAGTGAGACTCTTTCCTGACAAACCACTCACATTAATTGAGCGAACATGCGCAACAAGGAAATCCCCGTTAGGAATGCGGCCTACACAATCAACGTTACAGCGGATCACAAAGCGACCAGCAGAAGCGTGAATGCCAGTTAAATTAAGGTTATTAACCACATAGTCGCCAGGAGGAATATGGAGTGACTTTCTGTTCTTTCCATATTCAACTAACTGAGAATAATCCCCGTTAGCATAATCTAAAGCTGCACACAGTTTTGCAGTAACGTCAGTTCCATCAGGAAATACTCCCCATCCGCGTACGTCTAAATCGTCACGCCAGCGGGAAATCTGTAACTCAGGATATTTAGTCGCGCCGTCAGGGTCTTCAAGCTGCTGCCTTAACTGGTCAGGTGAGTACTTCAGGAGGTCATTGAAGTAGAACTGCTGCGCGCCGTAAGCGTCATAGACTGCCATGCTGTAGTTATCAACGGTAACAAACTTAGCGATTTGTCCATTGTAGACTGGATATCCGCCAGCGTTGATAATGAGAGGTTGAGGCACGGGTACATGGCTTCCATCTTCATTCTCAAGATATACCTGTATCTGGTTTGACGGAATAGTTGGGTCAGTATCAGGCTGACCAATATAGATTTTGCCGTTTGCTACTGCTTTGAAAGAGCGCGCCATCGTATACAACTGGCTGGGCATAGATACTACGACATTGGTAGTGATATCTGACATTTATTTTTGCTCCGGGCGCAGCAAAGCCGCACAAGCTAAAACTTGCGCAGCGTTGCGTTAAGGTCGGTTATAATTGGTTAAAAGAGTGGAGGGTTTATGGAACGAGACTGGTTGAATTTTGCTTTCTTAATCTTCGGCATCTGTGTAGGAGTCGCCCTATTCACTTAATGCCTCAGATTTCGCACCCTGGGCGAATGAGTTAACTACTCGCTCAACATCAGATAACGCTTTTTCAAAGGCTGTTGAGCCTCTTGGAGTGTTAGCCAGGCGAAGCATTGCATTACGTGCCGGCTCGCTCTCATACATTCTTGCAAGAAGACCATAACCACCACCAACGCCAATCAAAGCCGGATTCGTCACGGTGCCAATGCCCATTATGAATGGGATGGTCTGTTGACCTGTCGGAGTAGTTACCCCAGCCTGACCTGCTCGCTTCGTTGACTCAAGATAGTTCTTAAGCCCTTTCAGATATGCTGCATCACGCCCTTTGAACGCGATTCCCGTCTGGTTAGACATCAGGTTAACCTGTCTCAGGAACTGGTCAGGCGAACCACCAGATTTCTCCATCGCCTTCCCGATAATTCCGTTACGCATCTGAGCTCGACCTACCAGGCCGACAGAGTTGTAGAGATTCTGGACCTCAGACTTGTTCTTACTGAAAAGCATGTTGTTTACGACCTCTGGCGTCAGGTCACCTTTCATCAGAGCGTTCTTCAGACGCGTATTCTGGAGTTTGCTTGCCTCGTCGGCGTACACAGCATTAGCCTGCTTGTAGCGACGCAATGTATCGTTTCCAAGGTTCTGACCAATAGAACTATCAATGTCTCCGGTCATCGCCCTGTAAACGCGCTGAATAGCCGCATCTGAGCGATTAGGCATAACGACGCGCTCACCCTTAACATCCTGTCTGAATTGACTCCGTAAGTTGCTCAATTGCTGCAAATCAACATTACCGCCAGCCAGTTCATCACGATATGCCTGGAGCTTGCTGATGGTATCCGTGTCTGCGACCTTGCCAAGCTTCTGAAGGCTGGCTATCTCGTCATCAATCTGCTGTAGCGCTCTGGTAGGCTGTATTGTTACTCCAGTCATGGCGTTCTGAACTTGTTCAAGCCGATTGCCGGCTGCCTGTTTGATACCAGCAGTTTTGGATTTGAGGCTGCCAATTACTATGGACGGGTCATACTCTCCAAAGCGAGATGCGTATTCATTCACCAGTTGGCTGCGCGCTTCCTGTTGATTGGCTCGCATAGTGCTTGTGCCAGCAAATGGAATATTCTCCGCTGTTGTTTGTGCCATTCGTCCAACGCGGGAATTTGGCTGCAATACGTCTGTTGTATGAAGCGGAACATCGGCAGAATTGGCGAATCGGATCGCCTGCTGTGCTTCTGGAGAGATTGCACCCTTTACACCACGATATGCAGCTCCAGCAACGCGCCCAAGCTGATTAATAGCGCCGCCTAATACGACTCCAGTGCCAAGGTCGGTAGCCAGTGCTGAGGGGTCATTCTGTTCGCTATTCGCAGCCATCGAGCCTACTGCGTTTTCTGCCAGTAAGCGTGATGCTCCTTGCGCTACTCGACCGGCAATCGTCGGAGCTTGAGTGGCAATTCTCTCAGCACCTACAGGTGTCAGGTATGGCAATGCTTCGGCGAAGATTTTACCTTCCGTGGTCTGAGGGGTTAGCGCTCCCTGCTGAAGTCCTAAATCCTGTGCCAGCCCTTCCGTGGTTACACGCGGCGCTGGCTGGTATGTGCCATCACCTAATCCCAGCTTATTGCCAGCCCATGCCCCTGCGCTCGCTACAGCATCAGCCATTGATGCAGGGATGTTGGCCAGGTTCACGCCCGCCTGAAGCAATCCGCGACCTGTTTCTGCTGCCGCATTACCGAGGTCAGACAGGAATCCTCCTTGTTGCTGCTGTTGCGATGAGTCCTGCGGCTGACCTGATGCTTGGGTTTGCTGTTGTGGCTGCGATGCTGTTGATTGACCAGCAAAATACTCATCAATTGCTGCACCGATATCATCCGTGCTCGTCCCGTCAGGGAAAGTGAATGTCTTGCCATTAGCTGTAACTTTCATCATTCCACCGTAAATTGAATTCCTGACTTAGAAGTATGCGTTGCTGCCTGCTTAGGCTGCTGAGATGGTTGCCCTGTTGCTGCTGGCGTAGCCATATCTATTGGGTTATTAGCCATGTAGCGTTTTACAGCAGAGCCAAGCGACTCTCCTTTCTTAACATCCATTCCAAGAATTTGGCCGCCATTGCGCGACTGACCTGGATTGCCGTTAGCGCTCATCCATTCAGATTTAAACTCATTAAACTGGGCATTGCGTCGTTCAAGTCGTGCGTTTGCATCAAGCCAGTTAGCAACTATATCTGGATCGTCCCATGACGAAGGCGCTCCCTCACGGGCAAGGTTCACATCACGGTCAGTTGCAGGACCAGGAGGAAGATACTTAAGCACCTGGGAGTTGATAATTGCATTTTGACGTATGCGCAGGTCTCGCAATGCCGTCTCACTTCCTGTTAGTTTTGCAAACATATTGTTAGCATTACCAAACAGGCCCGTTGTAGGCTTCTCCTGCCTGAACTGCTGAGCTAACGCACTCATGGAATCAGCTGAATTTGATGAGGCGGTGGCATTATTCACAGCTGTTTCAATGCCCTTTTCCATGTTTACTGAAAGCTTTGGCGCTTCGGAAATTAACTGCTGAGCCTTTTCTTGTGCCTGCTGAACTTTAAGACCAAATTCTTGTTGGTCAAGAGCAAGCCTCTGCGCAGCTAGGTTATGCCCAGTCATTGCCGATGAGTAGGACATATTTTGTCCACGTCTAGTGTTTTCCTCCGAAGCTTGGTTGCTCCTGATTTGCTCAGCTAGCTTCCCTCTGTCAATTTCTTGTCCTGCTATTTTGTCCTGCGCGTTGAAGTAATCAACCGGTCCAAGCGCAGCCATTCCCAAGTGATCAGCAAACTCTCCAAACTGTTGCGGGTTTTGCTGGTAAGCCTGAGCCACCTCGGCAGGATCCAAACCTGAGCGCTGTAGGTCTGAGGCATTATTCTTAAGCCATGCATTCATTGCTTCAGGAGATGATGCTGCAAGCCTCGCACCTGCTGCCAAATTTCCCACTGTTGCACGCTGGTCTTCATCGACAAATTTCATGCCGTTACGAACAGCTTCCACCTGGTCTGGGAATTGTGCTGCAAGCTGACGCATAGCATTGCGATCACCTGATGCGTAGGCCTGGCCATAAGCCTGCTGGAATTGCTGCTTTCGCTGGGCCTGTTCCTGATGCTTGTAGATATCCATCACTGAGCCAATGCCCTGCAATGCCTGCAAGCCAATGTTGTTACGGCCTGAGCGTTCGTCTTCATTGTTCTGACGAATGAAGGCGAGAGCGGCGTTTGCATCACTGGCTTGTGGTGCGTTTGTGTTTACCCCGCCAAGACTTGCCAGCAACCCGCCCGGGTTACCTGACTGCTGCCATGTAGCCATGATTTCCCCTTAGAAAAGTGAACCAAGCGCGCCAATACCCGCACCAATTGCCGTGCCCCAGCCAGGCATGATTGATGTTCCGATTGCTGCGCCTGATGCCGCTCCACCAAGTGCTGTTTGCAAACCTGAAGGGCGGTTGGCATTGGCTGCCGCTGCGTTAGCCTGCTGCTGATATAACTGGCTGGCGTTGTTGGCGTAGTTCTGTCCTGCCGTAGCCTGACCGGTAAGCGCACCGAGGCCAATATTTGCTAGGTTCTGGTAGTTATTCATCTGACCTGAAAGCCAGTTCTGACCGAGCGTGGGTGCGATCGTGGCTAGCTGATTGCTTGTTGCGGTAGAACCCAGTCCGCCAGTTGCTTCGGCTGCGTTAAGACTTTGATAGCGAGCCTGGTTAGCGAGGTCTTTATATTGCTGTGAGCCATAGTAACTATTCAAAGCTGACTGCTGGCCTTGCAACGTTGATAGCCCCTGAAGTTGATTAACGTACTGTTCAGCGAGTGGCGTGAACGGCGCGAGGTTCTGCATGTTCGTTTGCCACATTTCACGCTGTAGCTCGATTCCCTTTTTCGTAGCATCGGCCTGTGCGCCAGCGCCGTTATCACCACCTTTCTGATACACCGCTTTATTGAGGTGCTTATTGGCAATTTGATGAATTAGCATTTAATAGCTCCTCATATTTCGAGCGAGGTAATTGATAGAGGGTGATTCCGACAGGTTTCCCATTGCTCATGTACGCATCATCGAGATGACCAATGCGAGTGGCACCAAGCAGGCGTATTAGCGCACGTCCGTATTTTGTAGTGTCTGGAACCATGGTAACGCTGTTCAGGAATGGGGAATTATCGAGAAGCCATTTGCAGAATAACCGGTGACCACTGAGGGCGTATTCACCACGAAAGCCAGGAGAGTAGATGGCGTGACATTCAACAACGCTGTGCCAGAAGTTACGCACTTCATGAACGCCAGCCAGCAGAACGCCTTCGTAGATGCCGAGGTATACTGCATCGGGCTTGATGAAGTACTTTTCCCCACTATCGACGATGTTTCCTGTGTTTTCTGGGTTATTGAGAAATTCTGCAAGCTTCACCGGATTATCGATGAGCTTTATGTGCATTATGCGTTTATCAACCCGTGACCGGATGTTGCTCCTACTGCGGTTTGCATCGCTACAGCCCACTGCCTAATTTGCTGTAGACCAGTTGCTATGGCCTGAATCTCTGACTGCGTGTACGTGGCGCTGACGGTGTACGTCGTGCTTCCATTTATCCCGGCTTTAGATGCGGTGCCTGTTGATGCTGTCCAGCCTGTGTTGCGCGCGCCGACAACCTTAGTTCCGCCGACAGAGTAAGAGGTCGATACGTTCAAAGGGGATGCCAGTGTTTGCGATGCCGCAGTGGTTTTTGAAACGTAGTCGCCTTGCAGGGTGGTTATATTTCCCTCTGCCGTGGTAACTCGTGTGGTTAGCGATGATACGTTTGTTTGCAGGGTAGAAACATCAGCCTGTATGGTGGTAATGTTGCCTTCCGCTGTGCTGACGCGAAGCGTTAAAGATGTGATAGCAGACGTGTTACTTGAAATCCTAATTTCATGATCATCGACTTCTACACGTAACGCTGAAATTCTGCTTTCATGATCCGCCAGAGTCACATCCTGCTGCTCGTTCTTTACCGTTGCCTCATAAGCAAGCTCTCCAGCATTGTTAGCGGCGTTGGCGATGCTGAGCATGTCGGTGTTTTGCTGGATAATGTAGAGGCGATACGGTTGGCTGAATGTGTTGGGAAGGATTGAAGAGTCAACGCGACGCGATTGCACGTTAACCTTTTGCGGTTCATCTGCCATCACTCTATCCTTACCTGGCACCCGCTAAGCGTAACGGGCGATGAGGTTATAATTCGTATCTTGAATCCGATGTTCTTGCGGATGCGACCGAGTCGTTTCCAGATAGCTCGCTGGTCATACTGGAATGGCGCATTCCAGGGAATCATCTGTTCACGGCCGTAGTTAACCCCGTCAGTGGTTGCCGAGATAAACATGCGCTCTGCGAACTGTGATACTCCTGTACTGGATTCAAGTTCGAAGTCGAATACTCTGGCGTTATCTGCCTTGAATAGCGGCGTGTAAAGCAAGTGCTCCTGCTGCTCTGTGTACTGGCTGGAAATTGACTTATCCATCACGCCAAGCTGACCGGCTATCTTGTCGCCACAGGTTATTGTGTTGCCCTCATACACCAGGTCTACAGCACGATAAACGTCGTCGTTGAAACCCGTTTTGAGAATTGCCCACTGCGCCCCACCCTGATTGACTGATCCGTCATAAACCATCACATGCCGTGGCAGGTGAATAAGCAGAAGCTCATGTGCTTCGAATCGCGTTGTTTCCATGTAAGCGGAAGCCAACTCGTCAGCGCTGTAACTCTGGAGAATTTTCTCTACAGTTGATGTAGCTATCTGCTGCACAGCGCCAGAGTTAATCAGATATACCGAGGGCGCTCCGGTTGCTGGGTGGCTGATGATTGCATGGGTGTCGGCGTATTTCGTTTTGCAGTAAGTGCCAGCAATCCCCTTCTGCACCATCATTGACGGTTGAGACTGATAAATAGCTACGCCAACAGCAGATGCATTACCTGTGAGGTTGAAATACTCAATCGTCGACGTACCAAAGCACACAACAAAGTCTCGCCAGTTATCTATGCCGATGATTCCGTCAGGCTGGCTCTCTGCCCGGTATTCAGCAGCGTAACGGTCGGGCTTGGACTCGTCCTCAAGGTCACTCACGAAGAATGAGTCAGTTCCGTCTTTGCTCCAGATGTATCGAGAGCGATTTCGACACATATCCCGCAAACTGCCGAGCTCATACTGGACATATCCGGTGGATGCAGCCCAGTTTGACAGCGTTTTCACCGTGCCATCATAGCGGAATAGCGTCATCGTTCCGTTAGCACCAACCGCCTGGCTGTTATAACTGCATGCCAGACTAACCCTGGCTAAGCCAGTTACACTACCTTCAATCTGTCCGCTTTTGTATAACTTGCCGCCGCATACCCGATACACAGCATTCTCATGCGTGTTATACATTGCGCCGCGGCTAACTCCGGCGACATCCTGAAGCTTCTTAATGCCCGGGAAAGAACGCAGATAACCGTTAGAGTTGAGCACCTCTTTCGGAGTTGCCAGCATGTTCACCGGCAGGAAATCAACATAATCGGCATTGGTGAAGTCTTTGCCGACTCCCTTCATCAATGGAAGCTGCTGAACTGGCATTATTCGCTCCCGTTATCGCATGGGCCCTTGCGCCGGTAGAAGTTCCAGCCGTTATAGGTGGCAAGCCTGTTACCACTACCAACAGGCATTCGGTTTGGATAACCGGACTTACATTTGGCGTTGCTTGCGCGTGACATAGCAGAAAGCTTAATGAGGCGCTCTTTGCCATATCTCGCAGTGGTGATTAATTTTGCTGTTGGCTCTACCGCGTAGTCAGGTGCAATCCTCACTGCAAGGTTGTGAAATACTGCACTGAGATTCCCTGTCGTGAGCCCGTGGGCGTCGCCTGGGTCTGGGGCAACATCATCGGCAGAGAAGATGTAACCTGCGTCGATTCCCGGCGTGTCATCGCTACCTTCAAACCACTCAGCCATCATCATTTCGAGGTCGTTGACACCGTCTTCCATGGACTGAGGTTCGACATCTGTTAGCGTGGCATTTGAGGCGACGCCCAACTTACGTAACGCAGCGAGAACGAGATCGCCTTTAGTCGTGAGATTCATCTGTTGCCGCCTTAGGTTTGCGACCTGGCTTTTTGCGCTCTTTCTTCTCAGGCTCAGCGCTATCTTTCAGAAGGTCGTCAGGATGAGAAACCCAGCCGGCATCGAGATATTCCTGAAGGTCTTCATCACTTACGATTTCGTAGTCGTAACCAACGCCTTTCCATTTCTTGCTGTCACCGTGGCGATAAACCATGTTAGACATTGCTTTTCTCCAAGGAAGAAAGGGGCCGAAGCCCCTTTTGATTACGCTTGGTCTGCCAGACCCACACCGATTGACTCTGGGCGGGTGGCGTTCACGCCATACCACACCGCGATACGGCACAGACCTGAGAGCGTGTTGATATCACCCTGGGTCGCGAAGATGCCATGCAGGCCAACCTCTGGGATTTCAAACGCTTTGGTTTTCATGCCAGCAAACAGTTCGTGATTAGCCGGAATTGGCTGGCTCACGATACGGATTGAGTCATCCGCCCAGAAAACGTTGGTGCGCGTAGTGGTGGTATTGAGCACGTTTACAGCCATGCTGTTTGCCAGAGAGGTGTTTACGTTGGCATATGCGCGCTGCTCTGGTGACAGTGCGGTATCGTCAAGTGCGATCGGCTTCGGAGTGATTTCGACGTGAGTTCCATCGATAACGCGAACCACTGAGAAGGTAGCGTCATGGGTCAGCACGTTCTTAGCCATCTGCGAGAGGAATTTAACGCCAGTGAAGCTAATTTTGTCGCCACGCTTCAGGCCGGTAGTTGCAGAAAGGGTTACAGTCGCCAGTCGGTTGTCAACGTTGCGCTTGTTACCATCAGCATCCAAATCCCACGCTACAGGCTGGAATTTCTGTGCGCCGCTAACAGTCAGACCGGTAGCAGTCGAAGCATTCAGCACTGGAAGCTTAGGGGAGCGCAGAACGTCATCAAAACCTGCAACCTGACGCTGGATAGTGCCGTTTCTGTACGCTTCCTCAGGGATGCGCCCAAACATGTCGCGGTTAGTCAAGTCGTGACCGGCTGCCTTGTAGTCTTTCGGGTTAAAGAAGTAAGACAAGCCAGAGTCGCGATTAAGCTCACGTGAGAACATGATTTCTTCAGCGTCAGCCACGAAGTCCCAGCCACTACCAGCGGCGGTGCCGATTGGGTCATCACTGGTAACAACCAGAGAGCCCATCTCAGCAGCCAGGTTAGCGACTTTTACTTCAGCGTTGCTTGCCAGCTTTTTGGCTGCGGCTCGGATGCGGTGGCGATACGCAGTTTCATCTCGCAGATCGTCCGCACGTAACTGGAAGAAGTCGTTGTCAGGTTCACCCAAGCTAACTGGAACGTTGAGCTCCAGAATGCCAGTGGATTTGCCTGTCAGGTCCCAGCCTTCCTGGGTTGGAGATTCCTGCTCAACAGGCATCCAGATTGTGTTACTGGAGCGCTGCATTTCTCCGGCAGGTGGCGTATATTTCCCAGCCTTCTGCGCCATTGGTGTCATGCTGGTAATGGTGTCGATGATTTCATCAACTGCCAGTGTAACGATTTGACCTTCGTTAAGAGCCATTATCGGATTCCTTGTAATTGTTTCTTAATCTTGCGGTAGGTCTCTACGTCACCCTTGCTTGATGCTTCATCCATCTTCTTCTTGAGTGCAGCTACGTTTGCAGCCACAACTTCACCGGAGATTGGCTCATCTACAGGGGGAGCACTTGAGACCTGCTTACCGCGAGGCTTGAGAGTTAAACGTTCTGAGAGTCGAGTTAGTTCAATCAGCGCTTGCTGCTGGTTCATCTGGAGAATTTGACGCGTTTTCTCTGGGTTAGAGCCCAGGTGGTACATCAGTGCAGCGGATTTCTCCGGGAACAACACCATCAGGTCGGAAACAATTTGCGGTGGTACAAGTTGTGCAAATGCTTCCTCCTTGTCCTGGTAATCAGGAATGTTGAGCTTCTCCGCTGCGTCGTAGTGTCTACGAGCCGCCTCGACATATTGCGCTGATTGCTGGGTGTACTCCTGAGTCTTGCGACCTTGCTCTGCTACCGCATTGCTGCGAGCATCGAGTGACTTCTGATTCCACTCAGCAAGATCACGGTTGAATGCAGCCGTAGCCAGTGCGCTGTCGTAGTTGTATTTAACGAGAGCGTCATCTGACAGGTAATCATTTGGGTCTGGCTGCTTAGGTAACTCAGGATTAACCCGGATGTGCTCCGGCAACTCTCCACGCTTCACCTGCTCCATCTTTTGCTCAAGCTCACGCTGACGCTTACGCTCAAGACGTTTTGCTGCGAAGTGTGCGTTTGTTGCCGGGTCTTGTTTTGGTTTTGCCTCATCGTCTTTCAGGACGATCTCAAAGCCTTCATCATGCCCTGCGTTGTCGTTGGCATTATCGACAACTGAGCTATCAGCAGATGCCGCTGCATGATTGCCGGACGTGTTTAAGCCTTCAGTTTCCTGAATTTCGGTGGTTTCTGGGTACATATAACTCTCTCTTATTGAGGAATCTCGGCTGCTCTGCCGGAAGGTTGATTTTGTCTCTGCGATTGCAGGATGTTGGCGAAGTCCATACGCTGCGAGTGCTGCTGACTGTCGCCTTTCAGAAGTAATTCTGCGTTGGCTCGTGCATCGTCACTGTTTTGCTGCTGGTAACTCTGCATGAGTTTGAGGAACTCCCGGAAAGCAGACTGCTTATCCAGGTCCATGTTGTTGAATATCTCTGCGACCTTAGCCGCGTTGAGCTGGTTCTGGCCTTCAGCTTTCGCTGCATCAACCTGAATCTGCATTTGCTGGTTCTGTGCTTTGAGAAGCTCTGCCTGACCTTGCAACAGAACACCCTGAGCCTGAGTTTGTTCAGGTGAAGGTTCTTTCGGTTGCTGCTGCGCCTGCTCAACCATCTGAATCTCTTCAGGTGTCTCAGGCTTTTTCAGCCCCATCATGACAAGCTGCTTATTGGCGTACTCGCGCATCATCTCAACGCCTTTGCCGTCGAGTAATGTGAAGTATTGCAGCAGCAACATCTGCCACTCAGGAGTGCCAGGAGGAACCTTAGCGAGCAATTCCTGAATCTCTGCCCGGTTCTGTTCCTTCATACTCTGGAATGATGGTCCAGTGTCCGTGTAACACTCATAGCGACCGCGGATGTCGTTAAGTGTTACTACCGTACCGGTCTGGTAGTCGACAGCCTGAGTAAGCAACTGGACCTGTTTCTCAGTGCCATCCTCAAGAGTCATCATCACCTGACGAGGAACGTCATAGATGTCATTCACCATTGACTGGTAAATCTCACCATCACGGCGCATAGCTGTAGCGAGGTTGTCCTGAAACACGTATGTCTCAAGGTCTGCCCGCATGTTCAGCTGGTTGACGGTATCGAAGGCCACCTGACCATTTGCCGCCTCTGCATCAACGCCCATCGTTGCGACCTGGCTAACTGAGTTAGTCGCCGCTTCGAGCATGTATGCGTTGGCCTGAGGAACCTCAGGGTTTTCCATGTACGAAATAGGCTGTACAGGAAGGTCTCCGTTGTTCTCATCGGTACGGTTGAGCAAATAGTACGGGTAGTCATCATTGCCACCGTACATGTACTCGTAGCCTTCAATCTGCTCAGGCCAGAAGATAGGTTTCTTCTTCGGTGTGCGAGCGACGATATCGGCATTGAAAGACATGATCATGTTGCGCAGACGCTGACCATCTTTCGTCAGGCGAACAACACCCTCATAAACCTCTTTGTCGCCAGCAAATGACCACTCACCGTACACAGGCACGATAGGAATGTGCTCTCCGGCAATAGGCTCACGATTTTTGAGTATGGCTGTGCTGGTGATGATTGATTTGTAGACGCGACGGCGCTTAACCTTTTTCTCGGCTACCTTGATCATGCCTTTATCGGCAAGCTCATCAATTACGTCTTTGATGTCGCGCTGGAAGTAACTTACCGGCTCACCTGTCAGTGGGTCCTGATAGATGAATACGGTCTCTTTCTTCTCTTCAACCTCGTAATACTCACCAACATAAACAACGTCGCTGGTCAGCCACGGGAACAACCAGTTCATGTCCGGATTCTGGAATGAAGGAATTCCGTCTTCATCGAATCCGTGCTTTTCAGAAAACGCTTTCCACCCGTCACGACTCATAGCATTGATGACTGTGCAATGCATCGCATCGCTCTTGTCCATCTGCTTGCTGTTGCTATCCCAGACTACGTGGGTGCATGCCTCATGAATCGGAACGCGACGGATAACCTGATTATTGCTGGTTGGGTCCTGGTCTTCGTATTCGGTGATTAAACGCCACGCCCCAACGCCTGCTTCAATCTGTTCACGAACAGCAATGTTCACGGATATCTTTGCGGTGTTGTGACGCATGTCTGTGCGGTACATCCCCATCAGTACATCAGCACTGTTAGTGTCTGCGCCATCCTTTGGCCTGAATAGTACGTCGATAGGGTTGCGGCGCATCTCAGCAACGAGCTTACGCACGACAGGACGCACTACATCGAACTGACCACGATATTGCAGGGTTGTGTAATCTGATAACCAGTCATCCCACTGCGACACCCGGCTAAAGTACAGGTCGTTTGTCGCTTCGGTTCTGGCTTCGTCGCTCGCCATCCAGTCTGCGTCGAATTTACACAGGATGGAATTGAGTCGTTCATTGTCGGCCATTATCTTCTCCGTGCGACTGGTTTAATTGGGGCCGGTACTTTTTTCTCTTTATGCACGCCAATGTCGCCATAGCGTTTTGCAAATCGGCGCATCATGTAGGCGTATCGTGTTGCATCAAGAAGGTCATCGCGAGTCTTTACAATTCGACCGCGATCGTCTCGGTGATAGAAGTTAAACTCTTCGAACCAATCTCTCAGCCCGGCAAATACCTTGAATCGTCCTGTGCTCATGAGGTCGTGAAGTTCGAATAGACCTGGCTCTACTGAGCGTGAACCATCAGGCCACTGTGCAGGCTCAGGAAGCATCAGGAAACCAGCGTCTTTGTAATATTCACGTTGCTGTAGACCGCTTCCCTTTTCTGTCTGAAGTCCATCCTGAGGCCATGCAGTAGGCACTTTATTTGCCCATGCTTTAGTTGCACCCCAGGCCTCTGCCGGAGATGTTTTGCTGGCCTTCCACGCCTTAGTTACGTAGAAGGTTTCGCTATCCATGTCGATTGCCAGTTGAATGCGGCTTTGCGGGTGGTCCCATCCGAAGTCCATTCCATCGATTACCATATAATGCTTAGGTATCGGGAATGGTTCGCAGGTGATCATGTCTTCGCTGAAATCAAATATGCGACCGTGACCAAGCATAGGGATACCTTTTGTACGCATATCTCTCTGGTGCGGAGGGAATGACTCAAGCAGGCTTTTCTTTGTTTCTTCCGTCAGATGAGGCGCGTCATCCCAACCGACATTCATGCAGAACTGAGAATCAGCAGGTGTATCCAGCAACTGGATTACCAGCTCCGTGCGTCCGTTTTCTGGGGTGAATGTCAGGATGCCCCGACCACCATTCCCTCGGTCGCCTGTGGCTGTACGGGTTAATACCTGCGGGTAGATAGTCGGATCTTCTGGCTCTTCATCGATATGGAACCAGTCGATGTCATCACCCATCAGTGCATGTTGTCCCTGTGTGTATGACCAGAACTGTATTTTGCTCAGGTCGCCGCTGCTGTGACGGATATATGCAGAGCGGACGGCGTTTGGTGTGCCGGTCATTGGCTCAGTGGAGACAATCCTGTCCGGAGGAATCAGCCCGCCTGTAAACTCACCATTTACCTTCTTGCCGATGATTGCAGCCTGAAGCAGGTCGCGGCACTTCTCACCCGAGTACCCAAGGCACCACATTAACGGTGCATGGTCGAATCTGTGCCCTGTCCATCCTTCTGGATATTCTCCTAGCAGGTGGACAGCATCGATATAAGTTGCGGTATCGGTCTTGCCAACTCGGTTAGCTGCGATGAGAGCGCACTGACGATATTCGGATGTAGCCGCGATGAATTTGCGCTGCCATTCATATCGAGTGTCATAGTAACCGCGGTAGCGATAGACAAACTCTCTACGCTTCTTTTCTTCCAGGAGCTTTACCAGCTCAATCTTCTGCTCCCGGCTGAGATTGTGCATTGGTGAGCTCCATTAACTTGCGGTCTAACTCTTCATCAGACAGGTCGGTGATAGTGATTTTCTGCTCGTGCTGAATGCGATCACCAAACCGACGGGTTGCAACCTTTGATGCATACCATTTACGCGCATCAACTTGCAGACGCGCCTTTGCAACAGCTGCTGATTCTTCAGATGATGAGTCTGCATACATGATGATGTCTTCAGCCATAATCTCAGCCTGAATCTCTCGTGCGCGTGCGTATTGCTCGTGAAACTCAGGATGCTTATGAAGCCATGACAACACTGTCGCCATGTGAGGTATTTCATCTCTCCGGCAAATTGCTCTCAGGCTCTCACCTTCCATTAACAGGTTGCATATCCGCTCGGCTAATTCAGGTGAGTAGACTGAAGGGCGTCCAATCTTCCTTTCTTCAGTCGCCATAGTTGTTTCCTCGTTAATCATTATCAAGCCCACCCTTAGATGAGCTTTGTAATGGTTACGCTGTTACACCCGATGCTTTCACTGCTGCCAGCAATGCGTTGTACTTCGCAGACAATGTTGCAATGTCATTCTTCAGTGCAGTGATGGATGCGTTGGTAGATGCAAGTGATGCGGCAGAGGTGTCGGTAGTAGCCGCTGTAGCAGCTGGTACCGCTGGTACAGTGTTACCGCCTGAAGTGCCACCGGATGAATCAGTGATGGCTGTGATTGCTGCCTGCTGGAGTACCCCACCGCGCTCTGTAGTCGTTGGCACCTTGTTGCCGGCCATCGCTGTTGTGGCTGTGGTGCCGATGGTTGGCGCGAATGTTGATGGTTTGCCGGTTACTGAACCCCAGGCGATAGGAGTGCTTGTTGCAGTGTACTGAGCTTCGAACGTTGTTTTGCTCATGTACAGCAGTTCGCCGTACTGACTCTGGAATACGTAACCACCAACTACAGGCTTGAAGGTGGACATGAAGAGCGCAGATAAATACTGGTCTGGGTATGGTCCGTCAAATTCTGCTAATGCTGAGCCATCCACAGCCTGTGTCAGGGTCTTAATCGGTAAGCCACGAACAAATGCGCCACTGGCATCTGAGTATGTAGGCCATGGTTGGGTGATCATCATTTAGCTCCTTTCTTGGGTTTCTTTTTGCCAGCCTTGTTCATGGCAATTGCGATAGCCTGGTCTTTAGGCTTGCCGGCTTTAATCTCGGTAGCGATGTTCTCGCCGACAACCTTCTTCGACTTACCTTTCTTCAGTGGCATGTCAGACTCCAGTAGTGAACAGGTCGAGGACTTCTTTGGCCTCACGAATCGCCTTTTCGGTTTTAGCTAGCGCAGTCGGCTCATTGGCTGTCTTGGCATATGCATCTTTGAACAGCTCAAAGTTCAGCTCGTTGCCGGAGATAAACTCAATGGCCTTTTCGGTAGCCGCGGAGTCATTCATCACCAGGCGGTAGACTTCGAGCTTCAGTTTCTGTGCATCTGTCATTTGGGTAATGTCTGCCATTGTTGGCTCCGTTGGTTGTTATCCCGTGGTAGGGATGAACGAAAGAATCAGGATGATTGATGAGGCTGCCAGTGTGATGACAGATGCGAATGCAAACACGTAATGCACGAAGGTGATTAATCTGTCTTTGGCTGAGTGCTTTGGTAGCGGGTGGTTAAGAACGTCATCGCGTATGAGTGACATTCCGTAGAGCAGCGTTATTTCACGCTCTCGTTTTCGCATAATGAATCCCACTTGTCGTTGTGGGCGTTGATCGCCTTCACTGTCCTTGCATCCATCAATCCAGGGTCTTTGCCGTGCGTGATAATCGGTCCGAATGCTGTGCAGGCTGAATCAACGTTGATGTACTTAATCGTCGGAGTGGTATTTTGATCTGCGCATGCGGTCACGAGCAGCGTCATCAGAAAGAGACTGATTCGTTTGATCTGCATCTTTGGCAACCTTAATGATTGAGGCTTGCTTATCACTGGCAGCTTGAGACTGCTTCACAGTTTGGTTAGCAGCTTCAACATCAGCCTTTGCTTTAGCTTCTGTTGTGCCTTTGCTCTTTCCGCTGAACCATGCAGCCAGTACAGCAACGATAATCCCGATAATGCCGAAGATATATTGCCAGCCTGATGCTATAAGGTTGGTCATTTCCCATCTCCCTTATCCTTTGGAGGCTTCTGTAAGGTCATCCTCGACAGAACGCCAACAACCATCAGGACAATCGCACCGACCCGCATCCAGCTTGAAGGTATTTCAGCCTTCCATTCTGGAGGAAGCTCAAACCAGATAGTTGGCAGGGCACCCAGAGCAAGAATCACCTTTGTTGAATTCCATCTCCACCAGTGCCGCCAGTCATCAACGAGTCGAAGTTTCATAGCAGCCCCGCATATGCAGTCATTTCACCGGTGCGCATCACCTCAGCATGACGTTTGGCGCGATTGGGTGTTTGCTTAGCCCACAGGCTTGATAGCATTCCGTTGGCGGCGCCTGCGTAGTTTCCTGCCGCTACCATTGCGAGCGTGTTCTTGAATCCTGCCAGACCATTAACGCCCATCTGGTAAGCCATGCTTATCAGGATGTCTCGACGTGCCGGGTTACAGGATTTCATTGCAGCAACAATGGAAGGATTGGTGTTCATCTTGCCGATGGTGGTTTTGACGAATGACTCAAGCCATACGTCACCAACATCTCGCGGAACGGTGAAGGTGTAATTGCTTAACAAAGCGCCCTTAGGGCCAATCTTGATACCGCAAGCCACTGTCGGATAGCCTTCGGTATCAATGTAAGGTTTCTCACGATAACCCTCTTCGTAATTAAGCAGGGGGATTATTTGACTCATTGCGCCGGTCTCCGTACTGCATCCGTAGAGCGTTTTCTTCTCGGCGATCTCGTTTTCGTTGGTAATGGAGATTTATGGCGAACGTAAAGACTGCCAGAACGAAACCGCCGAGAGCCAGCCATTCATTTAATGACATACTCCCCGCCAGAAAGGTTGCCCCAGATGTGGTGTAAGCAGCGGCAGTGGTTACTTTGTCTGCCATATTTTTCATTCCAACCTCCAGAACATCAGGAGGATTTGTTCAAATTAGGATTAGGGATGATGGTGATCAGAACAAATCCAGGATACATTTTCGGTGTCGTGGTTTGTTCGTGAGTAAACGCACGGGCAAATCAGGCAAGAGGCTGTTAGCGCAGTCTCTTGCCACCCATCTTCACGAAGCCCGCCATTGAGCGGGTTTTCTTTTTTGGCAGCGCCCTACCCCGTCGCCACGAATGTGCAAGGGTATCTGGATGTGTTCTGGTGATTGGTGATAGGACGCTTTCAGAAAGGTCGTGGTGCCGGGCAAAGGAATCGAACCTCTGACGCGCAGCTTACAAGGCTGCCGTTCTGCCACTGAACTAGACCGGCTGATTTGGAGCATCTGGCGGGGATCGAACCCGCATCTTCTGGTTGGAAGCCAGACGTAATTCCCAAACTACGACAGATGCAGAATTGGCGGGACAGGAAGGATTCGAACCTTCGACCATTCGGTTAACAGCCGAACGCACAACCGCTGTGCTTCTGACCCTAAACGCAAAAAGCCCCGAGCTATTAACCCAGGGCTTGTTTGTTTGGTTGCTCTGTTCGCTTTTGCTCCGAGCATACACAAAATGTACTACTTCAATTTTGCGAAATCAAGTTATTTAGGAAAATTTACCTAAATTTTATGCAGCCTGTGGAAATTCCTTCTCAATTTCGCGCCTCATCGCATAAAAGATTTCTGCATCGAGCACATTCTCGCACCAGACGACCCTACGCCTACACGACTGGATATCCAATCCGGTGACTGCACTCATCAGTCTGGCGATATCTTGCGTGCAATTGCGATTGCAATATCGCTTAATAGCTACATCGCGGACGGGGCTTTCACGGTGAAACGTCTTGACCATCACACGTTCAACAAAAGCAGCATCATCGGATTCTTTGGCGAGAGCGATGATGTTGCTGAACGATGATTGAGGGATGACCAGTTCGCGAGCTTTCTGATAGAGCGCATCTCCACGCAGTCCATCCTCTTCGTAGAGGCGCATGACAACAGACTCAATCTGCTTGGCCTTGTCATCACTCCACTGGCTACGAATCATCAGGCGACCGATAACGTTTATTGCACCACCAGGGGAGTCATCACCTGCGTTAACCTTGCCCCATACCTGAAGCATGTAGTGAACCCATGCTTTCTGGCGGGTGTTGATGGTTTTCTTCGGGTGCTTCCATATACGGCGGAAGTGAGCATCGTGGAGGAAATTGACCATGCCGAATATCGGTGTGTGTCTCATGATTTTATCCCCAACACATCTTTCAGCTGACTGACCACCATCCTTGTTGCAAATGATTCGCCATGAAGTTTGCTCTGCATCTCAATTTCCTTCAGCGCAGATTTAAGAAGCCCTCGAGTCACTCTCACTGGAATTAGGTTTTCTTCATTCAGCTTTTTAAGGCGATCAAGCGAGTTTTTAACGTCCATCTACGCTGCCTCCGGGTCATGTTCTGGCTTATTCGTACCTAGCCGATTACGCACTTCCCTCAACTGCTCTCGCACATACTCAAGACTGCGCTCAAGCTCATGCTCTTTTCCAATCAGCACTTGCTCTGTATGCATATCGCGCTGACGTTGCCATTTGACTTGCTGGATGTTTGTTACTGAGCACATACGGGTCCTCCTACTAAGCTGTCTAACTGGCGACGCATCATCTTCAAGGCTCCATCTGGGAAAGGCTGACGGGCTAATCCTGCGAAGATGGCGCGTATTTTCTTGTCGCGGATGCGCTTGAGTAACTCGGTTACTGTTGCGCGGATGGTGGCGTTAATCTTGCGGTCTTCGAGCTGGGCGAATCGCACGGATAGCTCCACTGTGACCAGAGCATCCAGATACTCTTCACATACCTCTCTGCTTATGTCTGTCATGCTGCCTCCGATAGCTCTGTAATCTTGATTTCAACCTGGCCGCCCTTAACTTTTGCTGCACGAATCACGCGAATATCATCAAACTGCTCGTCGTCCTCTGCGAATGAGGCGTGGACAAGTGAGTCGAGGAGACATTTCAAGATGTTGTCGATATCTCTGCGCCGGGAATCTGGCACTGCGGCGATGATTTTGATGCGGAGTCGTGATTTGGTGAGGATGTCTAGGTTGAGGCTTTTGATAATCTGGATAACTTCTTTGCGGTACTGCTGGCCTTTCTTGCTGATGTAATACCTGCTTCCTTGCCGTCGCCAGTATGTGTTCACGCTGGGAGGCCAGGGCAGAATGAAGTTATATTCATTCATGTCTTTATCTTCCCCTCCTTGCGCAGAATATCCTGAGTTCGCATCACGCCCTCCAGGTGGTAAATCTTTGCGAATTCGTGGTCGATGATATGCGTTCTGCGGTCTATCTCGTCGTGGCAGCTGCTACACGCCCATGCTGCGAGAAGGTCGTCAGGCTTCATGCCAGTGCCGCACAATCCTGCCATTCGGTAATGAGCCAGAACTGTGGTTTCAGGGTTGTGGTTGCAGACACCGTAGATACGAACTTGACATTCCCTGCCCCGCGCTTCTTTACGAAGGTTTGCCATCTTCTTCATCCGTCATTGAGTTATTCGGATCACGATAAATCAGCCATTCATCCACGCATTCAGAACATGCGTAGGTTTCATCTGGCGTTAGTTCTTTCGTGCAGCCGGCGCACAACGTTCGACGTATGCTCTGCTGCTCGTATGATTGGGCTTCTGAGGTGGTAAGCATCAATGCAACCTCGCTGCTGTGGTTTCTTCTGGTTCCTGTAACTGAATAATCATGTCGGCATCTTCGAACTGGTACATGTAGGCTTCAGCGCCAGTAACCTCTATCTTTCCCTGAACATATCCAGCAACCCAGTTCATAATCATTCCGACAGAATCAACCCCGTCACCTTCCATATCTTCGAGAAGGTCAGCGAGTCGGTCTGCGTAGTCATCGTCTAAGCTGGTCATAGCTATTTCCTCGCACGTTGACGCAGCCATCTCTTGGACAAGAGAGGCCATACAGGGTCATAGGTTGTTACGTCTGATTCGGTAGGCACTGGCTTGGTTTTGTTTCTGGAGCGTTTGGTGGGGATGAATATCATGTTGTCCATTGCGATTTGGGTTATGCTTCGTCGCTGTTTCTTCATGCCGCATCTCCGAATCTAGCCTTCCATTCAAGTGCTAACCTTGCTTCGTCAGACCACTTAACATCCTTCTCGGCGCCGAATGCCTGGATAAGCTCAAGAAGCTCTCCGAACTCACTCACGCGCATCTTGCTGGTCGACTGGCCTATTACCACGAATCCATTGCCGGAAAGGTTAGGAACAACGTCCTGCTGCTTTAACGCTGCGGTGAAAATGCACTTCCAGCTTTCAGCATCCAGCCATCGACCATGCCATTCGACCTGACGCGAGACATCACCAAGGCAAGCCCAAAGCTTCCGATTTTGGTCAATGCTGCGGTTGCGTTCTTGAATGGTTACGATGATTGGCTTGGTTGGGTCGGGGAAGACTTGCTGTATGGCTCGAATGGCGTTCTGCTGATGAATGGGGCTTCTTAGTTCAAACGTTAGTTTCCTCATGGCGAATCCTCATGATGCCAATTTTCATTGTTACCCACATGATTGTCAGGACAAGCAATGTCGAAGTGCATTTCTTATCGGGAAGTACGTCAGGTACATATCCAAAGTGGATAAAATTAACCACCTTGCTGTCGTTCTTTCTGGTTGTATGCCAAAGCTCTGTCGATACTCCAATCCCAAGAGTAAGCCGGCCAATAAGCCAATATCTATCAAAGGTCATACTCACTCCTTCACATTGATTCCAGCGGCGCGGATGGCTTCAGCACAGTAGTCGATAGCGCAGTTGTGACCTTTGTCGAACTCATCCTCAACCATCACTTTGTCATCGAGCTTTATTTCGATAGCCGAGCGTGAAGAAGACCAGATTTTCTCTCCCCATCCTTCAGCGCAACTTTTCCTAAGATCTTGTTGCTCTGGCTGCCTCCACCACTCTTCAAACTGCTTTCTTGATTCGTCCATATTCCTCTCCATCAATGAACCTGCTCGCCGTCGCTAACTTTCAGACGCATAGTGCCGTCTTCCCACTCATGCAAGTACTCGGTTTTTTTCTCTGCTGCCATAAAACCACGAGCGTAAGCCAGGCAGTAATTGAGTGGGCTCTCTCCGACTTCAGCCAGAGCATCCATAGCGTCACAAAATAATTTCTCAGCTTGTTTCTTTCTCATCATTCCTCTCCATCAGCGTGCTGGGGTGTTATTCACGGTAATACTCTTTTTTTTGGTGTCGCCAGATATAGGTTTTCGCCCTCTCTACAGAGGGGCTCGTGTTTGAGAAACCTATCTGGAACCACATAAACGGAAACCACCAATATTTAACCTGCGCCTCAAAACCTGCGTAATTATCTGCAACAATGCGATATGTATTCTTCATGTCACTGTCTCTTTAATTAAGTCGAGTAAACTTATAATCGTCGTCGTGTAGAACTTCGTCATGCGCATACACAAACCCGCCTTCTTCTGTCATGTAAACCACGCCAAATTCATCGCGTTCTGGCTCAATATGGCGCTGGCAATATGGGCAATAATGCGCGTGTTCAGATGGCTCGCTCACTTCGCACCTCTCTCAATCTCTGGTTGATGAATGCAGTCATCTGATTGGCGCAGCCGAAGGTAAGCGGTGCATTCTTGCGATACATCCAGACCTTCCCCTTGTCTAACCACTCGCGATAAACCTCACCCTGTTTGCTCAGTGATGCCAGAATCTGCGCGGTCATTTGCAGGTCTACTCCGGTTGCTGCTGAGATGGCTCCTGAAGTTCCATCGTTACCGCTCTCCAGCCAGTCCAGAATCGCCTGGCGACGGTTAGCATGAAGCTCAGTAAGTCGATAACGCTTGATGCCGTTATGGACGCTGTGGATTTCAAGCTGACCTGCTTCTGTGAGTTCGCGGAGTAGTTGGGTAATGCGGGATTTTGGTGCGCCGGTAAGCTGGTGAAACTCTCTTGCTGATGTTGGTTTGTTGCTTTCGAGGTGGTTGAGTATTTTGTCTCGTGTGTTCATTTAAAACTCCGATACGTTCTCCTGCCGCCATACCTCGTCATATTCAGACTTCGGCATGTTTGCGACGTAATTGTAAGGTGATGCGCCGTCCAGCTGTAGGAACTGGTGCGATTGGTCATCCAGAAATAGCGGTACGCCACCCTCCCAGCCCTCTCCGTTACGCTGTTTTTCGAGCATGAGAACTGAAGCCGGCGATGCCAGAAGCTGTTCGTCTTTCTCGCTTAATTGCTCTCCCGCCTGAACGCGCTGTAACGCTCTCTCTCGGCCTTTGTTGCGCCAGATGATAAACAGGTTGTCTGTGAGGTCGGTAATGGCTCCAGAGCCTTTTACATCCATCTTCCCGGTAGGCTTTTCCTCGCTGTCACCTTTTCTGGAGTGAGTGACGAGGATAATGTGAGAGTTGGTTTTGTTCTTGAAGTCACACAGCGCATCGACAAACGCCTTTTGACCGTTGTAATCGTCATCGCCAATCCCGCACTTCATTAGGCTGTCGATGATGAATAACTGGATGCCGTAGCGACGACGGGCGTAGGTGAAGATTTCAATCAGGCGTTCAGCCTTTGCGGTTCCGGTAAGGCCGAATATCCATAACCGGTCATCGTAGAAGTTGAATGCTGATTCGATTTCAAGAACGGGCGGTATCTTGCAGCAGGTGGCCTGACGTGTAAGTCGCTTAAGAAGCATTCCCGGCTTAAGCTCAAGCGAAGCAACGCAGGTTTTAACGCCCTGCCTCATCGCTTCCAGTGACATATGCCCTACTACTTCAGTCTTGCCGTGTCCATTCACGCCATTGACCAGAGTTAGCTCAGCCTCGCGGAACTGGAAGTTATGCGCCAGTGTTTCCCATGGTGGGTTGAACAGGTATTGCTGCTTGCCGTAGAAGGCGTTGATGGTGTCCTGATAAAACTCTCTTGCGCTGTACAGCTCCTCAGGGTCGAAGAATGCTGCACCTTCCAGGCATTGCCAGATGACATCTTCTGCAATCCCTTCCATCAGGCACTCGTTGATATCTTTGCGTGGTAGCTTCACCATGCGGCAACGGTGCTCTCCAAGGCGGCTGGCTATCTCTCTGGCGGCCTCCTGTCCAACTTCGTCGTTGTCCATTGAGATCCAGATTTCTTCGAAGCGGTCGAGGTTATGAAATTCAAATTCAATCCATTGCTGCTTCGCACCCTTACCGCCGCCGAACGGTACTGAAAGAGCGTTTACGCCGTACTGTGAGTAGCTCATGCAGTCTATTTCACCCTCACACAGCACAACCGACCGTACCTTGCTGTCCAGTGCCTGCCATCCGAACAGGCATGGTTCACAATCACCCTCCGCCATGATGACCTTCTTCCCGTTAGGTCTTTCAGTGCTGATGCGTTTGACCTGGATTAACTCTCCGTCTCGTTTGTACGGAAATACCAGAGCTTCAAGTTCCCGCTCACCGTTCCAGACCTTACCACTGACAACCTCAAAGACTTTGGCTGTCTCCGCTGAGATACATCTCGACTTCAGGTATTCGATATGGTGCTCAGACTTGTTGCAGTATTTGGCGACTTTCTTGCGATCAGGACGGGAGAATTTCTTTTCGCGCTTTGCATCGAAGTGGTGATCGTCGTCCCTGATTCCGATGAATGCCTTGGCTTCCTGCATTGCCTGATGAAGATTGATACCCCGGCAGGCCATCCACAAATCAAGCATGTCACCGCCATCACCTTCAGCGAAATCAGCCCATTTCTTCTTGCCGTTCAGGTTAACTTTCAGGCTGTTCCCTTTGTCGCCGTGTACGTTGCCGGCAACCCACTCATGCCCGTCTTTCTTGCCGTTCGGCAACAGGTGCGGTGCAACCCTGTCTACCTGCGCCCAAAGCAGGTCACTCAGTTCACTTGGCGTCATGCTGACCTCAGGTTGAGACGATTAAACCAGAATGTGACGAACGCAGCACTAAGCCAGCCATGACTGTAGCCAGCGATAAGTAACGATTTGATTCTTGATTTCATGCATCACCTGTCCCAAAAAACTAAACCGGTTTTCGATACGGTGATGGCTGATGATGACTTGGTTTGTTGTGCTGCGGTTACAGGCTTCTCGTCGTTCCAGCGCTGACCGTTGAGGTATGTTGATGGGTGAAGCTTATCGAAGCCGAACTGAACACCAATGCGAAGCTTGATGTCGTCAGCCAGAAATTTTGCAAACTCTCCAGCCGAGCCTTTGGTTTCTTTCCGCCAAAGAGTGAACTGAGTTCTGAATGCTGACTTCGCGTTTTTCTTCCCGGTCTTATGCATTCCTGCACACCAGAAGATATTCTCAAAAGCCTGGTCCGTTTCTTCGTGCTGGTCAGATGATTTTTTCTGCTTCGCCTGAACCTGTTCAGGCATAGTGTTTTTATCTTGTATTTCTTTCTTTTGAATAGTGTCTTTTGTGTCCCCCTGTTTTGAGGGATATGACTCCCTCAATTTGAGGGATGTTTTATCCCCTGTTTTGAGGGATATTCCCTCGATTTGAGGGATGCACCATTCATTGATGTTTTTATTGGGGCCAAACATACCGCCCTGCTGCTTGATAATCCCCATTCTGACCAGTTCCAGCTTGGCTTCGTTACAACGCTTAACTGGTAATTTTGTGATCTCCGATAACTGAGAATCACTGATTCTGTCCATGGCCTTATTCCAGCCATAGGTCTTTCTCAGAATCGCCAGGAGGACTTTAAACTGACGCTTGGTGAGGTCAGCACCGGAGTAGGCATCAAGAAGCGTGTTGGATAGCTTGGCATAGCCATCTTCCAGCTCTGCCACTTTTCTCTCCACCGGGGCTTTGACCGCCCCGAAATCTGCGTATGCGACGTTGCTCATTCGGGTTTCTCCAGTTTACGTTTGCTCAGTTCAAGCGCCTGCTTCAACTTCTCAGCTGCTTCTCGGCTAAACGTACGGATGAACCTTTCGCGAGCTACATTTTTGTGTATTTCGTCCTGGATAAATCGTTGCTTAACCATTAAAATAACTCCTGTTACTTGGCGTAACACAGTGTCTCTAGAATTCGATGCTGATTTGCTCAGAGCGTCCGGCCACCACCGGGCGCTTTTTGCTTTCTGGCATCACAGCTGCAATAGCCTGTCTTGCCACTTCACGAATCAGGCTTGTCTCCCAGACTTTCTCCAGAAGAACGAACGTCACCGCCATATCGTGGATGTTTAATCGACTCACCTTTGAATCAGCCCATCCCGCCATCTTTGCGAAATTCGTCTGACCCATTGATACGAGTCGGGCACGAAGCTCTGCTTCCACTTCGCGTACCTTTTTGCTGTGATTTGCTAGTTCCATTTCTTAATATATTCCTTAGTTAATAGGTAAATACGCATCGGTTGATGCGTTGGTTTCCCTGGTATTCCGAGGGAGGCTGATTATTAAAGAGCGGTGTTTCTTGTTAGGCGGCTGCTTTTTTGTTGCTAGGGAATGGCTTTACTTCTTCCGCATCAACGCTGCCGTCAGGTTTAACTGTTAAAAAAATCTTTCTACCAGAGCGAATAGCCTTGTTAATTGCGCTTTGGTAAACACCAAGATCTTGTGCGGTCTTGGTTTGACCAAAGCGCAGGGCATAATCTTTCAGGGTTATGCGCTGTTCCATACAACCTCCTTAGTACATGGATTCATTATCACCGCCAGAGGTAAAATAGTCAACACGCACGGTGTTAGATAATTATTCCCTGCGGTGATAAATTTGACGTATGAGCGCAAAAAAGAAACCACTAACCGAAGAGCAGCTTGAGGACGCAAAGCGTTTGAAGGCTATATACGAGAAAAAGAAATCAGAGCTTGGCCTATCTCAAGAAGGCATTGCCTTTTCCATGGGGATTGGGCAATCAGCTGTTGGGGCTATTTTAAATGGTGTAAATGCCCTTAATGCGAACAATGCAGCCATGCTGGCAAACATTCTTCAGGTAGGAATAGAGGAATTCAGTCCGTCAATAGCCAAAGAGATTTCTGACTTGTACCGAGCCATAGGCGCAGATGTGCAGAAACGTAACGAGTATGAATACCCGGTCTTCTCGCATGTGCAAGCTGGTATGTTTTCTCCTGAGTTTAGGACGTTCACCGAGCGTGATGCAGAGGGATGGATAAGTACAACCAAGAAAGCCAGCGATGCAGCGTTCTGGCTTGAGGTAGATGGTCATTCAATGACTGCCCCAGCTGGATCACGCCCAAGCTTCCCAGAGGGAATGCTTATCTTGGTTGACCCTGAGGAACCTGTTGACCCAGGCGACTTCTGCATCGCTCGATTAAATGGCGATGAGTTCACGTTTAAAAAGCTGATCAAGGATAGCGGGCAGGTGTATTTACAGCCTCTTAACCCGCAGTACCCGATGATGCCGTGCAATGAGAACTGCCGGGTTGTAGGCAAGGTAGTAGCTAGTCAGTGGCCTGACGAGACGTTTGGTTAACTAATAACGGTCTCTTAACAACCAAATTTGCACAAGAATGATTGCCAAGCTTGAGCAAGATACAGCAAGGGCAATCCAAGTTATAAGACTGACTTCGTTCATATGGAGCCTCATGACCATTGATAGGATTATTTCAGCTATTGCAATAATAGTATCATTCATTGCAGTACCTGCAAGCGGTTACTTAAGCTACAGGTATGCCATAAGGGGTGAGAGACGTAAGGAGTGGAACGCCATAGCAGAAGTACTTTTAGCCCATTATGAGCAAGTACATAAAGAAGCTGAAGATAATAGCACTTATAGCACTACCACCATTCCTATTGATGAGTTTGTGAGAATCCAAAGAAGAATGACCGCTTCTGAGAAAAAGGAATTCCGTGATCTGGTGGCATTGATAGTGAAGCTCAGGAACTCAAAACCTGATGCCGCAAGAAACAAACAGTTATCAGTTGCCTCATCAAAAATATGCAAGATTCTTAAGTTAAAATAACCCGGCCTCCGAGCCGGGTTTTCTTTGCCCTACTCTTCCAGCAGTTTCACAGCAAGCTCCATGCACTGTAGCTGGTCTTCATCCCACTTCTCCAACCCCTTCACTAACTCAGTTCGTATCACGTCAGCTATAGCCACTCTTTTGGTCTCGTGCCCCTCCGCAACCATAGCAAAAACGACATCGCCCACAATCCTGCACATTTCCTGATAGCGCATCTGCGCCATTTCTTCGTAGTCCATATCCAATCCCTCGCTCACTTTTCATCCAAAGCAGTATCACATAAAGGTTTTACAAAAATAAATAACCAATAAATACATGAACATAACCATTGGCGGTGATAAAATATCTCTCGCGGTGTTGACTGCAATACCACTTGCGGTGATACTAAGTCCATCAGCAGGACGCTGAACACGAACAAGGAACTGAGTTCGGGCTCTTTAAAAATTTAATCCTGTGAATACACAGGCCGAAGTGAGTGCTTCGGGCAAGCGTTCGGTGGAGCTTAGACCCATTCATACATCGGGTCGGACTGAGAAGCCGATTGAAATCCGAAACTTGAAATAGGTTTCGGCGCTTGCACCAAAGCATTCACTGAGGAATACCCATGAACAGAAATCAACGCCGTATGGCTGCATACAACGCCATGAAAGCAGCTCAGAAGTTAGAAGTTAAAGCCTACTGTAAAAAGATTGACCGTGCATTTTCACGGCTGTCGGAAGGCTGTAGTGAGCGTGTGACACGAGCAATTTTGTTTGCAGATAGCCCACGGGCTAAATGTGAAAATACAGGCTCGACATGCCTTCCTGATGTCGCACTTTACTCTGCTGGATATCGTAAATCTAAGGACATTACTGCGAGGGCATGATGGTTACTTTAGAAGAAGTCAATTCACTTCTCGAATATAACCCTGAAACTGGGTTGTTTAAGTGGAAGCCAGGCCTTGGAAAGAGATCAACGCTGGAGCGTGCAGGGACTAGGGATATGACAAGACACGTTGCTATAGAGATAAACGGAGTAAAATATTTCGCCCACAGACTAGCTTGGCTAATAACTTATGGATCCTGGCCACCTGACTTTATTGATCACATAAATGGTAACCGCACAGACAACAGAATTTGCAACCTCAGGCTTGCGACGCTGGCAGAAAACAGCAGAAACAGATTCGCTCAAAAAAATGGCTGCGGGTACAAAGGAGTTTACTACTCAAAACGTCAGCGTAAGTGGGTTGGTCAAATACGTGCCAATGGAATAAAGCATCATCTTGGTGTGTTTGATAACCCAGAGGATGCCCATAAAGCATATTGCATAGCCGCTAAAAAGCTTCACGGAGATTTCTCCAACACAGGATGAGATTTACATTGCAACAGAGACATCACATTTCATGTGCTCGTATCTTAATGAGCGCAAGGTATGGAAATTTGACGAGGCCGCATAGTCGGCCTTCTTTTGGCAGCAAGCCACAGAGGTGAATATGAAAGATATGAAGCCGAATGAAAATATTACGCAAGCAGATATAGCCTTTGGACCCAAAAACCTTGCAGATTTTCTTCCCCCAATGAGCAGTATTCCAAAGGAGTTTTTTGGATCAGGTAATCCATGGAATAAATGGGTTAGCAAATGGTTTTTTGGTGGACTAAAAGAGTATGCGGTAGCTGTTGAAGGCATCAACTTTAAACAGGCGCACGCTCACTTAAAGGTAATTCTTGGCAGCTTCGAGCCAAAGCATGAGCACAAGATTGCCGGTTGTGCATATCTGGCATCTAAATGGTTTGATGAGAGCACGGTTGCCATCAACAAGGCTCTGGGGGAGGAGTGATGGAGTGGATTAAGTGTAGTGAGCGGATGCCGGAACCGAACGAGTATGGGGGACGGGTTTTATGTATCGTCCATGCGTTTGAAACAAACGCCCGCGGTGAAAAAATGCCATACAACAGTTACGACTGGTTCGATGATGATGAAAACGAATGGGATAACCATGCAACGGATGAAGTAACGCACTGGATTTACGCTCAGGACATCCCATTCCCGCCAAGCGAATAAGCACCTAATGCGGATTCAGCGATTCCGCATTGTGAGCCAATCCGCGCTCACATCATCTAAAGGAGACGATAGGTGATGTTCTGATTAATTCCCCCTTGTTGTCATCTTGGCCTCTTCGTGAGGCCATTTTTTTAACCTGCATATCAGTGAGCATTTATTCAAGTGCTCAGTCGCTATGCAATCATACACAACATAAGGAACTACCCATGCAGACATTAAATCTCGCAGGGGCTACCCCGATGGGTAGCTTCAACGCAATCTCGTCCATTCAACACTCACGCCGCAATATCCTGACCGGCGCAGACTTCAAGCAGCCTCGCGTTAAGAGCTTGCTGGAGCGTCTGGTTGAGTTCCTGAACCAAAAGGTGCAGCCGTGAGCATCAGAGGCATGTCAGACGAACAGTTTTACCACTTGATGAAAGATTTAATTGGCAGCGAAGGAGGTTTCCATGCAGCCGACAACAACAGTCGAAGAGAGTCAGAGAGTGCGCCGCGTGACGACGATGCAGGCTCTGTTGTGGCGTTACAGGGGTGACAGAGAGCGCATGCGTATGTATCTCAACCTGTCGCGCTTAGAAGTGCTAAATCAACGTTATTTTCTGGGCGGATGCCCGTTCTGAGGTTCATATGAGCATTCAATTTTATGAGCGTCTTGCTGATATCCAAGCGCACTTAAACGCGCCAAAAAATCAGTATAACTCGTTTGGTAAATACAAATACCGCAGCTGCGAAGATATCTTGGAAGGTGTTAAGCCGCTTCTGAAAGGCCTGTTTCTTTCCATTAGCGATGAAATCGTGCTTATTGGCGATCGCTACTACGTAAAAGCTACAGCAACCATTACGGATGGCGAAAATAGCCACTCAGCAAGCGCTATGGCGCGAGAAGAAGAAAACAAGAAGGGAATGGATGCTGCTCAGGTAACGGGAGCCACAAGCTCATACGCGCGCAAATACTGCCTTAATGGATTGTTCGGTATTGATGATGCCAAGGACGCAGATACTGACGAGCACAAACAGCAGCAAGGCGCACAGCAGCCTTTGAAGCAACAACAACCAACTAATCAGTCAAAGCATCATGATGGCCGCTCTCCTGATAAGTTTCTTGCCGACTTCTCAGCTTATGCTTTGAAAGCAACGCTTCCAGAGCTTGAGGAGGCATGGAAGGCAGCTGATAAACGTTTATCAGGAACTGAGCATCACGATAAAGCCGAGTCAGTTTATTTAGATCGTAAATCAGAAATTGAAGGGGTAGCAGCATAATGAGCATTAACGTAATCGTCGCATCCGGAAACATAGGAAAGGATGCAGAGCAGCGATGGACGCAAAACCAGAAGTGTATCGCATCATTCTCTCTTCCAGTTAAACAGGGATTTGGGGAGAGAGAAAAAACCTCATGGGTAAAGTGCATGCTGTTCGGTGCAAAGGCAGAAAAGCTTCCGCAGTATCTGACTAAGGGGATAAAAGTTACGGTGACTGGTGAGTTTGTCATGGAGGAATGGACAGACCAGAACGGCGGTAAACGATCTCAGCCAGTAATCATCGTCAATGACATTGATTTTGGCTCTTCTGGTAATAAACAAGCCACACAACAGCATTCCGAGCCAGAGCCAGATTACGACCCAAGCATTCCATTCTGATTTAACCACCAACTGAACATTCTATTTCACCTCACGGAGGCGGGTTAAACACACCCGCAATTCACCATGCATCAGAAACGCACAGCAGAAGTAATCATCAGGATGCTCGCGCAGGATGAGCGCAACTACATATCGGAATACTGGGCAGGGAAGATGCCAGGGAAGGAAGGAAGCCATACCGGTGGGATAACGATTAATTGCCGAAACCCATACTGGACAACCGAAGGCCTCTGCTCATGGGATAACTGGTATATCAGCGCCGCAGAGCTGGAAAGCGTAAAGGATGTATGCGAAGCGGAGCCGTGGGGAGGAAATGTTCTTGGTGGGATTGAGTACCGGCTGAAACCTGAATTGAGGAAAGCAGCATGATCGGATTAACGTACGACCCGGGCATCACTCCAAACGAGCTCGTAGCCCGCCACCGCTTCAAACCCATCGACGATATCCCACGCGAAGAAATGCTGAAGCGCAATAGCTTCCAGAGCGTGAACGAGAACAAATTCCTGACAGCTTGACTGAAGCAGAGGGCGAAAAATGAAATTATTTGAGATGGAAGGATTTCTTCGTGGCAAGTGTAAGCGTGCAGCGAGAACCGTATTGACGGGGATGTGTTATTCATTTGGCAATGCTACGCGCCAGGGGAGCAGTTCGCTGACCCGGTTTATCGGCCAGTCAGCTATAACATCAAGCACATGGCGAAGGTAGCTTTCTGGCTCCACTCCGTTCAGTTTGCATGTCCCGATCAGGCTGTACAGCAGCGCTCCCCGCTCTCCTCCATGATCCGAACCGAAGAACAGGTAGTTTTTGCGGCCCAGGCTGACCATCCGTAGCGCATTCTCAGCTATGTTGTTATCTGCCTCGGCCCAGCCGTCGTCAGTATAGTAAGCCAGCGCCGGCCACTGGTTCAGTACGTACGTGAACGCTTTCGCCAGTTCTGAGTGTCGCGACAGCGTTTTCACCTTTTCACGCAGCCAGCTTTCCAGGGATTTCAGCCGCGGTTTAGCTTTTTGCTGACGTTCTGCAAGGCGTCGCTTCGCCGGCATCCCCCTTATTTCCGCCTCGATGGCATATAACTCACCGATCCGTTTCAGGGCTTCCTCCGTCAGCGCTGACGGGGTGCGAACGTGCACATCGTGGATCTTGCGGCGGGCATGAGCCCAGCAGGCAGCTTCCGTTATCTGTCCATTGCGGTACAGTTCGTTGAACCCGGCGTACGCATCCGCCTGCAGAACACCGCTGAAGCCAGCGAGATGGCTCTGCGGGTGGATACCTTTTCTGTCCGGGCTGTAAGCGAACCACACTGCCGGCGCCAGCTCTGACCCGGCGTTACGGTCGTCACGAACGTACGTCCACAACCGCCCGGTCTTCGTTTTCTTATTACCTGGCAACAGCACCGGGACAGGCGTGTCATCAGCATGGAGCTTACCGTCAGTCAGCACATAGTCCTGAAGCGCCCCTTCCAGCGGTGACAGTAGCCGGCAACACGCATCCACCCAGCCCGACAGCAGTGAGCGGCTCAGCTCCACACCCTGGCGGCCGTATATTTCAGACTGGCGGTACAGCGGGGTGTGCTCTGCATACTTTGAACTCAGCACGCGGGCCAGCAGCCCCGGTCCTGCGATACCCCGCTCGATGGGCCGTGAAGGCGCGGGGGCCTGCACGATGGCATCGCACTGAGTACAGGCATGCTTTTCACGTACTGTCCGGATAACCCGGAAGGCGCTGCGCATCAGCTCCAGCTGTTCGGCGGCATCTTCACCCAGGTAACTCAGCGCACCACCACATTCCGGGCAGCATGACGCTGCCGGCAGCAGCCGTTTTTCGTCACGGGGAAGTGATTCAGGGAACGGTTTGCGGGTACGGGTCTGCCGCAGCGGGCGCTGCACGGCCGGGTCATCCACCCGGCCGGTAAGGGTATCGCTTTCTTTCTGCAACTGCTTAAGGTCGGCTTCCATCTTCGCGATACGGCGGGAGACTTTTTCGGAGCGGCTGCCGAAGTTCATCCGGCGCAGCTTATCCAGTTGCGCCTGCAGGTGATCTATTTCGCGTTCACGCTCGTTCAGCTTTTCCAGAAGGGCACGGTTCAGCGCCTCCTGTTCGGCAAGGAGACGTTTCAGTTCATCGATATCGTCAGGAAGTAAGCTGTTCATACCGGGTATATTACCAGGCTCATTCAGCGTCGACCAGGATAAAGAGGCCTACAACATAGTCAGTGACGTAAGCAGTCTTTTAGGCTGCCGCCAGTCGATACCTTCAAGGAGCATCGCCAGCTGTGCCTGTGTGAGGAACACTTTGCCATCCCGGGCTGACGGCCAGGCGAAGCGGCCGCGCTCCAGCCGTTTGGTCAGCAGACACAGTCCATCGCCGGTAGACCAGAGGAGCTTTACCTGACTGCCATTACGCCCACGGAAGATAAAAACGTGACCTGACATCGGATCGTCTTTCAGCGTCGTCTGCACCTTTGCCGCCAGGCCGTTGAAGCCGTTTCTCATATCGGTGATGCCAGCGACCAGCCAGATCTTTGTCCCTGATGGTAATGGGATCAACGTTTGAGCTCCCGTATCAGCAGGTTCAGGATATTTTCGCTGATGGCACCATTCAGACGGAGTGATCCGTGCCGGAACGTCACTTCACAGCTGATATTGAGTGATTCAGGTGCCGCAGCAGCTACAGGTTGTGACCGGGGGGAGGTTGCAGGGACAACATCTTCGGCATCAAGTGTTATCGGGAGCAGCTCAGGCACGTTGTTTTCTGTTGTTGAAGGAGGACGTAGTTTTCCTTCGCGCCAGTACTGGCGCCACTTAAACAGCAAATTATCGTTGATCCCATGCTCACGAGCGAGTTGCGCTACGGAGATCTCTGGTCGATGCGAGAGTTCAACCATTTTGATTTTGAACTCAACGGGATAATTAGGGCTTTTTTTACGCACTGCGGTTAATGATTTCATGGATAGCGTCCACCATATTTGGTGTCCATTATCCTCTCAGGAATTTCAGGATCTGCCAGACGGTGCTGAGACGACGCTTACTGGCAAGTGCTTGCCTGGCGACATGAAGGTTAACGAAACGAACGCTGAATACCTGGTGCGTAAATTTTCTGAAGCGGATGCCAAGTGCTCAGCGCTGGCTGCGGAGAATGCGGGGATTAAAGCTGCGATTGACGCAACTATCGGATGGCAGCAATCAACCGATCCGGAGAATGTCGAAAGTGTCCGAATGCTGGTCGACGTTAAAACCCCAGCGACCGACGCTTTCCTGGCTGAAGTGCGGGCGCAGGGTGTGGAGATGTTGCGCGAACATCCGGCGATAAAACTTTGCTCTTTAACTCACGTATGTGATGAGTTCGCCGCCCAGCTTCGCAAAGGCGGTGCAACAGAAGAGAAGCAATCATTTCTCAGTGATGAAGATTGCCATGCATTCGTCAAAGCATTCACGAAAGGAGCCACCCAGTGAGCAACATCGACAAACGCGCATTACGTAAAGCCGCCGAAAAACATGGAGATGACGACATCCTGGCGCTGCTGGATGAGCTGGAAGCCGCCGAGAAGAGGATTTCTGAGCTTGAGAGCGACAATGCATACATCAGAAACAGGCACAAAGAACTAGACCTGTTAATCGGGAAAAACATTCTGGTAATGCAAGCCGCAATCATCGAATGGCAAGGAACTGGCGACGCCAAAAAGGGTCTGGCTTGGATTTATAACACGCTGTTTGGTCCTGGCGAACTGCCGGACGAATCGGAGAAAGACGCCCAGGCTTATTTTGACCGTAAATATGCTCCTCTCGACGAAGAACTCATGAACCTTCACCGATGGTTCTGGGAGCAGAGCGAAGCTGAGCGCGCCGCCGCAGCCGGTAAAGGAGAGTGAGCATGTCAGTTGAACTCGAAGATAAACGCCGTGGTGGGCAACGTATTACCGGCCTCGGACTAGCTAATGGGACGTGGTTTGCAGTTCTGGATATTCCAGGCATGGGAAAGCTTATCAACAATCAGCATACCAATGACCCGCTTGATGTGACGCCAGCCAAAGCGAAAAAGATGGCAGAGATTGTCGAGGCATGGACACCACCGGATGGTTGGTCTGGCAGCGAGCAAGAAAAAATGAAGAGTTATATCGTCGAATTTCTTCGAGGTTGCAACGGTTTTAGGAGCTACTAACCCATGACATTAACCAAAGAATGGCTCCTCAAGACCATCGCGGAGCTTGAAGAAGAGCGCGATGCAACCCCCGGCGCAGTAAACGTAGATGCGGCGATGGCGCTTGCTGCGATGACACTAGCGCTGGCATCGCTCGAATCGGAGGCTGTGGCATTACGTGACGAGCGTTCAGGTAGTGGAGGTATCAGCAAGAAGCCTGGCTTTAATGACCTACCGCATGGCACACCGTTATACGCCGCACCGCCAGCGCCGGCATCTGCGCCTGATGAGCATAACAGCGTAATTGCAGAACAACTGGCGCACGTCCTTTCTGGCATGGATGTTACCGATCATCAGCGAGCCATAATCAACTGCGCTGTTGATCGTTTGAATAAAAACGCAGAGGTAATTCAGCAAAAACCGGTTTATTCAGAGGTGCCAGAAGCATTGGATTATCAGGGTGCCGAACCTGTAACGACGGCTAACAAGTTGCCTACTGAATCAGCACGTGAAAAAGCTCTGGCTATTCAACTTCTGTCGATAATAAAGGATTTGGGCCTGCCAGAAAACTGTCCATTCGTCGATGTTCTTAATGAAATCTACAGGCTGCAGAGCAACTCTCCTGTGATTCCTGATGGCTACGTACTGGTGCCGGTTGAGCCTACAGAGGAAATGATAGCTGCCGCCATGTGCAGCAATGATGTGTTGTTCGATAAGGAGGACGACACGTTATTTCGCGTGCAGCACGGAGAAATTTGGAGTGCCATGCTTGCAGCAGCACCGCAGCAGGAGGTTAAGCCGTGAAATGGATTAACAATTATGCATGGTTTGGACGAAAAGGAGTTTCTTACATAGCTCCATTCGTACTCGGAATTATCGCTGAGAAGAACGCGCCAGAGTACGCAATCTGGTTAATAATCCCGATTGCAGTTATCTTTGGGTGGGCCAGAAGGACTCGGGCGGCAGGAGAGATTTGGCTCAGAGGGAATCGTGGTTCAATTGAGGGTTTTGAGTAATGCTTAAGCTAAAGAAGTTCGGAACAATATCGCAGAGGGATGATGGTAGGCTGGAATTTGATGGCTTTGAATTTTCTACAAGCGTAAGAAGTGTGTCAGGAGAGGATATTGTTAAATCCATCATCAATTATATAGCTGATGTAAATAATATTCCCTTAGACGATGTTCATTATGATGTTAGATCGGAGGTTTTGGTAATTCGCGCCTTGAAGAAAGCATCTAACTCCTAACTCATTCGACTCACAACAAACCCGCACCCAGCGGGTTTTTCTTTATCCGGAGTCACCATGCACGCCAATCCAATTATCTGGCTCGTAGTCGGAATTATGGCTCTGAGCGCTATCTCTTCACTCATTCACATGTCAGAGGGCTTGTTATGGCTAAATTTGCTGTGGGCGCGTTAGTGCAGCTTAAGACTGGAGGCATCAGAGGGATGGTTGAGAGCCAGATTGAGCCTGATAGCGACCATCCGAAAGCGTGGGTGCGTTGGGATGACGGTAACTACTAGGTGCATCACGAACACGAACTTCGCGCGGCTACTGTTGATGAGCCTCGCGTGTATAAGAAATTAGCGTAAGGAGATGGATGTGATGAGCATTCCAGAAGCTGCAAATGAATACCTGAAGAATAAGGCATATCTAGCCAAATGGGATGGGCAGGGATTGCCTCCGGTGGGAGCAGAGGTGGAGGCTTTTAACTCAGTAACAGGTAGGTGGTATCCAGTGCGCATAGTTTATAGCTCAGGTCGAAACTCTGCATGGATTGAGCTTGATTGCAATGGAAATATTGATAGCTCGTCATCATCTCTTATGAGATTCCGCCCTATCCACTCAGAAGAAGATAAGAAGCGCGATGCCTCCATACAAGAAATGATAGAACTAATCGACTCTCTTGTTGGTGAACGGGCAAATCCTGTACATGGTAAAAAAGCTGTCGCTGAGAAATTTTACGACGCCATAGCAGCCGGTAAGATTTCACACATCCGCATCGACTAGACCGCCGCAATGGCGGTTTTTTATTGGAGATAGATAATGAAAGCCAACCATGACCAGGAAGAAGGCTGCTTATTCATCAGCATGACGGAGGAGGATGCAAGCATGTGTTTCAATGCTATAGAGGCGATGCTTTCAACTGATGACGTAGTCGTTCCTCCAGAGTGTTACGACGCATTGATGGACTTAATGACCGCTCTCAATCTGGAGTAACCATGGAATCACACAGCCTCAAACTCGATGAGGCCTGTGCATTTCTGAAGATATCCAGACCTACCGCCACTAACTGGATTCGCACAGGCCGCCTTCAGGCAACACGCAAAGACCCTTCCAAACCAAAATCCCCATACCTCACTACGCGGCAAGCCTGCATTGCGGCGCTTCAGTCTCCGCTGCATACTGTCGGCGTGAGCGCGGGTGATGGCATAACAGAGGAACTGAAATGTCACTATTCCGCAGAGGTGAAACCTGGTACGCCAGCTTCACATTGCCGGACGGCAAAAGATTTAAGCAGTCTCTTGGGACAAAGGACAAAAGGCAGGCCACGGAGCTTCATGACAAGCTAAAGGCCGAAGCATGGAGGGTGAGTAAATTAGGAGAGACCCCTGACATGACCTTTGAGGAGGCTTGTGTCAGGTGGCTGGAGGAGAAGTCGCACAAGAAGTCACTGGACGACGACAAGAGCCGGATCGGATTCTGGCTACAGCATTTTGCAGGGATGCAGTTGAAGGACATTACAGAAACGAAGATTTACTCTGCGATCCAGAAGATGACAAATCGCCGTCACGGGGAGAACTGGAAGCTCATGGAAGAGGCTTGCCGCAAAAAAGGAAAGCAGCCTCCAGAATACAAGCCAAAGCCAGCAGCTGTGGCCACAAAAGCAACTCACCTGTCATTCATTAAGGCGCTTCTCAGGGCAGCAGAACGTGAATGGAAGATGCTGGATAAGGCTCCGATCGTCAAAGTTCCTCAACCGAAGAACAAGCATATCAGATGGCTTGAACCTCACGAGGCGAGAAGGTTGATTGATGAGTGCCCGGAGCCGCTTAAGTCAGTCGTAGAGTTTGCGCTTTCTACTGGCTTAAGACGTTCGAACATCATCAATCTGGAATGGCAGCAGATAGACATGCAGAGAAAAGTTGCGTGGATTCACCCGGAGCAAAGCAAGTCTAATCAGGCCATTGGCGTGGCGCTGAATGATACTGCTTGTCGGGTGTTGAAAAAGCAAATCGGAAATCACCACAAATGGGTGTTCGTTTACAAGGAAAGCAGCACTAAGCCTGACGGAACCAAATCACCTGTAGTGAGGAAGAGGCGCTACGACGCCAACACTGCATGGAGAGCTGCACTAAAACGAGCGGGAATTGAGGATTTCCGTTTTCATGACCTGAGACATACGTGGGCAAGTTGGCTTGTTCAGGCTGGAGTTCCTATTTCTGTGTTGCAGGAGATGGGAGGCTGGGAGTCGATAGAAATGGTTCGTCGATATGCTCACCTTGCACCGAATCACCTCACCGAGCATGCACGACAAATTGACTCGATTTTCGGCTCTTCTGTCCCAAATATGTCCCATAGTGAAAATAAGGAAGGTACAAATGATGCGTAACTACTTGAAATAACTGGTGCCGATAATAGGAGTCGAACCTACGACCTTCGCATTACGAATGCGCTGCTCTACCAACTGAGCTATATCGGCCCTGAGAGGCCGGTTACGAGCGTAACCACGGGGCAAAAGAGTAGATCTAACCGGGTGATGCGTCAATGCCCTTTTGAATCAAACGGCTATTTTTGCATCACCCTAGATTATTTACGCACGAATGGTATCATCACCGAAGCCGATCCACTTGTAGGTGGTCAGCGCTTCCAGCCCCATCGGACCGCGGGCATGCAGCTTCTGAGTGCTCACAGCCACCTCCGCGCCAAGACCAAACTGGCCGCCGTCGGTGAAGCGCGTCGAGGCATTCACGTAAACCGCAGACGAATCCACTTCATTCACAAAACGATCGGCATTGCGCAGGGTGCGCGTCAGGATCGCATCAGAATGCTGGGTTCCGTGTTCACGAATGTGCGCAATAGCATCATCGAGATCCGCAACTACCTTCACGTTCAGATCCAGCGACAAATACTCATCGTCGTACTGCTCCGCGTTAACCGAAACGACCTTCGCCGGACCGTCTTTCAGCAGGGCGAGAGCCTTCTCGTCCGCATGCAGCGTAACGCCACTTTCCGCCATCTGCTTGCTCAGCGCTGGCAGGAAGGTACTGGCGATGCCCTGATGCACCAGCAGCGTTTCCACCGTATTACAGGTGCTTGGACGCTGAGTTTTAGCGTTGACGATAATCTTCAGTGCAGGTTCGATCTCCGCGGTGTCATCCACCACGATATGGCATACGCCGATACCGCCGGTAATGACCGGAATGGTGGAATGCTCACGGCACAGCTTGTGCAGGCCCGCGCCGCCTCGTGGGATGAGCATGTCGATGTGTTTGTCCATGCGCAGCATCTCGTTGACCAGCGCGCGGTCAGGGCTTTCAATCGCCTGCACGGCAGCCGCCGGTAAGCCGCACTCTTCCAGCGCCTGCTGAATGACGTTCACCGTGGCGGCGTTGGTGCGCCAGGTCTCTTTCCCGCCACGCAGGATAGCGGCGTTACCGGTTTTCAGGCACAGGGAGGCGACATCCACCGTCACGTTTGGACGCGCTTCGTAAATCACACCGATGACGCCGAGTGGCACACGACGACGCTCAAGGCGTAACCCGCTGTCGAGCACCCCACCGTCAATCACCTGCCCTACCGGGTCGGCGAGGTTGCACACCTGACGGACGTCGTCGGCGATACCTTTCAAACGCGCCGGGGTCAATGCCAGACGGTCGAGCATCGCTTCGCTCAAGCCGTTGCGACGCGCTTCCAGCAGATCCTGCTCGTTGGCGAGCAAAATTTCCTGCGACTGGGATTCCAGATAATCAGCGATTTTTTCCAGCACGCGGTTTTTCTCGCGGCTGGAAAGGAGCGCCAGTTTATACGAGGCGGCTTTCGCGGCTGCGCCCATTTGTTCCAGCATGTTCTGGCTCCTTAACGAATAATCATGTCGTCGCGATGCACGGCAACCGGGCCATATTCATAGCCCAGGATGGCGTCGATCTGCTGGGAATGGTGGCCAGCAATCCGACGCAGCGCGTCGCTGTTATAACGACTGACGCCATGAGCGATGTCGCGACCTTCAAGGTTACGGATTCGGATCACTTCACCACGCGAGAAGTTACCTGTCACGCTTTTAATTCCTTTTGGAAGCAATGAGCTTCCTCTTTCCAGAATAGCGGCGGTCGCGCCTTCATCCACGGTCAATTCACCAGCCGGGGGCGCGCCAAAGATCCAGCGTTTGCGGTTTTCCAGCGGGGACGCCTGGGCGTGGAAGCGTGTGCCCACAGAGATGCCTTCCATCACATCACCTATCACGCCCGGACGGCTGCCCGCGGCAATGATGGTGTCGATACCGGCCCGGCACGCCACGTCCGCAGCCTGGAGCTTGGTGCCCATACCGCCTGTCCCAAGACCAGAAACGCTGTCTCCCGCAATGGCACGCAGCGCATCGTCAATGCCGTGAACGTCTTTGATCAGTTCTGCCTGTGGATTGGAACGCGGGTCAGCGGTAAACAGCCCCTGCTGATCGGTCAGAAGCAGCAGCTTATCGGCCCCTGCCAGGATCGCCGCCAGCGCAGAGAGGTTATCGTTGTCGCCTACTTTGATTTCAGCGGTGGCAACAGCGTCGTTTTCGTTGATGACCGGAACGATATGGTTATCCAGCAGCGCGCGCAGCGTATCGCGGGCGTTCAGGAAACGTTCTCTGTCTTCCATATCCGCACGCGTCAGCAGCATCTGCCCGACGTGAATGCCATAAATGGAGAACAGTTGTTCCCAGAGCTGTATGAGTCGGCTTTGTCCTACGGCGGCCAGCAGCTGTTTGGAGGCGATCGTCGCGGGGAGTTCGGGGTAGCCCAGGTGTTCACGCCCGGCGGCAATCGCCCCGGAGGTCACAATCACAATACGATGCCCTGCGGCATGCAACTGAGCGCACTGACGTACAAGCTCAACGATATGGGCACGATTAAGGCGGCGCGATCCGCCTGTTAACACACTGGTACCGAGTTTTACCACCAGCGTCTGGCTGTCACTCATGATTCTCTGCCGTTCAACAATAAGGGAAAATGATGTCAGTCAGACGTTTTAACAGGTGTCAGCCCCGTTGCCAACTGCCTTAGCACATCACCCGTCACTTTGTTGCGCGGGATCAGGAAGCGTAGCGGCAGATTTTGACAATTTTATTACCGAAAAATTAAAACATACTTTTTTAGACATATTCTTACTTTGTCATAAAACGTTCACCCACTAACGATAAAACCCTTCCTGTTTTTCACGGGGTAATAAGTTGAATCTTATTGCTCAGCGAATATTAGCGCGTTTTTAAAAAATCAGGATTGAAAATGAAAAAGAGCACTCTGGCATTAGTGGTAATGGGCGTAGTTGCATCCACATCTGTTCACGCAGCAGAAGTTTATAATAAAAACGGTAATAAACTGGACGTGTACGGCAAAGTAAAAGCAATGCACTACCTCAGTGATGATGACGCGAAGGATGGTGACCAGACTTACGTTCGTTTTGGCTTTAAGGGTGAAACGCAGATTAACGATCAGCTGACGGGCTACGGACGTTGGGAAGCAGAGTTCGCGGGTAACAAAGCAGAAAGCGACTCTTCTCAAAAAACGCGCCTGGCATTTGCGGGTATTAAACTGAAAGATTTTGGTTCTTTTGATTACGGTCGTAACCTGGGTGCGCTGTATGACGTCGCCGCATACACCGATATGTTCCCGGAGTTCGGCGGTGACGGCCTGGCGCAGACCGATAACTTCATGACGAAACGCGCTTCCGGTCTGGCTACATACCGTAATACCGATTTCTTTGGCATGGTTGACGGTCTTAATATGACCCTGCAATACCAGGGTAAAAATGAAAACCGCGACGTGAAGAAGCAAAACGGCGACGGCTTCGGTACCTCCCTGAGCTATGACTTCGGCGGCAGCGATTTCTCTGTGATTGGTGCGTATGCCAGCTCCGATCGCACCAATGAGCAAAACCTTCAGGCACGCGGCGAAGGTAAAAAAGCAGAAGGCTGGGCGACCGGTCTGAAATATGATGCCAACGATATATATCTGGCCACTCTCTATTCTGAAACCCGCAATATGGCCCCTATTTCCGGTGGTTTTGCAAATAAAGCGCAAAACTTCGAAGTGGTTGCGCAATATCAGTTTGACTTTGGTCTGCGCCCATCTCTGGGTTACGTGCAGTCTAAAGGCAAAGATATCGAAGGCATCGGCGATGAAGATATCGTGAAATACATCGATGTAGGTGCAACCTATTATTTCAACAAAAACATGTCTGCGTTTGTTGATTATAAAATCAACCAGATCGATGACGATAATAAACTGGGCGTAAGCAGCGATGATATCGTTGCGCTGGGCATGACCTACCAGTTCTGATGTTGTGGTAATAAAAAAACCGGCGCTGAGCCGGTTTTTTTGTGCCCGGTGACGCTGTGCTTACCGGACCTGGGGAGTAATACGTTTTTAGGCCGGGTAAGGCGTAGCCGCCACCCGGCGCTGTGACATCATCAGGCTCTCAGTTTCACCGCTTCGCTGGAAAAATCGTCCGCAGGCTCCAGCTTCAGATCCAGCGTTGCCAGCAGGTCGCGAGCTCTGCCGTGAAATTCTTTTAGCGTATGCTCCAGGCGATCGATCACTTCCTGATCTTTGATGCTCGTCGCCTGCCAGTGCCCGTCTTTATTAAACAGGCCAAACTGATAGCTATAGGTAAAACGGTTTTCCTGTGCTTCCATTTCCATCCACCAGCCCCAGAACTCACGTTTTTCGGGTGCAGGCTTCACGTTGACGCAAACAGCCAGGCAGTCGAAAAAAAAGCGATTCTCTTCACACTGCTCTTCTCGAATATACGGGCCAAGAGCCATGAACTTCTTAATCAGTCTACTTTTCGGGTGTCCACTCGGTAACGTCATTGCGATCTCCTTTTGTGAAGCACTGTTTTACCAAACCAACGAAATTTAGCAAACTATTAACACAATCTCTGCGTGATCCAGCGTGTGATCTCTTTAAGCGCTTTGTCAAAATTCTGGTACACCGGGCTGAAGGGTACCTCCAGCAATTTGCCATCCGAAGATGACGAGGTGATTAAGCGTGACTCCTCTTCCGGGCTAAATGGATCGTTCTTCCAGAAACCGGACATCATCGGGGTTGGGCAACGGCGGCCCAGCAAGCCCTGCGTTTTTAATGAATACCGATTAAGTTCAATGCGCAACGCTTCATCTGAAGCATCATGCATGCCAAGTCGGCTCGCCAGCACGTCCAGATACATTTCAGGAACGCTACCCTGACGCGCAGGCTCGCTTAGCAGTGCATGCACTACCGGACCAAGACAGGCGACGGCCTTCAGGCGGGAAGATTCAAGGTAGGCCAGCCGTACCGCGACGTTAGCGCCAAAGCGGAAGCCAAACGCACCTACCCGGGTATGGTCAACCCAGGGGATATTCTCCAGCGCTTTTAATGCATGCTGGTGCAGCAGGCTGGAATCTTGCGTAAGTTTCCATTTGGATGAAAAACCAATTGATGGCATATCGAGCGTCAGCATGGCGATCCCGTTTGGGGCAAAGTAGCGCTCATACAGGCTGTAATAATCAATTTGTAACGAATCCAGGCCGCCGCACATCAGAACCGTCGGGAACGGGCCTTCCCCCTCCGGCATATGCAGGAATCCACTCACCGGGCTACCGCCGGGAATGGCGAACTCAATTTCACGCATCCGGCCAGGCAGCCGCTGGGCGGCCTCTTCATAAGCCCGGTTTGCCAGCGCCTGGGCCTGCTCCGCCAGTTCGTCTCCTTTCAGATGCGGGTATGCAGCGATGCTGTAAAGGTTTGCCGCATGCAGCCAGTGTTTGCCGCTGAGAGTGGCATCTTCTTCCTGGCTCGCTTTTTGCTGCCAGAGCATGGCCTGCTTTGACCATTCGTAGATCCAGTTCCCGCCACGGTAGCCCACCACCGTGTCGTAGAGATCGCTGTCGGTGCGCTCAGACTCGCTCATCACGATACGCGCCTGCACGTCGAGGATTTCACGTGAATCGATACCGCGCCAGATCCACATCAGGCGATTAATCATGCGGTACCAGTGGGGCACGTTTTTACCATCTAACGCTGACTGTACAGCAGGCATGGTCCCCGGATTAAACCGACGCACCAGCGTCGAGGTTTCAGGGTGCTTGAAACGGGGTTTGAAAAGAGTTTCGGTGAGATTCGCCTGCGCCATTGCGTTGCCTCCATGGATACATCACTTGGAGACCATTGTAACGCGTGGCAGGGTAAAAAGAACAACGCCCGGCATAACCGGGCGTGTAAAGTTACGTACTGAAATTAACGGCCAGAGATAGGCGGTACGAAGACCACGCCCATATCCCATGGCTGTTCAATCCAGGTATCCTGTGGGATATCAATGACGTAATCATCAACCAGGGGACGACCCGCTGGTTTCGCGAAGATAGTGACGAAGTGCGCTTTTGGATACATTTCGCGGATAGCCACAGCGGTACCGCCGGTGTCCACCAGATCGTCGATAACGATAAAGCCTTCACCGTCGCCTTCCGCGCGCTTCAGCACTTTCAGCTCACGCTGGTTATCGTGGTCATAGCTGGAGATACATACGGTATCGACATGACGAATACCCAGCTCACGTGCCAGCAGCGCCCCCGGTACCAGACCGCCACGGCTGACGGCAATAATGCCTTTCCACTGTTCGGAAGGCATCAGACGCGCAGCCAGTTTGCGTGCGTGAATCTGCAACATGTCCCAGGTGACGACGTATTTTTCGCTCATGTGAAGTGTCCCAGCCTGTTTATATACGGCTTAAAAAAATGAGGGTGAACCAGGTTGCGCGAGATTATAGAGATCTGACGCACTAAAAACCAGTGTTACGCGCCATGAGCCTGAGTTTTTACATGCTTAATGCTACCAGCCACGGGAGAAAGTGGTATTCTCAGATGCATCTCGCAAGCCCGTCTTGTGGTAACGATTAACCTGCTAACCCAGTGACCTGCAACATTGTTTTGCAGCGCAACGACAAGGAGACCTATCGTGTCTGAACTGTCTCAATTATCTCCACAGCCGCTGTGGGATATTTTTGCCAAAATCTGCTCCATTCCGCATCCTTCCTATCACGAAGAACAGCTTGCCGAACATATTATGGGCTGGGCAAAGGAAAAAGGTCTGCACGCTGAGCGCGACCAGGTTGGCAATATTCTCATCCGCAAACCTGCCACCGCAGGTATGGAAAATCGCAAGCCGGTTGTATTGCAGGCGCACCTGGACATGGTTCCGCAGAAAAACAACGACACCGTTCACGACTTCACAAAAGACCCGATTCAGCCGTACATCGACGGTGAGTGGGTGAAGGCGCGCGGCACGACCCTGGGCGCAGATAACGGTATTGGTATGGCTTCCGCGCTGGCCGTGCTGGCTGACGACAGCGTTGAACACGGTCCGCTGGAAGTGCTGCTGACCATGACTGAAGAAGCGGGCATGGATGGCGCGTTCGGTCTCCAGGCAAACTGGCTGCAAGCGGACATTCTGATCAACACCGACTCCGAAGAAGAAGGTGAGATCTACATGGGCTGCGCGGGCGGGATCGATTTCATCTCTACCCTGCCGCTGTCCCGCGAAGCGATTCCTGCCGGATTCGAAACCTTTAAGCTGACGCTGAAAGGGCTGAAAGGCGGTCACTCCGGCGGCGATATCCATCTGGGCCTGGGCAACGCCAACAAACTGCTGGCACGTTTCCTGGCGGGCCATGCAGTTGAACTGGATTTGCGTCTGGTGGACTTCAACGGCGGCACTCTGCGTAACGCGATCCCTCGCGAAGCCTTCGCGACCGTGGCGGTGCCTGCGGCGAAAGCGGAAGAGCTGAAAAACCTCTCCAGCCTGTATCTGGATATCCTGAAAAACGAGCTGTCTGAGAAAGAGAAAAACCTGACGGTGGTACTGGAGTCCGTTACAACGGATAAAGCCGCGCTGACCACTCAGTCTCGTGACACGTTCGTCCAGTTGCTGAACGCAACGCCAAACGGCGTGATCCGCAATTCTGACGTCGCAAAAGGCGTGGTTGAAACCTCCCTGAACGTGGGCGTAGTGACCATGGGCGACGACAGCGCAGAGATCATTTGCCTGATCCGTTCCCTGATCGACAGCGGTAAAGAGTACGTTGTGAGCATGCTGGAATCTCTGGGTACCCTGGCGGGCGCGAAAACGTCTGCAAAAGGCAGCTACCCTGGCTGGCAGCCGGATGCAAGTTCTCCGGTCATGGCACTGGTGCGTGAAACTTATCAGAGACTGTTCAACAGCACCCCAAACATTCAGGTTATTCACGCGGGTCTGGAATGTGGTCTGTTCAAGAAACCGTATCCGGATATGGACATGGTCTCCATCGGGCCGACCATTACGGGGCCACACTCCCCGGATGAGCAGGTTCACATTGAAAGCGTCGGTCACTACTGGACGCTGCTGACTGAGCTGCTGAAAGCAATCCCTGTTAAGTAATAAGCCGTTTGATGCCCGGTGGCGCTTCGCTTACCGGGCATACGATTAGCCTAATCTACAGTCCCAGCACCAGCTGACGCTCCAGCTGCGGATCCAGCAATGTGACGTGCAGCCCCACCAGCCTTACCCCTCGTCCGCCCCGCCGCTCTTCCCATGCCTTTTTTGCCGTCGCAATAAGATCCTCTTTGTTGAGGCGTGGCCAGACGTGCTCCTGCGTCGTCTGTTGAAAATCGTTAAATTTCAGTTTGATGCCCTGCCGGGCAATAAGCAGATCTGGTTTGACCTTCAGTAAGCGTCGTTCAAGCTCAGGATAGAGTTGTTCCGTAATAATGGTTTCACACTCTGTCCAGTCATGGATATCTTCGCTCAGCGTGCGTTCAACGCCGACCGATTTACGCAGCCGTTCGTTGTTCACATCCCGATCATCAATGCCCTGACTGCGTTCCCACAGTACGCGGCCAAACTTACCAAAACGCTTAAGCAGCAGCGCCAGATCGCTGCGCTGAACGTCTTCACAGGTGCGTAGCCCCATACTTTCCAACTTCGCGGCGGAGACTTTGCCCACGCCGGGGATTTTGCTGAGCGGCAGCGTCTTTAAAAACGCCGGAACCTCTTCCGGGGTGATGACGTACTGGCCGTTGGGCTTATTTAAATCGGAGGCGATTTTGGCGAGAAATTTTATCGGCGCGACGCCTGCCGATGCCGTCAGGTTCAGCTCGTTAAAAATAGTCTGGCGGATCTCCTGCGCCATCAGGGTGGCGGAGCCGTGGCAGTGCACGCTGTGGGTGACATCCAGATAGGCTTCATCCAGCGATAACGGTTCAATCAGAGAGGTGTAGCGGGAGAAGATCTCCCGAATGTGGTTCGATGCTTCTTTATAGGCATCAAAACGTCCGGGCAAAAGAGTGAGATGCGGGCACAGTTTTAGCGCCATCGCTGTCGGCATGGCGCTGCGCACACCGTATTTGCGAGCAGGATAGTTGGCGGTGCTGATGACACCGCGCTGAACCCGGCTGCCGCCAATGGCGATGGGAATATCCCGCAGCGCCGGGTTGTCACGCATCTCCACTGCGGCAAAAAAGCAGTCCATATCGACATGGATTATTTTGCGCATAGTAAGCCCTCACTCATTACTGGATAAGTATACAGTAAACAAATGAGGGTTGAGAAGTATGCGTGGGAATTGTCGGGTGGCGGCGTTGCCTTACCCGACATACAAAACTAAATAATGCGTTGCTGCTCGCGAGCCATCCGTTTTTTTCGCGCATCGCACGGTTCCGGACAATCGCACACTTTTTCCATTCCGATGGAAGATATACCTCCACAGCTGCCCTGAATGCTTTTACGCTTGATGATCCAGCCTAAGGACATCCCGAATATCACCAGTACAAACACCGCAAAGGTCGCCAGAAAGGTCAGCATAATCAACCTCCGAAATCATCGAGCATGATGTTCTCATCTTCCACGCCAAGATCTTTTAGCATCTTAATCACGGCAGCGTTCATCATTGGCGGGCCACACATATAAAACTCGCAATCTTCCGGTGCCGGGTGCTGTTTGAGGTAATTTTCATACAGCACGTTGTGGATGAAGCCCGTATAACCTGTCCAGTTATCTTCCGGCTGCGGATCGGATAACGCCACATGGAAGGTAAAGTTAGGGTTATCACGTGCCAGTTGTTCAAACTCATCGTCATAGAACATTTCGCGCAGTGAACGCGCCCCGTACCAGAAGCTGATCTTGCGCTTGCTGCCAAGTCGTTTGAGCTGGTCAAAGATATGCGAACGCATCGGTGCCATACCCGCACCGCCGCCGATAAAGACCATTTCCGCGTCGGTGTCTTTGGCAAAGAATTCGCCGAACGGGCCGGAAATCGTCACTTTGTCGCCAGGCTTGAGGGACCAGATATAGGACGACATGACGCCAGGGGGTGCATCAGGCACATTCGGCGGCGGCGTGGCGATACGCACGTTGAGCATAATAATGCCCTTCTCTTCCGGATAGTTAGCCATGGAATAAGCGCGAAGCGCGGGCTCTTTTACTTCGGAAACAAAGCGGAAGAGGTTAAATTTATCCCAGTCGGCCCGGTACTCCTCGGGCACGTCGAAGTCAGCATACGCCACGGTGTGTGCCGGACAATCAATCTGAATATACCCACCCGCACGGAACGGGACGCTTTCCCCTTCAGGAACGCGCAGCTTGAGCTCTTTAATGAACGTGGCTTTATTATCGTTAGAAATAACTTCGCACTCCCATTTTTTCACGCCGAAGATCTCCTCCGGCAGCTCAATCTTCATGTTCTGGCGCACAGCGACCTGACACGCCAGACGGCAGCCCTCTTTCGCTTCACGCTTCGTGATATGCGACAGTTCTGTTGGCAGAATATCCCCGCCACCCTCTTTCACCTTCACACGGCATTGTCCACAGGAGCCACCGCCGCCACAGGCAGACGAGACAAAAATCCCGTTGCCGGAGAGCGTATTAAGCAGCTTATCCCCTGCCGGGGTACGGATCTGATTCTGCGGATCGTCATTGATATCAATGATCACATCCCCGGAATTCACCAGCTTCGCACGCGCCGCCAGGATCAGCCCTGACAGCACCAGTACTATCAGCGTGAACATCACCACGCCAAGAATAATTTCCATCTTTTAGCCCTTATAGCTGCACACCGGAGAAGGACATAAAGCCCAACGCCATCAGGCCGGTGGTGATAAAGGTGATCCCTAAGCCACGAAGCCCCGCAGGTACGTTGGCATATTTCATTTTTTCACGGATCCCCGCCATGGTGACAATCGCCAGCATCCAGCCGATACCGGAACCGAAACCATACACAACCGATTCACTGAAGTTGTAATCGCGCTGAACCATAAATGAGACGCCGCCGAAAATGGCGCAGTTCACCGCGATTAGCGGCAGGAAGATCCCCAGTGCGTTGTACAGCGACGGGAAGTATTTATCGAGGATCATCTCCAGGATCTGAACAAGCGCCGCAATCACCCCGATAAAGGTGATGAAGTTCAGGAAGCTAAGATCAACGCCCTCCACCAGCGCGCCATCGCGAAGCACGAAGTTGAACACCAGGTTGTTAATCGGAACGGAAAGCCCCAGCACAACAGTGACCGCCACACCCAGACCGAATGCCGTCGATACCTTCTTAGAAACAGCAAGGAACGTACACATGCCCAGGAAGAAAGCGAGCGCCATGTTTTCAACAAACACCGCGCGCACAAATAAACTCAAGTAATGAGCCATCGTCGGTTACTCCTTTTCCTGCTGTTCAGGCTTCAGCGTACGAATCAGCCAGATCAGCAAACCGATAATGAAAAATGCGCTTGGTGCCAGCAGGAACAGGCCGTTCGGCAGATACCAGCCGCCGTTCTGTACCGTATCCAGCACCGGAATGCCAAACAGTTTGCCGCTGCCAATAAGTTCGCGCAGGAAACCAACCGTCAACAGGATCACACCGTAACCCAGCCCGTTGCCTATACCGTCCATAAAGCTCGCCAGTGGCGGCATTTTCATCGCATAGGCTTCAGCGCGCCCCATCACGATACAGTTGGTGATAATCAGGCCGACAAACACCGAAAGCTGCTTCGAGGTTTCATAAGCGAAGGCGCGCAGAAGCTGATCAACCACGATCACCAGCGAGGCGATGATCGCCATCTGGACAATGATCCTCACGCTGTTGGGTATGTGGTGGCGGATCATTGAGATAAACATGCTGGAAAACGCTGTCACCAGCGTTACCGCCAGCGTCATGACCACCGCCGTTTCCAGCTTGGTGGTTACCGCCAGAGCCGAGCATACACCCAGCACCTGAAGCGTTATCGGGTTATTGGCTAAAAGTGGGCCCATCAGCACCTTTTTAACTTCTTTCAGTTCACCCGTATCAGCCATTGTTCAGCGCTCCTTCACGTACATTCTTCAGGAAGGGACCAAAGCCCAGTTCACCCATCCAGAAATCAAAGCTGTGCTGCACCCCATTAGAGGTGAGCGTAGCGCCGGAAAGGCCATCAACGGCAAATTCATCACCGGGACGCGCTCCTCCTTTCACCACCTTCAGCGCAGGCAGGCCGTTGTCATCGAGCACTTTTTTACCGACAAACTGTGCCCGCCAGTTAGGGTTCTCAACTTCGCCCCCCAGCCCTGGTGTTTCGCCCTGATCGTAATATGTAATGCCTTTGACCGTACGGCCATCGGTATCCAGCGCCACAAAGGCGTACATCATTGACCATAAACCGTTGCCATAGATGGGCAACACGATTTCCTGGATGCGCTTTTGCTCGTCGCGGACGAGGTAAATCTCCGCGACATTGCTGCGGCGCTTAATGCCTGCCGGATCCTGCGAGGCGTCAAGCATGGTGCTCATCTGCGGATCTTTTAGCGCCAGCGCCTGGTTATATTTCGCCGGGTCTTTATCCATTAACTCCCCGGTTTTTAAATCCACCAGCCGTGCGGTAATGCGTTCGGCAAACACCGCTGCGACGTCATCCTTCGTCATGCCTTCCTGCATCAGCCCGGCAACGGCAAGGATGTTACGCTGTTTATCCAGCGCACGTTGCTCCTGCTGTAGCGGTTTCAACCCAACGGCAGAACCGGCCACGACAATGGAACAGACCAGACACAGTACCAGCACCACCAGCAGCGTTTTGCTGATACTGTCGTTATTTTTGATCTCAGCCACGCGCCTTCCTCCGCTTAATGTTGGCGCGCACGACCAGGTAGTCGAACAGCGGCGCAAACAGATTGGCAAACAGAATGGCCAACATCATCCCTTCCGGATAGGCCGGGTTGACCACGCGAATCAGTACACACATCACCCCAATGAGCGCGCCGTAGCACCATTTTCCTCTGTCGGTAAACGAAGCCGAGACGGGATCGGTGGCCATGAACATCATGCCAAACGCAAAGCCTCCCAGCACGAGGTGCCAGTACCACGGCATGGAGAACATCGGGTTAGTGTCTGAACCAATGAAATTGAAAAGCGTGGCGGTGAGGACCATCCCAAGCATGACGCCAGCGACAATGCGCCAGGACGCCACGCGGCCAAAGAGGATGATGGCTCCGCCGATCAAAATCATCAGGGTAGACACTTCACCGATGGAGCCTGGAATATTGCCAATAAACGCATCAAACCAGGTGACAGGCTGTCCGGTTGCATTGTTAACCAGCGTTTCGCCGCCGCCAGCCGCCCACTGTGAAAGTGGCGTCGCGCCGGAGAATCCGTCTGCTGCCGTCCACACCAGGTCGCCCGAGATTTGCGCCGGATAAGCAAAGAACAGGAACGCGCGCCCTGCCAGTGCCGGGTTGAGGAAGTTGCGTCCGGTCCCGCCGAAGATCTCCTTGGCAATCACTACGCCAAAGCTGATCCCCATCGCCGCCTGCCAGAGCGGCAGCGTTGGCGGAACAATCAGCGCAAACAGAATAGAGGTAACAAAGAAGCCCTCGTTGATCTCATGTTTGCGAATAATAGCGAACAGAACCTCCCAGAAACCGCCCACAATAAAGACAGTCATATAGATGGGGAGGAAGAAGACAGCGCCCAGCGTCATCATGCTGATCCAGCCTGCATCTGCCGCAAAGCTCACCCCCAGCGACTGCGCCAGACGATAGTGCCAGTCAGACTGAATCACCTGCGCCAGCTGCTCTGCATCGTACATATGGTGCAGCGCCGGAATAGTCTGCAACCCAACGTTATACATCCCCCAGAACATGGCCGGGAAGACCGCAAACCAGACCAGAATCATCATTCGCTTGAGGTCGATGGCGTCGCGAACGTGCGCCGCGCCTTTCGTCACCAGACCCGGCGTGTAGAAAATGGTCGTTGTCGCTTCATACAGCGGGTAGTACTTTTTGAGCTTCCCTTCGGTAAAGTGCGGCTCAATTTTTTCAAAGAGGTGTTTTAAGCCCATGGTTATCCTTCCTGCTCAATGCGGGTTAACACCTCGCGCAATACGGGTCCATATTCGTATTTACCTGGACACACATAGGTACACAGCGCCAGATCTTCCTCGTCCAGCTCCAGACAGCCCAGCGCCTGGGCACCATCGGTATCGCCGGCCAGCAGATCGCGCAGCAGCACAGTGGGCAGAATATCCAGCGGCATCACGCGTTCGTAGTTGCCAATCGGGACCATGGCGCGCTCACCGCCGTTGGTGCTGGTGGAGAAGTTAAACAGCTTACGACGCAAAAAGTGGCCGAGCGTGGTACGGGTTACCGAGTATTTTTCCGCGCCAGGAAGCACCCAGCCGAACAGCTCTTTCTCACGCCCTTCAAGCACCACGCTCACCTGAAGATGGAAACGACCCAGCCAGGCCATCGGGCCTGTCGCGTGTCTGCCGCTCAGCACCGAGCCGGAAATAATGCGGTTTTCACCTTCTTTCGTTTCGCCAGCCAACAGCGCCGTCAGGTCTGCCCCAAGCAGCGTGCGAACCAGACGCGGTTGGGTTGCCTGAGGGCCGCCGATGGCAATAATGCGTTCTGCGCACAGCTCACCCGTGGTGAAGAGCTTACCGATAGCGATCACGTCCTGATAATTAAGATGCCAGACCTGTTTCGTCAGGCTTACCGGCTCCAGGAAATGAATATGCGTTCCCACCAGCCCGGCCGGATGCGGGCCGGCAAATTCATTAAAGGCGACCTGCCCTTGCGGATGCCCGCCCAGCTTACCGCCGCTGGCCTGGCAGACATGCACTTTGCCCGGCGTCAGGCGCGTTAACACGGTGAGGCCGGCATCGAAAGCTTTGCGTTCCGCCAGGATAAGAGGCTGCGGATCCGCGCTGAGCGGGTTAGTGTCGATGGCCGTAACGAAGATAGCGGCTGGCACAGTGCCAGGTACGGGCGTTTTGCTATAGGGACGCGTGCGAAGCGCCGTCCACAGTCCTGACTCCAGCAGTTGCGTCTGCACCGCGTCGTGGCTGAGGGTAGCGAGATCGGCGGCGTCAAAACGCGCAAACTCGCGTTTTTCGTCACCTTCAATTTGAATGACAACCGACTGCAGGACGCGACGCTCACCACGATGGATGGCGACGACGGTACCGCTGGCAGGGGCTGTAAACATAACGCCAGGATTTTTTTTATCCTCGAAGAGTGCCTGGCCTTTTATTACACGATCGCCTTCCTGTACAAGCATCGCGGGGCGCATGCCCACGTAATCATCACCCACAATAGCGACATGATGAATACTGGCGCCGGTCGTTACGTGCTGTTCAGGCACGCCAGAGATTGGCAGATCGAGTCCTTTTCTGATTCTAAACATGTGGTTAGCAGGTATCCATGAACAACAATCCAGAGAGGCCGGAGTGTACCATTTTCGGCCCTGCCAAGGGCAGTAAATCCGCCGTCTGGCGCGCCGAAATGCGAGCTATTGCGCAAAGTTCCTGGAGTCAGGACAATATGAATGGGTTATAAAGTAAAACTAATTTGTAAACGCAAAGGTTGGCTCTTGCGAAAATCTCCATCGGTGCTAATGTGAGCGCTCCTGTCCAGATTAGTCTGATTTCGGGAGTCTTTTGCCGTTCTGGCAAGTTGGTCATTGTTTTATCAAGGAACCAGTAGTATGCGTAAAATCGCATTGTTCATTGCGATGCTTCTGATACCGTGCATGTCGTTTGCCGGGCTGCTTGGCAGTAATAGTTCAACGACGCCGGTCAGCAAAGAGTATAAACAGCAGTTGATGGGTTCCCCGGTTTATATTCAAATCTTCAAGGAAGAGCGCACACTCGATCTGTTTGTCAAAATGGGCGAGACGTATCAACTGCTCGATAGCTACAAAATCTGTAACTATTCTGGCGGACTGGGGCCGAAACAGCGCCAGGGTGACTTCAAAAGTCCGGAAGGGTTTTACAACGTTCAGCGTAACCAGCTAAAACCGGACAGCCGCTTCTATAAAGCGATTAACATCGGTTTCCCCAATGCCTTCGACCGTGCGCACGGTTACGAAGGGAAATACCTGATGATCCACGGCGCCTGCGTGTCTGTCGGCTGTTATGCGATGACGGATTCCGGCATTGATGAAATCTTCCAGTTTGTCACGGGCGCACTGGTCTTCGGCCAGCCGAATGTTCAGGTCAGCATCTATCCGTTCCGTATGACGGATGCCAACATGGCGCGCCATAAGTACTCTGTTTACACAGATTTCTGGAAACAGCTAAAACCGGGTTATGACTACTTCGAGCAGACCCATAAGCCGCCGGTGGTGTCCATCGTCAATGGCCGTTACGTGGTGAGTAAACCGCTCAGCCATGAAGTGGTTCAGCCTCAGCTGGCGTCAAATTACGCGGTCCCCGAGACAAAATAGCGCCCACTCGCCTGGCATGATCTTTTGCCAGGTTTCGTTGCCCGTCAGCGGCTGCGTTGCAATGACAGTGACCACATCGTTCGGTGTGGTCTCCTTCTGAAAATCAATTTCCACATCCTGATCGAGCAGCGTGGCGACGCCAAACGGCGCTCGTCGGGTGATCCAGAACAGATTCGTCGAGCAGAATGCCATCACGTAGCGTCCGTCAGACAGCAGCATATTAAACACGCCCTTCTCGCGTAACTCAGACGCCAGTGACGCTATGTACTTAAATACTGCGGTCATGTTGCCGGGCGTACGGGGGTAGCGCTCGGTCAGCTTGTGCAGCAGCCAGCAAAATGCTTTTTCGCTGTCCGTTTCACCGACAGGACGAAAATTGCCGGTTTCCAGTGATTTATAGCCCGAGAGCTGCCCGTTGTGCGCATAGGTCCAGTTACGTCCCCACAGTTCACGGGTAAACGGATGGGTATTTTCCAGCGCCACTTCGCCGCGATTGGCCTGGCGGATATGGGCGATCACCGAACAGGATTTAATAGGATAGTCCTGCACCAGTCTGGCAATGGGTGAGTTAAAGCTGGGCTGTGGATCTTTAAACGTGCGACATCCTTTGCCTTCGTAGAAGGTAATGCCCCAGCCGTCTTTATGCGGCCCGGTTCCTCCACCGCGCTGAACCAGCCCGGTGAAACTAAAGCAGATATCGGTTGGCACATTGGCGCTCATCCCGAGCAGTTCGCACATAGAACACCTCCACAACAGCGGGGGGCACCGGCGCCCCCCAGCGAAGTCTTACTTAACCATCTCTTTTTCGATCAGTTGGATCAGGATGTGGATCACTTTGATGTGAATTTCCTGAACGCGATCCGCATAACCGAAGTGTGGTACACGGATTTCAATGTCCGCTGTACCGTCCATCTTACCGCCATCTTTCCCGGTCAGGGTAATCACTTTCATGCCCTTCTCACGCGCGGCGGCGATCGCTTTGATCACGTTAGCGGAGTTACCGGATGTGGAGATCCCCAGCAGCACGTCGCCTTCACGGCCTACGGCTTCAACGTAGCGGGAAAAGATATGGTCGTAACCGAAGTCGTTGCCTACACAGGAGATGTGGCTCACGTCGGAAATCGCAATCGCCGGGTAGCCCGGACGGTTTTCGCGATAGCGTCCGGTCAGCTCTTCGGCGAAGTGCATGGCGTCACAGTGGGAACCGCCGTTACCGCAGGAAAGCACTTTACCGCCGGCTTTGAAACTGTCGGCAAGCAGGACCGCCGCGCGCTGAATAGCGTGAATATTGGCATCATCTTTCAGAAAATTCGCCAGCGTTTCCGCCGCTTCGTTCAGTTCGTTACGAATAAGATCCTGGTACATGAGGATAATCCTTCAGTATTGATGAAATAACACAGTGGAGTGTACCGGATAGCAGTAAAAGCGAGAAGCTAAAGCCATGCGAATAGTCCGGCGTTTTGATTTTTTGTGCCGGCTAAAACGCGAACAATGTGAACCAGGTTGTAATTATTTTGTAAACACATTGCTAATGGAAATGACATCAACTACAACCATATCATCACAAGTGGTCAGACCTCCTACAAGCAAGGGAGCTTTTCTTTATGATGATTTTGAGCATTTTCGCAACCGTTGTGCTGCTCGGGGTGTTGTTCTATCACCGTGTCAGTTTATTCCTGAGTAGCCTGATTCTTCTGGCCTGGACAGCTGCACTTGGCGTCGCTGGCCTGTGGAATATCTGGGTACTTGTTCCCCTGGCAATCATTTTGCTGCCGTTTAACCTGACACCGATGCGTAAGTCGATGATCTCCGCGCCGGTGTTCAAGGGATTCCGTAAAGTGATGCCGCCGATGTCGCGCACGGAGAAAGAGGCGATTGATGCGGGCACGACCTGGTGGGAAGGCGATCTGTTCCAGGGCAACCCGGACTGGAAAAAGCTGCACAACTACCCGCAGCCGCGTCTGACCGCCGAAGAACAAGCCTTTATTGACGGCCCGGTGGAAGAAGCCTGCCGCATGGCGAACGATTTTGCCATCACTCACGAAATGGCCGACCTGCCGCCTGAGCTTTGGGCATATCTGAAAGAGCATCGCTTCTTCGCGATGATCATTAAGAAAGAGTACGGCGGTCTGGAATTCTCCGCTTACGCTCAGGCTCGCGTCCTGCAAAAACTGGCGGGTGTTTCCGGGATCCTGGCGATCACCGTTGGCGTGCCAAACTCCTTAGGCCCGGGCGAGCTGTTACAGCATTACGGTACGGAAGAGCAGAAAGATCACTATCTGCCGCGTCTGGCGCGTGGTCAGGAAATTCCGTGCTTCGCGCTGACCAGCCCGGAAGCCGGTTCTGATGCCGGTGCGATCCCGGATACTGGCGTGGTCTGCATGGGCGAATGGCAGGGCGAACAGGTGCTGGGCATGCGCCTGACCTGGAACAAACGTTATATCACCCTGGCGCCTATCGCCACCGTACTCGGTCTGGCGTTCAAACTTTCTGACCCGGAAAAACTGCTGGGTGGTGAAGAAGATCTGGGCATTACCTGTGCGCTGATCCCAACCTCGACCCCGGGGGTTGAAATTGGTCGTCGTCATTTCCCGCTGAACGTACCGTTCCAGAACGGCCCGACTCGCGGTCAGGATATCTTTGTGCCGATTGACTACATCATCGGTGGACCGAAAATGGCCGGTCAGGGCTGGCGTATGCTGGTGGAATGTCTGTCGGTGGGCCGCGGTATTACCCTGCCGTCGAACTCTACCGGCGGTCTGAAATCGGTGGCGATGGGGATTGGGGCTTACGCGCATATCCGCCGTCAGTTCAAAATCTCCATCGGCAAGATGGAAGGTATCGAAGAGCCGCTGGCGCGTATTGCGGGCAATGCCTACGTGATGGACGCCGCAGCCTCGCTGATTACCTACGGTATTATGCTGGGCGAAAAACCTGCCGTGCTGTCGGCGATTGTGAAGTACCACTGTACCCACCGCGCACAGCAGTCAATTATTGATGCAATGGATATCGCAGGCGGTAAAGGCATTATGCTTGGAGAAGGCAACTTCCTGGCGCGCGGCTATCAGGGCGCACCGATTGCCATCACCGTGGAAGGGGCAAACATCCTGACCCGTAGCATGATGATCTTCGGCCAGGGGGCGATTCGCTGCCATCCGTACGTGCTGGAAGAGATGGCCGCCGCGCAGAATAACGACGTGGATGCCTTCGACAAGCTGCTGTTCAAACATATCGGTCACGTTGGCAGCAATGAAGTTCGCAGCTTCTGGCTCGGCCTGACGCGGGGGCTGACCAGCGCGACGCCGACCCGCGATGCAACCAAACGTTACTACCAACACCTGAACCGTCTGAGCGCTAACCTGGCGCTGCTGTCTGACGTCTCCATGGCCGTTCTGGGCGGAAGCCTGAAGCGTCGCGAACGCATCTCCGCCCGTCTGGGTGATGTGCTGAGCCAGATCTTCCTGGCCTCTGCGGTGCTGAAACGCTACGACGATGAAGGCCGTCAGGAAGCGGATCTGCCGCTGGTGCACTGGGGCGTGCAGGATGCGATGTATCAGGCGGAACAGGCGATTGACGACCTGCTGGCAAACTTCCCGAACCGCTTCGTGGCGGGCGCCCTGCGCGCGGTGATCTTCCCGACCGGTCGTCACCATCTGGCACCGTCTGACAAGCTGGATCATAAAGTGGCGAAGATCCTCCAGGTACCAAGCGCAACCCGTTCCCGTATTGGCCGTGGTCAATACCTGGAACCTACCCCGCATAACCCGGTAGGTTTGCTGGAAGAAGCGCTGCTTGACGTGATGGCCGCCGACCCGATTCACCAGAAGATCTGCAAACAGCTGGGCAAAAACCTGCCGTTTACACGACTGGATGAGCTGGCAAAACAGGCGCTGGCGGGTGGCATCATCGACAACAGCGAAGCTGCGATTCTGGTGAAAGCCGAAGAGAGCCGTCTGCGCAGTATTAACGTGGATGATTTCGAACCAGAAGAGCTGGCGACTCAGCCGGTAAAGCTGCCAGAGAAGCACCGCAAACCTGAAGCGGCATAAGGTATTTTGCTCTCACAAACCCCGCCCCGCGCGGGGTTTTTTATTGCCACATTTTCTGGTAATGACGTGCTACAGTGTCAAAAAGTGTTTATTAAGGAGCCTGTATCGTGCCTGGTTTAAAGATTTCTGTTTTGCAGCAACCTTTAGTGTGGATGGACGGCCCCGCCAACCTTCGCCATTTTGATCGCCAGCTGGAAGAGATTACCGGACGCGATGTGATTGTCCTGCCGGAGATGTTCACCACAGGTTTCGCGATGGAGGCAGCAAAACAGTCCATGCCGCAGGACGAGGTGGTGGCCTGGATGCACGCCAGGGCGCAGGAAACAAACGCGCTGATTGCCGGCAGCGTCGCGCTCCAGACCGCGCGCGGCCCGGTCAATCGCTTCCTGCTGGTCGAGCCGGAAGGAAACGTCCATTTCTACGATAAGCGCCATCTGTTCCGCATGGCGGATGAACATCAACATTATGAAGCCGGAAACGAACGCGTGGTATTTGAATGGCGCGGCTGGCGTATTCTGCCGCTGGTCTGCTATGACCTGCGCTTCCCGGTGTGGTCGCGCAACCGCAACGATTATGACCTGGCGTTGTACGTCGCCAACTGGCCCGCCCCACGCTCCCTGCACTGGCAGGCTTTATTGACCGCGCGCGCGATTGAAAATCAGGCTTATGTCGTTGGCTGTAACCGCGTAGGAACGGACGGCAACGGGCATCACTATCGCGGTGACAGCCGGGTGATCAGTCCGCAGGGTGAGATTATTGCCACCGCCGAGCCGCATCAGGCGACACGAATTGACGCTGAGATCTCGTTAACGGCGTTAAAGGAGTATCGGGAGAAGTTTCCGGCCTGGCAGGATGCAGATCCATTTAGCATTGGATAAGAAAAAGCCGGGTGGCGGCTGCGCCTTACCCGGCCTACAAATCAACTCACCAACGCCTGCCCGTCTTTGCGGCTCTCCGTCGCAGCCACGTAGTGCCCTTCCGGCATACGGTAAATCACCTGCGCGCCGCCAAAATTGTAATCCTGAAGCGGATCTTCCACCACGATCTGGTGTCCGCGCTCGCGCAGCGCCGCGATGGTATTGCGATCGAAGGTCGATTCAACAACCACTTCCCTGCCCTGCACCACGCGCCAGCGCGGGGCGTCAATCGCCGCTTGCGGGTTTTGCCCGTGCAGCATAATGCGAAGCGCCATCTGCATGTGCCCCTGCGCCTGCATCGGGCCGCCCATCACGCCGAAGGACATCAGCGGTTTGCCGTTACCGTCCATCGCAAAGCCCGGAATGATGGTGTGGAAAGGACGCTTGCTGCCCGCCAGCGCGTTCGGGTGTTTGGGATCGAGCACAAAGCCGCAGCCGCGGTTTTGCAGGCTGATCCCCGTATCCGGCACCACGATCCCTGAACCGAAGCCCATAAAATTGGACTGGATAAAGGAGATCATCATCCCGCTGGAATCCGCTGCGCTGAGGTAAACCGTCCCACTTTGCGTCGGCGATCCGTACACAAAATCAGAGGCTTTATCGTGGTTGATAAGCGCGGCGCGCGACTTCAGATAATGGTCGCTCAGCAGCGCTTTGGCGGCAAACTCCATATGCTCTTCATCCGCAACGTAGCGATCGAGATCCGCCAGCGCCAGCTTCATTGCCTCTATAGAGAGGTGCAGCCCCTGCACGGAATCCGGGTGATGTTTCTCGATGCCGCACTGCTCCAGAATGCCGAGCGCAATCAGGGTGGCGATCCCCTGACCGTTTGGCGGCAATTCCTGCACCGAACCGCCCGCGAAGTCGCGCGATAGCAGTTCCACCCAGTCCACACGGTGATTCGCCAGGTCTGCTTCGGTCAGGTGTGCACCATGTGCTTTGGCGAAGGCGGCAATTTTCTGCGCCAGTTCGCCACGGTAAAACGCGTCGCCGTTGGTTTTGGCGATCAGCTCCAGTGAGTTCGCCTGCGCCGGGTTACGGAAGATCTCCCCCACGCGCGGCGCGCGGCCTTCCGGCGCAAAGCAGGCACTAAACCCGGGCTGATCTTTCAGCTTGTTGTAGCCGCGCTGCCAGAGATGGCCGATCAGCGGCGAGACCGGGAAACCGTTACGCGCGTAATCAATGGCTGGCTGCGCGAGCGTGGTCAGCGGCAGCGTGCCAAAACGTTCAGCCAGCGCCACCCAGCCCGACACCGCACCCGGCACGGTCACCGCGTCCCAGCCGATTTCCGGTACGGCGGTTTTTCCGGCAAACAGATCCGCATGCCAGCTGGCTGGCGAACGACCGGACGCATTCAGACCGTGAAGTTTTTCACCGTCCCAGACAATGGCAAAAGCATCGCTGCCGATGCCGTTGCCGGTCGGCTCGACAACGGTCAGCGCCATGGCGGTCGCAATCGCCGCATCAACGGCATTTCCGCCCAGCTGTAGCATCTTCATTCCCGCCTGTGCCGCCAGCGGCTGCGAGGTGGCAACGGCGTTATGGCCCATCATCGGCGGGCGTCGTGAATCGTAACCGGTTGTAAAATCGAGCGCTTTGGTCATCATGACTCCTTAGTCGTGGCGCGGATCGAGCGCATCGCGCAGCCCGTCGCCGAGTAAATTAAAGCCCTGAACGGCAAGGAAAATCGCCACGCCGGGGAAAACCGACATCCACGGCGCCTGTTCGAGAAACCCTTTTGCGGTGTTGAGCATGGAGCCCCAGGATGGGTTCGGCGGCTGTTGGCCTAACCCTAAAAACGAAAGGCTGGCTTCGGCGATAATCGCCGAGGCAATGGCCAGCGTGGCCTGCACCAGGATAGGTGACATCACGTTGGGCAGAACGTATTTAATGATGATCCAGCGGTCCGGCAGGCCAATCGCCCGCGCGCCGTCGATGTACTCTTCGTTGCGAATGGCGATCACCTGGCCGCGCGTCAGGCGGGCGAAGATCGGCATTGCCGAGAGTCCAATAGCGATCATGGCATTCGTCAGGCTTGGGCCTAAGAATGCCCCCAGCGCGATCGCCATGATCAGGAATGGACAGGCCAGCAGTGCCTCAATAAAGCGGGAGATCACCCCGTCCCACATCTTCTGGAAATAACCCGCCACCAGCCCCAGCGGCACGCCGATGACAACCGCGATCGCCACCGACATACAGCCCGCCATCAGCGAGGTTCTCGCCCCCCAGATAATGCGGGACAAGATATCGCGCCCCAGCTCGTCGGTGCCGAACCAGTACATCGCCGATGGCGCTTTGCGCACCGCGAGGAAGTTAGCTTTGACCGGGTCAAATGGCGCGATCCACGGCGCCAGCAGCGCCACCAGCACAAAAAAGCCCACCACAATCGCGCCAATCACCGCACTTTTATTAGCGAGGAATTTTTTCAGCACCCGGTTTTGCGCGCGCGGCAGCGCGGGCGCCACGGTTTGCGTCGTCAGTTCCGCCATGATTAACCTCGCATTTTCGGGTTGATAAGGACGTAGAGCACGTCAGCCAGCAGGTTGAGCATCAGGAAACCGATCGCCACGATCAGCACTACGCCCTGCACCACCGCGTAGTCGCGGTTGAACACCGAGTCGACGATCATTTTGCCGAAGCCCGGAATGGTGAACACCTGCTCGGTCAGCACCGCCCCGCCCAGCAGCTCGCCGAACAGCAACGTGGTGAGGGTGATCACCGGCACCAGCGCATTGCGAAAGGCGTGCTTCAGGATCACCGCTTTCGGCAGCAGCCCCTTAGCGCGCGCGGTGCGGATGTAATCCGCTTTCAGCACCGCAATCATCGACGCGCGGGTATGGCGCATCAGCGTCGCCGCCAGGCCGGTTCCGAGCACGGACGCGGGCAGCAGCAATGTCCGCAGGTTCTGGATCGGATCTTCACTGAACGGCACATAACCGGACGCAGGCAACCATTGCAGGTTTACTGAAAAGACCAGAATCAGCAGGATCCCCAGCCAGAAGTGCGGTATTGAGATCCCCGAGATCGCCACAAAGTTCGCCCCGTGATCGACCCAGCTGTTTTTGTTCACCGCCGCGAGGATCCCCATGCTGATACCAAACACCAGCGCGATAATCATCGCCAGCAGCGACAGTTCCAGCGTGACCGGCAGCTTGCTGGCAATCAGTTGCGTGACCGGCTCATGAGTGCGTAAGGAGACACCCAGATCGCCTTGCAGCGCGCGCGTCAGCCAGTTGAAATACTGCACGGGGATCGGCGCGTCCAGATTCAGCTCAGCACGCAGCTGGGCGATCACCGCCGGATCGCGCTCCTCCCCGGCCATGGCAATCAGCGGATCGCCAGGCAGCAGCTTTTGCAGGCCGAACACCATCATGCTCACCAGCAGCAGAGTGGGTATAGCCAGCAGCAGACGTTTGCAAATCAGTTCCAGCATGGGTTCTCCTCAGGAGGTTTATTTCGCCAGCGTTAAGCCAGCCAGACGCACAATGCCGTCCGGGTACGCTTTAAAGCCCTGCACGCGCTTGTTCAGGCCAAAAATGCGCGGTTCGAAGTAAAGGTATGCAATCGGCATATCGGTCTGAAGCTGCTTCACAACCTTGTCATACAGCGGCTGGCGGGCGGCCTGATCGGTGCTCTGACGCGCCTGCGTTAGCCATTCATCCACCTGAGCATTGCTGTAGCGGCCGTCGTTGAGGGTGCCTTTGCTGTTGATAAAGCCGTAGATGCTGCCATCTGGATCCGGGCGACCCGACCAGCCGGAGAAGCTCAACTGGTAGTCACCGCTCTGCTGGCGATCCAGCAGCGTGGCGAACTCGGTCATTTGCAGGTTCAGGTTAAAGCCCGCCTCTGCCACCATCGCCTGCAATACCTGTCCCACCTGCTGCGAGGTTGGGTTGTTCGGCACCAGTAGATTGACGGTCAGCGGCGCGGTGACGCCTGCGGCTTTCAGCAGCGCTTTGGCTTTGTCGACGTCACGCGGGGGAACCGGGAAATTGACGTGATACGGGCTTACCGGCGAAAACGCCTGGTTTGCTGGAGTGTAAAGCCCTTCGAACACTACCTGGTTTAAAGCATCGCGATCGATGGCCTGGGAAAATGCTTCACGCACGCGGGCATCTTTGAAGGGATCGTTTGCCGGGACTTTGCCATTGTTAATATTGAAGGTGATGCCCTGGTATCCGAGGCCCGTCACCTTCGCCAGCGCCAGCTTGCTGTCGGCTTCGACGGTTTTGACGTCGCTGGCGGCAATGCCTTCGGTCAGGTCGAGATCGCCCGCGCGCAGGTTCGCCAGGCGCACGGAGGCATCCGGGATCGGCAGATAGATAATTTTATCGAAGTGGTAGGCGTCTTTGTTCCAGTAGTTGTCGAAGCGGGTCAGCACAATGCGGTCCTGCGACACGCGGCTGTCGAATTTATACGGGCCGGAACAGACCGGATGGGCGGCAAAATCGGCTTTTTTCGCGGCTTCCGGCGCCATCATTGCGCCTGCGCGATCGGTGAGCTGCATCAGAAGTGCGGCATCCGGCGTTTTCAGGTGCAGGGCTATCTGCATCGGGCCGGTGACCTCCACCGACTCAACGGAAGAGAGTTCACTTTTACGCAGAGAGCCTTTTAGCGTCAGGGCCCGGTCGAGGTTGTATTTCGCGGCGGCGGCATCGAATTTTTCACCGTCGTGGAAGGCCACGCCTTCACGGAGATCCAGGGTCAGCGTTTTGCCGTCATCGCTCCACGCCCAGGATTTCGCCAGTCCCGGCACCACCTTGAGGTGCTCGTCCACGTCCACCAGCCGGTCACACAGGGAAGCAAAGACGAAGCGGCCATAATAGGTACGCGCCAGATGCGGGTCCAGCATGTCCGGATCTGCACCCAGGCCGATTCGCAGCACGCTTTCAGAATGGGCGGGCAGCGCCGCACCAAGCAACATAACACTTCCCAGTACGGTCAAAAGAGAATTACGCATTGTCATTATCATGAGTTCCTTGAAGGAAGGGAGGAGTGAGTAGCCGCGTGTTCAAACAGCGCGCGGCGGCGCAAAAATGCGGCGGATGGCGGTGCGATCTGTATAACGCTGCGATCGCGATTAATCTCCTGCCAGCGGTGGCAGGCGACCTGACGTCCGCCGTCGATTACCTGATGAATCGGCTCAACCTGACGACATTCATCGCTAACATAGGGGCAACGGGTGTGGAAACGGCAGCCGGAGGGCGGATTAGCCGGGTTCGGTAAATCACCCTGCAACAGCGGCGCATCCCGCGCTACGCCTGGCTGCATTTGCGGCGCAGAGGCAATTAATGCCTGGGTATAAGGATGCAGCGGCGCGTCGAAGATATCGTCGACGGTGGCCAGCTCGACGATTTGCCCAAGATACATCACCGCCACGCGGTCGCTCATATGACGGATAACCGCCAGACCGTGGGCGACGATCACCATCGTTAGCCCCAACTGGTGCTTCAGGCTTTCCAGTAAATTGACCACCTGTGCCTGGACGGAAACATCCAGTGCGGAAACCGGTTCATCGCCCAGCAGCAGCTTTGGGCCTGACGCCAGCGCGCGCGCAATGCCGATACGCTGACGCTGCCCGCCGGAAAATTCGTGCGGATAACGTCCGGCCCAGGCCGCGGGCAAGCCGACCGTCCTGAGCAGCTCGGCGACGTGGTACTGGCGATCCGCTTTTTTCATGTTCTGGTGCAGCCACAGCGGCTCACCGACAATCTGTTCTACCGTCATGCGCGGGTTCAGCGAGGCGAAGGGATCCTGAAAGATGATCTGTAGCTCACGCCGGAGCTGGTTCAGACGTGCGCCTGAGGCGTGGGTGATCTCCTCACCCTGATAAAATACGCGCCCTTCGCTGGCGCCCAGCAGGCGCAGCAGCAGACGGCCGAGGGTGGATTTCCCGGAACCTGATTCGCCGACAATAGCCAGCGTTTCGCCTGGCAGCACCGACAGTGAGACGCGGTCAACAGCCGTGACAAAGCGGGCCGGCGTAAACAGTTTTTTCGGGCCGGGGAAAAGCTTGCTCAGATCCCGGGCTTCAAGAATGGGCGTGGTCATGCAATTTCTCCCAGGGCAATGTGTTGTTCCAGCGGCACGCGGAAGCAGGCAACCTGATGACCCGTGCCGAGCATAGTGAGCGGTGGTTTTTCAACATGACAGCGCGTCTGCGCGAAGGGACACCGGGTGGCGAAGCGGCAGCCCTGAGGCATAGATTCCGGCAGCGGGACCGATCCGGGAATGGTGGAAAGCTGGCCCTCGCGTACGCCAAGGGAGGGGATCGAGCCCATCAGGCCAATTGTGTACGGGTGCTGCGGGTCGGCAAATATCGCCTCGACGCTTCCCTGCTCTACTACCTGGCCGGCATACATCACCGCCACCTGCTGTGCCACTTCGGCCACCACGCCTAAATCGTGGGTGATCATCAGCACCGCCGTGCCCGTTTCTTCTTTTAAGGTATTGAGCAGAGCGAGAATTTGCGCCTGAATGGTCACGTCCAGAGCGGTAGTGGGTTCGTCAGCGATCAGTAATTTGGGATGGTTTATCAGCGCCATCGCAATCATCACGCGCTGGCGCATACCGCCGGAAAGCTGATGCGGGTAAGCCTTAAGGCGCATCTCTGCGGCCGGGATCTGCACCTTCTCCAGGATCTGTAGCGCAACCGTCATCGCCTCAGCCCGGGAGATCGTTTGATGGCGCATCACCGCTTCACTGAGCTGATCGCCAAGCGTGAAAGCCGGGTTGAGCGAGGTCATGGGCTCCTGGAATATCATCGCCAGCTCGCTGCCGCGCAGATTGGCATACTCGCGCGGCGAGAGCTTGCGCAGATCGTGGCGGCGGAAGTGCATCTCCCCACTGACGATCCTGGCGCTGGCAGGCAATAACCCCATCAGCGCCAGGGAAGTGATGCTTTTACCGCAGCCGGACTCGCCCACCAGCGCCAGCGTTTCGCCCGCCCTTACCATCAGCGAGATATCTTCGAGCACACTCACCGGCGAGCCCGCGAATTTAACGTTGAGGTTTTGCAGCCGCAGTACGGGAGTGGAATCCTTAAAGGGTATCGTCGTCATAGCGTGGAATCGTCCTCAAGGTGGATAGCCTGAATCAGGGCGGTTTGCAGGCTGAGCAGGTGTTCGCGCATGGCGGCCGCAGCTTCATTAGGCTGGCGATGAATAATCGCTGACATGATTTTGTGATGGTGGTCGTTATAGTTGTCGACACGTTCGGGGGTGCGGGCAAGCTCGCGTAAATACTGCCAGCCGGGCTCCCGGCGGACGGCATCTATCGCATCGAAAAGCCCTAGCATCAGGCGGTTGCCGGCTGCTTCCGCAATGGCGCGGTGAAAGGCGCTATCCCACAGTTCGTTAAGATCGCGGTCATCCGGGCTGACCTTGTCAATGCGTTCCAGCATGCGCTGCATGAGCGCGAGGTTTTCCCTGGTGGCACGCAGTGCCGCAAGTCGGGCTAAGCCGGGTTCGAGCTGTAGTCGAGCTTCCATGACTTCCAGCAGGTTGGTTTGCTGAACCAATCCCTGAAGCGCCAACGGCTCAACAGGGGCAGCCGGACCAATGAAGGTACCTTTGCCCTGCTTGCGCCAGATCCGCCCTTCTTCTTCCAGCACGTCCAGCGCGCGACGCACTTCGCGTCGTCCTACGCCGAGTGTTTCCGATAGCTCACGTTCAGTGGGCAGCGGAGTGCCTGGTGTTGACTCGTGCTGGTTGATAAGCCCGCGCAACTGGTCAAGCGCGGTGCTGGAATTTGCTAAAACCCGTGAAGGTTTTTCCATATTGGTTCGCTCGCTTTCATCATGACTTTATTTTTATTAACGATAAGTTATTGATATGACGAACTACTTATCGTGCTAATGATTAAGCAATAAGCGAACCAATAACGTATTGGTTCATGAGTTTTCTGAAGAATGACAGGTAACTGAATGATTTCTTATGAATTATTTTTACATAATTATTACATATCAAAATGAGGGCAGAAGGTGAGATGGAGACATAATGCACAATAACAGTGCAAATTACGCACCAATTATGTGCATTTGTTAATAAATTGCACTTTGTTTATTAAATTTTTGTTAATGAAAATAGAATGAGAATAGGTGAGTTTTTAGGGGGTATAAAACGACGAAAGCCTGAATCATTTCTGATTCAGGCTTTCTGAATAGTGGCGGAACGGACGGGACTCGAACCCGCGACCCCCTGCGTGACAGGCAGGTATTCTAACCGACTGAACTACCGCTCCACTGTTCCCGTTTGGGGAACGAGGCGAATATTACGGTTTGCCTCTGAACTCGTCAACGCTTTTTCTCAGGTTTTGAATCGTTTGCTGCAAAAATCACCCAAACGGCGATTTAACAAACGTTTCCGCCTTTTTTCATCCACGCCACAGACAGCTTCCGCCCTTCTTCTGCACTAAATCGAGGCGAGATTCGTGGTTCATTAGCTCTTCATCACTGGCTAAAACAACCCGCAGGCGATTAGCCTGGCGCACGACACGCTGAATGCCGCCTTCATCCCGCGTCTGCTGGGATTCATTTTCCATACTGAATTTTATCGACGTTTGCCCGCCGGTCATGGTCAGGTAAACATCGGCCAGGATCTGGGCATCGAGCAATGCGCCGTGCAGGGTACGCTTGGTGTTGTCTATCTCATAGCGAGAGCACAGGGCATCAAGGCTGTTACGCTTGCCGGGAAACATCTTCCTTGCCAGCGCCAGGCTATCCGTGACTTTACAGAACGTATTGGTCTTTGGAATATCGCGGTTGAGCTTGCTGAACTCATAGTCCATAAAGCCGATATCGAACGACGCGTTATGAATGACAAGTTCTGCACCTCTGATGTAGTCGAGAAATTCATCCGCGACATCGGCGAAGGTGGGCTTATCCAGCAAAAACTCATCGGCAATCCCGTGAACGCCGAACGCTTCCGGATCCACCAGCCGATCGGGTTTGAGGTAAACGTGGAAGTTGTTGCCCGTAAGACGACGGTTCACCACTTCAACGGCACCAATCTCAATGATTTTGTGCCCTTCGTAGTGGGCGCCAATCTGGTTCATACCGGTGGTTTCGGTATCAAGAACAATCTGGCGAGTAATTGCAGTGCTCATAGCGGTCATTTATGTCAGACTTATCGTTTTACTGAACGTTTCAAATACAGGAAGTCTACCAGAGATGCGTAAACAGGTAGAAATTTTCACCGATGGATCTTGTCTCGGTAACCCAGGGCCCGGCGGCTATGGCGCCATTATGCGCTATCGCCAGCATGAAAAAACATTTAGTGAAGGCTATTTCCTGACCACCAACAACCGCATGGAGTTGATGGCGGCCATCGTGGCGCTGGAAGCCTTAAAAGAACATTGTGACGTGGTGCTGAGTACCGACAGCCAGTATGTTCGCCAGGGCATTACCCAATGGATCCACAACTGGAAAAAGCGCGGCTGGAAAACGGCAGAGAAAAAACCCGTCAAGAATGTCGATCTCTGGAAGCGTCTTGATGCCGCCCTCGGTCAGCACGAAATCAAATGGGAGTGGGTAAAGGGGCACGCCGGTCACCCTGAAAACGAACGCTGTGACGAGCTGGCTCGCGCGGCGGCATCAAACCCAACCCATGAGGATGCAGGTTATCAACCTGAATCCTGATCACGGTTTTTTGTACTGCCGCGTGGCACCCACGGTCTGGCGGATCCGCGTTTTTGATTTGCTTTGCTTCATTGGGTTGAGCGTAAGGGGGATCGTCCTCTTACGCGCGACAATAAATTGCATGCAGCCCAGCGCGGGTAAATGGGTACTTAATAAGACCCCGCCTTTACGCGTCCAGGGGATGACCTGAAAACCCCCGTAGCTCAGCACTTCGAAATTTAACAATGAAAGCCAGTCCAGCTGGCGCATCATGGTAAACATCCGGCTGTTATACGGCGGCGTGCGGCGCAGAACGGGCGTCAGTTTACGTAGCCCGATCAGACTCAGCGGATTAAAACCGCTCAGGATCAGCCAGCCGTCATCAATCAAAACGCGGTCGGCTTCCCGCAGCAGACGATGGGGATCGCTGCACCAGGGCAGCGTGTGAGCGAGCAGACAGGCATCAATGGATTTTTCCGCAAACGGCAAATGCAGCGGATCAGCCTTCACCTGAACCGGGGAGCCATTAAGCGATACGCTAACCTGATGCGAGATAGCGCAGCTTTCGGTATTGATTTCTGCGCTCAGATTGCCAATCTTAAGCAGGTGAAAACCATACATTTTCGCGAGCCAGGGTTTAAGCTGAAGTTCTAAGGCCTCGCGATAATATTCACCCCAGGGCAACTCTGCCCAACGTTCCGGTGGTGCGACAGTCTGAGGTATCCTTGCCGGTTTCATCAAAACACCCGCCACGCTATAAGAGGTAATGCATGAATCTTATCAGTATTTCCGCCTTTCAGGACAATTACATCTGGGTTTTAGTCGATGACGATCGCAGATGCATCATTGTTGATCCCGGCGAATCCGTACCGATCCTGCACGCGATAGAAGAAAACGACTGGCAGCCTGAAGCGATCCTCCTTACCCATCACCATCACGATCATGTCGGTGGTGTTCCCGATCTCCTTGCGCGCTATCCCCATATTCCCGTCTACGGACCAGCAGAGACACAGGATAAGGGTACGACGCAAGTTGTCGAAGAAGGCGAAAGTATCCTCATCCTCGGGTGCGAGTTTTCCGTATTTGCCACGCCAGGTCACACTTCCGGTCATCTCTGTTTCTACAGCAAACCTTATCTTTTTTGTGGCGACACGCTGTTTTCCGGCGGCTGTGGAAGGCTGTTTGAAGGCACGCCAGAACAGATGTATCAATCTTTACAAAAAATTAATGCGCTGCCAGCCGACACCGTAATTTGTTGCGCACATGAGTATACATTAGGGAATATGAAGTTTGCTGCAAGCGTACTACCAGAGGATCGGGCGATTCAGGATTATTACCAGAAAGTGAAGGAGTTACGTGCAAAAAACCAAAAAACACTCCCCGTAATTCTGAAAAATGAGCGACAAATAAATTTATTTTTAAGAACGAATGACGTTGATTTAATTAATAAAATTAATCAAGAAACAAATTTGTTACAACCTGAAGCGCGATTTGCATGGTTAAGGTCAAAGAAAGATAACTTCAGATAATTGCGGGTTGCCTTTTCAAAATTTCGCCGTTATCATCGCTCGTCTTTTAAGCAACTATTGACACACACATGAAGGCAAAAGCGATATTACTCGCCTCTGTCCTGCTTGTAGGTTGCCAGTCACAAAACGGCAGCAACGTACAACAGCACGCACAGAGCCTTTCTGCGGCTGGTCAAGGGGAAGCAGGGAAGTTTACGAGTCAGGCGCGATGGTTGGACGATGGGACATCCTTCGCGCAGGAACAAGACTTGTGGGCCTCTATTGGCGACGAGCTAAAGATGGGAATTCCGGAAAACAGCCGGATTCGCGAACAGAAACAGAAGTATTTGAGAAATAAGAGCTATCTCCACGATGTAACATTACGGGCAGAGCCGTATATGTACTGGATAGCAGGGCAAGTTAAGAAACGTAACATGCCTATGGAACTGGTACTACTACCCATAGTGGAGAGCGCTTTTGACCCGCACGCGACGTCTGGCGCCAATGCAGCAGGCATCTGGCAGATCATTCCGAGCACAGGGCGAAATTATGGTTTAAAGCAGACCCGCAACTACGATGCGCGTCGTGATGTTGTCGCTTCAACGACAGCCGCTCTCGACATGATGCAACGTCTGAACAAGATGTTTGACGGCGACTGGTTATTGACTGTCGCGGCGTATAACAGTGGTGAAGGTCGTGTACTGAAGGCAATGAAAGCGAATAAAGCGCGTGGAAAATCCACAGACTTCTGGTCGCTCTCACTGCCACAGGAAACAAAGATTTACGTACCGAAAATGCTGGCATTGAGTGACATTCTCAAGAACAGCAAACGTTACGGTGTACAACTGCCAACACCAGACGAAAGTCGTGCACTGGCGCGTGTCCGCCTCAGCAGCCCTGTTGATATTCAACAGGTTGCCGATATGACGGGTATGTCGGTAAGTAAGCTTAAAACCTTTAATGCAGGTGTTAAAGGCTCCACGCTGGGTGCAAGCGGCCCGCGCTATGTGATGGTTCCGCAGAAACACGCGGAGCAGTTACGTGAGTCTTTAGCTTCGGGTGAAATTGCAGCCGTTCAGTCTACGCTGATTGCTGATACGTCGCCTGTAAGCAGCCGCAGCTATAAGGTGCGTTCAGGTGATACGCTTTCAGGTATTGCATCACGTCTTGGCGTGAATACGAAAGATCTCCAGCAGTGGAATAATCTGCGCGGATCCGGTCTGAAAGTGGGTCAAACGCTGACCGTAGGTGCAGGTAGCAGCGCACAGCGTCTCGCTAAAAACAGCGATAGCATTACCTATCGCGTACGTAAAGGCGACTCGCTGTCCAGTATTGCTAAGCGTCACGGCGTAAACATCAAAGATGTGATGCGCTGGAACAACGATACTGACAACCTGCAACCTGGCGACCAGCTGACGTTGTTTGTGAAAAACAGCGCTACGCCAGATTCCTGATAGTACGATCGCTTATTAAAAAGGCACCGATTCCCCTCGGTGCCTTTTTTGTTTATCCCGCTTTTTGCGCTTCAGCCATAATGGTGTCGCTGGTAAACGAACCATCGTCATGCAATTCAAAGTACACCTTGACGTCAGCAGAGGCACTCTCCTGATACAATCGGATCGCCTGAGTTAATGCCTCCGGTGTGCGCATCCGTGCAATCCATGACGTGAACTCCAGCGGCAAACGGTCGGTTATCAATGAGCGTGAAATCAAGCCAGCTTCGGTGATAAACGTAAGCCACTCTCCACTGGAGTAGTTTTGCACGTGCGAGGTATCACGCAGCGCTTCAACCGTCTGGAGCCAGATATTCCGTACCGGATGCCCGGGAGACATCACGTCCATGATGATGAATATTCCGCCCGGTTTGAGCACGCGTTTCACTTCCCGTAATGCCTGCCCCACATCATGCCAGTGGTGTGCAGAGTAACGGCTAATCACAGCCTCAAAGGATGCATCCTCAAAGGGCAAAGATTCAGCGTAGCCCTGGCGCGTCGTGACGTTATTCAGCCCTTTCGCTTTCGCCGCTTCAGCAACCACATCCAGCATCTGGCTCGATAAGTCATACGCCGTCACCTGAGCAACCTGCTGTGCGGCGGTAAAACTGGCGTGCCCCGCCCCGCAGCCTAAGTCCAGCACGTGCGCGTCAGGAAACGCGGCGAGCCGTTCGCCGAGACGTACCAGATCGCGGCCAGAGGCGTGCACGGCGCTGCTGAGGTAGGCACTTGCCTGAGAACCAAACTGTTTTTCGACGTTGTCATGATGGGAGTGTGTTGTTGTCATGTTGCTGTCCTTTTATGGGTTAAAAAATAAAGGGCAGCACCCGCACAGGCCTGCCCCACGGCAGACCTGACGCACCATTATTTATCAGGTTTGCCGGGACTGAATTCAACTAGTAGAGGATTATGATCGGAGGCGCGCGTCACCAGAACGGAGGCGTCGTGCACGCTTAAACCCCGATAGAAGACAAAATCGAGAGGACGACCAAACGCTTTCTTGCGCTGGTCATCGTTAAAACGAACTTCACGCAGCGACATTTCACGCGCGAAGCGGTACAACGCGTTCATACGCGGACGGCTCCAGGCATTGAAGTCCCCGGCCATAATGATCGGCCCACTGTGATGAGCAATCTGATCGCCGATGGGAAGTAACTGCTTACTGTACACATCAACACCCAGGCTGAAGTTCACCGCATGAATGTTTACCACCATCAGCAGACGGGTGTCGGGCAACGGATAGACCGTGACCAGCGCTGATTTTGCCAGACGCAGGATCGGCTCACGTTCACGCAGCGGGCAGCAATAGACCGGATGTGCGGCTGAAAGGGTCATCACCCCGGAAGGATGCTGTGGCAGAACAAAGGCAGGCACCTGATCGGCTGCAAGATAGTTCGTCGTTGCAAACCTGACCAGTTCAGGCGTGGTTTGCGCCTCCTGTAACAGAACCAGATGCGCATCTTTACCAAAATTTTGAAGTACGGATAACCACTCCGCACGCTGTTGCTTAAAGATGTTCCACACCAGTACGCGAATTTTTTCGTCACTGCTTAATGGAGTGCCCGCTGGTAATGCCTGGCTAAGGCTCGCAAACGACCCCGGAGGCAAGATCCTCTCCGCAGGCATTCCGGCAACATAACGCATGGCATAGGTATTTTTTCGCACTTTTGGAAACGGCCTCTGTAACATTAACCAGCCCGGAAAACGGACTGGTTCTAATGTTATAGGGATTTTAGGTCACACTTTCAACGCAATTACTGAGAAACCGCTTTCCAGTTTTGTAAGCAAGCACTTACTGATACTTATCCAAGTGCAACGCGAGCGGGTTTATCAAGCCGTCCACTGAGACCAATAAGGAGGAAAGCGATTAGCACAATTACCGCACCAATCCATGGCGTTTGGGTTAATCCAACATGTTCAACCACCTGCCCACCGATAACCGAACCGAGTGCGATACCGATATTAAATGCGGCGATATTCAGCCCAGATGCGACATCCACCGCATTAGGCGTATAACGTTCGGCTTTCTGCACAACATATACCTGCAATCCCGGCACGTTACCAAAAGCGAATATCCCCATAACCAACACCGTTACCAGCGCGGCGTATTGCATCGATGCGGTGAACTGGAAAATCATCAGCAGGGCAACCAGGGCGGCGAAGATGAATTTCAGCGCCGGTACCGCACCATGCTTATCCGCAAGCTTGCCGCCCCAGATATTGCCGATTGCGACGGAGATACCGTAGCCCAGTAAAATCCAGCTCACCGCGCCCGGAGAAAAACCAGCCAGTTCCTGCATCATCGGTGCAAGGAAGGTGAACGCAGTGAACACACCTCCATAACCCAGGGCCGTAACGGCATAGATCAGCAGCAGGCGCGGGTGTGTCAGAACCTTAACCTGATCGCTCAGGCTGGCGCTCGCGCGTCCCGGAATACTGGAGGGCACCAGCAGCAGGCTGGCTACCAGAGCAATCACGCCCAACAGCGATACCGCGAGGAAGGTTTCACGCCAGCCAAAATGTTGTCCGATAAACGTTCCTAACGGCACGCCGGTGACCAGCGCGACGGTTAAGCCACCAAACATAATCGCAATGGCTGACGCCGCTTTCTCTTTTGGCACCAGGCTGGTTGCAATCGTGGAACCGATGGAGAAGAAGACACCGTGCGCGAGGCCTGTCAGCAGGCGGGCAATGACCAGCGTGGAGTAATCCGGTGACTGCCACGCCAGAATATTGCCAGCGGTGAAGAGCACCATCAGGGCAACTAACAGTTGTTTACGTGGAAAGCGTCCAGTCAGTGCGGTTAGCACAGGCGCCCCAACAGCGACGCCTAACGCGTAAATAGATACCAGCAGCCCGGCAGAAGGCAGCGAGATAGCGAGTTGTTCAGCAATGGTAGGAACAAGTCCTACAATAACAAATTCGGTCGTGCCAATTGCGAAGGCACTGATCGTCAGGGCAAGAAGCGCCAGTGGCATAAAATACTCCGTCTCTTCAGGATTAAGATGACAGGCAGTATGCGCCAGTGTTTAAATAACAAAAATGGTTAGAATCTCAATAGAATTTTGCAGGTGATGCAATAATGAAAGCCACATCGGAAGAACTGACTGTCTTCGTTGCCGTTGTTGAAAGCGGCAGCTTCAGCCGTGCTGCCGAACAGCTCGGACAGGCGAACTCCGCCATCAGCCGCTCGGTGAAAAAGCTGGAGATGAAGCTCGGGGTGAGTCTGCTCAACAGAACAACGCGGCAGCTCAGCCTGACGGAAGAAGGTGAACGTTATTTTCGACGCGTGCAGTCCGTTTTGCAGGAGATGGCGGCAGCAGAAACGGAAATCATGGAATCTCGCAGCACGCCGCGTGGGCTGCTGCGCATAGATGCGGCGACGCCGGTCGTGCTGCATTTCCTGATGCCGTTGATTAAACCCTTCCGCGAACGCTACCCGGAGATGACCCTGTCTCTGGTCTCTTCTGAGACGTTTATTAACCTGATTGAGCGTAAAGTTGACGTGGCGATCCGCGCGGGAACCCTGACGGATTCAAGTTTACGCGCTCGCCCTCTGTTCACCAGCTACCGCAAAATTATCGCGTCGCCGCAATATATTGCAGAGCATGGCAAACCTGAGACCGTTGAGGAGCTGAAGCAGCACCTGTGCCTGGGCTTTACGGAGCCTGTCTCGCTGAACACCTGGCCCGTGGCCTGTCATGACGGACAACTTCATGAGATCACCTGCGGACTTTCGTCTAATAGCGGGGAAACGCTGAAACAGCTATGTCTTGAAGGAAATGGGATCGCCTGTTTATCAGACTATATGATTGATAAGGAAATAGCCGCGGGCCAGCTAGTTGAGCTAATGGCTGACAAACGCTTACCTGTAGAGATGCCTTTTAGCGCGGTGTATTACAGTGACAGAGCGGTAAGTACGCGCATACGCGCATTTATCGACTTCCTTAGTGAGCATATAAAAACAGCTCCCGGAGGAGCTGTATGAGGGTTTAAAGGCACAGAGGGAGGGTTGTTATTAATCCCAGTTAGGTGCTAACCCTTCGGGGCTGACCAGACGATCGTTGCATTCCAGTGCAGCGATCGCTTTTTTGTCTTCATCATCGAGCTGGAGATCCCACGCTAACAGGTTACTTGCCAGGTTTTCACGTTTGGTTGAAGACGGGATCACGGCATATCCTTCACCTATCGCCCATGCCAGGATCACCTGTGCAGCTGTTGCATTGTGTTTTTCAGCGATGCGTGCAATCACTTCATCTTTCAGGGCCTTACCATATGCCAGCGTCATGTACGAGGTGATGTGAATGCCATGCTGTTTCGCCCAGTCCACAACTTTGCGGTTTTGCAGGTAAGGAGAGAGTTCAATCTGGTTAGTAGCAATATTCTCTTTACCCACTGCGGCAATGGCTTTTTCCATCAATGGGATAGTGAAATTCGAGATACCAATTTCACGCGTCAAGCCCTGCTCTTTTGCTTCCAGCAGCGCCTGCATGAACTCTTCTACGGAGACGGCATCGCCAGGTGATGGCCAGTGGATCAGCGTCAGATCAACATAATCAGTACGCAGCTTTTTCAGACTTTCCTTCAGGCTTAGGATCAGCTTGTCTTTGCTGAGGTTCTCAATCCAGATTTTGGTGGTGATGAAAAGCTCATGGCGCGGTACGCCGCTCTCCTCGATAGCCTGACCTACGGCAGCTTCGTTGTCATAAATCTGCGCCGTATCAATAGCGCGATAGCCCAACTCGAGTGCGGTTTTAACAGATGCGATAACAACGTCGTCCTTCAGGCGAAAAGTGCCCAGACCCAGTGCAGGGATAGTCATATCATTCCTCAATCGTTATGTTCGTAAACTGAGGAGGATTATCGCCGTGGTTGTTATGTCGAAAAAGATCGTAAAACGCAGAGGATTTTTGCTAATTTCGCAATAGTAAAACGACAGATAAGAAAAAAGCCCTGAGCGTTAGCTCAGGGCTTTTAATAAGTGGCGGAACGGACGGGACTCGAACCCGCGACCCCCTGCGTGACAGGCAGGTATTCTAACCGACTGAACTACCGCTCCACCGAATACTTCTGTAACCACCGGATTAATGCACCGGCTTACTACTTAATTTGATGCCTGGCAGTTCCCTACTCTCACATGGGGAGACCCCACACTACCATCGGCGCTACGGCGTTTCACTTCTGAGTTCGGCATGGGGTCAGGTGGGACCACCGCGCTAAAGCCGCCAGGCAAATTCTGTTAATCTGTATCAGGCTGAAAATCGTGTCTGTCTCTTCGCCGAAACAGCTTCGGCGTTGTAAGGTTAAGCCTCACGGTTCATTAGTATCGGTTAGCTCAACGCATCGCTGCGCTTACACACCCGACCTATCAACGTCGTAGTCTTCAACGTTCCTTCAGGAGACTTAAAGTCTCAGGGAGAACTCATCTCGGGGCAAGTTTCGTGCTTAGATGCTTTCAGCACTTATCTCTTCCGCATTTAGCTACCGGGCAGTGCCATTGGCATGACAACCCGAACACCAGTGATGCGTCCACTCCGGTCCTCTCGTACTAGGAGCAGCCCCCCTCAATTCTCCAGCGCCCACGGCAGATAGGGACCGAACTGTCTCACGACGTTCTAAACCCAGCTCGCGTACCACTTTAAATGGCGAACAGCCATACCCTTGGGACCTACTTCAGCCCCAGGATGTGATGAGCCGACATCGAGGTGCCAAACACCGCCGTCGATATGAACTCTTGGGCGGTATCAGCCTGTTATCCCCGGAGTACCTTTTATCCGTTGAGCGATGGCCCTTCCATTCAGAACCACCGGATCACTATGACCTGCTTTCGCACCTGCTCGCGCCGTCACGCTCGCAGTCAAGCTGGCTTATGCCATTGCACTAACCTCCTGATGTCCGACCAGGATTAGCCAACCTTCGTGCTCCTCCGTTACTCTTTGGGAGGAGACCGCCCCAGTCAAACTACCCACCAGACACTGTCCGCAACCCGGATTACGGGTCTACGTTAGAACACCAGCCATTAAAGGGTGGTATTTCAAGGTTGGCTCCACGCAGACTGGCGTCCACGCTTCAAAGCCTCCCACCTATCCTACACATCAAGGACCAGTGTTCAGTGTCAAGCTATAGTAAAGGTTCACGGGGTCTTTCCGTCTTGCCGCGGGTACACTGCATCTTCACAGCGAGTTCAATTTCACTGAGTCTCGGGTGGAGACAGCCTGGCCATCATTACGCCATTCGTGCAGGTCGGAACTTACCCGACAAGGAATTTCGCTACCTTAGGACCGTTATAGTTACGGCCGCCGTTTACCGGGGCTTCGATCAAGAGCTTCGCGTTGCCGCTAACCCCATCAATTAACCTTCCGGCACCGGGCAGGCGTCACACCGTATACGTCCACTTTCGTGTTTGCACAGTGCTGTGTTTTTAATAAACAGTTGCAGCCAGCTGGTATCTTCGACTGATTTCAGCTCCGTCCGCAGGGACTTCACCTACACATCAGCGTGCCTTCTCCCGAAGTTACGGCACCATTTTGCCTAGTTCCTTCACCCGAGTTCTCTCAAGCGCCTTGGTATTCTCTACCTGACCACCTGTGTCGGTTTGGGGTACGATTTCGTGTTACCTGATGCTTAGAGGCTTTTCCTGGAAGCAGGGCATTTATCACTTCAGCACCGTAGTGCCTCGTCATCACACCTCAGCGTTAACAAGGTACCGGATTTACCTGGAACCTCCGCCTACATGCTTAAACCGGGACAACCGTCGCCCGGCTGACATAGCCTTCTCCGTCCCCCCTTCGCAGTAACACCAAGTACAGGAATATTAACCTGTTTCCCATCGACTACGCCTTTCGGCCTCGCCTTAGGGGTCGACTCACCCTGCCCCGATTAACGTTGGACAGGAACCCTTGGTCTTCCGGCGAGCGGGCTTTTCACCCGCTTTATCGTTACTTATGTCAGCATTCGCACTTCTGATACCTCCAGCACCCCTCACAGGACACCTTCAACGGCTTACAGAACGCTCCCCTACCCAACAACACATAGTGTCGCTGCCGCAGCTTCGGTGCATGGTTTAGCCCCGTTACATCTTCCGCGCAGGCCGACTCGACCAGTGAGCTATTACGCTTTCTTTAAATGATGGCTGCTTCTAAGCCAACATCCTGGCTGTCTGTGCCTTCCCACATCGTTTCCCACTTAACCATGACTTTGGGACCTTAGCTGGCGGTCTGGGTTGTTTCCCTCTTCACGACGGACGTTAGCACCCGCCGTGTGTCTCCCGTGATAACATTCTTCGGTATTCGTAGTTTGCATCGGGTTGGTAAGCCGGGATGGCCCCCTAGCCGAAACAGTGCTCTACCCCCGAAGATGAGTTCACGAGGCGCTACCTAAATAGCTTTCGGGGAGAACCAGCTATCTCCCGGTTTGATTGGCCTTTCACCCCCAGCCACAGGTCATCCGCTAATTTTTCAACATTAGTCGGTTCGGTCCTCCAGTTAGTGTTACCCAACCTTCAACCTGCCCATGGCTAGATCACCGGGTTTCGGGTCTATACCCTGCAACTTAACGCCCAGTTAAGACTCGGTTTCCCTTCGGCTCCCCTATACGGTTAACCTTGCTACAGAATATAAGTCGCTGACCCATTATACAAAAGGTACGCAGTCACCCCATAAAGAGGCTCCCACTGCTTGTACGTACACGGTTTCAGGTTCTTTTTCACTCCCCTCGCCGGGGTTCTTTTCGCCTTTCCCTCACGGTACTGGTTCACTATCGGTCAGTCAGGAGTATTTAGCCTTGGAGGATGGTCCCCCCATATTCAGACAGGATACCACGTGTCCCGCCCTACTCTTCGAGTTCACAGCAAGTGTGCTTTCGTGTACGGGACTATCACCCTGTACCGTCGGACTTTCCAGACCGTTCCACTAACACACAAGCTGATTCAGACTCCGGGCTGCTCCCCGTTCGCTCGCCGCTACTGGGGGAATCTCGGTTGATTTCTTTTCCTCGGGGTACTTAGATGTTTCAGTTCCCCCGGTTCGCCTCGTTAACCTATGTATTCAGTTAACGATAGTGCAACGGATTGCACTGGGTTTCCCCATTCGGACATCGCCGGGTCAAAGGTTCATATCACCTCGCCGGCGCTTTTCGCAGATTAGCACGTCCTTCATCGCCTCTGACTGCCAGGGCATCCACCGTGTACGCTTAGTCGCTTAACCTCACAACCCGAAGATGTTTCACTTCTGATTGCGAAAATTTGAGAGACTCGAACACACATGAGCTGTGTGTCGTTTCAATTTTCAGCTTGATCCAGATTTTTAAAGAGCAAAACTTCGCAGTGCACCTTTTCAGGTTCACTCTGAAGTTTTCTTGTGTTCGCAGTAAAGGATGGTGGAGCTATGCGGGATCGAACCGCAGACCTCCTGCGTGCAAGGCAGGCGCTCTCCCAGCTGAGCTATAGCCCCATCGTTTGTAATCTCTGTACCGCTCATCCTTTAAAAGGAGTTTGGTAGGCCTGAGTGGACTTGAACCACCGACCTCACCCTTATCAGGGGTGCGCTCTAACCACCTGAGCTACAAGCCTGCAGAGATTTTTTACTGCTGTTTTTCATCAGACAATCTGTGTGAGCACTGCAAAGGCAGGTTCTTTAAGGTAAGGAGGTGATCCAACCGCAGGTTCCCCTACGGTTACCTTGTTACGACTTCACCCCAGTCATGAATCACAAAGTGGTAAGCGCCCTCCCGAAGGTTAAGCTACCTACTTCTTTTGCAACCCACTCCCATGGTGTGACGGGCGGTGTGTACAAGGCCCGGGAACGTATTCACCGTGGCATTCTGATCCACGATTACTAGCGATTCCGACTTCATGGAGTCGAGTTGCAGACTCCAATCCGGACTACGACGCACTTTATGAGGTCCGCTTGCTCTCGCGAGGTCGCTTCTCTTTGTATGCGCCATTGTAGCACGTGTGTAGCCCTACTCGTAAGGGCCATGATGACTTGACGTCATCCCCACCTTCCTCCAGTTTATCACTGGCAGTCTCCTTTGAGTTCCCGGCCTAACCGCTGGCAACAAAGGATAAGGGTTGCGCTCGTTGCGGGACTTAACCCAACATTTCACAACACGAGCTGACGACAGCCATGCAGCACCTGTCTCAGAGTTCCCGAAGGCACCAAAGCATCTCTGCTAAGTTCTCTGGATGTCAAGAGTAGGTAAGGTTCTTCGCGTTGCATCGAATTAAACCACATGCTCCACCGCTTGTGCGGGCCCCCGTCAATTCATTTGAGTTTTAACCTTGCGGCCGTACTCCCCAGGCGGTCGACTTAACGCGTTAGCTCCGGAAGCCACGCCTCAAGGGCACAACCTCCAAGTCGACATCGTTTACGGCGTGGACTACCAGGGTATCTAATCCTGTTTGCTCCCCACGCTTTCGCACCTGAGCGTCAGTCTTTGTCCAGGGGGCCGCCTTCGCCACCGGTATTCCTCCAGATCTCTACGCATTTCACCGCTACACCTGGAATTCTACCCCCCTCTACAAGACTCTAGCCTGCCAGTTTCGAATGCAGTTCCCAGGTTGAGCCCGGGGATTTCACATCCGACTTGACAGACCGCCTGCGTGCGCTTTACGCCCAGTAATTCCGATTAACGCTTGCACCCTCCGTATTACCGCGGCTGCTGGCACGGAGTTAGCCGGTGCTTCTTCTGCGGGTAACGTCAATCGACAGGGTTATTAACCCTGTCGCCTTCCTCCCCGCTGAAAGTACTTTACAACCCGAAGGCCTTCTTCATACACGCGGCATGGCTGCATCAGGCTTGCGCCCATTGTGCAATATTCCCCACTGCTGCCTCCCGTAGGAGTCTGGACCGTGTCTCAGTTCCAGTGTGGCTGGTCATCCTCTCAGACCAGCTAGGGATCGTCGCCTAGGTGAGCCGTTACCCCACCTACTAGCTAATCCCATCTGGGCACATCCGATGGCAAGAGGCCCGAAGGTCCCCCTCTTTGGTCTTGCGACGTTATGCGGTATTAGCTACCGTTTCCAGTAGTTATCCCCCTCCATCAGGCAGTTTCCCAGACATTACTCACCCGTCCGCCACTCGTCAGCAAAGCAGCAAGCTGCTTCCTGTTACCGTTCGACTTGCATGTGTTAGGCCTGCCGCCAGCGTTCAATCTGAGCCATGATCAAACTCTTCAATTTAAGTTTGATGCTCGTGAATTAAACTTCGTAATGAATTACGTGTTCACTCAGAGACTTGGTATTCATTTTTCGTCCGAGGACGTTAAGAATCCATGTCACTTTGAGTGCCCACACAGATTGTCTGATAAATTGTTAAAGAGCAGTTGCGACGCGCTTCAGCGCTCTGTCGCGAGGTGGCGTATATTACGCTTTCCTCTTTCAGAGTCAACCCGTTATTTCAGGATTTTTTCTCTTCAACCGACCGGGTTGTCTGTGAAGTGATTCACATCCGCCGTGTCGATGGAGGCGCATTATAGGGAGCCGCCGAGGAATGACAAGCGGAAAAATGCATTTTTATTTCAACCGCTCACCTTTTCACCAAAACGTCTATTTTTGGTGCTTTTTAATCTCTTTTGGCAGATCTGCCAGACTAGTTATCACCCAGTCAGCTGCATTTTCTGCTTCTGGGGTGACTGGTTTACCGGTCCGCACTAATACTTTGGTTCCCACACCTGCCGCCGCCGCTGCCTGCATATCCTCCAGTTTATCGCCCACCATAAAAGACGCGGCCATATCAATGTGCAGGAATTCCTGTGCAGAGATAAACATGCCCGGGTGTGGCTTACGGCAATCACATGTCTGACGATACGCTTCTACTGTTCCCTGTGGATGATGCGGACAATAATAGATGCCATCAAGATCGACGCCACGATCGGCCAGAGACCAGTCCATCCATTCCGTCAGCGTCTCGAACTGCGCTTCGGAGAATTTACCCCGGGCGATACCGGACTGATTAGTTACCACCACCAGCGCATAGCCCATCTCTTTCAGCTGGCGCATGGCATCTATTACGCCCTCGATAAATTCGAACTCATCAATCTCATGGACGTAACCGTGATCCACATTAATTGTGCCGTCACGATCGAGAAAAATTGCGGGTACAGATTTTGCCACCGGTTTGCTCCTGAAAAAGGCTTGTTCAGCTAGTATCTCATGAATCGCAGCGCAATAAAGTGCTCATCGCACAGAGGTGGATTGATTTAGACGTCTGGATGCCTTAACATCCATTTTGTTTACGGTCATTCCCCGTATCTGGCAGAAGAAAATGCCACGGCTAACTTACATACGATAAAAATAATCTAATGATTAAACTTTCCAATATCACCAAAGTGTTCCAGCAGGGGAACCGAACCATTCAGGCGCTGAACAACGTCAGCCTGCATGTGCCTGCTGGTCAGATTTATGGCGTCATTGGCGCATCGGGTGCGGGTAAAAGTACGCTGATCCGGTGTGTTAACCTGCTTGAGCGCCCGACCCAGGGCAGCGTAGAAGTTGGCGGCCAGGAGCTTACCGCTCTCTCAGAAAAAGAACTCACCAAAGCGCGTCGCCAGATTGGCATGATTTTCCAGCACTTTAACCTGCTGGCCTCACGCACGGTTTTTGGAAACGTGGCGTTGCCGCTGGAGCTGGATAACACACCAAAAGAAGAGGTTACCCGACGCGTCACCGAACTGCTGGATCTGGTTGGGCTGGGTGATAAGCATGACAGCTACCCGGCCAACCTCTCAGGCGGGCAAAAGCAGCGTGTAGCAATCGCTCGCGCGCTGGCAAGCAACCCAAAAGTGCTGCTGTGTGATGAAGCCACCAGCGCGTTAGATCCGGCCACCACGCGTTCTATCCTGGAACTGCTGAAAGACATTAACCGTCGTCTGGGCCTGACTATCCTCCTTATCACGCACGAAATGGACGTGGTGAAGCGTATCTGTGACTGCGTCGCCGTCATCAGCAACGGTGAGCTGATTGAGCAGGACACGGTCAGCGAAGTCTTCTCGCACCCGAAAACGCCTCTGGCTCAGCAGTTCATTCAGTCCACACTGCATCTGGATATTCCGGAAGATTATCTGGAACGTTTAAAAACAGACGCAACGCCTGACAGCGTCCCGATGCTGCGCATGGAGTTCACGGGCCAGTCCGTTGACGCACCGCTGCTGTCCGAAACCGCGCGTCGCTTTAACGTGAATAACAACATTATTAGCGCGCAGATGGATTACGCCGGCGGCGTGAAGTTCGGCATCATGCTGACGGAAATGCACGGCACGCAGGAAGAAACCCAGGCGGCAATTGCCTGGCTGCAAGAACATCACGTAAAAGTAGAGGTGCTGGGTTATGTCTGAGCCGATGATGTGGCTACTGGTTCGCGGCGTTTGGGAAACGCTGGCAATGACCTTCGTATCGGGCTTTTTTGGTTTTGTGATTGGGCTGCCGGTCGGCGTACTGCTGTACGTCACGCGCCCGGGTCAAATTATTGAAAACGCGAAGCTGTATCGCACGCTCTCTGCGCTGGTGAACATTTTCCGTTCTATACCGTTTATTATCCTGCTGGTGTGGATGATTCCGTTTACACGCGTTATTGTCGGGACGTCGATTGGTTTGCAGGCGGCAATTGTCCCGCTAACCGTAGGCGCCGCGCCGTTTATCGCCCGTATGGTGGAAAACGCCCTGCTGGAAATCCCAACAGGCCTGATTGAAGCTTCCCGCGCTATGGGTGCGACGCCAATGCAGATCGTTCGCAAAGTTCTGCTGCCTGAGGCGCTGCCTGGGCTGGTGAATGCAGCAACCATCACGCTTATCACCCTGGTCGGTTATTCCGCGATGGGCGGCGCCGTGGGTGCTGGCGGTTTAGGCCAGATTGGATATCAGTACGGCTATATTGGCTATAACGCTACCGTAATGAATACCGTTCTGGTATTGCTGGTTGTGCTGGTTTACTTAATCCAATTCTCTGGCGATCGTATCGTCCGGGCTGTTACGCATAAATAACGTTACAAACAACACAAACTCGACGAGTTAAGGATATAACATGGCGTTTAAATTTAAGACCTTTGCAGCAGTAGGCGCACTGATTGGTTCGCTGGCACTGGTGGGTTGCGGTCAGGACGAAAAAGATCCGAACCACATCAAAGTAGGCGTTATCGTCGGTGCAGAGCAGCAGGTTGCTGAGGCCGCGCAGAAAATCGCGAAAGAAAAATATGGCCTGGACGTTGAGCTGGTGACCTTCAACGATTACGTTCTGCCGAACGAAGCGCTGAGCAAAGGCGACATTGACGCTAACGCCTTCCAGCATAAACCGTACCTGGATCAACAGATCAAAGATCGCGGCTACAAGCTGGTTGCTGTCGGTAACACCTTCGTTTACCCAATTGCCGGTTACTCCAAGAAAATTAAATCTCTGGATGAACTCCAGCCGGGTTCACAGGTTGCCGTCCCTAACGACCCAACCAACCTTGGCCGTTCGCTGCTTCTGCTCCAGAAAGTGGGCCTGATTAAACTGAAAGAAGGTGTTGGCCTGTTGCCGACCGTTCTGGACGTCACCGAAAACCCGAAAAATCTGAAAATTGTTGAACTGGAAGCCCCTCAGCTGCCACGTTCTCTGGACGATGCACAGATCGCGCTGGCCGTTATCAACACCACTTACGCCAGCCAGATCGGCCTGACCCCTGCGAAAGATGGCATCTTCGTTGAAGACAAAGATTCCCCGTACGTCAACCTGATCGTGACTCGCGAAGACAACAAAGACGCGGAAAACGTGAAGAAATTCCTTCAGGCATATCAGTCTGAAGAAGTTTACCACGAAGCCAATAAGGTGTTTAACGGCGGCGCTGTTAAAGGCTGGTAATCTCACCTCAGTGTAATATCATCAAGACGGGCATTTGCCCGTCTTGTCATTTGTGCGGTCAACTGCTTCAATATCTGACGTTTTGATTATCCACTGAGGAACTATTATGCGTGCTTTACCGATCTGTCTTTTAGCACTGATGCTGAGCGGCTGTTCTATGCTAAGCAGATCTCCTGTTGAACCCGTTCAAAGCACTGCAACCCCGCCAAAAGCGGAGCCAGCAAAACCGAAAGCGCCTCGCGCTGCGCCGGTACGTATTATTACTAAAGCCGACGAGCTGGTCGGTAAGCCATTCCGTGAACTGGGCGAAGTGAGCGGCGAATCCTGCCAGGCAACGAATCAGGACTCCCCTCCAAATATCCCAACAGCCCGCAAGCGTATGCAAATCAACGCGTCGAAAATGAAAGCCAACGCGGTGCTGCTGCACAGTTGCGAGGTCACCAGTGGTACGCCGGGCTGCTACCGTCAGGCGGTATGTATCGGTTCTGCGCTTAACATCACGGCGAAATGAGTTCATTTCAGTTCGAGCCGATAGGCGTTATCCGCTCCCCTTATAAAGAAAAGTTCGCCGTGCCGCGTCAGCCGGGACTGGTCCTTAACGGCGGCGGCGAGCTGCATCTTGTCGCGCCGTATAATCAGGCCGATGCAGTGCGCGGGCTTGAGGCATTCAGCCATTTATGGGTGGTGTTTGTGTTTCACCAGACCATGGAAGGCGGCTGGCGTCCTACCGTGCGTCCTCCTCGTCTGGGCGGAAATGCCAGAATGGGAGTTTTTGCCACCCGCTCAACGTTCCGACCGAATCCAGTCGGGATGTCGCTGGTCGAATTGAAAGGGATACGCTGTCAGAAAGATCGGGTGATCCTGGAGTTAGGTAGCCTTGACCTGGTTGATGGTACGCCGGTCATCGATATTAAACCTTACCTGCCCTTCGCCGAAGCGCTGCCGGATGCCCGTGCAAGCTATGCTCAGGACGCCCCACAGGCAGAGATGCCGGTTTACTTCACATCTGAAATAACGACGCAAATCAGCCAGCTGGAAAAGCGCTATCCTCGTCTGCGTGACTTTATCGTCGAAGTCCTGGCGCAGGACCCTCGTCCCGCCTACCGCAAAGAGGAAGACGCAGGAAAAACGTACGCCGTCTGGCTGCTGGACTTTAACGTGCGCTGGCGCGTAACTGATGCAGGTTTTGAAGTGTTTGCCCTGGAACCCAGGTAATTTTGTTCTCCTCTCTTTTGGCATCTTTGCCACACTGGTAAACTAAACCACTTTTTTTGTGTCAGGCTGGTGTTTCAGCCTGTTCCAATCGTCGAAATGGAACCGTAACAACATGCGTACTAGCCAATATCTGCTCTCCACTCTGAAGGAGACACCTGCCGACGCCGAGGTGATCAGCCACCAGCTGATGCTGCGCGCCGGGATGATCCGCAAGCTGGCCTCCGGGTTATACACCTGGCTGCCGACCGGCGTGCGCGTCCTGAAAAAAGTCGAAAACATCGTGCGTGAAGAGATGAACAACGCCGGTGCTATCGAGGTGTTAATGCCGGTCGTTCAGCCCTCTGAACTGTGGCAGGAGAGCGGTCGCTGGGAGCAGTACGGTCCTGAACTGCTGCGTATTGCCGATCGTGGCGATCGTCCATTCGTCCTCGGCCCAACGCATGAAGAAGTGATCACCGATCTGATCCGTAACGAGCTGAGCTCTTACAAACAGCTGCCGCTGAACTTCTTCCAGATCCAAACCAAGTTCCGTGACGAAGTGCGCCCACGCTTTGGCGTGATGCGCTCTCGCGAATTCCTGATGAAAGATGCCTACTCTTTCCATACTTCTCAGGAATCACTGCAAGAGACCTACGACAAAATGTACGTGGCCTACAGCAAAATCTTCTCCCGCATGGGGCTGGATTTCCGTGCTGTACAGGCTGATACCGGTTCAATCGGCGGTAGCGCCTCTCATGAATTCCAGGTTCTGGCGCAGAGCGGCGAAGACGATGTAATTTTCTCTGACTCCTCTGATTACGCCGCCAACATTGAGTTCGCAGAAGCGCTGGCACCAAAAGAACCACGCGGCGCGGCAACGCAAGAGATGACGCTGGTTGATACGCCAAACGCGAAAACCATCGCTGAGCTGGTTGAACAGTTTAATCTGCCGATCGAAAAAACCGTGAAAACCCTGCTGGTGAAATCGGCTGAAGGCAGCGCTTACCCGCTGGTAGCCCTGCTGGTCCGTGGCGATCACGAGCTGAACGAAGTGAAAGCCGAGAAGCTGCCGCAGGTTGCCAGCCCGCTGACCTTCGCAACGGAAGCCGAAATCCGCGCCGTGGTGAATGCAGGTCCTGGTTCTCTGGGTCCGGTGAACATGCCTGTTCCTGTGGTCATTGACCGCACCGTTGCGGCAATGAGCGACTTCGCTGCGGGCGCAAACATCGACGGTAAACACTACTTCGGCATCAACTGGGATCGTGACGTGGCGACGCCGGAAGTGGCTGACATCCGTAACGTGGTCGCAGGCGATCCAAGCCCGGACGGCAAGGGTACCCTGATGATTAAACGCGGTATCGAAGTAGGCCACATCTTCCAGCTGGGCGATAAGTACTCGCGCGCAATGAACGCTGCCGTTCAGGGCGAAGATGGTCGTAACCAGGTTCTGACCATGGGCTGCTACGGCATTGGGGTAACGCGCGTTGTTGCGGCCGCTATCGAGCAGAACTATGACGAACGCGGAATCGTCTGGCCGGATAACATCGCGCCGTTCCAGGTGGCGATCCTGCCAATGAACATGCACAAGTCTTACCGCGTGCAGGAGCTGGCAGAGAAACTCTACGCTGAGCTGAGCGCGAAAGGTATCGACGTGCTGATGGATGACCGTAAAGAGCGTCCTGGCGTGATGTTTGCTGATATGGAACTGATCGGTATTCCACACACCATCGTCATCGGCGACCGTAACCTCGACAGCGATGAGATTGAATACAAGTACCGTCGCAACGGCGAAAAACAGATGATCAAGACGGGCGACATTCTTGATTACCTGGTGAAAGCCATCAAAGGCTAAGAAACAAAAAAACCCCGCCAGTGCGGGGTTTTTTAATGGCTATAACTTATTTGCTTTCGCAGTCTTTACCCGCAGCAAACTTCGCGTCTTTATCTGCCACCAGCGTTTTCACCAGCTCACCGCTATCGGGGTTTGGCTCCAGCGTAAAATGCCCTTCAACCGTCAGCAACACTGGTTTGCTGTCGTTACCGCGCGCGACGGCATAGTCACGCTCCAGCTGGGCATTGTTCGCCACGCTGACTTTCTTCCCGGTTGCACAGTCAGTGAAGATTGCCGCATCCGCCATGTAGAAATACATCCCTCGCATCGCCATTGGGGTTGCAGGCAGGGTCGCTTTTACCGGGGCCAGCGTGTAGTTGAACTGGGATTCAATCGGATTGCCTTCGCGATCGAGCATCTCCATCCCCTCGCCTTTGGCGCGGAAATACGTTTTATCGCCCGTGGTATCAGTCAATACCAGCTTTTCAGCCGTACGCGCCCATGTTCCGTATGTTGCAAAAGAAGACGGCTCTTTCGCCCCCTGATAGCGCTGGTTCATCACCCAGGTGCCATCTTTTTGCAGGAACAGAGAGGTTTCGATGCCTTCACAATCTGCACATGGCAATACGCCGCGCCAGCTCTGCTGCATCGGCTTCAATTCTTCGTTTTGCGTTAGCTGTAGTATCTGTGTTTCTGAACGGTTGTTACAGCCAAAAAGCGCGAACAGGCTTGTCACGGCCAGCGCTGATAATAATGCTTTTTTCACAATACATTCCTTATGAAAAAGTGTGTCCCTTTCGTCACATTACGGATGACGGACTTTGCCACGCAGTGACTTTACGGTGGATTTCTGCGCCTTCGATGACAACCGACGTTCTTTCGATGCCCGCGTTGGACGTGTTGCCCGGCGACTTTTTTGTACAGCCGTCAGCTCTTTTATGACCGCCGCCAGTCTGGAAAGTGCCGCTTCCCGGTTCATTTCCTGGCTGCGATATTCCTGCGCTTTAATCACAATCACACCTTCACTGGTGATCAGATGATGGCTGGCGGCGAGCAGGCTTTCTTTATAATACTCTGGCAGGCTGGAGGCCCGGATGTCAAAGCGCAAATGGATAGCCGTTGAGGCCTTGTTAACGTGCTGCCCCCCTGCGCCCTGAGCACGGATGGCGGTGATCTCCAGCTCGTGATCAGGGATGCTGACGTTTCGGGACAACTCAATCATGATACGGGCTGCCAGGCCGTGAGATGAATTTCCAGATTATTCTGAGAATCGGAAAGCCAGATGGCGCCGTCCTGAATCGTTGCCTGAAGCGCCATTGTCCGGCTGGCGAACGCGCTCAGCTGTGCCAGTTGTTCATCATCCAGATACCAGACGGTAAGATTTTGGAACTGCGCACATTTATTTTTGTTTTGCTGCCACCAGATCTCCGCCGCGCGCTGGTTATAGGCAAACAACGCCACTTCAGCTGACTGGGTGCACGCCTTTTTGATCCGGCGTTCATCCGGCAGGCCAAGCTCAATCCATAAATCGATACCCAGATGATCGTTGCGCAGCCAGGCTTCCGGTTCATCTTCCGCGCTTAAACCCCGGGTAAATTGCAGACGCTCGTCGGCATACTTAATCCACGCCAGCAGGCGCAGCATCATGCGCTCCTGGGTTTCAGAAGGGTGACGCGCCAGCGTCAATGACGCATCCAGAAACTGGTTACGGTCAAGATCCGCCACATTGACCACAGCTTTATAAATTGTCGCTTTCAGCGCCATGAGAGAACTCCTTTCGAATCAGGCGTACATTGTAGCGAAAACCGCAGCAAAAGGCTGTTACGAGGTGGTGGCACCCCGTTATCAAGGCGCTGATATTGCTTAAATGAGTATGGTATAGTCACCTTGCTAAACCGAGTTTAACTTCGTAGGCTTAATGATATCTCACAGTAAGTCAGTACGCTGGCAGGAGGTGATGTGAATAATTATTGTGAGTTGATTCGCAGACGGTATGCGGAAATTGCCAGCGGAGATCTGGGGTACATCCCGGATGCGTTGGGCTGTGTATTGAACGTGCTGAATGAAGTGGCCTCTGATGAGAGCCTTTCTGAATCGGTCAGGGAAAAAGCAGCGTATGCTGCGGCGAATTTACTGGTGAGCGATTATGTCGATGAATGATACCTATCAACCCATCAATTGTGATGACTATGACAACCTCGAACTCGCCTGCCAGCATCATTTAATACTGACGCTGGAGCTAAAAGATGGCGAAGTGCTAAAGGCAAAGGCCAGCGATCTGGTTTCCCGTAAAAATGTGGAATATCTGGTTGTGGAAGATGCAGGTGCAACGCGTGAGTTACGCCTCGACAAAATTGCCAGTTTCAGCCATCCGGAAATCGGCACCGTCGTGGTGAGCGAATCCTGATAACCAACGGGCAGCCAGGCTGCCCGTTACGCTTTCCATTGAAAATTGACACCCGCTTCAGCCCACCCTTCCTGGGTAATAAACACACCTGCCGCCGCGATGAGCGTGTCGCCGTAAAACAGAAGCGGCGTGGTATCACGTCGCCAGGGCGGAACGTTCTGTTCCTGCCAGATTTTCTTCAGTTTACGCCCGCCGTTACGCCCAACGATATGCAGCATGCCGCTGGCCCTGAAGCGTATGGTGACGTTCTCGTCCGGCTCAGGTAGACGCACATTGCCCGAATGGCTTAACGCAACGACACCGGCATTCAACGGTAGCGTTAGTGCTTTTTCCGGCGACGGCCAGTCGAGCACAACGTCAGCCAGCGACGGCACAGATTTCACCCACCAGAGTTGCTCTTTATAGCGCCTGACGTCATAACCATTCAGGTGTATACACGGTGCGGCATCTTCCCGCGCCTGTGCAACTTCTTCCCAGATACGGTTGAGCATCGCCCGGGACGGCATAACCGCACGGTGGGAAGCCAGCCAGCGACGAATCAGAGCAGCCCGACGCACGGGGCTCATCACTTTCAACGGCGCAATGTTCAGGGCACCGTCAGCGGTAGTCAGCGTATTCAGCTCCCCGCTCAGCAACTCATCCAGCAAGCTTTCCTGTTCAGCACAAAGCATGGCACTTCTGGCCACCGCTTCGGAAAAATGGGCCCAGCGCTCACTCAGCAGCGGTAAGACGCGCAGGCGCAGGAAGTTACGGTCGTAACTGTCGTCCTGATTGCTTTCGTCTTCAATCCAGCGCAGATGATGTTGCTGCGCCCAGGCTTCCAGTGATGCGCGCGTCTCACCCAGTAGCGGGCGGATGAGCTCTGTTTCAGCAAAACCAGCACGCTCAGGCATGGCGGATAAACCCGCAGGCCCGCTGCCCCGCTTGAGCGCCAGTAAAAACGTCTCGCACTGGTCGTCCAGATGCTGCGCGGTGACCAACGCTTCTCCAGGCTGTAACGCGCCGGAAAACGCGGCGTAGCGGGCTTTGCGCGCCTGCGCCTCAATACCCAGCCCTTCATCCTCAAGCGTGACGCGTTCAACGATTAGCGGGATCGCCCACCCTGAGCACACCGCTTCGCAGTGCGCCACCCAGTCGTCGGCATGGGGGCTTAAGCCGTGATGGATATGCATCGCCCGCAGCTGGACGTCAGGCTCACGGTCGCGCCAGAGCTTAAGACGGTGCAGCAAAACGGTGGAATCCAGGCCACCGCTGAACCCCACCAGCAGCTGGCGGTAGGGTGAAACGGCGTGCGCGATAGCGGGTAAGGTCATAGGAAATTACACATAAAAAATGCCCGAACTGAACGGGCATTATCACACATGACGGCGATTACTGCTGATAAAGCTCCAGCGGCAGCCCGTCCGGATCGTTGAAAAAAGTGAAACGTTTATCGGTGAAGGGATCGATGCGAATTGCTTCACAGGCCACGCCGTGGGCTTCCAGATGCTTTACCGCGCTGTCCAGGTTATCGACGCTGAAGGCCAGGTGGCGCAGGCCGCAGGCTTCCGGGCGCGAAGGACGCGCTGGCGGGAAAGGAAAAGAGAACAGTTCAATCACATATTGTCCGTTTAACGCCAGATCGCCTTTCCAGGAATCGCGCTCCTCGCGGTAGGTCTCGCTCAACAGCGTAAAGCCGAGAATGTCGCAGTAAAAGGCCTTACTTTTCGCGTAATCGGTGGCAATGATCGCAATATGATGAACAGCTTTTAAACCCAGCATAGTTTCTCCTTTTTATGATGTCCTGAACGTTACAACCGACAACCCGCCCCTGGCAAGCGGCCCCTTTTATTTTAGGACTCTCACCCAGTACACGCCGTTATCATCGCGTTTCGCACCGTGAATATCCGTCTCAAAGCCCGGATAGTGGCGCCCTATCGAACAGAGCATCAGCAGAAAATCGAGCACCGCCCGGCTCTCCTCGGTGATCATCTCGCCCGGCATCAGCAGCGGTACGCCCGGCGGATAAGGCAGGATCATGTTGGCTGATACCCGCCCGACCAGGTTCTCCAGCTCAATGGTTTCAACCTCCCCTTTCACCTGGCGCTGCCACGCCCTGTGCGGCGTCAGCTTCATTTCAGGCAGAACATCAAATGCCTGCAGCATCAGGCGCGGCAGATCGTGCTGGCGGATCAGCCTGTGGATCCCCTGGGCCAGATCCTGAATACGCATATTGCGGTAGAAGTCAGGATCTTCCGCGTAGAGATCCGGCAGCATATTCTTCACCCGCAGGTTAAGATCGTATGCGCGCTTAAACTCCATCAGTCCGCGCAGCAGCCCCATCGCGCGGGTTTTATCGATCCCGATACTGAACAGGAACAGCAAATTATAGGGGCCGGTTTTCTCCACCACCACGCCGCGCTCATCAAGGAACTTCGCCACCAGCGCAGCCGGGATCCCTTCCTCACCCATCACACCCTGCTCATCCATACCCGGCGTCAGGATCGTCACCTTAACCGGATCGAGGAACATGTGGTCTGCATCAGCATCCCGAAAACCGTGCCAGCTCTCCCCCGGCGCGACGGGCCAGCATTCTGCTTCATCAATCTCTTCCGGCTGCCAGATATCAAAGAACCAGCCGTCCGCTTCATCTTTAAGTCGCTGAACCTCTTTTCGGAAATGCAGCGCCCGCTCCACCGAACGATTAATAAGGCGTTTCCCGGGATTACCGCGCAGCATCGCCGCCGCCGTTTCGATGGACGCCACAAGCGGGTAGCTGGGCGACGTGGTCGTGTGCATCATGAAGGCTTCGTTGAAGGTGTCCTCGTCGTACTCACCCTTGATGTGAATGAGAGACGCCTGGGAAAACGCGGCCAGCATTTTGTGCGTCGACTGCGTCTCGAAGAACACCTTGCCCGGCACCCGCTCGCCGCTCATCCCACTTTTACCCGAGTAAATCGGGTGGAAATTGGTGTAAGGCACCCACGCGGAGTCAAAGTGAATCGACGGCACGTCCAGCGTCTGCTTGATCCAGTTCGTGTTGTAAAGCAGCCCGTCATAGGTGGAGTTGGTGATCACCGCATGCACAGGCCAGCTTGCCTCGGGGATCGCCGCGATCTTATTTTCAATGGCTTCATGCGCGAACTCACGGCGAGGAATGCCGCCGAGGATCCCCAGCGCATTACGCGTGGGAGACAGCCAGAGCGGCACGACGTCACTCATCATCAGCAAATGCGCCAGTGATTTATGGCAGTTTCGGTCAATCAGCAACGTGCTACCGGCAGGCGCGGCGTACATGCCGACGATCTTGTTCGACGTTGAGGTTCCGTTGGTCACCATGTAGCTCTGCTCGGCACCAAAGGTCCGGGCGATGTACTCTTCGGCTTCCAGATGCGGGCCGGTATGATCCAGCAGAGAGCCTAACTCGGTGACCGAAATCGACACGTCCGCCTTCAGCGTGTTACCGCCAAAGAAATCATAGAACAGGCATCCCACCGGGCTTTTTTGATAGGCCGTTCCCGCCATGTGGCCTGGCGTACAGAAGGTGTACTTCCCTTCATTCACATAGGTGAACAGCGCACGCGTAAACGGCGGGGTGATGTTATCCAGATATTCGCCGGTGTACTGCTGAATGCGGGTCGCAATGTCCTCGGCAACGCCGAGTGAGTATTCGAAGAACCACAGCGCCATACGCATATCGTGGGCGCTGACGTCCATGGTCGAGTGAGTGTTGATAAAGGCGTACAGCGGAAGATATTCGTTGAGCTTATTGATCTCGCTGCACAACTCCATGTCGTATTCGTCCCAGTCGAATATCACGCCACAGATGCGCGGATTGTGTTCGATGAATTTCAGCAGGTCGGCGCTGTTTTGCGGCCAGATTAGCTGATATCCGCGTGCTTTAAGGGCCTGCTCAAGCTCCTTGATGGGTTCGTCTTTATAAAAGACGCCGTGTGGCCCCATGATGGCAATGATGTTCATGGTTTACCTCCTTGAAAAACATCAGATAAGCATAGTTAAGGTAAACGGCAGGTATAAAAAAAGCCGCAACAATGTGCGGCTTTTAGGATAATTGTGAGGCTTACGCGTAACCGTAGGTCATCAGGCGCTGATAACGACGGTTGAGCAGATCTTCTGTGCTCAGCACGTCCAGATCAGCCAGGTCTGCCAGCAGCTGCGCTTTCAGGGAAGCAGCCATCACTTCCGGCTTACGGTGCGCGCCACCCAGCGGTTCAGGGATAACGGTGTCGATCAGCTTCAGCTCTTTCAGACGTGGGGCAATGATGCCCATCGCTTCCGCAGCCAGCGGCGCTTTATCGGCACTTTTCCACAGAATGGAGGCACAGCCTTCCGGAGAGATAACGGAATAGGTGCTGTACTGCAGCATATTCACTTTATCGCCCACGCCAATTGCCAGCGCACCGCCGGAACCACCTTCACCGATAACGGTACAGATGACCGGCACTTTCAGGCGAGACATCTCACGCAGGTTGCGTGCGATGGCTTCAGACTGACCGCGCTCTTCTGCGCCAACACCCGGGTAAGCACCCGGTGTGTCGATGAAGGTGATGATTGGCATATTGAAACGCTCAGCCATCTCCATCAGACGCAGGGCCTTACGGTAGCCTTCTGGTGCTGGCATACCGAAGTTACGACGGATCTTCTCTTTGGTTTCACGGCCTTTCTGGTGACCAATGATCATCACCGGACGTCCATCAAGACGCGCGATACCGCCGACGATAGCTTTATCGTCGGCGTATGCGCGGTCGCCTGCCAGTTCGTCAAATTCGTCAAACGCCAGGCGGACATAATCCAGGGTGTACGGACGCTGTGGATGACGCGCCAGCTGGGCGATCTGCCATGCGCCGAGATCGGCAAAGATTTTGCGCGTCAGTTCTACGCTTTTTTCACGCAGACGATGCACTTCTTCGTCGATGTTAATATCCAGTTTTTCATCCTGACGGCTTACGGCTGTCAGAGAATCGATTTTCGCTTCCAGCTCTGCAATCGGCTGTTCGAAATCAAGGAAATTCAGACTCATAGTATTCCTGTATTAGTCAAACTCCAGTTCCACCTGCTCCGAACCAATGAGGCCACGGAGATCGTTCAGTAAACGATCGCTCGGAGAGACACGCCACGTTGCACCAAAGCGCAACCGCGCACGTGCATCCGCCCTCTGATAGTAGAGATGTACTGGAATGGTCCCCGAGCGGTGGGGTTCCAGAGACTGACGGAGTCGGTTTAAAAGCTGGTCATCAATTTGCCTGTCCGTCAGCGAGATAGCAAGCCCGCGAGCATATTTTTCCCGGGCTTCGTCAATGTCCATCACTTCGCGGGCGGTCATTTTAAGCCCCCCGCTGAAGTCATCAAAGCTGACCTGTCCGCTGACGATAAGTATGCGGTCTTTTTCCAGCAATTGCTGGTATTTATCCAGCGCGTCGGTGAACAACATCACCTCCAGACGCCCGGAACGGTCATCCAGGGTACAGATGCCGATACGATTGCCGCGCTTGGTGACCATTACCCTTGCAGCAATCACGAGCCCCGCAGCCGTGGTGATTTTACCACGTTCTGTCGGATGCATGTCTTTAAGCCTGTGGCCGCCGACATAGCGCTCAATTTCTTTCAGATACTGGTTGATCGGGTGTCCCGTCAGGTACAGGCCTAACGTCTCACGCTCCCCATCCAGCACCACCTGTTCTGGCCAGGGCTGGCAGTTGGAATACGACTGCTCGATCTGCTCTGGCTCTTCCGCCAGCACGCCGAACATATCCGCCTGGCCAATGGCTTCCGCTTTAGCATGCTGATCGGCCGCTTTCAGCGCATCGCCGAGCGAGTTCATCAGCGCGGCGCGGTGTGGCCCCAGCCGGTCAAACGCACCGGACATGATCAGTTTTTCCAGCACGCGGCGGTTCAGTTTTTTGGTATCGGTGCGGGCGCACAGGTCGAACAGCTCGCGGAAATAGCCGCCGTTGTTACGCGCTTCGATGATCGCCTCGATCGGCCCCTCACCCACGCCCTTGATCGCGCCGATCCCATAGACGATTTCCCCGTCATCGTTGACGTGGAAATGGTACAGGCCAGAGTTAATATCCGGCGGCAGGATCTTCAGCCCCATGCGCCAGCACTCGTCCACCAGGCCAACCACCTTTTCGGTGTTGTCCATATCGGCGGTCATTACCGCCGCCATAAACTCAGCGGGATAGTGGGCCTTGAGCCACAGCGTTTGATACGACACCAAAGCATAAGCGGCGGAGTGGGATTTGTTAAATCCGTACCCGGCGAATTTCTCCACCAGGTCGAAGATTTTCATCGCCAGTTCGCCATCGACGCCGTTTTTCTTCGCCCCATCTTCAAAGATAGAACGCTGCTTGGCCATCTCTTCCGGCTTTTTCTTACCCATCGCACGACGCAACATATCTGCGCCGCCAAGGGTGTAACCAGAAAGCACCTGGGCGATCTGCATGACCTGTTCCTGATACAGGATGATGCCGTAGGTTGGCTCCAGTACCGGCTTCAGGCTTTCATGCTGCCACTGCACATCCGGATAGGAAATCTCTTCGCGCCCGTGCTTACGGTCGATAAAGTTATCTACCATCCCCGACTGCAACGGGCCCGGACGGAACAGAGCCACCAGCGCGATCATATCTTCGAAGCAGTCTGGTTGCAGACGCTTAATCAAATCTTTCATGCCGCGGGATTCAAGCTGGAAGACGGCTGTCGTCTCGGAGCGTTGCAGCATGTCGAAACTTTTCTTGTCATCAAGCGGGATAGCCGCGATATCCAGCGGCGGCTCGCCGTTCTTCTCACGGCGGGCGTTGATCATCTCCAGCGCCCAGTTGATGATGGTCAGCGTACGCAAACCAAGGAAGTCGAACTTCACAAGCCCGGCGTATTCAACGTCGTTCTTGTCGAACTGGGTGACCGGATGCTGGCCCGCTTCATCGCAGTACAGCGGCGCGAAGTCGGTGATTTTGGTCGGGGCAATAACCACGCCCCCCGCATGCTTACCGGCGTTACGCGTGACGCCCTCCAGCTTGCGCGCCATGTCGATCAGCGCTTTCACCTCTTCGTCGGCTTCGTAGATTTCCGGCAGCTGAGGTTCAGCTTCAAAGGCTTTCGCCAGGGTCATGCCCGGATCGGGCGGCACCAGCTTAGAGATTCGATCGACAAAACCGTAGGGGTGGCCCAGAACGCGGCCCACGTCGCGGATAACCGCTTTCGCCGCCATCGTACCGAAGGTAATGATCTGTGAAACCGCATCACGACCGTACATATCGGCCACGTGCTCAATCACCTGGTCGCGTTTTTCCATGCAGAAGTCGACGTCGAAGTCGGGCATGGAGACACGTTCCGGGTTAAGGAAACGTTCGAACAGCAGGTCGAATTCCAGCGGATCGAGGTCGGTGATTTTCAGCGCATACGCCACCAGCGAGCCGGCACCTGAACCACGGCCCGGGCCAACCGGTACGCCGTTATCCTTCGACCACTGGATGAACTCCATTACGATCAGGAAGTAGCCAGGGAACCCCATCTGATTGATTACCTGGAGTTCAATATCCAGACGCTCGTCATATTCAGGACGCTTCTCTTTACGGACCGCTTCATCCGGGAAGAGGAATTCCAGACGCTCTTCAAGGCCCTCTTTCGATTTCATGACCAGGAAATCTTCCGTGGTCATGTCGCCCGTCGGGAACTGCGGCAGGAAATATTCGCCGAGACGCACGGTGACGTTGCAGCGCTTGGCAATCTCTACGCTGTTTTCCAGCGCTTCCGGGATGTCGGAGAAGAGCTCACACATTTCCTCTTCGCTGCGCATGTACTGCTGCGATGAGTAGTTGCGAGGACGTTTCGGATCGTCGAGGGTGAAGCCGTCGTGGATAGCGACGCGAATTTCATGCGCGTCAAAATCGCCCGGCTCAAGAAAGCGCACATCGTTGGTGGCTACCACAGGCAGGCCACGCGCTTCCGCCAGGGCGACGGCCGCATGCAGATAGCTCTCTTCATCCGCACGCCCGGTACGGATTAGCTCCAGGTAATAGCGATCCGGGAAATACTCTTCGTAGAACGAGACGCACTGATCCACCAGCACGTTGTTCCCGCGCAGCAGACATTTGCCGACATCACCCATACGGCCACCGGAGATCAGCAGCAGACCTTCGTTCAGCTCCGCCAGCCAGTCGCGGTCAATCCATGGACCCAGCGCGCCGTAGCCGCGCTGGTAGGCTTTTGAGATCAGCAGAGTGAGGTTCTGATAGCCCGTGTTATTCATGGCTAACACGGAAATTTGCGTCATCTCATCGCCGAGCAGGTCGCTCTGCACGTGGAAATCCGCGCCGACGATGGGCTTTAATCCTGCGCCATGCGCCGTTCCGTAGAACTTCACCAGGCCACACAGGTTGGTAAAATCGGTGATCGCCAGCGCAGGCATGCCAAGCGAGGCCGCCTTCTTTACCAGCGGCCCGGTCTTTGCCAGCCCATCGATCATGGAGTAGTCGCTATGCACCCGCAGGTGTACGAAACGTGGTTCAGCCATCTTCAGATCCCGCGTTACTTAATTGCTTGCGTCTTGATTCAGGACACCAGTCCCAGCGCGCGTTTCACCGGGCCAAAGCTGCGCCGATGATGTTCAGTTGCGCCATGTTCAGCCAGCTTTTCCAGATGGAAAGCCGTTGGATATCCCTTGTGCTGGGCGAAACCATACACGGGATAAGTGAGGTCCAGCGCGGCCATTTCGGCATCGCGCGTCACTTTGGCAATGATTGACGCCGCACTGATTTCCGCGACGCGGCTATCGCCTTTAACAACAGCCATTGAAGGCATCGGCAGCGCCGGGCAACGGTTACCGTCGATCAGCACATACTCAGGCACAATCTTCAGGCCAGCAACGGCACGCTGCATCGCCAGCATGGTGGCGTGCAGAATGTTCAGATCGTCGATCTCATCCGGCTCTGCGCGCCCGAGACTCCAGGCCAGCGCCTTCTCTTTAATTTCATCGAACAGCGCCAGGCGGCGCTTTTCGCTCAGTTTTTTCGAGTCGTTCAGGCCAGGGATTGGGCGGGCTGGATCGAGGATCACCGCCGCGGTCACAACGGCACCCACTAACGGACCACGACCGACTTCATCCACACCGGCAACGAGGTGGGTATGGGGATAAATAAATTCCATCATTGTGCTAACTCCAGCACCGCATCGGCCGCCTGCTCATCAGCATTACAGCGGATCAGTTGATGCAGTTCACGGAAAGTATCATGCATCTGGTGGCTGGTTTTACCGTTGGCCAGCAGCGGCAGTAATGCATCAGCCAGTGCCTGCGGCTGGCATTCATCCTGCAAGAGTTCTTTCACCAGCTCGCGACCTGCAAGCAGGTTTGGCAGGGATACGTAGTCTGTTTTTACCAGACGTTTTGCCAGCCAGAAGGTAAACGGTTTCATGCGATAACCGACCACCATTGGGCATTTTGCCAGCATACACTCCAGCGCAGCCGTGCCGGAAGCCAGCAGTGCGGCATCGCTCGCAAACATAGCTTGCCGCCCTTTCCCGTCCAGCAGGCGGACGTGAAGATCCGGGGCAACCTCGGCTTTGATACGCTCAAACTGCTCGCGGCGTTTGGCATTCACCAGCGGCACGACCACTTCAAGGTCTGGGTACGTCTTGCGGAGAATTTGCGCCGTTTTCAGGAAATCGGCACTTAGCATTTCAACTTCCGCACCCCGGCTCCCTGGCAGCAGCGCCAGACAGTGCACATCATGCGGGATGCCCAGTTCGTCACGCGCCGCATTTTTATCAGGGTCCAGCGGCATGGCATCCGCCATGGTATGACCGATAAAACGGCACGGGACATTAAACCTGTCGTAAAACGCTTTTTCGAAAGGCAGAAAAGCCAGCACCAGATTGGTCGACCGTCCGATTTTGAAAACGCGTTTCTGTCGCCACGCCCACACGGACGGGCTGACGTAATGGATAGTTTTGATCCCCTGCTTTTTCAGGTTCCCTTCAAGGGTAATATTGAAATCAGGTGCATCAATGCCGACAAAGACATCGGGCTTGAGGTCGGTAAAGCGGCGGGTAAGATCGGCGCGAATATGCAGCAGGCGACGCAGGCGGCCCAGCACCTCGACGATGCCCATCACAGCCAGCTCTTCCATTTCATACCAGGCTTCACAGCCTTCGGCCTGCATCAGCGGCCCAGCCACGCCCACAAAGCGGGCATTAGGTACACGGGCTTTAAGCGCGCGGATAAGACCTGCACCTAGAATATCGCCGGAGGTTTCTCCGGCGACCAGGGCGATAGTAAGCGGACGACTGTCGACCATTAACGAATCAGACCACGGGTTGAACGTTCAAAGAATTCCATGAACGTTTTCACTTCAGGGTGCTTATTCGCCAGCTCGGCAATTTCCGGCTTCGCCTCTTCCAGCGTTTTACCGCTACGGTACAGCAATTTGTACGCGTTGCGGATCGCGGTAATCGCTTCGCGGCTAAAGCCACGACGCTTAAGGCCTTCAATGTTCACGCCAAACGGCGTGGCATGGTTGCCCTGCGCAATCACAAACGGTGGGACGTCCTGCGCCACACCGGAGCACCCGCCGACCATCACGTGTGCACCGATGATGCAGAACTGATGGACTGCGGTCATGCCGCCAATAATTGCGAAATCATCGACCGATACGTGCCCCGCCAGCGTTGCGTTGTTGGCGAGAATACAGCGGCTACCCACGGTACAGTCGTGCGCAATATGCGCATTAACCATAAACAGGTTGTCGCTGCCCACCTTCGTCAATCCACCGCCTTGCGTTGTACCACGATGAATGGTGACGCTTTCGCGAATGCGGTTACGATCGCCGATTTCCACGCGGGTCGGTTCGCCAGCATACTTAAGATCCTGGTTAACTTCGCCGATGGAGGCGAACTGATAGATCTCATTGTTGCAGCCAATGGTGGTATGACCATTCACGACAACATGAGATTTCAGTACTGTACCCTCACCAATTTCGACATGGGGTCCAACAATACAAAACGGGCCAATGTGGACGTTTGCGCCAATGATGGCACCCGTTTCCACAATGGCGGTAGGATGAATAAAGGCGGATTTATCAATCACGTATCAGGCCTCCCGGCTACGCGCACACATCATTGTCGCTTCGCAAACAACTTTGCCGTCAACCATAGCTACGCCTTTGAAGCGAGTCAGGCCGCGACGCGTTTTTTCAAAAGTGACTTCCATGATCATTTGATCACCAGGCACGACCGGACGCTTGAAGCGCGCTTCATCGATACCCGCGAAGTAATAGAGTTCACCCGGCTCCAGTTTACCTACGCTTTTAAACGCCAGAATACCGGTAGCCTGTGCCATCGCTTCCAGGATCAACACACCCGGGAAGATAGGTTTACCAGGGAAGTGCCCCTGGAAGAATGGCTCGTTAACGGAGACATTTTTCACTGCGCGCAGAAAACGACCTTCTTCAAAATCCAGCACACGGTCTACCAGTAAAAACGGGTAGCGGTGCGGCAGAAGTTCTAAAATCTCTTCAATATGCAGAGTATGAGTGTCAGTAGTCAAAATACTCTTCCTGTCAAATGTACTAAGTAGCAATAATAACACGGCCTGCCGGTTTATAAACAAAGCCGACAGGCCGGGAAATTTAGCGTTAAACGGATGAACGCTTAGTCTTGTTGATCGATTTTGCGCTCAATCGCTTTGAGTCGCTTGCTCATATCATCAATATTCATCACCAGTGCAGCTGTTTTACGCCATACCTTGTTCGGTTGCAGCGGGATACCGGAGGAATAAACGCCGGGCTCAGTGATAGGACGCATCACCATACCCATCCCCGTCACCGTGACTTTGTCGCATATTTCCATATGGCCATTGATCACGCTGGCACCGCCTATCATGCAGTAACGGCCTATTTTCAGGCTGCCTGCCATGATAACACCACCCGCAACTGCGGTATTGTCGCCAATCACAACGTTATGTGCAATCTGGCACTGGTTGTCTATGATAACACCGTTACCAATAATGGTGTCGTCAAGTGCACCACGGTCAATGGTTGTGCAAGCGCCGATCTCAACGCGATCGCCGATAATCACGCGACCCAGCTGCGGGATCTTAACCCAGTTACCCCGATCGTTGGCGTAACCGAATCCGTCAGAACCAATCACCGTGCTGGACTGTACGAGGCAATTCTCGCCAATCTCAACCTCATGGTAGACAGAAACATTGGCCCACAGACGAGTCCCTGCGCCAATTTTCGTATTTTTTCCAACAAAGCAGCCTGGCCCAATCACCACGTTATCACCCAGCACAACGCCGGATTCGATAACGGCGTTTGCGCCGACTGCCACGTTGTTACCCAGCTGAGCCGTTGGATCAATCGCAGCGCTGGCTGCAATGTTCTGCGCCGGCTGCGGCGTGGTATCAAGAATTTGGGCCATGCGTGCATAGATCAGGTAGGGATTTTTCACTACCAGTGCAGCGTTAGTGGCAAACGGAAGATCGTCCTGCGTCAGAACAACGGCAGACGCCTGGCACTGAGCCAGGTGTTCACGGTACTTAGGGCTTACCATGAAGGTAATAGTGCCTGCTTTAGCAGATTGCATGGACGCAACAGCGGTGATGACGATATCGCCATCACCGTGTAATTCTGCATCCAACTGCTGAGCTAAATCAGCCAGTCGAATTGAAGGCATTACTTATTTAACCTGTTTCAGAACATCAGCGGTGATGTCTTTAACATCGCTGCTGTTGAATGCAACGGCGTTCGCATCAACAACCAGATCGATGCTCTGATCGGCTGCTACTGCTTTAACGGCAGACTGAATACGCGTCACCAGCTTGCCACGCTCTTCGTTAGAACGACGCTGACGATCCTGCTCGAAAGCCTGCGCTTTCTGAGAGAAGGTCTGGCGCTGAGACATGACGTCTTTTTCCAGTTTGCTGCGCTCGCTCGCTTTCATGGTAGAACCATCACGCTGTAAACGCTGCATCTTGGACTGAAGATCACCTTCCATACGTTGCAGTTCGCTCGCACGGCCTTTGAATTCGTTTTCCAGCGTTGCAGAAACGCCCGTTTTCTGTGCAACCTGCTGGAACAAATTACCCATGTTGACGATTGCAATTTTGTCCGCTGCCTGAGCAGAAGTTGCCATCGCTAAACCGAGACCTGCAGCTAATAACCACTTTTTCACAATTAACTCCTTACCATCCCATTGGCACCCGAGGGGTGCCGTTCTTTGCGTGGCAAGGCGACCGTTTTACCGATCGCCGGTTGTCAGCGCTACACTGCCAACGCATTCCATTGCAGCGGATTATTACCAGGTTTTACCAATGTTAAACTGGAACTGCTCCGCTTTGTCTCCATCGTATTTCTTGAACGGCTGGGCGTAGGAGAAGACCAACGGCCCCAGCGGTGACATCCATTGTAATGCGATACCTGCGGACATGCGAATGTTGCCCGGATCGCTGTAGTCCGGAACGCCCGCTGCACGCATCTGGGCGGTATTCTCCCAGTTGGTATCCCACACCGTACCTGCATCCATAAAGAAGGAGGTACGGACAGAGTTCGCGTACTTATCACTGATAAACGGCGTCGGCGTGATGAACTCGAGGCTCGCCACGGCCATGGCGTTACCGCCTACCGCATCATCAGAGCTACAGACTTGTTTTGAATCGCGGCTTGCGCAGTTATCTTCGTCATTACCGCCGTAGTAAACCGCTTTCGGACCAATGTTATTGGACTGGAAGCCACGAACGGTGCTTGAACCACCGGCGTAGAAGTTCTCATAGAACGGCAGCTCTTTGCTTCCGATACCGTCACCATAGCCCCAGCGGGTACGACCCAGTACGACCCACTTGTGGTCGTCATCAATTGGGAAGTAGGACGCCGTATCCAGCGTGACCTTGTAGAACTCGTTATCCGAGCCCGGGATCGTCACCTTACCGTTCAGGTTAACGCGTGAACCTTCCGTCGGGAAGTAGCCACGGTCAAGACGGTTGTAGGTCCAACCGTAGTTGAAGGTGAAGTCATCCGCGGCGAAACCGTTGTCATCGCTGGACGTACTTGCAGACTGACCGATGGAGTCCAGGTAACGCCACATCGCCACCTGCGGTTGCATGTTAGACAGGTCGTTATGCACGTACCCTAAACCTGCACGCAGGGTGTTGTATTCGTTAACCGGGAAGCCGAGCGTACCATCCAGACCGTAACTCTTGTTGGTATACGAGGAGAGGTCCGCGTCGTCCGCTTTAAAGTCGTTATAGAAGATACGACCACCCAGGCTTACACCGTCCACGGTGAAGTATGGGTTGGTAACGGAGAACTCAGAGTAGGTCTGGTAGTCGTTTTTCGTCCCGTTGATACCGACAGAGTAACCCGTACCCAGCCAGTTATCCTGCTGAACGCCGACCTGGAAGCTCACGCCACTTTCAGTACCGTAACCAATACCGAAGTTGAAACTACCGGTATTACGTTCTTTAACTTTATAAACAACATCCACCTGATCCGGACGACCTGGTACACGCTGAGTATCGGTATCGACCGTTTCGAAGTAGCCCAGACGGTTCAGACGCTCTTTACCCTGGTCGACCAGATCGCTTCCCAGCCATGCCCCTTCCATCTGGCGCATTTCACGGCGCAGAACGGAGTCTTTAGAGGTATCGTTACCTTCGAAGCGGATTTTACGCACGTAGAAACGGTTGCCCGCATCAACGTTAACGTGAAGCTTAACAGTCTTATCCGCGTCGTTAATTTCCGGCTGCGTTTGCACACGCGGATACGCATAACCATAACGGCCGAGCAGCTTCTTAATGCTGTCTTCCATTTTGGTGACTTTAGATCCGCTATAAAGATCGCCCGGCTGAATTTTGGTCAGAGATTCAATTTCAGCAGAATGTCCTGCCAGGTTGCCGCTGACTTCAACACCTGAAAGCGTGTATTTATCGCCTTCTGTGATGTTAACGGTAATGTAGATACCTTTCTTGTCCGGAGTCAGACTCACCTGAGTTGAATCGATGTTGAAACGGGCGTAACCGCGATCCAGATAGTAGCTGCGCAGGGTTTCAAGGTCACCCGCCAGTTTCTGTTTCTGGTATTTACGATCGCCTACCACGTTCCACCACGGCACTTCGTCACGCAGTTGGAAGTTGGAGATCAATTCGTCGGTGCTGAACGCGTGGTTACCCACAATGTTGATCTGCTGGATCTTCGCAGAAACACCTTCCTGGAAGACCAGTTTCAGGTCAACACGGTTACGTGGCAGCGGTGTAACAACCGCTTTAACGCTCGCGCTGTATTTACCGACGCTGTAATAGAAATCTTCCAGACCTTTTTCAATGTCTGCAAGGGTTGTGCGGTCCAGAGATTCCCCCACACGAACACCCGATGCCTCAAGGTTCTGCTTGAGCATGTCATCTTTCACCGACTTGTTGCCGGAGAAAGTGATGCTGGCAATCGTTGGACGTTCTTTTACCTGAACCACCAGCGTATCACCATCGCGCAGGACGCGGACGTCCTCAAAGTTGCCAGTGGCAAACAGAGCACGGATGGTGTTACTGATATCTTCATCATTAACCGTATCGCCGGGGCGCACAGGCATACTGAGGAGGGCCGCACCAACGGCGACACGCTGAAGGCCTTCGAAATGAATATCTTTCACTACGAACCCGTCAGCACCGTATACGGTCGCGCTGCTAAACAGCAGCGACGCTATGAGCAACTTTTTCATCGCCATCGTTATTATGCGTTCTTCCTAACTAACTCTCTTACAACCGAGAGAAATCATTGAAAAGTGCAAGCCCCATTAACAGCACCAGCAAAATCGAGCCAATGCGATAACTAAAGTCTTGAACTCGCTCGGATACCGGTCCGCCTTTTAGCTTTTCAATCGCTAAAAACAGCAGATGGCCCCCATCTAATACGGGAAGCGGGAACAGGTTGATTATCCCCAGGTTCACGCTAATCAGCGCAAGGAACATGAGATAGTAAATCACCCCGAACTCCGCTGACATCCCAGCCCCCTGAGCAATCGAAATTGGCCCACTGAGGTTGTTCAGTTTCACATCACCGGTTATCAATTTCCCCAACATGTTGACCGTAAGCTTCATCAGCTGCCATGTTTTATCCGTGGCCTCAACGATGGCGCTAAACGGCCCATACTGGCGTATTGTCTTGTACTCATCTGGCAGTGGGATCACTTTCGGCACAACGCCGGCAAACCCTTCTGCCTTACCGCCGCCCGATTTGGTATCCGGGGTGAGGGTCAGTGAGAGCGAACTCCCCTGCCTTTCCACTTCCAGCGCGAGCGGCTTGCCTGGATTATCGCGCACCAGAGTAACAAAGGTCATCCATTGTGTTAATGGCTGACCATCGACTTTAACGATCCTGTCACCCGCTTGTAAACCTGCTTTACTCGCTGCCGAATTAGACTGTACTTCGGCTAACACCGGCTCGATCTGCGCGCTGCGCGGGCGAATCCCCAATGTAGCGACTGGATCCTCTTTGTCTGGCTCAAAGCGCCAGTGGCGTAAATCCAGCACTTTTTCCTGCCGCTGGTCGGAACCAAAAGGCGATACGCTGACGGTTGTCTGCTCATCACCGATTTTCGCAACCAGTTGTAACCTCACGGCATCCCAATCAGGGGTTTCGATACCATCAATCGCTTTAAGTTCCATTCCCGGTGTAATTTGCGCCGTTGCCGCAATGGAACCCGTGGTGATTTCACCCACAACCGGGCGTACGCCAGGCACGCCGATAATAAACACCAGCCAGTAGGCGAAGATAGCGAAGATGAAATTGGCTACCGGTCCGGCAGCGATGATGGCAGCACGTTGGCCAACAGTTTTATTGTTGAACGCGCTATGTCGAAGTTCCGGGGCGACAGGCTCAACGCGTTCGTCGAGCATTTTGACATAGCCGCCCAGGGGGATCAGAGCAATGACAAACTCGGTGCCATGCTTATCGGTGCGCTTCCAGAGCGATTTGCCAAAGCCAATCGAGAATCGCTCTACCCGCACACCACAGCGCCGGGCAACCCAGAAATGGCCAAATTCATGCACGGTAATCAGTACACCCAATGCAACAATGAACGCCGCCAGATTCCAGAGAATGCTCAGCATAAAACCTTCCGTTATATCGTCCCAAACACCAGTAAAAGCAGGCAAGCAAATACGGGAACAGCCGCGGTAAGGCTGTCAATGCGATCCAGTATTCCGCCATGTCCTGGAATCAGGTGACCACTGTCCTTAATCCCTGCTTCACGCTTAAACATGCTCTCGGTTAAATCACCCAGTACCGATGCCAGCGCCGCGAAAATCGAACATACCAGCAGCGTGGAGGGGGCAACCTCAAGATTCGCCCAGACGCCATAGCCCCAGGAGATAATCGCTGCCGTAAACAGGCCGCCGATGAAGCCTTGCCAGGTTTTGCCCGGAGAAACCTTTGGCGCCAGTTTATGTTTGCCAAACAGTTTACCAAACATATAGGCTCCGGAGTCAGCCCCCCAGACGAGAATCATCACATAAAGCAGCCATATTGCGCCGCTGTAGTGGTTTTCGTCATAGTGCCAGGCGCGCAGCGCAACCATACCCCAGAAGAACGGAACAATCGTGAGCAGACCAAAAATAAGGCGCAACACTTTAGAGTTACGCCAGATCGCCGCAGAGCCCGGGTAGAAAAGCACTAAAACAAGCGCAGCAATCCACCAGGCCAGCGATATCCATAAGGATCCGGCAACCAGCGGCTGGTGAACATCGTGATGATATTCAGGCAAGGTATACAGCATCAGGGCCAGTAAAAAACCACAGAGTACCGCCAGCCATACCCGCTGAGTGCGCGAGGTAAAGCCGCTAAGCTGCCCCCATTCCCACGCGGCGAGCATACACACCACCAACGTAACAATAGCGAATCCCACCGGAGGCAGTAAAAACAGCGCTGCGATAACGACGGGTATTAATACAAAAGCGGAAATCAGGCGATACTTCAGCAAAAGCTACCCCCATCAGGCGTTATCGCCACCAGGCTCGGTGCCGCCGAAACGACGCTCTCGATTGGCAAAGGCATGCAGCGCACCTTCAAAGTCTTGTTCATCAAAATCTGGCCAAAGAACATCCGTAAAGTAAAGTTCAGCGTAGGCAATTTGCCACAGCAAAAAGTTACTTATGCGATGCTCCCCCCCTGTCCTTATAACCAAATCCACGGGAGCCAGTTCATTCATGCAGATTTGCTGACTCAGCGCCTCTTCATCAATCTGGTCGGGTCTTAACAGCCCTTCCTGAACCTGCTCAGCCAAATGCCGAACCCCCTGGATAATATCCCAGCGTCCACCGTAATTCGCCGCGATATTGAGCGTCAGGCCGGTATTATTTTCCGTCAGCGCTTCAGCTTTGCGAATCCGTTCCTGCAAACGTGAGTTAAAACGACTGGTTTCGCCAATAATACGCAAGCGGACGTTGTGGCGGTGCAGGCTTTTTACTTCACTATCGAGCGCCCACACGAACAGTTCCATCAACGCAGTCACTTCTTGCGCAGGTCGATTCCAGTTTTCACTGCTAAAAGCATAGAGCGTTAACGCATCAATGCCGTTATTGGCGGCAAAAGAAACGGCGCGGCGAACAGATTTCGCCCCGGCTTTATGCCCAAAGGCTCGTATCTTCCCTTGTCTTTTCGCCCAGCGGCCATTGCCATCCATGATGATTGCAACATGGCGACAGCCATGTGCTGGCAAGTTTTCGCTTATTGGTTGATTCGCAGACAACATAACGCGTTTTTAGTCCCTGAAAGGATTTAACGGTACACAGGAATACTGAAGCCTATACATAAAAAAGCCGTGTCATACCACGGCTTACCTGACCACTTAAAACCAAATACCTGCGATCAGGTGGCGCAGACTATATCACTGAAGCCCAACGCTAACAAATAGCACGACGACTAGTGCTTGCTTTATCACCAGCTTGCGAGACGTGTCACCTGTTTACGCGCAACAATACGTGCCTGTTCATCCACGGCCAGCACCTCTTCCACACTCTGCGGCTCACGCAAATCCATCATCTCCAGCACGGATAAATTCAACGCGGCGATATCAGTAAAGCGGATCTGCTGATTCAGGAATGCTTCAACGGTCACTTCATTGGCTGCATTAAGCGCCGTTGTCGCCGCCTGCCCCTGATCGAAGGCCGTCATCGCCAGTTTCAGGCAGGGATAACGGTCGTAATCAGGCTCGCTAAACGTCAGTGAACTCAGCTTGCAAAAATCGAGAGGCTTAACGCCCGATTTTACGCGGTTTGGCCACGCCATCGTATGAGCAATAGGCGTACGCATATCCGGCTCGCCCAACTGGGCCAGCACGCTGCCGTCCTGATAGCGCACCATCGAGTGAATCACCGACTGCGGGTGGATCAGCACTTCCATCTGTTTCGCCGACGCATTGAACAGCCAGCGAGCTTCAATGTATTCCAGACCTTTATTCATCATGGTGGCCGAATCGACGGAGATCTTACGCCCCATTGACCAATTCGGATGACGACACGCCTGATCCGGCGTCATTGCGCTCAATTCAGACAGTGGCGTTTCACGGAACGGGCCACCAGACCCGGTAAGCAGAATCGACACAACGCCATTCTGCTCCAGGTCAGCGTACCCCAGGTTTTGTTGAAAAGGTTGGGGTAAACTCTGAAAAATCGCGTTGTGCTCGCTATCGACCGGCAAAAGACGCGCCCCACGCTGTTTTACCGCCTCCATAAAGAGGCGTCCGCAGGTGACCAGCGACTCTTTATTTGCAAGCAGAACATCTTTTCCCGCATCAATAGCGGCAAGCGTCGGCAGAAGACCCGCCGCCCCGACGATTGCCGCCATTACCTGATCAACTTCATCAAGCGAGGCCATATCGCAAGCCGCCTGTTGCCCGCTGAGCACTTCGGTACGACAGCCCTTCTCCTGCAACAGCGCTTTCACCTGGCGGGCGCTCTCTTCATCATCCATCACCGCAAAACGAGGGGTAAACTCCATGCACTGTTCGACCATTCGCTGCACGTTCTTTCCGGCCACAAGTGCGGTCACGGTGTAGCTGTCGGGATTATGACGTACGACGTCGAGAGTGCTGCAACCGATAGAGCCGGTCGAGCCGAGGAGAGTGAGATGCTTCATGAGATGCCCAAAAGTTAGACCAGATAAAAGCAAAACGCCGCCAGCAAGACTCAATGTCCTTCTGAACGGCGTTTATCAGTGTATAGCGAAAATCAGAACTGCATCAGTTCCGCTTCTTTTTCTGCCAGCGCCGCATCAATTTTCTTGATCGCCGCGTCGGTCATTTTCTGAATGTCGTCCTGAGAACGACGATCGTCATCTTCGCTGATCTCTTTTTCTTTCAGCAGGGCTTTCACTTTATCGTTCGCATCGCGACGCACGTTACGCACGGAAACGCGACCCTGCTCTGCTTCACCGCGAACGACTTTGATCAGATCTTTACGACGCTCTTCCGTCAGCGGAGGCAGTGGAACGCGAATATCCGCGCCCGCTGAGCTTGGGTTCAGACCCAGGTCAGATGCCATGATCGCTTTTTCAACGGCCGGGCTCATTGAGCGATCGAACACGTTGATTTTCAGGGTACGGGTATCTTCTACCGTCACGCTCGCCAGCTGACGCAGTGGCGTAGGCGTACCGTAGTATTCTACGATGATGCCATCCAGCAGGCTTGGGGAAGCACGGCCAGTACGGATTTTGCTGATTTGGTTTTTGAACGCTTCTACGCATTTGTCCATGCGTACTTCAGCATCTTTTCTGATGTCGTTAATCACGATACGAATCCTTGAAAACTTGTCTCAGGCAGACTATCCGCCAGCACAGCGCTACAGGTGTGCTAAGTATAGTCGCGTTTAATTCATGACAGCGCCAAAGGCGCGTCCAGGTAAGATACCACTACAAAGTAAAGCGGAATCTTACCTGTATTTATCGCCGACGGAAATTATTCCGTGATCAAAGTGCCTTCTTTTTCGCCCATCACGACGCGACGCAGCGCGCCAGGTTTGTTCATGTTGAAAACACGGATCGGCAGTTTATGGTCGCGAGCCAGCGTGAAGGCGGCAAGATCCATCACTTTCAGCTCTTTATCCAGCACTTCGCTGTAGCTCAGCTGATCGTACATGGTCGCTGAAGGATCTTTTGCCGGGTCGGCAGTAAACACGCCATCTACTTTGGTCGCTTTCAGCACCACATCGGCTTCGATTTCGATACCGCGCAGGCAGGCTGCGGAATCGGTGGTAAAGAACGGGTTACCCGTACCGGCGGAGAGGATCACCACGCGGTTGTTGCGCAGCAGGCTGATAGCCTCTGCCCAGCTGTAGTTATCGCATACGCCATTCAAAGGAATAGCGGACATCAGGCGAGCGTTCACATAGGCGCGATGAAGCGCATCACGCATCGCCAGGCCATTCATCACGGTTGCCAGCATCCCCATGTGGTCGCCCACTACGCGGTTCATCCCCGCTTTCGCCAGACCAGCACCACGGAAAAGGTTGCCACCGCCAATGACCACGCCAACCTGAATACCCAGTTCGACCAGTTCTTTGATTTCCTGTGCCATGCGATCAAGGATGCTTGCGTCAATACCGAAGCCTTCCGATCCTTGCAGCGCTTCGCCACTCAGCTTAAGCAGAATGCGTTTGTACACGGGTTTTGCATTGGTAGCCATGTTTCTTTCCTGAGACTGTCAACGATTAAGATGGGGTTAATTCTGGCGACATGATATGTCGCAAATCAGCACAGCGATACTGGAGCCTGTCTGATTTCGTGAGACGGGTGACAAAAAGAAGCCGCCCTCAGGCGGCTCCTTTTCAATCATTAAGACTGCTTGGACATGGCAGCAACTTCTGCTGCGAAGTCAGTCTCAACTTTCTCGATGCCTTCGCCCACTTCGAAGCGGATGAAGCCAGTCACGTCAGCGTTGTGCTCTTTCAGCAGCTGAGCAACAGACTTGCTTGGATCCATTACGAAAGGCTGGCCAGTCAGAGAAACTTCGCCGGTGAATTTCTTCATGCGGCCTTCAACCATTTTCTCTGCGATTTCTTTTGGCTTACCAGACTGCATCGCGATGTCCAGCTGAACCTGGTACTCTTTCTCTACCACTTCAGCAGACACGTCTTCTGGCTTAACGAATTCTGGTTTGCTTGCAGCGATGTGCATTGCCAGCTGTTTAACCAGCTCTTCGTCAGCGCCTTTAGCCGCAACCAGAACACCGATACGCGCGCCGTGCTGGTAAGAGCCCAGAACATCGCCTTCCAGGGAAGATACGCGACGGATGTTGATGTTCTCACCGATTTTAGCAACCAGCGCAACACGCTCTTCTTCGAACTGTGCTTTCAGCACTTCAACGTCAGTGATTTTGCCTGCAACCGCTGCGTCCAGAACTTTGTTAGCAAATGCCTGGAAACCAGCATCTTTAGCAACGAAGTCAGTCTGGCAGTTAACTTCCAGAATGATGCCGTAGTTGCCGTCGATTTTGGTGATGATCACGCCGTCAGCAGCAACGTTGCCTGCTTTCTTAGCTGCTTTGATCGCACCGGATTTACGCATGTTTTCGATTGCCAGCTCGATGTCGCCGTTCGCTTCGGTCAGCGCTTTTTTGCAATCCATCATGCCTGCGCCAGTACGCTCACGCAGCTCTTTTACCAGGGATGCGGTAATTTCAGCCATTCTTAAATCCTCGGGAGATGTGAACTGCCCGGCCGGGAGCCAAACAGTATAAATTGAAAAAAGGGGCCGATAATGGGCCCCTATTCATACACGGTACTAATAAGGGGTAAAACCTTATTATTCAGCTTCTACGAAGCTTTCTTCCGCCTGAGAAGCCAGATCCTGGGAACGGCCTTCACGAACGGTAGCAGCTACAGCGCTCAGGTACAGGCTAACAGCACGGATTGCGTCGTCGTTACCCGGGATAACGAAGTCAACACCGTCCGGATCGGAGTTGGTATCAACGATAGCGAATACCGGGATACCCAGGTTGTTAGCTTCTTTGATTGCGATGTGCTCGTGGTCTGCATCGATTACGAACAGCGCGTCTGGCAGGCCGCCCATATCTTTGATACCGCCCAGGCTGTTTTCCAGCTTGTCCAGTTCACGAGTGCGCATCAGCGCTTCTTTCTTAGTCAGCTTATCGAAAGTACCGTCCTGAGACTGGGTTTCCAGATCTTTCAGGCGCTTGATGGACTGACGAACAGTTTTCCAGTTGGTCAGCATGCCGCCCAACCAGCGATGGTTCACGAAGAACTGGTCGCAGCTGTTAGCAGCATCTTTCACAGCTTCGCTTGCAGCGCGCTTAGTACCAACGAACAGAATCTTACCTTTACGGGAAGAGATCTTGCTCAGCTCAGCCAGGGCTTCGTTGAACATTGGTACAGTCTTCTCAAGGTTGATGATGTGAACTTTGTTACGTGCGCCGAAGATGAAAGGCTTCATTTTCGGGTTCCAGTAACGGGTCTGGTGACCGAAGTGAACACCAGCCTTGAGCATGTCGCGCATGGAAACAGTTGCCATGTTTAAAACCTCTATATTGAAAGTTGGGGTTATGCCTCCACGTATCCCATATTACCGACCCCGAAGGGCACCCCGGAATATGTGCCGATACGTGTGTGTTGTTACACAAAGTGAGATTTGTCGCTCCCGTCCAGCCTGTGTATCTGAGATGGATCGGAAGTCCGGCGCGCTTTATATCACAAAACACGGCCAGAAACCAATAATTGTTGGCGGAGTGTGCTGTTAATGATTCTCAATTTGGCACGGGGTGCGCCTGACTGATACCATTGACAACACTTACACTAGTATTGTCGAAAAAATCGACACCGATGGACAGATTACATGGCTATCTCTATTAAGACACCTGAAGAAATTGAAAAGATGCGCGTCGCCGGTCGTCTGGCCGCTGACGTGCTGGAAATGATCGAACCGTTTGTGAAACCGGGCGTCAGCACTGGCGAACTGGATCGCATCTGTAACGACTATATCGTCAACGAGCAGCACGCGGTCTCCGCCTGCCTTGGCTATCACGGTTTTCCAAAATCCGTCTGCATCTCTATTAATGAAGTGGTTTGCCACGGCATTCCGGATGACGAGAAGCTGCTGAAAGATGGCGACATCGTCAACATCGACGTGACCGTCATTAAAGACGACTACCACGGTGACACCTCTAAGATGTTCATCGTTGGCAAGCCAACGATTCTGGGCGAGCGCCTGTGTAAAGTCACCCAGGACAGCCTCTACCTGGCGCTGAAAATGGTGAAGCCAGGCATCCGCCTGCGCACCATCGGCGCCGCAATCCAGAAGTTTGTGGAAGCGGAAGGTTTCTCCGTGGTGCGTGAATATTGCGGTCACGGTATTGGTCGTGTGTTCCATGAAGAACCGCAAGTTCTGCACTATGATGCAGACGACGGTGGCATAGTGCTGCAAAAGGGCATGACCTTCACTATTGAGCCAATGGTCAACGCGGGCGATTACCGCATCCGTACCATGAAAGATGGCTGGACGGTAAAAACCAAAGACAGAAGCTTGTCTGCCCAGTACGAGCATACTATTGTGGTTACAGACAACGGCTGCGAAATTATGACGTTGCGCAAGGATGACACCATCCCGGCGATACTGACGAACATTGAGTGATAAGAAGCCGGCGAATGCCGGCTTTTTTAATGGCGATAGCTTTTTCTTATGGGTGGCGCACGATGAGTAATCTCTTACCCGAACAGTATGCTAACACAGCACTTCCCACCCTCCCCGACCAGCCTGATAACCCGGGCGTCTGGCCACCGCATGAGCTGACCTGCGCACATATCAAATCCCATATGGCGGTTTTCCATCGCTGGCTGGGTAGCGCATTTGATGCAGGCGTCTCAGCCGAACAGCTCATTGAAGCGCGCACCGAATTTATCGACCAGCTCCTGCAACGTCTGTGGATCGACTACGGTTTCGGGCAGGTGAGCGACGTCGCGCTGGTTGCTGTCGGCGGATATGGCCGGGGTGAACTGCATCCGCTCTCTGATATCGACCTGCTAATCTTAAGCCGTAAAAAACTGCCGGACGATCGGGCGCAGAAAATCGGTGAGCTGTTGACCCTGCTCTGGGACGTGAAGCTGGAAGTGGGTCACAGCGTGCGCACGCTGGAAGAGTGTCTGCTGGAAGGGTTATCTGACCTGACCGTCGCTACCAATTTAATTGAAACCCGCCTGCTGATTGGCGACGTGGCGCTGTTCCTCGAACTGCAAAAGCACATCTTTAGCGACGGCTTCTGGCCTTCAGAAAAATTCTTCGCCGCGAAAGTCGAAGAACAAAACCAGCGCCACCAGCGCTATCACGGCACCAGCTATAATCTCGAACCGGATATTAAAAGCAGCCCCGGTGGCCTGCGCGATATCCACACGCTGCAATGGGTCGCCCGTCGCCATTTTGGGGCCACCTCGCTGGACGAAATGGTCGGTTTTGGTTTTCTGACCGAAGCCGAACGTAACGAACTCAACGAGTGCCTGCATCTGCTCTGGCGCATCCGTTTTGCGCTGCACCTGGAGGTCACCCGCTACGATAACCGCCTGCTGTTTGACCGGCAGCTTAGCGTGGCGCAGCGCCTGAATTACCAGGGCGAGGGCAACGAGCCGGTCGAGCAAATGATGAAGGATTTCTTCCGCGTCACTCGCCGCGTCTCTGAGCTGAACCAGATGCTGTTACAGCTGTTCGATGAGGCGATCCTCGCGCTGACGGCAGACGAAAAACCGCGTCCGATTGATGACGAATTTCAGCTGCGCGGCACGCTGATCGATCTTCGCGACGAAACGCTGTTCATCCGCGAGCCGGAAGCGATCCTGCGAATGTTCTATACCATGGTGCGCAACAGCACGATCACCGGGATCTACTCCACCACCCTTCGCCATTTACGCCATGCGCGGCGTCATCTGAAGCAGCCGCTGTGTTACATCCCGGAGGCGCGCTCGCTATTCCTGAGCATGCTTCGTCATCCGGGCGCCGTCAGCCGCGGTCTGCTGCCGATGCACCGACACAGCGTATTGTGGGCCTATATGCCACAGTGGTCGCATATTGTCGGGCAGATGCAGTTCGACCTGTTTCACGCCTATACGGTGGATGAGCACACGATCCGCGTCATGCTGAAGCTGGAAAGTTTTGCCAGAGAAGAGACGCGATCCCGCCATCCGCTGTGCGTTGATTTGTGGCCGCGCCTCTCTCACCCCGAACTGATCCTGATCGCCGCCCTGTTCCATGATATCGCCAAAGGTCGCGGCGGCGACCACTCCGTACTCGGTGCCCAGGACGTGCTGAAATTTGCCGAGCTGCACGGCCTGAACTCACGTGAGACGCAGCTTATTGCCTGGCTGGTTCGCCATCATCTGCTGATGTCGGTTACCGCTCAGCGTCGTGATATTCAGGATCCGGAAGTGATCAAGCAGTTCGCCGAGGAAGTGCAAACGGAGAACCGCCTGCGCTACCTGGTCTGCCTGACGGTAGCCGATATCTGCGCTACCAACGAAACCCTGTGGAACAGCTGGAAGCAGAGCCTGCTGCGCGAACTGTATTTCGCCACCGAAAAACAGCTGCGTCGCGGGATGCAGAACACCCCGGATATGCGCGAGCGCGTGCGCCACCACCAGTTGCAGGCGCTTGCCCTGCTGCGCATGGATAACATCAACGAAGAGGCGCTGCATCAGATTTGGGCGCGCTGTCGCGCCAACTACTTTGTACGCCACAGCCCAAACCAGCTTGCCTGGCACGCCCGGCATCTGCTGAAGCACGATCTGACGAAACCGATGATTCTGCTTAGCCCGCAGGCCACGCGCGGCGGGACGGAGATCTTTATCTGGAGCCCGGACCGGCCTTATTTGTTTGCGGCGGTCTGCGCCGAACTGGACAGGCGTAACCTGAGCGTTCACGACGCGCAGATTTTTACCACCCGCGACGGCATGGCGATGGACACCTTTATTGTACTGGAGCCGGATGGCAGCCCGCTGTCGTCGGACAGGCATGAGGGGATACGCTTTGGCCTCGAGCAGGCGATTACGCAGCGCAGCTGGCAACCTCCGCAGCCGCGACGTCAGCCAGCAAAACTGCGCCACTTTACCGTCGATACCGAGGTCAATTTCCTGCCGACCCATACCGACCGTAAATCGTTCCTTGAGTTGATTGCGCTCGACCAGCCAGGGCTGCTCGCCCGCGTCGGCCAGGTATTTGCCGATCTGGGAATTTCGCTTCACGGCGCCCGAATTACAACCATTGGCGAACGAGTAGAAGATTTATTTATAATCGCGACGGCCGACCGGCGTGCCCTTAATAATGACCTGCAACTTGAAGTGCAACAACGGTTGACAGCAGCCCTCAATCCAAACGATAAAGGGTGACGTGTTTTTTAGTGAAATGGAAAGAGTAAACAATGCAGCAGTTACAGAACGTTATTGAGTCCGCTTTTGAGCGTCGCGCCGACATCACTCCGGCAAATGTGGATACCGTGACCCGTGAAGCGGTAAACCAGGTTATTTCCCTGCTGGATTCCGGCGCGCTGCGCGTGGCAGAAAAAATCGACGGTCAGTGGGTTACTCATCAATGGCTGAAGAAAGCTGTGCTGCTCTCTTTCCGTATCAACGATAACCAGGTTATCGACGGAGCAGAAAGCCGCTACTTCGATAAAGTGCCAATGAAATTTGCGGATTACGACGAAGCGCGCTTCCAGAAAGAGGGCTTCCGCGTAGTACCACCGGCAGCCGTTCGTCAGGGGGCATTCATCGCACGCAACACCGTGCTGATGCCATCCTACGTGAATATCGGCGCCTACGTTGACGAAGGCACCATGGTGGACACCTGGGCTACAGTCGGCTCCTGCGCGCAGATCGGTAAAAATGTTCACCTGTCCGGCGGCGTCGGCATTGGTGGCGTTCTGGAGCCACTTCAGGCTAACCCAACCATCATCGAAGACAACTGCTTCATCGGCGCACGTTCCGAAGTGGTTGAAGGCGTGATCGTCGAAGAAGGTTCTGTGATCTCCATGGGCGTGTACATTGGCCAGAGCACCCGTATTTACGATCGCGAAACCGGTGAAATTCACTACGGCCGCGTTCCAGCCGGTTCCGTTGTGGTTTCCGGCAACCTGCCGTCTAAAGATGGCAAATACAGCCTGTACTGCGCGGTCATCGTGAAAAAAGTGGATGCGAAAACGCGCGGTAAAGTGGGCATCAATGAACTGCTGCGCACCATCGATTAATCGGGTATAACAAAAAGCGGGGGCAACCCCGCTTTTTTTATATCCGAAGGTGGCGAAAATAGATTTTTTCGTTAATTATTCATAGGTTATGTTGAGATCAAGGGTACCGCTATGTACGATAATCTGAAAAGTCTGGGCATTACCAATCCTGATGAAATTGATCGTTATAGTCTCCGCCAGGAAGCCAATAACGATATTTTGAAAATCTATTTTCACAAGGACAAAGGAGAGTTCTTCGCCAAAAGCGTGAAATTTAAATACCCACGCCAGCGTAAGACCGTTGTCGCTGACGGTATCGGTCAGGGATATAAAGAAGTACAGGAAATCAGCCCTAACCTGCGCTACGTTATCGACGAACTCGATCAAATCTGCCAGCGCGATCGCAGCGAAGTCGATCTGAAACGTAAGATCCTTGACGACCTGCGTCACCTGGAAAGTGTTGTTACCCATAAGATCAGCGAAATTGAAGCTGATCTTGAGAAATTGACGCGTAACAAATGAGCCGTTTTATTGCCCGGTGGCGCTTCGCTTACCGGGCCTACGAACGCATGTAGGCCGGGTAAGGCGAAGCCGCCAGCCAGCAAAAAGCATCATCTTTGTTCATCCAGCTGCAACGCCACATACAGCAGTAGCCGGTCGTCAAAATTCCCTAAATCCAGCCCCGTCAGTTCCGAGATCCGGTTTAGCCTATACTCCAGCGTATTACGGTGAATAAACAGCGCTTTTGACGTTGCCAGCGGCTGCACGTTATGCCGGAACCACGCCTGCAACGTACGGCGCAGCAGCCCGTTGTTGTCCATCGCTTTCAGACGCACCAGCGGGCGCGCCAGCTCGTTGGCCTGCCAGCCACCGCGCAAACTGTCGAGCAGGACCGGCAGCATCAGATCCTGATAGAAATAACTGCGGCTCTCCGGCATGCGCTGTTTACCCACCATCATGGTAGTGCGCGCCGTTCGCCATGAACGGGCGATACTTCCCGGCCCGGTAAAGTAATTTCCCAGCGCGACGCGAAAACGGAGCTGTCCGTTCTCCTTCATGCGCTCGATGAGCAGCTCAACGCGGCGACGATGATCTTCCGCGTCCCAGCGGCCAAACTGATTAAGCGCAGGCTTGAGCACCACCATTTCCGTCAAAGAGACGATTGCCACCAGGTTGTTACGCTCCGGCGTCGCCAGCATATTTTGCAGCTGCTGTAGCTCCACCATGGCGCTATCCACGCCAAGCTGGCCGCTATCCACCTCAATCACGGCGACCACGCGCGGCTGATTCAGGTCGATACCCAGACGCTGCGCCCACTCGCTCAGGGCAGGCGTGTGCTCCTCCGCCTGGATCAAATTCATCACCAGCTCTTCACGCAGGCGGCTGTCCTGGGCGAGCAGGTGCATCAGACGCGACTGCTCCAGCATCATCTCCGCCGTCATGCAGACCAGCTCGCCGTATTTACGCAGCGATTCAGGATCGCCGGTCAGACCGATAACGCCAACAATCTCTCCTTCCAGACGCAGCGGCAGGTTGATCCCCTGACGGACCCCGTGCAGATGTTTCGCCACGGCGTCATCAATGTCGACCACGCGCCCCTGAGAGAGCACCAGCAACGCCCCTTCGTGCAATTCACCAATACGCTCACGATCGCCGCTGCCGATAATGCGCCCTCGGGCGTCCATTACGTTGATATTGGTATCGATGATTCGCATGGTGCGCGCCACGATATCCTGCGCCATTTTGGTATCAAGATGCCAGCCAGCCATATAACCCTCCCGTGAGCAGAGCTCAAGCATAGGGAAGTTCAGCTAAGGCTGCATTGTGCAGATGCCCAAAGGCAGAGAGAGATGTATGGAGTTGTGGGAAAGGTCACAGAAAAGAGAAAGCCCCTGCGAACAGGGGCTTAAGAAGATTACTGCATCAGGAGATAAATAGAGGTATCACCACGCTGAATATTCAGTGCCAGCACGGACGGCTTGCTGTCGAGAATTTTGCGCAGTTCAGCGATGTTTTTCACCGGCTGCTGGTTAGCGCCCATGATCACATCACCTTTTTTCAGGCCGATACGGGCAGCAGGTGAGTTCGCTTTCACGTTGTTCACCACCACGCCTTTATCTGCCCCTTTGTTGCTCATCTCAGCACCTTCAATACCGCTGAAGATGGTGCTGGAATCCACCTGATTCTGACTGCTCTGTTGCAGTTCCAGGCTCACGTTAACTGGCTTACCTTCACGCAGCAGGCCGAGGGTCACTTTACTGCCGATTGGCATAGAACCCACTTCCGCACGCAGGGCGGCAAAGCTGCTGATCGGTTTACCGTTCAGAGAGGTGATCACGTCACCCGCTTTAATGCCGGCTTTCGCCGCTGAAGAGTTCGGCATGACCTGGCTTACGAATGCGCCGCGCTGAGCGTCCACTTTCATTGCTTTCGCCAGCTCGGAGTTCAGCTCGGTCCCCATGATACCCAGCTCACCACGTTTCACCTGTCCATATTGCACCATCTGCGCAGTCAGGTTTTTCACCATGTTGCTCGGGATAGCAAAGCCGATACCGATGTTGCCACCGTCCGGTGCCAGGATAGCGGTGTTGATACCGATCAGTTCACCGTTCAGGTTAACCAGCGCACCGCCGGAGTTACCGCGGTTAATGGCCGCATCCGTCTGGATGAAGTTTTCATAGTTTTCCGCATTCAGGCCGCTACGTCCCAGCGCGGAGACGATACCCGAGGTCACGGTTTCGCCCAGACCAAACGGGTTACCGATGGCGACAGTGTAGTCACCCACGCGCAGCGCGTCAGAGTCGGCAAGCTTAATCGCCGTCAGGTTCTTCGGATCCTGAATTTGAATCAGTGCGATATCGGAGCGCGGGTCTTTACCGACCACTTTGGCATCGAATTTACGGCCATCGCTCATCTGAACCTTAATGGTGTTAGCATTATCTACCACGTGGTTATTGGTCACCACGTAGCCTTTCGCTGCATCAATAATAACGCCCGAGCCGAGTGCCATGAATTTCTGCTGCTGGCCGCCGCCCTGACCGTCATCCCCTGCGCCGCCGCCCTGACAGAACGGGGAGCTCTGGAATGGCGAACCGTCCTGGCAGAATGGCGAATTGTCGCCGAAGAACTGCTGGAAATTACGCGGCATACGCGGCGTATTGACGGTTGTGCTGCCCTCAACGTTAATACTCACCACCGATGGCATCACTTTTTCGAGCATCGGGGCCAGGCTTGGCATCTGCTGCGCAGTCGCTGCCGAGGAAGCTGTCTCGGCCGCCGTCGCCAGAGGGGACAACGCTAAACCTAAACTCAGAGCCAGTGCACTCATTGCTAATGTGGTTTTTTTCATGTTTCTCAATCTCGATTTACCAGATAACGCAAAATTGCTGTGTAACTCAGATTCGTTTTATACCGCTTAGTTCCGGGATTAAGTTTATGGAAAAAGTAAAAATTTATTGGTCGTCTTTACAAAACTCATGGCTTATTCAACGGCCATAAGCTTGCGGTATTCATCCCAGGCATACAAATCTGTCATCCCGCTGATATAGTCCTGGATAAGACGACAGCGATAATAATATTCCATGACTGGCCATTGGGAAGAATGACGATCTATTTTACTGACGGCCTCAATGTATGCCAGCCGGTGACGGGTTGAAAGCTTCTGATAGAGACGAGATTCAATCGGCAGGCGGCGAACACGTTCATTTTCGACCAGCTCGCAAAACTCATCGACCGTCAGCTGGAGCAGCGGGCCATAAATTTCCAGCAAACCGCTGATAACCCGGTATCCTTGCAGCTCCAGCTGTTCGACATCCGGGTGGCTGAAAACATGGCGAACAGCCACGTTTTTATATAATTCAAGCAGCTGACTAAAACTGCTCTCATCTTCCAGCAGGGCGTGATTAAATTCCCCGCTAAATATCATCGGCAAATTATCAATGAAACGGGCGGCCGCATACGGCACCAGTTTATTCAGCGTATTGACCCGCAAATACATAAAGAACTGATCTTCGGTACTGCGGCTCAGCGAATTTGAACGCGATTTATCCCAGGCATTCTCGACGACCTGTGCAAACAGAGAACCTTTTTCATGCTCTCCCCAGGCATCGTGAAGATGCTGATACAGCTCCTCGACGCTGAATATTCTTTTTTCCACTGCGTCTTCCAGATCGGCCACGCAATAAGAAATGTCATCAGCCGCTTCCATAATCCACGTCAATGGAAAACGGCCATTCGGCGTTAGCGAAAGTTCTTTACGCAACCGTTCAATGTACGCTTCTTCCGACAGGTAATAGCCCGGTTTTTTCATCAGGTAGCTATGGGTGGCAGGCGTTTCCCCCATCCACCACGCGGGACGCGTGTATTTAAGAATACAGCCCACCTGCGCCCAGGTCAGATTCATGCGCATCAGGGAGTGCACCAGACGGATCCCCTGCGCGTTACCTTCGAAATGACACAGATCCTGACGCACCTTGCGGCGCAGATCGTTCAGGCTATCTTCGCCCTCACGCAGGCGTAAATCGCGTACCACACAGCGGTCATCGCTGAGCGGCTGGCTTATGGCGTCAGAGGGAAAAAGCCGCTGTTTAAACCAGTCATTGATGGCGGCCTCGCCGAAATGACCAAAGGGAGGATTGCCGATATCGTGCATCAGGCAGGCCATCTCAACGATGCTTTCGAACGGCCCGGTCAGTTCATCCAGCCCGTAGGTTTCCAGCAGACGTTGCTCTTTGAGACGGCTGAGGATCTCTTTCGCAATGTAGCGCCCCACCTGCTGCACTTCCAAGGAGTGCGTTAACCGCGTACGCACCGCGGCGTTACGCTCCAGCGGGAACACCTGGGTTTTTTGCTGTAACCGGCGGATGGCGGGCGAATTGATGATGCGTCCGCGATCGCTTTCAAAAATGCGCAGGATCTCATGTTCGCTCTTATCGCCCTGTGGCGAACGGAAACGTCGGTGCCAGTTAATTTTGGTGCGAAAATCGATTGGTGCCATGTGCTCCCCCGCGTGAGAATGCGTTTCCCCTTAACCGCATGATAGACTATGCATCTTAACAAGGCACATCGCGAGTAAATCTATGAAAATCGGCATTATTGGTGCAATGGAAGAAGAAGTTACGCTGCTGCGTGACAAAATTGAGAACCGTCAGACCCTCTCCCTTGGTGGCTGTGAGATCTACACCGGCCAGCTGAACGGCGTTGACGTGGCTCTGCTGAAATCAGGCATCGGTAAAGTTGCAGCGGCACTGGGCGCGACCCTGCTGCTTGAGCGCTGCAAGCCTGACGTTATCATTAATACAGGTTCGGCGGGCGGTCTGGCGCCGACGCTGAAAGTGGGCGATATCGTGGTTTCCGACGAAGCGCGTTACCACGATGCAGATGTCACCGCATTCGGCTACGAATATGGTCAGCTTCCGGGCTGCCCGGCCGGGTTTAAAGCGGATGATAAGCTGATTGCCGCCGCTGAAAGCTGCATTAACGAGCTGAACCTCAATGCGGTGCGTGGCCTGATCGTCAGCGGCGATGCCTTTATCAACGGCTCTGTTGGTCTGGCGAAAATCCGTCATAACTTCCCGCAGGCTGTGGCCGTTGAGATGGAAGCCACGGCCATTGCGCACGTTTGCCATAACTTCAGCGTGCCGTTCGTGGTCGTTCGCGCGATCTCTGACGTGGCGGACCAGCAGTCCCACATCAGCTTCGACGAGTTCCTGGCCGTTGCGGCCAAACAGTCCACCGTGATGGTGGAAACCCTGGTGCAGAAACTGGCGCGTGGGTAAGGTGTCATTCAGGGCGCTGGTCGCCCTGCTTCTGCTCGCCCCGGCCTGGCTCATCGCCGCGCCGCGGGTGATCACACTCTCCCCTGCCAATACGGAACTGGCGTTTGCCGCCGGGATTACGCCCGTTGCGGTGAGCAGCTTTTCCGATTATCCACCGCAGGCCGCCCAAATCGAACAGGTTGCCACCTGGCAGGGAATGAACCTGGAACGCATCGTGGCGCTGAAGCCCGATCTGGTTCTTGCCTGGCGCGGTGGTAATGCCGAACGACAGGTGAACCAGCTCTCTTCGCTGGGAATAACGGTAAAATGGGTAGATGCGGTGAGCATCGAACAGGTGGCGCAAACCCTCCGTGACCTCGCGCCCTTCAGCCCTACCCCCCAACGCGCCGAGCACGCTGCACAGCAGATGCTCAACGACTATGCTGCGCTAAAAACCCGATACGGCACGCAACCGAAACAACGCGTTTTTCTGCAATTTGGCAGCCAGCCGCTGTTCACTACCGGGAAAGGTTCGATCCAGAACCAGGTGCTTGAGATCTGTGGAGGTGAAAATATCTTTGCCGAAAGCCGGGTCCCCTGGCCGCAGGTCAGTCGTGAGCAGGTTCTGGCGCGACAACCGCAGGCCATTGTGGTGGTCGGAAATGCGAGCGAGATTCCTAAAATAGAACAATTCTGGCATCGGCAGCTTAAAATTCCGGTCATCGCACTCAACAGCGACTGGTTTGAACGCGCCAGCCCGCGTATTATCCTCGCCGCAAAACAACTCTGCGCCGAACTGGCAGAGAGTCACTCAAACAGATAAATACCCTATTCGAGGATTTAACGATGCTCGTGTATTGGCTGGATATTCTTGGCACAGCCGTTTTTGCTATCTCCGGCGTTTTGCTTGCCGGAAAACTACGCATGGATCCTTTTGGCGTACTGGTGCTCGGCGTCGTTACGGCGGTAGGCGGCGGAACGATTCGCGATATGGCGCTAGCAAACGGCCCGGTATTCTGGGTAAAAGATCCAACGGATCTGGTGGTGGCGATGGTCACCTGCCTGTTAACCATCGTGCTGGTTCGTCAGCCTCGCAGACTACCAAAATGGATATTGCCAGTGCTGGATGCCGTCGGTCTGGCGGTCTTTGTGGGAATAGGCGTGAATAAAGCCTTTATTGCCGGGACTGGCCCGCTGGTGGCGATCTGTATGGGCGTGTTGACCGGCGTGGGCGGAGGGATTATTCGCGACATTCTGGCGCGAGAAGTCCCGATGATCCTGCGAACGGAAATCTACGCGACGGCCTGTATCATCGGGGGGATTGTTCACGCCACGGCGTATTATACCTTTGCTGTCCCGCTGGAAAACGCGGCGATGCTGGGGATGGTGGTAACGCTGGTGATCCGTTTAGCGGCGATACGCTGGCACCTGAAGCTGCCGACGTTTGCACTGGATGAAAATTCAAGATAGGTATCGTTTATAAGCCCGGTGGCGCTTCGCTTACCGGGCCTACAATTTGCATTCAGGTTAAATACTGAATGAAGAACCACACCCGCAGGTGCTGGTCGCATTCGGGTTAGTCACCACAAAGCGCGAACCTTCCAGACCTTCAGTGTAGTCCACTGAACCGCCCACCAGATATTGCAGGCTCATCGGATCAACCACCAGCGCGACGCCCTGTTTTTCGATAGTCATATCACCATCGTTAACCTGGTCGTCAAAGGTAAAACCATACTGGAAGCCACTACAGCCGCCGCCGGTAATATAAACACGCAGTTTCAGATCCGGATTGTCCTCGTCGGCAATCAGGGTTTTCACTTTTTTCGCTGCTGCTTCGGTAAATTCCAGCGGCAACGCTACGTCATCACTCATCTTATGCTCCCATGAATACTGCGACTGCTATTGGGTAAAAATCACCCAATTCTTTTTGTCATTATCTAATACCCTGGTAATTCATTCAAGTATTCTGCTTCAGGGCCTGTTCAGCTTCCTGTTTCGCCAGGGTACGGGCAAGAATGGTGGAGTATAGCGGTTTTCCACCCAGGAATTGGGCTAATAGTGTCGCGCCGAGGCAGGTAATGATCATTGGCAAAATGAGCTGGTAATTGTCGGTCATTTCCAGCACCAGCACGATCCCGGTCAGCGGCGCACGCAGGGAGGCCGCCAGCAGCGCCCCCATTCCCGCAACCGCAAACGTCCCCGCATCCAGATGGTAGGCCGGGAAGCCTGCCGCCGCCGCCATCCCGAACGCCGTACCCAGCAGCGTCCCCAGCGCCAGCATCGGGGCGAAAATGCCGCCCGGGGCACCAGAGGAGAAGCACAATACCGTGGTGATGACGCGTGAAATAAACATAAACAGCAGCAGGCCTACGCTGAAATTCCCCGCCGCGGCAATGGGAATCAGACCGAAACCGCCGCCCGCCGCATTCGGTTCGATAAAACCGAGGATCCCGCACACGCCACCAAGCAGGCCCCCCACCAGCACCCATTTCGTGGTATTTCCGCCATGGATGCGCTGAAACATATCCTGCGCCCGTAAAATCAGGGTGTTAAAAAGCGGGCCAACGACGCCAAAAATCATCCCAAGAATCAGATACAGCCACAAAGTATTGACCGGCGCATTAGTTAGCTTGCCAACTTCAATCACCGCCCCTTCGCCGTTAAAGACGCGAAAGACAATGCTCGACATAATCACGCCGGTAAACACCGCTTTAATGGAGATCAGGTTGTAGCGGAACTGGGCGCGCATCTCTTCAATGATAAACAGGATACCCGCCAGCGGCGCGTTAAACGCGGCAGACAGCCCGGCCGCCGCCCCCGTTGCCAGCAGCGTATGGCGCGCTTCGGCGCTGCGCATACGGAACAGATCGCCGACCATGCGCCCGACGTTACCGCCCAGCTGTACCGTTGGTCCTTCCCGACCGAGCACCATGCCCGCTCCGAGCGTTCCCATCCCGCCGATAAATTTCACAGGAAGCACGCGCCACCAGCGAACCGGGCGTAGCTCTTCCAGCGCCCCCTCAATTTCAGGGATCCCCGAGCCGCCTGCTTCAGGGGCGAATTTACGCACCAGAAAATAGCCCACCATGGCAAACAGGGCCGAAAGGCCAAAGGCCCACACCCAGACCAGCCATTCACGATCCGCAAAGCTGGCGACGGTACCTATGCGCCAGTTGAGCACCGCATTGACGGCTTTCTCAAACGCGACGCCTACCAGCCCGGCCAGCGTGCCCACAACGGCGGCTGCCACCAGAATGGCTAACGGGGTTTTGTCACGGTTGAGCAGCCGCCGGATACTGACCCGGTGCTTCGCGCGCGTAAACTGTTGTTGTTCAAAAGAAGGCGTGTTCTCGTTCATTACCTGTTCTGTTTCGTCATACAAAAGGCCGCAGGGATTCTACCAGAGACAATCCCCTCGTCCCCTGAAAAATACTTAACAATTGTTAAGCCTTCTATGGGGCAAAAATTTTATAACCTCTTCCGAATCACTTAGAATAGTTGCCTTAACTCATTTCTACGAACCAGGAACGACGCCATGAGCAAGTCTGAAAACCTCTACAGCGCAGCCCGCGAGCTAATCCCAGGCGGCGTGAACTCACCCGTGCGCGCCTTTACCGGCGTGGGTGGCACCCCGCTGTTTATCGAACGTGCGGATGGCGCATATCTGTATGATGTGGATGGTAAAGCCTATGTCGATTACGTCGGCTCCTGGGGCCCGATGGTACTGGGCCACAACCACCCGGCGATCCGCAATGCGGTGATTGAAGCCGCTCAGCGCGGCCTGAGCTTCGGCGCGCCAACCGAGATGGAAGTCAAAATGGCGGAGCTGGTCACCGAACTGGTGCCAACGATGGACATGGTGCGTATGGTGAACTCCGGTACCGAAGCGACCATGAGCGCTATCCGTCTGGCGCGCGGTTTTACCGGCCGTGACAAGATCATCAAGTTCGAAGGTTGTTATCACGGCCATGCCGACTGTCTGCTGGTGAAAGCCGGTTCCGGCGCGCTGACCCTCGGCCAGCCGAACTCCCCGGGGGTGCCGGCTGATTTCGCGAAACACACGTTGACCTGCACCTATAACGATCTGAACACCGTTCGCGCCGCGTTCGAGCAGTATCCGCAGGAGATCGCCTGCATCATCGTTGAGCCAGTTGCGGGCAACATGAACTGTATCCCACCGCAGCCTGACTTCCTGCCGGGCCTGCGCGCCCTGTGTTATGAGTTCGGCGCGCTGCTGATCATCGACGAAGTGATGACCGGCTTCCGCGTGGCGCTGGCGGGGGCGCAGTCATACTACGGCGTGGAGCCGGATCTGACCTGCCTCGGCAAAATCATTGGCGGCGGCATGCCTGTCGGCGCGTTTGGCGGCCGTAAGGACGTCATGGACGCGCTGGCGCCAACCGGTCCGGTTTACCAGGCGGGTACGCTCTCCGGTAACCCGATTGCGATGGCGGCGGGCTTTGCCTGTCTGACCGAAGTGGCGCAGCCGGGTATCCACGAAACCTTGACGGACCGGACGACGCAACTGGCAAACGGTTTGCTGGAAGCCGCAGAAGATGCGGGTATTCCACTGGTGGTGAACCACGTGGGCGGGATGTTCGGGATTTTCTTCACCGATGCGAAAACCGTGACCTGCTATCAGGACGTGGTGAAATGCGACGTGGAACGCTTCAAACGCTTCTTCCACCTGATGCTGGAAGAAGGCGTGTATCTTGCCCCGTCAGCGTTTGAAGCGGGCTTTATGTCCGTGGCGCACAGCGAAGAAGATATCAATAACACCATCGACGCAGCGCGTAAGGTATTTGCGAAGCTGTAAAATGTGCGGCTTGATGCCCTCACCCCAACCCTCTCCCACAGGGAGAGGGAGCAAACACTAAAACGGCAATCTAAGGATTGCCGTTTACTTCTATTACCGACTCTGCTTTCTCAACAGATAAATAAAGTAAGGCGCGCCGATAAAGGTCGACAGGAGGCCCGCCGGGATCTGATACGGGAACAGCACCATCCTTCCGCACCAGTCAGCAAAGACCAGGATCGCCCCGCCCGTCAGCGCAGAGATCACGATATGCGGCAAAGTCCTGCGGAAACCCATCATACGGGCGATATGCGGCGCCATTAATCCGACAAAACTGAGCGGGCCGATAGTCATGGTGGCCGTCGCCGTCAGGCACGCGGCCAGCAGCAACAGCGCAATGCGCGTTGGCGTCAGCGCCACCCCGACCGCGCGGGCGGTATCCCCACCCAGCGGCAGAATGGTCATCCAGCGGCGGCACAGCGGCACAATCGCCAGCAGCACGATCATCACAATCCCGGTATGCACCACCTGACTGCCGGTGGCGTTGTATGTTGAACCGGAAATCCATGTCAGGATCTGCGCCATGCGCGGATCGCCGCTCGCCTGCAACATCATCAGCAGCATAGTAAACGCGGTGCTGAGCGCCATCCCGGCCAGCAGCATGCGGTGAGGTGAGAAACCACCTCGCCCGGAGGCGATCAGGATAATCATCAGCGTGACTGCCGCACCGATACTCCCGGCAGGCATCAGCCAGCCGAACGCATTTCCCGGTACGAGGAACAACATCAACACTACGCCAAACGCGGCCCCGGAGCTGATCCCTAATACTTCCGGGCTTGCCATCGGGTTGCCGGTGAGACGCTGGATAATACAGCCCGCCACCGCCAGCATGACGCCCGCAATCAGCGCAGAGAAAATCCGCGGCCAGCGCCACTGCATGAGTTCATGCAGCAAATCCCCCGTTGCCCAGTGCCAGCCCGTGGCGTCGCGTCCCAGCGAGAGTGCGGCAAACGAGGCGATAACCAGCACTGCCAGCCCGGCAAGGCTGAACCACACCACCGACTGACGCTCGGCATGCACTTTATCGCCGGCATCCATCGCCGGAGCGCTAATGCTGCGCAGGCGCGGCAGCAGCCACAGCAGCAGCGGCGCGCCGATCAGGGCCGTCACCGAGCCCGTGGAAACTTCCATCCAGACGCGCGCCAGCCAGAGAATGAGCTGATCGGAAAGCCAGAGGATCAGCGCACCAATCAGCGGCGCCAGCATCAGACGCGCCAGCAGACGGCGCGCGCCGAGCATTTTTGCCAGCAATGGCGCAAACAGGCCGATAAAACCGATGATGCCGACGGCGTTAACCAGTAACGCGCTCAGCACAATCGCCAGGGTCAGGGCCGCCAGACGGGCCAGCGACAGCGCCAGCCCGAGATTGCGCGCCACGCCGTCATCGAGGCCCATCAGCGTGAGCGGACGCAGCAGCAGCAGCGTCAGCACCACGCCGCCAAACAGCTGCGGCCACAGGCGCTGGACGATACTCCAGTCGGTCTGGGTGAGCGTGCCGGTACTCCACATAAACATGCTTTGCAGCTGATCGTGGTGAAACAGCACCAGCAGCTGGTTGATCGCCCCACAGTAGAGGCTGACGACCAGCCCCGCGAGGATCAGCGTGACCGGCGAGAGACGTTTTCCCCAGGCTACGCCAAAGACCAGCGCACCGACCACACATGCGCCTGCCAGCGCGGCAAACTGCGAGGTTAACGCTCCCGGCAGGGTCCAGAGCGTGGTGATGGTGATCCCCAGCTGAGCCCCCGTCGCCACGCCCAGCGTGGTTGGCTCCGCCAGCGGGTTACGTAGCACCTGCTGAAACAGTACGCCCACCAGTCCCAGTCCCGCCCCGACCAGCAGGGAGATAGCCAGACGCGGCAGCAGGCTGTAGTGGAACAGCATTTGCTGAATATTGTCGATATCCGGTGCGGCAAACGCGGCTGCCCACTGATCGCGCGGTAACGCCGTGGTCAGGTTAAAGCCGGTTAATGCCAGGGCAGCCAGAAAAATGAGCGCTAACAGTAACATCGGGAAACGGGCCATACGCGTGCTCATGCCTTGCCTCCCAGTGCATTGTCCAGCACGCGGGCAAAATGCATGGCCGACAGCGTCGCGCCGTAGAACCATACCGCTGGCGCGCGCAGGAAGCGCTGCTCGCGGACGAACGGCATTGCCTGCCAGAGCGGAGTCGCCATCAGGGTTTGCATTTCGCGCTCATTGCCGTGGTCAAAGCACAGCACGTCCACATCACGAAACGCCGCCAGACGGTCAATCCCCACGGCGGTACTGCCCCAGAACGTCATCTCGCCTTCCCAGGCATTGCGAATGCCAAAGCTGTCGAGCACTTCCTGGAACAGACAGTTATTTCCAAAGACCAGCATATGGCGGGCATCCAGCAGGGTCACCATCAGCAAAGGCCGATCGCCACGGTGGGCAAAGCGCGGCTTAAGGGAATCAATCAGCGCATCAAATTCATTGAGATGTTTTTTCGCCTCAGCCTCACGGTTGAGGAACTGCGCCATCTCGTGGATGGAATTTTTTGCCATGGTCAGCGGCTTTTTACCGTCGCTAAAGGAAAAGCCCCGTCCGGGCGCAATCTTCGCCATGGTCTCTTCCGACGGGCCATACCCCGCAGACCAGAATAAATAAGACGGTTTCATCTGGGTGAGAAGCTCAAGGTTCGGCTCCGTACGCAGACCGATGTCGATGACGGAGTCCGGCAGTTTTGGCTCATTCACCCACAGGGTGTAGTTGGGAATATCGGCCACGCCGTAAGGCGTCACGCCCAGCGCCATCATCAGTTCGACGGGCAACCACTCCAGCGCCACGATGCGGTGCGGATCGACTGCGGCAGCGCGGGCCGGGCCCATCTTTAACAGCAGCGGTGAGAGTGCCATGGCCGTCAGCAGGCGACGGCGGCTAATTAATGTTGGATCCAGCATCAGTAGACAAAGCTCACGGGTGCAGCCCCGGCCGGGTGAGGCAGAATGCCCATAGGAATACCGTAGATATGTTCCAGCGTTTCGCTGCGCATCAGTTCGGCAGGCGTACCCTGAGCGATCATTTCACCGCCGCGCAGCGCTACCAGATAGTCGCAGTAGCGTGCCGCCATGTTGATATCATGCAGAACGGCAATCACCGTCAGGCCGCGCTGCTGGCTTAAGCGATGCACCAGCGCCAGGACGTCAACCTGATGAGCAATATCCAGCGCTGAAGTGGGTTCGTCGAGCAGCAGGCAGCGGCTGTCCTGCGCTACCAGCATTGCGATCCATGCGCGCTGACGCTCGCCACCGGACAGGCTATCCACCAGACGGTGCGCCAGCGGTTTTAACCCAACCAGCGCGATCGCCTCTTCCACTTTCTCTCTGTCAGCAACGCCAAAACGCCCGAGCGCACCGTGCCACGGATAACGTCCAATCGCCACCAGCTCGCGCACCGTCATCCCCTCCGCCTGCGGCAACTGCTGCGGCAGATAGGCCACCTTGCGGGCAAAGGCCTTACTGCTCCAGCTCGCCAGCGGCTGGTCATCCAGCAGAATGTCGCCCTCGGACGGCGGCTGATGACGGCCCAGCATCTTCAGCAGCGTCGATTTACCGGAACCATTGTGCCCGATTAAACCGGTCACTTTACCTGCGGGAAACGTCAAAGAGAGCGGATGCAGCAAGGTGCGCCCGGGTACGCGAAAGGAGAGATTGTTGAGCGTGAAGGTGGAGTCGGATTGCGTTTTAGTATCCTGCATGTCAGCCAACTTAAATAAAAAGGGCACGGCGAACCGTGCCCATAAAGAGGTTAGAAGCGGAAGGTCGCCGTGGCAACAACCTGGCGTCCTGCTCCCCAGTAGCATGCATACTCGCTGTAGCAGCTGGAGACGTATTCACGATCAAAGATGTTGTTCACGTTGACGCCGACGGAAGAGCCCGGCAGACCGAAGCGCGCCAGATCGTATTTCACGGTCGCATCCGCCAGGGCATAACCCGCGACGTTAAAGGACTCATAGGCTTTAGGCGACGCTGAGGAGTAGTACGTCACCGTGTTACCGATGTAGCGAGCACCCGCACCAACGGTCAGGCCGCTTAGCGCCGTCTCGTGGAAGGTGTAATCCGCCCACAGTGATGCCATGTTGCGCGGTACTTCTGCCGGACGACGACCTTCATACCAGGTATCGTGGGTGTATTCCGCATCGGTGTAGCTGTAGGCCGCCGTCACGTTCACGTTAGCCGACACCGCCGCTTTCGCTTCCAGCTCAAAGCCTCGGGAGCGAATTTCACCGCCCTGCACGCTAAAGCCGCTGGTCGGGTTCGCCGGATCCGCGGTCAGGTTATTGTTCTTGGTCAGCTGGTATACCGCTGCCGTCACCACAACAGGCAGATCTTTTGGAACATACTTCACGCCCGCTTCATACTGCTTGCCGCGTGCCGGATCGAACGGTTTGCCGCCCTGGGTGGTGCCAGAGAGCGGTTCAAAGGATTCACTGTAGCTGAAGTATGGTGTAATCCCGTTGTCGAACAGGTAGTTAATCCCCCCGCGCCAGGTAAATGCCTGATCGTTAATTTCCGCGCTGGTTCCGTTATTACGGTTAAAGGCAGACGTTTTCGCAAAGTCATAGCGGCCACCCAGGGTGAGTACCCACTTATCCCATTCAGCCTGATCCTGCGCATAGAGCCCGGTCTGCTCCTGACGATTGAGCATGGCATACGGGAAGTTCACATTGACGTTCGCATTGCCGTGCTGAGGATTGTTCATGCTGATCGGATCGGCGGTGCCGTAGTCAGCATCAATGTCATTTCGCATACGAAGGTAATCCACACCCGTCAGCAGGGTATGGTCAACGGCGCCGGTCGCGAATTTCGACTGGAGCTGTGTATCAACCGTGAACGAGTTGAGGTCTTCATCTGAGCGCACGTAGGCACGGCTGATCTGGGCCGGGGCGATATAGCCGTTACCGTAAACTGAACGGTAAAGGGTGTTGATTTTGGTATAACGCAGGTTCTGACGCACGGTGAAGGTGTCGTTGAATTCATGCGCGAAGCTGTAACCCACCATTTTCTGACGACGAGAGATCTTATTGTCTTCATCACCTTCGTTGAAGTCGGTCGGCAGTTTGTGCGCTTTTCCGTTAGCATCATAGTAAGGCACAACGGTACCTTCACGTGGCAGCCAGCCGTAGTAACCCGCATCCGGATCGCTCTGGAAGTTGCTCAGGAAGGTGAAATCGGTTTTATCATCAGGACGCCAGCTGAAAGACGGCGCAATCGCGTAACGAGTAGATTTCACCATTTCCTGCTGCGCGTTCTCACTACGTCCCAGACCGGTCAGACGGTAGGACCACACGCCGTCATCGTCAATCGCGTCGCTGAAATCAAACCCCGTCTGCCAGAGGTTATCAGTCCCCATTTTGAACTGAATTTCTTTCAACGGTTCCGTGGTTGGACGCTTGCTGACCATACTCACTACGCCGCCCGGATGGCTTTTGCCATACAGTACAGACGTCGGGCCACGCAGCAGCTCTACGCGCTCAAGGAAGTACGGGTCCATGGACGCTTCAGAGTAGTTGTCTCCCTGCAACTTCATACCATCCAGATACTGGTTGGTATTCACGGTGCTGGAGGTCGTGAAACCACGAATCGAAACCACATCGTAAGTTGTTGAGGCGCCGCGCGTTGCGAAAACGCTTGGGGTATAGGCCAGGGCCTGTTTAACCGTCCCCGGCTGTTTCATGTCCATCTCTTCACGAGTCACAACAGAAATAGACTGTGGGGTTTTCTCAATGGGTGTATCGGTTTTCGTCGCCGTTGCAGTGCGTTTTGCCGCAATTGTCGGTGCAGGACCCCAGGCACTTTCCTGTGCAGCCGGTGCGGCAGTCACGGTGATGGTTTCTTCTTTCTTGGGGGTTTCAGCGGCTTGTGCATAAGCAGACATGCCGGCAACCGCTGTGGCTACGACGGCTGCGATTTTACGCAGCGACGTGTTAATTGGCTGAGCAGTATTGGAAAGCGCCATGATGGATCTCTGATGAAAAAGGTGAATGATAACGTAAACGAGAATTATTATTATGACCGCAGAATAATATGCGAAACGCTGACGGCATAGCAAGCGATATGCGGCCCTACAAGAATTGAGGGTTTAAGAAATAATCAACGGAAAACGGGTCGTTAATAAGGATTGAAAACAGGGTTAAGGAAATGAGTTGCTGAGGTGAAAAAATACCCCCTTCCAGGGAAGGGGGTGTCATAAGGGCTAGTTGCCGCCGAACATATCCTTGATCCAGCCGGCGACGCCGTCGCTGTCTTTCTTCTCGTTCTGCTGCTGCGGCTGTTGCTGCTGCGGCTGCTGAGGTTGAGAAGACTGATCGAACGGGTTACCTGTCGGTTCTTCTGGCTGGCTTTGCTGGCACAGCGCATCCGGGTTGGTCGTCCAGACCGGCAGCGAACGCACGCCGCCGCCACAGATGAAGTTACCTGAGCTGTCCACGCCCATATCGACGATATCTTCCGGGGCAACGAGGTTCAGCGGCACCGGAGACTGATTGGCCAGATAACGCTGGTAAATCGACATCGCGCCGCTCGCACCATACAGTTTGGTCGGCTGGTTGTTATCGCGGCCCACCCAGGTGATCACCACTTCACGGCCATCAATACCGGCGAACCAGGTATCGACGTTATTGTTGGTAGTCCCGGTTTTACCTGCCAGATGCAGACCAGGATACTTCGCCCCCAGCTGACGCCCGGTACCGCGCTGGACCACCTGCTGCATGGTCCACAGCGTCATATAGGCCGCCTGCGCCGGAACAGCGCGCTCAGCCTGCGGGAAGCTCTGATACAGCACGGAGCCATCTTCGGCAATCACCGAACGCAGGGCGGAGAGCGGAGCACGGTTACCGCCGCTGGCGATGGTCTGGAACGCCTGGGCCACTTCGATTGGCGTCAGGTTAAGCGCCCCCAGGATCATCGCTGGCACAGGGTGCAGCTGATCTTTCGGTACGCCCAGCTTCTGCCAGGTGTCGGTGATGGCGGGGAGGCCCAGCGCCATGCCGAGGTTAACAGTCGGCACGTTCATCGAGCGGGTTAACGCATCCACCAGCATCACCTGGCCGCTGAACTGCTTATCATCGTTCTGCGGAGACCACACCTGGCCGTTAGGCTGGCGCAGGGAGATTGGCGCATCGGCAATCCAGGTGTTCAGTCGATAGAGATTCGGCTGGCTCAGCGCGGTCAGGTAGGTTGCCGGTTTTGCCAGAGAACCAATCGAACGACGCGCCTGCATCGCGCGGTTATAGCCCGCATACTGCGGCTCGGCGCCGCCCACCATGGCGCGAACTTCGCCGGTGTTGCGATCAACTACCACCATCGCGGTTTCCAGATCGCTCAGCTTACGCTGCTTCTTCAGAACCGGAATACCTTCAACCGCCGCTTTTTCTGCCGCATCCTGCGCCACGGAGTCAAAGGTGGTGAAGATCTTCACCCCGGAGAGATCTTTCACTTTATCTCCGAGCTTAGACTGCAACTCCTGACGTACCATCTGCATAAAGGCAGGCTGCGGAGAGATCACCCCACCGCGCGGCTGAACGCCCAGCGGACGCGCGCTCAGCATGTCGTACAGCTCCTGGTCAATCACCTGCTGTTGTTGCAGCAGACGCAGCACCAGGTTACGACGCTCCAGCGCCAGTTTCGGGTTACGCCACGGGTTGTAGATCGACGCGCCTTTTACCATGCCCACCAGCAGCGCCTGCTGGTCAAGGCTCAGCTCTTCTACCGGACGGCCAAAGTAGTACAGGCTCGCCAGCGGGAAGCCGCGGATCTCGTTATCGCCGCTCTGACCGAGGTACACCTCGTTCATGTACAGCTCAAGAATACGATCCTTGCTGTAGCGCGCATCCATCAGCACGGCCATGTACGCTTCGTTGGCTTTACGCCAGTAAGAGCGCTCGCTGGAGAGGAACAGGTTTTTCACCAGCTGCTGGGTCAGGGTACTCGCCCCCTGCACCGTACGCCCCGCGGTCAGGTTAGCCAGTACCGCACGACCAATGGAGTAGAGGCTAATCCCGTCGTGCTCGTAGAAGTGGCGGTCTTCGGTTGCCAGCAGGGTATCCACCAGCAGATCCGGGAAGCCGTTACGCGCCACGAACAGGCGCTGTTCGCCGTTTGCGGACGACAGCATGGTGATGAGACGCGGATCGAGACGGAAGAAACCGAACTGGCGATCGTTATCCATGTTCTCAATGGTTTCCAGGCGATCGCCGTCAAAGGTCAGACGCGCGCGCACCTGCCCCTCTTTACTGTCCGGGAAGTCGAACGGACGGCGGATCATCTCAATGCTTTTCGCCTGGACGGTAAATTCACCCGGACGGGTCATTTTCGTGACCTGACGATACTGCGTGGCTTGCAGCAGCTTCACCATCTCGTTCTTGCTGATGGACATGTCCGGCTCAAGGTTCACCATGCGGCCGTACACTGCCGCAGGCAATTGCCAGACTTTCCCGTCGATACGGCTGCGGATCTTCTGATCCAGATAAACGCCGTAAATCGCGATCAGGACAACAAAAACAATAAACAGCTTCAGCAGCAGCCAGAACCAGCCGCGCTTACCACGAGGCTTACGCCCTTTGCCTTTCCCTTTACGCGGCATCGGTTCTTCATCCTCATAATCGTCTTCATAGTCATCGTCATACTCCTCATCTCTGAGGCGACGACGGCTTACCTTTTCTTTCGCCGGACGCGTCGGCTTTCCCTTACGTCCTATTGGCTCGCGGTCATTCCCCGCCATGCTTTTTCTCCGCAACATTCAGGCGCAAAGGCCAGATTTTCTTATCTTGCACAGGTCAGTGAAAGAAGAAATCTCTCAAAATAAACAGCAAGACTTTCCTGACAGGAAAGTCTTTAGTGTTTCCTCCCTCTCCCTGTGGGAGAGGGCCGGGGTGAGGGCATCAGGCCGCACTTTCCCTTTCAGGCCGCACTCCCCCATTACGAATATTTCTTCGTGCGCCGTGTCGGCGCGGTATTCGCCGGATCGTCCGGCCAGACGTGTTTGGGATATCGCCCCTTCATCTCTTTCTGCACTTCACGATAGCTCCCCGCCCAGAACGCACCCAGATCGCGGGTGATCTGCAAGGGACGATGCGCAGGCGAAAGCAGCTCAAGCACTAACGGCACACGCCCTTCAGCGATTGACGGCGTGGTGGCCTCACCAAACATCTCCTGCATCCGAACCGCCAGCGCTGGCGGATTATCCTCATGATAACGAATGGCAATCCGGCTCCCGGTTGGCACAGTGTAATGCCCAGGCAGTTCACTATCCAGACGTTGACGTAACGACCAGTCCAGTAAATTCTGAAACGCTGCCTTAACATCAAGCGCCTTCAGGGCGCGCAGGGAGTGTACGCCGCTCATCTGCGGCAACAACCACTGTTCAAGCGTCGCGAGCAGCGTCTCATCATCCACCGCTGGCCACCCTTGTTCCGGCAGCCACTTCGCGGCGCAGTGCAGACGTATACGATATTGTTCAGCCTCAGGCGTCCAGTTCAACACGCTCAGCCCTTTTTCCCGAATGCCGTTCAGCATCGCCTGGTGTAACTCTTCCTCCGACGGCTTAGCCAGCGGTTTTGTCCCGAGCGTCAGTTTGCCAATCTGGCTACGACGGAACGCCTTCAGCGTGCCCTGGGCATCATCCCATTCGACGATGTCAGATTGCTGAAGCAGCTGCGGGCAGGCACGCGTCAGGGCGTCAATATCTACGGCAACCGCCTGCAAGATGCGCGCATCCGGGGAGTGACTACCCTGGAGTAAGAGCGGCGCGATCAGCCATTCATGACGCGTCAGAGCATCATCGCTGTCCAGCATCGCGCCCATCCCATTTGCCAGTTGATAACGACCATCCAGCCCGCGACGGCGCGCGATCCTGTCCGGGAAGGCCTGGGCCAGAAGAGGGATAACTTTATCGCTGTCAGGCGATCCTCCCCGGCTCTTCAGGCGGTGACACAACTGCTGCGCGCGCTGTTGCCAGTTTCCCTGATGGCGTGAAAAGGCCTGTCCCAGATCGCTGCTGCCACCGCGCGGCGGCTCCTCAAGAATAGCCGCCAGTTTTGCCGCCGTGGCAATTTCATCGTCGCCCTGTGCTGCCACCAGCATCGTAGCCAGACGCGGATCGTTGCCCAGCGCCGCCATTTTCTGGCCGCGCGCCGTCAGTCGCTCGCCTTCCAGCGCGCCAAGCTGGGTCAGCAGGCTGCGCGCGGCGGAAAGGTTCACAACAGGCGGAGGATTAAGCCAGGTGAGCTGGTCAGGGTCCGGGCAGCCCCACTGCATCAGATCCATTACCAGCCCGGAGAGATCGCTTTGTAAAATCTCAGGCGTACTCTGCAATGCCGCACGCTCCGCCTGCTCGGCGCTGGTTAAATGCAGGCAAATACCCGGCTCAAGACGCCCTGCTCGGCCTGCGCGCTGCACCATTGAGGCCTGGCTGATGCGCTGCGTCAGTAGCCTGGTCAGCCCGGTACGCGGATCAAAACTGGCCACCCTCTCCTGCGTACTGTCCACCACCAGGCGAATGCCTTCGATGGTCAAACTGGTTTCGGCGATATTGGTCGCCATTACCACTTTGCGCTGCCCCGCCGGTGCGGGAAGGATCGCCTTGCGCTGGTCAGCCAAATGCAGCGCGCCGTAGAGCGGGCACAGCATAACGTCACTGCTCACCCTGGATGCCAGTTGCTCCTGTACGCGCTGGATTTCGCCTACGCCGGGTAAAAACAGCAGCAGCGAGCCGGGTTCCTGACGGAGCAATTCGGCGGTGGCGATGGCAACGGCTTCGTCAAAACGCTGATGGGCAGGCAGCGGCTGATAGCGGCGCTCGACCGGGAACGCACGCCCTTCAGAGGAGATCATCGGCGCGTCAGGGAGCGTCTGCCGGAGCCGCTCGTTATCCAGCGTCGCCGACATAATCAGCAGCCGAAGGTCGTCGCGCAGCCCCTGCTGAACGTCGAGCAGCAGCGCAAGGGCCAGATCGGCCTGGAGGCTGCGCTCGTGAAATTCATCAAGGATCACCAGCCCGACGCCGCTCAGCTCCGGATCGTTTTGCAGCATACGGGTAAGAATGCCTTCAGTGACCACCTCCAGCCGCGTAGACGGGCCAATGCAGGTTTCGGCGCGCATCCGGTACCCTACCGTCTCGCCCGGTTTTTCATTCAGCAGTTCCGCCAGGCGCTGCGCCACATTGCGCGCCGCCAGCCTGCGCGGTTCCAGCAGGATAATTTTCCCGCTGATGCTCCCCTCGCGCAGAATTTGCAGGGGCAGCCAGGTGGATTTACCCGCTCCGGTGGGCGCGCTGAGCAAAACCTGTGGCGCATGTTCTAAGGCTGCGAGAAGCTCAGGAAGGACGACGGCGACGGGCAAAGAGGACACTTACGGCTCCAGAGGGTTAACATTAATCGGCGTACATTGTAGCATCGGCGCATATCATTACCGAGTCTTGCGCATGTCTGAGTCAAAACGGCTATTCTTCGCCATTGAATTACCCACCACGCTTCAACGGCAAATTGTTCGCTGGCGCGCCAGCCACTTCCCCGCGGAAGCGGGCCGCCCTGTCGTCGCCGCCAATATGCACCTGACGTTAGCTTTTCTTGGCGAGGTGAGCGCAGAAAAGCAGCGCGCGTTAAGCGCAATGGCCGGACGCATTTCTCAGCCGGGTTTTACGCTGCATCTTGACGATGCCGGGCAATGGCTGCGCTCTCGGGTGGTCTGGCTGGGGACGCGGCAGCCCCCTCGCGGACTGCTCCAGCTCGCCAACATGCTGCGGGCACAGGCCGCGCGCAGCGGCTGTTATCAGAGCCCGCAGCCGTTTCATCCCCACATTACCCTGCTGCGCGATGCGGGTCAGGCTGTTGCCATCCCGCCACCGGGCTTTCACTGGTCTTTTCAGGTGAATGAATTTGCGCTGTACGAATCTGCCTTTGTACAAGGACGCACCCGCTACACTCCGCTCCAGCGCTGGACGCTGGGCGACACGTTAAGGAATCCTGATGAAGTTTAGCCCTGCACTCCAGCCCGCCACGCTGATCCAGCGTTACAAACGCTTTCTCGCTGACGTGATCACGCCTGAGGGCGAAACGCTCACGCTGCATTGTCCTAACACCGGCGCCATGACCGGTTGCGCCACGCCGGGTGACACGGTCTGGTATTCCACATCAGAAAATACTAAACGCAAATATCCTCATACCTGGGAAATGACCGAGACGCAAAGCGGGGCATTTATTTGCGTTAATACCCTGCGCGCAAATCAGCTGGTTAAGGAAGCCCTGACAAATGGAATCCTTCCTGAACTGGTGGGTTACGGCACGCAAAAAAGCGAAGTGAAATATGGCGATGAAGGCAGCAGAATTGATTTTATGTTACAGGCGGAAGACCGCCCTGAGTGCTATATTGAAGTGAAATCAGTGACGTTAGCGGAAGAGGAAAACGGCTTCTTTCCGGATGCGGTAACGCTACGTGGCCAGAAGCATCTGCGGGAGCTAATGAGTGTAGCGGCGGCGGGCAAGCGCGCCGTGTTGCTGTTTGCGGTTCTGCATTCAGCCATTGAACGGTTTTCCCCGGCCCGTCATATTGATCCTAAATACGCGCAATTGTTGAATGAGGCACAAAAGCAGGGGGTAGAGATTTTCGCTTATAAAGCGGAACTTTCTGCCGATAATATGACTCTGAGATCCTCTCTTCCCATTGTCCTATAAGGGATTAGACGATTGACTAATAAGTGTTCTGGCCGCGTGCGCAAATACGCTTTTCCTCACAGGGTTGTCAAGTGTTACGTTTAGATAATTGCCATACGGAAAAGCATCTGCTATTTATAGCGACCTGATTTTTCCCCCAACACGGGGATCGATAGTGCGTGTTAAGGAGAAGCAACATGCAAGAAGGGCAAAACCGTAAAACATCGTCCCTGAGTATTCTCGCCATCGCTGGGGTGGAGCCGTATCAAGAGAAGCCGGGCGAAGAGTATATGAACGAAGCCCAGCTGTCGCACTTCAAGCGTATTCTTGAAGCATGGCGTAATCAACTCAGGGATGAAGTCGATCGCACCGTTACACATATGCAGGATGAAGCTGCTAACTTCCCGGATCCGGTCGACCGTGCCGCTCAGGAGGAAGAGTTCAGCCTCGAACTGCGTAACCGTGACCGCGAGCGCAAACTGATCAAAAAGATCGAGAAAACGCTGAAAAAGGTCGAGGACGAAGATTTTGGCTACTGCGAATCCTGCGGTGTTGAAATCGGTATTCGTCGTCTGGAAGCGCGTCCAACAGCCGATCTGTGCATCGACTGTAAAACGCTGGCAGAAATCCGCGAAAAACAGATGGCTGGCTAACGCCTTCCCTCTCACTACTCTGCTAAGGCGGGAGTTTCTCCCGCCTTGTTACCGTTGATATGTCTGAATCTCACTATATCGGGCGCTTTGCGCCATCTCCCTCCGGTGAATTACACTTCGGCTCATTAATTGCCGCGCTCGGCAGCTACCTACAGGCTCGCGCCCGTCAGGGTAAATGGCTGGTTCGCATTGAAGATATCGATCCTCCGCGTGAAGTTCCCGGTGCGGCAGAAACTATTCTGCGTCAGCTGGAACATTACGGTCTTCACTGGGACGGCGACGTACTCTGGCAGTCTCAACGCCATGATGCCTACCGTGAACGTCTGGCGTGGCTTGCTGAACAGGGCCTTTCCTATAACTGCACCTGCACGCGTGCGCGAATTCAGAGCGTGGGTGGCGTTTACGACGGCCACTGCCGTACGCGGCACAACGGCCCTGAGAATGCCGCCGTACGGCTGATACAGCGCGCTCCGGTGACGCAGTTTACCGATGTCCTCTCAGGAACCATTCAGGCGGATGATCGTCTGGCGCGTGAAGATTTTATTATTCACCGTCGCGATGGCTTGTTTGCCTATAACCTGGCGGTGGTTGTCGATGACCATTTCCAGGGCGTCACGGAAATCGTGCGTGGGGCGGATTTGGTTGAGCCTACCGTGCGGCAAATATCGCTTTACCAGCAGTTTGGCTGGACGGTGCCGGATTACATCCATCTGCCGCTGGCGGTCAATGAACAGGGGAGTAAGCTGTCAAAACAGAATCATGCCCCGGCGCTGCCTGACGGCGATCCGCGCCCGGTATTGATCGACGCGCTGCGATTTCTCAACCAGAATGTAACGCAGGAATGGCAGGATCTGAGTCTGGATGAATTGCTGAAAACGGCCATTGCTGACTGGACGCTTATGGCCGTGCCAAAAATCCAGCATTCTCAAATGCGTTGCGCTGAGCTATGATTAGCCGCTTTTTTGATAACAAAACACACTACGAGGTGTACTATTTTTACCCGAGTCGCTAATTTTTGCCGTAAAGTGCTGAGCCGCGAAGAGAGCATGGCGAATGATGCTATTGCACAGCCACACATGTCGGTCATTCCGCGTGAGCAGCACAATATTTCCCGCAAAGATATCAGTGAAAATGCCCTCAAGGTGCTCTATCGTCTGAATAAAGCAGGCTACGAGGCCTATCTCGTCGGCGGCGGGGTGCGCGATTTACTGCTGGGCAAAAAACCAAAAGATTTCGACGTGACGACCAGCGCCACGCCTGAACAGGTGCGTAAATTATTCCGCAACTGCCGTCTGGTTGGTCGCCGTTTCCGTCTGGCGCACGTGATGTTTGGACCGGAAATTATTGAAGTGGCGACCTTCCGCGGTCACCACGAAGCGGGCGTCAACGATCGCACAACTTCCCAGCGCGGCCAAAACGGCATGCTGCTGCGCGACAACATCTTCGGCTCTATTGAAGAAGATGCTCAGCGTCGCGATTTCACCATCAACAGCCTTTACTACAGCGTGGCGGATTTTACCGTGCGCGATTACGTCGGCGGTATGCAGGATCTGAAAGACGGCCTGATTCGCCTGATCGGCACGCCGGAAACGCGCTATCGCGAAGATCCGGTCCGAATGCTGCGCGCCGTGCGTTTCGCCGCCAAGCTAAACATGCGTATCAGCCCGGAAACCGCAGAGCCGATCCCGCGCCTGGCGACGCTGATTAACGACGTCCCCCCTGCCCGTCTGTTTGAGGAGTCGTTAAAGCTGCTCCAGGCAGGCTACGGGTTTGAAACCTACAATTTGCTGCGTGAATACAACCTGTTCCAGCCGCTGTTCCCGACCATTACCCGCTACTTCACCGAAAACGGTGACAGCGCAATGGAGCGGATGATTGCACAGGTGTTGAAGAACACGGATACCCGTATTCATAACGATATGCGCGTGAATCCGGCGTTCCTGTTCGCGGCCATGTTCTGGTATCCGCTGCTGGAAACGGCGCAGCGCATTACCCAGGAGAGCGGCCTCGCCTATTATGATGCGTTCGCGCTGGCGGCAAACGACGTGCTGGACGAAGGCTGTCGCACGCTGGCGATCCCGAAACGTATTACCACGCTGGTGCGTGATATCTGGCAGCTTCAGCTGCGTATGTCCCGCCGTCAGGGTAAACGTGCCTGGAAACTGATGGAGCATCCTAAGTTCCGCGCCGCGTTCGATTTGCTCTCTCTGCGTGCTGAAGTCGAAAGAAACCAGGAGCTACAGCGCCTGGCGCAGTGGTGGGGAGAATTTCAGGTCTCTGCACCACCGGAGCAAAAAGATATGCTCACGGATCTGGATGACGAGCCGGCACCGCGCCGTCGTCACCGTCGCCCGCGCAAGCGCGCGCCGCGTCGTGAAGGCACAGCATGACCCTGGCGTATATTGCCATCGGCAGCAATCTGGCCTCTCCGCTTGAGCAGGTTAACGCTGCCGTTCAGGCGCTGGGGGAGATCCCGCAAAGCCATATCGTGGCGGTCTCCTCCTTTTACCGTACGCCCCCGCTCGGCCCGCAGGATCAGCCTGATTATCTGAACGCCGCCGTGGTGCTGGAAACAGCCCTTGACGCAGAAACGCTGCTGGATAATACCCAGCGTATTGAGCTACAGCAGGGTCGCGTACGTAAAGCCGAACGCTGGGGACCGCGCACGCTCGACCTCGATATTATGCTTTTCGGCCACAAGGTGATTAACACCGAGCGCCTCACCGTTCCGCACTATGACATGAAAAACCGTGCGTTTATGCTCTGGCCACTGTTTGAAGTCGCCCCCGATCTCACCTTCCCTGACGGCACCTCGCTGAACGCCGTTCTGCAAAGCCTCAACGCGGAAAAACCGGTCCGCTGGTAATCCCGTGTCACCCCCGATTAGCCATGTGTCAAATATGGTTAATCGATTGCCTAAAATCATTGTTCCCTCGAATGTTACTGTTAGAATGCGCAAAGATCCGCTTTTGGGCCATCAGGAAACAGTATGAAACCAACTACCATCTCCTTATTGCAGAAATGCAAACAGGAAAAGAAACGCTTCGCCACTATCACCGCGTATGACTACAGCTTCGCAAAACTGTTTGCCGAAGAAGGGATCAACGTCATGCTGGTCGGAGACTCGTTAGGGATGACGGTACAAGGACATGATTCTACTCTGCCGGTCACGGTCGAGGATATTGCTTACCATACCCGCGCCGTGCGCCGGGGTGCGCCCGCCTGCCTGCTACTTTCCGATCTGCCGTTTATGGCGTATGCCACCCCGGAACAGGCCTTTGAAAATGCGGCAACTGTGATGCGCGCCGGCGCCAATATGGTCAAAATCGAAGGCGGCGACTGGCTGGTCGATACGGTGAAAATGCTCACCGAACGGGCCGTGCCAGTTTGCGGGCACTTAGGGCTGACGCCGCAATCCGTGAATATCTTTGGCGGTTATAAAGTTCAGGGGCGTGGCGATGCGGCGCAGACGCTGTTTGATGATGCCCTGGCGCTGGAAGCCGCTGGTGCACAGCTGCTGGTGCTGGAGTGTGTGCCGGTTGAGCTGGCTAAGCGTATCACTGAGGCGCTGTCGATTCCGGTGATCGGCATCGGCGCGGGCAACGTCACCGATGGCCAGATTCTGGTCATGCACGACGCCTTCGGGATCACCGGCGGTCACATTCCAAAATTTGCTAAAAATTTCCTGACAGAAGCAGGCGACATGCGTGCTGCTGTGCGGCAGTATATTGCCGAGGTTGAGTCCGGCGTGTATCCGGGCGAAGAACACAGTTTCCATTAAGGAGTCCAGGTGTGCTAATCATAGAAACTCTGCCGCTGCTGCGCCAGCATATCCGCCGTGCACGTCAGGAAGGTAAACGTATCGCCCTCGTCCCGACCATGGGCAATCTGCACGACGGCCATATGAAGCTGGTCGATGAAGCGAGAGCCCGTGCAGATATCGTGGTAGTCAGTATCTTCGTTAACCCGATGCAGTTCGATCGCGAAGACGATCTGGCGCGCTATCCACGTACCTTGCAGGAAGATTGCGAGAAGCTCAAAAAACGTCATGCGGATATCGTCTTCGCACCGGCCCCCGCAGATGTTTATCCTCAGGGTACCACTGAAGCGACCTACGTCGACGTACCGGGTATTTCGACCATGCTGGAGGGTGCCAGCCGTCCGGGCCATTTCCGCGGCGTTTCCACCATCGTCAGCAAGCTGTTTAACCTGGTGCAGCCGGACATCGCCTGCTTTGGCGAGAAAGATTTCCAGCAGCTGGCGCTGATCCGCAAAATGGTTGCCGATATGGGCTACGACATAGAGATTGTCGGCGTGCCGATTGTACGTGCGAAAGATGGCCTGGCGCTTAGCTCCCGTAACGGCTATCTGACTGCGGAACAGCGTAAAATTGCGCCAGGCTTAAGCAAAGTCATGAATACCATGGCAGAGCAACTGCTGGCAAAAGAATTAACCGCAGAAGAAATCATCGCTCTGGCTGAACAGGCGCTGAACGAGAAAGGTCTTCGTGCTGACGACGTTCAAATTCGGGATGCCGATACGCTTCTGGAACTCTCAGATACCAGCAAACGTGCGGTAATTCTGGTGGCGGCTTGGCTCGGCCAGGCCCGCCTTATCGACAACAAAGTGGTTGAACTGGCGTAGTTTTACTACCCGGAAGTGAAAGGTAAACGTAATGATTCGCAAAATGCTACAAGGTAAGCTTCACCGTGTGAAAGTCACCCAGGCCGACCTGCACTATGAAGGCTCCTGCGCGATCGACCAGGATTTTCTCGACGCGGCGGGTATTCTCGAAAACGAAGCTATTGATATCTGGAACGTTAATAACGGCAAACGCTTTTCAACGTACGCGATTGCCGCTGAACGCGGGTCTAAAATCATCTCCGTTAATGGGGCAGCGGCGCACTGCGCGGACGTGGGTGATATCGTCATTATTGCCAGCTTTGTGATGATGTCTGACGAAGAGGCACGTCGCTGGCAGCCAAAAGTGGCATACTTTGAAGGCGATAATGAAATGAAACGTATTGCGAAGGCAATTCCGGTTCAGGTTGCCTAAGCCAATAGTACTGTTATAAATTACCCGACAAATAGGTTGGGTAATTTATACATAATTAAAATGAATAGCGTTCTTTTTATATATTTTTATTAATATATTCAAGTCACCCTGCCGAACACCTGCTCATCAAAATGATGAACAATTATTATCATTCACTATTAAATAATCATATTGACTTAAAGATCGTTTAAGTATTTCTAACGCCTAACGGCTTCTCACAACCATTACTCATCACTTAGAATCCTTTTCCCGAAGCATCTGTTCGGAACGAACATAAGCCTTGCTTATGTTCACTTTTCTAGCATTTAAATATGGATATAAAAAATGTCTTTTAATAAATTAGGTCTGGCAACTGTAGTAGCAATGGTTCTGAGTGCGGGTTCTGCAATGGCAGCTGATATTCCTTCAGATACAGGCACTATTACTTTCCACGGTATGGTTTCTAATAACACCTGTAAAGTATCCCTGGATCAGAAGATTGACCAGGATGGTAATGATTTTGACGTTAACCTGGATACCGTGTTTGTAAAAGACTTCGCTAATGCGCTGGGTACCACCAGCACCCTGGGAGAAAAGAAATTCTCCCTCACCCTGACAGGTTGTGATTCTGCTACCGTCAACCAGGCATCTGCTCAGTTTGATTCCTGGGCGGGTTCTTCTTCAACTTCCGGCGGTCTGCTGGTTCCACCATCAAATACTCAAGGCGCCGCTAAAAACGTCAATCTGGTACTGTCAAACGATGGCAACTCCGCTACCGATCAGATCAAACTGGATCAGACCAACAATACCCAGAAAGCAACGATTGATACCACAGGCGCAGGCGCACTTTACTACCGTGTAGCGTATACCCAGGGTCAGAACTGGGATGCGGCCAACAACCCAGTGTCAGCTGGTGTGGTTCAGGCACAAGCTGCATTCACCATGATCTACGAGTAATTTTAAGCGCATAAATAAAATGCTCATATTATCCCCTGACGTACGTCAGGGGACTATTGATATCATTCCAACAGGAAGTGGAAAAATGTTAAGCACATCATTTTATAAAGGATTTAAAGCTGCCTGCTTTACAGCTGCTGCTGTCGCGTCATTCCAGGCAAGCGCAGATATCGTTATTTCGGGAACACGTATTGTTTATCAGCAGTCGCAAAAAGATGTCATCGTTTCTTTAGACAACCGTGGCAAAAAGCCACTATTAGTTCAATCATGGCTCGATGACGGTCGCGATGACACCAACCCACAGGAATTAAAACTACCGTTTATTATTACTCCACCAGTATCCCGAATTGATCCGCAAAAAGGTCAATCCGTTCGGATCTCGTACCTGGGTGGTTCATTGCCGCAAGATCGCGAATCCCTATTCTGGTTCAATGTGCTCGAGATTCCACCGAAGTCAAAAGTGAAAGACGGTGAAAATCCTAACCAGCTCCAGCTGGCATTCCGCACACGTATTAAACTCTTTTTCCGACCTGACGGCCTGAAAGGTACGCCAGGAGATGCAGCAGCCAAAGTAACGTGGTCACAACAAAAACAAGGTAATACGCTAAACCTGATCGCACACAATGATTCCCCTTACAACGTTTCTATTTCAAATGTAAAGCTGAAATCAGCAAATAAAGAGTACCAGGTTGAGCATAAATCTATTTTACCGTTTAGTACTCAAATTATGCAGGTAAAAGGTTTAGGTAGTACTGCCACCGGCACTGTTGCTTACGAAACCATTAATGACAATGGCGGCTCTGATACTTTTGAAAGCAAAGTAAATTAATAACCGCACCACCGCCACATTATAAATATAACACGTATGAATGATTCATAGCATTCATACGACGACTTGTCTGGATGAAGCATGCTATTTCAACGATCAATTTTATGTCTCGCAATCTGTGCAGCATTTCCTCTGCATGCCAGCGAGACTGAAAAAAAAGCTGTAGACACCTCATCCGAAACAGAATCGGCCATTGAATTTAATGACCAGTTCCTTATCGATAATGGTGGAGGTATCAATGTCGATCGTTATGCTTATGGCAACCCAGTTCTGCCAGGTACTTACCGTGTAAAAGTGAATTTGAATGGCAATTCAAAATCCACGGTCGAGATGACATTCATTGATAACAAAACGCCACGTGCCTCAGCATGTCTGACTAAACTCACGCTGACACAGGCAGGCGTTGATACCAGCATATTAGGCGATGATGTCAAAAACGACGAAACGTCTTGCGTAGATATCAAAAAATATTATCCCGGTGCTTCTGAAAATTTTGATAGTAGCAAGCAGGAAATGGATCTTAACTTCCCGCAAATCTACGTGCTTAAGCTTCCAGCAGGGTATGTCGATCCTTCATTATGGGATAATGGTGTTCCGGCCGGATTACTCTCATACGATCTTAATACCTGGCACAGCGAGTCAAACGGCACCAATTCAGATACCGCTTATGCGGGCTTGCATTATGGCCTGAACGTGGGGCCGTGGCGTTTACGTTCTCGCGGCAGTCTGAACTGGGACAGCGATAATGGCACACATTATTCCAGCCAGGATATCTACCTCCAGCGAGACATCACACCACTTAACGCACAGATGGTAATGGGTGATTCCTACACACGCGGTGATGTCTTTGACTCGGTGAGCCTGCGTGGTGCGCGTATGTATAACGATGACCGCATGCTCCCGGAAGGCACCTCTGGCTACGCGCCAGTAATTCGTGGTGTGGCAAACAGTAACGCCAAAGTTAGCGTAACGCAAAGCGGCAATAAAATTTATGAAACCACCGTTCCACCCGGTGCTTTCGAGATCAATGACCTCAGTACAACAGGCTATGGCAATGATTTGATTGTCACTGTAGAGGAAGCCGATGGAAGTAAACGGACGTTTACCGTTCCGTTCTCCTCAGTTACACAAATGCTCCGCCCAGGCTCCAGCCGCTGGGATGTGGGTTTAGGTGAGCTGAATGATGATTCAGTGCATGATAAGCCAAACGTTGGCTACGCAACTTACGCGTATGGTCTGAATAATACCTTTACCGGTTACGTGGGTGCGCAATATACGGATATGGATTTCTACGCCGGCCTGCTTGGTCTGGCTATGAATACCCGTATTGGTGCATTCGCATTAGATGTTACCGGGTCCTATGCCGATATCGACGGGCTGGACACGCTTAAAGGGCAAAGTTATCGGCTGACCTACAGCAAAATGCTTGAAGCCACTAACACATCTCTTAACGTGGCAGCTTATCGCTTCTCTACAGAAGATTATCTCAGCCTTAACGATGCCGCCTCATTGCAGGACAGTATTCATCACGAGGAATATGGCAATCGATCTTATGACAGCAATGCCGAGCTTTATGCTGATTATCAGCGTACCAAAAACCAGATACAGGTCAGCCTGAATCAGCCATTGAATGTTAACGGTGATGAATACGGCTCACTCTATATTAGCGGCACCTGGCAGGATTACTGGAATGACTCTAGCTCCACTTCCGACTACAGCGTGGGTTACAACAATAGTTTTGCTTACGGTAGCTATAGCGTTTCTGTGCAACGCACGTACAACGAAACAGGGGAAAAGGATGACAGCGTTTATTTAAACGTCAGTATTCCATTCAGCATATTCAATAAAGATAGCGCGCAGTCAGGCGGATTCAATAATGTCAACATGAGCCTGCGCACTGATTTAAAAGGCGGTACCAGTTTTAACTCTACGGCAAGCGGCAACTCCAAAAACAGTGAAGTGAGCTATTCCGTTAGCGCCTCATCAAGCGGGGGCAACTACGGCAACCTGAACCAGGTCAGTGGCTATAGCTCATGGAACAGTCCTTACGGGCCGCTCGGTGTCTCAGCGTCCTTTGGCGATGACAATAGTAAACAGTATTCCGCGAGTTATAACGGCGGAATGGTTGTTCACTCGGGTGGCGTTGTATTTACATCCGGCAGTATCGGCGAAACGGATTCACTTGCGCTGGTAAAAGCAAGTGGCGCAACGGGTGCTCGGCTGGGTTACGGCCAAAGCCGCATTAACAGCTCCGGGTACGGGATTATGCCGTATATGTCAGCCTACAGAGAAAACCGAGTATCGCTCGATATCAGCACTCTCGAAGCAGACGTTGAAATCAAAAATACCAGCGCTGTTGCCGTACCTCGCAATGGCTCCGTTGTATTAGTGAATTTTGAAACGGATGAAGGTCGTTCGCTTGTTCTGGAATTACAACGTTCTGATAACGGCTTTATTCCGTTAGGTGCAGACGTTCTGAATGAGAAAAACGAATCTATCGGAACGGTAGGCCAGGCAGGACAAGCTTATGTACGCGGTGTGGAAGACAAAGGCGCTCTCCGGGTGGTATGGGGAAGCGATGGATCCAGCTCTTGCACGGTGCATTATCAGATTCCTGAAAATGCGAAGAAAGCAGGCTTAACCACGATTCTGAGTAATCAACAGTGCCAAATGTAATGATGTTAAAACAGGGAATCACACCCATGGGAAATAATATGAAGAAAAATCATTGCGGTTATTCATTAATCGCATTAGCAATGTTAGCGATGTCAGGTTCTGCTGCGGCAGCCGATCTCAATGTTAACTTCACTGCCAATATCCGCGAAACCACCTGCGATATGAAACTGGTCGGCGGTACGGGTTCAGATACGCAGCAAACGCTGACTATCGGTAATAACGGTCAGGTACGTTTAGATGATGTCAAAGCCGGAACGGCAAATGCCAATTTCAAAATTGTGCTCGTTGAATGCCCGGCGTCGCTGACCTCGTTAAAAACAACCGTAAAAGGAACCAAATCAGGTTATTTAGCTAGCGGCCTTGTTAACCAGATTGCAAAAACTAACGGTGGCGCTGATTACTCTGCGGCTGAAATCGCCAGAGCCGATGCACCAAATACTCCTTTTATCATTAACTCAACCCTGGATTCAGAGCGCCTGGTCTGGAGTCCGACAGAAATCCAGAATAAGGAAGTTGCTCTGGTGGCCACCTTACGTGAAACAAAAGAAAACAGCATGACCATTGGTGATTTTCAGGCCGTGGCGACCTTTGAATTTAGCTACGAGTGATTAGTGCAGGAAAACGGAGCAACATTATGAAATTCAATTCTACTTTTATCGCCCTGTCCGTTTCTGCTCTTCTGTTCTCGGGAATGGCAAGCGCAGCAATTACAGGCACCCCTAGTGTCGAATTAACGATTAAATCAAAAATTGTATCAGGCACATGTACCGCAAAAGTACTTAACGATGCAGGCACAGCCTCCACTGAAATTGCGTTCGGCGACGTATACAAATCCGATCTGGTGAACAAAACCCGTGTCGAGCCGCTCAAGATTAGTTTCACCAACTGTTCTGGAGTAACCAAGGCAACGGTGTCCGCTGCGAAAGGCGCTGGTGGTGAATGCAGTGGCGTCAACAAGACGGGTGATTCTTACTCTGGCGGCTTAGCAACGGGCTTTGAGATCTGGTCGGGTGTTGTCGATACTGGCGAGCTTATGAGCTGTAACACGCCTCCGGCTGCTAAGGATGTCACCATTACTGATGGTACCGGTGAATTCCCGATGAATTCCCGTATCGTTATCGGGCAAGGCCAAACCATTGCTGATGTAGGCGCGGGGGCGGTTACTGCGCCAGTCACGTTTACTATCGCTTATCCATAATACCAGGAACCAGTATGCAACAATCACCGTTTATTTTATACCAGCCCGGTCTTGTGTTGCTTATGGGCTTGGCTGGTGGCATCTTGCCTGGCGTAAGCCAGGCAAGCTCAGGATTAGACGTAAATATTACCGCTAACATTGTTAATAGCACCTGTAAGATGACCGTGGAAAATGATGGCGAAATTTATCTCCCCAATGCGATGCGCAGTTGGTTTTATAACCCGGATGGTAGCGATCGTTTTACTGCAACCGATGATGCAGGCGGTACGCCTTTTAAGATCCATGTAGATGATTGCTATGGAGACAGCGGTACGGCTAAAAAGCTGAGTTTTAGCTTTTCGCCGCAGTCGGGTTTCTGGCCAGGACAAAATCAGGTTTTCAAAAGTGATGATACCGCCGCAGACGCGGCAAAAAATGTCGGCGTCGTCGTTTTCTCTGAAAAATATAAAAAGAATGTTTTAAACAACGACGGCACGTCAAAAATCACTTTTGACGTAAGCGGTCAGGATACTGCATTTTTAACGGATTATCAGTTCTATGCCCGATATCAAAATATTGGCGTAGTGGCTGGTGGTGTCGTTACCAGTAAAGTATTGGTTGACGTCACTTACGAATAATAATCAGAACAGGAAAAAGGATGAGAATGTTCAACTTTATAAGACAGGGTTTCAACGTGAAAGGCACAATGGCGTTTGCCATGGCGAGCGCGTTATTTACCCTCAGCCACTCCTGCTGGGCAGGGGAGTGCCAAATGAATAATGGAAAAGGCGGCACAACCACGCTAATCAATTCTGACTACTCAGGTGGCACCGTACGTCTTCCCCCTCCGGGTAACTACGCCAGTACTCTTTTTAACGTTAACCTGACACCAGGCATTCAGGCCAAATGTGGTCCGGGGGACGATGGTTTTAACCTCGTGTCACAAACAAACCCGACCTTGCTAATGGGGAGTAGTTATGGCAGGGCTATGTTTGAAACAAATATTCCGGGGATTTATTATTCCGTAAGGGTGCACACCGCAGAAAGCACTGGAGGCATGGGTGGTTACTTCGCTATGAATACTACTGGCTGGACTACCGTTGCCTCCTCCGGAAAATCTGACCCGTGGGATGAAAAATGGATAAACACCTCAGTTCAAATTTATATTGATGAAGGTTACAGAGGCAACCCGAACAAAGAAACCTCAATCAGACCCAAACCCGGCACTCTGGGTAAAATGGCTATTGGTAATCCAGATGATAGTGACAACCAACCATGGACATTTATGGTCAACGAGGACTCATTCCAGATCCCGATCGTTCTTCCAACCTGCGACATGGCCATGCTATCGGATGGTACTAATAATGTTAACCTGGGAGAATATTATGTTTCAGACATTAAAAACAATCGGGTTAAGGATATCCCTTTTTCCATTAGCTTAAGCAATTGTACCGGTGTGGCAAATATCACAACCAAACTCACCACCTCAAAGCTAACCGGAAAAAACAATGATCTTCTTGGTAATACGCTTACGTCCGGAGCTGAGGGCGCAGGCGTGAAAATCATGTATAACGGAACCTCTCAACTTCTGCCGAATAATCCTGACTCATCCTATGTCATAACGGACTACCAAACCCCTGAATCCAAGCAAATTAATTATGTTGCTCAACTGGTAGCAAACGGAAACACAGTGAAACCGGGGTCGTTTAAAGCCACCGGCGTATTCACCCTTTCATACGACTAACCGCTATCCCTGCGGCTGATTACTGATCAGCCGCGACATCGTCTCCAGTGAATCCGTTCTTAAGATATACAAACGCTTCAACAGGAACGGATTATCCCCCGGCTTCACCTTCCCTTTCATCGTCGTCACTGCCAGATGAAAACCAGCGTCATTCGCTGCCTTTATCGCTTTATTGTCATAGCCGCCAAACGGATACGACACATACAATACGCGCGGGTTGAACTGAGCCAGTGCACGACGTGAGCGTTCAAAATCAAACAGGATCACGTGATAGCTACGGCTCAACAGGATGGGGTGTTTATAGCCATCCACGCGATGCAGGAAATGAGTGTGAGACTGAATGTCGAACACATCCTGGATGCCCTTAATTTCCTGAACGCTCATAAACTGCAGCGATTTTGGATCCCACTTCTGCGGGTGGCCTTTGATTCGGGATGAAATTATAAACGCCGTCGCGTTGAAGCCATACTCTTTTAGCACCGGATACGCATAGCGGCTCACCGATTTCAGGCCATCATCAAAAGTGATCACCACCGCTTTCGCGGGCAGGTTCATCTTGTTACGCACGTACCCTTCAAGCTGGTACATCGTCAGCGTGGTGTAGCCCTGATCGCGTAACCAGGCCATCTGATTATTAAACGCACGTACGCTGGTCGTCGTGGAGGTATGTCGAAAACGGGTGTTCTCTTCATCACGCAAAATATGATGGTAGGTCAGAACCGGTAGCCCGTTATCTTCCTGCGCATCCAGGCTGCTTACCCATGCCAGACGATTACCGATACGGATCTGGAACCAGGTCTGGTTCAGGCGGTCTTTCAGCTTATTCAGAATCGGATAGCGAAGATTAGCGCTTAAGGTGCCAAAGGGCGCGCTTCCGCTGCTGGGGGCGTTATAAACCGGCGTGTCTTTCCAGGTAATGAGGTTTTGATTACTGAGCGGCTTGTTCAAGTCACCCAGGCTATCCTCAACGCGTTGTTTGCCCTGAACTTTTTCAAGGTGGTCTTTATCAATAAACCCCGTACCGAATCCGAAACGAAATTCATAGTAATCCGCCGCGGCCGGAAAGACAGCGAGGATCTGCCCGGCGCGGACATTCCCCACATTCACAACGGCATTTCCCACCTGCGCCCAGATGGCCGCATCTTCGGTGGTTTGCATATACTGAGCAGGAAGGCCTTGCTGGCTGGTCAGGCTGGCAGACGCACCACCGGAAACCACGAGCAGAAGGATAAAGATAACGCGCTTGAGCATGGAATATAAATCGACACAGAAAATCAGCCGCCATTGTAACAAAAGCGGCATCAATACCAATGTTTAATGCTTATACAGATCGTGAAGCAGAACAAAAGGCGGGTTCTTCTGCTGCTGGTGCCACAAGCTGCTCACGCCCGGCGAGCCCTGCGCCACAATGGCGTGACGAAACTCAGCGCTGCTCAACGTTGCGCGCAGCGGATACATCGTTTCGAGTAAAGGCAGGCTGATACCGGAGATTACTTCACAGTTATCGTGCTTATGGCTCATTAGGGCAGCCGCACGGTATGGCGCCGCGCCGGATCTGTCAGTGAGAAAAATCACGCCATCGCCGGTGTCGGTTTCATGCAGCGCGTCACACATCATCCGGCTGAGCATATTGGTGCTCAGCCCTCGCCAGTAATTTACCGCACGACATTGCGCCAGGGGGCCAAATCGGGCCGCCAGCTTAAGCAGCATTTCCTGTGCCTCTTCATCGTGGCAGGTGATCACCCATCCCAGCATAACGTCTCTCCTTAGCAGGCGAGTAGTTTATCCAGGTGAAGGTTAGTTTACGGTGATAACTGTCAAAGAAAGTGCCCGGCAAACAGAACGTCGCCGGGCAGAAGGTTAGCTACGCAGCCCGCGTCCGCGCTGGATCAGATACCAGCACAGCAGATAGAACGCCACGATAAACACCACCAGCACCACAACGGTGGTGAACAGCGGGACATCGGCAATGCCGAGGAAGCCAAAGCGGAAGCCGCTGATCATGTAGACAATCGGGTTCAGGTGCGACAGCGCCTGCCAGAACGGCGGCAACAGCGTCAGGGAGTAAAACACCCCGCCCAGATAGGTCAGCGGCGTCAGCACGAAGGTCGGGATCAGGCTGATGTCATCAAACGTTTTAGCAAACACCGCGTTCAGCAGCCCGGCGAGGGAGAACAGGATCGCCGTCAGCAATAATGTGAGCGCCACGAACAGCCAAGAATGCACCTGGAACGGGACGAAGAACAACGAAATCGCCGTCACCAGAATCCCCACGCACAGCCCGCGCGCTACGCCGCCGCCCACGTAACCGGCGATGATCACATGCGTTGGCACCGGGGCCACTAGCAGCTCTTCAATGTTGCGCTGGAACTTGGCGCTAAAGAACGACGACGCCACGTTCGCGTAAGCGTTGGTGATCACCGCCATCATGATCAGTCCCGGCACGATAAACTGCATATAGGTAAAACCGTGCATCTCACCAATGCGGGAGCCAATCAGGTTACCGAAAATGATGAAGTAGAGCGTCATGGTGATCACCGGCGGCACCAGGGTTTGCACCCAGATACGCATAAAGCGGTTAATCTCTTTTGCCCAGATGCTTTTCAGCGCGACCCAGTAAAGATGCGTCATGCCTTGTCTCCTTGTTTGTCGTGCACCAGAGAGACAAACAGCTCTTCCAGTCGGTTTGCTTTGTTACGCATGCTTAATACCTGAATGCCCTGCGCACTCAACTGTGAGAACACGCTGTTGATACCCTGCTCGCGCAGCACTTCTACCTCCAGCGTCGAGGTATCGACCAGGCGATAGTTGTAGCCCTCCAGTTTCGGCAGCGCGCTTTTCGCCGCCAGATCGAGGATAAAGGTCTCTGATTTGAGCTTGGAGAGCAGATTCTTCATCGAGGTGTTTTCCACCAGCTCACCGTGCTGAATAATGCCGATATTGCGGCACAGCATTTCCGCCTCTTCCAGGTAGTGCGTGGTCAGAATGATGGTGGTGCCTTTATCGTTCAGATCTTTCAGGAAGCCCCACATGGAACGACGCAGTTCAATATCCACGCCAGCAGTCGGCTCATCAAGGATAAGCAGCTTTGGCTCGTGCATCAGCGCGCGGGCAATCATCAGGCGGCGCTTCATCCCCCCGGACAACATCCGCGCGCGTTCGTTACGCTTCTCCCACAGGTCGAGCTGTTTCAGATACTTTTCGCTGCGCTCAAGCGCCTCTTTGCGCTCAACGCCATAATAACCCGCCTGGTTAACAACAATCTGCTGTACCGTCTCAAACGGGTTGAAGTTGAACTCCTGCGGCACCAGCCCCAGCTGACGCTTGGCGTTGACCACATCTTTTTGCAGATCGTAGCCAAACACGCTGACGCGGCCGGAGGTTTTGTTGACCAGCGAGCTGATGATCCCGATGGTGGTGGATTTCCCCGCCCCGTTCGGTCCCAGAAGCGCGTAGAAATCTCCCGCTTCGACTTTAAGATCTATCCCGCGCAGCGCCTGAACGCCCCCCGGGTAGGTTTTTTTGAGCTGTTCAAGCTCCAGTGCAATCGCCATGAATTCAACTTACCTTAAGTTCTGACACACGTTGTGTGGTTTCATTAAAAGTCGGGTTACCCTATAGTAGCGCAACGCAATCACTTGGTTACAGGTCGCTAACCTCCATGAACGACATAGATACACTCATCAGCAACAATGCACTATGGTCAAAAATGCTGGTGGAGGAAGACCCCGGATTTTTTGGAAAACTCGCGCAAGCGCAGAACCCGCGCTTTCTCTGGATTGGATGTTCTGACAGCCGTGTCCCCGCCGAACGTCTGACGGGTCTTGAACCTGGCGAACTGTTTGTTCACCGCAATGTGGCTAACCTGGTTATTCATACCGATCTCAACTGCCTTTCGGTTGTGCAGTACGCCGTTGACGTTCTTGAGGTTGAGCACATCATTATTTGTGGCCACTACGGCTGCGGCGGCGTGCAGGCGGCGGTCGAAAACACAGAGCTGGGGTTAATCGATAACTGGCTGCTGCACATTCGTGATATCTGGTTCAAACATAGCTCACTGCTGGGCGAAATGCCGCAGGAGCGCCGTCTCGACACCTTGTGTGAGCTGAACGTAATGGAGCAGGTCTATAACCTGGGCCACTCGACGATTATGCAGTCTGCCTGGAAACGCGGGCAGAAGGTCTCCATCCACGGCTGGGCGTACGGTATTCACGACGGTCTGCTGCGCAATCTGGAAGTGACCGCCACCAACCGCGAAACGCTGGAACAGCGTTACCGCTCGGGAATTGCCAACCTCAAGCTTAAGCATGTGAACCATAAATAACAAAGCCGGGGGTTTTCACCCTCTCCCTGTGGGAGAGGGCTGGGGTGAGGGCAACAGCCCGCAATTATTCGTCCAGAATCACTACTTTCCCAACATACGGCAGATGGCGATAACGCTGCGCGTAATCAATGCCGTAACCCACCACGAATTCGTCCGGGATGGAGAAACCAACGAACTCCACCGGCACCTGCACTTCACGGCGTTCAGGCTTATCCAGCAGGGTACAAATCGCCAGTGATTTTGGTTCACGCAGGCTCAGGATCTCACGCACTTTAGAGAGCGTGTTGCCGGAGTCGATGATGTCCTCAACAATCAACACATCTTTGCCACGAATATCTTCATCCAGATCTTTCAGGATTTTCACATCACGGGTTGTGGACATGCCGCTGCCGTAACTGGAGGCGGTCATAAAATCGACCTCGTGCGGCACCTGCACTTCACGGCACAGGTCTGCCATGAACATGAAAGAACCACGCAACAGACCGACCAGCACCATTTCGCTGCCGCTGTCCTTGTAATGTTCGGTGATTTGACGACCCAGTTCGGCGATACGCGCTTTGATCTCGGCTTCCGGGATCATCACTTCAACAGTATGTTTCATATTACTAACCAAATGATTTTAGTGAAAATCTCTCAATGCGGATGACTCTCGCTCCGGCATCGATACGCAAGCCAGCCATTATACCAGTAAATGGATTGCCCTGGCGTATGAGTTATAAAAAGCAATATTTGTGATTCCGATCACAGTTGTTAATACCTATAATTAATTGCTAGCAAATAATTAACAAAACTGACGAGTACTTTTCTATGGCTGAAACAAAAACTAAACAGCCGCGTCTACTGGTGACATTAACAGCCGCGTTTGCCGCATTCTGCGCGCTGTATTTGTTAATCGGTGGCGTATGGCTGGTCGCGATTGGCGGCTCCTGGTACTACCCGATTGCGGGTCTGGTTATGGTTGGCGTAACCGTCCTGCTTTTACGCAGAAAACAATCTGCTCTGTGGCTGTACGCAGCGTTACTGCTCGCAACCATGATCTGGGGCGTCTGGGAGGTCGGGTTCGACTTCTGGGCGTTGACGCCGCGCAGCGACATTCTGGTCTTCTTCGGTATCTGGCTGATCCTGCCGTTTGTCTGGCGTCGTCTGATCGTCCCTTCCAGTGGTGCTGTAGCCGGTCTGGTCGTTGCCCTGCTGATTAGTGGCGGCATCCTGACCTGGGCCGGATTCAACGACCCGCAGGAGATCCACGGTACGCTGAACACTGAATCCACACCGGCTGCGGCTATTTCGCAGGTGGCTGACGGCGACTGGCCAGCCTATGGTCGAAATCAGGAAGGTCAACGTTACTCCCCGCTGAAGCAGATCAATGCGGACAACGTGAAAAACCTGAAGGAAGCCTGGGTATTCCGTACCGGCGACCTGAAAATGCCGAACGATCCGGGTGAGCTGACCAACGAAGTGACCCCGATTAAAGTGGGCAACATGCTCTACCTGTGTACGGCGCACCAGCGTCTGTTCGCGCTCGACGCGGCCACCGGTAAAGAGAAATGGCACTTTGATCCACAGCTGAACTCCAACCCGTCGTTCCAGCACATCACCTGCCGCGGCGTCTCTTACCACGAAGCGCGCGCTGATAATGCCAGCCCGGAAGTCATTGCCGACTGTCCTCGCCGCATTATGCTGCCGGTGAACGATGGCCGCCTGTTTGCCATCAACGCTGAGACCGGTAAGCTGTGCGAAACCTTCGCTAACAAAGGCATTCTGAATCTTCAGACCAACATGCCGGACACTACGCCGGGTCTGTATGAGCCAACCTCCCCGCCAATCATTACCGATAAAACCATCGTGATTGCCGGTTCGGTAACGGATAACTTCTCTACCCGCGAAACCTCCGGCGTTATCCGTGGTTTCGACGTGAACACCGGTAAACTGCTGTGGGCCTTCGACCCGGGCGCGAAAGATCCCAACGCGATCCCATCGGATGAACACACCTTTACCTTTAACTCACCGAACTCCTGGGCACCGGCAGCGTATGACGCGAAGCTGGACCTGGTTTACCTGCCGATGGGCGTGACCACGCCGGATATCTGGGGTGGTAACCGTACGCCGGAGCAGGAACGTTACGCCAGCTCCATCGTGGCGCTGAACGCAACGACCGGTAAACTGGCATGGAGCTACCAGACCGTTCACCACGATCTGTGGGATATGGATATGCCGTCCCAGCCAACGCTGGCGGACATTACCGTTAACGGTAAAACCGTTCCGGTGATTTACGCCCCGGCCAAAACTGGCAACATCTTCGTGCTGGATCGCAGCAACGGTAAGCTGGTTGTTCCTGCGCCGGAAAAACCGGTTCCGCAGGGTGCGGCCAAAGGCGACTACGTCACCAAAACGCAGCCGTTCTCTGATCTGAGTTTCCGTCCGGAGAAAGACCTCAGCGGTGCAGACATGTGGGGTGCCACGATGTTTGACCAGCTGGTATGCCGCGTGATGTTCCACCAGCTGCGCTATGAAGGCATCTTCACGCCGCCGTCAGAGCAGGGCACGCTGGTCTTCCCGGGTAACCTGGGGATGTTCGAGTGGGGTGGGATCTCCGTTGACCCTAACCGTCAGGTCGCCATCGCTAACCCAATGGCGCTGCCGTTCGTTTCCCGTCTGATCCCTCGTGGTCCGGGTAACCCAATGGAGCAGCCGAAAGATGCGAAAGGCAGCGGTACCGAAGCCGGTATCCAGCCGCAGTATGGCGTTCCTTATGGTGTGACCCTGAATCCGTTCCTTTCTCCGTTCGGTCTGCCGTGTAAACAGCCTGCCTGGGGTTACATCTCCGGTCTGGATCTGAAGACCAACAAGATCGTCTGGAAGAAACGTATTGGTACGCCACAGGACAGCATGCCGTTCCCGATGCCTGTTCCAGTTCCGTTCAATATGGGTATGCCAATGCTGGGTGGCCCAATCTCCACCGCCGGTAACGTGCTGTTCATCGCGGCAACCGCAGATAACTACCTGCGCGCCTACAACATGACCAACGGTGAAAAACTGTGGCAAGGCCGTCTGCCAGCCGGTGGACAGGCAACGCCGATGACCTATGAAGTGAATGGCAAACAGTACGTTGTCATCTCCGCAGGTGGTCACGGTTCGTTTGGCACGAAGATGGGCGACTATATTGTCGCGTATGCACTGCCTGACGACGCTAAGTAATGAAAAAGCCCGGTGGCGCTAACGCTTACCGGGCTTTCGGGTGTCCTATGTAGGCCGGGTAAGGCGAAGCCGCCACCCGGCTTTTTTTATACGGTAAAGCCCAGCATCATCCCCGTATCTTCATGCTCCAGCAGATGGCAGTGGGCCATATAGGCAAACTCTTTCGGCGCTTCGTGGTCGAACTTCACCAGCACCTCGCTGACACCGCCTTCCACCCTCACCGTATCTTTCCAGCCCCGGCGATGCGCGTCCGGCGCTTTACCGTTCTCAGAGAGAATACGGAACTGCGTGCCGTGGATATGGAACGGGTGCAGCATCATGTCGCCTTCGCCTGAAATCACCCAGCGTTCAAACTGCCCTTTCGTGGCGGCGAACATGGGCGTGTTCATATCGAACGCTTTGCCGTTGATGCGGTTGGCGTCGTGGAAATCGAAACCATGGCCGCCGTGATCCATGCCGCCCATTTTACCGTGGTCCATATTCATATGGCCCATCATCTGGCCGTGGTGCATTCCCGCCATGGCCTGATTGCCGTACTTCTTCATCAGCGCCTGCATGCCCATCATGTCGAGCATCGGGTCCATGGAGAGCTGAAGTTTACGCTGCGTAAGCCCGTCCAGCGACGGGAGTGCGGGTAGCGTGGTGAGGGCGTCCGGCAGCGTACCGGAAGCGGCGATCTGTAGCGGCTGAATGCGCAGGACCGGATGGGGTTTATCAAACGGCGCAACGGCCATCCCCATCTGGCTGACCGGCAGGGTCACCAGGTCAAACGCTTTGCCATCGCTGATATCCACCAGCACCTCGAAGCGCTCGCCCATCAGCATCGGCAGCTCGCTCACTTTCACCGGCTCCGGCAGCAGGCCGCCGTCGCTTGCCACCACATACAGCGGGCGTTTATCGCTGGTGGCGAAGTTCAGCGAGCGGGCGTTACAGCCATTTAGCAGGCGTAAACGCAGCCAGCCTTTTGGCGCGGCATGCTGCGGGTAGATTGCGCCGTTGGTCAGCAGCGTATCGCCAAACCAGCCTACCGCCGCGCTCATTACGTCCAGCTGATAGTCAATTTGCCCGTCAGCGCTGAATTTTTTGTCCTGCACAATCACCGGGACATCGTCGATACCCCACTGTTTTGGCAGGCGCAGCAGGCGGCTTTCATCGTCTTCAATCAGCACCAGACCGGCCAGCCCCATCGCCACCTGATGGCCCGTTTTGCCATGCTGATGCGGGTGGAACCAGCAGGTCGCCGCACGCTGGTCAGGAGTAAAGGTGACGCTGCGTTTACCACCAGGCCTGATGACGCCCTGAGGCCCCCCATCCACTTCGCCCGGGACTTCCAGCCCATGCCAGTGCAGCGTGGTCTCTTGCGCTAGCGTGTTATGAATGTCAACCGTCACCGCCTTCCCTTTGCGTAACTGCAACGCAGGGCCGAGCAAATTGCCGTTATAACCCCACGTCGTGGCGGCGTGCTGACCGAACGTGGTTTTACCGGCCTGCACCACAAGCTGAATGCGGCTGCGGGCATCTGCGGCGAGTAATTCAGGTATGGGTAAAGCAGGTCTGTCGGCGGCAAAAACGGCGCGGCTCCAGAGCGGTAACGCGCTGGCAACCCCCAGCGCGGCAGAAAATTTTAAAAAATCACGACGTTGCATGTGCATTTCCTTATTTCCAGCAGGCGATCTTTTGAGCATAAACCCTCCCCTTACCGGAAGGTCAAGCACGGCGGCAATAATAAAGATCGTCGGCCTGGCATCAAGTATGCTAACGTTAATTTTCCGTGATGCAGTGGTAAAGGCAATGAAGACGTTTTTCAGAACAATTTTGTTCGCCAGCCTGATGGCGATGTGTGCGAACAGTTACGCGCTAAGTGAAAACGAAGCGGAAGATATGGCCGATCTGACGGCAGTTTTTGTTTTTCTGAAAAACGATTGTGGTTACCAGAATTTACCCAATGGGCAAATTCGTCGCGCACTGGTCTTTTTTGCCCAGCAGAACCAATGGGATCTCAGCAACTACGACAGCTTCGACATGAAGGCGCTCGGTGAAGACAGCTACCGTGATTTAAGCGGTATTGGCATTCCCACTGCTAAAAAATGCAAAGCGCTGGCTCGCGATTCACTCAGCCTGCTCGCCTACGTGAAGTAACCTTCCCGACGCCCCTTGTTGACCCGCTAACCGCTTCACGGCGGTGTTGTGTTGCGCCCATCTGCCGGATGTAATGGATGTTAACGAAGGAGGTGCTCCCCGTGACCGAAAAAACGGTATGGCAAGAAACGCTGCATGACCAGTTTGGTCAGTATTTTGCCGTGGATAACGTGCTCTATCATGAGAAAACCGATCATCAGGATCTGATAATCTTCGAAAACGCCGCCTTTGGCCGCGTAATGGCGCTGGACGGCGTGGTGCAAACCACCGAGCGCGACGAGTTTATCTATCACGAAATGATGACCCACGTCCCGCTGCTGGCCCACGGCCACGCGAAGGACGTGCTGATTATCGGCGGCGGCGACGGCGCGATGCTGCGTGAAGTCTCGCGTCATCAGAATGTCGAAACCATCACCATGGTGGAAATCGACGCCGGTGTGGTGTCGTTCTGCCGCCAGTATCTGCCCAACCACAATGCTGGCAGCTATGACGATCCGCGGTTTAATCTGGTTATCGACGATGGCGTCAATTTTGTTAACCAGACCACGCAAACGTTTGATGTCATTATCTCTGACTGTACCGACCCTATCGGCCCCGGCGCGTCGCTGTTTACCTCGTCGTTTTACGAAGGCTGCAAGCGCTGCCTGAAGCCTGGCGGGATTTTTGTGGCGCAAAACGGCGTTTGCTTCCTGCAACAGGATGAAGCGCTTGATAGCCACCGTAAGCTGAGCACCTATTTTGCTGACGTCAGCTTCTACCAGGCGGCGATCCCCACTTACTACGGCGGGATCATGACCTTTGCCTGGGCGACGGATAACGACGTCCTGCGCCATCTCTCCACCGAAATTATCCAGGCCCGCTTCCACCAGGCCGGACTCAAATGCCGATACTACAACCCGGCGATCCACACCGCAGCCTTTGCGTTGCCTCAATATCTGCAAGACGCGCTGTCCTCAAAGGAGGTGAACTAATTGAAAAAGCTTAAACTGCATGGCTTTAACAATCTGACCAAAAGCCTGAGTTTTTGTATTTACGATATCTGCTACGCCAAAACAGCAGAAGAGCGCGATGGTTATATCGCCTATATCGATGAACTCTACAACGCCAACCGTCTGACCGAGATCCTGACAGAGACCTGCTCGATTATCGGCGCCAACATCCTGAATATCGCGCGCCAGGATTACGAGCCGCAGGGAGCAAGCGTCACCATTCTGGTCAGTGAAGAGCCGGTTGACCCGCAGCTTATCGACAAAACCGAGCACCCCGGCCCACTGCCAGAAGTGGTTGTCGCCCACCTGGATAAAAGCCATATCTGCGTACACACCTACCCGGAAAGCCACCCGGAAGGCGGACTGTGTACCTTCCGCGCGGATATTGAAGTGTCGACCTGCGGCGTGATTTCACCGCTGAATGCGTTGAATTATTTAATCCACCAGCTGGAATCCGATATCGTCACTATTGATTATCGCGTACGCGGTTTTACCCGTGATATCAACGGCATGAAGCACTTCATCGATCATGAGATCAACTCCATTCAGAACTTCATGTCCGACGACATGAAGTCGCTGTACGACATGATGGATGTGAACGTCTATCAAGAGAATATCTTCCACACCAAAATGTTACTTAAGGAATTCGACCTTAAGCACTACATGTTCCACACGAAGCCGGAAGATTTAAGCGAAGAAGAGCGTAAGGTCATTACCGACCTGCTCTGGAAAGAGATGCGCGAAATTTACTACGGCCGTAACATTCCGACCGTGTAATCGTGGCCCGAAGCAGGGACGCTTCGGGGAGTTACTTCTGTTTCATAAAGTCGCGGTAGGCGTTCACCACTTTCAGGAAATCTTCCACACCGCACAGCGACAGGCTCTCTTCGTCGTAGTAGCTCATCCCCTCTTCCATCTCATCACCCGAGAACTCAAGCTGGTTGGCACGCACCATCACCTCTTCGCCATCCATCCACAGGGTGTATTCGTGCCCGGCGCGTTGCCAGGAGCGTTCACTGCCTTTCACCGTTTCCGCTGCCTGTTCGACTTCATCCAGCAGCGCGAGGTTCTCTTTCACCTCTTCGTTAAACCAGTGTCCAACGGCTTCGTGCCCCATCGACATTCGCACTTTCACCACGCCGGTGATGTCGCGCAAAAATTCGTAATCCATAGCGTTTTCCTCTGCAAAGCCATTAGGGTAATTATCGCAGCAGAGAGGAAGAAAAAAAGCGGGAGAGGTGGGAGGAATGAAAATAAAAAAAATACCCCTCACCCTGGCCCTCTCCCAAAGGGAGAGGGGTTAGGGGTGAGGGGTTGGTTTTTATACTGCCGTCTGGAAGATCACCCCGTCAGCCTTCTCGGTGTACTGAGAGAGCTGGTCGAAGTTCAGATAGCGATAGGTATCCACCGCCGTCTTATCTACCTGAGCCACAAAGGTCTGGTACTCTTCCGGCGTTGGCAGTTTGCCAATCAGCGCCGCAACCGCTGCCAGCTCCGCAGAAGCCAGGTAGACGTTCGCCCCGGTACCCAAACGGTTCGGGAAGTTACGGGTGGAGGTGGAAACCACTGTCGCACCGTCGGCCACGCGCGCCTGGTTGCCCATGCACAGGGAGCAGCCCGGAATTTCAATACGCGCCCCGCTCTTACCGAACACGCTGTAGTAGCCCTCTTCGGTCAGCTGCGCCGCATCCATACGGGTTGGCGGCGCCACCCACAGACGGGTCGGCAGCTGGCCTTTGTGAGTATCCAGCAGCTTACCGGCAGCACGGAAGTGGCCGATGTTGGTCATACAGGAGCCGATGAACACTTCGTCGATCTTATCGCCCTGTACGTCAGAGAGCAGACGCGCATCGTCCGGATCGTTTGGCGCACACAGGATTGGCTCTTTGATATCCGCCAGATCGATGTCGATCACCGCCGCGTACTCTGCGTCAGCGTCAGCTTCCAGCAGCTGCGGATCCGCCAGCCATTTTTCCATGCCCTGAATACGACGCTCCAGCGTACGGCGGTCGCCGTAGCCTTCCGCAATCATCCACTTGAGCAGCACGATGTTGGAGGTCAGATACTCAATAATCGGCTCTTTGTTCAGCTTGATGGTACAGCCCGCCGCAGAACGCTCGGCAGAGGCATCGGTCAGCTCGAACGCCTGCTCAACTTTCAGATCCGGCAGACCTTCAATTTCCAGAATGCGGCCAGAGAAGATGTTTTTCTTGCCCTTCTTCTCAACGGTCAGCAGACCCTGTTTGATGGCATACAGCGGGATTGCGTGCACCAGATCGCGCAGAGTGATGCCCGGCTGCATTTTGCCTTTGAAGCGCACCAGCACGGATTCAGGCATGTCGAGAGGCATCACGCCGGTCGCTGCGGCAAACGCCACCAGACCGGAGCCCGCAGGGAAGGAGATACCAATCGGGAAACGGGTATGAGAGTCACCGCCGGTACCCACGGTGTCCGGCAGCAGCATGCGGTTCAGCCAGGAGTGGATAACGCCGTCGCCCGGACGCAGGGAGACACCGCCACGGTTCATAATGAAGTCAGGCAGCGTGTGGTGCGTAGTGACGTCAACCGGCTTCGGATATGCCGCAGTGTGGCAGAAGGACTGCATGACCAGGTCAGACGAGAAGCCCAGGCACGCAAGGTCTTTCAGTTCATCACGGGTCATTGGACCGGTGGTGTCCTGAGAGCCCACGGAGGTCATTTTCGGCTCGCAGTACGCGCCAGGACGGATACCAGCGACGCCGCAGGCGCGACCGACCATTTTCTGTGCCAGCGAGAAGCCGCGATTGCTTTCCGCCACGTCTTTCGCCTGACGGAACACGTCACTGTGCGGCAGACCCAGCGCTTCACGCGCTTTGGTGGTCAGGCCACGGCCAATGATCAGCGGAATACGGCCACCGGCACGCACTTCGTCGATCAGCACGTCGGTTTTCAGCTCGAAGCTTGCCAACAGTTCGTTGGTTTCGTGGTTGCGCACTTCGCCTTTATACGGGTAAACGTCAATCACGTCGCCCATGTTCAGGTTGCTCACGTCCACTTCAATTGGCAGAGCGCCCGCATCTTCCATGGTGTTGAAGAAGATCGGTGCAATTTTGCCGCCGAGGCACAGGCCGCCGCCGCGCTTGTTCGGCACGTGCGGAATATCGTCGCCCATGAACCACAGCACGGAGTTGGTCGCAGATTTACGGGAAGAACCGGTACCCACAACGTCACCGACGTAGGCCAGCGGGAAACCTTTTTGTTGCAGCGCTTCGATCTGTTTGATCGGGCCCACTACGCCCGGCTGATCCGGCTCGATGCCTTCACGGGCGTTTTTCAGCATCGCCAGAGCGTGCAGGGGAATATCAGGACGAGACCACGCGTCCGGAGCCGGAGAGAGGTCATCGGTGTTGGTTTCACCGGTAACCTTAAAGACGGTCACGGTAATTTTTTCAGCAAGCGCAGGGCGGTTCAGGAACCATTCGGCATCGGCCCAGGACTGCATCACCTGCTTCGCGTAAACGTTGCCTGCTTTGGCTTTTTCTTCTACATCGTAGAAGTTATCGAACATCAGCAGCGTTGAAGAGAGCGCTTTGGCAGCAATCGGTGCCAGCTTTTCGTTGTCCAGCGCGTCAATCAGCGGATGAATGTTATAGCCGCCCTGCATGGTGCCGAGCAGTTCAATGGCTTTTTCAGGAGTAACCAGTGGGGAGGTGGCTTCGCCTTTGGCGATAGCAGCAAGGAATCCGGCTTTTACGTAGGCAGCTTCATCTACGCCAGGCGGTACGCGGTTGATCAGCAGATCTAACAGGAATTCTTCTTCGCCCTCAGGCGGGTTCTTCAGCAGCTCGACGAGCGCGGCCATTTGGGTTGCATCTAAAGGTTTGGGTACAATTCCCTCGGCGGCACGTTCTGCTACGTGCTTACGGTATTCTTCTAGCACGACGGTTCTCCTCGCTCTCATTGTCATATGCGGCGGGCGTTCTCTTCACGCTCCTGTGAGACAGCAGTTTGTAGGGTAAATGCCCGATACCGCGTCGGGCAGCATAGCAGGATTTCTGCACAGTGTTAATCTGTTTACAAAAAAGCAACATTAAATTATTTGCTGAATCGTTAAGCATGGTGTAGCGGGGAGACGAGGCGAATCTTGTCCTCTTTCCCGTCGCCTTTTCAGCTATCCGATATAATTGTGTAATAAATACTCACACTCTTTATCCGGACGCTCCGGTTGGTTTCCCAACAATAGTCAAAACTGTAAAACACGAGTGAATGATACTCGCGGCAACAGCAACGCCTCACGGCACTGCACTCGTCTCGTTGGAGTCAATCTATGAAGTTGCCTTTTAAACCACATCTTCTTGTTCTGCTTTGCAGTGCGGGGCTGTTTGCCGCCTCGGGTGTCATGTACGTTAAAAGCCGCGCAACGGAACCTGCTACGCCTGCTCCGGTTACACAACAACCTGGCGCACCGGTAGCCCAGCCTGCGCCCGTCGCTGCCCCGGTCTACACTGCGGCGCAAATCGACCAATGGGTTGCCCCTGTCGCGCTTTACCCGGATGCCCTGCTGTCGCAAATCTTGATGGCGTCGACCTACCCGTCAAATGTTATTCAGGCCGCGCAGTGGTCGAAAGACAATCCTAAAATGCAGGGTGATGCCGCCCTGCAGGCGGTAGCCACCCAGCCGTGGGATCCCAGCGTAAAATCCCTGGTTGCGTTTCCTCAGCTGATGTCGTTGATGGGCGAAAATCCGCCATGGGTACAAAATCTGGGAGACGCCTTCCTTGCACAGCCGAAAGATGTGATGGATTCCGTACAGCGGCTGCGCCTGCTGGCCCAACAAACGGGTGCGCTGCAATCCACACCGCAGCAGACGGTCACCACCGTCACGAAACCTGCATCGACAAAAACCACGACAACCGCAACGCCTACCAGCCCAACGGTGATCAAGATTGAATCCGCCGATCCGCAGGTGGTGTATGTTCCCACGTATAATCCGAATACGGTTTATGGTACCTGGCCTAACACCGCTTACCCGCCGGTCTATCTTCCGCCTTCACCCGGCGAGCAATTCACTGACAGTCTGGTTAAAGGATTAGGTTTTAGCCTCGGGGTCGCTACAACCTACGCCATTTTCAGCAATATTGACTGGGATGACGACGACTGGGATCACCATCATCACGATGATGACTGGGACAATCACGGCGGTTATAACCGCAACGGTGATAACAACATCAATATCAACGTGGATAATTTCAACAGAATCAGCGGGCAGCACCTGAACGGTAATAACCACACCTGGCAGCACAATCCTGCCTATCGTGAAGGCGTGCCTTACCCGAATAACCAGCTGGCTAACCGCTTCCACTCTACACAGACAGCCACCGGGCTAAGCGCGACGCAGCAAAAACCAGTCAATCGCGACAGCCAGCGCCAGGCCGCTCTCAGCCAGATGGAAAAATCAACGGGTAAAACCCTCCCACACTCAGTACATACAGCCACGCGGGACGCACAACGTCTGGCCTCAACGCAACAGTTGAAGCAGATCTCGCAGCGAAATAACTATCGTGGATATGACACCAGGCCGCAGGCCGTAAAACGGACGAGCACGCCGCAGCGTGTACATCATCAGACTGACATGCACAGACAGGAGAAGCGGGTTTTACAGACGGTACAGCAGCCAGCCAGGCTGCATCGGGCCAATGCCCTGAGCGGCAACGACAGCCGCTCCGCGAACTGGCAGGCGCAGCAGCAGCGCGGGGCGCAAAGCCGGCAGCTCGCTACTCGTCAACATCAGCCGCGCCAGCTCACTGGTGAACGCGCTGAACGCCATGAATTCCGTCATCGTTAAGGGAGCCGACATGAAACGTCAATTACTCAGTGGAATGGTGTTGTTCATGGTCTCGGCGGCCGTCATGGCACAGCAATCGTTCAGTTCGCCAGAACAGGCGACCAGTGCGCTGGCAAGCGCCATCAGCGAGCAAAACGAAAGTGCGATGAACAATTTGCTCGGTGAAAACTGGCGCGATTTCCTGCCGCCCGAAGGCGTTGATCCCGAAGCGGTCGATCGCTTCCTGCGCGACTGGAACGTTCATCATAAAACCGTCATCAGTGGCAACGTGGCGCACCTGGTGGTGGGCGATAACGGCTGGCAGCTACCGATCCCGGTGGTCAAAACGGCATCTGGCTGGCAGTTTGATATGCAGGAAGCCGCAGAAGAGATCCTGACCCGCGAAATCGGGCGCAACGAACTCGCAGCCATCGAAGCGCTTCACGCCTATGTTGATGCCCAGCAGAGCTATTTTGCGATGAACCAAAAGTACGCGCAGAAGATAGTCAGTTCTGAAGGTAAAAAGGATGGACTGTACTGGCCCGTCGCTCCCGGTGAAACGCCCAGCCCACTGGGTCCGGCGTTCAGTCCTCCACAGTCGGGGGCGGGTTACCATGGTTACCGATTCCGCATCCTGCCGGATAAAAATGGCTTTGCCATGATCGCCTGGCCGGTGAACTACGGTCAGACGGGGGTAATGAGCTTTGTAATTAACCAGGATGACGCGGTTTATCAGGCAGATCTCGGCAACGATTCGGCGCAGAAAGCGCAGGCTCTTAGTGAATACCAGCCGGATAAGACCTGGCAGCCTGTCACACCCTGAACGCAGCGCATAAAAAAAGCGGCCTGAGGCCGCTTTTTTCATCTGAAGAAACTTATTTCTTCTTCGCTTTCGCGTTTGGCAGGTCGGTAATGCTACCTTCAAACACTTCTGCCGCCAGGCCCACGGACTCATGCAGAGTTGGGTGTGCGTGGATGGTCAGCGCGATGTCTTCTGCGTCGCAGCCCATTTCGATAGCCAGACCGATTTCACCCAGCAGCTCGCCGCCGTTGGTACCGACAATCGCACCACCGATGACGCGGTGAGTCTCTTTGTCGAAGATCAGTTTGGTCATACCGTCTGCGCAGTCGGACGCGATAGCACGGCCAGAAGCAGCCCACGGGAAGGTGGCAGTTTCGTAGCTGATGCCTTTCTCTTTCGCTTCTTTCTCAGTCAGACCAACCCATGCAACTTCTGGCTCGGTATACGCGATAGATGGGATCACTTTCGGATCGAAGTAATGCTTCATGCCGGCGATAACTTCAGCGGCAACATGACCTTCGTGAACACCTTTGTGCGCCAGCATTGGCTGACCGACGATATCGCCGATAGCAAAGATGTGCGGCACGTTGGTACGCAGCTGTTTGTCAACGCGGATGAAGCCACGGTCGTCCACTTCCACGCCAGCTTTGCCCGCGTCGAGGTTTTTACCGTTCGGCACACGGCCAATAGCCACCAGCACGGCGTCGTAACGCTGTGGTTCGGATGGGGCTTTTTTGCCTTCCATTGAAACGTAAATACCGTCTTCTTTCGCTTCAACGGCAGTCACTTTGGTTTCCAGCATCAGGTTGAATTTCTTGCTGATGCGTTTGGTGAAGACTTTAACGATATCTTTGTCGGCTGCCGGGATTACCTGGTCGAACATTTCAACCACGTCGATCTCTGAACCCAGCGCATGGTACACAGTACCCATTTCCAGACCGATGATACCGCCGCCCATAACCAGCAGACGCTTAGGAACGGTTTTCAGCTCCAGCGCATCGGTGGAATCCCACACGCGTGGATCTTCATGTGGAATGAATGGCAGTTCGATTGGGCGAGAGCCTGCCGCGATGATCGCGTTGTCGAAGTTGATCACGGTTTTGCCGTTTTCGCCTTCCACTTCCAGGGTGTTCGCACCGGTGAATTTACCCAGACCGTTTACCACTTTCACTTTACGGCCTTTGGCCATACCCGCCAGACCGCCGGTCAGCTGAGTGATAACTTTCTCTTTCCAGGTACGAATTTTGTCGATATCGGTTTTCGGCTCGCCGAAGACGATACCGTGTTCAGCCAGCGCTTTGGCTTCTTCGATAACTTTCGCTACGTGCAGCAGCGCTTTAGAAGGGATACAGCCGACGTTCAGACAAACACCGCCGAGGGTGCTGTAACGTTCTACGATGACGGTTTCCAGACCTAAATCCGCGGCGCGAAATGCTGCGGAGTAACCTGCCGGGCCTGCCCCAAGTACTACGACCTGAGTTTTGATTTCTGTGCTCATCATGACCTCTTAATGTATACCCGTCGTCCACCGGGTCGTTCTATCCGCCCGTATTTTACAAAATTGTTAACAATTTTGAAACAACAAACGGCTCACGAATTATCGCTTTCACCAATAACCTCAAAAACCCCATGAGATTATCAGAAAAAAGCCGGCCGACTGGCCGGCTTTTCGATTACATCACCAGGCGGCGAATGTCGCTCAGGGTGTTGTTAATGATGGTGATGAAACGCGCACCATCAGCCCCGTCGATTACGCGGTGGTCGAAGGACAGAGAGATTGGCATCATCAGACGCGGCACGAACTCTTTGCCATTCCACACCGGCTCCATCGCGGACTTGGACACACCGAGGATAGCCACTTCCGGCGCGTTTACAATCGGCGCGAAGTGGGTGGTACCCAGGCCGCCGATGCTGGAGATAGTGAAGCAGCCGCCCTGCATTTCGCCGGCAGTCAGCTTACCATCACGCGCTTTTTTGGAGATGGTGGTCAGTTCACGGGACAGCTCGGTAATGCTCTTCTTGTTCACGTCTTTGAAGACCGGAACCACCAGACCATTTGGCGTATCAACCGCAACACCGATGTTGATGTATTTCTTCAGCGTCAGCTTCTGGCCGTCTTCGGACAGGGAGCTGTTGAAGCGTGGCATCTGCTCAAGGGCAGCGGCAACGGCCTTCATGATAAAGACCACTGGGGTGAACTTCACGTCCAGCTTACGCTTCTCAGCTTCGGCGTTCTGCTGTTTACGGAACGCTTCCAGATCGGTGATATCGGTCTTATCGAAGTGCGTAACGTGCGGGATCATCACCCAGTTACGGCTCAGGTTAGCACCAGAGATTTTCTGGATACGGCCCAGCTCCACTTCTTCGATTTCACCGAACTTACTGAAGTCCACTTTCGGCCATGGCAGCATGCCCGGGATACCGCCGCCAGCGGCTGCCGCAGGTGCAGCTTCGGCGCGTTTCACCGCGTCTTTCACGTAAGCCTGAACGTCTTCGCGCAGGATACGACCTTTACGGCCGGTGCCCTTCACTTTCGCCAGGTTCACACCGAATTCGCGCGCCAGGCGACGAATCAGCGGAGTCGCGTGGACGTAAGCGTCGTTTTCAGCGAACTCAGATTTTTCTGCTTTAGCAGCAGGGGCAGCAGCAGGTTTAGCAGCCTGAGCCGGTGCAGCAGCAGGTGCCGGAGCAGCCGCGGCAGCCGGAGCGGCGGCAGGCGCTGCGCCTTCCACTTCGAAGACCATGATCAGAGAGCCGGTAGACACTTTGTCGCCGGTGCTGATTTTGATCTCTTTAACGGTACCGGCGAACGGCGCAGGCACTTCCATGGAAGCTTTGTCGCCTTCAACGGTGATCAGTGACTGTTCAGCGGCAACTTTGTCGCCCACTTTCACCATCACTTCGGTCACTTCAACTTCGTCACCGCCGATATCCGGTACGTTAACGTCTTTCGCGCCGCCAGCAGCCGCTGGCGCAGCGGCCGGAGCCGGAGCAGCAGCCTGAGCAGGCGCAGCGGCAGGTGCAGCACCCGCCACTTCGAAGACCATGATCAGCGAGCCGGTAGACACTTTGTCGCCGGTGTTGATCTTGATCTCTTTAACGGTACCGGCGAACGGTGCTGGCACTTCCATAGAGGCTTTGTCGCCTTCTACGGTGATCAGTGACTGCTCAGCCGCAACGGTGTCGCCCACTTTCACCAGGATTTCGGTAACTTCAACTTCGTCACCGCCGATGTCAGGCACATTTACTTCTTTCGCTGCCGCGGCCGCTGCTGGAGCAGCAGCAGGAGCGGCTTCTTTCTTCTCTTCCTGCGCAGGTGCAGCAGCTGCTGCACCGTCGGCGGAATCGAAAATCATGATCAGTTTGCCAGTCTCGGTTTTATCGCCAACAGAGACTTTGATCTCTTTAACGATGCCAGCCTGAGGAGACGGGACTTCCATAGAGGCTTTGTCGCCTTCTACGGTGATCAGCGACTGTTCAGCTTCAACTTTGTCGCCTACTTTGACCAGGATCTCGGTGATTTCAACTTCATCAGCCCCGATGTCCGGTACATTGATTTCGATAGCCATTATTCTTTTACCTCTTACGCCAGACGCGGGTTAACTTTATCTGCATCGATGTTGAATTTGGTGATTGCGTCCGCAACCACTTTCTTATCGATTTCGCCACGTTTAGCCAGTTCGCCCAGTGCTGCTACAACCACGTAGGAAGCATCAACTTCGAAGTGGTGACGCAGGTTTTCGCGGCTGTCAGAACGACCGAAGCCGTCAGTACCCAGTACGCGATAATCATCAGCTGGAACGTAAGTACGAACCTGCTCAGCGAACAGTTTCATATAGTCAGTAGACGCCACCGCTGGCGCGTCGTTCATCACCTGAGCGATGTACGGAACGCGTGGGGTTTCCATTGGGTGCAGCATGTTCCAGCGCTCACAATCCTGGCCATCACGCGCCAGTTCAGTGAAGGAGGTCACAGAGTACACATCGGAACCCACACCGTAGTCTTTCGCCAGGATCTGCGCTGCTTCACGAACGTGACGCAGGATAGAACCGGAGCCCAGCAGCTGAACTTTACCTTTGCTACCTTCGATGGTTTCGAGTTTGTAGATACCTTTACGGATACCTTCCTCGGCACCTGCTGGCATTGCCGGCATGTGGTAGTTTTCGTTCAGGGTGGTGATGTAGTAGTAAACGTTCTCTTGCGCTTCACCGTACATGCGCTGCAGACCGTCATGCATGATGACTGCCACTTCGTACGCGTAAGACGGGTCGTAAGAGATACAGTTAGGGATAGTCAGGGACTGAATGTGGCTGTGGCCATCTTCGTGCTGCAGACCTTCACCGTTCAGGGTCGTACGACCAGAAGTACCACCAATCAGGAAGCCGCGAGCCTGCTGGTCGCCGGCCTGCCAGCACAGATCACCGATACGCTGGAACCCGAACATGGAGTAGTAGATGTAGAACGGGATCATCGGCAGGTTGTTGGTGCTGTAAGAGGTCGCAGCAGCCAGCCAGGATGCGCCTGCGCCCAGCTCGTTGATACCTTCCTGCAGGATCTGACCTTTCTCGTCTTCTTTGTAGTATGCAACCTGCTCACGGTCCTGCGGGGTGTACTGCTGGCCGTTCGGGCTGTAGATACCGATCTGACGGAACAGACCTTCCATACCGAAAGTACGCGCTTCGTCGGCGATGATTGGAACCAGACGATCTTTGATTGACTTGTTCTTCAGCATCACGTTCAGGGCACGAACGAAAGCGATAGTGGTAGAGATCTCTTTGTTCTGCTCTTCCAGCAGCTGAGAGAAGTCTTCCAGGGCTGGCAGTTCCAGCTTCTCGGTGAAGTTAGGCTGACGAGCAGGCAGGTAGCCTTTCAGTGCCTGACGACGTTCGTGCAGGTATTTATGCTCTTCAGACCCTTCCGGGAAGGTAATGTAAGACAGGTTTTCTACCTGCTCATCGGTCACTGGAACGTTGAAACGGTCGCGGATATAACGCACGCCGTCCATGTTCATTTTCTTAACCTGGTGAGCGATGTTTTTACCTTCTGCGGTATCACCCATGCCGTAACCTTTGATGGTGTGGGCCAGGATCACAGTCGCTTTACCTTTGGTTTCCTGCGCTTTTTTCAGTGCAGCGTAAACTTTCTTCGGATCGTGACCACCGCGGTTCAGCGCCCAGATCTGCTCGTCAGTCCAGTCTGCAACCAGGGCTGCGGTTTCAGGATATTTGCCGAAGAAGTGCTCACGAACGTAGGCACCGTCTTTGGATTTGAAGGTCTGGTAGTCGCCGTCAACGGTTTCGTTCATCAGCTGGATCAGTTTACCGCTGGTGTCTTTACGCAGCAGCTCATCCCAACGACCGCCCCACATGACTTTGATCACGTTCCAGCCTGCACCCGCGAAGATGCCTTCCAGTTCGTTAATGATCTTGCCGTTACCGGTTACCGGACCATCCAGACGTTGCAGGTTACAGTTGATGATGAAGCACAGGTTGTCCAGCTTCTCACGGGTCGCGATGGTGATCGCGCCTTTAGATTCTGGCTCATCCATTTCACCGTCGCCCAGGAAGGCGTAAACGGTCTGCTCAGAGGTGTCTTTCAGACCACGGTGTTCCAGGTACTTCAGGAATTTAGCCTGATAGATTGCACCAATTGGACCCAGACCCATAGATACGGTCGGGAACTGCCAGAACTCAGGCATCAGTTTAGGGTGCGGATAAGAAGACAGACCCTTACCGTGAACTTCCTGACGGAAGTTGTTCATCTGCTCTTCAGTCAGACGACCTTCCAGGAAGGCACGTGCATAGATGCCCGGAGAGATGTGGCCCTGGAAGTACACCAGATCGCCGCCGTCTTTCTCGTTGGCTGCACGGAAGAAGTGGTTGAAGCACACTTCGTAAACGGTCGCAGAGGACTGGAAGGACGCCATGTGGCCACCCAGTTCCAGATCTTTCTTGGATGCGCGCAGAACGGTCATGATAGCGTTCCAGCGGATAGCAGAACGGATACGGCGTTCCAGATCCAGATTGCCCGGGTATTCCGGTTCGTCTTCGACGGCAATCGTGTTTACGTAGTTGCTAGCCCCTGCACCTGAAGCCACTTTCACGCCGCCTTTGCGCGCTTCTGAAAGCAGCTGATCAATCAGATACTGAGCACGCTCAACACCTTCTTCACGGATGACCGATTCGATCGCCTGTAGCCAGTCGCGAGTTTCGATCGGATCCACGTCATTTTGGAGACGTTCTGACATGGGGGTATTCCTTATCTATCTAATACGTTGATTTGTCTGGAACCTGTCCCATTGTGCTCTCGGTTAAGAACACAATAAGACAGGTTCTGCGTTTAGTTGCCGCGCTCTAAAAGTACCTGGCGCTTAATCCTTTCGTTGCTGTATGCGGCGCAATGAACGCTCGCGACGCGATTGTTCACGGCTGCGGTCCAGCAAGATTTCCTCAATGAAAGCCAGATGGCGGTGCGACGCTTCACGCGCCTGCTCCGGTTCCCCGGCCATTATCGCCTCGAATACTCGGGTGCGATGGTTGCTTACCAGCGGGAGCATCTCCCGACGGGCATACAACAATTCAAAATTCTGACGAACGTTCTGGGCCAGCATGGGCTCCATGCAGCGTAGCAGATGGAGGAGCACCACGTTGTGCGCTGCTTCGGTGACGGCAATTTGATACTGGACAACGGCGCTGGATTCGGCGTCTAAGTCGCCGGACTGCTGTGCCCGTTCAATGGCCTGATGCAGCTCGCGAATACGTACGCGGTCTTCATCAGTGCTGCGAAGGGCGGCGTAATAGGCCGCGATACCTTCCAGCGCGTGACGGGTCTCAAGCAGATCAAACTGGGATTCTGGGTGGTCAGAGAGAAGTTCTACCAGCGGGTCGCTGAAGCTCTGCCACAGGCTGTTTTGCACAAAGGTTCCGCCACCCTGACGACGGAGCAACAGGCCCTTTGCTTCGAGACGTTGAATCGCCTCACGCAGAGAGGGGCGTGAAACGTCGAACTGTTTTGCCAGCTCGCGTTCTGGCGGGAGTTTCTCGCCCGGGCGCAGTGTCCCTTCGAGAATCAAAAACTCCAGCTGCTGCTCAATCACATCGGAAAGTTTTGGTTGGCGAATTTTGCTGTAGGCCATATTCCCTGTCTTACGCCTTTTTGCCCGGAGTCAATTGGTCTTACCAATTTCATGTTCGTATCGCTAAAGTAACAAAGTATTCACCTTCTGTCCATATTGGTTTTGATTGAAATCAGGAAACCCGGCACATTTTAACAACCTTACAGAACTAACGTTTCAGGAATGTAACTTTGCACAAATGAAATGGTTACTCCCAAAGGGGCAGTTTTAACCATATTTAAACGAGGGATTTTGCAATCTGAAGCGATTCAACAAGGCAAAATATGAAAATTCGTCCACTTATGACGCATTTCTATTCTATAGGTTGGGGTATGAGGGGTTAACGTACCGATTTACAATTGGTTTCTTTTTATTCAAGTCGTCATCATCCCTTCATAAAGCAGGTGCATTCGCTGGCACTTACCACTATTCTGGCGCTAACGGAAGCCATCTCCGCTTTTTTCGGTATCGTTAACCGTAAAGAAATAAATACAGAATATGGACTTTCATAATTACACACGCACAGCGTGAACATAACAACCACACACGAGGTTTCAAATGGAAGCTCAACAGCATGGCGATCAGCTAAAGCGCGGCCTTAAAAACCGCCATATTCAGCTCATCGCCCTGGGCGGTGCTATTGGTACTGGCCTGTTTCTGGGCAGTGCGTCCGTTATCCAGTCGGCCGGTCCGGGCATTATTCTGGGTTACGCAATTGCAGGTTTCATTGCGTTTTTGATTATGCGCCAGTTAGGGGAAATGGTCGTTGAGGAGCCGGTTGCAGGCTCTTTTAGCCACTTTGCCTATAAATACTGGGGCAGCTTTGCGGGCTTCGCCTCTGGATGGAACTACTGGGTTCTTTACGTGCTGGTTGCTATGGCGGAACTCACCGCCGTCGGTAAATACATTCAATTCTGGTACCCGGAGATCCCCACCTGGGCGTCTGCGGCAGTCTTCTTCGTGCTGATCAACGCCATCAACCTGACCAACGTGAAAGTGTTTGGGGAAATGGAGTTCTGGTTCGCCATTATCAAAGTAATTGCCGTTGTAGCGATGATCATTTTTGGCGGCTGGCTGCTCTTCAGCGGCAACGGTGGCCCGCAGGCAACCGTGCGCAACCTCTGGGAACAGGGCGGGTTCCTGCCGCACGGCATGACCGGCCTGGTAATGATGATGGCGATCATTATGTTCTCCTTCGGCGGTCTGGAGCTGGTGGGCATCACCGCCGCGGAAGCCGACAACCCGGAGCAGAGCATCCCGAAAGCCACAAATCAGGTTATCTACCGTATTCTGATCTTCTACGTGGGCTCCCTGGCGGTCCTGCTCTCCCTGCTGCCATGGACACGCGTCACGGCGGATACCAGCCCGTTTGTGCTGATCTTCCACGAGCTGGGCGACACCTTCGTGGCGAACGCGCTTAACGTCGTAGTGCTGACCGCCGCGCTCTCTGTTTATAACAGCTGCGTTTACTGCAACAGCCGTATGCTGTTCGGCCTGGCGCAACAGGGCAACGCACCGAAAGCGCTGCTTACCGTTGATAAACGTGGCGTACCGGTTAACACCATTATCGTGTCGGCGGTCGTGACGGCGCTTTGCGTTCTGATTAACTACCTGGCACCGGAATCGGCCTTCGGCCTGCTGATGGCGTTGGTGGTTTCCGCGCTGGTGATCAACTGGGCGATGATTAGCCTCGCGCACATCAAGTTCCGCCGCGCCAAGCAGCAGCAGGGCGTAACCACGCGCTTCCCTGCCCTGCTCTATCCGCTGGGGAACTGGGTTTGCCTGCTGTTCATGGCGGCCGTGCTGATCATCATGCTCATCACGCCAGGCATGGCGATTTCCGTCTACCTCATCCCGGTGTGGATTGCGATCCTCGGCGTGGGCTATATGGTGAAACAGAAAAACGCCAAAACGGTGAAAGCGCACTAACTGTTTTCTCGCTGTACCCGCGGTTGCGGGTACAGCGTCTTGTTACCTTCCTCACAAATTCACGCCAACAGCAAAATCCTCCATATCACCGCCCTTATATTGCAACGCATATATCCGTTTGCCAGCGAATAATTCTCTCCATACCGAAACCCGGAGATCTGTCGATGGATAACAACAAACTGTCAGTAAAAGAAAAGATCGGCTATGGCATGGGTGACGCCGGATGCAACATTATCTTTGGCGCCATCATGTTATTTGTTAACTATTTTTATACGGATATTTTTGGTCTGGCGCCTGCGCTGGTTGGGGTACTGCTGCTGTCCGTTCGCGTGATTGACGCCGTAACGGACCCAATCATGGGCGCGATTGCCGACCGTACCCGCAGCAAATATGGCCGATTTCGTCCATGGCTACTGTGGATTGCCTTCCCCTATGCGCTGTTCAGCATCCTGATGTTCACCACCCCAGAGTGGAGCTATAACAGCAAAGTTATCTATGCATTTGTCACCTACTTCCTGCTGTCGCTGACCTATACCGCCATCAACATTCCGTACTGCTCGCTCGGTGGCGTGATCACCAACGACCCGAAAGAGCGCGTTGCCTGCCAGTCCTATCGTTTTGTTATGGTCGGTATCGCCACGCTGCTGCTGTCGCTTACGCTCCTGCCAATGGCCGACTGGTTCGGTGGGGATAACAAAGCCAAAGGCTACCAGATGGCGATGACCGTGCTGGCGCTGATTGGTACCTGCATGTTCCTGTTCTGCTTCGCCACGGTGCGCGAGCGCGTTCGCCCGGCGGTACAAACCCATGACGAACTGAAAAACGACCTGAAGGATGTGTGGAAGAATGACCAGTGGGTGCGCATCCTGCTTCTGACGCTCTGCAACGTCTGCCCGGGCTTTATCCGCATGGCGGCCACCATGTATTACGTCACCTGGGTAATGGGGCAAAGCACCCATTTCGCCACGCTGTTTATCAGCCTGGGCGTTGTCGGCATGATGTTCGGCAGTATGCTGGCGAAAGTGCTGACCGACCGCTGGTGCAAGCTGAAGGTCTTCTTCTGGACCAACATCGCGCTGGCGATTTTCTCCTGCGCCTTCTACTTCTTCGACCCGAAAGCGACGACAACCATTGTTGTGCTTTACGTCCTGCTGAATATCCTGCACCAGATCCCATCCCCTCTGCACTGGTCACTGATGGCCGACGTGGACGACTACGGTGAATGGAAAACCGGGAAACGTATCACCGGGATAAGCTTCTCCGGCAACATCTTCTTCCTGAAGCTGGGTCTGGCGATTGCCGGGGCGATGGTTGGCTTCCTGCTCTCCTGGTACGGTTATGACGCGGGCGCAAAAGCGCAGAGCGCGGATGCCATCAACGGCATTGTGCTGCTCTTTACCGTCATTCCTGGCATTGGATATTTAATTACCGCGGGCGTTGTACGTCTGCTGAAAGTGGACCGTGAGACCATGAAGCAAATCCAGTCCGATCTGGAGAAGCGTCGCACCAACTATCGTGAACTGAGCGACTATCAGGAATTTAAAGCCGCTGAGACTAAATAAGGAAAGCCGAATGCAAACCTGGCCAAACCCGTTTATTGAACAACGCGCCGACCCGTATATCCTGCGCCACGAAGGACAATATTACTTTATCGCCTCCGTGCCGGAGTATGACCGGCTGGCGATCCGCCGCGCGGACTCGCTGGAAGATTTAGGCAATGCCGAAGAGGTAGTTGTCTGGCGCAAGCCCGACACCGGCCCGATGAGCCAGCTGATCTGGGCACCGGAACTGCATCATATCGACGGCAAGTGGTACATCTACTTTGCCGCCACACATACCCAGGCGCTCGACGAACTCGGGATGTTCCAGCATCGCATGTTCGCCATTGAATGCGCAGATCGCGATCCGCTCACCGGTACATGGGTGGAAAAAGGGCAAATCAAAACCCCGTTTGACACCTTCGCGCTGGATGCCACTACCTTTGTGCATCAGGGCAAACGCTGGTATCTGTGGGCGCAAAAAGCCCCGGACATTTCCGGTAACTCCAATCTTTACCTGTGTGAAATGGAAAATCCGTGGACGCTGAAAGGCGAGCCGGTGATGCTCAGTAAACCGGAATATGACTGGGAGTGCCGCGGATTCTGGGTCAACGAAGGCCCGGCGGTGCTGTTCCATGGCGATAAGCTATTTATCAGCTATTCCGCCAGCGCCACCGACGAGAATTACTGCATGGGATTACTGTGGATAGACGTAGATGCCGATCCGCAAAACCCGACTAACTGGCATAAATCCCCGCGCCCGGTGTTCGTCACCAGCTACGAAAACCGTCAGTATGGACCAGGCCATAACAGCTTTACGCAGACGCCGGAAGGCGACGATGTGCTGGTCTACCACGCGCGAAACTACACTGAAATTGAAGGCGATCCGCTTTACGATCCGAATCGCCACACTCGCCTGAAGCTCGTCCGCTGGGACGACAACGGGATGCCTGATTTCGGCATCCCGCCTGCGGATACGCTGTAACGGCTTCGGCGCGCTGGGTCAGACCAGCGTGCCGTAAATCGTCAGCAACGCCACAATCACCACCACCACAAACGACGTTTTTTTCGCCATCGAGACGGCAGCTTTAGGCGTTTCGACTTTGTTCGTGTGCGGCTCGCGAGCCAGCGAGAATTGAGCCAGTCGGGTTAAGACCTGATACTGCGCGGTATGGCGGTCTGCAAGGGAGGCAAACCACGCTGGCAACGCCTTTTCACCGTGACCGATGAGGGCATAGACCACGCCGACCAGTCGCACCGGAAGCCAGTCGAGCACGTGCAGAATGGCATCAATGCCGGACTGGAGACGTTCATGCGGCGTAAGGTAGCGGGCAAGCCAGGTCTGCCAGGCGCGCAGAAAAGCATAGCCCATCAGCAGTACCGGTCCCCATGGACCGCCCACCACAAACCAGAACAGCGGCGCCAGGTAGTAACGGAAGTTAATCCACAGCAGCGCGTTTTGTAGCTCGCGCAGAAATTCGCGTTCATCGCAGTCCGGCGGTACGCCGTGGATCATCGTCAGCTCGCTCGCCATCGCGCCGCGCGCGTGGACATCATCCCGGGAAGCAGCTTTCAGATACGCGTGATAGTGCAAACGCACCTTGCCCGCGCCAATACACAACACGCCCAGCAGTATCCATACCACCAGCAGCGGCACGTTGAAAAAGAGGCCGTAAAGTGAGCGTAGCAACAGGAACGTAATCACCATCACACCTGCCGTCATAAGCAGCGTGCGTAGCATGGAAAAATGCCTGATCCGGCGGAATAACACTTCCAGCCGATGATCCAGATGCCAGTGCTCGCCGAGCTTAAACAGGCGTTCGGCGATCATAACCAGCAGCATGGTAAACAACGTCATGTTATCTCCTTATCTGACGACGTGGTAAGCATGGCGTGAAACCGGGACCAGTCAAACGCCGGGCCGGGGTCGGTTTTTCTTTCGGGGGCGATGTCGCTGTGCCCCGTAATATTGTCTGCAATGGCGGGATAAAGCCCCACTAAAGTTTGCGTCACAGCAACCAGTTTCTGATATTGCGCATCGGTGTAAGGCGTGGTGTCCGTTCCTTCCAGTTCAATTCCAATGGAGAAATCATTGCACCGCTCGCGCCCCTGATACATCGACACGCCGGCATGCCAGGCTCGCTTATCAAAAGGAACATACTGAACCACTTCGCCATCACGGCGGATCAGGCAGTGCGCCGATACACGCAAATGCGCAATCTCAGCAAAGTAAGGATGAGCATCGGGATCTATCGTTCCCGTGAATAACGCGTCGATCCACGGACCGCCAAACTCACCTGGCGGGAGACTTATGTTGTGAACCACCAGCAGTGTGGGCTTTTCATCCTCCGGGCGGCAATCGTGGTGCGGCGACGGTACATGTCGCGCGTCCACCAGCCATCCGTTTTCTAACAACATGCTGGAACTCCTTATCTATGGTGCTGTTACTCGGTTCAGAGTAGCATGTTTCAATATTATGATTCGTTACCAATTTGGAGTTTTATCATGCCGCCTCGCCGCTATAACCCCGACCACCGACGTGACGCGCTTCTGGAACGTATTAATAGTGATATCCCGGCAAGCGTTGCCCATGCCCTGAGAGAAGACCTCGGCGGTGACGTCAGTGCCGATAACGATATTACCGCCCAATTGTTGCCAAAAGAGACACGGTCGCACGCGGTAGTCATCACCCGCGAAGCGGGGGTTTTCTGCGGCAAACGCTGGGTTGAGGAGGTCTTTACCCAGCTGGCGGGCGACGAGGTGCAGGTAACATGGCACGTTGAGGACGGTGATGCGGTCACGGCAAATCAGCCACTGTTCGAGCTGGACGGCCCGTCCCGCGTCTTGCTGACCGGTGAACGCACCGCGCTCAATTTTGTGCAAACGCTCTCTGGCGTTGCCAGTGAAGTACGCCGCTACGTTGACCTGCTGGCAGGCACCCGCACGCAGCTGCTGGATACCCGTAAAACCCTGCCGGGCCTGCGCACCGCGCTGAAATACGCCGTGCTCTGCGGTGGCGGCGCCAACCATCGTCTGGGGCTATCCGATGCCTTCCTGATCAAAGAGAACCACATTATTGCCTCTGGCTCGGTACGTCAGGCCGTGGAAAAAGCCTTCTGGCTGCATCCGGATGTGCCGGTTGAGGTGGAAGTGGAAACGCTGGATGAGCTGGACGAGGCCATTAAAGCGGGGGCTGACATCATCATGCTCGATAACTTCGACACGGAGCAGATGCGTGAAGCGGTCAAACGCACAAACGGCCAGGCGCAGCTTGAGGTGTCCGGCAACGTGACGTTCGACACCCTCCGCGAATTTGCTGAAACCGGCGTCGATTATATCTCCGTGGGAGCCCTGACCAAGCACGTACGTGCCCTGGACCTCTCGATGCGCTTCAAATAACTGATCTTCCCCTCTCCGCCCGGAGAGGGGAAATACGAAACCGCTCGCAATTACGCTGTCCTTCTCTGCAACACTGAATCATTTCCCTGAAAGCCCTTTCACGTTCGCGCTTTTGCCCCTCGTTTCTGCGCGCCGGTACTGCCACAGTAGCGCCACTTAACGTAAGGAGCAGATATGAACAGACAACAAGGATTTACCCTGATTGAGCTAATGGTGGTCATTGGCATTATTGCCATCCTGAGCGCGATTGGCATCCCGGCTTATCAGAACTACCTGCGAAAAGCAGCGCTCACCGATATGCTGCAAACGTTCATTCCCTACCGCACCGCTATTGAGCTTTGCGCCCTGGATCGTGGTGGTGTGGATCGCTGCGACGCAGGAACCAATGGCATCCCCTCCCCGACTACCACGCGTTACGTTTCAGCGATGAGCGTGGCGAAGGGGGTCGTATCGTTAACAGGGCAGGAAAGCCTTAACGGACTTGAAGTGCTCATGACACCGATCTGGAGCGACGGTAACGGTATGACGGGCTGGACGCGCGCCTGCAACATTGCGTCCGACACGGCGCTCAGACAAGCCTGTGAAGATGTTTTCCGCTTCGACAACAACTGACAGGAGTGGACAATGAACACCGAACAGCTTATGACGCTCTGTCAGCGCCATCACGCACTGCTACTCGCAAGCGACACCGAGATGATCAGCATTGCGGTGGTGGGTAATCCTGCCTCTGAGCTGATGGAAGCGTTACGCTTCGCCACGCAGAAACGTATTGATATTGAGTGCTGGACGGCCGAACGGATGGAAAAACGGCTTCAGTCCCTCTCATCATCACACCTGCCGGGAATAGTGCCAAACTCAGCCGCTGACGTGCTCAGTACAACGTTGCAGCAGGCAGTGAACCAGCGGGCTTCTGACATCCATATTGAACCGACGGAGCACGGCTACCAGATCCGTTTGCGAATCGACGGTGTTCTCTACCCGCAACCGCCGGTTTCCGCCGCCCTCGGTACGACGCTTGCCGCACGCCTGAAGGTGCTGGGCCAACTGGATATTGCGGAGCGCCGCCTGCCGCAGGACGGTCAGTTTACGGTGGAGCTGGCAAGCGTCCCCGTCTCTTTTCGTATCGCAACCCTTCCCTGTAGCGGTGGAGAAAAAATCGTGCTTCGTCTGCTTCACCAGGTGCAGCAGGCACTGGAGCTTGAACTGCTGGGGATGAGTGCAGACCAGCAGGCCCGTTTTGCCGGGGCGCTTAACAGCCCTCAGGGGTTGATTCTGGTCACCGGCCCGACCGGTAGCGGGAAAACGGTGACGCTGTACAGCGCGTTACAGGCGCGAAATACCCCTGACGTTAATATTTGCAGCGTGGAAGATCCCGTTGAAATCCCGCTTGCAGGCTTAAACCAGACGCAGATTAATCCGCGCGCGGGGCTGACCTTCCAGAGCGTGCTGCGTGCCCTGCTCAGGCAGGATCCTGACATCATTATGGTGGGTGAAATTCGTGACGGCGAAACGGCAGAAATTGCCATTAAGGCGGCGCAAACCGGGCATCTGGTGCTGTCCACCCTCCATACTAATTCGACGACTGAAACGCTGGTACGGCTGCAACAGATGGGCGTCGCGCGCTGGATGATCTCTTCGGCGCTCTCGATGGTGATTGCCCAGCGGCTGGTGCGTCGTTTATGCCCGTACTGCCGACAGGAAGCCAGCCGCCACACCGAATTACCTCGCACGCTGTGGCCCCGGCCGCTTCCTCGCTGGCAACCCACCGGTTGCGAGCGCTGCTACCACGGTTTTTATGGTCGCGTAGCCATTTTTGAAGTGCTCGTCATCGACGACACGCTGCGGCAGGCCATCGCCAGCGGAGCAAGCACGGAGGTGATTGGGTCAAGCGCTCGTCAGGCGGGAATGACCTCTTTGTTTGAGCACGGCTGCATGGCCGTAGAGCAAGGGCTGACCACGCTCGAAGAGCTGTTGCGCGTCCTGGGAATGCCCGATGGCTGCTAATTCACTCTGGCGCTGGCGTGCCCTGACCACCGAGGGGGAGGTGCAAACCGGCACCCTCTGGGCCATCGACCGTAACGCAGCTTACACGGCTCTGGTGCTTAAACAGCTGCACCCGCTGGCGCTAAAACGCTGCCAGCAGCGACACCGATGGCAGGTGCAACACTGCTACGATATTTTTCGCCAGCTCGCCACGCTGCTACAGGCCGGACTCACGCTGTCCCAAAGCCTGCACATGCTGGCGGAACAGCATCCTTTGAAGCACTGGCAGGCGCTGCTGCACAGTCTTGCTGATGACCTGAGCGAAGGTTGCGCCCTGTCAGAGGCCATGAAGAAATGGCCAGAGGTGTTTAGCCCCCTTTATGTCTCGATGGTGAAGACGGGTGAGCTGACGGGTAAGCTCGAAGCCTGCTGCCGTCAGCTTGCGCAGCAACAAAAATCCCAGCAGCAGCTCAGTGCAAAGGTGAAGAAAGCGCTGCGCTATCCGCTGATCATCCTGACGCTGGCCGTTTTCGTGGTGCTGGCGATGGTCACGCTGGTGTTGCCTGAGTTTGCTGCAATCTACAAAACGTTCAACACCCCGCTCCCTTTGCTCACGCAGGCAGTCATGGGGCTGGCGGCCCTGGTTCAGGCGCATATCCTCACCCTTTTGGCCCTGCTCGTGGCAATGGTTGTCATCGCCTGTAAGCTGCGGCGGCATCCGCGCTGGCAGTACGTCCTGTTACATGTACCGGTGATGGGCACGCTGATGCGTGGGCAAAAACTGGGGCAAATTTTTACCGTGCTGTCATTAACCCAGCAGGCTGGAATTGCTTTTTTACAAGGAGTGGAGAGTGTGGAGGAGACCGTTGAGAGTGGCTACTGGCAGGAGAAACTCCGTGAGATACGCAGCGATATCGAACAGGGGATGCCCGTGTGGTCCTCCTTCCAGAAGGCCTCTGTTTTTACACCACTGTGTATTCAGCTCATTCGCACCGGAGAAGTGTCGGGTTCACTGGATGTGATGCTGATGAATCTGGCCCGCCATCATACGGAACAGACATTCCAGCAGGCAGACAATCTGGCGGCGCTTCTTGAGCCTTTGCTACTGGTCGTGACAGGTCTGATTATTGGCACGCTGGTGGTGGCGATGTATCTGCCAATTTTCCATCTGGGGGATGCAATGAGCGCGGGGTAATGCTGGCGCACGGACGCGCGCCAGCCGTAGCCGTCAGAGGCTATTAAATACGCGGTTTTCCTGCTCCTGAACGCGGATAAACGTCGTGCGTTTCGTCAGCTCTTTCAGGCGGGAAGCCCCAACGTAGGTGCAGGCAGAACGCAGACCGCCGAGGATATCGCGCGCCGTGTTTTCGACCGGGCCACGCAGTGGCAGCTTAACGGTTTTGCCTTCCGCCGCACGGTATTTCGCGACACCACCCACGTGACGGGTCATCGCAGATTCAGAGCTCATTCCGTAGAACAGCATGAATTTCTCACCGTTCTCTTCCACCACGGTACCACCGCTCTCTTCGTGGCCGGCCAGCATGCCACCGAGCATCACGAAGTCCGCGCCGCCGCCGAAGGCTTTCGCCACATCGCCTGGCATGGTGCAGCCACCGTCGCTGATGATCTGGCCGCCCAGACCGTGCGCGGCGTCAGCGCATTCAATTACCGCAGACAGCTGCGGATAACCCACACCGGTTTTCACGCGCGTGGTGCAAACGGAGCCCGGGCCAATGCCCACTTTCACAATGTCGGCCCCGGAGAGGATCAGCTCTTCACACATTTCACCGGTCACCACGTTGCCCGCGATGATGGTTTTGGTTGGCCAGGCTTCACGCGCCTTGCTGACGAACTGGACGAAATGCTCGGAATAACCATTTGCCACGTCAATGCAGACAAAATTCAGCGCCGGATTGGCGTTCAGGATCTGTTTGGTTTTCTCGAAATCTGCATCAGACGTACCGGTCGAGACCATCACATGCTTCACCACGTCAGCCGAGGCGGAGGCGACAAACGCATTCCACTCCTCAGGGCTGTAGTGTTTATGTACCGCAGTAAGGATGTCGAATTGCGCCAGCGCGGTCGCCATCTCGAAGGTCCCGACGGTGTCCATGTTGGCCGCGATAATCGGCACGCCAGACCACGTCTGACCGGAATGCTTAAAGGTGAATTGACGTTCGAGTTCAACGTCTGAGCGACTTTTCAGTGTAGAGCGTTTAGGGCGGATAAGAACGTCTTTGAAACCTAACTTCAGATCTTCTTCGATACGCATGTGCGGATTCCTGGGGTTAGAGGCAAATATATTAAAAGCACAACTCCAGTGACGCTATCATACGCACTAATACCTGCTCCGCAAGACTGCGAAATTCTCTTTTTTTACGCTACAATCCTATAAATTTACCTGGTAAAAAGCGGGTAAAGAGAGCTAAACATTGGCTGTTGTAAGTTTGAATTTTAAGCAACTGATTTTAAAACTGAATAATTCCCAGGATCTGATTTAATGGGGTATATCGTCGCATTAACCGGCGGCATCGGTAGTGGTAAAAGCACCGTTGCGCACGCGTTTGCTCGTCTCGGCATCACGATTATCGACGCCGATATCATTGCCCGTCAGGTGGTAGAACCCAATACACCCGCCTTAAACGCCATCGAAGCGCATTTTGGTCGCCGTGTGATACAGGCTGACGGCACCCTGAATCGTCGGCAGCTGCGTGAGTGCATATTTTCCGATCCGGCGGAAAAAGCCTGGCTTAATGCCCTGCTCCACCCCATTATCCACCATGAAACTCAGCGTCAGATTGCCGCAGCCAGTTCGCCCTATGTGTTGTGGGTGATCCCGTTACTGGTGGAAAATCAGCTTCAAAATAAAGCAGACAGAACGCTGGTGATTGACGTTTCCCGCGAAACGCAAATCCAGAGAACCATGGCGCGTGACCATGTTTCACGCGAGCATGCTGAACAAATTCTTGCCGCACAGGCCACGCGCGAAGCGCGCCTCGCCGTTGCGGATGATGTTATTGATAATAACGGCGCACCAGATGCCATTGCATCGGATGTTGCTCGTCTGCACGCGCAGTATCTGACCTTCGCCGCGCAGGCCGTTGCACAGGAAAAACCATAATGTCGACTCATATCCTTTTTGAGCATCCGCTTAACGAAAAAATGCGTACCTGGCTACGCATAGAATTTCTTATTCAACAACTTTCACAACATCTGCCCGTCAACGATCACGCCACCGCGCTGCATTTTTTCCGCAACGTGGGCGATCTGCTGGATGTGATTGAACGCGGCGATGTCCGCACTGAGCTGTTGAAAGAGCTGGAGCGCCAGCAGCGTAAATTACAGGCCTGGGCCGAAGTACCGGGCGTAGATAAAAGTCGAATTGACGCTTTACGCCAGCAGCTAAAAAACAGCAGCGCGACGCTGATGGCCGCGCCGCGCGTTGGACAATTTTTACGCGAGGACCGTCTGATTGCGCTGGTGCGTCAGCGTCTGAGCATACCGGGCGGTTGCTGTAGCTTTGACCTGCCAACGCTGCATATGTGGCTGCACATGCCGCAGGAACAGCGCGATCGCCAGGTAAACAGCTGGATGGGCAGTCTGGAGCCGATGAATCAAACGTTATCCCTGATCCTCGATCTTGTGCGTAACTCTGCCCCGTTCCGCAAGCAGACCAGTCTCAACGGTTTTTATCAGGATAACGGCGACGACGCCGATCTTCTGCGTTTGAATCTCTCTCTTGGCGAGCAGCTTTACCCGCAAATTTCCGGACATAAAAGCCGTTTCGCGATCCGCTTTATGCCGCTGGACAGTGAGCATGGCACCGTGCCGGAACGCCTCGATTTTGAACTGGCCTGTTGTTAAGGAGTGCCGATGTCTGACGTAACCACCGTAAACTGCCCAACCTGTGGGAAAACTGTCGTCTGGGGAGAAGTGAGTCCATTTCGCCCATTCTGCTGCAAACGCTGTCAACTTATAGACCTGGGCGAATGGGCGGCGGAAGAGAAACGCATTCCGAGCGAAGGCGATCTCTCGGATAGCGATGACTGGAGCGAAAACCAGCAGTAACATTTAAAGCCTGCTGGCGCTTCGCTTAGCAGGCCTACGGTTGTGCGACCAGCCGGAGGATCACAGGCTCATTGGCAGGCGGGAATTTCTCCGCATCGCTGGCCTGAAGCTCAATCCAGTTACCCGGCTGCCCCTCTTTTCCCCATGGCTCACCTTCCCAGTTTTCCACCAGCCAGAACCACAGCGTGATGTGCCTGTCCGGAAACTGGTACTCCAGCTTATCGAACAGCGTTGCGCCATGCGGGGTGATCCCCACCTCTTCCTGAAGCTCACGCACCAACGCCTGCTCCGGCGTTTCACCTGATTCGATTTTTCCGCCGGGGAATTCCCATTTGTTGGCCATATGCGCATCGGCGGCACGTTGGGTAATGAAGATCTGGTTTTGCGGGTTGCGAATGATCCCGACAGCAATTTGCAGTGTTTTCATCATGTCACTTCCATAAAAAAGGCGCAGATATCTGCGCCTTTTCGTTTTGTTATGTTCTTAGCTCAGACGGCCATGGCACGCCTTGTATTTTTTGCCGGAACCACATGGGCACGGATCGTTACGACCGACTTTACGATCGCCCGTCTGCGCTGCGATTGCCGCTGCGGCTTCGCTCTCATCGGTCTGATGACTCAGCTGCTGCATCTGTGCCAGACGCTCAGCTTCTTCACGACGCTGCTGCTCCATCGCTTCCACTTCTTCCGGCATACGCACCTGAACTTTGCTCAGAGTGCTGATGACTTCATACTTCAGCGACTCCAGCATGGCAGCAAACATGGAGAAGGATTCACGCTTGTACTCCTGCTTCGGATCTTTCTGCGCATAACCACGCAGGTGGATACCCTGACGCAGGTAGTCCATTGCCGCCAGGTGCTCTTTCCACAGGGAGTCCAGGGTCTGCAACATTACGCCTTTCTCGAAGTGACGCATCATCTCAGCGCCAACCACTTCTTCCTTACGCTTGTAGACGTCCAGCGCGGTTTCGTAGATACGCTCGCGCAGGGTCTCTTCGTGCAGCTCAGGCTCTTTGTCCAGCCACTCTTTGATTGGCAGTTCGAGGTCGAAGTCGTTTTTCAGACGTTCCTGCAGGCCTTCGATATCCCACATCTCTTCCAGAGACTGCGGTGGAATGTGCGCGTCGATAGTGGCTTTGAACACATCTTCGCGAATGCTGTTAATGGTTTCGCTCACGTCGGACACGTCCAGCAGTTCGTTACGCTGGGTATAGATTGCACGACGCTGGTCGTTGGCAACGTCATCATATTCCAGCAGTTGCTTACGAATGTCGAAGTTGCGGCTTTCTACTTTACGCTGGGCGTTGGCAATCGCTTTGGTAACCCACGGGTGCTCGATCGCTTCGCCTGGTTTCATGCCCAGTTTACGCATCATGCCGGACACACGGTCAGAGGCGAAAATACGCATCAGCGCATCTTCCATGGACAGATAGAAGCGGGAAGAACCGGCATCACCCTGACGGCCCGCACGACCGCGCAGCTGGTTATCGATACGACGAGATTCATGACGCTCGGTACCAATGATGTGCAGACCACCGGATGCCAGCACCGCGTCGTGACGCACCTGCCAGTCGGCTTTGATCTGCGCGATTTGCTCCGGGGTTGGGTTTTCCAGCTCGGCCACTTCGGCCTGCCAGCTACCGCCGAGCATAATATCGGTACCACGACCCGCCATGTTGGTAGCGATGGTTACGGCAGCCGGGTAACCCGCCTGCGCAACGATATCTGCTTCTTTAGCGTGGAACTTGGCGTTCAGCACGTTGTGCTTGATGCCCGCCTTGGTCAGCTCGTTAGACACCACTTCAGATTTCTCGATGGAGATGGTCCCCACCAGAACCGGCTGGCCCTTCGCGGTACGATCGCGAATATCTTCGATGATCGCCTGGATTTTTTCCGCTTCGGTCATGTATACCAGGTCCGGCATATCCTTACGGATCATTGGACGGTTGGTTGGTACTACCACGGTATCCAGCTTATAGATGGAGCTAAACTCAAACGCTTCGGTATCTGCGGTACCGGTCATCCCCGCCAGCTTCTCGTACAGACGGAAGTAGTTCTGGAAGGTGATGGAGGCCAGCGTCTGGTTTTCGTTCTGAATATCCACGCCTTCTTTCGCTTCCACGGCCTGGTGCAGACCATCGGACCAGCGACGTCCCTGCATGGTACGACCGGTGTGTTCATCGACGATGATGACTTCACCGTCTTTAACGATGTAGTCAACGTCGCGGGTGAACAGGGCGTGCGCGCGCAGTGCAGCCGTTACGTGGTGCATCAGCATAATGTTGCTCGGGGAGTACAGAGACTCGCCCTCTTCCATAATGCCTTCAGCCACCAGCAGCTCTTCGATTTTCACCAGGCCGCGTTCGGTCAGGTTGACCTGACGCGCTTTTTCATCCACGGAGAAGTGACCTTCACCCTGGAAAGTATCGGAGTCTTCTTTCTCCTGACGCAGCAGGTGTGGAATGATTTTGTCGACTTTACGGTACATCTCGGAGCTGTCTTCGGCCGGGCCGGAGATGATCAGCGGGGTACGCGCTTCATCGATCAGAATGGAGTCAACCTCATCCACCAGCGCATAGTGCAGTTTACGCTGGACGCGCTCTTCAGGGCTGAACGCCATGTTGTCACGCAGGTAGTCGAAGCCGTATTCGTTGTTGGTGCCGTAGGTGATATCCGCGTTATACGCTTCACGCTTGGCAGGTGCCGGCAGGCCGGACATGTTAATGCCCACGGTCATGCCGAGGAATTCGAACAGTGGACGGTTATTTTCGGCGTCGCGCTGCGCCAGATAGTCGTTGACGGTAACAACGTGAACGCCCTTACCCGTCAGCGCATTCAGGTAAGCCGGCAGCGTTGCAGTCAGGGTTTTACCTTCACCGGTACGCATTTCCGCGATGCAGCGCTCGTTAAGCACCATCCCGCCCAGCAGCTGCACGTCGAAGTGACGCATGCCGAACACGCGTTTACTGGCCTCACGTACTACGGCAAAGGCTTCCGGGATCAGGCTTTCTAAGGTTTCGCCTTTCTCCAGACGCGCACGGAACTCCGCGGTTTTTGCTTTCAGTTCATCATCAGAGAGCTTCTCCATCGCCGGTTCCATACCGTTGATGACGTTCACAGCTTTGCGCATGCGGCGCAGGGTACGATCGTTACGACTACCAAAAACTTTGGTTAACAATTTGATTAGCATAATAAATTCTCAAACGCCCCAGTCGGGCAGATAAATTAAGGTATTGAAAAAGGGTTAATTTAGCTGAGGCGTTGAGGCCCGGCACGGATGCCGTGAACCTGGCTAATCCAGGTCGAAACAGAGAAGGATGCGGGGGAAACAAAAGCAGTTTGCGCCGTCTGACTCACGGTCACAGGCGGCTGGTTGTCCTGCGTCAGAAGCGCATTGAGCGTATCGAGCAGAGCAAGGTGCTGAGCCTGGACCGGCAGCGTTTCTTCAGCAACAGGCATCGTCTGCGGCGCCATCGCGAACGACAGATGGCGAATAACCGTGCGAATCGCGTGTTGCTGCCAGTAATCAACGGAGAAATTGGGACGACGGCTGGCTTCAAGCCATGCGAGATTGGTGAAGTTAACCCGCGTGGTGAGATCGTGCTTGGTCGTCGTGGAACGTGCTGGGGTTGCCGCGTCTGCGCTGTTGCTGAGCACAGGCAAGCCGAGACTCGCCGCGACCATCCCCAATAAGAGATGCGGCCAGAAGTAACGTCTGCCAAATTGTCGCCAGCGCGTTAGTATTCCGCTCACTTGCTCCACCACGTTCGCCCGCCAGTGCAGGCTGAGTTCAGTTATTCTTTTTTAGCGCCCAGATATTACCACTAAAGCCAATACACGACAGCAGGAATGACACCTTGCAGCAGGTAAAAACGGTCATTAATGCAGCGAACACACCGTTATTTGGCACCCAACACAGGCCAGGGGTGAGAGAGACAAAATCCAGAAAGGGCAGAAATAAAAACGACTGGCTTCCCTGGTCGGAGAGAGTACCAGGTGAACCAGTCGCTTTTCTTACGAAACGGCTTTAACCGTTACGCCAGGACCATAGTCGGGGCTTTGAACGCCAGCGGCAGTTCAGCTTCGTCTTCGAAGGTCACATATTCCCAGGCTTCCTGTTTTGCCAGGACGGCCTGCAACAGTTTGTTGTTCAGTGCATGACCGGATTTAAACGCGGTAAAGGCACCAATGATGTTGTGACCACACATGAAGAGGTCGCCGATCGCGTCCAGCATTTTGTGACGAACAAATTCATCTTCAAAACGCAGACCGTCTTCGTTCAGTACGCGATAATCGTCAACAACGATGGCACAATCGAAGCTGCCGCCCAGGCACAGGCCGCGGGATTGCAGATATTCGATATCACGCATAAAGCCGAAGGTACGTGCTCGGCTGATCTGACGCATGAACGCATCCGCAGAGAAGTTCATCGCATAGCGCTGGGTGCTGGAGTCAATCGCCGGATGGTTAAAATCGATGGTGAAGTCCAACGAGAAACCATTGTACGGTTTGAATTCAGCCCATTTGTCGCCATCTTCGACGCGAACGGTCTCTTTAATGCGAACAAATTTCTTCGCGCAGTTCAGTTCTTCGATGCCGGCATCCAGCAACAAATAAACGAACGGAGCAGCACTCCCGTCCATGATCGGGATTTCTGGCGCATCGACTTCAACCATAATGTTGTCGATACCCAGACCCGCCAGGGCGGCGTTCAGGTGCTCTACGGTAGAAATCCGCACGTCATGCTCGTTCACCAGACAAGTACAGAGCATAGTATCACGCACAGATTTGGCATCGGCCGGAAAATCTACCGGTGGATTCAAGTCGGTGCGACGATAGATGACCCCGGTATTGGCCGGCGCAGGGCGTAACGTCAGTGTGACTTTCTTGCCGGTATGTAAACCGACACCCGTCGCCTGAACGATACGTTTAAGTGTCCTTTGTTTGATCATCGTATAATCTCGCCAAATTAACTATCCAACCGAGAGTGTATATCACTAACGGTGGGCCAGTTTAGCACAAAGAGCGCAAATCCCCAAATTCCAGCCAATTCTTAGTCAGCTTGCTTACGCAGGAACGCCGGGATATCCAGATAATCTGGCTCTTTTGCCGTTTGTGGAGTCGGGTCGTTCACCACTTTCGCAGCCGGTTTTTGCTCCTGAGTCAGAGGCGACATACCGTGCTGCTGGTAACGATCCATCACCGGCTGCTGAGTCTGTTTGTTGGTCACGAGGGTGATCTCAGGACGCTTGTCCATACCGATACCGGTGGCCACAACAGTCACACGCAGTTCGTCGTTCATTTCCGGGTCAAGGGACGTACCGATAACAACGGTAGCGTTGTCAGAGGCGAATGCACGGATGGTGTTACCCACGGTTTCGAACTCATCCAGACGCAGGTCAAAGCCAGCGGTAATGTTGACCAGCACGCCGCGCGCGCCAGACAGATCGATATCTTCCAGCAGTGGAGAAGAGATCGCCATTTCAGCGGCTTCTTCCGCACGGTCTTCACCGCTCGCCACGCCAGAGCCCATCATCGCGTAGCCCATCTCGGACATCACTGTGCGAACGTCTGCAAAGTCAACGTTCATCAGGCCAGGACGGGTAATCAGTTCAGCGATACCCTGAACCGCGCCTTTCAGCACGTCGTTTGCCGCGCCAAAGGCGTCCAGCAGAGAGATACCGCGACCCAGCACTTTCAGCAGCTTGTCGTTCGGAATGGTAATCAGAGAGTCCACGTGCTTGGACAGCTCGGTGATACCCTGCTCCGCAAAAGCCATACGCTTCTTACCTTCAAAGTTGAAAGGCTTGGTCACGACAGCAACGGTCAGAATACCTAAATCTTTAGCGACTTCCGCCACAACGGGTGCTGCACCGGTACCTGTACCGCCGCCCATACCCGCTGCGATGAAGACCATGTCTGCACCGTCCAGTGCAGCGCGCAGCGCTTCACGATCTTCTTCAGCCGCGTTGCGGCCCACTTCCGGGTTAGCCCCTGCTCCCAGACCTTTGGTGATGCCACCACCGATCTGAATCGTCTGGCCAACAGCCGTTTTACGCAGCGCCTGCGCATCGGTGTTCACCGCGAAGAATTCAACACCTTCGATGCGCTCGCGCACCATGTGCTCTACGGCGTTACCGCCGCCGCCACCGACGCCGATGACTTTAATCACCGCGTCGTTGGTTAATTCCATAGGTTCAAACATAATCTCTCTCTCCGTTGTGCCTGTCGCCCGAGACCGCTAATTCTCTCCGGTCTCTTAAAAAATTAAAATTCTTTTCGCAACCAGGTGTTAAGTCGTTTGACCCACGACCCCACCGAGACGCGTTTTTCCACCTCTGCCTCACCACTTAAATGGGATTCTTTCCCGTAGTGCAGCAGGCCCACCGCCGTTGAATAGTACGGCTCCTGAGCATAATCCGTTAAACCGGTGATATTCAGCGGCGCACCAATACGCACCTGCGTATGGAACACGCGCTGAGCGCAGGCCGCAAGACCTTCAATTTGCGCTGCCCCGCCGGTTAATACAATCCCCGCTGCGAGATGATGTTTCACACCCTGCTGGCGAAGCTGTTCCTGTAACTGCAAAATCTCTTCGTTGACCAGGTTGAGCAGCTCGGTATAACGCGGCTCAATTACCTCTGCCAGCGTCTGGCGTTGCAGGCTGCGCGGCGGTCGACCGCCTACGCTCGGCACTTCAACGCTCTCGTCTTTGCCGACGATAGAGCCCAGCGCGCAACCGTGGCGCACTTTAATCGCCTCTGCATCGCTCGGTGGCGTACCAAAGGCGTAAGCGATATCGCTGGTCACCACATTCCCGGCGTACGGGATCACTTTGGTGTGGCGCAACGCACCGCCGGTATAGACAGCCATGTCCATTGTACCACCACCAATATCGACCACACAGACGCCCAGTTCACGTTCGTCTTCGGTCAGCACGGAATAGCTCGCGGCAAGTCCGGCGAAAATTAGTTGGTCAACTTTCAGGCCACAACGTTCAACGGCTTTTACAATGTTCTTCGCCATATCGTTGTGACATGTGATCAGGTGCACTTTTGCCTGCATACGTACGCCCGACAGACCGACCGGATTCTTGATACCTTCCTGGTAGTCGATCGCGTATTCTTGCGGGATCACATGCAGCACACGGTGCTCGTCGCGAACACGCACAGATTTCGCCGTGTGGACAACGTTCTCAACGTCTTCCTGCGTCACTTCTTCTTCAGAAATCGGCACCATACCGATTTCATTCTGGCAGCTGATGTGCTTACCAGAAAGAGCCAGATAGACAGACGAAATCTGGCAATCTGCCATCAATTCAGCCTGGTCGATGGCGCGCTGAACGCATTTCACCACCGACTCAAGGTCGTTTACCCCACCTTTATCCATACCACGGGAAGGGCAGCTGCCCACGCCAATGATATTGACCATACCGTCGGGCAGAACTTCCCCTACCAAAGCGGCAACCTTCGCGGTGCCAATCTCCAGTCCTACTACCAATTTTCTGTCCGTCGACTTGATCATTGTTGTTCTGCCTGTACCTGTGCCTGATTTTGTTGCTGATTAGGTTCCTCGACCGGAGCCGGCTCCCAACCGACTGCTGCGCCTGAGTCATAGCGCAAATCAACGTAGCTTATCCGTTTGCCATCCGTCTGCGCCTGCTGCTGTAAAACCGGGTAAAGTTCTACAAAACGCGCCAGACGTTTCATTGTGTCGCCGCGGCCAAGATTGAGCTTAATGCCATTCGTTAAGGTCAGCTGCCAGGAACGGCGCGCCGTCATCGCAGCATCTTTTAACGTAAAGCGATCCTTAGCCAGCACCTGCCCCATCTCACGAAAACCCTGCAATACTTCGTTTTCGCTGCCTTCCGGGCCATACAACATCGGTAAATTCTGCTTGTTGACACGATCGCTCGGGACGCTGAACGAATTTCCGTCTACGTCAACCATATGCTGATCATTCCAACGCGCAATCGGCACATATTCAACCAGATGAATCTTCAATTCATCAGGCCATTGCTTTCTGACACTCGCCTGTTTTATCCACGGCAGACGTTCAATCTGACTCTGGATAATGTTGACGTCCTGCGTCATAAAGGTGCCAGGCGACCCCAGCGCCAGAATTGACTGGCGAATGTCATCGTTACGCGTGTAGTGACGCTCTCCGGTCACTACCAGCTTCGACAGCGGCAACCGCTGTGCGTCTTCCATCCAGCCCAGCACCATCCAGCCGCTGATAAACACGGTGCACAGCACCCCGAGCAGGAAGATAATCCCTGCAAGACGCGTTCCATTACTCCGGCGCGAAGAAGAATATTCTTCTTCGTCATCGCGGTTGCGCGTGTTCAACGCAGCCTGAGACATATCAGCCCGCCTGGTCCAGAATACGTACGACTAATTGCGAGAAACTCATTCCCGCCTGACGCGCCGCCATCGGCACAAGGCTATGGCTGGTCATACCCGGAGACGTGTTTGCTTCCAGCAGATAAAATTGCCCGTCACCGTCAAGCATCACATCAATTCGTCCCCAGCCTCGGCATCCCAAAACATTCCAGGCTTTAAGCACCAGAGACTGTAATTCCGCTTCACGTTGTGCTTCAAGACCAGCTGGGCAGAAATATTGCGTCTCATCAGAGAGATACTTCGCCTCATAATCATAGAAGACTCCGGCGGGTTGGATGCGAATTGACGGTAAAATTTCTTCACCAAGCATCGCGACGGTAAATTCCGGCCCGCTAAGCCATTTTTCAATCAGAACTTCTTCATCATGTTGAAATGCCAGAGCTAAAGCGTCAGCCAAATCTACAGCTTTATCAACTTTGGACATTCCCACGCTCGACCCTTCACGGCTAGGCTTCACAATAACCGGTAAGCCCAGTGACGCAATGCGTGTATTAACGCTGTCCGACAAGCCCAATTCAAATTCACGGCGCGTCAGTGCAACCCATGGCGCAACGGGCAGACCCGCCCCCTGCCACAGCAGTTTGCTGCGCAGTTTATCCATGGAGATGGCGGATGCCATCACGCCACTGCCAGTGTACGGCATACCGATCAGCTCCAGCAGCCCCTGCAGCGTGCCGTCTTCACCGCCGCGGCCATGCAACGCGATAAAGGCTTTATCGAAGCCCATCGCTTTCAGCTGCGTAACGTCCACCTCTTTCGGATCAACCGGATGCGCGTCCAAGCCACCTTCACGCAGGCCCGCCAGCACGGCAGCGCCCGAATTCAGAGAAACCTCGCGTTCGGCGGAAGTGCCGCCAAACAGGACAGCAATCTTATCAGCCATGACGCTCGTCCTCCTGAGTTTGCGGCTTCAGTTTGATTTCAGCTAAGGTACGGGCGATTTTGCCGATATTTCCCGCACCCTGAATCAGGATCAGATCGTTACCCGTCAGGACCGGGGCAAGCATTTCAGCTACCTGCACCGGGTCGGGGACCAGGATAGGGTCCACTTTACCGCGTCCGCGGATGGTACGACATAAAGACCGACTGTCCGCGCCCGGAATCGGCGCTTCACCCGCGGCATAAACATCCAGCATCAGCAGGGTATCGACCTGCGAAAGGACGTTGGCAAAATCGTCATACAGATCGCGGGTACGTGTGTAACGGTGCGGCTGGAAGATCATGACTAGATTCTTTTCCGGCCAACCCGCGCGTGCCGCTTTGATGGTTGCGTCCACCTCCGTCGGATGGTGACCGTAGTCATCGACCAGCATCGCAGAACCTGGCTTACCGTTTACTGGCTCCAGTGGGAACTCACCCAGGAAGTCGAAGCGACGGCCCGTTCCCTGGAAGCTTTCCAGCGCGCGCAGGATCGCCTCATCATCAATGCCTTCTTCCGTTGCAACAGCCACCGCCGCCGCAGCATTCAGGGCATTGTGACGTCCCGGCGCGTTCAGGGTGACATGCAGGAGCTCTTTATCCTGGCGTGCCAGGGTGAAATGTCCCTGCGCACCGATCTGCTTATAATCTTCCACGCGTACATCAGCGTCTTCGCTGAAGCCGTAGGTGGTAATTTGACGCCCGACGCGCGGCAGCAGCTCGCGGATCACCGGGTCGTCCACGCACATCACCGCACGGCCATAGAACGGCAGGTTGTGCAGGAAGTTAATAAAGGTCTGCTTTAAGTTCTCGAAGTCGCCCTGGTAGGTATCCATATGGTCAGCTTCGATATTGGTGACGATAGCCACCATCGGCTGCAAATGCAGGAACGACGCGTCGCTTTCATCCGCTTCCGCAATCAGATAACGGCTGTGGCCCAGACGCGCATGCACGCCAGCGGCTTTCACCAGACCACCGTTAACGAACGTTGGGTCGAGACCCGCTTCCGCATAAATGCTGGAGACCATCGCTGTTGTTGTGGTTTTACCGTGCGTACCGGCCACCGCAATGCCGTGACGGAAACGCATCAGTTCCGCCAGCATTTCCGCGCGACGGATCACCGGAATGCGCGCCTCATGCGCCGCAACGATTTCCGGGTTATCCGCGGAGATCGCGCTGGACACTACAACCACGCTCGCATCGCTCACGTTTTCCGGGCGATGATTGAAATAGATAGTCGCCCCCAGCGACGCCAGCTGCTGCGTAACAGGGTTTGGCGCCAGGTCAGACCCGCTGATCTGATAGCCTTCGTTAGCTAACACTTCGGCAATACCGCCCATGCCAGCACCACCGATGCCGACAAAGTGAATGTGCCGGACGCGACGCATCTCGGGCACGATAGAACGCAGTTTTGCCAGTTGTTGTGTATTCATTCTCTAAACGCCATCGACTACTTCAAAAAAATCGTGCAGCGCAACACGCGCTGCGAGAATTATGCCTGGGCTGCCAGGCTCACTTCTTTTGCCACCCGTTCAGTTGCATCCGGGATAGCGGTCGCGCGTGCGCGTTGCGCCATCTCCAGTAATACATCCCGGTTCCAGCCCGCCAGGGTAGTGGCGACCGCATCAGCGGTAAATTGTGGCTGCTCAAAAATTTTTGCGGCACCCGCTTTCTCAAGCGGCAGCGCATTCCAGTACTGCTGTCGGTCTTTGTGCTGGAACGGCACAAAAAGCGCTGGCAAACCGGCGGCGGCGATTTCGCTCACCGTCAGCGCGCCCGAGCGACAGACCACGACATCGGCCCAGGCATAGGCTGCGGCCATATCATCAATAAATTCAGTCACTTTATGCTGCGGCTGACCTTCCTGCGCGTAAGCCTGCTCAACGCTCTGCTGAGCGCCCTTCCCGCTCTGGTGCCAGATGGTCACCGCATCACCCAGTTTTGCCGCAACCTGTGGCATCGTCTGGTTTAAAATACGTGCGCCCTGGGAACCGCCGACAACCAGCACGCGCACCGGCCCTTCTCGGCCCGCCAGACGTGCATCTGGCAGCGGCAGCGCCAGCACGTCCACACGCACCGGGTTCCCTACGACATCCGCTTTCGGGAATGCCCCGGGGAAGGCCTGCATAACTTTGGTGGCGATTTTTGCCAGCCATTTGTTGGTCAACCCGGCAATACCGTTCTGCTCATGCAGAACAACAGGGATGCCCAGTGACCACGCCGCCAGTCCTCCCGGACCGGAAACGTAGCCGCCCATGCCCAGAACGACGTCAGGCTTAAAGCGCTTCATAATGTCGCGCGCCTGACGCCAGGCATTGAAAATGCGCACCGGCGCCAGCAGCAGCGCCTTGATCCCTTTGCCACGAAGGCCAGAAATACGAATAAAGTCGATCTCGATACCGTGTTTAGGTACAAGGTCGGCTTCCATGCGGTCTGCGGTTCCCAGCCAGCGTACCTGCCAGCCCTGTTCCATTAAATGGTGCGCAACCGCCAGTCCCGGGAACACGTGTCCGCCGGTCCCGCCTGCCATCACCATTAACCGCTTCGGTTGATTCATCGTGAACCTCGTGTAAACGCCTGAGCTTTCTCCAGACGCGTTTCATAATCTATGCGTAACAAAAACATGATGGCCGTCGACATGATCAATAGACTCGAACCACCATAACTGATCAACGGCAACGTCAGACCTTTGGTCGGCAGCATACCCGCTGCGGCCCCAACGTTTACCAGTGCCTGGAAGCTAAACCAGATACCAATTGAGCAGGCCAGGAAACCGGAGAAGCGGTGATCGATCTCCAGCGCTTTACGGCCAATCGACATGGCGCGGAAAGCGACGAAGAATACCATTAATAGCGCCAATACCACACCGATATAACCCAGTTCTTCCCCAATAATGGAGAAGATGAAGTCGGTATGCGCCTCCGGTAAATACTCCAGTTTTTGCACCGAGTTGCCCAGGCCTTGGCCCCAGACTTCGCCGCGGCCAAACGCCATCAGCGACTGTGTCAGCTGATAACCGCTGCCGAACGGATCTTCCCATGGGTTCCAGAACGAGGTCACACGGCGGATACGGTATGGTTCGGCGAGGATCAGCAGCACCACCGCCGAAATCCCCATCCCGATGATGGCAATGAACTGCCACAGTTTTGCTCCCGCCAGGAACAGCATCGCCAGCGTAGTGACAAACAGTACGACTACCGTACCGAGGTCGGGCTGCGCCAGCAGCAGGATCGCAAGCACCAGAATCACGCCCATCGGTTTTAAGAAGCCGCGCAGGTTGTTACGAACTTCGTCGACTTTACGCACCAGGTAGTTTGCCAGGTAGCAGAACAACGAAAGCTTGGTGAACTCTGCAGGCTGAATACGCAGCGGACCAAAGGCGATCCAGCGTGATGCCCCGTTAACGGAGCTCCCGACGACCAGAACGATCAACAGCATGATGATTGAGGCGATAAGCATGGCCGTACTGTGCCGCTGCCAGAACGACATCGGCAGGCGTAAGGTGATCATCGCCAGGCAGAACGCGAGAATGATGTACAGCCCGTCACGCTTGGCAAACAGGAACGGATCGTTTGCCAGACGCTGTCCGACAGGCATCGACGCCGAGGTGACCATAATAAAGCCGGTCGCTGCCAGCCCCAGCGTGAGCCAGAACAGCGTGCGGTCGTACATAATCAGGCTGTCGGAATCTTTATCCCGTGAAGCCATCACCCAGCCTTTCAGCGCCGTAAACAGCCATACCAGGATACCAAACCCTGGCAGACGCGGCATTTTCAGGCGAGGGAGAGATAAACGCATCAGCCTAACTCCTTCGCCAGGCGGGTAAAGACATCGCCCCGCTGTTCGAAATTCTTAAATTGATCGAGGCTGGCACAGGCTGGCGAGAGCAGCACCATATCGCCGGGCTTCACGCGGGGGGCGATAAGGCGCATCGCCTGTTCCATGGTCTCGGTTTGTTCGGCGACCTCAGGACGCAACGCCGCAAGCTCGCTGCCATCGCGGCCAAAGCAATAAAGGCGCACGTTATCACCGTTGAGGTACTGCTTCAGCGAGGAGAAATCGGCTGATTTACCGTCGCCGCCCAGCAGCAGATGCAGTGTGCCTTCAACGTGCAGACCGTTCAATGCCGCCTCGGTGCTACCCACATTGGTTGCTTTGGAATCGTTAATCCAGCGTACGCCGTTGTGTTCCAGCGCCAGCTGAAAACGGTGAGCCAGGCCGGTAAAGGTGGTCAGCGCCTTCAGGCTTGAAGATCGCGGCAGGCCAACGGCATCCGCTAGCGCCAGCGCCGCCAGGGCGTTGGTGTAGTTATGCTGGCCGGAGAGCATCATCTCTTTCACGTTCAGCACCTTCTCACCTTTCACCCGCAGCCAGGTTTCGCCCTGCTGGCGGTTAAGGTGATAGTCACCCATGTTAATACCGAAGCTAATGCAGCGATCGTCTGCGCCACGCACCGGCATGGTGAGTGCATCATCGGCATTCACCACGCAGACTTTGGCATTTTCATAGACACGCAGCTTGGCCGCGCGGTACTGCTGCAAGCCGAACGGGTATCTGTCCATATGATCTTCGGTGACATTAAGGATCGTCGCTGCCGCCGCATGCAGGCTTGAAGTGGTTTCCAGCTGGAAGCTGGAAAGCTCAAGTACAAACAGCTCACACCCTTTATCGAGCAGCATCAACGCGGGCAGACCAATGTTACCGCCCACGCCGACATTTTTGCCCGCCGCTTTCGCCATCTCACCCACCAGGGTGGTGACGGTGCTTTTACCGTTTGAACCGGTAATGGCAACGATCGGGGCCTGCGCCTCCCGGCAGAACAGTTCGATATCGCCAACAATCTCAACGCCTGCATCCGCCGCGGCACTCAGCGAAGGATGCGCCAGCGCCATGCCCGGGCTGGCAACAATCAGATCGGCGACCAGCAGCCACTCATCATTCAGACCACCCAGGTGGCGTTCAACCTGCTCCGGCAGCTTGTCCAGACCCGGCGGAGAGACGCGCGTATCCATCACGCGCGGCGTCACGCCACGCGCAAGGAAAAAGTCCACGCAGGAGAGGCCGGTAAGGCCCAACCCGATGATAACGACTTTTTTGCCCTGGTAATCTGCCATGATTAACGTACCTTCAGCGTTGCCAGGCCAATCAGCACCAGCATCAGCGAAATAATCCAGAAGCGCACAATGACGCGCGGCTCCGGCCAGCCTTTCAGTTCATAGTGGTGGTGAATCGGTGCCATACGGAAGATGCGCTGGCCGCGCAGCTTGAAGGAACCGACCTGCAAAATCACCGACAGGGTCTCAACCACAAACACACCGCCCATAATCACCAGCAGGAACTCCTGACGCAGCAGCACGGCGATAATGCCCAGCGCGCCGCCCAGCGCCAGTGAACCGACGTCGCCCATAAAGACCTGCGCCGGATAGGTGTTGAACCACAGGAAGCCCAGCCCCGCGCCGACAATCGCCGTACAGACGATCACCAGCTCACCAGCGTGTCGCAGGTACGGGATGTGCAGGTAGTTTGCAAAGTTCATGTTACCGGTCGCCCACGCCACCAGCGCGAAACCGCCCGCGACAAACACGGTTGGCATGATGGCCAGGCCGTCCAGACCATCGGTCAGGTTGACGGCGTTGCCGGTGCCGACGATCACAAAGTAAGCCAGCAGAATGTAGAACAGCCCCAGCTGCGGCATCACATCTTTGAAGAACGGCACCACCAGCTCGGTGGCCGGGGTGTCTTTTCCTGCCAGGTAAAGCGCGAAGGCCACACCCAGCGCAATTACCGACATCCAGAAATACTTCCAGCGGGCGATCAAACCTTTGGTGTCTTTGCGCACGACTTTGCGGTAGTCATCAACAAAACCGATGATCCCGTAGCCAACCAGAACGGTCAGCACGCACCAGACGTAAGGGTTAGACGGATAAGCCCACAGCAGAACGGACACCACAATCGCGGTCAGGATCATGATCCCGCCCATGGTCGGCGTACCGCGCTTGCTGAAGTGTGATTCCGGACCATCGTTGCGTACAACCTGGCCGAAAGAGAGTTTTTGCAGACGGGCAATCATGCGCGGGCCCATCCACAACGAGATGAACAGCGCAGTCAGCAGGCTGACGATGGCGCGAAACGTCAGATAGGAAAAGACGTTAAAGCCTGAATAATATTTGACCAAATGTTCGGCCAGCCAAACTAACATGTCCCGTTCTCCTGTAATGCGTGCACAACCTCTTCCATGGCGGCACTACGTGAACCTTTAACTAAAACAGTCACAATCTGTTTTTCTGTAATCAATGCCTTCAGGCGTTCGATCAGTGCAGATTTATCGGCAAAATGTTCGCCAACTTCACTGGCATCGGAAATGGCCTTGCTCAGCGTGCCTGCGCTCAGTACGCGGTCAAGCCCGGCGGCTTTCGCCGCTTCGCCAACCTGTACGTGGCAGGCTTCGCTTTCATCACCCAGCTCGGCCATATCGCCAACAACCATCACGCGATAGCCCGGCATCTCAGACAAGACCTGCACGGCCGCCATCATGGAGCCGACGTTAGCGTTGTAGGAGTCATCCAGCAGGAGTTTGTTTTCAGCCAGCTGGATTGGGAACAGACGCCCCGGCACGGCTTTTAAATTCGCCAGACCAGTTTTTATCGCAGCGTGTGAGGCCCCTACCGCCATTGAGAGCGCTGCCGCAGCAAGCGCATTGGCGATGTTATGACGACCCGGCAGAGGCAGCAGCACGTCGATGTCGCCCGTTGGGGTCGTGAGGGTGAACTCGGTGCCGTGTGACGTCACATGAATGTTGGTCGCCGAAAAATCACTGTTTGCCGCATTCGGGGAGAAGCGCCAGGTTTTGCGTGAACCAATGATGCTCTGCCAGTTCAGCCAGTCATTGTTATCGGCATTCATAATGGCGATGCCGTCATCCGGCAGGCCGGTATAAATTTCACCTTTCGCTTTCGCCACACCGGCCAGCGAACCAAAACCTTCAAGATGTGCCGCCGCCAGGTTATTCACCAGCGCCGCTTCCGGACGCGTCAGGCTCACGGTCCAGGCGATTTCGCCCTGATGGTTAGCCCCTAACTCAATCACCGCATATTCATGCTCGTGGGTCAGGCGCAGCAGCGTCATCGGTACACCGATGTCATTATTAAGGTTGCCCGCCGTATAAAGCGTGTTTCCGCACTGGCTAAGGATCGCCGCCGTCATCTCTTTAACGGAGGTTTTGCCCGACGAGCCCGTCAGCGCCACGACGCGTGTTGGCACCTGCTGGCGAACCCATGCCGCCAGCTCACCAAAGGCCAGGCGCGTATCTTTCACCACAATCTGCGGCAAATCGATATCGAGCTTACGGTTGACCAGCAGCGCACCCGCGCCGTTATCTTTAGCCTGTTGCGCAAAATCGTGGGCGTCAAAACGTTCACCCTTCAGCGCCACAAACAGGCAGCCCGCCGTCACCTTACGGGTGTCGGTGGTCACAGCCTCGATGGTCAGATCCTGACCATGCAGCATCCCCTGCAATACCGCAGCGGCCTGGCTTAACGTAATGCTAATCATGCCACCACTCCCAGCAGACGCGCTGCCGTCACGCGGTCTGAGTAATCCAGACGACGATTGCCGACGATCTGATAATCTTCATGACCTTTACCGGCCAGCAGAACCACATCGTTCTCCTGCGCCTGCATAATGGCGTTAGTCACGGCCTCCGCACGGCCTTCGACCACGCGCGCACGACCCGCATCCAGCATGCCCGCCAGAATGTCGTTGATAATGGCCCTCGGCTCTTCGGTACGCGGGTTGTCATCGGTCACCACGGGAATATCCGCGAACTGCTCAGCGATGGCGCCCATCAGCGGACGTTTGCCCTTGTCGCGATCGCCACCGCAGCCAAACACGCACCAGAGCTTGCCAGCGCAGTGCAGACGCGCCGCTTCCAGCGCTTTTTCCAGCGCATCCGGCGTATGGGCGTAATCCACGACCACCGTCGGCTTGCCCGGTGCGCTGAACACTTCCATGCGGCCACAGACAGGTTGCAAACGCTCAGCCGTTTTCAGCAGATCCGCCATCGGGTAATCCAGCGCCAGCAGCGTCGCCAGCGCCAGCAGCAGGTTACTGACGTTGAAAGCCCCCATCAGGCGGCTTTCAATTTCACCTTCGCCCCAGGTGGAAGCAAAGCGGATCGTCGCCCCGCTATCGTGGTAGTTCACTTCGACTGCCTTCAGCCAGCGGCCACGACAGTTCGGATTAATGCGATCTTCCATCGACACCGCCACCGCATCTGGCAGTTTTTCCAGCCAGCGGCGACCGACTTCGTCGTCGGCGTTAATGATCGCCTGCCCGTGGTGGTGAGTGGAATAAAGCAGCCATTTCGCCGCTTCGTAGTGCTCCATATCACCATGATAATCAAGGTGATCGCGGCTCAGGTTTGTAAAGACAGAGGCGGCAAATTTCAGTGCCGCCACGCGATGTTGTACCAGGCCATGGGAGGAGACCTCCATAGCCGCGAAGGTCGCCCCCTGCTCTGCAAGGCCTGCCAGCACACGCTGCACGTCAACCGCCGAGCCTGTCGTGTTTTCCGTCGGGCTTACTTTGCCCAGAATACCGTTCCCCACCGTGCCCATGACGGCACCGGTTTCACCCAGCAGCTGAGCCCACTGCGCCATCAACTGAGTGGTGGTGGTTTTTCCGTTGGTTCCTGTCACGCCAACAAGCTTTAACTGGTCGGAAGGTTCGTTGTAAAAACGTCCTGCCAGCGCGGAGAGACGCTCATTCAGCTGGCTGAGATAGATGACTGGCACGCCGTGCATTTCACGGATCTCACCGTCTGTTGCCTCATCTTTGGCCTCAGCAATAATGGCAGCAACACCTTGCGCAATCGCCTGCGGGATATAACGACGCCCGTCCGCCTGATGACCTACCACTGCCACAAAAAGATCGCCAGAAGCCGCTACGCGGCTATCCAGTACCATCTCTCGCAGTGCTCGCGCAGGTAGCATAGGCACCCACGGAGCAAGAAGGTCGCGCAAATTACGATCTGCCACCTGTTCCCTCGCCTTGATTAATTACAAATTCACTTTTTTCGCCCGTCGCCAGCGCATCCGGTTCAATGTTCATGGTGCGCAACACGCCGCCCATAATAGCCCCGAACACAGGCGCGGAGACGGCGCCGCCGTAGTATTTACCCGCCTGCGGATCGTTGATGACGACCACCAGCGCAAAACGCGGATTGCTTGCAGGCGCTACGCCTGCGGTATAGGCAATGTATTTGTTGATATAGCGGCCGTCCGGCCCCACTTTTTTCGCTGTACCGGTTTTGATGGCGATACGATAGCCCTTAATCGCAGCCTTCACGCCACCACCACCGGGCAGCGCGACGCTTTCCATCATATGTACGACGGTACGAACGATAGATTCCGGGAAAACACGTTCCCCCGGAACCGGTGGATCAACTTTGGTGATCGACAGCGGGCGATAAATGCCATAGCTGCCAATCGTTGCGTAGACTCGCGCTAACTGTAAGGGAGTTACCATTAGCCCGTAGCCGAAAGAGAAGGTGGCCCTCTCTATGTCAGACCACCGTTGTTTTTGAGGATATAAGCCACTGCGTTCTCCGACCAACCCCAAATTGGTCGCCTTTCCCAGCCCAAAACGTGAGTAAGTATCTACTAACGCTGAGGACGGCATCGCTAACGCCAGTTTTGACACACCGACGTTACTCGACTTCTGTAAGACCCCGGTCAGGGTCAGTTCGCTGTAACGTGCCACGTCTTTTATTTCGTGGCCGTTAATTCGATAAGGGATCGTATTCAGAACGGTATTTTCGTTGACGATGCCCCGCTGTAGAGCCGTCATCACCACCATAGGTTTTACGGTTGAACCGGGTTCAAACACATCGGTGATGGAGCGGTTACGCATCGCATCTTTTGCTGTACCGACAAAATTATTCGGGTTGTATGAGGGACTACTGGCCATCGCCAGCACTTCACCTGTCGCCACATCCACCAGCACGGCACTGCCCGATTCCGCCTTGTTAAACGCGACGGCGTTGTTCAGCTCACGATAGACCAGCGCCTGCAAGCGCTCATCAATACTCAGGGCCAGGTTGTGCGCGGCCTGGCTGTCTGTCGAGGAAATATCTTCAATGACGCGACCATAGCGGTCTTTACGCACGATTCGCTCGCCAGGCTGGCCGGTAAGCCACTTGTCGAAGCTTTTTTCAACGCCTTCAATCCCCTGGCTATCCACGTTGGTGAAGCCAATCAGGTGCGCGGTGACTTCGCCAGAAGGATAATAACGGCGGGATTCTTCCCGCAGATGAATGCCGGGCAGCTTGAGTTTTTTAATGTAGTCAGCCATATCAGGGTTCACCTGACGGGCAAGATAGATGAAGCGCCCTTTCGGGTTGGCGTTAACGCGTGACGCCAGCTGATCCAGCGGCATTTTCAACGCGTCTGAGAGCGCCTTCCAGCGGTTATCAAGGGTGATCCCGCCTGCGTCATGCAGCTCTTTAGGATCGGCCCAGATCGCCTTCACCGGCACGCTCACCGCCAGCGGACGGCCGGAGCGGTCGGTGATCATCCCACGAGAGGTAGAAACTTCCTGCACGCGCAGAGAACGCATATCACCCTGACGTACCAGCATGTCAGGCGCGATGATTTGTAGCCACGCCACGCGTCCCAGCAGGAAACCCAGCGCCAGTAAAATGCAGCCGCAAAGCAACGCAAAACGCCAACTGATAAAGTTGGCCTGTTCTTCCTGGCGTTTTGGTTTTAGCGTTTTTGCCGCTGCTTTCATGCGTCGCGTTTTCCCTTATTTTTGTACTACGATATTTTCCTGCGAAGGATCAACATGCTGTAACTGCAGTTTTTCCGTTGCGATCCGTTCAACCCGGCTGTGATCGCCGAGCGCGTTTTCTTCAAGGATCAGATTTCGCCATTCAATATCCAGCGCATCGCGTTCCAGTACCATCTGTTCGCGCTGCGCAGTTAACAAACGGGTATGGTGAGCGGTGGTTACCACCATGACTGCCGTCACAATGATGCAAATGAACAAGCAGAGTGGCAGCTTCCCAAACCGCAAAAGATCGTCGCCGATCACGCCAGGCAAGGCATGGCGCTCGTTGCTTCCTAACGATCCCTTAACTTTGCTTAGGGTCTCTGTCACTCTGCTGATCATGCGTTCGTCCTCTCTGCAATACGCAGCACTGAACTACGGGCACGTGGATTCTCTGCCACCTCTTCTTCGCCCGGCATCAACTTGCCTAATGCTCGCAACTGACGGCCTCCCAGCTTTCTGAGTTGTTCTTCCGTCATCGGCAGCCCAGCTGGAACCTGCGGACCGCGGCTCTGTTCACGCATAAAGCGCTTAACGATGCGATCTTCCAGCGAATGGAAGCTGATGATGGATAACCGCCCACCCGGGGCCAGCACGTCGAGCGAGCTTTTTAGCGCCAGCTCTATTTCCTCCAGTTCACTGTTTACCCAGATACGAACCGCCTGGAAGGTACGGGTCGCAGGATGTTTGTGCTTGTCCTTCACTGGCGTTGCCGCCGCGATGACTTCTGCCAGCTCTTTGGTACGGGTCATTGGCTCAACGCGGTTGCGCTCCACGATGGCGCGCGCAATACGTTTGCCAAAGCGTTCTTCGCCGAAGGTTTTGATCACCCAGGCAATATCCGCTTCGTCAGCAGTTTGTAACCACTCGGCGGCAGACTGGCCGCGGGTGGGGTCCATACGCATATCCAGCGGACCGTCGCGCATAAAGGAGAAGCCGCGTTCTGCATCATCAAGCTGTGGTGAAGAGACACCAAGATCGAGGAGGATCCCGTCGATTTTGCCGGTCAGACCGCGCTCGGCGACATAATCCGCAAGCGCAGAGAAAGGTCCATGCACGATGGAAAAGCGAGGGTCATCGATGGTTTGCGCAACGGCAATCGCCTGCGGATCGCGGTCAATTGCCAGCAGGCGCCCTTCCGCTCCAAGCTGAGAGAGGATCAAACGCGAGTGGCCACCGCGACCAAAAGTGCCATCAATATAGATGCCATCTGGACGAATATTCAGGCCGTTAACGGCCTCATCCAGCAGCACCGTTGTATGTTTATAATTTTCCATCATATTTATAGAGACAAGTCCTGCAGCCGTTCCGATAATGTTGCGGAATCAGACTGCTCAGCGTCGATATCTTCCTTGACCTGTTGATACCAGGTCGTTTCGTCCCACAGTTCAAACTTGTTGAACTGCCCGACCAGCATCACTTCTTTAGTCAGACCGGCATGTTGCCGCAACACAGGCGCAATCAATAATCGCCCGGCGCTATCCATCTGACATTCACTGGCATGTCCCAATAACAACCGCTGTACGCGGCGTTCCTGCGGGTTCATGCTCGACAGTCGCGACAGCTTTTGCTCAATGATTTCCCATTCAGGCAAAGGATAAAGCAGCAGGCAGGGGGAGTTGATGTCAATGGTGCAAACCAGTTGACCCGAAGCGTTCTCAATCAGCTGGTCACGGTATCGGGTTGGTACCGATAAACGCCCTTTGCTGTCGAGATTGACTAACGTTGCTCCACGGAACATGCCAGCCTCACCCCTCCTCACCACTTTAACCCACAAATTCCCACCTGAAGGAGTTTACGGAGCGAGGGAAAAGCTTGTCAAGCCAGGACTCTCTCTGTACGGACCCGAAAGCATCCTATTTACAGAGCAAGAGTGACCTGGCTAATAACTAAACAACTGGCGAGGCAAAATTAACGTTATGAATATTTGTAAGAAAAAAACCGAATATGCACACGAGCGTTAAGACTCACTCAATATCATCGCAGGGAAATATAAAGTGTCAGTTTGCGACGCGGGCAGCATTTTAAGGCATATCGCCGGGGGATAACAGCACCAGTTTAATCCCGAGGCAATATGGATTCGTTCGTGTGCATTGAGGCCTGGAGGGAGAGTGAAAAATGGCTGAATATTCATCGGCTGGCGCCTGTTTGTAACAAAACAATACAAAGAAATGTCAGTCAAAAATTTATAATTGTGCTTTTTAACACCAAAATGGATTCAGAAAAATAGCAGGCTATGAATCTTAGAGATAAATCCTAATTTTTATCCGGGAATTATTTATCGCAATAAATTCGCCGCAAAAGGGGCAGTTATACCGCCCCTGTGGAAATATTAATGGCGGCTCAAAATTCCTCGCCGATAGAGATTACGTTTGATACGCGTAAGCCCGGGTTTAGGCTTGCGGGGTTCATCCAGGCTTGCCAGAACAATCTCCAGCACGCGCTCGGCGACGTCGCGGTGACGCTGAGCCACGGCCAGCACTGGGCATTGCAGGAAGTCGAGCAGTTCGTTATCACCGAAGGTAGCAATCGCCAGATCGGATGGCAGCTTGCCATCGCGACGTAACGTCACGTCCATCACTCCCTGCAACAGAGCAAACGAGGTGGTAAACAACGCCTGCGGCATCGGGTGCGTTTCCAGCCATTTCTCGAACAGCTGGGCAGCCGCTTCGCGCTCATAACTGTTGGCATAGAGATAATGAACGTCACGCGGATCGTCTTTCCATGCCGTACGGAACCCTTGTTCACGCAGGAAGCTTACCGAAAGTTCAGGCAAAGCGCCAAGATACAGCACCGTTTCAGCCGGGAAGGTACGCAGCTCGGCAGCCAGCATTTCTGCATCGTCCTGATCGGCACCCACGACGCTGGTGAAATGTTCACGATCGAGCGCACGATCCAGCGCCACTATCGGGAACGGATCGTTCGCCCAGCGCTGATAGAACGGATGCTCGGGTGGTAAAGAGGTCGACACGATGATGGCATCAACCTGACGTTGCAGCAGATGCTCAATGCAGCGCATCTCGTTGTCGGGCTGATCCTCGGAGCAGGCAATCAACAGCTGATAGCCCCGCTGACGAGCCTGACGTTCCAGATAGTTGGCGATGCGGGTATAGCTGGTGTTTTCCAGGTCCGGGATCACCAGGCCAATAGAGCGGGTGCGCCCGGCACGTAAACCTGCGGCGACAGCATTCGGATGGTAATTATGCTCACGAACGACTGCCATCACTTTCTCAACGGTCTTATCGCTGACACGATACTGCTTTGCTTTACCGTTAATCACATAGCTGGCCGTGGTTCTCGACACGCCGGCGAGCCGGGCGATTTCATCCAGTTTCACAATTGCCCCTCAAAAAAAGAAAAGAGTCCATGGCCCTGTCAAGGTTATGGTTAAATATTTTAACATCTAAACGCAGAATAGCCTTCACGGCAACCGCTTTTGTCTGCGTTGTCGGCGGATTACGCAAAAAAAAGCCCGGCTTTGGCTACCGGGCTGAAAGAGGCGAACCTATTGCGCTACTCACGCATGATTTTATCGCCGCGCGAGAGGCCAACAACGCCAGAGCGCGCAACTTCAACAATTTTTGCCACATCCCTGACAGAGGCCAGGAAAGCGTCCAGCTTATCGCTCGTTCCGGCAAGCTGGACAGTATATATAGAAGGCGTGACGTCAATAATCTGCCCACGGAAAATATCCGTGTTGCGCTTGACCTCTTCACGGCCGTAACCGCTGGCCTGAATTTTCACCAGCATCACTTCACGTTCGACGTAAGCCCCCTGCCCCAGCTCGCTGACGCGCAGTACGTCCACCAGCTTGTGCAATTGCTTTTCGATCTGCTCAAGCACTTTCGCATCGCCGACAGTCTGGATCGTCATGCGCGAGAGCGTAGGGTCATCGGTCGGTGCCACGGTCAGGCTTTCAATGTTATAGCCGCGCTGGGCAAAGAGCCCAATAACCCGCGACAGTGCGCCCGACTCATTTTCCAGTAATACAGATAATATCCGGCGCATATCAGGTTCTCTCCGTTTTGCTTAACCACATTTCATCCATACCACCGCCACGAATATGCATCGGATAAACGTGCTCTGTGCCATCGACGATAACGTCCATGAAGACGAGGCGATTGTTTTTAACGTGCTCAAGCGCTTCGCCGAGCTTCGCTTCCAGCTCTGACGGATCGGTTACCCGCATGCCAATATGACCATAGGCTTCAGCCAGACGGACAAAGTCCGGAAGTGATTTCATATAGGACTGGGAGTGACGGCCCGAATAAATCATATCCTGCCACTGTTTTACCATGCCGAGGTAACCGTTATTCAGGTTCAGCACCAGCACTGGCAGTTCATATTGCAGCGCAGTGGAAAGTTCCTGAATATTCATCTGTATACTGCCGTCACCCGTTACGCAGATAACCGTTTCGTTTGGCAACGCCAGCTTTACCCCCAGCGCGGCGGGCAAACCAAAGCCCATCGTGCCGAGCCCGCCTGAGTTGATCCAGCGACGCGGTTTATCAAACGGGTAATACAGCGCAGCAAACATCTGATGCTGGCCCACGTCAGAAGTGACATACGCATCGCCATTGGTCAGACGCCAGATCGTCTCGATCACCGCCTGCGGTTTGATGTTCTCACTTTGCGTGTCGTATTTAAGGCACTGACGGCCACGCCATTGCTCGATTTGTTGCCACCAGTCGCGGATCTCGTCCAGCGGTTGAGAGGCGGTCTCCTGCGCCAGCAGATCCAACATTTGGTCCAGCACCTGTCGTGCGTCTCCCACGATCGGCACATCCGCCGGCACCGTTTTAGAGATAGAAGTAGGATCGATATCAATGTGCAGCACCGTCGCATTCGGGCAGTATTTCGCCAGGTTGTTCGTGGTGCGATCGTCAAAACGCACGCCGACGGCAAAAATCACGTCAGAATTGTGCATCGTCATATTGGCTTCGTAGGTGCCGTGCATACCCAGCATGCCCAGCGCCTGCCGATGCGTGGCAGGGAACGCCCCCAGCCCCATCAGTGATGACGCGACAGGAAGATTAAGCTTCTCGATCAGTTCGCGTAGTTGCGTTTCGCAGGCTGCATTGACGGCGCCTCCCCCCACATAGACCACCGGTTTTTTCGCAGCCAGCAGCGTTTGAAGCGCACGTTTAATCTGTCCTTTGTGCCCTTGCGTGGTCGGATTATACGAACGCATGCTCACCGACTCAGGCCAAAGGTAAGGCAGTTTATTCCCCGGATTGAGAATATCTTTTGGCAGATCGACAACCACTGGCCCAGGACGACCGCTGGCGGCCAGCCAGAAGGCTTTTTTCAGTACGCCCGGGATATCTTCAGTTTGTTTAACCAGAAAGCTGTGCTTCACCACGGGGCGTGAGATCCCCACCATGTCGCACTCCTGAAACGCATCATAGCCAATCAGCGACGTCGCCACCTGTCCGGAAAGAATGACCAGTGGAATAGAGTCCATATACGCAGTCGCTATGCCAGTAATGGCATTGGTCGCCCCCGGCCCGGAAGTGACCAGCACAACACCCACTTCGCCCGTGGCGCGGGCCAGGCCGTCAGCCATATGCACAGCAGCCTGTTCATGACGAACCAGAACATGATCAATACCGCCTACCGTGTGCAGCGCGTCATAAATATCGAGAACCGCGCCTCCGGGATAGCCGAACACTTGTTTCACGCCCTGATCGATAAGCGATCGGACGACCATTTCCGCGCCAGACAACATCTCCATGCTTTGCCTCCAGGCTTTTGTTATAGACGGTCTACAGAATTCATTTCCGCGCCGTCTTCTGACAGGGTAAACCCATCTTATAATGTGCAGAGTGATGGATACCTTAACCGCTCGTTATGAGGCAGGCAATTAGCAAACGGGATGCGGGAATGAGCAATAAAAGCAGAAAAAACAGCTGACAGACATGAATATGGTGAATTCGTCTGGTATGAGTGGAGACAATAATAATTCATCTCTTAAAAAGAGGATGGATCAGGAAATCATCTATTTTTGAGCATGCATAAGTAACTGAAAAAATTAACACAGCACAAAATATCGCCAGTTTTAAAAACCGCAGAATAAACCGCATGACGCCATGCGGTTTATTCACCAGAACCTAGCGACGGCAAATATTGATCAGCAGCTCTTCCATCCACTGATGCCCTTTATCCCGACCCGCAGCCTCATGCCAGGAAAGATAACAGGTCCGGCTATTAAGCTTGAGCGGCAGAGGTAAAATTTGCAGATTCAGTGAATCGGAGAACTCTTCAGCAAGCCAGCGCGGCGCAATAGCGACTAACTGCGTCTGAGAAACGACATTTAATACACTGACCATGGCCATTCCCTGATAAGCCACGCAGGCTTGTTTATCGGCGGTGTCATACCACGGCTGACTGAATGAGGCATATCTGTCAAGAGCAACAACGGCGTGTTGCTCACTGTAAACATCGCTTTCACGCAGCGGCGAATTCATACGGGGATGTTTTTTACTGGCGACTAACACCATTTCGTCTTTGAACAACGGAACACAGGCAAACTCTGGACGGCGGAACTCTTCGTATCCCAGAACAAACTCTGTTTCCTGATAACGAAGCTGGTGTTCAGTGTTTTGATTTAATGATGATTTAAAAACGAGATGAATATTTGGGGCGATCTGTTCAACTTTATTATATATAACAGACGTCAAATAATTATCTAACGGACTGCAAACACAGAGATGGAAAACCCGCTCACTGCTTAAGGGTTCAAAGCCCGAACCGGGAAGTTCATTTTGAACTAGCTGTAGCGCCTGACGAATCGAACCGAATAGCTGGAATGCACGCGCTGTGGGCTGAATTCCCCTCCCATAACGAACGAATAACTCGTCGTTAAACATCACCTTAAGTCTGGCTACGGCATTACTCACGGCAGGCTGAGACATTCCCAGAGATTGCGCTGCTCGCGTAATATTCTGCTCCTGCATCACTGCATCGAATACAGTTAACAAGTTAAGATCCACTGTGCGTAACTGAGGCTTAACCCCATCATAAGTCTGTGGTTGGTTAATATTATTTTCTGGCATTTCTGACTCCACCGTCACGCTAAATTCCCTTTGCCCAGGTACAGTAATAACTTCGAAAAATATGATTTACCATGCATATACAACAAGCGAAAGGAAATTATTTAAAATTCGGAATATATAAAGAGCCCCATTCACCGAGCGGCTTTACGCACCCCATAAATGAAGAGTTAAAAATCGTTCAAAAGATATCTCAAACTTTATTGTGAGCATGAAACCATAAACCAGACAAATACACAATCAACGCTCTCATTAATAATGACTTAAGAGTTATTAAACTATTAATAGTATACAACGCATATTCATTAACAAATTGATATCAATTTTGATAACTTACTTACCCGTAAATCATTCATGAAGTTTATAAATCAATGATATGAAACACATTCCATTTCATAGCATGTTGGTGAAAATAGTATGTTCAATTGCTACCAATTATATTCAAATTATTCCAGAGATGAATCCCCAGTCCAATAATAGACAATAAAATCGGTTAGCCACGCAAAAACCAGCACAATTAGCTAATGTATTCTCCCTGCGTTGGGTCCCCGTTTTGTCGGGGAGGGGTTGACATGAGTCGGCGTATCCAGTACCACTAAAAGCCTATCGCATTCACCTGGAGCAGGATTCATGATTCGCACCCTTCGTTTCACCGGTCTACTACTACTAAACGCATCCACTGTGCGCGGTAGACTGGCGGGCGAAATTCAGCGTTGAATCGTCTTCAGTAAAACTAAAAACCCGCGCCACTGCGCGGGTTTTTTTATGCTCGTAGCAAGGCGCCCTAAGACTGACAAGGACCTAACCCATGAGCCAGCAAGTCGTTATTTTCGATACTACTTTACGTGACGGTGAACAGGCATTACAGGCGAGCCTGAGTGTTAAAGAAAAACTGCAAATTGCGCTGGCCCTGGAACGCATGGGTGTAGACGTAATGGAGGTCGGTTTTCCTGTCTCCTCGCCGGGTGATTTTGAGTCAGTGCAGACCATCGCCCGCACCATCAAAAACAGCCGCGTGTGCGCTCTGGCTCGCTGCGTTGAGAAAGATATCGATGTGGCCGCGGAATCCCTGAAAGTTGCAGAAGCTTTCCGTATCCATACTTTTATTGCCACCTCCCCCATGCACATTGCAACCAAGTTGCGCAGCACGCTGGATGAAGTGATCGAACGTGCGGTGTATATGGTTAAACGGGCGCGTAACTACACTGACGACGTGGAATTTTCCTGTGAAGATGCAGGCCGCACGCCGATTGACGATTTGGCCCGTGTTGTGGAAGCCGCTATTAATGCCGGAGCCAGAACCATCAACATCCCGGATACCGTCGGCTACACCATGCCGTTTGAGTTTGCCAACATCATTACCGGTCTGTATGACCGCGTACCAAATATTGATAAAGCCATTATCTCTGTACACACCCACGATGACCTGGGTCTGGCCGTTGGCAATGCTATCGCGGCGGTGCACGCCGGCGCGCGTCAGGTAGAAGGCGCGATGAACGGCATCGGCGAACGCGCAGGCAACTGTTCGCTGGAAGAAGTGATCATGGCGATCAAAGTGCGCAAAGACATCATGGACGTGCACACACGCATCAATCACAACGAAATCTGGCGCACCAGCCAGACCGTCAGCCAGATTTGCAACATGCCGATCCCGGCCAACAAAGCGATTGTCGGTACGGGCGCGTTCGCTCACTCTTCCGGTATCCACCAGGATGGGGTGCTGAAGAACCGTGAAAACTACGAAATCATGACTCCGGAATCCATCGGTCTGAACCAGGTTCAGTTGAACCTGACCTCACGCTCTGGTCGCGCGGCAGTGAAGCACCGTATGGAAGAGATGGGCTACAAGGACAGCGATTACAACATGGATCAGCTGTACGACGCCTTCCTGAAGCTGGCGGACAAGAAGGGCCAGGTGTTCGATTACGATCTGGAAGCGCTGGCATTCATCAACAAACAGCAGGAAGAGCCAGAGCACTTCCGTCTGGACTACTTCAACGTCCAGTCCGGCTCAAGCGACATCGCCACCGCCTCCGTTAAGCTGGCCTGCGGGGATGAAATTAAAGCGGAAGCCGCCAACGGCAACGGCCCTGTGGATGCCATTTACCAGGCGATTAACCGCGTCACTGAGTACGACGTAGAGCTGGTGAAATACGACCTGACGGCTAAAGGGCACGGTAAAGACGCCCTGGGTCAGGTGGATATCGTCGTCAATTATAACGGTCGCCGCTTCCACGGTGTGGGTCTGGCGACAGATATCGTCGAATCCTCCGCGAAAGCGATGGTGCATGTCCTGAACAACATCTGGCGCGCCGCCGAAGTCGAAAAAGAGTTGCAACGCAAAGCTCAGAATAAAGAGAACAACAAGGAAACCGTGTGATGTCGAAGAATTACCATATTGCTGTGTTGCCGGGTGACGGTATTGGCCCGGAAGTGATGGCACAGGCGCTGAAAGTACTGGAAGCCGTTCGTTCGCGTTTTGCGATGAAAATTACCACCAGCCACTACGATGTGGGCGGTATTGCAATTGATAACCACGGTACGCCATTGCCGAAAGCCACTGTGGAAGGCTGTGAAAATGCCGATGCCGTGCTGTTTGGCTCCGTGGGCGGCCCTAAGTGGGAACATTTGCCGCCAGCAGAGCAGCCGGAGCGCGGTGCGCTGCTGCCGCTGCGTAAACATTTCAAACTGTTCAGCAACCTGCGTCCGGCGAAGCTGTACCCGGGGCTGGAAGAGTTCTGCCCGCTGCGCGCGGATATCGCGGCCAACGGTTTCGACATTCTCTGCGTGCGTGAGCTGACCGGCGGCATCTACTTCGGTCAGCCAAAAGGTCGCGAAGGCAGCGGTCAGCATGAGAAAGCGTTTGATACCGAGGTCTATCACCGTTTTGAAATTGAACGTATCGCCCATATCGCGTTTGAGTCAGCGCGCAAACGCCGCCGTAAAGTGACCTCGATTGATAAAGCGAACGTGCTCCAGTCTTCCATTTTGTGGCGCGAAATCGTCAGTGAAGTCGCTAAGCAGTACCCGGACGTTGCGCTGTCGCATATGTATATCGACAACGCAACGATGCAGCTGATCAAAGATCCGTCTCAGTTTGACGTGTTGCTGTGCTCCAACCTGTTCGGCGATATTCTCTCGGATGAATGCGCCATGATCACTGGCTCCATGGGCATGCTGCCCTCGGCCAGCCTGAACGAAGAAGGCTTTGGCCTGTACGAACCGGCGGGGGGCTCCGCGCCGGATATCGCAGGCAAAAACATCGCCAACCCGATTGCGCAGATCCTCTCCCTGGCTCTGCTGCTGCGCTACAGCCTGGATGCAGGCGATGCAGCAACCGCAATTGAAAACGCCATTAACCGGGCGTTAGAAGAAGGCGTCCGTACCGGTGATTTAGCACGCGGCACGGCGGCAGTCAGTACCGATGAAATGGGCGACATCATTGCCCGCTATGTCGCTGAAGGGGTGTAATCATGGCTAAGACGTTATATGAGAAGTTGTTTGATGCGCACGTTGTTTACGAGACGCCAGACGAAACCCCACTGTTGTACATCGACCGTCATCTGGTACACGAAGTGACGTCTCCTCAGGCATTTGACGGCCTGCGTGCGCACAAGCGCCCGGTGCGTCAGCCGGGTAAAACCTTTGCCACGATGGATCACAACGTTTCCACCCAGACCAAAGACATTAATGCATCTGGCGAGATGGCGCGTATCCAGATGCAGGAGCTGATTAAGAACTGTAACGAGTTTGGCGTGGAGCTGTACGATCTGAACCACCCCTATCAGGGCATCGTCCACGTAATGGGGCCTGAACAGGGTATTACTCTGCCGGGCATGACCATTGTCTGCGGCGACTCCCACACCGCGACGCACGGCGCATTTGGCGCCCTGGCGTTCGGGATTGGCACCTCTGAAGTGGAACACGTTCTGGCGACGCAGACCCTGAAGCAGGGCCGCGCCAAAACCATGAAGATTGAAGTGAAGGGGAAAGCCGCGCCGGGTATCACCGCGAAAGATATCGTGCTGGCGATTATCGGCAAAACCGGCAGTGCAGGCGGTACCGGTCACGTCGTTGAGTTCTGCGGCGACGCTATCCAGGCGCTGAGCATGGAAGGTCGTATGACCCTGTGCAACATGGCCATTGAGATGGGTGCCAAAGCAGGCCTGGTGGCCCCAGACGACACCACCTTCAACTATGTGAAGGGGCGTCTTCATGCGCCGAAAGGACAGAATTTTGACGACGCGGTAGCGTACTGGAAAACCCTGAAAACGGACGAGGGGGCAATTTTTGATACCGTTGTGACGTTGCAGGCGGAAGAGATCGCCCCGCAAGTCACCTGGGGCACCAACCCGGGCCAGGTCATTTCCGTCAACGACAGCATTCCTGACCCGGCTTCCTTCACCGATCCGGTCGAGCGCGCGAGTGCGGAAAAGGCGCTGGCTTACATGGGGTTGAAACCCGGCGTACCGCTGACCGACGTGAGCATTGATAAAGTGTTCATCGGCTCCTGCACTAACTCCCGTATCGAAGATTTACGCGCTGCGGCAGAAATTGCAAAAGGCCGCAAAGTGGCACCGGGCGTGCAGGCGCTGGTTGTGCCGGGCTCCGGTCCGGTGAAAGCCCAGGCGGAAGCGGAAGGTCTGGATAAGATCTTTATCGAAGCAGGCTTCGAGTGGCGCCTGCCCGGCTGCTCCATGTGTCTGGCGATGAACAACGACCGCCTGAATCCGGGCGAGCGCTGTGCCTCCACCAGCAACCGTAACTTTGAAGGCCGTCAGGGCCGCGGTGGGCGCACCCACCTGGTCAGCCCGGCAATGGCCGCCGCTGCGGCAGTCACCGGTCATTTCGCCGATATTCGCAGCCTGAAATAAGGAGACAATCATGGCAGAGAAATTTACCCAACATACGGGCCGTGTTGTCCCGCTGGACGCCGCTAATGTCGATACTGACGCGATCATTCCTAAACAGTTTTTGCAGAAAGTGACGCGCACGGGTTTTGGGGCGCATCTGTTCAACGACTGGCGCTTCCTCGACGATAAAGGCGAAGTGCCGAACCCGGAATTCGTCCTGAACTTTCAGGAATACAAAGGCGCCTCCATTTTGCTGGCGCGGGAAAACTTTGGCTGCGGATCGTCGCGTGAACACGCGCCATGGGCATTGACCGACTACGGTTTTAAAGTGGTTATCGCCCCAAGCTTCGCGGATATCTTCTACGGCAACAGCTTCAACAACCAGCTGCTGCCGGTGACGCTGAGTGACGAACAGGTCGATGAATTGTTTGCGCTGGTGCAGGCAAATCCGGGGATGTCGTTTGAAGTGGATCTGGAAGCAGAAGTGGTGAAAGCCGGTGACAAGACCTACAGCTTTAGCATTGATGCGTTCCGTCGCCACTGCATGCTGAACGGTCTGGATAGCATTGGCCTGACGCTGCAGCACGAAGAGGCTATCTCCACCTACGAGAAAAAACAGCCTGCGTTTATGGGCTAAAGGCAATGGCCCGCAGGGCGCGGGCCATTGATAAGGGTGCGTTGAGGCGTAACCACTCTGGAGAGGCGGGGAAAAACCCCGCCAATACCGCTAACGTTTTGCTTCGTAAGCCAACACTGCCGCCAGCTCTGTTTTCTCCTGTCTGAAGTGCAGCTCACACAGCGAGTCACGCACCATCCAGGTGAAGATCAACAACGTCGTACAGATCAGAAACAAACCTAACAGCAGAGTACGTTTTGGCATTCCAGCCTCCTTATTGCTTTTCGGCAATGAAGAGACTAACCTCGCAATGTTGGTTGTGAAGTTGGTCTCCCCATCAGTTTTTTTGATGTGGGACTCTCCACTGTTTGCCTCTTGCGAAAGCCTGAGGCAAACAGCCTCAAGCACCCGTCACGCACTCTATGCGCCTTCTCTGCTCCTGTCAGAAAATCGTTTCATTTCGTGAAGCCGCCTTCCAGAATCAAACGTCTTTAACCCGGCACGTTAATACAAGCGTGATGACCGAAATCGCTGCGATCACCCAGTACACGGATGCATGTCCATAGCTTTGCGACAGCGCCCCCTGAATCACCCCTGCCAGAATCACGCCGGTAGAGATACTGTTAGTAAACAGCGTGGTCGCGGAGCCTGCTCGCCCCGGCATTAAATCCTGGAACCAGAGCATGCCGATCCCGGCAACGATTCCGATAAATACCGCGTTAAATAGCTGTAACGCCAGCAAAGCTTCCCGCGAATGGAAAAGGATTAACCCCGCGTAGAACACCACCCCAGCCGCCACGGCGACGACCATCATCCGACGCTTTCCGAAACGTTTTACGTAGTAACCCGCCAGAATCATCGCCGGGATCTCCAGCCCGGCAGCGGTGCCCATCAGGATCCCCGCGAGCTTGTCGGGCAGTCCCAGATCGCTGCTGATCCACAGCGGCATATCGATAATGTACATGGTGTTGCAGGTCCACATCAGCGTGGAGGCGATAAACAACATGCGGACGTTTTTATCCTGCCAGCCGCTTACCTGGGTGATGGGCTTGTCCGTCACCTGCTCTACGCGCGCCACCGATGGCAGCACAAAGGCTATCAGCGCCAGGCTGATGGCAAAAATTCCCGCGGCGATGGTGAACATGACGGTGAAACCGTAGTTCAGCGCCAGCATGAACGCCAGCGGGGGGCCGATGACCCATGCGAGAGAGAGCTGCGCACGCATCACCGAGCTGAACATCACCACTTCCCGCGCCGAGTTGTCGGCGTACTCCCGGGCCAGGGCGAAGAGCTGCGGCATGGCGGTGTTCGCCAGAGAGGCCAACAGCACGCCACAGGTGATAAGCGTCAGGTAGTGACGATTAAAGGCAAACAGCAACGCGTTGCCCACGGCCATGGCGCAACAAAAGAGGATCAGCTTGCGGCGATCGCCCTGGCTGTCGGATCGTTTCGCCAGCCACAGGCTGACGAGGATCCCGGCAATGGCGTTGACGGTGTAGAACAGGCCTACCCAAAATGGCTGCGCCCCAACCTCACGACTGAGAAACAGGCTCAGCGTCGGCGCCTGTAGCGCACCGGCCACGCCCATCATGAAGGCCACCAGCATAAAAGCGGCGTACACGCCGTTCAGGCGTCGCCCCATCGTCATCAACCAGAGCATGCGCAAGTCCTTATGAAAGCGAATCGAAATTGGGTGAAATAGTAAACGAAAAAAGCCAGCAAAAACATTTTGCTGGCGGGTGATTAGCACCAATACTCAGTCACACATGATCGAGGCGAGTTAGCGAGAAGAGGTCGGTTTCGTAACGTCCCACTGCATCAGATCTTCCAGTATTCTCAGCCGCTGCTCTGCGCACTGGCGGGCCAGCCAGGACACTCCCTTTGTCGCTGAAAAATAGTGCTGATAAAACTGACGTGCGGTAGACCTCTTCATAATTTACCTCCTCGCTTCATCGATAAGGATTATTGGCTTAATATAGGGATTAATAAATTGCTGATTTTTTGTCAGGAGTTCCTCTTTTATGCCTTCTGGTCGTCTGCAACAACAATTTATCCGCCTCTGGCAGTGCTGCGAGGGGCAATCGCAGGAGACCACGCTGAACGAGCTGGCCGAGCTCCTCAACTGCTCCCGGCGTCATATGCGTACCCTCCTCAACACCATGCAGCAGCAGGGCTGGCTAAACTGGGAGGCCGAAGCCGGACGCGGTAAGCGCTCGCGCCTGACTTTCCTCTATACCGGCCTGGCGTTGCAGCAACAGCGGGCGGAGGATCTGCTGGAGCAAGACCGCATCGATCAGCTGGTCCAGCTGGTGGGCGACAAAGCCGCCGTGCGCCAGATGCTGGTCTCGCATCTGGGACGCAGCTTTCGTCAGGGACGCCACATTCTGCGAGTGCTTTACTATCGCCCAATGAAAAATCTGTTGCCCGGTACGGCGTTACGTCGCTCTGAAACCCACATGGCCCGGCAGATTTTTAGCGGCCTGACGCGGATAAATGAGGAAAACGGGGAACTGGAAGCGGATATTGCCCATCACTGGCAACAGGTGTCTCCGTTGCACTGGCGCTTCTTTTTACGTCCCGGCATTCATTTCCACCATGGACGCGAGCTGGAGATGCGCGACGTTATCGACTCCTTAGAGCGCGCCCGCACGCTGCCGCTCTATTCGCATATCGCGCGGATCCACTCCCCCACGGCCTGGACCCTGGATATTGAGCTATCGCAGCCGGACAAATGGCTTCCGTGGCTTCTGGGCTACGTGCCCTCGATGATCCTGCCTGCCGAGTGGCGATCCCTGAACAATTTTTCCAGCCAGCCGATTGGTACGGGCCCCTACTCCGTTTCACGGAACAACAGTAATCAGCTGAAGATCCGCGCCTTTGATGATTACTTTGGCTATAGGGCGCTGATCGACGAAGTCAACGTCTGGGTGCTACCGGATCTCAACGAAGAGCTGAGCGCAGGCCTGACGCTGGAAGGGCCAACAGCCGGTGAAAAGGCGTTCGAAAGCCGCCTGGAGGAGGGCTGCTATTACCTGCTCTTCGATAGCCGCAGCCATCGCGGGGCGAATCACGACGTACGCAGGTGGATCAGCCATGTTCTGGCGCCCGCTAACCTGATTTATCACGCAGAGGAGCAATACCAGACCTGGTGGTTCCCGGCCTATGGCCTGCTTCCGCGCTGGCACCATGCGCAGCCAGTACGCAGTGAAAAACCTGCCGGACTGGAGACCATCACCCTCAGCTACTATCGCGATCACATTGAACACCGGTTTATCGCAAGGATCATGAGTAAGCTGCTGGCAGCCGAGGGCGTGACGCTGGCGATACAGGAAGTGGACTATGATGAATGGCACCGTGGAGATGTTATCAGCGATATCTGGCTCAACAGTGCGAACTTCACGCTGCCGCTTGATTTTTCGCTCTTCTCTCACCTGTATGAAGTGCCCCTGATTCAGCACTGTATCAATCGGGACTGGCAGCGAGACGCCGCACGGTGGCGGGCAGGAGAAATGGATCTGGCCGCCTGGTGTCAGGAGCTGCTGGCCGGGCAGACGATCGTACCGTTGATTCACCACTGGCTGCTGATCCAAGGGCAGCGCAGCATGCGCGGCCTGCGAATGAATACCCTGGGCTGGTTTGATTTTAAATCCGCGTGGTTTGCGCCGCCGGAGCCATAACGCTTTCGTAATATTCACCAAATCATTACAATAGCGCCGTTCTCAACGGGGTGCTGCATCACTGATGTGCGCTGAGATAATACCCGTCGAACCTGATCCGGATAACGCCGGCGAAGGGATTTGAGGCTGTCTCTCAAAATCCTTTGCCACTCAACCCTGAGGTGCAAAGTGTTAAAAAACGTTCTTCCTCTGCTGGCGCTGTTTGCGCTGCCTGTTTTTGCTAAGCCTGTCCTGACGGTCTACACCTACGACTCCTTCTCCGCCGACTGGGGCCCCGGCCCGGCGGTGAAAAAAGCCTTTGAAGCCGACTGCAACTGCGAGCTGAAATTCGTGGCACTGGAAGATGGTGTCTCTCTGCTTAACCGGCTGCGTATGGAAGGCAAAAACAGCAAAGCCGACGTGGTGCTCGGGCTGGATAACAACCTGCTGCAAGCCGCCACTCAAACCAGACTGTTCGCCAAAAGCGGCGTGGCGGCAGATGCCGTCAACGTGCCGGGCGGCTGGAAAAACGACACCTTCGTTCCCTTTGATTACGGTTACTTTGCGTTTGTCTACGATAAAAACAAGCTGAAGAATCCGCCCAAAAGCCTGAAAGAGCTGGTCGAAAGCGATCAGAAGTGGCGCGTGATTTATGAAGATCCGCGCACCAGCACGCCGGGTCTGGGGCTGCTGTTGTGGATGCAGAAAGTCTATGGCGACAAAACGCCTGAGGCGTGGCAGAAACTGGCTGCGAAAACCGTTACCGTCACCAAAGGCTGGAGCGAAGCCTACGGCCTGTTCCTGAAAGGCGAAAGCGACCTTGTGCTGAGCTACACGACTTCTCCGGCCTACCACATTATCGCCGAGAAGAAAGACAACTACGCCGCCGCGAACTTTGCTGAAGGGCATTATTTGCAGGTGGAAGTGGCCGCCCGCACCGCCGCGAGCAAACAGCCGGAGCTCGCCGAGAAATTCCTGAAGTTTATGGTTTCACCGGCATTCCAGAATACTATTCCGACAGGAAACTGGATGTACCCGGTCACTGATGTTGCGCTGCCGGCAGGTTTTGAGCAGCTGAACAAACCGCAAACCTCCCTGGAATTTACGCCGCAGCAGGTTGCCACCCAGCGCGCCGCATGGATAAGTGAATGGCAACGCGCCGTCAGCCGCTGATCCCCGGCTGGTTAGTTCCCGGGCTGCTCGCCGCTATACTGATGGTGGTCGTCAGCCTGGGAGCGTTTCTCGCGCTGTGGTTTAACGCGCCAGAGAGCGATCTGCTCGCGCTCTGGCACGATAGCTATCTCTGGCACGTCATCCGTTTCTCCTTCTGGCAGGCGTTTCTCTCCGCGCTGCTGTCGACGCTCCCGGCCATTTTCCTCGCGCGCGCCCTCTATCGCAGACGTTTCCCCGGCAGGCTTGCCCTGCTGCGGCTGTGCGCGATGACGCTGATCCTGCCCGTGCTGGTGGCGGTGTTCGGCATTCTGAGCGTCTACGGTCGGCAGGGATGGCTGGCATTCCTTTTCAACCTGCTTGGTCTGGAATGGACCTTCTCGCCATACGGCCTGAAAGGCATTCTGCTGGCGCATATTTTTTTCAATATGCCGATGGCCACGCGCCTCTTTTTACAGGCGCTGGAAAACATTCCCGGTGAGCAGCGTCAGATTGCCGCCCAGCTTGGCATGCGCGGCTGGTCGTTCTTCCGCTTTGTCGAATGGCCGTGGCTGCGACGCCAGATTGCCCCGGTTGCCGCGCTAATCTTTATGCTCTGCTTCGCCAGCTTCGCGACCGTACTTTCTCTCGGCGGCGGGCCGCAGGCCACCACCATTGAGCTGGCGATCTATCAGGCTTTAAGTTACGACTACGATCCGGGGCGCGCCGCGCTGCTGGCGATCGTGCAGATGGTATGCTGTCTGGCACTGGTGTTACTCAGCCAGAGGCTAAGCAAAACGATCCCCGCAGGAAGCAATAACATGACAGGCTGGCGCGATCCGCAGGACAGCCTGTATAGCCGCGTCGCGGATTTTATGCTGATCGCACTGGCACTCCTGCTTTTGCTGCCCCCGCTGCTGGCCGTTATCGTTGATGGACTGAATCGCAATGTGTTGTCGGTACTGCAACAACCTGTCCTGTGGCAAGCGACGTGGACCTCCTTGCGCATCGCGCTGGCAGCCGGGCTACTGTGCGTGATCCTGACCATGATGCTGCTCTGGAGCAGCCGCGAGCTGTACGCGCGTCATGCCCGTAAAGCCGGACACGCGCTGGAACTGACGGGTATGCTGATCCTGGCGATGCCGGGCATTGTGCTGGCGACCGGATTCTTTTTACTGTTCAACAGCACCATCGGCCTGCCGGAAAGCGCCGACGGCATCGTCATTTTTACCAACGCACTCATGGCCATCCCTTACGCGCTCAAGGTACTGGAAAACCCGATGCGCGACGTCAACAGCCGCTACAGCTTGCTGTGTCAGTCGCTGGGCATGCAGGGCTGGCAGCGTCTGAAGGTGGTAGAATTGCGCGCACTGAAACGTCCGCTCGCCCAGGCGCTGGCGTTTGCCTGCGTGCTGTCGATTGGCGATTTTGGCGTAGTGGCGCTCTTCGGCAACGAGGATTTCCGCACGCTGCCGTTCTGGCTTTATCAGCAAATCGGCTCTTACCGTAGCCAGGACGGCGCCGTCACGGCGCTGCTCCTGTTGCTGCTGTGCTTTGCGTTATTTACCGTTATCGAAAAACTTCCGGGGCGTGATGTTAAAACTGACTGATGTAACCTGGCTTTATGAGCACCTGCCAATGCGTTTTACCCTCTCCGTTCGTCAGGGAGAGCGAATCGCAGTGCTTGGCCCCAGCGGGGCCGGAAAAAGTACCCTGCTCAATCTGATTGCCGGTTTTTTGCAGCCAGCCAGCGGGTCGATCGTCATTGATAATGGCGAGTATACCTACGCTCCGCCGGCTAAGCGCCCGGTGTCGATGCTGTTCCAGGAAAACAATCTGTTCAATCATCTTACGGTCTGGCAGAACATCGCGCTGGGTATGGATCCGGGGTTAAAGCTCAGTGCTGCGCAGCGGCAGACGCTGGAGGCGATCGCCGAACAAATGGGCCTGTCTGCGTTTATCAACAGACTTCCGGGGGAGCTTTCCGGCGGCCAGCGCCAGCGCGTGGCGCTGGCACGCTGTCTGGTGCGCGAGCAGCCGCTGCTGCTGCTCGACGAACCCTTTTCGGCGCTCGACCCGGCCCTGCGCCAGGAGATGCTCTCGCTGGTTGAGGAAGTGTGCGAGCGCGAGCAACTGACGATGCTGATGGTTTCGCACAGCATTGAAGATGCCGCACGCATCGCGCCGCGATCGGTGGTGATCGCGGAGGGACGTATTTTGTGGGATGGAGAAACAGAAGAACTTCTGAGTGGTAACGCAGGGGCATCTTCATTGTTGGGTATTCGTGCGGTCTGATGCCCTCACCCTGGCCCTCTCCCACGGGGAGAGGGAAAACACCTTAACGGCTCACCACCTTCAACAGGATCTCGCCGTACACCGGCATCAGCGGGTGGCGGATCAGCGCCACCAGCGCTACCACCGCCACGCCGAGCGTAAGTGGGGCCAGCCAGAGCAGGCGCGTGCGCGGGAGATAGCGGGTCAGGCGATCGACGCTCGCTTTCGCGCTGCGCCACAGGCGCCAGCAGAGCCAAACCGCCAGCCACAGCAGCACAGCCGTACCCAGCAGCAGCCATTTAAACTCACCGCTTTGCATACCGTCAGGAATATCAATCGCCGCGCCCGCCAGGATACCCGGCAGAAAGTAGAACGGCGGCCAGAAGACGCAGCCGATGATATTCGGCACCACAAACTTCGCGACGGGCAGATCCAGCATCCCGGCCACCATCGGCACCAGTGGACGCGTTGGCCCAACGAAGCGCCCCACGAGGATGGTGAACATGCTGTGCTGGTGCAACGCGTGCTCGGTTTTATCCAGCAGCGCTTTGTTTTTTTTCATGAACGACCAGCGGTGTAGCGGCTTCTTAAAGCGCCAGCCCAGCCAGAAGGAGATCCAGTCCCCCAGCAAACAGCCGATAATACCGGCCATCCACGCCTGCCAGAAATTGACCTCGCCGCTGCCGATAAGCGCCCCAAGCCCCGCCATCATCACGGTGCCGGGCAGGATCAGCCCGACCAGCGCCAGCGACTCCAGAAACGCCACCAGCGCCACGGCGATGAGCGAATACATAACGGACTGGGTAATAAAATGTTCCAGCAATGCCTGCATAACTATTCCGGTCAGAAAACGAATCAGCGATTCTGCTTAGCGCCCTGCACCGCGTCAAGGCATCAATTGTCTGAATAGTTTACAAGATGCGCCTGAAGTTCACCTGAATGTTTACCGATTATTCACATCCCGCACGGAATTCGCTCGGGCTGGCACCGGTGCACTTCTTAAACACGCGAGAGAAATAGAGCTGATCTTCAAAGCCGACGTTACGCCCGACGGTGGCGATAGGCATTCGGGTGGTGCTGAGCAGCAGTTTCGCCTGGCTGATGCGCTGATCCTCGCGCCAGCTGAGTACGCTCACGCCAAGCTGCTGGCGGAACAGATGCGACAGCCGTGACGGCGACAGGCACACATGCTGGGCGACGCTGGCAATATCAAACTGGCTGTCGGCAAGGTGGTCGCTGATGTACTGGCAGGCGTCGCGGACGCGGTTGTCCAGCGGCGGATTAAGCGACTCGTTGATGGCCTCCATGCGGCGCAGCAGCACCTGTTCAAGCAGGTTGATAGCCAGCAGTTCAGCGTAGCGCCCTCCCGCCTGCCCTGCCTCAATAATTTGTGCGAACAGCTCACGGAACTGCGCCAGATGCGCCTCATCCGGGCGATATAAACCAGTATGGGCGAAAATGGCCGGCCACGAGAGCCACTCCTGCCAGTAGGCGCGCGGACGGAAATAGACCCACTGGTGATACCACTCTTTGGCATCCGGGTGGCGTCCGTAGTGGTGGATCTCCCCCGGCGGGAACAGCAGCATATCACCAGGGCGGCAGATAAACTGCCGATCGCCGTTTTTAATCACCCCTTCCCCGCGAACGGTCAGGTTCAGAATATACCCTTTCATTCCGAGCGGTCGATCGACGTAGAAATCGAGATACCCCTCGGCCTCAATGGGCGTCAGCCCCGCCACCAGATGGGCGTTAAATGAGTATCCCGGCAGCAGGGGATCGTTTTGCGGTTCGGCCATAGATTCAGTTCTCCCAAGGGTCCTGAAGGAAACCAATTGTCCATATCGATAAAAGCAGTATAAAAATGGCCCGCGAAAAGATCCAAAAAGCATCACGCCTCTTTTACGTCCGCCATGTTTCAGCCTTTTCCCCTGATTTCTCCGCCAGCACGGGCGGATAAGCAGTAACAAAAGTGTCTATAAGTACGGCAGAAATGTCCACATTGAATATTTGCACGGCGTCACACTTTCCGCTGCTACAGCAATTTAGTCCATAAGATTAGCGGATCCTGCCTGACGATCTTTGTCCTCAGTCTCTAATGTTCTTCCATACCTGTTTTGGATGGAGCAACACCATGGCAATTGCAATTGGCCTCGATTTTGGCAGCGACTCAGTTCGCGCGCTGGCAGTGGACTGTACGACTGGCCGGGAGATAGCAACCAGCGTTGAGTGGTATCCGCGCTGGCAAGAGGGGCGCTACTGCGATGCGCCGAACAACCAGTTCCGCCACCACCCGCGTGATTACATTGAATCAATGGAAGCGGCGATCAAAACCGTGCTGGCGGAGCTGACGGACGCCCAGCGGGCCGATGTCGTGGGGATTGGCGTCGACAGCACCGGCTCAACGCCTGCCCCTGTCGATGCCGAAGGCCGCGTACTGGCGCTACGACCGGAGTTTGCCGACAACCCGAACGCCATGTTTGTGCTGTGGAAAGACCATACCGCCGTGGAAGAGGCGGAAGCCATCACCCGCTTATGCCACCAGCCGGGCAAAACCGACTACTCGCGCTACATCGGCGGGATCTACTCCAGCGAATGGTTCTGGGCAAAAATCCTGCACGTTACCCGCGCGGACGCGTCGGTCGCACAGGCAGCGGCGTCATGGATTGAGCTGTGCGACTGGGTTCCCGCCCTGCTTTCCGGCACCACTCGCCCGCAGGCTATTCGCCGTGGCCGTTGCAGCGCCGGGCATAAATCGCTGTGGCATGAAAGCTGGGGTGGTCTGCCTCCGGCAGCGTTCTTCGATGAACTCGACCCGATCATCAACAAAAACCTGACATACCCGCTGTTTACCGACACCTTCACCGCCGATATTCCGGTCGGCACGCTCTGCGAAGAGTGGGCGAAACGCCTCGGTCTGCCGCAAAACGTGACCATTTCCGGCGGCGCGTTCGACTGCCATATGGGCGCCGTGGGCGCGGGTGCGCAGCCTAACACGCTGGTGAAAGTGATTGGCACCTCCACCTGCGACATTCTGACGGCGGATAAAACGACCGTTGGCGACCGCGCGGTGAAGGGTATCTGCGGTCAGGTTGACGGCAGCGTGGTGCCCGATTTTATCGGCCTCGAAGCGGGTCAGTCCGCGTTTGGCGATATCTACGCCTGGTTTGGCCGGGTGCTCGGCTGGCCGCTGGATCAGCTGGCGGCCGCGCATCCTGAATTGAAAACCCAGATTACCGCGAGCAAAAAACAGCTCCTGCCGCAGCTCACCGAAGCCTGGGCAAAAAATCCGTCTCTCGATCACCTGCCGGTGGTGCTGGACTGGTTCAATGGCCGTCGTACGCCGTTTGCCAACCAGCGTCTGAAAGGGGTGATTACCGATCTCAACCTGGCGACCGACGCGCCCGCGCTGTTTGGCGGCCTGATCGCCGCCACCGCGTTCGGCGCGCGCGCCATTATGGAGTGCTTCACCGGGCAGGGCATTGACGTGAACAACGTGATGGCTTTGGGCGGTATCGCCCGTAAAAATCCGGTGATCATGCAGGCCTGCTGCGACGTGCTCAACCGTCCGCTGCAAATTGTGGCCTCCGATCAGTGCTGTGCGCTGGGCGCAGCGATTTTCGCTGCCGTGGCCGCAGGCGTCCATGCGGATATCCCGACCGCGCAACAGCATATGGCGAGCGCCGTCGAAAGTACGCTCCAGCCGCAGGCACAGCAGGCACAACGCTTTGAACAGCTTTATCAGCGCTACCAGCAATGGGCAAAAAGCGCCGAACTTCACTATCTCCCTGTCGCCGCCCCGGCCAAAAGCACCGCGGACACTACGGCAACCCTGACACATTAAGGACACGATAATGACCATTTTTAATAATTATGAAGTGTGGTTTGTGATTGGCAGCCAGCATTTATACGGACCGGAAGCGTTGCAGCAGGTGACGAAACACGCGGAGCACGTTGTGAATGCGCTGAACGCGGAAGCCAAACTGCCGTGCAAACTGGTGCTGAAGCCGCTGGGTACTACGCCGGACGAAATCACTAACATCTGCCGCGATGCCAATTACGATGACAAATGCGCTGGCCTGGTGGTGTGGCTGCACACCTTCTCGCCAGCCAAAATGTGGATCAACGGCCTGGCTATCCTCAACAAACCGCTGCTGCAATTCCACACTCAGTTCAACGCCTCCCTGCCGTGGGACAGCATCGACATGGACTTCATGAACCTGAATCAGACCGCGCACGGCGGTCGCGAGTTCGGCTTCATCGGCGCACGTATGCGTCAACAACATGCCGTGGTGACCGGCCACTGGCAGGACGGCCAGGCACAAAAACGCATTGGCTCCTGGATGCGTCAGGCGGTCTCTAAGCAGGATACCCGTCACCTTAAAGTGGTGCGTTTCGGCGACAACATGCGTGAAGTTGCCGTAACCGACGGCGACAAAGTGGCCGCGCAGATCAAGTTCGGCTTCTCCGTGAATACCTGGGCAGTGGGCGACCTGGTGCAGGTGGTGAATGACATCAGCGATGGCGACGTTAACGCGCTGGTGGACGAGTACGAAAGCAGCTACCGCCTGACGCCTGCGGCACAGGTCAACGGCGACAAGCGCCAGAACGTGCTGGATGCCGCACGCATTGAACTGGGCATGAAGCGCTTCCTGGAACAGGGCGGCTTCCATGCCTTCACCACCACCTTTGAAGATCTCCACGGCCTGAAACAGCTCCCGGGTCTGGCGGTACAACGTCTGATGCAGCAGGGCTACGGTTTTGCGGGCGAAGGCGACTGGAAAACTGCCGCTCTGCTTCGCATCATGAAGGTGATGTCAACCGGTCTGCAGGGCGGCACCTCTTTTATGGAAGACTACACCTACCACTTCGAGAACGGCAACGATCTGGTGCTCGGCTCGCACATGCTGGAAGTGTGTCCGTCTATCGCCGTTGAAGAGAAACCGATCCTCGATGTGCAGTACCTCGGCATTGGCGGCAAAGCGGATCCGGCCCGTCTGATCTTCAACACCCGTACCGGCCCGGCCATTAACGCCAGCCTGATCGACCTCGGCGACCGTTTCCGCCTGCTGGTGAACTGCGTCGATGCTGTGGAAACTCCGCATTCTCTGCCGAAACTGCCGGTCGCGAACGCCCTGTGGAAAGCGCAGCCTGACCTGCCAACCGCGTCGGAAGCCTGGATCCTGGCCGGAGGCGCGCACCACACCGTCTTCAGCCACGCGCTTGACCTGAACGATATGCGTCAGTTTGCCGAGCTGCACGACATCGAACTGACCGTGATTGATAACGACACCCGTCTGCCAGCCTTTAAAGACGCGCTGCGCTGGAACGAAGTCTATTACGGTTCAAAACGCTAAGCCCTGAATGCCCGGTGGCACTTCGTTTACCGGGCCTACGGTTCTGTAGGCCGGATAAGCGCAGCGCCATCCGGCAGGAGACGACAATGTTAGAAGATCTCAAACGTCAGGTACTCGAAGCCAACCTGGCGCTGCCAAAACATAACCTGGTGACCCTGACTTGGGGCAACGTCAGCGCCGTTGACCGGGAAAAAGGCGTGTTCGTGATCAAGCCTTCGGGCGTGGATTACACGGTGATGACCGCGGAAGATATGGTGGTGGTCAGCATCGAAACGGGTGAAGTAGTTGAAGGCGATAAAAAGCCCTCCTCCGATACGCCCACTCACCGCCTGCTGTATCAGGCCTTCCCGACCATCGGTGGGATTGTGCATACCCATTCGCGTCACGCGACCATCTGGGCGCAGGCGGGCCAGCCAATTCCGGCCACCGGCACCACCCACGCGGACTACTTTTACGGCACCATTCCCTGCACGCGTCTGATGACCGATGCGGAGATCGGCGGTGAGTACGAATGGGAAACCGGGAACGTGATCGTCGAAACCTTCGAAAAACAGGGTATCGACGCGGCGCAAATGCCCGGCGTGCTGGTGCACTCCCACGGTCCGTTTGCCTGGGGTAAAAACGCGGAGGACGCGGTGCACAACGCGATCGTGCTGGAGGAAGTCGCCTACATGGGGATCTTCTGCCGCCAGCTGGCACCGCAGTTGCCGGATATGCAGCAAACCCTGCTCGATAAGCATTATCTGCGCAAGCACGGCGCGAAGGCGTACTACGGGCAGTAAAACATTGTCCGGTGGCGCTGCGCTTATCGGGCCTACGGATCCTGTTGGCCGGATAAGCGTAGCGCCATCCGGCAAAACAGGCACTGTATAAAACCCCAGCAAACACCCCTCAACCAGGCTATAATCAGGCCTGGTTTGTTTTGTGGGATAGCGGCGTGGCACAGGCGCAAGAAGGCTTTTTACTGACCCGACACTGGCGGGATACCCCTCAGGGCACCGAGGTTGCGTTCTGGCTGGCGACGGATAACGGCCCGCTGCACGTTACCCTACCGCCTCAGGAGTCCGTGGCGTTTATCCCTGAACACCACGTCGAGAAGGTAAAGCAGCTGCTGCGCGGTGAAAACGGCTGGCGCCTTACTCCCCTTGAGCTAAAAGACTTCCACCGCCAGCCGGTTTATGGCCTCTACTGCCGCGCCCATCGCCAGCTGATGCGCTATGAAAAATTGCTCCGCGAAGCGGGCGTGACGCTCTACGAAGCGGACATTCGCCCGCCGGAACGTTTTCTGATGGAGCGGTTTATCACCGCCCCCGTCTGGGTGGACGGCGCTGAGCAGAACGGTTGTCTCGTGAACGCGCGCCTGAAGCCTAACCCGCACTATCGCCCGCCGCTGAAGTGGGTCTCGCTGGATATCGAAACCACCCGTCACGGCGAGCTGTACTGCATCGGCCTTGAAGGCTGCGGGCAGCGGGTTGTCTATATGCTCGGGCCCCCGAACGGCGATGCGTCCGCGCTGGATTTTCATCTGGAATACGTTACCAGCCGACCACAGCTGCTGGAGAAGCTTAACCAGTGGTTTGCCGAGCACGACCCGGATGTATTGATCGGCTGGAACGTGGTGCAGTTTGACCTGCGCGTGTTGCAAAAACATGCCGAGCGGTACCGCATTCCCCTGACGTTAGGGCGCGGAAACACGGAGCTGGAGTGGCGTGAGCACGGTTTTAAGAACGGCGTATTCTTCGCACAGGCTAACGGTCGCCTGATAATCGACGGCATCGAGGCGCTGAAATCCGCCTTCTGGAACTTCTCTTCCTTCTCGCTGGAAGCGGTCGCCCAGGCGCTGCTCGGCGAAGGTAAATCCATCGACAATCCCTGGGACCGAATGGACGAGATCGACCGGCGCTTTAATGAGGATAAGCCAGCGCTCGCTACCTATAACCTGAAAGACTGTGAGCTGGTAACGCAGATTTTCCATAAAACCGAGATCATGCCCTTCCTGCTGGAACGCGCAACGGTAAACGGCCTCGCGGTCGACAGGCACGGCGGCTCGGTAGCGGCCTTCAGCCACCTCTATTTCCCGCGGATGCACCGGGCGGGCTATGTGGCCCCTAACCTCGGTGACGTGCCGCCGCAGGCCAGTCCCGGAGGTTACGTGATGGATTCACGGCCCGGGCTGTATGATTCGGTGCTGGTGCTGGATTATAAAAGTCTGTACCCGTCGATTATCCGCACATTTCTGATTGATCCGGTAGGGCTGGTCGAGGGGATGGCGCAGCCAGACGATGCGCACAGTACTGAAGGTTTTCTCGGGGCACGCTTCTCGCGCGAAAAACACTGCCTGCCTGAGATCGTGGGAAACATCTGGCACGGCCGCGACGAGGCAAAACGCCACGGCAACAAGCCGCTCTCACAGGCGTTGAAAATTATTATGAATGCCTTTTACGGGGTGCTGGGCACCAGCGCCTGCCGCTTCTTTGATCCGCGTCTGGCGTCGTCCATCACCATGCGCGGGCACGACATTATGCGCCAGACCAAAGCGTTGATTGAATCCCGGGGTTATGACGTTATTTATGGCGACACCGATTCCACCTTTGTCTGGCTGAAATCGGCCCATTCAGAAGACGACGCCGCGCAAATCGGCAAAGAACTGGTCGCCTTCGTGAACGCCTGGTGGCGCGAAAATTTGCAAAAAGAGCGGTTAACCAGCGCGTTAGAGCTGGAGTTTGAAACCCATTTTGCCCGCTTCTTAATGCCGACCATTCGCGGAACCGACCAGGGCAGCAAGAAGCGCTACGCCGGACTGATTCAGGAAGGCGACAAGCAGCGGATGGTGTTTAAAGGGCTGGAGACAGTGCGCACCGACTGGACGCCGCTGGCACAGCAGTTTCAGCAAACCCTTTATCTGCGGGTGTTCCGCAATGAGCCGTATCAGGACTACGTGCGCGAGACGATAGCCAGCCTGATGGCAGGCGAACTTGACGCGCAGCTGGTGTATCGCAAGCGCCTGCGCCGCCCGCTGGCGGACTACCAGCGTAATGTTCCTCCGCACGTCCGCGCGGCGCGGCTGGCGGATGAAGAGAACGTTCGCCGGGGCCGCGCGCCGCAGTATCAGAACCGGGGAACGATCAAATACGTCTGGACAACGAACGGACCAGAACCCGTTGATTACCAGCAGTCTCCGCTCGATTACGATCACTACCTGACCCGCCAGCTTCAGCCTGTTGCGGAGGGAATTTTACCTTTCATCAACGACGACTTTGCTACACTAGTGACAGGACAACTTGGGCTATTTTGACGCGTGACGAAACCGTTGCCATCCAGTACCATAGCGCCCTTTCCATTCCCGGACCCATTTTTCGATGACCGTCTTTTTTGACGGGGTCGAACTATTGCCTGCAATTAAAGATTAGAGCCGAACAACTATGCCTTTTACACTTGGTCAACGCTGGATCAGCGATACAGAAAGCGAACTTGGATTAGGAACCGTCGTTGCCGTCGATGCGCGCATGGTTACCCTCCTTTTCCCTGCTACCGGTGAAAACCGCCTGTACGCTCGCAATGACTCCCCTGTTACCCGCGTAATGTTCAATCCGGGTGATACCGTGACCAGCCATGACGGCTGGCAACTGAAGGTTGAAGACGTAAAAGAAGAGAATGGACTGCTCGCCTACATCGGAACGCGTCTTGATACCGACGAGACAAATGTCATCCTGCGTGAAGTGCTGCTCGACAGCAAACTGGTGTTCAGCAAGCCGCAGGACCGTCTGTTTGCCGGGCAAATCGACCGAATGGATCGCTTCTCCCTGCGCTACCGCGCGCGTAAGTTCCAGAGTGAGCAGTACCGCATGCCGTGGAGCGGCCTGCGCGGTCAGCGTACCAGCCTTATTCCCCATCAGCTGAATATCGCCCATGACGTGGGCCGTCGCCATGCGCCTCGCGTGCTGCTGGCTGACGAAGTGGGCCTGGGTAAAACCATCGAAGCAGGCATGATCCTGCACCAGCAGCTGCTCTCTGGCGCTGCCGAGCGCGTGCTGATTGTGGTTCCAGAAACGCTGCAACATCAGTGGCTGGTTGAAATGCTGCGCCGCTTTAACTTGCGCTTCTCCCTGTTCGACGATGAGCGCTATGCCGAAGCCCAGCACGACGCGGACAACCCGTTTGAAACCGAACAGCTGGTCATTTGTTCCCTGGACTTCGTGCGCCGCAGCAAGCAGCGCCTGGAGCATCTGTGCGACGCTGAATGGGATCTGATGGTCGTCGACGAAGCGCACCACCTCGTCTGGAGCGAAGACGCGCCAAGCCGTGAATACATGGCGATTGAGCAGCTTGCCGAGCGCGTACCGGGCGTTCTGCTCCTGACCGCCACGCCGGAGCAGCTGGGTCTTGAGAGCCACTTCGCCCGTCTGCGTCTGCTCGATCCCAACCGTTTCCACGATTTTGAGCAGTTTGTTGAAGAGCAGAAAAACTACCGCCCGGTGGCGGACGCCGTCGCGCTGCTGCTGGCCGGTAATCGTCTCTCTAATGATGAGCTTAACACTCTCAGCGATCTGATTGGCGAGCAGGATATTGAGCCGCTGCTTCAGGCCGCGAACAGCGACAGCGATAATGCGGGATCCGCGCGTAAAGAGCTGATCGACATGCTGATGGATCGCCACGGTACCAGCCGCGTGCTGTTCCGTAACACCCGTAACGGCGTGAAAGGCTTCCCGAAACGCGAGCTGCACACCATCAAACTGCCGCTGCCGACCCAGTACCAGACGGCGATTAAAGTCTCCGGCATTATGGGCACCCGTAAATCTGCGGAAGATCGCGCGCGCGACATGCTCTACCCGGAACAGATTTATCAGGAATTCGAAGGCGACACCGGCACCTGGTGGAATTTCGATCCGCGCGTGGAGTGGTTGATGGGCTACCTCACCGCTCACCGTTCCCAGAAAGTGCTGGTGATCTGCGCCATAGCCGCTACCGCATTGCAGCTGGAGCAGGTTCTGCGTGAGCGCGAAGGCATTCGCGCCGCCGTGTTCCACGAAGGCATGTCCATAGTTGAGCGCGACCGCGCTGCGGCCTGGTTTGGTGAAGAGGACAGCGGCGCGCAGGTTCTGCTGTGCTCTGAAATCGGTTCTGAAGGCCGTAACTTCCAGTTCGCCAGCAATCTGGTGATGTTCGATCTGCCGTTTAACCCGGATCTGCTGGAGCAGCGTATCGGCCGTCTGGATCGTATCGGGCAGGCGCACGATATTCAGATCCACGTGCCGTATCTGGAGAAAACCGCCCAGTCCGTGCTGGTGCGCTGGTACCACGAAGGGCTGGACGCGTTTGAACACACCTGCCCGACCGGCCGCACCATTTACGATCAGGTCCATGGCGATCTGATCGGTTACCTGGCCGCGCCTGAAAATAGTGAGGGCTTTGATGAGCTGATTAAATCCTGCCGTGAGAAGCACGACGCACTGAAAGCGCAGCTGGAGCAGGGTCGCGATCGCCTGCTGGAGATCCACTCCAACGGCGGTGAAAAAGCGCAGCAGCTGGCCGAAAGCATTGAAGAGCAGGACGACGACACCAGCCTGATCAGCTTCTCCATGAATCTGTTCGACATCGTCGGTATAAACCAGGACGATCGCGGCGAGAACATGATCGTGCTGACCCCGTCCGATCATATGCTGGTGCCGGATTTCCCGGGCCTGCCGGAAGACGGCTGCACTATCACCTTTGAGCGTGATGTGGCGCTATCCCGCGAAGACGCACAGTTCATTACCTGGGAGCACCCGCTGATCCGCAACGGTCTGGATCTGATCCTCTCCGGCGATACCGGCAGCAGCACCATTTCCCTGTTGAAGAACAAAGCCTTGCCTGTGGGCACGCTGCTGGTGGAGCTGATCTACGTTGTGGAAGCGCAGGCGCCGAAACAGCTTCAGCTTAACCGCTTCCTCCCGCCAACGCCGGTGCGTCTGCTGCTGGATAAAAACGGTACGAATCTGGCCGGCCAGGTGGAGTTTGAAAGCTTCAACCGTCAGTTGAGCGCGGTGAACCGCCATACCGGCAGCAAGCTGGTGAATGCGGTGCAACAGGACGTGCATGCCATTCTGCAACTGGGTGAAACCCAGGCCGAAAAAGCGGCCAGAGTGCTGATTGATGCGGCGCGCAGCGAAGCCGATGAGAAGCTTTCTGCCGAGCTGTCGCGTCTGGAAGCGTTGAAAGCGGTGAACCCGAACATTCGTGACGATGAGCTGGCCGCAATTGAGAGCAACCGCCAGCAGGTGCTGGAAAGCCTGAATCAGGCGGGATGGCGTCTCGACGCCCTGCGTCTTATCGTTGTGACGCATCAGTAAGCGGAGCGCAAAATGGTAATGGAGCCCTACAATCCCCCGATGGATCCGTGGCTGGTCATTCTGTATCAGGACGAGCACATTATGGTGGTTAACAAGCCGAGCGGCCTGTTGTCCGTGCCGGGGCGTCTGGAAGAGCATAAAGACAGCGTGATGACGCGTATCCAGCGCGATTATCCCCAGGCCGAGTCTGTCCATCGTCTGGATATGGCGACCAGCGGCGTGATTGTGGTGGCTCTTAATAAGGCGGCAGAACGTGAGCTGAAGCGTCAGTTCCGCGAGCGCGAGCCGAAGAAGCAGTATGTCGCCCGCGTGTGGGGCCATCCGGCGCAGGCGGAAGGGCTGGTGGATTTACCGCTGATTTGCGACTGGCCGAACCGGCCAAAGCAGAAGGTGTGTTATGAAACCGGCAAGGCTGCGCAGACCGAGTATGAAGTGCTGGAGTACGCGCCGGATAATACCGCGCGCGTCCTGCTGAAGCCGATTACCGGGCGCTCCCATCAGCTGCGTGTGCATATGCTTGCGATGGGTCACCCGATTCTGGGTGACAGATTCTATGCGCCGCCGGAAGCGCTGGCGTTAGCGCCGCGCCTGCAACTGCATGCGCAGACGCTCACCATCACCCACCCTGCTTTCGGCAACGCCATGACGTTCAAAGCCCCGGTGGACTTCTGAAAAAATGGCCCGACACTGTCGGGCCATTTTTTTATTTAAAACCTTTCTGCTCTTTAATCAGCTCGTAGGCTTTCTGGATTTCCTGCGCTTTCTGTTTCGCCATCTCCATCATCTCAGGCGGCAGGCCTTTCGCCACCAGCTTATCCGGATGGTGCTCGCTCATCAGCTTACGATAGGCGCGTTTGATGGTCGTGACATCGTCAGAGGGCTTCACGCCGAGGACATTACAGGCATCTTCAAGCGTAGGGCCACGCTGCGCCTGCTGCCAGCCGCCACCGGACGATTGCTGTTGATAACCGCCGCCAAAGTGCGCGCCGCCCTGCATCATGCGCAGGAACTGATCGAACTGCATGCGGGAAATGCCCAGCTCTTCAGCAATCACGTACAGGACGTCCCGTTCATTCGGATGCAGAGAGCCATCCGCGAAGGCGGCCTGGATTTGAATTTCCAGAAACATCCGAATTAAATCAAAGCGCCCGAAGCAGATGCTACGGAACTGCCGCATTTTTTCACGCAGCGGGTAGTTATCCGCTTTACCAATCCGGAATGCATTCTGCGCCGCGACGCGGGATTCGCCGTGCAGATTCATACGATCCATAAAGACGCTGGCAACCTGAATATCGGCTTCCGTTACGCGCCCTTTTGATTTGGTTAAGTGCCCCATCACCTCGAAGGTGGTGGAGAAAAAGAGTGACTGGCGCTCGCGCTGGTTGGCAAACCAGGCCATTTTGCGGCTGCGTGCTTTATCAAACATATGGCCGATAATGAGGCCAAGAACAACACCCCAGAATCCGGCACCCATAATAATTGCGAACGCAACGCCGATTATTTTACCCCAATACTGCATATACTCCCCGAATGGTCATGTTCCTGGCCGACGCAACGCCATCATTACAGTGGTCGCGCCACGGTCAATTGAGGGACATCGCCTATAATTTGCATTATCATACTCGTCATTCGATAGCGAGCCTAACACTCTGGCGCGCAAACGGGCAGGATTAACGCTGGTACTGCGCTGATGAGTAAGATAGTCTCTGAGCGTTTGTAAGCCGTAGCCACTGATGACGGAACAATAAAATACAACGTATGAAAAAACGTATCCCCACCCTTCTGGCCACAATGATTGGCACCGCCCTGTATAGCCAACAGGGGCTCGCAGCCGATCTCGCCTCGCAGTGTATGCTTGGCGTCCCAAGTTACAATCGCCCACTGGTGAAAGGCGATACGAATGACTTACCCGTCACCATTAATGCCGACAGCGCAAAAGGTAATTATCCTGACAATGCAACCTTTACGGGCAATGTCGATATTAACCAGGGAAACAGCCGTCTGCTGGCTGACGAAGTGCAATTGCACCAGAAGCAGCCGGAAGGTGCTCAGGCGCCTGTCCGTACGGTGGATGCGCTGGGTAATGTGCACTATGACGACAATCAGGTCATCCTGAAAGGTCCGAAAGCCTGGTCGAATCTGAATACCAAAGACACCAACGTCTGGGAAGGTGATTATCAGATGGTCGGTCGTCAGGGGCGCGGTACCGCAGACCTGATGAAGCAGCGCGGCGAGAACCGCTACACCATTCTCGAAAACGGCTCGTTTACGTCCTGTTTGCCAGGGTCAAATACCTGGAGCGTTGTGGGCAGCGAAGTGATCCACGACCGTGAAGAACAGGTTGCAGAGATCTGGAACGCCCGTTTTAAACTCGGCCCGGTGCCCATTTTCTATAGTCCTTACCTGCAACTGCCTGTGGGTGACAAACGTCGTTCAGGCTTCCTGATCCCGAACGCCAAGTACAGCACGTCGAACTACTTTGAGTTCTACCTGCCGTACTACTGGAACATTGCGCCCAACATGGACGCCACGATCACGCCGCACTACATCCATAAGCGCGGTAACATCATGTGGGAGAACGAATTCCGCTATCTGACCAAAGCGGGCGCGGGTCTGATGGAGTTTGATTATCTGCCATCAGATAAGGTGTTCCAGGACGAACATCCGAGCGAAGGTGATAAGCACCGCTGGATGTACTACTGGAAGCACGCCGGGGTATTGGATCAGGTGTGGCGCTTCAACATCGACTACACCAAAGTCAGCGATCCGTATTACTTCAACGACTTCGACTCTAAATACGGGTCCAGTACCGACGGTTACGCCACGCAGAAATTCAGCGTGGGCTACGCCATTGAGAACTTTGACGCGACGGTGTCGACCAAGCAGTTCCAGGTATTTGATACGCAATCGCGTAGTACCTATGGTGCAGAGCCGCAGCTGGACGTGAACTGGTACCAGAACGATGTGGGCCCTTTCGACACGCACGTTTACGCTCAGGCGGTCCATTTCGTCAACACCAACTCGGATATGCCGGAATCAACGCGTCTGCATATCGAGCCGACGATCAATCTGCCGTGGTCAAACGACTGGGCAAGCCTGAATACCGAAGCCAAGCTGATGGCCACCCACTATCAGCAGAAAAATCTGGACTGGTATAACAAACGCTATGGCACCGATCTTGAAGAGTCGGTAAACCGTACGCTTCCGCAATTCAAAATGGACGGGAAGCTGATTTTCGAACGTGACATGGCTCTTCTCGCGGATGGATACACCCAGACGCTTGAGCCACGTATGCAGTATCTGTACGTGCCTTATCGCGATCAGAGCAAAATTCAAAACTACGACTCGTCCTTCCTGCAATCAGACTACAGCGGCCTGTTCCGCGATCGTACCTACGGCGGCCTTGACCGTATTGCGTCTGCTAACCAGTTAACGACCGGCGTCACAACGCGCGTTTATGATGATGCTGCCGTTGAACGTTTTAACGTTTCTGTTGGTCAAATCTACTATTTCACCGAGTCTCGTACCGGTGATGACGACATTAACTGGGAGAAAGACAACAAAACGGGCTCACTGGTATGGGCGGGCGACACCTACTGGCGTATGACGGATCGTTGGGGTCTGCGCGGTGGTGTTCAGTACGATACACGACTGGACAATATCGCGACGGGCAGCGCTGCCATCGAATATCGTCGTGATGAAGATCGCATGTTGCAGTTGACGTACCGTTACGCCAGCCCGGAGTATATCCAGGCGACACTGCCAAACTATGCGAATACAGACCAATACAAAGACGGTATTTCACAGGTGGGTACCGCCGCGAGCTGGCCGATCGCCGATCGTTGGTCAGTCGTCGGAGCGTACTACTATGACACGAATGCCCAAAAACCTGCTGACCAGATGCTGGGTCTGCAATATAACTCCTGCTGTTACGCAATACGTGTCGGTTACGAACGCAAACTTAACGGCTGGGATACGCAAAACAGTCAGGGCAAATACGATAACGTGATTGGCTTTAATATCGAGTTGCGCGGCCTGAGCTCTAACTACGGTCTGGGCACGCAGCAGATGCTGCGCTCGAACATTCTGCCGTATCGTAGTTCATTGTAATGTGCTTGATTTACAACGTAATCCGCTTTGCGGTTAATTGAAATGGAAAAAGTATGAAGAACTGGAAAACGCTGCTACTCGGTGTCGCTATGGTTGCGAATACCAGCTTCGCGGCCCCACAGGTTGTCGATAAAGTCGCGGCTGTGGTTAACAACGGCGTCGTGCTTGAAAGTGACGTTGACGGTTTGATGAAATCTGTAAAGCTCAACTCGGGCCAGGCAGGTCAACAACTTCCGGATGACGCTACGCTGCGCCACCAGATCCTGGAACGTCTGATCATGGATCAGATTGTCCTGCAAATGGGCCAGAAAATGGGTGTGAAGATCTCTGACGAGCAGCTCGATCAGGCGATCGCCAACATTGCAAAGCAGAACAACATTACCCCGGACCAGATGCGTAGCCGCCTGGCCTATGACGGCATCAGCTATGCCACCTACCGTAATCAGATCCGTAAAGAGATGCTGATTTCAGAAGTGCGTAACAATGAAGTCCGTCGCCGCGTCACCATCCTGCCTCAGGAAGTGGATGCCCTGGCGAAACAGGTGGGTAATCAGAATGATGCCAGCACTGAACTTAACCTGAGCCACATCCTGATCCCACTGCCGGAAAACCCAACCTCCGATCAGGCGGCTGAGGCGGAAAGTCAGGCGCGCGCTATCGTTGAGCAGGCGCGTAATGGCGATGACTTCGGCAAACTGGCGATCACCTACTCTGCTGACCAGCAGGCGCTGAAAGGCGGCCAGATGGGCTGGGGCCGTATTCAGGAGCTGCCATCCCTGTTTGCCCAGGCGCTGAGCACGGCGAAGAAAGGCGACATCGTCGGTCCAATCCGTTCCGGTGTGGGCTTCCACATTCTGAAAGTGAACGACCTGCGCGGTCAGAGCCAGAACATTTCGGTTACCGAAGTGCATGCGCGCCATATCCTGCTCAAACCGTCTCCGATCATGACTGACGATCAGGCCCGTGCGAAGCTGGAACAGATCGCCGCAGACATCAAGAGCGGTAAAACCACCTTCGATAAAGCAGCAAAAGAGTTCTCTCAGGATCCTGGCTCTGCAAACCAGGGCGGTGACCTGGGTTGGGCGGCAGCGGATATTTACGATCCGGCTTTCCGCGATGCGTTAATGAAGCTGAATAAAGGCCAGATGAGCGCGCCGGTACACTCCTCCTTCGGCTGGCATCTGATCCAGCTGATGGACACGCGCAACGTGGATAAAACCGACGCGGCGCAGAAAGACCGCGCGTATCGCATGCTGTTTAACCGTAAGTTCTCTGAAGAAGCCGCAACCTGGATGCAGGAACAACGCGCCAGCGCTTACGTGAAAGTGTTGAGCAACTAATGAAACCGCATCGTGTTGTGATCACTCCCGGCGAACCCGCCGGGATTGGGCCTGACCTTGTGGTTCAGCTCGCCCAGCGTAGCTGGCCGGTAGAGTTGGTTGTTTGCGCAGATGCAACACTGTTACAAGACCGGGCAGCCTTGCTCGGTCTGCCTTTAACGCTCCTCCCTTACGTTGAAGGCCAACAGCCCGCACCGCAGCAGGCTGGTACTCTCACCCTGCTTTCAGTTCCGCTCCGTGCACCTGTTGTCCCCGGTGAGTTACACATCGAAAACGGCCACTACGTTGTCGAGACGCTGGCGCGCGCCTGTGACGGTTGCCTTCAGGGCGAATTTGCAGCCCTGATCACCGGTCCGGTGCATAAAGGCGTAATCAACGACGCGGGCATTCCGTTTACCGGGCATACCGAATTTTTCGAAGAGCGTTCGCACAGCCCGAAAGTGGTGATGATGCTGGCAACCGAAGCAATGCGCGTTGCGCTGGTAACAACGCACCTGCCGATCAAAGCCATTCCGGATGCCATTACGCCTGAACTCCTGCGTGAGATCATTGGCATTTTGCATCACGATCTGCAAACCAAATTCGGTATTCCGCAGCCGCATGTGCTGGTTTGCGGCCTGAATCCGCACGCGGGTGAGGGCGGACATATGGGCACTGAAGAGATCGACACCATCATTCCGGTGCTTGAGGAGATGCGGGCGAAGGGGATGAACCTCAGCGGGCCACTGCCTGCCGACACCCTTTTCCAGCCCAAATACCTGGATAAAGCCGATGCCGTACTCGCGATGTACCACGATCAGGGTCTGCCCGTGCTAAAATACCAGGGATTTGGTCGCGGGGTGAATATCACCCTCGGCTTACCCTTTATTCGAACGTCCGTTGACCACGGTACTGCGCTGGATCTGGCAGGCCAGGGAAAAGCAGATGTCGGCAGTTTTATCACGGCGCTTAATCTCGCCATCAAAATGATTGTTAATACTCAATGACTAATCGAGTCCATCAGGGCCACTTAGCCCGTAAACGCTTCGGGCAAAACTTCCTCAACGATCAGTTTGTGATCGACAGTATCGTTTCTGCCATTAATCCGCAGAAAGGCCAGGCCATGGTCGAAATCGGCCCGGGTCTTGCCGCGCTGACCGAGCCGGTAGGCGAACGCCTTGACGAACTGACCGTTATCGAACTCGACCGCGATCTGGCCGCGCGTCTGCAAACGCACCCTTTCCTCGGGCCGAAGCTGACGATTTATCAGCAGGATGCGATGACCATGAACTTTGGCGAACTGTCAGAAAAAATGGGACAGCCGCTGCGCGTGTTCGGTAACCTGCCGTACAACATCTCCACCCCGCTGATGTTCCATCTGTTTAGCTATACTGATGCCATTGCCGACATGCACTTCATGTTGCAAAAAGAGGTCGTTAACCGTCTGGTTGCAGGGCCGAACAGTAAAGCGTATGGTCGTTTAAGCGTGATGGCGCAATATTACTGTAACGTGATCCCGGTATTAGAAGTGCCGCCTTCCGCGTTCACGCCACCACCAAAAGTGGATTCTGCGGTTGTGCGCCTGGTGCCACATAAAACGATGCCGTATCCGGTCAAAGACCTGCGCGTGCTGAGCCGTATCACGACAGAAGCCTTTAACCAGCGCCGTAAAACGATTCGTAACAGCCTTGGCAATCTGTTTACCGTTGACGTGTTAGCTGAGTTGGGCATCGACCCGGCAATGCGTGCGGAAAATATTTCCGTAGAGCAGTACTGCAAGCTGGCTAATTACATCAGCGACAATGCGCCGCCGAAGGAGAGCTAAGCCATGATTGATTCGCCCCGCGTCTGTGTTCAGGTTCAAAGCGTCTACATTGAGTCCCAATCCACACCGGATGAAGAACGTTTTGTCTTTGCTTATACAGTAACCATTCGCAATCTGGGGCGGATGCCTGTGCAACTGCTCGGGCGCTACTGGCTTATCACCAACGGCAATGGCCGCGAAATTGAAGTCCAGGGTGAAGATGTGGTCGGTGAACAACCCCATATCGCCCCTGGCGAAGAGTATCAGTACACCAGCGGTGCGGTCATTGAAACGCCACTGGGTACCATGCAAGGCCATTACGAAATGGTCGATGCCGACGGTAATGCTTTCCGCATTGCTATTCCTGTGTTCCGTCTCGCCGTACCTACACTTATTCATTAATCTAATGTCTACATATCTGATTGGCGACGTTCACGGTTGCTACGATGAACTGATCGCATTATTAAAACAGGTCGATTTTACTCCCGGGCAGGACACGCTCTGGCTTACAGGCGATTTAGTGGCGCGCGGCCCTGGCTCCCTTGACGTCCTGCGTTACGTCAAATCTCTGGGCGACAGCGTGCGGCTGGTACTGGGCAACCACGATCTGCATCTGCTGGCCGTATACGCCGGGATCAGCCGTAATAAGCCGAAAGATCGCATTACCCCCCTGCTGGAAGCACCGGATGCCGATGAGTTGCTCAACTGGCTGCGTCGCCAGCCACTGCTACAGATTGACGAAGAGAAAAAGCTGGTGATGGCTCATGCCGGCATCACGCCTCAGTGGGATCTTGAGACGGCAAAAACCTGCGCGCGCGACGCCGAAGCGGTGCTGGCGAGCGACTCCTACCCGTTCTTCCTCGATGCGATGTACGGCGACATGCCGAATAACTGGAGTGATGACCTCAGCGGCCTGGCGCGGCTACGTTTTATCACCAATGCTTTTACGCGGATGCGCTACTGCTTCCCGAACGGGCAGCTGGATATGTATTGCAAAGATACGCCGGAAAATGCCCCTGCGCCGCTTAAGCCATGGTTTGCGATTCCGGGCCCCGTGACAAACGAATATAGCGTAGTATTTGGGCACTGGGCATCACTGGAAGGAAAAGGCACCCCGGAAAATATCTATGCGCTGGATACCGGATGCTGCTGGGGCGGGGATTTAACCTGCTTACGCTGGGAAGATAAAACCTACTTTGTCCAGCCATCCAACCGACAGCTGGACTTAGGCGAGGGAGAGGCGGTCGCCTCCTGAAGATGTTTATCCTCTCCCTTTGGGGAGAGGATAAAAACGTTAACGACGTTCCAGAATTTCGAAGCAGTAGCTGTGCGAGTTCTGCGCATCCGCATCGTGAAACTCACTGAATACGGACTCCCACTCGTCCGGATCGTAATCCGGGAAATGGGTATCCCCTTCCACTTCCGCATCAATGTGCGTCAGATACAGTTTCTGCGCTTTTGGCAGGAACTGCTCATACACGCGACCACCACCGATCACCATGATCTCTTCGGCATCGCCGCAGGCGGCAATCGCTTCATCAACGGATTTCACCCACTGCACGCGATCGTCAGTGCCCGGCTGGCTACTGATCACAATATTCTTACGACCCGGCAATGGACGACCAATCGACTCCCAGGTCAGGCGGCCCATCACTACCGGCTTGTTTAACGTAGTACGTTTAAACCATGCGAGATCGGCAGGCAAGTTCCACGGCATGGCGTTTTCCATGCCGATAACGCGGTCTACCGCCAGCGCTGCAATCAGACTGATCATTGAAAATTTCCCGGATGCAAAAAATTGCCGCCACTATACGGAAAGCTTAATCTTTCGTCGACTGGCGGCAGGGTAAAGAATTAGAAATTTTTTAATATTGCTGGCAACTCCACTTCACGCAGAGGGTTTACTCTCCGGTTCATCCGCAGGATCACCGGTATGCTTGCCCTCTTCCGTCCCTTGCCAGCCGTGGCGCTGAACCAGCGACAGGTGATTACGATCCTCGTTGATGATTTCCGTCAGCATGGTGCTGGTGCGTTTAAACACCGCTGCGCGTTCGGTTGCCGTACTGCTCGCCATCGCCACCATCTCTTCCACCATCTCATGGTTAAAGCGGCGGAACAGATCGGCACGTTCACGCGCTTCATACGCACCAAGCCCCAGACTTTCCAGCGCCATGCGGCCAGATTTGAGCGCCCCTTCGAAGGTTTCACGTTCAGGGGCTGCCACCCCCGCCTGACGCAGCTGGATGTAGTGATCCACATCGCGCGCACGTGAGATAATGGTCAGATGCGGAAAATGCTCTTTAACCAGCTCAACCATCTGCATGCTGGTCTCAGGATCGTCGATGGCGTTAATCAGCACCTCGGCTTTCGCCGCCCCGGCGGATTCCAGCAGGTCCGCCCGGGTCGCATCACCGTAAAACACTTTCATATCGAATTTACGCAGCGTATCAACATGGTCAGGATCGTGATCGAGGATAACCATTTTCACACCGCTGGAGAGCAGTAAACGGCCTGCGATCTGCCCGAAGCGGCCAAATCCGGCGATGATCACGCGCGGCTGCTCCTCGTCGATCTCATCGGCTTCTCGCTCCTGTTCGCTTCCCGTTTTTTCCAGACGCGTCAGCAGCACCAGCAGAATTGGCGTTGCGGCCATCGACAGCGCGACCGCCAGCGTCAGCGCTTTTGCCCATTCCGGATCGAGTACATTTGCCATCTGCGCTGCGCCAAAGACCACGAAAGCAAACTCACTCCCCTGCCCCAACAGCACGGCAAACCAGCGGCGTTGCGGTTTTGGCACGTTTAACGGTCGGGCAATCAGCCACAGCATCGCCATTTTAATGACCAGGAAACCCACCAGCAGAATGATAATGCGCAGCGGGTGGGTTACCAGCGTCCCGAAGTCGATAGACATCCCGACGCCGATGAAAAACAGCCCAAGCAGCAATCCTTTAAACGGCTCGATATCGCTTTCCAGCGCGTGACGATATTCGGAGCTTGCCAGTAAGACCCCTGCGAGGAAAGCGCCCATCGCCATCGACAGCCCAGCCTCTTCAAGCAGCAATCCAAAACCAAACACCAGGAATAACGCAACGGCGCTGAATACTTCGCGCAGGCCAGAGCGAGCCACAAAGCGCAGCAACGGACGCGTTACGTAGCGCCCCAGAAGAATTACCAGCGCCAGCGCACCGACAACCTTCAGCGCAGATAAGGCAAATGCCCCCAGCGTCGTTGATGCGCCGCTGGTTGCCAGCAGCGGGATCATCGCTACCAGCGGGATGGCGGCAATATCCTGGAACAGCAGTACGGAGAAGGTGCTGCGCCCCATTTGCGAGACCGTCAGGTTACGTTCGTTCATTGCCTGCATGGCAATCGCCGTCGAGGAGAGCGCCAGCGTCATGCCAATCAGCTCTGCGACTTTCCACTCCATCCCCAGCAAAATGCAGAACCCGCCCAACAGCAGACCGCAGGCCAGCATTTGCAAAGCGCCACCGCCAAACACCGAGGCGCGCAGTTTCCACAGCCGCTGCGGATCCAATTCCAGGCCAATCACAAACAGCATCAGCACCACGCCGATTTCCGCAAAATGCAGGATTGACTCGGCATCCGTCACCAGCCGAAAGCCCCAGGGGCCAATCACACACCCGGCAATCAGATAGCCGAGCACCGAGCCCAGCCCCAGACGGACCGCCACGGGCACAATTAATGCCGCCGCGCCGAGGTAAATCAGCGCCTGTATCATCGTATGGCTATCCATTGTGCCCCTCCTGCCACTCGAGTAAGCGTTGTTTGTAGTGACGAGCCTGCGCCTGCAAGGTTTCATCGTCGCAGACAAAGGTACAGTGCATTGCAAAAGGCGGAAGCCAGTTCAGGCCACAGTAAAGGGCGGTAGCCTGGAGCGGCTGCGCCAGCACGTCAAATCCGGGGAAAGCGCCAATCTCAAAGTGGCTTTCACCCCCACCGGTGGTTACAGCCCACATCAGGCTTTTTCCCTGAAGCGCTTTGCCGTTATGTCCGTATGCCCAACCGTGCGACAAGACTTTGTCGATCCACAATTTCAGCAGCGGAGGTGTGCTGTACCACTGCATCGGATGCTGCCAGACGATCAGATCGGCACGAGAGAGCGCCTCCTGTTCGGCGGCGACATCGATACTGAAATCAGGATAGAGTTGATAGAGGGAACGTATCTCAACGTTTTCGAGCGTCCTTGCCTGCTCAAGCATCCGTTTATTCGCATGCGAATGTTGCGGATAGGGATGCGCATAAATTATCAGAACCATGAATATGCCTGTCTTTTACTTTTCTTGTAGCATTGAGTGTAGACAGTTACCACCCCGACTTAAAGGGGCTATCTAACGGTTAAAAGTAAAACGCAAGTATTGGCAACCCATCCCACCTTATCAGCGACAGTGGCGCTAAACACGAAGAGCGATACGCGAGACAAATTCATCCTACAAAATAGATATGGCCATTCATATTATCAACAGATATTTTTAGCGAAACTTAAGTCATCATTTAATAAATCAACCTGTACATAACCTATTGAAAAAATAATAATTTTATGCTTTTTTTGTTTTAAGCTCACGCTTTAAGACGGACTAAATACGTTTTACGCACGTTATCTAATGTTCCTTCTCACTCAAATGGATGTGTACATGAGCAACAATTTCTTTAGATTAAATCATACAACCAAAACTCTTGGAAAGATATTTCCTGCCTTGTTGATATGCACCCCTGCGGTTGCGTTTTCTGCAACGATTGACCAATCAACTTCTGTTCCTCAAGATTTCTCAGCCGATGCTGAATATATTATTAATGAAAACGTGACAATCTCCTCCGCCGGTAGTGAAGCGGCGGTATCGGTCTCTGGGTTTGCGATCGATAATGTCACTAACAAAGGAAATATTTCCGGTACAGGAACTGGCCTGGATATTAATACTGGCGCGCAACGTGTAGTTATTAACAATGACAGTGGTGCAACCATTTCTTCCACCACAGCGAATGCTGTGAATATTCAGTCATTACTCGGCGATTTCAACAACAATGGAAATATCATCGGTGCGGAAAATGGCATTTATGTCAGTGAAAGCTCCTCAGCAGTAAATATTACCAACACCAGCACTGGAGTGATAAAAGGAAAAACAGGCCTGAGTTCTCAGACTGGCATTGGTATTAATAACAGTGGTGCAATTATTGGTACAAGCGGTGACGCTATCACACTAGGCACTGGCAATACAAAGATATTAAACAGTGGTACCGTACAAGGAACCCAGAACGGCATTAATGTAAAAGATACGGCAAAAGTAGATATTACGAATAGCGGAACGATTAGTGGCGATACTGCGGCTATTATGTTCGCCAGCAATAAAAATAACACCCTGGTACTTGATACGGGTTCCACTCTTATCGGTGACGTTATTTCCACCAATTCCATGGGAAACACTCTCACTCTGATCGGCACCGGTACGGAAGACAGTAACTTCGTGGGTCTGAATGAAGGCGACGGTTTTGCCAGCGTAAAAATGGAGGGTGAAAGCTGGGCACTGTCGGGCGATCTCGACATTATTGGCTCTGGCGACTCCTTGCTGATAGAGACTGGCGCGTTAACCCTGTCGGGTGCGGTATCGAATACCGGTAATACGCGGGTGGCCAAAGACGCCTCGCTGCAACTGGGCGATGGCGAAAAAACTGCGACGCTCAGCGGTGGGCTCACCAACAATGGTACCGTCATTTTTAATCAGGGTAGCGATTTCACTTTCGCCACCGACATGACCGGTAGCGGTAACGTCGAAAAAGTTGATTCCAACACGCTGACCCTGACAGGCAAAAATAGCTATACAGGGAATACGGTTCTGCACGGTGGCACCACGCTGGTCTCCACCGGAGCAACGCTCGGCGTCAAGGGCAGTAACGCCACCGTTACCGTTGAAAACGGCGCGACCTTTGCCACCGCAGGCGAAGTGAACAACAACATCGCGATTCTTAGCGGCGGTACGCTGGCGGCATGGAATGCAGTCCAGGGTAACTCCACGCTCAGCGCTTCCGGTGTTGATACCATCAACGGCAACGTGGCTAATGGCGGCACGCTGTTGCTGAGTGCGGCTGATAATAGCGTTGGCAATAATTTTACGATTAATGGCGACTACACCGGCTCTGACGGTAGCCAGATTGTGATGAACAGCACTCTGGGTGAAGATAACTCACCAACTGACCACCTCACCATTACGGGCAGCAGCTTCGGTCAGTCCGGCGTCAGCATTACCAACATTGGCGGCGCAGGCGCGCAAACCATTAACGGTATGGAAATTGTCAGCATTGGCGGCAGTTCCGAAGCCCAGCTGACGCTGGCAAAACCGGTCGTCGCAGGCGCCTGGGAATATAACCTCTACCAGCACAGTGACGGAAACTGGTATCTGGAATCAAAGGCGACGCCTTCTGATGATCCTTCCGACGACACCGATGACGGTGGCAATAATGATGACGGCGGTAACACCGACGGCGGTGGCAACACCGATAATGGTGGTAACACCGATGACGGTGGTAACACAGATGACGGTGGTAACACCGACAACGGCGGCAACACTGACAACGGCGGCAACACCGATAACGGCGGCAACACCGATAACGGCGGTAACACCGACAACGGCGGCAACACCGATAACGGCGGCAACACCGATAACGGCGGCAACACCGATAACGGCGGTAACAGTGCCCCGGAAGTTATGGCACCTGAAGTGGGTGCTTACTTAGGTAACTACCTTGCCGCGCAGAGCATGTTCCTGCATAAGCGCGACGATCGCGACCAGCTCACTTTCCGCAATGAAGACGATCTGAACACCTGGATGTACGTTAAGGGTCGCTATCATGAGAACGATGCGGGTGGCGATAAAGTCAGCTACGACACCACCACCACCGTTCTGCAAGTCGGCAGCGATTTCATGAGCAAGCCAATGGATAACGGCATCCTGCGTGCCGGTGGTATGTTCGGTGCAGGCCAGGCGAAGACCCACTCTGATGCGAAGCACAACGTGCGTGACGCACAGGGTAAAGTTGATGGCTTCAATGTTGGGCTGTACGCCACCTGGCAGGAAGATCAGAAATTACGTCTGGGCAGCTACGTTGATACCTGGGCCGCTTATAGCTGGTACAACAACAAAGTCACCAGCAATCGTAACGATGAAGATTACGATAGCGAAGGTTTCGCCGCGTCTGTTGAAGTCGGCCACGCGTGGGTTATCCAGTCTGAAAATGAACGTACATGGAAGATCGAGCCACAGGCGCAGGTGATCTACAGCTATCTCGATCAGGAAAATCACACCGATCGCGACGGCGTACGCGTAACCACGCTGGACAATGACAGCGTCTTTGGTCGTCTTGGCGTTAAAGCAAGCTACTTCCAGCAGAAGGACGTCAAGGCCTGGCAGCCATACGTCGCAGTTAACTGGTTGAAAGGTGCTGGTCAAAACGATCTGGCATTCAATGACGAAACCGTCAGCAACGATACGCCAGAAGATCGTGGTCAGTTAGAGCTGGGCGTAACCGGCAACCTGAACGAAACCACAACGATCTCCCTGCGTGCCAGCGGTGAGTGGGGTGAAAACAGCTATGCCGCTTACGGCGGTCATATTTTGTTAAACCATCGCTGGTAATCGATCATTCTGACGCAAAAAAAGCAGTGGCATGTGCCACTGCTTTTTTTTAGTTATCCAGCTCACCCATTGATTTAACCTGGTCACGGTTAATCTGTTCAGTTTGACCGGTTTCGGCGTTTTTGTACGATACCAGACCGGTATCGTCATCCACCTGCGGTTTCCCGTCAGTAACGATAGTTTTACCATCGGTGGTTTTTACGGCCTGATTTGACGAACAGCCCGCCACGGTGAACATTGCAGTGGCAGCCAGAACGGAAGCGATCAGTAGTTTATTTTGCATGGTGTTTTCCCCTGCTCTCAGTTGAATTTTCGTTATCGACCTAACCATTTTAGGCTAACTGACTGAAAGCGGATGAAAAACCAGAAGGTTCTTAAGATGGGTAAAGAAAACCGTAGGGCGGGTAAGCGAAGCGCCACCCGCCACTTGCCCGGCGGCGCTAACGCTTGCCGGGCCTACGCAGATTACTTGCTAATCTGAGCGTGCATTTCCTGCACCGAAATCACCTTCTCGGTGGCATCCGCATTCAGCGCCATGGCCGTCGCGAAACCGCCGTTCAGGGTGGTGTCGTAATGCACTTTATACTGGAGCGCGCTGCGGCGAATCAGCTTGGAGTCTTCAATCGCCTGGCGACCTGCGGTGGTGTTGATAATGTAGGTGTACTCACCATTCTTGATACGGTCCTGAATGTGCGGACGACCTTCATGCACCTTGTTCACCAGACGCGGGTTGATCCCAGCTTCACCCAGCACAATTGCCGTGCCGTGGGTTGCATCCAGCTCGAAGCCCTGTTTAAGCAGCTTGGCGGCCAGATCAACCACGCGCTCTTTATCGCCTTCGCGAACGGAGAGCAGCGCACGGCCCGATTTTCTCATGGTGGAGCTGCTGCCCAGCTGTGCCTTGGCAAACGCTTCTGCGAAGGTGCGGCCCACGCCCATCACTTCCCCTGTAGAGCGCATCTCTGGCCCTAACAGTGGGTCAACGCCCGGGAATTTGTTGAACGGCAGCACCACCTCTTTCACCGAGTAGTACGGCGGGATGATTTCTTTCGTGACGCCCTGCTGAGCCAGCGTCTGGCCAGCCATCACGCGCGCCGCCACTTTCGCCAGCGGAATACCGGTCGCTTTAGAGACGAACGGTACGGTACGTGCCGCACGCGGGTTGACTTCAATCAGATAAACTTCGTTGTCTTTCACTGCGAACTGAACGTTCATCAGGCCGCGAACCTGTAGCTCGAAGGCCAGCTTCTGCACCTGCTGACGCATCACATCCTGAATCTCCTGGCTCAGGGTGTACGCAGGAAGAGAACATGCGGAGTCACCGGAGTGCACGCCAGCCTGCTCGATGTGCTCCATGATGCCGCCAATCAGCACCATTTCGCCGTCGCAGATAGCGTCAACGTCGACTTCAACCGCGTCGTCGAGGAAGCGGTCGAGCAGCACTGGCGCATCGTTGGAAACGCTCACCGCCGTCTGGAAGTAGCGACGCAGGTCGGCTTCGTCATAGACGATTTCCATCGCACGGCCGCCCAGTACGTAGGATGGACGCACCACCAGCGGGTAACCAATCTCTTTCGCTTTCTCAACGGCCATTTCAATCGCGGTCACGGTGGCGTTCGCCGGCTGTTTCAGCTTGAGACGATCAACTGCCTGCTGGAAACGCTCGCGGTCTTCCGCACGGTCAATAGCGTCCGGGCTGGTGCCGATGACCGGCACACCTGCTGCTTCCAGCGCACGCGCCAGCTTCAGCGGAGTCTGGCCGCCATACTGCACGATCACGCCTTTCGGCTTCTCGATGCGCACGATTTCCAGCACGTCTTCCAGCGTAACCGGCTCGAAGTAGAGGCGGTCGGAAGTGTCGTAGTCGGTCGAGACGGTTTCCGGGTTACAGTTGACCATGATGGTCTCGTAACCGTCTTCGCGCAGCGCCAGCGAGGCATGCACGCAGCAGTAGTCGAACTCAATGCCCTGGCCGATACGGTTTGGACCGCCGCCCAGCACCATAATCTTGTCGCGGTCGACGGACGGGTTCGCCTCGCACTCGTCTTCATAGGTGGAGTACATGTACGCGGTATCGGTCGAGAACTCTGCCGCACAGGTATCCACGCGCTTGTAAACCGGGTGCAGGTCATACTGGTCGCGCAGCTTGCGGATCTCCGCTTCACGTACGCCCGCCAGTTTAGCCAGACGCGCATCGGCGAAGCCTTTACGCTTCAGCATGCGCAGGAAGTCTGCGTCAAGGCCGTTGATGCCCAGCTCTGCCACTTTCTCTTCCAGACGCACCAGCTCTTCAATCTGCACCAGGAACCAGCGGTCGATGTTAGTCAGGTTAAATACGCCGTCGACGGAGAGGCCCGCACGGAAGGCATCGGCGATGTACCAGATACGCTCTGCGCCCGCGTCTTTCAGCTCGCGGCGGATTTTGGTCAGTGCTTCCGGGTCGTCCAGGCTGACTTTCGGGTCAAAGCCGGTCGCGCCCACTTCCAGGCCACGCAGCGCTTTTTGCAGGGATTCCTGCTGCGTGCGGCCAATCGCCATGACTTCACCAACGGATTTCATCTGGGTAGTCAGACGGTCGTTCGCGCCGGCGAATTTCTCGAAGTTAAAGCGAGGAATTTTAGTCACAACGTAGTCGATGGACGGTTCGAAGGACGCTGGCGTGCGGCCACCGGTGATGTCGTTCATCAGCTCGTCAAGGGTGTAACCCACCGCCAGTTTCGCCGCCACTTTCGCAATCGGGAAGCCGGTGGCTTTGGAGGCCAGCGCGGAGGAACGGGACACGCGCGGGTTCATTTCGATAACAATCAGACGGCCGGTTTTCGGGTTCACCGAGAACTGCACGTTCGAGCCGCCGGTTTCCACGCCGATTTCACGCAGTACCGCCATCGAGGCGTTACGCATGATTTGGTACTCTTTGTCGGTCAGCGTCTGAGCTGGCGCAACGGTGATGGAGTCGCCGGTGTGGATCCCCATCGCGTCGAAGTTTTCGATGGAGCAGACGATGATGCAGTTGTCGTTTTTATCACGCACCACTTCCATCTCGTACTCTTTCCAGCCAATCAGCGATTCATCAATCAGCAGCTCTTTGGTTGGGGAGAGATCCAGACCGCGTTCGCAAATCTCTTCGAACTCTTCGCGGTTGTAGGCGATACCGCCGCCGGTGCCGCCCATGGTGAATGATGGACGGATGATGCACGGATAGCCCACGTCAGCCGCGACGGCCAGCGCTTCTTCCATGTTGTGTGCGATACCGGAACGCGCGGTGTCGAGGCCAATTTTTTTCATTGCCACGTCGAAGCGACGACGGTCTTCTGCTTTATCAATCGCGTCGGCGGTTGCCCCAATCATGGTCACGCCGAACTCTTCCAGCACACCCTGACGCTCCAGCTCCAGTGCACAGTTCAGCGCCGTCTGGCCACCCATGGTCGGCAGCACCGCATCCGGACGCTCTTTCTCGATAATTTTGCGTACCACTTCCCAGTGAATCGGCTCAATGTAGGTCGCATCTGCCATTTCCGGGTCGGTCATGATAGTGGCCGGGTTTGAGTTTACAAGGATGACGCGGTAACCCTCTTCACGCAGGGCTTTACACGCCTGCGCACCGGAGTAGTCAAATTCGCAGGCCTGGCCGATCACGATCGGGCCAGCGCCAAGGATCAGGATGCTTTTTATGTCTGTACGTTTTGGCATGGTCTTCTTAGCTCCTGATTATTTAGCAGTCTTACGGTATTGCTCGATAAGTTCGATGAAGTGATCGAACAGCGGCGCGGCATCGTGTGGGCCCGGGCTGGCTTCAGGGTGGCCCTGGAAGCTGAACGCAGGCTTATCGGTGCGATGGATACCCTGCAAGGTACCATCGAACAGTGACTTATGCGTCACGCGCAGGTTAGCTGGCATCGTCGCTTCATCCACAGCGAAGCCGTGGTTCTGCGCGGTGATCATTACCGTGTTGTTGTCGATATCTTTCACCGGGTGGTTACCACCATGGTGGCCGAACTTCATCTTGACGGTGTTCGCTCCGCTCGCCAGCGCCAGCAGCTGATGGCCGAGACAGATGCCGAATACCGGGATATCGGTTTCAAGGAAGGACTTAATGGCGTCGATAGCGTAGTCACACGGCGCCGGGTCGCCAGGACCGTTAGAGAGGAAGATGCCGTCCGGGTTCATCTTCAGAACATCTTCCGCAGACGTTTGTGCCGGGACGACCGTCAGGCGGCAGCCACGGTCAACCAGCATACGCAGGATGTTGCGCTTGGCACCAAAATCGTAGGCCACCACGTGGAACGGCAGCTCGCTTTCCGGTTTCGCTTCCGGCAGGTCGCCTTCCAGCGTCCAGCTTCCCTGCGTCCAGCTGTAGGCTTCTGTGGTAGTCACTTCTTTCGCCAGGTCCATCCCGTTCAGGCCCGGGAAGGCTTTCGCTTTTTCCAGCGCCAGCGCCGCATCGAGTTTGTCCCCTGCGATGATGCAGCCATTTTGTGCACCCTTCTCGCGCAGCAGACGCGTCAGCTTACGGGTATCGATATCGGCAATCGCCACAATGTTATGGCGCTTCAGGTAAGAAGAGAGGTCTTCGGTGTTGCGGAAGTTGCTGGCAATCAGCGGCAGGTCGCGAATGACCAGGCCTTGTGCATGTACCTGAGAGGATTCTTCGTCAGCCGCATTGGTGCCGACATTGCCGATATGAGGATAAGTAAGAGTAACGATTTGGCGAGAATAGGAAGGATCAGTGAGGATTTCTTGATAACCGGTCATTGAAGTATTGAAAACGACTTCCCCAACCGCCGAACCCGTTGCCCCTATGGCCCGACCGATAAACTGGGTTCCGTCTTCCAGAACCAATAGCGCTGACTTAATCAAAACACCCTCCAGAGAATATTCACTCACTTTATTTGCATATTAATTCATAACCATGTCATGGATCAATGCAAATGTGTTGCCAGCGGATTTTTGGCAAACGGCGGCATTCTGGGGATTTGCCATGTAAAAGTCAACTTAAAACGGGGATTTTGTTTATTCTTTTGCAGGCCTGATGGCTTGATTTCAAATTAAGCGGCAAAAAGATCAACTAAATCACTGTGGAAACCGCTTGCGCAGGCAGTTTAAAAGAAACAATCGTCTTGCGGGAATAAAAAGTGGACCAGATGGTCAAAATTTACAGTACAGCAACATAAAATAGCATGAAAACACTTACTTTAAATGAGTTAAATGCAATAATCCTTTGAAATAGACAAAATAAAAGGGCAATAAAATATTGCCCTATGCAATCAAACAGTTACGACTGCAATAACCACATCACGATGGGTAATAACGCTTACAAATTGTTGAGTTCGAGCACATCTCGCATATCAAAAAGACCATTTGGCTTATCTTTTAGCCACAGTGCGGAGCGTACCGCCCCGTTTGCAAACGTCATGCGGCTGGATGCTTTATGTGTGATTTCGACCCTTTCACCAATATCGGCGAACATAGCGGTATGTTCGCCGACGATATCACCCGCGCGAACGGTGGCAAAACCAATGGTGCCAGGCACGCGCTCGCCAGTGTGACCTTCGCGAGAATAGACCGCGATGTCTTTCAAATCTTTATCCATTGCATAAGCAATCGCTTCGCCCATCGCCAGCGCCGTGCCAGATGGGGCATCGACTTTATGGCGGTGGTGCGCTTCAATAATCTCAATGTCGGTATAGTCGCCCATCACCTTCGCTGCCTTTTCCAGCAGTTTCAGCATAACGTTAACGCCTACGCTAAAGTTCGCGGCGAAGACAATTGCAATGTCGGCGGCTGCTTCCTGAATGGCCTGTTTACCGGCATCATCGAAACCGGTGGTGCCAATCACCATCCCTTTACCGTGCTGGCGGCAAAACGCCAGGTGAGTCAAAGTGCCTTCCGGACGGGTAAAGTCGATGAACACGTCAAAGTCTTCTTTCACCGCCTCCAGGTTGCTCTGCACGGTAACGCCTGTCTTGCCCGCGCCTGCCAGCTCGCCTGCATCGGAGCCCAGCAGGGATGAACCTTCACGCTCCAGCGCCGCGCCAAGTGCCACGCCATCCATCTGTAGTGCCGCCTGAATCAGCTGGCGACCCATACGTCCACCCGCGCCCGCAATGGCGACACGGATCTGTGCATCATGCATAGTTATTCTCTTACGTTAAAATGATGTAAACCGTTTTCAGATTAACCAGCCTTCGCTAAGGCTGCCAACTGAAAACACCAATAATTAGAATTTAACGTGAAACCGACTCAGATATCAGTAAAAGACATGATTTTGTCGTCACGATAAGATACGAAGCAAAAAAAAGGCCAGCACAGAAGGTGCTGGCCTTTCATCAGAAAAGAAATTATTCCACTTCGCGGGCGTCGATTCGCAGCTCTTTCGGCACTTCAAAGACAATGTTCTCTTCACGGCCTTCCAGCGGCACCGCTTCGCCACCACCCAGCTCTTGCAGGCGGGCAATGACGTTTTGCACCAGAATATCCGGCGCTGAAGCACCTGCGGTAACACCGACGCAGGCCGCGTTTTTCACCCACGCTTCCTGAATGTCCGTTGCGTCGTCGATCAGAAACGCCGCTTTCCCCATACGCTGCGCCAGTTCGGCCAGACGGTTAGAGTTAGAGGAGTTTTTTGAACCGACCACCAGCACCACGTCCGCCTGTTCAGCCAACGCGCGCACGGCTTCCTGACGGTTGGTGGTTGCGTAGCAGATATCATCTTTGCGCGGCCCGACGATTTTTGGGAAGCGCTGGCGCAGGGCGTCAATCACGTCTGAGGTGTCGTCCACGGAAAGCGTCGTCTGGGTCATAAACGACAGACGCGCTTCGTTTTTCACATTCAGCGTATAAACGTCTTCCGGCGACTCAACCAGATACATGCCCCCTTCCGGGTTGCTGTACTGACCCATGGTTCCTTCAACTTCCGGGTGACCGGCATGGCCAATCAGAATCGACTCTTCACCACGACGGCTTGCACGCGCCACTTCCATATGCACCTTGGTCACTAACGGACAGGTGGCATCGAATACGGTCAGATCGCGGCTTTTGGCTTCGTTACGTACGGCCTGGGATACGCCGTGCGCGGAGAAGATGAGGATTGCGCCGTCCGGCACTTCGCTGATCTGCTCGATAAAAATCGCACCGCGCTCGCGCAGGCTGTCGACCACGTAGCGGTTGTGCACCACTTCGTGACGCACGTAAATCGGCGCGCCGTAAATCTCCAGCGCATTTTCAACAATGCTGATAGCGCGGTCTACACCAGCGCAAAAACCGCGCGGGTTAGCCAACAGGATCTGCATTTCAGTCCTCCAGCGCCGGATCGATCTCCAGCACTTCTACATCAAAATGAACGGTACGCCCGGCAAGCGGATGGTTGAAGTCAACGGTGATGGAATCCCCGTTGATTTCGCGGATCACGCCAGGCATTTCGCTGCCGTCCATAGCGGTAAAGAGCATAATCGCCCCGATCTCCGGTTCACCCGCATCCATAAACTCACGGCGCGAGAAGTACTGAATCAGATCCGGGCTTGGCACACCGAATGCCGCATCCGGCTCCAGTGAGAACGCTTTTTTCTCACCCTCTTTCAGCCCGAGAAGCTGTTGTTCTAGGCCTTCAGACAGGGAGGTGTCGCCCAGACGAAACAGCGCCGGTTTGCCATTGTTGCGGGTGGATTCGGCCGTGGAGCCGTCATCCAGCTTCAGCGTGAAATGAACGAGAACCGCGCTGTTGCTCTGTACGGATTTAGACATGCAAATTGCTCGCTTGTTTTGGGTCACCTGTTGCCCGGTGGCGCTACGCTTACCGGGCCTACGGGGGCCACAAATTCTGTAGGCCGGGATCGCTACGCGTCACCCGGCTGGTTTTGTTACGCCTGCTCTTTCGCGGCCGGTTTAGGCAAGAAGCCTTCCAGCACGATTAACGCTGCACCAACGCATATTGCGCTATCGGCGAGGTTAAAGGTCGCAAAGTGCCAGTCGCCGACGTAGAAGTCGATCATATCGACTACAAAGCCGTGCCACAGGCGGTCAAACAGGTTACCCAGTGCGCCACCAATGATCAGCGCGTAGGCGATGTTATTCAGCTTTTGCGTGGCCTTCGAGCGGTACATCAGCACCGCGAGCACGACGCAGATACCCATTGCGATACCTGCGAAGAACCAACGCTGCCAGCCACCGCTGTCGGCAAGGAAACTAAACGCCGCGCCGTAGTTGCGGGCGTAGTGCAGGTTAAGCGACGGGAACAGCGGGACCGTATCCCCCAGAGCGAAATTCTGGAGGATCAGGAACTTGCTGCCCAAATCAATAATCAGCACCACTACCACCAGCCACAGCCAGCGCAGTCCTGTTGAACAGAGAGTTTTACTCATCAGGCAAACTTACGTTTTTCGCCGTCGCCGGCGACGTTGCTTACACAGCGTCCGCAGATGTCTGCGTGTTCCGCCACCTGGCCGACATCGGTAGTGTAATGCCAGCAACGCGGGCATTTTTCACCATCGGCTTTGCTCAGTGCGACCTTCAGTCCTTTGAGCAGTTCGCTCTGCTGAGCATCAGCAGATGCCTCGGCATAATCCGCAACTTTCGCACCGGAGGTCAACAGGACAAATCGTAATTCATCGCCCAGCGCGGTCAGCTTCGCGGCCAGCTCAGGCTCTGCGTACAGGGTCACCGTCGCTTCCAGAGAGCCACCGACTTTCTTGTCAGCGCGCGCCTGCTCGATAACCTTGTTCACTTCGCCACGCACTTTCAGCAGCTCGTCCCAGTAGGCGTCGTTCATTGCTTCAGTGCTGGAGAGGTCGAACAGACCTTCGTACCACTCGCCGGTGAAGACATACTTCTCACGGTCGCCCGGCAGGTAACCCCAGATTTCATCTGCGGTGAAGGACATGATCGGCGCCATCCAGCGTACCAGCGCCTCTGCGATGTGGAACAGCGCGGTCTGGCAGCTACGACGCGCCACGCTGTCCGCTTTCGCGGTGTACTGGCGGTCTTTGATGATGTCGAGATAGAACGACCCCATCTCAATGGAGCAGAAGCGCATCAGGCGCTGCACCACTTCGTGGAAGTCGTAAGACTCATAGGCTTTCAGAATATCTTCCTGTGCCGCTTTCGCGCAGCCTACCGCCCAGCGATCGAGCACCACCATCTCTTCCGGCTTCACCATGTCTTTTACCGGATCAAACCCGTTCAGGTTCGCCAGCAGGAAGCGCGCGGTGTTACGGATACGACGATAGCTGTCAGCAGCACGTTTCAGGATCTCGTCAGACACCGCCATTTCGCCCGTGTAGTCGGTGGATGCCACCCACAGGCGTAGAATATCCGCGCCCAGCTTGTTCATCACGTCCTGCGGAGAAACGGTGTTACCGATGGATTTGGACATCTTACGGCCCTGACCATCCACGGTGAAGCCGTGGGTCAGTACCTGGCGGTAAGGTGCTTTGCCCTTCATGGCGGTGGAGATCATCAGGGATGACATGAACCAGCCGCGGTGTTGGTCGGAGCCTTCCAGATACATGTCGGCAGCGTGACCGGCGAACTCAGGGCGCACGTCAACCACGGAGGAGTGGGTAGACCCGGAGTCGAACCACACGTCCAGGGTATCCGGCACTTTCTCGTAGTTGTCCGCGTCAGCGCCCAGGATGTCACGGGAATCGAGATCCCACCACGCCTGAATGCCGTCAACTTCAACGCGCTTCGCCACCTCTTCCATCAGTTCCAGGGTGTTCGGGTGCAGTTCCTGCGTCTCTTTATGCACGAACAGCGACATCGGCACGCCCCAGGTGCGCTGACGGGAGATACACCAGTCAGGACGGTTAGCCACCATGGATTCGATACGCGCCTGGCCCCAGTCCGGGATCCACTGCACGCCTTTGATCTCTTTCAGAGACTGCTCGCGCAGGCCTTTCTGGTCCATGCTGACGAACCACTGCGGGGTCGCACGGAAGATAATCGGGGTCTTATGGCGCCAGCAGCACGGATAGCTGTGCTGCATTTTCTCAACGTGCAGCAGCGCGCCGCTGGTGCGAAGCATGTCAACGATGATGTCGTTGGCTTTAAAGACGTTGATACCGTCCAGCGCCGGGTAGGTGCCAGGCAGGTAAGAGCCATCCGGACCGACCGGGTTGGCGATTTCCAGACCGTATTTCAGGCTGATGTTGTAGTCGTCAGGACCGTGGCCGCCGGCGGTATGCACCGCACCGGTACCCGCGTCCAGCGTGACGTGGTCGCCCAGGATCGCCGGAACGTCGAAGTCCAGGAACGGGTGTTTGAAGCGCATCAGCTCCAGCGCGTCGCCTTTTACGGTACCCAGCACGCTGTAATCAGTGATGTTCGCGCGTTTAAGCACGCTTTCAACCAGATCTTTTGCCAGGATAACCGCGCGACCATCAATTTGTACCAGCGCGTACTCAAACTCACCGGACAGGGAAATGGCACGGTTGGCTGGTAACGTCCACGGGGTGGTGGTCCAGATAACCAGCGAGACTGGACCGCTTACGCCTGGCAGGCCAAATTTAGCTTTGATCGCATCCTGATCGACCGCTTCGAACGCCACGTCGATAGAAGGCGAGGTTTTGTCATAATACTCTACTTCCGCTTCTGCCAGCGCAGAACGGCAGTCCACGCACCAGTGCACCGGCTTAGCGCCTTTATGCAGGTGACCGTTGCCGATGATTTTACCCAGCGCACGGATAATGTTGGCTTCGGTTTTGAAGTCCATGGTCAGGTACGGGTGCGACCAGTCGCCCAGCACGCCCAGACGGATGAAGTCAGCGCGCTGACCGTCAACCTGGGTGGCAGCGTATTCGCGGCATTTCGCGCGGAACTCTGCGGCGGTGAACTTCTCACCCGGCTTACCGTACTCTTGCTCCACTTTCAGCTCGATTGGCAGACCATGGCAGTCCCAGCCCGGAACATAAGGCGAGTCATATCCCGCGAGTCCTTTGGACTTCACGATAATGTCTTTCAGAATCTTGTTTACAGAGTGACCAATATGAATGCTGCCATTCGCATAGGGAGGGCCATCATGCAGAATGAAGGTTTTTTTGCCTTTTTTGGCTGCACGAATGATGCCGTACAGGTCATCATCAGTCCAACGCGCCAGCATTCCCGGTTCGCGCTTGGCGAGATCGCCGCGCATCGGGAACCCTGTTTCCGGCAAATTCAGGGTTGATTTATAGTCACTCATCAGATTCTCGGTTCCGTATTTATCACGTAGGCAGTTAAGCCGGTTCTAAAGCCCAAAAAACTCGCGGGCCGTTAATTCATCTCGCGCGATTTGCGCCTTAAGTTCATCCAGCGAAGCGAATCGCTGTTCATTGCGTATTTTTTTACGCAGTATCACATCTATATGGCGACCGTAGAGGTCCATTACAACGTCCAGCAGGTGTACTTCTAACTGTTGACGCACACCGGAAACCGTTGGACGTGTGCCAATGTTGGCAACACCGTAGAAAGGCTTCTCACCCAGTCCTGCCACTTCCACCGCATAGACCCCTTTAACCGGGGAGACCTGACGACGCAGCGGTATATTCGCCGTCGGAAAACCTATCGTGCGGCCCAGCGCATCGCCATGGACCACACGACCTGAAATTGTGAACGGATGACCCAGCAGCGTTTCTGCCGTGTCCAGTTCATCGTTCGCCAGAGCCTGACGTACCGCCGTGCTGCTGACGCGCACCCCGCCCTCACAGAAGGTCATCGTACTGGTGACGTCAAACCCGTACTCCAGGCCAGCCTTCTGTAATAACAAGAAATCGCCCTGACGACCAGCGCCAAAGCGGAAATCATCGCCCACGGCGAGAAACTGCACGCCAAGCTGCCTGACCAACAGATCGCTGACAAAGTTTTGTGCGGTCAGCGCGGCAAACCGACGGTCGAAGCGTACGCACAGGACGTAGTCCACGCCGGACTCCGCCAGGTAGCGTAACTTCTCACGCAGACGCGTCAGCCGCGCGGGGGATTTCTCGCCAGCAAACAGCTCCAGCGGCTGCGGTTCGAAAATCATCACCACAACGGGCAGGCCACGCGCCTCCCCTTCTTTACGCAATCCCTGCAACAGCGCCTGATGCCCACGATGCACGCCGTCAAAATTACCAATGGTCAGTACGCACCCGTGCGGGGCTTGACTGAGATTATGTATGCCGCGTATCAGCTTCATGACTGGCTCAAAACAGTGAAAATCGCCAAAGTATACCTTGTACGGCGGTTAAGGTTAACCGGCGATTGTTCACGCGAAACAGAAAGCCGTATGATTTCATCAGGCTGACCTTTCACAGCAAAAAAATCTGCCCGAGAACTGCGATTTTTATGCCGAAAGGCTGTATTCACGAAAGACAAGCTGGTAGAATCCTGCGCCATCACTACGTAACGTAGCGTCGCTCATTAACGGCGCTTATTTGCACAAATCCATTGACAAAAGAAGGCAAAGAGGGCATATTCCTCGGCCTTTGAATTGTCCACATAGAACATATTTGGGAGTTGGACTTGGCTAATATCAAATCAGCTAAGAAACGTGCCGTTCAGTCTGAAAAGGCTCGTAAGCACAACGCAAGCCGTCGCTCTATGATGCGTACTTTCATCAAGAAAGTATACGCAGCAATCGAAGCAGGCGACAAAGCTGCAGCGCAGAACGCATTTAACGAAATGCAACCAATCGTGGATCGTCAGGCTGCTAAAGGTCTGATCCACAAAAACAAAGCAGCGCGTCATAAAGCAAACCTGACCGCGCAGATCAACAAACTGGCTTAATCGCTACTTGTTGTTGCTTGTTTGAAAGAACCCGCTTAACGCGGGTTTTTTTATGTCTTCAGATTGCCGGCGGCGTAAACAGCGCCGAGTAGTCGCGGTTGCAGATTCGCTGCACCGCCGGGTGCTGAATCATCCTTTCGGCGAATATGGCGTGATACTCTTCCATCACGTTATCCACCCTGCCAATCTCGGTAATCTTGTCGTCTGAATAGAGATCGTGCGCGTACAGCGTCGGGGCAACGAAGATAGCGTTGTGCGCCTCGCCAAAAGCCTTCATCAAAGCCGCATCGTCGAACTCACCGAGGATCTCCACGTTCAGCCCCTGCGAGTTAAACCAGTTCAGCAGCTTACGTCCGAGCATAGACCGCCTACCCGGCACCAGCAGGCGGCGCTCTTCCAGGCAGGCAGGAAACGGTTTTTCCGGCGGCGGATTAATGCACCAGAAACTGACGCCGCATTCGCCAATTTTCACCGAGAACAAGCCTTCCTGCTGCGTGGAGTCGATTGGGCAATCCGAAATGATCATATCCAGCTTATGCTGGCTCAGCTGTTCCAGCAGCATCTCGTGAGTGGACTCAAAGCAGCGTAAATGAATCTGTTCATCTTCCACCACCGCCGCATCCAGCACACCGCTTACCAGCCGTTTGGACAACGCATCCGCCACGCCCACGTCAAAGAGCAGGTTCGACTCTTTGCGATAGTTAACGATATCCAGCATCTCCTGGCTCAGGGTGAACATCTTGTCCGCATAGCGGAACACCAGTTCGCCCAGCTCGCTCGGCTCAATGCCACGTCCTTTCCGCTTAAAAAGCTTGCCCTGTAAGCGCTCTTCCAGGGCTTTGATTTGCCCGGTAATAGTTTGTGGTGTCAGGTAGAGCGCCTCTGCCGCTCCCACGACCGAGCCCTGCTTGTAGACATGCCAGAAGTAATAGAGATGGTTATAGTTCAAATGAGACATCACGTTTTCACTCCCTGATAGTTTATCGGGAGAAGGCTTCCCTTCTCCCGGTTTCCTGTTATGCCTGGACAGCCTGTCCGGACAACTTCACCTTCAACAAGGTATAACCAATAACCGCGGCCAGTAACGACCCGATAAGAATGCCGAGTTTCGCCCAGACGATAAGCTCAGGCGCGCTGGTGCCAAACGCCAGCGTCGAGATAAAGATCGACATGGTGAATCCAATACCGCACAGCACGCCGATGGCCATAATCTGACTAAAGGTGGTTCCGTTTGGCAATGACGCCAGCTTCAGCTTCAGCGCCAGCCAGCAGAACAGGCTGATACCCAGCGGCTTACCGATAAACAAACCAGCGATGATACCCAGCGGCAGCACAGAGGTGAGTCCGTCCAGGGTAACACCGGCCAGGGAAACACCCGCGTTGGCAAATGCAAACAGCGGCAGGATCATAAAGCCCACCCACGGATGAAGCACATGCTCCAGCTGTCTGGCAGGCGATTTGCCGTCCTGCTCCTTCAGCGGAATAAAGAAGCCAACGATGACGCCCGCCAGCGTGGCATGCACGCCAGACTTCAGCACCGCCGTCCACAGCACCATCCCCACCAGAATATAAATACCCGTGCGTCGGACGTTGAAGACGTTCAGCAACGCCAGCACCGCAATAGCCACGGCCGCCACGCTCAGCGACAGAACCGACAGATCGCTGGTGTAGAACAGCGCGATAATCACGATAGCGCCCAGGTCATCGATAATCGCCAGCGCCATCAGGAAAATTTTCAGTGCTACCGGGACGCGGCTACCGAGCAAGGCTAAGACCCCGAGCGCAAACGCGATATCCGTTGCGGCCGGGATCGCCCAGCCGTCACGCGCAACCGGATCCTGCCACGCAAACGCGAGAAAGAGCAACGCGGGAACGATCATCCCGCCAATCGCCGCGATCACCGGAAACGCCGCGCGCTGACGGCTGGCAAGAGAACCGATCACCAGCTCACGTTTGACCTCCAGGCCTACCAGCAGGAAGAACACCGCCATCAGCGCATCGTTGATCCACAGCAGCATGTTCTTGTTAATTTCCAGCGCCCCGACCTTCAGCTCGACGGGGGTTTCCAGAAATGCGTGATAGAGATCGCGCGTCATGCCCATATTGGCGAGCAGCATGGCGGCTGCAGCAGCAATAATCAGGATGACGCCGCCGGATGCCTCACTGCTAAAGAAACGGTGTAGTAATTTCACGTTTAAACTCTCTTTTACAACAATACCTCGGTAAAACCATAATATCAGCGCAAACAGATCGGTAAAAACAGATTAATATTGGTTATAGATTCAGTTTAACCGAGGAATAACGCTGTAAAGCAAAAAGCCCGGAATCGCTTCCGGGCTTTAAAGGATAGTAACCAGCTGGCAGGTTAGCGGGTTAAATCGTCGAAGAATTTTTTGACGCCATCGAAGAAGCTTTTGGAGCGCGGGCTGTTTTTCTCACCCGTCGGGCCACCAAAGCTTTCCTGAAGCTCTTTCAGCAGCTGTTTCTGCTTGTCGTTCAGGCCGACCGGCGTTTCAACGACCACGCGGCATAACAGGTCACCCTGCGCGCCACCGCGAACGGATTTAACGCCTTTGCCGCGCATGCGGAACAGCTTCCCGGTCTGGGTTTCGCCAGGGATTTTCAGGTTAACGCGACCGTCCAGCGTCGGCACTTCGATTTCGCCGCCCAGCGCCGCCATCGCAAAGTTGATCGGCACTTCACAGTACAGGTTGTTACCTTCACGCTCGAAGATGGCGTGCTGTTTAACCTGAACCTGAACGTACAGATCCCCTGCCGGTGCGCCGTGCTCGCCAGCTTCACCCTCACCTGCCAGACGGATGCGGTCGCCCGTATCCACGCCTGCCGGGATCTTAACGGACAGCGTTTTGGTTTTCTCCACGCGACCGTGACCGTGGCATTTGGTGCACGGATCTTTAATCAGCGTACCGCGACCATGACAATGCGGACAGGCCTGCTGCACCGCGAAGAAGCCCTGGCGCATCTGCACCTGACCGGAACCGTGACAGGTTGGACAGGTCTGTGGCTGAGTCCCCGCTTTCGCGCCGCTGCCGTGGCAAACGTCACACTCTTCCAGCGTCGGGATACGGATCTCTTTGGTTACGCCACGAACCGCTTCTTCCAGCGTCAGGTCCATGTTATAGCGCAGATCTGCGCCGCGCGCCGCGCGCTGACGACCACGACCGCCGCCGAAGATATCGCCAAATACATCGCCAAAGATGTCGCTGAAATCAGCGCCGCCGCCGAAGCCGCCGCCACCAAATCCACCGCCGCCCATGCCGCCCTGTTCAAAGGCCGCGTGACCATACTGGTCATAAGCCGCACGTTTTTGTGCATCGGTCAGGACTTCGTAGGCTTCTTTAATCTCTTTAAATTTGGCTTCAGCCTCTTTGTCACCCTGGTTACGGTCAGGGTGGAATTTCATGGCCAGGCGCTTATATGCCTTTTTGATTTCACGCTCTTCCGCAGTTTTCGGAACGCCTAAAATCTCGTAATAGTCTTGCTTTGCCATTGGTTTTTTTAAGCCCCTTAACATGCGAGCACGGGCGTGGAGAATACTCCTACGCCCGTGCCGATTAATTACCCTGCATCAGGGCGATTATTTTTTATCTTTCACTTCTTCGAACTCAGCGTCGACAACATCGTCGTCTTTCGCGTTGTTCTGGGAAGCATCAGCGCCCGCCTGCTGCTGTGCGTGCTGCTGCTGAGCGATTTCCATCAGCTTCTGAGAAACCTGTGCCAGCTCCTGCATCTTCGCTTCAATGTCCGCTTTGTCTTCGCCTTTCAGAGACGTTTCCAGTGCGCTCAGTGCAGTTTCGATCGCAGTTTTGTCTTCCGCTGGCAGTTTATCGCCCGCTTCTTCAACCTGCTTACGGGTGCTGTGCAGCAGATGGTCACCCTGGTTACGGGTCTGAACCAGCTCTTCGAACTTACGGTCGGATTCCGCGTTAGCTTCGGCATCACGAACCATTTTTTCGATTTCCGCTTCGTTCAGGCCAGAAGATGCCTTGATGGTGATCTTCTGCTCTTTACCGCTGTTTTTGTCTTTCGCAGACACGTGCAGGATACCGTCAGCATCGATGTCGAAGGTGACTTCGATCTGTGGCATGCCGCGTGGTGCCGGGTTAATACCGTCCAGGTTGAACTGACCCAGAGATTTGTTATCCGCCGCACGCTTACGCTCACCCTGAATCACATGGATGGTTACCGCAGACTGGTTGTCTTCAGCGGTGGAGAACACCTGGCTGTGTTTCGTCGGGATAGTAGTGTTTTTGTTGATGAGCGGAGTCATCACGCCACCCATGGTTTCGATACCCAGTGACAGCGGAGTAACGTCCAGCAGCAGTACGTCTTTCACTTCACCCGTCAGAACACCACCCTGAACCGCAGCACCGATAGCAACCGCTTCGTCCGGGTTCACGTCTTTACGTGGCTCTTTACCAAAGAATTCAGCAACTTTCTTCTGAACCATTGGCATACGGGTCTGACCACCTACCAGGATAACGTCCTGAATATCAGACACGGACAGGCCAGCGTCCTGCAATGCAACTTTCAGTGGCTCGATAGAACGGTTCACCAGGTCTTCTACCAGGCTTTCCAGTTTCGCACGGGTCACTTTGATGTTCATGTGTTTTGGACCGGTCGCGTCTGCGGTGATGTACGGCAGGTTCACGTCGGTCTGCTGAGCGGAAGACAGCTCGATCTTCGCTTTCTCAGCCGCTTCTTTCAGGCGCTGCATGGCCAGCGGGTCGTTACGCAGGTCAATGCCCTGATCTTTCTTAAACTCGTCAACGAGGTAGTTGATCAGACGGGTATCGAAGTCTTCACCACCCAGGTGGGTATCACCATTGGTTGCCAGAACTTCGAAGGTTTTTTCGCCGTCAACGTCGTCGATTTCGATAATAGAGATATCGAAGGTACCACCACCCAGGTCGTAAACCGCGATAGTACGGTTGCCAACTTCTTTATCCAGACCGTAAGCCAGCGCAGCTGCGGTTGGTTCGTTGATGATACGTTTTACTTCCAGACCTGCGATACGGCCAGCATCTTTGGTTGCCTGACGCTGAGCATCGTTGAAGTAAGCAGGTACGGTGATAACAGCTTCAGTTACCGGTTCACCCAGGTAATCTTCCGCGGTTTTCTTCATTTTCTTCAGCACTTCAGCAGAGATCTGCGGAGGTGCAGTTTTGGTGCCTTTCACATCAAGCCATGCATCGCCGTTATCGGCTGCGATGATTTTGTAAGGCATGATGGAAACGTCACGCTGAACTTCTTCGTCCTGGAAGCGGCGGCCAATCAGGCGTTTGATTGCAAACAGGGTGTTTTGCGGGTTTGTCACTGCCTGACGTTTAGCCGGCTGACCAACCAGAGTTTCACCATCCTGGGTATAAGCAATGATAGAAGGCGTGGTGCGATCGCCCTCGGCGTTCTCCAGCACACGTGCAGTAGTGCCATCCATAATCGCTACACAAGAGTTGGTAGTACCCAGGTCGATACCAATAATTTTACCCATCTAAACGTCTCCACTAAAAATTCAGTCAACATGTGGTTGTGTACCTGTAATAAGGGCAGAACGTGCTTTTTCAACTGCCCAGATTTGATTTTTTTCAGGTCCACACACTGCGGTTGCTTACAAGATGGGGTCACAACGGCATCCATCAAGGGGGAAGGATAAAAAATTTTTTAATTTCACCCCGATGAGATCATAGACGGCGCCGATGCCGCCCATTATGATGCCGCGCCCCGTCAGGGAGAACTGGCGCGGGTTTAACCATTTCACCATATTAATGATGATTTTTTTGAGGACTTATGGGCAACACTAAGTTGGCTAATCCGGCTCCGCTGGGCCTGATGGGTTTTGGCATGACCACCATTCTGCTGAACCTGCACAACATCGGGATGTTCCCGATGGACGGCGTAATCCTGGCGATGGGCATTTTTTACGGCGGTATCGCGCAAATTTTCGCGGGCCTGCTGGAATATAAGAAAGGCAATACCTTCGGCTTAACCGCCTTTACCTCTTACGGTTCGTTCTGGCTGACGCTGGTCGCCATTCTGCTGATGCCTAAAATGGGCCTGGCAGATGCTTCAAACGCCCATTTCCTGGGCGTGTACCTGGGACTGTGGGGCGTGTTCACCCTGTTCATGTTCTTCGGCACCCTGAAGGCGAACCGCGCGCTGCAATTCGTCTTCCTGAGCCTGACCGTGCTGTTCGCTCTGCTTGCCGCGGGTCACCTGGCGGATAACGAAGGCATCGTTCACGTTGCCGGCTGGGTCGGTCTGGTGTGCGGCGCAAGCGCTATCTACCTGGCAATGGGTGAAGTGCTGAACGAGCAGTTCGGCCGCACCGTATTACCGATTGGTGAAAAACACTGATCCCTCTGTCGTGCCCGCGTCGCGGGCACGACATCCCTCTGACTGGCGAAGCCACATCCCCAATACCAGCCCCATCAGCGATAACGCCAGCACGTACCATGCAGGTGCAAGGGGTGACAGCCCCATCAACACCGTGACCACAATCGGGGTCAGCCCACCGAAAATGGCATACGAGACGTTATAAGAGAATGAGATGCCGGTGAAGCGTACCTCCGGCGGGAAGGCGCGGACCATTACGTACGGTACGGCGCCAACGACGCCCACGCACAGCCCGACGATGCCGTACAGCAGGAACAACTGTTCAGGATGGCTGCCCGCAAGATGGTAGAATGCCCAGCTCGACGCGGCCAGCAGCAGGCTGCCGACAATAAAGGTCACGCTGGCACCGAAACGATCCGCCGCCAGTCCCGCGGCCAGACAGCCAAAGCAGAGCATAATTGTCGCGATACTGTTCGCCTGTAACGTCACAGCAGGCGCAAAACCGTACTGTTTTTGCAGCCAGACCGGCGACATCAAAATGACCACCACGATACCCGCAGACAGCAGCCAGGTCAGAAGCATCGACACGACTACCGCTTTTTTATGCCGCACTACTACGGTTTTTACCGGCAATTCTTGCGCCAGCGCCTTCCGCTGCTGCATTTCCAGAAATACTGGCGTCTCCTGCAACCAACGTCGCAGGTACATTGCCACCAGCCCAAACGCCCCGCCCAGCAGGAACGGGATACGCCAGCCCCAGTCGTGAACGGCCTGTTGCGTCATGCTGGTATTGATGATGGTTGCAACCACGGAGCCAAGCAGGATCCCGATCGTCAGTCCTGCGGTCAGGGTTCCGCACGCAATGCCGATGCGGCGCACCGGGACGTGCTCAGCGACAAACACCCACGCGCCCGGCACTTCCCCGCCGATGGCCGCGCCCTGAAGAATACGCATCAGCAGCAGCAATAACGGGGCGATAATGCCCATCGACTCATAGGTAGGCAAAAGGCCAATCGCCAGCGTCGGCACGGCCATCAGCAGGATGCTGAGGGTAAACATCTTCTTGCGCCCAACCAGATCGCCAAAGTGCGCCATAACAATGCCGCCCAGCGGACGCGCCAGATACCCGGCAGCGAAAATGCCGAAGGTTTGCACCTGACGCAGCCATTCAGGAATATCAGCCGGGAAAAACAGCGCCCCCACGACGGCGGCGAAGAAGACAAAGATGATGAAGTCGTAAAACTCCAGCGCGCCGCCCAGAGCAGCGAGCGTGAGGGTTTTGTAGTCCTGTCGATTCAGAGGTCGGGTGTTATGTGACATAGCGAACCATTGTGCATGTGTTGTGGATTATTTTTTACAGCAATCGTAAAGAAAAAATTACTATATCGTAAATCCATTTACACGCTACTGCGGCTGGCGCTAATGTCACATTTAAAGCATTTTCAGGAGATTGTTTCGCGGCGAGCGCTTTTAGGGCGAAATGCTGCTACCACATTGCCGTCAGTTTCCACGTACGGACCGTCAAGCAGTTGTATACAATACGGTACACTTGCAAAGATACCGTGGACGATAACGCTCCCGTCTTCGGCTTTTACTCCTTCCAGCGTTTCTTTTATCGACTTCGGCTGCCCCGGCAGGTTCAGGATCAGCGCCTGTTTGCGGATCACCCCGACCTGACGGGAAAGAATGGCCGTCGGGACAAAGTGTAGACTGATCTGGCGCATCTGTTCACCGAAGCCCGGCATTTCACGATCGGCGATAGCCAGCGTCGCGTCCGGCGTTACATCGCGGCGCGCGGGGCCGGTTCCGCCCGTCGTCAGCACAAGGTGGCAGCTCATCTCATCCACCAGCTCACACAGGGTCTGCTCGATGATCGGCTGCTCGTCCGGGATCAGGCGAGTCTGGATCTCAAACGGGGTAGTGAGCGCGCTGCCCAGCCACGCTTCCAGAGCAGGGATGCCTTTATCCTGATAAACACCGCTGGAGGCGCGGTCAGAAATCGACACTAAGCCGATGCGTAAGGTAGTCATATCCATTCCATTCAAAAAGTACTGATTAAAGGGAATGATACACGCAGAGAGAAAATTCAGACAGAGGCGGGGGAAAGAGGCGTGACCGGGAACCCGGTCACGCAGAATGATTACAGCAGGTCGCCGATCATTTTTTCCAGTTTTTCCTGGTCGATAGCAAACTTACGGATACCGTCCGCCAGTTTATCTACGGCCATTGGATCCTGGTTGTGCTGCCACAGGAACTCGGACTCGGTGATGCGCTCTGGGCGCGCTTTCACTTCGCCGGTGTAGGACAGTTTACGCTCGATAGCTCCTTCGCTTTCTGCCAGCTCTTTCAGCAGCGCAGGGGCGATGGTCAGGCGGTCACAGCCAGCCAGCTCAATGATTTCACCGACGTTACGGAAGCTTGCGCCCATAACAACGGTCTCATAGCCGTGCTGTTTGTAGTATTCGTAGATTTCCGTCACGGAAATCACGCCTGGATCTTCAGACGCCGCATACTCTTTCTTGTCGGTGTTGGCTTTGTACCAGTCCAGAATACGGCCCACAAACGGAGAAATCAGGTATACGCCAGCTTCGGCACATGCACGCGCCTGTGCGAAGGAGAACAGCAGAGTCAGGTTACAGTTGATCCCTTCTTTTTCCAGCTGTTCAGCGGCGCGAATGCCCTGCCAGGTAGAGGCCAGTTTGATCAGGATACGGTCGTTGCTGATGCCCGCATCGTTGTACAGTTTGATCAGGCGTTTTGCTTTGGCAATAGACGCTTCGGTGTCGTAGGACAGGCGAGCATCAACTTCAGTAGAGATACGGCCAGGAACGAGCTTCAGGATTTCCAGACCGATGTTTACTGCCAGTTTGTCAGTCGCATCCACAACCTGCTGCGCGCGGTCATTGCTCTGTGCTTTTGCCCAGGTCACCGCCTCGTCGATCAGTTTGCGATACTCAGGGATCTGCGCGGCGTTAAGGATCAGAGAAGGGTTGGTTGTAGCATCCTGCGGCTGGTACAGCTTCATTGCCGCAATATCTCCGGTGTCAGCGACGACAGTAGTGAACTGACGAAGGGAGGTCAATTTATCCGTCATGATAGTGTTTCTCTTTTAACGTTCCCTGGATAATTCACACTACCGACAGCCTGCCAGCAGCGGAAAAATGACAGGTTTACTTGTTAGGGGGATGTAACCGGTCTGCCCTGATGATAACACGAGTGAGAGGCAGCGCAACCGCAGACAGTGCGCTTAGGCAGAGTATGATAAACTCAGAATATTAACAGGCTGCTAAGTAACAGCATGCACAATCAGTGGTAGCGCTTACATATTCACGTTGGCATCAACAAGAGGGACGTTAGTGCCTGATTTCTTTTTCTTTATTAACGAAGTTCTCTGGGGTTCAATCATGATATACCTGCTTTCAGGGGCAGGTATCTGGTTTACGTGGCGCAGCGGACTGATTCAGTTTCGCTATATTCGCAAATTTGGCAGAAGTCTGAAAAACAGCGTCACACCACAGCCGGGCGGCCTGACCTCATTTCAGGCGCTCTGTACCAGCCTGGCCGCGCGCGTCGGCAGCGGTAACCTGGCCGGTGTCGCGCTGGCAATCGGCGCGGGCGGTCCGGGCGCGGTATTCTGGATGTGGGTGACGGCGATTATCGGTATGGCCACCTCCTTTGCTGAATGCTCGCTTGCGCAGCTCTACAAAGAAAAAGACGGCAACGGTCAGTTTCGCGGCGGCCCCGCCTGGTATATGGCTCGCGGACTGGGAATGCGCTGGATGGGCGTCCTGTTCTCTATTTTTTTACTGATGGCCTATGGTCTTATTTTCAATACCGTTCAGGCAAATTCCGTCGCCCACGCGCTGCGCTTCGCCTTTAATTGTCCGGAGTGGCTGACGGGCAGCGCGCTTGCCCTTCTCACCCTGCTGACCATTGTGACCGGGCTCAGAGGGGTTGCCCGCCTGATGCAGTGGCTGGTTCCGCTGATGGCGCTGCTGTGGGTGTCAACCAGCCTGTTGGTATGCGCGATACATATCGACGAAGTGCCGAACGTCATCGTCACCATTTTCCAAAGCGCGTTCGGCTGGCGCGAAGCGGCTTCCGGCGCGCTGGGTTACACCCTTAGCCAGGCGCTCACTGCGGGTTTTCAGCGAGGCATGTTCTCCAACGAGGCGGGAATGGGCTCCACGCCGAATGCCGCCGCAGCGGCCGCATCCTGGCCCCCGCATCCCGCCGCGCAGGGCATTGTACAGATGATTGGCGTCTTCACAGACACCATTGTTATCTGCTCCGCCAGTGCGATGATAATGTTGCTGTCCGGCGCCGTTGAACATCCATCCGGCAGTACGGCAGGCATTCATTGGGTACAACAGGCGCTGGTCTCCCTCGTCGGGGGTTGGGGCGCAGGCCTTGTCGCCCTTGTCGTGGGGCTTTTTGCCTTCAGTTCTATTGTGGTTAACTATATCTATGCCGAGAACAACCTTATTTTCCTGAAAGTTGACTCGCGTCTGGCCCGCAACATCCTTCGCGCGGGTGTGCTGGCGATGGTATTTGTCGGTTGCCTGCTCAGCATGCCGATGATCTGGCAACTGGCGGATGTCATTATGGCGCTGATGGCCATCACCAATTTGACGGCAATTTTGCTTCTTTCACCGGTTGTAGCGCTGATCGCGCGCGATTATCTGCGTCAGCGCAAGCTCGGCGTACAGCCCGTCTTTGACGCCTCACGCTATCCCGAAATCGAATCACAAATTGCTCCTGGCACCTGGGATGATTTGCCGCGGCAATAACAGCTATCGATCAATTCAGGGCGATTTTTTGTTAAAGTCGCTCTAAATTTCCTGCAAGGACTGGATATGCTGATTCTGATTTCACCTGCCAAAACGCTCGACTACCAGAGCCCGCTCGCCACTGAGCGTTATACCCAGCCGGAATTGCTAGACTACTCGCAACAGCTGATCCACGAGGCGCGTAAGCTTTCGGCTCCGCAAATCGCTTCGCTGATGAGCATCAGTGATAAACTCGCCGACCTGAACGCCACCCGTTTTCACGAGTGGCAGCCTGACTTCACGCCCGCTAACGCCCGCCAGGCGCTGTTGGCCTTCAAAGGTGACGTCTACACTGGCCTGCAAGCAGAAACGTTTAGCGAAGCCGATTTCGATTTTGCCCAGCAGCATCTGCGCATGTTATCCGGCCTGTACGGGGTGCTGCGCCCGCTGGATCTGATGCAGCCATATCGTCTGGAGATGGGTATCCGCCTGGAAAACGCCAAAGGCAAAGATTTGTACCAGTTCTGGGGCGATGTCATTACCGATAAGCTTAACGCGGTGCTACAAGCCCAGGGGGACAACGTGGTGATCAACCTGGCCTCCGATGAGTACTTCAAATCGGTGAAGCCGAAAAAGCTGAATGCGGACATTATCAAGCCGGTGTTCCTCGACGAGAAAAACGGCAAATTTAAAGTGATCAGCTTCTACGCCAAAAAAGCGCGCGGTCTGATGAGCCGTTTCATCATTCAAAACCGCCTGACGAAGCCAGAGCAGCTCACTGGCTTTAACAGTGAAGGGTATTTCTTCGACGAGGCATCGTCAGGAAAAAACGAGCTGGTGTTTAAGCGTCACGAGCAATAAAAGACAACCCCGCCAGCTGGCGGGGTTTGTGTTAATGGTGCTTCCGGTCCGGCCCCGGGCGATGATCGTCATGACGGTGATGATCGTGACGATCGCGATGTTCATCGTGCGGACGCCAGTGGTTATCGCGCCAGTCATAGTGCGCTTTCCACCAGTCATGGTCGCGCCAGCGGCCGCCATCCCAGTAGTGTCCGTTATTATCCCGATCGCCAATTTGCAGTTTTACCGCAGGGACGAGGGTGATCTCAGCTGCCTGCACCGCCATGGGAGCGACCAGCATCAGTGAAAGCGCGATAAGTGCAGGTTTCAGTGTAGACATAGGTGACTCCTTATTCTTCTTGCCCAACGTGGGCCGATGTAAGGAGAGTACGTGATGGGAACGGTGGATGTTATTCTCTGCAATCCTAAACCCTAAGTAACCGCATTTATTGGGAATTTCTGCTTTTTTCCTGCTGTTTTTCTCCTTATTTTCTCCATAAAAAAGCCGGGTGGCGGCTTCGCCTTACCCGGCCTACTTTCTGAAATGTTCCAGGCCCGGTAAGGCGTAGCCGCCACCGGGCAATAAACTCACGCTCGGGTCATCATCAGCTTACGCAGTGCGGCAAAGTCTGCGGGCAGCTCATGGGACAGCAACGGCAGGTCGGCGCGCTCGGCCAGCTCTTTTGGCAGCGGCAGCGTTTCACCCAGGATCGCTTCCACGCTCTCTTTGAACTTGGCCGGATGGGCGGTACCGAGGAACAGGCCATACTCACCCGGTTGAAGCTGATCGCGCAGGGCACGATAGGCAATCGCCGCGTGCGGCTCAGAGGTATAGCCCACCGCTTTCAGCTCGCGCATGGTGGCTTTCGTGGTTTCGTCCGTCACCGCTGCGTAGCCCAGGTCGCCCAGACGCCAGACCTTACGGCGGAACAGCTCTTCCACACGCGGCCAGTTGTTAGGCTGTGACACATCCATCGCATTGGAGAGCGTGGCCTGCGTCGCGTTCGGCGCCCATTTTCCGTCCTTCAGGAAACGCGGCACGGTGTCGTTGGCGTTGGTAGCGGCGATAAAGCGCTTCACCGGCAGGCCGAGTGATTTCGCCAGCAGGCCCGCCGTCAGATCGCCGAAGTTCCCGCTTGGCACAGAAACTACCAGCTGATTGCGCGCGTCCTGCGGCAGCTGGGCCACCGCTTCGAAGTAGTAGCAGATCTGCGCCAGCAGACGGCTGATGTTGATGGAGTTGGCAGAGTTCAGCCCCAGCGCCGCCTTCAGCTCTTCGTCATCAAAGGCCTGCTTCACCAGCGCCTGGCAGGCATCGAAATCGCCGTCGATCGCCACGGTTTCAATGTTGCCCCCAAGAGTGCAGAACAGTTTTTCCTGAAGCGGGCTGATTTTGCCTTTCGGATAGAGGATCACCACGCGGACGTTTTTCAGGCCGTAGAACGCATGAGCCACCGCCGCACCGGTATCACCTGAGGTCGCGGTCAGGATGGTCACCGGTTTGTCGCCGCTGATGTGGGTCAGCATCTGCGCCATGAAGCGACCGCCGAAATCTTTGAACGCCAGCGTCGGGCCGTGGAACAGCTCCAGACAGCCAACGTCAGGCTCCACCTGCTTCACCGGGGCCGGGAAAGCAAACGCCGCGCGCACGCGCTCTTCGAGCAGCTCCTGCGGGATTTCGTCACCAATAAACGCAGACAGAATTTTGGTGCTGCGGGTGACAAAGTCCTGCTTAAGCAGTTCATCGATTTCAGTCAGTTGAAATTCCGGCAGGTCGTGGGGGAAGAACAGCCCCTGATTTTTGCCCAAACCCTGCGTTACCGCCTGCGCAAAGCTGACCTGCTCGTTATGATCTTTAAGGTTGTAGAGTTTCATTCGTTATCCCAGTACTCGTGCGCCAGCCGTGTCCAGACGGCAAATATGAACAAAGCCTTCCTGATTTTGCAGGTAGTGTTTAGAGAGCCAGTCCGCCACGCGCTGCGCGGTGTCTGGCTTGTCGCATAAGGCGAACAGCGTTGGGCCGGAGCCGGAGATGCCGCACGCCTGTGCGCCGATATCCATGGATGCCTGTCGCGCTTCGTTAAAGCCCGGCAGCAGCTTCGTGCGATACGGCTCGGCAATAACGTCTTTCATCAGTTTCGCCGCCAGCTGCGGCTGTCGGGTATAGCAGGCATGAATAAAGCCCGCCAGATGACGCCCGTGGGCGATACAGTCCTGACGACGATACTGCGCCGGCAGGATCGCACGCGCTTCGGCGGTAGAAACCTTAATGCCCGGATAGGCAAGCACCCACAGCCACTCATCAAACCCTGGCACCTGCTGGCTGATGATGCCATTTTCTTCAATCATCAGCTGCATGCCGCCAAGGAAGCACGGCGCCACGTTATCATAATGAATGCTGCCGGAGATGCGCCCTTCCAGCTCGCCCATCAGCGCCAGCAAGCGGCTGTTGTTCAGCGGCTTGCCGCAGTGCTCATTCATCGCCACCAGCGCGGCGACCACCGAGCAGGCGCTGGAGCCGAGTCCCGAACCAATCGGCATGCTCTTTTCCAGCGTCATGGCGACCGGCACGTTTTTACCAATCTCCTGACAGAAGCGTTCCCAGCACTGATAAACGATATTCTCACGCGGTTCAGGCGGCAGCTTGCTGGCAAAACGGCCGACGTTATTCAGGCTGAAGCGCTCTGCCGCCTCAACCGTTACCGTATCGCCCAGCAGCGAACCATCCACCGGCGTAACCGCCGCGCCCAGCACGTCAAATCCGACGCTCATATTGGCGCTGGAAGCCGGGGCATATACTTTAACCATCTTAAACTCCTAACTTCCATGACAGGGTACGCAGCAGATCGGCAAACACGCCCGCCGCCGTCACATCATTCCCTGCGCCATAGCCGCGAAGTACCAGCGGCAGTGGCTGATAATAATGGCTGTAGAACGCCAGGGCGTTCTCGCCGTTTTTCACCTTGTACAGCGGATCGTTGCCATCCACTTCGGCAATCTTCACGCGGCAGACGCCGTCTTCTTCAATATTGCCAACATAGCGCAATACCTTACCTTCATCACGGGCTTTCGCAACGCGGGCGGCAAAGGCGTCGTCAAGCTGCGGCAACCTGGCCATAAAAGCGCTGACGTCGCCGCTGTCATCAAATTCTGCTGGCAGCACCGGCTCAATCACGATATCCGAAAGCTCCAGCTCGCGGCCGGTTTCGCGCACCAGGATCAGCAGCTTACGCGCCACATCCATACCGGAGAGGTCGTCGCGCGGATCCGGCTCGGTGTAGCCCAGCTCGCGCGCGGCGCGGGTGGCTTCCGACAGGCTCATCCCTTCGTCCAGCTTGCCGAAGATAAACGACAGGGAGCCGGAGAGGATGCCGGAGAAACGCTGTAGTTCGTCGCCCGCGTTCAGCAGGTTTTGCAGGTTCTCGATGACCGGCAGGCCTGCGCCCACGTTGGTGTCATACAGAAACTTGCGGCGCGACTTGCTCGCCGCCAGACGCAGCTGGTGATAGTAATCCATCGACGAGGTGTTGGCCTTTTTGTTCGGCGTCACCACATGGAAACCTTCGCGCAGGAAATCCGCGTACTGATCGGCCACAGCCTGGCTGGAGGTACAGTCGACGATCACCGGGTTAAGCAGGTGATACTCTTTCACCAGACGGATCAGACGACCCAGGTTGAACGGCTCTTTCGCCTCTTCCAGTTCCGCCTGCCAGTTTTCCAGGTTCAGACCGTGGACGTTAGTCAGCAACGCTTTCGAGTTCGCAATTCCGCAGACGCGCAAATCGATATGTTTCTTCTTAAGCCACTCCTGCTGGCGCTTTACCTGCTCCAGCAGCGCGCCGCCGACGCCGCCGACGCCCACCAGGAACAGCTCAATCACCTGGTCGGTGTTGAACAGCATCTGATGCACCACGCGCACGCCGGTAGTGGCGTCATCGTTATCCACGACAACGGAAATTGAACGCTCTGATGAGCCCTGGGCAATCGCCACGATATTGATATTGGCCCGCGCCAGGGCGGCAAAGAATTTGGCGGAGATTCCGCGCAGGGTGCGCATGCCGTCGCCTACCACGGAGATCACGGCCAGACGCTCCTGAATAGAGAGCGGCTCCAGCAGCTCTTCTTTCAGCTCCAGGTAGAACTCTTCTTCCAGCGCGCGACGGGCGCGTAGGCAATCGCCCTGCGGGACGCAGAAGCTGATGCTGTATTCGGAGGAAGACTGCGTGATCAGCACCACGGAGATCCCGTTACGGGACATGGCCGCAAATACGCGCGCCGCCATGCCAACCATACCTTTCATACCCGGGCCAGAGACGCTGAACATCGCCATGTTATTAAGGTTCGAAATGCCTTTTACCGGCAGGTCATCTTCATCAGCGCTGGCGCCAATCAGCGTACCCGGCGCCTGCGGATTACCGGTGTTTTTAATCAGGCAAGGGATCTGGAACTGGGCAATCGGGGAGATGGTACGTGGGTGAAGCACTTTGGCGCCGAAGTAGGAAAGCTCCATCGCTTCCTGGTACGACATCGACTTCAACAGCCTGGCGTCCGGCACCTGGCGCGGGTCACAGGTATATACACCATCAACGTCAGTCCAGATCTCACAACAGTCTGCACGTAAACAGGCCGCCAGCACGGCAGCGGAGTAGTCAGAGCCGTTACGCCCCAGCACCACCAGTTCGCCCTTCTCGTTACCGGCGGTAAAGCCTGCCATCAGGATCATGTGGTCAGACGGGATTTTGCTCGCCGCAATGCGGCGTGTCGACTCGGCAATGTCGACGGTGGATTCAAGGTAGTGTCCCACAGCCAGCAGTTTTTCAACCGGATCGATGACCGTCACGTGGTGACCGCGCGCTTCCAGCACGCCTGCCATGATGGCGATAGAGAGTTTTTCACCCCGGCAAATCAGCGCCGCGTTGATGCTGTCCGGGCATTGACCCAGCAGGCTGATACCGTGAAGGACGTGTTTAATCTGGGCAAATTCGAGTTCCACGGTGCTTTTCAGCTGCGCCAGCGGGAAGCCAGGCTGGGCGTCTGCCAGCCCCTGAAGCAGTTCAGCGAAGATACGTTCGGCGTCGCTGATGTTCGGAAGTGCATCCTGGCCACCGATGGTTTTTTCAATCATCGCCACCAGGTGGTTCGTGATTTTTGCCGGGGCAGAGAGCACGGTAGCAACCTGCCCCTGCCTGGCGTTACTTTCCAGGATATCGGCAACACGCAGAAAACGCTCTGCATTTGCCACTGATGTACCGCCGAACTTCAACACTCGCATGGTTCTACCTCATTTCCTTTAGCCGAAAAAAAAGCCCGCACTGTTCAGGTGCGGGCTTTTTTCTGTTTTTCCTGTACGCGTCAGCCCGCATCGTTACCTGTGGTAATGATGATGGTTGTAGTAATGGTGGTGATGCTGATGCGTTTCATGGATGTTGTGTACTCTGTCATTATTATCTGTCTGTGCTCTATTCTTTTAGGGTTAAAGGATCGGACACCTTAAGTCAATGAATTTTTAATTTGATCACAATTCGGGACATTCTCACGTCCCGCTGCGTGCAGATTTATTTTCATCGGAATACCCCAGATGCAACCCCAGACATCAGCAGGATCGGCCATAATAAAAACCTATGACACTATTTTACTCGGCTAATTTTTTTTCAATATCATGAAGCAACCGGTGCAGCATTGCCGTGTCGCGCTGTTCAAGACGCCCCAGGCGCTGCTGTAACCAGTCCACCATTTTTTGATCGTCAGCGACGCCCAGTTGCTCGAGAAGCTTATCTGCACGAATATGCAGCGCCGCCAGCTGGTTTTCATCCGTTACTGACGCTGGCGGCTGAGGAATTTGTATTAAGGATGCTAATTGATAGCAGTACACCATCACCGCCTGCCCCAGATTGAGTGACGGATAATCCGCCACCATCGGCGCGCCCGTCAGGACGTCAGCCAGTTCCAGTTCTTCGTTAGTTAGCCCGGAATCTTCTCGCCCAAACACCAGCGCGGCTTTCTCCAGCCACTGGCTTTTTTCTTCCAGTAGTGGCACCAGTTCAGCAGGCGTGGCGTAATAATGAAACTTCGCCCGGCTGCGCGCGGTCGTCGCGACGGTAAACGAAATATCGTGCAGCGCCTCAGCGAGCGTAGCGTAAGTGGTTATATTATCGAGAATATCACCCGAACCGTGCGCCACCCATCGCGCAGCAGGCTCCAGATGCGCCGCGCTGTCTACGATACGCAAATCGGTAAAACCCATGGTCTTCATGGCACGCGCCGCAGCGCCAATATTTTCAGCTCTTGCTGGTGCCACCAGCACAATCGACAGATGCATTTATGCTCTCTTTTTAATCAGTTAGCAGGTAAAAATGTGATTCACTTCAACATATTACGCAGCACGAATTTACAATTTTGCAACACAAATCACCGAAATAGCGTTTCATAACAATTAAAAAAAGCTAAACTATTTTGTGGCTGAACAATCAGTTAGAATGTTAACAGAAGTCCATTATCCTTATGTTTTGTAATGATAATGACCTTATGAATACTCTTTTCCGATTGGATTCGTACCGTTTATCAATCAATGTCCGCAACTAGTTGGTTTATTGAAAAATTGTGACAAAGGCTAGCATTCAGCTACGATGATTTCATCAAACTGTTAACGTGCTACAATTGAACTTGATATATGTCAACGAAGCGTAGTTTTATTGGGTGTCCGGTGTCACTTAGCCTGTTATGTTGCTGTTAAAATGGTTAGGATGACAGCCGTTTTTGACACTGTCGGGTCCAAAGGGAAAGTACCCACGACCAAGCTAATGATGTTGTTGACGTTGATGGAAAGTGCATCAAGAACGCAATTACGTACTTTAGTCACGTTAAGCCGATCATGTTAATTTGCGACATGCATCAGGCAGGTCAGGGACTTTTGTACTTCCTGTTTCGATTTAGTTGGCAATTTAGGTAGCAAACATGCAGACCCCGCACATTCTTATCGTTGAAGACGAGTTGGTAACACGCAACACGTTAAAGAGCATTTTCGAAGCAGAAGGCTACGATGTCTTTGAAGCGACCGATGGCGCAGAGATGCATCAGATCCTTTCTGAAAATGATATCAACCTGGTGATTATGGATATCAATCTGCCGGGCAAAAACGGGCTTCTTCTGGCGCGCGAACTGCGTGAACAGGCGAACGTCGCGTTGATGTTCCTGACAGGCCGTGACAACGAGGTTGATAAAATTCTTGGTCTGGAAATCGGCGCGGATGACTACATCACCAAGCCGTTCAACCCTCGCGAGTTAACCATTCGTGCACGCAACCTGCTGTCCCGCACCATGAATCTGGGTACGGTCAGTGAAGAGCGTCGTAGCGTCGATAGCTACAAATTCAACGGCTGGGAACTTGATATCAATAGCCGTTCGCTGATTAGCCCGAACGGTGAGCAGTACAAACTGCCGCGCAGTGAATTCCGCGCGATGCTGCACTTCTGCGAAAACCCGGGCAAGATCCAGTCCCGTGCAGAACTGCTGAAGAAAATGACCGGTCGTGAGTTGAAGCCACACGATCGTACCGTTGACGTAACCATCCGTCGTATTCGTAAACATTTCGAATCTACGCCTGATACGCCGGAAATCATCGCCACGATCCATGGTGAAGGCTATCGTTTCTGCGGTGACCTCCAGGAGTAATCCTCCCGTCACGCAGTAAAAAACGGCGCTTTTGCGCCGTTTTTTTTATCAATGCCACGGCATAATCGGCACCGCGCTAATCGCGTTTTTCGGTGAGCCTTCCACGACTTTGTCGGAATAAGCCAGATAAGCCAGTGTGTTACGCTTCGCGTCATAAAAACGGACCACCTGTAGCTTTTTGAACACCAGCGAGGTCCGTTTCTGGAATACAACGTCGCCCTGCGCTTTGCCGTTTTTAATTTTGTCACTCAATTCCACCGGACCAACCTGCTGGCAGGAGATGGCCGCGTCAGACGTGTCTTCAGCCAGCCCCAGGCCGCCTTTAATCCCGCCGGTCTTCGCCCGGCTGACATAGCAGGTGACGTTTTTAACGTCCGGATCGTCAAAGGCCTCCACCACAATTTTGTGGTCCGGCCCAAACATTTTAAACACGGTGTCCACGGAGCCAATTTGCTCCGCCTGTGCCACGCGCCCTGCCATCAGCGCCAGTGCTGCAAAGACTAAAACCTTGTATTTCATATTGTTACCATTCATAAAAATTACGCTGAGCGATTATTCAACAGGTTAGATAAAAATGTAGCAAGATCACAGGATTAGAATATATCCGCACTTAAATCACCACAAAAAGCATTTATGCGCAAAAAAAACACTGAATGCTAAAACGTCAAAAAATGCTATTATCCGCTAACCTGTAAACAGGCACCTGCGGCAGTTTTAAGGATGAGGATAGTATATGGATCAGGCTGGAATTATTCGCGACCTGCTCACCTGGCTGGAAGGTCATCTCGACCAGCCTTTGTCACTGGATAATGTGGCGGCAAAAGCAGGCTATTCCAAGTGGCATCTGCAAAGGATGTTCAAGGATGTCACCGGTCATGCTATCGGTGCCTATATTCGCGCACGTCGTTTATCAAAGTCTGCTGTCGCGTTGCGCCTGACCGCGCGACCAATCCTGGATATTGCCCTGCAATATCGCTTCGATTCACAGCAAACCTTCACTCGCGCCTTTAAAAAACAGTTCTCGTTAACGCCAGCGCTTTATCGCCGCTCGCCGGACTGGAGCTCCTTTGGTATGCGTCCGCCGCTGCGTCTGGGCGAGTTTGCGATGCCAAAATATGAAATCATCACCTTGCCGGAAACGCACCTGGTCGGCACCACGCAGAGCTACTCCTGTTCCCTGGAGCAGATCTCCGAGTTCCGCCATCAGATGCGCGTTCAGTTCTGGCGCGAATTTTTAAGCCACGCTCCGGCGATCCCGCCGATTCTGTATGGCCTGAACGAAACGTATCCAAGCCAGGAAAAAGATGACGAGCAGGAAGTGTTCTATACCACGGCGCTGACGCCTGACATGGCAAACGGTTACATTCATGGCTCGAAGCCTGTCGTGCTGGAAGGCGGCGAGTATGTGATGTTCTCATACGAAGGGTTAGGAACGGGCGTTCAGGAGTTCATCCTGACCGTTTACGGGACCTGCATGCCAATGCTGAATCTGAATCGCCGTAAAGGTCAGGACATTGAGCGCTACTATCCGGCGCAAGATGCAAAACCGGAAGAAGGCCCTATCAATCTGCGTATGGAATTCCTGATTCCGGTACGTCGTTAACGCTGCAACTCATCCAGTGCAGGGGCATCAAGATGCGAAATGTCCCCTGCCATCTCAACCACCCACCCCGATGCCAGCCAGGCACTTTCCTGATAGTCGATACGGGAAATGGAACAGTTGCGCAGACGCAAACGGCGCTCGGCGTAAGCCGGCAGCCCCAGAATGGTACTCACCAGGCAACCCAGCGCGATACCGTGGCTCACCAGCAGCGGTCGGCTACCTGCCGGGAGTTTCAGGCACTCGGCCAGCGCGGCATGCATGCGCACGCTCAGCTCCTGCATGGATTCCCCCTCAGGGATGCGACCATCTTCAGTGCCGTTCACCAGCGTGCGACGCCAGTCTTCTTCGGTTTCCGTCAGCGTATCGATAGGGCGTTTTTCCAGCACGCCCATATCCAGCTCGCGCAGGCGCGGTTCAAGGGTCACGTCGCAGCCACAGGCATCGGCGATGATGCGTGCCGTCTGCTGCGTGCGGCCTAAATCACTGGAGATGACGTGAGTGATACCCAGCGTTCTGGCGCGCTCCGCCACCTGCCACGCTTGCTGCACACCTTTGTCGGTGAGAGGACTGTCTGACTGGCCTTGAATACGTCGCTCGGCGTTCCACTGCGTTTCACCGTGGCGAACAAGGTATACCTGTAACATGCTTTTTTTCCGTTATACTGCGATGAATTTTTTAAATCGAGCTTAATTATGCACCATGTTGTCTCTGCTACCACCAATCCTGCCAAAATTCAGGCAATTCTAAGGGCATTTGAAGAGATCTTCGGCGAAGGATCCTGCCATATTGACGCCGTCGGCGTCGAGAGCGGTGTGCCGGAACAGCCGTTTGGCAGCGAGGAAACACGCGCTGGCGCACGAAATCGCGTGGCGAATGCAAAAGCCGCCGCGCCAGATGCTGACTTCTGGGTCGCGATTGAAGCAGGTATCGACGAAGGGGCGACCTTCAGCTGGGTTGTCATCGAAAGCCGCGAGCAGCGCGGCGAAGCGCGTTCAGCCACGCTGCCGCTGCCGGAGGTCATACTGGAGAAAGTCCGCGCGGGTGAGGCGCTGGGGCCGGTAATGTCGCACTACACCGGCATTGATGAGATTGGTCGTAAAGAGGGGGCGATTGGCGTCTTTACCGCGGGCAAGCTCACCCGTTCGAGCGTTTACCACCAGGCCGTTATTCTGGCGTTAAGTCCGTTCCATAACGCGATTTATCGTTAAGTTTGTAGGCCGGATTAGGCGAAGCCGTCATCCGGCGTTTTTAAGCAATACCGCTTCCAGCCACTGACGCAGTTCAACCGGCGCCGACTTCAGGCTGTTTGAACCCCGGGTAATCGTCGCGATGCCCGCGCCCAGCTCGTTTTTCAGTTCACGCTGGCTCATTTCGCCACGCAGCAGTTCCTCAATAATGCGTACCCGTGTACCCAGCGCTTCACGCTCGTCTGGCGTCAGCATCAGCTGTAGCAAGGGTAAATGCAGATCTTTGTCGTAAGACTGGCGGAGCAACTCCACAAAACGAAGCCACTCCTGATGACGCTGTTCGGCCATGGCCGAGGAATACGGGGAATGCTGGGTCATGTTATGCTGCCTCTTGTACTCATTAACGAGTACAGCATAACACAACCCGCGCCGATCAGTAACGTCTCTGCCACTCGGCATCGCTCATCAGGGCATCTTTCTCCCCCATGAAGTGCCGATAGTAGGCGTCATACGCCAGCACGTTCTTCACATATCCGCGCGTTTCCGAGAACGGAATGCTCTCGACGAACGCCACGGCGTCGAGTCGCCCTGCGCTGTTACCAAGCCATGTCCGCACGCGGCCTGGCCCGGCGTTGTACGCCGCTGACGCGAAGATGCGGTTATTACCGAACTGCTGATAGACGTACTGCAAGTAGCTGGTACCGATGTTGATGTTGGTCTCCGGATCCAGCAGCTGGGACGGGCTGCTGTAGCCTGGGATATTAAACATCTTCACCGTGTGCGTCGCGGTGCCCGGCATAATTTGCATCAGGCCGCTGGCCCCCACCGGCGAACGCACTTTCGGGTTCCAGGCGCTTTCCTGACGGGCAATGGCCATCGCGTAGCTTTGCGGAATATCTTTGCCGCTGGTGTAGCGATCGAACAGATCCTTATAAGCCAGCGGGAAACGCTCTTCGAGATGATCCCACAGCTTGCCGGCGATCGTCGCCTGCACGCTCAGATCCCACCAGCGATTATCAAACGCATAGCGGGCGAGCTGCGCCTTCTCGTCGGTGGTACGGCTGGTGACCAGGTTGGCCCATTCGCTGCGCGCGGTATTATCCAGATTCCAGTACATCAGCTCGCGCACGCGCGCCATTTCCGGACCCTGCGTCAGCGCCGGGTTCGCGTTGGCTGGCGCTTTGTCGATCTTCAGGGTGTACTCCTCGCCCAGACGCTGCGCCGCCGCCATCGGGTAGAAGCCGCGCTGCTGCATCAGGGAGTGGAGGATCGCTTTGGCTTCGTCTTCACGACCACGCTCCAGCAGCAGGTCCGCCTGCCAGTAACGCCATTCATCTTTCTCTTTAGCATCCATCGGCAGGCGCGCCAGCCAGGTATTGAGGCCACGACGATCGCCCGTTCCCAGCGCCATGCGCACGCGACGCTCCACCAGCGAGACAGAGTTTGAACGCATTACCGCGTCGTCACGCCAGCGCGCCTGTTCGTCGGTGACATCTGTTCCCATCAGTCGCCATGCCACAATATCGCGCAGTTCCTGGGTTTGATCGTCATTAAGCTGCTGGGCCTGCACCAGCTGCGGGATCATCAGCCGGGCGTTTTCCACATCCTCACGCGCCACGCTGGCAAAGGCCACCGCCGCCATCTGGCGGGTAAAATCGGTCGCGCCGGTGGTACGCGCAAACGTCAGCACGGTATTGGGATCGTTTGCCAGACTGATAACGGCAGAGGCAATGGTCTGATAATCCGCGGGCATCTGGCCCGCCAGCACGGTAACCAGCCGGGTGTTTCCGGCCTTCATCGCCAGGCGAATACGTTCCAGGTAAGAGAGCGGATCCTGCTTGCCCGAGGCGCGCCAGGCGCTGAACAGCGGGTCACAGGCGTTTGACTGGCTTTTGCCCGTCAACCACAGCTCTTTCGCGCCGGTCCAGGCTTCCTCCTGCTGACCGGTCGCCCATTTCGCATAATAGTAATTACACTGCGCTTCCGTCGCGCCCGGTTTATCCGGGCTGAAAGCCAGCAGGCCGCGCCAGTCTTCGCGACGGGCCAGCTCGTTCACAAACCGGGACTTCAAGGTGCGCGCAGGCGGCAGTGTCGGGTTCGCCTGAATGAAGTTATTTACGGTGACGGTCGGTTGATTCATGAGATCATCAGTGATCTGACGATACTCCAGATACGGATACAGCGGATAATCCTTCAGCGTCGGCATCAGCGCCTGCACGGTATCCATCTGCTTGTTGTCCCATGCCTGCTTAATCTGGGCATAGCGGTTACGTTGTTCATCCAGTGAATCGGCATGCACCGCCTGGCTTACCGCCATTACGCATACGCTGGCAGCCAGCAGACGCCAGACCACCCGTTTGGCTTTTTCCACAAGCTCTTCCTCATTGTTTTTCGTCAGTTGCAGCGTCTTGCCACGTGAAAGTTACCTCAACTTATGCTAACCAGGCATCCCACAACGCGCCACGTCATGGACACTTTTTTACCTTTCTTGCGCGTTTTAACACTCCCGACGTTCCTGGCTGGGATTAGGGCGTGAAAAAGGCTACACTTCGAGGCTGAAATTCATTCTCATCACGATAAAAGAGGCGAAGTCCAACGTGGCTCAATTCGTTTATACCATGCATCGTGTCGGCAAAGTTGTCCCGCCGAAACGTCATATTCTTAAAAATATCTCGCTGAGCTTTTTCCCGGGCGCAAAAATCGGTGTTCTGGGTCTCAACGGTGCCGGTAAGTCCACCCTGCTGCGCATCATGGCCGGCATCGATACAGACATCGAAGGTGAAGCCCGTCCGCAGCCTGGCATCAAGATCGGCTACCTGCCGCAGGAACCTCAGCTGAACCCGGAACACACCGTGCGTGAATCCGTTGAAGAAGCGGTATCCGAAGTGGTTAACGCCCTGAAAGGTCTGGATGAAGTGTATGCCAAATACGCCGAGCCGGATGCGGACTTCGACAAACTGGCCGCTCAGCAAGGCAAATTTGAAGAGATTATCCAGGCGCACGACGGTCACAACCTGAACGTGCAGCTGGAGCGCGCGGCAGATGCCCTGCGTCTGCCGGACTGGGATGCGAAAATCGCGAATCTCTCCGGTGGTGAACGCCGCCGCGTGGCGCTGTGCCGCCTGCTGCTGGAAAAACCAGACATGCTGCTGCTCGACGAACCGACCAACCACCTGGATGCGGAATCCGTGGCGTGGCTGGAACGCTTCCTGCACGACTTCGAAGGCACCGTGGTGGCAATTACCCACGACCGCTACTTCCTCGACAACGTGGCGGGCTGGATCCTGGAGCTGGACCGCGGTGAAGGGATTCCGTGGGAAGGCAACTACTCTTCCTGGCTGGAGCAGAAAGATCAGCGTCTGGCGCAGGAAGCGTCTCAGGAAGCGGCGCGCCGTAAGTCTATTGAGAAAGAGCTGGAGTGGGTTCGTCAGGGCGCGAAAGGCCGTCAGTCCAAGGGCAAAGCCCGTCTGGCGCGCTTCGAAGAGCTGAACAACACCGAATACCAGAAACGTAACGAAACCAACGAACTGTTTATTCCACCTGGCGCACGTCTGGGGGATAAAGTGGTTGAAGTGACCAACCTGCGTAAGTCATACGGCGACCGCCTGCTGATCGACGATCTGACCTTCTCCGTACCGAAAGGCGCTATCGTCGGCATTATCGGTCCGAACGGCGCGGGTAAATCCACCCTGTTCCGCATGATGTCCGGTCAGGAACAACCTGACAGCGGCTCTATCACCCTGGGTGAGACCGTGAAGCTGGCCTCCGTTGACCAGTTCCGTGACGCGATGGACAACAGCAAAACCGTGTGGGAAGAAGTCTCCGGCGGTCTGGATATCATGCGTATCGGCAACACCGAGATGCCAAGCCGCGCCTATGTTGGCCGCTTTAACTTCAAGGGCACCGACCAGGGCAAACGCGTGGGCGAGCTGTCTGGCGGTGAGCGTGGTCGTCTGCACCTGGCGAAGCTGCTTCAGGTTGGCGGCAACGTTCTGCTGCTCGATGAACCTACCAACGACCTGGACATCGAAACCCTGCGCGCGCTGGAAAACGCCCTGCTGGAATTCCCGGGCTGCGCCATGGTTATCTCGCACGACCGCTGGTTCCTTGACCGTATCGCAACCCACATTCTGGACTACCAGGACGAAGGTAAAGTGGAGTTCTTCGAAGGTAACTTCACCGAATACGAAGAGTACAAGAAACGCACGCTGGGCGCCGACGCGCTGGAGCCGAAGCGTATTAAGTACAAGCGTATTTCTAAGTAAGTGCCCAAAAAGCCGGGTGGCGCTCACGCTTACCCGGCCTACGGTTCTGCGCTGTTTGTAGGCCGGGTAAGGCGAAGCCGCCACCCGGCTTTTTTATTTGCCCACGTAATACCGCTTCACCTCATCAAACTGCATCGCAAAGTCGATATAGCTCATCAGCGCAGGCGAATTGAGCTTACGGCTCGGATAGGCCAGCCAGAGATCGTTCCCCTCAACGCGCCACTCCGGTAGCACCTTTACCAGCGCGCCCTTTTCGATTTTATCTTCCAGCAGGAATGCGGGTAACAGCGTGATCCCCGCCCCGGCAATGGCGCATTCTCGGGCGTACACCAGGTTATCCGTCATGTGGGCGTTATCCGGCAGGTAGCGGTAATCCTCACTCTCGCTTCGCAGAAGCCACTCCGACCATGCCCGGTGCGTAATGCAGCGGTGATCCACCAGCTGTCGGGGATGGATTAACGGCGCCCGACGCGCCAGATAGTCAGGCGAGGCCAGCATGTAGCGCGGACAGTGCCCAATCATGCGGCCAATCAGGGAAGAATCCTGCGGTTTGCCGGTGCGCAGCGCCACGTCAAAACCCGACTCGACCAGATCTACCACATCGTCTGAAATTGATACATCCAGCGACACGTCAGGGTAGCGAAGCTGGAACTCGGCATTCATATGCGCCAGCAGCGTCGCGCCAATCCCTGCCGGACAGGTGATCCTCAGCCGTCCGCTGGGGTTTTCTCGCAGCCGCTGAATGGCATACTCCGCGCGCTCGCTGGCCGCCAGCATCTCGCGGCAGTGCACCAGATAGTGCTCGCCCGCAAACGTCAGGCTTATTCTGCGCGTCGTGCGGTTAAGCAGGCGGATCCCCACCTGCTGCTCCAGCTGGCTAATGCGCTGGCTGACGCTGGATTTCGGCAGTTCAGCCTTCTGCGCCGCCGCAGTAAAGCTGCCCATCTCAGCCACCAGCGCAAACAGCGCCATATCCTGTAGCTGTTTAAACATGATTGTTCACCCTGTACGAACGCTGAGTTCTTGATTGTCCATCTTATCATGCAACTGACCACTTAATAGACTAGCCTCAACACAACGCATTCATTGAGGAGAACATCATGTCTGTTAAAGCCATTGCCGTTAACCCAGAAAATCCCTCCACCTTCGTTGAAATTACCCCGCCGATGCCGCAGCCCGGCGAGTACGATCTGCTGGTGGAGGTGAAAGCCGTCTCCGTAAACCCGGTGGACACCAAGGTACATGCAGGCATTGCTAAAAGCGGGCTGAAGGAGCCGCGCATTCTCGGGTGGGATGCCAGCGGGATCGTCAAAGCCGTCGGGGCTGGCGTCACCGGATTTAAACCGGGTGACGAAGTATGGTACGCGGGGGATATCACCCGACCGGGCAGCAATACCACGCACCAGCTTATCGATGCGCGCATTGTCGGGCACAAGCCTGCAAACCTTGGCTGGGCCTCTGCGGCAGCACTGCCGCTGACGGCGCTCACCGCGTGGGAAGGCCTGTTTGAACGGCTGAAGATTCAGGATGCCGACGCAGATAAAACGCTGCTGATAATTGGCGGCGCGGGTGGAGTCGGATCGCTGGCGATCCCGTTTGCGAAGCACAACAGCAAGGTGAAGATCGTCGCAACCGCCTCACGAGAAGATTCCGCCCGATGGTGTCGCGATCGCGGGGCTGACGTTGTCGTAGATTACCGCGACCTGAAGGGTGAACTGGCGAAACAGGGGCTCACCTTTGTGGATTACATTTTTATCCTCAACGACACCGACGGGCACTGGGATGCGGTCAGCGATCTGATTGCCCCTCAGGGACACATTTGTTCCATCGTTGAAAATGCGCATCCGCTAAACCAGGACAAGCTGAAGTCCAAATCTGCCGCCCTGCACTGGGAATTTATGTACACCCGCAGCATGTACCAGACCGCGGATATGGCGCGCCAGGGCGAGATTTTAAATGAGGTGGCGAAGCTGGTGGATAACGGCGTGGTGGAAAGCTCGCTCAGCGAAACGCTGCACGGGCTGAGCGTGGAAAGCATTACCGAAGCGCACCGCATGGTGCTGGAGGGGCATATGCGTGGGAAAGTGGTGGTTGAGTATTGAGTGGTTTGTTCCCCCTCACCCTGCCCTCTCCCCACGGGGGAGAGGGTAAAGACAGCTCCGTGCGATCCCCTCTCCCCTTTGGGGAGAGGGTTAGGGTGAGGGGTAAATCTTTTACCCCTGCTCACCCATCATCTCTTTCACCAGCTCGACGCAGCGCAGGAAACGGGTGTCGTAATCCGACTCTTCCACATGCACAAACTCAACGTTGTTCTCGTTAAGCATCTCCACCAGCATGGTCTGGAACTCACGCCTGTCTACCGAGCTGCCCAGGCTGCGCATGCCGTCGGCTACCCATGGGGTGTTGTTTTCCAGCAGGATAACCAGATCAAAGCGGTATTCATCAATCAGCGCCTGCACAAACGGGTGCTCACGTCCTTCGTACTTTTTACAGAACGCCTGCGTGGTGACGAAATCGGTATCAATAAAGGCGACTTTATTGGCGTATTTCACCGCGAAATCAATGTACTGGGCATGACCAAGCGCGATTTTATCGTAGTCGGAATACTGTAATGCCATCTCGTCACCACCGAGGTGTGAGAAGACGTAATCGCGGCCATACTCCCACGCACTGGTGGTATTGAAGATATTCGCCAGCTTATTCACCAGCGTCGATTTCCCGCTCGACTCGCCGCCGAGGATCGCCACCGTACGCACGAAGAATGGCTTCACCTCGGTCGGAATGTAGTCCCAGTAGCGGAACGGGTTCTCGCGGATCTGCGCCCCGCTGATGTTCATAAAGGTGCGTTTAGGATCGATCAGCACGGTTTCGATACCCAGATGCTCGCGGAACTGCGGCGCGTCGGACTCTTCAGAGGTGTAGATCCAGTTAGGCGCAATGCCCTTCTCTTCCATAAACGCTTTGATGCCGTTGCTCCACACGTCCCAGCCGTGCGGGTACGGCTCCATGCCCTCTTCGTTAAAGGCATGAATACGAATATTTTTCTGATACTTAAAGGTCTGAAGCAGCCAGCGCAGGCGATCCGGCACGGTGGGCTGCTGCGACATGGCGCTGTCTTCAAACAGCTGGCGATCGCGGGTTTCATCATAACCCATGATGATATGCAGCTCGTCGACCTGGCTACAGGCGCGCTGGATCAGATAGATATGCCCGGTATGCAGCGGGTAGAACTTACCGAACACCACGCCAATGTTCTTTTGCATCCGCGGAAATTCAAGCCCCAGAAAACGGTGCAGCGCTTCCAGCTTCTGCGCGCTGGGGCTTTTGATTTTGGCGTTCAGCAGTTGGCTCAGGTAGCCCTTGGTCATGCCGCTGGCGTCCGCTACCTGCTGTAACGTGCAGCCCTTCTGGCGGATAGCGGTCTTGATGTAGTCAAATGATGACATAAATTACGGTGCCTCCTGCAAAATCGAATACGTAATTATAAGTCGTCAAAGACATTTAACGCATCTGCGAGTTTTTTAACGCCAAAAACCTGCATCCCTTCCGGGATTTTTTTCGGCACGTTGGCGGCCGGAACAATTGCGCGGCGAAAGCCATGTTTTGCCGCTTCGGAGATACGCTCCTGACCGCTCGGCACCGGGCGAATTTCGCCCGCCAGCCCTACTTCGCCAAATACCACCAGATCCTGCGGCAACGGTCTGTCGCGCAGGCTGGAGACCATCGCCAGCAACAGCGCCAGATCTGCGCTGGTTTCCGTAACCTTCACCCCACCAACCACGTTGACGAACACGTCCTGATCCGCCATTTGCAGGCCGCCGTGACGGTGCAACACCGCCAGCAGGATCGCCAGGCGGTTCTGTTCCAGACCGACCGCCACGCGCCGCGGATTACCCATCATCGAGTGATCCACCAGCGCCTGAATTTCAACCAGCAGCGGACGCGTCCCCTCCCACAGCACCATCACCGAACTACCGGACGTAATTTCGTCGCCACGGCTCAGGAAGATGGCCGACGGGTTGCTGACTTCGCGTAGCCCCTGCTCGGTCATGGCAAACACGCCCAGTTCATTCACCGCGCCGAAGCGGTTTTTATGGCTGCGCAGGGTACGAAAACGGGAATCCGCATCGCCGTCGAGCATCACCGAGCAGTCGATACAGTGCTCAAGCACTTTCGGGCCGGCCAGCGAGCCGTCTTTGGTGACGTGGCCCACCATCACTATCGCTACGCCGCGCGTTTTGGCAAAGCGCGTTAAGTACGCAGCCGTTTCACGCACCTGCGCCACGCTCCCCGGTGACGACTGAATGTCCGCCATGTGCATCACCTGGATGGAGTCGATCACCATGAGCTTCGGCTGCTCTTCTTCGGCGATCATGCAGATCTGCTCGATGCTGGTTTCCGAGAGCATATTCAGATTGCCGGTCGGCAGACCGAGGCGGTGCGCGCGCATCGCCACCTGCTGGAGTGACTCTTCGCCCGTGACGTACAGGGTTTTCATCTGTTCGGCGAGCTTGCAGAGCGTTTGCAGCAGCAGGGTCGATTTACCCGCGCCCGGGTTACCGCCGATCAGAATGGCGCTGCCCGGCACTACGCCACCGCCGAGTACGCGGTCAAATTCTTTGAATCCGGTTGAGAAGCGCGGCAGCGCCTCAAGGCTGATATCCGAAAGTTTTTGTACCTTCGACACGCCTGCATTGCCCGCATAGCCGCTCAGCCGTTCATTGCGGGCCACGCTCGGCGAAGCCGCCACACCACGCACTTCGGTGATGGTGTTCCAGGCATGACAGGCGCTGCATTGCCCCTGCCAGCGCGGATAATCCGCACCACATTCATTACAGACAAATGCGCGTTTTGGAGCTTTCGCCACGGTTTACCTCGTTATTTCTGTGCGGTCTGCGCGCCGGATAGCGCTGACGCTTACCCGGCCTACAAAAGCAGGCCGCTATTTTTGATTAATGCTGCCGGAGAGAATGCAGAACACGCCCATCAGGTCAGCATGACGGATAGTGACTTCCGTCTTTTCATTCACTTTCGGCTTGGCGTGGTAGGCAATACCCAGTCCGGCAACTTTGATCATCGGCAGATCGTTCGCGCCATCGCCGATGGCGACGGTCTGTTCGACCGGAATGGCGTATTTCTCCGCCAGACGCGTCAGCGTATTGGCTTTGTACTGCGCATCCACGATGTCGCCAATCACTTGTCCGGTGAGTTTGCCGTCCATGATCTCCAGCTCGTTTGCCACCACGGTGGTCAGACGCAGCTTGTCACGCAGGTAATCGGCAAAGAAGGTGAACCCACCGGAGGCAATCGCCACTTTCCAGCCGAGCGTCTCCAGCTTGAGCACCAGCTGCGTCAGTCCTGGCATCAGGGGCAGTTCATCGCGCACCTGACGCAAAATGTTAGCATCGGCCCCCTTCAGGGTCGCCACGCGCTGTCTCAGGCTGGCGGTGAAATCCAGCTCGCCGCGCATCGCGCGCTCGGTGACTTCCGCCACCAGCTCGCCGCTGCCCGCCAGTTTAGCGATCTCGTCGATACATTCGATCTGAATGGCGGTAGAGTCCATGTCCATCACCAGCAGGCCAGGCGTTTTCAGGTGTGGAATTTTGCCGAGCGGGGCTACGTCCAGCCCGGCGTCGTGCGCCAGACGCGTGGCGCGCTGCGTCAGGGAACCCGCCAGGCGAATAACCTGATAATCTTCCACGCACCAGGCCGCAACGATGACCATCGCTGCGCCCAGTTTAGTTTGATACTGGGTGAGGCGTTGCTTATCCAGGCCGCGTCCGTACAGCAGCCAGCCGCTACGGCCAGCGTGGTAATCGAGAGGCATCACCTCATCGCCACTTAAAGAGAGCGGCAATCCTGGCCATAAAGAGACATCCGTTGGCAGGTCGCACCAGGTAATGTTCGGCATTGAAGCTCCTGTAATTTCGTTCGCGCCGGAAGGTTCCAGAGGGAAAATAACGCATGAGGCTACCCTGTAACCATCACTTCTGGCAACATTAAGCCGTAAATTTTAAGCAGGTGGAATATGGCTCGCGCAAAACTGAAATTCCGGCTTCATCGCGCCGTGATTGTCCTGATCTGTCTCGCACTATTAGTGGCGCTTATGCAGGGGGCATCCTGGTTTAGCCAGAATCACCAACGACAGCGTAACCCACAGTTTGAAGAACTGGCCCGTACGCTGGCGCGCCAGGTGACGCTCAACGTTGCGCCGTCTATGCGCACCGAAACGCCGGATGACAAGCGGATAGCCCAGGTATTGCGCCAGCTTACGGAAAACAGCCGCATTCTGGATGCGGGCGTGTACGATGAACAGGGCGACCTGATTGCCCGCGCGGGTGAGCATGTCGACGTGCGCGACAGGCTGGCGCTGGACGGCAAAAAAGCTGGCGGTTATTTCAATCAACAAATCGTTGAACCCATTCAGGGCAAGAATGGCCCACTCGGCTATTTACGTCTGACACTCGACACCCACACCCTGCCAACCGAAGCCAAACAGGTGGATAACACCACCAATATTTTGCGCCTGATGCTGCTGCTCTCGCTGGCGATTGGCGTGGTACTGGCGCGCACGCTGCTGCAAGGCAAGCGCACCCGCTGGCAGCAGTCGCCGTTCCTGTTAACCGCCAGCAAGTCAGTTCCCGAAGAGGAAGAGAGCGAGAAGAAAGAATAGTGATAAAGTAGGCGGATGATTCGGAAAAGGAACTCTGCCATGTCGACGTTACGCCTGCTTATCTCTGACTCTTACGATCCCTGGTTTAATCTCGCGGTGGAAGAGTGCATCTTCCGCCAGATGCCCGCCACCCAGCGCGTCCTGTTTCTCTGGCGCAACGCTGATACGGTCGTTATTGGCCGCGCGCAAAATCCGTGGAAAGAGTGTAACACCCGCCGTATGGAAGAGGACAACGTCCGCCTGGCGCGCCGCAGCAGCGGCGGCGGTGCGGTGTTCCACGATCTCGGCAACACCTGCTTTACCTTTATGGCGGGCAAGCCGGAATACGACAAAACCATCTCGACCTCCATTGTGCTCAACGCGCTCAATTCGCTCGGCGTGACGGCTGAAGCCTCGGGTCGTAACGATCTGGTAGTGAAAACACCTGAAGGCGACCGGAAAGTGTCAGGCTCAGCCTACCGCGAAACGATGGATCGCGGATTCCACCACGGCACATTATTGCTGAATGCCGATCTGAGCCGTCTGGCAAACTATCTGAACCCGGACAAGAAAAAGCTCCAGGCGAAAGGCATTACCTCCGTGCGCGGTCGCGTGGCGAATCTGGTGGATCTGCTGCCGGGGATTACTCATGAGCAGATTTGCGACGCGATCCGTGAAGCCTTCTTCGAACATTACGGTGAGCGGGTAGAAGCTGAAGTGATCTCCCCTGACAAAACACCGGACCTGCCCAACTTCGCGGAAACCTTTGCGCGCCAGAGCAGCTGGGAGTGGAACTTCGGTCAGGCACCGGCGTTTTCACACCTGCTGGATGAGCGATTTACATGGGGCGGCGTTGAGCTGCACTTTGACGTGGAGAAGGGCCATATTACCCGCACGCAGGTCTTTACGGATAGTCTCAATCCTGCACCGCTGGAGGCGCTGGCCGCACGTTTACAGGGCTGTCTGTATCGGGCGGATATGCTGCAGCAGGAATGTGATGCATTAATTGGGGATTTTCCTGAGCAGGAAAAAGAGCTGCGGGATGTATCGGCGTGGATTGCTCAGGCCGTGCGCTAGTAAAAAAGCCCGCTGGCGCTGCGCTTAGCGGGCCTACAAAACCGTAGGCCGGGTCAGGCGAGGCCGCCACCCGGCACAACAGCTCTTACTCTTTATCGCCCAGCAGAACGGATTCCAGCGCGATTTTGATCATGTCGTTGAAGGTGGTCTGACGCTCGGCAGCGGTGGTCTGCTCGTGAGTACGGATATGGTCAGACACGGTGCAGATGGTCAGCGCTTTCGCACCGAATTCAGCCGCCACGCCGTAAATACCGGCCGCTTCCATTTCTACGCCCAGAATGCCGTATTTTTCCATCACGTCGAACATATCGCCTTCTGGCGAGTAGAACAGATCGGCAGAGAACAGGTTGCCCACGCGCGCGTCAACGCCCAGCGCTTTTGCTGCGTCAACCGCGTTACGCACCATGTCAAAGTCAGCGATGGCCGCAAAGTCATGATCTTTAAAGCGAATGCGGTTGACTTTAGAGTCGGTGCACGCGCCCATGCCGATCACCACGTCACGCAGCTTAACATCCATGCGCACCGCGCCGCAGGAGCCGACACGGATGATTTTCTTCACGCCGAAATCGGTGATCAGCTCTTTGGTGTAGATGGAGCAGGATGGGATACCCATGCCGTGACCCATCACGGAGATTTTGCGGCCTTTATAGGTACCGGTGAAGCCCAGCATGCCACGCACGTTGTTCACTTCACGCACGTCTTCCAGGAAGGTTTCTGCAATGTGTTTCGCGCGCAGCGGGTCGCCCGGCATCAATACGACGTCAGCGAAATCACCCATTTCTGCATTAATGTGAGGAGTTGCCATCTTCAGTTCCTTTTACATTGTTGTTTTTGCCGGGTGGCGGCTGCGCCTTACCCGGCCTACATTCTCTTCTCCCTCTCCCACAGGGAGAGGGTCGGGGTGAGGGCATCAGGCCTCACCCAATCCGTTTAGAACATAGCCTTGCCATATTCCATGTCAGACGTACCAAAGTATTTCGCAATCGTCTGGCCGATGTCCGCGAAGGTTTCACGATGACCCAGCGAGCCCGGTTTGACTTTCGGGCCGTACACCAGCACCGGAATGTGCTCACGGGTGTGGTCGGTACCGGTCCAGGTCGGGTCACAGCCATGGTCAGCGGTCAGGATCAGAATGTCATCTTCCCCCACCAGCTCCATCAACTCTGGCAGACGGCGGTCAAACAGCTCCAGACCCGCAGCATACCCGGCGACGTCGCGACGGTGACCCCAGGAGGAGTCGAAGTCCACGAAGTTGGTGAAGACAATGGTCTTGTCGCCCGCTTCTTTCATCTCTTTGATGGTGGCGTCGAACAGCGCATCCAGACCGGTCGCTTTAACCTTTTTGGTGATGCCGCAGTTAGCGTAGATGTCCGCGATTTTACCTACGGAAATGACCTGGCCGTCTTTCTCGTCGACGAGTTTTTGCAGCACGGTCGGCGCCGGTGGCTCCACGGCCAGATCGTGACGGTTGCCGGTACGCTGGAAGTTACCCGCTTTGTCGCCGATAAACGGACGCGCGATAACACGGCCAATATTGTAGCCGCCTTCGGTCAGCTCTTCACGGGCGATCTCGCACAGCTCGTACAGTTTATCCAGGCCAAACGTCTCTTCGTGGCAGGCGATCTGGAACACAGAGTCAGCAGAGGTATAGAAAATCGGTTTGCCGGTTTTCATGTGCTCTTCGCCGAGCTGATCCAGAATCACGGTACCGGAAGAGTGGCAGTTGCCGAGGTAGCCCGGCAGGTTGGCGCGCTTCACCAGCTTATCGAGCAGCTCCTGCGGGAAGCTGTTCTCGTGATCGGAGAAGTAACCCCAGTCAAACAGCACCGGCACGCCAGCGATTTCCCAGTGACCGGACGGCGTATCTTTACCGGAAGAGAGCTCGTGCGCCCACGCGTAGGCACCCACCACTTCCGCGTTTCCGTCCATACCGGCTGCGATTTTACCGGTAGAACCTTCATGCGCTTTTACCAGCCCGAGGCGGGTCAGGTTTGGCAGGTTCAGAGGGCCTTTACGACCGTTGTCCGCTTCGCCTTTTGCACAGGCTTCCGCGATGTGACCCAGGGTATCGGAACCCACGTCACCAAAACGTTCTGCATCTTCGGTTGCGCCGATGCCGAATGAGTCCAGCACCATAATAAATGCACGTTTCATAATTGTTCTCCGTACTTAGTGCTTCATAAAAATGCGATCAGATCAGTATACCGCTATTCAGTGATACGACGATAGACCGTCGGTGTGGTTTCCGGTGCTTTATCGTCAAGAGTTATTGCCGCCTTCACCGCTTTCGCCGCGTCCTGCCAGCTGGCTTCGTCTTTCGCGTGGATCACCGCCAGCGGACGTTGGCCGTCAACGCTGTCGCCCAGACGGGCCATATCGGTAAAGCCGACGCTGTAATCAATGGTGTCCGATGCCTGACGACGACCGCCGCCCATAGACACGACCGCCATGCCGAGCGCGCGGGTATCCATAGCCGAGACGAAGCCTTCGCTGTCCGCATAGACCGCTTTGCTGAGCATCGCGGTGGGCAGGTATTTCGCGTAGTTTTCCACGAAGTCGGCCGGGCCTTTCTGCGCCGCCACCATCCGACCAAAGATCTCCGCCGCTTTGCCGTTGTCCAGCACCGCCTGAAGCTTCGCGCGCGCGTCAGCGTCGTCTTTGGCCAGCTTGCCGGAGATGAGCATCTCAACGCACAGCGCCATGGTGACATCGAACAGGCGCGGGTTACGGTATTCGCCTGTGAGGAACTGCACGGCCTCGCGGACTTCAACGGCGTTACCGGCGCTGGACGCCAGCACCTGGTTCATGTCCGTCAGCAGTGCGGTGGTGCGCACGCCCGCGCCGTTGGAAACGCCAACGATCGCTTCAGCCAGCGCCTCAGAGAGTTCATAGGTCGGCATAAACGCGCCGCTGCCCACTTTCACATCCATCACCAGTGCGTCCAGCCCTTCCGCCAGCTTTTTGGCGAGGATAGAGGCGGTGATCAGCGGGATGGAGTCTACGGTCGCGGTAATGTCACGCGTCGCGTAGAAACGCTTGTCTGCTGGCGCAAGAGAGCTGGTCTGGCCGATAATGGCCACGCCAACGTCTTTAATAATGTCGCGGAAGCGGTTGTCATCCGGGAAGATATCGAAGCCCGGAATGGCTTCCAGTTTGTCGAGCGTACCGCCGGTATGACCCAGGCCGCGCCCGGAAATCATCGGGATGTAACCGCCGCAGGCTGCCACCATCGGGCCAAGCATCAGGGAGGTCACGTCGCCCACGCCGCCGGTGGAGTGTTTGTCCACAATCGGGCCGTTGAGGTTGAGGCTTTTCCAGTCCAGAACGGTTCCTGAATCTCGCATCGCCATGGTCAGGGACACGCGCTCAGGCATCGACATATCGTGGAAGAAAATGGTCATCGCCAGAGCCGCAATCTGCCCTTCAGAGATGGTGTTATCACGAATGCCGTTGATAAAGAAGCGGATCTCTTCGTCGCTTAATGCATGACCATCACGTTTTTTACGAATAATTTCTTGTGCGAGAAACACGGTAACCTCCATGCGGAATCGGGTGAATGGCGGCGGGTATGTTGACCCGCCCTACGATCCTGTAGGCCGGGTTAGCGTAGCGCCACCCGGCAATTCAAACTTAGTAGCTGCTTGCGCTCTTACCGTCACCGTGACCCAGCGCTTTCAGCAGGCTGGCCAGCAGGCTGGACGCGCCGAAGCGGTAGTGGCGGGAGTCCGCCCAGTCGGCGCCGAACAGCTCGTCGGCAATCGCCAGGAACTGCTGCGCGTCTTCTGCGGTACGCACGCCGCCTGCCGGTTTGAAGCCAACGGTTTTGGACACGCCCATATCACGGATAACTTCCATCATGATGCGCGCGCTTTCCGGAGTCGCGTTGACCGGCACTTTACCGGTAGAGGTTTTAATGAAATCCGCGCCCGCTTTGATAGCGATTTCAGACGCTTTACGAATCAGCGACTCTTCTTTCAGCTCGCCGGTTTCGATGATCACTTTAAGCAGCACGTTTGCCGCCGCACATGCGTCTTTACAGGCTTTCACCAGGTCAAAACCGACCTGCTCGTTGCCGGCGATCAGCGCGCGGTACGGGAATACCACGTCAACTTCGTCTGCGCCGTACGCAATCGCCGCGCGGGTTTCCGCCAGCGCGATCTCGATGTCGTCATTACCGTGCGGGAAGTTAGTCACGGTCGCAATGCGCACGTCCGGCGTGCCCTGTTCTTTCAGCGTTTTGCGGGCAATCGGGATAAAGCGCGGGTAGATACAGACGGCGGCGGTATTACCCACTGGCGTTTTTGCCTGATGGCACAGGGCGATGACTTTTTCATTGGTGTCGTCATCATTCAGGGTGGTCAGGTCCATCAGTTTCAACGCGCGCAGGCTGCTTGCAGTTAAATCGGTCATAACATTCTCCAACGGCAGTGCCGTATAAATTTTACCTTGCGGGTCTGTGAGTATTCTAACATTCACCCGCATCCACACTTCGACATTCATCACAGTTAATGAAAACTGTGTGCAAATTTGCATTACTGTAATGAGATCTTCTTCAAACTTTCATGCGTCAACCGCCGACAAAAGCAGCGATACCCCCTGTCGGATCAAAAGCCCCGGCAGGCTGGCTTCTTACAATTCGTTCACCATCCGCAGAACCCTCAAGGAAGTTGAACATGCCCGACGCCCTGCAACAACGATGCCAGCACATTGTGACCAGCCCGGTGTTAACCCCGGAACAAAAACGTCATTTTCTGGCGCTGGAAGCGGAGAACAATCTGTTCTATCCCGCTCTGCCAGAGGCGGCCCGCGCCGCGCTGGACGAGGGATACATCTGCGACATGTTCGAAGGTCATGCGCCTTACAAACCGCGCTACGTGCTGCCGGACTACGCTAAATTTCTGGCTAACGGCTCAGAATGGCTGGAGCTGGAAGGGGCGAAAGATCTGGATGATGCCCTCTCACTGCTCACTATCCTTTATCACCATGTTCCGTCCGTCACATCGATGCCAGTCTATCTGGGTCAGCTCGATGAGATACTCAACCCATATGTTAAAATTCTAACACAGGATGAAATCGATAGCCGAATAAAACGTTTCTGGCGTTACCTGGACAGAACCCTGCCCGATGCCTTTATGCATGCCAATATCGGCCCGGCGGATACGCCCGTCACGCGTGCTATTTTGCGAGCGGACGCAGATCTGAAGCAGGTCGCGCCGAACCTGACCTTTATTTACGACCCGGACGTCACCCCTGACGATCTGCTGCTGAGCGTGGCGAAAAACATTTGTGAGTGCAGTAAGCCGCATATTTCCAATGGCCCGGTGAATGATAAAATTTTCACAAAAGGTCGTTATGGCGTGGTGAGCTGTTACAACTCCCTGCCGCTGGCGGGCGGCGGCAGCACGCTGGTGCGCCTTAACCTGAAAGCGATTGCGGAGCACAGCCGCTCACCGGAAGACTTTTTCACCCGTACCCTTCCCCACTACTGCCAGCAACAAATCGCGATCATTAATGCGCGCTGCGATTTTTTATATGAACAATCCGGCTTCTTTGAGAATAGCTTCCTGGTGAAAGAGGGGCTGATTGATGCCGATCGTTTTGTACCGATGTTTGGCATGTACGGTCTGGCCGAAGCGGTAAACGTGCTGTGCGAGAAAGCAGGCATTACGGGACGGTACGGTAAAAACGAGCAGGCCAATGCGCTGGGTTACCGCATCAGTGAACAGCTGGCGGCGTTCGTTGAAAACACGCCGGTGAAACACGGCTGGCAGCACCACGCGATGCTGCACGCGCAGTCAGGGATCAGTTCTGATTCAGGCACCACGCCGGGGGCGCGTCTGCCGTACGGTGACGAGCCAGATCCCATCAGCCACCTGCTGGCCGTAGCCCCGCACCATAAACACTATCATTCGGGGATCAGCGATATTCTCACCCTGGATGAGACGGTTAAACGCAATCCTCAGGCGGTGGTGCAGCTGTGCCTGGGAGCGTTCAACGCCGGTATGCGTGAGTTCACCGCGAATGTGGCCGGAAACGACCTGGTGCGCGTCACCGGGTATATGGTGCGGCTCTCCGACCTGGAGAAATATCGGGAGGCCGGCTCGCGCACCAACACCACCTGGCTCGGCGAGGAGGCCGCGCGCAATACCCGTATTCTGGAACGTCAGCCACGCGTGATAAGCCATGAACAGCAGATGCGCTTTAGTTAGTCAGGTTATTCCCTTCTCCTGCGTGGACGGGCCGGGCAGCCGCCTGGCGCTGTTCCTCCAGGGCTGTAACCTGCGCTGCAAAACCTGCCACAACCCGTGGACCATCGGGCGCTGCAACGACTGCGGCGACTGTGTTCCCCACTGTCCTCATGATGCGCTGACGATTCAGGCCGGGCGCGTCTGGTGGCAGGAGAGTCACTGTCAGCAGTGCGATACCTGCCTGCACCTGTGTCAGCAGCAGGCGACGCCGATGGCGCAGCGATACAGCGTCGAGGAGATCCTCTCACGGATCCGCACGTCCGCGCCGTTTATTGAGGGCGTGACCGTCAGTGGGGGTGAGGCCACCACGCAGCTGCCGTTTGTGGTTGCGCTGTTCACCGCGATCAAAGCCGATCCGTCCCTGCGCCATCTGACGTGCCTGGTGGACAGCAACGGCCTGTTAAACGAAACCGGCTGGCAAAAGCTGTTACCGGTGTTTGACGGCGCGATGGTGGATCTGAAAGCCTGGGGCAATGAACATCACCGTTTTCTGACCGGGCGTGAAAACACGCTGATCAAGCAGAGCATCCGCTGGCTGGCCGATCGTCATCGCCTGACGGAGCTGCGCCTGCTGGTGATCCCCGATCGGTGTGATTATCTGCAACATTTGTCATCGCTGACCGCTTTTATCCACGCGTTGGGGAACGTTCCGGTGCGGATCAACGCGTTTCATGCCCATGGGGTTTACGGGGAGGCGGCGCGATGGCGGAGCGCCGCGCCGGAGGACATCGAGCCGCTGGCGCAGGCCCTGGAACGGCAGCAGATCACGGTGATCCGCCCGGCCCTTTATCTATAGCGTGATGCCGAAGACTGCGCGAGTATTTTCCAGCAGCGCGCTGGCAATCACATCTTCAGGCTCCTGACGCAGCTCACACAGCACATCAAAAACGCGCGCCGCCTGCTCCGGGCGGTTGGGCTGGCCCTGAAAACCATTGAGCGGCATGTCAGGGGCATCCGTTTCCAGCAGGAGCGAAGACAGGGGGAGCTGCGCCATCACATCCCGGGTTTTGCTGGCACGCGGATAGGTGATAGTGCCACCGACACCAATTTTATAGCCCAGCTCGATAAAACGCTGCGCCTGCTGAAGGCTTCCAGCGAAACCATGGACCACGCCCCTGCGCGGCACGTCGATGCGCTTCAGGTGCATCGCCAGTTTGTCATGGGTGCGCCTGGAGTGGAGGATCACCGGCAGATCGTGGCGCTTTGCCAGCCGGAGCTGCGCATCCAGGATCGTCTGCTGGCGTTCAAACTGCGGATCTTCACGATAGAGATCGAGGCCGATCTCACCGATGGCAACCAGCTTCGTATCCGCGTTTTGCAGCGTGGCATCCAGCCTGTCGAGATGGTCATCAAGATGGTGCTCAATCACGATCGGATGCAGACCCAGCGCGGCATACAGCGCATCGTGACCCTGGGCAAGCGCCAGGACTTTCTCGAATCTCGCCGCTTCAATAGCGGGCACAATAATGGCTCTCACACCTGCCTCAGCCGCACGCGCAATACTTGACGTTTCCTCCCCGCTAAACGGCGGGAAATCAAAGTGGCAATGGGTATCGATAAAAGAGTGCGTCACGCCAGGTCCTCGTTATCGAGTATGCCGTCGTTGGCCTGCGGCGCGTCCACCAACGGCATCGCCACCGCGTCATTGGCCACACTAGCGGGTGGCAATATGATGCTTTTATGCCGATGAAGAGGCGGTTGCTCGGCCAGCATTTTCCCGACGGTCGCCAGGAAGTATCGCCCGCATAGCCGCCCCGTTTTGTAATCCATACGCAACGCAGGCAGCCGACTGCCCAGCGCCATGCTCAGCAGCGGCTTCGGCGGGTAAATTTCAAAGATGCGCAGCTTGCCCGGTGGTTTTTCAATAAAACGCTGCATCGCGCCGTAGGTGGTTTCATGCTGCTTCGCGATATTCACCAGCGGTTGCAGGCTGCTGTCGCCCAGCCAGCGTTCCATCCGCTTAAACCACTGTGGGGTGTAATACATCTGAGAAGGCACCGTGCGGATCACCACAATGGTTTTCGCCCCGCGCCGTGCGGCCTCCTGTACCGGCACCGCGTCGCTGATACCGCCGTCAAGATAGTTTATCCCCTCCAGCAGCGCGCCGGTACGGTAGAAACCCGGGATCGCGCTGGAAGCGCGAATGATATCCAGCCAGTTCTCTTTCTGCGGCGAAAAGTAACCCGGTGAATAGTCATCGCCACGGCTGGCGCACATCCAGAACGCTTTGCCGGTATCGAACAGTCGTGACGCGGTATCCATGGCCAGCGGCATCTGGCTGGAGGTGGCATCCAGTAACCAGTCGAGATCGATCAGGTTCCCGCCGCGCACGAAGCGTACCGGATTGAAGAATTCTTTGGAGGTGGTGTAGCGCATAATCACTTTGCGCGCATAGCCGGGCTGGTTGCAGACATAGGCGGAGAGGTTCTGCGCCCCGGCAGAGGTACCGAAGTAGAGATCGAACGGGTTGAATTGCGCGCGCATAAATTCGTCGAGTACGCCGGCGGTGAAAATACCGCGCTGCCCACCCCCTTCACAGACCAGCGCAAGCTGGCCTGCATGAAACGGTTTTAACGTCAGCGGCGCAATATTGCCGAGCGTCACGGGAATTCGTTGCCCCACCTCTGCCTTCCTGTTTTCATTATTTTGATGAGACACAGTAACGCACATTCCCGATGGTTCTCAAACGAGAAAAAGCCAGTCACGAGGACTGGCTTGAGTTTGTTTAATAACTATTGCGTTTGCTACGGGCGACGTCGACCCGTAAACAGGCTGACCAGGAACAGAATAATACCGACGACGAAAACAATTTTCGCTGCCCATGCCGCGGTACCCGCCAGTCCACCAAAGCCCAATGCGGCGGCAATTAACGCGATAACCAGAAATATAATGCCCCAACGAAACATAAGCCTCTCCTTTACCATAGTTAATGTCGGCCGCTAAACGTGAGCGCTCAGGTCACTCACCGGCTTTTCCAGAGTCGTTTTTATTTCGCCCGCGGTTTTCAGCCAGACGGGCGAGTGGTACTGCTTTACTTCGTTTTCAGATCGTTTTTGACGCTTTTCACACCATCAATAGCTTTCGCAATTGACTCGGCACGATCGCTTTGTGCCTGGTTCTCAACCGTACCGGACAGCTGGACCACGCCATCGGTGGTTTCAACTTTCACCATACGGGATGGCACGATGTCGTCAGCTAACAGTTTAGCTTTGATTTCGCTGGTAGTTGCTGCATCTCCGGCATAGCCCTTCACCGACGATTCTTTGCTGTCACGTACGTGCAGTTTGTCGCTTACAGAGCTTACGCCCTCAACGCCTTTCGCTACTTTAACGGCCTCTTCAGCCTGGGTCTGGCTTTCAACGAAACCGCTCAGAGTGACAACCTTGTTGTCGGTTTTAACAGAAATATCGGTGCTCTTAATGGATTCATGATCCACCAGTGCGGCTTTCACTTTTGCTGTGATAGAGCTGTCATCCATGAAATTACCGACTTTATTCATAGAGCTATCGATTTTTTCCCCTGCGGTATTAGCGGTATTTTGCGCTTTATCCATGGTGCTGGATTCCGCCAGAGCAGAACCGCTTACCAGGACACTACCCAACGTTACGGCCAGCAGAGTTTTAGAAATCTTCAGTCTTGTCATATTCATCGATTTATTCCTGTGTTTTGCCCGTTATTTGGGCGACATACTTCCCTAAATCTTGGTTTTATATATTGCGAATTAACACACGGGCGAAATGGAGAACCAGTGGACATGCATTGAACAGTTAATTCATCCACGCCCGGTGCTAAACACTGAGTTAAATATAGATCACAATCAGAGGGGTGCATTCAGAATTGGGGAAAAAACGAACGAATAGCGAAAAATTACGTTGAATTAAGAACATTCCGCAAGGGTTTAATAACACTGGAATTAAAGAAGAGCACGGCGGCTGCCGTGCTCTGTGAGGGAATTAATGCTCGCGCGTTTTGCGGAACTGAACGTCGGGATAACGTTCCTGCGTCAGGTTCAGGTTAACCATAGTCGGGGCGATATAGGTCAGATTATCGCCACCGTCCAGCGCCAGCTGAACTTCGTTCTTACGCTTAAACTCTTCGAATTTCTTCACGTCTGAACATTCAACCCAGCGCGCGGTCGCCACGTTCACCGATTCGTAAATCGCTTCCACGTTGTACTCGCTCTTAAGACGGGCAACTACCACGTCAAACTGGAGCACACCCACCGCGCCCACGATCAGATCGTTGTTGGCGATAGGGCGGAACACCTGTACAGCCCCCTCTTCCGAAAGCTGGACCAGGCCTTTCAGCAGCTGCTTCTGCTTAAGCGGATCGCGCAGGCGAATGCGACGGAACAGTTCCGGCGCGAAGTTCGGGATACCGGTGAACTTCATCATCTCGCCCTGCGTGAAGGTATCGCCGATCTGAATGGTACCGTGGTTGTGTAAACCAATGATGTCACCCGGATAGGCTTCTTCCACGTGGGAACGGTCGCCCGCCATGAAGGTCAGCGCGTCGGAAATCACTACGTCTTTACCAATACGCACCTGACGCAGCTTCATGCCCTTTTCGTACTTACCGGAAACCACGCGCATAAAGGCGACGCGGTCACGGTGTTTCGGGTCCATGTTGGCCTGAATTTTAAAGACGAAGCCGGAGAACTTCTCTTCCTTCGCTTCTACTTCGCGGGTGTCGGTTTTACGCGGCATCGGCTGCGGGGCCCACTCAACCAGACCGTCGAGCATATGGTCAACGCCGAAGTTGCCGAGTGCGGTACCGAAGAAGACCGGGGTAATGTCACCGCTCAGGAACAGTTCTCTGTCGAACTCGTGAGAGGCGCCTTTGACCAGCTCAAGCTCATCGCGCAGTTGCGCGGCCAGCTCTTCACCGACAGCGGCGTCCAGCTCCGGGTTGTCCAGCCCTTTCACGATGCGGACTTCCTGAATAGTGTGGCCCTTACCGGTCTGATACAGGTAGGTTTCGTCTTTATAGAGGTGGTAAACCCCTTTGAACAGCTTGCCGCAGCCAATCGGCCAGGTGATTGGCGCGCAGGCGATTTTCAGCTCGTTTTCCACTTCATCCATCAGCTCCATCGGATCACGGATGTCACGGTCGAGTTTGTTCATAAAGGTAAGGATCGGCGTATCGCGCAGACGAGTGACTTCCATCAGCTTGCGGGTACGATCTTCAACACCTTTCGCGGCGTCGATCACCATCAGGCAGCAGTCCACGGCCGTCAGGGTACGGTAGGTATCTTCGGAGAAGTCTTCGTGCCCCGGGGTGTCCAGCAGGTTCACCAGGCAGTCATGATACGGGAACTGCATCACGGAGGTGGTAATCGAAATACCACGCTGCTTTTCCATCTCCATCCAGTCGGATTTAGCATGCTGGCTGGAGCCACGGCCTTTAACGGTACCCGCGGTCTGGATCGCCTGTCCGAACAGCAGCACCTTCTCGGTGATGGTCGTTTTACCGGCATCCGGGTGCGAGATAATGGCAAAAGTGCGGCGTTTGGCCACCTCTTGCAGATAAGGAGACAACGTCATAATCAATTCTTCTTAGGTAAGCGCGGCAGCAGGCCGCGCATCATGGAATACGAAAAATGCGGCTATTTTACCCATCAACAGGGGGCAGGCAATCATTGTTTACACAGGAGCTGCTCCAGTTCGTTCAATGACGTTACGGTCCAGGTCGGCTCGATGCCTTCCGGCAGCGTGCGGCCATGCGCATTCAGCCAGACGGTCGACAGGCCCGATCTCATACCTCCCAGAATATCAGATTCTGCCGTATCCCCCACCATCAGCACGCGATCGCGGTCAGGATTGCCCGCTTGCGCCAGCGCATAATCGAAAATACGCGGATCCGGCTTCGGCACGCCTACCTCTTCGGAGATCACCAGCGCGTCGAAATGATCGCGCAAGCCAGTGCGTTCAAGGCGGATCTGCTGAAGCGCGGTAAAGCCGTTGGTAATGATCCCAAGCTTCACCTTCCCTTTCAGCGAATCCAGCAGAGAAACGGCGCCGGGCAGCGGCGCGCAGATATCCGCCATCGCATTCAGGAAGGCCTCGTTCAGCACCCCAGGACTGATGTTTAACCGTTCAGCCCAGACGTCAAAACGCTGATGCTGAAGCTGTAACGCGGTGATGGCTCCGTTCTGGTAATCCACCCACAGCGGCTTGTTCACCGCCTGATAGTCCTGAAAATCTTCCGCGGTGAACGTCACGCTATAGTCGAGAAACATCCGCTGTAGGCCGCCGAACGAGTCAAACGTAAACAGCGTTTCGTCGGCATCAAAGAAAATCCAGTCCCATTTCATCGTTACAACCTTATTTTCGTTATCCAATCGGCAGAGCCATGATAATGGCGTCTTCACGTCCCTCTGCGGTGGGGTAGTAGTTACGGCGGATAGTCGCCTCGTTGAAGCCTAAGCTTTCATAGAGCGCGATGGCGGCGACATTGGACGCGCGCACCTCCAGCCACAGGGTGAAAACGTCACGGGTTTCCAGCTCACGAATGAGGTGCTCAAGCAGATCCCTGCCCAGCCCGCGGCGCTGGTAAGCGGGATCGACCGCGATATTAAACAGCGTCGCCTCGTCCAGAACGACCTGCGTGATGGCGAACGCGGCCATCGCACCGTCAACGTCCACGCGGAGATTTAAATAGCGTTCGCCTTGATTGCTGGCAAACGTCTTTTCGCTCCACGGAAAGGCATGGGCGCGTGTTTCAATCGCGAACGCGGTGGCCAGGTCAGCCGTCGTGAGGGAAGAAATCGTGTTCATATTCGCAAATTTGTTGCCATAGCGCGCTACGCGCTTTTGGGTTGGCTTTCAGTTCGTCCAGCGCTGGCGAGCTGATCTGGCTTCCTTCAAGAGGTAGCTCATCCACCGCCCCGATTCGCCAGCTGTTACAGCGGCTGTCAGGGGGAAGCATCGCGACGCTTTCGGGCGCCAGCTGTAATACCTGATCGTTTGTCACCTTCAGGGTGCGAAGGACATCCTCAATCAGGGGTTCGTTCAGGGCAGGCGGCGCTTCTGCCACCATCACCAGGCGGACATGCGCAGGGATGGAGATGGCTATTTCGCCCCGCAACGCCGTCGGGCGACGCAAAGCCCACTGGGTGATGCCCAGCTGCTGCAACTGCCAGTCTCGTCGGGATGTCATAGCGAAAACTCCTGTCTCTCAGGCGCGCAAATATAGCAAATGTGTCGAAACTGCGCCATCTACCTACTATAATCCCCGCCTGAGTTTATTGAGGAACAATTCATGTCTGCATTTACCCCGGCAAGTGAAGTCTTGCTGCGTCACAGTGATGATTTCGAAGAAAGCCGTATTCTGTTTGCCGGAGATATGCAGGATGACCTGCCCGCACGTTTCGACTGTGCTGAAAGCCGTGCCCACACCCAATACTACCACCACTGGCAGGTGCTGAGCCGCCAGATGGGCGAGCGCGCACGCTTTAGCCTGGTGGCGGAGCAGAGCGATATTGCTGACTGCGATACGCTCATTTACTACTGGCCGAAGAACAAACCGGAAGCCCAGTTCCAGCTGATGAACCTGCTTTCTCTGCTGCCGGTCGGCTGCGATATTTTTGTCGTCGGTGAGAACCGCAGCGGGGTGCGAAGCGCAGAGCAGATGCTCGAAGGCTACGCGCCGTTGACGAAAATCGACAGCGCCCGACGCTGCGGCCTGTATCATGGCCGTCTGGAAAAACAGACCACTTTTGATGCCAACACCTTCTGGGACGAGTACCAGCTTGACGGCCTGACCATTAAAACCCTGCCGGGTGTGTTTAGCCGTGACGCGCTCGATACGGGCAGCAAGCTGCTGCTTTCCACCCTGACGCCGCACACCAAGGGCAAGGTGCTGGACGTCGGCTGTGGCGCGGGCGTGCTGTCAACGGTTCTCGCCAGCCACTCACCAAAAGTGCGTTTAACCCTGTGTGACGTGAGCGCCCCGGCGGTAGAAGCCAGCCGCGCCACGCTTGCTGCGAATGGCATTGAAGGCGAAGTGATCGCCAGCAACGTTTTCTCCGACGTGACCGGTCGCTTTGACATGATCATCTCTAACCCGCCGTTCCACGACGGGATGGAGACCAGCCTTGAAGCGGCGCAAACGCTGATCCGTGGCGCAACCCGTCACCTTAACAGCGGCGGTGAGCTACGTATTGTGGCGAATGCCTTCCTGGCGTATCCGAAAGTGCTGGATGAAACCTTCGGCTTCCACGAAGTAATCGCCCAGACAGGCCGCTTTAAGGTGTATCGCACCGTGATGACGCGCCAGGCGAAAAAGTAATTCCCCTGCCCGGCGATGGCTGACGCTGCCATCGCCCATTTTTGCAGCAATCAAAACAACGTGCGCAATTTTCTGTTGACGTAAAGCTGAAAACATCTAGAATGCGCCTCCGTGGTTACGATACTTTTACAGTGTCGATGGTATGCGAAGGTGGCGGAATTGGTAGACGCGCTAGCTTCAGGTGTTAGTGTCCTTACGGACGTGGGGGTTCAAGTCCCCCCCCTCGCACCATAAATCACGTTGATATTGCTCGCACTGGGCGAAGGTGGCGGAATTGGTAGACGCGCTAGCTTCAGGTGTTAGTGTCCTTAGGATGTGGGGGTTCGAGTCCCCCCCCTCGCACCAACGAGGCGATATCAAACCAGTAAGATGACTGTGCGAAGGTGGCGGAATTGGTAGACGCGCTAGCTTCAGGTGTTAGTGTCCTTACGGACGTGGGGGTTCAAGTCCCCCCCCTCGCACCAATTATCTTACATCCCTTCAGCAGTACCTCTTGTTTTTCCCTTTTATTTCAAACTCATCAGAATCACCAGCAGTCCACTGATTAGCGCAACGCATGATGGCAACAGCACGTAATGCCGTAACTGTTTGTGCCAGATCATCGCGGATGTCACCAGCAAGCCCGAAACAATCATTGCTTTCCAGACATCAATGGGAAGATCGGCAAACATCAGCCCACCGATAATGGAACCAGGCAGCAATATTCCCCACCCACTTCCCAGCGCTTTGCTCAACATGGTTTCACCTCTCGCACTGATAATGATAACCAGTATCATATGATAATAATTATCACTTGTCAGCATGCGACGTAAGAAATTGCGCCAGCAATTGCTTTCCCATAATGACAGAGAATGTGTAAGGTGATAAATTGCCCACCTGTTAACTTCCGATAACGTTTTTCTGATAATAAAAATTCAATTTTGTAGCGACCAATAATACATAACAACACCTTGCTCATTGTTTTAATTGAGTTTTAATAAAAACGCACGCATATGACATCACAATCCTGGCTGTCCTTAGTCAACAAGAAATATCAGCTTTCTTTACGTTTATTTTTATTTCTGAACGCTGCATCAGCATTGTTCTCGGTAACAAACCCTCTCTATTCCGTTCGTGTGTTATCAGTCCCCCTGTTTGCCGTATTGACTGCCAGCACTGGCTTACTTATCTGGCACTGGAAAAATAGCACGCGAAAAATAAATATCCCTGCTGTTTCAGCTATTTTTGGGTTTTTATGGGCATGGCAGATCGTCTCAAAATTTCTGTTAATAACGCACGATCACGCAACCTATTTAATGATGGCGCTATTAACAGTGCTTTTTATAGGGTCTCTGGCTTTCGCCAGTAATATTAAAGCCTTTACGTTACATTCATTTCCCGCTTTTATATCCTGCCTGTGGCTTAGCCCGTCCGAAAACTGGTTGAGAATGGCCTATTTTTTCGCGCTGCCGGTGGTCGCCATTGGTATCCATCATGTTCTTCAGCGGCGTAATGACCGTTTCGCCCAGGAGCTGCTTTCCGAACTGCTCGAAGAGCGTGAAACCCTGACCGATCTCAGCATGATGGACCCGCTCACCGGCCTATATAACCGTCGCGGGCTGCAAAGCCGGCTTGAGAACCTCCCCAGGCCTGACGCTGGCGAGCACTTTGTGCTGCTGATGGATATCGACCATTTCAAAGCCTACAACGATCATTACGGCCATATGATGGGCGATCAGGCCTTGATCAGGGTCTCGGCTGCGATCCGCGACGCCGTGCGCTCACGCGATGTTGTCGCCCGGTTTGGCGGGGAAGAATTTATGGTGCTGTTAAGTAACATCCCACTGGAGCAAGCGCGCCAGACAGCTGAACGCATACGTCAGAAGGTTTACGATCTCAAAATTCCCCACATGTTTAACGAAAGCGTCGCCACTAACGTGACCATCAGCATTGGCATAGCCATGTTCGAAGGTGAAGACGTTGATGGCGCACTGGCGAAAGCCGATAAAGCCCTCTATGAAGCCAAGCATATGGGACGCAACAGCATTCTGCTGAGCGACGAGCTTCATATCGCCTGAAACCGCCTTCACAGCGCCAGGATAAAACGCTTGCGCTCGGTTTTATCTATAGTTAGGATTGGCAATCATTATCATTTAGATTTGTAATCCACACTATGGCGACTCGTACCGCACACATCGTTGAGCCACTGCTCTGGCGAGCTCCACTCTCCGCCGGAGAAACGACGCTTGCGGATGCCATTCGGGAAAAAATCGCCGTAACACGCGCCCATCTGCTGGATTTCATCAAACTGGATGAAGCACCGCCGCATCATGCTCTGACGCTGACTCAGTGGCAACGACCTGCCGAGCTGCGGTCACTGCTGGCAACCTATTCCGACCATATTTATCGTAACCAACCGACGCTGGCGCGGGAAAATAAACCGCTGCTTTCCCTCTGGGCACAATGGTATATCGGGCTGATGGTGCCGCCTGTCATGCTGGCCCTGTTGACCCAGGAAACGATGCTCGATCTCTCGTCGGAACATTTCCACGTCGAATTCCATGAGACCGGACGCGCCGCCTGTTTCTGGATTGATGTACACGAAGATCCGAGCGCGAGTCACCTGTCAGCGCAGGCGCGTATGGAACGACTGATTACAAGAGCGCTGGTTCCGGTCATTGATGCGCTGGAAGCGACGGGGGAGATCAACGGCAAACTGATCTGGAGTAATACCGGGTATCTTATCCACTGGTATTTAACGGAGATGAAGCCGCTGCTCGGCGACGAGAAAGTGGATGCGCTGCGTCAGAGCTGTTTCTTTGCCAGACAGCTGTCGGATGGGCGGGATAACCCTCTTTACCGCACCGTGGTTCCGCGTGAGGGACTTCTGGTGCGTCGTACCTGCTGTCAGCGCTACCGTCTGCCGGATGTCCAGCAGTGCGGCGATTGCACGCTTAAGTAGTCTGGCCCTGCCTGAAACTCGCAGAGAGAGGGAGCAAACACTAAAAACGGCAACCTGCGTTGCCGTTTTGCTTTTATCTAGGCTACCTGCTGATTTTCCTCTTCCCCATTACGCTGTGCTTCTTCCGCTTCCTGCTGAAGCAACTGTTTCTCGTACACCTTGAAGAACGGGAAATAGATAATGGCGGAAACGCAGGCCAAAACCAGCACCAGAATGGCTGCACGGAAATCCCAGCCCAGCGCCCAGGCGGCACCAACCGGAGCCGGTGCCGTCCACGGCACAACGGAAATCACGCGGCCAATCAGATCAAACTTCATCGCTGCCCATGCCAGCACGGCATTGACCATCGGCGCCAGCAGGAAAGGAATAAAGAACACCGGGTTCATCACAATCGGCGTACCAAAAATCACCGGTTCATTGATATTGAAAATGCTTGGCACCACGCTCAGGCGTCCAATGGAGCGCAGGTGCGCGGAGCGGCTACGCAGGTAACAGAACACCAGCCCCATCGTCGCTCCTGACCCACCGATCACAATAAAGAACGTCCAGAAGGCTTCCATAAAGATGTGTGGTAAAGGCAGGCTCGCCGCCAGCGCGGTCTGGTTCGCCCCCAGGTTCGTCAGCCAGAACATTTGCAGCATACCCGAGACAATCGCTGCGCCGTGGATCCCGGCAAACCACAGCAGGTGGCCAATCAGCACCGCCAGCAGGATCGCTGGCAGCGAGTCCGCCGCAGAGACCAGCGGTTTGAATATCGACATGATGGCCTGTGGGATCAGCATACCGAACTGCGACTGGATCAACAGACTCAGCGGATAGAGCGTCAGCACCACCACCAGCACCGGGATCAGCAGGTCAAACGAGTTTTTGATCATCGGCGGAACCTGGTCTGGCAGGCGGATCCCGATATTGTGTGCTTTCAGGAAACGCATCATCTCAACGCAGTAAAGCGCCACCAGGATCGCGGTGAAAATCCCGGTCCCTCCAAGGCTATCAACCGGTAAGGCGCCTTTGGTTTTAGGCGCGGCGACCAGCAGGAACGCCATCAGCGACAGCATCGCGCACATGAACGGATCCAGCTGATGGGTTTTAACGTAATGTTTGCCCAGGTTGTAGGCGATAGCCGCACAGATATAGAGGGACATCACCCCCATCGTCATATCAAACGGCGTCAGAATTTGACCTTCAAACTGCTTCGCCATATCCAGCCAGGCGCGAGCAAAGCCCCAGGTGGTATCTGGCGAAAAAGGTGGGTAAGCGAACACTAATAAAAACGACCCGACAATCATAAACGGCATTGCCGAGATGAACCCGTCACGAATCGCCATAACGTGACGCTGGGAAGAGATGCGCCCGGCAATAGGGCTGACATAATTTTCAACGAAGCGGAAAATCAGATTAAATGCAGCATGGTTGGCAGACATAGCAGATCTCCTGTCAGACGTTCGTTTCGGACGTTCTCACGTCACACGTTGTTCCATACATCAGCGTCACAACCTTGCCGGATCGTGTACCTGCGGTACTGCTCAAACGGAATGGTTTCATAATTAGCTCTTATTATTAGATACAGGGGAAGTTACACACTCAGTATTAATCTCTGCATCACGCTCTGCAACCGGTTACTGTAACCGGTTTCTGTGAATGTGAAGGCGATCCAGAAATCGCTCCTGACGGATATTTGTTACTTAAGGGATATTTACAGCGACTAAATTCTTATGACAGATTACGGAAGATATTTGTCAGGAGGAATCAATGAGTTTGCAGTCTGTACAGCAGTTTTTCGCCGAACACGCTCCGGATATAGAAATCATCGAGCTTAACCAAAGCACAGCGACTGTTGCCCTTGCTGCTGCCGCGCACAACGTTGAACCCGGCCAAATTGCCAAAACGCTGTCACTGAAAATTAAAAATGATGTGATTCTGGTGGTTGCAAAAGGCGATGCGCGTCTGGATAACAAAAAGCTCAAAGAGACATTCGGCGCAAAAGCCCGCATGCTCAGCTGCGATGAGGTAGTAACCCTGACGGGTCATCCTGTTGGCGGCGTCTGCCCTTTTGGACTGGAAAATCCGCTCTCTGTTTACTGTGACATCACTTTAAAACAGTACGCCGAAGTGTTACCCGCAGCGGGCGCCATCCACAGTGCGGTGCGTATATCGCCCGACAGAATGGCGGAACTGACCGCAGCGAAATGGGTTGATGTCTGTATTTGAACGTTGCGCCAGAAAAATTCTGGCGCATCACTTAACACTACAAGAAAGAAGGAACGGTGAGAGCGGAACGGCGTATTTCCCTGACCGGGAGATGCGCCAGGATATCTGCCGCATCCAGTAATCCCACATCAGAATTGACGCCCAGTTTTACCATTGCGTTAAACTTATGCGCCCGGATGGTTTTGATATTGCGTTCAAGCTGTGCCGCAATTTCAGGGATCGAAAAACCCGATGACATATATCGCAGAATCGCCCTTTCAGTTGGGCTTAGCATACGATGCTGGCTCACACACCAGTGATTGTACACGTTGTCGTTCACGTGATGCGTTTCGCTGAGTAATGTCTCCAGCCCCTCCATTAACTGCTTCAGCGGAACCGATTTACTGATAATTCCATGTAAGCGAGAAGGCGAAAGATGGCTGACCAGTCTCGCCTCCATTTCATCAGAGGCCAGCACGATACGCTTGACGTCGCTGTGGGTGAAGGTGAGATCCCGCAAACAGGCCAGACAGTTTCGCCGCTCCTCACGCTCATCGGACAATGAATAAATTACGGCAAAGAATGAGATTTCCGAGAGCGCCGCTTTGAAGTTGTCAAATCTGGCAAACAGGTGCACCTGGTAATGGCTCAGGGCGGGCATCGCAAAAAGATGCTTCAGCCCCATAGCGCTCATTGAGCAGCTTTCGATGACGGCGATATGTTTTGTTGCAGTGGTCTTTTCCATTCCTCAAACTCTCCATAAGCCGACATTAAACTGAGTTCTCGCATTCCCTGGGTACTGCTTATCCACGCGTACATATCGGCATTACTGCGAAGTGATAAGCGACGCATTGCACTGTTTTTCTGTGCACTGATCGTTTTATTACTTTTATTAAGTAGCGTGGCTATTTGGTTGATTCCCCAACCTTTACCTAACAAACGCAACACCTTGCGTTCAGAGTGGGTAAGCGCAATCATTTGCTCACTCTCCTCTTCAATATCAGGATTTTCCGGTATCAATAACGTCTGGCTTATTCGCTCGGCACGTTCACTCCCCGCGCGAATAGCGTTAATTACGCCTTCAATGGGTTCCATATCCGAAAGCAGCGTGCTTTCCGGACGCATAAGAAGCTCTACTGCAAGTGGATAAAGGGGGCGCGAAACGAGGAATATCCAGTGAATATCCCGGTACTGATTCATTAACCCATAATATTGCTCAAGCGTGCCGCGTGGATTACGATACTCACCCGAAATATCGGCAATAACGACCCCAGCGCGACGCAATTGTAATAACGTCAACTCCTGCATCGAACGGCAGTACGTTATCTCAAAATCGGGAAAATGACGCGACATGACGCCACCTAACCCATTTTGCATAACCGGTACTCTGCTGATCACCACTCCGTGTTTACCATTCAATGGCAACATAGACCCTCCCTGTCATGAATTCTTTATTTAAGAACGAACTAACCCTGCAAGGTTAAACACGTTTGCATTCCGAAGTACAAACGGGTTAATACTCGCAAAATAGAACAAATATCACATGGGTTAAGAAACGCCCAATACAGGCCTAATATCGCATAAAGACCATTTAAATTTAATTCAAATTGCGTGAAAAGATCGAAAATATGAAATTAGAAATACTTAATATATTGTTTTTATAAATCCTAATTTCATATTCATTAAATAAATAACAATGCTATCTTTCCTCCGCCCCCATCGCGCCACTGATCGCACAAATGTTGATCTGGCCCAGCGCAAAGGGCCCTGCACTTTGTGTTAAAAGTAAGCAATCTCTCTTCTCTACAGGGCGTTTCATGCAGGCAGATCGGTCTACGCAACGTGCTACCACGCGGCTATGTATTCAGTGCGGGCTTTTTCTCTTACAGCACGGCGCAGAAAGCGCCCTCGTCGAAGAGCTCTCCACACGCCTTGGGCTGGCGCTGGGGATGGACAGCGTTGAGAGTTCCATCTCGTCAAATGCCATTGTGCTGACCACCATTAAAGACGGACAGTGCCTGACCTCCACCCGTAAAAATCATGACCGCGGCATTAACATGCACGTCGTGACGGAAGTGCAGCACATCGTGATCCTTGCTGAACACAAGCTGCTCGATCTCCGGGAGATAGAAAAACGTTTCAATCAAATCAAACCCCTCCGGTATCCGCGCTGGCTGGTTGTGCTGATGGTGGGACTGTCCTGCGCCTGCTTCTGCAAGCTCAACGCGGGCGGCTGGGACGGCGCTGTCGTGACCTTCTTTGCCAGCAGCATCGCAATGTATGTCCGCCAGCTGTTGACGCACAGACAGCTACATCCGCAAATTAACTTCTGCATCACGGCATTTGTGGCGACAACCGTATCCGGCCTGCTTTTGCGCCAGCCCTACTTCGCCAGCACGCCTACTGTTGCGATGGCCGCCAGCGTATTGCTGCTGGTGCCAGGTTTTCCCTTAATTAATGCCGTCGCTGATATGTTCAAAGGCCATATCAACACCGGTCTGGCGCGCTGGGCGATAGCCAGCCTGCTGACGCTGGCGACCTGTATCGGGGTGGTAATGGCCATGACACTCTGGGGGTTACGCGGATGGGCGTGATGGATTTTATGCTCGCACTGGCACAGGACATGCTCTTGTCTGCCCTTCCCGCCGTTGGTTTTGCGATGGTGTTTAACGTCCCACAGCGTGCATTACCCTGGTGTGCGCTGCTGGGTGCCATTGGCCACGGCTCTCGTATGATCATGATGACAGCGGGCTTTAATATTGAATGGTCGACGTTTATCGCCTCCATGCTGGTTGGCAGCATCGGTATTCAGTGGTCCCGCTGGTATCTGGCGCACCCGAAGGTATTCACCGTGGCGGCAGTGATTCCTATGTTCCCGGGCATTTCAGCCTATACGGCGATGATCTCCGCCGTCAAAATCAGCCATTTTGGCTACAGCGAACCCCAGATGATCCTGCTCCTGAGCAACTTCCTTAAAGCCTCGTCGATCGTGGGTGCGCTCTCCATCGGCCTGTCGATCCCCGGCTTATGGCTTTACCGCAAACGTCCACGCGTATAATAAAATCGCTTGCAATTGTATCGCGCACTATCTATATTCATTTCATGGATGCAAAAACGAACGACACCACCAACGCGCTTCTGCTGGATAACCAGCTCTGTTTTGCCCTCTATTCGGCAAATCTGGCGCTTAACAAGCTGTACCGGCAACTGCTGGCGCCGCTTAATCTGACCTACCCGCAATACCTGGTGATGCTGGTGCTGTGGGAACAGGATGATATTACGGTGTCAGACATTGGCGAGCGGCTGTTCCTGGATTCCGCCACGCTGACTCCCCTGCTGAAACGCCTGGAAAGCGCAGGATTGATCCTCCGCCAGCGTTCCCGTCAGGATGAGCGTCAGGTCGCCGTCACCCTGAGCGACGCGGGTCGGGCGCTGCAACAGCAGGCCGTGACGATACCCCACGCCGTGGGCTGTGCAGCGCAGTGTGATACCGACACCATGCTGGCGCTCAAGCAACAGCTCGAAAGTTTGCGCCAACAGCTGCATCGCGCGTAAGGCTGTACTTTACGCGTCTAATTTTAACTTAAAACATCGTGCGCTATTTAATAGCGCATATAAACGTAAGATGAGGAACCTGCCATGTCTTTAGAAAAAGTTGTCTACACTGCCAAAGCCAAAGCAACCGGAGGCCGTGATGGCCGCGCCACGTCTTCCGATGGCGTTCTGGATGTCAAACTGGGTGTGCCAAAAGAGATGGGCGGCATGGGGGGTGAAGTAACCAACCCTGAACAGCTGTTCGCTGCGGGCTATTCCGCCTGCTTCCTGGGCGCAATGAAGTTCGTTGCGGCACGCGATAAATTCGCTCTGCCAAAAGACGCCTTTATTGAAGGCGAAGTAGGGATCGGCCCGCTGCCAACCGGTTTTGGTATCGAAGCGAAGCTGAACATCCACGTTGAAGGGATGGACGCAGCGGAAGCCAAAAAACTGGTGGATGCGGCGCACATCGTCTGTCCGTACTCTAACGCGACGCGCGGCAATATCGACGTGACGCTGAACATCATCGCGTAACCAGCCCCTGTGATTTTAGCCCCGGTAAGCGTAACGCCACCGGGGAAATCCTCTCCTTTCCTCCCCTCTCTCTGTGCTACCATAACCCTCAATCACGCCCGTAGTAATCAGTTGAGAAAGTGTTATGTCCTCCAGAATTCTGACCACCAGCATTGCTGGCATTGATGCCTTTATGCGCGATCCTCGCGGTGTGTTGACGCACGCCGAAGGCGGCACGCTCGCGGTATTTGCCGACAACGCCCCGGCGTTTTATGCGGTCACGCCGGAGCGTCTGGCGCAGCTTCTGGAAATTGAAGAGAAGCTGTCGCGCCCGGCGAGCGATGTCATGCTGGATAATCAGTTTTTTGACGAACCCGCCAGCGCCCCGGTGGCCGTTCCAATGGGGAAATTTCCCATGTACGCCGGTTGGCAGCCGGACGCCGATTTTCAGCGGCAGGCGGCCTTATGGGGAATAGCCCTCTCGCAGCCCGCGACACCGGAAGAGCTGGCAGCCTTTACCGCATACTGGCAAGCTGAAGGAAAAGTCTTCCATCATGTTCAGTGGCAGCAAAAATTCGCGCGCAGTCTGCAAATCAACCGCGCCAGCAACAACGGCCAGCCAAAACGTGATATCAATGCTTTTTCAGAACCGGACAAAAAAATCCCTGATGGATTCCGAGGTGCGAAATGAAAAACGTCGGCGACCTGATGAAACGTTTGCAGAAGATGATGCCTGCCAACGTGAAGCCCGCCTTCACCACCGGTGAAGAGCTGCTGGCATGGCAAAAAGAGCAGGGTAAAATTCGCGCGGCTGCCCTCGCCCGCGAAAACCGCGCGATGAAAATGCAGCGCACCTTTAACCGCTCGGGCATTCGCCCTCTGCACCAGAACTGCTCCTTCGAGAATTATAAGGTCGAGTCTCAGGGGCAGATGAATGCCCTTAACCAGGCGCGCCAGTACGTGGATGAATTTGACGGCAACATCGCCAGCTTCATCTTTAGCGGAAAACCCGGCACCGGGAAAAATCACCTCGCCGCCGCTATCTGCAACGAGCTGCTGCTGCGCGGGAAGTCAGTGCTGATTATCACCGTGGCCGATATTATGTCCGCCATGAAAGACACCTTCAGTAATCGCGAAACCAGCGAAGAACAGTTGCTGAATGATTTAAGTAACGTGGATTTGCTGGTCATCGACGAGATCGGTGTCCAGACGGAGTCCCGCTACGAAAAAGTGATCATCAACCAGATTGTCGATCGCCGTTCGTCGTCAAAACGCCCAACCGGTATGTTGACGAACCACAATATCGACGAGATGACCCGACTTCTTGGCGAGCGGGTGATGGATCGCATGAAGCTGGGTAACAGCCTGTACGTCATCTTCGACTGGGACAGCTACCGCAGCCGCGTCACCGGCAAAGAGTATTAAGATATTTCCAGGGAGCGCCGGAAGAGCAGAGGTATATACTGAACCCACTTCTGGCCCAAAACGGACCTTGTTGAGTAAATCATTATGAAAAAACAATTTCTTATCAGCATCCTTACTGGCGCCCTGCTGGTGACTGGCGCAGCGCAGGCCGCATCATGGCAGGAGTCGCTCTCCAGCGCAGCAAGTGAGTTAACCAAAGAGAGCGGCACGTCCCAGGGCGGACTGTCAGCCTCGTCCCTCACCGGCCTGCTGGGCAACAGCTCCCAAAGCCTGAGTGCCGGAACGATGAACAACGCGGCGGGTATTCTGGAATACTGCGCGAAGCAGAAACTGGCTTCCGTCACCGATACCGAAAACATCAAAAACCAGGTGTTGGGTAAACTGGGACTGGACACCCAGGAGCAGAAAGCGGACACCAACTATATGGACGGTATACAGGGCCTGCTGAACGCGCAAAATGGTCAGCAGCTGAACCTCAGCACCCTTGGAAATTCATCTCTGGCGAAACAGGTGAAAACGAAAGCCTGCGATCTGGTGCTGAAACAAGGCGTTAATTTCCTCTCCTGATCGTCCCCCTTTTTCTGCCACAACACGCCGCGTTTATTACATTAGTCTTATACCGCGGCGTGAAGTGCGTTTTTTTACCCCCTGCCACCACCTCAGCCTCCGTATGCCACGATGCGACTGTATTCAAAAATCCGATTTTATAAACCAAATCCTAACAACAGCACACTTTCGTGACACTAAAATTGCAGCTAAGCGACATCGCAATTACATTGTATTACCCAAAAAATAAGCAATTAGCCGGCTAAGCGTCCGGCATGATGAGGATCTGCTGTTGTCAGAGTTAATGTCCCTTGTCCTTTTCCTGGCTTCCATCGGCGTTTATGCCTGGAAAGCCGGTCGTCACACCTGGTGGTTTGTGGCCACCCTGGTGGTGCTCGGTATTTTTATTGTTTTAAACATTACGTTATATGCCAGCGATTACTTTACCGGCGACGGTATTAACGACGCGGTGCTCTACACATTGACCAACAGTCTGACCGGCGCAGGTGTGGGTAAGTACATCCTTCCGGGTCTGGGGCTGGTGGTCGCCCTGGTGGGCATCTTCGCCGCGCTGGCCTGGGTTCTGCGCCGTCGCCGTCACCGTCCGCATCATCATGGCTACAGCCTGCTGGCGCTGTGCCTGGCGCTGGCCTCCGTGGATGCCAGCCCGGCATTCCATCAAATTACCGAGCTGGTAAAATCCCAGTCGCGCGATGGCGATCCGGACTTTGCGGCCTATTACAAAGAACCCTCGAAGAAAATCGACAACCCTAAACTCAACCTGGTCTATATCTACGGCGAAAGTCTGGAACGCACCTGGTTTGACAACGATGCTTTCCCGAACCTGACGCCAGAGCTTGGCGCGCTGAAAAACCAGGGCCTCGACTTCAGCCACACCATGCAGTTGCCTGGCACGGATTACACCATCGCCGGGATGGTGGCCTCCCAGTGCGGCATTCCCCTGTTCGCCCCGTTTGAAGGCAACGCCTCTGCCTCGATGTCGAGCTTCTTCCCGCAGAACATTTGCCTCGGCGATATCCTGAAAAACTCGGGCTATGAAAACTACTTTATGCAGGGCGCTAACCTGCGTTTTGCCGGGAAAGATGTGTTCCTGAGATCCCACGGTTTCGATCACTTATATGGTTCCGAAGAGCTGAAAACCACGGTCGCCGATCCGGCCTACCGCAACGACTGGGGCTTTTACGACGATACCGTTCTGGATGAAACCTGGAAGAAATTCGAGGAGCTTTCCCGCGCCGGTAAACGCTTCTCGCTGTTTGCGTTGACCGTCGACACGCATCATCCGGATGGTTTCGTCTCACGCACCTGTAAACGTCAGGGCTACGACATTGACGGTAAAAACAACAAGTCGTTCAGCGCTGTGACCTGTAGCCAGGAACATATCGCGGCGTTAATCGAGAAAATCAAAGCGTCGCCGTATTTCAAAAATACGGTCATCGTCGTTTCATCTGACCATCTGGCGATGAAAAACAGCGCCTGGGATGAGCTGAATAAGCTGGATCGCAGCAACCTGTTCTTTGTGCTGCGCGGCGATAAACCGCAGCAGGAGATCATTGCCGCTAAACGTAACTCGATGGATAACGGCGCTACCGTGCTGGATATTATGGGTGGCGATAACTTCATTGGCCTGGGCCGCAGTACGTTGTCGGGCCAGTCCCTGTCGGAAATCTTCCTCAACATGAAGGAAAAAATCCTCGCCTGGAAGCCGGATATCATTCGCCTGTGGAACTTCCCGAAAGAGATAAACGACTTCACCATCGATCAGGATAAAAAAATGATCGCGTTCTCCGGCAGCCATTTCCGCCTGCCTCTGCTGCTGCGCGTGTCGGATAACCGCGTCGAGCCGCTACCGGAAAGCGAATATTCCGCGCCACTGCGCTTCCAGCTGGCGGAATTCGCCCCGCGCGATAATTTCGTCTGGGTCGACAAATGCTACAAAATGGGCCAGCTCTGGTCACAAGAGCTGTCACTGTCCACCGACTGGTGCGTCTCACAGGGGCAACTCGGTGGCGAGCAGACCGTGCAACACGTTGATAAACCACAGTGGCAGGGGAAAACCGCGTTTAAAGATACGGTCATTGATACCGCACGCTATCAGCGCAACGTTGACCTGCTGAAAATCGTCGACAACGACATTCGTTATAAAGCTGACAGCTTTATTTTTAACGTTGCCGGCGCGCCTGAAGAGGTGAAGCAGTTCAGCGGTATTTCACGTCCCGAATCGTGGGGGCGCTGGTCTAACGCGCAGTTAGGTGATGAGGTGAAAATTGAGTATACCCATCCGCTGCCGGAGAAATTCGATCTGGTGATCACCGCCAGGGCATTTGGTCCCAACGCAAACCGTCCTGTGCCGGTGCGCGTCGGCGATAAAGAACAGATGCTGACGCTGAGCAATGATGTCACCACCAGCACGCTGCATTTCGATAACCCCACACGCAGCAATACGCTGGTCATTGTGCCGCCCGAGCCGCAGTCCACTAACGAAGGGAATATTCTCGGTCACGCTCCGCGCAAGCTGGGGATCGGCATGGTGGAGATTAAAATTGTGAGCAGCGCTGGCTGATGACGGCGTTCACCCTTCGCCCGACGCGCATCGACGACGTCGCTGCCCTGCCCGCCATTGAACGCGCGGCGGGGCAGCGATTTCGCGACGTTCCTGAGCTGGCCTGGCTGGCAGACAGCGAGGTTATTTCCGTTGAAGATCACCTCGGTTACGCCGGACGCGGATTAAGCTGGCTGGCGCTGGCTGACGACAGGCCCGTGGGCTTTATTCTCGCCGAAGCCGAGCCATCTTCGCTGTTTATTGTGGAACTTTCGGTTCATCTGGACTGGCAGGGACGAGGTCTCGGACGCCGGTTGATTAACCGTGTCGCAGAGCATGCCCGCACGCTGGGGCTAACCTCGCTGACGTTAACGACGTTTCGTGATGTCCCGTGGAACGCGCCCTACTACAGGCGATTAGGGTTTGAAATGATGACGACGCTGACGCCGGAAATGCGCCAGAAACGTGAAGAAGAGACGGCGCACGGTTTAGCGTATGCTTCCCGCTGCGCCATGCGCCTGCCTCTGTAAAATCGCCCGGTGGCGCTGCGCTTACCGGGCCTACAAAACCCAATTCTGCAGCCGCCACCCGGCAAAACCCACAATCCGTAGCCCGGGTAAGGCGCAGCCGCCACCCGGCAAAACGCACATCCCGTAGGCCGGGTAAGGCGTAGCCGCCACCCGGCGAAACGCACAACGTCAGAACGTTTCCCAGTTATCGCCCGCATCTGCGGTCGCCGGTTTACGCGCCACTACCGGTGCGGCAACGCTTTTCGCGGAGGCGAACTCGCGCGCCTTCATCTGTTCCTGCTGAATACGGAACACCGCAACGGCCTGCGTCAGACGGCTCGCCTGCTCTTCCAGTGCCGCCGCGGCCGCCGCAGACTCTTCCACCAGCGAGGCGTTCTGTTGGGTCACGCGATCCATCTCAGCCACCGCCAGCCCCACCTGGTCGATACCGCGGCTCTGCTCATCAGACGCAGACGCGATTTCGCCCATGATGTCCGTCACGCGCGTTACCGCATTCACGATCTCACCCATGGTTTCACCGGCGCTTTCTACCAGCGTTGATCCCAATTCCACGCGCCCCACGGAGTCTTCAATCAGGCTCTTGATCTCGCGAGCCGCCTGGGCGCTGCGCTGCGCCAGGTTTCGTACTTCACCTGCAACCACCGCAAAGCCGCGGCCCTGCTCGCCCGCACGTGCCGCTTCTACCGCCGCGTTCAGCGCCAGAATATTGGTCTGGAAAGCAATCCCGTCGATCACGCTGATAATATCGGCGATTTTCTGCGAACTGCCGGCGATGTCGCGCATGGTCTGCACCACGTTATCCACCACTTTCCCGCCTTTCTGCGCGGTTTCAGACGCGCTCAGGGCCAGGTTGCTCGCCTGACGGGCATTCTCGGCGTTCTGCTTCACGGTGGCGGTAAGCTGTTCCATGCTGGCGGCGGTCTCTTCCAGAGAGGCAGCCTGCTGCTCGGTACGGGATGAGAGATCGTTATTGCCCATCGAGATTTCGCTCGCACCGCTGTAAATGGCGTTTGCGCCGTTACGCACGTCACCCACGGTACGCACCAGCTCGCCCTGCATATGGCGCAGGGAGTCAGCCAGTTCACCCATCTCGTTGGAGCCTTCCACGTCGATGCGCTTCACCAGGTCGCCGCTGGCGATATGACGAATGCTGTCAATCAGACGGTTCAGCGGCGAAATCAGTGCCTGACGAATACCCAGCCAGACGGCAACAATCACCACCAGCACCGCAGCCAGCACGCTAATCAGCACCCAGATAGCCTGGCGGTAAGAGCTGTTGCTGTCTTCAACCGCGGTCTGATAGAGCGCGTCGTTTTGTTGCAGGTAGCTGACGTACTGCTTCTCAAAGCCATCCTGATAGCTCTGGGTCGGCTGGTCGAAGAACTCGTTGATCTTGCCCGCCCCCAGCAGCTGGATCAGCTCGGCCAGCGCGCCGTGGTAGATATCGTAATTACGTTTGATTTCCAGTGCCGCAGCGTCGCTCTGACGCGGGTCACGCGGAAGTGCTTCGTAATCCGCCCAGTTTTTTTCCGCCTGTTTCAGAGACGCAGAGGCTATCTGCATCAGCTCGGCGACGGTTGAGCCGCTGCCGATATTGTTCTGATCCATCATATAGCGGATACCCGCACGGTTCAGGGTGTTACGGGTTTGCAGCAGCGCCACCCAGCTACCGTTCAGGGTGGATTGTTGCTGGCGAATGGTTTGCAGAATGGTGAAATTCTCTTTGTCATGCTTCAGGGCATTGAAGAAAAGACCACCGGATGTGAGTTGTAAAAGGCCAAATATCGCTAAAACCAGCAGTAAGCTGGTGACAATCTTGATACGATTTAACATGTTTTCTCTTTCCTCAGACAGATACAGAATTTTCGGCCTGGAAAGGGAAAACTTTACGAAAATCATCCTGGATTTTAGGGTTTTTACTCTTCGTCCCGCGCGGCAATATGTCGGTTTCCGAGTTCAATAAACTCTTCCAGCAGCGCCGTGAGCTGCTTCATCTTCTCCGGGGTATATTCCGCCTCAATCTGCTGGTACGCCTCTTCCACCTGAGCCTGAGCACGCTGGTACAGCGCGTTGCCTTCTTTCGTCAGCGATACGTACAGCTTGCGCTGGTCATTCACCGGCTTTAAGCGCAGCACCAGACCGTCGCGCTCCATCCGCGTCAGAATGCCGGTCAGGCTTGGGCGCAAAATGCAGGTGCGGAACGCCAGATCGTGAAAATCCATGGAGGGATGCTCGGCCAGTACGCGGACGATACGCCACTGCTGCTCGGTCAGATTATGCCGTTTCACTATCGGGCGGAAGTAGCCCATCGCCGCTTCACGCGCCTGCAACAGCGCGATGGTTAATGAGTCATGCATCACCTTCCCCTTACATCATTAACAAGTAAACAATTTAAAACAGATGCTTTTATAGACAATACGTTGTAACCCAAAAAGTCTAACAGAAACAACGTCATTTTTTTAATGCATTGATTTAAATGATAATTAATCCATTGGTGTAAATTTATTGTTATTCATATCACAAATTATTCACTTCTGATTGCGAAACGAACAGCAAAAGCATAAAACCAGATCATTAACATATTAATGAAATCAAAACCGGACAGCCGGTTTGAGGAGTATGGGAATGAAAGGTACTGTTTTTGCCGTAGCGCTAAACCACCAAAGCCAGCGTGCGGCCTGGGCTGAGGCGTTTGAAAAAGCCCCCTATAACGCGCCGCCAAAAACGGCGGTGTGGTTTATCAAGCCACATAACACCGTTATTCGCGCAGGCGAGCCGATTCCCTTCCCGCAGGGAGAAACCGTGTTAAGCGGCGCAACGGTGGCGCTGGTGGTGGGCAAAACCGCCAGCAAAGTACGCGTTGAAGAGGCGGCGGCGTACATCGCCGGCTACGCGCTGGCCAACGAAATCAGCCTGCCGGAAGAGAACTTCTACCGCCCGGCTATTAAAGCCAAATGCCGGGATGGATTTTGCCCGCTCGGCGAACCTGTCGCCGTTGATAACGTGGACAACCTGACCATCATCACCGAGATCAACGGTCGCGAAGCGGACCACTGGAACACGGCCGATCTGCACCGCAACGCCGCCGAACTGCTGAGCGCCCTGAGCGAATTTGCCACCCTGAACCCCGGCGATGCGATATTGCTCGGTACCCCGCAAAGCCGCGTCGAAATTCGCCCGGGCGATCGGGTACGCATTCTGGCAGAGGGATTTCCGCCGCTGGAAAACCCGGTGGTGGAGGAACGCGACGTTACCATCGCTTCGCGCACGCCGCCGCACGCCACGCTGTTCGCCCTCGGCCTGAACTACGCCGATCACGCCAGCGAGCTGGACTTCAAACCGCCCACCGAGCCGCTGGTGTTTATCAAAGCGCCGAACACCTTTAACGGCGACAACCAGACCTCGGTGCGCCCAAACAACATTGAATACATGCATTACGAAGCCGAGCTGGTGGTGGTCATCGGTAAAACCGCGCGTAAGGTCAGCGAAGCCGAGGCGATGGACTATGTTGCGGGCTACAGGGTGTGCAACGACTACGCCATCCGCGATTATCTCGAAAACTACTATCGCCCGAACCTGCGGGTGAAAAGCCGCGACGGGCTGACCCCCATCAGCCCGAACGTAGTGCCAAAAGAAGCCATCCCTGACCCGCACAACCTTCGTCTTCGCACCTACGTCAACGGTGAACTGCGTCAGGAAGGCACCACCGCCGATCTCATTTTCAGCATCCCATTCCTGATTGCGTATCTGAGCGATTTCATGACCCTGCAACCGGGCGACATGATTGCCACCGGCACGCCGAAGGGGCTGTCCGACGTGGTGCCGGGCGATGAGGTGGTAGTGGAAGTGGAAGGCGTAGGCCGCCTGGTAAACCGAATTGTCAGTGAGGAGACTGCAAAATGAAAAAGATTAACCACTGGATCAACGGGAAAAACGTCGCCGGAAGTGAGTACTTCCAAACCACTAACCCGGCCTCCGGCGAGGTGCTGGCAGAAGTGGCCTCCGGCGGCGAAGCCGAAATCCATCAGGCCGTTGCCGCCGCCAAAGAGGCGTTCCCGAAATGGGCCAACCTGCCGATGAAGGAGCGTGCGCGCCTGATGCGTCGCCTGGGGGATCTGATTGACCAGAACGTGCCGGACATTGCCGCGATGGAGACCGCCGACACCGGCCTGCCGATCCACCAGACCAAAAACGTGCTCATTCCACGCGCCTCGCACAACTTTGAGTTCTTCGCCGAGGTGTGCCAGCAGATGAACGGCAAAACCTACCCGGTCGATGACAAGATGCTCAACTACACCCTCGTGCAGCCGGTAGGCGTTTGTGCGCTGGTGTCGCCGTGGAACGTGCCGTTTATGACCGCCACCTGGAAGGTCGCGCCGTGCCTGGCGCTGGGTAACACCGCGGTGCTGAAGATGTCCGAGCTCTCCCCGCTGACCGCCGACCGTCTGGGCGAGCTGGCGCTGGAGGCGGGCATTCCGGCGGGCGTGCTGAACGTAGTGCAGGGCTATGGCGCCACGGCGGGCGACGCGCTGGTGCGTCATCATGACGTGCGCGCCGTCTCCTTCACCGGCGGCACCGCCACCGGGCGTAACATCATGAAAAACGCCGGGCTGAAGAAGTATTCCATGGAGCTGGGCGGCAAATCTCCGGTGCTGATATTTGAAGACGCCGACATCGAGCGCGCACTGGACGCCGCCCTGTTCACCATCTTCTCCATCAACGGCGAACGCTGCACCGCCGGCTCGCGCATCTTCATCCAGCAGAGCATCTACCCGGAGTTCGTCAAACGCTTTGCCGAGCGCGCCAGCCGCCTGCGCGTGGGCGACCCGACCGATCCGAACACCCAGATTGGCGCGCTGATCAGCAAGCAGCACTGGGAGAAGGTCTCCGGCTACATCCGCCTCGGCATTGAAGAGGGGGCAACCCTGCTGGCGGGCGGCCCGGACAAACCGACCGATCTGCCTGCGCACCTGAAAGGCGGCAATTTCCTGCGCCCGACCGTGCTGGCGGATGTCGATAACCGCATGCGCGTGGCGCAGGAAGAGATCTTCGGGCCGGTGGCCTGCCTGCTGCCGTTTAAGGACGAAGCGGAAGGCCTGCGCCTGGCAAACGACGTGGAGTATGGCCTGGCGTCGTACATCTGGACGCAGGACGTCAGCAAAGTGCTGCGTCTGGCGCGCAACATCGAAGCGGGCATGGTGTTCGTTAACACCCAGAACGTGCGCGACCTGCGCCAGCCGTTTGGCGGCGTGAAGGCCTCCGGCACCGGGCGTGAGGGCGGCGAGTACAGCTTTGAGGTCTTCGCGGAGATGAAAAACGTCTGTATCTCCATGGGCGACCATCCGATTCCAAAATGGGGGATCTGATCATGGGAAAATTAGCGTTAGCGGCAAAAATCACCCACGTGCCGTCAATGTATCTCTCTGAACTGCCGGGCAAAAACTACGGCTGCCGCCAGTCAGCCATCGACGGGCATAAAGAGATCAGCAAGCGCTGCCGCGAGCTGGGCGTCGATACCATTATCGTCTTCGACACCCACTGGCTGGTGAACAGCGCGTATCACATCAACTGTGCGGACCATTTTTCAGGCGTCTACACCAGCAACGAGCTGCCGCATTTTATTCGCGACATGACCTACGACTACGACGGCAACCCGGAACTCGGCCAGCTGATCGCCGACGAAGCGGTGAAGCTTGGCGTGCGCGCCAAGGCGCACAACATCCCGAGCCTGAAGCTGGAGTACGGCACGCTGGTGCCGATGCGCTACATGAACGCAGATAAGCACTTCAAAGTGGTCTCCATCTCGGCGTTCTGCACGGTACACGACTTCGCCGACAGCCGCAGGCTGGGCGAGGCCATCGTCAGCGCCATCGAAAAATACGACGGCACCGTGGCGGTGCTCGCCAGCGGCTCGCTGTCGCACCGCTTTATCGACGACCAGCGCGCGGAGGAAGGGATGAACAGCTACACCCGCGAGTTTGACCGCCAGATGGATGAGCGGGTAGTGAAGCTGTGGCGCGAGGGGCAGTTCAAAGAGTTTTGCAGCATGCTGCCGGAGTACGCCGACTACTGCTACGGCGAGGGCAACATGCACGACACGGTGATGCTGCTGGGGATGCTCGGCTGGGACAACTACGACGGTAAGGTGGAGTTTCTCACCGAGCTGTTCGCCAGCTCCGGCACCGGCCAGGTCAACGCCGTTTTCCCGCTGCCCGCGTAAGGAGCCACCATGCCGCACTTTATTGCTGAATGTACCGACAACATCCGCGAGCAGGCCGACCTGCCGGGGCTGTTTGCCAAAGTGAACGAGGCGCTCGCCGCCACGGGTATTTTCCCGCTCGGCGGTATCCGCAGCCGCGCCCACTGGCTGGACACCTGGCAGATGGCCGACGGCAAGCACGATTACGCCTTTGTGCATATGACGCTCAAAATCGGCGCCGGGCGCAGTCTGGAGAGCCGGGAAGAGGTCGGTGAAATGCTGTTTGCGCTGATCAAAACGCATTTTGCAGAGCTAATGGCGGGCCGTTATCTGGCGCTCTCTTTCGCCATGGAAGAACTCGATCCGACGCTGAACTACAAACAAAACAACGTGCACGCGTTGTTTAAGTAGACATCTTTTTCGCCCGGTGGCGCTTCGCTTACCGGGCCTACAACGGCTCGAACGTAGGCCGGGTAAGCGAAGCGCCACCCGGCAACAGCCGCACAAAGGATACGCCATGCTCGACAAACACACCCATACCCTGATCGCCCACCGCCTGCATCAGGCGGAACAATCCCGGGAGCAGATCCGCGCGATCTCGCTTGAGTATCCGGAGATCACCATTGAAGACGCCTACGCCGTCCAGCGCGAATGGGTGAGCCTGAAAATTGCCGAAGGCCGCGTGCTGAAAGGCCACAAGATCGGCCTCACCTCCAAAGCGATGCAGGCCAGCTCGCAGATCAGCGAGCCAGACTACGGCGCGCTGCTGGACGATATGTTCTTCCACGACGGCAGCGACATTCCCGTGGATCGCTTTATCGTCCCGCGCATCGAAGTGGAGCTGGCCTTTGTGCTGGCAAAACCGCTGCGCGGCCCGAACTGCACGATCTTCGACGTTTACAACGCCACGGATTACGTCATCCCTGCCCTGGAGCTGATCGACGCCCGCTGCCACAACGTTGACCCGGAAACCCAGCGCCCGCGCAAGGTATTCGACACTATCTCCGATAACGCCGCCAACGCGGGCGTGATCCTCGGCGGCCGCCCGATTAAACCCGACGAGCTGGATCTGCGCTGGATCTCCGCCCTGCTTTACCGCAACGGCGTGATCGAAGAGACCGGGGTCGCCGCAGGCGTGCTTAACCACCCGGCGAACGGCGTGGCGTGGCTGGCGAACAAACTCGCGCCATACGACGTGCAGCTTGAGCCAGGCCAGATCATTCTCGGCGGCTCGTTTACCCGCCCGGTTGCCGCCAGCAGAGGCGACACCTTCCACGTCGACTACGGCAACATGGGCTCCATCAGCTGCCGCTTTGTGTAGGAGTGCACCATGGAAAACGCATTTAAGACCGCGCTGAAAGCCGGAAAGCCGCAAATCGGCCTGTGGCTGGGGCTAACCAGCAGCTACAGCGCTGAGCTATTGGCCGGGGCCGGTTTTGACTGGCTTCTGATCGACGGGGAGCACGCGCCGAACAGCGTACAGACCGTTCTGACTCAGCTACAGGCCATCGCCCCTTATCCCAGCCAGCCGGTGGTGCGCCCGTCGTGGAACGATCCGGTGCAGATCAAGCAGCTGCTGGACGTGGGGGTGCAAACCCTGCTGGTGCCGATGGTGCAAAACGCCGACGAAGCGCGGCTGGCGGTCAGCGCCACCCGCTATCCGCCCGCGGGCATTCGCGGCGTCGGCAGCGCGCTGGCGCGGGCGTCGCGCTGGAACCGTATCCCGGACTATCTGCATCAGGCTAACGACGCCATGTGCGTGCTGGTGCAAATCGAAACCCTAAGAGCGTTAAAAAACCTGCCGCAGATCCTGGACGTGGACGGCGTCGACGGCGTGTTTATCGGCCCGGCGGATCTGAGTGCCGACATGGGCTTTGCCGGTAATCCGCAGCACCCGGAGGTGCAGGCCGCCATTGAGCAGGCGATCGCGCAGATACGCGCCGCCGGTAAAGCGCCCGGCATCCTGATGGCGAACGAGCAACTGGCGAAACGTTACCTTGCACTCGGCGCGCTGTTTGTCGCCGTCGGCGTCGACACCACCCTGCTCGCCCGCGGCGCGGAAGCGCTGGCGGCACGTTTTATCGAACAACCGGTTACGTCAGTTAATAACAATAAATCCGTCTACTAAACGTAAGATCTGGAGCGCAGCATGACGACCTCTACCCTGCAAGATAAGAAAGCTATAGAACATCGCGTTATCAACAAGCTGTTCCGTCGTTTGATCGTGTTTCTCTTTATCCTGTTTGTCTTTTCGTTTCTCGATCGCATCAACATCGGCTTTGCCGGGCTAACGATGGGCAAAGATCTGGGCCTCACGTCGACCATGTTTGGCCTGGCCGCGACCCTGTTTTACGTCACCTACGTGCTGTGCGGGATCCCCAGCAACATCATGCTGGCGAAAATCGGCGCGCGGCGCTGGATCGCCGGGATCATGGTGGTGTGGGGCATCGCCTCTACCTGCACCATGTTCGCCACCAGCCCGGAAACGCTCTACGTCCTGCGCATGCTGGTGGGCATTGCCGAAGCCGGTTTCCTGCCGGGGATCCTGGTCTATCTCACCTGGTGGTTCCCGGCGTATCACCGCGCCCGCGCCAACGCGTTGTTTATGATCGCCATGCCGGTGACCATGATGCTCGGCTCGATCCTCTCCGGGTACATTCTGGCGATGGACGGGCTGTGGAACCTGAAGGGCTGGCAGTGGCTGTTCCTGTTGGAGGGGCTGCCGTCGGTGGTGCTCGGCGTGGTGACCTGGTTCTACCTTAACGACACCCCGGATCAGGCCACCTGGCTGGATGATGATGAAAAGCAGGCACTCAAAACGATGATCGCCCGCGAGCAGGAACTGGCCATTGCGCACGTCGCCACGCCGCGATCGACGCTGCGCGAGGTGCTGACGCCCGCCGTACTGCTCTACACGCTGGCCTACTTCTGCCTGACGAATACGCTGAGCGCGATCAACATCTGGACGCCGCAGATCCTGCAAAGCTTCAACACCGGCAGCAGCAATATCGTGATTGGCCTGCTGGCGGCGATCCCGCAGTTTTGCACCATCCTCGGGATGATCTGGTGGAGCCGCCGCTCCGACAGGCTGAAAGAGCGAAAAAAGCACACCATCCTGCCGTATCTGTTTGCCGCGGCGGGATGGATGCTGGCCTCGGCGACCGATCACAGCCTGATCCAGCTGCTTGGCATCATCATGGCCTCAACCGGATCGTTTACCGCCATGGCGATATTCTGGACCACGCCGGACCAGGTGATTAGCCTGCAATCCCGCGCGGTGGCGCTGGCGGTGATCAACGCCATCGGCAACGTCGGGTCTGCCGTCAGCCCATTGCTGATTGGTATTCTGCGCGACGCGACCGGCAGCTTCAGCTCAGGACTGTGGTTCGTGGCAGGTCTGCTGGTGGTGGGCGCACTGGTGCTGACGCGCATTCCGATGACGCAGCGGGTTCAAAAGAGGAACGATCATGTGCCAGAGCCCTATCGCCAACATTGATATCAGCAAGGAGTACGACGAAAGTCTGGGCACCGACGATGTGCACTACCAGTCGTTCGCCCGCATGGCGGCCTTTTTTGGCCGCGACATGCAGGCGCACCGCCACGACCAGTATTTTCAGATGCATTTTCTCGACACCGGGCAGATTGAGCTGCAGCTCGACGATCATCGCTACTCGGTGCAGGCGCCGCTGTTTGTGCTGACGCCGCCGTCGGTGCCGCACGCGTTTATCACTGAATCCGACAGCGACGGCCATGTGCTGACGGTGCGCGAGGATCTTATCTGGCCGTTGTTAGAAGTGCTCTACCCCGGCACGCGGGAGGCGTTCGGCCTGCCGGGGATCTGCCTGTCGCTTGCCGACAGGCCTGACGAGCTGGCGGCGCTGAAGCATTACTGGCAGCTCATTGCCCGGGAATCCACGGAACAGCTGCCGGGCCGTGAGCATACGCTGGTCCTGCTGGCGCAGGCCGTATTTACCCTGCTGCTGCGCAACGCGAAGCTCGACGACCACGCTTCAGGCGGCATGCGCGGCGAGCTGAAGCTGTTTCAGCGCTTTAACCAGCTGACAGATGCGCATTACCATGAGCACTGGACGGTGCCGGAATACGCCAGCGAACTGCATCTTACCGAATCCCGCCTGACCGATATCTGCCGCCGCTTTGCCAACCGCTCGCCGAAACGGTTGATCTTCGACCGCCAGCTGCGGGAAGCCAGGCGCTTGCTGCTGTTTTCCGACAGCACAGTGAGCGAAATTGCCTGGCAACTGGGGTTTAAAGATCCGGCCTATTTCGCCCGTTTTTTTAACCGACTGACGGGGTGCTCACCCAGCGCATACCGGGCGCAGAAAGTACCGGTTTCCTGAACGCATCACGGTTCGTAGGGCGGGTAAGCGCAGTGCCACCCGCCGAAAAGCCGCACAGATCACAAAACAACATCCCACCCGAAAAGTACCTGCCGTTGTCCCAATCGTCCCTTCACGTTCCGCCCCTCTCACGCTTCAATTAAACAACAAAAACAAAACATAAATTTAACAACCATCTTCCGATACGAGGTCCCTATGAAGCCTGAAGATTTCCGCGCTAATGCCAAACGTCCGTTAACCGGTGAAGAGTATTTAAAAAGCCTGCAAGATGGCCGTGAGATTTATATCTACGGCGAGCGCGTTAAGGACGTCACTACCCACCCGGCATTTCGCAATGCGGCGGCGTCCATCGCCCAGATGTACGATGCCCTGCACAAGCCAGACATGCAGGATACCCTCTGCTGGGGCACCGACACCGGCAGCGGCGGCTACACCCATAAATTCTTTCGTGTGGCGAAAAGCGCCGACGATCTGCGCCAGCAGCGCGACGCCATCGCCGAGTGGTCGCGCCTGAGCTACGGCTGGATGGGCCGCACGCCAGACTACAAAGCCGCGTTCGGCTGCGCGCTGGGGGCTAACCCTGCCTTCTACGGTCAGTTCGAGCAGAACGCCCGCAACTGGTACACCCGTATTCAGGAAACCGGCCTGTACTTTAACCACGCCATCGTCAACCCGCCTATCGACCGCCATAAACCGGCGGACGAGGTGAAAGACGTTTACATCAAGCTGGAGAAAGAGACCGATGCCGGGATCATCGTCAGCGGCGCGAAAGTGGTGGCCACCAACTCTGCGCTGACCCACTACAACATGATTGGTTTTGGCTCTGCGCAGGTGATGGGCGAAAACCCGGACTTCGCGCTAATGTTCGTCGCGCCGATGGATGCCGAAGGGGTGAAGCTGATCTCCCGCGCCTCTTACGAGATGGTGGCAGGGGCGACCGGCTCCCCGTACGACTACCCGCTCTCCAGCCGCTTTGACGAGAACGACGCCATTCTGGTGATGGATCATGTGCTGATCCCGTGGGAAAACGTGCTGATCTACCGCGATTTCGACCGCTGCCGTCGGTGGACGATGGAAGGTGGCTTCGCCCGCATGTACCCGCTTCAGGCCTGCGTGCGTCTGGCGGTCAAGCTCGACTTCATCACCGCTCTGCTGAAGAAATCGCTGGAGTGTACCGGCACCCTCGAGTTCCGCGGCGTGCAGGCGGATCTCGGCGAAGTGGTGGCGTGGCGCAACATGTTCTGGGCGCTGAGCGACTCCATGTGCTCCGAAGCCACGCCGTGGGTAAACGGCGCGTACTTGCCTGACCACGCGGCGTTACAGACCTACCGCGTGATGGCGCCGATGGCCTACGCGAAAATCAAGAACATCATCGAACGCAACGTGACCTCCGGGCTGATCTACCTGCCGTCCAGCGCGCGGGACCTGAACAACCCGCAGATCGACCAGTATCTGGCGAAGTATGTGCGCGGCTCCAACGGGATGGATCACGTCGAACGCATCAAGATTCTGAAACTGATGTGGGATGCCATCGGTAGCGAGTTTGGCGGACGTCACGAGCTGTACGAAATCAACTACTCCGGTAGCCAGGATGAGATCCGCCTGCAATGCCTGCGTCAGGCGCAAAGCTCCGGCAACATGGACAAGATGATGGCGATGGTTGACCGCTGCATGTCCGAGTACGATCAGCACGGCTGGACCGTACCGCACCTGCACAACAACACTGATATCAACATGCTGGATAAGCTGCTGAAATAACGCAGCGGGAGGTTTCAATGCAATCTGAAGAACGCCTGCGTTTTCGCGACGCGATGGCCAGCCTGTCGGCGGCGGTGAATGTGGTCACCACCGAGGGCGATGCGGGCCGCTGCGGCATTACCGCCACCGCCGTCTGTTCGGTCACGGATACCCCGCCCTCGGTCATGGTCTGCATCAACGCCAACAGCGCCATGAACCCGGTCTTCCAGGGCAACGGTAAACTGTGCGTCAACGTGCTGAACCACGAGCAGGAGATCATGGCCCGCCACTTTGCCGGGATGACCGGCATGGCCATGGAGGAGCGCTTTGCTCTCTCCTGCTGGCAGAAAGGACCGCTGGCGCAGCCGGTGCTGAAAGGCGCCCTGGCAAGCCTGGAAGGTGAGATAACCCAGGTGCAAACCATCGGTACCCATCTGGTCTACCTTGTGGAGATTAAGAACATCATCCTCAGCAGCGAGGGGCACGGCCTGATCTACTTCAAACGCCGTTTCCACCCGGTGATGATGGAGATGGAAGCCGCGGTTTGATCCCGTTGCACAAAAAAACGCTAAGGTTTCCGCAAAGGTGCGCCGTTAACTATCCATAAGATAAATTTTTCGGGGCGGCTGACGACGTCGTCAGCCGCCCCCTTAACGCTGGAAAGTCTTATGGCCCCTTCACCCCGAAGCCGCTCGGCTGAACGTCTGGTTGACATCATTATTGCTCTGCACCGCAACGGAAGCGTTAATCGCCGCGATCTGATGCAAAAATTTGGCATTACCGAACGTACGGTGTACCGCGATCTACAGGCCCTTTCCCCGATTATCGAACACGACGGCAAAGGACGCTATCAGCTGCTGCCCGCATATCAGCCCTGCCGCTGCACGCAATGCCCTGATGCGAACGACGAAACCCCGCAGGGCTAGATTATTCTCAGTGATCTCAATCACATATTTTCTCCCGCCGGGGGTGAGCCTTAACCACTCACCCTCGCTTTTGACCGCTCACGCATCGCTTTCAACCACTCACCCATTTACCGTGCTTTACACGCGCGAGGATCTGGCACGATCGCTCCAGCATTAATCAATACCTCCTCACAACGAACCCTGACCCTTTTTTCTTTACATAAAAAACCAGGTCTTACTATGGATACTAAAAAACTACTTAAGCACGTGCCCTGGGCCATCCTCGGGATCATCGGCGCTTTCTGTCTGGCGGTTGTCGCATTACGCCGGGGCGAGCACGTCAGCGCCCTGTGGATCGTGGTCGCGTCGGTTTCCGTCTATCTTGTGGCTTATCGCTACTACAGCTTGTACATCGCGCAGAAGGTCATGAAGCTCGACCCGACGCGCGCCACCCCGGCGGTCATTAACAATGACGGCCTGAACTATGTGCCAACCAACCGTTACGTGCTGTTTGGTCACCACTTCGCCGCCATTGCAGGCGCGGGTCCACTGGTCGGTCCGGTGCTGGCTGCGCAGATGGGCTACCTGCCGGGTACGCTCTGGCTGCTGGCGGGCGTAGTGCTGGCGGGAGCGGTGCAGGACTTTATGGTGCTGTTTATCTCCTCGCGCCGTAATGGTTCGTCGCTGGGCGAGATGATCAAAGAGGAGATGGGCCGCGTGCCGGGCACGATCGCCCTCTTCGGCTGCTTCCTGATCATGATCATCATCCTGGCAGTGCTGGCCCTGATCGTGGTGAAAGCGCTGGCCGAAAGTCCGTGGGGCGTCTTCACCGTCTGCTCTACCGTGCCGATTGCGCTGTTTATGGGCATCTACATGCGCTTCCTGCGCCCTGGCCGCGTTGGCGAGGTGTCGGTCATCGGTATCGTGCTGCTGGTCGCCTCCATCTACTTCGGCGGTGTGATTGCGCACGACCCGTACTGGGGCCCGGCACTGACCTTTAAAGACACCACCATCACCTTCGCGCTGATCGGTTACGCGTTCATCTCAGCGCTGCTGCCGGTGTGGCTGATTCTGGCTCCGCGTGACTACCTGGCGACCTTCCTGAAAATCGGCGTGATCGTCGGGCTGGCAATCGGGATTGTGATCATCAACCCGGAGCTGAAAATGCCGGCGGTGACGCAGTACATTGACGGTACCGGTCCGCTGTGGAAAGGCGCCCTGTTCCCGTTCCTGTTTATCACCATTGCCTGCGGTGCCGTGTCTGGCTTCCACGCACTGATCGCCTCCGGCACCACGCCGAAGCTGATGGCCAACGAAACCGACGCACGCTTCATCGGTTACGGCGCAATGCTGATGGAATCCTTCGTGGCGATCATGGCGCTGGTTGCGGCGTCGATTATCGAGCCTGGCCTGTACTTCGCGATGAACACCCCACCAGCGGGTCTTGGCATCACCATGCCAAACCTGCATGAGATGGGCGGCGAAAATACCGCGCTGATCATGGCGCAGCTGAAAGACGCCAGCGCACACGCGGCGGCGACCGTCAGCTCCTGGGGCTTCGTGATTTCGCCTGAGCAGATTATGCAGACCGCGAAAGACATCGGCGAACCATCCGTGCTGAACCGCGCAGGTGGCGCACCGACGCTGGCGGTGGGTATCGCACACGTGTTCCACAAAGTGCTGCCGTGGGCGGACATGGGCTTCTGGTACCACTTCGGTATCCTGTTTGAAGCGCTGTTCATCCTCACCGCGCTGGATGCCGGTACGCGTGCAGGCCGCTTCATGTTGCAGGATCTGCTGGGTAACTTCGTGCCGTTCCTGAAGAAAACCGACTCTCTGGTAGCAGGTGTTCTGGGTACTGCGGGCTGCGTAGGCCTGTGGGGTTACCTGCTGTATCAGGGCGTTGTAGACCCGCTGGGCGGCGTGAAGAGCCTGTGGCCGCTGTTCGGCATCTCTAACCAGATGCTGGCGGCTGTAGCCCTGGTGCTGGGCACCGTTGTCCTGGTGAAGATGAAACGCACCAAATACATCTGGGTAACCGTGGTGCCTGCGCTGTGGCTGCTGCTCTGCACTACCTGGGCGCTGGGTCTGAAACTGTTCAGCACCAACCCGCAGCTGGAAGGCTTCTTCTTCATGGCTAACCAGTACAAAGAGAAGATTGCCGCAGGCGGCGCGGATCTGACTGCGCAGCAGATTGCCAACATGAACCATATCGTGGTGAACAACTACACCAACGCGGGTCTGAGCATTCTGTTCCTGGTGGTGGTGTACAGCATTATCTTCTACGGCATTAAAACCTGGATGAAAGTGCGTAACGCCGATGGCCGTACGGACAAAGAAACCCCGTACGTGCCGGTGCCGGAAGGCGGCGTGAAGACGTCTTCACACCATTAATAAAATGGCGGGTGGCGCTGCGCTGCCCCGCCCTACAACGTTACTGTAGGCCCGGTAAGCGTAGCGCCACCGGGCTTTTTCTTATCAGGACACGTTATGTTTGGTAACTTAGGCGAAGCAAAAAAATACCTCGGTCAGGCGGCGAAAATGCTGATTGGCATTCCGGACTATGACAACTACGTTGAGCATATGAAGACCAACCATCCGGATAAGCCGTACATGACCTACACTGAATTCTTCCGCGAGCGTCAGGAAGCGCGCTACGGCGGAAGTGGAGAAGGCGGCGTCCGCTGCTGCTAAAGGAGAAACCATGACCCCGATTGCCGTTACACTGCTGACCGGTTTTCTCGGCGCCGGTAAAACCACCCTGCTGCGCCACATCCTGAATGAACAGCACGGCTTCAAAATCGCCGTCATTGAAAACGAATTTGGCGAAGTCTCCGTTGACGATCAGCTGATTGGCGACCGCGCCACGCAGATCAAAACCCTGACCAACGGCTGCATCTGCTGCACCCGCTCCAGTGAATTAGAAGACGCCCTGCTGGACCTGCTCGACAGCAGCGATCGCGGTGACATCGTCTTCGACCGTCTGGTGATCGAGTGCACCGGCATGGCCGACCCCGGCCCGATTATTCAGACCTTTTTCTCCCACGATATTCTGTGCCAGCGCTACCTGCTGGACGGCGTCGTCGCGCTGGTGGATGCGGTACACGCCGACGAGCAGATGAACCAGTTCACCATCGCCCAGTCTCAGATTGGCTACGCCGACCGCATTCTGCTGACCAAAACCGACGTGGCGGGTGAAAGCGAAAAACTGCGAGAGCGCCTGACGCGCATCAACTCGCGCGCACCCATTTATACCGTGACGCACGGCGATATCGACCTGTCTCAGCTGTTCAACACCAACGGCTTTATGCTGGAGGAGAACGTCACCGCGAAACCGCGCTTCCACTTTATGGCAGACAAGCAAAATGACGTAGCGTCGATTGTGGTGGAGCTGGACTACCCGGTGGACATCAGCGAGGTCTCGCGCGTGATGGAGAACCTGCTGCTGTCGTTTGCCGACAAGCTGTTGCGCTATAAAGGAATGCTGTGGATCGACGGCGAGCCGAACCGCCTGCTGTTCCAGGGTGTGCAGCGCCTGTACAGCGCCGACTGGGATCGTCCGTGGGGCGATGAACCGCCGCACAGCGTGATGGTGTTTATTGGAATACAGCTGCCGGAAGAGGAAATTCGGGCAGCGTTTGCGGGACTGAAAAAGTAAATCGTCGCTCCCCTTTAAACAGTAAAGGGGGCGTATTTCATTAGGGCAAAATGCGGGTTTCGCCCTTTCTGTTTGCAATATTGTCTGTTAATGTTCTTATCATGAATGAAATCATGCTTTGATTAATATTGGTTACAATATTAATCAATTGGATTTATATAATTTTCATGAATTGGTAGGCGTAATATGGCAATCATTATTCCCACGGTTAGCAGCTGTAGCGAGAAAATTACGGCAGGAGAAAAAAGACTGGCAAGGCTTCTGGAGGGTGGGCTCAGCGAACAATGTACCTGCTGGTATGATACCCGAATGGGAGACAAAGACGATCATCCTGATTTTGTGATTCTGGCCCCCGATAAAGGGCTGCTGTTTATAGAAGTGAAAGACTGGTATATCACAAAAATAAAATCGGCTAATAAAACCCATATTAATTATGAAACCAAAAACGGCATAGAGCCGTTGAAGAACCCACTCGAACAAGTTCGACAATATACCTTTCATATCATCAATAGCCTGAAAAAAGATCCCCTGCTTCGCCAGAAACAGGGAGAGCATGAGGGCGGTTTTATTATGCCGTATGGATACGGTGTTTATTTGAGCAACATCACTCGGGCACAGCTGGAAAAGAGTTTTATACCTGAGGAGTTGAATGAAATATTGCCCGCCAGCCAGGTGATATGCAAAGACGAACTCAACGAGTTTATGACTCGAGAACAAATCTCTGGCCGGCTCGAATCCCTTCTCAAACATCACTTTGTTCATAACACAACACCACAGCAGCTCGACCGCATCCGGTGGCATCTTTATCCCGATGTCCGCATTAACCCATCCGTTACGCGGGTTGACCTGGATAATTTTACTTTCCACACCCCTGATGTGGTATGCATGATGGACAGGAACCAGGAACAACTCGCCAGAAGTATGGGGGCGGGACACAGGGTAATTCATGGCGTGGCAGGTTCGGGCAAAACGCTCATTTTGCACCACCGATGTATTGAGCTTGCCAACAACATTGAAAACACCAAACCGATACTGGTGATTTGCTACAACATTACGCTGGCTAAAAAACTCAAAGCGCAGCTCGAACAGCATAGCCTCAGACTTCCCGTCGAAGTTATCCATTTCCACGCCTGGTGTTATCAGCAATTAAACGCGCATCGGCGTCTTCCCCCCAGGAGCAAAAACTTTATTGAGCTGATGGAGAATGCGCTGACGGTGGCATTTGAAGAGGGAGCAATCAAACCGGAGCAGTACAGCGCCGTTTTGATAGATGAAGGACACGATTTTAAACCGGAATGGCTAAGAATCCTCGCCAAAATGCCGGACAATAAAGATAGCTCCCTGCTGTTTCTGTACGATGACGCTCAGTCAATTTATCAGAAAAAGAAAGCTCTCGATTTTACCCTGTCCAGCGTCGATATAAAGGCTCAGGGCCGTACAACTATTTTGGATACCAATTATCGCAACACCCGGCAAATACTCCATTTTGCCAGCAGCGTAGCATTTAATTATCTCAATAATCACATAGAAGCTTCTCTCAAATACCAGCAGCCTGCCGCAGGTGGCCTGTCCGGGAAGTATCCCGCGCTGGCCAGCTTTGATAATCAGGACGAGGAGATTACGCGCGTCCTCGATTGGGTCACAGAGCAGCGACAGGAAGGTGTTGCGTGGTCAGAAATCGCCATACTGTGCCCCTCAACCTATAGCATTTCAGGCATGCTCGCGCCAAGGCTTGAAGCCCGCAAGATCCCATACCAGATGATTGTCTCCAGCGATGATAAAAAGCACTGGTCCCCGCAGAATGATTACCTCTGCGTCATGCCGCTGCCCAGCAGCAAGGGGCTTGAGTTTAATTCGGTCGCCATTATGGATGCGGCAAAGGAAAGGGACAGTGAAGATCTGAGTGACGATATCAAGCGCCTTTACGTCGGCATTACCCGCGCACGACAGAATCTTCTGGTGACAATGCACGGAACCGGAAGCCTGCGAGATCATCTGGTCGAGACCTGGGAAAAGAGCGTTAAGTCGAACTAACTATTCCGCGTTGAAAAGTATCTGCACCGAACAATCCCCTCTCCCCTGTGGGGAGAGGGCCAGGGTGAGGGGTAAAGCCCAATATTATTTCAACGCCTCCGGCAGCGTCACAATCCACAGCTCGCTGTCGGAATCCGGCTTCTTCAACGGCTTGACGCTGAGGGTAGTTTCAACCACTTTGTCATCCAGCGTCAGCTTGCCTTCCGCGTTCACCCGATAATCCTTGAGCTTCTTGCCCTCGGCCGGGTTGTGCATCGCCACCTTCACGCCAAAGTCATTATCGTTCGCCACCGCCAGCGTTTTGTCGTCAATCAGCGCCAGCCCTTCGGCCTTTTCCTGCTGCCAGCCCAGCGCACGCAGATCGACCACCTGCGTTTTTTCCGCAAGTGAAATGCCGCGCTGCGCCAGCGTTTTCTCATCGTCAAATTCCGGGTATTCGCCCGGCTTGTCGAAGGCGGCCAGATCGCTCGCCTTGCTCAGATCCACCCTGTAGATGAGGTTACGCATTACGTCGTTTTTATCTTCGCCCTGTTCAATCAGCAGGATAGTGTGGTTATCCAGCGCCACGATATCGCCGATTTTGGCGTCGCTGTTTTTGCTGTAGGCCGCGCTGTCGACAGGGTAGCCGTACATCGCGGTTTTTCCGGTCGCCGGATCGAAGCTGACCAGTCGCGTAAACAGCGCCTGCTTTTTGCTCTTCCCGTCGATATCCAACGTACTCTGGACAGCGGCGATAATACGTCCGTCCGGCATGCGGGTCAGGCCTTCAAATCCCCGGTTTGCCTGGCGCCATTTGATAACATTTGGCAGACCGCCGGCGATGGATTTCTCCCCTTCCGCCGCCTGTGGGCCGTGGATCGCGAGGATTTTCCCTTTACTGTCAATATTAATCAGGAACGGACCATACTCATCGCACAGCCAGTAGCCGCCCTTCCCGTCCGGCGTGATGCCTTCCGTATCCAGCCCGCGGTTATCGCCTTTCAGCACTTTTAAGGTGTCGCTTAGCGCGATTTCATTGGTGGAACCAATCACGCCACTTTGCAGCGGCAGACCGTTGATTTCGCCTTTATCGTCATGCAAAGGACGCGCGTCCACGGCCTCCGCTTTACCGTTTTGCACGCGGATCGTCATTAGCAGCGGGGCGAAATCCGGGGTAACAAAGATTTTAGCGTCATTTTTCCCCATTTTTGGCGAATCCGCGTTAGGACCGCGATCGGTCACGGTCGTAAACGTCAAGGCATCGCCCTGCTTGCCCGTAAACAGCAGGCCAGAGCCAGTCCCCACAGGCAGCCCGTTCGGAAACGCGCTGGCAAACGCACCGCTGTATTTGACATGCGCGCCTTCGGGAAAACTGACGACGTAACGCTCCGCGGTTGGCTGTGCCGCCAGGCCAGAGAAAGAGAGCGCACAACCAATTAGCACAGGAATGATTTTTCTTTTCATAGTGTTAGCACCCAGTAAGTGAAGCCAACAACGTAATGAAGAAACGTGTCAGAAAAATGACATGGTGAAAGCGGTTCGGCACAACGGGGCGTATAGCCACCTCCAGAAATGTAAACCTGTGTCTTTATCTGTGACAACTGAAACACTTTTGGAAATTATTAGAAACTCAATTAATTCATCCTGAACTAATTTTTCCGACCCGTTCAGCGTACGTTTAATGAGAATCCTGAACCCTTCCTAAACGCGAATGCATTACGTATTGACTCCTTGCCGGGTCAACATTCGAACAACATTTAAAATTCAAAAACCAAACAAAATCTGCATAAAAACGTGACAAGCATCGCATTTGCAGAGATAAACAGCTCTTGTTAAGGTGCCCTCAGATTAATTTGATGACGAGGAAAAACTCATGAAAAAGCTCAACGTTCTCCTTCTTTCCGCTCTGACTGCCGTATCGGGCTCCGCACTGGCCATGGGCGGCAGCATTGAGCAGGGTAAAAACTTTACCAACCTGCATGTGGAAATGGGGAAATCAACCTCCGGTCTGTACACCGAAGGTAGCTGGCTGAAAAACACCGATGACGGCACCACAACCGGTGGCGTAGGAGCAGGCTACAACTTTGAAGTCGGCCCGGTGATGCTGAACGCAGGCGCTAAGGCCCTCTACGTTGGCCCGAAAAAAGGCGATAACGGCGTGGCGTTCCCGGTCGGCGGCGGTGTGAACGTTGCCCTGACCGACAGCATCAGGGTATTCGGTGAAGGCTACGTTGCGCCAGACGGCCTGAACAACAGCGTGAAAAACTACGTTGAAGCGAATGGTGGCGTAAGCTGGACGCCAGTGAAGCCGGTGACGCTGAAGGTGGGTTATCGTCACGTGAGCGTTGATGGTAAAGACGGTCGTCCTAACCACACGCTGATTGACGGCGCATATGTTGGCGGTGGCGTGTCCTTCTAAGCCTGTTTGCCCGTTTCGCCCGGCGGCGCTACGCTTGCACGGGCCTACAATGAAGGGTGCAATTTATGAATATTATTGCACCTTGTAGGCCGGGTAAGCGCAGCGCCACACGGCAAAAAAGGCGATGAGACTGTTAATAAAAAAACCTGCCGGATGGCAGGTTTTTTTATGTCCGACATTACTTGCGAACGACCACCAGCTTCTGGTTCACAAACTCTTTGATCCCCAGGTCCGACAGCTCGCGTCCGTAACCCGAACGTTTTACGCCGCCGAACGGCAGTTCTGCCGCCGTATCGGTGAGCCAGTTGATGTACACCATCCCGGTCTCAATACGCGATGCCATCTTCTTCGCGCGCTCAATATCCTGGCTGAACACCGCTCCGCCCAGGCCGTAGTGGGAGTCGTTCGCCAGCGCGACCGCCTCGTCGTCGTTTTTCACCACGTAAATCTGCGCTACCGGGCCAAAGAACTCTTCGAAGTACGCCGGGTTGTCGCGTGAGATGTTGGTCAGGATGGTCGGCTCAAAGAAGCTCCCGTCTCGCTGCACAGGTTTGCCGCCATAGTGCAGCGTAGCGCCGTTTTTCACCGCCTCGTTAACCTGTTTGGTCAACGTGTCGAGCGCGTCTTTAGAGGACAGCGGCCCCAGCGTGGTGCTTTCGTCCAGCGGATCGCCAATCTTCACCTGCTTAAATGCCTCGGTGAATTTGCTCAGGAAGGCATCGGCAATCTTTTCATGCAGGATAAAGCGCTTCGCCGCGGTACAGACCTGCCCGGCGTTGTTGAGCCGCGCGTTAACGCCGATCTTCACCGCTTTATCCAGGTCCGCATCGTCGAGCACCACGAATACGTCGTTACCGCCAAGCTCCAGCGTGGATTTCTTAATGTGCTTCGCTGCCTGGGCCGCTACCACGCTGCCCGCTTTTTCTGAACCGGTTAGCGCCGCGCCCTGTACGCGATCGTCAGCGATGATGTTCGCCACCTGATCGGACGAGATAAACAGGTTGGTCCACGCCCCTTCCGGCGCGCCCGCCTCACGCACCAGATGGGCGAAGGTTTCCGCACAGTGCGGCACAATGCTGGCGTGTTTAGCGATGACAGGGTTACCCGCCGCCAGGTTTGGCGCCAGAACGCGCATCAGCTGATAGTATGGGAAGTTCCATGGTTCGACGGCCATCAGCACGCCGATGGGGTGATGTTCAACCCATGCTTCCCCGAGTTCAGAGTCATACTTCACCGAGGCCAGGAACTGCTTCGCGTTGTCCGCATAGTAGCGGGCGATTTGCGCGCACAGCTTCACCTCGCCGCGGCTCTGTTCGATGAGCTTACCCATCTCCTGGCTGGCGATTTTCGCCAGCTCCTCCACGCGTTCGTCGATCAGGTCCGCCAGCTTATGCAGTACCGGCAGGCGCTGGCTTATGTCGCTTTTCGCCCAGTCGGAGTGATAGAGCGCATCGGCTGCCTTCAGCGCCGCTTCAACATCTGCGTCAGTGTGGGAGGGATATTCTTTGATGAGCTGGTTAGTGGCAGGATTTACTGTCTGATAAGCCATATCGAATCTCCATGTTTTACCGCTTAGGGTATTAAGGGTAGTCAACATGACTGGCTATGGACTTAAAGTTGGGTATATCCGGAAGGTTCTGAGTAAAGCGATGCCATACCGTGGCTGGCGTGGTATAAAAAACTTTCAGAAGGAGTTGCTATGACCGATACCCGCCACATCCGTCAGACCTTTCACCGCGCCTCGGGCCTTGAACTACGCAGCACGTGGCAAAGCATGCAGGCGTACAAACGCCATTGCCACCCTCAGCTCTCCATCGGCGCAATTGTGGAAGGCCAGACATGCTGCGTGTGTAATGGCAGAGAATACATCCTCCAGCCCGGGGACCTGATTGTGATCCCGGCTTATGTCCCACACAGCTGCAACCCTGTTGCCGGGCAGCCGCGTAGTTATCATATGCTTTATATCGATACGGACCTTCCCCTTGCGGTTCAGGTGATTCGCAACGCTACGCTGTTTATGTATTACCGGAAAGTTGTTGAGAGGATGTCCCCTGCGTCCGTGGACAGGCTGCTTACTGCCCTTCCCCATTGCATGGATGAGGCAGAAAAGCCTGGATCAACCAGCCAGCAGGTTCAGCAGGCATTTCTTTCCAGTCTTTCCAGCCCGCCTTCCCTCGACGCACTTGCGCAACGATTCTCGCTGCGAAAGGAGACGCTGATCCGTACCTTCAAGAAGGACACGGGCCTGACGCCTGGCAGCTTCCTCAATATCTCCCGCGTTGAGTACGCCAAAGCGCGGCTGCGTGCCGGGGATGATATCGCCGATGTCGGCTACCAGAGCGGGTTTGCCGATCAGAGCCATTTTCATAAGACCTTTGTGCGCTACACCGCCGCCACACCGCGTCAGTACGCTACGGGCCGATCAATATCAGACAATAAATAGGTTCTGTGTTTTCGTAGTCTGGCCCCAGTTTTGCTTTCAGAGGTCGCTATGGAACTGTTCTTCCCTTCCGCTTTTCTCGCCCTGGCGCTGGCGCATTTTGTTGCCCTGTTAAGCCCGGGCCCGGATTTTTTCCTGCTGATGGGCTACGCCGCCCGCTACCGACTGCGCGGCAGCGCCGGATTGTGCATCGGGATAGCGGCAGGAAACGGGCTTTACATTTTGCTGGTCATTATGGGATGGAGCGCGCTGCGTCAGTTCGCGTGGCTGTTCACGTTGATTGAATTATCCGGCGCACTGTATTTGCTCTGGATCGGCTCGCATCTTGTACGCAGCCGACCGCAGACGCTGGCGCTAAATGAAACACATGAGCGCTGCCCCTCGCTGCGTAAGCAGATCCTGCTGGGGCTGGGTTCGGCGCTGTTGAATCCCAAAAACGCGTTGTTCTACCTGGCGCTGATGACGGCGTTACTCGGGCCGGACGTCACGCTGCTTCAGCAGGCGACCTGCGGCGTCTGGATGGTGATGGTAGTACTGGTATGGGATTTTGCGCTGGTGTCGCTGATGGGGTTACCGGCGGTTCAGCGAAAGCTCAGCCGTTCGCTCTGGCTGATAGAGCGCACGGCGGGGGTGGTATTGATGGGGTTTGGTGGGTGGGTGCTGTGGCGGTTTTTGCACTTTTCCCCCGTATCCCTCTATCCTTAACCCATGGAAAAACATACCGAACTCAAACGCGCCAAGCTTCTCGCGCTGTCGCTGCTGCTGATTGCCGCTGCGGCCTTTATCACTACCCTGTTCCTGCCGCAAACCTTCTGGGTACGCGGCGCAAAAGCTATTGCCGAGGCGGCGATGGTCGGCGCGCTGGCGGACTGGTTTGCCGTTGTCGCGCTGTTCCGCCGGGTGCCAATTCCCGTTATCTCGCGCCATACGGCGATTATCCCGCGCAATAAGGACCGCATCGGCGACAATCTTGGCCAGTTCGTGCAGGAAAAGTTTCTGGATACCCAGTCGCTGGTCGCATTAATTCGCCGCTACGAGCCGGCCCAGATGATTGGTGCCTGGTTCAGCAAGCCCGACAACGCCCAGCGCGTCGGGCTGCATTTGATGCAGGTGATGAGCGGTTTTCTTGAGCTGACTGACGACGGGCGCATTCAGCGCCTGCTCAAACGCGCGGTGCATAAGGCTATCGACAAGGTCGATTTAACCGAGACCAGCGCCGTCATGCTGGAAAGCATGACCAAAAACAACCGTCACCAGGTGCTGCTGGACGCCATCATCAACCGTCTGATTACCCTGATTCAGCGCGAGAGCACGCGGGAATTTATCTCTGACCAGATCGTCCACTGGCTGAAGACCGAGCATCCGCGCAAGGCGATGGTGCTGCCCACCGAGTGGCTGGGCGATCAGAGCGCAGAGATGGTGTCGAACGCGGTGAACACGCTGCTGGATGATATCAGCCACGACCGCACGCACCAGATCCGTCGGGCATTTGACCGCGCCACGCTGAAGTTTATCGACAACCTGAAAAACGACCCGGAGATGACGGCCAAAGCCGACAACATCAAGCACTATCTGAAGAATGATGAAGCATTTAACCGCTACCTGGGTGAAATGTGGGCTGACCTGCGCCAGTGGCTGAAAAATGACATGCAGAGCGACGATTCCCGCGTGAAGCAACGTATCGCCAACGCCGGGCTGTGGTTTGGTGAGACGCTGTCGAATGATGCCAGCCTGCGTGCGTCGCTGAACGAGCATCTGGAGCAGGCCGCGCACCGCGTCGCGCCGGATTTTGCGGCATTCCTGACGCGCCATATCAGCGACACGGTGAAAAGCTGGGACGCCAAAGATATGTCACGCCAGATAGAACTCAATATCGGTAAAGATCTTCAGTTCATTCGCGTAAACGGTACCCTGGTAGGCGGAACGATTGGCCTGATTCTGTTTTTACTTTCTCAGTTGCCCGCCGTGCTGGGGCATTAATCCGCTTTTGGCGGCGCGATAACGTAGCGCGTCGCCTCGAAGCGGTTCAGGATCAGGTGCACCAGAAAGACCATCGTCAGCGTGACCACCAGCGCGAAGGTAACGGAGGTGATGCGGTACAGATCGCTGAACACCAGATCGCTGTCCGGATGCATGTTTTGCCCGAACATAATGCCGATGGTGGTAATGCTGGAAAATCCCACCCCGGCCCCGACCTTCTCCATCACGTGCAGGCGCGCGCCAAATGCCAGCCCGAGGCCGATCAGCGGCATCATCAGCAGCATATGGCTGCTGTGATCGTACAGAATAAGCTGAACGACGAGGATATAGAGACAGCCCAGCACCACGCCGACCACGCGCCAGATAGAGCTCATCACCGCGCCGCGATAGTGCATCGGGAACAGGATCAGAATGCCCGCCATCAGCGCCGAGAGCGAATCGCTTAAGTCGCTCATCTGAAATACCACGAAAATCAGCGTCGCCACGGTGCCGGAGAGCAGCGACTCGTGGCGCACGCGGGCATCGTCTTTCTCTATCAGCGGCGGCGGCTTACGTGGCTCCACGTCCGGCAGCAGGTAATTCATCAGCGCGCTCAGACACACCGCCATCACACTCGCTTCAATGTTGGAGAACAAAAGCGTGTGCCAGTTGGTGGTGGGGTAGCTCATAAAGTTGAGCATTACGCTCTGGCACACCACGCCCATCGAACCGAACAGAAACAGCGGCCCCTTGCTCATAAAACGAAAGCGCATCACGTACAGGGCAAAGACCACCAGCGTCATAATGACCGGCCATTGCGACAGAAAGCCGATGATGATCACCATTTCGACGCAGTTGAGCGATGCGCTGAAGATAAACTGCTTCGCCACGTGGCGGTTAAACACCGGCACCAGCGACAGCAGCATGATCGGGTAGACCACAAAAAACACGCCGTAGCTGGTGTTGTAGAAGCTCGAAATACTGAGCGCAATCATCCCGGCAAAGACAATGCGCAGGGTCTGGCGGAAGTCGTTTGCCGTGTAGACGATGTTGCCGTGCGGGGTAAATACCCGCGCCAGGGTGCTAATAGACATAGTGAAGCAGGCTCACCAGATGGATTTGCATCCCGGAGAAGAAGCGCGCAAAGGGCCCTTCGCTGTTGTAGAGCTGCACGGTGGCGCGCGCGCCGGTCGGCAGCGACTTCGGTAAGGCTTCGTCCAGCGCCACGTGAATGCGCATTCGCTGGGCATCGCGCACCCAGCGGTTAGAGGTTTCCGGTTCAGAAAGTTGACCGTTAACGGCTTCCTGACCGGCGAGGATCCCCGCGTCACTGCTGGTCACGTGGGCGCGGAAAACCCGTCCCGGAAAGGCGTCAAACACCACGGCGGCGTCGGTCCCCTGGTGGGTATGACGCAGGCTCTTCTCGCGGAAATCCGCCACAATATCCGTCTGCGTATTCACCAGCGCCAGCGCTGCCGAACCGGACGAGGCGTAAAAACCGGGGCTTAATTGCAGATTACTCACCGTGCCGTCCGCCTCGGCGTAGACCTTCGTCCAGCCAAGATTCAGCTCCGCTTCATCCAGCGCGTTACGGTATTTTTGCAGCGTCACGTTACGGTGTTCATTCCGCTCGCCGCGCTGAATGCGCAGGTTATGAATATTCGCCTGAATCGAGCTGACGGACTGCTCGCTGCTCTGCCAGGTAGTGCGGACCTTATCCAGATCCGCCTGCGACACGTTCTGCAGGGTGCTCAGTTTCTGGTAGCGGTCGAAAGTCACTTTGTCGTTACGCGCGGTCAGCACGGCGGTCTTCAGGCTGGCCTGCGCGGCGGCGATCTGCGCGTCCAGTTGTTCGTTGGAAAGGCGAGCTTGCTCAAGCGCGATCTGCGCTGCTTCCACTTTATTGCGAAACGGGGTGTCGTCGAGCTCAAACAGCAGATCGCCTTTCTTCACCTGGCTATTGTTGTGGACATGGACCGCCGCCACATAGCCGGAGACACGGGCAGACACCGGCGTCACCACGCGCATCACGGTGGAATCCGGCGTCAGCGGGATCCAGATATCCGCGACGATAAAGTAGACAAACATCAGCAGGAAAGAGGCAATACTTACCCTTACCCAGCGGGCAAACTTTTGTTCAGTAGTCATTATTTTTCTGTCTTGTTATCTTCTTCGCGGATTGTCCGCAAATTGCAGGCGATTTGATTCAGGGTGGCGCTGAAAATGTCGAGATGTTCAGGCGCGATGTTTTGCGATACGCGCGTCTGAAGCGTCTCAATTACCTGGGTGAGCCTGTTAAGTACAGCTTTTCCCTCAGGCGTCAGCGTCAGAAGCCGGATGCGCTTGTCATACGGCGAGACGGTGCGCAGCAGGTAACCCTGTTTTTCCAGCTGTGTCAGGGTGCGCATTAGCGGCGGCAGTTCAATGCCCTGCACCTCCGCCAGCTCACTCACCGAGACGTTATCCCCGAGCTGATGCAGCTGCATCATCACCGTCCAGCTCGACTGGGTTAACCCGGTATCGAGAATGGCGTCGTCAATGACGGCACGCCACTGGCGCACGATCATCGCCATCCGCATGCCCATCGGCCTGCGGCTAAACAGTTCTTCTTCACTCATGGGGAAACCTCTCGTCACACGCGGTCACAATAATAGTTATCAGGGTAAGTATCAAGAAACGAGAAGTTAAAGCGCAGGAATTGCGAAATGAGATTCTCCCTCTCCCTGTGGGCTGAGGGTTCCCCACAAATTAATGCGAGCACTGAGCAATCCCCTCGCCCCTCCGGGGAGAGGGTTAGGGTGAGGGGAACATACGGCGGTGGTGGTCATTCCGTTCACTTTATGTTCCTTGCTACTCTGTAACGACATGACCGGTGAACGTGCCAGGGTGGCTCAGTCGCCACCACCCTGGCGACCCGGGCTCCCGGCGGAAAATCGCCGCTTCGCGGTGCCCTCGGCTTATTCCTTCCGGCTTATCGGGTACGGGCGGAGGCAACGTCCCTGTAAAGCCGCCCTCTCGGCGCATCCCTGCGCCTCGCCCCGGCCGGAAGGCAAACGCCTCAGCGATTTACAGCCGGACCAGGGCATCGCTGACAGCCCTCAGTCATTTAGAAAGCAACTTTATTGCTTCTGCATAAAAAAATTACTGGGGATCCCTCAGCCCTGTGGGAGAAGGGCAGAGTGAGGGCACAGCCCGCAGCGGAGTTTAGCGGCTAAAATGTCTGGAGATGGCGCCCTGTCCTGAAGCCGTCACAACCACCTCCCTGTACCCCGCCACCCGCTGGATCCACCCTTTGCTTTCCAGATAAAGAAGCAGCGCTGCGCCGGCTTCGCCTCCGAGATGAAACCGCCGCTCGCTCCAGTCCAGGCAGGCGCAGCACGCTTTTCGGCGCGGATGAGCGCTTAACGAAACGCCGAGCTTCAGAAACTGCTCCCGACCATACGGCGTGAGCGCTGAACCGTCTGCCTCCAGCCAGCCTGCTGCCTGCATGAAATCGTAGATCTGCACCGCCACCGCGCCCGCCAGATGGTCATAGCAGGTCCGCGCCTCCCGCATGGCTTTCGGCGCGGTAGTTTCCGGCGGGGTAATGCGGCTCCACGAAAGCCCCATCATCTGTTCCACCAGCGCCGCCACGTCGTGCCCGGCAAGACGATAATAACGATGCCGCCCTTGCGACAGGCAGGTAATTAACTGCCCTTCAACCAGCCGGGCAAGATGCCCGCTGGCGGTCGACGGCGCAACGTCTGCCACCGCACTCAGTTCGGTGGCCGTCCACGCCCGCCCGTCCATTAGTGCACAGAGCATTTTCACGCGCGACGGATCGGCCATTGCAGCCGCTACAGCGGCAATGGCCTTTTCCAGCATCGCGCTGTTATCAGAGGGTAAGCTCGTCTTTAACATTTGTCGCCCAGGGTGTGGTGATCTCAGCGGCCAGCTTATCATCATCCGTCAGCAGAATAAGGTGATTCGCGTGGTCGCTGTACTGAGTCAGGATAGACACGCCCTTTGCGGCCAGCGCCGCCGCTATCTCGCCCAGCTCGCCAGGACGCTCCTGCTTAAGCTTTCTGATCACCGGCTTTCGCAGCGCCTGCACGGTAAACCCGGCGTCGAGCAGCACACGGCGGGCTTTTTCCCCGTCCTCCACCAGGAAATGGGCATCCGTACCGAAAACGCCGCCCCCCTCCAGCCCCACGCCGTTGCGGCCTAACAGCTGTCCAAAGCGCGCCAGCTCGCCGGGCCTGTCGCTAAAAATCACGTGAACGTCATACATCCGCGTGCCCTCCCGTTTCGGAGCTGTACTCCCGCACCAGCTGCGCCACGCGAATACGGTAGAAAGAAAAAATCGACTCCCGGCCTTCGGCCTGCGCGGCCTGATGGAAGACATTCTGCTTCCAGCGGCGGACGGCCTCTTCATCCCGCCACCAGGAAAGGGACAGGATTTTGCCGTCGATGCTCAGGCTCTGAAAACGTTCTATATCAATAAAGCCGTCGATGTCCGCCAGCAAAGGCTTGAGTTCAGCGGCAAGCTGCAGATAGCGCGCCTGATGATGAGGCTCCGCTTTGGCTTCAAAAAGGACTGCGATCATGGGTGTCTCTCCGTTGTGAGGGTGTGGAGAGAATGCAGGAGGAAAAACCACAATGCTTCGGTATGGAGCGAAGTGTTTGCCGGATGGCGCTGCGCTTATCCGGCCTACGGGCTCATGTAGGCCCGGTAAGCGTAGCGCCACCGGGCAGGGTTTAACCCACCATCGACTTCGACTCCATAAACGCCCCAATCCCCCACTCGCCTGGATTACGGGCGCTGATGGCGATGATCCGCGAGCGCGGAATTATTCCAGGTTAGCCTTGTTCAGACCGTAAGCCGCATCCAGCGCGCCCGGCTCCATGCGGGAGGTAATGCCCAGGCGGTTCCAGGCGTTGATCGCTACGATGGCGAAGTTCAGCTCTGAAATCTCGACATCCGAGAAGTGCTCCGCCACGCTGCGGTACAGCGCATCGCTCACACCATGTACGCCAATCTGGGTCAGCGCTTCGGTGAAGGCCAGCGCCGCTTTTTCACGGGCGCTAAACAGCGGGGACTCGCGCCAGGCCGCCAGATGGTACAGGCGCAGCTCGCGCTCACCGGCGATTTTAGCCTCTTTCGAGTGCATATCCAGACAGAAGGTGCAGCCGTTCAGCTGCGATACGCGAATGTCGATAAGGTGCTTAAGCGCCGGGTCGATGGAGGTTTTCGCCACCTCCATGCTCAGGGCAGAAAGCGCGTTGGCAAGTGCAGGTGTGGCTTTGTGGTGGTTTACGCGGGTGCTCATTGTCTTTCCTCTTTTTGTGCCGTTTTTTTCATGCGATAAGGCAAATCTACGCCGTAAATGACATAGTAAAAAGACACAAAAAGCGTGAAATGAGGTAGGACATGAAGCCGGGCTATCATGAGATTTATTCCCGCTATCGCGACAACATCACGCGCGGCGTGCTGAAGCCGGGCGATAAAGTGCCTGCCATCCGCGTGCTGGCGGAAGAGCTTAAGGTCGCGCGAAAAACCGTCGAGACGGCGTATGCCATTCTGACGGGCGAAGGGTATCTGGTAAGCCAGGGCGCGCGCGGGTCGCGGGTGAACCCGGATCTTCTGCTGCCCACGCAACACGCCCCCACAGAACAAACGACCGGCACGCTGCCGGCGTCGTTGATTAACCAGCGCGAACGGGCCGGTTTTCTGCGCCCCGGCATTCCGGCGCTCGACAGCTTCCCCTATAAAAAATGGCTGCTGCTGGCGGGCCAGGCGACGCGCGCCATGCGTCAGGATGAAATGCTCAACCCGCCGGTGCTGGGCTGGTATCCGCTGCGCGAGGCGATTGCCCGCTATCTCAATATCTCGCGCGGGTTATCCTGCACCGCCGAACAGGTACTGATCACCAGCGGCTACAGCGGCAGCCTGCGCCTGATCCTCGACACGCTTGCCAGCCGCAGCGACAAGGTGGTGTTTGAGGATCCGGGCTATTTTATGGGCCAGCAGTTGCTCAAGCGGATCGTGCCCCGCCTGCACACCGTGCCGGTTGATCGCTGCGGCATCGATACGGACTACCTGCTCCGTCATCATCGCGACGCGCGTTTTGCCATCGTTACCCCGTCGCATCAGAGTCCGCTGGCGGTGACGCTCTCACTGCCGCGCAAGCAGCAGATGCTCGACTGGGCGTCACAAAACGAGGCGTGGATTATCGAAGACGATTACGACGGGGAATTTCACTACACCCGCAAAGTGCTGCCGTCGCTGAAAAGCCTCGATCGGCATGACAGGGTGATCTTTATGGGCACCTTCAGCAAAACCATCATGCCTTCACTGCGCATGGGCTACGTGGTGATGCCCGCCAGCACCGTCGGGGCCTTTACCGACTGCGCGGACATTACCACCAGCGGCCAGCCGGTGCTGACGCAAAAAATCCTCACCGCATTTCTCAACGAAGGGCATTTTTTTCGTCATCTGAAAAAGATGCGCGCCCTGTATCAGATCCGCCGCGACTGGATGATTGCCGCCCTGGGTGAGGTCTATGGTGATCTGTTCTTCACCGAGCAAAACGACGGTGGAATGCATATTGTCGCGTTCCTCGCAAAGGGAAGCGCTGACCGGGAGATCGCCCGCTGCTGGCAGGAACAGCAACTACAGGTTAATGCGCTGTCGGAGTGGTATCGCGGGTCGGGCAAACGCTACGGGCTGGTGATGGGCTATAACAACGTGCGGTCATATCAGGAGGCGGTTGAGCTGCTGGAAAGGCCGAAACGGCAGACGCTTGCGCTGTTGAGTTGAAAACCGCCGGGTGGCGGCTGCGCCTTACCCGGCCTACGGTCTCCTGCAGGCCCGGTAAGCGTAGCGCCACCGGGCAACCCTATGCTTACACATCATATCGCGATAACCCAACGTCCTTGAGCTGCTCGTCGCTCATCTGGCTCAGAATGCGGCGGGTACGGTTGATGCGATACCAGTTACGCAGCGTTTTCGCTACCCAGACAAACGCGATAAACGGACGTTTTGAACGATTCTCGTAGAATTCCATGATGCTCTCCTCGCTGTGCCAGTGGGGTTATCATCATGGAAAACGGCCAGTACAATACAGATTCAAAAACTGCTTTTGTTTACCATACAGATCCGCTAAAACGGTATCTGCATGGCGTTTTATCTACCAATCTGTACTGGTTTATTAATCTGTATGGTGAAAACAAAGGATACAGCATGACGCGCTATCAACATCTGGCCAACCTACTGGCGGAACGTATCGAACAAGGGCTGTATCGCAGCGGCGAACGTCTGCCGTCGGTACGCACGCTGAGCCAGGAACACGGCGTGAGTATCAGCACCATACAGCAGGCCTACCAGATCCTCGAAAATCTCCAGCTGATCACGCCCCAGCCGCGCTCCGGTTATTTTGTCTCGAAACGCAAAGCGCAGCCGCCCGTACCGGCGATGACGCGCCCGGTGCAGCGCCCCGTGGACGTCACCCAGTGGGATGAGGTGATGATGCTGCTGGACGCCCGCGCCGACAAAGAGATGATCTCCTTTGGCGGCGGCTCGCCGGACATCAACCAGCCGAGCCTGAAGCCGCTGTGGCGCGAGATGAGCCGCATTGCGCAGCATAACCCTGGCGAAATGCTGAGCTATGACGTGCTCGATGGTCGTCTGGAGCTGCGCGAGCAGATCGCCCGCCTGATGCTGGACGGCGGCTCCACCGTGGCGGCAAACGAGATTGTGATCACCAACGGCTGCCACGGCGCGCTGTCGATCGCCCTGCTCTCGGTGTGCAAGCCGGGGGATATCGTGGCGGTCGAGTCGCCGTCGTTTCACGGCACCATGCAGATGCTGCGCGGCTTCGACATCAAGGCGATTGAAATACCTACCGATCCCGAGACCGGGATCAGCATCGAAGCGTTAGAGCTGGCGCTGGAGCAGTGGCCGATCAAAGCGGTGATCCTGGTCCCCAACTGCAATAACCCGCTCGGGTTTATCATGCCGGAAGCGCGTAAAAAGCAGGTGCTGGCGCTCGCCCAGCGGCACGATATTGTGATTGTGGAGGATGATATCTACGGCGAGCTGGCCGCAGAGTACCCGCGCCCGCGCACCATTCACTCGATGGACATTGATGGCCGCGTGATCCTCTGCAGCTCCTTTACCAAAACCGTGGCGCCCGGGCTGCGCGTCGGCTGGATTGTGCCGGGGCGCTATTACGACCGGGTGATGCACATGAAATACGCCGCGGGCGGGTTTAACGTGCCGGGCACGCAGATGGCGGTGGCGGCGTTTATTCGCGACGGTCATTACCATCGCCACGTGCGGCGCATGCGCCAGATTTATCAGCAGAATATGGAGACCTACACCTGCTGGGTGCGGCAGTATTTTCCGGCAGAAATATGCGTTACCCGCCCGCAGGGCAGCTTCCTGCTGTGGGTCGAGCTACCGGAGATGGTCGACATGGTGTGCGTCAGCAAGCAGCTGTGCCGTCTGAAGATCCAGGCTGCGGCCGGGTCGCTGTTTTCCGCCTCCGGTAAGTACCGCAACTGTCTGCGGATCAACGTGGCGCTGCCGCCGACGGATAAACATCGCGAGGCGTTGAAAAAGATGGGTGAGGCGATTGTGATTGCGATGGAGGGGTAGTGCGGCCTGTTGCCCTCACCCCGGCCCTCTCCCACAGGGAGAGGGTGAAAACCGATCCCGTAGGCCCGGTAAGCGCAGCGCCACCGGGCATTGGCTAACGACTCAGAACGTCCACGAAACGCTGCCGACAATGCTGCGCTCTGCACCGAAGTAGCAGTAAGAGAGCGAGTTACACGCCGCAACGTAGCTTTTGTCCGTCAGGTTATTGACATTCAACTGCGCGCTCACGCCCGTGAGCCCCACTTTCGACAGGTCATACCCCACGACCATATCCACCAGGGTGTATGACGGTAGCGTATGGGTGTTCTGACGATCGCTGGCGATCCCGTTGACATAGCGCACGCCGGAGCCGACGGTCAGGCCGTCCAGCGGGCCGCTTTTGACGTCGTAGCTCAGCCAGGCGCTGGCCATGTTACGCGGGGCATAGACGGCGCGCTTGCCCTCCTCTTCCGGGCTGCTCTTCTTGTAGCGAATATCCGTGTAGGTGTACGCCGCCTCCATACGCAGGCTGTCGGTCAGCTGACCAATCGCCTCCAGCTCAACGCCTTCGGATTCGATTTCACCAATGGAACGGTACGGATCGGTCGGCTCCTCTTTAGTGGCAATGTTCTTCTGGTTGATGCGGAACACCGAGGCGCTGAACTGGCTGTTCATCCCCTCTGGCTCATACTTTACGCCCGCTTCCCACTGCTTGCCCTTCATCGGATCCAGGATATTCCCCTGCTCGTCGGCAAAGCTGGTCGGCGTAAAGGCGGTGGAGTAACTGACGTACGGCGCGACGCCGTTATCAAACAGATACAGCAGCGCCGCGCGGCTGCTGAAGTTGTTTTTATCCAGATCGCTGCGGGTATGGTTGAAGTTGTCGACGTTCGACACGCTCACCTGGTCGTAACGCCCACCCAGCGTGAGGCGCCAGCGGTCAATGGACATCTGATCCTGCAGGTAGTAGCCGGTCTGGCGCAGCTTATGCTTTTCCCTGCTGTACTGGGTGATATAGTCCGGCTTCGCGCCATAAGCAGGATGGAAAGCGTCAATCGGCGGGAAGCCGCCGTAGTAGCCGGTGACGTTGTTGGTGCGGTCCTGGTAGTCCATGCCGATCAGCACGCGGTGGTTCACCTCGCCGGTATCGAAGCTGCCGTCGACCTGGTTATCCAGGGTGATGGCGTTCATCTTCTCATCGGAGCCGGAATAGCCGCGGTTCAGCTCGGTGTCGTTCAGCCAGCCTGCGGCATACACCTGGTTCAGCTCGACTTTGGTGTGCAGGTAGCGCAGCTTCTGACGCACGGCCCAGCCGCTGTCAAACAAGTGCTCGATGTTATAACCGACCATATTTTCCCGACGATCGTACTTGTCGTAATCGTCTTCACCTTCAAAAAAGGTGTTGGAGATTTTCTTACCGCTGTGCGGCACGACGGTGCCCTCATACGGCAGGCCGGAGTGGCTGCCGCCTTCCGGATCGCGGTGCAGGTAGGCCATCAGATCCAGACGGGTATTATCGGTGATACGCCAGGTCAGGCTCGGCATCAGCGCGTAACGCTCTTCTTTGAGCGGATCGAACTGGGAATCGGCATAGCGGGTCATCCCGCTGAGGCGTACCGCCACGCGGTCGTTATCATCAACCGGGCCGGTGACGTCGAACATCGCCCCACGCTGGTTATTGTTACCGGCGAAGAGCTTGATCTCCCCGCCCGGATCGAACGATGGCTTACGGGAGGTGAGCGCCACGATGCCGCCCGGCGATGAGCGACCGTACAGCACGGAGGCCGGGCCGCGCACGACTTCGATACTGTCCAGGAACCACGGATCAACCACCAGCGAGCTGTGGGAATTGGTGTCGCCCATCATCTTCAGGCCGTCGAGGTAGACGTTGTCCAGGCTGCCGTCCGAGAAGCCGCGCAGCACCATGTAGTCGAAGCGGTTTGATGCCCCAATCTGGTTGCTGTAGACCCCCGGCGTGTAGCTCACGGCCTGACGCACGCTGGTTGCGCCCTGCTCTTCGAACTGCTCGCGGGTGACGATAGAGACCGATTGCGGGGTTTCAATATCCGGCGTTTCAAGCTTGGTGGCCGCAGACTGCATCTGCGAGGTCACCACCACGGTGTCAGTTTTTTGGGCATCCTGCGCCAGTAAAGGAAAAGCGACGCTACCGGTAACCCATCCCACCAGCAGTGCCAGACGCGATTTAGCAAACATAACCCTCTCCAGAGATATTTCTTATTGTTAATAAGAATTATTACCTTTTTGAGGGTGCAAACAGCTATGCGCGCCGCCAGGTTATGTATGCGCGATGCTAAACCGCACGGGATACGTTCGCGCGATGGACAAAATTACGTTAGCGGAGTTTGCGCACGTCACCCGGTGAAATCCCGTAATGACGACGAAACGCGGTGGCGAAGTTGGTGGCATGCTGATACCCGCACATCCAGGCGGCCTGCTGTACGCTATGGCCTTCCAGCAGATAGCGACGCGCCAGCGCAAGGCGACAGTCGCGGAGATAATCGAAGAGTGTGCAGCCGTAGCGTTGACGGAACTTGCTGCGCAGGCTGCTTGGGCTCATGGCAGCAAGGGCTGCCAGCTGCGCGAGTGTATGGTCACGTTCAGGAGACTGTTCCAGCAGGCACCGGACGCGTTCCAGACGCGCATGCTCAGGGCGGCTCGGGCAGGGCAGCTGGCACTGGTTCAGGCCGTGGCCGAGCAGCTGGTACATGAGCCCCTCCAGCAACAGCTTACGCGAGAGCATGCTTCCCCCCTGCCGCTGTGCATGCTGAATGCCTGACATCACAAACTCGGGAACGTGCCAGACAAACGCGGGGGTATTCAGGCTTTGCCATTCCAGCAGTAGCGACTCAAGCAGGGCTTCACGTCCGGCATCGTGCGGGTACACGCCAAACGAGAGCGTTTTCAGCGTGCTGTCAGCATCGTGACGCGCGCTCATCACCTGATCTTCACTCAGACGCGAGCTGAACGCCATGCCCGGGCGGACGGGATAATCGATACCATTGAGCGTGAGCGTCACGCACCCTTCCAGCACCACCAGCATATAAAGCGGGCTGCTGTGGCGAGAGGTGGTTTCATAGGGCTGTAATACACGTACGTCGGAATGGGTCAGTGAAATGCCGGACGAGAGCGTCATCTCTTCAACATTCCCCTGCAACACGGGGCTGCCGCTGACCTGCTCATCTTTTAGCTGCGGGAAACGGTAGTCGATGCCGTAGCGCTCGCCGAATATTTGAAAATCCTCAACAAAAAATATGCGCTTCGCTGATGTATTTTCACTCTGGAGCATAATTCGGAGCCTGCATCGGGGAAAGGACAGGCAAAACAGTACCATTCATTTGCCATGGCAGCAATCACCGGGCGCAGACACTATTACGCTCCGGACAAAGCCGGAGCGAAGGCGTATATTTCTTTACGAGAAATATATTTATGCTTCCTGCCACTCAGCAAAAACCTCTTTATGGTTTTTGGTCAGGACAACTTTATTATCTTCGACCTTATCGACCCAGCCGAGAGGAATAAAGTGGTGCTTGCCGCCTGATTCCGGGTCGCTCTTCGCAAGCTTGATACGCTCACCATCAAGATGGTCTACAACCCCGACATGCGTTCCGCAGCTGGCGACAACCTGAGTGTGATCCTTAATTGCGCTTTTATCTACCATATTCATTCTCCTGTTTCGGTTATTTGCCTGTTGCACGAAATTAACTGTAGCGCATAAATTCGGACCTGAAATGCGTATTAGCATTTTGAAACATCATTGACAGAACCGAATATTATGTCTATTTAGCGCCGAATTGAAAAAATAAGAATAAGATTAATTATTAGCGACTGATTATTTCCCGTTCATAATTAAAGTAGCGCAACCAACGAGGAGGTATTTATGACGATTCGCAACAATCGGACAGAAATTTCGCTGGCTCTTGGTGAAGCGGTCTTAGACATCGTGCAAAAAGGCCATGAGGTATCGCGAGAAAATCTCGCCCAGGCGATGAAAATTAAAGCGGAAAAAGAGCGCGACGATGAGCGGCTTCTGAACTACTGGAAGGCCTGTAATATGCTGGTTTGAACGTAGCGGCGTTTAGTCTGACTAAACGCCGCTGTCTGTTACTCGTCGAAGTACCAGTATCCCTGGTTAATCAATCCGGTCAGCTCTTCCACAAACGCCGGATTATTCAGCGCTACACCCAGTTCGGCCTGGCCGAGCTGGGTGTAGCGGGACAGCGCGTCCGCCCCGTTCACATCCGCCGTCTCCAGCTGTTCGCTGTTGATAAAGAAGCTGCCGTTGATGTTCAGCACGCGCAGCCCGCTCAGGCGTGATAGCGTTTCGCCCCCTTGCAGCGCGTCGAGCACCTCGTCTGCGGAATACGGCGGCTCGGCGGCGGCAATATCCAGCTCGTGACGCGGCGTGGAGACGAAGCTGCCGAACCATTTTGTAAAATCATCCGGCTTGCTAATCATGTCGATCATCATCTGGCGAATGCGATCGAGCTCGTACTGCTCCACGCGGCCCGGGTGTTCGCGGCAGGTCAGATCCGGATCGCTGTAGTGCTCGCCACCCAGATCGTTTTCCAGCGCGTAATCGGCAAAGCTGCTAATCAGATCGCGACCGTTCGGCCCGCGGAAACCGACAGAGTAGTTGAGCGCGGTTTCATGGGTGAAGCCGTCATGCGGGAATCCAGGCGGAATATAGAGGATATCGCCCGGGGCCAGATCTTCGTCAATGATTGGCTCAAACGGATCGACGTGCAGCAGGGCCGGATGCGGACAGAACTGACGCATCGGCAGCTTGTCACCCACGCGCCAGCGACGGCTACCCATCCCCTGAATAATAAACACATCGTACTGATCGATATGCGGCCCAACGCCGCCGCCCGGAACGGAGAAGGAGATCATCAGGTCATCGAGACGCCAGTCCGGCAGGACGCGGAACGGACGCACCAGCTCTGCGGCGGGCATATGCCAGTGGTTCACCGCCTGCGCCAGCAGAGACCAGCCGGTTTCACCGAGGTTATCGAAATGCTCAAACGGGCCATTGCTCGCCTGCCACTTGCCGTTAGCATGGCTTACCAGGCGGCTATCGACTTCCGGCTCCATCGCCAGACCCGCCAGTTCATCAGGGGTAATGGGGTCGACAAAATTCGGGAAGGCATTTTTCAGCACAACGGGTTGTTTTTGCCAGTATTTCTCAAGAAATTCCGGCCAGTCGAGGTTCAGTTGATACGCCATGGTTAGCACCAGTGAGAGGGGAGACAGGCGCGATTATAGAAGAGACAGCCAGGGGGGAACTTGTCATGGGTCAATCGAGCGCGCGTAGGTCGGGTAAGGCGAAGCCGTCACCCGACGCACGCGCGGGCTAAAACTTAATCCAGGTTCAGCTCGTCATAATGGGTGATCAGTTTGCCCACGATGCCGTAGTCCAGCGCTTCCGCCGGTGACATCCAGAAGTTACGGTCGGTGTCCTTCTTCACTTTCTCCAGCGGCTGGCCGGTGGCGTCAGCAATCAGTTTGTTCACGCGTTCCAGCATGCGGATAATCTCGCGCGCTTCGATTTCGATATCCGTTGCCTGACCGCGCACGCCGCCCAGCGGCTGGTGGATCATAAAGCGGGTATTCGGCAGCGAGTAGCGGTGCTCTTTTTTCGCCGCCAGGAAGATGGTGATCCCGGCGCTTGCCACCCAGCCGGTGCCAATGACGTGCACTTCCGGTCGGATAAACTTAATGAAGTCGTGGATGGTGTCGCCCGCTTCCACGTGGCCGCCCTGGCTGTTGATGTACAGCTTGATCGGATCGTTGCTGACGCTTTGCAGCAGGATCATCTGAGTGATGACTTTCTGGGCCAGCTCCTGGTTGATCTCACCGGAGATGACAATCGAACGGGATTCCAGCAGTTTTTGCTGTAGAGCGCCCGCGCCGCTTGTTCCTTCCGCTTTTTCTTTATCGTCACTGCTTTTCAGTGTGTAGTGCATCGTTATGTCCTCAGCTTGTCGCGCTCAAAATCAGAGTGTAGCCTGTTTTACCCGTCGGCGTCCTCACACAAAACATCGTGGCTCAGGATGAATATCGCCTGTGTCACGCACTGGCTTCGCAGCCGGAAAGGTCTCTAAAAACAGCGTTCCGATCCTAACCAATTCGCCACATTTTTATTACACTTTCATATCATCTTCATATTGCCGAATGATAATAATTATTAATGTGTTAGTATGAATGAGGATAGCAAACAGTCGCTTACGTTCAAAAAGGCGCATTTTATTCTCGATGGTTTACTGATCACACCGGGGCGGTGAATGGAACACATTGTTTATGTGGTTGATGACGATGACGCTGTCAGGCAGTCCGTTGTTGGGCTGCTGGAATCAGCGGATATACACGCCCTTGGCTTTTCCTCAGCAGAAGCCTTTCTCAGCCATCCCTTTGAGGATCTGCCCTCCTGCGTGATCCTCGATATGCAGATGCCCACGATCACCGGGTTTGATGTCGCAGATGCGCTGAAAGCCAACGGGCGAGAAATACCGATCATTTTTCTCACCGGTCACGGCACCATCCCTATGTCCGTCCGGGCGATCAAAGGCGGGGCCTACGAATTTCTCACTAAACCCGTTGAATCCAGCGCCCTCATTGGCTCTATCGAATCCGCGCTCAGGCTGGCACAGCACAACGCCGCCCGCGTCAAAGAGCACTACGCCCTGAAACAGCGCCACATGTCCCTCACGCCGCGCGAACATGAAGTGCTTGAGCTTGCCATCAGCGGCAAGCTCAACAAGCAGATCGCCGCCGAGCTGGGCGTCAGTGAGATTACGGTGAAAGTACACCGCCGCCGGGTGATGGAGAAAATGCAGGTCCGCTCCGTGGCCGAGCTGGTCAGGGCCGTCGAGCGCCTGACAAAACATCAGCCAGCGGAATAACCGTTACGCCTCCTGTCCGGCAAGCGGCAACGCGAAGGTAAACACCGTGCCGTACGGCTCTCTGCGGCGCGCGCTCAGTTTTCCCCGGTGCCGTTCAATGATGCTGGCGCTGATGGTCAGCCCCATCCCCATTCCCTGCGCTTTGGTCGAATAGAACGAGTCAAAGATCCGCTCGGTGAGCTCCGGCTCAATGCCGCTGCCGGTATCGGCGATCTCAAAGATCACCTTCCCTTCGGCGCAGTTCGCGGTGGCGATCGTGATGCTGCACGGGCGATCCGTCACTTCCGCCATCGCTTCCATCGCATTCATCACCAGGTTAAGCAGCACCTGCTGGATCTGCACGCTGTCGCCGATGATAAAGCTGTCGTCAGCGTTCAGGAGATAATCAACGCTTATGTGTCGCAGCTCAAGTTCGCTGCGGGAGAGCATAATGATGTGGTGGATCAGGAAGTGCAGATCGATGCGCGTAAACGTGGGGTCCTGTTTGCGCGTCAGAGATTGAATGCTGCGGATGATCTCCCCTGCCCGCTCGCCCTCGGCGGCGATCTCCTCCAGCCCCTCGCGCACTTTGTCCAGCCGCGCCGGATCGCGGTTGAGCCAGCGCAGGCTCGCGCCGGCGTTCGAGACAATCGACATCAGCGGCTGGTTGATCTCGTGCGCGATCGAGGAGGTGAGTTGCCCGACGGTGGTGGCCCGTGAGACTCGCGCCAGATCCGCCTGCGCCACCCGCATCGCATCTTCCGCCGCCCGCTGGCTGGTGATGTCGGTAATGATGCCGTAATACTCATTCACTTCGCTGCCCACGCCCACCGGATCGCCAATCCCGAGAATGTAGCGAACGGAGCCGTCGGTGCGGATAATGCGAAACTCCGCGCGCATCGACAGCCCGTCACGCACGCTCTGATTAACGAGGTTACCGATCCGGCCATAATCATCCTCATGCACGAAGGTCAAAAACTCCGCCATTGAGATCATCTTTTGCTGCTCCGGCAGGCCAAGAATACGGGCGTACTCTTCGGACATAAACATCAGATCCTGCACCAGCTCCCAGCGCCAGCTGCCGGTATGGCTGATTTGCTCACCCAGCATCAGCGAGGTCTGGCTGGCGCGCAGCTCTTTCTCCACCCGTCGGCGGTGGATGTTTTCCGCCAGCAGCTCGGCGTAGAGCCGTGCCGTCTCCAGCGAAACCGCCGCCTGCGCGCCCAGCAGGCTGACCACGCGCGAATGTTCGGCGGTAAACACTTCCGGCATCAGGCGGTTTTCCAGATACAGCACCCCCACCAGTCGCGCCTGTTTGAACATCGGGACACACATCACGGCGGCGCCGGACGTCACCAGATAAGGATCCTGGCTGAACGGGTGAAATTCCTCCGGTTTGCCGGTGCGGATCTCCTGCCCGGTGCGGATCACCGCGGCAAGCACCGACAGCGGCATGTCCGTCGCCATCGGTGTCTCTTTCAGGATGCGAACCCGCACCCCGTCGGTGCTGGTCCAGGCGCTGGCTTCGATCTCCGGGATGTGATTATCGCTGACGCGAAGCAGCAGGCCACGCTGCGCCCCGGCCCGTTCAAGCAGCAGCGTCATCAGGTTTTCAATTAAACGCTCGAGGTTGATTTCTTCGGACAAGGCGCGTGAGGCTTTGATGACGCTCTGTAAATCGCGGATCACCTCGTTCTGGGCAAATGCCACGGTGTCGTACGCGCGGCTCTGCCCGGAGGCCAGCAGATGCGGGAAATCCTGCTCCAGCTGACGCACCTTGGCCTGCGCCCCGGCGCGGCCCCAGGCGGCAATCGAACCGCGGAAATGGGCGTCGGAGGCGGTCGGGTAGCCGCAGGCCAGCGAGAAACGCCCTGCCAGCTCGTGGGCCAGGGCATTGATCGGGTTAAACCCGCCCTCCCGCGAGAGCCGCACCGCCTTTTCATACTGCTCCAGCGCGATGCTGTTCATGCCGTCCAGACGGACGATTTCGGCATAAATCAGCGCCTCTTTATCGGCAAACGTGCCCGGATTGATCCGCGCCCAGAGGGCAATTTTGTCGTAATGGTGATGAATACTGCGGCGATAATCCGCCGAGAAGGTCTCCGGCGTAAGCTGGCGGGAGAGCGCCAGCGCGCTGTAAAAATGGTAATCCAGCAGATGGATATGGCCCGGTGCGGACCACGCATACCAGCCCGCCCTCTCTAAATCCGCCTGCGCGTCGGCGTATTCGCCGCAGGTAAAGTGCGCCATCCCGCGATAGAGCCAGTACCAGAACAGCATGGTCGAGGTCTGCTCGGGCGCCTGCTCCGGCGGTGCGGGCAGCAGATCGTCAGGCAGCGCCTGGGCGGCGCTCCATGTGCCCGTCACCGGCGTGCGTAAAAACTCCACGTAGCGGCGCTGAATGTGCAGAACGGTTTCAATGTCCTGATAATCCGTTTTACGCACAAAGGCCAGACCGCGATCGATGCTGGTCAACACGCCGTCCAGATGATCGCCCCGGGAGAGGAAGTTAATGATCTGGTGACAGGCCGCGAAGCAGGCCATCGTCATGTCGCCGTGGGTCACCGCCGAGGTAAAGCAGGCCTTGGCGCACTCGATAGTGTACGACAGCGGCTGGGTCCAGACGCTGAGCTGGTCGAGCGGCAGCAGAGTTTTAGCTTCATAGGCATCATAGCCGTGGCGGTTCACCAGCTCGCGAGCCAGCGTGCCGTACTCAAACCCGAGACGGTATTCGGCGTAGCGGTGGCCAATCAGCACGCCAAACCAGGCCATCGCCGTGGTGGATGCGCCGGTTATGCCGCGATCGAGCGTGAGGTGCATCATCCGGCACAGGAGTAAAAAGTGCAGGCGCGGGCAGGTAAAGCTGGCGAAAATACTGGCGCTGTAAAGCAGGTTCATTACCGCTTCGGTCTCCGCGCTCTCCATCAGCTTAAGCTGAGTAAATGGGTTCTGCGGCGCGTCGGCGGTGCGTTGACAGAACTGCTGCCAGGCCTCGTCACATTCGGCATTTTCCGGGTAGCGGCTGATCTGGATCCCGAACACGCCCAGCCAGCATAACGACGCCTCCAGCGCCAGGCGGATCTCCGACTGGCGCATATAGACTTCCGCCAGCAGGTTAGCGGCCAGCGCTTTCTCCGTCAGCCCGCCCGGTGAGCCGAGGATCGTATCGCACAGCGCGCGCGTGCGCTCCAGGTGCCCGAGCGCGAACTCACAGCCCGCCTCTTCGATATCCAGCATAAAGTCCGAGACCGGACCCGCGTTCCCCAGCGCTCTGGCGGTCTGGATGTAACTTAAGGCGGAAAGGTAATCGCCGGTACGCTTCGCACGCCGCGCGGCCTGGAGGCTCAGCTCACGGAATCTCTGGCGCTGCGGCGCAGGCTGGATGCAGTCCAGCGCGGCGCTGACGTGGTGAACCGCGCGGAACAGCAGTTCGTTACCCGCCGTCTGCCGCGCGGCATCCGCCAGCAGGCTGGCGGTGGTCAGGTGCAGATGGCTTTTCTCGCCCTCATCCAGCAGGGCAAAGGCGGCTTCCTGCACCCGATCGTGGGTAAAAGCGTACTCTTTCTCCGTCAGCACTATCAGCTGAGCGGTAACCGCCGGATGAAGGGCGTAGCGGATTTCCGCCGCCGACTGCCCCACCACGCGGCACAGCATCTCCAGCTCGCCCGTGCAGCCGAGGCAGGCGATGCTGCCCAGCAGGCGGCGCGTCTCGTCGGGCATCTCCTTGAGCTGTTCAAGCACCAGCGTCACCACGTTCTCGGTGTAATGCCGGGCGCGGATGGCCTGGAGATCGTAATGCCATTTCCCCTGATATTTGTTGTGCACCACCAGTCCGTCATCGACGATGCGGCGGAAAAATTCCTGAACGAACAGCGGGTTGCCGCCGGTTTTTTCATGGATCAGCGTGGCAAGATCGGAGGTGCCGGTACTGCGGGCATGAAAAATCCCCCCGAGCCAGCGTGCCACGGCCTTCACCGACAGCGGCTGCGGCACGATCGTCATGGCATGCTGCGCCGCCTCCGGCAGGCTCGCCAGCGCGGTTTGCAAGCTGGGATCAGAAAGCGAACTGAGATCGCGGTGCGCCACCACCACCAGCAGCGGGATGGCGCCGCAGGCGCGCAGCAGGTGATCGAGCGTTTGCAGGCTGGCGGCGTCGATCCACTGCACATCATCCAGCAGCAGCACCAGCGGCGCGCCCTGGGTGGCGAAGGTTTTCACCAGCGCCAGCACCATATGGCTGAAGCGCGCCCGCGCGTCGATGGAAAATGTATCCGCAGAGAAACGCGGTTTATTCTCAAGAAATAAATTCAGCTCCGGCACCAGGCTGACAGCCAGCTCCTCGAAGCCTTCCAGCGCGCGCGACAGGCGGGTTTTCCACGTCGCCACCTCCCCGGCTGGCAGCCCGAGCAGGTGCAGCGTGAGCGTCCGAAACGCCGAACTCAGCACGCCGTAGGGCTGCGTGGGAGAGTATTGATCGACCTTGCCCACCGCCAGCAGCACCTTGCGCTGTTGCAGCGATTTCAGCGTGGTGGCGATCACGGAAGATTTGCCGATCCCCGACGGACCGCCAATCGTCACCAGTTCCGGCGCACCGCTCTGGCTGACCAGCTCAAACGCGGCGATGACGTCGCTGGCCTGCGGATGCGCAGAGAAAAGCGAATCGGCAAGATGGATCGCCGGAGAGCGATCCTGCTGGCCGGGAATAAAGTCGACGATCTCACCTTCGGCGGTCAGCGTCGCCTGGCAGCGCCTGAGGTCGGCAATCAGCCCGTCGACGGTCTGATAGCGATTCTCCGGATTCTTCTCCAGCAACTTAAGGATAATGGTCGACAGCATGCCGGGTACGTCCGGACGCACCCGGCCCGGCGCAAGCGGCTCGGAGGCAATGTGGTAATGCGCCCAGTTAGTCTGGTCATCAGCGCTCAGTTCAAACGGCAATCGCCCGGTCAGAAGTTCATAAAGCACGATACCCAGACTGTAGAGATCGCTCCGGCTGTCGACGGCGCGCCGGGTACGCGTGGTGTGTTCCGGTGACATGTAGGCGGGCGTGCCGCCAGACGCGGCAAGCCGGGACTGCGAGAATGCGTCGGAGGTGGCGCAGGAAAGACCAAAGCTGCACAGACGGCTGGTGGCGTCGTGATGAACGAAGATCGACCCGGGTTTGATATCGCCGTGGATCAGGTTGTGCAGATGCATCTGGCGCAGGGGACCGCAGATGCGGATCGCCATCTCGATAAAGCGGGCGATCCCGGAAATCGCCTTACCTGCCCGGCACGCCAGCAGTTCAAAGCAGAACGGCGCGTAGACCAGCGCAAAACGTCCGCGGTACTGGGTTGAAGCGACGGGCCGGATAGCCCAGCCGTCATGAAGTCGATCGCGCAGGGCAAACTCGTTTTTAAGCAGCCGCGTTGCCCGCTCCTCTTCTTCATCGCTGACCGCGGTGGCAATAATAAACGAACCGCCGGACTGGGGATGCCGCCCGTTCATCCAGGAGATGCCGCCCTCCTGCGCCAGCACGGTAAAAATAACATCCTCTTTCAGAACAAAAGCCCGCCCTTCATGGAGACTTCCCCGGGCGGGCCAAAATGCAGGCGACGTTTGTTCGTTCATCCGCGATCCTTATTGTCGGCGGGTCAGCTCCCGCTGAATATGATCCAGCAGAATATCGATGTTAATCGGCTTACGCAAAAATGCAGCGGCGCCCAGGCTGAGTGCATACCGCTGCATATTTTCATCCGCATGGCCGGAGATAAACAGTATTGGCGGCGGCGGCGTGGCCAGCAACCGCAGCTTCTCAAACAGCTCGATCCCGTTCATGCCGCGCAGCTTGATGTCGGTGATCACCAGCGACGCGCCGGACAGGGCGAGAGGGTGGCTCAAAAACACCTCTGCCGAATCGAAGGTATCGGTAGCATACCCTTCCGATTGCAGCAGGTTACTGAGCCCGCTGCGAACAGAGCGTTCGTCATCAATGATGGCAATGCGCCACGGCAGCGTCATGCTGTCTTTCCTCAAACAATTCGTTACGCGTCGCGGCTTTCCTTCGCGGGCGTTGGGGGCGCGGTACCGCTGATTTTCGGTACGCATTCATGACGAAACCAGGCCAGGGTCAGCGGTTCGCGGCTCACCAGACGCCGTCCGATGGGGATCAGTTGTTCACCCACCAGCATGCCGAACAGGCCAAGCAGCGCGACGACCGGCGGCGCCGGGGAATGCACGTCGAGCAGGGCGTAAATTACCCCAGCCGCGACCCCGCACACCAGCGAAATAATCCAGGCCTTCATGATGACGCTCCGGTCAGGTGCTGAACGTGGGGAACCGTCACCTGCACGCCAGCGGGATTATCGCGGGATAAAAGATGACGCATCGCCTGTTCCCCTGCCAGCATACCCAGCAGGCCAATCAGCGCCAGCGCGGGCGGCGCGGGGGAACGCACCTTCAGCACGGCATACATCAGGCCAATCAGCACGCCTGCCGCGAGGGATATCAACCCTGTACTCATTGTGAACTCCAGAGAAAAAGGCAGTGACGAGCCGGATGAGGGACCAGCCCGCCGCCGGGATTTAGCGTGCCGGAACCGGCGCTAAGGTACGGTGCTCGCTCTTCTGGCGAGACGGCGCTTTGTGCACCATGGTGTAGGCATAATCCACGCCCATGCCGTACGCGCCGGAGTGCTCGCGCACGATATCCATCACCGCGGTATAGGTCTCTTTATGTGCCCAGTCACGCTGCCACTCCAGCATCACCTGCTGCCAGGTCACCGGGATCACGCCCGCCTGGATCATGCGCTGCATCGCGAAGTCGTGGGCTTCTTTGGAGGTGCCGCCGGACGCGTCCGCCACCATATAAATTTCGTAGTCCCCTTCCAGCATCGCGCACAGGGCAAAGCTGTTGTTGCACACTTCGGTCCACAGGCCCGCGACAACCACCTTCTTCTTGCCGTTAGCCTTCAGCGCGTCACGCACCTTCTGGTCGTCCCAGGAGTTCATGGAGGTACGCTCCAGAATGTCCTGACCCGGGAACACGTCCAGCAGCTCCGGATAGGTGTTACCGGAGAAGCTTTCGGTTTCAACGGTGGTGATGATGGTCGGGATGTTGAACACTTTTGCCGCTTTCGCCAGCGCCACGGTGTTGTTTTTCAGCACCTGGCGGTCAATAGACTGCACGCCAAATGCCATCTGCGGCTGGTGGTCGATGAAGATGATCTGACAGTTGGCTGGGGTTAAGACTTCGAGTTTTGTAGTGGTCATAAGATTATCCAGTGAGGTTAAAGGTTAAAATCGCCGCGAACAGCACGCCGATAAAATCGCATTCATCCTATGACCCACGCCGCTGGCGCGTAATTATCTCTTCGTATAGTTAACCTTAGGTATAGTTATACTTTGGTATACCTATCCTATTGTATAACTGGATCTTTCCCGAAACCGGTTCCCATAATCCTGACCATTCCCCTCTCAGTCTGGAGCAGTTATGGTTACCCTCGGTAAAGCCGATCTCATTCTGGTTAACGGCCAGTTTCACACCGTCGATCGCGAGAACCCTCTCGCGGAAGCCGTTGCCGTGCGCGACGGGAAATTCCTGGAAGTGGGCACCGTCGCCGAGGTGATGCAACACCACTGCGACGGCAGTAAGATGGTCGACTTAAAAGGCCACACCGCCATCCCCGGCCTGAACGACTCGCACCTGCACCTGATCCGCGGCGGGCTGAACTACAACCTCGAGCTGCGCTGGGAGGGCGTGCCGTCGCTGGCCGACGCCCTGCGGATGCTGAAAGAGCAGGCCCTGCGCACGCCGTCGCCCCAGTGGGTGCGCGTGGTGGGCGGCTGGAGCGAGTTCCAGTTTGCCGAGCGCCGTATGCCGACGCTTGATGAGATCAACGACGCCGCGCCGGATACCCCGGTGTTTATCCTTCACCTGTACGACCGCGCCCTGCTCAACCGCGCCGCGCTGAAGGTGGTCGGCTACACCAGGGACACGCCGAACCCGCCGGGCGGCGAGATCCAGCGCGACGCCAACGGCAACCCGACCGGGATGCTGATCGCCCGTCCTAACGCCATGATCCTGTACTCAACCCTCGCCAAAGGGCCGAAGCTGCCGCTGGAGCAGCAGGTCAACTCCACGCGCCAGTTCATGCGCGAGCTGAACCGCCTGGGGCTGACCAGTGCCATCGACGCGGGCGGCGGCTTCCAGAATTACCCGGAAGATTACGAGGTAATTGCCGAGCTGCACGAGAAAAAGCAGATGACCATCCGCATCGCCTACAACCTGTTTACCCAGCGTCCGGGCCACGAGCTGGAAGACTTTGAAAAATGGACCGACATGCTCACGCCGGGCCAGGGCAGCGACTTCTTCCGCCACAACGGCGCGGGCGAGATGCTGGTCTTCTCCGCCGCCGATTTTGAAGACTTCCTCGAGCCGCGCCCGGATCTCGCGCCGGGCATGGAGGACGAGCTGGAGCGCGTGGTGCGCCATCTGGTCGAACACCGCTGGCCGTTCCGCCTGCACGCCACCTATAACGAATCCATCAGCCGCATGCTGGATGTGTTCGAGAAGGTGAACCGCGACATTCCGTTCAACGGGCTGCACTGGTTCTTCGACCACGCCGAAACCGTGTCACAGGCCAACATCGACCGCATCAAAGAACTGGGCGGCGGCATTGCCGTGCAGCACCGCATGGCCTTCCAGGGGGAATACTTCGCCGAGCGCTACGGCATCGAAGCCACCCGCCACACGCCGCCGGTGGCGAAAATGCTGGAGACCGGCGTGCCGGTGGGCTTAGGCACCGACGCCACCCGCGTGGCGAGCTATAACCCGTGGACCGCGCTCTACTGGCTGGTCTCCGGCCGCACCGTTGGCGGGATGCAGATGTACGATCACAGCGCCCGTCTGGATCGCGATACCGCCCTGATGCTCTGGACCCAGGGCAGCGCGTGGTTCTCCAGCGAGCAGAACCAGAAGGGGCAGATCAAAACGGGCCAGCTCGCGGATCTGGCGGTGCTCAGCAAAGATTACTTCCGCGTGCCGGAAGAGGAGATCAAGGGCATCGAGTCCGTCCTCACCGTGGTCAACGGCGATATCGTCTACGCCGCTGGCAGCTTTGGCCCGCTCGCGCCGCCCGCCATTCCGGTCCTGCCCGAGTGGTCCCCGGTGGTGAAGGTGCCGGGCCACTACCGCAGCGCGCCGCCGCAGGCCGCACGCGTCGGCATGAGCGCCGTCCACCACTGCAGCGGCCCGTGCGGGGTTCATAGCCACCAGCATGATTTCGCCCGCACGTCAGAGATGCCGGTGTCCGACGATAACGCTTTCTGGGGGGCGCTGGGCTGCAGCTGCTTTGCATTCTGATGAAACAAAATGACGCTTCGCCCCGGATCGATCCGGGGCTGTTCTTCCTGCGCCTGACCGGCAGCCTGCTGCTGCTTTACGTGCACGGCCTGCCGAAGGTGCTCCACTTCAGCGAAGAGCTGACGCGCATCGAAGATCCGTTTGGTTTCGGACCTTACGCGAGCCTGATCCCGGCGATCGTCGCCGAGGTCATCTGCCCGCTGTTTATCATTGCAGGGGTTTACACCCGCCTGGCGTGCCTGCCGATTATCGCCGTGCTGCTGGTGGCGATGCTGGCGGTGCACCCGGACTGGTCGATTGCCGAAGGGCAGTTTGGCTGGCTGCTGCTGATTATCTTCACCACCCTCGCCCTCACCGGACCGGGACAGTGGCGGCTGCAGCGTAAGACGATGGAGAGGTTCGCATGACCCAGGTTAACGACGTTCGCGACGCACACGCCGAGACGACGCCCGCATCGGCGGCTTCGCCCTGGCAGCCGCTGAGCCAGCCGGTGTTCCGCATGCTGTGGATCGCCACGGTGGTCTCTAACGTCGGCTCATGGATGAGCGACGTCGGTATCAACTGGAGCATGCTGACCCTGAGCGCCGATCCGCTGGATATCGCGCTGGTGCAGGCGGCCAGCAGCCTGCCGATGTTCCTCTTCGCCCTGCCGTCCGGGGTGATGGCGGACATCGTTGACCGACGAAAATACCTGCTCTTCTCCCAGCTATGGGTATTCATCGCCGCTGCCGGGCTGACGCTGCTCTCTTTTACCGGACACGTCACCCCCACCGTTCTGCTGGCGGCAACGTTTCTGCTGAGCGTGGGCGCGGCCATGAGCTCGCCGCCGTTTCAGGCGATTGTGCCTGACCTGGTGAGCAAGCCCGAGCTGGGTTCCGCCGTGGCGCTTAACTCGCTCGGGGTCAACATCAGCCGGGCGATTGGCCCGGCGCTGGGCGGTTTCCTGCTGTCGCTGGCCGGGCCGTGGATGGTGTTTGCGCTTAACGCGCTATCCGTGGTCGGCGTGGCGTGGGTGCTGTGGCGCTGGCGTCCGGCCCCGTCCATACAGCGGCTGCCGCCGGAGCACTTCTTCTCGGCGGTGCGGTCCGGCATTCGCTACGTGCACGCCGCCCCGGTGCTGCGCAACGTGCTGGTGCGTACCGTGGCGTTCTTCGTTTTCGGCAGCGCGGGCTGGGCGTTACTGCCACTGGTGGCGCGCCACGAGCTGGGCTTAGGCCCGGCGGGCTACGGCGTGATGCTGGCGTGTATCGGCCTGGGGGCGATTGCCGGGGCGATCCTGCTGCCGCGCCTGCGCCAGCGGCTGAATGCCGATCGGCTGATGGTGGCCGCCAGCCTGACGTTTGCCCTCACCATGCTGGCGCTGGCGTTCGTGCGCCACGTCTGGCTGCTGAACCTGTTTGAGTTCTTCACCGGCTTCGCGTGGATTGCGGTGCTCTCCACCCTCAACCTTGGCGCACAGCGCAGCGCCGCCCGCTGGGTAAAAGCCCGGGCGCTGGCTGTGTATCTGACGGTGTTCTTCGGCTCGATGACCGCAGGCAGCGCCGTCTGGGGGCAGATCGCCTCGCAGTTCGGCACCCCAACCTCGCTGGTGGTTGCCACGCTGGGGATGGTGCTGGCAAGCGCGACGGCGTTCCGCTGGAAGCTGGAGAAAGATCCGAATTTAAATCTCGACCTGAGCGGGCAGCCGCTGGACGGCGTGGAGATTGAACTCCCGAACGAGCGCGGCCCGGTGCTGGTGTCGCACGAGTACATCATCGACCCACAGGGCGCGAAAGCGTTTTTGCAGGCCGTGCACGAGCTACGCCGGGTGCGCCGCCGCGCCGGAGCGATGAGCTGGGCGGTGTACGAGGATATCGAACGTCCAGGGCTGTTTATCGAGACCTTCCTGATGGGTTCCTGGATTGAGCATTTGCGCCAGCAGGAACGCCACACCATGAATGACCTCCTGTTGCAGAGCCGCGTTCTGGCTTTTCATCAGGGCACAACATCACCGGCAATTCGCTATCTGGTCGCGCCGGTATAACCATAACAATCACCTGCACAGGAACACACTATGGCACTGTTTAAGGCAAAAGACGGCACGCAGATTTACTACAAAGACTGCGGCGCGGGCAAACCGATCCTCTTCAGCCACGGCTGGCCGCTGGACGGCGACATGTGGGACAGCCAGCTGAACTACCTGGCCGAGCGCGGCTTCCGCGCCATCGCCTTTGACCGTCGCGGCTTTGGGCGTTCGGATCAGCCGTGGAACGGCTATGACTACGACACCTTTGCGTCCGACATTAACGACCTGATTACTACCCTGGATCTGCGCGACGTAACGCTGGTGGGCTTCTCCATGGGCGGCGGCGACGTGACCCGCTACATCAACAACTACGGCAGCGCGCGCGTGGCTGGTCTGGCGCTGCTGGGCGCGGTCACTCCAATCTTCGGTAAATCGGATACCTTCCCGCAGGGTGTGGATCAGAGCGTGTTCGACGGCATCCGTGACGGACTGCGTAAAGATCGCGCCCAGTTCATCAGCGACTTCGCCACCCCGTTCTACGGCACCAACGCCGGGCAGACCGTTTCCGCGGGTGCCCTGACGCAGACGCTGAACATCGCCCTGCTGGCGTCCCTGAAGGGCACCATCGATTGCGTGACCGCCTTCGCCGAAACCGACTTCCGTCCGGATATGGCGAAAATCGACGTGCCGACGCTGGTGATCCACGGCAGCAACGACCAGATCGTGCCGTTTGAAAGCACCGGCAAGCTGGCGGCGGAGATGATCAAAAACGCCACGCTGAAGGTGTACGACAACGCGCCGCACGGCTTCGCGCTGACCCACCAGGATCAGCTCAACGAAGATCTGCTGGCGTTTGTGAAGTCGCTGTAAGTCATTACGCGAAGCCTGATGGCGCTTCGCTTATCAGGCCTACAAGGGCTGGTCCTGTAGGCCGGGTAAGGCGCAGCCGCCACCCGGCGCTTTCGCAGACGCATTCCGCTCCGCCAGCAGCCGACAAATCTCCGCATGCTTCTCTTCGGTAAAGGTAAAGCGCGACATAAAGCCCATGCGGATCAGCGAGCCTATCGCCGGTAACAAACAAATGCCGAAGAACAGCCCCGACAGTACGCCTTCGCTCTGGGCCTGCGCCTGCGGCACATAGTTGATCATCGTCAGAAACACGCCGATTAACCCGCCGCCCACCGCCACCGACATCTTGCCGGTAAAGGTCTGCCCGGAGAAGGTGATCGCCGCGCAGCGCTTGTGGGTGTGGTATTCCGCATACTCGATGGTGTCGGCAATCATCGACGAGGTGAGGATGTTGGTCATCATCACGAACAGCGTGCTCAGGCCGAGCAGGATAAACAGCAGCGCCGTGTGCTGATAGCCCGTAAACCACATCACCACGCGCACCGCCACGTCCAGCCCGCAGAGGATCATAAACAGCTTCCGCTTCTGCATCCGGCGCGTCAGCAGCGGGGCGACCAGGCACAGCACCGCCGCCACTATCCCCATCACGCCAATTGCCATTTGCAGGCTGCCGTCGCCCATGTTGTTGATAAAGAAGTAGATATAGAGTCCGCCCGCCACGTTATGGAACACGCAGAAAAAGAACGACAGCAGGACGATAAACAGCGGCTTGTTCTGGCGCAGGTTGTGGAAGGTGTCGCGCATCGTCACCTTTTCCGGGCTGGGCGGGACGCGCTCTTTGATCTGCATAAAGCCGTTGAGCATCAGCGGCAGGCCCACCAGCATCATCACCAGCGCCGCCATAAAGTAGCCTTTATCGTTGCTGTACTGGGCAAAGAACGCCGCCAGCTTCGGGAAGAAGATATTGGCGCAGGCAATCCCGGCGTTCACCCCGAGCATCGCCGCCGTTACCGCGCGGGTGCGCTGGCCGGAGTCGTTGGTCATCACCGACGACATCGACCAGAACGGGATATCGGAGATGGCGTACAGCGTCCCCCACAGGATATACGTCACCCCGGCGTAGAGGATTTTGGTGGTCATGTCCGCTTCGATTTTATAGAACGCCAGCAGGGTGACGCCGGTAATCAGCAGCGGCGCAATCAGTAAAAAGTGGCGAAACTTGCCAAACCGGCTGTTAATGGTGTCCATAATGCTGGCAAACAGCGGATCGTGAACCGCGTCCCACGCGCGGGCAATCAGGAAGATGGTACTTGCCGCCAGCGCCGAGATCCCCAGCACGTCGGTGTAAAAATAGTTTATAAACGAACCCACTAAACCAAAGCTAAAACACTGACCTAAACCATAGCCAAAGTAGGACCATAACTCGCGAGACGGTATTTTCATTGTCATTGCCATAGTGCGTACCTGGTTGCCCGGCGACAGCGCGCCGGGTCGTTATTATTAGCCCTGCGGATCCGGGGCGATATTGCGCAGCTTCTTCATCAGCGCGATTTCAGCGCGTGAAAACGGGATACCGTTCTCCTCGAACACGTCGTGGAACCACAGGCGGCAGTAGTCCGTGGACTCCTTCATCACCACCGGCCACGGCAGCCAGGTCTGGGTTTTACCGCGCACCAGCCCCCACTGATACGGCGCGACCTTTGCCATGTACATCAGCGGGAGCTGCTCTTCGATGGTGCCGCCCACGTGACGCGCCAGCCATTCGGTGCAGAAGATTGGGCGGCCCAGCGCCTGAAGTTGCTGGATAATCGCCGTCATGCGCCCGGTATTGGTGTAGGCGTGATAGCTCACCACGTCCGACAGTTCCAGCGCGGTCTGGTCCAGCGGGTGCTGATAAAACGTCTCGCCCTCCTCTTCCGCCGGCAGACGCCACGCGCAGACGGTGAGCGGCTGGGTCGGATCTTCCTCACGCACCCAGCGGAACGCCAGCTTCATCAACTCGTGCGCGCAGGTCTCCAGCTTCTCGTCGTACAGCACCTCTTCCGTGCCTGTCGCGAAAATGCCGCGGTTGCCCGGCTCGTTATACAGATCCCAGAGCAGCACGCGCCTGTCTTCGCGGAACTGGCGCACAACGTCGCGGATATAGCGCTCAATCTGTGGCCAGCAGTCTCGATCGCACACCTTGTCGCGCCCCGGGCTCGCCGCCGCCTGGCTGTTGTGTTTGCCCGGTACGGGCGGCTTTTGCGGGCCGAGGTACGGCTCGTCGCCGGAGAAGCCGCAGTCGTCCATCAGGGTCAGCATGGTGCTGAACCCTTGGTCGTCGGCAATCGTCAAAAAGCGGTCGATGCGCGCCATCAGCCCGTCGCGGTCGTGCTCCCATACGATAAACGGCAGGTTGATGCGCAGGGTGTTATAGCCCGCGTCCGCCGCCCAGCCCAGCTCGCGGTCGATAGTGGCGGGATCGAAGGTCTCTTCCTGCCAGATATCGGTCCAGTTCACCGCTGTCGACGGCAGATAGTTGAACCCGCACAGCCAGCCTTTTTGCTGATACCACGCCTGTGCCTGTTCTTTACTCCACTGCTCTTTCATTACGCATCCTCTTGCTGATAATGTTTAGCTAATAAATATTAGCTGCGGGATAAATGCGCAAATCGCGGTGCAAAGAAAAGCGACGCCTCTCACAAAGTTCACGCTTCGATGAATGAGAAACGTGATCGGCGGCGCTAAAGCGTGCGGTTAGGGTATGATGCAAATTCGCGAAAGGGAGAGGACGGATGAAGCGAAAAACGAAAGTGACGATGAACGATATTGCGCGGGCGGCGGGCGTGTCGCAGGCGACGGTATCGCTGGTGCTTAACCAGTCCCGCAACATCAAGCTCAGCGACGACACCCGTCAGCGGGTGATCAACGTCGCTACCGAGCTCGGCTACGACCGCCTCCCCGCCATTCACGCTCCGCGCAACCAGGAGGAGATCGCCCTGCTGGTCAGCTCGTTGCAGAGCTTCGACCCGTTTATCGACGCCATCAGCCAGGCGCGGGAAGGGGCGTGGCGCAACGAAACGTTGCTCACCGTCTACGACTACGGCGACGACGTGGAGCTGGCCCTGAACATCATCCGCCAGCTGGACAAGCGCAACTGCATCGGGATTATCCTTGCCTCTCCGGTCACGAACGTCGTCGATATGACGCCATTTCAGGACTGTACCCGCATCCCGCTGGTGCTGCTCAACCAGCGCGACCCCGGCTCCCCGCTGCTGCCGTCGTTTATCCCGGACGACTACGCCAACGCTTTTCAGGTGACTAAACACCTCATCGCCTGCGGCGCCAGCCGTATCGCCCACATCACCGGCGAGAGCTGGATGGAGGCCTCGCGCCAGCGTCTGGCGGGCTACCAGGCGGCATTGAAGCAGGCCGGTTTAACGTGTGACGAAAGCCTGGTGCGCCAGACCAACTGGCAGTTCAGCGAGTCCTTTACCGCCACCACGTCCCTGCTGGAACTGACCGAACGCCCGGACGCCATTTTCTGTGCCAGCGACTGGCTGGCGATTGGCTGCTACCAGGCGCTGGCGGTGAATGGCGTGCGTATCCCGCAGGACATGCTGCTGGCGGGCTACGACGACCAGAAGATTTCCGAACAGCTCACCCCACCGCTGACCAGTATCCAGCTGCCCTACAGCGAGCTGGGACGGCTGGCGGTGGAGTACCTGTGCAATCAGGAAGATGCCGCCACACACGTGACGCTGGCGGGCAGGCTGAAGGTGCGCGCCTCAAGCCCCGTCTGAAGTAAATACCATGCCCGCATAGGGCTTCTCGCGACACGCCGCCAGCCGCGCGGCGAGGCTGCCCACGTGCAGCTCCAGCTTGTGCCCGTCCGGGTCGAGAAAATAGAACGACGCCCCCTCGCTTTTGTTCTGCTTCCAGACGGTGACGCCCGCCTGCTCAAGCCTTTGCGAGAGCGGTTCAAAATCCGCTTCCGCCACGGTAAACGCGTAGTGGGTGTAGTCGCTCTCCTGCGGTGGCACGTACTGGCGCGCCTCGTCGTAGGACAGGCAGACCCATAGATCGCCGCAGGTGAGATAGGCCCCGGTATTCCAGCGGGCGTGCAGCGCAAGCCCCAGCAGCTCGTGCCAGAAGGTGACGCTTTTTTGCAGGTCGCTGACCGCGAGGGTCAGATGATTGAGAGATTGCAGCATGACGTGCCCTTTTGTTTTTCGCGCCGGACGTGGTACGGTAAAGAGATGAACATAAACCACGCCGTGCTCACCGTAAACCGCTGGTGGCTGCCTTCTTAAGGCGGCACGGAGTAGTTTTCCCCATTTTCAGATAGCCGCCGAAAGGCGGCTTTATCACATCTAAGACCCCTTTCGGCATTACAACGTTAAGGAGTCTTTATGAACGCACCCACCATCCTCACCGGCGACCGCCCAACCGGCCCGCTGCACCTCGGTCATTTCGTCGGATCGCTGCGCCAGCGCGTCGCGCTCCAGCAGACGCACAACCAGTTTGTGCTGATTGCCGACCTTCAGGGGCTGACCGACAACGGCAGCAACCCGCAGAAGATCCGCGACAACATCCCCGAAGTGCTGGCCGACTACCTCGCCGCCGGCATCGACCCGAACCTGACCACGATCTGCCTACAATCCGCCCTGCCCGCCCTCGCCGAGCTGACGATGCTGTATATGAACATCGTCACCGTCGCCCGCGTGGAGCGTAACCCGACGGTGAAAAACGAGATTGTGCAGAAGGGCTTCGCCCGCTCGCTGCCGGTCGGGTTTATGGCCTACCCCATCAGCCAGGCGGCGGACATCACCGCGTTCAAGGCCGAGTGCGTGCCCGTCGGCGATGACCAGCTGCCGATGATTGAGCAGACCAACGAGATTGTGCACAAGATGAACAGCCTGCTGCCCGCCCCGGTGCTGCGCCACTGCAAGGCGATGCTGAGCGACACCAGCCGCCTGCCCGGCATCGACGGCAGCGCCAAGATGTCGAAATCGCTGGGCAACACGCTGCACCTTTCGGCCAGCGAAGAGACTATTCACCGTGCGGTCAGCGCCATGTACACCGACCCGAACCACCTGAAGGTGAGCGACCCGGGGCAGATTGAGGGGAACGTGGTGTTTACGTATCTCGACGCGTTTCACCCGGACAAGGAGAAAGTGGCGGCGATGAGGGCGCACTATCAGGCGGGCGGGCTGGGTGACCGGTCGTGCAAGAACGAGCTGGAGGGGTGTTTGCAGGAGCTGATTGCGCCGATGCGGGAGCGGAGGGCGATGTATATGCGGGATAAGGGGGAATTGATGGCGATGCTGAAGCGCGGGACCGAACGGGCGCAGGGGGTGACGCAAGGGACGTTGAGAGAGGTGAAGGTTGGGCTGGGGGTACCGGTGTTTTAAAATAACGTCATGCAGCGTATGTATTCAAATAATACATGCGCTGCATAATATTACTATCGGCAATTCAGCGAATATTAAATTTATAATTAACAGGAACTATTACTAACCCTTCTTTAAAAGATGACCAATATCAACCTGGATATTTATTTCGGAATTTAGCCCGACTTATTAACCACTTTATGTATATTCGCCTTACAGTCTCAAACCTAGCATTGCTGCATTTACTCTTCTGCCCCTACAAGGAATTGTCATGCAGCTTTATACCAATGAATTTACCGCTGAGTTGAAAGCGGAAATAGATCGTTCGCCTTTTTCCGATGAAGAACTGGCCGCCATGCCTGAGGACGCGCGCGCCATTATTGCTGAACAGGAAGCCTTTCATCGACAACATCCCGTTACCGCCATCTGGCGGATCGCCACGGCTGGCAGCCAGACCCGACTGGGCGGCGTGGTTCTTCCCGTCGATCGTGAAGCCACAATGCTCATGGACGATGGGAGTTACACCAGCGTGATTGTCGAAGGGGATTGTGTGGCCTATCTGGATGGTACGCTCGCCACGATTATGACTTCCTCAGGAACCGCTTTTACCTGGAAAGGACACGGCGTTGCCCTGGTAGGTAGCCTACTTGATAACGATGACGAGATTATCAGCACACCGCTCGGCACGACTTATCTGGTCACCCGCGAAGGTATTCCACCTAAAGAGGATTTCTTAACCTGGCCCGGAGAATAGGCCATGGGCTACCGTTCTACGAACTACGGCCGCGGTCAGGCGCTGCACGGCGACAGAAAGACCACCGGCGCAATATGTTGTAGCACCCTGCCCAACTGCACCGAGCACGGGCGCGGCGTTATCCGCGTTGGCGATAAAACTACGGCATGCCCTAAATGCGGCAAACAGGGCGTTGTTGCAGACGGCGAACCTCGCGTTAACTGGATGGGACAAACCTCAGCCGTCGATGGTTCTGTCGTCATTTGTGGCTGCCCGCACGGAACCAACCGCGTGATCGCCCCATCGGGAGAGTGGCTCGGCTCCGGCCCCTCTCCTGAACAGATCGCACAGGAAAAGCATCAGGCCATGCTCGCGGCACGCCGAAAAGAGCAAGAGGCCGAAGCGCAGCGACAAGCAGAAGAACGCGATTGCAACCGGGTCTTTGCGAAATCCTGCCTGCGCGGTGATGGTTGTAACGATGCAGGCACCGGAAGTGAGCCGCACACCAACTTCGCCGAGATGGCATTTTACCAGTCCATACCCAACAATGCCCCGCAACACGCCCAGGCGGCAAAGCGTAAGGTGATCCCAAAACCAAAGCAACGCAGCGCGCTTTATCTCTGGTGGAATGGGCATCACGAGGAGATGGACTATCAGGCTGCCGTTGCGGCCGAAGAAAGGGCCTGGACCGCGCGGAACGCGATAGCCGATGCCAGCGAACTCGTACTGGTTGGCGGGCGTACCATCACTTCCGGCACGTGGGCCGTGCGCGGCGCTGCACTTGGCGAGATAGCCACGGGAGGCCTTGGTGCACCTGTCGCAGGGCTGCTGATAGGGATGTATCCCGGCAAGCTGAACGACGGCGAGCAGGATTTTATCGACAGGATGCGCGCCGAGCAGATGCGGGAAGCCCCTACCCGCGTTCGCTTCACCTGGGAGGACGACGCCAGCGGCAACCCGACACCGCGAGGCTGGCATACGCCGCCCGGCAAGGACAGCGTGCGCGTTCGCAGGATAGAGTGGGATAGCCGACGTCAGGCGTATACCTTTACCACCGAAGAAGACCCCTGCATCACCCTCATCTGGACACCGGACCGCACCGGAGAGAGTAAGCCGTGGGATACGGGTAATCACAACCCGGTACGGATACCGAACCCGGTTGTGGTTGATCCGCTGCCGGAGGATACGGGGATTGGTGCGACAACCAGCCCGACACCGGAAGAGAAGACGTTTGCGGATTATATTCTGATTCTGCCGGTGGGCGGGGTGCCGCCGATTTATGTCTATATCCGCCACAATCCCGGACAGGTCACAGGCAAGGGACAGAAGATTAGCGGCATTTGGTTATCTGATGCGAATACGGGGAATGGGTCTCCTATTCCAAGCCAGATAGCGGATCGATTACGTGGGCAGACTTTTACGGACTTTGACCAGTTTCGTAAGGCATTTTGGCTGGAGGTATCGAGGGATCCGGGACTTCTGGAGCAATTTATCAGCAATAACCGCGCAAGTATGCGTAAAGGAAACGCCCCTTTCACACGCACACCTGACTCGGTTGGAAAAAGAGAACGTTATGAAATTCATCACATACAACCTATCAGTCAGGGCGGTAAGGTGTATGACGTTGATAATATGGGAATAACCACTCCAAAACATCACATCAAAATTCATAAAGGAGAGTGATATGAGACTGTTAAGTGATTACACAGAAGAAGAATTTTTAGAACTGGTACGCAAAATTTGCAATGCGGACGCACCAACTGAAGAAGACGAGAATCGATTGGTTAGAGAATTTAAACGACTTACCGAGCATCCCGCAGGCTCTGACCTGATTTTTTATCCTGAAGAGGGCAAAGATTATAGTCCAGAAGGCATTGTTAGAGAAGTTAAGGAGTGGCGTAGGGCAAATGGTAAACCCGGTTTCAAATCATAGTTTTTATGGGTTAACACAGATAATCATGCATTCTTGACCAGTGCTCAACTTCATCTATTAACGACAGCGGGTAACCGTTAAGTGCCAGATTGCCTAATGAAGTCAACGAATATGGAATATTCTATAAATGAAACCTACTCTCGCACAAGTTATTGAGGTCGTACGTGAGTCCTCTGGGATACATCGTAAAACTATTGATAGCAATACCTGGATTGAGGCCGATTTACATATTTGCGGTATTGATGGTGAAGAACTACTGGAAGACTGCGAAGAAGCTTTTGGCGTTCAACTAGCCACGGAAGAAGATGGCTATATGAAAACGTTCGCTCTTGCTGAGAACGAGTATCTGTTTACGGGTGAAGGCATAGATTTTTTTGGCATCTGTCGATTTATACGCTGGGTACGTGGCATACCCGAACCTGTGATACGCGATTTAACCGTTGGCGAACTGCATGCTGTATTGGTTAAGGCTGTGAAAGAACAGGTAAAGCACGAGTGATTTCTGATTAATACGGGCATGGGATAACATGCCCGTATCGTTATATTGCTCCAGGAATATAAGGTAGGAAGCCAGAACTACTCAGGCATCGCTTGCCCGATTCCCCGCTTCACAACGGGTATATCGCCGGTATCATTCAGCGCCCCCGGAAACGTTTTTAACCACTGCGCAACTTTGTGCTTATTTATATTCACCACGCTCATACCTTCCAGGCATCCCCATAATTCTCTTGTATGCTGTGGCGTAATCACAATGCAGTCTTTCATAGCGCGGATTTTCACCGGCATACCGTTGATAAAGCCCGCGCGGGTTAACCACTCGCCGCCCAGCAGAAGATATTTCATGTCTATGCGCGCATAGAGTTCGCAGCAGGCTGCACTGTCCTGCGGCGTTTCCGCACGGGGATGAACGGGCGCCGCGTTGGGTTGGTTGCCGTGCAAACGGCGGGCGCTGTTTTTGCGTACCAGCTCGCGGTTTTCAATCATGCCGGTGAAAGCGTCTGATTCTGTTTTGCAAACCGTAAACTCTGGCTTAAAATTCGTCGCAGCCATTTTCAACTCCATTCTAGTTGGTTGTGGTTAGCGGTATGGGGGTGTTGCAGCACCTTCATATCGCGAATTCCTCGTTTAAATTTCTTTGATACTTCCTTTTGCCGTTCGGCGTAATTCCTGGTGTTCATTATACAGGGCTGAATATAAAAACAGCAGTTTTAGGTGGGATAAATTTGGAATTTGCGAGGGAGGTTCAGAAATCATCCGGTAGTTGGTTGGCGAATTTCTTTTGCATATAAAATGCAGGATTAGCAATTAAATATTAATCATCAATTCTTTTAAAAAGGCGCCTAAGGCGCCTTTCTGGCTTAATCAAAGGGTATACTCTGTATCATCAACAAAGCCTATTAATTATTCATAGCAGAAATGATTTTATGCCTATGAGGCTAATTGCTGTCATTAATAAACAAAAGGATTGACGGGATGACAGACGGGACAAACACCCCTGACGGGCTAGAGTGCACATTACAAATGCAATGATAAGCACTCCATAAGTGGAAGGAGAGGCATTTTTTAGTTCTGTCAGGACATTTAAATCCATACCGTTAAACCTCCTTACCAAAACTAAATTCAATCCGTTGTCGGGCTGGGTTGATACTCCCTCCCATTGAAAGCAATTCTTCAACTAATTTTTGAATCGGTCCGTCAGTTAATTGATTGCCATTAAGACTGTATCTTTTGTACTGGAAAGACTTATTAGTTACTCCGCTGACGGCTTTTTCAATCAAACCTTCATTATGAACTCTACCGAATGACAAACGACCTGAATAACCGGATAGCTCTAACGTTTGTAAGAGATAGCTAGCAAATCCGATAAAATAAGGCACAAACCACTCTCTACGAAATAACGCATCAATCCGATCAATAGTGGGGAAAAAGTAGCTATCCAATTCCGTACAATCATAATTTAGCTCGGACCCGTTAACCTCTAAGTAACCATACATTCGCAGGCCAAACCACGGGAAATATAGATGTGGATTAATTATTGAGGCCTTGCCTTCTTTTCCTATTGTCTTAGCCAATAAAATTAGACAGCGGTCCGCTCTTCGTAGACCTTTAGACCAGGATACAGGTACGGCTGTTCCCCAATACTCTTCGTCATAAATATAACGGTAAAGCAGGATGAGATCATGCTGATTAAGCTGAGCTATGCGATTGCTCACCACAGCTTCAGTTAATGTACCCGGAATAGCCTTGAGAGTTGAAAGCTCAGCTAACTCCGCCCCAGATATGTTGTTTCTATGTAATTGCAGAGATTCTCGCACTTCTGCTAACTTAATCTCGGCAGTACTGTCTGTCGTTTGGCTATGCCGGGTGGTCAGATCACTCCAACTTTTGACATGGTAAAACCAAGCGACCATTTCCTGTGCATGACCAAGAGGAACGTTACAGTGATTTCTGAGAAAACGAGCATGTCTGCGAAGCTGTTCTTTCTCTGGAGGCGGGAGATCAATGACATCATCATTGAATGCTAATTCTGAAAGCATATCATTTCCTTTATGTAATACCCTGCGGCCTGTAAACACAGAGCTGGAAAAGAATGCTCTGATAAAAATGAATATCTGATATGCGCGATGGCTAGTTTGTCTACAGGCTGACCGGTCTGCGCGAACCTTGCGAACACACTAAAAAAAATGACAATCAGTGTCAATAGAGTGCTTTCATCTTCATAAGATTTATTCGCGTCGAAAGTACTCCATTACAACATGACACTTATTGACCAAACCCCAAGAAAGGGACTGGTAAAGAAAAATAGTGTAATTGGATTGATCGGGTTGGATTTTGCTAGCATTATCGAAAAACTACTGGCTCCTGTAACCGAACTATGACCATCGCACAATCTCTCAGTCAAAAAATTGCCGGGATGAAAACAGCCTGGTACAACAAAGCACCAGCGTTGAATAAACCCTTACTTGTTCTGTACGTTCTTTCCCAGTACAAGAAAGGCCATGAACGACTTTTCCAGTTTCAGGATGAAATACAAGATCAACTACGAGATTTGCTAAAACGCTACGGGCCAAAACGCAGCAACTATGAAGTTCTTATGCCATTCTGGCGGTTAAAGCATGATGGCTTCTGGGCACTGGAAGGAACAGACCCAGCTTTACTCAAAAGCCCTGAGGAACCGAGGCTGCAGAAGGTCTTCAATAACAACGTGCACGGTGGCTTTGATGTTGCTTCCTTTTCCCTATTACAGGCTCAGATACACTTAATTGACTCGTTGGCGAAACAGGTGGTTGAACAATATTTGCCCGTAGAATTTCACTCTGCGTTGTTCCAAGAGCTGGGATTTGAAACACCTGAGCCATTTGAGGTAAATGAAAGCCCGAACGATCGTATCGCTCTCGTTCAACCAGACATTGATATTATCACTCATGACCTCTCGATAGATGAAACAACCCGAACAGCATTGATTCATGCCAGAATCGGACAGGGTATTTTTCGGGCAGAGTGCTTAAAACTTTACCCTGCCTGCCCTGTAACAGGGATTACCTTTCAGCCATTGCTGAGAGCAAGTCATATCAAACCCTGGTCCGCATGCCAAACTGCTAAAGAAAGATTAGATCCGCATAACGGTCTCATGCTGGCGGCTCATATTGATACTTTATTTGACTCTGGCTGGATTTCATTTGCTAACGAAGGTGACGTTCTGATAAGCAATCACCTTGATTTTGTAACATGCGATAAACTGAATTTACCAGAAAGGATAATTGCATTGCCGAAACCTTCATACAACTATTTACAATGGCATAGGGAATATATTTTCAAGGGCTGAGACAGCCCTTTCATACTATATCAATAAACAAAATATTTTTATCCCCCCCAAACACAAGCTGTTTTGGCATCAAATAGAGTAACTTTAGCATGAAATTTTTCTTTTATGCTTAAAATATGTTTAGCATCTGCTTCAGAATAAACACCAATGTATATACTCCACAATTTAGGTTCTCTTTTTGAAGGAGCATGGACTGCTTTATTTATCGCATCAATAATATGTTCATCATATTCACCGAAATTAAAACCAAAAGTTATCAACGAGCCGTTCAAATTTGACAGCTGTTCAAAACAATGTGATAGGTATCTGTTATGTCGGATATGGTTAAGTTTTTCGTCTCCATTACCAGCAGTTACGAATATTGGATAGTCACCAACCTCAAGGCGTTTCTTTACTTTTTCTATTAGAAATCCATCATTACTATACTGTTCTTTTTCAATATTAATCCCTACATCAAAAACATGGCTTTGTTGAATAAATCAGATTTCGGGTAAGTCTCCCCCGTAGCGGGTTGTGTTTTCAGGCAATACGCACGCTTTCAGGCATACCTGCTTTCGTCATTTTGTTCAGCGCTCGTACCAGGGCCATAGCCTCTGCAACCTGACCATCGTAGTCACGCAGTGTCAGTGAACCTCCGAACAGCTGTTTTACCCGGTACATCGCCGTTTCCGCTATCGAGCGACGGTTATAATCTGTTGTCCATTTCCACCGCGCATTACTCCCGGTCAGCCGCTGATTCGCAACAGCACGGTTACGGTCTGCATATTCACCGGGCCAGTAACCCGCGCCTTTTCGGGGCGGGATAAGCGCGCTGATTTTCTTACGCCGCAGTTCATCGTGACAGAGCCGGGTGTCGTAAGCGCCGTCTGCCGATGCTGCCCTGATTTTTCTGTGAGTCTGCCGGATAAGACCCGGGAAGGCTTCTGAGTCCGTCACATTGTTCAGCGACAGGTCTGCACAGATGATTTCATGTGTGTTGCTGTCAACTGCCAGATGCAACTTTCGCCAGATACGACGGCGTTCTTTGCCGTGTTTTTTGACTTTCCATTCGCCTTCACCAAAGACCTTCAGCCCGGTGGAATCAATCACCAGATGCGCGATTTCACCTCGGGTGAACGTTTTGAAACTGACATTAACCGACTTTGCGCGCCTGCTGACACTGGTGTAATCCGGGCAGCGCAACGGAACATTCATCAGTGTAAAAATGGAATCAATAAAACCCTGTGCAGCCCGCAGGGTCAACCTGAACACGCGTTTAATGACCAGAACGGTGGTGATGGCGAGATCAGAATAGCGCTGAGGTCTTCCCCGTGATGAAGGCGTTGCCGACTCATACCAGGCCTGAATAGCTTCATCATCCAGCCAGAAAGTTATGGAGCCACGGTTGATGAGGGCTTTATTGTAGGTGGGCCAGTTGGTGATTTTGAACTTTTGCTTTGCCACGGAACGGTCTGCGTTGTCGGGAAGATGCGTGATCTGATCCTTCAACTCAGCAAAAGTTCGATTTATTCAACAAAGCCACCAGAATCATCAGCGAACTTTTTAATCAGGTATTCGTAGGCTTCACCAAGATCATCCTGAGCGACAGATTTAATACCGAGCGGTATTTTACTGAAATGTTCAATCAGATCAGCCAGCAGATGATCGGGCAACCGCTCTTTATTGGTCCACTGCGCATCACCGAAGACGCCATGTAAACGCGGGTTATTGGCTTCAATTAGTCGAAGCGCATTCTGGATCGCTTCACCAATGTTTTTACTGGTATTTCGGACCTTTTCCCAACTAGCTTCAGCAGGAATGTTGAAACGGTGAAACATCGGCATGGCGGCATATTCGGCATCGCCTTCATGGAGCTCCATCGCCTCGTTATATTCTTCCAGATAGACATCTGACAGGCGTTTGTAAAACAGCAACGGGAAGACATACTGCTTGTAGTCTGATGCGTCAATTTGGCCACGAAGAAATTCGGCGGCTCCCCAGAGCAGCTCTTCCAGCTTTTTATTACTCATAGTACTCATACCTCGAACCCTTCTTTGATAAGCAGGGCTTCCAGCTCCTCTTCTGCTTTTTCCAGCTCAACCAGCTTCCGTTGAAAATCTTTGAGCACCGCTTCCACAGTGATGGTTTCTTCTTCGAGTGGCTTTTGCACATAACGAGCAATATTAAGATTGAAGTCATTTTCTTCAATCTCCTTTAGAGGAACCCAGCGCGCTACACCTTCGATTTCTTTTGCATCTGGTCCCTGTTGCGCCTGGTCATGATAGATTTGGTATATATCATCGGCCTGCTTGTTGGACAGCGTATTCTGCGCACGCCCCTTGGTATAGATTTCTTCAGCATTGATGATCAATACATGATCTTTATGCGTTGCCGGGCGTGATTTGCGCAGCACCAAAATACACGCAGGAATACCAGTGCCGTAGAACAGATTGGAAGCGACACCAATAATCGCCACAATGCGATTCTCTTGCAGCAATTTGGTTCGAATTACCCCCTCAGATCCGCCACGAAACAGCACACCATGAGGTAATACGACAGCCATACGCCCATTGTCGTTAAGTGAAGCAAACATATGCTGCACCCAGGCAAAATCACCATTTGTTTTAGGCGCCAGGCCATATTGCTTACGGCCATAGGGATCGTTCGACCACAGATCGTGTCCCCACTCCTTCAAGCTAAACGGTGGGTTGGCAACAACGCAGTCGAAAGTTTCTAAGCGATCGCTTTTTAAAAACTTAGGTTCGCGTAACGTATCCCCCCGAACAATATCGAAGTCTTCCTGACCATGCAGGAACAGGTTCATTCGTGCAATAGCTTCCGTCGTTAGGTTTTTTTCCTGGCCTTTGATTTTTAGCAAGCGCGGATCGCCACCGTTTTCTTTTACGTGGTGAATCGTCTCGAGCAACATACCGCCTGTGCCACAGGCTGGATCGTATACACTCTCACCCGCTTTGGGATCGAGAATGTTAACCATCAAACGAACGATTGTGCGTGGGGTGTAGAACTCACCAGCTTTTTTGTTAGCTTTGTCTGCAAAACGTTTGATTAGATACTCATATGCGCGGCCCATGACATCATCACGGACACTTGCAACACCCAGGTTCACCTTATTGAAGTGATTAAGTAGCGTGGCCAGTAACTCATCTGAAAGACGTTCTTTATTGGTCCAACTGGCATCCCCAAAAATGCCATGCAGTTTAGGGTTTGCCAGCTCTATACCACGGAAAGAGTCTTTTAGGGCCTGACCAATGTCTTTGGTCTCAGCGAAAACATCGCGCCAGTGGCAATTTTCAGGTATCTGAATACGGTGAAACATCTTCCCTTTGGCAAGCTCTGCATCCCCAACGCTCTCCATCGCATCGGCAAATTCTTCGTCATATACATCACAAATGCGTTTGAAGAACAGGATGGGAAAAATGTACGTTTTGTAATCTGACGCATCAATAGGCCCAGTGATAATATGGGCTGCATGCCAAAGATGGGCCTCGAGATCTTTTAGGTTAATCAGTGTCATTGTCTTCTCTTTTCGATTCTGCGACGCCGGAACCTTGTACAACAGAACATCTATGCCGTAGTTGAAAAGCAATCTTTCACTTCAGTCTTCGTCGTTAGACTTTCGGAAGCATTTTTTGAAAGCATAGTGCTATGGAGTTAACATCTGAGCCGGTAGGTTAGTATCGTAAGAATTATTACGCCCATAAACCAGCCTTTTTAACATCAGGCGTGATTAGTGTCGTTGTGCATGATTATAGTTATAACTTCATCATGACAGCTCCAGCATTGTGAGTGGGAATAGCGAATTTTCACGGATTTCAGATACAAAAAAAGCCGCCCTTAAGCGACTTTGATTTGCATCTTTTGGTGCCGAAGGCCGGACTCGAACATCGCAACTATCCTATTGATCTTAAAAGATTAAAATTTACCACATTAGACATGATACCATCATTCATACCATCAGTCCCGATTGGTGATAATCGAACAATCTATGTAGAAACATTAGACCAGCATTATTAGGTTTATATCTAATGAGAAATTATAAACTACAATTAAAAAAGTACAATAATTAATTGACGACCAATTACCTTGAAAAAAAAAAGATGATGAATAATTGTTTCGGCCAACATAATAGTTTTATTAAAAATAGCCACAAAAAACGCCACATAAAATATTTGTTAACTATTAACCAATAACATTCCTCGATATTGAGAAGATAATTCCAAACCTATAAGATTTATGATATAATAGAATTAGGCAATATATACATTTGGAACTAAAATGCAAAAGAATCTTCCAGAAGAATCACTACTTGAGAAACTAACAAAAGAAGAACTTCTTAAGCTAGTTAAAGAGATGCATGAAGATAAAAAAATGCACGCTATTTTCTCTACGGACGCAGATTTGTATGCTAATGATGCAACTCTAATGTGGCAGGGTCGGAACAGATTCTTGGCTGAAACAGTAACACCAGTCACGATAAAAAGCGATGCGAAAAAGAGTTTCCCTGAAAAGGTCGGGGGAAATCATCGCATCATTGATGGTGATAATTTAGCTGTGATGCGCTCATTAATTAATGAATTCCGTGGCGGTCCGAACACTGGATTCGATGTGGTATACATGGACCCACCATATAACACAGGAAGTGATGCATTTATTTATAATGATAATTATAGGTTTTCAAAGGCAGAAGTAGATAAATTAAAAGATGCTATTGGAAGAGTTGAAAAGGGTGTTTCACTTGATGACCCATCCCGACATACTAAGTGGATAAATCATATTGCTCCTCGTCTTTGGGCAGCAAGAAAATTACTAAAGCATACTGGTGTGTTAATAATTTCTATCGATGAACATGAATTACCAAGACTGTGGATGCTTCTAGAAGAAATGTATGGTGAAAAAAACCGTATTGCCACACTTATTTGGGAAAGATCGAGGAAAAATGACGCAAATTATATTTCTGAAGGTCATGAGTATCTATTAGTTTGGGCCCGTGACAAATCTGCTCTCGATTCAAAAATGAAAGAACTTGCTAAGAATAAGAAATGGGAGAGATACAAAGGTAAATGGAGAAAGCCTAAAGAAGGTGCAGAAGATATACTAACAGCATACTCTGATGCTAAAAAAATATTTTTGGATGATATTCCTAAAATCCAAAAATATATGAATGATTTTTTCAAAAATCTGCCAGAAGACCATCCTGCAAAGAAAATTCGTTATCGGAAAGTAGACAAAAATGGCGTCTATAATGACGACGGTAATCTAAACTGGCCAGGCGGTGGTGGTCCTCGATATGATGTATTACACCCAATTACACATAAACCATGTAAAGTCCCAGCATCTGGCTGGAGGATTGCTAATCCTGAGGTAATGCAAGCTTTAATTGATGCCGATAAGATTGCTTTCAAAAGCGATCATAATGGTATTCCGAGAATGAAAACCTATTTACATGAAATGGAATCAGAAGTCGCAACTTCGGTGATTAGAAGAATGGGTCAAAGAGCGGTAGAAACCGTAACAAATATTCTTGGAAAAAACTCATTCGATAATCCCAAAGATCATGAAATGTTGGCAGAACTCTTCAACCTTGTTACTTGGAGAGATCCCAATGCAATTATTTTCGATCCTTATGCTGGAAGTGGAACTACTGGTCATGCTGTTTTGACTATGAACTCTGAGGATAATGGCCAGAGAAAATTTATTTTAGTAGAAAATGGTGATCCTTCTAATAAAAAAATCAACCGCGATCACTATGTGAATAATATAACGGCTGAACGAATTAGAAGAGTCCTTTCCGGTAATTGGGCTGACAAATCCCAGCATCCAAAAATCAATGAAGGATTCAATTTCTATGAAGCTAAAAAGACTGTCAGCAAAACAGTCATCATGGAATCTAATAGAGAAAATTTGGCTGATATTATTTTACAGGTTGTTGAAGATGATTCTAACCGTTTAGATTGTCGCATGGATGGCTATAAATATCTAATTGGAAAGACAAAACTTGGCTTTGGAATTGCGTTGGTGTGGGAAGCAGGCAAAGCCAATGGACATCAGCCCTTAACAAGAGAAATCCGTTCAGTAATTATGGATGAGGCTAAGAAAGCGAATGTGAACAGACCTGTTTATATTTATGCTGTAGCCAATGTATCTCCGTTGAATGATCAGCTTTACCGCTTCCAGCAGATTCCTGATTCAATTCTGGCGAGATTAAATTTACTGGAAGAAGAGTAATCATTTTGAAACTAACAATAGACACACTCAAACCATTTCAAATTAAAGCAGCAAGTGAAATTGCTGAGATGATTGCAACTTACCCTAACCCTCCTTACAAAAGGAGGTTTGATCCCGAAACCGGTATGTCGCTTCCCTTCCTTTGCAGGCTAAAAGCTATTACGGGGAGTGGTAAAACGCCAATACTTTCACTCGCATGTAACAAAATCGGTGATGGTATTATCCTTTGGACAACAAACAGAGGAGCAGTCATCTCACAAACAAAAAATAATCTTAGTGTCGGAGGAAAATACTCCAATTTACTTCCTGACGATGTAAATATCCTGAATTTAAATGAGATTACGGAAACTGATTGGATCGATATTTGTCGTGCCAAAAAAGGCTTAACAATTATCCTTGCTACTGTTGCTTTATTTAATAGAGATGGAGATGCTTTGAATGTTCATAAAGACAGAGATGGCATTAGTCATTGGGATGTTCTTTCAGGAAAGGGACCAGAAGGTAGAAACCGCCAACTTTATGTAGTCTACGATGAGGCTCATGGTGGTACAAAAGCTCAGTTCTCAAGATTGAAAGAACTCAATCCTCGTGCATTTATTTTAGCATCTTCCTCCGAAATGTCAGGCGATCTAATTGATCTTTTGCCTGGAAACAATGTGGATGAAAAATCTTTATCTTTAAAAACTCAAACAGTAGTAGTTTCGACACCATTAGTTGTAAAAGAAGGGCTATTAAAGACCCGTCTTTATCTAGTCGATTGTAACACTTCTCGATTAGATGCATTAACCGAAGCTAATACTAAATGGCAAGAACTTAGCACTAAAATGAGTAGCTTTAATACTTGGCCTGTAATTTGTTGCATTGTAAATTCAACATTAGCAGGCTTAGAAGTTTGGGAATCATTGGTCACTCAGTTAAAAGTTGATCCAAAAAGAATTGCAGTTCATTTAGCAAATGTAAATTCCAATTTAGCCAATGTTAATCCTAATGCACCGTGGAACTTATTAGTCGATACTCATAAAGCTAAGAAAAGCCCTGAAGATTTACATGATGAAGGTTATTCACATATCATCTGGAACTTATCATTAAGAGAAGGTTGGGATGAACCATGGGCGTATGTAGCTTACCTTGATGGGTTAGGTAAATCTACTACTGATATCTCACAAAAAATTGGTCGTTTTTTGAGACAACCTAATGCTACTCCTTTTGATGATGGAGACTTAAATTCAGCATACTTTTATTTTAATGTTCCTGATAAAGATTTTTCAGAACTTGTTAAAACTACACAAAATGACCTAAGTGATTCAGGCTATGAAATAGTCTCAATAGAAAGTAATAGTCCGAGACCACAAACGTCGAGAGAAGTGCCTGTTAAAAAGGAAGTGTTTGTTTCTAAAGTCGCAGAAACTTTCGGTGAAGACCTTGAAATACTAGACCAAATACTACTTTCAAATGTGCCTCTTTTTTCTGATGAGAGCCTTCGTTCAAAAGGAAAAATGCATACAAGAGTTTTAGATTTAGCTAACAGTTGTGAAGATTTGGATCTTAATAAAGAAGAAACAAAGGATGACAATGCTGATATTTCTGTGTGGGAATATTTAGTCTCACGATTAGGAACTTATGATAACCGTATAGCCCGAAAATCAGGGACATGTTTTACTCCTTTTGTAAAAAATGATCCTAAGATGAAACAGCGAATGCAATTTGGCTCAGATGCAATGTTGCAAATCAACAATAATTTATCAAATATTATTCGTCTGCTTAATAATGAGTTTCATCTCGAATATGAATACGATGACATATATGCGGTAAAATCATTTAATTTAGTTTCACCAGACTATCAATATGAAGACTTAAATAAAAGAAACAGATACAAAGTTAACTCCTTTAAAAATGCCTTGCATTCAGAATATAATGGCCTGAATAAATTTGAGTTAGAAATTGCAGAATCTATTGATTCATTAGGAGTTGATTGGTGCAGAAACCCATCAAAAACAGGTTATAACATTCCTATTCCTGAAATTGGTCAAGGGACTTCTAATTTCTTTCCTGATTTTTTATTATGGGGTAAAAACCAAGTATGGGCTTTAGATCCAAAAGGTTCACATTTAATTAATGATGCGATTTTTCTAAAGCTTATGGCTGTATCAGATATCAATGATAAAAGATTGAGATTAAAGGTTGGATTTGTATTAGAAGGCGAATATATGCTTGGTATCAATAATCGGCCCCAACTTCAGAGTAAAAATGGTTGTACTTTAATTTATAAAAAGAACTCATCTATCAGAGCTAAATCATACCCGACGTCAAAAGAACTAGTTAAAGATTTGCTTGTTTTATAGTGAAATTAAAATTGTGTTAGATGACAAGTTTAGGCAATTCATCTAACACTTTTTTTTCAAAAGTATAAATTTCTGTTATGCCGTGTATTTAAAATTATGAACACATAGCTTTATCATATTTTTTAATAATTATGCTGAGGAAAAAGATGGAATATACATTCAATATTTTTGAAAAAACCGATGAAAAAAATCGTAACCATTATTTTGTTTTCGATTCATTTAATACTTGCCTTGGATATTTCAATAACATCGATTTAGCATATGGTTTGATAAATATCTATTTAAGGTATCTAGAAGAAATTTATGAAGACAGTTCACACTTTAAGCTTGAACAACAAATAGTACAAGTTTCAGATGAAATTAAAAAGCAAAATAATAAAGAACTTGACGAATTAGTATGTATTGAGGAAATAACCACATCTCTGCTTTACATAGAAGAAAATAAGGAAAAAGAATTTCTATTTACTGAAAAATATAAATTATTCTCTACTATGCCTACTTTACTAAATAAAAATTTTACAGTTATATTCGATAATGAAGATATCAAGATATTGCACAAGCAATTTCTTTCTACATTGATTGAAAGGAAATATGCTAAAGGTAGTACTGTTGAAACTTTGAAAAATGCTCTTTCTGATAAATTTGAAGAAAAGGAACTTGCTAATTATTTCCCATTTCTAATTCAAGAAAATGAAGTAGATGATGAATCAATCAAATTGATAAAACCATCAAAACTAAGTTCATAATTTTTATTTATAATTACTATTGACTTCTCCTTTTTTTGTTTTATTAATTTATAAAAAAGGAGATTTCAATAGTGGCCGCACATTACGATTCAATACAATCCGTTTTCTCAGAGTTGATTAGACAATATAGCAACCCAAGTAATAAAAATGAAAAAGGACAAAATCTTATATTTAAAGATTACACATGGAATATGAGTGACTTAGAATCATTAACAAAAAACGGATTCAATATAAATAGCACTGATAACTTTGGTAAAACCCCTATTTTTTATTGTAAGGATAAAATTCAATTCAGATTACTTATACTTTTTGGGGCTAATATTAATCATGTGGATAACGAGGGGAAGAACCTATTGTTTTATGTTAATGTGCCTGAAAATGTTGAGTTGATGTTGAAGTTAGATATAAATAAAAATTTAACTGATATCAAAAATCATTGTTTTTTATCTCATGAGTTGTTTCATACGATACCAGATGTATTTTCATCACAGCTAAAATCTACTGAAAAAACAAATATAGAAATTTTCCAAGTGTTCACCAACACGCATAATTGCTTAAAACTACTTAATGAAAAAGAAATCAAATTTTTTCTTTCCAAGAAAGTTCATATCAATTTTGATCCTCTTTCAAATCCAGTACCATTTCAAAAAACTCTTGGCTTACTGAAAGAAATAGAAGCATCCCCAGATACAAAGTTTACATTCTACTCTGATGAAAATAAAATATGTAATTTATACACACTTCATCAATTAGAGAAGAAGATAAGCAAGAGCTAATTTATAGAAGCGGTTGCACCGTTCTATAAAGCTCTTGCTTTTCTTGCTTCCTTTCAGTCAGACAATAAAAGAAAATCAAAACAATCAAGCCTATAGATTGACAAAAAACTCATTCATTATATAAGTGATATATAAAGCATATGGATTATGCTTACCAATTAATATCATATAAAATGGAGTTTATATGCATAAGATAAATTATACAGATGATATAGATCTATCCAAAATTTCCCGCCGTGGTAGTTTTGATAAAAGTAAATTACCTTCAGAATCAGTAAGAAGCTATTGTGTCAGTGTCCGTTTGAATGTTGAAGAACTGCAACTCCTGAATATTAAGCGAGGCTCTTATAAAAAGGGAGAGTGGCTTCGAATGGCTTCCCTTCAAAGGTTACCTCCGGCTATACCAGCGATTAATACCAAAGCCTGGAAAGCTTTAACTGAAATATCACAAAAACTAAATCGCATTGCGGCCCACATAGATGGTAAGAGTAAAGATAGTCACCTTACTCATACAGAGCTTTTCGCTGTGAAGCGACAACTGGAAGAGCTTCGCACGAATCTTTTAAGTGACAGTATATGGAGCCTCCCGAATGAAGGGTATGCGAAAAATTCGCAGGGGTAAGAACTTTGCTGGTGTGGTCCAATATGCATTGAAGCCAGGTTCACATCATAAAAGTGATCCAATCGTTATTGGCGGGAACATGTTAAGTGGCTTTGCTCTTGAACTGATTTCCGAATTCAATGGCACAAAACAGCTTCGGCCAGATGTTCAGAAACCGGTTTGGCACAACTCGCTTCGCTTACCCAACGGTGAATCACTAACGAATGAACAGTGGTCGAGTATCGCAGATGACTATATGGAACGAATGGGGTTCAGTGATACCCATCTCCGTTGCTATGTCTTACATGACGACGACGGTCAGCACATACACATTATCGCCAGCAGAATCGACATGGCCGATGGGAAGCTTTACTTAGGTAGGAATGAAAACCTCATCAGCACCCGGATTATCAGTGAAATTGAAATCGATCATAACCTGACAGTTACCAAGACTGCTCCTGCGATTGCACCAAAGCAACCGAAGCGAAAAAGAATCTCTCGCAACGAACAAATGCTATCGGCCCGGACTGGTGTTCCCTCCCCTAAGGAAGCTCTCAAGCAGATACTTGATAAAAGTTTATCTGATAAGCCGGACCTTCTAACTTTCACAAAACGACTGGAAGAAGCAGAAGTCGGCTGGACGGCGAATGTCGCTTCAACCGGGAAAATGAACGGGTTCTCATTCTCTTACCGCGATATAGCTTTCAAGGCTTCGCAGTTAGGTAAGGGTTACTCTTGGGCTAATCTTCAAAAGCAACTTAACTACAATCCTGACCACTTAGAAGCTATACGAGCGACCAAGAAGGCTATCCCTGCTCCTGCTCCTGCTCCTGCTCCTGCTCCTGCTCCTGCTCCTGCAATAGTTTTGAAAACCGCTGAGAGAAAGGAAAGTATCGGTAAAAAAATTGCAGAACTGGAACTACGGCTCAGAGAAGACAAACGGAACGAAATCGTAGAAAAGATCCTTCAAAAGAATGCAGCCAAACAGCAAAAGCATCTCAGGCTCACCGGCTGGATTCCCTTTTTACAACGGCTCATAGAGCTTCTCAGAAAATATGGAAAGAGCATCCTCCACAAGGTTCCTACAAACTTCTCAGAAGTCTATTCAACACATCATCTGAAACCTACAAGAAAAATTCGTTTATAGACAGCTAGTTGTAAACACCTTTCGTAACCTAACTCAATTGCTTAGTAATAAATTTGTGTTTAGTCAAGAAAATATTGATCGTTATTACAGATCGATAATCTAGTTATGATAGACAATAACTATCAAGTAACAATCATCGATCGGTACAAGCAATTTTACTAAAGCGAGTCGGTCATCGAGAATCCCTACAAACAGCAGTAAATCTTCCACCCTGGGGTTGCTATGAAAAACGAAACAATTAAGTGCCCGTTCTGCTTTCAGGAGAGTCCGTTTGGTGTCCGTGTCTGCACTGGCTGTCATTCAACTATTAGATATGGAGCCGTTTCAGCCTGGTTAGCTTTACTAATAGGAATTGTGCTGTTAGCGATTGCTTTTCTTATATTCGCTATCAGTCAAAATTTTATATTAACTGTCGTTATCTATTTTGCGTCAGCAATTTCTTTAAGATTTTTTTTACGTAAGAAATTTGCACACAGAGCCGTTTTCACACATAAAAGCTAACCCTGTCCAAATATAATAAGGAAGATAAAATGAATAAATTTATTGTTACATCATTTTTTATTGCAATATTTTCAATTTCTGGCTGTTCTACATCCGGCAACCAAAAAATCAAAAATGAAACGGCACAGAGTCTACAATCAAAAATAATTAAAAACAAAACAACTAAGGCAGAGCTAGTTGCTCAACTTGGTGAGCCTGATACCAGAACGACTCTTGACGATGGCAACGAGCAATGGAGATATTTCATGTATAACAATCAGTTCAATGCCTCGACTTTTATCCCTGTTGTTGGTTTGCTAACTGGCGGTTCCCAGACTCAGTCTAAAACTCTCGAAATCGACTTCAATGGAGAAACCGTAAGCAAATGGACATTCTCTACTGATAATAACAATACAAAATCTGGCATTCTTAATTAATCGTTTCCTGGACAAGAAAATGAAAACATACTCAATTCTCGCAGTTATCCTTTCTACTTTTCTATTAACAGCCTGTAATTCAGAACCTTCTGAAAAAGATATATTTAATGTTTTTAAAAGTGTTGTAGACAGGTCAAATGCAAGTATGAAAGCTCTGAACTCAAGTATTCCCGAAAAAGATCTTTTAAGAATCGATTATGTGAAGAAAGTAAGTTGCACAGAAGAAGCAAACAATGTTTATAACTGCATTGTCGATGCCTCGATTAGCAATATGAAACAGACAAAGCCTGTTAAGCTTGTGAAAGCTGATGGTATCTGGAAAGAAATACAACAATAGAAAGCCATATTGCTTTAAAGCCCCTAATAGTAGGGGCTTTTATTTGAATATTCATTAAATATTTAGCTGTTTATTATAATTGTTACAGAAACCTTGTGCATCTTCAAGTGTAGTGTATTGAGTCGCTTCTGGACCATCATAAACATCATTAGTCCCTTCATAGTAGATAAAAATGACTTTTTTACCTTCGACTTCTTTTATCTCTGCGGTAAGTCTTTTTTGAGAGGTTTTAAAATCACCTGTTGGGAGTGGTGATTTTGAGAAGGGATTTTTTCCATAAGCCATGAGGTTGTTCTCTTATAAACCAAATGAGCTATAAGTATGATGCTATCCGTTGGGAAAATCAAACAAAAATTAGATTACTTAACAATATACAATTCTGGTTTCATTAATCGAAGTCTTTCAATCATTTCCTTAATATCAAAGAGAGTAATGTCCTTGCTATTCGCTCTGACACTAACTAATCTTATAGCTCTTTTTTGTTTGTCCAGATACTCTAAAAATTTGATGTAATCATTTCGTTTTTTCATATAGTATATTTTCATGTTAATATTCTCTTGCTCTGTTCGATACCATGCCTGCTCTTCATCCCAGAGAGTAATGTCCTCAATATTCATATAGCGGGGATAATGCACCTGAAAGCCATTTCCCAGAAGTATTTCAATACCTCGTTTCATTTTATCAATGTGGGATAAATGTATATCCCTGATATGAATGTCAGTAGACTTTATTTTGCCCCTGTGCTTCATAAATATTTCAGGATGTCCAAAATAACCCATTCCCGATAAAACATGCTCACCTTCAAAATTTAAAAGATCTGGATTAATACCTGCTTCAAACAATCGATCTATTATTTCAATTTCATAATCATAATAACCCGATTTCCACAGTGCGGTTTTACCAACGAAATTTCGGTGGTTGATATCAACACCATTTTTAATCAACCAGTTCACTTCATCAACGCTTGTAGCTTCAAATAAAAGAGTCTGGTCAAGCATCCCCCTATGTGTAGAAAGTGGTAAAACCTCTGGCTCTAACTCTAACCATTCTGTTCTTATCATAATTAATCCTGCAAAAATATTATCGTTTTCTTTTATTTAGCGCGAAAAAAGATAATATTCAAATAAATTACAGATTTATATTTATAATAATTAAAGCCGCAAATTTCTAACTTTTACAACTTCGTGAGTAATTTCTTTCTCTATAACTCTCATTTCATACTGAGCTTTAAAAATTGTATAGATTTCTTCTGCTTTTTCTTGATTGTTGTCAATATAGTTCACGAGAGAGTTTAGCTCTCTGATAACAGCCTCCTTATTGTTCAATCGCTGCAACAAAGTACTTGTAAGGCATTTGTATACAGAACTGAACATCGTCATAATGTTGTCTATGTTACGATTAGAGCGAATGTATAGCTGTCTTGGGTAGAAATACTTTAAATGATAGCCAACAAAAAGCAGGTATAGCTGGTATGAGAAACTTTTATCGCCTGGCTGGTATCTTTTTGAGATATACTTATCGACAATAATGATAAGTTGCTCTTCTAGAGTAAACTCTAGATTGATGATGTTTTTGTCCATAAAATGCATCCTTGCATAATGAAATAGTCTTCCTGACCATATGTTTATATTTATCTCATTTATTTAACTTGTCAATAGGTGTAACCTATCAACTATTATTTTTTATTAAATGGTCTATTCAATTGTTCCATAGTGAGACCATGTCTGTAAGCATTATACTGCCAATAGCTAAATTGCTCTTTGTATCTATTGTTCTGTTTTTTCAACATTTCGTTTTCGGCTTTAAGGTTTATTATTTGTTGTGCCGCAATAGTTAAGTTAGCTGGTTTCTTTAGACCAGATTTTTTCAAATTGGACAAACTTTTCTTTATTCTATATGCTTCAACAACTTCATCATGAGCACTTAAAGATTGCCTTGTGATAGTTCTGTTTAGATTCTTATACACTGATTCACATAAATCACTCCATGTGATTTTACCGTCCCAAGTCAGTATAATGTGTTTAATTGCTTTTATTTCACTCCTGTTCAAATGTTTTGCCATAAGTATCTCCTGTTTTAATTATTCAAAAGCTTATTAATTCTTTCCAAATTTTTTTCATGGTGTTGCAACCATTTGTCTGCACCATAATCACCATTTTCATAAGCGATCTGAGTTATTCTCTTTAATTGCATTACTTTCTCTCGGACAGATTGCAGTCTAATTCTATCTACTGAGTTAATGTCCGGTGTTTCATTATCACATTCAATAAGATGATTAATTTTTGTACAAGGCTTGATTAAATAGTTATGTACACAGTAACCAAATTCAGTTAAGTGTATTGCACCTTGATTAAGGTTATCAAAATCAATTGTCAATTCATTTGTGGGTATTGACTCCCTTTGACAGTAATTACTCCTATTCAATTTAATAGCTTTGATTTTATCTAACATATCTTCTTCTGACACATGGTTATAAACTCTGTTCTGATTCGCATTGATACGACCAGACCATTTAGCTATATCCAGTTCAGACATTTCACCATAATGGGCTATTGTGTTTAAAAGGTGCCGTGGCTGGTGTGAGCGAATAAGTAGTGGTTTACCTTCATCATCATAATACCCATATCGGGAAAATATATTTTTATAATTCATCTCATAGCTTTTTTTTCTTTGTATGTCACTGAAAAAGAAACTTTTAGTAGGTTTGTAAAATGTGAAAATTGAAGTCATTCTTGATAAAGAAAATTGATCAGTATTGAGCAAGCATAAAGCATTACTAAATTTTATGGATTTTTCTTTATCATACCATGGAAAATCTCTGCTAAAATTAGAACTAATAATTTCCCACAAATTACTCAATGAATAGTTGTAATCATTGTGGTTTAAGAAACTTTTCCCACCATCCAAACTCGTTCTTTTAATTTTTAAAACACATGATTTATGATCAAATAAATTATACCCCAGTGCATGGCAAACTTGTACAACGGTCAATTTAGCTTTTTCATCAACTGTTGGGCAAAGCTCATGTCGGTAAAATTTATCCGGGTACTTTTCGCACCAGTGAGCAAGTGCTCTTGCATTTTGTGATAAGGAAAGTAATCTTCTAATCGCTTTCTTTGCAACTGGTATCATAACCCGTGGAATCCATTTGATATTAGGGCCATACCCTTTTACCGAATAAAATCTCAAACCATATCTTTCGATACCCTTGCCATCTATTTGTGTAATCTCACAATCAGCAGGTAAGGCTAAAATTTCAGAAATTCTGCTCGGACAACAAAGTAGAAGTGCAAATACTGAACTGGTGAACTTATCCCTTGGACTCAGTAACTCATCATTTTGAGAAAAAATATCAGCAATAGCGAGCAATGCTTCTTCATCTGGTAACTTATCGCTTCGGTGATAATCCTCAATCTCAGGAAGATAATTGTTTTTGACTTTCTGTTTTACATGGTTTTTCCATGAGATATATCCTGACTTCACAAGATTATGTTCACACAGAAACTTTGATATTTTTTCAAGCTGTATTCCACATTTAGCCAAAACGTTACCTTCAAAATATTTACTCCCGATCTGCATTGCCTCATCGAAAACAACGGCTGTAACATTATAAATGAGACCAGTTTTCTGAACCTGCAAAAGGGCCTGTTCGAGACATCGCAAGGCCATCATAATAACCCCATAATTTTTTAATGGTTTCAATGTGTGTTGATATCTGATATATGCTTTCGCAAAATTGATATAATCTTCGTGCATTGCATCAATGGAATCAAAGATTTTATTTCCAATCCCTATTTTTCTAAATGTGACATATCCTTTCCAGGCATACTGCTCCCAATCCTGAGTTTGGGTTAGTCCGGACAGTTGATAGCGACAAAATTTTATGAACTCATTATAATTTTCTTCTACAAGAATATGTTTTTTTGATTTGAACAAAATAATATTATTCATAGTTGATTCACCTCACTGCGATCAATCGGAATAAAAAATATACATTGATTGCAAGGGAATCCTGAATTCTGACTCTGGCATCTACTTGAAGAAAAAAATTTGAAATGACAACTCTTTTTCGATTTGATTCCGTTCATAAAAATATCAGCGACAAATGACAATTGTTCTGAAACAGCGGAATCAATCCTTTCAACACTGTCAGCATGATTTTTAATATAAATACCCGCACTTGAAGTAGAGGAATGATCCAATAACTCAGCTATAGTATTAACATTATGCCCATTCTTAGCCAGCATAGTTGCTATTGTATAACGAAGCCTACGAGGCGTAATATTTAGTATCGAACCGGTACGGTTGGATATTATATTCCCATTATTAACAATACCTTTCAATGCTACATTAGCAATTATAGGCTTCGCATATAATTTATTATATTCCAGAAGAATTGAACCTGTTATGGATAAATCTGAGAGTTTTTCCTCATTTAAGAAAATAGGAACTTCTCGTTTAGAATAATCATCAAGAGTTTTTCCAAGAGCTTGCTCAACGAGTTTCACTGATTGATTAGCTTGCAATTGAACAATTGATGCAACCTCTGATATTATTGCAAGTTCTCGATATCGTAGTTCTTTACCCCGTTGTTTAACTCGTGGCACTGAAATTACATATTCTACTTTGCCATTATCTAAGTTCTTTTGAAGAAGGTCTTTATATTTCAACATAACTAACTGCTGAGGTCTTCTACCTGTAAGGCTGATCAATAGTGATATTGCGTAATGTGGCAGTGACAGTTCACCTTTTCTATATGCATGATTCATAGCCTTAATCAAAGAAGTATGTTCTTCTTTAGTTAGTGGTCCCCCTGTTGGATCATCTTGAAGCACAGACTGACCAGATTTTTTTATCTTTAGGTCCAAATGCTTTAACAGTTCTACCGCACTTTCATCTATTCCTGGATATCCTAACTCAAACCATTTAATCAAAAATGGTCGTAAAACGCGAAGTGATGCTGGGGCTTTTGATAATTTCTTATTTTGATATTCAATTAGAACCTTATCATCAATATGAGTAGGAGATAGTTTACGGATAAGACTCTCCATATTTCTAACAATATTTTTCACATACAAATAGCTGTTGCTATTAAAATAATATTGTACTGTATATACAAACCCACAAACCAAATTTTCGTTCATAGCAAATATTAAGTTTGTAAGATTGATTCCGTTATTTTCAATCGAACTGACGATTTTATGTTCATGCAAAGACATTTTATCCGAGTTGTATTTAATTAAATTATTCATCAAATTCTCCTTTGAATAGTTGCTCTTGTTGCTCAAGTGCAGTTTTTTTCGATAGCTCAAAAATATGCCTGCGATTATAAATTATTGAAGTTTCTGAACCCGGTCGCCATCCCATGAGATAAGAACGGATTTGTTGCTCTTTTTCATCGGATATGTCCTGATTCTTGTCTATTGCTTTCGAAAACTCATAATTCCATGTATGTCTGAGTTTGTGGCCTGTCAATCCCCCTAGAAGTGAGGAGGATTGACGAACAACACTCACCACTTTGTGATATGAAGAAAATGAAATAGGTTGCCCTTGAGTTTTTCCTTCCTTATAAGTAATAAACAGGAAGTCATGTTTGTTAGAATTTTTTATCTTTCTTCGATCATTCATAATATAATCTGAAATTTCAAACATGAGCTTTGTATCAGCAATTAATTTCCTCTCACAAGTTTTAACTAATGGCTGATACACTCGCGGATCTGTTTTATCATTTGCTCTTCTTCTTATTGCAATTGTCGATTCTGCAAAATCTATATCACCAATTCGCAGATTCAAAAGTTCACCTGCTCTCAGGCCAAAGCAGTATAATAGCAAGAATATTAGATTGTTTCTTTTTTGCACTTTTTCTGAAAAAGGATTTAATTTACTACCCGGTGCAAGAGTGCTAAACAAAGAATCCAATTGTTCTTTATCTAAGCTTTTTTCTATATCTATATTATATTTATCATTGTTTCTCGGTTTCTTTCTTTTTATGTTGTTAATGAAATCTAAAATATATTTGAGAGTATCCTTCTGTCCTGTATGAGAAAGATGTATTTTGCACAGCCATTCCAGATAGTTAGCTATGGTTGTAATCCGAAAGTACTTAGTTGGTTTTTTGACATTTGAACTCCTAAAGTTATCATCCTCGCCATCTCGGAAATTGAATGAAGTGAATTCAATCAAATCTTCAATTTCATGAGGAGCCAGAAATATCTTTTTCTGAATTCTTTCATCAATATTGATATTTTTTCTCATAAAGAATCGATATAACAATGAAATGCTCCCAGCGATAACCTTCATTGTTGATATAGACTCTGACCGATTCCTGACTTGTGTTGTTATATACAAGTTTGGATAATACAATGGCTCACCAGTATCTTTATTTACAACATGACAATATCTCTCACCATTTTCGAACATAAAAGAATCCACACAAATACTGCACATATTTTCCTCCTAAACTTTACAAAAAGTATAATTCCAATATATTAATAATAAGCATTTCGTAGATTTACAAATTTATTTGGATCGATTAAGATATTTATTTAAATTAAAACAGTGAGATAGACGATTATTCTTGTCAAATTATCATCTGGTAGATCTAGTTATTATTATGTACACCTAATACTTTGAAAACTATCTCACTGTCTTGCTAATAAACGGCAACCAAAATAATGTAAGTTATTTTGTAAGGTTTTAAGCCAAAATATGGGGCCAAACTTTACATTTTTACAAAAGAGTTTTCAGCCCAATCTGATATCGAATTATCCGTTTCGATAAATTTCTAATTTCATCTGGGCATTTAATTAGCGAGAACCATGTTTCATACACATAAAACTGTTCGAAAATATTAAGCTCAGAGATCGAATCTAACGGTTCTCTTAGATTCCCCACTAAATACTGGCTTAACCAGTAAACAATCTTTCTGTTAAATTCATTATCAGGTAAATCGTAAATCGCTCCGGGTTCGAAGATTTTACAGAAAAGTTCCTGGCCCAGATTACACATATGGTTATCTTCACTCACAAATTCTTCGATATTCATAACATGCCTCCCCAAATTAACTAAGCAACATTATTTCGACTTGTTTCGATAACAGACTGAATCCAGGCATCAATCTCACTTTCGACGAAAGCTACTGCACGAGTTCCAATTTTGACAGGGGCAGGAAACTTACCATCTTTGATCAGACGATAGACCCAGGCTTTGCCGAAACCAGTTCGTTTCAAGACTTCTGGTAAACGAATTAAGCTTTGATTGGTTGTATCGGTTGTATTCATTTGGCTACCTCCTCCGCTTCCGTTACGAAGATATTAGCCACACAGATTCGTATCTATGAAGGGAATGCTGATAACTGAAAAGTTAGATGAGGGAATAATGAAAGGAAATTCCGGGGAAGAAAAATATTTACGCCCTCCCCTTGACAATTAACATGATGATTTACAACTAGAAAGATCCGAGTTCCGAAATCGGTATGTTGCGGAGATGGCTGTTTTTGCTGATAAAATATTCCAGACTACGGGTTGTTTCGCCATTCAATGACTTCTCTGCAACAGGCCTATCTGTATCTTTAATGTGATCTTCTCCTCTGATCTCATTTGTAAAGTCGGGATACAAGACACGAGACAAGACCATATTTGAGATTTTTACTTTTTTAAACTTTGCCCAAATCAATAAATCCATCATTGGGATAATATTGTAATCGACAAGTTTTCTTATTTTTGCAAGTCCAATTTTTTCTGTTTTCACTGGCTCAATTTCATATTCTTTTCTAAGATCTGGTAGCATCGTTTGTAAGGCTGTTATAATTTCTTCATCGCTGGACATTCCTAAATCAAATGAAACATACATCTTGCTGCTATTTTGGTTTAGAAAAAAGTCCCTCATAGTTTTTGTAATTGGTTTCTTTTTCAACTCTTTTTTGAAATCGCCATTTTCTTCAAAAAAATCCATGCTAAACATTATTAACTTGTTCTCTAATTTTTTTATATCACCAAAGCTAACTTGCGCAACATGCCTTTGGCCCTTGCCAAAATGACCATGATTATTATCTTGTCTGCTTAAAATAGGATTACCTTCAAGGATAGACCTTAAATTTTGATTATCATCTTCCCATCCAAAATTTACACTGTCGAAAATCGCTTCTCTAAAGGCAAGCTCAGTATGCAGTTCTTTGATTGTAAGTGATTTTAACTGCTCATAGTTTTCGAGACTAAACCAGCTTTTTAATTCTTCATAAGGGCTTACTACTTTCATTAATCCCTCCACTGTATTCAAAGCTTGAATGAGTTAACACTGCTTATTTGAATTAATTCTCCCTTAACAAGATTGATAAGGGAGAGCGATTGATCATCTACTTATTCATAGTTAACTCTTTTTAAAATCAAATGGTGAAACTTGTCGTATTCTAAGGAGGTCAAGGTAATCGGCCCACCACTGCAACATAAGCTTTCTCTCATCAAGGTGCTCTGCTTTATGTATGTACGCAGCACGAACTGAGTTCCGCTCCTGATGGCTCATTTGCCGTTCAACAGCATCTTTCGACCACAAACCGGATTCAATTAAAGCACTACAAGCCATAGCTCTGAATCCATGTCCACAGACCTCCACGGTTGTGTCATAGCCCATAGACCTCAAAGCCTTGTTTACCGTATTTTCACTCATGGGCTTTCTGAAATCATGGTCGCCAATGAACACGAGTTCATGGTCACCGCTGATCTCTTTAATTTCCGTCAACACAGCCAATGCCTGACAACTCAAAGGAACAAGGTGTGGAGTTCGCATTTTCGAACCACGATGCGAATGTTTCACTCCGGGTAATGGCTCTCGCTCTGCAGGAATAGTCCACATGGCATTGTCGAAATCTATCTCTGACCAACGAGCAAACCTGAGTTCACTCGAACGAATAAAAATGAGCAATGTAAGCTTTACGGCTAACTTCGTGAGCTTTCTACCTTTGAATATTTCAATTCGCTCTAGGAGTTCAGAGAAGCGATCAAACGGTAATGCCGGTCGGTGGGTTCTTTTTGCTACAGCAATAGCCCCAGACATTTCTTGGGCCGGATTATAGTCAATTAAGCCATTCTGGACGGCATATCGCAAAATTGCTGTGGTTCGTTGTTGTAGACGGGCTGCTACTTCTAACCGTCCAGAAGCTTCAACAACCTTGATCGGAACAAGTAGATCCTTGGTTTTAAGCTCGGCTATTTTTCTCTTTCCTATGAAAGAGAAAAGGTTATCTTCAAGGCTCTTTAAAACCCTCTCACTATGGGAATCTGACCATTTCCTTTTACAGGCAGTATGCCAGTCCCTTGCAACAGCTTCGAATGTCAGGGCTTCGCTTTGCTCGATTTTGTCTGCTTTTTTCTTTTCTGAGGGGTCGAGACCAAGCGATACTAATTTTTTGGCTTCATCCCGTTTCTTGCGGGCTTCACTAAGAGAGACCATTGGATAAACACCCAATGCTAAAACTTTCTGTTTGCCATCGAAACGGTATTGGAGTCGCCAGTACTTCGAGCCGTTAGGATTGATCAGCAGGTGCATACCCTGCCCATCGGTGAGTTTGAAGGGTTTGTCGGAGGGCTTGGTAGTCCTAACTTTGATATCGGTGAGAGCCATCAGTTGATACCTCCAGTGTTGGTACCAAAATCAATCGAACCGGGAATACCATCAGTTATACCATCATCAGTTGGTATATGTTCAAGGAATTGAGTAGACGTAGACAGACTAAGAAAAGCCAGAAACCTGCTTAACTTACTGTTTTTATGGACTAAAGTAGACGTTAGTAGACTTGAAAAAAGCTTTGTATGGTGCCGAAGGCCGGACTCGAACCGGCACGTATTTCTACGGTTGATTTTGAATCAACTGCGTCTACCGATTTCGCCACTTCGGCACTGAAGGGGATGCGGAAACGTTGTGGATTATACCTGTCGCGCGCCGCCATGCAAGCGACGACGCGCTAAACCCGCGCTAAGTGCCCAAAAAACCAGCGCCCTTCGTCACTCCAGCTCAGACACCGCCAGCCGAATCACCCTCGCCGCCTTCTGCTCCGGCAGCGCCAGCACCTTGGCCCACATCTCCTGCACCATATCGCAGGAGAGCTTCTCTTTGCCCGCCGCCTTCTCCGGCATCTGCAACAGCTGGATGTCCTCGCCGTACTGATCGGCAAGTTGCTTCATAATCGGTCGGACATCCTCGACGGCCGCCTCACGCTCGGCCTGGGTCACGGTGTGGCGGTTTTTGCCGTAGGCCGCGCGCATCATGTCCGCATCGGCCTGCATGCGCCGCGCCATCAGGTCTTTATCCAGCATGCGCATCGGGTTGATGCCGCCCTTCACCATCGGGTAGAGGAAGCGGAAGCAGGCGTCGTCGCTCACCTTCTGGATGGCGGCGGTCTGCTCCATGTTGATGGTCATGTAGTTCACCACGTTGGCGTCCGGGGCGTTTTGCAGGCGCGTCATCTGCAGATGCAGGATCTGCGGCTGGATGGTGTCGATAATCTGCTGCTCCGGCTCGCCCGCTTTTTGCAGGGCGGCCATCTGGTCGAGGATGCGCTGATGCAGCGCGGGCTCCTGCTCCTTAATCACCTGCCAGGCGGGCATCGCGTTGAGGGCGTTATCCATCTGCCGTTCCGGAGCGCGCTGCCTGTCGAAAAACACCCAGAACGCCACGGAGGCAGCCGCAATGACGATAATCACAATACGGGTCCACTTTTTATTCATCTCGCATCCTTATCCTTGAGTTATGCCGGGTTACACCGGCACGCCGCTGTGGAAGCGAAACTCGTGGTCCGGTGTCGAGATAAGTGTGGCTTCAATTTCGCCAAAAAGCTGTATGCGCGGTGAGATATCGTCGTCGCTCACCTGCTGAGCCAGCGTCAGGTAGTCCTGATAATGGCGCGCTTCCGAGCGCAGCAGCGAGAGATAGAACTTCTGCAGGTCGTCGTCGAGGAACGGGGCCAGCGCGGCGAAGCGTTCGCAGGAGCGGGCTTCGATGTAGGCACCGCAGATGAGCTTGTCGATCAGCGTCAGCGGTTCGTGGGTGCGCACTTCCTTTAGCATCCCTTTGGCGTAGCGGCTGGCGGTGATTTTGACGTACGGAATATCGCGGGCCAGCATCGCCTCTCGCACCTGCCAGAAGTGGTGCAGCTCCTCTTTAATCAGCAGCACCATACTGTCGATGAGCGCCTGGCCCCACGGGTCGTCGGTTTTGGGCATCACGCTTTTGCCAATCTGCTTGTGCAGGGCGATGAAGTCCGGCTCCGGGCCGTCGCGGAAGGTGAACTGTTCGTAGGGCTTGAGCCAGTCGAGCAGCGCATCGGCACCGCTTTCGTCGGCGACGTATTTACGCACGAGTAACAGCGCGGTCTGGGCGGCCTTGAGCTCGCACACCATATGGTCGGTGAGCAGCAGCGGCAGGTTCGCCGGGTCGCGGGCTTTATCAATCCATGCTTGCGGGGTCGGGCACTGGAGGAAGTTGAGTACGGGGGCGAGTATCTGCGGGTAATCCATGGTTCTGCCTTGAAAAAAGCGGTGGCGCGTGCCACCGCCTGAAACGCTTAGTGACGCACGCCGTCGTCGTCTTCGTCGACGTAATCTTCGTCGTCGCCTTCTTCGCCGTCTTCACCGTTCGGATCTTCGAAGTAGGTTCCCCAGCCGTCGTATTCCACGTCAAACTTCTCGGCCAGGTTCATCAGCTGTTCGACCTGCGCGTCGATCAGCTCCGCCTTCAGCGCGCCTTCGCTCAGGATATCGCAGCAGATGACGGTGTCGCCCTCTTCCACTTCCAGCTCTTCCGGCTCGGTCACTTCGTAACCCAGCTTGAAGGCTTCCACGGCCATTTTTTCCAGCGCTTCAAAGTCGTCCGCAGAGAAATGGTGTTCGATGGTGTACAGCGCGTCCGGATCGCTACCGTCTTCCAGCAGTTCTTCAATAATCAGACGCGTCTCTTCGCGTTGCTCTTCCAGTAATTCCGGGTTTGCCATGGGTCAATCCTCTTTAAAGTGCGGCAGATACTTCTATTTTCACACACGGACGGGTTTGCCTCCACCTTTGTTGGAAAGATTTGTGAAACGGGGTTGAAAATGAATAATTACACATATAAAGTGAATTTTAATTCAATAAGTGGCGTTCGCCATGCGAGGATAAAATGTCTGATCTGTACAAGAAACACTTTCTGAAATTGCTCGACTTTACCCCTGCACAGTTCACTTCTCTGCTGACTCTTGCCGCACAGCTCAAAGCCGATAAAAAAAATGGCAAGGAAGTACAAAAGCTTACTGGAAAAAACATCGCACTCATCTTCGAAAAAGACTCAACCCGTACACGTTGCTCTTTCGAAGTTGCCGCATTTGACCAGGGCGCACGCGTTACCTGGTTAGGGCCGAGCGGCAGCCAGATTGGGCATAAAGAGTCAATTAAGGATACCGCACGCGTGCTCGGGCGGATGTACGATGGCATTCAGTATCGCGGCCACGGCCAGGAAGTGGTCGAAACGCTGGCGCAGTACGCGGGCGTGCCGGTGTGGAACGGGCTGACCAACGAGTTCCACCCGACGCAGCTGCTGGCGGATCTGCTGACCATGCAGGAGCACCTGCCGGGCAAGGCGTTTAACGAGATGACGCTGGTCTACGCGGGCGACGCGCGCAACAACATGGGCAACTCGATGCTGGAAGCGGCGGCGCTGACCGGGCTGGATCTACGCCTGGTGGCCCCGAAAGCCTGCTGGCCGGAAGAGAGCCTGGTGGCGGAGTGCAGTGCGCTAGCGGAAAAGCACGGCGGGAAAATCACCCTGACGGAAGACGTGGCGGCGGGCGTGAAAGGCGCGGACTTTATCTATACCGACGTGTGGGTGTCGATGGGCGAAGCCAAAGAGAAGTGGGCGGAGCGGATTGCGCTGCTGAGGGGGTATCAGGTGAACGCGCAAATGATGGCGCTGACCGGCAACCCGAACGTGAAGTTCCTGCACTGTCTGCCGGCGTTCCATGACGACCAGACTACGCTCGGCAAGCAGATGGCGAAGGAGTTCGATCTGCACGGCGGGATGGAAGTGACGGACGAGGTGTTTGAGTCGGCGGCGAGCATCGTCTTCGACCAGGCGGAAAACCGGATGCATACGATTAAGGCGGTGATGGTGGCGACGCTTGGGGAGTGATTGACTCCTCTGCGGTCTGGTGCCCTCACCCCGGCCCTCTCCCACAGGGAGAGGGAGAACACCCAGCCCGTAGGCCCGTGCAAGCGCAGCGCCGCCGGGCGAATCAGGCGACGATGCGGCCTGATGCCCTCACCCCGGCCCTCTCCCACAGGGAGAGGGAGAAAACACAACCCGTAGGCCCGTGCAAGCGTAGCGCCGCCGGGCGAATCAGGCAACGCTGCGGCCTTATGCCCTCACCCCGCCCTCTCCCACGGGGAGAGGGAGCAAACCGGCGCCATTTCATTGATTTTTCACCCCGAAAAAGGTACGTTTTCGCCTTCATTCCAGCGTGGACATGCCAGCATTATGCCGATTATTCAGTCTGTTGAACGTGCGTTGCAGATCCTCGACCTGTTCAACGAGCAGGCCACCGAGCTTAAGATCACCGACATCAGCAAACTGATGGGGCTGAGTAAGAGTACCCTCCACTCGCTGCTGAAAACCCTCCAGCTTCACGGCTATATCGATCAGAACCCGGAGAACGGCAAATATCGCCTCGGCATGAAGCTGGTTGAGCGCGGTCATTTCGTTGTGGGCTCGATCGATATTCGCCAGAAGGCGAAAGGCTGGCTGACGGAGCTGTCCCAGCGGACCGGGCAGACCACCCATCTGGGGATCCTGGACGGTCGTGAAGGGGTCTATATCGAGAAGATTGAAGGCAAGCTGGCCGCCATAGCCTATTCGCGCATCGGCCGCCGCCTGCCGGTTCACGCAACCGCCATCGGCAAAGTGTTGATTGCCTGGCTGGGCGAGGCCGAGCTGAACGCCCTGCTGGAGGGCTATCAGTACACCACCTACACCCCTTCCACCCTCGCCTCTCGCGAAGCATTAATGGCCGCTCTGGCGCAGACCCGCGAGCAGGGCTATGCCCTGGACAGCGAAGAGAACGAGCAGGGCGTGCGCTGCGTGGCGGTGCCGGTGTGGAACCACGAATCCCGCGTGATTGCCGCCCTGAGCCTGTCGACCCTGACCTCGCGCGTGGACGATGCCGAGCTGGCTAATTTCCGCGAGGAGCTTCAGCAGGCCGGGCTCGAGCTCTCACGCGCACTGGGCTATGCCGGCTCGTAGGTGAAGTAGTCGAAGTCCGCGTGGCAGCCGTCGCCGCTGATGTCCTCGCAGTGCAGTCCCACAAACGCACCGGTAAAGAAGCCGCGCCCGCCGATGTAGTCGTCCGACAACTTCCACGCCTCATACGTGGTCGGCACGGTATGCCATGTCTCGCCGTCGAACGAGTAGCTGTAGCGGTAAACCAGTTTATCCACGTCCACCCTTAGCCAGACGCTCTCGGCCTGTTCCGGCACCGGAATCGGCTGCTCGTGCAGCGGCCATGACGGCACGTTGTGGTCGAGTTGGATCACCTTGATGGTTCTCCCCTGCCCCTCATCGTAGTCCACAAAGCAGTAGCTCCAGTTTTTGCTGTTGTAGTAGCAGGTCAGCCCCGCGCTCTGCTGGAAGTGGACCGGCGAGAACTGCATCCGCGTCTCGGCCCGGAAGGTGAAATGCTGCCAGCGGCGCGCCACGGTCGACTGGGTAAAGGTCGAGTTGAGCGAGTCGTTGCCGTAGAGCCGTAAGTAGCCCGGGCGGGCGGTAAGCGAGCCGAGGGTGTTGTCGAACGGAATGCGCAGGGTCTGCAGTTCCGGGTCAAGCGAACTGGCGTCGAAATCGTCCCGCCAGCTGCACTGAACGGATGCAGGCTGTTCCGCTACCTGCGGGCCTTTCACGGTCAGCTGCGCGTGCCTGCCGCCTTCCACGTAAGGCCAGCCGTCGCGCCACTCAATGCGGGCGATGCCGGTCTCGCGCCCCAGCGGGCAGTAGCCGCGCCCGCCGGAGGCCAGCAGCGGCACGCCGGGCAGGCGCAGCGGGCGGCTGGTGAGGTAGGCCATATACCACTCCCCGGTGTGGGTTTGCAGCAGCGAGCCGTGGCCGCTCTTTTGCAGCGGGTTCTCCGGCAGGTGCCAGCTGGTCATCATCGTCACGTCCGGGTGCAGCTCGTACGGCCCGTCGATGGTTTTTGCGCGCAGCACCACGACGGCGTGCTCGTAGCTGGTGCCGCCCTCGGCAACCATCAGGTAGTACCATCCCGCGTGGCGATAAAGATGCGCCCCTTCGGTGTAGCAGAGCGGCGTGCCGGTAAACAGCGTTTTGCGCTCGGGCGAGAGCGTGCCAGTCTGCGAATCAAACTCCTGCATCACGATGGTGTTGTGCGGGTTGCTGTGGTGGCGCGGCCCCCACGGGCGGTAGAGGTAGTATTTGCGGCCATCGTCGTCGTGGAACAGGGACGGGTCAAACCCGCCGTTGCCCATCGGGATCGGCTCGCTCCACGGCCCCTCGATGGACGGCGCGGTGACGAGAAAATTGCGGCCGTTTTTCCACGGCGAGTCGACAATCTTCACGTCGGTATAGAGCAGCCAGAACCTCCCATCGGCGTAGCTCAGGCAAGGCGCCCAGATGCCGCCGGAGTCCGGGTTGCCCTTCATGTCCAGCATCGACACGCGGTCCAGCGGGGTGCTGACCAGCGACCAGTTTTTTAGATCGTGGGAGTGGTAGATGCGCACGCCCGGGAACCACTCGAAGGTCGAGGTGGCGATGTAGTAGTCCTCGCCCTGACGGCAGAGGGACGGGTCCGGGTTGAAGCCGGTCAGGATCGGGTTAGTGATTTCCATAATGCCTCCGGTTAATGGGATGCGGCTGTCGCAGCGTCGGGAATGGCCTCGCCCTGCGCCGCGCGATGCTTGATCAGCTGCTGGCTGATGGCCTCCACGCGGGCGTCGGTGAGCTTGTAGAACGAAAGCATGATGAACATGCCCGCGTAGAGCACCACCGGCACCACGCAGAACAGAATTTTGATGGTGGTCAGCACCTCGACCGGCTGCACGCTGCTGCTGGCGGAGTAGTTGACGTACGCCAGGATCCAGCCCACCACCGCCCCGCCAATTGCCAGGCCAATCTTCAGGCTGAACAGGTAGGTGGAGAACACCAGCCCGTCGAGGCGGCGACCGCTACGGCTCTCCTCGTAATCCACCACGTCAGAGGCCATCAGCCACTGCAGCGGCGTGGTGGTGTTAAAGACGAACAGGAACAGAATGTTGAGGGCAAAAATCAGCGCGATGTGCTCCGCCGGGGTGACGAAAATCAGCAGGCTAATCAGCGAGTAAGCGACGATGATCCACTTGAAGGCGGTAACGCGGTCGAAGCGGCCCAGCAGGCGGGAGGAGCAGAGCGAGCCGAACATGGTGGCGAGGCTGCCGTAGAGTAAAAACTGGGTCGCCATCTCCGGGTGATCCATCACGTATTTCACGAAGTAGAGCGTCGCCCCGCCGCGCACCACGTTGGAGCAGGTCGCCATCATCTTGAAGGCACACATGATGCGCCACTGGCTGTTGCCCAGCAGCAGCTTAAGGTCTTTCGCCACCGACGAACCCGGCTGCACCTCAAAGGTGTAGCGCTCTTTGGTGGTAAAGAAGCAGACGTAGAGCAGCACCACGCCGCTCAGCCCCAGCACGCACATGGCGCCGAAATAACCCACCTGCTCGTTGTCTTTGCCAATGATGCTGACCAGCGGCAGCGCGATGCCGCTGATTGCGAGCGACCCCGCGGCGGCGAGGAAGAAACGCCAGGACTGCAGGGCGTGACGCTCTTTCGGGTCGGCAGTAATGACGCCCGGCATGGCGCAGTACGGCACGTTAACGAAGGTGTAGACCAGAGTCAGCAGAATATAGGTCACGCAGGCGTAGATGATTTTGCCCTGCGCGGAGAAGTCCGGCGTGTAGAAGGTCAGCATGCAGACGATGCCGAACGGGATGGCGCCCCACAGCAGGAACGGGCGAAACTGGCCATGCCGCGTGCGGGTGCGGTCTACCAGCAGCCCCATCAGCGGGTCGGTCACGGCGTCGAGCACGCGGGAGACTAAAAACAGCGTCCCCATAATGCCCGCGGAGAGGCCAAACACGTCGGTGTAGAAATAGGCCAGCAGGAACATCGTGGCCTGCCAGACGAAGCCGCAGGCGGTGTCACCCAGCCCGTAGCCAATTTTGTCTTTCATGGTTAATTGCGTCATCAGAATTACACCCTTATGTAGTGTGCTGAATTACAACATCGTGTTAATGGAGTGTAATGAGCTGTTCAATTAACCAGCAATGCTCATATCTTATTTCTGTATTACGTTATTTCGCTTTTGTGACGTCAACGATATATCGCAACTTATTGTTTAAATTAGTAAATTGCAGACACGCAAAAACCGCCCGCGGACTATTTTCCGCAGACGATTTTCTCTCACAAAATAATTAAATACCGAGCGCTTTTTTACCGGCGTTAATTACCTCAATGATTTTATCGGTGTCATAAATACAGCCTTTCCAGGTGCCGCCGCTCACGGACTGTAATGCCGCCCACAGCCGGGTATCGTCCGGCAAAAAGTCGTGAGCGTGCAGGTCCGGATGCACCTGCCGCCGTGCCAGCTCGCGCGCGCCCTCTTCCGGCGTCAGCGGGTTGTCCGCAGTACCGATAAAGTTTACGCTGCCTGTTAATGTCAGGCGGTCCACCGCAATCTCAATGATGTCGTTATCGCGCAGCTTGCCTATCGGCCCGCCCGCCAGCGCCTCCGGCGACACGTGGCCGAAGCAGGCGCCCGTCGACACGCCCGAGAAGCGCGCATCGGTGATTAACGACACCGTTTTGCCCCACGAGATGTGCTTCAGCGCGGAGGTGAGCTGGTAGGTCTCCTCCATGCCGGTGCCGGACGGTCCACCGCCGATCACCACCATGATATCGCCCTGCTCAATCTCTTCCCGCTTGATGGCCCTGATCGCCTGCGCCTCCGAGACAAACACCCGCACCCGGCCGGTGTGGCGGTAAACGCCATCTTCACCGACGACCGACGGGTCGATCGCCGTGGCCTTGATCACCGATCCTTCCGGCGCAATGTTGCCCGTCGGGAAGCAGACCGTCGAGGTCAGCCCTTTCGCTTTTGCTTTTTCCGGCGGCAGGATCACGTCATCCGGCTCCACGCCGTCCTGCTCGCGCAGGCACTGGCGGAAGCGCGCCCGTCGCTTCGAGCTCTGCCACCAGTCGAGGTTCTCGCCCACCGTCTGGCCGGTGACGGTCATGGCATCCAGGTGCAGCAGGCCGAGATCGCGCAGGTGGAGCATGACTTCCGGCACGCCGCCCGCGAGGAAGGCACGCACGGTCGGGTGATAGTCCGGGCCGTTGGGCAGCACGCTCACCAGGCGCGGCACCCTGCGGTTGACGCGCGTCCAGTGTTCAACGTCCGGGATCGTGCAGCCCGCCGCGTGTGCGATGGCCGGAATGTGCAGCAGTAAATTGGTGGAGCCACCGAACGCCGCGTGGATCACCATCGCGTTTTCGATGGCTTTGTCGGTGAGGATATCGCGCGTGGTGATGCCGCGGTTATCCAGCTCGCTCACCGCCCGCGCCGACTGGCGGGCGATCTCCAGCCACACCGCCTGTCCGGACGGGGCCAGCGCGGAGTGCGGCAACGCCAGACCCAGCGCTTCCGCGACCACCTGCGAGGTGCCCGCCGTGCCGAGGAACTGACACCCGCCGCCCGGCGACGCGCAGGCGCGGCAGCCCAGCTCGGCGGCCTCCTGCAAGGAGAGTTCATGGTTGGCGAAGCGCGCGCCGATGGTCTGCACCTTGCCCGCATCTTCCCCCACGGTCGGCGGCAGCGTCGCTCCGCCTGGCACCAGAATAGTCGGCAGGTCGTGCATCGCGGCCAGCGCAATCATGGTGGCGGGCAGCCCTTTATCGCAGGTTGCCACGCCGATCACCGCCCGCCGCGTCGGAAGAGAGCGGATAAGACGACGAAACACGATCGCCGCGTCGTTACGATACGGCAGGGAATCAAACATGCCGTGCGTGCCCTGAGAACGGCCGTCACACGGATCGCTGACGAAGGCCGCGAACGGGATCCCCCCGTTGCGTGTGATCTCCTTCGCTGCCGCCTGCATCTGCATGCCGATTTCCCAGTGTCCGGTGTGGTAGCCCAGCGCAACCGGGCGTCCGTCTCCGGCGCGGATGCCGCCCTGAGTACCGATAATCAGCACCTCTTTGCCGTTGAGCTTGTTGGCGTCCCAGCCCATCCCGGCGTTCTGCGTCATGCCGAACAGGTTGCCGCTGGGGGATTCCATCAGCATCTGCGGAGTCAGCGGCAGCGCGCCCTGCGGACCCGCCGCGTGGGTGATCACCGCATAAAACGCGTCGTCCTGTGGGGTGAAAATTTTCTCAATAGTCATCGTTATCGTCCGGCTCAGCAGAGCTTGAGCTGTTGTAGCAGGGTTTTCAGCTGCGCCTTACGCGGCTCGTCCAGCGGCGAGGCTGGTGGCAGGACGTGCGTAGAAATTGGACGACCGCAGAGCACGATCGCCTCTTTAATGACGTTCACAAACGGCGTATCCAGCTGATACATCTGCGGGATTTGCAGCAGGGTCTGATGATACTCAGCCGCTTTCGCCACGTCTTTATCCCGCCAGGCTTTCAGAAGATTTACCGACACCTGCGGAGCAAAGTTACCGCTGGCCGAGATCGCCCCGTCACCGCCGAGCAGCAGGGTATTGAACAGATGATCGTCGTAGCCGCAGAGCACGGTGAAGTGTGGATGGGCCGCTTTAACGGTGTGGATCATGCTGCGCAGGTGGGCGACGGAGTCGATGGTGTCTTTGATGCCGACGATGTTACTGCGCGAGTCGGCGAGGGTTTTCACCAGCGCCGGGGTCAGATCCTGCCCGGTCAGCGCCGGGAAGTTATAGAGCATCACCGGCAGCGTGACGCTGTCGGCCACCTGTTCGAAGTAGCGGATCAGGTTAGCTTCCGACACTTTCCAGTAGTAAGGGTTGATCACCACGATGCCGTCCGCGCCCGCCTGCTGGGCGTGCTGGCTCAGTTCAATGGTTTCCCGGGCGTTGGTGCCGCCGGTGCCGATCAGCACCGGCACACGACGATCGACATGATCGATAGCAAAGCGGGCAATGGTTTTACGCTCTTCGGCGCTGAGCTGGGAGAACTCGCCGCCGCTGCCCAGGAAGAACAGGCCGTCGACGCCCGCCGCGATCAGATCGTCGATCAGCGCGGCGGTGCCCGGTTTATCGAGCTGGCCGTCGGCGGTAAAAATGGTGGAGACAGGGGGAATGATACCCGTGAACAACGCGGACTGCGGCATGTGATCTCCTTGCTGAATCATTTTGTTCTACATTATAGAACAGCGTTCATTAATTTAACGATCATACTATGACGGAGAAAAAGCGCAGGTAAATGGGAGATGAGGAGGGAGTGCGGGAAGTTTAAGCTGGATCACATATTAGAGGGTGCGGTCTGGTGCCCTCACCCTAACCCTCTCCCACGGGGAGATGGAACTTTTACACCCTCTCCCCTTGGGAGAGGGCCGGGGTGAGGGGTTACTCTACCTGCATCTTCACCACAACCTTACGCACCTGCGCCGGCGCCCCCACCGCGCACAGCGGCTTATGCACTTCGCCCGGCCAGAACACCACAAAATCCCCTTCGCTCAGCACCACGGTTTTCTCCTGCTCGCCTTCGGGCAGGAACGCGATGTCTTTGTCCGCCAGCCAGTCGGTGTCCGGTGTGCCGTGCGGCAGGGTGCTGAAGGTCATCCCTTCCTGCCCCTTCAGCACAATCTGAATATCCAGGTAGCGTGCATGGTATTCAGCGCGACGCTCAGCGAACGGCTGGGTCATGTCCTCCGATACCAGATAAAACAGGCTGTTGCCGCTGATGTCGTGCTTGCCGGTCGGCGTCGCGTCGGTGACGTGGGCCTTGACGTGCTCAATGGCCTGGCGCAGCTCTTCTGGTAGCCAGGACTGGAGATGATGAATATTGCCAATAATCATGATACAACCCTCAAATTAAAACATTGTTTCATTTTTATCTTTTATACGAGAATCGCCTCTCCCATACCAGCCCTTTTTAGACAAGATTTGCGCCAGCGCATGTTTATCGGAAAATGTGTTAATTCACTGTTAATTACAAAAAGGCATTTATGCAGTCATTATGCATATCCTCATTTCATAAGCTTTACGTAACTTATCTAACTCGCTGAATTTAAAACGTAACTCACAAAACCTGTTGTTGCATCACACTTTATCACTTCGGTTATTTCCTTTAAAATCCCATAATTATTTATCGATTTCTCTTAAGTGAAAAATAGTTAACTGTCATTATTGCATAGCTATTCTCGAGGCAAAATTTTATTCATTAAAATCAACAGCATAACTAAATATTTCAAAGCATGTAATTCTACAAAACAATAACAACCTCAAATATTGCCACCCGTTCCTGCTTAGCTATTCATCCCGTAATAATATGAAATTAATCATTATCTGATACGAATCATGCAATTGAAAATAAACTGCTCAATATCGGTTTTCGCGTGAGCAGCGTCACAATAACCATTATTTAAGCGCCTACTATGAATCACGAAATCAATTGAGCTTAGCCGCCATGAAATTAAACACATCACATGGCGCATGCCCTTTTTATTCTGAAAAAAAGTTAAAGGAATAATTATGGAAAAGCATTACGTCGGTTCTGAAATTGGTCAATTGCGTAGCGTTATGCTACACCGTCCTAATTTAAGTCTTAAACGTTTAACGCCATCGAATTGTCAGGAGCTGTTATTTGATGACGTGCTCTCGGTTGAGCGGGCGGGAGAGGAGCATGATATCTTCGCAAACACGCTGCGCGAGCAGGGTGTGGAAGTCCTGCTATTGACCGACCTTCTTACGCAAACGCTTGATATTGCCGAAGCAAAAGCCTGGCTTCTTGAAACACAAATCTCCGACTACCGCCTCGGCCCAGCCTTTGCCGGCGACGTCCGCGGCTGGCTGGCGGATATGTCGCACCGCGAACTGGCGCGCCGATTAAGCGGTGGATTAACCTACGGTGAAATTCCGGCGGCTATTAAAAATATGGTGGTCGATACCCACACGGCGAATGATTTTATTATGAAACCGCTGCCGAACCACTTATTTACCCGCGATACCTCCTGCTGGATTTATAACGGCGTGTCCATTAATCCGATGGCGAAACCGGCCCGTCAGCGCGAAACCAATAATCTGCGCGCAATATATCGCTGGCACCCCGCATTTGCCGATGGCGAGTTTATTAAGTATTTCGGCGACGAGAATATTAATTACGACCACGCCACCCTGGAAGGCGGCGACGTATTAGTGATTGGCCGCGGGGCGGTATTGATCGGCATGTCAGAGCGCACGACGCCGCAGGGCGTGGAGTTCCTCGCCAACAGCTTGTTTAAACATCGTCAGGCCGAGCGCGTGATCGCCGTTGAGCTGCCGAAACATCGCTCCTGCATGCACCTCGACACCGTGATGACCCACATCGACGTGGACACTTTCTCCGTTTACCCGGAAGTGGTGCGCAAGGACGCCCAGTGCTGGACGCTCACCCCGGACGGACGCGGCGGTCTGCTGCGTACTCAGGAAACCGACCTGCTGCACGCCATCGAAAAAGCCCTCGGCATTAACCAGGTGCGCCTGATCACCACCGGCGGCGATGCCTTTGAAGCCGAACGCGAGCAGTGGAACGACGCTAACAACGTCCTGACCATCCGTCCGGGCGTGGTGATCGGCTACGAGCGCAACGTCTGGACCAACGAGAAATACGACAAGGCGGGCATCACCGTGCTGCCGATCCCGGGCGACGAGCTGGGGCGCGGTCGCGGCGGCGCGCGCTGCATGAGCTGCCCACTGGAACGCGACGGAATTTAAAGGAGCCATCATGGAACGAAAACCCACTCTGGTTGTGGCCCTTGGCGGCAACGCGCTGCTCAAGCGCGGCGAGCCGCTGGAAGCGGACATCCAGCGTCAGAACATCGAGCAGGCCGCCCGCACCATCGCAGGCTTAACGGAGCAATGGCGCGTGGTGCTGGTGCACGGAAACGGCCCGCAGGTCGGGCTGCTGGCGCTGCAAAACAGCGCCTACGACAAAGTCACCCCCTACCCGCTGGACGTTCTTGGTGCAGAAAGCCAGGGAATGATCGGCTACATGCTCCAGCAGGCGCTGAAAAACAATCTGCCCCAGCGCGAGGTGAGCGTCCTGCTCACGCAGGTGGAAGTGGACGCCGCCGACCCGGCGTTCAGCAACCCGACCAAGTACATCGGCCCGGTCTACAGCGAAGCCCAGGCGAAAGCGCTGGCCGCGGAAAAAGGCTGGGTGTTCAAGGTCGACGGGGCCTATTTCCGCCGCGTTGTGCCCTCTCCGCAGCCGAAGCGCATCGTGGAGAGCGACGCCATTACGGCGCTTATTCAGCGCGACCACCTGGTCATCTGCAACGGCGGCGGCGGCGTGCCGGTGGTGGAAAACGCCAACGGTTATCGCGGCATTGAGGCGGTGATCGACAAAGACCTCTCCGCCGCTCTGCTGGCGCGGCAGATCGAGGCCGATGCCCTGCTGATCCTCACCGATGCCGACGCGGTGTACCTCGACTGGGGCAAACCGACCCAGCGCCCGCTGGCGCAGGTCACGCCGGAACTGCTCAGAGGCATGCAGTTCGACGCCGGATCGATGGGGCCAAAAGTGGCCGCCTGCCGCGAGTTTGTTGAAGCCTGCAACGGCATTGCCGGGATCGGCGCGCTGGCCGACGGCGCGGAGATACTGGCGGGCGAGAAAGGCACGTTGATTCGTAACTGAGCACCCATTTCCCCTCACCCTAACCCTCTCCCCAAAGGGGAGAGGGGACGATTACATCCTCTCCCCTTTGGGGAGAGGGCTGGGGTGAGGGGTAAGGTCTTAGACATTAATTTTAAAAAGGATTTACCCATGACCATCAACCTGAAAAACCGCAACTTCCTGAAACTGCTGGACTACACCCCGGCGGAGATCCAGTACCTGATCGATCTCGCCATCGAGCTGAAGGCGGCCAAAAAAGCCGGGCGCGAAAAGCAAACCCTGGTCGGGAAAAACATCGCCCTGATCTTTGAAAAAACCTCCACCCGCACCCGCTGCGCCTTTGAAGTGGGCGCGTTCGACCAGGGCGCGCAGGTCACCTACCTCGGCCCAAGCGGCTCGCAGATTGGCCACAAAGAGTCGATGAAGGACACCGCGCGCGTGCTGGGCCGCATGTATGACGGCATCGAGTACCGCGGCTACGGCCAGGCCATCGTTGAGGAGCTGGGCGAATACGCGGGAGTGCCGGTGTGGAACGGCCTGACCGACGAGTTCCACCCGACGCAAATCCTTGCCGACCTGATGACCATGCTGGAGCACTCTCCGGGCAAAACCCTGCCGGAGCTGAGCTTTGCTTACCTCGGCGACGCGCGCAACAACATGGGTAATTCGCTGATGGTCGGCGCGGCCAAAATGGGGATGGATATCCGCCTTGTGGCGCCGAAATCCTTCTGGCCGGAGGCCGGGCTGGTTGAGCAGTGCCGCGCCATTGCCAAAGAGACCGGCGCGCGCATCACCCTCACCGACGATGTGGAAGAAGGCGTGCAGGGCACCGATTTCCTCTACACCGACGTGTGGGTTTCCATGGGCGAGCCGAAGGAGGCGTGGGCCGAGCGCGTTAGCCTGATGAAGCCGTATCAGATTAATGCGGACGTGATGAAGGCCACCGGTAATCCGAACGTCAAGTTCATGCACTGCCTGCCGGCGTTCCACAACGAACATACCAAAGTGGGCCGCGAAATCGAGATGGCGTACGGCCTGAAGGGGCTGGAGGTGACGGAAGAGGTCTTTGAATCCCCGAACTCCATCGTCTTCGACGAAGCAGAGAACCGCATGCACACCATTAAAGCGGTCATGGTGGCGACACTCGGCGACTAATCACCGCCCGGCGCGCCGCGGGGTGCGCCGGGTTCAGGAGAACATCATGGGCAAGTTCAAATTTCCCTCCGCTTATACCATTCTCTTTTTTCTGATTGCCGTGGTTGCCGTGCTGACGTGGATTGTTCCGGCCGGGCAGTACCATATGGCGATGAACGAGGCGCTCGGCAAAGAAGTGCCGGTTGCTGGCACTTACGCGCACGTGGCAGCGCACCCGCAGGGGCTCGTCTCCGTGCTGATGGCGCCGATTGCCGGGCTGTACGATCCGGAGTCCGGCCAGGCCGGGGCGATCGACGTGGCGCTGTTTATTCTGATCATCGGGGGATTCCTCGGGATCGTCACTAAAACCGGGGCGATAGACGCCGGGATCGAGCGCGTCACCACCCGACTGCGCGGCCGCGAAGAGTGGATGATCCCGATCCTGATGGCGCTGTTTGCCGCAGGCGGCACGATTTACGGCATGGCCGAAGAGTCGCTACCCTTCTATACCTTACTGGTGCCGGTGATGCTGGCAGCGCGGTTCGATCCGGTGGTTGCGGCCTCTACCGTGCTGCTCGGCGCGGGGATCGGCACGCTCGGATCCACCATCAACCCGTTCGCCACGGTGATCGCCGCCAACGCCGCCGGGATCCCCTTCACCAACGGCATCATGCTACGCATCGCGCTGCTGGTGATCGGCTGGATCATCTGCGTGGCGTGGGTAATGCGCTACGCCCGCAAGGTGCGCAAGGATCCGTCGCTGTCGATCGTGGCGGATAAGCAGGAAGAAAATCGCGCCCACTTTCTCGGTAACAAGGGCGAGCAGTCGCTGGAATTTACCCCGGTGCGCAAACTCATCCTGGTGATCTTCGCCCTCGCCTTCGCGGTGATGATCTACGGCGTGGCGGTGCTGGGCTGGTGGATGGCGGAGATTTCGGCGGTGTTCCTCGCCAGTGCCATTATCGTCGGGCTGATCGCCCGCATGAGCGAAGAGGAGCTGACCTCAACCTTTATCAACGGCGCGCGAGATTTGCTGGGCGTCGCGCTGATAATCGGCATCGCGCGCGGTATCGTAGTGATCATGGATAAGGGCATGATTACCCACACCATTTTGCACAGCGCCGAGGGAATGGTCACCGGATTGTCGACGGTGGCGTTCATCAACGTGATGTACTGGCTGGAAGTGGTGCTGTCGTTTCTTGTGCCTTCTTCGTCCGGCCTGGCCGTTCTGACGATGCCGATCATGGCGCCCCTTGCCGATTTCGCTAACGTCAACCGCGACCTGGTGGTTACGGCTTACCAGTCGGCGTCCGGCATCGTCAACCTGATCACTCCCACCTCTGCCGTCGTGATGGGCGGGCTGGCTATCGCCCGCGTGCCCTACGTGCGTTATCTGAAATGGGTCGCGCCGCTGCTGGGGATTTTAACGGTGGTGATTATGGTGGCGTTAAGCCTGGGCGCTTTGTTGTGATTTGCCGGATGGCGCTGCGCTTATCCGGCCTACGGATCGGTGCGGTGCCACCGGTTATTTCGGGAACTGATATGGGAACTATGATGGATTACGAAGAGTACTCTCCCAAAGAGCAACTACAGCTAACGGTCTGCCAGCGTCTGATCGCGGAAAAGAGCTATCTCTCCCAGGAAGAGATCCGCCGTGACTTACAGGAGCGTGGTTTTGAGACCATCAGCCAGTCCACCGTTTCACGTCTGCTCAAGTTGCTTGGTGTCATAAAAATTCGCAATGCCAAAGGGCTAAAGATTTATTCGCTGAATCCCCAGCTGCGCCCGGCCCCCGACGCGGCGCGTACGGTCTCTGAAATGGTGGTGAGCGTGGAGCACAACAGCGAATTTATCCTTATCCATACCGTCGCCGGATATGGCCGCGCGGTGGCGCGTATTCTGGATTATCACCAGTTACCGGAAATTTTAGGTGTAGTGGCCGGGAGCAGTATTGTCTGGGTCGCGCCCCGCGTAGTGAAGCGCACCGCGCTGGTGCATAAGCAAATTAATTATTTACTCAGAACGCATTAATATTCACAAAGAACCGTTTGCATTGAGTAAAGCGTGCATTAAATCGCTTGATCCCAAAAGCGAGCTGCGTATAATGCCCGACAATTTGCCGGGAGGAAGCATGGTCAAGCGTGTACGACATAACGTCTTACCGCGTCTGAAATCAGACGCTGGCCTGCCGTTTTTCTTCCCGTTGCTAAACCTATTCCCAGAGCCCCTCATTTGAGGGGCTTTTTTTTGCCCGGCGTCAGGAGATAAACATGAATCCGCTTTATCAAAAACACATCATTTCCATAAACGACCTCAGCCGCGAAGAGCTGGAACTGGTTCTGGAAACCGCGGCAAAACTGAAGGCCAATCCGCAACCGGAGCTGTTGAAGCACAAGGTGATTGCGAGCTGCTTCTTCGAAGCCTCGACCCGCACCCGCCTCTCCTTCGAAACCTCCATGCACCGTCTGGGCGCGAGCGTGGTGGGCTTCTCGGACAGCAGCAACACGTCGCTGGGCAAAAAAGGCGAAACCCTGGCGGATACCATTTCGGTTATCAGTACCTACGTTGACGCGATTGTGATGCGCCACCCGCAGGAGGGCGCGGCGCGTCTGGCGACCGAGTTTTCCGGCGGCATTCCGGTGCTGAACGCCGGTGACGGTGCTAACCAGCATCCGACGCAGACCCTGCTGGATCTGTTCACCATTCAGGAGACTCAGGGCACGCTTGAGAACCTGAACATCGCCATGGTCGGCGACCTGAAATATGGCCGCACCGTCCACTCCCTGACCCAGGCGCTGGCGAAATTTAACGGCAACCGCTTCTTCTTTATCGCGCCGGACGCGCTGGCGATGCCGCAGTACATTCTCGACATGCTGGACGAGAAAGGCATCGCGTGGAGCCTGCACGCAAGTATCGAAGAGGTGATGGGCAACGTGGATATTCTCTACATGACCCGCGTGCAGAAAGAGCGTCTGGATCCGTCCGAGTACGCCAACGTGAAGGCGCAGTTCGTGCTGCGCGCCAGCGACCTTGAAGGCGCGCGTGACAATATGAAGGTGCTGCACCCGCTGCCGCGCATCGATGAGATCACCACTGACGTGGACAAAACGCCGCACGCCTGGTACTTCCAGCAGGCCGGAAACGGCATCTTCGCTCGCCAGGCGTTACTGGCACTGGTTCTGAATCGCGAATTAGCTCTGTAAGGGGAGACGACCATGACACACGATAACAAACTCCAGGTTGAAGCCATCAAGCGTGGCACCGTGATTGACCACATCCCTGCGCAGGTGGGCTTTAAACTGCTGACGCTGTTCAAACTGACCGAAACGGACCAGCGCATCACCATCGGCCTGAACCTGCCGTCGGGCGAAATGGGCCGTAAAGACCTGATCAAAATCGAGAACACCTTCCTGACCGACGAGCAGGTTAACCAGCTGTCGCTGTACGCGCCGGACGCCACGGTTAACCGCATCGACGATTACGACGTGGTGGGCAAATCCCGCCCAAGCCTGCCGGATCGCATCGAAAGCGTGCTGGTCTGCCCGAACAGCAACTGCATCAGTCATGCTGAGCCGGTTTCCTCCAGTTTCGCAGTGAAAAAACGCGCCAATGACATCGCACTCAAATGCAAATACTGCGAAAAAGAGTTTTCTCATTATGTGGTGCTGGCCAACTAATTGAGGTTGGTAATGAAAACCCGGCTGTTATAATGGCCGGGAACATTCTTAACGCTGTAATTCTGGAGAAAAAATGAGCAAAGTACTCGCGACGGAAAATGCACCAGCGGCTATCGGCCCATACGTTCAGGGCGTTGATCTGGGCAGCATGATCATCACTTCTGGTCAGATCCCGGTGAACCCAAAAACCGGTGAAGTGCCAGCCGACGTAGCGGCGCAGGCGCGTCAGTCGCTGGAAAACGTGCAGGCGATCGTGGAATCTGCCGGTCTGAAAGTGGGCGATATCGTCAAAACCACCGTGTTCGTGAAAGATCTGAATGATTTCGCGACCGTTAATGCCACTTACGAAGCGTTCTTCACCGAGCACAACGCGACCTTCCCGGCTCGCTCTTGCGTGGAAGTGGCGCGTCTGCCAAAAGACGTGAAAATTGAAATTGAAGCGATTGCCGTACGTCGCTAATTCAATTCAATTAAGAAAGGGCAGCTTAGCTGTCCTTTTTATTTCGACTATTTTTACTCTCCATATAAAATGACAAATCGCACCGTCCATTATTAAGCTTCTCCACCCGGTAATATTCTCTAATAATGGATGAGTAATGAAACTTTCAAAAATTGCACTTGCCCTCGCGACAGTGACCGTTGCATCGTCGGCATTTGCTCACGGCTATATTGAATCTCCAGCCAGCCGCGCCTATATGTGTAAGCTTGGCCAAAATATTGATTGCGGCGCTGTACAGTATGAACCGCAGAGCGTGGAAAAAACTTCCGGTTTCCCGACCGGCGCTATGCCGCCGGACGGCCAGCTCGCCAGTGCAGGTATTTCCCAGTATTCTCAGCTGGATAAGCAAAGCCTGAATGCCTGGACCAAAAACCCGATAACAGCAGGCCCGCATGAGTTCGTCTGGCATCATACTGCACCGCATAAAACCACTAACTGGCGCTATTACATCACCAAACAAAATTGGGATCCAAATAAGCCGCTGACTCGCGATCAATTTGAATTAACTCCATTCTGTACGATCAACGGAAATAGTCAGGCACCAGCCGTAACAAAATCTATGACTTGCAATGTTCCTGCGCGTACGGGGTACCAGGTTATTTACGGCGTGTGGGAAATTGCGGACACCTCAAATAGCTTTTATCAGGCCATTGACGTTGATTTCGGGAATGGTGGCAACGTAACCCCGGACGAAACGCCTGCGATCGTTTCCGAATGGAGCAAAACCCTGAGCGGCCAGATTGCCGGTAATAACCTGAACGTGGGCGATAAGGTTATCGCACGTTTCTTCGACGCCAACGGTGAAGTGACCGCCATGCGTACCGAAATGACCATCGGCTCTGCTGAACAAGGCGACGCTAACCAGTGGTCTTACGATCTGGCGCAGAAGATCAACACCGCTCAGAGCGATGTCCGCGTCGGTGTTAAAGATGAAGCCGGTGACATCAGCCCGGTTCACGGCGCCAACAGCGTATTCGTGAAAGAGGGCAGCACGCTGAAATCCGTTGCCATCTCCTATGAAGAGCAAAAAGCGCAGGTGAGCGAGACCATCGCCGTTTCCGATCTGCAATACAGCAAAATCGAACATGGCAACGCGACCATCACCTTCCACGTCAACACGCAGGGTGACGTTAATTTTGAAGCACACGTGATGAACCACCACGGTGCGGAAAAAGGTTACCTGAAGCAGGACATGAACAACGTCAATCAGGACGTGACCATGACGTTGACTGACGTGACGGCGGGACACCATATGCTGAAATACTACGCGACCAATAAAGACGGCACGATGTTCGCCCAGGACGTGCTGAACCTGATGCTGGAAAGCGATGCGGCTGCGGACAGCACCGGCCACCACGACTTTACCTTCCCGGAGAATATCGCCTCGTACAAAGCAGGCACCGTGGTACTACAGCCAAAAGACGGTAAGACCTACGAATGTAAGCCTTTCCCGTACAGCGGCTACTGCGTGCAGTACAGCCCAACCGCAAACCAGTTTGAGCCTGGCGTTGGCGCGCACTGGAAAGAGGCGTGGGTGTTGAAGAACTGAGTGGAAAAACCTTACCCCTCACCCTAACCCTCTCCCCAAAGGGGAGAGGGTACCGATAGTGCCCCTCGCCCCTTTGGGGAGAGGGGTTGGGGTGAGGGGTATTTTTTTCTACTGATTCTGCGTCGCACGCAGCAGCGTTTCCAGCGGGTACACCGCCGCAATCACCACTTCGTCCTGGATTTTCGCCGCGTTATCCAGTTCGCTCTGGATCGACGCGATCTCTTTATCATCCAGCGTTCCCTGACGTGCCACCAGATCCGTCAGCCGCAGGCCAATCGAGGCCAGTTTGTCCACCTCCTGAATCACCGGTTTGATGGCTTTCAACTGATAGCTGTTTTCGCTCAAGGCCAGCACGTCGCTGGTGTTGTTCTGCCAGCGGTTAAAGACGTGGCGCAGCGCGTCGGCGCTCTCCGTGTCTTCCGCGTCGCTCACCAGACGATCAGCCCATTTATTCATCTGACGCACGGTCGCACTTTCCGCGTTTAGCGCGTCAGCGAGCCGGTTGAGCGGCTCAAACTGATGATAGTTTCCGGCCTGGAACTTAAGATGCTGACGGGTGTAATACTGCGCCGGCTCAAGCGCCTGGGCGAGGATTTGCAGCGGCAAGGTATCCGCATTGTTAGCGAGGCGCGTGAACTGTACCTGCTGCTGGGTATGCTGCTGTAGCCCAACCGATACCGTGGACCAGCTGTCCATCGCCTGGAGTCGGGTATACATGTTGTCGATGTCGTTGACGTCCTTCGCCGACCAAAGCCGCTCCGCCACCGCAAAGGCGCGCGGCCACAGACGGATATCCAGCACTGGCGCGACTACGTTTTCCGCCCACAGCGCGGCTTCACCGCCGAGCAGATTGGCCTCGTTCGCCGGGTCCGGCACCACCGGCGGAACGCCTTTCGGCACCTCGTCCAGACGCGTGCCGCTAATCAGGTAGCGGGCGTTACCCACCAGGAAATAGCCGCTGAGCTTATCGTTCTCAACAGAAACGACCGGACGCGTTTCACCCATCCAGGTATCAACGGTAAACGTTACCTGATTGTCGTCCCGCCACTGAATGTTATCCACCGCCCGACGCGATTTCCCGGCAAAATCAATGAATCCGCGCCAGCCAGCATCGCCTTTCACCAGCGTAAAGCTGGCTTCCACCGGCTTGCCTTTCAGACGCGGCATCGAGAAAGCCCAGCTCTGGACGCTGTCGGTGTCTGCTATCACATCCACGCCGTTCAACCCCTGCGGCACAATTTCATTGCGGTAGTGGTAGGCGGTGGATTGCGGCTGATCAAGGTAGAAACCGGTAGAGAGAATGCCCTTATAGCCGTTCTGCGCCACCTGCCCCAGCGCGTCCTGTCCCTGCCAGGACTGGATCAGAATGCTTTTCGGCAGATCGGGATGGTAGATCTCATCCCAGCCAACCATCTGCCGGTGGTGCTTCTCAAGGATCGTCTCCAGCTTGCGGTTGAAATACGCCTGCAACGCATGGCTGTCCGCCAGTTTGTTGTCGCGCATGAATCTCTGGATCGCAGCGTTCGCTTTCCACTGGCTGTCGTCAACCTCATCGCCGCCAATATGCAGATACGGATCCGGGAAGATCGCCGCCAGTTCGCTGACCATCGCGTTGGCAAAGGTATAGGTCGCCTCTTTGGTGGGATCCAGCACTGGCTTAAGCACGCCCCAGTGGCGCTCCATGGCGTACGGCCCCGGCGCGCTCATCAGCTCCGGGTAGGCGACGGCAATCGCCGAGGCGTGGCCCGGCATATCAATTTCCGGCACCACGCGTATGCCGCGCTCGGCAGCGTAACGCACAATCTCGCGCATCTGCTCCGGGGTGTAGAACAGCCCATCGCTGGCAAGCTGGGTTAATTTTGGATAACGCTTCGAGGTAAAGCGCCAGCCCTGATCGTCCGTCAAATGCCAGTGCAGGACGTTGAGCTTAGCCGCGGCCATGCCGTCGATCTGGCGTTTGATATCGGGTAACGGGATGAAATGGCGCGCTGAATCGAGCAGCAGCCCGCGCCACGGGAAGCGCGGCGAATCTTCAATGGTAACCCACGGAATCGAGGTGTTTTCGGCACCGTTCTGCATCAGCTGGAGCAAGGTTTCCATGGCGCGCAGCGCGCCGAAGCGGGTGTTGGCGGAGATATTTACGCCGTTGGCGTCCACCGTGAGTTTATAGCTCTCATCGCTGTCCGGCAGCGGCTGCGGCTTCACCTTTTCAGCGATGGAAATACGGATGGTTGGCTTATCAGGTTTTTCGGCCTGCGGCTGTAGCGTCCAGCCAGTTTGCAGGGCGATGCGCTGGCGCAGGCGGTTGACCGCATCCCCCAGATCGTCGCCGCTGACGCTCACGGTGAGTTGATTGTTAAGCACCAGCGCACCCTGCGTGGTCGGGCGTTCAACCTTCGCAGGCCAGGGCATTAAGGGAAGGTCGCCTGCCGGGGCGGCAAAGGCGGAGGCGCCGAGCATGAGCCCGGCGGTTAAGAGGCTGTACCGTAACATGAATGTTCCTTATCTGACGGGCCAAATAAAGGCAAAACATTCTGTTAACATGCGCTCAAATTGTCGTCAAGCGAATGCGCCGACGGAGATCACAGGTTGTTGAATTTGGGAGGAAAGCCAGCTGCCGGGTGGCGGCTTCGCCTTACCCGGCCTACGTTCGGATCGTAGGCCCGGTAAGCGCAGCGCCACCGGGCTTGCCGTTACTGCCATCCATACCGACGGCTATAGAATCCTTTGACCATCTGCGTCAGCACCATGTAACCCGCGAGGATCGCCACCAGCCACGGGAAGTAGCTCAGCGGCAGCGCCTGAAGTTGCAGGTAACTTGCAAGCGGCGAGAACGGCAGCGCGATCCCGAGCGCCATCACAATGCCCGTCATCACGATCAGCGGCCATGCGGCACGGCTCTGGATAAACGGAATGCGGCGGGTGCGGATCATATGCACAATCAGGGTCTGGGACAGCAGCCCCACCACGAACCAGCCGGACTGGAACAGCGTCTGGTGTTCCGGGGTGTTGGCGTGGAACACAAACCACATCAGGCAGAAGGTCAGAATGTCAAAGATGGAGCTGATCGGCCCAAAGAACAGCATAAAGCGCCCCAGATCGGCGGGGTTCCAGCGCTGCGGCTTCTGGATCTGCTCGTCGTCCACGTTATCAAACGGGATGGCGACCTGAGAGACATCGTACATCAGGTTCTGGATCAGCAGGTGCAGCGGTAGCATCGGCAGGAACGGCAGGAAGGCGCTCGCCACCAGCACGCTGAAGACGTTACCGAAGTTGGAGCTGGCGGTCATTTTGATGTATTTGAGCATATTGGCGAAGGTGCGACGCCCTTCGATGACGCCCTCCTCCAGCACCATCAGGCTCTTTTCCAGCAGAATGATATCTGCCGCCTCACGGGCGATATCCACCGCGCCGTCCACGGAGATACCGATATCCGCCGCACGCAGGGCTGGCGCATCGTTGATGCCGTCGCCCATAAAGCCCACCACGTGCCCTTCACGACGCAGCAGAGTGACGATGCGTTCTTTATGCATCGGCGTGAGGCGGGCAAACAGCGTGGTGCGCAGGGCAAGCTCGGCCAGCTCATCGTCGGACAGGTGCTCAATGTCGCTCCCCACCACGACGTCGCCCGCGTCCAGGCCCACTTCGTGGCACACTTTGGCCGCCACCAGCTCGCTGTCGCCGGTCAGGATTTTGACGGTGATCCCGCTCGCTTTCAGTGCTTTCAGCGCCGGCGCGGTGGTCTCTTTCGGCGGATCGAGGAATGCGATGTAACCCTCGAGGATCAAATCGGATTCATCGATACGCTGGTAGTCCCCTTCCCGCGCGGGCAGGAACTTGCTTGCTACCGCCACCACGCGCAGCCCCTGACGGTTCAGGTTATCGGTGACGCGTTTGATGCGGCGCAGCATGGTCTCATCCAGCGGCACGATCTCGTCGTTATGACGCACCTGCGTGGAAACATTCAGGATCTCCTGCAATGCCCCTTTGCAGATCAGCTGATGTACGTCCGGCTGCTCGCTGACCACCACCGACATGCGGCGCCGTTCAAAGTCGAACGGAATTTCGTCCACCTTCTGCCAGCGGCCGGAGAGCATGCGGGCAGACTCTTCATCCACACCTTCCAGCACCGCCACGTCGAGCAGGTTTTTCAGCCCTGTCTGGTAGTGACTGTTCAGCCACGCGCTGTACAGCACCCGTTCGCTGGTCTTTCCGGCGATATCGGTGTGGTTCTCCAGCACGATTTTGTCCTGGGTCAGGGTGCCGGTTTTATCGGTGCAAAGAATGTCCATCGCGCCAAAGTTCTGGATGGCGTCGAGGTGTTTGACGATCACCTTTTGTTTAGAGAGTTTGACCGCCCCGCGCGCCAGCGTGGAGGTGACAATCATCGGCAGCATTTCCGGCGTTAAGCCGACAGCCACGGAGAGGGCGAACAGCGCCGCTTCCCACCAGTCACCTTTGGTGTAGCCGTTGATCAGCAGGACAATCGGCGTCATGACCATCATAAAGCGGATCAGCAGCATGCTGACGCGGCCAATGCCTTTCTGGAATGCGTTCGGCTCGCTCTCCTGCTCGCTGACGCGTCCGGCAAGCTGTCCAAACCAGGTGTTGCCGCCGGTAGCGGTGACAATGGCCTGCGCCGTGCCGCTGACCACCGTGGTGCCCATAAAGCACAGGGTGTCGCATTCCAGCGGATTCATCTGCTGCGGATCGCGGGTCCTCGCCACCTTCTCTACGGGCAGGGATTCACCGGTGAGTGACGCCTGCGCGACGAACAGATCCCGCGCCTGGATGATGCGTAAATCCGCCGGGATCATGTCACCCGCCGCCAGCTTCACCAGATCGCCCGGCACCAGCTGGTCAATGGGCAGTTCAATCCAGGCGTTTTCGCCGAGGTCGTTAATCACGCGCGACACGGTGGCAGTATTGCTGACCATCGCTTTCAGTGCATCCGCCGCTTTGGTGGAGCGCGCTTCCTGAATAAAGTTAAGCAGCGTGGAGATCCCCACCATCAGGGCAATTACGCCTGCGGCAAACAGATCTTCAGTGGCGTAAGAGATAATCCCGAGCACCGTCAGCAGCAGGTTGAACGGATTGCGGTAGCAGAGCCACAGGTGGACCCACCATGGTGAGGGTTTTTGCGCCGGGATCTGGTTATCGCCATGTTCCTCGCGGATTTTTGACACTTCTTGCGCATTCAGCCCTTCCGGGTGGCCGCCAAAGGCGCGCCAGACTTCGTTTTCATCCATCGCCGCCACGTTCAGGCAGCGCTCGGTCAGGGAAGCGGGGATTTCCGCGCCCGCCAGGGTGTTGGCATTTGGCAGCGGATCGCGCGCAATCAGGCGATGTGGCAGGTGGCGGCTCAGCTGCGCGAACAGCTGCCGGGTGATATTTTTCAGCATAGTCATTCCCCCGCATCCGCAAAGGCGGACGCAGTTTTCCCGCAGGCGTGGCAGAGCCGTACCTGTCAGGCACTTAATTTATCAAGCAGGAACGTATGAACGTTGCTGCCTCACGCCGGTGAGACAGCAAAAGGCTGGCTTACCGGAAAGAAGGTTTTCTCCTGGTCAGGAGAGGTGTGGGATCGGGATCCATGTAGCCTCCGGTAAGTTAAAAATGGGATGTCGTCGCGCAGTATAAGGATTTAACCATACCTTTTGTGACTATTCGGGCGGTATGATACCCCCTCGTAAATAAACCGCACGTAAACCAGACTTTGCCCATAGCGAATTCGCAGGATAGCATTAGGCTCAACTGATTATTTTATCGTTGTTACAGGGAATACAGCATGCAGAACCGCCTTACGATTAAAGACATCGCGCGTTTAAGCGGCGTGGGGAAATCGACCGTCTCACGCGTGCTTAACAACGAAAGCGGTGTCAGCGAGCGCACACGCGAGCGCGTCGAGGCGGTGATGAATCAGCACGGTTTTTCCCCTTCCCGCTCCGCGCGCGCCATGCGCGGGCAGAGCGATAAAGTGGTCGCCATTATTGTCTCGCGTCTGGATTCCCTCTCCGAAAACCTCGCCGTACAGACGATGCTGCCCGCGTTCTACGAGCAGGGCTACGATCCGATCATGATGGAGAGCAAGTTTTCCGCGCAAATGGTGGAGGAGCATCTCGGTATGCTTCAGCGCCGCAACATTGATGGCGTAGTGCTGTTCGGGTTTACCGGTCTTAAAGAGGACATGCTTAAACCCTGGCAGCCGTCTCTGGTGCTGCTGGCGCGCGACGCCAGCGGGTTTGCCTCTGTCTGTTACGATGACGAAGGGGCAATCGTGATCCTGATGCAGCGCCTGTATGAGCAGGGCCATCGGCATATCAGCTATCTCGGCGTGCCGCATGCCGACATCACCACCGGCAAGCGTCGCCATGAAGCGTACCTGGCGTTTTGTAAAAAAAACAATCTCCCCGCCGTGGCCGCGCTGCCTGGACTGGGTATGAAACAGGGATATGAGCAGGTCGCCAGCGTGCTGACTGCACAAACCACCGCCCTGGTGTGCGCCACGGATACCCTTGCATTGGGTGCGAGCAAATATTTGCAGGAACAACGCATCGGGGAGCTGCAGTTAGCGAGCGTGGGAAGCACGCCGCTGATGAAGTTCTTACACCCGGAGATTATCAGCGTTGACCCGGGTTATGCCGAGTCTGGCCGGCAGGCTGCCGCGCAGCTGATCGAGCAAATTACCGGGCGTACCGAGCCCCGTCAGATCGTTATTCCAGCCCGCCTCTCATAATTTTTTTGAATGGATTATTGTGATCTTCGCCCGATTTCGGGAACGTTCCCATTTTCGCCGTCACGTTGAAGGAGTAGGCTTGCGCACAGGTCATAACCCCTTTCACCATCTGTCATGAGGTTTCATGATGAGTAAAGTCAAACAAGCCGATATCGATCAGCTGATCGTCCTGGTCGGCGGACGCGAGAACATCGCCACCGTCAGCCATTGCATTACCCGCCTGCGCTTCGTGCTGAACGATCCGGCCAAAGCCAATCCGAAAGCCATTGAAGAGTTGAAAATGGTTAAAGGCTGCTTCACCAACGCCGGGCAGTTCCAGGTGGTGATTGGTACCGAAGTGGGCGATTACTATCAGGCTCTGCTGGCGACTACCGGGCACTCTTCCGCCGATAAAGAGCAGGCGAAGAAGGCAGCGCGCCAGAATATGAAATGGCATGAGCAGCTGATTTCCCATTTTGCGGAGATCTTCTTCCCACTGCTGCCGGCGCTGATCAGCGGGGGCTTAATTCTGGGCTTCCGTAACGTCATCGGCGATGTGCCAATGAGCGACGGCAAAACCCTGGCGCAGATGTACCCGGCGCTGCAAAGCATCTATGACTTCCTGTGGCTGATTGGCGAAGCCATCTTCTTCTATCTGCCGGTCGGGATCTGCTGGTCAGCGGTGCGCAAGATGGGCGGAACGCCCATTCTCGGAATCGTACTCGGCGTGACGCTGGTCTCTCCGCAGTTAATGAACGCTTACTTACTTGGTCAGCAAACGCCAGAGGTGTGGAACTTCGGCCTGTTTACCATCGCCAAAGTGGGCTACCAGGCGCAGGTTATCCCGGCATTGCTGGCGGGTCTGGCGCTGGGCTTTATTGAGACACGTCTGAAGCGCATCGTGCCGGACTATCTCTATCTGGTGGTGGTCCCGGTCTGCTCGCTGATCCTGGCGGTGTTCCTGGCGCATGCCTTTATCGGTCCGTTTGGCCGCATGATTGGCGACGGCGTGGCCTTCGCGGTCCGTCACCTGATGACCGGCAGCTTCGCACCGATTGGCGCCGCACTGTTCGGCTTCCTGTACGCTCCGCTGGTGATCACCGGCGTGCACCAGACCACGCTGGCGATCGATATGCAGATGATCCAGAGCCTCGGCGGCACGCCGGTCTGGCCGATTATCGCCCTGTCTAACATTGCGCAGGCCTCGGCGGTAACCGGCATTATCATCGTCAGCCGTAAGCACAACGAGCGTGAGATCTCCGTTCCGGCGGCCATCTCCGCTTACCTCGGCGTCACTGAACCGGCGATGTACGGTATCAACCTGAAATATCGCTTCCCGATGCTCTGCGCGATGATCGGCTCCGGTCTGGCGGGCTTGCTGTGCGGCCTGAACGGCGTGATGGCAAACGGGATTGGCGTCGGCGGCCTGCCGGGTATCCTCTCCATTCAGCCCGCTTTCTGGCAGGTATTTGCGCTGGCGATGGCGGTGGCGATTATCATCCCAATGGCGCTGACTACCGTGGTTTATCAGCGTAAGTTCCGTCAGGGCACGTTGCAGATTGTTTAATTCCCTTTTTCGGGGCGCAGTTGCGCCCCTTCGCATTTGCAGGAACGCACTATGAATACCCTTCCTCACTGGTGGCAGAACGGCGTCATCTATCAGATTTACCCAAAGAGTTTCCAGGATACCACCGGCAGCGGCACGGGCGATCTACGCGGCGTAACGCAGCGCCTGGACTACCTGAAAACCCTCGGCATTGACGCCATCTGGCTGACGCCGTTTTATATCTCGCCGCAGGTGGATAACGGTTACGACGTGGCGAACTACACTGCCATCGACCCGACCTACGGCACGCTGGACGACTTTGACGAGCTGGTTGCCCGGGCGCATGAACGTGGCATCCGCATTGTGCTGGATATGGTCTTTAACCACACGTCCACGCAGCACGCCTGGTTCCGTGAGTCGCTGGATAAAGCGAGTCCGTACCGTGAGTTCTATATCTGGCGCGACGGTACGCCGGACGCGCTTCCCAACAACTGGCGCTCCAAGTTTGGCGGCAACGCCTGGCGCTGGCATGCCGAAAGCGAGCAGTATTATCTGCATCTGTTCGCGCCGGAGCAGGCGGATCTCAACTGGGAAAACCCGGCGGTGCGCGCCGAGCTGAAAAAAGTGTGCGAGTTCTGGGCCGATCGCGGCGTGGACGGCTTGCGTCTGGACGTCATTAACCTGATTTCAAAAGATCAGGATTTCCCGGACGACACCATCGGGGATGGCCGACGTTTCTACACTGACGGGCCGCGCATCCACGAATATCTCCAGGAGATGAGCCGGGATGTCTTTACGCCGCGCAACCTGATGACGGTGGGCGAGATGTCCTCCACCTCGCTGGAGAACTGTCAGCAGTATGCGTCGCTCGACGGGCGCGAGCTGTCGATGACCTTTAACTTCCATCATCTGAAGGTCGACTACCCCGGCGGCGAAAAGTGGACGCTTGCGAAGCCGGATTTTGTGGCGCTGAAAACCCTTTTCCGCCACTGGCAGCAGGGGATGCACAACAAAGCCTGGAACGCGCTGTTCTGGTGTAACCATGACCAGCCGCGCATCGTGTCACGCTTTGGTGACGAAGGGGAACACCGCGTGGCGGCGGCGAAAATGCTCGGCATGGTGCTGCACGGGATGCAGGGCACGCCGTATATCTATCAGGGTGAAGAGCTGGGCATGACCAACCCGCATTTCAGCCGTATCACCGACTACCGCGACGTAGAAAGCCTGAACATGTTCGCCGAACAGCGGGCGAACGGCCGCGATACGGATGAACTGCTGGCGATTCTGGCGAGTAAGTCACGTGATAATGGGCGCACGCCGATGCAGTGGGACGCCTCGCACAATGCGGGCTTTACCGGGGGCGAACCGTGGATTGGTGTCTGCGACAACTACGAAACCGTGAACGCCCGCGCGGCGCTGGACGACCCCGACTCGGTGTTTTACACCTATCAGTCGCTGATTCGCCTGCGCAAAACCCTGCCGGTGCTGACGTGGGGGGATTATGAGGATCTCCTGCCTGACCACCCTTCCCTGTGGTGCTATCGCCGTCAGTGGCAGGCACAAACGCTGATGGTGGTGGCGAACCTGAGCCATTTGCCTCAGGAATGGCAAGCGGACGCTCTCAGCGGCGAGTCGCAGGTGGTGATAAGCAACTACCCCGCCCCTCAAACCTCAATGCTTCGTCCGTTTGAAGCCGTGTGGTGGTTAAAGCAGTAATTCCTCCGCCGGGCACGATGCCGTGTCCGGCTTACTTTACTGTTTTTGTTGAATAATTAATCAGATTTTTCCTTCGCGTCTTTACAATTGCCTCAGCGCCCGCCGTTTGTACTCTCGTCTTTTTACTTTGTCCTGCATCAAAAAAATCGCAAACATGTTTGATGCAAATCACTATATGTAGCACTTAAAATGCACGCCGACCCAACATCTTGTATTTATCGTCTACTATTCCAACAACAAGACGGCGCGAACGCTGGCCGGAATTGTGGATAACACGAGCTGGGCACGCGGGAAGTCTTTGCCTCGGCGAGGAATACGCCCGGTGAATACTTCTCCACCTCTGTGGATAACCTGTTTTTAAAATGGAGTGATCATGACACCGCATGTGATGAAACGTGATGGCTGTAAAGTGCCGTTTAAATCAGAGCGCATCAAAGAAGCCATTCTGCGTGCAGCTAAAGCAGCGGGAGTCGATGACGCAGATTACTGCGCCACCGTCGCAGAAGTCGTTAGCAGCCAGATGCACGAACGCAGCCAGGTGGATATCAACGAGATCCAGACCGCGGTTGAAAACCAGCTGATGTCTGGTCCGTACAAGCAGCTGGCGCGCGCCTACATTGAGTATCGTCACGACCGTGACGTCCAGCGTGAGAAACGCGGTCGCCTGAACCAGGAGATCCGCGGCCTGGTAGAGCAAACCAACTCGTCGCTGCTCAATGAAAATGCCAATAAAGACAGCAAAGTGATCCCGACCCAGCGCGACCTGCTGGCTGGTATCGTCGCCAAGCACTATGCCCGCCAGCACCTGCTGCCGCGCGATGTAGTCTCGGCGCACGAGCGCGGTGAGATCCACTACCACGATCTCGACTACTCGCCGTTCTTCCCGATGTTTAACTGCATGCTGATCGACCTGAAAGGCATGCTGACCCAGGGTTTTAAAATGGGTAACGCCGAGATTGAGCCGCCGAAATCCATCTCCACCGCGACGGCGGTCACGGCGCAGATCATCGCCCAGGTGGCGAGCCACATCTATGGCGGCACCACCATTAACCGCATCGATGAAGTATTGGCCCCGTTCGTGACCGAGAGCTTCAACAAACACCGTAAAACGGCGGAAGAATGGCAGATCCCGGACGCCGACGGTTATGCCCGTTCCCGCACCGAGAAAGAGTGCTACGACGCGTTCCAGTCGCTGGAATATGAAGTAAACACGCTGCACACCGCCAACGGCCAGACGCCGTTTGTGACCTTCGGGTTTGGCCTCGGAACCAGCTGGGAATCACGCCTGATCCAGCAGTCTATTCTGCGTAACCGTATCTCCGGCCTCGGTAAAAACCGTAAAACGGCGGTGTTCCCGAAACTGGTGTTCGCCATTCGCGACGGCCTGAACCACAAGTTTGGCGATCCGAACTACGACATCAAACAGCTGGCGCTGGAGTGCGCGAGCAAGCGTATGTACCCGGACATTCTGAACTACGACCAGGTGGTAAAAGTCACCGGTTCGTTTAAAACGCCAATGGGCTGTCGCAGCTTCCTCGGCGTGTACGAAGATGAGAACGGCGAGCAGATCCACGACGGGCGCAACAACCTGGGCGTCATCAGCCTGAACCTGCCGCGCATCGCGCTGGAAGCCAAAGGTAATGAAGCGGCCTTCTGGGCGCTGCTGGATGAACGTTTACAGCTGGCACGTAAGGCGCTGATGACCCGCATCGCCCGCCTTGAAGGGGTGAAAGCCCGCGTCGCGCCAATTCTCTATATGGAAGGGGCCTGCGGCGTGCGCCTGAAGGCGGATGATGATGTGTCGGAGATCTTCAAAAACGGTCGCGCGTCGATCTCTCTCGGCTATATCGGCATTCACGAAACCATTAACGCGCTGTTTGGCGACAAGCACATCTATGACAACGACGCCCTGCGTGAGAAAGGTATCGCGATTGTGCAGCGCCTGCGCGATGCGGTAGACCAGTGGAAAGAGGAAACCGGCTACGGTTTCAGCCTGTACAGCACGCCGAGCGAAAACCTCTGCGATCGCTTCTGCCGTCTGGATACCGCCGAGTTCGGCATCGTGGAAGGGGTGACCGACAAAGGTTACTACACCAACAGCTTCCACCTCGATGTGGAGAAGAAGGTGAACCCGTACGACAAGATCGATTTCGAAGCGGCCTATCCGCCCATCGCGAACGGCGGTTTTATCTGCTACGGCGAGTACCCGAACATTCAGCATAACCTGAAGGCGCTGGAAGACGTGTGGGATTACAGCTATCAGCACGTGCCGTACTACGGAACCAACACGCCAATTGACGAGTGCTACGAGTGCGGCTTTACCGGTGAGTTCGAGTGCACCAGCAAAGGCTTCACCTGCCCTAAATGCGGTAACCACGATGCAGCCCGCGTCTCCGTAACCCGCCGCGTGTGCGGCTACCTCGGCAGCCCGGACGCCCGTCCGTTTAACGCCGGTAAGCAGGAAGAGGTGAAGCGCAGGGTGAAACATCTGGGGAATGGGCAGATCGGGTAATCCACTGCCACGTTAATGCCCGGTGGCGCTGCGCTTACCGGGCCTACGGACCGCTCTCTTTTGTAGGCCGGGTAAGCGCAGCGCCACCCGGCGTGGTTATTCGCGATGAACTATCACCAGTACTACCCCGTCGACATCGTCAACGGCCCCGGCACCCGCTGCACCCTCTTTGTATCAGGCTGCGTTCACGAGTGCCCCGGCTGCTATAACAAAAGCACCTGGCGCCTGAACTCGGGTATGCCGTTTACCGCTGAGATGGAAGACCGCATCATCAACGACCTGAACGACACGCGCATTAAACGTCAGGGGATCTCGCTCTCCGGCGGCGACCCGCTCCATCCGCAAAACGTGCCGGCGATCCTGAAGCTGGTAAAACGCATCCGCCGCGAGTGCGCGGGAAAAGACATCTGGGTCTGGACGGGTTATAAGCTGGATGAACTGAATGCGCAGCAGAAGGAAGTGGTGGATCTGATTAACGTCCTGGTCGACGGCAAGTTCGTGCAGGATCTAAAAGATCCTATGCTTATCTGGCGCGGCAGCAGCAACCAGGTTGTGCATCATCTGCGTTGAATGAAGGCGGATATCCGCTGTCCGCCTGAACGTCAAAACCGACTCACACTCTCCATTGCCTCAGCCTTAAATGCCGCAAAGTCTTCGCACTGGCACAGGCGCGCCATCGCGCGTTCACGCAGGAAAGTGACAAAAATATCGTAAATCGCCATTGCCTCTTCGTACTCGCTTTTGCTGATGGCGAGCAGAAAAATGACATGGGCGGTTTCATCTCCCCACTGAATGCCCTGCGGCGCCAGCACGGTGTAGACCACCGTTTTTTGCGCCAGCAGGCCGAGGGAGTGCGGCAGCGCGATGCCGTCGCCGAGCATAGTGCTGACGATAGCTTCACGCTCGATAACCGATTCCAGAAATTCCGCACCGACAAAGCCTTCGCTTTCAAGCTGCCCACACAGTTCGCGGAACAGCGTTTGCTGGTCGACAGGCTTGTCGAGAATGCGGAAATGGGCCGCGTCGAAGTATTTCTCCAGCATCCACGGACGGGTACGGTCCACCAGCACCAGCTTGCCGATCTGCTCTAACTGATAATCGGTCGGGAACGGGGCGATTATCACCACCGGTTTGGATTTTTCGCTCACGCGAGCGGTGGAGATCACGAAGTCTTCGCCAATGGCATCGGCAAGTTCGTACTCGCGCAGGGTGAGCGTGCGCGTCACCTCAATCTGCGGGTATTTGCGCTGAAGCACCGCCTCGATCATGCGCACCATCGCGTTACCGGCGTCACATACCAGCAGCACGCGCGGCTGACGCTGGTAGCCGATGTTGTAGTGGCGCTCCAGACCGACACCGATATGCAGCACCAGAAAACCAATTTCGTTTTCGCTGATCACATACGGCGTGTATTTGCCCCAGCTCGACACCGCCGCGAGGGTCATATCCCACGCCATCGGGTAGTGCTGCTTGATGTTATCCAGCAGCGGATTGGGGATCATGATTTGATACCGCACGCGGGTAATCATGGTTTTGATGTGCGTGAGCAGATCTGCATGCAGTTGCTCGTCGCTCAACAGGTTGTAGTTATAGTGGGTGTTGATGTAGCGCAGGATATAGTTGACCAGGGCTTCGTCGTCGTCAGCATTAATGGCGCTGGGGGCGATCTCCTGGATCTGCCGCGCCGCAATGTGCACGCACAGCCAGCTCTCTTCCGATGGTGAAAGCGCTTTGCCCGCCAGCTCCTGGATAGCCACGGCGATATCTTTCGCCGCCTCGCGTACGTTCTCTTCCACGTCTTCAGCGTGGAATTCCGGCAGCGGATACCCCTCGCTGATGCGCCGTACCGACACCGCGCAGTACAAGCGCAGGAACAGCTCGCCTTCATCGGTCAGGCGAATGTGATGGCGCGTCAGCGCGTCGTGCAGGACAGGGACCATCTTTTCCGCCACGCCCGCGTTGAGCGCCACGTCGGTCACCAGCGGGTTAAGGCTATCCTGCTGCGCCAGCTCCCACAGGAGGTCGGTCAGGCAGGCGCGGATCGCCATCTCGCTGCCAAACAGCTTCATGCCGTGGCGCGGGCGGGTTTCCAGCGTCAGGTTGTAACGGTGAAACCACTCGCGCACTTCCACCATGTCGCTCTGCAATGTGGCCCGGCTGACGAACCACTCATCGGCCAGATCCTCCAGCTTGAGGGAAAAGGCTGACGTCAGAAAACGCACCACCAGATAGTGCACACGCTCCGGTCCGGTTCGCGGAATACGCAGCGCGCGCGGGTGGGACGACTGCAATTGTTGATAGCGCACCACATCATTGATTTTGAGCTGATAGCCGTTGCCCCGGCTCAAAATGAACTGCGCGCCGTGGCTGGCCAGCAGCGCGTTCAGGGCGGTGATATCCGCCCGGACGGTTCGCGTGGAGACCGACAGCCGCTGCGCCAGCTCGTCCTGCGGCAGCGTCTCGTTTTGCAACAGATCGAAAAGTTGTGCTAAACGTTGGTTCGGAAATCGCACGTCGTTGTCCTCTTACTGCTCAGGGTGAAATGACCATCTGGGATGGGCTGCCGACCGGGGTATAGTCTGACTCGGCGCTCAGCTTGCCGTCCGGCGCCACGCGGAAACGGGTAATGTTGTCGCTGCGCTGGTTCATGACGTACAGCCAGCGCCCCTGCTTATCAAGCGTCAGGGTGCGCGGATAGTCGCCCCGCGTCCAGACATCGTCCTGATGTGTCAGTGTGCCCTCCGCCGTTACGGTAAAGTGCCCGATGCTGTTATGCAAACGGTTAGCGACATACAGCTGTTTCCCGTCGGCGCTTAGCGCCAGCCCGGCAGCAAAACTGGTGCCTTTATAACCGTCCGGCAAGGCTGAAACCGTTTTACCCTCTTGCAGCCTGCCGTTGCTGTCCAGCGCATAATGGGTGAGCGTAGAGGCTTCTTCGTTAATCAGCCACAGGGCATCCCCCTTCGGCGTAAAGACGAAATGGCGCGGCCCGGCCCCTTTTGAGGAGGCGCTTATAAACGGCGGATCGTTCGGGGTCAGCTTTCCGGTTCGATCGTCAAAACGGTACTGATAGATGCGATCCAGCCCCAGATCGGTGGAAAAAACGTATTTCCCGCTCGGATCGGCGGCGATCATGTGCGCGTGAGGGCCGTTATGATCGCTGATGGCGAAACTGCCCTCGACGGCAGCTTCCGGCTTTGCCGCGCCCGGTTCGCCTTTGTCCTGATGGGTGTCCGTAGCATCGCCCAGGCTGCCGTCTGCGTTAACGGGCAGCACCGCGATCGATCCGCTGACGTAGTTCGCCACCAGCAAATTTTTGCCGTTCGGCGTCAGGGAAAGATACACCGGCCCCGCGCCGCCGGAGGCCACCTGATTCAGCTCGCTCAGCGCGCCGTTATCGCCTATTCGCAACGCCTGCACCACGCCCTGCTCCACCTCGCTTGCCAGGTAGAGCGTTTTGCCGTCGTGCGAGACGGTAAGCTGCGCAGCGTTCGGGAGTTGGCTCACCAGCGTTTTGTTATCGAGCGCGCCGGTTTGCGGGTCGACGGTAAAACGGTACAGCCCTTCGCCGTTGGGATTATAGGTACCCACCCAGGCGTATTGCGTCTGGGCGACAGCGGCGGTGGCGAGCATTGAGAGTGAAGCGACAAGCAGGGTACGGGTGTGCATGGTGGCTCCTTCGGGTGTGTGCGGTGTGTTTCCCCTCACCCTAACCCTCTCCCCAAAGGGGAGAGGGGACGATTACACCCTCTCCCCTTTGGGGAGAGGGCTGGGGTGAGGGGCAGGTTCTACTTCACCAGCTTCTTCGTCATCGCCAGCAGCGTACGCACATCTTCCGGACGCGTATCACCGCTGGCTTTATCGATAATCGAGCTGTAGATATGCGGGATGATTTTGCTCACGCCCGCATCCAGGGCGATCTGCAAGATCGCCTCGAAGTTATCCAGATCGATACCTCCGGTCGGCTCCAGCCAGAAGTCGTGACGGGCGCAGGCTTCCGCCACCGCCTGGTATTCGTCACGGCATTTCAGGCCGCCCATCGGGAAGTACTTGATTGAGCTGCCGCCGAAATCTTTCAGCAGGGCGATAGCGGTTTCAACCGGCACAATGCCGTCCGGCGCGTTACTGCTCAGCGGGCCGGTGGAAATTTTCACCATGCCGACGGTGCCGGTCGGGGAGACCAGACCGTTGACCACGGACTCATTCTGCCCCAGCAGCGCGCGGCTGGTGGCCACGCCGGTAAAGACCTGGTTAACGTGCTGCGGCTGCACCTGGCTGGAGATTTCACTTACCATCGCCGACTGGTTCGGGTCGCCCGCGCCCAGCCCCACGGAGAGCGCATTATCAATCAGGGCTGCGTACTCACGCATATCTGCAACGGCGCTCGCCACGTCGGGGTAATTTTTGGAGAGCACGCCCACCAGCACATGACCTTCCGCCGCCTCGTAAATGGCGCTGGCGTTGGCTTTCGATCCTGCCAGCACGTTCAGGCAGACGCGGTCACGGTAAAAGTTGGGGGTCAGTTTCATGCTTTTTTCTCCTGTCCTAATACTTCGCTAATACGGCGGTACACGATGTTCAGCTGATCAGCATTCACGCTGCGCACATCCGCTTCGATAATCCCTTCGTTAGCTTTATAGCCACGGAAGTAAATGGCGTATTCGCCCTGCTTGAGCGCGTTCACCAGGTCACCGGTGCCGACGCCGGTGGTCGCTTCGTCAAACTTAATCTCGGTGCGCGCGATATCGCGACCCGCGCTGTCCCAGACCACGCGGGCGGTGACGCCGTTCAGGGTGTTGAGCGCGTCAATAAACGGCGTCATCTTCGCCACCATCTCGGCCCCGCTCTCCCTGGTGGCCGTCAGGTAGTGTTCGATGGCGCAGGTCAGGCCGAGGATCCCCTCTTTGCCCACCTTCATCGCGCGGCCAATGCCCGCCGTCTGGCGCTTCACCCACTCAACGTACTGGGTTTTGCCGATCACCAGGCCGCTGGTTGGGCCTTCAATCGCCTTCGCGCCGCTGTAGATCACCAGGTCCGCGCCGGAGCGGTAATAGGTATGCAGATCTTCTTCCGCTGCGGCATCAACGATCAGCGGCAGGTCGTGTTTACGCGCCACCACCGCCGCCTGCTCGACGCTGAGCATGCTTTTCTGTACGCAGTGGTGCGATTTAATGTAGAGGATAGCCGCTGTACGCGGGGTGATCGCTGCCGCCAGCTGTTCGGCAGAGCATTCGTTGGCGTAGCCCGCTTCCACCAGCCTGCCGCCGCCCAGCGCTACCATGGTGCCTACCGGCGCGCCAAAGTTAACGTTGTGGCCTTTCGGCAGGACGATTTCGTTGTTCTCAATCGGTGTGACGTGCAGGTTTTCCAGCAGCCAGTCGCTGTCTTTCACCAGTACCGCCGCCACGGACTGGGCAATGCCCGCCGACGCGCAGGAGACCACCGTTGCGCCTTCCACCTCCAGCAGCTTCGCGATGTATTCGCCGGTTTTATTGACCAGATCCTTTATCTCAAAGTAGTGATTCATGCCGTCCATCGCCGCCTGCACCACTTCCGGGCGCGGCGTGGAGACACCCAGCGCCGTCATGCGGCCAGAGGTGTTGATAACCTGCTTTAAGTTGTACTTCTCATAAATCGAAGGCATGTTCCGTGCTCCCTTGTTCGGTCATGTAGCCCTTGCCCGCGCGGATCGCGGCAAGCGGCACCAGAATGTGTTCAGCCTGTAGGCTGTCGTTTTCAGCATCCGTCAGCACCGTCGGCTGGCGTTTGAGGGTGAACAGCGTCAGATCAGCGTCGAGACCAGGCTGAATGCGGCCTTTGCGCGTCAGGCGCAGGCCGTCTGCGGCGTTGGCGGTGACGCAGTCAATCACCTGCGGCAATGACATGCCGATGGCGAGGAATTTCGACATCACGCTTGCCAGCGAGCCGACCGGGCCGTTGATGCGGTTGCGGCAGTAGATATCCGAGCTGATGGTGTGCGGCAGAATGCCCATCGCGATGGCGCGTTTCGCCACCTCAAAGCTGAAGCTCGCCGTGCCGTGGCCGACGTCCAGACGCACGCCGCGCTTCAGCGCAGACGTAATGGAGGCGCGCAGCTCGCCGGAGGGCGTCAGGATGCGGTTAGGCTTGCCGTTGTAGCAGTGGGTGATGATGTCGCCGGAGCTTAACAGCTCGGCAATCTCATCAAGGTTCGGCGGGTTGTTGCCGATGTGCACCATCAGCGGCAGGTCGCCATTCTCTTTTTGAATCGCTTTCGCGCGCTCCAGCGGGGTAATGCCGTTTTCACCGACCACGCTGCTGCTCATGCGCGCCTTCAGGCCGACGATAAAATCCGGGTAGCGCGTCACCGCCTGCTTCACCGCATCAGCATCAATATTGGCCATATTGGCCAGCTCGTTCTGGGCAATCAGCCCCACGCGGGAGATGTTCAGCAGGGCAAACACCTCGGTGGATGCTTTGCGGGTGATGGCGTAAAAATCATCCACGTCGTCGGCCCCGGTACTGCCCGCGTCCACCACGGTGGTGACGCCGGTGGCAATGCCCACGCTGTCCGGCTCGTCGTGGTAAATTGGGGAGTTCGGGTAGCAGTGGACGTGGGAGTCAATCCAGCCCGCGCTGACGAACACGACACCGTTAAGCTCAACCGTTTTACGAGCGGGAGCGTCAATTTGGCCTGTCGCGGCGATCTTCCCGTCCTGAATGGCGATATCGGTCAGGGTATCGTCGGCGAGGCGCGCACGGCGCAGGAGTAGATCAAACATGGGGTTCTCCTGATAAGGCGGGCACCGAAGCGCCCGCAGGTCTCAAAGGGCGACCGGGAACAGCCAGCCCAAAATCATTGCGCCGAGGATGGCGCCACCGGTAATCGGCTTCTGCCAGATGTAGAACAGCAGCGCGCCCACCAGGGAACCGACGCCGATTGGAATGGAGGCGGTCATGGCGCTGAGGATAATCAACGGCCCGAGGAAGCGGCCGGAGGCGTTACCCGCGCCCATCATCACGTCTGCACCGTAGGTGGAGTTACTCTGGTTGATGGTGAACTTACGCGCCAGGATGATGACGTAGCCAATCGCCAGACCAATCACCAGGCCGGTAATCAGCGAGGCAATAAAGTTGGTCACCGGGAACATGATCCCCGCGCCCAGCAGCAGCGCCGGTACGCCGAGGCCCACGCCGGTCTGGATCGCCCCGCCGATGTCGAGAATCCCGACCAGCGACCCTTCGATGATACGGGCGAACAGGAAGCTCGCGCCGAACGCCGCCACCGCGCCGTAAACGCCGGTATCGATTCCCGCTTTCAGCATCGCCACGAAGGCCACTTCGTTAAACGCGCCGATGCCGTAGAGGTAGTACATGTGCGTCCCGGCAAAGACGCCGGAGGAGAGCAGGCCAACGAAGATCGGGAACGACCAGTCGGCATACCAAAAACCTTTATTCTGTTCCATTTAGAGGCTCCTGTTATTTACCGCTGAGCGAGTTGTGGATCATGTCGAGCCAGTTCGGCACGGTCAGATGGAAGGATTCGATCATCTTCATGTCGAAGCCGCGGAAGAAGCCGCTCAGCACAAACAGCAGGACGATCGCCGCCATCATCACTTTGGTGACGTGGTTCCAGCCGCTCTCTTCCACGCCTTTACCGATCAGGATCCCCAGCACCAGACCCGGCACGGCGTTACCCATGATCAGCTGCGCTGCGCCGCCAAAGATGGTGGCCCAGAAGCCCGATTTTTTACCCGCGTCGATGGCTGCCAGCCAGAAGATCACCGGCATCACGGTGTTGACCAGCAGGTTCGCGGCAGGCACCAGCACCTTCACGGCGGTGACCTGAAGCGCAGCCGGAACGGAGGAGGCGGTCAGGTTAAGGAAGGTCACGACAATCATGCCGATAATGCCGCAGGCAATCGCCATTTTGCGCGGGTCATGCAGCGTTTCACCGACGTTACGGTTTTTGATCATCAGTGCAGCAGCACCCCAGTTCGGGATGATGCGGTGGTCAACGTCCTGTGTGAAGGCACCTGCGGCCACGGAAGAGGCCCAGGCGTTAAAGAAGAAACCTAACCCAAAGGAGAAGTGGGACGCCGGATCCCCTTCACAGGAGTTCAGTTCCCCCAATGTACGAAACGCGCCCATACCCTGAGTGGTAGGCGCATGAAACATGCGTGCAGCCCCGGCTCCAACACCGACGCCAACCAGGCCGCCAATGATGAGCGATTTTATTAATATAATTAAGAACATCAGTCTGCCCTATTATGAATAATCAGCGTTGCGTGACGAAATCCACCTGGTCGAGATTGATGGCGGTCACGTTGACGGTCACATCCAGCTCCACGCTGTAGGTGCGTCTTTCCCGACGCAGAAAGAAGAACAAAAACGCTTCTTTTCGCACCGCTTCTTGCGCCTGAACAACCTGCACATCCTGTGGCTCAATACGCAGTAAGATATGCGGTGAGGCTTTCATCACCGCGGCCTGTACATGGTTGAGGGCGTCGGCAAAGGCGCGCGCTTTGGCATCGCCCTTCCCCTTCACTCTCACCGTGGTCGTGAACTGTTCTTTCATGCTTACGCGCCGTATTTCTTCTGCCACGCCTGTACCAGACGCTCGCCCAGCTCTTCTTTATCCATAAAGCCAAAGCCCAGCACGTTGCAGCCTTCGTTGATAGCGGTCACCCCCTCATCCACGGAGCGCATGCCGTATTTGGCCTTGTAGCCGTATTTGGTCTGGGCGGTGATGGCACCCGCGCCGCCGCTGCCGCAGAACGAGATCCCGAAGGTGGCGTTTTCTGCTTTCATCACGTCACCGAGTTTCATATCCGCTGCCATGCCCGGTACGACAACCGCGCGTCCGCCGGCTTTTTCCACACCCGCAGCCACTTTCTGACCTTTACCCAGGCGATCGCCAATCACGACTGTAATCTGTTCCATGTGTTGCTCCTTAAAGGTTGTCTTTCGCGACTTCGAAGTGAACGGAGAGCAGCCAGGCTTCTTCATCAGGAAGATTGCCAAACTGCGCTACCACTTCACGGGCAAGTTGCATTGAATCTGGTGAAATTTCGTCGAACAGCTCTGCTTCAACCTCCGGCAGCGGCTCGCCGGTCACAGACCGGTGCGCCATTGCGCGAACGTGGGAGGTCAGCATCTGCTCCTGTACCGCGTTGGGGATGATGTTGTGCCGGGCCAGCAGGGCGTAGACCTGCTGAAGCATGGTGTTCGCGAGCTGTTCTGTTTGCACCGCCTGTTCCCCAACGTCGTTCATTACCGCTCCGTTAATCACTCGTCTTACCCCGTTAATGGCTCTGGAATAAAACTAACGTCGAGGGGGCGTTGTTTGTAGCGAGTTGTTTTCCACTTCGAAGTGGAAAGGCGAGCCGCGGCAGTGATCTGTGCCACATAAATGCGGTGAATCTGGATTAATCGCTGGATTTACGTGATGAATATCACGCTATTACGCGGCACTAAACAGGTAAGCGGAGTGGAAAAGATTACGAGCAGGCTCGTAGAAATGTGATGTGGATAAGGTTTTCTTATGGGGAGGGAGAAGAGTGTGAGCGGGGATGCTTAACGCGCCCCGCTCATCCAGACTATCAACGATACTTTTTGTGATACGCGTTGCGGGTCGCCGCAAACTGGTCGGCTGCCGCCTGGGCTTCCTTCACTTTGCCTTCGTTAGCCAGCTTCAGCGCGCCGTCGATCTGGCCGACCAGCACGTCAAAACCGTGGCGGTAGTCTTTCATCTCGGCGCTGTCCGCCGCTTTGCTTTCCAGCTTCGGCGGCGTCGCTTTTTGCGCATCCAGCGCCGCTTCACGCATTTTGGTCAGTGCGTCTTTCATCTCCGCCGCATCGTCGGTTTTCTGCACCACCTTCAGGTTTTGACTGAGGATGTCCATGTTGTCTTCAAGATCGGCAGCAAACGCAGATGAGCCAAGAACCAGCGTTGAAGCCGCGACGATCGCTAACAGGTGTTTACGCATTGCTCACTTCCTTTTTTATTATAAATCAAGCTTTTACGGGGATTATTGCCCGGCGATTTTCATCTTCGGCAGTAATACAGAACCACACTGAATATTGCTGCGTGTTTCAATATCGTTACCGACCGTAACAATATTGCGCCACATGTCCTTGAGGTTGCCGGCGATGGTGATTTCGCTCACCGGATACTGAATTTCACCGTTTTCCACCCAGAAGCCCGCTGCGCCGCGAGAGTAGTCGCCGGTGATACCGCTCACGCCCTGCCCCATCAGCTCGGTGACCACCAGACCGGTGCCCATCTCTTTCAGCATCTGTTCAAAATTCAGGCCCTGCCCGGCAATGCGCCAGTTATGAATGCCGCCCGCGTGCCCGGTGCTTTTCAGCCCCAGCTTACGCGCGGAGTAGTTGGTCAGCAGCCACTGGGTCAGAATGCCGTCTTTAACGATATCCCGGCGCTCCGTGCGCACGCCTTCGCTGTCGAACGGCGTGGAGGCCAGCCCTTTCAGCAGGTGTGGGTGCTCTTCGATGGTCAGCCATTCCGGCAGGATCTGCTTGCCCAGCGAGTCGAGCAGGAAGGTCGATTTACGGTACACCGAACCACCCGCAATCGCCCCCACCAGATGACCAAACAGACCGGTTGCCACTTCGTTGGCAAAAATGACCGGGGCTTTCATGGTGGAGAGTTTACGCGGCGAGAGGCGTGACAGCGTGCGTTCGGCGCACTCTTTTCCCACCCACTCCGGAGACTGCAAATCCCCCAGCGCGCGGCCAATGGTATACGCGTAATCACGCTCCATATCGCCGTTCTCTTCGGCGATCACGCAGCTGGAAAGCGAGTGGCGGGTTGAGCAGTACCCCTGCAACATGCCATGGGAGTTACCAAACACTTTGATGCCGTAGTGGCTGTTAAAGCTGCCGCCTTCGGTATTGGTGATGCGTTTGTCAGCCTGCAAAGACGCCTGCTCGGCGCGCGAGGCCAGCTCAATGGCTTCATCCGGGGTCACTTCCGCCGGATGGAACAGATCGAGATCCGGCGCGTCAAACGCCAGCAGCTCTTTATCAGCCACGCCAGCGTAAGGATCCGGGGAGGTGTACCGCGCGATATCCAGCGCCGCCTGTACTGTACGGGCGATAGCATCCGGGCTGAGATCGGTAGACGACGCGCTGCCTTTACGATTCTGGTGATACACCGTGATCCCCAGCGCGCCATCGCTGTTAAATTCTACATTCTCCACTTCGCCATAGCGGGTGCTCACGCTAATACCGGTGGTTTTGCTGACCGCCACTTCGGCGCCATCTGATTTACCTGAAGCGAGCATCAGCGCGGTGGAGACGGCTTCTTCCAGGATCTTACGCTGCGCTTCAACTTGTGAGGTTACTTTCATCGCAAATGCCATACTGTAAGAGAGAGTTAAGTGAAGTCTAACAGAGAACCGTTTTTCAGTGCGCGTCTTAACTGGTAACATTAGCCTCTTTTTTTAAGGAGCCTGACATGACTAAGCAGCCCGAAGACTGGCTCGACGACGTTCCCGGTGATGACATCGAAGACGAAGATGATGAGATCATCTGGGTCAGTAAAAGTGAAATTAAACGTGACGCCGAAGAGTTAAAACAGCTTGGCGCAGAAATGGTAGAACTGGGTAAGAACGCGCTGGATAAGATCCCGCTCGACCAGGATCTGCGTGATGCCATTGAACTGGCACAGAAAATCAAGAAAGAAGGGCGTCGCCGCCAGCTTCAGCTTATCGGGAAACTGCTGCGTCAGCGCGATGTTGAGCCGATCCGTCAGGCGCTGGATAAACTGAAGAACCGCCACAACCAGCAGGTTGCGCTGTTCCATAAGCTGGAGCAGATCCGCGACCGTCTGATCGAGCAAGGTGATGACGCGGTACCTGAAGTGCTGAACCTGTGGCCGAATGCCGACCGCCAGCAGCTGCGTTCTTTGATCCGTAACGCGAAGAAAGAGAAAGAAGGGAATAAGCCGCCGAAGTCTGCGCGTCTGATTTTCCAGTATCTGCGCGAGCTGTCTGAGAACGAAGAGTAAACTGTGCGGGTTTGCGCCGGATGGCGGCGTAAACGCCTTATCCGGCCTACAAGGTCGTGCGAAGAAATGTAGGCCCGGTAAGCGCTAGCGCCACCGGGCCTTTTTTTACTCTGCGGCCGCGGCTTTCTTCGCCAGACCGTCCAGCAGCTTCTGATGGATCCCACCAAACCCGCCGTTGCTCATCACCAGAATGTGATCGCCAGGCTGTGCGGCTTTCACCACCATATCCGCTAAGACATCCACGTCCGCACTCCAGTGCGCTGGCTGAATGCAGGCGTCGGCCACTTCGGCCACCTGCCACGGAATATGCTGCGGTTGCAGGAGGAAGACCTCGTCGGCACGCCCTAAGGACGGTGCGAGATCGTCTTTGCAGATGCCCATTTTCATGGTGTTCGAACGCGGTTCCAGCACGGCCAGAATGCGCGCGGTGCCGCCAACTTTGCCACGCAATGCGGCAAGCGTCGCCAGAATGGCCGTTGGGTGGTGCGCGAAATCGTCATACACCGTCACGCCGTGGGCTTCACCGCGCAGCTCCAGACGGCGACGGGCGTTGATAAACGAGCCCAGCGCATTGGCGGCATCCGCAGGCAGTACGCCCACGTGACGCGCCGCGGCGATCGCCATCAGGCCGTTGTGCATGTTGTGCTCGCCCACCAGGCCCCACTTCACCTCGCCCACTTTCTCACCGTCGAGCAGCACTTCCCATTCGGAAGCATCCGCGTTGAGCTTTTTCGCCTGCCAGTGCCCCTGCTCGCCAACCAGCTCCTGCTCGCTCCAGCACCCCATCGCCATAGTCTGCTTCAGGTTGATGTCGTTCTCCGGCAGGATAATGCGGCCCTGACCCGGAACAATGCGCACCAGATGGTGGAACTGTTTCTGAATCGCTTTCAGGTCGTCAAAGATATCCGCGTGATCGAACTCAAGGTTGTTGAGGATCAGCGTGCGTGGGCAGTAATGCACGAACTTGGAGCGCTTGTCGAAGAACGCGCAGTCGTATTCATCCGCTTCAATCACAAAGAACGGGCTGTCGCCCAGACGCGCGGAGACGTCGAAATTCCCCGGCACGCCGCCGATCACGAACCCCGGCTTGTAGCCGCAGGCTTCGAGGATCCAGGTCGCCATACCGGCGGTGGTGGTTTTGCCGTGCGTCCCGGCAACGGCGACAACCCAGCGGTCGCGCAGGACAAAGTCATGCAGCCACTGCGGGCCAGACATGTACGGGATATTACGTTCCAGCACCGCTTCAACGCATGGATTCCCACGGGTCATGGCGTTACCAACGATCACCAGATCCGGCTGCGGCTCGAGCTGGCTGGCGTCATATCCCTGAATCAGAGAAATCCCCTGCTTCTCCAGCAGCGTGCTCATCGGCGGATACACATTGGCGTCCGAACCTGTCACTTCATGGCCCAGCGAGCGCGCCAGCATTGCCAGTCCGCCCATGAAAGTGCCACAAATCCCCAATATATGAATGCGCATACGTCACTATCCTTCTTCAATGTGGCGCACATTTTACTCACATGTCAGCGGCTGTGAAACGCATTTCAGGTAAATCCGTATTTTGCTGGCGCGATTCACCTCTGCGCTAATATTTGAATGTTTGTTAAGATTGTTGGACATCAACCGCTTTACTCAACATAAGATGCAGGGAAAGTGTTATGAAAACGTTAGGTGAATTTATTGTCGAAAAGCAGCACGAGTTCTCTCATGCTACGGGTGAGCTCACTGCTTTGCTGTCGGCAATAAAGCTGGGCGCTAAGATCATCCACCGCGATATCAACAAGGCCGGTCTGGTCGATATCCTGGGTGCCAGCGGTGCCGAGAACGTTCAGGGTGAGGTTCAGCAGAAACTCGACCTGTTCGCCAATGAAAAACTGAAAGCAGCACTGCGCGCGCGCGACATCGTTGCGGGTATCGCCTCTGAAGAAGAAGATGAGATCGTCGTATTCGAAGGGTGTGAACACGCAAAATACGTTGTTCTGATGGATCCGCTGGACGGCTCCTCCAACATCGACGTTAACGTTTCTGTCGGTACCATTTTCTCCATCTACCGTCGCGTCACCCCGGTTGGCACACCGGTGACGGAAGAAGACTTCCTGCAGCCGGGCAGCAAGCAGGTTGCTGCCGGTTACGTGGTGTATGGCTCATCCACCATGCTGGTGTACACCACCGGCTGCGGCGTGCACGCCTTTACCTACGATCCGTCGCTGGGCGTTTTCTGTCTGAGCCAGGAGCGCATGCGCTTCCCGGAGAAGGGCAATACCTACTCCATCAACGAAGGCAACTACATCCGATTCCCGAATGGCGTGAAGAAGTACATCAAATTCTGCCAGGAAGAGGATAAAGCCACCCAGCGCCCGTACACCTCGCGCTATATCGGCTCGCTGGTGGCGGATTTCCACCGTAACCTGCTGAAGGGTGGTATTTACCTCTACCCAAGCACCGCCAGCCACCCGGACGGAAAACTGCGTCTGCTGTACGAGTGCAACCCGATGGCATTCCTGGCCGAACAGGCAGGCGGCAAAGCGAGTGACGGTAAAGAGCGTATTCTGGATATCGTGCCGGAAAGCCTGCACCAGCGCCGTTCGTTCTTTGTCGGCAACGACCACATGGTGGAAGACGTTGAACGCATGATCCGCGAATTCCCGGACGCGTAACACGTAAATAGGGGAGCCCGACAGGCTCCCCTATTTTTATCATGCCGTTTGCGCCGTCAGTTTGAAGGATGCCATCGCCTCCATCAGCTCGCGCGATTGTTCCTCCAGGGAACGCGTTGCCGCAGAGGACTGCTGAACCAGCGCCGCATTTTGTTGCGCCGTTTCATCCATCTGATTGACGGCAATGTTAACCTGCTCAATACCGCGGCTCTGCTCCTGAGACGCCGTCGCAATTTCTCGCATCAGTTTGGTCATACGCAGCACTTCGGTGGCGATCTCGTCCATCGTCTCACCGGCCTGTTGCGCCAGCTCGCTGCCCTCGTTCACGTGGGTTTGCGAATCGCTGATAAGCGAGCGGATCTCTTTCGCCGCATCAGCACTGCGGCTGGCGAGATTGCGCACTTCACCCGCCACGACCGCAAAACCCCGTCCCTGCTCGCCCGCGCGCGCCGCTTCCACGGAGGCGTTCAGCGCCAGAATATTGGTCTGGAAGGCAATGCCGTCGATGACGCTCAGGATATCGGCGATGCGCGCCGAGCTGCCGGCGATGTCGCGCATCTTCTCAATGACGTAGCAGACCATTTCGCTGCCATGATCGGCGGTATCGGAGACCGACTGCGCCAGCTGGTGCGCCTGCCCGGCGTTATCGGCGTTAAGTTTCACCGTGGCGGTGATCTCTTCCATGCTGGCGGCCGTCTGCTCCAGCGAGGTGGCGGTGGATTCCGTGCGCTGGGCCAGGTTCAGGTTCCCTGCCGTCAGCTCGCGGCTGCCGGTATCAATCTGCGAGCTGGCGTCACGCACCCGCAGAACGGAATTCATCAGCGACTGGCGCATCTCTTCGATGACCGCGTTGAGGCGATTAAATTCCTGGCTCGCCGGCGCGTTCAGGGTGTGGGTTAAATCCCCGGCCGCTACGTGCTCCAGCTGGGCAATTGAGGCTGAAAGCGGCTTGAGCAGCATATGGCGCAGCACCAGCCAGGCCAGCACGATAATGCCTGCCGTCAGCAGCGCCGCGACGATAATCAGGATCAGCACACGGGTTTTACTCGCCTGCACGGCGCTCACCTCCGCTTTGCCGCGCGCCTCGCTCCACGTCTGGAACGCCTGCATATCGTTATCAAACTGCTTCGCCACCGGGACCAGCTTGCTTTCCAGCAGATCGTAATAGCCGTCCGCACTTTGCTCGTTCAGGGCTTTCAGCATCGGGCTGATACCCTGCTGGTTGTACACCGCCAGGCTCGCGGCGACGTTATCCAGCAGCTTTTGCCCCTGCTCATCCGCCACGCCGCCGCCGATCACGCCCTTGAGCGTTTTCTGTGCCAGCGCCACTTCCTGGTTAATGGTTTTGACCGCCCTGGCCGCATCGTCCAGCAGGCCGACCTCCATCATGCGGACGGCCTGTCCCGCTTCATTACGTGCGCGCAGGATCAGCGTATAGCCGGCATTCAGCTGCACCATCTGTTCACCCTGAAGATGATTGATGCGCTGGAGAGAAGCAGAACTTTGCGTAAGGGCATAAATGCCAATGCCGCTGACAATCAGCAGCAGAAGGGTCATAACGGCCAGTAAAGAGAGCAAGCCGGTACGAATCGATAGCGTTTTAAGCATGATGTTATTTCCGGTAGCGAGATATTTCTGGGCATAAAAAAAGAGTATCGACCGCTACCGGAAAATGTTTAGAGTTTAAGCAATTTCAGCATGTTATCGCCCTGTTAAAGATGTATTCACACGGGTAACAGGCGAGCTCTGGCGGTTCTCCCACAGCACCGTCAGGCCGCGCTGGAGCGCGATAAAAATAAACAGCAGAATACCGATGGCGATTTTGGTCCACCAGGAGCTGAGCGTGCCGTCGAAGTTGATATAGGTCTGAATCAGCCCCTGGATCGCCACGCCAAACAGCGTACCGAGCACCGTCCCTACCCCGCCGCTGAGCAGCGTACCGCCAATCACCACCGAGGCAATGGCGTCAAGCTCAACGCCCACCCCCGCCAGGGCATAGCCTGCCTGGGTGTATACCGAAAACACAATCCCCGCGAGGGTGGCCAGCCCGGTCGAAAGCATATAGATGCGGATGGTGGTGCTGCGCGTGGAAATCCCCATCAGGTTCGCGGACGTGGCGCTGCCGCCAATGGCATAAACCTGGTTACCAAACCGGGTACGGTGAGCGAGGAAGATGCCGATCACCACCACGCCCAGCATCAGCAGCCCCATTGCGCTCAGGCGCCCTCCGCCGGGAATTTTCCACGCCAGGCTGGAGAGCGTGTCGTAGATCGGGTGGTTAATCGGAATTGACTCCTCCGACACCAGATAGCTCACGCCGCGCAGGAAGAACATCCCGGCGAGGGTGATGATAAACGCCGGGATTTTCAGCGCGTCGATCAAAAGCCCCATAAAGGCGCCGAACGCGCAGCCCATGACCAGCACCAGCGGAAACGCCAGCAGCGGCGAAATACCCCAAAAGCCAATCGCCTTGGCAAGGAACACGCCGGTAAAGGCGATCACCGACCCAACGGAGAGATCGATCCCGCCGGAGAGGATCACAAACGTCATGCCGACGGCGATAATGCCTAAAAAGGCGTTGTCGGTCAGGATGTTGCAAATCACCCGCGTGGAGGCGAAGCCCGGGAACTGGGTCAGGCAGTAAAGGTATCCCAGCACGAACACGCCCAGCGTGATCATTAACGGCAAATTACGTTTTATCATGACCGCGGAACCCCTTAATGAGAGTGATAAAGCGCGGCGACTGCACGATAAGCACGATAAGCACCACGACCGCTTTGACGACCTGATTAAGCTCCGGCTGGAACCCGGAGAGCAAAATACCGGTATTCATACCCTGAATAATTAACGCCCCCACCACCGAGAGCAGCAGATTAAAACGTCCGCCCATCAGCGACCCACCGCCGATAACCACCGCGAGGATCGCATCAAGCTCCAGCCAGAGTCCGGCGTTGTTGGCATCCGCCCCGCGAATGTCGGCCGCCACAATCACCCCGGCAATCGCAGCACAGACGCCGCTCAGCACATAGGTCAGCATCACCATCAGCCGTGTATTTACCCCGGCGTTTTTCGCGGCCCGAATGTTAATTCCCACCGCTTCGATGAACATCCCGAGCGCCGTTTTGCGGGTGAAAAGCCAGAACACCACCAGCGTCACCAGCGCGACGATTACCGGCGTCGGGAAGAACAGAAAATTACCGCTGCCGATCCACGCAAGATTCGGGGAGGTAAAGGTGACGATTTGACCGGAGGTGATAAGCTGCGCCACACCGCGCCCGGCCACCATCAAAATCAACGTCGCGACAAACGGCTGGATCTTGAGCACCGCGACCAGAATGCCGTTCCACAGCCCGGCTAATACACCGGAGCCCAGCGCGGCCAGCAGAACCACCGGCAGGCTGTGCCCGGCAACGGTCATCGAGGCGGCGGTGGCGCCCGCAATTGCCATTACCGCACCGACGGAGAGGTCAATCCCGCCGGTGGCAATCACCAGCGTCATGCCCATCGCCAGCAGTGCCACGGGCGCGGCACGGTTTAAGATGTCGATCGGGCTACCAAACAGGCGGCCATCCTGCACGACGATCTGGAAGAAATGCGGAGCTACCAGGCTATCCACCAGCAGCACCAGCAGCAGCGCCACGATTTGCGGCGTGCCGGTCGGCCAGCTGAAGCGGCGCTTCGCTTCGCCAGTTTGCGAAAGAGAACGGGACATCACATATGACTCCTTACGCCGCGATGGCATTCATGATCGCCGGAACCGACAGTTTATCCAGCGGGATCTCTGCCACCTGCCTGCGATCGCGCATGATTATGACGCGATCGGCATAGCCAACCAGCTCCTCCAGCTCAGACGAGATCACCAGCAGCGCCAGACCGTCGGCGCACAGCGTTTCGATAAGCCGGATGATTTCGGCATGCGCGCCCACGTCGATACCGCGCGTGGGCTCGTCGAGGATCAGGAACTGCGGTTTGGTCAGCAGCCAGCGCGAGAGCAACACCTTCTGCTGATTACCGCCCGAAAGGAACTCGATGGGCTGTTCCGCGCTCGGGGTACGGATACCGAGCTGGCGGATGAAGCGCTCGGCAATCGCGTTCTGCTCGCGCTTAGGGATCGGACGCAGCCAGCCGCGCTGGGCCTGTAGCGCCAGAATGATGTTTTCCCGCACCGAGGCGGCGGCAATAATCCCGTCCGTTTTTCTGTCCTCCGGGCAGAAGCCCACGCCGAGGCACGACGCCTGATGCGGTGAACGTAGCGTTTGCGGTTTGCCTTTGATCAGCGCCGTTCCGCTGTCGGCAGGTTTGATCCCGAAGATCACTTCGGCGGTTTCGGTGCGCCCGGAGCCTAACAGCCCTGCCAGACCCACAATTTCACCGGGGCGTACCTCGAGGTTAAACGGCGCGATGGTCCCTTTTTTGCCGTAATCGTGAAACGCGGCGATCGGTTTTTCGCTCAGCAGCGTGCGGCCCGCACGCTGGAGTGCGTTGGTCTCCAGCTCGCGGCCCAGCATCATTTTGACCAGCTCAATCTGCGGCAGCTCGCGGGTTTCCCGGCAGCCGACAAAGCCGCCGTTGCGCAGCACCGTAATACGGTCGCTTACCTCGTAAACCTGATCGAGGAAGTGCGTAACAAAGATCAGGCTCACGCCCTGATCGCGCAGCTGACGCATCAGGGTAAAAAGCATCTCCACTTCCTGGGTATCGAGGCTGGCGGTGGGTTCATCAAGGATCAGCACTTTCGCCGAGAGATCGATAGCGCGACAGATCGCCACGATCTGCTGCATCGCCACGGAAAAACGGTTCAGCGGTTCGCGCACGTCGAGAGAGAAGCCATACGATTCCATCAGCTTCGCGGCGCGCGCTTCCATCTCTTTGCGGCGCAGCAGGCCAAAACGTCTGGGCTCGCGGCCAATAAACAGGTTATCCGCTACCGACATGTTTGGTAGCAGGTTCACTTCCTGGTAGACCGTGCCGATCCCCAGTTGCTGCGCATGCGCGGTGTTTTTGGGCGAAATAGCATTACCTTCCAGCCAGATAGCGCCGCGATCGGCGTGATAGACCCCGGTCAGGGTTTTAATCAGCGTCGACTTCCCCGCCCCGTTTTCGCCGAGCAACGCCATGATCTCCCCACGCCGCAGGCTGAAATCAACGTTATCCAGCGCCTTAACGCCAGGGAAAAATTTACTCAGGCCCTCTGTGCGGAGGATTTCCTGGTGTTGTTCGGTGGTCATGGTTTCCCCCTGCATTAAGCCGGATGACGCTACGCTTATCCGGCCTACAAATGAGCGTATCGTAGGCCGGGTAAGCGCAGCGCCACCCGGCAATGTCACTGATCAGTAGCCCATATTTTTCTTCTTCTCTAACTCTTCTTTCGCCGTGTCCGGCAGGTAGAGCGTGGATTTGGTGATGGTCAACTTCTCAGGCTGGGTGCCGTCTTTCTTGAATTTCTCCAGCGCATCGAATGCCGGGCCCGCCATGTTCGGCGTCAGCTCCACGCTGGCGTTCGCTTCGCCGTCAATCATCGCTTTGTAGATGTCCGGTACGCCGTCGATCGAGCCGGTGAGAATATCTTTGCCCGGCTTCAGGCCCGCTTCTTTGATGGCCTGGATGGCGCCGATCACCATGTCGTCGTTGTGGGCGTAAACCATGCAGATATTTTTGCCGTTATTTTCTGCCTTGATGAAGCTTTCCATGACCTCTTTACCTTTGCTGCGGGTGAAGTCGCCGGACTGAGAACGGATGATCTTGATGTTTGGTGCTTTGGCGATGGCCTCCGCGAAACCTTTCTTACGGTCGATAGCCACGCTCGCCCCGACGGTGCCCTGCAACTCAACCACGTTACACGGCTTGCCATCCACCTGCTTCACCAGCCAGTCACCAATCAGTTTGCCTTCCAGCACGTTATCGGCGGTGACGGTGGTCATATAGAGAGATTTGTCTTTTACGTCGATGGAACGGTCGAGCAGGAACACAGGAATTTCAGCCTCTTTAGCTTCCTTCAGCACCGGCTCCCAGCCCGTGGCAACAACCGGGGCGATAAAGATGGCATCCACGCCCTGAGCGATAAAAGAGCGCACCGCTTTAATCTGATTCTCTTGCTTTTGCTGACCATCGGCGATTTTTAGGGTAATACCGCGCTTTTCGGCCTCACTTTTCGCCACGTTCGTTTCAGCGGCGCGCCAGCCGGATTCAGATCCGACCTGCGAAAATCCAACGGTTAACGGTGCGGCCATCGCCATAGACGACATGGCTGCCGAAACTGCTGTAACAAGAAGTAAGCGCTTCCACATATGAACGTCCTCGTAGGGTAGGTTATTGTTGGTTAAAAGATGTTCTGCGGATGAACTATAGCCAATGGAATATGTTACGGATTGCGTTACATCACACTTCAGAAAAGTGAATAAAACGTTAATCACAAGTTTGTAATCGCTTTCATTTCCACATTTAAAATGCGGCTGAGTTTATGGATTATCCTGTCATAGAAACGGTCTGAAAAGTGAAAGTGCGAGGGAGATAAGTCGAAAACAGGCGAAGACTTTCAGCGCCAGTTGGCTATAATACCTGCCACTTGTTTACCATCCATTTTAAAGGACACCGACATGAGCTTACTCAACGTCCCTGCGGGTAAAGAACTGCCAGAAGACATCTACGTTGTGATCGAAATCCCGGCCAACGCAGATCCAATCAAATACGAAATCGACAAAGACACCGGTGCGCTGTTCGTTGACCGTTTCATGTCTACCGCCATGTTCTATCCGTGCAACTACGGCTACATCAACCACACTCTGTCTCTGGACGGTGATCCGGTTGACGTACTGGTCCCAACGCCATACCCATTGCAGCCAGGCTCCGTCATTCGCTGCCGCCCTGTTGGCGTGCTGAAAATGACTGACGAAGCGGGTGAAGATGCGAAACTGGTTGCCGTACCGCACACCAAGCTGAGCAAAGAGTACGATCACATTAAAGATGTGAACGACCTGCCAGAGCTGCTGAAAGCGCAGATCGCCCACTTCTTCGAGCACTACAAAGATCTCGAAAAAGGCAAATGGGTTAAAGTTGAAGGCTGGGATAACGCAGAAGCGGCGAAAGCAGAAATCATCGCCTCTTTCGAGCGTGCTGCTAAGAAGTAATTCTTACTGCTGATACTAAGCCCCGCGCGTCGGGGCTTTTTTGTGCCTTTCGATGCGCCCGGCGGCGCTACGCTTGCACGGGCCTACAATCAGCAAGAGGCGCAAAACGATAACGCCACCTTACGGTGGCGCTGTCGTTTTTCAGAACTGGTCTCTGTCTAACCAGTTACCGCTTTCAATCAGCGTTAACCCGTCGACCGAACGTTGGTACACATACATCCATGCACTGCCGTAAGGCGTCTGGATCAACTGGCGAGCGTATTCACCGCCCCTGGTGCGCAAGGCATCAAGTTCGGCCAGCGTAGCATTATCAATACGATAAACCTCACCCTGTACCGTTCCGTTCCCCGGAACCGCGCCTGGATAGTGGCCCAGACTGTACAACTGGTAGTTTTCGATTGTGTAATTTCCCAGCAACTGGGCGTTGGTCATCCAGTGGCTGTTGCCTTGCTTGGTTCGTAAACTGCCGTAAACAAATATTCGCATTGCTAAAACTCAAACTGATAGAGCAGATCAAGTGCCTGGTCTACGCCGGACACTGCTTCCAGATATAGCTTAGGCATCAGGCGATAACGTAACGTGAGTGTAGCCAGTGAGTCAAAGATCCCCACGCCATATTTTACCTGTAGACCCGGCAGTACATAGCCGCTGACCACTACCTGCGAGGAGTCACCCACGCCCTGAGTGTCCAGCGCCAGATTGCTTACGCCAAACGTCTCGCCGATTTTACCCACAACCTGACCACTTTGTGCAACCCCCAGACCGACTAACATCGATGTCATTGCCGCACCATCGCCCTGTTGGCTATCCAGACCCTGGCCGCGCAGCAGGTAGGAGAGCGCTTCCTGCTGCGACATGGCCGGGTCAGAGAAGATCTCTGCCTTAGGTTCATCGGCGGAGCCCGTCACGCGCACGCCCGCAATCACATCATCTTCGGTGGCTTCCGGGTTACGGATCGCTTCGATATTGAGTACCGGCTGATCCGGTGGGCCGGAGAACAGCAGCTCACCTTTACGCACAATCAAATCCTGACCGTAGGCATGGAAGCGCCCTTCAGGAATATTGATTTGTCCATTGAGGCCAAGCCCCTGTTGATCCTGCGCCACCTTCAGGTCGCCCGTGAGTCTCGCCTTCAGCCCAAACGCGTCCAAACGCACGTTATTCCCCACGTGCACAATAAGATTACTATTGATCGGTATGCCAGCGCTCTTCTGTTCAACAGGTTTCAGATTTTCATTGAGCATAACTTCATCACTGGAGACGCCAACCGCGCTTTCCGGCACTTCGTGAACCACGATGCGCGCCCAGGGCACGTCGACGCGGCCGTCCAGGGTGAAGAGACTCGGCGTTGCCTCAAAGACCACGTCTGGCGACACGTCCAGGCGCACCATCGGCGGTACCGTGATACGCACCCTGCTGCCCTTGGCCGCAATACGGGCGCGCCAGTTGTCGAGCTGGCTCCAGTCTGCGTCACCAGTCAGGTTGATTTGTCCCTGCTGTGTCAGCACTGAGCCACTGAGGGTTGAGCTTTGGCCGTTAAAGTTCATCGTCAGCTGGCTTGGCTGCATATCGAACGGCATAAAGTTACCGTCAATGTCCACGCCGTTTAACCGCATTTGGCCAAACAGCTGCGGGCTTTGCGCATCCCCCGCCAGACGCAGGTTGGCGCTGAGCATCCCCGCCGCCTTTTCTCCCCGCGAGAAAATCGGATTCACCATCGCCAGGTTGAAGTTGCGAATATTGACGTTGCCGCCGAGATTGCGCCGCCCTTGCGGATCGGTAATTTGCACTTGTCCGTCAAGCTGACCGTTGTTGGTCAGACGAATAAGCCATCCCAGTTCCGCACGATTGTTACGCAGGTCAGCGTTCACATTCAGGGTGTCGAACGCCACCGGCAGCGGCGCGTCATTGACCTCCTGCGTCACCTTCACGTTACGCCCGGAGAGGGTAACGCTGCCCTGCGGCAGTCCCTCTTTGGTGGTGTCCCACGCGACGTCCGCTTTACCGCTGAAGACCCCGCTGGCCTGGGTGGTTTCCGGCATAAACGGTTTCAGCATCGCCAGGTCAAAACGGTTGAGGTTGATCTGCGCGCGTCCTTCCGCGCCCGCATCAATGGTCTGCGGCACGCACAGCTCAGCATTCGGGTTGGTCCAGCAGTGTGGCCCAATGCTGATCTTTTGCTCCGCATTGCGGTAGTCCAGCGCGATGGATCGGGACAGCACCAGCGGGCCGACCGGCGTGCTGAAGCGGGTGTTATCCAGCACGCCCTTCCAGCGCGTTGCCTGGCGGTCAAAACTGCCCGTCAGGTGCAGCTGCCCGGAGACCGGCTCGCCCTGCACGCGCAGCTGGAGATCGTGCTGCTTTTCGTTACCTTTTGCCGCCAGCGTGACCAGACTGATGTTCACGTCCGGCTGGGAGATACGCTCCACGCGCAGGTCCAGGTTTCCGCCGATCTGATCGGTGGATTTCACGTCCCCTTCGACGCGCACGCGGGCAATGGAAAGTTCCTGCCAGCGCAGGTTATTGGCGGTGATGTCCGCCAGCAGCTGCGGCGCCTCCACTGTACCGCGAACCTTCACTAACCCCTTCGCCGTCCCGCCAAGACCCGGCAGGGCGTTATCGAGATTTGGCGCGTCGATGGTGGCATCCAGATCGAGATCTTTCACCCCCAGCTCGCCTTTGATATCTGCCGTGTTGCGGCCCAGCGCCACGTGCAGGCCCGGGATCACCCACTGGAGATAGCTGTTGCCCTTAAGCGAGCCCTCTACGTTGACTTTGTTCTGCTTCACATTACCGGTGAGCTTGAGTTCCGGCACGTCCATCTGCCAGGTGCCGCCGTACAGGCTACCGCGGGTTTTGATCAGACCATTCAGTTTTGACGGCCAGTCCGGGACTTCTTTAGCGGTGTTGATCCCGGTCAGCTTCAGCTCGCCGCGCCAGCTGATCGCCTGCTGCCAGTCGAGCAGCGCGGTCAGCTCGGTTTTCCCTTCCAGCGCCGCCACGGTCAGCTTGTCGAGGTTAACCTGCAACTCGTTACCCTTCGCATCCAGAGTAATATCGGCGGGCGGTACTCCCTGCCCCTTCACTGCCGTACGGAACGACAGCGTGTAGTCGGTCATTTTGCCACTCAGCTTCAGCTTTAGATCGTCTGCCTGGAACTGCTTTTCACCGGTGAACGGCCAGTAAAGCTGCTTGCTGACAATCTCAAGGTTGAGCGGTAGACCGGCCTCTGCCAGCTGGGTTTGCCCGCGCAGTACCATATCCACAGGGCCGGAGAGGTTCACGCCGAACTCCAGCTTCTCGCGCAGCGCGCCGCCGACTTTCACCTTCACCTTCTCGCCTTTCAGCGGATCGATGTTCAGGGCGCTGTTAAGGGTAATATCTACCGGCCAGTTATCGCGCAGCAGCGCATTGCCTGAGGCATTTACCGACCCCTGGTTGGTATCGATATCCAGCGCGTCGAGCTTCATGTTGCCGTCGATACTGCTGACTTTAAGCAGCATGTTGAAGACCGTCAGATCGGTATCGCCGGTCAGACGCAGCTGCTCGCCCTTAAACTCTTCGATATTGAGGTTCAGCGGCAGATGCACGTCGGTCATCTCCGGCAGAACCGGTTTCGAGAAGAGATCTTTCAGCGTTTCACCCAGCGGTTTTTCTTCCGGCTGCGGGTTCTGGATCTTCGGCTCGACGATCTCTTCCTGCGCCACGTCGGCCACCTTCGGCAGCGCAATCAGCAGCCCTTGCAGGGAGGTTGGGGTCAGGGTGAGGTTTTTCTCCTGCCAGCGCAGACCGGAGGTGAAATCCATCACGGATACCGTCGTGTCGTCGATTTTGATATTGACGTTATCCAGCGCGACCCGGTAGAGCGCAATCGGGTACGGCGTGGAGAGATTCAGCGGGCCGCTGTCCTCTTCTTCGACAGGCTCAGACTTCGGCATTTTTTTGGAGTCTATCGCCACGTTCACATCTTTTAGCGACAGATCGTTTACGCAAAGCTGGCTGTCCCGCAGGCAGCCGAGCTTTACCGCCAGATGAAATTCGCCCGCGTTCACCGCCACGCCGGGCTGTTCATAACGAATATTCTTCAGGCGCAGATCGCGCCAGCCGCCCGTCACCTGGCCGATTTCCAGCCCTGGCACCCAGCGGTTCGCGGCGTTAAACAGTAGATGCAGACCAGTGGTGGTACCCACCAGAAATGCCACCGTACCGAGCAGTAATACGATAAAAATCAGCACCCCGAGGCTTATCTTCTTCCATAAACTCATAATTCAGGCCCCAGACCGATGTAAAACTGTAAACCGTGTTCTTCTTTGTCGCCCACCGGAACGGCGAAATCGAGCTTGATCGGCCCGACCGGTGACTGCCAGCGCACGCCCACACCCGCGCCGGTTTTGAAATCGCTGCGGCGGATGTCGTTCACGGCCTCGCCGCTGTCGACAAACATGGCGCCCCACCATTTGCCGCTGACGTTGTACTGATACTCCAGCGAGCCGGTCGCCAGTTTAGAGGCCCCGGTCAATTGGCCTTTCTCGTTTTCAGGTGAGATCGATTTGTACTTATATCCGCGAATGCTGCGGTCGCCCCCGGCGAAGAAACGCAGATCTGGCGGAACGCGTTCGAAGTCACCGGTTTCGATCCAGCCCAGGTTGCCGCGAACCACAAAGCGGTGCTTGTCGTAGAGGGTACGGATCCAGACGTTTTGCGCCTGCACGACGGAGAAATCCACGTCTGAGCCCCAGGCGGAGTTGGAATAATCGATGGAGTAGCGCTGAGAATCGCCCCAGGTCGGCATCAGGCCACCGCGCGAGCGGGTACGGCTGATCATCACGCCCGGATAAAGCAGCATGGTGGTGTTGGTGACGTTTGCCTGAGTAAAGTGGTCAAGGCTCCAGCGCAGGTTAATGGCGCGCTGCCAGCCGCTGGAGAGATCCCAGAAGCGTGATACCGCAAGCGTCGTCGAATCCTGTTCGGTATCGTTCAAATCGGTACGCTTAAAGCCGCCCTGCACGAGGTAGTATTGCTCAAGCGGATTTTTCAGCAGCGGCATTTTATAGCTGAAGTCCAGCTGCTGTTCAGGCGCAGACAGGCTGAGGCTGGTGGTCAGGCTGTGACCGTAGGAGTTCATCCACGGTTTTTTCCACGAGGCTTTCACACGCGGGCCGACGTCCGTGGAGTAGCCGACACCGGTCTCAATGGTGTTCTCGGTGCGCGGTGAGACCACGCCATGCAGCGGTAACACTTTCGTTTTACGGGATTTATCAAATTGCGGTGCCACCACCACGGAGTTAAACCAGCCGGTGGCAGATAAACGACGGTTCAGCTCGCCCAGGTCGCTAGACTGGTAGTAGTCGCCCTTTTTGAACGGCACCAGGTTTTGCAGATACTCATCACGGATTTGCGATCCTTCAAAGGTTACATCGCCAAACCGATAGCGCTCGCCGCTGTCGTAATCGATATCCCAGAATGCCTGACGTCGTTCAAGCGCAACGCCCAGCTGGCTTTTGTTGAACTGGCTGTCAAAGTAGCCCTTGCGCAGCGAAACGCTGGTTAAGGATTTTTTAAAGCGATCGTAATCCCCGTGATTAAGCACGGTGCCCACTTTCGGGCGGTTGCTGAGCAGATCCAGGTAGTCACGATCCGTGCGTGCACCGCCGCGCAGCACCACGTTCGTGCCGCCAATCAGGACGGGTTCTCCCGGCGAGACGCGGGCAATCAATACCTGACGTCCTTTAGCCGGCGGCGGCCGTAAATCGAAATCAATGGTGGGTTCGTAGTACCCCAACGCCTTTAAGCCTTCGCGAATGGCGTCATCCACGCGCGCGCGAAAACGCCGATCCGGCGTGACTTCATCGCTCTGGATAGTGGAAAGCTGCGCACGCACGTTTTTTTCCAGCGCCCCGGATAACCCCTCAACCTGCAAACGGACATTCGCCGCGCTGGCAATCCCGCTTGTCAGCATTAAACTGACTAAACATAACTGGCGGATCTTTGTCACGTTTTCTCCTGAATATCCCTGTTTCCACCCTGGAAGCAAATGCAGTGCCGCTCCGCGGCAAAATACGGCCTGAAAGCCAAAAACCCAAATTACGGGTTGAAAAAGGGCCTAACACCCAAATATTTCTTATGATTAAATCTAGACTCATTCATCGCATTTATTGTGTTCAATTAAACGCTTCGTGACAACCTTAACCGAAACAACGCTACCCCGGAGGCCCCACCGTGAGTTTATTTGATAAAAAGCATCTGGTATCACAAGCCGATGCGTTACCGGGACGCAACACCCCTATGCCAGTGGCGACATTACACGCCGTAAACAACCATTCAATGACAAACGTTCCTGATGGAATGGAGATCGCCCTGTTTGCCATGGGCTGCTTCTGGGGCGTAGAACGCCTGTTCTGGCAACTGCCGGGCGTGTACAGCACCGCTGCGGGCTACACCGGAGGATATACGCCTAACCCAACCTACCGCGAAGTCTGTTCCGGTGAGACCGGTCATGCTGAAGCGGTGCGTGTGGTGTATGACCCGAGCGTCATTAGCTATGAACAGCTGCTCCAGGTGTTCTGGGAAAATCATGACCCGGCGCAGGGCATGCGTCAGGGTAACGATCACGGCACCCAATACCGCTCGGCCATCTATCCGCTCACCCCTGAGCAGGAGGCTGCGGCCCACGCCAGCCTGACGCGTTTCCAGGAAGCGATGCAGGCAGCCGGTGATAAACGTCAGGTCACGACGGAAATCGCTACTGCGAAACCGTTCTACTATGCCGAAGACGACCACCAGCAGTATCTGCATAAAAATCCGTACGGCTACTGCGGCATTGGCGGCATCGGCGTCTGTCTGCCTCCACAGCAGGACTGATTACAACATTAGCGCCACGCGAGCCGCGTGGCGCGCCTGTAAGCAAAAGTGTCAGTTCATTACTTAACCACTCTCTGCCCTTTCATCCGGCCACTTTTTGCCGAAAACGTGACCTCTGGCAGATTTACACGCCTTTACGCTATACTACCGCTGAAATAATCGGCTCAACGCTACGAGCTGAGTTCAATGTGTCTTCACACGAATGGTATCAACTCCCCTTCTGAGGATCTGGCGAGAAGCCGGATAAACTATGTTAAACAGTATTTTAGTAATACTTTGTCTTATTGCCGTCAGTGCATTTTTCTCGATATCGGAGATCTCGCTGGCTGCCTCCCGTAAAATCAAACTGAAGCTGCTTGCCGACGAGGGCAACATCAACGCATCACGCATTCTGAAAATGCAGGAAAACCCAGGCATGTTCTTTACCGTGGTGCAGATTGGCCTGAACGCGGTCGCCATTCTTGGCGGTATCGTGGGCGATGCAGCATTTTCTCCGGCGTTTTATAGCCTCTTTGTAAAGTACATGTCCGCAGAGCTGGCCGAGCAGTTGAGCTTCATCCTCTCCTTCTCGCTGGTCACCGGTTTGTTCATTCTATTCGCGGACCTGACCCCGAAACGCATCGGTATGATTGCGCCAGAAGCTGTGGCTTTGCGTATCATCAACCCGATGCGCTTCTGCCTGTATGTCTTCCGTCCGCTGGTGTGGTTCTTCAACGGCCTGGCGAACGTCATTTTCCGCATCTTCAAGCTGCCGATGGTGCGTAAAGACGACATCACCTCCGACGATATTTATGCGGTGGTGGAAGCCGGGGCGCTGGCAGGCGTGCTGCGCAAGCAGGAGCACGAGCTGATCGAGAACGTTTTCGAACTGGAATCCCGTACCGTGCCGTCCTCCATGACCGGCCGTGAGAACATCATCTGGTTCGATCTGCATGAAGACGAGCAGAGCCTGAAGACCAAAGTGGCGCAGCATCCGCACTCCAAGTTCCTGGTCTGTAACGAAGATATCGACCATATCATCGGCTATGTGGACTCCAAAGACCTGCTGAACCGCGTACTGGCAAACCAGAGCCTGGCGCTGAACAGCGGCGTGCAGATCCGCAACACCCTGATTGTGCCGGACACCCTAACGCTCTCCGAAGCGCTGGAAAGTTTCAAAACCGCCGGTGAAGACTTCGCGGTGATCATGAACGAATATGCGCTGGTGGTGGGCATTATCACCCTCAACGACGTCATGACGACGCTGATGGGCGACCTGGTCGGCCAGGGGCTGGAAGAGCAAATTGTGCAGCGTGATGAGAACTCATGGCTGATCGATGGTGGTACGCCGATTGAAGACGTCATGCGCGTGCTCGACATCGACGAGTTCCCGCAGTCCGGAAACTACGAGACCATCGGCGGCTTTATGATGTTTATGCTGCGTAAGATTCCGAAACGTACCGACTCGGTGAAATTCTCTGGCTTCAAGTTTGAAGTGGTGGATATTGATAACTACCGCATCGACCAGCTGCTGGTAACGCGCATTGATAGTAAACCGACCGTGCTGGTACCGAAGCTGCCAGATGCGGAAGATAAGGTGTCGGCGTAATTTATGAAGGGCAGCGGTGAGCTGCCCTTTCTTTTACCCTCCGAGATTCACTCTAAATTTTAAAAAGGTGATGAATTCAAATAGATAAGCGTTGAGTAAGATATATTGCTAAATTGATAAATTTTACCACTGACTGTGATATATATAGTGTTTTCTTCACTCTCTACTTTTGCTTCAGGATCCGTAGTTATCAGAAATGGAGCATACCCGTTCCTGACATCGCCTAAAAAAGCTTCTTCCGATTTTTTTGACGACGCCAAATAATATTTATATACATTCGAAGTCGTAGCTCCCGCATTGCTTTCTGTAATATACAGTACGGAAACCTTCCCGATATTTTCTTTGCGAATAATGTCTTGCTCAATATAGAGAAACTCATCAACAGCACGCCATATGCCATAAGAAGAGATCAGGATTGCGAGTAATATATAAATTTTCTTCCTAGAAACCAGCACGCTGAGCATAGTCTATCCCCGCTCTAATCCATGTTTGATCTGTAGGATCATCGCCATGAGGATCTGGTCCTTTATTGTTCTCAAAATCAGGAGAACTCGTTCCCGCCAGAATCTGAGCGATACCTGCACCTCGTAGCAATATCTCAGGTTTTATACCAGCAGCAATACCCACCGCTCCATAATGAAAGTTGCCGAAATTTTCGTATTGCCTGCCTAATTGATTTTTATAATCCCAGGGGCCATGCCCTCGAACCTGCTTGTAAAACCAAAGATATGTTAACGCTGATGGACCACGGTGAAAACGAGCTATCATCATGTTACTTACAACTGATACACCTAAGGGGGAGAAGGAAGATATATCATAGGGAGGATGAGGATTAACTGTACTTACCGGATATCTCATTGTTTACCCCTTTCATTCCAGCTATCTGAAAAAAGCAGGTTTCCGTCACAATGTTTCCATGTAATTTTTTCATAACGTATTTCTACACATTCAAGATGATTATGCTTCTCCTTTAATACATCTTTTGTATCATGCATTATTGGTGAAACCCCAACAATAGTGACGTTCTCTAAAAGCATGTTATTATATTCAACTTCTTGCCCCGCATCATTAATACGATACCATTTAAACTCTGCGCTTATTAATTTCTGGCCTGTACAAACGGCCTTAAATAGATAGGGAGAAGAGGAATCAAACTCTTTCAAAAAAATGATGCTGGAATGCTTCCTTGTTCCTGTAATTTTCCCTGTCAATGGATCAGTAGGAATTGATACGTTATGTGAAAAACCATTAACCTCTATACTTGACTCTCTTCCTTGAACATCTACTGCCCCCTTAATTAACGCACCACCATCATCTTTCAGCCATAAATAAGCAGGAATAGCCATCATCTAACTCCTTTTCAAAGTGAGATGACCATTGTTCCTGCGTAACGAGATAAGTCCAATAAACAGTTAATGCTTTAATGTCCTATATCAACGGTTACAGGCTGAAAAGTAATTTTAGATTAACTTAATAAAACAGTGTGAAATATATTCACATCCCAGAAAGGCTGTGTGAAATATCCAGAACATGAATATATGTAAAACTACGGCTACAAACATCAACGGCTCCCATTGGGAGCCGTCTTTTTAACTACTACTGCATAGCACGTTGGTTAAGCCATCTCAGTTTGCAGACGCATAACCTGACGGTTGACTTCGGACATCACAGACAAGTGCTGTTTGTCCTTCACTTTCGGGATAAGGATTTTGCCCTTATCGAACTCAAAAGCGCCAACATCCTTGATATACAACCGTCCACGGAACAGGATCTTCACGTACTTCGCCACCTGAAGCGGGTTGTAGCGTTGGAAAATTTTCATTCTTGTATCTCCTGCGAATCATACGCCCTTGCGGTGCCACAATCGGCCCGACTGTCCTGAGCGCAAATTTTGATGCCCAATGACTATAGACCAGAACCTCGTACTTACCCAGTGTGCATAAGTTTATTTACCGTTTGATTACAATTATTCAGAATAATCTTTGCAAAGCGTGATACAGAGCAGTATATGCCGTCGTTTTTGCGTGGATATGTGCGTTCGCCCGCAAACTGGCATCGGGATTGCGGGAAAAGCCCATTGATCGCACTTATGATTAAAAGCGCATGACCAAGTGGTCGGATCACCTGCTCACAATAAGGAAACACCATGACCCTACGTAACCTCCTGGCAGCAGCTTGCCTGTTGCTGCCGCTGATGGCTTCCGCACACAACATTGAAAAAGGACAACGTGTCCCGCCGGTCGGCATTGCTGACCGGGGAGAATTGATTCTCGACAATGATAAGTTTAGCTATAAAGCCTGGAATAGCGCGCAGCTTGCGGGCAAAGTGAGAGTTGTACAGCATATTGCCGGACGTACATCCGCTAAAGAGAAAAACGCCACCCTCGTGGAAGCGATCAAGGCCGCAAAACTCCCGCACGATCGCTACCAGACCACCACCATCGTGAATACCGACGACGCGATTCCCGGCTCCGGGATGTTTGTGCGCTCAAGCCTTGAGAGCAATAAGAAGCTCTATCCCTGGTCGCAGTTTATTGTCGACAGCAACGGCGTGACGCGTAAGGCGTGGCAGCTGGAAGAAGAGAGTTCAGCGATTGTTGTGCTGGACAAAAACGGTCGCGTACAGTGGGTTAAGGACGGCGCGCTGACGCAGGATGAGGTGCAGCAGGTGGTTGCCCTGCTGCATAAGCTGCTGACTCAGTAAAGTGACACCCTGAAGCCAGGATTGAGGAATGACTCGCGCGGGGTGTAGTCCAGTGGCTTACCCTGCCAGTCATGCACATGCGCGCCAGCGGCCGCAGCCACCGCATGCCCTGCCGCCGTATCCCAGACGTTCGTCGGCCCGAAACGGGGGTACAACTGCGCCTGCCCTTCCGCCACCAGACAGAACTTCAGCGACGAGCCGATCGACGTCGTCTGGTGTTCCCCCAGCTGTTGCAGGTACTCCTCCAGCTCGCTGTCGCTGTGCGAGCGGCTGATCACCACCAGCGGAGGACGGGCATCTCGCACCTGGATCTGCTTACGCACGCCGCACTCTTCCTTCCAGGCTTTACCTTCCGCCGCGCTGTACATCACCTTCATCACCGGGGCATAAACCACGCCAAGCACCGCCTTTCCTTTTTCAATCAGGGCGATATTCACGGTAAATTCACCGTTACGCTTGATGAACTCTTTCGTGCCGTCCAGCGGGTCCACCAGCCAGTAACGCTGCCAGTGCTGACGTTCGTCCCAGCCCTGGGGCGCTTCTTCAGAAAGGACCGGAATATCCGGCGTCAGGGTCTGCAAACCTTTCAGGATCACCGTATGCGCCGCGATATCCGCCGCCGTCACCGGGGAGTCGTCCGCTTTGCTGACAACATCCATCGGTTTCGCACCGTCGTACACCTGCATAATGGCATCACCCGCATCCCGTGCGAGCTGACAAATTTGATCTAACATTCTCCACCTCTTCGTTAACGCAGTGGGCATAACTTATTGTTTTAGTTATATCGTAATGTGAACAATTCCGCTATCTGTGAAGCAATTCTGGTTTCAGCGTTCTTTTTTCTGGCAGCATTCACACTTCTGTAAGCAACAAATACTACATACATACTCTTTTGTGGCTTGGATCGAAAAAAGGACTCCTCAGATGATTAAGTTTAGCGCAACGCTCCTGGCAACGCTGATTGCGGCAAGCGTTCAGGCAGCGACGGTGGATCTCCGCATTCTGGAAACCACCGATCTGCACGGCAACATGATGGACTTCGATTACTACAAAGATACGCCTGTCGAAAAATTCGGACTGGTACGTACGGCAAGTTTGATCAACGCCGCCCGCGGTGAAGTGAAAAACAGCGTGCTGGTCGATAACGGGGACTTAATTCAGGGCAGCCCGCTCAGCGACTACATGGCGGCGAAGGGGCTGAAGAAAGGCGAGATCCATCCTGTTTATAAGGCAATGAATACGCTGGACTATGCCGTCGGCAACCTGGGCAACCACGAATTTAACTACGGCCTGAAATACCTGCACGATGCGCTGGCAGGGGCAAAATTCCCGTACGTTAATGCCAATATCATCGACGTTAAGACGAAAAAGCCGCTCTTTACCCCTTACCTGATTAAAGAGACCGAGGTTGTCGACCAGGACGGTAAAAAACAGATGCTGAAAATCGGCTATATCGGCTTTGTGCCGCCGCAGATCATGACGTGGGATAAAGCCAACCTCGACGGGAAAGTAACCGTCAACGACATTACCGAAACGGCGCGCAAATACGTGCCGGAGATGCGGGCGAAAGGTGCAGATGTGGTGGTCGTTGTGGCCCACTCTGGCCTCTCGGCCGACCCGTATCAGGCGATGGCTGAGAACTCCGTGTATTACCTCAGCCAGGTACCGGGCGTGGATGCGATCCTGTTTGGTCACGCCCACGCCGTCTTCCCGGGCAAAGATTTCGCCAGTATCAAAGGCGCGGACATCGAAAAAGGGACGCTCAACGGTGTGCCATCGGTGATGCCGGGCATGTGGGGCGACCACCTTGGCGTGGTAGATCTGGTGCTGAATAACGACAGCGGGAGCTGGAAAGTCACGCAGTCGAAAGCGGAAGCGCGTCCGATTTATGATGCCGCTGCAAAAAAATCCCTGGCCGAAGAAGATAAAAAGCTGGTCGACGTCCTGAAGCATGACCACGACGCAACGCGTGAATTTGTCAGCAAGCCGATCGGTAAATCGGCTGATAACATGTACAGCTTCCTCGCGCTGGTACAGGATGACCCGACCGTGCAGGTAGTCAACATGGCGCAGAAAGCCTATGCCGAGCACTATATTCAGGGCGATCCGGATCTGGCCAATCTGCCGGTTCTGTCTGCCGCGGCGCCATTCAAAGTGGGCGGGCGTAAGAACGATCCGGCCAGCTACGTTGAGGTGGAAAAAGGCCAGTTGACCTTCCGTAATGCCGCCGATCTCTACCTCTATCCCAACACCCTCGTGGTGGTGAAAGCCACCGGGAAAGAGGTGAAGGAGTGGCTGGAGTGCTCTGCCGGACAGTTCAACCAGATCGATCCGCACAGCAGCAAACCGCAGTCGCTGATAAACTGGGACGGTTTCCGCACCTACAACTTCGACGTGATCGACGGCGTGGAATATCAGATTGATGTAACCCAGCCCGCGAAATATGACGGCGAATGTCAGGCCATTAATCCGCAGGCAGAACGCATCAAACACCTGACCTTCAACGGCAAAGCGATTGATCCGAATGCCTCTTTCCTGGTGGTGACCAACAACTACCGCGCCTATGGCGGTAAGTTTGCCGGTACGGGTGACAGCCACATCGCCTTTGCCTCGCCGGATGAGAACCGTTCGGTGCTGGCGGCGTGGATTAGCGCGGAGTCGAAAAAAGCGGGTGAAATTCATCCGGCGGTGGATAACAACTGGCGTCTGGCGCCGATCCACAGCGACACGACGCTGGATATTCGCTTTGAGACATCACCGTCCGATAAAGCAGCCGCGTTTATCAAGGATAAGGCGCAGTATCCGATGAAACAGGTCGCGACGGATGATATTGGGTTCGCGATTTATCAGGTGGATTTGAGCAGGTAGCGATGATTGTGCCGGGTGGCGCTTGCGCTTACCCGGCCTACGGGATCGAGGATTGCGGGTAGGCCGGGTAAGGCGAAGCCGCCACCCGGCATTTCATGCCGCACGATCGTCCCGATTCGCCATCACCTTCGGCGTATTCACCTCAATCCAGTCAGCCAGCGCGGCCACCTTCTCGCTCACCTCCAGCCCCATCGGCGTCAGGCTATATTCCACGTGCGGCGGCACAACCGGATAAGAAACGCGATCGACAAACCCGTCCTGCTCCAGCGCCTGAAGCGATTGGGCCAGCATCTTCTCGCTCACACCGCCCAGCTTGCGGCGCAGATCGCTAAAACGATGCGTCCCCTGACGTAACGCCACCAGGATCAGCACGCCCCAGCGGCTGGTAACATGTTTGAGCACTTCCCGTGACGGGCACTGTTCTGCGAAGAGATTGCCATCGCGCATTTGCTCGCTGAGCGTCGGTATCGGTGTTTTCATACTTACCTTTTTGTGCGTACTTACTAAAAGTTAGTTATGGTGATAGTGTGCCACAACACCAGACAAACACGAAGGAGATTCATCATGATCGCGATTACCGGCGCAACCGGCCAGCTTGGCCAACACGTTATTGAAGAACTGCTGAAAACCGTTCCGGCCAGCCAGATCGTGGCTATTGTGCGTAACCCGGCAAAAGCCGACGCCTTAAGCCAGCGGGGAATTGTGGTACGTCAGGCGGACTATACCGACCAGGCCGCGTTCACCACCGCCCTGAACGGCGTGGATAAGCTGCTGCTTATCTCCTCCAGCGAAGTGGGCCAGCGCGCCGTACAGCACCAGAACGTGATAAACGCCGCCAAAGCCGCCGGGGTGAAATTCATCGCCTATACCAGCCTGCTGCATGCGGACAGATCCCCGCTGGGTCTGCACGTTGATCACGTCGAAACCGAAAATGCACTGGCGGCTTCAGGCGTGCCTTACGCCCTGCTGCGCAACGGCTGGTACACCGAAAACTACCTGGCAAGCGCGCCGCCAGCGCTGGAACACGGCGTATTTATAGGTGCCGCAGGCGAAGGCAAAATTGCCTCTGCGACCCGTGCGGATTACGCGGCGGCTGCGGCAAAAGTGATTTCTGAAGAGGGTCACGCCGGCAAGGTGTATGAACTGGCAGGTGACAATGCCTGGACGCTGAGCGAACTGGCTGCGGAGCTTAGCAAGCAGAGCGGTAAGCCGGTAACGTATCAGAACCTCAGCGAAGCCGATTATGCCGCTGCACTGAAAGGCGTTGGTCTGCCTGCCGGGCTGGCGGAGATGCTGGCGGATTCCGATACCGGTGCGTCCAAAGGCGGCCTGTTTGACGACAGCCGTACCCTGAGCAAACTGATTGGCCGTCCGACCACGCCGCTGGCGGAGAGCATCAAAGCCATTCTGTAATTGTTAAGAATTGGTTATTTTTTGTGGCATCCCTTCGGGTCATCTCGGATAATGAAGCGATGACCCACAAGGAGGCTCACCGTGCAAGGCGTACCGGAACAGTTTACTGATGAGAGAGACAGCGCGCGCTTTCGCCATCTGGCGCAGTTGCCGGGTCTGGAGCTATATCACGCGCATATTGCTGACTACGCCTTTGAGCCTCACACGCATGAAGCCTTCGGTATCGGCACCATTGAAACCGGTGCCGAACGCTTCCGTTACCGCGGAACCCAACACTTAGCCGCTGAAAAATCGGTCGTGACCATGAACCCGGACGAGATCCACACGGGCGAATCCGCCACCGAAGGCGGCTGGCGCTACCGGATGGTCTATATCGAACCCGACCTGCTGGAAGAAGTCACCGGCCTGCGCCACTGGTGGTTTAGCGACGTGACCCGCCACGACCCGCTGCGCTCGCAGCAAATTGGCCAGCTGATTTACGGCCTTTGGCATACGAACGATGCGCTGGCACAAAAAGGGTTGCTGCTGGATCTGATTGAGACGTTCCAGCCGCTGGCCCGTCACGCGCCGGTAGCCCGGGAGGGCGCGCACCGCTTCGAGCGCGTTCGCGACTATCTGCACGACAACTATATGCGCGCGCTCACCCTGGACGAACTGGCGAGCGTCGTGTCGCTCAGCCCGTACCATTTCCAGCGCCAGTTTAAGGCCCATTTTCACGTCACCCCACACCAGATGCTGATGGCCATCCGGCTGTGGCGCGCCAAAGCATTCCTCACCCACGGCATGCCTGCCGCCGAGGTGGCCGCCGCAACGGGGCTGACCGATCAGTCTCACCTGACCCGCGCCTTTACCCGCCGCTACGGCATTACGCCCGTGCGTTACCAGAAGCAGGTTTCGCCGCGCTAATGCGCAACCTCATACAATACGCGTGCATCTGTGCCTCCTACACTGGCTACAACATGTATTACTGTGGACGAAAAGATGATTAGCGGCGTGTTGTATGCCCTGCTTGCAGGGTTGATGTGGGGGCTGATTTTCGTCGGCCCGCTGATTGTGCCGGAGTACCCGGCAATATTGCAGTCGACCGGACGCTATCTGGCGCTGGGGCTTATTGCCGTGCCGCTGGCATGGCTGGGGCGTGCGCGTCTGCGCCAGCTGAGTTGCCAGGACTGGCTCACCGCGCTGTGGCTGACCATGATGGGTAATCTTATCTACTACGTCTGCCTGGCCAGCGCCATTCAGCGTACCGGTGCGCCGGTGTCGACCATGATTATCGGCACGCTGCCGGTGGTCATTCCGGTTTTCGCAAACCTGCTTTATAGCCAGCGTGACGGCAAACTGGCGTGGTCAAAAATGGTGCCTGCGCTGGTATGCATCGCCGTGGGGCTGGCTTGCGTGAATATTGCCGAGCTACGCCACGGCCTCGAAAACTTCAGCTTGTGGCGTTACGGTTCTGGGATCTTTCTGGCGGTTATTTCGGTTGTCTGCTGGGCCTGGTATGCCCTGCGCAACGCACGCTGGCTGCGGGAAAACCCGGATAAGCATCCGATGATGTGGGCGACGGCGCAGGCGCTGGTCACGCTTCCTGTCTCGTTGCTGGGCTATGTGGGTGCATGTATCTGGCTGGGTAGCCAGCATCCGGATTTCGCCCTGCCCTTCGGACCGCGCCCGTGGGTATTCGTCGGGCTAATGGTCGCCATTGCCGTGCTCTGTTCGTGGGTTGGCGCGCTGTGCTGGAACATTGCCAGCCAGAAGCTGCCGACGGTGATACTGGGGCCACTGATTGTCTTTGAAACGCTGGCCGGGCTGCTCTATACCTTCCTGATGCGCCAGAGCGTGCCGCCGCTGCTAACGGCCTGCGGGATCGCGCTGCTGGTCGTTGGGGTGGTGATTGCGGTGAGAGCGAAGCCGGAAAAACCGATGGTCGTTCCGGCGTCGGAGGGGTGAGCTTTTCGACCAGCGGCGCTTAGCTTGCAGGGCCTACAAAACCGTAGGCCGGGTAAGCGTCAGCGCCACCCGGCACAGTATCAGAACGTTTCCCAGTTCGCTTCAGACGCCGCTACGGGCTGCGCTTTAGGTGCATAGGTCTTTACCGGCGCGGCTTTCACCGCCTGGTTACGGGTGATCTTAAACACCGCCACCGCGTCGTTCAGGCGCGCGGCCTGATCTTCCAGCGCCGCCGCCGCCGCCGCAGACTCCTCCACCAGCGAGGCGTTCTGCTGGGTAACGCGATCCATCTCCGCCACCGCCTGGCCCACCTGGTCGATACCGCGGCTCTGTTCGTCGGAGGCCGACGCAATCTCACCCATGATGTCAGTCACGCGCGTAACTGCATTGACGATCTCTGCCATCGTCGCGCCCGCTTCATTTACCAGCTGAGAGCCCGCGTTAACGCGCTCGCCGGAATCATCGATCAGGGCTTTGATCTCTTTCGCCGCCTGAGCGCTGCGCTGGGCAAGGGTACGCACCTCACCCGCGACAACCGCGAAGCCACGCCCCTGCTCGCCCGCACGCGCCGCTTCTACCGCCGCGTTCAGCGCCAGAATATTGGTCTGGAAGGCAATGCCATCGATTACGTTGGTAATTTGCGCAATTTTGCTGGAACTGGTGGCGATTTCGTCCATGGTGCGCACCACGCCTTCTACCACATTTCCGCCCTTCTTCGCGGTGGAGGAGGCGTCCAGCGCCAGACGCGACGCCTGACGCGCGTTATCGGCGTTTTGCTTCACGGTGGCGGTCAGCTGTTCCATGCTGGCTGCCGTCTCTTCCAGAGAAGCGGCCTGCTGCTCTGTGCGGGAAGAGAGATCGTTGCTGCCCGCCGAGATTTCACCCGCGCCGGTGTAGATGGTATCTGCGCCTTCACGCACTACGCCCACCGTGTTGGCCAGCGCAGTCTGCATCTCCTGAACGTTGCGCGCCAGGATCGCCATTTCATTTTTACCCTCAGCCTGAATCGGCTGGGTTAAATCCCCTGCCGCAATGGCGCGGATATGGCTGATCACCTCTTCCAGCGGCAGCAGCAGCACGCGGCGCATCGCAATCCAGCTGGAAATAATCACCGCGATCACCAGCAGCATCACCGCAGAGAGGATCCACAGAATGCGTTTGTAGTCGCTTTCATTGTCCTTGATGCCTTTGTCGGTGAGCGCGGCCTGCGCCTCCCGCCACTCGCGATAGACCTTTTGCATCGCGGTCTGCTTCTGTTCGGCATTTTGTTTGAACATATCTTCCAGATTGCCCTGCCCCAGCAGAACGTTCATTTGCGTCAGCGTGGCGGAGTAGATGCGGTAGTGCTCTTCCAGCCTGTCGGCCAGGTGCTCGTCCATACCTGGCGTTTCCGGCAGCGCGTAATATTTATCGTAATGTGTCTGGGCATCAGCCAGCAGGTTTTTCGCGGTATTGACCAGCTCGTTCAGCTGCCCGCCGTTAATCTGCGACGCCATGCTGCTTTGCAGACGCAGCATGCCGCGGTTAAGGGTAACACGCGCCTGATTCAGGCTGATCCAGGCGTCGGTAAACTCCGCGACGTTCTGGCTGGAAAGCTGAGAAACGGTGAAGTTCTCTTTGTCGTTATTGAGCGCATTAATGAAAATGCCGGCGGAGATCAGTTGCATGATGCCGAGCACAAGCAGCACCGAAATCAAAAGAGTAATGACTTTTATACGTTTAAACATGCGTTGCCTTTTTTATATACAGGTATTGTCTGACCTGTATCTATCGGCACGCGCGGCAGGTTGTTTACTGTTTCTCCACCTTTAAAAACTTTCGAAAGCCCTTTTCTGCATTCAATCAGCAAGTTAAAAGCACGATTTTTTTGTGATCCCCTTCTCATTTTTACCCTTGCCTCTAAAGGGTTATAGTATCCACATAAAGATGCATTTAAAATGCATCTTATATTCCTGATGATGAGGTAACTGCTATGGCCTTCCGCGACCAACCCTTAGGCGAGCTGGCGCTCTCCATCCCTCGCGCTTCAGCGCTGTTCCGTAAATACGATATGGATTACTGCTGCGGCGGTAAGCAAACGCTGGCGCGCGCAGCGTCGCGTAAAGAGCTGGATGTAGAAGCTATCGAAGCGGAGCTGGCTAAGCTGGCAGAACAGCCTGTCGACAAAGACTGGCGCACCGCGCCGCTGGCTGAAATCATCGACCATATCATTGTGCGTTACCACGACCGTCACCGCGAACAGCTGCCGGAGCTGATTTTACAGGCCACCAAAGTTGAGCGCGTTCACGCCGATAAACCTTCCGTACCGCGCGGCCTGGCGAAATACCTGACCATGCTGCACGAAGAACTATCCAGCCACATGATGAAAGAGGAGCAGATCCTCTTCCCGATGATCAAACAGGGCATGGGCAGCCAGGCAATGGGGCCAATCAGCGTGATGGAAAGCGAACATGATGACGCCGGCGAACTGCTGGAAGTGATCAAACACACCACCCACAATGTCACACCGCCGCCAGAGGCGTGCACCACCTGGAAAGCGATGTACAACGGCATCAACGAGATGATCGACGATCTGATGGAACACATCAGTCTTGAGAATAACGTTCTGTTCCCGCGTGCATTATCGGGTAAATAAAAAAGCCCGGTGGCGCTAGCGCTTACCGGGCCTACAACGTCCTCGAACGTAGGCCGGGTAAGCGTCAGCGCCACCCGGCAACATGCTTAACGCATGCCTGCCATCCGTTTCTTACCGATAAACAGCCAGCCCAGCCCCAGCGCGATAAACCACAGCGGCGTGACGATCAGCGCCTGACGGGTATCTTCTTCCAGCGTCAGTAGCACCAGCACGAAGACGAAGAACGCCATACACACCCAGCACATCAGCTTGCCCAGTGGCATCTTGTAGATCGACTTCTCATGCAGATGTGGACGCTGTTTGCGGTACACCAGGTATGAGCAGAGGATGATGGTCCAGACGAACATAAACAGGATCGCCGACACCGTGGTGATCATCGTGAACGCGCCGATTACGCTCGGGTTAACGTAGAGCATCACCACACCGCCCAGCAGACAGATGCAGGAGAAGGTCAGCCCTTTCGCCGGTACCGCACGTTTAGACAGTTTGGCGAACGCGCTCGGGGCAACGCCCTCCTGCGCCAGACCAAACAGCATACGGCTGGTGGAGAAGACGCCGCTGTTCGCGGAAGAGGCCGCAGAGGTCAGCACCACGAAGTTAATCAGGCTCGCGGCAGCGGGCAGCCCCACCAGCACGAACAGCTCGACGAACGGGCTCTTGGTTGGCACTACCGAGCTCCATGGCGTCACGGACATAATGATGATCAGCGCGAACACGTAGAACATGATGATACGCAGCGGAATGGAGTTGATCGCGCGCGGCAGGGATTTCTCCGGATCTTTAGTTTCCGCCGCCGTGGTTCCCACCAGCTCAATCCCGACAAACGCGAACACCGCAATCTGGAAACCGGCGAAGAAGCCGCTGATGCCTTTCGGGAACCAGCCGCCATCATTCCACAGATGGGCAAACGAGGCCTGAACGCCAGTTGGCGACTGGAAGTGCGTCAGCACCATTACCAGCCCGACGACAATCAGCGCGATGATGGCGACGATTTTGATCATCGCGAACCAGAACTCCATCTCACCGAACATTTTAACGGTCGCGAGGTTGAGGCTCAGCAGCAGGACAATCACCGCCAGCGAGGCCACCCAGTCCGACAGGCCGGGGAACCAGAATTGGGCGTAGGCCGTAATAGCGACAACATCCGCCATGCCGGTAACCACCCAGCAGAACCAGTAGGTCCAGCCGGTAAAATAGCCAGCCCACGGGCCGAACAGGTCTGACGCGAAGTCGCTGAAGGATTTGTATTCGAGGTTCGAGAGCAGCAATTCACCCATTGCACGCATCACGAAAAAGAGCATAAAACCGATGATCATATAAACGAAGATGATCGACGGGCCTGCAAGACTGATGGTTTTGCCCGAGCCCATAAACAGCCCTGTGCCGATGGCGCCGCCAATGGCAATGAGCTGAATGTGACGGTTCGTGAGATTTCGCCGTAGCGACTGTTCAGACGTCGCCTCTTCTGCGGCGGCGACTTTGACCTGATCTACCATGTGATATTTTCCTGTTTATGCCTGTCTGTGTTGTTAAGGCTCTTCTGGCCTTTAAATACGCCAAATAAATGACGGTCCCTTTGTAAGGGCTTATCGATAGTAGGTAAGAATCGGCGGGATGAATACTATGATTTGAATATTATGTTAATAATATGTTGAAAGTGAGTGTCATATCACTCATACAGCGCGAAACAGCTCACAAAAATACACGTAACAGTTTCGTTTGCAATACAAAATGTTGATTCCGTCGTAACTCCAGGTTTTATCGCTATTTTCCTCTCCCCGATCGGAGAGAGGAAAATAAGAAAAACCGATTACAGGATTTCCAGCAGCTCGACTTCAAACACCAGGGTGCTGAATGGCGGAATGGACGCGCCAGCGCCACGCTCGCCGTATGCCAGGTTGTGCGGGATAGTCAGTTCCCATTTTGAACCTACTGGCATCAGGGTCAGGGCTTCGATCCAGCCTGCAATCACGCCGTTGACCGGGAATTCAGCCGGTTCGCCACGCGCGACGGAGCTGTCGAACACGGTGCCGTCGATCAGCTTACCGGTGTAGTGTACGCGAACGTGGTCGGTACGCGCCGGGATTGCGCCATCACCCTGATTGATTACGCGGAACTGCAAGCCGGACTCGGTGCTGTTCACGCCTTCACGCTCACGGTTCTCTTCCAGATATTTCACGCCTTCTGCCGCCATCTCTTCGAAACGCGCGCGACGTACAGTGTCAGCACGTTCGTGGATTTCACGCAGCGCACGGTGCACAACGTCAACCGGCACAGCGGGCTGCTTGCCTTCCAGCGCGTCAGCGATACCCGCCACCAGCGCTTCCGGTAACAGACCTTCCAGGCCGGATTCGCTCAGCTGCTGTCCTACCTGCAAGCCGATGCCGTAGCTTGCCTGCGCTTCGATAGTGTCAAAAGTCGGGGTGGTCATGGGTTTTCCTTCCATCACATTTAAAGTAGCGGGCAGCATATCAGCCATGCCCTTATGGGTAAAACTTTGTCTTAAGTAAAGGTGACAAACTGCGACGAAACGGAAACAATAGTAGCCGTCAGGATTTTCCCTAATATATGTCACGAAAGCTGGCTTTGTTACGCCCATCAGGCAGTTAGCAAACTACACTTCTCAGGACAGGATAAAAAGACGCGGAGCAGGAGGAGAGCCATGCCCGGGCGATTTGAACTGAAACCTACCCTGGCGAAAATCTGGCATGCGCCGGATAACTTTCGCATCATGGACCCGCTGCCGCCTTTGCACCGCAGAGGCATTATCATCGGCGCGTTGCTGATGGTCATCGGTTTCCTGCTTCCTTCCGGCAGTGACAACGTTGATACCGGGCCGGTAAGCCGCAATGCTGAGCTGGATATCCAGTCGCAAAGCCAGCCGCAGCCTGATTCACAGCCGATGCAGACGCAACTGGTCACACCGTCTAACGATCCGGGCCAGGTTGCGCCGGTTGAGCCTGAACCTGTTCAGGAAGATCAGGAGCAGGCCGCCGCCCCTTCAGAGCCACAGGCGCAACAGCCCACCGGCATTGAGCAGCAGTGGCGTTCGTATCGCGTAGAGCCAGGGAAAACCCTTGCTCAGCTGTTCCGCGACCACAATCTGCCGGCAACGGATGTGTATGCCATGGCGCAAGTCGAGGGGGCTGGCAAGCCGCTCAGCAACCTGCAAAATGGTCAGATGGTGCAGATCCGCCAGAATGCCAGTGGGGTGGTGACCGGGTTAACGATCGATACCGGAAACGGGCAGCAGGTACTGTTTACCCGCCAGCCGGACGGCAGTTTTATCAGAGCACGTTAATAGCCCAGGCCGGGTAAGGCGAAGCCGCCCCCCGGCACTTTTGTTCTCAGGCACGACGTTTATTCACCCACCAGATCCCCGAGCAGACCAGCACCAGCGCAATCGCGTATTTGATGTCCAGAATGTCTTCGCCGAGGAATATGGCGGAGAGCACCGTTCCTGCTACAGGTATGACAAAGTTGAACGGGGCAATCATACTCACGCGGTTCACTTTCAGCAGCGCGCTCCACAGGGCGAACGCCACGGATGAGAGCAGCGTCAGATACCCCAGCACGGCGACGGCCTTCATGCTGTGCACCTCCAGCGCCCCGCCCGTGGCATAGCCTCCCGCAACCAGTGCCGCCCCGCCTATCGCCAGCTGCCATCCCGTCATCACCGTCGGGTCAACGGTCTGGGAAATGCGTTTCCCGTAAAGCGTGGCCGCAGAGAGAATAAAGGCCGCCAGCACCACAAATCCGTCACCTTGCCAGACAAACTGGAAATCACTTAACCCGCCGTGGAAGTTCACCAGCATCACGCCGGTAAAGCCCAGAACACAGCCCAGCGTTTTGTTATAGCTGAGTTTGTCGTTGTGGTAGATAAAGTGCGCCAGCAGCACGCTGAAGAAGGTCCCGGTGGCATTCATGATCGAACCGTTCACCCCGGTGGTGTAAGCAAGGCCGATATAAAAGAAGGTGTACTGGATGGAGGTCTGGGTCAGCCCGAGGATCGTGAGCTGACCAAACTGCGTGGGTGTGAGCCTGCCAATCGGTTTACGTTGGGCCAGGGCAAAGAGCAGCAGCAACGCACCGGCAAACAGAAAACGGTATCCAGCAAAGACGACTTTGGACGGAATATCATCGGTCGCGATCTGGAAGAGTTCGTAGCCGCTTTTAATGGCCGGGTATGAGCTTCCCCAAAGCAGACAGCAGAGCGTGGCGCAGGCATAGGCCACATTTCGACGGGCAAAGACGGGCGTGGGCAGAGCGGTATCCATGACAAATCTCATAAATAAAATTGCGTTTCAATTTATTATCAGAGAATGCATCAGGAATAGCGACCTTACAATCGCAAAACATGACGTAGGGTCACGCTAAAAAGCAAAACGCCGGCACAAGGCCGGCGCTTCGACGTGAGCAGAGTAAAAAATTACTCAGCTACTACGTTAACAACCAGTTTAGCGAACACTTCGCTGTGAACCTGGAAGTCAACTTCGTGCTCACCAGTGGTACGCAGAACGCCGTTCGGCATGCGAACTTCGCTCTTAGCCACTTTAACGCCTGCTGCAGTGACTGCATCAGCGATATCGCGGGTACCGATGGAACCGAACAGTTTACCTTCATCGCCAGCTTTAGACGCGATGGTAACGGTGCCCAGTGCGTTGATTGCTTCAGCGCGAGCGTTAGCAGCCGCCAGAACGTCAGCCAGTTTGGCTTCCAGTTCAGCACGACGTGCTTCGAAAAACTCTACGTTTTTCTTAGTAGCTGGAACAGCTTTACCCTGTGGTACCAGGAAGTTACGAGCGTAACCCGCTTTAACGTTTACCTGATCACCCAGGCTGCCCAGGTTTGCTACTTTATCAAGCAGAATAACTTGCATTACCTTATCCTCTTAAAGTCGTATTAATGGACCGTGCCCGATTACTGATGACGATCAGTGTACGGCAGCAGAGACAGGTAGCGAGCGCGTTTGATAGCGCGAGCCAGCTGACGCTGATATTTTGCACGAGTACCGGTGATACGGCTTGGGACAATCTTACCGCTTTCGGTGATGTAGTTTTTCAGCGTTGCGATATCTTTATAGTCGATCTCTTGAACGCCTTCCGCGGTGAAACGGCAGAACTTGCGACGACGGAAATAACGTGCCATTTGGCTAGTCTCCAGTATCTATCAAATCAATCTGCTCGGCATGCAGAACCATTTTGCTCAGGCCGTTCTTTGCCTTGTGGCAAGAGATGAACCCCTGAACGATTACTGCACTACCGACCGTTAAACTGTGAGTAATGGCCTGGTTTTCGTGTCCGCTAATGATAACGGGCATTTGGCACCACGCCTGCCGGTGAAACCCGGCTTCCTCTTGCACAGAACGATGCTCAAGCACGAACTGGCAATGCGGAATTCCTGATGGGCTGACCTTTCGAAGGGGGGTCCTGCACACGGTGCCGGACAACACCAGACGGTTGGTCATCAGAAATTACTCTTCAGAATCCCCAGCATCAGAATCATCTGCGGTTTCGTTTGCGAAATCATCGCGACGCTCACGGCGCTCGTCTTTCGCTTTAACCATCGGAGATGCTTCGGTCACTGCGTGTTTGGTACGCATAACCATGCTGCGGATAACGGCATCGTTGAAGCGGAAGGTAGTTTCCAGCTCATCAATCACTTCCTGCGGCGCTTCAACGTTCATCAGAACGTAGTGAGCTTTGTGCAGTTTGTTGATTGGGTAAGCCAGCTGACGGCGGCCCCAGTCTTCCAGACGGTGGATCGTGCCTTCTGCACCAGTGATGGCAGCAGAGTAACGCTCGATCATACCCGGAACCTGTTCGCTCTGGTCAGGATGGACCATAAAAACGATTTCGTAATGACGCATCGAATTGCTCCTTACGGATTATTCAGCCTCCTGTCTGGGTCAGCCGAGGCCCGGGGAGGCAAGGAACGTGTTAAAGGTCGGCTGAAAAATTGACGCGTCATAATACTTGCGCGCCCCGCTAAACACAAGGTGATTGCACAAATAATTCGCACAAAGGGTAAAGCTGTTCTAAGTGGGTGATTTAAAATCTCACTTATCAGAAACGCTGTTTTTTTGAACAACACCATCAGAAATGGTCACCCATCGCAACCCGAGTAGCGATTACACTTTAATCAGAAGCCTTAAGCAGAGAAGGAGAGCATTACCCCATATCACAGCACGCAGTCGTGGAGCGCATATCATGAAAAGAATCGCATTCGCCATTTTGGCTGCGCTTTTGCTCAGTGCAAACGCGATGGCAGCCATCAAGATAGACAGCCGACAGGCCAGAAACATGGATGATGTGCAGAGCTTAGGCGTTATTTACATCAATCATAACTTCGCCACTGAAAGTGAAGCAGATCAGGCGCTTAATGAAGAAACCGATGCGCAGGGCGCAAAATACTATCACGTCATACTGACACGTGAGCCCGGCAGCAACGGCAATATGCGCGCCAGTGCAGATATTTACCAGTAACGCTTTATCGCCAGCACCAGGAAAGCCAACGAAAATCATAGCTATATATGATTGCCCCCTGCCGGGGGCTTTTTTTATGAATGGCTCCGGAATACCACCGGTTACAACTGTTTCGGTATTCCAGAGCACTTATTCACTTCTGCCCGTAATAAGCATTCGGGCCGTGCTTACGCATGAAATGCTTGTTCATCAGATAATCATCAATGCCCTGAAGCTGTGGGTTAATGCCGCGCGCAATCCACGCCATCCGAGCCACCTCTTCCATCACCACCGCGTTATGCACGGCGTCATGCGCATCTTTACCCCAGGAGAATGGACCATGCTGGAACACCACAATACCCGGCGTATGCAGTGGTTCCGTCTCACCCAGCGTTTCGATAATGACCCTGCCGGTGTTAAGTTCGTACTCGCCTTCGACCTCAGCCTGCGTTAACGCCCGCGTGCAGGGAATATCGCCGAAGAAGTAGTCCGCGTGCGTCGTACCCAAAGCAGGGATCGCCAGCCCGGCCTGTGCCCAGGCGGTGGCGTGCGTGGAATGGGTATGCACAACACCACCCAGGGACGGGTAACGCTGGTACAGCGCCAGATGGGTTGCCGTATCTGAAGAAGGACGCCATTTGCCTTCAACAACGTGTCCTTCCAGGTCAACCACCACCATATCGTCCACTTTCATGGCGTCATAGGCCACGCCGCTCGGCTTAATCACCACCAGCCCCCGATCGCGATCGATGGCGCTTACGTTGCCCCAGGTAAACGTCACCAGTCCATAGCACGGGAGATCCATATTGGCCTCAAAGACCTGCTGTTTCAGCTTAAGCATGTTCCGCCTCCAGTAAGCCTGCCCGCGCCATGCGCTCGCGCACCCAGTCCCGGGCTTTCGCCACTTCTGCCGCCGGGTCGTCCGCGGTTTCGCTCCACATCTCAATCAGGTAAGGTCCGCAATAACCTGTCTGTTTGAGCGTCTGGAAGCACCGTTCGAAATCCACCACCCCGGTGCCGAACGGTACGTTTTTAAACACGCCGGGACGGGTATCTTTTACGTGCACCGCCACGATATGCCCGATGCCCGCCTGAAGCTCCATCTGTACGTCGTTATCCCATGCCGACAGGTTGCCGATATCCGGATAAAGCTGGAACCACGGATTGTTCAGATAGTGCGCGTAGCCCAGCGCCTTGCTGATGGAGTTCATCAATGGATAATCCATGATCTCCATCGCCAGCGTCACCTGCGCACGGCTTGCCATCTCAACGCTCTCTTTCAGGCCGTCACGGAAACGACGGCGCGTCTCATTGTTGGCTTCCTGATAGTAAACATCGTAACCCGCCAGTTGGATCACGCGGATGCCAACATCCTGTGCAAAGCGAATGGCTTTACGCATGATCTCCAGCCCTTCGGCGCGTACGGCATCATCTTCGCTGCCAAGCGGAAAACGACGGTGAGCGCTCAGGCACATGGACGGCACGCGCACGCCGGTTTCGGCAATGGCGCTCACCAGCGCCAGACGCTGGTCGCGGCGCCAGTCCAGGCGAGAAAGACGCTCGTCCGTCTCATCCACCGACATTTCGACAAAATCGAAACCCAGCTGCTTCGCCAGCTGTAACCGCTCCAGCCAGCACTCCCCCGCAGGGAGTGCCTTTTCATAGATGCCAAGCGGGACCTGTTTTGACAACATACCCGCTCCTTAACCCCAAAGCTGAGCGATTGAGCGTTTAAACTGACGCGCAGCTTCCACCGGAGATTCCGCATCGCGAATGCTACGACCGGCAATAAAGACGTGGATTGGAATACCCTTGAACAGCGGCAGATCTTCCAGCGCCAGACCACCGGTCACGGTCACTTTGAAGCCCATATCGGCCAGGCGTTTGATCGCGTTGATATCAGCTTCGCCCCACGCCACACCTGCGGCCTGCGCATCACGGCTGCGGTGATAAACCACCTGCTGGATACCCGCTTCGCGCCACTCCTGTGCCTGCTCCCAGGTCCAGAAGCCGGTCAGTTCAATCTGCACGTCGCCGTTGAACTCTTTCGCCACGTCCAGCGCGCCTTTCGCAGTGTTGATATCCGCACAGCAGATCACGGTGACCCAGTCGGCGTTGGCTTCAAAGCACATGCGAGAGAGAATTTTGCCCGCATCGGCAATTTTGGCATCCGCCAGCACGATTTTATGCGGATAGAGCGCCTTCAGGTCACGAACCGCACGAACGCCTTCGCCCACGCACAGAATGGTGCCGACTTCGATGATGTCCACCTCTTCCGCAATCAGACGGGTGGTTTCGTAAGCGTGAGACAGCGTCTGGTTATCCAGCGCGACCTGCAACATTGGTAATGACATTTTCAATTCCTCTTAAACGGCCGCCGCAGTGGCGTTATCAATTAAATCCAGCACGTCCTGCGCGGTACGGCAGGCACGTAAACGGTCAAAATTAGCTTCGTCATCAAACAGGTTAACGATCTGCATGATGCCCACCTCCTGGTGGGTGTTGGCATCGACAGCTGCCATGGTGATCAGAATGTCGACCGGGTCGTTATCTTCGTGGTTGAACACCAGCGGGGTTTTCAGCGTCACCAGCGCAAAACCGGTTTTCTTGACACCCTCTTCCGGGCGGCCATGCGGCATTGCCAGCCCCGGGGCAATCACAAAATAGGGGCCGTGCTGCGCCACGCCATCCAGGATGGCCTGGTAATAACGCGGCTCGACAACGTCCGCCTTAACCAGCAGGTCCACGCTCAGCTTCACCGCTTCCTGCCAGGTACTGGCTTCGGCCTGTAAAAGGATGGAGTTATTCTCAGCCAGCGAATCACGTAGTTTCATGTGGCATCCTTACTTCACGTCTTGTGGGAAGTGCTCTTTGATCACTTCCAGCAGTTTTGGCCCAAAATCCGCAGGCGACAGCATGTTGCGCACGCCTACCACGTATTTGTTGCCCGACACGCTAATCTCGCCGGCAATGTGCGTTGAAGCGATGATGATGTCCGCGCCGTTCAGTTCACTTTTGTATTCACCCACTGCGCAGCTGTTCACCGTGTGGTCAATGTTTGACTGGGTTAAAAACTGGTCCACTTTCATTTTCATGATCATGGAGCTTCCTTGCCCATTGCCACACACAGCCAGGATACGTACGGTCATAATCGAAACTCCTTAGTGAGCAGAAACTTCTGCTGTTTGTTTTTCCGCATCTTCTTCAGCTCGCAGCGAACGGCCAGCGAAGAACATATAAGTCAGTGCAATCAGGATGATGACGGCCATAAAGACCAGCCCGACGGACGCAAAGCCCTGCATCATCGGCGGCGCCAGAATTGACCAGTCCGCCATGCCCATCCAGGCGCTCATGCCGGTGAGCTTGACCGCCCACACGCACCCGAAGATTTCAACCATGCCCATCACCAGGCAGATCTTGAGCGCGGCGCGCCATCCGCCGAAGTGGTTAGCAAACACGCCGATAGTGGCGTTGGAGAAGAACATCGGGATAAAGCCAGGAATAATCAGGATTGAGGAGCCACAGCCCACCAGGATGCCGACCGCAATCAGCTGGCCGATGGTGCCCCACATAAAGCCCCAGACGACGGCGTTTGGCGCAAAGCTATAGATAGCCGCACAGTCAATCGCCAGCACCGCGCCAGGGATCAGGCGCTGAGAGATACCGTTGAACGCTTCCGACAGCTCGGCGACGAACATACGCACGCCCTGAGTGATGATGAAAATGGCCACGGCAAAGGAGAAACCGGTTTGCAGGATATAGACCGTCCAGTGGGTTTTACCCGCCATCGCCTGCACCACGTCAATGCCAAAGGAAAGCAGGATGGCACCGAAGAAAAGGGTCATCACAATCGCCGTGGAGACGATGTTGTCGTGGAAGATATTCAACCAGCCAGGCAATTTGAGGTCTTCAACACTCTCCTCTTTTTTACCCAGGTACGGTGCAACTTTGTACGCAATCCAGGAGGCGAACTGCTGTTGGTGACCGATGGAGAAGCCGCAGCCGTCAGTAACGTCCTGCGTTGGCTTATACATCATGTTGGAGGTGATGCCCCAGTAAAGCGAGACCAGCACTGCCGTGCAGATGACCGTGGTCCACATTGGGTAGCCGAAGATATAGAGAGAAACGGCAATCAGCCCCGCCTGCTGGAACATGATGTGCCCGGTGAGCATGATGGTGCGAATACCGGTGATGCGGCGCAGGAGCACGTAAATGATGTTCAGCGCCAGCGCGAGCAGTACCGCATACCCAACCCAGCTGTACGCATCCCCCATGCGATCGATGGTGGCCATCATGGACGCGTAAGTGTCAGAGATGGCGCCGTTAATGCCATATACCTCAGACATTTTGGCAACGACCGGCTTAAACGTGCTGGTCAGAATGCCAGACCCCGCCTGCAACAGCATAAAACCAATGATGGTTTTGATGGTGCCTTTGATAATCACGCTGACGCTTTTGCGCAGCAGGATGTACCCCAGGCACGTCACGATACCCAGCAACAGCGGGGCGTTGGTCATTACCTGATTAAAGAAAACGGTAAAGACGTTGTAGAGGATCTCCATAACTCTCTCCAGAAAATGAGAACACGAGGGGCAATCCCTGTGTGGTTGGTGTCATCACTCTATTAATCACAAATAATCACCACAAGATTGCATTTGATTATTTGTGACGGATCACGCAATTTATTTCCATGGAGTTAGTAATGATTTTCACTACCGATCCAGAGAGATAAATAAATTCTTAATTTTCAATATATTAATTATATGTAGCGGTTATCTTAACAACGACGAGGTGTATTTTCTGTGATGTGGCGAGGGGAATTTTCCGCAAATCAGCCATTGCAAATCGATTCAAGCAGTGCCAGCATTAATCACAACAAGTCACAGTATGATTACTTTTGATTAAAACCAGGAGTCAAACGATGAGTAAAGTGAAAACCATCACCCGTGAATCATGGATTTTGAGTACCTTTCCGGAGTGGGGTAGCTGGCTGAACGAAGAGATCGAGCAGGAACAGGTTGCTCCTGGCACATTTGCGATGTGGTGGCTTGGATGCACCGGGATCTGGCTGAAATCAGAAGGCGGCGCCAACATTTGTGTCGATTTCTGGTGCGGCACCGGCAAACAGAGCCACGGCAATCCACTGATGAAAAAAGGTCACCAGATGCAGCGTATGGCCGGCGTTGAAAAGCTCCAGCCGAACCTGCGCACCACGCCTTTTGTGCTTGATCCTTTCGCCATTCGCCAGATCGACGCCGTTCTCTCTACCCACGATCACAACGATCATATCGACGTGAACGTGGCGGCAGCGGTAATGCAAAACTGCGCGGACGACGTACCCTTTATCGGGCCGCAGACCTGCGTGGATTTGTGGATTGGCTGGGGCGTGCCAAAAGAGCGCTGCATTGTGATGAAGCCGGGCGACGTGGTGAAAATCAAAGACGTTGAAATTCACGCGCTGGATGCCTTTGATCGCACCGCGCTGATCACCCTGCCTGCCGACCAGAAAGCCGCAGGCGTACTGCCAGACGGGATGGACGAGCGCGCAGTGAACTACCTGTTCAAAACGCCTGGCGGTTCCCTGTATCACAGCGGTGACTCTCACTACTCCAACTACTACGCGAAGCACGGTAACGAGCACCAGATTGACGTGGCGCTTGGCTCTTACGGTGAAAACCCGCGAGGGATTACCGACAAAATGACCAGCGCGGACATGCTGCGCATGGCCGAAGCGCTGAACACCAAAGTGGTGATCCCCTTCCACCACGATATCTGGTCAAACTTCCAGGCCGATCCGCAAGAGATCCGCGTCCTGTGGGAGATGAAAAAAGACCGACTCAAGTATGGTTTCAAGCCGTTCATCTGGCAGGTTGGCGGCAAGTTCACCTGGCCGCTGGATAAAGACAATCTCGAGTACCACTACCCGCGTGGTTTTGATGATTGCTTCACCATTGAGCCAGACCTGCCGTTCAAGTCCTTCCTCTGATTGTGCAGCCCAATCGCCAGACACTGTGTCTGGCGATGTCATATTTAATTTAGTAATTTCATGCTATTTCAAATATCATCTTTTCAAATCAATTCTTTTCGGAATAGCTCATGACGGAAGCGCAACGGCATCAAATTTTACTGGAACTCCTGGCGCAAACAGGGTTTATCACCGTCGAGAAAGTGATCGAACGTTTAGGGATCTCCCCTGCTACCGCGCGGCGGGACATTAACAAGCTGGATGAAAGCGGCAAGCTGAAAAAAGTCCGCAACGGCGCAGAGGCCATCAGCCAGCAGCGTCCACGCTGGACGCCGATGAATATTCACCAGGCGCAGAATCACGATGAAAAGGTGCGGATTGCCAGAGCGGCATCACAGCTGGTGAATCCCGGGGAAAGCGTGGTGATTAACTGCGGCTCGACAGCGTTTTTACTGGGCCGAGAGATGTGCGGCAAGCCGGTGCAAATCATTACCAACTATCTGCCGCTGGCCAACTATCTCATTGACCAGGAACATGAAAGCGTGGTGATCATGGGCGGCCAGTATAACAAGAGCCAGTCCATAACCCTGAGCCCGCAGGACAGTGAAAACAGCCTCTACGCCGGGCACTGGATGTTTACCAGCGGCAAAGGCCTGACGGCGGATGGCCTGTATAAAACCGATATGCTCACCGCAATGGCAGAGCAGAACATGCTCAACGTGGTGGGTAAACTGGTGGTGCTGGTCGACAGCAGCAAGGTCGGTGAACGCGCCGGCATGCTTTTCAGCCGCGCCGAGCAAATCAGCATGGTGATCACCGGCAAAAACGCCAACCCCGAGATCCTCAGCAAGCTCGAGGATCAGGGTGTCACGGTGCTGCGCGTTTAAAGGTGCTGACGGAAAAACTCCACGGTGGCTTCCAGCGCAGCCGGAGTAATACGGTGCCGGACACCGGCACCCCACAGGCAGGTCAGATTGCTGTCCAGCCCTTCACGCTGTAGCGCCTGTTGCAGACGGAACGTTTCACCGGGCGGTACGACGTCGTCGGCATCCCCATGCCACAGCAGCAGGGGACGATCGGCCAGCTGCGAAAGCGCATGGCTGACGTCCCATTCAGACAACAGGGCTTCAATCTCCTGAGGTGCCTGCGGCGGGAACAGCGTCTTTGCCAGTGACATAAAGTAGCCCGATCCCATCAGGCAAGCCACGGACGTCACCTCCGGATGCCTGGCCATGAGCCCCAGCGCCGTCATTCCGCCCATTGATGCGCCTGCGACCGCCAGCCGTTTCCCCTCCACCAGCCCGGCCTGTAAAAGCGCGTCACGCAGCCCGGCGAACTCGGTCAGATTGCCGTGCAGCGTTTGCCAGAACAGCCCCAGCCGCGCCTGTTCATCGCCCGTAAAGCGTGCCCCATGATTCGGCGCATCAGGCATGACCACCCGGAAACCGGCCTGCGCCAGCGCGACGGCAAAATAGCTGTAGACCAGCTTTGAGGAGAGAAAACCATGATAGAAAACTACCGTCGGCAGCGGCTGTTCACCTTTACCAGCCGGAAAAGCATGGATGATTTCATGCTCACTAAGCAGGCGAGTTTCAATTTCAATCATTGTCGATCCTGTGCTGATGAATGATTCATAATGTTGAGAGCTGGATTACGGTTTCACGATATTTTCATTCGAAATCTACGTCCCAGATAACACTTCGGGAACATTCCCCCAAAACTAAATTCGCAGACCACTACACTATGGCTATCAGGAAAAGAGACAGGTTTATGCGCAGGCTTACCGCTTTATTGCTGGTCTCACTGCTCAGCGGATGTTCCGTATTGCAGGGTACTCCAGAACCGGCACCGCCGGTTACCGATCATCCTCAGGAGATTCGTCGTAATCAGACGGAAGGATTACAACGCCTGGGAACCGTATCCGCGATGGTTCGCGGTTCACCGGATGATGCAGAAGACGCAATTGAAGCACAGGCCGTTGCCGCAAAAGCAGATTATTACGTCATCACGATGATTGATGAAACCATTATTACGGGACAGTGGTATGCACAAAGCATTTTGTACCGTAAGTGAGCATCATCATTTGAACGACCTTTACACTGCTTTGCGTCCGTAGACATTTTCCTGTCCACAATAAACTCCATGCCAGCAACAATGGAAATGAGTTTATTCGCGAAGGATTGCCCGGCGGATACCGGAGACACGTGAAAAGGAGCTGACGATGAAACGAACCCTTGCTTTAACGACGCTATTGCTTTCAGCGGGCCTGCTGAGCACCACGGCGCAGTCGGCTGAATTTGCCAGCGCGGATTGCGTCACGGGCCTGAATGAGATTGGTCAGATCTCCGTCAATAATATCACGGGGAGTCCGCAAGACGTTGAACGTGTCGTCGCCCTGAAGGCCGATGAACAGGGCGCATCCTGGTATCGCATCGTCCAGATGCAGGAAGATCACCATGTTAATCACTGGCGCGTGCAGGCCATTCTTTATGCATAATCCCCTCCGATAAAAGCCACTTAATTTTAGTGGCTTTTCACTTTTGCAAATTTTTTATCTCTCCCGAAACTCAATAAAAACAAATGTGTAACATTCAGTTACATTAAACAGATAAACGTTCTCTCCGCTCTGCCGTTGAACAGCCATCACTTTTCAATAATGAGCAATATATGATCACCTTTTTCCGCCGGGCAGGACTGGGCACGAAGCTATCGCTGCTAACAGGTGTAAGTGTCGCTACGCTTTTTTTGCTGTTCACTTTCCTGTTGAGCCACAACGCCAGCCAGCAGCTTGAAGATCTTGCGGTTGAAGACCTGCATAACCAGTCCACCGGCATGGTGGATATGGTAGAGATGTTCAACACCAGCCTGAGCGAAGAGGTTGAAAGCTATACCCGTCTGTTCACCACCTTTTTGCCACAGCCATTGAACAGCGACAGCAGCCATAGCCGGACCATAAACGGGCTTACCGTTCCTTTGCTGAAAGGCGGCGAAACGGAGCTGCATGAAAACAATACGCTTTCTGATGACTTCCTGAGCCGAACGGGAGCCATCTCGACGCTGTTTGTCCGCAACGGTAACGATTTTGTCCGCGTGGCGACGTCGCTGCGCAAAGAGAATGGCGACCGCGCGATCGGAACCGTTCTTGATACCACCAGCCCGGCATTTGCCGCCGTCACTAAAGGGGAGGTCTATCGTGGCCTCGCGCTGCTGTTCGGCAAGCGCTATATCACGCAGTACCAGCCTGTTAAGAATGCGGAAGGCCAGGTTATCGGGATTATCTTTGTCGGCGTGGACATCACCCATTCGTGGAACGTCATGCGCGAGAAAATCCTTAACCGTCGTCTGGGCGAGAGCGGCCACTTCTTTGTACTGGATCGCAGCAGCGGCAAAACGCGCGGACAGTATCTGTTCCATGCCAGCGAAGAGGGCAAACTGCCTAACTGGGACACGGCGACACAGCAGCAGCTTCTGAGTGATAAAGCCGGCACGCTGGAACGCGTGAGCGCGGATGGCCGTACGCTCAAAGTTGCCTACACGCCGCTACCGGGCTGGAACTGGACCTTCGTGGGTGAAGTGGATAAAGCCGTACTGCTTTCAAGCGTCACCACACTGCGCGATCGCTTCCTGATGGCGGGCGTGGTGCTATCCGCTCTCTTCGCGGGCCTGTTCGTTATCCTCATTCGCCGGATGCTAACCCGCCCACTGCGCGAGGTGATCGCGCTTGCCCGGCAGTATGCCGCAGGCGATCTGCGCGCCAGCCTGCCGGTTACCCGCCAGGATGAAGTCGGCCAGCTGATTGACGCCATCAACGGGATCGGGGAAGGCCTGCAAAAAATTGTGTTGCAGGTCCGCGAGGCCGCAAGCGAGATCCATCTGGGGACTAACGCGCTGGCTTCAGACACCGGCGAGATATCTGAACAGATCAACAAGCAGGCCAGCAGCGTTGAGGAGACCTCCGCCAGCATGGAGCAATTAGCCGCCACCGTGCAGCAAAATGCCGCCAACATGGAGCAAACGCAGCAGCTGGTGGGTGAAACCTCGCGTGCGGTGCATCAGGGTGGAGAGACGGTGACCCACGCAGTCTCCACCATGGATGATATTCGCGATGCATCGAAACGCATTGAAGACATCACCCGCGTGATTGAGTCCATCGCTTTCCAGACCAATATCCTGGCGCTCAATGCGGCGGTTGAAGCGGCGCGGGCGGGCGAGCACGGGAAAGGTTTCGCAGTGGTGGCGCAAGAGGTACGCGCCCTGGCCGCACGCAGCGCCAACGCGGTAAAAGAGATTGAACAGCTGATTGGGGATACGCTGAACAAGGTGAGCGAAGGCCATGCGCTGTCTGAGCAGACACGTCTGGCGATGGATGCCATCATTGTTCATATCGATAACATCAGCCAGCTTGTCACTGAGATCAACCACGCCTCCCGCGAGCAGTCGGCGGGAATTGGCCAGGTGAATCTGGCGATGACGCACATCGGTGAGGCATCGCACATCAATGCCGATCGCATCTCACGCAGCGAGCAGACAGCACAGACGCTGCGCGAGAAGGGTTCACATCTCACCCGGCTGGTGAGCCTGTTCCAGCTGAAGGCTTAACCGACCCGGCCCGTGGCGCGCAGCAGCAGGTCGTTTTGCACCTGCTCGCTCATCAGCGTGCCGCCCCGGGTATCCAGCATCATGCGGCACCACGCCTGCGCCACGGACGGCGATGCGTGCCGCAGTATTTGACTTCCGGCCCCGAGTAAAAAGAGCTGCTGCGCGATCTCCCTGCCCTGCGCTTCCTGCGGTTTCCGCAGCTTCTGCTGTAGCTGACGCCAGCTGCGAGCGAAGTGCCTGTCCTGGCCTTTTACCTGCGCGAAATCATCGGCGAGCAGGTCGAGAATGCCCGACTGCTTCGCCAGCACGCGCAGTACGTCCAGGCACATAATATTGCCAGAGCCTTCCCAGATGCTGTTGACGGGCATTTCACGGTACAACCGCGGAAGCTCACTCTCTTCGCAATAGCCTGCACCGCCCAGCACCTCCATTGCCTCTGCCACAAACGGTATACCCGCTTTGCAGACGCTGTATTTTGCCGCCGGAGTGAAAAGCCGCGCCCATGCGGCTTCCTGCGGGTCGTTGCGGTTGTCCCACGCCCGGGCGAGTCGGAACAGCAGTGCCGTGTGTCCCTCCAGCACCAGCGCCATACGGCTTAGCACGTCGCGCATTAACGGCTGGTCGATCAGATTTTTGCCGAAGGTCTGCCGCTGATGGGCATGATAAAGCGCCACAGAGAGCGCACGGCGCATCAGTCCGTGGCTGCCCAGCGCGCAGTCAAAGCGCGTCAGCCCGCCCATCTTCAGAATTTGCCGGACGCCTTCCCCCTCTTCGCCCAGCAGCCAGCCGGAAGCATCAAGAAATTCAGCCTCACTGCTGGCATTTGAGCGGTTGCCGAGCTTGTCCTTCAGACGCTCAAGGCGCACGGCATTACGTTGCCCGTCGGGTAAGAAACGCGGGACAAAAAAGCAGGACAACCCGCCCTTCGCCTGCGCCAGCACCAGATGCGCATCGCTCTGCGGCACGGAGAAAAACCATTTGTGCCCCACCAGCCGGTAACTGCCATCGCTGCATTTCTCTGCTTTGGTAGTATTACTGAGTACGTCCGAACCGCCCTGCTTTTCCGTCATCCCCATGCCGATCAGCAGGCCGCGCTTTTGCGCCCCCGGCGCGAGATGGGGGTCGTAGCGATCGCTCATCAGCGGCGTTAACCACTCATGAAACGGTTTGGGCAGCGACCGTTGCAACAGCGGCGTGGCCGCAAAGGTCATGGTCACCGGGCAAAGCGTTCCCGCCTCCACCTGAGCATGAAGTACGAAACGCGCGGCCCTGGCGACGAACGATCCTTTCCGCGCCTCCTCCTCCCACGCCAGGTTGTGCACCCGGTTGGCGCAAAGCCCCTGCATCAGAAGATGCCATGCCGGATGAAAGCGGACGTCATCCAGCCTCGCTCCCGTGGCGTCATAACGCAGCAGCTCCGGCGGATTAACGTTCGCCAGTCTGCCCAGCTCCAGCGACTCTGCCGTACCCAACTGCTGGCCGATGCTGGCAAGAAGATCCACATCCCACTCAGCCCCTTCGCGCGCTACCGCATCGCGCAGGGCGCAATCAGAGAGAAAAAGGTTGCTGTTCGATAGCGGTGCAGGTTGATTAAAAACGGTATGTGTCTGCCAGTGCATGTTGTCTCCCTCCTTTCATTGGCAATAAAGGTAAGTATGGACAGAGGGTATGAACGCTGCATGGGAGGGGGGTCACACGATGACGATCGTGTTGATATCATTCGTGAAATAGCTCACAGAACATAAGAATAAACTATTTCCTTACTTAACTAATGCTGAATAATTTATTCTTACCCCGTTTTTGTGAGGATCGTTATGCAACAGGCTGCGCACAAGCATGCATTAATTGCAGGCTCCATCGGTAATTTCATCGAGTGGTATGAATTTGCGGTCTATGGTTTTCTGGCAACGGTGATTGCCAGAAACTTCTTCCAGCTTGAGGGGGAAGCGGAGCTCACCAGCCTGATCCTCACCTGGGCCTCATTCGCCATCGCTTTCTTCTTCCGCCCGCTGGGTGCGGTGGTCTTTGGCCGCATTGGCGACAGGATTGGCCGTAAACCGACGCTGATTATTGTGCTGGTATTGATGACGCTCGCCACCGCTGCCATCGGTATTGTGCCGGTCTACGCCAGTATCGGGATTGCCGCGCCGCTGATCGTTACACTCCTGCGTATTCTGCAAGGACTGTTCGCGGGCGGTGAGTATGGCGGCGCGGTCTCGTTGATGACGGAGTTCGCCCCGCGCGGCAAGCGCGGTCTTTACGGGGCATGGCAGTCCTTCACCGTGGCGCTCGGACTGTTAGCAGGCGCAGGCATTGTCGCGTTGCTCTCTGCCCTTCTCTCCCCTGAAGCCTTGCACGACTGGGGCTGGCGCATTCCGTTCTTCCTGGCGTTGCCGATGGGTGCGGTCGCGCTATGGCTGCGGGTAAGCATGGAAGAGACACCGAGCTTTGTGCAGCAACGGGAAAAACCGGTTGTTACTCAGGCCAGCACCGCCGCCACGTTCAAAACCATTCTGATGGGCATTGGTCGCGTGATGGTCTGGTCTGCGGCGGGTTATACCTATCTGGTGATTATGCCGACCTATCTGCAATCTGCGCTGCACACCGGTTTTAACCAGGCGCTGCTGATTGCGGTGATTTCTAACATTGGGTTTGCGCTCACGATCATTCCGTCGGGCATACTGAGCGACAGGATCGGGCGGCGGACGGTGATGATTATCGCCACCGTGCTCCTGCTGATCCTCGCCCTGCCGCTGCTGAAAATTTTGCAGGCGGAGTCCAGCACGTTGGCTGTCAAAGCGATTGTGGTGTTGATTGCGGGGGGTTTGGTTGGGATGCTGGCAGGGCCGGGGCCGGCAATGCTGTCTGAGATGTTCCCGACGCGCGTGCGTTATACCGGGCTGGGGCTGGCCTATTCTCTGTCGAATGCGATCTTCTCGGGCTGTGCGGGGCTGATCATTACCGGGCTGATTAAAGAGACGGGCAATCTGGATATTCCGGCGTACTACGTGATGGCAACGGCGGTGGTGAGTATTTTCGCGCTGATGACGTTGAGGAAGGATGACCATTTACGGTCGTTAGAGGAGTGAGATTGTTGCCCGGTGGCGCTGCGCTTACCGGGCCTACGGTACCATGCTTTTGTAGGCCGGGTAAGGCGAAGCCGCCACCCGGCACAACAGGCTACCCGCGCTGACGCACCGCTTCAAACAGGCAGATACCCGTCGCAACAGAAACGTTCAGGGACGATACGCTGCCCGCCATCGGGATGCTGATCAGCTCATCGCAGTGCTCGCGGGTCAGACGACGCATACCTTCGCCTTCCGCTCCCATCACCAGCGCCATACGGCCAGTCATTTTGCTCTGGTACAGGGTGTGATCCGCTTCACCGGCTGTTCCTACGATCCAGATATTTTCTTCCTGCAACAGACGCATGGTGCGCGCCAGGTTAGTCACGCGGATCAACGGGACGTTTTCCGCCGCGCCGCAGGCGACTTTTTTAGCGGTAGCGTTAAGCTGCGCGGAGCGATCTCTTGGCACAATTACCGCATGCACGCCTGCTGCATCGGCGCTACGCAGGCACGCGCCCAGGTTGTGCGGGTCGGTTACGCCATCGAGGATCAGGAAGAACGGGTTATCCAGCTCAGCGATCAGATCCGGCAGATCGTTCTCCTGATACTGACGGCCCGGCTTCACGCGCGCGATAATGCCCTGGTGTACAGCACCTTCGCTTTTCTCATCCAGATACTGGCGGTTCGCCAGCTGGATCACGACGCCCTGCGCTTCCAGCGCGTGGATCAGCGGCATCAGACGTTTGTCTTCACGCCCTTTCAGAATAAAAACTTCCTGAAAACGCTCCGGCGCGCGCTCCAGCAGGGCCTGCACCGCGTGGATGCCGTAAATCATTTCACTCATTGATGGTTCTCGTAATAAATATTGTCCCTCTCCCCGTTGGGGAGAGGGTCAGGGTGAGGGGAAATTACTCCGCCTGCTGTTTCTTCGCCGCGCGCTTCGCTTTGGTTGCGGCCGCTATTTTTTGGGTCTTGGTCGACGGTTTTTTCGCTTTACGAGCGTCTTTTTTCGCCGCCTTGGGCTTCTGCTGCTTCTCGCCACGGAAGGCGCTGTCTGGCTCAAAGTTTACTCTTTTACCTGCCTGACGTCGCTTGCCGCCCGCTTTACCGTTGCCGCCTTTTTTCGCTTTCTCACGCTCGGTTTTCCCGACGTTACGCGGAGCCCGTTCGCTGGAGATGAGGCTGAAGTCGATTTTACGGTCATCCATATTCACGGCTTCTACCTTCACTTCCACCCGATCGCCCAGACGGTAGGTCTGACCGCCGGATTCACCGATCAGACGTTGTCCGACCTGGTCGAAGCGGTAGTAATCGTTATCAAGGCTGGAAACGTGCACCAGACCGTCGATAAACAGCTCATCCAGACGTACGAAGAAGCCAAAGCCGGTGACGCTGGCAATCACACCTTTAAAGACGTTACCCACCTGATCCAGCATAAAGTCACACTTCAGCCAGTCCGCCACGTCGCGCGTTGCTTCATCCGCACGACGCTCGGTCATGGAACAGTGCTGGCCCAGTTGCAGCATCTCTTCCATGGAGTAGTGATACCCACCGGTTTCGGTCGTATTGCCTTTGTGACCTTGCTCGTGCGCCAGCAGATACTTGATCGCACGGTGCAGGGACAGATCCGGATAACGGCGAATCGGCGAGGTAAAGTGCGCATACGACTGTAACGCCAGACCAAAGTGGCCCCGGTTTTCCGGATCGTAAATCGCCTGCTTCATGGAACGCAGCAGCATGGTTTGCAGCATTTCCGCGTCAGGACGATCGCTGATGGATTCCAGCAGCTCGGCATAATCGCGTGGCTCAGGCTTATTGCCGCCAGGCAGCTCCAGGCCGAGTTCGGCCAGCACGGAACGGAACGAGGTTACGGCTTCCGTGGTTGGCTTATCGTGAATACGGAACAGCGCAGGCTCTTTGGCTTTCTCAACGAAACGTGCCGCCGAGATGTTCGCCAGGATCATACACTCTTCAATCAGCTTGTGCGCATCGTTACGCTGAGTCTGCTCGATTCGCTCGATACGACGCTCAGCGTTAAAGATGAATTTCGCCTCTTCACTCTCAAACGAGATCCCACCGCGCTCTTCGCGCGCCTGATCCAGCGTTTTGTAGAGGTTGTGCAGCTCTTCGATGTGTTTGACCAGCGGCGCGTACTGTTCGCGAAGATCCTGATCGCCCTGCAACATATGCCAGACCTTGGTATAGGTCAGGCGCGCATGAGAACTCATCACCGCTTCGTAGAACTTATAGCCCGTCAGACGTCCCTTGCTGGAGATGGTCATTTCGCAGACCATACACAGGCGGTCCACCTGCGGGTTGAGGGAACACAGGCCGTTAGAGAGCACTTCTGGCAGCATCGGTACAACCTGCGACGGGAAGTAGACTGACGTACCGCGGCTGCGCGCTTCGTTATCCAGCGGCGTGTGTGGACGTACGTAATAACTCACATCCGCGATAGCCACCCACAGACGCCAGCCGCCACCGCGTTTTTTCTCACAGTACACGGCATCATCGAAGTCACGGGCGTCTTCACCATCAATGGTGACCAGCGGCAGATCGCGCAGATCCACGCGGCCTGCTTTGGACTCTTCCGGCACTTCTTCACGCAGGTTTTCGATCTGGTCTTCAACCGCTTTCGGCCAGACGTAAGGAATTTCATGGGTGCGCAGCGCCATATCAACGGCCATGCCGGTGCCCATGTTATCGCCCAGCACTTCGACGATTTTACCTACCGCTTTGGTACGGCGGGTCGGGCGCTGGGTAAGTTCAACCACTACCACAAAGCCCATGCGTGCGCCCATCACCTCTTCAGGCGGGATGAGAATGTCGAAGCTCAGACGGCTATCGTCCGGCACCACAAAGCCTACGCCCGCATCGGTAAAGTAACGGCCTACAATCTGGCTGGTTTTCGGCACCAGCACGCGGACCACGCGCGCTTCGCGGCGGCCTTTACGATCTGCACCCAGCGGCTGCGCCAGGATCTGGTCGCCGTGAATACACATCTTCATCTGTTCGGATGAGAGGTACAGGTCGTCTTTACGGCCTTCCACGCGCAGGAAGCCGAAGCCATCGCGATGACCAATAACGGTGCCTTTCAGCAGATCGAGGCGTTCTGGCAGCGCGTAGCACTGGCGACGAGTAAAGACCAGCTGGCCGTCGCGCTCCATGGCGCGCAGGCGGCGGCGAAGGGCTTCAATTTGCTCTTCACCCTCAATGTTTAATTCAACGGCAAGTTCTTCACGATTGGCGGGTTTTTCGCGTTTTGTTAAGTGTTCAATGATGAACTCGCGGCTGGGGATAGGATTCGCGTATTTTTCGGCTTCGCGTTCCTGGAAAGGATCTTGTGACATGTCGGTTCCTCCGTTGTCAGCTCCGGTGGAAATTTTCTTCATTCCACCAGCAATAATTTATAAAGCGGTTGATTCTCTTCAACCAAATCGGCCAGCGTGTAGTTATCCAGTTCCTTGAGAAAACTTTGCACGGCCTTTGAAAGCGCCTGTTTCAGGCGGCAAGCGGGCGTAATGTGGCAAAACGCGCTGCTACAGTTCACCAGAGATAGCGGCTCCAGTTCACGTACCACATCGCCGATACGGATACTCTGTGCCGGTTTACCGAGACGGATCCCTCCATTCTTCCCGCGGACGGCAGCAACGTATCCGGCACGACTAAGTTGATTGATTATTTTGACCATATGATTACGGGACACACCGTACACCTCTGTGACTTCAGAGATGCTGGTCATCTTCCCATCGGGTAACGACGCCATGTAAATCAGCGCGCGTAAGCCGTAATCGGTGAAACTTGTTAACTGCACATCAACCTCAGGAAAAAGGGAAAACGCGGTCAAACCGCAGAGATATTCATTAATGATGATAAACCAGCCAGATAGTTAGCGGCTAATTTATTTGACAGACGGGGCGAAAAAGCGGAGATCCAGGAGCGGTCGCCGGATGGCGCTGCGCTTATCCGGCCTACGGGTTTCCCCGCAGGCCAGCAGTCACGAAGATTATGCGTCGAACGGGTCGCGCAGGATCATCGTTTCAGTACGATCCGGGCCGGTAGAAATAATATCGATCGGCACTTCGGTCAGTTCTTCAATACGCTTAATGTAGTCCAGCGCAGCTTTTGGCAGGCCACTACGTTCTTTCACACCGAAGGTGGTCTCAGACCAGCCCGGCATGGTTTCGTAGATTGGCTCAATGCCTTCCCAGTCGTCAGCGGCCAGCGGAGTGGTAGTCACTTCGCGACCATCTGGCAGACGATAGCCCACGCAGATTTTCACTTCTTTCAGGCCGTCCAGTACGTCCAGCTTGGTCAGGCAGAAGCCAGACAGGGAGTTGATCTGCACAGCACGACGCACGGCAACGGCGTCCAGCCAGCCGGTACGACGACGACGACCGGTGGTTGCGCCAAACTCGTTACCCTGCTTGCAGAGGAACTCGCCGGTTTCATCAAACAGCTCGGTCGGGAATGGACCCGCACCCACGCGAGTGGAGTACGCTTTGATGATGCCCAGAACGTAATCCACATAACGTGGGCCCAGGCCGGAGCCGGTTGCCACGCCACCCGCGGTGGTGTTAGAGGACGTTACGTACGGATAGGTACCGTGGTCGATGTCCAGCAGGGTACCCTGCGCACCTTCAAACATGACGAAATCGCCACGCTTGCGCGCCTGGTCCAGCAGATCGGACACATCAACAACCATGCCGGTCAGAATGTCAGCAATCGCCATGACGTCATCCAGCACTTTCTGGTAGTCAACGGCTTCGGCTTTATAGAAATTCACCAGCTGGAAGTTGTGATATTCCATCACTTCTTTCAGTTTTTCAGCGAAGGTCGCTTTGTCGAAGAGGTCGCCCACGCGCAGACCGCGACGAGCCACTTTATCTTCGTATGCCGGGCCGATGCCACGACCGGTAGTGCCGATCGCTTTCGCGCCACGCGCTTTTTCACGCGCCACGTCCAGCGCCACATGATAGTCCAGGATCAGCGGGCAGGCTTCGGAGAGCAGCAGACGCTCACGAACAGGGATACCACGGTCTTCCAGACCTTTCATCTCTTTCATCAGCGCAGCTGGAGACAGCACAACGCCGTTACCGATGATGCTAGTGACGTTTTCGCGAAGAATGCCTGATGGAATAAGATGGAGGACGGTTTTTTCACCGTTGATTACGAGAGTATGGCCTGCGTTGTGACCGCCCTGGTAGCGTACAACATATTTAGCCCGTTCAGTCAGAAGATCGACAATCTTCCCTTTACCTTCGTCACCCCATTGGGTGCCCAGTACGACGACGTTGTTACCCATTTTTTTCAAAATCACCGTTTGCTTAAAAATGGATTCTACCATCGCTTTTTCAGATATACAGCACTTTTTGACCCTAAAATATGCCGATTGCGGTTAGTTTTTGATCAGCCAATCGTTTTCCTCAACATGTAGTAGATAACGATACCGGCAACCACAAGTCCACCACCAAAACGACGCAAAATATTGTCCGGAAGTTGGCTCATTGTCGCGATCATCCGTCGCCATGCGCGTGGATAGAGCATCGGGCCGAGGCCTTCCAGCACCAAAACTAAAGCCAGTGCGAGCCAGATCGTTGAATTCATTTTTCATCCTTATAAAAGAAAACCACCGCTCCGTGAAGAGCGGTGGTTTGAATACTCAAACGAGCCTGAGTTTATCGCGTTGCGTTAGTCGGCGTCTTCATATAACGGAAGAAATCGCTGTCCGGGCTGAGTACCATCACATCCTGGTTGCTCTGGAAGCTATTCTCGTAAGCACGCAGGCTACGGATAAAGGCGTAGAAGTCGGGATCCTGGCTGAAGGCATCGGCAAACAGCTTCGCGGCTTCGGCATCGCCTTCACCACGCAGGATACGGCCCTGACGCTCAGATTCCGCCAGCGTCTTGGTCACTTCGTAGTCCGCTGCGGCACGCAGTTTCTCGGCCTCTTCCTGACCCTGTGAACGGTGACGACGGGCTACCGCTTCACGCTCGGCGCGCATACGGTTGTAGATCGCCTCGGACACCTCCGCTGGCAGGTTGATCTGCTTGATACGCACGTCAACCACTTCGATACCCAGTGCAGCCATACTGTTCGGGTTGATCACCGGTACTTTACCGTTGGTTTCAGCCTGAACGCGTTCAGCAGCTTTGGCAATCGCGTCATCCGCTGCCGGTGTTTCCACTTCGTCTTCGGTACCCGCTGTACCTGAGTTCAATGCATCACGCACTTCCAGGGTCAGACGACCTCGGGAGTCGGTCACGATGTCTTTTACATCCAGACGACCAATTTCAGAACGCAGACGGTCAGAGAACTTACGTTTCAGCAGCACTTCTGCCTGAGAAACGTCACCACCGCCGGTTGCCAGGAAGTAGCGGCTGAAGTCGCTGATGCGCCATTTGATGTAGGAATCAACGATCAGGTCTTTCTTCTCTTTAGTCACGAAACGGTCGGCCTGGTTATCCATGGTCTGGATACGTGCGTCGAGCGTTTTGACTGACTGAATGAAAGGCACCTTGAAGTGCAGACCCGGCTCGTAGATCACCGGACGCTTGTCGCCGTCACGCACGACGCTGCTAAACTGGAACTTGATCCCACGTTCGCCCTCTTTCACCACAAAGATGGAGGTGTAGAGCACGACCAGTGCGATGATGATGATCGCAATAACTGACTTACGCATCCTTATTCCCCCTGACGCTGGTAGTCGTTACGCTGCGCGTTAGCACGGCGTTGGTCCATAATGTCACCATCGTTCGAAGAAGGCGTTGTGTTCGCGCTGGAGCTGCCAGACGAGGCTGGCGGCAGACGCAGCAGGTTGTTGGCTCCGCTGTTGTCTTTTGCTGCCGGTGCAGAACCGCCTTTAAGCATCTGATCCAGCGGCAGGACCATCAGGTTTCCGCCTTTGTTATCGTTAACCAGCACTTTACGCGTATGGCTCAGCACTTTTTCCATGGTCTCGATATAGAGACGCTCACGGGTAATTTCCGGCGCGGCTTTATATTCCGGCAGGATCTTCGCGAAGCGAGCCACTTCACCCTGTGCTTCCAGGATGGTCTGAGTCTTATACGCGCGCGCTTCTTCCAGAATACGCTGCGCCTGACCGTTTGCACGCGGCTGAACTTCGTTGGTGTACGCTTCCGCTTCACGGATGTACTGCTGTTCGTTTTCACGCGCGGCAATCGCATCGTCAAACGCCGCTTTCACCTCTTCCGGCGGACGTGCAGCCTGGAAGTTGACGTCCAGCAGGGTGATACCCATGTTGTACGGACGGATGGTCTCTTCCAGCTCGCGCTGGGTATCGCTACGAATAACGGTACGACCTTCGGTCAGGATACGGTCCATGGTGTATTTACCGATCACGCCACGCAGGGCGCTGTCGGTCGCCTGACGCAGGCTGTCATCCGCGCTGGTCACGCTAAACAGATAACGCTCAGGATCGGTCACGCGGTACTGGACGTTCATCTCAACGCGCACCACGTTTTCGTCAGAGGTCAACATCACGCCAGACGCCGCCAGTTCACGGACGGACTCCACGTTCACTGCGGTCACGTTATCAATGAAGGTCGGTTTCCAGTTCAGGCCCGGCTCAACCAGATGGCTGAACTTACCGAAACGGGTTACCACGCCGCGCTCTGCTTCTTTAATGGTGTAGAACCCGCTGGCTGCCCAGATGATGACTACCGCCGCGGCCACAATGCTTACTACGCGGCCACCCATAGGCGGGCGCGGACTCTGAGTGGAGTTGCCACCCGAGCCAGAACCTTTTCCTCCGCCAAGGCCACCAAGCTTTTTGCTCAGTTTGCGGAAGATATCATCCAGATCCGGCGGCCCCTGCTCGCGACCACCTTTGTTGCCATTTCCCCCAGAGTTGCCGCCTTGATTATTGCTGCTTCCCCACGGGTCGCGGTCTTGTCCGTTATTACCGGGCTGATTCCACGCCATGTATATGCTCCATATTTGTTATGCAAGGGCGAATTTTTCAGGCTTCCCCTTTCTGATCAGACGATATAGTCCGCCAGCGCAGGTTCTTGTTTACAGAGGCGACGCCAGTCAACGATCGGCATACGCACCTGCATCCCCACGCTGCCGTCATCCTCCATCCACTCTTTTTCTATCGCCTGAAGCTGATAAAACCGGCTACGCAGCCTGCCTTCCTGTGGCGGCAGTCGCAGCGTGTGCTGAGCTACCTCACCGGAAAGACGTTCTGTCAAAGCCTGGAAAAGCAGTGGCACACCAATCCCGGCCTGAGCAGATAGCCAGACCCGAATTGGTTTGTTCTCTTCGTCTCGGTCGATACGCGGTTCGAAATCGTCCAGCATATCGATCTTGTTCATCACCAACAGGGTGGGAATTTCGTGGGCGTCAATCTCTTCGAGCACCACATTCACCGCGTCGATGTTTTCCTGCACGCGTACGTCAGCCGCATCAATCACGTGCAGCAGCAGGGTCGCCTGACGCGTCTCCTGCAACGTCGCTTTAAACGCTGCCACCAGATCGTGCGGCAGATGGCGGATAAACCCTACGGTATCCGCCAGTACCGTTTCACCGACGTCTGCGACGTCAATACGGCGCAGCGTAGGGTCCAGGGTCGCAAACAGCTGGTCTGCGGCATACACCTGGGCCTCGGTTATCTGGTTAAACAGGGTGGATTTACCGGCGTTGGTATAGCCCACCAGCGACACCGTTGGGATGTCGGCTTTGGTTCGCGCCCGACGCCCCTGTTCGCGCTGTTTCTCGACACGCTCCAGACGAGAAAGGATCTGGGTTATACGGCCACGCAGCAAACGACGGTCGGTTTCGAGCTGGGTTTCTCCCGGGCCACGTAAACCAATCCCGCCTTTTTGTCTTTCAAGGTGTGTCCAGCCACGCACCAGACGCGTCGCCAGATGGCGCAACTGCGCCAGCTCAACCTGCAACTTACCCTCGTGGGTACGCGCACGCTGAGCAAAAATATCTAAGATCAACCCCGTGCGATCGATAACACGACATTCGCAGAGAGCTTCCAGGTTACGTTCCTGAGCCGGAGACAGCGCATGATCAAACAGCACGACTGATGCGCCGGTTGCTTTTACGGCATCCGCAATTTCAACTGCTTTACCTTCACCAACAAAGTACTTCGGGTGCGGCGCTTTACGGCTACCGGTAATCACCTGCATTGCTTCGACACCGGCGGAAGAGACCAGAGATTCAAACTCCTGGAGGTCTTCCATATCTTTGTCTTGCGAAAAATAGATGTGTACCAGCACCGCCTGCTCACCGGCGTCATAACGGTCAAACAAGCGTAAACCTCTCTAAAAAGATCAGCGGGGAACGCAGGATCCCTGGCTCCCCGTGTGGAAAACAGCCCAAAACCTTATTCGGTTTCTTCGCTGTCCTGCGCAGGAGCAGATGAACCCTGCGCGTTGCTGCCATGATGGTAGTTACTGCCAGTGCCGCCGCCAGCGTTATTGCTGTGATGAGATACCGGACGGGACGGAACAACAGTAGAAATCGCGTGCTTATAGACCATCTGGCTGACCGTGTTTTTCAACAGGATCACGAACTGATCGAAAGACTCAATCTGACCTTGCAGCTTAATACCATTCACCAAATAAATAGAAACTGGAACACGCTCCCGACGCAATGCGTTCAGGAACGGATCTTGTAAAGATTGCCCCTTAGCCATTCTATCTTTTCCTTATATGCTTGTTTTGTACTTAGAACCTTGCGATTCTGAAAAATTGCGCACGATACGGCTTAATTGTACACATTCAGTCAGCGATATCACCAATAACCTCAATCACTTCGTTTAACGCCTGTTGTGGTTTTTCACTGTCTAACCAGTGAACCCCCTCCCAACCGCGCAACCAGGTGATCTGGCGCTTCGCTAACTGTCTCGTGGCGCAAACACCTCGGTAAACCATTTCATCGTATGAAATCTCGCCTTCAAGATACGACCACATCTGGCGGTATCCCACACAACGAATGGAAGGCATGTCCGTATGCAAATCTCCACGGGCAAAAAGCGCCCGCACTTCTGCTTCAAAATCTGAAGCCAACATCTGATGAAAACGCTGCTCAATTCGTTGATGGAGCAGTTCACGGCTCGCCGGGGCGATGGCGAACTGATGCACCTGATACGGCAGAGCGTCTCCTGACGTTTGCGTCAGTTCCGTTAAAGTTTTACCCGAAATGAAAAAAACTTCCAGTGCCCGGGAAAGCCTTTGCGGATCGTTTGGGTGGATCCGCGCTGCGGCAACCGGGTCAATCTCTTCCAGTTGCCTGTGCAAAACGTCCCACCCCTGCTCTGCCGCCTGCCGCTCAATCTTCGCTCTCACTTCCGGATCGGCCGATGGCAGAGGCGATAACCCCTCCAGCAGCGCCTTAAAGTAGAGCATCGTGCCGCCAACTAACAGCGGTATGCGTCCCGCGGCGGTAATCTCGGCCATCTCAGCTAAGGCGTCGCGGCGAAAATCTGCTGCGGAGTAAGCCTGTGCCGGGTCGAGAATATCCAGTAAACGGTGCGGTGCCGCACGCAGTTCGTCTGCGTTGGGCTTCGCCGTGCCGATGTCCATTCCTCGGTAAATGAGGGCTGAATCAACGCTAATCAACTCTACTGGCAAAACTTTACGTAACTCAATGGCTAACGCCGTTTTACCGGAGGCCGTTGGCCCCATTAAAAAAATCGCCTTTGGCAGGCTCGCCTTACTTACATCAGTCATGTTTCAGGGCGGTCATCGCCGTTTTTAAATCAACAGGTTGTAACAAACCACCTGGCGGCGCTTTCACCAGCTGTGGACAGAGGCGTTCCACCTCTGCCAGAACGGTAATCGCCTGCGCCATACTCCACGGCGAATGTTCGCTGGCCAGATGGCGGGCGATCCACTGCGCGGTATCGGCGGCATCAAACGTCGTTTGTTGCGCCAGGTAGCCTATCAGTTCAGGAATCAAGTTTTGTAAATTTTGTTGGCGTAAGGGTAAAGGCACTGCGCGAATTGTCACATGCTGCGCGTCCAGTACGATTTCAATCCCCATTTCGGCAAGAAGCGCCTGGGCACGCTGCAAAACCCCTGTTTCCTCATGGTTTATTTTCAACCGAACCGGGATCAGTAACGGCTGAGCGCAGGCGGCGTTTTCCCCTGGCGTCAGTTGCGCCTGTTTAAGCCAGCGTTCCGCTACCGGCAACGCCAGCAGCATCAATTTCCCCTCGCGTTCAAGCAGTGCCATGTCCGGGGCGACAATCGTCAATACCCGGCCAAAACTCTGGCTATGTCCGTCAAGGGAAGACGGGGATACCTCAATATGTTCTTTCCGTTCCACGGCTGGGGTGTCCAGCAATTTACGGTATAACGCCCCTTGCTGCTTTTGATACCCCGGCTGGGCATTTGGGTAGTTGGCGCCCGTCGGGCGCGGTGCGCTTCCCGCTGACGAAAAACGCGGAGCCACTGGTTCGCGCGCGGCTGCGGGTTCAGCGAAATGGTTACGTCCGGCCGCCACGCGATTTTCTGGCAGCGATCGCGGTGCAGGAACGTCGTTTTCCAGCGGCAGCGTTGGCTCAGCCTGCTTCTGCAAAACGCTAACGACGCCCTGATAGATAAAATCATGCACCAGACGCGACTGGTGGAAACGCACCTCGTGCTTGGCGGGGTGCACGTTAACGTCAACCTGATGCGGGTCGATCTCCAGATAAAGCACAAAGGCGGGCTGTTGATCGGTGCCGAGCTTATCTTCACAGGCCTGGCGAATGGCGTGGTTAATCAGACGGTCGCGCATCATTCGACCGTTGACGTAGCAGTACTGAATCTCAGCAAACGCGGCGCTACTGGCGTTCGGATCGGCAACCCAGCCGCGCAGGGCCAAATCGCCATGCTGCCACTCAATGGCCAGCGCTTTTTCCAGGAACGGCGTGCCGCAGATGGCGCCCAGCCGACGCTCCTTTTGCCCGCCTTCCGCCACTGCCCGGTACTGACGCATCACCTTACCGTTATGACTGAGGTTAAGAGTGACATCAAAGCGTGCCAGCGCGATGCGGCGGATGATCTCGTCGATATGTCCGAATTCGGTCTTCTCGGTTCGCATAAACTTGCGCCGGGCGGGCGTGTTATAGAAAAGATCCAGCACTTCAAGCGTGGTGCCTACCGGGTGCGCCGCTGGTTTAACCGTGACGTCCATATCGCGCCCTTCGGCGTAGGCCTGCCAGGCTTCCTGCTGGTCGGCCGTGCGGGAGGTCAACGTTAAGCGGGAAACGGAGCTGATACTGGCCAGCGCTTCGCCGCGAAAACCCAGGCTAATAATCGCTTCCAGATCGTCAAGTGACGCAATTTTACTGGTGGCATGACGCGCCAGCGCCAGCGCCAGCTCGTCCTTTTTGATGCCACAGCCGTTATCACGAATGCGGATAAGCTTTGCGCCCCCGCGTTCAATATCGATATCAATGCGGGTCGCCCCTGCATCGAGGCTGTTTTCCACCAGCTCTTTCACCACCGATGCAGGGCGTTCCACCACCTCACCGGCGGCGATTTGGTTCGCGAGCTGCGGCGGTAGAACCTGAATCGGCATGAACTCTCCTTAATTAGTCGCGGTCATCTCACCCGGCAGCGCGGCGCTTGCCGTCTGGGCTGCCCCGCCCTGCGGCGCAGACTGAAGCGGATGCGCGTCAAAGTATTTACGCAGACCGTTATAAATCGCTTCAGCAATTTGCTGCTGATAGCTGTCGCTTCCCAGTAAACGCTCTTCACCGTGATTACTGATAAAACCCGTCTCTACCAGAATCGACGGAATATCCGGTGAACGCAGGACACCGAGGCTCGCATGTTCCGGACGACGCTTATGCAGCGATCCGACGCTTTGCAGCTGGTTGAGTACGTTAGTGGCGACATCATACCCGACGCGCTGAGAATGACCGAACTGTAAATCCAGCACCGCCTGGCTGAGATACGGATCGGCCTGGCTGTTTGCCAGCACATCGCCTGCCCCGCCTAACAGTTCAGACTGCTTCTCGTGCTCTTCAAGCCAGTTCGCCATTTCACTGTTGGCACGACGGTTCGACAGTACCCATACCGACGCGCCGGTGGCGTTACGGTTCGGCGCAGCATCCGCGTGAATCGACACCAGGAAGTTGGCGTTTTGCTTACGCGCCACATCCGAGCGTCCCATCACTGAAATAAAATAATCTCCGTCGCGGGTCATGACCCCTTTAAACATCGGATCGTCATTCAGAAGCGCACGCAGCTTACGGGCAATGGCGATAGTGACGTTTTTCTCCCGCGTGCCGCCCGGGCCAATCGCGCCAGGATCTTGCCCGCCGTGTCCGGCGTCGATGGCGATAATCACTTTGTCGCCACTGACCGGCGTTCGCCGCGCGCTGACCGCCGGACGCGTCACCGTGTTGCTGCTGGTCACGGCGGTAAGTCGGTCATTTTGTGATTTAAACGGATTACGGGCTGGCTCAGACGGCCTTGGGGTATAAACCGGCGCTTCTACGCGTTTTGCTACCACAGGTGCAGGCGGCGGCGGAACATCAGCATTAATGGTAAAGACCACCGTATAACTGGCGCCGTTTTGCTGCTTAACCGCCTTCGTTTTGCCCTTTTCGGTGAGATCGACCACCAGACGCAGAGACTGCGCATCCTTCGGCGTCCCCGAACGGATGCTTTTCACCAGATTGTTGCCGCTGAACTGGAGCGGCAGCCCCTGGATCACCCCGGACTGTTTAATATCGAGCGCCACGCTGCGGCTGTCGATTTGTGAGAAAGCATATTCAGGATCGCCCATAAAGCTGAAGGTAATGCGGGCCTGGCTATCGCCATTCGACACCTGAATATCCGAGAGGCTGGCCGCACCGGCCTGCGCGCACAGCAGAACCGTGGCTGCCAAAATCCAACCTTTAACGCGATTAATCATCCCGTTATCCCTACGCTCAACCGGCTAAACGCGCCAGTAAGGAACAGCCTGATGAGGAAACCGCACTGATGCGCGCCTCACGCCCTTGTGCCTGATAATCCAAGTGAATTTCGACATCCGGGTCAGGCAGCACACCCGCACCTTGTTGCGGCCACTCCACCAGGCAAATGGCGTCGTTGGCAAAGTAATCGCGGATCCCCATAAATTCCAGCTCCTCAGGATCCGCAAGACGATATAAATCAAAGTGGTACACCATGATATTTTCAAGCGTGTACGGTTCTACTAGCGTATAAGTCGGGCTTTTTACGTTCCCGTTATGGCCTAACGCCTGCAAAAAACCACGGCTGAAGGTTGTTTTACCCGCGCCTAAATCACCATACAGATAAATGACGGTCGCCCCCTGACAGGCCTGCGCCACGCGCTTGCCGAGATCTAAAGTGGCTTGTTCATCAGGTAAAGGAATCGCTCGATTAGTCATTTTCTACGTCAATCACATCCGGGTTAACAACACGCCGCAGCGTGCAAAAAAGATCGGTGGCCAGCATACCGCGCGTTCCGTAACGAGCAGCCAGCCTGTCAGCCGTCGCACCGTGGGCCACGCAGCCAGCACAGGCTGCATCATAAAGGGGAAGTTTCTGTCCGAGCAATGCGCCAATGATGCCAGAGAGCACATCACCCATGCCGCCGCTCGCCATGCCTGCATTACCGGCATCAACGATGCCCATCGCATCATCGCTGGCAATAACGGTCCCCGCCCCTTTCAAAACGACAACACCTCCGTAACGTTTTACCAGACGTTGGGCTGAAAGTAAGCGATCGCTTTCAATTTCTGCCACGCTACAGTTAAGCAGCCGTGCGGCTTCGCCGGGGTGTGGCGTCAGAATGCGATTGTGACGCGTATCCGGGTTTATTGCCAGAAGGTTAAGCGCGTCGGCATCCCAGAGCATCGGCTTACGAAAATTCTCGGCCTTTTGCAGGGCCTGTTTACCCCACTCCTGCTGACCCAGGCCCGGACCAATGACTACCACGTCCGCCCACTCAAGACCCTCTTCAATCGCCTGTGGGGCAAGCTCGTGGACCATCAGCTCCGGCCGCGCGGTAATAATCGGCGGAATGTTTTCGCTGCGGGTCAGCACGCGTACTAATCCGGCACCGCTGCGCAACGCGGCCTCTCCTGTCATGCGAATCGCACCTGCCGTGCCATGATCGCCACCGATAATCAGCAGCCGGCCATGATCACCCTTATGGGATGTGGGGCGGCGCGGAGGCAGCCACTGAGCTAGCAGGGAGGCATCAAAGCGGGTGATGTGGGTATCCTGTCCAGCCAGCCAGTTTTCCAGCCCCAGTGCGTTGTGATGTAACGTCCCCACGACATCTCGCGCTTTACCGGTAAGCAAACCCGGCTTCAGGGCGATAAAGGTCACGGTGTGCGCAGCCTCAATCGACACGCCCGGCGTCGCGCCGGTTTGCGCCATCAGGCCGGAGGGAATATCCAGCGCCACCACCGGGGCGGGGTGCGCATTAGCGTGGGTAATCAGCGCGGCGACGTCATCGCGAGGCGCGCGCATCAGCCCCGTCCCCAGCAGACCATCAACAATCACGTCGACATCCTCGGGCCAGATAATATCAGGCGCATGAATAATGCCCCCCGCATTCAGCCAGGCCTCTCTCGCCATGCCAGCCTCTTCCGGTAGCGGCTTGTCGCTCTCCAGCGCCAGCAGGGTAACGCGCAGCCCCGCCGCCACCGCAAGACGAGCCACCACATAGCCATCGCCACCGTTATTGCCGTGCCCGCACAGAATCAGGTAGTGCGAGGCATCCGGATAAGCCGTGCGCGCTACGTTAAACGCCGCCTCGCCCGCGCGCTGCATCAGTTCATAAAGGGTAACGCCCAGGCTATCTGCGGCCTCTTTTTCGGCCCGACGGATGTCATCCGCATGCCAGATGGAATGTGGTATACTTGCGGGGTTTTTCTTCACAGTATGGTCCGTCATGTCACAGCCCCTCGATCTCAATGAATTAGCGCAAAAAATAAAACAGTGGGGTGCTGAACTGGGCTTCCAGAAGGTCGGTATTACCGATACCGACCTCTCTGCCAGCGAGCCTAAGCTACAGGCATGGCTGGATAAACAATACCACGGCGAGATGGAGTGGATGGCGCGTCACGGTATGATGCGTGCCCGCCCCCACGAGCTGTTGCCGGGTACGCTGCGCGTCATTAGCGTACGCATGAACTATCTGCCCGCTAACGCGGCCTTTGCGCGCACGCTAAAAAATCCTTCGCTGGGTTACGTCAGCCGATACGCGCTGGGACGTGATTACCATAAACTTCTGCGCAACCGTCTAAAAAAGCTCGGGGAAACCATTCAGCAGCACTGTGTTTCGCTGAATTTTAGACCCTTTGTCGATTCTGCGCCTATTCTTGAGCGCCCGATCGCCGAAAAAGCCGGGCTTGGCTGGACAGGTAAGCACTCACTTATCTTAAGCCGCGACGCGGGCTCATTCTTTTTCCTGGGTGAACTGTTGATTGATTTACCCCTGCCGGTAGACGGTCCGGTGGAAGAAGGGTGTGGCCGCTGCGTGGCCTGTATGACCATCTGCCCAACGGGCGCTATCGTTGAACCCTATACCGTTGATGCGCGCCGCTGTATCTCTTATCTCACCATCGAGCTGGAAGGTGCTATTCCAGAGGAATTTCGTCCGCTTATTGGCAACCGCATCTACGGCTGTGATGACTGCCAGCTGATTTGTCCGTGGAACCGCTATTCACAGTTGACGGACGAAGAAGACTTCAGTCCCCGCAAGGCGTTACATGCCCCGCAGTTGATCGAACTGTTCGCCTGGAGCGAAGCCTGGTTCCTGAAGGTGACGGAAGGTTCCGCCATACGTCGTATCGGCCACCTGCGCTGGCTGCGTAATGTGGCCGTTGCGCTGGGTAATGCCCCATGGGATGAAGCCAATCTTCAGGCGCTCGAAAGCCGCAGAGGTGAGCACCCACTTCTTGATGAGCACATAGAATGGGCGATTGCGCAGCAAATTGAGAAGCGAAATGCCGGCGTGGTTGAAGTGCAGTTACCGAAGAAACAGCGCCTGGTCAGGGTGATTGAAAAAGGGCTGCCACGGGATGTGTGATATATTCACAGGCTGTGAATAAAAATAAGAATTCAGGCGCAATAAGGTTTAGCAAACAGGTCAAGTGATCTCAATAACATTTTGAAATCAAATTTTCTTCATAGATTACAGTTAATTACGAAGATATTATTCACCCTGCTAACATTTTGCACAACTGGGATTTATCACAGTTTCTGTGGATAACTCTGTTTACAAGAGTGTTTCAGATACAATAGAAAACGTCCCCAACGAAGCATTTCGCTGTGGATAATTTAGGAAAGAAGAAGAATTTGGAGCGGGAAACGAGACTCGAACTCGCGACCCCGACCTTGGCAAGGTCGTGCTCTACCAACTGAGCTATTCCCGCTTGGGTATTCTGGTGCTGTGCGTATCTTGCGATACTTTCAAATTTTGGAGCGGGAAACGAGACTCGAACTCGCGACCCCGACCTTGGCAAGGTCGTGCTCTACCAACTGAGCTATTCCCGCTTGGGTGTTCTGGTGCTGGCGTATCTTGCGATACTTTTCAAATTTTGGAGCGGGAAACGAGACTCGAACTCGCGACCCCGACCTTGGCAAGGTCGTGCTCTACCAACTGAGCTATTCCCGCAAATCTGTACTGCTTTTGTTGCTGTCGTAACGTGTAATTCTCTGTCGTTACGGGAGGCGCATTATACGAGAAATCCGTTTAGCTGCAACCCCCCTCAAAGCGATTTTTTTGAAATTCAGTTCAAGTGCTTATTTAATCGGCAAGCTGAACAATTTAGCGACAAAAACCCGGCCACGCAAGGCGCCGGATCGCAAAATTAAAGCTTAATAAAGTTTTCGCGATAGTACGCCAGCTCCGCAACAGACTCACGGATGTCGTCCATTGCCTGGTGCGTCCCCTGCTTTGTGAAGCCGTCGAGAATTTCCGGTTTCCAGCGGCGAGCCAGCTCTTTTAAGGTGCTCACATCCAGATAGCGGTAGTGGAAGTAGGACTCCAGCTCCGGCATGTACTTAAACAGGAAACGACGATCCTGCCCAATGCTGTTGCCACAGATAGGCGATTTTCCTGCCGGCACCCACTGCTTCAGAAACTCAAGCGTCGCCAGTTCCGCTTCGCGGTCGCCCAGAGTGCTGGCCTTCACGCGTTCCACCAGCCCGCTGCCAGTATGGGTACGCACGTTCCACTCATCCATCAGCGCAAGCTGGTCATCGGACTGGTGCACGGCAATCGTTGGGCCTTCCGCCAGAATATTGAGGTTGGCATCGGTGACCAGTGTGGCGATCTCAATAATGCGATCGCGCTCGGGATCCAGGCCGGTCATCTCCAGATCGATCCAAATCAGGTTGTTTTCGTCCGCGCTCATGTTATTTTCCACCCTTCTCGCTTAACCGGCAGTAGCAGGTTAACTAGTATTAATTAGAGTGTATCATAGAGGTTTTGCCCGCTATGGGCGACCAGGAGCCAGCGCGATTGAGTAAAAATAAACTCTCCAAAGGGCAGCAGCGCCGCGTGAATGCAAATCACCAGCGCCGTCTTAAAACCACTACGGAGAAGCCCGATTACGACGACAACCTGTTTGGCGAAGCGACGGAAGGCGTGGTGATTAGCCGCTTCGGTATGCATGCCGATGTCGAGTCTGCCGACGGGGACATCCACCGTTGCAATATCCGTCGCACCATCCGTTCCCTGGTGACCGGTGACCGCGTGGTCTGGCGTCCAGGCAAAGCGGCTGCGGAAGGGGTAACGGTTAAAGGTATCGTTGAAGCCGTGCATGAACGCACGTCGGTTCTGACCCGTCCTGATTTCTACGACGGCGTAAAGCCCATTGCCGCCAATATCAACCAGATCGTGATCGTTTCGGCGATTTTACCCGAACTTTCGCTCAACATTATTGACCGTTACCTGGTGGCCTGCGAAACGCTACAGGTTGAGCCGCTCATCGTGCTGAATAAAATCGATCTGCTGGATGACGAGGCCATGGCCTTTGTGAATGAGCAGATGGATATCTATCGCAATATTGGTTATCGCGTTTTGATGGTTTCCAGCCGCACCAAAGATGGCCTGAAGCCGTTAGAAGATGCGCTGACCGACCGCATCAGTATCTTTGCAGGGCAGTCTGGCGTGGGTAAATCGAGCCTGCTTAACAACCTGCTCGGCCTTCAGCAAGAAATCCTGACCAACGATGTGTCGGACGTCTCCGGGCTGGGCCAGCACACCACCACCGCCTCACGTCTCTATCACTTCCCGCACGGCGGCGATGTGATTGACTCCCCGGGTGTGCGTGAATTTGGTCTCTGGCATCTTGAGCCGGAACAAATCTTCAACGGATTTGTCGAATTCCATGACTATATAGGCGCTTGCAAATACCGCGACTGTAAACATGACAACGATCCGGGCTGCGCCATCCGCGAAGCGGTGGAGAACGGTGAAATAGCGGAAACCCGTTTCGAAAATTACCATCGTATTCTCGAAAGCATGGACCAGGTAAAAACGCGTAAAAACTTTTCTGATTCTGATAACTGACAACTAAGCTAAGCGTCGCTAAAATCGTCCCCTTTTTTCAGGTTCCGGCAGCGTACTGCCGGATCAGGAACGACAAAACAATGGCCTGGAGGCTACCTTGTTAAACTCATTTAAACTTTCGCTTCAATACATTCTGCCTAAACTGTGGCTCACTCGCCTGGCGGGCTGGGGCGCGAGCAAACGAGCGGGCTGGCTGACCAAACTGGTCATCGACCTGTTCGTGAAATACTACAAGGTCGACATGAAAGAAGCGCAGAAACCGGATACGGCAAGCTACCGCACCTTCAACGAATTTTTTGTGCGTCCGCTGCGCGACGAAGTGCGCCCGCTGAATACCGACCCGAACGTGCTGGTGATGCCTGCTGACGGCGTGATCAGCCAGCTGGGTAAAATTGAAGACGACAAAATTTTGCAGGCGAAAGGCCATAACTACAGCCTGGAAGCGCTGCTGGCCGGTAACTACATAATGGCGGATCTGTTCCGCAACGGGACTTTCGCGACCACCTATCTCTCCCCACGCGACTACCACCGCGTTCATATGCCGTGTAACGGCATCCTGCGCGAGATGATCTACGTGCCGGGGGATCTGTTCTCTGTAAACCACCTGACGGCGCAAAACGTCCCTAACCTGTTTGCCCGTAACGAGCGCGTCATCTGCCTGTTTGATACTGAATTTGGCCCAATGGCGCAGATTCTGGTAGGTGCTACCATTGTGGGCAGCATCGAAACCGTCTGGGCGGGCACCATTACGCCGCCACGCGAAGGCGTGATCAAGCGCTGGACCTGGCCTGCCGGGGAAGAAGAAGGTTCTGTGGCCCTGCTGAAAGGTCAGGAGATGGGCCGCTTCAAGCTGGGCTCAACGGTAATCAACCTGTTCGCACCGGGCAAAGTTAACCTTGTCGACGAGCTGGAAAGCCTGTCCGTGACCAAACTCGGCCAGCCTCTGGCAGTATCGACGGAGGTCTTTGCAACGCCAGACGTTGCGCCAGCCCCGTTGCCGGAAGAAGAGATCAAAGCCGAGCACGATGCCAGCCCGCTGGTTGACGACAAAAAAGACGAAGGTTAACAACAGAAGGATCGCTGACGTGCGCCCGATTATCGTATTACTGATGGCCTGGTGCCTCAGCATGGGGGCGTACGCAGCGACGGCCCCCGACGCCAAACAGATAACCCAGGAGCTGGAGCAGGCAAAAGCGGCGAAACCCGCTCAGCCGGAGGCCGTTGAGTCGCTCCAGTCTGCACTGAACGCACTTGAGGAACGAAAGGGTTCTCTTGAGCGCGCCCAGCAATATCAGCAGGTTATCGACAACTTCCCCAAACTCTCTCAAACCCTGCGCTCGCAGTTAAACAGCCTGCGTGATGAACCACGCCAGGTACCCGCAGGGATGACGTCCGAGGCGCTGAATCAGGAGATCCTGCAAGTCAGCAGCCAGCTGCTGGAAAAAAGCCGTCTGGCACAGCAGGAGCAGGAACGGGCGCGTGAAATTGCCGACTCTCTCAGTCAGCTTCCACAGCAGCAAACCGATGCCCGCCGTCAGTTAAATGAGGTGGAACGCCGCATTGGGACGCAGACCGGCAACACCCCGCAGAATCAGGCCCAAAATCTTGGGCTACAGGCGGAATCCGCCAGACTAAAAGCACTGGTTGATGAACTGGAGCTGGCACAGCTTTCTGCTAACAACCGCCAGGAGCTGTCGCGGATGCGTTCGGAACTGGCGCAGAAGCAGAGCGAACAGCTGGATGCGTATCTCCAGGCGCTGAGAAATCAACTCAACAGCCAGCGTCAGCGTGAAGCTGAACGTGCGCTGGAAAGCACCGAGTTGTTGGCCGAAAACAGCGCTAACCTGCCCGACAGCATCGTCGCCCAGTTTAAGGTTAACCGCGAGCTTTCTGCCGCGCTGAATCAGCAGGCGCAGCGCATGGATTTGGTGGCCTCGCAGCAGCGTCAGGCCACTAATCAAACCCTCCAGGTTCGTCAGGCTCTCAACACGCTGCGTGAACAGTCCCAGTGGCTTGGCTCGTCTAACCTGTTGGGCGAAGCGTTACGCGCGCAGGTGGCTCGTCTGCCAGAGATGCCAAAACCGCAGCAGCTTGATACGGAGATGGCGCAGCTGCGCGTTCAGCGTCTTCATTATGAAGACCTTCTTAATAAGCAGCCGCAAATCCGCCAGATCCGTCAGGCTGACGGACAGCCGCTCACCGGCGAGCAAAGCCGTATTCTGGAAGCGCAGCTGCACACCCAACGCGAACTGCTCAATTCCCTGTTGCAGGGGGGCGATACGCTGATCCTCGAACTCACCAAGCTGAAAGTCTCAAACAGCCAGCTGGAGGACGCGCTGAAAGAGGTCAACGAAGCCACGCACCGTTACCTGTTCTGGACATCCGACGTGCGGCCGATGACCTTCGCCTGGCCGATTGAGATCGTGCAGGATCTGCGCCGCCTCATTTCGCTGGACACCTTCAGCCAGCTGGGTCTCGCCAGCGTGATGATGCTCACCAGTAAGGAGACCATCTTCCCGCTGCTGGGGGCACTGATTCTGGTGGGTTTCAGTATTTATTCCCGTCGCCACTTCACCCGTTTCCTTGAGCGCTCCAGCGCCCGGGTGGGGAAAGTGACACAGGATCACTTCTGGCTGACGCTGCGTACAGTGTTCTGGTCAATTCTGGTCGCGTCTCCGCTGCCGGTGCTGTGGATGACGCTCGGATACGGCCTGCGTGAAGCCTGGCCCTATCCGCTTGCCGTCGCAATTGGCGATGGCGTGACCGCCACCGTTCCGCTGCTGTGGGTGGTGATGATTTGCGCCACGTTTGCGCGGCCAAATGGTCTGTTCATCGCTCACTTTGGCTGGCCGCGTAATCGCGTGGCGCGGGCGATGCGCTATTACCTGATGAGCATCGGGCTGATTGTGCCGCTGATTATGGCGCTGATCATGTTCGATAATCTCAATGACCGGGAGTTCTCCGGCTCGCTGGGACGTCTGTGCTTTATGCTGATCTGCGGGGCATTAGCGGTAGTGACGCTCAGCCTGAAGCGCGCCGGGATCCCGCTCTATCTCGACAAGTCCGGCAGTGGCGATAACATGTTTAACCGTCTGCTGTGGAACCTGCTGCTTAGCGCGCCGCTGGCGGCGATGCTGGCGGCGGCTGTCGGTTATCTCGCCACATCGCAGGCGCTGCTCGCACGGCTGGAAACGTCAGTAGCTATCTGGTTCCTGCTGCTGGTGGTCTACCATGTTATTCGCCGCGGCATGCTGATCCAGCGTCGTCGTCTGGCGTTTGACCGTGCCAAACATCGTCGCGCAGAAATACTGGCCCAGCGCGCGCGGGGTGAGGAAGAGCCGAACCACGTCAACAGCACCGAAGGGACTTCAGACGCCGATGACGTCGAACTGGATCTCGATGCGATCAGTACCCAGTCCCTGCGGCTGGTACGCTCAATTCTGATGCTGGTTGCCCTGCTGTCGGTGATCTTCCTGTGGTCGGAAATCCACTCTGCGTTTGGCTTCCTGGAGAACATCTCTTTGTGGGATGTGACGTCGACGGTGCAGGGGGTCGAAAGCCTGGAGCCCATCACCTTAGGGGCCGTGCTGATTGCGATTCTGGTACTCATTATCACCACGCAGCTGATCCGTAACTTCCCTGCCCTGCTGGAGCTGGCGCTGTTGCAGCATCTGGATTTAACCCCCGGCACAGGCTATGCGATCACCACCATTACCAAGTATTTAATCATGCTGTTTGGTGGGCTGGTTGGCTTCTCGATGATTGGTATCGAATGGTCAAAACTGCAATGGCTGGTTGCCGCCCTGACCGTAGGCCTGGGCTTTGGTTTACAGGAGATCTTTGCCAACTTCGTCTCGGGTCTGATCATTCTGTTTGAAAAGCCGATTCGAATTGGCGATACGGTGACCATCCGCGATCTGACCGGCAGCGTCACCAGGATCAACACCCGCGCCACCACCATCAGCGACTGGGACCGTAAAGAGATCATCGTCCCGAACAAAGCGTTTATCACCGAGCAGTTTATCAACTGGTCGCTGTCTGACTCCGTCACGCGTGTGGTGCTGACCGTACCCGCTCCGTCGGATGCCAACAGCGAAGAGGTGACGCAGATCCTGTATACGGCTGCTGAACGCTGTTCGCTGGTAATCGACAACCCGCCGCCGGAAGTCTTCCTGGTTGATTTGCAGCAGGGGATCCAGATTTTCGAGCTGCGTATCTACGCCGCCGAGATGGGACACCGTATGCCGCTGCGCCATGAGATCCACCAGCTGATCCTGGCTGGCTTCCGCGAGCACGGAATTGATATGCCGTTCCCACCTTTCCAGATGCGTCTGGAAACGCTGGACGGACGTAAGACAGGAAGAACGTTGACATCTGCGGCGCGTTCGCGCCCGGCGGGAAGTTTATAATCCATTTCCCCCTCCCTTCCGGGAGGGGTTTTTTCATCCGCTATGCCACTTCTGCCACGCAGGTCATCATGCGGCGGCGGTAGTTCTCATAAATCCCCATTGCCAGCAGCGAGAAGAAGATCGGTCCGCCAACCATCCACAGCGTGCTGCTCCAGTCATTTGCCTCAACCACGGGCTGAATGACGGTAAAGATGTTGGCGAACGCGACGACCAGCACCACAACAGTGGTCGCCAGCAGCGTCGCCACGCGGGTTTTGAAGATCACAAACGGTCGCTCCAGATCCCGCTTCGCCTTAAAGAACGGGAACGCCAGCGCCAGGAATAGGTACGGAAGCGTCATCGATACGTTTGCCATCAGGGTCAGCTTGTTATAGAACGCCGACGCGGTATCGCCGCCGAAGGACACCAGCAGAATGAACACGCACACCAGCATGCACTGCATCCACATTGCGTTGGCAGGCATACCGGCAGCGTTCAGCTGCGTCATACGTGCAGGCCACAGCGCCTTTGGCGTCCCCTGAATAATCGCTTTCAGCGGCGAGTAGATCAGCGTGAAGAACGCGCCAGTATAGGCGAGGAACATCGACAAACCGGTAATCCGCGCAAACCAGATCCCCAGGGTGGCCGACGTTTCCGGCGCGAGATCCATGGCGTTGCCCAGCGTCACCCCCAGGCTTTTCATCAACACGTAGGTAATGTTGCCGAGGTTGGTGGTGTTATTGCTCAGTACCTGCTGCCAGTTGGTGCTGACGCCCCAGAGGAAAATCGCCAGCGAGTAGCCAATGGAAATGACGATGGCGGCAAAGATAATGCCTTTGGCGAAGTTCTTTTCCGGGTTTTCGGTTTTATCGACCAGCCCGCCCACGGCTTCAATTCCACCGTAAGCAAAGATGGCAAACACCACGAAGGAGAGCATGGCCAGCCCGGACTGGTAACCCGGATTAGGCGATGAAACGAAGTTGACTTCCTGTGCGAAATGCCCGCCGTTCAGGCACAGAATAGCGATACTGACCAGCAGCAGCACCAGGTTCAGGCACATCACGGAAATTCCGCCAACGGCAGTGATACGGGCAATTTTGTTGATGCCTTTCGAGGCCACCCGCGTGACAACCACCATCCAGCACACCGCCAGAATACCGACCACCTGTGTGGAACTCAGCCCCGCCAGAGACCAGACCTGCGTTTTATCCGCACCGAAGAGAAACGTTGAGAACGGCACCCAGACCTTGGCCGCCGTGCTGACCATCCAGACGACATAGGATGAAAACCACATGAACGTACCGATAAACGCATAACGCGGACCGACGCTGTTGTTCATCCACGAATAGATGCCGCCTTCTTCTTTCCTGTACGCCGACCCCATCTCCGCCATCATTAGCGCAAACGGAATAAAGAAGAACAGCGCGGAAACGATATAAAACGGCGTCGCGCTGTAGCCCATCAGATAAAACGCGGACGGGCTATTGGCAAAGCCAAAAACTGACGTAAAAATCATCAGGATGAGCCCGGTAAGGGTCATTTTTTTGAGTGAGTGAGACATATAACCATCCGAAACGGAATTAAACTGCGCGGATGGTAGCAGATGACCAGACAAATATTGTGGCTATCCGAGTCAAATTAAGAAAAAGACCCGTGCATAGAGAAGATAGTAGTTTTTAATGTGGCAGAGTTAAATGACCGAGTAGACCGGGTAAGCGACAGCCCCACCCGGCAATTCTTTATGCGCGATCGACCGTAAAGGCAATCACATCGCCCAGTTGTTCTGCGCCCAGCGCCAGCATGACCAGGCGATCCACACCCAGCGCCACGCCGGAGCAGTCCGGCAGACCGGCTTTAAGCGCTTCCAGCAGGTTGGTGTCAATCGGCTGCTGCGGCAGACCGCGCGCGTTGCGCTTGCGGTTATCCTGCTCGAAACGCTGTTGCTGTTCGCGCGCGTCGGTCAGCTCATGGAAACCGTTCGCCAGCTCGATGCCTTTAAAGTACACCTCAAAGCGCTCCGCCACGCGGTGATCTTCGGTGCTGATCTGCGCCAGTGAAGCCTGGCTGGCCGGGAAGTGATAGACAAACGTCGGACGATCTTTGCCAATCTGCGGTTCAACACCAAAGGTGAACAGCAGTTGCAGCAGCGTGTCGCGATCCTCTTCGTTATCCGCCACGTTGCTCAGATCCAGTTTTGCCGCCACTTCACGCAGCTGTGTTTTATCAGCCGACAGCGGATCAATTTCCAGATGACGCTGGAAGGCCTGCTGATAGGAGAGCGTTTCAGCTTCCGCGCAATCCAGCACCTGTTGGAGCAGATCGTCGACTTCGTTCATCAGACGATACATGTCGTAGTGCGGGCGGTACCACTCCAGCATAGTGAATTCCGGATTATGGTGTCGGCCCATCTCTTCATTACGGAAGCTACGGCACAGCTGATAGACCGGACCACACCCGGCCGCCAGCAGACGCTTCATATGGTATTCCGGGCTGGTCATCAGATACAGATTCATGCCCTGAGAGTGGCCTGGGCCAACAAAACGGGTTTCAAACGGGACCAGATGAATATCCGTGACCGTCGCCTGACTCATGCACGGCGTTTCCACCTCCAGGACGCCGCGATCCGCAAAGAAGCGGCGGATCTCCGCCATAATTGCTGCGCGCTTTAGCAGGTTTGGAATGGATGCGCTCGGCTGCCAGGTGGCCGTTTCGCTCATGAGTTATTTCTCCGTTTTCAGACAAGGGCACGAAGTCTACTCGCAAGCCGGGGCAGAGACAAATTTTGCACAGTAAAAGCCCCTTTTCATTGCACAGAGAAATACTGTGACGCCATTCATTAATCACGATGATAAATCACCGCACAGAACAGCAAAAAAATCGAACACGTCAAATTTCCCTCACTTCTACGCGGTTATACTGTTTTACCCATAAAGGAGCAGTGGAATCGCTTCCGCAATCGTCCGTTTGGGCAGGTGAACGTCCTTTAGCTCATCACGTTGCGGGAAAACCAAAATCTGGAGGAATGTCGTGCAAACTTTTCAAGCCGATCTTGCCGTAATAGGCGCTGGCGGGGCTGGATTACGCGCTGCAATTGCTGCGGCACAAGCCAATCCGAACGCCAAAATCGCATTGATTTCAAAAGTCTATCCGATGCGCAGCCACACGGTAGCCGCAGAAGGAGGATCCGCCGCCGTCGCGCAGGATCATGACAGCTTCGAATACCATTTCCACGACACGGTTGCAGGGGGCGACTGGCTTTGCGAACAGGATGTCGTTGATTACTTCGTACACCATTGCCCAACGGAAATGACCCAGCTGGAACAGTGGGGATGTCCTTGGAGCCGCCGTCCGGACGGGAGCGTCAACGTCCGCCGCTTCGGTGGCATGAAGATCGAACGCACCTGGTTTGCCGCCGATAAGACCGGCTTCCACATGCTGCACACCCTGTTCCAGACCTCCCTCCAGTTCCCACAAATCCAGCGCTTTGACGAACATTTCGTTCTCGACATTCTGGTCGACGACGGTCATGCGCACGGACTGGTAGCAATGAACATGATGGAAGGCACGCTCGTCCAGATCCGCGCTAAGGCGGTGGTGATGGCAACGGGCGGTGCGGGCCGCGTATACCGCTACAACACCAACGGCGGCATCGTCACCGGTGACGGTATGGGCATGGCGCACAGCCACGGCGTCCCGCTGCGTGATATGGAGTTCGTCCAGTATCACCCAACCGGCCTGCCGGGCTCCGGTATTCTGATGACGGAAGGCTGCCGCGGCGAAGGCGGTATTCTGGTCAACAAAAACGGCTATCGCTATTTGCAGGATTACGGCATGGGTCCGGAAACCCCGCTTGGCGAGCCGAAAAACAAATACATGGAACTCGGCCCACGCGACAAAGTCTCTCAGGCTTTCTGGCACGAATGGCGCAAAGGCAACACCATCTCAACGCCGCGCGGCGACGTGGTACATCTCGACCTGCGTCATCTCGGCGAGAAGAAACTGCTGGAGCGTCTGCCGTTTATCTGCGAGCTGGCGAAAGCCTATGTGGGCGTCGACCCGGTGAAAGAGCCGATCCCGGTGCGTCCAACCGCGCACTACACCATGGGCGGTATCGAAACCGACCAGCAGTGCGAAACCCGCATCAAAGGGCTGTTTGCGGTGGGTGAGTGTTCCTCCGTCGGTCTGCACGGCGCAAACCGTCTGGGCTCGAACTCGCTGGCTGAGCTGGTGGTCTTTGGTCGCATGGCGGGCGAACGCGCGATGGAGCGTGCCGCAACGGCAGGTGAAGCTAACAGCGCGGCGCTGGATGCGCAGGTTGCAGACATCGAAAAACGCCTGAAAGGCCTGGTGAACCAGGAAGGTAACGAAAACTGGTCGAAGATCCGCGACGAAATGGGGCTGTCGATGGAAGAAGGCTGCGGGATCTACCGTACGCCAGAGCTGATGCAGAAAACCGTCGACAAGCTGGCGGAACTCCAGGAACGCTTCAAGCGCGTGCGCATCACCGACACCTCCAGCGTCTTCAATACCGACCTGCTCTATACCATTGAACTGGGCCACGGCCTGAACGTCGCAGAGTGTATGGCCCATTCCGCCCTGGCGCGTAAAGAGTCCCGCGGCGCACACCAGCGCCTGGATGAGGGCTGCACCGAACGTGACGACGTCAATTTCCTTAAACATACTCTCGCCTGGCGCGATGCGGATGGTACCACCCGTCTGGACTACAGCGACGTGAAAATCACTACGCTGCCACCGGCGAAACGCGTGTACGGTGCAGAAGCAGAAGCCGCCGATAAGAAGGAGAAGGCGAATGGCTGAGATGCAAAAACTGAAAGTTGAAGTGGTGCGCTACAACCCGGAAGTGGACGCCGCGCCGCACAGCGCTTTCTATGAAGTCCCTTACGACGAGCAAACCTCCCTGCTGGATGCGCTCGGCTATATCAAAGATAACCTGGCCCCGGACCTGAGCTACCGCTGGTCCTGCCGCATGGCAATCTGCGGCTCCTGCGGCATGATGGTCAACAAAGTGCCGAAGCTGGCGTGTAAAACTTTCCTGCGTGATTACACCAAAGGCATCAAGGTTGAAGCGCTGGGCAACTTCCCGATTGAGCGCGATCTGGTGGTCGACATGACCCACTTTATCGAAAGCCTCGAAGCGATTAAGCCGTACATCATCGGCAACCCGCGCACGCCGGATCAGGGGCCAAACACCCAAACGCCCGCGCAGATGGCGAAATACCATCAGTTTTCCGGCTGCATCAACTGCGGCCTGTGCTACGCCGCCTGTCCACAGTTTGGCCTGAACCCTGAGTTTATCGGCCCGGCCGCCATTACTCTGGCGCACCGCTATAACGAGGACAGCCGCGACCACGGCAAAAAAGAACGTATGGCACAGCTTAACGGCCAGAACGGGGTCTGGACCTGCACGTTTGTCGGTTACTGCTCCGAAGTCTGTCCGAAGCATGTCGACCCGGCCGCCGCTATTCAGCAGGGAAAAGTGGAAAGTTCGAAAGACTTTCTTATCGCTACCCTGAAACCACGCTAAGGAGTGCATGATGACGACTAAACGCAAAGCCTACGTGCGACCAATGCCGTCCACCTGGTGGAAAAAACTGCCGTTTTATCGCTTCTATATGCTGCGTGAAGGCACGGCTGTTCCCGCGGTCTGGTTCAGCCTCGAACTGATGTACGGGGTGTATGCCCTCAAGCACGGCCCGGAAGCCTGGGCCAGTTTTGTGGGTTTCCTGCAAAACCCAATCATCGTGGTTCTGAATCTGATTGTGCTCGCAGCCGCGCTACTGCATACCAAAACCTGGTTTGAACTGGCGCCAAAAGCAGCGAACATCATTGTAAAAGGCGAAAAAATGGGGCCAGAGCCGGTTATTAAAGGGCTCTGGGCAGTGACGGCAGTTGTCTCTGTGGTCATTCTGTTTGTCGCACTGTTCTGGTAAGGAGACTACTGTGATCAATCCAAATCCAAAACGTTCAGATGAGCCGGTCTTCTGGGGGCTGTTTGGCGCAGGCGGCATGTGGAGCGCCATTATTGCCCCGGTCATTATCCTGCTGGTCGGTATTATGCTGCCGCTGGGGCTGTTTCCGGGCGATGCGCTGAGCTATGAGCGCGTACTGGCCTTTGCGAGCAGCTTTATTGGCCGGGTGTTCATCTTCCTGATGATCGTCCTGCCGCTGTGGTGTGGTCTGCACCGTATCCACCATGCGATGCACGATCTGAAAATCCATGTGCCAAGCGGTAAATGGGTCTTCTACGGTCTGGCAACCATTCTGACGGTCGTCACGTTGATTGCCGTGGTCACCATCTGACTGAACAGGCCCGCCATCCGGCGGGCTTTTTACTTTTTCATCTTCTCCACCAGCCACCGGGAAAATTCGCGCATGGCAGGCGTTTCTGCCCGGGACTGCAATCGGGTCAGCCAGTAACTGCCGAGTTCAATCTGCGTTGCAAAGGGCTGCACAATGCGCTCGCTGGCTAACAGATGGGTAAACATATCGACAGGCGCAATGGCAATACCTACCCCTGCCTGAGCGGCCTCCAGCATGGTCACGGACGAATCAAATACCATCACACGGTGCGTTGGCGAAGGGGGATGTTCGCCGGCCGCCTGCATCCACGCGGTCCACTCGTCGCGTCGGTAGGAGCGCAGCAGCGTAAACCTGAGGATGTCGGCCGGACTGTGCAGACTGGCGGCGATATCGGGCGTACACAGCGGCGCGAGCGGCGCATGACAAAGAAATTCAGCCTCGGTGCCATGCCACGCCCCGCCACCGTAGCGGATCGTATAGTCAAGCCCTTCGGCAGCCGGATCAACGCGGTTGTTATGGGTGGAAAGCTGAAGATCGATGTGCGGATAGCCACGGCGAAAATCGTCCAGCTGTGAGAATAAAACCCCGATGGCAAACGTACCCACCACGCCGATTTTCAGCTTCTCCTGCGCACGATGGTTAGCGAAGCGATCCAGCATTCCGGCTATACGATCGAACGAATCATTCAGTACCGGCAGTAAGTTTTCTCCCTCGGTAGTCAACATCAGCCCGCGCGACACGCGAACGAACAGCTGACAGTTCAGGTGCTGCTCCAGCGTTTTCACATGCTGGCTAATGGCTGAATGGGTCACGTTCAGCTCAATGGCCGCATGCGTAAAGCTGAGATGTCTCGCGGCGGCTTCAAAGGCTCGAAGCGAATTGAGGGGGAGATAGCTTCGCGTCATGGTCTCTTCCGTTAGAAAAATTAACAGCTAATGCTAAATTTAACCGTTTGTCAGGCACAGTCAAATCCAACAGACTACGCCTGTCTGACGGGCCCGGACATCCCCTTGACTCGCTATTACGGAAGATTACTGATGATGAAAAAATCTCTTTGCTGCGCCCTGCTGCTCGGCATCTCTTGCTCTGCTCTCGCCGCGCCAGTGTCAGAAAAACAGCTGGCGGAGGTGGTCGCGAATACGGTTACCCCGCTGATGAAAGCCCAGTCGATTCCAGGCATGGCGGTGGCCGTTATTTATCAGGGTAAACCGCACTATTACACGTTTGGCAAAGCCGATATCGCGGCCAGCAAACCCGTTACGCCTCAGACTCTGTTCGAGCTGGGTTCTATAAGTAAAACCTTCACCGGGGTTTTAGGAGGGGATGCCATTGCTCGCGGTGAAATTTCGCTGGACGATCCGGTGACCAGATACTGGCCACAGCTAACGGGCAAGCAGTGGCAGGGGATTCGTATGCTGGATCTCGCAACCTACACCGCTGGCGGCCTGCCGCTACAGGTACCGGATGAGGTCACGGATAATGCCGCCCTGCTGCGCTTTTATCAAAACTGGCAGCCGCAGTGGAAGCCTGGCACAACGCGTCTTTACGCCAACGCCAGTATCGGTCTTTTTGGCGCGCTGGCGGTCAAACCTTCCGGCATGGGCTATGAGCAGGCCATGACGACGCGGGTCCTTAAGCCGCTCAAGTTGGACCATACCTGGATTAACGTTCCGAAAGCGGAAGAGGCGCATTACGCCTGGGGCTATCGTGACGGTAAAGCGGTGCGCGTTTCGCCGGGAATGCTGGATGCACAAGCCTATGGCGTGAAAACCAACGTGCAGGATATGGCGAACTGGGTCATGGCAAACATGGCGCCGGAGAACGTTGCTGATGCCTCACTTAAGCAGGGCATCTCGCTGGCGCAGTCGCGCTACTGGCGTATCGGGTCAATGTATCAGGGTCTGGGCTGGGAGATGCTCAACTGGCCCGTGGAGGCCAACACGGTGATCGAGGGCAGCGACAGTAAGGTGGCGCTGGCACCGCTGCCCGTGGCAGAAGTGAATCCACCGGCTCCCCCGGTCAAAGCGTCCTGGGTCCATAAAACGGGCTCTACTGGCGGGTTTGGCAGCTACGTGGCCTTTATTCCTGAAAAGCAGATCGGTATTGTGATGCTCGCGAATAAAAGCTATCCGAACCCGGCACGCGTTGAGGCGGCATACCATATCCTCGACGCGCTACAGTAAAACATTGCGGGTGGCGCTGCGCTTACCCGGTCTACACAACGCATGAACTTTGTAGGCCGGGTAAGGCGAAGCCGCCACCCGGCAAAACACCCTGCACAATCTCCCGCATTTTCCCTGCTGTCATCTACACTTAACAAAAAACAGTAAGGAAACTCCTATGCGCATTCTGCCTGTTATTGCCGCAGTAACAGCCGCGTTTTTAGTGGTTGCTTGCAGTTCTCCTACTCCTCCGCCTGGCGTCACGGTAGTCAGTAATTTCGACGCACAGCGCTTCCTCGGCACCTGGTATGAAATCGCCCGACTGGACCATCAGTTCGAACGGGGCTTAGAAAAAGTCACGATCAGCTACAGCGCGATGGATAACGGCGGGATCCGGGTCATTAACCGCGGCTATAACCCGGATCGCCAGATGTGGCAGCAGTCAGTTGGTCAGGCCTATTTCACCGGCGCATCTAACCGCGCGGCCATGAAAGCCTCTTTCATCGGCCCATACTACGGCGGGTATAACGTCATTGCGCTGGACAGAGAGTACCGCCACGCGCTGGTCTGTGGGCCGGATCGCAACTATCTGTGGCTCCTCTCCCGCACGCCAACGATCTCGGCGGAAATGAAACAGCAGATGCTGGACATAGCGACCCGGCAAGGGTTTGATGTGACGAAGTTAATCTGGGTAAAACAGCCGCATTAGTGCGTACTGAGTTTTAACCCGACGATACCCGCGACAATCAACGCGAGGCTGGCGATGCGCGCCAGACTCGCAGACTCCCCCAGCAGCAGAATGCCGGTAATGGCAGCCCCTACCGCGCCAATTCCCGTCCAGACAGCGTAAGCTGTGCCGACCGGTAAGGTTCGCATCGCCCATGACAGCATGACGATACTGACAATCATTGCGGCGATAGTGATGACGCTGGGCGTCAGGCGGGTAAAACCGTGTGTGTATTTCAGACCAATTGCCCATACCACTTCGAGCAAACCAGCAATAACAAGAACGATCCAGGACATTTCAGGCTCCTTAACTTAAAGACAAGTTGGGGCCGTCCCCGATGAGTGAAGCGCTTACGGGTCGTCCCGCAAGGCAGAAGTTGCGCCTTATATTTTGGTTAGCGTGGAATTTTTTTTCAAACTTTTTCTGCTGAACACCTTAAAGCAAGAAATAGCCTCAGTAAGGCACGTAGTTCAGGCATTTATGACTCATCCGACTTCTCTATGATGATAGGCTTTCTGATGGCAGGAAGCCAAACCACTAGCCGACTGCGAAAATTTTATGTTCAAAATTCTTTTGATTGACCGTTGTCACTTCACCCGCGCGGGATTTGAAGCCTGGGTCAATCATTCAGACCTGTTTTCGGGTCATTTCGTCGTAACCGGGGTAAATAATCTTTTCCTCGCCAGAGAGCATATCCTGCAATGGAAACCTGCGCTGGTCATCGCTGATTTATCTGGCTTCCGGCAGGATTTACACCATTTTCAGCAGCTTTCCTCCCTGCTAATTGCCAGCGAAACACTGCCTTTTATTATGCTTCAATCAGGGCAGGAGCAGGAGATGACTGATTATCTGGCGCAGTTCCCGATATGGTCTTCGCTCTCCAAAAATACCGATCTGGAAGCACTGGCGGCGGTGATAAACGATGCGCTAACGTCATGCGCGAGCGCGGAGCTACCGAAAATGGCGGCACCGTTGCTGACGCGTCAGGAAGAAAGAGTTCTGACCTTGTGGATGGATGGTGCGAGCAACCAGAAAATTGCCAGCAATCTTCGCATTAACGGAAAAACGGTATATACGTACAAACGCAATATCCGCATGAAGCTGCATATGGATACGCGCTACTCGCCGTTTTTATCGCTACAGGAAGTGGAGAATTGACGGTACGGTGTAATAACTTGCCGTACCGTCGCTTACATTAGTTCTGAGCTTTAGTTGCTGCGCCAGAAATCGCGCTACCACCGTCGGAGATATCTTCCCCTACGCCACGGGTGGTGTTACATGCAGTCAGTACCGAAGAAAGCACCAGAACAGAAAAGATCGCTGCAATTGTTTTCTTAACCATAATATCTTCCTTTTATAGCCAAAGTTATTTTGTGTATAGCAACTTAAGAATAGACAAAATCTTGCCGTTTGACGGAAAAGGAAGAATTTTTAGGAAAATTAGACGGAATTAGCTGGCCGCATGGGAAATGATATGGCCGAGATCCTGGATATCTTCACCCACGCCACGCGCGGTGTTGCAGCCGGAGAGAATTGCGCTGGAGAGCGCTAACAGAAGCAGAATTTTAACGGTACGTTTCATCTTCCCTGCCTGCAAAATCAGGCGCAGCGGGCGCTGCGCCTTTAATCATGACGTAAATTACTTCACGCGGGATACGTATTCGCCGGAGCGGGTATCCACTTTGATCACTTCACCGATCTGTACGAACAGTGGCACTTTCACCACAGCGCCGGTAGACAGGGTGGCAGGCTTGCCGCCAGTACCTGCGGTATCACCTTTCAGACCTGGATCGGTTTCAACGATTTCCAGCTCAACGAAGTTCGGCGGCGTAACCGCGATAGGCTGACCGTTCCACAGGGTCACGATGCACTCAGCCTGATCCAGCAGCCACTTGGCGTTGTCGCCAATCGCTTTCGCGTCCGCAGACAGCTGCTCGAAGGTTTCGTTGTTCATGAAGTGCCAGAACTCACCGTCGTTGTACAGGTAAGTCAGGTTCATATCGACAACATCAGCGCCTTCAGCGGAGTCAGTAGATTTGAAGGTTTTCTCAACACGGGTACCGGTCAGCAGGCGGCGCAGCTTAACGCGCGCAAATGCCTGGCCTTTACCTGGTTTAACGAATTCGCTGGCTTCAACCGCGTACGGTTCGCCGTCCATCATGATTTTAAGACCAGCACGAAAATCGTTGCTATAGTACGTTGCCATAAGGCCCTCTAAATTTGTTAACTGGTAGCTAAGCCACAAAATGGCGCATATTGTAACCCTAAACACCCCGTCCAGAGAAGATTGGTTATCGCAACTTGCCGATGTAATCACCAGTCCTGATGAATTGCTGCGTCTTTTAGACCTCGAACAGCACGAAGCGTTGCGTGCAGGCCGTGAGGCGAAGCGCCTTTTCGCCCTGCGCGTTCCCCGCGCGTTTGTTGCCCGAATGGAAAAGGGTAACCCTGATGATCCATTATTAAAACAAACGCTGACCTCTCAGGATGAGTTTATTACCGCCCCCGGATACAGCACCGATCCGCTGGAAGAGCAGAACAGTGTTGTACCGGGTTTACTGCATAAATACCGCAATCGTGCCCTGCTGCTGGTTAAGGGCGGGTGCGCGGTAAATTGCCGCTATTGCTTCCGTCGCCACTTCCCGTACGCCGAAAACCAGGGCAATAAGCGCAACTGGCAGGTGGCGCTGGACTACATCGCAGCGCATCCGGAACTGGATGAAATCATCTTTTCCGGCGGCGACCCGCTGATGGCAAAAGATCATGAGCTGGACTGGCTGCTGACTCAACTTGAGACCATCCCGCACATTAAGCGTCTGCGCATTCACAGCCGTTTACCGATCGTCATCCCGGCGCGTATCACCGACGCCCTGGTCACGCGCCTGGAGCAGTCCCGTTTACAGGTGCTGCTGGTAAACCATATCAACCATGCAAATGAAATTGACGCGGACTTTCGTGCGGCGATGACGCGTATGCGAATGGCAGGCGTGACGCTGCTCAACCAGAGCGTATTACTGCGCGGCGTGAACGACAGCGCCCACGTGTTGGCCGATCTCAGCAATGCCTTATTTGATGCGGGCGTAATGCCCTATTACCTGCATGTTCTGGATCGCGTCCAGGGCGCGGCGCACTTCATGGTGACGGATGAAGAGGCCCGGAAGATTATGCGCGAGCTGTTAACGCTGGTTTCAGGTTATATGGTGCCGAAGCTGGCACGTGAGATTGGCGGAGAGCCGAGTAAGACGCCGCTGGATTTGCAGCTGCGGCAGCAGTAAAAAAAGCAGGTGGCGCTACGCTTACCTGCCTACAGGTAAAGCGGCAGCGCCATCAAAATGTTATATCAGTTCGGGCACTTATAGACCTGGCCGTTCATCTGGCTGGCGGTTGGCACAAAGCTGGACAGCATACCCTGCGTCGGGCTGCTCACCCCGTAAATCACGTTGCCGCCCATTGCCGCAGCCTGATTACGCAGGGCATTGGCCGCACCGCGCATAGAGCCGCCCTCCTCGCCGTGCTGCCCTGACATCCAGTTGCTTTGCTCGCCAGAGGCGGTGCCTAACAGCTGGCATTCGCTGCCCGGCTTATCTTCCACAAAGCGAACGCTCTGGCCCGCTGCCGTCAGCTCATTGCTGGTGCTACAACCCGCCAGCAGCAATGCTGCACCTACAATCCCTGCACAGACTTTTATGCGCATGTTATTCCTCGTTTTCAATAAGCTGGACAGTAGTTGTCCGCGTGTAAACCTTATACTAAAAAGATGACCAAAAGAAAAATGCTGAGCATTTCTGCGAGCCAGATTCCGCTGGCACTCCTCCGACATCTTAAATGAATTCTGATAATAACCTTTGGGATATCGTGTTTTAGCCCCCGATCGTTTTTAGTGATGCGACGTACAACTTTTGTACGGGACTAAAAAAAGGGGGTTTCATGAGTGCATCATCCTCAGGAGAGGAAAAAGTAACCTGGGTGGGCTATCTGGCGTTCGTGCTCACCATCGTATTTTTCTCAGGTTTTTTCGCCAAAAGTACTGAATGGTGGCGCGTGCTGGATTTTACCGTCCTGAACGGCAGCTTTGGACCGGTGAACGGCGCCCTAACGTTTCGCGGCGAGGGTGGCACAGGAGCGAAAGACGGTTTTTTGTTTGCCCTTGAACTGGCGCCCTCGGTCATTTTATCGCTCGGGATCATTGCCGTTACCGAGGGGCTGGGCGGGCTGCGCGCCGCACAACAGCTCATGACGCCCATTCTGCGCCCGCTGCTCGGGGTGCCGGGCATCTGCTCTCTGGCGCTTATCGCCAACCTGCAAAATACCGATGCAGCCGCAGGGATGACCAAAGAGTTGACCGACGAAGGGGCGATTACTGACCATGAACGCGCCATTTTCGCCACCTTCCAGACCAGCGGTAGCGCCATTATTACCAACTATTTTTCTTCCGGTGCCGCACTTTTTACCTTTATTACCGTCCCGGTGATCGCGCCGCTTGCCGTCATTCTGGTGTTCAAATTCGTTGGCGCGAACTTCCTGCGACTGTGGATCGCCCACATGGAAGTTCGTCGCGTTCAGGAGGAAAAATGATCGCCCAGACGCGTAAAAATATCATGGACTTGTTTATCGATGGCGCCCGCCGCGGCTTTACCATCGCCACCACCAGCCTGCTGCCGAACGTGGTCATGGCGTTTGTCATCATTCAGGCGCTTAAGGTGACCGGCCTGCTGGATATTGTCGGCAGGGTATGCGAGCCCATCATGGCCCTGTGGGGGCTTCCGGGTGCGGCGGCAACGGTACTTCTGGCCTCGGTGATGAGCATGGGCGGCGGCGTGGGGGTTTGCGCCAGCCTGGTCGTCGCCGGCACGCTCAGCGGCCATGATGCCACCATCCTGCTGCCCGCCATCTACCTGATGGGCAATCCGGTGCAAAACACGGGCCGCTGCCTCGGCACCGCGGGCGTGAACCCGAAATATTACCCGCACATCATCGCTGTCTGCGTCATCAACGCCCTGCTCTCGATGTGGGTGATGCAGCTACTCTTCTGAGGAGATAAAAATGGATTTTTCAGTGCTGGAACCGCATCTCTTCCGCCATGCACATCTTGTTCGAGTAACGGCTCGACGGGCAATAAAAAACCCCGGGCATCGCTGCCCGGGGTTCATTCTGAGAGGTTCAGAACAACATGATTACATCATGCCGCCCATGCCACCCATGCCGCCCATACCACCAGCAGCACCTAAGTCAGGCGCGTCGCCTTTAGGCATGTCGGTTACCATGCATTCGGTCGTGATCATCAGGCCAGCTACAGATGCCGCGTACTGCAGAGCAGAACGGGTAACTTTAGTTGGGTCCAGGATACCGAAGTCGATCATGTTGCCGTATTCTTCAGTTGCTGCGTTGTAACCGTAGTTACCTTCGCCCGCTTTCACGTTGTTCGCAACTACTGATGGCTCTTCACCGGCGTTGGACACGATCTGACGCAGAGGGGCTTCCATTGCGCGAAGCGCAACTTTGATACCTACGTTCTGGTCTTCGTTCTGAGCGGTCAGGCCAGCCAGTTTAGCGGCTACACGCACCAGCGCGACACCACCACCAGCAACTACGCCTTCTTCTACCGCAGCACGGGTCGCATGCAGGGCATCGTCAACGCGTGCTTTCTTCTCTTTCATTTCAACTTCGGTCGCAGCACCAACTTTGATTACCGCAACGCCGCCTGCCAGTTTCGCTACGCGCTCCTGCAGTTTTTCACGGTCGTAATCGGAAGTTGCTTCTTCGATCTGCTTACGGATCTGACCAACACGGCCCTGAATAGCGGCTTCTTCACCCACACCGTCGATGATGGTGGTAGTGTCTTTGTTGATCACAACGCGTTTCGCCTGGCCCAGGTCTTCCAGGGTCGCTTTTTCCAGCTCCATACCAATCTCTTCGGAGATCACGGTACCGCCGGTCAGGGTAGCGATATCCTGCAGCATCGCCTTACGACGATCGCCGAAGCCAGGTGCTTTAACCGCTGCCACTTTCACGATGCCACGCATGGTGTTAACCACCAGAGTCGCCAGCGCTTCGCCTTCAACGTCTTCAGCAATGATTACCAGCGGCTTGCCTGCTTTCGCAACGGCTTCCAGCACTGGCAGCATTTCGCGGATGTTGGAGATTTTCTTGTCAGCCAGCAGGATGAACGGGCTTTCCAGCTCAACAGCGCCAGTTTCTGGCTTGTTGATGAAGTATGGGGACAGGTAACCGCGGTCGAACTGCATACCTTCAACCACATCCAGTTCGTCTTCCAGACCAGTACCGTCTTCAACGGTGATCACGCCTTCTTTACCGACTTTATCCATCGCTTCAGCGATCAGTTTACCTACGGTTTCGTCGGAGTTAGCGGAGATAGTACCAACCTGAGCAATGGCTTTAGAGTCAGAGCACGGTACGGACAGCGCTTTCAGCTCTTCAACAGCAGAGGCGACAGCTTTGTCGATACCACGTTTCAGATCCATTGGGTTCATGCCCGCAGCAACGGCTTTCAGGCCTTCGGTGATGATCGCCTGCGCCAGTACGGTCGCGGTGGTGGTACCGTCACCAGCAGCGTCGTTCGCTTTAGAGGCAACTTCTTTCACCATCTGTGCGCCCATGTTTTCGAACTTGTCTTCCAGCTCGATTTCACGTGCAACAGAAACACCATCTTTGGTGATGGTTGGCGCGCCGAAGGATTTGTCCAGCACGACGTTACGGCCTTTCGGGCCCAGAGTGACTTTCACTGCGTCTGCCAGTACGTTTACGCCGCGGAGCATTTTTACACGAGCGTCGTTACCGAATTTTACGTCTTTAGCTGCCATGTTCTTATTTCCTCAAATTCGTACAGTTTCGTGCGTTAATTACGCTTCAACAATTGCCAGAATGTCGCTCTCGGACATGATCAACACTTCTTCATTGTCGATCTTCTCGGATTTCACGCCGTAGCCATCGTTGAAAATGACGATGTCACCAACTTTAACGTCCAGTGGCTGCACAGTTCCGTTTTCCAGGATGCGGCCCTTACCGACAGCGATGATTTCGCCACGCGTTGATTTTGCTGCTGCTGAACCGGTCAGAACGATGCCGCCAGCAGACTTGGTTTCAACTTCTTTACGTTTGACGATCACACGATCATGTAACGGACGAATACTCATTGATAGCTCTCCTTTGAGAAAGTCATTATCAGTTATGGATGACGCCGGTCCGCATGCGGTTTTCCGGCTAGTGCCCTGAGAGATGGGGATAGCTTTTTACCCCTTCAAGGGGTAATCGAAAAAAAATTTGCGAAAGTGTTACCATCCACTCTCTTTTGATGGTGGCGGGACGAGGTAAATGAGTGGACTCAGGCAGGAGTTGGGGCTGGCGCAGGGCATTGGCTTACTCTCAACGTCTTTGTTAGGCACGGGCGTTTTTGCGGTTCCCGCGCTGGCGGCGTTGGTTGCCGGCAATAACAGTCTTTGGGCATGGCCGGTGCTGATCGTGCTGGTGTTTCCGGTGGCGATTGTCTTTGCCATACTCGGGCGGCACTTCCCGAGCGCAGGCGGCGTAGCGCATTTTGTCGGCATGGCGTTTGGGCCGCGAATGGAGCGCGTCACCGGCTGGCTATTTTTGTCGGTAATACCCGTTGGCCTTCCGGCAGCCCTGCATATCGCAACCGGCTTCGGACAGGCGCTGTTTGGCTGGCACGATGAACAGCTGCTGCTGGCTGAACTCGGTACGCTGGCGATTATCTGGTGGGTTGGCTCACGCGGGGCCAGTTCCAGCGCCAACCTGCAAACGCTGGTCGCCGTGTTAATCGTCGCGCTGATCATCGCCATCTGGTTTGCAGGCGACATTACGGTGGCGGATATTCCTTTCCCCGCGATTAATGACATCGACCACACACAGCTTTTCGCTGCACTATCCGTCATGTTCTGGTGTTTCGTCGGTCTGGAGGCGTTCGCTCATCTGGCATCCGAGTTTAAACAGCCCGAGCGTGATTTTCCCCGCGCCCTGATGATTGGCCTGCTGCTGGCGGGCACCGTGTACTGGGCCTGTACCGTACTGGTGCTGCACTTCAACGCGTTCGGTGAAGAGAAAGCCGCCGCCGCGTCGCTGCCGGGCATCGTGGTGCAGCTGTTTGGCGTTAAAGCCCTGTGGGTAGCCTGCGTGATTGGCTATCTCGCCTGCTTTGCCAGCCTCAACATCTATATTCAGAGCTTCGCCCGGCTGGTGTGGTCTCAGGCACTTTATAAACCGGATAGCCCCCTCTCACGCCTGTCAAAGCGTCAGCTTCCGGTGAATGCGCTGAATACCGTACTGGGCTGCTGCGTGGTGAGTTCCCTGGCCATTTATCTCCTCGACATCAACCTTGACGCGCTGATTATCTACGCCAACGGTATTTTCATCATGATCTATCTGTTGTGCATGCTAGCGGGCTGTCGGCTACTGAAAGGACGCTTTAAGGCGCTGGCGGCTGTCGGGTGTGTCCTGTGCCTGCTGCTGCTGGCGATGGTGGGATGGAAGAGTGTGTACGCCATCGTCATGCTGGCGGGGCTGTGGGTATTTTTACCGAAGCGGCAAAATCCGCAGGCCCGGTGAGCGAGCGCCACCGGGCAAGAAACTTACCGATCGTCTTTATGATCTAACCGGTCGCGCTGCTCATCCTTACGCTGATATTCCCCTTCAAAGGTATCCCCCGGGCCGGTGCTGAAACCACCGCCTGGCATACGGCTGAAACGCAGATGCGGCAGCAGCTTCATGGTCAGATGCTTCTGCACCGGCGGCAACAGCAACAGCAGGCCGAGGAAGTCTGTAAAGAAGCCCGGCAGGATCAGCAGCAGGCCAGCAATAATCAGCGACACGCTTTTGATCATCTCGGCGGCCGGGCTTTCGCCTGCGGCCATCTTCTGCTGCATTAACAGGAAATTTTTGAAACCCTGATTGCGCACCAGCGACATGCCGATGACGGAGGTGAAGATCACCAGAATCAGCGTCAGCAGGACGCCCAGCACATGGGCAACCTGGATGAAAATCGAAATCTCAATGTAAACATAAAGAAAGAAAGCAATAAATGGTATCCAGCGCACTGGCATCTCCTGTGTGGCAGGTGCCTTCTGGCCCCTGACTGAATGTGTTCGCGAAGCGCGTAGATAAGAAATGGTGACGGTTAGCCAAAATTCAATCGGTTTGCACGGATATTTTTTCTGGAAATATTAAAGCGGTGACATATTTCACAGATTAATAATTATCATGAAATCGGGTCGATAATAAGTGATCCAGCTTACGGCAATTCGCTATCATCAGCATATGATCTCGAACATCTGGCCGATTGAGGGAATAATCGTCGGTCATAAAATATTCAAAACCACATATCTACTGTGTGTTTAGTACAATCCATCGGCAGCTTGAAAAGAAGGTTCACATGTTAAACAACATTCGTATCGAAGAAGATTTGTTGGGTACCAGGGAAGTTCCAGCGGATGCCTACTATGGTGTTCACACTCTGAGAGCGATTGAAAACTTCTACATCAGCAACAGCAAAATCAGCGACATCCCTGAATTTGTGCGTGGCATGGTGATGGTAAAAAAAGCCGCGGCTCTGGCAAACAAAGAGCTGCAAACTATTCCTAAAAGCGCTGCAAATGCGATTATCGCCGCGTGCGATGAAGTGCTGAACAACGGCAAATGCATGGATCAGTTCCCGGTTGACGTCTATCAGGGCGGCGCAGGCACCTCCGTCAACATGAACACCAACGAAGTGCTGGCAAACATCGGCCTGGAGCTGATGGGTCATCAGAAAGGTGAATACCAGTACCTGAACCCGAACGACCACGTTAACAAATGTCAGTCCACCAACGACGCCTACCCAACCGGCTTCCGCATCGCGGTGTATGCCTCTGTCGTCAAACTGGTCGACGCGATTAATCAGCTGGGTGATGGCTTCCAGCGTAAAGCCGTTGAGTTCCAGGACATCCTGAAAATGGGTCGTACCCAGCTGCAGGACGCGGTGCCAATGACCCTCGGCCAGGAGTTCCACGCGTTTAACGTGCTGTTGAACGAAGAGACCAAAAACCTGCTGCGCACGTCCGAACTGCTGCTGGAAGTGAACCTGGGCGCTACCGCCATCGGTACACGCCTGAACACCCCGGATGGCTATCAGCAGCTGGCGGTACAGAAGCTGGCTGAAGTGTCCAACCTGCCGGTTGTGCCTGCAGAAGACCTGATTGAAGCCACCTCAGACTGCGGCGCCTACGTGATGGTGCACAGCGCATTGAAACGTCTGGCGGTGAAACTGTCCAAAATCTGTAACGACCTGCGCCTGCTCTCCTCCGGTCCGCGCGCTGGCCTGAATGAAATCAACCTGCCAGAGTTGCAGGCGGGTTCATCCATCATGCCAGCTAAAGTGAACCCGGTGGTGCCAGAAGTGGTGAACCAGGTTTGCTTCAAGGTTATTGGTAACGATACGACCGTCACCATGGCCTCCGAAGCCGGTCAACTCCAGCTGAACGTAATGGAGCCGGTGATTGGCCAGGCGATGTTTGAATCTATCCACATTCTGACCAACGCCTGCTACAACCTGCTGGAAAAATGCATTAACGGCATCACCGCGAATAAAGAAGTGTGTGAAGGCTACGTCTATAACTCCATCGGCATCGTCACCTACCTCAACCCGTTCATCGGCCACCACAACGGCGATATCGTCGGGAAGATTTGTGCCGAAACCGGTAAGAGCGTGCGTGAGGTGGTTCTCGAGCGAGGATTGTTGACCGAAGCCGAACTGGACGATATCTTCTCCGCCCAGAACCTGATGCACCCGGCATATAAAGCGAAACGATATACCGATGAAAGCGAACAGTAACCGTTCAGGCTAAGCTTCCGAAAGGCACGTCACTTGTGACGTGCCTTTTTTCTTTATGGCCGTTACCAAAACACAACAATTCAATATCAACTTGTTAATAAGCAAGGCAGGTCTTTATGTTTGGAGCAGAACTCGTCATCGTCCTGTTGGCGATTTATTTGGGCGCACGACTCGGGGGTATCGGCATCGGCTTTGCCGGCGGTCTCGGCGTGCTCGTACTTACCCTGATCTTTCAGATTAAACCCGGCGCAATCCCTTTTGACGTTATCGAAATTATCATGGCGGTTATCGCTGCCATTGCGGCCATGCAGGTCGCTGGCGGTATGGACTACCTGGTGAGCCTGGCGGAGCGTATGCTGCGTCGTCATCCAAAATACATCACCTTCCTTGCCCCACTGGTGACCTGGTTTATGACCATTCTCGCCGGTACTGGCCATACCGCTTTCTCCACGCTGCCGGTCATCACCGAAGTGGCGAAAGAGCAGGGTATTCGCCCGTCTCGCCCTCTTTCTATTGCTGTAGTCGCCTCCCAGATTGCGATCACCGCCTCGCCCATTTCCGCGGCGGTGGTCTTTTTCGCGGGTATTCTCGAGCCGATGGGCGTAAGTTATCTGACGCTGCTGGCGATCTGTATTCCGGTCACGCTGATTGCGGTAATGATCACTGCCGTGCTGTGTAACTTCCTCGGCGCTGAACTGAAAGACGATCCGGTTTACCAGGAGCGCCTGGCAAAAGGTGAAGTGAGCCTGCGCGGTAGCCAGGTCTTTGAGCTGAAGCCGCATGCAAAACGCTCCGTGCTGCTGTTCCTGATTGGTATCGTCGCCGTGATGTTCTACGCGACCGCCATCAGCGATACGGTAGGTCTGATCCAGAACCCGGTTCTGCCGCGTAACGAAGCGATTGTGGTATTTATGCTGACCATCGCGACGCTGATCAGTATCACCTGTAAAATCGACACCAGCGAAGTGCTGAACGCCAGCACCTTCAAATCCGGTATGAGCGCCTGCGTGTGCGTGCTGGGTGTGGCGTGGCTCGGTGACACCTTCGTGAAAGCGCACATCAGCGATATCCAGACAGTTGCAGGCGACCTGCTGCACAACTATCCGTGGCTACTGGCGGTGGTGCTGTTCTTTGCCGCAACGCTGCTGTACTCCCAGGCTGCGACCACCAAAGCGCTAATGCCTGCGGCACTGATGCTGGGCGTGACGCCGCTGACGGCGATTGCCTCTTTCGCGGCGGTTTCCGCCCTGTTCGTGCTGCCAACCTACCCAACCCTGCTGGCCGCGGTTGAGATGGATGACACCGGCTCGACCCGTATCGGTAAATACGTGTTTAACCACGCGTTCCTCATCCCGGGCGTGGTGGCGATTACGCTCTGCGTGGTCCTCGGCTTTATCATCGGCGGCATTGTGCTGTAAACGGTTAGCCGTTGTAAAAATAGTTAAAAACGGGCCGCGCTGCGGCCCGTTTCATTAATGACCAATCACATGGCGTGATATAGTGAAGACTTTCGTGATGAGGAGGTCGACTTGTGAACACGCCTGATGCTGTTGTTGTACTGTGTACCGCCCCTGATGAAGCTTCCGCCCAGGATCTCGCCGCCAAAGTGCTGGCCGAAAAACTGGCTGCCTGCGTCACGCTACTTCCCGGCGCCACCTCCCTTTATTACTGGGAAGGCAAGCTGGAGCAAGAGTACGAAGTCCAGATGTTGCTCAAAACCAATTTGACCAACCAGCAGGCGCTCCTCGACTGCCTCAAGTCTCATCATCCTTACCAAACCCCGGAGCTGCTGGTGCTGCCAGTGGTCCACGGCGATAACGATTATCTCTCATGGCTCAACGCTTCTTTACGCTGATCCTGCTGCTGTGCAGCACGTCAGTTTTTGCCGGGTTGTTTGACGCGCCCGGCCGTTCGAACTTTATTCCTGCCGACCAGGCATTCGTTTTCGACTTTCAGCAAAACCAGCACGATCTCAGTCTCACCTGGCAGGTGAAAGAGGGTTATTACCTCTATCGCAAGCAGGTCAGCATCACGCCGGCAAAGGCTGACGTCGGCGCATTGCAGATGCCCGCTGGCGAATGGCACGAGGACGAGTTCTACGGTAAAAGTGAAATTTATCGCCAGCGCTTAAGCGTGCCCGTCACGGTGAATCAGGCGGATAAAGGCGCTACCCTGACGGTGACGTATCAGGGCTGCGCCGATGCGGGCTTCTGCTATCCCCCTGAAACAAAGGTCGTTCCGCTTAGCGAAGTGAAAGCGGCGGCCTCCCCTCTCCCCTCAGGGGAAATGGCCAGTGTGAGGGGTGAAGGCGAAGCCGCTTCAGACCTTCCGTTCTCAGCGCTTTGGGCGTTATTGATTGGTATCGGCATCGCCTTTACGCCCTGCGTACTGCCTATGTACCCGCTTATCTCTGGCATCGTGCTGGGTGGTAAGCAACGCCTTTCCACCGCCCGCGCGCTGTTGCTGGCCTTTATCTATGTGCAGGGCATGGCGTTAACCTATACGGCGCTCGGCCTCGTGGTCGCCGCTGCCGGGTTGCAGTTCCAGGCCGCCCTTCAGCATCCTTATGTGCTTATCGGACTGTCAGCAGTGTTTATTCTGCTGGCGCTGTCGATGTTTGGCCTGTTCACTCTGCAACTGCCCTCTTCCCTGCAAACCCGTCTGACGTTAATGAGCAACCGTCAGCAGGGGGGCTCTGCGGGCGGCGTGTTCGCCATGGGTGCCATCGCCGGGCTGATTTGCTCCCCTTGCACCACCGCGCCGCTGAGCGCCATCCTGTTATACATTGCCCAGAGCGGCAACCTTTGGCTCGGCGGCGGCACGCTGTACCTTTACGCGCTCGGCATGGGTCTGCCGCTGATCCTTGTGACGGTATTTGGCAATCGTCTGCTGCCGAAGAGCGGCCCGTGGATGGAGACAGTGAAAACCGCGTTTGGTTTTGTCATTCTGGCGCTACCGGTATTCCTGCTGGAACGCATCATCGGTGATGTGTGGGGTACGCGTCTGTGGGCTATGCTCGGCGTGGCCTTCTTCAGCTGGGCATTTATCGTGAGTCTGGGTGCGAAGAAACCGTGGATGCGCCTGCTACAGATCCTTCTGCTGGCGGCCGCGCTGGTGAGCGTCCGTCCGTTACAGGACTGGGCGTTTGGCACCCCGACAGGTCAAACGCAGGCTCATCTGAATTTTATACAGATTAAAAACGTGGATGACCTTAACCGCGCCCTGGTGCAGGCGAAAGGCAAACCGGTCATGCTCGATCTCTATGCCGACTGGTGCGTGGCCTGCAAAGAGTTTGAAAAATACACCTTCAGCGATCCGCAGGTACAACATGCGCTGAGCGATACCGTTCTGCTCCAGGCGAACGTTACCGCCAACAGCGCGCAGGATAAGGCTCTGCTGAAGCAACTTAACGTGCTCGGGCTGCCTACCATCCTGTTCTTCAATGAACAGGGGGAAGAACAGCTGACGCAGCGTGTAACCGGGTTTATGGACGCGACGGCATTCAACGCGCATTTGCGCAATCGCCAACCGTAAACAACACTTTAGACGGGACAAACCGTTGGGAATAGCGGAGGAGATAACCGTGCAACGCGAAGACGTACTGGGACAAGCCCTGCAATTACTTGAGATTCAAGGGATCGCCAGCACCACGCTTGAGATGGTAGCCGACCGTATCGATTACCCTCTGGATGAACTTAAGCGCTTCTGGCCGGATAAAGAGGCGCTGCTGTATGATGCCCTGCGCTATCTCAGCCAGCAGGTGGATATCTGGCGCAGGCAACTGATGCTGAATGAAGAGCTGACCACCGAGCAAAAGCTGCTGGCACGCTATACCGCACTGACGGAGTGTGTCACCAACAACCGTTACCCAGGCTGTCTGTTTATCGCCGCCTGCACCTACTATCCGGATCCCGGACATCCCATCCATCAGCTGGCAGATCAGCAAAAACGAGCCGCGCACGAGTTCACACACGAGCTGCTGACCACACTTGAAGTGGATGATCCGGCAATGGTCGCGAAGCAGATGGAGCTGGTGCTGGAAGGTTGCCTGAGCCGCATGCTGGTGAACCGTAGCCAGGCGGATGTGGATACGGCGCACCGTCTGGCGGAAGATATTTTGCGGTTTGCGCAGTGCCGTATGGGTGGTGCACTGACCTAAGCCAGCATTCCCGTCCAGGCGGAAATAAACAAACACAGCGCCATTGCACGTTGAAATCGCACCATCGCCACGGTGGTGCGGAAAATCCGGTTCACCGCCTTCCCCAGCCACGCCCAGCACAACAAACAGACCACTGAGATCGCCAGAAACCATAGCGCCATCAGCGAAATATCCCGTAATGCATGGTCGCTTGCCGGAGCAAACAGGCTGACGACGGCCAGCGCCATCATCCAGGTTTTTGGGTTTACAACCTGTAATAACGCCGCTGCCCGCGCGGTAAATCGGACATGACGCCTGGAGGAGAGATTCGCGGCCGGGGCGCTAAACAGCTGCCAGCTCATCCAGGAAAGCCACAGCACACCCGCCCAGCTCATCACCTGACGTATCAGCGGATACTGGCGTAACACTTCTCCTGCCCCAGCGCCTGAAACCAGAACAATAGCGCTGGCGGCAATACACCCACCCAGGATCGCAGGAATCGTATTTTTTACGCCAAAGTGCTGACTGTTAGCCAGTACCAAAATATTGGTTGGCCCCGGCGTAATCGAGGCGACAAATGCAAACAGCAGGAAGGGTATTAAATTCACAGGTGGCTCCTTTTAGTAGAGCCATGAATGTGCCGTTATTTTCTGGAAACGTCTGGAAGGTTTGTGCACAACCGACGGTAGTGTGCCGGAGAAATACGGTACGCCCGCTGGAACCAGCGACCAAGATGGCTTTGATCGGCAAAACCTACTGCCGTCGCCACATCAACAGGCAGTTCCCCATACGCCAGCATCTGTCGGGCCTTTGCCAGGCGCAGCTGGATAAGCCAGGCGTGCGGCGCAAGGTGAAATTCGCGCTTAAAGCAGCGGGTGAGCATAAAGCGATCCGTCCCCGTCTCCCGCGCAAGGTCTGACAGCCCCACGTTCTCGCCGATATGCGCATAGAGATAGTCGCGGGCACGCTGCGCCACAGCGGAGCTTTGTAACAGCGACGGGAGTTTCTTCCGCCAGTGGCAGTGGGCTGTAATCTTAGTGAGCAGGTTATCCATTGTGCTCTGTTGTACGATCTTCATCTCATCGTTATGCAGCGAGGCAAATGTATCACCGATAGCGCGCACCAGCTGAGGCTCTCGCGTCAGCGTTTGGGCAAAGTGGAGGGTGTAACTCCCGGGAGTAGAGTCATACAGCCCTTGAAGCGTACGGGTGAGCCAGTGTTCATCCAGATAAAAGGTCAGATAAGTAAAGCCACCCTCTACCGGTGCATCACCGTCATGAATTTCACCAGGCTCAAGTAAAAAAGCATCGCCCGGCTGGCTACGGTGGCGTTCACGGCGACAGTGGAACTGCTGCGTACCGGAAACGGTTATTCCGACCAGATAGCTATCATGCCAGTGGGGATCAAAGGCGTGTCCTTCGAAATGCGCCTTAATTGTCTCAATACCTGTTTCTGCATGCTGACGCAGCTCAAGCCAGTCGTTTGCCATACTGCCCTCCTCTTACCGTCAGCATTGTCACATCTTGCCTGAACTGTCTGGAAGATTTGTGCACTTTCAGCGCACAAACGGACAGATTGCCGCAAACTTAAGCAGTTGAACAGCTTTTCCCGAAATAATGTTGACGATCGCGCGCGATTGCGGTTTAATGCGCTCCGTTGCCCGGATAGCTCAGTCGGTAGAGCAGGGGATTGAAAATCCCCGTGTCCTTGGTTCGATTCCGAGTCCGGGCACCAATATTCATAAGGCCTCGCTGAAAAGCGGGGCTTTTTCCTTTCTTAGCTACGGTAGATTTCTGGTCGTTGCAACACGTTATTTGTTTGCTGAATTTCTCGCCATTTTCGCAGATGTTCGTTACTTTTAGACACCTCCACACCCTCTGATGTGCCTCTTCCTTACCCCACTGCTACGGTCTTTCTACGGTCAGTTAAGGTTTCTCTCATTTCTAGTTGTTCATGATGATGCAAAAGCGTGGGGGAAGCGGGGGAATTGGCATTTTGCCTTATTCTTCGGGTCTTAAAGGGGTTCTGACTCGGGGAAAATGCTGGGGAAACTCCCTTCTTTCGGTGGGAAAAACCTGACAATATGCATCCTCCACTAGTAACATGGGGGTCTTCACCTGCCAGTCCACCTGCAACATACCCTTCTTTCCCTTTCACTTCTTACCATTACCAGAATCCCCCGTCTTCCACGCCATCATAAAAAATAGTTATATAATATTGAGCATATTGCACCGTTGAACTCACTGTGAGAAGCGAACATTAATTCTTTACCGTACAGGAATGCCCCCAGAACGTCTGTTAGTATTCAATGCTTAATTTGCGCCCATGCTTATAAAATACTTGTTCTGTCATCCTGCTTAACGTACGCTATAAAAATTGTCATCCGTTCAGGTTGTTGAAATGCATATCAAAAAAGTTGGTGATTCAATTCCAGATATAAACCTTCAGCAAATCAGCCTAACTGAGGCTCTGAATATGAATGTTTTTATCGAAAAGATGGAAGTAGATTCATCGCTCTACAACAAAATCCTCAATCATATTTTCGATAGTGATTCATTTATAAAGCAAAATTTTACCGGGCCTATAGATACAAATAACCGCGTGGTTTCAACCCATAAATACCGATTATGGGACTGTGGTAATGGTCCTGCCATGGAACATAGTTATTTTCTTACTTCAAATCGTATAAATATAGTGAACAATCGCAGAATCGCTTTCGAGGGTTTCTTAAGCTATTGCGAAATGGATGAAGAGTTTTCCACACGCTATCTCAAAACATTGGCAGCGATTCAGCTAGCTCTTGGCTGTATCCGAAAATATCCTCAGCATATCAAAACAGTACATTACAGCATCGACAGCAAACATTATGAAAATATTAGTCAACTTGAGTCACAGCTCAGGCTGGTTCAAGGCAACCTTGACAAGCAGGTCGACAACTGTGCTCAATCCCCCTATATAGACCTCTATCGTACAATGTCAGACAATGCTCAACAAAATGGAAAAATCTATCTTAGTGACGGATTATGGCTCGATAAAGACGGTAATATAAGCGATTAAATCCACCCAGTACGTTGTTCTATCCCTGCTTGAAGTACTTTGTCTGTAATACTAGCCCATGGTGCATAACCGACAGTCAGATCCATTCCATAGGGCATATTAAATATCAAACACTTTTAGCGCTTATGGCATGTAATTGCACCCAACTGAAACACATATTATTTCTGTGAACGCCCTCCCCAGCAGCATCTTTCAACCTAAGACCAGAATCAGACCGTAAAGCCTGCTCTTTCTGCATTTCCCGTCTTCATTCATACCATGTGGCACCAGCATTCCCTTCTCCACGCCAGAAAATCAACTTAGCCATTAACAACGCCGTGCCGGGGATGGGTCAACCCTGACGTTCTTTACACCAGTCACAGGAGGTTATATGTCCACCCCCAAACGCTTCCGTTTTACTAATCAGCTCATTAAATCCCTGCCCCCTAACACATCCGATGCACGCAGTACCGATGCCGAATACAGCGACACCGAGATTTCCGGCCTCAAGTGTCTGGTCAGCAGAAGAGAAGGTCGTAAAAAGTTTTTGCTACGCTACCTTTATCATGGACGAAAACGCGCCATCGCCATTGGTCACTGGCCTGAAGTGGACGTCAATCTTGCTCGTCAGATTGCCATAGAACATAAACGTTCCCTTGCCACCGGCACTGACCCTAAGCAGGAGCGTGAAAACAAGAGAAAGGAGCTGACGTTCGATGAACTCTTTAATCAGCATTATCTGCCATGGGCTAAATCTGCTAAACGCAGCTGGGGGAAGGATGTACAGCGCTACCGCGATCATATCCACCCCGCCATTGGTCAGAGGCTGCTGAGCGATATCACACCAGCCAGCATTCTGCGCCTTCAGCAGACGTTAAGTACTTCCCTGTCAGCGGCTACCTGTAACCGTGTCATCGTACTCATTAAAGCCGTCTTTACATGGGCCGGAAGGCAAAGCATGACCTCTGTTCATCCGGCAAGGGTGGTACAGCTTCTCAGGGAGAACAACGCCCGACAGCGTTATTTTACCGAGGACGAAATTCGTCGTATTTTTCTCTCCGCCGATAACGATACCAGCCCCGTAGCTGCCCGCTATGTCAAACGTAAGCGTCGTCTCAGCACCGTCTGGCAGATCCTGAAATTCCTGAGAGGATAATGGACACCAAATATGGTGGACGCTATCCATGAAATCATTAACCGCAGTGCGTAAAAAAAGCCCTAATTATCCCGTTGAGTTCAAAATCAAAATGGTTGAACTCTCGCATCGACCAGAGATCTCCGTAGCGCAACTCGCTCGTGAGCATGGGATCAACGATAATTTGCTGTTTAAGTGGCGCCAGTACTGGCGCGAAGGAAAACTACGTCCTCCTTCAACAACAGAAAACAACGTGCCTGAGCTGCTCCCGATAACACTTGATGCCGAAGATGTTGTCCCTGCAACCTCCCCCCGGTCACAACCTGTAGCTGCTGCGGCACCTGAATCACTCAATATCAGCTGTGAAGTGACGTTCCGGCACGGATCACTCCGTCTGAATGGTGCCATCAGCGAAAATATCCTGAACCTGCTGATACGGGAGCTCAAACGTTGATCCCATTACCATCAGGGACAAAGATCTGGCTGGTCGCTGGCATCACCGATATGAGAAACGGCTTCAACGGCCTGGCGGCAAAGGTGCAGACGACGCTGAAAGACGATCCGATGTCAGGTCACGTTTTTATCTTCCGTGGGCGTAATGGCAGTCAGGTAAAGCTCCTCTGGTCTACCGGCGATGGACTGTGTCTGCTGACCAAACGGCTGGAGCGCGGCCGCTTCGCCTGGCCGTCAGCCCGGGATGGCAAAGTGTTCCTCACACAGGCACAGCTGGCGATGCTCCTTGAAGGTATCGACTGGCGGCAGCCTAAAAGACTGCTTACGTCACTGACTATGTTGTAGGCCTCTTTATCCTGGTCGACGCTGAATGAGCCTGGTAATATACCCGGTATGAACAGCTTACTTCCTGACGATATCGATGAACTGAAACGTCTCCTTGCCGAACAGGAGGCGCTGAACCGTGCCCTTCTGGAAAAGCTGAACGAGCGTGAACGCGAAATAGATCACCTGCAGGCGCAACTGGATAAGCTGCGCCGGATGAACTTCGGCAGCCGCTCCGAAAAAGTCTCCCGCCGTATCGCGAAGATGGAAGCCGACCTTAAGCAGTTGCAGAAAGAAAGCGATACCCTTACCGGCCGGGTGGATGACCCGGCCGTGCAGCGCCCGCTGCGGCAGACCCGTACCCGCAAACCGTTCCCTGAATCACTTCCCCGTGACGAAAAACGGCTGCTGCCGGCAGCGTCATGCTGCCCGGAATGTGGTGGTGCGCTGAGTTACCTGGGTGAAGATGCCGCCGAACAGCTGGAGCTGATGCGCAGCGCCTTCCGGGTTATCCGGACAGTACGTGAAAAGCATGCCTGTACTCAGTGCGATGCCATCGTGCAGGCCCCCGCGCCTTCACGGCCCATCGAGCGGGGTATCGCAGGACCGGGGCTGCTGGCCCGCGTGCTGAGTTCAAAGTATGCAGAGCACACCCCGCTGTACCGCCAGTCTGAAATATACGGCCGCCAGGGTGTGGAGCTGAGCCGCTCACTGCTGTCGGGCTGGGTGGATGCGTGTTGCCGGCTACTGTCACCGCTGGAAGGGGCGCTTCAGGACTATGTGCTGACTGACGGTAAGCTCCATGCTGATGACACGCCTGTCCCGGTGCTGTTGCCAGGTAATAAGAAAACGAAGACCGGGCGGTTGTGGACGTACGTTCGTGACGACCGTAACGCCGGGTCAGAGCTGGCGCCGGCAGTGTGGTTCGCTTACAGCCCGGACAGAAAAGGTATCCACCCGCAGAGCCATCTCGCTGGCTTCAGCGGTGTTCTGCAGGCGGATGCGTACGCCGGGTTCAACGAACTGTACCGCAATGGACAGATAACGGAAGCTGCCTGCTGGGCTCATGCCCGCCGCAAGATCCACGATGTGCACGTTCGCACCCCGTCAGCGCTGACGGAGGAAGCCCTGAAACGGATCGGTGAGTTATATGCCATCGAGGCGGAAATAAGGGGGATGCCGGCGAAGCGACGCCTTGCAGAACGTCAGCAAAAAGCTAAACCGCGGCTGAAATCCCTGGAAAGCTGGCTGCGTGAAAAGGTGAAAACGCTGTCGCGACACTCAGAACTGGCGAAAGCGTTCACGTACGTACTGAACCAGTGGCCGGCGCTGGCTTACTATACTGACGACGGCTGGGCCGAGGCAGATAACAACATAGCTGAGAATGCGCTACGGATGGTCAGCCTGGGCCGCAAAAACTACCTGTTCTTCGGTTCGGATCATGGAGGAGAGCGGGGAGCGCTGCTGTACAGCCTGATCGGGACATGCAAACTGAACGGAGTGGAGCCAGAAAGCTACCTTCGCCATGTGCTTGATGTTATAGCTGACTGGCCGATAAACCGGGTCAGCGAACTGCTCCCCTGGCGCGTAGCATTGCCAAATGAATAACACATCCCCGTCAATACGGTTCTCGCTGCACGCTTACTGTCAAACTGCTGTTACTGACCGGCCTTCGTCGTGATGAGCTGCGTCTGGCTAAGTGGGAGCATGTTGACCCGGTTAAACGCACCCTATGGCTTCCTGAAACCAAGAATGGCTATGGACGGATTGTTCATCTTAATTCACTGGCGATGGACGTAATCAGAACACTGCCAACACAGCGGGGAAATCCGTGGTTGTTTATAGGTAAAAAACAAGGAATGCCGCTGAGTAACCCGGTTAAAGCCTTTCAGCGTATCGTGCGTCGGGCGGGAATTTTCGACCAGGAAGTGTGTATTCATACCTGCCGCCATTCGGTTGCCGCCCTCATCGTGTCCTACGGCGGAACACTGTATGACGTTCAGGCTCAACTGGGGCACCGCAGCAGTCAGTCTTCACAACGGTATGCGCATCTTCATCCTCAGCGCTTACAGAACACCAGTCAGTTACTGGCGGAAAGGATAACGGCTCAGCTACCGTCCTTGTGATAACAGAAAAGCAGAGGCAAGTGCCCCTGCTTTTTTTTTACTGTTCAGCCATCAGTCAGAACGGGATGGCCCCATATTCTTCATCCGGCACCCGGTTATCATCATATCTGTTATAGAGTTCACGAGCACACTCGCGCGCGTCTTTAATAGACATACGAGGGAACCTGCCGAGGGGTTCATAATAGCAGGCCCCTCTAAGCGTATAACGAGCCAGGAATTTAATCTGACCGTTGGCAATGACGGCCCGGAGCGCCGGCTCACTGCCATCGAAGATTTCACGAGAAATGTCGTGATACAGGCACTCCGCCAGTGTGTTAACCAGAGCGTAATCATTGAATGAGGTTTTTTCTTCATTTTCGCTGCTGATAGCGTGAGGAAAACCGTCATAGTACTGGTCTGATTCAAAAATCATACATCACCTTCTATTCGTTGTTATTCAGTCAAAATGGTTTTATTCAGGGTTAAAATTCGGTCATCACATTGCATTTCAGAAACGCTTTTTTGACCTGGTAGTAAGACTGCGCCATCGTCTTCAGCGCTCTTTTTTTATAGTGTCCGGCACTTTCGCCAAGCAGATAACCGGAACGCTCTAACGGTCTGGCCACATCAACGGTCTTAAGTCCCTTTTCAGAACAGAGCTTTTCAAACACCGATTCATAAATCAGGAAGTCGCCGGTTTTGTAATGGACGAATCCCCACATATCTCCCGGGCATCGGGCATGTTCGTCACGCAGGGTGATAAAGTGCCTGCTGCTTTTTGTCACCAGCGTCAGCTGAAGCTCCTCCAGCATGTTACGCACCGGGTTATACTGATTCTGGTTATCATCCAGCCAGCGTCGTGCAGCGGACATAACGGATTCAGCCACCGCATCGCTTTCGAAAGGTAAAAGGCCATATTTCAGCGCCTTCTCTCCTGCCAGCCATACCAGCGCAAATCTTTTCAGTCCGCGCCGCTGAACGCGGGTAATATCACGCCCCTCATCCCTCAGGGCCTCTTCCAGTGCGTTACAGCAATCATCTGTCTGTTCCTGGAGCCAGGATGAAAACTCTGCGTAGGTGCGAAGACCGCCAGCCGTATTTTTCCCGGATAACAGTTTGCCGATAAATGCAGGCCCGGCATGACCATAAGCCTCTGCCAGCCCCGTCTTCAGTGCATCTGCACGGGCACGTGTTTCTGATACCGGTTCATCCGGTTTTTGAGCATCCTCAGGCAACAGTTCCATACTGATGGCCCTGTGCTCCTGCCCTCCCTGTAACACGGCTTTCTGTTCAGCCAGCTTTTCGGAGATTGACATCTCACCGGTGGAGAGAATAAACATGCGCCATTTAAACGGCTCATCTGCCGTCAGGCCACGGTTCAGGCGCTCTTTTGCCGTACCTGACGTAATGTTGTAAAGCAGTGAGGAAAGTTGCTTATGATTACTCGCACCCAGTTCATCGACGCAGGCGACCAGACCGGAATAGTCAGCGAGAAGGCGCTCCATCGCGTTAGGCGTGGTATTCCAGCGAATAATATTTACATTCCCCCCACTACCCGGCTCGCTGCCATCACCATGGACCGATGCAGCCAGCATCAGGAGAAGCGTTTTACCGGTGGTGGATACGCCGTGAAAATGAAACATGCCCACATCCATACCGGCAGGAACCAGAAGCATCGAAGCAAAGGACGCACTCAGCGCAAAGGTCTGCGCCCAGCCATGGACATTTTCCCGGATGAGGTTAATCCACTCCTCCAGAGCCCCACCTTTGTGCAGTCCGGGACGCACGCGGAATCCCGGCAGCAGATAATCAAACCCGCTCAGAGAGGTCACAACGGGCTCATGACCATGTAAAAAGGCCATATCCTCCGAAACGAATCCCATCGCATCTGCCATCAGATAGACAGGCAGCGGTAAACTCCGGCAGCGCTGAAGAAAACGGTCAAAAAGGGCAAACTGCTGTGGAGAGGAGCCAACACAAAATCCACGATCTGCCAGTTTGCCTACTACCTGAGCACCGCTCTGAACAATATCCTCAAAGCGCACCAGGGCCTTAACATACTTACCCAGCCCGTTACCGGTCATCAGGCGAATCCCAAGACTGGACTCCTTATCTTTCCCGCAAAACAGGGCGACAGGCACAACTGGCGTACCGCAAACCAGCACTGGTTTCTGTCCACCGATGTAGAAAAGGCCATCAGCTGTATTCACATAATGCCGTGGCAGCCCATCACTAATACCGAGTGAAGCGATATCATCTTCACCGACTTCAGTGTTTTCAGCACGCCTGATAATTGCCTCCGACATTTTGGTGAAATTTTTATCGCGATCAGCAAAAGCGCGAATACGCTTAATCCCGGAAACCTTAGGAACATTAGTTGTCACTTTTTTATTCATGTGTATTACCATCAAATTACGCCACCGTCAGAAAACGGATAGCATCAGAACCATAGTTAAAAACCATCCCGTTGAGTGAAGGTTGTTACCCCATCGCCCGGTTAACAACTTCGTGATAACGTGCCGGGGAGGCGTGCAAGTAAAGTTCTGTTACTTTGATTGTGCTGTGACCCAGTAAGTCTTTGACGGTATGAATGTCTGCCCCGCTCTCGATGAGCTTTGTCGCAAAGGTATGACGCATCTCATGGATGGTGAACGGTGGAATACCCGCAGCCTCACAAAGTCGTTTTTGCAGGCGACGCGGCTCAGCAACCGGATTGTCGGTCCCCTTGCCCGGAAATACCCAGCCTTCATCACCCAGATGCTGACGCTGTTCTGTCAGAAGAACGAACGCCTTATCACATACCGGTACACGGCGGAGTTTGCCGTTTTTGGTGTGGCGAAGAGTGATAACTTTGCGGCTCCAGTCCACATCCTCAAGGCGAAGATGACGGGTTTCCCCCAGACGCAGTCCCGTCAGGGCAAGGAACATGAGCAGAGCAAGGGCTTCATGATCAGGTTTACCATTACGCCAGCACTCACACACTTCCATCCAGCACTGAAGCTGGGAATCATCCATGGCGCGGCGATCTGACGTCACTTCAGGCAGCGCTTTGATATAAAGCGCCGGAGAGCGGTTGGTGTATCCCATGCGTATAGCCCAGGTAAACACCGCTTTAATGAGCGCCAGATGGCGGTTGCGGGTGGCTGGCTTGAGATCGAGAGCATACAGATAGCTCAGAATATCCGCCTCCGTCATACCTGCCAGCTTTTTGTCACCGAGAAGAGGGCGCAGGTATTTACGGATCTTAGAAAGGTCGGTGTTAGCTGAACGCTTAACGCCCGTGCTGAGTACGCTTTTCTCATACTCATCCACAAGCTCATTAAACGTCATTTTACTGTGAGTAAGAAAACGCTCACCGTAAGCCTCAACGGCGGTCTTGAGCTCCTGAATTATTTTAAAGGCATGCTCCCTTGCATCTTTAATTGAAATTTCCGGGTAGCCTCCTACGGCAACGTAGATATTCTTTCCGCGAATACTTTTGCGGACAATAAATTTAATGCGACCTGATGGATAGAATATTGCCTTAAGTCCGGTTAACTTCTTATCGCTGGTCTCGATTGTTTGTGCAGCTTGTACTGCACGGATTTTATATTCATCAAAAAGGGCTTTAGTAAAAACACCTCCAGTATTTTTAGGTGCAACCCCTGGATATTCTACAACATCAGATACTCCAGAGTCGGAATACCCCTGAGCTTCCACATCTACATTGAAGGAATTTTTATGAGCAGCTGTGATGCTCTTTTCATCCAGCACTTGCGTTATTTTATTTAAAGGGTAATTAACATTCATAATATGTACATGGTCCTCTGAAAATTCAGATGATAATGAGTAATTTAATATGTCGGCCAACAATGGGATAAGCTTATTTATTCGTGGCATCACTTTCAAGCCCATGAAAAATCAGCTCTTACATGCCCATTGACATTTAATACTCAAGTCAGAAAGACCATGATGATTCATCAGGAGTACTCCTGCTCAGGGAAAAGGGAAAATAGCGTTAAACCCTATAAAAAAATTGTGTTCCGGATGCATCGCCCAAAGTAAGTCAACTTTTGAGGCCCTGAAATAAGAAAATGGTAATAGACCCCACCGATTTTCGACTAAAAAACAACCCAATAAGGCATTTAAAATTAATGCTATTTAAATCAATAGATTAAAGTGATGATTTTGACAATATGCAGCCCAACTTAAGGGTAAATCAACCTTTCAACAATCAAAACCACACTCCATTAATTTTTATTATTGTGACAATCATCACATTTTACACCTGCGGGTGCTTTGATTTTGTACATTCACAAAGCTCACCAACCCCAACGACTATGAACGTAAAAAACCTCTTTTTATGCACATATTATTTCCATGTAAATCAATTCATTATGGAGATAATCATGTTCAAGCTCACGACACCCACCAGTCTTCCCCTTCTCAACCTGCCCGCCTCCGCACTGGCGGCCCTCAGCAATGAAATTCTTGGCCCCGTAGATGATATCGACCTGTTTACTGCTTTCTGGAACGAAACAAGAACCCTGCTCTGGCATCTCAACCACGACGACACTCTCCCCGAAGACCCGCTGCTGGCAGTGGCACTGGCTAACCCGGAATACGTCACCGCACTTGATGATGGCTGGTATCTCCTGCTCGGTATCGTCTGCGATAACGGACAGGGTATCTATCTGGTGTTCCCGGACACGACCGTTATCACTCAACTCCAGAACCTGATTGAGGCGCTGAACCATGAGTAAGAAAAAAGTCGCTACCGAAGCCGCCGTCACCGAAAGCTATACCGTGTTCTACAGTGGGGACGCCGAGAAAATCAGCCCCCACAGTAAAGGTCTGCTGACGTATGAGCTGGGTAAGGAGGATGAAACCGGAAGCCTTGCCCTGCGTTTAACCGCCAATGGCGAAGGGGGCCTGTTCTCCCGTGAATGGGTAGCGCTTGATGCGATTCACGCCATTCTGGAACAGCAGCCAGACAGCTTTCCGTCCCGTGTATTTCGCCCACTGTTTGGTCAGGGCAGCACCAATAACGCAGGGTTTCTTGCCGCTGTGCTCAGAAGTCCGGATATCTGCCTTATCGAAGCGGACAGCAGCAGACTCTTTATGCACCGCTGCTACGCCGACTGGCAGCACCGTCTGACGCAGCTTGCCGCAATCAGCCAGGACTAATCCCCCGCTTTTTCTGTGTTCCATACCCCTTAAAAAGGAAATTCACTATGTCATCACCCGCTATATTGCAGGGCGGCTATGTGCTGCCGCTCTCCCGGTCGTTCACTCAACTGCTTCTGGGTATCGTTGCGCAAAAACCGCCTCATCGTCACCCCATCACCGGATTAACCATTAACTTCCGTGACCCTGAATACTCACCGGAAAAGGGCGGCTGGCATCCGGTCGAAATACGCCTCATCCCTGCCGGAGAAGACTGGCAGCTCGATTACGTCACCGATTTTCACTATGCAGGGCATCCATGGCCTGAGCTTGAAAAAGATGTCGATGTGAGCTGGACGCAACAATACACGTGGCTTTCCCGTTGTGGCGATATCTCTCATGTCGACGCCCGTGAGTTCTGGTCGCTATGGGAAAGTAACTTTATGGCTTACCACGATATGGGGGTTTTCACGGTCCGTACGTTGTGGGAAAGCTGAGTGTTCACTACGTTTCCCCCGCATCCCCCCTCTCCCCCGTAGTAAGGAATTGATTGTTATGTACCGGCTTCTGCTGCTGAACTTCGTGGATTCATTTATCGATAACTGCATTCTGTCCTGCGTCGATGAACCGGCTTACGGTGGTATCGTGCAGTGCGAACTGCTTTTTGGCCTTGCCGCACACAGCGGTATCTATGTGGGTAACGGCGATATTGTTCATCTTGATGGCGATGGAACCGTTATCAAAAGTAAGGCTAAAGGGTTTCTTGACCGGCTCGATGGCTGGAACTCCGCTATCTCGGTGTATACCGACTGTATGGATTTGACGCCTCAGGGTTGTGCGCGGGCCGCTGAACGGGCAAAGGCGGCAGTGGGTCAGCGCTATCCTTATAGCCTGCTCGACTTTAACTGCCACCGGTTTACTGCCCGCTGCGTTACCGGCGATTCGTGCCCTGATATCTGGCTTGCCAGACACCTCGATTCTTTTCAGAAAGGGGACCGATGGCGCGTATGGCAACGATGAAAGCCAGCCGTTGCAGGCAACGTGTCACCGGACAGGGAGAACGGCTTATCCGGCTGACCATGGTGCTGTTTTACGGTCAGACAATATCTGTTCGCTACATCATCCGGCAGTTTGACGTGTCTCCCCGCACAGCAAGACGGGACCTCGCTCAACTGGCCTTTGTGCTGGAATCCGCTGGCCCTCACCGCTGGCGACTGGCTCCCTCGCTGAAACCCTGACTTTTTTCTCTGCCGGACATCTCCTGACCACCCCGTATGGCAGGCTGTCTCCGCTTTTCAATCCATAAGGGAACATGATGAAAACTTTAAAACTGTTAACCGCCGCAATTCTGCTTTCCGCCTTCAGCCACAGCGCGTTCGCCGACGAGCAGGCTGACGCTCAGATGATTACCAATTCGACCTTCTGCGCGATGTACTCCACCCGCCTGACCCAGACCAGCGACAGCGGCCTTCAGTTAAAAGGCGTCAATCTCAATGCCCGCATCAACGGACCGGTATTCAACAGGGTACTTCAGGTGATGAACAAGACCTATGGCAGAACCTGGCTCGAATCAAATGCCCGTAACGGCAGCATGACCGCCATGCAACTTTCGCAGTCGGAGCTGCTCTATAACCCGGAATATGCCCGGCAGTGCGATGCTTTTGCGGATAAAGTGGAAAAGGAATGGCGCGGAAAGTAATCCCGACACGTTATACCTCCATCCGGTGAACAGAAACCTGCTTTCGGGCAGGTTTTTTTTTTACTTTTTCTTGATCAGCCGGACACATCCTGTCCGGGGGGAGTAATTAAACTGTCAGGTCCAATATCTGCAATGAGGTGAAATATGGCTACCTACCGACACGACCCCGACCTTGAGTTTCTGCGCCACTGCCATCGTGACGATCTGGATTTACTGGTTTCTGTGCTTATCTGCGATCCGAAAGACGGACTGGCACGCATCACGGAAACGCTGACTTACGATCCTCAGTATAAAAAACACAAGCCCAACCACCCGCGCTACTGGGATGCCATTGCCGCCGAGGTTCAGACGTTTGGGGCAAACAGCTTTGCCACGCTGCTCCGCTGGGGTAAAGGGGTGCTGTACCGGGAAATTCTCACCGATGCCTGCGATAAAATGAAGGTGAACTACAACAACAAATCCAGTGTTGAAACCATTGAAATGAATCTGCTGATGAAGATCCTGGAGAAAAGTCTTGAGAAGATGACGCCTGACCAGCTAAAGACCGTGGCGGAAGAATTGCAGACAGGCTACAGCAACCCCACGCCGGAGTTGCTGACCATGGCAATCCAGGCGGGGATTAAAACATCCGGGTTTGCGGCCTATCAGATGGCACTTGTTGTCACAAATGGTGTGGCGAAAGCCCTGTTAGGCAGAGGGCTGACCGTTGCAGGAAATGCCATGCTGACGCGTACCATGGGCGCTTTTGCCGGTCCCGTGGGCTGGGTGCTCAGTTCTCTCTGGCTGCTGATTGATTTAGCCGGTCCCGCATACCGGGTGACGCTACCATCCTGCATTTTTATTGCCTACATGCGCCAGAAGCATCTTTATTCACCTGAGAATACTGACGTTTAGCACTTACATTTAAGGTATTCAGACTTTAAAAAACTTCAGAGGGCGGACAAATCCTGTCCGCTACTGCTGGCATCATTTCCCGGCTAAATTCGGAAATGATGTATGACGCTGATAACACAAGAAAACGAACATGACAGACTGGCAACCCGCCTTTCCATCATCCTGAGCCGTTTGTTTCAGGGTGAAAAGCTGCATATCGGGACGCTGGCAGAAGAATTTGGAGTGACGACGCGAACGCTGCGACGGGATTTCAACGTCCGTCTGACGTACCTTGATATTGAACAGAGCAACGGCGTGTATCAGCTTGCCTCACATTACTTTCGTCGCCGCACGGAACGGGATATGAAGATACTGGCGAGGTTGCTGCATCTTGACCGTCTGTTACCCGCGATGGACGCCAAACTGCTGAGCCTTCTGCTTGACGGGGAACGTCCCTCGCCATACAGGATTATGCTTCCGGAGCCGCGCCAGAAACCCACCCTTTTCGGTGATTTCAGCAGACTGACGCTCGCCATACTTAACCAGACCCAGGTGCGTATCAGAACCGACGAAAACGTCAGCCATACCGTTCATCCCTACCGTCTGCTTTGCAGCCATGCGGAGTGGTTTCTTGCCGGATGTACGTCATCGGGCGTGTTCGTTATTTCCCTGTCCCGAATCAGGCTGGTTGAGGTATTACCGGATACAACGTTTGAGATCGATAACACACTCATTTCGCTGATTGAACAGTCTGACTTTATGGAAGCCTTACCCCACATGAACATTATTCATAAGATAATGCATTACGGGAGTAAACAGACGAATAATCGTAATTAAAATCATAACATATTATTAGTGATGATTAAATCACATTAACATGATAAGTGAGAAAGTTATGATTATCGATAAAGAATACGCACTTGTAGATGCAACAGCAAGACTTAACACTGACCTGATGAATTATGAACATGAAATAAACAACGCTGCCAGTATAACATTTGGCAATGACCTCATTGAGGTAATCGTATATCAGTTCAGCTTTGTCATCAAAGTCAGAACGAATAGTGAAAAGATCAAGCATGGTCTTCTTGTTAACTTTGGTAAAAATATAGCAAGGCAGGTTTCACCTCTCTGTGCAGCTGCGATGAGAATCTATCCGAACATAAAACATAAACAAAGCCGTCAGCTTTTTAGATGCATAACAGCAGTATAACACCGCAAAAGAATCACATTTAAATCTAACCATCAAAAATAGAACTAACACATTGATTGAATATTCAGGTTCCTCAGCCAGAACAGAACCTGAAAATGTGTTGGTTCTTATCCAACTAACCTTTGTTTTCCATAATAAACTTACAAACATCAACCCCCGCTGCTGTGAGTTCTCTAAAATCATCGGTCAATAGTGATTTATAGCTTGATACAAAATAGGTTTCAGGCAGGCCCGTGATTTTCTCTATGATACCTTCCAGCTCTCTAAAAAGATAATTCTGGACTTCCAGTTCATGCGCATACAAATCAGCTACCCTCCAGCGCAAAATCAACATCACTTCATCATCCTTACATTTTGGATAACAAACTGCAAGCAACTGAAATTTGGTTCTGTTATCCACACAACTTCCAATTATAAAATCCAATAGCTGTTTCATTTAACTAACCTTAAAAACATCAAACTCACGCATTGATTACAAACATATAAATTCATCTGTAAAAACACTGTATATATCATCAAGGTAGGTAACAGGCATTTTCACTTGATAATAATATCACCCAAGTCTGTTTGAATAAATAAAATTCATTCGGAGACAGTAAGAATTGTACATCTTAAGACCGCCGGCGTCGGTCACGCTAACCAGAAATGATTTAGCGTAGATAATTACACAGTTTTGGCGTTACCAGATTCAACATTGTAACTCACCCGTTGACGCAATAAGTCAGGCTCTCTGCGTATTTAATGAATGACGCCTTTGTTGCACACCGATCAGATGATGGCTGTGAACGTTTATTTCATCACGACATATCTATACAAGGTCAGAAATGTAATGAACTGCCCCTAAACACCGCTAATGATGCTCCAGAAATCGAAACAGCATATCCGATTGATTCTCTGTACATTTCATTAACCATTTTAACCTTCATTGGGGAGGCTATCAGGCATCACTCAAACCTGTCAAAGAAGTAAAATTGCGATAAAATCGCAGCAATAGCCGAAACCAAGAATCGATAACAGGATAAAAATGACCAGTCTTCAACAACGTGCAGAACTACACCGTCAAATCTGGGCCATTGCCAATGATGTCAGGGGCTCAGTAGATGGATGGGATTTTAAACAGTATGTACTCGGTGCCCTTTTCTACCGCTTCATCAGTGAGAATTTTTCCAGCTACATGGAAGCAGGGGATGAGAGCATACATTATGCAGCACTTGATGACAGCATCATTACCGATGACATCAAAGACGATGCCATCAGGACTAAAGGCTATTTCATCTACCCGAGCCAGCTGTTCTGCAACGTTGCCGCTAAAGCGAACACCAACGACAGGCTGAATGCTGATTTAAACAGTATCTTCGTCGCTATAGAAAGCTCTGCCTACGGCTACCCGTCGGAGGCCGACATCAAAGGCCTGTTCGCCGATTTCGATACGACCAGCAATCGACTGGGGAACACTGTCAAAGACAAAAACAGCCGTCTTTCCGCCGTTCTTAAAGGCGTTGAGGGGCTGAAGTTGGGGAATTTTAACGAGCACCAGATTGATCTGTTTGGTGATGCCTATGAGTTCCTGATTTCTAACTATGCGGCGAATGCCGGTAAATCTGGCGGGGAGTTCTTCACTCCTCAGCACGTCTCTAAGCTGATTGCTCAGCTTGCGATGCACGGTCAGACTCACGTCAACAAAATCTATGACCCTGCCGCAGGTTCTGGCTCACTGCTGCTTCAGGCGAAGAAGCACTTTGATAACCATATCATTGAAGAAGGTTTTTATGGTCAGGAGATAAATCATACAACCTTTAACCTGGCGCGTATGAACATGTTCCTGCACAACATCAACTACGACAAATTTGATATCAGACTGGGAAATACTCTGACTGAGCCTCACTTTGGCGATGAAAAACCGTTCGATGCGATTGTCTCTAACCCGCCGTACTCGGTTAAGTGGATTGGCAGTGACGACCCGACCCTGATTAACGATGAGCGCTTTGCTCCGGCTGGCGTACTGGCCCCGAAATCAAAAGCGGACTTTGCATTTGTCCTACATGCGCTGAACTACCTGTCTGCTAAAGGGCGTGCAGCAATAGTTTGCTTCCCCGGTATTTTCTACCGTGGCGGTGCAGAGCAGAAAATCCGCCAGTACCTGGTCGACAATAACTATGTTGAAACGGTGATTTCTCTGGCACCGAATCTGTTCTTCGGCACCACCATTGCCGTTAACATTCTGGTGATGTCAAAGCACAAAACAGATACCCGCGTTCAGTTTATTGATGCCAGCGGGTTGTTTAAGAAAGAAACCAATAACAATATCCTGACTGATGGTCATATCGAAAAGATTATGCAGGTCTTTGCCAGCAAAGCAGATATTGACCACCTCGCGAAAACAATCCCTTATGAAACAGTATCCGCCAATGACTATAACCTGTCAGTCAGCAGCTACGTCGAAGCCATGGATACCCGCGAAATTGTAGATATTGCAGTGCTGAATGCCGAGCTAAAAACTACCGTCAGCAAAATCGATCAGTTGCGCAAAGACATTGATACGATTGTGGCCCAAATTGAAGACAATGAGGCACGGGCATGAGCGAGTTAAGTTATCTGGAAAAACTGCTGGATGGCGCTGAGGTTGAGTGGCTGCCACTCGGTGTTTTAGGTGAGCTTGTTCGTGGAAATGGCTTACCAAAAACTGATTTTACTGAGGCAGGTATTCCTGCTATTCACTATGGTCAGATTTATACCTTTTATGGCCTTTCAACAGAAACCACAAAGTCCTTTGTTTCACAAGATACAGCTAAAAAGCTGAAAAAAGTAAATACTGGCGATGTAGTGATCACTAATACAAGTGAAAATCTTGATGATGTCGGTAAAGCCCTGGTTTATCTTGGTAAAGAGCAAGCTGTCACCGGCGGCCATGCGACAATATTTAAGCCCAGGGAAGGTATTATTGGAAAATACTTTGCTTATTTCACCCAGACAAATTCATTTTACAATGAAAAAAGAAAGTACTCAAAAGGGACAAAAGTAATTGATGTTTCCGCATCAGATATGGCAAAAATAATCATCCCCATACCTTGCCCCAACAATCCAGAAAAATCCCTTGCCATCCAGTCTGAAATCGTCCGAATTCTGGACAAATTTACTGCACTTACCGCTGAGCTTACCGCTGAGCTTACCGCTGAGCTTAACATGCGTAAAAAACAGTACAACTACTATCGAGACCAGTTGCTGAGTTTTGAAGAGGGTGAAGTTGAGTGGAAGACGCTTGGGGATCTAGGGGAAAATCTGGATTCGAAAAGGAAACCAATTACCAGCAGTCTGAGGGAAGCAGGAAGTATTCCTTATTACGGTGCTTCTGGAATTGTCGATTATGTTAAAGATTACATTTTTGATGGTGATTTTTTACTGATTTCTGAAGATGGCGCAAATTTGTTAGCCCGCAATACGCCTATAGCATTTAGTATCAGTGGTAAATCTTGGGTAAACAATCATGCACATGTGATTAAATTCGATTCCTATGCAGAACGAAGGTACGTGGAGTACTATCTGAATAGCATTGATTTAGCCCCCTATATTTCCGGAGCAGCGCAACCAAAACTAAATAAGAAAAATTTAGAGAGCATACGTATTCCAAATCCTTCACCTGAAGATAAAGAGCGAATAGTTTCTATTCTGGACAAATTTGATGCGCTAACAAACTCCATCAACGAAGGCCTTCCTCGTGAAATCGAGCTGCGCCAGAAACAGTACGAATACTATCGTGACTTGCTGTTCAGCTTCCCGAGACCAGAAACAGCCAGCAACTGACGGACCATTGATACCGGCAGGGTTTGTTCTCACCCGCCCGGTATCAGGCTTTACGAATGCCGGAAGATTCTTCTGATACCCTTCCGGGCTTTGCCAGATGACGCACAGGATGCACCATGACACAACAGACACACACCATCGCTGAATCCAATAACTTCATCGTTCTCGACAAGTACACGAAAGCCTGGGAAGCCGGTGACAGCTACCAGAGCGAATCAGATTTAGAACGCGAACTGATTCAGGATCTGCGCAATCAGGGCTATGAATTTATTTCCGTTAAATCACAGACCGCAATGCTGGCTAACATCCGGACGCAGTTGCAGGCTCTCAATGGTGTTGTGTTCAATGAAAGTGAATGGCGGCGTTTCGCAGAGCAGTATCTGGACAGCCCCAGTGACAGCAGCCTGGACAAAACCCGTAAAATCCATATCGACTATATCTGTGATTTTACTTTTGATGATGGTCGTCTGGAAAACATCTATCTGATAGATAAAAAGAACCTGCTGCGCAATAAGGTGCAGGTCATTCAGCAGTTTGAGCAGACAGGTTCACACGCTAACCGTTATGACGTCACCATTCTGGTCAACGGCCTGCCACTGGTGCAAATCGAACTCAAAAAGCGCGGCGTGGCGATTCGTGAAGCCTTTAACCAGATACACCGTTACAGCAAGGAAAGCTTTAACAGCGATAACTCCCTGTTTAAATACCTGCAACTCTTCGTAATTTCCAACGGGACTGATACCCGGTACTTTGCCAGTACCACTAAGCGGGATAAAAACAGCTTTGATTTCACCATGAACTGGGCGAAATCGGATAACACCCTGATAAAGGACCTGAAGGACTTTACCGCCACTTTCTTCCAGAAGCATACCCTGCTGAATGTTCTGTTTAATTACAGCGTGTTTGACAGCAGCCAGACGCTGCTCGTCATGCGCCCCTATCAGATTGCTGCCACTGAGCGAATCCTCTGGAAAATTAACAGCTCATTTAAAGCCAAGAACTGGTCAAAACCCGAAAGCGGTGGATTTATCTGGCATACCACAGGATCAGGAAAAACCCTGACCAGCTTTAAGGCCGCACGACTGGCTACTGAGCTGGACTTTATCGATAAAGTCTTCTTCGTGGTCGACAGGAAAGACCTCGATTACCAGACCATGAAGGAGTATCAGCGCTTCTCTCCGGACAGTGTCAATGGTTCGGATAATACAGCAGGCCTCAGAAGAAACCTGGATAAAGACGATAACAAAATCATCGTCACAACCATTCAGAAACTCAATAACCTGATGAAATCTGAAGCTGACCTGCCCGTCTACCAACAGCAGGTGGTGTTTATCTTTGATGAGTGTCACCGCAGCCAGTTTGGTGAGGCCCAGAAAAACCTCAAAAAGAAATTCAGACGCTTTTATCAGTTTGGTTTTACCGGTACGCCTATTTTCCCGGAAAATGCACTGGGGGCAGAAACCACCGCAAGCGTCTTCGGGCGTGAATTACATTCTTACGTAATTACTGATGCGATTCGTGATGAAAAAGTGCTGAAGTTTAAGGTGGACTATAACGATGTCCGCCCACAGTTTAAGTCTCTTGAAACGGAAACAGACGAGAAAAAACTCAGCGCGGCTGAAAACCAACAGGCATTTTTGCACCCCCTGCGTATCCAGGAAATAACGCAATACATTCTCAATAACTTCCGGCAGAAAACGCACCGAACCTTCCCGGGAGCTAAGGGCTTTAACGCCATGTTAGCAGTTAGCAGCGTGGACGCGGCGAAAGCTTATTACACGACGTTTAAAATGCTACAGGAAGAAGCAGAGAAGAAATCTGGCAGCTATAAACGCCTTCGGGTTGCAACCATCTTCTCCTTTGCTGCAAATGAAGAGCAAAGCGCCATTGGTGATATTACTGACGAAAGCTTTGATACCAGCGCGATGAACAGTAGTGCGAAGGAATTCCTGGATTCAGCCATTGATGACTATAACAACCACTTTAAAACCAATTTCAGTACCGACAGTAACGGCTTCCAGAACTACTACCGCGATTTAGCTCAACGAGTGAAAAATCAGGATATCGACCTTCTCATCGTGGTGGGAATGTTCTTAACCGGCTTTGATGCCCCGACGCTCAATACTCTGTTCGTTGACAAAAACCTGCGTTATCACGGTCTGATGCAGGCATTCTCACGCACCAACCGTATCTATGATGCAACCAAAACCTTCGGCAATATCGTGACTTTCAGGGACCTGGAGCGTCCGACCATTGATGCCATCACACTTTTTGGCGACAAAAACACCAAGAATGTGGTGCTGGAAAAAAGCTACGAAGAGTACATGCAGGGCTTTACCGATGCGGCAACCGGTGAGGCTAAACGAGGTTTTATGGCTGTTGTTTCGGAGCTGGAGCAGCGCTTCCCTGACCCTGCCAGTATCGACAGTGAAAAAGAGAAAAAAGCCTTCGTCAAACTGTTTGGTGAATATCTGCGGGCAGAAAACATCCTGCAAAACTATGATGAATTTGCCACGCTGAAAGCCCTGCAGAAGGTTGATATTAGTGACCCGGAAGCGGTAGAAACCTTTAAAGCAGAGCACTATGTGGATGATGAAAAATTTGCTGAATTACAAACCATTCGTCTCCCGGCAGAACGTAAAGTTCAGGACTATCGCTCAGCATACAATGATATCCGGGACTGGCAGCGACGCGAAAAAGCAGCAAACGACAGGGATAAATCAACCACAGACTGGGATGACGTGGTGTTTGAAATTGACCTGCTCAAGTCGCAGGAAATTAACCTGGACTACATTCTTGGCCTGATTTTCGACCACAACAGAGAGAAAAAAGGTAAAGAAGCCCTGACTGAAGAGGTCAGACGCTTAATCCGCTCAAGTCTGGGCAACCGTGCCAAAGAAGGTCTGATTGTTGACTTTATTCAGCAAACTAACCTTGATGACATGCCCGACAAAGCCAGTATCATTGATGCATTCTTTACCTATGCTCAGCGTGAACAGCAGAGGGAAGCGGAAGCGTTGATTAAGGAAGAAAACCTCAATGAAGAAGCTGCAAGGCGCTACATCCGCACATCACTCAAACGGGAGTATGCTACCGAAAATGGCACTGAGCTAAATGAGACGCTACCAAAGCTCAGTCCGCTGAATCCTCAGTACAAAACGAAAAAGCAGAACGTATTCCAGAAAATTGGTGCCTTTATCGAAAAATTTAAAGGGGTTGGAGGGCACCTCTAGATGCCAGATAACAGAGCAATGCGCTACCGCAATTTATAGGTAAGATTGTATCTTTTAACCTGCATCAGACCTGTTATGATCGATGAAGCGCTGGTTAATGTTAATGCTAACTGGATGAATTTTTACCGCACATTCAAAGGATTAGCATCCAGAACTTAAAGAAACCAGTGCTTGATTTTGGATGGTAAAGTACTGAATGGATGTATCACAGGAGAATACTTATGAGCGTAACTATAAAAGACGATCGACTCAGGACTATCGCGACCTTTGATGGCAAGACCTTGAAAGATGATCGACTGAGGACCATCGCGACGTTTGATGGTAAAGCCCTAAAAGACGACCGACTCCGCACCATCGCTACCTTTGACGGTAAAAGCCTGAAAGACGACCGACTCCGCACCATCGCAACATTTGATGGGAAGACCCTGAAAGACGATCGACTCCGCACCATCGCAACATTTGATGGTAAAACACTTAAAGACGACCGACTCAGAACCATCGCGACAGTTAATGGTAATGTCAGTATTGTTGTTTTGGCGTTTGCTGCTAGGCTATTTTGAGGTTTAACATTTATGATATTGTCTTTTTATTTTTACATCAAAAAAAATACCGAAGCCCATAGTTTATTTAAACGATAGATTTTATTGCAAGACTATCTTCGGCAGATAACTGTCATCTGAGAAAAATTCGTGACCATGATGATAGTTCCGCCCCGACTCATCGGGGCAATGACATTGACATAAATTAAGCTGGCTTGATTGACAATATTTGCTGATATAATGGTGAGCGAGAAGCATAAGGTACTCGGCCTGAAGGGACATATACTGATGCTGGCTCAAGGTGGACATCTTGATCATCAAAAAATATATGAGGATTGAAAGCTTTAAGTATTTTTGTTTTCTCGACCCCACCTAGAAAGAATGCCTCATCAACATTTATCCCCCAAGCTCTTAATGTTTTTATAACTCGTAGCTCGGATGGGCTATTTCTTGCTGTAACAAGAGCAATTCTTATCGGTGAATAATCAACTCTTGCAGGTAATCGGTCTTGTAATCTCGCTATTTTTTTTAGCAGCATTGCATAAGGACCTTCCGCCAAAGGTTCATTTTGCTTGGCATTTTCTTGTGCATGGAAACTGTTAATTCCTTTCGTTTTATAGACAATCTCACTCGACTCATCGAATAAGACAGCATCACCATCAAAGGCAATTCTTACCTGATCTTGCGGATATTTTATAGATTCTTTTGGCGGTTCCTTTAAAATAGCAACTGCACAGGCATTAGAGTCGATAACGCGCTGTGCATCATCAATACTGGTTGTAAGAAAGAGATCCACATTGAAAGCCTCGAGATAGTCAACCACCGTTTCACCACCTGTGAATACTGACCTTGTTATATCTACTCCTTTTTTTCTTATATTGTTCAGTATCATAAGTCCTGTATCAGGACTATTTCTTGACATAACCACTACTTCAACAAGAGGAGATTTATCAGCTTCTTTTTTATACTTATTTAGCCCCAGCAAAGCCTCTACCAAGGGAAATCCAGTTCCAGGAAGCAACTCATCATTCTCATGCAAAAGCATGTAGTCTCTGTATTGCTCAATTGCTTTTTCTGGATTGCTGGAACAGAATTCCTTAAAAAGATTATCTGATTCCTGCATATTGAAAAGTGCTGTTGAGCTAATACCAATGACCAGAGTATTAGTCAAATCATAAGCCATAACTATCTCCTAAGACCTTTATTAGTTAACGTTTACAATTGATTAAGAGAAAAAACCTATTCATATTCAATACCCCATTCATTTATTTTAAGTTTTTTATTTAACGAGAATTGGTTTATCAAATCAATATATTCTTTAAAGTCTGGATTCAATTCAATAAGACGATTAATAGTTTGCCAATCTAAACTTATTTTTTCTTTTGCTTGAAGAAGAATCTGACTTTCAGACGGATTATGTACATCGAGGAGGATAACGCCAATACCATGTGCCGCATTCAGAACAGTTAACTCATCAATACAGTTATTCTCAATGCTTGCAGCTACAAGATAACCATAGTGAGACCATGATGAGTTAGAAACGGTCTGAAAGTATGCCTCTCTAACGTTCGAAATAACTAAAGATTTTTTTACTTCAAAAGACCAAAGAAAAGCACGTTTACCACCAAGAATTGAAACCGCATCCTTAGTCAAGGACGACCAATTATGACCAATATCCTGGACCCCTATAACATCTGGATGTACCCACTTATTACTCTTGAAGGCTCCCTTTTTGGATTTCTTTTCATCTACACGACGAACAAGCACGTTTAATGAACTCGAAGCATACTCGCTTAGAAGAGGATATAATTCATGCTCAGAATAAAATTCGCCATGGGGATCAGAAACGTCAGCATCATCCGTGACAAAGATATCTTTATTTAATTGTATGCCCTTTGCCTCATCATCTGACCAAAGATACTTTCTAGGTTTTCCTGCCGTCACATTAATATGAGCATTTCTCTTAACCAGCGAAGGTCTTTGGGCGCCTATCTCTGCCGCTACCTGGGAGATTAGGTCTTCAACACTCGAAAGATGTTCTGATGAAGCAAGTTTCTTTTCTGCGTATTCAGGAAAGCTTTCGCAAACTTTGATTGCCAACTGCCTGGCGGTAAACGGAACATTAGGGCTTGCCTTAAGTACGAACAAAGTCATACCAATCAATGTTTTAATTTTATGACTAACAAGAAAATCTGAGTCAGCTTTTATTTTGTTCACACCCTATCCTTTTGTGCTTCAACGAGACCAAGAGCCTGGAACAACAGAACTCTTCTTTATTCTCTCCAACTATATCAAAATTGCTCCACGTAGTAGTAACCTTAGTTACTGTAATTGCTTTAAGTGAGGTTTACCGTGACTATCTCGAACTTTCAATATGTTCACGATCTAGCCCATGTCATGAAACATCAAGAGCTTTCGAAGAAAACAAACTTATCTTAGTAAACCTTAACCTGAGGACGTCAGATGTTGCAGCTCATAACAACCAGAATCAGCCCAGATATCTCTGAAGAGCTAATTGCTTTAGCTTGCTCATTATGAAGTACTCTCACCTAATGCAATATAGTTGTTAGAACTGGGATACGAAGATGGGCCATCTTAAACCAAGGCAATTTGATGGTAGGATTATGGTAGTTTCGAAACACCGTATTTAAGCATTGCTTACATCATATTGCAGCAAACTTAAACATTTTCTCAAGGCAAACCAGTAAAAAACTGTTAGTGCTGATAGAGCATTTGGTCTTTTTTGAAGGGATTGAAAATCCCCGTGTCCTTGGTTCGATTCCGAGTCCGGGCACCACTATTTAAAGAACCCAGCCTATGGCTGGGTTTTTGCTTTTCTGCGCTTATTAAAACCTTACCTTAAATTTATTCCTGTATCTCTTCCCGATGAGGTCGCGCAGCCAGCATTGCCCGGGGGCGCTGCGCTTACCGGGCCTACAAAACCCGCAGGCCAGATAAGGCGAAGCCGCCATCCGGCATGTTTTTCCGCGCACAAAGCAAAAAACCCCGCACCTTCCGGTACGGGGTTCTTTCTGATTGATGCCTGGCAGTTCCCTACTCTCACATGGGGAGACCCCACACTACCATCGGCGCTACGGCGTTTCACTTCTGAGTTCGGCATGGGGTCAGGTGGGACCACCGCGCTAAAGCCGCCAGGCAAATTCTGTTAATCTGTATCAGGCTGAAAATCGTGTCTGTCTCTTCGCCGAAACAGCTTCGGCGTTGTAAGGTTAAGCCTCACGGTTCATTAGTATCGGTTAGCTCAACGCATCGCTGCGCTTACACACCCGACCTATCAACGTCGTAGTCTTCAACGTTCCTTCAGGAGACTTAAAGTCTCAGGGAGAACTCATCTCGGGGCAAGTTTCGTGCTTAGATGCTTTCAGCACTTATCTCTTCCGCATTTAGCTACCGGGCAGTGCCATTGGCATGACAACCCGAACACCAGTGATGCGTCCACTCCGGTCCTCTCGTACTAGGAGCAGCCCCCCTCAATTCTCCAGCGCCCACGGCAGATAGGGACCGAACTGTCTCACGACGTTCTAAACCCAGCTCGCGTACCACTTTAAATGGCGAACAGCCATACCCTTGGGACCTACTTCAGCCCCAGGATGTGATGAGCCGACATCGAGGTGCCAAACACCGCCGTCGATATGAACTCTTGGGCGGTATCAGCCTGTTATCCCCGGAGTACCTTTTATCCGTTGAGCGATGGCCCTTCCATTCAGAACCACCGGATCACTATGACCTGCTTTCGCACCTGCTCGCGCCGTCACGCTCGCAGTCAAGCTGGCTTATGCCATTGCACTAACCTCCTGATGTCCGACCAGGATTAGCCAACCTTCGTGCTCCTCCGTTACTCTTTGGGAGGAGACCGCCCCAGTCAAACTACCCACCAGACACTGTCCGCAACCCGGATTACGGGTCTACGTTAGAACACCAGCCATTAAAGGGTGGTATTTCAAGGTTGGCTCCACGCAGACTGGCGTCCACGCTTCAAAGCCTCCCACCTATCCTACACATCAAGGACCAGTGTTCAGTGTCAAGCTATAGTAAAGGTTCACGGGGTCTTTCCGTCTTGCCGCGGGTACACTGCATCTTCACAGCGAGTTCAATTTCACTGAGTCTCGGGTGGAGACAGCCTGGCCATCATTACGCCATTCGTGCAGGTCGGAACTTACCCGACAAGGAATTTCGCTACCTTAGGACCGTTATAGTTACGGCCGCCGTTTACCGGGGCTTCGATCAAGAGCTTCGCGTTGCCGCTAACCCCATCAATTAACCTTCCGGCACCGGGCAGGCGTCACACCGTATACGTCCACTTTCGTGTTTGCACAGTGCTGTGTTTTTAATAAACAGTTGCAGCCAGCTGGTATCTTCGACTGATTTCAGCTCCGTCCGCAGGGACTTCACCTACATATCAGCGTGCCTTCTCCCGAAGTTACGGCACCATTTTGCCTAGTTCCTTCACCCGAGTTCTCTCAAGCGCCTTGGTATTCTCTACCTGACCACCTGTGTCGGTTTGGGGTACGATTTCGTGTTACCTGATGCTTAGAGGCTTTTCCTGGAAGCAGGGCATTTATCACTTCAGCACCGTAGTGCCTCGTCATCACACCTCAGCGTTAACAAGGTACCGGATTTACCTGGAACCTCCGCCTACATGCTTAAACCGGGACAACCGTCGCCCGGCTGACATAGCCTTCTCCGTCCCCCCTTCGCAGTAACACCAAGTACAGGAATATTAACCTGTTTCCCATCGACTACGCCTTTCGGCCTCGCCTTAGGGGTCGACTCACCCTGCCCCGATTAACGTTGGACAGGAACCCTTGGTCTTCCGGCGAGCGGGCTTTTCACCCGCTTTATCGTTACTTATGTCAGCATTCGCACTTCTGATACCTCCAGCACCCCTCACAGGACACCTTCAACGGCTTACAGAACGCTCCCCTACCCAACAACACATAGTGTCGCTGCCGCAGCTTCGGTGCATGGTTTAGCCCCGTTACATCTTCCGCGCAGGCCGACTCGACCAGTGAGCTATTACGCTTTCTTTAAATGATGGCTGCTTCTAAGCCAACATCCTGGCTGTCTGTGCCTTCCCACATCGTTTCCCACTTAACCATGACTTTGGGACCTTAGCTGGCGGTCTGGGTTGTTTCCCTCTTCACGACGGACGTTAGCACCCGCCGTGTGTCTCCCGTGATAACATTCTTCGGTATTCGTAGTTTGCATCGGGTTGGTAAGCCGGGATGGCCCCCTAGCCGAAACAGTGCTCTACCCCCGAAGATGAGTTCACGAGGCGCTACCTAAATAGCTTTCGGGGAGAACCAGCTATCTCCCGGTTTGATTGGCCTTTCACCCCCAGCCACAGGTCATCCGCTAATTTTTCAACATTAGTCGGTTCGGTCCTCCAGTTAGTGTTACCCAACCTTCAACCTGCCCATGGCTAGATCACCGGGTTTCGGGTCTATACCCTGCAACTTAACGCCCAGTTAAGACTCGGTTTCCCTTCGGCTCCCCTATACGGTTAACCTTGCTACAGAATATAAGTCGCTGACCCATTATACAAAAGGTACGCAGTCACCCCATAAAGAGGCTCCCACTGCTTGTACGTACACGGTTTCAGGTTCTTTTTCACTCCCCTCGCCGGGGTTCTTTTCGCCTTTCCCTCACGGTACTGGTTCACTATCGGTCAGTCAGGAGTATTTAGCCTTGGAGGATGGTCCCCCCATATTCAGACAGGATACCACGTGTCCCGCCCTACTCTTCGAGTTCACAGCAAGTGTGCTTTCGTGTACGGGACTATCACCCTGTACCGTCGGACTTTCCAGACCGTTCCACTAACACACAAGCTGATTCAGACTCCGGGCTGCTCCCCGTTCGCTCGCCGCTACTGGGGGAATCTCGGTTGATTTCTTTTCCTCGGGGTACTTAGATGTTTCAGTTCCCCCGGTTCGCCTCGTTAACCTATGTATTCAGTTAACGATAGTGCAACGGATTGCACTGGGTTTCCCCATTCGGACATCGCCGGGTCAAAGGTTCATATCACCTCGCCGGCGCTTTTCGCAGATTAGCACGTCCTTCATCGCCTCTGACTGCCAGGGCATCCACCGTGTACGCTTAGTCGCTTAACCTCACAACCCGAAGATGTTTCTTTCGATTCACCATCGACTTGCGAAAATTTGAGAGACTCGAACACACATGAGCTGTGTGTCGTTTCAATTTTCAGCTTGATCCAGATTTTTAAAGAGCAAATATCTCAAACATGACTCGCAAGTCAGTTTTGAGATATGACGGCAGGTGACTTTCACTCACGAACCAGCAAGTGGCGTCCCCTAGGGGATTCGAACCCCTGTTACCGCCGTGAAAGGGCGGTGTCCTGGGCCTCTAGACGAAGGGGACGTACAGTCTCAATCGCAAGACGCCTTGCTATTTACTTTTCATCAGACAATCTGTGTGGACACTACAAAGGCAGGTTCTTTAAGGTAAGGAGGTGATCCAACCGCAGGTTCCCCTACGGTTACCTTGTTACGACTTCACCCCAGTCATGAATCACAAAGTGGTAAGCGCCCTCCCGAAGGTTAAGCTACCTACTTCTTTTGCAACCCACTCCCATGGTGTGACGGGCGGTGTGTACAAGGCCCGGGAACGTATTCACCGTGGCATTCTGATCCACGATTACTAGCGATTCCGACTTCATGGAGTCGAGTTGCAGACTCCAATCCGGACTACGACGCACTTTATGAGGTCCGCTTGCTCTCGCGAGGTCGCTTCTCTTTGTATGCGCCATTGTAGCACGTGTGTAGCCCTACTCGTAAGGGCCATGATGACTTGACGTCATCCCCACCTTCCTCCAGTTTATCACTGGCAGTCTCCTTTGAGTTCCCGGCCTAACCGCTGGCAACAAAGGATAAGGGTTGCGCTCGTTGCGGGACTTAACCCAACATTTCACAACACGAGCTGACGACAGCCATGCAGCACCTGTCTCAGAGTTCCCGAAGGCACCAAAGCATCTCTGCTAAGTTCTCTGGATGTCAAGAGTAGGTAAGGTTCTTCGCGTTGCATCGAATTAAACCACATGCTCCACCGCTTGTGCGGGCCCCCGTCAATTCATTTGAGTTTTAACCTTGCGGCCGTACTCCCCAGGCGGTCGACTTAACGCGTTAGCTCCGGAAGCCACGCCTCAAGGGCACAACCTCCAAGTCGACATCGTTTACGGCGTGGACTACCAGGGTATCTAATCCTGTTTGCTCCCCACGCTTTCGCACCTGAGCGTCAGTCTTTGTCCAGGGGGCCGCCTTCGCCACCGGTATTCCTCCAGATCTCTACGCATTTCACCGCTACACCTGGAATTCTACCCCCCTCTACAAGACTCTAGCCTGCCAGTTTCGAATGCAGTTCCCAGGTTGAGCCCGGGGATTTCACATCCGACTTGACAGACCGCCTGCGTGCGCTTTACGCCCAGTAATTCCGATTAACGCTTGCACCCTCCGTATTACCGCGGCTGCTGGCACGGAGTTAGCCGGTGCTTCTTCTGCGGGTAACGTCAATCGACAGGGTTATTAACCCTGTCGCCTTCCTCCCCGCTGAAAGTACTTTACAACCCGAAGGCCTTCTTCATACACGCGGCATGGCTGCATCAGGCTTGCGCCCATTGTGCAATATTCCCCACTGCTGCCTCCCGTAGGAGTCTGGACCGTGTCTCAGTTCCAGTGTGGCTGGTCATCCTCTCAGACCAGCTAGGGATCGTCGCCTAGGTGAGCCGTTACCCCACCTACTAGCTAATCCCATCTGGGCACATCCGATGGCAAGAGGCCCGAAGGTCCCCCTCTTTGGTCTTGCGACGTTATGCGGTATTAGCTACCGTTTCCAGTAGTTATCCCCCTCCATCAGGCAGTTTCCCAGACATTACTCACCCGTCCGCCACTCGTCAGCGAAGCAGCAAGCTGCTTCCTGTTACCGTTCGACTTGCATGTGTTAGGCCTGCCGCCAGCGTTCAATCTGAGCCATGATCAAACTCTTCAATTTAAGTTTGATGCTCGTGAATTAAACTTCGTAATGAATTACGTATGTTCACTCAGAGACTTGGTATTCATTTTTCGTCCGAGGACGTTAAGAATCCATGTCACTTTGAGTGCCCACACAGATTGTCTGATAAATTGTTAAAGAGCAGTTGCGACGCGCTTCAGCGCTCTGTCGCGAGGTGGCGTATATTACGCTTTCCTCTTTCAGAGTCAACCCGTTATTTCAGGGTTTTTTCTCTTCAACCGACCGGGTTGTCTGTGAAGTGATTCACATCCGCCGTGTCGATGGAGGCGCATTATAGGGAGTTCCCGAGCGACCGCAACAGAAAAGTTGCAAAAAAATGACTGACTGCTGTATTCCCCAGCAAAACCCCGCCTTATACCCTTTTACGCACAGAGTTATCCACAATCCATTGACGATCCCGGTGCGATCCCGCTAATTGAACACTATACTAGCGGCAAATATTCCTCTCGCAGACCAACCTGATGACGACACAACGACTTCAACGTGACTGGCGTATCCCAACCGCCGGGCTCGCCGTGCTGGTGTTACTTATGGCAGGTTTCGCACTGCATACGCACTGGAATGCTTTTATTCAGTGGTGCCTCGCCGCTCAGATCACCCTGCACCGTTATCTGGTGATGTATTTACTGCAACTTAATAATCATCAGTACAGCGGTGGGCTGTGGTTGTTAACCGGTGCGTTTCTTTATGGTGTACTCCATGCCGTTGGACCAGGACACGGCAAATTTATCGTCGCCACGTATCTCAGCACCAATAAAGAGAGCCAGCTCGCGGCGCGCGTCGTACCGTTTATCGGTAGCCTGATGCAGGGCGTCAGCGCGATCCTCTTTGTCTTTATCCTGGCGATTGGATTGAACCTCGCGGCAGGGGATATCAGTACCAGCCGTTGGTACGTCGAGAAAATCAGCGCCTTACTGATTGCCGCCTTCGGTGCGTTTATCATTTATCAGGCGCTCAGCAGCCTGCGTCCGCGCAAAATGGCGATTAGCGCCATCAAGCCGCATCATCAGCATAATGAACACTGTGGCTGCGGCCATCACGGCGTAGGGGTGGATCTGGCTAAAAGCGACTGGAAAACCCGTCTGGGCGTGGTGCTGGCCATTGGCGCACGCCCGTGCAGCGGAGCAATTATGATCCTGATGTTCTCGAATGCGCTCGGCATTATTAGCTGGGGAATTGCTGCTGTGATGACAATGTCGCTGGGCACGGCGCTGTCGATTATGGGGCTGTCGCTGGCAGTACGTTACGCGCGTGAACGCACAGTAGCCTGGTTTAGTGGCGGCACTTCCCTGAACTGGGTAATGCCGATGGTCAAAATAGCCGGAGGAGTTGTTCTGATACTGTTCGCAACTATCCTCTTCCTGACGGTGATCCCCGTCAGCGCCAGCGGCGACTATATCGCCGCAGGATGCTAATAAAAGAAAACCCGCCAGCGGCGGGTTTTTTATCACTCGTTAATTCGCGGATGCTGGTCAACCAGGCGAGAACGTTTTTTCTGAAGCTCTTCAATCTCTGCGTCAATATCTTCAATCTTCTGCTCTACGTTATCGTAGTGCTCGCGCAGGATCTCCTTCGCTTCCTGAATATCGGACGCCGCAGGCGTTGCCCCTTTCAGTGGACGGTTCGCCGTCTCCTTCATAGTAATACCGGTAATCAGGCCAATCACCGCAATAACCATCAGATAGTAAGCAGGCATCATCAGGTTCTGCGTGCTCTCCACCAGTGAAGCAGCAAGCGTCGGCGTCAGGCCCGCAATCAGAACGGAGATATTAAAGGCTGCCGCCAGCGCACTGTAGCGAATATGCGTCGGGAACATTGCCGGTAGCGTAGAAGCCATCACCCCGATAAAGCAGTTGAGGATCACCGCCAGCATCAGCAGACCGGCGAAAATCAGCCCCAGCACATTGCTGTTAATCAGAATAAAGGCCGGGATTGCCAGCGCGAACAGTGCGACGCTACCGAGAATAATGAATGGCTTACGGCCAAAGCGGTCGCTCAGCAGACCCATAATCGGCTGCACAAACAGCATGCCTACCATGATGGCGATAATAATCAGCACACCGTGGTCTTCCGAGTAGTGCAGGTTATGCGACAGATAGCTCGGCATGTATGTCAGCAGCATGTAATAGGTCACGTTGGTGGAAATCACCAGACCGATACAGGTCAGCAGGCTGCGCCAGTGTTTGGTCGCAATCTCCTTGAACGACACTTTCGGGCCATCCTGCAACCCTTCACGGTCGCCCTGCTCCAGCTTTTCAACGTGCTGCTGGAACGCAGGCGTCTCTTCCAGGGCGTGACGCAGGTAAAGACCGATGATGCCAAGCGGCAGCGCCAGGAAGAACGGAATACGCCAGCCCCAGTCGAGGAAGTTCTCTTCACCCACTACGGTTGAAATCAGAACCACAACTCCCGCGCCCATGACAAACCCGGCAATCGAACCAAAGTCGAGCCAGCTGCCCATAAAGCCGCGTTTTCGATCCGGAGAATACTCGGCGACAAAAATCGATGCACCGGTATATTCGCCGCCAACGGAGAAGCCCTGCGCCATCTTACAGATCAACAGCAGGATCGGTGCCCATATACCAATGGTCGCATAGGACGGAATAAGGCCGATACAGAATGTACTTATCGACATGATGACAATAGTAATAGCCAGGATCTTCTGGCGACCATATTTATCACCCAGCATGCCGAAGAACAGGCCACCGAGAGGGCGAATAAGGAAGGGAACAGAGAACGTACCCAGCGCGGCAATCATCTGCAAGCTGGGATCGGCACCGGGGAAGAACACTTTACCAAGCGCATAGGCAACAAAGCCGTAGACACCAAAATCGAACCACTCCATCGCATTACCGAGCGAGGCCGCCGTAATCGCTTTGCGCAGTTTCGCATCATCAATAATGGTGACATCGCGCAGCGTGATGGGTTTTACTTTTTTCCTTCTAAGCATAGCTTTCCTCGTAGACTCAGCCCCGTCCGTTTCACAGCGCATTTGCAAGCTGTGAACCAGAGATCCGCTCCATGCGAATCTCCTTATTCAAGCGTAGCAGGTTTACTTACATTGACGTTTTACCTCAATACAACCGAACCTGTTGACGCCTGTCTGGGCAGTTAAAGACCTTTTTACCCTACCAGCGTTTATATATGTGATCAACTTCACATATATTTTTCCGGTTCGTAAGTTGGCTTCAGGTTTTGTCAATTCACGATAAATAAGGTCATTCTCACCCCCTTTATCAAGCACATCTTAACACCCGTTATTATTCCTCTTAAAACAAAAAACAATCACATTTCTTCACATCGAATTTACACAAAATTTAATTATTAACAGCGGGCATTCCTGTTTACATTCAATATGTGACGCAGATAACTAAAACAGTGTTTTATTTTCATTGAATCGCAATTCCAAAGATCGCATGATAAACCCGAACACAATATCCCAGCGGCTTTCAAATGAAGGAATGCTAAGCACCTGAATTTCGCTTTACAGCATAAGTAACGAATCGATTGGTCTTCAAAAAAGGCAATCATTTGAATTTGTTGATCTATTTTTTGAGATTTCCGCCAGCCACGCGGGCGAGATGTGAGGGTTAATGATGAAGATTAAAGCAACAATAGAACGCATCCCGGGCGGGATGATGCTGGTCCCGCTGGTACTTGGCGCGATATTAAATACGCTGGCCCCGAATACCGGTGCTTATTTTGGCGGTTTTACAAAAGGTATGATCACCGGAACGGTGCCGATTCTGGCAGTCTGGTTCTTTTGCATCGGCGCATCTATTAATTTACGTGCAACTGGTACGGTATTACGTAAATCAGGGACGCTGGTCATTACTAAAATTGCGGTCGCCTGGGTCGTTGCCATGATCTGCGCGATGTTCATTCCGGAGAATGGCATACAGACCGGATTCTTCGCCGGATTATCCGTTCTGGCCATTGTTTCAGCAATGGATATGACCAACGGCGGTCTCTATGCCAGCCTGATGAATCAATATGGCACCAAAGAAGAATCAGGCGCGTTCGTGCTGATGTCCCTGGAGTCGGGTCCGCTAATGACCATGCTGATTCTGGGTTCCGCCGGCCTTGCCTCCTTTGAACCCCACCATTTTGTCGGGGCGATCCTGCCGTTCCTGATTGGTTTTGCGCTAGGCAACCTCGATCACGATCTGCGCGATTTCTTCAGCAAAGCCACCCCGGTACTGATCCCGTTCTTCGGCTTCGCGTTGGGCAATACCATCAATCTGAACGTGATTCTGGAAACCGGCCTGCTGGGTATTGTGCTGGGTGTTGCCGTCATCGTCATCACGGGTATTCCGCTAATTATTGCAGACCGCGTCATCGGGGGCGGTAACGGAACCGCAGGTGTGGCCGCCTCGTCGGCCGCAGGCGCTGCGGTAGCTAACCCGGTGATTATCGCCCAGATTAACCCGGCCTTTGAACCGGTGGCGGCTTCCGCCACGGCCCTGGTTGCCGCCAGCGTGATTGTGACGGCGATTCTGGTCCCGATCATCACGGCGCTGTACGCCAGACGTTTTGGACAGGTTCCGGAGACCCAGGCAGAGCCGAAAGCGGTAGAAATGCACCACTAAGCTGTTCGCCCCCTCCTTAAAAAGAGGGGGCAATCACGCACTAAATATCTCTTCCACCATGCCATCCACCAGCCGTTTTGCCGAACAGAGTCTCGGCATACCCAGCGCGACCGTTTGCCAGCTCTGCGTCACTGACCAGCTCACCGGATGTTTATCCGCCTGACACCAGTCCCCCAGCCAGCCAAGCATATCTTTATAATCCATCAGACCAGGAGAAGCGGGCGTCGTCAGCCACTGATGGTAAAAATGCCGGGTGGTGGGAGAAGCGTTAATCCCCTGTGCCAGATAGTTTGCGGCCATGCTGCGCAGGTTATCTTTCAGCATGGCCGCCACATCACTATTCGCCAGACGACAGGCATCGCCAAACGCGCCCCAGCGCAACTCTTCCAGCACGATAAAGCAGCGGCCAGCCAGCGACCAGCCGTCATACTGCCCGGCTCGCCAGCGGGTAAAAATTTGCTCGCTGTGCTCACCCGCCTGAACCGTAAGGCCGCGCTGCGCGAGTGCTTTCTCTTTATAGGCGGCACGCTGGTTGAAATGTGCGGAGAGCGCCTCGTACTGTTGCAACAATCCGGAAGGTTGAGGGAGGCGTGGATTAACCTGCTGGCGCAGGGCTACCAGCTTGTCGGACATGCGGGTCAGCGCCAGGTGTCCGGGGTCGAGCATACCGGCCAGTTTCTCCGCCAGACCCAGCCGCAGTGCTGCATTTTCGTTGAGCATTCCCGCCATTGCCCATGGCCGCAACCGGGTCTGCGTAACGATCTCCTGCGTCAAACGCTCACGAAATTGCAGTTGCTGTGGCCCCAGGAGGGTGTGACGAGCAGCATCCGCCCCCTGGACCAAATCGACCATAAATTTTGGATGAATACACTCCAGCGTCCGCCCGGGACCGTCCAGTAGCTGTGTTGTCATGGTTGCTCTGCCGCGAATAAGGTTTGAATATCATCGCGTAACAGTCGGGTATCTTCCTGAATCCACGCCGCTGTGGTCATACTTTGCTTCAACAACTGGCTAAGCGCCCGGGTTGAATGCTCATTCTGCTGCCGCACGGCAAGGCTATCACGCAAGCTTTCCTGTAACCCGGTCAGGCACAACGAAAACTCTGCAAAGAACGTTGCCATACCTGCCGTAACAGAGACATCGACCTGCGCGGCCAAAGCTTTACGTATTTGATCGCAAAACTGATCGGTATGCTGCGTAAATTTGCCATGAAGCTGAGCGATATCGATGACATATCGGGTGCGCGTCTCCACATACGCTTCCCAGCCCCAGCCGGGATGATTGAGCCAGCGCGAGACGGTATTACGTACGCTGCCCGCCCCTGCAGGCTGACTGGCGGGAGGGGTGTCCTGCACAATGGCATCATTAAATAAGCCGCGCGTATTGAAGTTAAGCTGGTTTGCCTGAAACGCCGGAAAGCTAATCCGCGCCCGAAAGCCGGCATGACTGAGCTGTTCCTTAATTTGCATCTCGATGGGGCGCATCGCCTCATTCAACGATCGGGCGAGCGTAGACTCCAGCTGATCGAAGCGTAACGCCAGCTCCCGGCTAATTCTGCTCTGCGCATTCAGCAAAATCTGCTCGCATGACGATCGGATCTTGCTCAGGACAATCTGTGCCTGCCCTTCATCGTCAAGCACCAGCTGCTGGTTCTCATCCGTGTCGTCTGTACGCATGCTGGATGGCTCGCGCCCGGCTAAATCAAGAATTAACGGGCGGCTAAACATGTCGTCCAGCGCCTGGTGAAGTTCGCCTTTCTGACTAAGCAGAAATGCATCCGCTGCGTTGAGCGCCTCTTCAACTTCATGCTGGACCTCATCGCTCACTACGCTCTGCCGCTGACGCAGCATCGCCATGTCCTCTTCCAGGCGCTTAATATTCCGCTCCAGCTCATCAAAGGCGACCGTCAGTCCCTGATGGCGAAAATCCAGGTATTCTCTGGCATTTTGCGCATAGTTCAGCAGCTTATGCGATGCCGACCGCAGGGCGAACAGCGAGGCGTTGGCGTAAGCCGCGTAAATCAGCTTGCGGATGGGCTGTTCGAACAGCGAATCCTCCCACAGCAGATCCGCCGCATGGCGAATATGGTCACTATCGTCGAGATCGGCCGTACGCCAGCGGCGGCCCAGCGCGGCCTCGGCAAAATCCTGCACCCAACGCTGATCCTGATGATCGGGAAGCCGCCCATGGGTGTTCATCTCATAGCGGGCGCGGTTTGCCAGGTAGGCCCACATGGAAGAGACCGGATAAATTTGTCCCGGAGAAATATTCCCTTTCATCAGCGTGCCGGAAATCATCGCCCGTACCTGCTCTTCATCGTCGCTGTTACGATCTTTCTGATCGAATTTATTGACCAGGGCGTAAAGCGGCACGGATTTCCCCGCCGCCGAAATTGCCTGACGAACCTCGGCGTCGGAAATGGATTTAAGCTGGGTATAGTCCATCACCGCCAGCACGGCGGAGGCGCGCGCCAGCTGCTCGCTGAGCATTTTTTGCAGGTGCGGCTGACCGGCCTCGTTCGGCCCCGGCGTGTCGAGCAGCGTCAGTTGACCAAGATGCGCATCCAGACCGGCGAGGTGCACAAATTCCACCTCAATCACCGGAATATGTTCAATCGCGGCATACTCAGAAAAAGGAAACTCCACACCCAGCGCCTGCGAAAGCCGCACCAGATCGTTCAGGCTTTTCAGACAATGAAAGATGGGCTCCGCGCCCAGGTGATGTTTTCCGAACGCCTCACCTCTTTCGATGCGCTCCAGCAGCGTATTCATGTCCTTGTCGATTTCCAGACGCCGCGCCAGCTTGCCGCGATCTTTATCGCACAATTTCGTCTGCAACTGGGAAATCAGGGTATCAATGGGCGCAACGTGCAAAAAATGCAGCACCGGCTCCTTCTGGCCCGGCGTATGGCGGATCAGCGTGGGCAGCGCCGTCATCGGACGATTGCGGTTCGGCAGCACTTCCGTGCCCACAATCGCATTAATGGTGGTCGATTTTCCCGCTTTCATGGTACCCACAATCGCCAGCACCATTTCGAGGCGGGTTATTTTGCGTAATTCGTTATTCAGCAACGCCTGCTGAGCGTCGACACCCCGCGCGCTAAAATGTAATGGCAAAACGTTGTTATTAACGCCGCTCATGGCAGCGGCTGTGCTATCCAGCTTTGCAATCGGCATTGATTTTAATGAATCAAGATTGTTCAGAGCCAGCTGTAACAAACGTTCGGCTTCCTGGCTTAATTCAAATATGGTCTGTGTGTGCATGATAAAAGCCTTCCCTTAACGCAAATTTATTACTTTTATTAAGCCACGTTTTTTTAATTATACTGTTCAGGCTTATATGATCACGTATGGAAAACATGTTCATTTAATACAAGTAACTGAAGATAATGAGAATTTAAATCTCACCCTTCTAATACGTGTAAAACATCCCTCTGGTCAGAAGACCAAAAGTAAATAGACAAAACGCATTTTCAGGAAACATCAGGAGATATCATCGTTATTTACCCACCAAAAAAGAGAGGTATTCCCTGACACCAAAAGATGTATAGCATCAGAAAGGATAGATAAATAACGGCTTGTTCCTTCACCTTATCCGAAATGGCACAGCGTAGCAATTTGCTGTAATAAAATATTCGATATATTTATCATCATAACGATCACTGCCGTGCAGGGCATAAGCTTCCCTTAATTCACTGACAGTTCGTGTCATCTTTTACGCATTTTTGCGCTATTTTTCTAAAACAATATCACCGACAAAAGTGGGGATTTGCGTTATACTCGCTGCCTTTTTCGGCACACTGCCGTCATTTAGCTGGCGTTTTCCAGCGTGTTAACACTTTTGAGGATACCAACATGCAACTTCCACACTGCCCGAAATGCAATTCTGAATACACCTATGAAGACAATGGCATGTTCGTTTGCCCGGAATGCGCCCATGAATGGAACGATGCGGAGCCTGCGCAGGACAGCGATACGCTGATTGTGAAAGACGCGAACGGCAACCTGCTGTCAGACGGCGACAGCGTTACCGTTGTGAAAGATCTGAAGGTAAAAGGCAGTTCTTCCATGCTGAAGATTGGTACCAAAGTGAAAAACATCCGTCTTGTTGAAGGCGATCATAATATCGATTGCAAAATTGACGGCTTCGGTCCGATGAAACTGAAATCTGAGTTCGTGAAAAAGAACTGATTGACCCGCCCGGTGACGCTTCGCTTACCGGGCGTCCGGGAACTACACTTAACGGGCTTTTCTTACGTGAGGTAAAGATTATGCCGTTAAGTCCCTACATCTCTTTCGCCGGCAACTGTGCGGAGGCCACCGCCTTCTATCAGCAGGCCGTCGGCGCAGAACTCCTCTACAAAATCACCTTCGGCGAAATGCCTAAAGACGAAAACAGCGAAGAAGGCTGTCCGTCCGGCATGAACTTCCCGGATACCGCCATCGCCCACTCTAACGTCCGCATCGCGGGCAGCGACATTATGATGAGCGACGGGATACCGCCTGGCAGCAGCGCGCAATACGCGGGTTTCACACTGGTGCTCGACACCCAGGATGTGTCGGAAGGCAAGCGCTGGTTCGACAACCTCGCCGATGGCGGCAATATTGAAATGGCCTGGCAGGAGACCTTCTGGGCGCACGGATTTGGCACTGTGACCGACAAATACGGCGTGCCGTGGATGATTAATGTCGTTAAATCGTAGGCTGGATAAGCGCAGCGCATCCGGCAACAGCGTCCGGTGGCGCTGCGCTGGCCGGGCCTACGGTGATTGTCATCAAATCCCCCTCAACTCTTCAAACTCCCGCAACCAACACTTAACCTGAATGTCATATTGATACGCCAGCATGAGGCCACATTTATCGTGAGGCCCAGCACATGCAAACTGTCATTCGCGTCGAGAAACTGAGCAAAACCTTCCATCACAACAAGGCGCTGCATGCCGTTGATCTGACCGTCCAGCAGGGCGAAATGGTGGCGCTGCTGGGGCCATCCGGTTCAGGAAAATCCACCCTTCTTCGTCACTTAAGCGGCCTCATTACCTGTGACAAAACGCCGGAAAGCCGCGTCGAGCTGCTGGGTAACACCGTGCAACATGCGGGGCGTCTGGCGAGCGATATTCGCAAAAGCCGCGCGCAGACGGGCTATATCTTTCAGCAGTTCAACCTTGTGAACCGCCTGACGGTGCTCGAGAACGTGCTGATTGGCGCGCTCGGCAGCACCCCGTTCTGGCGCACCTGCCTGCGCTGGTTCTCCCCTTCCCAGAAACAAGAAGCCTTACAGGCGCTGACCCGCGTCGGCATGGCGCATTTTGCCCACCAGCGCGTCTCAACGCTCTCCGGCGGACAGCAGCAGCGCGTCGCCATCGCCCGCGCTCTGATGCAGAAAGCCAAAATCATTCTGGCCGATGAGCCTATCGCCTCGCTGGATCCGGAATCGGCCCGCATCGTGATGGAAACCCTGCGCGACATCAACCAGAACGACGGCATCACCGTGGTGGTGACGCTGCATCAGGTGGATTACGCCCTGCGCTACTGCGAGCGCATCGTCGCCCTGCGTCAGGGCCACGTGTTCTTCGATGGCGCCAGCCATCAGTTTGATAACGAACGTTTTGATCATCTCTACCGCAGCGTAAACCGCGTCGAAGAACGCGCGCAGGCTGCTTAACGCCCCGATAACGAGGAATGGAAATGAACTACAAAGCCGTTGCCGCGCTGGCCTTCACCAGCATGTTCAGCATCAGCACCCTGTTAAGCCCGGCCTGGGCAGAGGAACAGGAAAAAGCGTTGAACTTTGGCATCATTTCAACGGAATCACAGCAAAACCTGAAGCCGCAGTGGGAACCGTTCCTGAAAGATATGGAAACCAAACTGGGGATCAAAGTGAACGCCTTCTTCGCCCCGGACTACGCGGGCATTATCCAGGGAATGCGCTTCAACAAAGTCGACATCGCGTGGTACGGCAACCTCTCTGCCATGGAAGCGGTAGATCGCGCCAACGGCCAGGTCTTTGCCCAGACCGTTGCAGCAAACGGCTCCCCGGGCTACTGGAGCGTGCTGATCGTTAACAAAGACAGCCCGATCAACAACCTCAACGATATGCTCGCCAAACGCAAAGAGCTGACCTTTGGTAACGGCGACCCGAATTCTACGTCCGGCTTCCTCGTCCCGGGTTACTACGTCTTCGCGAAAAACAACATCTCCGCCAGCGACTTCAAGCGCACGGTTAACGCCAGCCACGAAACCAACGCCCTGGCCGTAGCGAACAAGCAGGTAGACGTTGCCACCAACAACACTGAAAACCTCGACAAGCTGAAGACCTCCGCGCCGGACAAGCTGAAAGCGCTGAAGGTGATCTGGAAATCGCCATTGATCCCGGGCGACCCGATTGTGTGGCGTAAAAACCTCTCCGAAAGCACCAAGGACAAGGTCTACGACTTCTTTATGAACTACGGCAAAACGCCGGAAGAGAAAGCAGTGCTGGCGCACCTGGGCTGGGCACCGTTCCGCGCGTCCAGCGATTTGCAGCTGGTGCCGATTCGCCAGCTGGCGCTGTTTAAACAGATGCAGGGCGTGAAGGACAACAAAGGTCTGAAGGAAGAAGAGAAGACCAGCAAAGTGTCGGAAATTCAGGCGCAGCTGGACGATCTCGACCGCCTGACCGCCGCGCTCGGGGCGATGACCAGCGTGAATAAAGCGGTGCAGTAACTCAAGTCCCCTCTCCCACAGGGAGAGGGAGAACAGATTAAGGAGCCAACATGCAAACCATCACCCTCCCGCCGCCAAAGCGCAGCTGGTTCTCGCTCATAAGCTGGGCCGTTCTGCTGGCGGTGCTCGTTATCTCCTGGAAGGGCGCGGAAATGGATCCGCTGCTGCTCTTCAGGGACTCGGGCAACATGGCGACCTTCGCCGCCGACTTCTTCCCGCCGGACTTCAGCCAGTGGCAGGACTACCTCAGTGAAATGGCCACCACCCTGCAAATCGCCGTCTGGGGCACCGCCCTCGCCGTGATCCTCTCCATTCCGTTTGGCCTGATGAGCGCCGAAAACATCGTGCCGTGGTGGATCTACCAGCCGATGCGTCGCCTGATGGACGCCTGTCGCGCCATCAACGAAATGGTCTTTGCGATGCTGTTCGTGGTCGCCGTCGGCCTGGGTCCGTTCGCTGGCGTGATGGCGCTGTTCATCCACACCACCGGCGTACTCTCCAAGCTGCTCTCCGAAGCGGTTGAAGCCATCGAGCCCGGCCCGGTGGAAGGCATCCGCGCAACCGGCGCGAACAAAATCGAAGAGATCCTCTACGGCGTCCTGCCGCAGGTCATGCCGCTGCTCATCTCCTATTCGCTATACCGCTTCGAGTCCAACGTTCGCTCCGCCACCGTGGTCGGCATGGTGGGCGCAGGCGGTATTGGCGTCACCCTGTGGGAAGCGATTCGCGGTTTCCAGTTCCAGCAAACCTGCGCATTGATGGTGCTCATCATCGTCACCGTCAGTCTGCTGGATTTCCTCTCTCAACGCTTGCGTAAGCACTTCATCTGAGAAGCGAGGCTTTGATTGGTATGCACTTATCCAGACATCCGACCAGTTACCCTACCCGCTGGCAAGAGATTGCGGCAAAGCTCGAAGTGGAGCTGCGCACGCACTATCGGTGCGGCGACTACCTGCCTGCCGAGCAGCAGCTTGCCGACCGCTACGAAGTGAATCGCCACACCCTGCGTCGCGCCATCGATCAGCTGGTGGAACGCGGCTGGGTCCAGCGTCGTCAGGGCGTCGGCGTGCTGGTGCTGATGCGTCCGTTTGACTACCCGCTCAATGCTCAGGCGCGTTTTAGCCAGAACCTGCTCGATCAGGGCAGCCACCCCACCAGCGAAAAGCTGCTGTCTGTCCTGCGCCCGGCCTCCCGCCACGTAGCGGACGCGCTGGGGATTCAGGAGGGCGACAACGTCGTTCACCTGCGCACGTTGCGCCGGGTGAACGGCGTGGCGGTCTGTCAGATCGACCACTACTTCGCGGACCTCTCCCTCTGGCCCGTGCTGCAACATTTCGCCAGCGGTTCCCTGCATGATTTTCTTCAGGAGGCGACGGGTATCGCGCTCAAACGCACCCAGACGCGCATCAGCGCCCGCCGCGCGCAGGCTAAAGAGAGCAAGGTGCTGGAGATCCCCAACATGGCCCCGCTGCTCTGCGTGCGCACCCTCAACCACCGTGACGGCGACGTCAACGCAACGGAATACTCCGTCAGCCTGACCCGCGCCGACATGATTGAATTTACCATGGAGCACTGAATGCACTTCGACACCTCCACTCGTCAGCGCTGGATGCGCGTGCTGGCCCACAGCCAGCCTGCTGCGCTGGCTGCCAGCATGAACGCGCTCGGCCTGACGCCGGACTACGACACGATCCGCGCGCCGGAGATCGGCCTGGTGCAGATCCAGGCACGCATGGGCGGCACCGGCGAGCGCTTCTTCGCCGGCGATGCCACCCTCACCCGCGCGGTGATCCGCCTGAGCAGCGGCACGCTGGGCTACGGCTACGTACTTGGACGCGACAAAACGCACGCCGAGCGCTGCGCGGTTATCGACGCGCTTTTACAGGAACAGCCGCATTTTCAGACCTTAATGGAAACCCTTATTGCCCCGCTGGAAGCTGACCGCGCCGCACGCCTTGCCGCGCGTCAGGCCGAAGTGAATACCAGCCGGGTCGACTTCTTTACGCTCGTTCGCGGAGACAACGCATGACGCTTCAACCTGCCTTTACCCTGGCCGTCCAGGATGCCCAACAGAGTTTCCGTCGCCTGCTGAAAGCCATGAGCGAGCCCGGCGTGATCGTCTCGCTGCACCAGCTTTCGCAGGGCTGGCTGCCGCTGAATCTCGCCTCTACCAGCGTGCTGCTGACGCTGGCGGACAACGACACGCCGGTATGGCTGTCAGGGGCATTGCTGAACGATATCGCCAGCCAGAACCTGCGCTTTCATACCAACGCGCCGCTGGTCGAGCAGCCCCAGCAGGCGGTCTTCGCCGTGGCAGACGAGCAAATCAGCCACGAGCAGCTTAACGCCCTGAGCGAAGGCAGCGCCGTCGCCCCGGAAACCAGCGCCACGCTGATTTTGCAGGTCTCCAGCCTGAGCGGTGGTCGCATGCTTCGCCTGACGGGTGCAGGCATCGCCGACGAGCGGATGGTCGCCCCCCAGCTGCCGGAGTGCATCATCCATGAGCTGACCGAGCGTCCGCATCCGTTCCCGCTCGGCATTGACCTGCTCCTGACCTGCGGCGAGCGCCTGCTGGCGATCCCGCGAACTACCCACGTGGAGGTGTGCTGATGTACGTTGCCGTCAAAGGGGGCGAGAAGGCGATCGCCGCCGCCCATGCCTTGCAGGCGCACAGACGCCGGGGGGATGACGCTCTTCCCGAGCTGAGCGTCGCCCAGATTGAACAGCAGTTAAATTTGGCCGTCGACCGCGTGATGACCGAAGGCGGCATCGCGGACCGTGAGCTGGCGGCGCTGGCGCTGAAACAGGCCAGCGGCGATAACGTGGAAGCCATCTTCCTGCTGCGCGCTTACCGCACAACGCTTGCGAAGCTGGCGGTGAGCGAGCCGGTAAATACGGCGGAAATGCGTTTAGAGCGCCGTATTTCTGCGGTGTATAAAGATATTCCTGGCGGCCAGCTGCTTGGCCCCACCTACGACTACACCCATCGTCTGATGGACTTCGCTCTGCTGGCAAACGGTGAAACACCGCAGCTCAGCGCCTCTGATGCTGAACAAGACGCCTCCCCGCACGTCTTTAGCCTGCTGGCAAACCAGGGGCTGGCGAAGGCGGAAGAAGACACCGGCAGCACACCGGATGACATCACCCGCACGCCGCCGGTCTATCCCTGTTCGCGCTCGTCCCGTCTGCAACAGCTGATGCGCGGCGACGAAGGCTATCTGCTGGCGCTGGCCTACTCCACGCAGCGCGGCTACGGGCGCAACCACCCGTTCGCGGCAGAGATCCGCAGCGGCTATCTCGATGTCGAAATTGTGCCAGAAGAGCTGGGGTTTGCGGTGAACATCGGCGAACTGCTGATGACCGAGTGCGAAATGGTCAACGGTTTTGTCGCGCCAGAAAATGAAGATCCACACTTTACCCGCGGCTACGGGCTGGTGTATGGCCTGAGCGAGCGCAAGGCGATGGCGATGGCGCTGGTTGACCGTGCGCTCCAGGCGCCGAACTACGGCGAGCATATTGCAGGCCCGGCACAGGACGAAGAGTTCGTGCTGGCCCACGCGGATAACGTTGAGGCCGCGGGCTTTGTCTCGCACCTCAAGCTGCCGCACTACGTCGATTTCCAGGCCGAACTGGAACTGCTGAAACGCCTGCAACGGGAGCGCGCCAATGGCTAACTTAAGCGGCTACAACTTTGCCTATCTGGACGAGCAAACTAAACGCATGATCCGCCGCGCCATCCTTAAGGCTGTGGCGATCCCCGGCTACCAGGTGCCGTTCGGCGGCCGCGAAATGCCGATGCCCTACGGCTGGGGCACCGGCGGTATTCAAATCACCGCCAGCGTGATTGGCGAAGCGGACGTGCTGAAGGTCATCGACCAGGGGGCAGACGACACCACCAACGCCGTGTCGATCCGCAACTTCTTCAGGCGCGTAACGGGCGTCAACACCACTGAAAAAACCGAAGACGCGACGCTGATCCAGACCCGTCACCGCATTCCGGAAACCCCGCTGACTGAAGATCAGATTTTGATTTTCCAGGTGCCGATCCCGGAGCCGCTGCGCTTTATCGAGCCGCGGGAAACCGAAACCCGCACCATGCACGCCCTGGAAGAGTACGGGATCATGCAGGTCAAACTGTATGAGGACATCGCCCGCTTCGGCCATATCGCCACCACCTACGCCTACCCGGTGAAGGTGAATGGCCGCTACGTGATGGACCCGTCGCCGATCCCGAAATTCGATAACCCGAAGATGGACATGATGCCCGCCCTGCAACTTTTTGGTGCCGGACGTGAAAAACGCATCTACGCCGTACCGCCGTTTACCCGCGTAGAGAGCCTGGATTTCGACGATCACCCGTTTACGGTGCAGGAGTGGGACGAGCCGTGCGCCATCTGCGGATCCAAACACAGCTATCTGGATGAAGTGGTGCTGGACGACACGGGCAAACGGATGTTTGTCTGCTCCGACACCGATTACTGCCGCCAACAGAGCGAGGCGAACAGCCAATGAAACCGCTGCTTTCGGTTAACAACCTGACTCACCTTTATGCGCCGGGCAAAGGCTTTAGCGACGTGTCGTTTGAGCTGTGGCCGGGCGAAGTGCTGGGCATCGTCGGCGAGTCCGGCTCCGGTAAAACCACCCTGCTGAAGTCCATCTCCGCGCGCCTGACGCCGCAGAATGGCGACATTTTGTATGAGGGCGTATCGCTGTACGGCATGAGCGAAGCCGAGCGCCGCCGCCTGCTGCGCACCGAGTGGGGCGTGGTGCATCAGCACCCGATGGACGGCCTGCGCCGTCAGGTGTCAGCGGGGGGCAACATCGGCGAACGGCTGATGGCCACCGGCGCACGCCACTACGGCAATATCCGCGCCACGGCGCAGCACTGGCTGGAGGAAGTTGAAATCCCCGCCTCGCGCATCGACGACCTGCCGACCACCTTCTCCGGCGGCATGCAGCAGCGTTTACAGATTGCCCGCAATCTCGTCACCCATCCGAAGCTGGTGTTTATGGACGAACCGACCGGCGGGCTGGACGTATCCGTGCAGGCTCGCCTGCTCGACCTGCTGCGCGGCCTGGTGGTGGAGCTGAACCTGGCGGTGGTGATTGTCACCCATGATTTAGGCGTCGCGCGCCTGCTGGCGGACCGTCTTCTGGTGATGAAGCAGGGTCAGGTGGTGGAAAGTGGGTTAACCGACCGGGTGCTCGACGATCCGCATCATCCGTACACCCAGCTGCTGGTGTCGTCGGTGTTGCAGAACTGAGGGCGCTGTTGCCGGGTGGCGCTGCGCTTACCCGGCCTACGAACAGCGCACCCGTAGGCCGGGTAAGGCGAAGCCGCCACCCGGCAAAACGAACACCGCACCCGTAGGCCGGGTAAGGCGAAGCCGCCACCCGGCAAAACGAACACCGCACCCGTAGGCCGGGTAAGGCGAAGCCGCCACCCGGCAAAACGAACACCGCACCCGTAGGCCGGGTAAGGCGAAGCCGCCACCCGGCAAAACGAACACCGCACCCGTAGGCCGGGTAAGGCGAAGCCGCCACCCGGCAAAACGAATCGCGAGGCAAAAATGATCCACGTTGAAAATGTCAGTAAAACCTTTGTACTCCACCAGCAAAACGGTGTCCGCCTGCCGGTACTGCAAAATGCCTCATTAGAGGTCAGCAACGGCGAATGCGTGGTGCTGCATGGCCATTCCGGCAGTGGAAAATCCACCCTGCTGCGCTCCCTGTATGCCAACTACCTGCCGGACGAAGGCCATATCCATATCCGCCATAACAATGAATGGGTCGATCTGGTCCAGGCTCCCGCGCGCAAGGTGCTGGAAGTACGCCGCTCGACGATCGGCTGGGTCAGCCAGTTCCTGCGAGTGATCCCGCGGATCTCTGCCCTGGACGTGGTCATGCAGCCCCTGCTGGATCTCGGCGTGCCGCGCGAAACCTGCGCCGCTAAAGCCGCCAGCCTGCTGACGCGTCTCAACGTACCGGAGCGTCTGTGGCACCTCGCCCCGTCGACCTTTTCCGGCGGCGAGCAGCAGCGCGTGAACATCGCCCGCGGCTTTATCGTCGATTACCCGATTTTACTCCTGGATGAACCCACCGCCTCGCTCGACAGTAAAAACAGCGCAGCGGTGATGGAACTGATCGAACAGGCCAAAGCGCGCGGCGCGGCGATCGTCGGGATCTTCCACGACGACGCCGTACGCCATCGCGTGGCGGACAGACTGCACCCGATGGGGACAAACGTATGATTATCAATAACGTCAGGCTGGTACTGGAAAATGAAGTCGTGAACGGCTCGGTTGAGGTCCGGGACGGTGTCATCCGCGCCTTTGCTGAAACCCAGAGCCGCTCACCGGACGCGATGGATGGCGAAGGCGGTTGGCTGCTGCCGGGGCTGATTGAGCTGCATACCGATAATCTTGATAAATTTTTCACGCCCCGCCCGAAGGTCGACTGGCCTGCTCATTCAGCGATGAGCAGCCACGACGCGCTGATGGTCGCCAGCGGCATCACCACGGTGCTGGACGCGGTGGCGATCGGCGACGTGCGCGACGGCGGCGATCGGCTGGAGAACCTGGAGAAGATGATCAACGCCGTGGAGGAGACGCAAAAGCGCGGCCTCAACCGCGCCGAGCACCGCCTGCACCTGCGCTGCGAGCTGCCGCACCACACCACCCTGCCGCTGTTTGAAAAGCTGGTGGGCCGCGAGCCGGTCTCGCTGGTTTCCCTGATGGATCACTCGCCGGGGCAGCGCCAGTTCGCCAACATTGAAAAGTATCGCGAATACTATCAGGGCAAATACGCGCTCAATGATGCCGAGATGGCGCGCTATGAAGAAGAGCAGCTCCAGCTTGCGGCGCGGTGGTCGCAGCCGAATCGTCTCTCCATTGCCGCGATGTGCCGTGACCGTAATATTGCCCTGGCCAGCCATGATGATGCCACGCACGACCATGTTCGCGAATCCCACCAGCTTGGGAGCGTGATCGCCGAATTTCCCACCACGTTCGAGGCGGCAGAGGCATCGCGTAAGCATGGCATGAACGTGCTAATGGGTGCGCCGAACATCGTGCGCGGCGGGTCACACTCCGGCAACGTGGCGGCAAGCAAGCTCGCCTCCCTCGGCCTGCTGGATATCCTCTCATCTGACTATTACCCCGCCAGCCTGCTGGACGCGGCCTTCCGCGTCGCGGACGACGAAGGCAATAGCTTCACGCTGCCGCAGGCGATTCGCCTGGTGACGAAAAACCCGGCCTCGGCGCTTAATCTTCACGATCGCGGGGAAATTGCCGAGGGGAAACGGGCCGATCTGGTGCTGGCGCACCGTAAGGGCGAGCACATTCATATCGACCACGTCTGGCGTCAGGGAAAAAGGGTGTTCTGATGGGAAGACTCATCTGGTTAATGGGCCCGTCCGGCTCCGGGAAGGACAGCCTGCTGTCGGCGTTACGGCAGCGGGAACACTCACAGCTGCTGGTGGCGCACCGCTATATCACGCGCGATGCCAACGCCGGAAGCGAAAACCATATCGCCCTGAGCGAGCAGGAGTTTTTTACCCGCGCCGGACAAAACCTGCTGGCGCTAAGCTGGCATGCCAACGGTTACTACTATGGCGTCGGCATTGAGATCGACCTCTGGCTGCACGCGGGGTTCGACGTGCTGGTTAACGGCTCACGGGCGCATCTCCCGCAGGCTCGCGCCCGGTACGAAGCGGCGCTGCTCCCGGTCTGTTTGCAGGTTTCCCCGGAGGTTCTGCGTAGCCGGCTGCAAAAGCGGGGGCGCGAAAACGCACGCGAGATCGACCAGCGGCTGGAACGGGCGGCGCGCTACACCCCGTCGGGTTGCCATCTCCTCAATAACGACGGAAGTTTGCTACAGTCAGTCGAGACCTTTCTATCGCTTATTCGCCAGAAGGAGAAACAGCATGCCTGACTGCCAGCTTCGCCCCGCCACCGCCGACGATGCGCCGATCGTTTACGCTCTGATCTGCGAACTTAAGCAGGCCGAGTTCGATCATCAGGCGTTTCACGCCGGGTATCTGGCCAACTTGCAGGATCACAATATGCGCTACCAGCTGGCCGAGCTGGACGGGAAGATCATCGGGATGATCGGCCTGCACATGCAGTTTCACCTGCACCACGCCCGCTGGATCGGCGAGATCCAGGAGCTGGTGGTGATGCCGCAGGCGCGCGGATTAAAAGTGGGCAGCCAGCTGCTGGCCTGGGCAGAGGACGTCGCGCGACAGGCAGGCGCCGAGCTGACCGAGCTTTCCACCAGCGTGAAGCGCGTGGACGCGCACCGTTTTTATGTTCGTGAAGGGTATACGCAAAGCCATTTCCGCTTCACCAAACCGCTGTAGAGGTGCGTTATGAGTCTGACGATCACGCTAACAGGAACGGGAGGGGCGCAGCTGGTGCCGGTGTTTGGCTGCGACTGCGCGGCGTGCCGACGGGCGCGTTTACAGGAAAATTATCGCCGTCGCCCCTGCAGCGCGGCGGTGAAATTCAACGATGCGGTCACCTTGCTGGACGCGGGTATTCCACACCTGATGGACGACTGGCCCGCAGGGAGTTTCAGGCAGTTTTTGCTTACCCATTATCATATGGATCACGTTCAGGGGCTGTTTCCTCTGCGCTGGGGCGTGGGGGCGACCATTCCGGTTTACGGTCCGCCGGACGACGCAGGCTGTGACGACCTGTTCAAACATCCGGGCCTTCTGGATTTCAGCCACACGGTGGAGCCGTTTGTGACGTTTGAACTTCAGGGCTTGCGGGTCACGCCGCTGCCGCTCAACCATTCAAAACTCACGTTTGGCTATCTGCTGGAGTCTGCCCACAGCCGCGTGGCGTGGCTTTCTGATACCGCCGGGCTACCGGATAAAACGGTGACATTTCTGCTAAATAATCAGCCGCAGGCGATGATTATCGACTGTAGCCATGAACCGCGCCAGGAGACGCCGCGCAACCACTGTGATTTGAATACGGTGATTGCGCTGAACGAGGTGATTGGCTGTCCGCAGGTGATCCTGACGCATATCAGTCATCAGTTTGACGTCTGGATGATGGATAACCCGCTGCCGTCCGGCATTGAAGCGGGGTATGACGGGATGGTACTGGTGCTGGATTAGGTTTTGCCGGGTGGCGGCTGCGCCTTACCCGGCCTACGCGTTGCGATACCGGGGTTTACCACCGATCGTAATCATCCTCTAACCGGCGCTCATCCTCCTCTAACCGACGCCGGTCGTCATCCAGCTGCCGCTGACGCTCGTCTAAGCGCTGGCGTCGGTCTTCTAACTGCCGGCGACGATCGTCGTACTGGCGGCTGTCGGTTTGACGGCTGCGATCGTAACGATCGTCGTCATCGTCATTACGGCTGCTGCCGGGGTTATAGGCGTCGTTGATCGCCTGCTGAATATTGCCAATAGCATCATCAATCACATCGGCATGCGCCAGTTGGCTGGTTAAAGTCAGCAGACCCAATAACAGAGCGGTAGAGTAACGTTTCATAAGGCCAGACTCGCAGGTGAACTGGCCTTAAGGTAATGACTGGCTACTGGCTGGTGTAGCGGAGGAATCTCAAATTCTGTTGTTAACAGTACTCATCAGGCCTCAGGCATCTCCATTGAGCGGATCACAAAAAAGTCCTGCGAAATACCTGCGCCTTTGTCTACCGTTTGCAGGTCGTGTACAAACCATGCGTACATTTCTGACGGTGCCGTATCTATGGGAAACGGCTGGGGTTTACCGAGGTTCGCCGCATGGAAATAGTCCAGAAATCGCTTCGCACGCCACAGCGCGGGTCCATACACGTTCGGAACGATATCCCGGCGTCTGTCCATAGGGTTCTGTTCCATACTGTTTCGCATTCTTATAGCCGCATTCTTTACGTCATCAAGCCATCCCCAGTTTTGCTGTAGTACAGCAAGTTCATTCGCGTACTGCCCGGCGGTCTCTTTCGCCTCCTGCGTAATGCCTGCAAACCCTGCCGATGCGCCAGCAGAGGCCAGCGTCTCGCCGCGCTGTTTTTCATATTTCATACATTCCGTGCGGTACTGATAATACTGACGCCCCAGCCAGTCGATAAAGCTGTCCAGATGCCGGTTCTGGCATGCGGTGCTTAATGAGGAAAAGGGCAGTGCACTCCGGTACGCTTCTGCCCACTGAAGGACGGACTGGTTTTTAACGTTGTCCTGGACGATGAAATAAGCAGCCACATCCGTATCTGTTTTATCGAGCGACTGAAAATCAGGGAAAGGTACGCCCGCCATGGTTGCCTCACGGTACATCCTGTGGAGCGCCACGCGGCAGAGTTCCGCGCTGGGCTTCTGTTCGTCAGGTTTCAGGCCCCCGCCGATATCCTCCGCGCAACCGGGATAGAGCTCTTCCTTGTGCGCCGGGTTATTGCCGGTGCGGTACAGGGAGCGCCAGACACGGGTTTCATGGGCGGCAACCAGATGCAGGCTTTTCTTCACCACCTCTGGCAGGGGGGTGTCCTGGTCGATGGACTTGTCCCCCAGCAACACGCTAATCCCTTTTATCGGCCCGCCAAACGCAGAGATAAAGTAATCCACGCCGTTGTTGTTGCTGGCCGATGTGCGCCTTGAGCAGTCAAACAGGCCGGTAAAGACGATATCGACGGGTATACCCTGGTAGGTGTATTTATCCCCCTCTTTCTTACAGATATCTTTCAGCAGGTTGTCGAGGAATTTACGAGCCAGGGTAGCACCGAGGTCAAAACCGAAAAGGGAGACAGAAATGAGTTTAATGGGCACCGGGCTTTTTTTAACGGCTTCCTTGTATCCCTCTTCAAACGATATTTTGGTCGATGCAATACGGGTATCAGCACCCGTTACCAGCATATCTGCGACAACGGGGTTATCACGAAGCCAGGGGGTTGCTTCGATACTGACTTTTTTAGCCGCTTTCCTTGCCGTATCGGAGGCCAGTTTTTTCCATTCTGTAGGGTTAATAAGTTTCTTTCCCTGATTTTTTAAAATCTCGTACCAGTTGTTGCCTTTTATGGAATCCCAGGCCGCTTCTTTAGCCATTTCACCGGGCTGTTCTTTTAAATTATCCTTTATACTGCCCAGACCGCTGTCCATGACGGTGTGAAGCTTTTCAACGACGGTTTCATTAAAAGGAGTGCCCAGGCCTGAGATGTAAAAAGCATTATAAGTAATACTTGGTATGTTTTCTCTTTCATCAGGAAATGCCCGGAACAATCTGGCAATATTGCTGAGACGATGTTCCGGGGCATCCTGTTCGATATTGCGATGAATCCCGTCAAAAAAGAATCCCAAATGCCATATCCGTGAACAGTTCCCTAAACCAGCATCTTCCGCCTGCTGGGCCCGGTTTGCCGCGGCAATAAGGCTTTCAATATCCATATGTTATTTTCCTTTTTTTAATTCTGTAGTTTGATATTTAATATCGTGGGAGTCAGGATGATTGAATCCGGTGCTCCACCATAACCGGACATTATCTTCAGGCAGGAAATAAACATGGAGATAGTTTTCACCCCACTGGCGTTTTGGCAAAGGTAGTGTTAACTTGCGGGTCTCTCTACGTAGCCCTGCATCGTATTGGGCTCTTGTGGTACTGAGCGTCCAGACCACTTCAGCCTTATCCCCGCTGATGCTGCCGCAGCAGGTGGCCTTTCCCCCGCCATAAGCAAATGCATTTGCCCCCGCTACGCCATTTACGCTAAACCCCAGAACAGGCCTGTCAATTTCACTGTGAATAATCAGCGTCACCGGCCCCGACGGCGGTCCCCAGACCGCAGCCCACACCGACCAGCCAAAATAAATCACTAGTGGCAGTATCAGTGCACCCCAGAGCCATTTGCCCCAGCGGGCATAACCTCGATTCACGACGCTGTCTATTTTTTGATATTTACCGAACCATCCCATTATTCTGTTTCCCTGTCATTATCATTCTCCTGATGCGTTTCATAAGGCGACCATGCGTTATCACTCCATCCCAAAAGGACTTTATCGCCCGGGAGGAAATGAACGTGTAAATCATTTTCGCCTTGCTTTCGTACTGGCATAGGCATTTTGATGCGACGAGTTTCGAGACGCATACCTTTAAGATACTGAGCATGGGTTATATCAAGCGTCCAGATTACTTCAGCTATGTCACCTTCAATAGTCCCGCAGCAGGTGGTTCCGCCCCCGCCATGCGCAAAGGCATTCGCACCCGCCACACCGTTTACGCTAAACCCTAAAACAGGTCTGTCTAGTTCATTGTGAATAATCAGCGTCACCGGCCCCGACGGCGGTCCCCAGACCGCAGCCCACACCGACCAGCCAAAATAAATTACCACCGGCAGTAACAGTGCACCCCAGAGCCATTTTCCCCAGCGGGCATAACCCCGGGTAACTGCACTGTCTATTCTTTTATACGCACTGAAAAATCCCATGGTTTATTTTCATCCCTGATGTTGAATGTTATTTTTTAAGACTTGCTCCAGCGAGACTTTTCCCTGAGCCACATCTTCTAATGCAGATTGTATAACTCCAGACTCCACGAGCTTTTTACCACCAGTAAGATAAAAAAGGGCATACAGTTTTTGTTCTGTGCCCGCTTTCATTTTCGCTTCGCAGGCTTTGCTCAGTGCTTTTTTGACCATATCGCGTTGTGCGCAAGGAGAAAAATGCTTGCTGGAGGGCAACTTTTGCCATGCGGTTAACACACTAGTCACAACCGGTTCATCCGCGATATATAGCCATTCTTCTTTATTCAGTCGTATGGTGCTGTCTCTCGCATTTATTACCCGTGAAGGGGGAATATCTACTGGATGCAATCCATTTTCTCCAGATGTCCACCAATGTGAAACCCCTCTGAATAACATACTGTGCCATTCCCGATCGTTACAGCTCGTCAGCAGATTCATGGCATCACGGGTATAAAAACGCACTAAAGCCGCTGATCCATCAGGCGAAATAATTGTGCATGCCGCGGAAAGCTGAACGGCTAAAGCGCATCCTGAACGTGAAGAGGCGATAACAGCCACTAAACCTGGCATAGAATAAATATAACGCTGTAGCGCCTCCTTATTTTCTAAAGCAAATAACCAGGGGCCATAGTTTCTGAATTCTGCAAGTTGCGGATGGAGATAAAGTGAATACAGAGAGGACGCATGTTCGTTATAAAAAGCCTGAAAAGCGTCCGATGTTTGCGCACCGCCTTCCAGCAACAGAAAGAGATGGGTGTGAGTTGATTCAGGTAGCATATGCATCATTTTTGTGACATCCATTGACTACGCTCCCTGCACGATAGTGTCGTTGGCTTTAATGGCATTGAGGAGACACTCAATACATATCTTGCCATTAAGTGGTGGATACTGACCCGGGAGAAGCGGTATGGATAGCGGCATTGTGGCTGGGGTTGCCGCCATTGTCCGTTTAACCTTCCGTATATACATCGCCGTCGTGCCGTACTCAATTCTCCCCGCCTCCAGCCGCAGGTAGCTCCCGCCCCCGATGAGCGTGATGCGCTTCTTGCCCGCAAACGTGATGTCACTCGCGGACGACAGGGTGAGCTTCTTCTCCGCGAACAGCTGCATTCTCCCGTTCTGCGCCTGCATCTCCACCGGGCCTTCACTGGCTTTCAGGCTCAGCTGGCCCGTTCTGGCAAACAGTCCCAGCTTTTCCCCAGCCAGCGCCGTCATGTTGCCCATGACACCGGCACTGATATCCCCTCCGGCGTTAACAGCGACGTTTTTTGTGGCCGTTATCTGCATATGCTCCCCGCTGGTGAATACCATTCCTTCCGGCGCGGAGAGCAGCAGGGTTTCATTCAGCGGCTTCAGGCGCTTTTCAAACATCCATATCTGGCTGTCAATGTCGGCCTTCAGCGCCTGCGCCTGCTCCGCCGCCTTCTCCAGTTGCCGGAGCTGCTGCAGGCAGACGTCAATTTCTTTCAGGGCGGTCTCCATATCCAGCACCTCACCCGCAGCCTTCTGCTGCCCGTCCGCGGTGATAAACAGCCCTTTTGCGACGCGAATTACGCCGTACTCATCGGTTCTGAGTTCAAACCCCTTGCCACGGGGCTGCTCCTGCGCGTCCACCAGATGCCCGCTGTTCAGCTGCGTTTTGCCGTATTCCGTGGCGAGCTTGACATGCTCCTCCCCGCGCTTATCCTCCATCCGCAGCTTGTTATTGGCGGGCGTGCGCAGCACGTTGCGGGTATGGTTGTCCCTGTTCACGGTGTCAGGATGTTCCGAGTCGTGCAGCGCATACGCGATGTACGGCAGGTCAATATCACCGTTGCTGTACGCAACCGCCACTTCGGTCCCGTCGGTCAGTGGCGTATGCCAGCCATACGTCTCGCCGGCATACGGTTTCGCCATCCGCAGCCACAGGTATGCGAATCCCTGTTCAGCATCGTCCCGGTCAAAGTCCAGCCTGACGCGGTAGCGGCCCTGGTCGTCCAGGTGGGCGTAGATATCGTTCTTTTCCCGGCTCTCAATCCGCGCCGGAAGCGTGCCGTGAATTTCCGGGCGCGAAACTTCCGTCGGGCGGAAACAGTAATGCTCGGTGTAGGGCATGCCCCATACCGACACGTGCAGGCGGGAATCCCGCGCTCCCCGGAAGGTCACAAGCGTGAGGACAACACCCTCTTTCAGGGCCGTAATGACATCGCCCTGCGGCTCCAGCACCTGCCCGGGCGTGAGGTGGGCAGCATTGCTGAACAGGTGGATGCGGGCTGATTTATTCAGTTCCCGCTCGTGGTGGATGCGGGCATAAAAGGCGCCGGATTCGGTTTCCGGCTCCGGGCTGGTGTCGTCACCTGCGTCACGGTAAGGCGCTGCGTAGCGGTAATACTCCCCGGTGGTGACCGCATCGTTACGTACACTGACCGTCGCATCCATCGGCGTGGAGGCAGTCCGGTAGTTGTAATCCCGCGTGGCGACAGAGCCGGTGGCAACCCTGTGCCAGGTCCGCACATCCCAGACCGATTCTGCTGCGCCCTCAAACAGGCCTGATGGCTCGCGGTACGGCAGGCGCACGTCAAACCGGTAGTTAAGCTGGCTGTCGGCAAAAATGTACGTATCCAGACCGCGCACGTCGTCCATCTCCGTACGCCAGTAAATGCCCACCTCGGACAGAATACGCCGGATAAACTCAAGGTCCGTTTCCCGCCACTGGGTGATAATTTCACGCGGCGGGTAGGTGCGCGCCAGCCTGAATTCAAAATCAGGTCCCTCCAGTCCGTGCTTGCGCAGCACCTGCTCCACCACTTCCGGAACGGACTGGTTCTGAAACACGGCGCACTGCCGGGTGTATCCCAGGAGCGCCAGACGGGAACTGAGCGTAAGCCGGTAGTGAGACTGGTCTTTTGATGTGGACAGCCATTCCAGGCGGGTGACGATGCCGTGGACATTTTTGCCGCTTCGCATCCGGAAGGTGGCATATTTCATCAGCACCTGTTCCGGAGGAATGCTCGCCTGTGGGGTGGTGAACTCGATGTCCCACCGGAACGGCTCGCTCAGGGCTTCCCTGCCACGAAAACGCAAAACATCCGGCTTCACTGGACTGTCAAAAATATCCAGAAAGTAACGGGTCTGTCCGTCAAAAAGCGCCAGCCAGTTATCCATAACAAAAACCTGATAATAAATAGGGTTAAATCAGGATAGTTACATGCCGAGACGGGACTGTAAATGACTGAAACAGGAGTTAAATTCTGAAAATGAAGGGCAAATCAAATTACCATCACCTTGCGCAGCGCCTGCGCCAGCTGTGCGCGGGTGAACGGTTTTCGCAGTAACGGAACGTCCGGCAGCTGCGGGTTATGCGCCGGGCGCAAATCCTGCCCGCTGATCAGCAGAACCGGCAACTGCGGATAGTGGCTGCGTACATGGCCGATCACCTCCGCACCGCTCAGGCCGCCCGGCAACATCAGGTCGCTGATAAACATGCCGATATCCGGTGATGCGTCCAGCATGTTCAACGCCTGCTCGCCGTTTTCGGCTTCAAGTGTCAGGTAGCCAAGCTGGTGCAGTTGCTCGCACAGGGTCTGCCGCACGCCCGCCTCATCTTCCAGGACCAGCACAAGCAGCTCACTTTCTGCCGGGGCCGTGGTCGCCAGCACGACATCATCGGAGAACGCGGGCAGCGTCGAGCGCGGCAGCTGGAGCCGCACGGTGGTTCCCTGCCCCGGCGCGCTTTCGATCTCAACGCGACCACCCGACTGGCGCACAAAGCCGTACACCATCGACAGCCCTAACCCGCTGCCGCTGCCGGTCTGTTTGGTGGTGAAGAACGGTTCAAAGACCTGCGATTTCACCTCCTGCAACATCCCGCAGCCGTGGTCAATCACCTCCAGCGCGACCATATCCTGCCTGCGCCCGTCGCTGCGGGTCACACGCTGGTTCCAGGTGCGGATTTTGATCACACCGTATTGCCCCTCCATTGCATCACGGGCGTTCATCACCAGGTTGATAATGGCGTTTTCCAGCTGGCTGACGTCAATCCATGCGGGCCACGCCGGGGTTTGCGCTTCAATATCCAGCGTCAGCGTGGCGGGAAGCGAGTGCCGCATCAGCTCGCTCAGGTTCTCCAGCAGCGGCTTCATCTCTACCGCATGTGGATGCAGGGATTGCTTGCGCGAGAAGGCCAGCAGACGCTGGGTGAGCATGGCTCCGCGTTCCGCGGCTTTAAGCGCACGGGTGATGCGCGGCGCGTCCGGTGATGCCGAATCGGTCAGCTCCAGACTGCCGATAATCACCGCCAGCAGGTTATTAAAATCATGCGCCAGGCCACCCGTCAGTTGCCCGACCGCCTTCATTTTCTGGCTGTGCAGCAGCGCCTCCTCCAGCCCCTGACGTTCGATGCGGTCAACCTCCATCTGTGAGGTCTTCTCCTTCAGCAGCCGCGTGGTGTGCTCCAGCGAAGCGGTATTGCGGGCGAAAACGTTAAACGCGCGCGCCAGTTCCCCCAGCTCATCACGCCGCTGTAGCGCGGGCACCGACACATCCTGCTCCCCGTGAGCGAGACGCGACATCGCCCTTGAGATAGCCGTCAGGTTGGAGCCCAGATTGCGGTAAATATACCAGCAGGCACAGCCGGTGATGATCAGCGCCAGCACCGCGAAGATGCTGATAAACACGCTGATGGATTGCAGCTCGTGATGGCTCTGGGCCGTGCGAAGCCGGGAAGCCTGCGCCACCTGTTCAACGTACTGATTAATGTCGCTGTTTAATATCGCCACCAGCGCCTTGATGTGGAACATGTACCAGCTGATGGACAGATCGCTCTCCTCCAGCTGCGTCGACAGTGGTGCGAGCTTGCGCAGCTCATCATTAAAATCCGGGAGCACCAGGTTGGCCACCGGTTGCAGGGCGCTCGCGGGTAACCCCGCGGTTACTGCATCCAGCTGCTGCACCGTGGCGCGCGGTGAAGGGGTATCAATGGCGGCAACGATCAGCCTGTCCATCTCTGCAAGCTGTCGGGCGTCTGGCACATTGCTCGCGTAACGGCGGTTGATATCCTGCAAATGACGCAGGTAGCTTTGGCTTTGATAGAGCGAGCTGAGCAGCGCGTTACGCTCCAGATGCCGCTTTTGCCCGCGCTCCAGCATTCCCGTCACGCTCTGCTGTAATTCATTACTCCTGCGAATAATTCGCGCCACCAGCGCCGGCTCCTGCTGCGCCAGCGGCGCATCGGCAAGTTGATCCAGCGAGTGGCGCAGCGCCATCTGCGTCTGTTTCAGCCGCTCGGCTTCGCCTTTGTACTCCAGCGCACCGACCACCTGCGACAGCCGCACCGCCGCCGTTGCCACATTTGCGGTATCACGGGCGAGGTTCATGCTGCCGGTCATGTCATCCAGCGTTTGCTGTTGGACCTGCTCCTGGATCTGGCTGGCGTGACGAAAGCCGAGCACCGCCACACCGCTGACCATCAGCGTGACGGCGACCACCAGCAGATTAAAAATCAGCAGGCGTCCGCGGGCGCTGGTGAAGAACGGGGGGCGTGAAGACATGGGTTTGGGCTCCTCTGCGGATTGGTGCCTTCACCCTGGCCCTCTCCCACAGGGAGAGGGAAAAGGAAAATGTGATGGCGATTAGCTATTCATAACTATGACAAATATGAACAGCTTCTGACATTTTGCATTTACGCGCCTGTGATGAAGTGCAGATATCGACATTCACAGGAGATCCGCCATGAGCAGAACCCCGGTTTTAGAGATGCGCCACATTGCCAAAACCTTTGGCAATTTCCACGCGCTCAAGGGCGTGGATTTGACGGTTTTCCCCGGTGAGATCCACGCGCTGATGGGGGAAAACGGCGCCGGAAAAAGCACGCTGATGAAGATCCTCGCAGGAGCCTATACCGCCAGCAGCGGCGACATCCTCATCGACGGCAAGCCATTTCACATCAAAGGTCCGAAGGATGCGCTGGCCGCAGGCATTACCCTGATTTATCAGGAGATGCAGCTTGCTCCTAACCTGACCGTGGCAGAAAACATTTTTCTCGGCAGCGAGCTGTCGCGCGGCGGGCTGGTCCAGCGCAAAGAGATGGCTGCCCAGGCGCAGGCGGTCATTGACCGCCTCGGTGCGCAGTTCAGCGCCACCGACCTGGTCATGAAGCTGACGATCGCCGAGCAGCAGCAGGTGGAGATCGCCCGCGCCCTGCACCGCAACAGCCGCATTCTGGTGATGGACGAACCTACCGCCGCCCTCTCCTCACGCGAAACCCACCGTCTGTTCGAACTGATTTTGCGCCTGCGCGATGAAGGCATGGCGATTATTTACATCAGCCACCGGATGGCGGAAGTGTATGAACTCTCGGACCGCGTCAGCGTGCTGCGCGACGGGCAATACGTCGGCAGCCTGACGCGCGACAGGCTCAACGCCTCCGAGCTGGTGCGCATGATGGTGGGCCGTCCGCTCAGCGATCTGTTTAACAAAGAGCGCGATATTCCCCTCGGCAGCCCGCGTCTTAACGTCCACCACCTCACCGACGGCAAAAAAGTGCAGCCCTGTAGTTTGCAGGTGCGCTCCGGTGAAATCGTCGGACTGGCGGGTCTGGTCGGGGCCGGGCGTTCCGAGCTGGCGCAGCTGATCTTCGGCGTGCGCAAAGCCACCGGCGGCATGATTGAGGTGGACGGCGAACCGGTGGTGATCCACTCCCCGCGCGCGGCCATTGAGAACGGCATCGGTTTTCTTACCGAGAACCGCAAGGAGCAAGGTCTGTTTCTGGAGCTGGCGGCGCAGGAGAACATCACTATGGCGACGCTGGAGCGCGACGCCACCTTCGGCTGGCTGAACCGCAAAAAAGCGCAGTCGATTTCCGATGACGCCATCGCCCTGCTCAATATCCGCGTGCCCCATTCACAGGTGCGCGCGGGCGGGCTCTCCGGCGGCAACCAGCAAAAACTGCTGATCTCCCGCTGGGTGGCGATAGGCCCGCGCATTCTGATTCTGGACGAGCCCACGCGCGGCGTGGACGTCGGCGCAAAAAGCGAGATCTACCGCATCATGAACCAGATGGCGCGCAAAGGCGTTGCGATACTGATGATCTCCAGCGAGCTGCCGGAAGTAGTAGGGATGAGCGACCGGGTGTACGTGATGCGGGAAGGCAGCATTGCGGGTGAACTGCACGGGCGCGACATCTCTCAGGAAAACATCATGACGCTGGCAACCGGCGTGAACGACACACATCATCAGGCGGTGTAATTATGGCAACTCCAACCCATCCGCAGCAGGTGGCGAAATCCGCCTCTGCCAAAAAAATGCTGATGAGCGATCTGATGCAAACGATCGGCATTTTGCCGATTTTAATCCTGATTGTGGCGGTATTTGGCTTTATCGCTCCGAACTTTTTCACCGAGAGTAATCTGCTCAACATTACCCGGCAGGCGTCGATCAACATTGTGCTGGCGGCCGGGATGACCTTCATCATCCTGACCGGCGGGATTGACCTCTCCGTGGGCTCGATTCTGGGCACCACGGCAGTGGCGGCGATGGTGGTCTCGCTTATCCCTGAATTTGCGATGCTCTCCATTCCGGCGGCGCTGATGCTCGGTATGGTGCTGGGGCTGTTCAACGGTGCGCTGGTGGCCTTCGCCGGACTTCCGCCGTTTATCGTTACGCTCGGCACCTATACGGCGCTGCGCGGCGCGGCCTATCTGCTGGCGGACGGCACGACGGTTATTAACTCCAACATTAACTTCGAGTGGATCGGCAATAACTACCTCGGCCCGATTCCGTGGCTGGTGGTGATCGCCCTGGCGGTGATTGTGGTGTGCTGGTTCATCCTGCGCCGCACCACCCTCGGCGTTCACATCTATGCGGTTGGTGGCAACATGCAGGCGGCACGCTTAACCGGCATTAAGGTCTGGCTGGTGCTGCTGTTTGTCTACGGCATGAGTGGCCTGCTCTCGGGCTTAGGCGGCGTGATGAGTGCTTCACGTCTCTACAGCGCCAACGGCAACCTCGGTACGGGGTACGAGCTGGATGCGATTGCGGCGGTGATCCTCGGCGGCACCAGCTTCGTCGGCGGGATCGGCACGATCACCGGCACCCTGGTGGGCGCGCTGATCATCGCCACCCTCAACAACGGCATGACGCTGATGGGCGTCTCCTATTTCTGGCAGCTGGTGATCAAAGGGGCGGTGATCATCATAGCGGTGCTGATCGACAAATACCGTACCCGACACCATCAAAGTGCATAACAACAATACCCTACGTGAGGAATACAGCATGAGATTGAAGCCCTTAGTGACCGCGCTCTGTGCTGGCGCGCTGCTGGCCGCAACCCCGTTTGCGCAGGCAAAAGATCTGAAATCCATCGGCGTGACGGTGGGTGACCTGGCTAACCCGTTCTTCGTGCAGATCACCAAAGGTGCCGAGCTGGAAGCGCGCAAGCTGGCGGGGGACAACGTCAAGGTGACGCTGGTCTCCAGCGGGTACGATCTGGGCCAGCAGGTGTCGCAGATCGATAACTTCATTGCGGCGAAAGTAGACATGATCATCCTCAATGCCGCGGATTCCAAAGGGATCGGCCCCGCGGTAAAACGCGCTAAAGAGGCGGGGATCGTGGTCGTGGCGGTGGACGTGGCGGCGGAAGGGGCCGATGCGACCATCACCTCCGATAACACTCAGGCGGGAGAAATGGCCTGTAAGTACATTACCGACCGCCTGAAAGGTAAAGGCAACGTGGTGATCATCAACGGACCGCCGGTTTCTGCGGTACAAAACCGCGTGGAGGGCTGCCAGACCGAGTTCAGGCGCCACCCGGATATCAAAGTGCTCTCGGATAATCAGAACGCCAAAGGCAGCCGCGAAGGCGGCCTGGAGGTCATGACCTCCCTGCTGGCGGCCAATCCGAAGATCGACGGCGTATTCGCGATTAACGATCCGACCGCGATCGGCGCCGATCTGGCGGCTAAACAGGCGCAACGCAATGAATTCTTTATCGTTGGCGTGGATGGCAGCCCGGATGGTGAAGAAGCCCTGAAGCGCGAAAACTCGCTGTTTGTTGCTACCCCGGCGCAGGATCCGCAGGTGATGGCGGCGAAGGCGGTGGAGATTGGCTATGACATTCTTCAGGGCAAACCTGCGCCGAAAGAGCCCGTGCTGATCCCGGTGACGATGATCGATAAAAAGAACGTCGGCACGTATAAGGGGTGGACGGTTAAGTAAGCCCCTCACCCCGGCCCTCTTCCCAAAGGGGAGAGGGTGTTCAAGTTCCCTCTCCCCTTTGGGGAGAGGGTTAGGGTGAGGGGGCGGCAAAAACGCAAGGAGTCCCCATGAAACGCTCCGACATCAATGAAATCCTCGGCCACACGCGGCAGTTCTTCTCCATGCACGACGTGCATCTCCCGCCTTTTGCCAGCTTTCCGCCGACAAAATGGCAGCAGCTTGACCAGGCAGCATGGCAGGAGGTGTTTGACCTCAGGCTCGGCTGGGACGTGACGGCATTTGGTGGCAACAACTTCGCTGCACAGGGGTTAACGCTTTACACCCTGCGCAACGGCTCCCCCAACGGCGTGCCCTATGAAAAGTGCTATGCCGAAAAAATCATGCACGTCCGCGACGGCCAGGTGACGCCGATGCATTTTCACTGGCGCAAGCGGGAGGACATTATTAACCGCGGCGGCGGGAATCTGATTATTGAGTTATGGAATGCGGGCGCGCATGAAGAGACCGAAAACACCGACGTGACCGTCACGATAGACGGCTGTCGGCAGACGCACGCGCCCGGCAGCCAGCTGCGCCTCACGCCTGGGGAGAGCATCTGCCTGACGCCCGGCCTGTACCACAGTTTCTGGGGTGAACGCGGCTTTGGTGACGTGCTGGTGGGCGAAGTGTCGTCGGTCAATGACGATGAACACGACAACCACTTTTTACAGCCCATTGACCGCTACAACACCATTGAAGAAGACGAACCGGCGGTGCTGGTGCTGTGCAACGAGTACACCCTCTTTCGGATATAAGGAGTGAATGATGCCATTGATTTCTCTTGCCGACGGTCTGGCCCACGCCAGGGAACACCGCTACGCCCTGGGCGCGTTCAACGTGCTCGACTCCCATTTCCTGCGCGCGCTGTTTGCCGCCGCGAAGCAGGAACGCTCGCCGTTTATCATCAACATCGCCGAAGTGCATTTTAAGTACGTGTCTCTGGAGTCGCTGGTGGAAGCGGTGAAATTCGAAGCTGCCCGCCACGATATTCCCGTGGTGCTGAACCTCGACCACGGCCTGCATTTTGAGGCGGTGGTGCGCGCCCTGCGTTTAGGGTTCAGCTCGGTGATGTTCGACGGCTCCACGCTGAGCTATGAGGAAAATATCCGCCAGACCCGGGAAGTGGTGAAGATGTGCCACGCGGTGGGCGTCTCGGTAGAGGCGGAGCTGGGCGCGGTAGGCGGGGATGAAGGTGGCGCGCTGTACGGTCATGCGGATGAAACCTTCTTTACCGACCCGCAACTGGCGCGCGAATTTGTTGATTCAACCGGCATCGATGCGCTGGCGGTTGCCATTGGCAACGCGCACGGCAAATACAAGGGCGAGCCGAAGCTTGATTTTCCGCGTCTGGACGCCATTCGCCAGCAGACGGGCCTGCCGCTGGTTTTACACGGTGGCTCTGGCATAAGCGACACTGATTTCCGCCGCGCCAATGAACTCGGTATTCATAAAATCAATTTCTATACCGGCATGTCGCAGGCCGCACTTGCCGCCGTTGAGCAACGCATGGCGAACCGCCAACCGCTTTACGATGAGTTTGCCGAGCTGCTGCTGGGCATTGAAGAGGCCATTACCGATACGGTTGCGGAACAGATGCGCATCTTCGGCAGTGCGGGGCAGGCCTAATGGAACGCAAAGGGATCGTCGCCGCAGGCAATATGCTGGTGGATCACGTCCACCAGATCGTACAGTGGCCGGAGCGCGGCTGGCTGGCAGAAATCACCCACAGCGAACGCTCAACCGGCGGTGCGCCGCTCAACGTTCTGCTGACGCTGGCAAAAATGCACGTCGGCCTGCCGTTACAGGCGGTGGGGCTGATTGGGGAAGACAGCGACGGAGACTATATTCTGGCGATGCTCGACCAGTATCACGTCAATCGCCAGCGCGTGCAGCGCACGACGTTCTCCCCAACGTCGATGTCGCAGGTGATGACCGACCCCAGCGGACAGCGCACCTTTTTCCACTCGCCGGGCGCCAACCGCCTGCTGGATCTTCCCGCCTTCGATCGTTTAGACGGATCGCTGAAGATCTTCCATCTCGGCTATCTGCTGCTGCTCGACAGCCTGGATATGCCGGACGAGGAATTTGGCACCCGCAGCGCGCGGTTACTGGCACAGATGCACGATCAGGGGTATGAAACCTCGCTCGATCTGGTGTCCCGCAAGGGCGACCCGCGCTATCAGCCGCTGGTGCTCCCTGCCCTGCGCCATCTTGATTATCTGGTGATTAACGAGCTGGAAGCCGGTGAGTTTAGCGGGCTTGAGATCCGCGACGGCCATGATGCGCTGAACATGGCCCATATCGCCGACGCTGCCGCACAGCTGCTGGCGGCAGGCGTGCGACAGCGGGTGGTGATCCACTGTCCGGAAGGGGCATGGGGTGAAGCGCCGGGTGAAAAAGGGCAATGGGTTCCGTCGTGGAAGCTGACGCAGGACGAGATTATCGGCAGCGTCGGCGCGGGCGACGCGTTTTGCGCGGGCTTTTTATACGGCTGCCATGAATCCCTGCCGCTGACGGAGAGTATTTATCTGGCGCACGCCTGCGCGCGGGCCAGCCTGCTGGCGGCTAATGCAATTGACGGCGCGAAAACGCTGGCCGAGCTTCAGACGTTTATTCAGGAGAACGGTCAGGCGGCTTTCTCATGATGGGAAACGTCCGTGGCAAAAACATAGCCCAGACCGCGAATGGTTTTGATCAGCAGAGGCTGGTGCGGATTAACCTCAATTTTTCGCCGTAACCGCATGATCAACACGTCGATAGTGCGGTCAAAGACCTCGGCGCTTTCGCTGTGGGTCAGTTCAAGCAGTTGTTCACGGCTCAGTACCCGGCGGGCGTTTTGCGTTAATGCCAGCAGCAGGCCATATTCGCCCTGGGTTAACGGCACGGTATTACGCTGCGGATCGCTCAGCTCGCAGCGGGTGGTGTCCAGCGTCCAGCCGTTAAAGGCAATACCTTCAACGCGCGGCGCGGCAGGCTCCGCGGCCAGCGCACCGGTACGACGCAGCACCGCCTTAACGCGGGCGACCACCACGCGCGGATTGAACGGTTTTCCGATGTAATCATCAGCGCCCATTTCCAGCCCAACGACCACATCTGATTCACTTCCCAGCCCCGTCAGCATCACCACCGGTAGCGACGGTCGCCGCTTTTGCATCTGCAGCAAAACCTGTAATCCGTTGATATCCGGCAGCATCATGTCCAGCAGAACCAGCGCAATGCCGGAGTCCTGCTGGACACGGTTCACCGCTTCCTGACCGGTGTGACACGTCAGCACGGTAAAGACGTGCTCGCTGAGCACATCCTGTAGCAGTTCGCAGACTGCGACATCATCATCAACCACCAGAATCGCCGGTTTCATCGCATGCTTCCGTCAGGGAATTATGTTAAGTCTGAACCATTCTGCCGCCGGCTCCAGCCGAATTGTTTTTTACGTGACGGAAATTCAATCCATGTCACATCCCCTGCCCTTTCGACACGTCAATTTTGACGATTGGCTGTTTTTCGTCAGGGTATTGCCCCGCAAAGGGTCGTAAAGTCAGGAAATACCCATAGTAAAAACATGGCATAGAAGCTGCATATTGGGCAGGTAAGAACTGTTTAACTGGAGCAAAGTGATGAAAAAAGTCGTCACGGTTTGCCCTTATTGTGCCTCAGGTTGCAAGATCCACCTGGTGGTCGATAACGGCAAAATCGTCCGGGCGGAAGCGGCGCAGGGTAAAACCAATCAGGGCACGCTGTGCCTGAAAGGGTACTACGGCTGGGATTTTATTAACGATACCCAAATCCTCACCCCGCGCCTGAAAACCCCTATGATCCGCCGCGAGCGCGGCGGCAAGCTGGAAGCCGTCTCCTGGAATGAAGCGCTGGATTATGTTGCCACGCGCCTTAGCGCCATCAAGGCCAAGTATGGCCCGGATGCGATTCAGACCACCGGCTCCTCACGCGGAACCGGGAATGAAACCAACTATGTGATGCAAAAATTCGCGCGCGCCGTTATTGGTACCAATAACGTCGACTGCTGCGCTCGCGTCTGACACGGCCCATCGGTTGCAGGTCTGCACCAGTCGGTCGGTAACGGCGCAATGAGTAATGCCATCAATGAGATAGATAACACCGATCTGGTGTTCATCTTCGGCTATAACCCGGCGGATTCTCACCCTATCGTCGCGAATCACGTGATTCGCGCCAAACAGAACGGGGCGAAAATCATCGTCTGCGATCCGCGCAAAATTGAAACCGCGCGCATTGCCGATATGCACATCGCACTGAAAAACGGCTCGAACATCGCGCTGTTAAATGCAATGGGGCACGTCATTATTGAGGAGAACCTCTACGACCAGGCGTTTGTCGCAAGCCGTACGGAAGGGTTTGAAGAGTATCGCAAGATTGTCGAAGGCTATACGCCGGAGTCCGTAGAGGCGATAACCGGCGTCAGCGCACAGGAGATCCGCCAGGCGGCGCGGATGTACGCCGGAGCGAAAACCGCCGCCATTCTGTGGGGTATGGGCGTGACCCAGTTCTACCAGGGCGTGGAAACCGTGCGCTCGCTCACCAGCCTCGCCATGTTGACCGGCAATCTGGGTAAAGCGCATGTGGGCGTGAACCCGGTACGTGGTCAGAATAACGTGCAGGGCGCGTGCGACATGGGCGCGCTGCCGGACACCTATCCGGGCTACCAGTACGTCAAATTCCCGGAAAATCGCGAGAAATTCGCGAAGGCCTGGGGCGTGGAGAGCCTGCCTGAGCACACGGGGTATCGCATCAGCGAGCTGCCGCACCGCGCGGCGCACGGTGAAGTGCGTGCGGCCTACATCATGGGTGAAGATCCGCTCCAGACCGACGCCGAGTTGTCTGCGGTGCGTAAGGGCTTTGAGGATCTGGAGCTGGTGATTGTTCAGGATATCTTTATGACCAAAACCGCGGCGGCGGCGGATGTGATTTTACCGTCGACCTCCTGGGGAGAGCATGAAGGTGTCTATACGGCGGCAGACCGCGGGTTCCAGCGCTTCTTCAAGGCTGTCGAGCCGAAGTGGGATCTGAAAACGGACTGGCAGATCATCAGCGAAATCGCCACCCGCATGGGCTACCCGATGCACTACAACAACACCCAGGAGATCTGGGACGAGTTGCGGCATCTGTGCCCGGACTTTTATGGGGCAACCTATGAAAAAATGGGTGAGCTAGGCTACATCCAGTGGCCGTGCCGGGATGAGTCAGAGGCGGATCAGGGAACGTCGTACCTCTTTAAAGAAAAATTCGACACCCCGAACGGGCTGGCGCAATTCTTCACCTGCGACTGGGTCGCGCCGATCGATAAACTCACCGACGAGTATCCGATGGTGCTCTCCACCGTGCGTGAAGTGGGCCATTACTCCTGCCGTTCCATGACCGGCAACTGCGCCGCGCTGGCGGCGCTGGCGGATGAACCGGGCTACGCGCAGATCAACACCGCCGATGCCGAACGGCTCGGTATTGAAGATGAAGCGCTGGTGTGGGTGAACTCGCGTAAAGGCCGCATCATTACCCGCGCGCAGGTCAGCGACCGTCCGAACAAAGGCGCGGTCTATATGACCTACCAGTGGTGGATTGGCGCCTGTAACGAGCTGGTGACGGAGAACTTAAGCCCGATAACCAAAACGCCGGAGTATAAATACTGCGCCGTAAACGTGGAGCCCATAGCGGATCAGCGCGCAGCGGAACAGTACGTGATCGACGAATATAACAAGCTGAAAGCCCGCCTGCGTGAAAGCGCAATGGGATGAAGCTGTTAATTTATCGTTGAATAAAGGGAGTGATATATTCACTCCCTTTTTATTTTCGATTAATTCATAAGAAATAGAAATTATTATTCTGGAAAGCGGCTCGCAGAAATAATGTAATTTACGCAGAATAGATTTACATCTTTGCATTTTAATTCAGAGGGATAAGATATGCGGCGGGTGCTTAAGACTTTCTGTCTTGAGCATTGTTGAGGGACAGAAAGTGGAAAGCCCCGGGAAATTTGCATTTACCTGTACTGCACCCATTTTGTTGGACGATGAAATGGAATAGTCCCTGATATGTCAAAGCCAAAATACCCCTTCGAAAAGCGCCTTGAAGTCGTGAATCACTACTTCACAACTGATGATGGTTACAGGATCATCTCTGCACGTTTTGGTGTGCCTCGAACCCAGGTCAGGACGTGGGTTGCCCTCTATGAAAAACATGGAGAAAAAGGTTTAATTCCCAAACCTAAAGGCGTTAGTGCTGATCCAGAGTTGCGCATTAAGGTCGTGAAAGCCGTGACCGAGCAGCAGATGTCCCTCAATCAGGCTGCTGCTCACTTTATGCTTGCTGGTAGTGGTTCTGTAGCCAAGTGGCTGAAAGTCTATGAGGAGCACGGAGAAGCTGGTTTACGCGCACTCAAGATCGGCACCAAAAGAAACATTACAATGTCAGTTGATCCAGAAAAAGCGGCGTTAGCATTGGAGCTGTCGAAAGACCGACGTATTGAGGATCTTGAAAGACAAGTTCGATTCCTTGAAATGCGGCTTACGTATCTAAAAAAGCTGAAAGCCTTAGCTCATCCCGCGAAAAAGTGAAAGTACTCAACGAGCTAAGGCAGTTTTACCCTCTTGATGAGCTTCTCAAGGCAGCGGAGATACCGCGCAGTACGTTTTATTACCATCTAAAGGCTCTCAGCAAGCCTGATAAGTATGCGGATGTTAAAAAGCGTATTGGTGAGATTTATCACGAGAATAAAGGTCGTTACGGATACCGTAGGGTAACGTTGTCTCTCCATCGAGACGGGGAACGGATTAACCATAAAGCCGTTCAGCGCCTGATGGGAACCCTCTCGCTTAAGGCAGCGATTAAGGTCAAGCGATACAGCTCCTACAGAGGAGAGGTAGGGCAAACCGCCCCCAATGTTCTCCAAAGGGATTTCAAGGCTACACGGCCAAACGAGAAGTGGGTTACCGACGTTACTGAATTTGCAGTCAATGGGCGAAAGCTGTATTTGTCTCCAGTAATAGATCTCTTCAACAACGAAGTTATTTCTTACAGCCTGTCGGAAAGACCTGTGATGAACATGGTCGAGAATATGCTCGATCAGGCATTCAAAAAGCTTAAGCCTCACGAGCATCCTATTCTGCACTCTGACCAGGGATGGCAGTATCGTATGAGAAGGTATCAAAACATCCTTAAAGAACAAGGCATTACACAGAGCATGTCCAGAAAAGGCAATTGTCTGGATAATGCAGTCGTGGAATGTTTCTTTGGAACCTTAAAGTCGGAGTGTTTTTATCTTGACGAGTTCAGTAATATAAGCGAACTGAAGGATGCTGTTACGGAATATATTGACTACTACAACAGCAGAAGAATTAGCCTGAAATTAAAAGGTCTGAGTCCAATTGAATATCGAACCCAGACCTATGTGCCTCGTGTTTAACTGTCCAACTTTTTGGGGTCAGTACAACCCGAGGCTACCCCTCAACTACCAACAGGTTGAGAGTAGCCTCTTATTCTATTTTTCACAAGGAGTAAAAGGCATGACGCCATTAAAAACTACATTAGGCATCGTCTTTATTATTTGCCTGACGATAGTGATCTTTACCTTTATTACTCGCGATAAGCTCTGCGAGTTTTCAATAAAGAGTGAACATCAGGAGGTGGCGGCGAAATTAGCCTGTAACGCAGGCTAACCTCTTCGGGTGGAACGCGTGTTCCGCCCGGCTTGTGGGATGCTGAGGTCTTAACGCACCCGTTTTTTTCTTCTGTCACCGCGATTATACTGCGCGGCATGTACCCCGATGATAAGAATCCATGAAAGCCATTTTTCTGTTGTTGTTATTTTTAACCGCCTTTGCCCGTGCCGATGAGATAGGCAGCCAGTATCGAAAACAGGCGGAAGCCGGTGATGCGCGCGCCCAGTATTATCTTGCCGATACGTACTTCAGCTCCGGCGACAGCAAGCAGGCCGCGCTGTGGGCCGAGAAAGCGGCGAAAGGCGGCAATGTCGACGCCATGGCGCTGCTGTCGCAAATCCTCTTTACGCAGGGCGACTACGCACAGGCCAAAGCTCTGGCCCAACAGGCAAACATTGCGGGCAGCAAACGCGGCGCGATCATGCTGGCACGGGTGTTGGTGAACACGCAAGCAGGCAAGACCGACTACCCGCAGGCCATTAAACTGCTGCAAACGGTGACCGAAGACATCGATAGCGACTCGGCGGTAGACGCGCAACAGCTGCTGGGGCTGATCTATGCCAACGGCGTTGAAGTCCCTCAGGATGACGTGCAGGCTGCGGCGTGGTTCAAGCGGAGTTCGGCTCTGTCCCGGACGGGCTATGCGGAGTACTGGGCAGGCATGCTGTTCAGGCAGGGTGAGAAAGGCTTTATCACACCGAATAAACAGAAAGCGCTTTACTGGTTAAACCTGAGCTGTACGGAAGGGTTTGATACCGGGTGTGAAGAGTTTGATGCGTTGAGCGGAGAGTAAATTATTGCCCGGTGGCGCTGCGCTTACCGGGCCTACGGCTTATGTAGGCCCGGTAAGGCGAAGCCGCCACCCGGCATTTTTACATCACTGGTCAGCCGTTTTATCAAAACGACCCAGCACCTCGCGTTCATACGCCAGCGCTTTTTTACGGTCGAACTTGTGTTCCCACTTGGAGATTACCAGCACCGCCAGCGCATTACCCACCACGTTCAGCGCGGTACGCGCCATGTCGAGGATACGGTCCACACCGGCGATAAACGCCAGGCCTTCCAGCGGAATACCGACGCTGCCCAGCGTCGCCAGCAGCACCACGAAGGAGACGCCCGGCACGCCTGCGATACCCTTTGAGGTCACCATCAGGGTCAACACCAGCACGATTTCCTGCCACAGCGACAGGTCAATGCCGTACAGCTGAGCGATAAAGATTGCCGCAATACTCTGATACAGCGTTGAACCATCCAGGTTGAAGGAGTAACCGGTCGGTACAACGAAGCTGGTAATGGACGCCGGTGCACCGTAGGCCTCCATCTTCTCAATGATACGCGGCAGCACGCTCTCGGAGCTTGCCGTGGAGTACGCCAGAATCAGCTCATCTTTCAGAATGCGGATTAGGATCCAGATGCTCAGCCCGCACAGGCGCGCCACAATCCCCAGCACTACCAGCGCAAAGAACAGGATCGCGAAGTGCACCAGAATCACCAGCTTCGCCAACGGCCACAGGGAAGCAAAGCCGAAGTTCGCCACGGTTACGGCGATCAGCGCAAAAACACCCACCGGCGCATAGCGCATCACCATGTGGGTAACTTTGAACATGGTTTCAGAGATAGAGCGGAACACCGTTACCAACGGTTCACGGTGCGTCGCGGGCAGGGAAGAAAGCCCCAGACCAAAGAGCACCGAGAAGAAGATGATCGGCAGCATCTCGCCCTTCGCCATTGACGCGATAATGTTGGTCGGCACCAGTGACAGAATTGTGCCCATCAGACCGTGCGAATGGCTCTGCACGTCGGCGGTGGTGCTTTGATATTTCGAAATATCCACCGTCGCCAGCTGCGACATATCAATCCCGGAACCTGGCTGGAACACGTTCGCCAGGGTGATACCAAGAATGATGGCAACCGTGGTGATCACTTCGAAATAGAGAATGGTTTTAACGCCGATGCGGCCTAACTGTTTCGCATCACCTACCCCGGCAATACCGACCACCAGCGTCGAGATCACAATCGGCACAACAATCATCTTGATCAGATGAATAAAGATATCGCCCGCTGGCGAGAGAAGGTTCGCAATCAGCCACTCGCGGCTGTCGCTATGGTAATGGAGGTAACTGCCCAGCAAGATGCCCAGCACAAGGGCCAGCAGGATCTGCCAGGCCAGGCTGACTTTCAAATTTTTCATAGAAACTGACTTCCTCAATGAAATCTCCGCACCAGCAAAACTGCATGAATATGGAGACATACTGAAAGGGTATGAATTGTGTTGCGTTGGTTTATGGGATTTTTTAACGCGCCGTATGAGTATCATTTGCACGGCATGCTGCGCAAGCCTTAAAGAACAAGGCATTTCACTGCAAAAAGCGCCATTGACGGTAATTAATAGCAATCCACATCAATAACCGATTGTTATGAAAAAACTTTTACAAACAAAAAAGTGAATAATTCTTCAGATGAATTATTTCCCTTCAAAGTTTCATTCGCTCAATTTTCATACTCTTCAGACATTGCGTGATCTGTCGCCCAAATACTAAACAAAGCTTGTAAAGCCCCTACTATTAACGTTTTTGCGACATATTATTAACATCTTACAAGGAGAAAAAAAGCCATGAGCCAAATACACAAACACGACATTCCCGCAAACATTGCGGACCGTTGCCTGATAAGCCCGGAGCAGTACCAGGAGAAATACCAGCAGTCCATTTCCAGCCCTGACGCATTCTGGGGTGAACAGGGCCACATCCTCGACTGGATCAAACCTTATCAGAAGGTAAAGAACACCTCTTTCGCGCCGGGCAACGTCTCCATTAAATGGTATGAAGACGGCACGCTGAACCTGGCGGCGAACTGCCTGGACCGCCATCTTGCCGAACGCGGCAACGAAACGGCCATTATCTGGGAAGGCGACGATGCCTCTCAGAGCAAACACATCTCATATAAAGAGCTTCATCGCGACGTCTGCCGCTTCGCCAACGTGCTGCTGGCCCAGGGCATTAAAAAAGGCGATGTGGTGGCGATCTATATGCCGATGGTGCCGGAAGCCGCGGTGGCTATGCTGGCCTGCGCGCGCATCGGCGCGATCCACTCCGTTATTTTTGGTGGCTTCTCGCCGGAGGCGGTTGCCGGACGTATCGTCGACTCGAATTCAAAGCTGGTGATCACCGCTGACGAGGGCGTGCGTGCCGGGCGCGGCATTCCGCTGAAGAAAAACGTCGATGAAGCGCTGAAAAACCCGAACGTGAAATCCATCCATAACGTCATTGTCTTCAAACGCACGGGCGGCAACATTGACTGGCACGAGGGCCGAGACCTGTGGTGGAGCGATCTGATTGAAAACGCGAGCGACCAGCATCAGCCGGAAGAGATGAACGCGGAAGATCCGCTGTTTATCCTTTATACATCCGGATCCACTGGTAAGCCGAAAGGCGTGCTGCATACCACCGGCGGCTATCTGGTTTACGCGGCCACCACCTTTAAATACGTTTTCGACTACCATCCGGGCGACATCTACTGGTGTACCGCCGACGTGGGCTGGGTCACCGGTCACAGCTACCTGCTGTACGGCCCGCTGGCCTGCGGCGCAACGACGCTGATGTTTGAAGGCGTACCTAACTGGCCAACGCCGGCGCGTATGTGCCAGGTGGTCGATAAGCATCAGGTCAACATTCTCTACACCGCGCCAACGGCGATCCGTGCACTGATGGCGGAAGGCGATAAAGCCATCGAAGGGACCGACCGCTCTTCCCTGCGCATCCTCGGTTCCGTGGGCGAGCCGATCAACCCGGAAGCCTGGGAGTGGTACTGGAAGAAGATCGGCAACGAGAAGTGCCCGGTGATGGACACCTGGTGGCAGACCGAAACCGGCGGCTTCATGATCACCCCGATGCCGGGCGCCACGCAGTTGAAAGCCGGTTCGGCCACCCGTCCGTTCTTCGGCGTGCAGCCCGCGCTGGTGGACAACGAAGGCAATCCGCAGGAAGGGGCCACCGAAGGCAACCTGGTAATCGTCGATTCCTGGCCTGGCCAGGCGCGTACCCTGTTCGGCGACCATGAGCGCTTCGAACAGACCTACTTCTCAACCTTTAAAAACATGTACTTCAGCGGCGACGGCGCGCGCCGGGACGAAGACGGTTATTACTGGATCACCGGACGCGTGGACGATGTGCTGAATGTTTCCGGCCACCGTCTGGGCACGGCGGAGATTGAGTCTGCGCTGGTGTCGCATCCGAAGATTGCCGAAGCGGCAGTTGTCGGCATTCCTCACAACATCAAAGGCCAGGCGATCTACGCCTACGTCACCCTGAACCACGGCGAAGAGCCGTCGCCAGAGCTGTATACCGAGGTGCGCAACTGGGTGCGTAAAGAGATCGGCCCGCTGGCCACGCCGGACGTGCTGCACTGGACCGACTCACTGCCGAAAACCCGTTCCGGCAAGATTATGCGTCGTATTCTGCGCAAAATCGCAGCAGGCGACACCAGCAACCTCGGTGATACCTCAACGCTTGCCGATCCTGGCGTGGTGGACAAACTGCTCGAAGAGAAGCAGGCCATCGCAATGCCTTCCTAGTGTTTCTCCCTCTCCCCGTGGGAGAGGGCCGGGGTGAGGGCATCAGACCGCACCTTCCTTCCATCACCCTAACCCTCTCCCCATAGGGGAGAGGGGATAAAAACAAACCAACCTTACCTTTGGAGACTCTGTGATGAATAACGATATTTGTCAGCAGATAGAGAATAGTGCGCACTACAGGGAGCTCGTCGAAAAACGGCAACGGTTTGCCTTTATCCTTTCCATCATCATGCTGGTTATTTACGTCGGCTTTATTCTGCTGATCGCCTTTGCGCCGCAGTGGCTCGGTACGCCGCTGCACGCCGGAACCAGCGTTACGCGCGGCATCCCAATTGGCATTGGCGTTATCGTTATTTCGTTTGTGCTGACAGGTGTGTATGTCTGGCGTGCGAACGGTGAATTCGATCGTCTTAACAGAGAAGTTCTGCGCGAGGTAAAAGCATCATGAAGCGAGTCCTGACGGCGCTTGCCGCCACACTTCCCTTTGCTGCCCATGCGGCAGATGCCCTTACCGGCGAGGTCCAGCGCCAGCCAACCAACTGGCAGGCGATTATCATGTTCCTGATTTTCGTGGTGCTAACGCTTTACATCACCTACTGGGCGTCGAAACGCGTGCGCTCCCGTAACGATTACTACACCGCGGGCGGCAACATTACCGGCTTCCAGAACGGGCTGGCGATTGCGGGAGACTTTATGTCTGCCGCCTCGTTCCTCGGGATCTCCGCGCTGGTTTATACCTCGGGGTATGACGGCCTGATCTACTCCCTCGGCTTCCTCGTCGGCTGGCCGATCATTCTGTTCCTGATTGCCGAGCGCCTGCGTAACCTTGGCCGCTACACCTTTGCAGACGTAGCTTCATACCGCCTCAAACAAGGCCCCATCCGCATGCTCTCCGCCTGCGGTTCGCTGGTGGTGGTGGCGCTGTACCTGATTGCGCAGATGGTCGGCGCGGGCAAACTGATCGAGCTGCTGTTCGGTCTGAACTACCACGTCGCGGTGGTGCTGGTAGGCGTGCTGATGGTGATGTACGTCCTGTTCGGCGGCATGCTGGCCACCACCTGGGTACAGATCATCAAAGCGGTACTGCTGCTGTTCGGCGCCAGCTTTATGGCCTTTATGGTGATGAAACACGTCGGGTTCAGCTTCAATAATCTGTTTACCGAAGCCATGTCAGTGCACCCGAAAGGGGAAGCGATCATGAGCCCGGGCGGGCTGGTGAAAGATCCGATATCCGCGCTCTCGCTCGGTCTCGGCCTGATGTTCGGTACCGCTGGCCTGCCGCATATCCTGATGCGTTTCTTCACGGTGTCTGATGCACGTGAAGCGCGTAAAAGCGTGTTCTACGCCACCGGGTTTATGGGCTACTTCTACATACTGACCTTTATCATCGGCTTTGGCGCGATCATGCTGGTGGGGGCAAACCCGGCGTTTAAAGACGCGGCGGGCGCGCTTATCGGCGGTAACAACATGGCGGCGGTGCATCTGGCCGACGCGGTAGGCGGTAACCTGTTCCTCGGCTTTATCTCTGCCGTGGCCTTCGCCACCATCCTCGCGGTGGTTGCCGGGCTGACGTTGGCTGGTGCGTCTGCGGTATCGCACGATCTCTACGCCAACGTTTTCCGCAAAGGCGCAAGCGAGCGCGATGAGCTGAAAGTCTCCAAAATCACCGTACTGGTGCTGGGCGTCGTCGCCATCCTGCTGGGGATTTTGTTCGAGAAGCAGAACATCGCCTTTATGGTGGGGCTGGCCTTCTCGATTGCGGCAAGCTGTAACTTCCCGATCATTCTGCTCTCCATGTACTGGTCAAAACTGACCACCCGTGGGGCGATGATTGGCGGCTGGCTGGGGCTGCTGACGGCGGTGATTCTGATGATCCTCGGCCCGACCATCTGGGTGCAGATCCTCGGTCACGAAAGCGCTATCTTCCCGTATGAATACCCGGCGCTGTTCTCCATTGCCGTGGCGTTTATCGGGATCTGGTTCTTCTCAGCGACCGACAACTCGCCGGAGGGTAACCTGGAGCGTGAGAAATTCCGCGCCCAGTTTATCCGCTCGCAAACCGGCCTGGGTGTTGAGCAGGGCCGCGCGCACTAAACCTTTTCTCCCCGGTCGCTCTGGCCGGGGAACTTAAAACATCACCCACGCTACCAGCGGCGCGATTAATACCATTGTCACGCCCGAGAGCATCATCACCAGGCTTGCAACAACGCCTTCCTGCTGTCCCAGCTCATACGAACGTGCCGTCCCCGCCCCGTGCGACGCCGCGCCAAACCCTGCCCCTTTCGCCATCCCTTCGCGAATGGAAAGGCGCAGAAACAGCACATCCCCCACTGCCATGCCGAACACGCCGGTCACCACCACAAACAGCGCCACCAGATCCGGCTGTCCGCCGAGCGGTTTAGCCGCCGCCAGCGCGAACGGTGTGGTCACCGAGCGTACCGCCAGGCTGCGCTGGATTTCATCAGACAGGGTAAACAGCCGCGCCAGCCAGACCGAGCTGCACACCGCCACTACCGTCGCGGTGACGACTCCCGCGCTGAGCGACATCCAGTGGCGTTTAATAATTGCCAGGTTGTCATACACCGGCACCGCAAAGGCGATAGTCGCCGGGCCGAGCAGCCACAGCAGCCAGTGGGATTCACCAATGTAGTTCTGCCAGGAGATATGGCCGAAGACCAGCATCAGCACCAGCAGGATCGGCGTAAAGACCAGCGGCATCAGCGGCAGCGTGCGAAAGCGGCGATACAGGCGCTTGTTGGCAAAGTAAATGACGACTGTCGCAATCAGGCATAGCACGCTTATCTGAAAGTTAGTCATGCTTCTGCCTGCTGATTTCAAAGCGATACACTTTATCCACCACCCAGGCGGTGGCGCCCAGCACCATCAGCGTGCTCAGGGCGATAACCGCAAAGATGCGCCAGCCGTCGACCATCAGCAGTTGCGCATAATTCACCACCGCCACCACGGCCGGAACGAAGAACAGCAGCATCTCCGCCAGCAGCCAGCGCGCACCGGCCCGCACCCAGCTAAGGGGCAACGCGCGACAGAGGATCAGCGTCAGCATCAGCACCATTCCCACCAGGTTGGCGGGTAAAGGCAGGTTCAGCCAGTCGACAAGATATTCAGCAAAAACAAACAGTCCCGCGTAGAGCAGTACCTGAACCGGTACCTGGAGTCGTTGAACAACGGCAGGCGTAACACGGCTTAACGCCACGGCCATGGGGGTTTTCCTCAGAAATGAGACGAGGCGCCAGTATAGTGAGCGTACGGTATCGACTGAAATGAATTAAAATCATCGAAGGTATAGTTTCGAGGAATAATCATGGACATAAGAACGCTGCGCTATTTTGTCGAGGTGGTTCGCCAGCAAAGTTTTACCCGCGCAGCGGAGAAGTTATTCGTAACCCAGCCTACCATCAGTAAGATGCTGAAAAACCTCGAAGATGAGCTGAACTGTACCCTCCTGATCCGCGACGGGCGCAAGCTGCTGCTGACCGATACCGGTCGCGTGGTGTTCGAGCGCGGGCTGGCAATTCTGGCGGAGTTCCGCCAGCTGGAGGCCGAGCTTGGGGACATCAACCACCTGACAAAAGGGCTGCTGCGGCTCGGCATTCCGCCGATGGTCGGCATGATGATGGCCGGGCCGATTAGCCTGTTTCGCCAGCGCTATCCCGGCGTTGAGCTAAAAATTTCTGAATTTGGCGGCCTGACCGTGCAGCAGGCGGTGATGAACGGTGAACTGGACGTGGCCATGACGGCCCTTCCCGTAGAGGAGGAAAGCGGCCTGGCGACGCTGCCGCTGTTCAGCCACCCGCTGTGCGTGCTGGTGCCGCGCTCCGGCGACTGGCTGAAGATTGAATCAGTAAAACCCGAGCTGCTCGGCGAACACCCGCTGCTGATTTACAACGAAGATTTCGCCTTAAGCCGCCAGCTGATGGCGCTGTTTAACCAGCACAACGTAAAGCCGCGCATTGCGGTGCGCAGCGGCCAGTGGGATTTTCTGGCAGCGATGGTACAGGCGGGCGTGGGGATAGCCATTCTGCCGCAGCCGATCTGCGAGCGGCTGGATAAAAACACGCTGCGCTGGATCCCGCTGGAGAGCGATCTGCACTGGCAGTTAGGGATGATCTGGCGTGAAGGGGTGTATCTGTCGCACAGCGCACAGGCGTGGTTGCAATGCTGTGAGGGGTTTTGGGTACCCTCACCCTAACCCTCTCCCTGTGGGCTGAGGGTTCCCCAGTAATTTTTTTATGCAGAAGCAATAAAGTTGCTTTCTAAATGACTGAGGGCTGTCAGCGATGCCCTGGTCCGGCTGTAAATCGCTGAGGCGTTTGCCTTCCGGCCGGGGCGAGGCGCAGGGATGCGCCGAGAGGGCGGCTTTACAGGGACGTTGCCTCCGCCCGTACCCGATAAGCCGGAAGGAATAAGCCGAGGGCACCGCGAAGCGGCGATTTACCGCCGGGAGCCCGGGTCGCCAGGGTGGTGGCGACTGAGCCACCCTGGCACGTTCACCGGTCATGTCGTTACAGAGTAGCAAGGAACATAAAGTGAACGGAATGACCACCACCGCCGTATGTTCCCCTCACCCTAACCCTCTCCCCGGAGGGGCGAGGGGATTGCTCAGTGCTCGCATTAATTTGTGGGGAACCCTCAGCCCATAGGGAGAGGGAACCGATCGAGCACGTAGGCCCGGTAAGCGCAGCGCCACCGGGCAATTACAGCGCTACTGATTCTCTATCAACAACGCTTCCAGCAGATCCAGATCGTGCAGCAGCTTTTGCAGCGTCTCGTTGCTGATCTGCCGCGTCGCGCGCAGGTGATACAGCTCGGCACGCTCGGAGCGCAGCGCCGCCAGGCGGAAACGGCGCTCGAGGTTCTCTTCCTGCAACGAACTTTCCACGTCGTTACGTCCGTCAGCACGGCGACGCAAATTACCAATCACGCGTGAACTGACTTCCTTCAGCAGCTGGTTATCAATGTTCTCTTCGGCATCGGCGGCCAGACGCTCCTCCATCTTCTCGATGGCGACAATCGCCACTTCCGCCGTCGCCGCACGGGCAATCCGCTCTTCCTTATGCTGCTGCGAGGTGTCACCCGCATCAATATGCTGCAGCAGAATCGGCAGCATAATTACGCCGACAAACAGGGAGAAGAGGATCACGCCCGCCGCCAGGAACACCAGCTCGTAGCGCGCCGGGAAGACGTCGCCCGTCGGCAGAAGCAGAGGAATGGAGAGCACACCAGCAAGGGTGATCGCCCCGCGAACGCCCGCGAAAGAGGCAATCAGCAGCTCGCGCGTGGTCCAGGAGCCGAACTCCATCGGCTTTTTGGTCAGGAAGCGAACGCTGAACTTCTTCATCGTCCACAGCCAGCCGAAACGCACCAGCATCAGCGAAAGGTAGATGAGTACGATATCGGTAAACAGCATCCAGACTTCAACGTTTGGATCCGCTTCGGCCGCGATCAGCGAAGATTCCATAATGCCCGGCAGTTGCAGGCCCAACAGCAGGAACACCATGCCGTTAAAGACAAACTCGAGCATCGCCCAGGTACTGTTCGCGCGCAGACGCATCGCCAGCGGCGCCCGGCGCATCACGCCGGAACGGGTGATGGTCATCCCCGCAGCTACCGCCGCCAGAATGCCCGACACGCCGATATGTTCGGCAATCAGGTAAGAGGCGAACGGCAGCAGGAACAGCAGGACGATCTGCGTCGCCGGTTCATCGCCGCCCCAGCGGCTGAGGAAGCGCAGCGAACGACCGTACAGCCAGCTTACAACAAAGCCTGCGAGGATACCGCCAATCGCCACCTTGAAGAATTCGAGGGTTGCACCGCCGACGGTAAAGACCATGGTGCCCATGGCTACCGCCACGGCAAACTTCAGGGCGACCAGGCCGGAAGCGTCGTTCATCAGCGCCTCGCCCTGCAAAATGCCCATGATTTTCTTAGGAATGCGCCCTTCGCCCACAATGCCGGACAGCGCCACGGCGTCGGTCGGCGACAGCACGGCAGCCAGCGCAAAGGCGGGTATAAGCGGGATCCCCGGTACGGCCCAGTAGATCAGGAAACCAATCCCGACCACGGTAACGACCACCAGCGCCAGCGCCAGACCGAAGATCTCTCGCCCGTGCTCAAGAAATTCGCGCGTCGGCGTTTTCCAGCCATCGGCAAACAGCAGCGGCGGGATAAACAGCACGAGGAACAGTTCCGGATCGAACTCCACGTGCAGACCGAACGTCGGCCACGCCAGCAGCGCGCCGATAGCTATTTGCATTAAAGGCAGGGGGACCTGGAAGGGCAGTACGCGTGTAACCACCCCGGATAATGAGACCACAAGGGTCATGATGAGTATTGTGAAGAAAATTTCCATGCGTTCCCTGTTTGCTGTGTTTCTTTTTAAGCCAAACCTGAGGCGTCGTGCCTCTTATTCTATCCTCTCCAGAGTAACGTAAAAGACAACGGGATGAGTCCTGAAAATAAAAACGGGCGGCCTGAGCCACCCGTTTTCGCATCAATGGATAACTTAAATTGCCCAGCCGCCCGCGTAGAACGCCACCAGCGCAACGGCGATGACAACGGTACCGATGTTCAGCTTGCGCCACTCACCGGAGACCAGACGCCCAATCACCAGCGAGGCGAAACCGATCATAATGCCGGTCACGATGTTACAGGTCAGCACGATAAAGACCGCGGTGATCAGACCGGACATGGCATCAACAAAGTCAGCAAAGTCGATTTTCGCCACGTTGCTCAGCATCAGCAGGCCGACGTACATCAGCGCAGGTGCGGTCGCGTAAGCTGGCACCAGATAAGAGAGCGGAGAGAGGAACAGGATCAGCAGGAACAGTACGCCAACGGTAATAGCCGTCAGGCCGGTTTTGCCGCCTGCCGCCGTACCCGCTGCGGACTCAATGTACACTGCCGCTGGCGCTGCACCCACCAGGCCAGAGAAAACGCTGCTCAGGGAGTCGGTGGTCAGCGCTTTGCCGCCGTCAATGATCTGGCCGTCTTTGTCCAGCAGGTTAGCCTGCCCCGCCACCGCGCGGATGGTCCCGGTGGCATCAAACACCGCGGTCATTACCAGCGCCAGCACGCTTGGCAGGATCACCGGATTCAGCGCGCCCACAATATCCAGGCTGCCAATCAGGGAGTTACCGTTGTCATCGCTCAGCGACGGCATGGCGAAAATCCCGGAGAAATGAACGGACGGGTCGAAGATCAGACCGACGATGGACACGCCGATAATGGTCAGCAGAATGCCGCCCGGCACTTTCAATTTTTCCAGGCCAATGATCACCGCCAGCCCCACCAACGACATGATCACCGGGAAGCTCGCGAAGTTACCCAGCGCAACCGGCAGGCCGTCCAGCGGGTTCTTGATGACCAGACCCACGCCGTTGGCGGCAATCAGCAGCAGGAACAGGCCGATGCCGATACCGGTGCCGTGCGCCACGCCCTGCGGCAGGTTGCGCAAAATCCAGCTACGGATGCCGGTAGCAGAGATCACGGTGAACAGTACACCCATCAGGAACACCGCGCCGAGCGCTACCGGGACGCTGATATGCTGGCCCAGCACCAGGCTGAAGGCGGTAAACGCGGTCAGGGAGATGGCGCACCCGATCGCCAGCGGCAGGTTCGCCCACAGGCCCATCACAATCGAACCCACACCCGCAACCAGGCAGGTGGCAACGAAGACCGCCGCTGGCGGGAAACCGGCTTTGCCGAGCATGCCCGGCACCACGATGACGGAGTACACCATCGCCAGAAACGTCGTCAGACCGGCAACAACTTCCTGGCGCACGGTGCTGCCGCGAGCAGAAATTTTAAACATGGCGTCAAGTGAACCGCCGGTACGCGCAGATGGCGTAGACATAGAAAACATCCCCTGAAAATTTTTATTGAAAGTCCGTAAGCGTGGTGGAGACTCCACTGCCAGCGAAACGTCAAATCCTTGTGCTGCGTTTGCGACGAAAGGGGCGTCACAAAAAAAGCAAACGTTTAGCTCCGCGCTTACAAAACGGGTGGTCAAATGTAGGCAAACGATTATCTAGCCTAATACCCGCCCTTTTCAACTGAACTTTCTCGTTTTTCGCTAAAATTGCCTCATGACGATGAAGAATTAAGCAGAGGATGCGCAAACGTTATCGTCCATGCGCAATTTCGTTACATTTCATCCCCCGCCGGGTATCGTCAGCGGGCCGCCTTTCGCAAGCGTTGTCTGCCAGCCCGGACGTGCCTCCACTCTCTGTTTCCACGCCGCTATGTGGTCGAGATTGTCGATGCCGCCTCTCGCCAGCAGGGCGAAGAGGGGAAAACTCATCTGGATGTCCGCCATGGTCAGCGTGTCGCCGGCAAACCAGCTGTTTTCGGCAAGATGGTCGTTAATAAAGCGCGCATGCGTTTCCAGCTGGCGGTTGAGATACGCTTTTTGCACCCCCTGCCCCAGCGCCTTACCCAGCGTGCGCAGGCCAAACGGGACGGGGGGGTTGCCGAGGCTGTTAAATACCAGCTTCATTAACAGCAGCGGCATCAAAGATCCTTCGGCGTAATGCAGCCAGAAGCGATACTGCACTTTATGGGCGGGATCTAACGGTTTGAATCGTGACGCCGAATCGTACGTTTCCTGAAGATATTCCAGAATCGCGCCTGATTCAGCCAGAACCAGTCCGTTATCTTCCAGTACCGGGGATTTTCCCAGCGGATGCACTTTTTTGAGCGCGTCTGGTGCGAGCATGGTTTTTTCGCGCTGGTAGCGCACAATCTCATATGTCAGACCCAGTTCTTCCAGCGCCCAGAGGACGCGATGGGAACGAGACTGGTTAAGGTGGTGGACCGTTAGCATGATGTTCTCCGGTGATTCATACTTTTTAACTATAGAAAACTGAACAACTTCACGAAAAAAATTCGGCTAAAATCTCATCATCTCCGTTGGCAAAAACGGCGGCCGGGCATAGAATTAAAGTGTCAGTACAAACCGGAACCTCCTCCACAAGCTCGACACGAGGAGTACTGATGTCGGGGGAAACCCTCCCGTGAGCCAGCGGGATAGAGAGAAAGACAAAGACCGGAAAAAACTAAAGCGCCCTTAGTGGCGCTTTAGTTCTTTATGCTTGTTGCCGGGTGGCGGCTGCGCCTTACCCGGCACACACCTCTCAATCCTCCTCCAGCAACCGCGCCCCTGTTCCCTGCTCGCCCAGCCTGTCACCCGGGTTACGCAGCGGACAATCGCTACGTGATAAACACCCGCAACCAATGCAGCCATCCAGTTCATCGCGCAGGGCCACCAGCGTGTGAATACGACGATCCAGTTCTTCTCGCCACTGGGACGACAGCTGCTTCCACTCTTTCGCGCTCAGCGAGTGTCCTTCCGGCAATACGCCGAACGCGTCGCCGATGGTAGCCAGGGGGATGCCGATACGTTGCGCAATTTTGATAATCGCCACGTAGCGGAGCACATCGCGGGTATAGCGCCGCTGGTTTCCGGCGTTACGGATACTTTTTATTAACCCTTTGCTTTCATAGAAGTGGAGCGCCGACACCGCCACGCCGCTTCGTTTCGCCACTTCACCGGGGGTTAACAGCGCTTTGATGCGCGGTAATCTCTTTTCCATAAAACCTCTTTACCTCAAGTTAACTTGAGGAATTATACTCCCCCGCAGAGAAAACGACGAATCAACCAGGACAGATGTCTCCACAGAGGGGTAACCTTATGTCGCATCAGCAAATTATTCAGACGCTTATTGAATGGATTGATGAACATATCGACCAGCCGTTGAACATTGATGTGGTCGCTAAGAAGTCGGGCTATTCGAAATGGTATTTACAGAGAATGTTCCGCACCGTAATGCATCAAACGCTGGGTGACTACATTCGCCAGCGCAGGCTCCTGCTGGCGGCGCAGGCGTTACGCTCAACGCAGCGGCCCATTTTTGATATCGCAATGGATCTGGGCTATGTGTCGCAGCAGACCTTTTCCCGCGTCTTCCGCCGCGAGTTTGACCGTACGCCGAGCGACTACCGCCATCAGCTCAATTAATGCGTGTTAACGCAAGGGTTGCTGCTGCCAGGCCATAAATGCCTGGGGCGGCATCGCTTTCGCGAAGTGCCATCCCTGACAATACTGCACGCCACGCTTCAGCAGCCAGCTCACCTGCTCCCCCGTCTCGACCCCTTCCGCAATGGTTTTCAGCCGCAGGCTTTGCGCCATCTCAATGATGTGCTCGGCAATCAGGTGGCTGGTGCTGTTGGTGGTTAAGGTATCGATAAAAGATTTGTCGATTTTCAGGATATCGACGTTCAGCGAATAGAGGTTATGCAGGTTAGAGTAGCCGGTTCCGAAATCATCAATCGCCACTTCATACCCCGCCTGGCGAAACGCCTGAATGACCGGCGTGGTTTTCGGCACGTCAATAAACCCCCGCTCCGTCACCTCAATTTTTATTTGCTGCGCGCGAACCGAGTAAAAGCGGGCTTTGTCGGAGATCAGGGCGATAAGACGCGAAGAGTGAAAATCTGACGCCGACAGGTTAATCGAGACATACAGATCGGGGTGAGCGGCAAGAAAATGGCCCAGATCGGTGAACACCTCCTCCACGACGTAATCCGTAATGCGCGCAATCATCCCCTCTTTTTCGGCCAGGGGAATAAATTCCGCCGGGCTCATAACCTGACCGTTGAATCCTGGCCAGCGCAACAACGCCTCTGCTCCCACGCACTGGTTATTTTTTATATCAATAATGGGCTGATAATGGACGCACAGCTGGCGTTTATTCAGCGCCCGGTGCAGAAGTCGGCCAGGCGAATTGAATTCACGGTGTGTTCGCGACCACACCAGCAAAATAATAATGCTGCAAATCATCCCCAGCGGTAGCGTCAGAGTAGCCTGATGATAAAGCGTTTTATAAAAACGGGCATTGGAGGTTGAAACGATGGCCGCAATGGGCCTCTGCTCTGATTTTACGATCGTATAAAAACGGTCATCTTTCTGAAAAGTCGTTTCCTGATGTCGGAGCATCGAATGCAATAAAGAAATATTGGCTTTCTGACTCACAGAAAAGAATGCATTGCTGACGGTGTCATACACTCCCCACGACAGGGAACGATCGTCTGACATCACCTCACTGTACGAAAGCGGGTTGACCACTGCGACATAATTTCCGCGCTGCATATATATCATTTTATAACCATTAAAAAATGGCGTATCGCGAAAATAATAGATAGCAACGTCGGGTTTACGTGTGTAATTGGCAGCGGGGATGATGTAAGGATGATCCGGCGTAAAAAGGGTCGAGCAGAGAAAGTCCTGGCCTTCAGCATAAATTAAATCGGCAACAAAAAGGCGACCGCGGGAAACGTTCAACATATATTGACGATGCTCCGGCGTACACACTTTACCCTGATATTTTTCCGCGTCTTCCCGGGCCATATCAACCTGTTGAATAACCCGTTCAGTTTTGTTTAAAGCAAGTTCAGCAAACGTGCGCAGCTGAGCGCTGATTTCCGACACGGCTCTAAGCTGGGCAAACCATAGCGCAAGCATCACCGGCAGCATAACTACCATGATAATCCCGACCGCTTTGAGCATTTTGCGCCGCGCGCTACGATTCATTTCCCGCTCTGTATCCCTGCATGTTGTACGCCTGTAGCAATGAAGACCGGCTGCTTTGATAAACAGGTGATTACGTTGCATGAATCATGGGAAGTTAGCAACTGACTTTTGGTATTAAAAATCCTAAAATTCGTGATGCCGATAATATTTTCCCGTAAGCCAAACTAAAAGTATTCATTTCGTTTCTGATAAGGATAATAATTACCCGCGACAGGTGTGGAAAATTTGTTGGCTGAAATAGCCTGCTCTTTGTTCTTATGCTGATTTATAAATAATCAGACGCCAGAACCGTTTTTCCTCTTCCCGTACGCTTGGCGTCATATAATGCCTGATCGGCACGCATCAGTATGGCAGAAGTATCCCGTTGCCCGTGACAGACTTCAACCACCCCGGCGCTGAAAGAGAGTACCAGCGTTTTATCGCCCACACGCAGCGGTTTTGAGATCAGCGCGGCACGCAGCCGGGAAGAGAGCAACGTAGCGGCCATACCATCCGTACGCGCCAGCAGAAGAACAAACTCTTCGCCCCCTACCCGTCCCAGTGCCGACCCGGCCGGGCTCACTTCGCGAATACGGTCGCAAAAGTGAATCAATGCCGCATCGCCAACCTGATGTCCCCACCGATCGTTGATCTGCTTGAAATAATCGAGATCGAACATCAGGAGACAGAAATGGCTACTGACATCCTGCGGCGAACTGGCTGCCAGCGCCATTTTGAGCCGCTGTAAAATTGTCGAGCGATTCAGACAGCCCGTCAGATCGTCCGTGGTGGCTTTGACGGTCAGCTGCTGTTCTGCTTTTTTACGTTCGGTGATATCGAGGCCAATATTGAGAATGGAGTTATCCGGTAAAAGGATGTTTGACCAGAGGATGGTTAACGGCGTCCCGTCTTTACGCACCGGGTGCCATTCGTACATATCCTTAAGTGGTGCGAAACGAACCGACTCCTGCACGCGCTGTCGCTCCTCGGGATCCGGGTAAAACAGGGCCAGCGGATCGGGGTGCTCGCCGATTTCAGTCATACTCCAGCCAAAGACTTTTTCGCATTCGGCGTTCCACAATACACACCGGTTATGCCTGTCAAAGGCGTTCATCAATACCGGAGCACGTTCAAATAAAGTTTTATATTGCGTGACGACGCGCTGCATCTCTTGCGCTGTTTTTTCCCGCACGATGATGTCATCAAAATAATCTTTTAGCTTCTCGACCAATACCACCACGATATTTTTCAATATCGGCAGCGAGGTCAGTTTTTCATTAAAAGCCAAAAAGAAATAACCACTGCACTGTCTGCCATGCGCTGAGAGTTTACACAGCACGCCGCTTTGCAGCCGCGCATAGCCCGGGTGCTGAGGGGAAAATACCGCCCGGCCAATATGCTCTTTCCAGTAGATAACGCGCCAGGCGCGGTGATGCCGCTGCAACAGGGTGCTGGCAAGAAAACCCGCCACGTTGAAGGCGTGACACGTCACGTCGCCGGCACAAACCACGCGCGGCCCGTCTGCGGATTCGACACTGACCCACGAGAGATTTGCCCCCAGTGCGCTGTTGATGATTTCCAGCATTTCAACCGGCGAACACTGCGCGTTGAGTTGTGGCATCAGCTTCGCCAGGGCGTGCAGAGCCTGCATGCTGTCGTTAATAATCTCGCGTCTTTTTTCTTTCATTATCTTTTCGCAGGTCATTAATCGAGAGAGCAACCGCAATAACTCATATCTGAATAAAAGAATAAGACCACGAAATCAAAGAGTATGCTGAGTGTTAAAAAAGAATAAAAATCCAAATAATTCAATGTGATGAATTATTTTTGCGGGTACATTTATTGTTCCACACAAGCATAATCCATAGACATACTGCTGTAAACGCTATACAGCCGAGGGTGTTTTGCAAAGGTTTTGCTATCTGAATGAATTAAAAATAAAAATTCCGGCTAAGCGCCGATCTGAGCGAGTACGATATATTTTCCCCGGTTATAAACCCACTTTTACCTCATACGATACTGGCGAATAAAACAGCAAATGTGATATAGTTCACACATCTTATGTAACGAGAAACATTGTTTCATTCCAGTTCGTCTGTTTTGTCGAGGATGGGTTTTATGGCAACCATTACCACCAGCATGGTGCTCCTGCGCTGGCCGTTGTTGAGCGCGGTTTTGATGTTCCTGGCCAGCACGTTAAACATTCAGTTCCGAAAGTCCGACTACGCAGGTCTTGCTGTGATTAGCACCCTGTTAGGGTTGGGTGCCGCATGCTGGTTCGCGACAGGTTTGCTCGGCATTACGCTGGTGGATATAGCCGCCGTCTGGGAAAACATTAAAGTGGTGATGGTTGAAGCCATGAGCCACACTCCGCCAGACTGGCCGATGGTGATTACCTGATAGCCTGTTATAAAAAAACCCAGACATTGTCTGGGTTTTTTGTGTTTCACGCGTCTGGATATCAGAACGGGATATCGTCGTCGAAGTCCATTGGCGGTTCGTTAGACGGTGCCGGAGCAGACTGCTGCTGCGGACGAGACTGCGCGCCGCCGCTGAACTGATTGCCGCCCTGAGGCTGCTGAGGCTGACCCCAACCGCCCTGCTGCTGGCCGCCACCTGCCGGTGCGCCACTGCCCTGACGACCACCCAGCATCTGCATGGTGCCGCCTACGTTGACCACCACTTCCGTGGTGTATTTTTCCTGACCGGATTGATCGGTCCATTTGCGGGTACGCAGCTGGCCTTCGATATAGACCTGAGAACCCTTACGCAGATACTCACCGGCCACTTCAGCCAGTTTGCCAAACAGCACAACGCGGTGCCATTCGGTCTGCTCTTTCATTTCACCGGTCGCTTTATCACGCCAGGATTCGGAAGTAGCCAGCGTAATGTTGGCAACTGCGCCACCACTCGGCATGTAGCGTACTTCCGGGTCCTGGCCCAGATTACCGACGAGAATCACCTTGTTTACGCCTCTGCTGGCCATGTTCGTGTCTCCTGAATACGTTTCTTAATAGTGTAAACGCGCGAGTGTACCATTTCCATGCGACACTTTGATAGTTGCGTAGCATGTTCCAGAGTTCTCTCGCGGACTCGACATTGTTACACAGTGAATCAGAAAATGCATTCCAATACTGTATATTCAAACAGGTCATTTTGTGTCATAATTAGCCGTTTCTGACAGCCGTTTGTCCTTCAAACAAATCAGGCAATCCGTGTTCCAACCGGGAAAGGTGAATGGATAAGATCGAAGTTCGGGGCGCCCGCACCCACAATCTCAAGAATATCAACCTCATAATCCCTCGCGACAAACTCATCGTCGTGACCGGGCTTTCGGGGTCTGGCAAATCCTCACTGGCTTTCGACACTTTGTATGCCGAAGGACAGCGTCGTTACGTTGAATCGCTCTCGGCGTACGCGCGTCAGTTCCTGTCGCTGATGGAAAAACCGGATGTCGACCACATTGAAGGGTTGTCTCCTGCTATCTCCATTGAGCAGAAATCCACATCGCATAACCCGCGTTCTACGGTCGGTACCATTACCGAAATCCATGACTACCTGCGTCTGCTGTATGCGCGCGTGGGCGAGCCGCGTTGTCCGGATCATGACGTTCCGCTGGCGGCCCAGACCGTCAGCCAGATGGTGGATAACGTGCTGTCTCAGCCGGAAGGCAAACGCCTGATGCTGCTGGCGCCAATCATTAAAGAGCGTAAGGGTGAACACACCAAAACGCTGGAAAACCTGGCAAGCCAGGGCTATATCCGCGCCCGTATCGATGGCGAAGTGTGTGACCTGTCCGATCCGCCAAAGCTGGAGCTGCAAAAGAAACACACCATCGAAGTGGTGATTGACCGCTTTAAGGTACGTGAAGATCTGGCGACGCGTCTGGCGGAATCCTTTGAAACGGCGCTGGAACTGTCGGGCGGCACGGCGGTGGTGTCAGACATGGACGATGCGAAAGCGGAAGAGCTGCTCTTCTCCGCCAACTTCGCCTGCCCGATTTGCGGCTACAGCATGCGCGAGCTGGAACCGCGCCTGTTCTCGTTCAACAACCCAGCGGGCGCGTGCCCGACCTGTGACGGCCTCGGCGTTCAGCAATATTTCGACCCGGACCGCGTGATCCAGAACCCGGAGCTGTCGTTGGCGGGTGGCGCCATTCGCGGCTGGGATAAGCGTAATTTTTACTACTTCCAGATGCTGAAATCGCTGGCAGAGCACTATAAGTTCGACGTTGAAGCCCCGTGGGCCAGCCTGAGCGCGAACGTACATAAAGTGATCCTGTTCGGTTCCGGCAAAGAGAACATCGAGTTCAAGTACATGAACGATCGCGGTGACACTTCCGTGCGTCGCCACCCGTTCGAAGGGGTGCTGCACAACATGGAGCGCCGCTACAAAGAGACCGAATCCAGCGCGGTGCGCGAGGAGCTGGCGAAGTTCATCAGCAACCGCTCCTGCGCCACCTGCGAGGGTACACGTCTGCGTCGCGAAGCGCGTCACGTGTTTGTCGAAAACACGGCGCTGCCGACCATCTCAGACATGAGCATCGGCCACGCGATGGACTTCTTCAACAACCTGAAGCTCTCCGGCCAGCGCGCGAAAATCGCCGAAAAAGTGCTGAAAGAGATCGGCGATCGCCTCAAGTTCCTCGTGAACGTCGGCCTGAACTACCTGACGCTTTCCCGATCGGCTGAAACGCTCTCCGGCGGTGAAGCCCAGCGTATCCGTCTGGCGAGCCAGATTGGCGCGGGCTTAGTCGGCGTGATGTACGTACTGGATGAGCCGTCTATCGGCCTGCACCAGCGCGACAACGAACGCCTGCTCGGCACGCTGGTTCACCTGCGTAACCTTGGCAACACGGTGATTGTGGTTGAGCACGACGAAGACGCCATTCGCGCCGCAGACCACGTGATCGACATCGGCCCGGGCGCTGGCGTGCACGGCGGACAGGTGGTGGCAGAAGGGACGCTGAAAGACATTATGGCGGTGCCCGAGTCGCTGACCGGCCAGTACATGAGCGGCAAGCGCAAAATTGAAGTGCCAAAACAGCGCGTGCCGGCGAACCCGGAAAAAGTGCTGAAGCTAACCGGGGCGCGCGGCAACAACCTGAAAGACGTGACCCTGACGCTGCCTGTCGGGCTGTTTACCTGCATCACCGGCGTGTCCGGTTCCGGTAAATCGACGCTGATCAACGATACGCTGTTCCCGATTGCGCAGACGGCGCTGAACGGCGCGACGCTGGCCGAGCCTGCACCGTACCGCGACATTCAGGGGCTGGAGCATTTCGACAAGGTTATCGATATCGATCAGAGCCCGATTGGCCGCACCCCACGTTCCAACCCGGCGACCTATACTGGCGTCTTTACGCCCGTCCGTGAACTCTTCGCGGGTGTACCGGAAGCGCGTTCGCGCGGCTACACGCCAGGCCGATTTAGCTTTAACGTGCGCGGCGGCCGCTGTGAAGCGTGCCAGGGCGACGGCGTAATCAAGGTTGAGATGCACTTCCTGCCGGATATCTACGTGCCGTGCGACCAGTGTAAAGGCAAGCGCTATAACCGCGAAACGCTGGAGATTAAGTACAAAGGCAAGACCATCCACGAAGTGCTGGATATGACCATCGAAGAGGCGCGCGAGTTCTTTGACGCCGTCCCTGCGCTGGCGCGTAAGCTGCAAACCCTGATGGATGTGGGTCTGACCTATATTCGTCTGGGGCAGTCAGCGACAACGCTGTCCGGCGGTGAAGCGCAGCGCGTGAAGCTGGCGCGTGAGCTGTCCAAACGCGGTACCGGTCAGACGCTGTACATTCTGGACGAGCCGACCACCGGCCTGCATTTTGCGGATATCCAGCAGCTGCTGGACGTGCTGCACCAGCTGCGCGATCAGGGCAACACCATCGTGGTGATTGAGCACAACCTGGACGTGATTAAAACCGCGGACTGGATTGTCGATCTCGGCCCGGAAGGCGGCAGCGGCGGCGGTGAAATCCTCGTCTCCGGTACGCCAGAGACCGTTGCAGAGTGCGAAGCCTCGCACACCGCGCGCTTCCTCAAACCGTTGCTGTAATCGTTACACGGAGAGCTGCTGTCGGATCGTTTCCGGCAGCAGTTCTACCGCCTGTTGATACGACGCATCTACCAGGTAGTAAATTTGCGAATCTGGCAGCGAGCCGTCGAGAAACACCGTACTCCAGTGTGCTTTATTCAGATGCTTGCTTGGCCTGACATCATCGTGCTGCTGGCGCAGTAAGTCGGCCAGTTCAGGACTGGTTTTCAGCGATGCCGCAGGACGTCCCTCAACCTCTTTTACCATCGCGAACAACACATCACCCACTTTGATCTGCGTGGCTTTCCAGTCGCTGTGAACGCTCTGTTCTGCGCCCGGCTTGCTCATGCAGTACTGAAGTATCTCCGAAATTGTCATCTTTATTCCCCTTGTAGCGTTGCGATAATTTTACGCGAACCACCGTGAATGCGATGTTCTCCCAGCCAGATCCCCTGCCACGTTCCCAGCAGTAGCCGTCCGTTGTGGACCGGCAGCATCAACGAGACCCCCAGCAAAGAGGATTTGATGTGCGAAGGCATATCATCCGCCCCCTCGTAATCATGGTCATACGGGGCGTTATCCGGGACGGTTTTCAGAAAATGCCGCTCCATGTCAGACCGGACGGTGGGATCGCAATTTTCATTGAGCGTGAGAGAAGCAGACGTGTGCTGAAGCAGCAGATGCAGCAAACCCGTTTTGACGCGCGACAGGTCGCGGATTTGCCCGATGACTTCGTCCGTCACCAGGTGAAATCCGCGTGGTTTTGCGCTTAAGGTCAGGGTCTGTTGATACCACATGTGCTGCTCCGTGTTGAAAGATGAATCTTTCTAAGTGTTCAGCAAGAAAGCGAAAGGTAAAACCCGCGCGGAGAGATTTGCTTAAAAAAGCATTCACCCCGCCGTTAATGCATCAGTATTCGGAGTTAACGATCACCTCTTCGCCAAATTTACCGGCCATTGGCAGCGGTCGGTAGGTGGAGTTCGAGGCGCGTAACACCCGGATGCCTCTTGCTCCCACGTCGTGCGCCGCGGTGATGTCGTTATCTGAATCACCGTAGAACACCTTGATATTTTTCTTTTCCAGCCATTGGGTTTTGGTGTTTTGCCCTTCCTGGTCCCCGGCAAAAATGACCGGATTCATGCTGGCCTCCGGGATCAGAAAATCATCCTGTAGCGTTTTCGAGACGGTTTCGGTTTTGGTCTGGCTACGTCCTGTCACGAAGTAAATGCTGTCGCCGCGCTTTACGTGCATGGCGATCAGCGCGCGGGCAACCTCTTTCGGGATACTGAACTCATCCCAGCCGTTGTTCATCTTTTCCCAGAATTCCGGGTTTTTCAGATAGGCTTCGCTGTCCGGGGAGTACGTTTTTTTGCCGCGCCAGAAACCGGGACTGGAGAAGAGAACGGTATCGTCAATATCGAAGCCCACGGCCATCGGCGGGCGACCCGTCAGGCTGTTTTCGATTTGTGCCACTGAAACCCAGTGAATGGGGGCCTGTTCGGCAAGAATGGCGGCGGTGGTTCCGGTGTAAAGCGGCGTGGGTGCAGAAGCCCGCGCAACAACGGTACTATTAAGCGAGAACAATAAGCAGGCGGCGCTGAGCGCCAGTGTGATCTTGCGCATGTTTTCCCCTGAATATTCAGTTTGTTATCTTTTTATTTTGAGCGGATGGTCAAAAACTATCCGACCATAACCCCAGCGGGAGGGGAAGAAAAGGAGTTTTTGCTTATGAAGCTGAATAAAAAGAAGACGATCACAAAGCGCAGAAGAAACGTGTAGACCCGGTAAGCGAAGCGCCGCCGGACAATGACTGGCACCGGCGCGAACAAAAAAAGCCGGGTGGCGGCTGCGCCTTACCCGGCCTACATATAGCATGCAAGTAAGTGAATACTTACATTACGGATGCAAACGCCTGCGCCACGCGCTGGACGTTGCCAGCATTCAGCCCCGCCACGCACATACGGCCGCTGGCGATCAGGTAGACGCCGAACTCTTCGCGCAGGCGATCGACCTGCGCCGCGCTCAGTCCGGTATAACTGAACATCCCGCGCTGCTTGAGAAGATAATCAAAGTTATGTCCAGGCACGGCTTCTTTCAGAACGTTAACCAGCTCCTGACGCATCGACAGGATGCGCTTACGCATGCCTTCCACTTCCGCAAGCCAGGTGGCTTTCAGCTGATCATCGCCCAGTACGGTCGCGACCACCTGCGCACCAAAGTTCGGCGGGCTGGAGTAAATACGGCGGACCGTCGCTTTCAGCTGACCGAGTACGCGTCCCGCGGCTTCGGCGTCTTCACACACCACGGACAGACCGCCGACGCGCTCGCCGTAGAGGGAGAAGATTTTTGAGAAAGAGTTGCTGACCAGCGCAGGCAGACCCGCGCTGGCAATCGCACGAATGGCGTAGGCGTCCTCCTCCATGCCCGCCCCAAAGCCCTGATAGGCGATGTCGAGGAACGGGATCAGGTTACGCGCCTTCAGTACCTCGATCACCGCATCCCACTGGGCATTGGTGAGGTCCGCACCGGTCGGGTTGTGGCAGCACGGATGCAGCAATACGATACTGCGCTCCGGCAGGGTGTTCAGTTTTTCCAGCAGCGCATCAACGCGTACGCCGTTGGTTTCGCTGTCGAACCATGGATAGGTCGCAACCTTAAAGCCCGCGCCTTCAAAGATGGCCACGTGGTTTTCCCACGTCGGGTCGCTGACCCACACGCCGGAATCCGGGAAGTACTTTTTCAGGAAATCTGCGCCTACCTTCAGCGCACCCGAGCCACCCAGCGTCTGGATAGTCGCCACGCGCTTTTGCGCGAGCACCGCGTGATCCGCACCAAACAGCAGCGGCGCAATGGTATTACGGTAGGTATTTAACCCTTCCATCGGCAGATAAAGCGAAGCCCCGTGCGGGGTTGCGTTAAGACGCGCTTCGGCTTCGGCAACGGCTTTCAGTTGAGGAATGATGCCGTCCTCGTTGTAATAAAGACCGATGCTGAGGTTCACTTTGTCGCTGCGAGGATCTTCTTTGAAACGCTCCATCAAGGAGAGGATAGGGTCGCCGGCGTAGGCGTCTACTTTCTGAAACACGCGATGTTCTCCGGATTGTTATGAGGCAGGATTTTCAACAATAAACCGGAAGCAGGAGAAGGTCGAGAAGGTTATGAAAACCGTTTCTGGATATGCCCACGAATTTGTTCGATACGTTCAGACGTCGACCCTGTGACGCGTAAATACGGGATGTTTCGGCGCGCCAGTTCAGCGATATACCTCGACTGCTGCCTGCGGCGAAACGCCGCGCCTTGCCTGGTACCGTCCTGTACGAAGGGAAATTCATCGCCGCACAGTACAACCAGCGAATAGTCCCGCCCGGCTAAGTCGTGCAGCGCCTGAGGCGCCGAGCCATACTGGTCGAGGGTATAAAACAGCGTGGTTAAGGGCGACGTATCACAAATCAGATAAGGCGCCGTGCTGGCTGCGTCCTCACGCCGCACCTGCTCGCGCGCAATATGCAGGAGATCGTCGCATTCCAGTACTCCGTTCTTTTCTTCCCAGTATTCGCGCCCGAACTCAGCGACATAGGGCGCGTTAAGCGCTGCTGCCAACGCCTGGGAAAGCGTGCTTTTGCCCGTCGACTCGCCGCCCAATAAGCAAATTCGAAAGACAAAACTCCGGTAAACCTCCGCCGAGAGCATCTCGCGGTAGCGATGAACATCAGAGCGAATAAGCGTGCCTGAGGGCGCATCAGGGCCCTCCGGGCGCTGAAGCCGCACGTGCGTGACCGGTTTGCCAAAACGCTGGCTTAATACGCGGGCAAAGCCATCGCCGTAATCCTCCGCAGTGAATACGGCGTCCGGTCGGCAGTGAAAGAAGCGTTCGCACAGGGTAGCCACGTAGTGTCGGTGGCGATCGGCATCTGCGTCGTTGGGCGGCGGCGGTTCAATATCATGGCCCGCCGCGATCTCTGGCGAAAACACCAGGTGACGACACCGCGGGAAACGCGTCTGTAGCCACTGAAGGCGCTTTTCGGGTTCGCACCCCGGCATTTCCGGTAGCGAATAGCTGATGATAAACACCGTCTCGCACCGGGCAAGCGCAGCGTTGATAAGCAATTCATGTCCTGCGTGTAAGGGCGCGAACTTGCCGACAATCAGACCCTCTGCGTAAGGTTTCATCGCGCGCGGATCTCCTTACGCCATTGATATAAACCGTGCCAGGCGTTAAACCAGAACACCAGATACAGAACCGCGGTCAAATGCAGGCCCCTCATCGCATACAGCGGCACGGCAAGGGTATTGACGGCAAGCCAGACGTACCAGTTCTCCAGGCGTCGGCCCATTAGCATGAACTGCGCCAGGATGCTGAAGGTTAAAATAATGGAGTCCAGCCAGGGCGCCCAGGCGTTGGTATACCGATGCAATAAAAGCCCGTACAGCGCCGCTACTGCCACGGCACAGGCCAGCAGAAGGAGAAAATGTCTGGGGCGGGTTCGCCGCACCGGCAATACCTCTCCGCGGTTTCCTTTCAGCCAGTGCACCCAACCCGTTATGCTCGTGATAATGAAAAAGAGCTGTAGGGTAACATCGGCATAGAGCTGCACTGAATAGAAGACCCAGGCGTATAGCCCGCTGCCGAGAATACCGATCCACCACGTGTTGATATTGTTTCTGGCCGCCAGCCAGACAGAGAGCGCATAGGCCAGACAAGCAGCCATTTCAGATGGTGACATATCCCTTCCCGGATACTGTGATTAGTCGACGTATTTCATCGCTACCCTTGAGGTAAGGCGCGTAATAAGTTCGTAAGCACTCACTTTTGTTATTTCAGCAATACGCTCTACCGGCAGGCCTTCGCCCCACATCACCGCATCGTCCCCCGCTTTATCCTGCGCGTCGGGTCCAAGATCGACACAAATCATGTCCATCGCCACACGGCCGACAATCTTCACTTCGCGACCATTGACCAGTACCGGCGTGCCCGTTGGCGCGGCGCGCGGATAGCCGTCGCCGTAGCCCATCGCTACCACGCCAAGCCGCGTGTCGCGCTCACTCGTCCAGGTGCCGCCATAACCTACCGGCTCGCCTGCTTTGTGCTCACGCACGGCAATCAGCTTTGAAACCAGCGACATCACCGGCTTAAAGCCGAAGTCCGGTCCCCAGGGTTTGTTCTCAAGCGGGGAAACGCCATACAGGATAATCCCCGGACGCGCCCAGTCGAAGTGCGACTGCGGCCACAGCAGAAGGCCGCCGGACGCCGCAATGGAGCGCATCCCCGGTTTGCCTTCGCAGAAGGTGGTGAAGATATCAAGCTGCTGTTCCGTTGCGCCGCATTCAGGCTCATCGGCGCGGGCAAAGTGGCTGACGATATTCACCGGCTGACGCACGTTCTTGCACTGGCACAGCCGCTGATAAAACGCTTCGGCATTCTCCGGGCGCACGCCCAGGCGGTGCATGCCCGTGTCGAGCTTCATCCACACGGTGACCGGCTCGCTCAGTTCGGCCGTTTCCAGCGCGGCCAGCTGTTCTTCGTTATGCACCGCCGTGTGCAGGTGCTGATCGGCAATGGTCGGCAGGTCCGAGGCTTCAAAAAAGCCTTCGAGGAGCAGAATCGGTTGCGTAATTCCACCTGCGCGCAGGCGGAGAGCTTCTTCGAGACGGGCGACGCCAAAAGCGTCGGCATCGGGGAGCGTTCGCGCGGTCTCAAGAAGACCGTGTCCGTAAGCGTTCGCTTTCACGACTGCAACGAGCTTACTGGCGGGCGCCAGTTCTCGCAGACGTTGCAGGTTGTGTCGCAGAGCGCGGCGGTTAATCACAACAGTTGCCGCTTGCATTTGAATTCCTTAGAAATTACTCATCATCATATTGAGGACCGGCATAGTTGTCGAAACGCGACCACTGGCCGTTAAAGGTCAGACGTACCGTACCGATGGGGCCGTTACGTTGCTTACCAATAATAATTTCGGCGATCCCTTTCAGATCGCTGTTCTCGTGATAAACCTCATCACGGTAGATGAACATGATTAAGTCGGCATCCTGCTCGATGGAGCCGGATTCACGCAGGTCGGAGTTGACCGGGCGCTTGTCTGCACGTTGTTCCAGAGAACGGTTTAGCTGCGACAGCGCCACCACCGGCACGTGCAGCTCTTTGGCTAACGCTTTGAGTGAGCGGGAAATTTCGGCAATCTCCAGCGTACGGTTGTCGGAAAGCGACGGAACACGCATCAGCTGGAGGTAGTCAATCATGATAAGGCCGATGCCACCGTGTTCACGGGCGATACGGCGCGCGCGGGAGCGCACTTCCGTCGGCGTCAGGCCGGAGGAGTCATCAATATAGATGTTCCGTTTTTCCAGCAAAATCCCCATGGTGCCGGAGATCCGCGCCCAGTCCTCATCGTCGAGCTGACCGGTACGGATGCGGGTCTGATCCACACGCGACAGGGATGCCAGAGAACGCATCATGATCTGTTCTGAGGGCATCTCAAGACTGAAGATAAGAACCGGTTTATCCTGCAACATCGCCGCGTTTTCGACGAGGTTCATCGCAAATGTCGTTTTACCCATCGACGGACGCGCCGCGACGATAATCAAATCCGATGGCTGAAGACCTGCCGTTTTCTTGTTGAGATCGTCATAACCGGTGTTCACCCCCGTCACGCCATCGTGCGGCTGCTGGAAAAGCTGCTCAATACGCGCAACGGTGGCGTCGAGCACATCGGCGATGTTTTTCGGGCCTTCGTCTTTGTTCGCACGGCTTTCGGCGATTTTAAAGACGCGGGACTCGGCAAGATCAAGTAGATCTTCGCTGGTGCGCCCCTGGGGATCGAAACCGGCCTCGGCGATTTCATTCGCCACCGAGATCATCTCGCGGACAACGGCACGTTCACGGACGATATCAGCATAAGCACTGATGTTCGCGGCACTTGGCGTGTTTTTTGACAGTTCTGCCAGATAGGCAAACCCGCCGACGCTGTCGAGCTGTCCCAGACGCTCCAGCGATTCTGCGAGCGTAATCAGGTCGATCGGGCTGCCCGACTCCTGCAAACGCGCCATTTCAGTAAAGATATGGCGGTGCGGGCGGGTATAGAAGTCTTCCGCAACAACGCGCTCGGCGACGTCGTCCCAGCGTTCGTTATCCAGCATTAAACCGCCCAACACCGACTGTTCCGCTTCAATCGAGTGCGGCGGGACTTTTAACCCGGCGACCTGATAATCACGTTCACGGGGTTCAGTCTGTTTGTTGAAGGGTTTGTTTCCTGCCATAGTGAATGGAGTTACCGAGATAAAGAGTGGGTCGAAAGATTACCATAATTTTCTAACGGAGGGAGCATGGCAACACGCATTGAGTTCCAGAAACATGGCGGGCCAGACGTACTGCAAGCCGTGGAGTTTACCCCCACGGCACCTGGCGAGAACGAAATCCAGGTTGAAAACAAAGCAATCGGCATTAACTACATCGACACCTATATTCGCGGCGGTCTCTATCCGCCTCCGTCGATGCCGAGCGGACTGGGCACCGAGGCGGCCGGTATCGTCAGCAAAGTGGGCAGCGCGGTTAAGCACATTAAGGAAGGCGATCGCGTGGTGTACGCGCAGTCGGCGCTGGGCGCTTACAGCTCCATCCATAACGTTCCGGCCGAGAAAGCGGCGCTTCTGCCAAATGCGATCGGCTTCGAGCAGGCTGCCGCCTCATTCCTGAAAGGGCTGACGGTCTATTATCTGCTGCGCAAAACCTATGAAATTAAGCCTGACGAGCAATTCCTGTTTCACGCAGCCGCAGGTGGCGTAGGGCTGATTGCCTGCCAGTGGGCGAAAGCCCTGGGGGCGAAGCTGATCGGCACCACAGGCAGCGCGCAAAAAGCGCAGCGCGCGCTGGACGCGGGCGCATGGCAGGTGATCAACTACCGGGAAGAGAGCATCGTTGAGCGGCTGAAAGAGATCACTGGCGGCAAAAAGGTACGCGTGGTGTATGACTCGGTGGGGAAAGACACCTGGGAATCTTCGCTGGACTGCCTGCAACGTCGCGGGCTAATGGTGAGCTTCGGTAACGCCTCCGGGGCTGTCACCGGCGTGAACCTGGGCATTCTGAATCAGAAAGGGTCACTGTATGTCACCCGCCCTTCCCTGCAAGGTTACATCACCAACCGGGAAGAACTTGAGGAAGCCAGCAACGAGCTGTTCTCGCTGATCGCCAGCGGGGTGATCAAAGTGGATGTGGCAGAAGCGCAGAAATATCCGCTGACCGATGCGCAACGTGCGCATGAGGTGCTGGAGAGCCGGGCAACCCAGGGCTCAAGTCTGTTAATTCCCTGAGCCATAAAAAGAAATTGGGCTTCCCATGGGAAGCCCTTTCTTTTTTTAGTTCGGCTGTATGTAGGGTACAGCTCGATGAATTCTTTAGCGGCAGCCATAGTGACAGATTCGATAAGTAAATCCTATTCTGTTATAAAGATTGCTGCCGGAAAAGTTGCAGGTATGTGACGTACCCCTCAATACCTTAGTAACGGAAGCGGTTATTACGCTGATAAGTGGGCAGTTTTGGCGATTTAATCGCCAGTATGGCCCATACCACCGCAATCGCCAGAAGTAACCACGGCAAGAGTTTAATCGTCAGGGCAAATAAACCGCCGACAAACATCACCACCGTGGCCACAACGAGCGCGGCCAGAATACCGAGCAGCGACACGCCCGTGACCATCAGCATGATAAAGAAGCCAATCACAAAAAGTAGTTCCAGCATGGTGCTCTCCCACGAGTTCCCGAATGATGCTGCGATCATTACAAGAATCATGCCAAAAATAAGTTGTTGTTCTGAAAGCAAAACGCCCCGCAATGTGTTGCAGGGCGTGGCGTATTTGACCATCTTTTAGCGAAATTTAACGTTTATCCGCAACCAGACGCAGCGCGTGTTCCAGTACCTCAATATCCGCACCGGCTTTATGCGCGTTCTCGCTGAGATAACGACGCCACTGGCGCGCACCAGGAATGCCCTGGAACAGGCCAAGCATATGGCGGGTAATGTGGCCCAGATACGTACCATGACTCAGCTCGCGCTCAATGTACGGATACATGGCGCGCACTACGGCCACGGGATCGGTGTCAGCACCCTCAACGCCAAAGATTTCCCGGTCAACCGTCGCCAGAATGCCCGGATTCTGATACGCCTCGCGTCCGACCATCACGCCATCCATATGTTCGAGGTGCGCTTTGGCCTCGTCCAGCGACTTAATACCGCCATTGATCGACATGGTCAGGTGTGGGAAGTCGCGTTTCAGCTGGTACACGCGCGGGTAGTCCAGCGGCGGGATCTCGCGGTTTTCTTTCGGGCTGAGGCCTGAGAGCCAGGCTTTACGGGCGTGGATGATAAACATCTCGCATTCACCCTTCCCTGATACCGTGTTGATGAAATCACACAGAAACTCATAGCTGTCCTGGTCGTCTATGCCGATACGGGTTTTGACCGTGACCGGGATAGAGACGACGTCGCGCATCGCTTTGATGCAGTCCGCCACCAGGTGCGCATTTCCCATCAGACACGCGCCGAACATGCCGTTTTGCACACGGTCGGACGGACAACCGACGTTGAGGTTAATCTCGTCATAGCCGCGTTCTTCGGCCAGCTTCGCGCACTGCGCCAGCGCAGCCGGATCGCTGCCACCGAGTTGCAGCGCAACCGGATGCTCCTCTTCGCTGTACGCCAGATAGTCGCCTTTGCCGTGAATAATTGCGCCGGTAGTGACCATTTCGGTGTATAGCAGCGTATGGCGGGAGAGCTGACGCAGGAAATAGCGGCAATGTCTGTCCGTCCAGTCGAGCATTGGCGCAATGGAGAAACGGTGTGCAGAGAAAGCGGTCTGAAATTCTGACGACATGGCGAACTTTTAAGCATCTGGTGGAAAAGGGGCGCTACTATAGCACAAAGAAAAGCCGGAGGCGCAGCGCCTCCGGTGTACTTTAGAACGTCATGCTCAACTGCGCCCCTGCGCCCCAGGTCTCGTCTTCGCCATAAAGCCCCATCAGGTCAACATGGACGGAGTTGAACGGCGCAAAACCGACACCGCCGGTAAAGACGTTGCTGTCGTTCCCCTTCATATCCGCACGATAACCGGCGCGCACAGCCAGCCAGCTCAGCGGCGTGACTTCAGCACCAATGCCGGCGTATTGGGAGGTATCTTCGCTTTTAAAGCCCTTGGTTTCGGTCAGATCGCCATCCGCGGTCAGCGTGACCAGATCGTTGTGCCAGGCGGCCCCGGCAGTGACCAGCGGACGGATCTGATAGGTGTCTTTATAACTCACCACCTCTCCTGTGCGCCCGTTGCGAATGCGGATATCTTTGGTATCGATATCGCGCGACATCAGGTTTTGCCCGCTCACGCCGACCGTCCAGTTTTCACCGAAATCAGCAGCAATACCGGCATCGACGTTGAAGCCAGTGTCGTCGGTACGGTAGCGGCTGTCGTTCCACTTATTACTGTCGTAATCGTAGATTGAGGTGGTGTAGTTATAGAGCCAGGTTTTTTGCAGCTTCGGCGTGACGCCAACGGAAACCGGAACGCCGCCAAGATCGAACTGACGGGCCACCGCAATACCGTAGTCGGATACAATCGCCGCCCGACCAGACGCCGTAGAGTTAAGGTTTTTGGTGATCTGATCGGTACCGTTTAGCGCGGCATCCAGCGCCACACCGGCAGCCACCGCATCGCTTCGTTGTATACCGCGCAGATAATCAATGTCCTGCTGATCGATTGAAGAGCTGACGCGGCCATGTGCATAGCCTTTTGCCATAAAGGCCACGGAAAGAATATCGTTAGGGATACTGACGGCAATCCCCGCCCCTGCGGTGGCGTGTGCGGTCTTGCCTTTCAGGTAGTCCAGTTCATCAGCGAGATCTTTCGCTGCGCCCTGGAACTGATTGATCGAACCTAATGGATTGGTGATAACTTCAATGGGGGTCAGACTATCAACCACATCCTTGTAATGATTGATTTTGTCGTTAATGGTATCAATCTCGTCCTGAAGATTGTCTTCATCGGTCACCTGCACGCCAACGGACGGCAAAATGACCGTCACATCATCATCTGGCTTAGATTTTGCCAGTAACGCGGGGTTGATTAACGCCCCGCTGCCATAGCTCCCTGCCGCGACACCCGTTCCGCCCATTGCGTCGCTACGCGCTTCCGTCCAGGTATTGGCTGCTCCCGCCTGATTTGCCATAAAAAAGGAGACAGCGATGCTAACCATCGAAAATTTAAAATGTTTTTTCACAGTGTGCTCGTAAATAGTTTGTTATTAGTTAACCCTGTCTGTTATCACCCAAACAGGAACGAACTATTGCTGTGAATAAGTGCAAAAAGACCCGCTATTTCCTTAAGTTAAATTCCATCCCGGCCTGTTGTAATATGTGACGACCATCAATATTTATAGAAGAGGAAATTATTTTCGCCCAGGTTTTCCATCGTGCGGCCCAAAAAACTGAGGCGGATGGTCGACCCAGCGGTCTTCGCGCGTCGCGGCATACACCGGATTGAGGGGATAGTAGATGCGGTTATGTTTTTTATTAGCCTCACCCACCACCAGTAAGCGCACCTCTTCATCGGTGTTGTTGATAAAGGTATGGCACACGCCCGTGCCGGCAGGAAATCCCACGCTGTCTCCGGGTTCAAGCTTCCACAGATAACCATTGATCCAGGCCTCAGGGTAACCCTCCAGAACGTAAACAAACTCCTCTTCGTCGCTTTCCGCATGCGGATAAGAAGTACGGCGTCCGGGCGGCAGCCGTTCATGGTGAATACCAATGCGGCCGAGACCCAGCTTGCGGGCCAGCGGCGCGCCAATAGAAAACCGTTCATTGCTGTCCGGATACGTTGCGTCATCGGCGCCTTCCACGTCCCGCCAGTGCCGAATACAGTCAGGTCTTTTCATCATGCGATCTCCCGATTTGCGATGCGTCAGGTATAGCACAGCCCGGCGGATCTCGGTGTTTTTAACAGAACATGATAAAGTGAGGGTTTTCACCCCTTACCACATCCGAGGTGCCCGATGGACAAGTCCACAAAAGAGCTGTTAGCGCAAGCTGAAAAGCTCTGTGCGCAACGCAATGTGCGCCTGACCCCGCAGCGCCTTGAGGTACTGCGTCTGATGAGCCTGCAACAGGGTGCCATCAGCGCTTACGATCTGCTCGACCTGCTGCGTGAAAGCGAGCCGCAGGCAAAACCGCCGACCGTCTATCGGGCGCTGGATTTTCTGCTGGAGCAAGGGTTTGTGCATAAAGTGGAATCAACAAACAGCTATGTGCTGTGCCATCTTTTTGACCAGCCTACTCACACGTCCGCCATGTTTATCTGCGATCGCTGTGGCGTGGTGAAGGAAGAGTGTGCGGAAGGTGTGGAAGATATTATGCATACGCTGGCAGCCAGAATGGGCTTTGCGCTGCGCCATAACGTGATCGAAGCCCACGGCTTATGTTCTGCCTGCGTGGAGGTGGAGTCATGCCGTCATCAGGATGCCTGTCAGCACGATCACTCTATCCTGGTGAAGAAAAAGCCGCGTTAAGGCCAAAGAAAAAGGCGGCTCAGAGCCGCCCTTGGGGATAGTGCCGGTTACCAGCGGTAGTCGTTACGGGTTTCCCAGTCTTTGACTTCATTTTCCGCCTGATCTTTTTCGTAACCGTAGCGCTCCTGGATTTTACCTACCAGCTGATCGCGCTTACCTTCAATAACGGTCATATCGTCATCTGTCAGCTTACCCCACTGTTCTTTCGCTTTACCTTTGAATTGCTTCCAGTTGCCGCCGATTTCGTCTTTATTCATAATCGTGTCCTCGTGTTAAGCGTCTATGAGTATCGTCCGCTTCGTTCTTTTCTGCTGGACGTGATTATTATTGTAGTTAAGGATTCGGCATTTATTTTTATATTCGGAATCTTTAACCGTTACGATATATCGTGCGGGGCTGGAAACCAGGTATTGTTTCGCCAGTGACGACGCCAGATAACGGCCAGCGAAAGGCCACGCAGTGAGAGAAACACCGCCAGCGCGAGCCACAGACCATGATTGCCGAGATACGGCAAGGTCAGCAGCGTCAGGCCGAACCCCGCCGCAGCGACGGCCATACTGTTGCGCATCTCCGCCCCTCGCGTCGCACCAATAAACATGCCGTCCAGCAAATAGCACCACACGCCCACCACCGGTAATACTACCTGCCAGAGGATGTAGCGATCGGCCAGCTCACGTAGCGCGGGCAACGAGGTGAGAAGCGCGACAATATGCCCACCAAAACAGGCGTAAACCAGAGCAAAGACCAGCGCCACCAGACCCGCCTGACGACAGGCTGCACGCCAGACTTCGCGTAACTGGCCGCTTTCACGCGCGCCATAAGCCTGCCCTGAATGCGCCTCGACGGCGTAAGCAAAACCATCCAGCGCGTAAGCGGTAAAGGTCAGTAACGTCATGAGCACTGCGTTGACGGCGACGATCTCAGGCCCAAGACGCGCACCAAAAACGGTTAATGCGCCGAAGCAGAGTTGCAGCAGGAGCGAACGGAGCATGATGTCGCGATTAAGCGCCAGCAGCTTACGCATATTGCCGCGCCAGGCCGATTTCAGCAGATCCAGGGTGATACCGCGCATCGCCAGCACGCGCCAGACCATCCCCAAACCGATCAGCAACGTCCCGTACTCGGCAATTGCCGTAGCCAGCGCCGCGCCCCGGACGTTCATGTGCAGCCCCATTACCAGCCAGAGATCGAGGACAATATTGAGAAGGTTACCCACCACCAGCAGGATCACCGGCGCGCGGGCATACTGCACGCCCAGCAGCCAGCCCAGAAGGACCAGGTTTGCCAGTGAAGCGGGCGCGCTGAGCCAGCGAATTTCGAGGAACCGCCGGGCTTGTTCCAGTACGGCATCGCTGCCGCCTACAATATGGAGCGCAAGATCAATCAGCGGCGTACGCAACAGAACGATTAACGCGCCAGCACCGAACGCCAGAATGAGCGGCTGAACCAGCGCACGCGCCAGACGCAGGGGATCTTTTGCACCATACGCCTGGGCCGTAAGGCCTGTCGTACTCATGCGCAGAAAAAGTAGCAGCATAAAGAGGAAGCTGGTCGCCGTTGCGCCGATCGCGACGCCGCCGAGATAAATCGGCGAATCCAGATGCCCGATTACCGCCGTATCAACCAGCCCCAGCAGAGGAACGGTAATATTGGAAAAAATCATCGGTAGCGCAAGACGCCACAACGCCTTATCGGCAGAAGTTAGCAATGCCATGGAAATTACCGGAATCAGAAAACAGGCCAGGCTGTAGAGGAACTACAGCCTGTCAGGAAGAGATTACAGCCATTCACCGTTGCGGATAACGCCGACCGCCAGCCCTTCAATAGAGAAGCTCTGCTCGCGGAGATCCACCACAATCGGGGAGAATTCATTGTTTTCAGGCAGAAGCTGCACGGTATTGCCTTGTTTTTTCAGGCGCTTAACCGTCACTTCATCATCAATGCGCGCCACGACCACTTGTCCGTTACGCACGTCCTGGGTTTTGTGTACCGCCAGCAGATCGCCATCAAGAATACCGATATCTTTCATGGACATTCCGCTAACGCGCAGCAGGAAATCGGCGCTCGGCTTGAACATGCCTGGGTCAACCTGATAGTGCCCTTCGATGTGCTGTTGCGCCAGCAGAGGTTCACCTGCGGCTACGCGGCCCACCAGCGGAATACCGCTCTCTTCTTCCACCAGCAGACGGATGCCGCGTGAGGCGCCGGAAACAATCTCAATCACGCCCTTACGCGCAAGCGCCTTAAGGTGCTCTTCGGCAGCATTAGGAGAACGGAAGCCCAGACGCTGCGCAATTTCTGCACGCGTGGGTGGCATACCCGTCTGGCCGATATGATCCCGAATGAGATCAAACACCTCTTGCTGCCTGGTCGTTAACGCTTTCATACCGCCCCCTGGGTGTATATACAGTTATGCTGTGAGTATATACAGTCAAAGGCGATTTTGGAACCAAAAACTGCACAAAAAACCAGGGACTTAATTATTCCTCGAGGCTCATCGGAAATGCGACCAAAGTAGCGTGACCCAGGTGATCGCCGCCGTGATAATCGACAGCAGTACGGCAGCGGAACCCATGTCTTTCGCCCGGCCAGACAGTTCATGGAATTCCGACCCGATTCGGTCAACAACGGCCTCAATAGCGCTATTCAGAATTTCCACTATCATCACCAGAAGGACAGATCCGATGAGCAGTACGCGGGTGATAGCATCAACATCAAGGAAGCAGGCGATGACAACGGCAACGATTGCGGCAACCGCTTCCTGGCGGAAAGCGGCTTCATTAACCCATGCGGCGCGGAAACCTTTCCATGAATAACCGGCAGCTTTAATGATTCGAGTTAACCCAGTGGTATTATTGGCCATTAAAAGAACCTTTTATGATAAATAGCGTCAGTAACTAAAGCCGCAGCGCGTTTTGCTGCGACCAGAAGTATGACGGGTAACAACAGAAATTTTGCGCGCTTTCTGTTATCCTTGCGCCGCAATTGCATTATTAACCAGAGGCTTTACATCGTTTATGTCCGGCTGGCCACGAATTTACTACAAATTACTTAATTTACCATTAAGCGTACTGGTAAAAAGTAAGTCTATCCCAGCAGAACCTGCGCTGGAATTAGGGCTCGATACGTCGCGCCCTATTATGTACGTTTTGCCTTATAACTCGAAGGCAGACCTGCTAACGCTTCGCGCTCAATGTCTGGCGCACGATTTACCTGACCCGCTTGAACCGCTGGAAGTCGACGGTACGCTGTTGCCGCGCTACGTGTTCATCCATGGCGGACCGCGCGTGTTCACCTATTACACGCCGAAAGAAGAGTCCATTAAGCTGTTCCATGATTACCTCGATCTGCACCGCAGCAACCCCGATCTGGACGTGCAGATGGTGCCGGTGTCGGTGATGTTTGGCCGTCGTCCGGGGCGTGAAAAAGGGGAAGAGAACCCGCCGCTGCGTATGCTCAACGGCATTCAGAAATTCTTCGCCGTCTCATGGCTGGGACGCGACAGCTTTGTTCGCTTCTCGCCTTCCGTTTCACTGCGCCGCATGGCGGATGAACACGGTACTGACAAAATCATTGCGCAAAAGCTGGCGCGCGTTGCGCGTATGCACTTTGCACGTCAGCGTCTGGCGGCCGTTGGGCCACGTCTCCCGGCGCGTCAGGATCTGTTTAACAAGCTGCTGGCTTCCAAAGCGATTGCCCGTGCCGTAGAAGACGAAGCGCGCAGCAAGAAGATTTCGCACGAGAAAGCGCAGCAGAACGCAATCGCGCTGATGGAAGAGATCGCCGCGAACTTCTCCTACGAGATGATTCGTCTCTCTGACCGTATTCTCGGTTTCACATGGAACCGCCTCTATCAGGGGATTAACGTCCACAACGCCGAGCGCGTGCGTCAGTTAGCGCATGACGGCCACGAGATTGTCTATGTGCCCTGCCACCGCAGCCACATGGACTACCTGCTGCTCTCTTACGTGCTCTATCACCAGGGCCTGGTGCCGCCGCATATTGCTGCCGGTATCAACCTGAACTTCTGGCCAGCAGGTCCGATTTTCCGCCGTCTGGGTGCGTTCTTCATTCGTCGTACCTTCAAGGGTAACAAGCTCTACTCCACCGTTTTCAGGGAGTATCTGGGCGAGCTGTTCAGCCGCGGTTATTCCGTGGAGTACTTTGTTGAAGGCGGTCGCTCCCGTACCGGTCGTCTGCTCGATCCGAAGACCGGCACGCTGTCGATGACCATTCAGGCCATGCTGCGTGGCGGTACGCGTCCTATCACTCTGGTGCCTATTTACATCGGTTATGAACACGTGATGGAAGTGGGCACCTACGCGAAAGAGCTGCGCGGTGCGACCAAAGAGAAAGAGAGTCTGCCGCAGATGCTGCGTGGTCTGAGTAAATTGCGCAACCTCGGTCAGGGCTACGTGAACTTTGGCGAGCCCCTGCCCCTGATGACATATCTGAACCATCATGTTCCGGAGTGGCGCGAGTCTATTGATCCTATCGAAGCGGTACGTCCGGCCTGGCTGACGCCAACGGTCAACGGCATTGCATCCGAGCTGATGGTACGCATCAACAATGCTGGTGCGGCAAACGCCATGAACCTGTGTTGTACCGCGCTTCTGGCCTCTCGCCAGCGTTCACTGACCCGTGAACAGCTGACCGAGCAGATTGATTGCTATCTGGATATCATGCGCAACGTGCCGTATTCCGTGGATTCGACCGTGCCGTCTGCCACCGCCAGCGAACTGATCGATCACGCGTTGCAGATGAACAAGTTCGAAGTCGAGAAAGATACGATTGGTGACATCATCATTCTGCCGCGCGAGCAGGCCGTGCTGATGACCTACTACCGTAATAACATCACGCACATGCTGATGCTGCCGTCACTGATGGCAGCCATTATTACCCAGCACCGCCGTATTTCGCGTCAGGAGCTGCTGCGCCATATTCAGGCCATCTATCCGATGCTGAAAGCGGAGCTGTTCCTGCGCTGGAGTAAGGATGAGCTGGCGGCAGAGCTCGATAAAATGTCCGCAGAGATGCGTCGTCAGGGGCTGATTACCATCAGTGATGACGAACTGCATATCAATCCGTCACGTTCCCGAACCTTGCAGCTCCTGGCTTCCGGTGCGCGTGAGACGTTGCAGCGCTACGCCATTACCTTCTGGTTATTGAGTGCTAACCCGTCAATCAACCGCGGTACGCTGGAAAAAGAGAGTCGGACGCTGGCCCAGCGCCTGTCCGTTCTGCATGGCATTAACGCCCCGGAATTCTTCGACAAAGCGGTATTCAGCTCCCTGGTGCTGACGCTGCGCGACGAAGGTTACATTAGCGATACGGGCGATGCTGAGCCGGAAGAGACGATGAAGGTTTACCAGATGCTGGCAGAGCTGATTACCGCGGATGTGCGTTTAACGATTGAGAGTTCGACGCAGGGCGAGTGATGTTAAAGCCGGGTGGCGCTAACGCTTACCCGGCCTACATATTCTGCTAAATCGTAGGCCGGGTAAGGCGAAGCCGCCACCCGGTTTTTTTATGACCAGTAACTCATCGCCAGCCCCATAAACAGCACCAGCCCGACGTAGTTATTATTCAGAAACGCTTTAAAGCAGGCTTCACGCTCGCGCTTCACGATCAGCTTCTGCTGATACGCAAACAGCAGACCCGCCACCAGCACGGACCAGTAAAACTTCCAGTTCAGCCCGTTCAGGCCACCAATCGCCACCATCAGCGCCAGCACCGCCACCTGCAATATGCCGATGATCAGTTTGTCGTGACGGCCAAACAAGATCGCCGTCGATTTGATGCCAATCTTGAGATCGTCATCGCGATCGACCATCGCGTATTGGGTATCGTACGCAACGGCCCAGAGAATATTCGCCAGGAACATCAGCCAGCAGCTGAGCGGAACGGACTCGCTGACCGCGGCAAACGCCATGGGAATCGACCAGCCAAATGCCGCACCCAATACCACCTGCGGCAGATGGGTGTATCGCTTCATAAATGGGTAGACCCAGGCCAGCGCCAGAGCAGCGACGGACAGCAGAATGGTCATGGTGTTAAGGGTTAACACCAGCATGAAAGAGAGAAGCACCAGCACCACAAACAGGATGCGCGCCTCTTTCCCGGTCACCTGACCGCTCGGCAAAGGACGATTCGCGGTGCGCTTAACATGTCCATCAAATTTCCGGTCAGCATAGTCGTTGACCACACAGCCCGCAGCGCGCATCAGCCAGACACCCGCCACAAACACCGCCAGGATCCACAGCGGCGGTACGCCCGGCGTGGCAACCCACAGCGCCCATAAGGTCGGCCACAGCAGCAGCAGCGCGCCAATGGGTTTATCAGTACGCATCAGGCGGTGATAGGCCAGCAGCTTATTCTGCGTCAGACTCCACTCCATTTTTTCTCCCTCTTAGTACAACGGCGATGCAGGCAAAAAGAGTTCCGTCAGTATTAACGGCTTGCCACTCAAACGAAGGCGGGAACGGCGCCCCCACAAATCGGCATCGCAACCAATTTCAATAAAATCACGGGTCAGTTCAGACGAGGTGAACAGATAGCGCCCCAGCGGCGTTTTGCCGAGGCGTTGCAGTGCAAGCTCCGGCCCGGAAAGTGTAGACTCAGGAACCACCGTTCGCCCGGCAAGCCACGGCTCGCCATCCGCACAGAGTAAAATTTCACGCAGCCAGTAGCGTTCTTCCTGCGGCAGCAGCGGCAGCTCGCTGGCAATCTCCGCAGGCGAGACAAACCCTTCCTGAATCATCGTCACCGTGACCGTTTTACCCTGTTGCTCAAAACGTTTTGTCATGGAATCTTCCAGCAGCAGCCAGTCCAGCTGTTCCGGGTCAAGCGCAGGGATGTGGTCGAAATAGCGTAGCGCACGCAGCTGCGTTAGCGCGGGGTGTGACATGCCAGACTCTCCGATACATAACGTAAAAGCATTGTATCGCAGATTGGCAAAATGAGGACGGACAAACAGAATTTAACGATCACTATCGCAACAGGGGCGCAACAAGGCGGGAGAAATGTTCGTGGCAGCAACAGCAGAAATTGATTTTGGTTAAGTATCGCGCGGATAAATTGTGAGCTAATGCAGCTCTTGGGAAGGAATATCAGGAACTTAATACATGGATGACAATAAAAATAGCCCCCCTAATCGGTCTTATCATCGCCCTATCTGGGATGACGATGGCACGTTTCATTATAAGCTTGTTCCTCAGCCAAAGGACAAAAACCACACGTCGGTTTGCCTTGTGCCGCCTACAAAAGTCATCCCGGTGATTTTTATTCCTGGAGTGATGGGGTCAAACTTAAAGAGTGGGGATAAGAAAGTCTGGCAGTTCAGCTTGTCATCGCTTAAAAAATGGCCACTTGCTGGCCCCCAAAAAAGAAAGCAACTGCTTGATCCGACGACCACCGTCGTCGATGACTCTGGGGAAATTTTAAACGACGGTGCGGATGGGAAAAAATTCCCGTCCCGTCACGCCCGCGGATGGGGAAGTGCGTTTTACATGAGCTACGGTGAGGCGCTTGACCGGCTGCAATACCTGCTCAGCGACGACGAGATCCTGATGGATAATTACTTTCGGGAGACACAGTTGCAAACGGCACGTCAGCGTTTTATCGGCGTCAGAATCGGTAACGAGCCTCAGGAGCAGGTGCTGAGCGAAGAAGAAGTGGCTCACGGGCACAAGTTCTTATTCCCGCTGCACGTTTTTGGTTACAACTGGCTGCAATCGAATGCGGACTCTGCGGCGTTGCTGGGCGAATATATCCGTAAGGTGCTGAGTGCGTATCACGGACGCCTGGCAGTCAACAAGGTCGTCCTGATCACCCATTCGATGGGCGGACTGGTCGCCCGCCATTACTCGGAAAATATGGGCGGACAAGACTCAATCCTGGGTATCGTACACGGCGTCATGCCGGATCTCGGCTCACCGGCAGCTTATCGCCGCATGAAGATCGGTGAGCGTGGCATTACTGGAATGATTATCGGGGAAAGTGCTGAAAAGCTGATGCCGGTGCTGGCACAGTCTCCCGGTCCGTTACAGCTTCTGCCGGGTATGGCTTATGGTCCGGGATGGCTGAAAATCAACAGTAAAGAGACTCAACTTTCCCTCCCGGTGGCCGATCCGTATGAGGAAATTTATCTCAACAAAACAGCGTGGTGGCGGCTATGTGAGCAGGATTTGCTGCTGGATGATACTAGGGTCGAATGGAATAAATATGAGAAAACAATAAGTAATATCGTTAAAAAATTTATTGAGAAGTTAAACGGCAAATACCACCCCCAGACCTGGCTATTTTACGGAGCCAGCAAAAGCAACCCGTCAGATGGATTCCTGACATGGGAAGAGCGGATCCCCCTGAGCGTTAAGGAAGCGCAGAGGAGCAGGGAAAATGCAGCTAACCCTTTTGAACTGTCCCCGTTAAGGTCCCATCAACTAATTTCATCCGCAAGACCCGGCGATGGGACCGTGCCGATCACCTCCGTCTGCACCAGCTCTTCACGTATTCAGGGCGTCCTGGCGACAGATGTCGATCATGAAGGAGCTTATGCTGTCGATCCTGTCGATCTCTCCCGCTCGGTATACAGCGATCTCTCCGACGCACTGGTGTTCACGGTTCGCTCGGTGGTGAAGATTGTGCAGCAGGTTCCCGCCCCATGAAAAAAGACACATCCCCCCTGATTGTTACGCTGACGCTCCTGCTGCTGGCGGCAGGATATTACATCCATAACTATGTGACATTTGTGCATGCGCCCCCGGCGTTAACGGACAAGGAAAAACGTATGGTTAATACTCTTTTTGCCACCACCAAATCCCAGTGCGTGGGGCGCTATGTGTTTGAGGTTCCGGCCTCATTCGAAAACACCTTGACTGACCGGGCACAGATTAATGAGATCCGCATCAGCAGCAAGCGACTCTACCGCCCGGCATTTGAGCAGCGTATCCGGTTGCGGGAACAGAAACTGAAAAACAGCGCTACCGTGGACCCTGTTGATCAGCCATTTCTTAAGCAGATATACAAGCTGAGTGATAATGCGGTCATTTTTGACCGTAATGAAAATGAGAGTGTGGCGGGATTTGGGCGCATTCTGGAAGGTCATCTCTACGTTGACGGAGTAGCGTTTATCCTCATGCAGGGGATTACCGATTATTCTGATCCGCGCTTCGCTAAAGAGCGAGCGTTTTATCTGCGCAAGGAAGCGGGAAGACCTGACTGGATGGCGAATGATAAACCTCAGAAACTGGCGGAATTACAGGACCTCATGTCCCGACTGAGCGGACGGCATAATGAGGATATTCCTTCCGTGCCCGGCACCTGTCTTCCGCAAGGGTTTATCCGCGACGGAAGCGGGAAGCCTAAGGAAGATATTACCTTTGTTTACCCCTATAGTTCGGTGTTTTCTTTTTCAGTCTGGAGCAATAACGCCCTTAAGGAAAGCACAACCATGCTGGAGCGCAGCGGGGAAATTCAGTCTTACATCAACAGCATAGACGGTAGTACGCTGAGAAAAGGAGAAGCACGCATTGCCGGTTTTAATGCCAGTGAATGGCTAATCACCGCCCCGCCAGATAAATCATCCGAAAATCCGTCAAAACAACTAATGTTTACCGCCGTAGCCAATGAAACCAACGCTGATTTTGCACACCCCAGCCTTGATCTGACATTAAGCAATGAAATCTTACCTGAAGGAAGTGATGTCTCATCCCCACCTGATTACAGCGACTCTGAACTAGTGGAAATCTGGGATCGCATCATTCTTTCTTTCCGCGTCAGGGATAATGCGTTCTGAACAGATTGCCCCTGAGTAGTGGCAAAAAAAGTGCGCCCGCGAAGGCGCACCAAACGACTAACAAAATCAGCACTGTGGGGAGACGGTTACCCCTTGCCTTTTACACTGCTGATAAAGGTGGAACGGGCAGTGGTTGAACCTAAACGCTCGGCTTCATCAAGCAGTTTCAGCGCTTTATCGACATCGCCGTTTTTAACTGCCTGCTTGATGGCGTTGTTAAAGTAAGTTTCAGTATCGTTAAGCACCGGCTCGGCTTTTTTCGCCGGGGCCGGGGCTGCGGCTGGTGCTGCGGCTGGCGCGGCATACACAGGCGCGGCAGTATTACCCACCGTTACCGGACCCGGGCCAGATGAGCCAAACAGTGGGCCTACGAGTACGCTGGAGCTGCTGTTGGTTTTCACCTTCAGCTTAAGCAGGCCGTCGGTGGTATGGCGCGCAATCGGATCGGGAATATCGGGAATGGCGTTACCAACCCCTTTGGCATAGGCTTTTGCCGGATCGAGCAGAGTGGTGGTTTGCTGCAAATCTTTTTCAGTGGTGAAGACCAGTACGTAGAGCTTTTGCTGCCCGAGCGCCGGGGTCAGACGCATTACCCCTTCCAGGCGGTCCGCGCTCATTACACCCGGCTCTTGATAGGTAAAATAGCTGCTGGGGAAATAGGCGGAAGGCGTCATGTTCTGATCGAGGATCAGAACGTTCGGCGCAAAAACGCTGGTCTGTTTGTTAACTTCACTGGATAAAGTCAACGTTAGCTCACCGATATTAGCCGGTACGCTATAGGCGGCTACCGGCCCGGTAATGCCAGCCACATTGAGCTGTTGGCCACCCGTCGCAAGCTGTGTGCTCTGCGTTTTGGACTGATCCACCGGCGTCCAGGTTAATTGCTGTAGAGCGGCTGTCGGAATGGCAGGCGCTGCGCTGGTATTCTGCGGTACATAATTGACGTCAGCGAGCGTGACGCCAGGCACACAGGCCAGCAGACCCGCTGACAGGCACAGCGCGACGAGATTTTTCTTCATTTTCATTGTTATCACCTCAGAAAGCGTAAGCACTGCGGTGGCCAGGCAATAGCGCGCAGTACCTCAGGAATTGAGGGGCTCTCGCCCCCCAGATTACATCGTCAAATCAGGATGCGGTTACCACCAGATTTCCATCTGGGCGCCGAAGGAGAACTCATCGTCATCGCCGCGGCTGGTAGAGAATCGACCGTTACCGGTGGAGTCAGAGATCGCGTAACGGGTGGCATCGCCGTTACCGTTCTTCGCGTAGCCCCATTTCTCATCCCACTTCGCGTAGGTTGCGAAGACACGGATGGCCGGACGAGACCAGATGCTGTCGCCAGCCTGCCACTGTTGCGCCAGGGTGATTTTGTACTGGCTGTTGCGATCGCCGGTTTCCTGGGATTTGACGTTGTCGTAGCCCACTTCCAGCAGGGTGCTCATGATTGGCGTCCATTTGTACATCGGACGTACACCCACGGTCCACCAGTCACTCCCCTGGTTATCATCCATGTCGAGTTTCTGGTACATACCGACATACATCAGGTCCCACTTGTCGGCCAGGGTGATTGCACCGTGGTCCAGGATGCGCCAGAGGCTGCCGTTGTTGTTAATCACATCGTTGGCGTAATTGGTCGTCGTGCCATCAGGATTCGTGATGGTAAAGCTGGAAGAACCATAGGAACCCTGGCTCAGACCTTTACCCTGCGTGGTCATTGAGTCCATCGCATACTGCAGCACAAACTTGTTATAGCCTTTCAGCATGCTCTGGGTATGTTCAGCGGTGAACATCCAGCCATCTTTCGACGCGCCGTCGGCAAGATCATAGCCGTCGGTCGTGTTCGCGCGGCCATAATCCACACCCAGTTCCAGCACGCCGTCCGGGTTAGTTTCCAGGCCCGCTAAACGCACGTCAAATACGTCGTTCGCGGTATCTTTGGTACGGTCATAGATGTTCTGGCTGCTGAAGGCATAAGAACCGCCAGCTTCCTGGGAACGCGTCGCTGCCAGAGACAGTTTACCGAAGCCCAGATCGATGTTTTCAATACCGGCACCAGGACCAGAGATATCCCAGTAGTAGAAGTCGATCATGTGTACGTCATGACGCTGATAGAAGCGCTTACCGGCCCAGATGGTAGAGCCAGGCAGCCATTCAATCAGGTTTTTACCCTGCACGTTAGCTTCACGGAACGCCGGATCGGTACCTTCCCAGTCATTCTGCTGTGCCACGGAGTACGCTACGTTGGTGTCGAAATAGAAGCTCTTGTCGCCTTCTTTCCACACTTCCTGGCCCAGTTTCAGTTCGGCGTAGGTTTCACATTCGTTACCGAGACGGTATTTACTTTGTGCGCCTGTTGCCTGGAAACATTGTTGTTCACCGCCACTACCCGTCCAGCCGATACCAGAACGAGCATAACCATGGAAATCCACTGCCAGTGCCTGAGCAGACATTACGCCCGCTGCGACGGCAACTGCCAAAGGAAGTTTGCGCAGAGTAATCATTATTCTATCTCCTGAGATCATTGCTTTTCTTTGTAATTGGAATGCTTAAACGCCTGGCTCTTTGTGCAACCGACGACATGCAGTGCCATCCTCACGGAACAGATGGCAACGCTCTGGCGGCAAACCGATAGCGAATGTGGCACCCTCTTCTACCAACACCACGTCATTCTGGCGGTAGACCAGGTTCTGACGGATGGCGGGGATCTGGATATGAATCTGTGTTTCGTGACCAAGCTGTTCGACGACCTGAACTTCACCTTCAAGCGTCACATCAGCGATGTGGCTCGGCAGTAAATGCTCAGGGCGGATACCGAGGGACATATTGGCCCCCACCTGTACGTTGGCGCTGTCGACCGGCAGCCAGACTTGCTGACGGTTTGGCAGCTCCACCTGTACCTGTTCGATTGCCGTCGCGGTCACTTTTACGGGCAGGAAGTTCATCTTTGGCGAGCCAATAAAGCCCGCAACAAAGCGGTCTGCCGGGTAGTGATACAGCTCCAGCGGTTTGCCCACCTGCGCCACGCGACCGGCGTCCAGTACCACGATTTTGTCGGCCAGCGTCATCGCTTCGACCTGATCGTGGGTGACGTAAATCATCGTGCGTCCAAGACGCTTGTGCAGACGGGAGATTTCGATACGCATCTGGACGCGCAGGGCGGCATCCAGGTTAGAGAGAGGTTCATCGAGCAGGAACACGCGCGGCTCGGCCACCAGCGTACGGCCGATCGCCACACGCTGACGCTGACCACCGGAGAGCGCCTTCGGTTTACGCTCCAGCAGATGTGCCAGCTGGAGCACTTCCGCCACCTGGGTGACGCGCTGGTTAATGGTCTCTTTTTTCGCGCCGGCCAGCTTCAGGCCAAAGGACATGTTCTCGGCAACGGAAAGATGCGGATAAAGCGCATAAGACTGGAACACCATGCCCACGCCGCGTTCAGCTGGCGGGATGTCGTTCATTCGGGTATCACCAATAAATAAATCGCCACTGGTGATGGTTTCAAGACCGGCAATCATACGCAGCAGAGTAGATTTACCACAGCCTGATGGACCAACGAACACCACAAACTCACCTTCGTGGATGTCCAGATTGATGTCTTTTGACACCACAACGTCGCCCCAGGCTTTCGTTACATTACGCAGCTGTACGCTCGCCATGCCCTTCTCCCTTCGTTACAACCTGTCACCGACAGAAACATTCAAGATAAGTTCACTATGCGTGTTCCATTACTTTCGTGAATCCTCCACCCCCCGGCTTTTTTATGGGGGAGGAGGCGGGAGGATGAGAGAGCAGGCTCTGCGACCGCAGCGGAGGGGCTAAGGCGAAAATCGTGAAGCGGCCTGCAAAATTCAGTGGGTTTTTATGTGCGCCAGCACTCATAACTTAAATTTATGTTACAGGGATCACACAAACAGGGGGTGGGGCGTAGGGACTGGGAGGATGGAAAGAGGATGTCAAATAAGGAGACTGAGTCACGTTGAACCACCTTATGTATCCACGAGCACATCACCAATAAAGGATGGCAGATATGAAGATCAAGACTGGCGCACGCGTTTTCGCATTGTCCGCCCTCGCAGCAATGATGATTTCCGCACCGGCTCTCGCCAAAATTGAAGAAGGTAAGCTGGTTATCTGGATTAACGGCGACAAGGGCTATAACGGTCTGGCCGAAGTGGGCAAAAAATTCGAGAAAGACACTGGTATCAAAGTCACCGTAGAACACCCGGACAAACTGGAAGAGAAGTTCCCGCAGGTTGCGGCAACCGGCGATGGTCCGGACATTATCTTCTGGGCGCATGACCGTTTCGGGGGCTACGCGCAGTCTGGCCTGCTGGCAGAAGTTACGCCAGACAAAGCCTTCCAGGACAAACTGTTCCCGTTCACCTGGGACGCCGTTCGCTATAACGGCAAGCTGATCGCTTACCCAATCGCGGTTGAAGCCCTGTCACTGATTTACAACAAAGACCTGGTGCCAAATCCACCGAAAACCTGGGAAGAGATCCCTGCTCTGGATAAAGAGCTGAAGGCGAAAGGTAAATCCGCTCTGATGTTCAACCTGCAAGAGCCGTACTTCACCTGGCCGCTGATTGCTGCCGACGGCGGCTACGCGTTCAAGTTTGAAAACGGCAAATATGACGTGAAAGACGTGGGCGTGGACAACGCGGGCGCGAAAAAAGGCCTGACCTTCCTGGTTGACCTGATTAAGAACAAACACATGAACGCGGATACCGACTACTCCATCGCGGAAGCGGCGTTCAACAAAGGCGAAACCGCGATGACCATCAACGGTCCGTGGGCCTGGACCAACATCGACAAGAGCAAAGTCAACTACGGCGTGACCCTGCTGCCAACCTTCAACGGCAAGCCGTCTAAACCGTTTGTTGGCGTGCTGAGCGCGGGTATCAACGCCGCCAGCCCGAACAAAGAGCTGGCGAAAGAGTTCCTGGAAAACTACCTGCTGACCGATCAGGGTCTGGATGAAGTGAACAAGGACAAACCGCTGGGCGCCGTTGCGCTGAAATCCTTCCAGGATCAGTTAGCGAAAGATCCACGCATTGCGGCCACCATGGATAACGCCCAAAAAGGCGAAATCATGCCGAACATCCCACAGATGGCTGCGTTCTGGTACGCCACCCGTACCGCCGTCATCAACGCTGCAAGCGGTCGCCAGACTGTTGATGCCGCGCTGAAAGATGCTCAGGGTCGTATTACTAAGTAAGTCTGAAAAACGGCGGGTGGCGCGTGCGCTTACCCGCCCTACGACTACGGCACGATCCGTAGGTCAGGTAAGCGCAGCGCCACCTGACGATAAGTTTCCACCGTTGTAGAGGAAGAACCCCATGGATGTCATTAAAAAGAAACGCTGGTGGCAAAGCGACGCACTGAAGTGGTCAGTGATAGGTCTGCTGTGTCTGCTGGTGGGTTACCTTGTTGTTTTAATGTACGTGCAAGGGGAATACCTTTTTGCCATCATGACGCTGATTTTAAGCTCGGTTGGCCTGTATATTTTCGCCAACCGTAAAGCGTATGCCTGGCGCTATGTCTACCCCGGTGTTGCCGGGATGGGGCTGTTTGTCCTCTTTCCGCTGATCTGCACCATCGCGATTGCCTTTACCAACTACAGCAGCACCAACCAGCTCGCGCAGGAGCGTGCCACCCAGGTGCTTCTGGATCGTTCTTATCAGGCGGGTAAAACCTTTAACTTCGGCCTGTATCCTGCGGGAGATGAATGGAAGTTAGCGCTCACTGACGGTGAGAGCGGCAAAAACTATCTTTCCGACGCGTTCAAATTTGGCGGCGAGCAGAAGCTGGTCTTAAAAGAGGCCGCGGCCTTGCCAGAAGGTGAACGTGCCAACCTGCGTATCATCACTCAAAATCGCCAGGCGCTGACCCAGCTCACCGCTGTGCTGCCCGATGACAGCAAAGTAACCATGAGCTCGCTGCGCCAGTTTTCCGGCACGCAGCCGCTTTATACTCTGGCGGATGACGGCACGCTGACCAACAACCAGAGCGGCGTGAAGTACCGTCCGAATAACGACATTGGTTTCTATCAGTCGGTGAATGCCGACGGCAGCTGGGGCGACGACAAGCTCAGCCCGGGCTATACCGTTACCATCGGCTGGGATAACTTTACCCGCGTGTTTACCGACGAAGGCATCCAGAAACCGTTCTTCGCCATCTTCGTCTGGACGGTAGTCTTCTCCATCCTGACCGTGATCCTGACCGTGGCCGTGGGCATGGTGCTGGCCTGTCTGGTCCAGTGGGAATCCCTGAAGGGCAAAGCGATTTACCGCGTGCTGCTGATTCTGCCGTACGCCGTGCCGTCGTTCATCTCGATTCTGATTTTCAAAGGGTTGTTTAACCAGAGCTTCGGTGAAATCAACATGATGCTGAGCGCGCTGTTCGGCATCAAACCGGCCTGGTTCAGCGACCCGACCACCGCTCGCACGATGATTATCATCGTGAACACCTGGCTCGGTTATCCGTACATGATGATCCTGTGCATGGGGCTGCTGAAGGCCATCCCGGATGACCTGTACGAAGCCTCGGCGATGGACGGCGCGGGTCCGTTCCAGAACTTCTTCAAAATTACCCTGCCGCTGCTCATTAAGCCGCTGACGCCGCTGATGATTGCCAGCTTCGCCTTTAACTTTAACAACTTCGTGCTGATTCAGCTGTTGACCAACGGTGGACCGGACCGTCTCGGCACCACCACACCGGCAGGCTATACCGACCTGCTCGTGAGCTACACCTACCGTATCGCCTTCGAAGGCGGCGGCGGTCAGGACTTCGGTCTGGCGGCGGCGATTGCCACCCTGATCTTCCTGCTGGTGGGCGCCCTGGCGATCGTGAACCTGAAAGCTACACGTATGAAATTTGACTAAGGAGGGCACTGAACATGGCAATGGTACAACCCAAATCTCAGAAACTGCGCCTCCTCGCGACGCACTTAGGCCTGCTGATTTTCATCGCGGCGATCATGTTCCCGCTGCTGATGGTTATCGCCATCTCCCTGCGTTCGGGGAACTTCGCCACCGGGAGCCTGATCCCGGATGAAATCTCCTGGGAGCACTGGAAACTCGCGCTGGGCTTCAGTGTGGAACACGCGGATGGCCGCGTCACTCCCCCGCCGTTCCCGGTGCTGCTGTGGCTGTGGAACTCGGTAAAAGTGGCGACCATCACTGCCATCGGCATCGTGACGCTCTCCACCACCTGTGCTTACGCCTTCGCCCGTATGCGTTTCCCTGGCAAAGCGACCCTGCTGAAAGGGATGCTGATTTTCCAGATGTTCCCGGCGGTGCTGTCACTGGTGGCGTTGTATGCCCTGTTTGATCGTCTGGGCCAGTACGTGCCGTTTATCGGCCTGAACACCCACGGCGGCGTGATCTTCGCCTATCTTGGCGGCATCGCCCTGCATGTGTGGACCATCAAGGGCTATTTCGAAACCATCGATGGTTCACTGGAAGAAGCCGCCGCGCTGGATGGCGCCACCCCGTGGCAGGCGTTCCGTCTGGTGCTGCTGCCGCTGTCGGTGCCGATTCTGGCGGTGGTGTTCATCCTGTCGTTTATCGCGGCGATCACCGAAGTACCGGTCGCCTCTCTGTTACTGCGCGATGTGAACAGCTACACCCTGGCCGTCGGTATGCAGCAATACCTCAACCCGCAAAACTACCTGTGGGGCGACTTTGCCGCGGCGGCCGTCCTCTCTGCCATCCCGATTACCGTGGTGTTCCTGCTGGCCCAGCGCTGGCTGGTCAACGGCCTGACGGCGGGCGGTGTGAAAGGTTAAGTTTCATCTGTTATGCCACTGCAACCCTCAACTTTAGACGTATTGTATTGAACCAACTTGTGACTGTTGTTAGGCGCTCTTCGGAGCGCCCTTTTTTTATTCGCGTTTCAGCCGCTTTGAGTTGCACAGCCAGAGGGTGATCACCAGCAGCAGGATCGCCGCCGAGTAGATCAGCACGTCGAGCGGGGATTTATGATCGACGATGATCAGCCGCACAATGGCGGTGATGCCAATATAGACAAAATAGCGCAGCGGGAAGTGAAAGCCGGACTGAAAGTACTTCACAATCAAGGCGATAAATTCAAAGTAGAGAAAGTAGACCACCAGGCCTTCCACCAGCGCGTATTTGCTGGTTTGCTCAGGTGCGAACAGCACATCCGCCAGATGCACCGTCTCTTTACCCAGAAACACGACCAGGATCAGGCCAAGGCTCAGCAGACCGAGGTTCAGCACGGTCTGGAGTATCGTTGAGATAAACTCAACACGCGGACGAGTCAGGGATGTCATACAGCACCTCATTCTCCAGGGCGAGGTTCCTGTATAACGCAAAAATGTGACGGGGATCTATATTTTTTGTTTATGTTTTGTCCACATGAACATTCTTGCCGGGCGGCACTGCGTTTGCCCGGCCTACAAAAATACTCTCGTAGGCCCGGTAAGCGCAGCGCCACCGGGCAAACAAGCATCAGCGGAAGTTAATGTTCTTATCGCTGGTCATATCATACAGCTGGAACTTACGTCCAAGCTGCTGACCGCCGTCGCGCGTCAGCGGCGTCCAGCCCACTGCCGCACGGCTGCGGGTTGGGCCTGACGAGAACAGATCCAGCGGAATCGACACGTACACCCCTTTGGTGAAGTCCCCTTCCCCGTACTCGTCTGGCGAAACGTTGGTGATGGTGGCATAACCGCCTACCACAACGCCGCTGTCGAAGTGTTTGGAGATATCCAGCGTGCCGCCCTTATCGCCCGCCAGGTACTGCCCGACGCTGGCTTTCACCAGCACATCCTGTGCGAACGACGGCGTCCAGTAGGCGGTCAGGTGGCCGGTTTTGACGCTGTAGTCGGTGAACTTCATCATGTCCTGCGCGCTGCGCCAGTCACGCTGTTTCACGTAGTTGGCATCAATCCCAAACGCCCAGTTGCTGTCGACGGGACGATAAAGCACCTCCGCCCCCGCGCCGCCGAACATGGTTTCCAGATAGCCACCGTAAACCTGGCCGTAGAAGCCGTTACCGAAGTACTGGAAGTAGTTGGCCTGCAGGTTATTCACGTAGATATCGTTCTGCACATATTCGCGAACGCGGGTACGCACGCGCGGCAGTTTTGAATCGTTCGGCGGGTTGGTGTAGTTAAATTTGTCGTAGTTGTTGGCAAGGTTGCCGAACAGACTACCGGTGGTCAACAGGTGGTCGGTCACCCACAGATCCGCCGTCGCCATCGCGCCCAGCTGATACATGTAGAAGTTTTCCGGCCCACCCACGGACTGGTTCAGCACCGGATCGATATGGAAATCGAAGCGGGATTTATCGATATACCAGCCCTGCTCGGTGCTCTCTGGCACCACCGGCTCAACGCGTTTTTGCACCAGCTCGGTTTCATGTCCCAGCGGTTCGCCTTCAAGATGACGCTTAAGGCTGGCAACATCGGTTTCAGTGGTGACCTGCGGCAGGTTGAGACGGTTCTCCGTCACGCGGATCGTGCGGATCCCCTCCGGCAGATCGTTCATGACGATCCGGTTGGCGCGCTCGATCCCTTCGCGGGAGTCGCGGTATTTTACCTGCTCGCCGGTGACGTACAGCGTATCGCCTTTGGTCTGGATCTTCGGATCCGCCAGGCCTGCGTTATATTTCAGCAGCGTCAGCTGGTTCGCTACCACGGAGTGCTGAATGATCGCATCCTGCGGCTCCGGCTGGTATTTGGGCCGCGGGTTGTCATTGTAGCGCGGCCGCATGTCGTTAAAGTTGGTGCGCAGCGTAAAGCCAAACATCAGGGTATTACCGCGCTCATAGCTGAGGTTAACGTCGGCCCAGTCGGTGACGCGGTAAATGGCGCCGACGTTAAACTTGCTCTTCTGCTCAATCTTGCCGGCAAAATCTTCGCTGTAGTTATTGCCTTCGTACTCCAGCTTCAGGCGCAGCGGCTGCCATGGTGTTTGATACTCTACGCCTCCAAACAGCGAGGCCGGGCCGTGGAACATCTGGTCGCCGTTGATGGAACCCGCTTTTTTATAGCTGTTATCGCGGTAGCAGTATTTGTCGCTGTAGGTACAGAACGGGTTGGTTACGTTGCCGCTGGTGCCGAGGTAGCCCCAGCCAAGACCCAGCGAGAAATCAAACGGTCCCCAGGCTTTGCTGGCAACGATGTATTCCGCATCAAACAGGCCGGTCCCGCCAATGTCTTTCGCCCCGACGGAGACCTGCGGCATCCAGTAGCTCTCTTCCCACAGGCGCAGCTTCACGTCGAAGGCTTTGTCTTTATAGGTCTGATCGCCGGAGAAGGCGTCCACGCTGCTGTACTGTTTTGTACGCACGTCGGTGTAGCGCAGCGTAGTCTCCAGCCAGGGGAATAGCTGCACGGACGCAGAGTAGTAACGGTACTGATCGTTATCGCGATAGTTAAGGCTGATTTCCCCCTCGCGGGCCATACGCGCGGTCGGGGTTTGCAGTAAGCCCACGCCGCCAAAATCGGACTGCGACGGGCCGATGGGTGCCGGATACGTTTCTGCATGACAGGCGGCACTCACGCACAGTGCAAGCATGCTGTAGAGATAGGTTTTTTTCATTATTCCGGTATCCGCTGTATCAGGGAGCGAAGGATATCGGCATTAAGCCCGTCATACGCTTTCGTCCAGAAATGGTCGGCAAAACCGACAAAAATGATGCTGCCTGGCATAGGTTCGATATGGCGTTTATTCCAGTAAGCCACCGGCGCTTTTTGCGTATGCCCGTCCGGATAGACCACCCAGGCATAGCTGTTATCCGCACCGCTGAGCAAGCTTTGCTCGTCGAGATAGCTCACGACGTCCCGGCCCGGCGTAAACGACTTTTTGCCAGGGCTGCTGATAAGCCCCATCACGGTGACGGTGGAAGGCTGAGCCGGCAGCCACAGGGTATAGTCCCCTTCCAGCGACGGATTGCCGTTTTCGGCGACGCGCACCTCATCCGGATCGAGATTCACCTTCTGGCGACCCGTCACCTTAACCGCCTGAAGCTGCTGACGCAGGCTAGTAATGGCCGCGGCATCGTCAGCATCTTCCTGTTGTGCCAGCCCGCTCAGTCGGGCGAGCAGCGCCTGATGTTTTTGTTCCGCTACAATCGTCGCCTGACGCTCGCTGATAACCGCCCCGGTCCACCAGCTTTTCGCCAGCCTCGGCTGCCCCACCAGATCGAGCAGATGCCCGGCATTGGTTAAGGTTTTTGGTTTTTCGCTGTCCGGGGTGTAGACCTGTACCGTTCCCGCAGACCACGCCAGCGGCGAGGCCAGGCTGGCGAGAAGCGCAACGTGAATGAACATTTTCATGATTTCGCCGCCTTGATCAGGGTGGTCTTCACCGGGAAGAAACCGGCACCGAGATACTGTAAGGACTGGCGGATTTGCCCCTCTTCGTCCACCCAGAAGCGGTTATGCCAGGTGGCCTGATCGGTTGTCACCTCTTCATCCAGCACGCGCACCTGCGTTTCGTCGCTGCCCACTTTGACGCTGTCCGTACCATCCCAGCGGAAGGTGGAGCGGGCCGTGGCGTAGCGCACCTGTTTGTGCTCGGTCCAGCCCATTGTGCGCGTCCAGCTTGCGCCATCGACGATCTGATTCGGCTTGATGAGCGGATCTTCAGCCAGGTTGTTTACCTCAAGCAGGTTGTCGCCGCCGAGCAACGTTTTCACGATTCGGGAATGCTGAGTCACGATGGTGGCCTGATCCTGCGTCACCCATTTCTGCTGCCCGTTTTCATCGAAAGCGAGCACCACAAACAGTTGCGGACCATCGTTTAGCTGCATGTACTGGCTGGCATACGGCATGTTCTGAAGTTCGTCATCGGTCAGATGCACGCCCGGCGTGCCGAACATGCTGTCCCACAGTGAGTGGCCCAGCCCTTTGGTGGTAGCTGAGCACGCCTGCAACAGCAGGCAAATCAGGATGATTGCAGGTCGCTTCACGACTCTTCTCCGAAGGGGCGAAATAACCACACCGAAGTGTGGTTATGATTAAAACACCCGGTATTACTGGGTGCTGGTCGTCGTAGTGGTCGTGGTTCCGGTATTGGAGCCATCACCGCCACCGGTTGCCGCCAGCGCGACACCCACGGCTGAACTTACGGCGCTGGTGCTGGCTGCGGTAGAACTCCCCGCAGACGCAGACGTCGCTGCCGACCCTGCTGCTTCCCCGATCTGGACCGGAGCTGCATAGACAGACGTCGCCGCAAGCGCAGATATGGCAAAAATGCCATACAGTACTTTCTTCATAACAATTTCCCTTCAATGAATGAATGGAGATTTGCCCGAAAAGAAATTCAGGCGGATTCGAGTATACACAACTAAAGCAGTGGGTTTACCGTGGGGGTAAATAGGGATGAGGTTTTCAGACTAATGGTTAAAAATGAAAAGAAAAAATAATTATTGAAATAGATAACCATTCATTATCAAACAGTTATAATATAAACCCATTAAAGTATCACTCCGTATTTTCTTAAAATAACCCTCAGCAATTAACGGGGTAACCGTGTTTTTCGGATTAAACTCAGATTCAGAATTTGAGATAACTAACAGACATCAGGAATTATCCGATAAAAAAATGCCGGCATATCGCCGGCATTGTTCATGACATATTTATTACGCACGCCATGCTTTATAACGGTTAATCAGACCATTGGTGGAGCTGTCGTGGCTGTCGATTGCTTTATCGTCACCCAGCTCTGGCAGAATGCGGTTTGCCAGCTGTTTGCCCAGCTCAACGCCCCACTGGTCAAAGGTGAAGATGTTCAGAATAGCGCCCTGAGTGAAGATCTTGTGCTCGTAGAGGGCAATCAGCGCGCCCAGGCTGAACGGCGTAATTTCACGCAGCAGAATGGAGTTAGTTGGACGGTTGCCTTCGAACACTTTGAACGGCACAACGTGTTCCAGGGTTGCCGGATCTTTACCCTGGTCACGGTACTCCTGCTCAACCACCTCGCGGGATTTACCGAACGCCAGCGCTTCGGTCTGGGCGAAGAAGTTAGACAGCAGCTTCGGATGGTGGTCGGAAAGCGGGTTGTGCGTAATCGCCGGGGCGATGAAATCGCACGGTACCATTTTGGTGCCCTGATGGATCAGCTGGTAGAACGCGTGCTGACCGTTGGTGCCCGGCTCGCCCCAGATGATTGGGCCAGTCTGATAATCCACCGCGTTACCGTTACGGTCAACGTACTTGCCGTTGGATTCCATGTTGCCCTGCTGGAAGTAGGCCGCAAAGCGGTGCATATACTGGTCGTACGGCAGAATCGCTTCGGTTTCAGCGCCGAAGAAGTTGTTGTACCAGATCCCGATCAGCGCCAGCAGCACCGGCAGGTTTTTCTCAGGCGCGGTGGTGGAGAAGTGTTTGTCCATCGCGTGCGCGCCGGAGAGCAGCTCAACGAAGTTGTCGAAGCCGACGGACAGGATGATGGACAGACCGATCGCAGACCACAGTGAGTAGCGGCCACCCACCCAGTCCCAGAATTCAAACATGTTCGCAGTATCAATACCGAACTCACCTACCGCTTTACCGTTGGTGGACAGCGCCGCGAAGTGTTTCGCCACGTGCTTTTCGTCGCCCGCGGTTTTCAGGAACCAGTCGCGCGCGCTGTGGGCGTTGGTCATGGTTTCCTGAGTGGTGAAGGTTTTAGACGCCACCAGGAACAGCGTGGTTTCCGGGTTCACCTTTTTCAGCACTTCAGCGATGTGAGTCCCATCGACGTTGGACACGAAGTGCATGTTGAGATGGTTTTTGTACGGGCGCAGCGCCTCGGTCACCATAAACGGGCCGAGGTCAGAGCCGCCGATACCGATGTTTACGACGTCGGTGATCGCTTTGCCGGTGTAGCCTTTCCACTGACCTGAGATGATCGCTTCAGAGAAGGTTTTCATCTTTTCCAGCACCGCGTTCACTTCCGGCATCACATCTTTGCCGTCAACGATAATTGGAGTATTGCTACGGTTGCGCAGCGCCACGTGCAGCACGGCACGGTCTTCGGTGCGGTTGATCTTCTCACCGGAGAACATGGATTTGATGGCATCTGCCAGCTCAGTCTCTTTCGCCAGATCTTGCAGCTTCGCCAGCGTCTCTTCGGTGATACGGTTCTTAGAGAAATCCACCAGCATCAGGTCATCGAAGGTGGCGGAAAACTTGCTGAAACGATCGGCATCTTTCGCGAACAGATCCGCGATAGTGACGTCTTTCATTTCATCAAAATGTTTCTGTAGTGCCTGCCATGCAGCGGTCTGCGTTGGGTTGATGTTTTTCATAGCAATACTCTTCTGATTTGAGAATTGTGACTGCGGTCGATTGTAGCGCCTGCAAATAAAAATTGTGATGGTTTTTATGCCATTGCCCTGGTCTGCATCAAACGCAGGTGAAAAGACCCGAAAAGTATAGCTGCTGTCGCGCCCTTCCGGCGTGGCGAAATGTTGGTCAAAAAGGGGTAAAAAGGAGCATAAAATATGGGCCTGTTATAAGTCCTGTTTCTGAGGGGTACCCCCCCATGAAAAATCCGCATAATCCCAGCATTGACAGGACCTCCCCCGCATTTTATTTATAGGGCCGTATTTTGCGCCTGCACCTGTTCTCGCTTCATTCTTGTGCCAAGGTCGCTCTATTCATTCCCTGACACGAGGTTGTTATGACGAGTTTTGTGGTCGCCAAGTTTGGCGGCACCAGTGTGGCAGACTACGCTGCCATGAACCGCAGCGCCGATGTGGTGCTGGCCGATCCGAATACCCGCCTGGTGGTGCTCTCCGCCTCAGCCGGCGTGACGAACCTGCTGGTTTCTTTGTCTGAAGGACTGGAAGCGACCGAGCGTTTCGTGAAGCTGGATGCACTGCGCAAAATTCAGTTCGACATCCTTGAGCGTCTGCAAAACCCGAACGTCATTCGTGAGGAAGTGGAACGCCTGCTGGAAAATATCACTACCCTGGCAGAAGCCGCTTCACTGGCAACCTCTACCGCTCTAACCGACGAACTGGTCAGCCACGGCGAACTGATGTCCACCCTGCTGTTCGTTGAGATCATGCGCGAGCGCAATATTCAGGCGCAGTGGTTCGACGTGCGTAAAGTAATGCGCACCAGCGACCGCTTTGGCCGCGCCGAGCCGGACGTTGAAGCTTTGGCAGAGCTCACTAACCAGCAGCTTGCCCCGCGTCTGGATGAAGGCATAGTGATCACCCAGGGCTTTATCGGCAGCGAAGCCAAAGGGCGCACAACCACGCTGGGCCGTGGCGGCAGCGACTATACCGCCGCCCTGCTGGGTGAAGCCCTGCATGCCACCCGCGTGGATATCTGGACGGACGTGCCGGGCATTTACACCACCGACCCGCGCGTGGTCTCTGCGGCAAAACGCATTGACGTGATCGCCTTTGAAGAAGCGGCTGAAATGGCCACCTTCGGCGCGAAAGTGCTGCATCCAGCCACGCTGCTGCCTGCCGTGCGCAGCGACATTCCGGTCTTCGTTGGCTCCAGTAAAGATCCAAAGGCGGGCGGGACGCTGGTCTGCAAGAAAACCGAGAACCCGCCGCTTTTCCGCGCGCTGGCCCTGCGTCGTAAGCAGACGCTGGTTACCCTGCACAGCCATAATATGCTGCACTCCCGCGGATTCCTGGCGGAAGTGTTTGGCATCCTGGCGCGCCACAATATCTCCGTGGACCTGATCACCACGTCAGAAGTCAGCATTGCGCTGACGCTCGACACCACCGGTTCAACCTCAACGGGTGATACCCTGCTGACGCAGTCGCTGCTGATTGAGCTTTCCGAGCTGTGCCGCGTGGAGGTGGAAGAAGATCTGGCGCTGGTTGCCATCATCGGTAATAAGCTGTCGCGCGCGTGCGGCGTGGGCAAAGAGGTGTTCGGCGTGCTCGACCCGTTCAGCATCCGCATGATTTGCTACGGCGCGTCCAGCTACAACCTCTGCTTCCTGGTCCCTGCCGATCAGGCCGAGCAGGTTGTGCAGAAACTTCATCAGAATTTATTTGAATAAAATTCGTTAGCACGATAAACATTATCCATAAGCCGGGCACAGACCCGGCTTTTTTATAACAAAACAACACGACAATACTGCAAGGAATTCACTATGCTCTCCGCTATCACCCGGCTGTTCCCGTTATGGGCGCTGCTGCTCTCCGTACTCGCGTATTACACTCCCACCACGTTCACAGGCATTGGTCCGTGGGTCACCACGCTACTGATGCTGATTATGTTCGGCATGGGCGTGCATCTAAAAATTGACGATTTCAAACGCGTGCTGTCTCGCCCGGCACCGGTTGCCGCAGGGATTTTCCTGCACTACCTGGTGATGCCGCTCGCGGCCTGGCTGCTGGCGATGGCCTTTAAGATGCCGCCCGACCTTTCCGCCGGGATGGTGCTGGTGGGGAGCGTCGCCAGCGGCACGGCATCTAACGTCATGATCTATCTGGCGAAAGGCGACGTGGCGCTCTCCGTCACTATCTCTTCCGTTTCCACGCTGGTGGGCGTGATTGCCACGCCGCTGTTAACCCGCCTGTACGTGGACGCGCATATCCAGGTGGACGTGATGGGCATGCTGCTCAGCATTCTGCAAATCGTGGTGATCCCGATTGCGCTGGGACTGGTGATCCACCATCTCTTCCCGCGGGTGGTGAAAGCGGTTGAGCCGTATCTGCCCGCGTTTTCGATGGTCTGCATACTTGCCATTATCAGCGCCGTGGTAGCCGGTTCCGCATCGCACATTGCTTCGGTGGGCTTTGTAGTGATCGTCGCGGTTGTGCTGCATAACACCATTGGTCTGCTGGGCGGATACTGGGGTGGAAAGCTGTTTGGTTTCGACGAATCCACCTGCCGCACGCTGGCGATCGAAGTGGGGATGCAGAACTCTGGCCTGGCGGCGGCGCTGGGTAAAATTTACTTCTCACCGCTGGCGGCGCTACCGGGAGCGCTGTTCTCCGTCTGGCACAACCTGTCCGGTTCGCTGTTAGCAGGGTACTGGTCCGGTAAGCCGATTGATGACCAACCGAAAAAAGATGCGGTGAAACAGGGTTAATTGAGCCGGCTTGCTTTACACTGAAGCCTCCCCATCAGGAGGCTTCAGCAATGGCTACACCACGTTTGACCCAGAAAGACATGACCGAAGCCGAGCAGCGCGAACTTAAAACGCTTCTCGACCGCGCCCGCATCGCGCATGGCCGCACGCTGACGAACGCCGAAACCAATCAGGTTAAAAAAGAGTACATCGATAAGCTGATGGCGCAACGTGATGCCGCGGCGAAAAAAGCCCGCAAGCTGAAAAAAGAGCAGGCGTATAAACCCGACGCAGAGGCGACTTTTTCCTGGTCCGCCAGCACATCAACCCGTGGAAGGCGCTAATCAGCGCCCTTTCTTTTTGCGCCCCGGCTGGGTAAAGCGTTTTCCGTTGCCCGGCTTGCCTCGCCCTTTCTCTTCCGCCTGCGGTGCCTTCACCACCGGACGCTTAATCGCCTGCGTTTTCGGTTTGGCTTTAGCTTTCGGCTTCGCTTCGGACGAGGAGTTCTCGATAAGTTTGAACAGCTCGATCAGCTCGTCATCCGTTAAGTCACGCCACTCGCCCAGCGGGATGCCAGACAGGCTGACGTTCATGATGCGCGTGCGTTCCAGCTTCGTCACTTCATAACCGAAGTACTCGCACATGCGGCGGATCTGGCGGTTCAGGCCCTGAACCAGCGTGATGCGGAACGCGAACGGTGCTTCTTTTTTGACCTTACACTTCTTCGTCACGGTGCCCAGAATCGGCACGCCAGCGCCCATCCCGCGGATGAACTCGTCCGTGACCGGCTTGTTCACCGTCACGATGTACTCTTTCTCATGGTCATTACCGGCACGCAGAATTTTGTTCACCAGATCGCCGTGATTAGTCAGGAAAATTAACCCCTGAGAGTCTTTATCCAGACGGCCAATCGGGAAAATGCGGCTGCTGTGGTTCACGAAATCAACAATGTTGTCCCGCTCGCCATCTTCCGTGGTGCTGACAATCCCAACCGGTTTGTTCAACGCGATAAACACCAGGTCTTCGGCATCACGCGGTTCGATGACCTGACCATTCACTTTCACCACATCGCCAGGTACCACCTGATCGCCAATGGTGGCGCGTTTGCCGTTAAGAAACACGTTACCCTGTTCAATGTAACGGTCAGCCTCGCGACGTGAGCAGATCCCGCTCTCGCTAATGTATTTGTTTAATCGGGTTGATTGAGTTGGCAGCATAGTTTCTCCTGTGAAGGGCGAAATATACCTTACCTTGCGCCTGACAAAAAAGTCCTAGTAACCGCTGATCAGAAAATCGAGTGCATCCCGCAATGAAGCACTGCTGTTAGTAAGATCGGCAACGCGTTCACCTAACTCTTTTAGCGATATGCCTGCCATCATGTGCATCATCACCACGCAGGGTTTTCCCGCGATCTCAACGGCGGGAGCGACCAGTACATGCTTCATCAGAACGACCTCTGAAAGTCACTAAAGGAGCCGTTTTCATCAACCCACTGGTTAATGGCGTCAATAGAAGCTTTATTTTCTTCAAGCCACTCTGCGCGCCGATGTTCACGAAATTGCTCCTGCAAAGCCGCCGTTAGCACGGCAGAAAGGTTAAGTTTAAGCCTTCGCGCCTCTTCAAGGATGTCCGGCGACAGGGAAACATTCACTGATTTTTTAATGCTATTAGCACCGCGCATGAGAACCCCCATTGGAATGCGCATGAACTGGCGAAGTGTAGCGTAATAAATGAGCACTTCCTATTCCCTTAAAAATGTAAGGGTTGAAGAATAAATTGCTCTTTATGGGGAGTCACGCCTCACAAAACCGTTTTGCGAGGCGCTTTCAGAGATTAATACTCATCCCGCTCATCGTCTTCATCCGGCTGCTCCATCACGCTGTATGCCACCGCACAGAACAACGAGTTAAGACGCTTCATATCTCCCAGCAGCCCCAGGTGGAGCGAGCTGGTTTCGATACTCTGCACGTTCTGCTGGTGCAGACGCTCAACGTGGGCGTGCGAGTAGCGCCGGTTGAGGATGCGGAAACGGTGCTTGTTGCGGCGCAGGCGGCGCGCGCTCGGCACGTCGCTGGAGAAGAAGACCGACATCGCCAGCTTCAGGTTGCTGACCAGCTGTTCGTGCAGCGCTTCCAGCTCCTTCAGCCCTTCGACAGAAAACGCCCGACGTGCGGCCAGGGATTTGTCTGCGATTTCACTGCCCATACGCTCGACAATATCCGAAGCCTGCTCCAGGTTAAGCGACATCTCAATGATTTCCGCCCAGCGGCGCGACTCCTCTTCCGCCAGCTCGTCCTGTGGGATCCGCGCCAGATAGAGCTTGATGGCGGTATACAGCACGTTGATATCGTCCGCCAGCCTGCGCAGCTCTTTTTCTTCGCGCGGCTCGCCGTGCATCACCTTTTGCAACCCTTCCAGCATGGTTTCCATCGCGTCACCCATGCGCAGCGTTTCGCGGGCGGCATTCGCGATGGCCAGCGCGGGCGTGTCCAGCACCGAGGTGTCCAGATGCTTCGGTTTAAGGCGCGCGTCCAGCTCCGGTTCATCACGAATTAGCCGCTCGCAGAAGCGGGCCATCGGCGCGGCAAACGGCACCATCGCCAGACAGCGTACCAGGTTGTAGAAGACGTGGAAGTAGATCACCAGCTCCGCTTTCGGCAGAGAGAGGTTGTCCATCAGGTTCGCCAGCGGGTGCACAAACGGTAGAATGATCAGGCTACCCACCAGCTTGAAGAGCAAACTCCCCAGTGCCACCCGGCGGGCGGCAGCATTGGCTGCGCTGTTGTTGAGCATCGCCAGCAGGCCAGAGCCAAGATTCGCACCGATGACCAGGCATAGCGCCACCGGGAAAGAGATCGCGCCCGCAGCGGTTAGCGTGGCCGTCAGCAACACGGCCGCCAGGCTGGAGTAGCTGACAATGGCAAACACCGCGCCGATCAGCGCATCCAGCATAATATCGCCGGTTAACGAGGCGAAAATGACCTGCACACCGTTGGCCTGGGTAATCGGCGTAACTGCCTGCACAATCAGCTCCAGCGCCAGCAGGATCAGCCCGAGGCCAATACCGACGCGGCCAAGCTGCCCGGCACGGCTTTGCTTACGACCGAGGAAGAAAATGACGCCAATAAAAATCAGCAGCGGCGACAGCCAGGAGAGATCGAAGGTCAGGATACGTGCCATCAGCGCGGTACCGACGTCGGCGCCCAGGACAATCACCAGCGCCGGGGCGAGCGCCACCAGATCCTGCGCCACGAACGAGGTGACGAGCATGGTGGTGGCGTTGCTGCTTTGCACCAGCGCCGTGACGCCAATACCCGCACAGAAGGCGAGCGGCTTCTTCTCAACGCTGCCGCTGAGAACGGTACGTAAACGTGCGCCAAACACGCGCATCACGCCGGTACGAACGATATGGGTGCCCCATACCAGCAGTGCGACTGCGGAGAGCAGGTGTAACAACGTCAACACAGTGGGTTTTCCTCCTTATCGTTATTCATTTTCCTTAGGTTCAGTATAAGGGTTTAAACGTAAGAAAGAGACAAGGCACCATAGCGGTGCCCTGTTTGTTGTAAGGAAAAGTGACGTTAGTCTGCGTCGTAGCCTAAATTCGGCGCCAGCCAGCGTTCCACCTCTGACACGCTCATGCCTTTTCGCAGGGCGTAGTCTTCAATCTGATCCCGCTGAAGCTGTGCCACGGCGAAGTACTTGCTGTCCGGGTGGCTGAAATACCAGCCGGAAACGGACGCGCCCGGCCACATGGCGAACGACTCGGTAAGTTTCATGCCGGTATGCGCTTCCACGTCGAGCAGTTTCCAGATAGTGCCCTTCTCGGTGTGTTCCGGGCAGGCCGGATACCCCGGCGCCGGACGAATGCCCTGGTAGTTTTCGCGGATCAGCTCCTCGTTGCTGAGATTCTCATTCGCCGCGTAGCCCCAGTGCACCTTACGTACGCGCTCGTGCAGATACTCGGCAAAGGCTTCCGCCAGGCGATCGGCGATCGCTTTCACCATGATTTTGTTGTAATCATCGTGCTGCGCGTCGTACGCATCCGCCAGCGCGTCTTCTTCCAGACCGCCGGTTACGGCAAAGGCGCCGATATAGTCGGCTTTACCGGAGAGTTTCGGTGCGACGAAATCCGCCAGGCAGTAGTTGGCAAAGCCCACTTTCTCGGTTTGCTGGCGCAGATGATGGCTCACGGCCAGCACATGGGTGCGGGTTTCATCGCGGTAGATTTCTATGTCGTCGCCCACGCGGTTCGCCGGGAACAGCCCCACCACGCCGCGCGGATTAAGGGCTTTCTCTGCGCTCAGTCTGTCGAGCATGTCGTTAGCATCTTTAAACAGGCGCTTCGCCTCTTCGCCCACCACCTCATCTTCAAGAATGCGCGGATATTTGCCCGCCAGCGACCAGGTCATGAAGAACGGCGTCCAGTCGATGTAGTTACGCAGCGTTTCGATGCTGGCCGTCACGTCCTGCACGCCCAGACGGTGCGCGACCGGCGGCGTATAGCTGGACCAGTCGAACGCCAGATCGTTATCGCGCGCCGCCTGAAGCGAAACCGGCGGCGTGCGCGGTTTCTTACGTCCATGCTGAATGCGGACGGTTTCATACTCTTTGCGGGTGCGGGCGACAAAGTCATCGCGCTGGGTGTCAGACAGCAGCGCGGAGACCACGCCCACGGTGCGCGAGGCGTTTTGGACATACACCGTCGGCCCACTGTAGTTCTGCTCGATTTTCACTGCGGTGTGGGCTTTCGAGGTGGTTGCCCCGCCAATCAGCAGTGGAATGGTGAAGCCCTGGCGCTCCATCTCTTTTGCCACGTTGACCATTTCGTCCAGCGACGGCGTAATCAGCCCGGAAAGACCAATCAGATCCGCATTCACTTCGCGTGCGGTCCTGAGGATTTTGTCCGCTGGGACCATCACGCCAAGGTCGATAATTTCGTAGTTATTACACTGCAACACCACGCCGACGATATTCTTGCCGATGTCGTGCACGTCGCCCTTTACGGTGGCGATAACCATCTTGCCGTTACTGGAGCCCTTCTCTTTGCTGGCCTCGATAAACGGCTCAAGATAAGCCACGGCCTGCTTCATGACGCGGGCGGATTTCACCACCTGCGGCAGGAACATTTTGCCCTCGCCGAACAGATCGCCGACCACGTTCATGCCGTCCATCAGCGGCCCTTCGATCACTTCAATCGGACGGGCTGCCTGCTGACGCGCTTCCTCGGTATCCTGCTCAATGAACTCAGTAATGCCTTTTACCAGCGAGTATTCCAGACGCTTTCTCACATCCCAGGAACGCCATTCGGCCTGCTGAACGTTGGCTGATTCGTCAGCTTTACTGCCGCGGTATTTTTCCGCCAGATCCAGCATGCGTTCGGTGGCGTCGTCGCGACGGTTGAGGATCACATCTTCTACTGCGTCGCGTAGTTCTGCGGGCAGGTCGTCGTAAATCGCCAGCTGTCCGGCGTTAACGATCCCCATGTCCATCCCGTTGCGGATGGCATAGTAGAGGAACACGGCGTGGATGGCCTCACGCACCGGGTCGTTGCCGCGGAACGAGAACGAGACGTTCGACACGCCGCCGGAAATTAGCGCATGCGGTAGCTCGCGTTTGATGTCTTCACACGCGCCGATAAAGTCCTGGGCGTAGTTGTTGTGCTCTTCAATGCCGGTTGCGACAGCAAAGATGTTCGGGTCGAAAATAATGTCTTCCGGCGGGAAGCCCACCTCTTCGGTCAAAATTTTGTACGCCCGGCGGCAAATCTCAATTTTGCGCTCGCGGGTATCGGCCTGGCCCACTTCATCGAAGGCCATCACCACCACGGCGGCCCCGTAGCGACGCACCAGCTTCGCGTGGTGGATAAAGGTATCGACGCCCTCTTTCATTGAGATGGAGTTAACGATGCCTTTGCCCTGAATGCACTTCAGCCCCTTTTCGATGACGTCCCATTTGGAGGAGTCAATCATGATCGGCACGCGGGCGATATCCGGCTCACCGGCAATCAGGTTGAGGAAACGCACCATCGCCGCTTCGGCGTCGAGCATCCCCTCGTCCATGTTGATATCGATGATCTGCGCCCCGCTCTCCACCTGCTGGCGGGCAACGTCCAGCGCTTCGCTGTACTTCTCTTCTTTGATCAGGCGCTTGAACTTCGCAGAACCGGTCACGTTGGTACGTTCACCCACGTTCACAAACAGGCTGTCGTCGCCGATGGTCAACGGCTCAAGGCCGGACAGACGGCAGGCTACCGGAAGCTCGGGTAACTTGCGCGGTGCAAGCCCGGCGACGGCGCGGCTCATGGCGGCGATGTGCTCCGGCGTGGTGCCGCAGCAGCCGCCGACGATGTTGAGGAAGCCAGATTCGGCCCACTCGCGGATTTGCGCCGCCATGGTGTCGGCATCCAGATCGTACTCACCGAACGCGTTCGGCAGACCGGCGTTCGGGTGGGCGGTGACGTAGCACTCTGCGATGCGCGAAAGCTCCTGCACGTACTGGCGCAGCTCGTCCGGCCCCAGCGCGCAGTTCAGGCCGAAGGAGAGCGCTTCGGCATGGCGCAGAGAGTTATAAAACGCTTCGGTTGTCTGGCCGGAAAGCGTGCGCCCCGAGGCATCGGTGATGGTGCCGGAAATCATGATCGGCAGGTCAACGCCCAGCGCCTCAAATTCCTCTTTCACCGCGTAAATTGCAGCTTTGGCGTTGAGAGTGTCGAATACGGTTTCAATCAGGATCAGGTCGGAACCGCCTTCCACCAGCGCTTTAGTGGACTCACGATACGCGGCCACCAGTTGGTCAAAGGTGATATTGCGGAAGGCTGGATCGTTCACGTCCGGAGAAATCGACGCGGTGCGGTTGGTCGGGCCTAGCACCCCGGCAACATAGCGCGGCTTGTCCGGCGTGCGGGCCGTCCACTCGTCGGCGCAGGCGCGGGCGAGTTTCGCCGCTTCAAAGTTGATCTCCGCCGACAGGGATTCCATCTGGTAATCCGCCATGGCGATGGTTGTCGAGTTGAAGGTGTTGGTTTCTACAATATCCGCACCCGCTTCGAAGTAGGCGTTGTGGATATCCCTGATGACAGAGGGTTTGCTCAACACCAGCAGGTCATTGTTTCCTTTCAGGTCACAAGGCCAGTCGGCAAAGCGCTCGCCACGGAAATCGTCTTCACTCAGACGATAGCCCTGGATCATGGTGCCCATGCCGCCGTCCAGCACCAGAATTCGTTCATTTAACTGCGCACGCAGTTGCTCTACTTTGCTGCTCACACTTGCTCCCGACAACGTTCAACATGGCCAAAAGGCTGCGTTCCATACTGGCATAATCTCTAAGGGTCGAAAAGTCACACAGCGGTAACATGAGACATGTTCACTATCACTCCTCCGATCAGTCAGGAAAGCGGTTGCAAAACCACCAAATAAAACGAAAATGATTTCCACGATACAGAAAAAGGAGTTCGTCATGGTTACGACCGTTCCCGCTAAACGCGGCAGAAAACCTGCTGCAACCACCGCTGCACAACCTGGCGGACAGGTTCAATCCCTGACGCGCGGCCTGAAGCTGCTGGAATGGATAGCCGAATCGCATGGTAGCGTGGCCCTGACGGAGCTGGCGCAGCAGGCGGGACTGCCGAACTCCACCACTCACCGCCTGTTAACCACCATGCAGCAGCTGGGCTTCGTACGTCAGGTGGGCGAGCTGGGTCACTGGGCGGTTGGCGCGCATGCCTTTATCGTCGGCAGCAGCTTCCTGCAAAGCCGCAACCTGCTGGCGATTGTCCACCCGATTCTGCGCAAGCTGATGGAGGAGTCCGGCGAGACGGTAAACCTGGCCGTGCTGGATCAGAGCGATCATCAGGCGATTATCATCGACCAGGTGCAGTGTACGCAGCTGATGCGCATGTCCGCACCGATTGGCGGCAAGCTGCCGATGCATGCCTCTGGCGCAGGGAAAGCGTTTCTCTCGCAGCTTAGCGAAGAGCAGGTGACGGGTCTGCTGCACCGTAAAGGTCTGCACGCCTACACCCACGCCACCCTGGTGTCGCCGGTGCATCTGAAAGAAGATCTGGCTCTGACCCGCAAGCGCGGCTATTCGTTTGATGACGAAGAACATGCCCTCGGGCTGCGCTGCCTCGCGTCCTGTATTTTCGACGAACACCGCGAGCCGTTTGCCGCCATCTCCATCTCCGGGCCGATTTCACGTATGACCGACGACCGCGTCACCGAGCTGGGTGCGCTGGTGATTAAGGCCGCAAAAGAGGTGACGCTGGCGTATGGTGGGATTCGCTAGGATTGAGGGCGGTCTGGTGCCCTCACCCCGGCCCTCTCCCACAGGGAGAGGGAGAAAACATGATGCCCTTACCCTGCGGGAGAGGGAGAAAAGCGGATGCAAAACCGCTGCTTGCGGCGGTAAGCGTAGACATCTTCCACGTGCCCGTTTTTGATCCGCGCTTGCAGCCCGCGCCAGTAGCTGGCGCGGAACAGATCGGCATGCATCTCTTCAAATAACGGCCCGATGCGTGGGTCCGCACACAGCCAGTGGCGAAACTCCTCCGGAAACACATCGCCCGGCGAGACGCTGTACCACGGCTCGCTGGACAGTTCATCTTCCGGATAGCGCGGCGGCGGGATATCGCGGAAGTTCACCTCGGTCATGTAGCAAATTTCATCGTAATCGTAGAACACCACCCGCCCGTGACGGGTGACGCCGAAGTTTTTAAACAGCATATCCCCGGGGAAAATATTGGCAGCGGCGAGCTGGCGGATGGCGTTGCCGTACTCTTCGATGGCATCACGTAAAGCCTGGCCCTCTGACTGTTCCAGCCAGATATTTAGCGGCACCATACGGCGCTCAATGTAGAGATGGCTGATCGCAATCTTATCGCCAAGATCGGTAATTTTCGTCGGCGCTTCCTGCATGAGTAGCGTCATTAGCGCCGGATCGATCTGCTGCTTATCCAGCACAAAGTTTTCAAACTCCTGGGTATCGGCCATTCGCCCGACGCGATCGTGCTCTTTTACCAGCTGATAGCAGGCACGGACGTGGGCTGCGGTCATCTCTTTCTGCGGGGCGAATTTATCCTTAATCACCTTAAACACCCGGTCGAATCCCGGCAGTGTGAAAACCAGCATCACCATGCCGCGGATACCCGGCGCTTCGATAAACTGCTCATCAGCCGTGGTGACATAACGCAGGTATTCCCGATAACTCTCCGTTTTGGCATGCTTCTGACAGCCAATCGCCATATACAGCTCGGCGGTGGTTTTGCCCGGCAGGATCTCGCGCAGCCACTCCACCAGGGCGGCAGGCAGCGGGGCGTAGACCATGAAATAGGAGCGGGCGAAGCCAAATACGATACTCGCCTCAGCGCTGGTAGTCAGGCAGGTATCGACAAACAGTTCGCCGTCGTCGGTACGGTGAATGGGCAGCAGAAACGGCACGATGGCTGTCGGCGTAACCAGTTTGCCCACCAGCCAGGCGGCCTTATTGCGGTAGAAAAGCTCGTTGGCAACCTGCAAATGGCTGCGGCTGAGCACCGCCTCACCGAAGGTTTCACTGAGATACGCGTGGATATAGCCGATATCCCGGGGTTTATTCTGCCACGGCAGGCGCAGCGGCAAATCTGTTAAGACGCGGTGCAGGAGCTTTTCCCAGCCGCGATCGGGAAAGAAATCTTTCGCCAGCGGACGCGGAATGGTACGGAAGCGTCGCTCGGGCTGGGAGCTGAAGATAAATAACCGCTCAGGAGATAATGAGCGGTGGTCAAATAACCGGCAATAGACGGAGTTGAAAAAGCTCTCCGCAATCTCGAAGCGCGGGTAGTCGGGTAACAGATGGGTGTAATGCTCTTTCACGCGCAGTAAAAATTCCGCATCCGGGCTTTTACCGTCGGTGATACAGCGCAGTTGTTCTACCACCAGACCTACGTGGTGATCATAGAGATGGATACGCTGCTTCATGGCCTGCTGAACCGCGTGCCAGTCGGCGTGCTCAAAACGCTGTTGCGCGCCGGATGTGACTTCCAGAAAGCGGCCATACTGGGCATCGAAGCCCTGCAAAATAGTTTGGGCTATCAGTAATTCCAGACCACGCGACATATATTCCCCTCACCCCAACCCTCTCCCCGAGGGGGGAGAGGGGGAAAGATCAGAACTGTGCTTCTTCCGTTGAACCCGTTAATGCCGTGACGGAGGAAGTCCCGCCCTGAATAATTGTGGTCACATTATCGAAGTAGCCGGTTCCCACCTCCTGCTGGTGCGAAACGAAGGTATATCCCTCTTTACCCGCCGCAAATTCTGGCTGCTGTACCTTCTCAACATAGTGCTTCATGCCTTCGCCCTGTGCGTAGGCATGCGCCAGGTCGAACATGTTGAACCACATGCTGTGGATACCCGCCAGGGTGATGAACTGGTACTTGTAGCCCATATCCGACAGCTGCTGCTGGAAGCTGGCGATGGTCGTGTCGTCCAGATTTTTTTGCCAGTTGAAGGACGGTGAACAGTTATAGGCCAGCAGCTTGCCCGGATATTTCGCATGAATCGCATCGGCAAAGCGCTTCGCCAGCGCCAGATCCGGCGTGGAGGTTTCACACCAGACCAGGTCGGCGTAAGGGGCATACGCCAGGCCGCGGCTGATCGCCTGTTCAATACCGGCATGCGTGCGATAGAACCCTTCGCTGGTGCGTTCGCCGGTGATGAATTCGCTGTCGTACGGGTCGCAGTCAGAGGTGATCAGGTCCGCTGCGTCCGCATCGGTACGAGCAATGACCAGCGTCGGCACGCCGAGCACGTCAGCAGCCAGACGCGCGGCAACCAGCTTCTGGATCGCTTCCTGGGTTGGCACCAGCACTTTCCCGCCCATATGCCCGCACTTCTTCACCGACGCCAGCTGATCTTCAAAGTGTACGGCCGCTGCACCGGCCTCAATCATCGATTTCATCAGCTCAAAGGCGTTCAGCACGCCGCCGAAACCGGCTTCCGCATCGGCGACGATCGGCAGGAAATAATCAGTAAAGCGCGGATCGTGGGGCTCAATGCCCGCCGCCCACTGGATCTGATCCGCACGGCGGAAGGTATTGTTGATCCGATCTACCACTGACGGCACCGAGTTCGCCGGATAAAGAGATTGATCCGGATACATGCTGGAGGCCAGGTTAGCATCCGCCGCGACCTGCCAGCCGGAAAGATAGATAGCTTCAATGCCGGCCTTCGCCTGCTGCAATGCCTGACCGCCAGTCAGTGCGCCGAGGCTGTTGATATAACCTTTTTTAGACCCCCCGTGCAGCAGATCCCACATTTTCGCCGCGCCGTTCTGCGCCAGCGTACACTCCGGGTTAACCGAGCCGCGTAACTTCACCACTTCCTCTGCGCTGTACGGACGGCGAATGCCTTCCCAGCGCGGTTGGGTCCACTCTTTTTGTAACTCTTCGATCTGTTGGGTACGGGTTTTCATGTGCAGATGCTCCATATTGTTATGTGGTGAATTACGCCAGGAAGCGGTAGCCCGGCAGGGTCAGGAAGTCGATTAAGTCATCAGAGGTGGTGATTTGCTCCATCAGGCGCGCAGCGTCATTAAAACGCCCGCTGCTGAAGCGGTGCTCGCCCAGTTCGTCCTGGATGACCCGCATCTCTTCGGCCAGCATCTGACGGAACAGGGCTTTGGTGACCGGTTTGCCGTTGCTGAGCGTTTTTTGATGATGGATCCACTGCCAGATGGAGGTACGTGAAATTTCCGCCGTGGCGGCATCTTCCATCAGACCGTAGATCGGCACGCAGCCGTTGCCGGAGATCCATGCCTCGATGTACTGCACGGCGACGCGAATATTGGCGCGCATGCCCTCTTCCGTACGCTCGCCCGCACACGGCGCAAGCAACTGTTCTTCTGCGATTGGCGCATCGTCTTCACGGGTGACAAACAGCTGGTTTTTGTTGTCGCCGAGTACGCGGTTGAAGACCTCCATCGCCGTGTCGGCCAGACCGGGGTGGGCAATCCACGTCCCGTCGTGGCCGTTACGGGCTTCCAGCTCTTTATCGGCTTTCACCTTGTTGAGCACCTGGTTGTTACGCTCTGCGTCTTTGCTCGGGATAAACGCCGCCATGCCGCCCATCGCAAAGGCGCCGCGTTTGTGGCAGGTCTTAATCAGCAGGCGCGAGTAGGCGCTGAGGAACGGTTTATCCATGGTCACAACCTGACGATCCGGCAATACCCGGTCGGCATGGTTTTTCAGGGTTTTGATGTAGCTGAAGATGTAATCCCAGCGGCCGCAGTTCAGGCCCACAATATGGTCACGCAGCGCATGGAGGATCTCATGCATCTGGAATACGGCTGGCAGGGTTTCAATCAGCAGCGTGGCCTTAATGGTGCCGCGCGGCAGGCTGAAGCGGTCTTCTGCGTAGCTGAAGACTTCACTCCACCACGCCGCTTCCTGCCAGGACTGGGTTTTCGGCAGATAGAAATAGGGGCCGCTGCCTTTCGCCAGCAGGTTCTTATGGTTGTGGAAGAAGTACAGCGCAAAGTCGAACAGGCTGCCCGGAATGGCTTCTCCGCGCCAGGTGACGTGTTTTTCAGGCAAATGCAGACCGCGTACGCGGCAGATCAGCACCGCCGGATTCGGTTTGAGCTGGTAAATTTTACCGGCTTCGTTGGTATAGCTGATGGTGCCGTTGACGGCGTCGCGCAGGTTGATCTGCCCGTCGATAACTTTCTGCCAGTCCGGCGCGAGGGAATCTTCGAAGTCCGCCATAAATACTTTGACGTTGGCATTCATGGCGTTAATCACCATTTTGCGCTCTACCGGGCCGGTGATCTCTACGCGACGATCCTGTAAATCTTCAGGGATTCCGCGAATTTTCCATTCACCATGACGAATGGAAGCGGTTTCCGAAATAAACCCTGGCAACTTGCCGTTATCGATCTCTTGCTGTTGATGAATGCGTGCCGCCAGCAGTTTATTACGCTGTGGCGTAAAGCGAGTCACCAGTTCAGTCAGAAACTCTACCGCTTCTGCCGTCAAAACTTGCTGTTCTTGCTCACCATTCGGCTGGGTAAAGGTCAGTTCATCGACCGTTGTTGCCTGTTGAGTCATCGTTCTGCTCCTCATCAAAGATCCAAAATCACGCCCCCGATGCGAGCGAAAGATCGTTGTGTAGTTTTCGCTCAGCAGAATTAAGACTATCTATAATTTTTCCAAAATCAAAAACAATTTCCATTTTAATTCATATCCAATCACAACTATATGATTAATATGGGATTAAAGTTTTTCACGATGTTGAGTTGGTTTTCGGAAATAAAAAAGGCACCCGAAGGTGCCTGATGTGAATAGCTGAAACGCTTTAGGATCGTTTAATGCAGACGATTACTCCAGCGTCGGATTCATGTGGCGCAGATCGTACGGCGTAATCTGGTAGACGTAATAGTTGAGCCAGTTAGTGAACAGCAGATTTCCGTGACTACGCCAGGTTGCCCGAGGCGTGTTTTGCGGATCGTTTTTCGGGAAATAGTTGTACGGGACATCCGGATTCAGACCCGCTTCAACGTCACGAAAATACTCTGACGCGAGGGTATGCGGATCGTACTCAGGATGGCCGGTAACGAACGCGATGCGTTTGTCTTTACTGGCGAACAGGTAGGCATCGCCGTCTTCCGTTTCGGCCAGGATTTCCAGGTCGGTATAATCGCGGATCAGCTGTGCCGGAAAATCGGCGTAGCGAGAATGCGGAGCCAGGAAAGTGTCATCGAAACCACGCGTCAGCAGCGCATGCGGGTGAAGAATGTGGTGTTCGTATACGCCAGAAAGTTTGTCGCTGCGGGTTTGCTTGGGAATGCCATAGAGGATATTCAGCGCGGCCTGTACCGCCCAACAGACAAATAAGGTGGACGTGACGTGATCTTTTGCCCACTCCAGCACCTGCCTGATTTGTGGCCAGTAGGCAACGTCATTAAATTCCACCAGACCCAGCGGTGCGCCGGTGACGATCAGTCCATCGAAATTCTCATCGCGAATATCTTCAAAATTACAGTAGAAGTTATTCAGATGCTCAGCAGGCGTGTTGCGTGACTCACGGGCGTCAATGCGCAGCAGCTGGATATCAACCTGAAGCGGAGAGTTGGAGAGCAAACGCAGGAACTGGTTCTCCGTTTCGATCTTTTTTGGCATCAGATTGAGAATAAGCACCTTCAGCGGGCGAATTTCCTGACCTGTCGCACGCGAAGCCGTCATGACGAAGACATTCTCTTCACGCAAGAAATTGACGGCTGGTAGCTCGTCCTGCACCCGAATCGGCATAACCTTAAATCCTCACAGCATACGTATAAACGTTTAGACATCCAGACAGCTAACGATACCCAGAAACGGGCTTAATGTCGAGTCTGCAAGCGAAAGGTGAGAAAGTTTCAAGGAGGGAAAGCATGTAGGGCGGGTAAGGTGGGGCCACCACCCGACTTTTCAGAACGCATAAAGCAAAAAACCCCGCACCTTCCGGTACGGGGTTCTTTCTGATTGATGCCTGGCAGTTCCCTACTCTCACATGGGGAGACCCCACACTACCATCGGCGCTACGGCGTTTCACTTCTGAGTTCGGCATGGGGTCAGGTGGGACCACCGCGCTAAAGCCGCCAGGCAAATTCTGTTAATCTGTATCAGGCTGAAAATCGTGTCTGTCTCTTCGCCGAAACAGCTTCGGCGTTGTAAGGTTAAGCCTCACGGTTCATTAGTATCGGTTAGCTCAACGCATCGCTGCGCTTACACACCCGACCTATCAACGTCGTAGTCTTCAACGTTCCTTCAGGAGACTTAAAGTCTCAGGGAGAACTCATCTCGGGGCAAGTTTCGTGCTTAGATGCTTTCAGCACTTATCTTTTCCGCATTTAGCTACCGGGCAGTGCCATTGGCATGACAACCCGAACACCAGTGATGCGTCCACTCCGGTCCTCTCGTACTAGGAGCAGCCCCCCTCAATTCTCCAGCGCCCACGGCAGATAGGGACCGAACTGTCTCACGACGTTCTAAACCCAGCTCGCGTACCACTTTAAATGGCGAACAGCCATACCCTTGGGACCTACTTCAGCCCCAGGATGTGATGAGCCGACATCGAGGTGCCAAACACCGCCGTCGATATGAACTCTTGGGCGGTATCAGCCTGTTATCCCCGGAGTACCTTTTATCCGTTGAGCGATGGCCCTTCCATTCAGAACCACCGGATCACTATGACCTGCTTTCGCACCTGCTCGCGCCGTCACGCTCGCAGTCAAGCTGGCTTATGCCATTGCACTAACCTCCTGATGTCCGACCAGGATTAGCCAACCTTCGTGCTCCTCCGTTACTCTTTGGGAGGAGACCGCCCCAGTCAAACTACCCACCAGACACTGTCCGCAACCCGGATTACGGGTCTACGTTAGAACACCAGCCATTAAAGGGTGGTATTTCAAGGTTGGCTCCACGCAGACTGGCGTCCACGCTTCAAAGCCTCCCACCTATCCTACACATCAAGGACCAGTGTTCAGTGTCAAGCTATAGTAAAGGTTCACGGGGTCTTTCCGTCTTGCCGCGGGTACACTGCATCTTCACAGCGAGTTCAATTTCACTGAGTCTCGGGTGGAGACAGCCTGGCCATCATTACGCCATTCGTGCAGGTCGGAACTTACCCGACAAGGAATTTCGCTACCTTAGGACCGTTATAGTTACGGCCGCCGTTTACCGGGGCTTCGATCAAGAGCTTCGCGTTGCCGCTAACCCCATCAATTAACCTTCCGGCACCGGGCAGGCGTCACACCGTATACGTCCACTTTCGTGTTTGCACAGTGCTGTGTTTTTAATAAACAGTTGCAGCCAGCTGGTATCTTCGACTGATTTCAGCTCCGCCCGCAGGGGCTTCACCTACATATCAGCGTGCCTTCTCCCGAAGTTACGGCACCATTTTGCCTAGTTCCTTCACCCGAGTTCTCTCAAGCGCCTTGGTATTCTCTACCTGACCACCTGTGTCGGTTTGGGGTACGATTTCGTGTTACCTGATGCTTAGAGGCTTTTCCTGGAAGCAGGGCATTTATCACTTCAGCACCGTAGTGCCTCGTCATCACACCTCAGCGTTAACAAGGTACCGGATTTACCTGGAACCTCCGCCTACATGCTTAAACCGGGACAACCGTCGCCCGGCTGACATAGCCTTCTCCGTCCCCCCTTCGCAGTAACACCAAGTACAGGAATATTAACCTGTTTCCCATCGACTACGCCTTTCGGCCTCGCCTTAGGGGTCGACTCACCCTGCCCCGATTAACGTTGGACAGGAACCCTTGGTCTTCCGGCGAGCGGGCTTTTCACCCGCTTTATCGTTACTTATGTCAGCATTCGCACTTCTGATACCTCCAGCACCCCTCACAGGACACCTTCAACGGCTTACAGAACGCTCCCCTACCCAACAACGCCTAAGCGTCGCTGCCGCAGCTTCGGTGCATGGTTTAGCCCCGTTACATCTTCCGCGCAGGCCGACTCGACCAGTGAGCTATTACGCTTTCTTTAAATGATGGCTGCTTCTAAGCCAACATCCTGGCTGTCTGTGCCTTCCCACATCGTTTCCCACTTAACCATGACTTTGGGACCTTAGCTGGCGGTCTGGGTTGTTTCCCTCTTCACGACGGACGTTAGCACCCGCCGTGTGTCTCCCGTGATAACATTCTTCGGTATTCGTAGTTTGCATCGGGTTGGTAAGCCGGGATGGCCCCCTAGCCGAAACAGTGCTCTACCCCCGAAGATGAGTTCACGAGGCGCTACCTAAATAGCTTTCGGGGAGAACCAGCTATCTCCCGGTTTGATTGGCCTTTCACCCCCAGCCACAGGTCATCCGCTAATTTTTCAACATTAGTCGGTTCGGTCCTCCAGTTAGTGTTACCCAACCTTCAACCTGCCCATGGCTAGATCACCGGGTTTCGGGTCTATACCCTGCAACTTAACGCCCAGTTAAGACTCGGTTTCCCTTCGGCTCCCCTATACGGTTAACCTTGCTACAGAATATAAGTCGCTGACCCATTATACAAAAGGTACGCAGTCACCCCATAAAGAGGCTCCCACTGCTTGTACGTACACGGTTTCAGGTTCTTTTTCACTCCCCTCGCCGGGGTTCTTTTCGCCTTTCCCTCACGGTACTGGTTCACTATCGGTCAGTCAGGAGTATTTAGCCTTGGAGGATGGTCCCCCCATATTCAGACAGGATACCACGTGTCCCGCCCTACTCTTCGAGTTCACAGCAAGTGTGCTTTCGTGTACGGGACTATCACCCTGTACCGTCGGACTTTCCAGACCGTTCCACTAACACACAAGCTGATTCAGACTCCGGGCTGCTCCCCGTTCGCTCGCCGCTACTGGGGGAATCTCGGTTGATTTCTTTTCCTCGGGGTACTTAGATGTTTCAGTTCCCCCGGTTCGCCTCGTTAACCTATGTATTCAGTTAACGATAGTGCAACGGATTGCACTGGGTTTCCCCATTCGGACATCGCCGGGTCAAAGGTTCATATCACCTCGCCGGCGCTTTTCGCAGATTAGCACGTCCTTCATCGCCTCTGACTGCCAGGGCATCCACCGTGTACGCTTAGTCGCTTAACCTCACAACCCGAAGATGTTTCTTTCGATTCACCATCGACTTGCGAAAATTTGAGAGACTCGAACACACATGAGCTGTGTGTCGTTTCAATTTTCAGCTTGATCCAGATTTTTAAAGAGCAAAACTTCTTAATGCACTCAAAAGTACATTCAGAAGTTCATCATTCATCAGACAATCTGTGTGGACACTACAAAGGCAGGTTCTTTAAGGTAAGGAGGTGATCCAACCGCAGGTTCCCCTACGGTTACCTTGTTACGACTTCACCCCAGTCATGAATCACAAAGTGGTAAGCGCCCTCCCGAAGGTTAAGCTACCTACTTCTTTTGCAACCCACTCCCATGGTGTGACGGGCGGTGTGTACAAGGCCCGGGAACGTATTCACCGTGGCATTCTGATCCACGATTACTAGCGATTCCGACTTCATGGAGTCGAGTTGCAGACTCCAATCCGGACTACGACGCACTTTATGAGGTCCGCTTGCTCTCGCGAGGTCGCTTCTCTTTGTATGCGCCATTGTAGCACGTGTGTAGCCCTACTCGTAAGGGCCATGATGACTTGACGTCATCCCCACCTTCCTCCAGTTTATCACTGGCAGTCTCCTTTGAGTTCCCGGCCTAACCGCTGGCAACAAAGGATAAGGGTTGCGCTCGTTGCGGGACTTAACCCAACATTTCACAACACGAGCTGACGACAGCCATGCAGCACCTGTCTCAGAGTTCCCGAAGGCACCAAAGCATCTCTGCTAAGTTCTCTGGATGTCAAGAGTAGGTAAGGTTCTTCGCGTTGCATCGAATTAAACCACATGCTCCACCGCTTGTGCGGGCCCCCGTCAATTCATTTGAGTTTTAACCTTGCGGCCGTACTCCCCAGGCGGTCGACTTAACGCGTTAGCTCCGGAAGCCACGCCTCAAGGGCACAACCTCCAAGTCGACATCGTTTACGGCGTGGACTACCAGGGTATCTAATCCTGTTTGCTCCCCACGCTTTCGCACCTGAGCGTCAGTCTTTGTCCAGGGGGCCGCCTTCGCCACCGGTATTCCTCCAGATCTCTACGCATTTCACCGCTACACCTGGAATTCTACCCCCCTCTACAAGACTCTAGCCTGCCAGTTTCGAATGCAGTTCCCAGGTTGAGCCCGGGGATTTCACATCCGACTTGACAGACCGCCTGCGTGCGCTTTACGCCCAGTAATTCCGATTAACGCTTGCACCCTCCGTATTACCGCGGCTGCTGGCACGGAGTTAGCCGGTGCTTCTTCTGCGGGTAACGTCAATCGACAGGGTTATTAACCCTGTCGCCTTCCTCCCCGCTGAAAGTACTTTACAACCCGAAGGCCTTCTTCATACACGCGGCATGGCTGCATCAGGCTTGCGCCCATTGTGCAATATTCCCCACTGCTGCCTCCCGTAGGAGTCTGGACCGTGTCTCAGTTCCAGTGTGGCTGGTCATCCTCTCAGACCAGCTAGGGATCGTCGCCTAGGTGAGCCGTTACCCCACCTACTAGCTAATCCCATCTGGGCACATCCGATGGCAAGAGGCCCGAAGGTCCCCCTCTTTGGTCTTGCGACGTTATGCGGTATTAGCTACCGTTTCCAGTAGTTATCCCCCTCCATCAGGCAGTTTCCCAGACATTACTCACCCGTCCGCCACTCGTCAGCGAAGCAGCAAGCTGCTTCCTGTTACCGTTCGACTTGCATGTGTTAGGCCTGCCGCCAGCGTTCAATCTGAGCCATGATCAAACTCTTCAATTTAAGTTTGATGCTCGTGAATTAAACTTCGTAATGAATTACGTATGTTCACTCAGAGACTTGGTATTCATTTTTCGTCCGAGGACGTTAAGAATCCATGTCACTTTGAGTGCCCACACAGATTGTCTGATAAATTGTTAAAGAGCAGTTGCGACGCGCTTCAGCGCTCTGTCGCGAGGTGGCGTATATTACGCTTTCCTCTTTCAGAGTCAACCCGTTATTTCAGGGTTTTTTCTCTTCAACCGACCGGGTAGTCTGTGAAGTGATTCACATCCGCCGTGTCGATGGAGGCGCATTATAGGGAGTTCTCCGCAGGCCGCAACCGCTAAATGACAGAAAAATGACTGACTGCTGCATTCCCCAGCAAAACCCCGCCTTATACCCTTTTACGCACAGAGTTATCCACAGCGCTTCGAAAAAGTGAAAATATGCGAGCGTTGCGCAAACGTTTTCGTTAAAATGCTCGCGCTTAACAAGGAGGCCTCGTCAGGTGTGTTAGATGAGTTTTTCGCTGGAAAATTCATCTAACGCTCTCTGTAATCGTGAAATCCAGGGGATTTACCATGCAACAACGTCGTCCAGTCCGCCGCGCTCTGCTCAGTGTTTCTGATAAAGCCGGTATCATCGAATTCGCTCAGGCACTTTCCGCACGCGGTGTGGAGCTGCTTTCTACAGGCGGTACCGCTCGCCTGTTAGCAGAGAAAGGTCTGCCGGTAACCGAAGTGTCCGACTACACCGGTTTCCCGGAAATGATGGATGGACGCGTCAAAACCCTGCACCCGAAAGTGCACGGCGGCATTCTGGGTCGTCGCGGTCAGGACGACGGCATTATGGAGCAGCACAATATTGCCCCCATCGACATGGTTGTCGTAAACCTCTATCCCTTCGCCCAGACCGTCGCCCGCGAAGGCTGTTCTCTGGAAGATGCCGTAGAGAACATTGATATCGGCGGCCCGACCATGGTGCGCTCCGCAGCCAAGAACCATAAAGATGTGGCCATCGTAGTGAAGAGCAGCGACTACAGCGCCATTATTAATGAGATGGACGCCAACGAAGGGTCCCTGACGCTTGATACGCGTTTCGACCTCGCCATCAAAGCCTTCGAACACACCGCCGCGTACGACAGCATGATCGCCAACTACTTCGGTAGCCTGGTTCCTGCCTACCACGGTGAAAGCAAAGATCCATCTGGTCGCTTCCCGCGCACCCTGAACCTGAACTTCATTAAGAAGCAGGATATGCGCTACGGCGAGAACAGCCACCAGCAGGCAGCCTTCTATATAGAAGAAGAGGTGAAAGAAGCCTCTGTTGCGACTGCTCAGCAGGTACAGGGCAAAGCCCTCTCTTATAACAACATTGCTGATACCGACGCCGCGCTGGAATGCGTGAAAGAGTTCAGCGAGCCGGCCTGCGTTATCGTCAAGCACGCCAACCCATGCGGCGTCGCAGTAAGCACCTCCATTATGGATGCCTACGATCGCGCCTACAAAACCGACCCGACCTCCGCGTTCGGCGGCATTATCGCCTTCAACCGCGAGCTGGATGCGGAAACCGCGCAGGCCATCATCTCCCGTCAGTTTGTCGAAGTGATCATCGCGCCATCCGCATCCGAAGAAGCGCTGAAAATCACCGCGGCGAAACAGAACGTGCGCGTGCTGGTTTGCGGTCAGTGGGCGGAACGCGTGCCGGGCCTGGACTTCAAGCGCGTGAACGGCGGTCTGCTGGTTCAGGATCGCGATTTGGGTATGGTGACAGAAGCCGACCTGCGCGTGGTGACCAAACGTCATCCGACCGAACAGGAGCTGCGCGACGCGCTGTTCTGCTGGAAAGTGGCGAAGTTCGTGAAGTCTAACGCCATTGTTTACGCCAAAGAGAACATGACCATCGGGATAGGCGCAGGCCAGATGAGCCGCGTTTACTCTGCGAAAATCGCGGGTATTAAAGCTGGTGACGAAGGTCTGGAAGTCAAAGGTTCCGCCATGGCCTCTGACGCCTTCTTCCCTTTCCGCGATGGTATCGATGCGGCCGCTGCTGTGGGCATCACCTGTGTGATCCAGCCTGGCGGTTCAATCCGTGATGACGAAGTGATTGCCGCTGCCGACGAACATGGCATCGCAATGATCTTTACCGACATGCGCCACTTCCGCCATTAATTTCCGGAGCAGAAAATGAAAGTATTAGTGATTGGTAATGGCGGGCGCGAGCACGCCCTGGCGTGGAAAGCAGCGCAGTCTCCGCAGGTTGAAACCGTCTTTGTGGCACCGGGTAACGCCGGTACCGCACTGGAGCCCGCGCTACAGAACGTCGCCATCGGCGTAACCGATATCCCGGCGCTGCTGAGCTTTGCCCGGAACGAGAATATCGATCTGACGATTGTGGGCCCGGAAGCGCCGCTGGTGATCGGCGTTGTAGATGCCTTCCGCGCCGCGGGCCTGAAAATTTTCGGCCCAACGGAAGGTGCCGCACAGCTGGAAGGTTCAAAAGCCTTCACCAAAGATTTCCTCGCGCGTCATAACATCCCGACGGCGGAATATCAGAACTTCACCGAGGTAGAGCCTGCTCTGGCTTACCTGCGCGAAAAAGGCGCACCGATTGTCATTAAGGCCGACGGCCTGGCCGCCGGGAAAGGCGTGATCGTGGCGATGACCCTTGAAGAAGCCGAAGCCGCCGTTCACGATATGCTGGCCGGCAACGCCTTTGGCGATGCGGGTCATCGCATCGTGATTGAAGAGTTCCTCGACGGCGAAGAGGCGAGCTTTATCGTGATGGTCGACGGCGAGCACGTTTTGCCGATGGCCACCAGCCAGGATCACAAGCGCGTAGGCAATGCCGACACGGGTCCAAACACCGGCGGGATGGGTGCTTACTCCCCTGCTCCGGTGGTCACTGACGAAGTACACCAGCGCACCATGGACCGCATCATCTGGCCAACCGTAAAAGGGATGGCGGCGGAAGGCAATACCTACACCGGTTTCCTCTACGCAGGCCTGATGATCGACAAGCAGGGTAACCCGAAGGTGATTGAATTCAACTGCCGCTTCGGCGATCCGGAAACTCAGCCGATCATGCTGCGCATGAAGTCCGATCTGGTTGATCTGTGTCTGGCGGCGTGCGAAGGCAAGCTGAATGAGAAAACTTCCGAGTGGGACGAGCGTGCCTCTTTAGGTGTGGTGATTGCTGCGGGTGGCTATCCGGGTAGCTACAACACCGGGGATGAGATCCACGGTCTGCCGCTGGAAGAGATTGACGGTGCGAAGGTGTTCCACGCCGGTACAAATCTCTCTGACGATGACCGCGTGCTCACTAATGGTGGACGCGTGCTGTGTGCGACCGCACTGGGTCATACCGTGGCAGAGGCGCAGAAGCGCGCCTATGCGTTGATGGCGGATATTCACTGGAACGGCAGCTTCAGCCGCCAGGATATCGGCTATCGTGCCATTGCGCGGGAGCAGGGGGAGTAATTTCCCCCTCACCCTAACCCTCTCCCTCAAGGGAGAGGGGACTTAAATCAAAAACTCTTTTCTGTCGGCTGCCAGGTGCAGAAATCTTCGTTCGCCACCAGCAACAGCTGAGAGCCTTCCGGCGCTTCCAGCCATGCCACACTCACCTCCACAGATGAATGCCGCTGACGACGCTGAATGTGTTCGGTTGCCCAGGATTCAAGCTCAGGCTTCACTGTCTGCCCTTCGCAGGTGGTCACCGTGCCGTCGGCATGCCAGCGCCCCTGGCGCAGCACCACGCGGCCCTGACGCAGCGCATCGCTGGTCTGGCGAAGTTGTTCAGCACGGTAGCGGTAGAGCGCGACCTGATCGCTGGAAAGCTGCTGTTTCAGTCCACTGACCTCATGCTGCATAAAGCTCAGCTCGCCGTGGTCGTCAAAACGCACCTTCACGTGTTCGGGAGTCTTACTGTAGATATTCAGTTCAATGAGCGACAGCGCATCGCCCTGCCAGCGGTATTCTGCGGTCGAGGTATTGCCGTTATGCCACGGACTGAACGCGGTAAGCATATGCACTTCATCGCTGGAATCTTTGCGCCAGATCCTGACCGCACCCTGGTTGTCAGCGTAGCCGCTGGCGGTAAACGGGGGGAGTGAGGAATCATGACTACAGGCAGACAGCAACAGTACGCCTGCCAGCGCGAGCGGTCCACGCCAGAATGACAAAAGGGGCGTTGCCGCCCCTTCGTTAAAACTGTTCACTGCCACGCGTCTTACTTAACTGCGTCTTTCAGTGCTTTACCAGAAACAAATGCCGGCACGTTAGCTGCGGCGATTTTGATTTCTTTACCGGTCTGCGGGTTGCGGCCAGTACGCTCAGCGCGGTGGTTCACTTTGAAGGTACCGAAACCAACCAGTTGTACAGCATCGCCTTCTTTCAGAGACTCAGTAATAGCAGCCAGGGTAGATTCCAGAGCAGCTTTAGCCTGCACTTTAGACAGATCAGCCTTGTCCGCAATTACATCAATCAGTTGAGTCTTGTTCATAAGTTATCCTTTCAATGTGTTTATCGCTTGCTAAGCATCGAGTGCGACGAAAATGCCAAAAAAGCACTCTCCTGCATACACGCACCGATAGCCACTTTTTTTCGCCCCCCAAATGTAGACCAGACGGGGGGCGAAAGGGAAGAGTCGAGGAGTGACAAAACAGGCGTTAAATCACGTTTTGTTGTCTCATTGGTTAAAAATTATACCAATATTGCTCTCGCCGGCCTCGCGCAGGTCCGCGCGCAGCCCTTTGATCAGCTCAATATCACGTTCTTCACACTCCGCCAGCAGACGGAAAATTTCCCACTGAATATCCCATTCCTGTTCAACCGCCGGGTTAGCACGCAGCTCTTCGTCGGTCATTTCACGGCCTTCCTGGGTCATTTCCAGCATCGCGACGGTGGTGATGGATGCCTTACTGACTTCAATGGCGTGCTCCAGGGTTTCACCGCTCAGACGGGAGTGGATCAGCTCGCTCAACGCCACACAGGCATCGATAGCCGGGTAGACGCCATACAGGTCGTAATCGTCCGCCGCAGGAATTGCCTCTTCCAGCTTTTCAAGCTGAGAGTCGAAGTTTACCTTTGCGTCTTTGACCGTCAGCGTCTCCCAGATCAAATCCAGAATACGTCGATAAATCTGGCCTTCGCCAAACTCCGTTTGCTTACAGAACGCGGCATAGTTGGGGTACATGCGCTCGCACAGGCAAGCCATAAACGTCACGTGCTGCCAGCTTTCCAGCTTCTCAAGGCGCAGATGAATCGGGTTTTGTAACATGATGATGTCTCGAATCGAAAATTAGCCGCAGTTTACCTGAATCACGGCTGAATTTCCTGCCAACGAATGAATGCCGGACGTGAAGAGGCAACGGCGTCAGCCCAGCGGGTAGGCTCAGGTAAGCGGTAGCCCTTCATACAGCGTTGCACCCACGCCAGGGCGCTGTCCATGCTGACCCGATGCCCGGTTGCGATAAACAGCGGATTGCAGCGCGCTTTACTGCGCCAGACCCACGCCAGCTGCTCGCCTTTATGGATAAGCGGCGCCAGCGCGCCCGGTTCGGCAGAGAGCGGCTCAAACGCGCCGCACAGGCGTTTTTTCGCCACGCCGATGGTCGGCACGTCTACCAGCAGACCAAAGTGGCTGGCAACGCCCAGGCGACGCGGATGGGAGATGCCGTGCCCATCCACAAACAGCAGATCGGGTTTTTGCGAGAGTTGCTCCCACGCGGCCAGCAGCGCGGGATATTCGCGGAAGGAGAGAAAGCCGGGGATATAGGGCATGGTGGTGGCGATACGCGCCACCTTGTACTCCACCAGCTCCAGCGACGGGTATTTCAGCACCACCATCGCCGCTCGCGTCACTTCACCGCCTTGCTCAAACCCGACATCCGCCCCGCCAATGTATCGCGGAGGGTCCGTATCCAGACGATCCTCGCGGATCACCGATGAAGCCAGTTCGATTTGCTGAGCGCGTAGCGACGCGAGATCCATAACCACTCCTTACTTGTGATACTGGGCAGAAAGCCGATGCACCGCCTCCACAAATACGCCAGCGTGTTCTGGCGGTACATCCTGATGAATACCGTGACCAAGGTTGAAGACGTGGCCTTCGCCCTGGCCGAAACCAGACAGTATAGTCGACACTTCTTCTTCGATACGGGCAGGCTGTGCATAGAGCATGGACGGGTCCATGTTGCCCTGGAGCGCCACTTTATCCCCCACGCGACGACGCGCATCGGCAATATCAGTGGTCCAGTCGAGGCCCAGCGCATCACAGCCGGTGGCCGCCATCGCTTCCAGCCACTGACCGCCGCCTTTCGTAAACAGCGTTACCGGCACGCGGCGGCCTTCGTTTTCACGCAGCAGACCATCGACAATTTTGTGCATGTAGTACAAGGAGAACTGCTGATAATCACGCCCGGTCAGCACGCCGCCCCAGGTGTCGAAAATCATCACCGACTGCGCGCCCGCTTTAATCTGCGCGTTGAGATAGAGCGAGACGCTCTTCGCCAGCTTGTCGAGCAGGGCATGCAGGGCCTGCGGCTCTGCGTACATCATCTTTTTGATGACGGTAAAGGCTTTGCTGCTGCCACCTTCCACCATGTAGGTTGCCAGCGTCCACGGACTACCGGAGAAGCCAATCAGCGGCACGTCGCCTTTGAGCTCGCGGCGGATGGTGCGCACGGCGTTCATCACATAGCCCAGCTCGCCTTCCGGATCGGGGATCGGCAGCTTATCAACGTCGGCTTTGCTTTTGATCGGTGAGGTAAAACGCGGCCCCTCGCCGGTTTCGAAATAGAGCCCAAGGCCCATCGCGTCCGGAATGGTAAGAATGTCCGAAAAAAGAATGGCGGCATCGAGCGGGAAGCGGCGCAGCGGCTGGAGCGTCACCTCACAGGCCAGTTCGGCGTTTTTGCACAGCGACATAAAATCGCCCGCCTGCGCACGCGTGGCTTTGTACTCAGGCAGATAGCGTCCCGCCTGGCGCATCATCCACACCGGGGTGACATCAACGGGCTGGCGCAGCAGCGCACGCAGATAACGATCGTTCTTCAGTTCGGTCATTTTGCAGTTCCTTATTGCGTCAGTCCGTCAGTGTAACACTACTCATACTCGGCCCGACACATTGCCACGGTATCTTCTATCAGGCGACGCGCCACCGTTCCCGGCGGGGGCAGCAGCGGTAAATCGTCGTAGCGATACCAGTTCGCCTCCAGCAGCTCTTTCTGATCGATAACAATCTCGCCGCTGTCGTATTCCGCCATAAACGCGGTCATCAGGGACATCGGGAACGGCCACGGCTGCGACGTCACATAGCGCAGGTTTTTCACCTTAATGCCGCTCTCCTCCATCACCTCGCGCGCCACCGCCTGTTCCAGCGTTTCGCCGACTTCCACGAACCCGGCGAGGACGGTGTGAATGCCGTTGCGATGGCGGGTATGCTGCGCCAGCAGGATGGAATCATCACGGCGGATGGCGACAATGATGCACGGTGCGATTTGCGGGTAGTAACGTTCACGGCAGTGACCGCAGAGCAGCGCCCATTCGGTTTTGCTCGGGTGCATGGTGTGGCCGCAGTAACCGCAGTATTTGTGCGAGCGGTAAAACTCCGCCAGCTGTACGCCGCGCCCCGCCAGCTGGAACAGGCCGACGTCCAGATCCAGCACCTGACGTACGGATCCCATATCCTGACGGCGCGCCTGTTGGATCAACCACACGGGATCGCCCTGCCACTCGCCGATCTTCAGCGCGGACTGGCCCACCAGATCGAACGTTTCCGCGGCACCGTAGGGCAACTCTCCTGAGGGCAGCCATAATTTTTGTTCGTGGCTGACGATCCACCAACCCAGATCTGATTTTTCAATAATACGATCCATATCTATTGCACTACCTTCGCTTCACTGACATGTTGTTAGCATTGTGGTTACATTTTGGATAAGCAGATCCCATTTTAAACCTTATGGAGTCGACCATGTTAAACCAGCTGGAAAGCCTGACTGAGCGCGTTGGAGGAAGTAACACCCTGGTGGATCGCTGGCTACATGTGCGCAAGCATCTCCTTGTGGCGTATTACAATCTGGTTGGTCTTAAGCCTGGCAAAGAATCCTTTATGCGACTCAATGAAAAAGCGCTGGACGACTTTTGTCAGAGCCTGGTCGACTACCTCTCCGACGGCCATTTCAACCTTTATGAACGCATTATCCGCGAAATGGAAGGGACAACGCCGTATTTAGCGGCCAGTAAACTCTGTCCGTTGCTTGAAGCCAACACCCAGCAGATCATGGACTACTACGATTCCACGCTGGAGAACGCTATCGATCACGATAACTATCTTGAGTTTCAGCAGGCGCTTTCCGACCTTGGCGAAGCACTGGAAGAGCGATTCACGCTGGAAGACAAGCTCATCGCCCTCGTGCTGGACAACAACCTGACTATCAGCTCCAGCGATAACGTTGCGCGCCCTGCTTGAGTTCTTAATCGTTAACGAGTAATTTACAACCATTCGCCCCTCTGCGGAGGGGGATTTTTCTTGTCGGAGTGCCCAGTGTGAAAGCACGGGCTGAGACCGTTAATTCGGGATCCGCGGAACCTGATCAGGTTAATACCTGCGAAGGGAACAAGAGTCACACTGCTGTTGTATCGCCTTCGGGCGATCTTCTCTTGCTTCATCCGTCGTCTGACAAGCCATGTCCTTCACATCTGGAATGAGCTATGTCTACAACAAAACTGACCCGCCGCGAACAGCGCGAACACGCACAACGCTTCATCGACACCCTGGAAGGCACCGCTTTCCCGAACTCAACGCGCATCTACATCACCGGTTCACAGGCCGATATCCGCGTGCCGATGCGCGAAATCCAGCTCAGCCCGACGCTTATCGGCGGCAGCAAAGAGAGCCCGCAGTTTGAAGACAACGAAGCCGTGCCGGTATACGACACCTCCGGCCCGTACGGCGATCCTTCTGTTGCTATCAACGTACAGCAGGGTCTGGCAAAACTGCGCCAGCCGTGGATTGACGCCCGTAACGACTGCGAAGAGCTGAGCGTGCGCAGCTCGGCGTATACCAACGCGCGCCTGGCCGACGACGGTCTGGACGCGCTGCGCTTTACCGGCCTGCTGACGCCGAAACGCGCTAAAGCGGGCAAATGCGTAACCCAGCTGCACTACGCGCGCCAGGGTATCGTCACGCCGGAGATGGAGTTCATCGCCATCCGCGAAAACATGGGCCGCGAGCGCATCCGCAGCGAAGTGCTGCGCCACCAGCATCCGGGTGAAGGGTTTGGCGCTCGCCTGCCGGAGAACATCACGCCGGAATTCGTGCGTGATGAAGTAGCCGCCGGGCGCGCGATTATTCCCGCCAACATCAACCACCCGGAATCCGAGCCGATGATTATCGGCCGCAACTTCCTGGTGAAGGTCAACGCCAACATCGGCAACTCTGCCGTCACCTCTTCCATCGAAGAAGAGGTGGAAAAGCTGGTCTGGTCGACGCGCTGGGGCGCGGACACGGTGATGGACCTCTCCACCGGCCGTTACATTCACGAAACCCGCGAATGGATCCTGCGTAACAGCCCGGTTCCGATTGGCACCGTCCCGATTTATCAGGCGCTGGAGAAAGTAAACGGTATCGCCGAAAACCTCACCTGGGAAGCGTTCCGCGACACGCTGCTGGAGCAGGCAGAACAGGGCGTAGACTACTTCACCATTCACGCGGGCGTGCTGCTGCGCTACGTGCCGATGACCGCGAAGCGTCTGACCGGTATCGTCTCACGCGGCGGTTCGATTATGGCGAAATGGTGCCTTTCCCATCATCAGGAAAACTTCCTCTACGAGCACTTCCGCGAAATCTGCGAGATCTGCGCCGCTTATGACGTTTCTCTGTCGCTGGGCGACGGCCTGCGTCCTGGCTCCATCCGTGACGCGAACGACGAGGCGCAGTTTGCCGAGCTGCACACGCTGGGCGAGCTGACCAAAATCGCCTGGGAGTACGATGTGCAGGTGATGATTGAAGGCCCGGGCCATGTGCCGATGCAGATGATCCGCCGCAACATGACCGAGGAGCTGGAGCACTGCCACGAAGCACCGTTCTACACCCTGGGGCCGTTGACCACCGATATTGCGCCGGGCTATGACCACTTCACTTCCGGGATCGGCGCGGCGATGATCGGCTGGTTCGGCTGCGCCATGCTCTGCTACGTGACGCCGAAAGAGCACCTCGGGCTGCCAAACAAAGAGGACGTGAAGCAGGGGCTGATCACCTACAAAATTGCCGCCCACGCGGCGGATCTGGCGAAAGGCCATCCGGGCGCGCAAATTCGCGACAACGCCATGTCCAAAGCGCGCTTTGAATTCCGCTGGGAAGACCAGTTCAACCTGGCGCTGGATCCGTTCACCGCCCGCGCCTACCACGACGAAACCCTGCCGCAGGAATCGGGCAAAGTCGCGCACTTCTGCTCCATGTGTGGGCCGAAGTTCTGCTCGATGAAAATCAGCCAGGAGGTACGCGATTACGCCGCCGCGCAGACCATTGAAGTCGGCATGGCAGACATGTCCGAAACCTTCCGCGCCAAAGGCGGCGAAATCTACCTCAAAAAGGAGGAGGCGTAATGTACCAGCCCGATTTCCCACCCGTCCCCTTCCGCTTAGGGCTTTACCCGGTGGTGGACAGCGTGGAGTGGATAGAGCGCTTGCTGGAGGCAGGCGTTCGCACCCTCCAGCTGCGCATCAAGGATAAACGCGACGAAGAGGTGGAGGCCGATGTGGCCGCCGCTATCGCGCTGGGACGTCGCTACCACGCCCGCCTGTTTATCAACGACTACTGGCGGCTGGCGGTTAAACACCAGGCGTATGGCGTGCATCTGGGACAGGAAGATCTGGAAACGACCGATCTCAACGCAATCCGTAACGCCGGTCTGCGGCTGGGCGTTTCCACCCACGATGATATGGAGATCGACGTGGCGCTGGCGGCCCGCCCCTCCTACATCGCCCTCGGCCACGTTTTCCCGACGCAAACCAAACAGATGCCGTCTGCCCCACAGGGTTTGGCTCAGCTGGCAGCCCACGTTAAGCGCCTTGCCGATTACCCCACCGTCGCCATCGGCGGGATCAGCCTTGAACGAGCGCCCGCCGTGCTGGAAACCGGCGTCGGCAGTATCGCCGTCGTCAGCGCTATCACCCAGGCCGCAGACTGGCAGGCCGCCACCGCACGGCTTTTACAACTGGCAGGAGCAGGCGATGAAAGATCGTGATTTTATGCGCTACAGCCGCCAGATCCTGCTGGAGGATATCGCCATTGACGGGCAGCAAAAGCTGCTCGCCAGCCGGGTACTGATTGTCGGTTTGGGTGGCTTGGGCGCGCCCGCCGCGCTGTATCTGGCCGGGGCGGGCGTGGGAACGCTGGTACTGGCCGATGACGATGAGGTACACCTCAGCAACCTGCAACGGCAAATCCTCTTCACGACAGAAGATGTTAACCAGCCTAAAGCACAGGTTACGCGCAAGCGGCTGAACCAGCTTAACCCCGATATTGAACTGGTGGCGCTCCAGACGCGGCTGAGCGGAGAAGATCTGCAACGCGAAGTTGCCCTTGCCGACGTGGTGCTGGACTGCACGGACAATATGGCGACGCGTCAGGCCATTAATGCGGCCTGTGTTGCACAGAACACGCCGCTGATCACCGCCAGCGCGGTCGGTTTCGGCGGGCAGATAATGGTGCTTACGCCGCCGTGGGCGCAGGGCTGCTACCGCTGCCTGTGGCCGGACGAGGCTGAACCGGAGCGTAACTGCCGCACGGCTGGCATTCTTGGGCCGGTGGTGGGCGTGATGGGTACCCTTCAGGCGCTGGAAGCCATCAAGTTGCTCAGCGGCATGGAAACAGAGCGCAACACGCTCCGGCTGTTCGACGCCCGTTCCAGCGGCTGGCGCCATCTGGCGTTAAACCGCGCCAATCGCTGCCCGGTATGCGGAGGCCGCGATGCGCATTCTGTTTAACGATGAGCCGATGACGTGCGACGACGATCTCACCGTTGCCGCCCTGCTCGACACGCTGCGCCAGCTGAAGCCGGGAACGGCGCTGGCGCTCAATCAACAGATCCTGCCGCGCGAGCGGTGGGAACATCAGCAGGTCATTGAAGGCGACCAGATCCTGCTGTTTCAGGTTATCGCAGGGGGCTGAGATGTTACGTATTGCCGACAAAGTCTTTGATTCACATCTGTTTACCGGAACCGGAAAATTCGCCTCCCCGCAGCTAATGGTGGATGCTATTCGTGAAAGCGGCAGCCAGCTGGTGACGCTGGCGATGAAGCGCGTGGATCTGCGTCAGCACAACGATGCCATACTTGCGCCGTTACTGGAGGCAGGCGTGACGCTCTTACCCAATACCTCCGGTGCGAAAACGGCCGAGGAAGCAATTTTCGCTGCGCATCTGGCCCGGGAAGCGCTCGGCACCTGCTGGCTGAAGCTGGAAATTCATCCGGACGCCCGCTGGCTGTTGCCCGATCCGATCGAAACCCTGAAAGCGGCAGAGACGCTGGTGCAGCAGGGATTCACCGTTCTGCCCTACTGTGGTGCCGATCCCGTGCTGTGTAAGCGTCTGGAAGAGGCCGGCTGCGCGGCCGTGATGCCGTTAGGGGCGCCCATTGGCTCCAACCAGGGACTGGAGACCCGCGCGATGCTGGAGATCATCATCGAGCAGGCGACCGTGCCCGTGGTGGTGGATGCGGGCATCGGCGTACCCAGTCATGCCGCGCAGGCGCTGGAGATGGGGGCCGATGCGGTGCTGGTCAATACCGCGATTGCGGTGGCCGACGACCCGGTGATGATGGCGCGTGCGTTCCGCCTTGCCGTGGAGTCCGGTCTGCTGGCACGACAGTCCGGCCCCGGCTCGCGCAGCTTTCAGGCGCAGGCCACCAGCCCGCTGACCGGTTTTCTGGAGGCACTCTGATGGCTACCTTTACCGATCGCTGGCGTCAGCTTAACTGGGACGATATTGCCTTACGCATCAACAGTAAAACCTCTGCGGACGTAGAGCGGGCATTAACAGCCCGGCATGTGACCCGCGAGGATTTGATGGCCCTGCTTTCTCCGGCAGCCAGCGCATACCTTGAACCGATGGCGCAGCGCGCGCAACGCCTTACCCGCCAGCGCTTTGGCAACACGGTGAGCTTTTACGTGCCGCTTTATCTCTCTAATCTGTGCGCCAACGACTGCACCTACTGTGGCTTCTCAATGAGCAACCGCATTAAGCGTAAAACGCTGGATGAGCATGAGATCGCCCGCGAGTGTGCGGCTATTCGTGAGATGGGTTTTGAACATCTCTTACTGGTGACGGGTGAACATCAGGGCAAAGTGGGGATGGACTATTTTCGCCAGCATCTTCCGGCCATCCGCCGCGAATTTGCCTCATTGCAAATGGAAGTGCAGCCTCTGTCGCAAGAGGAATATGCGGAACTGAAAACCCTTGGGCTGGACGGCGTCATGGTCTATCAGGAAACCTACCACGAGGCGACCTATGCCCGGCATCACCTGAAAGGGAAGAAGCAGGATTTCATCTTCCGGCTGGAAACGCCGGACAGGCTGGGGCGCGCCGGTATCGATAAAATTGGGCTGGGCGCGCTTATCGGTCTGTCCGACAGCTGGCGGGTTGACTGCTATATGGTGGCAGAGCATCTGCTGTGGCTACAGCAGTACTACTGGCAAAGCCGCTATTCCATCTCATTCCCACGGCTGCGTCCGTGTACGGGAGGCATTGAACCCGCCTCGCTGATGGATGAGCGCCAGCTGGTGCAAACCCTGTGCGCATTTCGCCTGTTCGCGCCGGAAGTGGAATTGTCGCTCTCCACGCGTGAATCCCCCGCGTTTCGCGACCGCGCGATCCCTCTGGCGATCAACAACGTCAGCGCCTTTTCCAAAACGCAGCCGGGCGGTTACGCAGACGATCGCCCGGAACTGGAACAGTTTGCACCGCACGACGGACGACGGCCCGACGCGGTGGCGGAAGCCCTGACTGCACAGGGGCTACAGCCCGTGTGGAAAGACTGGGACAGCTGGCTGGGAAGAGCTTCGCATTTGCGCTGAAACCGCCTGCAACAATGCGGAAAGGTTACGAGACGGCTCGTAAGATCAACGCCGGGCGATTGAGGAGATCTGCCCGGTTTTATTAGGATTAACCACGTCAGCAACGGACGCTGACCAGGGTGAAAATGCTTCTTCCTCGTTTCGCCCTGCCCTCCGCCCCTTAAACAAAATTTCAATTGATAAAATAAATACGTCGTTTCTTATCTACTCTTAAGATAAATCAACCCGTCGGAAATCGCTTTCTGTATAATTTACTACCAGCAATCTGACAGCGACTATGCTGAGGATATCGACAGACGCAACGCGTCTACCATCTGGATTGATGCACAACTCATGGCACTCCACAGTAAAAAGCTCTCTTTTACCCGACCAATTATGGTCAGCTTCGCGGGGATTCTGTTCAGTTTCGCGATAATCGCGATTCTGGTCATCCTTTCACAACGGAAGGATTTTATTGAGGATTATCATAAAATTAATGGTAACTTCACCCATAATCTGGCGGTGAACTATACCGAATCCATTCTGCGAGAAAACGACTATATTCTTGGTCGCGCTGCGATGTACTACGCCCGTGACGACAGAGTGAATCAGACGATAAATATCGATCCAGCACAGGGTTTGCAGATGTTAATGCATTTGCAGAATCTGATGCCGACGGTGTCGTCTATCTCTCTGGCGGACACCGAAGGGCACCATCTGCGCGCGCCGGAAGTACTGCCAACGGAGAAGAGTAGGTCGTTCGACGCACGAACACGCCCATGGTTTATCGGGCAAGCGGAAGCCAGCAACTTTCCTCACTATACCCGCCCCTATCTGGACTATTTCACCCAACATCCTACGGTCACCCTCTATAAACCGGTCATTTCACCGGAAGGCCGTCTGAAGGGCACGCTCGCTTTCCATCTTGATTTACCCTCCATGGGGTATACCCTGCGCCAGATGGTGGCACCGGTTCAGGGTGAGTTTTTTGTCGTGGAACGTGACGGCGCCGTTGTGCTGCATCCGGACACGGGTGCGCTCTTTAAGCAGTACGTAAGCGAAGCGCTGATGGACAAAATGACCAGCGGCGAAGGGCATCTTTTCGACCCCAAAAGTAAAACCTGGTATTACTACTACTCTTTCACCAATCCGGACTGGTTTGTGATTTATCGGGTCTCCGATGCCACGCTTTCCGTCATCACCCGGCATGAAACCACCGTCGTCGGCTGGGGATTTGCGCTGGCGGCAATCATCATCATTCTGTTCGGGCTCTACCTGCGCCATGCCTCGCGTTCTGTGCTGATGAACATTATCAACGCCATCAAAACCGGAGACGTCAATCAGGCGCCACGTCTTGAGGCGATGCTCAGCCATACCATTCGAACCAATAAGGAACGTGAGATGGCCTATGTCCGTCAGGCCACCCATGATGCGCTGACAGGCTGCAAGAACCGCCGTGCTTTCGACAACGATGTGGATGAGCTGCTGACCGCTCATCAACCCTTCGTTCTGGCGCTGGTCGATATCGATAACTTCAAATCTATTAACGACACCTGGGGCCACCTGAGCGGGGATATTGTTCTGCGCAGCGTGGCGCGCGAAGGTATTCAGATCATGCAGCCTCACCACGTTTCCGTTTACCGCTACGGTGGGGAAGAGTTCGGGGTGATTTTCCCGGCCGAGCTGATGAACTCCGCGCACGCGCTACTGGAAGCCTGGCGCACCGCCGTGGAAAAACGGACCTGGCGGGAAGAGAACCTGCGAGTAACCTTCAGCGCGGGGGTGGGAGAGTGGCACTTCGAACCGCTGGAACAATTTATTGGTAGCGTAGATGAAGCGCTGTATACCGCTAAACAACAGGGTAAAAACCGCATCGTAAGCACGGCCAGCCGATAATACCCTTCCTGAGATTCCGCCCGTTAAGACGGGCAGAATGCTTTCATGTATAAAATTGTAACCGGTTTCAGAAAAATGCCGATTTCTTTGTGATGCCTGACACACAATCGCGGTAAAGCGGTTGTTGAAGCGGTCTGCGCGGGATAATTATCAATAAACACATGTAGATCGAGGCTGACTATGAAGAACATCGTTTTATGCTGTGCAGCGGGAATGTCAACCAGCATGCTGGTTCAACGTATGAAAGATGCCGCGCAGAAAAAAGGAGTCGAAGTAACCATTAAAGCCGTTCCGGTCGCGGAGTTCAAAGATAACATCGCGACGGCTGATATCGTATTACTGGGGCCACAGGTTAAATACGAACAGGCAAAACTCCAGGCACAGGCCGATCCGCTCGGAAAAAAGGTCGCGGTTATCGACATGATGGATTACGGCATGATGAAAGGTGATGCCGTACTGGAAAAAGCGCTCAAACTTCTGGAGTCATAATGGAAGACTTAGAAACTACAATCATGGAGCTACTGGTCAATGCAGGTGCGGCGCGCAGTGCGGCCCTGACAGCGTTGCAGATGGCGCGAAAAGGTGACTTTGACGAAGCCGAGAAAGCGATGGAAGAGTCGCGTGAATATGTGAAACATGCGCATACTATCCAGACGCAGCTCATCGGTCTTGATGAAGGGACAGGTAAACTTCCGGTTAACCTGATCACCGTTCACTCTCAGGATCACCTGATGAACGCGATGGTCATTCAGGATCTGGCGGGCGATATGATTGAGCTTTATCGACGCATCCCGTTAGTGAATTGAAGACATACAGACGTAAAAAAACCCGCCGAGGCGGGTTTTTTATTGTCGGGTGACGCTGCGCTTACCCGACCTGTGATTCATATGCCCGGTAATTTTACCTACCGGGCATCAACGATTACTCGTTGTCGGAACCGCCCAGACCTGCGTTCAGCAGTTCTGCAAGGCTCGCGGATGCATCTTCGGCAGTCACCTGCGGTGCAGCTGGCAGTTCACCCGCTGCACGACGACGCATACGATCCTGGTGGTACGCATAACCGGTACCGGCCGGGATCAGACGACCCACGATAACGTTCTCTTTCAGACCGCGCAGTTCATCACGTTTACCTGCAACAGCCGCTTCGGTCAGGACACGAGTGGTTTCCTGGAACGATGCAGCAGAGATGAAGGACTCGGTTGCCAGAGACGCTTTGGTGATACCCAGCAGATCGCGTGCAAAGGTCGCACCGATTTTGCCGTTCGCTTCCAGATCGCGGTTAGCGATCTTAACGCGTGAGTATTCAACCTGCTCGCCTTCCAGGAAGTCGGAGCTGCCCGCGTTTTCGATGGTTGCTTTACGCAGCATCTGACGAACGATAACTTCGATGTGCTTATCGTTAATCTTAACGCCCTGCAGACGGTATACGTCCTGTACTTCGTTAACAATGTAACGAGTAACAGCATGCACACCACGCAGACGCAGGATGTCGTGCGGCGCTTCTGGACCATCGGAGACCACGTCACCACGTTCCACGCGTTCACCTTCGAACACGTTGAGCTGACGCCACTTAGGAATCATCTCTTCGTACGGCTCGCTGCCATCTACTGGCGTGATAACCAGACGGCGCTTACCTTTGGTCTCTTTACCGAAGGAGATGATACCGCTGATTTCAGCCAGGATAGCAGGCTCTTTCGGACGACGTGCTTCGAACAGGTCCGCAACGCGTGGCAGACCACCGGTGATGTCCTTGGTACCGCCGGATTCCTGAGGAATACGCGCCAGGGTGTCACCAGAGCTGATCTGTACGCCATCTTCCAGCTGTACAATCGCTTTACCCGGCAGGAAGTACTGCGCAGGCATATCGGTGCCAGGGATCAGAACGTCGTTACCCTGAGCATCAACGATTTTCAGTGCAGGACGCAGATCTTTACCACCGGTAGTACGTTCAGCAGAATCCAGAACCACCAGAGAAGACAGACCGGTCAGCTCGTCGGTCTGACGAGTAATGGTCTGGCCGTCGATCATGTCAGTGAAGCGGATGAAACCACTTACTTCGGTGATAACCGGCATGGTGTGTGGATCCCAGTTTGCTACGGTTTCGCCGCCGGCAACCTGCTCGCCATCACCTTTCGCCATAACCGCACCGTAAGGCACTTTATAGCTCTCTTTGGTACGACCGAATTCGTCGATCAGCTTCAGCTCGGTGTTACGAGAAGTCACAACCAGCTTGCCTGCGGAGTTAACAACAGACTTCGCGTTGCTGAGCTTGATGCTACCTTTGTTTTTCACCTGGATGCTGGATTCAGCAGCCGCACGAGATGCCGCACCACCGATGTGGAACGTACGCATCGTCAGCTGTGTACCCGGCTCACCGATGGACTGTGCTGCGATAACGCCGATAGCCTCACCTTTGTTGATGATGTGGCCACGCGCCAGGTCACGACCGTAGCAGTGCGCACACACACCAAAGTCGGTGTCACAGGATACAACGGAACGCACTTTCACAGAGTCAACAGAGTTCGCTTCCAGCAGGTCACACCACTGTTCGTGCAGCAGAGTGTTGCGTGGAACCAGAATGTCTGCGGTGCCCGGCTTCAGGATGTCTTCCGCGGTCACACGACCCAGTACGCGATCGCGCAGCGGCTCTTTAACATCACCACCCTCGATAACCGGGGTCATGGTGATACCTTCGAGGGTGCCACAATCGTCTTCGGTGACGACCAGATCCTGCGCAACGTCAACCAGACGACGCGTCAGATAACCGGAGTTCGCCGTTTTCAGTGCGGTATCCGCCAGACCTTTACGCGCACCGTGCGTGGAGATGAAGTACTGGAGTACGTTCAGACCTTCACGGAAGTTCGCGGTGATTGGCGTTTCGATGATGGAGCCATCTGGCTTCGCCATCAGACCACGCATACCTGCCAGCTGACGAATCTGTGCCGCAGAACCACGCGCACCGGAGTCGGCCATCATGTAGATGCTGTTGAAGGAGACCTGCTGCTCTTCTACGCCGTCACGGTTAATCACGGTTTCGGTTTGCAGGTTATCCATCATCGCTTTGGATACACGATCGTTCGCCGCAGCCCAGATATCGATAACTTTGTTGTAACGTTCGCCTGCGGTTACCAGACCAGACTGGAACTGCTCCTGGATCTCAGCAACTTCAGCTTCCGCTTCAGAGATGATCTCGTGTTTCTTCTCTGGGATGACCATGTCATCGATACCAACAGATGCACCTGAACGCGCTGCATAAGCAAAGCCGGTATACATTGTCTGGTCAGCGAAGATAACGGTCGGCTTCAGGCCCAGAATGCGGTAACAGGTGTTCAGCATTTTGGAGATCGCTTTCTTGCCCAGCGCCTGGTTGACGATGGAGAAAGGCAGACCTTTCGGTACGATCATCCACAGAATCGCACGGCCAACGGTCGTGTCTTTCAGGCTGGTAATCGCCACGAATTCGCCGTTTTCATCTTTTTCGTATTCGGTGATACGCACTTTAACGCGCGCATGCAGAGAGGCCAGGCCAGCGCGATAAATACGCTCAGCTTCTTTCGGGCCAGTCAGCACCATGCCTTCGCCTTTGGCGTTAACACAGTCACGGGTCATATAGTACAGACCCAATACAACGTCCTGAGAAGGAACGATGATAGGTTCACCGTTCGCTGGAGACAGGATGTTGTTGGTAGACATCATCAGCGCACGCGCTTCGAGCTGGGCTTCCAGCGTCAGCGGTACGTGAACAGCCATCTGGTCACCATCGAAGTCGGCGTTATAGGCCGCACAAACCAGCGGGTGCAGCTGGATCGCTTTACCTTCGATCAGGACTGGCTCAAATGCCTGGATACCCAAACGGTGCAGAGTTGGTGCACGGTTCAGCAGTACCGGGTGTTCGCGGATCACTTCGTCCAGGATATCCCAAACGACAGCTTCTTCACGCTCAACCATTTTCTTAGCGGCTTTGATGGTGGTGGCCAGGCCACGCAGTTCCAGCTTGCCGTAGATGAACGGTTTGAACAGCTCCAGAGCCATTTTCTTAGGCAGACCGCACTGATGCAGACGCAGGTATGGACCTACGGTGATTACAGAACGACCGGAGTAGTCAACACGCTTACCGAGCAGGTTCTGACGGAAACGACCCTGCTTACCTTTGATCATGTCGGCCAAAGATTTCAGAGGACGTTTGTTAGAACCGGTGATCGCACGACCGCGACGACCGTTATCCAGCAGGGCATCTACCGCTTCCTGCAGCATACGTTTTTCGTTGCGTACGATGATGTCCGGCGCAGCCAGATCCAGCAGACGTTTCAGACGGTTGTTACGGTTGATCACGCGACGGTACAGATCGTTCAGATCCGACGTTGCGAAACGACCACCATCCAGCGGAACCAGCGGACGCAGATCTGGCGGCAGAACCGGCAGAACGGTCAGGATCATCCACTCTGGTTTGTTACCAGACTGTACGAACGCTTCCAGCAGTTTGATACGCTTGGTCAGCTTTTTACGCTTGGTTTCGGAGTTGGTTTCGTTCAGCTCTTCGCGCAGAGTTTCACACTCTTGCTCCAGATCCATGCTCTTCAGCAGGGCCTGGATAGCTTCCGCACCCATCTTCGCGTCGAATTCGTCACCGAACTCTTCCAGCGCGTCCAGATACTGTTCTTCGGTCAGGATCTGGTTACGTTCCAGATTCGTCATCCCGCCTTCGATCACAACATAAGATTCGAAGTACAGAACACGTTCGATATCGCGCAGCGGCATATCCAGCAGCAGGCCGATACGGGACGGCAGAGATTTCAGGAACCAGATGTGAGCAGTTGGAGACGCCAGCTCAATGTGGCCCATACGCTCACGGCGTACTTTGGTCTGGGTCACTTCAACGCCGCACTTCTCACAGATCACACCACGGTGTTTCAGGCGCTTGTACTTACCGCACAGGCACTCGTAGTCTTTTACTGGCCCGAAAATACGCGCACAGAAAAGGCCGTCACGCTCAGGTTTGAACGTACGGTAGTTGATGGTTTCCGGCTTTTTAACTTCACCAAAAGACCATGAACGGATCATGTCTGGCGAAGCCAGAGCAATTTTGATCGCATCAAACTCTTCGGTTTTAGTCTGCGCTTTCAGAAACTTTAATAAATCTTTCACGGATTTGCTCCCGTCGGAGTTAGCACAATCTGGTGTCGGGGGTTAACCCGACACCAGTGACCTGTTTGAGCGAGAATTACTCGTCTTCCAGTTCGATGTTGATACCCAGCGAACGAATCTCTTTCAACAGTACGTTGAAGGATTCTGGCATGCCCGGTTCCATCTGATGGTTGCCGTCTACGATGTTCTTATACATCTTAGTACGACCGTTCACGTCATCAGACTTAACGGTGAGCATTTCCTGCAGGGTGTATGCTGCGCCGTATGCTTCCAGCGCCCACACTTCCATCTCCCCGAAGCGCTGACCACCGAACTGAGCCTTACCACCCAGCGGCTGCTGAGTAACCAGGCTGTAAGAACCGGTAGAACGAGCGTGCATCTTGTCGTCGACCAGGTGGTTCAGTTTCAGCATGTACATGTAACCTACGGTTACCGGACGCTCGAACTGTTCACCGGTACGGCCGTCAAACAGCGTAATCTGACCAGACGTTGGCAGACCACCCAGTTGCAGCAGCTCTTTAATTTCAGCTTCTTTTGCACCGTCGAATACCGGCGTTGCAATTGGCATACCCTTACGCAGGTTTTCCGCCAGACGCAGAACTTCATCATCGCTGAAGGTGTTCAGGTCGACTTTCTGACGCACGTCGGTACCCAGATCGTAGGCACGCTGGATGAACTCGCGCAGTTTCGCGACTTCTTCCTGCTGCTTCAGCATGGCGTTAATCTTGTCGCCGATACCTTTCGCAGCCATACCCAGGTGGGTTTCCAGGATCTGACCGATGTTCATACGAGACGGTACACCCAGTGGGTTCAGTACGATATCTACCGGCGTACCGTTAGCATCGTGCGGCATATCTTCGATCGGGTTGATCTTAGAGATAACACCCTTGTTACCGTGACGACCTGCCATCTTGTCACCAGGCTGGATCTGACGTTTAACAGCCAGATACACCTTAACAATCTTCAGCACGCCTGGTGCCAGATCGTCGCCCTGAGTGATTTTGCGGCGTTTCGCTTCGAGTTTTTTCTCGAACTCGTGTTTCAGTTCGTCATACTGCTCAGCCAGCTGTTCCAGCTGATTCTGTTTCTCTTCGTCGGTCAGGCCCAGCTCCAGCCAGCGATCGCGTGGCAGTTTGTCGAGCTTCTCAGCTTCAACGCCACCGGCAACCAGCACCGCATAGATACGGCTGAACAGACCCGCTTCGAGGATTTGCAGTTCTTCAGACAGGTCTTTCTTAGCCTGTTTGAGCTGCATCTCTTCGATTTCCAGCGCACGCTTATCTTTCTCAACGCCGTCACGAGTGAAGACCTGAACGTCGATAACCGTACCGGAAACACCGTTTGGTACGCGCAGAGAAGAGTCTTTAACGTCAGACGCTTTCTCACCGAAGATAGCACGCAGCAGTTTCTCTTCTGGCGTCAGCTGGGTTTCGCCTTTCGGCGTGACCTTACCAACCAGAATGTCGCCGCCGGTCACTTCCGCACCGATGTAAACAATACCGGATTCATCCAGTTTGGAGAGCGCAGCTTCACCCACGTTAGGGATGTCGGCAGTGATCTCTTCTGGCCCCAGCTTGGTGTCACGGGACACACAGGCCAGTTCCTGAATGTGGATGGTGGTGAAACGATCTTCCTGAACCACACGCTCGGAGACGAGGATGGAGTCTTCGAAGTTGTAACCGTTCCACGGCATGAACGCTACGCGCATGTTCTGACCGAGCGCCAGTTCACCGAGGTCGGTGGACGGACCGTCTGCCAGCACGTCGCCGCGCTCAACTGGCTCACCCAGAGATACGCAAGGCATCTGGTTGATACAGGTGTTCTGGTTAGAACGGGTGTATTTGGTCAGGTTGTAGATGTCGATACCCGCTTCGCCCGGATACATCTCGTCTTCGTTAACTTTGATAACGATACGGGATGCGTCAACGTACTGAACGGTACCGCCACGCTTAGCAACTGCTGTAACACCGGAATCAACGGCAACAGCACGTTCCATACCGGTACCAACCAGCGGCTTATCAGCACGCAGAGTTGGAACGGCCTGACGTTGCATGTTCGCACCCATCAATGCACGGTTGGCGTCATCGTGTTCCAGGAACGGGATCAGGGACGCACCGACGGATACCACCTGTTGGGTGGATACGTCCATGTAGTCAACCTGGTCGCGGCTGAACAGGCTGGATTCGCCTTTGCTACGGCAGGTAACCAGATCTTCTACAAAGTGGCCTTCGTCATCCAGGTTGGAGTTCGCCTGAGCGATAACGTAGTTGCCTTCTTCGATAGCAGACAGGTAATGAATTTCGTCGGTAACCACACCGTCGGTCACTTTACGATACGGGGTCTCAAGGAAACCGTATTCGTTTGTCTGTGCGTACACGGACAGGGAGTTGATCAGACCGATGTTTGGACCTTCAGGCGTTTCGATTGGACATACGCGACCGTAGTGAGTCGGGTGTACGTCTCGAACTTCAAAGCCTGCACGTTCACGGGTCAGACCGCCTGGGCCGAGTGCAGAGATACGACGTTTGTGCGTGATCTCAGACAGCGGGTTGTTCTGGTCCATGAACTGAGACAGCTGGCTGGAACCGAAGAACTCTTTCACTGCCGCAGAAATCGGCTTGGCGTTGATCATATCCTGAGGCATCAGGGTATCCAGATCGCCCAGAGACAGACGCTCTTTCACCGCACGCTCTACACGAACCAGGCCAACGCGGAACTGGTTTTCCGCCATTTCGCCTACGGAACGGATACGACGGTTGCCGAGGTGGTCGATATCGTCCACTTCGCCTTTACCGTTACGGATATCGATGAGCTTCTTCATCACTTCAATGATGTCGTCTTTGCTCAGGATACCGGAACCTTCGATTTCGTCGCGCAGCAGAGAACGGTTGAACTTCATACGACCTACCGCGGACAGATCGTAGCGGTCTTCGGAGAAGAACAGGTTCTCGAACAGGCTTTCCGCCGCTTCGCGAGTTGGTGGCTCACCAGGACGCATCATGCGGTAGATTTCAACCAGCGCACTCAGACGATCGTTGGTTGGGTCGACGCGTACAGTCTCAGAGATGTACGGACCGTGGTCCAGATCGTTGGTGAACAGCGTTTCGATACGTTTGTGGCCAGACTGGCTCAGCTTAGCCAGCAGATCCAGGCTCAGCTCCATGTTCGCCGGGCAGATCAGCTCGCCAGTTGATTCATCAACGTAATCTTTCGCGGCTACTTTTCCTGCAATGTATTCAACCGGAACTTCGATGTGTTTGATATCATCTTTTTCCAGCTGGCGGATGTGGCGCGCGGTGATACGGCGACCTTTTTCCACATACACTTTGCCGTCGGCTTCGATGTCGAACGACGCGGTCTCACCACGCAGACGTTCCGGCACCAACTCCATCTGCAACTTGTTGTCGCGGATTTCAAAGATCACTTTCTCAAAGAACAGGTCCAGGATCTGCTCAGTGGTATAGTTCAGTGCACGCAGAATGATGGTTGCAGGCAGCTTACGACGACGGTCGATACGGACAAACAGGTTGTCTTTTGGATCGAATTCGAAGTCCAGCCATGAACCACGGTAAGGAATGATGCGTGCGTTATACAGTACTTTACCGGAAGAGTGCGTTTTACCTTTATCGCTGTCGAAGAAGACGCCCGGGCTACGGTGCAGCTGGGAAACGATAACACGCTCAGTACCGTTGATAACGAAAGTACCGTTGTCCGTCATGAGTGGAATTTCACCCATGTAGACTTCTTGTTCTTTAATGTCTTTTACGGTGCCTTCCGGCGCTTCGCGCTCGTAGATCACCAGACGCAGTTTTACGCGCAGCGGTGCGGAATAGGTCACGCCACGGATCTGACATTCCTGAACGTCAAACACCGGTTCGCCAAGGCGGTAGCTGACGTACTGCAGCTCGGAATTACCGCTGTAGCTCTGAATCGGGAACACGGAACGGAAGGCTGCTTCCAGGCCGTACTGCCCTTCAGGATCTTGCTCGATAAACTTCTGAAACGAGTCAAGCTGGATAGAAAGGAGATATGGAATGTCCAGAACTTGTGGACGTTTACCAAAATCCTTACGAATACGTTTTTTCTCGGTATAGGAGTAAACCATAGGGTTCCTCAGCTCGCTGACAAGTCGACCCATCTGTCCGACGAAGGGACAGTTTGTGCAACACCATTTTGTGGACCGGAAAATTGAATACTTTCCGCAATACCTGTTGCTATCACGCTTAAACCATTTCATTGCGATTTACACAGAGCGAGCACCCTGTCGCAGTATATTAAGTCGTCGATAGAAACAAGCATTGTCAGGACAACCAGCAGTCAAACAGTGTGAAATGCTGCTGATGCCTTACAGCGCAAAAAGGCTGGTGACTAAAAAGTCACCAGCCATCAGCCTAATTACTTAGGCTGCAACCAGAAAAGTTGGCTTATTTAACTTCAACTTCAGCGCCAGCTTCTTCCAGAGATTTTTTCAGTGCTTCTGCGTCGTCTTTGCTCACGCCTTCTTTCAGCGCAGCTGGAGCAGATTCTACCAGGTCTTTAGCTTCTTTCAGACCCAGGCCAGTTGCGCCACGTACTGCTTTGATTACAGCAACTTTGTTCGCGCCAGCAGCTTTCAGAATTACGTCGAATTCAGTTTTTTCTTCAGCAGCTTCAGCCGGGCCCGCAGCTACAGCTACAGCAGCAGCAGCAGAAACACCGAATTTTTCTTCCATTGCAGAAACCAGCTCTACAACGTCCATTACGGACATAGCTGCTACTGCTTCAATGATTTGATCTTTAGTGATAGACATTTAAATTGTTCCTGAAAATCAGAATAAGTTTATACGTAAGCAAATGCTTTATAAAGATAACTGCGATTAAGCAGCTTCTTTCGCATCGCGTACAGCAGCCAGAGTGCGAACCAGTTTGCCAGCCGCAGCTTCTTTCATGGTTGCCATCAGGCGTGCAATTGCTTCTTCGTAGGTCGGCAGGGTGGCCAGGCGATCGATTTGCGATGCCGGGATCAACTCACCTTCAAAGGCTGCAGCTTTGACCTCAAATTTTGCATTCGCTTTCGCGAACTCTTTGAACAGACGAGCAGCAGCGCCCGGGTGTTCCATAGAGTATGCAATCAGGGTCGGACCAACAAACGTGTCTTTCAGGCACTCGAACTGAGTACCTTCAACTACGCGACGCAGCAGGGTGTTACGAACAACACGCATGTATACGCCAGCTTCACGACCTGCTTTACGCAGTTCAGTCATTTTGTCTACAGTAACGCCACGGGAATCCGCAACTACTGCAGACAGCGCGCCTTTGGCTACTTCGCTGACTTCAGCAACAATCGCTTGTTTGTCTTGAAGATTTAAAGCCATTAGCTTTGCTCCTGGATGTTTGCCGGAACTCATGTTCCGGAACTCACTTCACTCGACCCAACGGGAAGAGCGTCTTAATACGGTGAGCAGAAACAAGCCAGAGTATTTAAAATAATCTTAGCGTTCTGTCACCGTCTACGCAGGGGATTAAGTTTCTTGCGAAACACCTGCGGTCTTCGACGGAGGCCTGGATAGGCCAGGCTCCAACGAACAATTCTTTTAGCCGCTAACTTTTGTTAGCAAACGTGGGGGTAAGATTGTAGACAAAATCACCGCCCACGTAAAGGCATTAGTTTGCAGCAGCGCTCAGGCCAGCCTGGTCAACTGCAACACCTGCACCCATGGTGGTGGAGATGCTAACTTTCTTGATGTACACGCCTTTCGCCTGAGTTGGTTTAGCTTTTTTCAGCGCAACCAGCAGAGCTTCCAGGTTTTCTTTCAGTTTGTCAGCGTCAAAGTCCACTTTACCGATGGTGGTGTGGATGATGCCGTTTTTGTCGTTACGGTAACGAACCTGACCTGCTTTAGCGTTCTTAACCGCTTCAGCAACGTTAGGAGTTACAGTACCCACTTTCGGGTTTGGCATCAGGCCGCGTGGACCCAGAACCTGGCCCAGCTGGCCAACAACGCGCATTGCATCTGGAGAAGCAATAACAACGTCAAAGTTCATTTCGCCTTTCTTGATCTGATCAGCCAGATCTTCCATACCTACCAGTTCAGCGCCGGCAGCTTTAGCCGCTTCAGCGTTTGCACCCTGAGCAAATACAGCTACGCGTACGGAACGGCCAGTACCGTGTGGCAGTACAGTTGCGCCACGAACGTTCTGATCGGATTTACGAGCGTCGATGCCCAGGTTAACGGCAACGTCAACGCTTTCAACGAACTTAGCAGTTGCCAGTTCTTTCAGCAGAGCGATAGCTTCGTTGATGTCGTACTGTTTGGTCGCATCAACTTTGTCACGGATCACGGACATGCGCTTGGTCAGTTTAGCCATTTCTTAGTCCTCCACTACCAGGCCCATGGAACGTGCAGTACCTTCAATGGAGCGAGTCATCGCTTCAATGTCGGAACCAGTCATGTCGGCAGCTTTGGTCTGCGCGATTTCCTGCAGCTGAGCGCGGGAAATTTTACCCACTTTGTCTTTGTTCGGCTTACCGGAACCAGACTTGATGCCCGCTGCTTTCTTCAGCAGAACTGCTGCTGGAGGGGTTTTGGTAACGAAAGTGAAAGAACGGTCAGCGTAAACAGTGATTACAACTGGGATTGGCAGACCTTTTTCCATGGATTCAGTTTTGGCGTTGAACGCTTTACAGAATTCCATGATGTTCACACCCTGCTGACCCAGAGCTGGACCAACTGGTGGACTTGGGTTCGCCATACCTGCTGCAACCTGCAGCTTGACGTAGGCTTGTACTTTCTTAGCCATTCTAAAATCCTCTGATTGGGTAATAACGCCTCGGAGAGGCTCCCCGTGAATAAAATTCGTTTTACGGGTCGGAACCCATAAAAACAAAAGGCGCGAAATTGTATTCCAATCTCGCGCCCTGTGCAACGATTAAATCGTCGCTTTTTTGATCGCTGCTTAGGCTTTTTCTACCTGAGCAAAGTCCAGCTCTACCGGGGTCGCACGACCAAAGATAGAAACGGAAACTTTCAGGCGGGACTTCTCGTAGTCCACTTCTTCGACGACGCCATTAAAGTCAGCAAACGGACCGTCGTTAACACGAACCATCTCACCCGGTTCAAACAGCGTTTTCGGACGCGGTTTATCACCCACCTGCTGGAGGCGGTTCATAATCGCATCAACTTCTTTGTCGCTGATTGGCGCCGGACGGTCAGATGTGCCGCCGATAAAGCCCATCACGCGTGGTACGCTGCGCACCAGGTGCCAGCTCGCGTCGTTCATCACCATCTGAACCAGCACGTAACCCGGGAAGAATTTACGCTCGCTTTTGCGACGTTGGCCGCCACGGATCTCAACCACTTCTTCGGTCGGAACCATAACTTCGCCAAATAACTCTTCCATATTGTGTAATTTGATATGCTCACGCAGCGACGTAGCTACGCGGCCTTCAAAACCGGAAAACGCCTGAACGACGTACCAGCGCTTTTTAGGGGCTTCAGACATCTCAGAACCTCAGGCCAGTGATAAAGGATACCAGGCGAACCAGAATACCATCCAGTCCCCACAGGATCAGTGACATTACAGCGGTTACCGCCGCTACAATCAGCGTGGTGTGCAATGTTTCCTGGCGAGTCGGCCAAATGACCTTGCGGACTTCGGTACGCGCTTCGCGGGCAAACGCAACGGTCGCTTTGCCTTTCGTCGTCAACAGCGCGACACCACCCGCCGCAGCAATCAGAATTACCACTGCAAGCGCGCGTAGCGGCAGCATCATGTCACGATAAAGATAGTTGCCGACAATCGCCACAATCAGCAGCACGGCTACAACTACCCATTTCATCGCTTCCAGGCCGCGCCCGCTCCCTTGAGCTTCGGTATTCGCACTCATAAACCAACCTGTCAGAAGTATTCTACAAACATTTTCACCCCGCGAGTGCGAGGCAAACCAATCGAAATGCTATTCGCTTTTCGTATTATACGCTCTCCGCAGAGCCTGTCTCAGCAATGATTATGACAAAATTAATCACTGATGAGCCAGGTTCTGATGTGAAAGCGTGCAAAAAGGGCATCAAATGATGCCCTTTTATTGCGCATTGCGTCAAATGTTATCAGCGATTAGCCGAGAACTTTAGCAACAACGCCCGCGCCAACGGTACGGCCGCCTTCACGGATTGCGAAACGCAGACCGTCGTCCATCGCGATTGGGTGGATCAGAGTCACAACCATCTTGATGTTGTCGCCTGGCATTACCATCTCTACGCCTTCTGGCAGTTCGATGGTACCGGTCACGTCAGTTGTACGGAAGTAGAACTGTGGACGGTAGCCTTTGAAGAACGGAGTATGACGGCCGCCTTCGTCTTTGGACAGAATGTACACTTCAGATTCGAACTTGGTGTGTGGCTTGATTGAGCCTGGCTTCGCCAGAACCTGACCACGTTCGATTTCTTCACGTTTGATACCACGCAGCAGAACACCAACGTTCTCACCAGCACGGCCTTCGTCCAGCAGTTTGCGGAACATTTCAACGCCAGTACAGGTAGACTTCGCAGTCTCTTTGATACCAACGATTTCAACTTCTTCACCAACTTTGATGATACCGCGCTCTACACGACCGGTAACAACGGTACCACGACCGGAGATGGAGAATACGTCTTCGATTGGCAGCAGGAATGGCTTGTCAATCGCACGCTCTGGTTCTGGGATGTAAGAATCCAGGAAGCCAGCCAGTTCGATGATTTTCGCTTCCCACTCTGCGTCGCCTTCCAGCGCTTTCAGCGCGGAACCACGAACGATTGGAGTGTCGTCGCCTGGGAAATCGTACTGAGACAGCAGTTCACGGACTTCCATCTCTACCAGTTCCAGCAGCTCTTCGTCATCAACCATGTCGCATTTGTTCAGGAACACGATGATGAAAGGAACGCCTACCTGACGACCCAGCAGGATGTGCTCACGAGTCTGAGGCATAGGGCCGTCAGTCGCAGCAACAACCAGGATCGCGCCGTCCATCTGCGCAGCACCGGTGATCATGTTTTTAACATAGTCGGCGTGGCCTGGGCAGTCTACGTGTGCGTAGTGGCGAGTCGGGGTGTCATACTCAACGTGAGAGGTGTTGATGGTGATACCACGAGCTTTTTCTTCTGGTGCGTTATCGATCTGATCGAAAGCACGAGCAGCACCGCCGTAGGTTTTAGCCAGTACGGTAGTGATTGCAGCGGTCAGCGTTGTTTTACCATGGTCAACGTGGCCGATAGTACCGACGTTAACGTGCGGTTTTGTACGTTCAAACTTTTCTTTAGACATCGATTGTCCCTCTAAGACACGGATAAATCGGTGATATCACCACATCAACCAGGCGAAAATGCCTGAACTGTTGAATACATTTACATTGAAACAGAGAGAAAGGGAGGGAGAAGTGAAGTGGTGCTGATACCCAGAGTCGAACTGGGGACCTCACCCTTACCAAGGGTGCGCTCTACCAACTGAGCCATATCAGCACGTATTGGAGCGGGCAGCGGGAATCGAACCCGCATCATCAGCTTGGAAGGCTGAGGTAATAGCCATTATACGATGCCCGCATCCTGAAACTCGGCTACCCAGTTCTTTCTGTAACAAAAAAAGAGATTTCTCTCTTTTCTGTTCGAGCTGGTCAATTTTTCCAACCAGCTCCGGCGGCGTTGACGCTGCCAGAAAGTGGTGGTGGGGGAAGGATTCGAACCTTCGAAGTCTGTGACGGCAGATTTACAGTCTGCTCCCTTTGGCCGCTCGGGAACCCCACCGGACTTGATGGTGCCGACTACCGGAATCGAACTGGTGACCTACTGATTACAAGTCAGTTGCTCTACCTACTGAGCTAAGTCGGCATCAAGTAGCGCGCATTCTATGGAGACCTGCGCAGTCATGCAACTAAAAAATTGCATAAAACGTTCTTTCGCTCACATTTTATTCGAAACCAGGGCTAACCGCTGTAAATTCATCCGCTCGTGATTAAAAATCCAACATGAACGCCTGATTTCGGCACGCTATAGCCCCGGGTGATGCCTGCCCGGTTAAGCATCGCTTTCCCATATTTTTTCTTATTATTCCTCTCATCTGGTGTTAACCTCCTGCCCATTGTCCAAAATTAACTATGTGATGAGCCCGCACCCGCCGTTTCGTGATGGTTCACAGAAGCATGCTTATGAGCAAAAAAGAGCAAACGTTAATGACGCCCTATCTTCAGTTTAACCGTAGCCAGTGGGCAGCCCTGCGTGACTCCGTCCCTATGACACTGACGGAAGGTGAAATCGCACGGCTAAAAGGGATAAACGAAGATCTCTCCCTGGAAGAGGTGGCAGAAATCTATCTCCCCCTCTCTCGCTTGCTTAACTTTTACATCAGCTCCAACTTGCGTCGCCAGGCCGTACTGGAACAGTTCCTCGGTACGAACGGTCAACGTATTCCTTATATCATCAGTATTGCGGGCAGCGTGGCAGTGGGTAAAAGTACCACCGCGCGCGTGCTACAGGCGCTGCTGAGCCGCTGGCCGGAACACCGCAGCGTGGAGCTGATCACCACCGACGGCTTCCTGCATCCCAATGAGGTGTTGAAAGAACGCGGCCTGATGAAGAAGAAGGGCTTCCCGCTCTCTTATGATATGCACCGCCTGGTAAAGTTTGTCTCTGATTTAAAATCGGGCGTGCCGAACGTTACCGCACCGGTCTACTCGCATCTGATCTACGACCGCATCCCGGATGGTGACAAAACGGTGGTGCAGCCCGACATCCTGATTCTGGAGGGCTTAAACGTACTGCAAAGCGGGATGGATTACCCTCACGATCCGCATCACGTGTTTGTCTCTGACTTCGTCGATTTCTCAATTTATGTGGATGCGCCTGAAGATCTGTTGCAACGCTGGTATATCAACCGCTTCCTGAAGTTCCGTGAAGGGGCGTTCACCGACCCGGATTCTTACTTCCACAACTACGCTCAGCTCTCTGAAGAAGAGGCTATCAACGTGGCGACCGGGCTGTGGAATGAGATCAACTACGTCAACCTCAAAGAGAACATCCTGCCGACGCGCGAACGTGCAAGCCTGATCCTCACCAAGAGTGAGAAACACGCCGTTGACCAGATTCGTTTACGGAAGTAGATCTCAGACGTAAAAAAAAACCGGCTAATCGCCGGTTTTTTCCTTTATGCATGCGGCTTTTCGCCGTTTTCATCCTGATCGACCGCGAAGCAGGCCACCAGCTGTCCGCCATAATCTTTCAGTTGTGGCTGCAACTGCGTACACGGACCGAAGCGGCGACGGCAGCGAGCGTTGAACGCACATCCCGGCGGCGGGTTAAGCGGGCTTGGTAACTCGCCGGTCAGCTTAATGCGCTCACGGCGGTCATCCGGGTTCAGTCGCGGCGTCGCAGACAGTAGTGCCTGAGTATATGGATGACGCGGGTTATTAAAGATCTGATCTTTCGTCCCCTTCTCTACGCAGCGTCCCAGATACATCACCATCACCTCATCGGCAATGTGCTCAACCACAGACAGGTCATGGGAGATGAAAACGTACGACAGCCCAAGATCCTGCTGTAAATCCATCATCAGGTTCAGCACCTGCGCACGCACGGATACGTCGAGCGCCGAAACTGGTTCATCGGCAATCACCACGTCCGGGTCGAGCATCAGACCACGGGCGATGGCGATACGCTGACGTTGACCGCCAGAGAACATATGCGGATAGCGATCGTAATGCTCGGTTTTCAGGCCCACCTTCGCCATCATCGCCAGCGCTTTTTCACGACGCTGCTCTTTGCTCAGGTTGCTGTTGATCAGCAGCGGCTCTTCCAGAATCTGCCCCACTTTTTTTCGCGGGTTCAGCGAACCATACGGATTCTGGAACACAATCTGGATTTTCTGACGTCGCAGTTTCTGCGCCTGCGGATCGTGCTTGAGCAGATCCTGGCCCTGATAGTAAAGCTCGCCGCCAGTCGGAACTTCAATCATCGTTAACAGACGGCCCAGCGTGGACTTCCCACAGCCAGATTCCCCTACCACCGCCAGCGTTTTTCCGCGTTCGAGAGTAAAGGAGACACCATCCAGCGCTTTTACCAGGCGCTCAGGAGCAAAGAGGCCCTTCTTCACCGGGTAATGTTTTTTCAGGTCGATGGCCTGCAACAGCATTTGTTGCGTACTCATAGTGTTGGCCTCCCGGCATCATCGAGTGGGTAGTGGCATTTCGACTGACGTCCGTCAGCTAACAGGTTCAGCTCCGGCTCGTCGACGCGGCATTTATCCGTCGCATACGGGCAGCGCGGGTTAAGCAGACAGCCCTGAGGACGGTCATATTTACCCGGTACCACCCCCGGCAGCGAGGCCAGACGCGCTTTATCCTGCGCGAACTCCGGCAGCGCGCGCAGCAGCGCCTGCGTATAGGGATGACGCGGGGCCCGGAAGATATCGTGTGAACTCCCGGTCTCCACCACCTGGCCTGCATACATCACAATGATTTTGTGTGCCGCTTCAGCCACCAGCGCCAGATCGTGCGTAATCAGCACCAGCGCCATATTCTCTTTCTGCTGCAACTCCAGCAGTAGCTCAATAATTTGCGCCTGAATGGTCACGTCCAGCGCGGTTGTCGGTTCATCGGCAATCAGCAGTTTTGGACGACAGGCAATGGCCATCGCGATCATTACACGCTGACTCATCCCACCGGACAACTGGTGCGGATAAACGTCCAGACGCGATGCCGGATCGGGTATACCCACCTGCGTCAGCAGGTCAATAGCGCGCTGGCGACGGGTTTGCTTGTTACCGCCCTGGTGCACCTTAATGGCTTCCATAATCTGGAAACCCACGGTGTAACACGGGTTCAGACTGGTCATCGGGTCCTGGAAGATCATCGCCACTTCCGCTCCCACCAGTTGGCGGCGCTGTTTTTCGGAAATGCGCTGCAGATCCTGGCCATTGAACTCCAGGCTTTCCGCCATTACGCGGCCGGGATAGTCAATCAGCCCCATGATTGCCAGTGAACTCACTGACTTACCGGAACCGGACTCCCCAACGATACCAACCACTTCGCCCTGATTTACGCTATAGCTGATGCGGTCCACAGCACGAAACGGTGTGCCTTCATCGCCGAAGTGCACCGATAATTTATCTACATTTAATAACGCCATCTCGTGCCTCTTACTGCTTCAGTTTGGGATCAAGTGCATCACGCAGACCATCACCCATCAGGTTAAATGCCAGCACCGTCAGCAGAATCGCCAGACCCGGGAAGGTGACGACCCACCAGGCGCTTTGCGCGAACTGCAACACGTCGGAGAGCATGGTGCCCCATTCCGGTGTTGGCGGCTGCGCACCCATGCCAAGGAAGCCAAGAGCGGCCATATCGAGAATGGCGTTAGAAAAACCGAGCGACGCCTGAACAATCAGCGGTGCAAGGCAGTTAGGAAGAATATTGACGAACATCTGGCGCATCGCCCCCGCACCCGCCACTCGAGATGCTGTCACATAATCGCGGTTCACCTCGACCAGCACGGCCGCACGGGTTAATCGGACATAGTGAGGAAGCGCAACGAACGTTAGCGCGAGCGCGGCATTGCCTATCGAAGGACCAAAGACCGCGACCAGCACCAGGGCCAGCAGAAGGCTTGGCAATGCCAGCATGATATCGACGATACGCATGATAACGTTATCAACGATGCCGCCGAAGTAGCCCGCCACCAGACCAAGCACAACGCCCATGATCAGCGACAACACCACAACGAGACAGCCAACCAGCAGAGAGAGGCGCGCGCCGTACATCAGACGAGACAGCACATCGCGGCCAACGTCATCAGTACCGAGCAGGTGCGTCAGGCTACCACCTTCCTGCCAGGCCGGTGGCGCGAGCAGCGCATCACGGAACTGGTCCGCGGGGTTATACGGCGCAAGGAAGTTCGCAAACACCGCAATCAGGATCATGATGGAAACATACACCAGCCCGACGACCGCGCCTTTGTTGCGCTTGAAGTAGTGCCAGAATTCCTGCATCGGCGTCATTGGCACCGGTGCGGTAACCGCTTTATTTTGAGTAACTTGTGACATGATGGCCCCTTACTTCTTATGACGAATACGCGGGTTCACCACGCCGTACAGCAAATCGACCAGCAGGTTGACGAGGATAATCATCGTCGCGACCAGCAATACACCGCCCTGCACAACCGGATAATCACGGCGTTGCAGCGCATCAATCAACCAGCGTCCAAGGCCTGGCCAGGAGAAGATGGTTTCGGTCAGGATCGCCCCGGCCAGCAGCGTACCGACCTGCAAACCGATAACGGTCACCACCGGCAGCATGGCGTTACGCAGGGCATGAATAATGATGACGCGCATACGGGTCAGACCTTTAGCGCGGGCAGTACGAATATAATCTTCGCCCAGCACTTCCAGCATGGAGGAACGAGTCATACGCACGATCACCGCAAGTGGGATGGTGCCCAGCACCATTGCAGGCAGGATCATGTGCGCAACCGCATCAATGAAGTTGCCCTCTTCGCCCCAGATCGCCGTATCAATCAGCATAAAGCCGGTTAACGGGTTGGTGTCGTCAAGGAAAACCATATCGCTGACACGTCCGGAGACCGGCGTCAGGTTCCACTGCACCGAGACCAGCATGATCAGCATCATGCCCCACCAGAAGATAGGCATGGAGTAGCCGGTCAGTGCCAGGCCAACGGCGGTGTGGTCGAAAATAGAGCCACGCTTAACGGCAGCCAGCACGCCGACGGGAATCCCCACCGCGGTCGCGAAGATCATGGCGCAGATGCCGAGTTCCAGCGTCGCCTGGAAACGCGGCACGAACTCGTCCCACACCGGAAGACGGCTTTTCAGTGAAATCCCTAAATCGCCGTGTAATACGCCCCAGATGTAGTGGAGGTACTGCTGCCACATCGGCTTATCAAGGCCGAGTTCAGCCAGCAGTTGCGCATGACGTTCAGGGGAGATACCACGCTCGCCCGCCATAATCATCACCGGATCACCCGGGATCATATGGACGAAGGCAAAAGTGAGAAGGGTGATACCGATAAACGTCGGGATAACCAGTCCCAGACGTCGGAGGATGAACTGCAACATAACCCGGATTCTCTCTGATGACGCACGCTCAGTAGCGTGACGTCTGTATTGCTCACAAATGTAAATTCCCTCTCCCTTCGGGAGAGGGTTAGGGTGAGGGGATGCATGCACGCCCCTCACCCCTGCCCTCTCCCACAGGGAGAGGGAGAACACCCTACTTATTATTCAACAGACACGTTTTCGAAGTGGTGTTTGCCCAGTGGATCGACCACGTAGCCCTTCACTTCTTTACGCACTGGCTCGTACACGGTGGAGTGAGCAACAATCAGCGCCGGAGCCTGATCGTGCATGACAACCTGCGCTTGCTTGTACAGTTCGATACGTTTGTTGTGATCATCGGTCGCACGCGCCGGCTGGATCAGGTCTTCAAACGGCTTGTAGCACCAGCGAGAGTAGTTGGAACCGTCTTTCGCTGCCGCACAGCTGAACAGGGTCGCGAAGAAGTTGTCCGGATCCCCGTTGTCGCCGGTCCAGCCCATCATGACCGCCTGGTGTTCGCCCGCTTTGGCGCGTTTCAGGTACTCGCCCCACTCGTAGGTCACAATTTTGGCCTGTACGCCAATCTTCGCCCAGTCAGCCTGAACCATTTCCGCCATACGACGTGCGTTCGGGTTGTAAGGACGCTGTACCGGCATCGCCCACAGCTCAACGGTGAAACCTTTATCCTGGCCCGCTTCTTTCAGCAGCGCTTTCGCTTTCTCAGGATCGTAGGTGTAGTCCTTAATGTCGTCGTTATAGCCCCACATGGTTGGTGGGATCAGGTTCTTGGCCGCAACGCCAGCGCCCTGGTAAACGGCTTTGATGATCGCTTCTTTGTTCACCGCGTAGGTCAGCGCCTGACGCACTTTCACGTCATCGAACGGTTTCTTCTCGGTGTTGAAGGAGAGATAACCCACGTTCAGGCCCGCCTGCTCCATCAGGTTGATATTTTTATCCTGCTTCATGCGCGCGATGTCAGCCGGGTTTGGATACGGCATCACCTGACATTCGTTTTTCTGCAATTTTGCGTAACGCACGGATGCGTCAGGCGTGATGGAGAAGACCAGACGGTCGATCTGCGGCTTGGTGCCCCAGTAGCCCGGGAAGGCTTTATACAGAATACGGGAATCTTTCTGGTACTGAAGCAGCTGGAACGGGCCGGTACCGATTGGGTTCAGGTCCACTTTTTCCGGCGTGCCGGCTTTCAGCATGTTGTCCGCGTACTCTTTAGAGAGAATAGAGGCGAAGTCCATCGCCAGGTCAGCGAGGAATGGCGCTTCCGGACGCGTCAGCACGAACTGAACGGTTTTATCGTCCACTTTTTTCACTTCAGCAATCAGGTCTGGCAGACCCATCCCTTCGAAGTATTCATAGCTGCCGCCAGACACTTTATGGTACGGGTTCTGGGCATTTTTTTGACGGTCGAAGGAGAACACTACGTCGTCGGCGTTAAAGTCGCGCGTAGGTTTGAATTCTTTGCTGTCCTGCCACTTCACGCCCTGACGCAGGTGGAAGGTATAGGTTTTACCGTCTTCGCTGATATCCCACTTTTCAGCCAGGCCAGGAATCACTTCCGTGGTACCGGTTTTAAATTCAACCAGACGGTTATAGATCGGTACAGAGCTTGCGTCGTAAGTCGTACCAGAGGTAAAGAGCTGTGGGTTAAAGCCTTCCGGAGAGCCTTCAGAACAGTAAACCAGGGTTTTTGCCTGTACGCTTGCTGCGACGGTCATGGCCACCAGGCTCAGACCAAGCTTCAGCATCCCTGACTTCTTCAAGGAAATACTCATTATTGTGCTCCAATGTGATGTTTTGCTTTGTTGTGTTACGCCGCCTGACCTTTATTTATTTTTTACCCGGTCCGGTCGGTGATGCCCGAGGGCGTTAAAAGGGATAGAGAATCCTTTCAGAAGAGCGTTTGAGTTGCAGCGCAGATCCTCCCTGAAATGCCCCTCGTGCCCTACAATCTGTCAACAGAATGTGAAAACGTCAATACAGGTGGCGGGGATTTACGTGGAGTGTGAGAAACCGCAAACAAAGATTAAAAAAACTCTGAATGCCAGTTTTCAGCAGAGAAATTTATGCTACTCGCCATGTTGCAGCATAAACCCCTCCCTATTTCGCAACACCCAGTGATTAAGTTTTATTCAGAATGGGTAAATTTTCTTACAGAATGGTGATTATCTGAGCACTAAATACCGCGAACGTTAAAACGCACAGCGAAAAATGCTGAGGTTATCCATAAGCAACGCGAAAAAAGATCAAACTATATATAAAAAAATACAATGGATTATGTCACAAAACCGCAAGCAGGCAGGGGGAAGCAGGGCTAAGGGGTATTTTGAGGACTCGTGTGGGGTAACGCGTTAATGCAAAAAGGGCTAACCTTGCGGTTAGCCCTTTTTAGAATGTGGTCGGCGAGAGAGGATTCGAACCTCCGACCCACTGGTCCCAAACCAGTTGCGCTACCAAGCTGCGCTACTCGCCGAATGCGGAGCGCATCTTACTGCTGAGGTGCGCCCTCGTCAATCCCTTATTTTCAAAAAGCCATTCAACTGGCGATATTCTCGCCAGACCAGCTACTGCGCGGCTTTTGTGGTGTTATCAGGGAGTTTACACCAGTTGTTGTTTTCGTTAATCCCACCGTTCGGTGAGGTATAGCCGAGACAGCCCATAATAGTGTCGTACAGCTCAACGTGACGGCGCGGTACCTTAATCTCTGCCTGCTGTTTCAGGTGGGCAAACATTTTGGCTTTGTCCGGGTTTTCCAGATACTTGTCCGACATCCACATGATCATCGGCACGCGGAACTGCTCTGGTGGCGCCAGCTTACGCGGCGTACCGTGTAAATGCTCTTTCTCGTTGATGGACTCGCCGTGGTCGGCCGCGTAGATCACAATCGCTTTCTTATCGCGAAGCTGGTCAATCACCCGGCTGAGGAAGGTATCCACATACAGAATCGAGTTATCATAGGCATTGATCAACTCCTGCTTGCTACAGTTCTTGTTAATGCCGACGCACTCAGGCGTCCATTTGGCGAAATCGCGCGTGTAACGCTGATAGTAGCTGTAGTGTGACCCTTTGGTATGCAGAACAATAAGGTGCTTACCCTGCGGATGGTTTTTCAGCGACTGTTCCATCTCAGAGAGCAGCAGCATGTCATCAACGTTCTTTCCGCGGTTACGCGGCTCGGCGCCAATCTGCTCGCGGTAGGCGATGTTATCCGCCATGGTGTTGGTGTAGAACCACATCTCACTTTGCATGGCGAACAGATCGGAGCTAAATCCAAGCTGCTTCAGAACAGCAAATACGTTTTGCTCTTTGAGAGTGCGCTGAGGGTTATCACTCGCACCGCCCTCGCGAACAAACATACAGCGCAACGAGAGCTTCGTGGCGGTATCGCAGGAGTAGCCGCGGTATGCCACCAGATTCTTTTCCTGCGCCAGTTTCGGGGTGGTATCGCGGTCATAACCGAGAATACCCATATGATCCCAGCGCGTCGTTTCGCCGATAACGAAGACCACGTAAGTATCATCCAGCCCGTCAGCCGGAGCCTGGTAGGTGAACTTTTTGGTCGGGTTAATCAGCGATTTCACATCGCTGGATTCGTCCGCCTGAGCCCAGGCATAAAGACCTAACGCCGACAGCCAGTTAGACGGCAGGTACGAGTTAGCCACCACGCCGCCGTAGCTTGGCATATCCACGCCTGTCGCTTTTTCGATCCGTTTTTGCTGCTTTTCCATCAGGCGAATAGGCGCCCATACCAGCAGACCCGCCAGAAGAACGACGGCGACGTTGCGGATGCGCTGTCCCCGGGTACGCAACTGGCGTAACAGGGTGTAGCGACAGGTGTTACTCCAGATAAAGAAGAGCGGGATCAGGCAGGTCAGAATCGTCCACAGGATGAACCCTTGACCCACCACCTCTTTCGAGAGGTCGATGTCCGTGGTCATCACCGAGGCCACAATACCGTAGCCAATGACCACGTTCATGAATGTCATGTAATAGCTTGCGGCGGCGGAGATAATCACCACCAGCGAGGCCAGAATTTGCCATGTACGACGGCCAAAGAGAGAGAGCAGGCGTAACAGGAAGAAGGTCGCCAGAATTGAGCCAAACACTTCAATCGCGGCAAAAATTCCATTTCTTACAGTGAGGTGTTCGAAATAACCTTCCACTCGTCTGAACAGCACCGCGCCATTCAGAAACAAACCGATATAGACAGCCAGCATCAGACACAATCTTTGCTGGGTAAGAGACCTAATATATTTCATGCAAACAACCCTGGGGGAAGGGGTATAAAAACCCGCCGAATCTCAGTGAGAAAGCTGACAGAGTAAGTAGATGCGAGAGAAACCGTTATCAGAAACGTCTACAAGCGCGATAAGTAGACCACAGCAGGGAAGAAAAGTGGCAGCAGAGAATGTGAATCGATGAAGATTTTTACAAAATAGCAAGTCCGGAAGCGATTTAGAAATAAATAAAAGAGGCCCAGCGGCCTCTTTTCATCGCATCATACATGCGCTTCTTTATACAGTTCGCGCTGCGGCTGACGGATCGTGGTGGACAGCGCCAGCGAAATAATCAGCAAAGCGAATATCACGCAGAAGGTCACGTAGAAGCCGCCAAACAGCGAGGCAATCAGTGAACCGCAAATACTGCCGATACCGAAGCCGAGATAAATGACGCCGTAGTTTTTTGCCAGGTTGTTCAGGCCGAAGAACTCGCTCACCAGTGACGGGAAGACGGTAATAGTGCCGCCAAAGTTAAAGGCTACGCAGGCAATTGCTGCAAAGAATGTCGCCTCGTTCAGCGGAGCGAACAGCAGTGCTGCCATACCCACCAGGGAGATGACCTGCCCCAGCGTAATCACACGGATACGGGCGATTTTGTCAGACAGGATACCCAGTACCAGACGACCCGAGAGGTTAGCGATGGAGATGACCGTTACCGCGTTCGCCGCCGTCGCCGCGTCCAGTTTTACCATCCCCTGCGCGATATCTTTCGCCACACCGATGACATACAGACCGCTCATGCAGGCCGTCAGGAACATCACCGCCAGCATCCAGTACTGCGGCTTACGCATGGACTGAGCGAGGGTGAAATCGTTCTCCACCACGCCGTTAACGGTTTTCACTTCCTGCTGCGGCGCATCTTTCATCAGCGTGGCGCCGAAGAGGATCATTACCAGCACAATCACGCCCCAGATCATAAAGGTTTTCTCAAGCCCCACCGAGGCCAGCAGATGGGAGTCAATGAATTTGAACCCCAGGCTGCCCAGGCCATATGAACCAATGGCAAACGCGGAGATAAGCCCTTTACGCTCCGGGAACCACTTCACGCAGTTAGACAGCGTCAGCAGATAACCTGCGCCGTCCGCCAGACCCACCAGCACCCCGGCGCTTAGCCACAGCATCATCAGGTTGTTTGAATGTGCCGTCAGGAAGAAGCCCACGCCCAGCAGGATCCCGGAGGCCATGGTTACGCGCTTCACGCCGAAGCGCTCCTGAAGTTTGCCCGCCACGGAAGAGGAAATCGCTAATCCAAGGCTCAGCAAGCCGAAGGAGAATGCCACCTGGCTTATCGGTGCGCCGAGCTTATCGGACAGGGCGCTGTTAAACAGGCTCCAGGTATAGACCGAGCCCAGTGCGAACTGGGTAACGATGGTGCCGAAAAGCGTCAGCCAACGCGTGCGGTTATAAGTTGATGTGTTCATGGCAGTGTCCTGCAAGAGAAATTAAGGAAGTTCGCTGAGGACACGATAAACAAAACCCCAAAACGCCAGGGGTAAAACGGCATGAAATGCAGGAGATACGGAATGAAATGCCTGGAAGCGGGAATGAATGACCTTGCCGGAAAAGAAAACGCTTAAAGGTGAGTGACCACTATCACCACAGCCCGCGCCGTTATTGTATTAAATATGTTACCGCAGCGTTTAAAAAAGTAACAACCCTAAAATTTGGCGCTTAAGCCCAGGGTGTACAAATATTCTTCCTCCGACTGCTGGTTGTAGCTGATCTTCGCCCAAGGATGTAAATCACCATACTGCGTATCAACGCGCCACCCCAACGAGTTCACGCTGGCATGCCAGAGGGGATCGGTAAGCGGCTGCGTGGTAGTTACCTCACCAAATGCATTCACCGTTGCAGGGGGAGCGCCATCAGTGCGCCACGCCATGACGGGGCCGGTGGTAAAATGTCCCGCCACGGGAAAATTCCAGCCAACGCTCAGAACGGTTTCCGCATCTGAACCGGATGGGTCGTTCAGGGCAAAGCCCGCAGCATTCTGCGAATGGTTGATACGCTCCGCGAGAATATCTTCATAACGAGGTTGGTGATCGGCGTCCCATGTATAGCGTTCCGTCGTATTACTTTGTGCATCTGAAACGATATATTCCTGTTGCCACGCAAAAGCGGTGTTACATATAAGCAGGCAGGCTGAGACACCCACCAGGCCAGAAGCAGCATGGCGACCACTGATTTTTTTTAACATCATCAAAGCGACTCCAGAAAGAGCCGAGTTCGGCGATATATGTCATTGTTCGAAGAGGTATTAGGGCGCATAGCCCTGTATTAACTATTGTCTCTTTAGCAAACACGTCAAGCCGGGCAGATTGAAATTTTTGCGTTTACCGTATCAGGAAGGGAGATGACCTATGCAACGTTGCGGCTGGGTAAGCCAGGATCAGCTTTATATCGATTATCACGACAAGGAATGGGGCGTGCCGGAAACCGACGGTAAAAAACTGTTTGAAATGATTTGCCTTGAAGGCCAGCAGGCCGGGCTGTCGTGGATCACCGTTCTGAAAAAGCGTGAGAACTATCGCAAGGCCTTCCACCATTTCGATCCGGTTGCGGTGGCCGCCATGACCGACGAAGACGTGGAAAGGCTGGTTCTGGATACCGGTATCATCCGCCATCGCGGTAAAATTCAGGCCATTATGGGTAACGCGCGTGCTTATCTGGCGATGGAGCAAAACGGCGAACCCTTCTCAGCTTTTGTCTGGTCGTTTGTGGATAACGAGCCGAAGGTGACGCAGGCCGCCACGCTTGCAGAGATCCCAACGTCTACCCCCGCCTCAGATGCCCTGTCAAAAGCGCTGAAAAAACGCGGCTTTAAGTTTGTGGGCACCACCATCTGCTACTCCTTTATGCAGGCCTGCGGGCTGGTCAATGACCATATTAAGGGCTGCTTCTGCCACCCGGAGGGCCACCATGATCCGCAAATGGCAAAGTGAGGATACCGCTCCGCTTTTGAGTCTGTGGCTGGAGAGCACCACCGAGGCGCATCCGTTTATCGACGCAAGTTACTGGCAAGCGAATGAAGCGGTAGTGCGGGATGATTACCTTCCCGCCGCCGAGACCTGGGTCTGGGAAGAAAACGGTACCCTGTGCGGTTTTATCAGCGTCATGCAGTTCCAGTTCGTGGGGGCGTTGTTTGTCGCCCCGGCGTTCATCGGAAGGGGGATCGGGCGTGCGCTGCTGAACTATGTTCAGCAGCACTACCCATATTTAACCCTGGAGGTGTATCAGAAAAACGTGCGGGCGGTGAATTTCTATCATGCTCAGGGTTTTCGCATCGAAGACAGCGCCTGGCAGGATGATACCCAACACCCGACGTGGATCATGAGCTGGCAGGCGGATCAAATGCCGTAAGGGGAAGCGCCGGCCCCTCATATTTCTCCACCCATGCCAGCGCCGTATTCCCCGCACAGCCGTTCCCCAGCTTCGAGCTGGGGAGATCTTTGGTCAGCACGTTTACGGCGCCGTTCTTACAAATACCGCCCTCGTCCAGCGCCAGATCCGGCCATGCTCCCTGATGAATGCAGAACACGCCTGGGCGGATCCCGTCACTCACCACGGCGCCAGCCAGCACCTGCCCGCGTGCGTTCCAGACGCGAACGAGATCGCCGTCGTTAATCCCCCGCGCCTTTGCATCGTCGCTATTCAGCGCGATCGGCTCACGACCCGCCACCGCATACTGCTCGCGCAGAGCCGAATAGTTGAGCTGGCTGTGCAGACGATGGGCAGGATGGGCAGACAGCAGCTGAAGCTGCCCCGGCTGCGCATTGCCATGCCATTCGTCCGGCTCCAGCCACGCCGGGTGCGGCGGGCAGTCCGCGTAGCCAAAGCTGGCGATGCGCTCGCTGTGGATCACAATCTTCCCGCTTTCGGTTTTTAACGGGTGATTCTCCGGATCGCGACGGAAGTCAGCAAAGCGCACAAACCGCGCGTTCTGCTCGCTTTCCGGCATTTCGAAGAGTTGATTCGCCTCCCAGAATTCAGCAAATGGCGGCAGCGTCACGCCCTGCGCAGCCCCGCGCTGGCTTGCAATCTGGTAAAACGTTTCCAGCCATTGCAGATCCGTTTTGCCCTCGGTGAAACGCTCCCGTCCGCCCGCTTCCCATAATTCACTCAGGTCAGCAAAGACGTCATAATCATCCCGCGCTTCATCCCGGGGAGCCACGACGCGCTTCATCGGCACCATATGCTGGTTGCTGTAATCCCCCGTCATGGTGAGATCGTTACGCTCGAACGAGGTCGTGGCGGGCAAAACGATATCGGCATGTTTCGCTGACGCGGTCCAGAAGCACTCCGAGATCACCACCAGCTCCGGTTTCTGCCAGGCGCGGATCAGGCGGTTGGTATCCTGGTGATGGGTGAAGTTGGCCCCACCCGCCCACCAGACAAACTTAATATCCGGGAAATGGCGATCCTGACCGTTGTGCTGATAAAACCCGCCGGGGTTCTCCAGAGCTTCAACAATGCGTGCCACCGGAATTTTATCCACCGCGTCCACGCCCCCCTGCACCGAGCCCTGCATGGACGCCAGCACCGCCGCTTTACGCGTCGGGTTGCCGCCGTTGGCAAAGTGATAGGAAAGGCCAAAACCGCCGCCGGGTGTGCCAATCTGCCCAAGCATCGCGGCGAGCGTCACCAGCATCCAGTGCTTCTGCTCGCCAAACTGCTGGCGCTGCATCCCCCATCCGGACATGAGCATCGTGACATTGCTATGGAATAACGCTGCCAGTTCGCGGATTTTAGCGGCATCAACGCCGCAAAACGCCGCAGCCCACTCTGCGGTTTTGGCGATACCGTCGGTTTTGCCCGTCAGATAGTCGGCAAATTTATCGAACCCCGTTGTGCAGCGCGTCAGAAATTCCGTGTCGTGCCAGCCGTTCTCCACCAGGGTGTGGGCGATACCCAGCATCATCGCCACGTCGGTGCCCATATGCGGCGCGATCCACTCGGCGCTGTCGCCGAAGAAATCAAGCGTTTCAGAACGCATCGGATCGATACAGATGATGCGCTTGCCGCTTTTGCGCAGCGCATCGAAGTAGGAAACGCCCTGCTCGTCGGACGCATTCCAGGCAATTTTAAGGGTATTGAGCGGGTTGGCGCTCCACAGCACCACCACCTCTGTATGCTCCAGCACCAGCGGCCAGCTGGTCTGCTGCTGATAAACCTCATTCCCGCCCACGACATACGGCATGATCGCCTGCGCCGCGCCGGTCGAATAATCACCCAGATGGCCGGTATATCCTCCAGCCAGGCTCATATAGCGTTGCAGCAGGGTTGCGGCCTTATGCAGCACGCCGTTTGAGCGCCAGCCATAGGAGCCGGCAAAAATGGACGACGGGCCATAGCTGTCGCGGATGCGTTTATGCTGCGTATGGATCAGCGCCAGGGCATCGTCCCAGCTCACGCGCACGAACTCATCCTGCCCGCGAATACCTTGCGGTTTATCCGGTGACGCCAGAAAGCCTTTACGCACCATCGGCCAGCGTACGCGGGTTTTGCTATGTACCTGATCGCGAACGACGGTCTGTAAAGAGTTGAGATGGCGCGAAGGCAAAGCCCCGCGAGACGACAGCACGGTGTCGCCATCGGTTTCGACCAGCATCGGCCCCCAGTGGGCGGCGGTCAGAATGGTTTTTGTTGAGGTGCTCAAAGCGTGCGCTCCTGGTTGCGTGCAGGTATGACGGCCTTTCATTGAGGCAGTTTATCGTTTGTGACAAATTTCAGAGTTATACACTGAATTTTCTCCGTATTCGGACGTCATAATCCACTGCCACGTCCGTCGTGGCAAAGAATAAAAAGGATTAAGGAAATAAGATGAAAAAACGCGTACTCGTTATTGCCGCTCTGGTGAGCGGTGCACTGGCTGTTTCAGGCTGCACAACCAACCCTTACACCGGCGAACGCGAAGCGGGTAAATCCGGCATTGGCGCGGGTATTGGTTCCCTGGTGGGCGCTGGCGTTGGCGCACTCTCCTCCTCCAAGAAAGATCGCGGTAAAGGTGCACTGATTGGCGCAGCGGCAGGCGCAGCCCTGGGCGGCGGCGTGGGTTATTACATGGATGTGCAGGAAGCAAAACTCCGTGACAAAATGAAAGGTACAGGCGTGAGCGTGACGCGCAGCGGTGACAACATCATCCTGAACATGCCAAACAACGTGACCTTTGACAGCAGCAGCGCGACGCTGAAACCCGCAGGCGCGAACACCCTGACCGGCGTGGCCGCGGTGCTGAAAGAGTACAACAAAACTGCCGTGAACGTGATTGGCTACACCGACAGTACCGGCAGCCAGGATCTGAACATGCGTCTGTCGCAGCAGCGTGCCGATTCCGTGGCCAGCTCGCTGATCACCCAGGGCGTAGAAGCGAACCGCATCCGCACCAGCGGCATGGGTCCGGCTAACCCGATCGCCAGCAACAGCACGGCGGAAGGCAAAGCGCAGAACCGCCGCGTTGAGATTACGTTGAGCCCTGTGCAGTAGGTAAAAGCAAAACGGCAACCCCGTTGCCGTTTTTAGTGTTTGCGCCCTCTCCCGTGGGAGAGGGTTGGGGTGAGGGCATCAGGCCGCCACCCGGCAAATTGCTTGATTCGTCAGATTTTCCCGCTAAGGTATTCTCACTAATTTCAGGGAAATCAGCGATGAGCAAACCAACCCGGGCCACCATCAGCGACGTGGCGAAAGCCGCCAAAACCGGTAAAACCAGCATTTCACGCTACCTCAACGGCGAGAAACACCTGCTTTCCGATGCACTGCTGGCGCGAATTGAACAGGCCATTGCCGATCTCAACTACCGTCCCAGCCTGATGGCGCGCGGCCTCAAGCGGGGTCGTACCCGTCTGATTGGCCTCATCATCGCCGATATCACCAACCCTTACTCCGTTAACGTCCTCAGCGGCATTGAGGCGGCGTGCCGTGAGAAAGGCTTTACCCCGCTGGTCTGTAACACCAATAACGAAGTTGATCAGGAGTTGCACTACCTCGATCTGCTGCGCAGCTATCAGGTGGAAGGGATCGTGGTCAATGCCGTCGGGATGCGCGAAGAGGGACTAAATCGCCTGCAACAATCGTCGCTGCCGATGGTGCTTATTGACCGCAAAATCCCGGAATTTGCCTGCGATGTGGTCGGGCTGGATAACACCCAGGCGGCCACCACTGCCACCGAACATCTGATTGAACAGGGTTTCGAAGCCATTTTGTTCCTGAGCGAACCGCTGGGTATGGTTAACACCCGCCGCGACCGCCTGGCTGCATTTCGTGCCACGCTGGCGCGTTATCCCGGTGTGATCGCCGAAAATGCCGAAATCCCCCTCCATGAAGCCGGTCAGCTGGATAATACCCTGCGCCAGTTCCATACCCGCCATCGGGGTATGCGCAAAGCGGTGATCTCCGCGAACGGGGCGCTGACGCTTCAGGTTGCCCGCTCGCTTAAACGCATTGGCCTGCACTGGGGCAGCGACATCGGCTTACTCGGCTTTGATGAACTGGAGTGGGCTGAACTTGCTGGCGTAGGCATTACCACCCTCAAACAACCCACCTGGCAGATCGGCTATGCCGCGGTTGAACAAGTGGTTCGCCGCATTGAAGGCACCCGCGACGCCGTACGCGAGCAGGTTTTTTCTGGCGAGCTGATCGTTCGCGGCTCTACTGCCCGTTAATTTCCCCTTCGTGACAGCGATCATAAATTCAGCATCCCGATCTTTTCTTTGGAACCGGTTCCATCTAGCGTAATACTATCGATTACGCCCTGGAGTCAGGAAATGAGCAGGAAAATTATGGTGGTCACCGCCGCGTATGGCGCGGATCAGGTGCGACAAGCAGGCGGTCAACGGGCGATGCTTCCCGTTATTGCCGGCGCAGGGGCTGATGGCGTTGAAATCCGCCGCGAGCTCTTCAGCAGCGACGAGTTAATGGCCCTGCCTGCGCTCGGCGAGTCCATTGAACTGCTGGGTTTACTGGCGTGCTACTCCGCCCCGGCCCCCCTGTTTATGCCCGATGGAACCCTCAACCCGGATCTTCCGCGCTATCTTAGCGAAGCCAGCACCCTGAACGCCCTGTGGCTTAAAGTCTCGCTGGGCCATTTCAGCGACAAACAACCGCTTGAAGCCCTGCGCGTACTGCTGGATGAAAGCGGCATGACGCTGGTGGTGGAAAACGACCAGACCGACTGCGGTCAGCTCGCTCCGATGCAGCGCTTCAAAGCCGCCTGCCGGGTAATGGCGCTGCCGGTCACGCTGACGTTCGATATGGGCAACTGGCTGTGGGTTGGCGACTCCCCGGAAGAGGCTGCACGTCAGTTGGCTCCCGCCGTGAGCTACATTCATGTGAAGGCCGCGGTCCCGCATAAGGCGCAATTCCGCGCCGTCGCGCCGGATCAGACCGATTCTCGCTGGCGGGATCTGCTTAATCAACTCCCTGCCGATGCGCCACGCGGTATCGAATTTCCGCTGGAAGGGACGGATCTCACCGCCGTCACCCGCCATTACGTCAACCTGCTGCGCGAGGAGTAAACCATGCACAAGACGCTGGATGTCATCACCATCGGCGAGGCCATGGCGATGTTTGTCGCCACCGAAACAGGCGAGCTGAACGCAGTGGAGCACTTTATCAAACGCGTTGCAGGTGCTGAGCTGAATGTTGCTACCGGCCTTGCGCGGCTGGGGCTGAATGTTGGCTGGGTAAGCCGCGTGGGAAATGACAGCTTTGGCCATTTCGTACTCGACTCGCTGAAAAAAGAGGGCATTGATGCCGCAGGCGTGACCCTCGACGGACGCTTCCCGACGGGCTTTCAGCTGAAATCTAAAGTTGAAAATGGAACCGATCCCATCGTGGAGTATTTCCGTAAAGGCTCAGCGGCAAGCCATCTCTCCGTGGATGATTATCACGCCGCTTATTTCTCCTCCGCGCGTCACCTGCACCTGAGCGGCGTGGCGGCGGCGCTCTCGGCCAGTTCGTACGATTTACTCGTTCATGCCGCTTCGGCAATGAAAGCGCAGGGCAAAACGATCTCCTTTGATCCAAACCTGCGTCCGGTGCTGTGGAAAAGCGAAGCGGAGATGGTTGAGAAACTCAACCGACTGGCGTTTCAGGCGGACTGGGTATTGCCGGGGGCAAAAGAGGGAATGATCCTCACTGGCGAGAGCACGCCGGAAGGCATTGCTGATTTTTACCTCAACAAAGGAGTAAAAGCCGTGGTGCTGAAAACCGGTGCCGACGGTGCATGGTTCAAAACTGCCGACGGCGAGCAAGGCGCCGTCGCTGCGGTAAAAGTCGATAACGTGGTCGATACCGTGGGTGCGGGCGATGGGTTTGCCGTCGGGGTCATCAGCGCCCTGCTGGAGGACAAACCGCTGTCGCAGGCCGTGGCGCGAGGCAACAAAATTGGTTCGCTGGCGATTCAGGTGCAGGGCGACAGCGAAGGATTACCAACACGAGCAGAGCTCGGAGTCTGAATTCTCTCTCCCACAGGGAGAGGGCCAGGGTGAGGGCAGCAATCCGCACCAGATAATTAAGCCACCGTGTACCCTACAGACAACGGCGGCAACAACCTCAACAACAGAGGCAAGCCTATGAACAGTTCGACCAATGCAGTAAAACGCTGGTGGTACATCATGCCAATCGTGTTTATCACGTACAGCCTGGCGTACCTGGATCGTGCCAACTTCAGTTTTGCATCCGCCGCCGGGATCAACGAAGACCTCGGGATCACCAAAGGGGTTTCCTCCCTGCTGGGCGCCCTCTTCTTCCTGGGTTATTTCTTCTTCCAGATCCCCGGCGCGATTTACGCTGAACGCCGCAGCGTGCGAAAGCTCATTTTCATCTGCCTGATCTTATGGGGTGCATGTGCATCGCTGACTGGCGTGGTGAATAACATTCCTGCTCTGGCGGCTATTCGCTTTATTCTCGGCGTGGTTGAGGCGGCCGTCATGCCAGCAATGCTGATTTACATCAGCAACTGGTTCACAAAATCTGAGCGTTCACGTGCCAATACGTTCCTGATACTCGGTAACCCGGTCACCGTGCTGTGGATGTCGGTGGTTTCCGGCTATCTGATCCAGTCCTTCGGCTGGCGCGAGATGTTCATCATCGAAGGGGTTCCCGCGATTATCTGGGCCTTCTGCTGGTGGGTGCTGGTGAAAGATAAGCCAGCCCAGGCAAAATGGCTTTCTGAAGACGAAAAAGCCGCACTCCAGGCGCAGCTGGATAAAGAACAGCAGGGGCTGAAAGCGGTACGTAACTACGGCGAAGCCTTCCGCTCCCGGAACGTTATTCTGCTATGCGCACAGTATTTTACCTGGAGTATTGGCGTGTACGGCTTTGTTCTGTGGCTGCCGTCGATTATCCGCAGCGGCGGTGAAAACCTTGGCATGGTGGAAGTGGGCTGGCTGTCATCAGTGCCTTACCTGGCTGCAACCATCGCGATGATTATCGTCTCCTGGGCATCGGACAAGCTGCAAAACCGTAAGCTGTTCGTCTGGCCACTCCTGCTGATCGCTGCTTTTGCCTTCATTGGCTCCTGGGCCGTAGGCGCGAACCACTTCTGGGCCTCGTATACGCTGCTGGTGATTGCGGGTGCGGCCATGTATGCCCCGTATGGTCCGTTCTTTGCCATCATCCCGGAAATGCTGCCGCGTAACGTCGCAGGGGGCGCGATGGCGCTGATCAACAGTATGGGTGCGCTGGGTTCGTTCTTTGGCTCGTGGTTTGTGGGCTATCTGAACGGCGCCACCGGCAGCCCTTCAGCTTCTTACATCTTTATGGGGGTGGCGCTTTTTGCCTCGGTATGGCTTACTCTGATCGTTAAGCCTGCTAATAATCAACAGCTACCCGTCGGCGCACGCCACGCCTGAATCCTTTTAAATCAACGGAGATTAGCATGAAGCCGTCCGTCATTTTGTACAAAGCACTGCCTGAAGATCTGCAAAAACGCCTGGAGGAACACTTTACCGTTACCCGGGTAAAGAACCTCAGCCCGCAAACCGTGGCACAGCACGCCGACGCGTTTGCCTGCGCCGAGGGCCTGCTGGGTTCAAGCGAAAAGGTGGATGCAGCGCTGCTGGAGAAAATGCCGAAGCTTCGTGCAACCTCAACCGTTTCTGTGGGCTACGACAATTTCGACGTGGATGCGCTTAACGCGCGCAACATCCTGCTGATGCACACGCCACATGCTCTGACGGAAACCGTCGCCGACACGCTGATGGCGCTGGTGCTCAGCACTGCTCGTCGCGTGGTGGAAGTTGCTGAGCGCGTGAAAGCGGGCGAATGGACGAAAAGCATTGGCCCGGACTGGTTCGGCGTGGACGTACATGGCAAAACGCTGGGGATTGTTGGGATGGGCCGTATCGGTCTGGCACTGGCACAGCGCGCCCATTTCGGCTTCAGCATGCCCATCCTGTATAACGCACGCCGTCACCACAGTGAAGCTGAAGAACGTTTCAATGCCCGCTATTGCGAGCTTGATACGCTGTTGCGGGAAGCCGACTTTGTCTGCCTGATCCTGCCGCTGACGGATGAAACGCGTCATCTCATCGGCAAAGCGGCCTTTGAAAAGATGAAGAAATCGGCCATTTTCATCAACGCGGGTCGTGGTCCGGTGGTCGATGAGAAGGCGCTGATTGAGGCCCTGCAAAACGGTGAGATCCACGCCGCCGGTCTGGACGTGTTTGAACAGGAGCCGCTGCCGGTGGATTCTCCGCTACTGAACATGCCAAACGTCGTCGCCCTGCCCCACATCGGCTCTGCCACTCATGAAACACGCTACAATATGGCGGCGACCGCCGTGGATAATCTGATTGCCGCGCTCGGCGGTAAAGTGGATAAGAACTGCGTTAACCCGCAGATACAACAGTAGAAACGAAAAAACCCGCCAGAAGGCGGGTTTTTGAATTTTGTGCTACTGGGTTGGAAGCTTAAAGGCTTACAACGTTACCAGCTGCTGGGCCTTTAGCGCCGCTTTCGATGGTGAAGGAAACTTTCTGACCTTCATCCAGAGATTTGTAGCCATCGTTCTGGATAGCAGAGAAGTGTACGAACACGTCTTTAGAGCCATCGTCAGGAGTGATGAAGCCGAAACCTTTATCAGCGTTGAACCATTTTACCAGACCAGTCATTTTAGCAGACATAGAAATTACCTTATTAACAAATATATTGTGCCTTCCGGCTTGATGGATTGCGTTACAGATTTTTAAGCGATGAAGGAAGGGTCACTACGAAGGGTATCTATGGATAACAATCTGGACTGCTTTACTAAACTGCTTTAGGTCTGTGTAACAAACCGACGAAGATAGTTATACCGATATGGTAGAAGAATGACAAGCGTTATTTTCATCATGCATAAAAAAACCCCGCCGAAGCGGGGGTTTTTCTTATTCCGTTGCAGCGACCGCTGCGCTCCAGGCCTGGCTAAAGGCCTGATGCTGGGACGCCAGCGGCCCTATCAGCGTATTGTACTGACTCGCCTGCTGGGAGGTCGGGAACTGGATACCGTTAGAGACGAAGCTCACCTGCGTACCCTGCTCATTAATAAAGTCACCCACCTGAACCAGCTGCTGAGTAAAGACTTGCGCCGCCGGGATCAGTGGTTGCAAGGCGTTTGACGGCTTGGTCACGACTTTCTCATACACCTGGTCATAAACCGGCTTGAGATCCTCGTCCTGCTTCAACGCGGAGCGCGACGCATCAGCCTGCATTTTGGCATTTTGCAACTGCTGGCTCAGCACCCCAAGGGCGCCGTTGGACTGGCGCAGCGGTTCGCGCTGGGTCATATAATCCTGTGGAACGCGAATGGCATTGACGCTATCCACGACCGGGCGAATACCCGAATCCATCGCCTGGCTTACCTGCTGTGAATAGCCATACAGAATGGCGTAATCCGACACGAATGGACCAAACTGTTTTTTCTGATCCGCAGTCAGCGTTGGTAAACGCTCGCCGCTACGCATCACTGTATTCTGTAAAAAATCGATAAACGCTTTGCGCTGATCGCCTTCTTTATCGAAACACCCACTCAGGCTAACAACCATCAACAACGCCGCAATAGGCGCAAACCAGCGAGAGCAGGACTTTCCTGTCGCCATTTTATTACTCCTTTCACCCAAAAAGCGCACACCGGCACACGCGTGCCCAACGCTGACAAGGATAGTCCAGGTCAGCCTTGCAAGATAGAGTTTTCATGCAAAACGGGTATTGCCGTTTTTGTACTGACTATTTACAAAAAAATACCTGTGCATCCCTACATATGATTAATCAGGTAATTAGCATAACTATCCATATAGCTGAAACGGGTAAAGCGATCGTTATCGCACAATTAATCACAACCGTGACGATCCTGTGTTTGGTTTAGGGACTATTCTTAACATGCTCTCTGATGTTCATGATCCCGATGTGTGATTTATGAGGAGTTCTCAATGGAATTAAAAGATCCTGAGTTTGAGCTGCTGAGCAGCCTGGAACAGATTATTTTTAAAGATGTACCGCCGACGGTTACCCTGAATCAAAAGTCCAATCCTTTTAGTGAATTTGAGCGTTTACGCAAAGGGTCGGGCCTGAAAACAGATGAATTCGCAAGAGCGATGGGTGTCAGCGTAGCGATGGTGCTGGAGTGGGAGTCAAAGCGTGAAAAACCTACCCCAGCCGAGCTAAAGCTGATGCGCCTGATCCAGGCAAACCCTGACCTTCGCAAGCAGTTAGCCTGATAAAGTTTGTTTGCCCCCGCCCTTGCGGGGGCTTGTGTTTAGAGGCTTTCACATCGCCATCCCGACTCTTCCCACACCAGCTCATGCGTCAGCTTTAATCCTGCTAAAAACGCTTCATCGTGCGACACCACCAGCAGCGCGCCGGGATAATCGGCCAGGGCCGCTTCAATGGCCTGAACGGAAGCCAGATCGAGGTGGTTGGTCGGCTCATCCAGAAGCAACAGCTGCGTTGCTGCTTCACGCCACAATACGCAGGCCAGCGCGGCCTTCAGGCGCTCGCCGCCGCTTAGATCGGCCAGTGGAAGTGTCACTTTCTCCGCGCCCAGCTGAAGCTGCGCTAAACGGGTACGCAGCGCCCCCTCTTCGAGCGGCGTATTGCCCAGGCTAAGGTGTGTCATCACCGACTGCGACAGATCCAGCCGGGAAAGATGCTGATCGAGATAAGCACATCTGACGGAGACCTTACAGGTTCCCGTAACAGGGGCGGTTTCGCCCAACATCACTTTCAACAGCGTGGATTTCCCACAGCCGTTCGGCCCGCGTAGCGCCACGCGCATCGGGCCATCCATTCGCCAGTTTATCGGGGAGACAGGCACGTGCGGAAGCACCAGTTCTTCCAGCACCAGCACCTGTTTTCCTTCCGGGATTTCACTGCCCGGCAGGGTAAACATCACCGCGTTATCCTCTTCAACCCGCTCGCGTGCCTGGTTAACCGCAGCGTTCAGGGCATGATTTTGATCGCTATGCTGTTTTTTCCAGGAACCAATCCGCTCTTTCGCCGCCCCTTTGTATTTGACCCGTTCAAACGAGGCGATGTTAAGGCTGTCGACCGTGCGAAGCGTTTTGGCCGAACGCCGCTGGCTGTCGTCATGCTCTTTATGCATACGGGCGCGGGTACGCTTGCGTTCGGTGGCAGCATGCTCCAGCGCGGCGCGGGCAGCCAGTTGCTCAGCATTACGCTGGGTTCGATAGTCAGCATAATTCCCGCCGTAGCTGCGCAAGCCCAACGCGCTCAGTTCAAGGATACGCGGTACCTGGGCCAGCAACTCACGGTCGTGAGAGGCCACCAGCACCCCGCCCTGATACCGGGAAAGCTGCTCGTAGAACCACACGCGGCCTTGCCTGTCGAGGTGGTTGGTCGGTTCGTCCAGCAGCAGGTAATCAGCATCCGCGGTGAATGCGCCGCACAGCAAGGCACGAATGCGCTCGCCGCCGCTTAGCTCTGCCGCGCGTTTGTTCGGCTCAAAAGAGGGAAGTTTTGCAGCGATAAAAGCCTGGCTTAGCCGTTCAGCCAGATCCCAGTAACCATCGAGCGTGTCGAGATCGTCGGGTTCATAATGACCGCCGTCGATGCGCGTGCGCGCCGCAAAGATCGCGTCGTAACCAAGCAGTCCGGCAAGAGTCGTATCCGCAGAAATATCCTGCTGCTGCGCCACATAGACGTGTGTACCAAAGCGCTCAATGTGACCGCTGGCGGGTTCATCAACCCCTGCCAGCAGACGCAGAAGGCGTGTTTTACCGCTGCCGTTGCGGCCAACCAGCGCGCACACTGACGCATCCAGAGAAAGATTCAGTGGACCAAAAAGGATATCGCCCGTCGCAAACTGACAGGTGACCTGATGCAAAATAAAAGAGGGGGATTGCGCAAAATGAGCCATAAGCACTCCTGAATGAAATCAAAACATCCCCTGCCGACGCGATGCGTTGAGCAAGGATCGAAATTCATCAGTCGTGTTTGTTCATTTTTGGGGGGCGCTCCTGAGGGCGAAATTTAACGGGAACAAGAATAACGGCAATGCGCCGCCCATTTCAAGGTTAAATTTTCACCAGCGCTATTGCCCGAGCGTAAAAAACCCGCCGAAGCGGGTCTCACAATCAGATAAACGCAAACGCATCGCCAAACAGACGATCTTCCCGCGCGTCACGCTCGTTGCAGAACAGGTCGCGGGCAATTTTCGCCATTTCAAAGCGACCGGCAATGTAGATATCGTGCCCGGCCAGCGTTCCGTGATCCTGCAATACCGCAGTCAGCACCGTGCCGCTGCGCCCGCGCCAGCCCTCTTCCGGCTGCTCGACGACCGGCTCGATGCGCAGGTTTGGATGATTGACGCTCAGCGCTTCCAGCTCAGACAGATCGTAAAGGTGCTTCTCTTCACGGCCGCCCCAGTAGATGGTGATATCGCGATTTGGATTACGCGCCAGCGCCGTCAACAGAATAGAGCGGACATAGGAGAAGCCTGTACCACCGGCAATCAGGATCAGCGGACGGTCTTCGTCTTCACGCAGCCAGGCCTCGCCATGAGGAATATCGACCACGATTTCACGCTCTTTCAGGATGCGATCCATCACGGCCATCGCGTACAGGTTAAGCTCAGACGCACCAATATGCAGCTCAATAAATTCCTTCTCTGCTGGCGTTGAGGCCATAGAGAAAGGACGCTTATCACGCTCGTCCATCACGACCATCAGGTACTGACCGGCACGGAATGAGAATGCCGCTTCAGGAACCAAACGGACGCGATATACGGTGTCGGTAATAGCATCTACCGACGTCACTTTACAGCTTAAGGTTGTCATTCGCTCTCTCTGTCGGGAAGTCTATAGGGCTAAACGGTCTTATTCTGCCTTACCGTTATTCATTATGGCCAGCTCGTCCCAGATCGCGTCAATTCGCGCGGTCACGGCAGGATCTTTTTCGATCGGGCGACCCCATTCACGGTCGGTTTCGCCAGGCCATTTGTTCGTGGCATCCAGTCCCATTTTTGAACCAAGGCCGGAAACCGGCGAGGCAAAGTCCAGATAATCAATCGGCGTGTTTTCCACTAACACCGTATCACGCGCCGGATCCATACGCGTGGTGATGGCCCAGATGACGTCATTCCAGTCGCGGGCATTGACGTCATCATCGCAGACAATCACAAACTTGGTATACATAAACTGGCGCAGGAAAGACCATACGCCCATCATCACGCGCTTAGCGTGACCGGCATACTGCTTCTTCATCGTCACCACCGCCAGGCGATACGAACACCCTTCCGGCGGCAGATAAAAATCAACAATTTCCGGGAACTGCTTTTGCAGGATCGGCACGAACACTTCGTTCAGCGCCACGCCAAGTACCGCCGGTTCATCCGGTGGGCGGCCAGTGTAAGTTGAATGATAAATGGCATCTTCACGCTGGGTAATGTGCGTGACGGTGAATACCGGAAAGTTATCCACTTCGTTGTAATAGCCGGTGTGGTCGCCGTACGGCCCTTCGGGTGCCAGCTCGCCCTGTTCAATGTAACCTTCCAGCACGATCTCTGCGCTGGCTGGCACTTCCAGGTCATTGGAGATGCACTTCACCACTTCGGTTTTGGTGCCGCGCAGCAGCCCTGCAAAGGCATATTCCGACAGCGTATCAGGAACAGGCGTCACCGCGCCCAGAATGGTTGCCGGATCGGCACCCAGCGCGACGGAAACCGGGAAGCGTTCGCCCGGATGGGCCGCGCACCACTCCTGGAAATCCAGCGCGCCACCGCGGTGGGACAACCAGCGCATGATGAGCTTGTTCTTGCCAATCAGCTGCTGGCGATAAATGCCGAGGTTTTGACGCTCTTTATGCGGCCCACGCGTCACGGTGAGGCCCCAGGTAATCAGCGGTGCGGCATCTTCAGGCCAGCACTGCATGATGGGAATTTTGGTCAGATCAACTGCATCGCCTTCCAGCACTATTTGCTGGCATGGCGCGCCGCGCAGGCGTTTGGTGGGCATATTCAACACCTGCTTAAACTGCGGCAGCTTGTCGAACAGGTCGCGGAACCCTTTTGGCGGCTCCGGCTCTTTCAGAAAGGCCAGCAGTTTGCCCACTTCACGTAACGCCGTGACATCTTCCTGCCCCATGCCCATCGCCACGCGGCGAGGTGTGCCAAACAGGTTGCACAGTACCGGCATGGCGTAGCCTTTTGGGTTTTCAAACAGCAACGCCGGGCCGCCCGCGCGCAGGGTGCGGTCAGCGATTTCTGTCATTTCCAGATACGGATCAACAGGAAGCGTAATGCGTTTGAGTTCGCCCTGCTTTTCCAGCAGCGCCAGGAAGTCGCGTAGATCGTGGTATTTCATGCAGTTAATCATGGCCTCTCTGTAAGCGCTTCATTATACGGCGTAAGACCGCGTGATGCTGTAATTTTGTTAAATTAGCGTGAACTTCCACGACTTACTCTCTTTTTCGCCATTATAATCACCTTAGCGATCCCGCCAGGGTTTTGGTATGCTTGCGCCCCGAACAATGGGAAGAGTGATTATGCAGGCCTGGTATTTACTGTATTGCAAACGCGGGCAACTTCAGCGCGCACAGGAACATCTTGAACGTCAGTCTGTTAACTGCCTGACGCCCGTGATCACGCTTGAAAAAATGCAGCGTGGAAAACGCACGACCGTCAGTGAGCCTCTGTTCCCGAACTATCTGTTCGTTGAGTTCGACCCCGAAGTGATCCACACCACGACGATCAGCGCCACGCGCGGCGTCAGCCATTTTGTGCGTTTTGGCGCCCATCCGGCAAGAGTACCGTCATCGGTTATTCATCAGCTCTCTGTCTACCAGCAGCCTGAAGATATTACCGATCCGGAAACCCCTTATGCCGGGGACAGCGTGGTGATCACCGAAGGCGCTTTTGAAGGGTTACAGGCCATCTTCGCTGAACCAGACGGTGAAGCGCGTTCTATGCTGCTGCTCAACCTGCTGAACAAAGAGGTGTTGCAGAGCGTTAAAAACACCGATTTCCGCAAAGTTTAGAACTGCACGCCGAACAGACGACGCACGTTGTCATCGGTTTGGGCTGCCAGCCACTGCGCATCTTCCCCGCGCCAGTACGCCACTCGCTCAGCAATGTGTCCCAGATAAGCCGGTTCGTTACGTCGTGATGCCGGTTTGGGCTGCATATCCCGGGGCAACAGATACGGCGCATCCGTTTCCAGCAACAAACGATCGGCCGGGATTACGGATAACAGCTCGCGCAGCCCCAGCCCACGACGCTCATCGCACACCCAGCCCGTGATACCCAAGTAAAGCCCGCGGTTCAGGCAATCCAGCGCTTCCTGACGGGAGCCCGTAAAGCAGTGCAACACCGCGCCTGGCAGTTTCTCCAGCCAGGGGTCCAGTAGCGCCAGAAAACGTTCATGCGCATCGCGACAGTGCATAAACACCGGCATCCCCAGCTCTGCAGCCAGCGCGAGCTGGGCGGTAAATGCCTTCTCCTGCTCTTCAGGCGTCGAGAAGTTACGGTTGAAATCAAGCCCGCATTCGCCAATGGCAACCACTTCTGGCGTAGCCGCCAGACGATGAAGCGCCTCAGCGCTTTCATGCGTACACTGGCTGCTGTCATGAGGGTGCACGCCTGCGGTGGACCAGCAGTGTTGATAGCGTTGCGCCAGCTGCCGTGCCTGCTCACTCTCATGCAGATTTGTTCCCGTCAGTAACAGCCCGTTCACGCCGGCGGCAAAGGCGCGCGCCACCACCTCATCGCGGTCTTTCGCAAACTGGGCGCTGGTCAGGTTAAGCCCGATATCAAACATACGTATCCCCATATGACAACCGCCCTGACGGGCGGTTGGTTTTATTCTTTAGTGGTCTCTTCAGACGGCTCGTCTTCTTCGTCCCGGGTACGCCCCTTTCCGACGTAGAAACGAGCGAAGAATACGCCGACTTCAAACAGGCAGTACATGGGTATCGCCAGTAAGGTTTGCGAGAAGACGTCCGGTGGCGTTAACAGCATACCTACGACAAATGCCCCCACCAGGATGTACGGGCGCTTCTTACGCAGATCGTCAGGCGTGGTCACCCCCACCCAGCAGAGCAGGACAATCGCGACGGGCACCTCGAAGGCGACACCAAAGGCCATAAACAGCGCCATAACGAAGCTGAGGTAGCTGGCGATGTCCGTCGACACCTGTACCCCTTCCGGCGCGGTATGCGTCAGGAAGCCGAAGGCCAGCGGGAAGACAACGAAGTAGGCGAACGCCATACCGATATAAAACAGCAGCGAACTGGACACCAGCAGCGGAATAACCAGCTTGCGTTCATGCCTGTACAGCGCGGGTGCCACAAATGCCCAGACCTGATACAAAATGACCGGCGCAGAGGCAATCAACGACACCCAGAAGGTCAGCTTGATCGGGGTAAAGAACGGCGAAGCAACGTCCGTTGCAATCATCGTTGCGCCCAGCGGCATCTGCTTAATCAGCGGTGCGGAAACCACCTGATAGATATCGTTGGCAAAATAGACCAGACATAAAAAAATGAGGAAAACCGCAATAATGCAGTTTAACAGACGCTTACGCAGCTCAATGAGGTGCGTAATCAGCGGTTGAGTATCATCTACTGCCATGTTTACGCTTTATCACTCGACGAGGGGGATGATTCGGAAACGGGCGCGGCGGGTTTTACCTCAGCCGTTTTGACCACGGGCTCTTCCGGCGGCACCTGCTTTTTCACTTCGGGCTCCTGCGGCGATTGCTCTGGCGAAGCAGCCTGATGTTCCGCGCTGGAAGGCGTCACACCCTCGCGCTGCTCTTCGCTGCCCTTCACCACCGGATTATGGATGGTGTTTGCTTCATCACTCGCCTTCTCAGGATCGTTAACGCTGTATGAGCGCTTCATGGATTCAGCCGCTTCGCGCAACTCATCCATGGATGCTTTCAGCTCCGGCGTCAGGTTGTCCATGCTCGCCTTTTCAACCTTTTTCAGGCTGTCCTGAAATTCCTGAAGCTTCAGTTCCTGCGCCAGCTCGTTCTGCACGGTCGTTGCCAGCGAACGGAGCGCACGCACCCAGCCCACGACAGTTTTTACCGCAACGGGTAAACGCTGCGGCCCCAGCACAATCAAACCAATCACAAAGACCAGCAGTAACTCACCAAAACCAATGTCGAACACGAATTACACCTGCTCTTTATCGTGACGTTTGGCCTCTTCCTTTTTGGCTTCGTCCTGCTTATCAGCGATAGATTTAGCGGTAAAATCAGCGTCCTGACCGCTTTTTTCCTGCTTATTCTCATCATCGCTCATGGCTTTCTTGAAGCCTTTGATTGACGCGCCCAGGTCGGAACCAATTGATCCGAGTTTTTTCGTGCCGAACAGCAGCACAACGATGACGGCAATGATCACTAACTGCCAGATACTGATACCACCCATGCGTGTTCCCCAGTGATAGATGATTAATTAGTCAGATCGCATTATACGTATGCAATCCCTCGATAGCGACGCTAATTCAGCGTGTTTTTTGCCAGCCAGCAAGCCAGACAACCACACCGGCAGCCATAATCCAGGCTGGCATCATTTCCCAGTCCGGACGATTGATCAACAGCAACGTGCCGCTTATCAGCAGCGTCGCGCCAATTCCGAAGAGATAGCGGGACTGCCCCTGACGCACGCGACTGGATTGAAGCTCGTGCGCGATTTTATCCATGCTGTGCTGAAGGTTCTTGCTCTGACGCAAACTGTCGTAAACCAGTTCAGGAATTTCTGGCATTTTTTCAATCCAGAACGGGCCTTTCTCTTTAAGCGAGCGAACCAGGGCTGGAATACCGACCTGATCCTTAATCCAGGATTCGAGGAACGGTTTCGCGGTTTTCCACAAGTCTAACTGAGGATAGAGCTGGCGGCCTACGCCCTCAACGTAAAGTAATGTTTTCTGAAGTAAAACTAATTGTGGCTGCACTTCCATATTAAAACGGCGTGCCGTATTGAACAGGTTGAGCAGAACATGCCCGAAAGAGATCTCTGAGAGCGGCTTTTCAAAAATTGGCTCACAGACGGTACGGATCGCAAATTCAAACTCTTCCACGTTGGTATCTGGCGGAACCCAGCCTGAATCCACGTGCAGTTCGGCCACCTTACGGTAGTCGCGATTGAAGAAAGCGATAAAGTTCTCGGCGAGATAACGCTTATCCTCTTTATTCAGCGAGCCGACAATACCGCAGTCGATGCCTATGTACTTCGGGTCTTCCGGGTGCTCATAGCTGACGAAAATGTTGCCGGGATGCATATCAGCATGGAAGAAGCTGTCGCGGAAAACCTGAGTAAAGAAGACCTGCACGCCGCGCTCGGCCAGCAGCTTCATGTTTGTGCCCTGTTTTTCCAGCGCTACCACGTCCGAGACCGGGATGCCGTAGATACGTTCCATCACCATCATGTTCTGACTGCAATAGTCAGAATAGACTTCAGGAACATACAGCATCGGGCTGTCTTCAAAGTTTCGACGCAGCTGAATGGCGTTCGCCGATTCACGCAGCAGGTTAAGTTCATCGATGAGCGTTTTTTCGTATTCCCGTACCACTTCCAGCGGACGCAGACGGCGGCCATCCGGCAACAGACGCGGCACCCAGCGAGCCAGGCGATAGATCAGCTTCATGTCCGCTCTGATAACCGGCAGGATATCCGGGCGAATCACCTTAATGACCACCTCTTTGCCATTTTCCTTCAGGCGCGCGGTGTGAACCTGCGCAATAGAGGCAGAGGCCAGAGGCTGAATGTCGAAATCATCAAACCAGGTCTCGATGGGGATATTGCCCATCGCTTCTTCGATTTGTTTCTTCGCTCTCTCTCCGTCAAACGGAGCGACGCGGTCCTGCAATAGCGCGAGCTGATCGGCAATCTGCGGCGGGAAAAGGTCGCGACGCGTTGAGAGCATCTGCCCAAACTTGATCCAGACCGGTCCCAGCTCCTGCAACGCAAGACGCAGGCGTGCGCCCAGCTCCTGATCCTTATGGCGATTCGGCATCCAGAACAGCGTGCGACGCCAAAGCCGAAGCGGCAGGGTAATACGCATTCTGGGGATAAGCTCGTCGAGCCCGTAGCTCAAAAAGGTGCGAACGATAAAATAGAGGCGCCGAATTTCACCAGGCGTCATTTGCCCTCCAGTTTTTCCAGCCGTTTGGTTAACGCATCAACTGCGCGCTCAACTGCCGCGGTCTCTTCTGCAAACCAGGCGACTTCTAAAGGCCCAGGCGCCATACGCCACTCTTCGGTCAGCACCTCGGCAGCATAGCGCTGTTGACGGAGCAGGCCTTTACGCAGGAAAGTGGAACCCGTGCGCAGCGTTTTGCTTATCCCTTCAGCCGCGATGTCGCCGATATAGGGCGCCAGCAGTTCCGCGGGGTCAAATTCAGCCTGATCGCTGAGTGCAACGAAGTTCTGTACTACCTGAATATCGCCCTCGACCTCCAGCTCACCGCTGCGAATAAGCGCCGTCATCTGCTGACGGTCACGCAGTTTTGGCAATACGCTCATGTGCGTAATCACCGAGCAGTCAGCCTCGCCTTCCCACTCCCCCAGAACGTCAAGCTGGCGTTCGCTGAAGACCAGCACAAGCGGCGTCGAGAACTCTTTTAAAACGATACGCAGCACCTTTCCGTTAAGCCGCTGACGTGCGGTTTTCAGCGCCGGGGCGCGATACAGAAAGGCATTCAGTACATTCTCGATGCCTGCGGTGACTAAGGGTTTAATGGGCACGGGAAACCTCCACTCAGAACTTGTAACCACGATGCAGCGCGACGACACCCGCCGTCATATTGAAGTATTCCACGTTTTCAAACTCCGCATCCTGCATCATCGCTTTCAGCGTGTCCTGATCCGGGTGCATTCGGATGGATTCGGCCAGATAACGGTAACTTTCTGCATCGTTTGCCACCAGCTCGCCGATGCGCGGCAGAACGTGGAAGGAATAGGCATCGTAAGCTTTGCTCAGCGGGTCGATAATCGGTTTAGAAAACTCGAGTACCAGCAGTCGGCCGCCCGGCTTCAGCACGCGGTACATAGAGCGCAGCGCTTTATCTTTATCGGTCACGTTACGCAGGCCGAAGGAGATGGTGATGCAGTCGAACGTATTGTCCGGGAACGGCAGCGCTTCGGCGTTGGCCTGAACATATTCAACGTTGCCTACCACGCCGATGTTACGCAGCTTTTCGCGTCCCATTTTCAGCATGGAGTCGTTGATATCTGCCAGCACCACGCGACCGGTTTCGCCAACCAGACGGGAGAATTTAGCGGTCAGATCCCCTGTGCCGCCGGCTAAATCCAGCACCTTTTGTCCACGGCGCACGCCGCTGCAATCAATAGTGAAGCGCTTCCACAAGCGATGAATGCCAAACGACATCAAATCATTCATCACATCGTACTTCGCCGCCACGGAATGAAATACGTGGGCCACCATGTCAGCTTTCTGCGCTTTGGCGACAGTCTGAAAGCCAAAGTGCGTTGTGTCTTGTGAATCGTCAACCATCTCAGAGCCTGCTAATCAGTCAAATGTTCGTGAAGTGTAACAGATTGGGCGCATTTGCCCTACGTTTCAACCACCGTGAAAGAAACGCGCCGACTGCGCTTCGGGGGATAAACTCGCCGCTAACCCATTGTCTTCATTGCGGCTATTTTGCTCACCATCGCCTTCACGCAGACGAAACTCTTCGTCCTGAGCCGTAGCCTGCTCCACCAGTTCCGGATTAATCTCGCGTTTAACTTCCACCCCCAGGCTGCGAAACGCCTCCGCCTGCGCCAGCAAATTGCCGCGCCCGGAGGAGAGTTTTTTCATTGCCTGGCGGTAGTTATCCTGCGCGCGATCCAGGCTTTGCCCCACCGAGGACATATCGTCCACAAACAGCCGCATTTTGTCGTACAGCTTGCTGGCGCGATCGGCAATCTGCTGTGCGTTTCGGCTTTGGTGCTCATAACGCCACAGGTTGGCAATGGTACGTAACGCCACCAGCAGCGTGGTGGGGCTGACCAGCATAATGTTATTTTTCAGCGCTTCGGTGATCAGTTCGGGCTGTCTGTCGAGCGCCAGCAGGAAGGCTGGCTCAACCGGAATGAACATCAGCACATAATCCAGCGATCGCAGCCCCGGCAACTGTTGATAATCTTTTCTGCCCAGCAGACGGATATGGTTACGCACGGAGGCGATATGCTCCTGCAACGCTGTTTCGCGGGTATAGTCATCTTCCGCGTTGAAGTAGCGCTCATAGGCCACCAGCGTCATTTTGGCGTCGATAACCACATCTTTGCCCTGCGGCAGACGAACAATGACATCCGGCTGCATTCGCGAGCGCGCATCGTTTTCAATGCTGACCTGCGTTTCGTATTCGTATCCTTCACGCAGGCCAGAGGCCTCCAGCACGCGCGTCATGACCACTTCGCCCCAGTTTCCCTGCGCTTTGTTATCACCTTTCAGTGCGCGCGTCAGGTTAACCGCCTCCTGAGCCATCTGCGCATTCAGCTGCTGGAGATTACGGATCTCATGCGCCAGCGTGTGGCGCTCGCGAGCCTCCTGACCAAAGCTGTCCTGCACCTGACGGCGAAAGCCGTCCAGCTGTTCACGCAGCGGCGTCAGCAGGCTGTTCAGGCTCTGGCGGTTCTGCTCATCCACGCGGCGATTGCTGTGCTCAAAAATGCGGTTCGCAAGGTTCTCAAACTGCTCGCTAAGACGCTGCTCGCTGTTGATCATCTGACGGATTTTGTCTTCGGCGTGCAGTTGGGTGGATTCAAGGCGGGTGGTCACTTCCCGGAGATCGGCCTCCAGCGAGGTGTTAATGTCGCGCAGATTGCGCAGTTCGTTATTGAGCAGTTCACACTCATCGCGCCAGTGGTCACACAGCGCAAGCTGTTGTTTCGTCGCGCTGAGTTCGGCGACGATCTCTTCGCGCTCTGCCAGCTGATCGGCTTTCTGCTGAGCATGTTGGTAGCCGCAAATGAGCCAGCCAATCCCCACGCTCACCAGCGCAACTACCGCATAAACCAGGATTGAGATATCCACAATGCCCCCTGCATCCACGTGTAACCCGCACAAAATAGAATTGTGCTGTATGAACGTCCAGTTTGAAAGGGTTTTCCTGCGAGGCGTTACGCAAAAAAGAAAGGCCGAGCATGTCGGCCTTTTAGCACTGAAGAGAGAATTAGATCAGACGGCGCGCCGCTTCAACCACGATTTTCACCGCATGGCTTTCAGTCTGCTTCATGGTTTCAGCGTTCGGGATCTCCTGCTGGGTACGGTTGACGATAACGCCCGCCACCATACCGGCACGCAGACCCTGGCTTGCGCACATGGTCAGCAGCGTCGCAGATTCCATTTCGTAGTTCATGACGCCCATCGACTGCCACTCTTCCATTGAGCCTTTGAAACGGCTCACCACGCGACCAGAGAAGGTGTCGTAACGCTCCTGGCCCGGGTAGAAGGTATCGGATGATGCCGTGACGCCCACATGGGTGGTGGCGCCCACGGATTTCGCCGCTTCAACCAGTGCGGTGGTGCATTCGAAATCAGCCACTGCCGGGAATTCCATCGGTGCAAAGTGCAGGCTTGCCCCGTCCAGACGCACGGATGCGGTGGTAACCAGCACGTCGCCCACGTTGATGTGCGGCTGAATGGCGCCTGTGGTGCCAATGCGCAGGAAAGTACGAATGCCCAGCTGTGCCAGCTCTTCAACGGCGATAGAGGTAGACGGGCCACCGATACCGGTAGAGCACACGATCACCGCTTTACCGTCCAGCTCTGCGCGCCAGGTGGTGAATTCGCGATGCGCTGCCAGCTTAACCGGCTTATCCATCAGCGCGGCGATCTTTTCCACACGCTCAGGATCGCCAGGGACGATAGCAAGCGTAGCCCCTTGTAAATCGTTTTTAGTGAGGCCGAGATGAAAAACATCAGACTTAGACATAGGTGACTCCTCTGTGGGTCGGTTTGTCAGAAGAAGTAAAACGGTACTTTACAGAAGCAATGTGCATTATTTCGTGACACACCTCACCATGAATGAAAATGATTGCAGTTAATTTCCATAAAATAGTGATTCACATCACATTAACAAGTTATATCGCCGGGTGCTGCACAAAAGATAGACGCTATAAGGCACTGTGGGTTGTTAACCTGGTGTCTATATTTATCTTTGCGCTAATCCATTCATTGGTACGGAGAATGCCATGACTGAAAAAACCGGTTTTGCACCTGCTGCGGCCCCGCATGCTTCAACCATCGTCTCAACCCCTGAAGAGGCCATTACCGCAGGCGAGACCTCCATTCCCTCCCAGGGAGAGAACATGCCAGCGTACCACGCGCGGCCAAAATCCGCCGATGGCCCGCTGCCCATCGTGATCGTGGTGCAGGAAATATTTGGCGTTCATGAACATATTCGCGACCTCTGCCGCCGTCTGGCGCTGGAAGGTTACCTGGCCGTTGCGCCGGAACTCTATTTCCGTCAGGGCGATCCGAATGATTACAGTGACATCCCGACGCTGTTCAGCAACCTGGTCAGCAAAGTGCCGGACGCGCAGGTGCTGGCCGATCTCGACCACGTTGCCAGCTGGGCAGCGCGCAACGGTGGCGATGCGCATCGTCTGATGGTGACTGGCTTCTGTTGGGGCGGACGCATTAGCTGGTTGTACGCCGCGCATAACCCGCAGCTAAAAGCGGCCGTGGCCTGGTACGGCAAGCTGGTGGGTGAAAAAACGCTGAATTCACCGAAGCAACCTGTTGATATTGCCACGGATTTAAATGCGCCTGTGTTGGGGCTCTATGGCGGTCAGGATACCGGGATCCCGCTTGATACGGTCGAGACCATGCGCCATGCGTTGCGCGCAGCAAACGCGAAGGCGGAAATTGTGGTGTATCCGGAAGCCGGGCACGCCTTTAATGCCGATTATCGTCCGAGCTATCATGCGGAATCGGCGAAAGATGGCTGGCAGCGGATGCTGACATGGTTTAGCCAGTACGGCGGGAAAAAAGCGTAAAAGCAAAAAGCCCGGTGGCGGCTACGCCTGACCGGGCCTACATTTCATCAAGCCTGACGCAAATTCTGCGCCGCCTGCACCATGTTCGCCAGCGCCGCGCGGGTTTCAGGCCAGCCACGGGTTTTCAGGCCGCAGTCCGGGTTTACCCACAGACGTTCCGCCGGGATGCGCTGGGCCGCTTTTTGCAGCAGCGATTCAATCCACTCCACGCTTGGCACATTCGGGGAGTGAATGTCGTACACGCCCGGCCCGATTTCGTTCGGGTAGTCGAACTCTTCGAACGACTCCAGCAGTTCCATGTCTGAACGCGAGGTCTCGATGGTGATCACATCGGCGTCGAGCGCGGCAATGGAGTCCATGATGTCGTTAAATTCGCAGTAACACATGTGGGTGTGGATCTGCGTATCGTCCTTCGCGACGGCCGCGTTGAGGCGGAACGCCTCCACGCCCCACTGTAAGTAAGCATCCCAGTCGCTGCGACGCAGCGGCAAACCTTCACGCAGCGCAGGTTCGTCGATCTGAATGATGCCAATCCCGGCCGCTTCCAGATCCGCAACTTCATCGCGCAGCGCCAGGGCGATCTGTTTGGCGATGGTTTCCCGGGTTACGTCTTCACGCGGGAACGACCAGCAGAGAATGGTCACCGGACCCGTCAGCATGCCTTTTACCGGTTTGTCGGTCAGAGACTGGGCATACTTCGCCCACTCCACGGTAATCGCTTCCGGGCGGCTGACGTCGCCGATTACCACCGGCGGCTTCACGCAGCGGGAGCCGTAGCTCTGCACCCAACCGTTCTGGGTAAAGACAAACCCGTCCAGGTGCTCACCGAAGTATTCCACCATGTCGTTACGCTCGGCTTCACCGTGCACCAGCACGTCCAGACCTAAACGTTCCTGCTCGATAATCGCCTGTTTGATGTGTTCCGCAATACCGGTGCGGTAGTGATTCGCATCCAGATTGCCCTTTTTGAAGTCCAGGCGCAGGCTGCGGATCTCGGTAGTCTGCGGGAAGGAGCCGATTGTCGTGGTCGGCCACGCGGGCAGGTTAAAGCGCGCACGCTGGGCTTCGGCGCGCACTTCATACGGGCTCTGGCGCTGGCTGTCCCGGGCGGTGATGGCCGCCAGACGTTTTTCCACTGCCGGGTTATGCACGCGCGTCGAGTGACGGCGCGCCTGAATCGGAGCGCTCCAGTCGCTAATCGCTGCCGTGTCGCCGCTGTTCAACGCGTCGCGCAGCAGAGCCAGCTCCTCACACTTTTGCAGGGCGAAGGCAAACCAGCTTTTCACCTCAGGGTCGAGTCGGGTCTCCACGCTCAGGTCAATCGGGCTATGCAGCAGGGAACAGGAAGAGGCCACCCACAATTCACGTTTACCGACTATGTCTTTAATTTGTGCATATTTCTCGGTGAGATCGGCACGCCAGACGTTACGACCATTCACCAGACCGGCAGAGAGCAGCCAGTCCACTGGCAGACGCTTGTGCAACTCTGCTACATCGTCTTTGCCGTGAACGAGGTCAACGTGCAGACCCTGAACCGGCAGCGCGGTAATGGTTTTCAGGTTCGGCGTGACGCCTTCGAAGTAGGTGGTCAGCAGCAGCTTCACCTGCCCGGTGAGCGCGTTATACGCCGGTTTGAAGGCGTCCAGCCACGCCTGCGGCAGCTCAAGCACCAGCGCCGGTTCATCGATTTGCACCCACTGAATGCCGCGTTTGCCCAGCTCAATCAGCACCTGCTTATAAACCGGCAGAATGTCGTTCAGCAGGCTGAGGCGGTCGAACTGTTCGCCTTTCACTTTGCCCAGCCACAGGTAGGTTATCGGCCCCAGCAGCACGGGTTTCACCTGGTGACCCAGCGCCAGCGCTTCGTCCACTTCATCCAGAAGCTGGGTCCAGGTCAGTTTGAACTGCTGGCCTTTAACGAACTCCGGCACCATATAGTGATAGTTGGTGTTGAACCACTTGGTCATTTCCGCCGCCGCCGCTGGCTCACCCGTTGGCGCGCGGCCACGGCCGATGCGGAACAGGGTATCGATATCCACCGATCCATCGTTGTTCTGATGACGAGCCGGCACGTTGCCAAGCAGCAGGCTGGTGGTCAGAACATGGTCGTACCAGGCGAAATCGCCCACCGGCAGCAGGTCAATGCCCGCCTGTTTTTGCTGATCCCAGTGACGCGCGCGCAGCTCACGTCCCACCGCCAGCAGTTCTTCACGGGTGGCGTTACCTGCCCAGTAGCTTTCTTGCGCTTTTTTTAGCTCGCGACGCAGGCCAACGCGAGGGAAACCGAGGGTGTGAGTGCGGATTGTCATGGTATGCCCCTTGTGAAATTCGTTATTTAGACGTCCAGATGTTTACACATCTATAATTGGCAGGTACTGTATATTCCTCAAGCGCAAAATGTTCATGGCGAAGTGAAGGACTTTCATGATCGAGATAAAACACCTGAAAACGCTACAAGCGTTGCGGAACTGCGGTTCTCTTGCGGCGGCAGCGGCCACGCTGCACCAGACTCAGTCTGCCCTTTCTCACCAGTTCAGCGATCTGGAACAACGCCTCGGCTTTCGTCTTTTTGTGCGTAAGAGCCAGCCTTTGCGCTTTACGCCGCAGGGCGAAATTTTGCTTCAGCTGGCGAACCAGGTGCTGCCGCAGATTGCCAGCGCGTTGCAGTCCTGTAACGAGCCGCAGCAGACCACCCTGCGCATCGCCATTGAGTGTCACAGCTGTATTCAGTGGCTGACCCCCGCGCTTGAGAATTTCCGCCAGAAGTGGCCGCAGGTGGAGATGGACTTCAAGTCCGGCGTCACGTTTGATCCGCAGCCGTCGCTTCAGCAGGGTGAGCTGGATCTGGTGATGACCTCAGATATTCTGCCGCGCAGCGGTCTGCACTATTCGCCAATGTTTGATTTTGAGGTGCGTCTGGTGCTGGCCCCGGACCATCCGCTGGCCGCCAAAACGCGTATCACGCCGGAAGATCTGGCAACGGAGACGCTGCTGATTTACCCGGTACAGCGCAGTCGTCTGGATATCTGGCGCCATTTCCTGCAACCCGCGGGCATCAGCCCACAGCTGAAAAGCGTGGATAACACGCTGCTGTTAATTCAGATGGTGGCGGCCAGAATGGGAATTGCGGCGCTGCCGCACTGGGTGGTCGAGACGGTTGAACGCCAGGGTCTGGTGGTTACCAAAACCCTGGGTGAAGGACTGTGGAGCCGGCTGTACGCCGCCGTGCGCGACGGCGAGCAGCGTCAGCCGATTACGGAAGCGTTTATTCGCTCAGCGCGGAACCACGCGTGCGACCATCTTCCGTTTGTGCGGAGCGCGGAGCGACCCAGCGGCGATGTACCCACAGCGAAGCCAGGATCACCGTTCCCCCAATAAGGAAACTCGGCCAGTGCGGCTGTTCCTGCCAGATGGCGAGGTTCACCAGTAGCCCCGCCGGCACGTGCACGTTGTTCATGATCCCCAGCGTTCCGGCGTCTACCTGCGTCGCGCCGTAGTTCCACATAAAGTAGCCCAGCCCCGAGGCCACCACGCCCAGCCAGACCAGAACGCTCCACTGCACGGTGGTGGTCGGCAGCTTTTGCGGGTTGCCGAGCATAAACCATGCCGCAATCGCGACAATCGCCGCGCCCATATAGAACCACGCAAACGCGTTATGCTGCGGCATCGGGCGGGTCTCCATGAGGCGTTTGTAGCCCACCATCCCGATGGCGAAGCTGATATTGGCGAGCTGGACGAACATCAGCCCGGTCCAGAAGTGATCGCTCACCTTGTCATAGCGAATTATCGCCGCGCCAATGACTGCCAGCGCCGCGCTCAGCAGATATCCCCAGCGCAGGCGGCGCCTGCTGAGCAGGTCGTAAATCAGCGTGATATAGAGCGGCGTGAGCACGGTAAAGAGCAGAAATTCCGAGACGGAGAGGTAGACGTAAGCCCGGAAGCTGAACAGGTACATGATGCCGAGCTGCATTGCGCCCACCAGCATATACAGCAGAATGGTTTTCAGCGATTGCCCGCGGGTACGCAGGAACGGCAGGAACACCAGCGCCGCCAGCCCCACACGCATCAGCACCGAAAAGTAGCTGTCGACCGATCCGGCAAGGTATTCGCCAATCAGGCTAAAGGAGAAGGCCCACAGGATAGTGGTGATAATGAGTAGCGCCACAATGCTTGTCTCTCAGAAAGAAGGAGAGGCATTGTAGCGAACTCTTTAGTTGACATCTGAACAATAAGCAATCAAATGAAGATTATTCAAGGAACAGTTTGCGCAAATACTTAGGTACCGCGTTGTCTGCGTTGGTGCCAATCACTTCCAGCTCCGGGTGCAGATCTTTCAGGCGCTGGTGCGCGTTCTGCATGATGCAGCCTTTGCCCGCCATGGAGAGCATCTCGGCATCGTTCATGCCATCGCCGAACGCGATGCAGTCTTTCAGATCAAAGCCCAGACGCTTCGCGACCGCTTCCAGCGCGTGACCTTTGGACACCCCGCCCGCCATCACTTCCAGACAAGTCAGCGTGGAGAAGCTCACGTTCACGCGGTCTCCCCAGCGGGCGTTGATCGCCTGCTCCAGCGGAAGCAGCGCTTCGTGACTTTCGCAGGTAAAGAACACCTTGCTGATCCCTTCAGGATCCAGCAAACCCGGTTCATACAGGGAGTAGTTGAAGACGGCTTCCTTGAAGAAACGCATTTCGTCCGGGCGATGACGGTTCATAAACCACTCGTCGTCGCGATAAACGTTAGTGACGATATCCGGGTTGTTATGCACAATGCCGAACAAATCAGTGGCGATGTCGCGATCGAGATTGTGGGTAAAAATCAGGTTGCCGTCCGTGTCGTGTACGCGCGCACCGTTGGAGGTGATCATGTACGACTTGATCTCCAGGTTATCGCGGATCTGCCCCACGTCCACGTGGTGGCGGCCGGTGGCGAACACAAAGTTCACGCCACGGGCAGTCAGGAGTTTTAAGGTCTCTTTCGCATAAGGCGACAGGGTGTGGTCGGGGGAAAGCAGCGTGCCATCTAAATCAGATGCAACAACCTGGTACATAGGGATTTCAACCTCTGGTGGAAAACAATAATCAGTTATGCCTGTTGAAAAATTCAACAATGGCGTTGAGCGCGACTGAGCGCATAGCGTCCTTTTCAAAAAGGATCTCATGGTACGCACCGTTGATGACCAGCGGTTTACCCCCTTCACAGGGATGGCCCGCCGCGGCGCGAAGTTCACAATAGCGGTCATGCATGCGGTTATCCACCACACGCTCTTCTTCCGCCTGGATCAGGAGCGTCGGCGTCTCATCATCGCCTACGCCCGCCAGCACCTGCTCACCGGCATGAATACCTTCCCGCACCCAGTGCCAGGTGGGGCCGCCGACCCGTAGACGCGGTTCATCAGCATAAAAACGCAGGTTGCGGCGATAACGCTGCCGACTGTGGGTTAACACGTTGATGGCAAACGGCAACGCCCGCCAGCGTCCTGTTCCGATGGCATAGCCTTCACGAATGCGCTGATGGCCCTCAGCCCAGTCGAGAAGATGGCGCACCATCCAGTCAGGAAAACGAATCACAATGCCGTACATCGGCGCGGTCAGCGCAATGGCGTCGCACTGGTGCTTATGGCGCTGCAAAAACAACGTCGAGATCGCGCCCCCCATGGAGTGGGCAAGAATATAACGCTTGCGCCACGGTCCGGGCTGCACTTCCTGCTGCCAGAACGCGGCCAGATCGTCGACGTAATCGCTGAAGTTATCCACGTGGCCGCGATGGGTATCCGGCAGCATCCGGCCGGATAGCCCCTGCCCGCGATGGTCGATAATTAACACATCAAAGCCCAGATGGAACAGGTCATACGCCAGCTCGGCATATTTGATATAGCTTTCGATGCGCCCGGGGCAAACCACAATCACCCGGTCATTTTTTTCATCATGGAAACGAACGAAGCGTACCGGGATATCCCCGACGCCCATAAACTCATCTTCCTCACGCTGGCGCCAGAAATCGGTCAGCGGCCCCATGGAGAAAGCAGCAAATGCGTTTTCTCGTGTTTCCCAGTCCTTTTTCTGCTGAAACATTGGGTTTCCACCCCCCGTAATTCAGGGAATATCGTTTTTTTCGTCACCGGTCACAAAATGACTCAACAATAGCGTATTGTGGCATAAAAACAGACGATCCGGGAGTTTCAAATGACCTTCGAGTGGTGGTTCGCTTACCTGCTGACATCCATCATCCTCAGCCTTTCACCTGGCTCGGGCGCAATCAACACCATGACCACCTCCATTAATCACGGCTATCGCGGCGCGGCGGCGTCAATTGCCGGTTTACAGACAGGGCTTGGCATTCACATTGTGCTGGTGGGGATTGGTCTGGGCACGCTGTTCTCCCGTTCGGTACTGGCCTTCGAGGTGCTGAAATGGGCTGGCGCAGCGTATCTTATCTGGCTGGGCATTCAGCAGTGGCGCGCCGCAGGCTCGATTGATCTGCATACGCTCTCCCGGACGCAAACACGCGGCCACCTGTTTAAGCGCGCGGTATTCGTTAACCTGACCAACCCGAAAAGCATTGTGTTCCTCGCCGCCCTGTTCCCGCAGTTTATCGTGCCGCATCAGCCCCAGGTGATGCAGTACGTGGTGCTGGGCGCGACCACCATTATTGTCGATATCATTGTGATGATTGGTTACGCGACGCTGGCGCAGCGAATTGCGGCGTGGATCAAAGGGCCTAAGCAGATGAAGGCCCTGAACAAAGTCTTTGGTTCGCTGTTTATGCTGGTTGGCGCGCTGCTTGCGTCAGCGCGTCATGCTTAGCGAGAAATGATGAGATGAATGCCGAAGCCGGCGAACAGTGCGCCGGCAAAGCCGTCGATCCACTTCGCGATGCGCTGGTAGCCGCGACGCATCGCCGGTAAAGCAAACAGGCTTGCCACAACGGTAAACCAGGCGAACGTCTCAACAACGATTAGCAGGAAGATCCCCCAGCGCGCGCCCGCACCGACGTTATCTCCTACAAACAGCGAGAACACAGAGCCGAAGTAAATAATCGCTTTCGGGTTCGCCAGGTTAGTCAGCAGCCCTTTCACAAAGCTACGGCCGCCCGTTGCCAGCTCAACCTTTGGCTCTTCCGGCTTTTTCTCTTCTTTCTTCAGCGCCCCGCGCAGCATCTGGTAGCCCATCCAGCACAGGTACAGACCGCCGCCAACCATGATGATGTTATGCAGCCACGCCATTTTCGCCAGGATCAGGTTCAGACCAAGCAGCGCAACCGCCGCCCAGACCATAACGCCCATGGTGATACCGAGCACACCCATCATCGCCTCTTTGCGGGAGCGGCTGACGGCCGTTTGTGACACGAAGAAGAAGTCAGGGCCAGGGCTCATCAGCGCAACGATGTGAACTAACGCCACGGTGAGAAATAGCATTAACATAATTAGCTCGCGGGGAAATAATGTAGTGAGTCATCATCCTGGCACTTTTTCGCCCGGCTGACTACTCCTCATCATCACCATCAGCGTGGGAACGGATAAGCGCCATAAACTCTTTACCAAAGCGCTCCAGTTTGCGCGTGCCGACGCCGTTGACGCTGAGCATCTCGCTGGCGCTGAGTGGCATTTGCTCGGCCATCTCGATCAGCGTCGCGTCATTGAACACCACGTATGGCGGGATGTTCTCTTCATCGGCAATGGCTTTACGCAGCTTGCGCAGCTTGGCGAACAGCTTGCGATCGTAGTTGCCGCCGTAGGATTTCTGCATCACGCGCGGCTTCAGGGCGACGACGCGCGGAACGGCGAGCTTCAGTTCAACCTCACCGCGCAGGACCGGTCGCGCCGCTTCGGTAAGCTGAAGCGCAGAGTGCTGAGCAATATTTTGCGTGGCAAAGCCGAGATGGATCAGTTGGCGGATGATGCTTACCCAGTGCTCGTGGCTCTGGTCTTTCCCGATGCCGTAAACCGGCAGCTTGTCGTGCCCCATGTCGCGGATACGCTGGTTGTTAGCCCCACGCAGCACTTCGACGACGTAGCCCATCCCAAAGCGCTGGTTCACGCGTCCGATAGTCGAGAGCGCTTTGCGCGCGTCCATCAGACCGTCGTACTGCTTCGGCGGGTCGAGGCAGATATCGCAGTTGCCGCACGGCGCCTGTCGCCCTTCACCAAAGTAGTTGAGCAGCACCAGACGGCGGCAGGTTTGCGCTTCGGCGAAGGCACCCATCGCGTTAAGCTTGTGGCGTTCGATATCCTGCAACTGCCCCTGCGGTTTCTCCTCGAGACAGCGGCGCAGCCACGCCATATCCGCCGGATCGTAAAACAGCATCGCTTCCGCAGGCAGGCCATCACGCCCGGCGCGGCCGGTTTCCTGATAGTAGGATTCGATATTGCGCGGGATATCAAAGTGCACCACAAAGCGCACGTTAGGCTTGTTGATCCCCATCCCGAACGCCACCGTTGCGACCACGATTTGCAGGTCGTCGCGCTGGAATTTTTCCTGTACGTCGGCGCGGATGTGGTTTTCTAACCCGGCATGGTATGCCGCCGCGCTAAAGCCGCGATTTTGCAGACGCGCAGCGGTGTCTTCCACCTTCGCGCGGCTGTTGCAGTAGATGATGCCGGACTTGCCGCGCTGCTCCTGCACGTAGCGCAGGAGCTGATCCAGCGGCTTGAATTTTTCCATCAGCATATAGCGGATGTTCGGCCGGTCGAAGCTGCTGACCTGAATATAGGGGTCTTTCAGCCCCAGCAGGCGAACGATATCCTGACGCGTGGTGTCATCCGCCGTGGCGGTAAGCGCCATAAACGGCAGCTCAGGGAAGCGCTGACGCAGCTGGCCGAGGGCGGCATATTCCGGGCGGAAATCGTGCCCCCACTGGGAGATACAGTGCGCTTCATCCACCGCCAGCAGCACCGGGTTCCAGTGCGCCAGGTGGTCGAGGAAGTTGTCCAGCATCAGGCGCTCTGGCGCGATATACAGCAGGCGGATCTGCCCGGTGCGGCACCCGGCCATCACCTCTTGCTGCTGCTCGCGGGTTTGCGTCGAGTTAAGACAGGCCGCCGCCACGCCGTTGGCAAGCAGCTGGTCGACCTGGTCTTTCATCAGGGAAATAAGGGGGGAGACCACAACCGTCAGGCCATTAAGTACCAGCGCGGGCACCTGATAGCAGAGCGATTTTCCGCCGCCGGTCGGCATGACCACCAGGCAATCGCGGCCTTCCAGCACGGTTTCAATGATGGTTTCCTGGCCAGGACGGAACTGCTGGTAGCCAAAGGTTTCATGCAAAACCTGTTTAGCCAGCGATTCCTGATTCAATACTTCCGCCTGCGCCACGTTAACCCCATATGCCAGAAATGAAACAGGCGCTATTTTCAGCGCCTGAGAGAGAAACTTCAACGTTTAACGCAAAAACATTCGAGCAGCTTAGAAAATATCGTTCAGCATGACGCCCACACCAACGCGGGTCTGGTTGAAGTTATAGTCGATCAGCGATTCGCCATAACCGCTATACACCTGGGTATAGAGACGAACGTGTTTCGTCACCGGGTAGCTCAGGCCCAACTCTGCGCCGCCGTAGCCGGTATTCCAGTTGTACTGCCCTTTGGCGCTCAGCACCGCGTCACCCAGCTGATAGCCCACTTTAAGCTGATAATAGCCCATGTATTTGGTGATATCAGGATTGTCATCGGTGCTGCCCACCACGTACCACGGCTTCACTTCCACCATGAAATTGCCGTTCTGCGCCATCAGACGCGTATAAACGCGATTCCAGCTGCGTGAGGTTGGGTCGGAACGACCGTTGGAATCGTGGTTATAGCCCACCTCCACGTCGCGCAGCGTCCAGCCTGCAAACTCATAATCAGTGGCGAAACCGAGGAACAGCTGCGGTTCATAGTTGGTTTCGCGGAACGGTGAAGATTCCCCGCTGTTGGAGAGCTGCCACCATGACTTCTGCGTGTAAGATGCACCAAGCACCGAGTTCGGCCCCAGGATGCCGCGCCATAACGGGAAGGCCAGGCTGAGCTGGAACTTCACCTCATCTTTACGCGCATTGTCAGACCAGTTATAGGAACTTATCGCCTCTTTGTTGAGATCGCTGGTCTGGGTATAGATCACGTAGTTTGTGTCATAGGGGTAGAGCGTGAACGGATTGTCATGCTCCTGAAGCATATTGGCGATGATGCTGCCCTGCACGGCAGGTTTATCATGCACTTCTTTGATCGTCGCTTCCTGCGCATATGCTGTGAGGGGCAGCGCAACCGCCGCCAGTAACCAACCCAGATACGTCCGCATCGGTGGTGTTCTCCTGAAATTGTGACATTTAATGAATAGTTTTGTCCGGGCATTCTACAGACTTCTGCGATAACTTCCGCTTCCTCGTTTCTTAAAGTGGCATTCCTTTATCCTGAAGCATAAAATCAACATTTTGTTAACAACAAGGATGCCACGTCAGATGTCAGCCACACTCACCGCCGAAGAAACCTTAAAGCTCGTGGGCGAGATTTTTGTGTACCACATGCCATTCAACCGTGCACTGGGTCTTGAGCTGGAGCGATACGAAAAAGACTTCGCTCAGCTGAGTTTCAATAATCAGCCAATGATGGTCGGTAACTGGGCACAAAGCATTTTGCACGGCGGGGTGATTGCCTCTGCGCTGGACGTGGCGGCCGGTCTGGTGTGCGTGGGCAGCACGCTGACGCGCCATGACACCATCAACGAAGATGAGTTACGCCAGCGCCTCTCGCGCATGGGAACCATCGATTTACGTGTCGACTATCTGCGTCCGGGACGCGGAAACCGCTTCACCTGCACCAGCAGCCTGCTGCGCGCCGGGAATAAAGTTGCCGTCGCCCGCGTTGAGCTGCATAACGAGGAGCAGGTTTATATCGCCAGCGCAACCGCCACTTATATGGTGGGTTGAGACGGCAAATTCGGGTAAAATTACTTCACTTTTTTGTAACGGATTTTCCCGATGGATGCTAAACAGACGCGGCAGGGCGTTTTACTCGCTCTTGCCGCTTATTTTATTTGGGGTATCGCGCCGGCGTACTTCAAGCTTATCGCCTATGTCCCGGCGGACGAGATCCTCACTCACCGCGTCATCTGGTCGTTTTTCTTTATGATTGCGCTGATGAGCATCAGCCGTCAGTGGTCAGGCGTCAAAACGCTACTGAAAACCCCGAAGAAGGTCTTCCTGCTTGCCCTCTCTGCGGTGCTGATTGGCGGAAACTGGCTGCTGTTTATCTGGGCGGTGAATAACCATCACATGCTCGAAGCCAGCCTGGGGTACTTCATTAACCCGCTGGTGAACATCGTGCTGGGGATGATTTTCCTCGGCGAACGTTTCCGCCGGATGCAGTGGGTGGCGGTGATTCTGGCCCTCTGCGGCGTGCTGGTGCAGCTGTGGACCTTCGGTTCACTGCCGGTTATCGCCCTGGGGCTGGCGTTCAGCTTTGCCTTCTACGGCCTGGTGCGTAAAAAAATCGCCGTGGAAGCGCAGACGGGAATGCTGTTTGAAACCCTGTGGCTGCTGCCTGTCGCGGCGATCTACCTGTTCGGTATTGCCGACAGCGCCACCAGCCACATGGGCAGCAACCCATGGTCGCTGAACCTGATGCTGATGGCGGCGGGCGTGGTCACGACGATTCCCCTGCTGTGCTTCACCGGCGCGGCAACGCGTCTGCGTCTCTCGACGCTTGGCTTCTTCCAGTACATCGGCCCGACGCTGATGTTCCTGCTGGCGGTGGTGTTTTACGGCGAGGTGCCGGGTGCGGATAAGATGGTGACGTTTGCCTTTATCTGGGTGGCGCTGGCGATTTTCGTTGCGGATGCAATTTATACCCAGCGCAGGACTCGCAGAGGAATTTAGGTGCTTTGTAGGGCGGGTAAGCGCAGCGCCACCCGCCTGATTTTTACAACCAGTTCTTCCGCTTGAAGTACAGGTACGGCGCCAGCCCGGCGAGGATCATAAAGATAATCGCCCCCGGGTAGCCAAAGCTCCACTTCAGCTCCGGCATAAACTCAAAGTTCATCCCGTAGCTGGATGCCACCAGCGTCGGCGGCAGGAACACCACGGAAACCACCGAGAAGATCTTGATGATGCGGTTCTGCTCGATGTTGATAAAGCCCATTGCCGCCTGCATCAGGAAGTTGACCTTCTGGAACAGGGATTCGTTGTGCGGCAGCAGGGATTCGATATCGCGTAAGATCTCACGCGCCTGCTCCAGCTGACCGCCCGGCAGACGCGCCTTGCGCACCAGGAAGTTCAGCGCGCGCTGGGTATCCATCAGACACAAACGCACCTTCCAGCCGATATCTTCCAGCTCTGCAAGCGTGGACAACGCTTCGTCGTACTCATCGCCCTGATGGCCTTCCATGATCACGCGGCTCAGCTTTTCCAGGTCGCTGTAGATGTTTTCGATTTCATCCGCCAGCTGTTCGATTTTGGTTTCGAACAGATCCAGCAGCAGCTCATAGGCGTTACCGTCCATCATCGCCTGGCTGCGGGCGCGCATGCGGTAGAGACGAAACGCAGGCAGTTCGCGCTCGCGCAGGGTGAACAGGCGGCCATCGCGGATGGTGAACGCCACAGTGGAGTTCCCCGCGTGGTCTTCGGCATCTTCGAAGAAGAAGAAGGAGTGAATGTGCAGGCCGTCTTCGTCTTCAAAAAAACGGGCGGATGCTTCGATGTCTTCCAGTTCCGGGCGTGTCGCCAGGCTTTGCCCCAGTTCAGATTGTACGCGAAGGCGCTCATCGTCGTCCGGCTCGACCAGATCCACCCATACGGCATCAATGAGGGGCTGTGACTCTTCGGCTTCAAGCCGAGTCAGTCGGTTATTTTCGAGTTGAAATGCGCTCAACATGACCGGGACTCCCAATGCAAAAAATATCGGACAGTTCGGTGGGCACACAGAAACAAATTGGGTTTCAGACCATTAAACAGCCTGACTCAGCGCGACGGGAATGATGCAGTCGCTGACAACCACTAAGGCCATCAGCAAGAGGAGATAGCCTTAGGAGTTGTTCCTGGATGACAGGGAATTGAGCCAGTATCTACTGGGTGTGTCCAAGGCGAATGTCCTCTTAGCGTAATCGTGCGCGCATGTTACGCCAGCAATAACTGTGGCGTCAACACGCAACGGAACGCTGAAGGGCATTAATTGACCTTCAACGTATAAGGCTAGCAGATTATTACAAAATAGTGATATTTTTCTGAAAGTTACACACTTTCCAGCTTGGCATAGGCTGCCACCAGCCATTTGATCCCCTGCCCCTGGAACGCGACCTGCAAACGGCTGTGCTCGCCGCTGCCTTCCAGATTGACGATGGTGCCTTCGCCAAACTTCGAGTGGCGCACGCGCTGGCCCAGCTTGTAACCGGTATCGGTTTCCGAGATTGGCGAGCCCATACGCTGATGACTGACCGGACGGCTGATGCTGGCGCGCAGGCGCACCTCTTCCACACACTCTTCCGGCAGTTCGCCGATAAAGCGCGACGGACGGTGATACACCTCTTTCCCGTACAGGCGGCGGGTTTCCGCGTAGGTCAGGGTCAGTTTCTGCATCGCACGGGTCACGCCCACGTAGGCCAGACGACGCTCCTCTTCCAGACGCCCGCCTTCATCCAGCGACATCTGGCTCGGGAACATCCCCTCTTCCATCCCGACGATGAACACCTGCGGGAACTCCAGACCTTTCGCGGAGTGCAGGGTCATCAGCTGAACCGCATCCTGCCAGGTATCGGCCTGCCCTTCACCCGCCTCCAGTGCGGCGTGAGAGAGGAATGCCTGCAACGGCATCAGGTCTTCGTCTTCTTCGTTGTAGCTGAACTGGCGCGTTGCCGTCACCAGTTCCTCTAAGTTCTCAATACGGGTCTGGCCCTTCTCGCCTTTTTCCTGCTCGTACATGGTGCGCAGGCCGGAATCTTTGATCACCCGGTCAGTCTGGACGTGCAGCGGCATGTCGGCCGTTTCCTGCGCCAGCGCGTCGATTAACTCCAGGAAGCGCTGCAATGCGCTGGCGGCGCGCCCGGCGAGTGCTTTTTCCTGTAACAGCTCGCGGCATGCCTGCCATAGCGTGAGCTGACGATCGCGCGAGGCCTGACGCACCACGTCCAGCGTACGATCGCCGATGCCACGCGTCGGTGTGTTCACCACGCGCTCAAATGCCGCATCGTCGTTACGGTTGGCAATCAGACGCAAATACGAGAGCGCATCTTTGATCTCCTGACGTTCGAAGAAGCGCATACCGCCATAAATGCGGTACGGCATGCTCACCTGTAACAGCGCCTCTTCCAGCACGCGCGACTGGGCGTTGCTGCGATAGAGAATGGCACACTGCTCCAGCGCACCGCCGTTCTCCTGCCAGGTTTTAATGCGGTTCACCACGAAGCGGGCTTCGTCGAGCTCGTTGAAGGCGCAGTAAATCGAAATCGGTTCGCCGTCGACGCCATCGGTCCACAGCTTTTTACCCAGGCGCCCGTTGTTGTTCTCAATCAGGGCGTTGGCCGCGCTCAGTATGTTGCTGGTAGAACGGTAGTTCTGCTCCAGACGGATGGTTTGCGCGCCGGGGAAATCGTTGAGAAAGCGCTGGATGTTCTCCACCTGCGCGCCGCGCCAGCCGTAGATAGACTGGTCGTCATCGCCCACGATCATCACCTTGCCGGTATCTCCGGCCAGCAGGCGGATCCACGCGTACTGAATGTTGTTGGTATCCTGGAATTCGTCCACCAAAATGTTGGTGAAGCGTTCACGGTAGTGTTGCAGGATATGTGGTTTGTTGAGCCACAGCTCGTGGGCGCGCAGCAGCAGTTCGGCGAAATCCACCAGACCGGCGCGATCGCACGCTTCCTGATAGGCCTTGTAGACGTTCTGCCAGGTCTGCTCAACCGGGTTACCGAAGCTTTGAATGTGGTGCGGACGCAGCCCTTCGTCTTTCTGACCGTTGATGTACCACATCGCCTGACGCGGCGGCCACTGCTTCTCGTCGAGGTTCATCGCCTTGATCAGACGTTTCAGTAAGCGCAGCTGGTCTTCGCTGTCGAGGATCTGGAAATCCTGCGGCAGGTTAGCGTCCATATGGTGCGCGCGCAGCAGACGATGCGCCAGGCCGTGGAAGGTGCCAACCCACATGCCGCCCTGGCTGGTGCCCATTAGCTGTGCGATACGGTGGCGCATCTCCGCCGCCGCCTTGTTGGTGAACGTCACGGCCATAATCGAGTACGGCGAGCAGTTCTCCACGCTCTGTAGCCAGGCGATACGGTGAACCAGCACGCGCGTCTTACCACTGCCCGCTCCAGCCAGTACCAGCAGGTTTGTACGCGAGGCGGCAACCGCGTCACGCTGTTTGTCATTAAGGCTGTCGAGCAGGTAAGAAACGTCCATTGGCACCGTCACGTCATGTCGGGCGGGCAAATGTTTCCATTCGCCAAAACCCTGTTAATTTATACAGAACAATTGATGATTATATCAGCGTCGTGAGGGATGCCAACCGTGAAATTTCCACGTGCGGCAGAAGACGGCTATCCGGGGTAGTCATCAGATCGGCATTTTCCGGCTTGATCCAGCAGGCCTGCATGCCGCAGCGGATCGCCCCGGCGACGTCCGTGGTCAGGTCGTCGCCCACGTGCAGGATCTCACCGAGCGGCAAATCCAGTTTTTCCGCCGCCAGATGATACATATCGTTGAACGGCTTCGAGCGTCCGTGCGGGCCCGCGCGCAGCACGAACTGAAAATAGTTCCCCAGACCAAACAGTTCAGGCTGAGCGTTGCCGTTAGTGATGGCGACCAGCGGCCACTTTTCGGCGAGCTTCACCAGCGTGTCGTGGGTCTCCTGCGGCACATCGATGCGACTGCGCCATTTGGCGAAGTTTTCCATGGCCGCTTCAGCACCCATGGCCGCGTCCTGCGCGCTCAGGCCGGCATTGAGCATCGCCTGCTCAACCGCACGGCGGCGCCATTCGGTCACGTCATGGTAAATTTCCGGCTCGGTTTCCCGCAGGGACTGACGCAGCTTCTGGAACTCTTTGTTCTGGATCGCTTTCAGCGCAGGATGGTAGTTTTGCACAAACGCCAGCGACTCCTGCTCGGTACGCAGGATCACTGGGCGGTTGTCGTAAAGGGTGTCATCAAGATCAAACGTCAGGGCTGAGATCTGACCGAGTGGGCGGTAAAAACGCATTATTTCCCCCGTTTGGCGCGTGGATGCGCCGCGTCATACACCGAGGCAAGGTGTTGGAAGTCTAAGTGGGTATAGATTTGGGTGGTCGACAGATTCGCGTGACCAAGCAGCTCCTGTACGCCGCGCAGGTCGCCGCTTGATTCCAGCATGTGCGTCGCAAAAGAGTGGCGCAGCTTATGCGGGTGAACGTGGCTGTTCAGCCCCTGCTTAATGCCCCACTCCGCAAAGCGCTTCTGCACGTTACGCGCCGAGATCCGCTTGCCGAGCTTCGACAGGAACAGCGCATCCTCTTCCGCGCCAAACAGACCGCGCAGATCCAGCCAGTGCTCAATCCAGGAAACCGCATTGCGGCCGATCGGCAGGCGGCGCTCTTTGCTGCCTTTGCCCATCACCCACACTTCGCCAGATTCCAGATCGAGGTGCTTTAAGTCAAGGTTCACCAGCTCAGAGAGACGCAGGCCCGCGCCGTACATCACCTCCAGCATCGCGCGGTCGCGCACGGCCAGCGGATCGTTAAGATCGATATCCAGCAGGCGGTTTACGTCGTCGACGTCGATATTTTTCGGCAGATGACGCGGGGCCTTTGGCGTGGCGATCCCTTTTGCCGGATTGGCTTTCAGACCGCCCTGGCTGACCAGCCAGTCGAAGAAACTGCGCAGGGCAGAGAGCCGGAGCGCCAGGCTCGCCGGGCTTAAGTTTTTTTTACGGCTACGCACAACGAAGCCGCGAACCGTGGCGGCGTCACATTGTTGCCAGCTTTTCAGGCCGATTTCATCGGCAATCTGCATGATGGCATCAAGCTGACGCTGATAGTTGAGCAGCGTAATAGGGCTAAGCTGGCGTTCTACGCCAAGATAGCGCAGAAAACGGGTGACGTCAGTGGCGAGCAGTCCGTCCGTCATACGCGCTCAATCCAGCGCTCCAGCAGCTCAGGCAGCATCAGGGCGATCTCCTGCAACAGTTGCGTGCCCTGCCCCTGTTCATAGTGATGCGCGTCGCGGCTGGTAAATAACATCACGCCCAGGTCACCATCGCGCCCCATCAGCGACATCGCCACCGAGCCGATAGCTTTGGCTTCCGGCAGCACCACCAGCAGTTCTGGCCCGTTAAGCGGCCCCAGATAGTGGTGCTCATGGCCCAGACGCTGAATGCGCAGCGGTTCAAACGCCTGACGGCTCAGCGCCAGATGGGTAAACCCGGACGGCGCGCCAATGCGCCAGCGGTCGGGAAAGAGACGGATCGTCGCGCCTGCCAGCCCCAGCTCGCGCGCCCAGCGGTGGAAGCGGTTGAGGAACTCTTCGAGACTGTGCGCGGAAGCCAGACGCGCCTGAAGGTGCAGAAGACGATAGAACAGGCTTTCGTTATTGCTGGCCTGCTCCATCAGCAGCGTCATGTTCTCTTCGAGCTGATTGATGTGGTTGCGCGAGCGCGCCATGTGCCATTCAACCAGCGACACGGTCTCGCGAACCGGATGCGGCACGCGCATCCTTTCGACGACGCGTGCATTGCGGATAAAAAACTCAGGATTGTGCAGCAGGTAATCCACAACAGCGCTGTCATCCAGCTCCGTTACAGGTTCCCGCAGTTCTTCCCCTGGTTGCTTCATAGATGGATAAACCCGTCATAAACATGTGTCGCCGGGCCAGTCATGTACAGTGGATGACCCGCTCCTTTCCAGGCGATATCAAGACGCCCGCCCGGTAATTCCACGCGAACCTCTTCCGCCAGTAACCCCTGTGAGATACCGACGGCCACCGCCGCACAGGCACCGCTTCCGCAGGCCTGGGTTTCGCCCGCGCCGCGCTCGTAAACCCGCAGGCGAATGTGTTCACGATTCACCACCTGCATGAAACCGATGTTCGCCCGCTCCGGGAAGCGCTCGTGGCTTTCCAGCACCGGGCCGAGCGTTTCAACCGCCGCGGTTTGCACATCATCTACCTGAATCACGCAGTGCGGGTTACCCATCGAGACGACGCCGCACAATACTGTCTGCTCGGCGGCACGCATAATATAGGTCTTTTCCGCTTTGTTGGCGCGAAACGGCACGGCAGCGGGTTCGAAGTTCGGCTCGCCCATGTTCACGCGCACCAGTTCGTCGTCGGTGACGCTGAGCACCATCCGGCCGTTGGCGGTGCTGACGCGGATATCGCGCTTGTTGGTCAGCCCTTTCAGCCGAACAAAGCGGGCAAAACAGCGCGCGCCGTTGCCGCACTGGGAAACTTCGCTGCCGTCGGCGTTAAAAATGCGATAGTGGAAGTCCAGGTCAGGATCGTAAGGCGGCTCCACCACCAGCAGCTGGTCAAAACCCACGCCCACGTGCCGATCCGCCAGACGACGGATCAGTTCCGGGGAGAAAAAGACATTCTGCGTTACCGCGTCGACGACCATAAAGTCGTTGCCAAGGCCATGCATTTTAGAGAACTGCATCATTTGCTCCATTGCGCGGGTACAGAACGTAATCGTCAGAGATTGACCTGAGTCGGGCCGCCGTTATTGCCGCGATCGTTGGTATCCGGCGTAGATGACTCGATACCACTTTGCACCGGTTTCGTCGGCGGTGGTGCGTTTTTATCCTCTGGCGGGAAGTACAGTGGTCCCTTCAGTCCACAGCCGGTCAGGCTAAACAGAGTGACAAGAACGACAAGCGTTCGAAAGACGTTTTTCATGTAGAGGTTGCCCGTAAGTTCAAATCTGTTTCTATCATCGCAGGAGAAGACACAAAAGCAAGAGTTTGCCGCTTTCCTGCAACGGGAATTATTTAGCGTTATACTGCCGCCATCACGAAAAACAGGAATAAAACCATGAACGACAGTGAATTTCATCGCCTTGCCGATACCCTGTGGATGACCATCGAAGAGCGTATCGACGAGTGGGACGGCGACAGCGATATCGATTGTGAAATCAACGGCGGGATCCTGACCTTAAGCTTCGAAAACGGCAGCAAGATTATTATTAACCGTCAGGAGCCGCTTCACCAGGTGTGGCTGGCGGCGAAACAGGGCGGCTATCACTTTGATCTAAAAGGTGACGAGTGGATCTGCGACCGCAGCGGCGAAACGTTCTGGGATCTGCTGGAGCAGGCGGCGACGGCGCAGGCGGGTGAGAACGTGAGTTTCAGGTAGTTTTGTTGCCCGGTGGCGGCTACGCCTTACCGGGCCTACAACGGCTCGAACCATAGTCCGGGTAAGCGTGAGCGCCAACCGCAACAGCAGCTCGGACCGTAGGCCGGGTAAGCGTGAGCGCCAACCGCAACAGCGGCTCGGACCGTAGGCCGGGTAAGCGTTAGCGACAACCGCAACAGCGGCTCGAACCATAGGCCGGGTAAGCGTTAGCGCCACCCGGCAACAGCAGCTCGGACCGTAGGCCGGGTAAGCGTTAGCGCCACCCGGCGAAAAGGGTCAGGAGAAATACTGCTGCAACAGCGGCGCAGTTTCCTGGTTAGCGGGCACCGCAGGGGTAATCGCCTGCGTACGGAACGGGATCACCTGCGCTCGTCCATCCACATTCACAATCTGGTAGAACTGCGGCAGGTTGAAGTTGATAAAACTTGAGCCGTAGGTAAAGCGATCGTGCGAGGATGAATAGAACCGGCTGACGTCGCGCACCAGCTCCTCTTTGCTGCCTTCACAGTGGTGATACACCTCGGCACGGTTGGTTTCATCCAGAATGTAGATATTAAACCCGGCGTTATCGCCCGACTCCTCGAAGAAGAACTGAATAATCCCTTCACTCGCAAAGCCATCCACCACCTGCGGCAGCTTAACGTGGTTGGTTTCCACCTGAACCGACAGGCCATGCAGTTTGTTGTGTGAAATCGCGCCGTAGAATTCAATGGCGTTCTCCAGCTTCTGCACCGACACGTTCAGGCGCTCAAAGAACAGCCCCCAGGTCTGGCCGGAGACGCGCAGCGCTTTAAAGCGTCCGGTTTCATTCCGGGTGCTGGAAAGACGCAATTCGATGCACTCAGACACCAGCTGCTGCACGCGGGTACGAATCAGGCCGCGAAGGTGCTGGCTGTAGCAGAACACCTCTACGCTGTCCGGCGGCGCGGCGTCCTGATGCATCTTGCCGAGGATCGTTTTCAGCGCCTCGATCATCGCCTGCTCGCCGTTAAAGTGCAGGGTACGCACTTCGTTCCACGAGTTGCGGTACAGCAGATCCACGCTGCCCACCAGGCAGTTTTGCTGCTCACCGAAGCTAAAGACGTCAAGCTTACGGAAGTCAAAGTGAACCACCTGATTGCGGAAGGCCGCCGTCGGGTCGTATTCCAGGTTGACGATGATCGCCAGATGGCGAATCTCACACGGGCTGTAGAGCGCTTTTGGCGTCGGCGCAGGCAGACGCAGTGGGAAGTGGTGCGAGACATCCGCCACCATCTCCTGCAATTTGGCTAAATCGACCACCTCGTTGCCCTTGATAAACAACCGGGTGCGTGAGGTGAGAAGGCCGTTAAACCAGGCCCAGGCCACCAGCTTGTTAAGGTAGCGGTTATACTCCAGCGGCTGATGGCTGATGATCGAATCCATGCTTGGCGCACGGTTGTACAGATACCACCCGGTGCGGTTTGCGCGGCCCGGCGGCACGTAGATAAAGGTCAGATTCGGTTCAGACAGGTCAGGCGAAATCTGTGGGTTCACCAGCGTTACCTTGCCCGGCAACGCTTCAAACGCGGCGTACAGTTTACGGGTCAGCACCCCGATATCCTGTGGGCTGGCAGAAACGCTAAGGTTGTTACGGCGGGCAAAGCGGATCAGGTTGCGGTAGCTCTGCATCATCGCATCAAGCAGCTCGTTGTGCGCCTCGCGCACCTGATCGATTTTCCAGTTGGCGCGGTTGTCGAGCATGGCGAGACGCGCTTCGTCCCATCCCCACTCTTTGACTAACTGGCTGACCACTTCACGGCGCCAGCCAACGCAGGCGCGCTCGCGGCTCAGTTTTTCACAGACTTTGAGATAGAAACATCGACGCACCAGGTCAAGACGCGTGGCGTCATCAATGGCAGTCAGGTATTCGGTGACGCGTTCCAGCATCATGCAGTAGGCATCAAGCCCGTAGGAGACGATCTCCCCGTCGTGCAGACGCTGCTTAATATCTTTCGCCAGCAGACGCGGCGTGGGGTATTCCCAGGAGTAGGCTTCCAGCAGCAGGGTTTTCAGCACCGCTTTGTACGGTGAATCAATGCTCTTATAGAGCTGCCAGAGGCTTGCACCAAAGTATTCTTCGGCGGACAGGGAGCTCAGACCGCCCAGATCCAGCCACTCGTTTGGCGTCAGTACGCCCTGCGAGTAAAGCGACATGACGTAGTCGTCATAATTCTCTTCTTCATCGCACGGCACCATATTCCACAGAATACGTTTTCCGGCCAGGCGAACCGCAGTACGGTAAAACTCATCCAGCAACAGAATGTGCTGAGTCGAGCCGCAGTCTTCACCACCCAGACTGCCGCTTTCGTTATGGCGGAAACGGTTTTCATCAATCAGGAAGAAGCTCACTTCCACGCCGAGCGACGCCGCCCAGCTCTCCAGCAGACTGCATTTACGCTGCAACAGCTGGCGCTCTTCATTGTCGAGCCAGGACTGATGGCAGACCCAGATATCCAGGTCAGAAGAACAACTTTGCCCAACCGATGACGTGCTGCCCATGGAGTAAACCCCGGTAATCGGCAGCTCGCCTTTCGGCGAAACCTGCGGCGGCATACCACGGTAAAGCTCAAGTTCAGTCAGATAGTGCTGTTGGGTTTCATCAGGCGTGAAGAGGCAAATGCCCTGGGGAACGTTACCATCGAGGTAACCCGGCATTAGCGGATGGTGATAGTGCAACAATGTCGGCAGTAGACTGTATACCTGCTGGAAAGCAGGGCCCATGGCAGCAAGCGCGCGATCCACACGCAATTGATTGATGGCATCCAGTCTCTGTTTCAGAGTCTCAATATAGAGGTACAAGACGTATCGCCTGATGTTTCCGGGTGTCGCACGCCAGTCAAAACAGAACAAGCAGCGGACCCGCAGTATTTCAAAAAATAACCGTTACCCTTTTTCGCCTTGTTGTTTTCTGGTGGTACAGACGAAAAAATGGTCTAAAACGTGATCAATTTAACACCTTGCCGGTTGACCGTAAAGAAAGATGCGCTACATACAAGTGTAGCACCGTTCTGTACGTGTAAATTCCTGAATACGGCGGTGGCTGACGCGAACGCCGCCCTGTCCCTCTCACTCTTCATCAACCGTAAAACTGCCATCCGAGTGTCAACAATGTTAGGATGGTTAGCGATTGATAATGACGGTAACAAGCATGTTAGACAATGTTTTGAGAATTGCCACACGCCAAAGTCCTCTTGCGCTCTGGCAGGCACATTATGTTAAGCAGCGCCTGGAAGCCTGCCACACCGGATTACGCGTTGAGCTGGTGCCAATGGTCACGCGTGGCGATGTCATTCTTGATACGCCGCTGGCCAAAGTGGGCGGAAAGGGTCTGTTTGTCAAAGAGCTGGAACTGGCATTGCTTGAGAACCGCGCCGATATCGCCGTGCATTCGATGAAAGACGTGCCCGTTGAGTTCCCGGAAGGGCTGGGGCTGGTGACCATCTGCGAGCGCGAGGATCCGCGCGATGCGTTTGTCTCTAATCGCTATGACTCGCTTGATGCGTTGCCGGCAGGCAGCGTGGTCGGCACGTCAAGTTTACGCCGCCAGTGTCAGCTGGCTGAACGTCGCCCGGATCTGGTGATTCGCTCGCTGCGTGGGAACGTCGGCACACGCCTTGGCAAGCTGGATAACGGCGACTACGATGCCATTATTCTTGCGGTTGCGGGCCTGAAACGCCTGGGGCTGGAAGAACGTATTCGCGTGGCGTTGCCGCCGGAGCTGTCGCTGCCCGCCGTCGGCCAGGGTGCCGTCGGCATTGAGTGTCGTCTGGATGATGCGCGTACTCAGGCACTGCTCGCGCCGCTGAATCATGACGATACCGCCGTTCGCGTAAAAGCCGAGCGCGCGATGAATACTCGCCTCGAAGGAGGCTGTCAGGTGCCAATTGGCAGCTATGCTGAATTAACTGACGGTGAGCTGTGGCTGCGTGCGCTGGTTGGCGCGCCGGACGGCTCGCAGATGGTTCGCGGTGAACGTCGCGGCAAGCCGCAGGATGCCGAGGCGCTTGGCGTATCGCTGGCGGAAGAGCTGCTGAATAACGGCGCGCGTGAAATTCTGGCTGAGGTCTATAACGGAGAGCCCCCTGCATGAGCATACTTGTCACCCGCCCTTCTCCCGCAGGAGAGCAGTTAGTGAGCCGTCTGCGCGCACTGGGGCAGGTGGCCTGGAGTTTTCCGTTGATTGAATTCTCCCCCGGTCGCGAGCTGCCTACGCTCGCTGACCAGATGCGTGCCTTGCAGGAAGGTGATCTGCTCTTTGCGATATCGCAGCATGCCGTGGAATTTGCCCATGCGCAGCTACAACAGCAGGGCGTTAACTGGCCCCACGCACCCCGCTATTTCGCCATCGGGCGCACCACGGCGCTGGCCTTACATACCGCGAGCGGAATCGATGTTCGTTACCCGTTAGATCGGGAAATCAGCGAAGTCTTGCTACAATTACCTGAATTACAAACTATTGCCGGAAAGCGTGCGCTCATTTTGCGCGGCAACGGTGGCCGCGAACTGCTGGGCGAGACGCTGCGCGAACGCGGCGCAGACGTGACGTTTGTGGAGTGCTATCAGCGCTGTGCGAAACACTATGATGGCGCGGAAGAAGCCATGCGCTGGCACGCGCGCGGCATTAATACGCTGGTGGTTACCAGCGGTGAAATGTTACAACAGCTTTGGTCGCTGATTCCGCTTTGGTATCGCGAAAACTGGTTACTCCGCTGTCGGCTTCTGGTCGTCAGCGAGCGTCTGGCGAACCACGCCCGGGAACTGGGCTGGCAGGATATTCGGATCGCTGATAACGCCGACAACGATGCGCTGCTGCGCGCATTACAATAACTCTCAAATGGGAAGCCATAATGACGGAACACGAAAAATCCTCCGCCGTGGTTGAAGAGACCAGGGAGACTGTGGACACCACGTCACAGCCAGAGACGACAGACAAAACCGTTGAGAAGAAAAACGGCAGCAATAAAACCAGCCTCACGCTGAGCGTGATTGCCATCGCGATTGCGCTGGCCGCAGGCGTGGGTCTCTACGGACTGGTGAAGAAACAAGGCACCAACCAGACGGCCACCAGCGACGCGCTGGTTAACCAAATCACCGCCCTACAGAAAGCGCAGGAGACGCAAAAAGCTGAGCTGGAAGGCGTGATCAAACAGCAGGCTGCCGCCCTCGCCGACGCGAACAGCAAACGTGAAGAGTTGACCAAACAGCTGAGCGAAGTGCAGGAGAAAGTCGCCACGATTTCGGGAACCGATGCCAAAACCTGGCTGCTCTCACAGGCCGATTTTCTGGTGAAGCTGGCCGGGCGCAAGCTCTGGAGCGATCAGGATGTCACCACCGCCGCCGCGCTGCTGAAAAGCGCCGACGCAAGCCTGGCCGATATGAACGATCCGAGCCTCATCAACGCACGCCGCGCTATTACGGAAGATATCGCCAGCCTGTCTGCGGTTTCTCAGGTCGACTATGACGGTATCATCCTTAAGGTAAATCAGCTCTCCAACCAGATTGATAACCTTCAGCTGGCCGATAACAACGACGATGACTCTCCAATGGATTCCGACGGCACCGAGCTGTCCAGCTCCCTGAGCGAATGGCGTATCAACCTGCAAAAGAGCTGGCAGAACTTTATGGACAGCTTTATTACCATTCGCCGCCGCGATGAAACTGCCGTGCCGCTGCTGGCACCGAACCAGGATGTCTATCTGCGCGAAAACATTCGCTCCCGCCTGCTGGTGGCTGCCCAGGCCGTACCACGTCACCAGGAAGAGACCTACAAACAGGCGCTGGATAACGTTTCAACCTGGGTACGTGCTTACTACGATACCAATGACGCAACCACGACCGCGTTCCTGGAGGATATCGACAAGCTGAGCCAGCAAAACATCACCATGAACGTGCCGGACAAGCTGGAAAGCCAGCCGATTCTGGAGAAGATCATGCAGACGCGCGTGCGTAACCTGCTGGCCCAGCCGGGCGTTCCGGCAGAGCGCCCGGCTGAAGCACCTGCCGCCGCGCCAGCGCCTGAAAGCGCGCCGCAAGGAGAGTGATGATGCTAAAAGTCTTCTTACTCTTCATCCTGCTGATCGCCGGAATTGTACTGGGGCCGATGCTCGCGGGTCACCAGGGTTACGTATTGATCCAGACCGATAACTACAACGTCGAAACCAGCGTGACAGGGCTGGTGATCATCCTGATCCTGGGTGTGGTCGTCCTGCTGGCAGTGGAATGGATCCTGCGTCGGATTTTCCGTACCGGCGTTCACACGCGCGGCTGGTTCGTTGGCCGTAAGCGCCGTCGCGCCCGTAAGCAGACCGAGCAAGCGTTGCTGAAGCTGGCCGAAGGCGACTATCAGCAGGTTGAAAAGCTGATGTCGAAAAATGCCGACCATGCAGAACAGCCGGTTGTTAACTATCTGCTGGCCGCTGAGGCGGCGCAACAGCGAGGCGATGAGGCCCGCGCCAATCAGCATCTTGAACGCGCATCTGAGCTCTCAACTAAGGATCCGATTCCGGTTGAGATCACCCGCGTTCGTCTGCAACTGGCGCGCAATGAAAACCATGCCGCACGTCACGGCGTTGACCGTCTGCTGGAAATCACCCCTCGTCATCCGGAAGTGCTGCGTCTTGCGGAGCAGGCATACATTCGGACCGGTGCCTGGGGTTCGCTGCTGGACATTATCCCTTCCATGGCGAAAGCCGACGTGGGCGATGATGAACATCGTGATGAACTTCAGCGTCTGGCCTGGATTGGCCTGATGGATCAGGCGCGCGCCGATCTTGGCAGCGACGGCCTGAAAACCTGGTGGAAAAACCAGAGCCGCAAAACGCGCCAGCAGGTTCCCCTTCAGGTGGCGATGGCAGAACATCTGATTGAGTGTGACGACCATGACACCGCGCAGGAGATCCTTCTCGACGGTCTCAAGCGACAGTATGATGACCGCCTGGTGATGGTCATCCCGCGTCTGAAAACCAACAATCCGGAACAAATAGAAAAAGCATTGCGCCAGCAGATCAAAACCGTGGGCGATCGTCCGCTGCTGTGGAGTACGCTGGGCCAGTCTTTGATGAAACACGGCGAGTGGCAGGAGGCGAGTCTCGCCTTCCGCGCAGCGCTGAAGCAACGCCCGGACGCATTTGATTACGCCTGGCTTGCTGATTCGCTGGACAAGCAGCACAAGCCGGAAGAGGCCGCAGCCATGCGGCGTGATGGGCTTCTGCTTACGCTACACAATAACGGAACGCAGCAGTAATTATCCAGGAGGCCAGATGGCCTCCTTTTTTGTACCCATAAAAAAACGCCTGCTATAAAAGCAGGCGTTAAAACAGGTCTGTAAGACAACATATTTGGTGCTTCACTCAACGTTATGTCCATGGTGTTTGATGAGGCCGAAGCGACATCTGTCAGTGGACGATAAGCACCGTAAACGGCTCTGCGTCATTCCTGAGTTTATGAGGCCGTAGGGCGAACATAAGAGATGGAATGAGCATCTACACGCATATTATTGCATGTAATGTGCCAGGTTTACACGCATAACTTTTACATCGCGCAACATTTTAAGATAAAAGGAAATTATGTTGTTAAGAGCCGCCTTACGCCATACAAACTCGCGCTAAGGGCGGCAATCTGTCGTCACCAGGAGACAGGTTAAGAGAGAAAATAATAAATTCTTTATTATTAAAGGCTTATATGTCGCTGAATCGCGACAAGGATATAGAGTGTTGTCGGGGAATGGCTACAGGATGAAAAAGCGCAGAAAACAAAAAACCCCGCCGAAGCGGGGTTCAAAATTGGTCGGCGAGAGAGGATTCGAACCTCCGACCCACTGGTCCCAAACCAGTTGCGCTACCAAGCTGCGCTACTCGCCGATGTACTGCTTTTTTGAATTTTTAGTTCAACTCATTAAAAGTCGTGGTGCGAGGGGGGGGACTTGAACCCCCACGTCCGTAAGAACACTAACACCTGAAGCTAGCGCGTCTACCAATTCCGCCACCTTCGCAATTCACAACTCTTTCAATAATGGGGTGGCTAATGGGATTCGAACCCACGACAACTGGAATCACAATCCAGGGCTCTACCAACTGAGCTATAGCCACCACTGTATTCTTTCACGCGGTTCTGACTACTTCTCAGACCACCGCAGCTCTAGCGCCGGGACTAAAATGGCGCGCCCGACAGGATTCGAACCTGAGACCTCTGCCTCCGGAGGGCAGCGCTCTATCCAGCTGAGCTACGGGCGCTTAGCGCCGTTGCGGGGCTGGATATTACGTACCTCCGACCCCGCTGTCTAGTGCTTTTTTGAAAAAAATGCGCGTTTGGTTATGGTTTGCACATTTTGCCGCTTATTCCTCCACTTTATGGGCGGAGCCACGGCGACCCAGGCCAAAAAGTTTATATGCAGCTGTGACGGCAGCCAGGAAGATCATCCCGACAAACAGCGACATGCGGGTATCTTCATTAAAGTACATTCCAATTAATACGCAAATCAGGAACGCCATCGTCAAATAGTTCGCATACGGGAACAGAATGGAACGGAATGGATGGCTGGCGATCGCTTCTTTGTGCGCCTGTCGGAAACGCAGCTGGCTAATCAAAATGACAAACCACGGTACCATCCCCGGCAGCACGCTGGCGCTATAAACATAAACAAACACGCGCTGCGGATTCGGGATGATGTAGTTCAGGCAAGAGCCAATCAGCAGAATCACAATCGACACCGCTACGCCCGCCACCGGTACACCCACGCAGGAGACTTTACCCATCACCGCCGGCAGCTGTTTGTTTTGCGAGAGCGCGTAAAGCATACGCCCACAGCTGTACATTCCGCTGTTACAGCCGGAGAGCGCCGCCGTCAGCACCACAAAGTTGATAATGGCGGCTGCCGCCGTGATGCCAATCTTAGCGAAGGTTAAGACAAACGGGCTGCCGGTGGTGCCGATCTCGTTCCATGGGAAAATGGTCACGATAACGAAGATCGCGCCCACATAGAAAATCAGGATACGCCACAGCACCTTGCCTACCGCGCTACGCAGCGTGACCTGTGGGTTTTTCGCCTCACCAGCGGTAATGCCGATCAGCTCAACGCCCTGATAGGAGGCGACAACGATACAGAGTGCCGTCAGAAAGCCCTTCCAGCCGCCCGCAAAGAAGCCGCCGTGCCCGGTCAGGTTACCAAAACCGATAGCGTGCCCGCCGTTACCGAAGCCAAAGAAGATGACCCCAAGGCCAACGACAATCATCACGATGATGGTGGTGACTTTGATCATCGCAAACCAGAACTCGATTTCGCCGTAAAGACGAACGGCGGCAAGGTTCGCCAGCGCCACCAGCCCTACGGCAATAAGCGCGGGTATCCACTGGGCCATCTCCGGGAACCAGAACTGCACGTAGACCCCGATGGCGGTGATCTCCGAAATCCCCACGGCCATCCACATAAACCAGTACGACCAGGCCGTGAGATAACCAAAGAACGGGCTCATATACCGGTGGGCGTAAACGGCGAAAGAGCCCGTCACCGGCTCCAGAAACAGCATTTCGCCCATTGAGCGCATGATGAAGAAGACGAACAGTCCGGCAATAATATACGCCAGCAGGACGGAAGGCCCCGCCCACTTCAGCGTGCTTGCCGAGCCCATAAACAGGCCAACGCCGATAGTCCCGCCCAGCGCGATCAGTTCAATATGTCGAGCTTCCAGCCCACGCTGAAGCTCCGGTTTTTTCTCTGCCATAATTCCTCGGTTGTGTTTGCTGTTTCCCGACTTGTTGCCGGGTATTGTTTTGAGGGGTACTGAAATACGGAGCGAATGGTTTCTTAAATTCTGGCAAATGGCAAACAATGCATTAAAAAAATGAATGCATTGCACATAAACTCAGCAGTTTTGCGGGGGGCGTTGCAGCGCGAACAGCAGATCGCGCTGCATATTGATTACATTTTCCCGGTGTAGTGCCAGGCGAGGTAGCGCAGAAGGCGAATCTGTCGTTTTATACGCGTCGGTTGGGAGAGCAGGCGGTAGAGCCACTCCAGCCCCAGATTTTGCCAGACTTTGGGCGCACGCTTAACGTGGCCGGTAAAGACGTCGTAGGTGCCGCCAACGCCCATATAAAGCGCATCCGGGCTGACCAGACGGCAATCGCGCATCAGTATTTCCTGGCGCGGCGACCCCATAGCGACAGTGACAATTTTCGCCCCGCTGTCGCGCACGCGCTCATATAACGCCTGGCGATCTTCCGGCCTGAAATAGCCATCCTGGCTGCCCACTATGTTAACATTCCACTGGCTACGCAGCTTTTGTTCGGTCTGCGCCAGCACCTCTGGCTTGCCGCCGATCAAAAATACCGGCGTGCCTTCAGCGCCTGCGCGCTCCATAAGCCGCTCCCAAAGGTCAGCACCCGCCACGCGAGACACATTAGCGTCTGGAAACTTTTTACGAATTGAACGCACCACGCTAATACCGTCTGCGTATTTAAACTCCGCGGCTTCAATCAGGCTTTTCACTTCCGCATTATCTTCAACCGCCAGCATTTTTTCTGCGTTGATGGCCACCAGCGTGCCCGACTTCATCTGCCCGTCCGCGAACAGAAAATCCAGCGCGTGCTGCATGTCACGCCAGCCAATCAGCTGTAGCCCGCGCAGCGCATAACGCGGGGCTGAAGTTGTATCCGTCATGATAATCCCTACTCAGACTTGCGACAGCGTTGTGCTGCCCTGTGGCTCACGTCTGTGCACAAGCCCTGCACTGTCAAACAACCAGTACAGCAGTTTTGCCAGCAGCAGACAGAGTCCGAAAACGACCATAAAGAACACCACGCGTGAGACGAATGAATCCAGCCCCTCGCGCGCCAGAACGATCATATTGAAAATGGCACCGAAACAGAAACTGTGCAAAACAGCGGCTTTGTAGCGGTTGGTCTCTTCGTTACCCAGCGTATATAGCCAGTCGAACCATTTTATTATCAGCCCTACCGCGATCGCGCCAGGCAGGATAAACCACGTTCCGCCCATCACTACCAGCGAGCCAATCAGGGTTGGGGAAATCGCCAGACCCGAATGGTTGTTCAGCACTTCCCAGGTGAAGTAGTTCGCCGTGTTCAGGACAATGCCGGGACGATCGGGCCACAGCCACGTCGGTATAAAGACATAGAAATCGCGAACAATCGGCGCCAGCCCCTGGAATTCGATCTTGTCGTAGTTTTGCAGCAGTAATGCCAGGTTTTCCCACGGCGAGAAGGTGTCGCGCGTCAGATACAGGAAGGTGTAAAACGCTTCGTCGCCGGCCACGTTCAGCCCGTAGCGCTTCAGCGCCAGCCAGAACATCCCCACAATGCCAAAGACGCCTGCCGCCGCCAGCATCCACAGCGAGATCCAGCCGCGAATAATGCCGATAAACAGGAAAATCGCGAAGGCGATAATGATGTTGGCGCGGGTGCCGCCGACGATCATGTAGGTCAGAATGCCAAATGCGACGGTGCTGACCAGGAAGAACAGCCAGGCTTTGCTGTCCTGACGCAGGAAAAAGACCACCAGCATCGCCGGGATAAAGAAATAGAAGAAACGCTTGAGCGCGACGCCGGAGACTTCGGCGGAGAAAATCTGGCTATAGGACTGCAACTTAAACAGTAAAAAGCCGTTATGCATGAAGAAAATCGCCACGCTGACGAGGGCGATAGTCATCAGCATAACCCACGTCAGATGGGTTTCTACCCGGTTCATGGTAAACAGCGGACGACGGGGGGTGGTGTCTTTTGCCGCGCGCAGGCGCGTTTTATAAGTGACGTAGTACACCGCGTAGAAGCAGGTCGCAGAGAGCAGCGCCTGCAACAAGATTTCCGGCGGCGCGACGCCAACATCAAAGCGGAACACGAGGATGCTGGTCAGCGGGAAGCCAAAGAAAAAGGTCAGCAAAAACAGCAGCGAGAAGAATACGTTGAAGTTAAAACGTACCCGCCGGAATTCAAACCAGGTGAGCGTGGCGATAAACAGCGTGCTCAGCAGCCAGACCACCAGCAAGCCGCTAAACTGCAACTGGCTCATGCGTTGTCTCCTGAAGCAATACGCAGCGCGCGGTGCCACGGCGTGAGGTAGTTCGGGCTGAAAAAGTCGATGCTATTTTTATCCACCAGCGTGAGCTGACGCTGCGCTTCCCGTACCACCTCGACATTAAGCGTGTCAGAGGTAAACAGCACCGGAATATGCTGCTCGGCCATGTCCTGCCAGAACGGGTTTTCGCGGTTGAGCACGCAGGGTACGCCCGCCTGAATCAGCAGACACAGCGTGCCAATCCCCTGCTGACGGGCAAAGATGAAATAGCCCAGATCGCATTTTCGCAGCAGCGCGAGATAGTCATCAAATTCCAGCTTATCGCTGAGAATGTGCAGGTTTTCCGCGCTAAACAGCGCAAGCCCCTGCTGGCGAACTTCATCGATGTAGGCGTCGTTATTGGCGGGATAGCCCATCGGCACCACCACGTTCACCGTGTCGCCAAACTGCTGATGCACCGCCCTCAGCGCCGCGACATGCTCGTTACTGCGATCGCCGGAATTCCCCACCAGGATGGTCAGCTTGCCCTCTCGAACCGTGTCATTCGCCATGGTGTTCAGCGCCGGATCCATACGGGTCGGGAAATAGAGCAGCTCCCCGCGAACCTTCGGGTGCTGTTTAGCAAAATAGTTGAGATCGCCTCGGGTAGCAAAAACGCAGCCCACGCGCGCCTGCGCCAGACGACGCAGCGGATAGAAAAGTCGGAACTTCCAGCCACGGGAGACTTCGTAGAGATCCGCTCCCCAGATATGCCAGCTGAACTGAGAAGGTTTGATCCCGCCGCTTAACAGCGCCAGCCACAGTCCGGTATTGAACTGTCCATGGAAGAAGAAACGTTGGCTTCGATCCGCTTTGGCTTTAGCAACCACGGCCTTCGTCAGCGCCGCTTTGTCTGGCCAGAAGGTGATATGCAATGCCGGACACGCCGCGCTCAGGCCGCTGTCGCGTCCAACGACCATAAACTCACGCGCATCGGGCGTGCCGGATGCCAGTTCATCGTTGAAGAACCGCAGAACGGTCTGGTTATGATGCGGGATATCCGATCCCAGTATGTGTATCAGTGCAGTCATGCGCGTTTACGCCAAAGTAAAAATACGCCGCAACAGGCAGCGAAATAAACGATATAAGTTGCCATATAGGCCTGCGCCGCCCCCAGCGCACCGTGGGTGGGGATCAGCCAGTGAGAAAATGCCGTCAGCAGCGCAAACTGGCCGATCTCTGCCAGGATATACAACCGCAGCGAAGCCTTCGCAATCACCAGATAGCCGAAAACGTATGCCCCCACTTTCAGCACATCGCCGACCAGTTGCCAGGCAAACAGATCGCGCATGGCGGTAAACTTCGCCGAAAACAGCAGCCAGATGGCGAAATCACGCAGTAACCACACGGTAAAGCTGGCGATCGCAACCGCCGGCAACACGAAACGCAGGGCGCGAAAAATCTCGCGGGTAATATCCTGCCTGGACGTCAGGCGCGATAAGGTTGGCAGCAAATAGACGCTAAAGGAAGCCGTAATAAATTGGAGGTAAGCATCTGAAATGCTGCTCACGCCCTGCCAGATCCCCACTTCATCCCAGCTGTAATGCGCTGCCAGCAGGTTTCGCATCATCACGTAAGCCACGGGAAGCGTTACCGAAGTGATGAGCGCCATCAGGGTAAACTTTCCTAGCTGCCCCGCCAGCATCTTGTCCCACTGCGGTTTCAGGTAACTCAGCGGGACATTGCCTCTGCGCATCAGCATAAACGCTGCCGGAATGACAACGAGCGCAGGCACCAGCGCCAGCCCCAGCAGCGCGCCTTCATAGCCGCCCAGCCGATAGCAGAAGTAGTAGGCGATAACGCCGATAATGCTGCCGAGGATCAGCGCCAGCGCATTCCCGGCGGCATCACGGAAGCCTTTCATCAGCGCCAGCAGCAGGTTCGCCCAGGCGATGCCCATCTGAACGAGCGCCACCAGGCGCACCAGTCCCTGATAGTGCGTGTGTCCGAACAGTCCCTGACTAACAGGTGCAGCCGCCAGCAAAAAGACGATGGCCAGCAACGTAGAGAAGCCCAGCACCATAGCAGAGGAGGTGCCCACCACCGTGCGAAGCTTTTCGGCATCGTCATGATGCTGCGCGACGTATTTGGTGACGCCATTGAATATCCCGGCACCTGCCAGCACGCCAAGCACCGTGACCAGCTGGCGGAAGTTCCCTGCCAGCCCAACGCCTGACGGACCAAATGAGACGGCCAGCAGCTTGACGACCAGTAACCCGGCGCCAATTTTTACTAGCGTGGACGCTGCCGTCCACACCGACGCTTTTGCCAGAGACATATCAGGCGAAATAACTCAGAAGCGAATTGATCACCGTACGCTGGTTCACCGGCGCGAGGTTGTAGAACAGGGGCAGGCGGAGCAGACGTTCGCTCTCTTTGGTGGTGTAGCGGTCTTCACCGGCAAATCTCCCGAAGGCTTCGCCAGCCGGGCTGGAGTGCAGCGGAATATAGTGGAATACCGCCATAATTTCCGCCTCCTTCAGCCAGGCAATCAGCTTGCTGCGATCGTCGTTATCGCGCAGCTTGATATAGAACATGTGGGCGTTGTGGATGCAGTCTGCCGGAATAGTCGGCAGTTCAATACGTCCGGCTTTAGCCAGCGGCTCCAGCGCGTCGTAGTAGGTTTGCCACAGGGAGAGGCGTTGCAGATTGATTCGCTCTGCCGCTTCCAGCTGCGCCCAGAGATACGCGGCCTGCAAGTCCGCCATCAGGTAGCTTGAGCCGATATCGCGCCAGGTGTATTTATCCACCTGACCGCGGAAGAACTGGCTGCGGTTGGTCCCTTTTTCACGGATCACTTCCGCACGCTCGACAAGGGCACGATCGTTAATCAGCGTCGCGCCGCCTTCGCCGCCTGCGGTGTAGTTTTTGGTTTCGTGGAAGCTAAAGCAGCCGATATGACCGATGGTTCCCAGCGCGCGACCTTTGTAGGTGGACATCACGCCCTGCGCGGCGTCTTCCACCACGAACAGGTTGTGCTTTTTGGCGATGGCCATGATGGTGTCCATTTCACAGGCCACGCCCGCGTAATGCACCGGAACAATCGCCCGCGTTTTGTCGGTGATCGCCGCTTCAATCAGCGTTTCGTTGATGTTCATGGTATCCGGACGGATATCCACAAACACGATTTTCGCCCCGCGCAGGACAAACGCGTTCGCCGTGGAGACGAAGGTGTAGCTCGGCATGATCACTTCATCGCCGGGCTGAATATCCAGCAGCAGCGCGGCCATTTCGAGCGATGCGGTGCAGGACGGCGTCAGCAGCACCTTGGCACTGTGAAAACGTTGCTCCATCCACTGCTGGCAGCGACGGGTAAAACCACCGTCGCCACAGAGCTTGCCGCTGCCCATAGCCGACTGCATGTAATCAAGTTCAGTGCCCACAACGGGAGGCGCGTTAAATGGAATCATCTTGTCACCTGTATAACCAGTAGGCGGTGGCGTCGATGCTGGCACCACTCGCAATATAACGTTTAAGCGCAGCGGTGTTGCCCATCTGGGTTGCGACCCGCAGCGTCGATACCTGTTGTTGCTCCGCCCAGTGCAGCGCCGCCTGCATGAGTTTTTCGCCCATGCCGCGCCCGGCTAACAAACCGATGCGCGCCTCGTGCTCGTTGAGCCTGCGAAGCGAAACAAAACCCTGAATCTGCCCACCGGCAGTACGGAACACCAGACAGACGTGGTCAAACGTGCCTTTAACCGCATTCTCTATCCACCGGGCATAAAAGCGGCCGCTGTCATCGGGCGCATACCAGGGCGCCCGGAAACGGCTTTGAGCGAAAGCCAGCGCCGCCATCTTGCGCAGCGCGGGGATATCCTGCTCCGTTGCAATTTCCGCGCCCGGTGAGCCGTGGCGGGCCACGGTAACAGAGAGATCAACCTCGCCCTCGACCAGCCGGAATCCGTGCTGCTGGAGCGCGTCCAGCAGATCGGCGCGGTCCGCCGGGATCTTAGCCTGTACGCGCTGCCAGGCGCTGAAGTCTGCGTCCTGCAACGCAGGAGCGTTATCGCGCAGACGCACTATCGCTGAGGGGAGCGAAAAAAATACGCTTTCCCACTCAAGGGACTCCAACACGCCGTTGAGAGTAATCAACGCCAAACGCCCTTAGTATCAACAATATACTGCTGACGCACGGCATCAGCGGAGACCGCTTTAAACGCATTGTGATCCACCAGCAGCACCAGCACATCCGCCGTCGCCAGCGCGTCATCCAGTGCGGTAAGGGTGCAGTGACCGGCAAGTTTTGCCGGCAACGCATGAATATTCGGCTCAACCACCAGCGTTTCACCGCTGTGCCAGGCTGCGATCGTTTCGGCAATTTCCATTGCCGGGCTTTCGCGAAGATCGTCAATATTCGGTTTGAATGCCAGACCAAAGCAGGCAATTTTCAGCTCACTGGCACGTTTACCGCTGTCGGCGAGGCAATCCGCCACCGTGGCTTTCACCTGGTTGATAACCCAGTGCGGTTTGTGGTCGTTTACTTCGCGCGCGGTGCGAATCAGGCGCGCCTGTTCCGGATTCTGCGCCACGATAAACCACGGATCGACAGCGATACAGTGCCCACCCACACCCGGCCCCGGCTGAAGGATGTTCACGCGTGGGTGACGATTGGCAAGGCGAACAAGTTCCCAGACGTTAATTCCCTGATCGGCGCAAATCAACGACAGTTCATTCGCAAATGCAATGTTAACATCGCGGAAGCTGTTTTCGGTCAGTTTGCACATCTCGGCGGTACGGGAGTTGGTCACCACGCATTCGCCTTCAAGGAAGATCTTATACAGCTCGCTGGCGCGCGCGGAGCAGACTGGGGTCATGCCGCCAATCACGCGGTCATTTTTAATCAGTTCCACCATCACCTGGCCTGGCAGTACGCGCTCAGGGCAGTAGGCGATGTTGATATCGGCCTGGTCGCCCGCCTGCTGGGGGAAGCTGAGATCGGGACGCGCCTCGGCCAGCCACTGTGCCATCTGCTCGGTTGCCCCAACAGGTGAAGTGGACTCAAGAATAACCAGTGCCCCTTTCTTCAGCACAGGCGCAATGGATTTTGCCGCCGCCTCGACGTAAACCATGTCAGGTTCATGATCGCCTTTAAAGGGCGTTGGAACCGCAATCAGGTACGCATCGGCTTCTACCGGCGTGGTGCTGGCGCGCAGGAAGCCATCGTCCACCGCCTTTTTCACCACACGATCGAGATCGGGCTCCACGATATGAATTTCGCCACGGTTGATGGTTTCTACCGCATGCGCGTTGATATCTACGCCAATAACCTGCTTTTGACGAGAGGCAAAGGCCGCCGCAGTAGGCAGCCCGATATAGCCGAGACCAACAACAGAGATGGTAGTAAAACTCATAGCGTTACCCGATTGTGTTTAAGTGCGTGCAAAATACGTCCACAAGCCTGCCCGTCCCCGTACGGGTTATGGGCACGGCTCATCGCCTGATACTCTTCTTCGTCATGCAGTAAGCGCGTGACCTCTTCGACAATACGACGCGGATCCGTTCCCACCAGACGCACGGTACCGGCAGTGACCGCTTCCGGACGTTCAGTGGTTTCGCGCATCACCAGTACCGGCTTACCGAGGGAAGGCGCCTCTTCCTGAATGCCGCCAGAATCGGTCAGGATCAGCCAGGCGTGGTTCATCAGCCAGACAAATGGCAGATAGTCCTGCGGCTCTATCAGGAGCACGTTTTCCACGTGGCCCAGGATACGGTTGACCGGTTCGCTGACGTTAGGGTTAAGGTGCACCGGATAGACAATCTGCACATCCTCATTCTGCGCGGCGATTTCAGCCAGCGCGTGGCAGATTTGCTCAAAGCCACGGCCAAAACTTTCGCGGCGGTGTCCCGTCACCAGAATCGTTTTCTTGCCGTTGTTCAGGAACGGATAGCGCGCAGCGAGTTCTGCCTGAAGCTCGCTGTTAGCCAGCACGCGGTCACGCACCCAAATCAGCGCATCAATGACCGTATTGCCGGTAACGAAGATTTTGCTGTCGCTGATATTTTCGCGCAGCAGGTTCTGACGTGAGTTCTCGGTTGGCGCAAAATGGTACATCGCCAGGTGACCGGTGAGCGTTCGGTTGGCCTCTTCCGGCCACGGGGAATAAAGATTGCCGGTACGCAGTCCCGCTTCGACATGGCCAACAGGGATACGCTGATAGAACGCGGCCAGGCTGGTCGCCACGGTGGTGGTGGTGTCGCCGTGCACCAGCACTACATCCGGCTTGAACGACTCCAGAATAGGCTTTAATTCTTGCAGAATACGGCAGGTGATTTCCGTCAGTCCCTGTCCCGGTTTCATTATATTGAGATCGTAATCCGGGACGATAGAAAAGAGGGTTAAGACCTGATCGAGCATCTCACGGTGCTGGGCAGTCACGCACACTTTCGCTTCAATATCAGGATCTCTGGCCAGCGCATGAACCAGAGGCGCCATCTTGATGGCCTCCGGCCTGGTGCCAAATACGGTTAGTACTTTCACATCGATTCTCTTCGATTAGACGATGAAGGCCGCAGCCTTCATCGTAGACGGCGTTCTTAGTTTGTGCGGCGACGCAATAACGCTACGCCAGCGCCAGTCAGTGCGCCCACAATCCCCCACATGATCATCAGGAATGCGCGACGCGGACTATCGCGTTTTACAGGCTCTTCAGGCGTTCTTAAATAACGATAGGTCTGAAAACGCGGGTCCAGCGTTGGACCGACGTTGAGCGTATTGAGCATGGCGCGGTTTTGGTCGTAATCAAGGTCAAAGTCAGGGCCAACGGCCTGGATATTTTCCAGACGTGCCTGAAGCATTGGGCGACCAAGAAGGAACATTTCTGAATCAGGGAGTTCGTCAGCCGGAACATCCGTTTCGCTACGGGAAATATTGTGCTGTTCCGCAATCTTCAGCGCCTGCTCAATATTATGCACGCGACGGGCGAAGATGGCCTTAGCGACCTCTTCCTGACGTTTGACCTGCGCTTTCATCTGAATAGTACGCGCAGCCCAGGCGCCTTTCAGCTCGTCATTCAGATGACTGGCCGCACGCTGGCTGGCAAAAGCAACGTACTGACGCAACAGGTTATTGGCGTCCGGCGCCGTTTCCGCAATCAGCTTCACGCTGTCGCTAACGTTACGGAGCACATCGCCAGGCATAAACTGAATGTTGTTGATTAAATCATCCAGCAGCGCGGCATCCGCTTTGCTGTTACCGACCATGCGCTGCTTGTAGTAGTCTGTCTGGGACCAGAAATCGCGACGTGTATCCCACGACGCCAGCTGCATCACAAACTCTTTGTAGGACTCATCCATCACCGAGGCCTGATCCGGGGTCGCCAGATTGGCCTTGATATCAAGATTACGCAGGAATTGCTGCTGGGAGTAGTAGCCTCCAAGCATATTCACCGTTGGTCGGTCTGTGATCGCCGTGGCGCTCCACTCTTGTTTCGCAAAGAAGGTGTAGGCAAGCGCTAACAGCGCGAACCCCAGGCCAATCCCCACAATCCACAGTTTGCCCTGCCATAACACTCGAAACAAACCACGAATATCCAGCTCGTTCTCAGTGCCCACTGATTTCGCTCCCGCCAACGGTTGAGTCATCATAGTCCCGGTTTTACTTAGTTAATGTTGTGTTTTTGCCACTGTTCCGACGCATCCTGCGTTTTAAACGTTTAATAAAACGCGCGACTTTCCATGCACGCTTGATGCAGTAACCGTACATGAAAAATGCTAGCAAGAATAATACCAACATTACCCATTCAGGAATGAAATGAGCATATTCCGCGGCAACGCCAATCGCAGCCAGAATAGCAGCCGCTAGCGTAATCAGCACAAACGCCTGACGAGACGTGAAGCCGGCGCGCATAATCAGATGATGAATATGCTGCCGATCGGGAGAAAACGGGCTCATCCCTTTACGTAGACGACGGTACATAATAGCGACCATGTCCATCAGCGGGATGGCGATAATCCAGAGAGCCGTTACCGGGCTGATAGGGTGCGTTTTACCCTGCGTGGTCTCCAGCAGGACCCAGATCACCGTAAAGCCAATCAGGGTACTGCCCGCATCGCCCATAAAGACTTTATAGCGACGCCCTAACACACCCAGGTTCAGGCAGATGTAAGGCAGAATGGCGGCAATCATGGCAAAGCACCACATTGACAAGCTGTACTGGCCGTCAAACCATAAAATGATGCCGATTGCGCCAAACGAAACAGAGGACAGCCCACCGAGCAGACCGTCTATGCCATCAACCATGTTAAAGGCGTTGATAGCCGCCCACACGGCAAACAGCGTGAGGAAGAAGCCGAACGGCCCAAGCACCAGCTCCCAGGGACCAAACACGTAGCCCAGGCTTCTGAGATAGAGGCCGCCCACCACCATCATAATGATGCCAATGGCCGCCTGCACCGTCGCGCGGAACTTCACGCTGATATCAAAACGATCATCAAGGGCGCCGACCAGTACCAGCACACCGGCACATGCCAGGTAGAGTGCGGCATGGGGGATATAGTAATCCGCGATCCCGAATGTGAAACAGATGCCTGCGTATACCGAAATGCCGCCCACCAGCGGAATAAGCCCCTGATGACGTTTACGGAAATTCGGTTTGTCCACTAACCCAATTCTTTTTGCTACCTTGCGCGCAATGAACAAAAAACAGGTTGTGAATAAAAAAATACTGATCAGCTCAGTTACTGCAGTGAGTAGATTCACAATGGATTGCTCTCAACAAATGTTAGTCCCGGAAGTATAACCATGAAGCCTCTGCCTCAGAAGGATTTAAGAAGGCTTATCACAACTCCCTTTGTATGTTTTCAATCAATTATTTCTTTGACTGTGCAAACCTTCTTATTGTCGCACCGACCGGTCAAAATTGGGAGTGTGTGGTAATAGCGTATAGTCCATAAATAAAAAACGCCACGTAAAAACGTGGCGTTTACTGGGATTATTTGCGTTACGAGCGTTTCATCATGTCGAAGAAATCGTCGTTCGTTTTAGTCATCGCCAGTTTGTTAATGAGGAATTCCATTGCGTCGATTTCGCCCATTGGATGGATGATTTTGCGCAGGATCCACATTTTCTGCAGCTCTTCCTGAGTGGTAAGCAGCTCTTCTTTACGGGTACCGGAACGGTTGTAGTCGATCGCCGGGAAGACGCGTTTTTCTGCGATTTTACGAGAAAGGTGCAGTTCCATGTTGCCTGTACCTTTAAACTCTTCGTAGATAACTTCGTCCATTTTGGAGCCGGTATCGATCAGCGCCGTCGCGATAATGGTCAGGCTACCGCCCTCTTCCACGTTACGCGCCGCACCGAAGAAACGCTTCGGACGATGCAGGGCGTTGGCATCCACACCACCGGTCAGTACTTTACCGGAAGCCGGCACCACGGTGTTGTAGGCACGCGCCAGACGGGTAATGGAATCAAGCAGGATGATCACGTCTTTCTTGTGCTCAACCAGGCGTTTCGCCTTCTCGATAACCATTTCCGCAACCTGAACGTGGCGGGAAGCAGGCTCGTCGAAGGTTGACGCAACCACTTCCCCTTTCACCAGACGCTGCATCTCGGTCACTTCTTCCGGACGTTCGTCAATCAGCAGCACCATCAGCACACAGTCTGGATGGTTGTAAGCAATGCTCTGCGCGATGTTTTGCAGCAGCATGGTTTTACCAGCTTTTGGCGGCGCCACAATCAGACCACGCTGGCCACGACCAATTGGCGATGCCAGATCCAGCACACGAGCGGTTAAGTCTTCAGTAGACCCGTTACCACGCTCCATACGCAGACGAGAGTTCGCGTGCAGCGGCGTTAAGTTCTCGAACAGGATCTTATTGCGGGAGTTTTCCGGTTTGTCGTAGTTGACTTCATTAACCTTCAACAGCGCAAAGTAGCGTTCACCCTCTTTTGGAGGACGAATCTTACCTGAAATGGTGTCACCAGTGCGGAGGTTGAAACGGCGGATTTGGCTAGGGGATACGTAGATGTCGTCAGGGCCGGCGAGGTAGGAGCTGTCTGCAGAGCGGAGGAAACCAAATCCGTCTTGCAGTATCTCCAGCACACCGTCGCCAAAGATATCTTCGCCACTCTTAGCGTGTTGCTTCAGGATGGCGAAAATGATGTCCTGCTTGCGCATACGAGCCTGGTTTTCCAGTCCCATATTTTCGCCGAGAGTGATCAGCTCAGAAACCGGCGTATTCTTTAATTCGGTAAGATTCATAATGGTGTGGGTTCTTAAACTCGGGGTGATTCTCGAACTTAATGTTGTGAATGGTATGGCAGGGTCATCCATGCCTGTTTAGCGGCCATCACCTCATGTCTGTTCGCTGTCTGGTCACAGGGAAAGAACGCAGAACTGAAACGACAAGACGGATTGAGTGACAAGCCCGGAATCTAGCAACTTCACGCACTGTTTAAGTTAACAACGGGAAGTATCGGGTAAAACAAGATTCAAACAACAAGATATGTTTAAAACGTAGTCATAGCTAACTTAGCACGACTAAAGCCGGGCGTCCAGAGCTCACCATTAATTAGGCGCTCTGGACGCTCAGCGGAGAAACCTTACGCCAGGTTAGCGTCCAGGAACTCTTTCAGTTGACCTTTGGACAGTGCGCCCACTTTGGTCGCCGCCACGTCACCGTTCTTGAACAGCAGCAGGGTCGGGATGCCACGGATACCGTATTTTGGCGCGGTGCCCGGGTTCTGGTCGATGTTCAGCTTGGCAACGGTCAGTTTGCCCTGATATTCGTCAGCGATTTCATCCAGAATCGGAGCGATCATTTTGCAAGGACCACACCATTCAGCCCAGAAATCAACGAGGATCAGCCCGTCAGCTTTAAGTACGTCCGTGTCAAAACTGTCGTCAGTCAGGTGAATAATTTTATCGCTCATATATAACTCCACAGGAATAAGCCTGGTACGTTGGTTTTGTCTCCACCAACGACGTGTTGATGTCGCATTAACCAACTAAAGGTTGACTTTATTTCACCGGATACGCTTTCGTAAAGCAATAGTAAGCTGATATTCTACCACACTATGAGCAAAACACATTTAACAGAACAGAAGTTTTCCGACTTCGCCCTGCACCCAAAGGTGATCGAAGCCCTTGAAACTAAAGGGTTTCATAACTGCACGCCCATTCAGGCTCTCGCCCTGCCGCTGACGCTGGCCGGTCGTGATGTTGCAGGGCAGGCGCAAACCGGTACTGGCAAAACGATGGCGTTTTTAACGTCAACGTTTCATTATTTACTTTCTCACCCAGCGATTGCAGACCGCAAAGTTAACCAGCCGCGCGCGCTAATTATGGCCCCGACGCGAGAACTGGCGGTACAGATCCACGCAGACGCTGAGCCCCTGGCGCAAGCCACTGGCCTGAAAATTGGCCTGGCCTATGGCGGCGACGGCTACGATAAACAGCTGAAAGTGCTGGAAAGCGGCGTAGATATCCTGATTGGGACCACCGGCCGTCTTATCGACTACGCTAAACAGAACCATATCAACCTCGGCGCAATCCAGGTCGTGGTGCTGGATGAAGCAGACCGCATGTACGATCTGGGCTTCATTAAAGACATCCGCTGGCTGTTCCGCCGTATGCCTGCGGCAAACCAGCGTCTGAACATGCTGTTCTCCGCAACCCTTTCATACCGCGTACGTGAACTCGCATTCGAGCAGATGAACAATGCGGAATATGTGGAAGTAGAACCGGAGCAGAAAACCGGGCACCGCATTAAAGAAGAGCTCTTCTATCCTTCTAATGAAGAGAAAATGCGCCTGCTGCAAACCCTGATCGAAGAAGAGTGGCCGGATCGCGCGATCATCTTTGCGAACACTAAACACCGCTGTGAAGATATTTGGGGCCACCTGGCGGCAGATGGTCACCGTGTGGGCCTGCTGACCGGCGACGTGGCGCAGAAAAAACGCCTGCGCATTCTCGACGAATTTACTCGTGGCGACCTTGATATTCTGGTCGCGACCGACGTGGCGGCCCGTGGCCTGCACATTCCAGCCGTGACGCACGTCTTTAACTATGACCTGCCAGATGACTGTGAAGACTATGTACACCGTATCGGTCGTACCGGTCGTGCCGGCGCAAGCGGTCACTCCATCAGCCTTGCATGTGAAGAGTATGCGCTGAACCTTCCGGCCATTGAGACCTATATCGGTCACTCTATTCCACAGAGTAAATACAATCCGGACGCGCTGATGAGCGAACTGCCACCACCTAAGCGCCTTACCCGTCCACGTACCGGTAATGGCCCGCGTCGTTCCGGCGGTGCGCCGCGTAATCGTCGTCGTTCAGGTTAAATATGATGCTCAGTTCCACCTCGCTCTATGCGGCAATTGATCTCGGTTCGAATAGTTTTCATATGCTGGTTGTACGCGAGGTGGCGGGAAGCATACAGACGCTGACGCGCATCAAGCGTAAGGTCCGCCTGGCGGCGGGCCTGAGCAGCGATAATCACCTCTCTCCCGAAGCCATGGAACGTGGCTGGCAGTGTCTGCGCCTCTTTGCAGAACGTCTGCAGGACATACCGCATGCCCAAATCCGCGTTGTCGCGACCGCGACGCTCCGTCTGGCGGTTAATGCCGTCGATTTTATTGCCAAAGCGCAGGAAATTCTCGGCTGCCCGGTGCAAGTCATCAGCGGTGAAGAAGAAGCGCGTCTGATATATCAGGGCGTGGCGCACACTACCGGGGGCGACGATCGCCGTCTGGTGGTGGATATTGGCGGAGCGAGTACTGAACTGGTGACCGGCACAGGTGCCCAGGCGACCTCGTTGTTCAGTCTGTCGATGGGCTGCGTAACCTGGCTTGAGCGCTACTTTACTGACCGCAATCTCGCGCAAGAAAACTTCGACGAGGCTGAAAATGCCGCGCGTGAAGTGCTGCGCCCGGTCATGGACGAACTGCGCTACCACGGCTGGAAAGTGTGTGTTGGGGCGTCAGGAACTGTACAGGCGTTGCAGGAAATCATGATGGCGCAGGGGATGGATGAGCGGATCACGCTTGCTAAACTCCAGCAGCTTAAACAGCGCGCCATTCAATGTGGTCGTCTGGAAGAGCTGGAAATTGAAGGGCTGACGCTCGAACGTGCGCTGGTCTTCCCCAGCGGGCTAGCCATTCTCATCGCCATTTTCACCGAGCTAAACATCCAGTGCATGACCCTGGCAGGCGGCGCACTGCGCGAAGGTCTGGTCTATGGGATGCTGCATCTTTCGGTGGACCAGGACATTCGAAGCCGTACGCTACGTAACGTCCAGCGCCGCTTTATTGTGGATACCGATCAGGCGCAGCGAGTGGGCCAACTGGCATCGCTCTTTGCGGATCAGGTTAAACCACGTTGGGATATCGAACCGTTAAGCCGCGATTTGCTGCTAAGTGCGTGTGCGTTGCATGAAATTGGGCTTAGCGTTGAGTACAAACAAGCGCCGCTACACGCAGCCTGGCTGGTGCGTAATCTCGATTTGCCGGGCTACACTCCCGCGCAGAAAAAATTGCTCGCGACCCTGCTGCTGAATCAAACCAACGCCGTTGACCTCTCTTCACTTCATCAGCAAAACGCTGTACCGCCGCGCGTGGCCGAACATCTCTGCCGCTTACTTCGTCTGGCGATTCTGTTTGCCAGCCGGCGTCGCGACGATCTCCTCCCGGCCATTACGCTGGTGGCAGACGATGAAAAACTGACGCTGACGCTGCCGGAAAATTGGCTAGAAGATCATCCGCTTGGAGCAGAGTTGATCGAGCAGGAGTGCCAGTGGCAGAGCTATGTGCACTGGGCGCTTGATGTGAAGTGACCCTTTGAAGCGTGCCGGGGGGCGGCTTCGCCTTACCCGGCCTACAAAATTGTTATCCTTTCTCTTTGGCTTTCGCCAGCATGGCGCGTATGTTCGCCACGTTGGCTTGACCCTTGTGCATCCGCTCTTCAGCGGTAATAGCTTTACGCTCCTGCTCCCAGATAAGATCGTCCTGAGGCAACTCCAGCAGGAAACGGCTCGGCTCCGGGCGCACCAGCTCACCATACTGACGGCGCTCTTTGCACAGCGTAAACGTCAGCTCTTTCTGCGCACGGGTGATCCCCACGTAGGCCAGACGGCGCTCTTCGTCGACGTTATCTTCATCAATGCTGCTCTGGTGCGGCAGCAGGCCCTCTTCCATCCCCACCAGATAGACATACGGGAACTCCAACCCTTTCGAGGCATGCAACGTCATCAGCTGGACCTGATCGGCTTCTTCTTCACTCTCGCCGCGCTCCATCATATCGCGCAGCGTGAAGCGGGTGACCACCTGCGTCAGGGTCATCGGCTCGTCAATCTCAGATCCTTCAAGCATTTCGGTCATCCAGCTGAAGAGCTGGTTAACGTTTTTCATGCGCATTTCTGCCGCTTTCGGGCTGGCGGAGGTTTCATACAACCAGGATTCGTAATCAATGCCGTGGATCAGATCGCGTACTGCCGCCACGGGCTCGCGCTCTGCCAGACGCTGCACCTCACCCAGCCAGTGGGTAAAGCGGGTTAAGGCGTCATAGCCGCGCCCGGTCAGGGTCTGGCTCAGCCCCATATCGAAGCTGGCGGTGAACAGACTTTTGTTGCGGGTCATCGCCCATTCACCCAGCTTTTGCAGCGTCGCAGAGCCAATCTCGCGCTTCGGCGTATTTACAATGCGCAGGAAAGCGCTGTCGTCATCCGGGTTGGTCAGCACGCGCAGATAGGCCAGCAGATCCTTGATTTCCGGACGCGAAAAGAACGACGTACCGCCGGAGATTTTGTAGGGGATGCGGTTCTGCATCAGCATCTTTTCAAAGACGCGCGACTGGTGGTTTCCGCGATAGAGAATCGCGTAATCCTTGTATTCAGTTTTGTTGACGAAGTGATGGGCAATCAGCTCGCCGGTTACGCGCTCCGCTTCGTGCTCTTCGTTATTGGCGCTAAGGACTTTCAGCTCGGTCCCGTAACCCAGTTCAGAGAACAGGCGCTTCTCAAAGACGTGCGGGTTGTTGGCAATCAGGATGTTCGCCGCCTTCAGGATACGCCCGGAAGAACGGTAGTTCTGCTCCAGTTTAATCACCTGCAACGCCGGGAAGTCTTTGCTCAGCAGCACCAGGTTTTGCGGACGTGCGCCACGCCATGAGTAAATCGACTGATCGTCATCGCCTACAACGGTAAAACGCGCGCGCTGTCCTACCAGCAGCTTCACCAGCTCGTACTGGCTGGTGTTGGTATCCTGGTATTCATCCACCAGCAGGTAACGAATTTTGTTCTGCCAGCGCTCGCGCACCTCTTCATTCTGCTGAAGCAGCAGCGTCGGCAGCAGGATCAGATCGTCGAAATCCAGTACGTTGCAGGCTTTCATATGCGCGTCGTACAGGCCATAGCAGTGGGCAAAGATGCGGTCACGCTCGCCTTTGGCACTTGCCGCAGCCTGGGCCGGCGTCATCAGATCGTTTTTCCAGTTCGAGATCGTCGAGATCAGCTGTTGCAACAGCACTTTGTCATCTTCGATCAGCCCTTCCGTCAGCTCTTTGAGCAGCGCCACCTGGTCGGTGTCATCAAAGAGCGAAAAGTTGGACTTCATTCCCAGCGCCGCGTATTCGCGCTTGATGATATCCAGACCCAGCGTGTGGAAGGTGGAGATCATCAGCCCGCGCGCCTCTTTACGGCCCAGCGTCTGGCCGACGCGCTCTTTCATCTCACGCGCCGCTTTGTTGGTAAAGGTGACCGCCGCGATATGGCGCGCCTGGTATCCACAACCCCGAATTAAGTGGGCGATTTTGTTGGTGATCACGCGTGTTTTACCGGATCCCGCTCCCGCCAGCACCAGGCAGGGTCCGGTGACGAATTCGACAGCTTGTTGTTGTCCGGGGTTTAAACGCATAAATGATCACTCAATGAAAGTCGGGAGAGGAGGAAAAACGCGTGGTAGTATACCGATCGTAAACTCGTTGACTCAAGGCACGATCATGGCAAAAACAGCAGCAGCACTGCATATCCTTGTTAAAGAAGAAAAACTGGCACAGGATCTGCTCGAACAGATTAAAAACGGCGCCGACTTCGGCAAACTGGCGAAGAAACACTCGATTTGCCCGTCAGGCAAACGCGGTGGTGACTTAGGCGAGTTCCGCCAGGGCCAGATGGTTCCGGCGTTTGATAAAGTGGTCTTCTCCTGCCCGGTGCTGGAGCCAACCGGCCCACTGCATACGCAGTTCGGCTATCACATTATCAAAGTGTTATACCGCAACTAATCAAAAGCCCGGTGCATTAACTCACCGGGCTTTTTTATTTGAGTGTTCCAGCGTTCAGATACCGTCGCCGTATTCGAAGGTGTGGTGAATACCGTTAAAGTGCTGATCCATATCCATCGACGGTTTATCGCTGTCTGGCTTACCGACGATGCGCGCCGGGACGCCAGCGGCGGTGGTGTGCGGCGGTACAGGCTGGAGCACAACCGATCCCGCGCCAATCTTTGCGCCGCGTCCGACTTCAATATTGCCAAGGATTTTAGCACCCGCGCCGATCATCACCCCTTCACGAATTTTCGGATGGCGATCGCCGCTGGTTTTACCGGTACCGCCCAGCGTAACGGATTGCAGAATCGACACGTCATCTTCGATCACCGCCGTTTCACCGACAACAATGCCGGTGGCGTGATCGAGCATGATCCCGCGGCCAATTTTCGCCGCCGGGTGAATATCGACCTGGAAGGTCACGGAAACCTGGTTTTGCAGGAAGATGGCCAACGCGCGGCGTCCCTCATTCCATAACCAGTGGCCGATGCGGTACGCCTGTAAGGCGTGGAAGCCTTTGAGATACAGCAGCGGCGTGGAATATTTATCCACCGCCGGGTCACGCGTGCGCACGGCCTGAATATCGCAGGCGGCAGAAGCAATCATTTCCGGATCGGCAGCGTAGGCCTCTTCCACCACCTCGCGAATAGCGATAGCAGGCATGATAGGGGAAGCCAGTTTATTGGCGAGCATGTAGCTCAGGGCGCTGCCGAGATTTTCGTGCTTGAGTAGCGTCGCGTGATAAAAACTGGCCAGCATGGGCTCACAGTCGGCCAACGCTCGGGCTTCGGCTTTAATATTATTCCAGACGATATCCAGTTCTTCACACGGCATTGCTTGCTCCAGACGATAGTTAATGACCAGCCAGTTCTGCGCTGGCTGGGTCATTCAGGTGACGATACTTCCCGGCTAATTCCTGCTGCGCTCGTCCTTGCGCGCACGACCTAATAAGGTCAATGCTGCCTCGCGCGCATTTTTTCCGCAATACAATACCTGATAAATTTCCTCGGTTATTGGCATTTCGACACCGAAACGATGCGCCAATTCGCGAACTTCTTTGGTATTGCGATAGCCTTCAACCACCTGACCAATCTTCTCCTGCGCGCTTTTGACATCGCTACCCTGTCCGAGCATCATGCCAAAGCGGCGGTTACGCGACTGGTTGTCGGTGCAGGTCAGCACCAGATCGCCCAGCCCAGCCATTCCCATAAAGGTGGCCGGATCGGCGCCCAGCGCTTCTCCCAGGCGTGACATTTCGGTCAGGCCACGGGTGATCAGCGCCGTACGCGCATTCGCGCCGAAGCCGATGCCGTCAGACATCCCGGCCCCGATGGCAATGACGTTCTTCACCGCGCCGCCCAGCTGTACGCCGATAAAATCAGGGTTGCTGTACACGCGGAAGCTTTTGCCGCAGTGCAGCAGTTGCTGAAGATCGTCGGAAAATGCCTGGTCGGTGGACGCCAGCGAGATTGCCGTCGGCAAGCCCGCAGCCAGCTCTTTGGCGAATGTCGGCCCGGAGATCACCGCCAGCGGGATCGCTGTTCCCAGCGCTTCGCGGGCAACGTCCTGCAACAGACGTCCGGTTTCCGCTTCCAGCCCCTTCGTCGCCCACACAATACGCGCATCCGCACGCATCAGCGGCTTAATCTGACGCAGGACTTCGCCAAACACATGGCTTGGCACCACAATCAAAATATTGCGGCTGGCCGCCAGCGCGGTTGCGAGGTCGCTTTCCAGATACAGAGAGTCAGGGAACGGAACGTCCGGGAGAAACGCCACGTTGCAGCGGTCGTGTTGCAACGTCGCGATATGTTTTGGATCGTGGCCCCACAGGACCACGTCGTGACCATTTCTTGCCAGTGTGATGGCAAGAGCGGTGCCGTAAGAGCCGGCACCGATCACAGTCATTGACGCATTAACAGTGCTCATCAGGCATCCTGATGTTGTTCGGCACCTTCGCCAGCCTGCTGCTGTAGATAGTTCATAAACAGCGCATCAAAGTTGACTGGCGCAAGGTTCAGTTGCGGGAATGTACCGCGAGAAACCAGGCTGGTAATGCATTCACGCGCATACGGGAACAGGATGTTCGGGCAGTATGCACCCAGGCAATGCGCCATCTGGTTACCTTCGATGCCGCCGATAGAGAAGATACCGCCCTGCTGGACTTCGCACAGGAATGCAGTTTCTTCGCCCAGGGAGGCGGTCACGGTGACACGCAGTACGACTTCATACACGTCATCCGCCAGCTGGGTGGATGCGGTATCCAGATCAAGTTTAACCTCTGGCTGCCAGTCTTTCTGGAAAACGTGCGGCGCATTTGGCGCTTCGAAAGAGACATCCTTGGTGTAGATGCGCTGGATCTGGAAAGTCATCTCGGTGTTGTTTTGTTCTGACATGGAAAAACCCTTTTTAATTGTCCTAAAGTCTCTAGCTCAGCAGCGGATCGAGTCCACCGCGGGCGTCGAGCGCATACAAGTCATCACAGCCGCCAATGTGCTGCGCATCAATAAAAATCTGTGGAACCGTTGTGCGACCACTGCGTTGGATCATCTCTTCGCGTTTAATCGCGTCACCATCAATCGGCAGTTCCTTAAACGTTACGCCTTTGCTGGACAGCAGCGCTTTCGCTCGGTGGCAGAACGGGCACGTTGCTTTGGTGTAGATCTCAATATTGGCCATCACTTAACTCCTTATTTACCGCGCACTAAAGGAAGATTCTCCCCGCTCCAGCCGGAGATGCCTTCTTTCAGCACCGTTACGTTTTCAAAGCCTGCTTTATGCAGTGCGTTGGCAGATTCCTGCGCCTGCATGCCAGTGCCGTCAACAACAATAATCGGCTGGGCTTTATGCTTCTCCAGCTCACCAATGTTGTTCGCTTTAATTTCCGCTGGCAGCAGGTTGATAGCACCTGCAATATGGCCCTTGCGGAAATCGTCGCGCTGACGCAGATCGACAACCACGGCGTCCTCTTTGTTGATCAGACGTGTCGCTTCACCGCGGGTGATCACCTTAATTTTAGACGTCAGTCCCTTAAATGTGGTGAACAGTACAGCGACCAGCAGGCCAATCCACGCGATGCTCAGAACCGGGTGGCGGCTAACGAATTGCATAATTTCTTGCATGGGGGGTAACAACTCCCGACTAAGTGATTAAAAAAACCAGGACAGGAGTATACCTGTGCGCTGTGGCAAATACAGCCAGCGACATAAAGCTAATCTATTTTCTGCGGCATGCCACGTAAAAAAAGCCTCAAAATGGCCTGAGAACAGCCTTGCCCCCGCGCTTTCTTTGATCTTCTGCGGCTATTTTATCGATTCAGCTGTAGTAAAATTACGCAAATTTTTTGTCTCTTGAGCATGAGGATGTCGCAATGTCGGTTTCTAAAAAACCTATGGTACTGGTGATTCTGGATGGCTATGGCTACCGTGAAGATCAACAGGATAACGCCATTTTCAACGCCAAAACCCCGGTTATGGATGCGCTATGGGCAAAACGTCCCCACACCCTGATTGATGCGTCTGGTCTGGAAGTCGGCCTGCCGGATCGTCAGATGGGCAACTCTGAAGTGGGTCACGTTAACCTGGGCGCAGGCCGTATCGTTTATCAGGACCTGACGCGCCTGGACGTTGAAATCAAAGAACGTACATTCTTTGCCAACCCAACGCTCACCGGAGCGGTAGATAAAGCCGTTGCCGCAGGCAAGGCCGTGCACATTATGGGCCTGCTCTCTGCAGGCGGCGTGCACAGCCACGAAGATCACATCATGGCGATGGTAGAGCTGGCCGCTGAGCGCGGTGCGGAAAAAATCTATCTGCACGCCTTCCTGGATGGTCGCGATACGCCGCCACGCAGCGCAAAAGGTTCTCTGAAAGCCTTTGAAGATAAATTTGCCGCACTGGGCAAAGGCCGCGTGGCATCCATCGTTGGTCGTTACTATGCCATGGACCGCGACAACCGCTGGGACCGCGTTGAGCAAGCCTATGATCTGCTGACCCTGGCAAAAGGCGAGTTCCAGTTCCCGACCGCCGTTGAAGGCCTGGAAGCGGCTTACGCGCGTGATGAAAACGACGAATTTGTGAAGGCAACCGTGATCCGCGCTGAAGGCCAGGCCGATGCCGCTATGGAAGATGGCGATGCGCTGATCTTCATGAACTTCCGTGCTGACCGCGCGCGCGAAATCACCCGCGCCTTCGTCAACAGCGATTTCGACGGTTTCGCCCGTAAGAAAGTGGCGAAGATCGATTTCATCCAGTTGACCGAGTATGCAGCGGATATCAAAGCCCCATGCGCGTATCCACCCGCTTCCCTGGAAAATACCTTCGGCGAGTGGATGGCGAAAAACGATAAAACGCAGCTGCGCATCTCCGAAACTGAGAAGTATGCGCACGTGACCTTCTTCTTTAACGGGGGCGTAGAAGAGCCGTTTAAAGGCGAAGACCGCATCCTGATTAACTCGCCGAAAGTCGCCACTTACGATCTCCAGCCAGAAATGAGCTCTGCGGAGCTGACCGAAAAACTGGTGACCGCGATCGAAAGCGGTAAATACGACACCATCATCTGTAACTATCCGAATGGCGACATGGTGGGCCACACCGGCGTGATGGAAGCTGCCGTTAAAGCGGTTGAAGCGCTGGACCACTGCGTTGAGCAGGTCGCGAAAGCGGTTGAATCCGTGGGCGGCCAGCTGCTGATCACCGCTGACCACGGTAACGCAGAACAGATGCGTGACCCGGCAACCGGTCAGGCGCATACTGCCCATACCAACCTGCCTGTTCCACTGATTTATGTAGGTGATAAGTCAGTGAAAGCAGTGGAAGGCGGCAAGCTTTCCGACATCGCGCCAACCATGTTGTCGCTGATGGGTATGGAAATCCCTGAAGAGATGACTGGCAAGCCGCTGTTCATCGTGGAATAATCGCTCCCCATGAGGGGAAAGGCGATTTTTTCAATCACATGGGTCGTGAAGCCGTTTCGGTTATCAGTCAGACCTCTGCTTTGCGCCAGCGCACTCAGCGCTGGCGTATTGCTGTGCGCCGCATCTGCCCACGCGGATGACCGCGACCAGCTCAAATCCATTCAGGCCGATATCGCCGCCAAAGAGCGTGTGGTACGCCAGCAGCAGCAGCAGCGCTCTGCCCTGCTTGCCCAGCTTAAAAAGCAGGAAGAGGCTATTTCCGCCGCCGCGCGTAAGCTGCGTGAAACACAAAACACCCTTGCCCAGCTTAATAAGCAAATCGATGAAATGAACGCATCGATTGCGAAACTGGAGCGTCAGCGCGATGCCCAGGAGCGGAACCTTGCTGCACAGCTTGATGCCGCTTTCCGCCAGGGTGAGCACACAGGCCTTCAGTTGATCCTCAGCGGTGAAGAGAGCCAGCGCGGTCAGCGTTTACAGGCCTATTTCGGCTATCTCAACCAGGCTCGTCAGGAGACCATTGCGCAGCTGAAACAGACGCGCGAAGAAGTCACCACGCAAAAAGCCGAGCTGGAAGAGAAGCAGAGCCAGCAGCAAACGCTGCTCTACGATCAGCAGGCGCAGCAGGAGAAGCTTGAGCAGGCGCGCAATGAGCGTAAGAAGACGCTCGCCGGGCTGGAGTCCTCTATCCAGGCAGGACAAAGCCAGCTGAGCGAAATGCGCGCCAACGAATCCAGACTGCGTAACAGCATTGCCCGGGCAGAAGCCGCGGCCAAAGCGCGCGCCGAAAAAGAAGCGCGCGAAGCGCAGGCGGTGCGTAATAAGCAGCAGGAAGCCTCCCGGAAAGGCACCACCTACAAACCGACTGAAAATGAACGTTCCCTGATGTCGCGTACCGGCGGCCTCGGCTCCCCGCGTGGTCAGGCTTACTGGCCCGTTCGCGGTACGATCCTGCATCGCTATGGCGAACAGTTGCAGGGTGAGCTACGTTGGAAGGGGATCGTTATCGGTGCGTCTGAAGGTAGCGAAGTGAAAGCCATCGCCGATGGCCGCGTGATCCTGGCCGACTGGCTACAGGGTTACGGGCTCGTGGTGGTGGTCGAGCACGGTAAAGGCGACATGAGTCTTTACGGCTACAACCAGAGCGCGCTGGTCAGCGTTGGCACTCAGGTGCGCGCGGGTCAACCCATTGCCCTTGTGGGCAGCAGTGGCGGTCAGGGCCGCCCGTCACTCTATTTCGAAATTCGTCGTCAGGGTCAGGCGGTCAATCCACAGCCGTGGTTGGGAAGATAAGTTTTGCTTCAATTTCGTCGAATTGTTTTTTCCGTCGTCAGCGCACTGGCGCTGGCTGCACCGGTTTATGCAGGCAAACTCGCGATTGTGATTGATGACTTCGGTTATCGACCACACTATGAAAATCAGGTGCTGGCGATGCCGTCAGCCATCTCTGTCGCCGTCCTGCCGAATGCACCTCACGCGCATGAAATGGCGACCAAAGCGCACAATGGCGGCCATCAGGTCCTCATCCATCTGCCGATGGCCCCTCTCAGCAAGCAGCCGCTGGAAAAAGATACCCTGCGTCCGGACATGAGCAGCGACGAGATCGATCGCATCATCCGCGATGCGTACAATAAAGTGCCGTATGCCGTGGGTCTGAATAACCATATGGGCAGCGCGATGACCTCCAGCCTGTACGGTATGCTGAAAGTGATGCAGGCCCTGGAGCGTTACAATCTCTATTTCCTCGACAGCATGACCATCGGCAATAGCCAGGCGATGCGTGCCGCTCAGGGGACGGGTGTAAAAGTCATCAAGCGCAAAGTCTTCCTGGACGACTCCCAGAACGAAGCGGATATCCGCGTGCAGTTCAACCGCGCGGTACAGCTGGCGCGCCGTAACGGTTCGGCGATTGCCATTGGGCATCCGCATCCGTCTACCGTTCGCGTTTTGCAGCAAATGTTGCCGGGCTTACCCGCCGATATCACGCTGGTGCGTCCGAGCGATCTGCTCAATGAACCTCAGGTGGATACTTCCCGTCCGGGTAGCGCGCAACCACCCACAACGCAGCCGCGTAATCCATTCCGCGGCGTGAAGAACTGCTCGCTGAAACAGCCGCCTGAACCGGTCTATGCAACCCGCTTCTTCACGGTGATTGGCGAAAGCATCAGCAGCAGTACGCTGGTTAAATACGTCCAGCAACAGTGGCAGGGTTGGGGAAAAAAAGCCTGATCGGCTAACGCCTATTCTGCCAGATAAGAGTCCGACTGCTCTTTTGCAACGGACTCTTTCTTTTCTCGATCCTGATACCAGGCCTTGAAATACTTCAAAAAACTGTACGCCGTGGCATAAAACCCTGTCACCACACCCACTTTGCCCTGACGCCACGCACCGCTAAACAGATACCATTTGAAAAATGCGCCGATAGCGCTGATCGCGCCGCGACCAAGAGAGGGACGTATCGTCTGATATTGAACCAGGCGAGTGGTATATCCGTTTAATTTATTGAAAAGTTCATGCAGTGAATAAAACGTATCATGTCTGACATAGCCAGGAATACGTTCAGAACGGAGAAAACCTTCAACCTGATCGTCTACTGGCCGGTTATTAAATCGCGACTGCGTACGGTTAAAAAGACGCACCGGGTAATCCGGAGATGAGACTGGATAAATCGTTCGGACATTTTCTCCCAGAACAAACCAGTGACGACATATCCGCCACGCCATATCCGGTTCGGGTTCATCGCCCATTTTTAATTTTAAAATAGCACCAACGGTTTCTTGATCGAGTATTTCGTCACTGTCCATGCACAGCACCCAGTCGTTGTGCGCATGGGATACGACATGATTCATCTGCTCGCCGTGCCAGCTATATTTTTTGAATATGGGCGACAATCCATAACTCTGGCAAATATATATCGTTGCGTCTGTACTGCCGGAATCAACTACAACGAATTCATCCGCTATTTTTAAAAGAGGAGGAATAACATCGTGCAACGTTCTTTCGGAGTTAAACGTTAATAAGCAAACCGTTATTTTAAACATATTCTCACTCTCTCAAAAACAACATAAAATTTTTGCGCTAATACTATCGAATTGAGAAGAGGCGATTAAAGTCTTAAATCGCACTTTTAAAATAAGCGCGTTTAAAACCTTTCCTTATAAAAAGACAAAGAAATACAAAAAATCTATTTTATTTCAGTAAATTCTTTATAATGCGGTCAGATGAAGGGTAGCATACGGATTCAGACATGCCGCAAAAACGTAAAATCCTCCTCCTGGACACAGGCAAAGAATGGGGGGGAGGTACCAACAGTATGCTTGAGCTTCTGAAGCGAATCAACCGCGACAAATTCGACATTACCTGTTGTTTTTACAGTGATTATAGTCGTGCTGAAGGTCAAACGATAGGCCAGGTGCTCAACAGCATTGGGATCCCATTACTCGTTATCCCTCAACGTAAGCAACCGGCATGGGCAAAACTCCTGAAAGAAGCGGGACGTGGTCTGCTGTTTTTCTCGCGTTCGGCGCGCAAAGCATTTACGCGGCATATTGATACCCTGTGGCGTATCCGGCCCAACGTCAGCAAGATCGAGACCATTTTCAGGGAAGGTGGATTCGATACGCTGTATATGAACAACCAGCCAGGCTCTAATGAAGAAGGGTATCTGGCGGGCGCAAACCTGCGTGCACGGATAATCCAGCACTGCCGGATTGAACCAGTGCTGACCCCGCCGCTGGTGAAGCTGGTGAATGCCCATGCCACAAAAATCATTGCCGTCTCGCACGGCGTTGAACGCGTGCTACTTCAGCATGGCGTCCGGCCAGAGCTGTGTACCACGGTCAACAATGCCATCGACATCCATCAGCCTTTGCCGGACCGATGCGCGATGCGCCAGCGACTGAATATTGAAGACGATACGTTTGTATTCGGCAGCATTGGCTCGTTAATCCCTCGTAAGGCCAACCACCACACGCTGGAGGCGCTGGCACAGTTCAGCCAGAGACACCCGCAGGCAAAATGGAAAATGGTGCTGGTCGGTGAAGGGGCTGAACGCGGCGCGCTGGCTGCACAAGCTGATGCATCAGGTATTGCTGAGCACGTCATTTTTACCGGTTTCCAGAACACGCCTTTTGACTATCTCGCCACTTTTGACGCGTTCATTCTGGCCTCGCAGAGCGAAGGCTTGCCCCGCGTCGTGCTGGAAGCAATGCTGCTCAACATCCCCGTGATTGGTTCAAAAGTGACCGGCACGGCAGAATTGATCGACCATGAGTCGACCGGGCTGCTGTTCCCCTGGAGCGACGTGTCGCAACTTGCTCAACATCTGGATAATATCTGGCAGGATCCTGCTCTGCGCGCCCGGCTCGCCGCAGCCGCGCACCAGAATGTCTGCAACATGTATGCCATTGAAAGCTATGTTAACGGTGTCGAGGCCGTTCTTGGCGCGCAATAACCAAACGAGAAGAACATGTTTAAATTCCTGAATGCTCGCTACCGCCACATTACCGGGCGTCATAACATTCCTTACGCTTCCCTTCCGGTCACGCGCGATCTCGTTGCGGTTGATTCCATTGTGATCCCGTGTACGGGCGCGGATTTCGTCGAAGAGGCGTTATTGTCAGCGACCTTTGCAGAGCGTTATGCCTCTGACGTCAGCGAGATTGTTATCGTCAGCGATCAGCCTGAATCCGCTTTCGGCGAACTGCCGCCAAAAACCCGCGTTGTTACCCTCACGCTTCCAAAACGTGAAGAAGGTTACCGCTATAAGCAGATCTACCTCAGTCGTCTGGTGAAGCTTAACGCTCCGTTGCAGGCGCGCGGTGAAGGTGTGCTGATGATCGACTCCGATCTCAACCTGCTTAAAATGCCAGAGATCAACATGGCGGATATGCACATCTACTCCAGCTTCCGTCAGGGCAAAATGATTGCCAAGCTGGACGGCGCGCCAGCGGAGAAAGTGCCGGCGTATTACAAAGAAACGGTGCGCCCGTATCTGGTCGATCATGTTAACGGCGCGTTTCTTGCCGCCACCAAAAAGACCTGGCGCCGTATCTGCCCGCTGTGGCTGACGCTGTTCCAGGATACCTGGGAGCTGATGGACGATACGCAGCCGCCGACCGATCAGCTGCCGCTCGCTGCGCTGTTGGACATGCTGGATGTCAAAACGGTTAACCTGGGCGACTGGATGAACTGGCCGGTCTCCAAGAAGATCGGCGGACAGGAAGCCGTTGTGCCGAAAGAGGTGATTGGCGCGCACGGCGGTTTCCCGCTTTCCGAATGGCAGAAGTATCTGGAATCACCGGATAATAAGCTGCTGTTCAAAGGTCAGGATTACACCCGCAAGGTGCGTTACCTGACGGACGAAGAGAAAAAGAATCAGTAAAAAAGGGGCCTCAGGCCCCTTTTTGATTACTTATCCCAGCTCAGGATCACTTTCCCTGACTGGCCGGAACGCATTGCGTCGAAGCCCTGCTGGAACTCATCGATGGAGAAACGGTGAGTGATAATCGGGGACAGATCCAGACCGGACTGGATCAGCGCAGCCATCTTGTACCAGGTTTCGAACATCTCGCGGCCATAAATGCCCTTAATGAACAGCCCCTTGAAGATGACTTTGTTCCAGTCGATGGACATATCTGACGGCGGAATACCCAGCATCGCGATTCGGCCACCGTGGTTCATAGTGTCGAGCATGGTGCGGAACGCCGGTGGCGCGCCGGACATCTCCAGACCCACGTCAAAGCCTTCGGTCATGCCCAGCTCTTCCATCACGTCTGTCAGGCTCTCTTTCGAGACATCCACCGCGCGGGTGACGCCCATTTTGCGCGCCAGCGACAGGCGGTATTCGTTCACGTCGGTGATCACCACGTTGCGCGCACCCACATGCTTCGCCACGGCTGCCGCCATAATGCCGATTGGGCCCGCGCCGGAGACCAGCACGTCTTCACCCACCAGGTCGAAGGAGAGCGCCGTGTGTACCGCGTTGCCGAACGGGTCGAAGATGGAGGCCAGGTCGTCAGAGATATTGTCCGGGATTTTGAACGCGTTAAACGCCGGGATCACCAGGTATTCCGCGAAGCATCCCGGACGGTTCACGCCCACGCCGACGGTGTTGCGGCACAGGTGCGTACGTCCGCCGCGACAGTTGCGGCAGTGTCCGCAGGTAATGTGGCCTTCACCGGAGACGCGGTCGCCAATGTTGAAGCCTTTCACTTCCTGGCCAATGCCGACCACTTCGCCGACATATTCGTGGCCGACAACCATTGGCACGGGAATGGTTTTTTGCGACCACTGGTCCCAGTTGTAGATGTGAACGTCAGTACCGCAGATGGCGGTTTTACGAATTTTGATCAGCAGATCGTTATGACCGACTTCCGGCTCCGGCACGTCGGTCATCCAAATCCCTTCTTCCGCTTTCAGTTTGGATAACGCTTTCATCACACGTCCTCAGGCAATTACGCCCAGCTGTTTGCCGATGCGGGTAAAGGCTTCCACCGCACGTTCAATTTGTTCAGGCGAGTGCGCCGCAGACATCTGGGTGCGGATACGCGCCTGACCTTTTGGTACCACCGGGAAGAAGAACCCGGTCACGTAAATCCCTTCTTTCTGAAGCTCACGAGCAAATTTCTGCGCGACAACCGCGTCGCCCAGCATCACCGGAATGATCGCATGGTCAGCGCCGGCCAGGGTGAATCCTGCGGCACTCATTTTTTCACGGAACAGGCGGGCGTTAGCCCACAGGCGGTCGCGCAGCTCAGCACCGGATTCCACCATCTCCAGCACTTTAATAGAGGCGGCCACAATCGCCGGCGCCAGGGAGTTGGAGAACAGGTACGGGCGGGAGCGCTGACGCAGCCACTCAACCACCTCTTTGCGCGCAGCAGTGTAGCCGCCAGACGCGCCACCAAGCGCTTTGCCCAGCGTACCGGTGATGATATCTACGCGGCCCATTACGTCGCAGTATTCGTGGGAGCCGCGGCCATTTTCGCCGACAAAGCCAACCGCGTGAGAGTCATCCACCATCACCAGCGCGTCGTATTTATCCGCCAGATCGCACACGCCTTTCAGGTTGGCGATCACGCCGTCCATGGAGAACACGCCGTCGGTGGCGATCAGCACGTGGCGGGCACCGGCTTCACGGGCCTCTTTCAGGCGGGCTTCCAGCTCAACCATGTCGTTGTTGGCGTAGCGGAAACGCTTCGCTTTGCACAGGCGTACACCGTCGATGATGGAGGCGTGGTTCAGGGCGTCGGAGATAATCGCGTCTTCTGCACCGAGCAGGGTCTCAAACAGACCGCCGTTGGCGTCGAAGCAGGAGGAGTACAGAATCGCGTCTTCCATTCCGAGGAAGTTCGCCAGCTTTTGCTCAAGCTGCTTGTGGCTGTCCTGGGTACCGCAGATAAAGCGAACGGAGGCCATGCCGAAGCCGTGGGTATCCATGCCGTTTTTCGCCGCGGCAATCAGCTCAGGGTGATTCGCAAGACCTAAATAGTTGTTCGCGCAAAAGTTGATCACATGGCTGCCGTCGGCAACGGTGATGTCCGCCTGCTGGGCAGACGTGATAATACGCTCTTCTTTGAACAACCCTTCCGCACGTGCGGTGTCGAGGTCGCTGTTTAACTGTTTATAAAAATCACCACGCATTGCAATTCTCCAGACTCGGCAAATTTTGGCACATATTACCCAAACCAATAGTTCATGACGAGATGACGCCGTATCTCTTCTCGTTTTTGCAGCATAAATCACGTGTACCCCTGCTGCATATCGGTGAATGGCTGAAGACCGGGCATTGTGATGATATGATAAAGAGATTAGCGTTCGGGATGTTCCCCGGACTCCACACTTCAAAGGTTACAGTTATGATCATCGTTACCGGCGGCGCGGGCTTTATCGGCAGCAATATTGTTAAGGCCCTCAATGACAAAGGCATCACCGACATCCTGGTGGTGGACAACCTGAAAGACGGCACCAAGTTCGTAAACCTGGTGGATCTGAACATCGCTGACTACATGGATAAAGAAGACTTTCTTATCCAGATTATGGCGGGTGAAGAGTTCGGCGAGATCGAAGCCATCTTCCACGAAGGGGCCTGTTCCTCCACCACCGAGTGGGACGGCAAGTACATGATGGACAACAACTATCAGTACTCCAAAGAGATCCTGCACTACTGCCTGGAGCGTGAAATTCCGTTCCTGTACGCCTCTTCCGCGGCAACCTACGGTGGACGCACTTCAGATTTCATCGAATCCCGCGAGTATGAGCAGCCGCTGAACGTTTACGGTTACTCCAAATTCCTGTTTGATGAGTACGTGCGTCAGATCCTCCCAGAAGCCAACTCTCAGATTGTCGGCTTCCGCTACTTCAACGTCTACGGACCGCGCGAAGGCCACAAAGGCAGCATGGCGAGCGTGGCGTTCCACCTGAACACCCAGTTAAATAACGGCGAAAGTCCGAAACTGTTCGAAGGCAGCGACGGCTTTAAGCGTGACTTCGTCTACGTAGGCGACGTGGCGGCAGTGAACCTGTGGTTCCTGGAAAACGGCGTGTCCGGCATTTTCAACCTGGGCACAGGCCGCGCGGAATCCTTCCAGGCGGTGGCAGACGCGACGCTGGCTTACCATAAGAAAGGCAGCATCGAGTACATTCCGTTCCCGGATAAGCTGAAAGGCCGCTACCAGGCATTCACCCAGGCGGACCTGACTAACCTGCGCGCCGCAGGCTACGACAAGCCGTTCAAGACCGTTGCCGAAGGCGTAACGGAATATATGGCCTGGCTGAACCGTGACCGCGATATAAATTCACAAAATCATTCGAGCGGTATCAAGGCGGCAACTAAGTGAATCTCCGGGAGCTTACAAAAGTAAGTGACTGGAGTGAACGCAGGCAGCCAACGCAGAGACAGCTTGAAGGATGAAGTGAATGAAAATACTGGTGATCGGCCCGTCCTGGGTGGGCGACATGATGATGTCGCAAAGTCTCTATCGCACGCTCAAGGCGCGTTATCCCCAGGCGATAATCGACGTGATGGCACCCGCATGGTGCCGTCCGCTGTTATCGCGTATGCCGGAAGTGAACGAGGCGATCCCGATGCCGCTCGGCCACGGGGCGCTGGAAATCGGTGAACGCCGCAAACTCGGCCATAGCCTGCGCGAGAAACGCTATGATCGCGCATATGTCCTGCCAAACTCCTTCAAATCCGCTCTTGTGCCCTTCTTTGCGGGCATCCCGCACCGTACCGGGTGGCGCGGTGAAATGCGCTACGGCCTGCTGAACGATGCCCGTGTGCTGGATAAAGAGGCCTGGCCGCTGATGGTAGAACGCTACGTGGCGCTGGCCTACGACAAAGGCGTGATGCGCAGCGCGAAAGATCTGCCGCAGCCGCTACTGTGGCCGCAGCTCCAGGTAAGCGACGGGGAGAAATCCCACACCTGTAACGCGTTTGGCATTTCGTCCGAACGCCCGATGATTGGCTTCTGCCCCGGCGCGGAGTTTGGTCCGGCAAAACGCTGGCCGCACTATCACTACGCAGAGCTGGCGAAACAGCTGATCGACGAAGGCTATCAAATTGTGCTGTTTGGCTCGGCGAAAGATCACGAGGCGGGCAATGAAATTCTCGCCACGCTCAGCACCGAGCAACAGGCCTGGTGCCGAAACCTGGCCGGGGAAACGCAGCTCGAGCAGGCGGTTATTTTGATTGCCGCCTGTAAAGCCGTTGTCAGCAACGACTCTGGCCTGATGCACGTCGCCGCCGCGCTGGATCGTCCGCTGGTGGCGCTGTATGGCCCGAGCAGCCCGGACTTCACGCCGCCGCTGTCGCACAAAGCGCGCGTAATTCGCCTGATCACCGGCTACCACAAGGTACGTAAAGGTGATGCCGCAGAAGGCTACCATCAGAGCCTGATCGACATTACGCCGCAGCGCGTTCTCGAAGAGCTCAACGAACTTCTGTTGAGCGAAGAAGGATAACGAATGCGGGTATTGATCGTTAAAACCTCTTCGATGGGCGATGTGCTGCATACGCTGCCGTCACTGACGGACGCGATGCGGGCCATTCCCGGCATTCGTTTTGACTGGGTGGTGGAAGAAGGCTTCGCGCAGATCCCCACCTGGCACGAAGCGGTTGACCGCGTGATCCCGGTGGCCATTCGCCGCTGGCGCAAAGCATGGTTCTCCGCACCGATTAAAGCCGAACGTAAAGCCTTCCGCGAAGCGGTGCAGGCCCGGCGTTACGACGCGATCGTTGACGCTCAGGGCCTGGTGAAAAGCGCCGCGCTGGTCACGCGTCTGGCGCACGGCGTAAAGCACGGCATGGACTGGCAAACCGCCCGCGAACCGCTGGCGAGCCTGTTCTATAATCGTCGCCACCATATTGCGAAGCAGCAGCACGCCGTGGAACGTACCCGCGAGCTGTTCGCGAAAAGCCTGGGCTATGCAAAACCTGAAGCCCAGGGTGACTACGCTATTGCACAGCATTTTTTGCGCGAGACGGAGGAGCATGCTGAACCGTATCTGGTGTTCCTGCATGCCACAACGCGCGACGATAAGCACTGGCCGGAAACGCACTGGAGAAGGCTGATTGAACTAATGCAACCTTGCGGTATCCATATTAAACTCCCGTGGGGTGCAGAACATGAGCGGCAGCGTGCGGAACGTCTGGCAGCAGGCTTTTCCCACGTTGAGGTGTTACCCAAACTCACGCTGGCGCAGGTTGCCGCACAGCTGGCGGGCGCTAACGCCGTCGTTTCTGTGGATACAGGGTTAAGCCATTTAACCGCCGCACTGGATCGTCCTAATATCACGATTTTCGGCCCGACCGATCCGGGGTTGATCGGGGGTTACGGTAAAAACCAGCATCAGATGGTCAGCCCTACGCAACAAACGAAGGATATTAGCGCAGATGCTATTTTTTCATTTTTACAGGGCAGCCATCGGCTTTCCAACAGGGATATTTAACCCATGAGTTATGTATTTCTGCTGATTTTACTCTTTCCGGTGAAACTCCTCCGGAAGCTGTTTCGAAAAGACACGGGCAAAAACCTTGTCATTCAGACAGCCAAAATCGGTGACTTTATTAATGCGACACCTCTACTGGCATATCTGCAAAAAAGCGATGTGTTGGTCAGTCGCAGCGTTGGTGCGCTGGCGAAGCATGATGAGACTATCGAGCAGATCTATTTTATTGAGCAGCATAAGCGCAACCTGTGGCGTAAACTGTGCTTCGCGTGCAGGATCATGAACCGCTACGACAACGTCTACCTGCTACAACCCAACAGCGTGAACCTCTTTTTTGCCGCCGTCTGCAATGCTAAAAACAAACAATTTTTAACCATTTACACGCGCAGGTGGTATCACGGGATTTTCTATCTTGCGGCTGACGGTACCGTTGAGCATGGCAAAAAAACGCTTTCGGTGACGAACTACCTGAAACTGGCCGACCGCGCACTCACATGGCAAGACTCTCCCAAGCACGCCACAAAGCCGCTCTTTAAACCGACGACCTGGCCGGCCACTCTTGATAAACCTGACGTTATCCGCATCGGCATCAGTATTGCGGCGGGCAATAAAGCCAAAACCGTTCCTCCGGTTATCTGGAAGCGGATTGTTGATCAACTCGCTGATTTACCCTGCGAGTTTTATGTCTTCGGCGCGCCAAATGAACAGTCGTGGATGGACGATATCACCCGCCTTTACGGTGAAATCCCTAATTTTATCAATCTTATTGGCAAAATTTCGCTGGAAGAGCTTCCCTGGGCCATTTCTAAGATGGACTGTTATATCGCGTCTGACTCGGGGAATGTGTATATCGCAGACGCCGTTGGCGTTCCGGTAGTCCTGCTGTTTGGTCCGTGTTGTCACTATGAACAACGTCCGCTTGGCAATGTGTTGCTGATCGGGAATGACGACAACATTTGTTCTTATGTGTTTGAAACGCGCTATTACTTCCCGCAAGAACGGGAAGCACTATTCTCTGTCACTGACTCCGCGTTACACGATCTTCAGCAGTTTATCCGTACATTACCCAAAGCCCGCTCACTGGCTAGCGCTACCGACGCTCAAGGAAACTAATTTTTATGGCTTTTTTAAGCGTCATTATTGCTGCGCATAACGCTGAAGCTACGCTGCATGCCACGCTTTCAAGCCTGCTGGCAGCCACCGTTCAAGACACTGAAATTATTATTTTTAATGACAGTTCTGAGGATACCACGCAGGCAATAATTGAAGAGTGGTCACCTAAATTTCCTCAGATCATAACGCGCACCGTGAACTTTCGTAACGTCGGCCGGGTACGAAACAGTGCTGTCGCACTGGCATCCGGTGAATATATTACGATGCTCGACAGTGACGATTGCTTAAAGCCGGGCAGCCTCAGGGACGCAATTACCTTTCTGAAAGCGCAACGTCCGGATATGTTACTGACACGTTTGCTTGAGATTCGCGATCCCCGGAAAATGACTTCAGACTGGCAGGGATTCAATCCTGTGCCATTGTCACAACATGAAGCAGTCGCTCGTTTCTTACGCCATAAAGACTTTCAGGCGCATCTCATTGGCCAGTTTATTCATCGTAGCCTGTACGAAAGCAACCCTATTCCTCCAATGTTATGTTATGAGGATTTCGCTGTCTTCCCCGGAATGTTGATGCAGTCGAGCAAAATAGTCTATCAACGCCAGGGGCATTATTATTACGTCAAGCGTCGCGACAGTTTGTCGAGCAGTCTGGACGCCAGCAAAATTTCAACGCTTGTCGAATGCACGTTACAGATGGAAAGAACATTTCCGTCAAGCTACAGGCATCTTGTCAATTGCCACTGGTTTGATATTTACAGCAACCATCGGTCCTGTCTTACAGACCAACAATTGCAACTCGTGAAACAACGCGTAAAGGCCATGTACACATTGTCTTTTTTCCTGTCCACCGATGTTCGTTTTAGCTACAAAAAAAGGGTTATTGAGGCGTTATGGAAAAAATAAAACCACGGCTATATCAACTGACGATTGCTTTGAGCCTCATCTCTTTGATGCTGGCATTAGTCAGTTCAGGGAAGCAAAGAGAGTTTTTCTATATTGCTATTTACGTCAGTATTATTGGCCTGGCTTTCGAATATAAAAAAATCACTCTTCGACCTTTTACTATAGCGCTGCCCATTTTGCTGATTGGGTTACTTAACCTCGGCTGGTACTTAATCTATGAGTATCATAACGAGGGACTCAATCTTTACAGCGACTATCTAGGCGCCAGCAAAAAGTTAATTTTAGCGAGTATCCTGATTTTCTATATTGACCGCTTTAAGTTTTACATTGATAAAGACAACTTCAGGAAATTTTTCTTCTACGCAGCGGCCTTAGGGTTTGTGCTCGCCACAGGATATGGCTTGTGGCAGGCCTCGCAAGGTATGACTCGCGTTGAGATGGCAATTAACCGTGCCACCGTTTCAGCCTATGTTTATTCTGTCCTGTCACTGGCTTTCGTATACAGTCTTTACCTTCAGCAGAACGTGAAGCTGTATGTTGTCGCGGGTTTCACTATATTAATCTCTTACTTCGTCATACTGTTGACGGGTACCCGTGCTGCGATGGGTTTATATCTGCTTCTGGCGATAGTGCTCACGCTATATCATTTCAGAAAAATTCATCTCAAATCCACTCTCATCTTTTTATGCATTGTGGCCGGCATTGTCGTCGTAAGCTACAAGCCGTTGATTGCACCGAAAATAACGCAAACCCAAATTGAAGTTGAGAAATATCAGCAAGGCTATGACCGCACGTCACTGGGCGCACGTTTTTCGATGTGGACTGTCGGGATCGAGAATGGTCTTGCACATCCGTTGGGGCAATCACTTGAAGAGCGTGAAACGTGGACACGGCAGTATATAAAAGACGGTCATCCACATCTTGCTACCGCGCTCGTGTACATCAAAGTCCACCTGCATAATGAATTTATAGAGAAATATTCATTGCAGGGGATCCCCGGCGTGGCGGTTATGCTCTTTTTCTTCGTTTCGATGATTGTGTATGCCCTACGAAACAGAAACGCACTGCTGCTAACCTCGATGCTACTTTTGCTTTTGTATGGACTGACGGATGTCATACTGCTCAGTTCAGAAGCCTTAATCTTCTTTATGGTTTTGTTTGCATTAAGTACACCTTTCACCCAAACAAAGCAGCATTAACAAATATGCCCGCCTGGCGGGCATAACTATTTTTTGTACTGGTAAAACTCCGCCAGCGTCATCCCCACGGTCTTATCTGATAACCAGGTAAAGAGCTGCTCCAGATCCTGATAAAGCCCCTCAATCGCGGCCTCGTCTTTAAAAGTAGGGCTCCCGCCAGGCATAAATTCCGACGAATGCAGCATGAACTCTACGTAGTCATTTCCCTGAGACAGGCACTGCTGCGCCACCTTAATCATCTCCTCCGCGTTACCGCCGGCCGGGCGTAACCAGTTAACTGACGGAGAACGGTATTTACCGCGCAGACGATCGTAACCCTGCTTCAGGGAATTCAGCCATGCCGGGTGTTTATACTGGATGCTCATTGGCACTTCGAGGAGAAGGCTGTTTCCCGGCCGGGAAATGTCGTCTACGTCCAAAAAGTAGGCGCGATCGGGAAAATGCTGGTAATTCGTTCCGCCATTACCCTGTGGGGCACCTTTCGCGTTGCGCCAGTTCACGCGCGGCGTAACGGAACAATCTACCTGATACCCCAGCTCAATCAGTAACCGGGCGTAACGGCTGTCGAATGCCCAGCGCCCGGCGCGATGGCTGAGCATTTTTGTCTGGAAGGTCTCTTCCAGTAGGCGGGTCATGAACAGCACTTTCTCACGCATGACCTCGTCTGAAAACTCAATCAGATAAGGCTGCCAGCGCCAGTCATCACCGGTCAGATCGTGCTCCGGAGGGCTGTTCCAGGCATGGAGATGCATTCCTACCTCGCCCTGCCCCCGGGCTATGACCTCTTTCGCGAACTCAATGAACACCGGTTCGACGGCCATCTCGTAGTTGGTGAGCCAGACAGGCTTAAAGCCGAAACGCTCGCAAAGCGTCTGAAACCGCGCCAGGTAGCGCGCGTTTTCCGTTTTGATGACCCGGTGGTTCTGCCAGAGATTATCCCCTTCGGTATCGATCGTGATGATAAACGCTGGTTTTTTCATAATGAGTCCGCAAGACAAAATAGTTAGCGCTATGTTACGCACGCCCGAAAGCAGGAGTAAACCCTTCCAGGGAAATTCCTGACATTATGGAGAAAGAGTGCAAGTCGTTACCAGGTCTATTAGAATTGCCAACAGTACAACGCCGATAAGATGATGATGAATAACTTACCTGACACGCCTGATTTGCGCATTTTACTGATTAAACTTCGCCATCATGGTGACATGTTACTCACCACCCCCGTCATCAATTCATTGCGCCAGAAATGGCCTGAAGCCCAAATCGACGTGCTTCTCTATGAAGAGACGCGAGACATGCTCGCCGCGCATCCGGCAATCGGTACGATCTATGGTATCGATCGTAAATGGAAGCAGCTGGGGACGCTGAAGCACCTGCAAAAAGAGTGGCAGTTGCTTCGTGCTTTACGCGCTCAGCATTATCATCTGGTGATCAATCTTGCCGATCAGTGGCGCAGCGCGATTGTTACCCGCTTCACCGGCGCACCGGTTCGGCTCGGGTTCGCTTTTAACAAGCGCAATAATGCCTTCTGGCGTTTTTGTCACAGTGAACTGGTCTCAGTCGCCAGCCATCAGTCGCTGCACACCGTTGAACAAAACCTGTCCATACTGAAACCATTACCCGTTGCCGCCAGACCCGCCGTCACCATGGCTTACAGCGCGGATGACTGGCACCATGCTCATCACAAGCTGACACAAAAGGGCGTGGGGGAACGCTATATCGTTATTCAACCCACTTCACGCTGGTTCTTTAAGTGCTGGGACGAAGGCAAAATGGCGCAAACTATCGCCGCGTTGCAGCAGGACGGCCACACTATCGTCCTTACGGCGGGACCGGATAAGAAAGAGCTGGCGATGATTGACCGCATTCTTGCCGCCTCCCCGCAGACGGGTGTTGTATCGCTGGCAGGGCAGTTAACCCTGCGCCAGCTGGCCTCGCTTATCGATCACGCAGCCCTGTTCATTGGCGTTGACTCCGTCCCCATGCACATGGCCGCCGCCCTTCAGACGCCCTGCGTGGCGCTGTTTGGCCCGTCAAAATTGACGTTCTGGTCGCCATGGCAGGTTAACGGCGAGGTCATCTGGGCTGGTAACTACGGCCCGCTTCCCAACCCTGATGCCATTGATACAAAAACGACGGAACGTTATCTCGACGCCATCCCCGTTGATGCTGTCGTCTCCGCCGCAAGGAGATACCTGCAATGAAGCTTCATCGTCTGGCCATTGTGCGCCAAAAATATCGGCCGGATGGGGGAGCAGAACGTTTTGTCTCCAGGGCACTCACCGCGCTGAGCAATCAAAATCTTGAGCTCAACGTCATCACCCGCGAGTGGCAGGGCGAAAAGCAGGACGACTGGCATATTCATATTTGCGATCCACGAAAGTGGGGCCGCATCAGCCGTGAACGCGGCTTTGCGCACGCCGCGCGCGCGCTGTGGCAGCAACAGCAGTTTGATATTGTACAGAGCCACGAACGTATTCCGGGCTGCGATATTTACCGCGCCGGAGATGGTGTACATCGACGCTGGCTGCTACAGCGTACGCGTATTCTTCCCGCCTGGCGCGCGAAGCTGCTCATGCACGATCGCTATCACCGCTACGTGATGAACGCCGAACGTGAAATGTACCAGGCTCCCGAGTTGAAAGCCGTTATCTGTAATGCGGAGATGATCAAGCGCGAAATCGTCGAAGACTTTGATATTGACGCAAAAAAGATACATGTGATTTATAATTCAATAGATTCCCGCCGCTTCGTTCCGGCAGAAGAGAGGCAGCGCGCTGTACTGCGTAAGCAATTTGGCTTACCCGCTGATGCCGTCATTTTCTGCTTCGTGGGTTCAGGGTTTGAACGCAAGGGGCTGGCAAGCGCTATTCAGGCTATAGCAGGAACATCGGCGTGGCTGGTTGTGGTCGGTCAGGATAAAGCGGAAAGCCGTTATCGCGACCTCGCCCGTTCATTAGGCTGTGAGGGGCAAATCCGTTTCCTGGGGATGCAAAAAGAGACGCTGCCATTTTATCAGCTTTCTGATGGTTTACTGCTGCCGACGCTGTATGATCCTTTCCCTAACGTCATACTTGAAGCAATGGCCTGTGGATTGCCCGTCATTACGTCAGAGAGTTGCGGTGGTTCAGAATTTATTGAGCAAGGCCAGAACGGGTTTTACTGTGATGCACTTGATATCCACACATTGAAGGAGGCCGTCATGTCCATCCCTTCACTGGAAAAAAATAACAATATGGGGCTTGCGGCGCGTGAACGCGTTAGAGAAGCAACCCCTGAAAAACTATCAAGTCAGCTTATTTCGCTTTATCAAAAATTACTGGATTAATAATGCGCATCCTAATGATTATTGATGGTTTACCCGGTGGAGGAGCCGAAAAAACGGTTCTCACCCTCTCCAGCGGACTGACAGAACTGGGGCATCAGGTCACCCTTTTCTCCTTACGGAAGGTGTGCGACTACGCCATTCCGGAAGGCATCGATTTTCAGGTCGTGCAGGATACCTGTAAAAAACCCTGGCGGAAGCTGACCGAGATCCCGCGTCGCGCCCGTTTGCTGGATCGCGCCATTGAGCAGGCAGAACGCAGCGGTAAATTTGACGTCGTCTTCTCGCATCTGCATAAAACCGACCGTATCGTGGCGCACAGCCGCGTGCTGGATCGCGATAAGGTCTGGTTTTGCGTACACGGGATGTTCTCCTTCTCCTATTTGCGCCATCGCAGCGGGCTTTCTCGCTGGTTTAAGCATTATAAAATTCGTCATACCTATGAAAACCGCAACGTGGTGGCGGTATCCGGCGCCGTGCTGCACGATCTGTCTGAAGTACTCGCGATCCCCCTGCGGCGCAAAGCGGTTATCCATAACCCGTTTGATATCCCTGAAATTCAGCGTCTGGCGGAAGCGCCCTTTGAGATGCAGGGGCAGAATTACATTATCCACGTTGGCCGTTTTCATGAGCACAAACGTCACGACCGGCTGCTGCGGGCGTTTGCGATGAGCAAGATTGACGCATCGCTGGTGTTGATGGGCAAAGGCTCTGACGTGAAAATTAACCAGCTCAAACAGCTTGCCGCTAAGCTGGGAATTGAAAACAAGATCGTCTTCCGCCCGTTTGAAACCAATCCTTATCCGTGGATCAAAGGTGCACGCCTTTTAGTGTTAAGTTCCGACTGCGAAGGTTTTGGTAATGTACTGGTAGAGTCCATTATCTGTCAGACCCCTCCGGTGAGTACAAACTGCCCTGGCGGCCCTGCTGAGATCCTTACTGGCCCTCTGGCGCGTGGTCTGACCGCGTTAACCGACGAATCACTGGCGAAAACACTGGCAGAACTGTATGCCTCTCCGCCGGTTGTTGATCGCGAAACGATCGCATCGTTCGGTATCAACGCCATTTGCCAGCAATACATTGCTTTGGTCGACAACCAAAAATAATCAGGTTTCATATGCAAAATTCAGCGCCTTTATTAAGCGTGGTGGTTGCCGTTTATAACGGTGAAGCTTTTCTCGATCAGTTCTTTACCTGCCTTGTAAATCAACACATCGACAGTATGGAAGTCATCATCGTGAATGACGGCTCCACTGACCGCTCGATGCAGATTGTCGAAAAATGGCGCGAACAGCTGCCACAGATGCAGGTCATTGAACAACCTAATCAGGGCGTGTCCATCGCGCGTAATACCGGCCTGGCCGTTGCGACCGGCCAATATCTCTCTTTCCCGGATATTGATGATGTCTTCAAACCCGGCATGTACCAGCGTCTGCTGGATATGGCCGTCACGCAGAACCTGGATGTCGCCACCTGCAATGGCAACTACGTCTGGGAAAATAACAAAAAACCGTCTCGCCCTATCTTCCCTGAAGATAAGCTCGCCTCAACGAGCGTCATGAATGGCGCGGCATGGTTAAAAAAGGCGCTGGATTCACGTAAGTTCCTGCATGTGACCTGGCTGAATATCTATCGTCACGATTTTATTCGTCAGCACGGCTTTCGTTTCGAGCCTGGCCTGCGCCATCAGGATATCCCGTGGACGACTGAGGTGCTGCTTGCTGCGGAACGCGTTCAGTACACCAGCGAACGCTTTTACGACTACTACATTCACTCCGCCTCGGTATCGCACACCCCGGATAATGACGACACGCTGATTCGCTCAGCGCGCCATTACATGAAGATCCTGAAGATGCTTGATGCCATTAACCAGCGCTACCCGGATAAAGTGAAAAATATCCCGGCCTGTCACTGGCAAATCGCCAAAGAGGGTCTGGGAATTATTCATACCTTCGACAACATGAAGGATGAAGCGAAGAAATCAATGATAATCAAAGAGTTCTTCGAAACCGGGATCTGGAAGCTCATCTGGAAAAGTGCCAAAAGCCCGCGTTTGCGCTGGCGCCTGGGCCGACGCTACTTCCGTTTAAAACGGTATCTGGCATAAGAGATAGCTTTAGCACGCTTAAATGCTTAGAATTTCCCGGCCGAAACTAAAAAAACGGATAATCGCTTGGAATTGTTGTATACCGCCCTGCTCTACATCATTCAGCCACTGGTGTGGCTGCGACTGTTGCTTCGTAGCCGTAAAGCGCCTGCGTACCGTAAACGCTGGGCCGAACGCTATGGCTACTGCCGCAATAAAGTGGCGCCGGACGGTATTCTGCTGCATTCCGTGTCAGTCGGGGAAACGCTGGCCGCCATTCCACTGGTGCGTGCCTTACGCCACCGTTATCCGTCACTGCCCATCACCGTCACCACGATGACGCCAACCGGCTCAGAGCGCGTGATGTCTGCCTTCGGTAAAGACGTGCATCACGTCTACCTGCCGTACGATCTCCCCTGCGCCATGAACCGTTTCCTGAATACCGTTCGCCCTAAACTGGTGATCGTCATGGAAACTGAACTGTGGCCGAATATGATTTCCGCCCTGCATGCCCGTAAAATTCCTTTGGTTATCGCCAACGCGCGTCTGTCGGAACGCTCGGCGAAAGGGTACGGCAAGCTGGGTAAATTTATGCGTCGCCTGCTCAGCAAAATCACGCTGATCGCCGCGCAGAACGAAGAAGATGCCGCGCGCTTTATCGCCCTCGGCCTGAAGCGCAACCAGCTTGCGGTCACGGGTAGCCTGAAGTTCGATATTTCCGTCACCCCTGAACTCGCCGCCCGTGCGGTGACGCTGCGTCGTCAGTGGGCGCCGCGTCGCCAGGTCTGGATTGCCACCAGCACCCATGACGGCGAAGAGGCCATTATTCTTCAGGCTCACCGCCAGCTGCTGGAAAAATTCCCTGATTTACTGCTGATTCTGGTGCCTCGCCATCCTGAGCGTTTTAAAGATGCCCGGGAGATGGTGCAAAAAGGCGGTTTCAGCTTCACCCTGCGCAGCAGCGGCGAAATCCCCTCTGGCAGCACGCAGGTGGTGATTGGCGATACGATGGGCGAACTGATGCTGCTGTACGGGATTGCCGATCTTGCTTTCGTTGGCGGAAGCCTGGTGGAGCGCGGTGGTCATAACCCGCTGGAGCCGGCAGCCCACGCCATTCCCGTGCTGATGGGTCCACACACGTTTAACTTCAAAGATATCTGCGCGAAATTGCAGCAAGCCGATGGCTTAATCACCGTGACCGATGCGGACTCGGTGGTCAAAGAGGTCTCAACCCTTCTGACTGACGAAGATTACCGCCTGTGGTACGGTCGTCACGCCGTTGAAGTCCTGCATCAGAACCAGGGTGCACTGACCCGTCTGCTGCAACTTTTGCAACCTTACCTGCCGCAGCGGAGCCACTAATGTCAACGCGTCTGTCGGTCGTGATGATCGCCAAAAACGCCGCCGACCTGCTTCCGGATTGCCTGGTCTCTGTTGCCTGGGCTGACGAAATCGTCATTCTCGATTCCGGAAGTACGGACAATACGGCGGACGTTGCCCGTGCAGCCGGGGCAAAAGTCTTTACCGACACCGACTGGCAGGGCTACGGTATTCAGCGTCAGCGTGCGCAGAGTTACGCCACGGGCGATTACGTGTTGATGATCGATACCGATGAGCGCGTCACCCCGGAACTCCGACAGGCCATTCAAACGGTGCTTGCTGCGCCACAGCCCGGCGCGGTCTACAGTATCGCGCGTCGTAACTATTTCCTGGGCCGCTTTATGCGCCACAGCGGCTGGTACCCCGACCGCGTGATGCGCCTCTATGCCCGCGAGCGTTATCAGTACAACAACAACCTGGTCCATGAGTCTCTGGCCTGCGATAACGCTCAGGTCATCCCCCTGACGGGCGATCTGCTTCATCTGACCTGCCGCGATTTCGCCAGCTTCCAGCGGAAACAGCTGAACTATGCCACCGCCTGGGCACAGGAGCGGCATGCGCGCGGCAAGAAGGCCACGCTGACCGGCATCTTCACCCACACGCTGGGCGCGTTTCTGAAAACGCTGCTGCTACGTGGCGGCGTGCTGGACGGCAAGCAGGGCTGGTTACTGGCGGTAGTGAATGCCCAGTATACTTTCAATAAATACACCGAGCTGTGGGCGCTGAACCGCGGCTACTCAGAGAAAACGTGAGCCATGAGCACAAAAGCGATTTATCCGGGTACCTTCGATCCGATCACTAACGGTCATCTTGATATCATCACCCGTGCGGCGTGTATGTTCGACAAGGTGATTCTGGCCATTGCCGCCAGCCCGAGCAAAAAGCCGATGTTTGACCTGAACGAACGCGTGCAGCTTGCCACCGATGCGATTTCGCATTTGTCGAATGTTGAGGTCGTCGGATTCAGCGATTTGATGGCAAACTTTGCCCGTGCCCAGCAGGCCAATATCCTGATCCGCGGTCTTCGCGCGGTAGCAGACTTCGAATATGAGATGCAGTTGGCGCACATGAACCGCCATCTGATGCCGGAGCTGGAGAGCGTATTCCTGATGCCCTCCAAAGAGTGGTCCTTCATCTCTTCTTCGCTGGTGAAAGAGGTGGCGCGCCATCGCGGGGACGTTACCCACTTTCTGCCGGTTAACGTCCACCAGGCGTTGATGGAAAAGTTAAAGTAACCCTACTTCTGGCACTGACGGCAGTAAAACGTGGCGCGCTGAGCGTGCTTCGTGGCAATAATCGGCGTCCCGCATGCTCTGCACGGTTCCCCCTTACGACCATAAACCTGCAACTCCTGCGCAAAATAGCCCGGCTTCCCGTCGCTTTGCAGAAAATCCTTCAGCGTCGTCCCGCCCTGCTCAATTGAGCGCAGCAGTACCGCTTTAATCACTCTGACCAGCAGCTCGCACTCCTGCGCAGACAGCGAAGAGGCCAGCCGATCGGGATGGATCCCGGCGGCAAACAACGATTCGCTGGCATAGATATTCCCCACGCCCACGACCAGCTTGTTATCCATCAGCCAGGGTTTGATCGGGGTTTTCTTTTTCGCGCACTTCTCTTTGAGATAATCTGCGTTAAACGCTTCTGAGAGCGGCTCAGGTCCAAGATGCGCCAGCACGTTGTGCCCTTCCAGCTCTTTGGTCCACAGCCATGCACCAAAGCGACGCGGGTCGGTGTAACGCAGCACCTTGCCGTTACTCATCACCAGATCAACGTGGTCGTGCTTTTCCGCAGGCAACTCTTCGGTGAGGATGCGCAGGCTTCCCGACATGCCCAGATGGATAATGATCCAGCCGTCAGGCAGCTCCAGCAGCAGGTATTTCGCGCGGCGCTGTACGCTCAGGACAGGTTTATCGCTTAACGCGTGGATCTCATCGGACACCGGCCAGCGCAGACGCCCGTTGCGAACGACAGCATGAAGAATAGTCGCGCCAACCAGATGGGGCTCAATGCCGCGGCGGCTGGTCTCTACCTCAGGTAATTCAGGCATGGTTCCTCCGTTGAGATGCAGAATGCAAAAAACCCCGCAGTTGCGGGGTTTTTCAATACAAGGAGACTAAAATTATTTGATTTTAGCTTCTTTGTACAGTACGTGCTGGCGTACAACTGGATCGAATTTTTTCAGTTCCAGTTTTTCCGGCTTAGTACGTTTGTTCTTCGTGGTGGTGTAGAAGTGACCTGTACCAGCAGAAGAAACCAGCTTGATTTTCTCGCGAATACCTTTAGCCATGATTTATTTCCTCTTTAAGTACTTAGTACTTTTCGCCACGGGCACGCAGTTCGGACAGAACTGTATCGATGCCTTTCTTATCGATTACACGCATACCTTTAGCAGATACGCGCAGGGTGACAAAACGCTTCTCGCTCTCAACCCAGAAACGGTGAGAGTGCAGGTTCGGCAGGAAACGGCGTTTAGTCGCGTTCAGTGCGTGGGAACGGTTGTTACCGGTCACCGGACGCTTGCCAGTAACTTGGCAGACTCGGGACATGTCTATTCTCCAAAAATCAAATTAGCTCGAGCTTCGTATGGGGTATCGGCGCCTCGTCAGGCTTTACAGCCCGGTCATCGCATAGTTCTATTGAACTCTCGATTGCCAGGCCCAAATGCCAAACCCGAGATTCTCAAAGGTGGCGTAGTATACGCTGACTCGGCGGTGTGCTCAAGTCCCGAACAGACAAAGATCCCGATGGATCGCGAGAAAAGGCCTAAATCCAGCCACGTTCGGCAAAAGAAATGTACTCTCCGCGGCCAATTATCAGATGGTCCAGCACACGAATGTCCATGAATTGACAGCATTTGATAATACGTTCGGTAATTGCTTTGTCAGCTCTGCTTGGTTCTGCACAGCCAGAGGGGTGATTATGCGCGAGGATCACGCCGGCTGCATTCACTTTTATCGCTTCCCGCACAATTTCACGCGGATGCACCTCAACGTGGCTCAATGTTCCCGAAAAAAGGCGGGTATGTTTCAGTACCCGGTTTTTGTTGTCGAGAAAGATCACCATAAAGATCTCCCGCTCCAGATCGGAAAGCTGGCTTTGCAGAAATTCGCGGGTCATATCGGGGGTGAGGATCGGGTCTTCTTCCTCCATACGCACGTTGTAAAATCTCCGGGCCAGCTCCGCAATGCCCCGCAACTGGGCATATTTCGCCACGCCAATACCCTCAACGTGCGTAAACGCCTCCAGCTCGGCGGTCAACAATCCATACAGTGAGCCGAAATGCTCTATCAGCTCTTTCGCCAGCGTAAATACCGTTTTCCCCGGCGTGCCTGTGCGTAAAAAGAGCGCCAGCAGCTCGTCGTCCTTTAACAACGTGACGCCATGGCGCAGCATTTTTTCACGCGGTAGCAGCAGTTCAGTCTCTTCCATGCCCGGCCTCCTTCTGTTTGCCATTATGCTGCCACAGGCAAATTCGGGGCTCGACGCTGGCGTTTCGTTCTTGCGTAGCGCCTCGCAAAGTGAATTGAGGACATCATCACCCCGTTTTAGGGATTGTGATAAAATGCCCGCTCTCTGGTGAAACCCAACAGGAAAGAATCATGATGAGCCTGGCCGGTAAAAAAATCGTTCTTGGCGTCAGCGGCGGTATTGCTGCCTATAAAACGCCAGACCTGGTGCGCCGTTTGCGCGAGCGCGGGGCCGACGTACGGGTCGCGATCACCGAAGGCGGCAAAGCCTTTATCACCCCGCTGAGCCTGCAAGCCGTCTCGGGATACCCGGTATCCGACAGCCTTCTCGACCCGGCAGCCGAAGCCGCAATGGGCCATATTGAGCTGGGGAAATGGGCCGATCTGGTTATCCTTGCCCCCGCCACGGCAGATGTAATTGCCCGCGTGGCGGCCGGGATGGCGAACGATTTGGTAACGACCATTTGCCTCGCCACGCCTGCGCCCGTCGCGGTTGTACCCGCAATGAACCAGCAGATGTATCGCAACGCCGCTACCCAGCATAATCTGGATACGCTGGCCTCGCGCGGCCTGCTAATTTGGGGACCGGAGAGCGGCAGCCAGGCCTGTGGCGACGTGGGGCCAGGGCGTATGCTCGACCCATTGACGATTGTTGATATGGCCGCCGCCCATTTCTCGCCTGTCAACGATCTGCAACATCTCAACATCATGATTACCGCGGGCCCCACGCGCGAGCCGCTGGATCCGGTGCGATACATCACCAACCACAGCTCCGGCAAAATGGGCTTTGCGATTGCTGCCGCGGCAGCCAAACGCGGCGCGAACGTGACGCTGGTGAGCGGCCCGGTGTCGCTTACCACCCCTGCGTTTGTGCGGCGTATTGATGTAACTACCGCGCTGGAAATGGAAGCCGCCGTACAGGCGCATGCTCAACAACAGCATATTTTTATCGGCTGTGCGGCCGTCGCTGATTACCGCGCCGAAACCATTGCCGACGCCAAAATTAAAAAGCAAGGTGATGAATTAACAATAAAAATGGTGAAGAACCCGGATATCGTTGCCGGTGTCGCCGCATTGAAAACTCATCGTCCTTACGTTGTTGGGTTTGCCGCAGAAACGAATAATGTGGAAGAATATGCCCGGCAAAAACGTACCCGCAAAAACCTCGATTTGATTTGCGCGAACGACGTATCGCTGTCCACGCAAGGATTTAACAGCGACAGCAACGCATTGCACCTTTTCTGGCAGGATGGAGATAAAGTCTTACCGCTTGAGCGCAAAGAACTCCTGGGCCAACAATTACTGGACGAGATCGTTACCCGTTATGATGAAAAAAATCGACGTTAAGATTCTGGACCCGCGCGTTGGCGAGCAATTTCCGCTGCCAACGTATGCCACCTCCGGCTCTGCCGGTCTTGACCTGCGCGCCTGTCTCGATGACGCCGTAGAACTGGCGCCGGGTGCAACGACCCTGATCCCGACCGGGCTGGCGATTCACATTGCTGACCCGTCACTGGCAGCGGTGATCCTGCCGCGCTCTGGCCTGGGCCATAAGCATGGCGTCGTACTGGGTAACCTGGTCGGCCTGATCGACTCTGACTATCAGGGTCAGCTGATGGTATCCGTCTGGAACCGTGGCCAGGACAGCTTCACCATTGAACCGGGCGAGCGTATCGCGCAGATGGTGTTTGTACCGGTGGTGCAGGCAGAATTTAACCTGGTGGCAGACTTCGACGCTACCGACCGTGGCGAAGGCGGCTTCGGCCATTCCGGGCGCAAATAACCGCCCGACAAACACGCATCTCACAGCGCCATAATGCAATAACAAACCGCAAACGTCAGTTTGCGGGTCGCTGTGTGGTTGCTAGCCTGACAAGTGCTTATTTTCAGGGGTATTTTGTAACATGGCAGAAAAACAAACCGCGAAAAGGAATCGTCGCGAAGAAATACTTCAATCTCTGGCTCTGATGCTTGAATCCAGCGACGGCAGTCAACGCATCACCACCGCCAAGCTGGCGGCCTCTGTGGGCGTGTCAGAGGCGGCGCTGTATCGTCATTTCCCGAGCAAAACCCGGATGTTCGACAGCCTGATCGAGTTTATCGAAGATAGCCTGATCACGCGCATCAACCTGATTCTTAAGGATGAAAAAGACACCAGCACGCGTCTGCGTCTGATTGTGCTGCTGATTCTGGGCTTTGGTGAACGTAACCCGGGTCTGACCCGTATTCTTACTGGCCACGCGCTGATGTTTGAACAGGATCGTCTGCAAGGCCGTATAAACCAGCTTTTTGAGCGTATCGAAGCCCAGCTTCGTCAGGTTCTGCGCGAGAAGAAAATGCGGGAAGGTGAGGGATATAATACGGATGAGACGCTGCTGGCAAGCCAGATCCTGGCATTTTGCGAAGGGATGCTCTCCCGGTTTGTGCGCAGCGAGTTTAAATATCGACCAACGGACGATTTTGACGCCCGTTGGCCGTTAGTAGCAGCACAATTACAGTAACGCCATCGCCGGATGGCGGCTTCGCCTTATCCGGCCTACGAACAGGTAGGCCCGGTAAGCGTAGCGCCACCGGGCAATTGAATTATACGCCAAACTCTTCGCGGTATTGACGTACCGCCGCCAGGTGATCCGCCATTTCAGGCTTCTCTTCCAGATATGCAATCAGGTCTGTCAGCGTGATGATAGAGATCACTTTGCAGCCATAATCGCGTTCCACTTCCTGAATAGCAGAGATGTCGCCACGCCCACGCTCCTGACGATCGAGCGAAATCAGCACACCCGCAAGCGTTGCACCGTTAGCCTGGATAATTTCCATCGATTCACGGATCGCGGTGCCTGCGGTGATCACGTCATCTACCAGCATCACGCGGCCCTGCAACGCACTGCCTACCAGATTGCCGCCTTCACCGTGGGTTTTGGCCTCTTTACGGTTAAAGCAGTACGGTACGTCGCGGTCATGGTGCTCCGCCAGCGCCACCGCCGTGGTGGTTGCAATTGGAATGCCTTTGTACGCGGGGCCAAACAGCAGATCGAAATCAATCCCGGAATCCACCAGCGCTTCGGCATAGAAGCGGCCTAACAGTGCCAGGTCGCGCCCGGTATTAAACAGCCCGGCGTTGAAGAAATACGGGCTTTTACGCCCGGATTTCAGCGTGAACTCGCCAAACTTAAGTACCTGCTTGTTAAGCGCAAACTCAATAAACTGGCGCTGATACGATTTCATGGATTTGCTCCTTTGTCTTTTCAGTCTTACAGGCAAAAAAAAGGCGACTCATTGGTCGCCTTAAAATCAATTTTCTAACGCCGCTTTCTGCGTCGCTACAATAGATTCAATACCCCCTCGGGCCAATGCCAGCAAGGTGAGCAGTTCTTCGTGAGTGAATGGCTCGCCTTCTGCCGTGCCCTGCACTTCAATGATGCGACCATCTTCGGTCATCACCACGTTCATGTCGGTTTCTGCGGCAGAATCTTCAACGTATTCCAGATCGCAAAGCGCTTCGCCGTTAACAATACCAACGGAGACAGCAGCAACCATCCCTTTCATTGGGTTGGTTTTCAGCTTACCGGCGGCAACCAGCTTGTTCAGCGCATCTGCCAGCGCCACACAGGCACCGGTAATGGAGGCCGTACGCGTGCCGCCATCGGCCTGGATCACGTCGCAGTCCAGCGTGATGGTGAACTCACCCAGCGTTTTTAAGTCAACCGCGGCGCGGAGCGCACGTGCGATCAGGCGCTGGATCTCCATAGTACGGCCGCCCTGCTTACCTTTTGCCGCTTCACGGGCATTACGGGTATGGGTTGCGCGCGGCAACATACCGTATTCCGCGGTGATCCACCCCTGCCCCTGACCTTTCAGGAAGCGAGGCACGCCCTCTTCGATGGACGCGGTGCAAAGCACTTTGGTGTCACCAAACTCAACCAGCACGGAGCCTTCAGCGTGTTTTGTATAGTTACGGGTCAGGGTGACGGGACGCACCTGGTTGGCGCTACGACCTGCTGGACGCATGATGGATTCTCCGGCTTGAAACGAATGTGGCTGCGCATTATACGGATAAAGGACGCTTATTCCTATCCTGAGAAGCCCCTGAAAGCTATAATCCCCCCATCTCTCCTTTAAAAACGGGAATGTCTATGATCCGCAGTATGACCGCCTACGCCCGGCGTGAAATCAAGGGTAGCTGGGGTAGCGCTACCTGGGAAATGCGCTCGGTAAACCAGCGCTATCTGGAAACATATTTCCGTATGCCGGAACAGTTCCGCAGCCTGGAGCCTGTGGTGCGTGAGCGTATCCGTACGCGTCTGACCCGCGGGAAAGTGGAATGTAACCTGCGTTTTGAGCCCGATGCCAGTGCACAGGGCGAACTGATCCTGAACGAAAAGCTGGCAAAACAGCTGGTTAATGCGGCGAACTGGGTCAAAATGCAAAGCGATGAAGGCGAGATCAACCCGGTTGATATTCTGCGCTGGCCTGGCGTGATGGCCGCCGGAGAGCAGGATCTGGACGCGATTACCGCTGAAATCCTGGCTGCACTCGACGGCACGCTGGATGACTTTATCGTTGCCCGCGAAACCGAAGGCCAGGCGCTGAAAGCGATGATTGAGCAACGCCTTGAAGGCGTGAGCGCCGAAGTGGCTAAAGTGCGCGCGCATATGCCAGAAGTGCTGCAATGGCAGCGTGAGCGACTTGTCGCCAAACTGGAAGAGGCGGAAGTTCAGCTGGAAAACAACCGTCTGGAACAAGAGCTGGTGCTGATGGCGCAGCGTGTAGACGTGGCTGAAGAGCTGGATCGTCTGGAAGCGCACGTTAAAGAGACCTACAACATCCTGAAGAAGAAAGAAGCGGTAGGCCGCCGTCTCGACTTTATGATGCAGGAGTTCAACCGCGAGTCGAACACGCTGGCGTCTAAGTCTATCAATGCAGAGGTGACCAATTCAGCGATTGAACTGAAGGTCCTGATTGAGCAGATGCGCGAGCAGATCCAGAATATCGAGTAATACCTTTCAGGGTGGTGTCTGGCACATCACCCATTACTTTTTCTAATCCATATTTATCCTTACTTTCTTTGTCTCCCGCCTTATCACAAGCCCGCCTGGCATGCGTTGATAAATTGCTTTAGGGCAAATCCCCTCGCCTTAGAAAATCTCAATCGTGATCTTGCGCACAAATCGCTAACCTCCTCCACTTCATTCCGGAGGGTTTATGCTGCTTCACATTCTCTATCTTATTGGCATTACCGCTGAAGCCATGACCGGCGCGCTTGCCGCCGGACGTCGCCGAATGGACACCTTCGGCGTGATCATTATTGCCACGGCCACTGCGCTCGGCGGCGGGTCCGTGCGCGATATCCTGCTTGGCCATTATCCGCTCGGCTGGGTTAAAAACCCTGAGTACGTCATTATCGTGGCAACGGCAGCCGTGTTAACCACGATTGTAGCCCCGGTGATGCCTCATCTGCGCCGCTTGTTCCTGGTGCTGGATGCGCTTGGGCTGATTGTTTTTTCCATCATTGGCGCACAAATTGCTCTCGATATGGGTGAAGGCCCGGTTATCGCCACCATTGCGGCGGTGATCACGGGCGTGTTTGGCGGGGTGCTGCGCGATATGTTCTGCAAACGTATCCCGCTGGTTTTCCAGAAGGAACTGTATGCCGGCATCTCCTTTGCCGCGGCAGTGCTTTATGTCGCCTTGCAGCACTATGTCACCAACCACGATGTGGTGGTTATCTCCACGCTGCTGTTTGGTTTCACCGCGCGTATGCTGGCATTGCGCCTGAAGCTGGGCCTGCCCGTTTTTCATTACAAGCACAACGCGCATTAATGTCAGAACCCGTTAATGTGCTGCTCAGCCAGCCACCTTGCCAGCCTATCAACGGGAGGCGCATGCAGCCAGTTAACGACCTGCTGCGCCTTCTCTTCACCTGTTCCCGGCAAAGCCTGCCAGTCAGCGGCGCTCCGCTGATTCAGCGCCTGCCACGACGCCGCCCCAACCGCATTCAGCGTGGCTTTTGTCAGCGGGATCCCCATCGCTGTGACCCAGCGAATAAAAGGTTGTTTGCGCACAATATTAAAACGATGACAGAGCGATAACCCGCGCCCGGCGGAAAAGCCAGGCGTGGACTGTAGCTGCGCCTGCGTCAGTGTTAACCACGAAAAAATATGCTCGAAACGATGCGTCTGATGAAGCGTTCGCCAGCCCGCCTCGCCTAACCCCTCGATCCCTAGCCCTTGTTTTGAGCTAAGCCACGTCAACCGGGCAAAGAACTGTTCCATACACGCTGGTGAGGCATAAAAACAGGTCAGCGAGTGGTACTGCAGGGCCGGAGGTTCTGGTTTTTCCCTGTTCGCTCCCCGCCAGACAACTCGATCGAATCGGGGGATCCCCTGCCCGGCGAGGCTTATCAGAACCTGATCGCCGGGAACAATATCCAGCCGCTGCCAGCGTGTGACCGACCCCAGGCTCACCCGCCGCACCTGTTTATCATCAAGCTTTACTGGATCCAGTTCGGCTACAACGGACACCTTGCCCGTTCGCCCGACGCCAAACTGTATCCCTCGCACTTCAGCAACCTGAGCGACAGGCGTATATTTCCATGCGACAACCCAACGGCCTTCACCGGGTAACCAACCGTCGCCCGCGGGTTCATCCGCTGAACGCACCACAATGCCGTCCGTGGCAAAGGGCAATGCTGTTGTATGCCACGCTGAACGCTGCGCTTCGACCGCATTCACAGACGCGGCGGGCAGCGTATAACGCGCCGTCAGGGTGAACCCGGCTTTTGACAACGCATCCAGAGATACCTGCATCTCTTTAGGTCCATCCGGCCAGGCCCAGATAAACACGCCGAGCTGCCTGAGAAGTGCGCTATCGTTATGACGCATCATGGCGCCCGCCACTTTTGCCCGCATGTTCATCCCCCCCATCTGACGCTGGATGTGGTTTTCATGAATCCAGAACAGTTCACCCTGTAAGACGCTATTTGCCAGGGGGCCGGACAGGTTTTGCGGAACAGAGGGGATTGATCGAACCTGCGCCGTCCAGTCTTCACCTTTCACACCGTTGCCACGGCTAATGGCCCGGACAAGCTTCCCGCCCTGGTACACCAGCGTCACAGCCACGCCATCCACTTTGGGCTGCATCCAGAGATGTTGCCGGGCTCGCATCCACTGGCTGAGCTCAGCTTTACTGGCAACCTTATGCACGCCCGTATGCGCAACCGGGTGTGTCACACTACCTGTCAGAGGTGGCGGTCTCTCTTCGGAAGAGACATGACCAAAGCATCGCTGCCACTGGTTCAACCGCGCGTTAAGCTGATCGTACACCCCGTCATCAACGTCACTGACTCCCTGCTTCCAGTAAGCATCGTCCCAGCGTTTGATCTGCGCGCTCAGCGCTACAATTTCCTTTTCTGCTTTTGCCTGCGACCATACCGGGCATACCGCTAACCCGGTGCTACACCACAACAGCGCAAACCCGCTTATCCATCGCCACATTATTACCCCTCCTTTGCGTTGGAGGAGGTATAACCCGGTATTGAAAACGACGCGAATGGCAACGTTACGCTTTACGAGGCGTTATCCAGCGTTTCTTTTTGTTGCTGCAAACCGCAGACAAAACCTGAAAACGGCACGCAAAATTTAATCATCCACGGGAAAAAGTGTGACAAAGGCTACGTCACACAGCGGCGACGTGTATAATAAGCCCGTATGTAGGACTTCTTCGTTAACACATACAAAAGACTCTCATGGCTCAAGGCACGCTTTATATTGTTTCTGCCCCTAGTGGCGCGGGTAAATCCAGCCTTATTCAGGCACTGTTAAAAACCCAACCGTTGTACGATACGCAGGTTTCTGTTTCTCACACCACGCGAGCACCGCGTCCGGGTGAGGTGCACGGTGAACACTATTTCTTTGTGAATCACGACGAATTCAGAGCGATGATTGGCAGAGACGCGTTTCTTGAACACGCAGAAGTATTCGGTAACTACTACGGTACTTCGCGTGAAACCATTGAGCAGGTTCTTGCGACCGGCGTGAACGTGTTCCTGGATATCGACTGGCAGGGCGCGCAGCAAATTCGTAAGAAAATGCCTGATTCGCGCAGTATCTTTATTTTACCGCCATCGAAAGATGAACTGGATCGCCGCCTGCGGGGTCGCGGCCAGGACAGCGAAGAAGTTATCGCGAAGCGTATGGCACAGGCAGTTGCAGAAATGAGCCATTACGCGGAATATGATTACCTTATTGTGAATGATGATTTTGATGCCGCGCTGAGCGATCTCAAAACTATCCTTCGCGCAGAACGTCTGCGTATGAGCCGCCAGAAGCAGCGACATGACGCATTAATCACCAAACTGTTGGCAGACTGAACCCACTTTCAGTATCATGCCCAGTCATTTCTTCACCTGTGGAGCATTTTAAGTATGGCACGCGTAACTGTTCAGGACGCTGTAGAGAAAATTGGTAACCGTTTTGACCTGGTACTGGTCGCCGCGCGTCGCGCTCGTCAGATGCAGGTAGGCGGTAAAGATCCGCTGGTACCGGAAGAAAACGATAAAACCACCGTTATTGCACTTCGCGAAATCGAAGAAGGTCTGATCAACAACCAGATCCTCGACGTGCGTGAGCGCCAGGAGCAGCAAGAGCAGGAAGCCGCAGAACTGCAGGCCGTAACCGCCATTGCTGAAGGTCGTCGTTAATTAAACCTGCGGGTCGCCCTTGTATCTGTTTGAAAGCCTGAATCAACTGATTCAAACCTACCTGCCTGAAGACCAGATTAAGCGTCTTCAGCAGGCGTATCTCGTTGCACGTGACGCTCACGAGGGCCAGACACGTTCAAGCGGTGAACCCTATATCACGCACCCGGTAGCGGTGGCCTGTATTCTGGCCGAGATGAAACTCGACTACGAAACGCTCATGGCCGCCCTGCTGCATGACGTGATTGAAGATACCCCTGCCACCTACCAGGACATGGAACAGCTGTTTGGCAAAAGCGTTGCCGAGCTGGTGGAAGGGGTCTCTAAGCTTGATAAGCTGAAATTCCGCGATAAGAAAGAGGCGCAGGCCGAAAACTTTCGCAAGATGATCATGGCGATGGTGCAGGATATCCGCGTCATTCTCATCAAACTTGCTGACCGCACCCACAATATGCGCACGCTGGGCTCACTTCGCCCGGATAAACGTCGCCGCATCGCCCGAGAAACCCTCGAAATCTACAGTCCGCTGGCGCACCGTTTAGGTATTCATCACATTAAAACCGAGCTGGAAGAGCTGGGTTTTGAAGCGTTATACCCGAACCGCTATCGCGTGATTAAAGAGGTGGTGAAAGCCGCTCGCGGTAACCGTAAAGAGATGATTCAAAAGATCCTCTCTGAAATCGAAGGGCGCTTGCAGGAAGCCGGTATTCCATGCCGCGTCAGCGGTCGCGAAAAGCATTTGTACTCTATTTACTGCAAAATGGTGCTCAAAGAGCAGCGTTTTCACTCGATCATGGATATCTACGCGTTCCGCGTCATCGTCCACGACTCGGACACCTGCTACCGCGTGCTGGGGCAGATGCATAGCCTGTACAAGCCACGTCCGGGGCGCGTCAAAGATTACATCGCCATTCCAAAAGCGAACGGATACCAGTCTTTGCACACCTCGATGATTGGCCCGCACGGCGTTCCGGTTGAGGTGCAAATTCGTACCGAAGACATGGATCAGATGGCGGAAATGGGTGTCGCGGCGCACTGGGCTTATAAAGAGCACGGCGGCGAAAGCAGCACCACCGCGCAAATCCGCGCCCAGCGCTGGATGCAGAGCCTGCTGGAGCTGCAACAGAGTGCAGGTAGCTCGTTTGAATTTATCGAGAGCGTTAAATCCGATCTCTTCCCGGATGAGATTTACGTTTTCACGCCGGAAGGGCGCATTGTCGAACTGCCTGCGGGCGCGACGCCGGTCGACTTCGCTTACGCCGTGCATACCGATATCGGCCATGCCTGCGTGGGTGCCCGCGTCGACAGGCAGCCTTATCCGCTGTCGCAGCCGCTCTTCAGCGGGCAGACTGTCGAAATTATTACCGCGCCGGGCGCACGTCCTAACGCCGCCTGGCTGAACTTTGTCGTGAGCTCAAAAGCGCGCGCAAAAATCCGCCAGCTGCTGAAAAATCTCAAGCGCGACGACTCCGTTAGCCTGGGGCGTCGTCTGCTCAATCACGCGCTGGGTGGCAGCCGCAAACTGGCAGAGATCCCACCAGAAAACATTCAGCATGAGCTGGAGCGTATGAAGCTCGCCTCGCTGGATGACCTGCTGGCAGAGATTGGCCTCGGAAACGCCATGAGCGTGGTCGTGGCGAAGAACCTGCAACAGGGCGAAACGACAGCCGTTCCTGCTAACGCGCAAAATCATGGTCACCTGCCAATCAAAGGCGCTGACGGGGTGCTCATCACCTTCGCCAAATGCTGCCGCCCTATCCCGGGCGACCCGATTATTGCGCACGTCAGCCCGGGTAAAGGGCTGGTGATCCACCACGAATCCTGCCGTAACATCCGTGGCTATCAGAAAGAGCCTGAGAAGTTCATGGCGGTCGAATGGGATAAAGAGACAGCGCAGGAATTTATCACTGAAATCAAGGTGGATATGTTTAACCACCAGGGTGCACTGGCGAACCTGACGGCAGCGATCAACACGGCCTCGTCAAACATTCAGAGCCTGAATACTGAAGAAAAAGATGGCCGCGTTTACAGCGCCTTTATTCGCCTGACCGCCCGTGACCGCGTACATCTGGCCAATATTATGCGCAAGATCCGCGTGATGCCGGATGTCATTAAAGTCACCCGTAACCGAAACTAGCATTATGAATTCAACACGTTACGAGCGAATCTGCGAAATGCTCGCCAGGCGTCAGCCTGATCTGACGGTCTGCATGGAGCAGGTCCATAAACCTCATAACGTCTCTGCTATCGTCCGCACCGCAGATGCCGTCGGCGTGCATGAAGTCCACGCCGTCTGGCCAGGCGCACGTATGCGTACCATGGCCTCCACCGCCGCAGGCAGCAACAGCTGGGTATCCGTGAAAACTCACCAGACTATTGGTGAAGCGGTCTCGCACCTGAAAGGGCGTGGCATGCAGGTTCTGGCAACCAACCTCTCAGCTAAAGCCGTGGATTTCCGTGAGATCGACTACACCCGTCCGACCTGCATTTTAATGGGCCAGGAGAAAACGGGGATCACGCAGGAAGCACTGGATTTGGCTGACCGGGACATCATCATTCCGATGATCGGCATGGTCCAGTCACTCAACGTGTCGGTCGCCTCAGCGCTGATCCTGTATGAAGCGCAGCGCCAGCGTCAGAATGCCGGAATGTACGAGCGCAGCAACAGCATGCTGCCGGAAGAGGAGCAGCAGCGCCTGCTGTTTGAAGGTGGCTATCCGGTGCTGGCTCGCGTTGCGAAGCAGAAGAAATTGCCTTACCCCCACGTCAACGCGCAGGGCGAAATTGAAGCCGATGCCGAGTGGTGGTCCACCATGCAGTACGCAGGGTAAATCATGAAAGGCCGCCTGCTGGACGCCATACCGCTCAACAGCCTGACGGGCGTGGGCGCGGCACAAAGCAGTAAACTGGCGAAGATTGGCCTGCACACCGTGCAGGATCTCCTGCTCCACCTCCCCCTGCGTTACGAAGACCGTACTCAGCTTTATAAAATTGGCGATCTGCTGCCCGCTATTTACGCCACCGTTGAAGGGGAAGTGCTGAACTGCAACATCACCTTTGGCGGACGCAGGATGATGACCTGCCAGATCAGCGACGGCACCGGCATTCTCACCATGCGCTTTTTCAACTTCAATGCGGCGATGAAAAACAGCCTTGCCACCGGACGACGCGTACTTGCGTACGGTGAAGCCAAACGGGGCAAATACGGCGCGGAGATGATCCACCCGGAATACCGCGTGCAGGGCGATCTCAGCTCACCTGAGCTACAGGAGACGCTCACCCCGGTCTATCCAACCACCGAAGGCATTAAGCAGGCCACGCTGCGCAAGCTCACCGACCAGGCGCTGGAGCTGCTCGATACCTGCGCCATTAACGAGCTGCTGCCGCCGGAGCTGGCGCAGGGGATGATGAGCCTGCCGGAGGCGTTGCGCACCCTGCACCGTCCACCGCCAACGCTTCAGCTTGTTGATTTAGAAAGCGGTAAACATCCCGCCCAACGGCGTCTTATCCTTGAGGAATTACTGGCTCACAACCTGAGCATGCTGGCCCTGCGCGCAGGTGCGCAGCGTTTCCACGCGCAGCCATTAAGCCCGCATGATGAGCTCAAAGATAAGCTGCTGGCCACACTGCCGTTTAAACCCACTGGCGCCCAGGCGCGGGTCACCGCCGAGATCGAACGCGATATGGCGCTGAATGTGCCGATGATGCGCCTGGTGCAGGGCGACGTGGGTTCCGGGAAAACGCTGGTTGCCGCATTGGCCGCTTTACGCGCTATCGCCCACGGCAAGCAGGTGGCGCTGATGGCGCCGACAGAACTGCTGGCCGAGCAGCACGCCAACAATTTCCGTAACTGGTTCGCCCCACTGGGGATCGAAGTGGGCTGGCTGGCCGGGAAGCAGAAGGGCAAAGCACGTCTTGCGCAGCAGGAAGCCATTGCCAGCGGGCAGGTGCAGATGATTGTCGGCACGCACGCCATTTTCCAGGAACAGGTGCAGTTTAACGGCCTGGCGCTGGTCATTATCGACGAACAACACCGCTTTGGTGTTCATCAGCGTCTGGCGCTGTGGGAGAAAGGTCTGCAACAGGGCTTCCACCCGCATCAGCTGATCATGACCGCCACGCCGATTCCGCGCACCCTGGCGATGACGGCCTATGCCGATCTGGATACCTCCACCATCGACGAGTTGCCGCCGGGCCGAACGCCGGTGACCACGGTTGCCATACCGGACACGCGGCGCAGCGACATCATTGACCGCGTGCGCAACGCCTGTACGCAGGAAGGGCGTCAGGCGTACTGGGTCTGCACCCTGATTGAAGAGTCTGAGCTGCTGGAAGCGCAGGCTGCCGAAGCCACATGGGAAGAGTTAAAGCTCGCCCTGCCAGAGCTGAACGTCGGTCTGGTTCACGGGCGCATGAAGCCTGCCGAGAAGCAGGCGGTGATGCAGTCGTTCAAACAGGGCGAGCTGCACTTACTCGTTGCGACTACGGTTATCGAAGTGGGCGTGGATGTGCCGAACTCCAGCCTGATGATTATTGAGAACCCGGAGCGTCTGGGCCTGGCGCAGCTCCACCAGCTACGAGGCCGCGTGGGCCGTGGTGCGATCGCCTCTCACTGCGTGCTGCTCTACAAAGCCCCGCTGTCGAAAACCGCGCAGATGCGTTTGCAGGTATTACGCGACAGCAATGACGGCTTCGTCATTGCGCAAAAAGATCTGGAGATCCGCGGCCCGGGCGAACTGCTGGGCACGCGTCAGACGGGTAACGCCGAATTTAAAGTGGCGGATTTGCTGCGCGATCAGGCCATGATCCCCGAAGTACAACGCCTTGCGCGTCATATTCATGAACGCTACCCCGAACAGGCGGCAGCGTTAATTGAACGCTGGATGCCGGAAACCGAACGGTATTCCAACGCCTGAAGGTCAGCCAAACATCGGCAGCATCAGATAGAGCTTAATGACCAGCGCGTTGACGATATCAATGAAGAATGCGCCCACCATCGGCACCACCAGAAACGCCATGTGCGACGGGCCGAATCGTTCGGTGATCGCCTGCATATTCGCGATGGCCGTTGGTGTCGCTCCCAGACCAAATCCACAGTGACCCGCAGCCAGTACCGCCGCATCATAGTTTTTGCCCATCATGCGCCAGGTAACAAAGATGGCATACAGCGCCATAAACACGGCCTGTACCGCCAGGATCGCCACCATCGGCAGCGCCAGCGAGGCCAGCTCCCACAGCTTGAGGCTCATCAGCGCCATCGCCAGGAACAGCGACAGGCTGACGTTCCCCAGCACGGACACCGCGCGTTCGAAGACGCGGTAGAAGCCCATCTGCGCCAGACCGTTGCTCAGGATCACCCCGATAAACAGCACGCAGACAAAGGTTGGCAGTTCGAAAGCCGTTCCCGCCAGCCATTGCGCAACGATTTTGCCCACGGTGAGGCAGATGGCAATCATGGCGATGGTTTCAATCATCACCAACGAGGTGATGCTGCGACCAACGTCCGGTTTTTCGAACGCGGTCGGCACCATTTCATCGTCTGGTCTGCCTTCCGGCGTAGTGGAATGTTTCACCAGATAGCGCGCCACCGGGCCGCCAATCAGCCCGCCAAGCACCAGGCCAAAGGTCGCGCAGGCCATTGCCACTTCCGTTGCGTTTTCAAAGCCATAGCGTTCGATGAACAGCTTGCTCCACGCCGCGCCCGTTCCGTGGCCACCTGACAGGGTAATCGACCCCGCCAGCAGACCCATCAGCGGATCCAGCCCCAGCAGCGACGCCATACCGATGCCGATGGCGTTTTGCATCAGCAGCAGGCCCACCACGACAATCAAAAACACGCCCAGCACCTTGCCACCCGAACGCAGGCTTGCGAGGTTAGCGTTCAGGCCGATAGTGGCAAAGAAGGCCAGCATCAACGGATCTTTCAGGGACATATCAAAATCAATTTCCCAACCCATGCTTTTTTTCAGTACCAGCAGGGCCAGCGCCACCAGCAATCCACCGGCTACAGGTTCAGGAATTGTGTACTTTTTCAGAAAGGAAACACTGTGTACCAGCTTGCGACCAAGCAGAAGAACCAGCGTTGCGGCAACAAGGGTCGACAACGTATCGAGATGAATCATAAAAGGCTCCTGTTATGCGCGTGTTCCATACACACGCGGCGTTATCCTGGGCCGGGTGATGCTCGTCATGAGCCGCCGGCGCGAAAAGTGTAATTTTTTTTTCCTGTTCGTTGTAGAAAACCTGCTCACACCGGCAGATTTTCTCTCTTTTTTTTGCTGGCAATCGTTTGCTTTTACCAAGTGGTCAGCTAAAATGCCCGCTTTTCCACCGTGGGATTGCCGCCGATGTCTGTTAACACTCTGGAGTCTGCTGATGCGCAACCGATTGCGCAGAAGCAAAACAGTGAACTGATTTACCGCCTTGAAGATCGTCCCCCGCTACCTCAAACCCTGTTTGCCGCCTGCCAGCATCTGCTGGCGATGTTCGTTGCGGTCATCACGCCGGCTCTGCTGATTTGTCAGGCGCTGGGGTTACCGGCGCAGGATACGCAACACATCATCAGTATGTCTCTGTTCGCTTCCGGTGTAGCCTCCATCATTCAAATTAAAGCCTGGGGTCCGGTGGGTTCGGGGTTGCTGTCGATTCAGGGCACCAGCTTTAACTTTGTGGCGCCGCTGATCATGGGCGGTACGGCACTGAAAACCGGCGGCGCAGATGTCCCGACGATGATGGCGGCGCTATTCGGCACCCTGATGCTGGCAAGCTGCACAGAGATGATAATCTCCCGCGTTCTGCACCTTGCGCGCCGGGTGATCACCCCGCTGGTCTCCGGCGTGGTGGTGATGATTATCGGCCTGTCGCTGATTCAGGTGGGTCTGACCTCCATCGGGGGCGGCTACGCGGCAATGAGCGACCATACCTTCGGCGCGCCGAAAAACCTGCTGCTGGCAGGCGTGGTGCTGGCGATCATTATTCTGCTTAACCGCCAGCGTAACCCGTACCTGCGCGTGGCTTCGCTGGTGATCGCCATGGCGGCCGGTTACCTGCTGGCGTGGGCGCTAGGCATGCTGCCGGAAAACACCACCCCAACCAACAGCGCGTTGATTACCGTGCCAACGCCGCTCTACTACGGCCTGGGCATTGACTGGAGTCTGCTCCTGCCACTGATGCTGGTCTTTATGATCACCTCGCTGGAAACCATTGGCGATATCACTGCCACCTCCGACGTGTCCGAGCAGCCGGTCTCCGGCCCGCTGTACATGAAACGTCTGAAAGGCGGCGTGCTGGCGAACGGACTGAACTCGTTTGTCTCGGCGGTGTTCAACACATTCCCGAACTCCTGCTTCGGCCAGAACAATGGCGTGATCCAGTTGACCGGCGTGGCCAGCCGCTACGTGGGCTTCGTGGTGGCGCTGATGCTGGTGGTCCTCGGCCTGTTCCCGGCGGTAAGCGGGTTTGTGCAGCACATCCCTGAGCCGGTCCTGGGCGGCGCGACGCTGGTCATGTTCGGTACCATCGCGGCCTCCGGCGTGCGTATCGTCTCCCGCGAGCCGCTGAACCGCCGCGCAATCATGATTATTGCGCTGTCTCTCGCCGTAGGACTTGGCGTCTCCCAGCAGCCGTTGATTTTGCAGTTTGCCCCGGACTGGGTGAAAAACCTGCTCTCTTCCGGCATCGCCGCGGGCGGTATTACCGCTATCGTGCTGAATCTCATTTTCCCGCCTGAAAAGAACTGATCCCCACACGGCAGGCTGTCAATGCCTGCCGTGACATCTCTTTACACCATTCCCGCCTTGAGCATTGCGCATAAATCGTGCATAACACCCTTATGTGCGTTTCGCGGGAAGGAAGACCATGAAATTTATTGGAAAGCTGCTTATCTATCTTCTGGTAGCCCTGCTCATTGTAGTGCTCGCCTTTTATTTTCTGCTCCAGACCCGCTGGGGCGCATCGCAGGTCAGTAGCTGGATCACGGTGAATACCGATTACGAGCTCAACTTTGACCTGATGGATCACCGCTTTTCATCCCCTTCTCACATTCTTCTGGAAAACGTTACCTTCGGACGAGATGGCAAACCGGCCACGCTGGTCGCTAAAAAAGTGGATATTGGCTTAAGCAGCCGCCAGATCACCGACCTGCTGCATATGGACGCCATCACCCTGTTCGATGGCACGCTGAATTTATCTCCACAGACGGCGCCGCTGCCGTTCCAGGCCGATCGTCTGCAACTGAATAACATGGCCTTTAACAGCCCGAATACGGAGTGGGATCTCAGTGCGCAAAAGGTGACCGGTGGCGTCAGCCCGTGGCAGCCCGAGGCGGGGAACGTACTGGGGAAAAATGCGCAAATCCAGATGAGCGCCGGGTCGCTCACGCTCAACGGCATACCGGCCAACAACGTGCTGATTCAGGGACAACTCAACGGCAAAGAGGTGGTGCTCAATACCATCGGTGCCGATATGGCGCGCGGCTCGCTTACGGGGTCGGCTCAGCGTAATGCCGACGGTGGCTGGGTTATCGACACCCTGCGTCTGAATGAGATACGCCTGCAAAGCGACAAATCGCTGCTGGATTTCTTCGCCCCTCTCTCCACCCTGCCTTCGTTACAGATTGGGCGGCTGGAAGTGACCGATGCCCGTCTACAGGGGCCAGACTGGGCGGTAACCGACCTTGATCTTAGCCTGCGTAACCTCACCCTGAGTAAAGGGGACTGGCAAAGCCAGGAGGGACGGTTATCCATGAACGCCAGCGAATTTATCTACGGCTCGCTGCATCTTTTTGACCCTATCCTGAACGCGGAATTCTCCCCACAGGGCATTGCGCTGCGTCAGTTCACTTCCCGCTGGGAAGGGGGCATGGTGCGCACCTCCGGCAACTGGCTGCGCGACGGGAACGCGCTGGTGCTGGACGACGTTGCCATTGCCGGGCTGGAATATACGCTTCCGGAAAACTGGAAAACGCTGTGGATGGATCCGCTCCCGGCATGGCTGAACAGCGTGACGCTGAAAAAATTCGGCCTGAGCCGCAACCTGGTGATCGACATCGATCCGGCGTTCCCATGGCAGATCACCTCCCTCGACGGTTATGGCGCTAATCTGCGTCTGGCGCAAGACCATAAGTGGGGCGTGTGGGGCGGTAACGCAACCCTGAACGGGGCGGCAGCAACCTTTAACCGCGTCGACGTGCGACGCCCGTCGCTGGCGCTGAATGCCAACGCCGCAACGGTAAACATTACCGACCTGAGCGCCTTTACCGAGAAAGGGATCCTGGAAGCGACCGCCACCGTGTCACAGCTGCCACAGCGACAAACCACCGTGAGCCTGAACGGGCGCGGTGTACCACTCAACGTTTTGCAGCAGTGGGGCTGGCCAGCGCTGCCGATTGCGGGCGACGGCAATATTCAGCTCACCGCCAGCGGCAGCGTGCAGGCGAATGCGCCGCTGAAGCCGACGGTGAACGGGAAGCTTAGCGCGGTGAATATGGATAAACAGCAGGTGCAACAGACCATGACCCGCGGGATGGTGTCGGCGGTGGCTCCGGCACAGTAAAAAGCCGGGTGGCGGCTTCGCCTTACCCGGCCTACGAGGTTTTGGTTCCCTCTCCCCGTGGGTGAGGACATCAGACCGCATAATTACCGTAGGCCCGGTAAGCAAAGCGCCACCGGGCATTTTTCCAGCTCAGAGGTGGATCACCACCTCATCCCCCTCGGCTTTCACCACCACACCCCACTCGCTGCCCGCATGTGAACCGCCTTTCACGCCGCCAACCTTTTGCACGTTGCGCAAGCACACCGACCAGTTTTGCGCATCTCCCGCGCCGGTAAAGGTCACGACGTCGCCCTGACGTGACGCCTTCAGCGTAAACACCACAGAACCGTCCGCCGCAGGCACTTCGCTTACCGCCGTTGCGCCATCGCTCAGGTTGAAGAGCTGGAAGGCTGTCCCCTCGTGCCACGCATAGTCCGGCTTCTGGTTATTATTGCCGAGCGCCAGCAGCGTGTTGTCGCGCACATAGACCGGCAGGCTCTGGAAATCGTGCTGCTGCTTATGCCAGCGGCTGCCCTCGATTACATCGTTGTGCCACAGGTGCGTCCAGCGCCCTTCCGGCAGCCAGAACTGCACGTCGCCCGCCTCGGAGAACACCGGCGCCACCATCATTGAATCCCCCAGCATGTACTGGCGGTCAAGGTAATCGCACGCCGGGTCGTCCGGGAACTCCAGCATCATCGCCCGCAGCATCGGCGTGCCGAACTCGCGGGCCAGCGCAGCCTGACGATACAGGTACGGCATCAGCTGGCATTTCAGCTGGGTGAAGTGGCGCACCACGTCGCAGGACTCATCATCGTACGCCCACGGCACGCGGTAGGATTTGCTGCCGTGCAGGCGGCTGTGGCTGGAGAACAGCCCGAAAGCGCACCAGCGTTTGTAGACGTGTGCCGGAGCGGTGTTTTCGAACCCGCCGATATCGTGGCTCCAGAATCCGAAGCCGGACAGGCCAATCGACAGCCCGCCGCGCAGGCTTTCCGCCATCGATTCATAGTTGGCGTAGCAGTCGCCGCCCCAATGCACCGGGAACTGTTGCGCACCCACGGAGGCAGAACGGGCAAACAGCACCGCCTCTTCTTCTCCCACCGTCTCTTTCAGCACGTTCCACACCAGTTCGTTGTAGATGTAGGCGTAATGGTTGTGCATCTTCTGCGGATCGGAACCGTCAAACCACTGGACGTCCGTCGGGATACGCTCGCCGAAGTCGGTCTTGAAGCAGTCGACGCCGATCTCCACCAGGCCTTTCAGCTTGTCGGCGTACCACAGGCACGCGTCCGGGTTGGTGAAGTCGTAGATCGCCAGCCCCGGCTGCCATTTGTCCCACTGCCACAGGGAGCCGTCCGGGCGCTTGAGCAGGTAGCCCTTCTCTTTCAGCTCACGGAAGATCGGCGATTTCTGGCCGATGTACGGGTTGATCCACACGCAGACCTTCAGCCCTTTCTCTTTCAGGCGGCGGATCATCCCTTCCGGGTCGGGGAAGGTCACCGGGTCCCACTCAAAATCGCACCACTGGAAGGCTTTCATCCAGAAGCAGTCGAAGTGGAACACGTGCAGCGGCAGGTCGCGCTCGGCCATGCCGTCGATAAAGCTGTTGACCGTCGCTTCGTCGTAGTTAGTGGTGAAGGAGGTGGTCAGCCACAGGCCGAACGACCACGCCGGCGGCAGCGCCGGACGCCCGGTGAACTGCGTATAGCGGTTTAATACCTCTTTTGGCGTCGGGCCGTCGATCACGAAGTACTCCAGATACTCCCCTTCCACGCTGAACTGCACTTTGGACACTTTCTCGGAGCCGACTTCAAACGAGACATTTTCCGGGTGATTCACCAGCACGCCATAACCACGGTTGGTCAGGTAGAACGGGATGTTTTTGTAGGACTGCTCGGTGCTGGTGCCGCCGTCGCGGTTCCAGGTTTCGACCGTCTGACCGTTGCGCACCAGGGCGGTAAAGCGCTCGCCCAGGCCGTAGACCGTTTCCCCCACGCCCAGATCCAGACGTTCAAACACATAGTTGCGATCGGTGTTGGTATCCTGCACGTAGCCGTTGTTTTTCAGCTGGCTGCCGGTAATGCGCTGGCCGTTGCGCAGGAAATCCAGCGCCCAGAACTCGCCTTTGGTGACGCGCACGCTGGCGCTGCCGCTTTTCAGCTCGGCAAATTCGGCGTTGTTTTCAATCTCTACCTTCACGTCTTTCAGAACGTTCAGCGGATAGTGCGGGCCGTTGTTCAGCGCGCCCTGGAAGTGCTCAATGCGCACCCCGACAATCCCTTCCTGCGGGGCAAACAGGCGCACCGTGAACATCAACGTGTCGAGCTGCCAGGTGCGTTCGCGCACGTCACGCGGCGCGACGTACACCACCAGGTCATTGCCCTGCTGCTCCACGTCGAACACCTGAACCGGATACGTCACGTTAAGGCCCGGTTGGATAAGCCAGTTTCCATCACTGATTTTCATGCTTACGTCCTCTTAGTTCTGCAATTCTTTACTGACCGGCAGGTTTTCAAACTCCTGCTGATTGCGGCGCGCACCTTGCGCCAGCTCGCGCAGGATTTTGGTCAGGAAGGGGGTTTTCAGCGTGTAGTAGCGTTTGGCGATAATGGCGCTCAGCACGTAGCAGATCGCCGGAGCCAGCGTAAACAGACCGATAATGATGCTGATGGTCGCGCTGTTCTGGGTTTTGGCTGCCGCGTCGTAGCCGCCGCCTGCCAGCATCCATCCGATCATCGCCCCGCCCAGCGCCAGGCCGAGTTTCAGCACAAACAGCGTGCCTGCAAAGCTGATGCCGGTCAGGCGTTTGCCGTTGGTCCATTCGCCGTAGTCGACGGTATCGGACATCATAACCCACTGAATCGGCGTCACCAGTTGATGCAGCACGCCGATAACGAAGATGAAGCCGAACATCAGCACGGTGGCATGCATCGGCACGAAGAACATCGCCACGCTGACCACCGCCAGCGCGGCGTTGGTCCACCAGAAGATGCTGACCTTACACTTCCAGTCGGTGAGCGGTTTCGCCAGCGCGGAGCCAATCAGGTTGCCGACGCAGTAGGTGGTGAGGAACGCGACGAACACTTCCGGCGAGCCCATGATCCAGGTGCAGTAATACATCATCGCGCCGCCGCGCACGCAGACGGCGAGAATGTTGAGGATGGTCAGCACGCCGACGATGCGCCACTGGTCGTTTTGCCAGATATCACGCAGATCTTCACGCATGGAGGTGGTGCTCGGCGGCACCTGGATGCGCTCTTTGGTGGTGAAGAAGCAGAACGCCAGCATCAGGAACGCGACCACCGACAGCACGGCGATCCCGCCCTGGAAGCCGAACGCCTTATCGTCGCCGCCGATCAGGTTCACCAGCGGCATCATCAGCACCGTGGAGAGCATGCCGCCCGCCGTCGCCAGCACAAAGCGCCAGGACTGGAGGGAGATACGCTGCGTCGGGTCGTTGGTAATTACGCCGCCCAGCGCGCAGTAGGGGATGTTGACCACGGTATAGAGCAGGGTCAGCAGCGTGTAGGTGATGGCTGCGTAAACCATTTTGCCGTTAAGGCTGAGGTCCGGCGTGGTATAAGCCAGCACGCAGACGATGCCGAACGGGATCGCGCCGAACAAAATCCACGGACGGAACTTGCCCCAGCGGCTGCGGGTGCGGTCGGCAATCAGCCCCATGCACGGGTCGGAGATCGCATCCAGCGCGCGGGCCAGCAGGAACATGGTGCCGACAAACCCGGCGGGAATACCAAAAATATCGGTGTAGAAAAACATCATGTAAAGCATGACGTTATCAAAAATGATATGGCTGGCGGCGTCTCCCATGCCGTAGCCAATCTTCTCTTTTACTGACAATACTTCGCTCATATTTTTATCCTTCACGCTGTAGGGGGCGCTGAGACCGGTTGCATTGGTTTTAAACCATTGTTTCAGGAGCGGGTATTGCGTTTTCTGGTTAAGAGATTACGTTTCTTGTTTTTTGTGATCGGGATAAAAGTTGATGAGCACGAAATGCTAACCTGAGGATTTTCTTAAGAATTAGCTGAAACAGGGGGATTCAGGTCAAAAGAGAGGTGAAAAAAGTGGTGTGGGGTATGTGGTAAATGCCTGAAAGTAGCTATAATGCGCCCCGCCTCCATGTAGCAATGCAGGCGCGGAAGATCGTCATCTCCGGTGAGGTGGCTGGACTTCAAATCCAGTTGGGGGCGCCAGCGTTCCCGGGCAGGTTCGACTCCTGTGATCTTCCGCCAAAGTTCCTCCTCATCCATCCGAGAAAGTCTTAAAAACCCTTTATTTTCAATCATAATCGTGGGCTAATCATCCGTAGCCGTCCGACAAGATCTCCCTGAATCCGTGAAAAATATGTATAGTGATGTGTATAGAACTTTTATACACATTTTTGACTTATACACATGCCACTCACAGACATTCAAATTAAACGAGCAAAGCCCCAAGACAAGCCCTACACATTGAACGATGGACAAGGCCTGTCATTACTCATCAATCCAGACGGCTCAAAGGGCTGGCGCTTCCGCTTTCGTTTTGCCGGTAAAGCACGGCTAATGTCATTTGGCAGCTACGACCTTGTGAGCCTCGCAGAAGCACGTGAGAAACGCGATACAGCTCGCAAGCAGGTAGCAAATGGCATAGATCCAGTAGAAGAACGTAAAGCCCAAAAGCTAGCACAGCAACTCTCAGCAGAGAATTCATTCGAAGCCATATGTCGAGAATGGCACACAAACAAAGCTGACCGCTGGACAGTGGCCTATCGCGAAGAAATCATTAAGACATTTGAACAAGATGTGTTCCCGTTCATTGGTAAACGCCCTATCAGTGAAATCAAACCATTAGAACTGCTTGAAGTATTGAGACGAATAGAGAAGCGTGGAGCACTAGAGAAGACCAGAAAAGTGCGCCAAAGATGCGGCGAGGTCTATCGCTATGCGATCATCACTGGTCGCGCTGAATACAATCCTGCTCCTGATTTGGCTATTGCTTTGGCCGTTCCGAAGCAAAAACATCATCCATTTTTATCTGTCGAAGAATTGCCTCATTTTATTCGGGATCTCGAAGCCTACACCGGTAGTATCATCACCAAAAATGCTACAAAGATAGTCATGCTAACTGGTGTAAGAACTCAGGAGATGCGCTTTGCTACGTGGGAAGAGGTTGATTTGGATAAGGGGGTTTGGGAGATACCAGCGGAACGTATGAAAATGCGTAGGCCTCACATTGTTCCTTTATCTACTCAGGTAGTTGACCTTTTCAAACAGCTCAAACCTATTACCGGCCATTACCCTTACATCTTTATTGGCAGGAACAACCGCAGTAAACCGATCTCGAAAGAAAGCGTATCGCAAGTGATTGAGTTACTTGGTTACAAAGGACGTGCTACAGGTCACGGTTTTAGACATACAATGTCGACAATTTTGCATGAGCAGGGATTTGATAGTGCATGGATTGAAATGCAATTAGCGCATGTGGATAAGAATAGTATTCGAGGAACTTATAATCATGCGCTGTATTTAGAGAAAAGGCTGCAAATGATGCAATGGTATAATAATTTACTTTACCCATCAAATAATTAATAAACCTTTTAATTAATATTAAGGGATTATATTGTGAATAAAGAAACCGTAATTAGTGTATTGATCCGAATTTTACAGGAACCTCGTGATGGTCTTATATTAATAAATGGAAGGTGGGGTGTTGGTAAAACTCATTTTTTACAGTATGAGTTCAAAAAGTTTTATAATAATGTAAGTCATTTTTATATGTCTGCACTAGGTTTAAATAGCTTGCAAGATTTTAAGGATAGAATGCTCAGTGTGACATATTTAGAAAACTCATCCGAGATAGAAAAACTTGGTGTGTTAACTGCAAGTGCTACATCAGCGCTTTCCCAAGAGGAAAGTATTGGAAAGCTTACCGATCAAGTAATTACAATCTTTTCGGGTGCGATGAGAGATTATGTTCTTAAAGACCTATCTGGTATATTTATTATCGACGACCTTGAAAGAATCCCCAAAGAATTACGAGATGAAATAGCGACCTATTGTTTACAACAATATCAAAAAAATAGACTGCTCAATTACATTTTAGTCGGCAATTTCTCAGAGCAAAGCGAGCAAATATTAAACCACAAAGAAAAAGTAATAAGCGATGAAATTCATTTCTCGGTCAACAATATTTCAGAGATTTTAGCGGAAAAACTAAAACACCAAGATGAAAAGCGCAGAGACACTATAACGAAAGTCATAATAGACTTTAACGAAACTAACTTGAGAATTATCAATAGAGTAGTTGTGAAATTATTACCTCTTATTGATGCATCAGAGATGGACGAGGAGGTTTGGGATGTAGACATTAAGAATCTAGTAAGCTCATTATGTGCACATATAATACTTAAAGAAAAATTTGCATATCAAAAAGATGATTATCGTGAAAATTATCTATCATCATCCCTTAAAACACTCTCAACTACATCTGACGATAAGACCAAACAGATTAGTAAAGAAGAAAGTAATTTATTAAACATCACTGCTTACAAATCTTACAATAATCTGATGGCTCCATATTGTTTCAATGCAATATCAAAAAGTGATATCCTTCCATATCTCTTCCCAAGAAGACAAAAATTACAAAAAAGTGATTATGCTGGCTTAGCACAACCTGAGTTATTCGATATTTCAGAAAAAGATTATTTAGATGAAGTTGAAAAAGTAATTCTCAAAAAAGACAACCCAAAACTCTCCATGTGGTTGATGGCTACTCATAATTACATTAGATTATCACAGTCAAATTACCTCCCAAAAAGAAAAGGTTTAACGAAGAAAGTAATTTTAAGTAAAAAAATAACTTTTAGCGACGAAGAAATAAAAACATATTTTTCTGATTTAAATCCTAACATCGATGATATACCTCTTCACGTTTTAAGACGGGATAATGATGATATGCATAATTTTTTTGTTGATAAATACAAGGATATAAAAAACCTTGAAAAGATAAACCAGCTAAAAGACAAAATGATTAACGAGGGTTGGTCTGCTATAGATGCGGATATTTATCAGTCAAAGTTCAAATTCAAGTTGCTCGAAAAGTTAAATGTAGACTTAATCATGTCTGCAATAAAAACTAAGTGGACCATTCGTGACATCAACACTTTTTCCAATCACTTAGCATCACTCTATAATTTCTCAAATTTATCTGACTTCCTATCAAGTGAGTTACCCCATCTCAGGAAGTTACATTCAGCCTTAAGCTCTTATCATAAAAGAATATCAAAATCTTTCCGAAAAGGCGCTATTATGCAATTAACAGATACGGTGGGAATTGTGAAGAAGGCTTTAGAAGAGAGTATTACTGCTAAATCTATAAATTCTTAACGTCTAACAAACAATCTCTTGGAAATTGATATTGAGTTAATGAAAAGCTCACTCTCGTGAGCTTTTATTTTCCTGCATTATCTTTCGAATTACCAGCATCCTGTTTATTTTGGAAAGTCATAAAGGTATTATACCAACTAGAAACACGAAATATAGCAAGAACGGCAGCTAACGCAGAGAACACGGAGTAAATGAATATAAAGTAGGCAAAAAAACTAAATGTTAACAATGCATACTTATAGAAAGCTCCTAAATAATAATACATAAAAGCATTATTTATAAGAATACTGCTATAGGCCTTGGTAACCAAGGCCGTAATAATAGTTAGCAACTGCAACAATATAAAATGGACAAAGGTTGCATTTACTGACATATAAGGAGAATATTCTACTTCTCCACTTTCATTTTTTTCATCACCAGTTATTATTTTTTTAAAGGCCTCATCACCAATAGCTATCCACATAGCAAAACCGCCTAATGAAAAGCCCAGAAGGTTCGGCATCAATGACAGGATATCATTCCACCACCCCTGATGAGACCAAGATGGATAAAGAATCACTGTCATTAAAAAAGCACACCAAAAATAGCGACTTTTAAACACAGCCCCAGCGCCACCATAGATTTTCCAGTATCTAGCCAATGCACTGGTTGATTCTTTTTCTTCACTCATTACTTTCTCAGAAGCCTCTTAAATTCATCTGCTAATGATTTTGCCCTTAATAACAATAGCTCAGAAACCGATGTTACGTCAGAATCATATGGTTCAACTCTTTGAAGTGGTAAGTCACTTGAGGCATGAACCTCTACTAATCCCGCCTCATTAATCCTGCGTATACTAACTGCACCATTTCTCGAAGCAATAAGAGCATCCTGTTTTAACTCACCATCAGGTTTGATTTCCTGCCCTCGCTCAGACTTATATGTTTTATCCTCTTCAATAACCCCAATACGCTTGAAACGCTTTTGCATAACACTTTCTGCAGAAGCGAGATCATCTGGGTTAGGACGTCGAGTGACCATATTTATACATGTAATACCTTTTAAAGAAAGCATACGTTCTACACTATCTGGCTCAGTCAATATTGTAACATTAACCTTTCCAAATTTCTCTATGACCCTCTCATGGGAAAATATCCCATTCAGAAAACTTTCTATTTGCCTTGATGTAAGATACCGACTCTTGTCCTGCATTTCGTAAACTAAAAGATGACTTGCAGGTAGAAAAACAAAAGAGAATCTAGCCACATTTGGTTTTAAATTATCAGGTATATTTATTCTTTCCTTTTCCTCATCTGAAGCTATATCTTTCTTTACGATATCGAACCAGTCGCCATTAACGTCAATATCTGTATACTTTAGAATCTCCCCCTCAAAAGGTTCACTAATTACCTGACCTTTCTTATAAGGATAAAAATATGATAAAGTTGCGAATGAGTCCCCTCTTAAATTAACATTGCTCGCATTTTTTCTTGCCATCCTGAATAACTCGACATATTTTTCTGGCGAGTGGGGGTGCATAGTTATATTCACAGCCCCGTAAGTTAATTTTTTTGCCCTTGCCATTTTTATCTTTGTTCCCTTATTGAGTGAAATAATCATATATACATGAAAGACTTAGGAAAAACCTTGTCTTAACGCACACCAGCCAATAGCCAAAAGAAATAAAAATACAATTTCATATTCAAGATAGGAATATTATTTCCACGGATAATGCTCATTGGTTCCCACTACCAGATTCGTAAAAATTAAAAAAACAATATCCCAGAACAGCGCGCAATGCTCTCCCCGCCCCGCCTGCCCGCTTAAGGAGGCGCTTTTAATGCAGGTGCATGAACGGCCTCAGAGCGCGCCATTGCTGGCGCTGGCGGGGGATTCAGTGTCGTTAAAACGCATGCAAAACCATGCACCTTATGCATGCATGGCTTTTAAACGTAAAAATGGCGGGATTTTCGGGGATTTTTAAGCGGACTACTGCACGGCCAGTTCTGCACGGCGGCGGGTGTAATTCAGGCTCTGTGCAGGCGTGAATTTTTCTCGATTATCATCGCGCGAAGCCGCGTCAGGCCTGAATCCGATGACCGTTAAAATGTCATTATCCTGCGCCGGATAATTAATTTTTTCACCGGCGGCCAGCCAGAGCTGTAGCGCCTCGCGCAGATAATCGAGCGAGTGCTGCATGGCGCAGCGCTGAATGGCGGGATGTTGCCCGGAATAATTCATCAGCTCAGGAGCAAGGGCGGCGGCCAGCTCCGCGCCGTGCGCCTGCATAAAATCATTCAGACGGTTACGTATGCTGATGCGCTGCACCTCCTCATGCGAGCGGATATAACGCCCGGCAGCCTGATTTATTTCCCACTTTTTCACCTCGATAATCTCGCGCAGCGTTTGCAGGCTCCGGCCGCTGTGGCCGCTGCCGGCAAGCTGTTCGCGGTATGCCTGTTCGGCCTGCGTCAGTTCTTCCCTGCGTTGCAGCCAGGCGGATTTGTTTGCCTGACTGGCCTCAAAGGCTTTCTGTAGCGTCAGTGTGGTCACGTATGTTTCTCCTGATGACTGGCCGTGCTTACGCACCGGCACGGTTAACGGTGGCCGCCGGTGCGGGTAGCGGGATAACCGGCTCTGTCACCGGTGAACGAATAACCCCGTCGATGGATTCAAGCGTGCGGAACGTGGCCGAGCACTCGATGTTCATGCACTGGTGATAGCGCTGTTTGACGTTATCGGACAGATAGCGACTGGTGCGGGAATGCGCGCTGGTTTTGCAGAACGGGCAGTGAAACATGCTTACCCCTCCGCTTCTGTCTCGCCATTTTCAGCCAGCTTTCTGGCAAGCATCATTCTCTTCGCAGGGCTGCGTAACAGCTCCGTATCAACGTCAGTAATCTGCGGCCGGTGCATGCCCGTCACGGACAACACCGGCTCCTGCGTCATATCGAAGTGATACAGGCTGCCCTCACGGCTCAGCGCATCGCGCAGCTCGCCGGTGGCCACGGACTCCGGTGCGCTTTCTCCCTTCATTTCGAGGGCACGAATGCGCAGCAGGAAAGCGCGGATGAGGGTGACAGGAACCGCATTGACAGCCTGAGCCCATTCCGCACCGGCGTAAGCGGTAAAGGCATCTTCATGCGCTGAAAGGTATTTATTGCCGGTGGAGCAGGCATTCAGCATGGCGCGTGTCCGGTCGGTCTCCAGCTCCGCAATCAGACCGGTGAACTCGTCGGCCAGCTCGCGGCTGGCTATACGCCTGCTGTGCTCAGCCTTCATTTCAGGGGTGAGACTGCCGCGCAGGGTGCGAAAGCGGCTGCGCCAGTCCTGCTCCGCCTCAGTGCTCTCATCGAGGGCGGTCTGCCGCTCCTGCTTACAGCGTTCAATGGACGTATCAATCTCTTTCAGAACCTGCATGCTGGCCGCGTGGGTGTCTCTTGCCGCAGTGAATGCGCTAAGCTTGTCGGTGATACGCTGGCTGTTCTCTGCGTACCGCTGAGCGGCAACGTCTTGCAGGGCGGTAATGACTGTTTCGGGTTTCATGTTCAGGCTCTCCGTTTATTCAACCTGAAATGATTCTGCCCTTCATGACACAACATCTCGATTCATTGCAGTTGTGGCAGTTCTGGCACAAACAGCACTTTAAACCCGGCTTGCCAGATAAAGGTCTCAGCAAAACCTTACTCATCGTTTGTTTTTTTACATATAACTGTTCACTACTGTTCACCTTAAATAAAAATATAAGTAATACAGTAAGATAAAGGGTGAACAGTTGAGGGTCTGACTGTTCACCGTCTGTTCACCACTGTTCACCCATCTTCTGAACTCTCCTGGAGGTGTATATATTTTTTATTAATAAAAAATAAGCTATTAACCACTTTTGGTTATGTATGGATGTGCCAGAATGTGCCAAAGGATACCCACGATATACCAGAACATTGTCAGAGATTGTCGCTGTATAAAAAACAGTCTGCTGTGTGGTGAAGTACTGCAAAATGACTTGTTGCCCTGAGGGAAAATATTCACAAAATAGAGAGCTACCCGAGGCCGGACGGACATGACCGGCACTGTATGGACTTTATGAGGTAGCCCGATGCACACCGCTTTTTCTTCCCCGTCTTCTGCCCCTGCCACCCCACTGATGCCGGTTTCTGATGCCGTTCAGGAGCGCTTTCTCCGCCTGCCCGAAGTGATGCATCTGTGCGGCCTGTCCCGGTCAACCATTTACGACCTCATCAGCCGGGAAGCCTTCCCGAAACAAATCTCCCTCGGTGGAAAAAATGTGGCGTGGGCGCAGTCTGAAATCACCGCATGGATGGCAGATCGCATTGACGAACGCAACCGGGGCTATGACGCATGATGATGACCGTTCAGCATTCAGCCCCTTTTTCTGGCTTGCTTCCTGTCGTCGTTTCCAGGTATAGTTTTCCCGCTGTCGCAAAATCGGCAGCCGGAATTGGCGTTCCGAATAACTTCAAGGCGACACGCCATGCGTGTTTTTTTATGTCGTTGCTCAGGCACACCCATTTTCAGGGCTGTGGTGTTTATTCGTGCACCCGAGTCCTTTTCTGATAATGGTAGTCCGGGCGGGGCAGCCTTCGGGCTGGCCGGTTTCCTTGAAGGCCGGTTACGCCAACCCCGTTCGGGCTGCCACCAGTGAAATTGGCGTTTCCGGTGGTAGTTTTTCAAACTACTTCAAGGAGGCTGCCATCATGGCTACTACCCTCACCCCATCGTACCCGCAGTTTGTCTTTGTGTTTGCCGCCGTTCGTCGTGCAGACCGTAAACCCCGTATCTGTATGCTCCGCACCGTTGCCGGTGATGAACACGCCGCACGCCTGTCGCTCGTTCGCGACTACGTTCTGTCGTTCGCTGGCCGCCTGCCGATTGCGGAGGTGCGTGCATGAGACACACCACCATTACCGCCCGTGACCTCGAATGTCTGGAGCATATGCGCAACGTCGGCCAGCTCGTCAATGAGCTGATGCAGGTGCAGGACTGCGCCACCGTTCGTCGTGACCCTGCGCAGCAGTCGCAACTCACCTCCGTGATTTACCTTATGACCGCTCAGCTCGACGGCGTGGTAGAGCGCTGCAATCAGCGCTGGCTGACCGGGGAGGGCAACGTATGAAAAAGCCTTTACCGCCCGTATTACGCGCCGCGCTATATCGGCGCGCCGTGGCCTGTGCATGGCTGACCCTGTGCGAACGCCAGCACCGCTATCCGCACCTCACCCTTGACGCGCTGGAAAGCGCCATTGCCGCCGAGCTGGAGGGCTTCTACCTGCGCCAGCACGGCGAGGAAAAAGGCCGCCAGATTGCCTGTGCACTGCTGGAAGATTTAATGGAAGCCGGACCACTCAAAGCCGCGCCGTCGCTGTCCTTCCTCGGGCTGGCCGTGATGGATGAACTCTGCGCCCGTCACATGCAATCGCCTGTTGTGCACTGAGGGAGAAAATAACGATGAAAATGAACGTAACAGAGACGGTAAAACAGGCGTGCGGCCACTGGCCGCGCATTCTCCCGGCGCTGGGTGTGAAGGTCATTAAAAACCGGCATCAGGCCTGCCCGGTGTGTGGCGGCTCTGACCGTTTCCGCTTTGACGATAAAGAGGGGCGAGGGACGTGGCTCTGTAATCAGTGCGGCGCGGGGGATGGCCTGAAACTGGTCGAAAAGGTGTTCGGTGTAAAACCATCAGAGGCAGCCCAAAAGGTGAACGCCGTGACCGGCAACCTGCCACCGGTTGCCCCGGAAGTGATTGCGGCCGCAGAGGCTGAAACGGAGGCTGACCGCCAGGCGGCGGCCGCGCTGGCCGTCAGGCTCATGGAGAACACCCGACCGGCCAGCGGCAACGCCTACCTGACCCGCAAAGGCTTCCCCGACCGGGAATGTCCGGTACTGACGTCGATGCATAAAACCGGCGGCGTGACGTTCCGCGCCGGTGATGTGGTTGTCCCGCTGTATGACGATACCGGCGCGCTGGTAAACCTTCAGCTTATCAGTTCTGACGGTCTCAAACGCACCCTGAAAGGCGGGGCGGTAAAAGGAGCGAGCCATACCATCGAAGGGAAAAAACAGGCCGGAAAACGCCTGTGGATAGCGGAGGGCTATGCGACCGCGCTCACCGTGCATCACCTGACCGGCGAAACCGTCATGGTGGCGCAGTCGTCCGTGAACCTCCTTTCTCTGGCGAGCCTTGTCCGCCAGAAACACCCGGCCTGTCAGATTGTCCTCGCCGCCGACCGTGACCTTAACGGTGACGGCCAGAACAAAGCCGCTGCGGCCGCAGGAGCCTGTGAGGGCGTTGTTGCCCTGCCGCCGGTGTTCGGTGACTGGAATGATGCGTTTATGCAGCACGGCGAAGAGGCCTCGCGGAAAGCCATTTATGACGCCATCCGGCCACCGGCGCAAAGCCCGTTTGATACCATGAGCGAGGCGGAGTTTACCGCCATGAGCGCCAGCGACAAGGCTCTGCGGGTGCATGAGCATTACGGCGAAGCGCTGGCGGTGGATGCGAACGGACAGCTCCTGTCCCGCTATGAAAACGGCATCTGGAAAAATATCCCGGCAGCCACTTTTTCACGGAATGTGGCTGACTTATTCCAGCGCCTGCGCGCCCCGTTCTCATCCGGGAAAATTGCCTCGGTGGTGGAGACCCTGAAACTGATTATTCCGCAGCAGGCCGCACCGGCACGGCGTCTGATTGGCTTTCGCAACGGGGTGCTCGATACCCAAAGCGGCATATTCAGTCCACATCATAAATCGCACTGGCTGCGCACGCTGTGCGACGTGGATTTTACCCCGCCGGTGGAAGGCGAAATGCTGGAGACTCACGCGCCGAATTTCTGGCGCTGGCTTGACCGGGCGGCCGGTAAAAATCCACAAAAGCGCGACGTGATACTCGCTGCGCTTTTTATGGTGCTGGCGAACCGCTATGACTGGCAGCTCTTTCTCGAAGTCACCGGTCCCGGCGGGAGCGGCAAAAGTATTCTGGCCGAAATCGCGACCCTGCTCGCCGGAGAGGATAACGCCACGTCGGCCGACATCGACACGCTGGAAGACCCGCGCAAGCGTGCCTCCCTGATTGGCTTCTCGCTGATACGTCTGCCTGACCAGGAAAAATGGAGCGGTGACGGCGCAGGACTAAAGGCCATCACCGGCGGCGATGCGGTCTCGGTTGACCCGAAATACCAGAACCCGTACTCAACACATATTCCGGCGGTGATTCTGGCCGTGAACAATAACCCGATGCGCTTCACCGACCGCAGCGGCGGTGTGTCACGTCGCCGGGTGATTATTCATTTCCCGGAGCAGATTGCCCCGGAGGAACGCGACCCGCAGCTCAGGGATAAAATTGCGCGCGAGCTGGCCGTCATCGTGCGCCAGCTTATGCAGAAATTCAGCGACCCAATGGCTGCACGCGCGCTGCTCCAGTCGCAGCAGAACTCCGACGAGGCACTCAGCATCAAGCGCGATGCTGACCCGACGTTTGATTTTTGCGGTTATCTGGAAATGCTGCCGCAGACCAGCGGGATGTTTATGGGTAATGCCAGCATCGTCCCGCGTAATTACCGTAAGTATCTCTATCACGCGTATCTGGCCTATATGGAGGCCAACGGGTACAGAAACGTGCTCAGCCTGAAAATGTTCGGGCTGGGGCTGCCCATGATGCTGAAAGAGTACGGCCTGAATTATGAAAAGCGGCACACAAAGCAGGGGATACAGACCAACCTGTCGCTGAAAGAAGAAAGCTACGGCGACTGGCTGCCGAAATGCGATGAACCCGCAGCGACATAACCCACTCCAGACCGGCTACAGCCGGTCTTTTTCTTTCCGGCAATTGCCATAAGGTGAACAATGCACTGTTTACCCTTCACCAACTCATCACCACTTAACTGCATGATATAAAATGAGAAATAACCGAGGTGAACAGTGTGAACAGTTAAATGCAAAAAAACTTTTTTATCATCATCTACACTCTGCTCGCTGTCATATAATTCTGTACCGTATTCACGATATGCTGTTGAAAGTAATTTTTTAAAATATCAAGGGCGGTCAAATCGTCCGCATTCAATGAGGTTAATAATGGCGCAGGATGCCTGGGTGGTGCAATTGCAGATGCTATTAGCTCATATACCTGTCAAGGATGTAATGGTTAATGCGGTTGGAAGCTTTGTTGGTGGTGTAGCACTCATTTGGCTCGCAATGAGTAAGCATGGAGTTCGTATTTTAAGGTCAAAGTTAGCAAGACCTAATGTACGTATCGAACGTCGTAGAACACCTGAAAATATATTCTCAGGGATAGAGCTTGGTGCTCCATCTCGCTGGGTTGAACAACAACTAGGTGTTCCTAACCGCATAGGGGATAAATGGTGGGGATACAGGTTTTCAGACTCATTGGTTTCTCTGACATTCGATTCAAACGATTCTATTGAAACCATCGCAGTGGCATTGATTGACCATGATACAACTTTCGAATTTCCATCTTGGCACCTTTGCTGTCCACCGCTGGGAAGATTAACCCTAAAAGATCTTATGGAAGAGGAACACTTAACTTTGGAGTATAGGGAGTCCTTACGGCATCAAGAACTCCTAGTTTCAGGAAGAGAGGGGCCACCAGGTGCATGGAATTATGTTGCTTTTGGGGCGCTGTCGCCTCATGCCCCTGGGCAGTTGTTACCGAGTGATTTTGAATGGGATAGGGCTAATGAAACTCTTCTTAGCAGTTCAAAAGATGTAAAAATCAACTGGGCAGCAGTTTCAAGCACCTCATACATCGATGTTTTTCCATGGGATTTAGGTTTAACGCTTCGACCTTGATAGCCACGATTTGGCGTATCTGCTTATATTGGTAAGTAGGGCAGGTATTCGTGAATGGGATTAGTGTTCAGGCCAAAATTTTTGACCTAAAGAGGTTGTATAAAAAACGAATGCATCCGCCAGTGTGTATAGATTTGTGTATAGGTTTATTTTTGATATTCTGTTTTTATAGTTAAATCAATTGCTTAGTTTGTTTTGTTGACTCCTGTGATCTTCCGCCAAAAATGCACTATGTTCCCATAAAATTTTTAAGCAATTTGAGGGCAATGTTATGCGCTATCGTGGCATTCGAAAATGGGTCAATCCAAGCCAATCACAACATTTACTTTATTTCGCGCAAACTTTTGAGGAAATGTTTTTTACCTTCAGCCTAGACACATATAAACCATCCGCAATGAATGCCAGCTTGCTTTGTAATGAGGCATTAATTGTGATTGCCGCCGTTGAGTCTGGTGATATAAAAGAACCAAATATAAAACATGTTTTGAGTGAACTTTGCGAAAATCTTGAGAAAGATGAAATAGCTCAAAGTCTCATTGATGAGGAATTGAAAGATATAAATGCTATATTAAAAAATGACAAAGTAGATATCTCATCCAAGAAAACCACTATTGAGATTTTATCTAATTACCTTTCATTAAGAAAATACAAAGAAAAAAATGAAGAATTACTTTCTGATGCTATAATAAAGAACTCGGATTTTAATAGAATAAGGAAACTTGCTCGTAGTTATGCCACTACGCTGTTAAATTTTGGCTTTAGCGATAAATATATATATTATGCAACACTATCATATTTCTACCATGACTCTGAAAGAATTGAAAACAACTCAAATATAAATAATTTTTTTAAAAAATTTCCAAGTAAAACAGAAAAATACACCGTTATATATAAAGCATCTTTCCTTTTTGAAAAACTAAAAGACGCATGTGCAAATTTCAAAATTGTTATCGATAAAGAATTTCCGATAAAGGAAGGGATTTTTTCAGATAATAACACGCGGAATATATTATCGAAACATGACGGTGTATATTTATTATTAGATGATATACCTGCACGTGATTTCGACTCTGCAAAAGCAAAAGCGGATCATTTATTAAAAATTTTCGGCACTCTCTTTTCGTTATTTCATCACAAGGAGACTTTAGATTTCAAAGACGACTGTTTGATAATAAATAAAGAAAGTGAACAACTTACTAAAAGAGGAAAGCAAGTTAACGCAATGCATAAATGCGTTGATATGAAAGCACAAAAATCATCAAGAATCCTTAATGAATTCATTTCCAATTTCAGACTTGAAGAGGACTCTTTTGATAAATTTACCAATGCTGCACAACTACATTCACTTGCTTTAAATAGCGGCTCCGAACAAAATCAACTAATTAACCTCTGGATTGCACTTGAATCTATAATTCCAACAAATGGTAATGTAAGCAATATTGAAAATATAATTAATTCCACTTTACCATTTTTGAATATGATGTATTACAAAAGACTTGTTAATAAATTAATAGCTGACATCCTTAATTGGAACAGACGAGCAGGGATTAATGCAGTAAAATCCATTTCTGGCGCAAATCTTTATATAAAATACATTAAACTTTTTGCTTTAGAAGAAAACAAACATATACTTACAACTCTGAAGGAAAAAACAAGAGATTTCCATTTACTTAAAGATAGAATTTGTTTTTTTGAAGAGTTATTTAAATCTCCAAAAAATATCTTAAATGGCTTAGACATACATGGTCAAAGAGTTGCACAACAGATAAGACGTATTTACAGAGCCAGGAACCTTATAGTTCATACAGGGAATCTCCCTAGTTACACATCCATACTTATTGAAAATTTACATGACTATTTAGATGTGGTTATAGGTACACTCATTGAGCTGAATATTTCTCAGAGAAGAATATCTACTATTTCACAAGGATTTAAAATGATGGAAATTAGATACTCTTCTTATCGAAGAAAACTCGAGGTTAAAAACCTAAAATTTAAAGAAGATAATATTGATTCTTTGTTCCATTAATCTAACCTTTAGGCTCAATTCCTAATTTCGACAATTCTTTCCGACCTAGGTTTTTGAGCCAGTTTCCTAGACTCATATCAGCATCCTTAGCAGCTTCATCAAACTGTGCCTTCAACTCCGGCGTAATACGAATTTGAAAAGTTGGTGCTTTTCCGGATTTAGATTTGTTAGGGTCGCGTTTAGCTGTTGACATGTACGTACCTAAAAGAGCAAGATATCTTCACTGAGGTACGTACCTTATCATACGAAGACCTCAAATTGAAACGCCCTCGCCAGGTACTCGCAATACCGGACGAGAGCTAACCTCACCAACTATCAAGGAGTTGATTATGGCTGATTCGCATTCTACCCCAGACACCGACCAATCCGGAACCGAGCATTCGTTAATTGTGGGATACCGCCCGAATGTTTACGACAAATCTACGCCGAGAATCATCCTTTCCGGAAAGTGGCTGCGCGCGGCGGGGTTTGATACCGGACAGCAGGTCACAGTAAAGGTCATGAAAGGGTGCATCGTACTGGTGGCGTATAACGAGCAGGAGCAGCGTTTGCAGGACGATTATAAACGGACGAAAGCAAAGCTTATTGAGATAGAGGACGCGCTTGCAGCGATCCAAATTCCACATGCTGGAAAGCGCCTCGCAAAATCAAATACAAACCACCTGGCTTAGCGGCTGTTTCTGGCATACTACGAGCTTACAGACATTATCCTTATGAAGCATTTCTGATAAGGGTGGACGGGTCGAAAATGCAGTTGTTCGGTTTTATCGAACAACTGCCAGCGAGGCAGCCAAGTGAAAACCTTAAATGAAGTGATTGCGTCACGCTCACCGGAAAGCCAACAGCGCATTCAGGAGATGGCAGAGGAAATGTTCCTCGAAACCGGTCTGCAACTTCTGCGTGAAGAGCTCCAGCTTTCGCAAAAACATGTCGCCGATCTTATGGGCGTAAGTCAACCTGCGGTAACACAACTGGAGCAGCGTGGAAACGATCTGAAGATTGCTACGCTTAAGCGTTACATCGAAGCGATGGGCGGAAAACTTAGCATTAACGTGGAACTACCCACTGGCAAGCAGGTTGCGTTTCATCTCTAGCGCGATTGTATCTGTAGTTGATGGCGCAACTATATAAGCCGCATTTTACATCCACCTCAGAAAATTAATTCTGCGACGTGCGCCACACCCCAGGCGTACAACCATACTCCGTCTGAAAATGACGAATAAAGTGCGCGCAGTCGCTGAATCCCATCCGCTGCGCAATATCCGTCACGCTTTGCTGCGAGTTCTTCAGCAGCCAGCAAGCATAGCGCAGTCTGGCGCTGCGGATAAATTCGCGGGCCGTTTTGCCGAATTCTGCGTGGAACAGACGGTTGAGCTGGCGTTCACTCAATGCCACTTCTCGCGCAAGCCCGGCGGTAGTGAGCGGCCGGGTCAGGAACTGTTCAATCAGCATGACGGCGCGGCGCAACCGCGAGTCAGGGATAAGCGCAAGATTCGCCGGACGTGGGGTAGCAATTTCATGCGGAACGAGCGACAAACGCTGACAGGTGGTGCTGGCGATATCATCCCCGGCATGGGCGCGGATAAGCTCAGTTGCCAGCGTCAGGGTGGAAATACCGCCCGGGCAGGTCAGCACATCACCATCGTCGATGAAATCATACCCTTGCTCAGCATAAACCAGCGGGAAAGCCTGCCGAAATGCATCAAGGTGGAAAGGATGGATGGACGCTCGTCGTTCATTCAGCAATCCTTCCTGTGCGAGGACAAAACTGCCGGTGCCAATGCCAATGAGCGGAACCCCGGCATGGTGGGCATGTGCCAGATACGCTTTATCCCCCTGATACCCTAAGTCCAGATACTGCAATTCACCGCCGATAACAGCAAGGTAGTTAAAACTGTCCGGCGGCCCATGGGGAGAATCCGGCCTCATGATAATCCCCGCATTGCTGATAATCGGGATATCAGGAAATTCACTTATCAGGCTGATTTTAAATGCTAATTTATCCTGAGCTTTCGCTGCATAACGCAGCGCTTCCAGCAATCCAGATACCGCCAGAAGTGAATAACGGGGCCATAATATCAACCCAATATGCAGACACTTTTCCGGTACTGATTTCCCCCCATCGGAGGAGTCAAATACACTTTTCATTTACTTGCCAAATTTAAAATTAATTACATTATCGCAACATGTTCTGTCGCACTTTATATTTCTAAGATAATCCTGATATTTTAAATCAAGCATAAATGAGACGGGAGGAAAATATAATGTTTTTCTCGTTTATATCATTCTTTTTTTGAACCACGACACACATATGTCGGTAATGTTCCTAAGGTAAAGATATAGTTACCATTATGTTGTTCATTGATACGCATATAAATACTCTTGCCCGGATAGACAAAAAATTGCGGTTCATATTTTTCCAGCCATCTGTCGTCGACATTATCGTCCGGGAACGTCATATTTTTTTCTGACGTCAGCAAATAGAGATGATCTTGTCTCTCCACCCGAAAGGAAATTTTCCTGTCGATGGTTTTACCCGGATCGCTCTTTGCCCGGCCATTCATGCTCAGGGTGCCGAATTTCCCGTCGAAGGTGTAATTCAGCCAGACCGTCAGCGTCTCATCCGGATGGTGCTGTACCAGATTAGCCTGGCATGAAAAAGGCTGAACGTAAGTTCGGTGCCACAGGTAATAGCCCGTCAGCACGCCTGCCGTGACGAGGCCCGTCACGATGATATACAGCATCTGCCGAAAACGAGTCATGCTAGCTATCCTTCAGGAAATAATCAGATATACAGCGGTTCGGTTCTTTCATTGGCCGGTCGCAGCGAATAACCGACGCACGAGGAAGCAGAGCGTACCAGCTGATGTAAACCCAGGGATATTGCGCGCATTCAGCCTTGAATTGTTCCACATAGGTCAGCGCGGAAGCGCGTTCAGCGTGAGTCTGAATGTCGTTCGCAAGATAAACGCGACAGGCTCCGACGGATGCCGCAAAACGGTAATCCTCAATAAAACGGTTTTCTGTGGCGTTCATATATCCCGTCACGCCTGCCCCGGCCAGGATGACCAATAGCCCCATGACGACAGCCAGCCAGCGCGTGGGCTTCCTGGCAACGGGCGTTGCTGGCGCGGAAGATGTTGATACCTCCTCGATCGCTGGCGCCTCCACACATTGTCCCTCTGCGGGTTGAGGCGCGACAGGCGAAGACTCTCTGACGGTTATTTGCGTGTCGCTTGCCAGCGTCAGCCCAATACGGGGAATGGTAACGATAGGGTCAGTTTCAAAACCAATCTTTTTGAGCCCTTTGCGCAGAATGGAGATGTTCTGGTAATAGGTATTGGAGGAGACAAGCATGCCGCGGCTTTGCCAGACAATATCAAGGAACTCTTGCTGAGTGACAATCGACCCCGCTCTGTCGATTAATAACAACAGGCATCGGCCTGCTGGCGAATTTAACACAACCACACGGTCAGGATTGTTGATATCACGTAACGTGCTGGCCGCAGGATGAAATTCGACGATATTATTTATAATGTAATGCTTATGCATAGGGGCAGTATGAATTCTCCGGTTAACAGATGTTGAACCTGAGTCACCGCATGTATGTGATGACATTCGCGTCGGGATTAATGTGACTGATTAACAGCATGCTGTATATCTTCGCCATTGGCGAAAAATCTTAATTTATATTTCATCCCTTAAGCTTCATTGAACCTGCATAAGAACTCAACCCTTGTAGAATGTGGCTTGCAGAGCCGATTCATCCGCGATCATCCTCATTATGATGTTTTGTGAAGTGAATTTCCGCTCCACAGAAGTATCTGACTATCGACAGCATCTCTTTTATCAGAGCCTCTCCTTTTGGCGCACTCCTCGCCTCTTGACATTGACAAATATCTACATAAAAAAACATTGTACGCCACGGACATGCGTGTCTGAAATATTCAGTACTCTTAAGCCTTAAGTTTTCTCAACCTGACAAATATCAATAAGTTACATGGTTTTTGTATGCTTTTCACCCACCTCTCTATCAGTTTTTATCGATGATAACATTCGTAAATGGTTATTCCCCGTCAGCAACTTCACACCCGCACTGACACCAGACGACAAACTCCTTACAAAACATTTATCAAAGCTAAATTTTCATTAAAAATAGCGGCTATCATAATTTACAGAAAGCGAAGCGGAATAAGACCAATCAGAGGGAAGCGTCGTAACCGGTCTCGATCTCAGTAATTAATACAATTTTAGATTAATTCAGATTACCTCTTTATTGGCCGACGTATAGTAGGCCTACACTATGCAATACGTCATTGCTTCGAGAATACTGGCGATACCCTTATAAATAATTCGCCTGATTACTATTATAATTCGAGGAATAACATGACGAACAATAACCAAATAACACAGCATATTACTGTTGCATTGATGGGCGGCGATCATTATGCAAGAAACGGCATTAAAACGTTATTACGCAGCATCCGCGACGACCTTCACATCATTATCATCGAAGGAGGTTATCAGGAACTGGATAAGGCGCTGTCGTCGATTCGTATCGATATCTTATTTATATCCGGCGCAGAGAAATACCATACAGGGTATGGCTCACTGAAATATTTAAAAAAAATCAAAGCCACGCATCCAGAGGTGATTATCTGCCTGTACTCAACCTCTGCCCATTCCCTGTTATGGGCCAGGGAAGATATTGATGCCTATATCTCGCTACAGAACACGGTTTATCAGTGGCGGATAAAGCTAGCAAAAATGGTCGATAGCCATTATCGGCCCCAAAAGCAGCCAGCGGCGTTATCGCTGACGCCAGGAGAAAGGAGGGTATTAAAGGAACTCAGGAACGGACTGGATATACGTTACATCGCAGAACTGGAGAAACTTTCTTATCGCCGCGTGAGCGCTTTAAAAAGCTCAGCGATAAGGAAACTCGGGCTCAGGAATAAGACAGATTTGCTGGTCTTTTTAACCAGTTAGACCTGCCGCTTTCAGAGCAAATCTCGTAATAAAAAAACCAAGGAACCATGAAATGAAAGCACGCCTTACTTGCCAATCTCTGCTGGCATTAAGCATTGCCGCCCTGCTGCCAGCGGGCTCAGCACTGGCCGCCACCACCAGCGGCGGCACGGTTAACTTCAGCGGTAAAGTGGTGACCTCCGCCTGTGCCATCAGCGCCGGTAGCGCCAATATCGACGTCGACATGGGTGAAGTGCGTACCGCCACGCTGGCTGCCGCAGGCAGTGAAGCCAGTACCGCAAAAGCCTTCTCCATCACGCTGGAGGATTGCGAAATCGCCGATACCTCCGCGTCCACGGAAGATAACCCCATTGCCGCAACGACCGTGGCTATCACCTTCACCGGTACGCCGGACAGTACCGATGTGAATAGCCTGGCCGCGGGAGTAAACGGCGGCGCGGGCTCGGCGCAGCATGTCGCTATCCGTCTTTATGATGAACAGGGCAACGTCGTCAGGCTGGGTGAGCCGGCAGCAGCGATCCCCCTGCGTGCGGGGGCGAACACCCTGAACTTCAGCGCGAAATATTACTCCCCACTGGGCAACGCCACGGCGGGTGATGCCAGCGCGGTCGCAACCTACACCGTGACCTATTCGTAATCTTCAGGCCCGGTCTGCTGGCCGGGTCTGACTCAGCTTTCAGGAGACGCACAATGCGCGTAAACACATGGATTTGTCTGGCTGGCACGTTATGTTCATCCGCCGTGTATGCAGGCGGCGTGGGGTTGGGTGCAACGCGGCTGGTCTACGCAGGCGCGACGACGCAGACGATGATGCAGGTAAGAAATACCCACCCTGATGCCACGTTCCTGATCCAGTCATGGATGGAAGACGAGAAAGGGAGCCGTACCAACGACTTCGTCATCACGCCGCCGCTGTACGTCATGAAGCCCGCCAGCGAAAGCGCGGTGAAAATCATATTCAGCGGCAACGCACTGCCAGCCGATCGCGAAACGCTGTACTGGATGACGGTCAAAGCTATCCCACAGCAGGTTAAAAACGGTTCCGGCAATTCGCTGCAATTCGCCTCTGCCAACCGCATCAAGGTCTTTTATCGCCCTGAGTCGCTTCGGGAAGGCGCAGGAGAGGCATGGAAAAACCTTGCCGGCGCCTACCGCGCGGGCAAGGTCACGCTGACCAACCCAACGCCGTATTACCTCACCACCATTAACCTGAAAATTGATGGCAGGCCGGTGTCGCCCGTCATGGTGCCGCCGAAAGCCAGCGTGACGCTGGCAGACACCTTCAGCCATGCGAGCAGCATGAGCTACCAGACGATTAACGATTATGGGGCCTGGACGCCCGTCACCCGCACGTCATTGTCCCAATAATAAAAACAGTAAGGCGTGACCACATGAAAATTAAAATCCTGTGCGCCACGGCGATCGCCCTGGTGATTCGGCAAGCCGTGGCTGCCGAAAGCGAGCTGCACTTTAATCCTGCGTTTCTCAACGGCGAACAGGCAAACAGTGCCGATCTCGCCTGGGTCAACGCCGGGAGCGCGTTGCCGCCGGGCGAGTACAATCTTAACGTGTATATCAACACCCAGTTCGCGTTCACAGGTAACGTCACGTTTCGCGTCGCTGAAAACACCGCCGGTGAAGCCCTGCCGTGCCTTACACCTGCGCAATTCGCCGCACTTGGCATCGACAGCCGTCAGGCGAAAGGGGGTGAGCTGTCGCCTGCGCAGCGCTGCATTTTTTTAACCCGGTCATTCGCCGATACCCGGTTTGATTTTGACCAGAGGACGCTTACCCTCAACTTCACCGTACCGCAAAACGCGATGCGCGCTCTGCCGCGCGGGTACGTCAGCCCGGAGAGCTGGGAATCCGGCATCCCTGCCGCGTGGCTGAACTATGTGGTCAATGGCGCGAATAATGACTACCGGGGCGAGACGCGCACGCGGGAACAACAGCTGTTTGTGAGCCTGAACAGCGGCGCCAACCTGGGCGCATGGCGGCTGCGTGATTTCACCACGTGGACCAAAGAGAGTAACGAGCTCACCCACGTCCAGACCTGGCTACAGCGGGATATCCGCGCCCTGCGTGCCCAGGTTTATGCCGGTGAAACGTTCACCTCATCGCAGGTGTTTGACGCCGTTGGCCTGCGTGGGATTGCCCTGAAGACCGATGACAATATGTTGCCCGCCAGCCTGAGCGGTTACGCGCCTGAAGTGCGCGGCATCGCGCGCAGCAATGCCACGGTGACGGTTCGCCAGAACGGTAACGTTATCTATCAAACCTCGGTTCCGCCGGGGGCGTTTGTGCTGAAAGATCTCTATCCAACCTCTTCCGGCGGCGATCTCGCGGTCACCATTCAGGAGAGCGACGGCAGCCAGACGCAATACACCCTGCCCTTTGCCAGCGTGCCGAATCTGGTGCGTAACGGTCAGGTCAAATATGCTCTGGGGGCCGGGAAATACCGTCCTGCGGGCAATCAGATCTCGCCCTCCTTCGCGCAGGGCGAGCTGTTCCTGGGCTGGCGATACGGCCTCACGTTTTATGGCGGGGCGCAGTTTTCCGATCGCTACAACGGCCTGGCCTTCGGTATCGGGCAGAATCTCGGCCGCTTTGGCGCCTACTCCCTCGACCTCACCCATGCCCGCAGCCAGCTGGCTGATAATCAGCACTACACCGGGGATTCGGTGCGCCTGCGGTACAGCAAGCTGCTGAACGATATCGGTACGCGGGTCAATTTCTTCTCGCTGCGTTACTCAACGGCAGGGTTTTATACCCTCAGCGATACCACTTACAAAGGCATGGCGGGCGGAGCGCCAGAACAGACCGTAGAAGACGATGGCACCGTCACTACCCGCTACGACACGGTTTACAACCTGCATATGTCGCGTAAGGCAAAAAATCAGCTGCTGTTGTCGCAGCCGATGGGCGAATACGGCGCGCTGTCGCTGTCCTGGGATCAACAAACCTACTGGAATACGTCAAAAACCACGCAAAGTTTGCAGTTCGCGTGGAACGCAACGTTTCGTAATCTGTCGCTTGGCATCAGCGCCCAGCGTAGCTCTAGCCTGTACGACAACAAGAAAGACAATATCCTTGCGTTGTCCCTGTCGGTGCCGCTGGGTAACCCGGCGCTGTCGACCCGTCTCCGTTTTACCGCTACCCATGCGGATCCCGCTGGCACCACCGCCAGTACCGGTGTCAGTGGTTATCTGCCGGGACAGGAGAATCTTTTCTATAGCGTCAACCAGCGCTACAGCGCGCAGCAGCACTACGGCGGCGATGCCGCGCTGCAATACGAGGGCGCGTGGGGAGACTATAACCTGGGCTACAGCTACGCCGGTAACTCCCGCAACCTCAGCTACGGGATGAGCGGCGGTGCGGTGCTGCATGAGGATGGCCTGACGCTGAGCCAGCCACTCGGGAACACCAATATCCTGGTGAAAGCCCCGGGCGCCAGCCATGTCGCCGTGCTCAACCACAAGGGCATCAAAACCGACAGCCGGGGCTATGCGGTGATCCCGTACGCCACGCCGTATCGCGTTAATCAGGTTGCGCTGGATGTCACCACCGTGGGCAATGACGTGGAGCTTGAGAACGCCATCGCCAATAAAATCCCCACCGACGGGGCACTGGTTCGCGCCACCCTCACCACGCGTCAGGGGGCAAAAGCGATGTTTATCGTGCGTAACGCTAAAGACGTGCTCCCCTTCGGCACGCTGGTCTCGTCAGAGGATGACAACGCCAGCGGTATCGTCGGCGATGGCGGCAGCGTGTATCTGACCGGCCTGTCAGCGAAGGGAACATTGCATGCCGTATGGGGACGCGACAGCGCCCAGCGCTGCACGATCCGCTATGCGTTGAACCCGAAAAATTATCAGGCCCGCACCGGGCTGTATTCCCAGGAGGTCATATGTCAGTAACCGTCCGGTTTCTCCCCCTGATCCTGCTGATGTTCATCACCGTCCCCGTACACGGCTATGACGTGCTGGTTTCCGTGACCGGCAACGTGATCGGCAATACCTGTATTGTCTCGGAAGATTCGAAGGAGCAAAACGTGCCGCTGGGCACCCTCGGCGTAAAGCAATTTAGCGAGGCGGGGGCAGTCAGCAATATCAAAACGCCCTTCACGCTCACCCTTGAAGCGTGCGGCCCTACCTTTGCTGGCGTGAAAATCCGCTTCAGCGGTACGCCGGATGACGAGAACCCGCAGCTTCTGAAAGTCGCTGACGGCGGCGCGACCGGCGTGGCGGTGCAGATTCTGGATAAAGACAGCGTACTTATCCCGCTGGACACCCAAACCACTGCTTACGGCGCGGCGGGGGATGACAGCGTAAAAATGACCTTCTATGCGCGACTGGCCGCCACGGGTGCGCCGGTCAATGCCGGAGACGTTTCGGCAGTGGCGACCTGGACGACGGAGTATCAATAATGCGTTTACTGTTTTTAGGCCTGTTTTTCATGACGTCTCAGGCACTTGCCCTCTCCTGGACATCGGATATCACACTTTCACCCACGCCCATGTCCTGGTCCGGCCCGGCAGATTCCATCGTGCCTGGAAAGACGATCGGCTCTGAATGGAGCGCCACTGCGAGCGTCTCGGAAGTGTTCTGGTGCGGCCTGGTATTTACCTGCTCCAAAGGGACGCTGGAGCCGAGCAGCAGCGTAACGGCCACCGGCATCACGGTTATTCTTGATGGCGCCAGTTACATGGTATTTGAAACGGGCGTGCCCGGCATCGGCTTCATTCTTGGGCTTAAAGATTATAACGGCACCACATATGTCCCGATGCAGACGGGCATTACGCAGAGTTATCCGGCCGACGGGACTAACGGTTACGCCTCCACACTGGGCTGGTCGGCAAAAGTGACGTTTATCAAGACCGGCGTTCCGCTGAAATCCGGCGTATACCAGACCCCCACCATTAATGCGGCGATCCTGACGGCCTATAACAACGAAGTGAAAACCGCGCAGGTGATCATCAACCCGACCACCATCACGGTGACGGCAAGCGGCTGCACGGTAGGCACGAAAAGCGCCAACGTCGACCTGGGCACCATTGATGTTCACACGCTACCCAGCGTAGGCAGCACCTCGCCATCGGAGGCGTTTAACGTCAGCCTGACCTGCGATGAGAACGTGGCGGTTAACGCAGTAATGACCGATCAGACCACGCCGTCAAATACCTCGTCGGTCGTGACGCTGACCGGGGACTCCACGGCCTCCGGCATTGGCGTGCAGTTTTTCTATAACGGTACCGGGCCGCTGATGATGGGGCCAGACAGCTCGGCCGCAGGCACGACGGGACAGTTTTTCATCCAGACCACCAGCGCAGCACAAACGCTATCGCTGCCGTTCCAGGCGCAGTACATCCGAACCGGAGAGCTGGTCCCCGGCTCGGCTAACGCCCTGGCGAGCATTACGTTTTCGTATCAGTAGGTCAGTGTTTAACCCACACCAGCTGATCGACCCGGAATCCCAGATCGCGTGCGGTATTCAGGTAGTCCTGTTTTACCGCCTCCGGAATGGTCGGGGTGCGCGATAAAATCCACAGGTAGTCGCGGTTCGGGCCGCTGACCAGCGCGTACTGGTACTTATCGTCCAGCTTGATCACGTTATAGCCGCCGTAGAACGGGCCGAAGAACGATACCTTCAGCGCAGCCGTAGTCGGTTCGCCGGTAAAGTACGCCTTTCCTTCGCTCTCATTCCACTTGTTCTTCACCGGATCATAGCCGCGGTTCAGTACGCTGATACCGCCATCGCTGCGCTTGCCGTACGTCGCGGTCACCTGTTCCAGACCGCGCTCGAAGCGATTTTCCAGTCGGGCGACTTCATACCATTTGCCGAGATAGCGGCTGGCATCAAAGCCGGTAATGGGCTGCACGCCTTTCGGCGGCGTGGGAGATTTACAGGCAACCAGCGTCAGCGCAATGGCGACACCGGTAACGACAGGCCATAGCCTCATGAGAACTCCTTTCAATTACGCGGTTGGACGTTAAGTGTAGCGCACCCGTGCGGCGCTTCATCCCGTCGGGGAATATTCGTAGTATATTGAGACTACTCCTTCTCTTCGGATGCAGACATGGCTTACTCCATCGGCGAATTCGCCAGACTCAGCGGCATCACCGCCACCACGCTGCGGGCGTGGCAGCGACGCTATGGATTACTCAAACCCGAGCGTACGGACGGCGGTCACCGCCTGTACAGCGATGAGGACGTTCAGCAGGCGCTGAAAATCCTCGACTGGGTTAAAAAAGGCGTACCCATCGGCCAGGTAAAATCACTGCTGGAACGCCCTGTGCCGCGCCGCGCCAATAACTGGCAAACCCTGCAACAGGCCATGCTGCAAAAGTTGCAGGAGGGGAAAATTGAATCCCTGCGTCAGATGATTTACGACGCCGGACGCGAATACCCAAGGCCAGAGCTGGTCACTAACGTGCTGCGTCCGTTGCGCAGCCAGATATCGGCCAACGTCGCCGCCGCTATGACGCTGCGTGAGATCCTCGACGGCATCCTCATCGCCTACACCTCGTTTTGCCTTGAGGGCGATAAAAAAGCGCCGGGCGATAACATCCTCATCAGCGGCTGGCATCTGAACGACCCGTGTGAGATCTGGCTTGAAGCCCTGACGCGCACCGGCCAGGGCCACCGCATCGACATACTGCCGGTTCCCCCTGCCGCGCTGGCCCCGGAAATTTTTCCGGATCGCAAATGGCTGCTGGTTACCAGCGGTAAACTTACCGCCGCGCGGAAAAAGCAGGTTGCGCAGTGGCAGCAGCAGGTTTCCCTTGAGGTAATTATCCTCTGATTATTTTCTGCTGTGGCAAACTTCACGAAAAGTTGAATATTTTTTCGCGCAGCGAGTGCTAACGTTTTCCTGTCACCGACAACTCAACAGGAAAACACGATGAAAAAGACACTCCCTCTGATGATGCTGGCTACAATGGCTTTCGCCCCTGCCGCGTTCAGCGCCCCGGCAGGCACCCTGAGCGTCCACGTTCTGGACCAGCAAACCGGTATGCCGCCAGCAGATGTGGCCGTCACGCTGGAAAAGCAGGAGCAGAACAAGTGGACCCCGATTGCCAGCGGTAAAACTGACCACGACGGGCGCATCAAATCGCTCTATCCGCAGGATCAGGATATGGCGCCAGGCGTGTATAAAGTGACCTTCAAAACCGCAGATTACTTCCACGGCAAAAAGCTGGACTCCTTCTTCCCGGAAGTGCCGGTGCTGTTCACCGTCACCCGCACCAATGAAACACTGCACATCCCGCTTCTGCTCAGCCAGTACGGTTACTCAACCTACAAGGGCAGCTGATTGCTCTTGATTTTAAAGACGATTAAAAAATAATCCCGTCAATACTTGGACAAAAACGCATTGTTGTGTAACTTTTAGATATGAGATCGGGAGGTGCACATCATGACAACAAAACCTGTGCTGGGTATTAGCGGATGTTTGACCGGTTCCGCCGTTCGCTTTGACGGCGGACATAAGCGTATGGGCTTTGTGATGGATGAGCTGGCGCAGTGGGTCGCTTTCCGCCCGGTATGCCCTGAAATGGCTATCGGCCTGCCCACGCCCCGTCCGGCGCTGCGCCTGGTGATGACCACTGGCGGCGAGACAGAAATGCGATTCAGCAAAGCGCCGCACGATGACGTCACGCAGAAGATGGCCGCATTTACGGCAGATTATCTGCCGAAAATCGGCGATCTGTCAGGGTTTATCGTCTGTGCAAAATCCCCTAGCTGCGGCATGGAGCGCGTGCGGCTGTACGACGAAAACGGCAACCGGGGCCGCAAGGAGGGTGTCGGGCTGTTCACCGCCGCCCTCCTTGAAACTTTCACCTGGCTGCCCGTCGAAGAAGACGGTCGCCTGCACGATCCGGTACTGCGGGAAAACTTTGTTGAGCGCGTTTTTGCTCTCCACGAACTGAACGTAATGCGTAAAAATGGCCTGACGCGCCGTGCCCTGCTGGACTTTCACAGCCGCTATAAGCTTCAGCTTCTGGCGCACCATCAGGCAGGCTACCGTGAAATTGGTCCGTTTGTGGCATCACTGCATGAGTGGGACGATCTGGACGCGTTTTTCGTGGCCTATCGCGACAAACTGATGAATATCCTGAAAAAACCCGCTTCGCGGAAGAATCATACTAACGTGCTGATGCACATTCAGGGCTATTTCCGTAACCAGCTGAACAGCCGCCAGCGCGGAGAACTGCGTGATGTGATCCTGCATTACCGGGACGGACTGCTGCCGATCCTCGCGCCGCTGACGCTGCTTAAGCATTATCTGGCTGAATACCCTGACCGGTACCTGATGACGCAAAACTACTTTGATCCCTATCCTGATGATTTGGGTCTGCGTCTGGCCGTTACCTGATAAGAAAGAAGCGAAGGCCCATTGACCCACAGAGGCCCAAAGCTGTACCCCGTTTAGACGACACCCTCACTGTCGTCTTTTTTTTGCGCTCAGCGTAAAATACTGTAATTCTGTACAGGTTAAGCATGCACAGCGGAGTACCCCGATGATCAAAAATCTGCATATTCAGAACTACCGCTCAATTCGCGATATGTCGCTTGAGCTGGAACAGCTCAACATCGTGTTCGGCCCCAACGGCACCGGAAAATCCAATATTTATAAAGCGATTTACCTGATGCACAGCGCGGCGCAGGGGCAATTCTCCCAGGCGCTGGCAAACGAGGGGGGAATTTTGAAAGTGTTCTGGGCGGGCAAAACCCGCAGCGATCAGCTGCGGCGCATGAACCTGGCGGTGGAAACGGAAACCTATGAATATGAGCTTCAGGTCGGGTTCGTGGAAAAGCTGCCCTACCCCTCACAGTTTCAGCTCGATCCGGTGATCAAAGAGGAATCTATCTGGCTGAGCGGCCAGCACCGTCGTCCGTCGTCACAGCTGATGAAGCGTAAGAACCAGGCCGTATTCCTGAACAACGTGCATCACGAAAAAGTGACCCACAGCGGTACGCTGTATGAGAACGAGTCGGTGTTCGGGCAGCTCGGCGAACCGCACCTCTACCCCGAAGTATCGCAGATGCGCGAGTCCCTGCGTAACTGGCGCTTTTATCATGAGTTTTCCGTCTCATCCGGCTCGGCGATCCGTGCGCCGCAGGTGGGTTTTCGTTCCCCGGTGCTGGCCAGCGACGGCGCGAACCTGGCCGCCGCGTTTCAGACCATTGTCGAAATTGGCGACGAGCTGCTGCTGATGCGCATTCTCGACCAGGCCTTCCCCGGCTGCGTGTTTTACAGCGACAACACCGGCGGGCGCTTCCGCATGATGATGCAGCGCGAGGGGCTGAGCAGGCCGCTGGAACCGGCAGAGTTCTCCGACGGCACGCTGCGTTTTTTGTGCCTGGCGGTGGCGCTGCTAAGCCCGCGCCCTCCCGCATTTATCGCCCTCAACGAACCGGAAAACAGCCTGCATCCGCAGATGCTGCCCGCTCTGGCAAGCCTCATTGCCGAGGCCAGCCGCTACTCGCAGATCTGGCTCACCAGCCACTCGCCGGAGCTGGCGCAGTTGATTGAGAAGCACCGATCGTTTGCGCTGTATCAGCTGTCGATGGTGGAGGGGGAGACGCGGATGGAGCGGCTGGGGTAATGCATTTCTTTTATGCAGTCACCACTTTCAAGGTCGCCATCAACGACGAAGATGATTTCCGTCGGTATATACCTTCGGCGAATTCTGCGCTCGCGACAGATTATCAATACTGCGAATATTGTCGGAGGGCAACATCTCAGCGACGGACTCGCACGGATTAAATTTATGGATGATATTCGGCAGTTTGTGATGCAACAATTTAGCGCTACCCGGGCGGCCAGAAGTGATGAGGAGTGCATGGAGTGCCTGAAAAACATCCGGGCTGAGAACGAAAGTCTTCTTGAGCAAAGCAGAATGCTTCGCTCCCGTACTGCTCAGCTTTTTGCTCAGATTAACTAGTTAAAGAAAATAACAAAGTCGTCGGTCACGTTATCTCCCGCTGGATTTCTACCGCAAAGTCGACGGAATGAATCGCGCAGCGCTCACTATGAAAATTGTCGGCTGGGGTGTCTCTGCAAAAGTCTCGTTTGATTTAATTTCTAATGCGTCTGGCCAGAACGAATGTATTTCTTTCTGAAGCGCCAGGCTTTGTAAGCAATGATTGGGGGTTGAAAAAACCAGGCAATAATCAATACGATGAAAAGAGAAATACCGCCGGAAACAATATTGTAATGTTCAGCGAAAAAAAGAAGCGCCAGGAAAATCAGAGCCACAGCCGCAGTAATACACAGTACCATGATGAAACGCTTGCCCAACTCAAGCACCACCTCGAGCAGGGATGAACCATAACGGCTAATGTTTCGGTTCAGATACGCTAATTCTTTTACGGTGAAACCTGATTCAAGTAACTGCGTTTCAATATTGTTCATGCCACTACCTTTTCTTCTGGAAAGTAACGTGGATTATCTTAACCGGAAGAGAAGTGCTAGTAACCCGTCTGATGCATACCCATTACCGCCCGCTTTAAAGGCAAAGAAGTCGCCCACGTCTTTTTATTCCATCTCGCCAGCGTTATTTTTCGCTGCAAACGGCTTAACGCGAAACGTCTTACGCCACTCCGCCGGACTGACGCCAAAGCGCGCCTTAAATTGCTGCCGATACGTCACCGCTGATAAAAACCCCACCTGCTCAGCGACGCTTTCGATTGGCAGACTGCCGGACTCCAGCAGGATCTGGCTGCGCCGCAGGCGCTCGGCGGTAAGCCAGTCGGCAACGCTCATGCCCGTCGCCTTGATAAAATGGCGGGTCAGCGTGCGTCGGCTCATCGACACCACGTCCGCCAGCGAATCCAGGTTATGCGGCTCGGAAATGTGCTGCTGAAGGTAGTCTATGAGACAGTTAATCCGCCCGTCGCGGGTATCTTTCGGCACAGGCTGCGCAATAAACTGCGCCTGCCCACCCTCGCGGTGCGGCGGGACGATCATCCGGCGGGCAATCTGATTGGCGACGACGCTGCCAAAGCGCTGGCGGATGATATACAAACAGCAGTCGAGCGCGGCGGCGGTACCTGCCGAGGTGATCACATTGCCGTCGTCCACGTAGAGCGCGTTGATGTCCAGTCGAACGTCCGGAAACAGCGTCTGAAACTGGTGTTCAAACTCCCAGTGGGTGGCGGCCCGTTTGCCGCTGAGTATGCCGGCATAGCCCAGCACAAACGATCCCAGACACAGCCCAACAATTTCCGCCCCGTTGTCTCTGGCCTTAACCAGGCTGTCGAGCAGCGTCTGAGGCGGGCGCTCCAGTACGTGCTGCCAGTAGGGTACAACCACAATTTCAGCCGATGCGATCGCGGAAAAATCCTGCGTCGCATGCAGGGCAAAACCGTCTTTCGAGGTCAGGAATCCCGGTTTTTCAGCGCAAATCGTGACGTTAAAGCGCTTTTCTCCGGATACCGTATCGCCAAACAGAATGCAGGGGACGGAGTAGTGGAACGGGCTAAACCCGTCCACCGCGACAATAGCAACGTTAACAAGCGGCATCTGTCTCTCCTTTCCCCTTTAACACTCAGAATATAACGGTTTCGCCGTCCTGAGGAATGCTCACCGCGTCACTTATCTCGTTGGCGTCAACATACTCGCGCAGCGCGCGGCGGGTCAGCAGGCAGTGGTTGATAGCTTCCATATGGGTCGCCACGATTTTCGCCTGCGGCAGCAGGAAATGCACGTTAAGCAGATCTTCTTCTCCCATGATAATTGGCCCAAACCCGATGACGTGGGCGTAACCAGCGTTGAGCACGACAACGTCCGGCTGATGCTTTTGCAGATCGGCCGCAACCGCGTCGCGCCAGATGGTATCCCCTGCGATATAAAGCGTCTTCTCATCGGGATGACGGAAGACCACGCCGCAGGCTTCACCCAGACGCTCTGCCAGCTCCGGCACGGCGTAAGCGCGGTCAGTGCCGTGCTGGCCGCCATAAGTTTTCGCAATCCGGATATCGCCGAACGTCGTTTCGTCGGTCATGACCGTCAGGTTGTGAAAGCCCTGTCCGCGCAGCAGCGCGGCATCGCTATCATTTTGCACGTAGATCGGCTTGTCTTTGGCGATCAGCTCAACGGCATACTGATCCCAGTGATCGTCATGGGTATGGGTGACGATCACCGCATCGGTGTCCAACAGCGTTTGAACGTCAACGGGAAGCTCGACCATCGGGTTGCGAATATCGGCCCGCGCCGTGCCGGGAAAACCCGGATAAGCGCCTTTTGGCGCCAGCATTGGGTCGATTAAAAAGCGTTTTCCCGCGTAAGTGATCAGCTGGGTGGCATTGCGAATTTGCGTAATGTTCATGGGCTATCCTCCGGTTGGTATGAGAAGGAGAATAGCCCCAGGGTGCCGTTAAGAATGTGGGCTAAAGGGCGATGATCGATGAAATCAGGTCAATCGATAAACCGCTTGCGTACCCTTTCCAGCGGCGCAATCAGCAGATTGATAAGCGGCTTACGATCGATAACGATATCGGCGTTCACCGTCATCCCGCCCATCAGCATGCGCTTTTTCTTGTCCGGGTCGGTAAACCAGGAGGGGACGCGCACTTTAGCCAGGTAGTAGTTCTGCCCTTCCTGGAGCGGGATCAGCGCCGAATGGGCATCAATGTTTACCTCATAGAAATCGGACAGCGTCGCCTCCACGGAACCGTATTTGTCCACGGGCCAGGAGTCGAAGCGCAGCTTGACCTTATCGCCTTTCGCCACGCGCCCCACCCCCGTTGCCGGAACATACAGGTACCCCTCCATCGTCGCCGCGGTATTTTTACGGATCACCACCACCACCTCGCTGTTTTGCGTAATGGCCCGGCCTGGCGGGAAGTTAATCGCCACCACGTAGCCATCTGAAGGGGCCAGCATCGCCATGGTGGAACTCCCCCGGCTGGACAGGTTGCGATCAATTTCGCTGATGCGGTTTTTCACGTACAGCTGCTCTTCGCTCAGCGAGTCAATTTGCGACTGGGTGCTGTCGGTCAGGCTGGTTTTGCGCGCCTCAAGCTCAAGAATAGTGCTCTCCTCCAGCGTCAGGTTGAGCTGGGCGTTGAGCACATCGTTATGGCTTTTATCGAGATCCACTTTGGAGACATAGCCCTTCCCGGAGACGGATTTCCACGCCTCGTAGGTGTCGGTGCTGTTTTTTAACAGCGCGCGCAGCTTCTTCACCTTATCGCGGGAAACGGCGATCTGCTTGTCAGTGAGAGCCAGCTGCTGTGCCAGATTTTTGCGATACGACGCAATCGAGTCCTCAATGGCCTGGATGCGCTGCTCGCTGCGCTTTTTCTCTGCTTCCATCTGCTGGCGGTCAAACTGCACCACCGAGCCCTGCTTGCCGCCATAGTCCTGCGACACGGTGAACAGCGGATCGTTTTCCTTCACGTACTGGCCGGGCCGGACGGCAAAATCAACAAGGGTTCCGGACTCTCTGGCGCGCACCTCCACATCGCCCTGAGCCGGGATCAGCACCCCGCGTGCCAGCGTGGTTTCCGAAAAGTTGAAAGCAATCGCAAAGACCAGCAGGCAGAGAAAAAAGGCGATGAACAGCGTCAGCACGGTTTTCAGCCGCGGCGCGTTGATTTGATAGCTTTTTGAGAAGTGGTGCGGGATTAGCGCCCGACGCTGTCGGCTTCGGTTTTTTAATTTCACGATATGTCATCCATGATAAATCACTGAAAGATCGTCCCATCCACTCCAGAGCGTGGGGGTTTTGCGCAGCGCGTTCAGCGTGTCGGCGGCGGCCAGACGGTAATCCTCTGGCGCATACGCCTGGCTCTCCAGCCCAAACTCTGCCGCGTGCAGCGAACAGACCGGCAGCAGCGTTCGGACGCTGTAGCCATAACGGGATAAAAACCGCGTGGAGACGTCCGTTAACCACGCCTTGCGATCGCCTGCCTGAATTGGGAACAGTGGCGCATCCGGCAGGCGTTCATCCATCAGCAGCACCGTCACCAGGCGCTGAGGGGCGAAAAACGAGCCGGCGCGCCGTCCGTCGTGTGCGGCCATCAGCTTGTGCAGCGCAGGGTGACGGGTAATAAACTGAAAGCGCACATCATCTGGCGCGGTGGCGAGCAGCGCATCCATAATCAGGCCAAAGCCCGCCCAGCGCATGCCCAGAAGCAGGGTGCGAGGCGAACTGTAAAACCCCTGATCCTGCGTCCACTGCGCCATGTACGCATGCAGATCGAAGCGAACGTTGCGCGCCCACAGCGCGGGCGGGAAAATCTGTTCCACGAAGTTAAACCCGCTCAGCTCATGGGCGTTCTGATGCAGAAAATCAGCCGGCACATCGGCCTCCGGGCAGGGCATAAACTGGCTGTAGTTTTGCGCAATCCGGTTTGCCATTAAGGTGCGTCCGGCCTGGCGCGCGCAGAGTCGGGCATAGAGACGCGGCAGAAACATCATGGCGCACTCTCCCGCAGGGTGCCGTTTTCCATGGTATAGAGACGCCCCTGACAGCCCACCACGTCCGGCGAGTGGGTAACAAATACCAGGCCAATCCCCAGGCTACGCAGGTTCGCCAGCACCTTTTGCGCGGTGGTCTTATCCAGGTTCGCCGTCACTTCGTCGCAGAGCAGTAGCTTAGGCTGGCTGTACAGGGCGCGCGCCAGGACCAGACGCTGCATCTCCCCGGCCGAGAAAAAGGTGTTCCCCGGCAGCATCTCCGTTTCGTAACCGTGCGGCAGACGGGCGACGACGTGGTCCACTTCCGCCAGCCGACACGCGGCGATGACCTGCTCTTTATCCGGCGCGCTGTCAAAGCAGGCGATGTTGTCCAGAATCGAGCCGGTGAAGAGAATATCGTCTGCATGGACAATGCGGATGTGCTGGCGTAGCGAGGAAAGATCGCACTCTTCAATGGGGATCTTATTGATCCGCAGCGTGCCAGACGATGACAGCAGCATGCCGGAGATCAGACGCAGCAGCGTGGTTTTTCCCGACCCGCTCTGGCCCACAATCACCGCCTCTTCGCCCTGCTTCAGGGTCATGTTGATATGCTGTAGCGTGGCCTCCCGGCCCGGATAGGCAAATGAGACATCCTCAAATTGCAGACAGACCGGCGAGGTGACAATCCGCTTCCCAAACTGGCTGGTTTCAGAGGGGGCAAACAGCAGGTCGCCCACGCGATCCAGCGGCCCCTTAAGGGCATTTTTGTCCAGCAGCTTCTGCGCCACCTGCACCATGGCATCGGAAAAATAGCGCTTATAGCTGATATAGGCGTACAGCATCCCGATGCTCATCTGCCCTTCCAGGATCAGCCACGCGCCAAAGCAGACCACCAGCAGCTGCTCGGCATTGATCACCAGCAGCGAAGCCACGTCAAAGCGGGCCAGCAGCCGCTCTTTACGCATCAGCCCGGCGATGTGTTCGCGCTGGGATTTGTCCATCACCGCATCCCGGGCCTGCTCCATGTTGTTCGCCTTGAGCGTAATGATCCCTTTCTGTGTCTCTACCAGCAGAGATTCATACTGGGCGGTACGCTCGATGGAGTCATCCACCGCGCGTTGATAGGGGCCGATCAGCGAAAAGCGGATCAGGAAAAACACGCCCATCAGCAGCATCGTCAGCAGCGCAATTTTGACGTTATACAGCAGCATAAACAGCAGGCTGGTGACGGCGATCAGGCTGGAAAAGAGAATTTGCACGTAACCATTGCTGATGAACTCCGCGCAGGCGTGGAGCGATTTTTCAATAGCCAGCACGATGCCCGGCGGGCGCGAGCGGAACCAGCTGGTCTGGGTGCGCAGCATGTAGTGGCGCACGGACTGGCTTAAATCGTCATAGGCAATATTACGCATCAGGATCTCAAGCAGCTGCTTGAGGAATTTACCGATGACTTCAAAGATAAAGACGATAGCGAAGATCGCGGTGAGCAGGATCACCAGATCGCTGTCGCTGCGGGAAATGGCCTCATCCATAATCAGCTGCACGTAGGTGGGGCTCGCCAGCATGGTGATGAGAGTAAAAATACAGAGCACAAACAGCAGCAGCTGGCGCTGGAACAGGCTCGGAGATTTATTGGCTAACCGGCCAAGCGTGAGCTTTTCATCCGGGGATTTCTTTTCGAAACACGGCGTGGGCTTAAGCTCAAGCACATACCCGGAAAACAGTTTTTCCGCCTCTTTCAGGCGGTAACGACGCACGCCGCTGGCCGGGTCGTGAACGGTCACGCTGCGGCTGTCGATCTTCACGATGACCACGAAATGGTTGCCGCGCCAGAAGGCGATGAGCGGCAGCTCAGACGTTTCTATTTCAGTGATTTCGCCTTTAAGCACCCGGCCAGACATATTTTTATCGCTGGCAAGGGTCAACAATTCCGCCATTGAGGTTCCCGCATCGGCGGAAACGGAAATCTCCCGGCGCAGCTGGCTGACGGAGACATGGTGGTCATAGTGCCCCAACACCATCGCCAGGCAGGCCAGTCCACATTCGGTAAATTCATGCTGGCGAATAACAGGGGTCTTACCCTGTTTTTTATACTGAAAGAGCGAAAACATAATGATCCGTGGCTGAAATAAAAAAATGGCCCGGCAATGCGGGCCATGCGTACACCGTGCTTCTCGCTTAGGCGCTGAAGAAACCGCCGATGAAGCCGCCCACCAGGCCGAATACGCCGCCGATGGTGCCGCCCAGCGCGCCTAACATCTGGCTGCCCGCGTTATAGCCCGCGCTTGCGCCCTGAATAGCGGCAGCAAACGGATCCCAACCACCGATGATGGCCTGTGCTTTTTTGAAATCGATAACTTGCATGATACTTTTCCTGTAAACGTGAATTAGTTGTAGCTACCAACCAGCGCGCCCAGGAAGCCCATTGCGCCACCCAGAACTCCGCCAACCACACCGCCAACCATGCCCATGATGCTAGCGCCAGTGTCGTAACCCAGCTGTGCACCTTTAACCAGACCAGCGAACGGGTTTAACGCGCCGCCAATAATGTCTTTCGCTTCTACGAATGAAATCGCTTTCATTTTTATCTCCTGTAGTAATGGATCTTTAGCATGATGCTAAAGGCTAATTTCCTTTTATGAAGGAAAGCGGTTGCTACGGGCAGGTGGTCAGCGGAATGATTTTATTGCCATAAATAATCATTCGCCTTGCAGCCTGCCCGGCATTATCTATTTCCAGCCGTTGCCCTGGAGGAATATATTTTGAATTATTGTATTGCGTACTGCACCCGACCGAGGAAACATATTTAAAATAGGTATTCCCGGTATTACTCACCACCCCGTTGCTAAACGCATAATCAAAATGTCGTGTCCATGGACGGACAATCAAAATAGCCTCAAGCGAGACCACCACATCAGACTGGATGCGCTGGCCTTTGCGCGTGATGACCTTTGCCTGGAGCGGCGTCTCGGTGAATTTTACGCGATAGTATCGCTCTTTGTTGTCATGCGGGCCGGTATAGTAAAATTTAAAACCCGCGCGCTCACCGCTCCCCAGCGTTAATTGCTTAGGCGAATACATGACTTCGCCGTCTTTTATTTCGGTTTCTTTTCCCTTCTCTTTAGGAACGTCTACCTGAATAAGCGAAACGGTATAATTCTGACGTTCGCTGGTATCGTTTTTTATCGGCTGAAAAACAACTTCTCTTTCGGGAAGAAAATCAATATTCAGACTTTCGATAATTAAAGCATTTGCCCCTGTGGAAATGAAGCAATTTATTGCAAAAATAGCCAGGAATTTTCCAGTCATGGTTGATTAATTCCAGGATGCGCTAACATCTATTCTTCCCTGCGCGGTCACTTCGCCAAACCAGCTATTTCCGTCATAGGTGGTCTTCGATACCGGATTATCCATAACGAACTGGAGGATCAGCGGTGTTTTCCAGAGCCACATATCGGTCACGCCGGAACTCATTTTGTCCCACTCTTCCGCATGGGTGGCCGGCGCCGGGATCGACAATACCTCGCCTTTACAGTTATGCGCCATGCGCGTCTGGCTTTTCCCCACCAGCACGTTGCCCGGAATGGGAACCGTAAAGCCGTTGCCGCTGAAGGCGCAGTAGTCCACCCCATTCAGGCTTTGAGTAGGCCCGGTGACTTTTACCGTGACCGCAATCGCCGCATCTTTTTGCGCCCCGCTGTAGGTGATGGTGTAGGGGATCTCAATGGGCGTTTCGCCGATGGTGCCTTTCCCGGAGCCGCCCAGACCGTCAGGATCGAGGGCGTAATCCGGGTTGTCGGGCGTAATCTCCAGCCCCGGCTGAATAGGGTTAATCACCAGGCCGCCCCCCGGCTGGAAGCAGAAATCCGCCGCCAGCGAGCTGTTGCCGGGCGTCAGGCACAGGCTGACGATATTGCCAATGCTGCTGCCGTCCCCCGCCTGCGCCACGCTCAGAATTAACGCTTTCGGCAAAAATATTTTAAGGTACGCTTTGCCGCCGTTTTTCTGCGGCGCCGCGAGGAAGGTGTTTGCCAGGACACGCGTATCACTCAGGATACCGCCGGAGATACTGTACCAGGTGTTTTCATCGAAGGTCAGCTCGGCAGCAAGCCCGGTGCCGCCGTTCATGTGCGATTGCAGCACGCTGTTGACGCGGGAAGAGGTGAGCGCCAGCCCCCCGTTGTAACCGGAGATATCTTCCCCAACAAACGTGTATTCAAGCAGGTCGCACAGCACGCCAGAGATCGTGTTGCGGGTGTATTTGGTGCAGGTGGCCCCTGTTGATCCATCGACAATCGTCACCTCGCCGCTGATCGGGTCAATCCCCAGGTTGAGCGCCCTGGAGTTGGTCATGGTCAGCGTGCCCACCTTGTGAAGCGTATTGGTGGTGGTCACTTTGTTGATGGAGCTGATTTGCGGCGTGGAGGTGATGGTCACTTCATCCCCTGGCGCGGCGTTGAGCAGATAGTTAAAGAACGGATCGCCCAGGACCCAGCGCCCGTATGACGTGCCGGGCTCCATCACCGGCGGCTTGACCACCATCGACGTATCGGTATAGCGGGTCGTCGGGGTGTAACCCGTGTTGCCGCAGGACGAGGAACACGCCGTCCCTTTAAAGAACGGAGAGGCGCTGGAACCGGTCACCGAAAAGTCGATGGTCAGCGCGCTGCCTGCCGGACCGCTGTAGCTGTTGTCCGGGATGTAAGTGGCGATACCGTTATTCGTTTTCGCGCTCAGCGTCGGCCACTCACGCGAACCGTGTAAAAACGCGGTCGAGGTGCTGTTCAGACTAAACAGCCCCGCGCTGTTTCCCGTACCGTTATTGTCCGGATTATTAATGGCGAAATAGGGCAGCTCCTGCGCATGGGCCACCGCGCTCATCAGCAGCAAATTAAGAGCGAATATCTTTTTCATCGTCACGTTCCTGCGTTCCTTTTGCTTCCTGCCAGACGAAATCGCCTTTGTCGCAGGAGATGTCCCCGAGCCACAGCGCACCGCGGTTAGACTCAATGTCCAGGCGCACTTCGCAGACGCTGTCGTCCGGCGTGGCGATACTCAGGACAGGGTTGTTCTTATCAACGTCGATCACGAAGCGTCCGTCGTTCTCCGTCCGGGTCAGCCCAACGTGGTTTTTGATCTGCGTGGCGCCAATCGGATTGCCGTTTGCATCCACAAGGCGGCCAAACAGGGTGACGATTTTCTTCACCTGCGGCTTCATCACCACGGTATTGCCCGGATAAACCGTGATATGGCGACGCGCATTCGCGCCAATCTCATAGCTTTCCGTACCGGTTTCACTGTTCATCACTTCCAGGTCATAAGCCTGGTATGCCGGCAGCGACAGCCAGGTTTTATCCCCTTTGATGCGTTCTGCCCGGCCGTTAAGCTTCAGGGTCAGCGCTTCATCAGATTTGAGACCGGTACTGACAATCACCCCTGCGCTTTCGGTGCCTTTCCCGGCGGCGATGGCCTCTTTGGACCAGCCCACGCTGCCGTCACTGGTCAGCGTGGAGTTCCAGCCTTTACTCATGCCGCTCTGGACGCTGAGGATGTTGCTGTTCCACGGCGTGTCGAAGTTCACGCTGCCGCCGCCGCTTACGCTGCGATCCTGGCGGCTGTTAAAGGCTTTGGAGACGTTGGCGGTGGCCGATTTCAGGTAATCGCCTTCAAACTGGCGGCTGGCGCTGACGTTCAGCGCCGTGCCGGTATCGCGATTGTGGGAAACGCCAACCGACACGGTATTGCCGAGCGGTATGGCGAAATCGAGCATCACGTAGCGATCTTTCTCTTCGTAATACCCGTCGTATTTGTTGCGCGACATCCCCACCCGCAGGCGCGCCGTACCGTAGCGACCGGCGTATAACCCCTGGGAGTAGTCCAGCTGATAGCGTTTATAGCGATAGAGGTCGTCCTCCTGACGCATCAGGCTCAGGTTGCCCGCTGAGGGCAGGCCGAACGACGGCAGGCTAAAGGAGGCGCCCCAGGTGTTGCCCTTGCTCTCATAGATATCGAGGAACTTGCCGCTGGAGAGCTGTTCATGGGAGTACCAGACCGAACCGATCTGCCACGGCAGGCTGAGATTCGCGCCGTAGTTGGCGCGGTACGTTCCGTCGGAGGCGGCCATGGTCTGGGTATTCACCGAGAAATAGCCCGTCAGGTTCAGGGAGGCCCACAGCTCGCTGACGATGTGTTCCCGCATCATGTAGGTGGAGGCGTTCCAGTCGACCATCCCGCTGCGCTTGCTGAACGAGGCCCCCACCAGCGACATGGTGTCTTTATGTTTGGTGTCGTAATCGTAGTAGTAGGTGTTGTCCTGCTCGTTTTTGTGTTTCGCGTATTTTTTATAATTGACGACGGATTTATCGCGGCTATACATCCCGCCCCACATCTGCCAGCGCAGTGTTTCCGACACGTTGCTGGAGAACGGCTTATTCACGGTGTACATGCTACGCGACACGGTGCGGCTTCCGCTCACCACCTCAACTTCGATGCTGTAGATCCCGTAGGGCAGGCTGCTGGTGTCAATTTCATGGTTGCCGACGTCAAAGCGCTGAATCCCGATAAGCTGCCCGTCACGACGAATACGGGCCTCGCCCGCCGTGGGGAAATAGACCACCACAGGCGTCAGAGAGAGCGTGTTATCGCGCTTACGGGAGTTGGCCTGGTTGCCCATGGAAACGCCGTAGACTTCACCGCCGGAAATCCCGCTGACGCTCGCCAGAGACTGCATCGCCCAGCCGTTCAGCATGCCCGCGGCGTAGCGCATCCCCTGATAGTCGCGCTCCCACATAACCGCGTTCATCTGGGTATCGCTGCTGCTCTCGTTGACGTAGCCAGAGCCGTCGATCAGCACATGATCAACGCCCATTGAGATCCAGTTTCTTGCGTTCAGATACCCCGACGACCAGCTGTCACCGTAGCCGCTCTCGGTGTGATACGCCCCGAGGTTGTAGGAGAACGTGCCGCTCAGGTCGTCAGACTCCGGCGCATCAATGTCCACCTCACGCGGGCGAATATTCACCCCGTAGTCGCTCTGCGACAGATTCAGCAACAGGCGCATTTTTTTCTGATCCAGCTCGAACGCCGAACCCGTACTTACCGGAATGCGCATCTGGTCATCAAACTGCTTGTCGTTAATGCTTTGCAATAACGTTCTCATCTCTTTTGACAGACGAATGCCGTTATCAGACTCCTGGACCTGAACGTCCCTCAGCCCCAGCTTCAGATCTTTTGCAAAGAGCGTCACGTCACCGATACGAACATATTCGCTCGCCGTGCCTTCGTGGTTCCCTTGTTGTGCTGAGTGTGGACGCGTATTCACCAGATAGACGGGAATTTTGATCCCCTGCTCCAGCAGTGCATAAAGCGAGTCGGGAAAACGGTAATTAGCGATAACCACGGAGCTTGAGGCTGCATGCGCAAGCGCGGGCAGCGTGCCGGATGCGCAAGCCATCATCACCGGCAACACTAATTTATTTTTCACCATGCATCCTTACTTAACAGGTATGAACTGTTTCAGGTCCCATATTCCGAGATGAAAATGGTTATCCGTAACGTTGATATCCTCAATAGCGCGCGAGGTATCCGGCATCAGGTAGAAGTTTTTGGTACACGGCGTAGTCGGTGATTCCGGATTCGGCTTCAGGCAGGTTCCGGTCGCATTGACGCGAAAAGCGGTGTTGCCCTTATTCGTTATTTTTCCCGCCACATAGACGAAGTCGATCTTCTTATCACGGGGCTGAACCACCAGAATGGTGCTCACCACCGCGCGCGTCATCCCGGTACCGTTTTTTGGTGAACCGCTGTCCACCTCTTCGCTCACCCCTTCATCCGTGAAGGTAATGCGGTAGTAACGCTCTTTGTTATCGGCGTTCCCGTGATAGTAAAATTTGACAATATTGCTGGTACCGGCGGGCATTACCATGCGCGTGGGCGTCAGCAACAGCTCGTCCACTTTCTCCGGATTAATGACGATCCCTTCATCCATTGGGCTGCTGATCCGCTGTGCGCGAACAGAAACAATACGCACGCTGTCTGCTTCGTTTTTTATTTCCTTGGCGGTGGAGTCAGCATCCGCAGGAATAATGGTGGTGACTTTTCCCACATTAATGGCCAGCGCGGAGGAAGAGATAAATAATAAAAATAAGAAGGCGGATTTGAGGTTAAACATGCTATTTCCCTAAACAGGGGCTTGCGCCCCTGGATCGATCAGGCCTTAGCCCCAGGTTGCGCGGAACGCAACAGATACGGTCCCTTCCCACAGGCTGTTGGTCAGGTCTTTGAACTCTTTCGCAGTACCCGCGTTGTCCTGAGCGGAGTCAACGTAGAAGACGAATTTGTCCTGGCCGGTAATTTCGGTATCTGCCGCCGCGCCTGCGCTGGTGGTCAGGTTCCACAGGCCAGAAGAGACGCCGGTGTTAGAAGAAGAATCAACCAGCGTGGTCCATGCGGTTGATTTCGCCCCCACGGTGCCACCGATAGAGCCCAGGTCGTTACCGCCCCAACGCGCACCCACTTTCAGCTTGGTCGCTTCACCGCCCACGCTGAACAGCGTGTTGTTTGAATCGTCGAGGATAGCTTCGAGTTTGAAGCTGGTCGCCGTAGAGTGATCGCCACGGATAGCCACATCAAACAGACCGGTATCGGTGTTGAAAGATTTGGTATTGGCGCTGTAAACGAAGTTCAAAGCACGCGTTGGCGTAACAACCAGGTCGGATTCGCTGTCTTTGGTCGCGGTTGCCTGCCAGGTGGCAGAAGCCGTCGTTTCTGCTGCATTAACTGCGCTCAGCGCAGAAACAGACAGCAGGGAGCCCAGAACGATAGCGTTCAGTTTGTTCATTTATTTAGTCCTTCAAAAAAGAATCCACGTGTATAAAAAGGGGAGCCCCTTTTTCGAGGCGGAGTATAGACAGCCGCAAAATAACGAGGCAATACAGAAAAATTCACTCGCCGGAGAATAACAATAAAAATATAAATAAATTTCTCGTATCTTATTGTTACGTATTGAGTAAATCACTCAATTTCCCGAGCAATAGATAAATATCGATTTTTCAATAAAGAGAAATATCAGGACGTCGGAACAGCCACACACATCATTACAGGCAAAACCAGCCCCTTAATTAACCAGGCGTGCGGTTTAACGCGGGTAATATAGAAGAAGTTGATATTATCAAGTAACATTTCGTTTACAACGCCATCCGGTGCCGCATCATCTTCAGATTTATTCAGCTTTTTATCCTTAATATAAAAGATATTGCTTCCGTCGACTTTTTCCACGCTGAGCGTGTAATTTCTGTCAATCAGGTAGCTTTTGCCCTCTTTCTTGAGTACGCCTTTATGAATAACCGTCACAACATCTTTGTTGTTAAACAGGAAAAGCGTGGTTAGCGACATATCGGTTAACTCACCCGTGGAATAGGTTTTCCAGGAAATGGTATCTGACTGGCAGCCAAACCCCTCATCCTGCGTTCTGGTAAAATAGATCCACAACAACGCGATGGCAGACAGCGCCAGTACGATACTGAACAGTACACTCATTTTAGTCCTTGACATATTTTAACTCCCGGTCAGGCTTCTGTAAGAAATGCAGTTCTTATAATCGTCGATACTGTCCTGCTGATAACAGATGGCCAGGAAATAATTTTCTATCTGCGACTTTTTAAACCTGGAATAGTAAGCATCTGCAACCTGGTGTTGACAGTCGATATGTTGACTGGCAATGACCTCTTTTACGTGATTAAAGTAGTGCTGTCGCGGCTGATACATATTCTTATCGATCAGGTATACCGTACACCGGTCCACTTTACCGAGCAGATGCATATCAGAATCTTTCAGGCTCTCGGCATAGGAATCCCTTTGGTGCAACAGTAAAACAGCGGTGCCGATAACGGTAATCAGTAATAACGTGCAAAGAGAAATAAAGAGTCTGTGCAGCGATATTAATTGTTTAGGCGGATCGGCATCTTTCTTATGCGCTAGCGTATCGAATGCTTCAGAGGCAGATTGTTCACTAAGCGTTGAAACAACCGGCGGCCTGACCGTGTGATGTTCAATATGCGCGGCAAGGCTAAATCCCTTGCCACGTATCGTTTTTATCAGTAAAGGATCGCATCCTAATGTACGAAATGCTTTTCTGATTTCACTTATGGCAACATTCAGACTCACCGAAGAACCAGAGAAACCATGATCCTCCCAGACCTTCTTTATCAGGTCGTCTCTGTCGAGAGTTTTACCATTATTGATGATAAGTTCATAAAGCAGACGACCCGCCTGGTTAGATAACTTAATGGATGACTCTTCCTCTCCATTAATCATGATCATACCGGTGTCGACTTCATAAAGCATTGTAAGATCAATGAGATACTTCATATTATTATTACGCCATTGTTAAAATTATGTGCATTTGCCAGGCAATAATAAGTCTAAAGTTTGTGTGGTCAAGTCGCGTGATATTAATTGAGAGATGAATTCATAAAGCTTCATTAATTAACAATTATTAAATCATTAATAAAAATATTCGAACTAACGCATTTAGGTTAAAACATTAAAAAAAACTAACTCGCAAGATTATAATCTTAAACTTTAGAAGTTGTTGGAATAATGTTTTGTTATGTACTTTTTTAGTGCAACATAATATCGTCAAAGCATTCTCCCGAGTCGCCATGCGTCTAGCCGGTACATCAGGGACATGTGTAGCCGATTAACATTCATTTTAAATAACACAAATCTTCATGGAGTTTATCATGTTCAAATCGATCATGACCGTATCACTGCTGGCCGCCGCTATTGCTTCTACCAGCGCAGTTGCCGCAGACAATTCAGCGGGTGGTATCATTAACTTTACCGGCGCTATTACCGATACAACCTGTACCATTAACGGCGGTAAAAGCGCGGACTTTACCGTTGCGCTTTCCCCTATTTCGGTAAAAGATGCAGGCACCACGGTTGGCCTGATCACTAAGAATAAAAAATCTATTGCGCTGACGTTCTCAGGTTGTTCACCAGCAGCCGGAACAACCGGTACCCCGCTGAAAGTGTATTTCTCCAGCGCGGATAATATTTCCACTGACGGTAAATACCTGCTGAATAACAGCGTGAACGAAAGCGATGCCAGTGTGGCACGTAATGTCGGTTTTGCGTTAGTGGAGCCAGGTTCGTCTACGCCAATTACCCTGAACCAGCCTTACACTACGGATATTATGGGTACAGCGACCGCGCCAGATTCCGAGACGCTGACGCTGGATGTTTATTACTATAAAACGAACGCCGCTGCCGCCACCGTGGGCGAGTTAAGCTCCAACGTAACGTATACCATTTCCTACCTGTAATAATGATTATTCAGGCTCTGTTTTCGCAGAGCCTGTATTTAAGGTTGCAATCATGCGCAAGGCAATTTTGCTGGCAGGCTTACTGCTAAGCACCGGTCACTCATGGGCCAATATTGTCATTAATGGCACCCGTGTCCTTTATCCTGAAAATAACAAAGAGGTGATCGTCCAGTTAATGAATACGGGCGATGCGCCCGCTCTGGTGCAATCCTGGATAGATGACGGTGATATTAATTCCACGCCGGAAACAGCCAATGTGCCGTTTCTGCTGTCGCCGCCGGTGATAAAAGTTAACGAACATAATGGCCAACAGCTTCGTATTAAAAAGCTGCCGTCCAGCTTGCCTGCGGATCGCGAATCCGTCTTTTTCCTGAATGTCCTCGACATTCCGCCCAGACCTGAAAATCTGCAAAATCAGAATACCGTTCAGCTGGCGATTAAATCCCGTATCAAACTTTTTTACCGGCCCGCTGCGCTGAAAGGCACGCTGGATGACGCGGTGGCGAAACTGACGCTCGCCGCCGAAGGCGATCGCTTTCGCATTACAAATAACAGTCCGTTCCATATTACGGTCGCCAATATTTCGCTGGGTAAAACGAAAATGCTCCAGGAGTCCCCGATGGTTTCCCCGTTTGGGCAGCTGACGGTCGCCGCAAAAAATACGGTTAATCGCGGACAGACCTTCCAGCTGATGTATGTGGACGATCTTGGCGCGTATAAAACCCGGACTTTCACCAGTCAGTGATCGGAAAGACTCACCATGAAAATGAAACAAAACAGACTCTGTCTGCTGGCAGTCTGCACGCTTCTGCTTTCGCATAAATCAGGGGCCGTCTCGTTTGATCCCTCCCTGCTTGCTGGCGCATCCGGTGAGTCCGATCTGTCTCGCTTTTCCGAAAACAACGCCATGCCTGCCGGCAGTCAGGAGATGGATATCTACGTAAACGGCAGCTGGAAGGGACGTTATACCGTCATCTACGGCGAGCAGCGTGACGACATCCGCCTTGCCTGGAAAGATGCCCGGTCGCTTGGCATCAACACCACGTCCGTACCTGCGCCCGCCATTGCGCACGGGCAGGTGCAGCTGCGCGATCTGGTTCAGGGCGGTGAAGTCAAAACCGATACCAGCACCCTGAGTCTGGCGCTTACCGTTCCGCAGGCGGCTGTGCTGCGTACTGAAGAAGGTTACATTGCCCCCCAGTTTTGGGACGAGGGGATCCCGGCGCTGATGCTCTCGTGGAACACGACCTGGTATAACACCCGTGCAAAAGGCGCTGCGAAAGACACAAATGATGATTTTTATGCCGGGCTGGATTCCGGCGCCAACCTGTTCGGCTGGCAGTTTCGCGACAGCAGCGCCTGGCGGAAAACGGCCAGCGGAGAGAGTAGCTGGCAGAATAATACCCGCTACCTGCGCCGTCCCCTGGCCTCGCTGAAATCCAACCTGACGCTGGGTGACTTTTATATTCCTGGCTATCTGTTTGATTCCCTGCGCGTGCGCGGCGTGTCGCTGGCGTCGGACATGAAGATGCGCCCAAATTCACAGCAGGGTTTTTCACCGGTGGTTCACGGCGTGGCACGGACGAACGCCCTGGTGAAAGTTATCCAGAATGGCAACGTGATCTATCAGGAGAACGTACCGCCGGGCCAGTTTACCCTCGACAGCATTCAGCCTACCGGCTCCGCGGGCGATTTGCTGGTGGTGGTGCGTGAAGCGGACGGTTCACAGCAGTCCTTCACGGTGCCGTTTTCCGCCGTGCCCGGGATGCTAAAAGAAGGGGTGAGTCAGTACAGCGTGGTGGCGGGTAAAGTGCACCAGAACACGCTCGATGCCGAACCCGCATTCATGCAGGCCACGCTGCGCTACGGGTTTAATAACCTCATCACCGGGTATACAGGAACGATTATTAGCGATAACTACCAGGCCGGGCTTGTCGGTACCGGGTGGAACCTTCCGTTTGGCGCGGTCTCGTTTGATGTCACCCACGCCAAAACCACCCTACAGGATCGCACCAGCAGCGGTCAGAGTTATCGCGTGTCGTACAGCAAATTTATCGATACCACCGCCACCAACTTCACCCTGGCGGCCTATCGCTATTCCACTAAAGGCTATTACAGCTTCAGCGACGCGCTCTATTCGCGCGAAGGGTATCAGCGCCTGAGAGCGCAGTACGACGACTATGAAGATCGGTTTGGCGTTGCGCCCGACATGTCGCTAAGCACCTGGGATGCCCTGCGCGCGGCGCAGCCCAAGAATACCTTTACGCTTAACCTTAATCAGCGCCTGCTCAATAACTGGGGCACGGTATTTGTCTCCGGCACACAGCGCGATTACTGGAACTCACAGCAAACCACGCGCGAATACCAGATGGGCTATTCCAACGCCATCGGCCGCGCCAGCTATACCCTGTCGGCCAGCCGGGTACGGAACAGGGACAGTGAAGAAGAGACGCGCCTTTACCTCTCCCTCAGCCTGCCGTTCTCGCTGTTTGATAATAATGCCTGGATCACCTCCAGCCTGACGGCCAGCGATTCGCATTACGAGCAGAGCAATATCAGCATGAGCGGGAACGCGCTGGCGTCGAACCGACTGAGCTACACCCTCTCCGGCAGTAATGCGCGGGGGGGTAAAAATGCGGCAAGCGTTAACGCCGCGTACCGTTCGAACTTCGCGACACTCGGTGGCTCTTACAGCGAATCCTCCAACTACCGCCAGACCGGGCTCAGCGGACGGGGAAGCCTGGTGGCCTACCCGTGGCACGTTCTCGCCTCAAACGAAACCGGCACAACCATGACTATCGTCGATGCGCCAAAAGCGGAGGGACTGATGGTGAACGGCGATGAAAGCATTATGACGAACCGCGATGGCGTGGCGCTGGTGCCTTACGCCACCCCGTATCGCAAAAACGCCATTACGTTATCGCAAACGGAAAACAGCGCTGGCGCGGAGGTGATCGGCAACATGGCTAACGTGGCCCCTTACGACGGGGCGGTGAGCTATATCCGCTTCGAAACCGACAAACGCCAGTCATGGGTACTTCATGCGACGCGTGCCGACGGCAAACCGCTGCCCTTTGGTACCGAAGTGCTTGATGAACACGGTGAATCTGTCGGGTATGTCGGCCAGGCCAGCGTACTGTATATCCGCGCTGAACAGCCGCCACGCGCGCTCAACGTGCATCTCCGGGGCGGGAAGTGCGAAATCTCCGCCCCAGCCTGGGGGCTGAACAGCCCCTCATCGGTTTGCCATTAATTACGGATTATCAAAATGTTACGATCATTCATATTCCTGCTCCTCTCCAGTATTAGTGGGATGAGCTATGCCACCTGCTCCGGCAGCAGCATCGTTTATGGCACACCGATTACCATTGATTTATCGGATAAGCTGAGCCCGGCCACGCCCACATGGACCGGCAGCTTCAGCACCCAGTACAGCGGCTCATTCAACTGTACGACAGGTAACAGTGAATTTTCTTACACGCCGATCCTCTCGACCGACAGCAAATACGCGACCATCCTCGGGTTCAGCAATAACAAGTATATGGTGCGGGCGGAGATCACCAATCCCCCGGCCAATAAAACCCTGACTGCCAGCGGTAGCCATACGGCGTCTGAGCTGAACACACCGTTTACGGTTCGCTTCACCCTCGTTAACCAGAGCGGCACTACCCTGACGGGGGATACGGCGAACATGAGCGACGTTCTGTTCGTCAGCGACATGAGTGGGTTATCCTTCTGGGAAATCATCACCTGGCCAATCAATCAGGTCATCAAGATAGCACAGTGGTTATTCAGCGGGTTCAAGTGGCCTTACGACAACCGCGATATGTTTGGTCAGCCGATGATCATCAAATACGCGCCAAAACTGACTACCTGTTCCTTTGATAATGCGGGGCTGACCGTAGCGCTGCCGACGCTCGGCATTCCCCAGCTCAGTGCATCCTCACAGCCGGGGCTGACGCCTTTTTCACTGAACATGAGCTGTCAGAACGTCGGGGTTAACGGCAATTCCGATCGGGCAATTGAGATGTTTCTGTCCAGCACGCAGCTGCTCTCAACCGACAGCTCGGTGCTGATCGACAGCGGCAGTAGCGCGGCGCAGGGCGTGGGGCTACGCCTGATAAAACGTGACGCCCCGCAAACGCCGGTGACCTTCTCTACCTCAACCACCAGCCGTGGCAACGCCACGATGATTTTCAGCGTGGCGGCTGGCGCGGCGCTGGACGAACATTTCACCCTTCCGATGGCGGCGTACTATTACGTGTGGGCGCCCGCCCAGGTGAGCCAGGGTAAGATCAATACATCGGCTACGCTGAATATTATCTATCCCTGATGTGAGCTATTTCTCCATCTTTCCAACCGCTTGCACATACTTAATCAGTTCGCTGTGGTTGGAAAGATTCAGCTTTTTCATCGCATTGTGCTTCTGCGTCGCAATGGTACTGACCGAACGGTTTCGATGACGGGCAATCTCCGTCGTTGAAAATCCTTCCACGATAAGATGGAGCACCTCCCACTCTCTGGCCGAGAGGATGGAGCGCGCCCGGGAACCGGACCGCATTACCCGCCTGAGCCACGAAGAGATCGACGGTGTTTGCCCGTCCGCCATGAGCAACGCGGGTAATTCCTTTTTCAGTTCAGTCAATTCATCCTGCTGACTGATGGTTAATTCAAATTTCATCTCCAGAACTTTTTTTAACAGCCCGTAAGGCAGCTCGGGCACCAACAGAACACGCCTGACGTGATGGGTTTTACATAAAGATGTAAAACGGCTGCTGACCTCCGCACTCCACTCTTTATGATTAAGCAGATAATTAAATTCAGTGAAGAAAACATCCACGTTATTATCCGCCACCGCCGCCAGCGCCTGTTCAGTGGAATCGACCTGAGTAATGTTCAGTACGTAATCGGGTAAAAGATCATGGAGCGCCCGGAATATTATCTCTTTAAATATATTTATTTTGTAAAACACCATTACCTTTACGATACGTTCAGTATTATTCATGTCTTTTCTAAATTCTCGTGACCGGAGGAAAATGATAATAGTTTATGTACTCATCACTCACAACCTCTTCACGCCAGTGATTTTATCCTTCTCAGGCTTAAAAATCTGAACAAGGACATTAAATTTATAGAAAAAATTCTATTTTATTCTGCACGCCGTTTCCTCTTGCAGATAAAGCTTTGTCGATAACCCTGCCGCGATCACAATTTTTCTTTCAGGAATAGCAGTAAGCCACTGAAAAAACGGTGGATAAACCCCATCAATCAACCTTCTGATGCTTATTAATCGCCCATTCACAGAATAAAAATCTGGCATGAATATTATTAGAAGATTAAAACAATTGCATATACCATTAAAACCATTTTTCAATTTTATCTTCCTCTAATAATTGGCATCGGCTTTACTCGACGGTTTGTATTGGCTTACATTGATGCCATCGCATCGCGTTATTTAAAAAGTGCTCGCCATTCTTTTAATAAGAGAGTGCGAACCGCCATTTTCTCTTATATGGACTGTTTACTCAGCGAAAGGAGAATGCCAATGCAAAATAAAAAAACAATTCACGTTGCCGTTGTTGACAGCTGCGAATTCACGATGATTGGCCTGCAATCGCTCGGAAAGCGTGAGCCTGATGAAAAACACGACGTTATTTTCCATGGGTTTACCCATATCGAAGAACTTGCTATGAGTGAACAACTCTTTGATATCATCATTTATGATCCGTTGAATACGCGTCATTTCCGGGTGACGACGAATGACGACATTCTCTGTATTAAACAGAAACAAGTGACGGCGAAGATCTATATCTATTCGTTATCCGCTGGCTATTTGAAATTCAAACATGTTGATGGGGTAATCAGCAAAAGAGTCTCCCTGGGGGATATCAAAGCGCTGTGGCAAATACTGATGAGCCAGACGCCGCAAGAGCCTGGTCGTTATAACGTAGGCATGACTACCCGCTTACGCACCCCGGCGAGGCTGTCCAGCGAGGAGGCCAGCGTATTGCGCGGCTATTCCTGTAATCTCAAAACCAAGCAAATCGCCCGTCAGCTGGGGTGTAACGTCAGGCTGGTTTACTTTTATAAAAACAACGCCATGAACAAGCTTAAGGCCGTGCGTGGCCCCTCGTTTTACCAGAGCATTCGCTGGATCCTGAATTAAGAATTTGACCGTGTGTCGTTTGCCTTTTGTTCCCGTGTCCGCGGGAACCTTTTTTTCATTTCCTGAAGGCTGTTCCATGTATACCGTTCTTCCCTCTCCCCTGTTGCAACGTATCTCAGGGCTGCGATTCCAGCCGCTTGTCGATCTTCATTCGGGCCAGATGTTCGCGCATGAAGTTCTCGTGGAGATCCATAACGTCAATCTGGAGATATTGTTTGCTTCTCTGCCTTCGCGCAGCGCGCTGCAAATCTTCTTCTGGCAGGCCAACACCCTGTTACAGATACCCGCCCGGGACGCTTACTGGCTAAACCTTCCGGCAGAGCACCTTCTCGACGAACGCGCTATCCGGTTGTTGCTGGCGTTACGCCATCAGCAGCGGTTAACGATTGAAATTCAGGATCCTCTCACCATCACACGGCTGAGTAAGGCTGAGCAACATCGTCTTCATGCCACGCTTGTTCGGTTAAAAGAGGCGGGATGGCAAATCTGGCTGGACGATTTAACCCGGGAGTTGGCTGAGGCGTTCGCGCGGCTTGCGCTGCCGCTGGATGGGGTAAAAATTGACCGTTCAGCGCTGCGCGAGCGCGCGCCGCTTGCCCCGTTTGTGCAGGAGGTCAGGGCAGGTATCGCGCAATCAATTCTTATCGAAGGCATCGAGAATTCGCGGGATCTGGCGCGCGCCCGCACGTCTGGCGCACAGTCTGGCCAGGGTTTTCTGTGGCCCGAAAGCCGCACCGATGCCCGCGTAACGCTGTGAGGGCCAGCTTACCGTGGCCTACCAGCCCGGCACCGCACCGCCGTTAAAAAGGGTCTCTGCCGCTTTCGCCACTTCCGGCGACTGATAGGACTGGATAAATTCCTTCACGTTTTCGGCGTCTTTGTTGTCTTCACGCGTGACTACTATATTCACGTAAGGCGAGTTTTTGTCCTCAATAAAGACGCTGTCATGTACCGGAGACAGCCCCGTTTGCTGAAGATAGGTGGTACTGATGATGGCCACATCCACTTTCGGATCGTCCAGCACGCGCGGCAGCTGCGCCCCTTCCAGCTCCATAATCTGTACGTTTTTGGGATTCGCGGTAATATCCAGCGCCGTTGGCAGCAGGCCAACATCTGGTTTAAGGGTAATCAGCTTCTCTTTTTGCAGCAGCAACAGCGCGCGGCCGAGGTTGGTGGGATCGTTTGGAATCGCAATGGTTGCGCCATCCTTCAGCTCAGACACCGATTTAATCTTTCGGGAGTAACCCGCCATCGGGAAGACGAAGGTATTGGCCACGGCGACCAGCGTGTAATTGTGCGCCTTGTTATCTTGTGCAAGGAACGGGCGATGCTGGAGGACGTTGGCGTCCAGTTCGCCCTGGTTGGTGGCATCGTTAGGTAGCAGCGAGCCACTAAAGCCCACCAGCTCAACATCCAGACCGTATTTCTCTTTTGCCACCTTTTTGGCGACTTCCGCCACGTCCTGCTCAGCGCCATTAATCACGCCGACTTTAATGTGTTTGGCATCATTGCCGCCTTGATCGCAACCTGCCAGCAGCAGGGCCGCGAGCACCAGAGCACTCAACTGAAATTTCACGAGACAGTTCCTTTCGACAGTGGTTTTGAAGACTATATCGACAACGAGACGGCAGGCTAAAAAACGAAAAGGAATCAGTAAGACGGTTAAGTTATATGCGGCCTGTTGCCGGGTGGCGCTGCGCTTACCCGGCCTACGTAACGGGCGAAGTGTAGGCCCGGTAAGCGTAGCGCCACCGGGCGATGGGCATCAGGCTACGGTAGTCCAGGCGCAAGCAGAACCGCTAACCTCACGCCTGCCGACGCAGCGGCGCTTCGCGCAAAAACCACGACAGCACAAACGCCAGCACCATAATCCCCGCCGCCAGCATAAACACCGCATGGATAGCCGAGCCGAACGCATCCAGATAGTCCAGACGCAGGGCATCAGGCAGATGGTGAATGGCAACGGGATTAAGTTCGCGCGGCAGTTCCGCCCCTTCCGGCAGCCTGTCGATCAGCCCTGATTGCAGAATATGGGTGAACACCGCGCCAAACAGCGCAACGCCAATCGCCCCGCCAATGGAACGGAACAGCGTCACCCCAGAGGTCGCTACGCCGTATTGATCGGCTGACACGCTGTTCTGCACCGCCAGCACCAGCACCTGCATCACCAGTCCCAGCCCCATGCCCAGCACGCCGGTAAACAGGTACAGCTGCCAGGTTGGGGAGGTGATTGAAATGCGCGTCAGTAACACCATCCCCACCACGCCGAGCAGCGTGCCGAGGATCGGGAACAGGCGGTATTTCCCGGTGCGGCTGATGATGCGCCCGCTGATGATGGAGGTGAGCAACAGCCCGCCCATCAGGGGGATCAGCTGCAAGCCGGCCTGCGTTGGCGTGGCGTCTTTCACCACCTGTAAATAGAGCGGCAGGAACGTTACCGAGCCAAACAGGGACATGCCGATGATAAAGCCAATCAGGCTACAGAGCAGGAAGCTGCGGTCGCGGAAGAGCGACAGCGGGATAATCGGCTCCCACGCCAGCCGCTCTTCGTAAATAAACCCGGCGATCCCCGTCAGGCCGAAGGCCAGAATGCACCACAGCTGCGGGTCGTTCCATTGGCGGATCGTACCGCCCTCGGTGGTAAACAGAATGATGCACAGCAGCGCCATGCTGAGGTAAATCGCCCCCAGGTAATCAATCTCATGCTTGCTGCGCCGCGCGCTGCCGTGGAATACCGCGCCAATCACCAGCAGCGCAAACAGCCCCAGCGGCAGGTTGATGTAGAAAATCCAGCGCCAGGATGCGTGCTGAACGATAAACCCGCCGATCAGCGGCCCTATCACCGTCGCCAGGCCAAACACGCCGCCAAACAACCCCTGATAGCGACCCCGATCGGCAGGCGGGATCACGTCCGCCACGGCAGCCATGCTGATCACCATCAGACCGCCGCCCCCCAGCCCTTGCAGGGCGCGCATCAGCACCAGCTGGGTCATGTTCTGCGCCAGACCGCACAGCGCGGACCCTACAAGAAACAGCACAATCGCGATTTGCAGAACGATTTTTCGGCCAAACAGATCGCCGAATTTGCCATACAGCGGCACCACGATGGTCGAACTGAGGATATAGGCTGTCACCACCCAGGAGAGCTTATCCAGCCCGCCCAGCTCGCCGACGATGGTCGGCAGCGCGGTGGAGACAATGGTCTGATCCAGCGCCGAGAGCAGCATCACCAGCAGGAGGGCGCTGAACAGCAGCTTAATCGACGGTGCGTTTTTCGCAGGTTGAGTCATTACGTCAGACTCCATAAGAGATCGCTTGAAATTAATTAATCGAATAATTAATATTCAGGTAAGTTATGGATAAGATCAAGAGACAGCGTGACCGTGCCAGCACTAAAAGACAATTCTGAACCCCGCCGCCCCGGACGTCCGCGCGGCGGCAAGCGCGTTACCGCCAGCCGTGAACAGCTGCTGGATATCGCCCTGAATCTCTTTTCCCGCCAGGGGATCGCCAATACGTCGTTGAACGCTATTGCCCGCGAAGCCGGCGTGACGCCCGCCATGCTGCACTACTACTTCAACTCCAGAGAACAGTTGCTGGATGCGATGATTGAGGAGCGCTTCCTGCCGTTACGTGAGCGGATCGGGGCAATTTTCGCCGACAACCGGGATTCGCCGGTGGATGCCCTGACGGAAATGGTCAGGGTGCTGGCCGAACTGGCGGAAAAGTATCGCTGGTTTGCCCCGCTGTGGATGCAGGAGGTGATCGGCGAGATGCCGGTACTGCGTACGCATTTGCAGGAGCGCTTTGGCGATGAGAAATATCACACCACGCTGGCAACCATCAAAGGCTGGCAGCAGGAAGGAAAGCTGAATCCGGCGCTGGCCCCCGAACTGCTGTTCACGACGCTGCTGAGCCTGGTGCTGGTGCCGTTCTCTCGCATGCGCAATGACGAGAGGCTTAATGCTCTCTCGCCGGAGATCGTTGTGCGCCACGTGTTAGCCGTGATCGGCAACGGGATCGGTGGTTAAAGATCCCTGGTCAGATAGTGTCTCTGCATTCCCTGATAAGGGTAATCCTGTAAGGACATCTGCACCTGATAACCCTGTTTTTCATAGAACGGACGCGCCTGGAAGCTGACCGTATCCACCAGCGCGTGACGGCACCCTTTGCGACGGGCCTCCTCTTCAGCCGTTTTGATCAGCTGGCTGCCGACGCCCGTTCCCCGCACCCTGTCGCTGACCCACAGAAAGTCGATATTCAGCCAGTCGCCTTTACGTACGCCGATTAACCCGCCCAGCATGACGCCGTTGTCGTCTCGCACATATACGCCAATATCGCCACTAAACGTCGCCAGATCTAAATACTGCACGTTATAGGCTCTTAGCCCCGTTAATAATTCTTCTTTTTCTTCAGCCGTGACTTTATCTGTAATGCTCAGATGCATAAATCTCTCCTTATTTTCAGCGCAATCTGAATATCTCACAGCTTAACCTTCATAAAAACTCCTTATTTCCTCCATTGTTTAAACAAGGAAATATTCATTCAATATGTAAATAAAAAAAACCTTTCCAATAGGCTCCGAAAACGTATAATGAGAACGATCATTCTCACTTTTTACGGTAGCCGACGATGAGCACAAAGCTGGAAGAACGACAAAAACTACGGCAGGACGAAATCATCACCGCCGCGCGCCGCTGCTTTCGCGCCAGTGGATTTCACGCTGCCAGCATGTCGCAGATCGCCAGCGAAGCCAGGCTCAGCGTCGGACAAATCTATCGCTATTTCAGTAACAAAGACGCGATCATTGAAGAGATGATCCGGCGCATTATCGACTCACGTATTGAGGAGATGCAGGGCAAAACCCTGGTTGAAGGGATGCCGCAGGCGCTTGCCTGGCGCCAGACGCTTAACGAAGATGATGATGCGCTAATGCTCGAAATGTCCGCAGAGGCCACGCGCAATCCGCTGGTGGCAAACATGCTGATCGAAGCCGAAGCCCGCATGTTCGCCAACGCCTGTGAGCACCTGAAAAAGCAGTTCCCCCACCTGAGCGATGAGCATATTCGCTGCTGCGTGGAGATTACCGCCGTGATGATCGAAGGCACGATTTACCGTCGACTCACGCCTTTAAAAGTACCGTCAGAACAATTAGAGCCCATATACCAGAATATTTTAAATATGCTTTTCTCTGCGAAGTAATCGCATGTGAATAATTAGCGGAAATAAGTAATTTCCCTTTTTTCATTTCTGGCTCTGCCAGAGATGCGGGATCGCTGTGCTTTTAATTAGCCCTCCTCCCTGTTAAGCGATTAACAGGGCAGGCTTCGTTCACCCTGGAAAAAGATTATGAAAACCATAACAACCTCCATCGCAGCATTACTCCTCCTGACAGGGTGCGATAATGCGCAAACATCTGCTCCCCAGCGTCCTCTTCCGGAAGTGGGGATTGTCACACTCATGAGCCAGCCGGTGTCCGTGGTCAGCGAGCTGACCGGCCGCACCGCCGCCGCGATGAGCGCCGAAGTGCGCCCTCAGGTGGGCGGCATTATTCAGAAACGGCTCTTCACCGAAGGCGATACGGTCAAGGCCGGGCAGGCGCTGTATCAGATCGATCCTTCCAGCTACCGCGCCGCTTATGATGAAGCTGCCGCCGCACTGAAACAGGCGCAGGCGCTGGTGCAGGCCGACTGCCAGAAAGCCCGGCGCTATGCGCAGCTGGTTAAGGATGACGGCGTATCACGTCAGGATGCGGAAGACGCGAAGTCCACCTGCGCGCAGGACAAGGCCAGCGTCGAGTCAAAGAAAGCCGCGCTGGAAAGTGCCCGCATTAACCTCAACTGGACCACCGTCACCGCGCCGATTGCCGGACGTATCGGCATCTCCTCTGTGACCCCCGGCGCGCTGGTGACCGCCCAGCAGGATACCGCGCTGGCCACTATTCGCGGGCTGGACAGTATGTACGTCGATTTAACCCGTTCCAGCGCCGATCTGCTGCGATTACGCAAGCAAACCCTCGCCAGCAACAGCGATACGCTGAACGTGTCGTTGATCCTCGAAGACGGCAGCAGCTACAGCGAAAAAGGCCATCTGGCGTTAACCGAAGTGGCGGTGGATGAGTCTACCGGCTCAGTCACCCTGCGCGCCGTCTTCCCGAACCCGCAGCATCAGCTTCTGCCGGGCATGTTCGTCCGCGCCCGAGTGGATGAAGGCATCATGAATGACGCGATCCTCGCGCCGCAGCAGGGCATCACCCGCGACGCCAAAGGTACCGCCACCGCGCTGGTGGTGAACGCCAGCAACAAGGTCGAGCAGCGTCAGCTGGAGACGGGCGACACCTATGGCGATAAATGGCTGGTGCTGAATGGCCTGAAGGCGGGCGATAAGCTGATTGTGGAAGGCACCGACAAAGTCACCGCCGGGCAGGAAGTGAAAGCTGAAGAGATGAAAACCAACGGAGGAAACGCCTGATGTTTTCCCGTTTCTTCGTGCGTCGCCCGGTCTTTGCCTGGGTTATCGCCATTCTCATCATGCTCGCCGGGATACTGGCGATCCGCACGCTGCCCGTTGCGCAGTACCCGGACGTTGCCCCGCCGTCGATCAAAATCTCCGCCACCTACACCGGCGCCTCCGCACAAACGCTGGAGAACAGCGTGACGCAGGTGATCGAGCAGCAGCTCACCGGGCTGGATAACCTGCTCTACTTCACCTCCACCAGCAGCTCGGACGGTTCGGTGAGCATCAACGTCACGTTTGAACAGGGAACCGATCCGGACACCGCTCAGGTACAGGTGCAGAACAAAGTCCAGCAGGCGGAATCACGCCTGCCGACCGAGGTGCAGCAGTCCGGGATCACCGTCGAAAAATCCCAGAGCAACTTCCTGCTGATCATGGGCGTGTATGACAAAACCGATACCGCCAGCAGCTCGGATATTGCCGACTGGCTGGTGAGTAATATGCAGGATCCGCTGGCGCGCGTGGATGGTGTCGGCAGCCTGCAGGTGTTTGGCGCAGAATACGCGATGCGCATCTGGCTCGACCCGGCTAAGCTGGCGTCGTACTCGCTGATGCCCTCCGACGTGCAGAGCGCGATTGAAGCGCAGAACGTCCAGGTCTCCGCCGGTAAAATCGGCGCGCTGCCCTCGTCGAACGCCCAACAGCTGACCGCCACCGTCCGCGCTCAGTCGCGTCTGCAAACGGTCGATGAGTTCAAAAAAATCATCGTCAAGAGCGAGTCCAACGGTGCGGTGGTGCGCATCAGCGACGTCGCGCGCGTGGAGATGGGCAGCGAAGATTACACCGCCACCGCGAAGCTGAACGGCCACCCGGCGGCGGGTATGGCGGTGATGCTCTCGCCGGGCGCCAACGCGCTTAACACCGCCACGGCGGTAAAAGACAAGATCGCCGAGTTCAAAAAGTCGATGCCGGAAGGCTACGACGTGGCCTACCCGAAAGACAGCACCGAGTTCATCAAGATCTCCGTTGAGGACGTGATTCAGACCCTGTTCGAAGCCATTATCCTCGTGGTGGTGGTGATGTACCTGTTTCTGCAAAACATCCGCGCGACGCTGATCCCGGCGCTGGCGGTGCCGGTGGTGCTGCTGGGCACCTTCGGCGTACTGGCGCTGTTCGGTTACTCCATCAACACCCTGACGCTGTTTGCCATGGTGCTGGCGATAGGACTTTTGGTGGATGACGCCATCGTGGTGGTGGAAAACGTCGAGCGTATTATGCGAGACGAAGGGCTGCCCGCCCGGGAAGCGACCGAAAAATCGATGGGCGAAATTTCCGGCGCGCTGATCGCCATTGCGCTGGTGCTCTCTGCGGTATTCCTGCCGATGGCCTTCTTCGGCGGCTCTACCGGGGTCATTTACCGTCAGTTCTCGGTCACCATTATTTCGGCGATGTTCCTCTCCGTAGTGGTGGCGCTGACCCTGACGCCCGCGCTGTGCGGCTCGATCCTGAATCACACCGCTCCGCACAAAAAGGGCTTCTTCGGCGCGTTTAACCGCTTCTACAGTAAGACCGAGCACGGCTATCAGAATAAGGTTCTGCGCGCCCTGCGCCGTTCCGGCGGCATGCTGGTGATCTTCGCCCTGCTCTGCGGCGCGATGGGGTTCGCCATGCTGAAACTGCCGGGCAGCTTCCTGCCAACCGAAGACCAGGGAGAAATCATGGTGCAGTACACCCTCCCTGCCGGCGCAACCGCGGTGCGTACCGCAGAGGTAAGCCGCCAGGTACGCGAGTGGTTCCTCACCAAAGAGAAAGCCAATACCGACGTGATCTTTACCGTTGAAGGTTTCAGCTTCAGCGGCAGCGGCCAGAACGCCGGGATGGCGTTCGTCTCCCTGAAAAACTGGTCAGAGCGTAAAGGCGAGGAAAACACCGCGCAGGCCATTGCCCTGCGCGCTACGCAGGAGCTGAGCGCCATCCGCGATGCCACCATCTTTGCGATGACACCGCCGGCAGTGGACGGTCTGGGCCAGAGCAACGGCTTTACCTTTGAGCTGATGGCGAGCGGCGGCACCGACCGCGACGCGCTGCTGAAACTGCGTAACCAGCTGATTGGCGAAGCGAATCAGGACAGCTCGCTGCACGCCGTCCGCGCCAACGATCTGCCGCAGATGCCGCAGCTTCAGGTGGATATCGATAACAACAAAGCCGTGTCGCTGGGGCTCTCCCTGAGCGACGTCACCGACACCTTGTCCAGCGCCTGGGGCGGCACCTACGTGAACGACTTCATTGACCGTGGCCGCGTGAAAAAGGTCTACATCCAGGGCGACAGCGACTATCGCGCGGTACCGTCGGATCTCAACAAATGGTATGTGCGCGGCAGCGACAGCACTATGACCCCATTCTCCGCCTTCGCCACCACCCGCTGGGAGTATGGCCCAGAAAGCCTGGTGCGCTACAACGGCTCGGCGGCGTATGAAATTCAGGGCGAGAACGCCAGCGGCGCCAGCTCCGGTACGGCGATGAGCAAAATGGAGCAGCTGGCGAATAACCTGCCGTCCGGCAGCACCTGGGCGTGGAGCGGTTTGTCGTTGCAGGAAAAACTGGCGAGCGGTCAGGCGATGAGCCTTTATGCCCTCTCCATCCTCGTGGTGTTCCTGTGCCTGGCGGCACTGTATGAGAGCTGGTCGGTGCCCATTTCGGTGATCCTCGTGATCCCGCTTGGGGTGCTGGGCGCGGCCATTGCCGCCTCCCTGCGCGGCCTGAGCAACGATGTCTATTTCCAGGTGGCGCTGCTGACCACCATCGGTCTGTCGTCGAAGAACGCCATTCTGATTGTCGAGTTTGCCGAAGCCAAAGTGGCCGAAGGCTACTCACTGACGCGCGCCGCCCTGCGGGCCGCCCAGACGCGTCTGCGTCCGATCATCATGACCTCGCTGGCGTTTATCGCAGGCGTGACGCCGCTGGCGATTGCCACCGGCGCGGGGGCCAACAGCCGCGTGGCGATCGGCACCGGCATTATCGGCGGGACGCTGGCCGCGACGCTGCTGGCTATCTTCTTTGTTCCTTTATTCTTTGTACTGGTGAAACGTCTGTTCTCCGGTAAGCACGCAAACCGGAGGTCATAATGTTTCGTGTAACTGTTTTAGCGTTAGCACTGCTGAGCGCAGGCTGTGTGTCATTAGATCCCACGTATCAGCGCCCGGACGCGCCCGTTCCGGCCACCCTACCCGGCGCGCACGGCGAAGCCAGCGCCGTGGTGAGCCAGTGGCAGCAGGTGATGAATGATGCGCGGCTGAAAAGCGTGGTGACGATGGCGCTCAACAGCAACCGCGACGTGCAAAAAGCGATTGCGGATATCGACGCCGCCCGTGCCCAGTATGGCGAAACGCGCTCGTCCCTGTTCCCGACGGTGGACGCGGAACTGAGTCATACCCGCAGCCGTACGCTGGCGAGCGGCGTCGCGACGAGCGACGAAGCCAACGGCACGGTCTCCAGCTTCGAACTGGATCTGTTTGGCCGCAACCAGAGCCTGTCGCGCGCCGCGCGTGAAACCTGGCTTGCCAGCGAGTTCACCGCGCAGAACACGCGCCTGACAATGGTCAGCGAGCTGACCACGGCCTGGGTGACGCTGGCGGCGGATAACAGCAATCTGGCGCTGGCGAAATCCACCCTGGAGAGCGCCGCGAACTCGCTCAAAATCGTCAAACGTCAGCAGGAAGTAGGTGTGGCAGCGGCCACGGACGTCAGTGAAGCGATGGCGGTTTACCAGCAGGCGCGCGCCAGCGTGGCGAGCTACCAGACGCTGGTGATGCAGGACAAAAACGCCCTTAACCTGCTGGCGGGCGATACGGTGCCCGAGAACCTGCTGCCCGGCACGCTGGAGAGCCTGAGCGATAACGCCATCACGCTGATCCCGGCGGGCGTCAGCTCCAGCGCGCTGCTGCGTCGCCCGGACATTCAGGAGGCGGAACATAACCTGCTGAGCGCTAACGCCAACATCGGCGCGGCACGCGCCAACTTCTTCCCGACCATTTCACTGACCGCCAGCGCGGGCGTCGGCAGCGATTCGCTGTCATCCCTGTTCAGCCACGGCATGAAGGTCTGGTCGTTCGCGCCGTCCATCACCCTGCCGCTGTTTAGCGGGGGCAACAATATGGCGCAGCTGCGCTATGCGGAAGCGGAGAAGAAGGGGCTAATCGCCACCTATGAGAAGACCATCCAGAGCGCGTTTAAGGACGTGGCCGACGCGCTGGCGCGGCGCGAAACGTTGAGCGAACAGCTTGATGCCCAGCGTGAATACGTGGCGGCGGAGCAAAAAACGCTGGATGTGGCGACGCGCAGTTACAAGGCTGGCGCGGGCGATTATCTGACGGTGCTCACCGCGCAGCGATCGCTGTGGTCAGCACAGGAATCACTGATTGCCTTGCAGCAAACCGACCTGGAAAACCGCATCACGCTGTGGCAATCGCTGGGTGGAGGGGTTCAGTAACGGCCTGAGAGGGCGATTCTCATACCAGGTGAAAAGTAAATTCATACTTTCGGCTGGAATCGCCTGCCTGAATGTAACGATACATTTCAGGGAAAGCCTGTGACTTTACCGGAGGTCTCAATGAAATCTGCACACCTGGTTTGCCTGCTCGTTTGCCTGATTTTCGCTGCGTTTGTTCACGCGCAGGAGAAGAGCGCTCCGGAGAAAGAGGCCCAGATAAAACAGCAGGTCCTGAAAGATGTGAAGAAAACCTGTACCCCGCAGAAAAAGCAGAGCGATAAGGCCTGGCAGGCGATGATTTTGTCGTCTGAGGCCAATCAGCTGCTGATCAAAAATGCCATCACCGCCGTGAAGCGTGACAACCTTAACGCCTACTGGGATGCAGTAAGTCAGGTGGATTGTATGGAAGATTACTGAGGGTTGAGCGCCGGGTGGCGGCTGCGCCTTACCCGGCCTACATCACATGTTTAACGCTTCCGCACATCCGGAATAATCAAATCCCCACGCAGAACGTAGGACCCGAGCATCTGCGTTTTCGCCGTCAGCCAGCTCACGATGCGCGCCGCCATGGCGTCCATGGAATACTCAATGGCCGGGATCACCGGAATACCCGGGAGATGCAGCGAACCGCCGAGGCTGAAGACCATGATGTCTTCCGGTACCGATTTATTAAACGCCTGTAACTGCGGGATCACCCGCTGGGCTTCCTGCTCGTCTGCCACCAGCAGCGCGTTGAAGTTCAGCGTGGACGCGTTGTTGAGTAATTCCTGAAGCGCAACGGACGATGAAGTCGCGTCCATAAACACGAGGTTGCGATTAAAGGGCAGGAAGTTTTTCTCCAGCGCATGTTTGTAACCCAGCAGCACCTGATCGGCAAAGCCGCTGCCGTGCGGGTGGATCAGTGCTATCTGGCGACGCCCCTGGCTGGTGAGATAGTTGCAGGCCGTTTCAGCCGCGAACGCGTGATCGAACTGAATGCTGTTGGCGTTATCGGCTTCCATACAGTCGACCAGAATGACGTTGTCCATGTCCACGTCCAGCGGGAAACGCGCGCCAATCACCAGAATGTCATCACATAAGCCGCAGGAGAGTTCTTCAAGGGCGTTCATCACTTCTGTTTTCGTGTGTGCGAAACGCAGCAGCAGATGTTTTTGATGCTGGCTGAGGTGTTTTTCCAGCGCGTACAGGTAACCGGTGGTCTGGTTAATGTTCTCCTGCGCGCAAATCACCCCAATGCAGCCCGTCGACTGGCTGAGCAGCGACTGGGCGATCACGTTCGGACGATAGTTCAGCTCATCCACCGCTCTCAGAACAGCCTGTCGGCTGGCTTCTTTAACGCCACGCGACCCGCTCAACACCCGTGATACCGTGGCTTTGGACACCCCGGCCAGACGCGATACATCGTTGATTGTAGACATCTCTCTCCCCTGTCAGACGCAACTGGCGTCTGTAATTTCCATCACCGCTACGGCTCACATTATAGCCAGAACGGAGTATATCCGTTTCCGTTTTCCATGGAAACCGATTTTCCGTTTCCACTCAATTTGATGTCAAAACAGCCGAATTATGTGACCCACATCCGGTTAATTAGCGTCATAAGTAGTGGATATTGATGGTTGTCACACTTCTGTCTTTTATGAATGGAAACCGGTTTCCGTATCATGTCCAATCATCATCGCAATAACTTTTTACACTTTGAGGATGGTCGTCGATGTTCAAGATTATGCTGTGCTGCTCTGCCGGGATGTCCACCAGCCTGCTGGTCAGCAAAATGATCGATGTTGCAAAAGAACGGGGCTTGCCCGTGAAGATAGATGCGTATGGCGTATCCGAATTTGATACGCATTTTCCGCACTATCAGGTGGTGCTTCTCGGACCGCAAGTGAAATACATGTTAAAGACACTCTCAGACAAGGCAGCGACGCAAGGCATACCGGTGCAGCCCATCGACATGATGGACTATGGCATGCAGCGTGGCGATAAAGTACTGGACTATGCTCTGTCGCTCATCGAAGCGGCACACTAAAAGGTGTTCACATGAGTTCGTTATATCAATCCATGGTCGCGGTGATTGAACAGTCAATTACGCCGCTGGCCGCGAAGCTCGGTCAGCAAAAGTATGTGATTGCCATCCGCGACGGCTTTACCGCCGCGCTGCCGTTTATGATCATCGGCTCGTTTATGCTGGTGTTTATCTTCCCGCCGTTTTCGGCGGATACCACCAACAGCTTCGCCCGCGGCTGGCTGGATTTCTCCGAGACCTACCGCGAACAGCTGATGCTGCCCTTTAACCTCAGCATGGGCGTGATGACCTTCTTCATCTCGGTGGGGATTGGGGCGAGCCTGGGGCGTCAGTTTAACCTCGATCCGGTGATGTCCGGTCTGCTGGCCTTTATGGCCTTCCTGCTGGTCGCCGCGCCGTATGCCGACGGCAAAATTTCGACGCAGTATCTGTCGGGTCAGGGCATCTTCACTGCGCTTATCACCGCGATCTACTCCACCCGTGTGTACGCGTGGCTGAAGCAGAACAACGTCACCATCCGCCTGCCGAAAGAGGTGCCGACCGGCGTGGCGCGTTCGTTTGAGATCCTGATCCCGGTGATGGTGGTGATTGGTACCCTACATCCGCTGAACCTGTTCATTGAAGCGCAGACCGGGATGATCATCCCGCAGGCGATTATGCACCTGCTGGAGCCGCTGGTGTCCGCGTCTGACTCGCTGCCCGCGATTCTGCTCTCCGTTCTGCTGTGCCAGATCTTCTGGTTTGCCGGTATCCACGGGTCGCTGATTGTCACCGGCATCATGAACCCGTTCTGGATGGCGAACCTCTCTGCAAACCAGGCGGCGCTGGCGGCGGGCGCGGCGCTGCCGCACGTTTATCTGCAAGGTTTCTGGGATCACTACCTGCTGATTGGCGGCGTAGGCTCGACCCTGCCGCTGGCGTTCCTGCTGCTGCGCAGCCGCGCCACTCACCTGCGCACCATCGGCAAAATGGGCGTTGTGCCAAGCTTCTTTAACATCAACGAACCGATTCTGTTCGGCGCGCCGATCATCATGAACCCGATGCTGTTTATCCCGTTCGTGTTTGTTCCGCTGGTCAATGCCTGCCTGGCGTACGGCGCAACCAAACTCGGCTGGCTGGCCCAGGTGGTTTCGTTAACCCCGTGGACCACGCCCGCGCCGATTGGCGCCTCGTGGGCGGCGAACTGGGCGCTCAGCCCGGTGGTGATGTGCCTGGTCTGCATGGTGATGTCGGCGCTGATGTACCTGCCGTTCCTGCGCGCCTATGAGCGTACGCTCATCAAAAATGAAGAGCAGAAAGCCCAGGCAACCGTCGGCACCGCTGAAACAGTTAGCAATTAAGTCAAAGAGGAAGGGTCATGAAATACGCATTTCCCGATAACTTCTGGTGGGGCAGCGCAAGCTCCGCTCTCCAGACGGAAGGGACACGAGAGGGTGAAACCACGTGGGACTACTGGTTTTCCCGCGAGCCGAACCGTTTTCACAACGGCGTGGGACCGCAGCATACCTCCACGTTTTATCAGCACTGGAAAACGGACATTCAGCTGTTGAAGCAGCTGAACCACAACAGCTTTCGCACCTCGATTAGCTGGGCGCGCCTGATCCCCGACGGTATCGGTGAAGTGAACCCGGACGCGGTCGATTTTTATAATCAGGTCATTGATGAGCTGAATGAACAGGGCATCACGCCGTTTATCACCCTGTTCCATTTCGACATGCCGATGGCGATGCAGGAGATCGGCGGCTGGGAAAACCGTGACGTAGTGGACGCCTACGCCCGCTATGCGCAGATCTGCTTCGAGCTGTTTGGCGACCGCGTGCTGCACTGGTTTACCTTCAACGAGCCGATCGTGCCGGTGGAAGGCGGTTATCTGTACGATTTCCATTACCCGAACGTGGTGGATTTTCGTCGGGCGGCGACCGTGGCGTATCACACGGTGCTGGCCCATGCGAAGGCCGTTCAGGCTTACCGCGCCGGGCATTACGCGGGGGAGATCGGCATCGTGCTGAACCTGACGCCGTCATACCCGCGTTCGCAGAACCCGGCGGACGTGAAGGCGGCGCATATCGCGGATCTGATGTTTAACCGCAGCTTCCTCGACCCGGTGCTGCGCGGGGAGTATCCGGCCGACCTGGTGGCATTGCTGAAATCTTACGATCAGCTACCCGCCTGCAAGCCGGAAGACGGTTTCCTGATTGCGGAAGGGAAAATCGACCTGCTCGGCGTTAACTACTATCAGCCGCGTCGCGTGAAGTGTCGCGACAGCGCGGTGAACCCGCAGGCGCCGTTTATGCCGGAGTGGTTCTTTGATAGCTACGAGATGCCGGGCCGTAAGATGAACCCGTACCGCGGCTGGGAAATCTACGAGCCGGGTATTTACGATATTCTGGTTAACCTGCGCGACAATTACGGTAACCCCCGCTGTTTTATTTCTGAAAACGGGATGGGTGTCGAAAACGAGCAGCGCTTTATTGAAAACGGTCAGATAAACGATCGGTACCGCATCGAATTTATTTCTGAGCATTTAGCGTGGCTGCATAAAGGTATTAGCGAAGGCTGCAATTGTCTGGGCTACCATATGTGGACGTTTATTGATAACTGGTCGTGGTGCAATGCCTATAAAAACCGCTACGGTTTTATTCAGCTCGATTTGGAGACGCAGCAGCGCACCATTAAAAAAAGCGGAGAGTGGTTTGCCGCTACCGCCTTAAATAATTGCTTTGATAAAGAGTAAAAATGATGATCGCATTAGAAGAAGCCGTAATGGAAATTATCGTCAACGCCGGTCAGTCCCGCAGCCTGTGCTTCGAAGCGCTGCATGCGGCGCGCCAGGGCAACCTTGACGAAGCCAAAAGCCTGCTGCGTGAAGCCGATGGCTACGCGCGCCAGGCACACAAGATGCAGACCAAACTGATCGAGCAGGACGCGGGCGAAGCCCGCCAGCCGATGACCTTAATTATGGTGCACGCGCAGGATCATTTAATGAATTCGCTATTAGCGCGTGAATTATCTGAAGAGATTATTCATTTATATCAGAGATAGTCTATGGCGAAATAAATTAATGTAATACCTCTGTACCTAAAACTAGAAATCCACTTGTTCTGATGATAGCGACATATTCTGTCAGATCGGAGCGGGATGGTTATTGTCTGAATAAAATTAAACTATATTGAGATAACCATGAATACGATTAAAAAACTTCCATTAACCATGGCGGTTATCGCCGCGCTTTGTCCAATTTCCGTGCTCGCGCAAGAATTTACGCAGGAGCAAATCGACGCCATTGTGGCGAAAGCGGTGGATAAAGCCCTGGCCGAGCGTCAGGCGAAAATGGATGCGGCGGTCGCGAAAAAAGCGGACGTCATCACCGAGCCGCAGAGCGCAGCGCAATCCCCGGACATGGCGATTCCGTTTGGCATCAAATTTACCGGCTACGCCCGCTACGGCGCGCACTTCCAGGCCGCTGACCAGAAGTATGTGGCGGTGGACGGCTCCTACAACGGCGCGTCCGCGATTGGTCGTCTGGGTAACGAAGGCAACGGCGGGGAATTCCAGCTCTCCAAGGCCTTCAAGGGTGATAACGGCGCCATCTGGGACATCAACGTGATGATCGACCACTGGGCCGACGAAGTTAACCTCAAAAAAGCCTACGCCGGGGTGACCAACATTATGGCCTCCAACCCGAACGCCTACTTCTGGGCCGGTCGTGACTTCCACCAGCGTCCGCAGCAGGGCATCAACGATTACTTCTGGATGAACCACGATGGCCAGGGCGCCGGGGTGAAGAACTTCGACATCGGCGGTGTGCAGTTCGACGTGGCTGCCGTGGCGGCGGTGGAATCCTGTAGCCCGGAAGTGATGGAAGATGAATCCAACCCGTCGCGCATCACCTGTACCGGCGGCTCCGGCACGGGTGACAAGGGCAACTACGCTGCCACCTCAAAAATCCACGGCATGAAGCTCGGCCCGATCGACCTGGAGCTGTACGCCAACTACGGTTTTGACTCCAAAGCCGTTGAGAGCGACGAACGTCTGAACGCCTGGCAGGGCGGCGTGGTGCTGAGCCACACCAACGACAGCGGTGTGAACAAGGTGATCGCCCGCTACTCCGATAATTCGGACAACAGCGTGTTCAACAAAACCGAAGATCTGACCACGGTCTACGCCAGCTTCGAAGGGCTGTATAAATTCACCCAGGCCACGCAGGTGGAGTACATCCTCGCCTTCCACGACTATGACAACAGCCGTGATGACACCGACAACCGTAAGAACTACAACGCCATCGTGCGCCCGATGCACTGGTGGAACGACGTTCACTCCACCTGGCTGGAAGCGGGCTGGCAGCACGTAGATTACGACAACGGCGGCGACAACAAGGGCTGGAAGCTGACCCTGTCGCAGAACATGTCTATCGCCATGGGGCCGGAGTTCCGTCCGATGCTGCGCTTCTACGTGACCGGCGGCAAAGTGGACAACGAACGCACCGCGCGCGTGAACAACACCAAAGATGAGACGCTGGACGACTTCAACGTCGGCGCGATGTGGGAGGCGTGGTTCTAAGGTCAACAACATGCCGGGTGGCGCTACGCTTACCCGGCCTACGGTTTTCCCCCTCTCCCCGTGGGAGAGGGCCGGGGTGAGGGCATCAGGCCGCACACAACCATGCTATGCTGTTGGCCAATTAACGACAACATAACAGGGGAGAACATGGGTTCCACACGCAAAGGGATGCTCAACGTCCTGATCGCCGCCGTTTTATGGGGCAGTTCCGGGGTTTGCGCGCAGTACATCATGGAGAAAAGCCACATTTCTTCGCCTTACCTGACCATGGTTCGTCTGCTGTTTACCGGCGTGATCCTGCTGACGCTCTCCTTCGTTCACGGCGACAAGATTTTCTCGGTCATCAAAAACCGCAAAGACGCCCTCAGCCTGCTGTTTTTCTCACTGGTTGGCGCGCTCACCGTGCAGCTCACCTTCCTGCTGACGATTGAAAAATCCAACGCCGCTACGGCCACCGTGCTTCAGTTCCTGTCGCCAACCATCATAGTGGCGTGGTTCGCCCTGGCGCGGAAAACGCGTCCCGGCATATTTGTCTTATCCGCGATTTTGACATCGCTTGTGGGTACCTTCCTGCTGGTGACCCACGGCGATCCGACGTCGCTCTCCATCTCGCCTGCCGCACTGTTCTTCGGTATCGCCTCGGCGTTTGCCGCGGCGTTTTACACCACCTATCCATCAACGCTTATCGCCCGCTACGGCACGCTGCCGATTGTCGGCTGGAGTATGTTGATTGCGGGACTAATGCTGACGCCGTTCTACGCCGGACGCGGCACCACCTTCGCCATTGACGGCGGCCTGCTGCTGGCGTTTTTCTACCTGGTGGTGATTGGCACCGCGCTGACGTTCAGCCTGTATCTGAAGGGCGCGCAGATGATCGGCGGGCCGAAGGCAAGCATTTTGAGCTGCGCCGAACCCCTGAGCAGCGCGCTGCTGTCGGTGGTTTTGCTGGGGGTGGCATTCACCCTGCCGGACTGGCTGGGAACGCTGCTGATTGTGTCGTCGGTGGTGCTGATTTCGATGGATTCACGCAGAAGGGTTAAGGCATCGGCGTAAGCGAATGTCCCCTCACCCCGGCCCTCTCCCCAAAGGGGCGAGGGTGAAAAGACAGCACCGAGCAGTCCCCTCTCCCCTATGGGGAGAGGGTTAGGGTGAGGGGGAAAATTGACTACTTCGCCTTAACCTTCCCCGCCACCAGCAGCGCGGTCAGCAGCATCAGCGTACCGGAGATCACCAGCGGTGACGTCAGCCCCAGATGGTCGAGCGCTACGCCGCCCACCGCCGCGCCGCAGGTGTTCGCCAGCTGGATCACCGCCACCTGAATCGACCCGGCTTTTTCCGCCTGATCGGCAAGCGAGCGGGTGATCCACGTCGACCAGCCCACCGGCACCAGCGCAAAGGCAAAGCCCCAGACAATCGCAATCGCCGATGCGACCCACTTGTCGCTGCCCCACAGCACCAGCACCGCGGCACTGATCGCCAGCACCAGCGGCGCACCCGCCAGCGCCACCTTCAGGGAGCGCTTCAGGAACTGAGACGACAGTGAGGTGCCGACGAAGCTGGCGATACCGAAGCTCAGCAGCACCAGCGTCAGGCCATCCACGTCAAAGCCCGCCATGGTCATATACACCGGGCGAATATAGGTAAAGAAGGCAAACTGCCCGGCAAAGGCCATGAAGATGGCGGTCATCCCCGCCAGCACGCCCGGACGCTTGAGCAGCGCGAACATGTTCTGTTTGTGGTGCGCCGCTTCACCCGGCAGAGACGGTAGCGCTTTCCACACCCAGATAATGCACAGCACGCCCATCACTGCCGCCGCGTTAAAGACGTTACGCCAGCCGATAATCCCACCAAGGAAGCTGCCCAGCGGCGCGGCAATCACCAGCGCAATAGAGACCGCGCCGAAGATAACGGACAGCGCTTTTGGCACGGTGCGCGCGGGCACCAGGCGCATGGTCAGCGAGGCCGACATCGCCCAGAAGCCGCCTAACCCCAGCCCCAGGCAGGCGCGACCCAGCAGCAGCAGGGTGAAGCTTTCAGCGAAAGAGACCAGCAGGCAGGAGAGCGTCAGCAGCACGCTGAACAGAATGACCACTTTACGACGGTCAATGGTGCCAATCGCCTGGGTGATAAACAGGCTGGCGAACATCGCCACAAAGGCGGTGACGGTAACGGACTGCCCCGCCACGCCTTCGGAAATGCCCAGATCCTGCGCCATCGGCGTCAGCAGGCTGACCGGCAGAAACTCAACGGTGATCAGGCAGGCGACGCAAAATGCCACGGAGAAAACCGCCGACCAGTTGGGGCGAGACACCTCTTTGGCCTGCGGCGGAGTCGTGGGCTGGATATGTTCTGTCATGGCATCACCTGAGATAAAAACGTGCGGAAAAGTCGCGCAGTTTATCATCAAAAGTGTGACGAATTTAACGATTTGACAACTTTTGCCGTTTTTAAAGATTCGGAAGACAGATCGGCGGTCACTGATACCTTTTCAGCATAACGAAAATGAAAATTCAGTAACCACAATTGAGGTGAAACAATCATAGCGTCTGAAAAGGAGAAACTATGAAAACACGTACTTTATCTCAAAATCTTACCGTCAGTGCCGTCGGCTACGGTGCCATGGGTCTGAGTGAATTTTATGGCCAGACTAATGACAAAGCCTCACTACAGGTATTGCATAGCCTTATCGATCTAAATGTGACGTTTATTGATACCGCAAATTTATATGGTCGTGGTCATAATGAAAGACTGATTGGTCATTTTCTTGCCGGTCTGGATAAAAGCACTCGTGAGCAGTTTAAAATCGCCACGAAGTGCGGCATCGATCGCTCTCCTGACGAGTCCTACGCCCGCACTATCAACAATACGCCTGATTATATCATCCGCTGCTGTAATGAGTCCCTAAAGCGGCTTGGCGTGGAACGAATCGACCTCTTTTATCTTCACAGAGTGAGCAACGCAACCCCGATCGAAGAGAGTATGGATTGTCTGCGCACCCTTGTTAAAGAGGGCAAGATCAACCACATCGGCCTTTGCGAAGTGTCGGCTTCAACGCTGCAACGGGCTCATGCGGTGCATCCGGTCACCGCATTGCAAACAGAATATTCTCTGTGGACACGAGACATCGAGGAAAACATTTTGCCGGTCGTGAAAGCGCTAGGTATTGGCCTGGTGCCCTACTCACCTCTTGGCAGAGGCTTCCTGACGGGAAAATACCTGAACAACAACGATTTTGCAGAAGGTGATTTCCGCAAGAATAACGAACGATTTGTTCAGTCCAGCCTCGATCATAATCGCCAGTTGCTCGATATCATTACCCCACTGGCGACAAAGTACGGCTGTACCGCAGGTCAGATTGCGCTTGCCTGGCTGTTAGCACAATACGATCGGCTGGTTCCCATTCCGGGTACTAAGCACGTCAACTATCTGGCCGAAAACGCGCGCGCTGCCGATACTGTGCTTGAGAAGAGCGATATCGAATCGTTGAACAACCTTCATCGCCGGGTAGCGATTAAAGGCGATCGTTATTCTGCCGAGGGTATGAAGGGCGTGAATGCCTGATACAGCATCTTGAAAATAAAAAACCGGGTTTCCCCGGTTTTTTTATATTCACAGATACGCCGTTAGCGATAAACGCTCAACGCGACGCCTTCCCCGCCGCCAACGCACAGTGCGGCAACGCCACGCCTGGCATCATTACGGATCAGGGAATGAACCAGCGTCACCAAAATTCGGCAGCCAGATGCACCTATCGCATGCCCAAGCGCGATTGCCCCGCCGTATGGATTGATACGATCCGGAGAAATCCCGGTCTGCTGAATCACGGCCAGCGCCTGGGCGGCAAACGCTTCGTTGGATTCAAGATGATCGACATCCTCAGGCTTCCATCCCGAGCGGGAAAGACAGTCGGCAATGGCCTGAATCGGGGCTGCACCCATTAATGCCGGCTGGATACCGGAATTGGAAAATACGCCCAGCGATGCCAGAACCGGCAAGCCACGCGCTTCGGCAGTCTCACGCGTACAAAGCAGGACCGCAGCGGCACCGTCATTCAACGATGAAGCATTTCCCGCCGTCACCGTACCCTCTTTTCGGAAGACAGGCTTCAGTTTCGTCAATTTTTCGATACTGGTTGCACGGGGTCCTTCATCCCTCTCCACGCTTATCGTTTCACCTTTTCGCGTCTGCCACTCAACAGGGATAATTTCACGCTCGAAAATGCCACGCGCCTGCGCTTCAAGCGCATTGTGGTGAGAGACAAGGGCATATTCATCCTGCATTTCGCGGCTGATACCAAACTCCGTCGCAACATTCTCTGCGGTGATACCCATGTGATAATCGTTGAAGGCATCCCAGAGCCCGTCAGAAACCAGGCTATCTTTGAGAGTAATATTACCCAGCCGCGTTCCGCTACGCGACGTCGTGGCGATATGCGGCGCGTTGGACATACTCTCCTGGCCACCGGCGATAACAAACTCAGCTTCACCCGTCTTCAGCGCCTGCATGCCAAGATGGACCGCCTTAAGCCCGGACCCGCACACTTTGTTTACCGTCAGGCATTGCGTATCTACGGGCAATCCAGCATTCAGTGCCGACTGTCGGGCCGGGTTCTGGCCGCACCCCGCAGTAAGAACCTGTCCCATAATGACCTGAGAGATATGACTGGCTTCTACGCCAGATTCTTTCAGGAGCGCCTGAATGACGCGGCTTCCCAGGTCAGAGGCTGAATGCTCCGCAAGCGCGCCCTGAAATGCGCCCGTCGCCGTGCGGCGGGCTGCAATAATAACAATCTCGCTCATGCGTCACTTCCCTTCAGTCCTGGCAAGGTATGGCCCGTCGCGGCCATTGCCGCGCGGTATGCAGTAAGACCATTCATGCAGGCGGGAACGCCAGCATATACCGCCATCTGTATCACAATTTCAAGCAGCTCTTCCGGCGTCACGCCGGTATTGAGCGCGCCTCTCATATGCAGTTCTAGCTGCGGCATGGCATTACCCAGCGTCACAAGCGAGGCGACGGTCAACATTTCGCGCGTTTTGAGATCCAGTCCCGGACGACCCACCACATCCCCGAACGCATAGTCGGTAATCAGGGCGGGCAGCCCCGGGTCCAGCTCGCTCAGGCGGCGGGTGACTTTATCCGCGAGCCCCGCTTCAAGACGGTCCATAATCTCTCTGCCATAACGCGTGCGGTCATTAATTTGACTCATAAGATTTCTCCATACGGGATTGTTTTGCGGTCAACGTTGCCGGAATAACCGCGACAAGCAGAACGGACAGACCGATGGCCGTACCGGCGACGATATACAGGAGCGGCATTGAAAATGATGAAACCATCCAGGCACCGACTGACGCACCGATACCAATGGCGGTATTGAAAAACGAAACGTAGATTGCGGAGGCCGGGAAGGCTTTATCCTCTGCCATACGTAAAACCCACGTCTGGAAACCGACAAATATTCCTGATACGGCGACACCCCAGATAACCATACTTGTGAAGATCAACGCAGCAGAGAGCGAGGAACCAGACAGGCCCAGGAACAACAGCACTGCACAGATTAGCAGTACAGACAAAGAGACCGTCAGCTTGAGATACTTATCAATCAACACGCCGGTCAGGAAATTACCTGCAAGTCCCGCGATGCCGTAAACAAAAAGCACAGCAGGAATAATGGTGGTGGACAGTGAACTCTGCGTGTGTAGCCAGGGTTCAATGTACGTAAAGGCGGCAAAGTGAGCTGTCACAGCCAGCAAGGTTGCTGAGTAGATTTTCCATAATGTTGATGATTTCAGCACGCCTTTAAGCGCATCCAGCCCGAGCGCGCTTTTGCTGGTAATCCGGGGAACAAGAACGCTAATACCCACAAAGGCAATTACGCTCAGCGCGGCCATCAGCCAAAATGCCTGACGCCAGCCGAAGTGAATACCAATATAGTTGGATACCGGTACGCCAAAAACGCTTGCTGCGGAAACACCACCAAATACGATTGACGTCGCGGCCCCTATATATCTGGCAGGGACCATAGCCACCGCCGTCGCGCCGATCATCGCCCAGAATGCGCCGTGAGCGAGCGCACCCAGTACGCGGGCGCTAAGCAGCATGCTATAGACGTTTACCGTCGCAGCCATAACGTTAGAGACCAGAAGCACCACGGTGAGCACAAGTAAAAGCCGCTTTCTGGACACATTTCCTAAACAGACGGAGGCAAACAGCGCACTCAACGCCCCCACCCAAGCATAAAGCGACACGGTCATGCCCACCGCAGATTCCGAAGACTGTAGCCCCTCTGCGATTGGCGTTAATAATCCGACTGGCGCCAGTTCGGTGGTGACAATAGTAAAGGTTGAAATAGCCAGAATGAATAAAGCAAGCCATGACCTTAACGTCATATTTTGCGGAGAGAGTTCTGAAGTCATACTACTTACCTCAATAAGGATTTAAATAATGTGCCAATTTTTTTCAGTTGCATATCTGGTAAGCGCGGAATGCTTTCCCACACACACGGGATGGCCAGTGGCTTCAAGCATTGGAATATCCGAAAGATCGTCGCCGTAGGCATAACAATCCGCGGGGTTAATCTCTTTATCATCGCAAAAGGCTAAAAGCGCGTCTTTTTTACCTGTTCCAATTGTTTGAGGCAGGCCGATTTCACCCGTCAACTCACCTGCGTCATTTATTATCACCGGCGCACAGAGTACTTCCGTTACCCCAAGATATTTTGCAATAGGTGAAAGAATCGGAAGCATAGAGCCCGATATAAATACGGTATACATGTTCTGATTCTGATGTTTTTTAAGGGCTGAAACAGCACTCTCAGTAAAAAACTCGCTTTCCAGCTTACGCCTGAACCACTTCTCACCCATTTCTTCCAGATAACGACAAGACACACCTTTAAACTGGCGATAATATTCTCGGTTCAGAGTCTCCCTTAGCACACCGTTTTTTACGTCGGCGCGAAAACGAGACATATAGCGTTGAAGACGATCGTTTTGATTATTTTCCCTGCACCAGAAATCATAGAAATCAAACATGCTTTTAATATTTATAAGCGTTTCATCAACATCAAAAAAAGCGGCATGTTTACGCAAACTTTATTCCTCGTAGTTTTTTCTTCGACTCTTAACAGGAAAATCTTTATCCTTCCCAGACACGCCTGCATCCGCCCAGCGGGAAGGGGCAATTTCAGAAACCACCACGGAAATTTTATCGAGCGGCGCACCCGTATTTTTGTGAACGGCAAATGTAATATCTTCCTGGAGTCTGATGATTTGATTTTCATCTTTCGCAGGCCAGGTCATAACATGAACAAATGGCATACTTTTCTCACTCTATAGTTGTAAATTCATCGAAGGAACGGCCTTTGAGTTTTAATTGGGCATGGATATCGCCACCAAGACCGTAAAAGCCAATTGCACCGCCGTAGCTCTGACGCGAGCTCATATAAAGTACGACTACGTTAATAATTCTGTTTCCTTTCCTCGCCGGAGCCGGAAAAGGATCGGTCAACTCTGCCCAATATTCGGCATTACCTTCGCTATCGGTTATAAATACGTTGGGTATTCCCAGCGGACCTGGCCTGCTCGGATCCTCCGAGGCTAGATCGTTTTCCCTGAGACTCATCACGGTGTAAACGCTATCCGGAACAAGGCTCCGGAACGAAAACGTGAACCTGGCTCGTTTCTTATCTTCGGACAATGTGACCTCAAAGGTGCCCTCTGCCTCTAGCCAGGCAGCGAGGGTCACTGGCTCGATCTCTCGCTTTCCATCGCTGCTTCGATAATCCGCGATATAGCCTTCATGAAGTGGCAGGCCAGGCCTTATTTCATTATTGGCCTGCGGCCGCTGTTCTGGGGAGAAAATCATCCGATAGTTGTTCATCGGAATGGGTAAAGGAAGAGTATGAAGAATGATGTCCTTCAACGCGTCCTGAGTCATCTTTTTCAGATCGCACAGAATGTTATAGGGTGCGACTTCCCCAAATGCCGGAAGCGGGCTGTCCGGAGAGACAATGACGCTTCGCCACTGCAGTCCATTATCTCCTGGCACCATGCCAACCACGACAAAATTACCCTTCCCGTCCATGACCTCCGCAGGGGGGTAAAGCGGCCCCTGCGTGGTAGCAGCCAGACGGTATTTCTGGCTACGCAATTCAGGCATGCGTTACCCCCTGAGTCACCCCTTGCTGCTCAACAATGGTCGCCTGCATGGCAACCTCAGCCAGAGATTTCTCTCTCTCTGTAATCAGGGCGGAAGGATAAACGGTGAACGAGACATCCATTGTCGCGCAAAGCGTTTGGTGCTGAGTGACGCGAACCTGAGCCTTGAAACGCCCCCGGCGGTCGTTAATATCTTTTTCAAGAAATTCAAAGTGGACCAGCGCCGGTAAAGGGAACAGGAAACTGGCGAAATTGATTGCCATGCTGTTAATGACGTAATAGCGTCCGCTTTCCTGTTGGTAAATAAATTCTTCGGTGACGCCAATAAAGGCCTGTCGGCTGGCTTCAACCAGGAGCATTCCCTGAATATGCTGCCCCGTCTGATGATCCGCCATCAATTCGCAACGCTCATCGATTAACAGCGGCATCGCATAAAGATCGTGGTTATGCTCAGCTTGTTCCGCAGGTCCTATAAGTACATTCTGTTCCAGTCTTTTATGGCAATAAGCATTTTTTTTGTCGCTAACCAGTTTTTCCAGAGAGCATATTTTCAACTTATTACCATGGATCGCATTTCTTGCCTGATTTGAAATTACCTTTCCAGCAAAATCCTTGCGCACGCCCTGCCCAACAATAATTTCATGTTCTTTATCAATGATATTCGCAGGGATTTGAGTCAATAATTCTAGCTGAGATATAGTCAGTACATCTTTACCATTGGCAAATTCATTAAATTTATCGCCAACAACTACCAACTTTTTACAGTTCATTCATTGTCCCTCAACAACAGCAAGCACGATAGATACGTGTATAAAGGCCGTCGTTACCGCCAGTAATGAAGTTATCGCCGGCCTGTTGAATAATTTCCTGATAACGCGCATTGGTAAATGCTTCTTTATATGCTGATTTATCGCCGTTGAATGAGGAGATAAACATTACACCCGGAACACCGCTGATCAGTGAATGAAACGCTTCGAAACTTTCAATCTTATCTTTGTTATCTCTTACAACATTAAAAATGGTTTCATCGCGCCACTGACGGTACTGCTGATAGTTATGCGCAGGCACTTCGACGTGTCGGAGTTGAATATAATTTGATTCTGGCAAGCTATTTTTATTATCAATTGGGGATTCAACAAACTTAAGCAGTTCGCGACGGATATCGGCAGAAAGAACCTCAGAGAAACGATGGAACATGGATTCCATTTCATTCTCAACCCATGCAATCTCTTTAATATCATTGAATGCGCGTAATTCCAACAACTCATTAACGCCGTTTTCTTCACAGGTATAGTAGCGAACGGTTTCACTGCTTTTTAAGGAAGTAAATTCTTTTTCAGAAAAAGTGTTTTTTAATGGGAAGCGTGATACCAGTACATATTTAGACGACATAATTACTCCGAGTATTGATTAAGTGAGGATTCGGATAGAAATTTATCAATACAGGAAACTATTGGAATTGTTAAATTTGTAATATATTTTTTGTATTACTGTTAAAACGGGTTTTGCTGCCAGCATTTAGCGTGTAATATCGAAATGGAAAAAGACGAAATACCTTTTCGCACTTAGGACCCACGTATGGCTACAGCAGAACATTTAATCAGCAATAACCTGCCCAGTATCAAACAATTACAATGCTTTCTCGCTGTTGCACATGAACTGAACTTTCGTAAGGCTGCCGAACGTCTGCGCATGACTCAACCGCCTCTGACGCGTCAGATAAAATGTCTTGAAGCGGTGTTGAAACGTCAGTTGTTCAGTCGCAGCACGCATGACGTTAGCCTTACTGAAGCAGGTCGAGCGTTGGTCGTTCAGGCAGAAAAAATACTCAAAGACATCAGCAGCTTAAAAAAAGACCCTCACTCTTCAGAAACGAGTCTGCGCATCGGTCTCACGCGCACGCTTAATTTTGAATATATTGAACCTGTAAATACCCAGCTTCAAAAAATGAACGCCGGAGATGACGTTGAAACGCCCGACCTGACGTCAGCACAGCTGCTGCAAAGCTTGTCTAAAAATATGCTGGATCTGGTGCTGACCGGGGAAAAAGGGACGGGTCATGAAGACATTGTTCAATACCGCTGGGTATGCCAGGAACCGTTGCTCATCGCAATGCCTTCTTTACATCCTGCCAGTCTGAAAGAGAAAGTCTCGCTGCAAGACATTAGCGATCTTCCACTTTTTTGGTTTTCGAGAAGCGCTAATCCGTCATTCTATGACAAATGCGAAAGCTACTTTGACACGCTGAAAACGCCGCTGAAGCGTATTAAAGAGCCGGATGATTCCCTCGTGATGCTAAGCCGTATCGCAAGAGGGAAAGGGTTTGCGCTGCTGCCTCAGTCAAAATGCACCTTCAATCAGGAGGGGCTATGCTATCGCGAACTAACGGACGATGAGGCAAAGAGATTAAATATTGATATCTATGCTGCAACTCGCCTCAATGAAAACAGAGAGGAGATCCTGAACGCTCAGAATATCTTGTGCGCCAAAAAGGCTTAATGCAGATAAAACACACCTTCTTCCGGCAGAAATAGCTGGTTATAGCGCAGCTGGAAGGCGTTCAGCTCCTGCGGATCGGGCTCCATTTCGCGCATAAAGCCAAGTGCCAGTCGAATTTGCGCATCGGTAATGGGTGCGGCAAGGCGGGCTTTACGCAGCATACGGTGCCAGGTATGCAGATTCTCTTCACTGCCGTCGACAATGCAGACCTGCCAGATGAGCAGCACCTGCGCCGCATTTTGCAGATGTGCCTCGTCGGGGCGCTCGAGGTAGCGGATAAACTCATTGCCCGGCGTTTTACCGAACTGATCGATCATCGACTCGACCGGCATCGGGGTGATGCCCAGCCGCTCGCTTAAACGTTTGATGGCGCGGCGGGAGTCTGAGGTCAGGACACGAAATCCAACCACAAATACCACGGCAAGCGTTGCCAGCATTATCCAGACCATGCGTTCTCCTTAGACTAGCCGCCCATCATAGCGGGAAACGCAGCGCGTCAACAGCGGGAACGGCCAGAATAGTGAACCGAAAAAAGCTGGATAATTGCGATGAAAGCAATCCCGCGCAGGCGTGGCTGCGCGGGCTGTTGCTGGAGACCCGTCAGCGCGCCTGAAGCCCTTTCAGCAGCGCGTCGTGGAAACGTTCAGGATCCTGCATCTGCGGCGCGTGGCCCATGTCGTTAAACTCGACCAGCGTCGCGTGCGGAATGCGCTTCGCCGTCTCTTTGCCCAGCACCGCGTAATTGCCGAGCGTCTTGCGGATCTCCGGTGGGGCGAGATCTTTCCCGATGGCGGTATTGTCCTTAGTGCCGATCATCAATAATACCGGCATCTTCAGCTCGCTAAATTCATAGACAACCGGCTGGGTATAAATCATGTCGTAGAGCAGCGCCGAGTTCCACGCCACGCGAGCTTTGCCCGGCCCGTTGTTCAGCCCGGCGAGCATAGTGACCCAGCGCTCGTACTCCGGCTTCCACTCCCCGGCGTAGTAGGTGTTTTTCTCGTACTGACGAATACCGTCGGCGCTAACTTTCAGCTCGCGCTGGTACCACTGGTCGACCGTAATATGCGGCACGCCGCGCGCTTTCCAGTCTTCCAGACCAATCGGGTTCACCATCACCAGCTGCTCCACCTGCTGCGGCCACATCAACGCATAGCGGGTTGCCAGCATGCCGCCGGTCGAATGTCCTATAACCGTCACGCGCTCGACGCCCAGCGTTTTCAGCAGCGCGTGGGTGTTATCCGCCAGCTGCTGGAAGGTGTACTGGTAATGCTCCGGCTTGGTGGATTTACAAAAACCAATCTGGTCAGGGGCGATCACGCGATACCCACCGGCCGACAGCGCGCGGATAGTGCCGTCCCAGGTGCCAGCACAGAAGTTTTTGCCGTGCATCAGCACCACGGTGCGGCCGTTGGGTTTTTCCGGTTTCACGTCCAGGTAAGCCATATCCAGAGGCTGGTTCTGCGAGGTAAAGGTAAAGTGTTTTACCGGCCAGCCGTAGTCAAAACCTTCCAGCTTCTCGCCGTAGGTGGGGGCATCCGCGGCCATTGCGGGGGACGCCAGCGCCATCAGCAGCGCAAGGCAGGACAATCGTCGGGTTAACATGCAAGCTCTCCGTTAGCAAAAGGGCTAAGGCTGCACGAAAGGCGGCAGCAAAAACACTGTAGAGCATAGAGAGGAGCGAGTGTGTAAAGCGGAGTAAAGGTAGGCCGTGCAAAATAAAAAAGCCCGGCATCACACACCGGGCAAAGAAGTTACCTGCACACTCAGGCTACTTTTAATTTCTGCGCACGATTCTCACGTCGGATCTTACGCTCTTCCAGCACCGCAACCATCGCCATCAGGACGATACAGCCAATCGCGGCGGCATCCAGCGCGGCGAAGGTGCCCGCCCAGCCGGTAAGGCCGAAAATTGGCGTGCCGTCGGCGATCATCCCCAGACCCAGCTTGGCGAAGCTGTCGCCGATCAGGTAGGCGAAGGTGCCCTTAATCCCATCGGCGGCGCCGATCGCTTTTTTCGGGACGAAGCCCACTGCCGCCACACCGATCAGTAATTGCGGACCAAACACCAGGAAGCCGAGCGCGAACAGGGACGCCAGGTAAATGTACTGGTTGCTGGCGTGCTGGTAGACGCCAAGGGTGGCGATAATCAGCGCCAGCGCGACGCAGGCCACCAGCGCGCGGCGGCCATTGGCGAGGTCGGAGAGCCATCCCCACAGCAGCGTGCCGACCAGCGCGCCCACTTCAAACAGGGTGAAGCCCTGAATCGCCACTTCTTTAGAAAGCTTCAGCTCCTGGAAGGCATACACTGTGGACCACTGGTCAATGCCGATACGCACCACGTACAGGAAGATATTCGAGAAACAGAGCAGCCAAATCACTTTGTTTTTCAGCACGTACTCAACAAAGATCTGCCATTTGGACATCTCGTTTTCTTCGGTCTCTTTGTCCTCTTCGCTGATCTCTTCCCCGAACAGCTCTTCGGCTTTGCCGAGGCCGTACGACTCCGGGGAATCGCTGCCGTAGCGCAGGCCGATAAAGCCAACAATCAGGGCAATAATCGACGGGAAGATAAACATGCCGATGACGTGACCGTCGAACAGGTAGTTCGCGCCGAACAGCGCCACGCCTGCCGCACCCGCTCCGCCGAGGTTGTGGGAGATGTTCCACATGCCGAGGTACGACCCCCGCTTGCGGCGCGGCGTCCATTTGGTGATGGTGGAGTAGCTGCACGACCCGCCGGTGCTCTGGAAGAAACCGCTCAGGGCGTAAAAGGCGATCATCAGGAACAGGCTGACGGAGCCCGCGCCCATGCTGGCGCTGAAGCCGAGCATACAGATGGCAGAGAGGATCAGCATAAACGGCAGGAACTGCTTGGTGTTTTTGCCGTCCGCATAGTAGGAAACGACAGTTTTCCCCACGCCATAGGTGATGGAGAAGCCCAGGCCAATCATCCCCAACTGCGTCATGCTCAGCCCGTAGGTGGAGATCATGTCGTTCTGCGCGATGTTAAAGTTTTTGCGGATCAGGTACATAGTCAGGTAGCCGATGAAGACCACCAGATAGGACTGCATGAACGGTTTGAACCACATTTTGCGCCGCACGTCGAGCGGCAGATCCAGGGTCGGCTTGCGCACCTGATTTAAGAAGGCCAGCATGACTGAGTTACTCCTGAGCTGATTTTTGCAGCATTGTAAAAACCAGCCAGGAGAGATGCCTGAGACAGCGTCCAGGTGAAACCGGGAAAATTTCTTAGTTTTGCGCGACTCGACAGCAAAAGGTGAGGCGCGTCACGCTTCGCGTGGTGCCTGCGCGTGCAAAAACGGCAGCAACAGCAGGGCGGAGATGCCCGCCGCGATGGCGATCACCGCGAAGAACCCGCTCCAGTGCCAGATGTCGATCACCCGCGCCAGCGGCCAGCCGGAGAGCGATGCGCCGAGGTAGGCAAACAGCCCGACAAAGCCCGTCGCCGCGCCTGCCGCCTCTTTGTGGGAGCACTCTGCCGCCGCCATGCCGATCAGCATCTGCGGGCCAAAGACGAAAAAACCGATGGTGAAGAAGCACGCCGCCTGCATCACGTAGCTGGCGAACGGCATCAGCCACAGCGAGCCGACGGAGAGCAAAATTCCGGCGGCGAAGATCAGGTTCATCGGCCCGCGGTTGCCGTTGAAGAGCTTGTCCGAGCCCCAGCCCGCCACCAGCGCGCCGATAAACCCGCCCAGTTCAAACATGGTCACCGCCGAGTTGGCGGTCACCAGATCCACACCGAGCGTCTCGGACATGTACAGGTTGCCCCAGTCGTTGATGGCCGCGCGCACCACGTAGACCAGCACGTAGCAGAGCGACAGCAGCCAGATGTAGGGGTTTTTCAGTACGTATTTGGTGAGGATCTGCTGGCGGGACAGCCCGGCCCCCTCCTGCTGCTGGGCGATCTCCATCTCGTCGTGCCGCCAGTCGCCCACCGGTGGAAGGCCGACGGTTTGCGGCCTGTCGCGCAGGCGCCAGCAGAGGAACAGCCCGGCGACAATCGCGAGGCCACCGGCAATCATCATCCCCGCACGCCAGCCGTAGTGCAGCGCGGCAGCCCCCACCACCATCGGGATCAGCGCTCCGCCGACGTTATGCGCGGTGTTCCAGACGGCCCACCAACCGCCGCGCTCATTGCGCGAATACCAGGCGGTCAGCAGACGGGCGCAGACCGGCGCGCCCCAGCCCTGGAAAAAGGCGTTCAGCGCCCACAGCAGGGCGAAGGCCCACAGCGACGTCGAGAAGCCAAACAGGATGTTCACCACGCCGGTGGCGATCAGCCCAACGCCCATGAAATAGCGCGCATTGGAGCGGTCGCTGACGATGCCGGAGAAGAACTTCGACAGACCGTAGGTGATGTAAAACAGCGTCGCCAGCAGGCCGATATCGGTGCGCGCCATCACGCCGCTGGCGAGGATCTCCGGCGCGGCGGCGTTGAAGCTTTTGCGGGTGAAGTAGAACAGCGCGTAGCCGAGCCAGATAGTGACCAGGATATGACGTCGCCAGTAGCGATAGCGGGCGTCGATTTCCGCTTTGTTGCCTAGCGGGGCGGCGCTGGCCGGGGTTTTAAACATGGTACGTCCTTAACGGCAAACTGACGCTGACGCGCGTCCCGTGGGTGCAGGAGATCGTCAGCGTGCCGCCCAGCGCCTTCACGCGCTCGCGCATCCCCGCCAGGCCAAAGCCCTGTTGGCCGGATCCCGGCGGTAGGCCGCAGCCGTCGTCTTCAATCACCAGCATCAGGCGCTCGTCCTGCTGCCAGCCCTGGATCGTGACCGCGCTGGCACTGGCGTGTTTGACGATGTTGTTCAGCCCTTCCTGGCAGACGCGGAACAGCGTCACACGCTGGCCTTCGCTCAGCGCAGGTTCGTTAATGCGCCAGTCGAGATGGCTGACAATCCCGCGGCTCTCCAGCTCCATCTCGCGCATCAGAGAGCGTATCGCCTGCTCGAGCGAGAGATCGTCAAGCTGGCGCGGACGCAGCCGCCCTAACAGGCGACGAACGGAGTCATAGACACCCAGCGAAAGCTGTTCGATATGCGCCCCGCCCTGCTTCACACCCGCGTTTTCTGCCGCCAGGCGCTGGACAATGCCCGCCTGGGTGCGGATGGCGGTGATGGTCTGGCCGATGTCATCGTGCAGCTCGCGGGCGACCTCCTGCCGCACGCTCTCTTCCGTCTCCAGCAGACGCTCCGCCAGACGGCGGTTGCGCGCCAGCTCGGCTTGCAGAGACTGGTTCAGCTCGCGCAGGCGCTGGATGCCCGCCCCCAGCAGCAGCCCGGTCAGGCTCTGGGCCAGCAGCGAGAGCAACAGATCTACCGGATGATCGTGCCAGGTCTGGCTGGCGATCAGCGCGATGGCGTTCATTAGGGTCGCGATCAGCGCCCCCTGCCAGCCGTAGTGCCAGGCGAGGGCGATGATCGGCAGCGCCAGACAAAACGGCGTGAAGCGTGATAATTCAGCGGGGAGACCAAGCTGCAACCACAGGCTCACCACAAACAGCAGCAGATACCAGATCAGGTGCCGGGCGCGCCAGTTCACCGGCTGGGAGACCAGCGCCGGGCCGAGCGGCTGCCAGACGGTGCTGGTGAGGTAGTGCCAGAAAACCAGGCAGGTCGGTGCCAGCGTCAGGCCGCCGGTGAGGGTCAGCAGCAGGGCGTTGAGCCCCTCCTTTTCGCCCACCCACGGCAGGGACTGCAACAGCGCGGCGGCAATCAGCGCCGCCCCCTGACGCAGCAGCGTGCGCCAGTCGCGCTGGTGACGGTAGCGGGAAATCAGGGCGACCGGGATAAGCGTGAGCAGGCTTCCGGTCATCAATAAAGGCAGATGCGCCAGCGCCACTTCCTGCGCCAGCCAGATCAGCATCAGCCACTCTGCGCCCAGCAAAACGGGCCAGTATCCGCGCGGGCACTGAAGCATCAGTCCCAGACGCAGGCCAAAGGGGAAAAGCAGCACCGCCAGCTCCGGGCGTTCCACCAGATGCAGGCTGATGCTCCACAGGCAGAACCATGCGGCGGAGAAGATAAAAAAGCTGGCGACGACGGCGATCAGCCGTGAAAAAACGGGGCTCATTGCCAGCTGTCAAACATACGGCGCGCCAGCTCGACATCGTTACTGACGTTGAGTTTTTCCATCAGGTTGGCGCGATGAACATGCACGGTTTTCGGGGACAGATCCAGCTCCGCGGCAATCTCTTTCACCGACATGCCCTGGGCAAGTTTCTCTGCCACCTGACGCTCGCGTCTGGTGAGCGGATCCTGCCGTCCCGCCGCCAGCTTGATGGCGATATCCGGCGTCAGGTAGCAGCCGCCGGTGGAGACGGTGCGCACGGCGGCAATCAGCTCGTCGGGGCTACAGCGTTTAGAGAGGAAGCCGCGCGCGCCCGCGTTGAGCGCCTGCTCGACCAGCGCCGGGCTGTCGTGGACCGAGAGCATAATGGTCGCCATCCCTTTCGGCAGCTGGCTTAACAGCTCCAGCCCGGAGAGATCCGGCATTGAGATGTCGCAGATACAGACCTGCACCCCGCGTCCCGGCAGGCCCGCCAGCGCCTCGCGACCGGAGCCAAACTCGGCCACGACCTGAAAATCCGGTTCGAGGTTTAAAAGCTGGGCAAAGCCGGAGCGGACGATAAGGTGGTCGTCGATAAGGGCGATGGTGGTCATGGTTTGATCCTGATGCGTGAACACGCCGGATGGCGGCGTAAACGCCTTATCCGGCCTACGTGTAACGTCCTTGCAGGCTGGATAGGCGCAGCGCCATCCGGCAAAAGCCTTTTACCTTAAGTGATTTACTCGAAAAACACCGCAATTTTGTTAAACATGGTGGGATCGGACTGGTTGCGTGCCACTTTGGTGACATCTTCCAGCTTGTCGATCTGCGCCATCATCTGCTCCAGACGCTGGTCGTCGTTCACCAGTAGCCAGATGCGGCTGTGCTCGCTGCCCTGAATCGGCAGGCACAGAATGCCTTCCACGTTAAACGCACGTCGGGCAAACAGCCCGCAGACGTGGGTCATGACGCCAGGGTGGTTGCGGACGGTGAGTTCCAGAATGACATTATCACATTGTTTCTGCATGGCTTATTCCCCCACCATCTCAGTATTGGCCGCACCCGGCGGCACCATCGGATACACTTTTTGTTCAGGGTCGATACGCACGTGGATCAGCGCCGGGCCAGGGCGAGAAATCGCATCCTGCAACGCCGCGTGGGCATCTTCTTCGGCGTTCAGATCGCAGGTGTGCAGGCCAAAACCAGCGGCAATCTGCATGAAGTTGATCATCCCCGGATAGGTCGCCGCAAACACGCCCTGCTTATAGAACAGGCTCTGCTGCTGGTGTACCAGGCCCAGCGCCTCGTTGTTCATCAGAATGATTTTGACGTCTAACTGGTTTTCGGCTGCCGTCGCCATCTCCTGAATGTTCATCATCAGGCTGCCGTCACCGGAGAAGCAGATCACCTTACGGTCCGGGTTGGCGAGCGCCGCGCCAACCGCTGCTGGCAGGCCGAAGCCCATGGTGCCAAGGCCGCCGGAGGTCAGCCACTGGCGCGGGCGGTTAAGCGGATACGCCTGGGCGGTCCACATCTGATGCTGGCCGACGTCGGTGGTGATAATCGCGCTGTCATCCACGCAGGCGGCAACGGCGTTGATAAGGCCATAGTGGCTCAGCGGGTCGCCCTCGGTTGGGATAGCGCCCGGGAATTCGCGTTGCAGATCGGCCACCAGCTGGCGCCAGTCGGTGCGGTCGGTTGCCTCCGTCTGTGGGATCAGCTGTGCCAGCACCTCGGCCACATCGCCCTGAATCGCCACGTGCGGCTGCTTGATTTTACCCAGCTCGGCGCGGTCGATATCCACGTGAATGATTTTGGCGTTCGGGCAGAACTCCTCGGTTTTGCCAATCGCCCGGTCATCAAAACGCGCCCCCATAACAATCAGCAAATCCGCCTCTTGCAGGATGTAGTTGGTGCTGCGCGCGCCGTGCATGCCCAGCATCCCTAAAGACAATGGGTGCGCTTTTGGCAGCATGCCGAGCGCCATCAGGGTCATGGTGGTAGGCAGGCTGGCTTTTTCAGCGAACTGACGGATTTCATCCGCGGCGTTGATCGCCCCGCCGCCCAGATAGAGCACCGGGCGTTTGGCCGCGTTAATCATGGCGGCGGCATCGCGCACGCTCTCAACGCTGAATTCCGGCGCCGGGGCACGCTTGCCCGGCTCGGGCAGGACGTCGATCTCAATTTCTGCGGTCTGGACATCCTTAGGAATGTCTATCCACACCGGACCCGGGCGGCCAGACTGGGCAATGCGAAACGCATCGCTGATCACCTGAGGCAGCTCGCTGATATCGCGAACTAAATAGTTATGTTTGGTGATGGGGATAGAGATACCGTAGGTATCCACTTCCTGGAACGCATCGGTACCGATCATCGAGGACGGCACCTGGCCGGTAATGCAGATCAGCGGAATGGAGTCGAGGCGCGCATCGGCGATGGCGGTCACCAGGTTAGTGGCGCCCGGCCCGCTGCAGGCCATACAGACCGCCGGTTTACCCTGGGTACGCGCCATGCCCTGAGCGATAAAGCCTGCGCCCTGCTCGTGGCGCGCCAGCACGTGGCGGATCTGTGTGCTTTGGCTTAACGCATCATACAGCGGCAGCACGGTCCCACCCGGGATGCCCGCAACGGTGGTGATGCCTTGTCGTTCCAGTAAATGAACAATCAGCTGCGCGCCTGTAAAACGCGTTTTTGTGTATGTTGTGCCCGAACTTGCCATGCTCCAGTCCTTTTCTTCTGGGCCGACTTTCCGGGGAGGCTCTTAAACGAAAAACCCCGCCCGGTTTGCGCCGGCGGGGTTTTGGATTCGTGTGTTGATCCAGTCCCTACGGCGCATTGCCGACGACCACCACCACACGCACGACGACCACTGCGGCAGGTTGCGCAGTTTTTAGTAGGGTCGAAGTGAAGATGGATGAAGTCATTGGGGACCTGTGTTTGGAATCATTGATAGAATTTATACAAACACAGGTTTTCGGATGTGACAATGGAAATATTTTCAACTGCGCAAAAATGCGTCAGGGATCACGTTTTGTTTGTTGGGCGATGACACTCAATAAAGGGTTTTTACTCACTCAATAAATAGCGCAGGTGATACCCCAAATCTGACCGCCAGCTTTTTAATATGGTTCAGAGTAAGCTGTCTCTGACCATTCAGAACCCGTGAAACCATCGATTTACTACCAATTTCATCCTTAAAATCCGATATCGTCAGATTGTATTGATCCATCAAGGTTCTCAAAACTGCAATTCCGACGGGAACGGACTCCATCTCCTTGCGTAATGCGACTATCTCTGGCCGATTAGCTTCGTAATGGCTAATTCTGGCGCAAACAATATCCAGCAAGGGGCTATTGGGCTCGTTCATAAGGAGATACTCAACCAGCTCAAGCGCATCCTTATAATCTTTCTCGCTCGGCTGTTCACCCAGTAAAGGAACGGCCGCAACAAGGGCGTGCGTAGCTTTCATTGCATCAGCGACGATCATCATTTCTTCCCCTTAGTGCGATGTTTCTCCGTAAAACGGTCATATTCCTTATGAGTAAAAACATGGCGCACATAAAACTTTTGGCTTTCAAAGAATATGAGAGCCACTACTCTGAGATTGTTATTTGCAATATCAATAACATAATGCTTATCAAGATACTTGAAGTTATCCAGCGTTGGGAAAAGTTTTCTCAGTGCAGCGGGCGTCGGGCAGTGGCTCTTTTCAATAACTCGTCCTAAAAAGAGAAGCTCTTCTCTGTATTGCGGGAACTGGCTTACCGCATCCAAAATTGCCTTCATTGAGATTAAATGCATCCTGCTTGCCTGCCGCGTCCGTTGCCATTATGGCAACGATAACACCTATTGCCAATAAGTCAACGGAGGATACTATTTTCACTTCGTCAGAAAACAAAAAACCCCGCCTAAGCGAGGTTTTTATCAGGGTTTTGCGGTTGGTTGCCGCAGAACACACTGTGTTACGTCAACGCGAAAAGTATACGCGATCGAAGACGAACGCGCAATTCCGGCACGGATTTTGACGTTTTTGAGTATGGATCGCCTTCCAAAATTTGTCCATAAAATACTGTTCATACATACAGTATTTATCTATACTGAGGGTGTTCGCAGTGAGCGAGGGGCCGCAGTTTACCGGCGCAACGAAGTCCTGGCTGAAACGGGTGGTGCCGTCAGTGCCTTAACCCCTGAAGTGAGCACACTGTGTTACGTCAATCCAGGTGCTGGCCACAGGCGGCGGAAAGGTACGCCAGCATCGTGCTCCTTTTAACCAAAAGGAGACGCGTATGAGCGTCGTGGATATGGTCATACTTGTCCTCAAACTCATTGTTGCTGTATTGCAACTGCTTGATGCTGTCCTGAAATACGTTAAGTGATTCAGGTTCAAGTCGCACCTGAGAGGGGCGGGCAACCGCCCCTCTTTAATAACGAGGGAATGCTATGTCGCGTCTGTTAATTGAGCCCGTCACGCCCGATGAACCGGGCTATATCGCCCTGAAGGCCGAGAGTATCGCGTTAAATTTCAATATGCTGCGCAGGCTGGAAGAGAACTGGCAGCGCGGTGAGAATCGCTTTAACGCGCCGGGTGAAAAGCTGCTGGGTGCGTTTCTTAACGGCAGGCTGGTGGGCGTGTGCGGTCTAAATCGCGATCCATTCAGCCAGCAGCCGCGCGCCGGACGTATTCGTCATCTCTACGTCAGCGAAAAGTGCCGTGGGCTGGGGATTGGAAAACAACTTTTGACCGTGGTGATGGCGGATGCCAGCATCTGGTTTGATTTTCTTAATACCCATGCGCCGGAAACCGCGTACGGATTTTATCATCGGGCGGGCTTCAGGCTTGTGTCAGACGAGCCCCGGGTGACGCACCGCCTTTTTTGCGCAGTGTAAGCGGCTGGCAGCCTCGACGGGGGAATGTTACAGTTGGATGACATTTCACCAACCGATCCGCCATGTCCATCACCGTTTTCTGCATTTTACTGTTCGCCGCACTGCTGCATGCCAGCTGGAACGCCATCGTTAAAGCCGGAACGGACAAGCTCTACTCGGCGATCGGGGTCAGCGGTTCAGCCGCGCTTATTGCCCTGATTTTACTGCCTTTCTCTCCCCAGCCGACTGCCGCAAGCTGGCCATATTTGTTCGTCTCCTGTGCGTTACACTGCTCGGCGGCGTCGGGACGATGGGATCTTACGGTCTGGCACTCTGGGCGATGACCCAGGCGCCGCTGGCGGTGGTCGCCGCACTACGTGAAACCTCAATTCTCTTCGGCGCATTCATCGCATTTGTGCTTTTAAAAGAGAAGGTTGTGGGCCTGCGCATCGCGGCGGCGCTGGGTATTGCAGCCGGTGCGGTCCTGCTGCGCCTGGCGTAATTCGCTGGCAACATTAGTTGCCGATCTTGTTTACAAATCCTGCCTTCACGCCTTCTGTCATTCATCACAGTAATACTTAAATTGTCATCTCTCTGTGGTAGATTCCTCGCGCATTTATGGGAATGCGTAGTCACTTATTCTTTATTTATCTCTTTTGGCAAAAGTATTCAGCGACATGAAAAAGCAACGGAACGTGAACTTATTGTTGATGCTGGTGTTACTGGTGGCCGTCGGGCAGATGGCGCAAACCATCTACATTCCGGCGATTGCCGATATGGCAAAAGATCTGAGCGTCCGCGAAGGTGCGGTACAGAGCGTGATGGCAGCCTACCTGCTGACCTATGGCGTTTCACAGCTGGTTTATGGTCCCCTGTCCGATCGCGTCGGGCGTCGTCCGGTCATTCTGGTGGGCATGAGCATTTTCATGGTGGCGACGGTGATTGCCATTACTACGCACAGCCTGACCATCCTGATTGCCGCCAGCGCCCTCCAGGGCGTGGGCACCGGCGTCGGCGGGGTCATGGCGCGTACCCTGCCGCGTGATATGTACCAGGGCACCCAACTTCGCCACGCCAACAGTCTGTTAAATATGGGCATTCTGGTCAGCCCGCTGCTCGCCCCGCTGATTGGGGGTCTGCTGGACACCGTCTGGTCCTGGCGCGCCTGTTACGCCTTCCTGCTGGTGCTGTGCATTATTGTCACCTTCAGCATGGCGCGCTGGATGCCGGAAACACGTCCGCAGGACGCGCCGCGCACGAAGCTCATCGCCAGCTACAAAACGCTGTTCGGTAATGGGTCCTTTACCTGTTATCTGTTGATGCTAATCGGCGGCCTGGCGGGCATTGCGGTGTTTGAAGCCTGTTCCGGCGTGCTGCTGGGCGCAGGCCTTGGCCTGAGCAGCATGGTGGTGAGCATTTTGTTTATTCTGCCGATCCCGGCGGCGTTCTTCGGCGCATGGTTCGCCGGACGTCCGAACAAACGCTTCTCTACGCTGATGTGGCAGTCGGTGATCAGCTGTCTACTGGCCGGGCTGATGATGTGGATCCCGGGGCTGTTTGACGTGATGTCGGTCTGGACGTTGCTCATCCCGGCGGCGCTGTTCTTCTTCGGCGCGGGCATGCTGTTCCCGCTCGCCACCAGCGGCGCAATGGAGCCGTTCCCGTTCCACGCGGGCACGGCTGGTGCCCTGGTCGGCGGTTTACAGAATATCGGTTCCGGCGCGCTGGCCTGGCTTTCGGCTATGATGCCGCAGACCGGGCAGGCGAGTTTGGGCCTGCTGATGACCCTGATGGGGCTGCTGATTTTGCTGTGCTGGCTGCCGCTGGCGTCGCGCGTCCCGCATCACGAACAGCCGGTTTAACCGCATGATGGCCCGGCTTCTCGCCGGACTTTTCACACACGGGCGCAATCATCGCCTGTAATAACGGCTCTGGCGCAGGCCGCCAGGCACCCTCTTCCCCGTCATAAAACTGGAAGTCCGCGTTAAGCGCATACGGGATTTTCGCCTTTTGCAGCTCGCAGGCCATAAAGTTGGCGAAGGCCATTTGCGAAGCGGTTGGCGTGAGGTGGTTTGACTCCCCCACGCCCCAGCCCCCGACCCAGCTAACGTGCCCGGTTTTTTGCTGCCAGTGCAGCGCGGCATTGATTCGGTTACGGATAGCCGCTTTCTCAGCCGCGGTTCCGGACGTCCACGGGTATTTGCCGTTCGTTTTCAGCGGACCCCAGGGGAAAATATGCCATTCCGCCAGCAGGTAATTCTGGCTGTGTGCGGGCAGCTTCAGGCTGGATAAATCCTCCGGCGCGGCGCGCAGACGAGGGGCGATAAAAATCATGCGGCTGGCATCAATGGCGTGAATGTCTTTGATCGCTTTCTCATACACCCGGTTGAGCGAAGCAACGTTGTGGTTGAGCTTGTCCGCCGGTTCGTAGATCAGGTCAAACCCCAGCAACGGCGAGCGCTGACCAAAATAGTGCGCCACGGCAATCCACCAGTTGATCACCGCTTTTTCGGTATCCGCTTTCGGGTCGTTTTTATATTCATCGGCCTGATAAGCGATGATGGGGATGACGCCGTATTGCTCGCAAGCCTCCACCAGCTTACGCAGGTGAATCAACCGCGCTTCCGTCGGTTCGCCCGCCACCCGAATACGGACATGATGTATGCCTTTCGCCTGGAAATCACGGACCACCAACGGGTCGAATTCGCGTATACCGCGCTCGGTGCGGGCCCAGTCGACATCCATTCCGACGCCCAACATCTGCGCGTAACGGGCAGCCGTCAGGGGTGGCTCAGCGGCACAGGCCCAGCCGGAAGCGAGCGCTAACACGGTGACAATTAACGGCTTTAACACGACGCCCCTTGCAAATAATCAAATGCTTTACTCTGTATTTAGCATGCTTTTTCACAATTGGTGTAGAGTCAAGACGAACTAAATTCTGAGACAGATTATGAAAACGACTGACCTGACCGGCCTCATTGACCGGTTTCCGCTGCTGGCGGATTTGATTGCCCTGAAAGAGATCACCTGGCTTAATCCGAACACCACGACGCTGGCGGAAGGGTTGCCATATGTCAGGCTGACCAAAGCCGACGTGGACGACGCGCATGCGCGCCTGAAACGCTTCGCGCCGTATCTGGCGAAAGCCTTCCCGGAAACGGCGGCAACGGGCGGGATTATCGAATCCGAACTGGTCGCTATCCCGGCGATGCAAAAGCGGCTGGAGAAAGAGTCCGGCAAGGCCATTCCAGGCACGCTGCTGCTGAAAAAAGACAGCCATCTGCCGATTTCCGGCTCCATTAAAGCGCGCGGCGGTATCTATGAAGTGCTGGCCCACGCGGAAAAACTGGCGCTGGAAGCCCGGTTGCTGAGCGTTGAAGATGACTACAGTATCCTGCTGGAGCCACGCTTTAAAGCCTTCTTCAGCCAGTACAGCATCGCGGTGGGTTCAACCGGCAACCTGGGGATGTCCATCGGCATTATGAGCGCGCGCATCGGCTTTAAGGTCACGGTGCATATGTCCGCCGACGCCCGCGAGTGGAAGAAAGCCAAACTGCGCAGCCACGGCGTGATCGTCGTGGAATATGAGCAGGATTATGGCGTGGCGGTGGAGCAAGGGCGCAAAGCGGCGGAAAGCGATCCAAACTGTTTCTTTATTGACGATGAGAACTCACGCACGCTGTTCCTGGGCTACGCGGTTGCAGGTGAGCGCCTGAAAGCGCAGTTTGCCGCGCAGGGGCGCGCGGTGGATGCTGAACATCCGTTGAATGTCTATCTGCCGTGCGGCGTCGGCGGCGGCCCCGGCGGCGTGGCGTTTGGCCTGAAGCTGGCCTTTGGCGATAACGTCCACTGTTTCTTCGCCGAGCCCACGCACTCCCCGTGCATGCTGCTGGGCGTTTACACCGGGCTGCACGATGAAATCGCCGTGCAGGATCTGGGTATTGATAACGTGACGGCGGCGGACGGTCTGGCGGTAGGTCGCGCGTCCGGCTTCGTGGGCCGCGCGATGGAGCGTCTGCTTGACGGGTTCTATACCCTCTCAGATCAAAGCATGTACGACCTGCTCGGCTGGCTGGCGCAGGAAGAAGGCATTCGTCTGGAGCCGTCGGCGCTGGCGGGGATGGCCGGGCCGGTACGCATAACGGCGAATGCTAACACTACACACCTGGTCTGGGCGACCGGCGGCGGCATGGTGCCGGAAGACGAGATGGCGAAATATTTAGCGAAAGGGAAGTAAATATGCCGGGTGGCGGCTGCGCCTTACCCGGCCTACAGGTGCAAAATTTGTTGAATGTGGGTGACCGCAAACAGCAGTGACAGCGACAGCACGGCCAGGGCGATAAGGAACTTATCCCGCACCGCCTTCGGCTGTACAAAGTCGCTCTGCGCCACGTCCATCAGGTTACGGCTGCGGGTGTAGCGCCATAAAATGATGGCTACCAGCGCCAGCACAACAATGGAGATCCAGAATGGCGCCCCCGTGCGGTGCCAGTTGTGCTTAATGGCAAGCGCGATCAACGCACCATACCCAAGCAGCGTGCGCAGCCAGGCCAGCGAGGTTCGCTCCGGCTGAAGCCCGGGGTCCGCTTCCCGCCGCGCTTTGCGGCTATCCGGCATACAGCACCAGTAACATCACTACGCCCGCAACCATCAGCAAAATCGTACTGATGATGAGCAAACCGCGCGTGTAGGGGAGATCCTGCTTCAGACGCATCGCCTTTTCATTTCTCAGCCAGCGCAGATAGCCATAAATCGCCAGCACGCCGGCAATCAGGCACAGCAGCAGGGCCAGCACTTCGCGAATCAACGGAGTGGCAAAATCGGGGGCGAGCTGATCAAGGCCGACGCCTGCGGCCAGAAAGCCCAGGGCGGTGCGGATCCACGCTAAGAACGTGCGTTCGTTAGCCAGTGAGAAGCGGTAGTCCGGCGCTTCACCGAGGCGGGAAATGTTCATGAAGGTTCCTTGTCGTGCAGCATGCAGGCTTCAGCATAGCGTAATTCAGCCAGGACAAGGAGACCGGCATCTGGCGATGCCGGTCAGAAAGATTAGTGCAGCTCTGGCCAGTAATCCTTATTAGCTTCAATCAGCTCGTCCAGAATCGCCTTCGCCACCGATGCGCTCGGTACGGTTTTCGACAGGGTAATCGCCTGCCAGAGTTTCTGATACGAGCGCTGCTCCCAGGCGTCCACCACCAGTTTTTCCACCGCCACCTGCTGGCTCATGAGCCCTTTCTGGAAGTGAGGAATATCACCCACGGTCAGCGGCTCCGGTCCGTTGTGGCCGACCAGACACGGAATTTCTACCATCGCGTCGGCGTCAAAATTATGGATAGCCCCATTGTTAGGCACAATCAGCAACATGCGTTCCTGGGTGTTAAAGGCAATCGCGGTCGCCAGATCGACGATGTACGACGCATGTTCGTCGATTTCCAGTTCACCGGCAGAAGAATGACCGGCTTCGATAATCGCCCGGCATGAACTGAATACATGCTTCTCACGGTGATCCATCACTTCATTGGCGCGGGTACGCTCCGGGTTGGAATGGGCGACCACATAGTCCGGGAACAGGTAATACTTCAGGTAGGTGTTCGGCATGGTGTCCGGATCCAGCGCCTGTACGTCTTTGGCCTTGGCGAAGGTATCGTTCCAGCTCGCTTCAGTATGCACATCTTCCGAAGGCGGAACATAACCGTTTTTCGCCACGTATTCGCGCAGTTTCGGCATCAGATCGTTTCCGTTCAGATCTTCAATCGACGTCCACCAGCCGAAGTGGTTCAGACCGTAGTAGCGCACGCGCATCTCTTTGCGGTCTTTCAGGCCGACGATTTGCGCCATACGGCCTTCAATGCCGATCGGCATGTCGCAGATGTTGAGGATTTTCGCGTTCGGACGCAGGCGGCGCGTGGCTTCCGCGACAATCGCCGCCGGGTTGGAGTAGTTCAGCATCCACGCTTTCGGGGAGTACTGCTCCATATAATCTACCAGCTCAAGCACGCCGCCGATGGAGCGCATGCCGTAGGAGATGCCACCCGGCCCGCACGTTTCCTGGCCCAGCACGCCGTGGCGCAGCGGGATTTTTTCATCTTTTTCACGCATCGGGTATTTGCCCACGCGAATATGCGCCATCACGAAATCCACATCGGTAAAGGCTGCTTTCGGATCGGTGGTGTAACTAAATTCAATCTCAGGCGCCTGCTCCCTGAGGATGATTTTGCACGCCTCGGCGATAACCTCCTGACGTGCTCCGTCATTGTCATAGAACTTCAGCGCACGCAGCGGGAAACGGTCACGGTTGGCTAACAGCATCAGGACGATACCAGGCGTGAATGTACTGCCGCCGCCTGCAATAACAACTGAGAATTTTTTCATGATATAGCCTCTGTCAGAGTGGTTTGTTCGTTTGTTAAAGGGGTTTTCATCAGCGATTCCAGCTGGTCGCGCACCTGAGGAACGTGCAGACCGACAATCACCTGAATGCCGTTGCCGCGTCGCACCACACCGTGTGCGCCCAGGGCTTTGAAGACGTCGTCGCTTTGGGTTTTCGTCATATCCACCAGGGCGATACGCAGGCGGGTGGCGCAGTTATTGATACTTTCGATATTTGCTGCGCCGCCGAGCGCCTGTAAGAACCCAGCGGCCTGTCCGACCTGCTGGCTGGCTGCTGCCGGGGCGGTGGTTTGCCCACGCGCCGCCTTATAGTCGGCCTTGCTGTAGAGCTTGATTTCGCTCTCTTCCCGGCCCGGCGTTTTCAGATTCAGACGTTCGATAAGCGTCCTGAAGACCACGAAATAGAGAGCGGTGAAGCAGAGGCCGATGCCAATCTGGGTGAATACCGTCGAGGCGTGGTTATGGAACATCGGGATCCAGTTTTGCGGCAGGAACTGGTCCAGCAGACCGCCCCCCATGTTCCCCACCACCCCGAAGGTATACATCACCGTCGTCATCGTTGCGGCCAGCACGGCGTGGATGGCAAACAGCAACGGCGAGATAAACAGGAAGGTGAACTCCAGCGGTTCGGTAATACCCACCAGCACGGCGGTAAGCGTGGCCGGAACCAGCAGCCCCGCAACCTTGACGCGGTTTTCCGGCGACGCGGTGTACCAGATCGCCAGCGCAATCCCGACCGAGCCAAACACTTTCGAATTGCCGTGCAGGGCGAAGCCGCCTTCAGGGAACAGTGTTTTTAGCGGCACAGTGCTCTGGCTGAATTCCTGCAGGTGCTGAGCCCAGTAGACCTGAATGCCGCCCTCTACCGCCGCCGGGCCGAAGATAAACGGGCCGTAGACAAAGTGGTGCAATCCGGTTGGGATCAGAATGCGTTCCAGGAAGGTATAGACCCATACGCCGAGCGCACCGGCAGAGCGCAGGAACGCCTGCAGGGACTCAATGCCCATCTGCACTTTCGGCCAGCCCAGCAGCGTCAGCCAGGCGCAGGGGATCATCACGAAAAACGCGAGGATAACGACAAACGAGGTGCCCTGGAAAATCCCCAGGAAGACCGGCAACGGCTTGTCGAAAAATCGGTTGTGGATGGCGGTGACGAGCCCGGAAATGATAATCGCCCCGATGATGCTGGTATCAAGCGTTTTGATTCCGGCAATCATCGCCAGCCCGCTGCCAGCAGTGGGTTCAGCAGAGAAGTCGACGCCAAAGAAGTGACCCCAGGTCATCCCCATCGCGTTGATAAAGTAGTTCCAGGTCAGAAAGCTAATCAGCACCGCCAGACAGGCGCGGCCCTGCGCCTGCTTTGCCAGGCCAATCGGTAAGCCGACAGCAAAAATCAGCGGCATATTGCGGAACACCGCCCAGCCGCCCTCTTCGATGATGTGAACAATCTGCGCGAACAGATGATCGGGGGCCGTTAAAGCTTCGCCGACAAACAGCGGGTTGCGAAGCATGATGGCGATCCCGACCACGATCCCGGCAAAGGGAAACAGTAAAACCGGGGTGAACATGGCGCCGCCAAAACGTTGTATTTGACTGAGCATTTTTAAATCCTCATGAAACAACCTGTAGGGGTAGAGGCCTTTATGATTTTTTACTGGCCTGAGGTGAGCATAAGAAGTTACTGATGCGGGAACATGGCGTGCCGCTGCGATTCGTGATCGCATTCATGGTTTTAATTTGACCAATCAGGTCTACTTTTGATAGCAAATATGGACAAGTTAAGACGTAATCCACGCCATAACGGGCGAACAGAGGTCTACAGGTGATCTACAAATCTATTGCCGACAGATTGCGGCTACGACTCAATTCGTCGGACTACAACATTGGCAGCCCGTTACCCGGCGAAAAAGCGCTGGCAAAGGAGTTTGGCGTAGCCCGGATGACCATCCGCAAGGCATTGGATCTGCTGGTAAGCTGGGGGCTGGTTGAACGTCGACACGGCAGCGGGACGTTCGTGGCGCGCAAAGACGTTCATCATGAAACGACTAACCTGACCGGGCTGGTGGAGGTACTGCGCCAGCAGGGGAAAGAAGTGCAGAGCAAGGTGTTGCAGTTTGAAGTGATGCCCGCGCCGCCCGCCATCGCCAGCCAGTTGCGGATTCAGGTTGATGAGCGGATCTATTTTTCAAGGCGGGTACGTTACGTGGACGGAAAACCGCTGATGCTGGAGGACAGCTTTATGCCGGTGAAGCTGTTCCGCAATCTTTCCCTGGCGCATCTCGAAGGGTCTAAATTTGATTACATCGAGAAGGAGTGCGGGATCACCATTAGCGGCAACTACGAGAGCCTGACGCCAGTGCTGGCAGATAAACAGCTGGCCGGTTATATGAATCTGCCGGAACAGACGCCGCTGCTGCGCATCACCTCTCTTTCCTACAGCGACAGCGGCGAGTTCCTCAACTATTCCGTGATGTTCAGGAACACCAGCGATTACCAGGTGGACTACCATCTGCGGCGTATCCACCCGGAAGACTTATTAGCCCATCCCCCAGAACAGCACCGCCAGTAGTTGCGGGGTGATAATGCGCAAAAACATCACCAGCGGATAGACCGTGGCGTAGGACAACGCCGCCGCGCCGCTGGTGGCGTGCAGGTTATTGGCGAACGCCAGGGCGGGCGGATCGGTCATGGAACCGGCCAGCATGCCGCACAGCGTGAGATAGTTCATTTTAGCGAACATACGCGCCAGTAATCCGACCGTTATCAGCGGGATGGCGGTAATGAATATGCCGTAGCCTACCCAGCTCATCCCTTCGCCGTTAACCAGGGTATCGACAAAATCGCCGCCGGATTTCAGTCCCACCACCGCCAGAAACAGCACGATGCCCAACTCCCGCAGCGCCAGGTTAGCGCTCGGCGGCATAAACCAGTAGAGCTTACCGATGGAGCCGATACGCCCGAGGATCAGCGCCATAATGAGCGGCCCGCCTGCCAGCCCCAGCTTCAGGGCTACCGGGAAGCCGGGCACGTACAGGGGGATGGAGCCAAGCATGACGCCAAGCCCGACGCCGATAAAGACCGGCAGCATCTGCACCTGCTGGAGTTTTTGCTGGGCGTTGCCCACCATGTCCGCTACGGCATCAATGGATGAAGGACGCCCGACGAGGTTGAGAATATCACCGAATTGCAGGCTGGCATCCTGGCTGGCCACCAGCTCGACACCAGCGCGGTTTAGCCGGGAGATCACCACGTCATAACGCTCTTTTACCTGCAAATCGCGTATTTTCTTGCCCAGGACCTTCTCATTGGTCACTACCACGCGCTCCACGCGCATGTCCGTTCCACGGGTTGAGAGCGAGGTATCCACCTCCTGACCAATCACCAGCCGGGCATTGTTTAAATCCGCCGGTTGCCCTACCAGATGCAGGAGATCGCCGTGCTGAATGAGTGTGTCAGGTGAAGGCACCATCAGCGTGTCGTCACGTTTCAGGCGTGAACAGATAATGGTCGCGCTGTTCAGAATGGGGACATCCTGTATCGCCATATTATTCAGGTTGGGGTTTTCGACGCGAATGTTGATGGTTTTAATAAGCGCATGGCCGTTGGTCAGCGTGCTTTCATGCTCTTTCGCCTCCTGCTCGACGTTAATGCGGAACAGCACGCGCACCAGCCACATGGAGAGCAAAATACCGCAAATGCCAAACGGATAGGCCATGGCGTAGCTCATCCCCATCTGATCGACGACATCAGCAGGGATACCCAGATCGCGCAGAATTTGCTGGCCCGCCCCGAGCGCGGGCGTGTTGGTTACGGCGCCGGAGAAGATGCCCAGCACGACGGGCAGCGGAATAGCGAAGAGTTTGTGCAGAATGGCGGTGACCAGCCCACCCATCACGACGATGCCGAAGGCAAAGAGATTAAGGCGTAAACCGGAGACGCGCAGGGAAGCGAAGAAGCCCGGCCCCACCTGAATACCGATGGTATACACAAAGAGGATCAGGCCGAACTCCTGGATGAAATGCAGCATATCGGCGCTGAGCACCCACCCAAGCTGGTCGGCAAAATGGCCGACAAAAATCCCGCCGAAAAGCACCCCGCCAATCCCAAACCCGACGCCGCGGATTTTGATATTCCCCAGCCATAGCCCCACTACCGCGACAAGGGCCAACACGCTGACGGTTAACGCGATATCACTCATGTTCCACATCCTGTGCATAACCTTAGTTATATCAAGGATTCTCTCAGAGCTGGCGGCGGTTGTATGGGCGATGGCGCACAAAAAAGCCCTGCCGGGGCAGGGCCTTGTGCGGTCTGTGAGCGTTGTCGGGTGGCGGCTGCGCCTTACCCGACCTACAGTTTCGGCGGGTTTGTTAACTGTTTAACGCCGGCCTGTCGCTAATGGCGATGCGCTGCGGCGCGATAGCTTCCGGCACGTTACGGGTGAGGTCAATATTCAGCAGCCCGTTAGTGAACGTCGCGCCAGAAACTTCCATATGGTCTGCCAGGGTAAAGCTCAGGCTAAACGGCTGAGTGACAAGCCCCTGATGCAACCATTTGGTCTCGGTGTCAGGTTTTTCCGGTGACCCTTTAACGGTCAGGCGCGTACCCTCAAGCTGGATGTCGAGATCTTCCTGACGGAACCCGGCCAGCGCAAGCGTGATGCGGTAGTGGTTATCATCGCTTTTTTCGATGTTGTACGGCGGAAACGTCTGCTGTTCGGTTGCGCTTTGCAGCGCGTTAGCCAGTTTGTCAAAACCGATCCACTGACGCAGCAGGGGGGAAAAATCATAGTTACGCATACTAAATCTCCTTCTGAGAAGCGAGTTCGGCACAGTTTATTTTTGTGCGCAGTTGTACCTGCAAACCCTTACGGATTCGCATATGCTCCCTTTACGGCAAGCAATTTCAGGTGGGCCGCAGCCGCGACCCGCTTAATTAATTGATTTCGATACGACGCGGTTTTTTCTCTTCCGGAATCACACGTTCCAGCTCGATAAACAGCAGGCCGTTCACCAGGTTCGCGCCCTTGACGTGGATGTTCTCAGCCAGCTGGAACTTGCGTTCAAAGTTGCGCTCTGCGATGCCCTGGTAGAGGTAGGTTCGTTCTTTCTGCTCGCCCGCATGGGAGCCTTTCACCACCAGCAGATTGTCCTGCGCGGTGATCTCCAGTTCGCTCTCTGCGAAACCGGCGACAGCAATCGCAATGCGATAGTGGTTTTCGTCAACCAGTTCAACGTTGTAAGGAGGATAGCCGTTGCTCTGGCTCTGGTTGTTTTCTAAGTGGTTGAACAGACGATCAAAACCAATGGCAGAACGGTATAGCGGAGAGAGATCGAAATTACGCATAGATAAAAACTCCTGGAATCAGCGAGAAAATGTAGCCTTCCACCATGGACAGGCTTCTGCTTCCCCGAACACCCATCAGGCGTGTCCGTTATCGGGTTACATTCTTAAAATGGGTCTGGATACGGCCTTTTCAAGCCTGTTGATGTGAGATTTTTTTGCACTTTGCTGGTTGTCGCATAGACTCAGGGGCACAGCACAAAGGGTTAAATTGCGATGGCGACCACAGTGCGGGAGTTTTGAGCTATCCATTTTGAACGCGCCTCGCTATAACCCTGAGTTGCAGGTCAATGCCGTGCTACTAATGATGACTGAGTGATGATGAGAAATGTTCTGATTAAGCTGGCGACGTTCAGCGGGGTTGTTTTACTTTGCGGGTGTTCGAGCGTGATGTCGCACACCGGCGGTAAAGAAGGAACATATCCGGGGACGCGCGCCAGTGCCGCCATGATCTCTGATGATGAGACAAACTGGGGTACCAAATCTCTGGTGATTCTTGATATGCCGTTTACGGCGGTTGCCGATACGCTTCTGCTGCCGTGGGATATGTTCCGCACCGACAGCTCAGTGCGTTCGCGCGTTGAGAAAAGCGAGCAGGAGACGCTGGCGACTAACTCCGTCATCCCACCCGCAGAGATGACCCCGCGCTAATTCTGTGCGGTTTCCGTTAGCCACAGCTGGCGGAAACCGTCCTTCTCTTCCATCCACGCAACAAAACGTCCGTCCGGGGAAAACACCACAGCGTCAGCAGACGGCGGGTTGCCATGATCGGACGTCAAAAACGTCACCTCTCCGGTCTGCGCATCGCAGCAGGCAATGCAGCCTGCAAGCACAAATCCCAGCCCGTTGCCGGAAGGATGCCAGTTAAAGGCCGACTGAATATCGCTCTCAGCGTGGGTCAACTGACGCGGCTCACCGCCTTCAGGGGAGATAAGCCACAGCTGCACAATGCCGTTATCGTCCCGCATTAAAAACGCAATCTGCGTCCCCTGTGGATTGCTGCGCACCCAGTGGCGCGGCACGTTCACCAGCCCCGGATACGCCTTCTGATGGGTGAAGGTAAGGCGGCGTTGCATGACGCCCGCAGGCGGCGCGGGCATTGTATCCGGCGTCCCCTGCAACGGCGCATCGCCCGCCCGTTTCCAGCCCTGCTCGTCCTTGGGAAGGTTCACAATAAACAGTTCGGGCACTTTCTCGCCTTTCGCAGACACCGTATCGCCGATAAACGCCAGCCTGTCGTTGTCCACCCAGCCCTCTTCATAGGCGCGGTTGATCTCATCGCTGCCCGGTTGCGGGTTCGGCGTTGTCCGGCTTACCAGTACGCTCCAGAAGGTTCCGGCATATTCCCGCGGATGGTTCCCCTGTGGGTTTACCGGACCAAAAGGCGCCGCCACCCCGACGTTACGCAAATCCAGCTGCGGATCGCGCGCGTGCAGCACATGGTCGTTATAGGTAAAGCTGACGAACTGCCCGTTCGGGCTAAAAACGTGAACGTGGGTGCCGCCACGCAGCGCACCTGCCGTGTAAGGCGCGGTGATATCCATCGCATCAAGATTGCTCACCTGACCATTGTGCGCAATCACCCCCTGACGATGGTGAAAATCATACTGCCAGTCTGCATCCGGGTTTTTCGGGCCGTGGATAAAAACATATTTGTCCTGCGCCGGATGAACGGTCACCACGCCGACATGCGCGCCGTCAGTCGCACGGTAGATCACCTCAACCTCGCCCGTACCGACGTTGACCCGCTCAATGGTTTTACCGGTAAAAGACGCGCCGGACGGGCGGACATCATAGACAAGCCACTGGCTGTCTGGCGTCCAGATGTTGATGTTGGTGAGCTGGTGGTTGCGGGAAGCGAAGGTGATTTGTTTCATGAAAATACCCTGATGCGCGGTTATCGCATCAGGGTAAAACATCCGAAGGGATTAGCCTACTCGTTTCACGTCACCTACCAGCAGGATGTAGGAGAGCGCGCCGATCAGCGCCACGGCAGAGATATACACCAGAGCCGGACCAAAGCCGTAGTCCTGCGCCAGGTAACCGATGACCAGCGGCACGGTGATCCCGCCCAGGCCGCCAACGAAGTTAAACACGCCACCGGTCAGGCCAATCAGCCGCATCGGTGCCAGGGACGACACCAGCGACCAGGTGATGGAGGCAAAACCGTTCCCGAAGAACGCTACCGCCATCAGGGTCATGATCCACACTGGATCGTTGGTGTAGTTCGCTCCCATGATGCAGGTAGAGATCAGCAGTCCGCAGATAATCGGCGTTTTACGCGCAACGCCCAGTGAGAAGCCTTTTTTCACCAGCTTATCCGCCAGCCAGCCCGAGAGCAGGACGCCGAAAAACGCCGCAAGGAAGGGTACGGTGGTCATAAAGCCCGCCTTCAGCGCGGTTATCCCTTTTTCCTGGGTCAGATAGTTCGGGAACCAGGTGAGGAAGAACCACAGCGTGGAGGTCACCGCGAACTGTCCCAGATACACGCCCACCAGCTTACGGTGGAAGACCAGCTTCCAGTCCGCTCTGGTCAGCGGCTGGCGCGCCTCTTTTTTCACGGGCGCATCGCCATCCACCAGGCCACCGCCGTCGCGGATGTAGTCCAGTTCGGCTTTGGTGATGCTTTTGGTCAGACGCGGCGGCTGATAGACCTTAAACCAGATTAACGACCAGATAATGCCGATCCCGCCGGTGACGATGAACACCCAGTGCCAGCTCAGCAGCTCCTGGATCCAGATTAACAGCGGCGTCAGAAACGCCAGACCAACAAACTGCCCGGAGGTGTAAAAACCAACAGCGGAAGCGCGTTCGTGTTCAGGGAACCAGCTGGTCACCATGCGGTTGTTGGTCGGGAACGCGGGCGCTTCAAACACCCCGGTGATGGCGCGCAGGCCTATCAGCGACATCAGCCCGGTGGCGAAGCCCTGGAACAGGGTCGCCACGGACCAGCCCAAAATAGCGATAAAGTAGGTCAGACGTGACCCCACGCGGTCAAGGAACCAGCCGCCGGGGATCTGGCAGAGCGTATACAGCCAGGCAAACGCCGAGAAGACGTAACCCATTTCCGCTTTGGTGATGCCAAACTCTTCCTGAATATGGGCCGAGGCCACGGCGAGGTTGGCGCGGTCGACATAACAGATGACCACGGTAATAAAGATCATGATCAGCGTCAGGTAACGACGACGCCCGGTTTTTGCAGCAGTAACTGGAATATCCATCGCAATCTGTCTCCAGATTTTGGGCATAGCGAAGCCGCTCACCATGCCCTGTAATTTACAGAGGGTTATATTTTTTCTATGTACGTTTTTTTTGCCCGGTGGCGCTTCGCTTACCGGGCCTACGAGAGAGTAGGCCGGATAAGCGTAGCGCCATCCGGCGATTTACCACTCGGCTACGGAACCGTCTTCAAGACGCCACAGTGGGTTACGCCAGTCCGGCGCACTTTTACTCAGCTCAATGACTTTGGCTTCGTCGATCTCCACGCCAAGGCCCGGCTTCGTTAACGGTTTAAAGAAACCACCTTCCATGCTGAAGTCTTCTTTGTTTTTCACAAAGTCGAGCAGCTCCGCGCCCTTGTTATAGTGAATGCCCATGCTTTGTTCCTGGAACACCGCATTGCGGGAGACGAAGTCGACGTGCAGGCAGGCCGCCAGCGCAATCGGCCCAAGCGGACAGTGCGGCGCCAGCGCCACATCGTAGGCTTCTGCCATGCCGGCAATTTTGTAGCATTCGGTGATGCCACCCGCGTGGGAGAGGTCCGGTTGCAGGATCGCAATGCCGCCCGCTTCCAGCACGCGCTTAAACTCGAAGCGCGAGAACATACGCTCCCCCGCCGCGATGGGAATGTGCGTCTGTTCAGCCAGTTTTGGATAGTATTCCGCCTGCTCGGCCAGAACAGGCTCTTCAATAAACAGCGGGCGATACGGCTCCAGCTCTTTAATCAGCACTTTGGCCATTGGCGCGCTGACGCGGCCGTGGAAATCCAGGCCAAACTCAATCTCGTTGCCGAAAGCCTCGCGGATTTGCGCCACGGTGTTCACCGCCCGGTCTACCGCGCGCGAGTTATCGATAACGCCCATCTCTTCGCAGCCGTTGAGTTTGAAGGTGTCAAAACCGATGTTGCGCAGCTGCCGGATACCGTCGATCACTTCCGCAGGGCGGTCACCGCCCACCCAGCTGTAGGCTTTGATTTTGTCTCGCACCAGGCCGCCCATTAATTGCCAGACCGGGGCATTCAGAACTTTGCCTTTGATATCCCACAGCGCCTGATCGATACCGGCGATGGCGCTCATCAGGATCGGACCGCCACGGTAAAATCCCGCCCGGTACATGACCTGCCACAGGTCGTTGATGCGCGCCGGATCCTGGCCAATCAGGTATTCACCCAGCTCGTGAACCGCGGCTTCAACCGTACGCGCACGGCCTTCAATCACCGGCTCGCCCCAGCCAACCACGCCTTCGTCGGTTTCGATTTTCAGGAACATCCAACGCGGGGGTAAACGGTACGTGGTAAGTTTGGTTATTTTCATTGCACTGCCTCTCGATACGCTTTCACAAATGCTGCCGCCTGCTGTGCGGTACGCTCAACGGGCTGTCCGGCACGATAGAGATCGCTGCCCAGCCCCGCGCCCGCACAACCTGCTTTTATCCACTGCACCAGGTTTTCCGGCGTGACGCCGCCCACGGCAAAGACCGGCACGCTGGCGGGTAAGACCGCTTTCAGCGCTTTGATGTAATCCGGACCAAAGGCCGACGACGGGAAAATTTTGAGAGACTGTGCGCCCGCATCGAGGGCGGCAAAGGCTTCTGTGGCCGTGGCGCAACCCGGGCATACGGTCATGCCGTAATCCACCGCCCGGCGGATCACCTCGGGGTTGATATTCGGTGTGACGATAAGCTTGCAGCCCATCTTCGCCAGTTCATCCACCTGCTCCGGCTGTAATACGGTACCAGCACCAATCAGCGCCTTATCACCGAACGCCTTAACAACTGCCGGAATGCTTTTTTCCCATTCCGGGGAGTTGAGCGGGATTTCCACCGCGTCGAACCCGGCGTCGATCACCGCGCCAACGTGCGCTAAGGCCTCACCGGGCGTGATACCGCGCAAAATCGCGATCAGGGGAAGTTCAGTTTGCCACTGCATGAGCGATGCTCCTTATGCCTGCCTGAAATGCCGTGTCGCCTTCCACCGCAGCAACATCCCGTCCGATAGCGTGGAACGCCTGGCGGTAACGAGACGTCAGCGATGAACCCGCGACGAGCGTGATGGCCTGCTGCCCGGCGAACCCGTCGCTCAGGGCGGCGACTTCTGCGCCAATCAGCAGGCCGGACAGAAATTCGCTGACCTGCTCGCGCGGAAGATTTCCCAGCACGTGCGAGGCGCGAACCTCAAAAAGTTGCGGCAAAACGGCAGGGGATGCGATCCCGCGCTCAAGCCCGGCGGCAAACGCTTCCGGCGAAGGGGTTTGCTCCGGCAAACCGGCCCCCACCAGCGAATGCTTAAGCAGCAAGTGGTGCAGTTCGCCGGTCATCACCGTGCGGAAATCATGAATTTGCTCAGCATCCGCCTGGACCCATTTGCAGTGCGTCCCGGGCATGACGTAGACAGAAGAAGGAGAAAGGGTGCGCGCCCCGAGCAGCTGCGTCTCTTCGCCGCGCATCACGTTATGGTTATCGTCGCGAGAGACGCATAAACCGGGAATAATCCAGACATTATCGCCAACGGACGTTAACTGCTCGCCAACGGCGGTGAAATGCACCGGAACCGACAGGTAAGGCGCAACCTTCCAGCCCACGTTACTGCCGACCATTCCGGCCATCACCACTGGCGTAGTACCGTCGCGCCAGTTTTGTGTCACCTCTGCTAACACCGCTTCGGGGGATTTACCGTTCAGGCGCGTCACACCTGCTTCTGATTGCCTGCTTTCCAGACACTGCTCGCCCTGGTAGAGCCAGGCGCGCAGATTGGTCGATCCCCAGTCAATTGCGATGTAGCGTGATGTCATGTGATTTCCTTCAACCTTCGTGTCGAGCTGGCGATCATGGTTAGCGCCGCCTGCTCTGCCGCATCGCCGTCCTGATGCCGTATCGCATCGAACAGCGCTTTATGTTCCTGAAGCGTTTTCGGCATGTTGGCCTCATCGCCCATCCAGGTACGTTCAAATACTGCTCGCTGTAGCGAGCTGATCGCCACGCTAAGCTGCTGTAAAACCGGGTTATGCACCGACTGCAATACCGCCTCGTGATAGCGAATGTCCGCTTCGTTGAACGCCTCCCGATTCTGGTTATTGGCGATCATGTCGTTCAACGCCGACTCAATCTGTGCCAGGTCACCTGACGTTGCGCGCTCTGCTGCCCAGCGGGCAATGGCCGGTTCCACCAGATTTCGGACTTCGCTCATCGCGCCGATAAGCCGTGGGTCGTAGTCGTTTTCCAGTACCCATTGCAGAACATCGGTATCGAGGTAGTTCCACTGGTTACGCGGCGCAACAAACGCCCCGCGATAGCGCTTCATTTCAATCAGACGCTTCGCCATTAGCGAGCGGAACACTTCCCGGATGATGTTGCGCGAGGTTTCAAACTCTTCGCACAGTTCGGCCTCTGCTGGCAGCGGCGAACCGGGAACGTATTTGCCACCCACAATCTGGGTGCCCAGCGTGATGACAATGCGATCGGTTTTATTGAGTGTCATGGAGAGTCCTTGTGCTCTGTAAGTCCATCACTACTTTACCGCGACCGCTGAATTTCGCCTCACTTTTGCAGTACAAACGTGAGGCCATTCGTCTTTGCCGTGGTGACAATGTAGTACAATCATTTAATGTTGTACTACAATCCAGATCACAAAAAGAACAATTCGGTAAATTCAGGGCAAAAAAAAGCCCCGGTTGATAACCAGGGCTGATGATTTAAGCGTTTGTTACGACAGAACGAATTTCTCGATCGCCCAGGCAACGCCGTCTTCCAGGTTAGATTTGGTAACGAAGTTCGCCACGTCTTTTACCGACGGGATGGCGTTATCCATCGCCACGCCCATGCCCGCATACTCGATCATCGCAATATCGTTTTCCTGATCGCCCAGCGCCATGATCTCCTCAGGCTTAATGCCCAGCGCATCGGCAAGCGATTTCACGCCCGTGCCTTTATTGACGCGTTTATCAAGGATTTCGAGGAAGTACGGCGCGCTTTTCAGCACGGTGTATTTCTCTTTTACCTCAGCCGGAATGCGTGAGATGGCTTTGTCGAGGATCGCGGGTTCGTCGATCATCATTACTTTCAGGAACTGGGTTGCCGGATCCATGTTTTCCGCTTCGCAGAACACCAGTGGAATGGTTGCAACGTAGGACTCGTGCACCGTGTAGTAGCTGATATCGCGGTTGGCGGTGTAAAGCGTATTACGATCGAGCGCGTGGAAGTGGGAGCCTACTTCGCGGGACAGTTTTTCCAGGAACAGGTAGTCATCATAGCTCAGTGCAGTTTGCGCCACCGTGCTGCCATCTGCTGCCTTTTGCACCAGTGCGCCGTTATAGGTGATGCAGTAATCGCCAGGCTGATTCATGTGCAGCTCTTTCAGGTAGCTGTGCACCCCGGCATACGGGCGTCCGGTGGTGAGCACCACGTTCACGCCTTTTTCGCGTGCGGCGGCGATCGCATTTTTAACGGCAGGAGAGATAGTGTGGTCTGGCAGCAGCAGCGTGCCGTCCATATCGATTGCAATGAGTTTGATAGCCATGAGGTCCCCGGGATAAATGAGTGCTATTTCATGCTAACGCGATTAAGCACACAAAAATAGAGCTACCTTGCGTAACAAAAAGCCCCTTTTATATTTATCCCGGGAACAAGAACTCACTCGCGGGTGAGAACGATTTTGCCAAACGCACCGCGATCCAGATGCTCAAGCGCCTGTTCCAGTTCGTCAAAACGATAGCGATGTTCAATCACCGGTTTTAACTCCGTGACATCAACAGCACGGACAAAATCTTCCAGCGCCCGGCGGTGTCCAACCCCAATTCCCTGAATGACGGGGGATTTCAGCAGCAGCTCGCCAGCAGGCAGGGAAATGTCCGTTCCGGCCAGCACGCCAATAACGGAGATACGCCCGTGAACGGCTACCGCGCGAAGGGAATGTCTCAGGTTCTCCCCACCCACGGTTTCGATAATGTGGTCGATGCCGCGATCCTGCGTCAGTGCCAGCGTATTTTCAGCCCAGTCGCCTTTCAGTCGGTTGATGCCCTGGCTGGCTCCCAGCTTTTTGGCTAGTGCCAGTTTTTCATCACTCCCCGACGTAACAATAACTTCTGCGCCGTGCGCTTTTGCTATCTGCAAAGCGAATAGCGCCACACCGCCCGTGCCTTGTACCAGCACCGATTGCCCGGCGCGTAAATGACCGCGCTCCACCAGCGCAAACCATGCGGTAAGCCCCGCGCAAGGAAGCGTGCTGGCCTCAGCGTCATCCAGGCTTTCCGGGGACGCCACCAGCGCGTTTTCACTCACAATCACATATTCGGCCAGCATGCCCTGGAAGTATCCACCGGACGTTTTATAGGGCAAATCGCGCGCGTCTGCCTGCGGCTTGCCGTCGATCCATTCCGGGAAGAAGGTTGAGATGACGCGTGCGCCGGGTTTGAAACGCGTAACGCCTTCACCAATGCTGTCCACCACGCCCGCCATGTCAGACGCCGGGGTAAACGGGAAGGAAAGCGGGATCGGCATTGTGCCTTCAACAACCATTTTATCCCGGTAGTTGAGCGCAACGGCATTAACCCTTACGCGAACCTCCCCCGGGCCTGGCTGTGACACAGGCACCTGAACAAGCTGAAGGCTCTCGCGCCCAAGGGCGTTCATTGACCAGCGCTGCATTGTTTCTGTCATTTTTTCTCTCCTGCCATCAAATAAGCTTTAGGACTGACAGTCTACCGTTGACGCCTGGTCGCCAGTGGCGATAAGTTTTCCCATAATTGATGACGCAGTGGATACAATCCATGACCGATACGCTGAAGGATATACCTGTATTTGTGGCCGCCGTTGAGGCGGGAAGTTTTGCGCAGACCGCCGTCCGTCTGCATTTGTCGCGCTCGGCGGTAGGAAAAAGCATTGCTCGTCTTGAAGAGCGGCTGGGCGTACGTCTTTTCCAGCGTACCACCCGCAGCCAGAGGCTGACCGACAACGGCGCGCTTTTTTATGAACGCTGCCTTCGCGCGCTGGAGGAGATTCGGGGCGCGGAGTCGCTGCTTGAAACAGGGAAGCAGCAGGTCAGCGGCCGCCTGCGCGTCGCCATGCCGGTTCTGTTTGGTCGCCAGTGCGTCGCGCCACTGCTGATAGAACTGACGCAGGAACATCCTGGGCTTGAGCTTGAAATGTCATTCAGCGACCGCGTGGTGGATCTGGTAGAGGAAGGCTTTGATATGGCGGTACGTAACGGCACGCTGCAGGACAGCAGCCTGCTGGTCGCCAGAAGGCTGGGCGAGCATCGCATGGTGCTGTGTGCCGCCCCGGATTACCTGATGAAGAACGGCCATCCAGAAAACGTTGCTGATTTACCCCACCACACTGCCATTAACTATCTGCGATCAGGCAGAGTGCTGCCCTGGCAGCTAATGGATAGCGAAGGGAGATCGCACACCTTTACTCCCCGCTCATCGCTCAATATGGATGATTTACAGGCAATCTGCGACGCTGCGCTGGCCGGACACGGCCTTGCGTGGTTGCCCTGCTGGATGGCCCGCAGAGAAATACATCAGGGAAAACTCATCCCGCTTTTAAAGCAGGCACCGGACGTGCGCTTCGACGTTCATGCAGTCTGGCAGCAGACGCCGCATCTGCCGCTGAGGGTTAGAATAGCGATAGATACGCTGGCGAGCCGTTTACCGTCCGTGATGTCGCTGGATATGCCTGCGCCCATAAAAAAGCCGCGCTAAAAGCGCGGCCTGTTATCGTGCGGTATTACGACGATTAAATATCGATATTCGCCGCTTTCAGGGCGTTCTCTTCGATGAAGGCGCGACGTGGTTCAACCGCATCGCCCATCAGGGTCGTGAACAGCTGATCCGCTGCGATTGCGTCTTTAACGGTGACGCGCAGCATGCGACGGCTTTCCGGATCCATGGTGGTTTCCCACAGCTGATCCGGGTTCATTTCGCCCAGGCCTTTATAACGCTGAATAGAGAGGCCACGACGGGACTCTTTCACCAGCCACTCCAGCGCCTGTTCGAAGCTGGCTACCGGCTGACGACGCTCGCCACGTTCGATGAACGCGTCGTCTTCGATCAGACCACGCAGCTTCTCGCCGAGGGTGCAGATACGGCGGTATTCCGGACCGGTAACAAACTCGTGCTCCAGCGGGTAGTCGGTATCGACGCCGTGGGTACGCACGCGAACAATCGGCTCGAACTGCTGCTCAGCGTTCTGCTGAACGTCGAACTTCCACTGGCTGCCGTGCTGCTCTTTCTCGTTCAGCTCGCTCACCAGGGTGTTCACCCAGCGGGTGACGGTCTGCTCGTCGCTCAGATCGGCTTCGGTCAGGGTCGGCTGATAAATCAGCTCTTTCAGCAGCGCTTTCGGATAGCGACGCTCCATACGGCCAATCATTTTCTGCGTGGCGTTGAACTCGGAGACCAGACGCTCCAGCGGTTCACCGGCCAGCGCTGGCGCGCTGGAGTTTGCGTGCAGGGTCGCACCATCAAGGGCGATCGCGATTTGGTACTGATCCATCGCCTCGTCATCTTTAATGTACTGTTCCTGCTTGCCTTTCTTCACTTTATACAGCGGCGGCTGGGCAATGTAGACGTGGCCGCGCTCAACGATTTCCGGCATCTGACGATAGAAGAAGGTCAACAGCAGCGTACGAATGTGCGAGCCGTCGACGTCCGCATCTGTCATGATGATGATGCTGTGATAGCGCAGTTTGTCCGGGTTGTACTCGTCGCGACCGATGCCGCAGCCGAGCGCGGTGATGAGCGTCGCCACTTCCTGAGAAGAGAGCATCTTGTCGAAGCGCGCTTTCTCAACGTTAAGGATTTTACCCTTCAGCGGCAGAATCGCCTGGTTCTTGCGGTTACGGCCCTGCTTTGCAGAACCGCCCGCGGAGTCCCCTTCCACAAGGTACAGTTCAGAAAGCGCCGGATCGCGTTCCTGGCAGTCAGCCAGTTTGCCCGGCAGGCCTGCCAGATCCAGCGCGCCTTTACGACGGGTCATTTCACGGGCTTTACGCGCCGCTTCACGGGCACGCGCCGCATCGATAATTTTACCCACCACGATTTTCGCGTCGGACGGGTTTTCCAGCAGGTATTCGCTCAGCAGTTCGTTCATCTGCTGTTCAACCGCCGATTTCACCTCAGAAGAGACCAGCTTGTCTTTGGTCTGTGAGGAGAATTTCGGATCCGGCACCTTCACGGAGACCACGGCAATCAGGCCTTCACGGGCATCGTCACCGGTGGCGCTGACTTTCGCTTTTTTGCTGTAGCCTTCTTTGTCCATGTAGGCGTTCAGGGTACGGGTCATCGCCGCGCGGAAGCCCGCAAGGTGAGTACCGCCGTCGCGCTGTGGAATGTTGTTGGTAAAGCAGTAGATGTTTTCCTGGAAACCATCGTTCCACTGCAGTGCCACTTCCACGCCGATACCGTCTTTTTCAGTAGAGAAGTAGAAGATATTCGGGTGAATTGGCGTTTTGTTCTTGTTCAGATACTCAACGAACGCCTTGATACCGCCTTCGTAGTGGAAGTGGTCTTCTTTGTTGTCGCGTTTGTCGCGCAGTCGAATCGACACGCCGGAGTTCAGGAACGACAGTTCACGCAGGCGTTTCGCCAGGATCTCGTACTCGAATTCGGTGACGTTGGTGAAGGTTTCAAGGCTCGGCCAGAAACGCACCATGGTACCGGTTTTGTCGGTATCACCGGTAACGGCCAGCGGTGCCTGCGGCACACCATGGGTGTAAATCTGGCGGTGAATTTTGCCTTCGCGCTGGATAACCAGCTCCAGCTTCTGCGACAGGGCGTTTACTACGGATACGCCTACGCCGTGCAGACCGCCGGAAACTTTATAGGAGTTATCATCGAACTTACCGCCTGCGTGCAGAACGGTCATGATAACTTCCGCAGCAGATACGCCCTCTTCCGGGTGAATACCGGTTGGGATGCCACGACCATCATCGGTAACGGACACGGAGTTGTCCGCATGGATCGTGACCACGATGTCTTTACAGTGACCCGCGAGCGCTTCGTCGATAGCGTTATCTACCACCTCGAATACCATGTGGTGCAGACCGGTGCCGTCATCCGTGTCGCCGATATACATACCCGGGCGCTTACGCACCGCATCCAGTCCTTTCAGGACTTTGATACTGGAGGAGTCATAAGAATTCGACATCAACGTTTCTCGCTCATTTCAACTTGGGTTAATCCGTTATTTTACCCTTTTCCACGGTAAACATCTTCGAATTTTCGTCCGACATGTCCATAACGTGTTCAGCGCTAATGGCGCTGACGAAAACCTGCGACTGCGTGGCTTTTAAGCGGCTGGCAAGTAGCCCGCGCCGCGCGTCGTCAAGTTCCGAGGCAAAATCATCTATCAGGTACAGGCAGCGTCGCCCACTTTCGCGGGTGAGGAACTCCCCCTGCGCCAGGCGCAGCGCGCACATCAGGAGCTTCAGCTGCCCGCGCGACAGCGTGTCTTCCACCGGCGCACCGTCGGCACGAATGCGGAAATCCGCCTTGTGCGGGCCGTGCGCGGTGTAGGTCAACATGCGATCGCGCTCGAAGCTTCTCTCTAACACCTCGGCATAATCCGTCTCTTTTTCCCAGCCACGCTGGAAAGAGAAGGTGAGAGAGAACTCGGGTAAAAACTGTTTGCAGGTATCGGCCATGTCTTCGGCGATACCTGCGCTGTATTCGGCACGCCAGCGGCTGATTTGTTCCGCAAGAGGAATTAATTCCATGTCCCACGGACGCAGCTGGGCGTAGCGCGTGACCTGGCGCAATGCGGCGTTACGCTGTTTAAGCAGACGCTTCAGATTGCTCCAGGCGTTAAAGAAACCGGCTTCATTGTGAAAGCATCCCCAGTCGAGGAACGCTCTTCTGTATTTGGGGCCGCCGTTGAGTAAAGTAAACCCCTCCGGCGTAATCAGCTGCATCGGCATCAGCAGTGCCAGCTCCGCCACCTTGTGGCCGTCGGTGCCGTCGATGCGCACCTTGCTGTCGCCCTGCTTGTCTTTGGTCAGGCCGATGGCAGTTTCCCGCTCGGCACCCTGTAAGCGCCCATGCAGCACAAACGCATCCTGCTCGTGGCGAATCACGCGACCAATCTGCAAACTGCGAAACGCCCGGCCATGACCGAGCGTATAGATGGCTTCCAGCACGCTGGTTTTGCCGCTGCCGTTCGCGCCAACCAGGAAATTAAAGCCAGGGGATAAAGCGAGATCCGCGCTCTCGATGTTGCGAAAGTCGCGGATCAACAGACGGGTGAGCGACATTACAGTCTCATTGGCATGACAACATAAGCAGCCGACTGTGATGCGGCATCTTCAATCTGTACGCTCGAAACGGAGTCAGTCAGCAGGATGCGAACGTTCTCGCATTTCAGTGCATTCAGCACATCCAGCACATAGCTGACGTTGAAGCCGATTTCCATCTCAGCCCCGGCGTAGGTGACGTCCAGAATCTCTTCTGCCTCTTCCTGCTCCGGGTTGTTGGCGGTGATTTTGATCTGGTTTTCACTCACGTACAGACGTACGCCGCGGAATTTCTCGTTGGAGAGAATAGCGGCGCGCGCGAACGCCTGCTTGAGGATGTCGCAACCTGCCTCCAGCGTTTTGTCCGGGTTCTTCGGCAATACGCGGCGATAATCCGGGAAACGTCCGTCTACCAGCTTCGATGTGAAGACAAAATCGCCCACGTGGGCACGAATATTGTTGCTACCGATCTGCACGCGCAGCGGGGTGTCGCCGCCGTCGAGCATACGCATCAGTTCAATTACGCCTTTACGCGGTACGATCACCGAATGGTTTGGCAGTGAATCGCCAATCGGCATGGAACAGACCGCCAGACGGTGACCGTCTGTAGCCACGGTACGCAGCTCTTCACCTTCGGTTTCGAACAGCATGCCGTTTAAGTAGTAACGAACGTCCTGATGCGCCATGGAGAACTGCGTGGCTTCAATCAGACGCTTCATCGTCGCCTGCGGCAGGGTAAATTCAACTTCGCTCTGCCAGTCATCCAGGTTCGGGAAGTCCGCAGCGGGCAGCGTGGAGAGGGAGAAACGGCTGCGGCCAGAGCGCACCAGCATGCGGTCGCCCTCCAGCTGCACGGCGATTTCAGCGCCTTCCGGCAACCCACGGCAAATATCAAAGAATTTACGTGCCGGAACCGTGGTCGCGCCCGCGTCGTGCGGCTGAGTCAGCGTAACGCGCGCGATCATTTCCATTTCCAGATCTGTGCCGGTCAGCGACAGCGTACCGTCAGCGACCTGAAGCAGCAGGTTTCCAAGAATAGGCAGCGTAGGGCGGCCGCCTAATGGGCCACTCACCTGTTGCAGCGGTTTTAATAAATGTTCACGTTCAACGGTAAATTTCATAGCGTCACGATGATAATGTTCTGATTAAATTGGAAAAATCTTCTTTTATGTCGTGGCTTTCTTCGCGTAACTGCTCAATCTTGCGACAGGCGTGCAGCACGGTCGTATGGTCACGGCCACCAAACGCATCACCGATTTCCGGCAGGCTGTGGTTGGTGAGCTCTTTTGCCAGCGCCATCGCCATCTGACGCGGACGCGCCACCGAGCGGGAACGACGTTTAGACAGTAAATCTGCCACTTTGATCTTGTAGTACTCAGCCACCGTCTTCTGAATATTGTCGATGGTGACCAGTTTTTCCTGCAATGCCAACAAATCGCGCAGCGCTTCACGCACAAAATCGATGGTGATCGCACGACCGGTAAAATTGGCGTTGGCGATAACGCGGTTCAGTGCCCCTTCCAGCTCACGAACGTTGGAACGCAGGCGCTTGGCAATAAAGAACGCCACTTCACCCGGCAGGCGAATGTCGTTCTCGTCGGCTTTTTTCATCAGGATCGCGACGCGGGTTTCCAGCTCCGGCGGCTCGATCGCCACGGTCAGGCCCCAGCCGAAGCGGGATTTGAGACGATCTTCAACGCCGTTGATCTCTTTTGGATAACGATCCGAGGTCAAAATGATCTGCTGATTGCCTTCCAGCAGGGCGTTAAAGGTGTGGAAAAACTCTTCCTGCGATCGTTCTTTATTGGCAAAGAACTGGATGTCATCGATCAGCAGCGCATCAACGGAACGGTAGTAGCGTTTAAACTCTTCGATCGCATTGTTTTGCAGGGCTTTTACCATGTCCTGAACGAAGCGTTCGGAGTGCATATACACTACTTTGGCATTGGGCTTACGCGCCATAATGCCGTTGCCCACCGCATGCAGCAGGTGCGTTTTACCGAGACCCGTGCCGCCATAAAGGAACAGCGGGTTGTAAGCACCACCGGGATTATCGGCAACCTGACGGGCCGCCGCGCGCGCCAGCTGGTTCGACTTACCTTCAACGAAGTTATCGAACGTGTGTTTCACGTTAACATTAGAGCGGTAGGTAGGCTCAGCGGGGGCCGGAACGTTATCCCAGCCCTGACGAGCCGGTGCAACGCGAGGCGCTGGAGCGGGCGCCGCCTGTGCAGGGGCTGCCACATTGACAACTTCACGAACGGTTTGGGTGACCGGCTTTGTGCCCACTTCAAAACGCAGCTGTGGGGCATCTGACCCGCAGAAATCGTTCAGCAGTCCATTGATGTTATTAAGGTATTTATCCCTTACCCAATCGAGCACGAAACGGTTTGGCGCGTACAAAGCCAGCGTGTTATCGCTCAGTTCCGCCTGCAATGGGCGGATCCACATACTGAATTCTGTGGCTGGTAACTCATCCTGCAATCGGGCAAGACACTGCTGCCAAAGCGAAAGTGACACGGCGGACTCCACTCGAACAATAAAAGAAAACTATTGAATATTCATGATTGTTGGCGCACATCGACATGACCCCATCAGGGTGATGTGCGAACCGCTATCTGCGGTTATACACGCTATCGTTGATACAGCCTGAACGATGTTGTGTTTATGTCCGGCCAGGATCGCTGGATCCCGATCAGGACCGCGGATCATAGCCTAAACTGAGCCAGAGATCTTCTGTTTCTCACAGATTCTTCCCGATTTATCCACAGGAAGATCCGGAATCGGGTAAGTGTAAACGATCCTGACGCGAGTGCCTCGCGATTTAGGCCGCATATTGGAAAATTTAATGAGCACAGACAATTTTGGGCTTAAATGATCTAACGAAGATCCAGGAGGATCCTTGCGCTTTGTTGGCGAGCCCGTATAATCCTCGACCCGGCGCGTGATGCTCATCTTCCTGCGTCGTTCGTTGCTCATTTTCCACGCGAAATCGTGCGGAAATACGCAGGGATTTAAGGAAAGAGAATTGACTCCGGAGTGTACAATTATTACAATCCGGCCTCTTTAATCACCCACGCTGAGGCGTTAGTCGTTCGAATCTCGTTCGGGTATACGCAAAAGTCAGTGAATTTATTCAAGTTTAGGTAGAAATCGCCATGAAACGCACTTTTCAACCGTCTGTACTGAAGCGCAACCGTTCTCACGGCTTCCGTGCTCGTATGGCTACTAAAAATGGTCGTCAGGTTCTGGCACGTCGTCGTGCTAAAGGCCGCGCTCGTCTGACCGTTTCCAAGTAATAAAGCTAACCCCTGAGTGGTTAAGCTCGCATTTCCCAGGGAGTTACGTTTGTTAACTCCCACTCATTTCACTTTCGTCTTCCAGCAGCCACTACGGGCTGGCACGCCGCAAATCACCATCCTCGGCCGCCAAAATTCGCTGGGGCATCCCCGCATCGGTCTCACAGTCGCCAAGAAAAACGTTAAGCGTGCGCATGAACGCAACCGGATTAAACGTCTGACGCGTGAAAGCTTCCGTTTACGTCAGCACGAACTGCCTTCAATGGATTTCGTGGTGGTGGCTAAAAAAGGGGTTGCCGACCTCGATAACCGTGCTCTCTCGGAAGCGTTGGAAAAATTATGGCGCCGCCACTGTCGCCTGGCTCGCGGGTCCTGATAGCCCTCATTCGGGTCTATCAACGCCTGATTAGTCCGCTACTCGGGCCACATTGCCGTTTCACGCCAACATGCTCAAGCTACGGAATTGAGGCATTGCGCAGGTTTGGAGTGATAAAAGGCAGTTGGTTGACGGTGAAACGCGTATTAAAATGCCACCCTTTACACCCAGGTGGAGACGACCCCGTCCCTCCAGGACCTTTTGATACCAGAGAACACTAACGATGGATTCGCAACGCAATCTTCTTATCATCGCTTTGTTGTTCGTGTCTTTCATGATCTGGCAGGCATGGGAGCAGGATAAAAATCCTCAACCCCAGCAGCAGACCACGCAGACCACGACCACCGCAGCGGGTAGCGCCGCCGACCAGGGCGTACCGGCCAGTGGCCAGGGGAAACAGATTACGGTTAAGACCGATGTGCTTGAGCTGACTATCAACACCCGTGGTGGTGATGTTGAGCAGGCGCTGCTGTTGACCTACCCGAAAGAGCTGAAGTCTACCGAACCGTTCCAGTTACTGGAAACCACGCCTGAGTTTATCTACCAGGCACAGAGCGGCCTGACCGGTCGTGATGGCCCGGATAACCCGGCGAACGGTGCGCGTCCACTGTATAACGTCGAGAATGACACCTTTGTGCTGGCTGATGGTCAGAACGAACTGGTTATTCCGATGACCTACACCGACGCGGCAGGCAACACCTTCACCAAAACCTTCACCCTGAAACGCGGTGAATATGCGGTGAACGTGGGCTACAGCGTACAGAACACCGGTGCGAAACCGCTGGAAATCTCTACCTTTGGTCAGCTGAAGCAGTCCATCAATCTGCCGTCTCACCGTGACACCGGAAGCAGCAACTTTGCGCTGCATACCTTCCGTGGCGCGGCTTATTCCACGCCAGATACCAAGTACGAGAAATACAAATTCGACACCATTGCCGATAACGAAAACCTGAACGTCAGCTCTAAAGGCGGTTGGGTCGCAATGCTGCAACAGTATTTCGCGACGGCGTGGGTACCGAATAACGACGGTACGAACAACTTCTACACCGCGAACCTCGGCAACGGTATTGCAGCCATCGGCTACAAATCTCAGCCGGTTCTGGTGCCGCCGGGTCAAACCGGTAAGCTGGCAAGCACCCTGTGGGTCGGCCCGGAAATCCAGGATAAAATGGCTGCCGTTGCGCCGCACCTGGATCTGACCGTTGATTACGGTTGGTTGTGGTTCATCTCTCAGCCGCTGTTTAAGCTGCTGAAGTTCATCCACAGCTTCCTGGGTAACTGGGGCTTCTCCATCATCGTTATCACCTTTATCGTTCGTGGCATCATGTACCCGCTGACTAAAGCGCAGTACACCTCCATGGCGAAGATGCGTATGCTACAGCCGAAGATTCAGGCTATGCGTGAGCGTCTGGGCGATGACAAACAGCGTCAGAGCCAGGAGATGATGGCCCTGTATAAAGCAGAGAAAGTGAACCCACTGGGTGGTTGCTTCCCGCTGCTGATTCAGATGCCAATCTTCCTTGCGCTGTACTACATGCTGATGGGTTCCGTTGAGCTGCGCCACGCGCCGTTCGCCCTGTGGATCCATGACCTGTCCGCACAGGACCCGTACTACATCCTGCCGATCCTGATGGGCGTGACGATGTTCTTCATCCAGAAGATGTCTCCGACCACCGTGACTGACCCGATGCAGCAGAAGATCATGACCTTTATGCCGGTCATCTTCACCGTGTTCTTCCTGTGGTTCCCGTCAGGTCTGGTGCTGTACTATATCGTCAGCAACCTGGTGACCATCATCCAGCAGCAGCTGATTTACCGTGGTCTGGAAAAACGTGGCCTGCATAGCCGCGAAAAGAAAAAGTCCTGATTCGGTAACTTAACGCTAAAATAAGGGCGGTCGATTGACCGCCTTTTTTATTTGTATTGAACGAGAGCAACCATGAGCCATAACGACACTATCGTCGCCCAGGCAACCCCACCGGGACGCGGTGGTGTAGGCATTCTGCGCATCTCCGGCCTGAAGGCGCGTGAGGTGGCCGAAGCGGTGCTGGGTAAACTGCCAAAGCCGCGCTACGCTGATTATCTGCCATTTAAAGATGCCGACGGCACCTCGCTGGACCAGGGCATTGCGCTGTGGTTCCCCGGCCCAAACTCCTTTACTGGCGAAGACGTGCTGGAGCTTCAGGGTCACGGCGGCCCGGTGATCCTCGACCTGCTGTTAAAACGTATTCTGACCCTGCCAGGCCTGCGCATTGCGAAGCCGGGTGAGTTCTCCGAGCGTGCCTTCCTGAACGATAAGCTCGACCTGGCTCAGGCCGAAGCGATTGCCGACCTGATCGACGCCAGTTCCGAACAGGCAGCCCGCTCCGCGCTGAACTCGTTGCAAGGGGCATTTTCCGCACGCGTGAATCACCTTGTGGAAGCACTTACTCACCTGCGAATCTATGTTGAAGCGGCTATCGACTTCCCGGACGAGGAGATTGACTTCCTTTCTGACGGCAAAATCGAAGCCCAGCTCAACCAGGTGATGAACGATCTGGATGCCGTTCGCGCCGAAGCGCGCCAGGGCAGCCTGCTGCGTGAGGGCATGAAGGTGGTCATTGCTGGTCGCCCCAACGCCGGGAAATCAAGCCTGCTGAACGCCCTGGCGGGCCGTGAAGCGGCGATCGTGACCGACATAGCCGGTACCACCCGCGATGTTCTGCGCGAGCATATCCATATCGACGGCATGCCGCTGCACATCATCGATACCGCTGGCCTGCGCGATGCGAGCGATGAAGTCGAGCGTATCGGTATCGAACGCGCCTGGCAGGAGATCGAGCAGGCCGACCGCGTGTTGTTTATGGTGGACGGCACCACGACCGACGCCGTTGACCCGGCTGAAATCTGGCCAGACTTTATCGCCCGTCTCCCGGCCAAACTGCCGATCACCGTGGTGCGCAATAAGGCCGACGTTACCGGCGAAACGCTGGGCATCAGCGATGTGAATGGTCACTCACTGATCCGCCTGTCGGCGCGGACCGGTGAAGGCGTGGACGACCTGCGTAACCATCTCAAGCAGAGCATGGGCTTTGATACCAGCATGGAAGGCGGCTTCCTGGCGCGTCGCCGTCACCTGCAGGCGCTGGAAGAGGCGGCACGCCATCTTGACCAGGGCAAAGCGCAGCTGATCGGCGCTTGGGCCGGCGAGCTGCTGGCGGAGGAACTGCGTCTGGCGCAGCAGAACCTGAGCGAGATCACCGGGGAGTTTACGTCGGACGATCTGCTTGGACGAATTTTCTCAAGCTTCTGTATTGGTAAGTAATTCCCGATAGAACATGGTGATTTCCTCCAGGGAAATCACCATTGTCCCAATGGCAACTCGCTTAATCCCCCCATGCCCCCTATCCTGCTTGCCTGCATCTATGGGGGATTTATGGCTCGTTTTCTGTTTTGTAGTTTCGCATTAGTTCTGCTGTATCCGTCCGGCATTGATATGTATCTGGTGGGGCTACCGCATATTGCCCGCGATCTGGGTGCCAGCGAGGCGCAACTGCACATCGCGTTTTCGGCCTACCTCGCGGGTATGGCGTCGTCGATGGTATTTGCCGGGAAAATCGCGGACAGAGCCGGCCGTCAACCCGTCGCCATTACGGGGGCGGTTATCTTTACGCTGGCATCGGTACTGTGTTCAATGGCTCAGGAAAGCACAATGTTCCTGTCAGGGCGCTTTATCCAGGGTATTGGCGCGGGCGGCTGTTACGTGGTGGCGTTTGCTATTCTGCGCGATACCTTGAGCGCCCAGCGCCGCGCCAGGGTGCTGTCGATGCTGAACGGCATTACCTGCATCATCCCGGTGCTGGCACCGGTTGTAGGCTACCTGATCATGCTGAAATTTCCATGGCAGAGCCTTTTCTGGACTATGGCCACAATGGGCGCCATCGTCTTTATACTGTCCGTGACGGTGTTGAAAGAGACCCATCCCGGTTCGCAGCAGACGCACCACGCTGCTACCATTCATCCGGCTGAAAAGCTTCTGAATCGCTTTTTCCTGAGCCGCCTGGCCATCATCACGCTCAGCGTGGCGGTGATCCTCACCTATGTAAACGTTTCCCCGGTGTTAATGATGGAGACGATAGGCTTCGATCGCGGTGAGTATTCGACGGTGATGGCGCTCAATGCGATGGTCAGCATGGCGGTTTCATTCTCGATGCCCTTTGCGCTCAATATCTTCCGCCAGCGCACGCTGATGCTCGCTTCACAGACGCTGTTTCTCGCCGCAGGCGTAATTCTGGCGACCGCCACCTCACATGCGCTGATGCTGGTGGGTATGACCCTGATCTGCGCCGGATTCTCCGGCGGCTTCGGCGTGGCGATGAGTCAGGCGCTTGGCCCGTTCTCACTGCGGGCAGGCGTGGCAAGCTCGGTGCTGGGCATTGCGCAGGTCTGCGGTTCGTCGCTGTGGATTTGGCTGGCGGCGGTGATCGGCCTTAACGCGCTGAATATGCTGATCGGGGTTCTGATTGGCTGTAGCATACTCTGCATTACCTTACTTATGGTCATCCAGCCCGCGGCGCACTATGAAGAAGCCCATCAGCAGTCTCGATCTTAATCTTTTACTTTGCCTGCAGTTGTTGTTGCAGGAGCGCAGCGTCACCAAAGCCGCGAAGCGAATGAACGTGACGCCGTCCGCAGTGAGTAAATCGCTGGCGAAGCTGCGCGACTGGTTCGACGATCCGCTGTTTGTGAAAACGCCTTTAGGGCTACTGCCCACGCCGCTAACGGTGAGTCTGGAACAGGATCTGGCCGACTGGATGCAGATTGGCAATCAGATCGTCGATAAATTCCACCATAGCTCTCCAGGCGGGCTCAAGTTTGTGCTCGCCGCCGAAACGCCGCTGATGCTGATTCGCTTCAACACCCTGCTGGAGCAGGTGAATGAGCGCTACCCACAGGCGACGGTGAAGTTGCGCCAGTGGGATTATGATTCGCTGGACGCCATTACGCGCGGGGAGGTCGATCTCGGTTTTACCGGCCGCGAAACGCACCCGCGCTCCCGCGAGCTCCTAAAGCTGATGCCGTGGTTTATTGACTACGAAATCCTGTTCAGCGACCGTCCGTGCGTCTATCTGCGAGAAGATCATCCGGCACTTCACGAAGCGTGGAACCTTGAGACGTTTCTGCGCTACCCGCATATCAGCATCTTCTGGGAGCGCAGCGATACCTGGGCGCTTGATGAAGTGCTAAAAGAGATGGGCCGGGAGCGCAACGTCGCCATGAGCCTGCCCGGCTTTGAACAGTCGATGTTTATGGCGGCTCAGCCGGACCACAACTACATTGCCACTGCGCCCTACTACTGCCATCACTACAATCAACTCCACCAGCGTAATCTGGTCTGCCTTCCCATTCCCATCGATGAGGCGCAGGCAGAAAAGCTGACCGTACCCTTCACGCTTATCTGGCATAAGCGGAACAGCCATAATCCGAAAATTATCTGGCTGCGCGAAACTATAAAAGCCCTGTATACCGCGCCAGGTCAGGTTTTTGCCTAAGATAATGTAAAGTTCGGTCCTCAGGCTTCTCTTATTTCTATTTACTGATTAAAACAGAAGCTGAGTTAAGCGATAATCATGTAACCGTTTAACCGACTACGACCATTATCAGGGAGCGAAAAATGGCTACGCACTTTGCACGAGGAACATTAACGGAAGGGCATCTCGTATCGGCCAGAATTTCTTCAGCCTGTCACAGTGAGGCGCTCAAACTACCTGAACACCGCAGGACGCGGTTTTTAGCTTCCAGAGCGCTCCTCGCAGAACTGCTTTTTATGCTGTACGGCACCAGCGAATTACCGGACATACTCACCCAGCCAGAAGGTCGCCCGGTTTTTGCGGACCCGGCACTCCCCCATTTTTCCATTGCGTACACTGGCAACATTGTTGGCGTCGCGCTGACGACTGAAGGTGATTGCGGCCTGGATATGGAGCTGCAACGCGTCACGCGCAGCTTCCATGGTGCTAACGCGCTCGATGAATACCCGCTCTCCAGCAATGAAAAGCTGTGGATACGTAACCAGAACGATCCCGTTGAAGCCAGAGCGCAGCTCATCACCCTTCGCCAGAGCATCCGTAAACTGAGCGGCGCGGCATCAGACGACGCCAGCCTGTTGCAGCTGCTTCCCGGCTCCGGACGCCTGCGTGCCGCGAAAGCGTCGCTGGTAGAGGCGCTCAGCGACGCTGAGGACGTACTGATCTGGTCCGTTGCGGTGAGCCCCGCCATCGAACGGCTGAAAATCTGGGAGTTTGACAGTATTCGCGGTTGGCGTAGTCTTCCGGATGTACCTGAGCGCGCCAACGAGCCCGCCGCGCGCCTGATGCGATTAACCAGTTTACCGGCAGAAAAAGCATACACCCATAGCTGATCCGTCCAGGGTCATCATGATGAAACAGGAGTAATCATGTCTGATACGTTGAAAGTTGTTACGTTACTGGGAAGCCTGCGCAAAGGTTCGTTTAACGGGATGGTAGCGCGCACGCTGCCACAGCTGGCGCCTGCGGGAATGGAGATCAGCGCCCTGCCGTCTATTGGCGACATCCCGCTTTATGATGCTGACGTTCAGCAGGAAGAAGGGTTCCCGCACAGCGTGGAGGCGATAGCCGAGCAGATCCGTCAGGCTGATGGTGTAGTGATTGTAACGCCAGAATATAACTACTCGGTTCCGGGTGGTCTGAAGAACGCGATTGACTGGTTATCCCGTTTACCGGAGCAGCCGCTGTCAGGCAAACCGGTGCTGATCCAGACCAGCTCAATGGGCGCCATCGGCGGTGCGCGCTGCCAGTATCACCTGCGACAGATCCTGGTGTTCCTGGATGCGATGGTGATGAACAAGCCGGAATTTATGGGCGGCGTGATTCAGAACAAAGTCGACCCGCAGACGGGTGAAGTGGTGGATCAGAGTACGCGTGACCATCTCTCTGGTCAGCTGACTGCGTTTGGGGATTATATTAAGCGGGTTAAAACCTGATAAAAAAGCCCGGTGGCGCTAGCGCTTTCCGGGCCTACACTCGTCAGTAGGTCAGGTAAGCGAAGCGCCACCTGACACCACACACCGCACCTTAGTGCGCGTCAATAAACACAATCTTGAGCACAAACAGCAGCGCCACAATCATCACGCACGGGCTGAGTTCGCGGAAACGGCCGGTACCGATCTTCATCACACAGTACGAGATAAAGCCCAGCGCGATACCTTCGGTGATCGAGAAGCTGAACGGCATCATCACCGCGGTAATAAACGCCGGAACGGCTTCCGTCAGATCTTCCCACTTCACGCGCGCCAGGCTCGAGGTCATCAGCACGCCGACGTAGATCAGCGCGCCAGCTGCCGCGTACGGTGGCACCATCCCCGCCAGCGGAGAGAGGAAGATCACCAGCAGGAACAGCAGACCCACGACTACCGCCGTCAGGCCAGTACGGCCGCCCACGGACACGCCGGAAGAGGATTCAATGTAAGCGGTAACAGACGAGGTGCCGATGAAAGAACCCGCAACGGACGAGATGCTATCCACATACAGCGCCTGCTTCATGCGCGGGAATTTGCCTTTCTCGTCCGCCAGACCCGCTTTGTCCGTCACGCCAATCAGCGTACCGGAGGAGTCAAACAGGTTGACCAGCATGAAGGAGAAAATCACTCCGGCCAGACCCAGGTTCAGCGAGCCCGCCAGATCAACGTGACCAATCACGGTAGAAACGCTCGGTGGCGCAGAGACAATACCGCTGTAATGCACGTCACCCAGCATCCAGCCCAGCAGCGTGGTCACGATGATAGAGACCAGCACCGCAGCGTGGATGTTACGCGACGCCAGGATCGCGATAATAAAGAAGCCCAGCACGCCCAGCAGCACGCTGTGAGAGGTCAGGTTACCAATGCTCACCAGCGTTTCCGGGTTCGCCACGATTACGCCAGCGTTTTTCAGCCCCATCATGCCGATAAACAGACCGATACCGCTGGTGATGCCCACGCGCAGGCTCACGGGAATGTTCGCAATCATCCAGTAGCGCACACGGAAGATGGTCAGCAGCAGCAGGCCGACCGCGCCCCAGAAAATAGCCCCCATCCCAACCTGCCACGGCAGGCCCATCGCCTGAACCACCACGAACGCAAAGAACGCATTCAGACCCATTGCCGGGGCCAGCGCCACGGGCAGATTAGCGAAAACGCCCATCAGGATGCTGCCAAGGGCCGCGATCAGACAGGTGGTAACAAAGACGGCGCTGGTGTCCATGCCAGCCACGCCCAGAATTTGCGGGTTAACGAAAACGATATAGACCATCGTCAGGAAGGTAGTAAAACCGGCGATCACTTCGGTGCGTGCCGTTGTGCCGTGCTCGCGCAGTTTGAACACGCGCTCAAGCAGCCCCTGACCAGATGTCTGGGTAGTGTGTTGTTGACTCATCATCAATTTCCGAACAAGGAGGGAAAATTCGTCGCTATCCTATACCAAAATGCGACAATAGTGGCGGTTACGGGATACTTTTTTCATTGATTTTGCTTATACGGCAACGATTGCGTCTCGTTAAACTGTCGTACGTAAACGTTAAACTTGTTAAAAGGGAAAGGCATGTCCGGAATTGAAGCGGTATTTTTCGACTGTGACGGTACGCTGGTCGACAGTGAGGTCATTTGTTCCCGCGCGTATGTCGCCATGTTCCAGGAATTTGGCATTACGCTCGATCTCGAAGAGGTGTTTAAACGCTTTAAGGGCGTGAAGCTGTACGAGATCATCGACATCATTAACGAAGAGCACGGGGTGGATCTGGCGAAAGTGGATCTGGAACCGGTGTACCGCACCGAGGTCGCACGCCTCTTCGACGCCGAGCTGGAAGTTATCGCCGGCGCTAACGCGCTGCTGGATGCGATGACGGTGCCGATCTGCGTGGTCTCTAACGGCCCGGTCAGCAAAATGCAGCACTCACTCGGCAAGCTGGACATGTTGCACCACTTCCCGGAAAAACTGTTCAGCGGCTACGATATCCAGCGCTGGAAGCCGGATCCGGCATTGATGTTCCACGCGGCGAAGGCGATGAACGTCAACGTGGAGAACTGCATCCTGGTGGATGACTCGTCTGCGGGCGCGCAGTCGGGGATTGATGCGGGGATGGAGGTGTTTTACTTCTGCGCCGATCCGCACAACAAGCCGATCGATCATCCAAAAGTGACGACCTTTACAGACCTGGCGCAGCTGCCGGAACTGTGGAAGGCGCGCGGGTGGGATATTACTCGCTGAAAAAACAAAGCCGGATGGCGCTAACGCTTATCCGGCCTACAAGGATCGTAGGGCGGGTAAGCGATAGCGCCACCCGCCACACACATCACTCTTTCGGATCTTTACCCGCCAGCAGCTTGTCCAGCTCGTCGCCGCCCACGTGACGGAAATCCTGTCCCTTCACGAAGTAGAAGATGTATTCGCAAATGTTCTGGCAGCGGTCGCCAATACGCTCAATTGAGCGCGCGCAGAACAGCGCGGTCAGCACGCTTGGAATGGTACGGGAATCTTCCATCATGTAGGTCATTAGCTGACGCACTATGCCTTCGTATTCCTGGTCAACTTTCTTATCTTCACGGTAGATACGGACCGCTTCGTCCAGATCCATGCGCGCGAAAGCGTCCAGCACATCGTGCAGCATCTGCACGGTGTGGCGACCGAGAGACTCCAGGCTCACCAGCAGCGGCTGGTGCTGCTGGGAGAATTTCTCCAGCGCGGTGCGGCAGATTTTATCCGCCACGTCACCAATACGCTCCAGCTCGGCGATAGTTTTGATGATCGCCATTACCAGACGCAGGTCGCTCGCGGTTGGCTGACGCTTGGCAATGATGCGCACGCACGCTTCGTCGATGGCGACTTCCATCATATTGACGTTGTGATCGCCTTCGATAACGCGCTTCGCCAGCTCGCTGTCCTGGTTGTGCATTGCCGTAATCGCATCAGAAAGCTGCTGCTCGACCATGCCGCCCATGGTCATCACCTGGGTGCGAATGCTTTCCAGCTCTGCGTTAAACTGGCCGGAAATGTGTTTATTAAGATTGAGGTTGTCCATGGTTTCTCCACATGCACTAAGGCAAATCAACCGTAGCGGCCAGTAATATAATCTTCGGTTTGTTTCTTCGCAGGACGGGTGAACAGCGCGTCCGTATCGCTGAACTCAATCAACTCGCCCAGGTACATAAACGCCGTGTGGTCAGAGCAACGGGCTGCCTGCTGCATGTTGTGAGTGACGATCACCACGGTGTAATCCTGCTTCAGCTCGGTGATCAGCTCTTCGATACGCCCGGTTGAGATCGGGTCAAGGGCTGAGCACGGCTCATCCAGCAGCAAGACTTCCGGGCGAATGGCGATACCGCGCGCAATGCACAGACGCTGCTGCTGTCCACCGGAGAGAGAGTACCCGCTCTGGTGAAGTTTATCTTTGGTTTCGTTCCATAATGCGGCCTTGGTCAATGCCCACTGCACGCGCTCGTCCATATCCGCACGGGAGAGCTTCTCAAACAGACGCACACCAAAGGCGATGTTGTCATAGATCGACATCGGGAACGGCGTGGGTTTCTGGAACACCATCCCCACTTTCGCACGCAGCAGGGCGATATCCTGGGTATTGGTCAGGATGTTGTCACCGTCCAGCAGAATTTCACCTTCTGCGCGCTGCTCCGGATAGAGCGAATACATTTTGTTAAAGGTGCGCAGCAGCGTGGATTTACCACAGCCAGACGGACCGATAAATGCCGTGACCTGGTTCTTCGCGATATCCAGGTTGATATTCTTCAGGGCATGGAATTTGCCGTAGTAGAAGTTCAAATCACGAACCTGAATCTTACCCGGGGCAGTATCAACCATACTCATTGACTCATTTCCTCATTCGGCGCCGCGATGTGCCGCGCCGTAAAAATTTAACCGTGTTTCTGCTTCGCGAAAATGACGCGCGCCAGAATGTTCAGCAACAGTACGCAAAGGGTGATGATCAGCACCCCGGCCCAGGCCAGCTGCTGCCATTCCGCGAATGGGCTCATCGCAAATTTAAAGATCGTCACCGGCAGGTTGGCGATCGGCTGCATCATGTCCGTACTCCAGAACTGGTTGGAGAGGGCGGTAAACAGCAGCGGTGCGGTTTCACCAGCGATACGGGCGATAGCCAGCAGGATACCGGTCATGATCCCCGAGACGGACGCTTTCAGGGTGATCGCCGAAATCATTTTCCATTTCGGCGTGCCCAGCGCGTAAGCCGCTTCACGCAGGCTGTCCGGCACCAGTTTCAGCATGTTTTCAGTGGTACGAATAACGATAGGCACCTGCAACAGCGCCAGCGCAATCACACCCGCCCAGCCGGAGAAGTGTTCCATTTGCGCCACCACGATGGTGTAAACAAACAGACCTACCACAATCGACGGGGCAGAAAGCAGAATGTCGTTAATAAAGCGGATGACTTCAGCGATCCAGGACTTGCGGCCATACTCCGCCAGATAGATACCCGCCATGATGCCCAACGGCGTACCGAAAACGGTCGCCCACAGGATCAGCAGGCCGCTGCCCGCCAGGGCGTTTGCCAGACCACCACCCGCCGTGTTTGGCGGCGGCGTCATCTCGGTGAACAGCGCCAGGGACATTCCATCAATACCACGGGTGATGGTGGACATCAGGATCCAGATCAGCCAGAACAGGCCGAACGCCATCGTGGCCATGGAAAGCGTCAGCGCAATGCGGTTTTTAATCCGGCGCTTTGACTGCATTTTGCGACGTGATTCCGCAAGCTGAGCGGTGTTTTGCATGTCGAGAGTCGCCATTAGCGTGCCCCCTCGTTTTTAGCCAGACGCATAATCATCAGCTTGGAGATAGCCAGCACAATAAAGGTAATAACAAACAGGATCAGGCCTAGTTCCATCAGCGCTGCGACGTGCAGCCCGGATTCCGCTTCGGCAAATTCGTTCGCCAGCGCAGAGGTAATACTGTTCCCCGGCATGTAGAGCGACACGCTGTCGAGCTGGTAGGTGTTGCCGATGATAAAGGTCACCGCCATGGTTTCACCCAGCGCGCGGCCTAAGCCCAGCATGATGCCGCCGATCACCCCATTTTTGGTGAACGGAAGGACGATGCGCCAGATAACCTCCCAGGTGGTGCAGCCGATGCCGTAAGCCGACTCTTTCATCATCACCGGGGTTTGTTCGAAGACATCGCGCATGACCGCCGCAATGTACGGAATAATCATGATGGCGAGTATCACGCCAGCCGCCAGAATACCGATACCGAATGCCGGGCCAGAGAACAGGGCCCCCACAAACGGAACGGCGGAGAGAACATTACCCACCGGCTCCTGGAAGTACGTCGCAAACAGCGGAGCAAAGATAAACAGGCCCCACATGCCGTAAACGATACTTGGGATGGCCGCCAGCAGTTCAATGGCGATACCCAGCGGACGTCGCAGCCAGCCCGGCGCCAGCTCCGTCAGGAACAGGGCAATACCGAAGCTTACCGGCACCGCAATCAGCAGAGCGATAAAAGAGGTCACCAGCGTGCCGTAAATCGGCACCAGCGCACCGTAGATATCGTTCGGCGCATCCCACTCTTTGGTCCACAGGAAGGCGAAACCAAATTTTTGAATGCTCGGCCAGGAGGAGAAAATGAGGGACACGATAATGCCGCCCAGCAGCAATAGCACAATCAGCGCAGCCAGTTTCACCAGCGCGCTGAAAATCATGTCACCTTTTTTACCCGGAGGGTTAAATGCAGGCTTGGTTGCAGCCATAAATTACTCTTCTTTATGAGACGTCTTACGAATATGCCCGGTGGCGCTGGCGCTTACCGGGCCTACAGGATGAACCGTAGGGCGGGATCGCTGCGCGCCACCCGCCATCTTCGTCAAAAATATCCTGTTAGTACAGCGCTTTACCGCTGCTGTCTTTCACGTTGGTTTTCCATGCAGCACGGATCTGCTCAACCACGCTGTCTGGCAGGCTGGCGTAATCCAGGTCATTCGCCTGTTTGCCGCCGTTTTTGTATGCCCAGTCGAAGAACTTCAGCACTTCAGCACCCTGCTCAGGCTTCTTCTGCTCTTTGTGGACCAGAATGAAGGTGGTAGACGTGATAGGCCATGCATCGTCGCCTTTCTGGTTGGTCAGGTCCTGAGCGAAGGATTTGCTCCAGTCAGCGCCTTTTGCGGCGTTAGCGAAGTTCTCTTCGGTCGGGCTAACCGGTTTGCCGTCAGCAGAAACCAGTTTGGTGTAAGCCAGGTTGTTCTGTTTCGCGTAAGCGTACTCTACGTAGCCGATAGAGCCAGGCAGACGCTGTACGAAGGCAGCGATACCGTCGTTGCCTTTACCGCCCAGACCGGTTGGCCAGTTAACGGTAGAGCCGGAACCGACTTTAGATTTCCACTCTTCGTTCACTTTCGCCAGGTAGCTGGTGAACACGAAAGAGGTACCAGAGCCGTCAGCACGACGAACCACCGCGATATTCTGCGAAGGCAGCTTAACGCCCGGGTTCAGTTTCGTGATGGCTTCGTCATCCCATTTTTTGATTTTGCCCAGGTAGATATCACCCAGGGTTTTGCCGTCCAGCACCAGCTCGCCTGATTTCAGGCCAGGGATGTTAACAGCCAGCACAACGCCGCCGATCACGGTCGGGAACTGGAACAGGCCTTCCTGATTCAGTTTCTCATCAGACAGCGGAGCGTCGGATGCGCCGAAATCAACGGTATTCGCGGTAATTTGTTTTACGCCACCGGAGGAGCCGATACCCTGATAGTTGACCTTGTTACCGGTCTCTTTCTGGTAGGTATCCGCCCATTTGGCATACACCGGCGCAGGGAAGGTTGCACCAGCGCCAGTCAGGCTTGCTGCTGCGAAAGCAGAGAAAGCGCTCAGAGATAAGGTCGCGGCGACAACAGTTGCGACAGTGGTACGCATAACTTTCATAATGTCTCCTGCAAGGATTTCGTAAATCATTGTTTAAGTGGCTACGATGAGCAAAATAGGACAAACAGGTGACAGATAAATGTACGAAATATGACAGTTTTATGACAAAGAAAATTTCACTTAAAATTAAGCAAAAATCCATAAATAAATTATAAACTTAATGATTATTATGACAGCTTGTTTTCAGTAATATTTTCTTTATGTGACACTGATAAAATAGCTGAAAATGACGGATTGTCATAAAAAAAGGCTCCACCGGATGGCGGAGCCTGGAAGGATTATTCTACGGTAACGGACTTCGCCAGATTTCGCGGCTGGTCAACGTCGGTGCCTTTGATCAGCGCGACGTGGTAAGCCAGCAGTTGCAGCGGTACGGTGTAGAAGATCGGCGCAATCACCTCTTCCACATGCGGCATCTCGATGATGTGCATGTTGTCGCTGCTGGCGAAACCGGCATCTTTATCCGCAAAGACGTACAGTACACCACCACGGGCGCGCACCTCTTCGATGTTAGATTTCAGTTTTTCCAGCAGTTCGTTGTTCGGTGCCACCACGATAACCGGCATATCCGCGTCGATCAGCGCCAGCGGACCGTGTTTCAGCTCGCCTGCCGCGTAGGCTTCCGCGTGGATGTAGGAGATCTCTTTCAGCTTCAGCGCGCCTTCCAGCGCGATAGGGTACTGATCGCCACGGCCCAGGAACAGAGCGTGGTGCTTATCAGAGAAATCTTCAGCCAGCGCCTCAATGCGCTTGTCCTGAGACAGCATCTGCTCGATACGGCTCGGCAGCGCCTGGAGACCGTGAACGATATCATGCTCAACGGAAGCATCTTCGCCTTTCAGACGCGCCAGCTTCGCCACCAGCATCAGCAGAACGGTCAGCTGAGTGGTAAACGCTTTGGTGGAAGCGACGCCGATTTCGGTGCCCGCTTTAGTCATCAGCGCCAGATCGGATTCACGCACCAGCGAGGAGCCCGGTACGTTACAGATGGCCAGCGAACCCAGGTAACCCAACTCTTTAGACAGACGCAGCGCCGCCAGGGTATCGGCCGTTTCGCCAGACTGGGAAAGGGTGATCATCAGGCTGTTACGGCGCACAGCGGATTTACGATAGCGGAACTCAGATGCGATTTCGACGTCGCACGGCACGCCCGCCAGGGATTCAAACCAGTAGCGAGAGACCATACCGGAGTTGTAAGAGGTACCGCAGGCCACGATCTGAATGTGCTCGACTTTGCTCAGCATTTCGTTGGCATTGGCGCCCAGCTCGCTCAGATCCACTTCACCATGGCTGATGCGCCCGGTCAGAGTGTTTTTAATGGCGTTTGGCTGTTCGTAGATCTCTTTCTGCATGTAGTGACGGTAAGCGCCTTTGTCGCCCGCGTCGTATTGCAGGTTTGATTCGATTTCCTGGCGCTTAACCTGCTCGCCTTTCGTGTCGAATACGGTCACGCTGCGACGTGTCACCTCGGCAATGTCGCCCTCTTCCAGAAAGATAAAGCGACGGGTAACCGGCAGCAGCGCCAGCTGGTCGGAAGCGATAAAGTTTTCACCCATGCCCAGACCAATCACCATCGGGCTACCGGAACGCGCGGCCAGCAGCGTGGACGGGTCACGGGAATCCATGATCACCGTACCGTAAGCACCACGCAGCTGAGGGATAGCGCGCAGCACCGCATCACGCAGTGTACCGCCCTGTGCCAGCTCCCAGTGCACCAGGTGAGCAATCACTTCGGTGTCGGTTTCAGAGACGAAGGTATAGCCGCGCGCTTTCAGTTCTTCACGCAGCGGTTCGTGGTTTTCGATAATGCCGTTATGCACCACCACAATGTGTTCAGACACATGCGGGTGTGCGTTGCCTTCAGATGGCTCACCGTGAGTCGCCCAGCGGGTATGCGCAATACCGGTGCCACCGTGCAGCGGATGTTCCTCCGCCGCCTGGGCCAGCATCTGCACTTTACCGAGACGACGCAGACGGGTCATATGACCTTCTGCATCGACGACAGCCAGACCGGCTGAGTCATAACCACGGTATTCCAGACGACGTAAACCTTCGAGAAGGATTTCAGCAATATCACGCTGCGCAACTGCGCCAACAATTCCACACATAGTTAGATTTCCTGATTATGGCGTTATGCCATGCGTTGTCGCTGACCTGTATTTGCCCTTTCCGGGCACCCCGAGCCTTGTAGAGAGTGGGGTTATTTTTATGGGTACTGCTGGTGGGGGGAGGATTATGTTATCCCCTCACCCCGGCCCTCTCCCCAAAAGGGGAGAGGATGAAAACCGCACCATTCAGTTCCCCTCTCCCCTATGGGGAGAGGGTCAGGGTGAGGGGTGTATATTGTCGTTACTTTTTCTTCACCGGGCGTTTCCAGCCCTGCTTACTGACCTGCGGAACGCGGCTTAACACCAGCTCGTTCTCGGCCACATCGCGCGTAACGGTTGTCCCGGCGGCAATGGTCACGCCTTTGCCCACGGTAACAGGCGCCACCAGCTGGGTATCGGAACCTACAAACACGTCATCACCGATGATGGTTTTAAACTTATTGGCACCGTCATAGTTACAGGTAATCGTCCCTGCACCGATGTTTACGTTGTCGCCAATTTCCGCATCGCCCAGATAGGTCAGATGACCGGCTTTCGAGCCTTTACCGAGACGTGCTTTTTTCATTTCCACGAAGTTACCTACATGAGCGCCTTCCAGCAGCTCAGCGCCCGGGCGCAGACGCGCAAACGGGCCGATGGTACAGGCGGGATCCAGACGCGCATCTTCTACCACGCTGTACGGGCTGATTTCGCAGTCGTCACCGATCACGCTGTTTTTAATCACACAGCCGGTGCCGATTTTGACGCGGTTGCCCAGCGTGACGTTACCTTCCAGGATAACGTTAGTATCTATTTCAACGTCGCGCCCGTGGGTCAGCGTGCCACGCAGATCGAAACGCGCCGGATCGCGCAGCATAACGCCCGCCAGCAACAGTTTTTCTGCCTGCTCGGACTGGTAAATACGCTCCAGGCGTGACAGCTGTAGACGGTTGTTTACCCCGTCCGTTTCGCTGATACGCGCCGGATGAACGGCGGCAATCTCACGCCCTTCCTGGTACGCCATCGCAATGATGTCGGTGATGTAGTATTCACCCTGCGCGTTGTTATTATTGAGTTTGGACAGCCAGCGCTTCATATCTGCACCGTTCGCAATCAGGATGCCGGTGTTGATCTCCTGAATCTGACGCTGTTCGTCAGTGGCATCTTTATGCTCAACAATCCCGGTTACCTTGCCGTTTTCACGCGTAATGCGGCCATAGCCGGTTGGATCGTCCAGCACGACGGTTAACAACCCAATGCCACCCTGCGGTTTGGCTTCACGCAGGCGAGTGAGGGTTTCAACGGAGATCAGCGGTACGTCGCCGTAGAGCATCAGGATGTCTTCATCATCAGCGAAGAAGGGTGCAGCCTGCTGCATTGCATGACCCGTACCCAGCTGTTCTGCCTGTAGCACCCAGTTGAGATTGTCGTCACGCAGCGTTTTTTTCAGCAGATCGCCGCCATGTCCATAAACCAGATGCACCTGGCTGGCGCCTAATTCATTAGCTGCATCAATAACATGCTGCACCATTGGCTTTCCTGCCAGTGTGTGGAGCACTTTAGGCAGATCGGAATACATGCGGGTACCTTTGCCTGCGGCAAGGATCACCACGCTCATCGCACTGTTTAACATACGCATCCTGACGGTAGTTTGTGTGAGAAGTAAAAACGTTTGATGCTTAAAATTCTACATCTTTTTCATCATGAATTAAGGCCGAAAAAAAAAGCCAGCCTGGGATCCAGACTGGCTTTTGTGCTTTTCAAGCCGGTGTTACATCGCTTTTTTGGTCAACTCGATAACGCGCAGTTTCGCGATCGCTTTGGCCAGCTCCGCAGACGCCTGAGCGTAATCCACGTCACCATGAGAGCTGCTAATGTGCTCTTCAGCCTTACGCTTCGATTCCAGGGCTCGCGCTTCGTCGAGATCCTGGCCACGAATAGCGGTATCGGCCAGAACGGTCACACTGCCTGGCTGCACTTCAAGAATGCCGCCGGACAGATAGATAAACTCTTCATGACCGAACTGTTTAACGATGCGGATCATACCAGGCTTAATGGCGGTGAGCAGCGGTGCGTGACCCGGGAAAATACCCAGTTCACCTTCACTACCCGTTACCTGGATTTTCTCGACCAGACCAGAGAACATTTGTTGCTCTGCGCTGACGACGTCCAGGTGGTAAGTCATTGCCATATCACCCTCCGATTAAGGCGTTAAAGTTTTTTGGCTTTTTCCACGGCTTCTTCGATGGAACCAACCATGTAGAACGCCTGCTCTGGCAGGTGATCGTATTCGCCTTCCATGATGCCTTTAAAGCCACGGATGGTGTCTTTCAGGGAAACGTATTTACCTGGAGAACCGGTGAATACTTCCGCAACGAAGAACGGCTGGGACAGGAAGCGCTGGATCTTACGCGCACGTGCTACCACCAGTTTGTCTTCTTCAGACAGTTCATCCATACCCAGGATGGCGATGATGTCTTTCAGTTCCTGGTAACGTTGCAGCAGGGACTGTACGCCACGCGCGGTGTCGTAGTGTTCCTGGCCAACAACCAGTGGATCCAGCTGACGGCTGGTAGAGTCCAGCGGGTCAACGGCCGGGTAGATACCCAGAGACGCGATCTGACGGCTCAGTACCACGGTTGCATCTAAGTGAGCAAAGGTGGTGGCTGGAGATGGGTCAGTCAAGTCATCCGCAGGTACGTATACCGCCTGAACGGAGGTGATAGAACCAGTTTTGGTAGAGGTGATACGTTCCTGAAGAACACCCATCTCTTCCGCAAGCGTAGGCTGATAACCTACCGCTGAAGGCATACGACCCAGCAGTGCAGATACTTCAGTACCGGCCAGGGTGTAACGGTAGATGTTATCAACGAACAGCAGAACGTCACGGCCTTCGTCACGGAACTTCTCAGCCATCGTCAGGCCAGTCAGCGCAACGCGCAGACGGTTTCCTGGTGGCTCGTTCATCTGGCCGTAAACCAGGGATACTTTATCCAGAACGTTGGAGTCGGTCATTTCGTGGTAGAAGTCGTTACCCTCACGAGTACGTTCACCAACACCCGCAAACACGGAGTAACCGGAGTGCTCGATCGCGATGTTACGGATCAGCTCCATCATGTTTACGGTTTTACCTACACCCGCACCACCAAACAGACCAACTTTACCGCCCTTCGCGAACGGGCACATCAGGTCGATAACTTTGATGCCGGTTTCCAGCAGTTCCTGAGAGCTGGACAGCTCTTCGTAGGAAGGTGCCGCGCGGTGGATAGCCCAACGCTCTTCTTCACCGATGTCGCCTTTCATGTCGATTGGTCGACCCAATACGTTCATGATACGACCCAGTGTTGCTTTACCTACCGGGACTTCGATCGGGTGCTCAAGGTCTTTCACTTCCAGACCACGACGCAGACCGTCGGAAGAACCCATGGCGATGGTACGCACGATACCGCCGCCGAGCTGCTGCTGAACTTCCAGCACCAGGCTCTCGTTACCATTTTGTACCTCAAGCGCGTCGTACACGCGTGGTACGGCGTCCTGAGGGAACTCGACGTCCACCACGGCGCCGATTACCTGGACAATCTTTCCAGTAGCCATCTTGAATCCTCTACGTAATTCGTAAACCTGGTTAAACCGCGGCGGCCCCCGAGACGATCTCGGTGAGTTCCTGAGTAATGCTGGCCTGACGAGCTTTGTTGTAAACCAACTGCAGCTCTTTAATCAGGCTGCCGCCATTATCGGTCGCGGCTTTCATCGCCACCATTCGTGCGGCCTGCTCGCTGGCCAGGTTTTCTACAACGCCCTGATAAACCTGAGATTCAACGTAACGACGCAGCAGGGTATCCAGCAGCGGTTTCGGATCGGGTTCATACAGGTAATCCCAGGCTTTCTGTTTCAGCTCGTCATCTTCTGATGCCGGTAACGGCAGCATCTGAGTGAGCGTAGGCACCTGAGACATGGTGTTAATAAATTTGTTGCTGACAACGTACAGTCTGTCCAGACGGCCTTCATCGTAGGCCTGCAACATCACTTTAACCGGGCCGATCAGTTCGGACAGGGACGGGTTATCACCCATACCGGTCACCTGAGCGACAATGTTGCCACCAACGGAGTTAAAGAAAGAGACGCCTTTAGAGCCAATCAGTGCCAGATCGCACTGAACGCCTTTATCGGACCAGCCTTTCATATCCGCCAGCAGTTTTTTGAACAGGTTAATGTTCAAGCCGCCACACAGACCACGGTCAGTCGACACCACCAGGTAGCCCACGCGCTTAACGTCGCGTTCTTCCAGGTAAGGGTGCTTATATTCCAGATTACCGTTTGCAAGGTGACCAATCACTTTGCGCATGGTCTCTGCATAAGGACGGCTGGCCGCCATGCGATCCTGCGATTTACGCATTTTGGAAGCGGCGACCATCTCCATCGCTTTAGTGATCTTTTGCGTGTTCTGGACGCTTGCGATCTTACTACGTATCTCTTTTGCGCCGGCCATGAGCTTCTCCTCAATGCCAGACGGCTTGTCCTGAGACAAGCCGCCGGACGATTACCAGGATTGGGTTGCTTTGAAGGAATCGAGGATAGCTTTCAGCTTGCCTTCGATTTCGTCGTTATAGCCACCGGTCTGGTTGATCTCTTGCATCAGCGGAGCGTGATCACGGTCGACGTAAGCCAGCAGAGCGGCTTCGAAGCTACCGATTTTCGCCAGTTCCACATCTTCGAGGTAACCGCGTTCAGCCGCGAACAGTACCAGGCCCTGCTGAGCAACAGACATTGGCGCGTACTGTTTCTGCTTCAGCAACTCGGTCACTTTCTGACCGTGGCTCAGCTGTTTACGGGTTGCTTCGTCCAGATCGGATGCGAACTGAGAGAACGCAGCCAGTTCACGATACTGTGCCAGCGCGGTACGGATACCACCGGACAGTTTCTTGATGATCTTGGTCTGAGCAGCACCACCCACACGGGATACGGAGATACCCGGGTTAACCGCCGGACGAATACCGGAGTTAAACAGGTTGGTTTCCAGGAAGATCTGACCATCGGTAATGGAGATTACGTTGGTCGGAACGAACGCAGAAACGTCACCCGCCTGGGTTTCAATGATCGGCAGAGCGGTCAGAGAACCTGTTTTACCCTTCACTTCACCTTTGGTGAAGTTCTCGACGTATTCCGCGTTAACGCGGGAAGCACGCTCCAGCAGACGAGAGTGGAGGTAGAATACGTCGCCCGGGAATGCTTCACGTCCTGGTGGACGACGGAGCAGCAGGGAAACCTGACGATAAGCAACAGCCTGTTTAGACAGGTCATCGTATACGATCAGCGCATCTTCACCGCGGTCACGGAAGTATTCGCCCATTGCGCAACCAGCGTATGGTGCCAGGTATTGCAGTGCAGCAGATTCAGACGCGGTAGCTACCACAACGATGGTGTTAGACAGTGCGCCGTGCTCTTCCAGTTTACGAACCACGTTGGAAATGGTGGACGCTTTCTGGCCGATAGCCACGTACACACATTTGATGCCGGAATCACGCTGGTTGATGATGGCGTCGATTGCCATCGCGGTTTTACCGGTCTGACGGTCACCGATGATCAGTTCACGCTGACCACGACCGATTGGGATCATGGCATCAACGGACTTATAACCCGTCTGCACTGGCTGATCAACGGACTGACGGTCGATAACGCCTGGTGCGATAACTTCGATTGGAGAGAAGCCATCGTGCTCAACCGGACCTTTACCGTCGATTGGCGCACCCAGGGTGTTAACAACGCGACCCAGCAGGCCACGGCCAACCGGCACTTCCAGAATACGGCCAGTACACTTAACCTTCATGCCTTCGGCAAGGTCAGCGTATGGACCCATCACAACGGCACCTACGGAGTCGCGCTCCAGGTTCAGTGCGATAGCGTAACGGTTACCCGGCAGGGAAATCATCTCACCCTGCATACAATCGGCCAGGCCGTGGATGCGGATAACACCGTCACTTACAGAAACAATAGTACCTTCGTTGTGAGCTTCACTCACAACACTGAACTGAGCAATGCGCTGCTTGATCAGTTCGCTGATTTCGGTGGAATTCAGTTGCATGCTCCAGTCCCCTTAAGACTGCAAGACGTCTGCAAGGCGCTCAAGACGGCCGCGTACGCTGCCATCAATGACCATATCACCCGAACGGATGATTACGCCTGCCATTACAGACTTATCGATTTTGCAATTCAGCTTAACTTTGCGTGACAGACGTTTTTCCATCGCGGCGGTGATTTTCGCAAGCTGTTCATCACTCAGTTCAGTCGCGGAAGTTACTTCAACTTCAGCGGTAGCTTCACTAAGGGCACGTAAGTGCTCAAACTGCTCGAGAACATCCGGGAGCACACGGAGACGACCATTTTCCGCCATCACCTTAATCAGGTTCTGGCCGTTGGCATCCAGTTGCTCTCCGCACACGGCGATAAACGACGCGGCGAGGGTTTCAGGCGCTAACGCACCAGAAAGCAACTCGGCCATTTGTTCGTTTTTCGTCACCTCAGCGGCAAACGCCAGCATATTCTGCCAGCGATCGACATTTTGGTGTTCGACAGCAAAGTCAAAAGCTGCTTTGGCGTAGGGGCGAGCTACCGTAACAAATTCAGACATCAGCCCCTCCCTCCTTACAGTTCAGCGACAAGTTTGTCCACGATGTCGCTGTTAGCAGCTTCATCCACGGAACGTTCGATGATCTTCTCGGCGCCAGCAACAGCCAGAATCGCAACCTGCTTACGCAGTTCTTCACGAGCACGTTTACGCTCAGCTTCAATTTCAGCCTGAGCCTGTGTCACGATCTTAGTACGTTCCTGTTCTGCTTCAGCTTTGGCTTCGTCCAGGATCTGAGAACGGCGTTTGTTAGCCTGTTCAATGATTACCTGAGCTTCAGCTTTCGCTTTTTTCAGCTGGTCTGTCGCGTTGGCCTGTGCAAGGTCCAAATCTTTCTTAGCGCGTTCTGCGGAAGCCAGACCGTCAGCAATTTCTTTCTGACGTTTTTCGATGGCAGCCATTAAAGGCGGCCATACATACTTCATACAGAACCAGACAAAGAGAATAAACGCGATGGCCTGGCCGAGGATTGTTGCGTTCATGTTCACAGCACAATACCTCTTAAATTTCTGTGGCTTGGGGTTTTAAAACAACTACTACGCGACAGCAAACATCACGTACAGACCCAGACCTACAGCGATCATTGGGATTGCATCCACCAGACCCATAACGATAAAGAACTGAGTACGCAGCAGAGGAATCAGATCAGGTTGACGCGCTGCGCCTTCCAGGAATTTGCCCCCGAGGATGCCGATACCGATCGCAGCACCGATAGCCGCCAGACCCATCATCACAGCGGCAGCCATGTACAGCAGATCCATATTCAGGTTTTCCATGACAGTCTCCAGTTTGTTTCAATTAAAACGTAGTAGTGTTGGTAAAAAATCAGTGCTCTTCAGACGCCATCGACAGATAGACGATCGTCAGAACCATGAAGATAAAGGCTTGCAGCGTAATGATCAGGATGTGGAAAATGGCCCATGGCACATTCAGAATCCACTGTGACCACCACGGCAGAAGACCCGCGATCAGAATGAAAATCAGCTCACCCGCATACATGTTGCCGAACAGTCGCAGACCCAGTGAAACAGGTTTGGACAGCAGGCTAACGCCTTCCAGGATCAGGTTGACCGGAATAAACGCCCAGTGGTTGAACGGCTGCAAGGTAAGCTCTTTCACAAAGCCGCTTACGCCTTTCATTTTGATGCTGTAGAAAAGAATCAGGATAAATACGCCCAGCGCCATCGACAGGGTGATGTTCACGTCGGCAGACGGAACCACGCGCAGGGCAGGCAGACCGAAGACATGCTCGCCGATCCACGGAAGGAAATCGATAGGCAGAAGGTCCATCAGGTTCATCAGGAAGACCCAAACGAACACGGTCAGGGCCAGCGGAGCAATCAGCTTGCTCTTACCATGGTACATGTCTTTGACGCTGCCATGGACGAAGCCGATGATCATCTCGATGAACGTCTGGAATTTCCCTGGAACACCGCTGGTCGCTCGTTTAGCAACACCGCGGAACATGGCCAGGAACAGAAGACCCAAAACCACCGAGAAGAACATGGAGTCGATGTTGATCGTCCAGAAGGTGGCCGGGGGGTTATGTGGATCCACCAGCGAGAATGTACGCAGGTCCAGCTGAAGGTTATTCAGATGGTGACCTATGTAATCCTGCGGCGTCATATTTTCTGAAGCCATGATGCCTTTTACCCTTTGTTATTGATTACAGCTGGAGCCAGAACTTGTACCACCAGCACCAAAACCCACGTTGCTATCAGCGGCATGAATACCACTTTCAAAACCGCCAGCGCCATCACCAGTAGAGCAAAGGTCAGCAACACCTTACACACTTCGCCGAGAGCGAAGGACCAGGCCACGCGGCCTTTGGCGGGTGTATGCGCCTGATGACGCCAGGCAAAAATCATAAACAACACGTTTGGCAGAACCACCGCCAAACCTCCGCACGCGGCGGAGATGCCCCAGAAGGGGTCTTTGAGGCTAAACAGCAGTCCACTTGCTATCACAGCCAGAAACTGAATGAACAGAAGCTTACGAGCAACGTTTCTACTCAAGAGCGACACAGACATCACGTTTTTACTCCTGCTCCCTTCGAGGTATGCCGCGTGTCGTATAAAACGTCCTTTAAGGCTCAGAGTCAAGCATCAAAAAGCGGTCAAATTATACGGTGCGTACCCGTGATTTCAAACATTAAGTAGCGAAAAGGTGAATAAATGTTTAAATATTTTTCCCCAGTCCTATTTTTCAACTTTTGAACTCAGTGCCAACCTTCAGGCAAAACTGCAAACAGCGCGGAAACGTTGGTGATAAAGCGTGCACGAGATCACAAAATACACATTTGCGATAAAGTGGTATTTATCAAAGACGTAAAACGATTTATTTCATCCGATTGAAATTAAAGCAAAAAAATCGCAACTATTTTTAAAACAGAGCCGTATACAACAAAAACCTTTTATTGACATTCTTAATAAATATTTAACATTTCATTCTTGTTGCCTTTACCCACTTTTAGCAGGCTGATATTTTCATGGTTGACTATCTTCAGGGTGAACGAATCACTTCAGGTTAACCATAAGAAAATCCATGGTGACAACAAGGTTAAATTAACTACGGCCAAATCAGACTGGATGTGCTGCTTTTTAACACCATCAGAACAGCACAAATTCCACATTTTTTATTAATTTTTTAAAATGTGTTTGGCTTAATTATCACCAGATGACGCTCACCTTCGAGCTGAGGGATCTGGAGTTTTTCAATGGATTCCACTGCAAAACCGTCCGGAAGCTGCTCTATTTCGTCCCCCGGAAGTTGTCCTTTCAGCGCATAAAAACGGCCCTTATCCGCCGGCAGGTGTTTGCACCAGCTCACCATGTCATTGAGTGAGGCAAATGCGCGGCTGATAACGCCGTCAAACGGTGGCTCTGCCGGGAACTCCTCTACCCTGCTCTGCACGGGCGTGATGTTTTCCAGCTTCAGCTCATGCTGAACCTGTCGTAAAAAGCGTACGCGCTTGCCCAGACTGTCCAGCAGCGTGAAATGACTCTCCGGTCGAACAATAGACAACGGAACGCCCGGCAAGCCCGGACCGGTGCCCACGTCGATAAAACGTTCACCGGTAAGATACGGCGCCACAACGATGCTATCGAGAATATGGCGAATCAGCATCTCGTTGGGATCGCGTACGGAGGTGAGGTTGTACGCTTTATTCCATTTGTTCAGCATATCGACATAGGCCACCAGCTGATTTTTCTGGTGATCGGTGAGCGAAATACCTGCCTGTTCCAGCAGACGAGAGAGTTTATTGAGCACGGTGGATACCTGTTGAGAGATTTTTCGCCCGGTGGCACTGCCGCTTACCGGGCCTACGATTAAGTAGGGCGGGTAAGCGAAGCGCCACCCGCCAAAAACAATGTTAATTACGCGCTGCGGCGCAGCATACCCTGCTTTTTCAGCCACACCAGCAGAATCGAAATCGCGGCAGGTGTGACACCGGAGATACGTGAGGCCTGGCCAATCGACACAGGTTTGTGATCGTTCAGCTTAGCGATCACTTCGTTGGAAAGCCCCGTCACCTGACGATAGTCCAGCATTTCCGGCAGTAGCGTATTTTCGTTGCGCTGCTGTTTTTCGATCTCATCCTGCTGACGCGCGATGTAACCTTCGTATTTCACCTGGATCTCGACCTGTTCAGCCGCTTCAGCGTCTTCAAGGCCCGGTGCGAACGCCGTCAGTTTGACCAGATTCTCGTAGGTGACTTCAGGACGGCGCAGCAGATCTTCCCCACTGGCTTCGCGCGACAGCGGTGCTGTTAAGTGAGCATTCACTTCAGCAGCAGTTTCCGCCTGCGGATTCACCCAGGTGGTTTTCAGGCGCTGACGTTCCTGTTCAATGCGTTCCAGCTTCTCGTTGAAGCGCGCCCAGCGCTCGTCATCCACCAGACCCAATTCGCGGCCCACCTCGGTCAGACGCAGATCGGCATTGTCTTCGCGCAGCATCAGGCGATATTCCGCACGAGAAGTAAACATGCGGTACGGTTCTTTGGTCCCCAGCGTGCAGAGATCGTCGACCAGAACACCCAGGTAAGCCTGAGAACGCGCCGGTGCCCAGCCCTCTTTCTCGGCAGAGAAGCGAGCGGCATTCAGACCGGCCAGCAGCCCTTGTGCGGCAGCTTCTTCGTACCCGGTGGTGCCGTTAATCTGGCCTGCGAAGAACAGACCCTGGATGAATTTGCTTTCCAGCGTCGGCTTCAGGTCACGCGGATCGAAGAAATCGTACTCAATAGCGTAGCCAGGACGAACGATCTTCGCGTTTTCCATCCCCTGCATTGAACGCACAATCTGCATCTGCACGTCGAACGGCAGGCTGGTGGAGATGCCGTTCGGGTAAATTTCGTTCGAGGTCAGCCCTTCAGGTTCGAGGAAGATCTGATGCTGGTTACGATCGGCAAAGCGCATCACTTTATCTTCGATCGACGGGCAATAACGTGGGCCGATCCCTTCGATCACGCCGGCGTACATTGGGCTGCGATCGAGGTTGCTGCGGATCACGTCATGGGTTTTTTCATTGGTGTGCGTGATGTAGCACGGCACCTGCTGCGGATGTTGCGCCGCATTGCCCATGAACGAGAACACCGGCATCGGGTTATCACCGTGCTGCTGTGCCAGTACGCTGAAATCAATGGTACGCGCATCAATTCGCGGCGGCGTACCGGTTTTCAGGCGGCTTACGCGCAGCGGCAGCTCACGCAGACGACGAGACAGCGGAATCGACGGCGGATCGCCCGCACGGCCACCGCTGTAGTTGTCCAGACCAATATGGATTTTACCGTCCAGGAATGTCCCGACCGTCAGCACCACCGCTTTTGCGCGGAACTTGAGACCCATCTGGGTCACGGCGCCAACAACACGATCGTTTTCCACGATAAGATCTTCTACAGCCTGCTGGAAGATCATCAGGTTCGGTTGGTTTTCCAGCGCGGTGCGCACAGCCTGACGGTAAAGCACGCGGTCTGCCTGTGCACGGGTGGCGCGAACAGCCGGACCTTTACTCGCGTTTAGTATCCTAAACTGAATGCCCGCATGATCGATCGCTTTCGCCATCAGGCCGCCAAGTGCATCCACTTCTTTTACCAGGTGTCCTTTCCCAATGCCGCCAATCGCCGGATTACAGGACATTTGTCCCAGCGTGTCGATATTGTGTGTCAAAAGCAGGGTCTGCTGACCCATTCGCGCTGCGGCCATTGCGGCCTCAGTGCCTGCGTGACCCCCGCCAATGATGATGACGTCAAAAGGATCCTGATAAAACATGGTGGTCTGCCTCGCGTAAAGCGGTATGAAAATGGATTGAAGCCCGGGCCGTGGATTCTACTCAACTTTAGTCTTTCGAGAAAGCATTGGGATCCTGGGCTATTAAAAAGAAGATCTTTTTATTTAGAGATCTGTTCTATTGTGATCTCTTATTAGGATCGCAGACCTTTGTGGATAAGTCCGATCCCATAAATAAGATCATATAGTTAGGAAGGATCGTTTGCTGTGAATGATCGGTGATCCTGGACCGTATAAGCTGGGATCAGATCGCCACTTTATACACAGGTCAAAAACTAAACTAACGTTGTTCTTTGGATAACTACGGGTTAATACGAGCTTTTAACCAGAGTTATCCACATCTGATCGCACGATCTTTAATCGTTTTTGAGTAAAATTTTCCATTCCGCGAGCCAGATCTCGGCTGGATCTTCGGGAATATCATGATCGAGGATGTTGATCTTCAGCGTTTCACCCAGCTGTTTTGCTCCGCAGGCGGTCACCGCAGCTTCTACTTTCTCTATGGCGCCACAGAAAGTGTCATATTCACGGCTACCGATCCCTACAGCGCCAAACCGGACGTTTGACAGATCGGGCTGTTGTTCCAGCAGTTCGTCATATAAAGGTTGCAGGTTATCCGGCAGATCGCCCGCGCCGTGCGTGGAGGTGATCAGCAGCCAGACCCCGTCAGTCGGGAGATCTTCCAGCAGCGGTCCGTGCAGCGTTTGTGTAGAAAAGCCCGCGTCTTCCAGCTTCTCAGCCAGATGTTCCGCTACATATTCCGCACCGCCCAGGGTGCTGCCGCTGATAAGAGTAATGTCCGCCATTGATCGCTCGCTCAGATAAAGAGGCGGCCATTGTACGCTGTGAACGAGCTGGGATCTACCTGTGGAAAATGTGGGAATGAAATTGCCCGATCACGGGCGGATAGTACGCATGATCGGGTTTTGCAGGGAGATCAGGGTTTCGGTGGACTGAATTTCATCGATTGTTTGGATCTTGTTGATAAGTACCTGCTGGAGGGCGTCGATGGATCGGCACATGACCTTTATAAAGATGCTGTAGTGCCCGGTGGTGTAGTACGCCTCAGTGACTTCATCCAGCGCGTTCAGCTTCTCCAGCGCGGAGGGGTAATCTTTGGCGCTTTTCAGAATAATGCCAATGAAGCAGCAGACGTCGTAGCCGAGTTGCTTCGGGCTGACATCAATGCGTGCGCCGGTGATGATCCCGGCCTGCTTCATTTTCTCTACGCGAACGTGAATGGTCCCCGGGCTGACGCCAAATTGTTTCGCCAGTTCGGCATACGCGGTGCGTGCGTTGGCCATGAGCGCTTCCAGAATGCCGCGGTCCAGATTGTCGATCTGATAATTTTCCATAGGTTTTTCTTATGAAGATTAATGATTCCTTCTATTCTAGCGTCTTATTTTAACGAATCAAAAGTGAAGGTGGCTTTTTGTTGATGGGTTATTGAATTAAGCGCCTGTTCTGTTGCTTAATCAGTATCAACAGGACGCAGGAGTATAAATAATGAAAACCGCTTACATCGCAAAACAACGCCAGATCAGTTTCGTTAAATCCCATTTTTCTCGCCAGCTGGAAGAGAAGCTTGGCCTTATTGAAGTGCAGGCGCCGATTCTGAGCCGCGTGGGTGACGGGACGCAGGATAACTTGTCTGGTTGCGAAAAAGCGGTACAGGTAAAAGTGAAAACACTGCCAGACGCCCAGTTCGAAGTGGTTCACTCCCTGGCGAAGTGGAAGCGTCAAACCCTGGGACAACACGACTTCAGCGCGGGCGAAGGGCTTTACACGCATATGAAAGCCCTTCGCCCCGATGAAGACCGCCTGTCCCCCATTCACTCTGTCTACGTTGACCAGTGGGACTGGGAGCGCGTAATGGGTGACGGCGAGCGTCACGTCGGTACGCTGAAATCTACCGTTGAGGCGATCTACGCCGGGATCAAAGCGACCGAAGCGGCCGTGAGCAAAGAGTTTGGTCTGGCACCGTTCCTGCCGGAAACGATCCACTTTGTTCACAGTCAGGAGTTGCTGAGCCGTTTCCCGGATCTGGATGCCAAAGGCCGTGAACGCGCGATCGCCAAAGAGCTGGGCGCGGTATTCCTGATCGGCATTGGCGGGAAATTGTCTGATGGTAAACGTCACGACGTCCGTGCGCCGGATTACGATGACTGGAGCACCGTGGGCGAGAGCGAATATGCCGGTCTGAACGGCGATATTCTGGTCTGGAACCCGGTTCTGGAAGATGCGTTTGAACTCTCTTCGATGGGGATCCGCGTGGATGCTGAAGCACTGAAGCGTCAGCTGGCCGTGACCGGTGATGAAGATCGTCTGCAACTGGAATGGCACCAGGCGCTGCTGCGCGGTGAAATGCCGCAGACCATCGGCGGTGGTATTGGCCAGTCTCGTCTGACCATGCTGCTGTTGCAACTGTCCCATATCGGTCAGGTACAGTGTGGGGTCTGGCCGCAGCAGGTACGTGAGAGCGTCGGTTCTCTTCTTTAATTAACGTCGCCAGCGTCTGAGCAGGCGGCTACGCAACCCGGTATCAAAGCGCCAGATGTGATCGAAGATGCGCATGATGCCGGGTTTTCCATGTGCAGACATCGCCACGGCATGGAAACGGTGCTGGTGCACGCGCTGCATCTCCTTCACTTTATTCACGACGTCGTCCGGCAGCCGCTGGGCAATAAAATCGGAAATCACCACCGCATCCGCGTCGTACCAGTCTCCGCCCTGCATGCGCTCAATGATGCTGCGAAAACAGCTGGCCAGATCGGTGCCGCCGCGAAAGCGCTGGCTTAAAAAGCGGATCGCCTGCTCCAGCCCCTGTGGGCTGGTCAGTTCATACCCCACCACTTCGCTGGAAAATAACATGATGTAGCAGCGACGACGATCGGCGAGCGCCACGCGCATCAGAGCCAGGCAGAACGCTTTTGCACACTGCTCGTTAAATCCCCCCATCGATCCGGACGTATCTACGCAAACAATGAATGGACCGCGCGGTTGCTCATCAAAGTCCTGATGCACCACCGGGCGCTGGCTGATTTTTTCGCGCCAGGCTTCGCCATGCAACCGATAGGTAAGAAGCTGTTTTTCCACCAGCCGACGATAAAACTCATACTCCAGTTCGGTCATTCCCAGCGTGCTGAGTTCCGTAGGCAACAGGCGCAGGATATCATCGCTTTGCTGTAAGCCGTCCACCTGCTCCGGTACGGTGGAGGGCTCGCGTACCAGCGTACGGAAGGTTTCCATCGGCGCATCTTTCTTTGGAATTGACCTGGCCTCCCGGGAACGACCAAGCTGTTCTGCAAGCTTCATCAGCTCCGGCTGTTGTGCCAGAAAGTCGCCGTACTTCACGATCAACTGATAATCGCCACGTTTTAACTGACCGGCACTCATATCCCAGAGTCGACCGGCGGCGTTTTCATTCTCCACCAGCACCTGTTCTAGCTGGCCGCTTAACGTCATCCGCTCCTGAACTTCGCTTAACAGCTGTTCGCGCTCTTCGTCCAGCAACTGCTGGTTGAGAGAGGTGGCCTGAACGACAAGACTGAGCCGCCAGCGCTGTAAAAACAGCGTATGCAGGGCGGGAGTAAAGCTGGGGTTGTCCGTGACCAGCGCTCTGGCCTGGCTGGCAAACGGGGAGTGAACGTTATCTAGCAGCGTCAGGGTTTGCTGTAGCTGGGCAATAAACTGCGGCGTTGAAAGCCGCTGGCACTGCTGGTAACCAGCCACTTCCTCTGTCAGTTCCGGCGGGACTTCCGTCTCCTTAAACCGCTGGCGCAGGTTATCGCGCCAGCGGGGAAGATCGTCCGTCATTGCTTTTCTGAGCTTCGGAAATTTTTCAAAGAAGGCCGCCAGCTGCGGTGAAGCGAGCAGGGTAATGACGACCTCTTCGATCAACCCTTCCTCGCTAACCGCCAGCATGACGTTAAGCGTGTCCAGCGTTAGCATTGACGCGCCTGTTTAATCTGCGCGCTGACATCCTGCAAGCTGGCTTCAATGCGACCTAACCAGTCGCTATGGATAAAGAGGCATTTCTGCTGCTCGCTGAAGCGCGTGTGCTGCTGATGCCATTCGTTATCCAGCGCTTCGAGCTGCTGTTTGATCTCCTCCGGAAGACTGTCAGAGGCCGTGCCCGGCAGCGCCAGGCGCGATCCCTGAAGGCTGACGTCGCGGATCACAAGGTGCTGGCTGCTGTCGACTTCCATCGACAGCGGCTGTGCAAAGCCGATACCGTTGAGTTTACCGCGGATCTCGCCGCCCTTATCCAGCCACTGAACCAGCGCAACGCGTTCGATCGTCACGTGCACCACCTGCATATCATGAAGCTTTAGCGGCTGCTGAAGAAGAAGCGTGAGCGAGGCGTCAGTCAGCTCGGCTGGCAGTTCATAGTGCGGTTTACGGGCAAACATCCCGCCAAGACGGTTCACCTTCAGCGCGGTTTTGTCACTTTGCTGCTGCTGAAGCTGAAGACGACGTTGGGCAATCGCCCCCAGTTGATTAAGCATGGATTGCTGACCCCACGCGTGCCCGGTCATCAAAACGTCCAGCTGCTGCTGCATCAGATTCATCCCTTCTGCGTCGTGCCACAGACAGTCTTTCAGCAGGATCAGATCGATGGGGGCGACAGCATCGCGGCCGCTGAACAGGGCGCTTGCCTGAAGCAGACGAATGGCTTTTTTCCAGCGACGGTCGGAGACGTACGGCGCGGAGGGCAATAAATCAAGCTGCTGGCGCAGCATGAAGATCAGCTCAAAGACGGCATCGGGCAGCTTAATTTTGCCTATCTCTTCCTGCCACTGGTCATACTCTTCGTCCGTGACCTGTAATGATGGTGCCACCGGATTTTCGTTTTCGTCCTGCTGGCTTACCAGCATTGAGCGGAAGTTCGATTTGTCCTGGACTTTATCCAGCCACAGGCGGATCAGCATGCGGTCATACAGCGCTTCCAGGCTGCTGTCGGCTTCGGGAAGTTCGTTAGACGCGGCCACCAGCAACCGCATGGGGATCTTCTCTTCGCTCGCGCCGTTGCGGAAGCGGCGTTCGTTGATTGCCGTCAGCAGGGTATTCAGAATGGCCGGGCCGGCTTTCCAGATCTCATCAAGAAAGACGATTTCCGCTTCCGGGAGATAGCCCGCCGTCAGACGTTCATAGCGTCCCTCATCTTTTAACGCCTGAATGGAGAGCGGGCCGAAAACTTCTTCCGGCGTGGAGAAGCGCGTCATCAAATACTCGAATGCGCGAGCGTTCTGGAAAGCGAATTTGAGGCGGCGTGCGATCAGACTTTTGGCAATGCCCGGCGGACCCAGCAGAAACACGCTTTCCCCGCTCAGCGCCGCAAGTAAACAGAGGCGAATGGCGTGGCTACGCTCGTATAGGCCTTTCTCCAGCGCACTGCTGAGGCGGGAAATTCTTTCTGCTAATAAATGTGAGTGAGCCATAATAGTTTTGCATCCTTTCGCCGTCGTGGCGGCTAATTGAAGCGAGTATAGACGTTTCGGTCTGGCCTGGTAATAGGCTGAAGTGCGGCGCTATTTTCTTTGCGCTACATTAATGCGGCTGCATTTAGGGGTACGATTTTGCATTGAATCGTGCATACTGTGCGCTTTTTGTGGGCCAAGGGACTAAGCACACATTTGTTATTCAAACGAAAAGACTAGTCTATGAGCACTGATAATAAGCAATCATTACCCGCAGTAACGCTTGCAGCGATCGGGGTTGTCTACGGTGATATCGGCACCAGCCCGCTTTATACGCTTCGTGAATGTTTGTCCGGTCAGTTTGGTTTTGGTGTAGAGCGTGACGCCGTATTTGGTTTCCTCTCGCTCATCTTCTGGCTGCTGATCTTGGTGGTCTCCCTTAAGTATCTCTCTTTCGTTATGCGGGCTGATAACGCGGGCGAGGGCGGTATTCTGACCCTGATGTCCCTTGCTGGGCGCAATACGTCTGCAAGAATGACCTCCGTGCTGGTCATCATTGGCCTGATTGGCGGCAGCTTCTTCTATGGGGAAGTCGTGATTACGCCAGCGATTTCGGTGATGTCGGCCATAGAGGGGCTGGAGATTGTCGCGCCTCAGCTTGATACGTGGGTGGTGCCACTCGCTATTATCGTGCTGACGTTGCTGTTTGCTATACAAAAACACGGTACCGGGCTGGTGGGTAAGCTGTTCGCGCCTATTATGCTGGCCTGGTTCCTGATCCTGGCGGCGCTGGGCTTACGCAGTATTATCGCCAACCCGGATGTCCTGCATGCGCTGAACCCAATGTGGGCGGTGCATTTCTTCCTGGAATATAAAGTGGTGTCGTTTGTGGCGCTGGGCGCGGTAGTGCTTTCCATTACCGGTGTTGAAGCGCTGTATGCAGATATGGGCCACTTCGGGAAACTCCCAATTCGCGTCGCCTGGTTTAGCGTTGTTCTGCCTTCACTGGTGCTGAATTACTTCGGCCAGGGCGCGCTGCTGCTTGCCCATCCTGAAGCGATTAAAAACCCGTTCTTCCTGCTGGCGCCGGACTGGGCGCTGGTTCCGATGCTGATCCTGGCGACGCTGGCGACGGTCATTGCCTCTCAGGCTGTTATTTCCGGCGTATTCTCCCTGACGCGTCAGGCCGTGCGTCTGGGGTATCTCTCGCCGATGCGCATTATCCATACCTCTGAGATGGAGTCAGGTCAGATCTACATTCCGTTCGTCAACTGGCTGCTCTATTTCGCGGTGGTGATTGTTATCGTCAGCTTCGAGCACTCCAGTAATCTGGCGGCGGCGTACGGTATCGCGGTAACCGGAACGATGGTGTTGACCTCTATTCTCTCCACCACCGTGGCGTACCGTAACTGGCACTGGAATAAGTTCCTGGTGGGGCTGATCCTGGTTGGCTTCCTCTGTATCGACGTACCGCTGTTCTCTGCGAACCTCGATAAGATTGTCTCCGGTGGCTGGCTGCCGCTGACGCTGGGTCTGGTGATGTTCATCGTGATGACGACGTGGAAGAGCGAACGTTTCCGCCTGCTGCGTCGTATGCATGAGCACGGTAATTCTCTGGAGGCGATGATAGCCTCGCTGGAGAAATCCCCGCCGGTGCGTGTGCCGGGTACGGCGGTGTATATGTCTCGTGCGCTGAACGTGATCCCGTTTGCGCTGATGCATAACCTTAAGCACAACAAAGTGCTGCACGAGCGCGTGATCCTGCTGACGCTGCGTACCGAAGATGCGCCGTATGTTCACAACGTGCGACGCGTACAGATTGAGCAGCTGTCGCCAACCTTCTGGCGCGTGGTGGCAAGCTACGGCTGGCGCGAAACGCCGAACGTGGAAGAGGTATTCCACCGCTGCGGTCTGGAAGGGTTGAGTTGCCGCATGATGGAGACATCGTTCTTTATGTCCCACGAGTCGCTGATCATCGGCAAGCGCCCTTGGTATCTGCGCCTGCGCGGCAAGCTGTATCTCATCCTGCAACGTAACGCCCTGCGTGCGCCTGACCAGTTTGAGATCCCGCCCAATCGCGTGATTGAGCTGGGGACGCAGGTCGAGATTTAAGTCCTTTTAAAAAATGCCGGGTGGCGCTGCGCTTACCCGGCCTACCAGATCCTCAACATACCCGCCAAAATCACCTCAATATTTCACTTAGCGAAACGTTTCGACGCCGATCACAAATCCGTTACGTCATGATGGTTTTCTGAACACTTCTGCGGCTACACTGTTTTTAGCGAAACGTTTCGCTAGTGGAGCAAAAAATGAAGAAAGGCACAGTACTCAACTCAGAAATATCATCGGTAATTTCCCGTCTTGGGCATACCGATACGCTGGTGGTTTGCGATGCAGGCTTACCGGTTCCGCGCAGCACAACCCGTATCGATATGGCGTTAACGCAGGGCGTACCCTCGTTCATGCAGGTACTGGAAGTCGTGACGGCGGAGATGCAGGTTGAGGCGGCCATTCTCGCGGCGGAAATCAAACAACATAATCCGCAACTCCACGAAACGTTGCTCAGCCACATTGAGCAACTGCAACAGCACCAGGGAAACACCATAGAAATTCGTTACACAACTCACGAGCAGTTCAAACAACAAACCGCAGACAGTCAGGCGGTGATTCGCAGCGGGGAGTGTTCCCCGTATGCGAATATCATTCTCTGTGCTGGCGTCACCTTCTGAGGCCATCATGGACGCATTACTGCAACTCAAAGGGATCGATAAGTCGTTCCCGGGCGTTAAAGCCCTCTCTGGCGCGGCGCTGAACGTCTATTCCGGGCGCGTAATGGCGCTGGTGGGCGAAAACGGCGCGGGCAAATCCACCATGATGAAAGTGCTGACCGGGATCTATCAACGCGATGCCGGTTCGCTGCTGTGGCTGGGTAAAGAGACCACCTTCAACGGCCCGAAATCCTCTCAGGAAGCGGGCATTGGCATCATCCACCAGGAGCTGAACCTGATCCCGCAGCTCACCATTGCGGAGAACATCTTCCTCGGCCGTGAGTTCGTGAACCGGTTTGGCAAAATCGACTGGAAAACCATGTATGCCAAAGCGGACAAACTGCTGGCGAAGCTGAATCTGCGCTTTAAGAGCGACCGACTGGTGGGCGACCTTTCCATCGGCGATCAGCAGATGGTGGAGATCGCGAAGGTGCTGAGCTTCGAGTCGAAGGTCATCATTATGGATGAACCGACCGACGCCCTGACCGATACCGAAACCGAATCCCTGTTCCGCGTGATCCGTGAGTTGAAATCCCAGGGGCGCGGCATTGTCTATATCTCTCACCGCATGAAAGAAATTTTCGAGATCTGCGACGACGTCACCGTCTTCCGCGACGGGCAGTTCATTGCCGAGCGTGAAGTGGCCACGCTGACCGAAGATTCGCTGATTGAAATGATGGTGGGACGTAAGCTCGAAGACCAGTATCCGCGTCTGGACAAAGCGCCAGGAGAGATCCGCCTGAAGGTGGATAACCTCTGCGGGCCGGGCGTGGATGACGTCTCCTTTACCCTGCGCAAGGGCGAGATCCTTGGCGTCGCGGGCCTGATGGGCGCGGGACGTACCGAACTGATGAAAGTGCTCTATGGCGCACTGCCGCGCACCAGCGGCTACGTTACCCTTGACGGCCATGAGGTAGTGACCCGCTCGCCGCAGGATGGCCTGGCGAACGGCATTGTCTATATCTCCGAAGACCGTAAGCGTGACGGCTTAGTGCTGGGCATGTCGGTAAAAGAGAACATGTCCCTGACCGCGCTACGCTATTTCAGCCGCAGCGGCGGCAGCCTGAAACACAAAGATGAGCAGCAGGCGGTCAGCGATTTTATCCGTCTCTTTAACGTTAAAACCCCATCGATGGAGCAGGCGATTGGCCTGTTGTCCGGCGGTAATCAGCAGAAAGTGGCGATTGCCCGCGGGTTGATGACGCGCCCGAAAGTACTGATCCTCGATGAGCCAACTCGCGGCGTTGACGTGGGCGCGAAAAAAGAGATCTATCAGCTGATTAACCAATTCAAGGCCGACGGTCTGAGCATCATTCTGGTCTCTTCCGAGATGCCAGAAGTATTAGGCATGAGCGATCGCATTATCGTCATGCATGAAGGGCATCTCGGCGGTGAATTCACTCGCGAGCAGGCCACCCAGGAAGTTCTGATGGCTGCCGCTGTGGGCAAGCTTAATCGCGTGAATCAGGAGTAAGAAGATGACTACCCAGGCTGTTTCTGGTCGCCGCTATTTCACAAAGGCATGGCTGATGGAACAAAAATCGCTGATTGCCCTGCTGGTGCTGATCGCGATTGTCTCGACCATGAGCCCGAACTTTTTTACCGTCAATAACCTGTTCAACATTCTTCAGCAGACCTCCGTCAACGCCATTATGGCGGTGGGGATGACGCTGGTGATTTTGACCTCGGGTATCGATCTGTCCGTCGGTTCCCTGCTGGCGCTCACCGGTGCGATTGCCGCGTCGATTGTCGGTATTGAGGTCAACGCGCTGGTGGCCGTTGCTGCTGCGCTGGCGGCAGGTGCGGCAATTGGCGCGGTAACCGGCGTGATTGTGGCAAAAGGCCGCGTACAGGCGTTTATTGCCACGCTGGTGATGATGCTGCTGCTGCGCGGCGTCACCATGGTGTACACCAACGGTAGCCCGGTGAATACCGGCTTTACCGAAAACGCCGATCTGTTTGGCTGGTTTGGTATCGGACGCCCGCTGGGTATTCCGACGCCAGTCTGGATCATGGCTATCGTCTTCCTGGCGGCGTGGTACATGCTGCATCATACCCGTCTGGGTCGTTATATTTATGCGCTGGGCGGTAACGAATCGGCAACGCGTCTGTCCGGTATTAGCGTCAACAAAGTTAAAATTATCGTTTACTCCCTGTGCGGTCTGCTGGCATCTCTGGCGGGCATCATCGAAGTGGCGCGCCTCTCTTCCGCGCAGCCAACGGCGGGTACGGGCTATGAGCTGGATGCCATCGCGGCAGTGGTTCTGGGTGGTACGAGCCTTGCGGGCGGTAAAGGTCGCATTGTTGGGACATTGATCGGCGCACTGATCCTCGGTTTCCTGAATAATGGCTTGAATTTGTTAGGTGTTTCCTCCTATTACCAGATGATCGTTAAGGCAGTGGTGATTTTGCTGGCGGTACTGGTAGACAACAAAAAACAGTAACTGACGACACTACAGGACATCTTAGATATGAACATGAAAAAACTGGCTACCCTGGTTTCTGCTGTCGCGCTGAGCGCAACCGTAAGTGCTAACGCCATGGCGAAGGACACCATCGCGCTGGTTGTCTCTACCCTGAACAACCCGTTCTTCGTCTCCCTGAAGGATGGCGCGCAGAAAGAAGCAGACAAACTGGGTTACAACCTGGTGGTACTGGATTCTCAGAACAACCCGGCGAAAGAGCTGGCTAACGTTCAGGACTTAACCGTTCGTGGTACCAAAATCCTGCTGATCAACCCAACCGATTCCGACGCGGTCGGTAACGCCGTGAAGATGGCAAACCAGGCGAAGATCCCGGTAATCACCCTGGACCGTCAGGCGACCAAAGGCGACGTTGTTAGCCATATTGCGTCTGATAACGTACTGGGCGGTAAAATCGCCGGTGACTACATCGCGAAGAAAGCTGGTGAAGGCGCGAAAGTGATCGAGTTGCAGGGTATCGCCGGGACTTCCGCGGCCCGTGAACGTGGTGAAGGTTTCCAGCAGGCTGTAGCGGCGCACAAATTTAACGTGCTGGCGAGCCAGCCGGCAGACTTCGACCGTACAAAGGGTCTGAACGTCATGCAGAACCTGCTGACCGCGCATCCTGATGTGCAGGCGGTATTCGCACAGAACGACGAAATGGCGCTCGGTGCGCTGCGTGCGCTCCAGACTGCGGGTAAATCAGATGTGATGGTTGTCGGATTTGACGGCACGCCGGATGGTGAAAAAGCAGTAAATGATGGCAAACTGGCTGCGACCATCGCTCAGCTGCCTGAGCAGATTGGCGCGACTGGCGTGCAAACTGCCGATAAAGTGCTGAAGGGCGAAAAAGTTCAGGCCAAATATCCTGTTGACCTGAAACTGGTCATTAAGCAGTAAAGGCGATTCAGGCAGTCGCTGGCTGCCTGAGGGACACCAAATAAAAGAAAAGTGTGGCATACGCCACCGGGTAATACCGGTGGCGCTCTCAGATGGACACCTCAATACATGAAAACCGCAGGCAACCTCGTCGTCCTTGGCAGTATCAATGCCGATCACATTCTTAACCTTGAAATGTTCCCCACTCCGGGCGAAACCGTCACTGGCAATCAGTATCAGGTGGCGTTCGGCGGTAAGGGCGCAAACCAGGCGGTTGCCGCCGGACGCAGCGGGGCGAATATCGCGTTTATCGCCTGTACGGGTGATGACGATACCGGCGAGCGCGTACGCAAACAGCTGGCAAGCGACAACATCGACATTGCACCCGTCAGCGTGGTTGCAGGGGAATCTACCGGCGTGGCGCTGATTTTCGTCAATGCGGAAGGTGAGAATGTCATCGGGATTCATGCAGGGGCTAATGCCGCGTTAACGACTGAATGCGTCGAAGCGCAGCGTGGAATCATTGCCGGAGCGGAAGCCCTGCTGATGCAGCTGGAGTCACCGGTTGAAAGCGTGCTGGCCGCCGCGAAAATTGCGCATGAAAATCATACGTCTGTCGTACTTAACCCTGCGCCTGCCCGTGTATTATCAGACGAGCTGCTGGCGCTGGTGGATATCATCACCCCGAACGAAACCGAAGCGGAAAAGCTGACGGGTATCCGTGTCGAAAATGATGACGATGCAGCGCGTGCCGCGCTTGCACTGCATGAAAAAGGCATCGGCACCGTTATCATCACCCTCGGCAGCCGTGGGGTGTGGGCTAGCGTCAATGGCGAAGGCCGTCGCGTACCGGGCTTTAAGGTCAAAGCCATTGATACCATCGCCGCAGGAGACACCTTCAACGGTGCACTGGTAACGGCGCTGCTGGAGGGAAAAGCAATGGATGACGCGATCCGCTTCGCGCATGCCGCCGCTGCGATTGCGGTGACGCGTAAAGGCGCTCAGCCTTCTGTTCCATGGCGTAAAGAGATTGATGAATTCTTAAGTCAGCAGGGGTAACGCTTGGCCACAATGAAAGATGTCGCCCGTATGGCGGGCGTTTCTACCTCGACTGTCTCCCACGTAATCAATAACGATCGCTTCGTCAGCGAGGCGATTCGGGAGAAAGTTGACGCTGCAATTAAAGAACTCAACTATGCGCCGTCTGCGCTGGCCCGCAGCCTGAAGCTCAACCAGACGCGCACCATCGGCATGCTGATCACCGCCAGTACCAACCCTTTTTATTCTGAACTGGTGCGCGGCGTGGAGCGTAGCTGCTTCGAGCGCGGCTACAGCCTGGTGCTGTGCAATACCGAAGGCGATGAGCAGCGCATGAACCGTAACCTGGAAACGCTGATGCAAAAACGCGTCGACGGGCTGCTGCTGCTCTGTACCGAAACGCATCAACCCTCGAAAGAGATCATCCAGCGCTACCCTTCTATTCCCACGGTGATGATGGACTGGGCGCCGTTCGACGGCACCAGCGATCTGATTCAGGATAACTCGCTGCTGGGCGGCGATATGGCGACTCAGCATCTGATCGATAAAGGTCATACCCGCATTGCCTGTATTACCGGCCCGCTGGATAAAACCCCGGCGCGCTTGCGTCTGGAAGGCTATCTTTCGGCCATGGAACGGGCGGGGCTTGCCATTCCTGATGGCTATCGCATCACCGGCGATTTCGAATTTAACGGTGGATTTGAAGCAATGCAGAAACTGCTGGCGCAAGAGCCGCGCCCGCAGGCGGTGTTTATCGGTAACGATGCGATGGCATTCGGAGCTTATCAGGCGCTGTATCAGGCGGGATTGCGTGTTCCGGACGACATGGCGATCGTCGGTTATGATGATATCGAACTGGCGCGCTACATGACGCCGCCGCTGACCACCATTCATCAGCCGAAGGATGAACTGGGTGAGCTGGCCATCGACGTGTTGATCCACCGCATGGCTCAGCCCACGCTGCAACAGCAACGTTTGCAGCTTACTCCTGTTCTGATGGAACGCGGTTCGGTTTAGCCTTATCTTTATGACGCTCTTTAATCAGGTTCCGGCCGTCTTTTGGTTTTAACAACATAAAGACCACCGCCGATACCACGGTAAGCGCGCCCATAGTGATAAAGGTATAGTGGAACTGCTCAACGGTATTAGTTCCCTCGAACCCTTCATAAAACCGCAGTACCGCCGCGCTCACGGCAACCCCGAGGCTGATCGACAGCTGTTGAGTGACCGCCAGTACGCTGTTGCCGCTGCTGGCATTCTCGTCGGTGAGGTCCCCAAGGGTGATGGTGTTCATCGACGTAAACTGCGTCGACATGGCCATACCCAGCACAAACAGCGGCAGGATCAGCATCCAGATGGGTAACGCCGCAGATTGCAGGGAGAACTGCGCAATCATCAATCCAATAAAGATCGTCACGCCAACCAGCGTCTTACGATAGCCAAACCAGCGCAGCACCTGCGTGACCGTCGATTTTGCCAGAATTGAGCCCATCGCTGTGGGGGCCATCATGCAGCCAGCAATCAGGGCCGGATAGCCGAAACCGACCTGGAGCATCAGCGGCATCAGGAACGGTACGCAGCCCGTGCCCAGACGCGAGGCAATATTGCCCGCGATCCCGACGGAAAACGTTCGGGTGTTAAACAGAGATAAAGAGATAAGCGGTGTCGGATGGCGACGCGCATGACGGATATATAGAAGGAACAGCAGAATACCGCTAAGAATGATGGCCAGCGCCAGCCACGTCGCTACGATTTTCTCGCCAAACAGCTCCATCCCGCTGGAGAACAGGACCAGGCTCAGGCCAAACAGGAAGAAGCCGCCCATATCGAAGCTGCGTCGTGGTGTGGTGAAGTTCGGCATATATTTGCGGGCATAGATTAGCCCTGCCACACCAATCGGAATATTAATCAGGAAGATCCAGTGCCAGCTTGCCCAGGTCACCAGTACGCCGCCGAGAACCGGGCCAAGTATCGGGCCGACCAGCCCCGGCATTGTCACAAAGTTGAGCACCGGGAGCAGTTCGCTGCGCGGATAGGCGCGCAATAACGCCAGACGCGCGACGGGCATCATCATCGCGCCGCCTATCCCCTGTAGAACGCGGAAGATAACCAGTTCCGTCAGAGAGGTAGAGAGGGCGCAAGCCAGAGAACCGAGGGTGAACAGCGTCACCGCCAGCATAAACACTTTGCGCGTACCGAAACGATCGGCCAGCCAGCCGCTGACCGGAATGAGCATCGCCACCGTCAGGGTATAACTGATGATGGCGGATTGCATCGCCAGTGGGGAGCGGTTAAGGCTTTGGGCTATTGCGGGAAGGGCGGTATTGAGGATAGTGGCATCCAGTGCCTGCATAAAGAACGCCATGGCTGCAATCCACGGCAATCCGGCCATACTGCGTGCTTTTTTCTCTGTCATTTATTTACCTGCTGGTGGGTTGGCGCGGCCAGCAACGCCTGGCACGCACTCAGGGCTCGCTGCCCGTCGCTTTCCTGAATGGCATCGACTATCGCCTGATGCAGATCCAGCTTCACCACCTCATCCTGTGTGATAGAGGCAAAGTAAGTGTGGTACACAGAATGGAATAAAGAAGCAAAGGAGGTCAGGAAAGGATTTCCGCTCATATTATAGATATGTTCATGCCAGGCCATATCGACCTCTATCCAGCGCTCGCGGTTAAAGTGCTTTTTCAGATCCACCATCTCTTCCATAAAAGTATTGAGCTGCGCTTTTTGTTCTGCTGTGCCGAGCGTGGCGGCAAGCAGACAGGCCTGAGGCTCAAGACTGCTGCGCATGACCAGAAAGTGATCGACGACCTGATTAAAGTTATCTTCGGTCATCCACCAGGTGAGTAACTCCTGATCGAGAAAGTTCCAGTTCCCCTGAGGCATAACGCGGGTGCCAATGCGCGGGCGTGGAAGCACCATCCCTTTCGCCGTTAATGTTTTTACCGCTTCGCGAACGGCGGTACGGCTTACACCAAACTGATCCCCCAGCTCCATCTCGCTGGGCAAGATGCTACCTGGGGCATATTTACCCGCTAAGATCAGCTGAGCCAGCTTTTCTGCCAGCACATAGGACAGGTTTTTTTGAGCTGCCAGCTGTTGTGCGCTTAATGGCATCGCTTTTATTCCTTAAATATTGATGCGGCTAATTATGCCATCTCAGGTGTGATTGTGGTTGCAGATACATCAATTAGAACAATTTGTAGCTTGATCTCATCGCTTTTGGTGAAAAAAAACACGGTCAGAAACTTTTTTTAAATTACCTCTTGTCACTTCAGAAGAACTCCCTATAATGCGCCTCCACTGACACGGAACAACGGCACACACGCCGCCGGGTCAGCAGAGAAAAGCAAAATAAACGCTTGACTCTGAAGCGGGAAAGCGTAATATGCACACCCCGCGCCGCAGCGAAAACGTAGCGGCACTGCTCTTTAACAATTTATCAGACAATCTGTGTGGGCACTCAAAGTGACATGGATTCTTAACGTCCTCGGACGAAAAATGAATACCAAGTCTCTGAGTGAACACGTAATTCATTACGAAGTTTAATTCACGAGCATCAAACTTAAATTGAAGAGTTTGATCATGGCTCAGATTGAACGCTGGCGGCAGGCCTAACACATGCAAGTCGAACGGTAACAGGAAGCAGCTTGCTGCTTTGCTGACGAGTGGCGGACGGGTGAGTAATGTCTGGGAAACTGCCTGATGGAGGGGGATAACTACTGGAAACGGTAGCTAATACCGCATAACGTCGCAAGACCAAAGAGGGGGACCTTCGGGCCTCTTGCCATCGGATGTGCCCAGATGGGATTAGCTAGTAGGTGGGGTAACGGCTCACCTAGGCGACGATCCCTAGCTGGTCTGAGAGGATGACCAGCCACACTGGAACTGAGACACGGTCCAGACTCCTACGGGAGGCAGCAGTGGGGAATATTGCACAATGGGCGCAAGCCTGATGCAGCCATGCCGCGTGTATGAAGAAGGCCTTCGGGTTGTAAAGTACTTTCAGCGGGGAGGAAGGCGACAGGGTTAATAACCCTGTCGATTGACGTTACCCGCAGAAGAAGCACCGGCTAACTCCGTGCCAGCAGCCGCGGTAATACGGAGGGTGCAAGCGTTAATCGGAATTACTGGGCGTAAAGCGCACGCAGGCGGTCTGTCAAGTCGGATGTGAAATCCCCGGGCTCAACCTGGGAACTGCATTCGAAACTGGCAGGCTAGAGTCTTGTAGAGGGGGGTAGAATTCCAGGTGTAGCGGTGAAATGCGTAGAGATCTGGAGGAATACCGGTGGCGAAGGCGGCCCCCTGGACAAAGACTGACGCTCAGGTGCGAAAGCGTGGGGAGCAAACAGGATTAGATACCCTGGTAGTCCACGCCGTAAACGATGTCGACTTGGAGGTTGTGCCCTTGAGGCGTGGCTTCCGGAGCTAACGCGTTAAGTCGACCGCCTGGGGAGTACGGCCGCAAGGTTAAAACTCAAATGAATTGACGGGGGCCCGCACAAGCGGTGGAGCATGTGGTTTAATTCGATGCAACGCGAAGAACCTTACCTACTCTTGACATCCAGAGAACTTAGCAGAGATGCTTTGGTGCCTTCGGGAACTCTGAGACAGGTGCTGCATGGCTGTCGTCAGCTCGTGTTGTGAAATGTTGGGTTAAGTCCCGCAACGAGCGCAACCCTTATCCTTTGTTGCCAGCGGTTAGGCCGGGAACTCAAAGGAGACTGCCAGTGATAAACTGGAGGAAGGTGGGGATGACGTCAAGTCATCATGGCCCTTACGAGTAGGGCTACACACGTGCTACAATGGCGCATACAAAGAGAAGCGACCTCGCGAGAGCAAGCGGACCTCATAAAGTGCGTCGTAGTCCGGATTGGAGTCTGCAACTCGACTCCATGAAGTCGGAATCGCTAGTAATCGTGGATCAGAATGCCACGGTGAATACGTTCCCGGGCCTTGTACACACCGCCCGTCACACCATGGGAGTGGGTTGCAAAAGAAGTAGGTAGCTTAACCTTCGGGAGGGCGCTTACCACTTTGTGATTCATGACTGGGGTGAAGTCGTAACAAGGTAACCGTAGGGGAACCTGCGGTTGGATCACCTCCTTACCTTAAAGAACCTGCCTTTGCAGTGCTCACACAGATTGTCTGATGAAAAGTAAATAGCAAGGCGTCTTGCGATTGAGACTGTACGTCCCCTTCGTCTAGAGGCCCAGGACACCGCCCTTTCACGGCGGTAACAGGGGTTCGAATCCCCTAGGGGACGCCACTTGCTGGTTCGTGAGTGAAAGTCACCTGCCGTCATATCTCAAAACTGACTTGCGAGTCATGTTTGAGATATTTGCTCTTTAAAAATCTGGATCAAGCTGAAAATTGAAACGACACACAGCTCATGTGTGTTCGAGTCTCTCAAATTTTCGCAATCAGAAGTGAAACATCTTCGGGTTGTGAGGTTAAGCGACTAAGCGTACACGGTGGATGCCCTGGCAGTCAGAGGCGATGAAGGACGTGCTAATCTGCGAAAAGCGCCGGCGAGGTGATATGAACCTTTGACCCGGCGATGTCCGAATGGGGAAACCCAGTGCAATCCGTTGCACTATCGTTAACTGAATACATAGGTTAACGAGGCGAACCGGGGGAACTGAAACATCTAAGTACCCCGAGGAAAAGAAATCAACCGAGATTCCCCCAGTAGCGGCGAGCGAACGGGGAGCAGCCCGGAGTCTGAATCAGCTTGTGTGTTAGTGGAACGGTCTGGAAAGTCCGACGGTACAGGGTGATAGTCCCGTACACGAAAGCACACATGCTGTGAACTCGAAGAGTAGGGCGGGACACGTGGTATCCTGTCTGAATATGGGGGGACCATCCTCCAAGGCTAAATACTCCTGACTGACCGATAGTGAACCAGTACCGTGAGGGAAAGGCGAAAAGAACCCCGGCGAGGGGAGTGAAAAAGAACCTGAAACCGTGTACGTACAAGCAGTGGGAGCCTCTTTATGGGGTGACTGCGTACCTTTTGTATAATGGGTCAGCGACTTATATTCTGTAGCAAGGTTAACCGTATAGGGGAGCCGAAGGGAAACCGAGTCTTAACTGGGCGTTAAGTTGCAGGGTATAGACCCGAAACCCGGTGATCTAGCCATGGGCAGGTTGAAGGTTGGGTAACACTAACTGGAGGACCGAACCGACTAATGTTGAAAAATTAGCGGATGACCTGTGGCTGGGGGTGAAAGGCCAATCAAACCGGGAGATAGCTGGTTCTCCCCGAAAGCTATTTAGGTAGCGCCTCGTGAACTCATCTTCGGGGGTAGAGCACTGTTTCGGCTAGGGGGCCATCCCGGCTTACCAACCCGATGCAAACTACGAATACCGAAGAATGTTATCACGGGAGACACACGGCGGGTGCTAACGTCCGTCGTGAAGAGGGAAACAACCCAGACCGCCAGCTAAGGTCCCAAAGTCATGGTTAAGTGGGAAACGATGTGGGAAGGCACAGACAGCCAGGATGTTGGCTTAGAAGCAGCCATCATTTAAAGAAAGCGTAATAGCTCACTGGTCGAGTCGGCCTGCGCGGAAGATGTAACGGGGCTAAACCATGCACCGAAGCTGCGGCAGCGACGCTTAGGCGTTGTTGGGTAGGGGAGCGTTCTGTAAGCCGTTGAAGGTGTCCTGTGAGGGGTGCTGGAGGTATCAGAAGTGCGAATGCTGACATAAGTAACGATAAAGCGGGTGAAAAGCCCGCTCGCCGGAAGACCAAGGGTTCCTGTCCAACGTTAATCGGGGCAGGGTGAGTCGACCCCTAAGGCGAGGCCGAAAGGCGTAGTCGATGGGAAACAGGTTAATATTCCTGTACTTGGTGTTACTGCGAAGGGGGGACGGAGAAGGCTATGTCAGCCGGGCGACGGTTGTCCCGGTTTAAGCATGTAGGCGGAGGTTCCAGGTAAATCCGGTACCTTGTTAACGCTGAGGTGTGATGACGAGGCACTACGGTGCTGAAGTGATAAATGCCCTGCTTCCAGGAAAAGCCTCTAAGCATCAGGTAACACGAAATCGTACCCCAAACCGACACAGGTGGTCAGGTAGAGAATACCAAGGCGCTTGAGAGAACTCGGGTGAAGGAACTAGGCAAAATGGTGCCGTAACTTCGGGAGAAGGCACGCTGATATGTAGGTGAAGCCCCTGCGGGCGGAGCTGAAATCAGTCGAAGATACCAGCTGGCTGCAACTGTTTATTAAAAACACAGCACTGTGCAAACACGAAAGTGGACGTATACGGTGTGACGCCTGCCCGGTGCCGGAAGGTTAATTGATGGGGTTAGCGGCAACGCGAAGCTCTTGATCGAAGCCCCGGTAAACGGCGGCCGTAACTATAACGGTCCTAAGGTAGCGAAATTCCTTGTCGGGTAAGTTCCGACCTGCACGAATGGCGTAATGATGGCCAGGCTGTCTCCACCCGAGACTCAGTGAAATTGAACTCGCTGTGAAGATGCAGTGTACCCGCGGCAAGACGGAAAGACCCCGTGAACCTTTACTATAGCTTGACACTGAACACTGGTCCTTGATGTGTAGGATAGGTGGGAGGCTTTGAAGCGTGGACGCCAGTCTGCGTGGAGCCAACCTTGAAATACCACCCTTTAATGGCTGGTGTTCTAACGTAGACCCGTAATCCGGGTTGCGGACAGTGTCTGGTGGGTAGTTTGACTGGGGCGGTCTCCTCCCAAAGAGTAACGGAGGAGCACGAAGGTTGGCTAATCCTGGTCGGACATCAGGAGGTTAGTGCAATGGCATAAGCCAGCTTGACTGCGAGCGTGACGGCGCGAGCAGGTGCGAAAGCAGGTCATAGTGATCCGGTGGTTCTGAATGGAAGGGCCATCGCTCAACGGATAAAAGGTACTCCGGGGATAACAGGCTGATACCGCCCAAGAGTTCATATCGACGGCGGTGTTTGGCACCTCGATGTCGGCTCATCACATCCTGGGGCTGAAGTAGGTCCCAAGGGTATGGCTGTTCGCCATTTAAAGTGGTACGCGAGCTGGGTTTAGAACGTCGTGAGACAGTTCGGTCCCTATCTGCCGTGGGCGCTGGAGAATTGAGGGGGGCTGCTCCTAGTACGAGAGGACCGGAGTGGACGCATCACTGGTGTTCGGGTTGTCATGCCAATGGCACTGCCCGGTAGCTAAATGCGGAAGAGATAAGTGCTGAAAGCATCTAAGCACGAAACTTGCCCCGAGATGAGTTCTCCCTGAGACTTTAAGTCTCCTGAAGGAACGTTGAAGACTACGACGTTGATAGGTCGGGTGTGTAAGCGCAGCGATGCGTTGAGCTAACCGATACTAATGAACCGTGAGGCTTAACCTTACAACGCCGAAGCTGTTTCGGCGAAGAGACAGACACGATTTTCAGCCTGATACAGATTAACAGAATTTGCCTGGCGGCTTTAGCGCGGTGGTCCCACCTGACCCCATGCCGAACTCAGAAGTGAAACGCCGTAGCGCCGATGGTAGTGTGGGGTCTCCCCATGTGAGAGTAGGGAACTGCCAGGCATCAAACAAGTGAAGAGGCCATCCGCAAGGATGGCCTTTTTGCGTTTGTACGTCGAAAAACGATAGGCCGGGTCAGGCGAAGCCGTCACCCGGCAGCTTTCAGACTGCACACCACGCCAAAATAAACTCTGCAATCCCCTCCACATTATTCAAATCCAGAACCGGTACTTCCAGCGTCAACGCAGCGTCACTGGCCACAGCAATCACATGTTCATCCAGCGTTAACTCACTTACATCATGCCCGGCACCGTTTCTGAACAGCAGGATCTTCGCAACAGCCTCGTGCTTAAACCCCTCAACCAGCACCAGATCCAGCGTGGAATGATCCATCCGGCTGACAAGATAAGCGAGATCCAGCGGTGCTTCATCCGGAGTTTCTGTCATTAACGCCCAGCGCTGGTTACTCGCCACCATCGTTTGTGCAGCGCCAGCCTTACGCAGCTCATAGCTATCTTTCCCCGGCTTATCGACATCCATGTTATGGTGCGTGTGCTTAATCAATCCGGGACGAATACCTTTAGCGCAAAGTGCAGGTATCAGCTTTTTTAGCAGCGTAGTCTTCCCGGTGCCGCTCCAGGCAGAGATCGCTAATACGGGTATCATTTCTTCTCCTGCATCATCTGCAAATCTTCCGTCGTGTTTACATTCACAAACGCCGATTTCATGTCGCTGAAATCAACGGAATGCCCTCCTGACTGGCGCATAAATACCATGACGCGTCGCTCTCCTGCGGCCAGGTAATCTTCCAGCGCAGATATTAACGAGCGATTAATCAATGCGATCGTCGGATGGTCGCGTTCGCCGTCGTGTACCCAGACGACGGAAGCACCCTCGCACCGCTGCACCAGACGTTCAACCAGACAGGACGGGATGAAGGGCGTATCACATGAACAAAAGAGAAACCACTCTCCGTGCGACTGCTGCATAACGGAAAGCATTCCCGCCAGCGGGCCGGGGTAGTCCACAAGCTTATCCTGATAAACCGGATATCCACTGCGCTGATAAATATCAACATGTCGGTTAGCGCTGATCGCCATCGACGACACCTGATTTGCCAGGGTATCAGCAACATGCTGCCATAAGGGGGTGTTGTTCAGGAGCTGAAGACCTTTATCTTTTCCGCCCATTCGCGTTGCCCTGCCTCCGGCAAGAACGACCCCGATGATTTCCTGGCATTGATTCACGAATATCGCCTCTTTTATTGTGGGATTGACCCTGCTAACGTATCTCTCTAAATGAAAGGAGCACTACCATGAAATGTAAACGTCTTAATGAAGTCATTGAGCTTCTCCAGCCGGCCTGGCAAAAAGAGCCAGAGCTGAATCTGATGCAATTTTTACAGAAACTGGCGAAAGAGTCAGGTTTTGATGGCGAACTGGCAGACCTTTCTGACGACATCCTGATCTACCACCTCAAAATGCGTGACTCGGCTAAAGATGCTGTTATTCCTGGTATTCAGAAAGATTATGAAGAGGATTTTAAAACCGCATTACTGCGCGCCCGAGGCGTAATTAAAGAGTAAAAGCTTGTAAGCGGAGCCACCGAAATCGCCACAAGATGATATCCTGAATCATTCGTATAATTTCCGGATGATCGGATGAACGACCAGGCTTTTACTTTCCAGACACTACACCCGGATACCATTATGGATGCGCTGTTCGAGCAGGGTATTCGGGTGGATTCCGGGTTAACCCCTTTAAACAGCTACGAAAACCGTGTCTACCAATTTCAGGACGAAGAGCGCCAGCGCTTTGTCGTAAAGTTTTACCGGCCACAGCGCTGGTCCGCAGAACAAATTCAGGAAGAGCATCAGTTTGCCCACGATCTGCTGGATGACGATGTTCCCGTTGCGGCACCGCTCAAATTTAATAACCAAACGCTGCTGACCCATCAGGGTTTTTACTACGCGGTATTTCCGAGCCTGGGCGGAAGACAGTTTGAGGCAGATAATATCGATCAGATGGAATGGGTTGCCCGTTATCTGGGGCGCATTCATCAGACGGGACGTAAAAAATCGTTTGTTGCCCGACCGACGATTGGTGTTCAGGAATATCTTATTGAGCCGCGAGAGGTATTCGAAACATCGGCGCTGATCCCAAAGGCGCTTAAGGATAATTTCCTCACGGCGACCGATAAGCTTATTGATGCTGTAAAAGCCTGCTGGCGGGATGATATTACCGCTCTACGCCTGCACGGTGACTGCCACGCCGGGAATATTCTCTGGCGCGACGGCCCGCTATTTGTCGATCTTGATGACGCTCGTATGGGACCTGCGGTGCAGGATCTGTGGATGCTGCTCAACGGTGATAAAGCCGAGCAGCGCATGCAGCTTGAGACCATAATTGAAGCTTATGAAGAATTTAGCCCCTTTAATTCAGACGAAATTGCCCTGATAGAGCCTTTACGTGCGATGCGATTTGTTTATTATCTCGCGTGGTTAATCAGGCGTTGGGAAGACCCGGCTTTTCCCCGAAATTTCCCCTGGCTTACCGGGGAGGATTACTGGCGCAACCAGATATCCACATTTACCGAGCAGGTTAAGGTTCTACAGGAACCCCCTCTGCAATTAACGCCGATGTATTAATTGGACACACCCAGGAGAGAGTTAATCATGAAAAAAATTTGGCTGGCGCTGGCTGGTATGATTCTGGCATTTAGCGCAACTGCTGCGCAGTTTACCGACGGCAAGCAGTACATTACGCTGGACAAGCCTGTAGCTGGCGAGCCTCAGGTGCTGGAGTTCTTCTCCTTCTACTGCCCGCACTGCTACGAGTTTGAGCAGGTACTTCATGTTTCTGACAACGTGAAGAAAAAGCTGCCGGAAGGCACCAAAATGACGAAATACCACGTTGAGTTCCTTGGCCCATTGGGTAAAGATCTGACTCAGGCATGGGCGGTTGCGATTGCGCTGGGTGTGGAAGATAAGATCACCGCGCCTATGTTTGAAGCCGTACAGAAAACCCAGACCGTACAAACTACGGCAGATATCCGTAAAGTGTTTGTTGATGCCGGTGTGAAAGGTGAAGACTACGACGCTGCCTGGAACAGTTTTGTGGTGAAATCTCTCGTGGCACAGCAGGAAAAAGCTGCCGCTGACTTCCAGTTGCAGGGCGTGCCAGCGATGTATGTTAACGGTAAATACCAGGTAAATATGCGTGGTATGGACACCACCAGTATGGATATCTTCGTACAACAGTACGCTGATACCGTGAAACACCTGGTTGAGATGAAGTAACAAACATAAAGAAAACGCCGGTCATTGACCGGCGTTTTTGTATGAAGATTTTAACTCCGCTATCTGTTCGTCTTTCTCTTTCCAGAGTGTATTGAGCCAAAGCTGGAAACGACGTTTGAAGTTTTTATCGTTAACGTAATCACCGTGCAGTTCCGTATCGATGGGCAACAGATCAACGCGGACTACGATACGCGTCAGCTTGCCGCTGAGCATATCGTAGAACGGCGTCCTGTCGTTTTCCGGATAGCAGAGCGTTACGTTCAACAATTTATCAAACTGCTCACCCAGCACGTTGAGGGCCATTGCGATACCCGCTGCCTTTGGCGGCAACAGGTGCTGATACGGAGAGCGAGTCTGCTGGCGCTTCTCTTCGGTAAAGCGCGAACCTTCGACGAAATTAACTATGGTGGTGGGATGCGCGCGAAACTTCTCGCAAGAACGGCGCGTAGTTTCCACGTCCATACCGCGGCGTTCCGGATGACGAATCAGATAGCTGCGTGAATAGCGTTTCATAAACGGCATATCCAGCGCCCAGCAGGCCAGACCAATGAAAGGCACCCATGCCAGTTGCTGTTTCAGAAAGTATTTGTTCATCGGAATATGTTTGCGAAACAGCACGCACAATACAACGATGTCGGCCCAGCTGTGATGATTGCAGATCAGCAGATACCAGTTCTTTTTATTCAGCTTCTCAAGGCCCTGAACGTCCCACTTTAACCAGGGGTTCAGATACAACAGGATCGCCAGCCCTTCACACCAGCAGTACATCATAAAATTACAAAAAGCAGACACTGCACGCCATACCGGAGGGACGGGCAGCAGGAGCTTAATTATTCCGGCAACGATGATTGGCACAGAACAGGCGATGGTAACCAGAATAGTTAAAATGACGCTTAGCAATAAGGTTATCGCAGCGAGTATTTTCGACATAATGAATTTTTTCAGATAGTTAGCTGTAATTAAGCAGCCGGCTATCCGGTGCTGGGCGCCGATCTTATCAGATATTGGCCCAGACCAGGGCGCTTTCGCACGAAGAGGCTGCGGCTTTTCCTGCCATGCAGCGAAATTTTCTATATAGACAGGGTGCTTACGTCTTATATCCACATAGACTAAATAACCATCAGCGGGGTGGGATCTTAAGTGATCTAATTTCAACTAATTGATTTTATTTGATAAATAAGTTTTCAGTATCAGTTTTATAGAACTGTTATTCACCTGTATTAAAAATATGCACAAACTTATCCACAGTTTGTTTTTGCGATCGATCTTCACGATCGCAAAATCTTTTTCTGTATAAAGCGCTAAAACCTGATGTTTTCATCCTTCTGTGGCATCCTTTACCCATAAATTAATTAAAGGCACGGACATTATGGTTCAGATCCCAGAAAACCCACTTATACTCGTCGATGGCTCTTCTTACCTTTATCGGGCGTATCATGCGTTTCCTCCTCTGACCAACAGCGCAGGGGAACCTACCGGCGCAATGTACGGCGTGCTGAATATGCTACGCAGCCTGATTCTGCAATACCACCCAACCCATGCGGCCGTGGTGTTTGATGCGAAGGGGAAAACCTTCCGCGATGAATTATTTGAGCATTACAAATCTCACCGTCCTCCCATGCCTGACGATCTGCGTGCGCAGATTGAACCGCTGCACGCTATGGTCAAAGCGATGGGGCTGCCTTTGCTGGCTGTCTCGGGCGTTGAGGCTGACGACGTTATTGGCACCCTGGCGCGCGAAGCTGAAAAGGCTGGCCGCCCGGTGCTGATCAGTACCGGTGATAAAGACATGGCGCAGCTGGTAACACCTGGGATCACGCTGATTAATACCATGACCAATACCATTCTTGGCCCGGAAGAAGTGGTTGCCAAATATGGCGTGCCGCCAGAACTCATTATTGATTTCCTCGCCCTGATGGGGGATTCCTCGGATAACATCCCTGGCGTGCCGGGCGTGGGCGAAAAAACAGCTCAGGCGCTGCTGCAAGGGTTAGGTGGGTTGGATACGCTGTACGCTGAGTCCGACAAAATTGCCGGACTTACCTTCCGTGGTGCAAAAACCATGGCCGGAAAGCTCGCCGATAACAAAGAGGTGGCTTACCTCTCTTATCAGTTAGCCACCATCAAAACCGACGTCGAGCTGGAACTTACCTGCGACCAGCTTGAAGTGCAGGAACCCGCCGCAGAAGAACTGCTTGGCCTGTTCAGAAAATACGAATTTAAACGCTGGACCACGGATGTCGAAGCCGGGAAATGGCTTCAGGCGAAAGGGGCAAAAGCTGCGGCGAAGCCGAAAGAAACTATTGTTGTCGATGCCGAAGAGCAGGCAGAAGAAGAAGCGGCAGCGCTCTCATTCGATAACTATGAAACCATCCTTGAAGAGTCGCAGCTCGTCGCCTGGATTGAAAAGCTGAAAAAAGCACCGGTATTTGCGTTCGATACCGAAACGGACAGTCTCGATAACATATCTGCCAATATGGTGGGCCTGTCATTCGCGACGGAGCCGGGTATGGCAGCCTATGTTCCGGTAGCGCATGACTATCTGGATGCGCCGGAGCAGATCTCGCGCGAGCGCACCTTAGAACTGCTGAAGCCGATTCTGGAAGACGAGAAAGCGCTGAAGGTCGGGCAAAACCTGAAGTACGACCGCGGTATTCTGCAAAACTACGGCATTGAACTGCGTGGTATCGCTTTTGACACCATGCTGGAATCTTACATTCTGGACAGCGTGGCGGGCCGCCATGATATGGATTCCTTATCCGATCGTTGGCTGAAACACAAAACCATCACCTTTGAAGAAATTGCCGGTAAGGGCAAAAATCAGCTGACCTTTAACCAGATCGCGCTGGAAGAAGCAGGCCGCTACGCCGCGGAAGACGCTGATGTTACGCTACAGCTGCATCTCAAAATGTGGCCGAAATTGCAGAAGCACGAAGGGCCGCTGAATGTTTTCCAGAACATTGAGATGCCGCTGGTGCCTGTGCTGTCCCGCATTGAGCGTAACGGCGTCAAAATCGACCCAACGGTGCTGCATAATCACTCTGGCGAGCTGGCGCAGCGCCTGACCGAGCTTGAACAGAAAGCGCATGAGCTTGCTGGAGAGGCATTTAACCTGTCGTCACCGAAACAGCTGCAAACCATCCTGTTTGAAAAGCAGGGTATTAAACCGCTGAAGAAAACGCCGGGCGGCGCGCCTTCAACCTCTGAAGAGGTGCTGGAAGAGCTGGCGCTGGACTATCCGCTGCCAAAAGTTATCCTGCAGTACCGTGGTCTGGCGAAGCTGAAATCGACCTATACCGACAAACTGCCGTTGATGATCAACCCGAAAACGGGTCGCGTGCACACCTCCTATCACCAGGCTGTAGCGGCGACCGGGCGACTTTCGTCAACCGATCCTAACCTGCAAAACATTCCGGTGCGTAATGAAGAGGGCCGCCGTATACGCCAGGCTTTCATTGCCCCAGAGGATTATCTGATTGTCTCCGCAGACTACTCGCAAATCGAACTGCGTATTATGGCGCACCTGTCGCGTGACAAAGGCCTGCTGACGGCATTTGCCGAAGGGAAGGATATCCACCGGGCGACAGCTGCCGAAGTGTTTGGCCTGCCGCTGGACAGCGTGACAAACGAACAGCGTCGTAGCGCAAAAGCGATTAACTTTGGCCTTATTTACGGCATGAGCGCATTTGGCCTATCACGCCAGCTCAACATTCCGCGTAAAGAGTCGCAGAAGTATATGGATCTCTACTTTGAGCGCTATCCGGGCGTGCTGGAATATATGGAGCGTACCCGCGCGCAGGCGAAAGAGAAAGGCTACGTTGAAACGCTGGATGGCCGTCGTCTTTACCTTCCGGACATCAAATCCAGCAACGCCGCGCGCCGTGCTGGCGCTGAACGTGCTGCTATCAATGCCCCGATGCAGGGCACTGCGGCAGATATCATCAAACGCGCGATGATCGCCGTTGATGCCTGGCTGGAAAAAGAGAAACCGCGCGTGAAAATGATCATGCAGGTACACGATGAACTGGTATTTGAAGTCCATAAAGACGACCTGGAAAAGGTCTCTCAGAAGATCCATGAACTGATGGAAAACAGCATGAAGCTGGACGTTCCGTTGCTGGTGGAAGTGGGTAGCGGCGAAAACTGGGATCAGGCTCACTAAGCGTTATCGGAATAACGCGCGTTTTATGTAAGTAAGCAACATAAGTACGCGCGTTTTGTGACGATCATTAGAATTCCCTATGTAAAGAATGAAAAAAAACTACAAAAAGTGCTTTTTCAAGAGACAAAAAAAGAGTAGAGTTAACGACGTAGGGTACAGAGGTAAGATGTTCTATCTTTCAGACCTTTTACTTCACGTAATCGGATTTGGCTGAATATTTTAGCCGCCCCAGTCAGTAATGACTGGGGCGTTTTTTATTGCGGGAAGGAAAGTTTCGGGCGAAAAAAACGCGGTCATCGCCGCGCCTGTTGTTACTCTGCTTCCGCTTCTGTCGCCGGTTCCAGATCGTTAAACCAGCTGTCTAGCTTCTGTCGCAGTTTGTCCACACCCTGCTTTTTCAGCGAGGAGAACGGTTCAACCTGTACATCACCGTTGAATGCCAGCACCGCTTCACGCACCTTGTTCACCTGCGCCTTGCGCGCGCCGCTCGCCAGCTTATCCGCTTTTGTCAGCAGCACCAGCACCGCAATATCGCTTGCCACCGCCCAGTCAATCATCTGCTGGTCGAGATCTTTTAGCGGGTGTCGAATATCCATCAGCACCACCAGACCTTTCAGACACATGCGTTTTTCCAGGTATTCACCCAGCGCACGCTGCCATTTGATCTTCATCTCTTCCGGTACCTGCGCGTAACCGTAGCCCGGTAAATCGACCAGGCGTTTGCCTTCAGCCACTTCAAACAGGTTAATCAGCTGAGTACGGCCAGGTGTTTTTGAGGTACGCGCCAGGTTTTTCTGATTGGTCAGCGTATTCAGGGCGCTGGATTTTCCCGCATTGGAGCGGCCAGCAAATGCCACTTCAATCCCTGTGTCTGAGGGCAGGTGGCGAATATCGGGCGCACTGGTGACAAAATGCGTCTGTTGGTAGTTCCAGGTAGTCACGTGGTCGTCTCCAAAAATCGTAATCTGCGGGGGATTATACCTGAATGCGGGCAAAAGGCTTTTCCCTTCGTCATTGACGTGTAAGTGAAAGCCCTACGGAATGTAAGAGATCTGCCCTTAAGCGTATGAGAAATTTAAGAGAAATCGCAGGCGCTAAAAAACTCAAAATATTAAAATTCAAAGAGTTATTAATGAGTAATTATCTGAAAATTCGGTTTAGTACCTTTTCGTTGCTTGTTAGTTTAAGAGAACAAGGTAAAGTGTGCGTCAAGGCGAGGATGCCAGCAGGAAAACGACTTAAGGATAAGGGTCAGGAGCGCCAGGAGGCGAAGACTCAGGATTGTCAGGACGACCGGCGCCTGGAGGCGTTTTTAACAGGAAACGGAACCGTATCACGGACGGTAGTAGCCAAGGGATAAACAGGGTTTGTTGAAGGCAAACAGGGAATGTCTGACCCGTTAAGGGTTGTGAGTCAGGAAAAAAGGCGACAGATTGCTCTGTCGCCTTTTTTCTTTGCTTGCTTTCTGCTAGATTTCGCCGCAATTCTATACTGAAGAAAACGACTTAAAGATAAAACATCATGAAAAAACCGACCTCCGCTGCGGGCGCGAAACGCCCTGCAAAAGCACGCCGCAAAACGCGCGAAGAACTCAATCAGGAAGCGCGCGATCGCAAACGCGATAAAAAGCATCGTGGCCATACTGCGGGTAGCCGTGCTAATGGTGGCGGTGCCGCAGGCGCTTCTGCAAAAGGCAAACAGCAGAAAGATCCTCGTATCGGCAGTAAAACTCCCATTCCACTGGGCGTGACAGACACGCCGGTCACTAAGCAGCACAAACCAAAGAGCGAGAAACCTATGCTTTCACCGCAGGCTGAGCTGGATATGCTGGAGAACGATGAGCGCCTGGATGCGCTGCTGGAACGTCTTGAAGAGGGTGAAACCCTGACCGCTGAAGAGCAGTCCTGGGTAGATGCCAAACTGGATCGCATTGATGAACTGATGCAGAAGCTGGGTCTGTCCTACGATGATGAAGAAGACGAAGAGGAAGACGAAAAGCAGGAAGATATGATGCGTCTGCTGAAAGGTGGAAACTAACATTTGCACCCGGCAGGTACACTCGTCCTGCTTATAACCCTTCCGGTTATATGTTATCTGGTGTGGTTATTCGTTAAACTACGGCGGTTGTCGCGGCGACAGAAGTGGCTGCGCACCCGAATGATGGCCCGCAACGGGACCAGAACGGGCCGCCGTATACGAACGCGACACCAACGGAAGGAGTGAGCATGTCTGTACCATCTATCGACTGGGATTTGGCCCTGATCCAGAAATATAACTATTCCGGGCCGCGTTATACCTCATACCCCACCGCGCTGGAGTTTTCTGACGCTTTCGGCGAGGCGGATTTTCAGCATGCTGTGGCGCGCTATCCCGAGCGCCCGCTGTCGCTCTACGTCCATATTCCGTTCTGCCACAAGCTCTGCTACTTCTGCGGCTGCAATAAAATCGTTACCCGCCAGCAGCACAAAGCCGATCAATACCTCGATGCGCTTGAACAGGAAATTCTGCACCGCGCACCGCTGTTTAAAGGCCGTCACGTCAGCCAGCTTCACTGGGGCGGCGGTACGCCAACTTATCTGAACAAAGCGCAGATCAGCCGCCTGATGGCGCTTCTGCGCGGCAATTTCAGTTTTAACCACGACGCTGAAATTTCGATCGAGGTCGATCCGCGTGAAATCGAGCTGGATGTGCTGGATCATTTACGCGCCGAAGGCTTCAACCGCCTGAGTATGGGTGTACAAGACTTCAACAAAGAAGTACAGCGCCTGGTCAACCGCGAGCAGGATGAAGCGTTTATCTTTGCCTTACTCAACCATGCGCGTGAAATCGGCTTTACCTCAACGAATATAGACCTGATTTACGGCCTGCCGAAGCAGACGCCGGAGAGCTTCGCCTACACGCTTAAACGCGTGGCTGAGCTCAACCCGGACCGTCTGAGCGTCTTTAACTATGCGCACCTGCCGACGCTGTTCGCCGCGCAGCGCAAAATCAAAGATGCGGATCTGCCTTCCGCCCAGCAGAAGCTGGACATTTTGCAGGAGACCATCGCCTCGCTGACCGAAACCGGCTATCAGTTTATCGGGATGGATCACTTTGCCCGCCCTGACGACGAACTGGCGATTGCCCAGCGCGAAGGTGTTCTCCACCGTAACTTCCAGGGATACACCACCCAGGGAGATACCGATCTGCTCGGAATGGGTGTCTCCGCTATCAGCATGATTGGCGACTGCTACGCCCAGAACCAAAAAGAGCTGAAGCTGTATTACCAGCAGGTTGATGAAACGGGCAACGCGCTGTGGCGCGGCATTGCGTTAACGCGCGACGACTGCATCCGTCGTGATGTGATTAAGGCGCTTATCTGCAACTTCCGTCTCGAATTCCGCGAGGTGGAGTCGCAATGGGATCTGCAATTCAGCGATTACTTTGCCGAAGACCTGAAGCTTCTTGCGCCGCTGGCGAAGGACGGGCTGGTGGATGTGTCGGAGAGCGCGGTGGTCGTCACGCCGAAGGGGCGTCTGTTGATTCGTAATATCTGCATGTGCTTCGATGCCTATCTGCGCCAGAAAGCGCGTTTACAGCAGTTCTCGCGCGTGATTTAAGTTGCAATGCCGGATGGCGCTTCGCTTACCCGGCCTACAACTCGCACTTATGTAGGCCGGGTAAGGCGAAGCCGCCACCCGGCTTTTCATCGACAGCTCGTTAGCTAAACAGCCCAACCAGTGCCGCACACAATACCGCCGCAACGGCAGTTTGTGGCGTGTGGCTTTCTGCTGCACCGCTCGAAAGCAAGGTCACTAATGATTCCAGCATGATGCACCCCTCCAGTTTCCGGGCACGATCATACAAAACTCATCGGAACAGTAAAGCGCAAAATAACGGCACTTTGCGCTCAATTAGTAACCTTTACACAGCGGAGTAAGATCACTCCATTCCCAGCTCTTTCAGCTTGCGCGTGAGGGTGTTTCGACCCCATCCCAACAGGCGAGCCGCTTCCTGTTTGTGGCCCTGGGTATGACGAAGCGCGGTGGTCAACAGCGTGCGCTCCATTTCAGGCTGTGCTTCAGAAAGCAAGTTTTGATGACCGGAACGCAGCGCGCGATCTGCCCACTGCGCCAGCAGCGTTGCCCAGCTGTCCGGCAGCGTATGTCCTGCGGTGCTCTCGGGCACGGTGGCTTCAAACAGTTCTGCTGGTAAATCCTGAATCAGCACTTCCTGGCCGGCGGCCATCACCGTCAGCCAGCGACAGGTGTTTTCCAGCTGACGCACGTTGCCCGGCCACGCCAGACGGGTGAGGGCGGCATCCGTTTCCGGATGAAGCTGCTTGGCTTCCACGCCCAGCTCGCGGGCCGCCACCTGCAGGAAATGGCGCGCCAGACGCGGGATATCTTCCCGACGCTCGCGCAGCGGCGGCAGGTGGACGCGGATCACGTTCAGACGATGGAATAAATCCTCACGGAATTTCCCCTCTTGTACGCGCAGCTCCAGGTTCTGGTGCGTCGCGGCGATAATGCGTACGTCCACCTTCACCGGCGCATACCCGCCCACGCGGTAAAACTGTCCATCTGCCAGCACGCGCAACAGTCGGGTCTGTACATCCAGCGGCATATCGCCGATTTCATCCAGGAAAAGCGTGCCGCCGTCAGCCTGTTCAAAGCGTCCCTGACGAATGGTATTGGCTCCGGTAAATGCCCCTTTTTCGTGGCCGAACAGCTCAGATTCAATTAAATCCTTAGGGATCGCTGCCATGTTCAGGGCGATAAAGGGGGCTTTCGCCCGCGGGCTGTGGCGATGCAGGGCGTGTGCGACCAACTCTTTACCGGTCCCTGATTCACCGTTAATCAAGACGCTGATAGACGAACGCGACAGACGCCCGATGATGCGAAACACGTCCTGCATGGCTGGCGCTTCACCGATGATGTCCGTCGTTGGTCCAAAGTCGGGGGCATTGCGGGGCTGCTGTTGCTCCTGATAGTGGCTGATAGCGCGCTCAACCAGCGCAACGGCTTCGTCGATATCAAACGGTTTTGGCAGGTAATCAAACGCGCCCTGCTGGTACGCGCTGACGGCAGCATCCAGGTCGGAGTGGGCGGTCATTATGATGACCGGAAGCATAGGGTGGCGCTGTTTGATCTGCTTTAAGAGCGCCAGTCCGTCCATTCCCGGCATGCGAATATCCGAGAGCAGAACGTCCGGCGTTTTGGTGGTGAGTGCGTCGAGCACCTCGCTGCCACTCTCAAACGTCGTGCAGCTTAATCCCGCTCCTGTGAGCGCGCGTTCAAGCACCCAACGGATGGAGCTATCGTCATCGACTACCCAGACTATCCCTCGTTGCATAAACGTCACCTTTATTTTTTAATCGGCAGGAAAACCGAAAACTCGGTATGTCCCGGCCAACTGGTAAATTCAATTTTGCCGGAGTGTTGGTCAATCAAATTTCGGGCTATGGATAACCCCAGCCCGGTGCCGCCTTCGCGACCGCTGACCATCGGGTAGAACAGGGTGTCCTGGAGATGCGGCGGGATCCCCGGTCCGTTATCTTCCACATCAATACGTGCTGCCAGACGATAACGTACGCCGTGCAGCGTCAGCTGGAACGCGGTGCGGGTACGCAGAATAATTTCGCCACCCTCCGGGCCCAGCGCCTGCAATGCGTTACGCACAATGTTCAACAGCACCTGTTCAATCTGGTCCGGATCGTGCGCCAGCTCCGGCAGGCTTGGGTCATAGTCACGCACCAGCGTGACGTTATCCGGCAGCTCCATCGAGACGAGTTTCACCACCCGCTCCGCGACCTTGTGAATGCTTTCTGAAACGTGCATCCCTGGCTGCTGCGGCCCGAGCAGGCGATCGACCAGATTACGCAGACGGTCCGCCTGCTCAATAATGACGTTGGTATACTCCGCCAGGGCAGGGTCAGGCAGCGCTTTGGTCAAAAGCTGTGCCGCACCGCGTAAGCCGCCCAGCGGGTTTTTGATCTCATGGGCCAGCCCGCGCACCAGGTCGCGCGCCGCAATCTGCTGCGCATGCTGAAGCTGCTCCTGGCTGAGACGACGCTGGTTATCCATCGGCGCCATTTCCAGCAGAATCATGCCATCTGGCAGACGCTGTGCGGTGAGGGACAAAATATGCGAGCGTCCGTCAATCACCAGCGTCACTTCGTTATCGGTGAAGCCCTGACCCGCCTGCAAACTCTCCTGCATCAGGCCAATATTCAGCGAGAAATAGCTCAGCAGTTCTGGCAGCGGCGTGCCAAATAGTTTACGGGCGCTTTGGGCGAGCAGCTGCTGCGCCGCCGGGTTGGCGTAATGCACCGCCAGCTCGTCGTCGACCAGCAAAATACTGTTAATTAAAGAATTGAGGATCTGCCCAGCATCGGGCAGCGTGCCAGTTGCCATTCAGCAGTCTCCTGGAGTCGTTGCACTATTTTAGTGCAGTATAGCGTTTTAGAGGTAAAAAGCGCGTGAGATCAGGTTGTTGGTGGAGAAAAAAGCCCATCCGAAGATGGGCTAAAGTTTCCACGGCAACGACTCCCGACGCGTATGCGCCGGGTAAAACAAATCAATTAAACGCTGTAGTACAGTTCGAACTCAACCGGGTGCGGCGTCATGCGAACGCGGTCGTTTTCTTCGGTACGCAGCGCGATGTAAGCGTCGATAGCTTCATCGGTGAACACGCCGCCAGCGGTCAGGAACTCGCGGTCTGCGTCCAGCGCCTGGAGGGCTTCTTCCAGAGAGCCGGCAACCTGTGGGATCTCTTTCGCTTCTTCTGGCGGCAGGTCGTACAGGTTTTTGTCCATGGCTTCGCCCGGGTGGATCTTGTTCTTGATACCGTCCAGACCGGCCATCAGCAGTGCTGCGAAGCACAGGTATGGGTTAGCCGCCGGGTCCGGGAAGCGCACTTCGATACGACGCGCTTTCGGAGACGCAACCACCGGGATACGGATAGAAGCAGAACGGTTACGGGCAGAGTACGCCAGCATTACTGGTGCTTCGTAGCCAGGGACCAGACGCTTGTAGGAGTTAGTGGTTGGGTTCGCCAGGGCGTTGATCGCTTTAGCGTGTTTGATAACACCACCGATGTAGTGCAGCGCCTGCTCGGACAGACCCGCGTACTTGTCGCCAGAGAACAGGTTAGTGCCGTTCCTGGACAGGGACATGTGGCAGTGCATGCCGGAACCGTTGTCGCCAAACATGGGTTTTGGCATGAAGGTCGCGGTTTTACCGAAACGGTGCGCAACGTTGTGTACAACGTATTTGTAGATCTGAATCTCATCCGCTTTTTTGGTCATGGTGTTGAAGCGGGTAGCGATCTCGTTCTGGCCAGCCGTTGCCACTTCGTGGTGGTGCGCTTCAACAACCAGGCCCATCTCTTCCATGATCAGACACATGGTAGAACGGATGTCCTGAGAAGAATCGACCGGAGGAACCGGGAAGTAACCGCCTTTCACGCCCGGACGGTGACCTTTGTTACCACCTTCGTACTTGGTGGAAGAGTTCCATGCGCCTTCGATGTCATCGATAGCGACGTGGGAGCCAGAAATGGAAGCACCAAAACGGATGTCGTCGAACAGGAAGAACTCTGGCTCTGGCCCGAACAGAACGGTGTCTGCAATACCGGTAGAACGCAGGTACTCTTCAGCGCGTTTTGCGATGGAGCGTGGGTCACGGTCATAGCCTTGCAGCGTGCCAGGTTCCAGGATATCGCAGCGGATGATCAGCGTAGGTTCTTCGTAGAACGGGTCAATGAGCGCAGTGGTTGCATCTGGCATCAGAACCATGTCGGATTCGTTAATGCCTTTCCAGCCGCCAATGGAGGAGCCGTCAAACATTTTGCCTTCTTCAAAGAATTCGGCGTTCACCTGATGAGCAGGGATCGTGACGTGCTGTTCTTTACCTTTGGTATCGGTGAAGCGCAGATCAACAAACTTCACTTCATGTTCGTTCAGCATCGTCAAAACGTGTTCAGCGGACATACTTAACTCTCCAGATTGGTCATTGTCGTCGTGGTAACGAGGTCTTCAAATCGGCTGGGCTGCCATATTTTTACTGTATTTCTGTAAAGCGAAATCTGTGCCAACTTTTAAAACACCCCAAAAAGGCGTTATCATGCGCACCATAGTGCAGAAGGGCTGCACCACATTGGATTCGTTGCACCATTATAGTGCTTCAGTGTGAACATTGAGCACCATATTGGTGCAATTTACGTTAAAGTGCCCTTTTACCGCTCCGTGAAAGCGATCACAAAGCATCTCTGCAATACTTGTTTGCGGGGGATGTTTGTGATCCTGTTTTGTAGTGCGATTAATCCGTGTACAATAACGCGCTATTTCTAAATGCCTGAGGCAAAGTTGTGATCGAAAAATTGCGTAATATCGCCATCATCGCGCACGTCGACCATGGTAAAACTACCCTGGTTGACAAGCTGCTACAGCAGTCCGGTACGTTTGATGCTCGTGCCGAAACTCAAGAGCGTGTGATGGACTCCAACGATTTGGAGAAAGAGCGTGGGATTACCATCCTCGCCAAAAACACCGCTATCAAATGGAATGACTACCGTATCAACATCGTTGATACCCCAGGGCACGCCGACTTCGGTGGTGAAGTTGAGCGCGTGATGTCCATGGTGGATTCCGTGCTGCTGGTGGTTGACGCATTTGATGGCCCTATGCCGCAAACGCGCTTCGTGACCAAAAAAGCATTTGCCCACGGCCTGAAACCTATCGTTGTGATCAACAAGGTTGACCGTCCTGGCGCGCGTCCTGACTGGGTTGTTGACCAGGTCTTCGACCTGTTCGTTAACCTCGACGCGACCGACGAACAGCTGGACTTCCCTATCGTTTATGCGTCTGCGCTGAACGGTATCGCCGGTCTGGATCACGAAGACATGGCGGAAGACATGACTCCGCTGTACCAGACGATTGTTGACCGCGTTCCTGCGCCAAACGTTGACCTGGAAGGCACCCTGCAAATGCAGATCTCCCAGCTCGACTACAACAACTATGTTGGCGTAATCGGCATTGGTCGTATCAAGCGCGGTAAAGTGAAGCCTAACCAGCAGGTCACTATCATCGATAGCGAAGGCAAAACCCGTAACGGTAAAGTCGGTAAAGTTCTGACTCACCTGGGTCTTGAGCGTATCGAGAGCGACATCGCTGAAGCGGGCGACATCATCGCTATTACCGGTCTGGGTGAACTGAACATCTCCGATACCATCTGCGATCCGCAGAACGTCGAAGCGCTGCCAGCCCTGTCCGTTGATGAACCAACCGTATCCATGTTCTTCAACGTCAACACCTCTCCGTTCTGTGGTAAAGAAGGTAAGTTCGTTACCTCTCGTCAGATCCTTGACCGCCTGAACAAAGAGCTGGTGCACAACGTTGCGCTGCGCGTTGAAGAAACCGAAGACGCTGATGCATTCCGCGTTTCCGGTCGTGGTGAGCTGCACCTGTCTGTTCTGATTGAGAACATGCGTCGTGAAGGTTTCGAGATGGCGGTTTCCCGTCCGAAAGTTATCTTCCGCGAAATCGATGGCCGTAAACAAGAGCCATTCGAAAACGTAACGCTGGACGTTGAAGAGCAGCACCAGGGTTCTGTCATGCAGGCACTGGGTGAGCGTAAAGGCGACCTGAAAAACATGAATCCAGATGGCAAAGGCCGCGTACGTCTCGACTACGTGATCCCAAGCCGTGGCCTGATCGGCTTCCGTTCTGAGTTCATGACCATGACCTCCGGTACCGGCCTGCTGTACTCCACCTTCAGCCACTATGACGACATCCGTCCGGGCGAAGTGGGCCAGCGTAACAACGGCGTACTGATCTCCAACGGTCAGGGTAAAGCGGTTGCGTTTGCGCTGTTCGGTCTGCAGGATCGCGGTAAGCTGTTCCTGGGTCACGGTGCTGAAGTTTACGAAGGCCAGATCATCGGTATTCACAGCCGTTCTAACGACCTGACGGTAAACTGCCTGACCGGTAAGAAACTGACCAACATGCGTGCGTCCGGTACTGACGAAGCAACGGTTCTGGTTCCACCGATCAAGATGACGCTGGAGCAGGCTCTAGAATTCATCGATGATGACGAACTGGTAGAAGTGACGCCTCAGTCAATTCGTATCCGTAAACGTCACCTGACCGAGAACGATCGTAAACGTGCTATGCGCGGTGCGAAAGAAGAGTAATTCGGTTATGCCGTAGGCCGGGTAAAGCGCAAGCGCCACCCGGCAACGAAAAGCCGCTGAGCGATCAGCGGCTTTTTTATTAGAACGAATAACGTAACCCTAACCGAATCCGGTACTGCTCGCGGTTGTAATCATTCCATCGGTCCAGCCACTGTAGCTCAAGATACGGCAGCCAGTTTCTGTCGATTTTATAGCTGAACTTGTTGGTAATTTCCCAGTGATGATCTTTGCCATTTTTGCTGTGGTAATCATTCACCCGCTGGAAAAAGTGCGGCTCAAAGGTGTAGAAAAACGCATCCGTCACTTTGAAATTCCAGTAGTTGGCGAATTCGTGCGTGTCGTTTTTATCCATCTGCCCGTTATAGTCCGGCGTATCGTAATTGTTATGGTTATAGCGATAGCGGAACGTCAGATTAAACCAGTCCGTAAATTTATAGTTAGTATCTAAATAGAGTGCTCCACCCGATCCTGCGCTGCTGTCGTTAATTAACCCGCCGGGCTGGAAGGTGAGTTTGTCGGTCGGTTTGAAGAGCGGATACCAACCCTCGATTTCGTTATAGCTGTGCTTCAGTTCGTCCCATTTCCCCACGTTATAAGCGTTGGTGAACATCAGCCCCGCGCCCATATCGAAGTTATAGCCCGCACGCAGGATCACCTCGTGCAGCTCAGAGGCCGTATTGTACGCTTCGCGCGTTTCCACATAGGCCCCGGCAAAAACCGGGCAGGACACAGACGACACGATCAGTACGGTGATGATTCTATTCATAATTTGTCCATGTATCAGGTACAGAAAGGCCTCCCTCCTGATTAACAGGAAGGACATATTGGCCGGATTTATAGTTATAAAGTGACTGCTGACGCTTTATTGTTGGTGGTTATCTCAGGGGTATTTGCTGTCTGTTTTTTCCGTTTTCCAATCTCCTCGATAATAAAGGCGAAGCGCGCTTCGTTGAGTTTATAAAACAGCCCCATGGTCACGGCAGCAACGATCGCCAGGCCGCACGGCCAGAGGAAAATCAGCTGACGCAAACCCAGCAGCGTGCCCGCGCTCTGCACGGCATGGGGAACGTAGCCAATCTGGGTCAGCATGATGCCGGGCAGAAAACCGGCGAGCGCCGCGGAGATTTTGCGCGAGAAGGTATAGCCGGTATACACCGACCCTTCGGCGCGAATCCCGGTTTTCCACTCGCCGTAATCAACCGTATCCGGCACCAGCGCCCAGTTCAGGCTGTTCACAAACGCCGTGCCGAAGAAGGCCATGCAGGAAAAGAGCACAAACAGCAGGGAGCTGGTCCCCCAGAAGAAATTCAGCACGTCGCCCACCGCCCACAGCGCCAGCCCGCCCAGATAGACCGGTTTCTTGCCAAAGCGCTTTACCGCACCGGGCACCAGAAACACGCCAATCAGAATGCAGCCCATACTGAAAAAGCCCATCCACGACAGGAGATGCAGATCGTTCAGCACGTACTGGGTGTAATAGACCTGGATCGCCAGCTTGATGTTAAACGCGGCGAGGGTACAGAGGCTGGCGATGCACAGCACCAGCAGCGGCGGATTGCGGAAAATTGCGCAGAATGATTTCAGAATGCCGGGCTTATGGTGATCGGGCGTAAGCTCGACGTAGCGCTCTTTCACCCCGCTGTAGCACCACCACATGCAGAACAGCCCCCCGGTGACGAACACCAGCGCGGCCACCAGATAGCCGAGTGAGGGCTGGCTGACGAACAGCGCCTGAATCGGCATAAAGCCGACGGTGCAGAGCAACAGTCCTACCGTTGCGCCGCCCTGACGCCACGCCGCAAGCTGCGCGCGCTCGTTCGGGTTTTTGGTGATGGCCGGAACCATTGCACCGTAGGCGCAGTTCATCAGGCTGTAGCAGAGGCCAAACATCATGAAGAGCACGGTGGCGAGGGCCGTTTTCACCGTCAGGCTAAAGTCGTTGGCCATAAACTGCGCCGTGGCCACCAGCGCCACCGGGACGGAGGCGTAGAGAATGAATGGCCGGAATTTCCCCCGCGCGCCGATATTACGCCGGGAGTCCAGCAGCACCCCGGTCAGCATGTCGGTAAACGCGGTAAAGAACTTGGCGACCAGAAAAATGATGCCGCCGTAGAACGCGGGCATGCCCAGCTCGTCCGTGTAAAACTTCAGCAGATACAGCGTGCCAATACACAGCATCAGGTTCGAGCCAAAATCGCCCATCCCGTAGGCGCACTTCTCTCGCAGGCTCAATTTCAGGGTTAACGGATCAGTATTGTGTGTCATGGTCGATCCTCAAAGCGCCCCGCAGGGCGCTCAATCACGTCATTTATGCCGTACGTTTGCGCAGCTCAATTTCTTCTACGATGCGCACATACATCTTCTCGTTGAGGTTGTAGAAGCAGCCCATCGCCACGATGGTGATGACCGCCAGCAGGCTCGGGTAGATAAATATCAGCTGCCGCAGCCCTTCAACCGTGCCGGCGGATTGCACCACGTTGGGCACATAGCCAATCTGCGTAAGCATGATCCCCGGGAAGAAGCCCGCCAGCGCCTGCGATACCTTGCGGAAGAAGGTAAAGCCGGTATAGACCGTCCCCTCGGAGCGTACGCCGGTGCGCCACTCGCCGTACTCCACGGTATCGGAGACCAGCGCCCAGTTCAGGCTGTTCACGAACGCGGAACCGAAGAACGCCAGACAGGAGAACGCCACAAAGCTCACCGAGCCGCCGCCGAAGAAGTAGTTAAGCAGATCGCCTGCCACCCAAATTGCCAGCCCGCTGATATAGACCTTTTTCTTACCAAAGCGCCGCACCGCGCCAGGCATCATAAAGACGCCGATAAAAATACAGCCCATGCTGAAGAAGCCCATGTACGACAGCAGGATCGGGTCGTTCAGCACGTACTGCGTGTAGTAGACCTGAATGGCGAGTTTGACGTTAAAGGCACCCAGCGTGCACAGGTTAGCGATGCACAGGATAAACAGCGGACGGTTCCCGGCGATGGCGCGAAACGACTGCAACAGCCCCGGTTTCTGCGCCGGGTTAGCAGGTTGCGTCTCAACGTAACGCTCGGTTACGCCCTTATAGCACCACCACATAAAGAACAACCCGAACAGCGAGAAGAGGGTGGCGGCAAAGATGTAGCCAAGCTGGTCATTGCCCTCAATGAGGTTCATCACCGGGACAAAGCCCACCGTACAGAGCAGCAGGCCGAGCGTGGCGCCGCCCTGACGCCAGGCCGCCAGCGAGGCTCGCTCGTCCGGGTTTTTGGTAATGGCGGGCACCATCGCGCCGTAAGAGCAGTTCATCATGCTGAAGAACAGGCCGTACAGCATGAACAGCACCGTTGCCATCACCGTTTTGCCGGTCATCTCAAACGGTGTGCCGACGAAGTTGGCAATCGCCAGCAGCGTCACAGGGAAGGCTGCATACAGCACGAACGGGCGGAATTTCCCTTTCGGGCCAATCTTGCGCCGAGAGTCGAGCATGATCCCGGTGCCCATATCGGTGAAGGCGGTAAAAAACTTCGCAATCAGGAAGATAATCCCCCCGTAGGTACCGGGCAGTCCCAGCACGTCGGTGTAGAACTTCAGCAGATACAGCGTGCCGATATCCAGCAGGATGTTAGAGCCGAGATCGCCCATCCCGTAGGCGAGTTTTTCTTTAAACGGCAGGCGCAGGGTTGCCGGGTCAGAAGTATGTTGACTCATTATTGTTCTCCGTCTGCCCGCAGGTTTCCCCGCGGGCGAGCCTTATCAGATATGACGTAAGGTGCTAAACAGATCTGCCCATTCGCTTTGCTGGCGATAGAAGACCGGCGGTTTGCCGAGCGGGGCATCAACGGTCACGTCACCGCCCTGGCAGGTTTCCCCCGTCCACGCATTGACCCAGCTGTCCTGCGGCAAATAGAGCGACCAGTCGCGGCGTCCCTCTTCATGAACCGGCGCCACCAGCAGATCGCGGCCAAACAGGTACTGGTATTTCAGCGTGTAGGCGCGCGCGTCGTCCTCGTAGTGCAGAAACAGCGGACGCATCACCGGCAGGCCGCTTTTCGCGTTCTGCGCAACCGCAGCTTTGATGTACGGCTTCAGAGTGGTGAACACGGTGGTCATGCGCGCGAAGTGCGCGATGGTTTCGGCGTCGCTGTCGAACTGCCAGTTGTCGCCAGGGCGATTGCCCTCGTGGGTACGCATCATCGGCGTAAAGGCGCTGAAATCGCACCAGCGCAGCAGCAGCTCTTTGCTGCGCTTCATCTCGAACAGCGTCGTATAGCCGCCAATGTCGCTGTGGTGCAGCCCGTGCCCGGTCATCGCCAGAGACAGCGCCGCCGGTACGACGGACGCCAGACCGTCGTCCAGGCTCCAGTCGACGTTCTGATCCCCCGCCCACATCATCACCGAGTGCTTCTGGCTGCCGGTGTAGCCCGCGCGCATGAAGAACAGGATCTCCCCGAGCTTGCCGGTCTCCTCCAGTGCTTCGTAGTTACATTTCGCCCACAGGGCAGGCCAGGCGTTATGCATGATCTCCGCGCTAACGCCGTTGTGCAGGAAGGTATCGGTCGGCAGATATTCCCCGAAATCGGCCATCCAGCCGCCGCAGCCCAGTTCGATCAGGTTCTTTTTGATGACCTCTTTGTACCAGCCGTAGGCTGCCGGGTTGGTCAGGTCGATAACGCCTGCGTAGAACTCGCCGAACTCAACGTGGTAATCCTCGCCGTTGGCGTTTTTGGTCAGATAGCCGCGTTTCGCCGCCTCTTCGCAGAGATCTTTATCGCTGGCGACGTACGGGTTGATATAGGAGAGGAACTGCACGCCCTCCTGTTTCCACTGCGCAATCCGCTCATCAAGCTGCGGATAGAGCGCGCTGTTCCACTTCCAGTTCCACATCACGCGTTTGCCGAAGGAGGTCATGCGGATGCCGGACCAGTCCTGCGCCCAGATGCCGTTCACCTTCACGCCGCCCTCGCGCATGGCGTCGAGCTTCTGCTGACACACCTCGGTGCCACCCTGAATACCCAGCGTCACGCCGTCGTAAACCCAGTCCGGCAGTTCAGGCTGACGCCCCAGCAGGCCGGTCAGTTTTTCCAGCAGATCGACGTAGGTTTCTGCGCATTCGAAGCGCAGCGTGGCGTTATCTTCCCAGAACGCCAGCTCGTGGAAGTCCGGCGCGCTGAAGTCGAAGTTCATATAACAGCTGTTATCCACGTGGCAGTAGTACTTCTGGGTGCTCACGAAGGTAGGCTGCGGGAAGAAGGTCCAGTAGTAATCGCCGCCCGCGTTCTCTTTGCAGTCGGCCTGCCAGGTGACGTAGGTCTGCTTATTGCGGCCCACGCCCTGCTCGCTGGTCCACAGCGGAAACGGCTTGCCGCGCAGATCGAAATACGAGAACTGCTCTCCGCAGCCGTAGATATGATCGTCAGGCTGAGCTGCCAGCCGCAGCCAGATGCGGTTATGGCTGGCGGCGTCATTTTTCAGCTTCAGCTCCAGACGGCCTTCACCATCCACGCCCACCAACAACGTCGCGCTCACCGCGTCGCCGCGGGTAAAGCGGATTGCCCAGCCCGTGCTTTGCTGCGTAACGGTCGCGTTCGTCAGGGCAATCTTTTCGTTGAGCTTGTCTTTGATGCTGAAGTTGCCGCGAAACATCTCGATATCCGCCTCACCTGCGCCGATCCACAGGCAAGGGGCATCCGCAGAGTGGGATAAAATCAGACGGTCCTGCCAGCGCAGGGTAAAACCACTTTCGTTATTTTTCAGGTCAATATTGTGTAGGGTACGCATAAAAACTCCGTCTTTATTATTTGGCCAGGCTATCCAGTAATCCGGCGGCTACGGCAGGCGCTAAGCCCGGCGCCAGCGGCAGGCGGGGGATCACCAGGCAGTGCAGCAGATGGTAAATATCCTGCTTGCCGTCCCAGACTTTGGTGGTCACTTCGTTATTGGTGTCCAGCTCCTGCCACCATGAACCGTTTTCGTAATCCATCAGGTACTTGATGCAGTAATCCCACCACTTCTGATACCAGGCTTCGTACTGCGCCTCACCGGTGACGGTGTAGAGCGCGTAAGCCGTACCCATCGCTTCGACGATTGGCCAGCGCACGCGTTCGCGGACGATTGGCTTGCCGTCCCAGCCCACGGAGTAGACAAAGCCATCGGCCCCGTCGGGTGCCCAGGCGTCGCGGATAGTGGCGTGGAACAGTCCTTTCGCATCTTCCAGCAGCCATTCCGGCGGGGTTTCAAAGCGGGCTTCCAGCGCGGCGCGCAGGTGCAGCATCAGGCGACCCCACTCAATCCAGTGCCCCGGCGTGCCGCCGTAGGCGCGGAAGCGGTGGGCGGGGTTATCGATGTTGTAGTCGCGGATCGGGTTCCAGTTGGTGTCGAAATGCTCGTTAACGCGGTACTCCCCTTTGCGCGCCACGTCGTGAATAATCACCGAGGCGATGCGCAGGGCGCGGTTGAGCCATTTGCGGTCGAGGGTCACGTCATAGACGATGAGGAAAGCTTCCACGGCGTGCATGTTGGCGTTACCGCCGCGGTAATCTTCCGTTTTGCTGAACGCTTCATCCCAGGACTCCAGGCACATCTGCTCCTGTTCGCTCCAGAAGTAGCGCTCAATCACCTCGATGGCGTCGTCCAGCAACTTGCGTGCCTGCGGATGGCCGGTGGTGACGGCGCTCGCCGCGCCCAGCAGGACGAAGAAATGCTGATAGCCCTGCTTGGACGCATCAATCACGCCTTCATCGTTTACGCAGGCGTACCAGCCACCGTGCTGCTTGTCGCGCAGCGGACCGTTCAGGGCATTAATGCCGTGCTCAACCAGGGCGTACGCACCAGGACGTCCCATGTTCGCCGCCACCGCGTAGACGTGCAGCATGCGGGCGGTGATCCACAGATGGGTGCCCATATCGCTACGCACCTGCCCGTTATTGCCCAGCCAGCCAAAGCCGGTCGGTACGGCGGCGTTTTTACCGAAATCGAGAATGCGGTCGGTCTCTTGTTCGAGCCAGCGGTTATGGCTCAGGGTATTAAACCATTTCATGTTCGGATCCTTTCTTAACGGCGAGCCATCATTTCGTCGACGATCTCACCCAGACGCTGAAGTTTTGGTACGGAAATATCACGCAGCATCAACTCGGTGTCCGGCAGGCCAATCACAGAGGACCAGACGGCGCGACCGGCTAAAAAGCCCGATGCCCCCGCCTGCATCGCCACGCTCACCGCGCGCGGGAATAACTTATCGTCCACGCCGGAGGAGAGGATCACCCACGGCATGGCGATGTTCTCGTGCAGCTTCTGCGAGGCCGTCAATAGCTCGTGCTGCGTGCCCTTACCAAACAGCGGCATTTCCACTTTGTAGAGGTCGGCACCGCTGTCGCCCAGCTCTTTGGCCGCATCGATAATCGCCTGCTCGCGGTCAAACGCGGCGCCGCGGCGCGGTGGACGCACAACCGGCTCGATAATGCTCAACAGCCCGTTGTCGTGGCACAGCGTATTGAACGCTTTCACCATCTCCAGGCGCTGCTGCGGATCTTCATCGCTGCGCCACAGCACCAGCAGCTTCAGCGCCTTGCCGCCGTCGCGTTTGACCGCCTGCGCGTCAATGCTCTTGTCGATCACCACGCTGTCGACCGGAATACCGTTCCCCGGAATAAACTCGTCGGCTGCCACAATCATCGCGCAGCTTTTGGCCACGGCCCGCTGCTCGACAATCTGGCGATAGCAGAACTGCTGGTCGACGAGAATGGCAGAGGCGTACGGCGACAGAATTTTTGCCGCGTTGACTTTAAAATCCGTCAGGTGCTGGTCGGTTACCGGTACCGGCGCGCCTGCCGCCGCAAACATCAGGCGCATCGCTTCGCGCTGATCCACGGCCAGCATCGCAAAACCGCCGGAAGGTCGGGTGATATCTTTCAGGGTGTACATCGTCATTCCTCAGTCCTTTCGTATCAGTGTGATTTTTTCAGCCCGGCAGATGCGCGAACCTGTTCAAGAATGGCTGTCCAGTCTTCGCGCCCGCGCCCGGCGGCGCGTGCCTGGTTGTAAACTTCGCGTGAAGCCGCGCCCAGCGGCATTGGGACATGCAGCTGGTTGGCCACGTCGAGGGCGATCCCCAGATCCTTATGCGCAAGGTCGATCATGAAGGCGGGTGAAAGATCCCCTTTCAGCACCTTGTTCGGCCATGACGTGGTGAAGTGGCCTTTGCCCGCAGGTGTGCCGCTCATCACCTTGAGCGCCACGTCAAAGGAGAGGCCAAGCGCTTCGCACAGTACGGCGGCCTCGGCGGAAAGGGCGTTCAGGGCGATGCTCATGTAGTTATTGATGAGCTTCACGCGGATGCCCATTCCCGGCCCGCCGGCGTTAATCAGTTCATTACCCATCGCCATTAAGACGGGGGTGGCGCGCTCAACCTGCTCTGCCGTGCCGCCTGCCAGCAGGAGTAGCGTACCGGCGATGGCATGATCAGAGGTGCGCCCGACGGGCACGTCCATCAGGCTGAAGCCTTGCTCTGCCATGTCGCGGATCAGCGCGTCGGTTTGCAGCGGGTGAATGGTGGACATATCAATGACCAGCGCGTCGCGGGATAATCCTTCGCACACGCCGTGCTCGCCGAACAGCACGCTGCGCACCAGGTCGCCGTTTGGCAGCATAGTGATCACGAATTCGGCATCCGTTGCTGCCTGTGCGGGCGTTGCCGCCGCCCGGGCGCCGCTCTCTACCAGCGCCTGAACCGCCTGCGGGTTCACATCAAAAACGTTAAGCTGGTGGCCCTGTTTCAACAGATTCTTCGCCATGGGCGCGCCCATCTGTCCTAAGCCGATAAATGCGATTGCTGACATGCCTCTCTCCTGTCACATCGTGTCAATTTTTGCGCGTTTGTGGTGTCTGTTTTTGATCGTATTTGTAATTTATAGTCAAAAAATTGACACGGGTCACTTTTTAAACATTTGGTGAAATTAAAATGAAGGCATCAGAAATCGCAGAAGGAATCACCATGACTCGCATCGTTTGTGTCGGCATTACCGTGCTGGATCGCATCTGGTATCTCGATGATTTACCAAAAGAAGGTGGGAAATATGTCGCAAAAGACTACACGGAAGTGGGCGGCGGCCCGGCGGCAACGGCGGCAGTGGCAGCCGCGAAACTGGGCGCGGAAGTGGATTTTATTGGTCGGGTGGGGGACGACGATACCGGCAGACGGTTGCTTGCGGAGCTGGAATCCCTGGGGGTGAACACCCGCTATACGCGCGTAGTTAAGGGGGCCCGATCGTCGCAATCGGCGGTGCTGGTGGACGCAGGTGGGGAAAGAGTGATTGCTAACTACCCCAGCCCCGATCTGCCCGCCGAGGCAGGCTGGCTGCATGAAATCGACTTCTCTCAGTGGGACATTGTCTTAGCCGACGTGCGCTGGCATGACGGGGCAAAACAGGCATTTACCCTGGCCCGTCAGCAGGGCGTTCCGACGTTGCTGGATGCGGATGTTACCCCGCAGGATATCGCGGAGCTGATCGCCTTAAGCGATCACGCGGCCTTCTCTGCGCCTGGGCTGCGGCGTTTAACGCAGTTGGATGAAACAGAAGACGCATTAAAAAAAGCACAAATGCTCACAAATGGACATGTGTATGTCACGCAGGGGCGAGACGGCTGTTTCTGGCTGGAAAACGGCGCGCTATGTCATCAGCCTGGTTTTGAAGTGAACGTCATTGATACCACCGGCGCGGGCGACGTGTTCCACGGTGCGCTGGCGGTCAGCCTGGGGCAGAAATTGCCCGCCGCAGACGCCGTGCGTTTTGCCAGCGCCGTCGCAGCACTGAAATGCACAAAGCCCGGCGGGCGCGCGGGTATACCCGACTGTGATCAAACCCGCTCTTTTTTGTCACTTTTTGTATAAAATGCGGGGCGTGATGGTTTTCAGAGGACAGCCCATGAGCCTTACCGAACTGACCGGCAACCCGCGTCACGATCAGCTGCTGACGCTGATTGCCGATCGCGGCTATATGAACATTGATGAACTGGCGCAGCTGCTGGATGTGTCGACGCAAACCGTGCGCCGGGATATCCGCAAGCTTAGCGAGCAGGGGCTGATCACCCGTCATCACGGCGGCGCGGGCAGGGCATCCAGCGTGGTCAACACGGCGTTCGAACAGCGTGAAGTCTCGCTTACCGAAGAGAAACGGGCGATTGCCGAAGCGATTGCGGACTATATTCCCGACGGTTCGACCATTTTTATCACCATCGGGACGACCGTGGAGCACGTTGCCCGGGCACTGCTTAACCATAATCATCTGCGCATCATCACTAACAGCCTGCGGGTGGCGCACATTCTTTATAAGAATCCGCGCTTTGAGGTGATGGTGCCCGGCGGTACGCTGCGCCCGCATAACGGCGGCATTATCGGTCCTGCGGCAACGGCGTTCGTGTCAGGATTTCGCGCAGATTACCTGGTCACCAGCGTCGGGGCGATAGAGCACGACGGCGCGATGATGGAATTTGACGTTAACGAAGCCAGCGTGGTGAAAACCATGATCGCTCACTCCCGTCACATTTTACTGGCGGCCGATCATACGAAATACCACGCCTCCGCGGCGGTTGAAATCGGCAACGTGGCGCAGGCGACGGCGCTGTTCACCGATGAGCTGCCCGGCCCGGCGCTGCAAAATCACCTCAAATCCAGCAAGGTTGAGGTTGTCGAAGTCAATTCCGGAGAAGAGCAGCAGGCTGGCTGAAAATCCTATGGCCCGATATTGCGATTCGGGCCTTTCCTTTCTCTAAGCTGAATCTGGCGCATAGCTAAACTTTCTCTTTCCCGCTACAGTTACTTTTCCACGGCGAAAGGAGATAAACATGCTTTATATCTTTGACTTAGGAAATGTAATCGTCGATATCGATTTTAACCGGGTGCTGGGCGCATGGAGCGATTTTAGCCGTGTTCCGCTGGCGACGTTAAAGCAGAATTTCGCGATGGGTGAGACTTTCCATCTGCACGAGCGCGGTGAGATCAGCGATGAAGCGTTCGCAGAGCGTTTCTGTCAGGAAATGGGTCTCTCGTTAAGCTACGAGCAGTTTTCCCACGGCTGGCAGGCCATATTTGTCGCGATCCGCCCCGAAGTGATCGACATCATGCACAAGCTGCGCGAGCAGGGGCATCGCGTTGTCGTGCTGTCTAATACCAACCGCCTGCATACCACCTTCTGGCCGGATGAATACCCGGAAATTCACGCGGCGGCAGATAAAGTGTATCTCTCCCAGGAGATGGGGATGCGTAAACCTGAGGCGCGCATCTATCAGGCGGTATTGCAGGAAGAAGGATTCACGGCAGCGGATGCGGTCTTTTTTGACGACAACGCCGATAATATAGAAGGGGCTAATCAGTTAGGTATCACCTCCATTCTGGTGACCGGAAAAGAGACGATACCGAACTACTTTGCGAAGCAGTTATGCTAAAAACCGTTCATCAAAAAGCCAATCACCACACGCGCCCGCTGAGGGCGTGGCTGAAACTCCTCTGGCATCGCATTGATGAGGACAACATGACCACGCTGGCGGGCAATCTCGCTTACGTGTCCTTGCTTTCGCTGGTTCCGCTGGTGGCGGTGATTTTTGCGCTTTTTTCGGCGTTTCCGATGTTTGCCGATGTGAGCATGCAGCTTCGCCATTTTGTTTTCGCAAACTTTATTCCTGCCACCGGCGATGTGATCCAGAACTACATTGAACAGTTTGTCGCTAACTCCAGCAAGATGACGGCGGTGGGGGCGTGTGGGCTTATTGTTACCGCGCTGCTGCTGATGTACTCCATCGACAGTGCGCTCAACACTATCTGGCGGAGCAAAAAAGTCCGCCCAAAGGTCTATTCCTTTGCCGTCTACTGGATGATTTTAACCCTCGGCCCCTTGCTGGCGGGGGCGAGCCTGGCGATCAGCTCCTACCTTCTTTCGCTGCGCTGGGCGAGCGATTTAAACAGCGTGATCGATAACGTGCTGCGCATCTTCCCGCTGATTTTATCGTGGCTTTCGTTCTGGCTGCTTTATAGCGTGGTGCCAACTACGCGCGTACCCAACCGGGATGCCGTGGTGGGTGCGCTGGTCGCGGCGTTGCTCTTTGAGTTGGGCAAGAAAGGATTCGCGCTTTATATCACCATGTTCCCCTCTTATCAGCTGATTTACGGCGTACTGGCGGTGATCCCCATTTTGTTTGTCTGGGTCTACTGGACGTGGTGCATCGTCTTGCTTGGCGCCGAAATAACTGTCACTCTCGGGGTCTACCGCGAACTTAAAAAAGCAGCAGAAGCTGAAAAACAACAAGAAGCAGACCAACCATGATTGCATTGATTCAGCGCGTAACCCGTGCCAGCGTCACCGTGGCGGATGAGGTGACGGGTGAAATCGGCCCAGGACTTTTGGTGCTCCTGGGTGTCGAAAAGGATGACGACGAACAAAAAGCCAACCGCTTGTGTGAGCGCGTGCTGGGCTACCGCATTTTCAGCGATGCGGAAGGCAAGATGAACCTGAACGTTCAGCAGGCGGGCGGCAGCGTGCTGGTGGTGTCCCAGTTTACGCTGGCTGCGGATACCGAACGCGGCATGCGGCCGAGTTTTTCGAAGGGCGCGGCACCGGATCGCGCAGAAGCCCTTTACGAGTACTTTGTTGAGCGCTGTCGCCAACAGGACATGAATACACAAACCGGACGATTCGCTGCGGATATGCAGGTTTCGCTGGTGAACGATGGCCCCGTCACATTCTGGCTCCAGGTATGAGCCAACTGGCGGCCTGGCCGCGGGTAACAAGAGAGAGTACAGCTATGTATCACCTTCGAGTACCGCAAACGGAAGAAGAGTTAGAGGTTTATTACCATTTCCGCTGGGAAATGCTGCGCAAGCCACTGCATCAACCGAAAGGGTCTGAACGCGACGCCTGGGACGCGATGGCGCACCACCAGATGGTGGTTGATGAAGAGGGCAACCTCGTTGCCGTGGGGCGTCTGTATATCAATGCCGACAACGAAGCTTCAATCCGCTTTATGGCCGTTCACCCCTCCGTGCAGGACAAAGGCCTTGGAACGCTGATGGCCATGACGCTGGAATCCGTCGCCCGTCAGGAAGGGGTCAAGCGCGTCACCTGTAGCGCCCGTGAAGATGCCGTTGAGTTCTTTGCCAAGCTTGGTTTCGTGAATCAGGGGGAAATCACCGCCCCGCAAACTACGCCGATTCGTCACTTTTTGATGATCAAACCCATCGCCACCCTGGACGATATTCTCCATCGTGCCGACTGGTGCGGGCAGCTCCAGCAGGCGTGGTATCAGCACATTCCGCTCAGTGAAAAAATGGGCGTGCGTATTCAGCAATATACCGGGCAAAAATTTATTACCACCATGCCGGAAACCGGCAACCAGAACCCACACCATACCCTGTTTGCCGGTAGCCTGTTTTCACTCGCCACGCTCACCGGCTGGGGACTGATCTGGCTGATGCTGCGCGAACGTCATCTCGGCGGCACCATTATTCTGGCCGATGCCCATATCCGCTACAGCGCGCCGATCAGCGGCAAGCCGAGCGCGGTAGCTGACCTGGGCGCACTGGGCGGCGATCTCGACCGTCTGGCGCGTGGGCGTAAAGCACGCGTACAAATGCAGGTTGAGCTGTTCGGCGATGAAACGCCGGGCGCGGTGTTTGAAGGCACCTATATCGTTCTGCCTGCGAAGCCGTATGGCGCGTATGAAGAGGGCGGGAACGAGGAGGAGTAGCAGTCGTCTGGAAAGCGGCTCGCAAATACACAACGTAGCAGGAATTATACTTCGCTTTATTCAGCGTATCCCATTAACGTAATCAGCTAGGGGTACGTCATTGACGTACATTGGATGTTTGCTACTATAAGCCAATGGCGTATGATTTATGCTATTCATTGAAACGGATATTTTTACAGAAGACGTCAAAACGTTACTGGATGACGACGAATATCATAGGTTCCAAATATTCCTGGCAACGCAACCGGATTACGGCGATCTGATCCAGAATACGGGAGGCTTGCGAAAGATTCGCTGGCTTGCTGGCGGTAAGGGAAAGCGTAGTGGAGTCAGAGTTATCTATTTTCACCGTACGCGTGAGTGTGAAATCAGGTTGCTGCTCATCTATCGCAAAGGGATCAAAGATGACCTCTCCGCGGGTGAAAAAGCCATACTGAAAAAGATGATTGAGAGGTGGTAAATGGATAAGGCGCTGTTTGAGCGATTAACCCAAAGCATTGCGCAAATCAACGAAATTGCCGAGGGCCAACGAGAGCCGTCGCGTACGTTTCAAATTGATGCGATGAAAATAAAAGAAATTCGTCAGGCGTCCGGGTTGTCGCAGAGTAAATTCGCGAACTTAATCTCAGTTAGCGTTGATACGTTGCGTAACTGGGAACAAGGCAGACGCTCACCTACAGGCCCCGCTAAAGCGCTATTGCGCGCCATTGCTAACGACCCTCAACATGTCATCCCAGCCCTATCGCAGTAAATAGCCCGGTTGCACAGAGGCTCGCCGGGCTTTAGTGGAGATTACTCCCCTTCCCCCGGGAACAGGAACGGGTTGATCGAGCTACGGGCAAAGCCCTCCTGCTCCATCTTCGCGTCCAGGATCAGCGAGGCGAGATCGTCGGCTACCGCTTCGACTTTCGGGTCTTTTTCCTGATACAGAATCTTCAGGTAGGTCCCGCAGTCGCCGCAGCTTTCGGCTTTCACCGCCGCGTCTTCGTTTTCCAGCGACCAATAGTTCAGATCGCGGGTCTGTTCGCAGTTGCTGCACTTGATGCGCACCACGTGCCACTCGGTTTCACACAGGTTGCAGTGCAAGTAGCGCAGCCCCTGCGTCGTACCAATCTGTACCATGCTGGAGACCGGCATTGAGCCGCACACCGGGCAAAACTGGCGCGCTTCGCCATATTCAGCGCGGGCTTTACCCGGGATCAGGCTCGCCATTTGCGCCCAGTAGAGCGACAGCGCAGCCCAGATGAACGGCGCTTTATCGCTGCTCACCAGCGAGAAGTCGGAGGCAAACAGCGCGCTCGCCATCTCTTCCAGCTCTTGCTCTGAGGCTTTTTCCAGGTTCTCAATGACCGCCAGCGCCGTGCCGCTCATTTCGGGCTTCAGCTCGGCAATCAGCGAATGCAGCAGCTTATGCCAGTGCTTGTCGCGCGGCAGAACGTGAATGTCCAGCGGCGGCTTGCCCTGCGCGTTGGCTTCTTTGATGCGTGCGGTCAGATCCATTTGCAGCGGGTGGTCGTATAGCACCACTTCCTGCGCATGGGCGACCAGCGCGGCAAAACGCAGAAAATCGCCCAGCGGGTTGTTCTCTGCCAGCTCGCGCAGACGCTCTGCGCGGCGGTTGTAGAGGTTCTTGAGTCTGGGGAACAACAACGGCGGAATATAATCCGCCGTGCGTTTCTCGCTCGACCCCAGCTCATCTTGCGGGATTATGCGAATACTCATTCAGATGACTTTTCCTGTTTCTGGCGGACTTCACGGTACCAGCGCGGGTGATGTTTCTTCGCCCACGTACTGGTTACCCATCCTTCCACCATCGCGGTAATGGTGCCTTTCACCCAAAGGGCGGCGTAGATATGCACCATGATAACCACAATTAACGCCACTGCGGCAAATGAATGCAGCATCAGCGCAAATCGGATCACCGGGATTGAGAAAGCAGGCGCAAAGTACGGACGCCAGATGATCACGCCGCTCACCAGCAACAGGACCAGGAAGATAATCGCCGCCCAGAATACGCATTTCTGGCCGAAGTTATAACGCCCGGTATCACCCACTTCCTCGTTGACGACGATCTTACGAATATTCTTCGCCCAAAAGATATCATCCCGATTGATTAGGTTATGGTGCCAGTAGCGGAAAAACATGATGATAAACGAGGCAAACATCACCACACCCACGAACGGGTGCAGGATGCGCGCCAGCTGCGGCGTGCCCAGTATCTGCATCAGCCAGTTGAAGGAGGGGAAGAAGAACCCCAGCCCGCTTATCGCCGCCAGCATGAAGCAGAAGGCGGTGACCCAGTGGTTGATGCGTTCCGGCGCGGTGTAGCGCACGATGGTGTCACGTTTTCTCATTTGCGCACCTCGTCTTTCTCTTCATGCAGGTTATCGTCTTCCTCTTCCGCGCGGTTCGGACCAACGCCGACGTAGTGGAAGATGCTCGCTGCAAAGGTGGCCGCAAAACCGACCGCGGCCAGCGGTTTCCAGATACCTTTCCAGAACTTCACGGTGGCGCTGATTTCCGGGTTCTCCGGCAGGCCATGGTACAGATTCGGCTTGTCGGCGTGGTGCAGCACGTACATCACGTGCGTACCGCCAACCCCGGCCGGATCGTACAGGCCCGCGTTATCGTAACCACGGGTTTTCAGCTCGCCCACGCGCTCTGCCGCCAGCGTTTTCATATCCTCTTTAGAGCCAAAGTGGATAGCGCCGGTTGGGCAGGTCTTCACGCAGGCTGGCTCCTGACCGACATTTACGCGGTCAACGCACAGCGTACATTTGTAGACGCGGTTGTCTTCCGGGTTCATGCGCGGCACGTCGAACGGACAGCCCGCGATGCAGTAGCCGCAGCCAATACACTGCTCAGACTGGAAGTCGACGATGCCGTTGGCATACTGAATGATAGCCCCTTCTGACGGACACGCCTTCAGGCAGCCCGGATCCGCACAGTGCATACAGCCGTCTTTGCGGATAAGCCATTCCAGTTTGTCGTTCTGTTCCACTTCCGAGAAACGCATTACCGTCCAGGACTTGGCGGTCAGGTCCGCCGGGTTGTCGTACACCCCGACGTTGTGACCCACTTCGTCACGGATGTCGTTCCACTCTGAACAAGCCACCTGACAGGCTTTACAGCCGATACAGGTGGTCACGTCGATAAGTTTCGCCACTTCCTGCTGGTGGTCCCGCGCCTGAGGCGCGGGCGTGAAACCGTTAGTCGCGGAACGACGGATAATGTCTTGAGATTGATAAGCCATAAGTCGTCTCCGTTACACCTTTTCCACGTTCACGAGGAAGGCCTTAAACTCCGGCGTCTGCGTGTTCGCATCACCGACGAACGGCGTCAGGGTATTCGCAATGAACCCTTTCTTCGCCACGCCCTCATAACCCCAGTGAATTGGGATGCCGATGGTATCCACCTGCTGACCATGAACGTTCAGCGTGCGAATACGCTTGGTCACCACCGCCTTGGCTTTGATGTAGCCGCGGTTAGAGGAGACCTTCACGGTATCGCCATGGGCAATGCCGAGTTTGTTCGCCAGCTTCTCGCCGATCTCCACAAACTGTTCCGGCTGCGCGATGGCATTCAGCAGCGCGTGCTTGGTCCAGTAGTGGAAGTGCTCGGTCAGACGGTAGGTGGTGCCGACATACGGGAACTTGTCCTTTTTACCCAGCGCTTCAAAATCGCCCTTGAAGATACGGGCTGCCGGGTTAGAGACCACGTTCGGGTGCAGCGGGTTAGTACCCAGCGGCGTCTCAAACGGCTCATAGTGTTCCGGGAACGGACCTTCCGCCATTTTATCGATAGCAAACAGGCGCCCCATCCCTTCAGGCTGCATGATAAACGGCCCGACATCGCTGCCTGGTGCGGCAGTGCTGTAGTCCGGAATATCCACGCCGCCCCATTTCGCGCCGTCCCACTTCAGAAGCTGACGCTTCGGATCCCACGGGTTGCCCTGCGGATCAGCGGAGGCACGGTTATAGAGGATGCGGCGGTTAAGCGGCCACGCCCATGCCCAGCCCAGCGTATTACCGAGGCCCGACGGGTCGGCGTTATCGCGGTTGGCCATCTGGTTGCCTTTCGGCGTCCAGCTCCCGGCAAAGATCCAGCAGCCGCTTGACGTCGTACCGTCATCGCGCAGGTGCGCGAAGGTGCTGAGCTGATCGCCTTTCTTCGCCAGCACCGCACCGGTCGCCGGGTCGATAACGTCCGCCAGCGCCTTACCGTTGCTCTCCATCGCCACTTCTTCCGGAGACGGATTCTCTGGCGTCGAGTAGTTCCAGGTCATGTTCAGCACCGGCTCAGGCGTTGCGCCGCCCTCAGAGGCGTACATCTTACGCAGGCGTAAGAAGATGCCGGCCAGGATCTCGCCGTCGTTCAGGGCGATGCCCGGGGCGTCTGCGCCTTTCCAGTGCCACTGCAACCAGCGGCCGGAGTTGACGATAGACCCGTTCTCTTCCGCGAAGCAGGTGGACGGCAGACGGAACACTTCGGTCTGAATCTTCGACGGGTCGACATCGTTCGACTCACCGTGGTTCTGCCAGAACGTCGAGGTTTCGGTATTGAGCGGGTCAATCGTCACCAGGTACTTCAGTTTCGACAGAGACTCGACAACCTTGTTCTTGTTCGGGAACGACGCCACCGGGTTAAAGCCCTGGCAGATATAGCCGTTGACCTGGCCCTGGTGCATCATTTCGAAGTACTGGAGGACGTCGTACCCTTTGTCCCACTTCGGCAGCCAGTCAAAGCCCCAGCTGTTTTCCGCCGTCGCCTTGTCGCCGTAGAAGGCTTTCATCAGCGAGACGAAGAACTTCGGATAGTTGCCCCAGTAGTTTACCTGGCCTTCGAGCAGCGGTTTTGGCGTGCTGGCCGTCAGATAGGTTTGCAGGTCAGTCTGTTTCTCGCTCGGCAGGTTCATGTAACCCGTCAGGCTCTGAGACAGCAGGCCAAGGTCGGTCAGACCCTGGATGTTGGAGTGACCGCGCAGGGCGTTAACGCCGCCGCCTGCCATCCCCATGTTGCCGAGCAGCAACTGAACCATCGCCATGGTGCGGATGTTCTGCGCGCCGATGGAGTGCTGCGTCCAGCCGAGTGCATACAGGAACGACGCGGTTTTATCTTTGGCGCTGGTTTCCGCAATCAGCTCGCACACCTTCAGGAAGTCCGCCTTCGGCGTCCCACAGATGTTTTCGACAACCTCCGGCGTATAGCGGGAAACGTGCTCTTTCAGCAGGTTCCACACGCAGCGCGGGTGTTGCAGGGTGGTGTCGCGCTTCGCAAAGCCGTTTTCGTCCAGCTCGTAGTTCCAGCTGGTTTTGTCGTATTTGCGTTTTTCGGCGTCATAACCGCTGAACAGGCCATCGTCGAAGCTGTAATCCTCACGCACGATCAGGCTGGCGTTGGTATAGGCTTCGGTGTACTCGCGGTTATATTTTTCGTTGGTCATCAGGTACAGCAGTACGCCTGACAGGAAAGTGATGTCAGTACCTGAACGAATTGGGGTGTAGAAATCCGCCACTGACGCTGTACGCGTAAAGCGGGGATCGATCACAATCAGCTTCGCGCCGTTGTGGATTTTGGCTTCCATCGCCCAGCGGAACCCGACAGGGTGCGCTTCAGCGGCGTTACCGCCCATCACCACAATAAGGTTGGCGTTCTTGATGTCGACCCAGTGGTTGGTCATCGCACCGCGACCAAATGTTGGAGCAAGACTTGCTACCGTTGGTCCGTGTCAGACACGCGCCTGGTTGTCGACCGCGAGCATACCGAGTGCGCGCGTAAATTTCTGGGTTAAATAGCCGGTTTCGTTACTGGACGCTGAAGCACACAGCATGCCGGTGGAGAGCCAGCGGTTAACGGTGGTGCCTTCGGCATTCTTCGCAATAAAGTTGGCATCGCGGTCTTCTTTCATCAGCTTAGCGATGCGATCGAACGCCTCTTCCCAGCTGATTTGTTGCCATTTGTCAGAGCCGGGAGCACGGTACTCAGGAAACTTCAGGCGGCTTTCGGAGTGGATAAAATCTACCAGACCGGCCCCTTTCGGACACAGCGCACCACGGTTGACCGGATGATCCGGATCGCCTTCGATGTGGAAAATAGATGCTTTGGCGTTTTTCGCACCGTCGCCGAGGCTATACATTAACAGCCCACAGCCGACGGAGCAGTACGTACAGGTGTTACGGGTTTCGCGGGTGCGCAGCAGTTTATACTGCCGAGTTTCCGCCAGCGCTACGCCGGGCGCAAAGCCCAGTGCCGCCGCCGTGGTGCCTGCCATACCGCCAGCGCAGATCTTAAAGAACTGCCTTCTGCTGACCTGCATGGGTCACTCCTTGGTTCATTACGACATTGCTATGTAGTTTTACTTTGCGGTTGAGAATTAACCGCAAAGGAGAAAAATTTGCGTTAATCCCTCATTTCTCCGAGGGATAAGCCCAGAATACCACAATGTCGGTACGCCTGTTCCAACGGCGTTAAAACAAAGTGAACGTATTATCACGGCATTGATTATAAAGTGTGATATCAATCACATTTCTCTCTGCGGATGTTAAGGGTGTGTAGCAGATGACCGGTTGCACCCCTCCGAATTGAGTAGGAGAATGGATGCTGAAAAGTTGATCCATACTATGCGTAAGGTCCGCTGTTTGTGGTGCAATAGCAGGCTCACTTCCGTGGTTGTTCAGGAATACCGTCGTGTTTAAACAAAACCGTGCTACCCACGCGTCGCCACTGCCTGCGGGCATTGTGGAACTGTCGGTACACAGACCGCCTCACATTTCACATGCCACGCCGGATTTTCTGGCGGAAGAGGTCCCCGTTGCCCTGGTTTACAACGGGATTTCGCATGTGGTGATGATGGCCTCGCCGAAAGATCTCGAGCTGTTCGCCATCGGTTTCTCCCTCTCGGAAGGCATCATTGCGCATCCGCAGGAGATCTACGGCATGGACGTCGTACCGGCCTGTAACGGTCTCGAAGTGCAAATCGAACTCTCCAGCCGCCGCTTTATGGGGCTGAAAGAGCGCCGCCGGGCGCTGGCCGGACGTACCGGCTGCGGCGTGTGCGGTGTTGAACAGCTTAACGATATCGGCAAACCCATTATCCCGCTGCCGTTCACCCAGACGTTCAATCTGGCGCATCTTGATCGGGCGCTTGTGCACCTGAATGACGTTCAGCCCATCGGCCAGCTCAGCGGTTGTACGCATGCGGCGGCGTGGGTATTGCCGTCGGGGAGCATTGCAGGCGGGCATGAAGATGTTGGCCGCCACGTCGCGCTGGATAAGCTGCTGGGCCGTCGCGCTCGGGAAAACAACGTCTGGCAGCAAGGGGCCGCGCTCGTTTCCAGCCGCGCCAGCTACGAGATGGTGCAAAAATCCGCCATGTGCGGCGTGGAAATTTTGTTTGCGGTGTCAGCGGCAACCACGCTGGCGGTTGAAGTGGCGGAGCGCTGCAACCTGACGCTGGTGGGGTTCTGCAAGCCAGGCAGGGCGACAATTTACACCCATCCGCAGCGATTAATTGTTAATCAGTAATTTTGAATGAGTATAGCAAATCCTTCCGCTTTTAGTTGTTCATGATGAGGTCTAGTATTTATCTCATCAAGGCACGGTGCCTTATCTAAACAACTTAACGAAAGGGTTTATCTCATGAAAAGCATCAAAACTTTTGTCGCAGTAATCGCTCTTGCTACATCTTTCGGTTCTTTCGCTGCGCAGACTGTGACCGCATCCGCCTCTACGCTGGACGGTGCAGAAGCTAAAATCGCCGCACAGGCTCAGGAAGCGGGCGCGTCATCCTACAAAATTACTCAGGCATTCACCGGTAACCGCGTACACATGACCGCTGAACTGAACAAATAATTTCGCAGTACCGTCGAAAGAGCGCCCCTGGGGCGCTTTTTTAGTTTATGCCCGCCAGACGCAGTAGCGCCGTCACCACCGCCGCCGCGACGATCACCACAATTAACGGCATTTTGCGCCAGGCCAGAAACACCGCGAACCCCACCCCCAGCACGCGCGCCATCCCGGCAAAATGGTCCCCTTCATAAAACGTTGTCGCCAGCGCGACGGAGAACAACAATACGGTAGCCGCATCTGAAAGCAGCGCCTGAGAACGTTCAGAAAGCGCCAGCCGGCTGCCGAGTTTTGCCCCGCCGAGACGCATCAGATAGGTTCCGGCAGAAAGAATGGCGATGCCGAGAATAAAGACCGTCATGTTTTCCATTATTTTTTCCTCGCGGCAAGGCCGAGCAAAGAGAGCAGCACCGGCAGGCCCACCGGTGCGAACGGCACGGCTGCCAGCGACAACAACGCGCCGCTACAGGCGCGGATCAGCGTGGTACGGTTTTTAAATGCCGGCACCACTAACGCCAGCAGGATCGCCGGGAACACCGCGTCCAGCCCGATGGTTTCCGGGTCTGGCAGTAGCTTGCCGACCATCGCCCCCAGCACCGCGCCCAGCGGCCAGATGATTGCCACGCCTAACCCGCACAGCCAGTAGGCCGCTTTACGCTGCTCGGCGGTTTTTTGCGACAGGCCAAACACCACGCTTTCATCGTTCATGATATGACAGCCCAAAAAGCTCAGGCCGCGCTTGCCCACCAGGTCACGCACCGTCACGCCGAACGGCACATGGCGCGCGTTTACCAGTAAACCGGCTGCGGCCGCCGCCAGCGGATTGCCGCCGCTCGCCACGATGCCGATGAACATAAACTCGGATGCGCCTGCCAGCACCGTGAGGGAGAGAACAAACGGCACCCACAGCGGGAAACCGTAGGCCATCGCCAGTGAGCCATAAGACATGCCGACCACGCCCACCGCTAGGCAGACCAGGACGATCGCTTTTATCGTGTCGCCTTTCAGGCAAGAGAGGTGATTCTTCATACCATTTTAGCCATATCGAACGTATTTCCATTATAATGAACGCATCAAAAACGTTTTACAAGGCGAACGATTCGTTCGTTATAGAGAGAATGAGGCCGTTATTATGACGCAGCCAATCAGCGTAATCGCCAGAAGCCTGGTGCGAGAACGCCTGCGAACCGGGCTCTCACTGGCGGAAATTGCCCGCCGTGCCGGGATCGCCAAATCCACGCTTTCACAACTGGAGTCTGGCAACGGCAACCCTAGCCTGGAAACGCTCTGGTCGCTTTGCGTGGCGCTGGATATTCCGTTTGCCCGGTTACTGGAGCCACAGCAGCCCGTCACGCAGGTGATCCGCCGCGGCGAGGGCACAAAAGTTGTCGCCGGGCAGGCGAACTACGAGGCGATTTTGCTCGCGGCGTGTCCGCCGGGGGCGCGTCGTGATATCTACCTGCTGCTGACTCAGCCGGGGGCAGACCGTATTTCCCAGCCGCATCCGCCAGGGTCGGTTGAGCATATTATCGTGACCCAGGGGCGGGCGATGGTCGGCCTGATCGACGCGGCGGAAGAGCTCGGCCCGGGAGATTACATTTGCTATCCCGCTGACCAGCCGCATATCTTTAAGGCGCTGGAGCCAGATACGCACGCGCTGCTGGTGGCGGAACAAAACTAAAGAAGATACGGAAAATCATGTCGCTTAAAGCCATTGCCAAAGAACTGGGGCTGTCTGTTACCACCGTCAGCCGCGCCCTCAACGGATATGACGACGTTTCTGCTGAGACGCGCGCCCGCGTGGAAGCGGAGGCCCAGCGCCGTGGCTACCGACCAAATACCTTTGCCCGTCGCCTGAAGATGGGCAAAATCGACGCCGTCGGGTTGGTGTTTCCGGTGCATCCTGTTCCGCTCAATAACAGCGTTTTTATGGACATGGTCGGCGAAATTAGCCACGAACTGGCGCGACATGAGATTGACCTGCTGCTCATCGCTGACGACGATCTGGCGGACAAACACAGCTATATGCGCATGGTGCAGAGCCGACGCGTGGATGCGCTGATAGTGGCGCATACGCTGGATCACGATCCGCGTCTTGAGCAGCTTCAGGCCGCCGGGTTCCCGTTCCTGGCGCTCGGCCGCAGCCAGCTGCCGCAGCCGTACGCGTGGTTTGATTTCGACAACTATGCCGGTACGTATCAGGCCACCCGCTGGCTGATCGAGAAAGGCCATCAGCGCATTGCGCTGCTGGGCGAAAGCAACAACCAGGCATTCATCACCCAGCGTCGCCAGGGCTTCCTGGACGCGCTGCGGGAAGCCGGTCTTTCCAGCGAATGGCTGCGCGCCATGCCCCCTTCGCGCCGCGTGGGGTATGCCACCACGCAAGAACTTCTCTCCCTGCCGCAGCCGCCCACGGCCATCATTACCGACTGCAACACTCACGGCGACGGCGCAGCGATGGCTCTGGCGCAGATGGGGCGCTTAACCGGTGAAAATGCCGTCTCGCTGGTGGTCTATGACGGTTTACCGCAGGACAGCATTGTCGATATCGACGTCGCGGCGGTGATCCAGTCTACCCGTCAGGGCGTCGGGAAACAGATTGCCGATATGGTGCGCCAGCTGATTAACGGCGACGACATTGATACGCTTCAGGTGCTCTGGCAGCCGGAATTTTCCCCAGGCCAGACGGCCTGATTACACCAAAAATTCAAAACTCGATCACAGATCCGAAACGTTGTGGTTTATATCCGAAACGTTTCGGATCAACACTCAGGACATCCCGATGACAGGAGATGTCCGATGCAAGATGCCATTTTTCGACTTGAAAGCAATACGGTTGACGTGGTGCTAAAAACCCATCCGTTCGCCGAAATTCTCTACTGGGGACCGCACCTTCACCACTTTTCGCCGCAGGATGTGCTGAGTATTGCGCGCCCGGTTGCTAACGGCAGGCTGGACGTCGACTCGCCCGTCACGCTGATGGCAGAGCTGGGGCACGGCCTGTTTGGTTCGCCCGGCATCGAGGGGCATCGCCAGGGGCTGGACGGTTCGCCTGTCTTCACCACCACAGGCGTACAACAGCAGGGGCAAACCCTGACGGTAACGGCGGAAGATAAACAGGTGGGCCTGCGCCTGACCAGCGAGCTGGTGCTGGATGCCAGCGGCGTACTGGTGGTGCGCCATGGGTTAACCAACCTGAAAACGCTGGCGTGGCAGGTGGATCGCTTTGCCGTGACGCTGCCGGTGGCCGAACGTGCGCAGGAGGTGATGGCCTTCCACGGACGCTGGATCAGGGAGTTTCAGCCGCACCGCGTGATGCTTGAACATGACAGCTTTGTGATTGAAAACCGCCGGGGTAAAACCTCCCACGAACATTTCCCGGCGCTGATCGCCGGTACGCCATCGTTCAGCGAAATGCAGGGCGACGTCTGGGGCGTGCATCTGGGCTGGAGCGGCAACCACCGCCTGCGCGCGGAAGCGAAAACCGATGGCCGCCGCTATATGCAGGCCGAAGCGCTCTACCTGCCGGGTGAAATGGCGATTGAAGAGGGGGAAACGCTCTGGACGCCGCGCCTGTATGCCAGCCACTCCCCGCACGGGCTGAACGGCATGAGCCAGCAGTTCCACCGTTATCTGCGCGACAACGTTATCCGCTTCCCGGAAGATAAACCGCGCCCGGTGCACCTCAACACCTGGGAGGGGATCTACTTCAACCACGATCCGGACTACATCATGCGCATGGCCGACGAGGCCGCAGCGCTGGGCGTGGAGCGCTTTATTATCGACGACGGCTGGTTCAAAGGCCGCAACGATGACCACGCGGCGCTGGGCGACTGGTATCTGGACGAGAAAAAATACCCGAACGGCCTTAAGCCGGTGATCGATCACGTTAAACAGCTTGGCATGGAGTTTGGTATTTGGGTTGAGCCGGAGATGATTAACCCGGATTCCGATCTGTATCGCGCGCACCCTGACTGGGTGCTGGCGCTGCCGGGCTACGCCCAGGCGACCGGGCGACATCAGCTGGTGCTCAATCTTAATATTCCGCAGGCCTTTGATTATCTGGTCGAGCGCATGAGCTGGCTGCTGGGCGAGCATGCGGTCGACTACGTGAAGTGGGACATGAACCGCGAGCTGGTGCAGCCAGGGCACAAGGGCAAAGCCGCCGCCGATGCCCAGACCCGCCAGTTTTATCGCCTGCTGGACGTGCTGGGCGAGCGTTTCCCGCACATTGAGTTTGAATCCTGCTCCTCCGGCGGCGGGCGAATCGATTATGAAGTGCTGACCCGCTGCCACCGCTTCTGGGCGTCCGACAATAACGACGCGCTGGAGCGCAACACTATCCAGCGCGGCATGAGCTACTTCTTCCCGCCGGAGGTGATGGGGGCGCATATCGGTCATCATAAATGTCACGCTACCTTCCGCCAGCACAGCATTCAGTTCCGCGGACTGACGGCGCTGTTTGGTCACATGGGGCTGGAGCTGGATCCGCTCACCGTCGACGCGCAGGAGCGTGAAGGCTATCGACATTACGCCGCGCTGTATAAGCGGTGGCGCGAGGTCATTCATCACGGCACCCAGTGGCGCGTGGATATGCCGGACGCCACCACCCTGGCGCAGGGTATAGTGAGCGAAGACAAGACGCAGGGGCTGTTTTTGGTCAGCCAGCTCGCGATGCCGGATTACACCCTGATGATGCCGCTGCGCATGCCGGGGTTAGACGCCAGCGCGCAGTACCGCATCACGCTGCTCGATCACCCGAACATTCAGATTACGGGCGAGGGCGGGCACACCATGCGCAAGCTGCCGGCGTGGATGGACGCGCCGCAAACGGTAAGCGGTGAATGGCTGATGCAGGCGGGTATTGCGCTGCCAATTCTGGATCCGGAAACCGCCATTCTGATTGGTGTGGAACGCGTGTAAGGGTGACGGGCCGGGCAACCGGCCCTCCGTTGAGGATAAAAATAATGAACACAACAACCTGTACCCACAAAGACAACCCTAACTTCTGGATCTTCGGGCTGTTCTTCTTTCTCTACTTCTTCATCATGGCCACCTGTTTTCCGTTCCTGCCGATCTGGCTGTCGGACATCATCGGCCTGAACAAAACCCATACGGGGATTGTTTTCTCCTGCATCTCGCTGTCGGCCATTGCCTTCCAGCCGGTGCTGGGGGTCATTTCGGACAAGCTGGGGCTGAAAAAACACCTGCTGTGGATCATTTCGGTGCTGCTGTTCCTGTTCGCGCCGTTCTTCCTGTACGTCTTCGCCCCGCTGCTGAAAACCAATATCTGGCTGGGGGCGCTGAGCGGTGGGTTGTATATCGGCTTTGTCTTCTCAGCGGGTTCGGGGGCGATTGAGGCCTACATTGAACGCGTGAGCCGCAACAGCTTTTTTGAGTACGGCAAGGCGCGCATGTTCGGCTGTCTCGGCTGGGGGCTGTGCGCCTCAACGGGCGGCATCCTGTTCGGCATCGATCCGTCGTATGTTTTCTGGATGGGATCGGCGGCAGCGCTTTTGTTGATGCTGCTGCTGGTGGTTGCGAAACCGAAGCCCAACCAGACGGCGCAGGTGATGAATGCCCTGGGCGCCAATCAGCCGCAGATCACCGCTAAAACCGTCTTCACCCTGTTCCGCCAGCGCAGAATGTGGATGTTCATCCTGTACGTGATTGGCGTGGCCTGCGTGTATGACGTCTTCGACCAGCAGTTTGCCACCTTCTTTAAAACCTTTTTCGCCACACCGCAGGAGGGGACCCGCGCCTTTGGTTTCGCCACCACGGCCGGGGAAATCTGTAACGCGATCATCATGTTCTGCTCGCCGTGGATCATTAACCGCATCGGCGCGAAAAACACGCTGTTGATTGCCGGGGTAATCATGGCGACGCGCATTATCGGCTCGTCGTTTGCCACCACTGCCGTGGAGGTGATTGCCCTGAAGATGCTGCACGCGCTGGAAGTCCCGTTCCTGCTGGTGGGGGCATTCAAGTACATCACCGGGGTGTTTGATACGCGCCTGTCGGCCACCATCTACCTGATTGGCTTCCAGTTTGCCAAACAGTCGGCGGCGATCTTCCTCTCCGCCTTTGCCGGAAATATGTATGACCGGGTCGGCTTCCAGGAGACGTACCTGATGCTGGGCTGCTTCGTGCTGGCGATTACGGTGGTGTCGGCATTTACGCTGAGTGGCAGGCGGGAGATTGCTGCTAGCAGGGGCGCGGTGGAGGTGAATTAGGGAAGGGTGCTGCCGCGAATGCGGCAGCATGACTTAGGCTTCAGGCATCTCCATTGAGCGGATCGCAAAAAAGTCCTGCGAAATACCCGCCCCTTTGTCGACCGTCTGCAGATCGTGAACGAACCATGCGTACATTTCTGGCGGTGCGGTATCCAGGGGTAATGGCCGGGGCTTACCGAGATTTGCCGCGTGGAAGTATTCCAGAAACCGCTTCGCACGCCACAGCGCGGGTCCATATACGCTTGGAACGATATCCCTGCGTTTGTCCCTGGGGTCCTGCTCCATACTGTTTCGCATCCTTATGGCGGCATCCTTCACGTCATCAAGCCAGCCCCAGTTTTGCTGCAATACGGCCAGTTCATTTGCATACTGCCCGGCGGTCTCTTTCGCCTCCTGCGTGATGCCTGCAAATCCCGCAGATGCGCCAGCAGAGGCCAGCACATCGCCGCGCTGTTTTTCATATTTCATGCATTCCGTGCGGTACTGATAGTACTGACGGCCCAGCCAGTCGATATAGCTGTCCAGATGACGGTTCTGGCATGCGGTGCTTAATGAAGTAAAGGGTAGTGCGCTCTGGTACGCCTCTGCCCACTGCAGGACGGACTGGTTTTTGACGTTGTCCTGGACGATGAAATAAGCAGCCACATCAGTATCTATTTCATCGAGCGACTGAAAATCAGGAAAAGGCACGCCCGCCATGGTCGCCTCACGGTACATCCTGTGGAGCGCCACGCGGCAGAGTTCCGCACTGGGCTTTTGTTCGTCCGGTTTCAGGCCCCCGCCGATATCCTCCGCGCATCCGGGATAGAGTTCTTCCTTGTGCGCCGGGTTATTGCCGGTGCGGTACAGGCAGCGCCAGACGCGGGTTTCATGGGCGGCAACCAGATGCAGGCTTTTCTTTACCGACTCAGGCAAGGGGGTATCCTGGTCGATGGACTTGTCTCCCAGCAACACGCTAATCCCTTTTATCGGCCCGCCAAACGCAGAGATAAAGTAATCCACGCCGTTGTTGTTGCTGGCCGACGTGCGTCGCGAGCAGTCAAACAGGCCGGTAAAGACGATATCGACGGGTATGCCCTGGTAGGTGTATTTATCCCCCTCTTTCTTACAGATATCTTTCAGCAGACTGTCCAGGAATTTACGTGCCAGGGTAGCGCCGAGGTCAAAACCGAAAAGGGAGACAGAAATGAGTTTAATGGGCACCGGGCTGGCTGATTTTGCTCTCTCATAAAATCGCTCGAAGCGCATTTTCGCCGAGGCGATACGCGTATCAACGCCTGTTACCAGCATATCTGCGACAGCAGGGTTATCACGTATCCAGGGGGTAGCTTCGATGCTGGCTTTTTTAAGTGCATTCGTGGCTATATTTTTCCCCAGCTTTCTCCACTCTGCGGGTTTAAGCAGCTTTGCACCTTCGTTTTTCAGGATTTCATACCAGTTTCTGCCTTTAAGTAATTCTCCGCCTGCTTCCTTCGCCATTTCAGCAGGCTGAGATTTGAGATCATCCTGCACATTACTTCTGGTACCATCTATTAATGCAGTGAGTTTGGTAGAAAGATCCTCGTTAAAGGGGGTACCAAGACCTGATATGTAGACCGTATCGTACGCTTCTCTTGACGTATTTTGTCTTTCGTCAGGAAATGCACGAAACAAACGGGCAATATTACTGAGTCGTTGCTCTGGCGCATCCTGTTCAATATTCCTGTGAATACCATCGAAAAAGAAACCCACATGCCAGATGCGTGAACAATTGTGTATGCCGTAATCTTCAGCCTGCTGTGCCCGGTTTGCCGCAGAAATGAGGCTTTCTATATCCATTAGTTATTGTCCATTGTATTTAAGTGTGCCGCTTCTGGCCGTTTTTCATAAGGCGACCATGCGTTATCACTCCATCCCAAAAGTACTTTATCGCCAGGCAGAAAATGAACGTGTAAATCATTTTCGCCCTGCTTCCGTACTGGCATAGGCATTTCTGTACGACGAGTTTCTTTACGGAGTCCTGCGTTGTATTGATCTCGCGTCGTACTTAGAGTCCATATTATTTCGGCAGTATCACCGCTAATACTGCCGCAGCAGGTGGCTTTACCCCCGCCATGCGCAAAGGCATTCGCCCCCGCCACGCCATTTACGCTAAACCCCAGGATAGGCCTGTCAATTTCACTGTGAATAATCAGCGTCACCGGCCCCGACGGTGGTCCCCAGGCCGCAGCCCATACCGACCAACCAAGATAAATCACCACCGGCAGTATCAGTGCTCCCCAGAGCCACTTTCCCCAGCGGGCATAACCGCGATTCACGGCGCTGTCTATTTTTTGATATTTACCGAACCATCCCATTATTTTGTTTCCCTGTTATTAGCATTCTCCTGATGCGTTTCATAAGGCGACCATGCGTTATCACTCCATCCTAACAGGACTTTATCGCTCGGGAGGAAATGAACGTGTAAATCATTTTCGCCCTGCTTCCGTATTGGCATAGGCATTTCTGTGCGACGAGTTTCGAGACGCATACCTTTAAGATATTGTTCATGAGTAATATCCAGCGTCCAGATTATTTCAGCCTTCTCCCCGCTAATATTCCCACAGCAGGTTGCCCCTCCCCCCCTTGCGCAAAGGCATTCGCCCCCGCCACGCCATTCACGCTAAACCCCAGAATGGGCCTGTCAATTTCACTGTGAATAATCAGCGTTACCGGCCCTGAGGGTGGTCCCCAGACCGCAGCCCACACCGACCAGCCAAGATAAACCACTACTGGCAGCATCAGTGCACCCCAAATCCATTTCCCCCAGCGGGCATAACCCCGGTTATTTCCATTGTCAATTTTCTTATAAGCTTTGAAAAATCCCATGTTATGTATTCATCCATGATGTTGAGGGTTGTTAATCAAGAAGTCGTAAAGCAGTGTCATACGCTATCTCAGTACCACCCTGTAATGGGGCTGCCCGGAAAAATGTATGGTTCATCTAAAGGCAAGTGGCAGGGTTACCCTGCCACAAAATGCGGAGAATCTGACGTGATCGGATAATTTAGTCACGCGGGGTTGTCCGTTGAAATGCTTTCGCCAGTAATCCATCACCAAAACCTGACTTATCTTAAGGTTAATCAGGATGGTTACATGAAGAAGAGATGCTGTAAACGGATGAAATGCATGTCTAATTCTGAAAAATGCCTCCCCGTAGAGCGGCCTCCAGGGGGAGTATTCATCAGTCCAGGTAAAACACCTCGTTCAGCTCCGCACTCACCGGGCTGTTGTCCGGGTTAGACGGCATAACGTCAGCCATATGTTTCCACCAGCGCTGGCAGACGTCGGTGTTTGCCACCGCGTTCCAGCGCTCTTCCGATTCAATCTCCACTGTCGCAAACAGCAGGTTGCGGGCTTTGTCGAGGTAAATGGCGTAGTGGTGCGCGCCGTGGGCTTTCAGCACCGCTTCCAGCTCAGGCCAGATCGGGTTGTGGCGGCGCGCATACTCCTCGTGCGCATCCGGGTTTACCTGCATCACAAACGCTTTGCGGATCATAATGCCTCCAGGTACAGCTCGCGGACCTCATCGCGGCTGGCGGTACGTGGGTTGCACGGCGCGCACGGGTCAGCGAGGGCTTTATCCAGCCAGCCTTCAATATCGGCTTTGGTCACGCCAAGCTGGCTAAATCCGGACGGAATGCCGACCCGGGCGCTCAGATCGCGAATCGCCTGAATGGCGGACATGCTGGCCGCTTCGTCGCTCATGCCGCGCGTGTCAACGCCCATCGCCTGCGCCACACGGGCGAATCGGGCGACCGCGTTCGGGCGGTTAAAGTTTTCGATGATCGGCAGCAGGATGGCGTTGCACACGCCGTGCGGCAGGTTGTGCGTCGCGCCCGGCTGGTGCGCCAGAGCATGCACCAGCCCCAGCCCGGCGCTGTTAAACGCCATGCCCGCCAGATACTGCCCAAAAGCCATCTGCTCGCGCGCTTCCAGGTTGTGACCGTCGTCGACCGCTTTCGGCAGCCAGAGGTTGATCAGACGAATGGCTTCCAGCGCGTTGGCATCGGTCAGTGGGTGTGCGCCCACGGAGACGTAAGCTTCAATGGCGTGGGTTAGCGCGTCCATGCCGGTTGCGGCGGTCACGGAGGCCGGAATATCGAGCATCACGCTGGCATCGTCCACGGCGATATCCGGGATGATGTTCGGGTCGATAATCACCTCTTTAACCTGACGCGCGGCGTCGATGATCACCGCGTTGCTGGTCATCTCCGCTGCCGTGCCTGCGGTAGTGTTGATCGCCACCAGCGGCACGCCCGCGTTTTTTACTTTGCCGACGCCGGAGTAATCGGTTGACGGACCGGGGTTGGCGGTGAGGATTTTGATCGCCTTGGCGGTATCAATCGGGCTGCCGCCGCCGAAGGCAATCACGTAATCACACTCCGCATCCTGATATGCCGCATAGCCTTTCTGCACCAGCGCTTCCGTTGGGTTTGGGAAGACCTCATCGAACAGGTGATACGACATCTGATGGGCGTCGAGCGCGGAAAACAAACTGTCGAGCAGGCCCAGCTTCACCAGCTGGCCGTCGGTGACAATCAGCGCTTTTCCCCACTGTTTGTTTGCCACCAGATTGACCATATCGCCGATCGCGCCCGCGCCGTGCAGGCTGATTTTGGGGAGTGCCAACATAAAGCTCATGATAATTCTCCTTAATATGCTTTTGAGGTAATCCGTTCCCCTCACCCTAACCCTCTCCCCGGAGGGGAGAGGGGACTGCTCGGTGCGGCTTTTCACCCTCTCCCCTCAGGGGAGAGGGCAGGGGTGAGGGGCAATTTAATTCCGTCTTCGCTGCATCATCCGGCGGGTAATAATCGGCAGCGAAATCACCACGATCAGCATCGCGCCGATAATCACCGACATCACAATGCCGGGCACGTTGAGCAGGCTCAGGCCGAAGGTCACCAGCCCCATCAGGAAGGCGGCGATAATCACGCCCACCATGCTGCCGGACCCACCGAGAATATTGACGCCGCCGAGCACCGCCATCGTCACCACCGCCAGCTCCCAGCCCATCGCGATGGTCGGGCGGGTGCTGCCCAGACGCGAGGTAAGCAGCACCGACGCCAGGCCGGACATCAGCCCAACCAGTGCGAAGAGGATCAGGTTGTGGCGCTTCACGTTGATGCCGGAGTACCACGCGCCGGTCGGGTTGTTGCCGATGGCGTAGGTGCGGCGGCCAAAGTTGGTGCGGTGCAGCACAAAGGCAAACAGAGCGGCCAGCACGATAAACAGCGCGAATTCAAACGACAGCGCGCCCCAGACGTAGCCCTGGCCGAACCAGGCGAAGCTCTCAGGGTAGCTGTTCAGCGCCTGGTCCCCGAGCAGAATGTAGGTGATCCCGCGGTACAGGCTCATCGTGCCGATGGTGATGACGATGGACGACAGGTTAAAGCGCGTCACCAGAATGCCGTTGAACAGCCCGCACAGTAGCCCGACGCCTAATCCGACGCAGACCAGCAGCGGCGTATCGACGCCCGCCGCCGCGCAAAAGCCCATCACCGTGGAGCTGAGCGCGATGGTGGAGGCTACCGACAGGTCAATTTCCCTGGCGATAATCAGCATCGCCATCGGCAACACGATGATCGCTTTTTCGGTGAAGTTGAACGTCGCGTCGGAGAGGTTCCAGATATTGAGAAAGTAGGGTGAGGCGAGCGCGTTCACCAAGAACACCGCCAGCGTCACCGCCAGCAGGAACCCCTCCCAGCACAGCAGACGCTGGAAGATGCCCGGCGCAGAAGTGGGTTTGATTGCTTCAGATGTCATCATTTTGCTCATGATTTCACCGCCAGTTTCTGACGTGCCAGCGCCGCATCGCGCAGTATCAATCGGCCTTTACGTTTATTGCCGCGCTCGTTCAGCAGCACCGCTATCACAATTACCGTGCCGGAAATCGCCATCTGCCAGAACGGGGAGACGCCGATCACCGGCAGGGCGTTGTTAATCACCCCGAGGAACAGTGCGCCAAACAGACAGCCGAGCACGCGCCCGGTGCCGCCCATGGTGCTGATCCCCCCAATCACACAGGCTGCCACCACCTGCAATTCAAAACCGTTAGCGACGTCAACATACGCAACGGCAAAGCGCGATATCCACAGGTAGCCGCAGAACCCGGCCAGCAGACCGGAAAGGCAGAAACTAATGAACTGCATTTTTCCGGCGTTGATCCCGGTGTAGTACGCTGCCGTGGCATTACCGCCTGCGGTGTAGAGCGCTCGTCCGGTGCGGCTGTAGCGCAGGAAGTAGCCCACCAGCAGCAGCGCGGCGATGGCGCACCAGCTCAGCACCGGCAAGCCCAGCACTGACGCACGTGGCAGGCCGAGGAAATCTGTACCCATCTGGTTTGAGTTCACCCAGCCGCCGCCGGAGAGCAAAAAGATCATTCCGCGGTAGATGCTCATAGTGCCGAGCGTTACCACAATCGCCGGAATGCCCAGCTTCCACACCAGCAGGCCGTTTATCGCGCCCATCAGCAGCCCAAGCACGCTGGCAAGGATCAGCAGCGCCCAGACGGGCACGTCCGGGTAATGGAAATTAATCAGGGCGACAATCATCCCGGTCAGGGCCAGATTGGCCGCCATCGACAGGTCGATGCCTTTCGTGAGCAGCACCATCATCTGCCCGAGCGCGAGGACGATCAGAATGGCGGTGTCGTTAAACATCTCCACCAGGTTGCCCGGCGCGATAAACGATGGCACGCGGCTGCCAATGGCGACGATCATCAGGATAATCACCGCGCCCAGCAGGGCTTCGCGGTGTTTTAAGAGTGAGCTAAGCATTATGCCGCCTCCTGTTTTGCACCGCTGGCGGCGCTGACGATGGTTTCCGCCGTCGCGTCTCCCGCCTGGTACTCGGCCACCATCAGCCCCTCGTGCATGACGATAATGCGATCCGCCATGCCCATCACTTCCGGCAGTTCGGACGAGACCATAATTACCGCCAGCCCCTGACTGACCAGCTCGGACATAAACTGATGCACGGCTGCTTTTGAGCCGATATCGATGCCTTTTGTCGGCTCATCGAGGATAATCACGTCAGGGTGCGTCGCCAGCCATTTGCCGATCACGACCTTTTGCTGGTTGCCGCCAGAGAGGGTCTCCACCGCCTGCTTCCAGCTGAAGGCTTTCACTTGCAGGCGTTTGGCGTACTCGTCCGCCAGCTTCCATTCACGGTCGTCATGCAGCACACCGTTCGGATTGAGCTTGCTGAGCTGAGGCAGGCTGATGTTCTGGGCAATCGGCAGGGCGATAATCGCCCCCTGTTTCTGTCTTTCTTCCGGCACGCAGACGATACCGGCTTTGATCGCATCCGCAGGCTGGCGGAAGCGCCGGGGCTGTCCGTTGAGGATAATTTCCCCGGACGATGGCCGCGTGACGCCGGAAAGCGCCTGCATCAGCTCGGTACGCCCGGCCCCCACCAGCCCGTAAAAGCCGAGGATTTCCCCTTTACGCAGGGAGAACGAGATATGCGCAAACTCGGTCGGATGGCAGAGGTTTTTCACCTCCAGCACCGTCTCGCCTTTTTCGCAGTCGATTTTAGGGAAAGTTTGGGTAATGGCGCGCCCGACCATCATCGACACCATCCGCTCCTCGGTGATCTCATTTATTGCACCTGCACCGACGAACGCGCCGTCGCGCAAAATAGTGTAGTGATCGGCCAGCTCAAAAATCTCGTCGAACTTGTGGGAGATAAACAGGATGGCTTTGCCCTCCTGCTTTAAGCGCTCCACAATCTGGTAAAACTCGAGGATTTCATGCTGCGACAGCGCCGCCGTCGGTTCATCGAGGATCACCACCTGCGCCTCAAACGACAGCGCGCGGGCAATCGCCACCATGTGACGCTGGGCGATGCTCAGGGTTTTCAGCGTCGCGCGCGGGTCGATTTGCACTTCCAGCCGCGTGAGGATCGCCTGCGCCCGGCGGTGCATTTCCGGCCAGTCGAGCTTTTTCAGGAAGCCTTTGTGAAGGTACTGACCGACAAAAATATTCTCGGTGACCGAGAGTTCATCAAACAGCACAGTTTCCTGGTGAATGGCGGTGATGCCCATTTTATGCGCCGACTCCGGCGTCGGGAGATGAACGGGGATCGCTTTATAGAGAATTTCGCCCTCGTCGGGCTGGTAAATGCCGGTCATCACTTTGACCAGCGTCGACTTGCCCGCGCCGTTTTCGCCTATCAGGGCGGTCACTTTGCCGGGCCACAGCGCAAGCTGCACGTTCTCAAGAGCACGCACGCCGGGGAACACCTTGGTGATGCCAGAAAGCTGTAGCAATGGGGTCATGATAGTTCTCCTGGACAGAGGAATTTGTAGGGCGGGTAAGCGGCAGCGCCACCCGCCTTTTGCCGGATGGCGCTACGCTTATCCGGCCTACAAATTGCATCAAAAGATTTTCGAGAACTTATCAATATTGCTGGCATCGTAGACGAACGGCTCGGCCATCGCGCCGTTGCCGTCAGCATCCAGCTTCACTTTGCCCAGTCTGCCCATGCTGGCCTCGCCTTTCGTGGCCGTGCCTTTCACCAGGTCATCCGCCAGGTAGGTTGCCGCATAGCCGAGGTCGATCGGGTTCCAGATGGCAAAGCTCTTGCTCGCGCCGGACTTCACCGCGCCCGCCATCTCGGACGGCAGGCCTAAACCGGTGACGTACACTTTGCCAATCTTGCCCTGGTCCTTCACCGCCTGCGCAGCGGCCACAATGCCCACGGACGATGGCGAAACAATCACTTTCAGTTCGGGGTAGGTTTTCAGCAAGCCGACCGCTTCGCGGTAGCTTTTGTCAGAGAGATCGTCTCCGTAGGCCACGGTCACCAGATTGACGGACGGGTACTTCGGCAGCACCTTTTTCATCTCCGCAATCCATGTATTCTGGTTGGTGGAGGTTGGCGTGGCGCTCAGCACCGCCACGTCGCCCTTCTCCACGTTCAGCGCTTTCAGCGCGTCGGCGGCGAGCTTCACGTTGGTTTCGCCAATCAGGGCATTATTGGACGGGTTGAGGTGGATCTGGCGTCCGGCTTTCGCCACCCCGGAGTCCCACGACACAACCTTAATGCCGCGCTGCATCGCTTTTTTCAGCACCGGCACGACGGCGTCCGGATCGTTCGCGGAAATCGCGATCGCATCCACGCCCTGGGCGATCAACCCGTTCAACACCTCGATCTGCGCTTCCGCCGTGGTGGTGGTCGGGCCGGTATAAATCACTTTCACATCGCCTAACTCTTTGGCCGCCTCCTGCGCGCCGACGTTCGCTGCCTCGAAGAATCCATTTCCTAAGGACTTCGCCACCAGGGCGATTTTCACTTCTGCTAAAGCGGAACCGGACAACGCCAGAGCGGCAACGGTGAGGATCAAGCTTGCTTTTATTTTCATTGCTTTTACTCCACTGACTTGAGTTAGTTGTAGGGATTGCAGGTGGTTTTCGCCCCGTCTCAATGAGCGGGGCGCGATGTTGTTATTGGTACAGATCTAACGCCGACTGCATGGGGGTGACGCCAAAGCGTTTGCCCAGGGCGATCAGCTCTTCCCGGGTGATGGTCTGCTTCATGCCGCCCATGGAATAGACCTTCACCAGCACTTCCGCGGATTTCTCGGCGGTGTCGATCAGGCCGAAGGTTTCATCCAGCGTCGGGCCGCTGCCGAAGACGCCGTGGAACGGCCACAGCACCAGTGAGTGCTTCTGCATGTCCGTTGCGGTCGCCTGGCCGATTTCGTCGGTGCCCGGCACCATCCACGGCAGAATGCCGACACCGTCCGGGAACACCACCAGACACTCGGTGCTGCCTTCCCACAGTTTGCGGGTGAAGAAATCAGAATTATTTTCCAGCACGTAGGTCAGGGCGATCAGGTTGGTGGCGTGGCAGTGCATGATCACGCGGTCTTTGCCATTGGTCGCCTTGATGCGTTCGCAGTGGGAGAGGAAGTGCGCCGGCAGTTCAGAGGTCGGCACCGCGTCGTCCGTCAGTCCCCAGAGAATGTGGTAGCCCGCGCCGTCGCTGTCCACCTTCACCACGCCAAGGTTGGCCTGCGGGTCGAGCTGGACGTTGCGGAAGAACTTCCCGGAACCGGTGACGATAAACGGCGTGTTGGCGAGCAGCGGCATCGGCTGGCTCAGGGCGATATAGCGCGGCTTCTGGTGGAAATCGGCGGCAAATGGCTCGATATCCGCGTCGTCCAGGCGTAGCGTCAGGTTGCCGCCGTTGCGCTCATCCCAGCCTTTGAGCCAGGCGTCAGAGGTGGCTTTGATCATGCCCTGGACGAACCAGGAAGTGGTGATGGTCTGCATAGTTTTCATTTCCAGTTATCGCGGTGAGGTTGAACCCCTCACCCTAACCCTCTCCCCAAAGGTGAGAGGGGATGGTTTGCTCCCTCTCCCCTTTGGGGAGAGGGCAGGGGTGAGGGGGCTGTTACCCGCGCTGACTCAACACGTCTTCCTCATATGCCCGCACGTTGTCCAGCCACTGGCTGCCCGCAGGCGCATCGTGACGCTGGCAGTACATCTCCCACACCGCCTGCCACGGCAGGGATTTCTGCTCTTCCAGCAGCGCCAGGCGCGCGGTGTAGTCGCCGTTTTCTTCCAGCTGTTTCAGGGCGGCGACAGGCTCCAGCAGCGCGCGCAGCAGGGCTTTCTTCATGTTGCGGGTGCCGATAACCCACGCCGCGATGCGGTTGATGGAGGCGTCGAAGAAGTCGAGGCCAATGTGTACGCGGTCAAAGAGGTCGTGGCGGATGATTTCGCTGGCAATGGCCTGGGTTTCGTCATCCAGCAGCACCACGTGGTCGCTGTCCCAGCGGACCGGGCGGCTGACGTGCAGCAGCAGGCGCGGCACGTAGAGCATGGCGGCGGAGATTTTGTCGGAGATCACCTCGGTTGGGTGGAAGTGGCCGGCATCCAGGCACAGCGCGGTCTGGCGGCTGGTGGCGTAACCCATGTAGAACTCGTTTGAGCCCACGGTGTAGCTCTCTGCGCCAATGCCGAACAGCTTGCTCTCGACGGCGTCGATGTGGTGCGCCGGGTCCAGTTTTTCGCTGATAGCTTCATCCAGCGCGGCCAGCAGACGCTGACGCGGGGCCAGTCGGTCTACGGTGATGTCTTTCATGCCGTCCGGGATCCAGATATTCATTACCGATGGCGTGCCAAGCTGCTCGCCGAAATACGCCGAGACCCGGCGGCTGGCTTTGACATGGTCGATCCAGAACTGGCGGATTTCGTCGTTGGCGTGCGCAAGGGTAAACCCGTCCGCGCTCAGCGGGTGCGAGAAGCAGGACGGGTTAAAATCCAGACCCAGCCGGTTGGCCTTCGCCCACTCCACCCAGTTCTTAAAGTGTTCCGGTTTGATTTCGTTACGCGCGACCGGCTCGTCGGATTCGAGATAAATGGCGTGCAGGTTCAGGCGCTTTGGCCCGGGGATCAGGCTCAGCGCCAGCTCCAGATCCGCACGCAGTTCGGTGGCGTTGCGCGCTTTGCCCGGGTAGTTACCCGTGGCCTGAATACCCCCCGTCAGGGAACCGCCCGGGTTCTCGAAACCGGCGACGTCATCACCCTGCCAGCAGTGCATGGAGACGGGCAGACGGTCGAGCTGGCGCAGCGCCTCTTCGACATCCACGCCGACGGCGGCGAAACGCTGTTTAGCCAGGTCCCAGGCTTGTTCAAGTTGAGTGGTCATGCGCAAAGCTCCTTAGTCAGTCGTTTTTGCTGAAACTGCGCCCGATAGCGGGCAATTTCATGGCAGGGATGGGGGGTGAAGGTGGTCAGGCTGTTATTCGCCGTCACCACCGAACGGAAATCGTCGACGTTTGAAAGTTCGTCCAGGGTCATCAGCTGAATGCCGATATTGCCGAGCGTGGAGGCTTCAATCGGACCTGCCACCACGGTAATGCCGCAGGCATCCGCGCAGAGCTGGTTCAGCAGCTGGTTCTGGCAGCCGCCGCCCACGATATGCAGTTGTGTGAACGGTTTGCCGCGAAGGTCAGCCAGCTCGCTCAGGATGTCGGCATACAGCAGGGCGAGACTGTCAAAAATGCAGCGTGCCAGCTCGGCGGAGCGGGAAGGTACCGGCTGCCCCGCTTCAAAACAGGCGGCCTGGATTTCGGCGCTCATGTGCACCGGGTTGATAAAGCGATCGTCGTTCGGGTTGATCAGGAAGGTGCAGGCCTTCAGCGTTTCGGTTTCCGCGATAAGCGCGGGCAGGTCGGTGATGTTCTGCTCTTTCAGCACCCGCTGGAGCAGCCACAGCCCCATGATGTTCTTCAGCACCCGGTAGCGGCCTTCGGCACCGCCTTCGTTGGTGATGTTCGCCGCCATCGCGGCATCACTGGTGTACGGGGTTTTGCTCTCGAAGCCCATCAGTGACCAGGTGCCGGAAGAGAGATAGGCCGCATCTTTGTCGGCGAGCGGCGAGGCAATGACCGCACTCGCGGTGTCGTGACTGGCGACGGCGACAACAGGGATTTCATTCCCCTGCGGGCAAAGCCAGTGACCGATTACATTGCCCGGATGGGTTGGCGCGCCGAACCAGGACGGCGAGGCGCCCGTCCAGGCCAGCAGATGTTCATCCCAGTTATCGGTGTTGATGTTGACCAGCTGCGTGGTGGTGGCGTTGGTGTATTCCCAGTTCATATTGCCGGTCAGACGGTAGCTTAAGTAGTCCGGGATCAGCAGCGCATGTGCCACCTTTTCGACCAGCTCAGGCTGTTGCTCAACCAGCGCACGTAGCTGATACAGCGTGTTAAACGGCAGAAACTGGATGCCACTGCGACCATAGATGTTCTCCTTGCCAAGCTGCGCGATGGCGTGCGCCATCAGCCCATCGGTGCGGCTGTCGCGGTAGGAGACCGGCAGGCCGACGCGTTCGCCGTGACTGTCCAGCAGCACGTAATCCACACCCCAGGTATCAATGCCGATACTGTCGATGCGAATACCGTCTTCGCAGACGTTGTGAAGTCCGGTGCGGATCTCTGCTTCCAGGGCGTCGATATCCCAGGTAACAAAACCGTCCTGTTTTTGCAGACAATTGGCGAAACGGTGCATTTCGCGAAGCGTAAGGGTGTGCAGGTCGCAGTCCCAGGTGGCGAGCATTACACGGCCGCTGGATGCGCCTAAATCGACAGCCACACAATGGCGAAAAGTCATGGTCGGGTCCTTTCTTAAGTCATTAGCGAGGAGTGTAAGAAAGGGAAGAAATAGCCACCTTCTCGCCACTGACAGCCCAAATCTCGCGCTGGCAAGAAAGCAAAGATGAACGTGATGGAGTTCACAGTTTCCAGTAATCGCGGGGTTTGCAGGCAGTGTGACGCTGACCGCATTTCCCGATCTTTCCGCCTGTTTCTTGAAAAACCGGCAGCTTTTGCGCGGTTTGCTGTCAAAAATTTAAGGTGAGCGGGGAAGGCCTTAATTACTATTTTGAGAACTTTTCTCATTGGTAGAGGCCGTTATGACCGTACTGCACAGCGTCGATTTTTTTCCTTCGGGGGCTTCGCCGGTTGCGATTGAGCCACGGCTGCCTCAGGCTGCGTTCCCGGAACATCATCATGATTTTCATGAAATTGTGATTGTTGAGCACGGAACGGGCATCCACGTGTTTAATGGTCAGCCGTATACCATCAGCGGCGGTACGGTGTGCTTCGTGCGCGATCACGACAGGCACCTGTATGAACATACCGATAACCTGTGCCTGACCAATGTGCTCTATCGTTCTCCGGATGCGTTTCAGTTTCTCTCCGGGCTGAATCAGCTGTTGCCGCAGGAGAAGGACGGCCATTATCCGTCGCACTGGCGGGTGAATCAGTCCACGTTGCAGCAGGTGCGTCAGCTGGTAAGCCAGATGGAGCAGAGCGAGGATGGACAGGAGACGCACGCCATTGCTACCCGCGAGATGCTGTTTATGCAGCTGCTGGTGCTGCTGCGGCGCAGCAGCCTGGTGGAAGGGCTGGAAAATAACGACGCGCGCCTGAATCAGCTGATGGCCTGGCTGGAAGATCATTTTGCCGACGATGTCTGCTGGGAAACGCTGGCGGATGACTTTTCGCTCTCGCTGCGCACGCTGCATCGTCAGCTCAAGCAGCATACCGGGCTGACGCCGCAGCGCTACCTCAACCGTCTGCGCCTGATCAAAGCGCGTCACCTTTTAAGGCACACGGATGAAAGCGTCACGGATATCGCCTATCGCTGCGGTTTCGGCGACAGTAACCACTTTTCAACGCTGTTTCGTCGGGAATTTAGCTGGTCGCCGCGCGATATCCGTCAGGGGAAAGACGCGTTGCTTCAGTAACGCGAGGGCAGTCACCGTTTTTTTACCGCAGAAAGGCTAATAATGTCCGGTTATTCGCCGTCGAGGTTGTGGTGTGGCTGCTCAGTTAATTCTTCGTAAAGATGATTTTTTTGCCTCCTCGAGTCAGGCCGTCGCGGTGGCGGACCGCTATCCGCAAAACGTCTTTGCCGAGCATACCCACGAGTTCTGCGAGCTGGTGCTGGTGTGGCGGGGCAACGGCCTGCACGTCCTCAACGACCGTCCCTACCGCATCACGCGCGGAGACCTGTTCTACATCCGCGCCGAAGATAAACACTCTTACGCCTCGGTTAACGATCTGGTGTTGCAGAACGTCATCTACTGCCCTGACAGGCTTAAACTGAATGTCGACTGGGCGGGCAATATCCCCGGTTTACATGATGCCAGAGGCGAACCGCACTGGCGCTTAAGCAGCAACGGCATGGCTCAGGTGCGCCAGACGATTTCCCAGCTGGAGCAGGAGAGCCAGAAGAGCGATCCGGTGGCAAACCAGATGTCGGAGCTGCTTTTTGCCCAGCTGGTGATGACCCTGAAGCGCCATCGTTACGCTACGGATAATCCCTCCGCCACCACGCAGGAAGCGCTGCTGGATAAGCTCATCACCCGGCTTGCGGGCAGTCTTAACAAGAGTTTCGTGCTGGAAAAATTCTGCGAGCAGGAGCAGTGCAGCGAGCGCGCGCTGCGTCAGCAGTTCCGCACCCAGACGGGGATGACGGTAAACCACTATCTGCGCCAGCTGCGCATCTGCCACGCTCAGTATCTGTTACAGCATACGGAGCTGATGGTGAGTGAAGTGGCGATGCGCTGCGGCTTCGAGGACAGTAACTACTTTTCGGTGGTGTTTAACCGTGAGGTGGGGATGACGCCGGTTCAGTGGCGTCATCGCAGTCGAAAGGCAGCGTAATCAGTTCGCCATGCCGAGGCCGACGATATTGGCCGCAATAATAATCACCACGCAGCCCAGGCTCAGCACGCCAACCGGACGACGCCCGGCGTTGTTCCACTCCTTCAGTACCAGCCCAACCAGCCCGCCGCACAGCACGTAGAAGCTCATGTGCAGCATCCAGCTCATGTAGTCATACTGCGCCGGAATACTGGCGTGACCCCAGGCGTAAAAGAAGAATTGCAGATACCACATCAGACCGCCGAGGGCGGAAAGCAGGACGTTGGTGACGATCAGCGGTTTTGCCAGCGAGAAGTCGGCTTTTACCGACAGATTCTTCACTTTTGCCAGACGAATGAAGCAAAAGGCGAGGTTTACCAGTGCGCCGCCGCCCATGATCACCACGTAGCTTGGCAGGGCAACGTACAGCGGGTCGACGCCCAGCGCCGCAGCGGCGTCGTGCATCGGTTTGGCGGCGTTCATCGCGAACGACATGCCCGCCGAGAAGACGCCGCACATCACCGCCAGTAGCAGCCCTTTCTTCAGGTTGAACTCTTCGGCTTTGATGCCCATCTTGCGTTCTTTCAACTGGCCCGCGCGGGTGACAATTCCCACGCCGATCACCGCAACCAGCACGCCCAGCAGCGTCATTCGCCCACCCTGGGTGTTGATCAGCACATCGAAGTTGCCGTTGAGGATTGGCGTCATCAGGGTGCCAACAATCAGCGTAATGCCGATCGCGATGCCAATCCCCATCGACATTCCGAGGTAGCGCATGGTGAGGCCGTAGTTGATATTACCGATACCCCACATCGCGCCGAACAGGTATACCGGCAGCAGGGTGGAGGCGTTGAAGGAGGAGAAGTAGCCCCAGAAATCGGGCAGCAGCATGGCGCTGATTGTCCACGGCAAAATCAGCCAGGACACGGTACCGCCAACGGACCACATGGTTTCCCATGACCAGCCTTTCACCTTTTTAAACGGGGCATAGAAACAGGCTGCACTGGCCGCGCCTATCAAATGCCAGAAAATACCCATCGTAATCGCATGATTCATTTTTACATCCTCATCGTTTTTATAGCCGGAGGCTTCCCGCCGACTTGATGAGTGTAAAAATTAGGCGGTTTGGGAACCTTCAGAAGGTTGCCGCACTTTTGTTTTGAATGGCAATCAGCACGTTAACCGCGTGAGCAGACTCACAATTCCTTCATTTCTTAAAAACCGAATAACCTTATAAAAACTACGGCATTGATAATCATTTTCAATATCATTTAATTAACTATAATGAACCAACTGCTTACGCGGCATTAACAGCTGTGCCGCCCGACAATAATGGAGAGGATTATGAGTTATACACTGCCATCCCTGCCGTATGCCTACGACGCACTGGAACCGCATTTCGACAAGCAGACGATGGAAATCCATCACACTAAACATCACCAGACCTACGTGAATAACGCGAATGCTGCGCTGGAAAGCCTGCCAGAGTTCGCTAATCTGCCTGTTGAAGAGCTGATCACCAAACTGGACCAGCTGCCAGCAGACAAGAAAACCGTGCTGCGCAACAACGCGGGCGGTCACGCTAACCACAGCCTGTTCTGGAAAGGCCTGAAAACCGGCACCACCCTTCAGGGCGACCTGAAAGCGGCTATCGAGCGTGACTTCGGTTCCGTTGACAACTTCAAAGCGGAATTCGAAAAAGCCGCTGCAACCCGTTTCGGCTCTGGCTGGGCGTGGCTGGTCCTGAAAGGTGACAAACTGGCGGTCGTTTCAACCGCAAATCAGGACTCCCCGCTGATGGGTGAAGCTATCTCTGGCGCATCCGGCTTCCCAATTCTGGGTCTGGACGTGTGGGAACACGCTTACTACCTGAAGTTCCAGAACCGTCGCCCTGACTACATCAAAGCCTTCTGGGATGTAGTGAACTGGGACGAAGCAGCAGCGCGTTTCGCCGCTAAAAAATAAGGTTGCATTGACGCCTGTGAGAAGCGAGTCTGATGACTCGCTTTTTTTGTATCTGAAGGAGTGGAGATGCATTACCCGGTGAATGTGTTTACAGGCAAGGTAAGGGAGTACGAAGGCAGTCGCCCGAGCGCTATCGCCAAAGTGCAGGTCGACGGTGAGCTGACGCTTACCGAGCTTGGTCTGGCGGGCGACCAGCAGGCCGAAAAGAAAATCCACGGCGGGCCCGATCGCGCGCTGTGCCACTATCCGCGCGAGCACTATCAGCACTGGAAAACCGAATTTCCTGAACAGGCGGACCTCTTCGTCGCCCCCGCGTTTGGCGAAAATCTCTCAACGGAAGGGCTGACGGAGAAGAACGTCTTTATTGGCGATATTTATCGCTGGGGCGATGCTCTGATTCAGGTCACCCAGCCGCGCTCGCCGTGCTTCAAGCTTAACTACCATTTTGGCATTCAGGATATGTCGGCCCAGCTGCAAAACGCGGGTAAAACCGGCTGGCTGTATCGCGTTGTGCAGGCGGGACAGATTTCGGCGGATGCGCCGCTTGAGCTGGCTTCGCGCCTGAGTGAGGTGTCGGTATACGAGGCCTGTGCCATTGCCTGGCATATGCCCTTCGACGATGAACAGTTTCACCGCCTGCTGTCAGCGGCAGGATTATCCACCAGCTGGACCAGAACGATGCAGAAGCGGCGGATAAGCGGCAAGATCGAGAGCAGTTCGCGGAGATTGTGGGGGAAATAATTGCCCCTCACCCCGGCCCTCTCCCCAAAGGGGCGAGGGTGAAAAGACCGCACCGAGCCGTCCCCTCTCCCCTATGGGGAGAGGGTTAGGGTGAGGGGATTACGAACGCTTATACAGCGGCAGCCACAGCGTTAACCGCAGACCGCCCAGCGGGCTGTCATCGGCTTTCACCCAGCCACGGTGCTGCTGCATGGCGGTTTCAACAATCGCCAGACCCAGCCCCGTACCGCCAGATTCACGGTCGCGCGCCTCGTCGGTACGGTAGAACGGACGGAAAATCTGCTCGCGATCTTCCGGGCTGACGCCTGGACCGTCGTCGTCCACGATGATAGTGATCCCGTCTTTATCCACCGAAAACGCCACTTCAATCTTCGTGTGCGAGTAGCGCAGGGCGTTACGCACGATATTCTCCAGCGCGCTTTCCAGCGTGTTGGGGTTACCGTACAGCGGCCACGGGCCCGGCGGGAAATTGACGGTGAAGGATTTGCCCATCTGTTCCGCTTCGAAGGCCGCGTTGTCCAGCACCTCATGCCAGAGGTGATTGGCTTTCACCGTTTCGCTCACCAGCGCGTTTTTCTGCTGATTGCGCGACATCACCAGCAGATCGTTGATCATGCTGTCCAGGCGATGCGCTTCCGTTTCAATACGCTCCAGCTCTTTGCTCTCACCGCTGCGACGGCGCAGCAGGGCGGTACCCAGCTGTAAACGCGTGAGCGGCGTTCGCAGCTCGTGGGAGATATCCGACAGCAGACGTTGCTGGGCCGTCATCATTCGATCAAGCGCGCTCACCATCTGGTTAAAACTGGTTCCGGCGGCCAGGAACTCCTGCGGCCCGGATTCCAGCTCCGGATGCTGCCTCAGGTTGCCCTGCGCCACTTCGTCCGCCGCGTTTTTCAGCTTACGCGCCGGTTTCGCCAGGCTCCACGCCAGCCATAACAGCAGCGGGGAACTAACCAGCATGGTGACAATCAACAGCAACAGCGGACGGTCAAATAGCAGGTTGATGAAGTCGGACTGGGAACTGCTCGCGGGGCGAATCAGGTAGAGCTGGTAGTTATCTTCCCCATCCCGCACCGAGAAAGGGCCCACCATTTCTACCCGACCATATTTCTTTTTCTGCGGGTGATCGGCGTTATCCGCCTGGCCAATAAAGTTGCGGATAATCTGCATTTCATTGCGATCGGCCCCAATCACGCGGCCTTCACTGGTGACCAGTAAAAGACGTTGTCCGGGGGGCGCCCACTTGTCGATAGCGCGAAACAGCCTGCGCCACCACATTAAATCGTTCGGCGGATCGTTTGCCAGCTCCGCTTCCACGTGCTGCTCGATCATCACGCCCTGACGTTGCTCGCTGTCGAGCAGCTCCGTCATCTGGCGTGAGTCGAGTTTTGGCAACATCAAAACGAGCATTAAAACCAGTGCCAGCGTCAGCCAGAAGATGGCGAAGATGCGGGCGGTTAAGCTGCCTATCATGAAGCGGAAACCATCAGATAACCGCGACCACGCAGGGTTTTAAACCAGGGGTGACCGTCTTTACGCTCCGGCAGCTTACGGCGCAGGTTCGAGATATGCATATCGATGGCGCGGTCAAACGGGGTAAGGCGTTTACCCAGCACTTCCTGGCTCAAGTGTTCACGCGACACCACCTGGCCGAGATGCTGCGCCAGCAGATACAGCAGGGTGAACTCGGTGCCGGTTAGCTCCAGCGTTTCACCGTCGAAGCTCGCTTCCTGGCGGCCCGGGTTCAGGCTCAGGGAGTCCACTTCCAGCGTAGGTGAGCTGTTGTCGGTATTCTGCTGCTGCTCGCTCCAGTGAGAGCGGCGCAGGATCGCGCGAATACGGGCCACCAGTTCACGGTCGTTGAACGGCTTAGGTAAATAGTCATCCGCACCCAGCTCAAGGCCGAGTACGCGGTCAAGCTCGCTGCCGCGCGCGGTCAGCATAATGACGGGGGTCTGGTGTGTCTGGCGAAGCTCTTTCAACGTATCAATACCGTTTTTCTTCGGCATCATGACGTCGAGCAAAAGTAAATCGATGCTGTCGTCAAGGAGACTCAGCGCCTGTTCCCCATCATGGGCAACCAGGACGTTGAAACCTTCCATGTCGAGCAACTCCTTTAAAAGAGATGTGAGCTCTCGGTCATCATCAACTAACAGGATTTTATTCATTGTTTAAATACCTCCGAGGCAGAAATTACGACATCAAGGCTATCTAATCCATGACTTTACGTTGTTTTACACCCCCTGACGCATGTTTGCAGCCTGAATCGTAGACTGTCTCTCGTTGAATCGCGACACGAAAGATTTTGGGAGCAAGTGATGCGCAAAGTTACCGCTGCCGTCATGGCCTCAACGCTGGCCTTCTGTGCGTTTAGCCAGGCTGCTGTAGCTATCAACAGCGATAACGGTTCCTCAGCAGAGGGCGCAACGCAGCACAGCAGCCAAAGCCATATGTTTGACGGCATAAGTTTAACCGAACATCAGCGTCAACAGATGCGAGATCTGATGCAGAGGGCACGACACGACCAGCCCCCTGTTAATGTTAGCGAAATGGAGACAATGCATCGCCTTGTCACCGCAGAAAATTTTGACGAAAGCGCTGTACGCGCTCAGGCAGAAAAAATGGCGCAGGAACAGGTTGCCCGCCAGGTAGAAATGGCGAAGGTTCGCAACCAGATGTTCCACCTGCTAACGCCCGAGCAGCAAGCGGTTTTGAATACCAAACATCAGCAACGTATGAACCAGTTGCGTGAGGTTGCACGGATGCAGCGAAGCTCAGATATGACGCTTTTCAGTAGCAATAGCAGTACCCGTAGTAACCAGTAAACCCTGTTTTCCTTGCCATAGACACCATCCCTGTCTTCCCCCACATGATGTGGGGGTTTTTTTTATCAGGTACTTAGAATAAATCCCTTATAAATCAACCATTCTTGCAACAGCCATAAGCAGTTACAAGAAGGATATAGCGTTACGGGTGTAGACAAGATGTAGACAACATTGTCACACCGCCAACCCGCCACCGAGAGGGTTTAACGTTACTGCGTGTTGCAGGTAATCAGGTGCAAGGTGAGCATAAACCATCGTCTGTTGTATGCTGGCGTGCCCCAGAATTTGCTGTAACGCAATAATGTTCCCCCCGTTCATCATGAACCAGCTTGCAAATGTATGCCGAAGCACATGCGTGGCCTGCCCGCGTGGTAAATCGGGCTTAACCTGTCTGAGCCGTTCGCAGAAGTTTTCATAGTCAACTTTGAACAGTGGCCCGGTGTCGCTGGTCTTGATCTCTTTCTCCAGTTCTTCCGATATCGGAACCGTGCGCTTTTTCCCGTTTTTGGTCTTAAGAAACGTCACGCGCCCGTGATTTACCTGCTCGCCTCGCAGCGTGCTACCTTCGCCCCAGCGTGCGCCGGTGCTTAGGCATAACAGTGCTACGCGTCGATCGTCGCCGGTCAGAGTATCCAGCAATTTGCTGATCTCTGATTTGGCGAGGTAGGTCATAGCTGGCGGTGCTTCTTTCAGTGGTTCCAGACCCTTACAGGGGTTTTCCTTCCTGAACTCTTCCAGCTTTATCAACGTGCTGAACATCCCGGACAAGCGGTAAATATCCCGGTTGATCGTTGCTGCGCTGATACCGTCTTCCAGCCGTTGGCTTCGGTGCTGTGCAATCATTCGCTTGTTCAGTCGGTTAACGGCTGGATCACTAAGCGCCCTGATTGTTTTATTCAGGTGCCGCTTTTCAATCTCGCCATTTTCCTGAGTCTGTCCATATAGCAGCCACCAGGTATCTAACAACTCGCTTAAGGTGCGTCGGTCAACGCTCGCGCCCAGCCATTCTTTTTTGTCGGCGTTGGCTAATACATAACGCTCAAAAAGAACTGCCTCTTGTTTCTTCTCAAATCGCCTGCGGATACGTTTTCCGTTACGTCCGCGCGGCCATACGTCCACTTCATATTGACCACCTTCAAGCTTCTTAATCGACATAAGAAAGCCCTCCGGCGTTTATTTCCCCATCCTGATAACAGATAGTGAAAATGTAATGTTTATAAACAGTTAACCAGTTTGTTTCTCGGAGCGGTCTGATCCAGTTGACTCTGGCCCAATGTGTGCGAGGGCCGGTGCGATTTGACCAGCTTGAGGGGCGGTCTTATCAGTCATAAGCCAGAGCGTGTATTTTGCGAAACGTGAATGCTGAGTGATCTTAAGCAAGATATCGCTACCAATACTCTCCACTCTTCCTGTCTCGTAATACTTCTGCGTGCCAGCAGGTATTCCAGTTAATTCAAAGAATTGCTGCCTTGTTAACCCCTCCGCATCCCTGATAGCTCTGATTTTTTCACCCACGCCGCTTGACGGGGTAGGGATTTCTACCATAACATTCTCCTTAAGGGTGGTAATCTCTACCATGAGCAACCGCCAATATAAGCAGTTACAAGCCGAAATAAGCGCCTAGCGCCGATGGGGATTATGACACATGACAGAGAAAGAGTTAGAGGGGTTCATTGAAGTGCGTCACGCCGTTGACGCGGTTCCATACCCTAAATTTGCCGAGTTAATCGGTAAGAAGCCCGCCACGGTTAAGAGCATGATTGAAGACGGTAAGTTGCCGATCATCCCGTGGAAGAACCCGGAAAGCCTGGGCGCCCGTGCTGAGAACTGGATCTACATCCCTGAGTTCAACCGCGCGATGCGCGATGCCTTCTACAACCGTCCGAAAGAGCAGCGTGATGCCTGGCTGCTGTGGATTGGTCTGTAAGGAGTCGATGAGATGACGGGCCAGTTAATACAATTAAGCCGCCATAGTTATATTTATCGTGGCTTCACCATTCATAAATGCCCGCGCAATGCCATTACGATGAAAACGGCATATAGCGTTTTAAATGATGGGAATTATTTAGGGCGTGATTTTGCTTTAGCCGAAGCAATGAAAACAATTGATAAGCTAAAAAGCGGTGAAAGTTATGAAGGCTGAAATGATTATCGGTCTTTCTATTTTTGCTGTGCTGGTTTTGCATTTAATTCAATTACTGATCAGACAGCGAAGCGAAAAAGTAAAGCAGCAGAGAGCTAAAGCGCTTGCTGAATTTAAAACCCGCCGCGAAGAAGTAGAGCGCAAGGCCCGTAGACAACTGTAGCAGGTACACGATATGAACGATAACGCCCCATCACTTGCCAGCCTGTTAAAGCACGGTTGCCAGGTCACGCACTACCGCAATACACGCGGCTGGATTGAATGCCCAGACGGGCGTTTCTTTAAACCGGAACCGAATAAGGTGCGCTTTATTAAAGGTATGAGTAAGCCTTTTGTTTATACGAAGAAGATAAACAAAGGCTTATTTAGTGCCTTAGCAAGTTTATTTAGAAAGCTGCTTTAGTAATTAAGTAACAGATAAAACTTTTTCTACCTGTCGTCACTTTATTAAGTGATGGCGCATTCACTCACCCAAAAAAGGGGTTAATTATGTTTGGCATGTTCAAGAAAAAAACCGCTGCTGTAAAAGTTGAATTAAAGAAAGTTGAAAACCGCGATCTGATGGAGGCCATTGTTGGCGGCTGTCTGCTGGTTGCTGCTGCTGATGGTGAAATTGAGAAAGAGGAAACCGCAAAGCTCGATCAGCTGCTCCGCTCGAATCCCCGCCTGAGCCATTACGGCAACGAAATCACCGCGCTGATCACCCGCTTCACCGAACAGCTTGAGGCAGGTTTCCGCGTTGGTCGCATGAATATCCTGCGTGAAATCGAAGATATCAAAAATGACCCGAAAGAGGCGGAGGAAGTCTTCGTCAACATGCTGACCATTGCCGAAGCTGACGGCGAGATCGAGCCGGAAGAGCAGAAGGTACTGGAAGAGGTTGGGCGTCGTCTGGGCCTGCGCGTTGAGGATTACATCTGATGAACCAGATGCTGAGCATGTTGCGGCCTGCGCTGGTTCTGCTGCTGGCTTTCATGGTGGTAGCGGTGGACTTCACCAGCTATCTGCTCTCAGCGGTTGGCGATCTGTTCTTCGTGGGGGCGCTCGTTGTTCTGGTATGGCCTGCGATTAAGCCAGCCAAAGAGCAGCAGGGCGACGAGTAAGAGAGGCACCGGGCAACCGGTGCTTATCCGGGGCGTTACTTTCGAGTGGCGCGCCTGATAAGCGGCAGTGATGGGGGATAGGGCTATGAGTATCGTGCAAGAAAAACCAGTATCCGGGCGTCAGATGTTCCTTGAACAGCGCGCGCGTTTGCAGTCGAGTATTTCGGTTTCCCGCACCAATGACACGGCGAGCCGTTTCAACCGCCTGGGCGAGACTCAGAAAAAGGCGATCATCCTGCTGGCAAACGAAGCAGCGCAGCGGTTTAACGATCTGCCGTCCCTGACTCATTCCCATCTCACCATGCCTTTCGAACAGTTCAGCTCTCAGGACAAAGTGAGCCTGATGTTGGGCATCAAGCGCCTTGCCGAGCTGGCTGCGGCGTTGCCGTGGGAGTTTCCCGATTATGCCGCGCCACGCCTTGAAATTCAGGCGTTACGCGAATCACAGCCACCCGCGCCGGATGGCGCAGTCAATTAGTCACTGAATGATTAACCAGTAGTCAGGCGCATCACCGCGCCGGGCTTCCTGCACCCAGGAGAAAGCAAAATGAAGCACGTAATGATTGATATTGAAGCCATGGATAACAAGCCAACTGCGGCGATTGCGTCTATTGCTGCGGCAATTTTTGACCCTATGTCAGGTGCAGTTTCCGCCTCAATGTATCGGCGCATTGCTATTGAAAGCAGTGAGGCATTCGGTGGAACGCTGGGCGCTGAAACAATCAAATGGTGGTTTAAGCAGTCGGGAGAAGTACGAGCGGAAGTAATCAAAGAAGGGGCTTACTCCCTCCCTGTAGCTCTTAGTGAATTAAATATGTTTATCCTGGAATATTGTGATCTCGCGAGCGTGAAAGTTTGGGCGCGCGGCACTGATTACGATATGCCGATTATCTACAACGCACTGCGCGCTGTAGATTTAAAACCGGTCTGGAATTTCTGGAATGTCCGCGACGTTAGGACGGTTGAAGAGGTTGCGCTTACTGTCTGTGGGTATGCCTCAAATCGGCTTGTCGATTCTGAAAAGCATAACGCTGCCGCTGATGTGTGGAATCAGATCGCCCAGCTCTCAGACAACCTAAAAAGCCTCGCAGCCAAAGGCGCTACGGGGGCGGCATTATGATCCGCTCACTTCTCAAATGGCCCGGTGGCAAAAGCCGCGTGATGCCTGAATTACTGCCGCATTTACCAAAGGCTGGTTGCCTCGTTGAGCCTTTTGTTGGTGGCGCTTCCGTGTTCCTCAATACCGATTATCGCCGCTATATCCTTGCGGATATCAACCCAGACCTGATCCGCCTTTATCGTGAGGTCAAAAGCAACCCTGAGCTGGTTATTGATCTTGCCCGTCCGCTCTTTGCGACCGGCAACGCCAAAGAAGAATACTTACAGAACCGCCGCATTTTCAACGGTACAAAAGGTTTGCTTGATGTGGCCCGCGCTGCCCTGTTTCTCTACCTCAACCGCCACGGCTACAACGGTGTGGTGCGTTACAACCAGAGCGGCGGTTATAACGTGCCGTTTGGTCAGCACAAAAGCGCGCCTTACTTCCCAGAGGCGGAGATCCGCCAGTTTGCTGAGAAGGCCAACGACACAAAAACTATTTTTCTGTGCAGCTCGTTTCAAAACACCCTCAAAGTGATGGTTGGAACGGATGAAGCAATCTACTGCGATCCGCCGTACCTGCCTGCCAGCGAAACCGCCAATTTCACCCAATACCACACCGAGCCATTCACCGAGAAGCACCACCGCCATTTAGCGGCGGAGCTGCTGGAAGTTAACCGCAAATATGGCGCGCCGGTGGTCATTTCCAACAGTGACACCGAAACCACCCGCGAGATTTACCACCGCTTCCACCTGCATGAAATCGACGTGCAGCGCTCTGTTAGCACTGACGCTAGCAACAGACAGAAGGCTAAAGAAGTGATCGGCACTTTGGGCATCGTTGAAGGATGCCCGGCAGGTGGGTGCGGACACTGCGAGAGCAGCAGAGAATGCCTGGGCATCGCGGACGATTCAGAAATGGAGGCTCTGTAATGTCAAAAATCTATATCGCTGGCCCAATGAGCGGTTTGTCTGGCTTTAATCGCCCGGCGTTTCACCGTGCAGCCGCGCACATTGTACGGCGCGGAAATGTTGCTCTTAATCCGGCGATCCTGCCGGATGGCTTAGAGCAAGCGGAGTATGTGGATATCTGCCTTGCCATGCTTCGCTGCGCTGATGGCATCTTCATGCTGGACGGTTGGCAGCAGTCTGCTGGGGCAAAAGCAGAATACGCGCTTGCTGAAAAGTTGGGGCTGGATATTCAGCACCAGATGATTGATCGGTACATGGGCGCACGATGACCACCGCAGCAAGTGGGCGCGGCGCTCCAACGCCGCCCCCTCCATATCCGGGTAGCGCACCAGACGCCACCCGGTACGCTTACGAATGGCAGAAGCCGAAAGCTGCCATTTGTGTTGATAAGACTCCCGTTGTTGATCTAGTCGAGCTGGGTCAAGAACAGGAGTTTTTGGCGTGGGTGAAAGTTACCCTTTCGCCGCTACCTCGCTTTATTCGTCTGCGTCTGGCTTCCCGTATTGACAGCATTCACACCATGAAGGGCAGGCATATAGCCCGCTCTGAGTTGCGTAATATCATTCGCCGGGAGTTACCGTCCATCAACATGGTGAATGGGCAATATGCTATAGCAATGACCGATGAGGCAAAATCTCAGGCGGATACAGCATTCAATGAGTTAAACCCGCTTTACCACACGTTTAATACTTTGCACGGATTAGTTGAGCGCTTTAACCGCCTGCCGGACTTCACGGCGGAAGATGTTGAGCTGCTGGCGCAGGATATTGCTATCTACATGCGGTCTGTACTGAGTGAAGTTCACGAAACGGTAGAAACGCTGAGTGATCGCCAGTATGCAAAATGCCTTTACGACGAAGCGGCGGGCCTTGCGCGCCTCTTCTGCCTGACGCCGCCAAGAATCAGGCTAGCGCACTTTATTGATGATGCCACTACCGGCATCAGCAAGATGCTGGACGATCGCTATTGGAACAGGAATCTGAAAAAGTACGCCACCCGCTGGCGTGAGCACTTGCATATTGCATTTGGTGACGTGAAGCGGGGCGCTGCACCGTATTGCAGTAAGCACCATGTTGATGAGTGGGATGCCAGGCGTAAACGTAGCCGCGCGATCATGGCCCGTCTTGAACTGGAAGACCAAGACACCAAAGAGCGTATTTCACTTATTGAGCAGATTGATAAGAGCATTTCTAACCCGGCATTGCGCCGCGTTGAACTCATGACCCGCATTGGTGGTTTTGAGAAAGTTGCCACCGAAAGCGGCTATGCAGGCCAGTTTTTTACTCTGACAGCACCATCCAAATACCACGCCTATACCGTATTCGGTCATCGTAATCCCAAATGGAACGGTGCCAGCCCCAGAGCAACGCAGCGCTATCTTAATCGGGTATGGCAACAGATTCGTGCAGAGCTGGCCCGCCGTGAAATTCCTGTATTTGGTCTGCGGGTAGCTGAGTCTCACCACGATGGTACGCCGCACTGGCATGGTCTGCTGTTCTCTTTGCCGGAACATTCCGCGGAACTGCTGGAAGTAATGGAAGATTACGCCACTCGTGAGGATGCGGAAGAGTTGCAGGGCAAGCACGGCAACCGCCCGCGCTTCGAGATGAAACCGATCGATCAGGAAATCGGCAGCGCCACCGGCTACGTGGTGAAGTACATCAGTAAAAACATTGATGGTTACGCGCTCGACGGTGAAACAGACGACGAAAGCGGCAAGCCGCTGAAAGAAACGGCTAAACACGCTACCGCGTGGGCATCGTGCTGGGGCATCCGTCAGTTTCAGTTTTTGGGCGGCGCGCCGGTATCTGTCTGGCGTGAGCTGCGCCGGTTCCGCAATCAGGAACAGGCCGACAAGATAAACCCGCTTTTTGCTGAGCTGCACCGTGCTGCGGATGCTGGCGACTGGCAGCAATACACCCAGTTGCAGGGCGGGGCACTGGTTGCCCGCCGTGATCTGCCGTTGCGCATCTGGTACCAGCAGAAAGACGAGCCGAATGATTACGGCGAGTATCTGGATCTTATCAAAGGTCTGATGATGCCAGCCGTTCACATCCCACCAATTGAAACCCGCCTGCATACCTACCGCATTGTACGTAAGAAACCGGAGATTTTAGACGACTCCGGGCAGGCCGTTGACTTTGATTTTGACCTTCGGGGCGCGTCTGCGCCCCCTAGGACTCGTGTCAATAACTGTACTGAGGTCAAAAAACATACAATTTCAGGGGGTGACAATTCGCCACCAGTTGAGCCTGAACAGTATGAAATTGGTCAAATGACCCACGAGCAGAAAAAACGGCTCAACGAAAGCATCAGAAACTACAAACCGGAACGGCAAAAATCACCTGCTGATGAGTTTGAGGCGCTGGCTAATGCCATTACGGCATCAGATTGTGATGATATTGAGCAGGTCAGGGCGGAGAGCTATCTAAAAGTTGCTCAAGAATTGAGGCAGCAGGAAAGGGATATGCCTGCTGTTACCGCGCCAGCTCCTATATCAGCCGATCGCATTGCGGCACTGGATGATTTTGCCAGATCAATAGGCATAGAGCTGAGCACAGGCCAGTTATCGTTATTGCTACGCGGTGAGTGCTTGCGAATTGATGGCTTTATTGTCTCCGCAACCAGTAGCGGAGAGCTGAGACGCAGAAAAGATAACAGCGCTGACCGGAAGACCGCCGATTTGTGGCAGCATATGAAGCTAAGTCATAATGTTGACAGCAGAGATATCAGGCATGATCCCGTTGGCAGCTATGCGGAAATGTTGAAAAAAGCTGATCCGGCTGCGTGGGACAGGTTGTTTGGCACCAGGAATCAGGAGCAGCGCGTATGTTTGACGAAGAACAGCGAGAGCAGGAAGTAATTGATTTCATCAGTAACAAAATTAAGCGATGCCGTAAGTGTGGTAACGAGCTGCACTACAAGGAAAAGTATTATTTTAATGATCGCATTTGCTGCACCTGCAAGGGGTTAAAACCGTTTGACGCTCCCGAAGATATTGCTTTGTCTGAAAGCTGCGAGCCAGAACCAGCGCGGCTGGCAGATGAAGGCCATGATGCGCGAACCAGTACCGAGCGTGAGCTATTTAGCCGATATCCCGAATGGCAGTTGATGAATGAGAGGGCGGCAAAGAAATGGCGTGAAGAGCATCCGCCTGAAGAAAGCAGTCTCCCATCTTCCCGATCAGCGGTAAATTCCGCAGGCCCATTATCTGTTGAGCGCATCAATGAGCTGATGGCTAAATATGATGCCAGCGAAGCCGTGGATATCAGGCAGGAAGAGCTGATATCGCTGCTGTGGGAAGTGCTCTATCACCGCAAGATTAATCCAGTCTTCTGAATGGCAATCGTTATAACCTTCGCAACTTGTTGCGCAGGTTATGGCGATTCTGCGGGCGCGGGCGGCAAAGAGTCCGCAGCATCGCGAAGCGGTGCTTATGCTGTGTGCGTTTTTGGAAATGAGAGCTGAAACAATAATTTTAGTCATTACAGGCACTAATCTGGCTAAGCCCATTTGGGTGACTAGTCAAATTTAAAGGAATAGAAATGCCAAAAATGAAAGATGGGGATCTGCTTTATAAAGATTACGTTAACCACGCCCGATCAGCTGGTGACGACCCAACCAAGATTATTTCAGATGCCAAGCGCTTTAACAGGCATGAAAAATATGAGGTGCTTGATTTTCTTAATGCACTGCATGGACAGAACGGGGCAGACCTCGCCATCAAAACACGGCAAATTTGTGAGTGGATGATTCGCACCTATCTGCCTGGCACGATTCAAAGCACAAAAGCTGTTGAATCATGGGTTGCTGCAAACTTCGAAGAGCTTTCTAAAAAGTATCCATATTGATGATTTTCATCTCTAAAGGCCGTCATTGATGGCCTTTTTTTATTTTCTGTAGAAATTGCCGCACAATCCCGCATTAAATTGCACAATTTTTTTGACGGTACTTTTGCCAGACAAGCCCAGACGCGGCGCGGCCTGCCGTGATCTGCAAGTTTGCACAAAAAGACGGGGGTTTTGTGTGCGGGCGAGGCGGGGGAACCATCGCGCGCTGAGGGGGTAAGGAGGGTATACCTGTTCATGCCGCTTTTCGCGTCTGTGCGGCTCTGTTTGGATGTGATTGCGAGGTGGTCAGGTGAGGGGGTGGAAAAGAAAAGCCCCTGCCAGCGTGGCGCTGAGGGGCTTATATGGCGTTTGGCTTTCGGGCTGGCTGCGCTCACCCTCTGGCAGGGTGGGGCATCAATCTTTTTGAATGGTCAGGCGGCTGTTGATGGGGTTGCGAGGGCGTAAGGGTTGAAGCGGATCACCTCAATGCCCAGCCAGTCATTCAGCTCTTTCAGGCTTTCTTGTATCGGCGTCAGCTCGTTGATTGAGAAGACGCGGGCGGCTTTCTCAACGTCACCAAACCCCCCGGCGTTGCCTGGCATCACCCCCATCAGTTGAGGCGGGACGCGGTGCGCGGCAAGCATATCATCCCGCGTTGCGTCCTTGATGCCGGTAAACTCATCCTTTGCCGCTATCTGGCTGAATGGCAGGATTTGCAAGCCGTCTTTCTTCCCGCCTGCTGCGTATACGAACAGGTTTTTAAAAGCGCCGCCGCCGCGTGCATCCTTCAATGACTTCTTCAGGCTCTCAACATCTTTGTTGTTGGCGATCGGGTCGGTCAGGTAGACGATTACCCCGGCGTGACTGCCGTTGATGTAGTAGTTACGGCGGAACATGGTCGCTTCACTGTTGAGCATGGCACTTTGTAACGAGGCCATGTATTCAGGTGCGCCGTAGATCTCCTGGTGAATGCTGGGGTTTTTTATCTGGCAGATGCTGCCCGGCTTGAATGGGTAGTCTGCATCGCGACGGGTGATAAACCAGTATTGATCTTTTTTCAGGTCGCTGCCGCGCCGGGTATATTTAGCCTGGGCATGTTTCAACGCGATAGGTTCGCCCAGCATGTTACGGCGCACCTCCATGTAGTTGTTGCCGAATACCAGATAATCCAGCACCCACGCGCTCATTTCCTGCCTGCTCAGTAGCGGGTGAGGGATGTAGCAGGATGTGATCACATTGCGCTTAAAGACCAGCGGCGACTGATGATAGGCCGTTGAATCAAACATCCGGGCGATGCCGTAGGGGCTGATCGGTGGTTCAAAATATACGCCGTTATCAGCACACTCCATGCAATCCAGCAACATGCTGCGATCGGTGATGGCTACCGGGTCGCCAAAGCTGAATGACTCAATGCCTGCGGTTTGTTCGCTGGCAACCGGCTGAGGTCTGGCCTGAAACTTTTGCTTTTTGCGGCTCACGTTTAAAACTCCTCTACAAAACTGTCACTACCGCCGCCGCTTTCGCTGCCGATCGGCTCGTTATACAAAGCTGTCATTGATGCCCAGGCAAGATCGCCGTGGTTGCTGCCGCGTTTGCGGTCGGAAACGTAGGTCATAACCCCGCCTTTCTGCACCTTGCGAACCGTCATAAATGATTGGACGAGATCCAGCATTCCCGCATCCACCTCCAGACGACCGGCACGAATCAACATAAGCGCTTTCATTACCATGGCGCGCTTGAGATGTACGGAATACTGGTACTTCACCGCCAGCGGGAAGAATTTGACTACCAATTGCCAGACGGCATCACCAAAGCCGCCAGTGCCATCGATCGCGATGTGCTGGACGTTGTAACGCTCAGTAAGTGCCTCAATAGCTTTTGCCTGTTCCTCAAACTCCATACCTCTAAGCTGGATGCGTTCAATGATGCGGAACTTGCCGCCCGGCACCGTTGGCGGAACTATGACGACCAGCCCGGCAGAGTCACCATTACCGCTTCCCCCATTGGGGTCGTAGCCTACCCATATCCCGCGATCGCCTATCGGTCTGGGTGCGAATGGGTTCCAGTCGGGCCATACATCATCGTTGAAGCCGTCAACGCAGCAGCCGATCATGGCGTTGTAGTTAAAGGCGCGTTCACCCACGGTGACGAAGCGGCAACGGTAAAGGTTGTCGTATTCCTCTGGGGAGTTCTCCATCTTGATGGTTTCAATTTTCACCAGGTTGAAGCCGAGTTTTACCGCGTCTTCAATGGTGACAATCTGCCGCCAGATCCCATCCCCGCCCAGCTTGCCAGTTTTCAGCGCCTTGTGGCTGACGTCTATTTCTACCCGTTCACCTCTGGGCCTTGCCTTGTTGAACAGGTCGCCAGTCCAGAATGCGTAAGCCTCATGCTCCTCTGTGGATGGCGTAGAAAAGTAGGTACGGCGCAGCCCTTCATGGGTTGCCATACCTGCGGCGACTTTGCGCAGCTCAAGGAAATTATTGATCCAGAATGCTTCATCCAGATACAGATCCCCGGTGTAGCTCTGCGCTGTTGCTGCTGAGGTGCCGAGAAAGTAGAACGTTGCGCCATTGCTCAGGGTGATGGCGTCGCCGCCTTTCAGCTCAACGCCAACCTGTGCAGCCAGTAGCTGGATGAACTTCTTGAACTGGAACGCCTGGGCACGGCTGGCCGATAAAAAGATTTGGTTGTTGCCGGTTTCCAGCGCTCGTAACAGCGCTTCGCGGGCAAAGTACCAGGTGGCACCAATCTGGCGCGATTTGAGAATAAAGCGGTTGCGGCGTTCGCGCTGTTTGTACCAGCGTTTTTGATGCTCGTAGAGTGAATCCAGCACCAAAGTGCGCAGATCCCCGATCTGCTCTTCCGTAAAGTGGTTTTTCGGTTTCTTCTCGCGCCCCTTCTCTTCGCTGCGGCGCTCTTCGCGCTCCATCCGCACCAGTTGACGGGTTAACAGGTCAATGGTTTTGAAGTCATGCGCCGTCAGGTCTGGCTTTTCCGTCAGACGTAATAGCCGCACCTGCATCCGATCCTGTACGCGCTCCAGTGCGGTGGACTCGTCCCACTTATCGCGGCGACGCCATGAATACAGGGTGTTGGTACTCACGCCGATCGATTTTGCGATCTGCGTGATGCTGTATGCCTGCCAGTACATGACCTTAGCGGCAATCCGTGGCTCATCGTGGGAAGTCTGTTTCATGCTGGCAGAGTACCGCGCCCGCGCGCGCGTCGCTTTGGGTTGTCATTGTCGGAAAACGGCAACAACGGCAACGCTTTGCGCGTTTCGGCTGCGGCGGGAATGATAGGGGCACTGGTTAATATCACTCACTCATTCGGGATTTCGACATGCCAAAGTCAAAACCATTTCGCGTTGCTGTCGAGGGTGCTACCTGCGACGGTCGGACGCTGGAGCGTCAGCACATTGTGCAGATGGCTCAACGCTTTAACCCAACCGTATACGGTGCCCGCGTCAATCTGGAGCACCTCCGGGGCTACTCTCCAAACAGTGATTTTCGTGCTTATGGCGATGTTATTGCCGTCAAGGCAGAGGAGATCACCGAAGAGCCGCTGAAAGGCAAAATGGGCCTGTATGTGCAGGTTGATGCCACTGATGATCTGGTTGCCCTGAAAAAGAACCGCCAGAAGATTTATCACAGCATTGAAGTGCATCCCTCTTTTGCAGATACCGGCGAAGCCTACCTGATGGGGCTGGCCTGTACCGATAGCCCCGCCAGTCTGGGCACGGAAATGATGGAGTTTTGTTCCAAAAACACCGTTAACCCGCTGGCATCCCGTAAGCATGATCCGGCTTGTTTCTTCACCGCCGCCGTTGAATCCACGATGGAATTTGAAGATGAGCAGCCGCCGCAGGATGAAGGCAAAAACTTCTTTGCCCGTGTTAAGGCGCTGTTGGGCGGTACGCAACAGCAGTTTAGCCAGCAGAACGGTGAAAACCGTGAAGCTATCGAGGCGATTGCCGAGAGCCAGGGCAAGCTGCTGGACAGCACAACCCAGCTTTCCGCTGCGGTGAAAGGTAAGGCTGACGCTACCGAGCTGGAAAGTCTGCGTAAGGACTTCAAAGCGCTGGAAGAGAAACTGAAAGGCCAGGACGCCGATCAGTACAGCCAGCGCCCGCCTGCAACTGGCGGCGATGGTCAATCAACTCAACATCTGGCTGATTGCTGATAAGGCTCAGTGCGTCAGGCTCAGGAAAGGAAAATAAGATGCGTAATACAACCCGCGATTTGTTTGATAAGTACATTCAGCGACAGGCTGAACTGAACCATATCAGTGCTGCTCACATCACCAAGGCGTACAGCATTGATCCGAGCGTTGAGCAGACGCTTGAGGATAAGATCCAGCAGTCGTCTGAGATGCTGAAAAAAATTAACATTTACGGCGTTAACGATCAGACCGGTGAAAAAATCGGGCTGGGTGTTAGTGGCCCGGTATCCAGTACCAACAATTCCACCACGGATCGCCGTCAGCCTACCTCTGTGGCGGCGCTGGATTCGAATAAGTACACCTGTAACAAGGTGAACGCCGATACCTTTACGCCGTACACGCAGCTTGATGCCTGGGCAAAATTCCCGGACTTTCAGCAGCGCCTCAGCAATCAGATCATCAAGCGTATTGCGCTCGATCGCATCATGATCGGCTTCAACGGTACCAGCTACGCGGAGAAGTCAGACCGCGCCGCCAACCCGCTGTTGCAGGATTGCGGTATCGGCTGGCTCCAGCAGTACCGTGCGAACGCAGCTCAGCGCGTGATGAAAGATGTCACCGTGACCAGCCGTGACGACACCAATCAGGTGATCGCGAAAGGTGATTACGGTAACTATGACTCCATCGTATTTGATGCAGTCAACTCGCTAATGGATGAGTGGTACAAGGATTCGCCTGATCTGGTGGTGATTACCGGGCGTAATCTGACGGTAAACCGTTCATTCCCGATCATCAACGCTGTCAGCACCAATAACCCGAACTCCGAAGCGCTTGCCGGGCAGTTGATTGCGTCACGTAAAACGATCGGCAACCTCCCGTCATTTATCGCGCCATTCTTCCCTGATGGCAGCATGTTCATTACCTCCTGGGAAAACCTGTCTATTTACTGGCAGGAAGGTGGGCACCGTCGCCGCATCGTTGAAGAGCCGGAATATAACCGTGTCTCAACGTACAGCTCTTCGAATGATGCTTACGTCATTGAAGACTACGGCTATGGCTGTCTGATCGAAGGCATCACCGCCGCCGAGCCAGACCCAGCACCATAAGACGCCGCAGGCCAGCAGTGCGCTGGCCTGTTCAGGGGGCATAAATGTTAACACCAGCACAAAAACACTTTGATCGGGTGATGGCAGAGCGCCGCAGTAATCGCGGGGCGACAACAGCCGACAGAACAGCCTACGAGCAGGTGCTTTTCCGCTTGCGCATGGATAAAGCCGACCTCAGCCGCATCCAGTCGAATGCCGGTAAGGCGAAGCTCAAAAGCGAACGCCTGCCGGATTACCTGCCGTGGATTGATGGCGCACTGGCAGCGGATACAGGCCAGGCGGATGAAGTGATCACCACCGTAATGATCTGGGCGGCGGATGCCGGTGATATTGCGCAGGCGCTGCGGATAGGTCAGTACGTGCTGCGCCATAAAATCCCGATGCCTGACCAGTACAAGCGCACCACCGCCACGGTACTGGTTGAAGAAATTTGCGATCCCATCCTTGCCGCCTTCAAAGCGAACCCGGCAAAGGCGAGCGTGAGCATTGACAACCTCAACGCGCTGAACGGCATCACCACCCATGAAGATATGCCCGATCAGGTAAGGGCCAAGCTGTTTAAGGTCATGGGGTACACCGTGCGCCTTAATCAGGACGTTGAGTCCCAGCAGCTTGCCCGCTCGCATTTGCAGGAAGCTATCAGGCTCAACGCAAAAATTGGTGTGGCGCGTGATATCGAACTGCTGGATCGCAATATCAAAAAGCTGACCGCAGCCAGCGGCGTAGAAGGTGAGGGCGATACGCCACCGGTACAGCCGGAAGCGAAGCCAGAGGCCGTGAAAGCAGCGCCGGAGAAAGCGCCGCGCACCACCGCAGCCAAAAAGCCGAAAAACAGCCAGGAAAAGCCAGCAGCAAAGAACAAGACGACGCGTAAAAACGCGAAGTCATAACGAATGTGCCCCCGCGCACCAGGCGGCACGGTGTGACGTAATAAGGCCAAGCCTCTACTGCGTCACACCGTCCACCGCCTGCCTTATGGAGAGTCCTGTATGAGCCTGGTCGCCACTGAACCGGTAAGACCGCCATCAGATCCCGCGCCGGACGATGGCGGCGCAAAGGTTGAGAGCCTGCCTTTCTGGCCTGTCATCGTGCTGGCTGATTTGCGCCGGGCGATGCGCCTTGACGGGCAGGTAACGACCGATCGCCTTATGTCCCGCACCATTGAGGCAGTGGCCCACGTCAACGATCAGCTTCTTCTGTGGCGTCAGGTTCAGGTTGATGCCGGTTATCTGACTCTGGCGGAGATCCCCGCCGATCCGGTGAATGGCGAATCGGTGAAGGTCTGGCGCTATAAAAATGCCGTCTGGTCACTGACCAAAGCCCTGCTGATTGAAGGGTATCGCGATATTGATACCACCAGTAAAGGGGATGACCACGCGCAGGCGCTCAGCACCCAGATAGATACGCTCTGGCGTGATGTTCGCTGGTCGATTCGCGATATCCAGAATGAAGATCGCGGCCTTGCGGAGCTGTGCTGATGAACGTGCAGGCGCAGCAGGATGACACCGTTGATGAACTCTGCTGGCGGTATTACGGCAGGACGGCGGGAGTAACCGAAGCCGTGCATGAAGCCAATCCGGGGCTGTGCGACAGCGGCCCGCTGCTGAGTGCCGGGCAGGTTGTTTATCTTCCCGAATTACCACCACCCACCCAGCGGGAAACCGTGCAGCTATGGGATTGAGAGGTTGCCATGAGCGACGTACCTACGGGGATGCTGGAACAAACAATGAAATGGATTGCTACTTATCTGCCGACGCTTTACGCGGCAGGCGCTGCGCTGAGCATTTCGGCGCTTATGAGTCTGTATGACGGTCAGTCAATGCTGAAAACCGCCACCGGTTCACTGGTCTGCGGGATCGTTACGCTGGCGGTTGCCGGTTCGCTGGAATATCTGGGCTTGCCGTCTAATGCCGTTACCTTCGTGGGCGCATCCATAGGTTTTATGGGGGCTGACAAGGTGCGCAACAAAGTGACCGGCTTTATTGAAACCCGTATCGGGGGAGCGAAAGGAAATGAGTGAATTTAAATTCAGCCAGAGAAGTGAAGATAACCTGAAAGGTGTTAACGCTGACCTTGTGAAAGTCGTCCGCCGCGCCCTTCAACTTTCTGCCGTTGATTTTGGTATCACCGAAGGGCTTCGCACTGTAGAGCGGCAAAAACAGCTTGTTGCTGAGGGGAAAAGTCAGACGATGAACAGCAGGCATATTTCAGGCCATGCGGTTGATGTGTTTGCTTATCCCACTCCGGCAGGCTCATGGGACTGGAAATATTACCAGCAGATTTCCGAAGCCTTCAAACAGGCGGGAAAAGAGCTGAATATCCCCGTTGAATGGGGCGGTGACTGGAAAACCCTGAAAGACGGCCCTCACTTCCAGCTACCTTATGCGGCTTATCCTGCATGATTCTGAACTGGCTCAGGCGACACTGGCGCGGCCTTCTGGTTGCGCTAATTCTGGGTGGTGTCTTCCTTTCTGGTTCATGGTTTGGTGCCAGCCAGGCTAATACGGCATGGGCACTTAAATGGAAACAGCGGGATGCCGACGATGCTACCGCGCTGGCAAAGCGGCAGGCAGAAGCCAGAGCTGAAGAACAACGCCGACAGGGTGAAATAGATGCGATTGAGAAAAGGGCTGAGGGGCAGATTGCTCAGGCTGCTGCTGATGCTGACCATGCCCGCGCTGTTTCTGACGGGCTGCATGACGAAGCCGCAAAACTCGCCGCCAGACTGGCAGCAAGTGAACGCGCCCGCCGTGCCGCAACTGCCAGCGAAAGCGCGACAGGCACCACCGGCAGCGAGCTGCTTGCCGAGCTGTTCCGCCGCGCTGACCAGCGAGCGGGAGAGCTGGCGGCAATTGCTGATCAGGCAAGAATCCGAGGATTAGCCTGTGAGGCTTCTTATAATTCAATAGGTAAGGGAAAGTGATGGAAAAGCAAATGCAGTATGCGGCTACACCGCAGAATTTTAAGTTTAGCCTCTCGCAACTGGTGAATATCCGCGTTAGCGATGAGTGGGGCGAGATTCAGGCCCGCGCTCAATACGCCAATAGCGAGAATCAGTATCTGATCCATTATCAGGCGGCAGACAAATGCGCGCGTACTGAGTGGTTTACTCAGTCGGTGCTGGATGCCGTGGAAGATGATAATTATCCGGGGTGCCCGGTATTTGGTGCCGTAGATTTGCCGAAAGGCGCGGTTGTCGAAGAATAAGCATTCCAGCAGGTGTCTGTGGATGCCTGCGATAATGCTTTTTCGTGAGGGCTTCACATGCTTAAACCCGATCTACTACGCAAGCATATCAGCCACGCGGTGCCATGGTTGCGTGACAACCCTGATAATCTGGCGGTGTATGTACAGAAGGGGCGCATGGTGAGCACCGGGCAGCGCTCTGCCTCGTTTGAATACGAGTACACCATTGAGGTGCTGGCGATGGATTACCCTGAGCCGCTGGATTCCCTCAGCCTGCCAATTCTGGCATGGGCGCGCCTGTATCAGCCTGAGCTGCTATTCAACCCTGACCGCGCCCGCGATGGCATCACCTTTGAAGCGGATATCCTGAGCAATTCCACCATGGACGTGCTTATCAAAATTCAGGCCAGTGAGGCGGTTGTTGTCAAAGTTGAAGAGGGTAAGCCGGTTATACATCACCGTGCTGATCCTATGCCGGGGCCGGAGCTGGGTGCCTGGTCACTGGTCTTTGAAGATACGGTAAGCGGCAAGACGTGGACGGACTAAATGAACGTTGATCCGCTGTTTCATGCCCTTGATGATTATCTGGCAACCGTGGCGGCGCAGCTCGCACCGGGCCAGCGCCGTAAGCTCACGCGCGAAGTGGCTATTGGCCTGCGCAAACGCCAGCAGCAGCGCATCAACAGCCAGAAAAATCCCAGCGGGGAAAGCTATACACCGCGCCGCCGTAAGATTTTGCGCACTCAGGGCGGGGTTAAATTCCTGTGGAAAGATGAAACCCGTGAGCTGAGCAACTGGCGCACCACCGGGCGCGGAGAGCAGCGTGCTATCACCGGTTATGATGTTGATAAAGGGGCGTTGCGCACGTTCTATAAGCGCGATATTCAGCGCTATATTGAGATCCATCTTAACCAGACCAAGCGCACCACCACCCGCAAAGAAAAGATGTTCCGCCGCCTGCGCACCGCTCGCTTTCTCAAGGCATACGGTACCGCCAGCGCCGCCGTGGTGGGTTACTCCGGGCATACCGCCGAGATCGCCAGCGTTCACCAGTATGGTGAGGTTGATACCGTGGCACCCGGTGCCCGCACCCGTTACCCCGCGCGTGAATTGCTGGGCTTTACGGAAAGCGATCTCGACTGGCTGGCGGATACCATCGTCAGTTTTCTGCAACCCTGACACCTTCCTGCAGCACTGTTAAAAGTGACGGTGCTCGATGTTTTTTCCCGGCACTGTCATAGCTGGCAGTGTCTGCCGGTACCGCCATCCATTGTTACCAACTCCTGACAACGCCAGCGCGTTGCTTGCGCGCGCGTGGATCATGAAACTGGCTGTAAATTTAATAACGCAAGCCAGCTTATGAACCTGAACGAACTCAACCGCCTGCTCTGTAATGTTGTCCGCGTCGGTACCGTGACCGAAGTCGATCATGAGCGCTACGTTGCCCGCGTGAAAAGCGGGGGAAATGATGCCGATTGGATCCGCTGGGCAACCTTACGGGCGGGAACGGCGGTTACATGGTGGGCACCAACGCCGGGTGAGCAGGTATTGCTTTTGTCTCCGGGTGGAGACTTTGACAACGCGATTATCTGGGGGAGCCTGTACAGCGACAGCGTGAAGCCACCTGATAGCGGCGCGGCGTCAGATGTGATCCTGTTCCCTGACGGGGCGAAAATAGCCTATGACCCGGAAGCCGGTGCGCTGGTTGTTACTGGAGTGAAGAGCGCAACGGTTAAGGCGCTGGAATCCATCGCAGCGACGGCCCCACAAATTACCTGCACCGCAACAACCTCAATCACTCTTGATACGCCGGAAGTGATCTGCACTCAAAAGCTCTCATGCTCCACGTTTGAGATGAAACAGGGTGGCAAGATGACCGGCAATGTTGAGCATAGCGGCGGCAGCATTACATCAAATGGCGTTGTGGTGCATACCCACAAACATGGCGGCGTAGAACGTGGCGAAAGCCAGACGGACGGCCCACAATGACCAGCGCAAGATATCGCGGGATGAACGCCGAAACCGGTGAAGCGCTCACCGATAACGAGCACATTTCTCAGTCCATCAATGACATTTTGCTAACGCCGGTTGGCTCTCGCGTTATGCGCCGCGCCTACGGCTCGCAGCTCAATAACCTGATTGATCAGCCAGGTAACGCTGTAACGCGCCTTCGCATTATGTCCGCGATATACAGCGCGCTTTTCCTCTGGGAGCCGCGTATCTCGCTGACCAATATTGTGCTGACGGAAACCGGGGCGGGGCAGATGGTTGCCACCATCAAAGCCAGTCGTACCGATACCCAATCACCCTTTACCACGGACGTAACGATCGGCAGGCAGGTGCAGGCATGAGCGGAACAATTGACCTTTCACAATTACCGCCTCCGGTAGTGGTGGAGCCGCTGGACTTTGAAACGCTGTTCAATGAGCGTAAAGAGGCGTTTATCGCGCTTTACCAGGAAGATGAGCAGGACGTTATCAGGCGCACTCTCTCGCTGGAATCTGAGCCGATCACCATGCTGCTGGAAGAAAACTGTTATCGCGAATTGTTGTTACGCCAGCGCGTGAACGAAGCGGCGCGCGCGGTAATGGTAGCGTACTCCGTGGGCAGTGATCTGGATCAGCTGGCGGCAAATTTCAATGTGGAGCGCCTGACCATCACGCCGGAAGATGACAGCGTTGTACCGCCTGTGCCTGCAGTGATGGAATCGGATGCCGATCTGCGCGTCCGCACACCGCAGGCGTTTGAAGGGCTGAGCGTCGCCGGGCCAAAGGCGGCATATGAATTTTTCGGCCTGTCTGCTGATGGGCGCGTTGCTGATGTGTCTGCCGTAAGCCCAACGCCTGCCTGCGTTACCATCTCTGTGCTTTCCCGCGAGGGTGACGGCACCGCCAGCCAGGAGCTGATCGATATCGTTGCCAGCGCGCTGAATGGCGAAGAGGTGCGCCCGGTTGCCGATCGCGTGACCGTGCAGGCGGCGGAGATCGTGCCTTATGAGATTGATGCCACGCTGTATATCTATCCGGGGCCGGAGTCGGAACCCATCCGCCAGGCATCTGAGCAGAAGTTACAAGCGTACATAGCCGATCAGCGTCGTCTGGGGCGGGATATCCGGCTGTCTGCCATTTATGCCGCGCTGCATGTAGAAGGAGTGCAGCGGGTGGAGCTGGCGCAGCCGGTGGCGGATATGGTGCTTGATGATACTCAGGCGTCCCACTGTACCGGCTACACCATAACCGTTGGGGGATACGATGAGTAAAACCCTCACGCCGCCCAGCTCAACGCGCCTTGAGCGTGTCGCCGCCCGCGTCTGCGCCTCTCTGGGGGAAGTGCGGGTACCGCTGCGTCAGCTCTGGGATCCGTACACCTGCCAGGTTGACCTGCTGCCCTATCTGGCGTGGGCTTTTTCCGTTGATCGCTGGGACGAAAGCTGGGCGGAAAACGTCAAGCGCCGCGTGGTGCAAGATGCTTTCTACATCCATCAGCACAAGGGAACAACCAGCGCCGTGCGGCGCGTGGTGGAGCCGTTCGGCTTCCTGATCCGCATCATTGAGTGGTGGCAGACCGGCGAGAAACCGGGCACGTTTCGCCTGGATATTGGCGTGCAGGACCAGGGCATTACGGAAGAAACCTATCTGGAACTGGAGCGCCTGATTGGTGACGCCAAGCCGTGCAGCCGCCATCTGGTCGGCATGTCCATCAACCTGCAGACCAGCGGCCCCTATTTTGTGGGGGCAGCCACCTACACCGGAGAGGAAATCACGATCTACCCGTATATCAACGAAACCATTATTTCCGCCGGCACCGCTTACGAGGGCGGGGCGGTCCATGTTATTGACACAATGAGAGTGAATCCATGAGCGCAAAATTTTATACCCTGCTGACGGATATCGGCGCGGCGAAACTGGCAAGCGCCGCCGCGCTTGGTGTCCCGCTTAAGATTACCCAGATGGCTGTGGGCGACGGTGGTGGAGTGTTGCCAACGCCCAGCGCGCAGCAGACAGCGCTGGTTGCTGAAAAGCGCCGTGCGGCATTGAATATGCTGTATATCGATCCGCAGAACAGCAGCCAGATTATTGCTGAGCAGGTGATCCCCGAAACTGAGGGCGGTTGGTGGATTCGTGAGGTCGGTCTTTTTGATGAAACCGGCGCACTGATTGCCGTGGGCAATTGCCCTGAGAGCTACAAGCCGCAGCTGGCTGAGGGGAGCGGACGCACGCAGACGGTGCGAATGGTGCTTATTACCAGCAGTACCGATAACATTACCCTGAAAATTGACCCGTCAGTGGTTCTGGCAACCCGCAAATATGTGGATGACAAGGTGCTGGAGCTTAGGGTGTATGTGGATGATCTGATGGCTAAACACCTTGCCGCAGCGGACCCTCATACTCAGTACGCCACTAAGGAAAGCCCTACGCTGACGGGGACGCCGAAAGCACCAACTGCACCGGCAGGAACCAATACCACACAGATTGCCAGCACAGCTTTTGTGCAGGCTGTGGTCACGGCCCTAAATAACGCACTGGCGCTGAAAGCTCCACTGGCAAGCCCGACCATGACCGGAACGCCAACGGCACCCACTGCTGCGCAGACCGTGAACAATACGCAGGTTGCCACCACGGCATTTGTGAAATCAGCTATTGCGGCACTGGTGGCATCATCCCCGGCGGCGCTGGATACACTGAATGAACTGGCGGCTGCACTGGGTAACGATCCGAACTTCGCCACTACCATGACGAATGCGCTTGCTGGAAAGCAGCAGAAAGACGCCACGCTGACCAACCTGAGTGGCAAGGATGTTGCGGGACTTCTTCAGTACCTTGGTTTGACCTATTTCGCAGATAGAGGAAGCCTCGCTTTGCAGTATTTCGCGGGGCCACTCTCTTCAAAGGACAGCGTGACAGCGACGTCACCTGATGGCACTACACGTAAAATATCGCTCAATGCCACAAACGGTTTGCAAATAGTTATCTATGACGGGGGGCAGTATCGTGGCGCTATAAATGTTCCTACAAAAGCTGGGACGATGGCTCTTACATCTGATTTGGTTAATTTTGCTGATAAATCGAGCGCTGCAGAGCAATCTTTTACAGGACCAGTATCTTCTGGAGAAGGGCTCGTAGCAAAATATGGTGCCGCAAAAATAATTCTGTCAGCCCAAAACGGTCAGAGAATTGTTGTTTATACAAACGACACTTACCGTGGAGCTATTAATATTCCACTTCGTGACGGAACTATGGCGCTCCTGGATGATGTTACTAATGTTAGCGCAACGCTGCTGGGTATATCTCAGTCATGGCAGAACGTGAAAGCCAACCGTACTGCCGGGGTGACGTATACCAACTCTACAAGTAGGCCAATTGCAGTTTCTATCGCCGGAATAATGGCATCACGTCAGACTGGAGTTCAGTTGTCACTTGCCGTTAATGGCACAGAGGCTTCAAGTTTTGCCGTGACTGACAGCTCGTTTGACATCAGGGGTAACGTATTTGCGATTGTGCCACCAGGAGCAACTTACAACCTTACAGCAAGTAACATTAATTCAATTCTGACCTGGTCGGAGCTTCGCTAATGAATACGGTAATCAAAGAGCAAAAATTCTTTAAAGACGTGGTCGGGGTGATTTTCTGCATCGATATCATGGAAATGAATGCTGACTCTTGGTGTGAGGAAATACAGGAAGGGTGGCAGGAAATTAGTGCCCATGAAGCGATGTTGCTTGCCAATCCTCCCCCGACGCAGGAACAGCTAATCGAACAGGTGAGCGCGCAGAAGCAGACTTTGATTTCTGAGGCGACTGCAATTATAGAGCCACTTAAGGATGCTCTGGAGGGTGGTTATATAGACGATGCAGACAAACCAAGACTGACTACGTGGCAAAAATATCGCTATGAGGTAACGAAGGTTGATCTAGCAAAACCTGTGTGGCCAGTTAAGCCTGCAGCATAGGAACCTTTGATAGAAGCTACAGCACCGCCATAAATGACCGTGCTGTAGCACGGTTAAAAGTGACGGTGCCCGATGATTTCGGTACCACACTGCCAACAATGAACGTGTTGGCCATAAAAAATAAAGTTAGAAATTCACCCCCGCTTTCACCATAGACAGCACATCATTGTTGGTAATTTCCGCCAGCTTCTCCCTGATATCCTCGCTGACCTTTTTCAGGCTGAGGGTAAAATCAATCTTCCGCGCTTTCCCATCCTGAAAGAACTCAGTGCGATTCTGGGTTAACCCGTCGATCACATACATACCGTAAATCTTGCCGGTACCTTCAATCAGGGGCCAGGCTCTGCCGGTGTATGCCATTGTCTCCAGCGTAGTGAGCGACACGTCGCCGCCGCTGATTTCCGGGTACAGCGTACCGGATAGCGTGATCGGCTCTTCATCCGGGCCTATGTACTGATAGCGCGGGGATTTCCCCACGCGATCGTTTTTGACGTGTCGCCATGTATTCGACTGGTTCGACGTCTGGTAGGGCGTCGTTTGCAGCGCAAACGGAAACATGCCCAATATCATCATCATGGCTTTGCCCCTTATTCGTGGTCGGTCAGTTGCGAGCGTTTGCGCCGTGCGGCCTGCTGCTGGGCAACGGTGAACTCTTCGCGGATGCGCTGGACAAGTTTTTGTTCATCCATCTGGCCCGCGTCGTTGATGTTGATTTCAAAGTTAAACACGTCGCCGCCAGGCATCAGCGCCGCGACGGAAGCCGCAGACGGAACCGCCGACACTGGCGAACGAGCGGCAGGCTGCTGAACGCTGTACGGCAGCACCGAAGAAACGAGCGCGCCAGCCTGCTGTTGCATCCATGCGGTGAGTGATGGCACCTGCCGCTGAACCTGTTGCACCGGTTCGGCGTACCCGCCACGGATAGGAATGTACGGCTGTTTATTTTTGAAGACGATTTCACCGGGGCCGTCTTTCTTCTCTGCCGTGTTGCTGGCGATTTTATCCAGGCTACCGCTGATCTTCGGTGCGAGGTTCGCCGGGCCTTTCAGGTTATTGGCAAGCGCCTGTTGCTGCTGGCTCTGTTCCGTTTTCCGCTTCTGCTCCTTCTTCTCTTCTTCCTTCTTCGATTGCGCGGTGACGGCTTTCAGATCTCCGGCAAGCGTATCCGCCAGCCCGGTGAGCTTCTTCTGCGTGTTGGCTTTCTCAGTGGCGGCTCTTGCTCGCTCAGCGGCATCGGGAATTAAACCCAGCGTTTCGAGTATGTTACTTATCCCGTCGGCGATACCTTGAATTATCGGGGTTAACGCAGATAAAGCGCTACCAACAACCTTGCCGAACGTTTCGCCCATGCTGGTGCATGATTCCAGTGCTTCTGTGGAAAACTGAATTGGCTCTAAAAGTTTGGTGAACCAATCCCAAACCCCGCTGATAGCGGTGCCGATTGAGTCGAAGATTGGAGCTAATGGAGCAAAAGCGGTACTAAATGCCGTGGTTAATGGTTGCAATCCACTCATCAGGCCAGTGTAAAAGCCAGTGAAAAATGCTTTTATTGGCTCCCAGAATTTAATAACGGCGATGGCAGCAGCAGCCAAAGCCATAACCAGTACACCGATCGGGCTTAGCAAAAGTGATAAGCCACCACCTAGCGCCATGAATACGGTGCGCCCCACATTGAGAAGCGTCCCAAATCCAGATGTGGCGAGAGTTCTTAACCCATTACCAAGCCAGGTAAGCGCGGTCATAGGTTGCGTGAATAAAGTAAATAAACCCTGTCCGGTGACAACCGCTGCACGGGAGAGGGTTGTTAATGCCGAGCTTACACCGCTGAATGCTTGTTTACCCAATTGCCCTAAACCGGATGCAGCTGCGCGGAAGATAGAGGGCCAGTCTTTAATGCTGCGCCCAACCCCAGATAGTGACGGGATAAGCCCACGCAGTGAGCCGGTCAGCTTAGTTATTGAGCCTGTCAGTGCCCCTGCTCCACCAGGGCCAGCCAGTGTGGTGAAGCTCAGGCGCACAAGCGCCATCGGGCCGAGTATTGCGCCCAGCGCCAGCATAAGCGAACCCAGTACCGTGAGAATGGCACCGATCGCGGCTACGGTCTTCATGATGGCGGCAACCAGCGCCGGGTTGGCTTCAATCCAGCCCCGGATTGATTGCAGGACGCCGCCGACTGATTTCATGATCGCCATCATTGGCCCGCGCATGGACTCACCCAGCGCACTGAAATTGTTGCCAAACTCCGCTTTGGTTATCTGCCACTGTGATGAGAGTGAATCTTTATCAATATCGGATTCCCGCTTCATGGAGCCTTTAGACGCGGTGCCGTGGGTTAATTCGAGCTGCCTGCGCAGCTCTGGCAGGTTGTTAGCGACTTTGGAAACCGCCATTGCGTATTCGTCTCCAAAGAGCTGAGTAAGCACGTTCATTTGCTTATCTGGTTCCAGCTTTTTGGTGGCTTCCATCACCGCCATAATGGTGCCCATGGCGTCTTTTGCCATGTTCTTCTGCACCTTCTCAGCGCTTAGCCCCAGCGCGTCCAGACCTTCCATAAACCGATCTGGTTGCACCATTGCGTTGCCCAGCTCGCGCACCATCGCTTTAACTGCGGTGCCCGCTGTTTCGGATTGTTCACCAAGGCTCAGGAACGTGGAGCCAAGTGCCGCCGCATTCTGATAGCCGAGCTGATCGGCAGCACCACCCACGCGCTGCAACACGTCGATAATGTCAGAGCCTTTTGATTTGGCGTTATCGTCCAGATAGTTGATGACGTCGCCCAGCTTGCCAATATCCTGAATGGGGATTTTATACAGACCGGCGATTTTGCCCAGGCTTTCCGACAGCTGATCGGCAGGCAGCTCAAACGCCTTTGAGGCCATGGCGGCGGTGTTGGCAAAATCCAGTAGATCCTTCTTCTGCTTCTGCCATGGATCATCGCTGTTAGCCACACCCATACGCGCGCCGCCCTCTACCAGTGCGGCATAGTCAACGGCCCCGTTGGGCATTGGCAGGTTTTCGGCGGCGTCTTTGATAGCGTTTTGCATCTCAGCAAACTGAGCGGTGCGGTTGCCGTCATCATCGCGCAGGCCATTCACCTGTTTGGATACGCCCTTCATGGCATCTTCCAGGCTGCTGTAACTCTTGATGGCGGCTGCTACGGGGGCAAGTACCGCCGCGCCGGTCGCTGCGGTCTTCATGCCTGAACTTTGCAGCTTCTCGCCGGTTTCTTTGGCGCGGGCATAGCGGGCCTGCGCCTGAGTGACAGACTCAAGCCGACGCTGCTGCTCAGTAAGCTGGCGATTGTACTGCGCGGTGCGCTGGCTGATTTGTTCCGTTGCCCGGTTGGTACTGCTGATCGCAATCCCTTCACTGTAGAAGCTGGCGCGCAATTGGTTGAGCTGGGCCTGTTCCGTTTTCTGCTGGGCTGTCAGGTTGCGGATCGCTGCCCGCTGCTGATTGAGGGCGGTAACTTGCTCAGCGCTGCGCTGGCGTAGCGGGCCGAATGCCGCCGCCATTTCACGCGCCTGCGTCTTTGCCTGAGCCAGTTGATCGGTGGTCTTCTTATTGGCTGCGGTCAGTCGGTCAAAGCTGGAAGCATGACGCTCAAGCCCTTTGATGCTGCTTTGCGTCTGCTTGATTTGAGAGGCCAGCGCGGCGGCACTCTGGCGCGCCGCACTGACAGGGCGGGACATATTATTCAGGGCACTGAAAGCAACCTGAATATTTAATTTGCGGTCTGCCATTTATTGATCTCCGCCACTGCGCGCAGCGGCTTGATCACGCCATAACAGAAGTTCCTCTACCGTCATGGCGTCCATCTCCGCTGGTCGCCAGTGGAAAATGACGGCGATATCCGCCATTAAGTTTTCTATGCGTTCGCAGGGGCATCGGATGACGCGCTGCCCGTATCCGTCCCGCTCTGATCCGAAGGTGGCTGCAAAAAATCAACCACCGCATTGGCGAGCTGGCAGAAGTCCCACGTATCCATGCGGGCGATTTCGTCAGCGGTCAGCGCCGGGGCTGTAACGCGCGGCAGCAGAACAACCAGCGCATCATAATTCGACGTCAGAACGTCATAGACTTTTAAGCCACGCAGCGATCCGGCCTGCTTTAAGACTGGCGTGATCGTGATTTCGCTGATTGCCGTCTTACCGCGAACGATAGGCGCATTGAGCGTTACAACTTCTTTACCGGTTACTTTGGTCATGGTGTGTTAATTCCTTATAAGCCAATGTTGGCGCGGTGTTTTTCCATCATGTCAACGCCGCCAACTTTGTAGATCATATTGAGCACATCAACTTCAATGATTTCTTCGCCGTTGATGGTCAGCTTGTAATAGGTATTTTTCAGGGTGTACTTATGGGAAGTATCATCCCCGGTTTTGGACGTGCCCGGATCCATCTCCGTAAAGCGTCCGCGCGTCTGGATTTCAACGGGTACCGCTTCGCCGGTTGAATCATCCTGGTAAGACCCGGCATAGCGCGTTTGCATACCATCGGCGGTGGCGATGCCCCATTTTTTCAGCAGCCCCGCATCCATGCCGCCAAGGGTGATATCCATATCCAGCGCCCCGGCATCAAAGCCGAGATCGACCGCGACAGAACCCGGCATACCACCGGCCTGATAATCCTCTGTTTTGCGGGTTAACTTCGCCGGGGTGATTTCCGGCACCATGCCGAAATAGTTATCCCCGTCAAAGAACATGTTGAAGTATTTAAGTTTTTTAGGCAGAGCCATACGCGCCCCCGGTTAGTTATTCACTGCGCTGGAAAACGTAGCGAAGTATTCATCAGTGAACTCCTGCACCAGGCTGAGATTTTCCAGCGGCGGGACAGGCGTGTAGTTGTATTTGATGGTGAGCTGCCCGTTGCGCAGCGTTTCGCTGGTATTCGGTTCAGGGTCATACCAGCAGCGCGCACCCAGCAGCTTGCCCGCCGTCACATAGGACGTCAGCTTGCGGTTGATACCGTCAACGATATCTTTTACCAGCGACGGGGTGAGCGGCTTATCAACATAGGAGAAGTGAGCCTCTGCCACGGTATCAGCCACAATCTGAGCGGTACGGGTGTAGCTCTCAAAGATGTAGGTTTCTTCGTCGCAGGTACGTGATCCCCAGATGCGATAGCCGTCCTGTTTGATCAGGGTGGTGACGCCTGCTGCGTTCAGCTCGTCCGCATCGGTATCGGTGCCCTGTAGGGTGAAATAGATATCGCGATCCATCCCCAGCACGTTGTTAACCGGAACGTTGGAAATGGTTTTGTGCCAGCCCTGCGTTGCGTCGATTTTGGCGCGCATCCCTACCGCATGAGCACCCACCGGCACGGTGGCGTTTGCTCCCGCGTTGGTATCGTAGCAAATGAAGTTAGGCCAGATGACCATCATTTCACGCTGGGCAAACTGCTCGCGGTATTCCTTTGCCTCTGCAATGGTGTTGCAGCCGTTCGCTGAAACATAAGCAAAGGCGCGCAGCTTCTCCGCCATCACGCCGAGTTGCGCCGCTACTGGCTGAGTATCAAGGCCGGGAACGGCAAGCACACGCGGACGGACGCCAACACGCATCTCCGCCGATAACAGCGCATACATGCCGGTGAAAAGTCCTGTTACCGGGTCGGTGCCACCAATGACCAGTTGATCCTGAGTCGGAGCGGTGCCGGTTTCCGGTGGTGGAATTTTTGACGCATCAGCCACGCGGATCACAATGGTCTGTGGGCTGGTCTGGTCTGAAATGGCTTTCAGGGTGGTGAACAGGGTGCCGGTTTTGCCTGCTTTGCCCAGCATGTTAGCCACGCGGGTAATGAGTACAGGGGTATCCAGCGGGAACGCTTCTTCGTCTGCATCGTCAGCGATACAAACGACGCCGATAACCGCCGAATCAATATCGGTGATCATCGTGCTCAGATCGGTGGTTTCCGTGACGGTTACACCGTGATGGTAATTTGTGGCCATGTAGTTGCCTCGCCAGGTCAATGATTGCCACTTATCATTGCGACAATTGCCAGCCGGTGCGAGAGGTGGGCGTTGTCAGCAGACCGCAACAACAGCCCCGCGTTGTCTGTACGCGCGCGCGTGGCGACGATGGTACCCTCACCAATGAGGGAACCAATAAGATGTTGGATGATGATGCGCGTTATTCGCCCCGCCCGGCGTTCAGTATTCAGATTGAGGGCAAGCAGCTCACCGCGCTGGATGATCGTTTGATCTCGTTGTCGCTGACGGACAACCGGGGATTTGAAGCGGATACGCTTGATCTCACGCTGGATGATTCAGACGGACAGATCGTTATGCCATCGCGTGGAGCGAAGATTTCCGTTTCGCTGGGCTGGGATAATGACCCGCTGATATTTAAAGGGCTGTACACCGTTGATGAGGTTGCGCACCGTGGCCCGCCTGATCAGCTCACCATCAGCGCCCGCAGCGCAGACTTTCGCGACACGTTCAACGTGAAGCGTGAATACTCCTGGCACGATATTACCGTTGGCGATGTGGTTGCCAGTATTGCCAGCCGGTACGACCTGCGCGCCGGGGTGAGTGAGGAACTGGCGAAGATTGAGATCGATCACGCTGACCAAACCAGTGAGTCAGATATCAGTTTTCTCACCAGAATGGCGGATATGCTGGGTGCGGTTGCCACCGTCAAAAACGGCATGTTGCTGTTCATCACGCCGGGGCAGGGCGTAACCCAGAGCGGTAAACCTTTACCGGCGATCAGCATTGTGCGGGCCAGCGGCGACAAGCATAGCTTTAGTATTGCCGATCGTGACGCTTATACCGGCGTTACGGCCTACTGGCTGGATCTGAATTTCGGGAAAAAGCCTGCCACCACAGTACAAACCAACACCAGCAGACGCCGCAGAACAACCCAACCGAAGAAGCCGAAAGAACCCGCCTCAAGCAGCAAGGAAGGGGATTACATGGCAGGCGCGGAAGGTAACGTATTCGTGATCCGCAAGACGTTTAAAACTGAGAAGGCAGCGAAGCGGGCAGCAGCGGCGAAGTGGAGCCAGTTGCAGCGTGGCGCGGCGTCATTCTCCATCACGCTGGCGCGGGGCAGGGCAGATTTGTACCCGGAGCAACCGGCAAGCGTATCGGGCTTTAAGTCCACAATTGATAACGGTTACTGGACTATTACCCGATGTGTGCATGATATCGGCAGCGGCGGCTTTACCACTTCGCTGGAGCTGGAAGTTAAGATCGATGAATGGACGGCTGAGGCGGGTGACGAATCAACGGGTTAAGCGTTATACTTGACGTGATATTAACCAGCCCAGAGGAGGCCCGCGTATGGCAATGCGCTGTCCTCGCTGCCGTGCAGTTGCGAAAACTCGTACCAGTGTAGAGTTGAGTGATTTAGTGCGACGCAGTTATCACCAGTGTCAAAACATGTTGTGCGGCTACTGCTTTACCAGCATGACGCAAATAGACGAATCATTAAACCAGACTCAACCAGTCCCCGGCGCGGTGGTTCCTCAAGATGTTTTCCCGCGAAGTCATCACGGCGAAGATCAGTTATCTCTCACACTATGAAATAACCCGCCTATGTGGCGGGTTAATTTTTATTTATTCAAACAAAATCAACTGATAGGCTTTATGACGGTTATGTAACCATGTCTATGGAGAATAGAAAAATGGCATTAGTAAGCTGCCCGGAATGCAGTAAAGAAATTAGTGATTCAGCGTTTAAGTGTCCGTCATGTGGGCACCAAGTAAGAAAACCGAAGCGCTCTTTTTTTGGCAAGATAGTGAAGTGGGTATTTATCCTGTTCAACATCTTCATGATTTATTGCATTTTTGCTGGGGTTGGCGGCAGTAGTGATGTGATCAATAACGCAGCCTCAGACGCTGAACGGGCCGGGGCTGCAATCGGTACGGGGCTGGGAGTGATGATGCTGGGAACTATCTGGGTTATTGGCGATATCATTATCGGGATGTTTGTTTTTTTGACCCGCCCAAAAGCATAGAGGTGTTTATGAAAAAAATAATAATTTCTATGGCGCTCTGCTTTACGGCTGTTTCAACGGCATATGCAGCGGAAGAGGCTAAGGGTGATTTCGATAAAGATGCTTTGCTGAAATGTCAGTCTGAGGCGAAAAATGATTCCCGTTTAGCCTGTTACGATAAAGTTTTACCGCCGAAGGCATCCGAAGAAGCTAAGCCTGCTGTTGGTGTTGGAAAGTGGCAGGTATCAACAAAATCCTCTCCGGTAGATGATTCGGAGAATGTTTTCGTTAGCCTTTCTGCTAATGAGTCTTTTCGCTCTCAATTCGGTGAGTCAATAACTCCTGATCTGTACATCACTTGCAGAGAGAAGAAAACAGAGCTGTATATCAATTGGGATACATATCTGGGCCTTAATGAAACGCAAATGCTATACCGCCTGGACAAGCAAAAGGCAAAAACGAAAACTTGGAATATATCTAGCGATACCAAAGCGGTCTTTTATCGTGGGAATGTGATCGAGTTCGTTAAGTCTTTAAGCCAGGCTAACGTAATGTTCACTCAGATCACGCCATACAACGAAAGCCCTGTAAGTGCGACGTTTGATCTGGCGGGTCTGTCAGAGGCATTGAAGCCACTTCAAAAAGCGTGCGGATGGAAGTAAAGCGGTGTGCAGCCCCGAAATGCTCGGGGCTTTTTTTGTCGAAGTGTAGTCAAAATGTAGACGAAGATTAGAATAAATCCTTTTATTCCATTGTGTTACTGGCCGGATTTCTTCACCATCCCTGTCTTCCCCCACATGATGTGGGGGTTTTTTTTGCCCATCGTTCAGTGTTGTTAACGCTTTATTCATCCTTTCACTCCACCGCCATCCGTTATACTAGCGCCATGGCATGACAGGAGTGTTTATGAATCAATCCTATGGACGGCTGGTAAGCCGGGCCGCAATAGCCGCGACGGTGACGGCGTCGTGTTTGCTGATCATTAAAATTTTCGCGTGGTGGTACACCGGGTCGGTTAGTATTCTGGCGGCGCTGGTGGATTCACTGGTGGATATTGCCGCCTCGCTGACCAACCTGCTGGTGGTGCGCTATTCGCTGCAACCGGCAGATGAAGAGCATACGTTTGGCCACGGCAAAGCGGAATCGCTGGCCGCGCTGGCACAAAGTATGTTTATTTCTGGCTCCGCGCTTTTCCTGTTTTTGACCGGCATTCAGCATCTTATTTCGCCTTCTCCGATGAACGATCCGGGCGTTGGTGTGGTCGTAACCGTAGTTGCACTTATAAGCACACTTGTTCTTGTAACGTTCCAGCGCTGGGTTGTACGCAAAACACAAAGCCAGGCTGTACGGGCCGATATGCTTCATTATCAGTCTGATGTTATGATGAATGGGGCAATTCTTATTGCGCTCGGTCTGGCCTGGTATGGCTGGCATCGTGCCGATGCGTTGTTTGCGTTAGGGATAGGGATCTATATTTTATACAGCGCGTTGCGGATGGGGTATGACGCGGTACAGTCGCTTCTTGACCGTGCGCTTCCGGATGCAGAACGTGATGAAATTTATGCCATCGTGACCCACTGGCCTGGCGTCAGTGGTGCTCACGATCTTCGTACGCGGCAGTCAGGGCCGACCCGTTTTATTCAGATTCATTTGGAAATGGAAGACAACCTGCCACTGGTTCAGGCGCATATGGTCGCTGAACAGGTGGAGCAGGCGATTTTGCAGCGTTTCCCTGGGTCAGACGTCATTATTCACCAGGATCCGTGCTCTGTCGTCCCCAGGGCGTTTTGAGCTTTCGTAATTCGTTGTAAAAAAGTGAGCCAGACCAGCATTTTGTGGATAAATTACCACCATATGGCCTGACCTGAATCAATTCAGCTGGAAGGGATTGATATACTATTTGCAGTATTCGACGGTTGAACAGTTTCTTCCGGCAGCAGATTTCAATTTTGCATTCCTAAGTTCAGAGGTAGTCATGATTAAGAAAATCGGTGTGTTGACAAGCGGCGGTGATGCGCCGGGCATGAACGCGGCAATCCGTGGGGTTGTCCGTGCAGCGCTGACGGAAGGTCTGGAAGTTTTTGGTATCTATGACGGTTACCTGGGTCTGTATGAAGACCGCATGGTTCAGCTCGACCGCTACAGCGTGTCTGACATGATCAACCGTGGCGGTACTTTCCTCGGTTCCGCGCGCTTCCCGGAATTCCGTGACGAACACATCCGTGAAGTGGCTATCGAAAACATGAAAAAACGGGGTCTGGATGCGCTGGTGGTTATCGGCGGCGACGGCTCGTACATGGGTGCAAAACGTCTGACTGAAATGGGCTTCCCGTGCATCGGCCTGCCTGGCACCATCGACAACGACATCAAAGGCACTGACTACACCATCGGTTACTTCACTGCGCTGGGTACCGTTGTGGAAGCGATTGACCGCCTGCGTGACACCTCTTCCTCTCACCAGCGTATTTCCATTGTTGAAGTGATGGGCCGTTACTGTGGTGACCTGACCCTGGCGGCGGCCATTGCCGGTGGCTGTGAGTTCGTGGTAGTTCCGGAAGTAGAGTTCAGCCGTGAAGATCTGGTCGCAGAGATCAAAGCCGGCATCGCGAAAGGTAAGAAACACGCCATCGTTGCTATCACCGAGCACATCTGTGACGTTGACGAGCTGGCGAAGTACATCGAAACCGAAACCAAACGCGAAACCCGCGCGACCGTTCTGGGTCACATTCAGCGTGGCGGTTCCCCAGGCCCGTACGACCGTATCCTGGCGTCCCGCATGGGTGCGTACGCGATCGAGCTGCTGCTACAGGGCCACGGCGGCCGCTGCGTCGGTATTCAGAACGAGAAACTTGTTCACCATGACATCATCGATGCCATTGAAAACATGAAGCGTCCGTTCAAAGGTGACTGGCTGGACTGCGCGAAAAAACTGTACTGATCGGCTCTGTTGCCCGGTGGCGCTGCGCTTACCGGGCCTACAAAAGCACGGATCGTAGGCCGGGTAAGGCGTAGCCGCCCCCCGGCTTTTTTGTGCCCACGCACTTTTTATTCCTTCACGTTATAGCCAATCTTTTTTTATTCTTTAATCATCGGTTAGCTTTCTGGCACGCTGCATTCATCAAAACACTACACAAGAGAGCCGGGCGATGAATAAATGGGGCGTGGGGTTAACATTATTGCTGGCATCGACCAGCGTTCTGGCAAAGGACATTCAGTTACTGAACGTGTCGTACGATCCGACGCGTGAACTGTACGACCAGTACAACAAAGCTTTTGCGGCGCACTGGAAACAGGAAACCGGCGATAACGTGGTGGTTCGCCAGTCTCACGGCGGTTCAGGTAAGCAGGCGACATCGGTGATCAACGGCATTGAAGCCGATGTGGTTACCCTGGCGCTGGCTTATGACGTAGACGCGATCGCGGAGCGTGGCCGTATCGACAAAAACTGGATCAAGCGCCTGCCGGACAACTCTGCGCCATACACCTCGACCATTGTCTTCCTGGTGCGCAAAGGCAACCCGAAACAGATTAAAGACTGGAACGACCTGATTAAGCCGGGCGTGTCTGTCATCACGCCGAACCCGAAAAGCTCCGGCGGCGCACGCTGGAACTACCTGGCGGCCTGGGGCTACGCCCTGCACCACAACAACGGTGACCAGGCTAAAGCGCAGGAATTCGTGAAAGCGCTGTTTAAAAATGTCGAAGTGCTGGACTCCGGCGCGCGCGGCGCAACTAACACCTTCGTCGAGCGCGGTATCGGCGACGTGCTGATTGCCTGGGAAAACGAAGCCCTGCTGGCGACTAACGAGCTGGGTAAAGACAAATTCGAGATCGTGACCCCGAGCGAATCCATCCTGGCTGAGCCGACCGTCTCCGTCGTCGATAAGGTTGTTGATAAGAAGGGCACCAAAGCGGTGGCGGAAGCCTACCTGAAGTACCTCTACTCACCGGAAGGGCAGGAAATTGCGGCGAAAAACTTCTACCGCCCGCGCGATGAGGCCGTCGCGAAGAAATACGAAAACGCCTTCCCGAAACTGAAGCTGTTCACTATCGATGATGTTTTTGGCGGCTGGACCAAAGCGCAAAAAGAGCACTTCTCTAACGGCGGCACCTTCGACCAGATCAGCAAGCGCTAAGCGTTTTACAAAGAACGACACGGTAACCCGGTGTGAGAAATCCACCGGGTTTTTTATTTGGTCATCATTTTGCGTTACTCTTTTGCCTCTATTGAAAACAGGGAACGCGTTGTGAAAAAAATTATCTTACTGATTCTGATCGTTATCGCCCTTGCCGCAGGCGGCGTGTACTGGATGAAAGCGGGTAATCCGAATGCGTTGCGTCATATCGTTCTCGACCAGTGTGTGCCCAACCAGCTGCATAACCGTAACCCGGCACCGTGTGCGCAGGTGATGCCAGATGCGGGCTACGTGGTGTTCAAGGACCGCAACGGACCGCTGCAATACCTGCTGATGCCCACGTACCGTATTAACGGCACCGAAAGCCCGCTGCTGACTGAGCCTCAGACGCCGAATTTCTTCTGGCTGGCATGGCAGTCTCGTCATTTTATGAGCATGAAACGGGGAGCCGACGTGCCTGACAGCGCTATTTCTCTGACCATCAACTCCCCGACCGGACGCACGCAGAACCATTTTCATATCCACATCTCCTGCCTGCGCCCGGACGTGCGCGAGAAGCTGAACGCGGCGCAGGGGCAAATCAGCACCCAGTGGCTACCGCTTCCGGGCGGGCTGGAAGGGCATGAGTACCTTGCCCGTCGGGTGACGGAGAACGAACTGGTGCAGCGCAGCCCGTTTATGATGCTGGCGGAAGAACTGCCGGAAGCGCGCGACCATATGGGACGCTTCGCGCTGGCGATGGCGCAGCAGTCAGACGGCTCGTTTGTACTGCTGGCGACAGAGCGTAACCTGCTTACCTTTAACCGCGCGTCGGCTGAGGAATTGCAGGATCATCAATGCGATATCCTGAAGTGACCCCACCATAAATAGCGTTTACTCGCCCTGCCTGTCGCCGTAGACTTGCTGAAAAATTCTACAGGAGACAGGTATGTCGCTCTGGTTAACGCATCCTCTGCTGCTTCCCTCGCTGATCGTCGGCGTCACCATCGTGCTGTGGGCGACGTCGCTGTTGCCGGAATTTATCACCGCGCTGCTGTTCTTTACGGCGGCGATGACCGCCAGAATCGCCCCGCCGGAAGTGATCTTTGGCGGCTTCGCCTCGTCTGCCTTCTGGCTGGTGTTCAGCGGCTTTGTGCTGGGCGTGGCGATTCGGAAAACCGGCCTGGCGGACAGGGCCGCCCGGGCGCTGTCGGCAAAGCTTACCGACTCCTGGGTGCTGATGGTGGCAAGCGTTGTGCTGCTGAGCTATGCCCTGGCATTCGTGATGCCGTCGAACATGGGACGTATTGCGCTGCTGATGCCGATTGTCGCCGCGATGGCGAAGCGGGCCTGCATTCCTGATGGCTCGCGGGCCTGGTTTGGCCTGGCGCTGGCGGTCGGGTTTGGCACCTTCCAGCTCTCGGCCACTATTTTGCCCGCTAACGTGCCAAACCTGGTGATGAGCGGCGCGGCGGAGGGCTCATACGGCATCCACCTCAACTATGTCCCGTATCTGCTGCTGCACACGCCGGTGCTGGGTATTCTCAAAGGCCTGATTCTGATTGGCCTGATCTGCTGGCTGTTTCCCGGCAACCCAAAACCGGCGAAGGATCTCGCGCCATCGGAACCGATGGGACGTGACGAAAAACGACTCGCCTGGCTGCTGGCGGTGGTGTTGACGATGTGGGTAACGGAGAGCTGGCACGGCGTGGGCCCAGCGTGGACAGGGCTGGCGGCCTCGGTCATCGTTATGCTGCCGCGCATCGGATTTATCACCGGCGAGGAGTTCTCGGCGGGGGTGAATATGCGCACCTGTATTTACGTCGCGGGTATACTCGGGCTGGCCATTACGGTGACGCAGACCGGTATCGGTGCGGCCGTAGGCGAGGCGTTGCTCCATATCATGCCGCTGGATGCAGACCGCCCGTTTACCAGCTTCCTGGCGCTGACGGGGATCACCACGGCGCTCAACTTCATTATGACCGCCAACGGCGTTCCGGCGCTGTACACCACGCTGGCGCAGAGCTTCTCCGACGCGACCGGTTTCCCGCTGCTGTCGGTGATCATGATTCAGGTGCTGGGGTATTCCACGCCGCTGCTGCCGTATCAGGCGTCGCCGATTGTGGTGGCGATGGGCTTAGGGAAAGTGCCTGCGAAGGCGGGGATGCTGCTCTGCCTGGCGCTGGCGATTGCGACGTATCTGGTGCTGCTGCCGCTGGATTATTTGTGGTTTAGCGTATTAGGACGTTTGTAGTGGTTTTGTAGGGCGGGTTAGCGAAGCGCCACCCGCCCCAAAGGCAATTACGCCTGCTTAGCCGCTTCTGCCGCTTTAACGATCACCGCGAAAGCGTCTGCTTTCAGGGATGCGCCGCCAACCAGCGCGCCATCGATGTCTGGCTGGGTGAACAGCTCAGCTGCGTTTGATGCGTTAACGGAACCGCCGTACTGGATGATGACCTGCTCAGCCACTTTCGCGTCTGCTTTTGCAATGTGGTCACGGATGAACTTGTGCACCGCCTGTGCCTGCGCTGGAGTTGCAGATTTGCCGGTACCGATCGCCCAGACTGGCTCGTAAGCGATAACCGCGCCTTCGAACGCTGCCGCGCCCTGGGTTTTCAGCACAGCGTCGATCTGACGTGCGCACACTTCTTCGGTTTTACCCGCTTCGTTTTCTGCTTCGGTTTCACCGATGCACAGAACCGGGATCAGACCCTGCTCTTTCAGCACAGCGAATTTCTTCGCGATGAACTCGTCAGATTCTTTGTGGTAGGTGCGACGCTCAGAGTGGCCGATGATGATGTATTTCGCGCCGATGTCTTTCAGCATTTCAGCGGAGGTTTCACCGGTAAACGCGCCAGACAGGTTAACGTCAACGTTCTGCGCGCCCAGAATGATGTGGCTGCCGTCAGCGGCACGTTTAGCCAGATCCAGGTACATATCCGGCGGAGCGATAGCAACCGCGCAGCCGGTCACGCCAGCCAGCTCTTTACGCAGGTTAGCAACCAGTTCGTTTACCATGTGGCGGCTGCCGTTCAGTTTCCAGTTACCCATCACTAAAGGATGTCGCATTTCAATTCTCCACGCTCAATAAGCGAATTAAGGAATATGGCCACCCTTAAGGGCAGCATGGTCTGTGAATCAGTATAGAGATTTTCCCTCGAAAGGCTTTGCTTTTTGTCATTAATTCGCCCCCTCGAGTGCGTCTGATAGGGCCAGCTTAATCGGTTCAACCGCGAAGGTCAGCCCCTTTTCGCCGTTATCTGCGACAACATAGCGAACGGCACCTTCCGTATCGGCGTAATAGCGTTTGTTTTTCCCGGCGGTAAGCAGTTTTTGCAGCTTTTGCTGGCTTTGCGCTTTCGTGAAGGTGGGGGTAAAGGCGCGCAAAATAGCACTCATATACTCCAGCGCTTTCGCTTTCGCTTTCGCTGCTTTCTGCTCTGGGCCCTGAATCGGCAGCCAGGTGATCTGCATACTTTTGATTTTTAACGTTCCGCGCTCAAGGGCAGTGGAAGCATATAGATTCTCGTTAATTTTGCTGGCAGCGCGGGTCAGGGTTGGCGTATCGCGGGCACCGTCAATCGCACGGAACTCCCCCAGCGCAAGCGAGGGGTTTTCTTTATTGAAGGCTTCGCGGAACTGGCTGATAGATTGATCGAAAGAGGGGGCGCCCGCCAGAAGGTAGGGGGCGGTGACCGGGGAAGCCGGTTCCGCGGCGTGCAGAGAAAAACTGGCGCTCAGCATCGCTAAACACAAATAAAGAGAGTGTGCCGAACTTTTCATCAACATTGCCCCTGGCCGTTATTGCCCATGATTAAAACGATATCTGGTCGGCTTGTCAAAAGGTCACAACTCCAGGGTAAAATGCGGGCTAAACAATAATAAGGAACCTTACATGACCATACAGCAGTGGTTGTTTTCATTCAAAGGGCGTATTGGACGCCGTGACTTCTGGATCTGGATGGCAGCGTGGGTTGTCGCCATGCTGCTTCTGTTTTTTGTTGCCTATAACGCCTGGCTGAGCACGCAAACTGCGGCTTTTGCGCTGGTCTGTTTACTGTGGCCAACCGCCGCCGTGGTGGTGAAACGTCTGCACGATCGCGGTCGCTCCGGCGCTTGGGCTTTTCTGATTATTCTGGCGTGGATGCTGGTGGCGGGGAACTGGTCAATGCTGCCCTCCATCCTCCCGTGGGTGGTGGGCAGACTGCTGCCGACGGTTATCTTTGTGATGATGGTTGTCGAACTGGGCGCGTTTATCGGCACCCAGAGCGAGAACAAATACGGAAAAGATACCCTTGAGGTGAAGTACCGCTGATCACCAGTAGTGTTCGGCGGTCATATGGCCCGGTCGGCGGCGAAGGTGTTTCGTCATCTGCCGGGTATCCTTCAGCAGTTGCTGCGTATCGCGCACCATTTGCGGGTTACCGCACAGCATCACGTGGCTGGTTTCGGTATTCATCGGTAAACCCACCGCCTCTTCCAGCGCGCCGCTTTCAATCAACGCCGGAACGCGGCCGGTTAACGAGCCAGCTGCGGTTTCGCGGCTGACCACCGTCTGAATTTTTAACTTCCCGCCATATCGCTGTTCCAGCGCCTGCATCTGCGGCAAATAGCTCAGGTCTGCGGCGTAGCGCGCGGCGTGAACCAGCACGATATTCTTAAAGCGCTCCAGATCTTTGCCGTACTCCAGGATAGAGAGATACGGGCCGATGGCCGTGCCGGTCGCCAGCATCCAGAGCGTGTCACAGTCGGGGATTTCATCCAGCACGAAGAACCCCGCCGCGTCGGAGACAATCTGCACCTCATCGCCCGGTTTCAGCGCGGCGAGGCGCGGGCTGAGCTTACCGTCCGGAACGGTGACCAGGTAGAACTCGAGATCCGGGTTATCAGGCGCGTTAACGTAAGAGTAGGCGCGCTGTACGCGTTCACCGTCGATATCCAGCCCGAGCTTGGCAAACTGCCCGGCGGTAAACGGATGAACGGGCGCGTGCAGCGTGAGGCTAAATAGCGCATCGGTCCAGAACTGTACCTTTGTGACTTTACCTGTTACCCAGTCCGCCATGATCTTCTCCTGTGCTGTTTCTCTCTTCTATCTTCCGTACTTGTGGGAAACATTTCCAGCCCATTCGGGCCGGAAAGCTCTATCGATCAAACGGTTTTACAGAATGTGCGTCTGTACGTCCGGGTCTTTGCGGTCGAGATAATGAATGGACTGAATGCGGCGAATGGTGCGGGATTTGCCGCGGATCAGCAGGGTTTCAGTGGTGGCCATGTTTCCCTTGCGGGTGATGCCATCCAGCAGATCGCCTTTGGTGATGCCGGTTGCGGAGAAGACCACGTTATCGCTGCGAGCCATCTCGTTCAGCGCGAGCACTTTATTGGCCTCGATGCCCATCGCCGCACAGCGCGCCAGTTCGTCTTCACCAATGCGAAGGTTCTCGTCGCTGTCGCCTTTGACCTCATGGCGTGGCAGCAGACGCGCCTGCATATCGCCGTCCAGCGCGCGGATCACTGCCGCAGAGACCACACCTTCCGGCGCGCCGCCGATGCCGTAAAGCACGTCGACCTCGCTGTCCGGCATGCAGGTCAGAATAGAGGCGGCAACGTCGCCATCAGGAATGGCAAATACGCGCACGCCGAGTGCTTGCAGATAAGCGATGGTGGCGTCGTGGCGCGGTTTCGCCAGGATGGTCACGGTGAGTTCGTTGAGCGGTTTACCCAGCGCCGCTGCGATATTGCGCAGGTTGGCATCCAGCGGCAGGCTAAGGTCGATAGCGCCTTTAGCACCAGGACCGACAATCAGCTTTTCCATGTACATATCTGGCGCGTTGAGGAAGCAGCCCTTATCGCCCACCGCCAGCACCGCCAGCGCGTTGGCCTGGCCCATCGCCGTCATGCGCGTGCCTTCGATCGGGTCGACCGCGATATCCACCGCATCGCCTTTGCCCGTCCCGACTTTTTCACCGATGTAGAGCATCGGGGCTTCGTCGATTTCGCCTTCGCCAATGACGATAGTGCCATCGATATTGACCTGATTAAGCACAATGCGCATGGCGTGGACGGCTGCGCCGTCTGCGGTATTTTTGTCGCCACGGCCCAGCCACTTGTAGCCTGCGAGGGCGGCAGCTTCGGTGACGCGGGAAAACTCGATAGCAAGTTCACGTTTCATGAGGTACTCGTACAATCAAAAGGAATTGCACGAAGTTTATCACAGAGTGGGGAGGGGGAGGGGTGGTGCGGTCTGAGCCCCTCACCCCGGCCCTCTCCCCAAAGGGGAGAGGGTGTTTTAAGTCCCCTCGCCCCTTTGGGGAGAGGGTTAGGGTGAGGGGTGAGTCTGTCTTACTCGTCGTGCTCTTCCCATGCCAGGGCACGTTTCACCGCTTTCTTCCAGCCGCTGTAGCGGTAGTTGCGCTCGGTGGTTTCGATGCCTGGACGGAATTCGCGTTCGATCACCGCTTTTTCCTGAAGCTCGTCAAGGTTTTGCCAGAAGCCAACCGCCAGACCTGCCAGATACGCCGCGCCCAGCGCCGTTACTTCTCGCACCTCAGGACGTTCAACGCGGGTACCCAGAATGTCGGACTGGAACTGCATCAGGAAGTTGTTGGCTACCGCACCGCCGTCCACGCGCAGGGCGTGCAGACGAATGCCGGAGTCCGCCTGCATCGCTTCCAGCACGTCGCGCGTCTGGTAGGCGATGGATTCCAGGGTCGCACGAATAATGTGGTTAGAGTTCACACCGCGCGTCAGGCCGAAAATCGCGCCGCGGGCGTATGGATCCCAGTACGGTGCGCCCAGACCGGTAAACGCTGGCACCACGTATACGCCGTTGGTGTCTTTCACTTTGGTCGCGAAGTATTCGGAGTCAAACGCATCGCTGATCAGCTTCATCTCGTCGCGCAGCCACTGAATGGAGGCACCCGCCATGAATACCGCCCCTTCCAGGGCATAGTTCACTTCACCGCGTGGGCCGCAGGCGATGGTGGTCAGCAGACCGTTTTCTGATTTCACCGCTTTCTCGCCGGTGTTCATGAGCATAAAGCAGCCGGTGCCGTAAGTGTTCTTCGCCATCCCTTCCTTGACGCACAGCTGGCCGAACAGCGCCGCCTGCTGGTCACCGGCAATACCGGCGATAGGAATACGGGTGCCGCCTTTACCGCCGATGTTGGTCTGGCCGTAAACTTCTGAAGATTTGCGCACGTCTGGCAGCATCGCACGCGGAATGTCCAGCGCGTCCAGCATCTTGTCATCCCACTCCAGGGTGTTGATGTTGAACAGCATGGTGCGCGAGGCGTTGGTGTAGTCGGTGACGTGAACGCGTCCCTGAGTCATCTTCCAGATAAGCCAGGTATCGACGGTGCCAAACAGCAGCTCGCCGCGTCGTGCACGTTCGCGTGAACCTTCCACGTGATCGAGGATCCACTTCACTTTGGTGCCGGAGAAATAGGGGTCAATGACCAGACCGGTTGTACTGCGCACGTACTCTTCCATTCCGTCGCGCTTCAGTTTTTCGCAGATCTCTGAGGTGCGGCGGCACTGCCAGACAATGGCGTTGTAGATGGGCTTACCGGTTTCGCGCTCCCAGACAACGGTGGTTTCACGCTGGTTGGTGATACCGATAGCGGCAATCTCGTCAGAACTGATGTCGGCTTTCGCCAGCACTTCCACCAGCGTGGAGCTTTGTGACGCCCAGATCTCCATCGGGTCGTGTTCAACCCAGCCTGGACGCGGATAGATTTGCTCAAATTCGCGTTGAGACACGCTGACAATGTTCGCGTCATGATCCATTACGACAGCGCGGGAGCTGGTAGTGCCCTGGTCGAGCGCAACGATATATTTTTTTTCGGTCATGGTATGTGTCCCGTAGTCAGATTACAGCGAAGCTTTTTGTTGTGTGGTGGAAGTCGACTCTTTTTCCTCTTCCACACAGGTGTCGCACGGTAAGTGGCGACCAATTAATTTGCGATAGCCGAATGCGCCCAGCGCCGCCCCTACGATTGGCCCGAACAGCGGAACCAGGAAGTAAGGAATGTCTTTGCCGCCGGTAAAGGCGACATCGCCCCATCCTGCAAAGAAGGCGAAGGTTTTTGGACCCAGGTCACGCGCCGGATTCATCGCAAAGCCGGTCAGCGGACCCATTGATGCGCCAATTACCGCAATCAGAAGGCCAATCAAAAGTGGTGCCAGCGGGCCGCGCGGAATGCCGTTTCCATCGTCGCCCAGCGCCATAATGACGCCCATCAGAATAGCGGTAATCACCATTTCAACTGCGAACGCCTGCACAAAATTAATATGCGGATTCGGATACGTTGAGAAAATGCCTGCCAGATCCAGACTTTCGACACTGCCACGCACCATATGATGCGTCTGTTCGAAGTCGGTGAAAAGATTGTAATAAAGCCCGTAAACTAACGCCGCTGCGCAAAAGGCGCCGGCAAATTGTGAAATGATGAAAGGGACAACTTTGCGTCCGTCAAAGCACGCGAATAGCCACAACGCGATGGTCACCGCCGGGTTAAGATGTGCGCCGGAAACCCCTGCGGTCAGGTAGATGGCCATCGCCACGCCCAAACCCCAGATAATACTGATTTCCCACTGACCAAAACTGGCACCCGCCACTTTCAGTGCAGCGACACAGCCTACTCCGAAGAATATCAACAACCCGGTACCCAGGAACTCGGCAATGCACTGGCCTTTTAAGGTTGATGTCTGACTCATAATCGGAATCCTGCAAAAGAGTAATGTTTATTGTTTGCGTGACCGCCCGTGACAGCCACGATGCCCTGTAGACATAGTGTTAATTTATCGTTAACGAGCACAAACGAGAAATATCGAAATCTAAATGTGTGGTCTGCGTCAATAAAATGAGCGTTTTCGCGCCATAAAGCGCGTTTTTGCATCAACGGTATAATGTGAGCTGAATCATTTCATTAACTAAAGAGTTAACAATTTAGGGGTATATACCGCGAACGCACCAGGACCAGACCTAAAAGTGTTGCAAACCGCGATCTGCGCGGTGTGTCGCTGGACACAGAGCGCCGCGCTCCATACAATCGACGGTATATGTCGTGCGCGTTTACGTTAAAGCGTCGCCTTGCAATTCAGGAGAGGTAGCATCATGTCTTTAGAAGTGTTTGAGAAACTGGAATCGAAAGTACAGCAGGCGATCGACACCATCACCCTGCTGCAGATGGAAATTGAAGAGCTGAAAGAGAAAAACAACTCCCTGTCCCAGGAAGTTCAGAATGCTCAGCACAGCCGTGAAGAACTGGAGCGCGAAAACAACCAGCTGCGCGAACAGCAGAACGGCTGGCAGGATCGCCTGCAGGCACTGCTGGGACGTATGGAAGAAGTCTGATTTCCTTTGGGAATGAATTGAGTAGGCCGGGTAAGGCGAAGCCGCCACCCGGCTTTTTTATGGTTATTGCTCACGGATTTCAACCATAAAAAAGGCCGCCAGAGGCGGCCTTAACGCTACTTGTCCTGCGCTGTCATAGCATAAGCAACAAACCCACTCGGTTCATCACTCTTTACAACGAGTACGCTGGCGACAATGAACGCGATACATAAATAGCGTTTCATTATGCGGTCCCTGCTGCTTACCGCTCCACCGTTCACCACCGGTGATAAGTCGGTGGACACAAGCCCGGTTAAAGGTTGCTTTACGGTTGTGAATACACCTTTCCCTGGACCGGCGCCCATTTGCGAGATGGCGGAAAGGGACACAGCATCATAATGAGCAACAGCTGCGGAGTTAAGGTTTCCACACATAATTAGGAATTCATAAAGGGTCGACAGGGGTTACCTGAGGAATGAATCAGGGTAAGATAAAAATCCTGGTTAAAGGTTGCAATATCACCCAACGGACCGCGAATCCCGAGGGACAAAAAAACCGCCACATTGCTGTTGGCGGTTTTTTTATGCATCTCGCTTATCGATTAACTACTCAATGTCCAGCGCATCCTCGGAAAGGATAATGCCGGTATTGTCAGCATAAAGGTGGTCGCCCGAGAAGAAGGTCACGCCGCCGAAATTGACGCGCACGTCGCTTTCGCCGATGCCGTCGCCCGCTGCGCCTACCGGTATGGCCGCGATGGCCTGAATCCCGATATCCATGTCTTCGAGATCGTCCACCTGACGCACGGAACCGTACACCACAATGCCTTCCCACTCGTTCTGGACGGCAATTCCCGCCAGTTCAGCATCAATCAATGCACGGCGCACGGAACCGCCGCCGTCGACCACCAGAACGCGGCCACGGCCGTTCTCTTCGAGCAGATCGTACAGCAACCCGTTGTCCTCGAAACATTTCACCGTGATGATTTGTCCGCCAAACGACGACCGTCCACCAAAGTTGGAGAACAGGGGTTCAACGACGTTGACATCTTCCTGGTAGATGTCACAAAGCTCGGAGGTATCGTATTTCATAGGTTTAACGCTCTGTTGCTGCGAATGTGTTCAGTATATCGTGCGAAATGCCTTGTTGGCAAAATCATCAATTGTTAATTGATATTTGTCAGCTAACTCAGCGTCTGGCTTAAGACAATCCCGATGACGAACAGCAGGTTAGTCAGCAACGCGCCTTTTACCGTGCGCTCCAGCATCGGCGGCATGGCAGCCGGGCTGAGTTCACGCATGACATAGCGGGCCTGCTTAACCAGCAGCGGTGCGGCGAGCACAAACAGCCAGCCCCACAGGCTGTGCAGAGAGATCAGATTGAACAGCGCCAGGCAGACCAGCGCGCCGATGAGCAGGCAGGCGTGATAGCGGCGGGCATTCACCGGGCCCAGACGCACGGCCAGCGTGTTCTTACCGTTCTCACGGTCGCTGTCGATGTCGCGCAGGTTATTGATATTCAGCACCGCCGTCGCCAGCAGACCGCAGGCGGTCGCGGGCAGGAACAGGGCGGGGATCACCGTATGCGCCTGCAAGTACCAGCTTCCCATGACGCTCAGCCAGCCGAAGAACACCAGTACGGAGATGTCGCCCAGACCAATATACCCGTAAGGACGCGTCCCGACGGTATAGGTAATTGCTGCAATAATGGCGAGCAAGCCCAGCACCAGGAAGCCAATGAAATCGCTGGTGGTTTTCGAGGCGACCGTCACCAGCGCCAGGCCGGACAGGCAAATCAACACCACGGTGATAATCAGCGCCCGCTTCATCTGTGCCTTGGTAATCACCCCTTTTTGCATCCCGCGCAGCGGCCCGATACGATCAGGTTTATCGCTGCCTTTTACCGCATCGCCGTAATCATTGGCGAGATTAGAGAGGATTTGCAGTAGCCCGGCGGTGACAAGCGCCAGACCAGCCACCAGGGGATCGAAATGCCCCTGCCACCAGGCAAGTGCGGTACCGACGATAATGGCGGCAAAAGCCAGAGGAAGCGTTTTTGGACGCAGACTTTCGAGCCACGCCTGCGTACGGCTGATATCAGTCATAGTTATTTAGCCAATAAAAATGGGGGCCATAGCCCCCATCAACAGTGATGAAAATGCATTGAACGCGATTATAGAATAAAACGGCTCAGATCTTCATCTGCCACTAACGCATCCAGGTGTTTGCCCACATACTCTGCGTCAATGGTAATGGTTTGACCGTTAAGGTCGCTCGCATCGTAAGAGATATCTTCCACCAGGCGTTCCAGCACGGTGTGCAGACGACGCGCACCGATGTTTTCGGTGGTTTCGTTGACCTGCCATGCGGCCTGAGCGATGCGTTTGATCCCATCATCGGTGAACTCGATATTCACGCCTTCGGTCGCCATCAACGCTTTGTACTGTACGGTCACAGAAGCGTTTGGCTCAGTCAGGATACGTTCGAAATCTTCAGTGGTCAGCGCCTGCAGCTCAACGCGGATTGGCAGACGACCCTGCAGTTCCGGAATGAGATCGGATGGGCTGGCAACCTGAAACGCACCTGACGCGATAAACAGAATGTGGTCAGTTTTCACCATGCCGTGCTTGGTAGAGACGGTGCAACCTTCCACCAGCGGCAGCAGGTCGCGCTGAACGCCTTCGCGGGAAACATCCGGGCCGGAGCTGTTGCCGCCGCGCTTACAGATTTTGTCGATTTCGTCGATAAACACGATACCGTGCTGCTCAACCGCGTCGATAGCGTCCTGTTTCAGCTCTTCCGGGTTAACCAGCTTCGCGGCTTCTTCTTCAATCAGCAGCTTCATCGCGTCTTTGATTTTCAGCTTACGCGCTTTCTGCTTCTGCCCGCCCAGGTTCTGGAACATGGACTGCAACTGGCTGGTCATCTCTTCCATGCCCGGAGGGGCCATGATTTCAACGCCCATTGGCGCGGCAGCGAGATCGATTTCAATCTCTTTGTCGTCCAGCTCGCCTTCACGCAGTTTTTTGCGGAATGCCTGACGCGCAGCAGAAGGTTCAGGCTGCTGTTCAGCCTGTCCCCAGTTATTTTTTGCCGGTGGGATCAGCACGTCGAGAATACGCTCTTCGGCCATCTCTTCGGCGCGATAGCGGTTTTTCTCAATCGCCTGGACACGCACCATCTTAATCGCTGAATCGGTCAGGTCGCGGATGATGGAGTCCACTTCTTTACCCACATAGCCCACTTCGGTGAATTTGGTGGCTTCAACTTTGATGAACGGCGCGTTAGCCAGTTTGGCCAGACGACGGGCGATTTCGGTTTTACCCACCCCGGTCGGGCCGATCATCAGAATATTTTTTGGCGTCACTTCATGGCGGAGCTCTTCGTCGAGCTGCATGCGACGCCAGCGGTTACGTAGTGCGATAGCCACGGAGCGCTTGGCGTTGTCCTGGCCGATAATGTGTTTGTTCAGTTCGCTGACAATTTCGCGTGGGGTCATTTCAGACATGGGCGATCCTTACGCTTTGGAGGTCAATTCTTCGATGGTGTGATTGTGGTTGGTATAGATGCAGATATCACCTGCAATATCCAACGCTTTCACCGCGATATCGCGCGCGTTCATGTCGGTATTTTCCAACAGCGCACGGGCTGCGGCCTGGGCGTACGGGCCGCCAGAGCCGATGGCAATCAGGTCGTTTTCAGGCTGAACCACGTCGCCGTTACCGGTGATGATCAGCGAGGCGTTTTCGTCAGCCACGGCCAGCAGCGCTTCGAGCTTGCGTAGCATGCGGTCGGTACGCCAGTCTTTTGCCAGCTCAACGGCGGCTTTCACCAGATGTCCCTGATGCATTTCCAGTTTGCGTTCAAACAGTTCAAACAGCGTGAAGGCATCAGCCGTGCCGCCTGCGAAACCGGCGATCACTTTGTCGTTATAAAGACGACGTACTTTCTTCACGTTGCCTTTCATGACGGTATTACCCAGCGTGGCCTGGCCATCACCGGCAATTACCACCTGGCCGTTACGGCGTACACTTACTATTGTTGTCACGAGCAGACCCCCTGGTTACAGATTCGGGAAACAGAAGCCCTGAGCCTGTGCTCAGGGCTGAATTAAATGATAGATGGGGGGGATTTTGGGGGTTTCAACCCCCGGAGGCGAGTCGAATGCAGTTTGTGTGGCCAGCCACTTTCAAACGGGAAATGGTGCCGTCTGCGTTTTCTTTGCCTTTGACCGGTCCAATCACCACGCGATTCCAGCCGTTATTGGTGGTAATGCGTGAGTCAAATCCTTCAAATGCCAGCTGAGCTCGCACCGTTTCTGCCTGTTCGGCGCCTTTAAACGAACCGCACTGAACCATCCAGCGGCGTTCATCTTTTTTCTCAGCCGTCTGCTTCGGTGCCTCGGTCTCTTTAGTGACCGGCGCAGCCTGCTGCGTTTTTGGCTGTTGCGCAGTGGTATGTGCAGGCGTCTGCAACAGATCCTGATACGGCTGTGCTGTTTGCTTCTGCGGCTGGGCTTTCGGCTGCTGCTGAACAGGCTGCGTTTGTACAGTACGCGTCTGCTGCTGCGGTTGTGTACGCGGCTGTTGTACCGGCTGCGTCTGCGTCCACTGCTGCTGTTGCGTTTGCTGCTGTGCCTGACGCTGGCGCTGCAACGTTTGCTGACGCTGCGCCGGGGTTTGTTCATTCCACGGTACTTCGTTCAACTGCGTAGGCTGCTGGCGCATGTCCGCCTGCATCTGAGCGAGCAACTGGCGCTGTTCGTCCGTCAGCTGATCGGCATTCTTCACTTCACCCCCGGCAGAAGGCTCGGTAGGCGCACGTACGCCAGGCTGGCGGCTTTCCAGCTCTTTAATGTAGCGCCAGCGCTCTTCAGGCTTCGGAGGAAGGCCGTTGCCGACGACCTTGTTACCCTGAAGGGCTTCAGACTCTTCTTTTTTATGATGCGTAATGAAGTAGAGGCCGCCAATAAAGGCCACCAGCACAGCCGCAGCAATGGCGACCATGGCTGGGGAGACAGCAGACAGGCTACGTTGCTTGCTTTTTGAACTACTTTTTTTGCGTCGCGAAGGTGCCGGCTGGCCGCGACGTACATAATCTCGTTGTGCCACTATCGTTTCGCTGTATTTATTCGTTCGTCAGCCCGCCATGTTACTTAAGCGACGGGGCTTTGACCAGATAAGGGTGTCGAAAGGTATTTACTTTAAGTTAATGCCTGGGTAGAGCCGCGCACAATCAGCTCACAATCCAGTAGTCGTGACCCACTGCTAACTGTTTGACCGTGCAGCTGATCCAGCAAAAGCAGCATCGCTTCCCGGCCAATGTCATACCGCGGCTGCGAAACAGTCGAAAGCGGCGGATCGCAAAACTCCGAAAGCGAAATATTATCAAAACCGATTATCGACAGGTCCTTTGGCACGCGCAGGCCGTGACGTTTGGCGTAGGATAACGCCCCCAGCGCCATCACGTCGCTGTGGCAGAAGACCGCGGTAGGTGGTTCTGGCAAGGCAAGCAATTTTTCCAGCGCCTGCCCGCCCGCTTCAAAGGTGAAATCACCGCGCGCAATGTAGTGCGGATCGACAACAGCCCCGGTACGGCGAAGCGCCTGAACGTAGCCCTGCAACCGGTAATGACACAGCGGCATCTCTTCTGGTCCGGCAATACAACCGATACGCTTATGCCCCAGCTCCTGAAGATAGTTCACGGCGTTGAACGCGGCGGTGAGGTTATCGATATGAACGGTCGGCAGCTCCAGCTCCGGCGCGAATTCGTTCGCCATGACCATTGGCGGTAAATTGCGCTGTTCTTCAATGCTGGCATCAAACGGCAGGCGTGAGCCAAGCAGCAGCATGCCATCAATCTGCTTGGTGATGATCAGGTCGATGAACGTTTTTTCCTGCTGGTTCTGGTGGGCACAATCACCAATCAGCACCAGATAGCCCTGGGCGGCGGCCGTGACCTCAATGCCGCGGATGATTTCGCTGAAGAAGGGATCGCAGATGTCCGGCACGATCACCAGGATGGTGCGGGATTCGTTGCGTTTAACGTTGCGCCCCATGGCTTGCGGGAAATAACCGACCTCAAGCGCCGCCTTTTCAACCCGGTTTCGGGTCGCCTGGGAGACTTTGTCAGGGTTCATCAATGCGCGGGACACGGTTGCTGTTGAGACTTGTGCTTTCTCGGCAACGTCTTTCATGGTCGCCGAGGCAACCTCTTTCCTGGACTTCAACGTCTTCTCCTCGCCTGAACACCGAACTGCGGACCGCACCATTTTTACAGATAGTTAATGGAATCGGTTACAGAATTTTCATAAAAAGTGTGAGGCGCATTAAATTTTTCGATCCGTCTTCAGCCTTCAATCGGATCGACGTCCAGAACCCACTTCACTTTTCGCGCTTCCGGCAGGGTATTAATCAGCGCCAGCGTGCCGCTGACGATCTGCTGTAAACGGATACGCGAAGGGTGCTGAAGTAAGAGTTGCCAGCGGAAACGGCCGCCGCGTTTCGGGGCGAGCGCGGGTACCGGGCCTAAAATCCACAGCTGATTATCCACTAGTGGGCTGGCCTGCAGGAGATTTCTCAGCTGTTGCAGGAATAGCGGCGCCTGCTGGTTGTTATGATCTTCCGCACGGATGATGACGTGGCTGGTCCACGGAGGAAGCTGCATCGTCTGACGTTCGGCCAGCGCCTGGTCGGCGAAGGCGTCATAGCCTTTGTGCAGCAGCGTTTGCAGCAGCGGGTGCTCAGGATGGTGCGTTTGCAGCACTACTTCGCCCTGCTTACCCGCTCGACCGGCGCGACCAGCAACCTGGGTATAAAGCTGTGCGAAACGCTCGGCGGAGCGAAAATCCGCGGAGAACAGCGCGCCGTCGACGTCCAGCAGGGCGACCAGCGTCACGTCCGGGAAGTGATGCCCTTTCGCCAGCATTTGAGTGCCAATCAGGATGCGCGCGCCGCCGCGATGCACTTCCGCCAGCTGCTGCTCCAGTGCCCCTTTGCGGCTGGTGGTATCCCTGTCGATACGCGAAATGGGCACATCAGGGAAGAACGGCGCCAGCGCCTGTTCGAGCTGCTCCGTCCCCAGACCCACCGGCACGATGTGCGTTGAGCCGCAGGACGGGCACTGACGGGGTACCGGACGCTGGCTGTCGCAGTGGTGGCAGCGTAAATGGCGCTGAGCCTGGTGGAAGGTGTAGTAGTGATCGCAGCGCGGGCACTCGGCAATCCAGCCGCAGTCGTGGCACAGCAACGCAGGCGCGAAGCCGCGGCGGTTCAGAAACAGGATTACCTGGTTGCCCGCCTGCAAATGTTGGCGCATGCGGCTAATCAGCGCAGGCGCTAACCCGGCCTGCACCTGCTGGCCTTTCAGATCCAGCACATGCTGAATGGCCGGACGGGCATTCCCCGCGCGGCGCGTCAGGCGCAGCATGTGGTATTTACGCTGGCGAACGTTGTGCAGCGTTTCAAGCGCGGGGGTGGCGGACCCCAGAATAATGGGGATTTGCTCGCTGTGGGCGCGGTACACGGCTAAGTCGCGGGCGTGATAGCGCCAGCCTTCCTGCTGTTTATAGGAGCTGTCATGCTCTTCATCGATCACGATAACGCCGAGATTTTTAAACGGCGTAAAGAGTGAGGAACGGGTGCCAATCACAATCGCCGCTTCGCCGTTTTTCGCTTTCAGCCAGGCGCTGAGGCGCTCGCTGTCGTTCAGGCCGGAGTGCAGAACCTCAACGGGCGCATTAAAGCGTTCACGGAAACGGGCGATGGTTTGCGGCGTCAGGCCGATTTCCGGCACCATTACCAGCGCCTGTTTGCCCTGCGCGAGCACATTTTCCAGTACGCTCAGATACACTTCGGTTTTACCGGAGCCGGTGACGCCCGCCAGCAGCCAGGCGGAGAATCGATCGGCGGCGCTGTGAATCGCGCCCACGGCGGTGGCCTGCTCGGTATTCAGACGCAGGCGATCGCCCGAGACGGAAAAGCCGTCGCGCCAGTCGTGAAGGGCAGGTGCTTCGCTGGCCAGCTCGCTCAGCCCTTTCTTCCTTAATGCCTGCAACGCGGTTTCGCTCACCTCGAGCTCGTCGACCTGATGGCGCCAGATTTTCCCCTGGCGTAGCGCGGCCAACGCCTGCTGTTGTTTTTGCGAGCGCTTCAGGCTGTTAATGTCGACCGCCTGACCCTGCTCGGTGGCAAACCAGTACCACATTGGCGCATGGCTGGCGCGCTTACCCTGACGCAGCATAATCGGCAGGGCGTGGAACAATACGTCGCCAATAGGATGGTGATAATAATCTGCCGCCCACAACAGCAGTCGCCAGGTGCTTTGAGAGTAAACAGGTTCATCATCCAGCACTTCAACGATCGATTTCAGCTCGGTAAGCGGCAGCTCGCTTTTATCGCTGACGGAGACGACGATCCCCACGCGCTGCTGTTTACCGAACGGCACGGTCACGCGACAGCCCGCTTTGGCGCTCATGCTGTCGGGCAGCAGGTAGTCAAAGGTGCGGGGAAGCGGAACGGGCAGGGCAACGTGAGCGACGGGCATCGAATCTTCCTGACTTGAAAAGTGGCGCGTTAGTATACACATTAGTGAAAGCGGCGTGCGGATCAGTTTGCATACGTTGGTTAAATTCTGTATGATTCGCCGCCTTTGGTGTACTTTACGCCAAAGAACTTACATTCAACATCGCGTGGTGTCTGGCGTTAGGGCTGGAAGAGCGACGCGGCCTTAACTGAGGTTCTCCCATGAAAAAAGATATTCACCCGAAATACGAAATGATTACTGCAAACTGCTCTTGCGGTAACTCTATCCAGATCCGCTCTACCGTGGGTCACGATCTGAACCTGGACGTGTGCGGCAAATGCCACCCGTTCTACACTGGTAAGCAGCGTGATGTTGCAACCGGTGGCCGTGTTGACCGCTTCAACAAGCGTTTCAGCATCCCGGGCGCTAAATAAGTTTCCCGAAAAAAAGGCACCGCAAGGTGCCTTTTTTGTATCCGCTTATCAGTATTCCCACGTATCCGGGTCGATACCCAGTTCACGCATGATCACCTTCGCCTCTTCTGGAATTTCGTCACTGCGCTCTTTGCGCAGATCGTCATCGTTCGGCAACGGTTGGCCGGTAAACGCATGCAGGAACGCTTCGCACAGCAGTTCGCTGTTAGTGGCGTGACGCAGGTTGTTCACCTGACGACGCGTACGTTCATCGGTGAGGATCTTCAACACCTTCAGAGGAATGGACACCGTGATTTTCTTGACTTGCTCACTCTTCTTACCGTGCTCAGCGTATGGGCTGATATATTCGCCGCTCCATTCAGCCATGAGATACCTTTAATCCTCTCAGTCATTAATCTAAAGGTGCAAAACCGGTAACCATCAGTTTTGAACCGTAATCTTGCGTAGTTTACCGTAGAGACGATACCGAGGCACGGATATTGCCGCTGTAGCGTGTCCTAAAGCATATAATTTTAACGGCTATTTGCGCATTGCTCAATCTATACGCAAAGAAGTTTAGATGTCCAGATGTATTGACGTCCATACTTTCAATGTTTACTCTGGTGCCTGACTTTTCACCTCATTCGCCAGGAAGCCTCACCATGACGCGTAAACAGGCCACCATCGCAGTGCGTAGCGGATTGAATGATGACGAGCAGTACGGCTGCGTTGTCCCGCCAATTCATCTCTCCAGCACCTATAATTTCACCGGATTTAATGAACCTCGCGCGCATGACTACTCGCGTCGCGGCAATCCTACGCGTGACGTTACCCAGCGCGCGCTGGCGGAACTGGAAGGCGGCGCAGGGGCGGTATTAACCAATACCGGCATGTCTGCCATTCACCTGGTAACCACGGTGTTCCTGAAACCTGGCGATCTGCTGGTGGCGCCGCACGACTGCTACGGCGGCAGCTATCGTCTGTTTGATAGCCTGGCGAAACGTGGCTGCTACCGCGTGTTGTTTGTCGATCAAAACGACGAACAGGCGCTGAAACAGGCGTTAGCCGAACAGCCGAAGCTGGTTCTGGTGGAAAGTCCAAGCAATCCATTGTTGCGCGTAGTCGATATTGCGAAAATTTGTCAGCTCGCAAGGGATGCGGGAGCGATAAGTGTAGTGGATAATACGTTCCTCAGTCCGGCCCTTCAGAACCCACTGGCACTGGGTGCCGATCTGGTGTTGCATTCATGCACGAAATATCTGAACGGCCATTCTGACGTGGTAGCGGGTGTGGTGATTGCCAAAGATCCTGATGTTGTCACTGAACTGGCATGGTGGGCCAATAACATTGGCGTCACCGCGGGCGCGTTCGACAGCTATTTGCTGCTGCGCGGCATCCGCACGCTGTCACCGCGTATGGACGTCGCGCAGCGTAATGCCCAGACGATCGTGGATTTCCTGAAAACCCAGCCGCTGGTGAAGAAGCTTTATCACCCGTCGCTGCCGGAAAACCAGGGGCACGAGATTGCCGCGCGCCAACAGAAAGGATTTGGCGCGATGTTAAGTTTTGAACTGGACGGTGACGAGCAAACGCTGCGTCGCTTCCTGAGCGGGTTGTCATTGTTTACGCTGGCGGAATCCTTAGGGGGAGTAGAAAGCTTGATCTCCCACGCCGCAACCATGACGCACGCAGGTATGGCACCCGAAGCACGTGCCGCCGCCGGGATTTCCGAGACGCTGCTGCGTATCTCGACCGGTATTGAAGATTCTGAAGATTTAATTGCCGATCTGGAAAATGGCTTCCGGGTCGCAGCCAAGGGGTAATCATGAGTGTGATAGCGCAGGCAGGGGCGAAGGGTCGTCAGCTGCACAAGTTTGGTGGTAGTAGTCTTGCTGATGTGAAATGTTATCTGCGTGTCGCAGGGATCATGACCGAGTATTCACAGCCGGGGGACATGATGGTTGTCTCTGCGGCGGGCAGCACCACCAACCAGCTGATTAGCTGGCTGAAACTGAGCCAGACCGATCGCCTCTCTGCGCATCAGGTGCAACAGTCCTTACGTCGTTACCAGAGTGAACTGATTGCCGGTTTGCTGCCTGCGGACGTGGCGGACGGACTGATAAGCGCCTTTACTCACGACCTTGAGCGTCTGGCAGCTCTGCTGGACAGCGGCATTACCGATGCGGTGTATGCGGAAGTGGTTGGCCATGGTGAAGTGTGGTCTGCACGCCTGATGGCCGCCGTGCTGCAACATCTTGGCGTGGAAGCCGCCTGGCTCGACGCGCGTGATTTCCTGCGTGCCGAACGCGCCGCACAGCCGCAGGTAGACGAAGGGTTGTCCTACCCGCTGCTGCAACAGCTGCTGGTGCAACATCCGGGTAAACGTATTGTGGTGACCGGCTTTATCAGTCGCAGCAACGCAGGTGAAACCGTACTGCTGGGCCGTAACGGCTCTGACTACTCGGCAACGCAGATTGGCGCCCTGGCGGGCGTGTCCCGCGTCACCATCTGGAGCGACGTGGCCGGTGTCTACAGCGCGGACCCGCGCAAAGTGAAAGATGCCTGCCTGCTGCCGCTGCTGCGTCTCGACGAAGCGAGCGAGCTGGCGCGTCTGGCGGCACCAGTGCTGCACGCGCGCACGCTACAGCCGGTTTCCGGCAGCGACATCGACCTGCAACTACGCTGTAGCTACACGCCGGATCAGGGGTCCACTCGCATCGAGCGCGTGCTGGCATCCGGTACGGGCGCGCGCATTGTCACCAGCCACGATGACATCTGCCTGATTGAGTTCCAGGTGCCTGCGGGCCAGGATTTCAAACTGGCGCACAAAGATATCGACACCATCCTGAAACGTGCCCAGGTGCGTCCGCTGGCCGTTGGCGTGCATAACGATCGCCAGCTGTTACAGTTCTGCTATACCGCTGAAGTGGTGGACAGCGCCCTGAAGATTCTGGATGAAGCGGGACTGCCGGGCGAGCTTCGCCTGCGTCAGGGACTGGCGCTGGTGGCAATGGTGGGCGCGGGCGTCACCCGTAACCCGCTGCACTGCCACCGCTTCTGGCAGCAGCTGAAAGGGCAGCCGGTGGAGTTCACCTGGCAGTCGGAAGAGGGCATCAGCCTGGTTGCCGTTCTGCGCAAGGGGCCAACCGAAAGCCTGATTCAGGGCCTGCACACCTCCCTGTTCCGCGCGGAAAAACGCATCGGCCTGGTACTGTTCGGGAAAGGGAACATCGGTTCCCGCTGGCTGGAGCTATTCGCCCGCGAGCAGGTGACGCTTTCGGCGCGTACCGGATTTGAGTTTATTCTGGCAGGCGTGGTGGACAGCCGCCGCAGCCTGTTGAACTACGAAGGGCTGGACGCCAGTCGGGCGCTGGCCTTCTTTAACGATGAAGCGGTTGAGCAGGACGAAGAGTCGCTGTTCCTGTGGATGCGCGCGCACCCGTACGACGATCTGGTGGTGCTGGACGTTACCGCCAGCGAGCAACTGGCCGACCAGTATCTGGATTTTGCCAGCCACGGGTTCCACGTCATCAGCGCCAACAAGCTGGCAGGCGCGAGCAGCACTGATAAATATCGCCAGATCCACGACGCGTTCGAAAAAACGGGTCGTCACTGGCTGTATAACGCCACCGTTGGCGCAGGTCTGCCGGTTAACCATACCGTGCGCGATCTGATTGATAGCGGCGACAGCATTCTGGCGCTGAGCGGGATCTTCTCCGGCACGCTCTCCTGGCTGTTCCTGCAATTTGACGGTACCGTGCCGTTCACCGACCTGGTGGATCAGGCGTGGCAGCAGGGCTTAACCGAGCCGGATCCGCGCGTCGACCTTGCCGGTAAAGACGTGATGCGCAAGCTGGTGATCCTGGCGCGTGAAGCGGGCTACGACATTGAGCCTGGCCAGGTTCGCGTTGAGTCTCTGGTGCCTGCGGGCTGCGAGGAAGGATCTGTCGATCACTTCTTTGAGAACGGCGACGAGCTGAACGAGCAGATGGTGCAACGTCTGGAAGCGGCAAACGAGATGGGCCTGGTGCTGCGTTACGTGGCGCGCTTCGAGGCGAACGGTAAAGCGCGCGTGGGCGTGGAGGCGGTACGTCCTGAACATCCGCTGGCGGCGCTGCTGCCGTGCGATAACGTCTTCGCCATCGAAAGCCGCTGGTACCGCGATAACCCGCTGGTGATCCGTGGCCCGGGTGCGGGGCGCGATGTGACCGCCGGAGCCATTCAGTCCGACATTAATCGCCTGGCTAAGCTACTGTAACCCCTCACCCTAACCCTCTCCCCTTAGGGGAGAGGGGACTGCTCGGTGCGGTCTTTCCCCCCTCGCCCCTTTGGGGAGAGGGCTGGGGTGAGGGGCCTTCTCACCCCCCATCATGAATCCCCTTCATCTTCCCTGAACAAACCTCACCGTTAATGTTGATTATTTCTGTTGACGTCATCCCGCTTTTCCGTCATTTTTACATCTGGACGTCTAAACGTATAGAAGTTCACAACACAACAAACAATGACACGCGAAAGATAGAGGTAAGGTATGAGCTTTTTTCACGCCAACCAGCGGGAAGCCCTGAATCAGAGCCTGGCCGAAGTAAACGGCCAGATTAACGTCTCTTTTGAATTTTTCCCGCCGCGCACCAGTGAAATGGAGCAAACCCTGTGGAGCTCTATCGATCGCCTGAGCAGCCTGAAGCCGAAGTTCGTCTCCGTGACCTACGGCGCCAACTCCGGTGAGCGTGACCGCACGCACAGCATCATTAAGGGCATTAAAGACCGAACCGGTCTGGAAGCGGCACCGCACCTCACCTGTATCGACGCCACCCCTGATGAACTGCGCGCGATTGCTCAGGACTACTGGAACAACGGCATTCGTCATATCGTTGCCCTGCGCGGCGACCTGCCGCCGGGGAGCGGTAAGCCGGACATGTACGCCACCGATCTGGTTGCCCTACTGAAAGACGTTGCTGACTTTGATATTTCCGTTGCCGCTTACCCGGAAGTTCACCCGGAAGCGAAAAGCGCCCAGGCGGATCTGCTTAACCTGAAGCGTAAGGTGGACGCAGGTGCCAATCGCGCCATTACTCAGTTCTTCTTTGATGTGGAAAGCTATTTACGCTTTCGCGACCGCTGCGTCTCGGCGGGTATTGATGTCGAAATCATCCCTGGCATTCTGCCGGTCTCGAACTTCAAACAGGCGAAGAAATTCGCGGATATGACCAACGTGCGCATTCCGCTGTGGATGTCCAAAATGTACGAAGGTTTGGACGATGACCCGGAAACACGCAAGCTGGTGGGGGCCAATATCGCGATGGATATGGTGAAGATTTTAAGCCGTGAAGGGGTGAAGGATTTCCACTTCTATACGCTTAACCGCGCGGAGATGAGTTACGCCATTTGCCATACGCTGGGTGTCCGCCCGGCGTTATAAAGTAAAAATCCCTCATAAAGTGAGGGTTTTTTACTCGAACAGAAAGTTAAAAGGTATTAGCTATCGAATCTGTGGATTAATTCAACTATCTCTTATCGCTAGTGGTGTATATCGTAACGGTAACACTGTAAAGGGAGCATAGCGATGAGCATGTCAGACGAGACCAATAACGCGGCATCCGCCGGCAAATGTCCGTTCCACCAGGGCGGCGTCGATCACAGCGCGGGTGCAGGTACCGGCAGCAAAGAGTGGTGGCCTAAACAACTCCGCATCGATTTACTTAATCAACACTCCAGCCGTTCAAACCCTCTGGGTGAAGACTTCGACTACCGCAAAGAATTCAGTAAGCTCGACTATTCCGCCCTAAAGGGCGATCTCAAAGCACTGTTAACCGACTCACAACCGTGGTGGCCTGCCGACTGGGGCAGCTATGCGGGCCTGTTTATCCGTATGGCCTGGCACGGTGCGGGTACCTATCGCTCCGTTGATGGTCGCGGCGGTGCCGGTCGCGGTCAGCAGCGTTTTGCGCCGCTGAACTCCTGGCCTGATAACGTCAGCCTGGATAAGGCTCGCCGTCTGCTGTGGCCAATTAAGCAAAAATACGGACAAAAAATCTCCTGGGCCGACCTGTTTATCCTCGCGGGTAACGTGGCGCTGGAGAACTCCGGCTTCCGCACCTTTGGTTTCGGTGCCGGGCGTGAAGACGTCTGGGAACCGGATCTGGACGTGAACTGGGGCGATGAAAAAGCCTGGCTGACTCACCGTGACCCGGAAGCGCTGGCGAAGCGCCCGCTGGCCGCCACAGAAATGGGCCTGATTTACGTTAACCCGGAAGGGCCAAACGCCAGTGGTGAACCGCTGTCTGCGGCGGCGGCGATCCGCGCTACCTTTGGCAACATGGGCATGAATGACGAAGAGACCGTTGCGCTTATTGCAGGCGGCCATACGCTCGGTAAAACGCACGGTGCAGGCGAAGCCACGCACGTGGGCACTGACCCTGAAGCGTCGCCTATTGAAGCGCAGGGCCTGGGCTGGGCCAGCACGCACGGCACCGGTATTGGCGCTGACGCCATCACCTCCGGGCTGGAAGTTATCTGGTCTCAAACCCCAACCCAGTGGAGCAACTATTTCTTCGAGAACCTGTTCAAATACGAATGGGTGCAGACGCGTAGCCCGGCGGGCGCAATTCAGTTTGAAGCCGTGGATGCGCCGGAAATTATGCCTGACCCGTTCGACCCGTCGAAAAAACGCAAGCCAACCATGCTGGTCACCGACCTGACGCTGCGTTTTGATCCGGAATTCGAGAAAATTTCCCGTCGTTTCCTGAACGATCCGCAGGCCTTCAACGAAGCCTTTGCGCGCGCGTGGTTCAAGCTGACCCACCGCGATATGGGGCCAAAAGCGCGGTACATCGGCCCGGAAGTACCGAAAGAAGATCTGATTTGGCAGGATCCGCTGCCTCAGCCGGTGTTCCATCCGACGCAGGAAGATATTGAAAGCCTGAAAGCGGAAATCGCGGCCTCGGGTCTCTCCGTGAGCGAGCTGGTTTCCGTGGCCTGGGCGTCGGCATCGACCTTCCGCGGCGGCGACAAGCGTGGCGGCGCTAACGGCGCGCGTCTGGCGCTGGCACCTCAGCGCGACTGGGACGTTAACGCCGCGGCGGTGCGGGCATTACCGGCTCTGGAAGCGATCCAGCGCACCACCAACAAAGCGTCACTGGCCGATATCATTGTGCTGGCGGGTGTCGTGGGCGTTGAGCAGGCGGCGAAAGCGGCAGGCGTTTACGTCAACGTACCGTTCACTCCAGGTCGTGTGGATGCGCGTCAGGATCAGACGGATATCGAGATGTTTAACCTGCTCGAACCGATTGCCGACGGTTTCCGTAACTATCGCGCACAGGTGGATGTGTCCACCACGGAGTCGCTGCTGATCGACAAAGCCCAGCAGTTGACCCTGACCGCGCCGGAACTGACGGTGTTGATCGGCGGTTTGCGCGTGCTGGGTGCAAACTTCGATGGCAGCAAGAATGGCGTGTTTACTAACCGCGAGGGCGTGCTGAGCAACGACTTCTTCGTCAATCTGCTGGATATGAACACCCAGTGGAAAGCGACCGACGACTCAAACGAGCTGTTTGCCGGTAGCGATCGCGCCAGCGGGGAAGTGAAATATACCGCCACCCGCGCCGATCTGGTCTTCGGTTCCAACGCTGTCCTCCGCGCGCTGGCCGAAGTTTACGCCAGCAGCGATGCACAAGAGAAGTTCATCCGCGACTTCGTTGCCGCATGGGCGCGAGTGATGGATTTGGATCGGTTTGACGTGAAGTAACCCTTGTGCCGGGTGGCGGCTACGCCTTACCCGGCCTACAAATTAAAGTGCCATGTAGGCCGGGTAAGCGCAGCGCCACCCGGCTTTTCTATTACTCCCACTCCTGCAAGAATCGCTGTCCATACTGGTCCGCCACCAGCAGCGCCGCATAGACCTGATCCGGCGTTACGCCGCCAGGCATGTTGTGAATGGTTTCCCCTTCGGCACAGGACGCCTCCGCGATCAGCCGCATTTTAGCCGGAATATCCTCTTTGATATTCAGCTGCGCCAGCGTAATTGGCAGCCCGACGCTATGGCACAGCGCCGCAACGGTTTCGATTTCTTCTACCGGCGCGTTCTCCAGTACCAGTTGCGTCAGCGTACCAAATGCCACTTTTTCACCGTGGTAGAAATGGTGCGCATCCGGCACCGCCGTCATGCCATTGTGAATGGCGTGTGCCGCCGCCAGCCCGCCACTTTCGAAGCCCACGCCGCTCAGATAGGTGTTGGCTTCAATAATGCGTTCCAGAGCAGGCGTCACCACGTGTTGTTCCGCCGCCAGCATCGCTTTCTCGCCCTCTTCAACCAGCGTGTTGTAGCACAGCTCAGCCAGCGCTAACGCTGCCTGCGTGCACTTGCCACCCGCCATGGTCGTGGCGCCGCTACGCGAACAGGCGCGCGCTTCAAACCAGGTTGCCAGGGCATCGCCAATCCCGGCGGCCAGCAGGCGCGCAGGTGCGCCCGCCACCACCCTGGTATCGACAATCACCATGTTCGGGTTGTGCGGCAGCATCAGGTAGCGATCGAACTCGCCGCTGTCGGTATAAATCACGGAAAGGGCACTGCACGGCGCATCGGTGGAGGCAATGGTCGGGGCAATAGCCACCGGCACGTCCATAAAGTGCGCCAGCGCTTTGGCGGTATCCAGCGTTTTTCCGCCCCCGATACCCAGCACCGCCAGGCAGTCGGTACTGTCGGCCAGTTTTTTCAGGCGATCGATTTCATTTTGCGAACATTCGCCGCCAAACGGTGCAATTTCGGCATGGAGTCCGGCTTTTTTAAAACTCTGACGCAGGGTTTCTTCGGCAAAACCCAGCACAAATTTATCGCCTACCACCAGCCAGCGAGCCGCCAGCGGCTTCAGGTAGTCGCCGAGACGAGTGAGAACATCAGCGCCCTGGATGTACTTCCCCGGCGATTGAATGATACGGTCCATAACATTTCTCCCTTAGAGGTTGAGGTTACCAAACGCGTTTTTCCAGTCCTGCTCGAACTTCTCTATGGCTGACTCTACCGCTGGCGTGCCGAGCATTTGTTGCGCTACGTCTAAGGGAAGCGTGATTGCCTCACATCCTGCCAACAGGCAATCCAGCGCCTGGCGCGGCGTTTTAAAGCTGGCAGCCAGCACCATGCTCTCTGGCGCATGCTGTTCCAGCAGGGATTGCAGTTCCTGTACCGTGCGAATGCCGTCACCGCCCTGCGCATCGACGCGGTTTACATACGGTGCGACATATTTCGCTCCTGCCAGCGCGGCCAGTAACCCCTGAGCGGCGCTGTAAACGGCGGTTCCCAGCGTGGTAATTCCCTCTTTCTTCAGCGCTTTAATCGCGATGAGCCCCTGTGCAGTGACGGGAATTTTTACCACGATGTCCGGCAGGGCATTGTTCAGCCGTTTTGCTTCCGCCACCATTCCTTCGGCGTCGCGGCTCATGGTTTGGGCAAACAGCCTGCCCTCCGGGCCGATAGCATGCTGCAGGCGCGGCAACACCTCCCAGACAGATTCGCCGCTGGCGGCTACGATGCTTGGGTTGGTGGTCACGCCCGCAATGGGAAAAATGCGCGCCAGGCGTTCAACTTCTGCCACGTTGGCGGTATCCAGGTACAGTTCCATTATTTTTCCTTAAGTCAGAAAGGTTGAATAAAGGATACGGCGCACCCAGTCGCGGCGAATACAGGTCAATTTTGCCAAATACTGGATAAATGTAATGTCCCTGGCGAAGTGAGAGAGCGATCACAATGCTACTTTTTGGCGATCAGCTGGCTGTGATACTGGCGTCGATATTCGGAAGGGGAACGTTCAGTGTGCTTGCGAAAGAGACGGCAAAAGTAGTTGCTGTCCGTAAATCCGCAGCTTGCAGCGATATCTTTGATTTTAAACTCGTAGCCTTTAAGAAGCTGACGCGCGTGCTCGAGGCGTGTTTGCGTAAGATATTCGTTGAACCCCACGCTGCCTGTTTTTTGAAAAAGATGAGAAAGGTAGTTCGGTGAAATATAAAACGCCTGCGCCACCGATTCACGGGTCAGTGCAGAGGCGTGATGTTCTTCGATGTAGTGACGAATCGCTTCAAATAATGCACGGCTGCGGCTGGCGGTATGGATATCGCTGCCCAGCAGATCGCGACAGTGGCTGAGCAAACTTAATACCACCAGTCTGGCCGTTTCCCGATCGTCTGGCTGCATTTGCAATTCAGCGAGCGTCTGCAAAAGGAATGCGCCCACTCGCGGCCCGCGTCTGGCAACCTGTTGCTGTTGCAAAAGCGTGTTGTCGCGCTCGAGCTGAAGAGTCAGTTGTTGCTTGCCGAAGCTGATGTTGAGCGAAAAGGCGGGTTGAAGCGGAATATTACCGGATGAAAAAAATAACGCTTCGCAGGCCGTATCAAAGCTAAGCACGAGGCAAGGTGACGTTCGGGGGAGCGGTTTAGCCGAAGGGGGGAAATGCACCTGACGCAGCGGCAAGGTGCCGTTGATCAGGTCATTCAGGATGTGGGGGATATCGTGGTGCATGGTGTGGATACCAGGGTATTGCCCGGCGGCGCTGGCGCTTGCCGGGCCTACGAAAAGCCTATTGTAGGCCGGGTAAGCGTGAGCGCCACCCGGCAAAACCGATCAACCGGTGTTACGCATCCCCGCCGCAACGCCCGCAATCGTCACCATCAGCGCCTGTTCAACGCGCGGATCCGGCTCTTTACCTTCCTCTTCCGCCAGACGCGAACGGTGCAGCAGTTCAGCCTGTAAAACGTTCAGCGGGTCGGTGTAGATGTTACGCAGTTGGATAGACTCGGCGATCCACGGCAGGTCTTCCATCAGGTGGGAGTCGTTAGCGATATCCAGCACCACTTTGATGTCGCCTTCCAGCAGCTCGCGTAGCTCTTTACCCAGCGCCCACAGCTCGGGTTTCACCAGACGCTGATCGTAGTATTCCGCCAGCCACAGGTCGGCTTTCGAGAAGACCATCTCCAGCATGCCCAGACGGGTAGAGAAGAATGGCCAGTCGCGGCACATGGTTTCCAGTTCGCTCTGCTTACCGTCTTCCACCACTTTTTGCAGCGCCGCACCGGCACCCAGCCAGGCTGGCAGCATCAGACGGTTTTGCGTCCAGGCAAAGATCCACGGAATGGCGCGCAGGGATTCAACGCCGCCAGTAGGACGACGCTTGGCCGGGCGCGAGCCGAGCGGCAGTTTACCCAGCTCCTGCTCAGGCGTGGCTGAGCGGAAGTAAGGCACAAAGTCTTTGTTTTCACGCACGTAGCCGCGATACAGATCGCAGGAGATGTCAGACAGCTCGTCCATAATCCGGCACCAGGATTCTTTTGGCTCCGGCGGCGGCAGCAGGTTGGCTTCCAGGATCGCACTGGTATAGAGCGACAGGCTGCTGATGGTCACTTCCGGCAGGCCGTACTTGAAGCGGATCATCTCGCCCTGCTCGGTCACGCGCAGGCCGCCTTTCAGGCTTCCTGGTGGTTGAGAGAGCAGCGCTGCGTGTGCAGGCGCACCGCCACGACCAATTGAGCCGCCGCGTCCGTGGAACAGGGTCAGTTCAATACCGGCTTTTTCGCAGGTTTTAATTAGCGCATCCTGCGCCTGATACTGCGCCCAGGAGGCTGCCATCACGCCCGCATCTTTCGCGGAGTCGGAATAGCCAATCATCACCATCTGCTTGCCCTGAATAAAGCCGCGATACCAGTCGATGTTCAGCAACTGGGTCATCACGTCGTTGGCGTTGTTCAGGTCGTCGAGAGTCTCAAACAGCGGTGCTACCGGCAGAGCGTAGTCGATGCCCGCTTCTTTCAGCAGAAGGTGAACGCCCAGCACGTCGGACGGGGTCTTCGCCATGGAGATCACATAGGCGGCCACCGATCCTTTCGGGGCATCCACGATCGCTTTACAGGTGTTGAGCACTTCGCGGGTGTCATTGCTTGGCTCCCAATTGCGCGGCAGCAGCGGGCGCTTGGAGTTCAGCTCGCGGATCAGGAACGCCTGTTTGTCGGCTTCGGACCAGCTTTCATAGTCGCCAATGCCGAGATAGCGGGTCAGCTCGCCCAGCGCTTCGGTATGACGGGTGCTTTCCTGACGGACGTCGATACGCACCAGCGGCACGCCGAAACACTTCACGCGGCGCAGGGTGTCGAGCAGCTCGCCATTGGCAATGATGCCCATCCCGCAGGCCTGAAGCGATTTATAACAGGCGTACAGCGGTTCCCAGAGCTGTTCGTTCTGGCTCAGCAGACCTTCCGGCTTCGGCAGGCGCTGGCCTTTCAGGCGCGCTTCCAGCCAGGCCTGCGTGGCCATCAGCTGACCGCGCAGTTTTTTCATCAGGAAACGGTACGGCTCACTGGCACCTTCTTCACCGGCCAGCGCGCGCAGTTCCGGCGTCGCTTCTACCATCGACAGCTCGGAGATCAGCACCTGAATATCTTTCAGGAACAGGTCGGTTGCTTTCCAGCGGCTCAACAACAGGACGTGACGGGTGATTTCCGCCGTCACGTTCGGGTTGCCGTCGCGGTCGCCGCCCATCCAGGAAGTGAAGCGAACCGGCACAAAGTCGACCGGCAGGCGATAGCCCAGATTTTCTTCCAGCTGTTCGTTCAGCTCGCGCAGGTAGTTTGGCACCCCTTCCCACAGGCTGTTTTCCACCACCGCAAAGCCCCATTTGGCTTCGTCGACCGGGCTTGGGCGATGCTTACGAATTTCATCGGTGTGCCAGGACTGAGCAATCAGCTGGCGCAGGCGGCGCATAAGCTGGTTACGTTCGTAGTCGGCAATGTCTTTGTTATCCAACTGCTTCAGACAGTTGTTCACTTCCACCATTTTGTGGATCAGCGTACGACGCGTGATTTCGGTTGGGTGTGCGGTCAGCACCAGCTCCAGCGAAAGGGATTCCACCGCTTTTTTGATGGTCGCTTCGTTGAGGTTGGGCTGGTCTTTGAGTTTACGAAGGGTGCGGGCAATGACTTCCGGGTTGCTGGCCGCTTCGCCTTTTGGCGAAATGCTGTGGTATTGCTCAGCGGTGTTTGCCAGGTTCAGAAACTGGCTGAAGGCGCGGGCAACGGGCAGTAGCTCATCATTAGAGAGGTTCTGCAAGGTGGTGAGCAGCTCCTGACGATTGGCCTCGTTACCGGCGCGGGAAGATTTGGACAGCTTGCGGATGGTTTCAACACGGTCGAGGATGTTCTCCCCCAACGCATCTTTGATGGTATCTCCAAGCACTTTGCCGAGCATACTGACATTACTACGCAACGCGGAATATTGTTCGTTCATAAAAACCCAGTCACCCCATCATTTTTGTTTATGCCCAGGCGAAAATTTTCTGGACATTATTTTGTCATCTCCCTTTATAAAGCCACGTAAAACCCCCGTCGTCAATTGCTGCGAAAACGGTTCAGCAGATGAATAAATGCGGGCAATTTACGAAATTTAATTCGTATTGCGTCAGATAAGAGATGCTTATGGGAATGTGACGTAGATCGCGGGATTTACTCCTCTCACCCTAACCCTCTCCCCAAAGGGGAGAGGGTACTTGAACACCCTCTCCCCTTTGGGGAGAGGGCAGGGTGAGGGGCCGTTTTAATGCCAGCAGAAGTGATGCACAACCTGGGTAATGAGTTCGCGGGTGGGCTTGATGAAGCGGGTTTCGAGATATTCGTCCGGCTGGTGGGCCTGGTTGATGGAGCCAGGGCCCAGAACCAGCGTCGGGCACAGGGTCTGAATAAACGGCGCTTCGGTGCAGTAGTTCACCACGTCGGTTTTCTCTCCGAGCAGTTTTTCCACCACCTGAACCAGCTGGTGGTCAGGCGGGCATTCGTAGCCTGGAATCGGCGGATGCAGTTCGGAGACCGTCAGACGTCCCGGCCAGCGCTCGCTGACCGGGGCCAGCGCTTCGTTCAGTAAGCCATCCAGATCGCTCAGCGTCATACCCGGCAGAGGACGGATATCCATATGCAATTCGCAGCAGGCGCAGATACGGTTGGACGCATCACCGCCGTGCAGGCTGCCGAGGTTCAGCGTCGGATACGGCACGGTGAACGCCTCGTAGTGATAGCGCTCTTTCAGATCGTCGCGCAGGGTCATGATGCGGCCAATCGCGTCATGCATCAGCTCAATGGCGTTCACGCCGCGCGCCGGATCGCTGGAGTGACCAGACTGGCCCAGCACGCGCACTGCGGTAGAAATATGGCCTTTGTGCGCCCGAATCGGTTGCAGAGAGGTAGGTTCACCGATGATCGCGCAGTCCGGGCGAATCGATGTGTTTTCAGAGAAATACCGTGCGCCCGCCATGCTGGTCTCTTCATCGGCGGTCGCCAGAATGTAGAGCGGCTTTTTCAGCGTTGTCACGTCCACGTCACGCAGCGCGTCGAGGATAAAAGCAAAGAAGCCTTTCATGTCCGCCGTGCCGAGACCGTAGAGCTTGTTGTCGTGCTCTGTCAGGGTGAACGGATCGCGGGTCCAGCGGCCATCGTCAAACGGCACGGTGTCAGTGTGACCAGCCAGCAGCAGGCCGCCAGCGCCATGTCCGGTGCTGGCGAGCAGGTTAAATTTGTGACGTGTTCCGGGGACGGGCTGAACCTCAACGTTAAACCCAAGATCGCTAAACCAACCCGCCAGCAGATTGATTAAAGACTCATTGCTCTGATCCAGCGCTTCTTCCGTTGCGCTGATGGACGGTGTGGCAATCAGGGCGCGGTAAATCTCGATAAATGGCGGTAAGTTCATTTTCATTGTTGACACACCTTAGGTCGTGATAGTATCAATATTCATGCAATAAATGTGAATAAAAATACATTAACGTTGAGCATAAAGGAACCCGATGTTGAATACGCTGATTGTAGGCGCTAGCGGTTATGCGGGCGCAGAGCTTGTAAGCTACGTGAATCGCCACCCACATATGACCATAACCGCTTTGACCGTGTCAGCGCAAAGCAATGATGCCGGAAAGTTAATTTCCGATTTGCATCCACAACTTAAGGGCGTGGTTGATTTGCCTTTGCAGGCCATGTCTGACATCAGCGAGTTTAGTGACGGCGTTGACGTGGTGTTTTTAGCCACCGCACACGAGGTCAGTCACGACCTGGCGCCGCAGTTTCTGGCAGCCGGTTGCGTGGTCTTCGATCTCTCCGGCGCGTTTCGCGTTAACGACAGCGCGTTCTACGAAAAATATTACGGCTTCACCCATCAGCACCCGGATCTGCTCGAAAAAGCGGTGTACGGCCTGGCGGAGTGGAGCGCAGATAAACTGAAAGAAGCGAATCTGATTGCCGTGCCTGGCTGTTACCCGACGGCGGCGCAGCTCTCCCTTAAGCCGCTGATCGACGCGGGTCTGCTGGATCTTGACCAGTGGCCGGTGATCAACGCCACCAGCGGCGTGAGCGGCGCCGGGCGCAAGGCCGCGATCTCCAACAGCTTCTGCGAAGTGAGCCTTCAGCCGTATGGCGTGTTTAATCACCGTCATCACCCTGAAATCACCACCCATCTGGGCGCGGAGGTGATCTTCACCCCGCACCTCGGTAGCTTCCCGCGCGGGATCCTCGAAACCATTACCTGCCGCCTGAAGCCGGGTGTGACCAAAGAACAGGTGAGCGAAGTCTTCACGCAGGCGTATGCGGATAAACCACTGGTGCGTCTGTATGACAAAGGCGTACCAGCGCTAAAAAACGTGGTCGGCCTGCCGTTCTGCGACATCGGCTTTGCCGTGCAGGGCGAGCACCTGATTGTGGTCGCCGCAGAAGATAACTTACTCAAAGGCGCTGCCGCACAGGCAATGCAGTGTGCAAATATTCGTTTCGGCTTCCCTGAAACGCAGGCTCTTATTTAAGGTGTGATGATGAACCCATTAATTATCAAACTCGGTGGTGTACTGCTGGACAGCGAAGAAGCGCTGGAGCGCCTGTTTACCGCGCTGGTGAACTATCGTGAATCACATCAACGTCCGCTGGTGATTGTCCACGGCGGCGGCTGTGTGGTGGACGAGCTGATGAAAGGGCTCAACCTGCCGGTGATTAAGAAAAATGGCCTGCGCGTCACGCCTGCCGACCAGATTGACATTATTACTGGTGCGCTGGCGGGGACGGCGAACAAAACGCTGCTGGCGTGGGCGAAGAAGCACCACATCGCGTCCGTTGGTCTCTGTCTGGGCGATGGCGATAGCGTGAAAGTGACCCAGCTCGACGAAGCGCTTGGCCATGTTGGACTGGCGCAGCCAGGTTCGCCTAAGCTGATTAACACCCTGCTGGAAGGTGGTTTTCTGCCGGTGGTGAGCTCAATCGGCGTGACCGAAGAGGGCGAGCTGATGAACGTCAATGCGGACCAGGCGGCAACCGCGCTGGCGGCCACGCTGGGCGCAGACCTGATCCTGCTCTCCGACGTGAGCGGTATTCTGGACGGCAAAGGCCAGCGTATAGCGGAAATGACCGCCGCAAAAGCCGAACAGCTGATCGATCAGGGCATTATCACCGACGGCATGATCGTTAAGGTGAACGCGGCGCTGGATGCCGCGCGCACGCTGGGTCGTCCGGTGGATATCGCCTCCTGGCGTCACGCGGAGCAACTCCCGGCGCTGTTTAACGGTACGCCGATTGGTACGCGTATTCTGGCTTAAGATTCTGTGCCGGATGGCGCTTCGCTTATCCGGCCTACGTGAATTTTGTAGGCCCGGTAAGCGCAGCGCCACCGGGCAAAAATATCATCATTAAGGAAATTCGTTATGGCACTTTGGGGTGGGCGTTTTACACAGGCAGCGGATCAGCGGTTCAAACAGTTCAACGACTCTTTGCGCTTCGACTACCGCCTGGCCGAACAGGATATTGTCGGCTCTGTGGCCTGGTCCAAAGCGCTGGTGACCGTGGGCGTGCTGACCGCAGAGGAACAGCAGCAGCTGGAAGAGGCGCTGAATAATCTGCTGGAAGAGGTGCGTCTGGATCCGCAGCAAATCCTCCAGAGCGATGCCGAAGATATTCACAGCTGGGTGGAAGGCAAACTCATCGACAAAGTCGGCCAGCTGGGTAAAAAACTGCATACCGGCCGTAGCCGTAATGACCAGGTGGCGACCGACCTGAAGCTGTGGTGCAAAGAGACCATAGGCGAACTGCTGGCGGCAAATCGTCAGTTGCAGGGCGCGCTGGTGGACACTGCGCAGAACAATCAGGATGCGGTGATGCCGGGTTATACCCACCTGCAACGCGCACAGCCGGTGACCTTTGCGCACTGGTGTCTGGCCTACGTTGAGATGCTGGCGCGTGATGAGAGCCGTTTACAGGATACCTTAACGCGTCTGGACGTCAGCCCGTTGGGCAGCGGCGCGCTGGCCGGTACGGCTTATGAAATCGACCGTGAGCAGCTGGCAGGCTGGCTGGGCTTTGCTTCCGCCACCCGCAACAGCCTGGACAGCGTCTCTGACCGTGACCACGTGCTGGAGCTGCTGTCGAATGCCTCTATCGGGATGGTGCACCTGTCGCGCTTTGCCGAAGACCTGATCTTCTTTAACTCTGGCGAAGCGGGCTTCGTCGAGCTGTCCGACCGCGTGACGTCCGGCTCCTCCCTGATGCCGCAAAAGAAAAACCCGGATGCGCTGGAGCTGATCCGCGGCAAATGTGGCCGCGTGCAGGGCGCGCTGACCGGCATGATGATGACCCTGAAAGGGCTGCCGCTGGCATACAACAAAGACATGCAGGAAGACAAAGAGGGGCTGTTCGACGCGCTCGACACCTGGCTGGACTGTCTGCATATGGGCGCGCTGGTGCTGGACGGCATTCAGGTGAAACGTCCGCGCTGCCAGGAAGCGGCGCAGCAGGGCTATGCTAACTCAACTGAGCTGGCGGACTACCTGGTGGCGAAAGGTGTACCGTTCCGCGAGGCGCACCATATTGTGGGTGAAGCGGTAGTGGAAGCGATTCGTCAGGGTAAAGCCCTTGAAGAGCTGGCGCTTGCCGACCTGCAAAAATTCAGTGCGGTTATTGGGGAGGATGTCTACCCGATTCTGGCCCTGCAATCCTGCCTGGATAAGCGTGCGGCGAAAGGTGGAGTCTCGCCGAAGCAGGTAGCGCAGGCGATTACGGACGCGAAAAACCGGTTGGTTTGATTTGTGCGGGCTGGTGCCCTCACCCCGGCCCTCTTCCACAGGGAGAGGGAGAAAAACGGAGCCTGGCTTAGTGCTGGGCTTTTTTATACGCAAAAAAAAGCGGACCACGGGGTCCGCAAAAGTTCACGTTGGCTTTAGTTTTTCGAGTTTTGAGAGAAACTCGCTGACGGTGCGGGGTCGTTTTGGGTCAAACACGTGCCGCCTCGTCTATGTGATGTATTATTCAACAGAATGCTTGATAGGGATAATCGTTCGTTGCTATGCTATCTATCGCCATGAACTATCGTGGCGACGGAGGATGAATAATGAATATTCGTGATCTTGAATACCTGGTAGCGTTAGCTGAGCATCGCCATTTTCGCCGCGCGGCAGACTCCTGCCACGTCAGCCAGCCAACGCTGAGCGGTCAGATCCGCAAGCTGGAAGATGAGCTGGGCGTGATGCTGCTGGAGCGCACCAGTCGTAAGGTACTGTTCACGCAGGCAGGTCTGCTGCTGGTGGATCAGGCGCGCACCGTACTGCGCGAGGTCAAAGTGCTCAAGGAAATGGCAAGCCAGCAGGGGGAGGCGATGTCCGGCCCGCTGCATATTGGCCTGATCCCAACCGTTGGCCCGTATCTGTTGCCGCAAATCATTCCGCTGCTGCACCAGACGTTCCCGAAACTCGAAATGTACCTGCATGAAGCGCAAACCCATCAGCTGCTGGCGCAGTTAGACAGCGGCAAGCTCGACTGCGCGATCCTGGCGCTGGTCAAAGAGAGTGAAGCCTTTATTGAAGTACCGCTGTTCGATGAGCCGATGATGCTGGCGATCTATGAAGATCACCCGTGGGCGAACCGCGATCGCGTGCCGATGGCCGATCTGGCCGGAGAAAAGCTGCTGATGCTGGAAGACGGCCACTGTCTGCGCGATCAGGCGATGGGCTTCTGCTTCGAAGCGGGTGCAGATGAAGATACCCATTTCCGCGCAACCAGCCTGGAAACGCTGCGTAACATGGTCGCGGCGGGAAGTGGCATTACGCTGCTGCCTGCGCTGGCCGTGCCGCGCGAGCGTAAGCGTGATGGCGTGGTCTATCTGCCGTGTATTAAGCCAGAGCCGCGTCGCACGATCGGCCTGGTTTATCGTCCGGGTTCACCGCTGCGCAGCCGCTATGAGCAGCTGGCAGAGGCCATCCGTGGTGCAATGGATGGCCATTTCGACAACGCGTTAAAACAGGCGGTTTAAGCCGTTCAGCGCAGCTACCCGATAGGCTTCCGCCATGGTCGGGTAGTTAAAGGTGGTGTTAACGAAGTACTCGATGGTGTTGCCACCACCTTTTTGCTCCATGATCGCCTGGCCGATATGAATGATTTCCGCGGCACGTTCACCAAAGCAGTGAATACCGAGGATCTCTTTCGTCTCGCGATGGAACAGGATCTTCAGCGTACCCACGCTCATCCCCACAATTTGTGCGCGCGCCAGGTGTTTAAACTGGGCACGACCCACCTCGTAAGGCACCTTCATGGCCGTCAACTGCTGCTCGGTTTTGCCGACAGAACTGATTTCCGGGATGGTGTAGATGCCCGTCGGGATGTCCTCGATCAGATGCGCCGTCGCTTCACCTTTCACCAGCGCCTGTGCGGCGATGCGGCCCTGATCGTAAGCAGCGGAGGCCAGACTTGGGTAACCAATAACGTCGCCCACCGCGTAAACGTGCGGCAGCGCAGTCTGGTACATGCTGTTGACCTTGAGCTGACCGCGGCTGTCGGTTTCAAGCCCGATATTCTCCAGCTGCAATGAATCCGTGTTGCCGGTACGGCCGTTGGCGTACAGCAGGCAGTCCGCCTTCAGCTTCTTACCAGATTTCAGGTGCATGATCACACCGTCGTCGCAGCCTTCGATTTTCTCGTACTCTTCGTTGTGGCGAATCACCACGCCACTATTCCAGAAGTGGTAGGAGAGGGAATCTGACATCTCCTGATCGAGGAACGCCAGCAGCCGGTCGCGGGTGTTGATCAAATCGACTTTGACCTCCATTCCCCGGAAAATCGACGCATATTCACAGCCAATCACGCCCGCGCCATAGATGATCACATGGCGTGGCTCGTGGTGCAGGCTGAGGATGGAGTCGCTGTCGTAAATGCGTGGATGAGAGAAGTCCACGTCTGCCGGATGATATGGGCGCGATCCGCAGGCGATCACAAATTTTTCAGCGGTGAGCGTCTCAACCGAACCGTCGTGGCACTCCAGCGCCAGGGTGTGTTCATCCACAAAATGCGCGTTACCCTGCAGAATTTCACAGTGGTTGCGCTCATAGAAACCCTGACGCATGCGCGTCTGCTGGTTAATGACCGTGTCTGCGTGATTCAGGATATCGGCAAAAGAAGAACGAAGAAGTCGGGAGTGGTCGCTGTAAAGAGGGTTCTGGTTAAATTCGATAATGCGGCTAACGGCGTGGCGGAGGGCTTTCGAAGGGATGGTGCCCCAGTGGGTGCAACCGCCGCCGACATTATGGTAGCGCTCAATAACCGCTACTCTGGCTCCCTGTTTTACCAGACCCATAGCAGCACCTTCGCCGCCGGGGCCGGAACCAATAACTATTGCGTCGTAATCGTAGGAATGTGGCATGGCAAGGCTTACCTGTTCTTATACATAAAAGCAACAGAATCATAACATCATTGCCTGGGTAACCCAATTATCGTTGTGCTTTTTTCGGGCAGTGGAGCACAAACCGCGCGTAAACAATCATTCACAAAGCCAGGTAAACAGATTAATTTTATTCTCTGGTATAGTGCCAACGGGCCTTTGGAAGGATTCAACTATCGTGATGGGCGTAAGAGCACAACAAAAAGAGAAAACCCGGCGTTCGCTGGTGGAAGCCGCATTCAGTCAACTGAGTGCTGAGCGGAGTTTTGCCAGTTTAAGCCTGCGCGAAGTGGCGCGCGAGGCCGGGATTGCGCCAACGTCCTTCTATCGTCATTTCCGTGATGTGGATGAACTGGGCCTGACCATGGTCGACGAGAGCGGTTTGATGCTGCGCCAGCTTATGCGTCAGGCGCGTCAGCGTATTGCCAAAGGCGGCAGCGTGATCCGCACCTCCGTGTCGACATTTATGGAATTTATCGGCAATAACCCTAACGCGTTTCGCCTTTTGCTGCGCGAGCGCTCTGGCACGTCGGCGGCGTTTCGTGCCGCCGTCGCGCGTGAAATTCAGCATTTCATCGCGGAACTTGCCGACTATCTTGAACTCGAAAACCATATGCCGCGTGCGTTTACTGAAGCACAGGCCGAGGCGATGGTGACCATTGTTTTCAGCGCGGGTGCCGAAGCGCTGGATGTCAGCATTGAGCAACGTAAGCAACTCGAAGAGCGACTGGTATTGCAGCTGCGGATGATTTCTAAAGGTGCGTACTACTGGTATCGCCGTGAACAAGAGAAGTTGGCACATCAAAACGATGAGTGAAGGTGAGTAATGAAACAGTCAGGTCAGGATAAAGGAACGCTGTTGCTGGCATTGATCGCTGGCTTATCCATTAACGGTACGTTTGCGGCGGTTTTCAGCTCAATTGTACCGTTCTCGATTTTCCCGATTATCGCGCTGGTGCTGACGGTGTATTGCCTGCATCAACGTTATCTGAACCGCACCATGCCGGTTGGGTTACCGGGGCTGGCCGCAGCCTGTTTTATTCTGGGTGTATTGTTGTACAGCACCGTGGTGCGTGCAGAGTATCCGGATATCGGTTCTAACTTCCTGCCTGCGGTGCTGTCTGTGGCGCTGGTGTTCTGGATTGGCTCGCGCATGCGTAGCCGCAAGAGCCAGTTACCAGAGTAAAGGGTTTTGTCATTGTAGGCCGGATAAGCGAAGCGCCATCCGGCTTTTTTGGCAGGTGGCGCTTCGCTTACCTGCCCTACAAGGCCCACATTACTTCGCCGTGAGCAGTACGCCGCACTCCATATGGTGCGTATATGGGAACTGATCGAACAGCGCCAGACGTTCAACCTTGTGCGTCTGGCTTAATGTTTCCAGATTCTTGCACAGCGTCTCCGGGTTACAGGAGATGTACAAAATACGCGGGTACGCCTGCACCATCTTCTCGGTTTCGCTGTCCAGGCCACTGCGCGGCGGATCGACAAAAATTGTCTCACACTGGTAGCTCTTCAAATCAATCCCTTGCAGGCGGTTAAACTCACGTACGCCGTTCATCGCCTGGGTAAACTCTTCTGCCGCCATACGAATGATCTGCACATTATCAATATGGTTAGCGGCGATGTTGTACTGCGCGGCGGCCACCGACGGTTTGGCGATTTCCGTCGCCAGCACGCGCTCGAAGTTACGCGCCAGCGCCAGCGAGAAGTTGCCGTTACCGCAGTAGAGCTCCAGCAGATCGCCCGTCGACCCTTCCGTCGCATTCAGCGCCCACTCCAGCATCTGCACGTTCATTGCCGCATTCGGCTGGGTGAAGCTGTTCTCCACCTGACGGTAAACCATCTCTTTTCCGGCCACCGGCAAACGCTCGTCGATGTAATCCTGGTCCAGCATGATTTTGGTTTTGGTCGCGCGGCCAATCAGGTGCACGTTGATGTTCTGCGCGCGCAGCGCATCGCGCAGGGCTTCTGCCTGCTCGCGCCACTCGTCGGTCAGCGCTTTGTGATAGAGCAGAGAGACAATGGCCTGATTGCTTTGGGTGGTCAGGTAGTCAATCTGGAACAGCTTGTTGCGCAGCACCGGATTAGTGCGCACACCGTCGATCATCAGCGTCATTAGCTGGTTGATAAGCTCACTCGCCGCCGGGAAACTGTCTACGCGAATCCGGGATTTCGTCTGCTGATCGAAAATGATGTGGTACAGGTCATCGCCATCGTGCCAGATGCGAAACTCAGCGCGCATACGGTAGTGGCTGACCGGAGAACGAAACACCTCGGGAACGGGCGCGTTGAAAGGCGTCATCATACTTTGCAGGCGGACAACTTTTTCTGCCAGCTGTGCGTCGTACTGTTCTGTCGGGAGGTGTTCGGGGGTCATGATGCGTCCTGAGTGATAAAGAATTACGCGGGGATTGTAGGGATTGTGCAGTGGATGTCCAGATTTAATGGCTAATAGCTATCTGGACATCTATACGTGTCTAATTGTAGCATTCTGTTTCCGGTCTCCTGAGAGTGAAAAGGGAATCCAGTGCAAATCTGGAGCTGACGCGCAGCGGTAAAGACTGGCGGGATGAGAGTTGTAGACACTGTGAAAACGGGAAGTCTTCATCCGTATAACGCCACCCAGCCCGAAGACCTGCCGGGATCACGTCGCATTTGGTTTCATCATCGCGTGCTATCGATGAGGCCTGCGGCATCCTTCTTATATTGTGGATGCTTTAACAATGATTAAAAAAGTATCGCTGTTGACGGCGTTTTCCGTCACGGCATTTTCGGGCTGGGCGCAGGAAAGCGCCGACTCGTTGGTGGTGACAGCAAACCGTTTCGAACAACCTGAAAAATCTGTTCTGGCTGCGACTTCTGTCGTGACGCGGGCCGATATCGACCGCTGGCAATCCACCACGGTTCTGGATGTCATGCGTCGCCTGCCTGGCGTAGATACGGCACAAAATGGCGGGATGGGGCAGCTCTCTTCTCTCTTTATACGCGGTACGAACTCCAGCCATGTCCTGATTCTCGTCGACGGGATCCGTCTTAACCAGGCGGGCGTCACGGGGTCGTCCGATCTCAGCCAGTTTCCGATCTCCCTGGTGCAGCGCATCGAATATCTTCGTGGACCGCGTTCGGCGGTGTACGGCTCGGATGCGATCGGTGGTGTAGTCAACATTATCACTACGCGTGCGAAGGATGGCACAACGCTGAATGCTGGCGTTGGGACACACGGCTTCCAGAATTATGGTGGCAGCACCCAGCAAACATTGGGTGAAAGTACGCGCGTTACGCTGGCGGGGGATTACACCTACACAAAAGGCTTTGACGTCGTTGCTGACGGTAATAACGGCGGCCTTGCCCAGACCGATCGCGACGGCTTTATGAATAAAACGCTCTACGGCGCACTGGAGCATGCTTTCTCTGAGCAATGGAGTGGTTTCGTTCGCGGCTATGGTTACAGCAACCGTACCGCCTATGACGGCTATTACAGTTCATTTACCCCTGATGTGCTGGTTGATACCCGCCAACTCTATAGCCAGACCTGGGATGCCGGATTGCGGTTTAACCGGGATGTTTTCCATTCACAGTTGCTCTCCAGCTACAGTCACAGCAAAGACTACAATTACGATCCGCACCTTGGACGCTATGACTCCACAGCAACCCTGGATGAAATCAAACAGTACAATGTTCAGTGGACCAACTCAGTTGACGTGGGACATGGCAACATCGGCGCGGGCGTTGACTGGCAGAAACAGAGCACCGAGCCGGGTACCAACTACGTAACCAACGCCTATGACCTGCGTAACACTGGCGTCTACCTGACTGGGTTGCAGCAGTTTGGAGATTTCACTCTGGAGGCGGCGGCCCGCAGCGATGACAACTCTCAGTTTGGTCGCCATGGTACCTGGCAAAGTAGCGCAGCCTGGGAGTTCGTTGACGGTTACCGCTTCATAGCCTCTTATGGCACGGCCTATAAAGCGCCGAATCTGGGTCAGCTCTATGGCTTCTACGGCAATACCCATCTTGATCCTGAAGAGAGCAAGCAGTGGGAAGGGGCGTTTGAAGGCCTGACGGCAGGCGTAAGCTGGCGCGTATCCGGCTATCGTAATGACGTTGATAATCTCATCGACTTCAACAATAACCTGCAGCAATATTACAACGTCGGCAAAGCACGCATTAAAGGTGTAGAAGCGACAGCGTCGTTTGATACGGGTCCGTTGACGCATACTGTGGGCTACGACTATGTGGATGCCCGCAATGCGGCAACCAATCAACTTCTGGACCGTCGTGCTAAACAGCAGGTGAAATATCAGCTTGATACGCAGATCTATGATGTTGACTGGAGCCTGACGTATCACTATCTCGGCACGCGCTACGACACCGACTTTGGAACCTATCCGTCAGAGAAAGTTAAAATGGGCGGCGTCAGCCTGTGGGACGTCGCGGTTTCATATCCTGTCACCTCACATCTCACAGTTCGTGGTAAAATAGCCAACCTGTTCGATAAAGATTACGAGACAGTTTATGGCTACCAAACTGCAGGACGGGAATACACCTTGTCTGGCAGCTACACCTTCTGATCCGCGTCCCACCGTGCTGGTGTTTGATTCCGGCGTCGGTGGGCTTTCGGTCTATGATGAGATTCGGCAGCTCCTGCCGGATCTCCATTACATCTACGCCTTCGATAACGTCGCGTTCCCGTATGGGGAAAAGAGTGAAGACTTTATCGTTGAGCGTGTGATTGAAATCGTCACTGCGGTACAAAAGCGCTATCCCCTGGCGCTGGCGGTTATTGCCTGTAATACGGCAAGCACGGTCTCTCTTCCTGCCCTGCGCGAAAAATTCCCGTTCCCGGTTGTGGGCGTTGTCCCGGCAATCAAACCTGCGGCGCGTCTGACGGCGAACGGTATCGTGGGGTTGCTGGCGACACGCGGTACGGTAAAACGTCCTTATACGCGTGAGCTTATTGAGCGCTTTGCCAATGAATGCCAGATCGCCATGCTCGGCTCGGCGGAGCTGGTGGAAATGGCGGAAGCGAAACTGCACGGCGAGACGGTATCGCTTGAAGAGCTGCGTCGCATTCTGCGTCCATGGCTGCGGATGCAGGAACCACCGGATACGGTTGTTCTCGGCTGCACCCATTTCCCGCTATTACAGGAAGAGCTGTTAAAGGTTTTGCCTGAAGGGACCCGGCTGGTGGATTCCGGTGCTGCGATTGCGCGTCGGACCGCCTGGCTACTGGAGCACGAGGCGCCGGATGCGAAATCAGCGGATGCTAACATCGCTTTCTGTATGGCGATAACAAAAGAAACCGAACAACTTTTGCCCGTTTTACGTCGTTATGGCTTCGAAACGCTCGAAAAACTGGCGCTGTAGCACGGTTTTGAGCAAAAAAGAGACGGTTGAACGTTTTTTTTCAAAGAGGGGTTGTCAACGTCTGAGAACTCCCTATAATGCGCCTCCACTGACACGGAACAACGGCTTACAAGCCGCCGGGACAGCGGGGTTCAGAGATGAACGCCAACAGAGAAAAGTGAAAATAATTGCTTGACTCTGAATGAGGAAAACGTAATATACGGGACCTCGCAACGATGAGCTGAAAGCCGCGTTGCAACTGCTCTTTAACAATTTATCAGACAATCTGTGTGGGCACTCAAAGTGACATGGATTCTTAACGTCCTCGGACGAAAAATGAATACCAAGTCTCTGAGTGAACATACGTAATTCATTACGAAGTTTAATTCACGAGCATCAAACTTAAATTGAAGAGTTTGATCATGGCTCAGATTGAACGCTGGCGGCAGGCCTAACACATGCAAGTCGAACGGTAACAGGAAGCAGCTTGCTGCTTCGCTGACGAGTGGCGGACGGGTGAGTAATGTCTGGGAAACTGCCTGATGGAGGGGGATAACTACTGGAAACGGTAGCTAATACCGCATAACGTCGCAAGACCAAAGAGGGGGACCTTCGGGCCTCTTGCCATCGGATGTGCCCAGATGGGATTAGCTAGTAGGTGGGGTAACGGCTCACCTAGGCGACGATCCCTAGCTGGTCTGAGAGGATGACCAGCCACACTGGAACTGAGACACGGTCCAGACTCCTACGGGAGGCAGCAGTGGGGAATATTGCACAATGGGCGCAAGCCTGATGCAGCCATGCCGCGTGTATGAAGAAGGCCTTCGGGTTGTAAAGTACTTTCAGCGGGGAGGAAGGCGACAGGGTTAATAACCCTGTCGATTGACGTTACCCGCAGAAGAAGCACCGGCTAACTCCGTGCCAGCAGCCGCGGTAATACGGAGGGTGCAAGCGTTAATCGGAATTACTGGGCGTAAAGCGCACGCAGGCGGTCTGTCAAGTCGGATGTGAAATCCCCGGGCTCAACCTGGGAACTGCATTCGAAACTGGCAGGCTAGAGTCTTGTAGAGGGGGGTAGAATTCCAGGTGTAGCGGTGAAATGCGTAGAGATCTGGAGGAATACCGGTGGCGAAGGCGGCCCCCTGGACAAAGACTGACGCTCAGGTGCGAAAGCGTGGGGAGCAAACAGGATTAGATACCCTGGTAGTCCACGCCGTAAACGATGTCGACTTGGAGGTTGTGCCCTTGAGGCGTGGCTTCCGGAGCTAACGCGTTAAGTCGACCGCCTGGGGAGTACGGCCGCAAGGTTAAAACTCAAATGAATTGACGGGGGCCCGCACAAGCGGTGGAGCATGTGGTTTAATTCGATGCAACGCGAAGAACCTTACCTACTCTTGACATCCAGAGAACTTAGCAGAGATGCTTTGGTGCCTTCGGGAACTCTGAGACAGGTGCTGCATGGCTGTCGTCAGCTCGTGTTGTGAAATGTTGGGTTAAGTCCCGCAACGAGCGCAACCCTTATCCTTTGTTGCCAGCGGTTAGGCCGGGAACTCAAAGGAGACTGCCAGTGATAAACTGGAGGAAGGTGGGGATGACGTCAAGTCATCATGGCCCTTACGAGTAGGGCTACACACGTGCTACAATGGCGCATACAAAGAGAAGCGACCTCGCGAGAGCAAGCGGACCTCATAAAGTGCGTCGTAGTCCGGATTGGAGTCTGCAACTCGACTCCATGAAGTCGGAATCGCTAGTAATCGTGGATCAGAATGCCACGGTGAATACGTTCCCGGGCCTTGTACACACCGCCCGTCACACCATGGGAGTGGGTTGCAAAAGAAGTAGGTAGCTTAACCTTCGGGAGGGCGCTTACCACTTTGTGATTCATGACTGGGGTGAAGTCGTAACAAGGTAACCGTAGGGGAACCTGCGGTTGGATCACCTCCTTACCTTAAAGAACCTGCCTTTGTAGTGCTCACACAGATTGTCTGATGAAAAACAGCAGTAAAAAATCTCTGCAGGCTTGTAGCTCAGGTGGTTAGAGCGCACCCCTGATAAGGGTGAGGTCGGTGGTTCAAGTCCACTCAGGCCTACCAAACTCCTTTTAAAGGATGAGCGGTACAGAGATTACAAACGATGGGGCTATAGCTCAGCTGGGAGAGCGCCTGCCTTGCACGCAGGAGGTCTGCGGTTCGATCCCGCATAGCTCCACCATCCTTTACTGCAAAACAAGAAAACTTCAGAGTGAACCTGAAAAGGTGCACTGCGAAGTTTTGCTCTTTAAAAATCTGGATCAAGCTGAAAATTGAAACGACACACAGCTCATGTGTGTTCGAGTCTCTCAAATTTTCGCAATCAGAAGTGAAACATCTTCGGGTTGTGAGGTTAAGCGACTAAGCGTACACGGTGGATGCCCTGGCAGTCAGAGGCGATGAAGGACGTGCTAATCTGCGAAAAGCGCCGGCGAGGTGATATGAACCTTTGACCCGGCGATGTCCGAATGGGGAAACCCAGTGCAATCCGTTGCACTATCGTTAACTGAATACATAGGTTAACGAGGCGAACCGGGGGAACTGAAACATCTAAGTACCCCGAGGAAAAGAAATCAACCGAGATTCCCCCAGTAGCGGCGAGCGAACGGGGAGCAGCCCGGAGTCTGAATCAGCTTGTGTGTTAGTGGAACGGTCTGGAAAGTCCGACGGTACAGGGTGATAGTCCCGTACACGAAAGCACACTTGCTGTGAACTCGAAGAGTAGGGCGGGACACGTGGTATCCTGTCTGAATATGGGGGGACCATCCTCCAAGGCTAAATACTCCTGACTGACCGATAGTGAACCAGTACCGTGAGGGAAAGGCGAAAAGAACCCCGGCGAGGGGAGTGAAAAAGAACCTGAAACCGTGTACGTACAAGCAGTGGGAGCCTCTTTATGGGGTGACTGCGTACCTTTTGTATAATGGGTCAGCGACTTATATTCTGTAGCAAGGTTAACCGTATAGGGGAGCCGAAGGGAAACCGAGTCTTAACTGGGCGTTAAGTTGCAGGGTATAGACCCGAAACCCGGTGATCTAGCCATGGGCAGGTTGAAGGTTGGGTAACACTAACTGGAGGACCGAACCGACTAATGTTGAAAAATTAGCGGATGACCTGTGGCTGGGGGTGAAAGGCCAATCAAACCGGGAGATAGCTGGTTCTCCCCGAAAGCTATTTAGGTAGCGCCTCGTGAACTCATCTTCGGGGGTAGAGCACTGTTTCGGCTAGGGGGCCATCCCGGCTTACCAACCCGATGCAAACTACGAATACCGAAGAATGTTATCACGGGAGACACACGGCGGGTGCTAACGTCCGTCGTGAAGAGGGAAACAACCCAGACCGCCAGCTAAGGTCCCAAAGTCATGGTTAAGTGGGAAACGATGTGGGAAGGCACAGACAGCCAGGATGTTGGCTTAGAAGCAGCCATCATTTAAAGAAAGCGTAATAGCTCACTGGTCGAGTCGGCCTGCGCGGAAGATGTAACGGGGCTAAACCATGCACCGAAGCTGCGGCAGCGACACTATGTGTTGTTGGGTAGGGGAGCGTTCTGTAAGCCGTTGAAGGTGTCCTGTGAGGGGTGCTGGAGGTATCAGAAGTGCGAATGCTGACATAAGTAACGATAAAGCGGGTGAAAAGCCCGCTCGCCGGAAGACCAAGGGTTCCTGTCCAACGTTAATCGGGGCAGGGTGAGTCGACCCCTAAGGCGAGGCCGAAAGGCGTAGTCGATGGGAAACAGGTTAATATTCCTGTACTTGGTGTTACTGCGAAGGGGGGACGGAGAAGGCTATGTCAGCCGGGCGACGGTTGTCCCGGTTTAAGCATGTAGGCGGAGGTTCCAGGTAAATCCGGTACCTTGTTAACGCTGAGGTGTGATGACGAGGCACTACGGTGCTGAAGTGATAAATGCCCTGCTTCCAGGAAAAGCCTCTAAGCATCAGGTAACACGAAATCGTACCCCAAACCGACACAGGTGGTCAGGTAGAGAATACCAAGGCGCTTGAGAGAACTCGGGTGAAGGAACTAGGCAAAATGGTGCCGTAACTTCGGGAGAAGGCACGCTGATATGTAGGTGAAGTCCCTGCGGACGGAGCTGAAATCAGTCGAAGATACCAGCTGGCTGCAACTGTTTATTAAAAACACAGCACTGTGCAAACACGAAAGTGGACGTATACGGTGTGACGCCTGCCCGGTGCCGGAAGGTTAATTGATGGGGTTAGCGGCAACGCGAAGCTCTTGATCGAAGCCCCGGTAAACGGCGGCCGTAACTATAACGGTCCTAAGGTAGCGAAATTCCTTGTCGGGTAAGTTCCGACCTGCACGAATGGCGTAATGATGGCCAGGCTGTCTCCACCCGAGACTCAGTGAAATTGAACTCGCTGTGAAGATGCAGTGTACCCGCGGCAAGACGGAAAGACCCCGTGAACCTTTACTATAGCTTGACACTGAACACTGGTCCTTGATGTGTAGGATAGGTGGGAGGCTTTGAAGCGTGGACGCCAGTCTGCGTGGAGCCAACCTTGAAATACCACCCTTTAATGGCTGGTGTTCTAACGTAGACCCGTAATCCGGGTTGCGGACAGTGTCTGGTGGGTAGTTTGACTGGGGCGGTCTCCTCCCAAAGAGTAACGGAGGAGCACGAAGGTTGGCTAATCCTGGTCGGACATCAGGAGGTTAGTGCAATGGCATAAGCCAGCTTGACTGCGAGCGTGACGGCGCGAGCAGGTGCGAAAGCAGGTCATAGTGATCCGGTGGTTCTGAATGGAAGGGCCATCGCTCAACGGATAAAAGGTACTCCGGGGATAACAGGCTGATACCGCCCAAGAGTTCATATCGACGGCGGTGTTTGGCACCTCGATGTCGGCTCATCACATCCTGGGGCTGAAGTAGGTCCCAAGGGTATGGCTGTTCGCCATTTAAAGTGGTACGCGAGCTGGGTTTAGAACGTCGTGAGACAGTTCGGTCCCTATCTGCCGTGGGCGCTGGAGAATTGAGGGGGGCTGCTCCTAGTACGAGAGGACCGGAGTGGACGCATCACTGGTGTTCGGGTTGTCATGCCAATGGCACTGCCCGGTAGCTAAATGCGGAAAAGATAAGTGCTGAAAGCATCTAAGCACGAAACTTGCCCCGAGATGAGTTCTCCCTGAGACTTTAAGTCTCCTGAAGGAACGTTGAAGACTACGACGTTGATAGGTCGGGTGTGTAAGCGCAGCGATGCGTTGAGCTAACCGATACTAATGAACCGTGAGGCTTAACCTTACAACGCCGAAGCTGTTTCGGCGAAGAGACAGACACGATTTTCAGCCTGATACAGATTAACAGAATTTGCCTGGCGGCTTTAGCGCGGTGGTCCCACCTGACCCCATGCCGAACTCAGAAGTGAAACGCCGTAGCGCCGATGGTAGTGTGGGGTCTCCCCATGTGAGAGTAGGGAACTGCCAGGCATCAAATTAAGTAGTAAGCCGGTGCATTAATCCGGTGGTTACAGAAGTATTCGGTGGAGCGGTAGTTCAGTCGGTTAGAATACCTGCCTGTCACGCAGGGGGTCGCGGGTTCGAGTCCCGTCCGTTCCGCCACTTATTAAGACATTGAGCCTGCCCTTTGGGCAGGCTTAATGGCAAAAAAATTTAGGGGCGTAGCTCAGTTGGTAGAGCACCGGTCTCCAAAACCGGGTGTCGCGAGTTCGAGTCTCTCCGCCCCTGCCATATAGAATCCTTTGCTTCGGCAAAGGATTTTTTTTTGCCTGTAAAACGGCTCAACACCTTCCTGAAGAATAAGCAGCCTGCGTTTCCGCAGGCTTTTGCGTTAATCCAGTATGCTGGTTTTTAACAGATCTTTTATCTGCGACTGCTTATCGCTGTTTTGCAGCCAAATGGCATACAGCGGCCTGGAGAGCGTTGTTGAATCGGTGACAACATGGAGTGCAGGTTTATTATCCGCCCAGCGAACAGGTAACCATGTACAGCCTTTCAGTGTGGGAAGATGCTGGCATGCGATCTCCGCAGAGCTTGTCGTGAGTTGCGGGATATCATCGCTGGCAATTAACCCCGTCTCGTGCTGCTGAAAATCAGGCCCCCATTCCAGGCGTAAATAATTCAGGTCGGCCTTCATCATTGCAGGCTCGGATGCATAGAGCGCCAGGCTAAACTGTCCAACAATCTGGCTGCTAAATTCATCCATCTTGGGGGCTTCTGTGGTGATCAGCAGATCAAGCTGCCGCTCGTGGAGTTGCTTAACCAGCGACTGGCGTTGCGCAATCCTCGCCTCAAATTGCAGATGATTGTGTGTGCGATATAGCCGCATAAGCCACTGGCTGAGCATGCATTCCCATAGTGAAGCGCTGGCACCGATCGAGAATTCATTATGCCGGGAGGTGTGCGCAACCTCCTTTCGCGCTGCCTGCCAGGTATTCATCAGGGTTTCTGCATAAGGCAATAGCTTTTCACCGGCCGGGGTTAGACGAATATTGTTGCGATGGCGGGTAAAAAGGTTCACACCCAGTTGATTTTCCAGCTGTCGAATACGAAAACTGACTGCTGACTGCGTCAGGTAGAGGGCTTCAGCTGCTCGCCCAAAGTGTCGCGTTCTGCTCACTTCGAGGAAAGTTTTTAGCAATTCCGTATCCACATCTTTCTCCACAAAATTATTTGTCGTTATGATTTAAATGTTTTGTTTTACACTCTGTCAAGCGTAACTAATACTCCGCGCCATAAATAGCTCGGCCAAAGAATTAGGAGCGTGTAGGATGGCGGAAAGCTTTACGACGACTAATCGTTTTTTCGATAATAAACATTATCCGCGCGGGTTCTCTCGTCACGGCGATTTCACTATCAAAGAAGCTCAACTTCTTGAGCGCCATGGTTATGCCTTTAACGAGCTGGATCTGGGTAAGCGCGAACCGGCAACCGAAGATGAAAAACAATTTGTCTCTGTTTGTCGTGGTGAGCGTGAGCCGCAGTCTGATGCAGAACGTGTATGGATCAAGTATATGGCTCGCATTAAGCGTCCTAAGCGTTTCCATACGCTGTCTGGCGGCAAGCCGCAGATGGAAGGTGCAGAAGACTACACCGAGTCTGACGATTAAGAAGAGAAGGGGCTACGGCCCCTTTTTTATGCCAGCATTTTTTGCAGATGCAACAGCAGCCGATCGATCGCACGGTAGCTTAATGCCTCCTGCAAATGTCGCCTCTCTATTCCGGGGCAGCCCTCCACGTCAGCGACCGTGCGCGCAACTTTCAACAAACGCTGCCACGCGCGAATGGATAACCCAAACCGCGTCAGTGTCTCTTCCAGCCAGCCTGCATCTTCGGCGTTGAGAGAGCAAAACTGTCGGATCCCGCTGTTATCCAGCCGGGCATTCAGCCTGTTCTGACGAGCATACTGCCGCGCCTGAGCCGCAATAACCCGTTCTCGCACCGCTGCTGAGCTTTCGCCTTTGATACCGGTTTGCCTCAGCAGACCGGGCGGTGGCAGGGGGATATCGAGAGATAAATCAAAACGGTCGAGGAAGGGGCCGGACAGCTTACTCAGATAGCGCAGCGTCTGCTCCGGCGTACAGCGGTTATGGTTGCCCTGATAATGGCCCGTTGGGCTAGGGTTCATCGCGGCGACCAGCTGAAACTGCGCAGGGTAGCTTATTTTGGCGCGTGTACGAGACAGATGGATTTCGCCGGATTCAATCGGCTCCCGCAACGCATCCAGCACGCGGCGTTCAAACTCTGGCAATTCATCCAGGAACAGAATGCCGTTGTGTGCCAGTGAGATTTCACCCGGTCCGGGAATTGAGCCCCCGCCCACCATCGCGGTAAGAGACGCACTGTGGTGTGGCGAGCGGAAAGGACGGCGGCGCCACTGTTTATGCAGCGATATTGAACTGACCAGGCTAAATATCGCGGCGCTTTCCAGCGCTTCGTGATTATTGAGGGGGGGCAGCAGGCCGCTCAACCTGCTCGCCAGCATCGTTTTCCCCGTGCCTGGCGGACCTATCAGTAGCAGGTTATGCCCACCCGCGGCCGTTATTTCTAACGCCCGCTTACCCTGTTCCTGACCCATAATATCGCTGAGGTCATCGGGTGAATCTGCCACTACCTCCTCATTCTCCTGCGGCTCGGCAAGCTCATGTCGGCCTTCCAGCCAGGCGCAAACCTCCTGCAAATGTCCCGCGACAAGACACCCCTTTTCGGCGATAAGGCTGACTTCAGAGGCATTTTCATTGGCCACAATGATTTGCCTTCCCGCGCGTATGGCTTCAAGCGCACCCGAGATTGCTCCGGGAACGCCTCTTAACGCGCCTGTAAGCGCTAATTCACCCACGAACTCGCACGAGCTTAACCCTGGCGTATTGAGCTGTTCAGAAGCCGCGAGAAGCGCTATAGCAATAGGTAAATCATATCGCCCTCCCTCCTTTGGCAAATCGGCGGGCGCAAGGTTGATGGTGATCTTCTTCGCCGGAAAAGCATAACCGCTATTAATAATTGCGCTGCGCACGCGATCCCTGGCCTCCTTAACGGTCGTTTCGGGTAAGCCGACCAGCGTCAGTCCGGGCAGTCCATTACTTAAATGAACCTCTACAGAAATAAGCGGTGCCTTCACGCCGATGGCCGCGCGTGTATAAACAACTGACAGTGACATAAGCCCCTCCTTGGCGGTGACTATGCCAGCATCATTTTTTCCTGTTTAGCGCTAATTCACTGAATTACGGCGCTCGTTCCAGCCTTTTAGCGCCTAAATGTAATCATTACATGTCGGTGGAATCGGCCTCGCAGAAAAGAAATCATGCGCGCCTTGCCTGATGAAACGGGCCAAAAAATGAAAAATCTTCATTTCTATTTTTTCCCTATATAAAACAACGATTTTGAAAGAAATAGTTCGCCTGCTACAGAAATGAGTCATAAAAAAATCTTGTGTCAGATGAAATATCTGTGGTAACTCTTTAGGTATTCCTTCGAACAAGATGCAAAAAGAACTGAAAATGACAGCCCTTCTACGAGTGATTAGCCTGGTCGTGATTAGCGTGGTGGTGATTATTATCCCACCGTGCGGGGCTGCACTTGGACGAGGAAAGGCTTAGAAATCAAGCCTTAACGAACTAAGACCCCCGCACCGAAAGGTCCGGGGGTTTTTTTATGACTAAAAAACTTAAATGAGGAGCAGAGAATGACGGCTAGCACAAAATTCTGTTTCTCCAGATTTATGACGGGGAACTAACTATGAATGGGGCACAATGGGTAGTACATGCGTTGCGCGCGCAGGGAGTCGAAACCGTATTCGGTTATCCGGGTGGCGCAATTATGCCGATTTACGATGCACTGTATGACGGCGGCGTGGAACACCTCTTGTGCCGACACGAGCAGGGCGCAGCGATGGCCGCCATCGGTTATGCCCGTGCGACCGGTAAAACCGGCGTCTGTATGGCCACCTCCGGTCCGGGCGCAACGAACCTGATCACCGGCCTGGCTGACGCGCTGCTCGATTCCGTACCCGTGGTGGCGATCACCGGCCAGGTGGCCTCTCCTTTCATCGGCACCGATGCTTTCCAGGAAGTGGATGTGCTCGGTTTATCGCTTGCCTGCACCAAACACAGCTTCCTCGTTCAGTCTCTCGAAGAGCTGCCGCGCGTGATGGCCGAAGCGTTCGAGGTTGCCAGCTCTGGCCGTCCTGGCCCGGTTCTGGTAGATATCCCGAAAGATATTCAGGTTGCACTCGGCGATCTGGAACCGCACTTCTCCACCGTTGAAAGCGACAACGTGTTTCCCCATACGGAGGTTGAAGAGGCTCGCCAGATGCTGGCGCAGGCGAAACAGCCGATGCTGTATGTAGGCGGCGGCGTGGGCATGGCGCAGGCTGTTCCTGCCCTGCGCGAATTTATCGCAGTAACGCAAATGCCCGCCACCTGCACGCTGAAAGGATTGGGCGCGGTCGACGCGGACTATCCATACTATTTGGGCATGTTAGGGATGCACGGCACCAAAGCGGCAAACCTGGCGGTGCAGGAGTGTGACCTGCTCATCGCCGTCGGCGCCCGTTTTGACGACCGCGTCACCGGCAAGCTGAACACCTTTGCGCCGAACGCCAAAGTGATCCATATGGACATCGACCCGGCGGAGATGAACAAACTGCGTCAGGCGCATGTCGCGTTGCAGGGCGATCTCAACGCGCTTTTACCGGCGCTGGAGCAGCCGCTGGATATCAACCCATGGCGTCAGCACACCGCAGATATGCGCGCTGAACACGCCTGGCGTTACGATCACCCCGGCGAGGCCATCTATGCGCCGCTGTTGTTGAAACAGTTGTCCGACCGCAAACCCGCAGACAGCGTGGTGACGACGGATGTCGGCCAGCATCAGATGTGGTCAGCCCAGCACATGACCTACACCCGCCCGGAGAACTTCATCACCTCGAGCGGCTTAGGCACGATGGGCTTCGGCCTGCCCGCTGCCGTGGGCGCACAGGTTGCCCGCCCGAACGATACCGTTATCTGTATCTCCGGTGACGGCTCCTTCATGATGAATGTCCAGGAGCTCGGCACCGTGAAGCGTAAGCAGTTACCGCTGAAAATCGTTTTGCTCGATAACCAGCGTTTGGGAATGGTTCGCCAGTGGCAGCAGCTGTTCTTCCAGGAGCGTTACAGCGAAACGACCCTGACCGACAACCCCGATTTCCTCACCCTGGCCAGCGCCTTCGGCATTCCTGGCCAGCACATCACCCGTAAAGACCAGGTTGAAGCGGCACTCGACACCATGCTGTCAAGCGAAGGGCCATACCTGCTTCATGTCTCAATCGACGAGCTTGAGAACGTCTGGCCGTTGGTACCGCCCGGTGCCAGTAACTCACAAATGCTGGAGAAATTATCATGATGCAACATCAGGTTGCCGTGCAGGCTCGCTTCAACCCGGAAACGTTAGAACGCGTATTGCGTGTGGTGCGTCATCGTGGTTTTCAGATTTGCTCTATGAATATGGAAACGGCCACGGATGCACAAAATATCAGTATCGAATTAACCGTTGCCAGCCCGCGGCCGGTCGACTTACTGTTTAGTCAGTTATCAAAACTGGTAGACGTTGCCCATGTTGCCATCTGCCAGAGCACAACCACATCACAACAAATCCGCGCTTAAGCGTGACAGGACGAAAAAATGACGACAAAAAAAGCTGATTACATTTGGTTCAATGGTGAGATGGTTCGCTGGGAAGACGCGAAAGTTCACGTGATGTCCCACGCGCTGCACTACGGCACCTCCGTGTTTGAAGGCATCCGTTGCTACGATTCTCACAAAGGACCAGTGGTGTTCCGCCATCGCGAACACATGCAGCGTCTGCATGACTCAGCCAAAATTTATCGTTTCCCGGTCTCCCAAAGCGTTGATGAGCTGATGGAAGCCTGCCGCGAGGTGATCCGCCAGAACAAACTGACCAGTGCCTATATTCGTCCGCTGGTCTTCGTGGGTGATGTCGGCATGGGTGTCAATCCGCCCGCTGGCTATAACACCGATGTGATCATTGCTGCGTTCCCGTGGGGCGCCTACCTGGGCGCGGAAGCACTGGATCAGGGGATCGACGCAATGGTTTCTTCCTGGAACCGCGTGGCACCAAACACTATCCCGACCGCGGCTAAAGCGGGCGGTAACTACCTCTCCTCACTGCTGGTTGGCAGCGAAGCGCGCCGTCACGGTTACCAGGAAGGTATCGCGCTCGATGTAAATGGCTACATCTCCGAAGGTGCGGGCGAAAACCTGTTTGAAGTGAAAGACGGCATTCTGTTCACCCCGCCGTTCACCTCGTCCGCGCTGCCGGGCATCACCCGCGACGCCATCATCAAGCTGGCAAAAGATCTGGGTATCGAAGTACGCGAGCAGGTGCTGTCCCGCGAATCCCTGTACCTGGCTGACGAAGTGTTCATGTCCGGTACCGCGGCTGAAATTACACCGGTGCGTAGCGTCGACGGCATTCAGGTGGGCGAAGGCCGCTGTGGTCCGGTCACCAAACGCATTCAGCAAGCCTTCTTCGGCCTGTTCACCGGCGAAACAGAAGACAAATACGGCTGGTTGGATCAGGTTAATCACTAAATATAAATTTGGGACGGCACGCACCGTCCCATTTAATAGTCAGACGGGAGTAAATAAAGCATGCCTAAGTATCGTTCAGCCACCACCACCCACGGCCGTAATATGGCGGGTGCCCGCGCACTGTGGCGCGCCACCGGAATGACCGACGCCGATTTCGGCAAGCCAATTATCGCCGTGGTGAACTCCTTCACCCAGTTTGTGCCGGGCCACGTGCACCTGCGCGATCTTGGTAAGCTGGTTGCCGAGCAAATCGAAGCCTCCGGCGGCGTGGCGAAAGAGTTCAACACCATTGCGGTGGATGACGGTATCGCAATGGGCCACGGGGGGATGCTCTATTCACTACCGTCGCGCGAGCTGATCGCCGACTCGGTGGAGTACATGGTTAACGCCCACTGCGCCGATGCGATGGTCTGTATCTCCAACTGCGACAAAATCACCCCGGGGATGCTGATGGCCTCCCTGCGCCTGAACATTCCGGTGATCTTCGTTTCCGGCGGCCCGATGGAAGCGGGTAAAACCAAGCTTTCCGACAAAATCATCAAGCTCGACCTGGTCGATGCCATGATCCAGGGCGCGGACCCGAAAGTCTCTGACGAGCAGAGCGACCAGGTGGAACGCTCCGCGTGTCCGACCTGCGGCTCCTGTTCCGGGATGTTCACCGCCAACTCCATGAACTGCCTGACCGAAGCGCTGGGCCTTTCTCAGCCGGGTAACGGCTCGCTGCTGGCGACCCACGCCGACCGTAAGCAGCTGTTCCTTAACGCGGGCAAGCGCATCGTTGAGCTGACCAAACGCTACTACGAGCAGGACGACGCCAGCGCGCTGCCGCGCAACATCGCCAGTAAAGCGGCGTTCGAAAACGCCATGACGCTGGATATCGCCATGGGCGGTTCCACCAACACCGTTCTGCACCTGCTGGCCGCCGCGCAGGAAGCCGAAATCGACTTCACCATGAGCGACATCGACAAGCTCTCCCGCAAAGTGCCGCAGCTGTGTAAAGTCGCGCCGAGTACCCAGAAGTACCATATGGAAGACGTGCATCGTGCTGGTGGTGTCATCGGTATTCTCGGCGAGCTGGATCGCGCAGGGCTGCTGAACCGCAACGTGAAAAATGTGCTCGGCCTGACGCTGCCGGAGTCGCTGGACCAGTACGACGTGATGCTGACCAAAGACGACGCGGTGAAAAAGATGTTCCGCGCCGGTCCGGCAGGTATTCGCACCACGCAGGCGTTCTCGCAGGATTGCCGCTGGGACACGCTGGATGACGATCGCGCCGAAGGCTGCATCCGCTCGCTGGAACATGCCTACAGCAAAGACGGCGGTCTGGCCGTGCTGTACGGTAACTTTGCGGAAAACGGCTGCATCGTGAAAACCGCAGGCGTGGACGACAGCATTCTCAAATTCACCGGTCCGGCAAAAGTGTATGAAAGTCAGGACGAGGCGGTAGACGCTATCCTCGGTGGCAAAGTGGTGGAAGGCGACGTGGTGGTCATTCGCTACGAAGGGCCGAAAGGCGGTCCGGGCATGCAGGAGATGCTCTACCCGACTACCTTCCTGAAATCGATGGGCCTCGGCAAAGCCTGCGCGCTGATCACCGACGGTCGTTTCTCTGGCGGCACGTCAGGCCTCTCCATTGGCCACGTCTCCCCGGAAGCGGCAAGCGGCGGCAATATCGCGATCATCGAAGATGGCGACCTGATCGAAATCGACATTCCGAACCGCGGCATTCAGCTGAAGCTGAGTGACCAGGAGATTGCGGCCCGTCGTGAAGCGCAGGAAGCCCGCGGCGACAAAGCCTGGACGCCGAAAGACCGCCAGCGCGAAGTCTCCTTCGCCCTGCGCGCTTACGCGAGTCTTGCCACCAGTGCAGATAAAGGCGCGGTGCGCGATAAATCTAAACTTGGGGGCTAATGATGGCCGAGTCACAACCCTTATCCGCCGCCCCTGAGGGGGCGGAATATCTCAGGGCGGTGCTGCGCGCACCGGTCTATGAAGCCGTTCAGGTCACGCCCCTGCAGAAAATGGAAAAACTCTCCTCGCGCCTCGACAACGTCATTCTGGTGAAGCGCGAAGACCGTCAGCCGGTGCACAGCTTCAAGCTGCGCGGCGCCTACGCGATGATGGCCGGGCTGACCGACGAGCAAAAAGCGCGCGGCGTGATTACCGCGTCGGCGGGCAACCACGCCCAGGGCGTCGCGTTCTCGTCTGCCCGTCTGGGGCTGAAAGCGCTGATCGTGATGCCGGTTGCCACGGCGGATATCAAAGTCGACGCGGTGCGCGGTTTTGGCGGGGAAGTGCTGCTCCACGGCGCGAATTTTGACGAAGCGAAAGCCAAAGCGATTGAGCTGGCGCAGCAGCAGGGTTTCACCTGGGTCCCGCCGTTCGATCACCCGATGGTGATTGCCGGGCAGGGTACGCTGGCGCTGGAACTGTTGCAGCAGGATGCCCATCTCGACCGCGTTTTCGTCCCGGTGGGCGGCGGTGGCTTAGCCGCTGGTGTGGCGGTGCTGATCAAACAGCTGATGCCGCAGATCAAAGTCATTGCCGTGGAAGCGGAAGACTCCGCCTGCCTGAAAGCGGCGCTGGATGCCGGGCATCCGGTAGACCTGCCGCGCGTCGGGCTGTTTGCCGAGGGCGTGGCGGTGAAGCGCATTGGCGACGAAACCTTCCGCCTGTGCCGGGAATATCTCGACGATATCGTCACGGTGGACAGCGATGCGATCTGCGCGGCGATGAAAGATCTGTTCGAAGACGTTCGGGCGGTGGCGGAACCGTCCGGCGCGCTGGCGCTGGCGGGCATGAAAAAATACATCGCGCAGCACAACATCCGCGGCGAGCGTCTGGCGCACGTGCTTTCCGGTGCCAACGTGAACTTCCACGGCCTGCGCTACGTTTCCGAGCGCTGCGAGCTGGGCGAACAGCGTGAAGCCCTGCTGGCGGTGACCATTCCGGAAGAGAAGGGCAGCTTCCTGAAGTTCTGCCAGCTGCTGGGCGGTCGTTCGGTAACGGAGTTTAACTACCGTTTTGCCGACTCCAAAGACGCCTGCATTTTTGTCGGCGTGCGTCTGAGCCGCGGCGTGGAGGAGCGCAAAGAGATCCTCAACCTGCTGCATGAGGGCGGCTATAGCGTGGTCGATCTCTCCGACGACGAGATGGCGAAGCTGCACGTGCGTTACATGGTCGGTGGCCGTCCATCCAAGCCGCTCAAGGAACGCCTGTTCAGCTTCGAGTTCCCGGAATCGCCGGGCGCGTTGCTCAAGTTCCTGCACACGCTGGGCACCCACTGGAACATTTCTCTGTTCCACTACCGCAGCCACGGCACCGACTACGGCCGCGTGCTGGCGGCGTTCGAGCTGGGCGAGCACGAGCCGGATTTCGAAACGCGCCTGAACGAGCTGGGCTATGAGTGCCATGACGAAACCCACAACCCGGCGTTCCGCTTCTTCCTCGCGGGCTAAGGGTTGAGCTGCGTGTAGGCCGGGTAAGCGCAGCGCCACCCGGCTTTAGTGGTTCGGCAATATCTTCCAGAACGCATCAATAAGCGGCTCATGCAGCCGCTTTTTTTGTGCGCACACGCCAAGCTCGAACGGCGTTTTTTCGTCGCTGCGTTCTAAAATCATCACGCGATTGCGCACTGGCTCCGGGCTGTTTTCCAGCACCACTTCTGGCAGCAGCGCCACGCCGCAGCCGAGCGCCACCATCGACACCATCGCCTCATGGCCGCCGACCGTGGCGTAAATCGACGGGTTGCTGATTTTCTGGCGGCGGAACCACAGCTCAATGCGGCGGCGCACCGGCCCCTGATCGGCCATGATAAACGGCACCGTCGACCAGTCCGGTTTCTCCACCGAGACCTGGTTGCGCACAGGGCAGGGCAGCGCCGGGGCAATCAGTACTACCGCCAGATTCTCCAGCATTGAGAACGCTACCGCGCCCGGCAGGGTTTCCGGCTTCCCGGCAATCGCGAGATCCGCTTCGCCCGTGACCACTTTTTCCATCGCGTCGGCGGCATCGCCGGTGGTGAGCTTAATTTCAACCGACGGATGTTCCGCGCGGAAGCGGTCGAGAATGGGGGGAAGATGGCTGTAGGCGGCGGTCACGGAGCAGAAAATATGCAGCTCGCCGGAAAGCGACGGCCCCTGCTGGTCGATGGTGTGCCGCAGCTGCTGGTACTGCAACAAGGTTTGCTGGGCAAAGATGCGCAGCTCTTCACCGGCTTCCGTGAGGGTGACGGTGCGGTTATCGCGCACGAACAGCGGCTGGCCGAGGTCTTCCTCAAGGCGCTGGATCTGGCGCGACAGCGTGGAAGGGCTGACGTGCATCGCCCGGGCGCTGCGGCCAAAGTGACGGCTTTCCGCCAGATGCAGGAACATTTTCAGATCGCGTAAATCCACCGATTCCACTCCCTCTTTTTACATTGCATAAATTGCAATGTGACGTTGTGAATATATCAATTTCCGCAATAAATTTCCTGTTGTAATGTGGGTACATTCTCGCTGAAACGCGAACCGAACAATAAGACACACAACATCACGAGGTATCACCCATGGCTAACTACTTTAATACACTGAACTTGCGCCAGCAGCTGGCGCAGCTGGGCAAATGCCGCTTCATGGCGCGCGATGAATTTGCTGATGGCGCGAGCTACCTTCAGGGTAAAAAAGTGGTCATTGTTGGCTGTGGCGCACAGGGTCTGAACCAGGGCCTGAACATGCGCGACTCCGGGCTGGATATCTCATACGCCCTGCGTAAAGAAGCGATTGCTGAAAAGCGCGCTTCCTGGCGTAAAGCGACCGAAAACGGCTTCAAAGTAGGTACCTACGAAGAGCTGATCCCGCAGGCGGACCTGGTGGTTAACCTGACGCCAGACAAGCAGCACTCTGACGTTGTGCGTTCCGTACAGCCGCTGATGAAAGACGGCGCTGCGCTGGGTTACTCCCACGGCTTCAACATCGTTGAAGTGGGCGAGCAGATCCGTAAAGACATCACCGTAGTGATGGTGGCACCGAAGTGCCCGGGCACCGAAGTGCGCGAAGAGTACAAACGTGGTTTCGGCGTACCGACGCTGATCGCCGTTCACCCGGAAAACGATCCGAAAGGCGAAGGCATGGCGATTGCCAAAGCCTGGGCAGCGGCCACCGGCGGCCATCGTGCGGGCGTACTGGAATCTTCCTTCGTTGCGGAAGTGAAATCTGACCTGATGGGCGAGCAGACCATTCTGTGCGGCATGCTCCAGGCGGGTTCTCTGCTGTGCTTCGACAAGCTGGTGGAAGAGGGCACCGATCCGGCATACGCGGAAAAACTGATTCAGTTCGGCTGGGAAACCATCACCGAAGCGCTGAAGCAGGGCGGCATTACGCTGATGATGGACCGTCTGTCCAACCCGGCAAAACTGCGCGCGTTCGCACTCTCTGAACAGCTGAAAACCATCATGGCACCGCTGTTCCAGAAACACATGGACGACATCATCTCCGGCGAGTTCTCTTCCGGCATGATGGCGGACTGGGCGAATGACGATAAGAAACTGCTGACCTGGCGCGAAGAGACCGGTAAAACCGCGTTCGAAACGGCACCACAGTTCGAGGGTAAAATCAGCGAGCAGGAGTACTTCGATAAAGGCGTACTGATGATCGCGATGGTGAAAGCGGGCGTTGAGCTGGCGTTCGAAACCATGGTGGATTCCGGCATCATTGAAGAATCTGCGTACTATGAATCGCTGCACGAGCTGCCGCTGATCGCAAACACCATCGCCCGTAAGCGTCTGTATGAGATGAACGTGGTGATCTCCGATACCGCCGAGTACGGTAACTATCTGTTCTCTTACGCCTGCGTACCGCTGCTGAAAGAGTTCATGACTACCCTGCAAGCAGGCGATCTGGGTAAAGCGATTGCGGAAGGTGCGGTTGATAACGCGCAGCTTCGTGACGTTAATGAAGCGATTCGCAGTCACGAAATCGAGAAAGTGGGCCAGAAACTTCGTGGCTACATGACCGATATGAAACGTATCGCAGTAGCAGACTAAAAAGACAATCGGGTGGCGCAAGCCACCCGAACTGTTTTAGCTACGCAGTATCGCGCCGGGATAACCCAGCTGGCGCCACGCCTCATACACCACCACCGACACCGCATTCGACAGGTTCATGCTGCGGCTGTCCGGCATCATCGGAATACGAATTTTTTGCTCAGCGGGCAGGGCATCCAGAATGGTGGCCGGCAGGCCGCGGGTTTCCGGACCAAACATCAGATAATCCCCGTCCTGATAGCTTACGGCGCTATGCGCTGGCGTGCCTTTGGTGGTCAGGGCAAACATGCGCTGCGGCTTCTCTGCGTCCAGAAACGCGGCGTAATCGTGATGACGAACGACGGCAGTAAACTCATGGTAGTCCAGCCCCGCGCGGCGCAGACGTTTGTCGTCCCACGTAAAGCCCATCGGCTCAATGATGTGCAGACGAAAACCGGTGTTGGCGCACAGGCGGATGATATTGCCGGTATTGGGTGGGATTTCTGGTTCGAATAAGACGATGTTAAGCATGCTGCCCCCTTAATTGCGGGGGGCAGAATAGCAGAAAAGAGAGGGACTAGGCGACGCCCGGCTCCTGCGAGCGGCTATACAGCATTTTGTAGACGGTTGCCGCTGCGGCCACGAGAGCAGGCACGCTGAGGATCATCAAAATACTGTCCGCCTGCCACTGCATGGAAAGAAGCTGGGCGCTGGTCATGGTGCCCGCCACGCCGCCGAAGCGGCCGATCCCCTGCATCCAGGCGATACCCGTCGCGCGGCACTCGGTAGGGTAAAAGGTGGCGGCCAGGGTCTGCATCCCCGACTGCGCGCCGTTCATCGCGATCCCCATCAGGAAGATTAACCCGCCAAACAGGGCGATATGATTATGCTCAATGCCGAGTAAAAGAATCAGGCCCATCGTCAGCACGAAACCACACGCGACCACCTTGTGCGCTTCCCAGCGGTCCATCATCCAGCCCGCGAGCAGAATGCCAGCGGTGCCGCCGAAGGTGAACAGCGAGGTGAGCCAGGCGGATTCCGCCAGCGCATACCCCATCCCCTGCATCAGCGTTGGCATCCAGCTCAGCAGGACGTAATAAATCACCAGTCCCATAAAGTAGGTGACCCACAGCATCAGGGTGCCGGGCAGCCAGGGCATGGAAAACAGCTGCGACACGCTGCCTTTTTTCGACGCGACCTTCTCCTCCGCCAGGAAAAAGCCCGTGACGCTATCCAGCGTGCTGCGGGCGAACCGGCTGGCGATGCGGCGAACCTGCGCGACGTCTTTTCCGCGCTGCACCAGAAACTTCACCGACTCCGGCAACAGCAGCGCCAGCAGCACCGTTAAAATCAGCGGCGCAATCGCGCCGGTCAGCAGCACGCTTCGCCAGCCATGGTGAGGGATAAGCCAGGACGAGATCGCCCCGCCGCCCGCCGCACCCAGCGGAAAGCCGCAGTACATGGTGTTAATTGCCATGGCGCGGCAGCGCTGGGGGGCAAACTCTGAGATCAGCGTGATGGCGTTAGGCATCGCGGCGCCCAGCCCGAGACCGGTCAGAAATCGCCACAGCGTCAGGGTATTCAGACTTTGCGCCCAGGCCGTGCCCAGGCTCGCCAGGCCGAAGAACAGGCATGAAAAGACCAGTACGCGCTTGCGTCCCATACGGTCCGATACCGGACCTGCAATAAGAGCTCCCAGCGACAGCCCCAGTAGCGCCGCACTCAACACCGGCCCCAGATCCTGTTTATGTATTCCCCACTCCGCCGACAGCGTAGGCGCAATGTAACCCATCGCTGCGGTATCGAAACCATCGATCGCCAGCACCAGAAAGCCCAGCACAATAAGAAGCCAGTGAAACCCTGAAAAAGGACTCTCATCGATCACCTGCTGAATATCCACCCGACCTGAATACGTCATACGTTCCCCTCCGATGTGATGTTGTTTTTGTGTTCTTGTATTTGCTTGTCTATACAATTGCGGAGGGCAGGCTGTGTCAAATTTTCTTATCCAGAATGTTACGCAGGTGTTATTTTCGACAAAAAAGCGCCCAAGGGGGAAGTCGGGCGCGGAAGAAGGGGAGGCTAACCGGGGGAGATTAGGCCGCGTTTCCCTGAGAAAGGGGGGCCAGCGCCGCAGGCAGCTTACTGAGCTCCTGCACCAGAGAGTCTTTGCTGATTTCACCGATTGTTTTCGCACCGGTAAGGGTCATCGCCACCTTCATCTCTTTCTCGATCAGGTTCAGCAGATTCGCCACGCCCGCCTGGCCGCTGGTGGCCAGCGCGTACAGGTAAGCACGGCCCAGCAGCACACTGTCTGCGCCCAGGGCAATCATGCGTACCACGTCCAGCCCGTTACGGATGCCGCTGTCGGCCAGAATCGCAATATCGCCTTTCACCGCATCGGCAATGGCTGGCAGGGCGCGGGCGGAGGAGAGCACCCCGTCAAGCTGGCGGCCACCATGGTTAGAGACCACGATCCCATCGGCACCAAAACGCACCGCGTCGCGCGCATCTTCCGGATCGAGGATCCCTTTGATCACCATCGGGCCGTCCCAGAATTCGCGGATCCACTCCAGGTCTTTCCAGGAGATGGATGGATCGAAGTTGTTCGCCAGCCAGCCGATGTAATCTTCCAGCCCGGTCGGTTTACCCAGGTAGGCCGAAATATTGCCCAGATCGTGCGGACGGCCATTCACGCCGACATCCCACGCCCACTGCGGGTGCGTCACCGCCTGCCAGTAGCGGCGCATCGCGGCGTTCGGACCGCTCATGCCGGAGTGCGCATCACGGTAGCGGGCGCCGGGCGTGGGCATATCGACGGTAAAGACCAGCGTTGAGCAGCCTGCCGCTTTGGCGCGCTCCAGCGCGTTACGCATAAAGCCGCGATCGCGCAGGACGTACAGCTGGAACCACATCGGGCGCTTGATGGTCGGGGCGACCTCTTCAATCGGGCAGACGGACACGGTGGAAAGGGTAAACGGAATGCCTTTGGCATCTGCGGCGGCGGCGGCCTGCACTTCGCCCCGGCGGGCATACATGCCGCATAAGCCGACGGGCGCAAGCGCCACCGGCATGGAGAGCGTCTCGTTAAACAGCTTCGTCTCAAGGCTCAGGTCAGACATATTCTTCAGCACGCGCTGGCGCAGGGCCACTTCCGACAGGTCCTCCACGTTGCGGCGCAGGGTATATTCGGCGTACGCCCCGCCGTCAATGTAGTGGAACAGGAATGGCGGCAAAATGCGCTGTGCCGCGGCGCGATAGTCACTGGCTGCGGAAATAATCATGCTTTGTTCTCCCTGGAAATATCACTCTCGCCAGGCAGACGGGTAATACGCGCCTGTCGGGCCTGATCTTCATCGAATCGTTTAATGGTGGTATGCACGAAGCCGAGATGCGCCATCATCGCCTTGCGCGCGGCCTCGGCATCACCGGCCAGAATGGCGTTGAGCACCGCCTCGTGCTGTTCGGTCAGTTGGGCAAATACCGGCGGCACCAGATACATGCGCTGGCGGCTCTGCTTCACGGAGGATTGCAGCAGGTCGAAGAACCCGCGCATGGTTTGCAGCAGAACCACGTTGTGCGAGGCCTCGGCAATCGCGAGGTGAAAACGCACGTCCGCCTGGGAGGCGATGTCCGGGTCGCTGCTTTGCGTGGCCTCAAAGCAGGCTTTGAGCTTCTCTTTGTCGGCCTCGGTTGCCCGCATCGCCGCGTGCCACGCGGTGCTGGTTTCGATGGCGTGACGCGCTTCGAGGATGTCAAAGCTGTAGTCCGGGTCGTTTTCCATCAGCGTTTTAAGCGGCTGCACGATGTTTTGTTCGGACCAGTCGTCATGCTGCCAGCGCACGAAGGTGCCGCCGCCTCGACGGCTCAGCAGCACCCCTTCGCTGACCAGCGTCGCCAGCGCCTCGCGCAGTGAATTGCGCGACACGCCAAGCTGGGCGGCAAGCTGACGCTCGGCGGGCAATCTCATGCCCGCTTCCAGCTGTTGTTCTTCTATCAGCGCCCGTACGCGAGTGGCAATCTCGTCGGACAGACGTCTGGGCATCACTATCATGGAATCATCCAGGTTAAGACATAGGCCTGCAATGTGGTGATCACGCCCACCATGCAGGTAAATATCAGGCTGTGTTTAACGGTAAAGCGGAACAGATCCGACTCTTTGCCTACCAGCCCCACCGCGGCACAGGCAATGGCGATGGACTGCGGTGAGATCATCTTCCCGGTCACGCCGCCGGTGGTGTTCGCGGCGACCAGCAGCACGTCCGAGACGCCAATCTGCTGCGCGGCTGTGGCCTGTAGGGCGGCAAACAGGGCGTTAGATGACGTATCTGAACCGGTCAGGAACACCCCCAGCCAGCCGAGGAACGGCGAGAAGAAGGTAAACGCGTGGCCGGTATGCGCCAGCGCTAACGCCAGCGTCGACGACAGGCCGGAGTAGTTCGAAATAAACGCGAACGCCAGCACCATGCCGATGGAGTAAATCGGCAGCATCAGCTCTTTAATCGTCGCCGCAAAGGTCTGCACCGCGGCGGCAGGCTTCATGCGCAGCCACACTACGGAAAGGATAGCGGCAAACAGGATGGCCGTGCCGGTGGCTGAGAACCAGTCGAACTTAAACACTGCCGCATACGGCGTGGCGTCGTGTACCACCGGCGGCATACGGGCGACCATCTTGTCGAGGAACGGCACGGAGATATTAATCACCATGTCGTACAGCGCGCCGCCCGGGGCGAACAGGGCCTTAAACGGCGGAATGCTCCACAGCGTCACGGTGGCGGTCAGGAACAGGAACGGTGACCACGCGCGCACAATCTGTCCGGCGGTATAGCCGGTGCGCGCCAGCGTCTGATCCACGTGCGATGCGCCCATGTCAGCAAAGCGGAAGATACGTACCGGCTGCCAGCGTTTCAGGAACAGCGTCAGACAGACCAGCGACACCAGGGAAGAGATGATGTCCGGCAGTTCCGGGCCGAGGAAGTTGGAGCTGAGATACTGGGCAATGGCGAACGAACCGCCCGCTACCATCACCGCAGGCCAGGTCTCCTTCACGCCGCGCCAGCCGTCCATAATCGCCATGATCCAGAACAGCACGATAATGGTCAGGAACGGCAGCTGGCGGCCCACCATCTGGCCGATCTCGAAGCTGTCCAGCCCGGTCACCTGGCCCGCCACCAGAATAGGAATGCCCATCGCGCCAAACGCCACCGGGGCGGTATTCACAATCAGGCACAGGCCAGCGGCATACAGCGGGTTAAAGCCCAGACCGACCAGCAGGGCGGCGGTGATGGCCACCGGTGCGCCGAATCCTGCCGCCCCTTCCAGAAATGCTCCGAAGGAGAAGCCGACGATCAGCATCTGCAAACGCTGGTCCGGCGTGATGGAGAGAATCGACGAGCGAATAATGTCGAACTGCCCGGTTTTGACCGAGATTTTGTAGACAAAGACGGCGGCGATGATGATCCACGCAATCGGCCACAGTCCGTAGAAGAAGCCATAGACGACGGAGGCCAGCGCGCGATCGACCGGCATTTTGTAGAAGAACAACGCCACCATCAGGGCGATGGCAACGGTATACGTCGCGGCGAGGTAGCCCTTCAGCTTGAGCTTAATCAGCGCAAAGAAGAAAAACAGGATCGGTAGCGATGCGATCAGGCTCGACAGCCAGATATTTCCGGCCGGATCGTAGTTTTGTTGCCAGAGGCTCATGCAGGTCTCCTGAGGACCACACAGGTGTTCGTCGGGTGAGTCTCTGCTCATCTCTGCGTCACACTTAGTGTAAAAGTGGTCCTTCCAATATTGTGATGTAGGGTTAATGACAACAAATGGTTAACCAAGTGTTGCTATTCAGCAATTGTTTTGTGAAGTGGAGCATCGAAATTGTGAACGATGGATAGCTTTGTGCGTGATTGGTAGGACCAAACCCGCAAAATCAAATCACCGTGTGCGTTGGGAGCGGTGGTCAGGTGGAGAGCCTTACATTCGCCTTTTAAGCAGATACGGCGCGTAAAAGAGGTTATATAAAAAGGAGAGGTGATAATGTTTCGTGAATTTAATGAGGTTTGTTTGTTTTATTTGTGTTTTTGAGAAGCTGTATATGTGTGAGCAGAGTGATATATTTCCTATAAATAAAAATTTTTTTTGGTTAAAAATGCGAAATCTAAGCTGTAGCAAAAAATTTTAATTAAGGTAAATTTCACATATAGATTTTAACAGTGTATTACAAACGATCAATTGATGATCGATAAAGAAATATCCTGTTCAAGTGTTGTTTTTCAGGATAAAGGGTAAGAATTTTGCGCTGAACAGACATTTTTTGGCTAATAATATTCTGAAATAAATTGATCAAACAATGATCAGTTGACTCTCTTGTAATTTAGTTGCGGTATTAAAAGCAGATTAATAATTATTATGGCAATCGAAAGGGGTTAAATTTGTTAGTTGAGTGTTAATTTCTGAGTGTTTACAGACGCGGCATATTGCTTTTCAATGCGTAGACGTTAAAAGGCATTTGATTTACTATTTATTCAGAAGCAACGTAACAGAAGATTTTAAATTTATTACTAACCACAACGTATTCAGTGTTATTTTCGGCCAGAAGTCATTCCTCAGTTGAAGGATATCTGTGTATGGCCTTCTGAAAATATACGGATTATCACCATGGGATGGACCCTGCTTTATTCTATAAGGTCGCGTCACCCATTCTGCTAAAAACCTTTCGGTGGCGTTTTTAAATCCTTATAGCGGTTATTGTACCTGGTACAACAAGTCTATATCTGTTTAATTTACAGAGGGGAAAGTGTTCCAAATGAAAATCAAAAATGTGGCGCTGGCGATTGCCGCGGCGGGGCTGCTGTTATCTTCTCAATCAGTACTGGCAAGCAGTGATTCTGGCGTTAATGCTTCTCTGGATACCGGTGCGGGTTCGCAAAGTACGGGCGGGGTGATCAATTTTACCGGGAAGATTACCCTTATTTCCTGTGATATTACTCCGGCCTCTAAAAACAAAACGGTAGACCTTGGGGCGTGGGCAAAAAGCTACTTTGACGATCACAACGAAACGACGCCGCGCGAGTTCAAAATCAACGTGGAAAACTGCCCGGAGACGGTTGAATCGGTTGCGGTACTGTTTGACGGAACCAAAGATACGGTGAATGACACACTGCTTCAGGTTACGCCGGGTGAAGGTATGGCGACGGGTGTCGGCGTGAAGCTTTATAACAGCGATCGCAGCACCGCGATTAAACCGGGTACGGTATCTGAAACAACCGCACCGGATGATCAAGGCAATGCTGAATTAACTTTCTATGCCGCACTTGACAAAGATGGCACGGAAATCAACGCCGGCGATGTTAACGCCGTATCCAACTTCCTGATGGTTTATAACTGATTTCACTGTCAGCCACCTCCAGAGATAATAATGATGAAACGTTTATCGTATATTATGCTCACTGCATTAATGGTTAGTTCTGCGTCAGTTTCCGCTGGCGTTGTAATGGGGGGAACACGGATCGTATACCCGCAAAACAGCAAGGAGGTGGCATTTTCTGTTTCTAATATGGAAAGTGCGGTTCCCTATCTTATTCAGTCGTGGGTTGAAGGCGATGGGCCGGATAAAAATAACGCTGCGCCATTTATTGTCACACCACCTCTGTTCAGACTTGATCCGGAGCAGACCAACACGCTGCGTATTCAATATACCGGCGCTCCGCTGCCCACAGATCGTGAATCTGTATTCTGGCTCGATATTAAAGCGATAGCGCCAAAGCCAAAAGAGAGCAGCAACGAATTACAGGTAAACGTCAAATCGAAATTTAAAATCTTCTACCGCCCGGATAACCTGAAAGGGGACGCCGCCACGGCCTGGCAGAAAATAACGTTTTCGCGAACGGGAAAAGGGCTTAAGGCCGCTAACCCGACGCCATACTACGTCTCTTTTTATCGTCTGACCGTTGGCGGGCATAAAATTGAGCAGCCGGGCATGATCGGTCCAGGGGAAACCCGGGAATGGCCTGTGTCCGCCTCCGGGGGCGTAAGCTGGTCGGCTATTAATGATTTTGGTGCCATCACCGCCACCCACACCCAGCCTCTTTAAGACCATGCCTTTTCGCCTGTTTCGTTACGCGCCGCTTTCGGTGTTGCTGCTTAGCTTCAGCCGCACGGGGATGGCCGAGGATTACTTTGATCCCGCCGCGCTGGAGCTTTCCTCTACTGAACAGAAAACGGCGGATCTGCACTATTTCTCTGAAAAGGGCGGGCAGATGCCAGGCACCTGGCTCGTGACGCTGGAGATTAACGGACGCGAGGAGCGGCATCAGGAGATCACCTTCGTCAATGAGAAAGGCAGCCTGCAACCCGTTTTTAGCGTATCGCTGCTGGAAGCGCTTGGCGTAAATGTAGGGGCCATTCCTGCATTCTCCCGGTTGCAGGAGGGAGAAACGTTCACGCACCTCGAGGATTTTATTCCGGCAGCGCGAACTTCTTATGATTTCAACCAGCAGCGTCTCTTTCTCAGCCTGCCGCAGGCGGCAATGAAACACCGCAGCCGTGGCTACGTGCCGCAGTCGCAGTGGGACGATGGTATCCCGGCGGCATTTACTGATTACAGTCTGTCGGGCGGTCAGGCCCGTCATCAGAGCGGGGTCACGACATCCAGCTATCTGAGCCTGCGTAACGGCATCAATCTGGGGGCGTGGCGGCTGCGTAACACCTCGGCCTGGAGCTACAGCGACGCGGGCGGCGACCATTTTCAGTCGCAAAGTAGCTGGCTGACCCGGGATATTCGCCGTCTTAACAGCCAGCTACGGATCGGCGATGCCTGGACCGCAGGCGACGTCTTCGATAGCGTGGCGTTTCGCGGGGTACAGCTCTCATCAAGCGAAAGCATGTTGCCCGACAGCCAGCGCGGCTTCGCACCAACCATCCGCGGCGTCGCACACAGCTTCGCTAAAGTCTCCGTTTCGCAAAATGGCTATGTGATCTATGAAACCTGGGTGGCCGCCGGGCCATTTATCATTAACGATCTGTTCCCGGGCGCACAAAGTGGCGATCTACAGGTTACGGTCACGGAAAGTGACGGCTCAACGCGCGTCTTTACCCAGCCCTATTCTGCGGTGCCGTTTATGCGACGCCAGGGCAGCCTGAAATACAGTCTCAATGCAGGACGATTTCACTCCGGCTCCGGTGATGCGCGTTCGCCCGAATTTGTTGAAGGCGCTTTCTTCTACGGTCTGCTCTCCAGGATGACGGTGTATGGCGGCTTTCGTACGGCGAGCAACTATCAGGCCGGTGCAATTGGCGTAGGCAGAGGGTTTGGCGCATTTGGCTCGCTGGGTATTGATGATACGCTGGCAAAAAGCCGTTTACCCGACGGCAAAAGCGCGATGGGGCAGGCGTGGCGCATTCAGTACCAGAAAGATTTCAGCGCTACCGGCACCGCCTTCAACCTGGCGAGCTATCGCTATGCCTCGCGCAATTACTACGAATTTAGTGAACTGAATCAGTCTGACAGCCAACAGCTGCAACTCAATAATCGCCGTAGCCGCTCGCAGGTCACTTTTTCACAGACGCTGGGTCAGTTCGGCAGCCTCAGCGTCTCGGCATGGATGCAGGATTACTGGCATACGTCCGGGCAGGATAAAACCATCCACATTGGCTGGTACACCAGCTGGCGGGGTATTTCCTGGGGCGCGGGGTATGACTACACCGACTCAGCGCTTGAGCAGTATCCCGATCGCACCGTGTCGTTTAACGTCAATGTTCCGCTTGGCAACTGGCTGCCGGGCAGTTCGGTCAGTTACTACGCCAACCACAACAATCGTGGGATGACCACGCAGCAGGTGTCACTCAACGGCAGCGCGCTGGCGAACCGCAACCTGAATTACAGCGTTCAGCAGAGTAAGACCAGTGAGGGAGAGGCCGACAGCACCAGCCTGGCGCTGCAATACAACGGTGGCTACGGCAACGTCAGCCTCGGTTATGACCACAGCCGAAACGGTAGCAACGCGAGTCTTGGACTCGCCGGAGGCGTTATCGCCACGCAGTATGGCGTCACGCTTAGCCAGCCGCTGGGCGATACCGTCGCCCTGCTGCGCGTGCCCGGCGCGGCGAACGTTGAGCCGGAGGGCTACAACGGGATCCATACCGACAGCCGCGGCTATGCGGTCATGCCAACGCTCTCGGCGTATCGCAAAAATACCGTCAGCCTTGATACGGCGACGCTGGGTGAGAACGTCGACATTGAGCAAAGCGGTCTGACGCTCATTCCCACCAGCGGCGCGGTGGTGCTGGCCAATTACACAACCCACATTGGTTATCGCGTTCTGTTTTCCCTGCGCTACAACGGCGAACCGTTGCCGTTTGGCGCGCAGGCTGAAGTGGTGGAGCAGAACCGCCATTCTGCAAACCGAAGCATGGTCGCTGACGGCGGTCAGGCCTACCTGAGCGGGGTACCAGAGCGCGGCACCCTGCGCGTCACCTGGTATGAAAACGGGGAGCAGCAGCAATGCCAGACACCTTTCAGACTGGGGAAAGCTCATATGGCCCCCGGTATCGCCACGCTGTCCGTTGAGTGCCATTAGAGGAATATCATGCGTCGTTTTATTCACTGGTTTTTCTATCTGAGCCTTCTTTCGCTTTTTGGCATGCTGAGTTTTCATGCCCATGCTCAGACTTCACCTTGCCGCACCACGCGCGATCAGTGGGTCGTTCAGGTGCCTTATGCCATTGGGTATGCGCCCGGCACGGCTGACTGGACGCCGATATCTGCGCCGATACAGTCTACCGGGGCAGATTTCTACAGCTGTGATGGCGGGAATGATGCCTGGCGTAGTATCGGCTTTGTCGACGTGGATAACCCCGTCGGCACCGTGGTGGGTGAAGACGGTGCGTCGCGGCACGTCTACAAAACCCAGATTGACGGCATCGGCTACGCGCTCGGGTTTCGCGAGCAGCAGTACTGCGGCGCCGATGTGATACGTTATATTGACGGCACAAGTCAGGTGAATGGCAATGAGTCCCGGCGCATTTGCGACGCATCGCAAAACCCCGCCTTTGCCAGCGCCTCAACGTACAAAATGCAGTTCTGGGTGGTGTTTTACAAAATCCCGACGACCAGCGCCATGCCTGACGATAACGCCAATTCCCAGGAGCAAAATGTCGGCTCGCTGATATTGCAGGCGGGAGAAAATCAAGCCAGCGCCACCAACGTGGCGACACCGGTACAGATCCATCTCGCCAGCTTCACCGTCAGGCGTACCAGCTGCTCAGTGGGCTCTCGCAGCATTCTTGTTCCCATGGGGAGCGTGAGCCAGCGTGAATTTCACGGCATCGGCTCCCGCGCCGGAGGCGGACGCTTCAGCATTCCGGTGACCTGTGAAAATAACACGGCGGTTAAGATGGGTTTCTTTGGCGATACCACGCCAGGCAACGATCGGGCGCTGGCGTTGACGAAGCAGGAGGATAGCGCCAGCGGTGTCGGGATCGAACTGCTTTACGGTGACAATACCGGTTCGGTTCAGGGGCAGGTGGTATCGTGGAACACCCCGCAGGTGTCAGCGCTTGGCCAGGTGGGGGATAACCAGACGCAGACCTTCTGGTTTGATGCGCATTACATTCAGACGGAAGAGAACGTAACGGCGGGAAAAGCAGATGCGATGGCCACGTTTAACCTGATTTACAACTGAGTTTCCCCTGCGCAGCGGCAGGGGAGAGCGATCAGAACGCGGTCTTACTAAAACCCGTCATCTCTTTCAGGCCCATTTCGCGGCCAAGCTCAGTCATCGGGTGCACCACCACCAGGCCACGGACGCTTTTCTTCAGCTTGCCCATGTCGGCCTGCTCTTTTTTGGTGATCGCGCGGCGATGCGGCATGTTCATCAGCTTCTGCGCCTCTTTACTCAGCTTCTGGCCTTTCACATCGCGCAGGCGCTCAATTTCCGCCTCCAGCTTCACGGACTCTTTTTCCAGCTCGGCATATTTCTCGGCGGAATCAACAAGGGAGAGGCCAGCCATCTGATGGCGGATCAGATCCAGACGGTCGCTCAGGCGTTTAATTTCGTTCTTTTCGACTTCTTTCATGACAAATAACTCTGAAAACGGGGAATTTACAGGGAAGGATACACCAATGTGTGCGGGCTTACTTCTGAAACGCTTTTTTTAAGCTGATTTTAGAAATCAGCTCAGTCAGGGAAAGCACCATGGTGGAGCGGACAACTTGTTGATAACGCAGCTTTTGCATCATGTACAGCTCAGGGTCGCTGTCATCAAAATGAGGTGCGGGAGGGAGCGCGGCTACGCAGTGCAGTTCGCCGAAGGGCCCGAGTATCTCATCATCGGTGAAGGTGTACTCATTGCCGTCATGATTGAGCTCTTCGCGCAGCGCCATTAACAGCTCGGCGTCTTCATACTCCTGACGGTTGAGCACGCCAAGCCCGTAGATCAGCTTCAGCCGTACCGATAAATCGCCCAGCGGTCCGTCTCCGTCCAGTAACGGTTCTACAGCATACTTTACCGCGTAGTCGTCTTTGCGAAACACCTGAAGCACCAGAATGTTCACCGCCTCGGTTAACAGCTCGACGGCGGCGATCAGGAAACTTCGTACGGTTTTGCCAGCATTCAGACGCTCAAGCACACGATTTTCAAAGGCCTGGGTTTGTTCCATTATTGCCTGCATATCTGACAATCTGTTATTCGGGCGCAGGCTAACCTGCGCCGGACTCTGCATCATTTGGTTGCGTTGTATGCGCTGACCGCCTCCGCAACCACGTCACTGTTGGCATCCAGACCGGAAATCTGCGCCAGCGCAGCCTGTGCGCCTTTGTCATCAATCAGCTGAGCCAGCTCAATCGCCTGCGGGTCCTGCTCGCTGCGGTAGTGCATTGCGGCAGCAATCCCTTTCACCAGGTTAGCGTGCGGCAGACCGTATTCCAGCGTGCCCAGCAGCGGTTTAATCAGGCGGTCGCCCGCGCTCAGTTTACGCAGCGGCTGACGACCCACGCGCTCAACGTCATCTTTCAGATACGGGTTTTCAAAACGACCGAGGATTTTCTGGATGTATGCTGCGTGTTTATCAGCATCAAAACCGTAGCGTTTGATCAGCACCGCGCCGCTCTCTTCCATTGCCCCTTTTACCACCGCACGGATGTTCTCATCGAGGATCGCGTCACGAATCGTCTGATGACCGGCCAATTTCCCGAGGTACGCGGTTATAGCATGCCCGGTGTTCAGCGTGAAGAGTTTACGTTCGACAAATGCCATCAGATTATCGGTTAATTCCATTCCCGGAATGGTCGGCAGCGCGCCTTTAAACTGAGTTTTATCAACGATCCACTCGCTGAAGGTTTCCACCGTCACTTCCAGCGGGTCGTTGGTGGCGGATTCTGATGGCGGAACGATGCGGTCAACGGCGGAATCCACAAAACCAACGTGCGCTTCAACCCAGGCTTTATCTTCATCAGCCACAGCGGCCAGAACGTGGCCTTTCAGCTGCGTGGTGCCGCGCACCATGTTTTCACAGGCGATGATGTTCAGCGGCGTTTCAACGCCTTGTGCTTTACGCTTCGCCAGGCCTTTCGCGACCGCCGGGGCGATACGCTCAAGCACCACCGGACCCACGGCTGTGGTGACCAGATCAACGCTCGCGATGAGGTCAATCACGTCGTCGCCAATGCTGCTTACCGCGTTGACGCCAGAGACCGTTTCAACCTGTTCGTTTTCACCCACCACGTGAACCTGATAGCTATGACGCGCATTCAGGGCATCCAGAACCACCTGATTCACATCGGCGAATGTCAGGGTAATGCCCGCGTCTGCCAGCAGTTTACCGATAAAGCCACGACCGATATTACCTGCGCCAAAATGTAATGCTTTCATAGTGTTAACCTTCATCAATGTTTTTACCCGAGAGGGCTGGGGTGAGGAACGTTTTCCCCTCACCCTAGCCCTCTCCCCGGGGGGGAGAGGGAAGAGGCGCTGTTACTTGTTAAGCAGAGCCAGAACTTCTTCAACGCTGGTGGTATTGGCCAGACGCTCAATAACCGTTTCGTCATCCAGCGCGTTGGTCAGGCTGGTAATCACCTGGATATGCTCGTTATTGCGAGCGGCGATACCAATCACCAGACGGGCGATGTCGTCCTCTTCTTCACCGAAGCGCACGCCGTCAGGATACTGACAGAACACCACGCCGGTTTTCAGCACGCGGTCTTTGGCTTCCACCGTACCGTGTGGAACCGCGATGGATTCACCCAGGTAGGTTGGGGTCAGCTTTTCACGCTCCAGCATCGCCTCAACGTATTCCGGCTGAACGTAGCCGCCTTTCACCAGCTGCTCACCGGCGAAGCGAATGGCCTCTTCTTTATTGGTCGCCGTGCGGCCAAGGAAGATGTTTTCTGCGCCCAGTTTGAACAGATGCGCGTTGCTCTCGTCGAAGCTGTCTTGCAGGCTGGTGCGCACTTTCACTTCGTTATCTTCATGGCGCTGGGCCGCAACCAGACGTTCTGTCAGGCTGGTGTACAAGCCGCTGTCGAGGAAGTTTGTCAGGGAAATGTGCTGCGCCTGCGGCACCTGACGCATAGCGCGCTCGGTCAGATCGCGGTGCGTGATCACCAGGTCAACGTCCGGCGGCAGGTTGTTAATCGCGCTGTTGGTCACGGAGATGTTGGTCAGACCCGCATCCTGCACTTTCTTACGCAGCACGCCCGCACCCATTGCGCTGGAACCCATACCGGCATCACAGGCCACGATAATTTTACGCACATGGCTCAGGTCGTTAGAGACATCACCCGCCGCCAGCGGCGTTGCGCCTTTGGATTCGGCTTTCATGTCATGCATACGACGGGTTGCCGCTTCGATATCGTCGTCTTCTTTCACCTTGCTGGTTTTCAGCAGGATAGCGGAGACCACGAAGGAGACGGCCATGGCCGCACAGATCGCCGCGATGTTCGCGAAGTAGGCGCCTTTCGGGGTCATCGCCAGCACCGCCAGAATAGAGCCTGGAGAAGCAGGAGACACCAGACCACCGCCCAGTACGCTCAGGGTGAACACGCCGGTCATACCGCCAAGGATAACGGCCAGGATCAGACGTGGGTTCATCAGCACATACGGGAAGTAAATTTCGTGAATACCGCCCAGGAAGTGAATGATAGCCGCGCCGCCAGCAGACTGTTTCGCGCTGCCGCGACCAAAGAACATGTACGCCAGCAGAACGCCCATACCAGGACCCGGGTTCGCTTCAATCAGGAAGAAGATGGACTTGCCGAGATCGTGTGACTGCTGGATACCCAGCGGTGAGAAGATACCGTGGTTGATGGCGTTGTTCAGGAACAGGATTTTCGCCGGTTCAACGAAGATAGACGCCAGCGGCAGCATGTCGTGCGCCACCATGAAGTTAACGCCCGCCGCCAGCAGCTTGGAGAGCACTTCAACCGCAGGGCCAATGCCGAGGAACGCCAGAATCGCGAGGATCATCCCGATGATGCCCGCGGAGAAGTTGTTCACCAGCATTTCGAAGCCGGATTTGATCTTGCCATCAACCCAGACGTCAAATTTCTTGATCGCCCAGCCGCCCAGAGGACCGGCAATCATCGCACCGAGGAACATCGGCATATCCGCACCGACAATCACCCCCATGGTTGTGATGGCACCCACGACACCACCACGGTCACCGCCCACCAGACGACCACCGGTATAACCGATGAGCAGCGGCAGCAGGTACGTAATCATTGGGCCAACAAGTTTCGCCAGCGTTTCGTTAGGCAACCACCCTGTCGGAATAAATAATGCGGTGATAATACCCCACGCGATAAACGCGCCGATATTTGGCATCACCATGTTGCTGAGGAAACGACCAAAGCTTTGCACTTTGATCTTGAAATCGGATGACATAAAACACCCCTTCTTATGTTTACGCTTAGGCTTGTGGCCCGAGGTTTATCGTTAATGTGCGGCGGCAGAGGTAGCCGGGCCCTGTTCTGATGCTGTGAAATCTGGCACTGAATCGTTCAACTGTCCAGACAGCGGAATTTTGTGTGATCTGAATCACATGAATGTAGGGGGTGAGGATATTAATGAAGTGATCGCGATCACATAATGGGTGTGTAAAAAAAATACATTGCTCAGAATTACGCCAAAATGAGGGCTATTTTGTGATTAATATCACAATGTTAAGTTGGCTGTTTGTTTCCAGATTGTGATTTGATTCACAAAATATTTTTATGCAGATTTCTCCCGTATCCCCTCACGGCAGGAATGCGATACGTACACCTGCCTTTTTTCACGGCTTGATCCATACTGACCTCTTTATGGGCATTAAGGATAAGCAATGAAACTCATCGGCAGTTATACCAGTCCTTTCGTGCGTAAGATTTCGATTCTCCTGCTGGAGAAAGGGATTGAATTTGAATTCGTAAATGAACAACCGTACCACGCAGAGAACGGCGTTGCGCAGTACAACCCGCTGGGGAAAGTCCCGGCGCTGGTAACGGACGAGGGCGACTACTGGTTTGATTCCCCGATCATTGCGGAGTACATCGAGCTGCTTGGCGTTGCGCCAGCCATGCTGCCGGCGGATCCAAAAGCGGCGCTGGCGATGAAGCAAATTGAAGCCCTGGCGGATGGCATTATGGATGCGGCATTAACGTCCGTACGCGAGCAGGCAAGGCCCGCCGCCCAGCAGTCAGAAAATGAGCTGCTGCGCCAGCGCGAAAAAATCAGCCGCAGCCTGGATATGTGCGAACAGCTGATCCGCGACGGGAAAATTCAGAGCGATAGCCTGAATCTGGCGACGATCGCCATCGCCTGCGCCATTGGCTACCTTAATTTCCGCCGCGTCTCGCCGGGCTGGTGCGTGGATCGTCCGCTGCTGGTCAAACTGGCGGAGACGCTCTTCCAGCGCGAAAGTTTCGCCCGGACTGAACCACCAAAGGCTTGATGCGGGTTATAACACTTCCTGGCGGGAGGCGGTACAATCCCCCCACATGTTAACTCCCTCTCCCGTCGGGAGGGGGGAAGATATTTACTCGCCAGGCGCATTCATGACTACTCATCATTCCCTCTACAGCCAGATCCCCGCTACCGATCGTCTGCTTCGTGATCCGCGCATCACTGCGGTGCTGGAGCAGTTTGGCCATACTGCAACGGTCGACATGCTACGCCAGCTTCAGGACGATGCGCGTCGCCATATTCAGGCTGAAAACGCGCTACCCGGCTGGTGCGAGGCATGGGCGCAGGAAGTTGAACGCAGGCTGAGCAAGCACGGGCAGAGCGCGTTGCGCCCGGTTATTAACCTGACGGGCACGGTTCTGCACACCAATCTGGGCCGGGCACAGCAGGCAGAAGAAGCAATAGAGGCCGTCACCCGGGCCATGCGCTCGCCGGTGACGCTGGAGTACGATCTGGACGGCGCCGGGCGCGGGCATCGCGATCGCGCACTGGCGGATCTTCTCTGCCAGATCACCGGCGCGGAAGATGCCTGCATTGTGAATAACAACGCGGCGGCGGTGCTGTTAATGCTGGCGGCCACCGCGAGCGGAAAAGAGGTTGTCGTCTCTCGCGGCGAGCTGGTGGAGATCGGCGGGGCGTTTCGTATTCCGGATGTCATGCGCCAGGCGGGCTGCACGCTGCATGAAGTGGGCACAACCAACCGTACCCATGCAAAAGATTATCGCGCTGCGGTGAATGAAAACACCGCCCTGCTGATGAAAGTGCATACCAGTAATTACCACATTGAGGGGTTCACCAAAACGGTGGAAGAGGCCGAACTGGCCGCCATCGGGCGCGAGCTAAACGTGCCGGTGATTGCCGATCTCGGCAGCGGGTCGCTGGTGGATATGCGCCAGTACGGTCTGCCGAAAGAGCCAATGGTGCAGGAAATGGTTGCTGCGGGCGTAAGCCTGGTCAGTTTCTCCGGCGATAAACTGCTGGGCGGGCCGCAGGCGGGGATTATCGTCGGCAAGCGCGAGCTGATTGCGCAGCTACAGCAGCACCCACTGAAGCGTGCCCTGCGTGCCGATAAAATGACGCTGGCCGCGCTGGAAGCCACGCTGCGGCTCTATCTCCACCCGGAGAAACTGGCTGACCGCCTGCCCACGTTGCGTTTGCTGAGCCGTGATGAAGCCTCTGTTCGCGCGCGGGCGGAAGCGCTACTGCCGCAGATTGCTCCTCATTACCCTGAGTTTGAAGTTCGTATCGAGCCTTGCCTGTCGCAAATTGGCAGCGGCTCGCTGCCCGTGGACAGGTTACCGAGCGAAGCGCTGACGTTCACCCCGCGCGACGGACGCGGAAGCCAGCTTGAGGCGCTGTCGGCGCGCTGGCGTGCATTACCGACGCCAGTGATTGGCCGGATCGGTGATGGTCGTATGTGGCTGGATTTACGCTGCCTGGAAGATGAAGGGCGGTTTCTGGAGATGATGTTGAAATGATTATTGCCACCGCCGGTCACGTTGACCACGGCAAAACCACGTTATTGCAGGCCATTACGGGCGTGAATGCCGATCGCCTGCCGGAAGAGAAAAAGCGCGGCATGACCATTGACCTGGGTTACGCCTACTGGCCACAGCCCGACGGTCGCGTGCTGGGCTTTATCGACGTGCCCGGCCACGAGAAGTTTCTTTCCAATATGCTCGCGGGCGTGGGCGGGATCGATCACGCTCTGCTGGTTGTCGCGTGCGATGACGGGGTGATGGCGCAAACGCGCGAGCATCTGGCGATCCTGCAACTGACGGGAAACCCGCAGTTGACCGTCGCCCTCACCAAAGCGGACCGTGTGGATGAGGTGCGTATCAACGAGGTGCGTGAAGAGGTGCTGGCGGCGCTGAGTGAATATGGTTTTAAGGATGCCGCTCTGTTTGTCACCGTGGCGACAGAAGGCCGCGGTATCGACGCTCTTCGCGACCATTTGCAGCAGATCCCGTCTCGTGAGCATGCCAGCCATCACCGCTTCCGTCTGGCGATCGACAGGGCGTTTACCGTGAAAGGGGCTGGGCTGGTGGTGACCGGTACCGCGCTGAGTGGCGAAGTTAACGTGGGCGATACCCTGTGGCTGACGGGCGTGAACAAACCCATGCGCGTGCGCGTGCTTCACGCGCAAAACCAGCCGGTGGAACAGGCCCACGCCGGGCAGCGTATCGCCCTGAATATTGCTGGTGATGCCGAAAAAGACCAGCTTAACCGCGGCGACTGGCTGCTGGCCGACGCGCCGCCGGAGCCTTCTGAACGGATTATCGTTTCTCTACAGACCCACACGCCGCTGACCCAGTGGCAGCCGCTGCATATCCATCACGCGGCCAGCCACATCACCGGACGCGTGTCGCTGCTGGAAAACGATCTCGCCGAACTGGTGTTCGACTCCCCGCTCTGGCTGGCGGATAACGACCGCCTGGTTCTGCGCGACATCTCCGCGCGCGAAACCCTGGCGGGCGCCCGCGTGGTGATGCTGAATCCGCCCCGTCGCGGCAAGCGTAAGCCCGAGTATTTAGCGTGGCTGGCCTCGCTGGCCCAGGCCCGTGACGACAAGTCTGCGTTAGATATCCACCTTGAGCGTGGTGCGGTGGATCTGGCTGCGTTCGCCTGGGCGCGCCAGCTCAGCGGTGAAGGATTGCGTCTTCTGACGCAGGAGCCGGGTTTTATTCAGGCTGGCAACAGCCTGCTGAACGCGCCGGTGGCGGCGCGCTGGCAGCGTAAAGTGCTGAGCACGCTGGCGACCTACCATGAACAGCATCAGGATGAGCCAGGCCCGGGCCGTGAACGTCTGCGGCGCATGGCGTTGCCCATGGAAGACGACGCACTGGTGCTGTTGCTGATTGAAAACATGCGTGAAAGCGGCGTGATTGCAAGTCATCACGGCTGGCTGCACCTGCCGGAACATAAGGCCGGTTTTACCGCTGAGCAGGACGCGGTCTGGCAAAAAGTGGCGGCGCTGTTTGGCGATGAACCCTGGTGGGTGCGCGATCTGGCGCGTGAAACCAATACCGATGAGCAGCTGATGCGTCAGGTACTGCGGCATGCGGCGCAGCAGGGCATGATTGTGGCGATCGTGAAAGATCGTTATTACCGCAACGATCGGATCGTTGCGTTTGCGAACCTGATCCGGGAGCTGGATCAGGCGCGCGGATCAACCTGCGCCGCAGACTTCCGCGATCGGCTGAACGTAGGACGCAAACTGGCGATTCAGATCCTGGAGTATTTCAACCGCATCGGGTTTACGCGTCGTCGTGGCAATGACCATGTGCTACGCGACGCGCAGTTATTTCCGTAAGCGTTAAGCGCTGCGCGCCTGCTTCTGCTTAGCCAGCCAGACCGCGCCCAGCCTTCCCGCCTGGTTACCCAGCTCGCAGGGAAGGATGGGCACCCGGAGCGCTTCCCACTCCTCGAATCGCTGTAAATATTTATCCAGCAGGAGATAGATTTTCTCCTGCTCACTAATGCCGCCGCCAATCAGCACCGCCTGCGGATCAAACATAGAGATCACGCTGTAAATACCGCGCGACAGACAATGCGCCCACGCTTCAATGGCCTCGCGCAGATGTACGTCGCTGTCCATGCGTTTAAACAGCTCCTCACCATCAGGCATCTCATCTTCCGACACGGCCAGCGCGCGGCGGCAGGCTTTCATCAGGCCACTGGCGGACGCCACTTCATGCATCGGTTCGCCCTCATTGCCTACGGGCAGCACGCCAAACTCACCCGCCCGGTAGTGCGACCCGCGGTAGAGATCGCCCTCCATGACGATACCGCCGCCGATGCCGGTGCCGATGGTGATGCAAACGAAATGCTCATAGTCCTTGCCCGCGCCCTGCCAGCGCTCGCCCAGCGCCGCGCAATTGGCATCGTTTTCGATTGTCACGGGGAGATCGGTCAGCTGTGCGAACAGTTCGCACAGGTTTTCGCCGTCAAGATAGTCCAGCGCCCCGGCTTTGGCCGCTTCGCCAGTATGGTGATTGATATGTCCTGGAAAACTCACGCCAATACTGGCGATCTCGTGCTCCTGGCAGTATTTATCCACTACCGTTTTCCACTTCTCTTTGAAGGTGCTTTCATCGTCCGGCGTATCATATTCATCGGATGTCAGTTCTTCGCCGTTTTCATTAATTACGCCGTGTTTGATGTGGGTTCCACCCACGTCAAAGCCGATAAATAGCTGCATTGCATCATTCCTCATGAGCCCTTGAGCTATTAAGTATGGCTGCGGCGGCAGAAACGAAACGTAAAGTACGGTAATCCGTGATGCGGCTCGTAAACCCGCTACCCGCTGGCGAGAAAATCACCAGCCGGAACTACCCTTGTTGTACAACAACAGCAAGGAGACGGTCATGACAAACAATCCTCCCTCATCGCGTATCCAGCCTGGCGAGTATGGTTTTCCCCTTAAGCTGAAGCCCCGCTATGACAACTTTATCGGCGGCGACTGGGTGGCGCCCGTCGACGGTGAATACTATTCCAACCTGACGCCCGTTACCGGCCAGCCGCTGTGTGAAATTGCCAGTTCGGGCAAGCGGGATATCGATTTAGCGCTGGATGCGGCGCATAAGGCGAAAGATAAGTGGGGGCAAATGTCCGTTCAGGACAGAGCGGCCATTTTGTTCAAAATCGCCGATCGGATGGAGCAGAATCTGGAGCTGCTGGCGACCGCAGAAACGTGGGACAACGGCAAGCCGATCCGCGAAACCATGGCGGCGGACGTGCCGCTGGCGATCGACCATTTCCGCTATTTTGCGTCCTGCATTCGTGCCCAGGAGGGGGGAATAAGTGAAGTTGACAAAGATACCGTGGCGTATCACTTCCACGAGCCGCTCGGCGTGGTGGGGCAAATTATTCCGTGGAACTTCCCGCTGCTGATGGCGAGCTGGAAAATGGCGCCCGCGCTGGCGGCGGGTAACTGCGTGGTGCTGAAACCTGCACGCTTAACGCCGCTTTCGGTACTGCTGCTGATGGAGGTGATTGGCGACCTGTTGCCGCCGGGGGTCATTAACGTGGTCAACGGGGCCGGGGGAGAGATCGGCGAATATCTGGCTACTTCAAAGCGTATTGCTAAAGTGGCGTTTACCGGCTCAACGGAAGTGGGTCAGCAGATCATGCAGTACGCGACCCAGAACATCATTCCGGTCACCCTGGAGCTGGGCGGGAAATCGCCGAACATCTTCTTTGCCGACGTGATGGATGAAGAGGACGCCTTCTTCGACAAAGCGCTGGAAGGGTTTGCGCTGTTCGCGTTCAACCAGGGTGAAGTCTGCACCTGTCCGAGCCGCGCGCTGGTGCAGGAATCCATTTATGAGCGCTTTATGGAGCGGGCGATCCGGCGCGTGGAGTCGATTCGCAGCGGTAATCCGCTGGATAACGTCACCCAGATGGGAGCGCAGGTATCGCATGGCCAGCTGGAAACCATCCTCAACTATATTGATATCGGTAAAAAAGAGGGGGCCGATGTGTTGACCGGCGGTCGTCGTAAGGTGCTGGGCGGCGATTTGCAGGAGGGTTACTACCTTGAGCCGACCATCCTGTTCGGTAAGAACAACATGCGCGTTTTCCAGGAGGAAATTTTTGGACCGGTGCTGGCCGTCACCACGTTTAAAACCATGGACGAGGCGCTGGAGCTCGCTAACGACACGCAGTATGGCCTGGGGGCGGGCGTCTGGAGCCGTAACGGTAACCTTGCCTATAAAATGGGCCGCGGCATTCAGGCCGGACGCGTATGGACAAACTGCTATCACGCCTATCCGGCTCATGCGGCGTTTGGCGGCTACAAACAGTCGGGCATCGGGCGCGAAACCCATAAGATGATGCTGGAGCACTACCAGCAAACGAAATGTCTGTTAGTCAGCTACTCCGATAAACCGCTGGGGCTGTTTTAATCTCCCGGCTCAGGCCGTCCCGGGCGGCCTGAGCCGGGTTAAAGCCGGGTGGCGGCTTCGCCTTACCCGGCCTACTTTTTACTCCCTCTCCCGTGGGAGAGGGTTGGGGTGAGGGCAACAGGCCGCAGTTATTCAGCCTTCATCCACCCATATCCGCATTTCCCCTTCTCCCCGGTTTGCCCAGCTGAACCATGGAATAAAGGTCAGCGTCTGGGGCTGACGTTCTACCGGCGAGTGGTCGTACTGCCACAGGGCATCAGTGTCCTTCGCCTGACACCCGATCCCTTCCGCCTGTATCAGCATCTTGTGCGCGAAAATGCCTTTGCCTTCAAATACCCGAAACGCGCTGTCTTGCGGCAAAGAAAGGTTATGCAGATTTGCGCCGTTATCGGCTTCTTCCAGGCAGTAAACCAGCGGCCCACGCTGCAATGCGACTTTCCCCGCCTGCTGGCGCACCTGCGGGTTGCCGTACACGCGGCGGACCGGCATCGGTAACGTCAGCGTCAGCGTGTCGCCTTCCTGCCAGCTGCGGTTGAGGTATAAGTATCCACGGGAGACCTCGCCTGTAATGGCTTGACCATTGAGCGAAACAGCCGGTTCCGCACACCAGTCCGGCAGCCTCAGGGCCAGCGTGTGAGTCACCGGAACTGGTGAGGTTATCTCGATTTTCACCTGCTCATGCCACGGATAGTTTCCGCTAATACGCAGCTGGAGGGTGTTTTCCCCCACCGGAATGGCGACATCGTTTCCCACGTACAGGTTGATCAACAGCGCGTCCGGGCGAACGGTATAAATATAGTGCCCCAGCGAGGTCAGCACGCGCGCAATATTCGGCGGGCAACAGGCGCAGCCGAACCAGCGCTGGCGCACCGGTTTAACGTGGTCATAGATATGGTTAAAGGCCAGTGTTTTCGGGTGCACTTCCAGCGGATTCACATAAAAGAAATGCTTACCGTCCAGCGCCATGCCACCCAGCACCGTGTTGTATAGTGCGCGCTCCATCACGTCGGCGTAGTGGCCGTCCGCCTCCATCTCCAGCATCCGGCGGGCAAACATCATCAGGCCGATGGAGGCGCAGCTTTCGGCATAGACCGTATCGTTGGGCAGATCGTAATCGCTGCTGAATGCCTCGCCGCTGCTTTGCGAGCCAATCCCGCCGGTGATGTACAGCTGGCGCTGTGCCATGTTGTTCCACAGCCGCAGGCAATCCTGACGTTTCCCTTCGTCGTTGCTCAGGCGCGCCAGATGCGCCATGCCCGCCATCAGATAGACAAAACGCACGGCGTGGCCGATGGCCGTTTGTTGTTCGGCAAGGGGCTGATGCGCCTGGCTGTAGGCTTTGTCCTTGACCATCCACGCCGGGCCATAGGTGTTCCAGTATGACGTTCTGCCGCGCTTCTCATATTCGATATCGTAAAAGTGAGGCTGTGTGCCGCGTTCCTCAATAAAGTATTTCACCAGATTGAGATAGCGTGGCTCCTGCGTGACGTCGTACAGCCGCATCAGCGCCAGCTCGATTTCCGGGTGGCCCGGATAGCCGTGCAGCTGGTTTTCGCCCGGGCCAAACACGCTGTCGATATGATCCGCCAGCCTGCACACCACGTCCAGCAGGCGGCGCTTTCCGGTTCCCTGGAAATACGCCACGCCCGCTTCAATCATATGTCCGGCGCAGTACAGTTCGTGGCATTCGGCCAGATTGGTCCAGCGCTCGGCCGGTGCTTTCACCGTGAAATAGGTATTGAGATAGCCATCTTCACACTGCGCCGCTGCGACCAGCTCGATCACCTCGTCGGCGGTTTTTTCCAGTTCGGCATCCGGCTTCTGGCACAGCGACCACGCTACGGCTTCGAGCCATTTCGCCACGTCGCTGTCCTGAAAGACCATCCCGTAAAACGCCCCCTGTTCCAGACCGGCCGCGATGCGGAAGTTGGCGATGGCGTGGCTGGGTTCAGCCTCCGCCACGCGATCGTTAAGCGCATCCCACTGGTAGGGGATTACCACATCGCGGACCAGCCGTTGGTACTGACCAAGAAACGGGTCGTTGATTTTCAGCTGATGCAGGTCGGCTTCCATTATGGTCATATCGTTCTCCTCAGGACTGTACATGACGCTGGCGCAAATCGGTTGCAATGCGCGACATCACGGGATTGTTAAGCCTGCACCAGCGGATAGCGACCGCCAGCAGCAGGTGGAAAAGGGCAGGGAGCAGCGTCTCCATGGCGGTGATGCCCTGCAATGAGGCGGGTGTCTGGTTGCCCGCGCCTGGCTGATAGGCCACGGCAATAAACACCAGGCTGATGATCCCGGCGCTGGATGCCCACGCGAGCTTGATGAAAAATAGATTGAAGGCGAAATTCATCCCCGAGGAGCGCACGCCGGTTTTCCATTCGCCGTAGTCATCGGCAAAGGCCATTAGCGAGAAGTGAAGCGGCAGGGTGAAGCCCAGGATCACGCCGTTACTTAAAATCACGATAAGCCAGAGCGTCTGGTGCGCCGGGCCACCTGGCAGGAACCACATTCCCATAGCAAGCGCAGCGAGCACCAGGTTGGTGTAGTAGTAGAGTTTGACGGTATCAATCCGCCGCGACAGCGGGTTGACGATCACCGCGCCCAGAATGGCGGCAAAGGTCACCATGGTGAAAAACAGCGAGGTGTACGCCGTGCTGCCCTGAAGCACGTAGGTGATGAAGTACATGTACCCGCCGCCGCGAATGTTGAAGACGTTGATCAGCAGAAACGACATCACCAGCATCAGCAGCAGCTGATCGTTTTTACGCAGGCCCGCCAGGTGCTCGCGCAGGGTGAATTTCCCCATCAGCGCAAGCGGGACGCGCTCGCGCACCCAGAAGAAGCAGCACAAGAACATCACCACAGCGATGGCGCACAGTACGCCGACGCCCAGCTGATAACCCCGGGCGGTATTGCCCTGTCCCAGCTCTGACACCAGCCACGGCAGGCCAACGGAGACCAGAAAGCCCGCCACGCCGCACAGTACGAAGCGCCAGGACTGGCAGGATATTACCTCGTTGTGGCGGGTGGTCATGGTGTTGATCAGCGCGCAATATGGCACGTTGATGGCGGTATAGCCCACTGAAAGCAACAGATAGGTGCCGAACGCCCAGGCGATTTTCACGCCCATGCTGGCGTCCGGGACGGTGAAGGTCAGCACGCCGACGATCCCGATGGGAAGCGCGACCCACAGCTGCCACGGACGAAAACGCCCCCAGCGGCTCTGCGTGCGGTCGGCAATCACGCCCATCACCGGATCGGAAATCGCGTCAAATACCCGAAGGGCAATAAACAGCGTGCCCACCAGCGCGGGCGTCAGGCCAAATACATCGGTATAGAAAAAGGTCAGGAAGTTCATGATCAGGCAGGTAATTACCGTGCCGCCCGCGTCGCCCAGGCCGTAGCCAATTTTCTCGCGGACTGACAGCCGGTCATCGGCTGCCTGTTTTGCAACTTCTGCGTCTGTAATCGGTGTGGAAGTCATGGGGTAACTCCTCGATAAACGATTTTTTATCGTATTTGTGCAAGGTACCCCATTTATTCTGCATTCAACGGGCAGACCAACAAGGGAAGGGAAAAGTATAAAAAGGTGACGATTCCGACCTGATGGTAAAACTGTGAGTTTGATCGAGCTGTTCTGCTGATATTTATTAATAATCAAACAATAAACGCAATATTAGCCACCATAAAAGCGGGGAATTGAATATCCATGCTTGAATTATCCATAGCACTTCCGATTAAGGTTCAAAATGGCGGGTTATTTATCTCCCGGGGCGTGGGTCGTCATCCCGCACGAAAATTATCTTCGTGGGAGATAATCTTTGTCGAAAAAGGGACATTAACGATCCAGGAGGAAAATACGCTGTTTGAGGTAAACGCCGGCGAGAGTTTATTACTTTGGCCGAAGCGGCGGCATGTCGGCGTGGAAGATTTTCCGGGCGATCTCAAATTTTACTGGCTGCATTTTGAGGTGGATGAAGGCTTGCCTGCGTTGCCAGGTGCGACGCCACTGTCGATTGAGCAACACTGTAGCGTGCGGGATCCGCAATATGTTATTGCGTTATTCCGTCAGTTTTTAAGCGAGCAGGAAAAATTACAGCGTAGCCAGGCGCTGGAGATAATTTTGCTGTTAATTTTGCAGCAGATATCGCTCTCGCCGGGATATGAAGATAAAGCGGATGATGCGGGCGCAGCAATGGCGTGGAAGGCCAAACAGCTTATCCGCACTCACTTTCATTTGCCCATATCCACTTCACAGCTGGCGAAAGAGCTGCATTGCAATGCAGATTACCTGGGGCGAGTATTTCGCCGGACGTTTCATTTAACCCTGACGGAGGCAATACACCGCCAGCGCGTCAGGGCCGCTGAAAAATTGTTGCTGAACGATGCGGCCTCATTAACTGAAGTGGCCACCCGGTGCGGTTTTAATGACGTGGGTTATTTCCGGCAAATATTCTCGAAACATACCGGGTTAACGCCCGCCGTCTGGAAACGGCGGTACTGTAAAGAGCATATTAATTCCGGATGAGCGCATCCTCTTTGACCCATCACACCTTCGCTGCCTCGGACGTTATGTATGATGTGCTCAGAACCGGGTTTTAATGCACGCGAGGCATAACTGATGAACCGATTTATTCTGACGGATCCTGAAAAATGTATCGGGTGCCGCACCTGTGAGGTGGCGTGCATGATGTCGCATCAAAGCAGCGCCACGCCAGAAGCATTTACGTCACGTATCCGCGTGGTTAAGGGGGGAACCTTCACCACGGCCGTGGGCTGCCACCAGTGTGAAGATGCGCCCTGCGCGAATGTCTGCCCGACGGGGGCCATTCACCGTGCTGCGGGAGCCTGGCTCGTTGAGCAGGCTCGCTGTATCGGCTGCAAAAGCTGTATGGTGGCGTGCCCGTTCGGGGCAATGCAGGTTCGGGTTGTGGGAGATCGCGTTCAGGCGCTGAAATGTGATTTGTGCATGCATCGCGAGGGCGGTCCCGCCTGCGTCGAAGCCTGTCCCACCCACGCGCTGCGCTGCATAGACCCCGCCAGACTACGCGTGGAACGGCTGCGTAATCTGGCCTGAGGTTTTATTAACCGGCCTCGCGCCAGGCGTTCTCAATCTCTTCGGCGAGAATTTTCACACCCGCTTCGATTTTTTCCGGGTCCGGGACGTAGTTCATGCGCATGCACTGGTGCGTATGCGGCCACGGTTTATCCAGTCCCGGGAAGAAGTAATCCCCCGGCACCATCAGCACGCCACGCTTTTTCAGACGCTGATAAAGCAGCTCTGTCGTAATGGGCAGATCCTTAAACCACAGCCACAGGAAAATTGCCCCTTCCGGTTTATGGATCAGGCAGCGTTCCTCCGGTAAGTAGCGGCGAAGGATGGCGATAGTTTCCTGAACGCGCTGAGAGTAAAACGGCTTGATCACCTCATTTGACAGGCGCAGCAGGTCGTTACGCCTGATCATCTCGCACATCATCGCCGGGCCGATGCCGCCAGGGGAAAGGCTGATAATGCCGTTCATGTTGGTAATGGCGGTGATGATTTTCTCGTTAGCAATGATAATGCCGCAGCGGCTGCCCGGCAGGCCCAGCTTGGAGAGGCTCATGCAGAGGATGATGTTCGGGTTCCACAGCGGACGCGCTTCGCTGAAGATGATACCCGGGAACGGTACGCCATAGGCGTTATCGATCACCAGCGGGATGCCGTGCTGATTCGCCAGCACATCCAGCTTCATCAGCTCGTCGTCGGTGATCACGTTCCCCGTCGGGTTGGTGGGACGAGATACGCAGATCATGCCCGTCTCTTCACCGATATGCAGATGTTCAAAATCGACGTGATATTTGAACTGGCCCTCTGGCAACAACTCGATATTCGGACGTGCGGAAACAAACAGGTCTTCTTCGAGGCCGGCATCGGCATAGCCGATATACTCCGGTGCCAGCGGGAACAGCACTTTTTTCGTGGTGCCGTCGGCGCGGCGTCCGGCGAACAGATTGAATAAGTAGAAAAACGCGCTCTGACTGCCGTTTGTCAGTGCAATGTTCTGTGGTTCGATATCCCAACCCAGCGCTTCCCGCAGCATTGCCGCCAGAAGCGTCAGTAGTTCTGTTTTACCCTGAGGGCCGTCGTAATTACATAGCGCATCGGTTGCTTTACCGTTTTCCAGCATGTCTGCCAGCAGCGTCTGGAAGTAGGTGTTCATCTCCGGAATTTGAGCCGGGTTTCCGCCGCCAAGCATGATAGCGCCTGGGGTGCGCAGCCCGTCGTTGAGGTCCTCCATCAGGCGGGTAATGCCTGAATGGCGGGTAAATTTGTCGCCGAATTGTGAAAACGTCATAGCAGGTGATCTGTCGGGCTTAATATGAAAGGCAGTAACCATAACGCCAGCACCGTGTTGGTGCAAATCGGCGGATGTGGTCGGATTTGTTGTTTTGTATGGTGGAGAGGGATTATTGCAGTGAATCCTTCTGATGAATGTACCCCTCACCCCGACCCTCTCCCCAAAGGGGCGAGGGTGAAAGACCGCACCGTGCAATCCCCTAGCCCCTTAGGGGAGAGGGTTAGGGTGAGGGGGCTGTTCTACTGATTACCCGCCCACACCACCATCACCTTATCGCCCTTGTGCTCGCGCACAAAGCCGTAGCCTTCTTTCACTGACAGCGTTGTTTGCTTGCCTTCACCCACAGCCGGATGACGGGCGCGGAACTGCCCCAGAAGCTGCCAGTGGGCGACAGTTAACGCCTGTTTACCCGTGACGTCCTGCCAGTTCATATCCGAACGGGTTCCCTGTAGCGGATCGGAGCCCGTCGGACCAAATGGACGCTCTGATTCATCGCCGTAATAGATCTGCACGCTTCCCGGCGCCAGCAGCAGTAACTCAGCGGCGCGCTGACCCCCTTCACGGAACAGACGCGTATCGTGGGAGGAGAGATAGCTCAGCACATTAAAACTTTGCAGCTTTTCTGCCATTTGCTGCCAGGTCAAATCCATATCTGCCAGACAGTCCACTGCTTTCGCCGCCTGCTCCTGATAGTCAAAGTTGATCATCGCATCGAAGCCGTGACGGTAATAATCGCTCTGCATCACGCCGTGGCCCCAGGACTCACCGGTCATCCAGAACGGCGCATCGTCGAGTTTTTTGTCCGGGTTGGCGGCCTTCCACGCGGCCAGCGCCTGGCTGGCCTGGTCTTTCAGTTGCTGCCAGGCTTCATGCTCAACGTGTTTGGCGGTATCGACCCGGAAACCGTCGATGCCGTAGTCACGTACCCACTGGCTAAGCCAGTGGGTCAGGTAATCTCGCGGCGTGAAATTCGTCATCACTTTCGCGTTGGTGTCGGGCTTGTGTTGATAAAAGTTCGGCAAACCTGACGGGGTTTTTGATTCCGTTTTCAGATCCGGCAGGAAGGCCAGGGACATGGTCAAGTCGTCAAAGCCCGGGTTGTCGTAATCACCGATATCGGTACGGATCCATTTTTTACCCCACCATTTTTCCCATGCGGCTTTGTCACTGAAGTTGATGTAATCGTTGAAGCTGTGCCAGCTTTGAACCGCGCCTGGCTTCCAGTCAGTCCAGCGTTCGCCGAGCGTTTTTTTCAGCTCATCTCCCTGTAAATAGAGTGCGCCAAACTGATATTGCTGCATATCTGCAAGCGTCGCATAGCCCGCGTGGTTCATGACAACGTCAAACAGGACGCGGATACCGCGCCTGTGCGCGTCGTCGACAAGCTGGCGTAAATCATCTTCGTTGCCCATGTTGGCGTCGAGTTTCGTCCAGTCCTGGGTGTAATAACCGTGATACGCGTAGTGGGGGAAATCCCCTTTGGTGCCGCCGCCAACCCAGCCGTGGATCTGCTCCAGCGGGGAGCTTATCCAGAGCGCATTCACGCCCAGTTGCTGAAGGTAATCCAGTTTGCTGGTAAGCCCTTTCAGATCGCCGCCGTGGAAAGTACCTATCTCCTGCATACCATCTTTATGGCGGCCATAGCTGTTGTCGTTGGTGGGGTCGCCATTCACGAAGCGATCGGTCAGCACGAAATAGACGGTGGCGTTTTGCCAGCTGAACGGCGCGGGTTTGTCCGTTTCGGCGCGCTCAAGCAGCAGCAGGCCATTGCTGTTGGCGGCTGGCTGAAGAGTCACTTTGCCATTTTGAACGGTCGCGGTCTGTTTGCTGTAAAAATCACGCACCACCGTGCCTTCCGGGAACGTGTTAACGACGTCGATCGTGAGCGGTTTGCCGTCCCACTTCGGGCACTGGCGGGTAACGTTTGCGACAGGCTGTGGCGCCGCACTTTGTACCGTCAGCATCAGCGTCGGCGTTCCAGAGCGCGTATCAATACGCATCTGATAAACGCCGTCACGGAATAACCGCCACTGCGGTGGCGTGCCTTCGCACGGTTTGAGCGACAGCATCTCGTTGAGCTTAATGGCCTTTGTCGGCTGCCAGCACGCGTTGTCAAGACTCAACGTCAGTGGACGGGTACCCTTCGCAAGCGTTGCCTGGCTGGTAAAGACGCCGGTACCTTCAGCGTTGAATGCGTCAAATCCCGGCGATGACCAGTCGGCATGCGCGAATGCGGGTAACATCAGAACAACTAATGCAGTGCGTTTCATTCCATTTTCCTGTCGCGGCATTTTTGACCAGTGTGCCATTCGGCTCAGGGGAAAAACTCCTCCTCTGAGGCTTTCTGCCAGGAGGACGCGTAGGGATGAGTGATCCCGCGCAAAATTAGGCAGTTATCTGCGATATCGCGCACATTTTTCCAGTGTTGGTGCTTTAATGAGCATGTTCCGGATGACATAGTTTCGGAATTGGACTATTTATAGACGTGCTCTTGAAGACTATTTTTGGTACGATTTGAGATTCCGCTCTCAAATTTTGAAGAAAATAAGGTGTTGGAATGCTTATATCCGACCAGGAGACCTAATGATATCGACTCCCATTCGACGATATGGGGCCGCGATACTCATGTTACTCACCATGGCATTTTCAGGTGAGGTGCTTGCAAAGACGCACACGGATACAACGAGTAAGAAAGCCCACGTAATAAAGACGACAAGCAGTAAGGTTAGCAGTAAACAAGAGTATTCTCGCAATAGTGCAAAGAGTAGTTCACTTCCTGATTTGCGAAAATACCCTTCCGGGACACCAAGGAAAAAAGCGTTTCTCCGGACGGTAATGCCTTACATTAAAAGTCAAAATGCCGCGATTACTGCGGATCGTAACTGGCTGATCGCCAAACAGTACGATAGCCGCTGGTCGCCGTCTGAGCGCACTCGCCTGAAAGATATCGCCAAACGCTATAAAGTGAAGTGGAGCGGGAACACGCGTCGTGTGCCGTGGAACACTCTGTTAGAGCGTGTGGACATTATTCCAGGCAGTATGGTCGCGACAATGGCCGCCGCCGAAAGCGGTTGGGGCACCTCGAAGCTGGCGCGCAACAACAATAATCTGTTTGGCATGAAATGCGCAAAAGGTCGTTGTACTAATGCACCCGGCAAGGTGAAGGGCTATTCACAGTTTGAATCGGTGAAAGATTCCGTGAATGCCTATGTGGTGAATCTGAACACCCACCCGGCCTACTCTTCGTTCCGTAAGTCACGCGCGCAGCTGCGTAAGGCGGACCAGGAAGTGACGGCCACGGCGATGATCCACAAGCTGAAAGGTTATTCCACCCAGGGACAGCGCTACAACAACTACCTGTTCTCCATGTACCAGGATAACCAGCGTCTGATTGCCGCACATATGTAATGAAAAACGCCTTCCACTGGAAGGCGTTCTTTTTTCTAGAGCAGGACTTCACTGTACCGTTCCCGGTACTCCTTCGGCGTGGTGTCATACTCTTTCCTGAACACCGAATAGAAATACTGAAGCGACGGATAGCCGCACATCTGTGAAATCTCGTTGATCGACAGCGAGGTGGAGATCAGCAGACTGCGCGCTTTCTCCAGCTTTTCCGCATGGATCACGGCGTGGATCGTCTCACCGACTTCCTCTTTAAACCGCTTCTCCAGATTCGAACGTGAAATGCCGACCGAATCCAGTACCTGATCGACCTTAATCCCTTTGCAGGCATGATTGCGAATGTAGTGCATCGCCTGAATCACGGCCGGATCGTTTAAGGAACGGTAGTCAGTTGAGCGACGCTCGACCACGCGAACGGGCGGAACCAGCAGACGCTGGAGCGGCAGGGATTCGTTGTCTAACAGTCTGTGCAGCAGCTTCGCGGCCTGATAGCCCATCTGACGGGTACCCTGCGCCACGGATGAGAGCGCCACGCGCGACAGATAGCGTGTAAGCTCTTCGTTATCAATACCAATCACGCACAGCTTTTCAGGCACAGGAATATGCAAATGTTCGCACACCTGTAATACGTGGCGGGCGCGGGCGTCCGTCACGGCGATAATCCCTGTCTGGGGCGGCAGCGTTTGCAGCCAGTCAGCCAGGCGATTCTGTGCGTGCTGCCAGTTTTCTGGCGCGGTTTCCAGCCCCTGATAAACGACGCCGCGATACTTCTCCTGGGCAACCAGCTGGCAGAAGGCATACTCACGCTCCATCGCCCAGCGCTTTCCGCTGGTGGCGGGCAATCCGTAAAACGCAAAACGATGGACGCCTTTCTCCTTTAAATGGAGGAAGGCGGTCTCAACCAGGGCATGGTTATCCGTGGCGATGTAGTGAACGGGGGGGTAATGTTCCGCTGAATGGTAAGAGCCGCCAACGCCCACGATAGGTACGTCGACACCACTCAGCAACTGTTCAATCACGGGGTCGTCAAAGTCAGCGATAACCCCGTCTCCCAGCCAGTCTTTGATGTTCTCCAGACGGGTACGGAAATCTTCTTCGATGAAAATATCCCATTCGGATTGCGACGCCTGCAAATATTCACCAACCCCCTCAACCACCTGACGGTCATAGGCTTTGTTGGCATTGAATAACAACGTAATGCGGTGACGCTTTTCAAACATGGCTCACTTTCCCAAATTAGTCACGATACGGTTCTCAGGCGCGCCGCTTGGTGGCAGAGTCCATCCAGACTGCCAGCAAAAGAATGGCCCCTTTGACGATATACTGCCAAAACGTCGGCACGTCCATCATACTCATCCCGTTATCCAGCGAAGCCATAATAAATGCGCCCATCACCGCACCCGCCACGCTGCCAATGCCTCCGGCGAGGCTGGTCCCGCCAATCACGCAGGCGGCGATGGCGTCCAGCTCGGCAATATTACCGGCAGACGGGGAACCCGCACCCAGACGTGAGCTGAGGATCAGCCCCGCGATGGCTACCATCAGGCCGTTGATGGCAAAGACGGCGAGTTTGGTGCGCTCGACGTTGATACCAGATAAACGCGCGGCTTCAAGATTGCCGCCGATAGCATAAATACGGCGACCGAATGCGGTACGTGTGGCCATAAACATCCCACCTAACAGCAACAGCGCCAGCAGCAGAACGGGCGTTGGGACACCGCGATAATCGTTTAGCAGCCAGATGGCCCCCAGCACAATCACCGCAGTAAGCGCCTGACGGCCGACAACCGAGGTTGAGGCAGGCGAGGCCAGCCCCAGCGCCTGGCGACGCATGCGTCCTCGCCATTGCCACGCGACAAACGCCATCAGCCCAACCACGCCGATCGTAAAACCGACGCCATCAGAGAGGTAGCTTTGGCCAATCTGGGACATCGAGGCGCTGGTCGGGGAGACGGTAGTGCCGTTGGTGATCCCAATCAGAATACCGCGGAAGGCCAGCATCCCTGCTAAGGTGACAATAAACGACGGGACTTTACGGTAGGCCACCCACCAGCCGTTCCACGCACCCAGCAGCAGACCCAGTACCAGCGTGACCGCAATCGTCAGCGGCAGCGGCCAGCCGAGCCAGACGTCAAAAATTGCCGCCACGCCGCCGAGCAGACCCATCATCGACCCTACCGACAGGTCAATTTCCGCTGAGATAATCACAAAGACCATCCCCACCGCCAGGATCCCGGTGATGGCGGTCTGACGCAGCAGGTTAGAGACGTTACGTGCGCTCAAATAGGAGCCATCGGTCATCCAGGTAAAGAACAACATGATGACGATAATGGCGGCAATCATTACAAAAACTTGCAGATTCAACGATTTAAGTCCTGCGAACGCACCGGGCGTCGGAACAGCGACTTTGATATCAGACGGGTTGCTTTTCGACATGGCGTTCGCTCCTTAAGGCAGCTTCCATCACCTGCTCTTGCGTCAGGTTCTGGTTGTTCAGGTTGGCTTTGAGTTTTCCTTCGTGCATGACCAGCACGCGGTCGCTCAGCCCCAGCACTTCAGGCAATTCGGACGAGATAACAATGACGGCAATCCCTTGCTGCACAAGCTGGTTGATCAGCTTGTAGATTTCATACTTCGCGCCGATATCGATCCCGCGCGTGGGTTCGTCCAGAATTAAAATGCGCGGATTAAGCAACAGGCAGCGCGCCAGAATCGCTTTCTGCTGGTTGCCGCCGCTCAGGCGACCTATCGCCAGTTCCGGCGAGGAGGTTTTCACCTTGAGCCTGGCAAGTGACTGAAGAATACACTGCTGTTCTGCGGCATCATCCAGGCTGCTCAGCGCGCCGGAAAACTGGCTGAGCGCCGCCAGCGTGATATTTTTTCCCACCGCCATGACCGGCACGATGCCGTCTTTTTTGCGGTCTTCGGGCACCATAGCAATGCCTTTGGCAATGGCCTGCTGGCAGTTGTCGATTTTTACCGGCTGACCGTCGATATAAATTTTGCCTTCCCAGCGCCCCGGCCAGACGCCAAACAGACACTGCACGGCCTCGGTTCTTCCGGCACCCACTAAACCCGCAATACCGAGAATTTCGCCGCGGTGCAGCGAGAAGGAGAGGTTATCCACGCGCTTGATGTGGCGGTTAACGGGATGCCACGCCGTCAGGTTTTCCACGCGCAGGAGTTCTTCGCCTATGGTGTGTGGTTCGTTGGGATACAGTGCGGTGAGTTCGCGACCCACCATCATGGTGATGATGTCATCTTCGCTCATGCCTTCTGCTTCACGCGTGCCAATGTGCTGCCCGTCGCGGATGACGCAGATGGTGTCGGAAATAGCTTTCACCTCATTGAGCTTGTGCGAAATATAGATGCAGGCGATACCGTGGTTTTGCAGGTCGCGGATGATATTGAGCAGAACGGCGGTTTCCTGTTCGGTGAGCGAGGCGGTTGGCTCGTCGAGGATCAGCAGGCGTACCTGTTTATTTAGCGCCTTGGCGATCTCCACCAGCTGCTGCTGGCCCAAACCTAAGTCGCCCACGCGCGTATGCGGTGAGATAGCGAGACTCACCTGGGCCAGCAGTTTTTCGCAGCGCAGCGTCATGGTGTCGTAATCCAGTACGCCGTGGCGCGAGAGTTCGACCCCAAGAAAGATATTTTCCAGCACGGTAAGGTGCTTCACCAGCGCCAGCTCCTGGTGAATGATAGCGATGCCTTTACGTTCGGTATCACGAATGTGCGTGGCCTGAAGCACCTCACCGGCAAAGACGATTTCGCCCTCGTAGCTGCCGTGCGGATAGATCCCGCACAGCACCTTCATCAGCGTGGATTTCCCCGAGCCGTTTTCGCCGCACAGCGACATCACTTCGCCGGGGTTCAGCCGCAGGCTTACGTTGTCGACCGCTTTCACCGCTCCGAAGGCTTTGGTGATGCTTTTCATTTCAAGTAAATAAGACATAACTGCTCCGCATAGCCCGACAGATGAACAGGGCAGGTCGATGCGCCCCCGCCGGGCAGGGGCTGCGCTGGATTACAGTTCACTCTTCTTATGGAAACCGTCTTTCACCACCGTGGCGTCAATATTCTCTTTGTTGACTTCGATAGGGGTAAGCAGGCGAGCTGGCACGTCTTTCAGGCCGTTATTTAACGTCGCGTCTGCTTTAGGTTGCTGGCCATTTCCCAGCTCAACGGCAATTTCGGCGGCCGTATTGGCAAGCTCGGTAATGGGCTTATAGACCGTCATAGTCTGGGTACCCGCGATAATGCGTTTTACACCCGCAAGGTCGGCGTCCTGTCCGGAAATAGCGACTTTCCCGGCCAGACCCTGCGCGCTCAGCGCCTGAATGGCGCCCCCCGCAGTGGCGTCGTTAGAGGCCACCACTGCATCGATTTTGTTGTTATTTGCGGTCAACGCGTTTTCCATAATTTTCAGCGCGTTTTCCGGTAACCAGCCGTCAGCCCACTGATCGCCGACGACTTTAATTTTGCCCTCGTCGATATACGGCTTCAGCACTTTCATTTGTCCCTGACGGAACAGTTTGGCGTTGTTATCCACAGGCGAGCCGCCCATCAGGAAATAATTCCCTTGAGGCACTTTTGCGATCAAGCTTTTAGCCTGTAATTCACCCACCTTTTCATTGTCGAACGAAATATAATAATCAATATCCGCATTATTAATCATGCGGTCATAAGCCAGGACTTTTATGCCTTCCTGTTTTGCTTCTTTCACCACGTTGCTTAATACCTGGCCGTTATACGGGATAATGACCAGCACATCGACGCCACGGTTGATCATATTCTCAATTTGCGACATTTGCGTCTCTTCGTTGCCGTTAGCGGACTGAACGAACACCTCCGCACCGAGAGATTCCGCTTTTTTAACAAAGATATCGCGATCTTTTTGCCAGCGCTCCAGGCGTAAGTCATCAATCGCCATGCCGATTTTGACTTCTTTGGCGTGGCCGGCAAAGCTTGCAAGCAGGAGAGTAGTGCAGAGCGTTAGGGTCAGGTTCTTTATCTTCATAATTATTAGGCCTTTTTGTAGGGGTATGTGTAGCTGAGATAAAAGAAACATTCACTGCTGAGACGCAGCAAATTTTTAACGTGGAAAGGCCTGCTGGCAATTACAGATTTTTATCTTCTCATTACGATATTTGGTTTATTTCTGAATTTATGACCGCGATCGGATTTTAAAAAGCGTAACCTATTAATTACATTTGATTCTGGAATGCGCGCCGAAAAATAGTTTGTCTGCACATTATTTTGCGAGCCAGCGCACAATTGCGCATTCTCTCAATAGCAGTGTGAAATAACGTAATTGAGCAACCTCCAATGTCTATTCACTATTACTCCAGAAGCAAGACCACGCCGCATACCCTGATTATGGAGCTCAATATGCAAGCTTATTTCGACCAACTCGATCGCGTTCGTTTCGAAGGCACGAAAACGACCAATCCTTTAGCATTTCGTCACTACAACCCGGATGAGCTGGTGCTGGGTAAGCGCATGGAAGATCACTTGCGCTTTGCCGCCTGCTACTGGCACACCTTCTGCTGGAACGGTGCCGATATGTTCGGCGTGGGCTCTTTTGACCGTCCATGGCAACAGCCGGGCGAGGCCATTGAGCTGGCGAAGCGTAAAGCCGACGTCGCGTTCGAGTTCTTCCATAAGCTGAACGTGCCGTACTACTGTTTCCACGATGTGGACGTGTCGCCGGAAGGGGCGTCGCTGAAAGAGTATCTGAACAATTTTGCGCAGATGGTCGACGTGCTGGCTGAAAAACAGCAGCAAAGCGGCGTGAAGCTGCTCTGGGGTACGGCTAACTGCTTTACCAACCCTCGCTATGGCGCGGGCGCGTCAACCAACCCGGACCCGGAAGTCTTCAGCTGGGCGGCAACCCAGGTCGTGACTGCGATGAACGCCACGCATCAGCTGGGCGGTGAGAACTACGTTCTCTGGGGCGGTCGTGAAGGCTATGAAACGCTGCTGAATACTGACCTGCGCCAGGAGCGTGAGCAGATTGGCCGCTTTATGCAGATGGTTGTGGACCACAAGCACAAAATCGGCTTCCGCGGTACGCTGCTGATTGAGCCAAAACCACAGGAGCCAACCAAGCATCAGTACGACTACGATGTCGCCACCGTGTATGGCTTCCTGAAGCAGTTTGGTCTGGAAAAAGAGATCAAAGTGAACATTGAGGCTAACCACGCCACGCTGGCGGGCCACTCGTTCCATCACGAAATCGCCTCTGCGATTGCGCTGGGCATCTTCGGATCGGTGGATGCGAACCGCGGCGATCCGCAGCTGGGCTGGGATACCGACCAGTTCCCGAACAGCGTCGAAGAGAATGCGCTGGTGATGTACGAAATCATCAAAGCGGGCGGTTTCACCACCGGCGGCCTGAACTTCGACGCCAAAGTGCGTCGCCAGAGCACCGATAAATACGATTTGTTCTACGGGCATATTGGCGCGATGGACACCATGGCGCTGGCGCTGAAGGTGGCGGCCCGTATGATTGAAGACGGTGAGCTGGATAAGCGCGTGGCGAAGCGCTACAGCGGCTGGAACAGTGAGCTGGGCCAGCAAATTTTGAAAGGTCAGTTATCGCTTGCGGAGATCGCGAAGTACGCTGAACAGCATCAGTTGGCACCGCAGCATCAGAGCGGCCATCAGGAACTGCTGGAAAACCTGGTCAATCACTACCTGTTCGATAAATAACAGCATTCATGCCCGGTAAGCGCAGCGCCGCCGGGCATTTCTGTCAAAGGAGTCACCACATGTATATCGGGATCGATCTTGGCACGTCGGGGGTGAAAGCCATCCTGTTAAGCGAGCAGGGCGATGTGTTAGCCACGCAGACTGAAAAGTTGCAGGTTTCACGCCCGCAGCCACTTTGGTCGGAACAAGATCCGGAGCAGTGGTGGCAGGCGACGGACCGCGCGATGAAAGCCTTAGGTGAGCAGCACAGCCTGCGCGACGTGAAAGCGCTGGGCATTGCCGGGCAAATGCATGGCGCCACGCTGCTGGATAGCCAGCATCGTGTACTGCGCCCGGCTATTCTCTGGAACGATGGCCGCTGTGCGGAAGAGTGCGCGATCCTTGAGGAGCGTGTGCCTGCGTCCCGCGAGATTACGGGCAATCTGATGATGCCCGGTTTTACCGCGCCAAAACTCCTGTGGGTGCAGCGCCATGAGCCTGAGATTTTTCGTCAGGTGGCGAAGGTTCTGTTGCCGAAAGACTACCTGCGTTTTCGCATGACGGGGGATTTCGCCAGCGACATGTCTGACGCCGCGGGCACGATGTGGCTCGACGTGGCGAAACGGGACTGGAGCGAAGCGATGCTGGATGCCTGCCAGCTGACGCGCGATCATATGCCTGCGCTGTTTGAAGGCAGTGATATCACGGGCGCTTTGCAGCCTTCTGTTGCTGAACGCTGGAATATGCCAGCCGTACCTGTCGTTGCCGGCGGTGGCGATAATGCGGCGGGTGCGGTCGGCGTGGGGATGGTGGAGACAGGACAGGCCATGCTCTCGCTCGGCACTTCCGGCGTCTATTTTGCCGTCAGTGACGGCTATCGTAGTAACCCTGAAAGCGCCGTACACAGCTTCTGCCACGCGTTGCCGGGTAAATGGCATTTGATGTCGGTGATGCTGAGCGCGGCATCCTGCCTCGACTGGGCGGCAAAGCTGACCGGAATGGCGGACGTCCCGGCGCTTATCACAGCGGCACAGCAGGCGGATGATACTGCCGGTGCGGTCTGGTTTTTACCGTACCTTTCCGGCGAGCGGACGCCGCATAACAACCCGGAAGCGAAAGGGGTCTTCTTCGGCCTTACCCATCAGCACGGCCCGGCAGAGCTGGCGCGCGCGGTGCTTGAAGGGGTCGGTTATGCGTTGGCGGACGGCATGGATGTCGTGCATGACTGTGGCCTGACGCCATCCAGCATTACGTTAATTGGCGGCGGGGCACGAAGCAGCTACTGGCGGCAGATGCTTTCCGATATCAGCGGGTTGCAGCTGGACTATCGTACTGGGGGAGATGTTGGTCCGGCGCTCGGTGCGGCACGGCTGGCGCAAATTGCGCTGAACCGGGATAAACCACTGCCCCAGCTTTTGCCCCAGCTGCCGCTTGAACAGCAGCATCGTCCTGATGCGAAAAATCATGCTCGCTACGCTGAAAGACGAGACGTTTTCCGCAAAATCTATCAGCAGCTTTTACCGCTAATGTCATAAACAGGAGCCGGGTGGCGCTAACGCTTACCCGGCCTGCCAGCCTTCAACCGGGTTAGCTCACAAACCTGCGTGTATCGATGCGTTGCAGCAGCATTGAGAGCAGCAGGCTGACAACCAGCGTAACGGTAAATATCCAGACAATATCCAGCACCGGCCAGCTTTTAAGCTCAACGCCGCGGGTGCGCAGGGCGTGGATCACCAGCGCGTGAAAACCGTAAATGCCCAGCGAGTGGCGAGAGATAAACCCCAGCACCGGAAGCGGGCGGGCATTCAGGGTGTTTTTAAACAGGGTCAGCAGCGAAACCGCGCAGATAAAGACCATCGGCCCGCAGTAGAGATACCAGGTATCGGCAAAGTTTCCGCGCCATTGCAGCTCGTGCAGCGTCCCTCGAGAGATAATAAACACACCGGCGATAAATGCTGCCGCGCAAAGCCAGTTTATTCCTCTCTTTTGCGTCTCCATCATGCCGATGGCGCGCCCCAGCATGCCGTACAGCACGTAATAAAACGTATCGCCGTTGATATAGAGGTTAACGGGCAGCCATTCAAAGCCATCAATTTTCTGTGAGACGGTATTCGGGTTTGCCACGATCCCGATTATTACCATCAAGGCCAGCAGCATTTTACCGCTAACGTTTTTTACCTGAATTAACGGCGAAACCAGATAGATAACCATTATCGCGAAGAAAAACCACAGATGATAGAACACTGGTTTTTGCAACAAATTGAGCAGGGAACGTTCAGCATTAATTGAAGTGAACAGGATGATATAGAGCAGCGAAATGGCGCTGTAAAACAGCAAACAGGAGACAATACGGATGAAATGTCTCGGCTGCGCGCTACGCTCGCCAAAAAAGAGAAAACCGGAAATCATAAAGAACAGCGGGACGCTCACGCGTGAGGCTGAGTTCAGAATATTGGCGACATCCCAGTTAACAGGGCTGATACTGTGCGCGTTCGTGACATACCAGGTCGTAGTGTGGATCATCACCACCATCAGACAGGCTATTCCCCGCAGGTTATCAATCCAGTTAATTTTTGACTGCATCAGTTCCTCTGTATTCCTGATAAAGAAAGTGTGACTGCGATTGCGTAAAACTTTTCCCTTGGAAAATTCTGAGTTTAACCAGGCTGTCTTGTCGGGAGCTGGCGAGATTCGCAGAATGTTGAACATTAATCTATAAACGTGTTGCTACTAAAAATAACAGCCACTGACCAGGGCGGTAATAAAAATGATGATGAAGCGTGGGGCGTCACTCTTTCTGCTGCTTTTATTAGCAGGGTGCAGTGCTTCTCAGGAGGCTCCAGTCCAAAAAGCGCAGCAGGGGAAAATGAGCCCGGAGCGTTCCCTGAATATGGAACAGCTGTGCAGGGATCAGGCGGCTCAACGTTATAATTCCGAAGCACAGAAAATTCATATTAACGGCTTCGAGCGCTTTCAGGGCAGCTATGAACTGAAAGGCTATACGGCGCGTAAAGAGGGCTTTGTCTACTCTTTTGATGCAGACGGCCAGTTTTTACATCTCTCAATGCGCTAAATTGCTCGTATAAGCAGCAACCAGAGCCTTCGCAGGTTCTGGCTGTAGGGCTTATTCCCCAATTTTCCCTAAACAACCCCGTTTCGTACTGTATATCTTGCAGCCAGCGGGTATACTGATCCCTTCCATTTAAAACCACACGTATCCAGCACGAAATACTATGCAAAAGTTTGATACCAAGACCTTCCAGGGCCTGATCCTGACCTTACAGGATTACTGGGCTCGTCAGGGCTGCACCATTGTTCAACCTTTGGACATGGAAGTTGGCGCAGGCACCTCACACCCGATGACCAGCCTGCGCGCGTTAGGGCCAGAGCCGATGGCGACCGCCTATGTTCAGCCATCCCGTCGTCCGACCGATGGCCGTTACGGCGAAAACCCGAACCGTTTGCAGCACTACTATCAGTTCCAGGTGGTGATTAAGCCATCACCTGACAATATTCAGGAACTGTACCTCGGGTCACTGAAAGAGCTGGGTATGGATCCGACCATTCACGACATTCGTTTCGTGGAAGATAACTGGGAAAACCCAACGCTGGGTGCCTGGGGTCTGGGTTGGGAAGTGTGGCTGAACGGCATGGAAGTGACCCAGTTCACCTACTTCCAGCAGGTTGGCGGTCTGGAATGTAAACCGATCACCGGCGAAATCACCTATGGTCTGGAACGTCTGGCCATGTACATTCAGGGCGTAGACAGCGTTTACGACCTGGTCTGGAGCGACGGCCCGCTGGGTAAAACCACCTACGGCGACGTGTTCCATCAGAACGAAGTGGAGCAATCCACCTATAACTTCGAATACGCGGACGTAGACTTCCTGTTCACCTGCTTCGAGCAGTACGAGAAAGAAGCCCAGCAGCTGCTGGCGCTGGAGACTCCGCTGCCGCTGCCTGCCTACGAGCGTATTCTGAAGGCTGCCCACAGCTTCAACCTGCTGGATGCCCGCAAAGCGATCTCCGTGACTGAACGTCAGCGCTACATTCTGCGTATTCGTACCCTGACCAAAGCCGTTGCTGAAGCTTACTACGCGTCCCGTGAAGCCCTTGGCTTCCCGATGTGCAACCGAAACAAATAAGAGGCGGCCATGTCTGAGAAAACTTTCCTGGTGGAAATCGGCACTGAAGAGCTGCCACCAAAAGCCCTGCGCAGCCTGGCTGAATCTTTCGCTGCGAACGTCACTGCTGAGCTGGATAACGCTGGCCTGGCGCACGGTAAAATTGAGTGGTTTGCTGCACCGCGTCGTCTTGCGCTGAAAGTGGCAAATCTGGCGGCGTCTCAGCCGGATCGCGAAGTTGAAAAACGTGGCCCGGCCATTGCCCAGGCGTTCGACGCGGAAGGCAAGCCGAGCAAAGCGGCTGAAGGCTGGGCGCGCGGCTGCGGTATCACCGTCGATCAGGCCGAACGTCTGACCACCGACAAAGGTGAATGGCTGCTGTATCGTGCCCATGTGAAAGGCGAAAGCGCGGAAGCGCTGCTGCCAGATATGATTGCGACCTCGCTGGCTAAGCTGCCGATTCCTAAGCTGATGCGCTGGGGAGCGTCTGACGTACACTTTGTGCGTCCGGTTCACACCGTGACCCTGCTGCTGGGCGATACCGTTATTCCGGCGACCATTCTGGGCGTGGCGTCCGATCGCGTGATCCGCGGCCATCGCTTTATGGGCGAGCCGGAGTTCACCATCGACAATGCTGATCAGTACCCGCAGATCCTGCTGGAGCGCGGTAAGGTCATTGCTGACTACGAACAGCGTAAAGCCAAAATCAAAGCTGACGCCGAAGAAGCGGCGCGCAAAATTGGCGGTAATGCCGATCTGAGCGATAGCCTGCTGGAAGAGGTGACCTCTCTGGTCGAATGGCCGGTTGTGCTGACCGCGAAATTCGAAGAGAAATTCCTGGCCGTTCCGGCTGAAGCGCTGGTGTACACCATGAAGGGTGACCAAAAGTACTTCCCGGTTTACGCCAACGACGGCCAGCTGCTGCCAAATTTCATCTTCGTCGCGAACATCGAATCGAAAGATCCGAGCCAGATTATCTCCGGTAACGAGAAAGTGGTGCGTCCACGTCTGGCGGACGCCGAGTTCTTCTTCAACACCGACCGTAAAAAACGTCTGGAAGATAACCTGCCGCGTCTGCAAACCGTACTCTTCCAGCAGCAGCTGGGTACGCTGCGCGACAAGACTGACCGTATCGCGGAGCTGTCCGGCTGGATTGCCCGTGAAATTGGCGCCGACGTTAACCACGCTACCCGCGCGGGCCTGCTCTCCAAGTGCGACCTGATGACCAACATGGTGTTCGAATTTACCGACACCCAGGGCGTGATGGGCATGCACTACGCGCGTCATGACGGCGAAGCGGAAGACGTGGCTGTGGCCCTGAACGAGCAGTATCAGCCGCGCTTTGCCGGTGACGATCTGCCGTCTAACCCGGTTGCCTGCGCCGTGGCGATTGCCGATAAGATGGACACCCTGGCGGGTATCTTCGGTATCGGTCAGCATCCGAAAGGCGACAAAGACCCGTTTGCGCTGCGTCGTGCTGCGCTGGGCGTGCTGCGCATCATCGTAGAGAAGAACCTCAATCTCGATCTGCAAACGCTGACCGAAGAAGCGGTCCGTCTGTACGGCGATAAGCTGACCAACGCGAAGGTTGTGGATGATGTTATCGACTTTATGCTCGGTCGTTTCCGCGCGTGGTATCAGGACGAAGGTTACTCCGTTGATACCATTCAGGCGGTGCTGGCGCGTCGTCCGACCCGTCCGGCAGATTTCGATGCGCGTATGAAAGCGGTATCCCACTTCCGTACGCTGGAAGCGGCGTCTGCGCTGGCCGCGGCCAACAAGCGTGTATCCAATATCCTCGCGAAATCCGACGAGACGCTGAACGAACGCGTAAACGCTGCAACCCTGAAAGAGCCGGAAGAGATTTCTCTGGCGATGCAGGTTGTGGTGCTGCGCGACAAGCTGGAGCCGTATTTCGCGGAAGGTCGCTACCAGGAAGCACTGGTGGAGCTGGCGGAGCTACGTGACGTCATCGATGCCTTCTTCGAGAAGGTGATGGTGAATGTGGAAGATAAAGAGCTGCGTATTAACCGTCTCTCGATGCTTGAGAAACTGCGTGAGCTGTTCCTGCGCGTGGCGGATATTTCGCTGCTGCAATAATGTAAAAAACCCGCCCCTGACAGGCGGGAAGAACGGCAACTAAACTGTCTCTCTTCGCCAATGGCGCCATTACTGCGTTGGCTGCGCTCGTTCACCCGAATCACTTACTAATGTAAGCTCATCGGGATTCGCTCGCTTGCCGCCTTGTTCTGACGTCATTGGCTTTAAGATACTTTTCCTTATTTACATTTACACTCTCTCAAACACCGTCGCGATCCCCTGACCCAACCCGATACACATCGTCGCCAGTCCGAACTGGGCATCTTTGCGTTCCATCAGGTTGATCAGCGTGGTGCTGATACGCGCCCCGGAGCAGCCCAGCGGGTGACCGAGGGCGATCGCGCCGCCATTGAGGTTAATCTTCTCGTCGATCTGATCCATCAGCCCCAGATCTTTAATGCACGGCAGGATCTGCGCGGCGAACGCTTCATTCATCTCAAAGAGGTCGATATCACTTGCGCTCAGCCCCGCTTTTTTCAGCGCCAGTTTTGACGCCGGGACCGGACCGTAACCCATGATGGAAGGATCGCAGCCCACGACTGCCATCGAACGCACGCGGGCGCGTGGCGTCAGGCCTAATTCGCGGGCGCGGCTTTCGCTCATCACTAACATGGCGGCGGCACCGTCGGACAGGGCAGACGAGGTGCCCGCCGTTACCGTGCCGGTGACCGGATCAAACGCCGGACGCAGGGTAGAAAGCGCTTCAACAGTGGTTTCAGGACGGATAACTTCGTCGTAGCTGAACTGCTTCAGTACGCCGTCTGCGTCGTGACCGCCGGTTGGGATGATCTCATTCTTAAAGGCACCAGACTGCGTGGCGGCCCAGGCGCGGGCATGCGAGCGCGCGGCAAAGGCATCCTGCATTTCACGGCTGATGCCGTGCAGACGGGAGAGCATCTCGGCGGTCAGGCCCATCATACCGGCGGCTTTCGCCACGTTGCGGCTCATGCCCGGATGGAAATCGACCCCGTGGCTCATCGGCACGTGGCCCATGTGCTCCACGCCGCCCACTAGACAGGCCTGCGCATCGCCGGTCATGATCATCCGTGCCGCGTCGTGCAGCGCCTGCATCGACGAACCGCAAAGACGGTTGACGGTGACCGCCGGAACCGAATGCGGGATCTCCGCCAGCAGAGACGCGTTACGGGCGATGTTGAAACCCTGCTCCAGCGTCTGCTGGACGCAGCCCCAGTAAATATCGTCCAGCGCAGCAGGGTCCAGCGCCGGGTTACGCGCCAGCAGGCTACGCATCAGGTGCGCCGAGAGATCTTCCGCACGCACGTTACGGAATGCACCGCCTTTTGAACGGCCCATCGGGGTGCGAATTGCATCAACAATGACAACCTTTTCCATTGTGACTCCTTAAGCCGTTTTCAGCGTGCCAACCGGACGGGCTGGCTCAACTGCTGGATAGTAGGGTTCGTTATGGCGCGCTTTGTTACGCAGACCTTCCGGCACCTCATAAAGCGGACCGAGGTGCTGATATTGCTGAGCCATATCGAGATAGCGAGCGCTGCCGAGCGTATCCAGCCAACGGAACGCGCCGCCGTGGAACGGAGGGAAGCCGAGGCCGTACACCAGCGCCATATCCGCTTCTGCCGGGCTGGCGATAATGCCTTCTTCTAGGCAACGCACTACTTCGTTGATCATCGGGATCATCATCCGGGCGATGATCTCATCGTCAGTGAAGTCGCGTTTTGGCTGACTGACGTCGGCCATCAGGCCATCCACCGCCGGATCTTCTTCTTTCTTCGGTTTGCCTTTGCTGTCTTCTTTATAGCGCCAGAAGCCCAGACCGTTTTTCTGCCCAAAGCGGTTGGCGTCGAACAGGGCGTCAATGGCGTCGCGATAATCTTTCTGCATGCGCTGCGGGAAGCCCGCCGCCATCACCGCCTGCGCGTGATGGGCAGTGTCGATGCCGACAACGTCCAGCAGGTACGCCGGGCCCATCGGCCAGCCGAACTGTTTTTCCATCACTTTGTCGATTTTGCGGAAGTCTGCGCCGTCGCGCAGCAGCTGGCTGAAACCGGCGAAGTACGGGAACAGCACGCGGTTAACGAAGAAGCCCGGGCAGTCGTTAACGACGATTGGCGTTTTGCCCATCTTACTCGCCCACGCCACCACTTTGGCGATGGTTTCGTCGGAGGTTTTTTCCCCACGGATCACTTCGACCAGCGGCATGCGATGCACCGGGTTAAAGAAGTGCATCCCGCAGAAGTTTTCCGGACGCTTCAGCACGCTCGCCAGTTCGCTGATAGGAATGGTGGAGGTGTTAGAGGCCAGCACGGTTTCCGGACGTACATTGTCTTCGGTTTCGGCCAGCACCGCTTTTTTCACTTTCGGGTTCTCGACGACCGCTTCAACCACCACGTCCACACGGTCGAAACCGCTGTATTCCAGTACTGGCTGGATGGTGGAGATCACGCCTGCAAGCTTCAGACCGTCAATTTTGCCGCGCTCAAGCTGTTTATTCAGCAGCTTGGCCGCTTCGGTCATGCCCAGCGTCAGGGATTTCTCGTTGATGTCTTTCATCACTACCGGCACGCCTTTCCAGGCAGACTGGTAGGCGATGCCGCCACCCATAATGCCCGCTCCGAGTACCGCCGCGTGTTTTGGCGTTTCAACGTTTTTGGTGAGTTGTTTGGCTTTGCCCTTCACGAACTGATCGTTAAGGAAGATACCAACCAGCGCGCGGGCTTCGTTGGTGTGCGCCAGCGGGACAAAGCTCTGGTTTTCCAGCTTCAGGGCTTCATCACGGCCCAGACGGGCTGCCGCTTCAATGGTTTTCACCGCCGTGATCGGCGCCGGGTAGTGTTTACCCGCCGTCTGCATCACCATGCCCTTGGCGATGGTGAAGCTCATGGTGGCTTCAATTTTGCTGAGCTTCAACGGCTCCAGCTTTGGCTGACGTTTGGCTTTCCAGTCGAGATCGCCGTTAATCGCCTGACGCAGAATGGCTACAGCGCCTTCAATCAGTTTTTCAGGCTTAACCACGCCGTCCACCAGACCGATTTTCTGCGCCTGTTCCGCGCCGACATCTTTACCTGCGGCAATGATTTCCAGCGCGCTGTCGGCACCCAACATGCGCGGCATACGCACCGAGCCACCAAAGCCCGGCATAATGCCCAGTTTGGTTTCCGGCAGGCCGATGCGCAGGTCTGGGGTCGCCAGACGGTAATCAGTGGCTAACACGCATTCGCAGCCGCCGCCCAGCGCGTAACCGTTAACGGCAGAAAGGGTCGGGACAGGCAGATCTTCCAGACGATTAAAGACGCTGTTCGCAAAGTGCAGCCACTGGCTCAGCTGCTCTTCGGGCACCAGGAACAGCGACAGGAATTCGGTGATATCCGCGCCAACGATAAAGGCCGCTTTGTTGGAGCGCAGCAGCAGCCCTTTCAAATCTGATTGCTTTTCAAGTACATCCAGCGCCTGGCCAAGACTGGCCACCGTCGCGGTATCAAGCTTGTTCACTGAGCCGGGGGCATCGAACACCAGTTCGGCAATGCCATCTTCCAGCCAGTCTACGTACAGGGTGTCGCCTTTGTAGAGCATGTCGGTCTCCTGAATCCAGCAATTGGATCTGGTCATACCAGATGAAACGGAGTGTGGAATTTATGTTAATAAAATGCAAATTAGTCATTAAGAAATTGCTGCACTGATCACGGTCGGTGGAAATCACGCAGCCGGAGTGAGGTGTGCTAAGATGCGATGACTTGAGGTCAAAAAAACGAAAGGAAGAATGATGGACTCACTGGCTTCGCTTTATAAAAATCATATCGTTACCCTACAGGAACGTACCCGCGATGTACTGGCCCGCTTCAAGCTGGATGCCCTGCTGATCCACTCCGGCGAGCTGATGAATACTTTTCTTGATGACCACGCTTATCCCTTCAAGGTTAACCCGCAGTTTAAAGCCTGGGTGCCTGTCACGCAGGTTCCAAATTGCTGGCTGCTGGTGGATGGCGTGAACAAGCCGAAACTGTGGTTCTACCTGCCGGTCGATTACTGGCACAACGTGGAGCCGCTGCCGACCTCATTCTGGACCGAAGAAATTGACGTGATTGCGCTGCCAAAAGCAGACGGCATTGGCAGCCAGTTGCCAGCGGCGCGTGGGAACATCGGCTACATTGGTCCGGTTCCTGAGCGTGCGCTGGGTCTGGATATTCCGGCAGATAAACTCAACCCGAAAGGCGTGCTGGATTATCTGCACTACTATCGCGCCTACAAGACCGACTACGAACTTTACTGCATGCGTGAAGCGCAAAAAACGGCGGTGAATGGCCACCGTGCGGCGCACGAAGCGTTCCAGTCCGGTATGAGCGAGTTCGATATCAATCAGGCCTACCTGACGGCGACCGGCCACCGCGATACCGACGTGCCGTACAGCAACATCGTGGCGCTGAATGAACATGCCTCGGTTCTGCACTACACCAAACTGGATCATCAGGTTCCGGCTGAGATGCGCAGCTTCCTGCTGGACGCGGGGGCTGAGTACAATGGCTATGCGGCAGACCTGACCCGTACCTGGGCGGCGAATGCGGATACTGATTTTGCGCAATTGATCAAAGACGTGAACGACGAACAGCTGGCGCTGATTGGCACCATGAAGGCCGGAACCAGCTATGTGGATTATCACATCCAGTTCCATCAGCGCATCGCTAAACTGCTGCGTAAGCATCAGATTGTCAAAGACATGAGCGAAGAGGCGATGGTTGAGAACGATCTGACCGGGCCATTTATGCCGCACGGTATCGGCCACCCGCTGGGTTTACAGGTTCATGACGTCGCTGGCTTTATGCAGGATGATACCGGTACGCACCTGGCGGCACCGTCTAAATATCCTTATCTGCGCTGCACCCGCGTTCTGGCGCCGCGTATGGTATTGACCATCGAGCCGGGTATCTACTTTATTGAATCCCTGCTGGCGCCGTGGCGCGAAGGGCAGTTCAGCAAGCACTTCAACTGGGAGAAAATTGAAGCGCTGAAGCCGTATGGCGGCATTCGTATCGAAGATAACGTGGTTATTCACGAGAACAGCATCGAGAACATGACGCGAGATCTGAAGCTGGCCTGATGGAAAGCTGGCTGATACCGGCCGAGCCGGTCACCTTTGTTGAGGAAATCAAGAAAAGCCGCTTTATCACGCTGTTGGCGCATACTGACGGCGTGGAGGCGGCGAAGGCGTTCGTCGAGTCCGTCCGCGCGCAGCACCCCGATGCCCGCCATCACTGTGTGGCGTGGGTCGCAGGGCCGCCAGACGACTCACAGCAGCTCGGGTTTTCTGACGACGGTGAACCGGCGGGTACGGCCGGAAAACCGATGCTATCCCAGTTGATGGGCAGCGGCGTGGGTGAAATCACCGCCGTCGTGGTCCGCTACTACGGGGGCATTTTGTTAGGCACCGGAGGGCTGGTTAAAGCCTACGGAGGGGGTGTCCAGCAGGCGCTTAATCTGCTGATAACAACCCGCAAAACGCCACTTACGGAATATACTTTGTTATGCGATTACGCCCAGCTATCGGGTATCGAAGCACTGCTTAAACAGTTTAACGGCGTCATCGCACACAGTGATTATCAGGCAATGGTGCAATTACGCGTGGCGCTTCCTCAGGCGGAACTGGCTGCTTTTTCAGCAAAACTCGCTGATTTTAGTCGCGGTTCATTGCAATTACTGCCGATTGAAGAATAATCCCCACCTCACAATTTTGAATACCTAAGGAAGCGGCAGAGATGCATTTTCGTGCCATTACCCGAATCGTTGGATTGCTGGTCATACTTTTCTCCGGGACAATGATCATTCCCGGACTGGTGGCGCTTATCTACCGGGACGGCGCGGGGCGTGCATTTACGCAAACCTTTTTTGTCGCGCTGACGATTGGCTCCCTGCTGTGGTGGCCAAACCGCCGTGAGAAAGGTGAACTGAAATCCCGGGAGGGTTTTCTGATCGTGGTCCTGTTCTGGACGGTACTGGGAAGCGTGGGTGCGCTGCCGTTTATCTTCTCTGAACAACCGAATCTCACCGTCACGGATGCGTTTTTTGAATCGTTCTCCGGATTAACGACCACCGGGGCCACCACGCTTGTGGGGCTGGATTCACTCCCGCATGCAATTCTCTTTTACCGGCAGATGCTCCAGTGGTTCGGCGGTATGGGGATCATCGTGCTGGCGGTGGCTATCCTGCCGATTCTGGGCGTCGGGGGGATGCAGCTTTACCGGGCTGAAATGCCTGGCCCGTTGAAAGATAACAAGATGCGCCCGCGTATTGCGGAGACGGCGAAAACCCTTTGGCTTATTTATGTCCTGCTGACGGTGGCCTGCGCGCTGGCGCTGTGGTTTGCCGGGATGCCTGCGTTTGATGCCATCGGGCACAGCTTTGCCACTATCGCTATCGGCGGGTTCTCCACCCACGATGCCAGCGTTGGGTACTTCGACAGCCCGACGATCAATACCATCATTGCCATCTTTTTGCTGATCTCAGGCTGTAACTACGGTCTACACTTCTCGTTGCTTAGCGGACGGAGCCTGAAGGTGTACTGGCGCGACCCGGAATTCCGGATGTTTATTGGCGTCCAGTTGACCCTGGTGATCATCTGTACCCTGGTACTGTGGTTCCACGATGTCTATAACTCGGCGGTCACGACCCTGAACCAGGCCTTCTTCCAGGTGGTATCGATGGCGACAACCGCCGGTTTCACCACGGACAGTATTGCGCGTTGGCCGCTGTTCCTGCCGGTGCTGCTGTTGTGCTCTGCGTTTATCGGCGGCTGTGCCGGGTCGACGGGCGGCGGCCTGAAGGTGATCCGTATTCTGCTGCTGTTCAAGCAGGGGAACCGTGAACTTAAACGTCTCGTCCACCCGAATGCGGTTTACAGCATCAAGCTGGGCAATCGTGCACTGCCGGAGCGTATCCTCGAAGCGGTGTGGGGATTCTTCTCCGCTTATGCGCTGGTCTTTATTGTCAGTATGCTGGCGATTATCGCCACGGGCGTGGATGATTTCTCTGCCTTCGCCTCTGTGGTGGCAACGTTAAACAACCTGGGGCCGGGGCTGGGTGTCGTGGCGGATAATTTCGCCAGTATGAACCCGGTGGCAAAGTGGATCTTAATCGCCAATATGCTGTTTGGTCGTCTTGAGGTCTTTACGCTGCTGGTGCTGTTTACCCCAACATTCTGGCGTGAGTAAGGAGACATTGGTGAAAACGTTAATTCTTTTCTCAACGCGTGATGGGCAAACGCGTGAGATTGCTTCATATCTGGCTTCTGAACTCAAAGAGCTGGGCATTTATTCTGATGTGGTGAACCTGAATCGCACTGAACAGATTGCCTGGCAGGATTACGACCGTGTGGTCATTGGCGCTTCAATTCGTTACGGTCATTTCCATCCGGCGCTGGATCGCTTTGTGAAAAAGCATACGGCGGAGCTCGCTAAGCTGCCCGGCGCGTTTTACTCGGTCAACCTGGTTGCCCGTAAAGCAGAGAAGCGTACACCGCAGACTAACAGCTATACGCGCAAGTTTTTGCTGAGCTCGCCATGGCAGCCCGATATCTGTTCTGTCTTTGCGGGCGCGCTGCGTTACCCGCGTTACCGCTGGTATGACCGCTTTATGATCCGCCTGATCATGAAGATGACGGGCGGGGAAACGGATACGCGTAAAGAAGTGGTTTATACCGACTGGGATCAAGTGGCCAGTTTTGCCCGTGAAATTGCACGTTTAACGGACGATTCGCGGGTTAAATAAGCGTTGAGTTTGAAAAGTGAGCGAACGAAAAGTTTTTTGTATTTAGTGCTTGTCACTTCAGAAGAACTCCCTATAATGCGCCTCCACTGACACGGAACAACGGCACACACGCCGCCGGGTCAGCAGAGAAAAGCAAAATAAACGCTTGACTCTGAAGCGGGAAAGCGTAATATGCACACCCCGCGCCGCAGCGAAAACGTAGCGGCACTGCTCTTTAACAATTTATCAGACAATCTGTGTGGGCACTCAAAGTGACATGGATTCTTAACGTCCTCGGACGAAAAATGAATACCAAGTCTCTGAGTGAACACGTAATTCATTACGAAGTTTAATTCACGAGCATCAAACTTAAATTGAAGAGTTTGATCATGGCTCAGATTGAACGCTGGCGGCAGGCCTAACACATGCAAGTCGAACGGTAACAGGAAGCAGCTTGCTGCTTTGCTGACGAGTGGCGGACGGGTGAGTAATGTCTGGGAAACTGCCTGATGGAGGGGGATAACTACTGGAAACGGTAGCTAATACCGCATAACGTCGCAAGACCAAAGAGGGGGACCTTCGGGCCTCTTGCCATCGGATGTGCCCAGATGGGATTAGCTAGTAGGTGGGGTAACGGCTCACCTAGGCGACGATCCCTAGCTGGTCTGAGAGGATGACCAGCCACACTGGAACTGAGACACGGTCCAGACTCCTACGGGAGGCAGCAGTGGGGAATATTGCACAATGGGCGCAAGCCTGATGCAGCCATGCCGCGTGTATGAAGAAGGCCTTCGGGTTGTAAAGTACTTTCAGCGGGGAGGAAGGCGACAGGGTTAATAACCCTGTCGATTGACGTTACCCGCAGAAGAAGCACCGGCTAACTCCGTGCCAGCAGCCGCGGTAATACGGAGGGTGCAAGCGTTAATCGGAATTACTGGGCGTAAAGCGCACGCAGGCGGTCTGTCAAGTCGGATGTGAAATCCCCGGGCTCAACCTGGGAACTGCATTCGAAACTGGCAGGCTAGAGTCTTGTAGAGGGGGGTAGAATTCCAGGTGTAGCGGTGAAATGCGTAGAGATCTGGAGGAATACCGGTGGCGAAGGCGGCCCCCTGGACAAAGACTGACGCTCAGGTGCGAAAGCGTGGGGAGCAAACAGGATTAGATACCCTGGTAGTCCACGCCGTAAACGATGTCGACTTGGAGGTTGTGCCCTTGAGGCGTGGCTTCCGGAGCTAACGCGTTAAGTCGACCGCCTGGGGAGTACGGCCGCAAGGTTAAAACTCAAATGAATTGACGGGGGCCCGCACAAGCGGTGGAGCATGTGGTTTAATTCGATGCAACGCGAAGAACCTTACCTACTCTTGACATCCAGAGAACTTAGCAGAGATGCTTTGGTGCCTTCGGGAACTCTGAGACAGGTGCTGCATGGCTGTCGTCAGCTCGTGTTGTGAAATGTTGGGTTAAGTCCCGCAACGAGCGCAACCCTTATCCTTTGTTGCCAGCGGTTAGGCCGGGAACTCAAAGGAGACTGCCAGTGATAAACTGGAGGAAGGTGGGGATGACGTCAAGTCATCATGGCCCTTACGAGTAGGGCTACACACGTGCTACAATGGCGCATACAAAGAGAAGCGACCTCGCGAGAGCAAGCGGACCTCATAAAGTGCGTCGTAGTCCGGATTGGAGTCTGCAACTCGACTCCATGAAGTCGGAATCGCTAGTAATCGTGGATCAGAATGCCACGGTGAATACGTTCCCGGGCCTTGTACACACCGCCCGTCACACCATGGGAGTGGGTTGCAAAAGAAGTAGGTAGCTTAACCTTCGGGAGGGCGCTTACCACTTTGTGATTCATGACTGGGGTGAAGTCGTAACAAGGTAACCGTAGGGGAACCTGCGGTTGGATCACCTCCTTACCTTAAAGAACCTGCCTTTGTAGTGCTCACACAGATTGTCTGATGAAAAACAGCAGTAAAAAATCTCTGCAGGCTTGTAGCTCAGGTGGTTAGAGCGCACCCCTGATAAGGGTGAGGTCGGTGGTTCAAGTCCACTCAGGCCTACCAAATTTTTGCTGATGCTGCGTTGCGGCGACACTCACATACCTGAGTATGCTTCGTGTCACCACGCCTTACGTCAACAAAAATTACCGGTAGAGAGATAACTACGATGGGGCTATAGCTCAGCTGGGAGAGCGCCTGCCTTGCACGCAGGAGGTCTGCGGTTCGATCCCGCATAGCTCCACCATCCTTTACTGCGAACACAAGAAAACTTCAGAGTGAACCTGAAAAGGTGCACTGCGAAGTTTTGCTCTTTAAAAATCTGGATCAAGCTGAAAATTGAAACGACACACAGCTCATGTGTGTTCGAGTCTCTCAAATTTTCGCAATCAGAAGTGAAACATCTTCGGGTTGTGAGGTTAAGCGACTAAGCGTACACGGTGGATGCCCTGGCAGTCAGAGGCGATGAAGGACGTGCTAATCTGCGAAAAGCGCCGGCGAGGTGATATGAACCTTTGACCCGGCGATGTCCGAATGGGGAAACCCAGTGCAATCCGTTGCACTATCGTTAACTGAATACATAGGTTAACGAGGCGAACCGGGGGAACTGAAACATCTAAGTACCCCGAGGAAAAGAAATCAACCGAGATTCCCCCAGTAGCGGCGAGCGAACGGGGAGCAGCCCGGAGTCTGAATCAGCTTGTGTGTTAGTGGAACGGTCTGGAAAGTCCGACGGTACAGGGTGATAGTCCCGTACACGAAAGCACACTTGCTGTGAACTCGAAGAGTAGGGCGGGACACGTGGTATCCTGTCTGAATATGGGGGGACCATCCTCCAAGGCTAAATACTCCTGACTGACCGATAGTGAACCAGTACCGTGAGGGAAAGGCGAAAAGAACCCCGGCGAGGGGAGTGAAAAAGAACCTGAAACCGTGTACGTACAAGCAGTGGGAGCCTCTTTATGGGGTGACTGCGTACCTTTTGTATAATGGGTCAGCGACTTATATTCTGTAGCAAGGTTAACCGTATAGGGGAGCCGAAGGGAAACCGAGTCTTAACTGGGCGTTAAGTTGCAGGGTATAGACCCGAAACCCGGTGATCTAGCCATGGGCAGGTTGAAGGTTGGGTAACACTAACTGGAGGACCGAACCGACTAATGTTGAAAAATTAGCGGATGACCTGTGGCTGGGGGTGAAAGGCCAATCAAACCGGGAGATAGCTGGTTCTCCCCGAAAGCTATTTAGGTAGCGCCTCGTGAACTCATCTTCGGGGGTAGAGCACTGTTTCGGCTAGGGGGCCATCCCGGCTTACCAACCCGATGCAAACTACGAATACCGAAGAATGTTATCACGGGAGACACACGGCGGGTGCTAACGTCCGTCGTGAAGAGGGAAACAACCCAGACCGCCAGCTAAGGTCCCAAAGTCATGGTTAAGTGGGAAACGATGTGGGAAGGCACAGACAGCCAGGATGTTGGCTTAGAAGCAGCCATCATTTAAAGAAAGCGTAATAGCTCACTGGTCGAGTCGGCCTGCGCGGAAGATGTAACGGGGCTAAACCATGCACCGAAGCTGCGGCAGCGACACTATGTGTTGTTGGGTAGGGGAGCGTTCTGTAAGCCGTTGAAGGTGTCCTGTGAGGGGTGCTGGAGGTATCAGAAGTGCGAATGCTGACATAAGTAACGATAAAGCGGGTGAAAAGCCCGCTCGCCGGAAGACCAAGGGTTCCTGTCCAACGTTAATCGGGGCAGGGTGAGTCGACCCCTAAGGCGAGGCCGAAAGGCGTAGTCGATGGGAAACAGGTTAATATTCCTGTACTTGGTGTTACTGCGAAGGGGGGACGGAGAAGGCTATGTCAGCCGGGCGACGGTTGTCCCGGTTTAAGCATGTAGGCGGAGGTTCCAGGTAAATCCGGTACCTTGTTAACGCTGAGGTGTGATGACGAGGCACTACGGTGCTGAAGTGATAAATGCCCTGCTTCCAGGAAAAGCCTCTAAGCATCAGGTAACACGAAATCGTACCCCAAACCGACACAGGTGGTCAGGTAGAGAATACCAAGGCGCTTGAGAGAACTCGGGTGAAGGAACTAGGCAAAATGGTGCCGTAACTTCGGGAGAAGGCACGCTGATATGTAGGTGAAGTCCCTGCGGACGGAGCTGAAATCAGTCGAAGATACCAGCTGGCTGCAACTGTTTATTAAAAACACAGCACTGTGCAAACACGAAAGTGGACGTATACGGTGTGACGCCTGCCCGGTGCCGGAAGGTTAATTGATGGGGTTAGCGGCAACGCGAAGCTCTTGATCGAAGCCCCGGTAAACGGCGGCCGTAACTATAACGGTCCTAAGGTAGCGAAATTCCTTGTCGGGTAAGTTCCGACCTGCACGAATGGCGTAATGATGGCCAGGCTGTCTCCACCCGAGACTCAGTGAAATTGAACTCGCTGTGAAGATGCAGTGTACCCGCGGCAAGACGGAAAGACCCCGTGAACCTTTACTATAGCTTGACACTGAACACTGGTCCTTGATGTGTAGGATAGGTGGGAGGCTTTGAAGCGTGGACGCCAGTCTGCGTGGAGCCAACCTTGAAATACCACCCTTTAATGGCTGGTGTTCTAACGTAGACCCGTAATCCGGGTTGCGGACAGTGTCTGGTGGGTAGTTTGACTGGGGCGGTCTCCTCCCAAAGAGTAACGGAGGAGCACGAAGGTTGGCTAATCCTGGTCGGACATCAGGAGGTTAGTGCAATGGCATAAGCCAGCTTGACTGCGAGCGTGACGGCGCGAGCAGGTGCGAAAGCAGGTCATAGTGATCCGGTGGTTCTGAATGGAAGGGCCATCGCTCAACGGATAAAAGGTACTCCGGGGATAACAGGCTGATACCGCCCAAGAGTTCATATCGACGGCGGTGTTTGGCACCTCGATGTCGGCTCATCACATCCTGGGGCTGAAGTAGGTCCCAAGGGTATGGCTGTTCGCCATTTAAAGTGGTACGCGAGCTGGGTTTAGAACGTCGTGAGACAGTTCGGTCCCTATCTGCCGTGGGCGCTGGAGAATTGAGGGGGGCTGCTCCTAGTACGAGAGGACCGGAGTGGACGCATCACTGGTGTTCGGGTTGTCATGCCAATGGCACTGCCCGGTAGCTAAATGCGGAAAAGATAAGTGCTGAAAGCATCTAAGCACGAAACTTGCCCCGAGATGAGTTCTCCCTGAGACTTTAAGTCTCCTGAAGGAACGTTGAAGACTACGACGTTGATAGGTCGGGTGTGTAAGCGCAGCGATGCGTTGAGCTAACCGATACTAATGAACCGTGAGGCTTAACCTTACAACGCCGAAGCTGTTTCGGCGAAGAGACAGACACGATTTTCAGCCTGATACAGATTAACAGAATTTGCCTGGCGGCTTTAGCGCGGTGGTCCCACCTGACCCCATGCCGAACTCAGAAGTGAAACGCCGTAGCGCCGATGGTAGTGTGGGGTCTCCCCATGTGAGAGTAGGGAACTGCCAGGCATCAAACAAGTGAAGAGGCCATCCGCAAGGATGGCCTTTTTGCGTTTCTGCACCTGCTTCCTTTCCATAAACTAATCACCCATCCCTTCGTATATACGGTAAACTATCCCGGTTTTTGCATCAGGATAGCGTCTATGAATCACTCCCTTAAGCCCTGGAATACCTTTGGTATTCAACGGAATGCTAATCAAATTGTACGTGCCGACAGTGCTCAGCAGTTGCTGAATGCCTGGCAAAACGCAACAGAAAACGGTGAACCCGTACTTATTCTGGGCGAAGGAAGTAATGTCCTGTTTCTCGATGATTTTGCGGGGACGGTAATCGTTAATCGCATCATGGGGATTGAGCGTAAAGAGAGCGCTGACAGCTGGCATTTACACGTGGGTGCTGGCGAAAACTGGCACCATCTGGTGCAATATACCCTTGAAAAAGGGATGCCCGGACTGGAAAACCTGGCCCTGATCCCGGGCTGTGCAGGATCATCTCCTATTCAAAACATCGGTGCCTACGGCATCGAACTGAAACACGTCTGCGAATATGTCGACTGCATCGAACTGGCTACGGGAAATGCTCAACGCTTAACCGCAGAGCAGTGCCGTTTTGGCTATCGCGACAGCATTTTCAAGCACGACTATCAGGATCGTTTTGTCATTGTGGCCGTTGGCCTGCGTCTGCCGAAAGCATGGAAACCCGTTCTGACTTACGGCGATCTGGCCCGTCTCGATCCGGCTACCGTCACACCGCGTGAGGTTTTTGATTCCGTTTGCCACATGCGAATGACCAAGCTACCGGACCCGAAAGTTAACGGAAATGCGGGCAGTTTCTTCAAAAATCCGGTGATCGGCAGCGAAAATGCGAAAGCGTTTCTCGCTGGCTGGCCAACGGCCCCGCATTATCCTCAGGCGGATGGCAGCGTGAAGCTGGCCGCAGGCTGGCTTATCGATCAATGTGAATTAAAAGGTACTACGCTTGGTGGCGCTGCTGTTCATCGTCAGCAGGCGCTGGTACTGATCAACCAGTCCAACGCGACAAGTGAGGATGTCGTCAACCTGGCGCACCATGTTCGCCAGCGTGTGGGCGAAAAATTTAACGTCTGGCTGGAGCCTGAAGTTCGCTTTATTGGCCGAACGGGCGAAGTGAATGCCGTGGAGACCATTGCGTGAAGGACAATACTATTCCGTTAACTCTCATCGGTATTCTTGCTGATGGCGAGTTTCATTCTGGCGAGCAGCTGGGCGAACAGCTGGGCATGAGCCGCGCTGCCATCAATAAACATATTCAAACGCTCCGCGACTGGGGCGTGGATGTGTTTACGGTACCGGGAAAAGGCTACAGCCTGCCGGAACCAATCCAGTTACTGAATGAAGAGATCATCCGCAGCCAGATTGGACACGGTAACGTCGCGGTATTGCCGGTCATTGATTCGACGAACCAGTATCTGCTGGATCGCCTGAGCGAGCTGAAATCCGGTGATGCCTGCGTCGCCGAGTACCAACAGGCAGGACGTGGCCGCCGGGGGCGTAAGTGGTTTTCGCCATTTGGCGCCAACCTCTACCTTTCCATGTACTGGCGGCTTGAACAGGGGCCAGCTGCGGCCATCGGGCTGAGCCTGGTCATCGGCATTGTGATGGCAGAGGTGCTGCATGATTTGGGTGCCGATCAGGTGCGGGTAAAATGGCCCAACGATCTGTATCTCAACGATCGAAAGCTGGCGGGGATCCTGGTCGAACTGACGGGAAAAACAGGCGATGCCGCACAGATCGTCATTGGGGCGGGGCTGAACATGGTGATGCGAAACGTGCAGAACGATGTCGTGAACCAGGCCTGGACCAACCTACAGGAAGCGGGGATCACCATCGATCGCAATACGCTTGCCGTCCGCATGATCAATGAGTTGCGTAGTTCGCTGACGCTCTTTGAACAAGAGGGGTTAGCGCCATTCCTGTCCCGCTGGGAAAAGCTGGATAACTTTATTAACCGACCGGTGAAGCTGCTGATTGGGGATAAAGAGATTTACGGCACATCACGCGGCATTGACGCGCAGGGCGCGTTGCTGCTTGAACAGGATGGCGTGATTAAGCCCTGGGTGGGCGGTGAAATTTCATTACGAAGTGCAGAGTAACCCTCTCCCCCACAGGGGAGAGGGTGTAGCAGGTCACTGCGGATACGGCACCCAATCCCCGGCATTCAGCCGGACATAAGGCTTATTCTGATACTGGATCACCACCGCATTGGCGTTTTCCGATACCTCCGCCGTCTGCGGCAGCCCGCTGGTGAGCTGATCCCAGTTCACGCTATCTTCCACAAACAGCTTACCGTCTACAGCGCGAGCAACCAGTTCCGAGATGGCCAGATAGCTGCTTGGCTGGGTGATCTCAACTGGCGCGCCCTGATGCGGTGCCTTCATGCCAAAGAACTTAATCCCGGCCGGAACGTTTGTGATGGACGGGCTTGGGATATCGCGCAGACCAGACACCTGCATCCTGTCGCCTTTCAGCGCTCCACCATGTTCCGGGACCACCACCACCATCACTTTACGGCCTGATTTTTCCAGCTCGTTGAAGAACGCGTTCAGCTCGTCGAAGAACTTCTGCGCACGGGCCTTATAATCGGCCGTTTTACTTACGCCGGGATAATGGTTCCCGTCGTGAAGCGGCAGCGTATTATAGAACGTCGCGCTACGCGTCCCTTCCTCTTTACCGACGGTGTCGAACCAGCGCTGAAGTACGGCGGTATCGTCATAGACCGGCGAGCCATCGAAGCCCAGTAACGTCACTGGCAGCCCTTTCTGGTCCATCAGCGGGGCCTGCATGCCACCCTGTTCACGCACTTCTTTCAGGAAGTTACCGAACTGACCGTTATGGCCCATCATCAGGTGTTGGGTAAAGCCCAGTTTTGCCAGGTTATCAAACAGGTAACACTGGTTAGCTGCCGGCTGGTAGAGGTTCTTATGCGAAGGCTGTCCGCAACTGGCGCGCAGCAGGCGGATAGCCGCCGGGCCGCTGTACGACGTGGCCGAGTTGAAGTCTTTGAACTGAATATCGAAATGCGACCACAGCGGGTGCGACATCAAACCAGCCGCGTCAACGTCAGCCCAGGACAGAGAACAGATGTTAATGACCAGCAACTCAAACGGCTGAGCATCGGCAGGCAGCGCGTCCGGGAATTTCGTCTGGCGCTTATCTTCCGCAGCGTAAAAACTGGAGAGCCACGCGTTCAGGTTCGTGGATGTCGGCGGCGCCGTCTGCGCTGGAATATCCCCAACCACAGGCGTATCCCCTGCTGTCGCGACGGTAGCGGCGGCGGAACCGCCCGTGGTGGTTACGGTTGTCGTCGGCTGACCGGCTGGCCACAGCGAGAAGCTCGGGCCCGTCAGCGTCAGGACGTTTAGCCAGATCATAATCGCGACGACAAACACCGTCACCCGGATCCACTGAGACAGAAACAGCCAGGCAACCAGCAGGACAAATACCGCGCCAATCATCTGCCAGTTAATAAAGCGCTCAACCAGATCGAGCATATAGTCCGCACTGAAACCTGCGACCTGGGAGCCCTGGCTCATAATGCTTTCGGGGCCGGGTAGCCAGGTATCATGCCAGAACAGGGCGAAACCGATAGGGATAGCAATCCAGTGACGTATACGGTGCAGCCTGAGGTTCGGGATTGGCATCAGCAGGAATGCCATAAACACCAGATTAAGCAGCGGGTGGAAATTAAGATAGCCTGCCCACAGCAGACCAAACTTCACCAGAAAGTAGAAATTCCAGCCGGACAGACCGCGCCAGTATTGCCAGAGTGGCGATGGCGCTGAAGAGGTATAGGTAGAATTAGTCATGTTTTCGGTTTGCCTTGACGTTTGAAGCGCGAGTCAGTGTTCCGGCGGGTTTAATATAGCGAGGTTTGACGAACAGTAATCTGATCGTATCGCGAATACGGCGCAGGGAATGGCGTGCATAGTAGCCAAGCGGCAAAAAAATCAGCGCGCACAGAACAACCAGTTGGATGATATCGCTGATATTCATAATGGAACGCTCTCCTTGTTCTCATCCATTAAGCGTAGCGGCTCAGGAACCCGACGCCATACATGCCCGTCATGTTTCGCGTTCAGAACCGGTTTGGCACCACTTGTTACAGGCAACGGTTTGGCCCATTTTTCAGGTGCCAGGGCTCGCATCTGGACAAGCTCAGCGCTGATCAAATTATCTTCAAACCAGACCATGCGGTTCGAGAAAATATCCCCGGTAGGCAGCGGGAAGATATGGTTCAGGGCGGTATCCAGATCGTTCACCCGACAGAAGGAGAGGAACAGCACCAGGCGATTATCGCCAATGGTCATGATATCCCCGATACGATTAGGGCGGCACAAGGTGAGCGCCTGCTCAACGCGAATGCCCGGCACAGGACGCAGGGCAACCATCACCCCTTTTCCGTCTGCCGGTAAAAGCGTATTGCTCATCATGTTGCCCACCGCATCGCAGAAGGTGTCCCATTTCTGGTAGCCGCGCAGTTTCATCGGCTGCGTCATTGAAAGCAGGGTGCTGATATCTTCCGGAACATATCGATTAAACTGCTGGCCCTGAATGCTTTCGATCAGCGTCAGACAGCGCGACAGGGGAGCATTCCAGGGAATGACCATATTCGCGCCGCAGCCCAGTAATAAGCGCTCATCGGTGGCGCGCAGGCTGGTATTATTTTCACGTACCACGATTTTTAACGCGCTGCCGCGCTGGCGACGTAATGTGTGAATGTGCCGTGCCAGCGTTTCGATTTGGTTATTCTGGATCAACGAGAAGATAATGGTCGCCGCCTGCGTGGTGCGCGCCTCATCAAATAAGGCCTCGTTGGTTTCGAATAGTGACCAGTGCTCAGACAGTGCAGGCGCACCTTCCAGTACCGCAATATGACTCAGAACGCGCTTTTCATCACTGCGTGGCTGAACCACCGTCTCTTCCTGTTGAGCAAGATGCCACTCGTCCCCGACATTTTTGAGGGTAAGCTGCTGTCGGGAGCTCACCCCTTTTTCATTGCACCAGAAAGCCACGTCGTAAAGATGGCTGTCAGTCTGGACACGAATACTGGCCAGGCCATAGAGGGAACGGTATTCACTCATTAAAAGTGAAAAAAGTTTGTCGTTATTACTGCCCGGGTTAACAACCAATAAGGTGCAATTTTGATTTTTTGCCCATCTGCTGATTCTTCCCAGCCATTTCAGCAGTTTTTCAGACGGGATATTTTGTAGACCGTTTTGAGAACATTTAAGAATCAGTAAATAGTGTTCAGGAACAATAGAGCACTGAATATCGCGGGGCAAAAAGTATAAACTGTCGGCCTCCGCTGGCATGGAAAATAATCGTACTGTCTGGGGTCCACGGTCAGTTTCGAGCCTGATGATTGACTTTGGCTCATCGCCCATCGTAATGACGGCCACGCGGTAATCCTTACCCTGCGTCGCTATCGTCTGGTTTACCAGACTGATGGCATCTTCATTACGATCCGTATTAACCCACCAGACTCCTCCGACTGGCATGTGGCGCAATTCGTCCCATAATGACTGGATGCCAATAGAAAATATGGAGTCCACGGTGTCCCTCTTTTCGTCGAATTTCTATGTCTCTCAGTTTACTAGCGAAAGCGTAGAAATAAACCTAACATTGAAATTAAAGAACATCAGATTTAGCATGTAAATGAAATTTCGTGGGCAGGACGCCTCGCTGCATCTGAATCTTATGATTTTACTCAAAGGGATGAAATAAGAATGCAAAATAACGAACCCGCAACTCCAGTCGACCCAAGCCTGGGTTACACATTCCAAAACGATTTTCTGGCGCTCACGCAGGCTTTTTCATTGCCTGAAATAGATTACACCGATATTTCCCAGCGGGAACAGTTGGCTGCGGCTATTAAACGTTGGCCGTTATTAGCTGAGTTTGCCCAACAACAATAAGGAAGCCATTGATGGCCGTACTAGGATTACAGGGCGTCCGTGGTGGAGTGGGTACAACTTCCGTAACCGCGGCGCTGGCGTGGTCATTACAGGTTTTAGGTGAATCAGTACTGGTTATTGATGCCTGCTCCGATAATTTGCTGCGCATGTCTTTCAATGTCGACTTTACGCATGAAAACGGCTGGGGGCGCGCGCTTCTGGACGATAAAGACTGGCGGGATGCGGGTTTGCGCTATACCTCCCAGCTCGATTTGCTTCCCTTTGGTCAGATGACGGAAACCGAACGCGGGAATGAAGCTGCGTTTCAGCGCCTGTTCTCTCGCTTCACCACCGCTTTGCAGAGTCTGAAAGAGAGCGGACACTATCAGTGGATCCTGCTGGACCTGCCGCACGGCGCCGCGTCGCTGACCCGCCAGCTTCTGGCGCAGTGCGACCATGTGCTCTCCATTGCGAACGTAGATGCGAATTGTCATATCCGTCTGCATCAACAGGCAATGCCTGCCAATGCCCATATTCTGATTAACGATCTGCGCATTGGCAGCCAGATCCAGGACGATCTGTACCAGGTCTGGCTCCAGAGTCAGCGCCGCCTGTTGCCAATGGTTATTCATCGTGACGAAGCGATGGCGGAGTGCCTCGCTTCCAAACAACCGCTTGGGGAGTACCGTAGTGATTCACTGGCGGCAGAAGAGATCCTGACGCTGGCCAACTGGTGTCTGCTGCACTTTGCGAAACGGCCGGAGCCTGCCGGGAGTTCAGTATGAGCCGCCTGACCAACTGGTTGCTCATCCCGCCGGTCAGTTCGCGCTTAAGTGAACGCTACCGCCATTACCGTCATCACGGCGCCTCATCGCTGAGCGCTGCGCTGGGCTGCTTCTGGATGATTCTGGCGTGGATGTTCATCCCCCTCGAACATCCACGCTGGCAACGTATTCGTGCGCGCCACGGTGAACTCTATCCGCATATCAACCCTGACAAGCCGCGTCCGCTCGATCCCGCGCGCTACGCTATACAGTCCATCTGGCTTCTGGCGACCTCAACGGGTGCGGAGAAAAAAACGTCCCGCTGGCGCAGCTTCGATCGCGTGCAGAACTTACGTGAACACTATCACCAGTGGCTTAACCGGCTACCCGACCGGGTTGGCGATAGAACAGGTCATTTAGATAATCACAAAGAGCTCGGGCACCTTCACCCGGGCTTACGGCGTTTTATTCTCGGCGTGGTGGTGGTGTTCTCGCTCATACTGGCGCTGGTCTGTATTACCCAGCCCTTCAACCCGCTGGCACAGTTTACCTTCCTGATCCTGCTGTGGGGCGTGGCGCTGCTGGTGCGGCGCATTCCGGGGCGTTTTTCTGCCCTGATGCTGATCGTGCTGTCGCTGACCGTTTCCTGCCGCTACATCTGGTGGCGATATACCTCAACGCTGAACTGGGACGATCCGGTCAGCCTGGTGTGTGGGTTAGTGCTGCTGTTTGCTGAGACCTACGCCTGGATCGTGCTGGTGCTGGGTTACTTCCAGGTTATCTGGCCGCTGAATCGACAGCCGGTGCCGCTGCCAAAAGACACGACCCAGTGGCCAACGGTGGACCTCTTCGTGCCGACCTACAACGAAGACCTGTCGGTGGTGAAAAACACCATTTACGCCGCGCTGGGTATCGACTGGCCGAAGGATAAAATCAAAATCTGGATCCTCGATGACGGTGGCCGCGCCGAGTTCCGCCAGTTCGCGGACGAAGTAGGGGTCGAGTACATCGCCCGTACCACGCATGAACACGCTAAGGCCGGTAACATCAACAATGCGCTGAAATATGCCAAAGGGGAGTTCGTCTCTATTTTCGACTGTGACCACGTGCCAACGCGCTCGTTCCTGCAAATGACCATGGGCTGGTTCCTGAAGGAGAAAGAGCTGGCGATGATGCAGACGCCGCACCACTTCTTCTCACCGGACCCGTTTGAACGTAACCTCGGTCGTTTTCGTAAAACCCCGAACGAGGGCACACTGTTCTATGGTCTGGTGCAGGACGGGAACGACATGTGGGACGCAACATTCTTCTGCGGCTCCTGTGCGGTGATCCGCCGTAAACCGCTGGATGAAATTGGCGGGATCGCCGTCGAGACGGTCACGGAAGATGCGCACACTTCGCTGCGTCTGCATCGTCTTGGCTATACCTCCGCCTACATGCGCATTCCTCAGGCGGCGGGGCTGGCCACGGAATCCCTGTCGGCGCATATCGGCCAGCGTATTCGCTGGGCGCGCGGCATGGTGCAAATTTTCCGCCTCGATAACCCGCTGATGGGTAAAGGACTGAAACTGGCGCAACGGCTGTGCTACGTCAACGCCATGTTCCACTTCCTGTCGGGTATTCCACGGCTTATCTTCCTTACTGCGCCGCTGGCGTTCCTGCTTCTTCACGCTTACATCATCTATGCGCCTGCGCTGATGATTGCCCTGTTCGTTCTGCCGCACATGATCCACGCCAGCCTGACGAACTCGAAGATTCAGGGGAAATATCGCCATTCGTTCTGGAGTGAAATCTACGAAACGGTGCTGGCCTGGTATATCGCGCCGCCAACCATGGTGGCGCTGATTAACCCGCATAAAGGGAAATTCAACGTCACCGCGAAGGGCGGGCTGGTGGAAGAGGAGTATGTCGACTGGGTGATCTCCCGGCCCTATATCTTCCTGGTGCTGCTGAATATTGTGGGCGTGATTGTTGGGGTCTGGCGCTACTTCTACGGCCCGGAAAACGAAATTCTGACGGTCTTCGTGAGTATGGCGTGGGTGTTTTATAACCTGATTATCCTCGGTGGCGCGGTGGCGGTATCAGTGGAGAGCAAACAGGTTCGCCGCGCGCATCGCGTCGAAATCAGCATGCCAGCGGCCATTGCCCGCGACGATGGACATCTCTTCTCCTGTACCGTACATGACTTTTCGGATGGCGGTCTGGGTATCAAGATCAACGGTCAGGCGAAGGTGCTTGAGGGGCAGAAGGTCAACCTATTGCTTAAGCGCGGCCAGCAGGAGTATGTCTTCCCGACGCAGGTGGTGCGTGTGAGAGGAAATGAAGTGGGTCTGCAACTGATGCCGCTGACTAAAAAGCAACACATTGATTTTGTGCAGTGTACGTTTGCCCGCGCGGATACGTGGGCTCTCTGGCAGGACAGCTTCCCTGAGGATAAGCCTCTGGAAAGCCTGCTGGATATTCTTAAGCTGGGGTTCCGTGGCTATCGTCACCTTGCAGAATTTGCCCCGTCGTCGGTGAAATTAATTTTCCGGTCACTTACTTCACTGGTTTCCTGGGTCGTGTCGTTCATTCCGCGTCGACCTGAGCGAGATGAAGCGAAGCAGGCGGACCCGGTTATGGCTCAACAATGATGATAACGCGATGAAAACAAAACTTTCCTGGTTATGTGCAGTGGCAATGGGGATGAGTGCGCTCCCTGCAACAGTGGCTAACGCGGCGCCTGATAACGCAGCGACCACACCCGCGCCAACGGTGCCTGTCGTCGCGCAAGCGACCGATCCGGTAGTGACGGCGGCGCCGGGGCAGACGGAAAACGTCGTCCCGAATCAGCCGACGACGGGGAATACGCTGCCCGCCGACAACCCGGTGGTTGGGCAGGTTATGCCTGGCGTGCCGGGAGCCAGTGCACCGGTGGTTGCGGAAAATACGCCGTCGCGTGACGTTAAGCTGACGTTCGCCCAGATCGCGCCTCCTCCGGGCAGCATGGTTCTGCGCGGCATCAACCCAAATGGCGGTGTCGAATTCGGTATGCGTAGCGATGAAGTCGTGTCGAAAGCGATGCTCAACCTGGAATACACGCCATCGCCGTCGCTGCTGCCGGTGCAATCCCAGCTTAAGGTCTATCTGAATGATGAGCTGATGGACGTCCTGCCCGTCACCAAAGAGCAACTGGGTAAGAAAACCCTGGCTCAGGTGCCGATTAACCCGCTGTTTATCACCGACTTTAACCGCGTGCGTCTGGAATTTGTCGGCCATTACCGCGATGTCTGTGAAAACCCGGCCAGCAGCACCCTGTGGCTGGATGTTGGTCGTAACTCTTCGCTTCAGATGACCTATCAGCCGCTGGCGTTGAAAAACGATCTCTCCGCCTTCCCGGTGCCGTTCTTCGACCCGCGTGATAACCGTCCACTGAACTTGCCAATGGTGTTTGCGGGCTCTCCTGATGTGACCGAACAGCTGGCGGCCTCTATCGTGGCATCCTGGTTTGGTTCCCGCTCCGGCTGGCGTGGCCAGAGTTTCCCGGTTATGTACGACAAAATGCCGGACAAAAACGCGATTGTGTTTGCCACCAACGCCAAACGCCCGGCATTCCTGCGGGACCATCCAGAGGTGAAAGCGCCCACCATCGAGATGATCAGCCATCCCGACAATCCGTACGTGAAGCTGCTGGTGATCTTCGGGCGTGATGATAAAGATCTGGTGCAGGCGGCAAAAGGCATTGCTCAGGGCAATATCCTGTTCCGCGGTAATAGCGTCGTGGTGGATGAGGTGAAACCGCTGCTGGCACGTAAGCCTTATGATGCGCCGAACTGGGTCCGCACCGACCGCGCGATTACCTTCGGCGAGCTGAAAACCTATGAAGAGCAATTGCAGTCAACCGGGCTTGAACCTTCTCCTGTCAGCCTGTCGCTGAACCTGCCGCCGGATCTCTATCTGCTGCGCACCAACGGTATTGATATCAACCTGAACTACCGTTACACCGCGCCGGTAACCAAAGACAGCTCGCGCATGGATATCAGCCTCAACAACCAGTTCCTGCAATCCTTCAGCCTGACCAGCAGCCAGGAGACAAACCGGTTGATGCTTCGTCTGCCTGTATTGCAGGGGCTGCTGGATGGCAAAACCGATGTGTCGATCCCGGCGCTGAAGCTCGGTGCGGTGAACCAGCTGCGGTTTAACTTCCAGTACATGAACCCGATGCCGGGTGGATCGGTGGAAAACTGTATTACCTTCCAGCCGGTGCAAAACCACGTGGTGATTGGTGATGATTCCACAATCGACTTCTCGAAGTATTACCACTTTATCGCGATGCCGGATCTGCGTGCGTTTGCTAACGCCAGTTTCCCGTTCAGCCGCATGGCTGATCTCTCTGAATCGATTGTCGTGATGCCAAAAGCGGCCAACGAAGGCCAGGTTGCCACGCTGCTGGACACCATGGGCACCGTCGGGGCGCAAACCGGCTTACCGGCTATCAACGTGACGGTGACGGATGACGGTAGCCAGATCCAGAACAAAGATGCCGATATCATGGTCATCGGCAACATTCCGGACAAGCTGAAAGACGAGAAGCGCGTCGATCTGCTGGTGCAGGCGGCTCAGTCATGGGTCAACACGCCGCTGCGTCAGACCGAGTTCCCGAGCATCATGCCGGACAGCGGCGATCGTCAGGCCAATATCAGGACGACCGTAAGCTCAACGGGTCCAATGGCTGCGATTGTTGGCTTCCAGTCTCCGTATAACGACCAGCGCAGCGTGATCGCCCTGCTGGCGGACAGCCCGCGCGGCTATGAGCTGCTCAACACGGCCATGAACGACAGCGGTAAACGGGCGGCAATGTTCGGTTCCGTCTCGGTGATCCGTGAGTCGGGGGTAAACAGCCTGCGCGTGGGGGATGTCTACTACGTCGGTCATCTGCCGTGGTTCGAACGCCTGTGGTACGCCCTCTCTAACCACCCGGTGCTGCTGGCCGTGCTGGCTGCGCTCAGCGTTGTATTGCTGGCGTGGGTATTGTGGCGTCTGCTGCGAATCATCAGCCGTCGTCGTCTTAACCCGGACCATGAGTAAGCCGTGATGAAAATCTTTCGCGGGTGTGTAGTCGCTGCGTTGATGCTGGCGGCGGCGAATCTGCATGCCGCCTGTCGCTGGCCTGCCTGGGAGACGTTCAAGCAGGATTATATGAGCGAAAGTGGGCGCGTCATTGATCCCAGTGACGCGCGCAAAATCACCACCTCCGAAGGGCAAAGCTACGGACTGTTCTTTGCCCTGGCAGCAAACGATCGCAAGACGTTCGATCTGCTGCTGACATGGACGCGCGATAACCTTGCCGAGGGGGATTTAGCCCAACATCTCCCGGCGTGGCTGTGGGGGAAAAAGGACGACAACACCTGGGCGGTTATCGACCCTAACTCCGCGTCCGATGCCGATATCTGGATTGCCTGGTCGCTGCTGGAAGCCGGGCGGCTGTGGAAAAATCCCGATTACACGCGCACGGGTAAGGCGCTGTTGACGCGCATTACCAGTGAGGAAGTGGTGAAGGTACCGGGGCTGGGTTCTATGCTGCTGCCGGGTAAAGTCGGTTTTGCCGAAGAGAGTGTCTGGCGCTTCAACCCCAGCTACCTGCCGCCGCAGCTTGCGAGCTATTTCACCCGTTTCGGCGCACCGTGGACAACGCTCCGTGAAACCAACCTGCGTCTGCTGCTGGAGACCGCGCCAAAAGGATTTTCCCCGAACTGGGTGAAATACCAGAAAAAGGGCGGCTGGCAGTTGAAGCAGGATACGACCCTGATCGGCAGTTACGATGCGATTCGCGTCTATCTGTGGGTAGGGATGATGAACGATAACGATCCGCAAAAAGCCCGGCTACTGGCGCGTTTCAAGCCCATGGCGACCACCACAATCAAACAAGGCTTGCCGCCGGAAAAAGTGGACGTAGCGACCGGGAAACGTACCGGAGATGGGCCGGTAGGGTTTTCTGCCTCCCTGCTTCCATTTTTACAAGAACGGGACGCGCAGGCGGTGCAACGCCAGCGTGTCGCCGATCGTTTTCCCGATAACAATGCTTATTACAGCTACGTTCTGACCCTCTTTGGACAAGGGTGGGATCAGCATCGTTTTCGTTTCACCGCGCAAGGTGAATTACTACCGGATTGGGGCCAGGAATGCGCACGTTCACACTAAATCTACTCGCCTTATCGCTTGGCCTGGCGCTCATGCCCCTGGCCCAGGCCGCCAACTCCCCGCAGCAGAGACAGCTGCTGGAACAGGTTCGTCTGGGGGAATCCACCCAGCGTGAGGATTTGGTGCGCCAGTCGCTCTATCGCCTTGAGCTGATCGACCCCAACAACCCGGACGTGATTGCCGCTCGCTTCCGCTACCTGTTACGACAGGGGGATACGGCGGGCGCGCAAAAAGAGCTGGATCGCCTGAAAGGAATGGCACCCGATTCCAGTGCGTACCAGTCCTCCCGTACGACCATGCTGCTCTCCACGCCGGATGGTCGGCAGGCCCTCCAGCAGGCTCGCCTGCTCGCCACCACCGGGCACACGCAGGAAGCTATTGCCGCGTATGACAAACTGTTTGACGGTAATCCGCCCAGCGGCGACATCGCGACGGAGTACTGGAACGTGGTGGCGAAAGAGCCTGCCCGCCGCAATCTGGCCATTAATCAGCTGAAGAAAATCAACGCCAGCAGTCCGGGCAACGCCCCGCTACAGGCTTCGCTGGCGCAGCTTCTGTTCCAGAGCGGACGGCGTGATGAAGGGTTTGCGGTGTTACAGGAGATGGCCAAATCGAACAATGGCCGCAGTCAGGCGTCGGACATGTGGTACCAGCAGATCAAAGATCAGCCGGCCAGCAGCGCCAGCGTTACCGCGCTGCAACAATACCTGAGCGTGTTCAGCGATGGCGATAACGTGACGGCGGCGCGCGCCCAGCTTGAAGCGCAGCAAAAACAGCTCGCCGATCCGGCGTTTCGCGCCAAAGCCGAAGGGTTAGCCGCAGTGGATGCCGGGCAGGGCAGTAAAGCGGTAACGGAGTTGCAGAAAGCAGTCAGCGCCAACCACGCCGACAGTGAAGCCGTAGGCGCGCTGGGGCAGGCCTATTCGCAGAAAGGCGATCGCGCCCGCGCGGTTGCGCAGTTTGAAAAGGCGATCGCCCTCGATCCGCAGAGCGACAACCGGGGCAAATGGGACAGCCTGCTGAAGGTTAACCGATACTGGCTGCTGATCCAGCAGGGTGATAACGCCCTGAAAGCCAACAAGACAGCCCAGGCGGAACGCTATTATCAGCAGGCGCGCAACATTGACAATACGGACAGCTACGCGGTCCTGGGGCTGGGTGACGCGGCGGCGGCGCGCAAAGATAACGACGCGGCTGAACGCTATTATCGCCAGGCATTGCGGATGGACAGCGGCAACAGCAACGCGGTACGCGGTCTTGCCAATATTTATCGCGAGCAGTCTCCGGAGAAGGCGACGCAGTTTATTCAGTCGCTCTCTGCCAGCCAGCGCCGCAGCATTGATGATATTGAACGTAGCCTGACGAACGAGCAGCTCTCGGCTCAGGCTGAACAGCTGGAAAGCCAGGGAAACTATGCGCAGGCCGCAGAAATTCAGCGCCGACGCCTTGCGCTTTCCCCGGGCGACGTGTGGATCACCTACCGGCTATCACGCGATCTGTATAGCGCGGGTCAGCGCAGCCAGGCGGATAACCTGATGCGTCAGCTGGCAAGCCAGAAACCGGGCGATCCGGATCAGGTTTACGCCAGCGGGCTTTACCTGTCCGGTAACGATCTGGACCGGGCCGCGCTGGCGCATCTGAACACGCTGCCGCGCGACAAGTGGAACGGCAACATCCAGGCGCTGGCGGACCGCCTGCAAAGTAACCAGGTGCTGGAAAACGCCAACCGCCTGCGCGACGGTGGAAAAGAGCAGGAGGCGGAAGCGCTGCTTCGCCAGCAGCCCCCGTCCACTCGTATCGACTTAACGCTGGCGGACTGGGCTGAACAGCGTGGCGATCATGAGGCCGCGAAAACCGCCTACAACACCGTCCTGCAACGGGAACCGCAGAACGAAGACGCAATTCTCGGCCTGACCGAAGTCAATCTTGCTCAGGGCAACAGGGACGCCGCTCGCGCTGAGCTGGCGAAACTGCCCGCGGCACAAAACGGCGAACCGCTCTCCCTCAATATGCAGCGCCGGATCGCCATGGCGCAGGCCGGTCTGGGTGATCCTGCCGCGGCAGAAAAGACCTTCAACGCCATTGTTCCTCAGGCAAAATCGCAGCCGCCTTCTATGGAAAGCGCGCTGGTGATGCGTGATGCCGCCCGTTTCCAGGCGCAAAACGGCCAGCCTCAGCAGGCGCTGGACACCTGGAAAGATGCGATGGTCTCATCGGGCATCACGACGACCCGTCCGACCGATAACGACAGCTTTACGCGTCTTACGCGTAACGATGAGAAAGATGACTGGCTGAAGCGCGGCGTGCGCAGCGATGCAGGCGATCTTTATCGTCAGCAGGATCTGAACGTCACGCTGCAACACGACTACTGGGGATCCAGCGGCACGGGGGGCTATTCCGACCTGAAAGCGCACACCACTATGCTCCAGGTGGATGCGCCGCTATCGGATGGCCGCATGTTCTTCCGTAGCGATCTGGTCAATATGAACGCCGGTTCCTTTGACACCAATAACGGAACCTACGATCCGACATGGGGTACCTGCGCCGAAACGCCATGTCACGGCAGCACGAACCAGTCGGCCAACGGCGCCAGCGTGGCCGTCGGCTGGCAGAACAGCACCTGGGCGTGGGACATCGGTACAACGCCGATGGGCTTCGACGTGGTCGATGTGGTGGGCAGCCTGAGCTACAGCAACGACTTGGGGCCGATTGGCTACACCCTGAACGCCCATCGTCGTCCGATTTCCAGCTCTGTGCTGGCCTTCGCCGGGCAAAAAGATCCTAATACCGACACCACCTGGGGCGGCGTGCGTGCTACCGGTGGCGGCGTGAGCATGAGCTACGACAAAGGCGAAGCTAACGGGATCTGGTCAAGCCTGAGTGCCGACAGCCTCACCGGGAAGAATGTCGAAGATAACTGGCGGGTCCGCTGGATGACCGGCTATTACTACAAGCTTATCAATCAGAACAACGAGCGTCTGACGGTCGGTGTGTCCAACATGCTCTGGCATTACGATAAGGATTTAAGTGGCTATTCGCTGGGCCAGGGCGGTTACTACAGTCCCCAGGAGTATGTGTCGTTCGCCTTACCGGTGAACTGGCGTAAACGCACAGAGAACTGGTCATGGGAACTGGGCGGTTCCGTCTCATGGTCCCATTCAAAAACAAAAGATGTGATGCGTTATCCGTTGCAGGGGCTGATACCGGACAATGAGCCAGGCCGTTATACCGATAAAGGTGTGATGGGAACCGGAAGTAGCTCGTCAGGGACGGGTTATACCGCAAGGGCGATTGTTGAACGCCGTGTGACGTCCAACTGGTTTGTCGGTCTGGGCGTCGATATTCAGGAAGCGAAAGACTATACCCCGAGCCATGCGTTGCTCTATGTTCGGTATTCTGCCGCAGGCTGGCAGGGTGATATGGACTTACCGCCGGAACCGCTGGTGCCTTATGCAGACTGGTGATCGGATTTTTGCTTAATCTAATTGTAAGTCTCTCTTAAAAGTGCAGCTATCGGGTATACTCGGGCGCACCAGGTTTACGCCCTGGTGCGCCCTGCGCTTCGAGTTTTGTGGAGAGTCATTTTGCGTGTCAGCCGTTCCTTAACGATCAAACAGATGGCGATGGTGTCTGCCGTCACAATGCTGTTTGTCTTCATCTTCTGCGTCATTTTGCTGTTTCATTCCGTACAGCAGAATCGCTATAACACGGCTTCGCAACTGGAAAGTATTGCTCGCTCGGTGCGGGAACCCCTGTCGGCCTCGATCCTGAAAGGGGATATCCCCGAGGCGGAATCTATCCTGAAGCGCATTCAGCCCGCCGGTATCGTGAGCCGCGCCGACGTCGTGCTGCCGAACCAGTTCCAGGCGCTGCGGATGAGCTTTATCCCGGAGCGTCCCGTCCCGATGATGGTGATGCGCCTGTTTGAACTGCCGGTGCAGATTTCCCTGCCTCTCTATTCCCTGGAAAGACCGGCTAACCCGCAGCCGCTGGCCTATCTGGTACTACAGGCGGACTCGTACCGCATGTATAAATTCGTCATGAGTTGGGTTGCTACGTTAGTGACTACTTACTTACTTTTGACCTTAATGTTGAGCGTGGCGCTGACGTGGTGCATCAACCGGTTAATTGTGCATCCGTTGCGCCGCATAGCCCGGGAGCTGAATGACCTCTCTCCGCAGGAGCATATGGGGCATCAGCTTCCCTTGCCGCGTCTGCATCACGACGATGAAATCGGCATGCTGGTCCGCAGTTACAATATCAACCAGCAGCGTGTCCTGCGTCAGCAGGAAGAGGTCAGTAATAACGCCACCCGTTTCCCGGTTTCCGACCTGCCAAACAAAGCGTTTTTAATGGCCCTGCTGGAGCAGACCGTCGCTCGCCAGCAGACCACCGCGCTGATGGTGATTGCCTGCGAGACCTTGCAGGACACGACGGGCGTGCTGAAAGAGAGCCAGCGCGAGATGCTATTACTGACGCTAGTGGAAAAAATCAAATCTGTGCTGGCGCCGCGCATGGTACTTACCCAGGTCAGCGGCTATGACCTGGTGGTGATTGCGCACGGTGTAAAAGAGCCGTGGCACGCTATTACGTTAGGTCAGCAAGTACTCACTGTCATAAATGAGCGGCTACCCATTCAGGGTATCCAGCTTCGCCCAAGTGCCAGCATTGGTATCGCAATGTACTACGGTGGTCTGACCGCCGAGCAGTTATACCGTCGGGCTTTCTCAGCAGCGTTTACCGCGCGCCGAAAAGGCAAAAACCAGATCCAGTTCTTTGATCCGGAGCAAATGGAAAAAGCCCAGCAGCGCCTGACGGAAGAGAGCGACATTCTGACGGCGATGGACAATCGCCAGTTTGCGCTCTGGCTACAGCCGCAGGTGGATTTGCGCACGGGTGAAGTGACCAGCGCCGAAGCGTTGCTGCGCATGCAGCAGCCGGACGGCACGTGGGAGCTGCCTGAGGGGATGATCGAACGTATCGAGTCCTGCGGCCTGATGGTCACCGTCGGATACTGGGTGCTGGAAGAGTCGTGCCGCCAGCTTGCGGCCTGGCAACAACGGGGCATCACGCTGCCGCTGTCGGTGAATCTTTCTGCGCTACAGCTGATGCACCCGACTATGGTGCCGGATATGCTCGAGTTGATCCATCGCTACCGCATCCAGCCCCACACGTTGATCCTGGAAGTCACCGAGAGCCGTTGTATTGACAATCCTGACGACGCTGTCGCCATTCTGAAACCGCTGTGTAATGCCGGGATCCGCATTGCGCTTGACGATTTTGGTATGGGGTATTCCGGCCTGCGTCAGCTCCAGCACATGAAAACCCTGCCGGTGGACGTCCTGAAAATCGACAAAACCTTCGTGAAAGGGCTGCCGGAGGATTGCAGCCTGGTGCAGGCCATTATCCAGATGGCGCACAGCCTGAACCTGCACGTGACTGCCGAAGGTATTGAGGCCGAAGCCCAGCGCGAGTGGCTGGCTGCGGCGGGTGTGGAGAGCGGTCAGGGCTTCCTGTTTGGCCGCGCCGTGCCGACGGATACCTTTGAGCGACGCTATCTCGCCGACGATGGCAATAACGCAAAAGTGTAATTTTGTTGCTGGCTTGTGCGAGCCAGCTCAAAGTTCTTAACATTTGTGTTTCAAATTTGAACCCCGTTTATTTCTGTCCTGTTATGTGGGTGTTATTTTAAAGCCGCAGGTTAACCATAACCTTACAAAGCCTGTAGTTATTCTTTCCAGGGACACCCTATGAAAACCTCACTCTTCAAAAGTCTTTACTTCCAGGTCCTGACAGCCATCGCCATCGGTATTTTGCTCGGTCACTACTACCCGGAGCTGGGCGCGCAAATGAAACCGCTTGGCGACGCGTTCGTTAAGCTCATCAAAATGATCATCGCGCCGGTCATCTTCTGTACCGTGGTGACCGGTATCGCCGGCATGGAAAGCATGAAGGCGGTCGGGCGTACGGGGGCGGTTGCCCTGCTGTACTTCGAGATTGTCAGTACCATCGCGCTGATTATCGGCCTGATTATTGTCAACGTGGTACAGCCTGGCGCGGGCATGAACGTTGACCCGGCCACGCTGGATGCGAAAGCGGTGGCGGTTTACGCTGAACAGGCGAAAGATCAGGGGATTGTTGCCTTCCTGCTGGACGTGATCCCGAGCAGCGTGATTGGCGCGTTCGCCAGCGGAAATATCCTCCAGGTACTGCTGTTTGCCGTGCTGTTTGGCTTTGCCCTGCACCGTCTTGGCAGCAAAGGTCAGCTGATTTTTAACGTCATTGAAAGCTTCTCGCAGGTTATCTTCGGCATCATCAACATGATTATGCGTCTGGCCCCGATTGGTGCCTTTGGCGCGATGGCCTTCACCATCGGGAAATACGGCGTCGGCACGCTGGTACAGCTTGGCCAGCTGATTATCTGCTTCTACATCACCTGTATTCTGTTTGTGGTGGTGGTGCTCGGCTCCATCGCTCGTGCGACCGGCTTCAGCATCTTCAAATTTATCCGTTACATTCGTGAAGAGCTGCTGATTGTCCTCGGCACATCCTCTTCTGAGTCCGCGCTGCCGCGTATGCTCGATAAAATGGAAAAGCTGGGCTGCCGTAAGTCAGTGGTGGGGCTGGTTATTCCTACGGGCTACTCCTTTAACCTGGACGGCACCTCGATTTACCTGACGATGGCGGCGGTCTTTATTGCTCAGGCCACCAACAGCCACATGGATATCTTCCATCAGATTACGCTGCTGGTCGTCCTCCTGCTCTCCTCGAAAGGGGCGGCGGGCGTAACGGGTAGCGGATTTATCGTGCTGGCGGCCACTATCTCAGCGGTTGGCCATCTGCCGGTGGCGGGTTTGGCCCTGATCCTCGGTATCGACCGCTTTATGTCTGAAGCCCGCGCGTTAACCAACCTGATTGGTAATGGTGTGGCGACGGTTGTGGTGGCGAAGTGGGTAAAAGAGCTGGATCACAAGAAACTTAACGATACGCTGAATAATCGCACATCTGAGGACAAAACCCCCGGTTTATCCTCTTAATCCCTCATAAATGCCCGTATTCCCTTGTGGGGATGCGGGCACCTGCGCATAATAACCGCTCATACCTGTCATATTTCGACAAAATTTTTTTGGGTATATTTCGCTTCCGCCCGTGACGTTTAGCCGAACACGCTGTCTAATCGGAAGGTTTTCATCGTCATCTTTGAGTGCTCACGTCGCGAGACACTCTCTTTAACCAGGAATGTTGATCAGGGGTTCACATGCAGGGCACAAAAATTCGACTCTTAACCGGCGGTTTGCTGATGATGGCAGCAGCCAGTTATGTGCAGGCAGATGCGCTCCAGCCAGACCCGGCCTGGCAACAGGGAACACTGGCGAACGGATTCCAGTGGCAGGTGTTATCCACTCCGCAACGTCCGAGCGATCGCATTGAAATTCGTCTGGCTGTGAATACCGGCTCCCTCACTGAAAGCACCCAGCAGACCGGCTTAAGCCATTTTATTCCTCGACTGGCGCTCACCCAGAGCGGCAGTTTGCAGGCGGTTCAGGTGCGTTCTTTATGGCAACAGGCCATCGATCCGAAACGCCCGCTGCCCCCGGCTGTGGTCTCCTATGACTACACCATGTTTAATCTGAGCCTGCCCAACAACCGTAACGATCTGCTTAAAGAAGCGCTTACCTATCTATCCGATGCCACCGGCAAACTGGCGATTACGCCTGAGACCGTAAACTATGCGTTGAGCAACAGCGACATGGTGGCGACCTGGCCGACGGATACCAAAGAAGGCTGGTGGCGCTACCGCCTGAAAGGGTCCACGCTGCTTGGACACGACCCGGCAGAACCGCTGAAACAGCCGGTTGATGCCGCGCAGGTGAAATCTTTCTACCAGCAGTGGTACACCCCGGATGCCATGACCCTCATTGTAGTGGGCAACGTGGACAGCCGTGCGGTGATAGAGCAGATCAACAAAGCCTTTGGCGATCTAAAAGGGAAGCGTGAAACGCCCGCCCCTGTTCCTACTTTGTCCCCGCTGCGTCCTGAGACGGTCAGTATCATGACGGATACCGTGCGTCAGGATCGTCTTTCGATGATGTGGGATACCGCCTGGCAGCCGATCCGTGAGTCCTCGGCGCTGTTGCGTTACTGGCGTGCGGACCTGGCGCGTGAAGCGCTGTTCTGGCATGTTCAGCAGACGCTCAGCAAGAACAACGTGAAAGACATTGGTCTGGGCTTTGACTGCCGCGTGCTGTTCCAGCGCGCCCAGTGCGCCATTAACGTCGAATCGCCGGGTGATAAGCTGAATGCCAATCTCGGCGTGGTGGCGAAAGAGCTGGCTAAAGTGCGTAAAGAGGGCCTGTCTGAAGAGGAATTTAACGCGCTGGTGGCGCAGAAATCCCTCGAATTGCAGAAACTGTTTGCCACCTATGCCCGCGCCGATACCGATATCTTAATCAGCCAGCGCATTCGCTCCTTACAGAATCAGGTCGTGGATATCGCGCCGGAGCAGTATCAGAAATTGCGTCAGGATTTCCTGAACGGTCTGACCGTGGAGATGCTGAATCAGGATCTGCGGCAGCAGCTGTCTCAGGATATGGCGTTGATTCTGTTGCAGCCGAAAGGTGAGCCGGAATATGACATGAAAGAGTTAAAGGCCACCTGGAACGCCATCATGGCGACGCCGTCGCAGCCAGTACAGGCGGCGGCCGATGATTTGCACCAGGATGCGAGCGATATTCCGCAGGGCCAGTAAGGCCCTGCGTTCCCTCTCCCTGTGGGCTGAGGGATTTTATGCAGAAGCAATAAAGTTGCTTTCTAAATGACTGAGGGCTGTCAGCGATGCCCTGGTCCGGCTGTAAATCGCTGAGGCGTTTCCTGCAGGCCGGGGCGAGGCGCAGGGATGCGCCGAGAGGGCGGCTTTACAGGGACGTTGCCTCCGCCCGTACCCGATAAGCCGGAAGGAATAAGCCGAGGGCACCGCGAAGCGGCGATTTACCGCCGGGAGCCCGGGTCGCCAGGGTGGTGGCGACTGAGCCACCCTGGCACGTTCACCGGTCATGTCGTTACAGAGTAGCAAGGAACATAAAGTGAACGGAATGACCACCACCGCCGTATGTTCCCCTCGCCCTAACCCTCTCCCCGGAGGGGCGAGGGGATTGCTCAGTGCTCGCATTAATTTGTGGGGAACCCTCAGCCCTGTGGGAGAGGGTTAGGGTGAGGGCATCAGCCCGCCCATTCCTTAAGCAGGCATCGCCTCGCGCGGAATAATCGCTCCGCGATACTGAATCACCGTGCTGGCCGTCAAGTGTCCGCGCTGCGCTGCCGCTTCTGGCGTACCTCCCGTCAAACGTACCGCCAGATACCCCGCGCTGAAAGAATCGCCCGCCGCAGTGGTATCAATCACTTTCTCTTTCGCCAGCTTCACCGCCGGCACCTCTTTCACGGCTTCACCCGCCACCGCCACCAGGCAAGACTCCGCCCCGCGCTTAATCACCACTTCGCTGACCCCAGCGGCCTGCGTCCGGGCGATGACCTCATCAACCGGCTTTTCACCCCACAGGGCATCTTCATCGTCCAGCGTCAGGAAGGCGATATCGGTGCATTCCAGCATCTGCTGATACACCTGCTGCGTCTCTTCACGGCTGGCCCAGAGGCGCGGACGGTAGTTGTTATCGAAAATCACCTTACCGCCGTTGGCACGGCATTCACGCAGCAGTGACAGCAGCTTTTCACGGCTCTGCTGGCTCAGGATCGCCAGGCTGATCCCGCTCAGGTAGAGGTAATCGAAGGTGGCCAGCTCTTCGCAAATCGCAGCGGCGGCATCGCTTTCCAGCCAGAATTTGGCAGCCGCTTCATTACGCCAGTAATAGAAGGTGCGCTCGCCGGTACTGTCGGTTTCGATGTAGTACAAACCCGGCAGACGGTTTTCCATTCGCTGGATCAGCGAAGTTTCAACGTTTTCACCCTGCCAGGCCTCCAGCATCTGCTGGCTGAAGCTGTCCGTTCCCAGCGCGGTAACGTAGCTCACGCTCAGCGCGTCGGGGGCGACCTGACGGGCAATGTAAACGGAGGTGTTCAATGTATCGCCGCCAAAACCGCGGCTGACTTCCGCGCCTTTCTGGGACAGCTCAATCATGCATTCGCCAATCACGGCAATTTTCTTAGACATAGTCGTGAACCTGAACAGAGTAATTAAGAGTAGTGTGCGCTGTGTGTTTTTTACGGTCAACTATATTAAAACGACGTTCCATTATTTTTTTTGAGCCAGCGCGTGTTCCGGCATATTTCTGTCATCTTAATTTCATTTTCCCGCTGAATTGAACATAAAGTTCTCACCTGGCGGGCCGATAACTCAGTGACGAGTCCAGAAAGGCTATCCCATACAACAGGACATCCGAAATGAAGTCAGAGCAGGTTATCCAGCGGCTGAGCACTACGCCTGAGGCAAGTATTGAGAACTTGCAGGAGCATCGCTACTGGCTGCAATGTGAGCGAGCGTACACCTATCAGCCTATCTACCGTACTGACGGTCGGTTAATGGCAATTGAGGTGTTAACGGTCGTCACTCATCCATCGAACCCTTCGCAGCGTATCGCGCCGGACCGCTATTTTGCGGAGGTTGCCGTGCGTCAGCGCATCGACGTGCTGGAAGAGCAGTTGAGAATGCTGGCGACGAAGCAGGCGTTCTTCGAGCAGCACGGTATTCTGGCTTCGGTGAACGTGGATGGCCCAACCCTGATGGCGTTACGTCAGAATGCGACGCTGCAGGCGCTGATTGCCACCTTGCCGTGGATGCGCTTCGAGCTGGTGGAACATGTTCAGCTGCCGCAGGACTCCTCATTTGCCTCGATGTGTGAGTTTGGCCCGCTGTGGCTGGATGATTTCGGTACCGGTATGGCCAACTTCTCCGCCCTGAGCGAAGTGCGTTATGACTACATCAAAGTGGCCCGCGATCTGTTTATCATGCTGCGCCAGACACCGGAAGGACGGAACCTGTTTACGATGCTCCTGCAACTGATGAACCGCTATTGCCAGGGCGTCATTGTGGAAGGCGTAGAGACGCTGGAAGAGTGGCGCGACGTGCAAAATTCTCCGGCAGCGGCGGCACAGGGTTATTTCCTCTCTCGTCCTGTCCCCATGGATACCCTGGAAAAGGTGATAACCACCCTCTGATCTGCCCGCTTCCCTTTGTCTGAACTATAGTTTTAAAGGCAAGTTCATCAGGAAAGGGGACAACAATGACAAAAACAACCAGGGTGATTTCCTGGACAGCAGGGATTTTCTTGTTGCTGATCGTGGTCTTAATCATCATTATCGCCACGTTTGACTGGAACCGCCTCAAACCGACCATCAACCAGAAAGTCTCGACCGAGCTAAACCGCCCCTTCGCAATACGTGGCGATTTGGGGGTCGTGTGGGAGCGTCAGAAAGAGGAAACCGGCTGGCGAAGCTGGGTGCCCTGGCCGCATGTTCACGCTGACGACATCATTCTTGGCAACCCGCCGGACATCCCCGAAGTGACCATGATCCACCTGCCGCGCGTGGAAGCCACGCTGGCGCCGTTAGCCCTGTTAACCAAAACGGTGTATCTGCCGTGGATCAAACTTCAGCAGCCCGACGTGCGGCTGATTCGCCTGTCGGAGAAAACCAATAACTGGACGTTCGATCTCGCCAGCAGCGGCGATAAAGATCCGAATGCGCAGCCCTCTTCATGGTCCTTCCGCCTCGACAATATTCTGTTCGATCGGGGGCGGATCGCCATTGACGATAAAGTGAGTAAGGCTGACGTGGAGATCCTCGTCGATCCGCTGGGCAAGCCGCTGCCGTTTAGCGAAGTGACGGGCAGCAAAGCCAAAGGCGATGACAGCAAAGCCGGCGATTACGTCTTCGGCCTGACAGCGAAAGGGCGCTACAACGGCCAGCCACTGACGGGTAAAGGGAAAATTGGCGGTATGCTGGCGCTCAGGAGCGAGGGTACGCCATTCCCGGTGCAGGCGGACTTCCGCTCGGGCAATACACGCGTGGCGTTCGTGGGCACGGTTAACGACCCGATGAACATGGGCGGCGTCGACCTCCAGCTTAAGTTTGCCGGGGATTCGCTGGGTGAACTGTACGATCTCACCGGCGTGCTGCTGCCGGATACCCCGCCGTTTGAAACGGACGGGCGGCTGGTCGCAAAAATCGACGCTGAAAAATCGTCCGTCTTTGACTACCGGGGGTTCAACGGCCGCATCGGCGATAGCGATATACACGGCACGCTGACCTACACCACCGGAAAACCGCGCCCGAAACTGGAGGGGGACGTTGAATCCCGCCAGCTGCGTCTGGCCGATCTTGGTCCGCTGATTGGCGTAGATTCGGGTAAAGGCACGAAGTCAAAAGAGGTCAAAAAGGACGCTCAGCCTGCGGGTAAAGTGCTGCCCTATGACCGCTTCGAAACCGACAAGTGGGACGTAATGGATGCGGACGTGCGCTTCAAAGGACGTAAAATTGAGCATGGCAGCACGCTGCCGTTGAGCAACCTCTCGACCCATATCATCCTGAAAAACGCCGATCTGCGCCTGCAACCGCTGAAGTTTGGCATGGCCGGGGGAACCATTTCCTCGAATATCCACCTGGAGGGGGATAAAAAGCCGATGCAGGGAAGGGCGGAGATCCAGGCGCGTCGTCTGAAGCTGAAAGAGCTGATGCCGGACGTGGAGTTGATGCAGAAAACCCTCGGTGAGATGAACGGCGATGCGGATATTCGCGGCACGGGTAACTCTGTGGCCGCGCTGTTAGGCAGCGGAAACGGCAACCTGAAGCTGCTGATGAACGACGGGCTGGTGAGCCGTAACCTGATGGAGATCCTGGGGTTGAACGTCGGTAACTTCATCGTCGGACAAATCTTCGGAGACGATGAAGTGCGCGTGAACTGCGCGGCGGCAAACGTGGACCTGGTCAACGGTGTGGCGCGTCCGCAGATTTTCGCATTCGACACGGAAAACGCGGTTATCAACATCACCGGTACCGCCAGCATGGCGTCCGAGCAGCTGGATTTAACCATCGATCCGGAAAGTAAAGGCATTCGCATCATCACCCTGCGCTCGCCGCTCTACGTTCGCGGGACCTTCAAAGATCCGCAGGCGGGCGTGAAGGCCGGGCCGCTGATTGCGCGCGGTGCGGTTGCCGCCGCCCTCGCCACGCTGGTCACCCCTGCGGCGGCGCTGCTGGCGTTGATTTCGCCGTCAGAAGGCGAAGCGAATCAGTGTCGGACGATTTTGTCGCAGATGAAGAAGTAAGGTGTGGCCTGTTCTTGCCGGGTGACGCTGCGCTTACCCGGCCTACATGTGAATCGTAGGCCGGGTAAGGCGTAGCCGCCACCCGGCATTCGCTTACAGAGTCTGATGCTTAGTTTCGTGCGTCAGCAGCAGCGCAATCAGCGTCAACGCTGCCATTGCCGCCAGATAGACACCCACATAGAACAGACCATAGTTCGCCTGAAGCCACGTGGCGATATACGGGGCCACCGAGGCGCCCAGAATAGACGAAACGTTATAGGAGAACGACGCGCCGGTATAACGCACTTCAGTCGGGAACAGCTCCGGCAGCAGCGCGCCCATTGGGCCAAAGGTCAGCCCCATCAGGCTCAGACCAATCAGCAGATACGCCATCACCAGCGCAGGGCTACCTGAACCCAGCAGCGGCGGGAAGACAAACAGTGCGAACAGGATGATCAGCGAGGTGATGACGATCATGCTTGAACGACGGCCAAATTTATCCGCCAGCAGGCCCGCGATGGGCACCATCACGCCAAATCCAATAACCGCCATCATCAGCATCCACAGCACTTCGTTACGCGGCAGGCCCAGTCCGACCGGTACGGCGGCGGTACTGTAGGTCATGGAGTACACGGTCATGATATAGAACAGCGTGTAGGTCGCCAGCATGATGAACGTACCCAGCACGGTCACGCGGAGGTGTTTGGTCAGCAGCGTCCCCAGCGGAACTTTAACCTGCTTTTTCGCCGCGGCGACTTTAGCGAAGACCGGCGTCTCGTGCAGCGACACGCGCACGTACAGGCCAATCAGCACCAGCACGGCAGAGAAGACGAACGGAATACGCCAGCCCCAGCTCATGAACTGTTCATCGGTCAGCAGCCAGGAGAGGAGCAGGAAGGTGCCGTTCGCGAAGAAGAAGCCAATCGGCGCGCCCAGCTGTGGGAAAGAGCCATACAGGGCACGCTTACGCGCCGGGGCGTTCTCGGTCGCCAGCAGCGCCGCGCCGCCCCATTCCCCGCCCAGCCCCAGGCCCTGACCAAAGCGCGCCAGCGCCAGCAGCACAGGCGCCAGAATGCCGATAGTTTCATAGGTCGGCAGCAGGCCGATGGCGACGGTGGAGATCCCCATCGTCAGCAGCGAGGCAACCAGCGTCACTTTACGCCCGACGCGATCGCCAAAGTGGCCAAAGACCGCTGAACCTATAGGACGCGCAACGAAGGCGATAGCAAAGGTAGCTAAAGACTGTAGCGTGGCTGCCGTCGGGTCGCCCTGTGGGAAGAAAATATGCGGAAAGACAATGACCGCAGCGGTGGCGTAAATATAAAAGTCGAAGAACTCAATGGCGGTGCCAATCAGCGATGCGACGACGACTTTATTGCGGGAGTTGACCGGAACGTGTTCCGCCCCTTCGTTAAGTGTGGTGGCTGTTGCTTGCATAATATTTTCTTATTTTTGGACGAACGAAGGGCCATATTAGGCACAGCAAAAGCGACATTTCAATCTGTAACAAAGGCGTGACATGGTCATAAAAGCAACAAAAAGCGGATAATTTTCAGACCAGCGAAAACACTTCCATGAAATGCTTCACACATTTTAAATATCAGTCATTAAAACTGGTTTTGAGTTAAATAAAAGTTACGGTCTGGATTTATATGCTGAAATGATGAATCGGGCTGAAATATCAGCCCGACAGGACATCAGTGGTGGGTTTTTCCCGGCATGCGTGGGTCGTCTTTATACTCTGCGGTGGCGATCCACGCGGCACAGAACAGCGTCAGGCGTGCGAAGAAATAGAAGAAGGCCATCAGCCCCAGCACCGAACCAAAGGCCGCGCCGGAGGGGGACTTCACCAGCGATGGCAGCGTATAGGTCATCACAATTTTGATCACCTCAAAGCCAATGGCGGCAATCAACGTCCCACGGATCAGCGCCTTCTTGCGCGGCCGATGGCGGGGCAAACGCCAGAAGATCCAGAAGAACAGCAGGTAGTTAGCAAAGATGGAGATAGCAAGCCCTATACCGCGCCAGGCCGGTTTCAGCCATTCAATGTATTCCAGATACAGCGCGGAGATAATCATCTGCTGCGCAGAACCGGCGACCGAGGTGATAGAGAGCGTGATGACCAGCGCCACCAGCAGACCAATCAGCGAGATAAAGTCGCGCAAATACTTCACCCATATCTTCTCCTGATCCTGCGGCGTACGCTCCCAGACGTCACGCGACTGGGCGCGAATGGCTTCACGCAGGTTGCCCATCCAGTTAACCCCGGAATAGAGCGCAATCAGCAACCCGACGATACCCACGGTGGTACGCTGCTGCACGGCGGTGTTGATGGTGCTTTTGAGCGTCGTGGCGAGCGTCTGGTCGCTGACGTTGGTCAGGATCTTATTGAAGATGTCCTGCAACAGCGTCGGGTGAGACGCCAGAACAAAACCGGCGGCAGCAAACGACACCATCAGGATGGGGATCATCGACAGGAAAGAGAAGTAGGTGATCGCCGCGCCAAACTGATTTCCCATGCGGTCGTTAAAGCGCTCAGCGGCGCGGATCAGGTGAGCAATCGCGGGTATCTGCTGAATTTTTTCGGCTATGCCGGTCACGGTGCCCAGCGCTTTGCTGGTCGTTCCAGGCTCCTTCGGCGCTTCAGGCTCGTTATCCATCTTTTTGATGGGTTCATAATCTAAATGTTGAGTCGGTCGTTGCGGGTTATTTTCCGGCGTCACGCGCATTTTCCTTTTCGTTGAGCTGGATGTTACTGAATTATAGCTTGCGACTAGTCCACGTAACTTTTTGTGAGTTCGGTAAGCCACTCCATAAACACATGCACCCGACGGGAGAGATTACGGCGGTGGGGATAAATGAGGGAGACGGGCATTGGTTCAGCCCGATATTGCGGCAGGATCTCAACGAGTTTTTTCGTGCGCAGGGCATCACGCACCCCGACGCGCGGGACCTGAATAATGCCAAGCCCGGCGATACAGGCGGCCTGGTAGGTTTCCGTGCTGTTAACCGTCAAAACGCCTCCCGTTTTTATCCACTGGGTCGCGCTGCCGTTGAAATACTCAAAACCCAGAGGACGGGTGCCCAGCGTGGCGGAGTAATGAATGAGGGCGTGTGAGCCCAAATCATCCAGCGTCTCAGGGTAGCCGAATCGCGTGAGATAATCCGGGCTGGCGCAGTTAATCACTGAAAGCTTCCCAAGCGGGCGGGCGATAAGCCCGGAGTCCTTCAAGTTTCCCACGCGAACCACGCAGTCAAATCCTTCGCGGATGACATCGACCAGACGATCGCTGCTGCTCAGCTCAAGCTCAATGCCGGGAAACTGTTGTAAAAATGCAGGCAGTTTCGGAATGACGACATTTCGTGCAATGGCAACGGGCATATCCACACGTAGCCGACCGCTGATGGTGGAAGGGTCGTGCAGAAACATGCCGTCCAGTTCGTCCAGATTCATCAGCAGATCTTTTGCGCGTTCGTAATAAACCATGCCGTCCTGCGTCAGGCTGACGCGGCGGGTAGTGCGGTGCAGCAGTTGAGTGCCAAGCGCGTTCTCCAGCGCCTGGATCTGCCGCGAGACACTCCCCTTCGGCAGGCTTAACGTCTCCGCCGCGCGGGTAAAACTCTCCAGTTCCGCGACGCGAAGGAAAAGCTGCATTGCGTATATTTTATCCATAGATATGGGTCATTGTTGTTTGAAATGAAACAGTGAAGCGTTGGCGGCACTATTTGTTGATTTTCTACCATCTAATAAGCTCATTCTCAATCTTCATCGCAGTCGAAACGAGGTGAATTATGCGTGAACGTATTGCATTAGTGACGGGCGGTAGCCGCGGCCTGGGTAAAAATGCGGTTTTGAAGCTTGCTGCGGAAGGGACAGATATCATCCTGACCTGGAACAGCAGTCAGCAGGAGGCGCAGGAAGTTGTACGCGAAATTGAGGGAAAAGGTAGAAAAGCGGCAGCATTGCAGCTTAACGTCGGCGATACGGCAAGTTTTGCGCGCTTCGCTCAACAGGTGAAGGAAACCCTTACACACGTCTGGCAACGTGACACCTTTGACTATTTAGTGAACAACGCAGGTACAGGGTTATACGCACCCTATACCGAGACGACAGAAGCGCAATTTGATGATGCGGTGAATATTCACTTCAAAGGTCCGTTTTTCCTCACACAACAGCTGCTGCCGCTCATAAAAGACGGAGGACGGATCCTGAATGTCTCAAGCGGACTGGCCCGTTTTACTCAGCCAGGTTCAGGGACTTACGCGGCAATGAAAGGGGCGATGGAAGTGCTGACCCGCTATCAGGCAAAAGAGCTTGGCGTGCGCGGAATTTCCGTCAATATCATCGCGCCTGGCGCGATTGAAACCGACTTTGGAGGCGGACGCGTAAGGGATAATGCGGAGCTTAACCAGCTGCTGGCCTCGCAGACGGCGCTGGGACGGGTGGGCCTGCCCGATGATATCGGTGACGCCATTGCGGCGTTGCTCAGTGACAAACTGGGCTGGATGAATGCGCAACGTATTGAAGTTTCAGGCGGTATGTTCCTGTAATGTTCAGACTTAAGGGGGAGGGAACCCTCTTAAGGAAATCCTTAAAGCAGGTGTGTCTAAATGATGAAAGATATAAAGAGAGCTGGGTGAATTGTAACCTCTCCATTCATTGAGTTTTTTCTTAAAAAATGCCTCTGTAGAATCCCCCTTCGCTATTCTCAGAGGAGTAATACGATGCGAGTAATCATGTTTGACAGGCAGTCATTATTTATTCATGGAGCGAAGTGCAGTTTGCAGAAATTAATTCCGGAAATAGATTTGACAGGAACTCGTCAGACTGATGAATTATGGGCACACTTATCCGCGTCGCCTTCCGCTATCGTCATGATAGATGGGTATTTAATTCATGATAACGGTGTGGCTTTACCGGAAGAGATTATGAATCGTTTTCCAACAGCGCGCGTGGTGCTGGTGTTAACGAAAAAAGAGCCTCGCTGGGTTGAGCAAATGCTACAGCGCAACGTGGTGGCAATAATCCCTCGTAATGCGAATCCTGAACGCTTTTCCGCCGTGCTGGATTCTGTATCGCGAGGGATGGTCTGTTTTCCCGGCGAGTGGATGAACCAGCACTCCTCTCATGATGAGCTGTCATTGTTAAGTGAGCGCCAGCGTGAGGTATTGAAATTACTGGCGGCCGGAGAGTCAAATAAAGAGATAGGTCGTAATCTCAATATCAGTGCGGCAACGGTAAAAGCCCATCTTGAGACGCTTTTCCGTCGTCTTGATGTCAAAAACCGGACGCAGGCCGCGATGTACTATACCCGGGCGACGGCCTGAAGGATCTTCTCTGGCAGAGGGGAATCTTCCCCAAAACTGAAGAGCGTTAATACCAGTGCATCATGCTGCTGTTGGGTTAATGGGCGTTTGTTCATTTCCCGCAGCAGCGACTCACATAAATGAATATCATTGAAAAGCAAATTCTCCGCCTCAGTCGGCGTGATGAGGCCGTTAAATTTTTCCCACTGGCGAATCACGTGACCGTAACCTATAACCCATATTCCCTTTTCGTCACGGTATTTCTCCAGGGAAAGACCCTGCTGTTTTTTAATTAATGCGATTGCAGCAGAAGATATCTGCATTGCATAACCCGTCATAAGCGTTTCCTCTTTATGGCGGAACTATAAAGGGAAAACAGCCCGGGGAATATCCGCCAAATGGCCGTTGATCAGGTTTTACTGAACGGATATTCCTTTTTCAGTAAACCGAATAGCCAGTCGTTATGCCATTGCCCTGAAAGGAAATAACTCTCGCGCAACTCACCTTCCAGCTGAAAACCTGTTTTTTCCAGCAGTCGCCTTGAGGCGATATTTCCCGCCGTCACGGTCGCGGTGAGCCGACGGATATTGCCCTGGGTCAGCGCGAAATCACACACCGCCCGCAGAGATTCAAAGCCGTAACCTTTCCCCTGCGCAGAGGGCGCAAAGAGAAAACCGACTTCGGCACAATCTGCTTCCCGGTGCACATAGCCGGTTACGCCCAGCGGCGTCTGGCTGGCCGTCTCACGCACCACAAGGCAGAGCCAGTGCGAGCTGCCCGGTGCCCACGGCAACAGACGAGACACAAAGGCCTCCCGAATGTCAGCCTCGCTACGCTCATGGGCGACAAAACGCATCACGTCAGGATTTTGCTGTAGCGACAGAAAAAAGGGCCAGTCTTGCTCTTGCAGCGGCAAGCAGGTGAGACGCGCGGTGGTTAAGGCGGGCATGACGATCCTCCGGAGACATTGCAAATGATTATAGGGTTGTCACTTTATTTCAACAGAAAGTCAGGTATGTTTAACCTCCTATAAATAAAAAGAAAAACGACTTTTAATGCCGCTTTGGCGGTACTCATTGTCTCTCAAGGAAAACAATGATGATTAGCTCATCGCATCATACCCGCGAACAGTTTGAACACTGTCTGGCGGCGATCCGCCAGGCGTCTGTTGAAATCTTACTTCTGTTGAATGTACATGTTTCTGAAGGAAAAGATCCACGCTGGTTTCTGGAACAACTGGATAGCGCCCGCCTGGGGCTGGGCGGGTGGGGCGCCGTAGCCAGAAAGCTGAACCTGAATGATGCGGAAATGACAGCCTTTACGCTGCAATTACGCTTGCTTCAGCAGCGCGTTCCCCAGTATGAAAGCGGGCAGGATGTCAGCGAAAACCAGCTGATTGCGGCGATGCGCTTCGTCACATCCCTTGAATATCTGCGTCTGCAACAGCCCCTTCTGACCTACGATACCGGGAGGGTGCCAGACAAGGCGAGCCAGCTCCAGGCGCAGAAACAGGTGCGTGCCATTGAGCTGATGATAAAAGGATTGATACAGCAGGCATGGCCCGATCCGGTGAGGCTGAATAATCATCTTAAGACCTTGTTTAATGCTGAACGTGTGCGTCGCTGGCTGAAAAACGGTGAAATTAATGATGTTCTGAGCGGCATGTTATTTAGTGAGCTGGCCCAGCTGCTGGTGGATAAGAAAGAATTTAGCCGCTACTACGCGTCGCTGTTTAACGCCCCGGACATGCTGACGCTGCTGGTAGAACCCCGCAAAACCCTGCAAACCTTCCTCGAAGATATCCGTCAAATCCGCAACAGCATCACCGTGCAGCAGCCGTTGAGCGGGGCGCAAATCCAGCTGCTCGACAGCTATTACACGCAGATCACCCGCTCCGTTCAGCGCGCGTTTGAGGAAGGGCGGACACGCGTTAACCCGGCGGCGCTGATGGCGGTGGATGAAAGCGAGCTGCATGCATTCTGGGAAAAGGCGCAAAAAATAGACCGCACCACAGGCGGCGATCTGTTTGAAGTGCGTGACAGCATAGAGAAACCGACTCAGCGCGCCGCGCGTACGCCAGAGCAGCGCGAACAGCTGATTTCCGGCGTGCTGTGGGGAGCGGTTGGCGTGATGGTTATCGCGATTGTCGTGGGAGGAGCCTGGCTGGTAACCAGCAGTAAACCGCAGCCGACTGTGGCCAGCACGGCATCTCCCGCGCCGGTGCAGGAGATGCGCGAAACGCCTTCCTCGCGAGAAACGCTGACGCGCATGGGTGTCACCTGGGATGAAAACAACTTCCGTTCAGCGATTAGCCGCAATGATACCCGCGTGGCGCTCCTGTTCTTGCAGGGCGGCATGGACTGGAAAATGTCATGGACGGAGGAGGCATTGTCGGCAGGCTACGATGACGTGCTGGAAGTGATGTTGCGCTACCGCCTGCAAATGACAGAGCAAAAGCCCTGCCGACGCTTTATTAATACGCTTAGCCATGCGATGGCGAACGGCGAATCGCTGACGTCTATGCGTAAGCAGTACCTGAAAGCATTCTGTACCGTCCCGGCGGTAGTGAAACGTCAGCAGCACGACGCCGATATGGCAACGCGCCGCGCGAAGACGCAGCCCGATGCCAGTACAAAAAAATGGCAGTCCATCCAGACTGCCATTTATGAGGTGATCCGCTGATTATTTTTCCCCCTCACCCCGGCCCTCTCCCCAAAGGGGCGAGGGAGAAAAGGCCGCACCGTTAAGTCCCCTCTCCCCTCAGGGGAGAGGGTCAGGGTGAGGGGTGAGACTCAGGGCTCCCCATACAGCCCAATCAACCGCCGCACCACCCCATTCGTCCAGCCGAAGCCATCCTGCAACGGATACTCCCCCCCGCCACCTTCGCGTGGCGTGCTGCTGGCGATGTGGTACTTCTCAATCAGCTTATGATGGGTTTTGTAGTAATGGTTTACCGTGTGCAGCCAGCTCCAGGCGATCTCATCCCCCAGCGAGTCGTTGCCGTACTGCTTGAACCCCTGGATCGCCATCCATTGTAGCGGTGCCCAGCCGTTCGGCTTATCCCACTGCTCCCCGGTTTCATATTCGGTGGCGAGAATACCGCCCGGCGTGAGCAGACGGGCTTTAACGGCATCGGACAGCCGTTCAGCCTGCTCATGGGTCGCCATGCCCACATACAGCGGCACAATGCTGGCCGCAGAGAACAGCGCCAGGGCTTCACGGCGCCAGTCGTAATCACGATAACAGCCGTTCTCTTCGTCCCACAGATAGCGGTTCACCGCCGCGCGCCGGTCGCTGGCTTTCTGGCGGAATAGTTCAGCCGTCTCTTTATCCCCTTTCGACGCTGAGATATTGGCGATAGCGCTCTCCAGTTTGAACAGGAATGCGTTCAAATCGATGGGGATAAATTGCGTCGTGCGGATACTGGCCAGCCGCGCAGGATCGCGCAGCCAGCGGGACGAGTAATCCCATCCTGAGGCTGCCCCGGCGCGCAGGTCGCGATACACCTCGTTCGGCGGGCGACCGGAATGACGGGCGGTTTCAACGTCCTCAATCCAGGATTCATCCCGTGGCGTATCGCGATCGTCCCAGTAGCGGTTGAGCAATGAGCCATCCGGCATGCGCACCGCACTGCGATAGGCCTGGTTGAGCAGCAGCGATTCCGCCCCGTCCATCCAGAAGGCGTACTCCATCTTGAGATGCTCAAGATAGCGCTTCGCCCCGCGCACGCCGTCCTCTTCAAACAGCTCCACCATCAGGGCAAAAACCGGCGGCTGGGAGCGGCTGAGGTAGTAGGTGCGGTTGCCGTTCGGGATATGTCCGTAGCGCTCAATCAGCCAGGCGAAGTTATCGGCCATGCATTTCAGCAGATCGTTACGACCGCTTTCTGCCAGCCCCAGCATGGAGAAATAAGAATCCCAGTAGTAGGTCTCGCTGAATCGCCCGCCGGGCACAATATAGGCCTGCGGCAGCGCCAGCAGCGACGACCACGGGATGTGATCCTGCGGCTCGCGCGTCAGCACCGGCCACAGGTTATCAATGTGTTCTTTCAGGGAGAAGCCGGGATCAGAGACATACTCTTTACTGTAGTCCTCCGGCAGCCAGAAGTGATTCTCTACAAAGCGCGCCAGGTCAAAATCCCGATGACGACGCACTTTACGGTAGCGGATCAGGATATCCAGCGGGTCCATTTTCGGCGCGCAGTCTGGGAAAGTTTTGCTGTCCGCAAACAGCCGTGTCGACTGCACATGTTCGAACAGTTCAAGATAACGATCGGCAGGCGTCAGGGCATCGGAGGCAGGTAGCCCCTCGATCATTTCGGGTTCCGGCTCCGCCTCAATCATTTCATCCAGTTTCAACTCGCAGGGATCGGTCTCGTAGCGCAGCTCTTCTGCAATCTCGAACTCGATGTTCTCGGTAGCCTGTAGTTTCTGGTTGAACATGGTGATAAGGACCTCCGGTTGTGTGTTCTAAAAGACAGGTTTTTCCGGGCGTCTTATAAGCGTAGACATTCGCTTCGGTGGATGTGGAGGGATATGTGCGGTAGATCACGATTTTCGGAGCATTCGTTTTGCAACGATTTATGAATGTTAAAAAAATGCCCCTTTGAAGAGGGGCATCAATATCAACGCATTGTTACAAACTCTTCTGCCGCAGTGGGGTGGATCGCCACGGTGTTATCGAAGTCTTTTTTCGTTGCGCCCATCTTCAGCGCCACTGCGAAGCCCTGCAGGATCTCGTCCATGCCAAAGCCTATGCCGTGGATGCCGACGATCTTCTCGTCCGGGCCCACACAGACCAGCTTCATGCGGCACGGCTGACGGTGCGAGGTGACCGCGGTATACATCGCGGTAAACGCCGATTTATACACTTTCACCTGATCGTCGCTGTACTGCTCACGCGCCTGCGGCTCGGTTAAGCCGACGGTGCCGATTGGCGGGTGGCTGAAGACCACGGTCGGGATGTTGCTGTAATCCAGATGTTCGTCCGGCTTGTTGTTAAACAGACGCTCGGAAAGACGACGCCCCGCGGCCACGGCAACCGGCGTCAGTTCTACGGCACCTGTGTTATCACCAACGGCATAAATACCCGGTACGCTGGTGTTCTGGAACTTATCAACGACGATGTAGCCTTTTTCATTGGTTTTCACCCCGGTTGCGGCCAGGTTGAAGTTGTCGGTGGCCGGTTCACGACCAATCGCCCAGATCAGGCAATCAACGGTCTGGCTGCGGCCATCTTCCAGCTCCAGGGTCAGGCTACCGTCCGCATTTTTAACCACCGCTTTTGGCACGGCGTTGGTGTGCAGGGTTGGGCCTTCGGCGTTCATCACCTCGACCAGCGTGTCGACGATTAGCGGATCAAAGCTACGCAGCGGCGCGTGTTTACGCACAAACAGGTGAGCTTCCGCCCCAAGGCCGTTAATCACGCCAGCAAGCTCAACCGCGATGTAACCCGCGCCTACAATGGCAACGCGCTCTGGCAGAGCAGGCAGCTCGAAGAACCCGTCGGAGTCGATGCCGTATTCCGCGCCCGGAATGTTCGGATGGCTCGGACGGCCACCGGTGGCGATCAGGATGTGATCGGCGGTGATCGTCTCGCCGTTCACTTCGATCGTCTTCGCATCCACGAAACGGGCGAAGCCGCGGATCACGTCGACGTTATTCTTGCCCAGCACGTTATCGTACGAGGTGTGAATACGGTCGATATAGGCGGTACGGCTGGCGATCAGCTTATCCCAGTCGAAGTGGTTGATGGTGGTGTCAAAGCCGTAGTCCGGGCCATACATATGGATAGCTTCACGGATTTGCGCGGCATGCCACATCACTTTCTTCGGTACACAACCCACGTTTACGCAGGTGCCGCCGAGTTCTTTGGCTTCAATCAGCGCACACTTCTGGCCGTACATGGCCGCACGGTTGATGGAGGCGATGCCGCCGCTGCCGCCGCCGATTGCGATGTAGTCATAATGCTTAGTCATAGCTTTTGTCCTTAATCGTGAATTGCCGCGATTGTATACCTGAAATCAATAGGTTCCACCGATGGCTGCGATTACTCCGGCACGATCCAGCTTACGGTGGTGTGGCCCGTACCGGCTGGCACCAGCGTTTTGTGCAGCCACGGCAGCACGTTGTTCATCTGCGCTTCGAGCTTCCACGGCGGGTTAATCACAATCATGCCGGACGCGGTCATGCCGCGCTGGTCGCTGTCGGGCCGCACCGCCAGCTCAATCTGCAGGATTTTGCGGATGCCGGTCGCCTCCAGATCCTTGATCATGCGTTTAATTTGCGCGCGCAGCACCACCGGATACCACAGGGCGTATGTCCCGGTGGCGAAGCGTTTGTAGCCTTCGTGAATACCCGTCACCACCGCCTGATAGTCGGTTTTGATTTCGTACGGCGGGTCGATCAGTATCAGGCCACGACGGGAAACCGGCGGCAGCTTGGCTTTCAGCTGCTGATAGCCGTCGGCTTTTTCCACGCGGGCGCGGTTATCTTTCTGAAACTCAGCGCGCAGCAGCGGGAAGTCGCTCGGATGCAGCTCGGTCAGCTGGATGCTGTCCTGCTCGCGCAGCAGCTGGCGGGCAATCAGCGGGGACCCCGGGTAGTAACGCAGCTGGCCGTTGCGGTTGAAGTGGTTCACCACGCCGATGTACGGCTCCAGCTCGGCAGGCAGGTCGTCCTGCTGCCAGATGCGGGCGATCCCTTCCAGATATTCACCGGTACGCTCGGCATGCTCGCCGCTCAGCTGATAACGGCCCGCGCCCGCGTGCGTGTCCAGATAGAGAAACGGCTTCTCTTTCTCTTTGAGCGATTCGATGATCAGGCTCTGAACGGTGTGTTTAAGGACGTCGGCGTGGTTGCCTGCGTGGAAGCTGTGGCGATAACTGAGCATGGGTAATGATATTCCGCTGAATTGACGATTTGCCACAGTTTACAGCAGAACGGCGCAGATTACCCGTAGGCCCGGTAAGCGCAGCGCCACCGGGCTCTTTTCCGCCACGTCTGGCATTGAAATCCTCTACACTTAACCCCATTCTAGATCGCATATGCACAGCGCCGGATGCGCGCTTCATTCATCTATTTCAACAGGACAGCGTTTATGACCAATCCATTACTGACGCCTTTTTCGTTGCCACCGTTTTCTAAAATCCTCCCTGAGCATGTGGTTCCAGCCGTTACCCAGTCGCTGGAAAACTGCCGCGCGGCGGTAGAGAACGTGGTCGCGCAGGGCGCGCCGTACACCTGGGAAAATCTGTGTCAGCCGCTGGCCGAAGTGGACGACGTGCTGGGGCGCATTTTCTCCCCGGTGAGCCACCTGAACTCGGTGAAAAACAGCCCGGAGCTGCGCGAAGCCTACGAACAGACCCTGCCGCTGCTCTCCGAGTACAGCACCTGGGTCGGCCAGCACGAGGGGCTCTACAAAGCCTACCGCGACCTGCGCGACGGCGACCATTATGCCGAACTGAACACGGCGCAGAAAAAATCGGTCGATAACGCGCTGCGTGATTTCGAACTGTCCGGGATTGGCCTGCCAAAAGAAAAACAGGTTCGCTACGGCGAAATCGCTGCGCGCCTGTCCGAACTGGGCAACCAGTACAGCAACAACGTCCTCGACGCCACCATGGGCTGGACGAAGCTGATTACCGATGAATCCGAACTGGCCGGTATGCCGGAAAGTGCGCTGGCGGCGGCAAAAGCCCAGGCCGAAGCGAAAGAGCAGGAAGGCTTCCTGTTAACGCTGGATATCCCAAGCTATCTGCCAGTGATGACCTACTGCGACAACCAGGCCCTGCGCGAAGAGATGTACCGCGCCTACAGCACCCGCGCCTCCGATCAGGGGCCGAATGCCGGTAAGTGGGATAACAGCCCGGTGATGGCGGAGATCCTCTCCCTGCGCCACGAGCTGGCACAGCTGCTGGGCTTCGACAGCTACGCGGATAAATCCCTCGCCACCAAAATGGCCGAGAACCCACAGCAGGTGCTCGACTTCCTGACCGATCTGGCGAAACGCGCCCGTCCTCAGGGTGAAAAAGAGTTAGCTCAGCTGCGCGCCTTTGCGAAAGCGGAGTTCGGCGTGGACGAGCTTCAGCCGTGGGATATCGCATACTACAGCGAAAAACAGAAACAGCACCTCTACAGCATCAGCGACGAACAACTGCGTCCGTACTTCCCGGAAAACAAAGCCGTCAACGGTCTGTTCGAGGTAGTAAAGCGCATCTACGGCATTACCGCGAAAGAGCGTACCGATATCGACGTCTGGCATCCGGACGTGCGCTTCTTCGAGCTGTATGACGAGAACAACGAGCTGCGCGGCAGCTTCTATCTCGATCTCTACGCGCGTGAGAACAAGCGCGGCGGGGCGTGGATGGACGACTGCGTGGGCCAGATGCGTAAAGCGGATGGTTCCCTGCAAAAACCTGTTGCCTACCTGACCTGTAACTTCAACCGTCCGGTGAGCGGCAAACCTGCTCTGTTTACCCACGATGAAGTGATCACCCTGTTCCACGAGTTCGGTCACGGCCTGCACCACATGCTGACCCGCATCGAAACCGCTGGCGTCGCTGGTATCAGCGGTGTGCCATGGGATGCGGTCGAGCTGCCAAGCCAGTTTATGGAGAACTGGTGCTGGGAGCCGGACGCGCTGGCGTTTATCTCTGGTCATTACGAAACGGGCGAACCGCTGCCGAAAGAACTGCTGGATAAAATGCTGGCGGCGAAAAACTACCAGGCGGCGATGTTTATCCTGCGTCAGCTGGAGTTCGGCCTGTTTGACTTCCGCCTGCACGCCGAGTTCAGCCCGGAGCAGGGGGCGAAAATCCTCGAAACCCTGGCTGAGATTAAAAAGCAGGTTGCCGTCATTCCAGGCCCGACCTGGGGACGCTTCCCGCACGCGTTCAGCCATATCTTCGCAGGCGGGTACGCCGCAGGCTACTACAGCTACCTGTGGGCCGACGTGCTGGCGGCGGATGCCTTCTCGCGCTTCGAAGAAGAGGGGATTTTCAACCGCGAAACCGGTCAGTCGTTCCTCGACAACATCCTGACGCGCGGCGGTTCAGAAGAGCCTATGGAGCTGTTCAAACGCTTCCGTGGCCGCGAGCCGCAGCTGGATGCGATGCTGGAGCATTACGGAATCAAAGGCTGATTGCTACGTGAAGATCTGCTTAGTAGATGAAACAGGCGCCGGGGACGGCGCCTTATCTGTTCTGGCGACCCGCTGGGGGCTGGAACATGATGAAGAGAACCTGATGGCGCTGGTGATGACGCCGGAACATCTGGAGCTGCGCAAGCGCGATGAGCCAAAGCTTGGCGGGATTTTTGTCGATTTTGTCGGCGGCGCGATGGCGCACCGGCGTAAGTTTGGCGGCGGTCGCGGTGAAGCGGTGGCCAAAGCGGTCGGCATTAAAGGCAGCTATCTGCCGGACGTGGTGGATGCCACGGCGGGGCTGGGGCGCGATGCCTTTGTGCTGGCGTCTGTCGGCTGTCGGGTGCGGATGCTGGAGCGTAATCCGGTTGTCGCCGCGCTGCTCGACGACGGGCTGACGCGAGGCTATGCGGACCCGGAAATCGGCTCGTGGTTACAGGAACGTTTGCAACTTATTCATGCCTCCAGCCTGACGGCGCTGACCGATATCACCCCGCGCCCGCAGGTGGTCTATCTCGACCCCATGTTCCCGCATAAGCAGAAAAGCGCGCTGGTGAAGAAAGAGATGCGGGTGTTTCAGTCGCTGGTGGGGCCAGATTTAGATGCCGATGGCCTGCTGGAGCCGGCTCGTCAACTGGCGACGAAGCGGGTGGTGGTGAAACGTCCTGACTATGCGCCGCCGCTGGCGGACGTTGCGACCACTAACGCGGTGACCACCAAAGGGCATCGCTTTGATATCTACTCAGGTACGCCGGAATAAAAAAAGCCGGGTGGCGGCTTCGCCTTACCCGGCCTACATTCAGTGCCGCTTGTAGGCCCGGTATGCGTTAGCGCCACCGGGCTTTTTTGCACTTACTCGTCTTCTTCGTCACGCAGTGGAACAATCAGCATATCCACGTGTACGGTGTTAATCAGCTGACGTGCGGAAGACATCAGTTTGCTCCAGAAGTCCTGATGGTGACCACATACCACCAGGTCCATATCGTATTTCTTAATCGCATCAACCAGCACCTGGCCCAGATCGCCGCTACCGCTTAAGGTTTCAGTGATTGGATAGCCCGCGTTGGTAGAAAGCTCGCTCAGCGCGTGGTGAGTCTCTTCGGAGATGCGTTTCTGCATATCGCCGAGATTCACGTCGATCAGACCGGTGTAGAGGTCGGAGTAATTCACATCAACATGAATCAGCGAAACTTTCGCGTTGTAGGGACGTGCCATGGATACTGCTTTATCAACCAGCACTTTACTCTCCGGGGAGAGGTCTACCGCGATAAGAATGTGTTTGTAAGCCATAGTGTTACTCCTTCCTTAAGTTATCGATGACTAAATGGGAAAGCCGTCGTCTGATGCTTTCATTACGGCCCAGTTAAACATATTTTTCAAGCTTTGGTGTTGATAACGATTAACCTTGTGGCAAAAAAATTAACGGATCTCCTACACTATTTAATGAGCCGTTCGGATATTAAAACGCGAACCGGATCGACTTTTAGTCATTCTTTCACTGAACTGTCTGTCAGGGCATTGGGGTGCGGTAGCTCAGGAGCCTTGCTTCGTGGGTGGACGCCGGGGAGGATGTATGATTAGCACCGTCGCATTGTTTTGGGCGTTATGCGTGGTTTGCATAGTGAATATGGCGCGCTACTTCTCATCGTTACGTGCGCTGTTAGTGGTACTTCGTGGTTGCGATCCGTTGCTTTATCAATATGTGGACGGTGGAGGGTTCTTCACCTCGCACGGACAGCCCAGCAAGCAGATGCGTCTGGTGGGGTATATCTACTACCAGCGCTACCGCGATCACCACGATGAAGAGTTTATCCGTCGCTGCGAGCGCCTGCGTCGTCAGTTCATTTTGACCAGCGCCCTGTGTGGTCTGGTTGTGGTGAGTATGATTGCGCTGATGATATGGCACTGAGCATAAAAAAAGCGGGCCAGTTTCCTGACCCGCTTTTTTGTCGCCTTCAGCCGATTAAATTAGCTTCAGCGAAATCCAGTACAGACCGCCAGACAGCAGGATGGACGCCGGGAGGGTGAACACCCAGGCCATCAGAATGTTGGTCACGGTTTTACGCTGCAAACCGCCGCCGTCAACAATCATGGTACCTGCCACGGACGAAGAGAGTACGTGGGTGGTGGAGACTGGCATACCGGTGTAGCTCGCCAGACCGATAGACACTGCCGCCGTCATCTGCGCGGACATGCCCTGAGCATAGGTCATGCCTTTCTTACCGATCTTCTCACCGATGGTGGTCGCCACACGACGCCAGCCAATCATCGTACCGATACCCAGCGCCAACGCGACCGCCATGATGATCCAGATTGGCGCGTACTCAATGGTGTTGAGCATATCGCCTTTCAGTTTCTTCAGCAGACGCTTATCGTCAGCATTGACCTCTGGCAGCTTCGCGACTTTATCGGTCACGTCGGAGATACAGAGCATGATACGACGCAGCTGACCACGCTGTTCTACAGCCAGTTTGTCGTAGCTTTCGATATCGGCCAGCATGCCTTTCGCACGTTCCAGCGCGTTAATCGCGTTTGCCGGGTGGCAATGGAACTCGCCCGGTGCAGTCAGTGCGCCAGAGTCAGGAGAAGGGATCAACTGGTCTACGCCGGTCGCTTTCTTCAGCAAATCAGGATGCTGCTGGAAGTAAGTCTCAACGTTGTTTACCGCATCACGGGTACGGGTGATCTCATAGCCAGAGGCGTTCATGTTAACGACGAAGCCTGCCGGTGCGACGCCAATCAGAACCAGCATCACCAGACCGATACCTTTCTGACCATCGTTCGCGCCATGAGAGAAGGCGACGCCGATAGCGGAAATGATCAGCGCGATACGTGTCCAGAACGGCGGCTTTTTCTTGCCGTCTTTCTTCTCACGCTCTGCTGGCGTCAGGTGGATACGTGCACGTTTCTTCGTGTTGCTCCAGTAGCGACGCAGGATGAAAATCAATCCACCTGCTACCACCAGACCGACGATAGGGGAGATGATCAGAGAGCCGAAAATACCCAGTACTTTAGGAAGGTTCAGCGCATCAACAACCGATGTACCGGTCATCAGGGCGTTAGTTAAACCGATACCGATAATCGCGCCGATAAGGGTGTGAGAGCTGGATGCCGGCAGGCCGAAATACCAGGTACCGAGGTTCCAGATAATCGCAGCAAGCAGCATTGAGAACACCATGGCCAGGCCATGACCGGAACTCACGTTAAGCAGCAGATCCGTTGGCAGCATATGCACAATGGCATAGGCAACGCTCAGTCCGCCCAGGAGGACACCAAAAAAGTTAAATACCGCCGCCATAACGACCGCAAGCTGCGATCGCATTGCGCGAGTGTAGATAACCGTTGCAACTGCGTTTGCAGTGTCGTGGAAGCCATTGATCGCTTCGTAAAACAGCACAAAAACCAGAGCAAGCAATAATAAAAGCCCGGTATGTAAATCCAGGCCGGCAAACAAATGTAGCATAGGACGTTACGCCATTTTGAGGACATGAACGCGGCGCATTATCCAGGACAAATGCGCAACGGGCAAAGTGAAATATAGACTTTTTTTGACATACCACCTGATTTGAGAAATGTGCCTGAATAGATAATCTTTAAATATCAATGAAATGGCTTTGTAATATCTTTTTGCGCTGGTGCGACCACTGAGGAAACTTTACAATCCGCGGCAGTTAACGAAGAGGATTTTGACGTGGAAAGGTTTGATGCCGTAGTAATTGGCGCCGGTGCGGCGGGTATGTTTTGTGCGGCAATGGCCGGACAAGCGGGTCGTCGTGTGCTGCTGCTGGATAACGGAAAAAAGCCTGGCCGCAAGATCCTGATGTCCGGTGGCGGGCGCTGCAATTTCACTAATCTTTATGTCGAGCCTGCGGCCTATTTGAGCCAGAACCGTCATTTTTGTAAATCTGCGCTGGCGCGCTACACGCAGTGGGATTTCATCGAACTGGTGGGTAAACACGCTATCGCGTGGCATGAGAAGACGCTGGGACAGCTGTTCTGCGACGACTCTGCCCAGCAAATCGTGGATATGCTGGTGGCCGAGTGCGAGAAAGGCGGCGTAGTCATGCGCCTGCGCACCGAAGTGTTGGACGTCGCCCGTAACGAGCAAGGGTACACGCTGCAACTCAACGGCGAAACCGTCAGCGCCGATAACCTGGTGATCGCCAGCGGCGGCCTCTCGATGCCGGGGCTGGGTGCCTCACCGTTCGGCTACAAAATCGCCGAGCAGTTTGGCCTGAAAGTATTACCCACGCGCGCCGGGCTGGTGCCGTTCACGCTGCATAAGCCGCTGCTGGAACAGCTTCAGACGCTCTCCGGCGTGTCTGTGCCGTCGGTCATTACGGCCGAAGACGGCACGGTGTTCCGCGAAAACCTGCTCTTTACCCATCGCGGTCTCTCGGGGCCAGCGGTATTGCAGATCTCCAGCTACTGGCAGCCGGGGGAGTTTGTCTCCGTAAACCTGGTGCCGGACTGCGATCTGGACGCCTTCCTCAATGAGCAACGCGCCGCGCACCCGAATCAAAGCCTGAAAAATACCCTGGCGATGCAGCTGCCGAAGCGTCTCGTGGAGTGCTTGCAGGTGTTAGGGCAAATTCCGGATGTTGCGCTTAGGCAGCTCAACAGCCGCGAGCAGGACACGCTGGTGGAGACGCTGACGAACTGGCGCGTACAGCCAAACGGCACCGAAGGCTACCGCACGGCGGAAGTGACGCTGGGCGGCGTGGATACACACGAACTCTCATCCCGCACGATGGAAGCCCGCAACGTGCCGGGTCTTTATTTCATTGGTGAAGTGATGGACGTGACCGGCTGGCTCGGCGGGTATAACTTCCAGTGGGCGTGGGCCAGTGCCTGGGCATGCGCGCAGGCGCTGGCTGATGTCCGAGGACAATAAAGTTGTACACAAAGCACTAAAGTTGTAACCATTCTCAAAAAACGACGCTAATGTTGTATACTTACTGAATGTGTGGTTATAGGGTTGGAGACTATAAAATGCACATATAGGTACGTATCAATGTCGTTTTTAGGGTACGATCATGGCTAGGGGTAGGCGTCTCAAATCCTATTTGGATTATGAAAATGCGCTAGGTGACGGCATAGGAGTGGGCTATGGCCAAAGTTATCAGCCCTGGCTTAGAGCTCAGGACGTTAAATCCCGTGGAAACCGTTCGATAGTCTTTGGCCTTAAGACGTTTCGAAACCATCATCTCCTTTCTTCTGTCGAAAGTAACTTTTTCTATCTGGCTGAGTTTAATGACTCGGTGATTGATATCCGGGAACAATTCCCACTCTTTCCTCTCCGGCTTACCCAACAAATAGCAAATCATCTACATTTTCAACATCCTATGGTGAGGGGAGTAAGAGGAGTACCTGTCGAAGTTCTGAATGTTATGACAACCGATTTTTTACTGACCTTGAGAACTCCTGAAGGCGGACTTCGATACAAAGCTATAGCAGTAAAACATAACGAGAGCATACCTGAACGCGAAGCCCAAAAACTTGAAATAGAGAGGATGTTTTGGCAGTTGATTGATGTTGAGTTTCAAATTTATGTTGGCTCGGAACTCAATAACGTCGTCGGTAAAAACATTTGCTGGGCTACTTCTGTATTAAGAGATGGTTCTGAATTTTATGATAAATATCCTCTTGATAAAATCCTATGGAAGCTTAAACCAGATGTTTATCCCATAGTAGGACTACGTGCAATGATTTCATCAATCTTTGGGGTAGATGCACAAGAAGCGATGATGTTATTGCAGGCAATGATTGGATTAAAAATGATAAATGTTGATTTATCATATCCAATACTCGAAACCGGTCTGATAAAGATAATTTCCAATGACCACTATATAGGACTGAACGCAAATGGATATTATTAGGAATTCAGTCTGGCTCTCTCAAGGCACTGATTTGCTTGCAGAGGGACTTTACCGTGTTTTGGATTTTGACAGAAAGGTCGATTTGTTAATTTTGTTTAAAATAAAATCAGAAAGAACGGGTAAGCCAATCCCTTTCTCATTTTCAATGTTTAAATATTATATTGAATCAAATAGCATAACTTGTAAAGATTATATATATCCTTCATATATGTTAGTAGATGAGAAAGAATTAACAGATAAAGACAGAGGAAGGCGAGATGAAAATTACAATATCATTAAAGATCTTGTAGATGACAGAATGTTTCTGTTCGACTATGCATTACATAAAAAGTCGCACCTTTTAATGGATTACTCAAGAAATAAAAAAATATCACAATATACTATCAGAACGCTTCTGGCGTTGTATTGGCGACATGGGCAGGATATTTATGCATTGCTACCCGCATTCTCGAACTGTGGCGCCGCTGGGAAAAGTAGAATCAAACATGAAATTAAACTTGGGAATTCCAAAAAAAACAGAGCATTACCTAATGAACGATCACGTGTTTTCATTCTTAATGAAAGAGATATAAAAAATATTAGAAAATCTCTCATTACGTATCATTATAAAGTTAACGGAGATACGATAAAGAAAACATTAGAGAGACATATTGATTTGTATTTTAGGGATGAAATTAAAACAGCAAACCTAGAAAATAGAGCTCCATATGTTCCTTCTTTAAAACAATTTTCATACTGGAATAAAAAACTCTTCACTAAAGATTTCTCGATAAATAAGAAGAACACGAAAAAAGAAATAGACCTCAAAATGCGGGCGCTTTTAGGTAGTGTGGCTAATACAACTGTTTTGCCGGGTGATGTTTTCGAAATAGACTCAACTGTCGCTGATGTACATCTTATTTCGAGTTTAAACAGACGAAAAGTCATTGGGCGTCCTACTATTTATACAGTGGTGGATCGTGCAACAAGAATGATTGTTGGCCTTCATGTTTCTTTATACCATGCTTCATGGCGAGCCGCCCGACAAGCGTTAGCAAATTGCTTTATGCCAAAAAAAGAATATTGTAGATTATTTGGAATCTCTATTACTGATGATGATTGGCCTTGTTCTCACATTCCATTAACATTGATGTGTGACAACGGGGAGATGATTGGTCTTAAACCTCAGGAAGAGATGACCCCCCTGACAAAACTTGAGTTTGCGCCAGTCGGTAGAGGCGACAGAAAAAGCATTGTTGAACGCTGTTTCGGCATTCTGAATGATGAGGTTATTCATAGGCTTATTGGAACAACACGAAGGGGAAAGATTGTTAAAGGAGAGCCAACACCGCAATCCAGGGCTTGTTTAACGATTCAGGAGGTCACGTCTTTACTGATTCGGGAGATACTTGCACATAATCAGAGAACGTATGAGGAACTGGCTTATATCAATCCCTTACTGATTGAAAATGATCTCGTAATATCACCAAAAAATAGTTGGATGATAAGCTTAAAGCACGGGAGATTCAGCGCAAGAGCCGTTGGGGCCGACGAAGTGATCGCACGATTGTTAATCCCTGTGAACGCTAACATTACCGCCGGTGGGATTCAGTACAATAATCTTTTTTATGAATGTGATCCTGAAATTGCATCAGGTGTCAGAGTATTTGGAAGAACCACTTGTGAAGCAAGAATAGATGACAATTGCGTAGATTATATATATGTAAGATTTGACAAAAATAGCATTTTCAAAAAACATTACCTACTTAAGAAAAGAGATGTATTTAAAGGGAAAGCTCATCTTGATACAGATGTAATGGCTGATTGGGTAGATACTCAAAAAGAAATTAATTTATTTACTCTGGATTCGCTCAGCAATATCAATAATAAAGATGAATTTAACAGGAAAGGTAACGAAAGATTAAATGAAATATACGAATCTCGCCGGGTACATGGTAAAGATATTAAAAAGAACAGGAAAAATGAACTTGATTCATTAGGGCGAACTCATGTTGCTAATGGAAGATCTGAACCCCTACTTCCTTCATCCAGTAATGTTCTGCTTTTGCCTGGCCGGGAGGAGAAACAAAGATGGTTAAAAGGTAAGAAGAAGACTGAGGACGCAGAATAATGAATCTTATACGGCGCGTTTCAGCGATATATAAAGAACAGGAGTTACCTGAGTATCGTGGCAATCCCTTAATTGAAGCACTTCCTGAAGCGCTTACGGAAGATGAAGTACTTCTGGAAATGAGTTATTTCCCCGAAATTGACGAAAAAATCCGCTGGACTGCCCCGGCGAATGTTAGAGAGCAGTATGTCGAACGTATAAAGAAATTCCGTTGCCCTCAAACCAATCTTATCCAGGCTTATAAGATGATCTTACGGGCACTTAGGGAAAGCTATGCAGCTCGTAATCCTTTAAAAAGCGGAACAATTCAATATCTTCATTACTATGGAAATGAGCGTCCTGATATTGAGCCAGAAAGTGGATATTTTAAATCCCAGGCTGAAACTATTACGATAGTTGGAATGAGTGGTTCTGGAAAAACTACCATGATTGAGCAAGTCATGGATCATTTCCCTCAGATTATAGAACACAGCAGCTATAAAGGAGTTTTTCCCGGCTTCAGTAAGCAAATTGTATGGGTAAAGATTAATTGTCCATACAATTCAAGTGTGAGAGACCTTTGTGAAGAGATTTTACAAAAATTAGATGATGCAATTGGTATTGAACGAACTACACCTGAGATTAGAAATGGTGCTCTGGCTCGCCAGATTGCACAAAGAATTAAATCATCATTTTTGGGTATCCTTGTTATTGATGAAATGCAGAGGCTTAAATTTTCAAGAACCGGGGGTGAGAGTAAGTTGATTGATTTTTTACATGAAATTGTAGATTCCATGGGGGTATCTATGGTTTTTTGTGGAAATCATCCTTTTGACGAGACGCTGACAAAGAAAATGAGAATTGCCAGGCGGGCAGAGTCTGGTGGTTACATGAAAATTAAGAATGTTAGATACGATTCACAAGACTGGCAATCGTTTATTCATTATTTATGGCCATTACAATGGACAAATGTTGAAACTCCATTAAATGATGAGTTAAACGAAAAATTATTCATTTTATCTAAAGGCAATATTGGATTGGCTCAGATGATTTATCGGGGGGCACAATTAAAGGTTATCGGTAGCGGCAATGAAATCATCACTGGCGCAGTCTTGTCGGCCTCTGTACCGGTACTCGTGAGTCATACGGAGGAATATAAGGATACTCCACTCCCGGGGGCCGCGACTGAAGATGAGGAAGCTAAATGGCTCTCTGCATCTAATGAGGGTGATGCTTCGGCTAAAATCATGGCAGAGAAGTCCCTAAAGTCTTTGATCCCAGGGGATATAGACAGGCCACAGCACAAGGAATTCGTAGGAAAAATAGACGAGGTTTTGCGCAATTTCGACGAGAAAATACTGTCTCTTGACCACGATCTTGTTATCAACAGAACAGCTGAAAAGAAAAATACCTACGATGCTCTTCAGCGTTGCGGGCTTATAAATATAGATCCACTTAATAAATTGTAATGAGGTAACAGTTCGTAACGGTCAAAGAGAGGTGTGGGAAATGAGAATGTTGCCTGTTTTGCCTGATGAATCCTTGTTCAGCCGGTTTTGTCGGACAACTACCGTGTACGGTATGTCCCCATCTTCTCTGTTAACGATCATTTTCAACAAACCTGATATGAACGTCCATCCAATTCTCAATTCAGGATTAAAGGCTATTTCTCTTCATACATCCGAAAGTGCAGATCAGCTCTGGCATGAACAGACTTTACTCCCTCTTTTTGCCTGGGCACTACCAATCAGTCGTAATGAAATTATGGATTTCAACACGACCCCTGCCAGGCTTAATCGATTGTGCCGCCTTAGTAATTTTTCACTAGGGCAGCGCACACTATTGAAGTTTTGCCCGGTTTGCGCTCGTGAAGATACTTTTCATTATGGTGTTACTTATTGGCATCTGGCGCATCAGCTTCATGGGGTTACAACCTGCCATCGGCATCCGGTAGCGCTTGAAAGCATCCATGTCCCTTCTTCACCGCACATACGTATTGGACTGATGCCTCCTGTTTCGTATACAGAACAACTTAGCAATGAGATAGACTTCGATTTTGCTAAGTTTTGTTATGAGTCCCTAAATATAATCAGAAGAAAAGATATTACACACCCCAATTACATGGATGTACTTAAAAAGTTGAATTTATTATCATTGGATGGAAATTTAAAGAAAAATGTATTCTACGCACATGTTTATGCTAAGTGCCAGTTATTTGGGGAGGGTTCATCGGGACTTATACCAACATCCCTAACTGATTATCATTACTGGGAGCCTATACTCAAAGACAAATGTTGTCAGCATCCCACAAAGCATCTTTTGCTTTGTTATTGTTTGTTAAATACTTGCTGGCCAACGTATGCAGGAAGTCGTACTAATAAAAAGAAAGAAATCTTTAAAAGTCATAAGAAATACAGTTTTCATATAGTTGAAAATAATACTAGTGTTAGCAACCTTGGGAAGGAATTTAGTCGCAGCAGATGTTACATTAAAACACTTATTTATAAAAAATACCTGAGGGCGTTTAAGCGAAACACAAAAATTAATATATTCACTGAATTGCTTATCAAGTCTATGGCTGTAAGGGGGGTTAGTCTGGCATCCATAGCTGAGAAAAACTCATTATCGGAAGGAGCTGTATCCTCTGTAATTTCATCTTGTTACGGTTTATGCTCATGGCGTAAAAAATGTAAAAAAGATTCTTTAAGACGGCGTCATAAGCAGAAAATATTAAGATTTATACATAATCAATCCGTTTCTATAACACGAAAGTTAGTCAAAGAAAGTTGTTATGCAAGTTTCTATTGGCTAAATAAACATGAATGTGACTGGCTTAATTCCTGTCTTCCTAAAACAATACGATGCTATAAAAATAAAAGAGTAGAGTGGAGCGAGAGAGATATTATCTCATCATCATTAATAAATGATGTTTTATCTCAGGGGCAGTACTCGATGTCACTTACAAGTCTAGATGCTTTACTGGGAGGGCATGGCTGGCTTTTGAAATACAGAGATAAACTACCAATGACAATGATACTTCTCAGAAAAATGGAACTAATTAAATAAGAGGGAGTTATATGGTTTACGAAAATGAATTGTGGCACAGTTTTCTTCTGCGTTCACAGATAATGTATAACTTATCCAATTGCAGGAACATAATATCAAAGCATGGCGCACTAAGGTACGATGCCTTTCCTCGTTTCGAACTGATTGATATGTACAAATTGCATAGCTTGCAGGATATATATGACATTCTTGCCACTAGAAATGGTTATATACTAACTTCCAATATAGTGTCGTTATCTTCTGGTGTTTACGGGTATTTTAACGCTGTTGAAGATGCCTGTCGGAAAAATTTTCACATAACTAATTCATATCCATTGGTAAACATCTCAAACATTCGTTACTGTCACAAATGTATTGTTGAAGATATACACTCTAAAGGCATTGGTTATCTGCGTCATAGATGGTTGTTTGAATCTAAATGTGCAGTTCATAGTACCAGTTTATATGAGGTTTGTTTTGATAACTATTTGAATGCAGTGAAAGGACTTAGTGACTTAATTATAAGTGGAATAAATCCTCATGGTTATTGTTCCCTTGTGGTTGACGTTTCAAACCCTTTCAAAAATCCAGTGTATATATTACCATGTGCACGTAATAAAATTTTAAAATGGATTTCGGACAATAAAAATATGCTGATTTACTTTCTCTTTGATCTCTTCAAATGTAAGTCGCATTCAAGTTTATCTAAGGTTATCGAAGTCAAGATAATGCATGATAGATATATTTCTGCGGTGTTCAAGATGTTAAGTGAAGTTAATTTTTGTAATTTCAACTCATTTATTTCTGATATTTTTGAGGACGTAAGTTATGCCTCTGTCGGACTTGATGATTATTCTGTTAATGTGCATTTTCTCAGGCTAAGGGCTGCAGATTGTAAATTTTGCCAGTTGAATGGTAAATATTTTTGCTCACTTTACAATGTAAAACTTCTTCGCTAATTTCACTTCATTTATAAAATACTAAGAAAGCTAGTTAGATAAGGTTTTATATTTTGACTGGGGCAGGAATAAATTATCACTCATAGAGTTTCCCTGGGGGTTACCACCTGTGTATGATGCCGGTTAGCAACAACGTCTAAAAGACCTGCGATCACGTGGGTCCCTCTCCAGCAAAGGGGCAAGGGGTGCTATATAACGGTGTACTGCTTACCCAATACGGCCTTGTATTTGAAAGATGCCGCATCTTGGCAGGATTCGTATTACAGCCTATAGTCTGTTAATGAGCATTACAGCCTATATGCTGTAAATCCCTGCGTTATGCTTGTTAACTCGTCGATACGGAAGGTCACTTATGAACACTCAATACGCTTTGAAGACTTTGAATCAGTTACGTCCTGTTTTAATCGGCTTTCGCAAAGCCAATGGACTGACGCAAAAAGATGTTTCTGAACGTTTGGGTATAACACAGCAAACTTATGCCCGACTAGAGGCCAACCCTGCAAGTGCGGGTTTTGAGCGTTTGTTTAGGGTGTTCAGCGTCCTTGGAGTGGAGATCGTACTTTCATCCAGGGAACCATTGTCAGATGCAAAGCCCGAATACGGAGCTATGCACAATTATTCTTCACTTCCAGCCAGGCGGGAGAAATGGTGACGCCTGGCGCTTCCCGGTCTAATTTTTCTTCAACAAGATTAACCCCTTAGCGGCCTGAAGTATCAGGTTGCGATAGAGCCTTTCATTTCTTCTGTTATGTTAAATACACCATTTTGAGCTATTTCGCTCGGCCTTAAATTATCTCTTCATTCTTCAGTGAAAATTTTATGTCGATCACATTATCGATGAATTTAGGAAATAATCCGTAAATGAAAATCTATCTTCTTTTAAATTCATCAGTGTCAGTAGCAAATATTACGCATAAAAGAATGGTTATTATTATCATTTAAATTATAAAGCTCATGAGTCAATTCCAAAAAATATAATAAGCATTGAAATCATTACCCGTGATTCTGGAGTTTTAACTTTGCCATGTAACCAACCACAAGTTAGTTTCCGGTGTTTTGAGGGGCAGTAAAGTTCTGAAAGCGCGACCAGATCATAATCCCGAAATGTCGTTAAGATATTCTGAATAACGGTTATCCCTGCTTGTTGGCAGGCATTTGAAAATATATTTTGTATTCAGGTTGCAGCAAAACGCTTTCTTACACACAGGACTTCATATGCGGCTCAGAAAATTAAAACTGAAAAACTTCAGAGGCTACAGAAACTCTACTGAAATCATTATTGATGAAAGCATGACGGGTATTGTCGGTCGTAATGACTTTGGGAAATCAACGCTTCTGGAAGCGCTGGCTATTTTTTTTGAAACAGAAGGAATGAAGGCTGACAAGAATGACATGAACTGTTTCAGCCTAAGAGAAGGGGACGGCCGTTTTGAAATAGCCTGTGAATTTGATGACCTGCCCGATTTTATCATGATCGACGACAGGGTGCAGACCACGCTCGCCTCAGAACATCTGCTGAATGAGGACGGCAATTTTGAAATCGTCAAAACGTTTAAAGCAACGACCTCAGGAAAACCGGAGCAGACCTGCATCCGCTGCATCCACCCGGATGAGGAGCCCCTGAGAAATTTACTGGGCATGAAAATTTCTGAGCTCAAGGCGGTGGGAAAAGAAGTTGAAAAAAATGTGGCGGATAAACGCACTGCATCGTTATGGCGTCAGGCCATCAGGGAAGCCGCAGCCCCCTATACCTGTTCGGAAATTATGCTGGATGTCGATAAAGAGTTCGGAACCGACACAAAATCATTATGGGGTAAGATCCTCGATTTGCTGCCCACGTATGCGATTTTCAAAGCCGACAGGGAAAGCAGCGACGGGGATTCCGAAGCTAAAAACCCCTTACAGCAGGCCGTAAAAGACGCTCAGGCTGCGCTGCAGGACAAAATTACAGCGCTGGAAAATGAGATTCAGGACAGCGTCCTGGATGTCGCACAGAGAACGCTGGATAAATTACGTGAAATGGCCCCCGAACTCGCCAGTGAACTGACTCCACGATTTAAGGAGAAACCCAAGTGGACCTTCAATTTCACCCTGGACGGGGAAAATGGCATCCCCATCAATAAGCGCGGCAGCGGGATAAGGAGGCTTATCCTGTTGAATTTTTTTCGGGCTGAGGCTGAAAAGAATGTCGCGGGGACGCCCAGAAATGTGATTTATGCCATAGAGGAGCCTGAAACGTCACAGCATCCGAACTATCAGATGATGCTGATGAAAGCGTTACTGGCACTGGCAGGCCAGCCGCACCGTCAGATTATCGTCACCACCCATGTCCCGGCGCTGGCCGGATTAATCCCTGTCGAAGGCGTACGTTATGTTACCCGAAATGAGGCGGGTGAACCCGTAGTAAAAATGCCGGATGACGCAGTGCTGAAGGAAGCCACTGAAAGCCTGGGGGTGCTGCCAGAGACCGGTATGGAAAGGGCGCAGGGGATTGTTCTGGTAGAGGGAAAGTCGGATGTTACTTTCCTGAGGCATGCGGCCAGTTCATTAAAACAGTCAGGTGCGCTGCCAGCCTCTCTGGAGGACGTGAAAATAGTGCCAGTCCTCATAGGAGGGTGTGGTAGCGTCAAACACTGGGTTACATTGAATCTGGCCAAAGATCTGGGGCTTCCCTGGTGCGTATTTCTGGACTCCGATATTGGGGGAGACCCTGCACAGGTTCTGTCCATCCAGAAGCGTAAAAAAGAAGTAGAGGAGGCCGGTAAGGTATTTTTCGCTACGCGCAAACGTGAGATAGAAAACTATCTGTGCCCGGATCTTATCGAGGAAATTACTGGTGTAGCCGTCACGTTTACGGACACCTGTGACGCTAAAAAAATAATCGGCCGGGCTGTGGGAATGAAACCCGATAATGTACTAGATAAATTCTGGCCTCAGATGACATCAGAAAGAATCATCTCAAGATCAACCTATCATGACGGAACGCAGGAGAGAAGCGAGCTGGTTGAGATCCTGAGCGACATTGTATCCATGACGAGATAATGTATTAAATAAGCATCTCAGGTGCATATATTCCGGTCCTCAACAAAGGACCGGAGTACAGAGTAGTAAAAACCCGAAATTAATCGGGTTTGAATTATATAAAGATTAACCGACTCCCGCGCCCAGGAACGATGTAAAATCACGCTTGTCGTGACATTTCTACAATGTTTACTTTTGACTATCAAGCCATTTATTCATCTGCTCAATTTCACCTTTTTGAGCTTTAATGATGTCCTGCGCGAGCTTTCTCATTTTCGGATCTTTTCCGTATTTGAGCTCGGTCTCAGCCATTGCTATTGCCCCTTCATGGTGCGCTACCATGCCTTTCGCAAAAGCCTTGTCGGGATCGGACTCATTTACGGCAGCCATCATTTTGTCATGCATGTCTTTCATGCCAGCCATATATTCCTGTGACGAAGCCGAGGTAGACATATCAGTCATTTTCATTTCTGAATGTTCTGCTGAAATCGCTGGCAGGGATAACATTAATACTGCAAATAAAGTGTTTCTGGCTTTCATAAAAAATATCCTTTTAGCGTTGATGCCCGTTAACTGTAGCAGAATCTGATAAAAATGCCCCCTGTAGGGGGCAAAGATGTTGCCATATATCCGGTTACGGAAAAATCTATCAAGGAAATAAGGACAGCACAGATACTTCCCTCGCCGTCAGCCTGCACTGAGCATGCGACGATGCGCTTCGGCCATGGCCTGATGTGGGCCAGACTGACCGTTATTCATAAATTCATGGGCAACTGCAGCTCTTTCATGCTCATTCATTGCCGCTAATGACTTCGACGGCCCGGTAGGGGAAACGGTCTGACTTCCCATCATCCTCTGATGACTTTCCACCATTTTCTGGTGCGCATCCGCCGACCCGTTCGTCATGGTTTCATGAGCAATAATGGCCTGTTCATGCTGGTCCATACCGGCCATACGAGGTGCAGTCCCCTGGATCCCGACAGGAGCCGCAGCAGACTGCATCTGGTGAGCAGGTGCCTGTGCATTGTTGACCCGCTCATGGATATTCACGGTTTCAGTGGCCCAGGCCGAAGAAATTAAGCCAAAGCCCAGCAAGGATGCTAATACGATATTTTTCATGATAACTCTCCATTTCTTAATTAGTGATGTCCGGGGGAGTACAACCGGTGTTTTCAGTTCCATAACTGAAACAGGTTCGGAAGTGTTTATTTCTCCGGGAGGGGACTGGATATTCATTTCCTGGCGTCCACTGACGCCGGATATTGATAAAGCAATCCAGCCTTCCTGATAAGTTGCACTAATTATATCGAATGGCTTCTGTTTGCTGCATGACAGGCTAATGACATCTTTGTCATTTAAATCTTTATTCGTAAGCGTGCAGCGAGAACCGTATTGACGGGGATGTGTTATTCATTTGGCAATGCTACGCGCCAGGGGAGCAGTTCGCTGACCCGGTTTATCGGCCAGTCAGCTATAACATCAAGCACATGGCGAAGGTAGCTTTCTGGCTCCACTCCGTTCAGTTTGCATGTCCCGATCAGGCTGTACAGCAGCGCTCCCCGCTCTCCTCCATGATCCGAACCGAAGAACAGGTAGTTTTTGCGGCCCAGGCTGACCATCCGTAGCGCATTCTCAGCTATGTTGTTATCTGCCTCGGCCCAGCCGTCGTCAGTATAGTAAGCCAGCGCCGGCCACTGGTTCAGTACGTACGTGAACGCTTTCGCCAGTTCTGAGTGTCGCGACAGCGTTTTCACCTTTTCACGCAGCCAGCTTTCCAGGGATTTCAGCCGCGGTTTAGCTTTTTGCTGACGTTCTGCAAGGCGTCGCTTCGCCGGCATCCCCCTTATTTCCGCCTCGATGGCATATAACTCACCGATCCGTTTCAGGGCTTCCTCCGTCAGCGCTGACGGGGTGCGAACGTGCACATCGTGGATCTTGCGGCGGGCATGAGCCCAGCAGGCAGCTTCCGTTATCTGTCCATTGCGGTACAGTTCGTTGAACCCGGCGTACGCATCCGCCTGCAGAACACCGCTGAAGCCAGCGAGATGGCTCTGCGGGTGGATACCTTTTCTGTCCGGGCTGTAAGCGAACCACACTGCCGGCGCCAGCTCTGACCCGGCGTTACGGTCGTCACGAACGTACGTCCACAACCGCCCGGTCTTCGTTTTCTTATTACCTGGCAACAGCACCGGGACAGGCGTGTCATCAGCATGGAGCTTACCGTCAGTCAGCACATAGTCCTGAAGCGCCCCTTCCAGCGGTGACAGTAGCCGGCAACACGCATCCACCCAGCCCGACAGCAGTGAGCGGCTCAGCTCCACACCCTGGCGGCCGTATATTTCAGACTGGCGGTACAGCGGGGTGTGCTCTGCATACTTTGAACTCAGCACGCGGGCCAGCAGCCCCGGTCCTGCGATACCCCGCTCGATGGGCCGTGAAGGCGCGGGGGCCTGCACGATGGCATCGCACTGAGTACAGGCATGCTTTTCACGTACTGTCCGGATAACCCGGAAGGCGCTGCGCATCAGCTCCAGCTGTTCGGCGGCATCTTCACCCAGGTAACTCAGCGCACCACCACATTCCGGGCAGCATGACGCTGCCGGCAGCAGCCGTTTTTCGTCACGGGGAAGTGATTCAGGGAACGGTTTGCGGGTACGGGTCTGCCGCAGCGGGCGCTGCACGGCCGGGTCATCCACCCGGCCGGTAAGGGTATCGCTTTCTTTCTGCAACTGCTTAAGGTCGGCTTCCATCTTCGCGATACGGCGGGAGACTTTTTCGGAGCGGCTGCCGAAGTTCATCCGGCGCAGCTTATCCAGTTGCGCCTGCAGGTGATCTATTTCGCGTTCACGCTCGTTCAGCTTTTCCAGAAGGGCACGGTTCAGCGCCTCCTGTTCGGCAAGGAGACGTTTCAGTTCATCGATATCGTCAGGAAGTAAGCTGTTCATACCGGGTATATTACCAGGCTCATTCAGCGTCGACCAGGATAAAGAGGCCTACAACATAGTCAGTGACGTAAGCAGTCTTTTAGGCTGCCGCCAGTCGATACCTTCAAGGAGCATCGCCAGCTGTGCCTGTGTGAGGAACACTTTGCCATCCCGGGCTGACGGCCAGGCGAAGCGGCCGCGCTCCAGCCGTTTGGTCAGCAGACACAGTCCATCGCCGGTAGACCAGAGGAGCTTTACCTGACTGCCATTACGCCCACGGAAGATAAAAACGTGACCTGACATCGGATCGTCTTTCAGCGTCGTCTGCACCTTTGCCGCCAGGCCGTTGAAGCCGTTTCTCATATCGGTGATGCCAGCGACCAGCCAGATCTTTGTCCCTGATGGTAATGGGATCAACGTTTGAGCTCCCGTATCAGCAGGTTCAGGATATTTTCGCTGATGGCACCATTCAGACGGAGTGATCCGTGCCGGAACGTCACTTCACAGCTGATATTGAGTGATTCAGGTGCCGCAGCAGCTACAGGTTGTGACCGGGGGGAGGTTGCAGGGACAACATCTTCGGCATCAAGTGTTATCGGGAGCAGCTCAGGCACGTTGTTTTCTGTTGTTGAAGGAGGACGTAGTTTTCCTTCGCGCCAGTACTGGCGCCACTTAAACAGCAAATTATCGTTGATCCCATGCTCACGAGCGAGTTGCGCTACGGAGATCTCTGGTCGATGCGAGAGTTCAACCATTTTGATTTTGAACTCAACGGGATAATTAGGGCTTTTTTTACGCACTGCGGTTAATGATTTCATGGATAGCGTCCACCATATTTGGTGTCCATTATCCTCTCAGGAATTTCAGGATCTGCCAGACGGTGCTGAGACGACGCTTACCTTTATTCCCAGCACTGGGTGTCCGGAATCATTTTCTCCAGTCTGGGCACGGATAAGATAAAACGCGTTGAGTGTACGTCCGATTCCACCTGCACTCTTCCGTGATGTGCTTCCACGATTGACTTCACAATCGCAAGGCCGATGCCGCTGCCTTCTCCTTTTCGTTGTCTGGACGGATCCACCCGATAAAAACGGTCAAACAACCTTGATAAATGCTCTTCAGGGATTGGTTTCCCCGGATTTTCAATCACAAGGTCAAAAAAGCTCTCCTGCTCTCTTATTGAGACGGTGATTGCCTGTCCCTCCGGGGTATAACGCAGGGCATTGGATAACAGATTATTGATCGCCCTTCTGAACATTTGTGGATCTCCCTCAACCAGGCAGGGCATCCCGTTAAATTTGAGCGTGATATTGCGTTCTTCGGCCCAGGCTTCGAAAAACTCGAAGACTTTCATGACTTCCGCTCTGAGGTCAAACATGACCCTGTCAGGTATCAGCTGATTATTATCTGCCTGTGCCAGGAACAGCATATCGCTGACCATTTTGGTCATCCGGTTATACTCTTCAAGACTGGAATAGAGGACATCCTCAAGTTCCCTCTGTGTTCGATCCTGACTCAGTGCGATTTCAGTCTGCGTCACCAGATTGGTGATGGGCGTTCTGATCTCATGCGCGATATCGGCAGAGAAATTGGCCTGGCGGGTAAAGACATCCTCAATCTTTCCAATCATATGATTGAACGAGATAACCAGTTGCTCCAGCTCAATGGGAACGCGTGTCGGTTCCAGTCGCGCATCAAGATTCTCGGAGGTGATGTTTTTAATGGCATTGCTGACATTACGAAGGGGCAGGTGCCCCTGACGGACAGCGATTCGAATGATCAGAACAATCAACAGGCTTATCACGACGGCAATCGCAATCAGGTTCTTTTTCAGCGCATCGAGGTAATGGAGATGGAAATTAATGGATAGGCCAGTCAGCATGACATAGTTCTGCTGTTTGCCCTGAAATATCGCCTGACCAGAGGAGGCGATAATCCTGTATGTTTCCATCTTCATTTCGGACCCGGTATCCATCGGTCCCGCAGGATCCTCCACCGTCCAGAGAAAGACATCCCGTGCGCGGCTGTGCTCGCTAAAATCTGCTGAATTCACTGCCGGGCGTAGTGCCGCCCCCTGAGCTGAGCTAAAGAGCACTTCCCCCCTGGGATTGAGGAGCAAAAGGGCAACGTTGCGGTAGCTGGCAATTGATTCCTTTATTTTGCTTATTTTTTTATCATCCGGATCCACCGGGGACTGCAGTATACGGTTCAGTGTGGTGCTGATTTGTTGAAGATCGCTGACATCCTGCTCGGCAAAATGATTTTCAACAGAATGCAGCATAAACCAGGTGAATGCGATAAAAGCCAGTATCGTGGACAGGCTGATAAAAAAGGTCAGCCGCAGAGCGAGTGAGAAAGGGCGTCTGGAAGGTTTGCTATGCATCCGGGACCTCCAGCATGTAGCCCACGCCCCGGACTGTCTGGATCAGCTTTGTCTCGTAATCGTTGTCTATTTTAGCGCGGAGTCGCTTTACTGCGACATCGATCGCATTAGTGTCGCTGTCAAAATTCATGTCCCAGACCTGAGAGGCAATCAGGGAGCGGGGAAGAACCTCTCCCTGATGGCGAATGAAGAATTCCAGCAGGCTGAACTCTTTACTGGTGAGCACAATGCGGTTTCCGGCGCGACTGACTTTTCTGGATACGAGATCAATCGAGAGGTCAGCCACCTTAAACTGGCTTTCCGTGATCATCGTGTTTCCCCGCCTCAGAAGGGTTCTCACCCGGGCGAGCAGTTCGGCAAACGCAAAGGGTTTAACCAGATAATCGTCCGCACCCAGTTCCAGTCCTTTGACCCTATGTTCGATCGTGCCGAGGGCTGTCAGCAGTAAGACCGGCATACCCTTTCCGGCAGTGCGCAGCATGCGGATGATATCCCAGCCGTTCACATCAGGTAGCATGATATCCAGAATGACTAAATCATACTCGGCTGTCATGGCGAGATGATATCCGGTAAGACCATTATCAGCGTGATCCACTACGAACCCTGCCTCTGTAAGCCCTTTGCTGAGATATTCACCTGTTTTAATTTCGTCTTCGACGATCAATATTTTCATCTTGCTCCCCGGCTGGCTGCTAATGTCATTCTATTGCGCCCACGATCGTTATCAACGGATTACAGCAAAAATGACAACATTGTCATTATCCTGTCACCCGGCAAACAGAGAGCGTTAGGTAAAGTACCCCTATCAATACTCTGGACTTCATTTGAACCATTTACCAGGTCTGCCTGGACGAGAAGCGTTATGTTCAAATTAAAATTACTCAGCATTAGCACGATATTCATCCTGGCAGGCTGCGTGTCGCTTGCGCCTGAATATCAGCGGCCCGCAGCACCGGTACCCCAGCAGTTTTCACTGTCCCATAACAGCCTGACGCCAGCGGTAAATGGCTATCAGGATACGGGCTGGCGTAACTTTTTTGTCGATCCCCAGGTTACCCGGTTGATCGGTGAAGCTCTGACTAATAACCGTGATTTGAGAATGGCTGCCCTGAAGGTTGAAGAGGCCCGAGCCCAGTTCAACGTCACGGATGCAGATCGTTATCCCCAGCTGAATGCCTCATCCGGGATAACATACAGCGGTGGTCTGAAAGGTGACAAGCCGACCACACAGGAGTACGACGCGAGACTGGAGCTCAGCTATGAGCTCGATTTTTTCGGCAAACTTAAGAACATGAGTGATGCTGATCGCCAGAACTACTTTGCCAGCGAAGAAGCCCGTCGGGCCGTACACATCCTGCTGGTATCCAACGTTTCACAAAGCTATTTCAGCCAGCAACTGGCGTACGAACAACTTCGTATTGCGCGGGAAACGCTGAAAAATTATCAACAGTCCTATGCTTTCGTTGAGCAGCAGCTCGTGACCGGGAGTACGAACGTTCTGGCACTTGAACAGGCGCGAGGACAAATCGAAAGTACCCGCGCCGAAATAGCCAAACGAGAAGGCGATCTGGCTCAGGCAAACAATGCCCTGCAACTGGTGCTGGGAACGTACCGCGCACTTCCGTCAGAAAAAGGGATGAAAGGCGGGGAGATAGCCCCAGTAAAATTGCCACCAAATCTGTCTTCACAAATTTTGCTGCAGCGACCGGATATTATGGAAGCGGAATATCAGCTGAAAGCGGCTGATGCCAATATTGGCGCAGCGCGAGCGGCCTTTTTCCCCTCAATTACCCTGACCAGTGGTCTTTCCGCAAGCAGTACGGAGCTGTCCAGCCTGTTTACGTCAGGAAGTGGAATGTGGAATTTTATCCCTAAAATTGAAATTCCTATATTTAATGCTGGCAGGAATAAAGCCAATCTGAAGCTGGCTGAAATTCGCCAGCAACAGTCGGTGGTTAATTACGAACAAAAAATTCAGTCAGCCTTTAAGGATGTTTCCGACACGCTTGCGCTGCGCGACAGCCTTAGCCAGCAACTTGAGTCACAGCAGCGTTATCTTGATTCACTTCAGATAACTCTCCAGCGTGCCAGAGGATTGTATGCAAGTGGTGCTGTCAGTTACATCGAAGTGCTGGATGCAGAACGTTCCCTCTTCGCTACCCAGCAAACCATTCTCGATCTTACCTATTCCCGGCAGGTTAACGAAATTAATCTGTTTACCGCGCTGGGTGGCGGTTGGGTAGAGTAAATTTATTTAATTAATCAGGAAATTAAAATGCGTAATTCACTTAAAGCCGTTTTATTTGGTGCCTTCTCTGTCATGTTTTCTGCCGGTCTTCATGCTGAAACACATCAGCATGGCGATATGAATACTGCCAGTGATGCTTCGGTACAGCAAGTTATCAAGGGCACCGGTGTCGTTAAAGACATTGATATGAATACTAAGAAAATCACCATTTCGCATGAAGCAATTCCAGCGGTGGGCTGGCCTGCAATGACCATGCGCTTTACTTTTGTTAATGCAGACGATGCTATTAATGCCCTGAAAACAGGCAACCATGTCGATTTCTCGTTTATTCAGCAGGGCAATATCTCCTTACTCAAAAGCATTAACGTGACGCAGTCCTGATTGGCTGTCCGGAGCGATTACATCCTGTGCGCCTGTACATTCACATAGGTATATGTGTGAGTTAACCGTCAGGCGCATATGCCAGGTGTTTTGATTTTTTAGCGGAAAATTGTATGGCTTCTTTAAAGATAAAATATGCTGCAATAATTATCAGCAGCCTCATAGCAGGGGGGCTGATATCGGTTACTGCCTGGCAGTATGTAAACTCAGCACAAAAGACAGAAAAAACAGAACAAAAGGCACCGGAACGAAAGGTGCTTTTCTGGTATGACCCAATGAAACCGGATACCAAATTTGATAAACCCGGAAAATCGCCCTTTATGGATATGGACCTGGTGCCAAAATATGCTGATGACAGTGGCGATAAAAGCAGTGGCGGGATCCGTATCGACCCAACCCAGGTTCAGAATCTGGGATTAAAAACGCAAAAAGTCACGCGAGGAATGCTGAATTATTCTCAGACAATCCCGGCTAATGTCAGCTATAACGAGTATCAGTTTGTTATTGTGCAGGCGCGTTCTGACGGGTTTGTCGAAAAAGTCTACCCCATGACGATTGGCGATCATGTGAAGAAGGGGACGCCACTTATCGATATTACCATTCCGGACTGGGTGGAAGCACAGAGTGAATTCCTTCTGTTATCCAGCACCGGTGGTACTTCCACGCAAATTAAAGGCGTTCTGGAACGGCTTCGCCTGGCAGGTATGCCGGAAGAGGATATTCAGAGACTGCGTTCTACCCGGAGCATTCAGACCCGTTTTACCATTAAAGCACCTATTGATGGTGTCATTACTGCATTTGACCTGCGCACCGGCATGAATATTTCGAAAGATAAGGTGGTGGCTCAGATTCAGGGAATGGACCCGGTCTGGATCAGCGCTGCAGTGCCAGAATCTATCGCCTATCTGCTGAAAGATACGTCGCAGTTTGAAATTTCGGTACCGGCTTATCCGGATAAAACATTCCATGTCGAAAAATGGAATATTCTTCCCAGCGTGGATCAGACAACCCGTACGCTTCAGGTCCGTCTCCAGGTTTCTAATAAGGATGAGTTTCTCAAGCCGGGCATGAATGCCTATCTGAAACTGAATACCAGAAGCCAGGAGATGCTGCTGATACCAAGCCAGGCCGTTATCGATACCGGCAAAGAACAGCGCGTGATTACTGTTGATGATGAAGGCAAGTTTGTGCCGAAACAGATCCACGTTCTGCATGAGTCACAGCAACAGTCCGGCATCGGCTCCGGCCTGAATGAAGGCGATACCGTGGTGGTCAGTGGCCTGTTCCTCATTGACTCTGAAGCCAATATTACGGGCGCACTGGAACGTATGCGCCACCCTGAAAAAACAGAAAGCAGTATGCCAGCAATGTCTGACCAGCCTGTAAATATGCATTCAGGGCACTGAGGAGACGACGATGATTGAATGGATTATCCGGCGCTCTGTCGCCAACCGTTTCCTGGTCATGATGGGGGCCCTGTTTCTCAGCATCTGGGGCACATGGACGATTATTAACACGCCTGTCGATGCCTTGCCTGACCTGTCAGATGTGCAGGTCATTATCAAAACCAGCTATCCCGGCCAGGCCCCGCAGATTGTAGAAAACCAGGTCACCTATCCACTTACCACCACCATGCTGTCCGTGCCTGGCGCAAAAACCGTGCGTGGTTTTTCACAGTTCGGTGATTCGTATGTGTATGTCATTTTTGAAGACGGCACCGATCTGTACTGGGCCCGTTCCCGCGTGCTGGAGTACCTGAACCAGGTACAGGGAAAACTGCCCGCCGGTGTGAGTTCTGAAATCGGTCCGGACGCCACGGGGGTGGGCTGGATATTTGAATATGCCCTTGTCGATCGCAGCGGAAAACACGACCTTTCAGAACTGCGTTCTCTGCAGGACTGGTTCCTGAAATTTGAGCTGAAAACCATCCCGAACGTGGCTGAGGTCGCTTCGGTTGGCGGCGTGGTGAAACAGTACCAGATTCAGGTCAATCCGGTAAAATTGTCTCAGTATGGTATCAGCCTGCCCGAAGTGAAACAGGCCCTTGAATCGTCTAACCAGGAGGCCGGTGGCTCATCCGTTGAAATGGCCGAAGCTGAGTATATGGTCCGTGCCAGCGGTTATCTTCAGAGCATTGATGATTTTAATAACATCGTCCTGAAAACAGGCGAGAACGGCGTGCCGGTTTATCTGCGGGATGTTGCCCGCGTGCAGACCGGGCCTGAAATGCGGCGTGGTATTGCCGAGCTGAACGGCCAGGGCGAAGTCGCTGGCGGCGTGGTGATCCTGCGGTCGGGTAAAAATGCACGCGACGTTATCACGGCAGTGAGGGATAAACTTGAGACGCTGAAGGCCAGCCTGCCGGAAGGCGTTGAAATCGTGACCACCTACGATCGCAGCCAGCTCATCGACCGGGCGATTGATAACCTCAGTTCCAAACTTCTGGAAGAGTTTATCGTGGTGGCCATCGTCTGTGCCCTGTTCCTGTGGCACGTACGTTCTGCCCTGGTGGCGATTATCTCTCTGCCGCTTGGTCTGTGTATCGCCTTTATCGTCATGCACTTCCAGGGACTGAACGCCAATATCATGTCGCTGGGAGGGATAGCGATTGCCGTCGGTGCGATGGTGGATGCCGCCATTGTGATGATTGAGAATGCGCATAAGCGGCTTGAGGAGTGGGATCATCAGCATCCGGGTGAGCAGATTGACAACGCCACCCGCTGGAAGGTGATTACCGATGCCTCCGTTGAAGTGGGACCCGCACTGTTTATCAGCCTGCTGATCATCACCCTGTCCTTTATTCCTATCTTTACCCTGGAAGGTCAGGAAGGACGTCTGTTTGGCCCGCTGGCATTCACGAAAACGTACTCCATGGCGGGCGCGGCCGCGCTGGCCATCATCGTCATTCCGATTCTGATGGGATTCTGGATCCGGGGGAAAATTCCTGCAGAGACCAGTAACCCCCTGAACCGGGTACTGATCAAAGCGTATCATCCATTGCTGTTGCGGGTTCTCCACTGGCCAAAAACAACCCTGCTGGTTGCGGCCTTGTCCATTTTCACCGTTATCTGGCCGCTGAGCCAGGTGGGCGGTGAGTTTCTGCCGAAGATTAACGAGGGCGACCTGTTGTATATGCCGTCGACCCTGCCGGGTGTCTCTCCGGCTGAAGCTGCAGCGCTCCTGCAGACGACGGACAAGTTAATCAAAAGCGTTCCTGAAGTGGCCTCTGTATTTGGCAAGACCGGTAAAGCAGAGACCGCCACGGATTCCGCACCGCTCGAAATGGTTGAAACCACGATCCAGCTCAAACCTGAGGATCAGTGGCGTCCAGGCATGACGATTGACAAGATTATTGAAGAACTCGACAGGACCGTCCGTTTACCGGGGCTGGCAAACCTCTGGGTGCCGCCAATCCGTAACCGTATTGATATGCTCTCAACCGGGATCAAAAGCCCGATAGGTATCAAGGTGTCCGGAACGGTTCTGTCCGATATCGATGCAACGGCGCAGAGTATCGAAGCGGTCGCCAAAACCGTACCCGGCGTAGTGTCTGCTCTCGCAGAGCGACTGGAAGGCGGGCGCTACATTGATGTGGATATCAACCGGGAAAAAGCCTCCCGCTACGGAATGACGGTGGGCGATGTGCAGCTGTTCATCTCATCAGCCATCGGCGGCGCGACGGTAGGGGAAACGGTTGAAGGCGTGGCCCGGTACCCGATTAATATCCGCTATCCGCAGGATTACCGGAACAGCCCGCAGGCCCTGAAACAGATGCCGATCCTGACCCCGATGAAGCAGCAGATCACGCTGGGCGATGTTGCGGATATTAAGGTCGTTTCCGGGCCGACTATGCTGAAAACGGAAAATGCCCGTCCAGCCAGCTGGATTTACATTGACGCGCGCGGCAGGGATATGGTGTCGGTGGTTAATGACATTAAAACGGCGATCAGTCAGAAAGTGAAACTGAGACCGGGTACCAGCGTGTCATTCTCCGGACAGTTTGAACTGCTTGAGCATGCCAACAAGAAACTGAAGCTGATGGTGCCGATGACGGTGATGATCATCTTCATCCTGTTGTATCTGGCATTCCGCCGGGTTGATGAAGCCCTGCTGATCCTGATGAGCCTGCCGTTCGCCCTGGTTGGCGGGATATGGTTCCTGTACTGGCAGGGCTTCCATATGTCTGTCGCAACCGGAACGGGGTTTATCGCTCTGGCCGGGGTGGCAGCAGAGTTTGGCGTGGTCATGCTGATGTATCTGCGTCATGCCATTGAAGCGCACCCGGAATTGTCCCGTAAAGAGACGTTCACACCGGAAGGCCTTGATGAAGCCCTCTATCATGGTGCCGTACTGCGTGTCCGGCCGAAAGCCATGACCGTGGCGGTGATCATTGCGGGTCTGCTGCCAATACTCTGGGGAACCGGTGCAGGTTCAGAAGTCATGAGCCGTATCGCGGCACCCATGATTGGTGGGATGATCACGGCTCCGCTGCTGTCCCTGTTCATTATTCCTGCCGCCTACAAATTAATCTGGCTGCGCAGACATAAAAAAAGCGTGTCCTGAACCTGAAAGGGCACCCCCTGTGGGTGTCCTTCTTTACTGATTCACCCTGACGTCAGGGTTTAAATCGATAATATACAGAGGTGAGTATGAAAAAAGTGGTTCTGATGGCGCTGGCTCTCGGCCTTTCACTGCCCGCGATGGCGAGTGAAAAAGTGATTGATATGTACAAATCTGAAAACTGTGGCTGTTGTTCCCTGTGGGGCAAGGCGATGGAAAAAGACGGGTTTGAAGTACGAACTCACGTCATGAATGATCAGGCGCTGTCAGCCCTGAAAGAAAAGCATGCTATTCCTGCAGGACTGCGAAGTTGTCATACCGCGGTTGCCGGTAATTTGATCATTGAAGGCCATGTGCCTGCGACAACGATACATAAGGCAATGCAGTCTGGTTCAGGTATATACGGTCTCGCCACCCCCGGTATGCCAGCAGGAAGTCCTGGAATGGAGATGGGAGCCCGAAAAGAGGCTTACGATGTTATCGCATTCTCACCGGATGGAAGTAAAAAAGTCTTCCAGCGAATCGAATAGTCAGCGGAACGGCTGATAACGGGACGCCGGTAGCAGGCACTCCTGTGCCGGCGATATTCGTGGTAATCGCATCCATGACATACCCTGAAGACAGAAGATGCTTCGGTATGCATAAGGAGAGTTACTGTGAAAAATGACAATGCAGTGCAACACAACAACCAGACTGCTTCTGAGCAGACATTATCCCCGGACGAGGGCCACGTATTGCATAAGGTGAGAGATCCCGTGTGCGGGATGGCCATCCTGCCCGACAGGGCGCACAGCAGCATTCGATACCAGGACCATCAACTTTATTTCTGCTCCGCCAGCTGTGAGAGTAAATTTAAAGCCCATCCCGATCGTTATCTTACCGAAGATGCCAGTGAACATTCCCATCACCATCACCACGATCATCACGAAGTCAGCCCTGATCAGATAAAACAGCCTCACCACCAGGCGGAAAAAGAGAATTCTGAAGGTGTGTGGACATGTCCGATGCACCCGGAGATACGCCGCAGTGGTCCCGGAAGCTGTCCTGTCTGTGGAATGGCACTGGAGCCGCTCGTAGCTACGGCATCCACGGGGCCGAGTGATGAACTTCACGACATGACAAGACGCTTCTGGCTGGGGTTGTTGCTGGCGTTTCCGGTTCTGGTACTCGAAATGGGATCTCATCTGTTTCCCGAGTTGAGGAATACAGTACCGCCACAGTACAACACATGGCTGCAGCTGCTTCTGGCCTCCCCTGTCGTGTTGTGGTGTGGCTGGCCATTCTTCGCCCGGGCCGGAATGTCGTTACGTAACCGCTCCCTGAATATGTTTACCCTTGTTGCAATGGGGACCGGCGTAGCCTGGGTTTACAGCGTCATTGCAACCGTCTTCCCCTCCTGGTTTCCTGCATCGTTCAGAAACATGGATGGCCTGGTGGCCGTTTATTTTGAAGCCGCAGCAGTTATTACGGTGCTTGTTCTGCTGGGACAGGTTCTTGAGCTGCGGGCACGGGAACAAACCTCAGGCGCCATTACTGCGCTTCTGAACCTTGCCCCCAAAACCGCCAGACGGCTGGATCATGACGGTCATGAAACGGATATTAATGCGGAAGATGTCCTGCCTGGCGATAAGCTCCGCATCAGACCTGGAGAGAGTATTCCGGTCGACGGTATCGTGATCGAAGGCAAAACAACCGTTGATGAATCGATGGTGACCGGGGAATCTATGCCGGTTACCAAAACGGAGGGTGACCCTGTCATCGGGGGGACCATTAATCAGACAGGGAGTCTCATCATCCGTGCAGAGAAAGTCGGTGATGAAACAATGCTCTCACGAATTGTTCAGATGGTCGCTGATGCACAGCGTTCGCGTGCCCCCATCCAGAGAATGGCTGACAGCGTTTCAGGCTGGTTTGTTCCTCTGGTGATACTTATCGCGGTTGTTGCTTTCGTGATCTGGTCTGTCTGGGGGCCCGAGCCCAGGATGGCGCACGGTCTCATTGCGGCTGTGTCGGTCCTGATTATTGCCTGTCCCTGCGCGCTGGGGCTGGCCACGCCGATGTCGATAATGGTGGGGGTGGGCAAAGGAGCCCAGGCCGGGGTGTTAATCAGGAATGCCGAAGCCCTTGAGCGTCTTGAAAAAGTGGACACGCTGGTTGTCGACAAAACAGGCACGCTCACGGAAGGTTCGCCTACGGTGACAGGGATTATCAGTCTCAATCCGGGTGGGGAAACATCTCTTTTGCGTGTAACAGCCGCAGTGGAAAAAGGCTCGCAGCATCCGCTGGGTATGGCAGTAGTTAAAGCAGCACAGGAAAAGGGGATCGCAATACCCGCAGTCACTCATTTCGATGCACCGTCGGGTAAAGGTGTCTCAGGCGATGTCGAAGGTCAACGGGTTGTTATTGGTAATGAACTGGCTATGCAGGAAAACAGTATAGTTATTGATAATCAAAAGGCCGTTGCGGATACGTTGCGGATGGAAGGCGCTACCGTTATCTATGTGGCCACAGACGGGGACCTTGCAGGCCTGATAGCTATCTCGGATCCCGTGAAAACAACCACGCCGGATGCGCTTAAAGCTTTGCGTCAGGCGGGGATCCGCATCGTTATGCTCACCGGGGATAACCAGCTTACTGCTGAAGCAGTCGCACGGAAACTGGGAATAGATGAGGTTGAAGCCGGAATTCTGCCGGATGGCAAAAAAGCAGTGATAACCCGACTGAAAGAGTCTGGCCATGTGGTTGCGATGGCCGGAGACGGTGTGAATGATGCCCCGGCGCTGGCAGCGGCTGACGTGGGTATAGCCATGGGAACGGGTACAGATGTGGCAATTGAAAGTGCCGGAGTCACCCTTCTCAAAGGCGACTTGATGATACTGAACAGGGCCCGTCATCTGTCAGAGATCACCATGAAAAATATCCGTCAGAATCTGTTTTTTGCATTTATCTACAACGCACTTGGCGTGCCTGTGGCTGCAGGTCTGCTTTATCCTGTGTATGGAATACTGCTGTCGCCAGTTATTGCGGCGGCGGCCATGGCTCTTTCCTCCGTCAGCGTCATTGTGAATGCGTTGCGTCTGAAAAGTGTCAGGCTCGGGAAATAACACTGAGTGAAGGGTCAGTTACGAACAGAAGGAGTCCAGTATGAAAAGTACCACCTATGCGCTTATTGCTGTCGCCGCGATCGCGGCATTTGCCCTCCTGCGCGAACACTGGTCACATGTGGCAGGTTACTGGCCATATCTGTTATTGCTGGTCTGCCCGCTAATGCATCTTTTCCACGGCCACGGAGGGCATGGAGATCATCAACATCACGGAAGTGAAAACGATAAAAAAAATTAATCCGGCAGACGGGGCCGCGTCGCGGTCCCGTTATCAGTCCAGGTATCGTTCGTAGTCTCTGGCATGCGCAAAGGCATGCTGTTCGAGTTTGTTATCAGCGGGTGCCGCTGCCCGGAACGCCAGAGAGTTAACAGGGTTGTTATTGATGACCAGCTCGTAATGCAGATGAGGACCGGATGAACGTCCGCTGTTACCGGATAACGCAATAGCACCTCCCCGTGTAACCCTGGCCCCTTTAGTAACGAGTATTTTATTGAGGTGGAGATAGCGAGTTTTAACACCGGCTTTTCCCGTTACTTCAACAAAATATCCCATGGTACTGTTGTATTCGGCCCGGGTGATTTTTCCGTCGATGACGCTGACTATTTTCGTGTTCATGGGCATGGAATAATCAATGCCATTATGGGGACTCACTTTTCCCGATACCGGGTTAAGTCTTGCAGGATTGAAAGGCGAACTGAGTCTTGCTGTGGCCGGTAACGGATAATCGAGACTGCCTTTCCCGGAAGTATCGGAAAGGTTATAGAACTTTTTATCTGATATACGATACGCCGTGTAATTAAATGAACCGGACGTAAATTTATAGGCCACGACACGTGATTTTCCCGCTTTCTTTTGCAGTACGAGTTTTAATGATTCATTTTTTTTCAAATGCCGCAGATTAAACCGGGAAGGCAAGGAGCGCTGAAGAGTAGCGATCTCGTTCGATTCCAGCCCCGAGCGGGTGGCTGAAAGGTAGGCATTTTCTTTTACGACATCGGTAGAATACATTTACTGGAATTCGCCGTTAGCATGAACACTGCGGCGTATGCTAGGGGTTTTCAGGAGGCGTGTCATCTGTCAGTTAATCGGGAGCACCGTTGATGGTCGTCATTTTTGTAACATATCTTGTTTCCCGTTTGCTCCTGAAGCTCTGGGAACTGTATGACCAGCCCGACGGTGATGATTAACGGGACTGAAACAGGTTACGGCAGAGCAATATGGGGCTCATGTCCTGCTACGTAACCCGTCAGTAAAGCCCTGCTGCGCACCTGACGCTAAGCACTAACCCGCCTGCAGTTACCTGGTCGAATACAGCCCGCGAAGCTTTCTTGCCTGCGTCTGATGTGCTTCCGCACCGGCATTATTGACCTGCTCATGCACGAGAGCGGCTTTTTCTCCGGCATTCAGTTCGTTAAAAGAAGAAGACGAGGTCTTTGAATTTGCATCACTGCCGGACAGCATTTTTTTATGTTCCTCAATCATTTTCTGATGCGCATAGGACGCGCTGTTGTTCATAAATGAATGAGCAACAATGGCCCTTTCATGTTCATTCATTTCAGAGAATGAGGGCGTGTTGTTTTTATTAACCCTGTCCGGTAAGTTTTCATGCGTCGAGGAATTCACATGACTGACGGCTGAGGCATTATTAACAAATCGATGTGCTTCATGGGCAATATCACTGGACTGAGCAAAAGCTGCCCCACAAAATAAAGCTGTAAACGCAGTGGTCGTGATTAATATATTCATGTGTAATTACCTTCTGAGGTACATAAAAGATGTCCTTATGATCATATATAAAAATAATCAACCTGTGGGGAAGATGACGTAAATGTAATACAGCTATGTACATTACACGATTGTAATGAATTTGTTTCTTAAGGTGTGCTAGATTCATTTCATTGTAAGTGGATGAACCAGTAATTTAATTTAAATCGGTTCTCGAATTCTGTCAGTAACCATACTTTAAATAAGGGAATGCGCATGCTGTTGAAAACGTCTCGACGAACTTTCCTGAAGGGGTTAACCCTCTCTGGCGTAGCCGGAAGTCTTGGCGTATGGAGTTTCAATGCGCGTTCCAGTCTGAGCCTGCCAGTTGCCGCATCCCTGCAGGGTACTCAGTTTGACCTGACCATTGGTGAAACGGCCGTCAATATCACGGGCAGTGAGCGTCAGGCCAAAACAATCAATGGAGGCCTGCCGGGGCCCGTTCTTCGCTGGAAAGAAGGTGACACCATTACCCTGAAGGTCAAAAACCGTCTTAATGAACAGACGTCCATTCACTGGCACGGCATTATTCTTCCGGCCAATATGGATGGTGTTCCGGGGCTGAGTTTTATGGGCATAGAGCCTGATGATACCTACGTTTACACCTTTAAGGTTAAGCAGAACGGGACTTACTGGTACCACAGCCATTCCGGTCTGCAGGAACAGGAGGGGGTATACGGTGCCATTATCATCGATGCCGGGGAGCCAGAACCGTTTACTTACGATCGTGAGCATGTGGTCATGTTGTCTGACTGGACCGATGAAAATCCTCACAGCCTGCTGAAAAAATTAAAAAAACAGTCGGATTACTACAATTTCAATAAACCAACCGTTGGCTCTTTTTTCCGCGACGTGAATACCAGGGGGCTGTCAGCCACCATTGCCGATCGGAAAATGTGGGCTGAAATGAAAATGAATCCGACTGACCTCGCGGATGTCAGTGGCTACACCTACACCTATCTCATGAACGGGCAGGCCCCGCTGAAAAACTGGACCGGACTGTTCCGTCCCGGTGAAAAGATACGCTTACGGTTTATCAACGGCTCGGCAATGACCTATTTCGATATCCGTATCCCCGGGCTGAAAATGACGGTCGTGGCTGCAGATGGCCAGTATGTAAACCCGGTTACCGTTGACGAATTCAGGATTGCCGTTGCCGAAACCTATGATGTCATTGTGGAGCCTCAGGGTGAGGCCTATACCATCTTCGCACAATCCATGGACAGGACCGGTTACGCTCGAGGGACACTGGCCACGAGAGAGGGGTTAAGTGCTGCCGTTCCCCCCCTCGATCCCCGTCCTCTGTTGACCATGGAAGATATGGGTATGGGGGGAATGGGACATGATATGGCAGGAATGGACCACAGCCAGATGGGAGGCATGGATAACAGCGGAGAGATGATGTCTATGGACGGTGCTGACCTTCCGGATAGCGGGACATCCTCCGCGCCCATGGATCACAGCAGCATGGCCGGTATGGATCATTCCCGGATGGCCGGAATGCCGGGTATGCAAAGTCATCCTGCGTCAGAAACGGATAACCCACTGGTTGATATGCAGGCGATGAGCGTCTCTCCGAAATTAAATGATCCGGGTATTGGTCTTCGAAATAACGGAAGAAAGGTTCTCACGTACGCGGATTTGAAAAGCCGCTTTGAGGATCCTGACGGACGTGAACCTGGCCGTACCATAGAACTGCATTTAACCGGCCACATGGAAAAGTTTGCCTGGTCATTTAACGGAATCAAGTTTTCAGATGCCGCACCGGTGCTGCTGAAATACGGTGAGCGGCTCAGGATCACGCTGATCAACGATACCATGATGACTCACCCCATTCACCTGCATGGTATGTGGAGCGATCTGGAAGATGAAAACGGTAATTTCATGGTTCGTAAACACACAATAGATGTTCCCCCTGGTACAAAACGCAGTTACAGAGTGACAGCAGATGCGCTTGGCCGCTGGGCGTATCACTGCCATTTGCTCTATCACATGGAAATGGGAATGTTTCGTGAAGTCCGGGTGGAGGAATGATGCGAATGAAGAGAAATTTGAAGGCCATACCTGTTCTGGTCGCCGGTTTGTTTACCTCACAGCTTTCTATTGCGGCGGGCTCCGTCTCTGCAGATCCCCACGCCGGGCACGACATGTCTGCCATGCAGATGCCAGCAGATGAGAATTTCACTGAGATGACGTCAATGGAGCCCATTGTAACTGAGAGCAGAACGCCAATTCCGCCTGTTACCGATGCCGACCGGAAGGCTGCATTCGGCAATTTACAGGGGCATGCGATTCACGACAGTGCGATTAATTATCTGGTTCTGCTGGATCAACTGGAATGGCAACGGTCGGATAACACCAACAATTTCAGCTGGAGTGTTAACAGCTGGATTGGAGGCGACACAGATCGGATTTGGCTAAAGAGTGAAGGTGAACGAAGCAATGGGGAAACGGAGGCGGCTGAAGCGCAGTTACTCTGGGGACATGCGGTTGGCCCATGGTGGGATTTGGTTGCGGGTGTCAGGCAGGATTTCAGACCTGCTTCTGCCCGGACCTGGGCTGCTGTCGGTTTTCAGGGGCTGGCACTCTATAATTTTGAGTCTGAAATTACGGGTTTTGTCAGTAATGGCGGAAAAGCAGCCCTTCGTCTGGGAGGAGAATACGACGTTTTACTGACTAACCGGCTCATACTCCAGCCATCCTATGAGGTGAATTTCTACAGTCAGGATGATGAATCGCGGGGTCGCGGCAGGGGACTGACTGACACAGAGCTGGGGCTCCGGCTGCGCTATGAAATACGCCGTGAGTTTGCACCCTATATAGGCGTTTCCTGGAATCAACTTTACGGGAAAACATCCGATATGGCGAAAAGAGAAGGTGAGAAAGACCATCAGGTAGTATTCCTGGCGGGAGCCAGAATCTGGTTTTAACGCACTGATATAAAACACTCAACTAAACAGGTAAATAAAATGTCGATTTTAAATAAAGCCATTCTTACAGGTGGCCTCGTTATGGGCGTTGCTTTCTCTGCTATGGCCCATCCGGAATTAAAAAGCTCTGTGCCACAGGCTGATTCAGCCGTAGCGGCCCCGGAAAAGATTCAGCTTAATTTCTCGGAAAATCTGACCGTGAAATTCTCAGGTGCAAAATTAACGATGACGGGTATGAAAGGCATGTCATCACATTCTCCGATGCCGGTCGCGGCAAAAGTGGCGCCAGGCGCTGACCCTAAATCGATGGTCATTATTCCGCGAGAGCCTTTACCCGCTGGCACTTATCGTGTTGACTGGCGCGCGGTTTCTTCAGATACGCACCCTATTACCGGTAATTACACCTTTACAGTGAAGTAATATTATGAACGACCTGATTATGATTGTTATTCGTTTTCTTCTTTATCTGGATTTGATGGTAATATTTGGATTGCCATTTTTTCAGATATATGGAATAAGCGGTGTCAGACATGAAACCTATAACCTGACTAATTTCAGGTCGTTTATAACTTTTGCTGTTGTTACAGGCATCATTCTTACTGGCATTAATATGCTCCTGGTATCTAATGCCATGAGTGGAGTAACTGACCTCAGAGAATTATCCATCCATGTTATCGAGATGGTGATAGAAGAAACTGATGTGGGTATTAGCTGGATTGTCAGGCTCTGTGCCCTGTTTACCACACTCGGTGCTTTGTTCCTTTACACTAATAAGAGAGTATTGTCCTGCCTGCTGATGACGATGAGTGGGGGCGTGGCGCTGGCTACACTTGCCTGGGGAGGACACGCCGTTATGCATGACGGTCTGCATTACTATCTCCATTTACTGAGCGATCTGACCCATCTCGGCGCTGCAGGTGCCTGGACAGGTGCTCTGGTTGCATTTGCTATCCTGCTGATGCGCAGAAACGAGCATAATGCACAGAGCGTCATTGTGATATCTGACTCCCTGGCAAAATTTGCCACGGCAGGAACGGTGATTGTTGTAGCCCTGATCCTGAGTGCGCTGGTCAACTATCTGTATATTGCTGAGGGTAACTTAACTCCCTTATTCAACAGTTCCTGGGGGAGGATATTGCTTGCCAAGACGGCTCTGTTTGTTCTGATGCTTCTTCTGGCTGCAGCAAACCGGTTTCACCTGGGTCCCCGGCTTGAAGTTATGGTCAGGGAAGGGAATTATGATCGCAGCGTTGCCCTGATGCGAAACAGCATCCTGACAGAATTCGTTGTTGCGATTATCATTCTGGGCGCCGTAGCGTGGCTCGGAATGCTTGCTCCGTCTCAGGTCAGCTAGGGGACAGCCAAAGCTCATGCGTGAGATTTTTACTTTCATATCAGCGAGTTGACCATGCAGCGTATTTTAATCGTTGAAGACGAACAAAAAACAGGTCGTTACCTGCAGCAGGGACTGGTTGAGGAAGGCTATCAGGCCGATCTCTTTAATAATGGCCGCGATGGTCTCGGGGCCGCGTCGAAGGGACAGTATGATTTGATAATACTGGACGTGATGCTGCCTTTCCTCGACGGGTGGCAAATCATCAGCGCACTGAGGGAGTCCGGGCACGAAGAACCGGTCCTGTTTTTAACCGCAAAGGACAACGTGCGGGACAAAGTGAAAGGACTGGAGCTTGGCGCAGATGACTACCTGATTAAGCCCTTTGATTTTACGGAGCTGGTTGCACGTGTAAGAACCCTACTGCGCCGGGCACGCTCGCAGGCCGCAACAGTCTGCACCATCGCCGATATGACCGTTGATATGGTGCGCCGGACCGTGATCCGTTCGGGGAAGAAGATCCATCTCACCGGTAAAGAATACGTTCTGCTTGAGTTGCTGCTGCAACGCACCGGAGAAGTGTTACCCAGGAGTCTTATCTCGTCCCTGGTCTGGAACATGAATTTTGACAGTGATACGAATGTGATTGATGTCGCCGTGAGACGTCTGAGAAGTAAAATTGATGATGACTTTGAGCCAAAACTGATCCATACCGTTCGCGGTGCCGGATATGTCCTGGAGATCAGAGAAGAGTGAGGTTCAAAATTTCCCTGACCACACGCCTGAGCCTGATTTTTTCTGCGGTGATGCTTACGGTATGGTGGTTATCAAGTTTTATCCTGATTAGCACCCTTAATGGCTATTTCGATAATCAGGACCGCGATTTTCTGACAGGTAAACTTCAGCTCACCGAAGAGTTTCTTAAAACAGAGACGTTCAGGAACAAAACGGATATTAAGTCATTATCAGAAAAAATAAACGATGCGATGGTGGGGCACAATGGCTTATTCATTTCTATAAAAAACATGGAAAATGAAAAAATTGTTGAACTCTATGCCAAAAATTCTGTTGTTCCAGCGGTCCTGCTTAATAAGTCGGGTGATATTCTCGACTATATGATCCAGACGGAAGAAAATAACACCGTGTACCGCAGTATCTCGCGGCGGGTTGCCGTGACGCCGGAACAGGGTAAAAGCAAACATGTCATCATTACGGTTGCCACGGATACTGGGTATCACACCCTGTTTATGGACAAACTCAGTACCTGGCTGTTCTGGTTCAATATCGGTCTGGTCTTTATTTCTGTTTTTCTGGGCTGGCTGACCACACGTATTGGTCTGAAACCGCTACGGGAAATGACCGGTCTGGCTTCCTCCATGACCGTACACAGCCTGGATCAGCGTCTAAATCCCGATCTGGCTCCGCCGGAAATCTCTGAGACCATGCAGGAGTTCAATAATATGTTTGATCGCCTGGAGGGGGCATTCCGGAAACTGTCAGATTTCTCGTCTGACATCGCGCATGAGCTGCGCACACCAGTCAGTAATCTGATGATGCAGACGCAGTTTGCACTGGCTAAGGAAAGGGATGTTTCGCATTACCGCGAAATTTTATTCGCTAACCTGGAAGAACTGAAAAGGTTGTCACGAATGACCAGTGACATGCTTTTTCTGGCACGTTCAGAGCATGGTCTGCTGCGGCTGGATAAACATGATGTGGATCTGGCAGCCGAACTGAATGAATTACGTGAGTTGTTCGAGCCCCTGGCAGACGAAACAGGAAAGACAATCACGGTTGAAGGAGAGGGCGTTGTTGCCGGAGACAGCGATATGCTCCGACGTGCTTTCAGTAACCTGCTTTCCAATGCAATCAAGTATTCTCCCGATAACACCTGTACAGCGATACACCTTGAGCGTGACAGTGACTGTGTGAACGTGATGATTACGAATACGATGTCCGGCCAGGTTCCCGCTAATCTGGAACGTTTGTTTGACCGGTTCTATCGCGCAGACTCATCAAGGTTCTACAACACGGAAGGCGCGGGGCTGGGATTATCAATTACAAGGTCGATCATTCATGCTCACGGCGGCGAGCTGTCAGCAGAACAGCAGGGGCGTGAAATTGTGTTCAAAGTGCGCCTGTTAATGGATTAATCCCGTTGTTCAGGAGAAACCTGGAAGGTGACAAAATTGTCATCATTCAGTCACGCGATAAACAGAGGCGGTTTTTTATAATTATTCATAAATCAGGAGCAGCGTGATAACACAATCACCTGGTTCCTGGAGTGATGATTAACCCGCCCTGAGATCAACTGCTTTCTCTGTTATAAGCCATTGATTGTTTGGGTATGTAAACACCGGAGACCCAACCATGAAAAAGATTCTCGTATCATTTGTTGCCATTATGGCTGCCGCTTCATCTGCCATGGCTGCAGAGACAATGAACATGCATGACCAGGTAAATAATGCACAGGCACCTGCCCACCAGATGCAGTCATCTGCTGAAAAAAGTGCAATTCAGGGAGACAGCATGACAATGATGGATATGAGCAGTCACGATCAGGCCGCAATGTCCCATGACATGATGCAAAACAGCAATTCTGCTGCCCACCAGGACATGGCTGAAATGCATAAAAAAATGATGAAAGCTAAACCCGGAGCTACCAACGAAACAGCAAAGTCATTTTCTGAAATGAGCGAGCATGAGAAGGCCGCAGCTGTACATGAGAAGGCGAATAATGGTCAGTCTTCCGTTGTTCACCAGCAGCAGGCTGATAAGCATCGCAGTCAGATCACCCAGAATTAACCCGCAGCTCCACTTGTTAGACCCTCATTTGACGCCGAAGTCACTGGCTTACGCTCCCGTCCGGGAGCGTTTTTTTTCCCATATATCAAACTTTAACTCTGAAGAGGTGGAAGTATCTGACCAACACTGTCACGTAACGCCAGATAACTACAAAAACACCTTTTTCCTCCTGTAAATTGCAGTTCCTGCAAGAACATCAAGGCATAATGTTGGAACAGCGTGTGATACACACTTAGCATCATGTTTTGTATGTGTTTTTTTAAAACTTTACAACTTTAAAGTCTTTTTCAGGTTAAAGGATACAACTTTAATGTCTCTACACAGCTGAGGGTAAATGACAAGCGGGCGCGGTCATTCATCATTGCATTTCAGGGGCTGACGGCGACGTCAGTCAGGTGTACAACGTCCAGAATATTGCTGGCGGCCACGGTTCCCATCTTGATGTATGACGCTGCGCTGACGCCGCCAATATGCGGCGAAATGATGACGTTATCGACGGTCTGCCACAGGTTCGGGGCGGTCAGTGGCTCGCTGGTAAAGCTGTCGAGTGCCGCGCTGTGCAAGGTTCCATCCTTCAGCGCGTGTAACAGGGCTTCATCGTTAACCAACCCGCCGCGCGCTGTGTTCACCAGAATCGCGTTACGTTTACAGTGCGCGAGCGTGTCTGCGTTGATCATTCCTCTGTTGTCGTCAGTGAGCGGACAATGCAATGAGATAACATCGGCACGGGATAAAAGGTCGGGTAAGGTGTTTGCCCGTTCACAACCAGAAGGCATCGTTTTAGCGTAAGGATCATACGCCACAATCTGCATGCCGAATGCCTGCCCCACCAGCGCAACCCGCGAGCCAATCGCCCCCAGACCGATAAGCCCCAGCGTCATGCCTTCCAGCTCGATAGATTTGTGCGTGGCTTTATCCCAGTGCCCGTCGCGCAGGCGTTTATCAAGGGTGACCACGGATTTGGCACAGGCAAGGATCAATGCCCAGGTATGTTCTGCAACCGCTGCCGCATTGGCACCGGGGGCGGAACGAACGGCGATATTACGCGCCGCTGCCGCTGGCTGGTCTATCACGTCAATGCCGCTTCCGTGTTTCGATATAACCTGTAATGCAGGGGCTGCATCCATGATCCTTGCGGTTATTTTGCCGTAACGCACCAGGATGGCCACAGGATTGTGCCGTTCGCACAGCGTAACCAGCTGATCTTCTGTGGGCTGGTGACCGGCATACACCACGTCAAAGTCTCGCAGCATGTTGACAGCCTGGTCCGCCAGGTCGCATCCCGTGACCAGTACAACGCGTTTGTCTTCCATTACAGCGTCTCCCCGTCAGATAACATGCCTGCCTTACGCAGCGCGTCGTTAAGCCAGTGTGGACGTAAATCGCCCTCACGAATAGCAGCAATACGTCGGGTCTCTGTTTCGAGTTTCCCTTTGGCCATGGCGATAACGGCCTGCACTTCATCACGCGGGATCACCACCACGCCGTCGATATCCGCGACCACCAGATCCCCGGCTCGTACCGTTGCACCAGCGATAGAGATGGGGTGATTAACCCGGCCAGGAATGGATTTTGTCGGGCCACAGGGGTTAAGACCGGCGGCGAAGACGGGGTAGTGCCCTTTACTCAGGGTATCGGCATCACGTACCGCCCCGTCAATGATGATGCCCGCAATACCGCTTGCCTGGGCCTGCGTCGCCATAATCTCACCGAGCAGCGCACAGGTCAGGTCGCCTTTCCCGTCAACAACCAACACATCGCCAGGCTGTGCTACGGCCATTGCGGCATGGATGGCCAGATTATCTCCCGGGCGCACCTCCACGGTGACTGCCGGGCCCGCAACGGCCATGTGAGGCGCGAGCGGTTTGATACGACCATGGAGTGTACCGCGGCGACCGGCAACATCCGCCAGAATGGCGGCCTGATACTCGGCAGCCTGGTGAACCTGTTCAGCCGATACGCGTTCGACCTGACGATTAATCAATGATTTTTCAGAAACGGACATATATGCCTCCATATTGTTTTACTGTGTACAATGCAGGTGTACAATACAAAACAACTATAGCGGTGTTACTTTCCCATTAGCCAGATCTGCGATGGCGTTTGTGATGTAAACACGAAGTGACTCACAAAAATTGAGGTACACTCACTGCCGAGCAGAAAAGGAGATGATGATGGGTAACGAAGGCGTTGTAGCGGTCGAAAAGGCGCTGGCTTTACTGGATTGCTTCCGTCCCGGCGATGAGAGCCTGACGCTGACCGCGCTGGCGCAGCTATCGGGTTATCACAAAACCACGGTTTACCGGTTAATGAATTCGCTTGAGCGAATGAACTATGTCGTCAGGCATGATGACGGCAATTATGCGCTTGGCCCACGTCTGCTTTACCTTGGCAAACTTTATGAACAATCTTTCCATCTTTCCCGGGTGGTGCAGCCTGAGCTTCAGGCGTTATCACAGGCCTCTCAGGAGAGCGCCAGCTGGTATGTGTTAGAAGGCGGGCAACGTCTGTGCCTGTTCCGGGCAGAAGCATCGCACGGGTTGCGTCACAGCAATCTGCCGGGTACTCAGTTTCCGCTGGACGATTCTGCCATCAGTAAAGTGCTTCGCCACTGGGGCCTTAATGACCCGCTGCCAGAGGGGGAGCCCGCTGTTCCGCTCTATACCGCAGGCGCCCGTGACCCGCATACTGCGGCGTTCGCAATGCCCGTCTTCGGCGTCAATGACAAGCTGATTGCGGCGCTGGCGTTGACCGGGCCCATCTCCAGACTGACTGAAGATCGCCGTGAACAGGGGATCAGCCAGCTAATGCATGCCACCGCCAGCCGCCTGTCACAGAAAATGGGGGCCAGTAAGCCTTTTTGCCAGCAGTTTTATGGGGAAACGCAGGATACTGCGGAAGAGAGTCTCTAAGCATAAAGCGGGACGTGCGTCCCGCTTTTGTTATGTCTAATGGGTGACCTGCTTTTCATGCAACTGAGCATTGCGGGCCTGGCGTCCCATCACCAATACCGCGATACCCCCCGTGACGCATAACGCCGCCAGAGGAAGCATGGCCAGCGTGTGGCTACCCGTCCGTTCGTTGATAATACCGTAAGCGTTGACCATCACCGCACCGCCGATAAGGTTAGCGATGGCGCCAATTGCAGCCAGCCCCGCAGCCGCCGACGTGCTGCTCATCCAGCCTGACGCCAGCGCCCAGAAAGGCCCCTTCATTGAATACGCCCCTATCAGCATGATGCTCAGGATAACAATGGTGGCGGAAAGAGAGACGCTGACAAAGGCGGCAAATACGCCTGCGGCAATAATGAAAAGGGTCAGAGCGGTATGCCAGCGGCGTTCGTTGGTTCGGTCCGAACTGCGTCCCCACACAATCATCAGTACGGATGCCAGACCGTAAGGAATGGCGTTGAACAGACCCGTCTCCAGATTATCAAGGTGGAACGATTTCAGCAGCTGCGGTGACCAGACGCTGATGGTGGTGCCCGCTGATGACGCGCCTGCGTAAATCAGCGCCAGCAGCCAGATTTGACGATGCCTGAGCAACTGCCATGTCGTCTGGTGTCCGATATTTTTTTGCTGTTGACGCTCGGTTTCAAGCGTCGTTTCCAGCCATTTTTTCTGTTCCGCGTTAAGCCAGTTAGCCTGGTGCGGACGATCGCGAAGAACAAACCAGGCGGCAATACCCAGCAGGACGGCGGGTAAACCTTCAATGATAAACAGCAGATGCCAGCCGCGCAGACCCAGCCATCCATCCAGCGACAGAATCAACCCGGACAGCGGCGAGCCAATAAAATTGGCCAGCGGGATCGCGACCATAAAGGACGCGATAATTCGCGCACGGTAGCGGGAAGGGATCCACCAGGTCAGAAAGAGTACGACGCCGGGGAAGAAGCCCGCCTCCGCGGCACCCAGCAGAAAACGCACGATATAAAGCGACGTCGTGTTTTGTACCAGTGCCATACACATGGATACCACCCCCCAGCTGATCATAATGCGGGGGATCCACAGACGTGCGCCAACTTTCTGCATTGCCAGATTGCTTGGAACTTCAAACAGAAAATACGCCACGAAATAGAGGCTACTGGCGAAGCCAAATGCCGCTTTGCTGAGACCGAGATCCTCATTCATCTGTAGCGAAGCCATGCCGATATTGCCGCGATCGATAATGGAGACCAGATAACTGACTATCAGAAACGGGAGGATACGCCAGATCACCTTGCGCATAGTCTCTCTTTCTATGTCCTCAGTGGCGGCAGTGCCATTACGAATATGTTCTGTCATGTGTTCCTCGCAGGGTCTGTTCTTGGTTTTATCAGGTACAACTCGGTTTTATTAAACAAAACCACTATAGCGTCGGCGCCTTCTTTTTATCCAGTTAATGGAAGGTTTAAATGATGTAAATAAGACGTGACTCACAGTTAACGGGCTTTACCTCGTGAGCCTAAACGACAGATGCGCCACCCCCCGTTGTGAGGTAAAGTACACACCTTGCGCAGCCAAAGAGCTGCGGTTTTGTGGGGTATAGGCGAATAACACGTTCCCCCATTCTCACTTCTGGTTTACGCCAGCCTGCATGGTGTTGTGTTTTGTCTTCTTAAAAGGGTTGTCTATGTCTGCTGCTCATCTCGGTTTCCCGACGGAAACCGTTGTTGTCTTTGTGGTGATGGCCGTTGGGGCGATGTTTATCGACCTCTTCATGCACCGTCACGATAAACCGATCTCGCTGAAAAGCGCGGCCATGTGGTCCATCTTCTGGGTCATGATGGCGATGGCGTTTGCTGGCTTCTTATACGTGCACCACGGCGCGGAGATGGCCAGTCTGTTCCTCACCGGCTATGCACTGGAAGAGGTGCTCTCCGTCGACAACCTGTTTGTGATGATGGCGATCTTCGCCTGGTTCGGCGTGCCGGATAAGTATCGTCACCGCGTGCTCTACTGGGGCGTGCTGGGGGCGATTGTGTTCCGCGGTATTTTTGTTGCCATCGGCACCAGCCTGCTGAGCCTGGGGCCATACGTTGAGGTGATTTTTGCGCTGGTCGTCGGCTGGACGGCGGTGATGATGCTGAAACGCAATGAAGAGAGTGATGAAGTCGAGGATTACTCCAACCATCTGGCGTACCGCCTGGTAAAACGCTTCTATCCGGTCTGGCCAAAAATCAGCAGCCACGCGTTTATCCTGACCCAAAAAGAGGTGGACGCCGAGCTGGAGAAGCCTGAAAACAAGGAGGTGATGGTAGGTCGTGTGAAGAAGGCGAAGCGCTACGCGACGCCGCTGCTGCTCTGCGTGGCGGTGGTAGAGCTGTCCGACGTGATGTTCGCCTTCGACTCCGTTCCCGCGATCATTGCCGTCAGCCGCGAGCCGCTGATTATCTACAGCGCCATGATGTTCGCAATCCTCGGCCTGCGTACCCTCTACTTCGTGCTGGAAGCGCTGAAGCAGTATCTGGTGCATCTTGAGAAAGCGGTAGTGTTACTGCTGTTCTTCGTGGCGTTCAAGCTGGGGCTGAATGCGACCGATCACTTCTGGCATCACGGCTATAACATCGGTGCCACGGCAAGCCTGTTTGTGGTGCTGGGGGTACTGGCGCTGGGGATTATTGCGAGCGTGATGTTCCCGGGGAAACGTGAGGCCTGATGTATCGCCCGGTGGCGCTTCGCTTACCGGGCCTACGACTGGGATGTAGGCCGGGTAAGGCGCAGCCGTCACCCGGCAAAAGGCTACTTTATTATCGGTGAGTTTCGGCGCTTGCGCGGATGATGGAAATGGCGCCAGTGCGGATCCTGCGCCGCCGCCAGCAGCTCGTGGTCGCCACGCGTGTCGCCCCAGGCGCGCAGGTGATATGCGTTCAGATCGCCATACACCTTTTCCAGCCTCGCCACTTTCTGCGCGCAGCGGCAGTTGTTACCGGTGATCCGCCCGGTCAGCTTGCCGTCTTTCACTTCCAGCTGCGTGCCAATCAGCTTAATGCCGAGCTTATCGGCCCACGGCTGCAATACCAGCGCCGGGGAGGCGGAGCAAATCGTCACTTCCGCACCGGAATTAACTTCGTTGGCGACAGCCATGACCCCTTCCGGGCGCATAAGCTTGTTCCAGTATTTTTCACAGAAGGCCTCTGCCTGCTGACGTAACCAGTGCTCATCCACCCCCGTCAGGAAGGTTTTGATCAACACCTCTTTCAGCTCATCACGCGTCAGCTTGCGACGCACGCAGTGCAGCGTAGGCAGGGCCATGCGCACCAGGCGACCCGCAAAGTAGCGCTTGCCAAAGGCAAAGCGCAGGAACGGAATAAAACTGTCGTGGTGCGTCAACGTACCATCAAAGTCAAAGACAGAGAGCACGCTGGACTTCGCCACGGCTTCGTCGGCAATCATATTGGTCATAAATACGTCTTAGCTGAAATACACATTCTGTTCACTAGTTTACCTGCTTTACCTTCACAGTCCTTCTATCCGATCTCATTTTTTCTCGAACCTGTGGCCTGACGGGTCAAACTATGTCATCCACCACGCCACCGTCAACGCGCAGCGCCGCGCCGGAAGTCGCGGAGGCCTGCATGGAACAGACATACACCACCATATTCGCCACTTCTTCTACCGTTGCGGCGCGCTGAATAACCGAGCTGGGGCGATTCTCCATCACGAACGCTTTCGCCAGCTGCTCCAGCGATTTGCCGGTTCTCTCCATCTCGTCTTTCATCATTGCGGCAAAACCGTCCGACATTGTCGGGCCCGGCAGCACGCTGTTCACCGTGACGCCGCTGCCTGCCACGAACTTCGCCAGACCGCGCGCCAGCGAGAGCTGGGCGGTTTTTGTCACGCCATAGTGGATCATATCCGCAGGAATATTGCAGGCCGATTCTGACGAGATAAACACTACCCGACCCCAGCCTTTTTGTACCATACCGGGCAGCAGGGCACGGGAGAGGCGCACGCCGGACATCACGTTGGTTTGCCAGTAGCGTTCCCAGGTCTCGTCGTCGGTGGAATAAAAATCCTGCTGGCCATAGATCCCGGCGTTATTCACCAGAATATCGACGTGCGTGGCGACCCTGAGCAGTTCGTCAACGCCCTCCTGCGAGCTCAGGTCGGCGATGGCGGCACGGACCTGTACGCCAGGCACCACCTGCTGGAGCGCCTGAATGCCTTTGTTCACCGAGTCGACGCTGCGCCCGTTGACGATCACTTCCGCACCGCTCTCCGCCAGTCCGCGGGCGATGGCAAACCCAATACCGCCGGTGGACGCGGTCACCAGCGCTACTTTCCCCGTTAAATCGATTTTCATCGTTCACTCCTTGTCGTTTTATGGTTCAAAACTTAAAGCGTAGCAGTTGACGATGACGGCTCCTGTTTAAAAAGGCGCAACAGCGTCTCAACCTGCTCGTCCAGCGGGCTGAGGGAGCGTTTAACGATGAGGTGCAGCGGCGTGGCGCGTCGAACGCCGTGGCTGAGGGGCAGGATTTTGAGGATGCCCTGCTGGAGCGGGGTCTGAATGCGTTCTTCCGGTAACCAGCCATATCCAACCTGATACATCACTGCTTCGATCGCGGCATCGATGGTGGAGAATGTCCACGACTCCCCGGTGGGGCGAACGGTGGGCTGGCTGTCTGCGATCTGAATGCGCGGCCACGGTCGAAGCATCTCGTCGTTAAGCGGTGTATCCAGCGCAAACAGCGGGTGCGCGTGATGCGCGACGGCAACAAAATCGATATTCATCAGCCATTCGCCCAGGCCGGTAATGTCCTGGCGGCGGGTTAAGACCATCACGTCGGCCTCATCATTGAGCGCATCTGCGCGGCTGTTTTCCAGCACCTCGGTAAGCCGCACCTGCGTTTGCGGGTACAGCTGCTGAAACTGGCGCAAAATCGCGAACAGCCGGCTGCGCGGAAAAATACTGTCTACCATCAGGTCGATACGGGTTCGCATCCCGCTGCGCAGGGTCGCAGCGCGCGTTTCAACATAGGCGAAGGCTTTCAGCAGCGGTTTAACCTGGTTCAGCAACAGCTCACCAGCCGGGGTCAGCACGGCACGGCGTCCCTCTGTCATCAGGAGCGCTACGCCCAGCCGCTCCTGCAAAAGCGACAGGTTATAGCTGACCGAGGACTGGCTGCGATGGGTCTCTTCCGCCGCCTTAGCGAAGCTGCCAGCCTCGATGACTCTTTCCAGCAAGGCCCACTGTTCGAGCGTCGTCTTGTGCATGATTAATCTAAATTTTGGATGAATTTGATTCAAACATAGCGTTATTCATTCATTTTTTGAAGGGGTACGATCGTCTCATCAAAACAAAGGAGACATCTTATGAGCACCTTCGATAAACATGATTTAAGCGGCTTCGTCGGCAAACATCTGGTATATACCTACGACAATGGCTGGAACTACGAAATTTACGTTAAAAACGAGAACACGCTCGACTACCGTATTCACAGTGGTCTGGTGGGCAATCGTTGGGTGAAAGATCAGCAGGCCTACATTGTCCGCGTCGGGGAAAGCATCTATAAAATTTCCTGGACGGAGCCAACCGGTACCGACGTGAGCCTGATTGTGAACCTGGGCGACCGCCTGTTCCACGGCACCATCTTCTTCCCACGCTGGGTCATGAATAATCCGGAAAAAACCGTCTGCTTCCAGAACGATCACATTCCGCTGATGAACAGCTACCGTGATGCCGGGCCAGCGTATCCAACCGAAGTGATTGATGAATTTGCGACGATTACTTTTGTACGCGACTGCGGTGCGAATGACGATAGCGTTATTGCGTGTGCTGCCAGCGAGTTGCCAAAAAACTTTCCAGATAATTTAAAATAAGCTTAGCAACGCGTTAAATGCACAACGGCCATTTCGGTTTTAACCGGAATGGCCGTTTTTTATGCCGCAGAAATACCGGAGTAAGTCACCGATTCCGCCGTTAAGGTGAAAGGCGTAGGAGTACAGACCGCCAGGCTCAGCGAGCCGAAGCGCAGCTGGCTGACCGGGAGCGACTGGGCGGTGCTGTCAATGCTGACAATCTGCCACGCGCTGCCGCCACGCTGTTTGACGATCGCCTCTTTGCGCGTCCAGATGCGCCAGAATGCGGAAAGCTGTTCTTCCGGCGCTTCACGCTCCAGCTCGTCATGCTCGGTGAGGCTGAAAACGGCATTCGCCAGCGCCTGCCAGTTCTCCCGCGGGCGGATCACTTCGATATCGCAGCCAACCTCGCCTTCATCGCTTATCAGCATGGCAATATCGTCCCCGCTGTGGCTCAGGTTAAACCACAGCGGATGGCCGTTAGCGAAGGCCGGTTTTCCCTGCTCGCCGTAGATTATCTCGGGAAGCGGTGAGGGGGATAAAGTTCTGGCGAGCAGCGTCCGGCCTGCAAGCCAGGAAGCGTATCGCGCACCCTGAGGTGCCATGTCTGCGAGCGTTGACGCCAGCGGGTCCGCGCTAAGGGTGGAGATCTTTCCCAGTACAAACTGGTACATAGTTACGCCCAGCGTTTAATGATTATCGAGGTATTAATGCCGCCAAAGGCAAAGTTATTGCTCTGAATAAATTCGCAATCAATCGGGCGGGTTTCCCCCATAATATAATCTAAAGCGCCGCATTGCTCATCCGGTTGTCTTAAATTGAGCGTCGGCGTGAACCAGCCCTCCCGCATCATATGCAGACTCAGCAAGGCTTCCAGCGCGCCGCAGGCACCCAGGGTATGGCCGAAATAGCTCTTTAAGGATGAGATGGGCACGCTGTCGCCGAAAATAGCGGCGGTCGCCTGACTCTCGGCGATATCCCCGCGATCGGTTGCCGTGCCGTGGGCAGAAATGTAGCCAATGTCCTGAGGGCTAAGACCCGCCATCGCCAGCGACTGTTCCATACACACCTGCATGGTTTCACGCTGGGGCTGGGTGATGTGCGCCGCATCGCAGTTGGTGGCAAAGCCCACGATCTCACCATAGATTGTCGCCCCGCGTGCTCTGGCGTGATCCAGCGCTTCCAGCACCAGCGTGCCCGCCCCTTCGCCAATCACCAGGCCATCGCGCTGAACGTCAAACGGCGACGGCGTGGTTTTGGGCGCGTCGTTACGCTGGCTGGTGGCAAACAGGGTATCGAAAACCGCCGCTTCCGACGGGCACAGCTCTTCCGCGCCGCCTGCCACCATCACGGTCTGGTAGCCGTGACGAATCGCTTCCCAGGCGTAGCCAATCGCCTGGCTGCCAGAGGTACAGGCGCTTGAGGTGGGGATCACCCGTCCGCGCAGGCCAAAGAACAGTCCGGTATTCACCGCCGTGGTGTGCGGCATCATCTGCACGTAGGTGGTGCCGGTGATGTTGTGGGTGTGCTTTTCGGTGAGCATGGAGGCAAACTCGCTGACCGGTCCGGTGCTGCCCGTCGACGAGCCGTAGGCGATGCCGGTCTGACCGTTGGTCAGTACCGCGTCGTCGATCAGGCCCGCCTGCTCCAGCGCCAGCTCGGTGGCGCGGGTTGAGAGCAGCGACACGCGGCCCATGGCGCGAATGCGCTTACGGGTATAGTGAGCGGGCAGAGTGAAATCTTCAATCGGCGCGGCGAGCAGGGTTTGCAGGCCGTCATACGCCTGCCACTCCGTCATGGTACGTACCGCATTTTCATACTCGCGCAGACGGCGCGAGATGGTCGGCCAGTCCTCGCCGAATGCGGTGATGCCGCCCATGCCCGTAATCACTACCCGGCGGGTCATAGCATGCCTCCGTTGATCGATATCACCTGTCGCGTCACATAGCCTGCTTTATCCGACATCAGGTAGCTCGCCAGCCCGGCGACCTCCTCGGCCTGGCCCATACGCTGCATCGGGATCATCGACATCGCCGCGTTCAGCGCGGCTTCATCCATCTCGATCATACCGGTATCAATCAGCCCCGGCGCGATGCAGTTGACGGTGATTTTGCGTTTTGCCAGCTCGGTGGCGAGCGCTTTGGTGGCGCCGATGATCCCGGCTTTCGCCGCGCTGTAGTTCACCTGCCCACGGTTGCCCATAATGCCTGACACCGACGACAGGGTGATGATCCGCCCGCCCTTGCGGGTGCCGATCATCGGCATAATGCAGGGATGAATGACGTTATAAAAACTGTCGAGATTGGTGTGGATCACGCTGTCCCAGTCATCGTCGCTGAGCGCCGGAAATGCGCCGTCGCGGGTAATACCGGCGTTACTGACCACGCCATACCACGCGCCGTGGTCAGCGATCGCCTGTTCCAGCACCGTACGGCACTGCTCGCGGTTGCCCACGTCAAAGGTGAGTAAACGGCCCGCGCCGCCTGCCTGGACAATCGCCTCCAGCGTCTCCTGCGCGCCCGCTTCATCACGATGGTAATGCACGCCGACGGTGAAACCGTCCGCCGCAAGCTGAAGGGCGATAGCGCGGCCAATGCCTTTGCTGGCGCCGGTGACCAGTACGGATCTCATTATGGTGTTCCCTGGTTGAAAAGTGTGGTTAATTCTTCCTCGCTCGGCTGGAAGGTGTTCACGCGGCCCGTGGCGAGGGAGACATTGTCCGCATGAATGGTGCACTCGAAGCTGCCAAAGCGCTCATCCTGCATCAGACGTTCGATGGTGATGGTCAGCGTGCAGCCTGCGGCAAAATGCCCTGCGTCGCACACCAGCTCGCGCGCGCCCAGCACCATACCCAGCGCACAGTGCGGCAGCCCTTTTTGCATCCGGTGCCATTCAGACCAGACGCCCACGGTCTGAGCCATCAGCTCCAGCGCAAACCAGCCGGGCAGGTTGCCGCCTGCGTCCAGAAACGGCGCTAAAACGCCCCGTTCGTTCACCGTCACGTTGCAAATGGCGCGGTCATCGGTGACGCTTTCCACGCTCTCAAGCAGCAGCATCGGCGTGTCGTGAGGAAGATAATCCCCGGGTGGTAAGTAGCGCATCATACTCTCCCCAGCAGAAGGCTGGCGTTGTTGCCGCCAAACGCGAAGGAGTTTGACAGGATCACCGCTTTTTTCAGCGGTGCGCTCTGGTGCAGTAGGCCGAAGGCGGGCAGGATGTCGTCCGGCGCGTAGCGGGAAAAATCCTGCGGCGGCAGCGGCAGGTCTCGGGTCAGGATCAGCCAGCTCAGGGCGGCCTCGGTTATCCCGGCGGCACCCAGCGTGTGGCCGGTAAGATGTTTCGTGGAGCTGCACGGCACGCGGTCGCCAAAGAGATCGTGGATCACCTGCGCCTCAATGCGATCGTTCAGCGGCGTGGCGGTGCCGTGCAGGTTGATATAACCGACGTCCGCCGCCGTCATGCCCGCCTCGTTCAGCGCCTGGGTGATGGCGCGGATCGCCCCTTCGCCCTGCGGATGTGGGGCGGAAATATGGTACGCATCGCTGGATTCCCCCGCGCCCAGGAGCGCAATCTCGCCCGGCTCGCGGGTCAGTACCATCAATGCTGCCGCTTCGCCAATGGTGATCCCCCGACGGTTGCGGCCAAACGGTTCGCACAGGGTCGGGGAGAAGGATTCCAGGCTGTTGAAGCCGTTGACCGGCATGCGGCTCAGGCTGTCGGCCCCGCCGACGATGGCGACGTCCACCAGACCGGCGTCGATCAGGCGACGGCCGCTGATGATCGCCCGTGCGCTGGAGGAGCAGGCGGTCGAGATGGTATACGCCGGGCCGTCCAGCGCAAGCCAGCTGGCGAGAAAGCGCGACGGATCGCCCAGCTCCTGCTGCGGATATTGCCACTGCGGACTGCGCTCGCCGTTCTGCGCGCGGCGCACGTACTCATCACCCTCGTCCAGTCCGGAGGTGCTGGTGCCCAGCACCACCGCCACGCGGTCGCGCCCCACGCGCGCAATGGCCGCATCGACGGCGGGCCGGATTTGCGCCAGCGCTGCCAGCAGCAGCTGGTTGTTGCGACTTCGATGCGCAGAAAAAGACCCGGGAACAGGGGGAAGATCACCCTCCACCCCGCCCAGCACGGCCTCGGGTAAGCCCTGTAGCCAGCCCGCACGCTGGCGCATCCAGGGGGCCACACCAGCGATCAGGTTCGCCGCTATTTCATCAGCCGAGTTGCCGAGCGCGTTGACCATGCCAACGGCAGAAAGGTAAATCATCTCAGTCACCCAGATATTGAATGGTGATGTGGTAGTGAAAAGCGTGCTGCACAATGCTAATCGGTTCGCGTCTGCCGTTACGGTTCAGGTAGGCAATTTCCGTGACCAGTTTGCCATCGGGGTTGCGCAGTTCGCGTCTGGTGTCAGTATCGTTCAGCGTCCAGCCTTTCGGCAACTGCGGCTGCCAGGCGCTGAGCGGCCAGTGGCTGAGCATCACGTCGGCCAGCACCTGGCTGGCGGGCGGCAACTGCGGCATCACAACCGACTGCTCGGTGTGGATCCCGGTGTCGTCGTAGGTGGCGAGGAACAGGCGGATCCCGACGGAGGAGAGGCCGGCAAGCGTCACTTTATCGCCATCGGCGTTCAGCATCACCAGCAGCGACTGGGTCTGGCCTTTAAAACTGCCGGTAAGCAACTGCTGCGCGCGGATGGCAGGCGTGATGCCCGGCGGTGGCAGCGTGACGCGGGTACCGGGCTGTAGCCAGGCCTGAGGACGCGCGTCATCGTGGTTCGTCGTATGGCTACACCCCGCCAGCAACAGGGTCATCATCACTGCCGCCAGGCGAATGAAACGGGTCATGGTAAGTTCTCTTTGTTAGTCGGCATCGCCAGCGGGGCGAGCAGGAACGCGGTGAAGATACCGCTCACCAGCACAATGCCAAAGCTGCTGATGGCCTGAGTGGTGGTGAACACCAGCATTCCCAGCGTCAGCAGGGTGGTCATCATGGCGAGGGTAATCGCCAGCATGGAGGTCAGCGGCGTGCCGCGCGGGTTGCTGAAAAACAGCGTGTAGTTGATGCCAATGCCGAGGACCAGCACCAGCGCCAGCAGGGAAAACAGGTTCACCGGATGGCCCGTCACGGCCAGCGCCGCCAGCCCGCCGCCCAGCGACAGCACGGACGGCACCAGCGCCACCAGCCCTTTTCGCCAGCCGAGGCGCACCACCGCGCCGCAGGCAATCACCGCCAGCGCCACGCCCAGCAGTCCCGTCAGCAGCGCGCGGTAGAGTGCAAACAGGCTGTCGAAGCTGGCCTTACGGTCAACCCAGACGACTCCGGGATGGCGGGCGGCCAGCTCACCGAGCGCAGCGCTGTTTCTGACGCCATCGACCGGGACCAGCACACCGCTTTTGCCGTTCGGCAGCGTCAGCCACAGCAAACGCCAGCCCTCGCTGGCCGGGCTGGCGAGCCACGCCTCCACGCTGACAGGCATGGCGTTCAGATTCGGGGCGACGGCATTCAGCCCCGTGCTTTGCAGCATTTTCGTCACCGTCGGCGCGGCGTTACGCAGAAGTTGTAGATCGCTGTTCTGCCGCGCCAGCGAGTTCAGCGGCAGGGTGCGCCAGCGGGTTAATTCTCCGGCTTTTTGCGCCTGCGCCAGCGCCGGGGTAAACGCCTCCAGCCGCTCCAGCGTTTCCTGAGCCGACGCGCCATACACCACGAACCACTTCTGATCGACATTTTGCCCGGTCAGGGCGGTGATGGTTTTTTCCTGCGCCAGAATGTCCTGCGGCAGCGCCTGAAGCCGGGCGATATCGTCATCCACCCGCAGGCTGGCGATCCCGATGGCGGAGAGCAGCGCCAGTGCTACCGGCAGCCCGACGGAGAGGGTTTTGCTGTCGCGCCAGGCGTTCAGCCAGCGCTGCATCATCCCTCTCAGGGGGATCGGGCGAACCGGCATGCCACGGCACAACCACGGGTGCCAGAAAATTACCGTCAGGCACGAGGCGCTCAGCCCTGCGGCGGCGAACACCGCCATCTGACGAATGCCGGGGAAGGGGGCCAGCATCATGAAGAGATACGCCACGACGGTGGTCAGCAGCGCCAGCAGCAGCGCGTTACGCACTTTTGCCAGGCTTTGCCAGGGCGAGTGTTCCGCGCCGTGCACCATCCGCTCCGTGAGGTAGTAAATCGTATAGTCCGCCGAGATGCCGATGATGCTCATGCTCATCACCAGCGTCATCAGGTGCAGCTCACCGAACAGCAGGAGCGTCACGACCGTCCCCGCCAGCGCGCCGATGGCAATGGAGAGCAGGCTCAGCAGCAGCGGACGTACGGAGCGAAACACCGACACAATCAGCAGGATCACCCCGAGCACCGTGGCGACGCCAAGCGTGGAAATATCTTTTTTAGCCTGCTGGCTGGCGTAATCGCTGTAGAACACTGTCCCGCGCGACAGCAGCTGCGCCTGTGGATACTGGCTTTTCAGCGTCTGCTGCATCGCGTTGAGGGTGGTCACCAGCTGGTGGGTTTGCTGCATGTCAAACGACGAGCCTGCCAGCTCGCCGTGCAGCAGATACCAGTAGTTCCCGGCCGCATCTTTTGTCACCAGCCAGCCGTCCATCAGCTGCATCTTCTGGCTGTTCTTCGCCAGCGCGAGCTGCGCGCCGCGCATCAGCATCAGCGGATCGTTTTGCAGCTCCTTGCCGCTCACGCCGGAAAAGGCGGAGTAAAGCTGGGACAGGATCCACTGAGCCTGCGCTTCACCGCCGTTTTGCAGGCGGGCGCGGGTGGCCGGATCGACCAGGCCATTGCGGTGCTGCCAGAAGAAATCTCCCCAGGCCTGTTGCCCGGCGGCGTCCAGCGGGCCTTTTACCTCGCTGAGCGCCTGGCTGCGTTGCAGCAGGGTTAACCACTGCTGCGCCACGCGCGGGTCCGGCTGTTTACCGGGGCTGACCAGCCAGATGAGCTGGCGGTCGAGGCGCTGCATAAATCCGTCGTTGAGGGCGGGAGGGATCGCGCCGAGCGTCTGTTTCGGCAGCATGGCGAGCACGCTGCTGTTCAGCCGCGCGCCGGGCAGCAGCGACAGCAGCACGCCCAGCAGGATCAGGCATACCGCGGCCCACAGCAGCGCCGGGCGCAGGGCGTTACGGTGCGGCAAAGCGCTGGCGTTCTGCATCGGTCAGGCGGGCGGGCGTCAGTTGGTGGCGGGAGAGGGCGATATCCGTCGTGTCGCCTTGCTTATCGTTCAGGCGAATGGATTCCAGATAGATCGCGCCCTTCAAATCAAGGGTGGAGAAAATCTTGTCCAGCGGCGTGGTAACGGGCGTCAGCACCAGCGACCAGCGGCCTTCGCCCAGGTCTTTGAAATCGATGCGGAAGTTCTCTTCCAGCACCTTGCGGTCGGCCTGGAACAGCGCCCGCAGCAGATGGTTGAACTGGAACATCTGCGGGTTAGTGTCGGCGGTAATGGTCTGCGGCGGCTGACCGTTGACGATTTGCACCATCCGTTTGTCATCCAGCAGCAGCGTCATCGGGAACGGCGCTTTTTGATCCCACAGCAGGCCATTGTCACGGGCGATCAGCATCTCCCCCTGCGAGCGCAGGGGCTGAGGCATGTCCTTGATCGTGCGGATCTGTTCGAAGTGTGCGCGCACCACCGGTTGCTCCGCAAACCGCTGTTGCAGTTCATCCAGCGTGACCGCGTTCACCAGCGGGCTTACCAGCAGCGCGAGTAGCGTTATCCACTTCATGGCGCGATCCCCATGCGTTCGAACAGAATGGCCGGGCTGACAAAGCACATCTCCCGGCTTGCTTCCTCCACGGCCACCTGAATGGTGTAGCCGGTGGTGGTGCGTTTCCCGGTTTGCGCGTCGAAGATTTGATAGGCGATGCGCAGACGGTTTTCAACCTCTTCAATGTGGGCGCGGACGCGAATGCGTTGCTCGAAGGTCACCGCGTCGCGGTATTTCACCCGGGTATCCACCACCGGCCAGACGTAGCCGGACGCTTTCATCTGGCGATAGCCGTAATCAAACTGGTTGAGCAGCGCTTCGCGGGCAATCTCAAAATAGCGGAAATAGTTGCCGTGCCACACCACGCCCATCATATCGACGTCGTGGAACGGAACGGTGATTTCAACTTCAGCCGTAAAGCGGGGATCGGTCAGCACCCTTTACTCCTTCTCGTTGACCTCTGGCAGCTGCCAGAAATCGAAAAAATTAAACCAGTCGAGCGGCGACAAGAGCGCGTAATGCTCCAGCCGCTGCGCATAGCGATCGACGGTCTGCTGTAGCGCCTGCTGGCGTTCGCCGCGCGGCAGCAGCAGCGGGTCGGCAAACGGCTCGCAGTGCAGGGTCAGCTTTCCCTGCTGGCAGAGGGCAAAAATCAGCACCACCGGGCAGCGCAATAGGGACGCCAGAATAAACGGCCCCTGCGGGAACGGCGCGGGCTGGCCCATAAATTCGCTCCATATCACCCGCCAGCTGCCGCCGCGCTGCGGGGTGACGGCGATGCGATCGCCCACGATCGCCACCCATTCGCCGCGATCCAGCTTCTCTTTAATGAGGATGGCGGTCTCCGGGCCAATGTCGGTGACCGGCATCAGGTGAATGCCCGCCTGCGGCGCCATCTCCTCCATCACCTGTTTAAAACGCTGAGCATTGTCGCTAAAGACCAGCGCGTTGATGGTTTTCGCCCCTTCGCGCTGGGCCAGCGCCCGGCAGGCTTCCACATCGCCAAGATGCGACGCGAGCAGCAGTTTGCCCTGAGGATCGTCAAGACCCAGCGCTTCCTGCGCGCCTGGCGCAAAGACCAGATCGCGATGAAGCTTCATTTCGCCGCGCCAGCTGGCCACTTTGTTCAGCATGGCATGACCGAAGCGCAGGAAGTGGGAAAAACTGTTAAGCCGTGCGGGTTGCGGCATTTGCCGCTGTGCCATCACCGTTTTAACCCGCGTCAGCCACTGCTGCGACGCCTGACGCGCAGCGCGGGCGGTCAGCCAGTAGACGGCCGTAACCGGCCACAGCAGGATGGTAAACGCCTTTCGCCCCAGCAACTGCCAGACGCGCAGCATCAGGCGCATGCCCCATAATCCTTTCACCTCCTGCTGCTGCGCCCAGTGCTGCGAGCGGCGACGCATCAGCAGGGAAGGAATGCGCGGCAGCATGCCGAGAAACAGACGGGTATGCATCAACGAGATGCGCACGTTGTCTTTCAGGGCATCGAAATGGGATACCCCGTCCGGCGGATAGGTCACGCGGGTGGGCAGAAAATAGCTGGTGTTGCCCTGCCAGTAGAGGCGCACCATCACTTCAGTATCAAAATCCATCCGCCTGCCAAGCGGCGTGCCCGCCGCCAGGCGCATTACCGGCGCTATCGGGTAAACGCGAAACCCGCACATGCTGTCTTTCAGTTGCAGGGAGAGGGTTTCAATCCAGACCCAGACGTGCGTTATCCAGCGCCCGTACAGGCGCGAACGGGGGATCGAGTCATCATAAACGGGCTGACCGGAAATGAGCGCATCGGGATGGCGTTCGGCCAGCGCCAGCAGTTTGGGGATGTCTTCAATAGCGTGCTGGCCGTCAGCGTCCACCTGAACGGCGTGGGTGAAGCCGCGATCGGCACAGGCTTTCAGCCCCTGCATCACCGCCGCGCCTTTGCCGCTGTTTTCGGCGAGGCGCAGCAGCGTGACCTGCGGACGATCCGCCGCCAGCGCTTCAAGCGTGCGGCGCGTGGTTTCATCGCTGCCGTCGTCCACCACCAGACAGGGCAGATCGAAAGGCGCCAGGCGCGCCAGCACCGAAGCCATCATCGCCCCGTGGTTGTAGCACGGGATCAGCACGCAGGGACGGAAGGTTACTGACATAAGCGAATCTTCCCGCTGCTGGCGGTGTGGCGCTCGTTACCCGCATGGCGCTGGTAGCTAAAGGTCAGCATCTGGCGTTCGGGCTGCCAGGCAAGGAGCAGCGTGACCGTGTTCTCCGGCAACAGCGGGGCGGCGAACTTCACGTTCTGAATACTGTGAAAACGGTAGCCCGGCGCCAGCGCGGCAGCGTAATGCATCACCCGGTCGAGCTGGGCCACGCCCGGCAGCAGCGGCTGTACGGCGAAATGTCCCTTAAACCAGAGCAGGTCAGGATCAAGATAAAGGATTATCTCCAGATACCCGGGGCCAGGCTCGCGTCGTTCGATTTCAGGGATTTTCATGAAACAACTCCTGTAGCTGCGCAGTTACGCGCTTGTTCATGCTGTTGACCGGAATTTCATCAACGATCCGCCAGTAGCGCGGTACGGCAACCGGTTCAAGCCAGGGGCGAAGGGCGCGACGCCAGGCGAGCTCCTGCGCTTTTTTGCTCTGTTCGTGTTGCTGACGCACCGCTTCATTCAGCACCAGCAATACGCCAATACCCTGGCGCCCGCCGCGCGTCACCGTCAGCGCGGCGGCTTCGCGGATGCCGTCCAGCGCCAGCAGGCGGCGCTCAATGTCATCGAGCGAAATGCGCTTATCTTCAATTTTGACCACCCGACCGCGGCGCCCGACGAGGCTGAACTGCCCGTCAGCCGTGAAGTGCAGGATATCATCCAGCAGGACCCCCTCCGCCTCGGGGATCAGCGGCGACGTCACGCGATCGCCGTGAAACGTCACGCCGGGGAAAGGCTGCCAGCGGATGCTTTCCTCCTGACGGTAGCGCCAGGCCATAACCCCCGTTTCTGTGCTGCCATATATTTCATCCGGCCAGACGTTGAGCCAGGCCTGAACCGCGGCGACCTCCTGCCAGGGCAGCGCGCCGCCAGCGGAGAAGAGCAGGTTGACGGGGGGCGGCGTCAGCGACGCGTCCAGCCGCTTGAGAAACGCCGGACTGCTGATGAAAAGATAGCGTTTATCGTCGGGAAGGGCAGAGAGCTGCTCGGCATAGTTGAGCAGGCTGGCGTGCAGCGGCAGGCCGAGCGCCATGGGTAAGACGACACGAAACGTCAGGCCATACAGGTGGTGCAGCACCACGGAAGCGACGACGTGACAGCCTGCCAGACGCTCGCCAAAATGTTCCGCCAGCAGACGAGCCTCACGATCCAGGCTGACCACCGGCTTACTCACCCGCTGCGGCGTGCCGGTCGAGCCGGAGGTGTAAAGCTCGATCGTGCGCATCTCATCGATGGCAGGCAGCGGTGAAAAGGGATGGTCTGCCCGCTGAGCGGAAGCCACCCGCAGCTGTCGCCCCTGAAAATCGAGCGTGGTGTCGCTCAGGACGCCGCTGAACAGCGCCCGCTGTTCGTTAAGCTGCGCCGCCCGGCTGTGCCCGGGGAGGACCGGCGTTTTACCCGCATGCAGCGTCGCCAGCAGCGCGACAATAAACAGATAGCCGTTTTCGATGCACAGCGCCCAGCGCTCGCCTTCTTCATCATGCAGCGTGTCGACCAGCTGAGTGACGTCGTGGCGCAGATCGCCAAGCGTCCAGAGATGGTTGTCCTGCCAGGCGACAGGGGTGTCGTCAGGGCGGGGGGCACTGAGCCACTGGCTAAGCGGGAGAGGGTTAAGCATCGTTTTTCATCACCCGTTGTCGCACCAGCCACTCGCCGGCCATCAGCGTGCCCATCAGGAGATAGGCAATCATCCCGTTCCACAGCGTCCACAGACGGATATCGGCGTGTAATACGGTAAACAGCGCGATCGCCCCGTTAATAATAAAAAAGCCGCACCAGACCTGGGTAACCCGGCGCGTGTAACGTACCCCGACAGGGGAGAGGTCCGGTTCACGCAGGCGCGCCAGCCGTTCAACGACAGGCATTGCCGTCCACAGCGAACCACCAAACACCACCAGCATCACCAGATTCACCACCACCGGATAAAACAGCACCCACTGGTGCGCGTGCAGGACGTAGCTCGCCGCGCAAAGCGCTATGCCAGCCAGCGCCACGCTCACGAAAAGATAACGCAGGGGACCGCCCTGCCGACGGGCCTGGCAGACGCGTAACAGCAGCACCAGCGCCATCACGGGCAGTATCCCGTGCAGGCTATTATTTGCCAGCCCAAAGCCGATCAAAAACGGCCATGCCAGCAGCATCAGCCCCGTCAGGGCGGGAAGAACTGGAATCGAACGCACGTTACGCGTCGCGCTGAAGCTGTTCCACAACGTCCACGACGTCCTGCACCGTGCGCACCGCTTTGAAGGTTTCGGGCTTGATTTTATGGCCCGTCTTCTTTTGCAGGTGCACTACCATATCGACGGCATCAATGCTGTCGAGATCCAGATCCTCGTAAAGCCGTGCCTCAGGGGTAATATCCTCCGGGGCGACTTCAAACAGCGTAATAAGAAGCGCAGAGACTTCCTGATAAATCGTTTGTTGTTCTGTCATAGCGGTCATTCTCAGGCGCGTTGTTGATGAATAAAAGCCGCGAGCGTGGCAACGGAATAGAAGTGCTGACGCATCTCGTCACTTTCGGCAGAAAGCACTACGCCGTACTGATTTTTTACCGCCAGCCCCAGCTCAAGGGCGTCGATTGAGTCCAGACCGAGGCCGTCGCCAAAGAGCGCGGCGTCTGTATCAATATCCTCTGGGGTAAGTTCTTCCAGATTCAGCGTAGAGATAATGAGATTCTTAATTTCAAGATAGAGCGCTTGCATCTTTCGTTCCTGACAAAGATTGAAGACCGGTTGTTAACTGATGCTGCATATGCCGGTTTAACTGCCTTGCTGCCAGCGCGGGTTCGTGCTGACTCGCATCATAAAAATCATGAATGTTGATGCGTTCGCGAACATCCACGGTGAAAACAGGTTTGTTGGGGGGCACGTTATACCAGTTGCTCTGTTTATCCAGCATCCGTTCGCTACAGTGGATCACCACCACGCGCACGGCGCTGTTGCAGCGAACGGCGATATTCGCCGCCCCACGCTGCAGGGTCATGGCTTCTCCCACCCGGGTGCGGGTGCCTTCGGGGAAGATAAGCAGGGTGTCGCCCTGGGCCAGACGCTGCTGGCTTGCGGCAAGCAGCGTGTCGGCTTCGCTGTTAATCAGATAGTCAGCCGCGCGGATCACGCCGCTGACGAACGGGTTACGCAGCAACGCGCTTTTCACCAGACAGTCGGTTTCGTTCATCACCGACGCCAGCAGAACGTAGTCCAGCAGCGAGGGATGGTTCGCAATCACCAGACAGCCCCGCTCGGCGCGCAAAACGTCCAGGTTGTTGAAACGGTAATCCAGTACCCCTACACCGCGTACCACCGCGAGGAACAGGCGGAAACTGGCAGAAATAGTGCGGCGTGCCAGGCGGCGACGTTGGGTGCGGTCACGCTGGAAAATCAGCAGCAGGTTAAACCACACCAGCGACAGCGTCAGCCCGCCGAGGCCGAACAGGGCGAAGCACAATCCGGTCATCAGCATGCGCCATACCCGATCGAGGCGGGAACGTAACCCTCTCATTGGCGCGTCCATTGCCACAGCAGGCGCTCGCCCGGCAGGGTAAACTGGCGCTCGTCCCGCAGGTAATGGCGCAGGAACTGCAGGCTTTGCGGCAGCGAGGGCTCTTCAGGCCTGCGATTGGCGTGCGTTTCACAGCTGAGCGTATTTCCGGCCTCAATTACCAGCGCCAGCGCGTAGGGCCAGACGGGCATCTGCGGCGGCAGCCCGGCGTGATAAAACTCCGGCAGCAGACCGTCGAAATCTACCAATAACACGCGTGAGTAGCCCGCATGCAGCAGGCTCAGCACCTCGCATAAGCTCTGCTGGAAGGTATCCATACCGGCGGAAACCGACGAAGAGACAACAGGCTGACGCGCGGCGATAGTGAGATTGCCGACCGCCGAGTTGTGTACCGACATGGCAAAATCGGTGGGGGAAACGGGCTGATCTGCCGCCAGGGCCTGGAGAATACGAAAATTGCGTTCCAGCTCCCCGTGACGGCTGCTGTAGACGACGGCGTCGATGCGGTGTTTGCGCAGCATCATCAGGCCAAGATCAACGGCCAGCTTGCTGCCTGAATTCAGGCGGCGGGCGGTCATCATCGGCAGATCGGTCAGTTTCGCCAGCGGTGCATCAGGATCGATGGCGTCAGACCGGCGTGACCATGCCTGCCATTCGTCGGCATCGCTGAGTCCTGGCGCTCTTGCCTGCCAGTCGATAAGGGTAAGTGTAAATTTCATCTACGCGCGTCCGCGATAAACCTGTTTCTGTGACTTTTTCTTCGCCAGCGCGATTTGCTGCGCACATCGTACAATGTTGTCGTCGCGCTGGCGAATAAACGTCACTTTTAACCCTTTCCACCCGGTTATCCCGGCAAACGGCTTTTTGGCCGACCCGGACCCAGCAGAATGGCGAGTTTACTGCCTCCTTTCGTGGTTTCCATCCAGATTTTACAGACGCTGGTGAGCGGCACGGAGAGCAGCATGCCCACCGGTCCCAGCAGCCATCCCCAGATCAGTAACGATAAAAACACCACCATCGTCGACATGCCCAGACGGTGACCCATCATGCGCGGTTCGAGAATATTGCCCAGCACCATATGCACGACGAGGAACAGCGCCCCTACCAGCATGCACTCATAAAAACCGTTAAACAGGAACGCCTGGATCATCGGCGGAACGGCAGAAAGCACCGCGCCGATATTGGGCACGTAGTTCAGTAAAAACGCCAGCACGCCCCACATCAGCGCGAACTGCACGTCCAGCAGCACCAGCCCCAGCCAGACGATCACGCCGGTCCACAGGCTTAACAGCGTTTTCAGCGCCAGATATTTGGAAACGCCCTTCAGCGCGCGATGCAAGCCGGCAATGTGGATCTGCGGATTGTTCAGGGCAAAACGCAGCTTATACGGCACGTGGCGCACTTCGAACAGCATAAACACCACCGTCATCACCAGCAGCAGAATGCTGGCCATTGCCCCGGAAAGCCCGGTCATCAACGTGGTGGCGTAGGTCATCACCTTCTCGGAATCCATCCGGCGCAGCATCCGTTCCGGTGAGATATGCAGATTCACGAACGGCAACATGCGCTGGAGATCGACCAGCTTGCGCGTCAGCTCTTTATTGTACTGCGGCAGCATGGTGGAAAATTCGCTCAGCGAGGCGGCGAGCACGCCGAACAGCGCCGTCAGGACAACCAGCATCACCATCACCACAATGGTAATCGCGACCGGGCGGCTGATGCCCCGGCGTAAAAACCACGTCACCAGCGGGTTGAGGACGATGGCGAAAAACAGCGCCAGCAGAAGCTGAACAATGATATCCGCCGCCGCATGGATACCCGCAAGGATAACCACCAGGCAGGCGAGTTTTAATAAAATATGAAGTCCGGCTTTGTCGGGCGGGCTGGCAGTCATAAGAATTCCTTTTTCCGGGGGGCTTGCTAATTGTAGTGCGCCGGATTCGCTTCGTCTGGAGCGTTAGTCTTAAAGTCATGGAAAAAAAATGGCCCCCGGCGCAAGCGACGGAGGCCACGTCATCCCGGTGAACGATTACTGGATCACGAGAGTGTTAATGATGTTTTCAGCGGTTGCCTGCGCTTTTTGCTGATTATCTGCAGGCAGAGTGATCTGCATGGTCAGCAGTTTATTATCTACCTTGCCGAGAACCACAGAGGAGTAAGCGGTCTGGCCTTTGGCGGAGATGATGCTGTCCAGCTGTTGCAGCGTGTGGCCTTTCAGCTCGATAGACTTATTGGTCACCACCTGAAGCTGCGGGTCGCGGCTGCGCTGCTGATCTTCCAGACGTTTGGACAGCACACCCAGATCTTCGCTGGTATCGTCACCGACAATCACAATGACTGCTTTTTGCCCGGTGGCATCGGAGTAGACGTGCATGTTGTTCGCCTGGGTGCCCAGCTTACCGCTCTGATCGGTCATGTCCGCGGGCAGAGAGAAACTGAGTTTGCCATCCATCAGGCTCACCGGCTGACCGGTGGCGTTGCTTTCTGCTGACGCGCCCTGAGCAGGCGTTTTGGTGTCGCTGTTATCACAGGCTGCAAGGCCAACAACCAGCAGGCCAATCCCGACATATTTAACCAGATTGCGCATTGACTTCTTCCTTTCGATAAACGGCCATAGCGGCTCATTCGTTCATCTTATCACAACTGATAAAGCGAACCCTTAACCTGCCTGCAATGCGGAGATTTCAGATTTATCTGCCAGTCTTTTCAGCAGCATATTCAACAGCACGCCGTACATCGGCAGGAAGAAGACCAGGCTGATAAGCACCTTAAAGGCGTAGTCCACCAGAGCGATTTCCATCCAGTGTTCTGCCATGAAGGCGTCCGGGCTGCGCCAGAAGGCAATGAAGAAGAAGGCCAGCGTATCGCTCACGTTACCGAACAGCGTGGAAGCCGTTGGAGCCATCCACCAGCGATGGTTCTGACGCAGGCGGTTAAACACGTGGACATCGAGGATCTGCCCCAGGGCATAGGCCATAAAGCTGGCGGCGGCAATACGCGCGACGAACAGGTTGAAATGCGTCAGGGCTTCGAAGCCCTGCCAGCTTCCCATGTAAAACAGCGAGGAGATGGCGTAGGAGACAAACAGTGCCGGGATCATCACCGCAAAAATAATCCGCCGCGCCAGCGGTGCGCCAAAAATACGCACGGTTAAATCCGTCGCAAGGAAAATAAACGGGAAACTGAACGCGCCCCAGGTGGTATGGAAACCAAAAATGGAGATGGGGAGCTGTACCAGATAGTTACTGGAGATGATCACCAGCAGATGAAATAGCGAAAGCCAGAACAACGCCTTGACGCGTTGCGATTGTGTAAAGGAGTTCATATTGTACCTTTTTGATTAATATTTGGGGTGAGGGAACCCAATAAAGCCGCCGCATGATACTGCTTTAACGACACTTTGCAATGGCTAATTTTCACGCAATCGTTAACCTGGTTTGCATTGGCGATAGCGGGGCGTAAACTACAGCCGTTTTTACCTGAACGAGAAGAACATGACCGACCTGTTTTCCAGCCCAGACCACACGCTTGATGCTCAGGGCCTCCGTTGCCCGGAGCCGGTAATGATGGTGCGTAAAACCGTCCGTAACATGCAGAGCGGCGAAACGCTGCTGATCGTCGCCGATGACCCGGCCACTACCCGCGATATTCCCGGTTTTTGTACCTTTATGGAGCATGAACTGGTAGCGCAGCAAACCGAGACCTTGCCGTACCGGTATTTGATTCGTAAGGGGTAAGTGCGGCCTGATGCCCGGCGGCGCTTCGCTTGCACGGGCTTACGGGTGTAGTAGGTCGGGTAAGGCGCAGCCGCCACCCGACAAGTACTCATCACAATTTCGAACCATCGTTTCAAAATTTCGCGCTTTTTGTGAGGCGCTTCACCCTCCTTTTTCCAGCCGTAGTCTAATTTTTAAACGTCAAAAACTAAAACATCGTTTTAACGCTTATTTCACTACCCTGGAGTTGACTCAATGAAAACGACCCTCAAGCCGTTACTGGCTGCTCTGTGCCTGTCTGCTTTTGCCTGCACCGTTTCTGCCCAGACCATCAAAGCCGCCGATGTGCATCCTGAAGGCTACCCGAACGTGGTGGCGGTTCAGCAGATGGGTGAAAAACTCAAACAACAAACCGATGGCAAGCTGGAGATTAAGGTCTTCCCCGGCGGCGTGCTGGGGGATGAAAAGCAGATGATTGAGCAGGCGCAGATGGGGGCGATAGACATGATCCGCGTCTCTATGGCGCCGGTTGCCGCCATCCTGCCGGATATCGAAGTGTTTACGCTGCCCTACGTATTCCGCGATGAAGACCACATGCACAAGGTGATCGACGGGGATATCGGCAAGCAGATTGGCGACAAGCTGACCGCCAACCCGAAATCGCGCCTGGTCTTCCTCGGCTGGATGGATTCCGGCACCCGCAATCTGATCACCAAAGCGCCGATCGTTAAACCGGAAGACCTGAAAGGGAAGAAGATCCGCGTCCAGGGTAGCCCGGTGGCGCTGGCCACGCTGAAAGCGATGGGGGCGAACTCGGTGGCGATGGGCGTCAGCGAGGTTTACAGCGGCATGCAGACCGGGGTGATCGATGGCGCGGAGAACAACCCGCCAACTTTTATCGCCCACAACTACATGCCGATCGCCAAAAACTACACGCTGAGCGGCCACTTTATCACTCCGGAAATGCTGCTCTACTCCAAAGTGAAATGGGACAAACTCAGCGCTGACGAACAGCAAAAGATCCTGACGCTGGCCCGCGAAGCGCAGTTCGAGCAGCGCAAGCTGTGGAATGCGTATAACGACCAGGCGCTGGCAAAAATGAAGGCTGGCGGCGTGAAGTTCCACGATATCGACAAAACGGTGTTCATCAAAGCCACTGAGCCGGTGCGCGCGCAGTATGGCGACAAGCATCAGGATCTGATGAAAGCCATCGCTGACGTTCAGTAAACCGGAGTACGTATGTCCGAACTCTACCTGAAGTGGATGGATCGTCTGTACCTGCTCGCCATGGCGGTGGCGGGTCTCTCGCTGCTGGTGATGACGATTGTCATCCCCATCGGCATCTTCTCACGCTACGTGCTCAATCGCGGCGAATCCTGGCCGGAACCGATCGCCATTATCTGCATGGTGACGTTTACCTTCATCGGCGCGGCGGTAAGCTACCGCGCCGGGTCGCATATTGCGGTCAACATGCTTACCGACCGCCTGCCCGCGTCGCTGCAAAGGCTGTGCGCGCGGGTAGTGGATCTGCTGATGCTGCTGATTTCTGGCCTGATGTGCTGGTACAGCTACTGGCTGTGCGTTGAGCTGTGGGAGCAGCCGGTGGCGGAGTTTCCGCTCCTGACCTCCGGCGAAAGCTATCTGCCTCTGCCTGTCGGGTCGGCCATTTTGATCCTGTTTGTGCTTGAACGCCTGCTGTTTGGCTCGCAGGAAAACCGTCCGGTCGTGCTGATCGGCAATCACAGTTAAGGGGTGAACAATGGATGCTTTTGTTTTGTTATTCACCCTCGCCATTTTGCTGGCGCTGGGGATGCCGGTGGCCTTCGCCGTCGGCTTAAGCGCCGTGGCGGGCGCGCTGTGGATTGACCTGCCGCTGGAGGCGCTGATGATCCAGATCACCAGCGGGGTGAATAAATTTACCCTGCTGGCAATCCCGTTCTTCATTCTTGCCGGGGCGATCATGGCGGAAGGGGGCATTGCCCGACGGCTGGTGAATTTCGCCTACGTGTTCGTCGGCTTTATCCGCGGTGGGCTGTCGCTGGTGAACATTGTCGCCTCGACGTTCTTCGGCGCGATTTCCGGCTCGTCGGTGGCGGATACGGCGTCTATCGGCAGCGTGATGATCCCGGAGATGGAGAAGAAGGGTTATCCGCGCGAATACGCGGCGGCGGTGACGGCCAGCGGGTCGGTGCAGGCGATTCTGATCCCGCCCAGCCACAACTCGGTGATTTACTCCCTGGCGGCGGGGGGAACGGTCTCCATCGCCACGCTGTTTATCGCGGGCGTGCTGCCGGGCCTGCTGCTGGGGGTGAGCCTGATGGTGCTCTGCCTGTGCTTCGCCCGCAAGCGCGGCTACCCGAAGGGGGACAAAATCCCGTTCAGGCAGGCGCTGAAAATTATGCTCGATGCCCTGTGGGGGCTGATGACGGTGGTGATTATCCTCGGCGGGATCTTGTCCGGGATTTTTACCGCCACCGAATCTGCCGCCGTGGCCTGCCTGTGGGCGTTCTTCGTCACCATGTTTATCTACCGCGACTACAAGTGGAGCGAACTGCCGAAGCTGATGTGCCGCACGGTGAAAACCGTCACCATCGTGATGATTTTAATCGGCTTTGCCGCGGCGTTTGGGGCGGTGATGATCTACATGCAACTGCCGATGCGCATCACCGAATTCTTCACATCGCTCTCCGATAACAAGTACGTGATCCTCATGTACCTCAACATCATGCTGCTGCTGATTGGCACGCTGATGGACATGGCGCCGATCATCCTGATCCTGACGCCGGTGCTGCTGCCGGTGACCAATGCACTGGGTATCGACCCGGTGCATTTTGGGATGATCATGATGGTTAACCTGGGGATTGGGCTGATCACGCCGCCGGTCGGATCGGTGCTGTTTGTGGCGAGTGCGGTGAGTAAGCAGAAGATCGAACACGTGGTGCGGGCGATGCTGCCGTTTTACGGTATGTTGCTGGTCGTGCTGGGGATGGTGACGTACATTCCGGCGATTTCATTGTGGTTGCCGGGGCTGTTAGGGATGCAGTGACGCGTGCGGCCTGATGCCCTCACCCCGGCCCTCTCCCGCGGGGAGAGGGGGCAAACACGAGAAACGGCAACCCGGTTGCCGTTTCACTTTTACCTTTGACGCAACAACCGCAACGCGTTCGCCGTAACCAGCACCGTCGCCCCCGTATCCGCCAGTACCGCCAGCCACAGTCCGGTCATGCCGAGCAGCGTGGTGACCAGGAAAATCCCCTTCAGACCCAGCGCAATGGCGATGTTCTGCCGAATATTGGCGCGTGTTGCCCGCGCAAGTTCTATCATCTGCGCCAGCCCGGTCAGGCGGTTGTGCGTCAGCGCCGCGTCGGCGGTCTCCAGTGCCACGTCGGTGCCGCTGCCCATCGCAATGCCGATGGTGGAAGCTTTCATTGCCGGGGCATCGTTTATTCCGTCCCCGACCATCGCCAGCGGGGCGTTGCTGTTCAGCCCGGTTACCGCGCTGACTTTATCCGCAGGCAACAATCCGGCCTTAAATTCCAGCCCCAGCTCGCCTGCAATCGCCGCCGCCGCGCGCGGATTATCGCCGGTCAGGATCACGCCCTGTACTCCCAGCCTGTGTAGCGCGTCGACGGCCTCTTTCGCATCGTCACGCAGGGTGTCGCGCAGCGCCAGCATGCCCATCGGCACACCGTCCTGCATCACGGTAATGACCGTCTGCCCGGCCTGCTCCAGCGCCTCAACCTGTGGAGTAGAGCGCGCGTCCGCCGCGGCGATCAGCACTTTTTTGCCTTCGACCACAGCTTCAATCCCTGACCCGACCAGCGCTCGCTGGGCCGTTGCCGGAGGGATGTTCAGCCCGCGCCCCTTCGCTTCACGTACAATCGCCTGCGCCAGAGGGTGGGTGGAGCCCTGCTCCACGGCAGCGGCCAGCGTCAGCAGGGCGTCTTCACTGATGTCCTGCGGATACACGCCGGTCACCTGCGGCCTGCCGACGGTCAGCGTGCCGGTTTTATCGAAGGCGATGTGCTGGACCTGGCTCAGCTGTTCCAGCGCCGCGCCGCCCTTAATCAGCGCCCCGCGACGTGCCGCCGCCGCCAGCCCGGAGGTAATCGCCGCCGGGGTGGAGATCACCAGCGCACACGGACAGCCGATCAGCAGCAGCGTCAGCCCTTTGTAAATCCAGCCCTCCCACGGTGCGCCGAAGAACAGCGGCGGGACGACGGTGACCAGCAGCGCCACCAGCATGATGGCGGGGGTGTAAATCCGGCTGAAGCGATCGATAAAGCGTTCTACCGGCGCGCGGCGCTCCTCGGCCTCTTCAATCAGCCTGAGGATGCGGTCGATGGCACTGTCGCCCGGTTCGGAAAGGACCGTCAACTGCACCAGTCGGTCGACGCTGGTGGCGCCCGCAGGCACCTTTTCACCCGCCGCGCGCGCAACCGGGATGGATTCCCCGGTCAGGGCACTTTCGTCAAAACTTGCGGTGGCGGTAACGAGGGCCCCATCGGCTGGCAGACGTCCGCCTGCGGGCACTTCAATCACGTCACCCGGGCGCAGGGTGTTGATGGCGACCGTTTCACGCTGACCATCAATAACCCGCGTGGCGGTTTCCGGCTTTAGCGCCATCAGCGCGCTCACCCCTTTACGCGCCCGGCTCGCCGCCCAGCCCTCAAGGCGTTCGCCAATTAAGAACAGCAGCAGCACCATCGCCGCTTCCGCCGTCGCGCCAATAAACAGCGCCCCGATAGCCGCCACGCTCATCAGCGTTTCGATGGCAAACCAGCTGCCGCTTCTCATCAGACGCAGCGCCTGACGGGCAATCGGGAACAGGCCAACCAGCGTGGTGGCGATAAACGCCAGGTTGCCGAACGGGTGGTTGATCTGCTCCAGCCCCCAGCTCAGGGCCATCATGATGATGAGGGTGATAAGGGGCAGGTTTTCTTTTAGCGGAGACTTTTTTTCTGCGGGCGCCGTTTCGCTGCGCAGGGTATAACCCGCTTTGCTGACGGCGGCTTCAACCTGTCTGCTGACGTCGTTTTCGGCGCTGACCAGCAGCTTTTCGGTAGCGAACAGCACCTGAACGTGGTTCACACCCGGCACCTGCTTCACCGCATTTTCCACTTTGCGGGCGCAGGCCGCGCAGTCCATGCCGTTGACGACCCAGCTGTAGTGATTGCCGCTTTCAGGCAGCGTTTGAGTTTGCGTTTCGCATGCGCCCTCGCAGCAGCAGTCCTCTTTTGGCGGAACCGGGCTGAGCTTAAGTGCCGAGAATTGGGGAACTTTTTTAGATATTTCTGGAGTCGACATGGCAGTCTCCGGTAATGATAATTTTCTCATTAACCGCAGCATACACTCTGGAGTCGACTCCAGAGTCAAGCGTTATTTAGATATACAGTGAACGCACAATCAGGAAGTGTCCGGCAAAGTAACAGGCGGCAGAAATCGCATTATCCGCACGGAAGCGGCGGCGATAGTGGCTGCCCAGCCAGACGATGTTACCCAACAGCAACAGTGCGGCACCGAAGAACGCGGACATCGCAGGCGCTGTCGGACGGAAGAACCACAGCTCGCCCGCCAGCCACACCATCACCAGCGTCATGGCGATAAACGTACACACCGGCAGACGCATCTCTTCCAGACGCGACCAGATCACCGCGATCAGCAGGGCGCCAATCACCAGCAGCACCAGCGGCAGCGGCCAGAAGATGGAGAGCGTCATCTGGCTGGCAAAGTAGATGGTATAGAGCAGATGCGACAGGAAGAATGCCCCCACGGCGTACAGCAGACGCTGGCGCGGCAGCAGGGTTAAGGCATCGCCAATCAGGGACGCACACAGCCCCGCGAGGACAAGATAGCTGATGGCGTTAAACATCGGTGCCTGCCAGGCAAGCAACAGCAGGAGCAATAGCGTGACGGGTTTAAACAACCAGCGCTGCCAGGCTGGGCCACGGTAAGACGCATCGACGTAAAGCCATGCGGAAAAACAGACAGCGATAAATGACCAAAGCATATTAACTCCCTGTAACTGTTGAGGCTGAATGATCAGTTTCTGATCCAGTGTAGTGACGCGAGCGGGCGTTTGGCAATGCCGGGGCAGGCGAGGTATCCTGAATTCCGCATAATCTGATGGGATTTTTCAATGAGCAAGATGCCGCTGTTTTTTATTGTCGTGCTGGCGATTATCGTCATTGCCGCCTCGTTTCGCTTCGTGCAGCAGCGCCGTGAGAAGGCCGACAACGATGCCGCACCGCTGATGCAAAAGCGCGTGGTGGTGACGAACAAGCGCGAGAAACCGCTTAATGACCGCCGATCCCGCCAGCAGCAGGTGACGCCTGCGGGCACAACGATGCGCTATGAAGCGAGCTTTAAGCCGGAAACCGGCGGGCTGGAGATGACCTTCCGACTGGAGGCGCAGCAGTACCACCAGTTGACGGTGGGGGAGAAAGGCACGCTGAGCTACAACGGGTCGCGGTTTGAAGGGTTTAGGGCTGAATAATGCGCGATCGGTCCCCTCTCCCAGTGGGAGAGGGTTAGGGTGAGGGCATCACACCGCACCTTACTTCTTCACCTGCGCCTTAAACGTCTTCATCCACACCAGCAGCTCAAATACGCCGAAAATAAACACCCGCAGCTGCTGCCAGCCGGTCATCGGTGGGCTATCTTTCGGCAGTCCGTTTTTCAGCACCACCATCTGCAAGGCATGCATGAACGCGGTGAAAATCAGCGCCACGTTAATGAAGATATTCAGCGGACGCGGGAACGGGTGCACCAGATTCAAAATCAAAAATGCCCAGACGCCCAGCATTAGCAAGCGCCCTACGTTAATCAGTACTGGCATCGGATCCTCCTTGTGCCTGACGGTGATACAGACGATAAGCCACCTGGCCGGCGACCTTCTCGCGGTGCAGATCCCAGTGAACGGGAACGGGCGGTAGACCATTTTCCACTTCGCTTTCAACGTAAATCAGCGCGTCGTCTGCCAGCCAGCCATTTTTTTCCAGCAACGATAATGTCTCTTCCAGCAGCCCTTTACGGAACGGCGGGTCAACAAACACTACGTTGAACGGCGTCCCCTGTTGCGCGAGGAAGCTCAGCGTGTTGGTATTCACCACTTTGGCGTTGGTTGCTTTCAGCGTAGCCAAATTTTGCTGCAACGTCTGCGCGACGCCGCGCTCCATCTCCAGCAGCGTGGCGCTCGCAGCATAGCGCGACAGCGCTTCCAGCCCTAATGCACCGCTTCCGGCGAAGCAGTCCAGGCAATGGGCGTCTACCATTGACGGGGCGAGCCAGTTAAACAGCGTCTCGCGAACGCGGTCCGTGGTAGGGCGTAAACCGGGGCTGTCCGGCACCGGTAATTTCCGGCCTCGCCACTGACCGCCGATAATGCGAATTTGACCGGCCGGGGCGCGGGTGGGTTTCTTCATCTCAGGAAAGCTCTGTTAACAATGCCCTGCGATTGCGGGCGGTGATGTCAATTAAGTAAAGTGTTAGACTATTTCATCATTTTTTTAGCTTCCCTGTATATAGCGCCGCGAGGAGTGTAGTCGCAGATGGCAAAACAAAAAAAACGTGGCTTCTTTTCCTGGTTGGGTTTCGGTGAAAAAGAGCAAGAAACAGAACAGAAAACCGAAGAACAGCAGGTTGTAGAAGAGCAGTCACAGCCTGAAACGCCTGTCGAAACCGCTGCGGTTGTCGAAGCGGAAGAGCCAGCCCACAGCAAAGAAGAGATTGAATCCTTTGCCGAAGAGGTGGTTGAGGTTACCGAACAGGTTCAGGAGAGCGAAAAACCAGAGCCGGTTATCGTTGAAACCCTTACCGAAGCGCCGCAGGCCGCTATCGAACACGAAGCGCTGCCGCTGCCGGAAGAGGTGAAAGCTGAAGAGGTTTCTGCCGAAGAGTGGCAGGCCGAAGCGGAAACCGTTGAAATTGTTGAGGCGGTGGAAGAAGAAGCGGCCCTTGAGCCAGAGCTGACCGACGAAGAGCTGGAGGCCCAGGCGCTGGCGGCGGAAGCGGCTGAAGAAGCGGTCATCGTCGTGCCGGTGGAAGAGCAGGCCGAAGAAGAGATCGTTCAGGAGCAGGAAAAACCGACCAAAGAAGGTTTCTTCGCGCGCCTGAAGCGCAGCCTGCTCAAAACCAAAGAAAACTTAGGTTCCGGATTTATCAGTCTGTTCCGCGGCAAGAAGATCGACGACGATCTGTTTGAGGAGCTGGAAGAGCAACTGCTGATTGCGGATGTGGGCGTGGAGACCACCCGGAAAATCATCGCCAACCTGACCGAAGGAGCGAACCGCAAACAGCTGCGTGACGCCGAGGCGCTGTACGGCCTGCTGAAAGACGAGATGGGTGAAATTCTCGCAAAAGTTGACGAACCGCTTAATATTGAAGGCAAAACGCCCTTTGTTATTCTGATGGTTGGCGTCAACGGCGTGGGTAAAACCACCACCATCGGCAAGCTGGCGCGCCAGTTTGAGCAGCAGGGCAAATCGGTGATGCTGGCGGCGGGCGATACCTTCCGTGCGGCAGCGGTGGAACAGCTCCAGGTGTGGGGCCAGCGCAACAATATTCCGGTCATTGCCCAGCACACCGGCGCGGATTCCGCGTCCGTGATTTTCGATGCCATCCAGGCGGCGAAGTCGCGTAACGTGGACGTGCTGATTGCAGATACCGCAGGGCGTTTGCAGAACAAATCGCACCTGATGGAAGAGCTGAAGAAAATCGTTCGCGTCATGAAGAAGCTGGACGAAGATGCACCGCATGAAATTATGCTGACTATCGACGCCAGCACCGGACAGAACGCCATCAGCCAGGCGAAGCTGTTCAATGAAGCGGTAGGACTGACCGGGATCACGCTGACCAAGCTGGACGGCACCGCGAAAGGCGGGGTGATCTTCTCCGTGGCCGACCAGTTCGGCATTCCTATCCGTTACATCGGTGTGGGCGAGCGTATTGAGGATTTACGTCCGTTTAAAGCGGACGACTTTATTGAGGCACTATTTGCCCGAGAGGACTAACAATGATTCGCTCTGAACACGTCAGCAAGGCCTATCTCGGCGGGAGACAAGCGCTGCAGGGGGTAACATTCCACCTCCAGCCAGGCGAGATGGCATTCCTGACCGGCCATTCCGGCGCGGGGAAAAGTACCCTGCTCAAGCTGATCTGTGGGATCGAGCGGCCAAGTGCCGGGAAAATCTGGTTCAGCGGCCATGAAATTAGCCGTCTTAAGAACCGTGAAGTGCCGTTCCTGCGTCGTCAGATTGGCATGATTTTCCAGGATCACCACCTGCTGATGGATCGCACGGTTTTCGATAACGTCGCGATCCCGCTGATTATTGCCGGGGCCAGTTACGATGATATCCGCCGTCGCGTTTCGGCGGCGCTGGATAAGGTCGGGCTGCTGGACAAAGCGAAGAACTTCCCGATCCAGCTCTCCGGCGGTGAGCAGCAGCGCGTGGGCATCGCCCGTGCGGTGGTGAACAAGCCTGCCGTCTTGCTGGCGGATGAACCGACCGGTAACCTGGACGATGCCCTCTCTGAAGGGATCCTGCGTCTGTTTGAGGAATTTAACCGCGTGGGGGTCACGGTACTGATGGCGACGCACGACATGGGGCTTATCTCACGCCGTTCGTACCGCATGCTGACCCTGAGCGACGGGCATTTGCACGGAGGCCACGGTGAATAAGCGTGATGCAATGAACCAGATTCGGCAGTTCAGCAACCGGTTTGACCGTTTCCGCAAGCCTCAGGGCGGCGGGGACGGCAATCGCCATGCGCCTAAGCGTGCCAAAGCGACACCGAAACCGAACTCCCGTAAAACCAACGTCTTCAACGAACAGGTGCGCTACGCCTTCCAGGGCGCGTTGCAGGATCTAAAAAGCAAACCGCTGGCGACGTTCCTGACGGTGATGGTGATTGCCATCTCCCTGACGCTGCCCAGCGTCTGCTACATGGTTTACAAAAACGTGAACCAGGCGGCGTCCCAGTACTATCCGTCGCCGCAGATTACCGTTTATCTGGATAAAGCCCTCGACGATAACGCGGCGGCTCAGGTAGTGGGGCAGATTCAGGCCGAGCAGGGCGTGGAGAAGGTGAACTATCTTTCCCGCGATGAAGCGCTGGGCGAGTTTCGCAACTGGTCCGGGTTCGGCGGCGCGCTGGATATGCTGGAAGAGAACCCGCTGCCCGCCGTGGCGGTGGTGATCCCGAAGCTCGATTTCCAGGGCACCGATTCGCTCAACACCCTGCGCGACCGCATTACCCGCATCAATGGGATTGATGAAGTGCGCATGGACGACAGCTGGTTTGCCCGCCTTGCCGCCCTGACCGGGCTGGTGGGGCGCGTATCGGCGATGATCGGCGTGCTGATGGTGGCGGCGGTGTTCCTCGTCATCGGTAACAGCGTGCGCCTGAGCATCTTCGCCCGTCGCGATACCATCAACGTGCAGAAACTGATTGGCGCAACGGATGGTTTCATCCTCCGCCCGTTCCTCTATGGCGGCGCGTTATTAGGTTTTTCTGGTGCATTTCTTTCATTGATTTTGTCAGAAATTTTGGTGATGCGGCTGTCGTCTGCCGTCACCGAGGTGGCGCAGGTTTTCGGAACGAAGTTTGATATCAGTGGCTTAGGGTTCGATGAGTGCCTGCTGTTGCTGCTGGTCTGCTCCATGATCGGCTGGGTGGCGGCATGGCTGGCAACGGTTCAACATTTACGCCACTTTACTCCCGACTAATAAAAGCGTGATATAATCTTTCCCTGCACCGAGATGTTCGCTTGCAGGGAAAGCGTCCCTGTTGTCTCTTCCCCTGTAATCAACTTCATGTCACATTTTGTGCGTAATTTATTCACTGTTGCACCTGGAACTTGTGGATAAAATCACTGTCTGATAAAAGAGTGAATGCTAATCTCGTTGCTCAAACGCTTTGGCATGGTTGTTGCCTGACGGGGACAACCTGGACCAGAAGAAACATTGAGAGGAATGAATGACCAAAGAAATGCAAACTTTAGCTTTAGCCCCTGTTGGTAACCTGGAATCTTACATCCGGGCTGCGAACACCTGGCCGATGTTAACGGCTGAGGAAGAAAAGGAGCTTGCTGAAAAGCTGCATTACCAGGGCGATCTGGAAGCAGCTAAAACGCTGATCCTGTCTCACCTGCGCTTTGTTGTTCACGTTGCTCGTAATTATGCGGGCTACGGCCTGCCGCAGGCGGACCTGATTCAGGAAGGTAACATTGGCCTGATGAAGGCGGTACGTCGCTTCAACCCGGAAGTGGGTGTGCGACTCGTCTCCTTCGCCGTGCACTGGATCAAAGCGGAAATTCACGAATACGTCCTGCGTAACTGGCGTATTGTGAAAGTCGCCACGACGAAAGCGCAGCGCAAACTGTTCTTCAACCTGCGTAAAACCAAGCAGCGTCTGGGCTGGTTCAATCAGGATGAAGTGGAAATGGTGGCGCGCGAGCTGGGCGTTTCCAGCAAAGACGTCCGCGAGATGGAATCCCGTATGGCCGCGCAGGACATGACGTTTGATATGTCTGCCGACGACGATGCCTCCGACAGCCAGCCGATGGCCCCGGTCCTGTATCTGCAGGATAAAACCTCTAACTTTGCTGACGGCATTGAAGAGGATAACTGGGAAGACCAGGCGGCAAACAAGCTGACCTTCGCGATGGAAGGCCTCGACGAGCGTAGCCAGGATATCATCCGTGCCCGCTGGCTGGACGAAGATAACAAGTCCACGTTGCAGGAACTGGCCGACCGCTACGGCGTCTCCGCTGAACGTGTGCGTCAGCTTGAGAAGAACGCCATGAAAAAACTTCGCGCCGCTATCGAAGCGTAATTTCCTCGAAGTACACCGAGAACCCCTGGATGAGAGTCTGGGGGTTTTGTTTTTTTAGCGCCCGCTCTGGCGAATTTCTTCCCCCTGGCAAACACTTACTGATGCGCTAAGCAGGCGACATTCAGAGGGTGACAGGGTGAAAAATAACGAACTGAACGACCGGCGTTTACAGGCAACGCCGCGCGGTATCGGCGTCATGTGTAACTTCTATGCCGATAAAGCCGAAAACGCCACGGTGTGGGACGTAGAAGGTAACGAGTATATTGATTTTGCCGCCGGGATCGCCGTGCTGAATACCGGGCATCGCCATCCAAAAGTTATCGCCGCCATCGAAAAACAGCTTCATGCCTTTACCCATACCGCTTACCAGATCGTCCCCTATGAAGGTTATGTGGCGCTTGCCGAGCGCATCAACCAGCGCGTACCCATAGAGGGGCCAGCCAAAACCGCCTTTTTCTCAACCGGTGCAGAAGCGGTCGAAAACGCGGTGAAAATTGCCCGCGCGTACACCAGACGTCCCGGCCTTATCACCTTCGGCGGCGCGTTCCACGGCCGTACCTTTATGACCATGGCGCTGACCGGCAAAGTGGCGCCCTATAAGCTCGGCTTCGGCCCATTCCCCGGCTCGGTGTACCACGCGCAATTCCCCAACAACCTGCACGGCGTCAGTACCGCCGAAGCGTTAAAAAGCCTGGAGCGCATCTTCAAAGCCGATATCGCGCCCGATCAGGTGGCGGCAATCATTATTGAACCGGTTCAGGGCGAGGGCGGATTCAACGTCGCGCCCGCTGATTTTATGCAGGCGCTGCGTGCCCTGTGCGATACCCACGGGATTTTACTGATTGCCGACGAAGTGCAAACCGGCTTCGCCCGTACCGGCAAGCTATTCTCCATGGAAAACCACTGCGTGAAGCCCGATCTGATCACCATGGCGAAAAGCCTGGCGGGCGGAATGCCGCTCTCTGCCGTCTCTGGCCGGGCAGAGGTGATGGACGCGCCCGCTCCGGGCGGACTGGGCGGCACCTACGCGGGTAACCCGCTGGCGATTGCGGCGGCCCATGCGGTGCTGGACGTGATTGACGAGGAAGATCTCTGCACGCGCGCGTCTCATCTCGGCCATCATCTTGTCGAGGTGCTGAATAAAGCGAAGGATGGCTGTCCCTGGATCGCCGATATCCGTGGACAGGGCTCGATGGTGGCGGTGGAATTTACCGATCCGCAAACCGGACAGCCGTCGCCGGAATTTACCCGTCAGGTTCAGGAGCGCGCGTTGAACGAAGGGCTGCTGCTTTTGAGTTGCGGCGTCTACGGCAACGTTATCCGCTTCCTCTACCCGCTCACCATCCCCGAAGCGCAGTTCCGTAAAGCGCTGGATATTATTTCCGCCTCGCTGACACGATAAAGCCAAAAGCCCGGCTCAAATGACAGTCGGGCTTATCATATTTTCATTTCAAATTAGCTATTCCAAAATCATAAAAATGGGGTATGTTTTAGCAGAGTATGCTGAAAAAGCGCGAACAGCACGCCTATAATTGAAATAAAGCGCTACACAACAACATCACAACAATCGTTATAACCATAATAATGGGGAATCTCAGGATGAACATGAAGGGTAAAGCGTTACTGGCAGGATGTATCGCGTTGGCATTCAGCACTATGGCGCAGGCCGATATTAAAGTGGCCGTGGTGGGCGCGATGTCCGGTCCGGTAGCACAGTACGGCGACCAGGAATTTACGGGCGCGGAACAGGCGGTTGCAGACATTAATGCTAAGGGCGGCATCAAGGGCGAAAAGCTGCAAATCGTAAAATATGACGATGCCTGTGACCCGAAACAGGCGGTCGCGGTGGCGAACAAAGTGGTAAATGACGGGATCAAATACGTTATCGGTCACCTGTGCTCCTCTTCCACCCAGCCCGCGTCTGACATCTACGAAGACGAAGGCATTCTGATGATCACGCCGGCTGCGACGGCACCAGAGCTGACCGCGCGCGGCTATAAGCTGATCCTGCGTACCACCGGTCTGGACTCCGATCAGGGGCCAACCGCCGCGAAATACATTGTTGAAAAAGTGAAGCCGCAGCGCATCGCGATTGTTCATGACAAACAGCAGTACGGCGAAGGCCTGGCCCGTGCGGTGCAGGATAACCTGAAAAAAGCGAATGCCAACGTGGTGTTCTTTGACGGTATCACCGCCGGTGAGAAAGACTTCTCGACTCTGGTAGCGCGTCTGAAGAAAGAGAATATCGACTTCGTTTATTACGGCGGCTACCACCCGGAAATGGGGCAGATCCTGCGTCAGGCGCGTGCGGCGGGTCTGAAGACACAGTTCATGGGGCCAGAAGGCGTGGCGAACGTTTCCCTGTCTAACATCGCGGGTGAGTCTGCTGAAGGGCTGCTGGTGACCAAACCGAAAAACTACGACCAGGTGCCTGCGAACAAACCTGTTGTAGATGCCATCAAGGCGAAGAAACAGGATCCAAGCGGTGCGTTCGTCTGGACCACTTACGCAGCGTTGCAGTCTCTGCAAGCGGGCCTGAACCAGTCAGCCGATCCGGCGGAGATTGCCACCTGGCTGAAAGCGAACTCGGTGGAAACCGTGATGGGGCCGCTGTCCTGGGATGAGAAGGGCGACCTGAAGGGCTTCGAGTTCGGCGTGTTTGACTGGCATGCCAACGGCACGGCGACAGACGCCAAATAAAAGCAAAAAGGCAACGTAAGTTGCCTTTTTTAATGTTTTCTCCCTCTCCCCGTGGGAGAGGGCCGGGGTGAGGGCATCAGGCCGCAGAGCCCCGCTTTTGCCCGGTGGCGCTTCGCTTACCGGGCCTACAATCAGCCTGGGAAAATGCGGCAGATAATGAATGTAGGCCGGGTAAGGCGCAGCCGCCACCCGGCTTTCTTTTAGCGCTTCTCCCACCCGTTCGCCTGCGCCGTAAACCCTAACGCCTGCATAAACGCCGCCATTACGCCGCGATCCTCTACGCCCACGTCGGCCATCCACCAGGAGGTCACGCTCGGGTTTTCGCGGATCACCTCTTCAATCAAATACTGCCCGACCCCGCGACGACGGGTCACGTCGCGCACGCGCAGGGAGTCCAGCGCCCCTTCCGTGCCGCTCAGCGTTACGCGGACGGCGGCCAGCAGGCGCTCGTTAAAGCGCGCGGCATAGATGCGGTGGTTCTCATCGACGGCCAGCGATGAAGAAGAATATTCCGGCCAGATCTTGCCCAGGTCGATATGATCCTGGTCGCTAAAGGTCACCAGACGCACGATAGTCAGTTTCATTAGCTGCTTGTCCAAATCAAAAAGAGTACGGCCAGTGTACTCAATTTAATTGCTCAGGCACTTTCTCTTTTTCTTCCCATTTACCAGGTGATTAGTTTTTTGGCAACGCGATGGGCAGTTTGAAAACACATGGATCGAAAAATAAGCAGAATTTTAACCTGAATGGTAGTGATTTATTCGGCGCTTTGTACCGTTATTTTATGCTGCAAACTGCGCTTTTATTTGTTTATCTCCGTCTGATTTCAGAATATTATCTTTGCTTAATCGCCTGAAAAATAGAGATATTAGTCTGGTTTTTGTTAAAAACCTGCGCTAAACCATTAAAGGCACTGGTAAAAATAGCGTTGTTCATTAAAAGTACAGAATGCTTTTTAACCATAATAAAACAAAATATATACATCACTTCACGAATGGGGATTCTGAGATGAAAAGGAACGCGAAGACGTTAATCGCGGGGATGGTCGCACTGTCGATCTCGCATGCCGCTATGGCAGACGACATTAAAGTTGCGGTAGTGGGTGCGATGTCCGGCCCCGTTGCCCAGTGGGGCGATATGGAGTTCAACGGCGCGCGTCAGGCCATCAAAGATATCAATGCTAAAGGCGGCATCAAAGGCGACAAGCTGGTGGGCGTGGAGTATGACGACGCCTGCGATCCAAAACAGGCCGTCGCGGTCGCCAACAAAATCATTAACGACGGTATCCAGTACGTCATCGGGCACCTGTGTTCCTCCTCCACGCAGCCTGCGTCTGATATCTACGAAGACGAAGGCATCCTGATGATCACCCCGGGCGCCACCAACCCGGAACTGACCCAGCGCGGTTACCAGCACATTATGCGTACCGCCGGTCTGGACTCCTCGCAGGGGCCAACCGCCGCCAAATACATCCTCGAGACCGTTAAGCCACAGCGCATTGCCATCATTCATGACAAACAGCAGTACGGTGAAGGCCTGGCGCGCTCTGTACAGGACGGCCTAAAAAAAGGCGGGGCGAATATCGTCTTCTTCGACGGCATTACCGCCGGTGAGAAAGACTTCTCCGCGCTGATCGCCCGCCTGCAAAAAGAGAATATCGACTTCGTTTACTACGGCGGCTACTACCCGGAAATGGGGCAGATGTTGCGCCAGGCGCGCGCCACCGGTCTGAAAACCCAGTTTATGGGGCCTGAGGGCGTCGGTAATGCCTCCCTGTCGAACATCGCGGGCGATTCTGCCGAAGGCATGCTGGTGACGATGCCAAAACGCTATGACCAGGATCCGGCGAATAAAGCTATCGTGGATGCGCTCAAGGCACAGAAGAAAGATCCGAGTGGCCCATACGTCTGGATCACCTACGCGGCCGTGCAGTCGCTGGCCACGGCCATGGATCGCACCGGCAGCAAAGAGCCGCTGGATCTGGTGAAAGATTTAAAAGCACACGGGGCGAACACCGTGATTGGGCCGCTGAACTGGGATGAGAAAGGCGATCTGAAGGGATTTGAATTTGGTGTCTTTAAGTGGCACGCCGACGGTTCGTCCTCGGTCGCCAAATAATAATCCCACCGCCCGGTTTACCGGGCGGATATAAAAAGGTTTGCATATGTCCGAGCAGTTTCTCTACTTTTTGCAGCAGATGTTTAACGGCGTCACGCTGGGAAGCACCTACGCGCTGATCGCCATCGGCTACACGATGGTTTACGGCATTATCGGCATGATCAACTTCGCCCACGGCGAGGTGTACATGATCGGTAGCTACGTCTCCTTTATGATCATCGCCGCGTTGATGATGATGGGCATCGACAGCAGCTGGTTGCTGGTGGCCGCCGGGTTTGTCGGCGCGATTGTGATTGCCAGCGCCTACGGCTGGAGCATCGAACGGGTGGCCTACCGGCCGGTGCGCAGCTCCAAGCGCCTTATTGCGCTGATCTCCGCCATCGGTATGTCCATCTTCCTGCAAAACTACGTCAGCCTGACAGAAGGTTCGCGTGACGTGGCGCTTCCAAGCCTGTTTAACGGCCAGTGGATTGTGGGGGCCAGCGAAAACTTCTCTGCCTCTGTCACCACCATGCAGCTGGTTATCTGGATTGTGACCTTCCTGGCGATGCTGGCCCTGACCGTTTTCATCCGCTACTCCCGCATGGGACGCGCCTGCCGCGCCTGCGCGGAAGACCTGAAGATGGCGAGCTTGCTCGGGATCAACACCGACCGCGTGATTGCCCTGACCTTCGTGATCGGTGCAGCGATGGCGGCGGTGGCGGGCGTGTTGCTCGGCCAGTTCTACGGCGTAATCAACCCGTACATCGGCTTTATGGCCGGGATGAAAGCCTTCACCGCCGCGGTACTGGGCGGTATCGGCAGCATTCCGGGCGCGATGATTGGCGGCCTGATTTTGGGCGTGGCCGAAGCGCTCTCCTCGGCGTACCTGAGCACCGAATATAAAGATGTGGTGTCGTTTGCCCTGCTGATTCTGGTTCTGCTGGTGATGCCTACCGGTATTCTGGGCCGTCCGGAGGTAGAGAAAGTATGAAACCGATGCATTTTGCGATGGCGCTGCTTTCTGCCGCCATGTTCTTCGTCCTGGCGGGCGTCTTTATGGGCGTCCAGTTAGGGCTGGACGGCACGAAGCTGGTGGTCGACACCGCCGCTGATATTCGCTGGCAGTGGGTGTTTATCGGCACCGCCGTGGTGTTCCTGTTCCAGCTGCTGCGTCCGCTGTTCCAGAAGACGCTGAAGAACGTCTCCGGGCCGAAATTCGTCCTGCCGGCGATCGACGGTACAACCGTGAAGCAGAAGCTGTTCCTTGTGGCGCTGCTGGTGGCTGCCGTGGCGTGGCCGTTTATGGTATCGCGCGGGACGGTGGATATTGCCACCCTGACCATGATCTACGTGATTCTGGGGCTAGGTCTGAACGTGGTGGTGGGGCTGTCTGGCCTGCTGGTGCTGGGCTACGGCGGGTTCTACGCCATCGGCGCGTACACCTTCGCGCTGCTGAACCATTATTACGGCCTCGGCTTCTGGACCTGTTTGCCGCTGGCGGGGCTGGTCTCTGCCGCCGCGGGCTTCCTGCTCGGCTTCCCGGTGCTGCGCCTGCGCGGTGACTACCTGGCGATTGTGACCTTAGGCTTCGGCGAAATCGTCCGTATCCTGCTGCTCAACAATACCGAAGTGACCGGCGGTCCGAACGGCATCAGCCAGATCCCGAAACCGACCTTCTTCGGCCTGGAGTTCAGCCGTACCGCCCGCGAAGGCGGCTGGGATACCTTCAGCAACTTCTTTGGCATCAAATACGACCCGTCCGACCGCGTGATCTGGCTCTACCTGGTGGCGCTGCTGCTGGTGGTGATTACCCTGTTTGTGATCAACCGTCTGCTGCGCATGCCGCTGGGCCGCGCATGGGAAGCGCTGCGTGAGGATGAGATCGCCTGCCGTTCCCTGGGCCTGAATCCGACCCGTATCAAGCTGACCGCGTTTACCATCAGCGCCGCGTTTGCCGGTTTCGCCGGAACGCTGTTTGCCGCGCGTCAGGGCTTCGTCAGCCCGGAATCGTTCACCTTTGCCGAATCGGCCTTCGTGCTGGCGATTGTGGTGCTCGGCGGGATGGGTTCCCAGTTCGCCGTGATCCTCGCGGCCATCCTGCTGGTGGTCTCGCGCGAGCTGATGCGCGACTTTAACGAATACAGCATGCTGATGCTGGGTGGCTTGATGGTGCTGATGATGATCTGGCGTCCGCAGGGCCTGCTGCCGATGACGCGTCCACAGCTGAAGCTTAAGAGCGCGGAAGCGAAAGGAGAGCAGGCATGAGTCAGCCATTATTATCCGTTAACGGTCTGATGATGCGTTTTGGTGGCCTGCTGGCGGTCAACAACGTGAATCTGGATCTGCATAAGAAAGAGATTGTCTCCCTGATTGGCCCGAACGGCGCAGGGAAAACCACAGTATTCAACTGCCTGACCGGTTTTTACAAGCCGACAGGTGGCACCATCATGCTGCGCGACCAGCACCTCGAAGGGCTACCGGGCCAGCAGATTGCCCGCATGGGCGTGGTGCGTACCTTCCAGCACGTGCGTCTGTTCCGGGAGATGACGGTGATTGAGAACCTGCTGGTGGCGCAACATCAGCAACTCAAAACCGGCCTCTTTTCCGGCCTGCTGAAAACCCCGGCCTTCCGCCGCGCGCAGGAGGAGGCGCTCGATCGCGCCGCCACCTGGCTCGACCGTATCGGCCTGCTCCAGCACGCCAACCGTCAGGCGAGCAACCTCGCCTACGGTGACCAGCGTCGCCTTGAGATCGTGCGCTGCATGGTGACCCAGCCGGAGATCCTGATGCTCGACGAACCGGCGGCGGGCCTTAACCCGAAAGAGACCAAAGAGCTGGACGAGCTGATTGCCGAGCTTCGCGATCATCACGACACCACCATCCTGCTGATTGAGCATGACATGAAGCTGGTGATGGGCATTTCGGACCGTATCTACGTGGTTAACCAGGGCACGCCGCTGGCGAACGGCACGCCGGAAGAGATCCGCAGCAACCCGGACGTGATCCGCGCATACCTTGGTGAGGCATAAGATGGAAAAAGCGATGTTAACGTTCGACAAGGTCAATGCGCACTACGGCAAGATCCAGGCGCTGCACGACGTCAGCCTGCATATCAATCAGGGCGAAATCGTCACCCTGATTGGCGCCAACGGCGCGGGGAAAACCACGCTGCTCGGCACCCTGTGCGGCGATCCGCGCGCCACCAGCGGGCGGATTGTGTTTGACGGCAAAGATATTACCGACTGGCAGACGGCTAAAATTATGCGTGAAGCGGTAGCGATCGTCCCGGAAGGGCGTCGCGTGTTCTCGCGCATGACGGTCGAAGAGAACCTGGCGATGGGCGGTTTCTTCGCCCACCGGGATGAATACCAGACCCGCATCAAATGGGTATACGAACTCTTCCCGCGCCTGTGGGAGCGGCGAATTCAGCGCGCGGGCACCATGTCCGGCGGGGAGCAACAGATGCTGGCGATTGGCCGCGCGCTGATGAGCCAGCCGCGTCTGCTGCTGCTGGATGAACCGTCGCTCGGGCTGGCGCCTATCATCATTCAGCAGATTTTCGACACCATCGAGCAGTTGCGCAAAGAGGGGATGACCATCTTCCTCGTCGAGCAGAACGCCAACCAGGCGCTGAAGCTCGCTGACCGTGGCTACGTGCTGGAGAACGGCCGCGTGGTGCTCTCCGATACCGGCGATGCGCTGCTGGCGAACGAAGCGGTGCGGAGCGCGTATTTGGGCGGCTAAGCCGTCTGTATCGCCCGGTGGCGCTGCGCTTACCGGGCCTACGGATACCATGTAGGCCGGGTAAGGCGAAGCCGCCACCCGGCTTTTTTTCATATTAACCCCTTCACACAACCATCATCCCTCTGACGCCTGGCTGTCACCTATCTGTAAACAAACAGTTATTTTTCTGTCATTCGAGCATGTCATGTTACCTCGCGAGCACAAAACGCGTGATATCGCGCATCCGGCATAATAAGAGAGATGACAATGACATCGTTACGACACACAGCTTTGGGTCTGGCAATCGGTCTGGCTTTTGCGACGAACGCAATGGCTGTGACCACCATTCCGTTCTGGCATTCTATGGAAGGGGAGTTGGGTAAAGAGGTTGACTCCCTGGCGCAACGTTTCAACGACACCCACCCGGATTACAAAATTGTGCCGGTGTACAAAGGTAACTACGAGCAGAGCCTGAGCGCGGGCATCGCCGCCTTCCGTACCGGCAACGCGCCAGCCCTGTTACAGGTTTATGAAGTCGGCACCGCGACCATGATGGCCTCCAAAGCCATCAAGCCGGTCTATGAAGTGTTCAAAGACGCGGGCATCAACTTTGACGAATCCCAGTTTGTGCCGACCGTCTCCGGTTACTACACCGATTCCAAAACCGGCCACCTGCTGTCCCAACCGTTTAACAGCTCCACGCCGGTGCTGTACTACAACAAAGATGCCTTCAAAAAAGCCGGTTTAGATCCGGAACAGCCGCCAAAAACCTGGCAGGATCTGGCGGAGTACACCGCGAAGCTGAAAGCGGCGGGGATGAAGTGCGGCTACGCCAGCGGCTGGCAGGGCTGGATCCAGATTGAAAACTTCAGCGCCTGGCACGGCCTGCCGGTTGCCACCAAAAACAACGGCTTCGATGGCACCGACGCGGTTCTGGAATTTAACAAGCCGGAGCAGGTGAAGCACATCGCGCTGCTGGCCGATCTGAACAAGAAGGGCGACTTCAGCTATTTCGGGCGCAAAGACGAATCCACCGAGAAGTTCTACAACGGTGACTGCGCCATTACTACCGCGTCTTCCGGTTCGCTGGCGGACATCCGTCACTACGCCAAATTCAACTACGGCGTGGGCATGATGCCGTACGACGCTGATGTAAAAGGCGCGCCGCAGAACGCCATCATCGGCGGGGCGAGCCTGTGGGTGATGCAGGGTAAAGACAACGGCACCTACAAAGGCGTGGCCGAGTTCCTCGACTTCCTGGCGAAGCCGGAAAACGCCGCCGAGTGGCACCAGAAGACCGGCTACCTGCCGATCACCAAAGCCGCGTACGACCTGACCCGGGAGCAGGGCTTCTACAGCAAGAACCCGGGCGCGGACATCGCGACGCGTCAGATGCTGAACAAGCCGCCGTTGCCGTTCACCAAAGGCCTGCGTCTGGGCAACATGCCACAGATCCGCACCATCGTTGATGAAGAGCTGGAAAGCGTCTGGACCGGGAAGAAAACGCCTCAGCAGGCGCTGGATTCAGCGGTAGAGCGCGGCAACCAACTGTTACGCCGCTTTGAGCAGTCGACGAAGTCTTAATTAAAATCTTACCCCTCACCCTAACCCTCTCCCCATAGGGGAGAGGGGACTGCACGGAGCCGTCTTTTCTCCCTCGCCCCTATGGGGAGAGGGCCGGGGTGAGGGGCGAAAACCTACTTGAGCTAACCTATGTCCTCATCCCGTCCGGTGTTCCGTTCCCGCTGGCTGCCGTACCTGCTGGTTGCGCCGCAGCTGGTCATCACCGTTATCTTCTTTATCTGGCCTGCGGGCGAAGCGCTGTGGTACTCGGTACAAAGCGTCGATCCGTTCGGGCTTTCCAGCCAGTTTGTCGGGCTGGACAACTTTACCGCGCTGTTCCATGACAGCTACTACCTGGACTCCTTCTGGACGACGATCAAATTCAGCGCGCTGGTCACCGTCAGCGGTCTTGTCGCGTCGCTGTTCTTCGCCGCGCTGGTGGATTACGTAGTGCGCGGCAGCCGTCTGTATCAGACCCTGATGCTGCTGCCTTACGCTGTGGCTCCCGCCGTGGCCGCCGTGCTGTGGATCTTCCTGTTTAACCCGGGGCGCGGGCTGATTACCCACTTCCTGGGCGAGTTTGGCTACGACTGGAACCACGCCCAGAACAGCGGTCAGGCGATGTTCCTGGTGGTGTTCGCCTCGGTGTGGAAGCAGATCAGCTATAACTTCCTGTTTTTCTTCGCCGCGCTACAGTCTATCCCGCGTTCGCTGGTGGAGGCCGCCGCGATTGACGGCGCAGGGCCCGTTCGTCGCTTCTTCAAACTGTCGCTGCCGCTGATCGCCCCGGTGAGTTTCTTCCTGCTGGTGGTCAACCTGGTGTACGCCTTCTTCGACACCTTCCCGGTGATCGACGCCGCCACTGCGGGCGGTCCGGTACAGGCGACGACGACGCTGATCTACAAGATCTACCGCGAAGGCTTTGCCGGGCTTGATCTCTCTGCCTCTGCCGCCCAGTCCGTGGTGCTGATGTTCCTCGTCATCATCCTGACGGTGGTGCAGTTCCGCTATGTTGAAAGTAAGGTGCGCTACCAATGATTGAGAACCGTCGCGGGCTGACGATTTTCAGCCATACCCTGCTGATCCTGGGCATCCTCGTCATCCTGTTTCCACTGTACGTGGCCTTCGTCGCCGCCACGCTGGACACCAAAGCGGTGTTCGACACGCCGATGACGCTCGTCCCCGGCGGGCATCTTTTCGAGAACATGAAAACTATCTGGACCCAGGGCGTGGGGGCCAACAGCGCGCCGTTCTGGCTGATGATGCTCAACAGTTTCATCATGGCGTTCGGCATCACCGTCGGCAAAATCACGGTGTCGATGCTTTCGGCCTTCGCCATCGTCTGGTTCCGCTTTCCGCTGCGTAACCTGTTTTTCTGGATGATTTTTATCACTCTGATGCTGCCGGTGGAGGTGCGTATCTTCCCGACGGTGGAGGTGATCGCCAACCTGAAGATGCTCGACAGCTACGCGGGCTTAACCCTGCCGCTGATGGCTTCGGCGACCGCCACCTTCCTGTTCCGCCAGTTCTTTATGACCCTGCCGGATGAGCTGATTGAAGCCGCGCGTATTGACGGCGCCTCGCCGATGCGCTTCTTCCGCGACATCGTGCTGCCGCTGTCGAAAACCAACCTTGCGGCGCTGTTTGTGATCACCTTTATCTACGGCTGGAACCAGTACCTGTGGCCGCTGCTGATCGTTCAGGACGTCAACCTCGGCACCGCCGTGGCAGGCATCAAAGGCATGATCGCCACCGGCGAAGGCACCACCCTCTGGAACCAGGTAATGGCGGCGATGCTGCTCACCCTTATCCCCCCGGTCGTTATCGTTTTAGCCATGCAGCGTGCGTTTGTGCGTGGTTTAGTGGACAGTGAGAAATAAGATGGCAGGTTTAAAATTACAGGCAGTAACCAAAAGCTGGGACGGCAAAACCCAGGTCATTCAGCCGCTGACGCTCGACGTGGCGGACGGGGAATTTATCGTCATGGTCGGCCCGTCCGGCTGTGGGAAATCCACGCTGCTGCGCATGGTGGCGGGGCTGGAACGCGTGACGTCCGGGGATATCTGGATTGACCGCCAGCGCGTTACCGAGATGGAACCCAAAGATCGCGGCATCGCGATGGTGTTCCAGAACTACGCCCTCTATCCGCACATGAGCGTGGAAGAGAACATGGCCTGGGGGCTGAAAATTCGCGGCATGGGCAAAGGCCATATCGAGGAGCGCGTGAAAGAAGCCGCGCGCATTCTGGAGCTTGACGGCCTGCTCAAGCGTCGCCCGCGTGAGCTTTCCGGCGGCCAGCGTCAGCGCGTGGCGATGGGGCGCGCCATCGTGCGCGATCCGGCGGTCTTTCTGTTCGACGAACCGCTGTCAAACCTCGACGCCAAGCTGCGCGTGCAGATGCGCCTTGAGCTACAGCAGCTGCATCGCCGCCTGAAAACCACGTCCCTCTACGTGACCCACGATCAGGTAGAGGCCATGACTCTCGCCCAGCGCGTGATGGTGATGAACAAAGGCATCGCCGAGCAGATTGGCACCCCGGTGGAAGTCTACGAAAAACCGGCCAGCCGTTTTGTGGCGAGCTTTATCGGCAGTCCGGCGATGAACCTGCTGGACGGGCGGATCAATGCTGCAGGAACCCATTTTGAGCTGGAAAGCGGGATGGCGTTGCCGATCAACTGGTACTATCGTGGCTACGCCGGGCGTAAGATGACGCTCGGTATCCGCCCGGAGCATATTGGTTTGACGTCTCAGGCGGACGGCGGCGTGCCGCTGGTGATGGACACGCTGGAGATGCTGGGCGCAGACAACCTGGCGCACGGACGCTGGGGCGAACAAAAGCTGGTGGTGCGCCTGCCGCATCAGGAGCGCCCGAAGGCAGGCAGCACGCTGTGGCTGCATATGCCGGAAAATCACCTGCACTTATTTGACGGTGAAACAGGACAACGAGTATGAGCAACTGGCCTTACCCCCATATTGTCGCCCACCGTGGCGGCGGTAAACTGGCGCCGGAAAACACCCTGGCGGCAATTGACGCTGGCGCGCGCTACGGCCACACGATGATCGAGTTCGACGCCAAGCTGTCGAAGGACGGCGAAATTTTCCTGCTGCATGACGACAACCTTGAACGCACCAGCAACGGCTGGGGCGTGGCGGGCGAACTGCCGTGGCGCGATCTGCTGAAGGTGGACGCCGGAAGCTGGTTCAGCGGTGAATTCAAAGGCGAACCATTGCCGCTACTGGCGGAAGTGGCGGACCGCTGCCGACAGCACGGCATGATGGCTAACATCGAAATCAAACCGACCACCGGCACCGGGCCGCTGACGGGCAAAGTCATCGCGCTGGCCGCGCGTGAGCTGTGGGAAGGGATGACGGTACCGCTGCTGTCGTCGTTTGACATCGACGCGCTGGAAGCGGCACAGGCGGCCGTACCAGAGCTGCCGCGCGGGCTGCTGCTGGATGAGTGGCGAGAAGACTGGCGCGCGCTGACTGCCCGCTTAGCTTGCGTGTCGATCCACCTCAACCATAAGCTGCTGGATGAAGCGCGCGTGACGCTGTTGAAAGAGGCCGGTCTGCATATCCTGGTCTACACCGTCAACAAACCCCAGCGTGCAGCCGAGCTGCTGCGCTGGGGCGTGGACAGCATCTGTACCGATGCGATTGACCAGATCGGGCCGAACTTTATTTATTAAGCATACTGCCGTTCTGCTGGGTCGGCAGCATATGCTGCTGACCGCTGCTTTGCGACATCCCGCCCCCTAACATCCCACCGTTTGAGTTTGACAGCGGCTGCTCGCGCATCTGGCCCTGCTGCACGCGCTGGGTATTAGCGTTCATCTGGTTTTGCAGGTGCTGCTGCTGCACCTGGGTCTGCGTCTTTAACTGCTGATTAAGCATCCCTTTCTGCTGCTGTTGCTGGCTCATCATCTCCGTCTGCATACGCTGCTGGCTCGGAATGACATAGCCCTGCTGGTTCGGGTTGTTCAGCGTGTTTATCGGCTGTGCGAGCGCGGCGAACGGAAGCAGCGCGATCAGGATCGGTAATCGTTTCATGGTTATCTCCTCCTTTGAGGCTTCTCTTAAGTTTATCCTGATTCCGACATAACGATGATTTTTTAAGAGTTGTGAACCAGGCTTAAGCGGGGAATATAGGCCCCTTCACCTGGAGAACAATAATGATGAAACCAACCTTTTTGCGCTGGGTCGCCATCGCTGCGCTGATGGCAGGCGGCACATTTACCGTGGCGGCCAATCCGCCCGCCGCTCCTCCGGTCTCTTACGGCGTGGAGGAGGATGTTTTTCATCCCGTGCGGGCGACGCATGGCATGGTGGCCTCGGTTGACGCGCTGGCAACTCAGGTGGGCGTCGATATTCTTAAACAGGGCGGTAACGCGGTGGATGCGGCGGTCGCGGTCGGGTACGCACTGGCGGTAACGCATCCACAGGCGGGGAACCTGGGCGGCGGCGGGTTTATGATGCTGCGCACGAAAGACGGTAAAACTACGGCCATCGACTTCCGTGAGATGGCGCCGAATCAGGCCTCCCGCGATATGTTCCTCGACGATCAGGGCAATCCGGACAGTAAAAAATCCCTGAACTCGCACCTTGCCTCCGGCACGCCGGGCACCGTTGCGGGGTTCTCGCTGGCGCTGGAAAAATACGGCACGCTGCCGCTGAATAAAGTGGTGCAGCCTGCCATCAGGCTGGCGCGAGACGGCTTCGTCGTCAACGACGCGCTGGCGGACGACCTCAAAACCTACGGCAGCGAAGTTATTCCCAATCATGAAAACAGCAAGGCTATCTTCTGGAAAGACGGCGAGCCGCTGAAGAAGGGCGATAAGCTGGTGCAGAAGAACCTCGCAAAAAGTCTCGAACTGATTGCCGAAAACGGTCCGGACGCCTTCTATAAGGGGCCGATTGCCGATCAAATTGCCGACGAGATGCAGAAGAACGGCGGGCTGATCACCAAAGCGGATCTGGCGGAATATAAGGCGGTGGAGCGCGAGCCGATTAGCGGCACCTATCGCGGCTACGAGGTCTTCTCCATGCCGCCGCCGTCCTCCGGGGGCATTCACATTGTGCAGATCCTCAATATTCTGGAAAACTTCGATATGCACAAGTTCGGCTTCGGTAGTGCCGATGCCATGCAGGTGATGGCGGAGGCAGAAAAGCGCGCCTACGCGGATCGCTCGGAATACCTTGGCGATCCGGATTTCGTGAAGGTGCCGTGGCAGGCGCTGACTAACAAAGCCTATGCCAAATCGATTGCCGATGAGATCGACATCAACAAGGCTAAACCGTCCAGCGAGATCCGCCCGGGCAAGCTGGCGCCGTATGAAAGTAACCAGACCACCCACTTCTCGGTCGTGGACAAAGACGGAAACGCGGTGGCGGTGACATACACGCTCAACACCACCTTCGGCACCGGGATTGTGGCGGGCAACAGCGGTATTTTGCTGAACAACGAGATGGATGACTTCTCGGCCAAGCCGGGCGTGCCGAACGTCTACGGGCTGGTCGGCGGCGATGCAAATGCGGTCGGGCCGAAGAAGCGCCCGCTGTCGTCCATGTCGCCCACCATCGTGGTGAAAGACGGCAAAACCTGGCTGGTGACCGGCAGCCCGGGCGGGAGCCGGATTATCACCACCGTGCTGCAAATGGTGGTGAACAGCATCGACTTTGGGATGAACGTCGCCGAAGCGACCAATGCGCCGCGTTTCCATCACCAGTGGCTGCCGGACGAGTTGCGCGTGGAGAAGGGCTTTAGCCCGGATACCCTCAAGCTGCTTGAGCAGCGCGGGCAGAAGGTGGCGGTGAAGGAGGCGATGGGCAGCACCCAGAGCATTATGGCCGGGCCGGACGGGGCACTGTTTGGCGCGTCGGATCCGCGGTCGGTGGATGATTTAACGGCGGGGTATTGAGGGCTCCCCTGACCCTAACCCTCTCCCCATAGGGGAGAGGGGATTGCACGGTGCGGTCTTTTCTCCCTCGCCCCTTCGGGGAGAGGGTCGGGGTGAGGGGTTACTTCATCCGCGCCATATAATACGCGTCCACGTACTCGCCGTTGCGCAGGGCGTAGCGCCTGCCGGTGCCTTCAATCTCAAACCCGTGCTTTTTGTACACCGCGATTGCCGGTGCGTTATCGACAAACACCGTTAACTCGATGCGGTCGACGCGCAGCCAGTTATCGCACATATCAATCATGGTGCGTATCAGCGCGCTGGCGACGCCCCGGTTTTGCCACTGCGCACCCACACAAATTCCAAAATCGGCGACGTGGCTGCGGCGCGGACGCTGAGCTACGGCAATGCATAGATGCCCGGCGACGGTATCATCAATACAGGCGACCAACTGCTTGATACCGGGCTGATCGGTTAGCCGGTCATGCCACATCTGCTCTGAGGGATGAGGAACCTGTAGCGTGTTGTGGTACACCTCCGGCTGGGCGTGGATCTGACGAATGGCGTCGTAATCTTTCGGTTCAGCGTGGCGTATCACTATCTCACTCATTCCTTGTTCCTCAGTCAGTTAAAAGTCCCTTCCAACATCAGTGACTTTAAAAGTTGAGTCAATCGCTATTTTTTGCAAAAAGTGTTGGACAAGTGCGAATGAGAATGATTATTATTGCTCTGCATTCAGGAAGACCTCCTACGGGAACCTGAAAGCACGACATTGCTCACATTGCTTCCAGTATTACTTTAGCCAGCTTCTCGCTGGCTTTTTTTTTGTTATGGTTAGACTCAGTAACCTTCCAAAAGGACTGAGCCATGACACTACATTGTGCATTTATTGGATTTGGCAAAAGCACCACGCGTTACCACCTTCCGTATGTTCTTAACCGAAAAGAGACCTGGCACGTGGCCCATATCTATCGGCGCCGCGCGAAGCCAGAAGAGCAGTCTCCGCAGTATTCCCATATTCATTTCACCAGCGATCTTGATGAAGTGTTAAATGATCCGCAGGTGAAGCTGGTGGTGGTCTGTACCCACGCCGACAGCCACTTTGACTACGCAAAACGCGCGCTGGAAGCAGGTAAAAACGTGCTGGTGGAAAAACCGTTCACCCCGACCATCGCCGAAGCGAAGGAACTCTTTGCGCTGGCGAAAAGCAAAGGGCTGACCGTCACGCCGTACCAGAACCGTCGCTTTGACAGCTGCTTCCTGACGGCAAAAAAGGCAATCGAAAGCGGCAAGCTTGGCGATATTGTGGAGATCGAAAGCCACTTCGATTACTACCGCCCTGTGGCAGAAACCAAACCCGGCCTGCCGCAGGACGGGTCGTTCTACGGTCTGGGCGTACACACCATGGACCAGATCATCTCCCTGTTTGGCCGCCCGGACCACGTGGCGTATGACATCCGCAGCCTGCGCAATAAGGCCAATCCGGACGATACCTTCGAAGCACAGCTGTTCTACGGCGACCTGAAAGCCATCGTCAAAACCAGTCATCTGGTGAAAATCGACTACCCGAAATTTATCGTTCACGGCAAGAAAGGCTCCTTTATCAAGTACGGCATTGACCAGCAGGAGACCAGCCTGAAGGCCAGCATCATGCCGGGCGAACCGGGCTTTGCGGCAGATGATTCCGTGGGCGTGCTGGAGTACGTGAACGACGAGGGCCTGACGGTCAGGGAAGAGCTGAAGCCGGAAACGGGCGATTATGGACGCGTCTACGATGCGCTGTATGAAACCCTCTCCAGCGGCACGCCGAATTACGTCAAGGAATCTGACGTTCTGACGAACCTGGAAATCCTTGAACGGGCCTTCGAACAGGCTTCCCCTGCCACGGTAACCCTCGCCAGATAAGCAAAAATGGCTCCTTTGCGCTTGTTCTAAATTTTTGAACAGAGGAGTCAATTTTCACCCTCTATGATCCCTGAGCGTTTGCGTCCACACTTACTCCATCGAAACGAACTGAGGGTGAAAACAATGATCTACTTACGCAAAGCAAACGAACGTGGTCACGCGAATCATGGCTGGCTGGACTCATGGCATTCATTCTCGTTTGCCGACTACTACGACCCGAACTTCATGGGCTTCTCCGCGCTGCGCGTCATTAACGACGACGTGATTGATGCAGGCCAGGGCTTCGGTACCCACCCGCACAAGGACATGGAAATCCTGACCTATGTGCTGGAAGGGGCGGTTGAGCACCAGGACAGCATGGGCAATAAAGAGCAGGTTCCGGCGGGCGAGTTCCAGATTATGAGCGCGGGGACCGGGGTGCGTCACTCTGAGTACAACCCGAGCAAAACGGAAAAACTGCACCTGTATCAAATCTGGATCATTCCAGAAGAGACCGGCATCACGCCACGCTACGAACAGCGCCGCTTCGATGCGAAACAGGGTAAACAGCTGGTGCTCTCCCCGGATGCGCGTGAAGGTTCCCTGAAAGTGCATCAGGATATGGAGCTGTACCGCTGGGCGCTGGCGAAAGATGAACAGTCTGTGCACCAGATCGCCGCCAACCGCCGCGTCTGGATCCAGGTGGTGAAAGGCGAGGTGTCCATCAACGGCACCAAAGCCACCACCGCCGATGGCCTGGCAGTCTGGGATGAGCAGGCGCTCTCCGTGCATGCCGACAGCGAAAGTGAAATTCTGCTGTTTGATCTGCCGCCGGTCTAAATAATTTCTCAACCTTCCCTTTAAACGGGGAAGGTTGAGCTTTGTCCGTGATAAACTGAGCAAATCTCTCACTTCAAGATTTCTCAGGACGATGAAAAAGAAACGCCCCGTACTTCAGGATGTCGCCGATCGCGTCGGTGTGACCAAAATGACGGTCAGCCGTTTTTTACGTAACCCGGAGCAGGTTTCCGTGGCGTTGCGTGGCAAGATTGCCGCCGCCCTTGATGAACTGGGTTATATCCCCAACCGCGCGCCCGATATTCTCTCCAATGCGACCAGCCGTGCGGTGGGCGTCCTGCTTCCTTCCTTAACCAACCAGGTTTTCGCTGAAGTGCTGCGTGGCATCGAAAGCGTGACCGATGCCTTTGGTTATCAGACCATGCTCGCCCACTATGGGTACAAGCCGGAACTGGAAGAGGAACGTCTTGAATCGATGCTTTCCTGGAACATTGACGGCCTGATTTTAACGGAACGTACTCACACCCCGCGCACGCTGAAAATGATTGAAGTGGCAGGCATTCCGGTGGTGGAGCTGATGGACAGCCAGTCGCCGTGCCTCGACATCGCCGTGGGGTTCGATAACTTTGAAGCGGCGCGTCAGATGACGGCGGCGATCATCGCCCGCGGTCATCGCCATGTGGCCTATCTGGGTGCGCGTCTGGATGAACGTACTATCATCAAACAGAAGGGATACGAGCAGGCGATGCTCGACGCCGGTTTAACCCCGTACAGCGTGATGGTGGAGCAATCTTCCTCTTATACGTCGGGTATTGAGCTGATGCGTCAGGCGCGACGCGAGTATCCGCAACTGGACGGTATTTTCTGTACCAACGATGACCTTGCGGTCGGCGCCGCGTTTGAGTGTCAGCGTCTGGGTTTAAAAATCCCGGATGATATGGCGATTGCCGGCTTCCACGGCCACGACATTGGCCAGGTGATGGAGCCGCGTCTGGCAAGCGTCCTGACCCCGCGTGAACGCATGGGCCGCATTGGTGCAGAACGCCTGCTGGCGCGCATTCGTGGTGAGGCAGTTACCCCTAAAATGTTAGATTTAGGTTTCACCTTGTCACCGGGTGGATCTATTTAATCCGACAAATTTGAAGTAGCTCACACTTATTCACTTCGCGCACGTTTGGATATTGCTTCTCTTATGCCCCGGCAGGACAATGTTACCGATAACTGTTACCCGTAACAATTGACTGAGGGACACCCTTTGAGCACGACTAATCACGATCACCACGTTTACGTCCTGATGGGCGTGTCCGGTAGCGGTAAATCTGCCGTGGCGAGCGAAGTGGCGCATCAACTCCAGGCTGCGTTTCTTGATGGTGACTTCCTCCATCCGCGCAGCAACATCATGAAAATGGCTTCCGGCGAGCCGCTGAATGACGACGACCGCAAACCCTGGTTGCAGGCGCTGAATGATGCCGCGTTCGCGATGCAGCGCACCAATAAAGTCTCCCTGATAGTCTGTTCCGCGCTGAAAAAAACCTATCGCGACCTGCTGCGCGATGGCAACCCGAACCTCTCTTTCATCTACCTGAAAGGCGATTTCGGGGTAATTGAAAGCCGCCTGAAGGCGCGTAAAGGCCACTTCTTCAAAACCCAGATGCTGGTAACGCAGTTCGAAGCGTTGCAGGAGCCTGGGGCTGACGAACAGGATGTCTTAGTGGTTGATATCGATCAGCCGCTGGAAGGTGTTGTTGCCAGCACCATCGAGGTTATTAATAAAAGGCAGTAAGTTTTGAGTACATTAACGCTTGTTTTGACAGCAGTGGGTTCCGTATTGCTGCTGCTGTTTTTAGTGATGAAGGCACGTATGCACGCCTTCGTTGCTTTGATGGTGGTTTCTATTGGTGCCGGTCTCTTTTCCGGAATGCCGCTCGACAAAATTGCGGCGACGATGGAAAAAGGGATGGGCGGCACGCTCGGCTTCCTGGCCATCGTAGTCGCGCTCGGCGCGATGTTTGGCAAGATTTTGCACGAGACGGGCGCGGTCGATCAGATTGCCGTCAAGATGCTGAAATCCTTCGGACACAGCCGTGCGCACTACGCGATTGGTCTGGCTGGTCTGATTTGCGCGCTGCCGCTGTTCTTTGAAGTGGCGGTGGTGCTGCTGATTAGCGTGGCGTTCTCCATGGCACGCCATACCGGTACCAACCTCGTGAAGCTGGTCATTCCGCTGTTTGCGGGCGTGGCGGCGGCAGCGGCGTTTCTGCTGCCGGGGCCTGCGCCGATGCTGCTGGCTTCCCAGATGCATGCTGACTTTGGCTGGATGATCCTGATTGGCCTGTGTGCGGCGATCCCGGGGATGATTATCGCCGGTCCGCTGTGGGGCAACTTCATTAGCCGTTACGTTGAGCTGCACATTCCGGATGACATCTCCGAGCCGCACCTGGGCGAGGGCAAAATGCCGTCCTTCGGCTTCAGTCTGTCGCTGATCCTGCTGCCGCTGGTGCTGGTGGGCCTGAAAACCATCGCTGCCCGCTTTGTGCCGGTGGGGTCAACCGCTTACGAATGGTTCGAATTTATTGGCCATCCGTTCACTGCGATCCTGGTGGCGTGTCTGGTCGCGATTTACGGGCTGGCGATGCGTCAGGGCATGCCAAAAGATCGCGTGATGGAGATATGCGGTGCCGCGCTACAACCGGCGGGTATTATTCTGCTGGTGATCGGGGCGGGCGGCGTGTTCAAGCAGGTGCTGGTGGATTCCGGTGTGGGTCCGGCGCTGGGCGAAGCGCTGACCGGAATGGGCCTGCCGATTGCGGTCACCTGCTTCGTGCTGGCCGCGGCGGTGCGTATCATTCAGGGCTCCGCGACCGTGGCGTGCTTAACCGCGGTGGGGCTGGTGATGCCGGTGATTGAACAGCTGAACTACTCCGGCGCGCAGATGGCGGCGCTCTCTATCTGTATCGCGGGCGGTTCGATTGTGGTTTCTCACGTGAACGACGCAGGCTTCTGGCTGTTCGGTAAATTTACCGGCGCAACCGAAGCGCAAACCCTCAAAACCTGGACGCTGATGGAAACCATCCTCGGCACGACGGGTGCGGTTGTCGGGATGATTGCGTTTACGCTGCTGAGCTAACGAGACCGTATTTTGTCGGGTGGCGGCTTCGCCTTACCCGACCTACAAAAAAATCAGGTCCCGTAGGCCGGGTAAGCGTAAGCGCCACCCGGCTTTTTTACATCTTCACCCTTTCATCCATGCCCGGATCCCATCCAGGAACATCTGCGTCGCCATCATCACCAGAATCAGCCCCATCAGGCGCTCGAGGGCGTTCACCCCTTTCTCGCCCAGCAGGCGCAGGAACAGCGACGACTGCAGCAGAATAATAAATGTCCCGCCCCAGGCGATCAGCAGGGCAATGACCAGGTGGCTCATCTGATTCGGGTACTGATGCGACAGCAGCATCAGCGTCGCCAGAATCGTTGGCCCGGCGACCAGCGGAATCGCCAGCGGCACGATAAACGGTTCTTCACCCGCAGGCAGGCCGCTGCTGCTGCCTTCCGCGCTCGGGAAAATCATCTTTATGGCAATCAGGAACAAAATGATCCCGCCGGAAATGGAGACCGTTTCGGCACGTAAGTTCAGGAAAGCGAGGATTTTTTCACCGGCGAACAGGAAGATAAACATCACCAGCAGGGCGATGAGCAGCTCGCGGATCATGATCGCCCGACGGCGCTTCGGCTCGGTGTGCTTCAGCACCGACATGAAAATCGGCAGATTACCGAGCGGATCCATAATCAGGATCAATAAAACCGCTGCGGAAATGATTTCACTCATCTTAAATTATCCCTGATACTTATTGTGGTCATTGCGATGATTAGCACTTTTTCTGATTGCCGGGCAATCATCGATTAATTTCGCTTGCGACTTTGGCAGCATTTTGTAATGTGAAGCATATCCCAGTTCAATACTGGCTTGCACAATCAGCACACACCCCTTGCAGGAAAAAAATGCTATGAAAAACGTTGGTTTTATCGGCTGGCGCGGTATGGTCGGCTCTGTACTCATGCAACGCATGGTTGAAGAGCGCGATTTCGACGCCATCCGCCCGGTCTTCTTCTCCACTTCCCAGCTCGGCCAGGCTGCACCGTCCTTTGGTGGTACCACAGGCACGTTGCAGGATGCTTACGATCTGGAAGCGCTGAAGGCACTCGACATTATTGTGACCTGCCAGGGCGGCGATTATACCAACGAAATTTATCCGAAGCTGCGTGAAAGCGGCTGGCAGGGCTACTGGATTGACGCGGCCTCTTCGCTGCGTATGAAAGACGATGCCATCATCATTCTCGACCCGGTTAACCAGGATGTCATCACCGACGGCCTGAACAACGGCGTGAAAACGTTTGTTGGCGGTAACTGCACCGTCAGCCTGATGCTGATGTCCCTCGGCGGCCTGTTCGCACAGGATCTGGTGGAGTGGGTCTCCGTAGCGACCTACCAGGCGGCGTCCGGCGGCGGCGCGCGTCATATGCGCGAGCTGCTGACCCAGATGGGCCAGCTGCACCAGAGCGTCGCGACCGAGCTTGCAAACCCGGCGTCCGCGATCCTTGATATCGAGCGTAAAGTTACTCAGCTCACCCGCAGTGGCGAATTGCCGGTGGATAACTTTGGCGTACCGCTGGCCGGCGGCCTGATCCCGTGGATCGACAAACAGCTGGATAACGGCCAGACCCGCGAAGAGTGGAAGGGCCAGGCTGAGACCAACAAAATTCTCGCCACCGCGAACACCATTCCGGTTGACGGTCTGTGCGTGCGTATCGGCGCGCTGCGCTGCCACAGCCAGGCTTTCACCATTAAACTGAAAAAAGATGTGTCTATTCCGACCGTGGAAGAGCTGCTGGCCGCGCACAACCCGTGGGCGAAAGTGGTGCCAAACGATCGCGATATCACCATGCGCGAACTGACCCCGGCAGCCGTTACCGGCACGCTGACCACCCCGGTTGGCCGCCTGCGCAAGCTGAACATGGGACCGGAGTACCTCTCCGCGTTCACCGTTGGCGACCAGCTTCTGTGGGGTGCCGCCGAGCCGCTGCGCCGCATGCTGCGCCAGCTGGCGTAATAATTTGTTAAACACCGGGGGTGAATGTCACCCCCTTTTTTTGCGTACTACATGGAGTAAAACGCAGATGTCTTATTTTTTATCAGGAGGGCCCACGACGTTGGCTATGCTTTAAGGAAGATTTATTTCTCACCTGAGGGTAGGGCGGAGCAGAGAGGATTAACTGCACCGTTTAGGTCACATTAAAAGTCGTCCCGGAGCGCGTAAAAAGGGCGACATAAAAAAACAGGATGAATACCATGTCCGATCGTATTTCGAGAGACGTGATTAATGCGCTTATTGCGGGTCACTTTGCCGACCCCTTTTCTGTGCTAGGGATGCACCGTACAGAGGCCGGACTGGAAGTTCGGGCGCTGTTACCGGATGCAACAGAAGTGTGGGTTATCGAACCCAAAACCGGCCGCAAGGTGGGTAATCTGGAATGCCTCGACTCGCGTGGCTTCTTCTCGGGCGTCATGCCCCGCCGTAAAAATCCTTTTCGTTATCAGCTTGCCGTTATCTGGCACGGTCAGCAAAACCTGATTGATGATCCCTATAGCTTCGGCCCGCTCTTAAAAGAGATGGACGCCTGGCTGCTGTCCGAAGGGACCCATTTACGCCCCTACGAAACGCTGGGTGCCCATGCGGATACCATGGACGGTATCACCGGCACGCGCTTTGCCGTATGGGCGCCAAACGCCCAGCGCGTCTCCGTCGTCGGGCAGTTCAACTACTGGGACGGTCGTCGTCACCCCATGCGCCTGCGCCGGGAAACCGGCATCTGGGAGCTGTTTATCCCCGGCGCGCATAACGGTCAGCTCTACAAATTCGAGATGATCGATGCCAACGGCAAGCTGCGTATTAAATCCGACCCGTACGCCTTTGAGGCCGAACTGCGCCCGAATACCGCCTCGCTGATTTGCGGCCTGCCGGAGAAGGTTGTCCAGAGCGAGGAGCGCAAGCAGGCCAACCGCTTTGATGCGCCGATCTCCGTCTATGAAGTGCATCTCGGCTCCTGGCGTCGCCACACCGATAACAACTTCTGGCTGAGCTATCGCGAGCTGGCGGACCAGCTGGTGCCGTACGCCAAATGGATGGGCTTTACCCATCTGGAGCTGCTGCCAATCAACGAACACCCGTTCGACGGTAGCTGGGGCTATCAGCCGACCGGGCTATATGCGCCTACGCGCCGCTTCGGCACGCGCGATGACTTCCGCTATTTCATTGATGCCGCGCACGCCGCCGGACTGAACGTGATCCTCGACTGGGTGCCGGGCCACTTCCCGTCGGATGATTTTGCGCTGGCAGAGTTTGACGGTACGAAGCTGTACGAGCACAGCGATCCGCGCGAAGGCTATCACCAGGACTGGAACACGCTGATCTACAACTACGGTCGCCGTGAAGTGTCAAACTACCTGGTCGGGAACGCGCTGTACTGGATCGAACGTTTCGGTATTGATGCCCTGCGCGTCGATGCGGTGGCGTCGATGATCTACCGCGACTACAGCCGCAAAGAGGGTGAGTGGATCCCAAACGAGTATGGCGGGCGTGAAAACCTCGAAGCGATTGAGTTTCTGCGCAACACCAACCGCATTATCGGCGAGCAGGTGGAAGGCGCCGTGACCATGGCTGAAGAGTCAACCGACTTCCCGGGCGTTTCCCGTCCACCGGCAATGGGCGGCCTGGGCTTCTGGTACAAGTGGAACCTCGGCTGGATGCACGACACGCTCGACTACATGAAGCTTGACCCGGTTTATCGTCAGTATCACCACGATAAGCTCACCTTCGGGCTACTCTACAACTACACCGAAAACTTCATGCTGCCGCTGTCGCACGATGAAGTGGTACACGGCAAGAAATCCGTTCTCGACCGCATGCCGGGGGACGCGTGGCAGAAGTTTGCCAACCTGCGCGCCTATTACGGCTGGATGTTCGCCTTCCCGGGCAAAAAGCTGCTGTTTATGGGCAACGAATTTGCGCAAGGGCGCGAATGGAACCACGACACCAGCCTTGACTGGCATCTGCTGGAAGGCGCGGACAACTGGCACCACGGCGTGCAGCGTCTGGTTCGCGACCTGAACCTGACCTATCGCCACCACAAAGCGCTGCACGAGCTGGACTTCGATCCGTACGGCTTTGAGTGGCTGGTGGTGGACGACCACGAGCGCTCGGTGTTTGTCTTTGTGCGCCGCGACAAGGCGGGTAACGAGATCATTGTCGCCAGCAACTTCACGCCGATACCGCGCGAACACTACCGCTTCGGCATAAACCAGCCGGGCAAATGGCGAGAAATCCTTAACACCGACTCCATGCACTACCACGGCAGCAACGCTGGTAACGGCGGGCTGGTACAGAGCGACGCCATCGAAAGCCACGGTCGTCCGAACTCCCTTGGCCTGACGCTGCCGCCGCTGAGCATAATCTGGCTGGTGCGGGAGGGAGAATGACGCAGCTCTCGGCAGGTAAACCCGAACCGCTCGGGGCGAGGTTTGACGGAAAGGGGGTGAACTTCACGCTCTTTTCTGCCCATGCTGAGCGGGTGGAACTCTGCGTGTTTGACGGGGAAGGTAACGAACACCGTTACGATTTACCGGCGCGCACGGGGGATACCTGGCATGGCTACCTGCCCGGAGGACGGCCGGGGATGCACTACGGTTTTCGCGTACACGGCCCCTGGGAGCCCTCTCAGGGGCACTGGTTTAACCCGGCGAAGCTGCTGATTGACCCATGTGCGCACCGCGTGGACGGCGAGTTTAAAGACGACCCGCTGTTCCACGTTGGCTACGGCGAACCAGACCACCGCGACAGCGCACCCGTCGCGCCCAAAAGCGTGGTGGTACACGATCTCTACGACTGGGAAGACGATGCCCCGCCGCGCACGCCGTGGGGCAACACCGTTATTTATGAAGCCCACGTCAAAGGGCTGACGTATCTGCATCCGTCAATCCCCAAAGAGATGCGCGGTACCTACAAAGCGCTTGGGCATCCGACGATGGTCGCGTACCTGAAGCACTTAGGGATCACCGCCCTGGAGCTGTTGCCCGTGGCGCATTTTGCCAGCGAGCCGCGGCTGCAGCGTCTTGGGTTAAGCAACTACTGGGGCTACAACCCGCTGGCGATGTTCGCCCTCGACCCGCGCTACGCGGTGCATCCGGAGAAGGCGCGGGATGAGTTTCGCGATGCGGTGAAGGCGCTTCACGCGGCGGGTATCGAGGTCATTCTGGACGTGGTGTTGAACCACAGTGCAGAAAGCGATCTTGATGGCCCGACGCTCTCTCAGCGCGGAATCGATAACCGTAGCTATTATTGGATCAGGGACGACGGCGATTACGAGAACTGGACCGGGTGCGGTAACACCCTCAACCTCAGTGATCCGGCCGTTACGCATTACGCGTACGCGTGCCTGAAATACTGGGTTGAGACGTTCCACGTGGACGGTTTTCGTTTCGACCTGGCGCCGGTAATGGGGCGCACCCCGGCGTTCAGCCAGCAGGCGCCGCTGTTTGAGGCCATCAAAAACTGTCCGGTGCTTTCAAAGGTGAAGCTGATTGCGGAGCCCTGGGACATCGGCGAGGGCGGTTATCAGGTGGGGAACTTCCCGCCGCTGTTTGCCGAGTGGAACGACCACTTCCGCGATGCCGTCCGCCGCTTCTGGCTGACGCGCGATCTGTCGCTGGGGGAGTTTGCCGGTCGCTTTGCCGGCTCCAGCGATCTCTTTAAGCATGACGGCAAACGTCCGTCGGCCACCATTAATCTGGTGACGGCGCACGACGGTTTTACGCTGCGCGACTGCGTTTGTTTCAATCAGAAACACAATGAGGCAAACGGCGAAGAGAATCGCGATGGGACTAACAACAACCATAGCTTTAACCATGGTATAGAAGGGTTAGGCGGAAGTCTGGATGTGATCGAGCGGCGACGCGCCAGCGTTCATGCGCTGCTGACGACGCTTTTGTTGTCGCAGGGCACGCCGATGCTGCTGGCGGGCGATGAGCACGGTCACAGCCAGCACGGCAACAACAACGCCTATTGCCAGGACAACACCTTGACCTGGCTCAACTGGGAAGAAGCGAACAGCGGGTTGACCCATTTCACCGCGGCGCTGATCCATCTTCGCCAGCACATCCCCGCGCTCACCGCCGACTGCTGGTGGGAAGAGGGCGACGGCAACGTTCGCTGGCTGAATAAAGACGCGCAACCGTTAAGCGCGCAAGAGTGGCAACACGGCATACCCTGTCTGCAAATCCTGCTTTCGGATGCGTGGCTGGTGACGCTGAACGCGACGGATGACGTCGCAGAGATTGTTTTACCTGACGGGGAATGGCGAGCCATTCCTCCCTTTGCCGGAGCGGATAATCCGGTTGTTATGGCTGTCTGGCACGGGCCTGCGCACGGAGTGTGCGTATTCCAAAGATGATAAAAAAGGAGTTAGTCATGGTTAGATTAGAGAAGAACGATCCGTTAATGTTGGCGCGCCAGCTACCATTAAAAACAGTTGCCCTGATCCTCGCGGGCGGGCGTGGTACCCGTCTGAAAGATTTGACCATCAAGCGCGCCAAACCGGCCGTTCACTTTGGTGGTAAGTTCCGTATTATCGATTTTGCACTCTCCAACTGCCTGAACTCAGGCATTCGCCGTATTGGCGTCATTACCCAGTATCAGTCGCACACGCTGGTGCAGCACATTCAGCGCGGCTGGTCATTCTTCAGCGAAGAGATGAACGAGTTTGTCGATCTGCTCCCGGCGCAGCAGCGCGTTCACGGGGAGAACTGGTACCGCGGCACGGCGGATGCCGTGACCCAGAACCTCGACATCATTCGCCGCTACAACGCGGAATACATCGTTATCCTCGCCGGGGACCACATCTATAAGCAAGATTACTCCCACATGCTGATCGACCACGTCGAAAAAGGTGCGCGCTGCACCGTGGCGTGTCTTCCGGTGCCTGTTGCAGAAGCAACCGCGTTTGGCGTGATGCATGTAGATGGCGATGACAAGATTATCGACTTTGTCGAAAAACCGGCGAATCCGCCAACCATGCCGGGAGACGACACCAAATCGCTCGCCAGCATGGGGATCTATGTCTTTGATGCCGATTATCTTTATGAGCTGCTGGAAGAAGACGACAAAGACGAAAACTCCAGCCACGACTTCGGTAAAGACATCATCCCGAAAATTACCAAAGCTGGCATGGCGTATGCACATCCTTTCCCATTGTCCTGCGTGCAGTCCGATCCAAATGCGGAACCTTACTGGCGCGACGTCGGCACGCTGGAAGCCTACTGGAAAGCCAACCTCGATTTGGCATCTGTGACGCCTGAACTGGATATGTACGACCAGAACTGGCCGATTCGCACCCATATGGAATCGCTGCCGCCGGCGAAGTTCGTCCAGGATCGCTCCGGCAGCCACGGTATGACGCTGAACTCGCTGGTCTCTGGCGGGTGCATTATCTCCGGTTCGGTGGTGGTGCAGTCCGTGCTGTTCCCGCGCGTGCGTATAAACTCATTCTGTAATATCGATTCGGCAGTCCTGCTGCCGGATGTCTGGGTAGGGCGCTCATGTCGTCTGCGTCGCTGCGTTATCGACCGTGCCTGCGTCATTCCCGAAGGGATGGTGATTGGGGAAAACGCGGAAGAAGATGCACGTCGTTTCTACCGATCGGAAGAGGGGATCGTGTTAGTAACACGGGAAATGTTGCGGAAGCTGCAAATCAAACAGGAGCGATGATGCAGGTTTTACACGTATGTTCTGAGATGTTCCCGTTGTTAAAAACGGGCGGACTGGCGGATGTTCTTGGTGCATTACCGGCGGCGCAAATTGCCGGAGGGGTGGATACCCGCGTGTTGTTACCCGCTTTTCCGGATATCCGGCGTGGTATTCCCGATGCGAAGGTTGTTACCCGCCGCGAGACCTTCGCGGGACGTATCACCCTGCTGTTTGGACATTACAATGGCGTAGGGATTTACCTGATTGATGCGCCGCATTTATACGACCGACCCGGCAGCCCGTATCACGATACCAACCTGTACGCCTATACCGATAACGTGCTGCGCTTTGCCCTGCTCGGCTGGGTGGGGGCGGAGATGGCCGTCGGGCTGGATCCGTTCTGGCGTCCGAACGTGGTGCACGCGCACGACTGGCATGCGGGGCTGGCTCCTGCGTATCTGGCGGCGAAAGGACACCCGGCGAAATCGGTGTTTACGGTGCACAACCTGGCGTATCAGGGCATGTATTACGCGCATCATATGAATGACATCGATCTGCCATGGTCGTTCTTTAACATGCACGGACTGGAGTTTAACGGACAGATTTCGTTCCTGAAGGCCGGTCTGTACTACGCCGACCACATCACGGCGGTCAGCCCAACCTACGCGCGGGAAATTACCCAGCCGGAGTTCGGTTACGGTATGGAAGGGCTACTGCAACAGCGCCACCGTGAAGGTCGTCTGTCGGGCATTCTGAACGGCGTGGATGAACAGATCTGGAATCCGGAAACGGACCTCCTGCTGGCAGCGCGCTATGGTCGCGACTCCGTGGAGGACAAAGCGGAGAACAAGCGTCAGCTACAGATTGCGATGGGGCTGAAGGTCAACGACAAGGTACCGCTGTTTGCGGTGGTCAGCCGCCTGACCAGCCAGAAAGGGCTGGATCTGGTGCTGGAAGCGCTGCCAGGATTACTGGAGCAGGGCGGCCAGCTGGCGCTACTCGGCGCGGGCGACCCGGTATTGCAGGAAGGTTTCCTCGCGGCCGCGGCGGAACATCCGGGGCAGGTGGGCGTGCAGATTGGCTATCACGAAGCGTTCTCGCACCGCATCATGGGCGGCGCAGACGTGATTCTGGTGCCGAGCCGTTTCGAGCCCTGCGGCCTGACGCAGCTCTATGGTCTGAAATACGGCACGCTGCCGCTGGTACGCCGCACGGGCGGGCTGGCGGATACGGTGTCTGACAGCTCCCTGGAAAACCTGGCGGATGGTATCGCCAGCGGGTTTGTTTTCGAGGACAGTAATGCCTGGTCGCTACTTCGGGCGATCCGGCGTGCTTTCGTCTTGTGGTCCCGTCCATCCCTGTGGCGTTACGTACAACGTCAGGCGATGTCCATGGACTTTGGCTGGCACGTTGCGGCGCAGTCCTACCGCGACCTTTATCAACGCTTGATGTAACGAGGCGAAGTTACTGATATGAATGCTCCATTTAGCTACTCTTCCCCCACGCTCAGCGTTGAGGCGTTGAAACACTCCATCGCCTATAAGCTGATGTTTACCATTGGGAAAGATCCAGTTATTGCCAACAAACATGAGTGGCTGAACGCCACGCTGTTTGCGGTGCGTGACCGTATGGTCGAACGCTGGCTGCGCTCCAACCGCGCCCAGCTCTCGCAGGAGACGCGACAGGTGTATTACCTGTCGATGGAGTTTTTGATTGGTCGCACCCTCTCCAATGCGCTGTTATCGCTCGGGATTTATGACGACGTCAAAAACGCACTGGAAGAGATGGGGCTGGACTTAGAAGAGCTGATTGACGAAGAGAACGACCCGGGGCTGGGTAACGGCGGTCTCGGGCGTCTTGCCGCCTGCTTCCTCGATTCACTGGCGACGCTGGCGCTGCCGGGACGCGGGTACGGTATTCGCTACGACTACGGCATGTTCAAGCAGAACATCGTTGATGGCCGTCAGAAAGAGTCGCCGGACTACTGGCTGGAGTACGGTAACCCGTGGGAGTTCAAGCGCCACAACACGCGCTACAAGGTGCGTTTTGGCGGGCGTATTCAGCAGGAAGGGAAAAAATCCCGCTGGGTGGAAACCGAAGAGATCCTCGCCGTGGCCTATGACCAGATTATCCCCGGCTACGACACCGATGCGACCAACACGCTGCGCCTGTGGAACGCGCAGGCCAGTAGCGAGATCAACCTCGGTAAATTCAATCAGGGTGACTACTTCGCGGCGGTGGAAGATAAAAACCACTCTGAGAACGTGTCCCGCGTCCTGTATCCGGATGACTCGACCTACTCGGGCCGCGAGCTGCGTCTGCGTCAGGAGTATTTCCTCGTCTCGGCAACGATTCAGGATATCCTTAGCCGTCACTATCAGCTGCACAAAACCTATGCGAATCTGGCGGAAAAAACCGCTATTCACCTCAACGATACCCATCCGGTGCTGTCGATCCCTGAGCTGATGCGCCTGCTGATTGACGAGCATAAGTTCAGCTGGGATGACGCGTTTGAAGTGACCTGCCAGGTGTTCTCGTACACCAACCATACGCTGATGAGTGAAGCGCTGGAGACGTGGCCGGTGGATATGCTCGGCAAAATTCTGCCGCGCCACCTGCAAATCATCTTCGAGATCAACGACTACTTCCTCAAGACCTTGCAGGAGCAGTACCCGAACGATACCGGCCTGCTGAGCCGCGCCTCGATCATTGATGAATCCAATGGTCGCCGCGTACGCATGGCCTGGCTGGCGGTGGTGATCAGCCATAAGGTCAACGGGGTTTCAGAGCTGCATTCGAACCTGATGGTGCAGTCGCTGTTTGCAGACTTTGCGAAGATCTTCCCGACGCGTTTCTGCAACGTGACCAACGGCGTCACCCCGCGCCGCTGGCTGGCGCTGGCGAACCAGCCGCTGTCTGACGTGCTGGACGAAAATATCGGCCGCACCTGGCGCACCGATTTGAGCCAGCTGAGCGAGCTTGAGCAACACATTGATTTTCCGACGGTGAACAAAGCCGTACGGGAAGCCAAGCTGCTGAACAAGAAACGGCTGTCAGTCTGGCTGGCGATGCATCTCAACGTGGTGGCGAACCCGAAAGCGCTGTTCGACGTGCAGATCAAACGTATCCACGAGTACAAGCGTCAGCTGATGAACGTCCTGCACGTCATCACTCACTACAACCGCATTAAGGCTGACCCGACGGCGGAGTGGGTGCCGCGCGTGAAAATCTTTGCCGGTAAGGCGGCCTCCGCGTACTACATGGCGAAGCACATCATTCATCTTATCAACGATGTGGCGAAGGTAGTGAACCAGGATCCGGACATTGGCGACAAGCTGAAAGTGGTGTTTATCCCGAACTACAGCGTAAGCCTGGCGCAGCTGATTATTCCGGCGGCGGATCTCTCTGAGCAGATTTCCACGGCGGGGACGGAAGCATCCGGCACCAGCAACATGAAGTTTGCCCTGAACGGCGCGCTGACCATCGGCACGCTGGACGGCGCAAATGTCGAAATGCTGGAGCATGTGGGCGCGGAGAATATCTTTATCTTCGGGAATACGGCGGAAGAGGTAGAGGCGCTTCGCAAGCAGGGCTACTCGCCGCGTGAGTATTATGAAGAGGATGAAGAGTTACGCCAGGTGCTGACGCAAATCGCCACCGGGGTGTTTAACCCTGAGGAGCCTGGGCGCTATCGTGACCTGGTGGACTCGCTGATTAACTTTGGCGATCACTATCAGGTGCTGGCGGATTACCGCAGCTACGTGGATTGTCAGGATAAGGTGGACGAACTGTACCGTCAGCAGGAGAAGTGGACCAGCGCCGCGATGCATAACATCGCCAACATGGGATACTTCTCGTCAGACAGGACCATCAAAGAGTATGCCGAGAATATCTGGCATATTGATCCGGTGAGGTTGTAAAACAAAGCCGGGTGGCGGCTCCGCCTTACCCGGCCTACTCGATCCTGTAGGCCCGGTAAGCGCAGCGCCACCGGGCATTTTTTGTCACCCTCAGGACGCCAGTGACAATTCACGCTTTCCCGCATGCTGTTGCAACCATTGCGCCACGCGAGACTGCTGCTCGGCATTCAGCCACATCCCTTCTTTAGTACGACGCCAGATGGCATCGTCCAGACGGCGCACCCATTCGTGTTCCACCAGGTAGCGCAGTTCCGCTTCGTACAGCTCATGGCCAAAATGCTCGCCCAGATCGGCAATCTCTTTCGCGTTGCCGAGGAACAGTTCGGTATTGCTGCCGTAGGTGCGGGCGTAGTGGCGCGCCATTCCTTCGGTAATGAACGGGAAGCGGCGACGCAGCTTCGCGGCGTAATCGTCGCGGTTATTGCCGATATCGCCGCCAGGCAGCACGGCGCCTTTCGTCCACGCCGGGCCGATGCCTTTGTAATACGGCGCCAGTTTCTCCAGCGCGTGCTCCGCCAGTTTACGGTAGGTGGTGAGCTTACCGCCAAACACCGACAGCAGCGGCGCCTGACCGTCCACGTCATGAATATCAAGCGTATAGTCACGGGTGATGGCCTGCGGTGAGTCAGACTCGTCATCACACAGCGGACGCACGCCGGAGTAGGTCCAGACCACGTCATCGCGCGCCAGCTGTTTCTTAAAGTGTGCGTTGTACACTTTCAGCAGGTAGCTGACTTCGCTCTCTTCAATCTCAACGTTTTTCGGATCGCCCTTGTACTCCACGTCAGTGGTGCCGATGATGGAGAACTCGTCCATCCACGGGATCACAAACACGATGCGCTTGTCTTCGTTTTGCAGGATATAAGCCTGCTTCTGGGTATGCACGCGCGGCACCACAATGTGGCTGCCCTTGATCAGGCGGATGCCGTACGGAGAAGGCAGGTGCATACCGTCATCGAAGAACTGTTTTACCCACGGGCCGGTGGCATTCACCAGGCCGCGCGCTTTCCAGCTAAACTTCTCACCGGTATCTACGTCTTCCGCTTCCACAATCCACAGGCCGTTTTCGCGGCGCGCGGCGATCGCGCGGGTACGGGTTTTCACCTCGCCGCCTTTCTTCTCGACCATCTGCGCGTTAGCCAGCACCAGACGCGCATCGTCCACCCAGCAGTCGGAATATTCGAAACCGCGCACGATTTCAGGCTTAAGGACCGATTCTGAGCCAAAACGCAAACCGGTTGAACCCGGCAGGCTGGTGCGTTTACCCAGATGATCGTACATAAACAGACCGATGCGGATCATCCACGCCGGACGCAGATGCGGGCGATGGGGCAGGCGGAAGCGCATCGGGATCGCCAGATGCGGAGCCATTTTCAGCAGCACTTCGCGTTCGGCCAGCGCTTCGCTGACCAGGCGGAATTCGTAGTGTTCCAGGTAGCGCAGGCCTCCGTGGATCAGCTTGGAGCTGGCGGACGACGTCGCGCAGGCGAGATCGTTAGCTTCCAGCATCAGCACGGATAAACCGCGTCCTGCGGCATCAACCGCAATACCGGCACCGTTGATGCCCCCGCCTATCACAATCAGATCTTTGGTTTCCATAACACCCTCATGCACTTTCGTTAAAGCTCAAAAATGTTCGATATCGCTCATAATAGCAAAGGAACGCGCTTTTGGTAACATCAAAAAAACAATTTAGAGTGATATGGATAACATAATGGCGTTTACCCGCCGCCAGGACGTACACTACGGGGTAAAATCGTGCGACTAACTTTTCTCCCTCTCCCTGTGGGAGAGGGCTGGGGTGAGGGCACCAGAGCGCACCCAACCAGAACAACAGAAAGAGAACACCATGGATCAGTTTGAATGTATTAACGTAGAAGAAGCCCATCAGAAGATGCACCAGAAAACCGCGGTGCTGGTGGATATCCGCGATCCGCAGAGCTTTGCGATGGGCCACACGCCGGGCGCGTTCCATCTCACCAACGACACGCTGGGCGCGTTTATGCGCGATAACGACTTCGACACGCCGGTGATGGTGATGTGCTATCACGGCAACAGCAGTAAAGGCGCGGCGCAGTATCTGCTCCAGCAGGGTTACGACGCGGTATACAGCGTCGATGGCGGCTTCGATGCATGGCATCGTCATTTCCCGGCAGAAGTTGAATACGCGTTTGAGCGCTGATCCCGCTATACTGTCCCCTTTTGTGTGGAAATAAGCGACCGCTGCCCATGTTGATGATCACCTCTTTTAGCAACCCGCGCGTCGCCCAGGCGTTTGTCGACTATATGGCGACGCAGGGCATTATCCTGACTATTCAGCAGCATACACAGACGGATGTCTGGCTGGCAGACGAAAGCCAGGCTGGGCGCGTGAACGCCGAGCTGGCGCGTTTCCTGGAAAACCCGGGCGACCCGCGTTATCTGGCAGCAAGCTGGCAATCCGGCCAGACCGACAGTGGCCTGCACTATCAACGTTTTCCGTTTCTCGCCACCCTCCGCGAGCGCGCAGGACCGTTTACGCTGCTTTTGATGGCAGCCTGCATCAGCGTCTTCATTATTATGAGCGTGGTGGGCGACCAGAGCGTGATGATTGCCCTCGCATGGCCGTACGATCCCTCCCTGCATTTTGACGTCTGGCGCTACTTCACGCATGCGCTGATGCACTTCTCGGTGATGCATATCCTCTTTAACCTGCTGTGGTGGTGGTATCTCGGCGGGGCGGTGGAGAAGCGGCTCGGCAGCGGCAAGCTGATTGTGATCACCCTTATCAGCGCCCTGTTAAGCGGCTATGTGCAGCATAAATTCAGCGGTCCGTGGTTTGGCGGGTTATCCGGCGTGGTGTACGCCCTGATGGGTTACGCCTGGCTCAGAGGCGAGCGCGACCCGGAAAGCGGCATCTATTTACAACGTGGATTAATAACCTTTGCGTTAATATGGCTTATTGCCGGATGGTTTGATCTGTTTGGTATGTCTATCGCCAATGGTGCGCACGTTACCGGCCTGGCGGTCGGGCTGGCGATGGCGCTGGCCGATACGCTCCATGCGCGAAAACGAACATAATTCCCAGGGATATTTCATGAAACAAACACAACGTCATGACGCCATTATCGAACTGGTAAAAAAACAGGGATACGTCAGTACTGAAGAGCTGGTGGAGCAGTTTGCCGTCAGCCCGCAAACCATCCGTCGTGACCTCAACGACCTGGCCGATCAGAACCGTATTCTGCGCCATCACGGCGGCGCGGCGCTGCCGTCCAGCTCGGTGAACACCTCATGGCATGATCGTAAGGCGACGCAAACGGCAGAGAAAGAGCGTATCGCCCGTAAAGTGGCGAGCCAGATCCCGAACGGCGCGACGCTGTTTATTGATATCGGCACCACGCCGGAAGCGGTCGCCCATGCGCTGCTGAATCACGAGAACCTCCGCGTGGTGACCAACAACCTGAACGTGGCAAACACGTTGATGCAGAAAGACGATTTTCGCATCATCCTCGCGGGCGGCGAACTGCGCAGCCGCGACGGGGGCATTATCGGCGAAGCGACGCTCGATTTTATCTCTCAGTTTCGCCTCGACTTCGGCATTCTGGGGATCAGCGGCATCGACACCGACGGCTCGCTGCTGGAGTTTGATTACCACGAGGTGCGCACCAAGCGCGCGATTATTGAGAACTCGCGCCACGTGATGCTGGTGGTGGATCACTCGAAATTTGGCCGCAATGCGATGGTCAACATGGGCAGCATTAGCATGGTTAATGCGGTCTACACCGACGAGATGCCGCCGGCGGGCGTGTTGCAGGTGATTAAGGATAACAATTTGCAGCTGGAGTTGTGCTAGCGGTTGTGTCGGGTGGCGCTGCGCTTACCCGACCTACAAAACCCGTAGGCCGGGGTGAGGGCATCAGGCCGCACAAAACTAAACTCCGTACCCCATCATCTTCAACAACTGCTGCGCATGCTGCACCGCGTCCTGACGGTGCGCCACGCCCAGCTTCTGATACAGATTGCGAATGTGCGTTTTGATGGTGGTTGCCGCCACCGCCAGCTCACCGGCAATCTGCTCGTTGCTGTAGCCGGAATAGATCAGCCCCAGCACCTGCCATTCACGCTGGGTGAGCGGGCTGGTGCGGATAAGCTCCGGCACTTCCGGATGGTTCAGCAGACGTTCAACAAAGTTCTCATCGAAGTGCGCAAACTTGTGGCGGTGGTGCTGGTTAATCTCGCGCAGAATGCGCTGGGCGCGATGCTGATCGAGTTCCGGCAGCGTGTTGAGCTGAATCAGCTGGCGCAACTGCTGGGCCATCACTTCACCCTCAATCACAAAGTGGCTGATAAACCCGGTGCGGTTCGCCAGCTGCAACGCTTCCAGCAGCACGCGCTGGGCATCGTTTTTACGTCCCGCCTGCCAGTAAAGCTGGTTTAACAGCAGCAGGTTGCGGTTTAAATCGCTCATCAGGCGCAGGCTACGGGCGTTTTCGTTTAACTCTTCCAGCACGATTTCGGCAGGCTCGAAGTCACCCAGCAGGATCTGCACGCGGGCAATATTGCGCCACTGGCTTTGCAGGAAGTGGTTATTGGCAAATTCTGGTTTAGGCGTGTGACGCAGCCAGTTGGCGGCGGACTTTTTATCGCCGGTCATCTGCCAGTATATCACCCGGACCTTATCGGCGTTGGAGACCCAGTCGCTATGGTACTGCCCGTTGCCGAGCAGGTTTTCCAGGCGGTTAAGGTGGTTGCGGGCATTATCCAGGTCGCCGCGCGCCAGCGAGCACTGCACCAGCAGGGCCAGGCACTGGAGTTGCTGCTGCGGCTGGAAGCTCGAAAGCACATTCAGGCCCTGGCGGGCGCAGCTTTCTGCTTCATCCAGACGCGACCATGCCCAGAGCAGCTGAGCGCGAATACGCAACAGGAACTCATGCATTGGCAGCTGTTCCAGATGCTGCTCACGGATCAGCTGGAACGCTTTCTCCTGGTTTTCCCAGGCGGCCTGCAGGAACCCCTGAGCAAATAAAATCTCGCTTTGCTGGATCAGGCTCCACAGTGCGTAATGCCAGACATCGTGGCGGCGGGCCATCTGTTCGGTTTGCTGCATGAGCGAAAGCGAACGCGTGAGGTCGCCCTTACAGTGCAGCACTTCGCCGTGTACCGAGGTGGCCACAATACGGCTGTAGAAATTCGCCAGCGGCAGCTCATCCAGCGCGACCATCGCCAGCCGTTCGGCTTCTTCCGGGTCGCCGTCGTTAATCGCCACCTGCGCACGCAGGGCGTTAAATTCGCCGTGCAGGGTGGCATCCATCTCGCTTTCCATCTCCTGCTCGGCGCGCGCCAGCAGGGTGTTCACTTCGCTGTAGCGATGCTGGCTCTGCATCAGCCAGGCCTGGAGCAGCACCAGACGCGGATTCTCCAGCAGGCTCTCCCACGGCAGCGCTTTTAACGACTCTTCCAGCAGCGTCAGTTCGCTGTGGTTGAACAGTCCCCACGCGTGGTTGAGCAGAATATCGCGCAGCATATCGGCATCTCCGGCGGCCAGCGCATGGTGGATAGCCTCGCTCGGGAAACCTTGCGCCATCCAGCTTTCGGCGGCGGCGCGGTGAATTTCTGGCAGCTCTGCGGCCATCTCCCACTGGCAACGCTGGCGCAGGAAGCTGCCAAACAGCGGATGGTAGCTAAACCATTCGCCGGGATCGTCCATTCGCGTCAGGAACAAACCCTGACGTTCAATCTCTTCGAGCTGAAGCTGCCCGTTTTCAATACCGGTGACGCGCACAATCAGCGCATCGTTCATCGAACGTAGCAGGGAGCTTTTCAGCAGGAAATGGCGGGTAGTGAGGTCTACGCTGTTGAGTACCTCATCCACCAGATAATCCGACAGGTGGCTGGCGTTGATGCCCGCCAGGCGGCGCGCGGACTGGTGCGTTGGGCTATTGTTTTGCCGCGCGGAAAGGGCAATCAGCTGAAGCGCCGTGGCCCAGCCTGCAACGTCATCACACAGGCGGCTGCTTTCCGACGCCTCAATCGGAGAAGTCAGACGGCAGTCAAAGAACTGTTTCGCTTCCTGATGGGTAAAGGCCAGCTGCTGACTGCCAATTTCCAGTAGCTGATCGCGCACCCGCAGGTTGGCAATGCCCAGCTGCGGAAGGTTGCGCGACAGGACGACCAGCGTCAGGTTTTCCGGCTGATGGCGCAGGAAGAACCGCATGGACTCGTGAATAACCGGGTTGGTGATCAGATGATAATCATCAATCACCACATACAGCGGGCGATGCCATTCGGCCAGTTCGATAAACAGCTGGGAGAACAGAGAGGACAGGCTGGCGTACTGGCGCTTTTGCACCATCACCTCGCTGGTGACGCAGTGTCCGTTGGTTGCCTGCTGAATCGCGGCAATTAAATAGCTGGCAAAACGCTCCTGCTGGTTATCACCTTCATCCAGGGAGTACCAGCCAAGATCGCTTTTACCTGCCGCCCATTGCGAAATGAGCGTTGTTTTTCCATAACCCGCAGGACTCGTAACCAGCGCCAGTCGGAAATTATGCGCACCGGAAAGTTTAGCCAGCAGGCGCTCGCGGACCACAGTATGGTCAAGACGAACCGGGCGACTTAATTTGGACGGAATCAACATAGTTTTCACTTCACTGTGGGGAACGAGAGAATTTATTTTTTTTGCGCTTCGTAATTAATATCTATAAGTTCGGCCAATAGAGGAACTATTGCAAGTTATGTCTGGGTTTGGAGGCTCTGAATTTGCACTCTGTCACAAAACATTCTCATCATTGGTGGAACTTTTCATAAATGGCTGGATGCCGCGCTGTTACTGGCTTGTCTGCATGGCGCGCGGTTGCGCTGAAACTGGTTTCAGAAAGAGATAATGACGGTGAAGTTAATTAACTTTGGGGAAAGTTGCTCTGGCTTAATAGTGTTGCTGGAAAGCCGCTGTACGTGAGAAATATTATTCTACGTAAGTAATCATTTCAGCGATGATTAATTTCCTCCGAAACTGCATTTCATTTCTTTGACGCTCTTCCGGGATCGCTTTTTCAGCGAAGCGCACACTTACACAGTGGCCTCGATCACACTTTTATGCTCATCCCCGCTACTCCTCCCTGCCTAATCCCCGACAGGAGGAGGAAGAGGCGCAATGAGCCAGGCACACTAGCGCCAAATGTGTTTTCTCTCTACAGGATGCCGATTCCCTATGTCACAGCCTACTTTCAACAAAGCTCAATTCCAGGCTGCCCTGACGCGTCAGTGGCAGCGTTTTGGCCTTCATGCTGCAAACGAGATGACGCCTCACCAGTGGTGGCAGGCGGTGAGCGGGGCGCTCGCAGAGCAGCTGGACGCTCAGCCCGCGACGAAGCCTGTGAAAGGCCAGCGTCACGTCAACTACATTTCGATGGAGTTCCTGATTGGCCGTCTGACGGGTAACAATCTGCTGAACCTTGGCTGGTATCAGGACGTTGGCGACGTGCTGAAAGAACACGACATCAACCTGACCGATCTGCTGGAAGAAGAGATTGATCCGGCGCTGGGTAACGGCGGTCTGGGACGTCTGGCAGCCTGCTTCCTGGATTCCATGGCAACCGTGGGCCAGTCGGCCATTGGCTATGGTCTGAACTACCAGTACGGTCTGTTCCGCCAGTCGTTCGCTGACGGCCACCAGATGGAAGCGCCGGACGACTGGCATCGTAATACTTACCCGTGGTTCCGCCACAACGCACAGCTGGATGTGCAGGTCGGGATTGGCGGGAAAGTCACGAAGCAGGGGCTCTGGGAACCAGCGTTCACAATTACCGGTGAAGCCTGGGATCTGCCGGTGCTCGGCTACCGTAACGGCGTGGCGCAGCCGCTGCGTCTGTGGCAGGCGAAGCACGCGCATCCATTCAACCTGACTAAATTCAATGACGGTGATTTCCTGCGCGCCGAGCAACAGGGTATCGACGCCGAGAAGCTGACCAAAGTGCTCTACCCGAACGACAACCATCTGGCGGGTAAAAAGCTGCGCCTGATGCAGCAATACTTCCAGTGCGCCTGTTCCGTCGCGGACATTCTGCGCCGCCACCACCTGGCGGGCCGCAAGCTGGCGCAGCTGCCGGACTTCGAAGTTATTCAGCTCAACGACACGCACCCAACCATTGCCATCCCGGAACTTCTGCGCGTGCTGATCGACGAGCATCAGCTGAGCTGGGACGACGCCTGGGCCATCACCAGCCGCACCTTCGCCTACACCAACCACACCCTGATGCCGGAAGCGCTGGAGTGCTGGGATGAGAAGCTGGTGAAAACGCTGCTGCCGCGCCATATGCAGATCATCAATAAGATTAACGACCAGTTCAAAACGCTGGTGGAGAAAACCTGGCCGGGCGACAAAGCCGTCTGGGCGAAGCTGGCCGTGGTACACAACAAACAGGTGCGCATGGCAAACATGTGCGTGGTAAGCGGCTTTGCGGTGAACGGCGTGGCCGCGCTGCACTCGGATCTGGTGGTGAAAGATCTCTTCCCGGAATACCACCAGCTGTGGCCGACCAAATTCCACAACGTGACCAACGGCATTACGCCGCGTCGCTGGATCAAACAGTGCAACCCGCTGCTGGCCGGCCTGCTGGACAAGACCCTGAAGAAAGAGTGGGCCAACGATCTGGACCAGCTCATCAACCTGGAAAAATACGCTGACGACGCGAAGTTCCGCGAGCAGTACCGCGCCATTAAGCTGGAGAACAAGGTACGTCTGGCCGAGTTCGTGAAAATGCGTACCGGAATTGAAATTAACCCAAATGCGATTTTCGATATCCAGATCAAACGCCTGCACGAGTACAAACGTCAGCATCTGAACCTGCTGCACATTCTGGCGCTGTACAAAGAGATCCGCGAGAACCCTCAGGCCGACCGCGTCCCGCGCGTGTTCCTGTTCGGTGCGAAAGCGGCGCCGGGCTACTACCTGGCGAAAAACATTATCCTTGCCATTAATAAAGTGGCGGCGGCGATCAACAACGATCCGAAAGTGGGCGACAAGCTGAAGGTGGTGTTCCTGCCGGACTACTGCGTCTCTGCGGCTGAAATGCTGATCCCGGCGGCGGATATTTCCGAGCAGATCTCTACCGCCGGTAAAGAAGCGTCCGGCACCGGCAACATGAAGCTGGCCCTGAACGGCGCGCTGACCGTCGGCACGCTGGACGGTGCGAACGTTGAAATCGCCGAGAAGGTCGGTGAAGAGAACATCTTTATCTTCGGCCATACTGTTGAAGAAGTGAAAGCCATCAAAGCCAAAGGGTATGACCCGGTGAAATGGCGTAAAAAAGACAAAGTGCTGGATGCGGTGTTGAAAGAGCTGGAAAGCGGGAAGTACAGCGATGGCGACAAGCACGCGTTTGACCAGATGCTGCACAGCATGGACAAACAGGGCGGCGACCCGTACCTGGTAATGGCGGACTTTACCGCTTACGTTGAAGCGCAGAAGCAGGTCGACGTGCTGTACCGTGACCAGGATGCCTGGACTCGCGCATGTATCCTGAACACCGCGCGCTGCGGTATGTTCAGCTCTGACCGCTCAATCCGTGATTATCAGGCTCGTATCTGGCAGGCAAAACGCTAAGGAAGCGCGATGGAGAGTAAACGTCTGGACAGTGCCGCGCAGGCGGCGGGAATTAGCCTCAGTTACATCAATGCGCACGGCAAACCGCAGTCTATTGGTGCGGACACCAAAAGACGTTTGCTGGATGCCATGCACAAAACCGACGCGAAAGCGTCGGGAGCGCCGGTGCCGAACGTGAAGGTCTTTACCGCGGGCAAGAAGATGCCGCTGGCGGTGGAAGGGCGCGGCGAGTTCAGCTGGCTGCTCACCACCGAAGAGGGGCATCAGCATAAAGGCCATGCCACCGGCGGCAAAACCCTCACCCTTCCGGCGAAGCTGCCGGAGGGCTATCACAGCCTGACGCTCACCCAGAATGACAGCCGCTTCCACTGTCGGGTGATCGTCGCGCCGAAGCGCTGCTATGAGCCGCAGGCGCTACTCGAAGGCAAAAAGCTGTGGGGCGCCTGTGTGCAGCTTTACACCTTGCGTTCAGACAGCAACTGGGGCATTGGCGATTTTGGCGACCTGAAAAAGATGCTGGCATCTGTTGGTGAGCGCGGCGGGGCATTTATCGGCCTCAACCCGATCCACGCCCTCTATCCGGCGAATCCGGAAAGCGCGAGCCCGTACAGCCCGTCTTCCCGCCGCTGGCTGAACGTGATCTACATCGACGTTAACGCGTTAGACGATTTCAAAAACAGCAAAGAGGCGCAGGCGTGGTGGAAGCTGGACACCACCCAACAGATGCTGAAACAGGCCCGCGATGCGGACTGGGTCGATTATGCCTCCGTGACCGCGCTGAAAATGGCGGCGCTGCGTCTGGCCTGGAAGGGCTTTGCGAAGCGTGACGACGAGCAGATGGCAGCCTTCCGCCAGTTTGTGATGCAGGAAGGCGAGAGCCTTTACTGGCAGGCGGCGTTTGATGCGCTGCATGCGTATCAGGTCCAGGAGGATGAGATGCGCTGGGGCTGGCCGGTGTGGCCGGAAGCGTATCAGTCCGTGGATACCCCGGAAGTGAAGGCGTTTTGTGAGACGCATGCCGACGAGGTGGATTTCTATCTCTGGTTGCAGTGGCTGGCGTACAGCCAGTTTGCTGCCTGCTGGCAGGTGAGTCAGGGCTATAACATGCCGATCGGTCTGTATCGCGATCTGGCCGTCGGCGTGGCGGAAGGCGGGGCGGAGACCTGGTGTGACCGTGAACTTTACTGTCTGAAAGCCTCCGTCGGTGCGCCGCCGGATATTCTGGGCCCGCTTGGTCAGAACTGGGGCTTGCCGCCGATGGATCCACACGTGATGGCGGCGCGTGCCTACGAGCCGTTTATCGATCTGCTGCGCGCTAACATGCAGAACTGCGGCGCGTTGCGTATCGACCATGTCATGTCTGTGCTGCGTCTGTGGTGGATCCCGTACGGTGAAACGGCCGATCACGGGGCGTACGTGCAGTATCCGGTGGACGATCTGCTCTCAATCCTCGCGCTGGAGAGTAAACGTCATCAGTGCATGGTGATTGGCGAAGATCTCGGTACCGTGCCGGTTGAGATTGTCAGCAAGCTCCGCGACAGCGGGGTTTACTCCTACAAAGTGCTCTATTTTGACAACGACCATGAGAAAACCTTCCGCGCGCCGAAAGCGTACCCTGAACAGTCAATGGCAGTCGCGACGACGCATGATCTTCCTACGCTCAGAGGCTACTGGGAAAGCGGCGACCTGACGCTCGGCAAAACGCTGGGTCTCTACCCGGATGAAGAGGTTCTGCGTGGGTTGTATCAGGATCGCGAGCTGGCGAAACAGGGGCTGCTGGATGCGCTGCATAAGCATGGCTGTCTGCCGAAGCGCGCCGGGCATAAGGCGTCGCTGATGTCGATGACGCCAACGCTTAACCGTGGCTTACAGCGCTATATTGCCGACAGCAACAGCGCGTTGCTCGGTCTGCAACCGGAAGACTGGATTGATATGGCGGAGCCGGTAAACATACCCGGTACCAGCTATCAGTACAAAAACTGGCGTCGCAAGCTGTCCACTACGCTTGAAGCGATGTTCGCCGATGACGGGGTGAACAGGCTGATTAAGGATTTGGATAAACGGCGAAAAGCAGCCGCGAAGAAATAATAAAAAACCCGCCAGTGGCGGGTTTTTTATTGCCCGGAGGCGCTAACGCTTACCGGGCCTACAGGTATCGAGTAGGTCGGGTAAGGCGTAGCCGCCTCCCGACTCATGGCATTAAATCACCATATTCAACAGCAGCACCCCGACCAGACCGCACACCGAAATAATGGTTTCCAGCGCGGACCAGGACTTGATGGTTTCACCGATGGTCAGGTTGAAGTACTCCTTGAACAGCCAGAAGCCCGGATCGTTCACGTGGGAGAAAATCACGCTGCCCGAACCGACCGCGATAACCATCAGCTCAGGGCTTACGCCCGTGGTCGCAATCAGCGGCGCAACGATACCACCCGCGGTAATCGCCGCAACGGTTGCAGAGCCCAGCGCGATACGCAGCACCGCGGCAATAGACCATGCCATCAGGAGCGGCGATACGTTGGTTTCATGCATCATGGCAGCAATGTATTTATCCACGCCGCTGTCGACCAGCACCTGCTTAAACGCGCCGCCACCGCCGATGATCAGCAGCATCATGGCAATGATTTTGATGGAAGAGGTCAGCGTGTCGTTGATCTGATCCATGGAGCGACCGCGGTTAAGACCGAAGGTAAACATGGCGATCAGGACCGCAATCAGCGTTGCCATCACCGGGTCGCCCAGGAACTCCGCAACGGACAGGAACGCGTGACCTTTCGGCAGAACCATCTCTGCTACGGCACGCATTGCCATCAGGATCACCGGCACCAGAGAGGTCCAGACGCTGACGCCAAAGCCAGGCATCTCTGCATCTGTGAAGGTTTTGGCGCTGTACAGGCCTTCCGGGATGGGCTTATCAATGCCTTTCAGGAAGCGCGCATAAACAGGACCGGCCAGGATAACCGTTGGGATCGCCAGAATCGTACCGAACAGCAGGGTTTTACCCATGTCGGCATGGAAGATGGTAGCGATAGCCGTTGGACCCGGATGCGGCGGCAGGAAGCCGTGGGTGACGGACAGCGCCGCAGCCATCGGTACGCCTACGAACAGCAGCGGGATGTTGGCGGCAGCGGCGATGGTGAACACCAGCGGCAGCATCAGGACGAAGCCCACTTCATAGAACAGTGCGAAACCGACGGTAAAACCGGTTAACACCACCGCCCACTGGATGTGCTGCTTGCCAAATTTATCGATAAGGGTAGTGGCAATACGCTGCGCGCCACCGCAGTCCGCGAGCATTTTACCGAGCATGGCGCCGAAGCCCATGATCAGCGCCAGGCTGCCGAGCGTACCGCCGACACCGGCTTTAATGGAGCTGATAACTTTAACCAGCGGCATTCCCTGCATCAGACCGACTGCAAGTGCCACCAGAACCAGAGCGATAAATCCGTTCATTTTGAAGCGGATCATCAAGAGCAGTAATAACACAACACCGATAGCGACGATGACTAATGGCATGATTGACCTGGCCTTTGAATTGTTATGGGTAACGTCATTGTTTCAACGACAAATTCCGGTTGTCCCAACTGGGAACAGAGTATTAACGGCACTCATACTGATGCCTGCGAAAACGATAAGTTTAGTCGGCTGTTATAAGGGTGTTGAGTGCCCATGGGAATGATACGGGTAACATGACGTGATTGAGAATCACCCAGGGAGGCAAAATTTGAATTATGAGACGCAGGTCAACATATAGAGGGGGAGGCAAGAAAAAGCAGGCCCGGTAAGCGCAGCGCCACCGGGCAATACAGACGGGCACTGAATTAGTAGTAAGAGTGCTCGCCGCGCTGGTGTTCGGTCAGATCGCGCACGCCTTTCAGTTCCGGGAATTCGTTCAGCAGCTGCTTCTCGATCCCTTCTTTCAGGGTTACATCGACCATGGAGCAGCCGTTACAGCCGCCGCCGAATTGCAGGATCGCCAGACCATCTTCGGTGATTTCCATCAGGGAAACACGTCCACCGTGGCCGGCCAGCTGCGGGTTGATCTGCGATTGCAGCAGATATTCCACACGCTCCATCAGCGGGGCATCGTCAGAGACTTTACGCATCTTCGCGTTTGGCGCCTTCAGCGTCAGCTGCGAACCCAGCTGGTCGGTGACGAAATCAATCTCCGCATCTTCAAGATACGGCGCGCTCAGCTCATCAACGTATGCGGTGAGCTGTTCAAATTTAAGGGCAGTGTCAGTTGCTTCCACAGCATCCGGAGGACAATAAGAGACACCACATTCTGCATTCGGAGTGCCTGGATTGATCACAAACACGCGGATCTGCGTCCCTTCTTCCTGATTTGCCAGCAGTTTGGCAAAGTGCGCTTGTGCAGAATCGGAAATACGGATCATAGCTTTGGCCTAATAGTTGACTAAATTACCTGGGTATAATCATACGCCCATTGAAGAAGGGCTACAAGGTACGGCACAGACACCATACCTGAACTGACGCGGCGCCGCTTTGCAAAAGCAGTCGGGAAAGTTCAGCCACGGTACTGCCCGTGGTGACGACATCATCCACAATCGCGATATGGAGACCGTTGACCGGCAATTCAAGGCGAAAGGCGTTTTTCAGGTTTCTTTTGCGCGACCGGGCGTTGAGCCGGTGCTGAACGGCAGTGGCATGAATACGTTTCAGCGCAGAGGCGGGGTACCGGCAACCCAGCCAGCGGGCGAGCGGACGGCACAGCAGGTCGCTCTGATTGTATCCCCGCCGCCAGTGCCGACGCTGAAAGAGTGGCACGTTCACGAGCGTGTCGACCGACGGTAGCCCGCGCGTTCTTCGCGCCTGCAATACCGCCAGTAATAACAGGCGTGCCAGTGGCTGCGCCAGCGCGAACTGGCTGGAAAACTTAAACTGATGAACCAGACGACTCAGCGGCAAAACGTAATCATCCACCGCCACCAGCGCGCTCCACGGCGGCGCTTTTTTCAGGCATCGACCACAGGGGAGCGTCTGGCTTACGGCAGGCAAGCCGCATTGCGGACAGCCCTTCAGGTAACCCAGCGCTCCCGTGCAAACGGAACAGACGCCCCACGCGCTCAGCGCAAGTGGCATTCGGCATAGCCAGCACAAGCCGGGCACTGTTAGCATACGCAACCTCCATGTGAAAAAAGAGAACGTTAACTGATGAAGACGCTGTGGTGGCAGACCGTTGGGATGGGAAATTGTCATCTTGTGCTGCTGCACGGATGGGGACTGAACGCCGAAGTGTGGCGTTGCATAAGTGAGGAACTGGCCTCGCAATTTACGGTACACCTGGTGGATCTGCCGGGGTATGGCCGTAGCCACGGCTACGGCGCGATGACGCTCGAGGACATGGCGGAGCAGGTTCTGGAAGCGGCACCGCAAAAAGCCGTCTGGCTCGGCTGGAGCCTGGGCGGGCTGGTGGCAAGCCAGATTGCGCTGCGCCATCCTGAGCGGGTGCAGGCGCTGATCACCGTTGCCTCATCACCCTGTTTCAGCGCCCGCGAGGCGTGGCCGGGCATCAAACCCGAGGTGCTGGCCGGGTTCCAGCACCAGTTGAGCGAAGATTTCCAGCGGACGGTGGAGCGTTTCCTGGCGTTGCAGACGATGGGAACTGAAACCGCCCGTCAGGACGCGCGGATGCTGAAGCAGACGGTGCTTTCCCTGCCGATGCCGGAGGTTGAGGTGCTGAACGGTGGACTGGAGATCCTGAAAACGGCCGATCTGCGTGAGCCGCTGGCGTCACTGACGGTGCCGCATCTGCGTATTTATGGCTATCTGGATGGGCTGGTCCCGCGCAAGGTGGTTCCGCTGCTGGATGCGCTGTGGCTGGAGAGTGAATCAATGGTGGTTGCCAAAGCGGCACATGCGCCGTTCATCTCTCATCCTGCTGAGTTTTGTTCGGCGCTGTCCAATTTTATCAGCGAAGCGTCCACCACTCCCTGAGGCAGGCTTTACCTTCCGGACAACTTTTACAACTGCCGGACAGACAACTGTCCGGCTCTTCCTGAATGCGCACGGCTTTCCCCATCGCCTCCAGCCTTTCCAGCATGGCATCGATCATCGGCTGCGGCGTATGCAGGCTGAGGCTGAGCTGCTTCGCCTCCATTCGTCCCTGTAACGCCAGTAAGTCACGGACCTGAATCAACGATGCCATCTTTTTTCCCCTCAGTGACAGTCGCCCGCAGGGCTACTACAGCAGGTCGTTGGGGTTTTGCGCGTTGCCAGCAGGTTAACGTCAACGCGGCTACGCGCCCGGCGCAGCAGGCCAATCACCATCACGTTAAACAGGATCACCGCGAGGATACAGACCAGGCTGTAGCGCGGATGCTGGCTGTAATTGACGGTTTGATAAAACACGGTCGCCAGCGAGTAGGCAATGTTCAGCCCCCACAGAATGGAGAAGCCCATCCATCCGCGGCTGGACTCACGGGCAATGGCGCCCATGACCGAGATGCACGGAATATAGAGCAGGACGAAGATCAGGTAGCTGTAGGCCGCCGACGCGCTGCCAAATTTCTGGCCCATCACGCCCATTGCTCCGGTCGCCATTACGCCGTCGCCTTTGCTGGCTTCAATCGGGTTCGCCAGCACGCTCAGGCTGAAGGTGTCTTTCAGGCTCTGCCAGGTCTCTTCTACTGCACCCAGAAGTTCGTCACCGAGGCTGAACTCTGCCGGGTTGAACTCCTCTTCCTGGATGTTTTCCGCGGTGTAGAGCGTGTTCAGGGTGCCGACAACCACCTCTTTTGCCATCGCGCCGGTGAACAGGCCCACGGTTGCCTGCCAGTTGTCTTCCTGTACGCCAATCGGTTTGAAGATCGGCGTAATGATCCGGCTAACGGAGGCAAGGGCAGAGTCATTAATGTTGTCCGCTGCCTGGCCGCTCAGGGTGAAGCTGTTCAGGGCGCTCAGGAAAATGCTGACCACTACAATCACCTTACCGGCGCGCAGAACAAAGCCCTTCAGGCGCTGCCAGGTTTGAATAATCAGGCTTTTCAGGTGCGGAACGTGATAAACCGGCAGTTCCATCACGAACGGCGACGCTTCGCCACGCATGATGGTGTGCTTCAGCATCAGGCCGGTGAGAATAGCCATCACGATACCCAGCACATACAGGGAGAAGACGGCCAGCGCCCCTTCCTGACCAAAGAACGCCGCGGCAAAGACCGCGAAGATCGCCAGACGTGCGCCGCAGGACATGAACGGCGCCATCATGATGGTCATCAGGCGTTCGCGCGGTGCGTCCAGCGTACGCGCGCCCATGACTGACGGCACGTTACAGCCAAAACCGACAATCAGCGGCACGAAGGATTTCCCCGGCAGCCCCAGCGCCTGCATCAGGCGGTCCATTACGAAGGCGGCGCGTGCCATGTAACCGGAATCTTCAAGGAAGGAGAGGAACAGGTACATCATGCCGATCTGCGGTACCAGCGGCAGGACGGTGTTGATCCCGCCGCCGATCCCCTGCGCAAGGAAGATGGTCAACCATTCCGGGAAGTGGAGGGTGTAGCCCAGCCACTGAATACCGTGCACGAAGATAGCGACAGAGCCGCCATCAAAGATGGGTTGTAATGCACCGCCGATGTTTATAGCGAGCAGGAACATTACGTACATCACCAGTAAAAAGATTGGCAAACCGAGGAAGCGGTTGAGCACAATCTTATCCACGGCGGCGGTGAAGCGGCTGGGTTCAGCGGTTAATGCATTACTGACCACGTCACAGATAGCGGCGATGGCCTGATAGCGCGCATCCGCAATATGCAGGGCCGGGTCGTCGAGCTCGTCGCTCAGGCGAGCCTGTGCAACGCTCAGTTTATCCGCCGCATCGCCTGCGTAGGCGCGGCTGTAGATATCGCCTTCCAGCATTTGCAAGCCAAGCCACAGGCGCTGTCTGGCGGGCATGGCGTTGTCCATCTCCTGCGCCAGCTGCCCGGCCTCGCGCAGCAGCGGCTGGGCGTAGTGCACCAGTTCGACGTCGGCATTGCCCGTGTGGCGGTCAATTGCCAGCTTCAGGGCGTCAATGCCGCGCGCGCGGGTAGAAACCAGCGGAACCACCGGGCAGCCCAGACGGGCGGAGAGGGCGTCGACGTCGATGCGCAGCTTTTGCTTCTCGGCGATGTCGAGCATGTTAAGCGCTACGATGCAGGGGATCCCCAGCTCCAGCAGCTGTAGCGTGAGGTACAGATTTCGTTCGAGATTGGAGGCATCCACCACGTTGATGAGCAGATCCGCGTCGCCGCTCAGAATATAGTGGCAGGCAATTTGCTCATCGAGAGAGGTCTGAGATGAAATTGTGGTGAGTGAATAGGTCCCCGGTAAATCAACCAGCGTGACCTGATTATCTGTCGTGGTGAACAGGCCTTCTTTGCGTTCAACCGTTACGCCTGCCCAATTTCCCACACGCTGGCGTGCGCCGGTTAACTGATTAAATAAGGTTGTCTTGCCGGAATTAGGATTGCCAATTAAGCCAATAGTTAATTTTTTCATTGTTTTAGACTCACTGAAACCGCTGGCTTGTTAACGGGATAAAGATTCAACTTCAATTAATGCGAGGTCTTTTTTACGCAGAACCAGATTAACGCGTCGGGTTTCGATATGAACAGGATCGCCCAACGGCGCCACGCGCACCACCTGGAATGATGAGCCGGGTAGCATGCCCAGTGACAGTAGCTTCTGCCGATAGGCCGGGCTTATCTCACGGGTAAAACCGATAATTTTCCACGCACTTTCTGGAGTGAATTGCATAGCGCCTGATTCCACGAGAGGTTAAATAATCAACACTGCGATGATAATGAGAATAGTTTTTATCAGCAATAATAAAAATGTGACGGGATGTTGTTAATCGTATTAATTTGCGGTCTGCTTGACCTTGCTCAATATTTGCGGGAATACCCGGGAAGGAATAAAAAGCGTATTTGTTAATGGAGTGATAAATAGCGGTTTAAATATGGATATGCAATCGGTTTCATATTTTACGATATAATTTTTCCCCTCACCCCGGCCCTCTCCCCAAAGGGGCGAGGGTGTTCAAGTACCCTCTCCCCTTTGGGGAGAGGGGTAGGGTGAGGGGCATTTACAGGATTAGCGTTTCTTACCCATCGCCGCTGCCAGAGCATCCATCATCGCGCTGTTGCCTGCTGGCTGTGCGTCACGTCCGCGTGGCTTCGCGGCTTTCGCTGCCGGACGCTGCTGTTCACGGCCACCGCCATTACCGCCACGGCGCGCGTTAGTGTCGCCCGGCTGCTCGTCCAGACGCATGGTCAGGGCGATACGCTTACGCTGAAGATCCACTTCCAGCACTTTCACCTTCACGATGTCGCCCGCTTTGACCACGGTGTGCGGATCTTCAACGAACTTGTCGGCGAGGGAAGAGATATGCACCAGACCGTCCTGATGCACGCCGATATCCACAAACGCGCCAAAGTTGGTGACGTTGGTTACCGCCCCTTCCAGCACCATGCCCGGCAGCAGGTCGTTCATGGTTTCCACGCCGTCAGCAAAGGTCGCGGTTTTAAACTCAGGACGCGGATCGCGGCCCGGTTTTTCCAGCTCTTTGATGATGTCAGTGACCGTCGGCACGCCGAACTGTTCGTCGGTAAAATCCACCGCTTTCAGGTTACGCAGCGCGCTGCTGTCGCCCATCAGGTCTTTCAGCGCCTGCTGGGTGGCGGCCAGGATACGCTCGACAACCGGATAGGCTTCCGGGTGAACGGTAGAGGCATCCAGCGGGTTATCGCCGTGGTTGATGCGCAGGAAGCCCGCGCACTGCTCAAATGCTTTCGGCCCCAGACGGCTCACCTTCAGCAACTGCTGGCGGTTCTGGAACTGACCGTTCTCATCACGCCAGGCGACGATATTCTGCGCCATCATACGGGTCAGACCCGCCACGCGGGTCAGCAGGGGAACGGAAGCGGTGTTCAGGTCCACGCCGACGGCGTTAACACAGTCTTCCACTACCGCATCCAGCTTGCGCGCCAGCTGCGTCTGGCTCACGTCGTGCTGATACTGGCCCACGCCGATGGATTTCGGGTCAATCTTCACCAGCTCCGCCAGCGGATCCTGCAAACGACGGGCGATAGAGACCGCACCGCGCAAGGAAACGTCCAGTTCCGGGAACTCCTGCGCTGCCAGCTCAGAGGCGGAATAGACAGATGCCCCCGCTTCGCTGACGATCACTTTCTGCGCCGTCACTTTCGGGAACTGCTTCTGCACGTCGAGATAGAAACGTTCGGTTTCGCGGGACGCCGTACCGTTACCGATGGCAACCAGCTCAACGTTGTACTTCTCGCACAGCGCGGCGACCACGACAGCCGCTTTCGCTGCCTGACCGGTGTGCGGGTAAATGGTGTCGGTGGCAACCAGCTTGCCGGTGCCGTCAACCACGGCCACCTTCACGCCGGTGCGCAGACCCGGATCGAGACCCATGGTGGCGCGCAGGCCAGCCGGCGCAGCCATCAGCAGGTCGTGCAGGTTACGGGCGAAGACGTTGATCGCTTCGTCTTCGGCGCGCTCGCGCACGGTGCCCATCAGCTCGGTTTCGAGGTGCATGAGCACCTTGATGCGCCAGGTCCAGCTCACCACGCCTTTGCGCCAGCTGTCCGCCGGGGCGTTGTTCAGGCGCAGGCCCAGATGGTCGATTATGATCTGCTCACAGTGGCTCTCTTTAGGCGGCTCGTCAAACTGCGGATCGGCATTCAGGGAGAGTTGCAGCACGCCTTCGTTACGACCGCGGAACATCGCCAGCGCGCGGTGAGACGGCGCGGTAGAAATGGGTTCGTGGTGATCGAAGTAGTCGCGGAATTTCGCGCCTTCGTCCTCTTTGCCGGACACCACGGTGGAGACGATATGGGCGTTCTTCCACAGGTAATCACGCACTTTGGCCAGCAGTGCCGCGTCTTCGGCGAAGCGCTCCATCAGAATGTAGCGAGCGCCGTCCAGCGCGGCTTTGGTGTCCGCTACGCCTTTTTCGGCGTCGATAAATCTGGCGGCTTCGGTTTCCGGATCGTGAGACGGCTCGTTCCACAGCAGGTCGGCCAGCGGCTCAAGGCCGGCTTCGATCGCAATCTGCCCGCGCGTGCGGCGCTTCGGTTTGTACGGCAGATAGAGATCTTCAAGTTCGGTTTTGCTCAGGGTACCGTTAATGGCTTTTTCCAGGTCACTGGTCAGCTTGCACTGCTCGCCGATAGATTTGAGGATCGCCTGACGTCGGTCTTCCAGCTCGCGCAGATAGCCCAGACGGGTCTCAAGGTTACGCAGCTGCGTGTCATCCAGACCGCCGGTGACTTCCTTACGATAACGTGCAATAAACGGCACGGTGTTCCCTTCATCAAGCAGACGAACGGCAGCTTCTACCTGTTCGGCTCTGGCCTGAATATCACCCGCAATAATGCGGCAGAGCGACTCTTTCATCATGGTCAGTTCATCTTGTGGATCGAAAATCAGGGGGATAGTTATACGGGCTGACACCAAAAAATGCCAGCCGGGGAGGGCGCTCTCGGACTATTTAACATACTCGATTTCGTTGACGTACCAGCTTGCTTCACCCGCGGGCGTCTGGACAACGGCTAAATCGCCCACCTCTTTTTTCAGCAGGGCGCGGGCCATGGGTGAATCGATAGAAATGTAATCCTTACGACCGAAAATTTCATCATAGCCAACGATACGAAAACGCAGGGTGTCGCCGTTGTCGTTTTCAATTTCGACCCACGCGCCGAAAAACACTTTACCTTCCTGCTGCGGGGAGTAATCGACAATTTTGAGATTCTCGAGGCACTTCGTCAGGTAGCGTACCCGGCGATCGATTTCGCGCAGTCGCTTTTTATTGTACTGATAGTCCGCATTCTCGCTGCGGTCGCCCAGACTTGCGGCCCAGGTGACTTTTTTGGTCACTTCCGGACGCTCTTCGCGCCACAGGTAATCCATCTCTTTTTTGAGTTTCTCGTACCCTTCGCGGGTGATCAGAGGCGTTTTCATGGTGCTGCCTTTAATGCCGGTTAACTGTCTTTGCGCACAATACGTAGCGCACAGTGTAACAGACAAGATTAATAATGATTTATGTGATGAAATGAACAGATAAGCTGCTGTTAAATATGCTTTGTAACAATTTCGTCTAGAATTTATACCAGAATTTGCTGGTCGAACCCGTGCACTTTTTTAGAATACGCTGTTCCAGGCTTATCCGAACCTTTGGGAGTACACACAATGCAAGAGAACTACAAAATTCTGGTCGTAGATGACGACATGCGCCTGCGTGCGCTGCTGGAACGTTATCTGACCGAGCAGGGCTTCCAGGTTCGTAGCGTCGCGAACGCGGAACAGATGGATCGTCTGCTGACGCGTGAATCCTTCCACCTGATGGTGTTGGACCTGATGCTGCCTGGCGAAGATGGGCTCTCTATTTGCCGTCGTCTGCGTAGCCAGAGCAACCCGATGCCAATCATCATGGTGACGGCGAAGGGTGAAGAAGTTGACCGTATCGTCGGCCTTGAGATTGGCGCTGATGACTACATTCCTAAGCCGTTCAACCCGCGTGAACTGCTGGCGCGTATTCGCGCCGTGCTGCGTCGTCAGGCGAACGAGCTGCCGGGCGCGCCGTCTCAGGAAGAGGCCGTCATTGCATTCGGTAAGTTCAAGCTGAACCTCGGCACCCGTGAAATGTTCCGTGAAGATGAGCCAATGCCGCTCACCAGCGGCGAGTTTGCGGTACTGAAAGCGCTGGTCAGCCACCCGCGTGAACCGCTTTCACGTGACAAGCTGATGAACCTGGCGCGCGGCCGTGAATACTCCGCAATGGAACGTTCTATCGACGTGCAGATCTCTCGTCTGCGCCGCATGGTGGAAGAAGATCCGGCGCATCCTCGTTATATTCAGACCGTGTGGGGTCTGGGCTACGTGTTTGTCCCGGACGGCTCTAAAGCATGAGGCGAATGCGCTTCTCGCCGCGAAGTTCGTTTGCCCGCACGCTGTTATTGATCGTCACCCTGCTGTTTGTCAGCCTGGTGACGACCTACCTGGTGGTGCTGAACTTTGCGATCCTGCCGAGCCTTCAGCAGTTTAATAAGGTGCTGGCATACGAAGTGCGTATGCTGATGACCGACAAACTGCAACTGGAGGACGGCACGCAGTTGGTTGTCCCCCCGGCGTTCCGTCGGGAAATCTACCGTGAGTTGGGCATTTCTCTCTACTCGAACGAAGCGGCGGAAGATGCCGGCCTGCGCTGGGCGCAGCACTATGAATTCCTTAGCCAGCAGATGGCGCAGCAGCTTGGCGGCCCGACGGAAGTGCGCGTTGAGGTCAATAAAAGCTCGCCGGTTGTCTGGCTGAAAACCTGGCTGTCACCCAACATCTGGGTGCGTGTTCCGCTCACCGAGATTCATCAGGGCGACTTCTCACCGCTGTTCCGATACACCCTGGCGATCATGCTGCTGGCTATCGGCGGCGCATGGCTGTTTATTCGTATCCAGAACCGACCGCTGGTCGACCTGGAGCATGCGGCATTGCAGGTTGGTAAAGGTATTATCCCACCGCCGCTGCGCGAGTATGGCGCATCGGAAGTGCGCTCGGTAACGCGTGCTTTTAACCACATGGCGGCAGGCGTTAAACAGCTGGCTGACGACCGTACGCTGCTGATGGCGGGGGTTAGCCATGACCTTCGCACCCCGCTGACACGTATCCGCCTGGCAACAGAGATGATGGGCGAGCAGGATGGTTATCTTGCAGAGTCCATCAACAAGGATATCGAAGAGTGTAACGCCATCATCGAGCAGTTTATCGACTACCTGCGTACCGGGCAGGAGATGCCGATGGAGATGGCGGATCTGAACGCGGTTCTGGGCGAAGTTGTTGCCGCCGAAAGCGGTTATGAACGTGAAATTGCGACCGACCTTCAGGCGGGCGAGATTCAGGTACGTATGCACCCGCTCTCCATCAAACGCGCGGTGGCGAATATGGTGGTCAACGCGGCGCGTTACGGCAACGGTTGGATCAAAGTCAGCAGCGGTACGGAACTCAACCGCGCCTGGTTCCAGGTGGAAGACGATGGCCCGGGCATCAAGCCTGAGCAGCGTAAGCACCTGTTCCAGCCGTTTGTGCGCGGCGACAGCGCGCGCAGCACCAGCGGAACCGGCTTAGGCCTGGCGATTGTGCAGCGTATTGTTGATAACCATAACGGACTGCTGGAAATTGGCACCAGCGAACGGGGTGGTTTGAGCATTCGCGCATGGTTACCGGTGCCGGTTTTACGGGGGCAGGTGAAAGAGAGTTAAAAAAGGGTGGGGCCTGATGCCCTCACCCCGGCCCTCTCCCACGGGGCTGAGGGTTCCCCACAAATTAATGCGAGCACTGAGCAATCCCCTCGCCCCTCCGGGGAGAGGGTTAGGGTGAGGGGAATATACGGCGGTGGTGGTCATTCCGTTCACTTAATGTTCCTTGCTACTCTGTAACGACATGACCGGTGAACGTGCCAGGGTGGCTCAGTCGCCACCACCCTGGCGACCCGGGCTCCCGGCGGTAAATCGCCGCTTCGCGGTGCCCTCGGCTTATTCCTTCCGGCTTATCGGGTACGGGCGGAGGCAACGTCCCTGTAAAGCCGCCCTCTCGGCGCATCCCTGCGCCTCGCCCCGGCCTGCAGGAAACGCCTCAGCGATTTACAGCCGGACCAGGGCATCGCTGACAGCCCTCAGTCATTTAGAAAGCAACTTTATTGCTTCTGCATAAAAAAATTACTGGGGATCCCTCAGCCCACGGGGAGAGGGAGAAAACATTAAAAAAGGCAACTTTCGTTGCCTTTTTGCTTTTACCTTGGTCCCGCACTCACCAGCGCAGCACCCGCCGGGGTGTCGGTATACTTCTCAAAGTTTTCGATAAACAGTTTCGCCAGCGATTCTGCCTTCTCGCGCCACTGTTCCGGTGAACCATAGGTGTTACGCGGATCGAGGATACGCGTATCCACGCCAGGCAGCTCTGTTGGGATCGCCAGATTGAACATCGGCAGCGTAAAGGTCTCGGCGTTATCCAATGAACCATCCAGAATCGCGTCGATGATGGCGCGTGTATCTTTGATGGAGATACGTTTGCCCGTCCCGTTCCAGCCGGTGTTCACCAGGTATGCCTGTGCGCCGGATGCCTGCATGCGTTTCACCAGCACTTCCGCGTACTGCGTCGGGTGCAGCGACAGGAACGCCGCGCCGAAGCAGGCGGAGAAGGTTGGGGTTGGCTCGGTCACGCCGCGCTCGGTACCCGCCAGCTTAGCGGTAAAGCCAGAGAGGAAGTGGTACTGCGTCTGGCTGGCGGTCAGGCGGGAAACTGGCGGCAACACGCCGAACGCGTCTGCGGTCAGGAAAATCACCTTCGTGGCGTGGCCCGCCTTCGACACCGGCTTCACGATGTTGTCGATGTGGTAAATCGGGTAAGAGACGCGGGTGTTTTCGGTTTTGGACGCATCGTCGAAGTCGACAGAGCCATCGGCACGCACGGTGACGTTTTCCAGCAGCGCATCGCGGCGAATCGCGTGGTAGATATCCGGCTCTGCCTCTTCAGACAGGCGAATGGTTTTCGCGTAGCAGCCGCCTTCAAAGTTAAACACACCGTCGTCGTCCCAGCCGTGCTCGTCGTCGCCAATCAGACGACGTTTTGGATCGGTGGACAGAGTCGTTTTACCGGTGCCGGAAAGGCCGAAGAACACCGCCACGTCACCTTTTTCACCGACGTTCGCCGAGCAGTGCATGGAGGCGATACCGCGCAGCGGCAGCAGGTAGTTCATGACCGAGAACATCCCTTTCTTCATTTCGCCGCCGTACCAGGTACCGCCGATCAGCTGGATACGCTCGGTCAGGTTGAAGGCGATGAAGTTTTCGGAGTTCAGACCCTGTTCTTTCCACTGCGGGTTGGTGCATTTCGCGCCGTTCATCACGATAAAGTCAGGGGTGAAGTTTTGCAGTTCTTCATCGGTCGGACGAATGAACATGTTCTTCACGAAATGCGCCTGCCAGGCCACTTCAGTGATAAACCGAACGGAGAGACGGGTGTCGGCGTTAGCGCCGCAGAAAGCATCGACGATGAACAGACGCTTGCCGGAAAGCTGATGGGTGACGAGCCCTTTCAGATGCTGCCAGGTTTCAGGAGAGAGCGGTTTGTTATCGTTCTTCCCTTTGCCTTTATCGGCCCACCACAGCGTATCGCGGGTGGTATCATCTCGGACGATGTATTTATCTTTCGGCGAACGGCCGGTAAAAATACCGGTATCGACGGCGATAGCACCAAGATTCGTCAACACACCTCGCTCGTACCCTTCCAGTGCCGGATTGAGCTCTTCCTGATACAGCGTATCGTAATCGGGGTTGTAGACCACTTCCTGGACGTCGTGAATACCATAAGCCTTGAGATCTTGCGGGGTTAAACCATTAACACGCATATCACTGCTCCTTAGCCAATATGTACTGCCTGAAATTGTAGGGTTTTTCTGGGGATGTTAACCGCGACGGGGCTCATAGATTTACGTATCTGGTCAAAACCCTTACTAACGGAAAACGCTGCGACTCCAGTCACAGGGCGGGCAGATTATCGCAGGAATCGCTTTTTGGTTGGGGAAAATGTTCTTAAAAGGTTAATCTCTGGTGAATTTATCCAGAAGAATGTGAATGTAATCGCATACATGAAAGAAAATTACGTAAGAGTTACATTGGGAAAACGATTCAGGTCTCTTGGGTCAGCTATTTTCAGAGTTTGAGGTGGGGGCCAGACTTTTGCCTTGATGAGACAATAGATTTTTCATGAACAAGGGATGAGAAATGGAAAACCGTGAGACGTTATCTCCTTCAACGCGCGTAGCCGTCGTGCTGGCGGGGGCTCTACAGGGCGTAATTTGCTATGTAATTACGTGGTATATCGAGTACGCAAAATTGCCATCGGATACGCTGTGGCTGATGTGTGTAGTACCTGCCACCGTGGTAATGACAACCACGTTGTCTCTTGCCATGACGTCATTCAGAAAGCCATTTTTGTGGCTGTCACTCGGGATGATCGGCGCGGCAGTCGCGGGTATGGGCGGCTGGCTTAAGTGGAGCGTTGCAGGACTCGAAAGCTGGAATCTCAGAGATGAGATGCTCGTTTTCGGCTTTCATCTGCTGCTGATGACGCTGTTCGTGTTGCCATGGCTTCAGCGGCGTCTGGATCCCGTCCCGACTACCTCGTTCTACAGCGACTTTTATCAACGAAACTGGCATAACGCGCTGACACTGCTCATTATTTTTGTTTCGAATGGTCTCTTCTGGCTGGTGCTTTTCCTCTGGGCCGAGCTTTTCGAACTTATCGGCATCGGCTTTTTTGATCGGCTTTTCTTTCATTCTGACGGGTTTATTTCAGTGGCGATTGGCGTGGTTTCAGCCAGTGCGGCCGTGCTCACGCGCATGCAGGTAAGGTTAATCCTTGCCCTGCAAAATCTGCTGACCCTCATCGCCACCGGTCTGCTTCCCCTGATGGCGGCGCTGGCGCTGCTCTTTATTGGCGCGTTGCCTTTTGTCGGCTTTGAATCCATTTCAGCCAGAATATCCGCCGCGGGCTTGCTGACCACCTTAGCGCTGCTGCTGTTATTCCTGGTGACGATAGTGTGGCATCCACAGCGTCAAACGCTGCCTTACTATGCCCCGTTGCGAGGGATGATTCGCCTTGCTGTGGCTATCGTACCCGCGTATCCGGTTCTGGCGGGGTGGGCGCTGTGGCTACGCATTTCGCAATACGGCTGGTCACCCGAGCGTCTGTACGGGGTATTGATAACCATCGTGGCGCTGGTCTGGGCGGTCGGTTTTTGCGCCAGCGTTCTGATTCAGCGCCGTGAGCCGCAGAAGATCCATGCGTACGTCATCCCGACGACCGGGCTGCTTTCCCTCATCTTCCTGGCGTTGATCCATACCCCCGTGCTGGATCCGTGGCGAATAAGCGTTGCAAGCCATATGGCCCGCTATCAGGACGGCAGAATAACTGCGGATCAAGTCAGCCTGTATATGCTCAGTAACGCTGGACGAAAGGGGCGGGAGGCGATGCTCACGCTGCAAAACGATCCGCAGTTTATCTCTAACCCAAAACGCCAGCGTGAAATAAATGGTCTTCTCTCCAGGAACGCTGGCGGAGCAGGTAAGATGACCGCCGCGATGCTGGAAAAACAGGTCCAGCTCGCACCGGGAATGGCTCGTCCTGATAAGACATTGTGGCAAGCCATGCTCAGCAATCAGTATCGCTTTGAGAGCTGCGATAGCGCCCAGAGTAACTGTTTACTCATGCCGCTGGATCTTAACGGCGACGGCAAGCCTGAGGCCGTGCTATTTCAATTTACCGATCGCACGATCGTGGCTTACACACAAACCAACACGGGCTGGAGGATCGCCGGGGACGCGTGGAAAATGCCGGAGGCATTGACCAGAGAAGAACTTGACCGCGCATTAAGGCAGAGGAAAGTGAAATCTGTCGTGAAGCCCTGGGCGGATATTGAGATTTTTGGGGAGCGTGTCGATATGAGCTACGACAGTTACAATAATGCGCGGCGGCGTTAGTGCTCTTGCTTGCCGGGTGGCGCTACGCTTACCCGGCCTACAATTAGCAATCATATCAAAAAATTGCACAATTCATTGTAGGCCCGTGCGAGCATAGCGCCGCCGGGCAACAGGCTCAGAGCTTAGTGAACCTGCGGATCCGCCGGAGAGGCGTTATTGCGGATCTCCGCGATATCCATCGAATTGAACACGTAGTGCGTACCACAGTAGTCACAGTGCATATCGATTTCACCGTCTTCCGCCATGATGCTGTCGATCTCTTCATCCGGCAGCGTTTTCAGGGCGCCAGCACAACGCTCGCGGGAGCAGGTGCACTTAAATTCCACCGCCTGCGGATCGTAAACCGTCACTTCTTCTTCGTGGTAGAGACGCCACAGCACGTCGGTCGCCGACAGGGTGAACAGCTCTTCCGCTTTGATGGTTTCCGTCAGCGTTGCCAGATGCTCGAAATCATTGGTCTGCGCATCCTGCGCGGGCAGAACCTGAAGCAGCATACCACCGGCAGCAGGCTGACCATCCACTTCACCGGTGCGGATGAACAGACGGGTTGGCAGCTGTTCGGAACGCATGAAGTAATCTTCCAGGCAGGCGGCAAGCGTATCGCCTTCCAGACCGACAACGCCCTGATAGCGTTCCCCCTCTTCAGGCGAGATCGTGATGACCAGGTAGCCGTTACCGACCAGCGTTTTCAGATCCGCATTTTCAGGGATATCGCCCTGAACGCGCGCCACGCCGCGCATCTGCTGCTGGTTATTGCCGTTGATCACCGCCAGCGACATTGGGCCATCGCCCTGCAACTGGACGGTAATATCGCCAGCGAACTTCAGCGTGGCGGTCAGCAGGCTGGTGGCAACCAGCAGTTCGCCCAACAGGGTTTTTACCGGCAGCGGGTAGTTGTGGTTTTCCAGAATCTGTTTCCAGGTTTCGGATACGGTGACCAGCTCGCCGCGCACGGCGAATTGTTCAAACAGATAGCGGTGTAATTGGTCGTGTTGGGCCATTTTCATCTCTCATGCAGGTGAGGGTTACTCGCTCTCACCGTGTTTAAATTTCATCAGATCGCGGCGCTCTTTTTTATCCGGTCGCCGGTCCGGGTGAGGCATAGTCAGCGCGTTCATTTTGCGCGCCAGCGCGGTTTTCTCGCGCTTCTCTATGCTTTCGGCCGTCTCTTCATACAGCAAAACGGCTTCGGTTGCGGGCCGCCGCTGTTCGGTAATGGCTTTCACCACCACCGTTTTCTCATCGTTGCCCTGGCGAAGCGTTAACGTGGCATTCAGTTCAACCAGCTTGCTCGGTTTGCTGCGCTGACCGTTGTAATGCACCTTTCCGCCGTCAACCATTTCTCGGGCAAGGGCGCGCGTTTTGTAAAAACGGGCGGCCCACAGCCATTTATCCAGTCTTACCCCATCAGAGGGTTTTTCTTTCATGGCGTCTCCTTCACGGTGAGTGAGGGGATCATCCGGCGATAGTCGTTCAGCCCCGGATGTCGCAGATAGCTTTTTTCAGCCAGGCCGGAATCAGGATTGGTCACGCCCAGACAATAGCGAATGCCAAAAGCGGCCGCAGAATCCAGAATCGGCTCGCTGTCGTCAATGAACAGCGTGCGTTCCGGCTGTAAACCGGTCTCTTCCACCACGGCATGCCACAACCGCTGATCCTCTTTCGGATAACCAAATGTGTGGGTGGAAAGCAATAAATCAAGGTGCGAAGCAAGACCGGTATGTTCCAGCTTCACGGCCAGGTTATGGGGATGCGCATTTGTCAGCAAAATACGGCGCTTACCGCAGGCTTTCAGCGCGTCCAGGAACGGGACCGTATCTTCGCGCAGTACGGCGCGTGCGCCCTGGGCGGTGGTCATGGCGCAAATATCCAGACCGAGTCGCTCGCTCCAGTAGTCAAGACAGTACCAGTTTAGCGTATGCTGCACCGCGCTATATTGCGAACGAATGAATTCCTGCGCTTCCGCCGGGGAGATCCCCTGCTGTTCACCGTACGTTTCCGGAACCAGCTTTTGCCAGAAATAGTTATCAAAGGCGAGATCAAGCAGCGTGCCGTCCATATCAAGCAGGACGGTATCGACCGCCTGCCAGTCGATATTAAGATGCATAAGGGGGAACTCCAGCCAGAAGAAACGTGCGCGACAGGGTAGCACAACTTGTCGCGCAGAGACGTTATCCGATCAGGCTCTCAGAAGAGGAGATCAGTTTCGGGTTTAGGCAATTTTCGTAGTAGGCCTGGATTTCTGCCAGTCGCGTGCGGGAGCGCTGATAGCGGCGTACGGCCTGATAACCGTTCCAGATAATACACGCCAGCATCGCAATCAGCAGCAGGGATGTCCCTACATAGCGCCACAGGCCAGCGCTATCCGGCATACGGTGCAGGCCAATATGACGCGTGCCGTTGGCATCGGTAAAGAGGGTGGTGACGATCCCTTCCGCGCTGAATGGCGTCTGCATCAGCATCTGCGCCAGACGCTGGAATTCGCTCCACTGCTCCTGGGCAGGATAGTCATACAGCGAAACCTGCGGATAGGGTTGATCCACCAGGTCGCTGCCTTCATCGCTGGCAATCACAAAACCGCCAGGCGCCGGGCTGTTAAGCGCCTGGGCGGCACGGGTGGTTTCACGCATCACGAAGGGGGCGGTAGAGGTCGCCACCAGGTTATCCAGCGACTCGGCGCTGACCGGACGCAAAAGCACATTCACACCATCGAGGCGTCCCGCTTCGGCGCGTTTCACCAGCGCGTCCCAGTCTTTGCTGTTGCCGAGGTTGACCAGCGCGTTCTTCAGCCGGATACAGTCATCCTGAGCTGAGCAGAGATCTTCTGTTTTCAGGACGATTTCGCCAAAGTCATCCAGCAGCACCATGCCGGACTTCTGAATGGCCGAACGCAGGGCAGGGCTGACGCGAGAATCATCATCCGGTTTTGGATGGAGCTGGCGATTAATCGTCTGGGTGAGCGCGGTGGCCTTATTGACCACATCCGATTCCGGAAGCGGCAGCGGAGAGGCGTCATTCCAGATGATCTGAGAGCAGTCGAACGGCGCGAACGGCGAGTTCTGGCGCGTGTTCCAGGCGCCCGGTGAGTGGATATTACACATCCCGGTGCCTTTCAGCCGCAACGTATCCCCCACGCGTACACCCGCTTCTTCGAGCTGCTGTACGCTGGTGGCTTCCACGGTTTGCGCCCCTTTGATCCATGACAGGGTAAATTTAATCGGCATATCCAGCGGCACGAAAAGCAGCAGCATGAGGAAGATTAACGCGGCGCCACCGGCAATCACCGCGCTGCGAAGCCAGTGCTGAAGCGGGAAGTTTTTTACTTCGTCGTGCAGGGATAAGTAACGTCCCTGGCGTACAACGTGGCGGTCGAGATAGATATCAATATCCGTTTTGTGGCCCAGGTCCTGCGCAATCCACGGCTGCCAGTGGCGCGGATAGATGAGATCGATGATCCCGAGCGAGATATTGTTGATATGTTCCTGATCGTTTTCGCCGAACAGTCCCCAGCGTTTTGGGGTTCCGCGCAGGCAGTGAATTTCGCGTAATGACGTTTTTGCCGGCGGGGCAAATATGCCCCACAGCCCGGCGGCCAGAAGCAGTACTGCGCCGCCCGCGAGCCACGGAACAAACACGTCCGGCGTCAGCAGGCAGATGAAAAAGAGCAGGAACGAGACGACAATCAGCACCGCTTCGCGAATGCCATCCGGGCGGCTCAGGACGTACTCTTCATGCGTTTCCTGGCGGATGTTGAGCAGTTCAATCTGCTCTGTCTCTTCACCACGAATAGAGGCCTGCGTTCCGCTCGCGCGTTCCAGCGCAAAGCGTGGCGCTTCCTGAACATATTCGCTCAGAGTATGACCATTAAGGGAGATAACCAGCGGCAGCGTATCGGTATGGATGAGCTCGACGCTGTTTTCGTCGTTGATATACTGCTCCCAGAAGGGAGGCAGGTGCACTTCAACAGAGTCGAGATAGTAACGCCATTTGTTGGGATCGTCGGTTGTGATGCCGTAGCGGGTAATAGAGCGCGTTACGCACAAAACGGTGTCGCTTTGGGCGTTCAAGTTGAGCGATACGGGGGCGGCGCTGGCGCCGGTAGGGCCAGGCGAAAGCCGGGATCGGTTCAGCGTGTCGAGATACTGCTCAACGGTGCTGCGTTCCTCTGGCGAAAGCTTGCGCGTGTTTGCCCCGGCAAACGCGTTCAAAAAGGGCAGCCGATAACGGCGATGTACGCGGCGCCTGAATACCCACACCGCAATCGACGCGCAGGCCAGCACAGCAGCGAGAAAAATCAAAATGGTGCTCATGCTTTCCCCATCTTACTTATCTTCTTACAGGTGTTGTCAGTCGCACCTTTTGTACAATGAATGAGATTCTGTGGTCGGCTATCGGCAAGTATGGAGTCTAACTTGAGCATGTTGACGCGCATCCCAGTGACCGGTAATGATAACAAAGCCTGTTCCGGCGCGATATCAGCAAATTCCTGGAAACTTTTCAACCTCTTGACATTTGTTTTGAAATGAGAATTGCCTACAGTTACGTTGCATAAATGTAAATAAAGAGCAATTGACATTGCCGAAACCGTGCGGCGTATCGCACAATAAAGCCAGTTCACCCAGCAAAGACCCGTCAAGATGACCAAACCCTTACAAAAGCCCACCATTCTGAATGTTGAAACCGTCGCAAAATCGCGTCTGTTTAATGTTGAAAGCGTGGATCTGGAGTTCAGCAACGGTGTGCGTCGTGTTTATGAGCGTATGCGCCCCTCCTCGCGTGAAGCGGTGATGATAGTGCCTATCGTCGACGAGCACCTGATCCTCATTCGTGAATACGCCGTGGGCACAGAATCCTACGAGCTGGGCTTCTCCAAAGGACTGATCGATCCGGGCGAAACGGTGTTTGAAGCGGCAAACCGGGAGCTGAAAGAAGAGGTCGGCTTTGGCGCGAAAGAGCTGACGTTCCTGAAAAAGCTGAGCATGGCGCCGTCCTATTTCTCCAGCAAAATGAACATTGTTGTCGCGGAAGATCTCTATCCTGAATCGCTGGAAGGAGACGAGCCGGAACCGCTGCCGCAGGTTCGCTGGCCGCTGGCTCATCTGATGGATTTGCTGGAAGATCCTGACTTTAACGAGGCACGCAACGTGAGCGCACTGTTCCTGGTGCGGGAGTGGCTGAAGGGGCAGGGGCGTTTGTAGCGCCACCATTAAAAACGGCAACCGAAGGTTGCCGTTTTGCATTACGCTGTAGGCCGGGTCGGGCGTCGCCACCGCCCGGCTTTTTTGTTGGCGTCAGAAGAGCTCGTGCGTTTCGCCGTTATCAATGATTTCGGTACCCACCTCATGCACCGCCTGCGTGGTTGGCTGCGTACCCTCGATGAAATACTCGGCACGGCTGTTGCCGCCATTCGCGAGCTGTCCGGTGCTGCGGTCAATATTGATCGTGACAATGCCCGGCGGAGGCGTTAGCGGCTGCTCCGGCACGCCCTCGAGAGCGGCCTTCATGTAAGCATCCCAGGCCGGTTGCGCACTCTTAGCCCCACCCTCGTAACCGGAAATCTGATCTTTAATTGCGCCAGAAGCGGTTGTGCGTCCAAGAGTGCGGCGGTGATCGTCAAAACCAATCCAGACCGAGGTGACAACGCCCGGGCCATAACCTGAGAACCAGGCATCTTTTGAGCTGTTGGTTGTGCCTGTTTTGCCGCCGATGTCGCGGCGCTGCAAATCGCGGCCCGCTCGCCAGCCGGTGCCTTGCCAGCCCGGTTCGCCAAAGATGTTGGTGTTCAGCGCGCTCTTAATCAGGAATGACAGCGGCGTGCTGATCACGTGCGGAGCATACTCCTGCGCGCCACTCTGGGCGACCAGCGCCTGATTGGCCTGTTCCAGCTGAGGCTGCGGCACCGCAAGATTCTGACGTTCCTGAGAGATGGCAACATCTTCCATGTCCTTGTTTTCAAGGACATTGGATTTTGGCGTGTCGCCGTAAATCACCGGAATATCGCATTCAGGGCAGGCAATTTTCGGCTTCGCTTCAAACAGTACGCCGCCCTGATCGTTCTCGATTTTGCTGATGAAATACGGATCGACCAGGAAGCCGCCGTTTGCCATTACCGAGTAGCCACGCGCGACCTGGAGCGGTGTGAAGGACGCGGAGCCGAGCGCCAAAGATTCGGTATGAACGATGTTTTGCGCCGGGAAGCCGAAGCGTTGCAGATACTCTGCCGCATAATCAACGCCCATCGCACGCATCGCGCGAACCATGACCACGTTCTTCGACTGGCCAAGGCCCTGACGCAGACGGATAGGGCCAGCGTATTGCGCCGGAGAGTTCTTCGGCTGCCAGTCAGAGCCCGCACCGGCATCCCATCGGGAAATTGGCACGTCGTTGAGAATGCTGGCGAGCGTTAGCCCCTTGTCCATCGCCGCGGTATACAGGAACGGTTTGATGTTCGAACCGACCTGACGCAGCGCCTGGGTTGCGCGGTTAAATTTGCTCTGGTTGAAATCGAACCCGCCAACCAGCGCCATCACGGCACCGTTCTGCGGATTGATGGAGACCAGGGCAGAGTTGACGTCCGGCACCTGTGCCAGCCACCAGGCATCGCCTACCTGACGCACCCAGATTTGTTGTCCGGTTTGTACCACATCCGTCACTTTACGTGGAGTAGGCCCCTGAAGGGTGTCAGAACGGTACGGACGCGCCCAGCGGATACCCTCCATACGCAGCGAAACGGATGTACCATCGGCCATCATCGCCACCGCTTCCTGCGGATCGGCCTGGGTGACCACCGCCGGACGCAGCGGGCCATAGGTCGGCAGCGCTTTCAGGGAATCAGTAATTTTTTTGCTGTCCCATGCGCCTTCGCCCACTCTCCACAGCACGTTGGACGGGCCGCGATAGCCGTGACGCATATCGTAATCCATCACGTTATTACGCACCGCCTGCTGGGCAGCCTGCTGCACCTTGCGGGTCACGGTGGTATAAACGCGATAGCCGTCTTCATATGCTTTGTCGCCGTAGCGGCGCACCATCTCCTGGCGAACCATTTCCGTCAGATACGGCGATGAGAAAGCAATTTCCGGTGCATGGTAATTGGCATCAATCACATCGCTGCGTGCCCGATCGTACTCATCCTGGCTGATGTAGCCTTCGCTCAACATACGCGATAGCACAACGTTACGGCGCGCGGTGGCGCGGTCCAGCGAGTAGAGCGGGTTAAACGTTGATGGTGCTTTTGGCAGGCCGGCAATGGTCGCCATTTCGCTCAGCGTGAGCTGATCGATCGACTTACCGAAATAGACCTGAGCCGCAGCCCCTACACCATAGGCGCGGTAGCCCAGATAGATCTTGTTGAGGTAAAGCTCAAGGATCTCGTCTTTGCTCAGCAGTTGCTCAATGCGGATCGCGAGGAACACTTCTTTGATCTTACGTATCAGCGTCTTTTCCGGGCTGAGGAAGAAGTTACGCGCCAGCTGCTGGGTAATGGTACTTGCCCCCTGAGAGGCATGACCGGAGAACAGCGCCACGCTTGCCGCACGGAAAATACCGACCGGATCGACACCGTGGTGCTCGTAAAAACGGCTATCCTCGGTGGCGATAAAAGCCTTCACCATCACGGGTGGAATTTGATTTAAGGTCAGTGGGATACGACGTTTCTCGCCGTATTGCGCCATCAGTTCACCATCGGCGCTATAGACCTGCATAGGGATCTGAAGCCGCACATCACGAAGTGTGGCGACATCAGGGAGTTGCGGCTCGACATATTTGTACAAACCAATAATCGAGCCTGCTCCCAGCAGAATGCAACAGACTGCAAGGATCAATAAATACTTTACGAACTTCACCGGAGATTTCCCATTTGGTTTAGCCTGGGCAGTTTCTAAACAATCGCGCGGTAGTATAAAGGCAAGCCTGATTCATTGATATAGCCGTCACTCCGACGGGCGATAAGGAGATCGTGAAGCATGGCTTTTAAAACGTGGCAAACAGGCGTTCATATTCAACAGGATAAGGTGATTGCCGTGGCGCTGACCAGAGAGCGGGCCGGCTGGCGTTTACGGCGCTGGTGGGCGGTGCCGCTGTCGGACGGGGTTATGGGTGAAGGCAAAATACTTAAGCCAGAACAACTGGTTAACGCATTACGTGGCTGGCGGAAAACATTGCCGCACTCGCATCGGGTATTTCTCTCATTTCCGGCAACGCGCGTTCTGCAACGCGCGTTGCCCCGTCCATCCGTTAACTTGCGTGACAGCGAACAGCTCACCTGGGTAGGCGCCGCATTAGCGCGTGAGCTGGAGATGCCTCCCGATACGCTCTGCTTTGACTACGCGCAGGATACGTTCAGCAACACTTTTCAGGTTACCGCCGCGCAAAACAGAGAGGTCGATACCCTGTTGTCGCTGGCGAAAGCGCTGCGTTTGCGCCTGGCCGCAATCGTCCCGGATGCCGGCGCGCTGGCTAATCTTCTCTCTGCTGTTGCCCCCGTCCGGTGCGTAGCCTGGAGGGATAAAGACCAGTGGCTGTGGGCGATGCGTCACCAGTGGGGGCGGCGCTACACCACAGAAGCGGCGACGGTGAATGAGCTGGCGGCGTTGCTTGCGCTTTCTCCTTCTGATATCGCCGTGTTTGATGCTGCACGGGATCCCTGGGAAGCGGTGACGCTGTGTCAGCCGCCGTTGCCAGAATGTGGTGCTAATTACACCGTCGCCCTGGCGCTGGCCATGAGCGAGGCGCCGTAATGAGCATGCCCAATCTTTTACCCTGGCGTCGGCAGCAACGTAATCAGCGCCTGCGTTTTTGGGGGCTGCTGTTTACCGCCTCATTGTTGGTGATGCTGGCGGGAGGCGTCAGCCTTCGGGCGACGCAGACTCTCGCGTCACAGGCGTTGCAGAGCGATCTGGCGGGAACGCGTGCGGTGCAGAAGGTATTGAAAGCCCGTCAGCCGCAGTCTGCGGGGCTGGAACCCCCTTCGCAGCCGCCTGAGACGGTGGCATGGCAACCCGCGCTTGAATCCCTTGCCAGCGCAATGCCCCGGCAGGCGTGGCTGACGGCGCTGCGTTATCAGCCACCCTCGCTGATCCTGACGGGCTATACCACCTCACTCCCGACGCTCTCCGCCATGACCGATGCGCTGAAAAGGGTGACGGGGTTTAACCCCGGACCGGCAGGCGAACTGCAACAGGATAGCCAGGGGCGATGGATGTTCTCTTTTCAACTGCATAGCCGGAGGTAGCCAGTGGGCATCTGGTATCAACGCTGGACAGATGCTCGTCCTTCCCGGCGCGTCCTTTGCTGGTTGATCGCGTCGGGGATCGTTGCGTTTGCGATTTGGGGAGCGCTGCTCAGACCCGCTGCTCTGTGCTACGCCGATATTCAGGCGCAGGCCAGCAGTGCGAAGCGAATCAACGCCTCGCTGTGGCCAAAGGCCGGGCGGCGACCTGTGGTTACGCAAGTGAAGCCGGTGCAGCCCTTTTCTCCGCTGGCATTTCAGCGTGAGGACGCAAGGCTGGTTTACTGGAAACCGCAGCAGAGTGGGGGAGAGCTGGCGCTGGATGCCTTGTGGGGCGCAGTTCCGGCGCTCTTTTCCCGGCTGGCGCTTGAGAACGTGCGGGTGAGCGCGTTTTCCATCACCCCACAGGGAAAACAGCTACGCCTTAGCCTGCAACTGGAGATCGGCCATGCGCAGTAAAACCCGTTTGCTGATCCTGCTTTCTCCGCTTTTCCTGACCGGGATGCGGGATCCCTTCTCCGTGCCGGAAGAGCGTTGCGCAGCAGGGCAACTCAGCCAGTGGCGGTATCAGGGAGTCGTCAGCGGCAGCAGGGATATCGGCCTTATGCAGGACGGGCAGAACCGCTGGCACCGGGTAAAAACGCAGATGCGGTTACCGCCAGGCTGGCGGGTGAGTGCGATAGATACACAACAACTGACCGTTGATGTCGGCGAGATGTGCGAGCCGAAGCGATGGACATGGCAGCGAGAAGGAACGAAAAAAAGTGAAGATATGGATAGGGCTGTTACTGGCGGCACTCAGCCAGCCCCTGTGGGCCGCGACGCCAAAACCGGTCACCCTGCTGGTGGATGATGTCCCGGTGGTGCAGGTATTACAGGCAATGGTAGCGCAGGAAGATCGCAATCTGGTGGTGTCGCCGGATGTCAGCGGTTCGCTTTCGCTGAATCTAACGCGGGTGCCCTGGAGGCAGGCGCTTCAGACGGTAGTGAACAGTGCCGGGCTGGTATTGCGGGAAGAGGGCGGCATTTTTTATGTGCATACGGCGGCCTGGCAGCGGGAGCAACAGACGCGTAAAGAGCAGGAGCGGGCCCAGCGTCTGCTCGACGCTCCGCTGCTCTCTCACAGCATTCCGTTTGCTTATGCGGATGCGGCCGAATTGCAAAAAGCGGCGGAAAAGCTCTTAAGCCCGAAAGGCAGTCTCTCCGTCGACAAGCGCACCAACCGTCTCCTGGTCAGGGATAACAAGTCGGTGGTGGATATGCTCCAGCGCTGGGCAGCGCAGATGGATCTGCCCGTCGAGCAGGTAGAACTGGCGGCGCAGATTGTGACCATTAGTGAAAAAAGCCTGCGTGAACTGGGGGTGAAATGGAACCTCGCTGACGCAACGGAAGCCGGTAAGGTGGGTCAGGTCACGACGTTGGGCGCTGACCTGTCGGTGGCCAGTGCAACCACACACGTTGGGTTTAATATCGGGCGCATCAACGGCAGGATGCTGGATCTTGAGTTGTCGGCGCTTGAGCAAAAGCAGCAGGTGGATATCATCGCCAGCCCGCGGCTACTGGCGTCGCACATGCAGCCGGCCAGCATCAAGCAGGGCAGCGAAATCCCGTATCAGGTTTCCAGCGGCGAAAGCGGGGCGACCTCCGTTGAGTTTAAAGAGGCGGTATTAGGCATGGAGGTCACGCCGGTGGTGCTCCCGGGCGGCCGCGTTCGTCTGAAGCTGCATATCAGTGAAAATATGCCTGGCCAGGTGCTGCAACAGGCGGACGGCGAAACGCTGGCGATTGATAAGCAGGAGATCGAAACGCAGGTAGAGGTAAAAAGTGGGGAAACGCTCGCGCTGGGCGGGATCTTTTCGCAAAAGAATAAAACCGGACGCGACAGCGTGCCCGTGCTGGGCAACATTCCGTGGCTGGGTCAGTTGTTCCGCCATGACGGAAAAGATAACGAACGGCGCGAGTTAGTGGTGTTTATCACGCCACGTCTGGTCAGTATTCATTAATGGGTAACGATCCCCGCAATGATTTTGCATTCAGTTTGTTGCAGATGTTTGACGTGGGGCATGAATTAGCATACAAGGAGTACCGATTTGAGTTGGACTTACGTCTTATTTCCTTATGCGCCGGGAACGGTGATTTAATCAGTTGCCAAACAAGCCGGAGTATTGAGATAATTTTTCGTCTGACTCTCGCTCTATTGCAAATGAGGTTTCAGTTCATGTCCTGCTACGCCGGGTGTCTGCGCAGCGGGGATTACCATTAACGAATAGTCTTAGTAGTACCGAAAAAATGGCAGAGAAACGCAATATCTTTCTGGTTGGGCCTATGGGTGCCGGCAAAAGCACTATTGGGCGTCAGTTAGCTCAACAACTCAATATGGAATTTTACGATTCTGATCAAGAGATTGAGAAACGAACCGGAGCGGATGTGGGCTGGGTCTTCGACGTAGAAGGCGAAGAAGGTTTCCGTGACCGAGAAGAAAAAGTGATCAACGAACTCACGGAAAAACAGGGCATTGTGCTGGCAACAGGCGGCGGCTCTGTAAAATCTCGCGAAACCCGCAACCGTCTCTCCGCCCGTGGCGTAGTGGTCTATCTTGAGACGACCATCGAAAAACAGCTGGCACGCACGCAGCGTGATAAAAAGCGCCCGTTGTTGCAGGTTGAAACACCGCCACGTGAAGTTCTGGAAGCTTTGGCCGATGAACGCAATCCTCTGTACGAAGAGATTGCTGATGTGACCATTCGTACTGACGATCAAAGCGCTAAAGTGGTTGCAAACCAGATTATTCATATGCTGGAAAGCAACTGATTCTGGCTTTATATACACTCGCCTGCGGGTAAAAGCATTTAAGGTGGATGTCGCGTCATGGAGAGGATTACAGTTACTCTCGGGGAACGTAGTTACCCTATCACCATCGCGGCTGGTTTGTTTAACGATCCAGCTTCCTTCTTACCACTGAAAGCGGGTGATCAGGCGATGCTGGTCACCAACGAGACGCTGGCTCCGCTTTATCTCGACCGTGTACGCCACCTGCTTGAGCAGGCGGGCGTGAAGGTCGACAGTGTGATTCTGCCCGATGGCGAGCAGTACAAAAGCCTGACGGTACTGGATACCGTCTTTACCGCACTTCTGCAAAAACCGCACGGTCGTGATACAACACTGCTTGCCCTGGGCGGCGGCGTTGTGGGCGATCTGACCGGTTTTGCAGCCGCCAGCTACCAGCGCGGTGTGCGCTTTATTCAAATTCCAACCACGTTGCTCTCACAGGTCGATTCTTCTGTGGGCGGTAAAACGGCGGTTAACCATCCGCTCGGCAAAAACATGATTGGCGCGTTCTACCAGCCTGCATCGGTGGTGGTGGATCTCGACTGTCTGCAAACCTTGCCAGCGCGCGAACTGGCGTCCGGCCTTGCAGAAGTGATCAAATACGGCATTATTCTTGACGGTGAGTTCTTCACCTGGCTGGAAGAGAATATGGATGCGCTGCTGCGCCTCGATGGGCAGGCAATGGCCTACTGTATTCGCCGTTGCTGTGAGCTGAAAGCAGAAGTCGTTGCCGCAGATGAGCGTGAAACCGGCTTACGTGCTTTACTGAATCTGGGGCATACGTTTGGTCATGCGATCGAAGCCGAAATGGGCTACGGTAACTGGCTTCACGGTGAAGCTGTCGCTGCCGGAATGGTCATGGCGGCCCGTGCCTCTGAACGTCTGGGGCAGTTCAGGCCGGAAGAGACAGCACGTATCATCACGTTGCTTAAACGTGCTGGCTTGCCGGTGAATGGTCCGCAGGAAATGTCTGCGCAAGCGTACCTTCCCCACATGATGCGCGATAAAAAAGTATTGGCAGGTGAGATGCGTCTGGTACTCCCGCTTGCAATAGGGAAAAGTGAAGTGCGCGGCGGAGTGCCGCACGAAGTCGTACTTGGCGCTATTGCTGATTGTCAGCAGGCGTAACAACTAGAAAGGTCAGGCTGCTGTAACAGGTGGTCGTTTTAGCTTCAGGTAAATGCAGAGTCGTTGGCAGAAGCCTTTGAGTGGGGTGTTAAATGGATGAATTCAAACCAGAAGACGAGCTGAAACCCGATCCCAGCGATCGTCGTACTGGTCGTTCTCGTCAATCTTCAGAACGTGATAACGAGCCGCAGATCAACTTTGACGATGTCGATCTGGATGCAGACGATCGTCGCCCTTCGCGTAGCCGTAACGCGCGAAATGAGCGTGAAGACGAGGAGTATGAATCCGAAGAAGAGTTAATGGATGAACAGCCTGTTGAACGTCGTCCGCGCAAACGTAAAAAAGCGGTAGCGGCAAAACCGGCCTCCCGTCAGTACATCATGATGGGCCTTGGCGTTCTGGTTCTGGTATTGCTGATTGTCGGCATTGGTTCCGCGCTAAAAGCACCTTCTACCCATTCTACCGAGCAGACAGCGTCTGCCGAGAAGAGCATCAACCTGTCTGGTAACGATGCGAGCAACCAGGCGAATGGCGCTCAGCCAGCGCCGGGCACCACTTCCGCAGAGCAGACCGCAGGTAACACCAGCGCCGGTCAGGATATCTCTCTGCCGCCCGTCTCTGCGACCCCAACTCAGGGCCAGGCGCCTGTTACGCCGGAGGGCCAGCAGCGTGTTGAAGTTCAGGGCGATCTGAATAACGCGCTGACGCAGCCGCAGAATCAGGAGCAGGTTAACGCTGCCGTGGTGAACTCCACGCTGCCTACTGAACCTGCCACCGTTGCGCCAGTTCATGGCAGCAATGCCCAGCAGCAAACGGCGGCAACGGAAACCAAACCGCGCCATACCCAGACTGCGCCGCGTCAGGAGCGTAAGCAGGCTGTGATTGAGCCGAAGCGTGAGACGAAACCGCAGACCGTGGCAAAAGCGCCAGAAACGAAAGCGCCAGCGCAGACAAAACCTGCGGTGAGCCAACCGGTTAAAGCGCCAACGCCTGCGGCAACCGCTGCACCTAAAGCAACGGCGACCACAACCGCGCCTGCTGCAACTGCGGCACCGGCTGCTACGCCAACCGCTAGCGCATCCAGCACCGCGGCAGGTAAAACGACGGGTAACGTGGGTTCTCTGAAATCCGCATCATCCAGCAACTACACGTTGCAGCTGAGCAGTTCGTCTAACTACGACAACCTCAACGCCTGGGCGAAGAAATCGAATCTGAAAAACTATGTGGTTTATCAGACGACCCGTAACGGACAGCCTTGGTACGTTCTGGTAAGCGGAGTTTATGCCTCAAAAGATGAAGCAAAACGTGCCGTTTCCACGCTGCCAGCCGACGTGCAGGCGAAAAACCCGTGGGCGAAGCCGATTCATCAGGTGCAGGCCGATCTGAAGTAATGTTTAAAGCGCAGGATGCTGTCGGAGCTTTCTCCACAGCCGGAGAAGGTGTAATCAGTTAGTCAGCATGAAAAAAAATCGCGCTTTTCTGAAATGGGCAGGGGGGAAATACCCCCTGCTCGACGATATTAAAAAGCACCTGCCGAAAGGCGAGTGTCTTATCGAGCCCTTCGTGGGTGCTGGATCGGTGTTCCTGAATACCGATTTTTCTCGTTATATCCTGGCGGATATCAACAGCGACCTTATCAGCCTCTATAACATCGTCAAACTGCGTACCGATGAGTATGTGGAAGAGGCGCGGAAGCTGTTTACGCCAGAGAACAACAACCCGGACGTCTACTATCAGTTCCGCGCTGAGTTTAATCAGAGCCAGGACCCGTTCCGTCGCGCGCTGTTGTTTCTTTATCTCAACCGCCATGGCTACAACGGTCTGTGCCGGTATAATCTGCGTGGCGAGTTTAACGTGCCGTTTGGCCGCTATAAGCGTCCCTATTTCCCGCAGGACGAGCTGTATCACTTTGCTGAAAAAGCGCAGAATGCCGAGTTCTACTGTCTCTCCTATGAAGAGTGCATGGAGCTGGCGGGTGTAAACTCGGTGGTCTACTGTGACCCGCCTTACGCGCCGCTGTCTGCCACGGCAAATTTCACCGCCTACCACACCAACAGCTTCAGCCCGGCCGAGCAGGCGCGTCTGGCTGAGATGGCGGAAAAGCTGGTCAGCAAAAGAATTCCGGTGTTAATTTCGAATCACGACACGCCTGATACGCGCGAATGGTACAAAGCCGCGAAGCATTTTCAGGTAAAAGTGCGGCGTAGCATTAGCAGCAACGGCGGCACACGTAAAAAGGTGGACGAACTTCTGGCGCTTTATCGACCCTGAGCCTTTGCCCGCCGGTAAACACATTTCAAGGAGATGCGGATGAAACAGTTTTTGATTGCCCCCTCAATTCTGTCGGCCGATTTTGCCCGCCTGGGTGAAGACACTGCCAAAGCTCTCGCGGCTGGCGCGGATGTCGTCCATTTCGACGTTATGGATAACCACTACGTTCCCAACCTGACCATCGGTCCGATGGTGCTTAAAGCGCTGCGTAACTACGGGATCACCGCGCCCATTGACGTGCATCTGATGGTGAAACCGGTTGATCGCATCGTGCCTGATTTCGCCGCGGCGGGTGCCAGCATCATCACTTTCCACCCGGAAGCCTCCGAACACGTTGACCGCACGCTACAGCTGATCAAAGAGAACGGCTGTAAGGCGGGGCTGGTCTTTAACCCGGCGACCCCGCTGAGCTATCTCGACTACGTGATGGACAAGCTGGACGTGATCCTGCTGATGTCCGTCAACCCGGGCTTTGGCGGCCAGTCGTTTATTCCTCAGACGCTCGACAAGCTGCGTGAAGTGCGCCGCCGCATTGATGAGTCTGGCTATGATATTCGCCTGGAAGTGGATGGCGGCGTGAAGGTCAATAACATCGGTGAGATTGCGGCGGCAGGGGCGGATATGTTCGTCGCAGGCTCCGCCATCTTCGATCAACCGGATTACAAAAAAGTCATTGATGAAATGCGCCGTGAACTGGCGAAGGTAAGTCATGGATAAATTGCAGGCTATTCGGGGTGTAGCATTTGACCTCGACGGCACGCTGGTCGACAGCGCGCCAGGATTAACCCGCGCCGTCGATCAGGCGCTGTATGCCCTTGAACTCCCCGTTGCGGGCGAAGAGCGCGTCGTGACGTGGATTGGTAACGGTGCAGACGTGCTGATGGAGCGCGCGCTGACCTGGGCTCGTCAGGAACGTGCCTCTCAGCGTTCCGCGCAAGGGAAACCGAGTGTTGACCACGCGGATATTCCCCAGGATGAGCAGCAGCGTATTCTGCGCAAACTGTTCGACCGTTTCTACGAAGAGACCGTCGAAGAGGGCAGCTTCCTGTTCCCGGATGTCGCTGAAACGCTGAGCGCGCTACATGCGAAAGGCATCCCGCTGGGGCTGGTGACCAACAAGCCGACACCGTTCGTTGCGCCTCTGCTGGAAGCGCTGGATATCGCGAAATACTTCTCCGTAATTGTGGGCGGCGATGACGTGCAGAATAAAAAGCCGCATCCGGAACCGCTATTGCTGGTGGCAGGAAAATTATCCTTAGCGCCTGCGGAGCTGCTCTTTGTCGGGGATTCCCGCAATGATATTCTGGCCGCCAGAGCGGCAGGTTGCCCGTCTGTTGGGTTGACCTACGGCTACAACTACGGTGAAGCCATTACGCTGAGTGAGCCGGACGTTGTGTTCGACCACTTCAAAGATTTGTTGCCCGCACTCGGGCTCTCGCACAGTGAACATCAGGAATTGAATAATGACTAAGCCCATCGTTTTTAGTGGCGCACAGCCTTCAGGTGAACTGACCATTGGTAACTACATGGGTGCGTTACGTCAGTGGGTGAGCATGCAGGATGACTACCACTGCATTTACTGCATCGTGGATTTGCATGCTATCACCGCGCGTCAGGATCCCGAGAAGCTGCGCAAGGCGACGCTCGATACGCTGGCGCTGTACCTGGCGTGCGGTATCGATCCCGAGAAGAGCACCATTTTTGTTCAGTCTCACGTGCCAGAGCACGCGCAGCTGGGCTGGGCGCTGAACTGCTACACCTATTTCGGCGAGCTGAGCCGCATGACCCAGTTCAAGGATAAATCTGCGCGCTACTCTGAAAACATCAACGCCGGTCTGTTTGATTATCCGGTGCTGATGGCGGCAGATATTCTGCTGTACCAGACCAACCAGGTACCAGTGGGTGAAGACCAGAAGCAGCACCTGGAGCTGAGCCGCGATATCGCCCAGCGCTTCAATGCGCTTTACGGCGACGTGTTCAAAGTGCCTGAGCCGTTTATTCCGAAATCCGGCGCGCGCGTGATGTCGCTGCTGGAGCCGACCAAAAAGATGTCCAAGTCTGACGATAACCGCAACAACGTTATCGGCCTGCTGGAAGATCCGAAATCGGTGGTGAAAAAGCTCAAGCGTGCGGTGACCGACTCCGACGAGCCGCCAGTGGTGCGCTACGACGTGCAGAACAAAGCGGGCGTATCCAACCTGCTGGACATTCTCTCCGGTGTGACCGGACAGAGCATCCCTGAGCTGGAAAAACACTTTGAAGGCAAGATGTACGGCCACCTGAAAGGTGAAGTGGCAGACGCCGTTTCCGGCATGCTGACCGAGTTGCAGGAGCGCTATCACCGTTACCGTAACGACGAAGCTTTCCTGCAAAAAGTGATGAAAGAGGGCGCGGAAAAAGCCAGCGCGCGCGCCTCCGAAACCCTGAAAGCGGTGTACGACGCGATTGGGTTTGTGGCGAAACCTTAAGCCGCTTTGCCGGGTGGCGCTTACGCTTACCCGGCCTACAGGACCGTGTAGGTCGGGTAAGGCGGAGCCGCCACCCGACAAAACTGACGAAACAAAAAAACCGGGAAATTCCCGGTTTTTTTACGCCTGAAAAACGCTTACTGCTGTGCCGCCGGGCCGCAACCGCCGATGATCTTCGAAATGGAGATTGCCGGATGCAGCAGGTAATCGTAGCTGCAATTATTTTTAGTATTTTGAACGTGACCGGTGCAGGCCGTCAGAGTTGTTAACAGGCCGACCAGAACGGCAGCTTTTGCCAGTTTGAACATACGCATTCCTTGTCAATAAAATCAAAAAATTGGATGTAACACGAGGGAATAAATGGAAAAGTTCCATTACGCGGGCGGTATGTTATCGACTGAGGTAAGAAGGGAGTAGTCCGCTTCAAGACTACTCCCGGGAGAGAGATTGTGCGTTAGTGGCTGGAGAACCAGTTCAGTTTTTCACGCAGTGCTACCACGCGGCCCACCACGATCAGCGCCGGGCTTTCAACCTGCTGCGCCAGCTCGCCCAGCTGCGTCAGTACGCCATCGACCACGCGCTGAGTAATGGCGGTACCGTTTTCTACCAGCGCGACCGGCATATCTGCTTCCATGCCGTGCTCCAGCAGTTTCGCCTGAATCGTGGCTGCCTGATTTAGCCCCATGTAGAAGACCAGCGTCTGCTTTTCAGCGGCCAGATTATGCCAGTCCAGTTCGCTGCCGGTTTTCAGGTGGCCCGTCACCAGGCGCACGCTCTGGGCATAGTCGCGATGGGTTAACGGAATGCCGGAATAGGCAGAACAGCCGGATGCCGCCGTAATGCCCGGCACCACGGAGAACGGAATGCCCGCGTTGCAGAGAGTTTCCAGCTCCTCGCCGCCGCGACCAAAGATAAACGGATCGCCCCCTTTCAGACGCACCACACGCTTACCTTTTTGCGCTTCCCGCAGCAGGATCTGGTTGATCTCCTCCTGCGGTACGCAGTGATAACCTGCCCGTTTGCCGACGAACACGCGGTCAGCATCGCGGCGCACCAGATTCATGATGTCATCAGAGACCAGACGGTCATACACCACGATGTCCGCCTGCTGGATCTGCTGGAGACCCTTCAGCGTCAGCAAGCCCGCATCGCCGGGACCTGCGCCCACCAGTACCACTTCACCGCGATGATCCAGCGGTTCAGAGAGGAGTTGCTCGGTCGTCTCTTCAACCGCTTTGGCGTCCTGATTGGCCAGCGACTGCGCCAGCCTGTCGTTGACAAAGAACTTCTCCCAGAAGCGACGGCGTTCGCCCACGGTTGCGAAGGTTTGCTTCACGCGGGAACGCAGCTGCCCGGCGTAATGGGCAATCTGACCAAGGTGTTGAGGCAGCACGGCTTCCAGTTTTTCCCGCAGCAGACGGGCAAGAACGGGCGAGCGGCCACCGGACGACACCGCAATCATCAGCGGCGAGCGGTCGATAATGGATGGCATGATAAAGCTCGCCTCTTTCGGCGCATCCACCACGTTACAGAAGATGCGGCGCGCTTCGCAGGCGTCGCTGACGCGCTGGTTAACGTCATCGTTATCCGTTGCGGCGATGGTCAGCCAGCAAGTATCCAGCAGGGATTCATCAAATTCGCCCTGCACCTGCGTGAGCATCCCTTCCTGCGCCCAGACGTCAAACTGTGGGGCGAAGGTGAGGGCGTTAACGGTCAGTTGGGCGCCCGCCTCTAACAGCAGGCGCGCCTTGCGTTCAGCCACATCGCCGCCGCCCACGAGCAGGCAGTCGCGGTTGCGTAATTGACAAAAAATCGGCAGGTGATCCACGACGTTACCTCACAGCATTCATGGCGGGGGAAGAATTGACGTCAGGATAACAGCAGGAATCGTACAGAACATACGGTTTTTCCTGCCGTTACCCATAAGGGGTCATAAGCCTTTCCTATTGAAAAGGCGAGGGGTTACGCTTTCAGCTGCACCTCGCCGTCCTTCACGCGGACGTCGTAGTGTTTGACCGAGAAGCTTTCATCTTCCATGCAGCGCCCGTCGGTTAAGCGGAAGCGCTGCTTTTTCAGCGGGCTGGCAACCCACAGTTCGCCCTGGTGCTCCGCAATCAGACCGCGGGAGAGCACGCTGGCCTCAAAGAACGGGTCGATATTGCTGATGGCAAAGACCTGTTCATCGTGGCGAGGGCGGAAAATCGCCACCTGCTCGTCACCCAGCAAAGCACAGACGCCGGTTGCTGGCAGAATGTCGTTAATGTTGCAGATGTTTACCCACTGGCTCATGCGTTTTCCTCCACCAGCATCACCGGAATACGTTCATACGGGGTCGCTGGACGATGCTGTTCGCGCTCCGGCACCACCTGCACGTTCGGGTCGCGCTGGGTGCTGTTGATAAAGTGTTTGAAGCGCGTCTGCGCCGCTGGCGTGTTCACGGTTTCGGTCCACTCGCAGATAACCGCCTCGCGCAGGCGAGTCATCTCGGATTCCAGCTGTTCATTCAGGCCCAGCTTGTCGTCGATAATGACTGACTTCAGATAGTCGATGCCGCCTTCGAGATTATCCAGCCAGGACGCGGTACGGGTCAGCTTATCGGCGGTACGAATGTAGAACATCATGAAGCGGTCGAGGTATTTGATCAGCGTATCGCGATCGAGATCGGCAGCCAGCAGATCGGCGTGGCGAGGTTTCATCCCGCCGTTACCGCACACGTACAGGTTCCAGCCTTTCTCGGTGGCGATAATACCCACGTCTTTACCCTGTGCTTCCGCACATTCACGGGTACACCCTGAGACGCCGAACTTCATTTTGTGCGGCGTACGGATACCTTTGTAGCGGTTTTCCAGCTCGACGCCGAAGCCCACGCTGTCGCCCACTCCGTAGCGGCACCAGGTGCTGCCCACGCAGGTTTTCGCCATGCGCAGCGCCTTAGCGTATGCGTGACCGGTTTCGAAGCCCGCCTCAATCAGCTGACGCCAGATTTCCGGCAGATCATCTTTCTGCGCACCAAACAGGCCGATACGCTGGGAACCGGTGATTTTGGTGTACAGATTAAACTCACGGGCGATACGGCCCACGGCGACCAGCCCCTCAGGGGTAATTTCTCCCCCGGCAGAACGCGGGATCACCGAGTAAGTCCCGTCTTTCTGAATATTGGCCAGGAAGTTATCGTTGGTGTCCTGAAGCGGAGTGTGTTCTGGTTTGAGCACATATTCGTTCCAGCAGGACGCAAGCAGGGAACCGACGGTAGGCTTACATACTTCACAGCCGTAGCCCTGGCCGTGTTTCTCCAGCAGTTCGTCGAAGGACTTAATGCCCTCCACGCGGATCAGGTGATACAGCTCCTGGCGAGAGTAAGCGAAGTGCTCGCACAGGTTGTTGTTCACTTCAATGCCCTGTTTTGCCAGCTCGGCGTTCAGCACCTGGTTGACCAGCGGGATACAGCCGCCGCAGCCGGTCCCGGCTTTGGTTTCCGCCTTCAGCGCCGCAACGGTGTGGCAGCCTTTGTTAATGGCGGAGATCAGCATGCCTTTGGTCACGTCGAAGCAGGAGCAGATTTGCGCGCTGTCCGGCAGTTTATCCACGCCAATGGACGGCTTACCGCTGGAGGCGTGCGCCGGGAGGATCAGCGCGTCCGGGTTTTCCGGCAGCTCAATGGCGTTCAGCACCAGCTGGAGCAGGTTGCCGAAGTCGCTGGTGTCGCCCACCAGCACCGCCCCGAGCAGGGTTTTGTTGTCCTGGCTGACGATAAGACGTTTGTAGACTTCTTTGCTTTCGTCCAGATAAACATAGCTGCGGGAGTTCGGGGTGCGACCATGCGCATCGCCAATACCGCCCACGTCCACGCCCAGCAGCTTCAGCTTCGCGCTCATGTCTGCGCCGGTGAAGGCATTTTCGCTGCCGAGGATATGGTCAACGGCGACCTGCGCCATTTTGTACCCAGGTGCAACCAGACCGTATACGCGGTTATTCCAGCTGGCGCATTCGCCGATGGCGTAGATGTCCGGATCGGAGGTCTGGCAGGTATCGTTGATCATGATCCCGCCGCGCTGCGCAACGGCCAGACCGCACTGAGTAGCCAGCTTGTCGCGCGGGCGAATGCCGGTGGAGAAGACGATGAAATCCACTTCCAGCTCGCTGCCGTCGGCAAAGCGCATGGTTTTACGCGCTTCAGTGCCTTCCTGCACGATCTCTTTAGTGTTCTTGCTGGTGTGAACCTTCACGCCCATGCTTTCGATTTTACGGCGTAACTGGTCGCCACCCATATGGTCCAGCTGTTCCGCCATCAGCATCGGGGCAAATTCGATGACGTGGGTTTCAACGCCGAGGTTTTTCAGTGCGCCTGCCGCTTCCAGACCCAGCAGACCACCGCCGACAACCGCGCCACGTTTGCTTCGACGTGCGCAGGATTCAATGGCGTTGAGGTCTTCAATGGTACGGTAAACGAAGCAATCCTGGGTTTCCGAACCTTTAATCGGCGGGATCCACGGATACGAGCCTGTCGCCATGATCAGCTTATCGTAAAAAACCGTGCGTCCGGCGCTGGAGTGGATCACTTTCTCCTGACGGTTGATGGTGATAGCGCGTTCGCCCACCAGCACTTTTACGCCATGCTTCTCGTAGAAACCTTCACGCACCAGAGAGAGTTCTTCGGCGGTATGGTGAGAGAAGTAGGAAGACAAGTGCACACGGTCGTACGCCTTGCGGGGTTCTTCACAGAACACGGTAATATCGAACTGGTTAGCATCGGCTTTATCGAGAAGATCCTCAATAAAGCGGTGGCCGACCATGCCGTTACCGATGATAGCGAGTCTGACTTTGCTCATTTTTGCCTCGATTTCTTTTCTATTACTGCCTACCTTAACGATTCAGCAGGGGCACTTATTGATGCAAATCAAATACGCCTTCACCTACCCCTTAGGGGGTATATCTATGATTTGTCAGGATTTTTATAAGTGACGGATATTGTTTGATTTTTGTGCTTGCTTGTTTTTCGCACAATTTTGGTGGGGTTTTTTACCCATCGGCGGGCGGGGCGGGTGAGCAGGGGAAAACCCCTTTGCAGTACGCAAAGGGGTTACGGCGATTAGTGGGTAGCTGTTGCCGGGTTGTGTTGACGGTGACGGGTCACAAAGCCCAGCACGAAGCACATGATGAACACCACGGCGTACAGACCGTTAGCGGTATGCAGCGCCGCCAGCGGGCCGCTGTGCGCCACAATTGGGCCCGTGACCACGAAGGTCAGCATGGTGCCGATGGTGCCGCAGGTCAGCACGAAGTTCACCAGCTTCGGTGAGGCCACTTTGGTCTGAAGAGAGCCAAGGGTGATGATCGAGGTATAAATCGCGCTGGAGAAGAAGCCCAGGGTCAGGATGAACCACGGCATATGCTCCGGGGAACCGTTGATGAACAGATACATCAGCACGGTTGCCAGACCCGCCAGAACGGTCAGGATCCGTTGCAGGTCGAAGAAGCGCAGGATAAAGCTAAACGCCCACATGCCGAACATGTAAGACATCCAGAAATCGCTCACCAGTTTACCCGCGTCGTTCAGACTCATGCCCAGACCTTTCGCATACTCAGGAACCCAGGAGATAAAGCCCAGCTGGCCCAGGATGTAACACAGCGCGGCGATGGAAAGGAACAGCACGCCGATACCCCATTTTTCTTTCGCAACTGGCTCAGACGTGGTCTGCGCTTTTTTGCCCAGCACCGGGAACTCGCAGCCGAAGGTGAGAATAAAGATCGCGACATAGACCAGACCAATGCAGGCGTATACCCAGTACCACTCAATGCTGCGCGCCAGAAGATACGCGGCGACCATCGGGAAAATCATCCCGGCCATGCTGAAGAAGGAGTCGGTGAACAGCAGACGCGCGCCGCGCTGGCGACCTTCATACATATGGGTGATCAGGAACGTACCGATCGACATGGTGATCCCGCTCACCAGGCCCAGCACGAACATGGCGGCAGAGAAGAGGGCGATGCTGTGGCTCAGCACCAGGCCCGCCACGGCGGCAACCATCAGCACGAAGCCGAAGCGCAGCTGGGTTTTCAGCGGCACGATTTCCATCAGCCAGGCATTAAGGAAAATAGAGATCAGGATCCCCGCGTTCAGGAAAGTGAAGGTATTGCTCATGCTGGAAACGGGCAACTGGAAGTAGTCTGCGATATTTCCCATCACCATCCCGGTGACGATCACCAACGCGCCGGTCAGGGCGTAGGAGAAGAAGCTGATCCATGTGAGCTTGATGCGATTGCTGTTAGTCATGTCTGGCCTGTTAAAAGTAAAGAAAAACGCAATGACTGCGTTTGAGCGGGCAGATTTTAGTCGCGAAAGTGATCTAATTAAATCTTTTCAGAAAATATTGAGCACAATTGCAGGCTTTAACGTGATGGAGATCACATTAAATCGCGGGGTGAACAATCGTTTGCGCGGTAATAATTGTTTCAATTTCGTAAAATTAGGTAAAAGACTGGTCTGGGGTCATACTGCTCTTTAGAATCAAGCCATTCGCTTTTTATACTGCGCTTTGTTAAGGAATTCTCATGCTCAAATCAACACTGGCGGCTGTCGCAGCTGTGTTTGCTCTTTCTGCCGTTTCCCCTGCTGCGCTGGCAGCCAAAGGAGACCCTCACGTCCTGCTGACTACCTCTGCGGGGAATATTGAGCTGGAGCTGGATAGCCAGAAAGCCCCTGTTTCTGTGAAAAACTTCCTCGACTACGTGAACAGTGGTTTTTATAACAACACCACGTTCCACCGCGTGATCCCAGGCTTTATGATTCAGGGCGGCGGTTTCAACGAGCAGATGCAGCAGAAAAAGCCTAACCCGCCAATCAAAAATGAAGCGGATAACGGCCTGCTGAACAAGCGCGGCACCATTTCTATGGCGCGTACGGCGGATAAAGACAGCGCCACCAGCCAGTTCTTCCTCAACGTGGCGGATAACGCCTTCCTGGACCACGGCCAGCGCGACTTTGGCTACGCGGTGTTCGGTAAAGTGGTGAAAGGCATGGACGTGGCGGACAAGATCTCTCAGGTTCAGACTCACGATGTCGGTCCATACCAGAATGTGCCGTCTAAGCCAGTGGTGATTCTCTCCGCGAAAGTGCTGCCGTAATCGTTCCCTCACACGGGCACATCCTGCCCGTGTCTTTCCGCCCTCCCTGCGAAAGCGCGTTTTGCTGCTTATACTTGTGGCAAACGGACTATTCAGGGAGGCGTAGTGAAAAAACTCACCGACAAGCAAAAATCCCGACTCTGGGAGCAACAGCGTAGCGTCAATCTTCAGGCCAGTTGCCTCCTTGAAAAAGGCAAGGGTCCCGCTGAACCCGATATCGAGACGCTGGCACTGGGGCCTTCTGCACCGGGTTTACCCCATCTGTGCCTTATTCACCGCCATTTATTCCGCAACGAAATGAAAGGCGCTGGCGAGCTGCGCACCGCCGATATCTCCAAGGGCGACATTCCATTTTGCCATTTCGAGTACATCGAGAAGGTGGGTAATGAGCTGATGGCTTCGCTGGAAAGCGATAAATATCTGGTGGGCCTTCAGAAAGAAGAGTTTACAGACAGAATCAGTCATTACTACTGTGAAATCAACATGCTACATCCGTTTATGAGCGGTAATGGCGTGGCTCAGCGGATCTTCTTTGAACAGCTGGCGATCCATGCGGGCTACGTGCTGAACTGGCAGGGGATCGACCCGGACGACTGGGCATCCGCCAACCAGAGCGGGGCGATGGGTGATCTGACCGCCCTGAATGCTATCTTTGCCAAAGTTGTGAGCGAAGCGCGGGGATCTGAGTAAAATAGGGCGGCCATTTTTTCAGGAGCCGCCATGATTCTGCTGATTGATAACTACGATTCCTTTACCTGGAACCTTTACCAGTATTTTTGTGAGCTGGGGGCAGAGGTGGTTGTCCGCCGTAACGATGAGATCGCGCTGGCTGACATTGACGCGCTGGCGCCCCAGAAAATCGTGATTTCGCCCGGGCCGTGTACGCCGTCGGAGTCCGGCATCTCGCTGGAGGTAATCCGCCACTATGCGGGCAAGCTGCCGATTCTGGGCGTCTGCCTGGGTCACCAGGCCATTGCGCAGGTCTTTGGCGCCAGCATTGTCCGTGCCGCGAAAGTCATGCACGGCAAAACCTCACCGATCACGCACACCGGTACCGGCGTATTCCTGGGGCTAAACAATCCGTTAACCGTGACGCGCTACCATTCTCTGGTGATTGATCCGCCGACCCTGCCCGCAGACTTTGAAGTGACCGCCTGGAGCGAGACGCAGGAAATCATGGGCATTCGCCACCGCGAGTACGATCTGGAAGGGGTGCAGTTCCACCCGGAAAGCATTCTCAGCGAACAGGGGCACGCACTGCTGGCCAATTTCCTTAATCGCTGAATATCTGTTGCCTTGTTGTGATTTTTTATGCATATTTTGTGCTTATATTTTCACAATCACTGTGACATAAAAATGGATGGTCATGACATGGCAACTGAACAACCAGCAATTACCCGCGCGACATTCGATGAAGTGATCCTGCCGATTTATGCACCGGCTGAGTTTATCCCGGTGAAAGGGAGAGGCAGCCGCGTCTGGGATCAGCAGGGCAATGAGTATGTTGATTTCGCAGGCGGTATTGCGGTGACGGCGCTGGGCCATTGCCATCCTGCGCTGGTGGACGCGCTGAAAACGCAGGGCGAAACGCTGTGGCACACCAGCAACGTGTTCACTAACGAACCGGCGCTGCGTCTGGGGCGTAAGATCATCGATGCCACCTTCGCCGAACGCGTGCTGTTTATGAACTCTGGCACCGAAGCCAACGAAACCGCCTTTAAGCTTGCGCGCTACTACGCAACCACGCGTCATAGTCCGTACAAAACCAAAATCATCGCCTTCCATAACGCCTTCCACGGTCGCTCGTTCTTTACCGTTTCCGTTGGCGGCCAGCCGAAGTATTCCGACGGCTTTGGTCCGAAACCTGCGGATATCATCCATGTGCCGTTTAACGATCTGCACGCCGTTAAAGCGGTGATAGACGATCACACCTGTGCCGTGGTGGTCGAACCCATTCAGGGGGAAGGCGGCGTCACGGCGGCCACCCCGGAATTTCTGCAAGGTCTGCGTGAGCTGTGCGACGAGCACCAGGCGCTGCTGGTGTTTGATGAAGTGCAGTGTGGTATGGGGCGTACCGGAGACCTGTTCGCTTATATGCACTACGGCGTAACGCCGGATATTCTGACCAGCGCGAAAGCGCTCGGCGGCGGTTTCCCGGTCAGCGCGGTGCTAACCACCCAGGATATTGCTTCCGCATTTCATGTGGGCTCACACGGCTCCACTTACGGCGGTAATCCGCTGGCGTGCGCCGTGGCGGGAGCGGCGTTCGACATCATTAATACGCCGGACGTCCTGAATGGCGTGAATGCGAAACGCGCCCTTTTTGTGAAACATCTTCAGCAGATTGACGAACAGTTTGATGTCTTCAGTGAAATCCGCGGGATGGGACTGCTGATCGGCGCCGAGCTGAAGCCTCAGTACAAAGGCCGCGCGCGCGATTTCCTGCACGCCGCCGCGCACGAAGGCGTCATGGTGCTCAACGCCGGGCCGGACGTGATGCGCTTCGCGCCGTCGCTGGTGGTGGAAGACAAAGACATCGAAGACGGGTTAACCCGTTTTGCCGCGGCGGTCGCGAAGATCGTCAGAGGCTAATACGCGGTTCGTTTTAACCGGCGCGTTAACCAAATCCCGTGATGCGGACGCTGACGCCATGCCACCGACGAAATGGTGTGCATGGTGTTGAGATGCCCGAGAACGCGCTGTAAATGCTGCTCCAGGGTGCTCATCGGCCCGTGGGTCAGCGTCTCCGGCGCTTCCAGAATGTTCGAATCCCCTGACTCGCCCGGCGCGTCGTACTCCAGACGCTGCTGACAGCGCTGGAGGGCAATTTCACACGACTGCAAATAGCGCTGCGCCAGATCCGGCGTCAGCATGGTGTGCTCGCGCGCCAGCGTGGTCATGGCATTGATGTGTTCGACGATAAACTGGCTGTGCGTGACCCACAGCTTCATGTCTGCCAGATAGTGCGAGTTGAAGCCCGGCTCCTGCATGGCCTGGTTAAGGGAGTTGAACAGGGCATTATGCGCCTGGTTGACCTTCATGCGCTCGTAGGCCAGCGGAGACGGCTGCGGGTCGTCGCTCAGGATCAGGCGAATGGCCTGCTGATCCGCCTCCAGCGCGTCGTGGGCGTTTTGCCTCAGTAATCCACTTTGCCACTGCGGCCACAGCCAGACCATGCCGCCAAAGGCGATCAGGCAGCCAATCAGGGTATCGACCAGGCGGGCAATAATTAACTGATCGGCGTTGAGCGTAAGCAACTGCAGGGTGTACACCGCCGTTACCGTAAAGCCCACCGTCGCCCAGCCGTAGTTTTTACGGATGATCAGATAACTCACCATCGTAATCGCCAGCATGCCGACCAGCGTATACCCTTCCGGCACGTGGAAGTGCAACGTTACGCCCGCGATAATCAGCCCCGCCATCGTGCCGCCCGCCCGATGCAGAATGCGCACCCGCGTGGCGCCATAGCCGTTCTGGGTGACAAACAGCACGGTCATTAAGATCCAGTAGGGTTTCGGCAGGTGCAGGGCCATTCCCATCAGGCTGGCGATGCTGAGCATGACGCTAATTCTTGCGGCGTTGCGCAGGGCGGAAGACTTCAGCGACAGGTAGCTTTTGAGCGCAGGCAGCAACGGCAGTCGTTTTTGCTTATCGGCCATCAGGTCCCGGGTATAAAGCGGGCGCTGGGTGCGCAACACCCGGGCGATGCGGCTGAAATGCCAGGCGGCAAACTGCCCGACCGGGTTATCCGCGTGCTGACGCGCAATCTTTTCCAGCGCGCCGAGCTGTTTGTCCATGTTAAAGCGCGTCGGATAGCGGTGATAGAGGATATCCTCAGCCAGCACCCGCAGGCGCGCCGCGACGGTCTGCGCGTTCCAGCGGATCACCGCTTCCGCATGGCTGCGCTCCACCAGCTTTTGCACCTCTTCCGGATTATGAAGGCTGACGGAAATATGCTCCTGCAAATCCAGCCCGACCTGAAAGGTACGCAGCAGCCGCTTATATTCATGATTTTTGTTGGCGGCAAGCATGTGCAACTGCTGATAGCACTGGCTGATCAGATCCACCACTTTTTGCTGGCGTGCCAGCAGCGGCGGCAGGGATTTTTCCGGGTCGGTATGTTGCGTGAGCAGGGTGTATTTTGCTTCGCAGTATTCAGCAAGCTGCACGTAGAGCAGGCTCAGGGATTCGCGAAGCGGCTGTTCCCGCCACAACCAGAACCAGAACCAGTTAAACAGCCCGTACCACAGCGTGCCGAGGGCGTAGATCAGCAATGGCTCCCACACCGGCATATTGCCCGCAAGGCTTAAGGTGAAGATGGCGGCAATCAGCGACGCAGGAAGCAGGCGGGCGTGCAGCGAGCTGATTTCAGCGGTTACGCCAAGCGTCATCGCCAGCACGGTCAGGATCAGCGGCAGAGGAATGTCGCGGGCCAGTAAGAGTTGCACGGCAAGGCTACAGCCGGCAAACAGGCAGCCGCCAATAATCAGGCGTTTGAAAAAGCGTTTATGCGGGGTGTCCAGACCGGCAATGTTGCAGCAGGCGGGCACGAGGGAAAACAGCAGGCCTTGCTGAAGATGTCCGAGGATCAGGCCCACGGCCACGGGAAGACACAACACCAGCGTTTGTCGCAGTGCGTAGTTAACTTCCGGGTGATAGATCAGCCTGCGCCACATAAGGAGTAGAGACAAAAACGGCGTGCCACCCTGCGGCGGCACGCCGTCTGACCGGAATTAACGGGTCCCGTAAACCACGATGGTTTTACCGTGGGCGGAGATCAGGTTTTGATCTTCCAGCATCTTCAGGATACGGCCCACTGTTTCACGGGAGCAGCCGACGATCTGACCGATTTCCTGGCGGGTAATTTTAATTTGCATACCGTCAGGGTGGGTCATGGCGTCTGGCTGTTTCGCCAGGTTCAACAGAGTCTGCGCGATACGACCGGTCACGTCCAGGAAGGCGAGGTTACCCACCTTCTCAGAGGTCACTTGCAGACGGCGTGCCATCTGGGAAGAAAGACGCATCAGGATGTCAGGGTTGACCTGAATCAGCTGACGGAATTTCTTGTAAGAAATTTCAGCCACTTCACATGCTGTTTTTGCACGAACCCAGGCGCTACGTTCCTGGCCTTCTTCAAACAGGCCCAGTTCACCGATAAAATCGCCCTGGTTCAGATAAGAAAGGATCATCTCTTTCCCTTCTTCATCTTTGATCAGCACGGCCACCGAGCCTTTAACGATGTAATACAACGTTTCCGCTTTTTCACCCTGGTGAATCAGCGTGCTCTTTGATGGGTACTTATGAATGTGGCAATGAGACAAGAACCATTCGAGAGTCGGGTCTGTTTGCGGTTTGCCAAGCACCATGCGCTGTTATCCTCTGTTATAAGCTGTCACCAGAGTCATAAGATGCATCCGGACTCTGGGGTTGCAATCGAATTCTTACCCATACCTGGGAAGTCGGCTGTCGTAACGTTTCGCAGCCAGTAAAGTTTGATGTCCTCTGCATACATGTGTAACGTCAATGTATTACTGTAGCATCCAGAGTGTTTTAGCATAGCTTTCGCCGCGTGTCTCCTGGTGTCTCGCTTCAGCATGACGCAGGTCGCCTTCCGTTGCGAGAAATGTAACGTACACGTAATCTGTCATAAAAAATGCAACGTTGGAGTGAGTGAATATGCAAGCGCGTGTGAAATGGGTTGAAGGGTTAACGTTCCTGGGCGAGTCTGCTTCCGGGCACCAGGTTTTGATGGATGGCAACTCCGGCGATAAAGCCCCAAGCCCGATGGAAATGGTGCTGATGGCGGCAGGTGGATGCAGTGCGATCGACGTGGTGTCGATCCTGCAAAAAGGCCGTCATGACGTGACCGATTGTGAAGTGAAGCTGACGTCAGAACGTCGCGAAGAGGCGCCACGTCTGTTCACGCATATTAATCTGCACTTTATCGTCACCGGCAAAGAACTGAAGGATGCGGCGGTCTCGCGTGCGGTTGACCTGTCTGCGGAGAAATACTGCTCTGTGGCGTTAATGCTGGAGAAAGCGGTAAACATCACCCATTCGTATGAAGTGATCGAGGCTTAATTTTTGGCGGGTGGCGCTTTGCTTACCCGCCCTACAAAAGCACGCCCGTAGGCCCGGTAAGCGCAGCGCCACCGGGCAAAACAACTCACGCGATTTGCTTTCCTTCCATCAGCCGCTGCACCAGTGGCGTCATGATCAGCTCCATCGCCAGCCCCATTTTTCCGCCCGGTACCACTAACGTATTCATGTGCGAAATAAACGAACCTTGTAGCATCGCCAGCAGCCAGGGGTAATCAATGCCTTCCAGGTTGCGGAAGTGGATCACCACAAAGCTCTCGTCCAGGGAAGGGATGCTTTTTGCGGCGAACGGGTTGGAGGTGTCCACGGTGGGGACGCGCTGGAAGTTAATGTGGGTTCGGGAGAACTGCGGCGTGAGGAAGTTGATGTAATCTTCCATGGAGCGCACCACCGAATCCATTACCGCCTCTCGCGAATGGCCGCGCTCGCTCATGTCACGCGTCAGCTTCTGGATCCACTCAAGGTTAACAATCGGCACCACTCCCACCAGCAAATCCACATGGCGCGCCACGTCGTGCTGAGGCGTCACCACGCCGCCGTGCAATCCTTCGTAAAACAGCACGTCAGTCGGTTCCGGCAGCGGCTGCCAGGGCGTGAACGTGCCGGGGACCTGGTTCCAGGGCACGGCTTCATCGTAGGTATGGAGATACTTGCGGGACTGCCCGGTGCCGCTCTGCCCGTATTCACGGAAGGTTTGCTCCAGCAGGCCGAAGTCATTGGCCTCCGGGCCAAAATAGCTGATGTGTTTACCCAGATCGCGCGCCTTGCGGATGGCCATATCCATCTCCGGGCGCGTGTAGCGGTGAAAGCTGTCGCCCTCTACCTCTGCCGCCCGTAAGTTAAGCTGGGCGAAAATCTTGCGGAAGGCGAGGCTGGTGGTAGTGGTTCCCGCCCCACTCGAACCCGTAACGGCAATAACCGGATGTCTGGCAGACATAGCAACTCCCTGACTGGAAAAATGTAAGATCAGCCATGAAACGCGTTGCGGGGCATGATATTCACCGTCTCATGCAGTTCGGACCATACCAGCACCACGTCGCCGCTTTTAAGCTGGCGCTTCACATCGCTGACCTTTTGTTCAAGCGAACGTTCATGTTCACCATAATCGGTGCCTTCGCGCAAGACAAAGCTTTCAATCAGATTATCGAGCGTGTCGGGAGAGAGATCCTGCCAGGGAATAATCATTTTTTACCGTCCAGATAGGCCGTTAACCAGTCGGGTATACGCGTCTCAAGCCACATTTTTGGCCGACGCAGCGTGCCGCCAACAAAGCCGACGTGCCCGCCGAACTCGGTGAGCTGATACTCCACGTTATCCGGCAGATAGTCAGGGGCGGGGATCGAGTGATGATCCATAAACGGATCGTCTTTGGCGTGGATAATCAGCGTGGGTTTCGTGATTTGATTCAGTAAAGGCATAGCGCTGCACTGACGGTAATAGTCAATCGCATCGGCAAAGCCGTGAATTTTAGAGGTGATCAAATCATCAAACTCGCGCAGGCGCTTCACGCGTTTGAGCTGTTGCAGCGTCACAGGCAGCGTATCCGGATAGGCCTTAAGTTTACGTGCGGCGTTGGCTTTCAGCAGGTTGAGCAGATAACGCTGATAGACCCGCGAAAACCCCTTTTCCATATGATAACTGCACTGCTCCAGCATAAAGGGCGCAGAGACAATCACCGCCGCATCCAGCGGTACGGCGTCGCTCTCCTTCGCCAGCAGGCAGGCCAGCATATTCCCGCCCAGCGAATACCCCACCGCTGCCGTTGGTGCTTCGCCGAAATTGTCTCTTAGCCAGCGCAGGAACCAGGAGCCGTCCTCGGTTTCACCCGAGTGATAAATGCGTTTCTGACGGTTAGGCTCGCCGCTGCATCCGCGAAAATGCATCACCACCCCAAGCCAGCCGCGGGCTTTCGCCGCCTCAATGAGACCGTGTGCGTAAGGGCTGTGCAGGCTGCCTTCCAGGCCGTGAAACACCACCAGACGGGGTTTATGTCTGGCCCGATCCGGATCTTCGCTCCAGGCGAGATCCAAAAAGTCACCGTCCGGCAGGTCAATGCGCTGCCAGTAGGGGTTGAACTGCACCTTGCGGCGGATCAGGCGCGGCAGCATGGTTTGCAGGTGAGGGTTAGCCACACCGCGCATGGGCACGAACTCTGCGCTCTCTTCGGCTGCAATGTCGAAGTCTGAGGGAATGATTTGGGTCATAAGGGCGATGCTGATTCTTGTCAGAAATTAACTATACCTTCCGAATTGTACCCCGTTTAGCCCGTTTTTCCGAAACATGAACTGATCCCGATCACATTTCTTTACCTTGATTATTACTCTCAGGCTAATGATTACGTCCTACGCTTAATTGATGCCTTTCTCACCAGAGCGCACACTTTACTCAACGTTAAGCAAATCAGAATGATGTGCTGAATCAGGAGGTTAATAATGTTATCTGGGCAAACACCCACCCGGCAATGGAACACCCGACGCAGCGAGAAAGCGCGTCGTCTGGCGTCCGTACCGGTGCAGGGCAAGGTACTGCCAACCGGCGATCTTGTCGCCATGCTGGAAAAACTGATCGCACCAGGCGACAAAGTCGTTCTGGAAGGCAACAACCAGAAGCAGGCGGATTTCCTTTCCCGTTCACTGGCCGAAGTGAACCCGCTAATCGTGCACGATCTGCATATGATCATGCCGAGCGTGGGCCGCAGCGAACATCTGGACATCTTTGAGAAAGGAATCGCCCGCAAGCTCGACTTCTCCTTCTCCGGTACGCAAAGCCTGCGCATTTCGCAGCTGCTGGAGGATGGTCAGCTCGAAATCGGGGCGATTCACACCTACATCGAACTCTACTCACGTTTATACGTCGACCTTTCGCCAAACGTGGCGCTGATTGCCGGTTTTAAAGCGGACCGTAAAGGTAACCTCTACACCGGGGCGAGTACCGAAGATACCCCGGCGCTGGTGGAAGCCGCCGCGTTCCACGACGGCATCGTCATCGCACAAGTGAACGAGCTGGTGGACGACGAGTGCGACCTGCCGCGCGTCGATATTCCGGGCTCGTGGATCGATTACGTGGTGGTGGCGGACAAGCCGTTCTTTATTGAGCCGCTCTTCACCCGCGACCCGCGCCTGATTAAACAGGAACACATCCTGATGGCGATGATGGCGATTAAAGGCATCTACGCTGAACACCAGGTGCAGTCCCTGAACCACGGGATTGGCTTTAATACCGCAGCGATCGAACTGCTGCTGCCAACCTACGGCGAACAGCTCGGACTCAAAGGCAAAATTTGTAAACACTGGACGCTGAACCCGCATCCAACGCTGATCCCGGCCATCGAAAGCGGCTGGGTGGAGAGCGTCCACTGCTTCGGCGGCGAGCTGGGGATGGAAGAGTACATCCGCGCCCGTCCGGACGTGTTCTTTACCGGTGCTGACGGCTCCATGCGCTCTAACCGCGCCTTCTGTCAGCTGGCTGGTCAGTACGCGGTCGATATGTTTATCGGTTCCACTCTACAGGTTGATGGTTACGCTAACTCCTCAACCGTGACCCGCGGCCGTCTCTCCGGCTTCGGCGGCGCACCAAACATGGGCCACGATCCGCACGGTCGTCGCCACGCCACACCGGCCTGGCTGAACATGATCACCGAGCCTGACCCGATGCAGCGCGGTAAAAAGCTGGTTGTGCAGATGGTGGAAACCTTCCAGGCGGGCGTGAAGCCAACCTTCGTGGAGAAACTCGACGCCGTAGACGTGGCGAAAGCCTCCGGCATGCCGCTGGCGCCGGTTATGATTTACGGCGATGACGTCACCCACGTGCTGACGGAAGAGGGGATTGCTTACCTCTACCGGGCGAAAGATCTGGAAGAGCGTCGCGCCATGGTCGCCGCCGTGGCGGGTATCACCGATATCGGTCTGGGCGTTGATGCCAAACGCGTGGCGGAACTGCGCCAGAGCGGCAAGGTTGTGTATCCGGAAGATATGGGTATTCGTCGTACCGATGCCACCCGCTCTCTGCTGGCTGCGGGCAGCGTGGCTGACCTCGTTGAGTGGTCCGGCGGCCTGTATAACCCACCTGCGAAATTCCGGAGCTGGTAATGAAACTTCTGCCCCAGATCCAGGTTGAAGGCGGTGCCGAATGGCTGGCGCGAACCGCCACGCAGTGTCTGATTGACGAAGCACGTTTAAGCCCGAAGCCCGGTCTGGTGGACAGCCGGGGGAACGGCGCGCATCACGATTTATCGCTTGCGCTGATGGAGCGCTCCGCTCACAGCCTGACCCCCACGTTTCAGGCGCTGGCGCAACAGAGCTGGCAGCGTCCGGCGGATATTGCCCTCAGGCAAACCGTTGGCCGCCTGGGTCGTGAAGGCGAACGGCAGATGATGGCCGCTACCGACGGCGTGAACACACACCGTGGCGCGATCTGGGCGCTGGGATTGCTGGTGAGCGCGGTGGCGATGCTGGGCGGCGATGCCCGGGCGCAAACCGTCGCGAACACCGCCGCTCAGCTGGCGAAACTGCCGGATGACGCGGCGCCGAAAGTATTCAGCAAGGGGTTACGCGTCACGCACCGCTACCGTGTACCGGGCGCGCGTGAAGAGGCTCAGCAGGCGTTTCCGCACATCATGCAGCGCGCGCTGCCGCAGCTTCACCTCAGCCGTCTCAACGGCAGCAGCGAAACGCAGGCCAGACTCGACGCGCTGATGGCGATCATGACCTCGCTCACCGACACCTGCGTGCTGTCGCGCGCCGGCATGGAGGGGCTGGACGCCATGCAGAACGGCGCCCGTGCGGTGCTGAACGCCGGAGGATGCGCAACCCTCGCCGGGCAGCAGGCGCTGGCGCGGTTAGACCGTCAGATGCTGACGCTTAACGCCTCGCCGGGCGGAGCCGCAGACCTGCTTGCCGCCACGCTGTTTCTTGACCGCATCGAAACGCCCTATTCAAAGCATTAAGAGGATGTTATGGAAAAAATCATATTGACCGTGCCCGCCAGCCGCGAAGTAAGCGGCAGGGCGCTGGCAGGGGTAGTCGGTTCCGGGGATATGGAGGTGCTTTTCACCGCCGAACCGGGCCAGACCTTAACCATTGATATCACCACCTCCGTCGACAACAGCCGTGGGCGCTGGGAGGCGTTGTTCAATCGCCTGCAAACCGTCAGCAGCCTGCCCGCAGGTAAGCTGACCATCCACGACTTCGGCGCGACGCCGGGCGTGGCACGCATTCGTATCGAACAGGTTTTTGAAGGGGTGAACCATGCGTGATGACAGCAGCTTTATCGAATTAAAAGCGCGCCAGCGTGCGCAGGCGCTGCTCGACGACGGCAGCTACCGCGAACTGCTGGATCCGTTTGAAGGCATTATCTCTCCGTGGCTTGGGCCACAGGGGATTGTTCCTCAGGCCGATGACGGCATGGTAGTCGCGAAAGGGACCATCAACGGCCAGCCTGCAGTGGTGGTGGCGATTGAAGGCACCTTCCAGGGCGGCAGCATGGGCGAAGTGTCCGGTGCCAAAATGGCGGCGGCGCTGGAGCTGGCGGCGGAAGATAACCGCAACGGCATTCCGACTCAGGCGGTACTGTGCCTCGAAACCGGCGGCGTACGTTTGCAGGAAGCCAACCTTGGCCTGGCGGCGATTGCCGATATCCACGCCGCGATCGTTGACCTGCGTCGCTATACCCCGGTTGTCGGGATTGTCGCCGGGACCGTGGGCTGCTTCGGCGGGATGTCTATCGCCGCGGCGCTGTGCAGCTACCTGATTGTGACCCGCGAAGCGCGTCTTGGCCTCAACGGCCCGCAGGTTATTGAGCAGGAAGCGGGCATTGAAGAGTATGACTCCCGCGACCGTCCGTTTATCTGGAGCATGACCGGCGGCGAAGTGCGCTATGAAAGTGGGCTGGTGGACGCGCTGGTGGGCGACGGCGTGAACGCGGTGAAAGCCGCGATGAACGAGGCCATCGCCAAAGGCGTACCGGCGAAACATCGCACCGATAACTACGACGATTACCTGAACCGTCTGACGAATTTCGACACCCGCAAACAGGCCGATGCCGAACAGATTAAAGCGCTTTTTGCCCGGGAGGTGAAATGATGACTAACTCAATTAGCCGTGGCGAACTCTGGCTGGAAACTCTGGCCCCGAACGCGAAACGTCTGGAGGGGTTATGCCCGTCCGTGCAGGCGGCAGACGGCGAGCTGAACGATGAAACGGTGCGCTTTGTCGCCGTGGTGCCGGACGCCAACAACCACTTCCCGCGCGCGGCGCAGGGTGAAGTCGGCCTGCTGGAAGGATGGACGCTGGCAAAAGTGGTCAGCGAAACCGTCGCCGCTGACGCCGATAAAGCCGTGAAGCGCCCGATTGTGGCGGTGATCGATGTCCCAAGCCAGGCCTATGGCCGTCGCGAAGAGGCGTTTGGTATCCACCAGGCGCTGGCCGGCGCCGCTGCCGCCTATGCCAATGCGCGGCTGGCGGGGCATCCGGTGATTGGTCTTATCGTCGGTAAGGCCATGTCCGGCGCGTTTCTGGCGCACGGCTACCAGGCCAACCGCCTGATTGCCTTCAACGATAAAGGCGTGCTGATCCATGCCATGGGCAAAGAGTCTGCTGCGCGCATTACGCTGCGTACCGTGGAGGCGCTGGAAAAACTGGCGGCAACCATTCCGCCAATGGCGTACGACATCAGCAACTACGCCACGCTGGGGCTGCTCTCCGACCTGCTGGATATCAGCAACCCGGATGCCCCTTCCGAAAGCGATCTGACGCGGGTGAAAACTACCCTGCAACAGGCCATCAGCGACGCTCGTCAGGACACCACGTTGAAAAACCGTCTGGGTGCTGACAACCGCCGCAGCTCGGCGCTCGTACGTGAACGTATGCGAGCCAGCTGGTAAGTAAAAAGAGACCTGCCAGATGCATTACCCCGTGGGCGCGCCCGTTGCGTCCACGCGGGAACCTGCATCCTGAAAATAATAAACATCGCGCCAGTGCTTAAACTTTTTTACTACAGGTGATTTATGACTTACGTAATTGTTCATGCTCTTGCACCGATTTTCGTCATCATGCTGCTGGGATTCTGGGCCGGTAAAGCAAAGATGGTCGATAACAAAAATGTTTCCCTGCTGAATATCTTCGTTATGGATTTTGCACTCCCTGCCGCGCTGTTCAGCGCCACCGTGCAAACCCCGTGGACCGGCATTGTGGCGCAGTCGCCGCTGATCCTGGTTCTCACCCTGGCGATGTGGATCACCTATGCGGCCATCTACTTCCTCGCCACCAAAGTCTTTAAAAAATCTCCGCAGGATGCGGCCGTACTGACGCTGACCGTCGCTCTGCCAAACTATGCGGCGCTCGGCCTGCCGATTCTGGGCAGCGTGCTGGGTGAAAGTTCTTCTACTTCACTCTCCGTGGCGGTCTCCATCGCCTGTGGTTCGGTGCTGATGACCCCGTTCTGCCTGCTTATTCTGGAGCGTGAGAAAGCCCGCGCCGAAGGCAATAACTCCGGTTCAACGCTTTCCATGCTGCCGGTGCTGATGTGGCGCTCCATTAAAAAACCGATCGTGATGGGCCCGCTGCTGGGTGTGATCCTGTCCGCTATCGGCATCAAAATGCCGGAGCTGGTACTGGCGGCGATTAAACCGCTGGGACTGTCCGCGACCGCTGCGGCGCTGTTCCTGACCGGGGTGATCCTCTCCGCGCGTAAGCTTCAGATCAACACCATGGTGATCACTTCCACTATCGCCAAGCTGCTGATCCAGCCAGCGATTGCCTGGGGTATCGTTTTAATCTTCGGTCTGCACGGCTCCGTGGCGATCACCGCCATCCTGATGATTGCGCTGTCTGCGGGCTTCTTTGGCGTGGTGTTCGGTAACCGCTTTGGCGTGCAGTCGCCGGATGCTGAAGCCGTGCTGCTGTTGAGCTCCATACTGTGTATTCTGTCGCTGCCGCTGTTTATCTCGCTGACTTCAGGAATGTAATTATGACCACAACATTACGCCCACACGACCTCATCTGGCTTACCGCGCGCGACGCCCTGGAAGGGATTACCGAATCCTGGGTAGATGCGGCCTGGCATACCGGGCTACCGGTAGTGGTGCGGCGTGATGTTGATAATGAAGGCCGTATTCCCGTTGGCGTGCGCGGATTGCGCCGCGACCAGCGGGCGGCCGGATGGGTGAAGCCTGAGAACGTGTTGCGCGTGGTGTCGCCCGAAGAGTTGAGCGTTGCCGCCGACCTGCTGCGTTCGCCGTTTGTCACTCAGCCGCCGGTTCAGGTGGCGCTTCAGCTTGCGCAGCAGTCGTGGCCGTGGACGTGGGGGATAACCGGCAGTACGGGTTACGCGCTGGCGACCGGCATTCCGGTGATCCACGCCGATAGCGATCTCGATCTGCTGATCCGCGCCCCGCGTACCGTTTCCCCTGAGGCGTTTACTGACTGGCAGGCTCAGCTCAGCCGTGCGTTGTGCCGGGCGGATACGCAGGTGGACACGCCCGAGGGCGGATTCGCGCTGGCAGAATGGTTACGCGACGGCAAAACGCTGCTAAAAACGCAATGTGGACCGCGCCTGGTAGCGGATCCATGGCACAGGGAGGAGTAATGAAAATACTGTTTACCTTTCCGGGGCAGGGCACACAGCACGAAGGTATGCTGCAAAACCTGCCGGGAACGGAGCTGGAGCAGGCCCGTGCTGTGCTGGGGGCGGAAGTCGATACCCTGGACAGCGCATCCTCGTTAACCCACACCCGTGCGGTTCAGCTTTCACTGCTGATTGCCGGCGTGGCCTGGGCGCGCGAGCTGGAACGTCGCGGCGTGTCGCCGGATATTGTCAGCGGTCTGTCCATTGGCGCTTATCCTGCGGCGGTTATCGCAGGCTCGCTGGACTTTACGGATGCGCTGAAGCTGGTGGCGCTGCGCGGTGATTTGATGGAGCAGGCGTATCCGCACGGCTACGGCCTGACGGCGATTATGGGGTTGACCCTGCCGCAGGTGGAAAACCTGATTCAGGGGACTGGAACCTATATCGCTAACCTGAACGCCGAAACGCAGATCGTGATTGCCGGAACCGATGAAGGTATGGCGCAGGTGGCGGAGCGCGCGCTGGCGAAGGGCGCAAGCAAGGCCAAACGGCTGGCGGTGAGCGTGCCATCGCACTGCGCGCTGCTGGCGGAACCGGCGAAGAAGCTGGCAGCGGCGTTTGAATCGGTCACGCTTTCCCGTCCCCGCTGCGCGTACCTGAGCGGCAGTACCGGACGCGTGCTCTGGCAGGCGGAGAAAATTGCCGACGATCTGGCAATGAACATGGCGCGAACCGTGCGCTGGCAGGAGGCGGTGATTTCCGCTAACGAGCGTGAAGCGCGGCTGGCGATTGAGATGCCGCCGGGAGGCATATTAACCTGCCTGACGCGGCAGGCGGCGTGGGAAGGCGAATCCATTTCGCTGGAGCGCAGCGGGGTGGACGTGGCGGTGCATCTGGCGGGTCGACTTCAGCGGTGACTTTTTGCCCGGTGGCGGCTGCGCCTTACCGGGCCTACGGGTTCGGTTGTATTATTTTGTAGGCCGGGTAAGACGCAACGCGTCGCCACCCGGCAAGGCCTCAGGCTCCGTCCTGCAAACTTCTGGCATACATCCGCCCTTCCGCGGCCAATGCCCGCAGGCTCGGATCCTGCTCGCGGTTGCGGGCAAAGACGATCGCAATCAGCTGCTGCATCTGGTACGGCTGTGCCAGCTTCAGTAGCTGCACCGAATTTTCGTACACTTTCTTCATCCTGCCCGGCATCAGCGTAAACCCGACCCCCGCCTGCACCAGGCTCAGCATCGAGAAAATATCGTTTACCCGCGTCACAATCTCCGGCTCGAAACCGGCAATATGAAACGCTTCCTGAAAGCCGGCGTAAGTGGCGAACCCTTCCGCGAGGGCGACAAACTTCTGATCTTTATAGTCACGCAGATCGGCGGGACCGCTGGTATTCAGCGTGGCAGAGGCCGGTGCGGCAAGGAAAATATCGTCATGGAACAGGGGCAGCACTTCGAGGCTGTTACGGTCGATATCGCTCTCGGAGATAGAGATTAAAATCGCATCCAGCGACCCCTCATCCAGCATATGGAGCAGGGTTTCGTTCGAGCCCATCGTCAGATCCATCTCCAGATCCGGACGGCGCAGCTTCATGCCCATTATCAGGCGCGGCACGGTTTCCAGCGTCAGCGAGTAAAGCGTACCGACGCGCAACCGTCCCTGGCCGATACCGGCAATCTTGCGCGACTCTTCCAGCCCGCGCTCCATCACCTGCATCACCTCCTGACAATACTCCAGCAGCGTCCACGCGGAGGGGAGGGCAATCAGGTTACGCCCTTTGTGAGCAAAGAGCGGGCAGCGGACGTTCTCTTCGAGGGTATGCAGCGCGCGGTGCACGCTGACACCGCTCAGGCCGAGCGTTTCGGCGGTACGTGCGATATTGCCCTTGTCCATGAACGTCATGAAGATGCTGAGCTTACGGAATGTAATCTCGCTCGTGGTATCGAAGCCCATAACCCTCCCGGCGTGTTAGTCGGCTTGCAGCATCGCTTCCAGCTGTTCCTGCGCGTCCAGCCATGCCATTTCGCACTCTTCGAGACTGGATTTGGTTTTCGCCTGCGTTTGCAGACAGTCCGTCAGCTCCGCTTTGCGGCTCTGATCGTACAGTTCGCTGTCGCCCAGCTTCTCTTCGACGGCGGCAAGCGTGGCGTTAAGCTTTTCCATCTCTTTTTCGAGACGGGTAATCTCTTTACGCAGCGGCTGAGTCTGGGTGCGCAGTTCCGCTTCACGGCGCTTCTGGTCTTTACGCGCCTGGGCGCTGTTGGCGTTGTCTTTCGCTGACTCTTCCGGCTGGTTTTCCTGCTTCTGCACGTCCGTCAGCCACTGCTGGTAATCTTCCAGATCGCCGTCGAACGGCTCCACTTTGCCGCCGTGAACCAGATAGAGATCGTCGGTGGTGGAGCGGATCAGGTGGCGATCGTGCGAAACGACAACCAGCGCCCCTTCGAACTCGATCAGCGCTTCGGTCAGCGCCTGACGCATGTCGAGATCGAGGTGGTTGGTCGGTTCATCGAGCAGCAGCAGGTTTGGATGCTGCCAGACGATCAGCGCCAGCACCAGACGCGCTTTTTCGCCGCCGGAGAAACGCGCTGTATTTTCAGTCACCTTATCGCCCTGGAAGCCAAAGCCGCCGAGGTAGTCGCGCAGCTTCTGCTCCATCTCCTGCGGCGCCAGGCGCGCCAGGTGCTGGATCGGCGATTCATCGGCGCGTAAAAATTCCAGCTGATGCTGGGCGAAGTAGCCAAGCTTGATGCCCTTCGCCAGCCCGATTTCGCCGCTGACCGGGTTAAGCTCGCCCGCCAGCAGCTTGATCAGCGTCGATTTACCGGCGCCGTTACGCCCCAGCAGACCGATGCGTGAACCCGGCACCAGGTTGAGCTTGATAGAGTCGAGAATAATGCGATCGCCATAGCCCGCGCTCACTTTTTCCATTTTCAGCAGCGGGTTCGGCAGGCTCTCCGGCTCGCGGAAGCTGAAGTGGAACGGGTTATCCACGTGCGCCGGGGCGATCATCTCCATGCGTTCCAGCATCTTGATGCGGCTCTGCGCCTGCTTGGCTTTTGACGCCTTGGCCTTGAAGCGATCCACAAAGCTTTGCAGGTGCGCCACGCGCTGCTGCTGGCTTTCATACATCGCCTGCTGCTGGGCAAGGCGCGTCGCGCGCTGGCGCTCGAAAGAGCTGTAGTTGCCGGTGTATTCGAACATGCTTTGCTGTTCGATATGAATGATTTTATCCACTACCGGATCGAGGAAGTCGCGGTCGTGGGAGATCAGAATCAGAGTGCCCTGATAGCTCTTGAGCCACTTCTCCAGCCAAATAACCGCATCAAGATCGAGGTGGTTGGTTGGTTCATCGAGCAGCAAAAGGTCGGAGCGGCAGATCAGCGCTTGGGCCAGGTTAAGGCGCATGCGCCAGCCGCCCGAGAAATCGCTCACCGGGCGTTCAAGCTGTTCGTTGCTGAAACCCAGACCGTGCAGCAGGCTGGAGGCACGGGAGCGAATGGTCCAGGCGTCGATGGCGTCCAGCTTGCCGTGGACGGTGGCGATGGCGTGGCCGTCGTTGCGCTCGTTGGCGGCGTTGAGCTCCGCTTCGAGCTTGCGGTATTCACGGTCGCCGTCGATAACATAGTCGAGCGCCGGTTCGCTCAGCGCGGGGGTCTCCTGGTTTACCCAGGCGAGCTGCCAGTTGCCCGGGAAGGTAAAGTTCCCGCCATCCGCGCTTATCTCGTTTTTCAGCAGTGCCAGCAGGGTGGATTTACCGCAGCCGTTTTTGCCGACCAGCCCCACTTTCTGGCCCGGGTTGATGGTAGCAGTCGCATTATCCAGCAGGACGCGCACGCCGCGACGAATTTGTAACGAGGAGAAAACAATCATAGAAGCGCCGTATGTTCCGACTATGTTAATTTGTCATTATGATAATGTAAGGTGTGGGCCAATTTCCCCACCGGGCCGCCATGGTAGCCCAAAACGACAACAATACACAAAAACAGAACCGGGAGGGGAGTGATGTCTCAGACAGCGAAAGTGCTGCTGCTGTATGCCCATCCGGAATCACAGGACTCGGTGGCAAACCGGGTGCTGCTTAAGCCGGCCACACAGCTCAGTAACGTAACGGTGCACGATCTCTACGCGCACTATCCCGATTTCTTTATTGATATTCCTTACGAGCAGGAACTGCTGCGTCAGCACGACGTGATTGTGTTCCAGCATCCGCTTTATACCTATAGCTGTCCGGCGCTGCTGAAAGAGTGGCTGGACCGCGTGCTGAGCCGGGGTTTTTCCAGCGGGGTGGGGGGCAACCAGCTGGCGGGAAAGTACTGGCGGAGTGTCATCACCACCGGTGAGCCGGAAAGCGCTTACCGTCACGATGGGCTGAACCGTTACCCCATGAGCGACATTCTGCGGCCGTTTGAGCTGACGGCGGCGATGTGCCGTATGCACTGGATGAGCCCGATTATTATCTACTGGGCACGGCGGCAGGATCCGAAAGCGCTGGCGAGCCATGCCAGGGCCTATGGCGAATGGCTGGCGTCACCGATTCCGGCGGGAGGACGCTAATGGACGGTTCGAATTTACTCCTCGCCGGGGTGCTGTTTTTGTTTGCCGCCGTCGTCGCGGTCCCCCTTGCCGCGCGTCTCGGCATTGGCGCGGTGCTGGGCTATTTGCTGGCGGGGATAGCCATTGGTCCCTGGGGGCTTGGGTTTATCAGCGATGTGGATGAAATTCTCCACTTCTCCGAGCTGGGCGTGGTGTTCCTGATGTTTATCATCGGGCTTGAGCTTAATCCATCCAAGCTGTGGCAACTGCGGCAATCTATTTTTGGCGTCGGGGCGGCGCAGGTATTGCTCAGCGCCGCCATTCTGGCGGGCCTGCTGATGCTGACGCAGTTTTCCTGGCAGGCGGCGGTGATTGGCGGGATCGGTCTTGCGATGTCGTCGACGGCGATGGCGCTTCAGCTGATGCGCGACAAAGGGATGAACCGCAACGAGGCGGGGCAACTGGGCTTTTCGGTGCTGCTGTTCCAGGATTTAGCGGTGATCCCGGCGCTGGCGCTGGTGCCGCTGCTGGCAGGCTCCGGAGACGATCATTTCGACTGGATGAAGATCTCCATGAAGGTGCTGGCCTTCGCGGGGATGCTGATCGGCGGACGGTTTTTACTGCGTCCAGTGTTCCGGTTTATTGCCGCATCCGGCGTACGCGAGGTCTTCACCGCCGCAACGCTGCTGCTGGTGCTTGGTTCAGCGCTGTTTATGGATGCGCTGGGGCTGTCGATGGCGCTCGGGACGTTTATCGCCGGGGTGCTGCTTGCGGAAAGCGAGTACCGCCACGAGCTGGAAACCGCCATCGATCCGTTTAAGGGACTGCTGTTAGGGCTGTTCTTTATCTCGGTGGGTATGGCGCTTAATCTTGGCGTGCTCTATACCCATCTGCTGTGGGTTATTGCGAGTGTCGCCGTGCTGGTGGCGGTCAAAACGCTGGTGCTGTATCTCCTCGCGAGGATTTACGGGCTGCGCAGCTCGGAAAGAATGCAGTTTTCCAGCGTGTTAAGCCAGGGCGGAGAGTTTGCGTTCGTGCTGTTTTCCACTGCGTCGTCTCAGAAGCTGTTCAAAGATGACCAGATGGCGCTGCTGCTGGTGACGGTTACGCTGTCGATGATGACCACCCCGCTGCTGATGAAGCTGGTGGACAAACTGCTGTCGCGCCGCCTGAATCCCGCAGACGATGAAGACGAAGCGCCGTGGGTGGAAGATGATAAACCGCAGGTGATCGTCGTGGGCTTTGGCCGCTTCGGACAGGTGATTGGTCGCCTGTTGATGGCAAATAAAATGCGCATTACGGTGCTGGAGCGCGATATCAGCGCCGTCAACCTGATGCGCAAATATGGTTATAAGGTGTACTACGGGGATGCGACGCAGCTTGAGCTGCTGCGCTCGGCGGGGGCAGAGGCTGCGGAGTCCATCGTCATCACCTGTAACGATCCGGAAGACACAATGAAGCTGGTGGAGCTGTGCCAGCAGCATTTCCCGCATCTGCATATTCTGGCGCGTGCGCGCGGACGTGTTGAGGCTCACGAACTTTTGCAGGCGGGTGTGAAACACTTCTCCCGCGAAACCTTCTCCAGCGCGCTGGAGCTGGGGCGCAAGGCGCTGGTTTCGCTGGGTATGCATCCTCACCAGGCGCAACGCGCCCAGATGCATTTCCGCCGGCTGGATATGCGAATGCTGCGTGAACTGATGCCTGTGCACAGCGACACGGCGCAGATCTCCCGCGTGCGGGAAGCGCGTCGCGAACTGGAGGAGATCTTCCAGCGTGAGATGCAACAGGAACGACGCCAGCTCGACGGCTGGGATGAATTTGAATAAAGGGTAACGAAAGATGGCTTTACGTAAACGCTTTATCGCGGGCGCAAAATGCCCGTCCTGCCAGGCGCAAGATACGCTGGCCATGTGGCGGGAGAATAATATCGATATTGTTGAATGTGTTAAGTGCGGTCACCAGATGCGTGAGGCCGACAAAGAAGCCCGCGATCACGTTCGCAAAGAAGAGCAAGTGATCGGCATTTTTCATCCAGACTAGCGATATGCTCTGAGTTTTTTTAAGCTTAAGGGTACACGGGTGCAGAATTCCGCTACAATCTGCGCCAGCAATTTTCCCACGCTCAGGAGATATCATGAAAGTAGCAAAAGACCTGGTGGTCAGCCTGGCCTATCAGGTACGTACAGAAGACGGTGTGTTGGTTGATGAGTCTCCGGTGAGTGCGCCGCTGGACTACCTGCATGGTCACGGTTCCCTGATTTCCGGCCTGGAAACGGCGCTGGAAGGTCATGAAGTTGGCGACAAATTCGACGTTGCTGTCGGCGCGAACGACGCTTACGGTCAGTATGATGACAACCTGGTTCAGCGCGTTCCTAAAGACGTGTTCATGGGCGTTGACGAGTTGCAGGTTGGCATGCGCTTCCTGGCTGAAACTGACCAGGGTCCGGTTCCGGTTGAAATCACAGAAGTTGAAGACGACCACGTTGTGGTTGACGGCAACCACATGCTGGCTGGTCAGAACCTGAAGTTCAACGTAGAAGTTGTTGCTATCCGTGAAGCGACCGAAGAAGAGCTGGCTCATGGCCACGTTCATGGTGCGCACGGTCACGACCATGACCACGATCACGGCCACGACGGCTGCTGCGGTGGTCACGGCCACGATCATGGTCATGACCACGGCCACGGTAAAGGTGGTTGCGGTAACGGCGGCTGCGGCTGCCACTGATTCCGTACTGCGGAAAATAAAAAAGCGGGATAATCCCGCTTTTTTTACGCCTCAATAATGAGGTGGTGGCGTCTCTTCAGCCTGAGAGGCGATGTGCGACGACTGCGTTGCCTTCACTTTTTCAGTGAGAAGTCGCATCAAATCGCGCATTTTTGCCATTTCAAGCTCATGAGCCGTCACGGTCTGGTTCAGTTCTTCGATGGTGATGTCCTGAAAAGCCAGGCGGCTTTCCAGCTCAGCCAGTCTCGCTTCGATCGTTGTATCCTTCATCATTCACCTCGTTTATCTCTCATGCGCCATAATGGACCAGCGGCGGCGAAGTTTATCTGACTTTTTCCTTAAGTACAGTATCCATCTCCCTGACAAGAAACTTATTTAAACAAAAATAGTCTGAAAAGAAGCGACATTCGGGGGAGTCTGTCTGTAGATTTCTTCCACAACGTTTTATAGTACGTCACTCATTTACGTTTAACACTGGGGTGAGAGACCTCAGGTCCTGGAGATATGGATGAAATCACTGTTTAAAGTTACGCTGCTGGCGACCACTATGGCTGTAGCGCTCAATGCGCCGCTGTCTTTCGCTGCTGATACTGCTGCGAAGCCTGCTGCGACTACAGACAGCAAAGCGGCATTCAAGAATGACGACCAGAAATCCGCCTACGCACTCGGCGCGTCTCTGGGCCGTTACATGGAAAACTCTCTGAAAGAACAAGAGAAACTGGGCATCAAACTGGACAAAAATCAGCTGATCGCAGGGGTTCAGGATGCGTTCGCAGACAAGAGCAAACTGTCTGACCAGGAAATCGAGCAGACTCTGCAAGCGTTTGAAGCGCGCGTGAAAGGCGCCGCTCAGACCAAGATGGAAGCAGACGCTAAAGATAACGAAGCGAAAGGCAAAGCCTACCGCGATAAGTTCGCTAAAGAGAAAGGCGTTAAAACGTCTTCTACTGGCCTGATCTATAAAGTTGAGAAAGAAGGTACCGGCGACGCGCCTAAAGACAGCGACACCGTTGTAGTTAACTACAAAGGTACGCTGATCGACGGTAAAGAGTTCGATAACTCTTATACTCGCGGTGAGCCTCTCTCCTTCCGTCTGGACGGTGTGATCCCGGGCTGGACCGAAGGCCTGAAGAACATCAAGAAAGGCGGTAAAATCAAGCTGGTCATCCCACCGGATCTGGCTTACGGCAAAACCGGCGTTCCGGGTATCCCGGCTAACTCTACGCTGGTATTTGATGTAGAACTGCTGGACATCAAACCGGCGCCAAAAGCGGATGCGAAAACAGACGCACCGGCTGACGACAAAGCCGCAGCAGCTAAGAAGTAATGCTGAAAAAAACCGCCGCCTTTACAGGCGGCGGTTTTTTTATTGTGGGGCAGATATAATTAACACTGGAAAGCGTTATACACGCTGTATTAATTTAGTTGTCCGTGTAGATAATGAGCCTGCCCTGAAAACCTAACGACAGGCTCCTGAAAAGGAGTGTTTTTTTCATGTCCAGGTCGCTTTTAACCAACGAAACCAGTGAACTTGATTTGCTGGATCAACGTCCATTTGACCAGACCGACTTCGATATTCTGAAATCCTACGAAGCGGTAGTGGACGGGTTAGCGATGCTCATTGGTTCCCACTGCGAAATCGTATTGCATTCCCTGCAAGATCTTAAGTGTTCCGCTATCCGCATTGCGAATGGTGAGCACACTGGCCGTAAAATTGGTTCGCCAATCACCGACCTTGCATTGCGTATGTTGCATGACATGACCGGCGCGGACAGCAGCGTCTCAAAATGCTATTTCACCCGCGCCAAAAGCGGCGTGCTGATGAAATCAGAAACTATCGCGATTCGAAACCGCGAACACCGGGTAATCGGTTTGCTGTGCATCAACATGAACCTTGATGTGCCATTCTCGCAAATCATGAGCACCTTCATCCCGCCAGAAACGCCGGACGTGGGCTCATCGGTGAACTTTGCCTCTTCTGTTGAGGATCTCGTGACACAGACGCTGGAGTTCACCATTGAAGAGGTGAATGCCGATCGCAACGTATCCAACAACGCCAAGAATCGTCAGATCGTCCTGAACCTCTATGAGAAAGGGATTTTTGATATCAAAGATGCCATCAACCAGGTGGCCGATCGCCTGAATATCTCCAAACACACGGTTTACCTCTATATTCGCCAGTTCAAAAGCGGCGACTTCCTGGGGCAAGACAAGTAATGCGTTTTGCGTTAATGGTGACGGGCCCGGCGTACGGTACCCAGCAGGCCAGCAGCGCGCTACAGTTTGCCCATGCGCTGCTTGATGCCGGTCATGAACTGGCAAGCGTCTTCTTCTATCGTGAAGGGGTCTATAACGCGAACCAGTTTACGTCCCCGGCGAGCGATGAGTTTGACCTTGTGCGCGCCTGGCAAAAATTAAACGAAACGCAGGGCGTCGACCTGCATATCTGCGTCGCGGCGGCACTGCGTCGCGGCGTGACGGATGCGACTGAAGCCGAACGCCTTGGTCTGGCAGGGGCTAACCTGCAACCGGGCTTTTCGCTCAGCGGATTAGGCGCATTAGCACAGGCGGCGTTGACCTGCGACAGAGTGGTGCAATTTTGATGAAGCGCGTAGCGTTTGTTTTTACTTCTGCCCCGCATGGCAGCGCTTCAGGCCGGGAAGGGCTGGATGCATTGCTCGCGACCTCGGCTTTAACCGAAGATATTGGCGTCTTCTTTTTAGGCGATGGCGTATTCCAGCTTCTGGCAGGCCAACAACCGCAGGCTATTCTTGCGCGCGACTACATTGCGACCTTTAAAGTTCTGCCGCTCTATGACATTGAAACCTTCTATGTGTGCGCCGACTCGCTGGCCGCTCGTGGGTTAAATGAGAAAATACCGTTGGTGCTGGACGTGACGATCCTGACATCTTCTGCGCTGCGCGAACAACTTTCTCACTACGATACCGTTCTGACTTTCTGAGGCTATCATGCTCCATACCCTGAGCCGTTCACCGTGGCAATGCGATATCGACACGTTACTGAGCATGCTGCGCGAAGGCGATGATCTGCTGCTGATTCAGGATGGCGTGCTCGCGGCGCTTGATGGCAGCCGTTTTGTTGAAATCCTCGCTAATGCCCCCATAACAGTCTCTGCGCTTAAAGAAGATCTGGATGCGCGGGGTCTTTCTGGTCAAATTTCAGCCAAAATTGACGTGGTTGGCTATACTGATTTCGTCAATCTTACTGTGACGCACGCCAGTCAAATGAACTGGTGATTTGAGATCGCTGTATATTTCTTGACACCTTTTCGACGTAGCCCTAAAATTTCGCGTCCTCATATTGTATGAGGTCGTTTTATTACGTGTTTACGAAGCAAAAGCTAAAACCAGGAGCTATTTAATGGCAACAGTTAACCAGCTGGTACGCAAACCACGTGCACGCAAAGTTGCAAAAAGCAACGTGCCTGCGCTGGAAGCCTGCCCGCAGAAACGTGGCGTATGTACTCGTGTATATACCACCACTCCTAAAAAACCAAACTCCGCACTGCGTAAAGTATGCCGTGTGCGTTTGACTAACGGTTTCGAAGTGACTTCCTACATCGGTGGTGAAGGTCACAACCTTCAGGAGCACTCCGTGATCCTGATCCGTGGCGGTCGTGTTAAAGACCTTCCGGGTGTTCGTTACCACACCGTTCGTGGTGCGCTGGACTGCTCAGGTGTTAAAGACCGTAAGCAGGCTCGCTCCAAGTACGGCGTGAAGCGTCCTAAGGCTTAATGGTTCTCCGTTAAGTAAGGCCAAACTGATTTATCTTAATGTCAAACTAAACTCGTAGAGTTTTGGACAATCCTGAATTAACAACGGAGTAATCCCATGCCACGTCGTCGCGTCATTGGTCAGCGTAAAATTCTTCCAGATCCGAAATTCGGATCAGAACTGCTGGCAAAATTTGTAAATATCCTGATGGTAGATGGTAAAAAATCTACTGCAGAAGCAATCGTATACAGCGCGCTGGAGACCCTGGCTCAGCGTTCTGGTAAAAATGAACTGGAAGCTTTCGAAGTCGCTCTCGACAACGTGCGCCCGACTGTAGAAGTTAAGTCTCGCCGCGTTGGTGGTTCTACTTATCAGGTTCCAGTTGAAGTTCGTCCGGTTCGTCGTAATGCTCTGGCAATGCGTTGGATCGTTGAAGCTGCTCGTAAACGCGGTGATAAATCCATGGCTCTGCGTCTGGCGAACGAACTTTCTGATGCTGCAGAAAACAAAGGTACTGCAGTTAAGAAACGTGAAGACGTTCACCGTATGGCAGAAGCCAACAAGGCGTTCGCACACTACCGTTGGTAATCCCTTCGGAGTCGTAGTCACCAGGCGGGCGCTTCAGAGAAGCCGCCCGCTCTGGGTAACTTAACTGAACGCCTAAAGATATAAACGAGGAATCAAATGGCTCGTACAACACCCATCGCACGCTACCGTAACATCGGTATCAGTGCGCACATCGACGCCGGTAAAACCACTACTACCGAACGTATTCTGTTCTACACCGGTGTAAACCATAAAATCGGTGAAGTTCATGACGGCGCAGCCACCATGGACTGGATGGAACAGGAGCAGGAGCGTGGTATTACTATCACCTCCGCAGCGACTACTGCTTTCTGGTCAGGTATGGCTAAGCAGTACGAACCGCATCGCGTAAACATCATCGACACCCCAGGGCACGTTGACTTCACCATCGAAGTAGAACGTTCCATGCGTGTTCTTGACGGCGCGGTAATGGTTTATTGCGCAGTTGGTGGTGTTCAGCCACAGTCTGAAACCGTATGGCGTCAGGCTAACAAATATAAAGTTCCACGCATCGCGTTCGTTAACAAAATGGACCGTATGGGTGCTAACTTCCTGAAAGTTGTTGGCCAGATCAAAACCCGTCTGGGCGCGAACCCTGTTCCGCTTCAGTTGGCAATTGGTGCTGAAGAAGGCTTCACCGGTGTTATCGACCTGGTGAAAATGAAAGCCATCAACTGGAACGAAGCAGATGCGGGCGTTACCTTCGAATACGAAGATATCCCGGCAGAGATGCAGGACCTGGCTGACGAATGGCACCAGAACCTGATCGAATCCGCAGCAGAAGCTTCTGAAGAGCTGATGGAGAAATACCTGGGTGGTGAAGAACTGACTGAGCAAGAGATCAAATCTGCTCTGCGTCAGCGTGTTCTGAACAACGAAATCATCCTCGTAACCTGTGGTTCTGCGTTCAAGAACAAAGGTGTTCAGGCAATGCTGGATGCGGTAGTTGACTACCTGCCATCCCCGGTTGACGTTCCTGCGATCAACGGCATCCTGGACGACGGTAAAGATACTCCGGCTGAGCGTCACGCAAGTGATGACGAGCCGTTCTCTGCGCTGGCGTTCAAAATTGCTACCGACCCATTCGTGGGTAACCTGACCTTCTTCCGCGTTTACTCTGGTGTGGTTAACTCCGGTGACACCATCCTGAACTCCGTGAAATCGGCGCGTGAACGTTTTGGCCGTATCGTACAGATGCACGCTAACAAACGTGAAGAGATCAAAGAAGTTCGTGCGGGCGACATCGCTGCTGCTATCGGTCTGAAAGACGTGACTACTGGTGACACCCTGTGTGACCCGGATCACCCGATCATTCTGGAGCGTATGGAATTCCCTGAGCCGGTAATCTCCATCGCGGTTGAACCAAAAACCAAAGCTGACCAGGAAAAAATGGGTCTGGCTCTGGGCCGTCTGGCGAAAGAAGACCCATCATTCCGCGTATGGACTGATGAAGAATCTAACCAGACCATCATCGCTGGTATGGGTGAACTGCACCTGGACATCATCGTTGACCGTATGAAGCGTGAATTCAACGTTGAAGCGAACGTGGGTAAACCTCAGGTTGCTTACCGCGAAGCGATTCGCGCGAAAGTTACCGATGTTGAAGGTAAACACGCTAAGCAGTCTGGTGGTCGCGGTCAGTACGGTCACGTTGTGATCGACATGTACCCACTGGAGCCGGGCTCTAACCCTAAAGGTTACGAGTTCATCAACGACATCAAAGGTGGTGTAATTCCTGGCGAATACATCCCTGCCGTTGATAAAGGTATCCAGGAGCAGCTGAAAGCTGGTCCTCTGGCTGGTTACCCGGTTGTAGACATGGGTGTTCGTCTGCACTTCGGTTCTTACCACGACGTTGACTCCTCTGAACTGGCGTTTAAACTGGCTGCGTCTATTGCCTTTAAAGAAGGCTTTAAGAAAGCAAAACCAGTTCTGCTTGAGCCAATCATGAAGGTTGAAGTAGAAACTCCGGAAGAGAACACCGGTGACGTTATCGGTGACTTGAGCCGTCGTCGCGGTATGCTGCGTGGTCAGGAATCCGAAGTAACTGGCGTTAAGATCCACGCTGAAGTTCCGCTGTCTGAAATGTTCGGATATGCAACTCAGCTGCGTTCTCTGACCAAAGGTCGTGCATCATACACTATGGAATTCCTGAAGTATGATGATGCGCCGAACAACGTTGCTCAGGCCGTTATCGAAGCCCGTGGTAAGTAATCCACAGGATTAAAACCTAAGTCCCGTGCTCTCTCCGAAGGGGAGAGCACTATAGTAAGGAATATAGCCGTGTCTAAAGAAAAATTTGAACGTACAAAACCGCACGTCAACGTTGGTACTATCGGCCACGTTGACCATGGTAAAACTACCCTGACTGCTGCAATCACTACCGTACTGGCTAAAACCTACGGCGGTGCTGCTCGTGCTTTCGACCAGATCGATAACGCACCAGAAGAAAAAGCTCGTGGTATCACCATCAACACCTCTCACGTTGAGTATGACACCCCGACTCGCCACTACGCACACGTAGACTGCCCAGGCCACGCCGACTATGTTAAAAACATGATCACCGGTGCTGCGCAGATGGACGGCGCGATCCTGGTTGTTGCTGCGACTGACGGCCCTATGCCTCAGACTCGTGAGCACATCCTGCTGGGTCGTCAGGTAGGCGTTCCTTTCATCATCGTGTTCCTGAACAAATGCGACATGGTTGATGACGAAGAGCTGCTGGAACTGGTAGAGATGGAAGTTCGTGAACTGCTGTCTCAGTACGATTTCCCAGGCGACGATACCCCAATCGTTCGTGGTTCCGCGCTGAAAGCGCTGGAAGGCGAAGCAGAGTGGGAAGAGAAAATCATCGAACTGGCTGGCTACCTGGATTCTTACATCCCAGAACCAGAGCGTGCGATTGATAAGCCATTCCTGCTGCCAATCGAAGACGTATTCTCCATCTCCGGTCGTGGTACCGTTGTTACCGGTCGTGTAGAGCGCGGTATCATCAAAGTTGGTGAAGAAGTTGAAATCGTTGGTATCAAAGAGACTGCGAAGTCTACCTGTACTGGCGTTGAAATGTTCCGCAAACTGCTGGACGAAGGCCGTGCTGGTGAGAACGTTGGTGTTCTGCTGCGTGGTATCAAGCGTGAAGAAATCGAACGTGGTCAGGTTCTGGCGAAGCCAGGCTCAATCAAGCCACACACCAAGTTCGAATCTGAAGTGTACATTCTGTCCAAAGACGAAGGCGGCCGTCATACTCCGTTCTTCAAAGGCTACCGTCCACAGTTCTACTTCCGTACAACTGACGTGACCGGTACCATCGAACTGCCAGAAGGCGTAGAGATGGTAATGCCAGGCGACAACATCAAGATGGTTGTGACTCTGATCCACCCAATCGCGATGGATGACGGTCTGCGTTTCGCAATCCGTGAAGGCGGCCGTACCGTTGGCGCGGGCGTTGTTGCTAAAGTTCTGGGCTAATTAATTATCCCTGAAATAAAAAGGACGCTTCGGCGTCCTTTTTTGTTTTCTGCCGTTGGGCATTGTCATAAAAATTCGCATTTTTTGCTTTCTCCCGCCACGTATTCCGACGCCCGTGCTATTGTAATCATAACCATTCTCACTTACACTTTGCGCATATTTTGAACGGGAGTCTTTATGTACGTTTGTTTATGTAATGGTGTAAGCGACAAAAAAATTCGTCAGGCCGTTCGCCAGTTTCAACCACAATCTTTCCAGCAGCTTCGTAAGTTTGTTCCGGTGGGAAATCAATGCGGTAAATGCGTTCGCGCAGCGCGTGAGATCATGCAGGACGAACTGATGCAGATCCCGGAATTCAAAGAGATCGCGTAAGCCTCCATCTTTTTTTTGACATCCCCGTAGCCCGATCTACGCTTCAATGAGTGGAAGCGGAGGGACTATATAATGAAAGGTGATGTTAAAATCATAAGTTATCTCAATAAATTATTGGGAAATGAGCTTGTCGCAATCAATCAGTATTTTCTCCATGCAAGAATGTTCAAAAACTGGGGACTGACTCGCCTCAACGATGTTGAATACCATGAGTCCATTGATGAAATGAAACACGCCGATAAATATATTGAGCGTATTTTATTCCTCGAAGGCATTCCTAACCTACAGGATCTCGGAAAACTGGGCATCGGAGAAGATGTTGAAGAGATGCTGCGTTCTGATCTCCGGCTGGAGCTGGAGGGTGCAAAAGACCTGCGTGAAGCCATTGCCTATGCGGACAGCGTACATGACTACGTCAGCCGGGATATGATGATCCAGATCCTGGCCGATGAAGAAGGGCACATCGACTGGCTTGAGACCGAACTGGATCTCATTAGCAAAATTGGCCTACAGAACTACCTTCAGTCTCAGATCAAAGTGGAAAGTTAATCAGGCTTTCCCAGCCAACGCATAAACCCGCTGCCGCCAGAAATGGCCCAAAAGGCAGTGGGTTTTTTAATGCCTGCTTATCAGGGTTGAACAACGAGAAACCAACCAGATACAGCAGAGCCATTAACGCGGCCACTAATGCCAGTACTGGCAGTACACACCAGCCATGCCATGCTCCCAGCGCCGCAAGATATTTTATGTCGCCATACCCCATCCCTTCACGTCGGCAGATGAGTCGATATCCCCAATAGATAACGGCGAATCCGGCGTATCCTGCCGTCGCACCCACTACCGCGCTCGGCAAAAAATCAGGATGAAGACAAAGCTGGTAGAGCAGGCCCGTCCATAGCAGCGGGCAAAGGAATTTATCGGGAAGCAGCCCCGTGCGAATATCGGTGCGTACAAGCAAGGCCGATAACGCAAAATAGATCAGCAGAAAGGGGAGGGACATTAGCATAGCGAGAGCCTCAAAATGGTTTGAGCGCATACTCGTAATAATCTGCATGCCCGGCAATGTGTAAAAACACCAATTGCGCAGCGGCTTCAGACAAAGAGTTGAGAAGGGATACTTTGCATAAAAAATTGCGAGGCCTTACGCAGAGTACGACTTTGGCGCTTAATTTCTAAACGGCACTTGCGTCTTTCGCTGATTTACGTATAATGCGCGGGCTTGTCGTAATTGACGGCGGGTTCAATCTGAACCAGAGTAGCTCACTTTGTTACTCAACAATGCTCCCAATTGGGGAGCTACGTAAGAACGGTTACACTCTCCCATCAATCGTAATGGGTTTGAGGAGTAATCATTTTCGTTTATAAAATAATTGGAGCTCTGGTCTCATGCAGAACCAAAGAATCCGTATCCGCCTTAAAGCGTTTGATCATCGTCTGATCGATCAATCAACCGCGGAAATCGTCGAGACTGCTAAGCGCACTGGTGCGCAAGTCCGTGGTCCGATCCCGCTGCCGACCCGCAAAGAGCGCTTTACCGTTCTGATCTCTCCGCACGTTAACAAAGATGCGCGTGATCAGTACGAGATCCGCACTCACAAGCGTCTGGTTGACATCGTTGAGCCAACTGAGAAAACCGTTGATGCTCTGATGCGTCTGGATCTGGCTGCCGGTGTAGACGTGCAGATCAGCCTGGGTTAATCAGGTCATCGAGCGATTGAGAGGTTGATACAATGATTGGTTTAGTCGGTAAAAAAGTGGGCATGACCCGCATCTTCACTGAAGATGGCGTTTCAATCCCAGTAACCGTAATCGAAGTTGAAGCAAACCGCGTTACCCAGGTTAAAGATCTGGCTAACGATGGCTACCGCGCTGTTCAGGTGACCACTGGTGCTAAAAAAGCTAACCGTGTAACCAAACCAGAAGCGGGTCACTTCGCTAAAGCTGGCGTAGAAGCTGGCCGTGGTCTGTGGGAATTCCGTCTTGCTGAAGGCGAAGAGTTCACCGTAGGTCAGGACATTAGCGTTGAGCTGTTTGCTGACATTAAAAAAGTTGACGTAACCGGTACCTCTAAAGGTAAAGGTTTTGCTGGTACCGTTAAGCGCTGGAACTTCCGTACCCAGGACGCTACTCACGGTAACTCCTTGTCTCACCGCGTTCCGGGTTCTATCGGTCAGAACCAGACTCCGGGCAAAGTGTTCAAAGGCAAGAAAATGGCAGGTCAGCTGGGCAACGAACGTGTAACCGTTCAGAGCCTGGACGTAGTACGTGTTGACGCTGAGCGCAACCTGCTGCTGGTTAAAGGTGCGGTCCCGGGTGCAACCGGTAGCGACCTGATCGTTAAACCAGCTGTGAAGGCGTAAGGGGATAGCAATGGAATTAGTATTGAAAGACGCGCAGAGCGCGCTGACTGTTTCCGAAACTACCTTCGGTCGTGATTTCAACGAAGCGCTGGTTCACCAGGTTGTTGTTGCTTATGCAGCTGGTGCTCGTCAGGGTACTCGTGCTCAGAAGACTCGTGCTGAAGTAACTGGTTCAGGCAAAAAGCCATGGCGCCAGAAAGGTACCGGCCGTGCGCGTTCAGGTTCTATCAAGAGCCCGATCTGGCGTTCAGGTGGCGTGACCTTCGCTGCGCGTCCACAGGACCACAGTCAAAAAGTTAACAAAAAGATGTACCGCGGCGCGCTGAAAAGCATCCTGTCCGAACTGGTACGTCAGGATCGTCTGATCGTTGTCGAGAAGTTCTCTGTTGAAGCGCCTAAAACTAAGCTGCTGGCACAGAAACTGAAAGACATGGCTCTGGAAGATGTGCTGATCATCACCGGTGAGCTGGACGAGAACCTGTTCCTGGCCGCGCGTAACCTGCACAAGGTTGACGTACGCGACGCGACTGGTATCGACCCGGTTAGCCTGATCGCCTTCGACAAAGTCGTAATGACTGCTGATGCTGTTAAGCAAGTTGAGGAGATGCTGGCATGATTCGTGAAGAACGTCTGCTGAAGGTGCTGCGCGCACCGCACGTTTCTGAAAAAGCGTCTACTGCGATGGAAAAAACAAACACCATCGTTCTCAAAGTTGCTAAAGACGCGACCAAAGCAGAGATCAAAGCTGCTGTGCAGAAACTGTTTGAAGTCGAAGTCGAAGTCGTTAACACCCTGGTAGTTAAAGGGAAAGTTAAACGTCACGGACAGCGTATCGGTCGTCGTAGCGACTGGAAAAAAGCTTACGTCACCCTGAAAGAAGGCCAGAACCTGGACTTCGTTGGCGGCGCTGAGTAAGTCGGAGGAGTAATACAATGGCAGTTGTTAAATGTAAACCGACATCTCCGGGTCGTCGCCACGTAGTTAAAGTGGTTAACCCTGAGCTGCACAAGGGCAAACCTTTTGCTCCGTTGCTGGAAAAAAACAGCAAATCCGGTGGTCGTAACAACAATGGCCGTATCACCACTCGTCACATCGGTGGTGGCCACAAGCAGGCTTATCGTATTGTTGACTTCAAACGCAACAAAGACGGTATCCCAGCAGTTGTTGAGCGTCTTGAGTACGATCCGAACCGTTCCGCGAACATCGCGCTGGTTCTGTACAAAGATGGCGAACGCCGTTACATCCTGGCCCCTAAAGGCCTGAAAGCTGGCGACCAGATTCAGTCTGGCGTTGATGCTGCAATCAAAGCAGGCAACACCCTGCCGATGCGCAATATCCCGGTTGGTTCTACCGTTCATAACGTAGAAATGAAACCAGGTAAAGGCGGTCAGCTGGCGCGTTCCGCGGGTACTTACGTTCAGATCGTTGCGCGTGACGGTGCTTATGTCACCCTGCGTCTGCGTTCTGGTGAAATGCGTAAAGTCGAAGCAGACTGCCGCGCTACTCTGGGCGAAGTTGGCAATGCTGAGCATATGCTGCGCGTTCTGGGTAAAGCTGGTGCTGCACGCTGGCGTGGTGTTCGTCCTACCGTTCGCGGTACTGCGATGAACCCAGTCGATCACCCACATGGTGGTGGTGAAGGTCGTAACTTTGGTAAGCACCCGGTAACTCCGTGGGGCGTTCAGACCAAAGGTAAGAAGACCCGCAGCAACAAGCGTACTGATAAATTTATCGTACGTCGCCGTAGCAAATAATTTTAGAGGATAAGCCATGCCACGTTCTCTCAAGAAAGGTCCTTTTATTGACCTGCACTTGCTGAAGAAGGTAGAGAAAGCGGTGGAAAGCGGAGACAAGAAGCCCCTGCGCACTTGGTCCCGTCGTTCAACGATCTTTCCTAACATGATCGGTTTGACCATCGCTGTCCATAATGGTCGTCAGCACGTTCCAGTCTTTGTTACCGACGAAATGGTTGGTCACAAACTGGGTGAATTCGCACCGACTCGTACTTATCGCGGCCACGCTGCTGATAAAAAAGCGAAGAAGAAATAAGGTAGGAGGAAGAGATGGAAACTTTAGCTCAACATCGCCATGCTCGTTCTTCTGCACAGAAGGTTCGCCTTGTTGCTGACCTGATTCGCGGTAAGAAAGTGTCGCAGGCCCTGGACATCCTGACCTATACCAACAAGAAAGCTGCGGTATTGGTCAAGAAAGTACTGGAATCTGCCATTGCTAACGCTGAACACAACGATGGCGCTGACATCGACGATCTGAAAGTCGCGAAAATTTTCGTAGATGAAGGCCCAAGCATGAAGCGCATTATGCCGCGTGCGAAAGGTCGTGCAGATCGCATCCTGAAGCGCACCAGCCACATTACTGTGGTTGTGTCCGATCGCTGAGACTCTGGAGACTAGCAATGGGTCAGAAAGTACATCCTAATGGTATTCGCCTGGGTATTGTAAAACCATGGAACTCTACCTGGTTTGCGAACACCAAAGAATTCGCTGACAACCTGGACAGCGATTTTAAAGTACGTCAGTACCTGACTAAGGAACTGGCTAAAGCGTCTGTATCTCGTATCGTTATCGAGCGTCCAGCTAAGAGCATCCGTGTGACTATTCACACTGCTCGCCCTGGCATCGTTATCGGTAAGAAAGGCGAAGACGTAGAAAAACTGCGCAAGGTCGTAGCGGATATCGCTGGCGTTCCTGCACAGATCAATATCGCTGAAGTTCGTAAGCCTGAACTGGACGCTAAATTGGTTGCTGACAGCATCACTTCTCAGCTGGAACGTCGTGTTATGTTCCGTCGTGCTATGAAGCGTGCTGTACAGAACGCAATGCGTCTGGGCGCTAAGGGTATCAAAGTTGAAGTTAGCGGCCGTCTGGGCGGCGCGGAAATCGCACGTACCGAATGGTACCGCGAAGGTCGCGTACCGCTGCACACTCTGCGTGCTGACATTGACTACAACACCTCTGAAGCGCACACCACTTACGGTGTAATCGGCGTTAAGGTATGGATCTTCAAAGGTGAGATCCTGGGTGGTATGGCTGCTGTTGAACAACCGGAAAAACCGGCTGCTCAACCTAAAAAGCAGCAGCGTAAAGGCCGTAAATAAGGAGCGTCGCTGATGTTACAACCAAAGCGTACAAAATTCCGTAAAGTGCACAAAGGCCGCAACCGTGGTCTGGCGCAGGGTACGGATGTTAGCTTCGGCACTTTCGGTCTGAAAGCTGTTGGCCGTGGTCGTCTGACTGCACGTCAGATCGAAGCAGCACGTCGTGCAATGACCCGTGCAGTTAAGCGTCAAGGTAAGATCTGGATCCGTGTATTCCCGGACAAACCGATCACCGAGAAGCCACTGGAAGTTCGTATGGGTAAAGGTAAAGGTAACGTGGAGTACTGGGTTGCCTTGATCCAACCGGGCAAAGTCCTTTATGAAATGGACGGTGTTCCGGAAGAGCTGGCCCGTGAAGCCTTCGGCCTGGCAGCAGCGAAACTGCCTATCAAAACCACCTTTGTAACTAAGACGGTGATGTAATGAAAGCAAAAGAGCTGCGTGAAAAAAGCGTTGAAGAGCTGAACGCTGAGCTGCTGAACCTGCTGCGTGAGCAGTTCAACCTGCGTATGCAGGCTGCAAGTGGCCAGCTGCAACAGACTCACCTGCTGAAGCAAGTGCGTCGCAATGTTGCGCGCGTTAAGACTTTACTGACTCAGAAGGCGGGTGCGTAATGACCGATAAAATCCGTACTCTGCAAGGTCGTGTTGTTAGCGATAAAATGGAGAAATCCATTGTTGTAGCTATCGAACGTTTTGTGAAACACCCGATCTACGGTAAATTCATCAAGCGTACGACCAAACTGCACGTACATGACGAGAACAACGAATGTGGTATCGGCGACAAGGTTGAAATCCGTGAATGCCGTCCACTGTCCAAGACTAAGTCCTGGACGCTGGTTCGCGTTGTAGAGAAAGCGGTTCTGTAATAGAGTACGCATTCTCAATACGAATAAACGGCTCAGCAATGAGCCGTTTATTTTTTCTACCCATATTGCAGAAGCGGTGTTATAATGCCGCGCCCTCGATATGGGGCTTTTTAACGGCTCTGATTTTAGAGTCTCAGGTAGTAGTTGACATTAGCGGAGCACTAAAATGATCCAAGAACAGACTATGCTGAACGTCGCCGACAACTCCGGTGCACGTCGCGTAATGTGTATCAAGGTTCTGGGTGGCTCGCACCGTCGCTACGCAGGCGTAGGCGACATCATCAAGATCACCATCAAGGAAGCAATTCCACGTGGTAAGGTCAAAAAAGGTGATGTGCTGAAGGCGGTAGTGGTGCGCACCAAGAAGGGTGTTCGTCGCCCTGACGGTTCTGTCATTCGCTTCGATGGTAATGCATGCGTTATTTTAAACAATAACAGCGAGCAGCCTATCGGCACGCGTATCTTTGGGCCGGTAACTCGTGAACTTCGTACTGAGAAGTTCATGAAAATTATCTCTCTGGCACCAGAAGTACTCTAAGGAGCGAATCATGGCAGCGAAAATCCGTCGTGATGACGAAGTTATCGTGTTAACCGGTAAAGATAAAGGTAAACGCGGTAAAGTAAAAAATGTTCTGTCTTCCGGCAAACTAGTCGTTGAAGGTATCAACCTGGTTAAGAAACATCAGAAGCCGGTTCCGGCCCTGAACCAACCAGGCGGCATCGTTGAAAAAGAAGCTGCTATTCAGGTTTCTAACGTTGCAATCTTCAATGCGGCTACCGGTAAGGCTGACCGTGTAGGCTTTAGATTCGAAGACGGCAAAAAAGTCCGTTTCTTCAAGTCTAACAGCGAAACTATCAAGTAATTTGGAGTAGTACGATGGCGAAACTGCATGATTACTACAAAGACGAAGTAGTTAACAAACTCATGACTGAGTTTAGCTACAATTCTGTCATGCAAGTCCCTCGGGTCGAGAAGATCACCCTGAACATGGGTGTTGGTGAAGCGATCGCTGACAAGAAACTGCTGGATAACGCAGCAGCTGACCTGACAGCAATCTCCGGTCAAAAACCGCTGATCACCAAAGCACGCAAATCTGTTGCAGGCTTCAAAATCCGTCAGGGCTATCCGATCGGCTGTAAAGTAACTCTGCGTGGCGAACGCATGTGGGAGTTCCTTGAGCGCCTGATCACTATTGCTGTTCCACGTATCCGTGACTTCCGTGGCTTGTCCGCTAAGTCTTTCGACGGTCGTGGTAACTACAGCATGGGTGTCCGTGAGCAGATCATCTTCCCAGAAATCGACTACGATAAAGTCGACCGCGTGCGTGGTTTGGATATTACCATTACCACTACTGCGAAATCTGATGAAGAAGGCCGTGCTCTGCTGGCTGCCTTTGACTTCCCGTTCCGCAAGTAAGGTAGGGTTACTGAATGGCTAAGCAATCAATGAAAGCACGCGAAGTAAAGCGCGTAGCTTTAGCTGATAAATTCTTCGCTAAACGCGCTGAACTGAAAGCGATCATTTCTGATGTGAACGCTTCCGACGAAGATCGTTGGAATGCGGTTCTCAAGCTGCAGTCTCTGCCGCGTGATTCCAGCCCGTCTCGTCAGCGTAACCGCTGTCGTCAAACAGGTCGTCCACATGGTTATGTGGGCAAGTTTGGGTTGAGCCGTATCAAACTGCGTGAAGCCGCCATGCGCGGTGAAGTACCAGGCTTGAAAAAGGCTAGCTGGTAATTACCAATTGAATCACGGGAGTAAAGACAGATGAGCATGCAAGATCCGATCGCGGATATGCTGACCCGTATCCGTAACGGTCAGGCCGCGAACAAAGTTGCGGTCACCATGCCTTCCGCCAAGCTGAAAGTGGCAATTGCCAACGTGCTGAAGGAAGAAGGTTTTATCGAAGATTTTAAAGTTGAAGGCGACACCAAGCCGGAACTGGAACTTACTCTCAAGTATTTCCAGGGTAAAGCTGTTGTAGAAAGCATTCAGCGTGTCAGCCGCCCAGGCCTGCGCATCTATAAGAAAAAAGATGAGCTGCCAAAAGTAATGGCTGGTCTTGGTATCGCAGTTGTTTCTACCTCTAAAGGTGTTATGACTGATCGTGCAGCGCGCCAGGCTGGTCTTGGTGGCGAAATTATCTGCTACGTAGCCTAATCGGAGGAAAGAATGTCTCGTGTTGCTAAAGCACCGGTCGTTATTCCTGCCGGCGTTGATGTCAAAATCGACGGTCAGGTTATTACGATCAAAGGTAAAAACGGCGAGCTGACTCGTACCCTCAACAAAGCTGTTGAAGTTAAACATGCAGATAACGCTCTGACCTTCGGTCCACGTGATGGTTTCGTGGATGGATGGGCTCAGGCTGGTACCGCGCGTGCCCTGCTGAACTCAATGGTTGTTGGTGTTACCGAAGGCTTCACTAAAAAGCTTCAGCTGGTTGGTGTAGGTTATCGTGCAGCTATCAAAGGGAATGCAGTAGGCCTGTCTCTGGGCTTCTCACACCCTGTTGAGCATCCGCTGCCGGCCGGAATCACTGCAGAATGCCCGACTCAGACTGAAATCGTGCTGAAAGGCGCTGATAAACAGCTGATCGGTCAGGTTGCAGCAGATCTGCGCGCCTACCGTCGTCCTGAGCCTTATAAAGGCAAGGGTGTTCGTTACGCCGACGAAGTCGTGCGTACCAAAGAGGCTAAGAAGAAGTAAGGTAACACTATGGATAAGAAATCTGCTCGTATCCGTCGTGCGACCCGCGCACGCCGCAAGCTCAAAGAGCTGGGTGCAACTCGCCTGGTGGTACATCGTACCCCGCGTCATATTTACGCACAGGTAATTGCACCGAACGGTTCTGAAGTTCTGGTAGCTGCTTCTACTGTAGAAAAAGCTATCTCAGAACAATTGAAGTATACCGGTAACAAAGACGCCGCTGCAGCTGTAGGTAAAGCTGTTGCAGAACGCGCTCTGGAAAAAGGCATCAGCAATGTTTCCTTTGACCGTTCCGGGTTCCAATATCATGGTCGTGTCCAGGCACTGGCAGATGCTGCCCGTGAAGCTGGCCTTCAGTTCTAAGGTAGAGGTGTAAGATGGCTCACATCGAAAAACAGGCTGGCGAACTGCAGGAAAAGCTGATCGCGGTAAACCGCGTATCTAAAACCGTTAAAGGTGGTCGTATTTTCTCCTTCACAGCTCTGACTGTAGTGGGTGATGGTAACGGTCGCGTTGGTTTTGGTTACGGTAAAGCGCGTGAAGTTCCAGCAGCGATCCAGAAAGCGATGGAAAAAGCCCGTCGCAATATGATTAACGTCGCGCTGAACAACGGTACCCTGCAACACCCAGTTAAAGGTGTTCACACGGGTTCTCGTGTATTCATGCAGCCAGCTTCCGAAGGTACCGGTATCATCGCCGGTGGTGCAATGCGCGCCGTTCTGGAAGTTGCTGGAGTTCATAACGTTCTGGCTAAAGCATATGGTTCCACCAACCCGATCAACGTGGTTCGTGCAACTATTGATGGCCTGGAAAATATGAATTCTCCAGAAATGGTCGCTGCCAAGCGTGGTAAATCCGTTGAAGAAATTCTGGGGTAATTGACCATGGCAAAGACTATTAAAATCACTCAAACCCGCAGTGCAATCGGTCGTCTGCCGAAACACAAGGCAACGCTGCTTGGCCTGGGTCTGCGTCGTATTGGTCATACCGTTGAGCGCGAGGATACTCCTGCTGTTCGTGGTATGGTCAACGCGGTTTACTTCATGGTTAAAGTTGAGGAGTAAGAGATGCGTTTAAATACTCTGTCTCCGGCCGAAGGCTCTAAAAAGGCGGGTAAACGCCTGGGTCGTGGTATCGGTTCTGGCCTCGGCAAAACCGGTGGTCGTGGTCACAAAGGTCAGAACTCTCGTTCTGGCGGTGGCGTACGTCGCGGTTTCGAGGGTGGCCAGATGCCACTGTACCGTCGTCTGCCGAAGTTCGGCTTCACCTCTCGCAAAGCAGCGATTACAGCGGAAATCCGTCTGTCTGACCTGGCGAAAGTTGAAGGCGGCGTTGTAGACCTGAATACGCTGAAAGCAGCTAACATTATCGGTATCCAGATCGAGTTCGCGAAAGTGATCCTGTCTGGTGAAGTTTCTACTCCGGTAACTGTTCGTGGCCTGCGTGTTACTAAAGGTGCTCGTGCTGCTATCGAAGCTGCTGGCGGTAAAATTGAGGAATAAGTAGCAGATGGCTAAGCAACCGGGATTAGATTTTCAAAGTGCCAAAGGTGGATTTGGCGAGCTGAAACGCAGACTGCTGTTTGTAATCGGCGCGCTGATTGTGTTCCGTATTGGCTCTTTTATTCCGATCCCTGGTATTGATGCCGCTGTACTTGCCAAACTGCTTGAGCAACAGCGAGGCACCATCATTGAAATGTTCAACATGTTCTCTGGTGGTGCTCTCAGCCGTGCTTCTATTTTCGCACTGGGTATTATGCCGTACATTTCGGCATCGATTATTATCCAGCTGCTGACGGTCGTTCATCCGGCCCTGGCAGAGTTGAAGAAAGAAGGGGAGTCTGGACGTCGTAAGATTAGCCAGTACACCCGTTACGGCACTCTGGTGCTGGCAATATTCCAGTCGATCGGTATTGCTACCGGTCTTCCGAATATGCCTGGTATGCAGGGCCTGGTATTAAACCCAGGCTTTGCATTCTATTTCACCGCTGTTGTAAGTCTGGTCACAGGGACCATGTTCCTGATGTGGCTCGGCGAACAGATTACTGAACGAGGTATCGGTAACGGTATCTCAATCATTATCTTCGCCGGTATCGTTGCGGGTCTCCCGCCGGCCATCGCCCATACTATCGAGCAAGCGCGTCAAGGCGACCTGCACTTCCTCCTGTTGCTGTTGGTTGCAGTATTAGTATTTGCAGTGACGTTCTTTGTTGTCTTCGTTGAACGTGGTCAACGCCGCATTGTGGTGAACTACGCTAAACGTCAGCAGGGTCGTCGTGTCTATGCTGCACAGAGCACACATTTACCGCTGAAAGTGAATATGGCGGGGGTTATCCCGGCTATCTTCGCTTCCAGTATTATTCTGTTCCCGGCAACCATCGCGTCATGGTTCGGGGGCGGTACTGGTTGGAACTGGCTGACAACAATTTCGCTGTATTTGCAGCCTGGGCAACCACTTTATGTGTTACTCTATGCGTCTGCGATCATCTTCTTCTGTTTCTTCTACACGGCGTTGGTCTTCAACCCGCGTGAAACAGCAGATAACCTGAAGAAGTCCGGTGCATTTGTACCAGGAATTCGTCCGGGAGAGCAAACGGCGAAGTATATCGATAAAGTAATGACTCGCCTGACTTTGGTTGGTGCGCTTTATATTACTTTTATCTGCCTGATCCCGGAGTTCATGCGTGATGCAATGAAAGTACCGTTCTACTTCGGTGGGACCTCACTGCTTATCGTTGTTGTCGTGATTATGGACTTTATGGCTCAAGTGCAAACTCTGATGATGTCCAGTCAGTATGAGTCTGCATTGAAGAAGGCGAACCTGAAAGGCTACGGCCGCTAAATGGTCGTCTGAGAAGTTACGGAGAGTAAAAATGAAAGTTCGTGCTTCCGTCAAGAAATTATGCCGTAACTGCAAAATCGTTAAGCGTGATGGTGTCATCCGTGTGATTTGCAGTGCCGAGCCGAAGCATAAACAGCGCCAAGGCTGATTATTTCGCATATTTTTCTTGCAAAGTTGGGTTGAGCTGGCTAGATTAGCCAGCCAATCTTTTGTATGTCTGTACGTTTCCATTTGAGTATCCTGAAAACGGGCTTTTCAGCATGGTGCGTACATATTAAATAGTAGGAGTGCATAGTGGCCCGTATAGCAGGCATTAACATTCCTGATCAGAAACATGCTGTGATCGCATTAACTTCGATCTACGGCGTCGGCAAGACCCGTTCCAAAGCCATTCTGGCTGCAGCGGGTATCGCTGAAGATGTTAAGATCAGTGAGCTGTCTGAAGAACAAATCGACACGCTGCGTGACGAAGTTGCCAAATTTGTCGTTGAAGGTGATCTGCGCCGTGAAATCAGCATGAGCATCAAGCGCCTGATGGATCTTGGTTGCTATCGCGGTTTGCGTCATCGTCGTGGTCTGCCAGTGCGCGGTCAGCGTACTAAGACCAACGCACGTACCCGTAAGGGTCCGCGCAAACCGATCAAGAAATAATCGGGGTGATTGAATAATGGCAAAGGCACCAGTTCGTGCACGTAAACGTGTAAGAAAACAAGTCTCTGACGGCGTGGCTCATATCCATGCTTCTTTCAACAACACCATCGTTACTATTACTGATCGTCAGGGTAACGCATTGGGTTGGGCAACAGCCGGTGGTTCCGGTTTCCGTGGTTCTCGCAAATCCACTCCGTTCGCAGCTCAGGTTGCAGCAGAGCGTTGCGCTGAAGCCGTAAAAGAATACGGCATCAAGAATCTGGAAGTTATGGTTAAAGGTCCGGGTCCGGGTCGTGAATCTACTGTTCGCGCTCTGAACGCCGCTGGTTTCCGCATCACGAATATTACTGATGTGACTCCGATCCCTCATAACGGTTGTCGTCCGCCGAAAAAACGTCGCGTATAACGCTCGTTTTTTAGGTTAGTTGGAGATAGAAAATGGCAAGATATTTGGGTCCTAAGCTCAAGCTGAGCCGTCGTGAGGGCACCGACTTATTCCTTAAGTCTGGCGTTCGCGCGATCGATACCAAGTGTAAAATTGAACAAGCTCCTGGCCAGCACGGTGCGCGTAAACCGCGTCTGTCTGACTATGGTGTGCAGTTGCGTGAAAAGCAAAAAGTTCGCCGTATCTACGGTGTGCTGGAGCGTCAGTTCCGTAACTACTATAAAGAAGCAGCACGTCTGAAAGGCAACACAGGTGAAAACCTGCTGGCTCTGCTGGAAGGTCGTCTGGACAACGTTGTATACCGTATGGGCTTCGGCGCGACTCGTGCTGAATCACGCCAGTTGGTTAGCCATAAAGCAATCATGGTAAACGGTCGTGTTGTTAACATCGCTTCTTATCAGGTTAAAGCGAATGACGTTGTTAGCATTCGTGAGAAAGCGAAAAAGCAATCTCGCGTGAAAGCCGCTCTGGAGCTGGCTGAGCAGCGTGAAAAGCCAACCTGGCTGGAAGTTGATGCTGGCAAGATGGAAGGTACGTTCAAGCGTCAGCCTGAGCGTTCTGATCTGTCTGCGGACATTAACGAACACCTGATCGTCGAGCTTTACTCCAAGTAAAGCTTAGTACCAAAGAGAGGACACAATGCAGGGTTCTGTGACAGAGTTTCTAAAACCGCGCCTGGTAGATATCGAGCAAGTGAGTTCGACGCACGCCAAGGTGACCCTTGAGCCTTTAGAGCGTGGCTTTGGCCATACTCTGGGTAACGCACTGCGCCGTATTCTGCTCTCATCGATGCCGGGTTGCGCGGTGACCGAGGTTGAGATTGATGGTGTACTTCATGAGTACAGCACCAAAGAAGGCGTTCAGGAAGATATCCTTGAAATCCTGCTCAACCTGAAAGGGCTGGCGGTGAGAGTTCAGGGTAAAGATGAAGTTATTCTTACTCTGAATAAATCTGGCATTGGCCCTGTGACTGCAGCCGACATCACCCACGACGGTGATGTTGAAATCGTCAAGCCGCAGCACGTGATCTGCCACCTGACCGATGAGAACGCAGCTATTAGCATGCGTATCAAAGTTCAGCGCGGTCGTGGTTATGTGCCGGCTTCTGCCCGAATTCATTCGGAAGAAGATGAGCGCCCAATCGGCCGTCTGCTGGTCGACGCATGCTACAGCCCTGTAGAGCGTATTGCCTACAATGTTGAAGCAGCGCGTGTAGAACAGCGTACCGACCTGGACAAGCTGGTCATCGAAATGGAAACCAATGGCACAATCGATCCTGAAGAGGCGATTCGTCGTGCGGCAACCATCCTGGCAGAACAACTGGAAGCTTTCGTTGACTTACGTGATGTACGTCAGCCGGAAGTGAAAGAAGAGAAACCAGAATTCGATCCGATCCTGCTGCGCCCTGTTGACGATCTGGAATTGACTGTCCGCTCTGCTAACTGCCTCAAGGCAGAAGCTATCCACTATATCGGTGATCTGGTACAGCGTACCGAGGTTGAGTTGCTGAAAACGCCGAACCTGGGTAAAAAATCTCTTACCGAGATTAAAGACGTGCTGGCTTCACGTGGTCTGTCTCTGGGCATGCGCCTGGAAAACTGGCCACCAGCAAGCATTGCTGACGAGTAACCGGATCACAGGTTAAGGTTTTACTGAGAAGGATAAGGTCATGCGCCATCGTAAGAGTGGTCGTCAACTGAACCGCAACAGCAGCCATCGCCAGGCTATGTTCCGCAACATGGCAGGTTCACTGGTTCGTCATGAAATCATCAAGACGACCCTGCCTAAAGCGAAAGAGCTGCGTCGCGTAGTTGAGCCGCTGATTACTCTTGCCAAGACTGACAGCGTTGCTAATCGTCGTCTGGCATTCGCCCGTACTCGTGATAACGAGATCGTGGCAAAACTGTTTAACGAACTGGGCCCGCGTTTCGCGAGCCGTGCCGGTGGTTACACTCGCATTCTGAAGTGTGGCTTCCGTGCAGGCGACAACGCGCCGATGGCATACATCGAGCTGGTTGATCGTTCAGAGAAAGCAGAAGCTGCTGCAGAGTAATCTGTAGTAACGTAAAAAAACCCGCCTCGGCGGGTTTTTTTATATGCGCAGAATCTCCACTTATCTACAATGTCTGTATCTTTTCTGCTCATCCCCTGGAGTTCATTATGTGGTTGCTCGATCAGTGGGCTGAACGCCATATTAGCGATGCCCAAAACAAAGGCGAGTTTGAAAATCTCCCCGGTAGCGGTGAGCCACTGGTGCTGGACGATGATTCACACATTCCCCCTGAATTACGAGCCGGTTATCGCTTACTGAAAAACGCAGGTTGTTTACCCCCTGAACTTCAGCAACGCAATGAAGCCGTCGAGCTTGCCGATCTGCTTAAAGGCATTCATAAGAATGACCCGCGGTACTCCGAAATCAGCCGTCGATTAGCGCTCATCGAAATAAAACTGCGCCAGACGGGAATGAATACTGACTTTTTGCATGGTGAGTACAGTGAAAGGTTAATGCAAAAAATAAACGAGGAGTAGCCATGTACCGCATAGGTGAACTTGCGAAGCTTGCTAACGTAACGCCGGATACTATCCGCTACTACGAAAAGCAGCAGATGATCGATCATGAGGTCAGAACAGAAGGTGGATTTCGCCTTTATACGGATAACGACCTGCAACGCCTTCGTTTTATCCGCTATGCCCGGCAACTCGGCTTCACGCTGGAGTCGATCCGTGAACTGCTGTCGATCCGTATCGATCCTGAACATCATACGTGTCAGGAATCTAAAAGCATCGTTCAGGCCCGGCTGGATGAAGTTGAAGGACGAATTCAGGAGCTGCAGGCCATGCAACGATCTCTACAAAGGCTGAATGACGCGTGCTGCGGTACTGCTCACAGCAGTGTTTATTGCTCAATACTGGAAGCCCTTGAACAGGGCGCCAGTAGTGAAACTCTGGGTTGTTGATTTTTTATCAGCCACGGACTAGACTCCCGCCGACATTAACTATGCTCAGGAGAAATGATGAGCCGCTATCAGCATACTAAGGGACAAATTAAGGATAACGCCATTGAGGCATTGCTTCACGACCCGCTTTTTAGACAGCGTGTTGAGAAGAACAAGAAGGGAAAAGGGAGTTATTTGCGTAAAGGTAAACATGCACAACGTGGTAACTGGGAGGCCAGTGGCAAGCAAGCTAATCGCTTTTTTACCACTGGCCTTTCTGTTTCTCTCGCCTGATTAAACGCGGTTATTCTGCTCTTTTAACAGATCGCGAATTTCAGTCAGTAAGACTTCTTCTTTAGTTGGTGCTGGCGGGGCAGCAGCCGGTTCTTCTTTTTTACGGTTAAGTCTGTTGATAAGTTTGATCGCCATGAAAATGGCAAATGCCACGATCACGAAATCAAATACGTTCTGAATGAATACGCCGTAGTGCATTACAACCGCAGGGATATCGCCCTGAGCTTCCCGAAGGGTGAAGGCGAATTGTTTGAAATCAATGCCTCCAATCAACAGTCCTAACGGCGGCATAATAATGTCGGCGACTAATGATGAAACGATCTTACCGAACGCCGCACCAATAATGACACCCACAGCCAAATCCACCACATTCCCGCGCATCGCAAATTCGCGAAATTCTTTAATAAAACTCATTATGTTCTCCTTGTGCCAGCTGACGCCTATAAGTTTAACAAATGATTAGCTAATTGCCATTGGGGATAAATAATCGTTATGAAAAATAAAAGGCATGAAAATTAGAAGGTTAATATTTGGGTGCCCTCGTCTGAGCACCCAAATCATTACAGGAAGAACGGGCTTGGCTGGAATAAACGCTCGACGTCGGTAATAAATTTTTTATCGGTCAGGAACATAATAACGTGGTCACCCTGCTCAATACGTAAATTATCATTGGCGATCATCACATCATTACCTCGCACTACTGCGCCGATAATGGTGCCTGGTGGAAGTTTAATTTCATCGATTGCGCGACCAACAACGCGTGACGTCGTTTCATCCCCGTGAGCGACGGCTTCAATGGCTTCAGCAACACCACGACGAAGAGATGACACGCCGACAATATCCGCTTTACGCACATGGCTTAGCAGGGCAGAGATGGTGGCTTGCTGGGGTGAAATAGCAATATCAATTACGCTACCCTGTACCAGATCGACATAAGCCTTACGCTGGATAAGCACCATAACTTTTTTCGCCCCCATACGTTTAGCGAGCATGGCGGACATAATATTCGCTTCGTCGTCGTTGGTGACGGCAATAAAAAGATCAACCTGATCGATATGCTCTTCGGCCAGCAATTCCTGATCCGAAGCATCGCCATAAAACACGATGGTATTCTGAAGTTTTTCAGCCAGCTCTGACGCGCGTTGTTGATCCCGTTCGATCAGCTTCACGCTGTAGTCTTTTTCCAGCCGTCTCGCCAGACCTGCGCCAATATTACCGCCGCCAACCAGCATAATACGTTTATACGGTTTTTCGAGACGCTGTAGTTCACTCATCACCGCACGGATATGCTGAGAAGCCGCAATAAAGAAGACTTCATCCCCGGCTTCTACAATGGTGGAACCTTGCGGACGAATAGGTCTGTCGTGACGGAAAATCGCCGCAACACGCGTATCGATATGTGGCATATGCTCGCGCATTGTCGACAGGGCATTACCAATCAGCGGGCCCCCGTAATAAGCCTTCACGACCGCCAGGCTTACTTTCCCTTCAGCAAAGTTCACAACCTGCAACGCGCCCGGGTACTCAATCAGACGATAAATACTGTCGATAACCAGCTGTTCAGGCGCAATAAGATGGTCGATGGGTACTGCTTCGGAATTAAACAGCTTTTCCGCATCCCGGACATAGTCCGGAGAACGAATGCGGGCGATGCGGTTTGGGGTGTTGAAAAGCGAGTAGGCCACCTGACATGCAACCATGTTGGTTTCATCAGAACTGGTTACTGCAACCAGCATGTCGGCATCGTCCGCGCCCGCTTCCCGAAGCACACGTGGATGAGAGCCGTGCCCCTGAACAACGCGGAGGTCGAACTTGTCCTGCAAAACGCGCAGGCGATCGCCATTGGTATCCACAATGGTGATATCGTTGTTTTCGCCCACGAGATTTTCCGCCAGCGTTCCGCCAACTTGCCCTGCGCCCAGAATGATAATTTTCATCTTTCGTGACCTGTTCTCAACATCACTCTTTGATTAGCTTAGCGTAAAAGAAGCCATCACCCTCTTCTGCGCCCGGCAGGTTTTGCAGACCCGGGTGCTCAGGCGTTCCCGTATCGTGCAGCGTAGCGTCCGGGGTGCGTTTCAGGAAAGCCGCAATTTGCTGACTGTTCTCTTCCGTGAGAACAGAGCAGGTTGCATACACCAGGGTTCCGCCGGGTTTGAGATGCGGCCAGATGGCATCCAGAATTTCGGATTGCAACTGGGCAAGCTCCTTGATATCACGATCGCGACGCAGCCATTTGATATCGGGATGACGACGAATCACGCCGGTTGCTGAGCAGGGGGCGTCCAGCAAAATGCGATCGAACCGGGTATCACCACACCAGTCAGCGGGTTTGCGTCCATCGCCTTGCTTAACCTGTGCTTTCATACCCAGACGCTTAAGGTTGTCATAGACGCGTGAAAGGCGCTGCTCATCAACATCCACGGCCATCACGCTGGCCTGCGGCGCCACTTCCAGGATGTGCGTTGTTTTCCCCCCTGGCGCTGCACAGAGATCGAGGATCTGCTCCCCGTCTTTCGGCTCAAGCCAGGTCATGCAGCCCTGAGCAGATGCGTCCTGTACCGTTACCCAGCCCTCTTCAAAACCGGGTAATGCATGTACCGGTGCAGGGGAGGCTAAACGAACCGCATCAGGATAAGCAGCGTGTGTGAAGCCGCTCATTCCGGCCTCTTCCAGCAGGGCCAGCCATGCGTCGCGTGTATGATGGTTACGATTGACGCGTAACCACATCGGCGGACGTTGATTATTGGCATCCACAATGTCTTGCCATTGCTGTGGGTAGGCTTTTTTAAGGCGATTCAGCAGCCATTCAGGGTGAAGGAAGCGCGCTTCGCTTTGCGCAAATTCTGCCAGCAGTTCGTCCTGCTGACGCTGGAACTGACGCAGCACGCCGTTGATCAATCCTTTTAGCTGAGGACGTTTAATCGCAACGGCACCCTCCACTGTCTCGGCCAGCGCAGCATGAGGTGGAATGCGGGTATGAAGAAGCTGGTAGAAACCGACCATGATCAAATAATGCACGGTACGCTGCTTGCCGCTCATCGGGCGTGACATCAGCTTGTTAATCAACCACTCAAGCTGAGAGAGGGTGCGCAGCACGCCAAAGCACAGCTCCTGGAGCAGGGCTTTGTCTTTATCGGAAACCTTTTGTTGCAGTGGAGGCAGGACATTACTCAGTGACTGGCCCTGCTCGATAACCTGCTCAACGGCCTGAGCCGCCATAGTGCGTAGATTTTGTCTTTTCATAACCGTAAAAATAAAAATGCCCGGAAACACCGGGCCTTAAGAATAAATTTGTTCAGGCAAGGCGATTGCCAGGGATGAACCATTCACGACGAGAATTTAATAGATCCTGCGCGCTCATTGCCTTTTTACCGGCCGGTTGCAGCGATTCAAGATTCAGTATCCCTTCTCCGGTCGCAACCTGGATACCGTTTTTGCTGGCGTCGATAATCGTACCGGGCTCTGCCGATGCATTGCCGTTAATAACTGAAGCTTTCCAGACTTTCACTGGCTGCTCATCAATCATCAACCAGCTCATCGGCCATGGATTAAAGGCGCGGATGCAGCGTTCGAGTTGAGCTGCTGACAGGGACCAGTCGATCCGGGCTTCTTCTTTACTCAGTTTCTCAGCATAGGTCACCTGTGCCTCATCCTGCACTTCAGGTGTCGCTGTATTGTCAGCAAGCTGTTGCAGCGTCTCAATCAGCCCCTGCGGGCCGAGATCCGCCAGCTTGTCATACAGCGTGGCGCTGGTATCTTCTGCGGTGATGGGACACGCCAGTTTATACAGCATGTCGCCCGTGTCTAAACCTACGTCCATCTTCATGATTGTCACGCCAGTTTCAGCATCGCCTGCCCACAGAGCGCGCTGAATAGGGGCTGCACCACGCCAGCGTGGGAGCAAAGAACCATGAACGTTAACACAGCCAAGGCGGGGCATATCAAGTACCGCTTTCGGCAGAATGAGGCCGTAAGCCACAACTACCATCACGTCCGCGTTCAGGTCTGCCACTAACTTCTGGTTTTCCTCAGGTCGTAATGACGCAGGCTGGAAAACCGGTAAACCATGTGTTTCTGCCAGTACCTTAACCGGGCCAGGCATCAGTTTTTTACCGCGGCCAGCCGGACGGTCCGGCTGAGTAAATACGCCAACAATCTGATGGCCAGACGTTAACAGCGCGTCGAGATGACGCGCTGCAAAATCAGGGGTACCCGCGAAGATTATACGTAGTGATGTAGACACGTTATTCCTTGTATCCGGGGGCGTTAAGCGCGAGAACGCAAACGATCCAGTTTCTCAACTTTCTGACGAATACGCTGTTGCTTCAGAGGTGAGAGGTAATCGATAAACAGTTTACCGACCAGGTGATCCATCTCATGCTGAATGCAAATTGCCAGCAGATCGTCGGCTTCCAGCTCAAACGGATTGCCGTCACGATCCAGTGCGCGGATTTTAACTTTTTCGGCACGTGGCACCAAAGCGCGCTGTTCAGGGATAGACAGACAGCCTTCCTCAATACCTGTTTCGCCGCTTTTTTCCAGCAGCTCAGGGTTGATCAGCACCAAGCGCTCATCACGATTTTCAGAAACGTCGATCACAATAATACGTTTGTGAATGTCTACCTGGGTCGCGGCAAGGCCAATGCCTTCTTCAGCGTACATGGTATCGAACATATCATCGACGATACGCTGAATTTCTGCATTCACTTCTTTAACCGGTTCCGCGACGATGCGAAGGCGCTCGTCAGGAATATGTAACACTTGCAAAACTGCCATAAATTTCCAGAGTCGTGTTCAGGAGTTGATAAGAATATTACTTCTATTCTAGACAAATCCCCGGTCGATTGACAGCATCAGTGACCAATCGCAAAGATTGCTGAGGCTGCTTATGGCAGGGAAAAGGATGACGTCCACAGAGATATGGTTACGGCTTATAAACATCGGGTCGTTATACGGTGATGCGATGCTGGAGATTGCGCAGAGGCTGCTTCGCCAGGCAACCGTCGATGCTGAAGCCGTCAACGCGTCAGGGCTTTCGCCCAAACATGCCGTAAAGTTTTTTTCGTTCAGCGAGAGTGAGCTTGAACGTAGTCTGGAATGGCTGGAACACGCCGACAACCACCTTCTCACGGCGGATGATCCTCGCTTCCCGCCATTGTTGCGTTCTATCCCTGATTTTCCCGGGGCGCTATTTGTGAGAGGCCGCGTTGACGTGCTTAATAGCATGCAGCTTGCGGTAGTGGGCAGCCGTGCGCCCTCGTGGTATGGCGAGCGTTGGGGGAAAATGCTGAGCGAACAGCTGTCCCAATGTGGCTTTACGATCACCAGTGGCTTGGCTTGCGGCATCGACGGTGTAGCACATCATGCGGCGTTGTCCGCAAAAGGGCGAAGTGTCGCCGTGCTTGGCAATGGTCTTTTTAGTCTCTATCCGCGTCGTCATCATATTCTGGCTGAGCAACTTATTGCTTCAGAGGGGGCAATAGTGTCTGAGTTTTCACTCTCAACACCGCCCAGACCGGGTAACTTTCCACGGCGTAACCGGATCATCAGTGGGTTAAGCCAGGGTGTGCTGGTGGTCGAAGCTGCGATTCGGAGTGGATCGCTGGTTACCGCAAGGTGCGCACTGGAGCAGGGGCGTGAAGTTTTTGCGCTGCCCGGCCCGTTGGGGAACCCCGGCTGCGAAGGCCCTCACTGGCTGATAAAACAGGGGGCGACGCTGGTGACCTGCAAAGAAGATATCCTTGAAAATTTGCAGTATGGACTGCATTGGTTGCAGGATGATCTCCAAAAGCGACATATTTCATCGGATCAGGAGGCAGTAGCATTGCCATTTCCCAAGCTCCTGGCTAACGTAGGAGATGAGGTAACACCTGTTGACGTTGTCGCTGAACGTGCCGGCCAACCTGTGCCAGTAACGGTAGCACAGCTACTCGAACTGGAGTTAGCAGGGTGGATCGCAGCTGTACCCGGCGGCTATGTCCGATTAAGGAGGGCATGCCATGTTCGACGTACTGATGTATTTGTTTGAGACTTACATCCACAACGAAGCAGAAATGCAGGTGGATCAGGACAAATTAACACGGGATCTGACCGACGCAGGTTTTGAGCGGGAAGATATATATAATGCGTTGATGTGGCTGGATAAGTTGGCTGATTATCAGGACGGCCTCGCCGAACCGATGCAGCTTGCTTCTGACCCATTGTCTGTGCGCATCTATACAGCTGAAGAGTGTGAAAGGCTGGATGCCAGCTGCCGGGGATTCATTTTATTCCTCGAGCAGATTCAGGTGCTAAACCTCGAAACGAGAGAGATGGTGATAGAGCGCGTCATGGCGCTGGATACTGCTGAGTTTGAACTGGAAGATCTGAAATGGGTGATCCTGATGGTTCTGTTCAACATTCCAGGCTGTGAAAATGCCTATCAGCAAATGGAAGAATTACTCTTTGAAGTGAATGAAGGTATGCTGCATTAATTCTATGTGCAGCAACAAGAGTTGTTATGGCCAAATCAGCACTCTTCACGGTGCATAAAAACGAGCCCTGCCCACAATGCGGGGCAGAACTTGTTATTCGGTCCGGGAAACACGGTCCGTTTCTCGGTTGTTCACACTATCCGGAATGTGATTATGTCCGTCCCCTGAAAAGCCAGGCGGATGGACATATCGTCAAAATTCTGGAGGGACAGCTTTGTCCTCTCTGTGGCGGTGAACTGGCGCTGCGGCAGGGGCGGTTCGGGATGTTTATCGGATGCAGCCGCTACCCGGAGTGTGAACATACGGAACAAATTGATAAGCCAGATGAAACGGCAATTGCCTGCCCTCAGTGCCAGCGTGGCCAATTGGTGCAGCGGCGCTCTCGTTATGGCAAGACCTTCCATTCGTGCGATCGCTATCCTGAATGCCAGTTCGTCATCAATTTCAAACCAGTAGCGGGCGTCTGCTCTCATTGCGATTATCCGTTACTTATAGAGAAGAAAACCGCGCAAGGCTTGAAACGCTTTTGCGCCAGTAAACAATGTGGAAAGCCGGTTTCGGCGGATCAAATCAGTGAATAATAACCTGCCATCAGGCTCCATCGCGCAGGCGGTGGAAATCCTGAAAAAAGAAGAAGTCATCGCCTATCCAACAGAAGCCGTTTTCGGGGTCGGGTGTGATCCTGACAGCGAAGTCGCCGTTAACCGTCTGCTGGCGCTAAAACAGCGGCCTGTCGAAAAAGGATTGATTTTGATCGCTGCGAACTACGAGCAGCTTAAGCCTTATATTGATGATTCCATGCTGACACCTGCACAGCGGGAAACCATTTTCTCTGCGTGGCCTGGTCCCGTGACGTTTGTTTTTCCTGCACAGCCGACAACGCCGCGCTGGTTAACCGGGCGTTTCGATTCACTCGCGGTACGCGTCACCGACCATCCGCTGGTGGTGGAGTTATGCCAGGCATTTGGTAAACCTCTGGTTTCAACCAGCGCCAACCTGACCGGGCTTCCCCCTTGTCGGACAACCGAAGAAGTTCTGGCGCAGTTCGGGAATGATTTCCCGGTAGCCGTGGGTGAAACCGGTGGTCGTCTTAACCCGTCAGAAATTCGCGATGCCTTGACCGGCGAACGTTTTCGCCAGGGATAATGTGATGGAAACCTATGCTGTTTTTGGTAACCCGATCGCGCACAGCAAGTCGCCTCTGATCCATCGGCTGTTTGCGGAGCAATTGCATATAGATCACCCGTATGGTCGGGTTCTTGCGCCTGTTGATGCATTTATACCGACGCTGAATAGCTTTTTTGATGCGGGTGGTAAAGGTGCGAACGTCACGGTGCCTTTTAAAGAAGAGGCTTTCGGGCGCGCGGATGAACTGACCGAACGTGCGTCGCTCGCTGGCGCCGTCAATACTCTTAAGCGGCTTGAAGATGGTCGCCTTCTGGGCGATAACACCGATGGGATTGGTTTACTCAGCGATCTGGAGCGATTGTCGTTTATTAAACCAGGCTTTCGGATCCTGCTGATCGGCGCGGGTGGCGCCTCGCGCGGCGTATTGCTTCCTCTTCTTTCGCTGGATTGTGCGGTGACAATCACCAACCGTACTTTCTCCAGAGCAGAAGAGCTGGCGGCGTTGTTCGCACACACAGGCAGCGTAGCTGCGGTAGCACCTGACGATCTCGCGCGTCACGAATTTGATCTTGTGATTAATGCCACCTCAAGCGGTATTAATGGAGAGATCCCGGCGATTCCTGCATCCCTGATTCATTCCCACATCTACGCCTATGACATGTTTTATCAAAAAGGGAAAACGCCCTTTCTGACCTGGTGCGAACAACAGGGGGCAAAACACGTGGCTGATGGTCTGGGAATGCTGGTGGGGCAGGCGGCTCATGCGGTGCTACTCTGGCATGGCGTGTTACCCGCAGTAGAACCGGTGATTGAAAAGCTCAAACAGGAAATGACGGCGTGAATCAGGCGATTCATTTTCCCGACAGAGAAATCTGGGATGAAAACAAGCAAGCGGTTTGTTTCCCGGTGCTGGTGCATGGAATGCAGCTCACCTGTGCGATTAAAGGGGAAACGTTGCTTCAGCGCTTTGGGGGGGCAGATCCGTTAGCGGTCTTTTGCGAAAATCGCTGGGACCTGGAAGAGGATGCCAGCGATTTGATCCGCGATCAGCAGGAAGACGATCAGGGTTGGGTCTGGTTATCCTGATCCAGATAGTCATTTTTCCATTTAACGTAATTGTTCGCTGAGTATTTCAATCCTTCGATCTCCGTCTCTTTTAGGGGGCGGATCTGTTTAACCGGGCTGCCTAAATAGAGATACCCACTTTCAAGACGCTTGTTTTGCGGAACAAGACTCCCTGCGCCAATCATTACGTCATCTTCTACAATGACGCCATCCAGCAAAATCGATCCCATCCCAACGAGAACCCTGTTACCGATCGTGCAGCCGTGGAGCATCACTTTATGGCCGACGGTAACATCTTCCCCAATAATGAGCGGGTTGCCCTCAGGGTTATAAGATGACTTATGAGTCACATGCAACACGCTGCCGTCCTGAATATTGGTGCGTGCACCGATTGCAACGTAGTTAACATCGCCCCGGATCGCGACAAGTGGCCAGATGCTGACATCATCGGCCATGCGAACATCACCAATGACCACGCTGCTGGCATCGATCATCACGCGATCGCCTTTTTGGGGGAACAGATGTTTATAAGGACGTAATACTGCAAACATATCTACCTCGATACAGATGAGCGTTATTAAAGAAGACTTTGATCGTATTCCTGGAGCGAGGCAAGGCAAAATGCGTCAATTTTTAAGCGGATCGGGTGGGTTTTCAGCGAAAAGCACGGAAAATCATCAGTTGGAAAAAAAGATCTAAAAAATACTTGTGCTAAAAACTGGGATCCCTATAATGCGCCTCCATCGACACGGCGGATGTGAATCACTTCACAGACAACCCGGTCGGTTGAAGAGAAAAAATCCTGAAATAACGGGTTGACTCTGAAAGAGGAAAGCGTAATATACGCCACCTCGCGACAGAGCGCTGAAGCGCGTCGCAACTGCTCTTTAACAATTTATCAGACAATCTGTGTGGGCACTCAAAGTGACATGGATTCTTAATGTCCTCGGACACTAAATGAATACCAAGTCTCAACGAGTGAACACGTAATTCATTACGAAGTTTAATTCATTGAGCATCAAACTTTTAAATTGAAGAGTTTGATCATGGCTCAGATTGAACGCTGGCGGCAGGCCTAACACATGCAAGTCGAACGGTAACAGGAAGCAGCTTGCTGCTTCGCTGACGAGTGGCGGACGGGTGAGTAATGTCTGGGAAACTGCCTGATGGAGGGGGATAACTACTGGAAACGGTAGCTAATACCGCATAACGTCGCAAGACCAAAGAGGGGGACCTTCGGGCCTCTTGCCATCGGATGTGCCCAGATGGGATTAGCTAGTAGGTGGGGTAACGGCTCACCTAGGCGACGATCCCTAGCTGGTCTGAGAGGATGACCAGCCACACTGGAACTGAGACACGGTCCAGACTCCTACGGGAGGCAGCAGTGGGGAATATTGCACAATGGGCGCAAGCCTGATGCAGCCATGCCGCGTGTATGAAGAAGGCCTTCGGGTTGTAAAGTACTTTCAGCGGGGAGGAAGGCGACAGGGTTAATAACCCTGTCGATTGACGTTACCCGCAGAAGAAGCACCGGCTAACTCCGTGCCAGCAGCCGCGGTAATACGGAGGGTGCAAGCGTTAATCGGAATTACTGGGCGTAAAGCGCACGCAGGCGGTCTGTCAAGTCGGATGTGAAATCCCCGGGCTCAACCTGGGAACTGCATTCGAAACTGGCAGGCTAGAGTCTTGTAGAGGGGGGTAGAATTCCAGGTGTAGCGGTGAAATGCGTAGAGATCTGGAGGAATACCGGTGGCGAAGGCGGCCCCCTGGACAAAGACTGACGCTCAGGTGCGAAAGCGTGGGGAGCAAACAGGATTAGATACCCTGGTAGTCCACGCCGTAAACGATGTCGACTTGGAGGTTGTGCCCTTGAGGCGTGGCTTCCGGAGCTAACGCGTTAAGTCGACCGCCTGGGGAGTACGGCCGCAAGGTTAAAACTCAAATGAATTGACGGGGGCCCGCACAAGCGGTGGAGCATGTGGTTTAATTCGATGCAACGCGAAGAACCTTACCTACTCTTGACATCCAGAGAACTTAGCAGAGATGCTTTGGTGCCTTCGGGAACTCTGAGACAGGTGCTGCATGGCTGTCGTCAGCTCGTGTTGTGAAATGTTGGGTTAAGTCCCGCAACGAGCGCAACCCTTATCCTTTGTTGCCAGCGGTTAGGCCGGGAACTCAAAGGAGACTGCCAGTGATAAACTGGAGGAAGGTGGGGATGACGTCAAGTCATCATGGCCCTTACGAGTAGGGCTACACACGTGCTACAATGGCGCATACAAAGAGAAGCGACCTCGCGAGAGCAAGCGGACCTCATAAAGTGCGTCGTAGTCCGGATTGGAGTCTGCAACTCGACTCCATGAAGTCGGAATCGCTAGTAATCGTGGATCAGAATGCCACGGTGAATACGTTCCCGGGCCTTGTACACACCGCCCGTCACACCATGGGAGTGGGTTGCAAAAGAAGTAGGTAGCTTAACCTTCGGGAGGGCGCTTACCACTTTGTGATTCATGACTGGGGTGAAGTCGTAACAAGGTAACCGTAGGGGAACCTGCGGTTGGATCACCTCCTTACCTTAAAGAACCTGCCTTTGTAGTGTCCACACAGATTGTCTGATGAAAAGTAAATAGCAAGGCGTCTTGCGATTGAGACTGTACGTCCCCTTCGTCTAGAGGCCCAGGACACCGCCCTTTCACGGCGGTAACAGGGGTTCGAATCCCCTAGGGGACGCCACTTGCTGGTTCGTGAGTGAAAGTCACCTGCCGTCATATCTCAAAACTGACTTGCGAGTCATGTTTGAGATATTTGCTCTTTAAAAATCTGGATCAAGCTGAAAATTGAAACGACACACAGCTCATGTGTGTTCGAGTCTCTCAAATTTTCGCAATCAGAAGTGAAACATCTTCGGGTTGTGAGGTTAAGCGACTAAGCGTACACGGTGGATGCCCTGGCAGTCAGAGGCGATGAAGGACGTGCTAATCTGCGAAAAGCGCCGGCGAGGTGATATGAACCTTTGACCCGGCGATGTCCGAATGGGGAAACCCAGTGCAATCCGTTGCACTATCGTTAACTGAATACATAGGTTAACGAGGCGAACCGGGGGAACTGAAACATCTAAGTACCCCGAGGAAAAGAAATCAACCGAGATTCCCCCAGTAGCGGCGAGCGAACGGGGAGCAGCCCGGAGTCTGAATCAGCTTGTGTGTTAGTGGAACGGTCTGGAAAGTCCGACGGTACAGGGTGATAGTCCCGTACACGAAAGCACACATGCTGTGAACTCGAAGAGTAGGGCGGGACACGTGGTATCCTGTCTGAATATGGGGGGACCATCCTCCAAGGCTAAATACTCCTGACTGACCGATAGTGAACCAGTACCGTGAGGGAAAGGCGAAAAGAACCCCGGCGAGGGGAGTGAAAAAGAACCTGAAACCGTGTACGTACAAGCAGTGGGAGCCTCTTTATGGGGTGACTGCGTACCTTTTGTATAATGGGTCAGCGACTTATATTCTGTAGCAAGGTTAACCGTATAGGGGAGCCGAAGGGAAACCGAGTCTTAACTGGGCGTTAAGTTGCAGGGTATAGACCCGAAACCCGGTGATCTAGCCATGGGCAGGTTGAAGGTTGGGTAACACTAACTGGAGGACCGAACCGACTAATGTTGAAAAATTAGCGGATGACCTGTGGCTGGGGGTGAAAGGCCAATCAAACCGGGAGATAGCTGGTTCTCCCCGAAAGCTATTTAGGTAGCGCCTCGTGAACTCATCTTCGGGGGTAGAGCACTGTTTCGGCTAGGGGGCCATCCCGGCTTACCAACCCGATGCAAACTACGAATACCGAAGAATGTTATCACGGGAGACACACGGCGGGTGCTAACGTCCGTCGTGAAGAGGGAAACAACCCAGACCGCCAGCTAAGGTCCCAAAGTCATGGTTAAGTGGGAAACGATGTGGGAAGGCACAGACAGCCAGGATGTTGGCTTAGAAGCAGCCATCATTTAAAGAAAGCGTAATAGCTCACTGGTCGAGTCGGCCTGCGCGGAAGATGTAACGGGGCTAAACCATGCACCGAAGCTGCGGCAGCGACGCTTATGCGTTGTTGGGTAGGGGAGCGTTCTGTAAGCCGTTGAAGGTGTCCTGTGAGGGGTGCTGGAGGTATCAGAAGTGCGAATGCTGACATAAGTAACGATAAAGCGGGTGAAAAGCCCGCTCGCCGGAAGACCAAGGGTTCCTGTCCAACGTTAATCGGGGCAGGGTGAGTCGACCCCTAAGGCGAGGCCGAAAGGCGTAGTCGATGGGAAACAGGTTAATATTCCTGTACTTGGTGTTACTGCGAAGGGGGGACGGAGAAGGCTATGTCAGCCGGGCGACGGTTGTCCCGGTTTAAGCATGTAGGCGGAGGTTCCAGGTAAATCCGGTACCTTGTTAACGCTGAGGTGTGATGACGAGGCACTACGGTGCTGAAGTGATAAATGCCCTGCTTCCAGGAAAAGCCTCTAAGCATCAGGTAACACGAAATCGTACCCCAAACCGACACAGGTGGTCAGGTAGAGAATACCAAGGCGCTTGAGAGAACTCGGGTGAAGGAACTAGGCAAAATGGTGCCGTAACTTCGGGAGAAGGCACGCTGATATGTAGGTGAAGCCCCTGCGGGCGGAGCTGAAATCAGTCGAAGATACCAGCTGGCTGCAACTGTTTATTAAAAACACAGCACTGTGCAAACACGAAAGTGGACGTATACGGTGTGACGCCTGCCCGGTGCCGGAAGGTTAATTGATGGGGTTAGCGGCAACGCGAAGCTCTTGATCGAAGCCCCGGTAAACGGCGGCCGTAACTATAACGGTCCTAAGGTAGCGAAATTCCTTGTCGGGTAAGTTCCGACCTGCACGAATGGCGTAATGATGGCCAGGCTGTCTCCACCCGAGACTCAGTGAAATTGAACTCGCTGTGAAGATGCAGTGTACCCGCGGCAAGACGGAAAGACCCCGTGAACCTTTACTATAGCTTGACACTGAACACTGGTCCTTGATGTGTAGGATAGGTGGGAGGCTTTGAAGCGTGGACGCCAGTCTGCGTGGAGCCAACCTTGAAATACCACCCTTTAATGGCTGGTGTTCTAACGTAGACCCGTAATCCGGGTTGCGGACAGTGTCTGGTGGGTAGTTTGACTGGGGCGGTCTCCTCCCAAAGAGTAACGGAGGAGCACGAAGGTTGGCTAATCCTGGTCGGACATCAGGAGGTTAGTGCAATGGCATAAGCCAGCTTGACTGCGAGCGTGACGGCGCGAGCAGGTGCGAAAGCAGGTCATAGTGATCCGGTGGTTCTGAATGGAAGGGCCATCGCTCAACGGATAAAAGGTACTCCGGGGATAACAGGCTGATACCGCCCAAGAGTTCATATCGACGGCGGTGTTTGGCACCTCGATGTCGGCTCATCACATCCTGGGGCTGAAGTAGGTCCCAAGGGTATGGCTGTTCGCCATTTAAAGTGGTACGCGAGCTGGGTTTAGAACGTCGTGAGACAGTTCGGTCCCTATCTGCCGTGGGCGCTGGAGAATTGAGGGGGGCTGCTCCTAGTACGAGAGGACCGGAGTGGACGCATCACTGGTGTTCGGGTTGTCATGCCAATGGCACTGCCCGGTAGCTAAATGCGGAAGAGATAAGTGCTGAAAGCATCTAAGCACGAAACTTGCCCCGAGATGAGTTCTCCCTGAGACTTTAAGTCTCCTGAAGGAACGTTGAAGACTACGACGTTGATAGGTCGGGTGTGTAAGCGCAGCGATGCGTTGAGCTAACCGATACTAATGAACCGTGAGGCTTAACCTTACAACGCCGAAGCTGTTTCGGCGAAGAGACAGACACGATTTTCAGCCTGATACAGATTAACAGAATTTGCCTGGCGGCTTTAGCGCGGTGGTCCCACCTGACCCCATGCCGAACTCAGAAGTGAAACGCCGTAGCGCCGATGGTAGTGTGGGGTCTCCCCATGTGAGAGTAGGGAACTGCCAGGCATCAAATTTAGCGTGCTGATATGGCTCAGTTGGTAGAGCGCACCCTTGGTAAGGGTGAGGTCCCCAGTTCGACTCTGGGTATCAGCACCACTTTATACTTAGGTTAAAGTTCGGCAAGAAGTAAAAGAATTTGTCTGGCGGCTTTAGCGCGGTGGTCCCACCTGACCCCATGCCGAACTCAGAAGTGAAACGCCGTAGCGCCGATGGTAGTGTGGGGTCTCCCCATGTGAGAGTAGGGAACTGCCAGACATCAAACAAGTAGAAAGGCCATCCGAAAGGATGGCCTTTTTGCGTTATGCCCTCAGCTAAACCAATTTCCTTATCAGATATTCCAACGAGTGCCGTTAATACCTTACTGACGTATTAAAGCGTCTTAACCCAGCTATAAATGAATTCACGGAATGCATAATGCTTACTCGCAGCAGCGTTAAATCAATTCAGTGATTCAGACTGAGGTTGTATAGGTAAGGAAATAGGGCTATAAAAAAACAGGATACTGAATCTAAAAATTATCTGATGATATCTGAGAGGGGAAATATACATCCCTTTGATTAGATAAAATAAAAGCGCGGCGATGGCCGCGCTTTTAAAAGTATTATTTAGTCAGGGCGACAATACCGAGAGTCAGGCCAGCTATTGCTGCGGCGCCACCGGCAATCGCACCTGCTGTTTCCCAGTTATCCTGGGTAGTCCCCTTCATACAGGTATTGGTGTGAACCAGTCGCCCCTGATCGTCGTATACCGGTACACAGGGAGAGTCGTGCGCGCAACCAGCAAGCAGCGCAGCGAGAAGTGCAACGGAAAGGAATCTTTTCATGATGTTACCTCAATATGATCGCTTATTCGCTTAAGAGCCGATGCGGCAATTTACGAATTGATGATTATTTTACCACCGCACTAATACCATACAGCACGGGGAATAATCTCAAATTGTGTGGATTGTAAAAATCATGGAGAAAAAAGAGGGGCGTTGATTATTTATGGAGGAAATGTGAAGAGATGTCTTTTTATTAGAATGCTGACAGGAAATTAAAAAGGCACCAGAGGTGCCTTTATGATTTTCATTAATCCTTATGCTTTGTAAACCGTCTCCGGACAACAACGAAGAAAACAGGAACAAAGAAAATAGCCAGCAGAGTGGCTGACAGCATCCCGCCCATCACGCCCGTCCCGACAGCGTTTTGTGCCCCACTACCTGCGCCACTACTGATGACCAGAGGCATAACACCAAGAATAAATGCCAGGGAGGTCATCAGGATAGGGCGCAGACGCATACGTGAGGCTTCCAGCGTGGCTTCAATAATCCCTTTGCCTTCTTTATCCATAAGATCCTTGGCGAACTCAACGATCAGTATGGCGTTTTTGGCTGATAAACCAATTGTCGTAAGCAGACCAACCTGGAAGTAAACGTCATTGTTCAGCCCACGTATTGATGCAGCCAGAAGCGCGCCGATCACCCCCAGGGGCACAACCAGCATGACCGAGAATGGAATTGACCAGCTTTCATAGAGAGCCGCCAGACACAGGAACACCACAATCAGTGAAATGGCATACAGTGCTGGAGCCTGATTTCCGGAAAGACGTTCCTGATAAGACATCCCCGTCCAGTCGTAGCCAATTCCGGAAGGCAGTTTCGACGCAAGGCTTTCCATCATCTCCATTGCCTCACCGGTACTTTTGCCTGGCGCAGACTCACCGAGGATCTCCATTGATGGCATCCCATTGTAACGTTCCAGACGAGGTGAGCCGTACACCCAGTGAGAGCTACTAAAGGCAGAGAAAGGCACCATTTCGCCGTTAGCACTACGCACATACAGGTCGTTAATATCTCCTGGTAACATACGGAAGCGAGCATCAGCCTGGACATAAACTTTTTTCACGCGTCCATGATCGATAAAGTCGTTCACATAAGTGCCACCCAATGCTGTTGAGATGGTCTGATTGACATCAGATATGCTCACACCCAGCGCCTGGGCCTTCTCCTGGTCGACATCCAGTTTGTACTGTGGCGTATCTTCCAGTCCGTTAGGACGCACGCGGACCAGTAAGTCAGGATGTTCCCTTACCATGCCAAGCAGTTGGTTACGTGCCTGCGTGAGCTGCGTATGTCCCAGGTTTGCCTGGTCAATCAGTTCAAAGTCAAAGCCTGTTGCGGTACCCAGTTCAATAATGGCAGGGAGGTTAAACGGAAATACAAGACCATCTTTGATCTGGCTAAACGCTTTCGTTGCGCGGCTGACAATCGCCTCAACGCCGTTTTCCTTGCCCGGGCGTTCTTCCCATGGCTTCAGGCTGACGAAAGCGATACCGGAGTTCTGCCCCTGCCCGCTAAAGCTAAATCCGTTTACGGTAAAGACCGATTCAACGTTCGCTTTCTCTTTCGTCAGATAATAGTCCTGAACCTGATCGAGTACCTGCTGGGTACGCATCTGCGTCGCCCCTGCCGGCAGCTGAACCATCGTCATAAACACCCCCTGATCCTCTTCCGGCAGGAAGGAGGAAGGCAGGCGCAGGAACAGTATTGCCATGCCGCCGACGATGATGACGTAAACCAGCAGATAGCGTCCGGTCTTACGTAAAATGCCGCTCACGCTGTTGCTGTAGTGCTCCACGCTCTTATCAAAAAGCGCGTTAAACCAGCCGAAGAATCCACCTTTCTTTTCATGATGGTCGCTGGAAACCGGTTTGAGCAGCGTTGCACATAAAGCAGGCGTTAATATCAACGCCACCAGCACCGATAAGGCCATCGCGGAGACAATGGTCAGCGAGAACTGGCGATAGATAGCCCCGGTTGAACCTCCAAAAAATGCCATCGGAATAAACACCGCTGAAAGCACCATGGCAATGCCCACCAGAGCGCCCTGGATTTGCTCCATCGACTTCTGGGTCGCCTCTTTTGGCGGCAGCTTGTCCTCAACCATGACGCGTTCTACGTTCTCAACCACCACGATGGCATCATCGACGAGCAAACCTATCGCCAATACCATCCCGAACATCGTCAGGGTGTTAATGGAGAAACCAAACGCAGCCAGTACCGCGAAGGTACCCAGTAGCACCACGGGCACGGCAATAGTCGGAATAAGGGTCGCCCGCAGGTTTTGCAGGAACAAGTACATCACCAGGAACACGAGAACGATCGCTTCAAACAGCGTCTTCACCACTTCATGGATTGAGATCTTCACGAAAGGTGTGGTGTCGTACGGATAAACGACTTTCAGGCCCTGAGGGAAGAAGGGCTGCAACTGCGCCAGTTTACTCTTAATGGCGGCAGCGGTATCCAGCGCGTTTGCGCCAGTCGCCAGCTTGATCCCGAGCCCCGTTGCTGCCTGGCCATTGATTTTGGTGACCATGTTGTAGTTTTCGCCACCCAGCTCAATGCGGGCCACATCTTTCAGGTGGACCATTGAACCGTCCTGGTTCACCTTCAGCGTCACACGGCCAAACTCCTCCGGTGATTTCAGGCGCGTTTGAGCAATAATTGAGGCGTTCAGTTGCTGCCCTGGTACGGACGGCGTTCCTCCCAACTGGCCCGCAGCAATCTGGTCGTTCTGCGTTTTCAGTTGGTTAATGACATCCAACGGCGTGAGCTGATATTTATTCATCGCGTTGCTGTCCAGCCAGATGCGCATTGCATACTGCGCACCGAACAGCTGCACATCACCGACGCCGGAAGTACGGCTGATCGCATCTTTTACGTTAGAAGCGACATAGTCGGAGATATCATCCTGAGTGAGGTTTTTATTATCCGACACAAATCCCGCGACCAGCAGGAAGCTGCTGCTGGATTTTTCCACGCCGATCCCCTGTTGCTGTACTTCTTGCGGTAGCAGCGGCATAGCGAGCTGGAGTTTGTTCTGAACCTGCACCTGCGCGATATCAGGATCCGTACCCGACTCGAACGTCAGGGTGATGGTGACGTTACCGGCAGAATCACTGGTGGACGACATGTACATCAGATTGTCGATTCCGTTCATGTTCTGTTCGATAACCTGCGTCACGGTATCCTGGACCGTCTGGGCATCAGCGCCAGGGTAGGTCGCTGTCACCGCAACTGCTGGCGGCGCAATGGTTGGATATTGCGCCACCGGCAGTTTTAAAATGGCCAGCCCGCCCGCAATCATCAGAATGATGGAGAGCACCCAGGCGAAAACAGGCCGTTGAATAAAGAAATTAGCCATCTCGTTATCCCTTAACTGGCTGGAGTCGCGGCGGTATCAGGAATAGCCACGGCGGTGACGCCAGGGCGAACTTTTTGCAGGCCGCTGATAATGACGCGGTCGCCATTTTTCAGACCTTCCGTGATCAACCACCGATCGCCAATCGCCTGCGGTGCAACGACAGTGCGAGATTCCACCTGGTTTTTATCGTTTACCACAAGCACGGTTGCATCACCGCGAGGTGTACGGGTTACCCCCTGCTGGGGAACAAGGATGGCATCAGGCTGTGTGCCTTCGTCAATGCGTGCACGGACAAACATACCCGGTAACAGCATATGCTGAGGGTTAGGGAAGAGAGCGCGAAGGGTGATTGAGCCGGTACTTTCATCTACCGTGACATCAGAGAACTGGAGCGTTCCTTTCAGCGGATAAGGCTGGCCATTTTCCATCAGCAACTCAACGCTGCTGGTGTCTCCCTTTTGCAGGCTCGTCTGCTGCTTCAGACGCATAAAATCGCTGCTGGATTGCGTTACATCGACATAAATGGGATCGAGCTGCTGAACTGTCGCCAGTGCGGTTGACTGACCATTAGTGACTAACGCCCCTTCAGTGACGCTGGATTTGCCAATGCGCCCGTTGATTGGCGATGTGACTTTCGTATAAGCAAGATTGATCCGCGCGTTTTCAACGCCAGCTTTCGCGGCAACGACGCTTGCATCCGCCTGCTGGGCGGTTGCCACCGCCTGATCATACTCCTGCTTGCTCACATATTGCGTACCGACCAGCGGAAGGTAACGTTTTACCGTCAGATGGGCTATGTTTGCCGCCGCCTGCGCTTTTACCAGTTCACCTTTCGCATTGTCGTAGGCTGCCTGATAGGTGGCCGGATCGATCTGATAAAGTGATTCACCCGCTTTGACGTCGCTGCCTTCGGTAAAATTACGGTGCAGAATGATACCACTTACCTGGGGACGAACCTCCGCTACACGATAAGCGTCAGTTCTGCCTGGCAATTCCGTCGTTACGGCCAGTGGCGCGCTTTTGACAATATGAACACTGACCTGAGGAGCTTGCCCATGCTGCTGTGGGTTTTCTTGCCCATCGCACCCGGCGAGCAGTGCAGCACAGACAATGAAACCGGATAAGGGTAAGCGTCTGAAGTGATTCGTCATTACTGTTCCTTAAACTACCCTTGAACCGATATATGCCATAAGTCGGTGAAAGGGTGTGAGGCAAAAAAAGAAATGTAGCTGCGTATAATAATGAGGGTATTCAAGGTTTTTTAATTTATAAGTGCTGATGGAGGCAATAAAAAGCAAAATCAGATTCTGAACCAGTGTATTCGAAATCCGGCTTCTGTCAGGATAATCAACGGAATACTTATGAGTAAATACAAACTATTTATTTAATGAATTTGATTCGCTCAATTTATTCGTATGAATTATAAATTAAATGAATTGACTTTTTTTGTGCAAAACTAAAACGGGTTATGGTGAATACTTTGACTTACACGACCCTTTAATAACGTTTGATGTCGTATCAACCGTATAAGTAATGAGTAGCAGGCTATGGCGCGTAAAAAGAAAGAAGAGGCTCAAAAGACCCGGCAGCAGCTGATTGAAGCCGCTATCGGGCTATTCGCGACACGTGGCGTGGCTAATACCACGCTTACCGACATCGCCGATGCTGCTCAACTTACTCGCGGGGCGGTTTACTGGCATTTTTCGAGTAAAGCGGAAATATTTAACGCCATCTGGGAACAGCAATTGCCGCTGCGTGAAATGATTCGTGACAGGTTAATACTTTCTGAAAAAGATGACCCTTTGTTAATGCTTCGTGAACAGTTTATTGTCGCGCTGCAATATATTGCGAGCGAGCCACGTCAGTATGCTCTTTTACAAATCCTGTATCATAAGTGTGAATTTCATGACGATGTGATTTCAGAATGTGAAATACGCAAGCGGATCGGTTTAAACGATAATTATCTTCGCAGGACGTTGAGACAATGCGTTGCGCGTAGCATTATTTCTTCCCAAACTAATATTGAACTGGCGCTGATTGTTTTCCACGCATTTTTTAGCGGAGTCATTAAAAACTGGTTAATGGATAGCAACAGTTTTAATCTGTACAAACAGGCGCCGGCGCTGGTGGATAATATTCTTGCGACACTAAATATCACTCGAGTGGCGCCAGTGTTTTACGATACAGCCTCATGATTGCATACGGGATGGTGACATCTCCCCGTGCTGGCACTGTTCCATAATAGCCTGCGCGGTAATCGGTTTGCCCAGCAGATAACCCTGTAGCGTATTGCATCCCAGTTCTGTCAGAAAGGTCTGCTGCGCTGCGGTTTCGACCCCTTCTGCCACGACCTTCAGATTCAGCGTTTTTGCCAGGGCGATAATCGCCGAGACGATCGTCGCATCTTCACTCTCTCCACTTAACTCTTTTACAAAAGCACGATCGATTTTCAACTCGCAGGCAGGGAGTCGCTTAAGATAAAGAAGGCTTGAATAACCTGTACCAAAATCGTCTATCGAGGCTTTTACGCCCGCATCCGTCAGCGCTGTCAGGACACGAACGCTTTCGTCCGGATTGCTCATCGCCGTGGTTTCGGTCACCTCCAGGATCAACATGCCGGGCGGTACGCTATGGCGCGTCAGACAATCGAGAACCGTTTTAATCAGCGACGGCTGTTCGAACTGCAACGTAGAAAGATTCACCGCCATTGACCAGTCCGTGTGGCCCTGAAGGTGCCATTCTCGAAGCTGGCGGCAGGCCTCGTCGATTACCCAGTTTCCAATTGGAATAATCAGCCCGGTTTTCTCTGCAAGCGGTAGAAACAGGTCGGGGGGCAGTAATCCCTGTTTGGGATGCTGCCAGCGTAACAGCGCTTCGAATCCGATGACCGGCCCGGCAGGGGCATGGAATTTAGGTTGATAAAGCAGGCGTAACTCATCACGGTCGATGGCCTGCCACAGATCATTCATCAGCTGTAGATGCGTCTGCGCCAGCGTATTCATTGACGGCTGAAAGAAGTGATAACCGTTACGACCCATATGTTTCGTGTGGTACATCGCAGCATCAGCGTTAAACATCAGTTCACGATCGGTTTTGCCATCGTGTGGATAGAGCGCAATGCCAATGCTCAGGGTGACCATCAGTTCGTAAGGATCGAGATGGAACGGGCTATCAATGACGCGTACCAGTGAATTTGCCAGTGAGGCAGCATCATCCGGGGTAGTGGTTTCGGCCAGCAGGACGAATTCATCCCCACCGATACGCGCCAGCGTGTACTGACCTTTCAACTGCAACAGCAAACGCTGAGTCACCGCAACCAGAAGATTGTCACCGACATCATGACCATAGGCATCGTTGACGGTTTTAAAGCCATCAAGATCCATAAACATCAGCGCGAAAGGGCTTCCTTCGCGATCGGCCTTGCTGATGGCCTGATCGAGGCGATCCTCAAGCAGAATACGATTGGGTAAGCGCGTCAGCGTATCATGCAACGCCAGCTGAGCGAGTTCACGGTTAGCTTCTGCCAGTGATGAGGCCAGCAGCGAGGTACGAGCCTGAAGGCGGGCATCGAACATCGATACCAGCAGCGTAATCCCCAGAATAGCGAGCGCGACCACGCTAACCAGTATCGCCAGCCAGCTCCCGTTAATGCCATGATGGTGGACCATCGTCGACATTGGAAATTGTGCTGCTTCCATGCCGGCGTAATGCATGCCAGCGATAGCGATGCCCATGGTGATCGCCGCCCCCAGACGCATCAACGCCATTCGTGCAGCTTCCTGACGTAAACGGAACGTCAGCCAAAGAGCGGCCAGTGAAGCGGCAAGGGCTATGCCCACAGAGATAGCCATCCACGTTTTATCCCAGACAATACCCGGAGTGACCTCCAGGGCAGCCATACCGGTGTAGTGCATGGTAACTATGCCTGCACCCATCACGACGGCGCCAGGCAGCAGTCGGCGCAAATGTAGCTGCTCGCCGCTAACGAGCCACAGGGCGAACATTGACGAGCTGATGGCGATAATCATCGAAAGCACGGTCAGGGTCGCGTTGTAACTCATGCTCATGGAAAGATCCATCGCCAGCATACCGATGAAATGCATCGCCCACACGCCAATCCCCATCGAAACACCGCCACCTGCCAGCCAGACGCGTGCAGCGACGCCCTGGCTTCCGGCAACGCGCGCAGCCATATTCAGCGCGGTATAGGCGGCAAGAATGGCGACAATAAAGGAGATGACGACGAGGATTTGGTTGTATTGGCTAACCAGCATGGTCTGTTCACTCGTTGTGAGACGTTAAGCAAGAGCGGTTGAAAAGGGCACAGACATTATCATCGTCAGGAAATGACGAAAAGTGATTTAAGCCCCTGTTTTTATTGGGTGATAACAGAGGGGTACAGGATGGAAGAGGCTAGTCCAGCTCTGAGCAGTTGACCAGTTTTAGCGGGTTCACGGAATTCATATTGCGACATTTATCGGTTTCGGTGCTCATCAGTTCAATCCACTGCATCAGCAGCGCATCGAAAATGAAAACAGAGACAGCAAAAACGACCAGCCACCAGTATTTACGAATCATGTGTCATTCCGCGAAAAGAGAGCCTGTAAGGTGGTGGAAATATACACGAAAAGCGGGCGTTGAAAAGTGGGGAAGGAGAAGGTTTACAAAGCGTTGACGGTCACCCATCCGGGCAATAAAAAAGGCGCTTCCCCATGCCGAAGAGCGCCTTTTTAAACAAGCATTTAACTGATTAGTATCAGTTCATGCCGTACTGTCATATTAGCTGTTTTCATGCTTTTAGATGATTTTAATATTCATATAATAATCAATGTGTTGTATAAATTCATGCCTGTATATTGTTCCAGTGTTTTTCTTTGTTTATACTATTATGCAAGCAATTCTGTATAAACATTTGTATAAACACTTTGGGCTGGGTGGTCTATGGCTGGCGAACTTAACAAACTGAGCGACAGGAAGTTAAAGGGATTACATGGTATCCCGGCCAGTAAGATTGAGTTCTATGCTGATGGTGCCGGGCTGAGCGCCAAGGTAACGAAAGCTGGTGGTATTAGCTGGGTGTTTACTTACCGACTCGACGGGCAGAAGCTGCATCGTCTTACTCTGGGACGATACCCGGATATGAGCCTCAAAGAAGCCCGTTCTTCGCGTGATAAATGCCGCCAATGGCTGGCCTCAGGTAAAGATCCAAAGCACCAGTTGGCGCTGGCCACTCAGGAAACGCTTAAACCGGTCACTGTTAAGGAAGCTATAGAATACTGGATACGCGAATATGCAGAAGAGAACCGCGCGAATGTTGAACGGCACAAAGCGGAGCTGCGAAAACACATTTATCCTTATATAGGGAAAATGGCGCTCGCTGACTGTGAAACACGATACTGGCTTGACTGCTTTGACAGGATGAAAAAGAAAACTCCAGTCGCCGCAGGTTATGTGTTCCAGATGTGCAAACAAGCCCTGAAATTCTGCCGGGTTCGTCGCTATGCTGTGAGTACCGCGCTTGAAGATTTAACAATTCCAGATGTCGGTAAAAAACAGGCAAAAAAAGACCGGGTATTAAACGATAAAGAGGCTGGCGATTTATGGGCTGCCATTTCCTCTGGCACTTGCTTCATGCCTTACTACACCAGGCTACTGACAATCCTAATGGTGTTTGGGTGCCGAACGCAGGAGGCCAGGCTATCAGAGTGGAGTGAATGGGATATGGATGCCTGGGTCTGGACAGTTCCCAAAGAGCACAGCAAGGGCGGCGAGAAGATTGTAAGACCTGTGCCGGATGCCATGCGCAAATTCATTGAAATACTGCATGATGAAACGAAACGATCCGGCCTTTTGCTTGGGTCGGTTAAAGGCAGTGAAGCGGTAAGTCAGTGGGGCCGCGGCGTTTATAAAAAGCTGGGGCATTCTGAACCATGGACACTGCACGATCTAAGACGAACTTTAGCAACGCATATGAATAATATGGGTATAGCACCACACGTTGTCGAACAGTTGTTGGGGCACTCAATGCCGGGAGTCATGGCGATTTATAACCGTAGTCTGTATTTGCCTGAGAAACTGGATGCGCTGAATAAATGGTATGACAGACTTGATATTTTATCAGGTGGATTCACTAACATTGTTTTGTTGAATAAGGCTGAATAATGACTAGTTTTCTAAAATTGGGTATTTTCGAGCGAGAAGCCAAAGCCCCGGAGCTAAATATTAAACAACTTGCACTACTTATGTGTGGGGTAGATCCGACAGTTAAAACTGCTGATATCCCTGAGGCGAAAGTTGAAGCTTACAATATATACTATCGACAACTGAGTAGATGGTTATCAGCATCTAAATTATTTCGAGGTGGAAACTCAACAGCCTATCCCGCAGACTATATGTTTGCTCTGGCATATCCTCTTATTGATGAAGATATTACACCACAACCCATAAAGGACAGATGCCTTGCGGCGGTGGCTATAATTGCTAATCAAAACAAAGGAAAAGAGCATCTTTATGCTATGGGAGGGGATGAGCTTTTACAGGTCGGAATTGCATTGAAAAGCAGCAAACGCGGCTTGCATCGTAAAGAAGATGAAAAGGAATATAATGATAAATTAATGGGGATGCTGGTCAAGCTTATAGCACATAAGATAGGCCATTCGTTTGGCACCTCTAAAAAACCAAGCATCTCGGCTATTTTAAACGAACTATATAAATTAGCTGATGAGGAAGGTATATCTAAAACTGGATTATCCAAATCAGCAATATATGAGAAAATTCGCAAGGCATTAAATTCGATTTATTATACGGAATGAATATTATTTTGCAGTGTTAGTGGGTATTATTTATATTTCATGTGAAAATACTAATTAATTATATTTGTTGGAGCTTTTGGCGATTCTATGATCGCCAAGGAGATTCAATTGTTATATTTGATGTGTATTACAGTTACATTCAACAGCATTCAACAGCATTCAACAGCATTCAACGACACGTAACGACACGTAATGACACGTAACGGCACCCGACAGCACCTAACAATACCTAGCTCCATCCACGGTCTCTACTAGGTCATTACTTGCTAACTTTTTCCATCTTTGTTCATGGTTATTCATCACTGTTCATCAGCGTTCATCATTGTTCATCTTTGTTATGAACAATCCAAGGCGAATCAAATCGTTAAAGAACGGTGATCTTCGGCGAGTTATTGAAATTCATGATTTTTTCTCTCGCGACAGCCGTTGAAATTACTGTGGAAATTGTTTTCAACAGGGGAGCGTTATCTTGATGGAATTTCTATCTTTCAATGGAATTGCGTGTTCTTTTAAAGGATTCCAGAATCAATGGAAATGCTGGTCGTTTATCCACTAATCTCTTCGCATAACATTGAAACAGTGGAGGCAGCATGCAAAATATAACCTTTACCCCGCCAAATCCTGAACAACGCCGCACCCTTTTAGAAGAGTACGGCTTTAAGTTTGATCGCCGAATCCGTGAAGATGAATGCAGCGAGATCACCAGTCTTTCCCGTTCCAGCCGCTGGAAGATGGAACAGCAGGGGCGCTTCCCTCCGCGCTGTCACTTTGGCCGTAATAGCTGTGCTTGGCTTCTTTCGGATGTGCTCTGGTGGGTTCGTAATCCGCCAGCAGTAGAGAACGTCAATAACCCATACAGCCGTAAATCTGCTTAATTAACCACAGGTAATCTGAGATGAAAAAGATTAATGCCCTCCACGGGCAGGGATTCGCTCACCCTGTAGCCAGCCAGCACGATATTTCAGCGAACCGTAAACAGGTTATTTCCGGTGACTGGTCGCCCATTAATCGCGGTGAATTTACGCTTGCCGATCTGGGGTTGCGCCACAACGGTAACGGGCTGGTGTGGCTGCGTTCCGGCGTGTCCGTGCATGAGGCAGACCATGATGCAGGGATAAGCGGCAAGGACAAGACCAAAGGAAGGGTTAACGGCCTTCCTTTTGAATTTGTCGGCCAGTGGCAGGAATACCCGACTAAACGCAGCTTTGCAGTTTCAGTATCTACGGAACTACGGCGCCAGTATTACCCGGACGATGCCGCATTCAGTAAGGCAATGCGTGAGGCTGGTTATGTTCCGGTGCGCACTCGCAAACTGACCGGAAAGGATGCTCGTTTTTGGCTGTACCGTGTAACGGGCAATGATAAGGGGGTTGTCGCAGCAGAATCCGCGCCACACAAGGCTTGCGCGCCAGTTGTCCAGACCATATCTAAGCCTCATCCGTGGTTTAAGCGTGTGGCACTCGATGGTAAATGGCAGTACGTCTACGCAGATCACATCCGCTTTCTGACTAAAAAGCGTCATCGCGTCGATGGTGTTCGGGTTCAGGGGTATACCGCTGGCGGGCTGAAAGTGGAGGCTATTGTATGACAGGCAAAACAAAGGCGGCCATGCCGGGCCGCCAGTGCAATACCGCTTTACTGAAACATCGCCAGATTACCAGGCTTACCGCTGGTGGTCAAACTTTGAGCCAACGAAATCCGTACGCACAAATTAACCGCGTACGTTTAACGTACGAACATCTCAACCCATTGAATCATCTTAATTATCGCGAAACGCGAGAATTGGCGAGCAACGAACACGAAAAGTATTCGGGTTCTCCGGAACATCAACACTGCTTAGGTTCAGAGGTTCCGACGAATAACGTAGAGAGCTGCGAAGATAACCAACCCTCTTTAAGAGGTGAGCCTCTGCACAACTCATTAAGAGTTGCGCAAAACAGACCCTTTTTAAGAGGGGCAGTCCACAGCATTACGGGGAGTAACCCTGTTCAGCCTTTTGGCTCGATGCCGCGCTTATCAAGTTCACGGCGCAAAAGGCGTTTTATCCATCCCGACTTATTATCGTCACCGTCTTCTTTCATCGCTAAAGCGAGCCGCTCTGACAGTTCTTTATCGAGTCTGAGCTGCACAACATGGCGCTCTTTATTTTCGCTTGTTGACATTGTCAACTCCTGTGGTCTAGTCTGTAGTGGAGTTGACAATGTACTACATTGCATGACTTTTAGTAAAGCAAAGCCCGGCAGTGGTGGAACACTAACCGGGCCTCTAACCACCACCGTTAGCGAAAGTAACGAGGCAGCTATGAAAGATCATACCACACACCCGCAAGGGCGGAATAACTACATCTGGCGTTTTCTCGCACTGAGCGCCATCGGGCGCAACGTCATTCACATTACCGCCGCTACCGAACGCGAAGCCCGTGAGCAATCACCGGCTGGCTGCGTGATGGTATTCGCTGGCCGTCTACCAGTTCAGGAGGTTCGCTATGCGTGAGCCAATCTGTCTGGAGCAGGCCGAATATAAATCAGCGCTGGCTTCATCACTTTACGAAACCATTCTGGAGAAGGCCTCTGCTGAATGTTCAGAAACGCTGCTGAATCTGATTTCTATTGCGTGTGATTTTAACCAGGAAATTCACCGGGCATTAATCGCCGAGCTGCGCATGGGAGAGACAAAATGAGACAGGTTCCTTTTGAAGTCCTGATGCACGCCGAAGACGCACTGGCATACAGCAATCAGGCTCTGGCTATGCTGGAAATCTGGATGGACTCCCTCGGCGAAGGTGATGAACACGAATCTAACTGTGTGGCCGCCATTTTCAGCCTGGTGCATGAGTCCAAAGATCGTCTACAGAAAGCGCGGGAGGCTTCCAGTGCAAAATGACTTTGTAAGCGATGCGCGGCACGGGAAGCGCGGAGAGTTCAAATTGCCGCTGTTTTGTGAACTGACTGCAGAAGGGCAGAGTCACATCACCTTTGCCCTAAAGTTTGCCCCCGAGTCTGTGGCTGTGTTCCATCCCGATTCGGGAGAAATATCTCACTGGCTCAGCCGCGGAAACGAGATTATCGACATTTACGGTTGCTATACCGTCTTTCCTCGCAATGGCATTAGGGAGGAACAGCAATGAGCCGCGCAATTGAGATTATCCGTGAAGTTAAGCGCCAAGCTGCCGGAAGCTGGGAAAGCCTACTTCCTCAGTGCGGGGTGACTGTTCCGCCGAAAGGCCGTCACGGCCCATGCGCCATCTGTGGTGGATCTGACCGATTTCACTACATTGACGACCACGGCGGCGGCGAGTGGCATTGTCGCCAGTGTGACGAGCCAAATCACGGCGACGGTCTGGATCTCATTGCCAGATCTCAGGGCATTACCATAACCGCTGCGGCGCAGAAAGTATCCTCTGTGCTGGGTGGTGATACCCGGACACCGGAACCGAAGCCAGCCAGAGAGAAGCCTCAGACGGATATCGCCGGGAAAGTTGCGGCGCTGACCGCTAAAGCCTCTCCGGGGCAGTCTGCTTACCTTACATCAAAGGGGCTTCAATGCCCCTTCCCGATGCTGTCCGATGGGTCGCTGCTGCTGGTGCTGAAAAACGGTGCTGGCGCGACGACAGGCGCACAGGTGATTAAGCCAGATGGCAGTAAGCGGCTGGTGGCCGGAACGGTAAAGAAAGGCTCTTTTTGCGTGGTTAATTCCGGTGAAACGCCGGAGACGGTGATTATCGCCGAAGGACTGGCAACGGCGCTTTCGGTTCAGCAGTTTCGCCCAGATGCGACAATTATCACAGCGATTGACGCCGGGAATTTGCTGTCAGTTGCGCAGGTGATGCGACAGCGTTACCCGGATGCGCAGATCATCATCGCCGCAGATAACGATATTAAGCCTGGCGAACCAAACACGGGTAAATCAGCCGCAGAAAAAACCGCTAAAGCTGTCTCTGGCTGGGTAGCTTTACCTCAGTCTGAGGAAAAGGCCGACTGGAATGATTTTCACCAGCAACACGGGCTGGAAGCAGCCGCAGCAGCATTTAATGATTCGATGTACCAGCCGGAGGGCGAAAAGGTGGTGGTAAAACTTAAGTCTATTGACGGCGGTAAAAAAGAGCAAAAATCAGCTCTGCAAGGTGACGAACTGAAACCACGCGTGGAGAGCCGTAACGATGGCTTGTACTGGATTACGCCAAAGGTGGACAAGGACAGCGGAGAAATCATCAATAACGAAGCGTGGCTTTGTTCGCCTCTTGAGGTAGTTGGTTCAGGTAGTGACGGGGCAGAACGCTATCTTGTTTTGCGCTGGCGTTCGCCGCGTGGCCACGAAGATATTACCAGGGCGATCCCTTGCGCTGATGTTGGAGAGCGTGAGGGATGGCGCTCACTTAAAGCTGGAGGGGTTAACGTGACCACTAAAAACACCTTTCGTGCCATTCTGGCCGATTGGCTGCAGCAGTGTGGATCTGGTCAGGAATGGATTATCACTCATACCACTGGCTGGCATAATGGGGCATATATCATGCCTGATGGCGAAGTTATTGGTGATCCAGAGACACCCATTCTCTTTAATGGTCGCAGCGCTGCATCTTCCGGTTATGCCGTTTCTGGTACGGCTGAGGGCTGGCGGGATTCAGTGGCTTATCTGGCCGGTGGCAACCCATCAATGATGCTGGGAGTGGCGGCGGCATTATCCGCGCCGCTTATTGGGCTGGTGGGTGCTGATGGTTTCGGTGTCCACTTGTTCGAGCAGTCGAGCGCCGGTAAGACCACTACAGCTAATATTGCGAGCAGTCTGTGGGGAGAGCCGGATGCTCTGCGCCTAACGTGGTACGGTACTGCGCTTGGTATCGCTAACGAAGCGGAGGCGCATAACGACAGTCTGTTACCGCTGGATGAAGTGGGGCAGGGGAGCAGCGCCAAAGACGTTGCCACTTCGGCATACACCTTGTTTAACGGTGCTGGAAAGCTGCAGGGAGCCAAAGAGGGCGGCAATCGGGAGTTGAAACGTTGGCGCACTGTAGCAATCAGTACCGGGGAAATGGATATCGAGACGTTTCTTTCTGCTGGTGGGCTAAAAGTTAAGGCAGGCCAGTTGGTTCGCCTGCTGAATATCCCTATGGAGAAATCGACGGCCTTTCATGGCCTGCAGAACGGCAAGGCTCATGCTGATGCACTGAAGCAGGCATGGATTGAAAATCACGGTGCAGCGGGCCGAGAGTGGGTTAAATGGTTGGCGGCTCACCAGAAGGAAGCTAAACAGGCCGTACATGACGCCCAGACGCGCTGGCGCGGACTCATTCCGGCTGATTATGGCGAGCAGGTGCACCGCGTGGCAGAACGCTTTGCAATCCTTGAAGCTGCGCTGGTGACTGGTGCATCAATCACCGGATGGGATGAACAGGCCAGCCGTGATGCTATCCAGCATAGCTTTAATGCCTGGGTGAAAGAGTTCGGAACGGGAAATAAAGAGCACCAGCAGATCATCGAGCAGTGCGAGGCGTTTCTTAATGCTTATGGTCTGAGCCGGTTCGCCCCTTTGCCTTATGATCCTGCAAGCCTGCCAATCAGTAATCTTGCCGGGTATCGTAAGCGTAAGAGCAACCATGATGATGCGCCCATGGTGTTCTATACATTCCCTGCAACGTTTGAGAAGGAGATAGCGCAGGGATTTAATGCTAGGCAGTTTGCCCGTGCGCTTGCCGCTGCCGGTTTGCTCTCTGAGCCATCAAGTGGGAGAGGATATCAACAGAAATCACCGCGAATTGATGGGCGCCAAATCAACGTTTATGTACTTCAACAAGTTGCAGAAGAAGGGGCGGAATAAAATACACATGTGAGGATTGTTATTGTTGGTTCAGTTGGTTCAATGATTGTTAATTACATTCATGTTACTGTTTTACATAGGGTTTATGTCTAATAATTGAACCAACACTGAACCAACAAACGGCTATTTTGAACCAACATGTTCCGCTATTGAACCAACCCCCTTTTCTGGCTGGCCTGTAAATATTTGCCACTGAACCAACATAAAAATAGCATTTGTTGGTTCAAAAAGGGGCTTTGTTAGTTCACTTAATGAAAATAATGCCTTTAAAAACAATAATCTTTACAAATTGAACCAACTGAACTGACTGAACCAACATAGTTTTGCATCTATACACAAAAAATAGAGGATGTTATGGACAAAAAAAACAGTGATGACCTGGTATATTCGAAGGTGCTGATCCAGAAAGTGGTTGAGCACAAAGATATGTTTGGGGTTCCAGACAGCAAAACGGATTTGCAGCTTATGCCGCTTAGCGAATACCGGGAACTGGTGAAGCGAGAAGCTTTCTTTTTTGTGGATCACAATGGTTTCCTGCGCCATCAATTTTCTGGTGATGTTATGGCTGCCAGCAAAGAACAACTGGATATCCTTATCGGCGAATTGAAAGCGAAGCGTGAGCTGCTTGATGATGCTCTGGATTGCGCTAAGGAATAATTTTGTAAATTATTTGTACTCATGTTTACCCGTGATTACCCCTGTCTCTGATGGGGGTTTTCTTTATATTTTTCATGTATATCTTGAAGAGTGGCACTCAGACGTGAGCCGCCACTGGCCGTTAAGTCAAGCTGTAGCGAGTACAGCCTGCGAGAGGCAGAAAAAGATTTAACGGCCTCCCCTCCAAGCGCTGGTTTCACGTCTCTACGTTAATTGATACGGAAACCACTCCATGAAGAAACTACTCGAATTACGCCAGCAGAAAGCCGCACTCAAAACACAGATGCGTTCCATGCTGGACAAAGCCGACACCGAAAAGCGCAGCCTAAACGAAGAAGAGGGCAAAAAGTTCGACGAACTCCGCGCCCAGGCTGATGCGCTTGAAGTTGAAATCACCCGCCTTGAAGCCGTCGCCGACGATCAGCGCAATCTGCCTGGTACTTCCGTCGAAGGTGAGCCAGTAAGCAACGACGAGCTGCGCCACTACATCATGACAGGTGATACCCGTTCTCTCTCCACGCTGGTGCAGGCTGACGGCGGTTATACCGTTATCCCTGAGCTGGACAAAGAGATTATGCGCCAGTTGCAGGATGATAGCGTGATGCGTTCCATCGCAACGGTGAAGACCACCAAAACCAACGAATACCAGAAGCTGGTATCTGTGGGCGGCACTACTGTTAATCGTGGTACCGAAGGTGAGGCACGTACCGAAACCAGTACGCCGAAGATGGAGCGCGTTGATATCAAACTCAACCCGATCTACGCCTACCCGAAAACCACTCAGGAGATTCTCGACTTCTCTGAGGTGGACACTCTGGGCTGGCTGTCTTCTGAAATCGCCGACACCTTCACCGCTACCGAAGAGAGCGACTTTGTGAACGGCGACGGTGATAAAAAATCCAAAGGGTTCCTGTCTTACCCTCGCGCTGTCACTGCCGACAAAACCCGTCCGTTCGGTACGCTGGAGAAGATGGAGGCGGCTGACGTTTCCTCTGATGGCCTGATCGACCTGCTGTATAAGCTGAAAGCCAAATACCGCAAAAACGCCGTATGGGTGATGAACTCCAACACCGCCGCCAAACTGCAAAAGCTGAAAAACGGCAACGGAGATTACATCTGGCGCGATCGTCTGGTTGCCGGTTCTCCCGATACGCTGCTGGGCCGTCCTGTTCAGTATCTGGAAACCATGCCGGATGCGGATGCAGGTAAAGCGTTCCTCGCGGTAGGCGACTTCAAGCGCGGCTATTTCATCGTGGATCACACCACTGGCGTGCGTACCCGTCCTGACAACATCACCGAACCGGGTTTCTACAAGGTGCATACCGATAAGTACCTGGGCGGCGGTGTGGTGGACTCCAACGCCATCAAGGTGCTTGAGCTTTCAGGCTCCGGTTCCTGATTTGACGTTTAAGGGGCTGCGGCCCCTTTTTGCCCTCTGTGGAGTCCAGTAATGAAAACAATTGATTTTGAAATCCGTACTTCCGAAGTGAGCGCCAGCAACAAAAAGCTGGTGGGCTATGCCGTGCGCTGGAACAGCCTGTCAGAAGTTATCTGGGATGAGTTCCGCGAACAGTTTGCGCCGGGAGCGTTTAAAGACAGCCTGGCATCCGGTAGCGATGTGCGTGCGCTGTATGAGCATAACTATACCCAGCTGCTGGGCCGCACTAAATCCGGCACGCTGGTGCTGTCCGAAGACGATACCGGGCTGCGCTTCGAGCTGACTCCGCCGAATACCCAGCTTGGCAACGATGTGCTGGAGCTGGTGGAGCGCGGGGATATCTCCGGCATGAGCTTTGGTTTCCGGGCGCTGAAAGAGGCGTGGGATATTGCTCAGTCTCCATATCTGCGCACTGTTACCGCTGCCGAACTGCGGGAGATTACCGTTACCTCTATGCCTGCTTATCCTGAGTCTGGCGTGGAAATCGCGCACCGTTCGCTTTTCTCCCAACATCCTGAACTGCGCCGCGCTGGCGATAACCGTCGCCGCTGGGCTGATTTAGCGGGGCTCTGATATGTGGAATATCTGGCCGTTTGGCCGTAAGTCTGAACCCTCAGAGCAGCGCAGCATGACCATTGATGAATTTCTGGCGATGGCAGGGATTCCAAATACCGGATCAGGCGAGTATGTGTCTGCGGGTACTGCGGAATCTCTGCCGGCGGTCATGAACGCCGTATCAGTTATCAGTGAGGCGGTGGCAACAATGCCCTGCTATCTCTACCGCGTCCGTAATGATAATGGTCGTGAGGCGCGAGAATGGCTGAGTAATCACCCGGTGGATTTTCTCCTGAACGAGCAGCCGAACGACTGCCAGACGCCTTATCAGTTTAAACGCACGATGATGCGCCATTGTCTGCTGAATGGTAACGCCTATGCGGTGATCCAGTGGGGCCGCGACGGCCAGCCGCAATCCCTGCACCCGTATGCGCCGGGGGCGGTTGTTCCTGAGCGTATCGGCCAGCATAAGTACAAATACACCGTTACAGAGCCGTTTACCGGGGCTGTGCGCACCTATCTACAGGAAGAGATTCTGCACCTGCGTTACTCCACCGATGATGGCTTTCTGGGGCGTTCGCCTATTACTACGTGCCGTGAGGCGCTGGGGTTAGGTCTGGCCCAACAGCGCCACGGTGCCAGCATTATGAAAGATGGCATGATGGCGGCGGGCGTCGTCACTACTGCTGAATGGCTCGACAGCGTGAAGGGTAAGCAGGCTCTGGACGCACTGGAGCGCTACAAAGGTGCCAGAAATGCCGGGAAAACGCCGATCCTTGAAGGTGGCATGGACTACAAGCAGCTTGGCATGAGCAATCAGGATGCCGAATGGCTGGCGTCGCGCCGGTTCTCCATTGAAGACATTGCCCGCATGTTCAACGTGTCGCCCATCTTCCTGCAGGAATACAGCAACAGCACCTACAGCAATTTCAGCGAAGCGAGCCGCGCCTTTCTCACCATGACCATGCGCCCGTGGCTGGCGAACTTCGAGCAACAAATCAAATCTGCTTTGCTGGTGGCCTCTCCGGTTCCGGGAACCCGTTATCAGGTGGAGTTTGACTCTGCTGACCTTCTCCGTGCCACACCTACCGAGCGTTACGCCACTTATGAGCGAGGCATTAAGAACGGGATCATGAACCCGAACGAAGCCCGTGAGCGCGAGGGGATGCCGCCGCGTGAAGGTGGTGACGAATTCAGCCAGGCATGGAAGCAGGAAGTGAAGATCAGCAAAGACGGCAAGGAAGGTGACGCATGAGAGCCGGGGGGCTGAGAAGCCGCGTCACTATTCGGGTATTCACTACCCACAGGGAGCCGTCCGGTCAGGTTGTTCAGGTCTGGGAAGACGGGGAAACCATATGGGCTGAGGTTAAGGGGATCAGTGGCCGAGAGTTAATGGCGTCAGGTGCCGAGGTTGCCGAAGCGACGATCCGCGTTTGGGTGCGTTTCCGCCGTGATATTACCGCAGCCAACCGTCTGAAAGTGCTTACTGGCCCGTTTGCTGGCAGCACTCTCAATATTATCGGGCCTCCTATTCCTGATTCGGAAGGTACCCGGCTGGAAATTCTCTGCAAGACAGGAACGGAAAAATGACAGCAGAAATCACCCTGGAAGAAGCAAAGCTGCATTGCCGTATTGATGATGATTATGAAGACACGCTGATACAGGCGTACATCGATGCGGCGCTGGAGGTTTGCCAGAAGCATATCGGCAAGCGGTTTGATAACGGGCTGGAGTTTACGCCAGCTATCAAGATTGGCTGTCTGATGTACGTATCTCAGCTGTACGAGTACCGCACGATGATTGGTGATACCGACGCCAAAGAGATACCGATGGCTGTCTCTGCGTTGTGGTCTGTCTATCGTGATGTGGGGGTGTACTGATGCCGTGGCAACCACTACGCCGGTGCAATGAGCCGGGATGTAATAAACGGGTGAAGTCTGGCAAGTGTGACGAGCATAAGCGGGATGCCCGCCGACAAAGCGACAGCCGAAGAGGTACGCGAACAGAGCGTGGTTACTCCAACCGCTGGGGCGAATACCGTCGTCATTTTCTAAAAGCTAATCCGCTGTGTGTCCATTGTCTCAAGGCTGGCGTCTATGCATCGGCAACTATCGTCGATCACATCATCCCTATCGAGGGTGAAGCTGATGTGCTGTTCTGGCCCGCCAGTAATCACCAGTCGTTATGCGCTGCCTGTCATGGACGGAAGACAACCACAACAGACCCGGTGACGAAGCAGCAGCGTAAAGCCGGTAAGTTCCGCGAGCAGGAAGAAGCAGCACGTCATCGCACCGACTGGATCTATGAGGCAAACAATGACTGAGCAGGAACAGCAGCGGCTGATTAGTGGGCTGATAAAGCAGCGCGAGGCATGGCAACCAGCCAGACAGAGAGCGCATAAGAAGCCCGTAGCAAAGCGCATGAGCCAGCGTGACCGGGAGCTTATGGAATGCTTTCGCAACCGCTGACAGGCCGAATGGACGGGGTGGGGGAGGTTTTCAGGACAAACCCCTCTCAGCGAGGAACCACCCGCCCCCTCAAATTTTTACGCACGGTGATTTTTTTGAAAATAAAACGCGATGGAAACGAGAAATTTTTATGGCAAGACCACCAAAACCGCCAGCTTACCTTGATGAGTTAGCCGCGCAGCAGTGGAAAGCGAAAGCGAAGCAACTGGCCGAGCGTGGCGATCTGACACCCGCCGACTGGAACAACCTTGAGCTTTTTTGCGTCAACTATTCGATGTACCGCAAAGCAGTGGAAGACCTTGCCAGCCGTGGGTTCAGCATTGTTAACAGCCAGGGGGGCGAGAGCCGAAATCCTGCACTGAGTGCAAAGGCTGATGCTGAAAAAATCATGATTAAAATGTCGTCGCTGCTGGGCTTTGATCCGGTAAGCCGCCGCCGTAACCCGGTAGAAACGGAAGAGGAGGACGAGCTTGACCGTCTGGAATGAGTACGCAAATGCGATAAAAACGGGCGAAATTCCGGCCTGTAAGCGCGTAAAACAGGCCGTGGAAAGGTACTTTTCAGACCTGAATGACCCCCGATATGAGTTCGATACGGCGACCGTAGAGCGGTTTATTGCGTTCTCGCGGCTCTGTCCTCACGTCAAAGGCCCGCTTCGGGGCCAGCCAATCGATCTGGAACCGTGGCAGCAGTTCGCCTTTGCTAACCTGCTGGGCTTTAAAGTTAGAGAGACAGGCCGCCGTAAGTACAGCAGCGCCTTTATTGAGGTGCCGCGCAAGAATGCCAAATCAACCGTGGCCGCCATGCTGGCTAACTGGTTTCTGGTAATGGAGAAGGGCCAGCAGGATATCTACACGGCGGCGGTAAGCCGGGATCAGGCCCGAATCGTGTTCGACGATGCCCGCCAGATGTGCCTGCTGTCAAAACCGCTGAAAAAGCGCGTCAATATCCAGGCGCATAAGGTCATTTTTCCGAAGAGCAACAGCCTGTTAAAGCCGCTGGCGGCGAAAGCGGCCACCATTGAAGGGACTAACCCCAGCCTGGCGATTGTCGATGAATACCACCTTCACCCGGATAACGGCGTTTATTCCGCCCTCGAGCTGGGTATGGGCGCACGTCCGGAGGCGATTTTGTTCGCTATCACTACCGCCGGGAGTAACGTTGTCTCTGCCTGTAAGCAGCATTATGACTACTGCTGTCAGATTCTGGCCGGGGAGGAGGGCAACGATTCGCTGTTTGTACTGATCTACGAGCTGGACGACGAAAGCGAGGTTGAGCAGCCTGAAATGTGGATCAAGGCTAACCCTAACCTGCATGTGTCCGTTGACGCAGCGAAACTAGAATCCACTATCCAGAAAGCCCGGGGTATACCGTCGCAGTGGGTGGAAATGCTGACCAAGCGTTTCAATATCTGGTGTCAGGGCTCCACTCCGTGGATGGGCGCCGGTGCATGGGATGCCTGTACGCTCGACTATACCGAAGACGATCTGGCCGGAATGGAGTGTTATGCCGGGTTTGACCTGTCCTCTACCAGCGACATCACCAGCGTAAGCTATGCGTTCCCGTTCGACAGGGAGATCAGACTCCTTACGCGTCATTATCTGCCGGAAGCGCAGCTGCTTAACGTCGCGAACAAAAACCGCGCCATCTACCGCCAGTGGGTGAAAGCGGGCTGGATACGCACCACCCCCGGCGACTGTATCGACTATGACCGCATCCGTGACGATATCCTGCGCGACGCTGAAACCTTCAATATCAGGCTGGTGGGTTTCGATACGTGGAACGCCACGCACCTGCGCACCCAGCTACAGGGGGCGGGCCTCGATGTGGAGCCGTTCCCGCAAACCTATCTCAAGTTCAGTCCTGTGGCGAAATCATTTGAGGTGTTCGTTAACCGTAAGGCGGTGCGCCATCGCGGCGATCCGGTTCTGGCCTGGGCGATTGGAAACGTGGTGATGGAGTCCGACGCTAACGCCAACATTAAGCCCAACAAAAAGAAATCCTCCAACAAGATAGACCCGGCTGTATCCGCGCTGATGGCGTTCGGCACCTTCCAGGCTGAGCATGAGGATTTTGCTTTCGATATGAGCGACAGCCACAAACAACGGCTGGCAACATTTAACGGTATCTGACAGGAGTAGAAAGATGAATACAGCAAACCATGAAACCATGAGCACGATCCTTTTGAGCGGCTCGCTGGCTAAACTTTTTGGCCGTACTCACCAGCGACTTATTGGCCCGACACGTGAGGCGTTTACTGCGTTATCCGCCACCATTCCCGGCTTTCAGAAATTCATGAATACCAGCAAAGCCCGAGGACTTACGTTCGCTGTATTCGTGGACAAAAAGAACGTCACTCAGGATGATCTCGATTTTCCGAACGGCAACAGGACGATTCGGATTGTTCCGATCATAATCGGGAGCAAGAAAGCGGGTATTTTGCAGACCATCATGGGCGCTGTTCTGGTGGCCGTGGGGGCAATCGCAACCTTTGGGTTCGGCCAGGCATGGGGCGTCAATGTTATGGTTGCAGGCGGTTCGATGATTGCTGGCGGTGTAATCCAGATGCTATCCCCTCAGCCTACAGGGCTGGCAAGCAAACAAAGTGCTGATAATAAAGCCTCATATGCGTTTGGTGGCGTTACTAATACTGCAGCGCAGGGCTATCCAGTACCATTGCTTTACGGTAAGCGCCGTATCGGCGGTGCAATCATATCGGCGGGTATCTATGTGGAGGATCAGCTTTGACAAATCAGGTGCAACTCTGGCCGGAAGGTGAGGTATTTACCCGAGAGGTATTGATACCGACGAAATACGAGCCATTACCAGTGGAGGTAACTTACACCGTTCCTCCTTTCGAGATCGTTGTCGAAACGTGGCAGAACAGAGACCCAGCTAAGGCTTACGCTCTGTTTAGACAGTTCATTGTTGACTGGGATCAGCAGGACAAACTCACCGACGATATTCTGATGTGCTTTCTGGCAGGCTACCCGGGAACCGATGAGGCTATTTTTGCCGGATGGTATGAGCATATGAAAGAAGTGCTGACGGTAAATGCGCAGCTCTTCGCAGATTACAGCCAGTCAATTAACTGAGGGTTTGTATGCTGGATCGGACTGTATTAGAGAAAGCAATAATGGTAGCGGCTGAGTTGCAGGGTCATGAACTTAACGGGCGAGATCGTCTAATGGTGCGTAATCGCGTTGCCGCTTGCCTGGCTGCGAAAGAACGCCACCGGCAAAGGATGGATGCCAAACCGTATCAATGGAGAAAGCCGGAAAGGCCAAGGTGATAAACCCAACCTATTAAAGCACTGGACTATGTTCTGGTGCTTTTTTATTTGTGCGAGCCAACGTGTATAAACATATGTATAAACACTAATAAAAAAGGCGCTTCCCCATGCCGAAGAGCGCCTTTTTAAACAAGCACTTAACTGACTAGTATCAGTTCATGCCGTATTTTTTCAATTTCTTACGCAGGGTACCACGGTTGATGCCCATCATCAGGGCAGCGCGGGTTTGATTACCACGGGTGTATTGCATCACCATGTCCAACAGTGGCTGTTCAACTTCAGCCAGTACCAGCTCATACAGGTCATTAACATCCTGACCGTTCAGTTGAGCAAAATAGTTCTTCAGTGCCTGTTTAACCGAGTCACGCAGGGGCTTTTGAGTCACCTGATCCTGAGAGTTAACGGTAGAAACGGTCAGTACGTCAGAATTTACGCGTTGTTCGAACATAGTTCTGTCAGCTCTTTATTTCATTACGCAAGATTTTCGAAGTATGCCTCCAACGCCTCCAGCTGTTCGCTGGCATCCTCAATGGCGTTGAATGTGCGCCGAAACTGGTCATTTGGAGCGTGCTCCTGGAGATACCAGGATACGTGTTTACGCGCAATTCGGTACCCTTTTGCCTGGCCGTAGTGGTCATGCAGTTCCCGAACATGCGAACAAAGCAAGCGCTTAACCTCTGCCAGAGGCAGCGGGGCAAGCAGCTCCCCAGTGTCCAGATAATGCTGGATTTCCCGAAAGATCCAGGGTCTTCCCTGAGCGGCACGTCCTATCATCAGAGCATCAGCTCCCGTATAGTCGAGCACAGCTCTGGCTTTAAGCGGGTCAGTTATGTCGCCATTCGCGATAATCGGAATGGAAACTTTCTGCTTAACTGCCCGAATGCTGTCGTATTCAGCTTCACCGTTGAACAAACAGGCGCGAGTGCGTCCATGAATGGTCAGGGCCTGAATGCCACAGTCTTCGGCCAGTTGGGCAATCTCTACACAGTTACGGTGTTCCGGCGACCAACCCGTGCGAATCTTCAACGTAACAGGAACGTCCACTGCGCTGACAACCGCCGTCAGGATTGACTTCACCTGGTCGGGGTATTGCAGAAGGGCTGAACCTGCAAGCTTGCGATTCACCTTTTTGGCCGGGCAACCCATATTGATATCAATAATCTGGGCGCCACTTTCCACGTTAATACGCGCGGCATCTGCCATCTCTTCAGGCACGCTTCCGGCAATTTGCACGGTGCGGATACCTGGCTCATCCACGTGCACCATCCGAAGGCGGGACTTGTCGCTTTCCCAAACCTGCGGGTTAGACGACATCATCTCGGAAACGGTTAATCCTGCTCCCATCTCGTAGCACAGCGTCCTGAACGGCCGGTCGGTAATACCTGCCATTGGGGCTGCGATCAGGCGATTTCTAAGCTGGTGGTGTCCGATGCGCATGAGTTAAGAAATGACCATACTGTGACTGCAAGGCGGCGTATATTACGCATTTTTTGCACGAGATGAAAGGCCAAACTTTGAACAATCCTCTGTTGTAGATCAAGGAATCGCCAGTCATTCTTTTCGGATAAGATTATTCGCTATTTAAATCATTGTGTTATGAAGAAATGAACATTTTGTGGGCGCTTACAATTTCCCGTAACTTCTCATCATTTCTGAATAAATGAATCAATTGGCCGGGATAATCTGCTGCGATATGCAGCAGATTATGGCGCTTCTTTGCGATCTGCGTCGCATTTCAGCACAGGATATCAGCGCAAAAAATCGGCTTATTCAACAACCAGACGGCCATGAAGCGGCTGAACCGGGCGGCTGTTTTCGTGGTGCATAGTGTGAGTGAATTTTTGCAGCTGTTCAGCAGAGACGGTCAGCGGATGCTTGAGCACCAACCATGTCACCCCTTCTGAGCACGGTGGCGTGGTCAGGGAGCCGCTAAAACGCCAGTAGGTTTTATCCGCAGGCAGTAATTTATTCATATCGAGGGTTGGCTTAATTGTAACGTTCTGGTCAACCTGTCCTGGCATCACGCCCCAGAGTTTATCCAGCTCAGTGTTTGCCGCGCCCTGATCGAACATAACGGCAACGACCGTCAGTTCGCCGTCAGCGTTTTTATGGACCAGATGCATTTCCATTGCGTATTTTTTACCGTGCACCGTGTTTTCGGATGGTGCATGGAAATGGAACTGCTGTAACGTCCAGCGCTGTTTATCAAGCGTGATGCTGTCGCGTGTATCGGCATTTTCACTCGCCTGGATAGTATGGCCGTTGTTTGTCAGAATGACCGGGCCGTCGATATAGTGCGTTTCCAGCGGAGAGATGTGGGCTTTGACCGTGTTGTCTATGTTGACCGGCGACTGATACATTCCGCTTTTACACGTCTTGTACGCCTCGTCCAGTTCGCCCCAGTGTTCCGGTGCGCCTTCTCCCTGATAGCTCCAGTGTGATGCGTAAGCCGTAGCCGAAATCATGCTCAGCGCCAGCAGCGCTGCCTTGCCTGAAATGTGTTTCATCGTATTCTTCCTGTGAATTTTATTATCCAAATCAATGATTAACATTATGATTTGTGAGGTTATTTTATCGAAGAAAGGATGAAGGGGGGAGAAAAAACCGAAGGGAAAAGGCGTGGTCAGACGACCACGCCAAAGGCTTATTTTTTACGACCGGTGATGCGACACCACTCTTCTTTCTCGACAACCGGGTCGAGCGCAAAGAGATCGGCGTAGGCTTCACAGACGCTGGCTGCCTGGCTGGCAAGGATACCGGACAGGCCCAGCAGACCGCCTTCAACCGGCAGCACGCTGATTAACGGCGCCAGCTCGCGTAACGGGCCAGCCAGGATATTCGCGACCACCACATCGGCTTTCATGGCCTCTGGCTGTGCATCGGGCAGATACAGTTCAAGGCGATCGGAAACGCCATTACGCTCGGCGTTATCACGGCTGGCCTGAATCGCCTGCGGATCGATGTCGATCCCGATGGCTTTTGCCGCGCCCAGTTTCAGCGCCGCGATAGCGAGGATCCCGGATCCGCAACCGAAGTCGATCACGGTTTTGCCTTCCAGATCCAGGCCATCCAGCCATTGCAGGCACAGGGAGGTTGTCGGATGGGTACCGGTGCCGAACGCCAGACCCGGATCCAGCATTACGTTGACCGCATTTTCATCGGGAACGTCGCGCCAGCTTGGGCAGATCCACAGACGCTGACCAAACTGCATCGGATGGAAGTTGTCCATCCACTCGCGTTCCCAGTCTTTGTCTTCCAGCTGTTCGATTTTATGCGCGAAACCCGCGCCCAGCAGCGGATGGTTTTCCAGAATCGCCACGACCTCTTTCATGTCGGTTTCTGCATCGAACAGGCCGATAACGTCCGTATCACCCCACAGGCGCGTTTCGCCTGGTAGCGGCTCAAAGACCGGCGTGTCATGCGTGTCCTGGAACGTGATAGAGACCGAACCGGCCTCCATCAGCGCATCACTCAGTTCTTCGGCGTTCGCGCCGGTTGTGTTCAGTTTCAATTGGATCCACGGCATGGCAAAACTCTTTATTTATCAGTAGAAATCAGGGTGGCGGGTGGAACGGGACGGCCAAAACGGTTACCCACCACAAACGCCAGTAAACTTAACAGTAACGAAGGCACGATCGGGTGAAAGCCAAGATACTGAATTTTCAACGTGGCGAGAACGGCATACAGGACGCCCCCGACAATCATGCCGCTTAATGCACCCGCGGCATTCGCGCGTTCCCAGTACAGCCCCAGCACCAGCGGCCACAGGAACACGGCTTCCAGCCCGCCAAAGGCGAGCAGGTTCAACCAGATGATCATCTCCGGTGGACGCCACGCGGCCAGCAGCAGCAACGCCCCCAGCACCAGGGTAATCACCGCCGACATGCGCTTGAGGCGTCGCTCATTTTCGACCTGTTCAGGGCGCAAATTCAGATAGAGATCTTTAATGATCGTAGCGGAACTTTGCAGCAACTGAGCGTTGATGGTCGACATAATGGCCGCCATGGGTGCGGCGAGGAAAATTCCGGCGGCAAACGGCGGAAGTACTTTCACCATCAGGGTTGGAATGACCAGATCCGGTACGGTAAGGTCAGGGATCACCGCGCGTCCCAGCGCGCCCGCCAGGTGCATACCAAACATCAGGATTGCCACCACAATTGTCCCGATAATAATCCCGCGGTGTACCGCTTTGCTGTCTTTATATGAGATGCAGCGCACGGCGGTATGCGGCAGGCCAATCACGCCAAAGCACACCAGCACCCAGAACGAGGTCATAAAGGTTGGAGAGAGGATGTCATCCGCCCCCTGCGGCGAGACCAGTTTCGGATCGATCGCTTCCAGGGTTTCAACCGCATGGCTCAGGCCCCCTGCGGCATGCACGATACCCACCAGCAGAACGAGAGTGCCAATGAGCATCACCATTCCCTGCATCGTATCGTTCAGAACGCTGGCACGGAACCCGCCAAACGCGGTGTACAGCGCGATACTCACACCGAAAATGACCAGACCCGTCTCGTAGGGGATCCCGGCTGCCGTTTCCAGCAGACGTGCGCCGCCGATAAACTGCACCGTCATCGCACCAATAAACGCCACCAGCAGACTCAGGCTTGCCAGCCATACCAGCAAGCGACTCTGATAGCGGGCAAACAGCATATCGTTCAGCGTCACGGCATTGTAGCGACGGGCCAGAATGGCAAACTTTTTACCCAGTATGCCCAGAGAGAGCCAGATGGCAGGCAGCTGGATCATGGCCAGCAGTACCCAGCCCAGTCCGTACTTATAAGCGGCGCCCGGGCCACCGATAAACGAGCTGGCGCTGATGTAAGTAGCGGTCAGCGTCATGGCCAGCACGACGCCACCCATTGAGCGGCTCCCGAGGAAATACTCGTTCAGAAAGGTGCCGGTCGAACGTTTACGCATCGCATAAACCGACAGGCCAAACACCAGGAACAGGTAAGCGACAAGCGGCAGAATGACTTCAAGCTGCATCATCGTCCTCCAGGGAGATATCGCGATAGATGAATTTCACCATCGCCCAGCACAGCACAATAAACACCAGCGGCAGCAGCAGGCAGGCCATTTCAAACCAGTGCGGGAGGCCGGTAATGCCAATCGCTGAATCAGGTAAGTAAGCAGTTACTAACCATGCAGCGAGATAGAGAAGGGTCAGCCACAGCGCCCAGCGCGCTTCTTTATGGGCCTGAACAAAACGTTTGTCCATTTTTTGTCCCTTGTGGATGAAGAAAGCGGGGATTGTACATGATGGGGCTTTGCGATCCCCAGAAATAAAAAAGGCCGGATAATCCGGCCTTTTAGCAACACTGGTCTCTTACTTCTCGTTCAGACCGAGTTTTTTCTCCAGGTAGTGGATGTTAGTACCACCATTCTGGAAGTGCTCGTCGCTCATGATGCGCATCTGGAGATCTACGTTGGTTTTGATCCCGTCGATGATCAGCTCCTGAAGGGCGTTCTTCATGCGGGCAATGGCCACGTCACGGTTTTCGCCGTAGCAGATCAGCTTACCGATCATTGAGTCATAGTACGGCGGTACGGTGTAACCGGCGTAAATATGGGACTCCCAGCGCACACCAAAGCCACCCGGCGCGTGGAAACGCGTGATTTTACCCGGGCTTGGCAGGAAGGTGTTCGGGTCTTCGGCGTTGATACGGCACTCTACCGCATGGCCTTTAACCACAACTTCTTCCTGTTTGATGGACAGCGGCTGACCGGCTGCGATACGCAGCTGTTCTTTGATCAGGTCAACGCCGGTGATCATTTCGGTAACCGGGTGTTCAACCTGAATACGGGTGTTCATCTCAATGAAGTAGAACTCGCCGTTTTCGAACAGGAACTCAAAGGTACCCGCCCCGCGATAGCCGATATCGACACACGCTTTGGCGCAACGCTCACCGATGTAGCGACGCAGTTCCGGCGTAATGCCCGGCGCTGGCGCTTCTTCGACGACTTTCTGGTGACGACGCTGCATGGAGCAGTCACGTTCAGCCAGATAGATCGCGTTGCCCTGACCGTCAGCCAGCACCTGAATTTCGATGTGGCGTGGGTTTTCCAGGTATTTTTCCATGTACACCATGTCATTGCTGAAAGCCGCTTTCGCTTCCGCTTTGGTCATGGAGATGGACTGCGCCAGTTCAGCATCGCTGCGTACAACGCGCATACCGCGACCGCCGCCGCCGCCAGACGCCTTGATGATAACCGGGTAGCCAATGCGTTTAGCATGGGCGCGGTTAGCATCCATATCGTCGGTCAGCGGGCCGTCAGAGCCCGGTACGGTTGGCACGCCGGCTTTTTTCATCGCGGTGATGGCAGACACTTTGTCACCCATCAGGCGAATGGTGTCGGCTTTCGGGCCAATGAAGATAAAGCCAGAGCGTTCAACCTGCTCAGCAAAGTTGGCGTTCTCAGAGAGGAAACCATAACCCGGGTGAATCGCGACCGCGCCAGTGATTTCGGCGGCGCTGATGATCGCCGGGATGTTCAGATAGCTTTTTACGGACGGAGCCGGACCGATACAGACCGTCTCATCCGCCAGCAATACGTGTTTTAAATCGCGATCCGCGCTTGAGTGCACGGCCACGGTCTTGATGCCCAGTTCTTTACAGGCACGAAGAATACGCAGTGCAATCTCGCCACGGTTGGCGATAACAATTTTATCCAGCATGTTCGCCTCGTTACTCGATGACGACCAGCGGCTCGTCAAATTCTACCGGCTGACCACTTTCGACCAGAATCGCTTTCACAGTACCTGATTTGTCTGCTTCGATCTGGTTCATCATTTTCATGGCTTCAACGATGCACAGGGTATCGCCTACGTTGACTTTCTGACCCACTTCGATGAACGCTTTCGCGTCCGGGCTCGGGGTGCGGTAGAAAGTACCAACCATTGGGGAACGTACGATGTGACCACTGATTTCTGCAGCTGCTGCAGGTGCGGCTTCTGCTGCTGGTGCAACGGCTGCGGAGAGCGCAGGCTGCTGCACTGGCGCAGCATAAGCTTGCTGCATTACCGGGAAGCTAGCGGCTGGGGCTGCACGGCTGATGCGTACAGACTCTTCGCCTTCAGAAATTTCCAGTTCGGAGATGCCTGATTCTTCAACCAGCTCGATCAGTTTTTTAATCTTACGAATATCCATGAGTGGGTTCCGTACTCTTGTTTAGTGTGATTGTGACAAGCGTTTTACCGCTGTCTGTAAAGCGTATGAATAGCCGTCTGCACCCAGCCCACATATCACGCCAGCGGCGATATCTGACAAGTAGGAATGGTGGCGGAACGGCTCTCGGGCGTGCACGTTACTCAGATGGATCTCGATAAACGGGATACTCACCGCGAGCAGTGCGTCGCGTATAGCAACACTGGTGTGCGTAAACGCGGCCGGATTGATCAGGATATAGTCCACAGTGTCTTTAGCCTGATGAATACGGTCGATGATTGCGTACTCCGCGTTTGACTGAAAATGGTCCAAATCCACATTCAGCGAGGCTGCTTCCGTACCCAGACGGTTAACAATTTCGCTCAATGTCAGCGTGCCGTACTTCTCTGGCTCACGGGTGCCGAGCATGTTCAGGTTCGGTCCGTTCAATACTAAAATTTGGAATTTGTCAGCCATTGTGCCGCTATCTCCTGCGATTTTCGGGTAAAAAACAACATATACCCTCAATACGCAATTGTCACCCTTTCAGAGGCCAAAAACCCCTGTCCGGAAAACCGAAGTCGCACATTATAACGATTTCGTAGCATTTGGCAGCTAAATACTGGTCTTATCAGGGAAGATTATCAACCGCTATCCGAAAAAGATTCGCGGCTGATAAATAATCTGCGGGAAAACGCACAGTTTCGTGGACTATCGTACCCACTGGCGGAACTTCTTATAACGCCATGCTAAAAGGGCCAATGCCAGCAGGGCGTAGATGACCGGCTGAGGAGATAATATCTTCACCGACCACAGGTAATGGATGGGCGCGAGGATCGCGACAAGATAGACGAAGTTGTGCAGCAGTTGCCAGCGCCGTCCCATTTTTCGCTGCGCGTACTGCGTGGATGTCAGCGTCAGCGCCAGTAAAACCAGCCAGCTTACGATACCCAGCGTCAGATAAGGACGCGTAACCAGTTCGCTGCCAAGGAGTGCCAGGTTGTTAATGCCCAGTTCCAGCAGGGCGTAACTGGTGAGATGCAGCGTCGCCCAGGCAAAACACCATAGCCCCAAAAGCCGACGGGTACGTATTAGCAATGGCTGTTTAGCGTAGCGCGCAAGCGGTGAGACGAGCAAGGTCGCCAGCAAAAATTTCAGAGCCATCCGACCCGTAAAATGCTGAATATCTTTAGCCGGATCGGCACTGAACTGTCCCTGGCTGGCTGCCCAAAAGAGCCAGATAAAGGGGAGCAATCCGGCTAAATGCAGGAGTACCTTCAGCCAGGTTATCTGCTTTGCCGTTAAACGCACTTAGAAGTTCTCCCGTAAATTCAGCCCACGATAGAGGGATGCCACCTCATCTGCATAGCCGTTAAACAGCAGCGTTGGCTGGCGTTTAACATCCAGCGCGCCGCCGGAACCGATAAAACGTTCCGTCGCTTGCGACCAGCGTGGATGATCAACGTGCGGGTTAACGTTGGCAAAAAAACCATACTCATCTGGCGCTGCGAGGTTCCAGGTGGTGGGTGGGCGTTCACGGGTGAGCTTAATGCTGACGATCGATTTGATGCCCTTGAAACCGTATTTCCACGGTACGGTCAGGCGAATGGGCGCCCCGTTTTGCGGCGGCAGCGCTTTGCCGTAAACCCCGACGGTGAGCAGCGTAAGCGGATGCATGGCTTCATCGAGACGTAAACCTTCAACGTAGGGATACTCCAGCCCGCCGCCGATAAACCGATCCTTCTGGCCTGGCATCTCGTCCGGGGCATAGCGCGTCTGGAAAGAAACATACTTCGCGTTGCTGGTGGGCTCAACCAGCGCCAGCAGTTTATGCAAAGGGAAACCTACCCACGGCACCACCATCGACCAGGCTTCCACACAGCGCAAACGGTAAATGCGTTCTTCAAGTGGGAAGCGGGTGGTGAGGTCATGATGATCCAGCGTCAGCGGCTTTGCCACTTCGCCATCAATCTTCAGCGTCCAGGGATCGGTTTTCATGCTCCCGGCGTTGGCGGCAGGATCGGCCTTATCGAGGCCAAACTCATAGAAGTTGTTATAGCCGGTGACTTTATCTTCCGGCGTCAACGTCAGTTTATTCTGCCACTGCGCCGGTTTCGTGAAGTTAAGCGGTGCGCCAGAGGGGGCTTTCGGGCGGTCGTTGCCCTTAAACCAGTCGAGCAGATCGGCGTGGGCCGCAGGGGTGAGCGTCAGGGCAGTGGCGCTGATGCCAAGCATTTTCAGGATCTGGCGACGCTGTAGCATAAAGACAGACTCGGACGTTACGTCGGCTTCCGTCAGTTTTCGGGTTTTCATGGCATCCTCCGTCAGGCGTTTTTCTAAGCATGACGGAGGAGGAGGGTTAGCGCGAATATGTCACGAAAATTTGAAGATTAGGCGATTTTAACCAGCGCACGACCGTGGAACTGGTTGTCCATGATTTTATTGGCGTACTCTGGCGCCTGGCTCAGGGTAATCTCAGTGGCGCTCTGCTCATAGAATGAGGCTGGCAGATCCCGCGCCAGACGTTCCCAGGCCTCAGCCCGCCGCTCGGCTGGGGTCATGACCGAATCGACACCCTGAAGACGCACGTTACGCAGAATAAATGGCATCACCGTCGTCGGCAGGGCAAAACCACCCGCCAGACCACAGGCCGCCACGCAGCCACCGTAATTCATTTGCGCCAGCACCTTCGCCAGCACTTTGTCGCCGACGGTATCTACAGCGCCAGCCCAGACCTGTTTTTCCAGCGGACGGGTCTCGGCGAATTCGTCGCGGCTCAGAATACGGCTTGCGCCCAACTGACGTAGATAATCATGCGTACTTTCGCGGCCAGAGACGGCGGCGACCTGGTACCCCAGCTTGTGCAGCAGCGTGACGGCCGTGCTGCCCACGCCACCGCTGGCGCCGGTCACGACAATTTCGCCAGAGTCAGGACGGATCCCGGCCTCTTCCAGCGCCATCACGCAGAGCATGGCGGTGAAACCTGCCGTGCCGACGATCATCGCCTTACGGCCGTCCAGGCCTTTCGGCATCGGGACCAGCCAGTCACCTTTTACGCGCGCCTGCGCTGCCAGTCCTCCCCAGTGGTTTTCACCTACGCCCCAGCCGGTGAGCAGCACCTGCTGTCCGGCGTGAAAACGCGGATCTTCACTGGTATGCACGCGACCAGCCAAGTCGATGCCTGGCACCATTGGGAAATTTCGGATGATTTTACCTTTTCCCGTAATGGCCAGTGCATCTTTATAGTTCAGGCTTGACCAGTCGATATCTACGGTCACGTCGCCCTCCGGCAGGCGGCTCTCGTCAATGGCTTGCACCGAGGCAACGGTTTTGCCGTCCTGCTGTTCTAAGATCAAAGCCTGCATACAGGGTCCTCACTAGGATTGATGATGGGAAAATATGTACTGAAGACTATACTCGCTCAATGAAACGCAGTGCCGATTTAACGCAATAAATTGCCAGATACACCAGGTTTGCTAGTATGCCGCATTTGAAATGCAAGTTAGCGCTCACTTGCGACCCCTTCAACCCACGGAGTAATCTCAAGGATGCGATTAACGACGAAGTTCTCAGCTTTTATCACCTTGCTGACGGGACTGACCATATTTGTCACGCTAATCGGCTGCTCGCTGAGCTTTTATAATGCCATCCAGGATAAGCTGGTTAACCGGGTAGAATCGGTTGCATCGGTTATCGACACTCGCCTGATTACAACCTCCTTCCCGGCACTTTCGCGTGAACTGGATGAGTTAATGGTGCCTGTGGATATCGTGCAGATCGACATTAAACAGGGGAAGCAGACCGTTTTCAGCCATACCCGTCAGGGCAGCTACCGTCCTGCCGGCACGGTAGATCAGTATCGGGACATAACGGTACGCTCACTTAAACATCCGGGTATGACAATCCATCTGATGTACCAGGATCCGATGAGCAACTATTTACGCTCGCTCATGACCACCGCGCCCTTAACCATCGCCGTTGCCTTGATCGTCCTGCTGATTTTCCTCGCCGTTCGCTGGCAGCGTCGTCAACTTTCCGGCCAGGAACTGCTGGAAACACGCTCGGTGCGAATACTGAATGGCGAGCGGGGTCCGCAGGTACGGGGATCGGTTTATGAATGGCCATCACGTACCAGTAGCGCCCTGGACGTGCTGCTCTCCGAAATCCAGTTTGCCAGCGATCAGCGTAGCCGTATGGACACGTTGATTCGCTCCTACGCCGCGCAGGATAACAAAACGGGCCTTAACAACCGTCTCTTCTTTGATAATCAGCTGGCTACGCTTCTTGATGATCCCGAAAAGGTGGGGACGCATGGCGTGGTAATGATGATTCGCCTGCCCGACTTCGATCTGCTCCGTGATACCTGGGGCCAGCGCGTGGCGGAAGAGAATCTCTTCACGCTGATTAACCTGCTGTCCACCTTTATTATGCGCTACCCCGGCGCGTTACTGGCACGCTACCACCGCAGCGACTTTGCTGTCTTGCTGCCGCATCGCACCTTAAAGGAGTCCGAGAGTATCGCCAGCCAGCTGTTGAAAGCCGTCGATGCGCTACCCCAGAGCAAAATGCTCGACCGCGACGATATGGTGCATATGGGCATCTGTGCCTGGCGCGGCGGTCAGTCGACGGAGCAGGTGATGGAACATGCAGAAGCGGCCACGCGCAACGCCGTATTGCAGGGGGCGAACGGCTGGGCGGTCTATGATGATACGCTACCGGAAAAAGGGCGCGGCAACGTACGCTGGCGAACCCTGATTGAACAGATGCTGAGCCGGGGTGGACCGCGCATCTATCAAAAACCGGCGGTCATAAAAAATGGTCATGTCCATCATCGTGAGCTGATGTGCCGTATTTTTGATGGGACCGAGGAGGTTATCTCCGCAGAGTATTTGCCGATGGTGCTGCAATTCGGATTGTCCGAAGAGTATGACCGCCAGCAAATCACCCGCCTCATTCCGTTTTTATCGTACTGGCCTGAAGAAAATCTGGCTTTACAGGTGACCGTCGAATCGCTGATCCGTCCGCGTTTTCAGCGTTGGTTACGTGACACGTTAATGCAATGCGAAAAATCGCAACGCAAACGCATTATTTTTGAACTTGCAGAGGCAGATGTAGGTCAACACATCAGCCGGTTGCGCTCGGTTGTGCGTTTAATCAATGCGCTTGGGGCTCGCGTGGCGGTAACACAGGCGGGTCTTACCCTGGTCAGCACCAGCTGGATCAAAGAGCTGGATGTCGAATTATTGAAGCTGCATCCGGGTCTGGTAAGGAATATCGAAAAGCGCACGGAAAACCAGCTGCTGGTACAAAGCCTGGTGGAGGCGTGCAAAGGAACGCAAACGCAAGTATTTGCCGCAGGCGTACGTTCACGCAGTGAATGGCAGATGTTGACAGAGCGCGGCGTGACGGGCGGTCAGGGGGATTTTTTTGCCGCCTCTCAGCCGCTTGACACCAATGTGAAAAAATATTTGCAAAGATACTCTGTTTGACCTGCCGTTTACTTTGTTTTCACGTAGAATATCGCGCCTGTAGCTTTGAGTAAGACGAGCATAAAAGCCAGTGAACGACCTTTTATAGGTTACAAGTGAAAGTGAGGGACGCTGCTGTTTACTCAGCCCTGAGGGATTCAGGGGATGAATTTGTAACAAAGGAAACGTGCTGCACTAATTTTCACCGTAGCAGACGATTTTTGCGCCTTGTCGCTGCTGCGTGTGGTTGGTAAAGTAAGCGGATTTTGTTTTCCGCCCCAGCTTTCAGGATTATCCCTTAGTATGTTGAAAAAATTTCGTGGCATGTTTTCCAATGACCTGTCCATTGACCTGGGTACCGCGAATACCCTTATCTATGTAAAAGGACAAGGCATCGTATTGAATGAGCCTTCCGTTGTGGCCATTCGTCAGGATCGTGCTGGCTCGCCAAAAAGCGTGGCCGCAGTAGGCCATGATGCGAAGCAGATGCTGGGCCGTACGCCGGGCAACATTGCCGCGATCCGCCCAATGAAAGATGGCGTTATTGCTGACTTCTTCGTGACCGAAAAAATGCTTCAGCACTTCATCAAGCAGGTTCACAGCAACAGCTTCATGCGCCCAAGCCCGCGCGTACTGGTGTGTGTGCCGGTTGGCGCAACCCAGGTTGAACGCCGTGCAATCCGTGAATCCGCTCAGGGTGCCGGTGCGCGTGAAGTGTTCCTGATTGAAGAACCGATGGCTGCGGCAATTGGTGCGGGTCTGCCGGTTTCTGAAGCAACCGGTTCTATGGTGGTGGATATCGGTGGCGGTACCACTGAAGTGGCCGTTATCTCCCTGAACGGCGTGGTGTACTCCTCTTCCGTGCGTATCGGCGGCGACCGTTTCGACGAAGCCATCATCAATTACGTTCGCCGTAACTACGGCTCTCTGATCGGTGAAGCGACCGCAGAGCGCATCAAGCATGAAATCGGTTCTGCCTATCCGGGTGATGAAGTTCGCGAGATCGAAGTTCGCGGTCGTAACCTGGCAGAAGGCGTGCCACGCGGATTCACCCTGAACTCCAACGAAATCCTGGAAGCGTTGCAGGAGCCGCTGACCGGCATCGTGAGCGCGGTGATGGTTGCGCTGGAACAGTGCCCGCCAGAGCTGGCCTCCGATATCTCCGAGCGCGGTATGGTTCTGACCGGTGGTGGTGCGCTGCTGCGTAACCTCGACCGCCTGTTAATGGAAGAGACAGGTATTCCTGTCGTAGTTGCAGAAGATCCACTGACTTGCGTCGCCCGTGGTGGTGGCAAGGCGCTGGAAATGATCGACATGCACGGCGGCGACTTGTTTAGCGAAGAGTAGTCGGGTGTGAGAGGGTAGCAAATGGCTACCCTTTCTCTCTGACGCGAGAATACGCATAGCCTATGAAGCCAATTTTTAGCCGTGGCCCGTCGCTACAGTTTCGCCTGATCCTGGCGGTTCTGGTGGCGCTCGGGGTCATTATTGCCGATAGCCGCCTCGGTACGTTCAGCCAGATCCGAACGTACATGGATACCGCCGTCAGTCCTTTCTACTTTATTTCAAATGGTCCCCGTGAACTGCTCGACTCCGTGTCGCAAACGCTTTCATCGCGTGACCAGCTCGAACTCGAAAACCGTGCATTACGCCAGGAACTGCTGCTGAAAAACAGCGAGCTACTGATGCTGGGGCAATATAAGCAGGAAAACGCGCGTCTGCGGGAACTGCTTGGCTCGCCGCTGCGCCAGGATGAACAGAAAATGGTCACCCAGGTGATCTCCACCGTAAACGATCCATACAGCGATCAGGTGGTGATTGATAAAGGCAGCGTGAACGGCGTATACGAAGGTCAGCCTGTCATCAGCGATAAAGGCGTTGTGGGCCAGGTCGTGGCGGTTGCCAAACTGACCAGCCGTGTGCTGCTGATTTGCGATGCCACCCATGCACTGCCGATTCAGGTGCTGCGTAACGATATTCGCGTAATTGCCGCCGGTAATGGTTGTACGGACGATCTGCAACTGGAACACCTGCCCGCCAACACGGATATCCGCGTGGGTGACGTGCTGGTGACGTCTGGTCTGGGCGGTCGTTTCCCTGAAGGCTACCCGGTTGCGGTTGTCTCTTCCGTGAAGCTCGACACTCAGCGTGCCTACACCGTGATCCAGGCGCGTCCAACGGCTGGCTTGCAGCGTTTACGCTACCTGCTGCTGCTATGGGGCGCCGATCGCAACGGCGCTAACCCGATGACGCCGGAAGATGTGCATCGCGTGGCCAATGAGCGCCTGATGCAGATGATGCCGCAGGTGCTGCCTGCGCCGGATGCAATGGGGCCACCTGCGCCCGTACCGGCTCCGGCGACGGGGTTAACGCAGCCGCTACCGGATGCGCCGCCACCGCCGCAAGTCTCGGGTGGAGGGCAGTAGTGGCCAGTTATCGTAGCCAGGGGCGCTGGGTAATCTGGCTCTCATTCCTCGTTGCATTGTTGCTGCAAATTATGCCCTGGCCGGACGACATTCTTGTTTTCCGGCCAAACTGGGTATTACTCATTTTGCTCTACTGGATCCTTGCCCTGCCGCACCGCGTAAATGTCGGCACAGGTTTTGTGATGGGTGCCATACTGGATCTTATCAGTGGCTCTACGCTTGGCGTCCGCGCCTTATCCATGAGCATTATTGCGTATCTCGTTGCACTCAAATTCCAGCTCTTTCGTAACCTTGCGCTCTGGCAACAGGCGCTGGTGGTGATGTTGTTGTCGCTCGCTGCGGATATCGTTGTTTTCTGGGCAGAGTTTTTAGTGATCAACGTCTCTTTCCGACCGGAAGTGTTCTGGAGTAGTGTAGTAAACGGTGTGCTCTGGCCGTGGCTGTTCCTGCTGATGCGTAAAATTCGCCAGCAGTTTGCCGTGCAATAAAAGGTTTCTATGACGTCTTTGTATCTTGCCTCCGGTTCTCCGCGTCGCCAGGAACTGCTCGCGCAGTTGGGTGTATCCTTCGAACGCATCGTTACCGGTATCGAAGAAAAACGTGCTGAGGGCGAAAGCGCTCAGCAGTATGTCTCCCGTCTGGCGCGTGAAAAAGCGCAGGCGGGCGTTGCATGCGTGCCGCGTGACTTACCGGTGCTGGGGGCCGATACCATCGTCATTCTCAATGGTGAGGTGCTTGAGAAACCCCGCGACGCAGACCATGCGGCGCGGATGCTGCGTAACATGTCCGGACAAACCCATCAGGTGATGACGGCGGTAGCGCTGGCAGACAGCCAGTACGTTCTGGATTGCCTTGTGGTAACGGAAGTGACGTTCAGAGTCCTCACCGACGAGGAGATCGCCGGCTATATCGCCAGCGGTGAACCTATGGATAAAGCAGGTGCATACGGTATTCAAGGGTTGGGTGGCTGTTTTGTCAGGAAGATAAATGGCAGCTATCACGCCGTAGTCGGCTTACCGCTGGTGGAAACGTATGAGTTGCTGAGCAATTTTAACTCACTGCGTGAGGGAAGGGATAATTATGACGGCTGAATTGTTGGTAAACGTAACGCCATCGGAAACCCGTGTGGCCTACATTGATGGTGGCATTCTTCAGGAAATTCATATTGAGCGTGAAGCGCGGCGCGGAATCGTAGGCAATATCTACAAAGGTCGTGTCAGTCGTGTACTGCCGGGTATGCAGGCGGCTTTTGTAGATATTGGGCTCGATAAAGCGGCGTTTTTGCACGCCTCCGACATCATGCCGCATACCGAATGCGTGGCAGGCGAAGAGCAAAAACAGTTTGCCGTGCGCGACATCTCTGAGCTGGTGCGTCAGGGCCAGGATCTGATGGTGCAGGTGGTAAAAGATCCGCTGGGCACCAAAGGCGCGCGTCTGACCACCGACATCACCCTTCCTTCACGTTATCTGGTCTTTATGCCGGGGGCGTCGCACGTCGGCGTGTCACAGCGTATTGAGAGCGAAAGCGAGCGTGAACGCCTGAAAAAGGTGGTCAGCGCCTACTGCGACGAGCAGGGCGGGTTTATTATCCGTACCGCAGCGGAAGGGATCAGCGAAGAAGACCTGGCCTCGGATGCGGCCTATCTGAAGCGCGTCTGGACCAAAGTGATGGAGCGTAAAAAACGCAACCAGACCCGCTACCGGCTATACGGTGAGCTGGCGCTCGCTCAGCGCGTATTACGTGATTTCGCCGATGCGCAGCTCGACCGCATCCGCGTGGACTCGCGTCTGACGTACGAAGCCTTACTGGAGTTCACCGCCGAGTACATCCCGGAAATGCCGGGGCTGCTGGAGCATTACACCGGACGCCAGCCAATATTTGATCTCTATGACGTTGAAAACGAAATCCAGCGTGCGCTGGAGCGTAAGGTTGAGCTGAAATCGGGTGGCTATCTGATCATCGATCAAACCGAAGCGATGACCACCGTCGACATCAACACCGGCGCGTTTGTCGGCCATCGCAACCTCGATGACACCATCTTTAATACCAATATAGAAGCGACGCAGGCCATCGCACGCCAGCTTCGCCTGCGTAATCTGGGCGGTATTATCATCATCGACTTTATCGATATGAATAATGAAGACCACCGCCGTCGCGTGCTGCACTCCCTGGAGCAGGCGCTGAGTAAAGATCGCGTGAAAACCAGCATCAATGGCTTCTCGCAGCTCGGTCTGGTGGAAATGACCCGGAAACGGACCCGCGAAAGCGTGGAACATGTCCTGTGTAATGAGTGTCCAACCTGCCATGGACGCGGAACGGTAAAGACGGTGGAGACGGTCTGCTACGAGATCATGCGTGAGATTGTCCGTGTCCATCATGCCTACGACTCAGACCGTTTTCTGGTCTATGCTTCCCCTGCGGTGGCAGAGGCCCTGAAAGGGGAAGAGTCGCACGCGCTGGCGGAAGTGGAAATCTTTGTCGGCAAACAGGTAAAAGTGCAAATTGAGCCGCTCTATAACCAGGAGCAGTTTGACGTCGTCATGATGTAAACGCAGTTCGCTGCGAGATTTAAGGCTGACAAGGAGAGACGCGTGAGGCGATTGCCGGGGATTTTACTGCTTACAGGGGCAACGCTGGTCGTGATTGTCGCGTTGCTCGTGAGCGGGCTGCGTCTCGCCTTGCCGCATCTGGACAGCTGGCGGCCGCAGATCCTGGCAAAAATCGAATCTGCCACCGGTCTGCCGGTGGACGTGAGCCATATCGAGGCAAGCTGGCAGAACTTTGGCCCGACGCTTGATGCGCGGGATATCAGCGCCAGCCTGAAAGATGGCGGCCATCTTAAAATCAAACGCGTCACCCTGGCGCTGGATGTCTGGCAAAGCCTGCTGCATCTGCGCTGGCAGTTTCGCGATCTCACCTTCTGGCAACTTCAGCTGATGACCAACACGCCGCTGCAAAGCGGCGACAGCGATCGTGGGCTGGAAACCAGCCGTATCAGCGATCTCTTCCTGCGTCAGTTCGATCATTTCGATCTCCGCGACAGCGAAGTGAGCTTTATAACCCTTTCCGGACAGCGCGCTGAGCTGGCGATCCCACAGCTGACCTGGCTAAACGGGAAAGATCGCCACCGCGCCGAGGGGCAGGTGAATCTCTCCAGCCTGAACGGGCAGCACGGCGTTATGCAGGTGCGGATGGATCTGCGCGACGACAATGGCCTGCTGAACAACGGCAGGGTGTGGCTACAGGCAGACGACGTGGACGTGAAGCCGTGGCTGGGTGAGTGGCTACAGCAGAACATGCAGCTGGAAACCGCGCGCTTCAGCCTGGAAGGCTGGATGACCCTGACGAACGGGGCATTCGCCAGCGGCGATATCTGGCTTAAGCAGGGGGGCGCGAGCTGGAAGGGGGAAAACCATCAGCATCAGCTTTCCGTCGATAACCTCACCGCACACGTGACGCAGGATAAAGGCGGCTGGCAGTTCGCTATTCCGGATACGCGCATCTCCATGGATAACAAACCCTGGCCGCGCGGCGCACTGACGCTGGCGTGGATGCCGGAGCAGGACGTCGGCGGGATAAACGGTAAACGCAGCGATGAGCTGCGTATCCGTGCCAGTAACCTGGATCTGACGGCGATCGAAGGGTTGCGTTCAATGGCCGCAAAACTCTCACCGGAGCTGGGCGAAATCTGGCTGGCGACGCAACCGAGCGGGCAGATAAACCGGCTGGCGCTGGATATTCCGCTCCAGGCCACGGAAAAGACGCGTTTTCAGGCGGCATGGAAAAATCTCGCATGGAAACAGTGGAAGCTGCTGCCGGGTGCCGAGCACTTCAGCGGTAAACTGGAAGGAAGCGTGGAAAACGGCAGGCTGACGGCAGAAATGCAGGAAGCAAAAATGCCGTACGAAACGGTCTTCCGTGCGCCACTGGAGATCGAAAAGGGAAACGCCACTCTTAACTGGCTGAAGAATGACAAAGGTTTTCAGCTCGATGGTCGCGATATTGATGTAAAAGCCAAAGCGGTACATGCCCGCGGTAATTTCCGTTATCTACAGCCTGAAGGCGATGAGCCGTGGCTGGGCATTCTGGCAGGCATCAGCACAGATGACGGTTCGCAGGCGTGGCGCTACTTCCCGGAAAACCTGATGGGGAAAGCGCTGGTAGACTATCTCAGCGGCGCCATTCAGGGCGGTCAGGCGGACAACGCCACGCTGGTCTACGGCGGCAATCCGCACCTGTTCCCGTATAAGCATAACGAAGGCCAGTTCCAGGTTCTGGTGCCGCTACGCAACGCCACCTATGCCTTCCAGCCGGACTGGCCCGCGCTGAAGAATCTGAATATCGAACTCAACTTCCTGAATGACGGCTTGTGGATGAAGACGGACAGCGTTGCGCTGGGCGGCGTAACAGCAAGCAACCTGACGGCAAACATCCCGGATTACTCCAAAGAGAAACTGCTGATTGATGCGGATATTAAGGGGCCGGGTAAAGCGGTTGGCCCATATTTTGAAGATACGCCGCTGGATGACTCCCTGGCGGCCACTCTCCAGCAGTTGCAGTTAGATGGTGATGTGAATGCTCGCTTACATCTGGATATCCCGCTCGACGGTGAAATGACCACCGCCAAAGGCGACGTTCGTCTGAACAATAACAGCCTCTATATCAAGCCGCTGGACAGCACGCTGAAAAACCTTAGCGGTCAGTTCAGCTTTGTTAACGGCAATCTGAAAAGTAAGCCGCTGAAAGCGACCTGGTTCAATCAACCCGTCAATATCGATTTCTCCACCACCGAGGGCGATAAAGCCTACCAGGTGGCGGTCAATATGGACGCGAACTGGCAGCCGTCACGCATGGATGTTCTGCCGAAGCCGATTGAGAATGCGGTGGACGGCGCGGTGTCATGGAATGGCAAGGTCGCCATCGACCTGCCTTATCATGCCGGTGCGCGCTATAACGTCGACATTACGGGCGATCTAAAAAACCTCAGTAGCCAGCTTCCCGCACCGCTGAACAAGAAAAGCGGTGAAGCACTGCCCGTCAACGTTAAGGTTGCGGGCAACCTCAACAGCTTTGATTTAACCGGAAACGCTGGCGGAACAAACCACTTCAACAGCCGCTGGCTGCTTAACCGCAAGCTGACGCTGGACAGGGCGATCTGGACGACTGACAGCCGTACCACGCCGCCGCTGCCGGAGCAGGCGGGCATTGAACTGAATCTCCCGCCGATGGATGGCGCAGAGTGGCTGGCACTGTTTCAGAAAGGTGTCGGGCAAAACGTCGATCAAACGGCGCAGTTCCCGCAGTCCATTACCTTGCGCACGCCTGCGCTGACGCTAGGTGGGCAGCAGTGGAACAACCTGAGTATTGTCTCCCGGCCGACGGTGAACGGCTCAAAGGTCGAGGCGCAGGGGCGTGAAATTAACGGTTCGTTGACGATGCGCGATAACGCGCCATGGCAGGCGGCTATCCGTTATCTCTATTACAACCCGACCTTTACGGCGTCTAAAACACAGTCGACAAGTACGTCTCCTTTCAGCAGCAGTGGAACGTCGCGCGTGGATTTCAGCAACTGGCCCGATCTCCAGCTGCGCTGTGCGGAGTGCTGGCTGTGGGGACAGAAATATGGCCGTATCGACGGTGATTTTGCTATTCAGGGCAATACGCTGAGCCTCTCTGGTGGGCTGGTGGATACCGGCTTTGGCCGCATGACCGCCGCTGGCGAGTGGGTGAACAAACCGGGTGAACAGCGCACCTCGCTGAAGGGCGATATTAAAGGCAACAAGCTGGACTCCGCGGCTAACTTCTTTGGGATCAGCACGCCGCTTCGCGGATCGTCCTTCGATGTGAATTACGATCTGCACTGGCGCGCGGCACCGTGGCAGCCGGACGTTGCCTCGCTGAACGGTATCCTCAGAACCCGTTTTGGTAAGGGACAAATTGCCGATGTTAGCACCGGTCATGCAGGGCAAATACTGCGCCTGCTGAGCTTTGACGCGCTGCTGCGCAAGCTGCGCTTCGATTTCAGCGATACCTTCAACGACGGTTTCTATTATGACTCCATTCGCGGAACGGCCTGGATCAAGGACGGCGTGATGCATACCGATGATACGCTGTTGGACGGCCTGGAAGCGGACATCGCCATGAAAGGATCAGTGAACCTCGTGCGCCGGGAGCTGGATATGGAAGCGGTTGTTGCCCCGGAAATCTCCGCTACAGTGGGTGTTGCTACCGCTTTTGTGGTCAATCCGATAATCGGCGCGGCGGTATTTGCCGCCAGCAAAGTGCTGGGGCCGCTCTGGAGCAAAGTCTCGATTCTGCGCTACCGCATTACGGGCCCAATCGATAAACCGCAGATTAATGAAGTGCTGCGCCAGCCGCGCAAAGAAGCACAGCAATGATTTGACGTGGGCAGGTAATTGCCTCACTCTCAATAATATTGATTTTATACCGCCACTGGCGGCAACGAACGAGTAGCAATACGATGAGTCTGAACCTGGTAAGTGAACATTTGCTCGCAGCGAACGGCCTGAGCCATCAGGACCTGTTCTCCATTCTTGGTCAACTGACCGAACGCCGCCTCGACTACGGCGATCTCTATTTCCAGTCGAGCTATCACGAATCCTGGGTTTTAGAAGACAGCATCATTAAAGATGGTTCTTATAACATTGACCAGGGCGTCGGCGTGCGCGCCGTCAGCGGCGAAAAAACCGGTTTTGCTTATGCAGACCAGATAAGCCTGGCCGCGCTGGAGCAGAGCGCGCAGGCGGCGCGAACCATTGTGCGCGATACCGGCGACGGTCGTGTCAAAACGCTGGGTGAAGTGCAGCACGCTGCGCTTTATACCAGCATCGACCCACTGCAAAGCATGAGCCGCGAAGAGAAGCTGGACATCCTGCGTCGCGTGGACAAAGTGGCTCGCGCGGCGGACAAACGCGTGCAGGAAGTCTCTGCCAGTCTGAGCGGTGTTTATGAATTGATTCTGGTGGCGGCGACGGACGGTACGCTGGCCGCCGACGTGCGTCCGCTTGTGCGCCTCTCTATCAGCGTACAGGTGGAAGACGACGGCAAGCGCGAGCGCGGCTCAAGCGGTGGCGGCGGTCGTTTTGGCTACGACTGGTTCCTTGGCGACGTTGACGGCGAAGCGCGCGCGGATGCGTGGGCAAAAGAAGCCGTGCGCATGGCGCTGGTCAACCTGTCTGCCGTGGCGGCACCTGCCGGTACGCTGCCGGTGGTTCTGGGCGCAGGCTGGCCTGGCGTGTTGCTGCACGAAGCGGTCGGTCACGGCCTGGAGGGGGATTTCAACCGTCGCGGGACGTCCGTATTCAGCGGTCAGATGGGGCAGCTAGTCTCCTCCGAACTGTGTACCGTGGTGGATGATGGCACCATGCTCGACCGTCGCGGCTCGATTTCTATCGACGATGAAGGCACGCCGGGCCAGTACAACGTGCTGATCGAAAATGGCGTACTGAAAGGTTACATGCAGGACAAGCTTAACGCGCGTCTGATGGGCGTTGCGCCAACGGGTAACGGTCGTCGCGAATCCTACGCGCACCTGCCGATGCCGCGCATGACCAACACCTACATGCTGCCGGGTAAATCCACGCCGCAGGAGATTATCGAATCCGTTGATTACGGGATCTTCGCGCCGAACTTTGGCGGCGGCCAGGTGGATATCACCTCCGGTAAATTTGTCTTCTCTACCTCAGAGGCGTATCTGATTGAGAAGGGCAAAGTGACCAAAGCGGTGAAGGGCGCAACCCTGATTGGCTCTGGCATTGAGGCCATGCAGCAGATTTCCATGGTGGGTAACGACCTGAAGCTGGATAACGGCGTGGGCGTCTGCGGCAAAGAAGGTCAGAGCCTGCCGGTAGGCGTGGGCCAGCCAACCCTGAAGGTCGATAACCTGACGGTGGGCGGCACGGCGTAATTTTTTCATTTTCCCCTCACCCTAACCCTCTCCCCAACGGGGAGAGGGGACTGCTCCGTGCTGTCTTTTCTCCCTCGCCCCTTTGGGGAGAGGGCCGGGGTGAGGGGGAGGCCTACTCTTTCCTTCTTCCCCGCATCCCCTGAAACAGCTCTGCCACTTCCACAAAATAGTCCGTCAGATAGTTAATACAGACCTGCACCTTCAGCGGCAGCTTGTCCTTTTCGGTATAGAGCGCGTACACCGGGCGCGGATCCGACTGGTAGCGCGGGAAGAGGATCTCCAGTTCGCCGCTGTTGATCTCGTTGATCACCCACATCAGCGGCACGTAGGCGATCCCGGCCCCGGCCACCAGCCAGCGTGAGATGGTCATCGGATCGTTGGTCACGAAACGGCCTTCAGGCAGCAGTTTGGTGGAAAGCCCTTCTGGCGCGATCAATTCAAATTCGTTATCTGGGCGAACGCTGTATTCCAGCCACGAGTGGTTGCTAAGGTCGGCAGGTTTTTCCGGTACGCCATACTGTGCCAGATAGCTTTTCGAAGCGCAGACCACCATCGGCATGCTGCCCAGTCGACGCGAGAACAGGCTCGAGTCCTGCAATGCGCCAACGCGGATCACCACGTCTAACCCATCGGCAATCAGATCCGGTGCCGGAATACCCGTTACCAGATTAACGGTTAAACCGGGATACTCTTTCAGCATTTCCGCCGTCATGGCAGCGAGAACATTTTGTGCCATAGTTGAAGAACACCCGATACGCAGCGTGCCGATAGGCGTGTTGTTAAAGGCGTAGAGCTGCTCGTGAACATCCTGCACTTCATGCAGCATTCGACGGCAGCCCTGATAGTAAATTTTACCCGCTTCCGTCAGCCCAATGCTGCGGGTGCTGCGGTTGAGCAGCTTCACCTGGAGCTCATCTTCCAGTTTTGACACTGTCTGGCTAATGGATGAGACGCTCATTTGTAGCTGACGTGCTGCGGCGGTAAAAGAGCCTTGCTCAACCACTTTCGCAAAGACGGACATGCGTTTTAGACGTTCCATTATTCACTCTGGCTTAAAAGTGATTTAGATCACATATGATAGATAACAGCATAACAGTTACGTTAATATATTATTAATTACATAACGGCTGCGCCACTCTCACCCGGCAATTCATGCTCTCCTGCGGCGGCGTGAGCTTAATAATCCAGTAACCTGCATCTCTTTAATCAAGGTCAACATGAGTCTGTTTCCCGTTATCGTGGTGTTCGGTCTGTCGTTCCCACCGATATTTTTCGAGCTTCTTTTATCACTGGCGATCTTCTGGCTGGTGCGCAAGGTGCTGGTCCCTACCGGGATTTATGATTTCGTCTGGCATCCTGCATTGTTTAATACCGCGCTGTATTGCTGCCTGTTCTATTTAATATCGCGCATGTTTGTCTGAGGTTGATGTGAAAACGCTAACAAGAAAAATCTCCCGCACTGCCATCACTATGGCGCTGGTCATCCTGGCGTTCATCGCTATTTTTCGCGCCTGGGTTTATTACACCGAATCCCCGTGGACGCGCGATGCGCGTTTCAGCGCGGAGGTGGTCGCGATAGCGCCCGATGTCGCCGGTCTCATTACGGCGGTCAATGTCCACGATAACCAGCTGGTGAAAAAAGATCAGGTACTGTTCACTATCGACCAGCCGCGCTATCAAAAAGCGCTGGAAGAAGCGGAAGCCGACGTAGCGTATTACAACGCGCTGGCCGCTGAAAAACGCCGTGAAGCAGGACGTCGTAACAAGCTGGGCATCCAGGCCATGTCCCGGGAAGAGATTGATCAGTCCAATAACGTGCTGCAAACCGTGCTGCATCAGCTGGCAAAAGCGCAGGCGACGCGCGATCTGGCGAAGCTCGATCTGGAACGTACCGTTATCCGCGCCCCGTCCGATGGCTGGGTAACCAACCTCAACGTCTATGCGGGTGAGTTTATCACGCGCGGCTCTACGGCCGTGGCGCTGGTGAAACAGAACTCTTTCTACGTCCTCGCCTATATGGAAGAGACCAAGCTGGAAGGCGTGCGTCCGGGCTATCGCGCCGAAATCACGCCGCTCGGCAGCAACCGGGTCCTGAAAGGAACCGTGGACAGCGTGGCCGCGGGGGTGACCAACGCCAGCAGTACCAATGATTCAAAAGGGATGGCGACCGTCGATTCTAACCTCGAGTGGGTTCGTCTGGCGCAGCGCGTACCGGTACGCATTCGTCTGGATGAGCAGCAGAGCAACCTCTGGCCCGCTGGCACCACGGCGACGGTAGTGATCACCGGTGAAAAAGACCGTGATGCCAGCCAGGATTCTATCTTCCGTCAAATCGCCCATCGCCTGCGCGAGTTTGGTTGATCGCTATGGGCATTTTTTCCATCGCCAGCCAGCACATCCGCTTCGCCGTGAAGCTGGCATGCGCCATTGTGCTGGCGCTGTTTGTTGGCTTCCATTTCCAGCTTGAAACGCCGCGCTGGGCTGTTCTGACCGCCGCGATCGTCGCCGCCGGTCCTGCCTTCGCGGCGGGTGGCGAACCTTACTCCGGGGCAATTCGCTATCGCGGGATGCTGCGTATTATCGGTACCTTTATCGGCTGTATCGCCGCCCTGACCATTATCATCCTGATGATCCGCACGCCGCTGCTGATGCTGATTGTATGCTGTATCTGGGCGGGTTTTTGCACCTGGGTCTCTTCGCTGGTGAAGGTGGAGAACTCGTACGCCTGGGGCCTGGCGGGATATACCGCGCTGATTATTATCATCACCATTCAGAGTGAACCGCTGCTTGCTCCGCAGTTCGCCGTGGAACGTTGCAGCGAGATTGTCATTGGTATCGTCTGCGCGATTGTCGCCGATCTGCTCTTCTCTCCGCGATCCATCAAGCAGGAAGTCGATCGTGAGCTGGACGCGCTGATTGTTGCCCAGTACCAGCTCATGCAGCTGTGCATTAAGCACGGCGACAGCGAAGAGGTCGACAAGGCCTGGAGCGCGCTGGTGCGCCGCACGCAGGCGCTGGAAGGGATGCGCAGTAATCTCAATATGGAGTCTTCCCGCTGGGAGCGTGCCAATCGTCGTCTAAAAGCGATCAATACCGTCTCGTTAACGCTGATCACCCAGGCGTGTGAAACCTACCTGATTCAGAACACTCGCCCCGAAGTGGTAACGGATACCTTCCGCGAACTGTTTGATGAGCCTGTGGAGACGGTGCAGGACGTGCATCGACAGCTTAAACGCATGCGTCGTGTGATTGCCTGGACGGGCGAACGGGATACGCCAGTCACCATTTATACCTGGGTTGGCGCCGCAACGCGCTACCTGCTTCTGAAACGCGGCGTGATTAGCAACACCAAAATCAGTGCGGCGGAAGAAGAGGTGTTACAGGGCGAAGTGGTGATCAAACCGGAATCCGCCGAGCGTCATCATGCGATGGTTAACTTCTGGCGTACCACCCTGGCCTGTATACTCGGCACGCTGTTCTGGCTGTGGACCGGCTGGACGTCCGGCAGCGGCGCGATGGTGATGATTGCCGTCGTTACCGCGCTGGCGATGCGTCTGCCCAACCCGCGCATGGTCGCTATTGATTTTCTGTACGGCACCATTGCGGCGTTACCCATTGGCGCGCTCTACTTCCTGGTAATCATCCCCTCGACGCAGCAAAGCATGCTTTTGCTCTGTATCAGCCTGGCGGTGATGGCGTTCTTTATCGGGATTGAGGTACAAAAACGCCGTCTGGGATCGTTAGGTGCGCTGGCGAGTACGATTAACATCCTCGTGCTGGATAACCCGATGACCTTCCATTTCAGCCAGTTCCTGGATAGCGCATTAGGCCAGCTGGTGGGCTGTTTCCTGGCGATGATGGTGATCCTGCTGGTGCGGGATAACTCTCAGGCGCGGACAGGGCGCGTGCTGCTCAATCAGTTTGTGTCGGCCGCCGTATCGTCCTTGACCACCAACACCGTGCGGCGCAAGCAGAACCACCTTCCGGCCCTTTACCAGCAACTGTTCCTGCTGTTGAATAAATTCCCGGGCGATGTCGCTCGCTTCCGTCTGGCGTTAACCATGATTATCGCGCACCAGCGTCTGCGGAACGCGCCAGTGCCGATCAACGACGATTTGTCCGCTTTCCACCGCCAGCTACGGCGAACGGCGGACCATGTGATATCGGCATCCAGTGATGACAAACGTCGCCGCTACTTTAAGCAACTGCTGGAGGAGCTGGATATCTACCAGGAGAAACTGCGAGTCTGGGAAGCCCCGCCGCAGGTTACCGAGCCGGTAGAGCGGCTGGTGTTTATGCTGCACCGCTACCAGAATGCCCTGACAGACAGCTAACGAAGAGAAAACCGACGCCAAAAGCGTCGGTTTTTTTGTGGCTATACTTATTCTTGCAGGTTCAAACATTCAGGAAGGGAGGACACATGACAACCCAGGCTCTTCAGGACAGTATTCTTTTTCAGACCGGGTATCTGGTTAACGGTATCTGGAAAACACTCGACACCACGTTTGATGTGCTAAACCCGGCCACGGGCGAGGTGGTTGCGAAAGTGGCGAAAGCAGGGAAAGCCGAAACCGAAGAGGCCATTGCGGCCGCGACGAAAGCCTTTCCCGCATGGCGCGCAAAAACGGCAAAAGAGCGTTCCACGATCCTCTATCGCTGGTATGAACTGATTATCGAGAACAAAAGCTGGCTCGGGCGGCTGATGACCACCGAGCAGGGCAAGCCGCTGAAAGAGGCTGAGGGCGAGGTGGACTACGCTGCCAGCTTTATTCAGTGGTTTGCGGAGCAGGCCAAGCGCGCTAACGGTGAAATCATTCCTCCGGTTAAACCCGGCTCCCGTATTCTGGCCACTCGTGAACCTGTTGGGGTGGTTGCTGCTATCACGCCATGGAATTTCCCGATGGCTATGCTCACCCGTAAGCTCGGCCCGGCGCTGGCAGCAGGATGTACCGGCGTCATCAAGCCTGCAAACAACACGCCGCTGAGCGCCTTTGCGCTGCTGACGCTGGCGAAGCAGGCCGGTGTGCCGGATGGTGTGCTGAATGCGGTCGCGGGGAGCACCTCAGAAATTAGCGACGCCATTATGGCCAGCCATGACGTGCGCAAAATCTCGTTTACGGGGTCAACCGCCGTCGGGAAAACGCTGGTTCGCAATTCCGCTGAGACCATGAAAAAGGTATCGATGGAGCTGGGCGGCAATGCGCCGTATATCGTTTTCGAGGACGCGGATATTGAGGCCGCCGTCAAAGGCGCCATCGCCAATAAATTCCGTAACGCCGGGCAGGTCTGCGTCAGCGTAAACCGTTTCTATATTCAGGAGACGGTCTATGACAAGTTTGTCAATCAGCTTGCCGATGCGGTGAAGGCGCTGAAGGTGGGTAACGGTCTGGACGAGGGCGTCGTTGTCGGCCCGCTGATTGAGCCTTCGGCTGTCGAGAAAGTCCGTGAGCACGTCGAAGATGCGGTAGCGAAGGGGGCCACGGTGCTGGCTGGGGGTAAACCGCACGAACTTGGCGGCAACTTCTGGATGCCAACCGTACTCGGTGACTGCCATGAAGGCATGAAGCTGGCAGAAGAAGAGACCTTTGGTCCCGTTGCCGCCTGCTTCCGCTTCACGTCGGAAGACGAAGTGGTTATGCGCGCTAACAATACGCCTTACGGGCTGGCGGCCTACTTTTATACCCAGAATCTCTCGCGCGTGTTCCGCGTCTCACAGGCCATTGAGAGCGGCATGATCGGAATTAATGAATGTGCGGTCTCGACCGAGCTGGGTCCGTTTGGGGGCGTAAAAGAGTCCGGGCTGGGACGCGAGGGGTCCGTGCTGGGGCTGGAGGAGTTTCTGGAAGTTAAAACCCTGCATATCGGGGGCTTATAATAGACAGGGCGGCATCTGCCGCCCGCCTGTACCGGGTGGCTGGCAATGAAAATTTATACCTTTGATTTTGACGAAATTGATAGTCAGGAAGACTTCTACCGCGAGTTTATCCGGGCGTTCGACCTGGAGCGGGGCAGCGTAAACAATCTTGATATGCTGTGGGATGTGGTTACCGGCGACAGGCTGCCGTTACCGCTGGAGATCGAATTTACCCATCTGCCTGAAAAACTGCGCAGACGCTTTGGCGCATTGATTTTATTGTTTGATGAAGCGGAGGAGGAGCTGGAAGGGCAACTGCGTTTCAACGTGCGCCAGTGATAAAAAAGCCCCTGACCGGGAGGTCAGGGGCAAGTCGTATGATGAGATACGACGAGGGTTTATTTGTACAGTTCTGCGGTAGCGTGCCAGTGGTCGCCACTGCGCGCTTCGATGATGCGATAAGATGACGCACCCTGTTCTTCCGCTTTTTTGTTCAGCATTTCGTGCATGTCCATCGGAGAAGTACCGATGGCACCAACAGAAACGGTCCCGATAGCCTGACGGGATTGTGCCTGTTCGGCGTTAATAGTGTCGGCTGCAAACGCACCGAATGACAGGACTGACAGTACGCTCAGGGCAGCTACAGTGGTTTTAATTTTCATGATTATTTACCTCGTCAATTATTTTACTGGGGTCTTTGTTCTGTGACCCTCATCACAAAATCAAGTATACACTAATCACGCAAAAAATTAATACCAGACTAATGGTTTCGCCTGTTATTACGTGTTAAAAACATCATTTTTTATAACGGGAATGAATAAAAAAGGGCGTTACTCTGCAGGTGTTATGATTTTTTCTTATGTAAATCAATTGGATAGGTGGCTTTGATTTTTAGTGCGATTTTACGGCAGATCATTCACTGAATGAATGTTAACAGGCGGTAAAAAGCACTATTTGCAAAAGCAGCAGGCAGAGAAAAGCAGGGTAAAACGAGGCGGCAGCAGAATGATCCCCGCAGCCAGGCGCTACGGGGCAGAAGATTACAGTTCCTGTTCGAACAGGACCAGAATCGCTTCGTAGAGGTCTTTCACCGAGAAACCATTTGCCGGGGTCGTAAAAATGGTGTCATCGCCGGCGATGGTCCCGAGGATCCCCTCTGCTTTACCCAGTGAGTCCAGCAGGCGGGCAATCAGCTGGGCTGCACCCGGGCTGGTGTGGATCACGACCACGGCATCGTTATAGTCAATGTCCAGAACCAGGTTTTTCAGCGGGCTGGAGGTCGTTGGCACGCCAAGTTCAGCAGGCAGGCAATAAACCATCTCCATTTTGGCGTTGCGCGTACGCACTGCACCAAACTTGGTTAACATGCGGGAGACCTTCGACTGGTTGATGTTGTCGAAGCCTTGCTCCTGCAACGCCTGAACAATTTCTCCCTGAGAACTGAATTTCTCTTCTTTGAGTAGCGCTTTAAACGCTTTCACTAATTCTTCTTGCTTAGACGAGCTTCGCATAAGTCACCCGGAATATGACGATAGAAACAACATTATTATGCATGTGGATGAATTTTTATGCAAATTATCTACCTGGCACCAGGCTGAAATAATGTTATGAAAGGGAGAGATTTTAACAGATTTCGTTATCAGAAAACATGCCTGGGTCACGCCGCGCAAATAAGCTTAAAAGTAAATTAAATGTTATCAAAATGATGTTGTTTTGGTGGCGTGGCAGGGTGTATTGTAACCCCCTCTTAATTCGTTGTTGCCCACAGCCTGATAGCATTCGGGTGAAGGTCAAAGACGTGCGACCTCAAATTCTTTAGCGATGAAAATTGTAATTAATGACGTGCTGAATTATGGTCGCCGCAACGGAGTTACAGATACTTAAGTTAACCATAATAAGGAGTTTAGGATGAAAGTCGCAGTCCTCGGCGCTGCTGGTGGTATCGGCCAGGCGCTTGCCCTACTACTGAAAACCCAACTGCCTTCAGGCTCAGAACTCTCCCTGTACGATATTGCTCCGGTAACCCCAGGTGTGGCGGTTGACCTGAGCCACATCCCGACAGCTGTGAAAATCAAAGGCTTCTCCGGTGAAGATGCGCGTCCTGCGTTGCAGGGTGCCGATGTGGTGCTGATCTCCGCGGGTGTTGCACGTAAACCGGGTATGGATCGTTCAGACCTGTTCAACGTCAACGCGGGCATCGTGAAAAACCTGGTTCAGCAGATCGCTGAAACCTGCCCGAAAGCGTGCATCGGTATCATCACCAACCCGGTGAACACCACCGTTGCCATCGCAGCAGAAGTGCTGAAGAAAGCGGGCGTTTACGACAAGAACAAACTGTTCGGCGTAACTACGCTGGATATCATCCGTTCCAATACCTTCGTGGCTGAGCTGAAAGGCAAGCAGCCAACGGAAGTGGAAGTGCCGGTTATCGGCGGACACTCTGGCGTGACCATCCTGCCTCTGCTGTCGCAGATCCCGGGCGTGAGCTTCACCGAGCAGGAAGTGGCTGACCTGACCAAACGTATTCAGAATGCAGGCACCGAAGTGGTGGAAGCGAAGGCGGGTGGCGGTTCTGCAACCCTGTCTATGGGCCAGGCGGCGGCGCGTTTCGGCCTGTCTCTGGTTCGCGCGCTGCAGGGCGAGAAAAACGTGGTTGAATGCGCTTACGTAGAAGGCGACGGTGAACACGCGCGCTTCTTCTCTCAGCCGCTGCTGCTGGGTAAAAACGGCGTTGAAGAGCGTAAGTCTATCGGCACGCTAAGCGCGTTTGAGCAAAACGCGATGGAAGGCATGCTGGATACGCTGAAGAAAGACATCACGCTGGGCGAAGAGTTCGTTAACAAGTGATCTTGTCCCGGTAAAAAAAACGGAGCGCTAAGCTCCGTTTTTTTATGCCCGTCAGTTAGTGGCCGGGTATTCCTGGATGGTGACCTGAATCGTGAGCTTCTTGTCATTACGCATGACTTCTACGGGGATGATAGAGCCCGGTCGAATTTCCGCCACCTGGTCCATCGTTTCAAGCGCAGAGACCGCCGGCGTGCCGTTGACGGAAAGAATAACGTCGTTCACCTGGATACCTGCATTGGCCGCCGGGCCGCCAGGTGCCACTTCGTTGACCACAATCCCCTGGATCTGATCGATACCACCGCCCTGCGTATGCATCGGCGCGATTTCACGCCCGCCAATACCGATGTAGCCACGGATCACGCGGCCATCGCGGATCAGCTTGTCCATGATCTTGGTCGCCAGCTGGAACGGAATGGCAAAGCCAATCCCTTCCGGTGTTTCGCCATCGTTGCTCTTGTCGAAGGAGAGGGTGTTAATGCCCATCAGTTCGCCCAGAGAGTTCACCAGCGCACCGCCGGAGTTACCGTGGTTGATCGAGGCATCGGTTTGCAGGAAGTTCTGCCGCCCTGACGGGTTCAGTCCAATTCGACCTGTCGCGCTGATGATCCCCTGAGTGATGGTCTGGCCCAGGTTGTACGGGTTACCGATCGCCAGCACCACATCGCCGATGTGCGGCGTTCGTTTGCGATTAATCGGGATAGTCGGCAGACCGCCCGTGGCGTTGATCTTCAGCACCGCCAGATCGGTCAGGCTGTCCGACCCCACCAGCAGGGCTTCAAACACGCGGCCATCCTGCAAGGCGACGATAATCTGGTCGGCATCGTTGATCACGTGTTTATTGGTGATGATGTAACCCCGGTCATCCATGATCACACCGGAACCGAGCGTGCGGATCTCCAGCTGGTTATGAGCGGAACTGTTAAGCCCGCGGTTATAGACGTTAACCACGGCGGGGGCGGCACGGCGTACCGCCTGATTGTACGTTGCAGGCGTTTCATCCGTGCTGTCGAACTGAGGAGCCGACAGTTTGTTGAACTGGCGTAAAGATGGCATAGCCACCAGCAGCAGACCGGCAACGATCAAACCAATGACAATTGAACGAAAGAGCTTTAAAAGCATGATGCGTGTGTCGTTAAAAAAGGAACGGTTTGCAGCATAACATGAGTTATCCGGACATCACACGCAGCGGCGATGCCCGGAGTCGCAAATGGTTAACGCAGTAAAATGTAGAGGGTGTCGTTGCCACGGATAATTTGCAGGGCAATGACCGCCGGTTTACTCTCCAGCACCTTACGCATTTCGGCAATAGACTGCACGCGAGTGCGGTTCACGCCCACGATCACGTCGTCCTGATGTAAACCTGCCTGCGCGGCCGGGCTGCTCTTCTCAACGGCAGTGACAGAAATGCCTTTCGTGCCGTCTTTAAGCTGACCGTCGCTCAGCGTTGCGCCCTGTAGCGCCGGGGAGATCTGTTCTGCACTGGCGGAAGAGGAAGTGCTCTTGTCCAGTGTCACTTCCACGGTCAGCGGTTTGCCCTCGCGGATCAGGCCCAGCTTCACTTTAGCGCCAGGCTCCGTGGTGGCAATACGCGAACGTAATTCAGCGAAGCTGCTCAGCGGTTTATCGTTCAGGCTGACAATAACGTCACCGGATTTCACGCCCGCTTTCGCAGATCCTGAGTTGGGCAGCACTTCGCTGACAAACGCCCCGCGCTGGACGTTGAGCTTAAAGGCTTTGGCGATATCAGCGCTCATCTCCATGCCTTTAATGCCCAGCAGCCCGCGCTTAACCTCGCCAAACTGTATCAGCTGTTGAGACAGGGTTTTCGCCATGTTACTCGGAATGGCAAAACCAATTCCGATGCTGCCGCCGCCTGGTGCGAGGATAGCGGTATTAATGCCGATCAGTTCGCCGTTCAGGTTAAGCAGCGCACCGCCGGAGTTGCCCCGGTTGATGGAGGCATCGGTCTGGATGAAATTTTCCAGCCCTTCGAGATTTAGGCCGCTGCGCCCCAGGGCAGAGACAATCCCGGAGGTGGCGGTCTGCCCTAAACCGAACGGATTACCGACCGCGACGGCAAAATCACCCACGCGCAGCTTATCGGAATCGGCGATGGCGATCTGGGTCAGGTTGCTGGGGTTTTGCACCTGTAGCAGGGCGATATCACTCTGATCGTCACCGCCGATCAGTTTGGCGTCAAACTCCCGGCCATCGTTCAGCTGAACGCTGATTTTATCAGCCTGGCTGATCACGTGGTTATTGGTCAGGATATAGCCTTTGGCCGCGTCGATAATCACGCCCGAACCAAGGCCTTCAAACGGCTGAGCCTGCTGATCCGGCGCCTCTTCGCCAAAATATTTCTTCAGCTCTTCGGGAATACGCTGGCTTTGGCGTGCCGTCCCTTCCACCTGAACGCTGACTACCGCAGGCAGGACTTTTTCAAGCATCGGCGCAAGGCTGGGAATGGCTTCTTGTCCTGGCACCTGCGAAGGTAGTGCCGCACTGGCGGGGAAGGACGCCGAGAGAGATAACCCGACACTTAACGCTAAGGCGCTCAACAGCTGGTTTTTTTTCTTCATCGATGCTGACTCTCGTATCCTGGAATGAAAAAGAACGGCCCCAAAAACATCTTGATGTTATTGAATTTTCAACCGCTGAACAATGGAGGTGTTTGACTAAATAATAGCTGGGGACGGGAAGAAAGGACGGGCGCATAGGGTGCGCCCGTAAAATTTATTCAGGTTGTGCGATTAATCGCGTTTTACGCCACCGCGCAGCAGGCCGGACGCGCCGTCTGAATAGTCGCGTGGCATCTGAACCGGTGCCTGATCGTTACCGGCCTCAGAGTCCGCCAGACGATTGCGGAAGGGGTTGCTCTCCGCGGTCATTTCCGGCAGCAGGCTGCTGGAGCTTTTCGCCATGTGCTGGTAGAGCTGGCGATAATCTGTCGCCATGTTGTCCAGCAGCTCAGCGCTACGGGCAAAGTGGCTGACCAGCTCTTCGCGGTATTCTTCCAGTTCGGCTTTGTTCTTTTCCAGTTCGTATTGCAGTGACTGCTGCTGACGCAATTTGCGGTTACCGAAACGCATGGCCACAGCACCAATGATGATGCCGACGACTAAACCGATTAGCGCATATTCCCAGGTCATGAACTTCTCCCGTTGTCTTGTTGTTCCGTAGGGTGTTGGCTCGGCTCCTGCCTGTGCCTGATTATGCCACTATAACCGCTATTTCCGCAGAAGTGGAATCCTGACGTATCATCGCGTAGTGTAGAACGGCCTTTTTTTCATCAGCCACGCGCGCTGATGAGGTTTAACTAAAGGAATAACAATAACATCATGCAAAACCTGTCCCCATCATCGCGTTACCAACTCGCCCTGAGTGAGGGCACACACCAGCCGGATGATGTCCAGCGTGAAGCGGTAAACCGCCTGGACACGATTTACCAGGAGCTTCTGGCGAAACCCGCCGATGCGGTGCAGAGCAGTGGGCTGAAGGCGGCATTCGGCCGTTTACTGGGCAAAAAAGAGCCCACGGTAAACGCACCGGTTCGTGGCTTATATATGTGGGGCGGCGTTGGGCGGGGTAAGACCTGGCTGATGGACATGTTCTACCAGAGCCTGGCCGGCACGCGTAAGCAGCGTCTGCACTTTCACCGTTTTATGCTGCGGGTTCATGAGGAGTTGACGGCGCTCCAGGGCGAAACCGACCCGCTGGAAATCGTGGCGGACCGCTTCAAGGCGGAAACGGACGTACTCTGCTTCGACGAATTCTTTGTTTCCGATATTACGGACGCGATGCTGTTGGGGGGGCTGATGAAAGCGCTGTTTGCGCGTGGGATCACCCTGGTGGCGACCTCAAATATCCCGCCGGATGAGCTTTATCGCAACGGTCTCCAGCGGGCGCGTTTCCTGCCAGCCATAGATGCCATTAAGCAGCACTGCGACATCATGAATGTCGACGCTGGCGTCGACTATCGTTTGCGCACGCTGACGCAGGCGCACCTGTGGCTTTCACCGCTGAACGCCGACACAGCCAGCGAGATGGATAAACTCTGGCTGGCGCTGGCAGGGGCGCCGCGGGATAACGCACCAGCGCTGGAGATTAATCATCGTCCGTTGCCGACGCTTGGCGTAGAGAACCAGACGCTGGCCGTCTCGTTTGCAACGCTCTGCGTGGACGCCCGCAGTCAGCATGACTACATTGCGCTTTCGCGTCTGTTCCATACCGTTATGTTATGGGATGTGCCCGTCATGACCCCACTCATGGAGAGCGAAGCGCGCCGCTTCATCGCGCTGGTGGACGAGTTTTATGAGCGCCACGTCAAGCTGGTAGTCAGTGCCGAGGTGCCTTTATATGAGATCTATCAGGGCGAGCGCCTGAAGTTTGAGTTCCAGCGCTGCCTGTCGCGCCTGCAAGAGATGCAGAGCGAAGAGTACCTTAAGCGTGAGCATATGCCATAAATGCTACCCTCAGCCCCGTGGGTGAGGGGCTGTGGGTGAGGGCACCAGGCCTTAACAAACGCTACCCTCTCCCTGTGGGAGAGGGGCTGGGGGTGAGGGCACCAGACCGCACAGTACGCAACCCCGAAAAACCCATCCCAAATCACATTTAAGGGTCGATCTTTGACCTCAACTTCTCTATAATCTTGCGACCCCACGTTACGAGAAGGTTTTTTTCCCGAAACTTTCTATGTGTCGGCATGTGCTATTCGAAGGGGTAGGTTTGCCGGACTTTGTCGTGTGAACCTCAACTGACTAAACGTTTGGGTGTTCACCAACGTGTAACTTATTATTTGGGTAAGCTTTTAATGAAAACTTTTACAGCTAAACCAGAAACCGTACAGCGCGACTGGTATGTTGTTGACGCGACCGGTAAAACTCTGGGCCGTCTGGCTACTGAACTGGCTCGTCGCCTGCGCGGTAAGCATAAAGCGGAATATACTCCGCACGTTGATACCGGTGATTACATCATCGTTCTGAACGCTGACAAAGTTGCTGTTACCGGCAACAAGCGTACTGACAAAATGTACTACCACCACACCGGCCACATCGGTGGTATCAAAGAAGCGACCTTTGAAGAGATGATTGCCCGCCGTCCTGAGCGTGTGATTGAAATCGCGGTTAAAGGCATGCTGCCAAAAGGCCCGCTGGGTCGTGCTATGTTCCGTAAACTGAAAGTTTACGCAGGCAACGAGCACAACCACGCGGCACAGCAACCGCAAGTTCTTGACATCTAATCGGGATTATAGGCAATGGCTGAAAATCAATACTACGGCACTGGTCGCCGCAAAAGTTCCGCAGCTCGCGTTTTCATTAAACCGGGCAGTGGTAAAATCGTAATTAACCAGCGTTCTCTGGAACAATACTTCGGTCGCGAAACTGCCCGCATGGTAGTTCGCCAGCCGCTGGAACTGGTTGATATGGTAGAAAAACTGGATCTGTACATCACCGTTAAAGGTGGTGGTATCTCCGGTCAGGCAGGTGCGATCCGTCACGGTATCACCCGCGCGCTGATGGAGTACGACGAATCCCTGCGTTCTGAACTGCGTAAAGCTGGCTTCGTTACTCGTGACGCTCGTCAGGTTGAACGTAAGAAAGTGGGTCTGCGTAAAGCACGTCGTCGTCCACAGTTCTCCAAACGTTAATCTATTCTGCTTACGCAGAACGATTGGCGAAAAACCCGCTTCGGCGGGTTTTTTTATGGATAATGCGCAGGTTATCCACAGTAACATTTCATATATCTTCTCTTTTTCCACATTTCCGGCATCCCCTCACCACAAAGCCATCAAAATCTGGTAAACTATCATCCAATTTTATGCCCAAATATCGGTGAATACTCGATTTTTGTTCGATTCTTGAACAATGTGTTTTCTCTGGGATGGGCGATACATCATCTGGCTGGCCCCGTTGGGCTGGTAGCAGTAAAAATTCTGAATATACCTGGAGGTTTTCATGGCTGTCGCTGCCAACAAACGTTCGGTAATGACGCTGTTTTCTGGTCCTACTGACATTTATAGCCATCAGGTTCGTATCGTGCTGGCCGAGAAGGGTGTCAGTTTTGAGATCGAGCATGTGGAAAAGGATAACCCGCCTCAGGATCTGATCGATCTCAACCCGAGCCAAAGCGTACCGACGCTGGTGGATCGTGAGCTGACCCTGTGGGAATCCCGTATCATTATGGAATACCTGGATGAGCGTTTCCCGCATCCGCCGCTGATGCCTGTTTACCCTGTTGCGCGTGGTGAAAGCCGCCTGTACATGCAGCGTATCGAGAAAGACTGGTACTCGCTGATGAACGTTATCGTTAACGGTTCCTCTTCAGAAGCGGATGCTGCGCGTAAACAGCTGCGTGAAGAGCTGCTGGCGATTGCGCCGGTATTTGGTCAAAAACCTTTCTTCCTGAGCGATGAGTTCAGCCTGGTAGATTGCTACCTGGCACCGCTGCTGTGGCGCCTGCCAACCCTGGGCGTAGAATTCAGCGGTCCTGGCGCGAAAGAGCTGAAAGGCTACATGACTCGCGTCTTCGAACGCGACTCTTTCCTGGCATCCTTAACTGAACCGGAGCGCGAAATGCGTCTCGGCCGAGGCTAATGACTGTGGAAATGTCACAACTTTCACCACGCCGTCCGTATCTGCTGCGCGCCTTCTATGAATGGCTGCTGGATAACCAGCTCACGCCGCACCTGGTTGTGGATGTGACGTTGCCGGGCGTGCAGGTTCCAATGGAATACGCACGCGACGGACAGATTGTACTGAATATTGCGCCACGTGCAGTGGGTAACCTGGAACTGGCTAACGACGAAGTGCGCTTTAATGCGCGTTTCGGCGGCGTGCCGCGTCAGGTTTCCGTTCCGCTGGCTGCGGTTCTGGCTATCTACGCCCGTGAAAACGGTGCAGGTACCATGTTCGAACCGGAAGCGGCTTATGATGAAGAGGTCGCCAGCCTGAACGATGATGGGACATCCGATGAACGTGAAAGCGACACGGTAATGTCTGTGATTGATGGCGATAAACCCGACCATCACGACGACAATGACCCTGATGACGATCCGCCTCCGCGCGGTGGTCGTCCGGCACTCCGTGTCGTCAAATAAACTTCATAAAGCACAATATTTTTTCCGAACCTGCACAACTGTGCAGGTTTTTTTATTTTCTGCATAAAATTACTCTCTAAAAAACTTGTGTCTTTGCAAAAGATATCGGTCTATTAATTGGCATGGGATTAATCTTGTTGGGTTATTTTCTGTAGGACAGTTAAATTTATCTTCAATAATGTTTTATTTTAATTTGATTGTATCCGATATCACCCTGTGAAAATATATATGTGCGTTAACAAAAACGGATTTTCTTTTAAGGACAAATTATGAATATCACTTTTAAAAAATTATTTTCATCTGCTGCTATTTGTGCAGCCCTCGCCATGTCAAATGCACACGCGGCTAATGATGTGACGTTGAAAGTTATTGGTAATATCGTTCCTGGTTCCTGCGTACCCTCACTGCCAAACGGTGGAGTGGTAGATTATGGCACAATGCCAGCTTCTACCATCAATCCAACTGGCACGGCGAATACACTGGTTCAGTTGGGGGCTAAAAGTATTACTCTCACTATTACCTGTGACAGCGATACCAGCGTTGGGGTGACTTCTACGGATAACCGCCATGATACTCGTGTGGGCCTGGGGAGCGCCGCTTATATTGAAAATGGGTTTTTCGATAATGTAAATGCTAACGCTTCAGGAAACGCCTATGGCTTGGGTAAAACGAGTGCGGGTGTGAATATTGGCTCCTATGTCATTGCAGCAGATCCCGTTAATACAACAACAGATGGTGTTGTCGCTGATCTCATTGCAGCCACAGGTACCGATACATCAAATTATACCTGGGTAAAATCCAGTACGGGTGCTTTTGCACCAGTTAACAGTGGCACAGGCCAGACACGTGTCTTTACGGCTGCTGCATCGGGAACCACCACACCAAAAGCTTTTAAAGTTATGAATATGCCGTTACGCATTACAACTGCGCTTCAGGACAACACTGTATTGGGTACAGGCGATACTATCACGCTTGACGGTAATGCCACGCTGAGCCTTGTTTATCTTTGATATTCGTTATTGCTAAATGCTGTAGAAAATAAATCGGGAAATGAAAATAATGGAATTTAAAAAAGTACTCTCGGCAGCAACCGTCGCCGTAGCCTTCGGTTTATCCGCTTTTGCTGCCCAGGCCGCTAACGATGTTACGCTGAAAGTTGTCGGTACGATTAACCCGGCTGCATGTACGCCGACCCTGCCTGATGGCGGCGTTGTAGATTATGGAACGGTACTGAACCAAAATATTGCACCGACCGGTGCGACAAACAAGCTGGTACAATTGGGGCAGAAAAGCATCACGCTAAATATCAGTTGCGAAAGCAACATGAGCGTTGCTTTTACCTCCACCGATAACCGCCTGGACAGTCGCGTTAACCTGTCTTCAACCGCGTTTATCGCAGGTAGCGGTACGGATAAATCAGACTTCAGCAACACCGCTGGTGCCTTTGGTCTGGGTAAAACCACCGCTGGCGTGAGCATTGGTGCTTACACCGTTGCCATCAATACTGAAGCGGTCACAGCGGATGGCGCGAATGTTGACACCCTGGTAACAGGGAGCATCACTGAAGGTCAGCGTTCCTGGGAGAAAGTTGCGCCAGGCCTGGGTTACCTCTGCTCGCTTAATGGCTGCACGGGCTACCAAAAAGCGAATACCGTAGCAACAGCCGGTACCACGCAGCCAAAAGCCTTCAAACAGCTTAGCGTGCCGTTGCTGGTTACCTCTGCAGTGCAGGATAACTCGGTATTAGGTACGACTGACGTAATTACGCTGGACGGTAACGCAACCATTAGTCTGGTATATCTCTAATAATTTAACGCTTAATTAACGTGGCAATGGTTAGAGTATTTAAAAGCCATTGTCACGCTTTTTTTGCATTAAAATAGCTTTCTCTGCCGCAAGAATAATAAAAATAATGCCGGTATGATTTTTATTTATTTATGTGAGTGGAAAGTCATGAAGAAAATTTTATATCTTGCGTTGTTGGCTGTAGCGACAAAGTGTTGTGCCACCGGTATGGTTCCAGAAACATCGGTTTTATTAGTCGATGCACAAAAAGGCGAAGCCAGTATGAATGTTAAAAATACGGATTCGCAACCTGCATTGCTTTATACAAACATTGTAGATTTACCTGATAGCGATAAATCTATTCGTTTAATCGTTTCTCAACCTGTAGTCCGTGTCGACGCCGGGGAAACACAGCGAATGCGTTTTCTGCTGCAAACCAGCAAACCCATGAAGTATGAAGAACTTAAACGCGTCACGTTCGAAGGCATTCCTCCAAAGGAGAAAGGAGAAGATAAAGTTGCGTTGACTATCCGCCAGGATCTTCCTGTTGTAATTCATCCTGCGGGTCTACCTGAGGAGACGCAGCCATGGAAATTTTTGACATGGAACAAAAAGGGAGATGGCCTGGTTATCAACAATCCCAGCGATTACGTTGTTCGTATAACGGCATCCTTTAAAACATTACCCTCAGGAAAAGCGGGTGTGCTGGATAAGACCTACATCCTTCCTCACACCTCGATAAAAACAACATTACCAAATTTCTCTGATAATAAAGTTGAATTCTATCCGGCGAGTCGTTACGGCTATAAAGGGGATCGCTTTACTACAGATTTGAAGTAAGCCTCTATAAGGACAGCAAAGGATATGCAGCAAAAAACGTTACTCGCCTGTCTCATTGGCCTGGTCTGTTCTGGCCAGGCGATGGCTCAGCAGATGGAGACTGCTGCCATTAATTTTGATCAGGAAACGCTTCGTTCACTGGGGATAAACCCGGACGTATCAAATTATTTCTCCCGCAAGACGAAGTATTTACCGGGTAGCGTTTCCGTCGCTCTGAAGGTGAATGGTGATAATAAAGGCAACGTTATTGCTCGTTTCGACAACAACGGCGATCTCTGTTTCGACAAACCTTTTATGGAGCAGGCAGGATTAAAAGTTCCCTCTGACTATGAGTCCGGCTGCTACGATTATACCGGTCATATCCCGAGCGCTATTGTGGAGGCTTCGCCTGCGCAAGAATCTCTAAGTCTGGTTGTACCGGCGGATCGGGTAGCAAACAGCGAATCGGATATCGGAGCTTATACTTCCGGTGGCACTGCTGCGCTGTTGAATTATTCTCTTCTCTCCTCGCGCAATGAGTTTGGTGACGGGCACTCTGACTATTCACAGGCCATGCTGGACGGTGGGGTCAATTTCGACGACTGGATCTTACGTACACAGCAACTGCTGAGCCGGAGCGACGGAGAATTTGAAAGTAATAACTCATCGACCTATTTGCAGCATACCTTTGTCCCCCTGAAAAGTACCCTACGGGCGGGCGAGGTCAATATCAATAACTCCCTTCTTCAGGGTACGGGAATCTATGGTATCGAGCTTTCACCGGAGAGCGCCTTACAACAGGGGGGTAGCGGAGTGAGCGTGTCCGGTATCGCCAATACGCCTCAGGCCCGTATTGAAGTGCGTCAGCAAAATGTTCTGGTGTACAGCACACTGGTACCGGTCGGGCCGTTTAATCTCACCGATGTGCCGGTACGTAACGGCGTTAGCGATCTGAACGTGACGGTAGTGGAAACCGATGGCAGCCAGCACAGCTATGTGGTGCCCGCAGCGCTGTATAACCAGAGCGCAGGGGCGCCTTCAGGATATCACTTCGCGCTGGGACGAGTGAGCGATAGCTATAGTGAAACGCCATGGGTAGCCAGCCTTTCTGGAGGCTGGAAACTAAGCGAACGGGTGAATTTCAACGCAGGCTCAATCGTAGGCGAAGATTACCAGGCTGTCGCCACCAGCCTTGATACAGTGCCGCTACCAGCCTGGCTTGTTTCACTCCAGGCGAACCAGTCCAACGATTCGAAAGATTCACTGAAAGGGCAGAGGTACACGCTATCGGCAACATGGAGTTCTGACCCCGCATTTGGCATGGGGGCTAACGCCTCTGTTACGCATAAATCGCAAGACTATCGCGAACTTTTTGAAGCACTGGATGATGATTTCGACAGCGGTAATAAAAATGAGTATTCCGCCGGGCTGACCTGGAGTGTGCCCTACTTAGGCACGCTTAGCACCAGCTACTACCAAACGCAGGGTTATGATAAGTCAGATGATTCCCGCTTCATCTCTGCGGGTTGGAACAAGTCATTCAAGTACGCCACGATTTCCATGAACTGGCAACATCAGTTGAGTGCAGATGAGGAGAATGAGGATGATGGCGATCTGTTCTACGTCAACCTCAGTATTCCTTTTGGTGCCAGCAATAGCGTTAGCCTGTACAGCCGTCATGATGACCATAAAACGCGGTATGGCGCCTCTGCGCTTGGCGTTGTAAGTGATACCACATCCTGGTCGCTGGGAGCTGAACACGATCAGGCCACGAATCGCGATAATGTAAACGGTGGGATAAGCAGCAACCTTCACTATACGCAGCTTGGCCTGAGCGCCAGTTCGGATAACGAGAATAGCCGCAGCTATTCAGGATCGCTACAGGGGGGCATCGCGGTTCATGGACAAGGCGTTACGTTCTCTCCATGGGCGATCCGCGACACGTTCGCGATCGCTGCTCTGGATAAACCCGTCTCCGGTGTGAGGATTGACACGCCCCAGGGGCCGGTATGGACCGACTTCCGTGGTCAGGCAGTGGTACCGTCAGTGGGAGCCTGGCGCCCAGCGCGGGTAGAAGTGGATACGGAAACATTGCCGAAAAATATGGATATCGGGAATGGAACCCGTGTCGTCACGCTTGGCAAAGGAGCGGTAGGGCATCTTGATTTTACTGCGTTAACCCAGCGACGTGCACTGGTGAACGTTACCCTGGCAAACGGTAAAAAGCTGCCGAAAGGGATCGCCCTTGAGGATTCGCACGGAAATTATCTTACGACCTCAGTGGATGACGGCGTGGTCTTTTTTAACGATGTTGAACCTGCTCAACAGGTGGTGGCAAAACTGGATAACGGCACCTGTGCATTTGGTCTGAAGCTTCCGAAAGAGGCAAATACCGATACATTCTATGAAACTGTCAATGAGGTGTGTAAATGAAGGCGCTTTTTTTAGCCGTGTGCGCAATGGCGTTTTCTCTGCATGCTATGGCTGACTGCCAGTTAGTATCAAGCCAGCAAAAACTCAGCTATGGCCGTATGAGTGCCGCAGAGCGCCAGGCGGAAGGGAACAGGTTGATTGAGATGCCGGAGAAACAGATTGTCCTGAACGTGATATGCGATGAACCGTCGCGTATTCGTCTCTTTCTGGGCAGTAACGTACCGAAAGGGCATGAATTTGGTTTTGGTGATAACGGCGTCATGCGCGTTACTGCCGCGCAGGCAACGGTGGACGATCGTACAGTCAATCTGGCGGCTATCCATGCCGGCGACCCGTGGGTTACCAATGGCGGCGTGAGAGAGATCGCGCCAGCGCTTAACGAAGGGATTGCGTTTATCAACGGTCAGGAGCTGCGGGGAAAAACGGCGTCTGTCACGCTTACCATCAAACCGCGCTTCAAAAGTAACCATATTACGGACAGAGAAGTGTGGCGCGGAAATTTACGCGTAAGGATGGATGTACAATGAAAAAGCGTATAGCGCTATTACTCTGCGGAATGTCTGCCGCGTCAGCGGTATGGGCAACTGATACGGTCAATATTGATGTGGATGTCACCGTTGACGCTGCCGCCTGTACACCGGCGTTGAGCAATGGCGGTGTGGCAGATTTCGGCACGCGCTATGCGGGGTCGCTCTCCTCCAGCGCATTCACACAGCTTGGTACTCGCGATCTTACACTATCGGTGACGTGTGAATCTTCTACGGGAGTTGCGATTACCGCGCGTGATACCCGCGCCAGTTCCGTGGTCGTTGGCAAAGATAAATCCGGGCAAGAAGGGGTAAAATTCCAGATAAATAACGGTGCCTATGTGCGTGATACGACCCGCCTGTTTGGTTTAGGATTGACCAGCGAGCAGAAGCCGATTGGCAGTTATGGGGTGCAAATTAACGCGGCAGGCGTGACGGCAGCCGACGAAAGTGCCGCTGTTCAGGTGGAGATCGCCGGGGCCGCGACCAAAAATGGTCCATGGACGCGCACGACGCTATTGCCCTTGCCGACCCAGCAGGACTTTTTCTATACGTTTGTGCAAAAAGGCACGGATATTCCGCAGCCGATCTCATCGGCGGTTGTTCCGCTACAGGTGAGTGCCGCAGTCGCCAACGGGCTTGGCAGCGGGCAAGAGATCAAGTTGGACGGCGAGGCGGTGATTACGCTGGTCTATTTATAATCTCTTTTCTGTAAAAGAATATCGAAAATAGACACGCCAGTTCACCGCTGGCGCCGCGCTTACCAGGTCTGCAAAGAGGCTGCGATTTGTAGACCTGATAAAGCGTAAACAGGCTGATACGTCTCCGGATGAGATTTCCTGAAGCGATAATTACCGTTTAAAGGTTACCGCTTCCGGCTGCGTCAGATGCAGCGTTGTCTGGCTGGGTACCGTCTCGGCGATAACCCGCCCGTGACGAACAGAATAACGCGCAGGCGTCTGGCGACGAACCGCATCAAAGCCATTTTCGGCCGGTAAAACAACCAGGTTCGCAGAATTACCCACCTTCACGCCGTAGTCCTGCAGGTTGAGCGTTTTCGCGCTGTGGGTGGTGATCAGATTCAGCCCGTCGTTAATCTGCCCGTACCCCATCAGCTGGCAGACGTGTAAACCCATATGCAGCACCTGCAACATATTGGCGGTGCCCAGGGGATACCACGGATCGAAAACGTCATCATGCCCAAAGCAGACGTTGATCCCCGCCTCCAGCATCTCTTTCACGCGCGTTACGCCGCGGCGCTTAGGATAGGTGTCGAAGCGGCCCTGAAGGTGGATGTTCACCAGCGGATTGGCGACGAAGTTGATGCCCGACATTTTCAGCAAACGAAACAGGCGGGACGCGTAGGCGCCATTATAGGAGTGCATCGCTGTGGTATGGCTGGCGGTAACGCGCGCGCCCATCCCGTCACGGTGCGCCAGCGCGGCGACGGTTTCCACGAAGCGCGACTGTTCATCATCGATTTCGTCGCAGTGTACGTCGATCAGCCTGTCGTACTTCTGCGCCAGTGCGAAGGTTTTGTGCAACGACTCCACACCATACTCGCGGGTAAATTCAAAGTGCGGAATTGCGCCAATAACGTCCGCCCCCATACGCACCGCCTCTTCCAGCAACGCTTCACCGTTGGGATAAGAAAGAATGCCCTCCTGGGGGAACGCCACGATTTGCAGATCGACCCACGGGGCGACCTCCTGCTTCACTTCCAGCATCGCTTTCAGCGCCGTCAGCGAGGGATCGGAGACGTCAACGTGAGTACGCACATGCTGAATGCCGTTGGCCATCTGCCACTTCAGCGTCTGCATTGCGCGGGTCTTAACATCTTCGTGGGTGAGCAGCGCCTTACGTTCAGCCCAGCGCTCAATCCCCTCGAATAAGGTACCAGACTGGTTCCAGCTCGGTTCACCAGCCGTTTGAGTGGTATCCAGATGGATATGCGGCTCAACGAAAGGGGGAATGACCAGCCCGCCTTCAGCATCAAGCACCTGGCCCGCAGGTGACGATGCCTCGTCCTGCGGTTCAATACGGCTAAAGCGCCCGTTTTCAATTGCGATCTGCCATAACCCCTCTTGCCCCTGTAAACGGGCCTGACGAATGGTGAGGGTATTATTCTGCATGGGGAGCCTCCGGGGCGGTAGCAAAGGTACGTCTGACTAAGGGGGTTAACAGAAGGTAGCTGAATACGCCGCCGAGGACCGCATTCACCGGCACTATACCGGGAATAATATTCCCGGCAGCCACGCCGAGCGCGACCGAAAGAATGGCTACCCAGTTGACCGGCACAAAGGTAGCGCTATGGAAGCTGGCGTAGCGGCGGCGGTTGATCAGATAGTCGGCGATAATCACCCCACCGACGGGAGGGATCGCCGCCGACAGAAAGGTGAGCCAGCCGACAAAGTTATTGTACAGCCACAGCGCGCAGAGCGTGCCGATAATACCGTTAACCACCGACAGCGTGCGGCTGGAAAGGCCGGTCACGTTGGCAAAGCCCAGACCCGACGCATAGAGCGCGTTGTCGTTGGTTGTCCAGATGTTCAGGCCGAGAACGATAATGGCGGGCAGCAGTAGCCCCTGAGCGATCATCACGTCCGAGATATCCGCCTGTCCAACTGCCGCGGCGCCTGCCGCACCGAAGATAAACATCAGCGAGTTGCCAAGGAAAAACGCCACCATTGCCACCACCACGGCGCCTTTCGCGTTACGCCCAAAGCGGACGAAGTCGGCGGTCAGCGTTCCGGCGCTGATGAAGGAGCCGACGACCAGCGCCAGCGCGCCTGAAAAATTGAGCGGGGTCTGTGGCACCATCGCTTTTAAATGATCCAGCCCGCCCACGCCGTGCACCGCCAGCCAGACGGAGTAGCTGCCGAGGATAACTATCGCGGGAACGGCGATGATCGACAGAATCGTCAGTGCTGAGATACCAAAGAAGATGGTCATGGTCATCAACAGACCGGATACCGCGATCAGGATATTGACGTCGATGCCCGTGGCTTTACTCACCGGGATGGCAAACATCGCTACGCCGACGCCAAACCATCCTACCTGCGTACCGCCTAAAAGCATGGAGGGAAGCCAGGAACCTTTTATACCGAACGAGTAACGCGCAAGAAGATGGGTTGAGAGGCCGGTTTTTGCGCCAATGTAGCCAAGAAAAGCAGTGTAAATACCGAGGAGGAGATTGCCGAAGAGAACTGCGAGGAAGAAATCATTATAGGAAAGACCGGTACCGAGCGTACCTCCGGTCCACATACTGGCGGAAAAAAAGGTTAACCCTAACATCACAAAAGTGAGTGGAATCACGCCTTTCCGCGCCGCCAGAGGGACGGGGCCCTGGCTATAATTGTTATCTTGCGACACAACGCCTCCTTGAATTTTGGCCAAAAAATCCGCCGCATAATATACAGTTTTTACATGAAAGCAAACGTTTACGTCAGGGTTTGCGCTGCTTTTTTGCTTAAAAAGGTATCATTAACTTAAGGGCAGGCTACTGAAAACAGGCTCCCCAGCGTTCCGCTTTATGCTTCTGCCGGGGAGTCAGAGGGGCTTACACTTCCAGGAAGTTCATGATCCCGTCAGCCGCTTTACGGCCTTCGGCAATCGCCGTGACCACCAGGTCAGAGCCGCGAACGATGTCGCCACCGGCGAAGATTTTCGGGTTGCTGGTCTGGAACGCGTTGTCGCTGCCTTCCGGCGCAATTATGCGGCCCTGAGAGTCCAGCTCTACGCTGTGCTTCGCCAGCCACTCCATGCTGTGAGGACGGAAACCAAACGCCATCACCACGGCGTCAGCCGGGATCACGTGTTCAGAACCGGCCACGATCTCCGCGCGACGACGGCCTTTCGCATCCGGCGCGCCCATCTCCGTGCGCGCCATCTTCACGCCGCTCACTCTACCGTTGGCATTCACCTCAATACCCAGAGGCTGGATGTTGAACTGGAACTCCACGCCCTCTTCACGCGCGTTTTTCACTTCGCGCTTAGAGCCCGGCATGTTCTCTTCGTCACGACGGTAAGCACAGATGACGTGCGCCGCGTTCTGACGAATGGAGGTACGCACGCAGTCCATCGCGGTATCACCGCCGCCCAGCACCACCACGCGTTTGCCTTCCATGCTGACGAACGGCTCATCGGCGGTCTCACCATAGCCCATGATCTGCCTGGTGTTGGCAATCAGGAACGGCAGCGCGTCGTACACGCCCGGCGCATCTTCGTTCTCCAGGCCACCGCGCATGGACTGATAAGTACCCACGCCCAGGAACACGGCGTCGTAATCCTTCAGCAGGTCGTCGAGCTGCACGTCACGGCCCACTTCCACGTTCAGTTTGAACTCAATGCCCATGCCGGTGAAGATTTCGCGGCGGCGGGTCATCACCTCTTTCTCCAGCTTGAAGGCCGGGATACCGAAGGTCAGCAGGCCGCCAATCTCCGGGTGGCGATCAAAGACCACCGCTTTCACGCCGTTACGGGTCAGCACGTCCGCACAGGCAAGGCCTGCCGGGCCCGCGCCAATAATCGCCACGCGCTTGTCGGTTTGACGCACGCCGGTCATATCCGGACGCCAGCCCATTTCGAACGCTTTATCGTTGATATAACGTTCGATGTTGCCGATGGTCACCGCGCCAAACTCGTCGTTCAGCGTACAGGAGCCTTCACACAGACGATCCTGAGGGCACACGCGGCCGCACACTTCCGGCAGGGTGTTGGTCTGATGAGACAGCTCGGCGGCTTCAAAAATACGCCCTTCGTTGGCCAGCTTCAGCCAGTTCGGGATGTAGTTATGGACCGGACACTTCCATTCGCAGTAAGGGTTACCGCAGGACAGGCAGCGGTCTGCCTGTGCTTTGGCCTGGCCTTCTGAAAACGGCTCGTAGATTTCAACAAATTCAATTTTACGGATCTTCAGCGGTTTCTTTGGCGGATCAACACGCTGAAGGTCGATAAACTGGTAAACGTTCTGGCTCATCTGAATTCCTTACTGCGCCTGCACGCGCAGCTCTGCTGCGCTACGACTACGGTGACCCAACAGGGCTTTAACATCGCTGGACTTCGGCTTAACCAGCGCGAATTTCGCAGAGAACGCCGGCCAGTTGGCCAGGATCTCTTCGCCGCGCGAAGAACCGGTATGCTGCACGTGTTCGGTAATTAAGCCGCGCAGGTGTTCTTCGTGGATGGCCAGCGTATCAACGTCCAGCACTTCCACCAGTTCCGGGTTCACGCGTTTGCGGAACTCACCGTCTTCATCCAGGACGTAGGCAAAACCGCCCGTCATGCCCGCGCCAAAGTTCACGCCGGTTTTACCCAGGACGCACACAATTCCGCCCGTCATGTATTCACAGCCGTTATCGCCGATGCCTTCCACCACGGTGATGGCACCGGAGTTACGCACCGCAAAACGCTCGCCCGCACGGCCCGCGGCAAACAGACGACCGCCGGTTGCACCGTACAGACAGGTATTGCCGATGATGCTTGCTTCATGGCTGCGGAAGGCTGAACCAACCGGAGGACGCACCGCCAGCAGACCGCCCGCCATGCCTTTTCCGACGTAGTCGTTGGCATCACCGGTCAGGTATAACTCAACGCCGCCCGCGTTCCACACACCGAAGCTCTGACCCGCGGTACCGCTGAAGTGCGCGGTAATCGGATCCGACGCCAGGCCCTGGTCACCGTGCGTTTGCGCGATGTAACCGGAGAGGGACGCACCCACGGAACGATCGGTGTTGCGGATATCAAACCAGAACGTTTTGCTCTGCTTCTCATCCACGTACGGCTTCGCCTGTTGCAGCAGCTGCGCGTTCAGCACGCCGTTGTCGAACGGCGGGTTGTTCTCGGTGCAGTAAACCGCTTTGCCAGGATGCGGCTGAGCGGTTTCCAGCAGCTTAGACAGCTCCAGCTTCTGCTGCTTGGCCGTGAAGCCCTCAAGCTCTTTCAGCAGGTCGGTACGGCCAATCAGATCCACCAGACGCTTCACGCCCAGCTGCGCCATCAGCTCGCGGGTTTCACGGGCGATGAAGTCAAAGTAGTTAGTCACTTTGAACGGGAGGCCGTGATAGTGATTCTTACGCAGCTTTTCATCCTGCGTAGCAACGCCCGTTGCGCAGTTGTTCAGGTGGCAAATACGCAGGTATTTACAGCCGAGCGCAACCATCGGGCCGGTACCGAAGCCGAAGCTTTCCGCACCCAGAATCGCCGCTTTGATGATGTCGAGGCCGGTTTTCAGCCCGCCGTCCACCTGTAAGCGGATTTTGTGACGCAGGCCGTTGGCGACCAGCGCCTGCTGGGTTTCCACCAGACCAAGCTCCCACGGACAACCCGCGTATTTTACGGAGGAGAGCGGGCTTGCGCCGGTGCCGCCGTCGTAGCCGGCGATGGTGATCAGATCCGCATAGGCTTTCGCCACGCCGGTGGCGATGGTGCCAACGCCCGGCTCGGAAACCAGCTTCACGGAGATCATCGCTTTCGGGTTGACCTGTTTCAGGTCGAAAATCAGCTGCGCCAGATCCTCGATAGAGTAAATATCGTGGTGCGGCGGCGGGGAGATCAGCGTCACGCCCGGCACCGAGTAGCGAAGCTTAGCGATGTACGGGGTGACTTTATCACCCGGCAGCTGACCGCCTTCACCCGGTTTTGCCCCCTGCGCGACCTTAATCTGGATCACGTCGGCGTTAACCAGGTACGCAGGCGTTACGCCGAAACGGCCGGACGCCACCTGCTTGATACGGGACACTTTATTGGTGCCGTAACGGGCAGGATCTTCACCGCCTTCGCCGGAGTTGGAGTTGCCGCCGATGCTGTTCATGGCTTCCGCCAGCGCTTCGTGGGCTTCCGGGCTCAGCGCGCCGATGGACATCGCCGCGGTATCGAAACGTTTGAACAGCTCAGATGCGGGTTCAACCTCGTCAATGCTGACCGCTTCCTCACCCGGATTGAGGGCAATGAGATCGCGCAGCGTCGCCGCCGGACGGTTGTTCACCAGCTCAGCATACTGCTGATAATCGCTGTACTCGCCGCTTTGCACCGCCTGTTGCAGTGTGCGCACCACGTCCGGGTTATAAGCGTGATACTCACCCCCGTGAACGTATTTCAGCAGACCGCCCTGTTCCAGCGGCTTACGTGCCAGCCAGGCGCGTTTCGACAGGTTCACCAGATCCTGCTGGAAGTCAGCAAAGCCTGCGCCACCGATACGGCTGATCACGCCCTGGAAGCAGAGGTTGGCAACGTCGTCATGCAGACCGACCGCTTCAAACAGCTTCGAGCAGCGGTAAGAGGCGATGGTCGAGATGCCCATTTTGGACATGATCTTGTACAGACCTTTGTTGATGCCGTTACGGTAGTTCAGCATCACAGCACGGTAGTCTTTATCGATCGCGCGGGTATCCACCAGGCGGGCCAGTGTTTCGTAGGCCAGATACGGGTAGATCGCCGTGGCGCCAAAGCCTAACAGCACCGCAAAGTGGTGCGGGTCGCGCGCGCTCGCAGTTTCAACGATGATGTTGGCATCGCAGCGCAGGCTCTTGTCCACCAGACGCGTCTGGATAGCCCCCACCGCCATGGGTGCAGGCACCGGCAGACGGTTTTTCGCGATGTTGCGGTCAGACAGCACCAGCAGAACGGTGCCGTTACGCACCATCTGCTCGGCTTTGTCGCACAGCGCGTTCACCGTCTCTTCGAGGCTCGTTTCGGTCACGTCGAAGGTGATATCGAGCGTGTCGGCGCGATAGTGCTCCTCGGTCATGGTGGTGAGCTGTTTGAAATCGGAGTACAGCAGGATCGGTGATTTAAAGGTCAGACGGTGCGCCTGACCTTCGGCTTCACAGAATACGTTCATCTCACGGCCGATGCTGGTGGCCAGCGACATGACGTGGGCTTCGCGCAGCGGATCGATTGGCGGGTTGGTGACTTGCGCAAACTGCTGACGGAAATAGTCGTAAATAATGCGTGGCTGGCTGGAGAGCACAGCAAACGGGGTATCGTCACCCATTGAGCCGACCGCTTCCTGGCCGTTTTCGCCGAGCACGCGAATAACCGAGTCCAGCTCTTCCGCGCTGTAGTTAAACTGCTTCTGGAAGCTCGCGAGGGTGTCATCGTCCAGCTCGCGGCTACCCACTTCTTCGTCTGACAGATCTTCAAACGGCACCAGACGACGCACGTTTTTCTCCATCCACTCTTTGTACGGATGGCGGCTCTTCAGATCGTTGTCGGTTTCAGCAGAGTGCAGAATACGCCCACCGCGGGTGTCAATCACCATCAGCTCGCCCGGTCCGACGCGGCCTTTCTCGACCACTTCGTCTGGCTGGTAATCCCAGATACCCACTTCAGAGGCACAGGTGATGAGCTTGTCTTTGGTAATGACATAGCGCGCCGGACGCAGACCGTTACGGTCCAGGTTACAGGCGGCAAAACGTCCGTCGGACATAACGATGCCTGCCGGGCCATCCCACGGCTCCATGTGCATGGAGTTAAAGTCAAAGAACGCGCGCAGCTCAGGGTCCATATCCGGGTTGTTCTGCCAGGCCGGCGGTACAAGCAGACGCATGGCGCGCACGATATCCATCCCGCCCGCCAGCAGCAGTTCCAGCATGTTATCCATTGAGCTGGAGTCCGAGCCGGTTTCGTTCACGAACGGCGCGGCATCGTGTAGGTCCGGGATCAGCGGGGTCTGGAACTTATAGGTACGGGCGCGGGCCCACTGGCGGTTACCGGTGATGGTGTTGATCTCACCGTTGTGCGCCAGGTAGCGGAACGGCTGAGCCAGCGGCCAGCGTGGAACGGTATTGGTGGAGAAGCGCTGGTGGAACAGGCAAATGGCCGATTCCAGACGCAGATCCGCCAGGTCCAGGTAGAAGCGCGGCAGGTCAGCCGGCATACACAGACCTTTATAGATGTTCACCAGGTTAGAGAGGCTACAGACGTAGAACTCTTTATCGTCCTGAAGACGTTTTTCAATGCGGCGGCGGGCAATAAACAGACGGCGTTCCATATCACGCGGACGCCAGCCCGCAGGCGCGTTGACGAAAATCTGTTCAATACGAGGCAGCGAGGAGAGGGCGATTTCACCGAGCACCCCTTCGTTGGTTGGCACATCGCGCCAGCCGACAATCGACAGGGTTTCACGCTGAAGTTCTTCTTCAACGATGCGGCGTGACGCGGCAGCTTTTTCAGGATCCTGATTCAGGAACAGCATACCGACAGCGTAGTTTTTGGCTAAACGCCAGCCGCGCTCTTCCGCCACGATGCGGAAGAAACGATCCGGTTTTTGCAGCAGCAGACCGCAACCGTCGCCGGTTTTACCATCGGCAAGGATGGCGCCACGGTGCTGCATACGGGCCAGTGCGTGAATAGCAGTACGCACTACCTTGTGGCTAGGTTCGCCTTCTATGTGGGCGATCAGGCCGAAACCACAGTTATCCTTCTCAAGGGATTTATCGTACAACATATCAGTGAACCTCCCCAGGCTCGTCGGGCTTCCCACTGAACTTTACCGTGGCGCACAGGCGCAGAAAGAGCATGGCGACGGGGTTAGCGTTTCATACGCGGACCTCGCATTCGCCCTCTTTTTCATCCTTTCGCGCAGGTAAACAAGTTTGAGGACTTGCTTCAGAGGGAATCTCAATTACTGCATAAATATGATGAGCAGGCCGCTCATCCAGAAAGCTTCCAGCGGATTTCCAACTTATCGGGAATTGGTACACAGGTCAAATGGCAATCTTATTTATACAAAAATGTGCTAAAGAGTGGTCATATTGTTGTTTTTATTGATGATTTCACTATTTTTACAACCACTTAAAGCGCCGGGAAGGTGCAGGGGAGTGTGATCTGACTCACTATATGAAAGCGGTATTATCAATGCAGCGTGCTGAAATGCAGATTTATAGCAGAATAATAATCTGGGGTGGCATTCAAACCCGCATAAAATCACTGTTTTTCAGACCTGGCGCTATAAATAAAAAAAACCATCAGAACATAAGGAAAAGTAATTACGTTCAGGGTGAATGAAATCTCGGTAATCGTGATTATTTATTCAAATAGATAAAGGCCGTCCAGGGCGATTGATCCAGGTCATCGCCGACAGAGGCTAAAAATGGCAGGCTTGTCCCCTTTCTTCGGGACGGTCTATCAGATTATGCAGTTACAGAAATTAGTCAATATGTTTGGTGGGGATCTTTTGCAGCGCTACGGACAAAAGGTTCACAAACTGACGCTGCACGGCGGCTTTAGCTGTCCGAACCGCGATGGCACCATCGGGCGTGGTGGCTGCACCTTCTGTAACGTGGCCTCGTTTGCTGATGAAGCTCAACAGCATAAATCTATCGCTGAACAGCTCGCCCATCAGGCGAGTCTGGTGAACCGCGCGAAGCAATATCTGGCCTATTTCCAGGCCTACACCAGCACGTGGGCGGAGGTGCAGGTGCTGCGCGCTATGTATCAACAGGCGGTTGCTCAAGCGAACATTGTCGGGCTGTGCGTGGGGACGCGTCCGGACTGCGTGCCGGACGCCGTGCTGGATTTACTTAGCGAGTACAAAGAGAAGGGCTACGAGATCTGGCTGGAGCTGGGCTTGCAGACCGCGCACGACAAAACCCTGCACCGTATCAATCGCGGTCATGATTTTGCCTGCTACCAGCGCACCACGCGTCTCGCCCGCGAGCGTGGATTAAAAGTCTGCTCGCATCTGATTGTCGGCTTGCCGGGAGAAGGGCAGCAGCATGGTCTTGAAACGCTGGAAAAAGTCGTCGAGACCGGCGTGGACGGCATTAAGCTGCACCCGCTGCATATTGTTACGGGAAGCATTATGGCGAAAGCCTGGGAAGCGGGGCGGTTAAGTGGTATCGAACTCGACGACTATACGGTGACGGCGGGGGAGATGATTCGCCACACGCCGCCGGAGATTGTTTACCACCGCATCTCGGCAAGCGCCCGCCGCCCAACGCTTCTGGCACCGCTCTGGTGTGAGAACCGCTGGACGGGGATGCTGGAAATCGACCGCTATCTACAGGAGAACGGCGTACAGGGGTCGGCGCTTGGCCGCCCGTGGGTTCCACCGCTACCGGCGACGGCCGCCTAACAGACTTCCCAGCATGCCGCGCACTATCTGGTTGGTAATCTGACGCGTCGCGCTTTTTGCCATGGTCTGCACCACGCCATCGCGTTTGCCGCCGCGCGGCCCGGTGCTGCCGAACAGAATATCTTTCAGCCCGCCGAGAATGCCGTCGTCCACGGCTACAGATTGCCCTTTGGCGGCAGGCGCATTCTGCGATTCGGCAGTCGCCTGCACCCCTTTTTGCAGCATCTCGAACGCGGATTCTCGATCCACCTCGTCTTCATACTTCCCGTACACCGGGGAGTGGTTGATCAGGCCGTTGCGTTCATCGTCCGTTACTGGCCCCATGCGCGAGCAGGGCGCAATCACCATCGCGCGCTCGACAACTGTCGGGCTGCCTTTTGCATCGAGGAACGAAATCAGCGCTTCACCGGTGCCCAGCGCCTGAATGGCGTTTTCGGTATCAAAGGCCGGATTGGCACGCATGGTTTGCGCCGCGGCTTTCACCGCTTTCTGATCTTTTGGCGTAAAGGCGCGCAGGGCGTGCTGCACGCGGTTACCCAGTTGCCCCAGTACGTTGTCCGGAATATCCGACGGGTTTTGCGACACAAACCAGACCCCGACGCCTTTGGAGCGGATCAGGCGGATAACCTGTTCAATTTTATCCAGCAGCACCTGCGGCGCGTCGTTAAACAACAGGTGCGCTTCGTCAAAGAAGAACACCAGTTTGGGTTTTTCCAGATCGCCTGCTTCCGGCAGTTGTTCGTAGAGTTCAGAGAGCATCCACAGCAGGCTGGCGGCGTAGAGCTTCGGCATCTGGTAGAGCTTCTCTGCACTCAGAATGTTGATGATGCCTTTGCCGCTGCTGTCGGTGCGCATCCAGTCTTTGATATCCAGCATTGGCTCGCCGAAGAAATGCTCGGCGCCCTGTTGCTCCAGCGTCAGGAGCCCGCGCTGAATGGCGCCCACCGAGGCGCTGCTGATATTGCCGTACTGGTTCTGGAAGGATTTGGCGTTATCGCCAATGTACTGGGTGATGGCGCGCAGATCTTTGAAGTCGAGCAGCAGTAAGCCCTGATCGTCGGCGATACGGAAGATAATGTTCAGCACCCCGGACTGCACGTCGTTAAGATTAAGCAGACGGGCCAGCAGCAAAGGGCCGAGGTCGGAGACGGTGGCGCGCACCGGATGCCCTTTTTCGCCGAAGATATCCCAGACCACCACTGGATTACCGTGCGGCGTCCAGTCCGTGATGCCGATATTTTTCAGGCGCTCGAGCAGTTTTTCTGACGCCGTGCCTTCCTGAGCCACCCCGGTTAAATCGCCCTTCACGTCAGCCATAAAAACCGGCACGCCAGCCTCGGACAACGACTCAGCCAGCTTCTGCAGGGTGACGGTTTTTCCCGTCCCGGTCGCGCCTGTGATCAGGCCATGACGGTTCGCCATCGCGGGCAGTAAAAACAGCTCTTTTTCCAGCGTCCTGGCGATTAACAATGGTGTACTCATGATGCACGTCCTCTCGTAGTCCTGGGTGGAGTATAGGCAACCTGACGGCAAAATGTCTGCGTAAATTCCTCACTTTGCGGCGCATTATCCAGTGCGGACTATGCTTTTACATACGGTAAACAAAATTTTGGGAAACTATGTCCAGATTCTTTTTTAACGACCGCAAACAGCTTGTCAACGATGCCATTGAAGGCATACTTCTCTCCGCGCCGCACGGTAATCTCGTCAAACTGGATATCGATCCGGCCATCCGCGTGGTGGCACGCGGCGACTGGGATAAAAGCCGCGTGGCGGTGATCTCCGGTGGCGGCTCCGGCCATGAACCGGCACATGCCGGGTTCGTCGGTAAAGGCATGCTTACCGCAGCGGTGTGTGGCGATTTGTTCGCCTCCCCAAGCGTGGATGCGGTCCTCAATGCCATTGTGGCGGTGACGGGCGATCGTGGCTGCCTGCTGATTGTGAAAAACTACACCGGCGACCGGCTTAACTTTGGCCTGGCAGCGGAAAAAGCCAAACGCTACGGCCTGAAGGTGGAGATGGTTATCGTCGCGGATGATATTGCCCTGCCGGATAACAAGCAGCCGCGTGGTATCGCGGGAACGGCGCTGGTGCATAAGATTGCGGGATATGCGGCAGAGCAGGGGAAATCGCTAAACGACGTGCGGGATATAGCGCAACAGGCCTGCGATAACCTCTGGAGCCTGGGCGTGGCGATGCAAACGTGCAACCTGCCGGGCAGCGATGATGAAGAGGGGCGCATAAAACAAGGCCATGTCGAGCTGGGTTTGGGCATTCACGGCGAGCCGGGAGCTTCCGTCGTGGATACGCAAAACAGCAAAGCCATTATCGACACGCTGGTGACGCCGTTACGCGCGCAGGCGGGGGACGGGCGCTTTGCGGTGCTGATCAACAACCTCGGCGGCGTGTCAGCGCTGGAGATGGCTCTGCTCACCAAAGAGCTGGCGCATTCGGCGCTGAAAGAGAACATTGCGTATCTGATTGGCCCGGCGCCGCTGGTGAGTGCGCTGGATATGAAAGGGTTTTCGCTAACGCTGTTAAAGCTCAACGATTTCTTCGAGAAGGCGATTCACGCCGAGGTCGAGACGCTGGGCTGGCAGAAGCCCGTCGCGTTCGCGCCCCTGCGTACCGTCCCCCATAGCGCCCTTCGTGACCGCGTGGAATATACCCCATCGGACAATCCGCAGGTGAGCGAGGCCGTCGCTTCGGTAACGAAGACATTGATCCAGCTGGAAAACCGCCTCAACGCGCTGGATGCCAAAGTAGGCGATGGCGATACGGGCTCCACCTTTGCGCAAGGGGCGCGGGATATTGCGCAGCGACTTGAGGAGAACAACCTGCCCCTTAACGACGTGCCGACATTACTCCTGCTGGTGGGGGAGCGGCTGGCTACGGTAATGGGCGGGTCGAGCGGGGTGCTGATGTCGATCTTCTTCACGGCGGCAGGACAAAAGCTTCACGATGGACAGCCGCTACCAGAAGCATTGTTGAGCGGACTGGCGCAGATGAAGCAGTATGGCGGTGCAGATCTCGGGGATCGCACGCTGATCGACGCCCTGCAACCGGCGCTGGAGGCGTTAAGGGATGGCGATCTGCGGACGGCGGCGCAGGCTGCGCAGCAGGGCGCCGAAGCAACGGCAAAAATGGCGAAAGCCGGCGCGGGACGCTCGTCGTATGTCAATAAAGAGAACCTGGATGGGGTGATGGATCCGGGAGCGGTCGCGGTGGCAGAAGTACTTAACGTATTGGCGCGGCAGTGAAAGTAGGCCGGGTCAGGCGAAGCCGCCACCCGGCAAACTCACATCAGAAATCCGCTTTCAACACCACGCGGTAGCGGGCTTTGCCGTCGCGCACGTGCTGGATTGCTTCGTTGATTTTTGACATCGGATACAGTTCGGTGGTCGGCGCCACTTTTGTGCGTCCGGCAAACTTCATCAGCTTGCGTAACTCATATGGCGTGCCGGTAGCAGATCCGGATACGCTGCGATCGCCGCCGATCAGGGTAAACGCCGGAACCGGCAGCGGCTTCATCACCGCACCCACGGTGTGGAAGTTACCGCCGTAGGCCAGGGCTTCAAAGTACGGCTGCCAGTCGAGATCGACGTTGACGGTGTTGATGATCAGGTCAAACTGGCCTGCCAGGGCGGTGAGCGCCTCGGGATCGCGACTGTTCACTACTTTATCCGCACCCATCGCCAGCACTTCCTGCTCTTTCGCCGGGTTAGAGCTGAACGCCGTCACTTCACAGCCCATCGCGTGCAGCAGTTTGATGGCAATATGCCCCAGCCCGCCAATACCGATCACGCCCACGCGGCTGGTGGCAGTTACGTGATGCATCAGCAGCGGTTTAAATACGGTGATACCGCCACACAGTAGCGGACCTGCTGATTCAATATCAATGCTGTCCGGCAGCGGGATAACCCATTGCCAGTCGGCGCGTAGTTTATCGGCGAAACCACCCTTGTTCAGGATGGTCGGCGTAGCGCCCTCAAGGCAGTTGATATGGTTACCGCTAATACAGGCGTCGCAGTGGCCGCAGCTGCGTGCCGTCCAGCCGATACCCACGCGCTGGCCCACTTTCAGCCCTTTGTCCTGCGCGGCGCTGCCGAGCGCAACGACGCGGCCAATGACTTCGTGCCCGGCAACCAGCGGATAGCTGGAAAAGCCCCATTCATTGTCGATCATCGAGAGGTCTGAATGGCAGATCCCGCAGTAATCCACCTGTACTTCGACGTCTTCCGCTTTTAGTTCGCCCGCATCGTACTCGTACAGCTCAAGTTCTGCACCCGCCTGCGGTGCGGCGTAGCTTTTTATCTTCGACATCGCGTTTCCCCTGTTTTGGTGTGAACTGTGAGTGTAGAGCATTCAGTTTACAGACGCTTAACAGAAGACGGCAGGAACAAAACTTACAGACTTTTCAGCATTCTGACTTCGCAGTCCACGTGGCCCGTGCAGCCCAGTGGCGCATCGATATGCTTAAAGCCCAGATGCTCATACAGGCCAATGGCCTCTTTAAGGAAAGCGGTGGTTTCAAGGTAGCAACGTTTAAAGCCCTGTGAGCGTGCATGTTCCAGGGCGACCAGCGCCAGCTTTTTCGCCAGGCCTTGTCCGCGTATCGTTGGCAGGAAATACATTTTCTGGAGTTCACAGATATCCGGCTCGCTGCAGAGCAGGGGGGCAATGCCGCCGCCGCCCACGACCTGGCCGTCCTGCTCGATGACCCAATAGGCATGGCCCGGCTGGTTGTACAGCTGAAAAAGTTCGTCCAGATTGGGATCGGCCACGGTGTAGCCTTTGTCGGCGGTCAGGCCATATTCGGCCGATACCGTGCGGATAACGGCGGCGATAGCCGGGTTGTCCTGCTCAGTGATCCGACGCATTGTCGTCGCGACGGGGGTAATCACGCTCATAGCATTACTCATGACAAAAATTGACACACAACTGCTGTTAATAGCACCGCAGAAAGGGGAGTGCAAGCGAGGAGTTTTCAGGAAGGATACCCCTTACGCCCTGAAGCGTAAGGGGTAAAAGCATTACAGGGCTGCGATAACCGCCTGCTGCTCGATCAGTTTGGTCTTCGCATCGGCGAAGGCAACCAGACGCTCACGCTCTTTGGCGATGACCGCTTCCGGCGCGCGGGCCACAAAGCCTTCGTTCGCCAGTTTGCTTTCGATTTTGCCGATTTCCACGTCGACTTTCGCCACTTCTTTCGCCAGACGAGCCAGCTCAGCATCTTTGTCGATCAGGCCCGCCATCGGGATCAACAGCTCCGCGCCGTCGATAATTTTGGTCACGGAAACCGGACCTTTATCATCGGCAGGCAGCACGGTGATGCTTTCCAGACGCGCCATGGTTTTCAGGAAGGTGTTGTTCTCGGTGACGCGACGAACGACAGCTTCGCTGCAACCGCGCAGCAGCAGCTCCAGTGGTTTACCTGGAGCGATGTTCATTTCCGCGCGGATGTTACGTACCGCAACGATCGCCTGTTTCAGCCACTCGGTATCCGCAGACGCGGCTTCATCCACTTTCGCGGCGTCGAATGCCGGGAACGGCTGGAGCATGATGGTATCGGCGTTTATACCGGCAATTACCTTCACGCGCTGCCAGATGGTTTCGGTGATGAACGGAATGATCGGGTGCGCAAGGCGCAGCAGACCTTCCAGGACGGTAATCAGCGTATTACGCGTACCGCGCAGCTCCGCCTCAGTGCCGCCGTTCATGACCGGCTTCGCCAGCTCCAGATACCAGTCACAGAACTGGTTCCAGGTGAATTCGTAAAGGATGCCTGCCGCGATGTCGAAGCGGTAGCTGTCCAGCGCGTCGCGGAACGCTTTCACCGTCTGGTTAAATTCCGCCAGGATCCAGCGGTCTGCCAGAGACAGGGTCATTTCGCCGCCGTTAAATCCGCAATCCTGATCTTCGGTGTTCATCAACACGAAGCGGCTGGCATTCCACAGCTTGTTACAGAAGTTACGGTAACCTTCCAGACGCTTCATATCCCAGTTGATGTCACGACCGGTGGAGGCCAGCGCCGCCAGGGTGAAGCGCAGGGCGTCGGTACCGTGAGATTCGATCCCGTTCGGGAACTGCTTCTCGGTACGCTTGCGGATTTTCTCCGCCAGCTGCGGCTGCATCATGTTGCCGGTACGTTTTTCCAGCAGCTCTTCCAGAGAGATACCATCAACCATGTCCAGCGGGTCGATAACGTTACCCTTGGATTTGGACATCTTCTGGCCTTCGTCGTCGCGGATCAGGCCGGTCATGTAAACGGTATGGAACGGAACCTGCGGCTTGCCATCTTCGTCTTTGATGAAGTGCATGGTCATCATGATCATGCGGGCGATCCAGAAGAAGATGATGTCGAAGCCGGAGACCATCACGCTGGTTGGGTGGAACTGACGCAGCGCGTCGGTGTTTTCCGGCCAGCCGAGGGTCGAGAAGGTCCACAGCGCGGAAGAGAACCAGGTATCCAGCACGTCTTCGTCCTGGCGCAGCGCAACGTCAGCGCCCAGGTTGTTTTCCTGACGCACTTCCTCTTCGGTGCGGCCAACGTAGACGTTGCCTTCATTGTCGTACCACGCCGGGATACGGTGACCCCACCACAGCTGACGGGAGATACACCAGTCCTGAATATCGCGCATCCAGGAGAAGTACATGTTTTCGTACTGCTTCGGCACGAACTGAATGCTGCCGTTCTCAACCGCTTCCACAGCCGGTTTCGCCAGCACGTCGGCACGCACGTACCACTGGTCGGTCAGCATTGGCTCGATAACTACGCCGCCACGGTCGCCGTACGGCACGGTCAGATCGTGAGGTTTAATCTCTTCCAGCAGGCCGAGCGCGTCAACGGCGGCTACGACGGCTTTACGCGCGGCAAAGCGCTCCAGCTTCTGGAACTCAGCCGGGATGTCGCTGGAATAAACGTCGGATTCGTTGCCTTTGGTGTCGTACACTTCTGCGCTTTCGCGGATATCGCCGTCGAAGGTCAGAATGTTGATCATCGGAAGTTGATGGCGACGACCGACTTCATAGTCGTTAAAGTCGTGTGCCGGGGTGATTTTCACGCAGCCGGTGCCTTTTTCCATGTCGGCGTGTTCGTCGCCCACAATCGGAATACGGCGGTTCACCAGCGGCAGCACCACAAATTTGCCGATCAGATCTTTATAGCGCGGATCTTCCGGGTTAACGGCCACGCCGGTATCGCCCAGCAGGGTTTCCGGACGGGTGGTCGCCACCACCAGGTAATCTTTACCGTCGGCGGTTTTTGCACCGTCGGCCAGCGGGTAGCGGATGTGCCACATGGAGCCTTTAGACTCGCGGTTTTCTACTTCCAGGTCAGAGATGGCGGTACGCAGTTTCGGGTCCCAGTTGACCAGGCGTTTGCCACGGTAAATCAGGTCTTCTTTGTACAGGCGCACGAAGACTTCTTTCACGGCGTTGGACAGGCCTTCGTCCATGGTGAAGCGCTCACGCTCCCAGTCCACGGAGTTGCCGAGACGGCGCATCTGACGGGTAATGGTGCCGCCGGATTCCGCTTTCCACTGCCAGATTTTGTCGATAAACGCGTCGCGACCGTAGTCGTGGCGGGTTTTACCTTCTTCAGCGGCAATTTTACGCTCAACCACCATCTGGGTCGCGATACCCGCGTGGTCAGTCCCCGCCTGCCACAGGGTGTTTTTACCCTGCATACGCTGGTAGCGGATCATGGTATCCATGATGGTCTGCTGGAAAGCATGCCCCATATGCAAACTGCCGGTGACGTTCGGCGGCGGGATCATGATGCAGAAGGACTCTTTGCTTTCGTCGCCGTTAGGCTTGAAATAGCCCTGCTGTTCCCAGTGCTCGTAAAGCGGCTGTTCGATATCGCGTGGGTTATATGTCTTTTCCATTATTTCCAGGTTGCCGTATTCAGGTTAAAACCGGCCAGGCGGTACGCTTTGTAGCGTTCGCGCGCCAGCTGTTTCAAAGATTCTTCGTAAGGGACAAAGTCTACCACTTCTGTGAAAGCGGTGGCAAAATCTGCAAAGTCTGTCCGCAGGCTAATGAGAATGTCGCGCGCGCTGCTGTTGCGTTTTTGCGGCCAGGCAATCTCCACCGGTGCCCCGCCGCGTGGACCTTCGCCCGACAGGTTATGCGGAACAAAACTCTCCGGCGGGCGCGCCCATAGCGCTTCATCCAGACGAATCGCCTGCTGCTCATCTTCACAGGCAATCAGGACGCGTTTACCTGCGCGCCAACGTTCTGCGGCAATTTCACACACCAGTTGTTCAACGGCGCTGAGGCCATCCTGATGGGTGTCATTGTCCAGAAGGTAGAACGTTGCATTCTTCATATATGGGGTTTCTTGTCGTGGATTTAAATGCAAAGCCGGGTGGCGCTACGCTTACCCGGCCTACGGTTGAGTGACGTTGTAGGCCGGGTAAGGCGAAGCCGCTACCCGGCGTTTTTCATCACTCGTCGCCGTTAAAACCCGCGCGATTGAGCAGGAACTGCGACAGCAGGGCCACCGGACGTCCCGTCGCGCCTTTGGCTTTACCGGAGCGCCATGCGGTCCCCGCGATGTCCAGGTGCGCCCAGTTGTACTTGCGGGTGAAGCGCGCCAGGAAGCAGCCTGCGGTAATTGCGCCGCCAGGACGACCACCAATGTTCGCCATGTCCGCGAAGTTAGACTCCAGCTGTTCCTGGAACTCGTCCCCCAGCGGCAGACGCCACGCGCGGTCGCCAGCCTGTTCGGACGCGCCGATCAGCTCATGCGCCAGCGGATTGTGGTTCGACATCAGGCCGGTGATGTGATGCCCCAGCGCAATCACGCAGGCGCCGGTCAGGGTAGCTACGTCGATAACCGCTTCAGGTTCGAAACGCTCAACGTAGGTCAGCACGTCGCACAGCACCAGACGGCCTTCGGCGTCGGTGTTCAGCACTTCAACGGTCTGGCCGGACATGGTAGTCAGCACATCACCCGGGCGATAAGCGCGGCCGCCAGGCATGTTTTCGCAGCCCGCCAGCACGCCGATCACGTTGATGGGCAACTGAAGTTCCGCGACCATGCGCATGACGCCGTAAACCGCCGCCGCGCCACACATGTCGTACTTCATCTCATCCATGCCTTCTGAAGGCTTGATGGAGATACCGCCGGAGTCGAAGGTCAGCCCTTTGCCAACGAGCACGATCGGACGCGCGTCTTCAGACGGATTGCCTTTGTATTCGATGACCGACATCAGGGATTCGTTCTGGGAGCCGTTACCGACCGCCAGATAAGAGTGCATCCCCAGCTCTTTCATCTGCTGTTCGCCGATAACGCGGGTGATGACGTTCTTGCTGTAGGCGTCAGCCAGCTGGCGCGCCTGTGACGCCAGGTACGCGGCGTTACAGATGTTTGGCGGCATATTGCCAAGATCTTTTGCCGCTTTAATACCGGCAGCAATCGCCAGACCGTGCTGAATGGCGCGCTCGCCGCTGGTCAGCTCGCGACGGGTCGGCACGTTAAAGACCATTTTACGCAGCGGGCGACGCGGCTCGCTTTTGGTGGTCTTCAACTGATCAAAGCTGTAGAGGCTCTCTTTTGCGGTTTCGACGGCCTGGCGTACTTTCCAGTACGTGTTGCGGCCCTTAACGTGCAGCTCCGTGAGGAAGCAGACGGCTTCCATCGAACCAGTATCATTCAGTGTATTAATGGTTTTCTGAATAACCTGCTTGTACTGGCGCTCATCAAGCTCACGTTCTTTACCGCAGCCAATCAGCAGAATACGCTCGGACAGGACGTTTGGAACGTGGTGCAGCAACAGGGTCTGCCCTGGTTTGCCTTCCAGTTCGCCACGGCGCAGCAGGGCGCTGATATAGCCGTCGCTGATTTTATCGAGTTGCTCGGCGATCGGGGAGAGTCGGCGTGGTTCAAAGACGCCCACAACGATGCAGGCACTCCGCTGTTTCTCCGGGCTACCGCTTTTTACACTGAACTCCATGCACTACGCTCCTGAATCTTAAAGACAACGGCGGCGGCTACGGATAGAATTGAAACCTTTCGTAACTCATGTCCGCCGTTGTGGTGACTTCGTGTTAATCTTACGTTACTACGGTTTCGACACGTCAATAAATGTCATGAAGCGCGAATCCGCCGGGTTTTTTAATCTTAGCGATGATTTCGACGACTCAAGAGAATAAATGACGTTTAAGCCATGAAACAAGCTAAATTCCTGCATAAGACGAGTTTTAACGGGCGTATTTAAAGTGATAATCATAAGATATCTGGTTCGGGAGACGCTGAAGAGCCAACTGGCGATCCTCTTTATCCTCCTTCTGATCTTTTTCTGTCAGAAGCTGGTCAGGATCCTCGGCGCGGCAGTTGATGGCGAAATCCCAACGAATCTGGTGCTTTCCCTGCTCGGGCTTGGCGTGCCGGAAATGGCGCAGCTTATCCTGCCGTTAAGCCTGTTCCTTGGTCTGCTGATGACCCTGGGTAAGCTCTATACCGAAAGTGAAATTACCGTGATGCATGCCTGCGGCCTCAGTAAGGCCGTACTGGTAAAGGCAGCCATGGTGCTGGCGCTGTTTACGGGCATTGTTGCCGCGGTTAACGTCATGTGGGCGGGGCCGACCTCGTCCCGTCATCAGGATGAGGTGCTGGCGGAAGCAAAAGTTAACCCGGGGCTGGCGGCGCTGGCGCAGGGGCAGTTCCAGCAGGCGACCGACGGTAACTCCGTGCTGTTTATCGAAAGCGTCGATGGCAGCCGCTTCAATGACGTGTTTCTTGCTCAACTGCGCCCGAAAGGTAACGCTCGCCCTTCTGTGGTAGTGGCGGACTCCGGTCAGCTGGCGCAGCGTAAAGACGGCTCTCAGGTTGTCACGCTGAACAAAGGAACGCGTTTCGAAGGCACGGCTATGCTGCGTGACTTCCGTATCACCGATTTCCAGAACTACCAGGCCATCATTGGTCACCAGGCCGTCGCGCTCGATCCAACGGATACTGAGCAGATGGATATGCGCACCTTAATGAATACTGATACCGATCGTGCGCGTGCTGAACTGCACTGGCGTATCACGCTGGTATTCACCGTATTTATGATGGCGCTGATGGTAGTGCCGCTGAGCGTGGTGAACCCGCGTCAGGGCCGCGTGCTGTCGATGCTGCCAGCGATGCTGCTGTATCTGGTGTTCTTCCTGCTGCAAACCTCAATCAAGTCTAACGGCGGGAAAGGTAAAATTGACCCGATGATCTGGACCTGGGTCGTGAATGGTTTGTATCTGCTGCTGGCAGTCGGACTCAACTTGTGGGACACGGTGCCTGTGCGTCGTCTTCGTGCCCGGTTTACGCGTAAAGGAGCCATCTAATGCAGGCGTTTGGCGTACTTGACCGCTATATCGGTAAAACAATTTTTACCACCATCATGATGACCCTGTTCATGCTGGTGTCGCTCTCGGGCATTATCAAATTTGTCGACCAGCTGAAAAAAGCCGGGCAGGGGAGTTACGACGCGTTGGGCGCCGGGATGTACACCCTGCTCAGCGTACCAAAAGATGTACAGATCTTCTTCCCGATGGCGGCCCTGCTGGGTGCGCTGCTGGGCCTGGGGATGCTGGCTCAGCGTAGCGAACTGGTGGTGATGCAGGCATCGGGCTTTACCCGTATGCAGGTTGCGCTGTCGGTGATGAAAACCGCGATCCCGCTGGTGCTGCTGACCATGGCGATCGGCGAATGGGTCGCGCCGCAGGGCGAACAGATGGCGCGTAACTACCGTGCTCAGGCGATGTACGGCGGTTCTCTGCTCTCCACGCAGCAGGGATTATGGGCGAAAGATGGCCAGAACTTCGTCTATATCGAACGCGTGAAAGGGGATGACGAGCTGGGTGGCGTGAGTATCTATGCTTTCAATAACGATCGTCGTTTGCAGTCAGTGCGTTATGCCGCCTCTGCTAAATTTGATGCAAACAACAAGCTGTGGCGGTTATCCCAGGTTGATGAATCTGACCTGACTAACCCGAAACAGATCACCGGTTCGCAGACCGTTAGCGGTACCTGGAAAACCGACCTGACGCCGGACAAGCTCGGCGTCGTGGCGCTTGACCCCGATGCGCTCTCCATCAGCGGTCTGCATAACTACGTGAAGTATCTGAAATCGAGCGGGCAGGATGCGGGGCGTTACCAGCTCAACATGTGGAGCAAAATCTTCCAGCCGCTGTCCGTGGCGGTGATGATGCTGATGGCGCTGTCGTTCATCTTTGGACCGCTACGTAGCGTGCCGATGGGGGTTCGCGTGGTAACAGGTATCAGCTTTGGTTTCGTGTTCTACGTCCTCGATCAGATTTTTGGTCCGCTGACGCTGGTGTATGGCATTCCGCCAATTATCGGCGCGCTGTTGCCGAGCGCCAGTTTCTTCCTGATCAGCCTCTGGATGCTGCTAAAACGCTCCTGATAAACCTTCTTCCTCGCTCCCGCTTGCCCGGGGGCGAGGCTAATCTCCTGTTTCACCCCGCACTTTTTCTCACAACCTTCAACGCCTCGCCGTGAATTTGAGTATTATTGAGCGATAAAGTCGTGAAGGGATCCTCTATGAAGCAAATTCGAATGCTGGCCCAGTACTACGTCGACCTGATGATGAAGCTCGGGCTGGTGCGTTTTTCCATGCTGCTGGCGCTGGCGCTGGTCGTTCTGGCCATCGTCGTGCAAATGGCCGTGACCATGGTTCTGCATGGTCAGGTCGAGAGCATCGACGTGATCCGCTCTATTTTCTTTGGCCTGCTGATCACCCCATGGGCGGTCTATTTCCTCTCCGTGGTGGTTGAGCAGCTGGAAGAGTCCCGACAGCGTTTATCGAAACTGGTGGATAAGCTGGAAGAGATGCGCGAGCGCGATCTTAAACTCAACGTTCAGCTCAAGGACAACATTGCCCAGCTGAATCAGGAAATTTCAGACCGTGAGAAGGCGGAAGCCGAGCGTCAGACCACGCTGGAGCAGCTGAAAATTGAGATGAAAGAGCGTGAGGTCACGCAGATCCAGCTTGAACAGCAATCCTCTTTCCTGCGCTCGTTCCTCGATGCGTCGCCGGATCTGGTGTTCTACCGTAATGAAGATAAAGAGTTCTCCGGCTGTAACCGGGCCATGGAATTGTTGACCGGGAAAAGCGAAAAGCAGCTGATACACCTGAAACCTCAGGATGTCTATTCCGAAGAGGCGGCGGCAAAAGTGATGGAGACAGATGAAAAGGTCTTCCGACATAACGTCTCGTTGACCTATGAGCAGTGGCTGGATTATCCCGACGGGCGCAAAGCCTGCTTTGAAATCCGCAAAGTGCCTTATTACGACCGGGTGGGTAAACGTCATGGTCTGATGGGCTTTGGCCGTGATATCACCGAGCGTAAGCGATATCAGGATGCGCTGGAGCGCGCCAGTCGTGACAAGACCACCTTCATCTCCACCATCAGCCATGAGCTTCGTACGCCGCTAAACGGTATCGTGGGGCTGAGCCGTATTCTGCTGGATACCGACCTGACCAGCGAGCAGGAAAAATACCTCAAAACGATCCACGTCTCGGCGGTCACGCTGGGCAATATCTTCAATGATATTATCGACATGGATAAGATGGAGCGACGTAAGGTTCAGCTCGACAACCAGCCGGTTGATTTTACCGGCTTTCTCGCGGACCTGGAGAACCTGTCAGGTTTGCAGGCCCAGCAGAAAGGGTTGAGCTTCGTGATGGAACCGACGCTGCCGCTGCCGCATAAAGTGGTGACGGACGGCACGCGTCTGCGTCAGATCCTGTGGAATCTCATCAGCAACGCCGTGAAGTTTACCCAGAAGGGACAGGTTGCGGTGCGCATTCGCTATGATGAGGGGGACATGCTGCACTTTGAAGTTGAGGACTCGGGTATCGGCATTCCTCAGGATGAGCAGGATAAGATCTTCGCCATGTATTATCAGGTTAAAGACAGCCACGGCGGTAAACCGGCGACCGGCACGGGCATTGGCCTGGCGGTGTCGAAACGTCTGGCGAAAAGTATGGGTGGGGATATCACCGTTGCCAGCCAGCCGGGTAAAGGCTCCACCTTTACGCTTACCGTCCACGCCCCTGCTGTTGCTGAAGAAGTGGAAGATACGTTTGAGAACGACGATATGCCGCTTCCAGCCCTGCACGTCCTGCTGGTTGAAGATATTGAGCTGAACGTCATTGTCGCCCGGTCGGTACTGGAAAAACTCGGTAACAGCGTGGATGTCGCGATGACCGGCAAAGCCGCGCTGGAGATGTTCACGCCGGGCGAGTACGACCTGGTGCTGCTCGATATTCAGCTACCGGACATGACCGGGCTGGATATCTCCCGCGAGCTGACGCGCAAATATGCTCCTGACGAGCTGCCGCCTCTGGTTGCGTTGACCGCAAACGTGTTGAAAGATAAAAAAGAGTACCTCGAGGCCGGTATGGACGACGTGCTCAGCAAGCCGCTGGCAGTACCTGCCCTGACGGCGATGATCAAGAAGTTCTGGGATACCTGCGATGAAGAGGAGAGCACCATGACGTCTGTTGATAGCGCTAAAACCCAAACGATACTGGATACCGCCATGCTGGAGCAGTATATCGATCTGGTGGGACCCAAACTGATCACCGATGGCCTGGCCGTGTTTGAAAAAATGATGCCGGGCTATCTGAACGTGCTCGAATCCAACCTGACGGCGCGTGACCAGAAGGGCATCGTCGAAGAGGGACATAAAATCAAAGGCGCAGCTGGTTCAGTCGGGTTACGCCATCTCCAGCAGCTGGGCCAGCAGATTCAGTCGCCTGATTTACCTGCCTGGGAAGATAACGTAGGTGATTGGGTTGAAGAGATGAAACAGGAGTGGCAAAACGATGTGGCAGTGCTGAAAGCCTGGGTAGAATCCCGAAAAAAATGACCCCGGCTATACCGGGGTGCGCGAATACTGCGCCAACACCAGGGAAATCGTGGCTGCGCCTGATTTTTATGGGTTGTTTTCGCATGGACGCCGCCTGAAAATTAAGGCCGCACGCAGATAAGATAGCAAATCTTAAACAGTTTGTTACATGAATCAGTGAAATGTGTGAAGCATAGCGTTTTAATCAGAATTTTTAATGTGCTTCAGCGAGTTGCATAGAAGGATCGTCAGAATGAAGAAAGTGGGTGTCGTGCTGAGCGGATGTGGCGTTTACGATGGTTCAGAGATACATGAAACCGTATTAACGCTGCTGGCATTATCGCGCCAGGGGGCCGACGTTATCTGCTTCGCTCCGGATAAAACGCAGGCAGACGTGGTTAATCATCTTACCGGCGAGCCAATGGCGGAAAGCCGTAACGTGCTGATTGAAGCGGCGCGTATTGTGCGCGGGGATATTCATCCGCTGGTACAGGCCGATGCGGCTGAGCTAGATGCGCTCATCGTGCCGGGCGGCTTTGGCGCGGCGAAAAACCTGAGCACGTTTGCAACGCAAGGCGCGGCGTGCCATGTCGATCCCGATTTGAAAGCGCTATCGCTGGCGATGCATGCGGCAGGTAAGCCGCAGGGCTTTATCTGCATTGCGCCAGCCATGCTGCCGAAAATTTTTGATTTCCCGCTGCGGCTCACGATCGGAACCGACATTGATACTGCTGAAATTGTCGAAGATATGGGCGGCGAACACGTGCCATGTCCGGTAGACGACATTGTGGTGGATGAGGACAATAAAATCGTCACCACACCGGCGTATATGCTGGCGCAGAACATTGCCGAGGCTGCTGCAGGCATTGAAAAGCTGGTGGACAGAGTGCTGGTTCTTTCCGAATGAGTCGTAAATTATCCCCTGGCGGGTGGTTAAAACGGATCCTGCTGCGTATTGTGCTGGTCCTGGCCGTTTTTTGGGGCGGAGGCATTGCGCTGTTCAGCATCCTGCCCGTCCCGTTCTCGGCCGTGATGGCAGAGCGGCAGATTAGCGCCTGGCTCTCGGGTGATTTTGGCTATGTTGCCCACTCAGACTGGGTCGGCATGGATGAAATCTCCCCGTGGATGGGGCTGGCGGTCATTGCGGCAGAAGATCAGAAATTCCCGGAGCACTGGGGTTTTGACGTGGCGGCTATCGAGAAGGCGCTGGATCATAATGAACGTCATGAAAACCGCGTCCGCGGTGCGTCGACGCTTTCTCAGCAGACGGTAAAAAATCTGTTCTTATGGGACGGTCGCAGCTGGGTGAGAAAAGGGCTGGAGGCCGGGCTGACGCTGGGCGTCGAGACGGTGTGGAGCAAAAAACGCATTTTGACCGTCTACCTGAATATCGCGGAGTTTGGTGACGGCGTGTTTGGCGTCGAATCGGCATCGCAGCGCTATTTTGGCAAGCCCGCCAGCAGGCTGACTATGTCCGAAGCGGCACTGCTTGCCGCCGTGCTGCCGAACCCGCTGCGTTTTAAGGCCAGCGCGCCGTCAGGCTACGTGCGAAGCCGCCAGGCGTGGATTATGCGCCAGATGCGTCAGCTGGGTGGGGAAGGGTTTATGGAGCGAAATAATCTTATGTAAAGCGTGTAAGCGCAGCGCTACCCGCCGACGTGGCGAACGTTAATCTTCGTCAAACCCGGCGTTAAACAGGGCAATCACTGCCGCCAGCGCTTCTTCTTCCTGTGGGCCGGTGGCTTCAACTTCAATCTGGCGGCCTTTGGCAGAATCCAGCATCAGCAGCGCAATCACGCTGTTGGCTTCTGCCTCGGTTCCCTCATCGTTGCGCAGCAGCACCTCAGCATCAAAACCCTGCATCAGTTCAAACAGCTTCATCGCCGGGCGCGCATGCATGCCCAGCTTATTGGTGATTTCGACGGTCTGTTTTACGGTCATGTTTTACGTTTTTCCAGCGTGCGATGACGGGACTGAACGTTCTTCCCGCGTGAGCGGAAGTAATCGGCCAGCTGTTCGGCAATGTAGACCGAACGATGTTTACCGCCGGTACAGCCAATCGCCACCGTCAGATAGCTACGATTGTTTGTCTCCAGCATAGGTAACCATAGCTCAAGGTAGCTTCGCGTCTGGTAGATAAAATTGTGTACTTCTGTGTGTCGGTCGAGGAACGCCGCCACCGGCTTATCCAGACCGGTCATCGGACGCAGTTTCGGATCCCAGTGTGGGTTCGGCAGGAAACGCACATCAAAAACGTAATCCGCATCGATAGGGATACCGTGCTTAAAGCCGAAGGATTCAAACACCATCGTCAGTTCGCGCTCGCGCTTGCCGAGTAAGCGAGTACGCAGCATTTCCGCCAGCTCGTGGACGGACATTTCTGAGGTGTCGACAATCAGGTCGGCCCGGGAACGCAGCGGCTCAAGCAGATCGCTCTCTTTATCGATGGCGCTTTCCAGCGAAAGATTTTTACTCGAGAGCGGGTGCAAACGACGTGTATCGCTGTAACGGCGGATCAGCGTGTTGCGGTCAGCATCCAGGAACAAGAGCTGAGGCGAGAAGCATTCCGGCAGGCTGTTCATTGCCTGCTCGAAGATTTCCGGCGATTCCGGCATGTTACGCACGTCAATACTGACGGCGGCAGAGATTTGCCTATCCGCCAGCGTCCGCGCCAGATCGGGTAACAGCACTACCGGCAGGTTATCTACGCAGTAAAATCCCATGTCTTCCAGCGCGCGCAGGGCCACGGACTTCCCGGACCCCGAACGACCGCTGACGATCATCAGCACCATGTTCCGTTTCTCCTCAGGGAAGCCGTTCTGAAGGCCCTTTCCCGATTATGCCTCATCCTGATTGCCTTCTGCTTCAGTGATAATTTGATAAAGCTCTTCATCACTTTGAGCTGAGCGCAGTCGACGACAAATGGTTTTATCCGCCAGACGTTTGGCAACCAGCGACAGCGTGTGCAGGTGGGTTTTGGTCTGATCGGCAGGAACCAGCAGCGCGAAGAGCAGATCCACAGGCTGGTTATCGATGGCGTCAAAAGCGATAGGCGTTTCCAGTTGCACAAACACCCCCACGGCACGCAGCGTATCTTCTTCCAGCTTGCCATGCGGGATCGCAATGCCATTGCCGATGCCGGTACTGCCCATTTTTTCACGGGTCAGAATGGCTTCAAACACGATCTGCGGCGGCAGACCCAGCTGTTTTGCGGCCAGCTCACTGATGATTTCCAGCGCACGTTTTTTGCTCTGGCAGTGAACGCCACTGCGGGTACAATCCTGGTTAAGGACATTGCTCAGTTGAAGAGCGGAATCGTTGTTTATCATAATTTCACCTAAGCGCTAACTGTACAAATGGCCTGTTGTGTTTCACAACAGGCCGTCCTGCACCCGTTAACTGCCCGGACAATTAGTGTTGTTTCAGTTTATCTTTATGTTTATTGAGCTGTCTCGCAAGCTTATCAATCAAGCCGTCGATAGCCGCGTACATGTCTTGCCCTTCCGCACTGGCATGAAGTTCCCCTCCGTTGACGTGCAGGGTCGCATCCGAGATATGCGTCACTTTCTCCACTTTCAACACAACATAGACCTGGTTGATCCTCTCGAAATACTGCTCGAGTTTCGCGAACTTAGCGTTTACAAAATCGCGTAAAGCCTCAGTAATTTCGACGTTATGTCCGGTGATATTGAGCGGCATAGTGTCTTCCTTATCGGTTGTGTCAAACCAGTTGTTTACGCTGGTTAGACGGCGGAATGGATAAAGACTCTCGATACTTCGCGACAGTACGGCGTGCCACCATAATACCCTGATCGGACAGCATGGTGGTTAACTTACTGTCACTGAGTGGCTTCGCGGGGTTCTCCGCGGCGATCAACTTCTTCACCAGTGCGCGAATAGCTGTTGACGAGGCTTCGCCGCCGCCTTCGGTGTTCACGTGGCTGGAGAAGAAATACTTAAGCTCAAAAATACCGCGTGGGCTGTGCAGATACTTCTGCGTGGTCACGCGGGAAATGGTTGATTCATGCATCTCGACGGCCTGGGCGATGTCCGCCAGCACCATCGGTTTCATAAACTCTTCGCCCTGCTCAAAGAATGCCTGCTGCTGTTCGACAATACAGCGGCTGACGCGCAGCAGCGTGTCATTACGGCTTTCCAGACTCTTAATCAACCAGCGTGCTTCCTGAAGGTTGCTGCGAATGTATTGATTATCAGCGTCGTTACGGGCGCTGGTGCACATGGAGGCGTATTGCTGGTTGATTTGCAGGCGAGGAATGCTGTCGGCGTTCAGTTCAACGACCCAACGGCCATTGTGTTTTCTCACCAGCACATCAGGAATAACGTATTCCGGTTCGCTGGTCTGGATAGATTGCCCCGGACGCGGATCGAGTGACTGGATCAGATTCACCGCTTCCTTCAGCACCTCTTCTTTGAGGCGCGTGACGCGCATCAGGGTGCGGAAGTCGTGATTTGCCAGCAAATCCAGATGCTCGCTGATGATGAGCCGGGCTTCGTCAATCCACGGTGTCTCTTTGGCAAACTGCGAAAGCTGGATCAGAAGGCAGTCGCGCAGATCTTTCGCGGCGACGCCAATCGGGTCGAAACGCTGAACGCGTTTCAGGACGGCTTCGATCTCTTCCAGTTCAATCTCGTCATCGCCGATGCTTTCCAGAATCTCGTCCAGCGTCACGGTCAAATAGCCCGTGTCGTCAACGGCATCGACAATCGAGGTGGCAATGGCGCGATCGGTATCGGAGAAAGGCGTCAGCTCCACCTGCCACATCAGGTAGTCCTGAAGCGACTGGGTAGTTTCGCCCTGGTAGACCGGGAGTTCATCGTCCTGGTAATCTGCACGCGTCCCGGAAGGGGTACCCGCGGTGTAGATTTCATCCCAGCTGGCATCCAGCGGCAGTTCCTCCGGCATCTCTTTCTGTTCGAGCGCATCTACGGAGTCGAGCGTTTCTGTGTCCTGCGTCTGCTGAGCGTCTACCTCGTCATGAAGATCGGTTTGCTCCAGCAGCGGATTGCTGTCCAGCGCCTGCTGGAGCTCCTGCTGGAGTTCTAACGTGGACAGCTGCAACAGACGGATTGCCTGTTGTAGCTGCGGCGTCATGGCCAGTTGCTGGCTGAGCCGTAATTGCAAACCTTGCTTCATGTTCAGAGCGTTTTTCTCCGGTTCGGCGTGACTTAACCTCTACCCTATCAGAGTCTGAAGTCTTCCCCAAGGTACACGCGCTTAACATGCTCATCTTCGAGGATTTGCTGTGGCGTGCCGTGGGCAATCAGATGGCCCTGGCTCACTATGTAGGCGCGCTCACACACGGCCAGCGTTTCGCGAACGTTGTGGTCCGTGATCAGTACGCCAAGCCCGCTGTCGCGCAGGTGCTCAATAATACGTTTGATATCGATAACGGAGATGGGGTCAACGCCCGCAAACGGTTCATCCAGCAGGATAAATTTCGGGTTTGCTGCCAGCGCGCGCGCAATCTCAACGCGGCGGCGTTCACCACCGGACAGCGCCTGACCGAGGCTGTCACGCAGATGTTCGATATGAAACTCTTCCATCAGCTCGTTCGCACGGTCAGTGCGCTGCTCGCTGGTCAGATCGTCACGGATCTGGAGCACGGCCATCAGGTTGTCGAACACGCTTAAGCGGCGGAAGATGGAGGCTTCCTGCGGCAGATAGCCGATGCCACGACGCGCGCGGGCATGCAGTGGCAGCAGACTGATATCTTCATCATCGATGATGATGTTGCCGGCGTCACGCGGGACGATGCCCACCACCATGTAGAAGGTCGTGGTTTTACCCGCCCCGTTAGGGCCAAGCAAACCAACGATTTCGCCGGAGTTGACGGTCAGACTGACATCTTCGACGACGCGGCGGCCCTTATACGCTTTCGCGAGGTTTTTTGCAGTTAAAGTTGCCATAACGAATTAGTTACTCTTTTTCTGTGCCGGAGCCTGGCCGTTGTTCTTGTCCTGCAATTGCGAAGGCACAAGAACGGTCGTGACGCGTTTGCCTTTTTCACTGGAGGCCTGCATTTTCTGCTCTTTCACCAGATAAGTGATCTTGTCGCCTTTGATATTGCTGTCCAGCTGTTCCAGGTAAGCATTACCGGTCAGGATGACCAGATCCTTCGCCAGTTCATAGTGCATATGCGAGGCATGGCCTTTCACCGGCTTGCCGTTGTCCTGCATCTGGTAGAAGGTGGCCGGGTTGCCATAACCATCGATAATCTCTTTGCCCTGCTCGCCGCCCGGTCGGGTAACGACCACTTTGTCGGCGTTGATTTTGATGGTGCCCTGGGTCATGACCACGTTGCCGGTAAAGGTGACGACGTTACCCTGCATATCCAGAGACTGGGTATCGGATTCAATATGAATCGGCTGTTCGGTGTCGCCAGTCACAGCAAGCGCGGGAAGACTGGCCGCCAGCAGCGCGCTGGTGATAACAACTTTAAGGCTGAGTTTGTTTGTTTTGAATTTCATAGGAGGTTCTAACCTTTTCAATCAGCTCGGCGTTTTTGCTGCGTAAGTTCCCGCGCATTCTTAAACCGCTGGAATTAAATGTTGTGCCATACAGGGTGACTAAATCCTGCGACGTGACATCCTGGGTGACCAGGTTGATCTGGGCGTTATCCGTCGTAATTTTTCGCAGTTGCGCGTCAGCGGTCAGGGCGTTGACTTCAACGTGACCATACAGGTAAAGCATACGGTCATTTGTCAGTTTTGCCCGGTCAGACTTGATAGACCACGTCGGCACTTTGTCCGTATCAAAGGTGGTCATGACCGGTTGGGTAAACCACGAAGTACCGTCATCTGAAAAATATTCTACATGCTGAGCAACGAGGCGATAGTTCAGCGCGCCTTCCGGGCTATAGACCACGGTGTCGCTGTGATCGCTTTTGTAGGTCGGGTCGCTCGTGTTAACCACTTCCGCTTGCGTATCTTCGCGGTCAGCGAGGTTTACGCCAATCAGTACCAGGGCGACAAGCGCAAGCAGAATGATAACCCAACGTCTGGTTTTACTCATATCGATTGCCCTTTCGCCTCATCAAGCTTGCCCTGCGCCAGCAGAAGCAGATCGCAGACTTCACGGACGGCGCCGCGGCCACCGTGAATATGGGTAACATAATCAGCACGCGGGATCAGCAGCGGGTGCGCGTCAGCCACGGCGATGCTCAGACCCACCTCCGCCATGACTGGCCAGTCGATCAAATCATCCCCGACGTATGCCACATTCTCTGGTGCAATGGCCAGTTTTCCCAACAGATCCCGGAAGGCTACCATCTTATCAGACTGCCCCTGATAGAGATGGGTAATGCCCAGCGTTTCACACCGATCTTCTACCAGTTTAGCTTTCCGCCCGGTGATGATTGCAACTTCAATACCGGACGTGAGCGCACAGCGGATACCGTAACCGTCGCGAACGTTAAAGGCTTTCAGCTCTTCGCCGTTATTGCCCATATAAATCAGACCGTCGGAGAGCACACCATCCACATCGAGGATCAGCAGGCGGATATTTTCCGCCTTTGCCATCATGTGGGCGCTCACCGGGCCATAACAGGTTGCAAGGGATGCACCCGCATTACTCATTGTCTTATCCTTCATTACACTACGCCAGCGCGCAGCAGATCATGCATATGTACCACACCCAGCAGTTGGTCGCCATCGGCAACCATCACTGAGGTAATATGACGGGACTGCATCAGGTTCAGTACATCTACCGCCAGCGTGCCCGGACGGACGCGGATCCCGCCTGGTGTCATTACATCAGCGATGCCCAGCGTTCGGACATCCACACCCATATCGAATACCCGGCGCAGGTCGCCGTCGGTGAAAATGCCCTGAATCTTCATCAGATCGTCGCAGATAACCGTCATGCCCAGGTTTTTACGGGTGATCTCCAGTAACGCGTCGCGCAAAGAGGCCTCTTTGCTGACGTGCGGGATCTCATCCCCGGTGTGCATAATATCGTTGACCCGCAGCAGCAGTTTGCGCCCGAGCGCGCCGCCGGGGTGAGACAGGGCGAAATCTTCTGGCGTAAAACCGCGGGCTTCCAGCAGCGCAACGGCAAGGGCATCGCCCATCACCAGCGCGGCGGTTGTGCTGGAGGTCGGCGCCAGCCCCAGCGGACAGGCTTCTTTAGGCACCTTCACGCACAGGTGAATATCTGCCGCACGCGCCATGCTGCTTTCCGGGCGGCTGGTCATGCAAATCAGCGGTACGTGCAGACGCTTCAGCACCGGGATCAACGCCATGATTTCATTCGATTCCCCGGAGTTGGACAGCGCAATAACCACGTCCTGCGGCGTAACCATGCCGAGGTCACCGTGCGCGGCTTCACCGGGATGAACGAAGAATGACGACGTGCCGGTACTGGCAAAGGTCGCCGCCATTTTGCGCCCGATATGGCCGGATTTGCCCATCCCCATCACCACGACTTTACCGGCGCAGTAGAACATCTTCTCACAGGCCAGACTAAAATCCTGATTAATGTACTGATCTAACTGCGCCAGACCTTCACGTTCAATCTCCAGAACGTCTTTGCCTGCTTTCTGAAAGTCAAAACCCGGCTGCAATTCTATTTGCGACATAATGCGTTTCCGTTTACCCAGAGAGAAGTGGCGAGAGCCAGTACAGCATCGCCAGCCATACGATAAATCCACCCGTCAGCAGCGCGCCCGCGCCTTTGCCGATCTGCTCTTTTCGCTGCCAGCAGAGCAGGGCGAAAATTACGCTGACCAGTAGCATCACACCGTAATCGCGCGTGAAGACCATAGGGTTAAACGGCCCCGGTGAGATTAATGCCGGCAGCCCCGTCACGATCGCGATATTGAAAATATTCGAGCCAATGATATTGCCGATGGCGATATCATCTTCCCCTTTACGCGCCCCGGCGATGGCGGTAGCCAGCTCTGGCAGGCTGGTGCCGATGGCGATGACCGTCAGACCGATTGTCAGTTCGCTCATCGCAAACGCGTTCGCCAGCACCGTCGCGTTATCGACCACCATCCGCGTGGCCATTGGCATTATGATCAGCGCGACGCCCAGCCACAGCAGGGCGACGGGTAAGGTCCCTTCCCGTGGCAGCTCGGCGAGATGCTCACGCGTGAGGCTATCATTACCCTGTTTTTCCGCCAGACGTGCGATCTTCACGCTGTAAAGCAACCAGATCACGGCCAGGGCGAGCAGGAATATACCGTCACCGACGCTCAGCACCCCGTCATAAAGCACATAGCCTGCCAGCAGACTGACGACTAACATTAGCGGCAATTCACGACGCAAAACATCGGAATGTACGCGAAATGGATGCAGTAATGCGGCTAAGCCTAAAATCAGCAAGATATTGACGATGTTAGAGCCAATCGCAGTGCCAATAGCGAGGTCGACCTGGCCATGCAACGAGGCTGAAACAGAAACGATGATTTCAGGAAGCGATGTGCCTACACTGACCACCGTCATCCCAATAATGATGGGCGGCATGCCAATGAGTCGACAGAGAATGGATGCGGCAAAGACCAAACGGTCAGCACTGTAGACCACCAACAGTAAACCAATTATTAACAGTGCTGTTGCTAAAAGCATCAAAAGTCCTTTCTTCAGGTATACTCGCTGGTCCACTGCGCACGAATTTTAGCGCCAGATGAAGTCTGAGACGTGACGAATTCCTAATTTTGACTTTATGCGCCGGAAAAGTAAAACAAATGCCAGCTTTCGCTAACCCCAATAGTGAATATTCTGTAAAAATGCGGGGTTTAGGGCTGATTTACGCTTCATGCCAGCAGTGAAGCAAGGTAAGTAAGGAACCATAAATGAGCCAAACGATGGCGAATATAGTCGATGTCCGGGGCGTCAGTTTTTCTCGCGGCAACCGGGTGATATTTGATGATATTTCGCTGACCGTGCCGCGCGGTAAAATCACCGCCATCATGGGGCCGTCAGGGATCGGTAAAACGACGTTGCTGCGTCTTATCGGCGGGCAAATCCCCCCTGATAGCGGCGAAATTCTCTTCGACGGTGAAAACGTCCCGGAGATGTCTCGCTCGCGCCTCTACACGGTTCGCAAACGGATGAGCATGCTCTTTCAGTCGGGTGCGCTGTTCACCGATATGAACGTATTTGACAACGTGGCCTATCCGCTGCGTGAGCACACCCATCTTCCTCCTGCGCTGTTGCACAGCACGGTGATGATGAAGCTCGAAGCTGTGGGGTTGCGGGGGGCTGCGAAACTTATGCCGACCGAACTCTCGGGTGGGATGGCGCGCCGCGCCGCGCTGGCGCGTGCTATTGCCCTGGAACCCGATTTAATCATGTTCGATGAACCGTTCGTCGGGCAGGACCCTATCACCATGGGCGTGCTGGTGAAGTTAATCTCGGAGCTGAACAGCGCCCTTGGCGTCACCTGCGTGGTGGTTTCCCACGACGTGCCGGAAGTGCTGAGCATTGCTGATTACGCCTATATTGTGGCTGACAAAAAGATCGTCGCCCACGGCAGCGCTCAGGCGTTGCAGGAGAATGGCGATCCGCGCGTGCGGCAGTTCCTGGACGGTATCGCAGATGGGCCGGTGCCTTTCCGCTATCCGGCGGGCGACTATCATGACGATTTACTGGGAATAGGGAGTTAATCCACTCATGCTGTTAAATGCGTTGGCGGGTCTTGGACACCGTGGCCTAAAAACCATCAGTACGTTCGGGCGTGCCGGATTAATGTTGTTCAACGCGCTGGTTGGCAAACCGGAGTTCCGCAAGCATGCGCCGTTACTGGTGCGGCAGCTTTATAACGTCGGCGTGCTGTCGATGCTTATCATCATCGTGTCGGGTCTGTTTATTGGCATGGTGCTAGGGTTGCAGGGGTATCTGGTGCTGACAACCTACAGCGCGGAAACCAGCCTTGGCATGCTGGTGGCGCTCTCGCTGCTGCGTGAACTCGGGCCGGTTGTAGCAGCGCTGCTGTTCGCCGGGCGTGCCGGATCAGCGCTGACGGCTGAAATTGGCCTGATGCGCGCCACAGAGCAGCTCTCCAGTATGGAGATGATGGCGGTCGATCCGCTGCGCCGGGTGATCTCGCCGCGCTTCTGGGCCGGGGTTATCTCCTTACCGTTACTGACTATCCTCTTTGTGGCGGTAGGTATCTGGGGAGGCGCGCTGGTTGGCGTCAACTGGAAAGGCATTGATGCCGGGTTCTTCTGGTCTGCCATGCAGGACGCCATCGATCTGCGGATGGATCTGGTGAACTGTCTGATCAAGAGCGTGGTTTTCGCTGTGACGGTTACCTGGATTGCGTTGTTTAATGGTTACGATGCCATTCCGACGTCGGCGGGCATTAGCCGTGCAACGACGCGTACTGTCGTACATTCGTCGCTGGCCGTTTTAGGTCTGGATTTTGTGCTCACCGCACTGATGTTTGGGAATTGAGTTCATGCAAACGAGAAAAAATGAAATTTGGGTTGGCGTGTTTTTGCTTCTGGCGCTGCTGGCCGCACTGTTTATCTGCCTGCGCGCGGCGGACATCACCTCTGTTCGCACCGAGCCGACGTATCGCGTCTACGCGACTTTCGATAATATCGGCGGCCTGAAGGCGCGCTCACCGGTCCGTATTGGTGGCGTCGTTATTGGACGTGTCGCTGACATTACGCTTGATGAGAAAACCTATCTGCCGCGCGTCGCAATGGATATCGAAGAACGCTATAACCACATTCCTGACACCAGCTCGCTCTCTATCCGCACCTCTGGCCTGCTGGGGGAGCAATATCTGGCCCTTAACGTTGGTTTTGAAGATCCTGAGCTGGGAACGTCTATCCTTAAAGACGGTAGCGTAATCCAGGATACCAAGTCAGCGATGGTGCTGGAAGATATGATTGGTCAGTTCCTTTACAACAGTAAAGGGGATGATAAAAAGTCTGACGATGCCCCTGCGCAGAGTGAAGACCACACCAACGTCGAACCGACGCCAGGCGCGACGAATTAATTTCAGGAGAAGTCATTCATGTTTAAACGACTGTTAATGGTTGCCATGCTGGTCATTGCCCCTCTAACCGCGGCGCACGCTGCGGATCAGAGTAACCCGTACAAACTGATGGATGAGGCCGCGAAGAAAACCTTCGACCGTCTTAAAAACGAACAGCCCAAAATCCGTTCCAACCCTGATTATCTGCGTGATGTGGTGGATCAGGAGCTGCTGCCGTATGTGCAGATCAAGTACGCGGGCGCACTGGTGCTGGGCCGTTACTACAAAGACGCGACCCCGGCGCAGCGCGAGGCTTACTTTGCGGCGTTCCGTGAATACCTGAAACAGGCTTACGGCCAGGCGCTGGCGATGTACCACGGGCAGACCTATCAGATTGCCCCTGAACAGCCGCTGGGCGATGCCACCATCATTCCTATCCGCGTGACGATTATCGATCCAAACGGTCGTCCACCGGTACGCCTGGACTTCCAGTGGCGTAAAAACAGCCAGACCGGAAACTGGCAGGCGTACGACATGATCGCTGAAGGCGTCAGCATGATCACCACTAAACAGAACGAGTGGAGCGATCTGCTGCGCACCAAAGGCATCGATGGCCTGACGGCTCAGCTTCAGTCCATCTCTCGTCAGAAAATTACCCTGGACGAGAAGAAGTAATGTCGCAGCAGCTTAGCTGGGCGCGTGACGGCGAGACGTTGACGCTGACGGGAGAGCTGGATCAGGATCTGCTTAACCCGCTGTGGGACGCTCGCCATAACGCGATGCAGGGCGTGACGTTGATTGATCTCCATGGCGTCACGCGGGTAGATACCGCCGGTATCGCCCTGCTGGCGCACCTGGTGGCCACGGGCAAAAAGCAGGGGAGTAGCGTCACCCTGACGGGGGTAAGCGATAATGTCGTAACCCTTGCACAGCTTTACAATTTGCCTGAAGACGTATTACCTCGCTAACTTTTTCAGTACGTTACTTCCGAAAGCCCCGACAGTTTACGCGTCGGGGCTTTTTGCTTGTTTAAGACCGCGCCACTTTGCTCTAAGATGTTGAGCTTGTTTTCACTATCAGATGATGTAGACCCCATGGAAAATAATGAAATCCAGACAGTGCTGATGAATGCACTCTCCCTTCAGGAAGCCCACGTCTCTGGCGATGGCAGTCACTTCCAGGTTATTGCTGTGGGTGAGATGTTCGACGGAATGAGTCGCGTGAAGAAACAGCAGGCTGTGTACGCGCCGCTGATGGAATACATTGCGGATAACCGCATCCACGCCCTGTCGATTAAAGCGTTCACCCCACAGGAGTGGGCACGCGATCGCAAACTAAACGGTTTTTGAGCTGAGGGCGAAGCGCCCGCAGCACGGTTGAATTTATAAGAGAGCAAACGATGGATAAATTTCGTGTACAGGGACCCACGCGTCTCCAGGGCGAAGTCACAATTTCTGGCGCTAAAAACGCCGCGCTGCCCATTCTTTTCGCTGCGCTGCTCGCAGAAGAGCCGGTAGAGATCCAGAACGTACCGAAGCTGAAAGATATCGACACGACCATGAAGTTGCTCGGCCAGTTGGGCACCAAAGTGGAGCGTAACGGTTCCGTCTGGATCGATGCCAGCAACGTGAACAACTTCTCAGCGCCGTATGAGCTGGTGAAAACCATGCGTGCTTCCATCTGGGCGCTTGGCCCGCTGGTGGCGCGTTTCGGTCAGGGACAGGTTTCACTGCCGGGCGGATGCGCTATCGGCGCCCGTCCAGTCGACCTGCATATCTTCGGTCTGGAAAAGCTGGGCGCGGAGATCAAGCTGGAAGAGGGGTACGTTAAAGCGTCCGTCAATGGTCGCCTGAAAGGCGCGCACATTGTCATGGACAAAGTGAGCGTGGGTGCAACGGTAACCATCATGTCGGCTGCTACGCTGGCAGAAGGCACTACCATCATCGAAAACGCCGCCCGAGAGCCGGAAATCGTGGATACCGCGAACTTCCTGGTCGCGCTGGGGGCGAAGATCAGCGGGCAGGGCACAGACCGTATCACCATCGAAGGCGTTGAACGTCTGGGTGGTGGTGTGTACCGCGTACTGCCAGACCGTATCGAAACCGGTACTTTCCTGGTAGCGGCTGCCATTTCTGGCGGTAAGATTGTTTGTCGTAACGCACAACCGGATACCCTGGATGCGGTGCTGGCGAAACTGCGCGATGCGGGTGCGGACATTGAAATTGGTGAAGACTGGATCAGCCTCGATATGCACGGGCAGCGTCCTAAAGCCGTTAACGTGCGCACTGCGCCACATCCGGCATTCCCGACGGATATGCAGGCACAGTTCACCCTGTTGAACCTGGTGGCCGAAGGCACAGGCTTCATCACGGAAACTATCTTCGAAAACCGTTTCATGCACGTACCGGAACTGATCCGTATGGGTGCGCATGCTGAGATTGAAAGCAACACGGTCATTTGCCACGGCGTTGAAAAACTGTCCGGTGCGCAGGTGATGGCGACCGATCTGCGCGCGTCTGCGAGCCTCGTACTGGCAGGTTGTATTGCAGAAGGGACTACCGTTGTCGATCGTATCTACCACATCGATCGTGGTTACGAGCGTATTGAAGACAAACTGCGCGCGCTGGGTGCGAATATCGAGCGTGTGAAGGGCGAGTAATCGTTCCGGCACCCCCCTGCCAGAACAGGCCGGGGGATTGCTGTTCCTGTAAATCCGGGTGCATCAGTCCTGATGTGCTTTCTTCGCTTTGCTCTGGCGCATCATGCGCGTTCTGTCGATAAATTCATGAGTAATGGGATCGTGATAGCGTGACGGCCATATCACCCACGGATGCGTATCCAGCGCCGTCGCAATAATCAGTTCCCCCTTCGGCCATGGGCGGGTCAGGGCGTTTGCCAGCGTCGACGAGCTCAGCCCATGACGACGTGATTCGGCAGCCAGCGATGTCCCTTTTTTACGCAGTGCCGCAATAATGTCAGCAGAATGCCAGTCGATGAATTTTGTATCCATAATGCTGTCCTTGTGTTCGTTATCGTCCACGTCGTTTCGTGTGAAAAGACAGCATTACTATACTCACTTCGAACATCTGTTCTAAAAAGTTCATGTTACGAGAAGCAATATTCAGAATAAGGCACGGCTTTATACATACGGCCTGTAACCTGATGAGCTTACGCGTAAATGTAATTTATTGGTGCGTACTGGAACCTCCCTACGAGATCGCAGGGAGATGAGGAGGGGATTAACGGTCGCGCTGGACGGCGATGTGCGCGAGGCCGATTAGCGCATCACGCCATGGGCTGTCGGGAATGACCTGAATTGCGGCGATGGCTTTGTCTGCTTCTTCTTCAGCACGCTGACGCGTCCATTCAAGGGAACCACAGATGGCCATTGTTTCCAGTACCGGTTCCAGAAGATGGCGACCATTTCCCTGCTCGATAGCCTCCCGGATCATTTTCGCCTGCTCTGGTGTGCCATTGCGCATCGCGTGGAGCAGCGGCAGCGTTGGCTTGCCTTCGTTCAGGTCATCGCCAACGTTTTTACCGAGCGTTTCGCCATCCGCGCTGTAGTCCAGCAAATCATCAATCAGCTGGAACGCGGTGCCGAGGTAACGGCCATAGTCCTGAAGCCCTTTTTCCTGAGCTTCGCTACAGCCTGCCAGAATGCCGGAGCACTGCGCGGCGGCTTCAAACAGACGTGCGGTCTTGCTGTAAATCACCCGCATATAGTTTTCTTCGGTGATATCCGGGTCGTTGACGTTCATCAACTGTAGGACTTCGCCTTCAGCGATAACGTTTACGGCTTCTGACATCACTTCCAGCACCTTCAGCGAGCCAAGGCTGGTCATCATCTGGAAGGCTCGGGTATAGATAAAATCCCCTACCAGAACGCTTGCCGCATTACCAAACGCGGCATTGGCGGTGGCTTTGCCACGACGCATGTCTGATTCATCCACAACATCGTCATGAAGCAGGGTGGCGGTGTGGATAAATTCGATCAGCGCCGCGATCGTGACGTGGGCATTTCCTTGATAGCCAACCGCGCGTGCGGCCAGAATGGCAATCATCGGACGAATACGTTTACCGCCGCCGCTGACGATGTAATAGCCCAACTGATTGATCAGCTGAACGTCAGAGTTGAGTTGCTCCAGGATTGCTGCATTCACACCCGCCATATCTTGCGCGGTTAACTCATTGATTTTTTCTAAATTCATCGCAAAAGCCGGGCTTTTTATCCTGTTTATCCCACACGAGATGGGTACACAAAGGGTTTCGGTTTATAAATAGTATTGCTGATTGTACTGAAAAAATGGCTCAGATAAACGTTACCGTACGTGTTGTGTTTTTTTTCTTCATGTATTGATGGTAGCACTTGTCAAAGGCTCGCGTTTTGCGTAATATTCGCGCCCTATTGTGAATATTTATAGCGCACTCTGAATCATACGAGGATGTGCGCGGAAGCGGAGTTTATATGTACGCGGTTTTCCAAAGTGGTGGTAAACAACACCGAGTAAGCGAAGGTCAGACCGTTCGCCTGGAAAAGCTGGACATCGCAACTGGCGAATCTGTTGAGTTCGCTGAAGTTCTGATGATCGCAAACGGTGAAGAAGTCAAAATCGGCGTTCCTTTCGTTGATGGCGGCGTTATCAAAGCTGAAGTTGTTGCTCACGGTCGTGGCGAGAAAGTTAAAATCGTTAAGTTTCGTCGTCGTAAACACTATCGTAAGCAGCAGGGCCACCGTCAGTGGTTCACTGATGTGAAAATTACTGGCATCAGCGCCTAAGACCTGAGGAGAGATTTAAATGGCACATAAAAAGGCTGGCGGCTCCACACGTAACGGTCGCGATTCAGAAGCAAAACGCCTGGGCGTTAAGCGTTTCGGTGGCGAATCCGTTCTGGCGGGTAGCATCATCGTTCGTCAGCGTGGCACCAAGTTCCACGCGGGTACCAACGTAGGTTGCGGTCGTGACCACACTCTGTTTGCTAAAGCAGACGGTAAAGTGAAATTTGAAGTTAAAGGCCCGAACAACCGTAAATACATCAGCATCGTTGCTGAGTAAGGTTTTCTCGGTCCGGTAACGGATTAAAGCCCCGCAACGTGTTGCGGGGCTTTTTACATTGGAAACCCGGAAAATTTTCTGTAGGGAAAACGGGCATGAAGCAGCAGGCCGGCATTGGTATTCTTTTGGCGCTCACTACCGCGATGTGCTGGGGTGCGCTGCCAATTGCAATGAAGCAGGTACTGGAAGTGATGGAACCGCCCACGGTGGTGTTTTATCGCTTCCTGATGGCAAGCATTGGCCTGGGCGCCATTCTGGCCGTCAAAGGTAAGCTGCCACCGCTGCGCATCTTCCGAAAACCGCGCTGGCTGGTGTTACTGGCTATCGCGACGGGCGGTCTGTTCGGTAACTTCATTCTGTTCAGCTCTTCCCTGCAATATCTTAGCCCTACAGCGTCGCAGGTGATTGGTCAGCTATCACCGGTCGGCATGATGGTCGCCAGCGTATTCATCCTCAAGGAGAAGATGCGCGGTACGCAGATCATCGGGGCAAGCATGCTGCTTTGCGGTCTGGTGATGTTCTTTAACACCAGTCTGATCGAGATTTTTACCCGCCTGACGGATTACACCTGGGGTGTCATTTTTGGGGTGGGTGCAGCAACGGTCTGGGTGAGTTATGGCGTCGCGCAAAAGGTGTTATTGCGTCGACTTGCCTCACAGCAGATCCTCTTTTTGCTGTACACTTTGTGTACACTGGCATTATTGCCGTTAGCTAAGCCGGAGGTGATTACCCAGCTCAGCGACTGGCAACTGGCGTGCCTCATTTTTTGTGGGCTGAACACGCTGGTCGGTTATGGCGCGCTGGCTGAAGCTATGGCGCGCTGGCAGGCAGCACAGGTGAGCGCCTTAATCACGCTTACCCCGCTGTTTACGCTGTTATTTTCAGATTTGTTATCAATGGCCTGGCCCGATGTCTTCGTCAAGCCGATGCTCAACCTGTTGGGTTATCTCGGTGCGTTTGTCGTGGTTGCGGGCGCGATGTATTCCGCCATTGGTCATCGTCTCTGGGGGCGTTGGCGCAAAAATGAAGCGGTTGTAATAGTCCCCCGCTCAGGCGAATGAGTTACGGAGAGTAAAATGAAGTTTGTTGATGAAGCGACGATTCTGGTCGTGGCAGGTGATGGCGGTAACGGTTGTGTAAGCTTCCGCCGTGAAAAATATATTCCTCGTGGCGGTCCTGACGGCGGTGACGGTGGGGACGGTGGCGACGTGTGGCTGGAGGCGGATGAAAACCTCAACACGCTGATCGACTACCGTTTCGAAAAATCTTTCCGCGCCGAACGTGGGCAGAACGGCCAGAGCCGCGACTGTACCGGTAAACGCGGTAAAGACGTGACGATCAAAGTGCCGGTAGGTACGCGTGTCATCGATCAGGGCACGGGCGAAACCATGGGTGATATGACCAAACACGGTCAGCGCCTGATGGTGGCGAAAGGCGGCTGGCACGGTCTGGGTAACAGCCGTTTCAAATCTTCCGTTAACCGTACCCCGCGTCAGAAAACCATGGGTACCCCGGGTGATAAGCGCGACCTGCAACTGGAACTGATGCTGCTGGCGGATGTGGGGATGCTGGGTATGCCAAACGCCGGTAAATCGACGTTTATCCGTGCGGTCTCTGCGGCGAAACCAAAAGTGGCGGATTATCCGTTTACGACGCTGGTACCGAGCCTGGGCGTTGTCCGTATGGATAACGAGAAGAGCTTCGTGGTCGCTGACATCCCGGGTCTGATTGAAGGGGCAGCAGAAGGCGCCGGTCTGGGGATTCGCTTCCTGAAGCACCTTGAGCGTTGTCGCGTACTGTTGCACCTCATCGACATCGATCCAATCGACGGTTCCGATCCGGTTGAAAACGCCCGTATCATTATCGGTGAGCTGGAGAAATACAGTGAAAAACTGGCGCAAAAACCGCGCTGGCTGGTATTTAACAAGATCGACCTGATGGATAAAGCGGAAGCTGAAGCGAAAGCTAAAGCGATTGCCGAAGCGATGGGTTGGGAAGATAAGTACTACCTGATCTCTGCCGCCAGCCAGGTTGGCGTGAAAGATCTCTGCTGGGATGTGATGACCTTTATCATCGAGAATCCGGTTGTTCAGGCAGAAGAGGCGAAACAGCCTGAAAAAGTCGAATTCATGTGGGATGACTACCACCGCCAGCAGCTCGAAGAGCTGGAAGCGGAAGAAGATGATGAAGACTGGGACGATGACTGGGATGAAGACGACGAAGAAGGCGTCGAGTTCATCTACAAGCACTAACCTCAGTATAAAGCCCCTTAACGGGGCTTTTTTTTATCCTATTTTCGCCGGTAACCAACAGCTGGCGATGAGGCCGCCCTCAGCGCCGTTCTCCAGCGTTAAATTGCCATGATGGAGCTGTACGATACGCTGTACGATGCTCAGCCCAAGGCCGCTGCCGCCGTAGCGCTGGTCGAGACGTCGGAAAGGTTCGGTGATCGACTGGCGGTGTGCCTCATCAATACCCGGCCCCTGATCGATAACGCTCACCCGGGTACCGCTCTCCGTCGCTGTTAATGCCACTTCATTGGTTGTGCCTGCCGGGCTGTAGCGGGCGGCATTCTCCAGAAGGTTCCTTAGCATCAGACGTAACAGGACGGCGTCGCCCTGTACCGTCAGCGGGCTGTGAGCAGGCCATATCACCGTATGCTCTCTGGCTTCATGCTCCAGGCTGAGCGGTGCAATGATCGTCTCAGTCCAGTTCACGGTATCGTAATGGCCGCTGGCCATCGCCTGTCCGGCACGCGCCAGCATCAGCAGCTGTTCCACCGTGTGCATCAACTGATCGATCCGGTTTATCAGTGGTGTGGCCTGCGGGGAACCGGACTGAGCCATCAGTTCCAGATGGAGCCTGATCCCCGCAAGCGGCGTACGTAACTCGTGTGCCGCATCGGCGGTAAACAGGCGTTCCTGTTGAATAGTGTGATCCAGCCGGGCGAGGAGTTGATTGAGCGATGTGGTCACAGCGCCTATCTCTTCCATATCAGAATACATCGGCAGGGGAGTCAGATTATCCGCCGAACGGTTCGCAAGGCTGACGCGAAGTTTGTTGAGTGGTCGGGTGATCCAGGTGACGGCCCAGAATGAGAAGAACAGGGTAAAACCGACCATCACCAGAGAAGGGACCAGCAGGGAGGCAATGGCTTCGCGGATCTCTTTTTCGACATGGTTGTTGCGCGCTTTCGCAGACAACGTTTCATTCACCAGAAAACCGATTTGCTCGCGGCTCTCATGCCACAGCCAGACTACGCTAACCAGTTGAAAAAATAGCAGTATAACCGCCAGCAACACCATTAATCGCCGGCGCATACTGTTCATTTCTGGCTCTCCAGACGGTAACCCACGCCACGTACGGTTTTGATGCGATCTTTACCGAGCTTGCGGCGCAGATTATGAATGTGAACTTCAAGCGTGTTTGATCCTGGATCGTCCTGCCAGGAGTAGATGTCCTGTTGCAGCGTTTCACGGTGCACGGTCTGCCCGCTGCGCATGATCAGACGCGTCAGCAGAGCGAACTCTTTTGGGGTCACTTCCACAGGCTGAGACTGGCGCAGCACCTGCTGAGTTTGCAGATTGAGGGTGATATCCCCGTCCGTCAGCAGGTTGTCGCTGTGGCCCTGATAGCGGCGGATTAACGCCCGTACGCGAGCCTGTAGCTCGGCAAGGGCGAAGGGTTTTACCAGATAATCGTCAGCGCCAGAATCCAGCCCGTTAATTCTGTCTTCAATGGCATCGCGGGCGGTGAGAATCAATACGGGATTCTCCACTCCGCGACGACGCCACTGGCAGAGCAGCGTCGCGCCGTCTTTATCCGGCAGTCCCAAATCCAGGATCACAAGGCTGTATTCTCCGCTCTGGATCAAGGCATCTGCTTCAGCCGCCGTGGCGGCACAATCCAGGGCGTAGCCCTCATTCTCCAGTGCCAGCGCTAACCCTTCCTGTAATAACAGATCGTCTTCAACTATCAGTAGTTTCATCGCTAGTTATTCTGGTAGATGTCCTTATAGAGCCTGCTTTCGAAACGCACCAGTGGAATACGACGATTGCGCTGGTCAGCCGGTTCGACGGCATAGCCGGACAGATACTGCACAAAGGCCATGCGTTGCCCGCTGGCTGTCGTGATAAAACCGGCAAGGTTGTAAACGCCCTGCAGGGAACCCGTTTTGGCTGACACTTTGCCATCCACGCCTGCAGCGTGAAGGCCCGCACGGTACTGAAGTGACCCATCGTGTCCGGCGAGCGGCAGCATTGTAATAAAGTTTAGCTCAGCGTCATGCTGAGCGATGTACTGCAACACCTGCATCATGGTGGCCGGTGAGATCAGGTTATGGCGCGATAAACCGGAACCGTCGACAGCGATCGTATTGCCCAGATCGATACCCGCCTGCTGGCGCAGGATCTGACGTACGGCATCAGAACCGGCCCGCCAGGTTCCTGGCACACCAAAGCGCGCGTGCCCAATCATACGGAACACCGTGTCGGCAATCATGTTATCCGACTTTTTCAGCATAATCTTAAGCAAATCATGCAGTGGCGCGGACTGTTTACTGGCAATCACCGTGCCTGGTTCATTCACCTGCGTCTGGCGCAGCAGCGTTCCGGTGTAGGTTATGCCCGCCTGCTTCAGTTCATCTTTAAAAATGGCACCGGCATAGCCTGCGCCATCCTGAATGGCAAAGGCCAGCGGGAGGGGATCGGCCCGCTGGGTCAGGCAGCCGGTGAGCGTATAGCGATTGAGATCGCCCGGTACCACGTCGAGCTCACAATACTGTGCCTCCGGGGAGCCTTTCGCCAGCGTCCGCACCTGGCTGAACATCGTGACCGGGTAGTAAGACGCCACGCGGATAAACGCTAAGTCATTGGGTTTTGGCGCGCTGTAAAGCGATACGGAGAAGCAGTTACGGTCAACGATGGCGGCGGCTGGCGGGGCGCTAAAGCACTGCGTCATGTCGTTCCATGGCCAGCCAGGCGCTTTATCGTGGCTGGCGAAAATGGAGGTGTCGATCAGCACGTTGCCATCAATTTTTGTTACGCCGGATTTTTTCAGTACCGCCACCATGTTGCGGACATCCTGGCGCTTAAAGGTGGGATCGCCACCAAAACGGGCGATAAGATCGCCTTTCAGTTCGCCACCCTCAACGTTACCTCTGGTTTCAAGGGTGGTAGTAAAACGGAAGTCAGGCCCGAGCTGGAGCAGGGCGGCGAGGGCAGTGATCACCTTCTGGGTACTGGCAGGCAGCGCCATCTGTTGACTGTGATAGTCAATCTCGGGAGCCTGCGCGCCAACCTTCTGCACCATCAGGGCAAGGTTCGCGCCGGCGGGCAGTTGATTAATGTACTCATCAACATTCGCAGCCTGAACGGTGAACGTTATACTGGTAGTCAATCCGATGATAAAACTGGAAAATCGCATAATCTCGCGCTAACAACCCGAAAACAAACCGTCATACTACGGTGCATGGCACTGTAAAGTAAACGATGACCCATAGTGAACTTCGCGGTAAAATGCGTATCAAATTGAAAAATTGCTGCTGACCTGGGGCGTTGCTCCCGGGTCGGTTTTCTTTTTGCTTCTGGCCTGTTCAGGTGGGCTGGAGCAGGGAACACTGCTCCCAACAGGAATGTTTAAGAGGTATAACAAATGCAAGCTATTCCGATGACCTTACGTGGTGCCGAAAAACTGCGCGAAGAGCTGGATTTTCTGAAATCCGTACGTCGCCCTGAAATCATCGCCGCTATCGCGGATGCGCGTGAGCATGGCGACCTGAAAGAGAATGCTGAATACCACGCGGCGCGTGAGCAGCAGGGTTTCTGCGAGGGGCGCATCAAAGATATCGAAGCGAAACTGTCCAACGCGCAGGTTATCGATATCACTAAAATGCCTAACAACGGTCGCGTGATCTTCGGCTCTACCGTCACCGTCCTGAATCTGGACAACGACGAAGAGCAAACCTATCGCATCGTGGGTGATGATGAAGCGGACTTCAAACAGAACCTGATTTCGGTGAACTCCCCGATTGCTCGCGGCCTGATTGGCAAAGAGCAGGATGATGTTGTGATTATCCGCACCCCGGGTGGCGAAGTGGAATACGAAATTATTAAGGTTGAATACCTGTAATTCGCTTCTCTTCTAAGATGTTGATACATTGTAAAGAAAAGAAAAAGGCCGCATAGCGGCCTTTTATCAACTCAAGGAGCATGGCATTTTGCTCGCCTGCTGAAAGAAATCCCTCGTTTCACACAGAAAATGTGTTTGATTCAGGATATCCTTAACGTGGCAGCGAGATTTTGCGCTCTTTAGATGGGCGATAGAGCACCAGCGTTTTACCGATGACCTGTACATTACAGGCGCCGGTTTCGCGCACGATGGCTTCCACGATCAGGTTTTTAGTGTCTCTGTCTTCAGAGGCGATTTTCACCTTGATCAGCTCGTGGTGTTCCAGCGCTTGTTCAATCTCGGCAAGCACCCCTTCGGTCAAACCATTGTTGCCAAGCATCACTACAGGCTTGAGCGGATGTGCCAGACCTTTAAGGTGCTGTTTTTGTTTAGTACTCAGATTCATCGTATATTTTTGCTTACGTTGGGATTGAAAACGGTTCATTCTACCGCCATCTCCCTAATATCGCCAAATAGCTGCGTAGAAATTTACGTCACAGGCAAGTAACGATGAACCAGGACGGAAATGTTAAATGACAGGTAAAAAGCGTTCTGCCAGCTCCAGCCGCTGGCTTCAGGAACACTTTAGCGATAAATATGTTCAACAGGCGCAGAAAAAGGGGTTACGTTCCCGCGCCTGGTTTAAACTTGATGAAATACAGCAAAGTGACAAACTTTTTAAACCGGGAATGACGGTGGTCGACCTCGGTGCGGCACCTGGCGGATGGTCCCAGTATGCGGTTACGCAGATCGGCGGAACGGGCCGAATCATCGCATGCGATCTTTTACCAATGGATCCCATCGTCGGTGTCGACTTCCTTCAGGGCGACTTTCGTGATGAATTAGTGCTTAAAGCATTACTTGATCGTGTAGGTGACAGTAAGGTCCAGGTTGTCATGTCGGATATGGCACCAAATATGTGTGGAACACCGGCGGTGGATATCCCCCGCGCCATGTATCTGGTGGAACTAGCGTTAGAAATGTGTCGTGATGTACTAGCGCCTGGTGGTAGTTTTGTTGTGAAGGTGTTTCAGGGCGAAGGTTTCGAGGAGTATCTTAAGGAAATTCGCTCCCTGTTTGCGAAGGTCAAAGTTCGTAAGCCGGACTCTTCCCGGGCCCGTTCCCGTGAAGTGTATATTGTAGCGACCGGGCGAAAATGATAACCGGTAGATTTCAGGCGAAAGTTTGAATGAAACTGGATATAGAGTATCCTGACGCTGTTTTTAACACAGTTGTAATATGAGGTTAATCCCTTGAGTGACATGGCGAAAAACCTAATACTCTGGCTGGTCATTGCCGTTGTGCTGATGTCAGTTTTCCAGAGCTTTGGGCCCAGCGAGTCGAATGGCCGCAAGGTGGATTATTCTACCTTCCTGCAAGAGGTCAATCAGGACCAGGTTCGCGAAGCGCGTATCAACGGACGTGAGATCAACGTTACCAAGAAAGATAGTAACCGTTACACGACTTACATCCCGGTGAACGATCCTAAGCTGCTTGATAACCTTCTGACCAAAAACGTCAAAGTGGTAGGCGAGCCGCCGGAAGAACCAAGCCTGTTGGCTTCTATCTTCATTTCCTGGTTCCCGATGCTGCTTCTTATCGGCGTCTGGATCTTCTTTATGCGCCAGATGCAGGGCGGTGGTGGCAAAGGTGCCATGTCGTTCGGTAAGAGCAAGGCGCGTATGCTGACGGAAGACCAGATCAAGACCACCTTTGCTGACGTAGCAGGTTGTGACGAAGCAAAAGAAGAGGTGGGTGAATTGGTTGAATACCTGCGCGAGCCGAGCCGTTTCCAGAAACTGGGCGGTAAGATCCCGAAAGGCGTCCTGATGGTCGGCCCTCCGGGTACCGGTAAAACCCTGCTGGCAAAAGCCATCGCGGGTGAAGCGAAGGTCCCGTTCTTTACTATTTCAGGTTCTGACTTCGTTGAAATGTTCGTGGGTGTCGGTGCATCTCGTGTGCGTGACATGTTCGAGCAGGCTAAGAAGGCAGCACCGTGCATCATCTTCATCGATGAAATCGACGCCGTTGGCCGCCAGCGTGGCGCAGGCCTGGGCGGTGGTCACGATGAACGTGAGCAGACCCTGAACCAGATGCTGGTTGAAATGGACGGCTTTGAAGGTAACGAAGGTATCATCGTTATCGCGGCAACTAACCGTCCAGACGTACTCGACCCTGCGCTGCTGCGTCCAGGCCGTTTCGACCGTCAGGTTGTGGTCGGTCTGCCGGATGTTCGTGGTCGTGAACAGATCCTGAAAGTGCATATGCGTCGCGTACCGCTGGCGCCAGATATCGACGCGGCAATCATCGCGCGTGGTACTCCAGGCTTCTCCGGTGCGGATCTGGCTAACCTGGTCAACGAGGCAGCACTGTTTGCCGCTCGCGGTAACAAGCGTGTAGTGTCCATGGTGGAATTTGAGAAAGCGAAAGACAAAATCATGATGGGTGCGGAACGTCGCTCCATGGTGATGACGGAAGCGCAGAAAGAGTCCACGGCATATCACGAAGCGGGCCACGCGATTATCGGTCGTCTGGTGCCGGAACACGATCCGGTACACAAGGTGACGATCATTCCACGCGGTCGTGCGTTGGGTGTGACCTTCTTCCTGCCTGAAGGCGACGCGATCAGCGCCAGCCGTCAGAAGCTGGAAAGTCAGATTTCAACCCTGTACGGCGGTCGTCTGGCAGAAGAGATCATCTACGGTGCGGAACATGTTTCCACCGGTGCGTCGAACGATATTAAAGTGGCGACAAACCTGGCACGTAACATGGTGACCCAGTGGGGCTTCTCCGACAAACTCGGTCCGCTGCTCTATGCAGAAGAAGAGGGCGAAGTATTCCTGGGCCGCTCCGTGGCAAAAGCGAAACATATGTCCGATGAAACGGCTCGTATCATCGACCAGGAAGTGAAAGCGCTGATTGAGCGTAACTACGCTCGCGCCCGTCAGATCCTGAATGACAATATGGACATCCTGCATTCGATGAAAGATGCGCTCATGAAATATGAGACCATCGATGCGCCGCAGATTGACGACTTGATGGCTCGCCGCGAAGTGCGTCCGCCAGCAGGCTGGGAAGACCCAGGCGCGTCTAACAATTCTGACAACAATGGCACCCCGCGTGCACCGCGTCCGGTCGATGAACCGCGTACGCCAAACCCGGGCAACACCATGTCAGAGCAGTTGGGCGACAAGTAAGTCACTGCTGTTGAAGCGTTTGTCTGTACATCAAACCCTGGAGCGTGCTCCGGGGTTTTTCTTTTTTATATAACCATGCAAATAACAGGGATTTAGCCATGAAACTCTTCGCCCAGGACTCGCATCTCGACCTTTCACATCCGCATGTGATGGGGATCCTGAATGTCACGCCTGATTCCTTCTCTGACGGCGGCACGCATAACTCGCTTATCGACGCGGTTAAACACGCGAATTTAATGATCAACGCGGGTGCCACCATCATTGACGTTGGAGGGGAGTCAACGCGGCCTGGCGCGGCGGAGGTTTCGGTGGAAGAAGAGCTGGCGCGCGTGGTGCCGGTGGTGGAGGCTATCGCCCGGCGCTTTGAAGTGTGGATCTCCGTTGATACCTCCAAACCCGAAGTGATCCGTGAAGTGGCGAGAGTGGGCGCTCACATTATCAATGATATCCGCTCGCTGACCGAGCCGGGCGCAATTGAAGCCGCCGCTGAAACCGGGCTACCGGTGTGTCTGATGCATATGCAGGGCCAGCCTAAGACAATGCAGGAGGCGCCAAAATATGAAGATGTGTTTGCCGACGTCACCCGCTTCTTTATTGAGCATATCGAACGCTGTGAACGTGCGGGTATCGCAAAAGAGAAATTGCTGCTCGACCCGGGCTTCGGTTTCGGTAAAAATCTCTCACACAATTACGCGTTGCTTGCGCGCTTATCAGAGTTTCATCAGTTCGGCCTGCCACTGCTGGTGGGAATGTCGAGAAAATCGATGATTGGTCAGTTGTTGAATGTCGGGCCGAACGAACGTCTGAGCGGCAGTCTGGCCTGCGCGGTGATTGCCGCGATGCAAGGTGCACACATCATTCGCGTCCATGACGTAAAAGAAACAGTAGAAGCCATGCGTGTGGTGGAAGCCACACTGGCAGCGAAGGAAAACAAACGCTATGAGTAATCGTAAATATTTTGGTACCGATGGCATCCGTGGGCGCGTAGGCGATGCGCCAATTACCCCTGACTTTGTCCTGAAGCTGGGCTGGGCGGCGGGTAAGGTACTGGCGCGTCATGGCTCCCGTAAGATCATTATTGGTAAAGATACCCGTATTTCGGGTTATATGCTTGAGTCCGCGCTGGAAGCCGGGCTGGCGGCGGCGGGGCTTTCAGCTTCCTTTACGGGGCCAATGCCGACCCCTGCTGTTGCCTATCTGACTCGTACCTTCCGTGCGGAAGCGGGCATCGTCATTTCAGCTTCTCATAATCCGTTCTATGACAACGGTATCAAATTCTTCTCCATCGACGGCACTAAACTGCCGGATGACGTGGAAGAGGCGATTGAAGCGGAAATGGAGAAAGAGATCACCTGTGTCGACTCCGCTGAGCTGGGTAAAGCCAACCGTATTGTCGATGCCGCAGGCCGCTACATTGAATTCTGCAAAGGCACGTTCCCGAATGAACTGAGCCTGGCACACCTCAAAATTGTGGTGGACTGTGCAAACGGTGCGACCTATCACATTGCGCCGAATGTTTTCCGCGAGCTGGGCGCGAAAGTGATCACCATCGGCTGCGAGCCGGACGGTCTGAACATCAATGAAGAAGTCGGCGCGACAGACGTGCGTGCCTTGCAGGCGCGTGTACTGGCTGAAAAAGCCGATCTGGGTATTGCCCTGGATGGCGATGGCGACCGTGTGATCATGGTTGACCACGAAGGTAACAAGGTCGACGGGGATCAGATCCTCTACATCATTGCGCGTGAAGGCCTGCGTCAGGGGCAACTGCGCGGTGGCGCGGTGGGCACGCTGATGAGCAATATGGGTCTGGAGCTGGCGCTGAAACAGCTGGGCATCCCGTTTGTTCGCGCGAAAGTGGGTGACCGCTACGTGCTGGAAAAACTTCAGGAAAAAGGCTGGCGCATTGGCGCGGAAAACTCCGGCCACGTGATCCTGCTCGATAAAACCACCACCGGTGACGGCATTGTGGCGGCGCTTCAGGTTGTTGCCGCGATGGCGCGTAACCATATGAGCCTGCACGATCTGTGCAGCGGCATGAAAATGTTCCCGCAGATCCTGGTGAACGTGCGTTTCACCGCTGGTAAAGGCGACCCACTGGAAAATGATAACGTGAAAGCGGTGATGGCAGAGGTGGAAGCGACGCTTGGCAGCCGTGGACGCGTCCTGCTGCGTAAGTCGGGTACCGAGCCGCTGATCCGCGTGATGGTGGAAGGTGAAGACGAAGCGCAGGTAACTGAATTTGCGCACCGCATTGCGGATGCAGTGAAAGCTGCATAATCTTTCAGAATAAGTGTTTAAAAAGGCGGCGTTTGCCGCCTTTGTTTTAAGCAATTAATGGCTTTTTGCTGTTTTTTTCCGCAGTTGATACAATGCCTCGAAAATGCCCTTGCGAAGGTGATTCGCTTTGGTTAGTATTCACACCCGCTTCAGTGGGAAACAAAATCCTGCTAATTGGTCGAAGCATTGGTATGCGGCAAATCCGCAAGGAACAGGTTGATTATGTACGAAGCTCTTTTAGTTATTTTCCTTATTGTAGCCATCGCTCTCGTAGCGCTGATTATGCTGCAGCAAGGTAAAGGCGCTGATATGGGAGCCTCCTTCGGAGCAGGCGCTTCCGGTACGCTGTTCGGTTCAAGTGGTTCTGCGAACTTCATGACCCGTACGACGGCGATCCTGGCTACGCTGTTCTTCATCATCAGTCTGGTGCTGGGCAATATCAACAGCAACAAGACCAGTAAAGGAAGCGAGTGGGAAAATCTGAGCGCGCCAGCAAAAACTGAGCAAACTCAGCCAGCTGCACCGGCTAAGCCAACCAGCGATATCCCGCAGTAAGTATTCAGTACCGAGGTGGTGGAATTGGTAGACACGCTACCTTGAGGTGGTAGTGCCCTAACGGGCTTGTGGGTTCGAGTCCCATCCTCGGTACCAATATTCCAGAAGAAAGACGTCTTGCGACGTCTTTTTTTTCGTCTGTACATTCTGTGTTTCCGATCTATTGTAGGGCGGGTAAGCGCAGCGCCGCCCGCCGTTTTGCCCGGTGGCGCTGCGCTTACCGGGCCTACGAAGACCACAAAAAAGGCGCCCATTGGGCGCCTTTTGCATGTCTTGCTGTCGATTACTTCTTATCGCTGTGTTCCAGGTTCTCAACCTGCGGCAGACCATTACCGGAATTCGCGGAGAGCAGGCCATTCTCAACATAGTTGAACAGCTTCTCACGGGTATCGGTGATGTCCAGGTTACGCATGGTCAGTTGACCGATACGGTCATCCGGAGAGAATACTGACTCACCTTTCTCCATGGTCAGACGCTCTGCTTTATAGGTCAGGTTGTCAGACACGGTATTGAGGATGGAGTAATCATTGCCGCGACGCAGTTCCAGCGTCACTTCGCCGGTGATTGCGCTCGCCACCCAACGTTGCAGGGCGTCACGCAGCATCAGCGCCTGTGGATCAAACCAGCGACCCTGATACAGCAGTTTGCCCAGCTGACGGCCATGAGCGTGATACTGCTCAATGGTGTCTTCGTTGTGAATACCGGTCAGCAGACGCTCGTAAGCGATGTGCAGCAGCGCCATCCCCGGAGCTTCGTAAATGCCACGGCTTTTCGCTTCGATGATACGGTTTTCGATCTGATCGCTCATACCCAGACCGTGACGACCGCCGATGCGGTTTGCTTCCAGCATCAGTTCAACATCGTCTGAGAAGGTTTTACCGTTCAGGGCAACCGGATGACCGCGTTCGAAACGCACGGTCACTTCTTCCGCCGGGATCTTCACGTTCTCATCCCAGAATTTTACGCCCATGATCGGGTTAACAATTTTTACGCTGGAGTTCAGGAATTCCAGGTCTTTCGCTTCGTGCGTCGCACCCAGCATGTTGGAGTCGGTTGAGTAGGCTTTCTCAACGGACATCTTATAGTCAAAGCCGCAGGCAATCATAAACTCAGACATTTCATGACGGCCACCCAGTTCGTCGATGAAGTCGGTATCCAGCCACGGTTTGTAGATCTGCAACTCGGCGTTGGTCAGCAGACCGTAACGATAGAAACGTTCAATATCGTTGCCTTTATAGGTACTGCCATCACCCCAGATGTTCACGCCATCTTCTTTCATGGCGGCGACCAGCATGGTGCCGGTGACAGCACGACCCAGCGGAGTGGTATTAAAATAGGTCAGGCCGCCGGTAGTGTTATGAAAAGCACCGCACTGGATAGCGGCAATGCCTTCAGCGACCAGTTGCTTACGGCAGTCAATCAGACGTGCGTTCTCTGCGCCATACTCCATGGCACGACGAGGGATCGCGTCATAATCTTCCTCGTCCGGCTGACCCAGGTTCGCAGTATATGCATACGGAACCGCTCCCTTCTGGCGCATCCACAGCAGTGCAGCGCTGGTATCCAGGCCGCCTGAGAAAGCGATGCCAATACGTTGTCCTACCGGAAGATGCTTGAGAATCGTCGTCATAGAATAAAACCCTGCTTGATTGACTGATTAGAGACCGCTTTCGCTCTCTTGTGCATTTTTATGCAAAATAAGTGAGTATTCATTTAATCATCTTTTGTCGAAGACCGAAAGAGACTCGTGCGTTTTTTGTAAAAAATTTGGTCTGTTCTGTCTGGCAGAAGCTGGGTTGACAGGTGGGGTCAACTATCAATATACTAAACGCCGATTTTACGTCCCGTCTTCGGTACCAAATCCCAGCATTATTTGCAAATTCTGTCCAAAACGCGTAGAATTTGCCACGTTTCAGGCGCGGGGTGGAGCAGCCTGGTAGCTCGTCGGGCTCATAACCCGAAGGTCGTCGGTTCAAATCCGGCCCCCGCAACCACTTTCCTATAAAGTTCTTTTTCAAATATACTGTGAAGACTTAGAGCCTTCGTAGCTGGATTTGAAAAAATTCTTTCGGAAAGTGCTCCAGGCCACAGTTGTGGCTATAGGGTTCAGTTATCTAAAGCCCCGATTTATCGGGGTTTTTTGTTATCTGACTACAGAATAACTGGGCTTTACGCCCTTTTTTTATGTCTTGGGGGTGGGCTTGTCCACATTAGAGCAAAAATTAACAGAGATGATTACTGCACCGGTCGAAGCACTGGGCTACGAACTGGTCGGCATCGAATTCGTTCGCGGCCGCACATCGACGCTGCGCATCTATATTGATAGTGAAGATGGCATCAATGTTGATGATTGTGCTGATGTCAGCCACCAGGTGAGTGCGGTTCTTGATGTTGAAGATCCGATTACCGTTGCGTACAACCTGGAAGTTTCCTCACCTGGCCTCGATCGTCCGATGTTCACGGCCGAGCACTATGTGCGCTTTACCGGTGAAGAAGTGGCTCTCGTTCTGCGTATGGCCGTACAGAACCGCCGTAAATGGCAGGGAATTATCAAAGCCGTTGATGGTGAAATGATCACGGTGACAGTCGAAGGCAAAGATGAAGTGTTCGCGCTGAGTAATATCCAGAAGGCGAACCTGGTTCCCCACTTTTAACAGTCTGGATTGAGGTGAAAAGCCCGCGATGAACAAAGAAATTTTGGCTGTTGTTGAAGCCGTCTCCAACGAGAAATCACTGCCGCGTGAGAAGATTTTCGAAGCGCTGGAAAGTGCACTGGCTACAGCAACCAAGAAAAAATACGAACAAGAGATCGATGTTCGCGTAGAAATCGATCGTAAAAGCGGTGACTTCGATACATTCCGTCGTTGGGTAATCGTTGAAGAAGTGACCCAACCGACCAAAGAGATCACCCTGGAAGCGGCACGTTTTGAAGACGAAAGTCTGAACGTGGGTGACTACGTTGAAGATCAGATTGAATCTGTCACCTTCGACCGTATCACCACCCAGACTGCGAAGCAGGTTATCGTGCAGAAAGTTCGCGAAGCCGAGCGCGCGCTGGTTGTCGATCAGTTCCGCGATCAGGAAGGCGAAATCATCACTGGCGTGGTGAAGAAAGTGAACCGCGATAACATCTCTCTGGAGATCAAATCCGAAGGGCTGCCGGGTAACGCTGAAGCCGTTATCCTGCGTGAAGACATGCTGCCGCGTGAAAACTTCCGCCCAGGCGACCGTATTCGTGGTGTGCTGTATGCCGTACGTCCTGAAGCACGTGGTGCACAGCTGTTCGTGACGCGTTCTAAACCAGAAATGCTGGTTGAACTGTTCCGTATCGAAGTGCCGGAAATCGGCGAAGAAGTTATCGAAATCAAAGCGGCGGCCCGCGATCCGGGTTCCCGTGCGAAAATTGCGGTGAAAACCAACGACAAGCGTATCGACCCGGTCGGTGCTTGCGTCGGTATGCGTGGCGCACGTGTTCAGGCGGTTTCTACCGAACTGGGCGGCGAGCGTATTGATATCGTTCTGTGGGACGACAATCCGGCGCAGTTCGTGATCAACGCAATGGCACCGGCTGATGTGGCGTCTATCGTTGTTGACGAAGACAAACACACCATGGATATCGCTGTAGAAGCGGGCAACCTGGCGCAGGCGATTGGCCGTAACGGTCAGAACGTACGTCTGGCGTCACAGCTGAGCGGCTGGGAACTCAACGTGATGACCGTTGATGACCTTCAGGCCAAGCATCAGGCTGAAGCCCACGCGGCGATCGATACCTTCACCAAATACCTGGACATTGACGAAGACTTCGCCACTGTGCTGGTTGAAGAAGGTTTCTCTACGCTGGAAGAACTGGCCTACGTGCCAATGAAAGAGCTGCTGGAAATTGACGGTCTGGATGAACCAACCGTTGAAGCCCTGCGTGAACGCGCTAAAAACGCACTGACCACCCTGGCGCTGGCTCAGGAAGAAAGCCTTGGCGATAAGAAGCCGGCTGATGACCTGCTGAATCTGGAAGGTCTTGATCGTGCGATTGCGTTCAAGCTGGCTGCCCGTGGTGTTTGTACGCTGGAAGATCTCGCTGAGCAAGGCGTTGATGACCTGGCCGATATCGAAGGTTTAACCGACGAGAAAGCCGGCGAACTCATCATGGCCGCACGTAATATTTGCTGGTTCGGCGACGAAGCGTAATAAACTGTAGCAGGAAGGAACAGCATGACTGATGTAACTGTAAAATCGCTGGCTGCTGAGATTCAGACCTCCGTGGACCGCCTGGTACAGCAATTTGCTGATGCAGGGATCCCGAAGGCCGCTGATGACTCGGTGACCGCGCAAGAAAAACAAACCTTGTTAGCGCACCTGAACCGTGAACACGGCTCTACGCCTGACAAGTTAACGCTGCAGCGCAAAACGCGTAGCACGTTGAACATCCCTGGTACCGGTGGCAAAAGCAAATCGGTACAAATTGAAGTCCGCAAGACGCGCACCTTTGTAAAACGTGATCCGCAAGAGGCAGAACGCCTTGCTGCGGAAGAGCAGGCACAGCGTGAAGCGGAAGAACAAGCTCAGCGTGAGGCAGAAGCCACTGCTAAACGCGAAGCAGAATTAAAAGCTGAACGTGAGGCCGCAGAAAAAGCGAAACGCGACGCCGGTGAAAAAGCGAAGCGTGACGCTGCGGAAAAAGACAAAGTGAGCAATCAACAGACCGACGAAATGACCAAAACTGCCCAGGCTGAAAAAGCCCGCCGTGAAAATGAAGCTGCCGAGCTGAAGCGTAAAGCGGAAGAAGAAGCCCGCCGCAAGCTTGAAGAAGAAGCTCGCCGCGTCGCCGAAGAAGCGCGTCGCATGGCAGAAGAAAACGAGAAGAACGGTGTGAATACCGCTGAACCAACTGAAGACAACAGCGATTATCACGTCACTACCTCTCAGCATGCGCGCCAGGCAGAAGACGATAACGACCGTGAAGTTGAAGGTGGTCGTGGCCGTACTCGCAGTACAAAAGCGGCGCGTCCTGCGAAAAAAGGTAACAAGCACGCTGAATCTAAAGCTGACCGTGAAGAAGCACGTGCAGCGGTTCGCGGTGGTAAAGGCGGTAAGCGTAAAGGTTCCGCTCTGCAGCAGGGCTTCCAGAAGCCAGCTCAGGCCGTTAACCGTGACGTTGTGATCGGCGAAACCATCACCGTTGGCGAACTGGCTAACAAGATGGCGGTGAAAGGCTCTCAGGTCATCAAAGCGATGATGAAGCTGGGCGCAATGGCCACCATCAACCAGGTCATCGACCAGGAAACCGCACAGCTGGTTGCCGAGGAGATGGGCCACAAAGTTATCCTGCGTCGTGAAAACGAGCTGGAAGAAGCAGTAATGAGCGACCGTGATACGGGTGCAGCGGCTGAACCGCGTGCCCCGGTTGTGACCATCATGGGTCACGTTGACCACGGTAAAACCTCTCTGCTTGACTACATTCGTTCTACTAAGGTTGCCTCCGGCGAAGCGGGTGGTATTACCCAGCATATCGGTGCTTACCACGTAGAAACCGAAAACGGCATGATCACCTTCCTGGATACCCCAGGCCACGCAGCGTTTACCTCAATGCGTGCTCGTGGTGCTCAGGCAACGGATATCGTTGTTCTGGTTGTTGCTGCCGATGATGGCGTGATGCCACAGACCATTGAAGCTATCCAGCACGCGAAAGCGGCGCAGGTGCCTTTGGTTGTTGCAGTCAACAAAATCGATAAGCCAGAAGCCGATATGGATCGCGTTAAGAACGAACTGTCACAGTACGGCGTTATGCCGGAAGAGTGGGGCGGTGAAGCGCAGTTCATCCCTGTATCTGCAAAAGCAGGTACCGGTATCGACGACCTGCTGAACGCTATCCTGCTTCAGGCTGAAGTTCTGGAGCTGAAAGCGGTTCGTAAAGGTATGGCGAGCGGCGCGGTAATCGAATCCTTCCTGGATAAAGGTCGTGGTCCGGTTGCAACCGTTCTGGTTCGCGAAGGTACTCTGCACAAGGGCGACATCGTTCTGTGTGGTTTCGAATACGGTCGCGTTCGTGCGATGCGTAACGAACTGGGTCAGGAAGTGCTGGAAGCGGGTCCGTCCATCCCAGTGGAAATCCTCGGCCTGTCCGGTGTTCCGGCTGCCGGTGACGAAGTAACCGTGGTACGTGACGAGAAGAAAGCACGTGAAGTGGCGCTGTATCGTCAGGGTAAATTCCGTGAGGTGAAACTGGCTCGCCAGCAGAAATCTAAACTCGAGAACATGTTCGCCAACATGACTGAAGGCGAAGTTCACGAAGTGAACATCGTTCTGAAAGCGGACGTACAGGGTTCTGTGGAAGCGATCTCCGACTCCTTGCTGAAACTGTCTACCGACGAAGTGAAAGTGAAGATTATCGGTTCTGGCGTAGGTGGTATCACCGAAACCGACGCAACCCTGGCAGCTGCGTCCAACGCTATCCTGGTTGGCTTCAACGTTCGTGCTGACGCATCTGCGCGTAAAGTTATCGATGCTGAAAGCCTGGATCTGCGTTACTACTCCGTCATCTATAACCTGATTGACGAAGTGAAAGCAGCGATGAGCGGCATGCTGTCTCCTGAGCTGAAACAGCAGATCATCGGTCTGGCTGAAGTACGTGACGTGTTCAAATCACCGAAATTCGGTGCGATCGCGGGCTGTATGGTTACCGAAGGGACCATTAAGCGTCACAACCCAATCCGCGTACTGCGCGACAACGTGGTTATCTACGAAGGTGAGCTGGAATCCCTGCGCCGCTTCAAAGATGACGTTAACGAAGTTCGTAACGGCATGGAATGTGGTATCGGTGTTAAGAACTACAACGACGTTCGCGTTGGCGATATGATCGAAGTGTTCGAGATCATCGAAATTCAGCGTACCATCGCGTAATCTTCGTCAACTGAAGATTAATTAGCGTAGGCCGGGTAAGCGAAGCGCCACCCGGCAGTAATTTTAAAAAGGGGCTTAAGCCCCTTTTTTGTCTGGAGAATTTATTATGGCGAAAGAATTTGGTCGCCCACAGCGCGTCGCGCAGGAGATGCAGAAAGAGATCGCTCTCATTCTGCAACGTGAAATCAAAGATCCACGCGTGGGGATGATGACCACCGTGTCTGGCGTGGAAATGTCCCGCGACCTGGCGTACGCCAAAGTGTTTGTGACATTCCTGAATGACCAGGATGAAGACGCCGTGAAGAACGGCATTAAAGCGCTGCAGGAAGCCTCTGGTTTCATCCGCTCTCTGCTTGGCAAAGCGATGCGTCTGCGTATTGTGCCGGAGCTGACCTTCTTCTACGACAACTCGCTGGTTGAGGGTATGCGTATGTCCAACCTGGTGACCAGCGTGGTGAAACATGACGATGAGCGTCGTGTTAACCCGGCGGACGACAGCAAGGAGGACTGATGAGTCGTCCTCGTCGTCGCGGTCGTGACGTGCATGGCGTGCTGTTGCTGGATAAACCACAGGGCGCATCCAGCAACGACGTGCTGCAAAAAGTAAAGCGTATTTATAATGCCAATCGCGCGGGGCACACCGGCGCGCTGGATCCGCTGGCAACCGGGATGCTCCCGATCTGCCTGGGTGAAGCGACAAAGTTTTCCCAGTATCTGCTGGATTCCGATAAGCGCTACCGCGTGATTGCCAAACTGGGCCAGCGCACGGACACTTCCGATGCGGATGGTCAGGTGGTTGAAGAGCGCCCGGTAACCTTCAGCGCAGAGCAACTTGATGCGGCGCTGGAGAGCTTCCGGGGCGACACAATGCAGGTGCCGTCGATGTATTCGGCGTTGAAATATCAGGGCAAGAAGCTTTACGAATATGCGCGTCAGGGCATTGAAGTTCCGCGTGAAGCCCGTCCGATTACCGTGTATGAGCTGCTGTTCATTCGCCACGAAGGTGATGAGCTGGAGCTGGAAGTACACTGCTCGAAAGGGACCTACATCCGCACCATCATTGACGACCTCGGTGAAAAGCTGGGCTGCGGCGCGCATGTGATTTATCTGCGTCGTCTGGCGGTCAGCAAGTATCCGGTCGAACGTATGGTAACGCTTGAGCATCTGCACGCCCTGGCTGAACAGGCGCAAGCGCAGGGAATTGCGCCGGCAGATCTGCTGGATCCGCTGCTGATGCCAATGGACAGTCCGGCAGCAGATTTCCCGGTTGTTAATCTTCCTTTAACATCGTCCGTTTACTTTAAGAACGGAAACCCGGTCCGCACAACGGGGGCGCCGCTTGAGGGCCTGGTCCGTGTGACGGAAGGGGAGGAAGGCAAGTTTATCGGGATGGGCGAAATGGACGGTGAAGGGCGCGTTGCCCCGCGTCGTCTGGTCGTCGAATACCCGGTCGAAGCGTGACGGTGATAACGCCTCACCTTGCGATAAGCAGGGGAGACGAGTAGAATATCGCCGCTTAACGCCTGGTAAATTGTTTAACAATCTGCGGGGCGTACATGGGATAGCTGAATTAGAGATCGGCATCCTTACATTCTTTATACTTTGGAGTTTGAAAATGTCTCTAAGCGTTGAAGCTAAAGCTAAAATCGTTTCTGAGTTTGGTCGTGGTACTAACGACAGCGGTTCTACCGAAGTTCAGGTTGCACTGCTGACTGCACAGATTAACCACCTGCAGGGTCACTTTGCAGAGCACAAAAAAGATCACCACAGCCGTCGTGGTCTGCTGCGTATGGTTTCTCAGCGTCGTAAACTGCTCGACTACCTGAAGCGTAAAGATGTTGCACGCTACACCGCGCTGATCGAGCGTCTGGGTCTGCGTCGCTAATTCTTGCGAGTTTCAGAAAAGGGGGCCTGATGGCCCCTTTTTTCAACCAGACGGCAGCAATTCAGGGGAAACTATTGTATTGTTGCTATAAATGATCTTCATTGCAGAGGTTCGCGCGGCTAATGAGAGGCTTCACCCATGGGGGTGTCGGTTGTCATTAGTCGCGAGGATGCGAAGAAGGTCGGGTTAAATCGTCAGCACACCTGAGGTGTGCTTTCAAACATTTAAGAAAGGACAGAATTTTGCTGAATCCGATCGTTCGTAAATTCCAGTATGGTCAGCATACCGTCACGCTGGAAACCGGCATGATGGCTCGTCAGGCTACTGCTGCCGTAATGGTAAGCATGGATGACACTGCTGTATTCGTTACCGTAGTTGGCCAGAAAAAAGCTAAACCAGGTCAGGACTTCTTCCCACTGACCGTGAACTACCAGGAGCGTACCTACGCTGCCGGTAAAATCCCGGGTGGCTTCTTCCGTCGTGAAGGCCGTCCAAGCGAAGGCGAAACCCTGATCGCGCGTCTGATTGACCGCCCGGTTCGTCCGCTGTTCCCGGAAGGTTTCGTCAATGAAGTGCAGGTTATCGCAACCGTTGTATCCGTTAACCCACAGGTTAACCCGGACATCGTAGCGATGATCGGTGCGTCTGCTGCCCTGTCACTGTCTGGTATCCCATTCAATGGCCCAATCGGTGCCGCGCGCGTCGGTTACATCAACGACCAGTACGTGCTGAACCCAACTCAGGAAGAGCTGAAAGAGAGTAAGCTGGACCTGGTTGTTGCCGGTACTGAAGCAGCGGTTCTGATGGTTGAATCTGAAGCAGAACTGCTGAGTGAAGACCAGATGCTGGGCGCAGTGGTCTTCGGCCACGACCAGCAGCAGATTGTTATCCAGAACATCAACGACCTGGTTAAAGAAGCCGGTAAACCACGTTGGGACTGGCAGCCAGAAGCGGTAAACGACGCGCTGAACGCACGCGTAGCTGCACTGGCAGAATCTCGTCTGAGCGATGCATATCGCATTACAGACAAACAGGAGCGTTATGCTCAGGTTGACGTGATCAAAGATGAAACCATCGCAACCCTGATCGCGGAAGACGAAACGCTGGACGCTAACGAGCTGAGCGAAATCCTGCACGCTATCGAGAAAAACGTTGTTCGTAGTCGCGTACTGGCAGGCGAGCCGCGTATTGATGGCCGTGAAAAGGACATGATCCGTGGTCTGGATGTGCGTACTGGCGTGCTGCCACGTACTCACGGTTCCGCGCTGTTCACCCGTGGTGAAACCCAGGCGCTGGTTACCGCTACCCTGGGTACTGCACGTGACGCACAGAACATCGATGAACTGATGGGCGAGCGCACTGACAGCTTCCTGTTCCACTACAACTTCCCTCCGTACTCTGTGGGCGAGACCGGTATGGTTGGCTCACCGAAGCGTCGTGAAATTGGTCACGGTCGTCTGGCGAAGCGCGGCGTGCTGGCAGTAATGCCAGAAGCAGACAAATTCCCGTACACCGTACGTGTCGTGTCTGAAATCACTGAATCCAACGGTTCTTCTTCCATGGCTTCCGTGTGTGGTGCCTCTCTGGCGCTGATGGATGCAGGCGTGCCGATCAAAGCCGCCGTTGCGGGTATCGCAATGGGTCTGGTGAAAGAAGGCGACAACTTCGTTGTTCTGTCTGACATTCTGGGTGACGAAGATCACCTGGGTGATATGGACTTCAAAGTGGCGGGTTCCCGCGACGGTATCTCTGCCCTGCAGATGGATATCAAAATTGAAGGTATCACCAAAGAGATCATGCAGGTTGCTCTGAACCAGGCTAAAGGTGCGCGTCTGCACATCCTGGGCGTGATGGAACAGGCTATCAACGCACCACGCGGTGATATCTCTGAATTCGCTCCGCGTATTCACACCATCAAGATCAATCCAGACAAGATCAAAGATGTTATCGGTAAGGGCGGTTCTGTTATCCGTGCACTGACCGAAGAAACGGGCACCACCATCGAAATCGAAGATGACGGTACTGTGAAAATCGCAGCAACCGACGGTGAGAAAGCGAAATATGCTATCCGCCGTATCGAAGAGATTACAGCAGAAATCGAAGTGGGCCGTATCTACAATGGTAAAGTGACCCGTATCGTTGACTTTGGCGCATTCGTTGCCATCGGTGGCGGTAAAGAAGGTCTGGTACATATCTCTCAGATCGCTGACAAGCGCGTTGAGAAAGTGACCGATTACCTGCAAATGGGTCAGGAAGTACCGGTGAAAGTTCTGGAAGTTGACCGCCAGGGCCGTATCCGTCTGAGCATTAAAGAAGCAACCGAGCAGTCTCAGCCTGCTGCGGCGCCGGAAGCTCCGGCTGCTGAACAGCAAGGCGAGTAAGGTTGCCATTTGCCCTCCGCGCAGGCGGAGGGCTTATTATCAGGCAGGACGCCTTGTTAAGCCGCCGGGGGACAGGACGTTCATCCAATAGTTGTCTTCGGGAGTGGGAAATGAAGCCTTTTTTGCGCTGGTGTTTCGTTGCGACAGCTTTAACGCTGGCAGGATGCAGCAACTCTGCCTGGCGTAAGAGCGAAGTCCTCGCAGTGCCATTGCAACCGACTTTGCAGCAGGAAGTGATTCTGGCACGCATGGAACAAATACTTGCCAGTCGGGCTTTAACCGATGACGAACGCGCACAGCTTTTATATGAGCGCGGAGTGTTGTATGATAGTCTCGGTCTGAGGGCATTAGCGCGAAATGATTTTTCACAAGCGCTGGCAATTCGACCTGATATGCCTGAAGTATTCAATTACTTAGGCATTTATTTAACGCAGGCAGGCAATTTTGATGCTGCCTATGAAGCGTTTGATTCTGTACTTGAGCTTGATCCAACTTACAACTACGCGCACTTGAATCGCGGTATCGCATTGTATTACGGCGGTCGTGATAAGTTAGCGCAAGATGATCTGCTGGCGTTTTATCAAGACGATCCTAATGATCCTTTCCGCAGCCTGTGGCTTTACATCGTTGAGCAGAAGCTCGATGAGAAGCAGGCCAAAGAAGCACTGAAACAGCGCTTCGAGAAATCGGACAAGGAACAGTGGGGATGGAACATTGTCGAGTTCTACCTGGGCAACATTAGCGAAGCAACGCTGATGGAACGCCTCAAGGCGGACGCAACGGATAACACCTCGCTCGCTGAGCATCTCAGTGAAACCAACTTCTATTTAGGTAAGTACTACCTAAGTCTGGGGGATATGGACAGCGCTACGGCACTGTTCAAATTAGCGGTTGCTAACAACGTACATAACTTCGTTGAGCACCGTTATGCATTGTTGGAATTATCGCTCTTGGGCCAGGAGCAAGACGACCTGGCAGAATCGGACCAGCAATAGCTGACGACATAAACATCAGCCCGTAATCTTTTGATTGCCATCACCTTCACTGGTGAGGGCGTTGTTGTTCGTCAATACACCTAATTTGAGCCGGTTCACACTTTTCAATGAAAATTGCTAATCATTTTCACGATGAGCTAAGTAGACTGGCCGCCATTAATATCGAGGCACTTGTACTACATGGCTGAATTCGAAACCACTTTTGCAGATCTGGGCCTGAAGGCTCCTATCCTTGAAGCCCTTAACGATCTGGGTTACGAAAAACCATCTCCGATCCAGGCTGAGTGTATCCCACACCTGCTTTCTGGTCGTGACGTGCTGGGCATGGCCCAGACCGGTAGCGGTAAAACCGCAGCATTCTCGCTGCCGCTGCTGAACAACATTGATCCGGACCTGCGTGCACCGCAGATCCTCGTCCTGGCTCCAACCCGTGAACTGGCTGTTCAGGTTGCTGAAGCAATGACGGAATTCTCTAAACATATGCGCGGCGTAAACGTGGTAGCCCTGTACGGCGGCCAGCGTTATGACGTGCAGTTACGCGCCCTGCGCCAGGGCCCACAGATTGTTGTCGGTACGCCGGGCCGTCTGCTGGATCACCTGAAGCGCGGTACCCTGGACCTCTCTAAGCTGAGCGGCCTGGTACTGGATGAAGCAGATGAAATGCTGCGTATGGGCTTCATCGAAGACGTTGAAACCATCATGGCGCAGATCCCGGAAGGTCATCAGACCGCTCTGTTCTCTGCAACCATGCCAGAAGCGATCCGTCGCATTACCCGCCGCTTCATGAAAGAGCCGCAGGAAGTGCGTATTCAGTCTAGCGTGACCACTCGCCCGGACATCAGCCAGAGCTACTGGTCTGTATACGGCATGCGCAAAAACGAAGCGCTGGTCCGTTTCCTGGAAGCGGAAGATTTTGATGCGGCGATTATCTTCGTACGTACCAAAAACGCGACCCTGGAAGTGGCTGAAGCGCTGGAGCGTAGCGGCTACAACAGCGCAGCGCTGAACGGCGACATGAACCAGGCGCTGCGTGAGCAGACTCTGGAGCGTCTGAAAGACGGTCGTCTGGATATCCTGATTGCAACCGACGTGGCAGCACGTGGTCTGGACGTTGAGCGTATCAGCCTGGTTGTAAACTACGATATCCCAATGGACTCCGAGTCTTACGTTCACCGTATCGGCCGTACCGGTCGTGCGGGTCGTGCGGGCCGTGCGCTGCTGTTCGTTGAGAACCGCGAGCGTCGTCTGCTGCGTAACATTGAACGCACCATGAAGCTGACCATTCCAGAAGCTGAGCTGCCAAACGCAGAACTGCTGGGCAAACGCCGTCTGGAAAAATTCGCCGCGAAAGTACAGCAGCAGCTGGAAAGCAGCGATCTGGATCAGTACCGTGCGCTGCTGTCCCAGATCCAGCCTGTCGCTGAAGGCGAAGAGCTGGATATGGAAACTCTGGCCGCAGCACTGCTGAAAATGGCGCAGGGCGAACGTAGCCTGATCGTGCCACCTGATGCACCGATGCGTCCTAAGCGTGAGTTCCGTGACCGTGACGATCGTTTCGAACGTCGTGGCGACCGTAACGACCGTGGTCCACGCGGTGACCGTCCAGAGCGTGGTGGTGAAGACCGTCCACGTCGCGAGCGTCGTGACGCTGGCGAAATGGAACTGTATCGCATTGAAGTGGGCCGTGATGATGGTGTTGAAGTTCGTCACATCGTTGGCGCGATCGCTAATGAAGGCGACATCAGCAGCCGTTACATCGGTAACATCAAGCTGTTCGGTTCACACTCAACGATCGAGCTGCCAAAAGGCATGCCGGGCGAAGTACTGCAGCACTTTACGCGCACCCGCATTCTGAACAAGCCAATGAACATGCAACTGATGGGTGATGCACAGCCTCGCTCTGACCGCGGTGGCGAACGCCGTGGCGGTGGTCGCAGCTTCGGTGGCGAGCGTCGTGAAGGCGGTCGTAGCGAAGGTCGCACTGGCGAACCTCGTCGTTTCTCCGGCGAGCGCCGTGAAAATCGTGGCCCACGCCGCGAAGAAGGCACCAGCCGTCGTCGTTTCGGTGACGCGTAAGCCTTTTCGCTTTTGACGTAAAGTAAAATATACAGCCCCGATAGTTGTTATCGGGGCTTTTTTTATTCCTTTTGTACTCTTGTACTGGTACAGTGCGTCACATTAAAATGCACACCACATTTTTGACTGGAGATAAGGCCGCATGGCAACACTAACCACCACCCAAACGTCACCTTCGCTGCTTGGCGGCGTGGTGATCATCGGCGGAACCATTATTGGTGCCGGGATGTTCTCCCTGCCAGTGGTTATGTCCGGTGCGTGGTTCTTCTGGTCGCTGGCGGCGCTGGTTTTCACCTGGTTCTGCATGCTCCATTCCGGGCTGATGATCCTTGAAGCAAACCTGAACTACCGCATTGGCTCCAGCTTCGACACCATCACCCGAGATCTGCTGGGCAAAGGCTGGAACCTGGTGAACGGGTTGTCCATCGCGTTTGTACTCTATATCCTGACCTACGCGTACATTTCAGCGAGCGGGTCGATTCTGCATCACACCTTCTCCGAGATGTCGCTGAACGTTCCGGCGCGTCTGGCGGGTCTCTGCTTCGCGCTGGGCGTGGCGTTTATCGTCTGGATGAGTACCAAAGCGGTCAGCCGCATGACGGCGATCGTGCTGGGCGCCAAGGTCATCACCTTCTTCCTGACCTTCGGCAGCCTGCTGGGGCACGTCACGCCGGCCACGCTGTTTAACGTTGCGGAAGTGAACACTTCCTACACGCCATACCTGCTTATGACGTTGCCATTCTGTCTGGCGTCGTTCGGCTACCACGGCAACGTACCGAGCCTGATGAAGTACTACGGCAAGGATCCGCGCACCATCGTGAAATGCCTGATTTACGGCACGCTGCTGGCGCTGGGGCTGTATGTGATCTGGCTGCTGGGGACGATGGGTAACATCCCGCGTCCAGAATTTATCGGCATTGCGCAGAAGGGCGGTAACATTGATGTGCTGGTACAGGCGCTGAGTGGCGTGCTGAACAGTCGCAGTCTGGATCTGCTTCTGGTGGTCTTCTCTAACTTTGCGGTGGCGAGCTCATTTCTCGGCGTGACGCTGGGCCTGTTTGACTACCTGGCAGATCTGTTTGGTTTTGATGACTCTGCGATGGGGCGCTTCAAAACGGCGCTGTTGACCTTCCTGCCGCCGATTGTGGGCGGCCTGCTGTGGCCGAACGGTTTCCTGTACGCCATCGGCTATGCAGGACTGGCGGCTACCATCTGGGCGGCGATTGTACCGGCGCTGCTGGCGCGTAAATCACGTAAGCGCTTCGGCAGCCCGAAATTCCGCGTCTGGGGCGGAAAACCGATGATTGCGCTGATCCTGGTATTTGGTATCGGCAACGCGGTGGTGCACATGCTGTCGAGTTTTAATCTGTTGCCTGTGTATCAGTAAACAGAAAGCCCGGTGGCGCTACGCTTACCGGGCCTACAGGGATCGCGTAGGCCGGATAAGGCGAAGCCGCCATCCGGCAAAAAACTACCCCACCAACTCCTCTTTCACCTGCATCGCCAGATCAAATGAATGCAAACGCGCCTGATGATCGAAAATCTGGCCGTTGACCATAATTTCATCCGCCTGCGTTTCTCGTAGCACTGCCGCCAGACCGTGACGCACCTTCGCCTTATCACCCACCAGCGACATGCTCAGGGCCTGCTGCACGCCATACTGCTCGGAGGCCGACCACAGCTGATGCATATTTTCTACCGGTGGTGGCAACTGGCCCGTCTCGCCGCGACGCAGCTTCACAAACGCCTGCTGCATGGAGGTAAACAGGAATTCCGCGTCGCGGTTGCTGTCGGCGGCAATGATATTGATGCACACCATCGCATACGGCTTCTCAAGACGCTCGGAAGGCTTGAAGTTTGTGCGGTAGAGATGCAGAGCCTGATGCAGCATATCCGGTGCGAAGTGGGAAGCGAACGCGAACGGCAGCCCCAGCTGTGCGGCAAGCTGTGCGCTGTACAGACTTGAGCCTAACAGCCACACCGGGATTTTCTCGCCGTAGCCCGGCACCGGGCGCACGTGCGGGTTAGGATCGCTCGCATCGAACCAGTCTACCAGCTCCGCTACATCACGCGGGAAGTTGTCGATATCGCCGCTCATATGGCGACGCAGGGCGCGCATGGTCGGCTGGTCGCTGCCCGGCGCGCGGCCAAGACCCAAATCAATGCGACCGGGGTAGAGTGTATTCAGGGTGCCAAACTGCTCGGCAATCACCAGCGGGGCATGGTTCGGCAGCATCACGCCACCGGAGCCAAGGTGCAAAGTAGTGGTATTCGCCGCCAGATAGCCAATCAGCACTGAGGTGGCAGCGCTGGCGATGCCCACCATATTATGGTGCTCCGCCAGCCAGTAGCGGTGATAGCCACGTTTTTCGGCAAGCTGAGCCAGATCCAGAGAGTGCGAAAAGGCTTCTCTTGCCGAGGAGCCTTGTGGAATCGGTGCCAGATCCAGCACCGAAAACGGAATGGTTTTGTCAGTCATAACAGCTCACTTTGTCGACGGTCAATCTTTAATACTGCATTAAAAAATGATAACCGTTGTTAACAAAGTGAGCTTTTTTACCCCTGCAATTCCAGCCCGGCGAGACGTTTCCAGTAACCGTTGCAGTCGCTGTTTGCCGTCAGCGGCAGCGGCGAGGCGCCGTTTTCGTTGGTGCGGAAGGCGTCCAGCATGGCGAACACGCCGGTATCGAGCGGCGAAAGACGCACCATATCCACCAGCCCATGCATTGACGCCAGCTCATTGCCGAGGTTATAGACGTAACCGCTCATAGTCTGAATGCCGTTGAGGACAAACACCTGCTGATTCTCCTGCGACAGCATGCTGCGTCCGTTCGGGTACTTAATGCAGCAGGTTTCACACTCGTCTTTCGGGCGATCTTCGGAACGCGCGGTGAAGCAGCGGGCAGAGTAGGCCAGCGGCAGATGGCCGTAGCTCAGCACTTCGACTTCAAACTGATTGCGAATGCCCAGCTCGTCACACTGATTTAGCAGGTTGACCAGCCAGTCGCGGGAGAGCTCAACCGGCATGCACCAGCGTGTCATCCCCTGTTTGAGCAGCAGGCGCAAGGTCACCGCGTTATAGCAGTTCAGCGCATGTCCGGCGACAAACGGCAGCTTACGCTCGGCGCACATGTTCACCACGCCCAGGTCGCTCGCCTCCAGCAGGAACTCACCGTTTTCGACGTAGCGCTTCAGCTCGCCCAGTTCAGAGGACGCCTGCACCAGCGCCAGCGTCGAGAGCACCACCTGCTTGCCGCTGCCGGCCAGGCTTTTCGCCATATCCAGCCAGTCGCCCACTTTGGTGGCACGGCGCTTGCTGCACACCGCTTCGCCGAGGTAAATCACATCGGCGCTGCTGTTAGCCGCCTGCTGGTAAAAATCTTCCAGCATCTCTTTTGGCCAGTAGTAAAGCACCGGCCCTAATGAATATTTCATGATTATCTCACTGCCATTTACGGTGATACGCGCCGAGCGTGGTTTGCGTGCCTTCGGACATCGCGCCGAGCGTCTCCATCCAGGCCGCCTGCGGGGCGTAGTTTTGCGGGTCCGCCATGCAGCGGTCGATGGCCTGACGCCACACCTTCGCCACCTGGCTCACGTAGGCCGGGCTACGCTGGCGGCCTTCGATTTTCACCGAGGCAATGTTGGCGGCCAGCAGTTCCGGCAGCAGCTCCAGCGTGTTGAGGCTGGTGGGCTCCTCCAGCGCGTGGTAGCGCTCGCCGTCCACCAGATAGCGGCCTTTGCACAGCGTCGGGTAGCCCGCGTTTTCACCGTCCTGATAGCGGTCGATTAACACGTTATTCAGGCGCGACTCCAGCCCCTGCGGCGTTTGCTGCCAGCGAACGAAGCGGGCAGGCGAGCAGGCGCCGACGGTATTTGGCGATTCCCCGGTGAGATAGGAAGAAAGATAGCAGCGGCCTTCGGCCATGATGCACAGGCTGCCGAAGGCAAAAACCTCCAGCGGCACTGGCGTGACGCGCGCCAGTTGCTTAACCTGATGAATAGAGAGCACGCGCGGCAGCACCACGCGAGCCACGTCAAAGTGTCGATGATAAAAACGCACGGCCTCTTCATTGGTGGCCGATGCCTGAACAGAGACGTGGCGCTCAATATGCGGATAACGTTCTGCCGCATACTCAAGCATAGCGAGGTCGGCCAGGATCAACGCATCGGCGCCCAGCTGGGCCGCCATATCCACGGCGCGCTGCCAGCGGGCGTAGCCATCAGGATGGACAAAGGTATTGATGGCGATGTGCAGTTTGCGCCGGTGCTGGTGAACGAAGTTAACGGCTTCCTGAAGCTTTTTCTCCGTAAAGTTAAGACCCGCAAAATGGCGGGCATTGGTATCATCTTTCAGCCCGATATAGACCGCATCGGCCCCATTTTCGATGGCCGCCTTAAGCGCCGGAAGGTTTCCGGCAGGGCAGAGCAGCTCCATAATTTATCCCGATGTTGTCGATCGCAGGGATCGTAAAAAATGTTAACGAGCTGGGATTTTAATTAACCCATACGCGACAATTTTTGATTTAAGGCAGCTAATGGCGTATTGATGGCACCAATAATGAGGTATACCGGACAACGGTTTGTTGATTTACGCCGCTATCTTCTTGTCGGGATATGGCAAAATAGCAGGACTATAGCTATCAGGGAGTAAAGCTCGTGCTGGATAAACTGCGTTCACGTCTCGTACAATTTGGCCCATCAATGCTGAGCGTGCCGGTAAAACTGGCGCCGTTCGCGCTTAAACGCCAGGTGCTGGAACAGGTACTGAGCTGGCAGTTCCGCCAGGCGCTACAGGACGGTGAGCTTGAGTTTCTGGAAGGCCGCTGGTTAAAGATTGAAGTACGCGATATCGGGTTGCGCTGGTTTACTTCCGTTGAAAACGATCGGCTGATCGTCCGTGAAACCGCCGAGGCGGATGTCAGCTTTAGCGCGGATGCCAGCGATCTGCTGATGATCGCCGCGCGCAAACAGGATCCGGACACCCTCTTCTTCCAGCGTCGTCTGGTGATTGAAGGCGACACGGAGCTCGGTCTGTACGTCAAAAATTTAATGGATGCCATTGAGCTGGAGCAGATGCCGAAAGCGCTGCGTATGATGTTGATGCAAATGGCAGATTTCGTTGAGGCCGGGCTAAAAACCCCGCCGGACAGTAAACACACTTCAGTAGGTGAACCATGCTGATTCGAGTCGAAATTGGGATTGATGCGCCGGGTATCGATGCGTTGTTACGCCGCTCTTTTGCAGGCGACGCCGAAGCTCAACTGGTTCACGATCTTCGCGAAGATGGCCTGATTACGCTGGGCCTGGTTGCCACCGACGATGAGGGGCAGGTGGTCGGCTACGTGGCGTTCAGTCCGGTGATTGTGCAGGGCGAAGAGTTACAGTGGGTCGGCATGGCGCCGCTGGCGGTGGATGAAAACTACCGTGGACAGGGCCTGGCACGCCAGCTGGTCTATGAAGGGCTGGATTCCCTGAATGAATTCGGCTATGCCGCTGTCGTCGTTCTGGGCGATCCGGCGTTCTACGAGCGTTTAGGCTTTGAGCCAGCGTCCAGATACGATCTGCGCTGCCACTGGCCAGGCACGGAAACATCTTTCCTGGTACATCCTCTGGCGGACGATTCGCTCGATGGGGTTACCGGTCTGGTGGAGTACCACGATCATTTCAATCGTTTTTAAGCAGGCTTTCGCGTAGCGCCTCGAAAGAGCCGTCCCCGTTGACGAGACGCTCTTTCTGGCGCTTCGTCAGCTGCTTGATGCGGTATTCCAGCCTGAGCGCCAGGGATCTGTCGCCCACGGCGGCTGAAAACGCCAGCTGAAGTTCACCTTTCCCCCGCAGTGCTTTCGCCCCTTTTCCCGTTTGATGTTGTAAAAAACGCCGTGCCACATCGGTAGTGATCCCGGTGTAGAGTGCGTTATCAGGGGTTCGGACAAGATAGAGAAACCAGCACACGGTAAACAGATTCAGTATGTTAAGGTGAACGCACCATAGCATGAGAGAGAGCGAAAATGGAAACACTGGCCGCCATTAACCGCTGGCTGGCAAAGCAGCATGTTGTGACCTGGTGCGTCTGTAAAGACGAGGAGATGTGGTGCGCAAATGCCTTTTATTACTACGATCCCGAGCGCGTGGCCTTTTACGTGATGAGCGAAGACAAAACGCGGCATGCGCAGATGACGGGCCAACAGGCAAAAGTGGCGGGCACGGTAAATGGTCAGCCTAAAACCGTTGCGCTGATCCGCGGGGTCCAGTTCAAAGGCGAAATTCGTCGCCTGGAAGGTGAGGAAAGCGACGCCCAGCGTAAACGCTATACGCGCCGCTTCCCGGTGGCCGCAGCGCTAAAAGCCCCGGTGTGGGAAATCCGCCTCGATGAGCTGAAATTTACCGACAACACCCTGGGCTTTGGCAAGAAGCTGCACTGGTTACGCACCGAGCAGGCGTAGCGCTTCGCGGTTAAACGCTGGAAGATCGTCCGGCGTACGGCTGGTGATCAGCTGATCGTTATCGTTCACCACTTCCTGATCGTAGAACTCGGCACCGGCGTTTTTCAGATCGATAACGATCGGTTTCACCGCGGTGAGCTTACGCCCGCGTACCACCTCGGCGCTGATCAGCAGCTGCGGACCGTGGCAAATGGCAAACACCGGTTTACCGGTGCCGACGAAGTCACGGGTAAAGGTGACGAAACGCTCGTCCCCGCGCAGGGAATCCGGTGAATGGCCGCCCGGTAACAGCAGGGCGTCGAAATCCGACGGGCTGACGTTATCAATGGATTCGTCAATGGTCACGCTGGCTTCACCCTTGTGGCCCTTCACGGTTTTACCCGCTTCTTTTTCGATGGTGACCACCTCGTGGCCCGCCTTGCGGAATGCCTCTGCTGGCGACGTAAATTCTGAATCTTCAAACTCGTCGGTAATCAAGACTGCGATTTTTTTACCCATGCTTCCTCCGTTGTTTTCGCTTCAGACTGTTTTTTTCCCGTTTGTGGTAAATACTTACCGGTAACAGACTTTTAAGTGTGGTAGAGCAGGCCCAGATCGCAAACGGACAATTCTGTAAAGGGGACAAGATGAGTCAGGTACTGATTACCGGCGCAACCGGGCTGGTGGGTGGACATCTGCTGCGGCTGCTGATCCAGGATCGGCATATCAACTATATCGCCGCCCCGACGCGTCGCCCGCTGTTGGATATCACCGGCGTCTATAACCCGCACGATCCCCAGCTTACCGACGCGCTGGCGCAGGTGCAGGATCCCATTGATATCGCCTTTTGCTGCCTTGGCACCACCCGACGGGAAGCGGGCAGTAAGGAAGCCTTTGTCCATGCAGATTACACGCTGGTGGTAGATACCGCCCTGACGGCCAAAAAGCTGGGTGCTAAGCATTTCCTGGTGGTCAGCGCGCACGGCGCGAACGCAGGCTCGCCGTTTTTTTACAACCAGGTGAAGGGCAAAATGGAAGAGGCGTTAATCGCGCAGCAATGGGAGCGCCTGACCATCGTGCGGCCTTCCATGCTGATGGGCCACCGCGACGAACGGCGTTTTAACGAGTCTTTTTTCGCTCCGCTGTTTCGCATCCTGCCAGGTAACTGGAAGTCCATCGAGGCGCGGGATGTCGCGCAGGCGATGCTGAAAGAGGCACTGGCTCCGTCGCAAGAGGGGGTTAATATTATCCCTTCGGCAAAACTGCGTGAAATCGCGCAGGGCGAGGCGTAAACTTCCCCGGCTTATTAAATAACACCTTCCGGGGAATGGTATGACTGGTCAGTCTTCATCTCAGGCGGCAACACCTGTTCAGTGGTGGAAGCCCGCACTCTTCTTTCTCGTGGTCATCATTGGCCTCTGGTATGTGAAATGGCAGCCGTACTACGGTAAAGCCTTCACCGCCGCCGACACCCACAGCATCGGTAAATCGATTCTCGCGCAGGCCGATTCCAGCCCGCTTCGCGCGGCGTGGGATTACGCAATGGTCTATTTTCTTGCCGTCTGGAAAGCGGCGGTATTGGGCGTATTGCTGGGCTCGCTGATTCAGGTACTTATCCCGCGTAACTGGCTGATAAAAACCCTGGGACAACCGCGCTTGCAGGGCACGCTGCTGGGAACGATTTTCTCCCTGCCGGGCATGATGTGCTCCTGCTGCGCTGCACCGGTGGCGGCGGGTATGCGCCGACAGCGCGTGTCGATGGGCGGCGCGCTTGCCTTCTGGATGGGTAACCCCCTGCTGAACCCGGCAACGCTGGTGTTTATGGGCTTCGTTCTCGGCTGGCATTTCGCGTTTATCCGTCTGGCGGCTGGCCTGCTGACGGTGGTGCTTGTCGCTACGCTGGTGCAGCACCTGGTGAAAGACAACGAGGCCGGGCCTGCCTCCGTTGAGCTGGACCTCAGCGATCCGCAGGGCAGTTTCTTAGCTCGCTGGGGCAAAGCGCTGTGGCAGCTTTTCTGGAGCACAATCCCGGTCTATATCCTGGCCGTACTGGTGCTCGGGGCGGCGCGCGTCTGGCTGTTCCCGCATGCGGATGGCGCTATCGACAATACGCTGATGTGGGTGATTGCGATGGCGGTGGCCGGTTGCCTGTTTGTGATCCCAACCGCGGCGGAGATCCCGATTATTCAGACCATGATGATGGCTGGCATGGGTACCGCACCGGCGCTGGCGCTGCTCATCACGCTGCCGGCGGTGAGCCTGCCGTCGCTGATCATGCTGCGTAAGTCATTCCCGGCGAAAGCGCTGTGGCTGACGGCGGGGCTGGTGGCGTTGAGCGGAGTGATTGTGGGGAGTATGGCGCTGGTGTGAAAGAAAGCCCGGTGGCGCTGGCGCTTACCGGGCTTACAGTCAGGTGTGAATTACTTGATATAAGTAAAGGCGGTGGTGACGTGCTTCACGCCGCTCACCCGGCTGGCGATATCCGCCGCCGCTTTCCCTTCACGTTCTGTCACCAGGCCCAGCAGGAACACTTCGCCGTTCTCCGTGGTTACTTTCACGTTTGAGGATTTCACCTGGTCGGTACCCAGCAGCTGGGAACGCACTTTGGTGGTGATCCAGGTATCAGATGACGCGGTGCCGAGACCAATCGGCTGGCCCTGACGGATCTCGTTAAACACTTCCGCCGTACCTTCTACGCCCATCGCGATCTGTTTGGCGCGCGAGGCGAGTTCAGGGGTTGGCGCCTGGCCTGCCAGCAGAACTTTGCCCTGATAAGCCGTCACGTTAATGCGTGCTTCTTTCTTGATCTGTTCGTCTTTCGACAGCGCACTGTTTACGCGCAGCTCAAGCGTACCGTCATCCACCTGCGTCCCAACGGTACGCGGATCGGTCGCTGCTTTGGTGCCGACCGCTGCGGTACCGACTACAGCGGCAGCGATGCATCCCTGAAGCAGTAATGCAGACATCACGACTGCAAGGGCCGATAAAACCTTCATGAGAACTCCTTAATCATCCTGGTGAGGGAAAAGCGTGTTATCGATCAGATCGCATAAGCAGTTCACCGTGAGCATATGCATCTCCTGGATGCGGGCGCTACGGTGCGAAGGAATGCGGATTTCCACATCCTGCGGCCCCAGCAGGCCAGCCAGCTCACCGCCGTCGTAACCGGTCAGGGCGACAATCGTCATGTCCCGGGTTACTGCCGCTTCAACCGCCTTAACGATATCCCGGCTGTTACCGCGCGTGGAGATCGCCAGCAGCACGTCTCCGGCATGGCCTAAGGCGCGCACCTGCTTGGCGTAAATTTCGTCATGCAGACGATCGTTGGCAATCGCAGTTAAGACCACGTTATCGGTGTTTAGTGCAATGGCTGGTAAACTCGGTCGCTCGGTTTCGAAGCGATTGATCATGCTGGCAGCAAAATGCTGTGCGTTGGCGGCGGACGTGCCATTGCCACAACAGAGGATTTTGTTGCCGTTGAGCAGCGACTGAACCAGCGTCATCGCTGCACGCGAGATCGCGTCCGGAAGGGCTTCCGCTGCGGCAATCTGCGTTTGAATGCTTTCTGTGAAGCACACTTTTATTCGTTCGAGCACGGTATCCCTTTAAAATCTTATTTATGCGTCTTCGCCAAACGCGTTTTTAAGCCAGTCGATCGCATTTCCGGTGAAGGCTACCACATCGAAACGGCAATCCACAGTATCAAAACTCCCATTATGGCGGGCAAGCCACAAGTGGGCAGTCTGTAATAATTTTTGTTGTTTGGCGAGCGTCACGCTGGCGGCAGCACCGCCAAAACGGGACGACTGTCGGTAGCGTACTTCAACAAACACGATGGTTTGACCGTCTTTCATGATCAGGTCAATCTCGCCGCCGCGCCCGCGAACGTTGGCGGCGACAAAGCGCAGTCCTTTGCCTTCAAGCCAGCGGCGCGCTTTTAGCTCCCACGCGTCGCCGGTCTCTTTGCGGCTTAACTGGCCGGGACGATCTGCCCCTGCTGGTATTTGAGCCATGATAACTTCCTGTTAATCACACAATCCTGATCGGCGGTCAGATCGCCGGTATTCCCGTTAAGCTCAAAGCCCGGTACCTGGCGCATCTGGGTAAAGTGGTTTGCCAGCGCCCAGGCATCGACGCCCATCGCGTACAAACGCGCCAGGGAATAATCATTGCGCACCGCGCCCAGCGCCTGCTGCATCAACTGCGGGTTGCTGCCTGCCAGCATAGGGATCTCGCTGTATTGCAGTCCTTCCATTTCCAGACGGAAATCCGGGCCTGCGGTACCCTGTGCGCTGCGGGAGCTGGCGTAGAGCGTTGCGCCGCTCTGGCTGCCGTTACGCATGGCGATCATTGGTTTGATAAAGGCGATCTCTTCCGGCGTAGCGACGATGTATGCCGAATCCACTTTACCGCCGCCGCTGATTTGCGCGTCGGTAGGGGGGGCTGGGATCGTCAGACCGCCGATGGTGACGCTCTGCTGCTGCGGCAGGCTGGCGGATACCGGGCTACCGTTGAGGGCAATACCTGCCCCGCCGTTCACACCCGCTCTCAGTTCGGAAGCTGAGCCAAATTTCTGCTGCAACACCACGCCACCGCCAAGGGTCTGCCACTCTTGCGCAAAGGCGTTGGCAACGCGGTCGCCCAGCGTGCTGCGTGGGATCAGCAGCAGCGGCGCCTGTTTGCCCTGCTCGTGGATATGACGGGCCGCATCGCGGGCTTCATCCTCCGGAGAGAGGGCGAAGTAACAGATATTGGCGCGGTTCTGAACCTGCTCAGGCTGGTTAAGCGCCAGCACGTTCAGCGTGGTGTTGCTCTTCATCAGCGCTTCCACGTTGTTTTTCAACAGCGGGCCGACAACGATGCTGGCCCCGTCCTGCTGAACCTGCGCCAGCACCTGGTCAAGCGGCTGGGCGCTGGTGTCGTAGATTTTCAACTCTGCACCAGGGTTAGCGCTGGTGGTGGCCACAGCCTGCGGCTGGGATGCTGGCTGCTGTTCTGGCTGCGCGGTTTGCGGCTGAGGTTGTTCTGCCGTCGCGGGCGCCGGAGTTTCAGCCGGGGCCTGTGTTGCCGCAGGCGCTGAGGTAGCGGGTTGCGTCGTTGGGGCGGTAACCGGATTCTGCATGGTGCCCTGGGCAGGGGTTTGCGCGGTGGTCAGGTCGCTGGTTTCGGCGGCTGACGGACTGACGACGTCATTCACATTCGCCGCCTGTGCTGCCTGCGCCGGAACGGCGCTGCCGGTGACGGCGGTAGTGCCGTTTTTCGCGGCTTCAAAACCTTGCTGAATGGCGCGGCCAAACACCGCTGCCTGGCCGTTTAACGGCAGCAGCAGGGCGATTTTGCTGGTGGAGGCGGGCTTAAAGTTTTGCACGTTCACCAGCTGCGTTGGCAGCATTTTTGCTCCCGGGTTTTGCGGGTAGCGCTTTTGCCAGTCGGTAATGCCGGCTTTCAGCATGTTCGGATCGCTGCGGTTGTTGAACCACATCTGTTGCAGATCCAGCCAGCCTTGCAGGACATTTTCATCGGCGTTGATCACCAGCGCTCTGGCCTGATCCTGGGTCATGGAGGCGAGTGCCTGCCAGGTTGCGTCAATATTTTTCTGCTTGTCCGCACCCGCAAGCAGAGGCTCCTGGGCAATCAGCGCGCGGAGAAGCGTCAGGGAGGGGCGACCCTGCTCAGCGGTGATACCGGCCTGCCAGAAACGGGCCTGCTGATTCTTATCCAGCGCGCTCAGTTCGATAGTGCCGAGGATCTTCTTCGCGCCGTCGAAATCTTTCTGCGCGACCTTCAGTTCTGCCGACAGCAGCGTCTGCTCATGGTGCTGATCGTCGTTAAGATCCTGCGGCAGCTGGTTGAACAGCTCGGCGGCCTGCTGGGTTTTTCCTTCCTTCAGCAGTGCACGAATGGCGAGTAATTGCCAGTTGATCCTGGTATCATTTGAACTCTGCGACATTTGTTGCAGATAAAAGCCAGAATCAGCCTGAGCGGATCCCTGCATATGAGCAGTGCTCTGGTCGGGTGCCTGAGTGCCGCAGCCTGTAAAGATCAGGGCTGCCAGCAGGAGGGGCACGCTGTGCGCGGCTTTTTTACGAAGAAACGTTAACGGTACCATACTGTATCCAGTGATTTTTTTACGCAATGCTCAATATTAAATCGGCAATACGGACGAAACAATGAAACAACACGAAACGGCAGATAATTCTCAAGGCCAGCTTTATATTGTACCTACTCCTATCGGGAATTTGTCTGATATTACCCAACGTGCACTCACTGTATTGCAAGCTGTTGATTTAATTGCTGCTGAAGACACCCGTCATACCGGTTTACTGCTGCAGCACTTTGCCATTAACGCCCGTTTGTTTGCCCTGCACGATCACAATGAGCAACAAAAAGCCGAAACGCTGGTGGCGAAGCTGAAAGAAGGGCAGAACATCGCGCTGGTCTCCGATGCGGGTACGCCGCTTATCAACGATCCGGGTTACCATCTGGTGCGCACCTGCCGTGAAGCAGGGATCCGCGTTGTGCCGCTGCCGGGGCCGTGTGCTGCTATTGCCGCATTAAGTGCGGCGGGCCTGCCGTCCGATCGTTTCTGCTACGAAGGTTTCCTGCCTGCTAAATCCAAAGGCCGTCGCGACGTGTTAAAGGATCTGGAAGCAGAGCCGCGTACCCTGATTTTTTACGAATCAACCCACCGCCTGCTGGAAAGCCTGGACGATATGATTACCGTCTGGGGCGAATCCCGCTACGTGGTGCTGGCGCGCGAGCTGACCAAAACCTGGGAAACCATTCACGGCGCGCCGGTTGGCGAACTGCTGGCGTGGGTGAAAGAGGATGAGAACCGCCGCAAGGGCGAAATGGTGCTGATTGTCGAAGGGCATAAAGCGCAGGAAGACGCCCTGCCTGCCGATGCGCTGCGTACGCTGGCCCTGCTACAGGCTGAACTCCCCCTGAAAAAAGCGGCGGCGCTGGCGGCGGAGATCCACGGCGTGAAGAAAAATGCGCTGTATAAATATGCGCTGGAGCAGCAGGGGGAGTAAGCCCCTGCCGCCTGTTTTGCCGGGTGGCGGCTTCGCCTTACCCGGCCTACACCGTGTCAAAGCCTCACTATTTTCCCGGCATCGCCTCAAACACCAGCGTTTCCAGCGGTTGCAGCGTAATCACCACAGCGTTTTTATACTCCTCTGGTACGGTCGAATTACTGCCGTACACGGCTTTCAGGGTAAACTGCGAGCGCTCTCCTGCCGGGATCTCAAAATCTTTGGTTAAATCCAGGTAGTAACGTTGCGGCTTATCCGACGGGTTGCGTAAGCCAAAAATCGCTTTGTCTTTACTCCATGAGGCCCAGCCGTAAACCTCAAGCGAAGTTGGGTCACCGCCAATCCAGTGCGTATCCACCAGCACGCTGGCATTCTCACGCGACCACTTCGCCGCCTGTGCCAGGGTGTCCCACTTCGCCTTGTTAAGCATGGACGGCGTGATGTACAGCTCCTGAAGTTGAGTTCCGGTCGCGAAGTAGCTCCAGACCTGATCGGCAAAATCACCGTCCGTTTGTACTTTCTCCAGTCCATAGTAAGCGTTCTCTGCACTGACGATCCCGTGGTACATCAGGGAGTTCAGCGGGAACAGCGGGCCTTTGCGTACGATGGAGCGATAAGTTTCGGCATCCCGGTAGGTCATCCACTGCTGCACTGGCGTGCCGGGACCGTACAGGTTGATATCATCGCCCTGACGCCAGATTGAATCAGCATAGAACAGCCAGGACGGGCTCGCGTCGGTCCCGGTGGTCAGGTTGATAAACAGGTTCGGGTTTGCGCTGCGCATGTTGTGCAGCAGGGCAATGGACGCGTCAAAATCCGATGCAAATGGGCTGCCCTTGATATGCGAATTGGCGTTACCCATTCCGTCGAGCTTGAACGAGGTAATGTGCTCGTTTTTGATCAGCTTAATGATCTGATCGTTAAAGTTTTTAAAGTAGTTCGGCCCCGACAGCGCCAGCTTGCCGTCTACGGTTTCGAAACCATACTCTTTTGCATGCGAGACGCGAATATCGCGCGGCTTGTTGTAACCGCCCCACGGTGAAAGCCACAGCCCAACCGAGCTATGCAGGCTATCGGCTTTTTCCCTGACTTTGCCAAAACCGTTGCTGAATGCCGGGCCAAACAGCCAGCGTCCGGTGCGATCGTCCCAGCCATCGTCCAGCAGGAACGCGTCCAGCGCCACCCCGCGTCCGGCAATAAATTCTTTATTCCATTCGTCCATCCGCCCAATGACATCCTGCTCGGAGTAAGGAGTAAAGAAGCCAATGTCCATCCAGCTGTTGTAGTGCAGATAAGGCTTATAAGGCCGCGGGCGCACGGCATCGATAAACTGGTTTACGCTGCGCCGCAGCTGATTAGTTTCCGGGAAAGTGCCGAACCAGGTGGTAAAACTGACCGGTGTCTCAGGCAGAATTGGCGTTTTCAGCTCCACGTTGAGGTTCGTGGTGGCTTCATAAGCGTAAGTATTCACAATCGGTTTGTCTGGCAGGATGAAGAACGAGTCGGCCACGATTGGCGAGCTGTTAATCGCCCCGTCAACGTAAGGTGCCTGAGACTGCTTCTTCGTCGGGAAGAAGGTCATTTTCGCTACGTCCCGCGGCTGCCCGACGGCGGCGATGGTGTAGCCGATGCTGGCGTATTTTCCCTTCACCAGGTTCAGTTTCACCGTTACGTTAAAATCCGGATGCGTAAAGTCGATGACTATCGCGTTGTCCTGCTTTTCGACGTGCTTGATTTTGAAATCAGCGGTGTGGATTTTTGTTTCATCCGGTAGCGTCAGAAAGAACAACTCCTGGGGCGTGAGCGGATGGTTAGCTTTGCTGTCCGTTACTACTACCGTTGCATTTGCATCATCAAACGAAAGGGCAATATTGTTGTTACTGAGCGCGTAGTTTGCTGCCGCCGCGCCATGAGAAACACAGAGAGCCAGCAGCGAGAGAGTGAGCCTTGTTTTCATCGGGGTAAGATCCTTATCAGTAATGCTTTAGCATTCGGTTGATGGACTGTTCCAGCCAGTAGCGCTGGGTGCCGAAGTTAATACGCAGGTAGTTTTCGCCGTTTTGTACGTAGTGGCTGCCATCTTCGATGACCACGCCAGCCTGTTTGGCGAAATGTTGGGTTAGCGCCGTCGCACTGCGATCGTCCGCACTGACGTCTATCCAGGCGAGATACGACGACTCCGGGTTCATCATCTTCCATGCAGGGAAGTGGGTCTGGATGGCATCCGCAAGGTAGCGGGCATTGCCGCGCAGATAACCATTCAGCGCGTCGAGCCATGGCAGACCTTGCTGATAGGCCAGAATAATCCCCCACACGCCGAAGATATTCGGCGAGGTAATGGAGTTCTTCTCCAACTGCTGGCGGAAACGCTGGCGCAGCGAATCGTCTGGAATCATTGAGTAGGATGTTTTTAGCCCGCCAAGGTTGAAGGCTTTATTGGGGGAGGTCAGCACAATCAGGTTGTCCTGGGCGGCACAGCCCGAAGTCAGACAGCTGACGAATGTACCGTCCAGAATGTGCTCGGCGTGAACCTCATCAACCACCAGAATCGTGCCGTAGCGCTTACAGAGATCGGACACCTGGCGTATCTCATCCGCGCGCCAGATGCGGCCCGAGGGGTTATGCGGCGAGCAGAAAAACCACAGTTTTGGACGGTGAGTTTTGAGCTGAACTTCAATCAGATTAAAATCCAGCTGATAGCGGTTTTCCTTCACGCTCAGCGGATTTGCAAGCACCCGCACGCCCTGTCGCTGTGTCGCCATCGCAAACGGGTCATACACCGGGGTGTTCATCATCACGCAGTCGCCGGGATTGCAGAACGCCTGAACCGTATAGTGCAGCGTAGAAACGGTGCCGTAGGTCAGGGTGATCCATGACTTATGCACCTCAACCTGATGACGGGTGCGCTGGAAGGCGATGACCGCATCGTAGAATTCGTCGAAGCACCAGGTGTAACCGAAGGTGCCATGCTCCACGATGCGCTGGAAGCCTTCAATCACGGCGGGTGGCGAGGTGAAATCCATGTCTGCTATCCACAGCGGGATAAATCCCTCCGGGACATCACCGAAACGCGAACACACAAACGCATGGTCCCATTTACGGCATTTATCGCTTTTACGCTCAATGATTCTGTCGAAATCAAACACAACGACCCCCTGTTAAATTAAGGCTTCAATGCCGGATTTGACGCTCTGCACCTGCGGGCCGATGATCACCTGAACGCTGTGGGCATCAAGCACCACGACTGACAAGGCGCCAGCGGCCTTCAGCGCCTGCTGGTCGATAAGCCCCATATCTTTCACCACCAGACGTAAGCGGGTAATGCAGTTGTCGAGCGACTCAATATTCTCTTTACCGCCAAGCGCGCGAAGAATAAGCCCATGATCGTATTTTGATTTTCCACGTGCCCGGGTATTGGTTTCCACCGCCTGGAGCGCACCCTGCGCGTCAACCTCACGGCCTGGCGTTTTTATATCGTGCTTGAGGATGTACCAGCGGAAGACGAAGAAGTAGATAGCAAACCAGGCAAGACCCACCGGGAACAGCAGATACCATTTGGTCGACATCCCCTGCATGACGCCGAAGATCAGCAGATCCAGAATACCGCCGTCAGTGTTGCCGATGGTGACGCCGAGCAGCGCCATCACCATCAGCGCCAGGCCAGACATAACGATATGAAACGCGTAAAGCACAGGGGCAATAAACAGGAACAGGAACTCAATCGGCTCTGAAATACCCGTGACAACTGAAACCAGCACGCCTGAAAGCAGCAGCCCTTTAATCACCGGACGGTTTTCCGGGCGCGCGGTGCGGTAGATAGCGTAAGCCACGGCAGGTAGGCCGAAGATAAAGGTCGGCATAAACCCTTGCGATAAAAATGCCGTAATGTGCGGGCTAAACGGCAGACCCGCTTTCAGCTCGGCGTAGAAAATGTTCAGCGCACCGGCCACTTCCTGGCCGTTAACCATCTCAATGCCGCCCGCCGGGGTGAAGCGCACCATCGCCAGCAGAATGTGATGCAGGCCAAAAGGTTTGAGTAGCAGCACGCCCACGCCATACAGGAACGGCCCAAAGACGCTGGTGCTCTGGATGATATGACCAATCCCGGCAATGCCCATTGCCACATATTCCCACAGCAGGGGGATGACCAGGCCGACCAGCGACAGGGTGAGGGCGGTAACAATCGGAACAAAACGAATGCCGCTAAAGAAGGCAAATGCGTCGTGCAGCACCGTGTCCTGGAAGCGTTCGTGCAGGAAGTAGGTGATCACCCCTACCACAATGCCGCCGAGCACGCCCATCTCCAGCGTTTGAATGCCAAGCACGATGGATTGTCCCACCTGTCTCATGGTGGCGGCATCCGCAAGCTGGTGGGTGGCGGTCAGGTAGTAGTTGATGCTCATGTTCATCAGCATGTAGCCAACGAATCCGGCAAAAGCGCCCACCGCTTTATTACGTCTGGCAAGGCCCATTGGGATCGCCATGGCAAACATCAGCGGCAGATAGGTAAAAGCAAAGCCACCGACCATGGCGATAAAACCAAAGGTGAGCTGCGTTAACTCGCCGCCCAGAAAGGGAAAACTTTTGATGGTGGAAGGGCTGGTGACAGAACTACCGATACCTAACAACAACCCCATAAAGGCCAATAGCGAAACCGGGAACATAAACGTCTTTCCCAGGCTCTGGAAAAACTCCCACGCTTTCGATTTAAACGACTTTTCCTGTGTCATGTAGGGACTCCTCGGATTTTTAGGATAATGGAAGGCGCTGTCCGGCTTAAGGACGCGCCTTCATATTTGCGAGGCTTATAGTTATTTTTTAGGTACTAACGTTATGCGCGATGGGTTCAGGCTTCAGCCGGAAGCAGCAGCCGGTTCGCCGAGCCGCAAACGGTAATTTTGCTTCTGACCACCTCTTTCATGGCATCCATGCCGACGCGCATGTAGAAGCGCGGATCGTTGCCCTGTGGGTTCTCGGCAAACCAGGCTTTGACTGCGTCAGAGAAGGCGATTTTCAGCTCTGTTGCGACGTTAACTTTGCAGACGCCCAGCTCAATGGTGCGGCGCACATCCTCATCCGGAACATCGCTCGCACCGTGCAGTACCAGCGGCACTGTCACTACCTCGCGGATCTCGGCCAGCCGCTGGAAGTCGATTTTTGGGCGTTTGGTATAGAGGCCGTGCGCGGTTCCGATGGCAACGGCGAGGCTGTCCACGCCTGTCAGTTCGACAAAGCGTTTTGCTTCCTGCGGGTCGGTCAGGAACGCGCTTTCGGCGTCGACGCTCATGTCATCTTCCACTCCACCCAGTCGGCCCAGTTCGGCCTCGACGCTACAGTCGTTGAGGTGACAGAAATCGACGACCGATTTCACCAGCTTGACGTTTTGTTCGAAGGGGTAATGGCTACCGTCGATCATTGCGCTACGTACGCCGGCATGGACTTTGCGGCGAATGTCGTCCAGCGATTCGTGGTGATCGAGGTGTAGCGCCAGCGGCATGTCATAAGTAAGGGAATATGCGCTGCACAAGGCGTAGATCTCTTCCAGCGCAATATGTTTAAACGTCCCCGGCGTACCCGCGAGGATCACCGGGGATCGCATTTCGCTACAGACTTCGAGGATCGCCTGGATCGTCTCGGCGTTATGAATGTTAAAGGCCGGAACGGCATAGCCCTTTGCCTGTGCGTCCTGCAAAAGATATTTGGTGGAAATAATACTCATGAGCCTGTCCTCTTAAGCCTGCCACGGATGAATAACGACGCCCTGGACCACACGGTTAACCGTACCGCTGGCGGATGGCGTATCTGGCGTATTGCCAACGTGCAGAGACTGGGTCAGTGCAAAGACCTGGGCGTACATCAGGAAGCAGAACGCCTGCTCCATATCGTTAAATGAACGAGAAGGCGGCAGCAGGATATGCGGGCCAGCTTCAATGACCGGATCCGTTTCGGCTGCAATGGCTACTACCCGCATAGCCTGACGATCGCGACGTAGCTCGGCGAGCAGATCCAGATCGTACTGACGCGTGTACGGATGGCTGGAGACAAACACGACGACCAGCGTTTCGCTGTCCACCAGCGACTTAGGCCCGTGACGGAAACCCGTTGGCGAATCGTAGAATGCCGCCAGCTTGCCGGCGGTCAGCTCCAGCACTTTCAGCGCAGACTCCCGTGCGGCGCCCTGTAATCCACCGCTGCCCAGATAAACAATGCGTTTCCACGGTTCGTTACCAAAGACGCCGGGGCTGAAATCGCCAAGCGATGTGAGGATCGCCTGACAGCGATCGGACACGTCGCGGAACGTTTTGCTGTTGATCGTTTCCGGTGCGAATACCGCCAGGCAGCTCGCCATCATGGTGGTGATGCTGCTTGTCATCGCGAACCCGCGATCGTGCGTTTCGGCTGGCATGAGCAGAGCGCAGGCGTTATCGCTGTCGACGGCATTCTGGTACAGGCTGCCCGCTTCATTACAGGTGATCGACAGGTGGTAGCACTCCGGTACGAACTGATTCGCCAGCTCAACGGCGGCGACGCTCTCCGGGCTATTGCCAGAACGGGCGAAAGAGACCAGAAGCAGCGGGTGCGCAGGGCTGAAATAATCCATCGGGTTGGTGACCAGATCGGTCGTAGGTATCGCGACGATGTTTTTCCCCGTGTGGCTGGCAAGCCATGGCGCAATGATGTCGCCGATAAAAGCGGACGTACCCGCGCCGGTCAGAACGATCCGCAGATCGGGCTTGCGCAACAGTGGCGTCAGAAAACTGTCGATCGACGCGCGCAGATTATCAATATTGTTGAGCGAGCGAAGCCAGCTGGCTGGCTGCTGGCGGATCTCTTTTTCGGTCCAGGTGCCGGTGGTGGCGGTAGTGGTTTGTGGCATAACTCAGTCCTTAGTCGTGTGAATTCCACATCAGACGCTGGCAAACGTGTCGCTATCTTTCGTTTCGTTTCACTTGTTCACTTTAGCAGTTAAATAAAATCTATAGAAAAGAAATCGAAAGTTCAATGGCGTAAAAGAAATAAAACGAAAAGTGTGATCGCGAAAGGAAAGGAGAAAATCAAGGAAAGGAAAAGAAAGGCCTTACGATCGTCTTCCATAAGGCCAACAGGGCACACTGTGAAAGGGCTACAGGGAAAGAGCCTGACCCTGGATCCAAATCTGCCGGAGGTGTAAACCCGCATCCAGCGCAATAATATTGGCGCGTTTGCCCGGCGCTAACGATCCCAGCAGGTGATCCATACCGAGCAGACGGGCGGGATGCAGTGAAGCCATATGGATAGCTTGCTCTGGGGCGACCCCCGTATGCTCCACCATATTTCGCACGGCGGCATCCAGCGCGAGCGTGCTGCCCGCCAGCCCGCCTGAGGCCGTGCGGACAACGCCGCCCTGCATCTCGACACTTTCACCACACAACGTATAGCCCCCATCAGGCATACCCGCCGCCTGCATGGCATCGGTAATCAGCACCGTACGATCCTTCGCGCAGCAACAACACAGCCGCATGGCTCCAGGATGAACGTGATGCCCGTCGGCAATAAGCTCCAGCCACGCGCGTGGGTCCGTAAGGCCAGCGCCAACCATGCCGGGCTCCCGGTGGTGTAACCCCGTCATGCCGTTGTAGCAGTGCACCAGCCCGGCTGCGCCTGCATCAAATGCGGCCAAGGTTTGCGCGTATGTAGCGGCGCTGTGGCCCAGCATGACGCGTATCCCTTTTTGCTTGAGGTGATGGATCGCCTTCAGGGCTTCCGCTTTTTCCGGCGCAAGCGCCACTACCCGCAGCGTGTTCTGCGAAACCGCAATCAGATCATCAAGTTCCGCGAGATCCAGTTCGCGAAACAGTTCTTGCGGATGTGCCCCTTTGTTCTGCGGCGTAAAGTACGGGCCTTCCAGATAGCTGCCCAGGACCTGCGCACCGGGGCCACCGACATGACAGCGTCGGGCAATGCGCCGTAACGCGCTATGGATCGCCTCCAGCGGAGCGGTGACGGTGGTTGGCAGAAACGCCCCCACGCCTTCACGCGCTTTATGCATGGCTAACCGGTCCAGTACGTCGGGGGCATCATCCATCACATCCACACCCGCGCCGCCGTGGACGTGGATATCAATGTATGCCGGGCAAAGCAGGTCTGCCTCGCGGGTGTTAACCCCTGCCGGAATCGGCTCGATGGCGGTGATGACGCCTCTATCCATGCGCAGCTGATGGTCATCCAGCCAGCCCCGCCCGGTAAGCAGACGACGCGCGCGCAGCAGCTGGCTCATATCCCTTCCTCGGCGGGCGCTTCCTCGCGACAGCGTGCAAGCTCATCCACCAGGCTGGTCAGGCCGCGATGGCCGCACTCCAGCGCCTGCAAACGAAATGCTTCACTGCTTAACCCGTCGCGCTCCAGAACCATCTCCAGCAAAAGCTGGAGATTGGTGCCGGTGATCACTTCGCTGCCGGGGTGTTGCATCGCGAGGGTAGAGGCCACACGAAACGGCGTACCGCCGAGAAGATCGGTGAGAAACACGATATCGTGCTCTGCATCCAAATCATTCACTGCCTGCTCAAGCTGCGCGGTCAGCTGCGCAGTGGTGGAGCTTTCCGGAAAATCGATGGCTATAAACTGCGGCTGTTCGCCGAGGATTTGCTTCATCGCCTGTTCCAGCCCGCTGGCAAAACCGCCATGACCCGTCAAAATAATGCCTAACATCGCAACCTCTTTGCTTTTACAGGAAGTGACAGAATTTACCGACAACGCCCAGCACCACGGTGATACCAATCAGGCGCAGCGGGCTCCAGCCACGGCGTACCAGCCAGAACATGGTCAGGGTGTAGACCAGCGGCAGAAAGGCGGGCATCAGTTTGTCGATCACGTCGGTTTGCAGTTTGACGACCGCATCCCCGGCTTTAATCTCAAGTGTGGTATTCAGGCGCACATAGGTTGCCACCAGCGCACCAATCACCGTCATCCCGACAATGGACGCAGCATGACCAACCTTTTTGGTATTGGCCTTGATCAGCGGGATCGCGGCGACCCCCATCCGATAGGCGTAGTGCGCCAGACCAAAACGCAGGCCGAGATGTACCACGTTAAACAGCACGATAAAGACCACGGCGCCAAGAATGGATCCCTGTAGCGCCAGGCTGGCGCCAATCCCCCCGCAAATAGGCAGCAGGGTTAGCCAGAACATGGCGTCACCAATGCCACCGAGCGGTGCACCGACGGCAATTTTAGTGCTCTGGATGCTGTTCACATCCTGCTTGGAACGCTCCATTGCCAGAATAATGCCGATGACGAAGGTCACCAGGAACGGGTGGGTGTTAAAGAAGCCCATATGGCCTTTCATGGCGCGCGCCAGGTCGCGCTTATTGGTGTGGATCTTTTTCAGCGCGGGCAGTAGCCCATACAGCCAGCCGGAGGCCTGCATTCGCTCGTAGTTGAACGAGGCCTGTAGCAGCATGGAACGCCAGGCGACACGGTTAATATCCTTTTTCGTTAGCTCAGCGCCAATACTCTGGTCTTCGTAGACGTTTTCATTCACGCCGGTCAGCAGCGTCTCTTCACTTTCAGACACGCCCGGCAGGGTGGTTGGATTAGATGCCATCTTCAAATTCCTCTTTCTGGGCCGCAGGCGCCGTCGGTTCAGGCGATTTGCGCAGCAGGTCGATCAGCGCCATCGCCAGCGCAGCCGCGGCAATCGCCAGCACCGGGAGTTTCAGCCAGGCCGCGGCGACAAAGCCGACAATGAAGTAAGGGATGTAAACGTTTTTCATCATGATCTTCAGCAGCACGGCGAAGCCGATCGCTGGCATGATGCCGCCCGCGACGCCGAGACCGTCGATCAGACGTTCCGGCAGCACGTCAATGGCGGTTTTCGCATGTTCAGCCCCGAAGTAGATGGGCAGAAACGCGCACAGGAAGTAGAAGACGCCGAGCGCCAGCAGTGCCAGATAGTTGACCCGTTCAATACCACGGGTGTCTGCGTTAGCCGCCATGCGATCGCAGCGGGACATCACGCCGGACATCACCGAGAAGAGGAAAGTGATCCCCATCTGAACCGCCACGGCAAACGGCACGGCGACCCCAACGGCGACATCCGGCTTCACGCCTGTGGTAATGGCAAATGTGGTGCCAACGATGGTGCCGATAATCACGTTTGGCGGCTGCGCGCCCGCCAGCGGCGCGAGTCCCATCCAGACCAGTTCTAACGTACCGCCGGTCAGAATTCCGGTGTGCAAATCGCCCAGAATCAGGCCAACCAGTGGCCCGAGCACCACTGGACGGTGCATGTGTGTTAAGCCGTTAAACATATCCAGGCCCGCGATAAAGGCGAGAAGCCCCAGCGCGAAAGCCTGCAACAGACTGATTTCCATTGTGAATCCCTCAGAGCAGTTTAAAGAGATCCAAAGCAGTCTCTGTTGGAACGCCCTGAACGAAGCATTCCACTCCGGCCGCCTTCAGGCCGTTAAACGCGGCGATATCGTTCGCGTCTACAGATACCGTTTTGGCAATTTGCTGTTTGCCACTGGCGTAATGCATATTTCCGACGTTGATACGGGTGATGGGCACGCCGCCCTCGACCAGCGTTAAAAAATCAGCCGGTGTTTTACAGACCAGCAGAATTTTCTGCCGATCGGCGGCGCGATGAATGTTGTCGATCACTTTTTGCAGGGACCAGAAACGCACGGCGATGCCTTCCGCAAGCACCATCTCCATCAGGTTTTGCTGAACCGGATCGTCTGCAACCTCGTCATTTGCCACCAGCACCAGGTTCGCCCCCGCAAACCCCACCCACTGTACGCCCACCTGACCGTGGATCAGGCGTTCATCAATGCGGCATAAGACAATGTTTGGCATAGCGTTTTCCTCTTTTTAATTATGCGTGTTGAGTCGTTACGCCTTCGCAGGCGGCATGGTACTGCTGGAGTATGTCCTGAATGTGGTCGAGAATGAGCTCCCGTGGTGTGGACCTGAGAGCACCCTCGCGAACTTTGCTGTACTGCAACGGCAGATACTGGCTGATCAGCGGCAGCGGGATCGGTTCATCCGCCAGGTTGCGTACCAGTCGCTCAAAAGCCTCGTCAATCTGGCTGTCTGGCCAGTAATAGCGCACGCGGTCGGAATAGCTGTAACCGCGGGCCAGGCGACGGGCATTGCCGTCGCCGTGATAGTGGCTTTGCCAGTATTCCGGGCGATCGAGCATCACGTTTTCCAGGACGTGACGCAGTCCTGAGCAGGCTTTTGCCGGCAAAAGCTCTTCTTCAATTGCAGCCAGTGAGAACAGCGCTTCGCGCAGCGCGAAGGTTAGCGCAGGGCCGACTTTCAGAATGGCGAAGTGATCTTTCACCAACTGGCGCAGCGCCTGCGGCGTCTGGTAATCGGTAGAGTGTGCTTCAAATACGAGCGTGTCGTAGGCTTCAACCATCTTGCTCAGTGCGACGGCTTTATGCGGTTGATAGTCACAAACGTGCGCATGGTCGAACTCAACGCCAGGCTGAACCACCAGGCCAATAATGCGCGGCCAGATGTCGCTTAACCCTTCCTTCTCGAATGCGTGGCGGTGTGCCTCAAGCGTGGCACGTGCCGCCTCTGGTGTGGTGACCTCAAGCTCGGTCAGCGTTTCGTGTGCCCCACCGGGAACCGGAACTTCCGTGCCGATAACGTAGACCAGATCCGCTACGCCAAATTGCTCGAGACAGGTGGTTTCGGCAATTTTAGCCAGCCGAGCGGCACGCCCGGCAACGATTGCATCGGTTAAAGGAACCGGATCGTCTTCGCAGGACATGCTGCAATCGAGGTGAATTTTTTTAAATCCGGCCGCCACGTAGCTTCTGATCAGATCGTCGGCGTTCGCCATCGCCTGTAAAGCTGGCAGGTTTTGCCAGCGGTTAGGACCTAAATGATCGCCGCCAAGGATCAGCTGTGAGGTGGGGAAACCGAGGGATCCTGCCAGCTTGCAGACAAACCCATAAAAATCGGCGGGCGTCATACCGGTATAGCCGCCAAACTGATCCACCTGGTTTGAGGTGGCTTCAATCAGCAGAGGCGTCTGTTGTGAATGGGCGTAACGAATTGCAGCTTCAAGTACCAATGGATGTGCGGAACAGACGGCGTAAATCCCGTTTGTATTCCCCCGTTTATGTTGTTCCACCATTTCTGTCAGATGTTTCACTTTCCTCTCCATTTCGGATGGTGTTGGTATTCATCTTTCGTTTTGTTTCATTTGATACTGCATTATGGTGGGGTAAAAATAAAACGAAAGATAATAGTTTTCCGATCTGTTTCACAAAAGAAACATAATGAAAGGTTTCAGCGGCGGTTAAGCTTGCGTCTGCTCACCATACAGGGCTTGCATTCCCTCAAAAGAAAGGCGTTAATAAGCAAAACGAAATGAAACGAAAGTTTATTTACTAAGGAGCTCGTATGAGCAGCACCGATTCATCCGCAGAGAAGCGCATCACCGGCACCAGTGAAAGGCGAGAGCAGATCATTCAGCGGTTGCGGGCGCAGGGAAGCGTGCAGGTTAACGATCTTTCTCTTTTATACGGCGTGTCGACGGTGACGATCCGTAACGATCTGGCCTTTCTGGAAAAGCAGGGGATTGCCGTTCGCGCTTACGGCGGCGCGCTGATTTGCGAAGGCAATGCCCCCGGCGTGGAGCCGTCCGTTGAGGACAAAAGTTCCCTTAATACGGCTGTGAAGCGCAGCATCGCGCAGGCGGCGGCTGAACTGGTGAAGCCGGGTCACCGCATTATTCTGGACTCCGGCACCACGACCTTTGAAATTGCTCGCATGCTGCGCCAGCATACCGATGTTATTGCCATGACCAACGGGATGAACGTGGCAAACGCGCTGCTGGAAGCGGAGGGCGTAGAGCTGCTGATGACCGGCGGGCACTTGCGCCGTCAGTCGCAGTCCTTCTATGGTGACCAGGCGGAGCAGTCCTTACAGAATTACCATTTTGACCTGCTGTTCCTGGGCGTCGATGCCATCGATCTCGATCGGGGGGTGAGTACGCACAACGAGGATGAAGCCCGTCTGAACCGGAAAATGTGCGAGGTGGCGGAGCGTATTATCGTTGTCACTGATTCCAGCAAGTTTAACCGTTCAAGCCTGCATAAAATCATTGATACTCAGCGGATCGACATGATTATCGTTGATGAAGGTATTCCGGCGGAAAGCCTGGAAGGGTTACGCAAAAGCGGGATCGATGTGGTGCTGGTCTAAAGAGGCTTTTCCCCCTCACCCTAACCCTCTCCCCATAGGGGAGAGGGGACTGCTCGGTGCGGTTTTTTTACCCTCTCCCCGGTGGGGAGAGGACAGGGTGAGGGGCCATCACGTCACCGGCGCCGGGTTAAACACCGCCAGCGAGTTATGCAATCCCCATTGATCGGAGAAGGTTTTCTTCCGTCCGCTTGCCACATCCAGAATGAAGTGGAACAGCTTCCAGCCCACCTCTTCAATACTCTCTTCCCCGGTGGCGATGGTGCCCGCGTTGATATCCATTAAGTCATACCAGCGGTTTGCCAGCTCGGTGCGGGTCGCCATTTTGATCACCGGTACCGCCATCAGGCCGTACGGCGTGCCGCGTCCGGTGGTAAAGACCTGTACCGTAATGCCGGATGCCACCTGCTGGGTGCCGCACACGAAATCACTGGCAGGCGTTGCCGCGTAGATCAGACCGCGTTTGGTTGGTCGCTGGCCAGGTGAGAGCACTTCCACAATCGCGCTCTGGCCGGATTTGGCAATCGACCCGAGGGCCTTTTCCACCACGTTTGCCAGGCCGCCTTTCTTGTTACCCGGCGACGGGTTGGCGCTGCGGTCGGTTTTGCCCATGTCGAGATAGTTATCGTACCAGGCCATCTCCTCCAGCAGGCGTTTGCCCACCTCTTCGTTGACGGCGCGCGGCGTGAGCAGGTGGATAGCATCACGCACTTCGGTGACTTCGGAGAACATCACCGTGGCGCCGCAGCGCACGAACAGATCGGAGGCATAACCTACCGCCGGGTTAGCGGTGACGCCGGAAAACGCATCGCTGCCGCCACACTGTGTCCCAACCACCAGTTCAGAGGCCGGGCAGGTTTCACGCTGGCGTTTGTTCAGCTTCTCCAGATGGCGCTCTGCCACCTGTAAAATGTCGTCGACCATCGATCTGAAGCCGACATGGTGTTCATCCTGAAGACGCACAATACTGGCCTCGTCAACCGGAATGGCTTTCACATCCTCAGTACCCTGCAACAGGCGTTCTGGCTGCAATTTTTCACAGCCGAGGCCAATCACCATCACCTCGCCGCCAAAGTTCGGGTTAAGGGCGATATTGTGGATCGTGCGGATCGGCACGACCGCTGCGGGCGCGTTGATCGCCACGCCGCAGCCGTACAGGTGGTTAAGCCCCACCACGCCGTCAACGTTGGGGTATTTCGGCAGCAGATCGCGCTCAATAATTTTCACCACGTAATCCACGACACCCGCCACGCAATGCACGCTGGTGGTGATGCCAAGCAGGTTTTTGGTTCCCACGCCGCCATCCGCGTTGCGGTAACCTTCGAAGGTATAACCCTCCAGCGGAGGTAACGGCTCAGGGACGCGGGTAGCCAGCGGCAACGTCTCCAGCGGCGGGGCGGTGGGCAGCTCAACCAGCGACTCCTCAATCCAGCTACCCTGCGGGATAGCGCGCACCGCATAGCCGATGACTTCGCCGTAGCGCACGATTTCGCCCTGCGCCGGGATATCGACCAGTGCGACTTTATGCCCCTGCGGAATGTGCTCAATCAGCTCCAGCCCGTCCGGGAACCGGGTACCCGCTTTTAAGCCATTGTCGTTGACAATAATCGCCACGTTATCGGTATCGTGCACTTTTATATAGAACGCCGTCGGTGCCGCCTGTCGAATTTCAATATCGGCCATTGTTCACTCATCTCCAGCAAAATATCTGATACTAAATATAGCCAGATGGTTAATCGTTTCTTATTGAGGAAATAAAGAATGTCAGGAGAGGAAAAGTGAGAATGTGATCGCGATCGCTCCCGAAACACTAATCGTTGATTCTGTGCATCAGCGCCCACTGCATTGGGCAAATGCTCAAAATAGCGTGCTAACCCCGTTGGATAATTGAGCATTGAGACAATGTGCTACCGGGTGGTGACGATTATACTGAATGACGATTTTATAACGCCAAAATTCAGTCAGGAAAATAAATATAACGCTGACGCTGAGTCGGAATAAATAAGAAAAGCTACTGGCTAAAACTGCGGAATTAAAAAAGGTATACGTAATGAGTAACGACATCTTCCCGAATAAATTTAAAGCGGCCCTTGCGGCGCATCAGATTCAGATTGGCTGCTGGTCTGCGCTGGCCAACCCCATCAGCACCGAAGTGCTGGGCCTGGCCGGATTCGACTGGCTGGTGCTGGACGGCGAACATGCGCCAAACGATATCAACACGTTTATTCCGCAGCTGATGGCGCTGAAAGGCGGCCACAGCGCGCCGGTGGTGCGTGTACCTACCAACGAGCCGGTGATCATCAAGCGTCTGCTGGATATCGGCTTCTACAACTTCCTGATCCCGTTTGTTGAAACGGAAGAAGAAGCGGTGCTGGCCGTAGCTGCCACCCGCTATCCGCCGGAAGGGATCCGCGGCGTGTCTGTCTCGCACCGCGCCAACATGTTTGGCACCGTGCCGGACTATTTCGCCCAGTCCAACAAGAACATCACCATTCTGGTTCAGATCGAGAGCCAGCAGGGGGTCGATAACGTCGACGCCATTGCCGCGACCGAAGGTGTCGACGGTATTTTCGTCGGCCCGAGCGATCTGGCGGCCGCCTTTGGTCATCTGGGCAACGCCAGCCACCCGGACGTGCAGCGGGCAATCCAGCACATTTTTGCCCGTGCCAAAGCGCACGGTAAACCGTGTGGCATTCTGGCGCCGGTGGAAGCCGATGCCCGCCGCTACCTGGAGTGGGGCGCAACGTTTGTCGCCGTCGGCAGCGACCTCGGCGTATTCCGCGCCGCCACGCAGAAATTAGCAGACGCTTTTAAAAAATAACCATCATTGAGGAAACAGATTATGACGCTGAAAGTGGGTTTTATTGGCCTGGGTATCATGGGCAAACCAATGAGCAAAAACCTCATCAAAGCAGGTTACTCACTGGTGGTTTTAGATCGTAATTCAGACGCGGTGGCAGAAGTGATTGCGGCTGGCGCAGAAACGGCGACAACTGCAAAAGCGATCGCCGAGCAGTGCGATGTCATTATCACCATGCTGCCAAACTCCCCGCACGTGAAAGAGGTGGCGCTGGGTGAGAACGGCATTATCGACGGCGCGAAGCCGGGTCTGGTGGTGATCGACATGAGTTCTATCGCGCCGCTGGCGAGCCGCGAAATCAGTGAGGCGCTGAAAGCGAAAGGCGTGGAGATGCTGGATGCGCCGGTCAGCGGCGGCGAACCGAAAGCCATCGACGGTACTCTGTCGGTGATGGTGGGGGGCGATAAAGCCGTGTTCGACAAATACTACGACCTGATGAAAGCCATGGCTGGCTCCGTGGTGCATACCGGTGAAATTGGCGCAGGCAACGTCACCAAGCTGGCAAACCAGGTGATTGTGGCGTTGAACATCGCGGCCATGTCCGAAGCACTGACGCTGGCCACCAAAGCGGGCGTTAATCCGGATCTGGTCTATCAGGCCATTCGCGGTGGTCTGGCGGGCAGCACCGTGCTGGATGCCAAGGCACCGATGGTGATGGATCGTAACTTCAAGCCGGGCTTCCGCATCGATCTGCACATTAAAGATCTGGCGAATGCGCTGGATACCTCCCACGGCGTGGGCGCGCAGTTGCCGCTGACTGCCGCCGTCATGGAGATGATGCAGGCGCTGCGTGCGGACGGTCTGGGCACCGCCGATCACAGCGCGTTAGCGTGCTATTACGAAAAGCTGGCGAAGGTTGAAATTGCTCGCTAATGACGTCCCGCCCGGTGGCGTTACGCTTACCGGGCCTACGGCTCAGGCATACAACTATGAAAATCGTAATCGCGCCAGACTCTTATAAAGAAAGCCTGTCTGCCACTGAGGTGGCGCAGGCGATAGAAAAAGGATTTCGGGAAATTTTCCCCGACGCTCATTACGTGTCTGTTCCCGTTGCTGACGGCGGAGAAGGTACGGTTGAAGCGATGATCGCCGCGACGCAGGGCACCTGGCAGCAGGCTGTCGTCACCGGCCCGTTAGGGGAAAAGGTGAAGGCCAGCTGGGGGATCTCGGGCGACGGTACCACCGCGTTTATCGAGATGGCCGCCGCCAGCGGCCTGGTACTTGTTCCTCCCGCGCAGCGTAACCCGCTGGTCACGACGTCGCGCGGGACGGGGGAGCTGATCCTCCGCGCGCTGGATAAAGGCGCGCGCAACATCATTATCGGTATCGGCGGGAGCGCAACCAACGATGGGGGCGCGGGTATGATGCAGGCGCTGGGCGCAAGGTTTACGGATGCGAACGGGACGGAGATCGGCTACGGCGGCGGCAGCCTGATGGCGCTGAACCGTATTGATATTTCTGATCTTGATCCGCGTCTTCAGGGGTGCGCAATCCGCGTCGCCTGTGACGTGACGAATCCGCTGGTCGGTGAAAGCGGCGCGTCGCGTATCTTTGGCCCGCAAAAAGGCGCCACGGAGGAGATGATCCTCGAACTCGACGCCAGTCTTAGCCACTACGCCAACGTGATCAAAAAATCGCTGCGCATTGACGTCAACCCGGTTCCGGGGGCAGGAGCGGCGGGCGGCATGGGCGCGGCGCTGATGGCCTTCCTGGGCGCTGAGCTGAAAAGCGGCATTGAGATTGTCACTCAGGCGCTCAATCTTGAAGAACATATTCACGACTGCACGTGGGTGCTGACGGGAGAAGGGCGCATCGACAGCCAGAGCATTAATGGCAAAGTGCCCGTCGGCGTGGCGAGCGTCGCCAAAAAATACCATAAGCCGGTGATAGGGATTGCCGGAAGTCTGACGCAGGATGTGGGTGTGGTGCATCAGTACGGCATCGACGCGGTGTTCAGCGTATTGACCCGCATCGGTTCACTGGAAGAGGCGTTCCAGGGAGCGTACGACAACATTTACCGCGCCTCGCGCAATATCGCGGCCACATTGCAGGTAGGCATGCGTAGCCAGGGGTGACAGCGGCGCGCAAACCCTCTATACTGCGCGCCGAAGCTGACCAGACAGTCGCCGCTTCGTCGTCGTCCCTTTCGGGGGAGACGGGCGGAGGGGAGGAAAGTCCGGGCTCCACAGGGCAGGGTGCCAGGTAACGCCTGGGGGGGAAACCCACGACCAGTGCAACAGAGAGCAAACCGCCGATGGCCCGCGTAAGCGGGATCAGGTAAGGGTGAAAGGGTGCGGTAAGAGCGCACCGCGCGGCTGGTAACAGTCCGTGGCACGGTAAACTCCACCCGGAGCAAGGCCAAATAGGGGTTCACATGGTACGGCCCGTACTGAACCCGGGTAGGCTGCTTGAGCCAGTGAGCGATTGCTGGCCTAGATGAATGACTGTCCACGACAGAACCCGGCTTATCGGTCAGCTTCAACTTCTTACGAAACCCCGCTTCGGCGGGGTTTTTGTTTTCTGAAGGTTGCATGCCGGGTCAGCGAAACGCCATCAATTCTCAATTTTGCGACGCTAAGCACATTTAACTATTTTACCGACTATGCGTTCCTTTCATCTGCTGCGCATGATCGTAATCACAAAATTTAACGCTATAAAATTAGAAAATTTTGGTGTTGAACAGATGTTGTGAATGTTGAATCAGTGATGCTGAATGTTATTCATTTGATAATTTAATATTGAATCTAAAAACATTCTTCTGGTGAATGTGTGATATATCCCACTCTTTGACCGGAAGCTGAGAAAATATTCCTGGTAAAGTTGATAAACCACAAAAATGTTTTAAAAGAATAATGATGGTTTATTAACCTTTAATTGCCTGAAAGATAGTCTTTATTAATATTTTTAAGGCAAAAAAATTCATGCTGGTTATTGCCATAAAATAAATTTATTACCGCGGATTTTGTTGATCAATATCAGCGTAATTGCGTATTTTTAGCCATCTAACTGTTTGAATAATAAGATTATAAATCGATTTTAAATGTGATTGTAAAAAGGGCGTCCTGGCAAATTGTGAGTAACAGCACATACCCCCTGAAACAATATTGGGTAGAATCTGCTGCGTCATAGGGAAATAAGCGCAGAATATTATGAATACTATTATTCTACCGAAAACACAGCACCTCGTGGTATTTCAGGAAGTCATCAAAAGTGGCTCTATAGGTTCTGCTGCAAGACAACTGGGGCTGACGCAACCTGCCGTCAGCAAAATCATCAGCGACATCGAATCTTACTTTGGGGTGGAAGTGATGGTGCGTAAAAACACCGGCGTAAAACTCACTGCCGCCGGTCAGGTGCTGCTGTCCTACGCTGAGTCGATCACCCGCGAAATGAAAAACATGGTGAGCGAGATCAACAGCCTCAGTTTCAGTACCGTCATGGACGTCTCCTTCGGCTATCCGTCGCTGATTGGCTTCACCTTCCTGTCCGGGATGATCAAAAAATTCAAGGAAGTGTTCCCGAAGGCGCGCGTCTCAATGTATGAAGCGCAGCTCTCTTCATTCCTGCCCGCCACTCGCGATGGCCGGCTGGATTTCGCCATCGGCACGCTGAGCGACGGGATGTTGCTCCAGGATCTTCACGTTGAGCCACTCTTTGAATCTGAGTTTGTGCTGGTGGCGAGTAAATCACGAACGTGCACCGGCCCGACCAGACTGGCATCGCTCACGCACGAGCAGTGGGTGATGCCGCAAACCGATATGGGCTACTACAATGAACTCCTGACCACCCTGCAAGATAACCACATCAGCATTGAAAACATCGTCCAGACCGATTCCGTCGTCACCATCTATAACCTTGTTCTCAATGCCGATTACCTGACGGTGATCCCCCGTGACATGATTGCGCCATTCGGCTCGGACCAGTTTATTGTCCTGCCGGTGGAAGATGCATTACCTGTGGCGCGTTATGCTGCCGTGTGGTCAAAAAATTACAGTATTAAAAAATCGGCGTCAGTATTAGTTGAACTGGCAAAACAATATTCGTCGATGAATATCGAAAAACGACGATAGAAATAATGATGATTTAAAATACCCGGAGCGACGATTTTTAACGCTCTGATACCCTGACTTTGCCTGAAAACAATGAATTATTATAACGAGGATATTATGCACATTACTTACGATCTCCCGGTGACCATTGACGATATTCAGGACGCCAGAAAAAGACTGGCGGGAAAGATCTATAAAACCGGTATGCCGCGCTCAAATTATCTGAGCGAACGGTGTAAGGGTGAGATATTCCTGAAATTTGAAAATATGCAGCGTACCGGTTCGTTTAAAATACGTGGGGCGTTTAATAAATTAAGCTCGCTGACCGATGCGGAAAAACGCAAGGGCGTGGTTGCCTGTTCCGCAGGGAACCACGCGCAGGGGGTGTCGCTCTCCTGCGCCATGCTCGGCATCGACGGCAAAGTGGTAATGCCTATGGGCGCGCCGAAATCCAAGGTGGCCGCCACGCGCGACTACTCCGCCGAAGTGGTGCTGCACGGCGAGAACTTTAACGACACTATCGCCAAAGTGAGCGAAATCGTCGAGATGGAAGGGCGCATATTTATCCCGCCTTACGACGATCCGAAAGTGATCGCCGGTCAGGGCACCATCGGCCTGGAAATCCTCGAAGATTTATACGACGTGGATAACGTGATTGTTCCCATCGGCGGTGGTGGTTTAATTGCCGGTATTGCGACAGCAATTAAATCCATCAACCCAACTATCAATATTATCGGCGTGCAGTCTGAAAACGTGCACGGAATGGCGGCGTCGTATCAGACCGGTGAAATAACGAACCACCGCATTACCGGCACATTAGCGGACGGCTGCGACGTGTCTCGCCCGGGTAATTTAACCTTCGAAATCGTTCGTGAACTGGTTGACGACATTGTGCTGGTCAGCGAAGACGAGATTCGCAACAGCATGATCGCGCTTATTCAGCGAAATAAAGTGGTTACGGAAGGTGCTGGCGCGCTGGCGTGCGCGGCGTTATTAAGCGGCAAGCTGGACCACTATATTCAGGGCCGAAAAACCGTCTGCATTATTTCCGGCGGCAATATTGATCTCTCCCGTGTTTCCCAAATTACCGGCTTCGTTGACGCATAAAGGTGACCTATGAGCAACACAGAAAGCATTATCGTTGGCCAGACAAAAACGTCCACCTGGCGTAAATCGGATACCACCTGGACGCTCGGCCTGTTTGGTACCGCCATTGGCGCAGGCGTGCTGTTCTTCCCTATCCGTGCAGGCTTTGGCGGCCTGATCCCTATCCTGCTGATGCTGGTACTCGCGTTCCCGATTGCGTTTTACTGCCACCGCGCGCTGGCGCGTCTGTGTTTGTCCGGCAGTAACGTCTCCGGCAACATCACCGAAACGGTGGAGGAGCATTTTGGTAAGACCGGCGGGGTGGTGATCACCTTCCTCTACTTCTTTGCTATTTGCCCGCTGCTGTGGATTTACGGCGTCACCATTACCAACACCTTTATGACCTTCTGGGAAAACCAGCTCCAGATGCCTGCCCTGAACCGCGGCGTGGTAGCGCTGTTCCTGCTGCTGCTGATGGCCTTTGTGATCTGGTTCGGTAAAGACCTGATGGTGAAGGTGATGAGCTACCTGGTGTTCCCGTTCATCGCCAGCCTGGTGCTGATTTCTCTCTCGCTGATCCCGTACTGGAACTCAGCGGTGATCGACCAGGTTAACCTGAGCGATATTGCCTTCAGCGGTCATGACGGCATTCTTGTCACGGTGTGGCTGGGGATTTCCATTATGGTCTTCTCCTTCAACTTCTCGCCTATCGTCTCCTCGTTTGTGGTCTCCAAGCGCGAAGAGTACGAGCCGGAGTTTGGTAAAGAATTCACCGAGCAGAAATGTTCCAAAATCATCGGTCGCGCCAGCCTGCTGATGGTGGCGGTGGTGATGTTCTTCGCCTTTAGCTGCCTGTTTACGCTCTCTCCGCAGAACATGGCGGACGCCAAAGCGCAGAACATTCCGGTGCTCTCTTACCTGGCGAACCACTTTGCGTCGATGTCAGGCAGTAAATCCACGTTCGCCACGGTGCTGGAGTACGGCGCGTCCATCATCGCGCTGGTCGCTATCTTTAAATCCTTCTTCGGTCACTACCTGGGCACGCTGGAGGGGCTGAACGGCCTGATCGTTAAGTTCGGCTACAAGGGCGACAAGAAGAACGTCTCCGTGGGCAAGCTGAACACCATCAGCATGGTCTTCATCATGGGCTCCACCTGGATTGTGGCCTATGCCAACCCGAACATTCTGGACCTTATTGAAGCCATGGGCGCGCCAATTATCGCCTCTCTGCTGTGCCTGCTGCCGATGTACGCCATCCGCAAAGCACCGGCGCTGGCGAAATACAAAGGCCGGACCGAGAACATCTTCGTAACCGTGGTCGGCCTGCTGACCATTCTGAACATCGTGTACAAACTGTTTTAAACCAAAGCTCAGGAAGAGCGGAGCCATACCATGATTGAGTTTCCGGTAGTACTGGTCATTAACTGCGGATCGTCCTCTGTTAAGTTTTCGGTGCTGGACGCCGCAGGCTGCGATGCCCTGCTGACGGGCATTGCGGACGGCATCAACACAGAAAAAGCCTTTATTTCCGTGAATGGGGGTGAGCCAGTCAGACTGGCTCATCAGGACTACGAAGGGGCGCTGGCCGCCATCGCCCTGGAGCTGGAGAAGCGCGACCTGATGGGCAGCGTGGCTTTGATTGGCCATCGCATTGCCCACGGCGGCAATCTCTTCAGCGAGTCGACCCTGATCACGGAAGAGGTGATGGAACAGATCCGCCAGGTCTCCCCGCTGGCGCCGCTGCATAACTACGCTAACCTGAGCGGCGTGGAAGCCGCAGAGCGACTCTTCCCCGGGGTGCAGCATGTGGCGGTATTTGATACCAGCTTCCACCAGACCATGGCGCCGCAGGCGTATCTGTACGGCTTGCCGTACCGCTATTTTGAAGAGCTGGGCGTGCGCCGCTACGGCTTCCACGGCACCTCTCACCGCTACGTGGCGGCGCAGGCGCACGCGCTTCTCGGGCTCTCCGCCGAAGACAGCGGCCTGGTGATTGCCCATCTCGGCAACGGGGCGTCCATTTGCGCGGTGCGTAACGGCGTAAGCGTGGACACGTCCATGGGGATGACGCCGCTTGAAGGACTGGTGATGGGCACGCGCTGTGGCGACGTAGATTTTGGCGCGATGGCGTGGATTGCCCGGCAGACCGGCCAGACGTTCGAGGATCTGGAGCGCGTGGTCAATAAAGAGTCCGGGTTGCTGGGGCTCTCCGGCATCTCCTCCGATTTGCGCGTGCTGGAGAAAGCCTGGCATGACGGCAACGAGCGGGCGCGGCTGGCGATAAAGACCTTTGTCCACCGCATAGCGCGGCATATCGCCGGTCATGCCGCGTCCCTGCACCGTCTGGATGGCGTGGTGTTTACCGGCGGGATCGGTGAGAACTCTGTGCTCATACGCGCGCTGGTGGTGGAGCACCTGAAGGTGTTAGGCATCATCCTCGACGAGTCCAAAAATGCCCTGCCGGGCAGCGCGGGTGAGCGCGTGATCTCCACCGAGTCGTCACGCGCGGCCTGCGCGGTGATCCCTACCAATGAAGAAAAAATGATCGCGCTGGATGCCCTCCGTCTTGGGAAGGTCACCCCGGCTGCGGCTTACGCCTGATAAAGCGAGAATCTGATGAAAGTAACAATCGATACGGGCGTCGCGCCTTACAGCGACGCATGGGCCGGGTTTTGCGGTGAAGAATGGAAAAACGCCGTTAACGTGCGCGATTTTATTCAGCATAACTACACCCCTTATGAAGGCGATGAAGCTTTCCTCGCGCAGGCGACGCCAGCAACGACGGCGCTGTGGCAGAAGGTGATGGTCGGCATTCGCCAGGAGAATGCCACCCACGCTCCGGTGGATTTTGACACCAACATCGCCACCACCATTACCGCGCACGGGCCGGGCTATATTGACCAGGAGCTGGAGACGATCGTCGGCTTGCAAACCGACAAGCCGCTCAAGCGGGCCCTGCATCCGTACGGCGGGATCAATATGATCCGCAGCTCGTTCGAAGCCTACGGTCGCGAGATGGATCCGCAGTTTGAATATCTCTTCACCGATCTGCGTAAAACCCACAACCAGGGCGTGTTTGACGTTTACTCCCCGGAGATGATGCGCTGCCGAAAATCCGGCGTGCTCACCGGTTTGCCTGACGGCTACGGGCGTGGACGCATCATCGGCGACTACCGCCGCGTGGCGCTATACGGCATCAGCTATCTGGTGCGCGAGCGTGAACTTCAGTTCGCCGATCTCCAGGGGAAACTGGAGCGCGGAGACGATCTGGAGGCCACGATCCGCCTGCGCGAGGAGCTGGCGGAGCATAAACGTGCGTTGCTCCAGATCCAGCAGATGGCGGCGAACTATGGCTTTGATATTTCACGTCCGGCGATGAATGCGCAGGAAGCGGTGCAGTGGGTCTACTTTGCCTACCTTGCCGCAGTGAAATCCCAAAACGGCGGGGCGATGTCGCTGGGGCGCACGGCCTCGTTCCTCGATATCTACATTGAACGCGACATGCAGGCAGGAAGGCTGAACGAGGTGCAGGCCCAGGAGCTGATCGACCACTTCATCATGAAGATCCGCATGGTGCGCTTCCTGCGCACGCCGGAGTTCGACACGCTCTTCTCCGGCGATCCGATCTGGGCCACGGAAGTGATCGGCGGCATGGGGCTGGATGGGCGCACGCTGGTGACCAAAAACAGCTTCCGCTATCTGCATACCCTGCACACCATGGGGCCTGCGCCGGAGCCAAACCTGACGATCCTCTGGTCCGAACAGCTGCCGATCGCGTTCAAGAAATACGCCGCGCAGGTCTCGATCGTCACCTCCTCGCTGCAATACGAGAACGACGATCTGATGCGTGCCGACTTCAACAGCGACGACTACGCCATTGCCTGCTGCGTCAGTCCGATGGTGATCGGCAAGCAGATGCAGTTCTTCGGCGCAGCGCCAACCTGGCGAAAACGCTGCTGTACGCGATTAACGGCGGGGTGGATGAGAAGCTGAAGATCCAGGTGGGGCCGAAAACCGAGCCGCTGCTGGATGAGGTACTGGATTACGACACCGTAATGGCGAGCCTCGATCACTTCATGGACTGGCTGGCAGTGCAGTACATCAGTGCGCTGAATCTCATTCACTACATGCATGATAAATACAGCTACGAAGCCTCGCTGATGGCGCTGCACGACCGGGACGTTTACCGCACCATGGCCTGTGGCATTGCCGGGCTGTCGGTGGCGGCGGATTCCCTGTCGGCCATCAAGTATGCCACGGTAAAACCGGTGCGCGACCACACCGGTCTGGCGGTCGATTTCGTCATCGAAGGCGACTATCCGCAATACGGCAACAACGACGATCGCGTGGACAGTATCGCCTGCGATCTGGTTGAGCGCTTTATGAAGAAAATCCAGGCGCTGCCGACGTACCGCAACGCCGTGCCGACGCAGTCGATCCTGACCATCACCTCCAATGTGGTTTACGGGCAGAAGACCGGCAACACGCCGGACGGACGTCGCGGCGGTACACCGTTTGCGCCTGGTGCCAACCCGATGCACGGGCGCGACAGAAAAGGGGCGGTGGCGTCGTTGACCTCGGTCGCCAAGCTGCCGTTCACCTATGCCAAAGACGGGATCTCCTACACCTTCTCCATCGTGCCGCAGGCACTGGGCAAGGACGAGCTGGTGCGCAAAACCAACCTTGTCGGGCTGCTGGACGGGTACTTCCACCACGAAGCGACCATTGAGGGCGGGCAGCACCTGAACGTCAACGTGATGAACCGGGAGATGCTGCTGGATGCCATCGCCCATCCGGAGAACTATCCGAACCTGACGATCCGCGTTTCAGGCTATGCGGTGCGGTTTAACGCTCTGACCCGCGAGCAGCAGCAGGACGTGATTTCGAGGACGTTTACGCAGGCGATCTAACACAGGCTCCATCTTCAGCCTCCTCAGATGAGGAGGCTTTTAATTTTGTGAACACCGTCAATTTTAGAAAACTCGCTCTCTTTTCTGCTATCCCGAAGTAATATTTTCCTCTCGCCTAAGGAAATCCCTATAAAAGTTGTGACTTTTTTCTCCCGCGCTCCGGATATGATCTCCCCATACCAATAACTCACACCTGCACCCTCTGACTCGCAATCGCTGGCGATCGGAACCTTATAAAAACAAATCGTTACCCTACAAAATAAGCGAGTGCCCTATGAATATGGCAACAAACAGCAGTGTGATTGTGAGTGATTCCCCTGCGGCAAGGCGGGCGGGAATGAGCGAAAGCGAATGGCGAGAGGCGATTAAATTCGACAGCACCGATACGGGCTGGGTCATCATGAGTATTGGGATGGCTATCGGCGCGGGCATTGTTTTTCTTCCGGTGCAGGTTGGATTAATGGGGCTATGGGTATTTTTACTCTCGTCGATAATTGGTTATCCGGCCATGTACCTGTTCCAGCGCCTGTTTATTAATACGCTGGCGGAATCACCGGAATGTAAAGACTATCCGAGCGTTATTAGCGGATATTTAGGCAAAAACTGGGGCATCTTGTTGGGTGCACTTTATTTCGTGATGCTGGTGATCTGGATGTTTGTCTATTCGACGGCCATTACCAACGACAGCGCATCCTATTTACACACCTTCGGCGTAACCGACGGTTTGCTCTCGGAAAATCCGTTCTACGGCTTATTCCTGATCTGCATTCTGGTCGCCATTTCGTCGCGCGGTGAAAAGCTGCTGTTTAAAGTCTCCAGCCTGATGGTGCTGACCAAATTATTTGTGGTAGCGGCGCTGGGGCTTTCGATGATTGGCCTCTGGCATTTAGCCAACGTCGGCATGCTGCCGCCAATGGGGCTCCTGATTAAAAACGCCATTATTACGCTGCCTTTCACCTTAACCTCCATTCTGTTTATTCAGACATTAAGCCCGATGGTGATTTCCTATCGTTCAAGGGAAAAATCCGTTGAGGTGGCGCGTCATAAAGCGCTGCGGGCAATGAATATCGCCTTTGGCGTGCTGTTTGTGACGGTCTTTTTCTACGCTGTCTCCTTCACCCTGGCGATGGGGCACGACGAGGCGGTAAAAGCCTACGAGCAGAATATTTCCGCCCTGGCAATCGCAGCACAGTTTATCAGCGGTGACGGCGCGGGCTGGGTCAAAATCGTCAGCGTAATCCTCAATATTTTCGCTGTGATGACCGCGTTCTTTGGCGTCTATCTCGGCTTTCGTGAGGCGACGCAGGGCATTGTGATGAACATCCTGCGCCGCAAAATGCCGGCGGAGAAAATCAATGAAAATGCCGTCCAGCGCGGGATTATGCTGTTCGCCATCCTGCTGGCCTGGAGCGCGATTGTGTTAAACGCGCCGGTGCTGAGCTTCACTTCCATCTGTAGCCCTATTTTCGGGATGGTGGGCTGCTTAATTCCGGCGTGGCTGGTCTACAAAGTGCCCGCACTTCATAAATATAAAGGCGTATCGCTGGTGATTATTGTGATTACCGGGCTGCTGCTTTGTGTTTCTCCTTTCCTCGCCTTCTCATGAGGTTAAATAAGGTCGTAACGATGTCTGAGCAAATTAATCCTTTATGGAACCATTTTATTCGCGCGGTGCAGGAAGAGGTAAAGCCTGCGCTGGGCTGTACCGAACCCGTCTCGCTGGCGCTGGCGTGCGCGATGGCTGCCGGACAGCTTGACAGTGAGGTGACGCGTATCGAGGCTTGGGTATCGCCGAACCTGATGAAAAACGGGCTTGGCGTAACGGTGCCCGGTACCGGTATGGTCGGTTTACCCATCGCGGCCGCGCTGGGGGCGACAGGCGGTAATGCACACGCCGGGCTGGAGGTGTTGAAAGACGCGTCGTCCGAGGCGCTAACGCGCGCCAAAGCACTGCTGAACGCGGGTCTGGTGCAGGTAAAATTGCAGGAGCCGTGCGATGAGATCCTCTATTCACGTGCCTGCGTTTACGTCGGTGAATCCTCGGCGATGGTGACCATCGCCGGCGGGCACACCCGTGTGGTGGAGATGGTGTGTCAGGGCGAAACGCGCTTCAGGCTTGACGATAATCAGAGCCAGAACAGCGACGATCCGCTGGAGGTGCTCTCGACCACCACGCTGTCGCAGATCCTTGAGTTTGTGGAACAGGTGCCGTTCGACGCGATCCGCTTTATCCTCGATGCGGGACGGCTGAACGATGCGCTCTCCCGGGAAGGTTTACGTGGCAACTGGGGGCTGCATATTGGTGCGACGCTCAATAAACAGCGCACACGCGGATGGATGGCGCAGGATCTGGGTTCAGACATTGTTATCCGCACCAGCGCAGCTTCGGATGCCCGCATGGGGGGCGCGACGCTGCCGGCGATGAGCAACTCGGGTTCCGGAAATCAGGGCATCACCGCCACCATGCCGGTGGTGGTGGTGGCTGAGCACGTTCAGGCCGATGACGAACGGCTGGCGCGGGCGCTGATGCTCTCGCACCTGTCGGCGATCTATATCCATTACCAGCTTCCGCGCTTGTCCGCGCTGTGTGCGGCGACAACGGCCGGAATGGGGGCTGCGGCGGGGATGGCGTGGCTGATGGGCGGATCTTACCAGACTATTGCCATGGCGATCGGCAGTATGATCGGCGACGTCAGCGGGATGATCTGTGACGGGGCGTCTAACAGTTGCGCAATGAAGGTCTCGACCAGCGTCACCAGCGCCTGGAAAGCCGTGATGATGGCGCTGGATGATACTGCCGTGACGGGCAACGAGGGGATTGTGGCCCACGACGTGGAGCAGTCGATCGCGAACCTGTGCGCGCTGGCGTGCCGCTCGATGCAGGCAACGGACCGGCAGATTATTGAGATTATGGCGAGTAAGGTGTAAAAATTTCCCCTCACCCCAACCCCTCTCCCCATAGGGGCGAGGGCTCGATCGTTCCCTCTCCCCTTTGGGGAGAGGGCTAGGGTGAGGGGCGAGTCTGTTCTTTAAACCGGCAAATCAATCAGCAGCGCGCGCAGCGGCGTATCCGCCACCAGGGTGATATTCGCTTCATCACGAATAAACGCGCCGTCGCCGCAGGTGAGCGCCTCTTTCTCTTCCGCGTGCGTCACCGCATGCACCGTTCCGTGAATGGACTGCAGATAGGCGCGCGGGCCATGAAGCTGGAAGCTTGCCTGTTCACCTTTTTTCAGTTCGATATGGTGCAGCCACACCTGCTGGCGTAACTGCAGGCTGCCTTTGCTGCCGTCTGGCGAGGCAATCAGCTGCTGTTTATCGCCCTTCAGATCGATTTTTTGCACCAGCGGATTTTCCCGCTCCGGACAGGCATCCAGCCACAGCTGCATGCGGGTCAGCGTTTTGTCTTTGCTGAGGTTATGCTCGCTATAGCTAATACCCGGCTGCGTGGAAATTAACAGCGCCTCGCCAGCCTTCGCCTGGATATGATTGCCCTCGCTATCGCGGTATTCTGCTTCGCCTTCCAGGATCAGGTTCAGGATATCGACTTTCGGGTACGTGCGCGGCTGGAAGGACGCGCCCGGGGCGAGCACTTCCTGGTTCAATACGCGCAGTGAAGCGTAACCGAGAAGTTTAGGGTCAAAGTAGTGTCCAAAGGAAAAGGTGTAGCGGGCCTGCAACCAACCGAAATCGGCTTGTCCGCACTGTTTCGCTGTTCTTGTCGTAATCATAAACTTGACCTCTCTTTACACTAAATCAATGGTAAAGGTATGGACGCTGCATTGTTAGCCAGATATTCTGCCCGGTATGTTCAAATTTCCTGAATGAGAACGAGATGGCTAAAGAGAGAGCATTGACGCTTGAGGCGCTTCGCGTCATGGACGCGATTGACAGGCGCGGCAGTTTTGCCGCGGCGGCAGATGAACTGGGGCGCGTTCCGTCTGCGCTGAGCTATACCATGCAAAAGCTGGAGGAGGAGCTGGATGTTGTGCTCTTCGATCGCTCCGGCCATCGAACAAAATTCACCAACGTTGGGCGGATGCTGCTGGAGCGCGGCCGCGTATTGCTGGAAGCGGCGGATAAACTGACGACCGATGCCGAAGCGCTGGCCCGCGGCTGGGAAACCCATCTGACGTTAGTGACCGAAGCGCTGGTGCCCACCGAGGCGCTGTTCCCGCTGGTGGACAGACTGGCCGCGAAAGCCAATACCCAGCTGTCGATCATCACCGAGGTACTGGCCGGGGCGTGGGAGCGTCTTGAGACGGGCAGGGCGGATATCGTCATTGCGCCGGATATGCATTTCCGCTCATCGTCAGAAATTAACTCGCGCAAACTGTACAGCGTGATGAACGTCTACGTCGCTGCGCCGGGTCACCCGATCCATCAGGAGCCGGAACCGCTCTCTGAGGTCACGCGCGTGAAATACCGCGGCGTGGCGGTGGCGGATACCGCGCGCGAGCGCCCGGTGTTAACGGTGCAGTTGCTGGATAAACAGCCGCGTCTGACGGTGACGTCGCTGGAAGATAAGCGTCAGGCGCTGCTGGCGGGGCTGGGCGTGGCGACCATGCCGTATCCGTTCGTCGAAAAGGACATTGCAGAGGGACGGCTGCGCGTTGTCAGCCCGGAATACACCAGCGAAGTGGATATTATTATGGCGTGGCGTCGTGACAGCATGGGCGAAGCCAAATCATGGTGTTTACGCGAAATTCCGAAGCTTTTCACGCAATATAATAAATAAAATCGCAATTTGTAGGCCCGGTAAGCGAAGCGCCACCGGGCTTTTTTTTATGCGCAGATCTTCGGATCCGGACCAAAGCGGTTTTCTCCCGGCGTTCCGCTCTGACAGTTGAAAATCAAAATCACGATCCAGCCGATAAGCGGGATCAACAGCAACAGCAGCCACCACGCCGAACGATCGGTGTCGTGAAGACGACGAAACAGTACGGCCCATGAAGGCAGCAGAACCAACACACCATAAATGGTGGTGAGAATGCCTTCGCCCCCCTCGCGTTCCCAGCCGAGGATTTTGTCCACAATACCCAGCACCATAATCAGGACGAAGTTCACCAGAACGAACATCCAGTACTCTTTACGGCGGGCACGGCCACCAAATCCAACGTAGTTGCGCAGTACTTTTAAATACCAGTCCATTTTTCCTTGCCTCTTAGTCAGTCAATCACTTGTTTTCTAAGCGATCGAGGTAAGGATAGATGTATGCCGTGAATTAAAAAAGGGAATCAATTGATTCCCTAAATAATTATCCGAAACGCACGTCGCGCCCGTGTGGTTCATCCAGGTCCTGCCACGGGCCAATGGAGATAATGCCCGTTGGGTTGATGGTCTTATGACTGCGGAAATAGTGGGTGCGAATATGGTCAAAATTGACCGTCTCCGCAATCCCCGGCATCTGATAGATGTCGCGCAGGAAACCGTGCAGGTTCAGGTAATCACTGATGCGATGCTTGTCGCACTTGAAGTGGGTGACATATACCGGATCAAAGCGGATCAGCGTCGTCCACAGGCGGATGTCTGCTTCGGTGAGGCGATCGCCCGTTAAATAACGATGCTGGCCGAGGATCTGCTCCAGGCGCTCCAGGGATCCAAACACGTTGCCGACCGCTTCGTCGTACGCTTCCTGACTGGTGGCAAAGCCCGCTTTGTAGACGCCGTTGTTAACGTTGTCGTAGATCCAGCCGTTCAGCTCGTCAATTTTCTCGCGCAGCTCAACCGGGTAGTAATCCCCGGCGCGGGCACCGTGCGCGTCAAACGCGGTATTGAACATGCGAATGATTTCAGCGGATTCATTGCTGACGATCGTCTGGTTTTTCTTGTCCCACAGCACAGGCACCGTTACGCGTCCGGTGTAGTGCGGATCGGCGCGCAGATAGAGCTGATACAGGAAATCGTGATGATAAAGCTCATCACCCGTCGCGGCCGGGAAGTCACTGTCGAACGTCCAGCCGTTTTCCAGCATCAGCGGGTTGACCACCGAAACCGGAATTAGCGATTCGAGACCTTTAAGTTTGCGCACAATCAGCGTACGGTGCGCCCACGGACAGGCGAGAGAAACATACAGATGATAACGATCTTTCTCCGCCGCAAAGCCCCCTTCGCCACTCGGGCCGGGTGCGCCGTCGGCGGTCAGCCAGTTACGGAAGGCCGAAACAGAGCGCTTAAAGCGTCCACCGGTGGATTTGGTGTCATACCAGATATCCTGCCAGACGCCGTCTACGAGTTGTCCCATTTTTTACTCCTCCGTCAGATAGCAAAAGCGAGGAGATGTCTCCTCGCTTTGAATTTAATCAGTATAGCGTGCTTACCACTTCTTATTCAGAAGACGGTCGATGCTGTAGGCGCCCGGACCCGTGATAGCCAGCAGCAGGAAGCCACCCGCGATGGTCAGGTTTTTCATAAACATCAGGGAGTTCACGCCTTCCGTAAAGTTGCTGTGGAAGATGAACGCGGTCAGCAGGGTAAAGCCTGCGGTGAACAGCGCCGTGGTGCGGGTCAGGAAACCGAACAGCACTGCCAGGCCGCCGCCGAACTCAAGCAGGATGGTCAGTGGCAGCAGGAAACCCGGTACGCCCATCGCTTCCATATACTGCTGAGTGCCCGCATAGCCGGTAATTTTGCCCCAGCCTGCGGTGATGAACAGCACAGGCATCAGAATACGCGCTACCAATACACCAACATCTTCTAATTTTTTCATTTTACTCTCCAGGAAACCACATCAGCGGCTAAACGTTATTTGCGTGCAAATTCGGGTAGATACCGCGTCTTTGCTGTCGATGGAGAGGAGTGTAAACGGGGCGGATGGCAATTGTTAGCAAGGAAAACTGTCAATCTTTTTCAAAGATATTGAGTAAGGGAGCATAGAGAGATTTTGCCGGGTGACGGCTACGCCTTAGCCGGCCTACTTTTTTACCGTAGGCCGGGTAAGCGCATCGCCACCCGGCGAGAAGGCTAGCGCAGCTGCTGCTGACGAATAGTTGCTTTCACCAGACGCCATGCGCTCCAGACACCAAAGCCACGGCGTGCCCAGCGAATAAGCATGTTTGGATGACGAATCGTCCAGATCGCCATCACGCTGCTACCCACCAGCGCCCACGAACGCAGGCTCAGAAGAGTATTCCAGCCGCGATCGTAACGCTGGGTCAGCTCCAGCCAGTCGCGACGGCTGGCGGACAGGTCCAGCCGCTGCTGCTGGATCTGGCTCAGCAGATACGCTTTCCGCTTTTGACGTTCGGCTTTGTCGCTCACGACTTATCATCCTCCAGCAGGGCGCGGTCGTTGGCCAGCTCCTGGCGCGTATGGCGCAGGAAGGTCGACGTGCGCGCTTTATGCAGGGTCCAGATACCGCCTATCAGCGCCGCCACCAGCAGAACCACGGTAGTCGCAATCATCGCGTTCAGTCGATACTGTGGATCGATAGCCCAGATGATTAACACCATCAGGCTCATCAGACCAAACGCGGCAAAGAGCATCGTAAGCCCAAGCATGAGCAGCATCTGGAAGAGATTGGCTTTCTCCTCTTCCAGTTCCACTACCGCAAGCCGGACGCGCGTTTCGGCAATCCCGACCAGCGTCGTAAGAATACGCTGGCCGATGCCGAGGACGTTTTTAGCAGGCCCTTGTGCGTGACGTGGATCTTCCATAATCAACGACGCGTCAGCAGGACACCCAGCACCACACCCACTGCGGCACCAATACCAACGCCTGTCCATGGATTGTCACGTACATATTCGTCTGCGCGCGCAGCCGCTTCGCGGGTCTGTTTCGCCAGTGCATCACCGGTTTCACCCAGACGGTAACGGCTCTCTTTCAGTGCCTGCTCCGCTTTGCTGCGCAGTTTGCTGACTTCTTCTTTCGATTTATCGGCAGAAGAGTTCAGCACCTCTTCCAGGGTGTCCGCCAGGGATTTCAGCTCAGCGCGCAGATGTTCTGAAGTTGTATCTTTTGACATGATTCTCTCCTGTTGAGATTTCCGTTAACTCAATAATCGCGAGCTTCCAGCGCTTTCAGTTCGTCCTGCGCCTCTTGCAACTTCCTCTCGCGCTTGGCAATTTTTTCCGCATCACCTTTCTCTTTCGCTTCTTGCAGGTCTTGACGGCGCTCGGCTATCTCGTCCTTCTGTTCAGCGATTTTTTCCTGATGATCGGCACGCAGCTTGCTGTCCGTACAATTGTCTTTCACTTCGCTCAGCGCTTTTTTCAGTCCGTCGATCCGGTGCTGATTGTTATGCTTTTCGGCATAACTGATTTCGCGTTGAATATCCTGTTCTTTCTCCTGACAAAGAGACATAGCGAAGGAAGCTGTGCTTAAAGAAAAAAGGGCCAGAGCCAGGGTGATGCGGTATTTCATTATAGAAACCTTCCATTGTGTTACGGCGTAAGCCGTGTTCCAGAACTATGCGGAGAACATCTGAGGGGTGCTCCGCGTACTTAAGCATAGTAAGTAAACGGGAGTTTCACCAAAGTGGGTGAAAATATTCGGAATATTAGTCGTTAGCCAAATCGATGCGACGTGTCGCGTAACCGTGACATCCAGGAGGTTACGTGGCTGTCATCATCCTGTTGCGCGATGATGTAACCCTGCGGCAACGTGCGGTCCAGCACCGCTTTCGCCGCGGCGCTTTGCGCACTGGAGTCAAATTTTATCAGCAGCACATCGTCTTGCGGCGTGATGCTCTTAAAGCGGATCCCGTTAGCATCCAGATGATGCCAGATGGAAAAACCATCCGGCACGCTGGTTCCTTGACTCACAGGACGGATAGTCAGCGTCGACTCCTGGTGCTGTAGGGCAGACCATAGCAGGATGAGAGCGCTGAACATCATTAGCGCGACGATGGCGTAAGAGAAGCGGCGCAGCGCGAGCGGGGAGATAACCATCGTTAACCCCTGGCTCCGTATTTCTTTTTCCACAGTACGACCAGTGAACCGACCAGGCCAAACACCAGCAGGACGACGGGCAGCAGCATCAGGCAAGACATCAGCTGGTCTTCATATTTCATAAAGACCGGCGTTTTACCGAGCGCGTAGCCGAGCGTGGTCAGGATCAGAACCCACAGCAGGCCGCTCATCCAGTTAAAGAACTGGAAGCGCGCGCTGCTCAGGCCGGACAAGCCCGCAATGGTCGGCAGCAGGGTGCGTACGAATGCGATAAAGCGGCCAATCAGCAAGGCGGAGAGCCCGTGCTTATGGAAAAGGTGGTGCGCTCGCTGGTGATAATGTGCCGGAAGATGCGAAAGCCAGTTCTGAACGATTCGCGTGTTGCCCAGCCATCGCCCCTGAATATAACTCACCCAGCAACCCAGGCTGGCGGCAATGGTCAGCAGCAGAACCGTTTGTGGGAAAGCCATCGCCCCTTTTGCACAGAGCACCCCAACCAGCACCAGCAGGCTGTCGCCCGGTAAAAAGGCAGCAGGCAGCAAACCGTTCTCAAGGAACAGGATCATAAATAACACAAAGTAGAGCATGCCAATCATGGACGGGTTGGCCAGCGTTTCGAAATCCTGAGCCCAGAGGGCGTTCAGTAGTTGGGTCAAAAGTTCCATTCAGTGTTCCTGGAAATCGGTTAACGTCACGCCTGTCATTCGGGAAAACAGCACGGCGACATTGTTATGATTTCATTATGGTCGCTCGCGGACACATTGATGTGTGGCCAACACTGTTCCCTGTTAATTGGCTGGTTAGCAAGCACTAACTTACAAAATAACGAAGTGAATCCAATTGTAACAAAGCCCGACGTTCTGCGTCACAGAATTTGAGGGGAAACACGATTTTGGCGTAAGCCACGGAGGGGAGCGAGAGATTTTACAAAGGCTGACACTATAGAGGTTTTCTTACCCTGTCTGGCCGGAAGGCGCGGCGGTGCGCCTGCCAGCAGTTCAGGAGGTTATTTTGCGACATTGGTCGCGGTATCGAGGTGAACCACCGGATTATCAGCAAAAAGATAGCGGTCAGCGTTAAATTCAAAGTCATCACTCGTTTCATTAAAAAGCATCTGTTTAGTGTTCTCCAGATGCTGCCACATTGCCAGTTTCGCCGCATGCGGATCTTTACGAATCAGGGCCTTAAGAATCTGGTCGTGGTCGTCACACCAGTTATCTACCGTGCGGGAATCAATGTGATCGTGCAGTTTCTTCCAGTACGGGTTGTGAACGCGCTGAGTCCACATTTTTTCAACGATTGCCGCCAGCGCTGTGTTTTGAGTCGCAAGGGCGACCTGGACGTGGAATTGCAGGTCCCATTCGGAATCGCGGAAACATTTTTCTTTACGCGCATGATCCTGGATTTCCATCAGCTTCATGATGTCCTGCTTGGTGACCTGCGTCGCTGCGAATTCTGCGATATTGCTTTCAATCAGCTGGCGAGCCTGGAGAAGCTCAAACGGACCGTAGCTGGCAAATTCCAGACTTTCGTCCGGCGTGGGGGAGTGTTTCGCCTGGCTGGAAATCACGTGAATACCGGAACCTTTGCGTACCTCAACATACCCTTCAACTTCCAGCATGATGATGGCTTCGCGGACCACCGTACGGCTGACGCTTTTTTCATCCGCAATAAAACGCTCAGCGGGAAGTTTATCACCGACAAGATAGACCCCTTGCTCGATGCGATCTTTCAGCTCGGCGGCAAGTTGTTGATATAAACGACGTGATTCGGTGATTTCCATATGCGCTCCAGGCAGGGTACGGCGAATGATTTGTTATACCACTTTTGCGTGCCACTCTCCAGATTTCGCCATTAAAAAAGCCGCCCGGAGGCGGCTTTTGCGACGTTTTTGCCGGGTGGCGCTACGCTTACCCGGCCTACGGTTTTATCGGGTGTTGTAGGCCGGGTAAGGCGGAGCCGCCACCCGGCACAACAAGCTAACTCTGCGTCGCCGGTCCCCCAAGGGACTCTTTCGCCAGTTCCTCGGCGGACTTACTCTTCAGCACCGTCCAGATAACCACCGCGCCCAGCAGGTCGAAGATGGCCAGTACCGCGAACAGCGGGCTGAAGCCGATGGTGTCTGCCAGCGCGCCGACCACGAGGGCGAACAGGGTACTTGCGGTCCAGGCGGCCATCCCGGTCAGACCGTTGGCGGTGGCAACTTCGTTACGACCAAACACGTCGGACGAGAGCGTAATCAGTGCGCCAGACAGAGACTGGTGAGCAAAGCCCCCGATACACAGCAGGGCGATAGCCACGTAAGGACTGGTGAACAGGCCAATCATGCCAGGGCCAATCATCAGCAGGGCGCCCATGGTGACCACCATCTTACGGGACACAATCAGGTTCACGCCAAACCAGCGCTGGAACAGCGGTGGCAGGTAGCCGCCGACGATACAGCCCAGGTCTGCAAACAGCATTGGCATCCAGGCGAACATCGCGATCTCTTTCAGGTTAAAGCCGTAGACTTTGAACATGAACAGCGGGATCCAGGCGTTGAACGTACCCCAGGCCGGTTCCGCCAGGAAGCGTGGCAGGGCGATACCCCAGAACTGACGGGTACCCAGGATCTGCCAGATGGACATTTTTTTACCGTTGTCGGTCTGATGATGAGATTCCTGACCATTGATAATGTAGTCACGTTCTTCGGTAGACAGCTTTTTCTGATCGCGCGGGTGTTTATAGAAGATCAGCCACGCCATGGCCCAGGCAAAACTCAGCACACCGGAGATGATGAACGCCATTTGCCAGCTGTGCATCACAATCGCCCACACCACCAGTGGCGGAGCAATCATCGCCCCGATGGAGGAACCCACGTTGAAGTAACCGACAGCGATTGAACGTTCTTTTGCCGGGAACCATTCAGAGCTGGCTTTCAGACCCGCAGGGATCATCGCCGCTTCGGCAGCACCTACCGCACCACGCGCCAGCGCCAGCCCGCCCCAGCTGCCAGCCAGCGCCGTCGCCCCGCAGAAGACGGCCCATGCTACAGCGAAGAAGGCATAACCAATTTTTGTACCCAGAATATCAAGAACATAACCTGCAACAGGCTGCATTACGGTGTAAGCGGCAGAATACGCCGCAATGATGTAAGAGTATTGTTGTGTGGAGATATGTAACTCTTCCATCAACGTTGGCGCCGCTGCTGCCACGGTGTTACGTGTCAGGTAGCCCAGCACGGTGCCGAGCGTCACCAGTGCGATCATGTACCAACGTAACCCTTTAATTTTACGCATGTAAAACCTCATCGTTATGTTATTTCCGTGTCGGGACACGGCAACAACTCAACCGTTGCCGGGAGCTGTTCTGTAACGGGAGGGGCGTAACCGGGAACCTGTCCCGGAACGGCCCGAACCTTGCCATAAGTCATCGTGCTAAGTCGGCTTCCGTACCGTTAAATCCGATGTAACAAACACCGGTAATGCATTCCGTCGGCTTATAGTTTGCGACGGCGAAAAGATAACTTGTCATACAACTTTAAAAGGTGAGTGACATCACAAAAGAGTGAATCTTTGTAGGGATATTATGAGGCGTGCGCAAAGCCAGATCTGGCGCGGCCTGCAAGAAGGTTTACCCCTTTGAGGGTAATTTATTTGTCGACGTTTATTGATCTAACTCACGAAAAAAACGTCGGACTCTGGAAATTGGTGTGATAACTTTGCAGCATCTGAACATAAGCTTTCTGACGCTCCCGTAATGAGGAAGACGATAATGACACCGTTTATGACCGAAGATTTCCTGTTAGATACCGAATTTGCTCGCCGCCTGTACCACGACTACGCAAAAGATCAGCCGATTTTCGACTACCACTGCCATTTACCGCCGCAACAGGTTGCCGAAAATTACCGTTTCAAAAACCTGTATGATATCTGGCTGAAGGGTGACCATTATAAATGGCGCGCGATGCGCACCAACGGCGTGGCCGAGCGCCTGTGTACCGGCGACGCGACCGATCGCGAGAAGTTTGATGCCTGGGCCGCTACCGTTCCCCACACCATCGGTAACCCGTTATACCACTGGACGCACCTCGAACTGCGTCGTCCTTTTGGCATCACCGGCAAGCTGCTCTCTCCCGCCACGGCGGATGAAATCTGGGATCAGTGCAACGAACTGCTGGCGCAGGATAGCTTCTCGGCGCGCGGCATCATGCAGCAGATGAACGTGAAGATGGTGGGCACAACCGACGATCCGATCGACTCCCTGGAGCACCACGCGGTTGTCGCGAAGGACAGCACCTTTGACATCAAAGTGCTGCCAAGCTGGCGTCCGGATAAAGCCTTCAACATTGAGCTGCCGACCTTTAATGACTACATGACGAAGCTGGCGGAAGTATCGGATACCGATATCCGTCGTTTCGCCGATCTGCAATCCGCGCTGACCAAACGTCTGGATCACTTTGCCGCACACGGCTGTAAAGTGTCTGACCACGCGCTGGACGTGGTGCTGTTCGCGGATTCCAGCGAAGCCGAGCTGGACAGCATCCTGGCGCGTCGTCTCTCCGGCGAAGCCCTGAGCGAGCATGAAGTCGCCCAGTTCAAAACCGCGGTGCTGGTGTTCCTCGGTGCGGAATATGCCCGTCGCGGCTGGGTTCAGCAGTACCATATCGGCGCGCTGCGTAATAACAACCAGCGTCAGTTCAAACTGCTGGGCGCGGACGTAGGCTTTGACTCCATCAACGACCGCCCTCTGGCGGAAGAGCTGTCAAAACTGCTGAGCAAACAGAACGAGCAAAACCTGCTGCCAAAAACCATTCTCTACTGCCTGAACCCGCGCGATAACGAAGTACTGGGCACCATGATCGGCAACTTCCAGGGCGAAGGGATGCCGGGCAAGATGCAGTTCGGTTCCGGCTGGTGGTTTAACGATCAAAAAGACGGCATGGAGCGTCAGATGACACAGCTGGCGCAGCTCGGCCTGTTGAGCCGCTTCGTTGGCATGCTGACCGACAGCCGCAGTTTCCTCTCCTATACCCGCCATGAATATTTCCGCCGCATTCTGTGCCAGATGATTGGCCGCTGGGTGCACGCGGGCGAAGCGCCAGCGGATATCCAGCTGCTGGGCGAAATGGTGAGAAACATCTGCTTTAACAATGCGCGTGACTACTTCGCCATTGAACTGAACTAAGGCCGTTTGAGGTTGATATGCAATACATCAAAATCCATTCGCTGGATAACGTTGCCGTCGCGCTGGCAGATTTAGCCGAAGGGATGGAAGTGACCTTCGACAACCAGTCGGTGACGTTACGCCAGGCCATTGGACGTGGACATAAGTTTGCCCTGATCCCTATCGCGAAAGGGGAGAACGTGGTGAAGTACGGTTTGCCCATCGGTCATGCGCTGGCGGATATTGCGCCGGGTGAATACATTCATTCCCACAATACCCGCACCAATCTCAGCGATCTGGACGAGTACAGCTATCAACCTGACTTCCAGCCAGAAGAAGGACAGGCGGCCGATCGTGAGGTACAGATCTACCGCCGCGCCAGCGGCGAGGTGGGGATCCGCAATGAGCTGTGGATCCTCCCGACTGTCGGCTGCGTGAACGGGATCGCGCGTCAAATTCAGACGCGTTTCCTGAAAGAGACTAATGATGCTGAAGGCACCGACGGCGTGCATCTGTTCAGCCACACCTACGGTTGTTCCCAGCTGGGCGACGACCACATCAATACCCGCACCATGCTGCAAAATATGGTGCGCCACCCGAACGCGGGCGCGGTGCTGGTGATCGGCCTCGGCTGCGAGAACAATCAGGTCGACGCCTTCCGCGACACGCTGGGCGAATTTGACCCTGAGCGCGTGCACTTTATGGTGTGTCAGCACCAGGACGACGAAGTGGAAGCGGGCGTTGAACAGCTGCATCAGCTGTACGAGGTGATGCGTCACGACAAGCGCGAGCCGGGCAAGCTGAGCGAACTGAAGTTTGGCCTGGAGTGCGGCGGATCTGATGGCCTTTCCGGCATTACCGCTAACCCAATGCTGGGTCGCTTCTCGGATTACGTGATTGCCAACGGCGGCACTACGGTGCTGACCGAAGTGCCGGAGATGTTCGGCGCAGAGCGCATTCTGATGAGCCACTGCCGCGACGAAGAGACCTTTGAGAAGACCGTCACCATGGTCAACGACTTCAAACAGTACTTCATCGCCCATAACCAGCCGATATACGAGAACCCCTCGCCGGGTAACAAAGCGGGCGGGATCACCACGCTTGAAGAGAAATCCCTGGGCTGTACTCAAAAAGCGGGCGCCAGCCAGGTGGTGGACGTGCTGCGCTACGGTGAGCGGCTGAAAACGCACGGCCTGAACCTGCTCAGCGCACCGGGCAACGATGCGGTCGCCACCAGCGCGCTGGCAGGCGCGGGCTGTCACATGGTGCTGTTCAGTACCGGGCGCGGTACGCCGTACGGCGGGTTTGTGCCGACGGTGAAAATCGCCACTAACAGCGAACTGGCGGCGAAGAAAAAGCACTGGATCGACTTTGACGCGGGCCAGCTGATCCACGGCAAAGCGATGCCGCAGCTGCTGAGCGAATTCGTGGACACGATTGTGGAATTTGCCAGCGGCAGGCAGACCTGCAACGAGAAGAACGACTTCCGCGAGCTGGCGATCTTTAAGAGTGGTGTGACGCTATAAGTCGGGTGCGGGCTGGTGCCCTCACCCCGGCCCTCTCCCACAGGGAGAGGGTGCAAACACTAAAAACGGCAACACATGTTGCCGTTTTGCATTTACCTTGTAGGCCCGGTAAGGCGTAGCCGCCACCGGGCTTTTCTTTTTAACCTCGCAGGGCGTTCTTCGCTAAACGCGCATCTTCCGCCTGACAGGCTGCGGCGGTAAACAGCACGTCGGTAGAGGAGTTCAGCGCGGTTTCGCAGGAATCCTGCAATACGCCGATAATGAAACCGACCGCGACAACCTGCATGGCAATCTCGTTCGGAATACCGAACATGTTACAGGCCAGCGGGATCAGCAGCAGAGAGCCGCCCGCCACGCCGGATGCGCCACAGGCACACAGCGATGCAACGACGCTCAGCAGCAGCGCGGTTGGCAGATCTACCGGAATACCCAGCGTATGCACCGCCGCCAGCGTCAGCACGGTGATGGTAATCGCCGCACCGGCCATGTTCACGGTTGCACCCAGGGGAATCGATACCGAATAGGTATCGCGGTCCAGGTTCAGCTTCTCCGCCAGCGCCATGTTCACCGGTATGTTCGCCGCTGAGCTGCGGGTGAAGAAGGCATACACGCCGCTCTCGCGCAGGCAGGTCAGCACCAGCGGATACGGGTTGCGGCGGATCTGCCAGAACACCAGCAGCGGGTTGATCACCAGCGCCACCAGCAGCATACAGCCGACCAGGACGACCAGCAGCTGCGCGTAGCCCCACAGTGCGTCGAAACCGGTGGTGGCCAGCGTCGAAGAAACCAGACCAAAGATACCGACTGGTGCAAAGCGAATCACCAGCTTCACCATGAAGGTCACTGCATTGGACAAATCGTTAACCAGGTTTTTCGTGGTCTCGTTGCCATGACGCAGCGCGAAGCCCAGACCAATCGCCCAGACCAGGATGCCAATGTAGTTTCCGTTCATCAGTGCGGTGATGGGGTTAGAGACCATGCTCATCAGCAGGCCGCGAAGGACTTCCACAATCCCGGACGGCGGGGTGATATCACCGGCCGCGCTGGTCAGGTGCAGCGTGGACGGGAACAGGAAGCTAAACACAACGGCCGTTAAGGCAGCAGAGAAGGTTCCCAGCAGATACAGGAACAGAATAGGGCGAATGTTGGTTTTTTGTCCGTGCTGATGGTTGGCAATCGACGCCATCACCAGCATCAGCACCAGTACCGGGGCGACGGCCTTCAGTGCGCCAACGAAAAGGGTGCCGAGCAGTCCCGTCGCTTCCGCCGCAGGTTTTGACACCATCGCCAGCAGAATACCCAGTACCAACCCGACCAGAATTTGTTTTACAAGACTGCCCTGCGCCAGGCGCGCAAGCAGGCCCTTAGATTGTGTGCTCATACGTTATTCCTGAGTGAAATTGCGTTCCATCCTGGATGTGCTCTAAGTCACATTTGTATCCGGATGTAAGTATTTGTTTGCCTGGTTGAGTATCAGGGAAAGCAGCGAAAGGCGGAAGCGTAAAATGCTGGATTTTACGTGTTGCGTCATGTTTTTTAACTATTGGTTAACGAAAGTGCCGGGTGGCGCTGCGCTTACCCGGCCTGCATTGCATTTCCCCCTCTCCCCGTGGGAGAGGGGTGGGGTGAGGGCATCAGCCCGCACCGAACGTTGCACTAAGCCTGCTGCTTCTTATCGTGCTGGCGGTTAACCCAGGTATTGATAATCAGCGTCACCAGCAGAATGCCAAACACCACGCCGAGCGAAATGGCGATCGGGATATGGTAGAAATCAACAATCAGCATCTTGATACCGATAAAGACCAGAATCACCGACAGACCGTACTTCAGCATTGAGAAGCGCTCTGCCGCGCCCGCCAGCAGGAAGTACATCGCACGCAGGCCGAGGATCGCGAACAGGTTCGAGGTCAGGACGATGAACGGGTCGGTAGTGACCGCGAAGATAGCCGGGATACTGTCCACCGCGAAAATCACGTCGCTCAGCTCGACCAGAATCAGCACCAGCAGCAGCGGGGTGGCGAACAGCAGGCCGTTCTTACGCACGAAGAAATGCTCGCTCTCGATCTTGTCCGTCATGCGCAGATGACCCCGGATCCACTTCACCAGCGGCTTATCACCGATACCGGTATCGTCTTCTTTCGCCAGCGCCATTTTGACCCCGGTGAACAGCAGGAACGCACCAAACACGTACAGCAGCCATTCGAACTGGGTAATCAGCCAGCTACCGGCGAAGATCATGATGGTACGCAGGATGATGGCGCCTAGCACGCCGTATACCAGCACGCGGCGTTGCAGGGCCGCAGGCACGGCGAAGTAACTGAACAGCATCAGCCAGACGAAGACGTTATCAACCGCCAGCGCTTTTTCAATCAGATAGCCGGTGAGGAAGGCGAGTGCCTGAGGATCGGCCACCGCGCGACCTTCGGTTGAGGCCAGATACCACCAGAAGGCGGCGCAGAAAAGAAGTGAGAGGGTAACCCATACCAGCGACCAGACGGCGGCTTGCTTAACGCTCATGCCGTGTTCGCCGCGACGACCCTGCAAAAAGAGGTCGATCGCCAGCATGATGAGCACGACAACCGCGAATCCGCCCCACAGCATTGGAGTGCCGACAGAATGCATACTATTTTCCTTACACATAAAAAAACAAAAACGGCTATGGTCAGAAGACGATAGCCGTTAGCTTTTTATGCATAGACCTCGCCTTCCGGCAAGGTCTCACTTACAACCACGAAGGTTGCCCGGCGACCGGATGCGGTTTTGCACGCATCGTAATGACGATCCACCGGCGAAGAAGTTACTCCCCTTTGCAGGTAACAAATTATGTCAGACCATCGATTTCGTCAATGGTCTGCACGATTTCATTACACAGCTTTACGCGACGGCTTCCACATTCACGCCGTCTGCGGGGAAGATTACGCCGGTCTGTCGGCGGATCTCCGTTTGCAGCTTCGCCGTGGTGCGGCTGATCGCCAGTCCCGGGTGGTTCACTTCGTTGTCTTCTACCAGACGGGCGAAGACCTCTGCCTCATAAAGCATAGTGTTAATATGCTGAGGCTGCGTCAGCTCCTGCGCTTTTCCGCCGCGCGGAACGATGCTGAGCTTCTGGCATTCGGAGATTTTTTCGATCACCAGCGAGCCGTCTTCGCCCTGAATTTCGCTTGGCAGCACGGAGTCGCTGACCTTCGAGTGCTGCAACGTCACGCTGAAATCGCCGTAGTCCAGCACCACAACGCCGTGTGCATCCACGCCGCTCTCCAGCAGGCTGGCGGTGGCCGTCACGCCGTGTGGTTCCCCCCACAGCGCAACCGCAGAGGCCAGGCAGTAAAAACCGATATCCATAATCGAGCCATTCGAGAAGGCCGGGTTAAAGGTGTTCGGGTTTTCGCCGTCCAGATAGCGCTGGTAGCGCGAGGAATACTGGCAGTAGTTGATAAAGGCTTTACGCACTTTGCCAATTTTCGGCAGGGACTGCTGCAACAGCAGGAAGTTGGGCAGGCTGGCGGTTTTGAACGCTTCAAACAGCACCACCTGGTTTTCGCGGGCAAGCGCAATGGCGGCTTCCACTTCGTGGATATTCGACGCCAGCGGCTTCTCGCAGATCACATGCTTTTTATGGCTGAGGAACAGCTTCGTTTGCGGGAAGTGCAGAGCATTCGGGCTGGCGATATAGACCGCGTCAATGGCGTCGCTTTGCGCCATCTCATCGAGCGAGGTGAACAGATGTTCAACCAGGTAGTCATTCGCAAAACTTTGCGCCTGCTCAAGGCTGCGGGAATAGACTGCGGTGAGCTTATATTTGCCGGTTTCGTGGGCGGCGTCGACGAACTGGCGCGTGATCCAGTTCGTACCGATGACTGCGAAACGTATCATAAACGTTTACGTACTCCGTAGCAGGGAACCTAAAGCCACTGTAGCACGTCCTCATGACATTTCGCGTGCGCTACTGCGCATTACTCTTTAACGATAAATGCGTCAGCCACAAACGGGTATCAAACTCCAGCTGGTGGTACTGCGGCTCCATATGGCAGCACAGGGAATAGAACGCTTTGTCGTGATCTTTCTCTTTCAGGTGCGCCAGCTCGTGCACCACGATCATCCGCAGAAAGGCTTCCGGCGCATTGCGAAAGACGGTCGCGACGCGGATCTCCGCCTTAGCCTTCAGCTTGCCGCCCTGCACGCGGGAGATGGCGGTATGCAGGCCGAGCGCGTTTTTCAGCACGTGGATCTTGTTGTCGTACATCACCTTGTTGATCGGCGGGGCGCTCTTCAGATACTGGCTTTTCAGATCCTGCGTATACTGCCAGAGGGCTTTGTCAGTCGCGAAATCATGCGTGCCCGGGTAGCGTTTTTCCAGCACCGCGCCGAGCTTTCCCGCGGCGATCAGGTCGCGAACCTGGGATAGTAATTGCTCCGGGTAGCCCTGGAGATAAGTCAGCTGGTTCATCAAAACCCCAAAATAGTGTGAAAACGGGTATACTCACGCACCCTTTTCAGGGATACGCCAAATTTTACCATTCAGGAGGGCCGATGAGCCACTTAGACAACGGTTTCCGTTCACTCAACCTTAAACGTTTCCCGGAAACGGACGACGTGAACCCGCTTCAGGCGTGGGAAGCGGCGGATGAATATCTACTGCAGCAGTTGGATGAGACTGAAATCCGCGGCCCGGTTCTGATCCTGAATGACGCGTTTGGCGCGCTGGGCTGTGCGCTGGCGGAACATGCGCCTTACAGTATCGGCGATTCTTACTTAAGCGAGCTGGCGACGCGTGAAAACCTGCGTCACAACGATATCGACGAATCCAGCGTGAAGTTCCTCGACAGCACCGCGGACTACCCGCAGGCGCCAGGGGTGGTGCTGATTAAAGTGCCCAAAACCATGGCGCTGCTGGAGCAGCAACTGCGCGCGCTGCGTAAAGTCGTGACGCCAGAAACGCGCATCATCGCGGGCGCCAAGGCGCGTGATATTCACACCTCGACGCTGGAACTGTTCGAGAAAGTGCTCGGCCCGACCACTACGACGCTGGCCTGGAAAAAAGCGCGCCTGATCAACTGTACCTTCAGCGCGCCGGAACTGGCCGACGCGCCAGAGACCCTGAGCTGGAAGCTGGAAGGGACCGACTGGACCATCCACAACCACGCGAACGTCTTCTCCCGTACCGGTCTGGATATCGGCGCACGCTTCTTTATGGAACATCTGCCGGAAAACCTGGAAGGGGAGATTGTCGATCTCGGCTGCGGTAACGGCGTGATTGGCCTGACGCTGCTGGCGAAGAACCCGGAGGCCAGCGTGGTGTTCAGCGACGAATCGCCAATGGCGGTGGCTTCAAGCCGTCTGAACGTGGAAACCAATCTGCCGGAGGCGCTGGATCGCTGCGAGTTTATGATCAATAACGCGCTGTCCGGCGTAGAGCCTTTCCGCTTCAACGCGGTGTTTTGCAATCCTCCGTTCCACCAGAAGCACGCCCTGACGGATAACGTCGCGTGGGAGATGTTCCACCACGCGCGCCGCTGCCTGAAAATCAACGGCGAGCTGTACATCGTGGCGAACCGCCATCTGGACTACTTCCACAAGCTGAAGAAGATTTTCGGTAACTGCGTCACCATTGCGACAAACAACAAGTTTGTGGTGCTGAAGTCGGTGAAGCTGGGGCGTCGTCGATAAGATCGTTTTGCCTGGCGGCGTTTCGCTTGCACAGGCCTACGGTTTCAAATGCCCGGTGGCGCTTCGCTTACCGGGCCTACAATGGCCTCGGACCCGTAGGCCCGGTAAGCGAAGCGCCACCGGGCGATGCCGTTAAATACTCAGCGCCAGTTTTGTCCCCTGCGCAATCGCCCGCCGCGCATCCAGTTCCATCGCCACGTCGCACCCGCCGATCAAATGCACCGTTTTACCCGCTTCGCGCAGCGGATCGGCCAGATCGCGCTTTGGCTCCTGTCCGGCGCACAAAATCACATGATCCACGCGCAGCAGCTGCGGTTCACCACCGATCAGCACATGCAGCCCGTCGTCGTCGATCTTCTGGTAGCTCACCGCCGGGATCATCTTCACCCCGCGCGAGAGCAGGGTGGCGCGGTGGATCCAGCCAGTGGTTTTCCCCAGCCCTTCACCCGGCTTGCTGGCTTTACGCTGGAGCATCACGATCTGACGCGGGCTTTTCGGCAGTTGCGGACCTTCCGGGCGTAAACCGCCGGACTGACTGAGACTGGTATCAATGCCCCATTCCACGCAGAACTCAGCGATGTTCTGGCTGGTGGCTTCGCCCGGCTGGCTTAAATACATCGCAGTATCAAAACCGATCCCGCCGCAGCCGATGATCGCCACCTTCTCGCCAACCGGCGCTTTGTCGCGCAGCACGTCCAGATAGCTCAATACCTTCGGATGATCGATGCCTTCGATCGCAGGGGTGCGCGGGGCGATCCCACTCGCGAGGATCACCTCGTCGAAACCGATCAGATCCGCCGCGCTGACAACCTGATTGAGCCGCAGATCGACGCCCGTCACCTCGATCATCCGGCGGTAATAGCGCAGCGTTTCATAGAACTCCTCTTTGCCGGGGATCTGTCTGGCGATAGTAAACTGCCCGCCGATTTCCGCCAGCGCATCAAACAGCGTCACGCTGTGCCCACGCGAGGCGGCATTGACCGCAAACGCCAGGCCAGCGGGTCCTGCGCCCACCACGGCCAGACGCTTCTTGTTGGTCGCAGGAACGATCGGCATTTTGGTTTCATGGCAGGCGCGGGGATTCACCAGGCAGGAGGTGACCTTGCCGACGAAGATCTGATCCAGACACGCCTGGTTACAGCCGATACAGGTGTTGATCTCATCCGCACGGCCGCTTTGCGCTTTGGAGAGCAGTTCGGCATCCGCGAGGAACGGACGCGCCATCGACACCATATCGGCGTCGCCGCGGGAGATCACATCGTCCGCCACCTGCGGATCGTTAATGCGGTTAGTGGTCACCAGCGGAACGGAGACTTTGCCTTTCAGCTTGCGCGTTACCCAGCTGAACGCCGCACGCGGCACCGGCGTGGCGATGGTGGGGATGCGCGCTTCGTGCCAGCCAATCCCGGTGTTGATAATGGTGGCACCGGCGGCTTCAATCGCCTGCGCCAGCTGCACGGTTTCGTCGAAGGTGCCGCCGCCTTCCACCAGGTCGAGCATCGACAGGCGGAAGATGATAATAAAATCCGCACCGGCACGTTCACGCACCGCACGCACCACCTCCACGGCAAAACGCATGCGGCGGGCATAGTCACCACCCCATTCATCCTCGCGCTGGTTGGTGCGTGCGGCGAGGAATTCATTGATCAGGTAGCCTTCTGAGCCCATCACCTCCACGCCGTCGTAGCCCGCTTCCCGCGCCAGCGCGGCGCAGCGAGCAAAGTCATCTATCAGCGCCAGGATCTCGTCATGGCTGAGGGCATGGGGAGTAAAGCGGTTAATCGGTGCCTGAATAGCCGAGGGGGCAACCAGGTTCGGCTGATAGCTGTAGCGCCCGGTATGCAGAATTTGCAGGGCGATTTTGCCGCCCTCGTTGTGAACCGCGTCGGTCACCATGCGGTGGTGCGGCAGCTGTGTCGCATCGTTCAACACCGCGCCGCCCTCCATCGTCACCCCGGAAGGGGCAGGGGCTACGCCGCCAGTGACAATCAGCGCCACCCCGTGGCGCGCGCGCTCGGCATAGAAGGCTGCCAGACGTTCAGCCCCGTCCGGACGCTCCTCCAGCCCGGTGTGCATTGAGCCCATTAACACGCGGTTTTTGAGGGTAGTGAACCCCAGATCGAGAGGGGCGAATAACGACGGGTAGCGGCTCATAGTCTCTTCCAGTGTAAAATTATTGTTATGTGGTCGGATGAGTTACTAATTTAGCCAGCGGCGGCAGAAAGGTAAAAGCGGGATCGAATGATTGTGATAGATCTCAAAGAACTTCACCCCTCACCCCGGCCCTCTCCCCAGAGGGGAGAGGGTGAAAGGCCGCACGGAGCAGTCCCCTCTCCCCTCTGGGGAGAGGGTTAGGGTGAGGGGCGTGTGTCGCGCATCAGGCCCGGCGCCTGCCACATCGAGGTTGTCAGCCCGCTGTCCACCAGCCCGAGCTGGTCCGCGTACACCGCCTGCCATTTCTGCATCATGCCGTCGTACAGCTCGCGGTGCGCCGGGTTTGGCGTGAACTCGCGGCTCCACTTCACCAGCCGCTCGCCCGTCGAGGCCATATCCGCGAACAGCCCCGCGCCAGCTCCTGCGGCAATAGCGCAGCCGAGCGCCGTTGCCTCTTTGACTTCTGGCACGCGCACCGGCAGGCCGGTGACGTCGCTTAAAATCTGGCTCCACAGGGCGCCTTTCGAACCGCCGCCGGCAAACACCAGGCTCTCAAACGTCACGCCGGAAAAGTGAGAAATCTGCGCCAGGTTGCAGGCCGAGACGATCGCCGCGTTCTCTTCCAGCGCGCGGAACAGCGTCGCTTTGTTGCACTTTTCCGGGTCGATGGAGAGGTTAATAAACGACGGCGCGGCGTGGTACCACTGTTTGAAATGCATCGCGTCGGAGAAGATCGGCATCACCCCGTGGGAGCCCGGCGGGACGCGGCTCGCCATCTCTTCGAGCAGGGAGTAGGGGTCCATTCCCATGCGTTCGGCAATCAGCTTCTCTTCGGCGCAGAAGGCGTCGCGGAACCAGCGCATGGTCAGCCCGGTAAAGAAGCTGATCGACTCTGCCTGCGCCATGCCGGGGATAACGTGCGGGTTTACGCGGATGTTCATCTCAGGGTCGGTGCGCACCTGCGGCAGGTTCACCACCTGTTGCCAGAAGGTGCCGCCCAGCACCGCCGTTTGTCCGGCGCGCACCACGCCCAGCCCCAGACAGCCCAGTTGCACGTCGCCGCCGCCCATCACCACCGGGGTGCCCTCGCGCAGGCCGCTCTGTTGTGCGGCTGCTTTGGTGATGGCCCCCAGCACGGTGCCGGTCTCTTTTACCGGGGAGAGGATATCGGCGCGCAGCCCGGCCATGTCGAGCAGCGCCGGACGCCAGTCGCGGGAGAAGAGATCCAGCATGCCCGTCGTGCCCGCATTGGACGGGTCCACCGCCAGCTCGCCGGAGAGCTTCGCCGCCAGCCAGTCGCTGATCATAGTGATGGTGGCGGCTTTACGATAAATATCCGGACGATGGTGCGCCAGCCACAGCAGGCGCGGCATGGCGCTGAGGGCAAGCGTCTGGCCGGAAACGTCATACACTTCGGATTCAAACCGGTAGTCGTGGATCTCTTTGAGTTCAGCTACCTCGCGGCTGGCGCGGGCGTCGACGTTGGCGCAGGCCCAGATAGCCTCGCCGTTGCGGTCGTACAGCACAATCCCTTCGCGCATCGAACAGCAGGCGACGGACTGAATATCCGCCGCGCTCAGGCGCGCGCGCTCCAGCGCCTGATGAATACACCGGCAGGCCAGTTGCCAGTTGGTGTCGAGGTCGAACTCCATTGAGCCCGGCACGTTCTCGACGCTCAGGTGTTTCCACTCGGCCTGGCCAACGGCAATCTGGTTGCCCTGCAAATCGAAAATAACGGCGCGAACGCTGCCTGTCCCTGCATCTAACGCTAAAAGGTAACTCATGAGCATGCCTCATTGTTAGCGCAGGGAGGGCTCTTAAATGGCCAGAGCCAGCACCGCGCGGGCTGTCGTCTCTTCCGTCACCAGGCCATTAATACGGCGGCCCTTCAGTGCGGCATAAATCGCATCGGCTTTCTCTTCCCCCCCGGCCACGCCTACGATGGTGGGCAGCTGTGCCAGTTCATCGAGCGTGACGCCCAGTAGTTCTTTGTGGATCTCCAGCTCCTCGACGCATTCCCCTTCGGCATTGAGGAAATAGCCAAGGATATCGCCGACCGCGCCCTTGCGGGCGTACATCAACTGTTCACCTTCGCTGATATAGCCGGAGCGCAGTATCGTCGCGTCACGGCGCTGGTTCACCGAGCCAATGCCGACCACCGCCACGTCAGCGGCGGTGGCGGCGAGGATCACGTCCCGCACGCTGGTTTCGCGCTTTAAGATCCCGGCGACTTCAGCGGATGACACGCGAAGCGGGGCAGGGATCATGCTGACGCTACAGGCCGCATCCAGCTGGCCGATACCGGTCATATACGGCCCCACGCCGCCGGAGAGCGTCACCAGGCGGATCTGCTGTGAGCTGATAAAGCCGCTCAGGTGTTGCAGGCTGCTCATGGTGGTTTCACCGAAGCCCACCGCTAACAGCTGGCCGGGCTCCAGCACGCCCATCAGCGACTGGGCCGCGCCAATGCCTAACCGCACGTTCATCGGCGGCGTATTCAGGGCGGGCATCACGCGCACCAGCTTCAGGCTAAATCGTTGTTGCAACTCGGTTTCCAGCGCCAGGCAGCCCTCGTAGCGGGAGTTTATCTGCACGCGGATCACCCCGGACTGACGGCCTTTCTCCAGCAGGCGGGAGATCTTCAGGCGCGGCAGCCCGAGCCGCTCGCCGATGTCGTTCTGGGTCAGCCCGTCGTGGTAGTAGCACCAGGCCACGCGCGCCACCAGCTCCTCTTCCGCCAGTGCCAGCCCGGCAAACCGTCCTTCTTCCGCAGTGCGTTTATCGCTCATAGTTGAACTCTTATAAAAATTTAGATCATATGTTCGTGATGGTGCGGCGTGAAAATGTGAGCCACGCGACAAAACGGATCTTTTCGATCCTTTCCGGTTTATCTGAATCTCAATCGATAAAACTGTGATCCCTGCACGGTTGTAAATATAGTTCACCGTCTACGCTTTTGAACATTATTAAATCTAAAAATCATTTGTTCAATAGCGGAGCGATGATGACACCACTTCTCGAGGCACGTGACATCTGCAAACAGTTCTCTGGCGTGCCTGTGTTAAAAGGCATTGATTTCACGCTGCTTGCTGGGCAGGTGCATGCGCTGATGGGCGGTAACGGCGCGGGAAAATCGACGTTGATGAAAATCATCGCCGGGGTTGAAACGCCGGATCGCGGTGAGCTTTCGGTTGCGGGCGAGTCTTTTGCACGGCTTACCCCGTCGCAGGCGCACCGGTTAGGCATTTATCTGGTGCCACAGGAGCCGCTGCTTTTCCCCAACCTGACGGTGCGGGAAAACATCCTGTTTCGTCTGCCGCGCGAACGAGATCGGGAAAAGCGGCTGGCGGAGAAACTCCAGCAGCTGCAATGTCAGCTTAATCTTGATGCCGCTGCCAGCACTCTGGAAGTCGCGGATCAGCAGATGGTGGAGATCCTGCGCGGGCTGATGCGCAACGCCAGAATTCTGATCCTCGACGAACCCACGGCATCGCTCACGCCGGGCGAGACCGAACGCCTGTTTCGCCAGATCCGCGCGCTGCAGGATCTCGGCGTTGGCATTGTTTTTATCTCGCACAAGCTGCCGGAAATTCGCATGATTTCGAGCCACGTCTCGGTGATGCGCGACGGCGCGGTGGTGCTGAGCGGCGAAACCGCGCAGTTTGACGATAACGCCCTGATCGCCGCGATGACGCCGGTCAGCCGGGAAAAGTCGCTAAGCGATACGCAAAAGCTGTGGCTGGCGCTGCCGGGCAACCGCCGAACCCAGGCGCAGGATTTCCCGGTGCTGCGGGTGGAGGATCTCACCGGGGAAGGGTTTATCGATCTCAGCCTTGAGATTTACGCCGGGGAGATCGTCGGTCTGGCCGGGCTGGTGGGGTCCGGGCGTACCGAGTTTGCCGAAACGCTTTACGGCCTGCGTCCGGTACGCGGCGGGCGAGTGTGGCTGGAGAACCAGGAGATCACCGCCGATCCGGTCAGTTCCCGTCTGGAAAAAGGGCTGGTTTATCTGCCGGAAGACAGGCAGGTGTCCGGCCTGTTTCTCGACGCGCCTGTCCGCTGGAACACGGTGGCGCTGAACGAGCCGTCGCTCTGGCAGCAGCGAAAGCGGGAGTCTGCGGTGGTGGAGCGTTACCACCGGGCGCTGGGGATCAAGCTCAACCATGCGGATCAAACCGTGCGCACGCTCTCCGGTGGTAATCAGCAGAAGGTGCTGCTGGCGCGCTGTCTTGAGGCCAATCCGCTGCTGCTGATCGTCGATGAACCGACGCGCGGCGTGGATGTATCGGCGCGCGCCGATATCTACCAGCTGCTGAAAAGCGTAGCGGCGCAGAACGTGGCAGTGCTGATGATCTCAAGCGATCTCGATGAGTTTCCCGGCCTCGCGGATCGGGTGCTGGTAATGCATCAGGGCGTGCTCAGCGGCGAACTGCCGCGCCAGGCCGTCAGCCTCGATCGGATGATGGCGCTGGCGTTTGGAGGGCAATCATGAAGATCTTACTGAAAAACCGCGAGCTGAGCGCGTTTCTCGCCATTCTGGCCCTGTTCGCCGTGCTGGTGGCGCTGAACCCGTCCTACCTTAGCTTACAGACCCTGGGGATGATCTTCGCCAGTTCGCAGATCCTGATTTTGCTGGCCATCGGCGCGGCGCTGGTGATGCTGACCCGCAATATCGACGTCTCCGTCGGCTCCACCGTCGGGCTGTCCGCCATTGCCGTCGGCGTGGCGCTGAACGGCGGCTACAGTCTGCCCGTTTCCATTCTCTTCGCGCTGACGATTGGCGCGCTGGCGGGAGCGTTCAACGGTTTTCTGGTGGTGGGGCTGCGCATTCCAGCGATTGTCGCCACCCTCGGCACGCTGGGGCTGTATCGCGGAGCGATGCTGCTGTGGACCGGCGGGAAGTGGATTGAAGGGCTGCCGCCGGGGCTGAAATCCCTCTCTGAGCCTGCCGCCGTCGGCATTTCTCCGCTCGGCATTGTGGTGTTGATAATCGTGGTTACAGGCGCGTGGACATTGTCGCGCACCGCCTTTGGCCGTGATTTCTACGCCGTGGGGGATAACCTCGCCGCCGCACGTCAGCTGGGCGTGGCGGTGAACCGCACGCGGATGCTCGCCTTCACCCTCAACGGCATGCTGGCGGCCTGCGCCGGGATCGTCTTTGCCGCGCAGATTGGCTTTGTGCCCAACCAGACCGGCAGCGGGCTGGAGATGAAAGCCATCGCTGCCTGCGTGCTGGGGGGCATCTCGCTGCTGGGCGGCACCGGCACGCTGGTCGGTGCGTTCCTCGGCGCGTTCTTCCTCACCCAAATCGATACCGTGCTGGTGCTGTTCAGGCTCCCGGCGTGGTGGAATGACTTTATCGCCGGGCTGGTGCTGCTGGGCGTGCTGGTGCTCGACGGGCGTCTGCGTCAGGCACTGGCGCGGCATCAGCGGGCGCTGAAATACAGCCGTTTCCAGCCCGGTAACAAAGGGGGAAAGCACGTCACCCCGTTTCCCAAACGCAAAAAAGAGGTGGCGTGAATGAGGCTTAACTGGGAAAGCGCGCTGCTGATTTTACTGGTGCTGGAGATCCTGCTCTTCGGCGCCATCAACCCGCGCATGCTTGATATCAACATGCTGCTGTTCAGCACCAGCGACTTTATCTGCATTGGCATCGTGGCGCTGCCGCTTACGCTGGTTATCATCAGCGGCGGGATCGACATCTCCCTCGGCTCAACCATCGGCCTGTGCGCCATCGCGCTGGGGGTGATGATGCAGGCCGGGTGGCCGATGGCGGTTGCCATCCCGCTGACGCTGTTGCTCGGCCTGCTGTGCGGGCTGGTGAATGCGGCGCTGATCCACTACACCGGCATCAGCCCGTTGGTCATTACCCTCGGCACGCTCTACCTCTACGGCGGCGGGGCGCTGCTGCTCTCCGGCATGGCGGGGGCGACGGGCTACGAGGGGATCGGCGGCTTCCCGGACAGCTTTACCGCCTTCGCTAACCTCACGGTGATGGGCCTGCCGATCCCGCTGGTGCTGTTCGCGGTGATTACCGCTTTCTTCTGGCTGATTACCCATCGCGGGCGCTTTGGTCGGCATCTGTTTTTAATTGGCCAGAATCCGCGCGCGGCGCGCTATGCGGCGCTGTCGGTGAACGGTATGCCGTATGCGCTGTACGGCCTGGTGGGCGTGGCCTCGGCGATTGCCGCGCTGGTGATGGTCTCCTATTTCGGCTCCGCGCGTTCGGATCTGGGGCGCGATTTACTGATGCCTGCGCTCACCGCCGCCGTGCTCGGCGGAGCGAATATCTACGGCGGCTCAGGTTCGGTTGTCGGTACGGCGCTGGCGGCGCTGCTGGTGGGGTACCTGCAACAGGGTTTACAGATGGTTGGCATCCCCAACCAGGTGTCGAGCGCGCTGTCAGGGGCGCTGCTGGTTGTGGTGGTGATGGGGCGTTCGCTGAGTCTGCACCGTGAATGGGTGCGTTCTCTCTTCAGAAAACTATCCGGAGCGTAAGATGAAAACAAAACTGCTCGTCCTGGCAATGGCCCTCAGCTTCGCTTCGGCGCAGGCGGCGGACCGCATTGCCTTTATCCCAAAACTGGTGGGTGTGGGATTCTTCACCAGCGGCGGCAACGGCGCGAAAGAGGCGGGGAAAGAACTTGGCGTGGACGTGACTTACGACGGCCCGACCGAGCCGAGCGTCTCCGGCCAGGTGCAGCTGATCAATAATTTCGTCAACCAGGGCTATAACGCCATCATCGTCTCTGCCGTGTCGCCGGACGGTCTCTGCCCGGCGCTGAAGCGCGCGATGCAGCGCGGCGTGAAGGTCCTGACCTGGGATTCCGACACCAAACCGGAGTGCCGCAGCATTTACATCAACCAGGGCACGCCGGAACAGCTGGGCGGCCTGCTGGTGGAGATGGCAGGCAAGCAGGTCACCAAACCGAACGCGAAAGTGGCGTTCTTCTACTCCAGCCCCACCGTCACCGACCAGAACCAGTGGGTGAAAGAGGCGAAGGCCAAAATCGAGAAAGACCATCCCCAGTGGCAGGTCGTCACCACGCAGTTTGGCTATAACGACGCCACTAAATCCCTGCAAACCGCCGAGGGGATCTTAAAAGCCTATCCGGATCTGGATGCGATCATCGCCCCGGACGCCAACGCCCTGCCAGCCGCGGCACAGGCGGCGGAAAACCTGAAGCGGGAAGGGGTGGCGATTGTCGGCTTCAGCACGCCAAACGTGATGCGTCCGTACGTTGAGCGCGGCACGGTGAAAGCCTTCGGCCTGTGGGACGTGGTGCAGCAGGGCAAAATTGCGGTCAATGTCGCCGATCGTTTGCTGAAAAAAGGCGATCTTAACCCTGGCGACAGCGTGGAGGTGAAAGATATCGGGACGCTGAAGGTCGAGCCGAACAGCGTGCAGGGCTACCAGTATGAGGCGAAGGGCAACGGCATTGTGCTGCTGCCGGAGCGGGTGGTGTTCACCAAAGAGAACATCAACAAATACGATTTCTGACGGGGGAGCAAATGGCTGATTTAGACGACATCAAAGACGGCAAGGATTTTGGCATCGGTACGCCGCAGCAGAATGTGCCGTACACCCTGAAGGGCTGCGGTTCGCTCGACTGGGGCATGCAGTCCCGGCTTTCGCGCATTTTCAACCCGCAGAGCAACCGCACGGTGATGCTGGCCTTTGACCACGGTTACTTTCAGGGACCGACCACCGGCCTTGAGCGTATCGATCTCTCCATCGCGCCGCTGTTTGGCGAAACCGACGTGCTGATGTGTACCCGCGGCATCCTCAGGAGCCAGGTACCTGCCGCGACGAACAAACCGGTGGTGCTGCGCGCCTCCGGCGGTAACTCGATTCTGGGCGAGCTGTCTAACGAGTGCGTGGCGGTGGCGATGGAAGACGCGCTGCGCCTGAACGTCTGCGCGGTGGCGGCGCAGGTCTATATCGGAAGCCCGTTTGAACATCAGTCGATCAACAACATCATCAAGCTGGTGGATGCGGGAGCGCGTTACGGCATGCCGACGCTGGCGGTGACGGGCGTGGGTAAAGATATGGCGCGCGAAGCGCGCTATTTCTCGCTCGCCAGCCGCATCGCTGCCGAAATGGGGGCCCAGTTCGTCAAAACCTACTACGTGGACGAGGGCTTTGAAAAAGTGACCGCCAGCTGTCCGGTGCCGATTGTTATCGCGGGCGGCAAAAAGCTGCCGGAGCATGAGGCGCTTGAGATGTGCTGGCGGGCGATTGACCAGGGCGCGTCCGGCGTGGATATGGGGCGCAACATCTTCCAGTCCAGCGCGCCGCTCGCCATGCTGAAGGCGGTGAAGAAAGTGGTTCACGAGAACATGAGCGCCCGTGAGGCGTTCCAGTTCTGGCAGGAAGATAAACAGGGAGAAGCAAAATGAACGTGACGCTGGTGGAAATCAACATCAAACCCGAGCGGGTGGATGAGTTTCTGGAGGTATTTCGCGCCAACCACGAGGGAGCGATCCAGGAGCCGGGCAACCTGCGCTTTGACGTCTTGCAGGACCCGAGGGTGAAAACCCGGTTCTTTATCTATGAGGCTTATAAAGACGAAGAGGCGGTGTTGGCGCATAAGCAAACGCCACACTATCTGGCGTGCGTGGACAAGCTTGAAGAGTTGATGTCAGAGCCGCGCAAAAAACGCTGCTTTGTGGGGTTGTTGCCGGAGTAGCGTTTTGCCCGGTGGCGCTGCACTTACCGGGCCTACGGGGGCGAGAGGGGGCGGTGTTTGCCCGGTGGCGCTACGCTTACCGGGCCTACGGGAGGATGGTGCGGTGTTTGCCCGGTGGCGCTGCACTTACCGGGTCTACGGGTACGGGGGGGTTGATTTTGTAGGCCGGGTAAGCGAAGCGCCACCCGGCGTTGTTCACGCCAGCTCCAGCAACTGAACACGCGCCGTCGCGCCCGGCATCAGCTTTTGCAGATTGCTCACCAGCTCATCGCCAGCTTCCTGTAATGCCGCCAGCGGCATCGACGGCAGGCTTTCGAGAATAAACCACATGGACTGCGCCTGGCTGTCCAGACGCGTGCGTATCCCCTGTCGCCAGTTCCAGCGGCGGCAGGTGACGCCAAGATCGTCACGCCAGATAACTTCGCCTGGTTCCGGGTTTTCGACTACCGGCTCACCCTCTTTAAAGGTATCAAACGGCTCGCTGCCGTCGGCCAGCGTCAGGCGCGGCTCACCCGCGTAAGCCGCCAGATTTTCTCCCCCCACCGGAATAGCGTAGCGGATGCTGATGGCATTATAGATATCCACCACCGGGTCGAGCGGCGGCAGCGAACCGTCTCTCATCACGCGCTTACGCAGAGCCGAGGCCGAGCAGGGCGTACGTTTGGGTTTTGCACCAAAGGCTTTAAACACCTCATCCCAGGCGGCGAGATGATTTTCTGCCCAGGGCACATCATCATTGAGCATCTGCTGGCAGACCTGCGCCAGCGCGGCGGGAGCAACCTCCGGTTGGGTGATCGGGGCGGCTTCAACCTGAATGCTCAACGCCCGAAAGCCGGGCGCGATCCCGACAAGTCGCGAATCTATTGACGGTGCTACAAGAGACATAAATAATCCTGTATTGACTGTTTTATACCATGGTAGTGACCAATGACTGATAAAGTCAATATAATGACCGACGCGGGCGCCGATGTTGCCCAGGTAAGCCTGGCCGTCGCGAACCGTATCCGCAGCTGGCGGAAAGAGAAAAAACTGTCGCTGGACGAGCTTTCTCGCCGCGCCAGCGTCAGCAAAGGCATGCTGGTGGAGATCGAAAAAGGGGCTGCCAACCCCAGCATTGCCATTCTGTGTAAACTGGCCGCCGCGCTTGGCGTTTCGGTGGCAGATATCGTTAATGTCTCCAGCGAGCCGCAGGTACACATTATTCAGGAAGAGGCGATCCCGGTTCTGTGGCAGGGCGCACAGGGCGGTTACGCCAGATTGCTGGCAGGCACCGCAGGCCCGGACATGATTGAGCTGTGGCAGTGGGAGATGCATCCGGGAGAAACGTTCACCTCTCCGGGACATCCGGCGGGAACGTTTGAGCTGCTGCACGTGAACGAAGGCGTATTAACCCTGACGGTGGACGAGACGGTGGCACAGGTTAATGCTGGCGCGTCGGCGGTGGCGAAAACGGAAGCGGCGCACGGCTATGCCAATGAAAGCGATACCGTGCTTCGCTTCACCATGACGGTGGCAGAGTTTCACCGATAAAAAGCAGCCCGGTGGCGCTGCGCTTACCGGGCCGACATCTGCAGTATGTTGTAGGCCGGGTAAGCGTAGCGCCACCCGGCGTTTTTTACGCCTCTTCCACGCTCACCCGCAGCGCCGCCAGCGCCTTACGCGCCGCCTTCAGCACCTGCTCACACTGCTCAATGGTGAGCGTCAACGGTGGCTCAATGCGGATGGTTTTCGAGTTGTTGAGCGTTCCCGCCACCAGTACCCGCTGGCGGAACATCTCGCTTGCGAAGCTATAACCGGTTTCGTTATCAACGAACTCAATCGCCATCAGCATCCCTTTCCCGCGCGCATCCTGTACCAAATCCGGGTATTCCCGGCCCAGCTGACGGAAGCCGTCCAGCAGCATGTCGCCTTTCTGCTCCGCCTGCGCAGGCAGGTTTTGCTCCAGCAGCACGTTGATGGTGGCCAGCGCTGCCGCACAGGCCAGCGGGTTACCGCCAAAGGTGGTGGTATGTAAGAACGGGTTGTCGAATAGCACCGAGAAGACCTCCTCAGTGGCGACCGTTGCGCCAATCGGCATCACGCCGCCGCCGAGCGCTTTCGCCAGGCATAAAATGTCTGGCTGAACGTTCTCATGCTCGCAGGCGAACATCCTGCCGGTGCGCCCCATCCCGGTCTGCACTTCGTCGAAGATCAGCAGCGCGCCAAACTCATCGCACAGCTGACGCACGGCGGGCAGATAGCCCTGCGGCGGGAGGATCACCCCGCCTTCGCCCTGAATCGGCTCCAGGATCACCGCCGCCACGTCGTCGCCGGTTTTACGGCATTCACTCAGCATGGTGCGCATGGCGTTGATGTCGCCGAACGGTACGTGGCGGAAGCCCGGCAGCAGCGGCATAAACGGTTTGCGGAAGGTGGATTTGGCGGTCGCCGACAGTGCGCCCAGGGATTTCCCGTGGAACGCGCCGCTGGTGGCGATAAAGGTGAATTTCCCGCGCGGCGACTGGTACGCTTTGGCGAGTTTAATCGCCGCTTCGACCGATTCGGTGCCGCTGTTGCTGAAGAAGCTGTATTTCAGCTTACCGGGCGTTAAGGCTGCCAGCGTTTTCGCGAGCATGGCGCGAAGCGGATCGAGCAGTTCCTGGCTATGGAGAGGTTGTTTCGCAAGTTGATTCTGTACGGCGGAAACCACAACTGGATTACGGTGCCCCACGTTGAAAATACCAAAACCACCCAGGCAATCGATAAACTCCTGTCCCTGGGTGTCGACAAGCGTATTCAGACTCCCCGCTTGCCACTCTACGGCTCCGTAATCCCCGCCGGCGGTAACAGATTTGCGATACTCCAGAAAACCAGGATTCACATGCTCTTTAAAGTAATCAATGACCTCACGGTTAAGTTGTTTCATCTCCTCATGATCAAGCGTTCGCTTTTCAATGAGATTCAGTGCGTGCGCGGTACAGGCAAGAGCCGAGGCGCTGGAAGGTAACCTGTTCAAAATATGCTCCCGGGGATCGCGTATCACATGATACTGAGTTAAGTATTGCAGGGATTACGCCACCTCAGATGCCTTAACAAAAATCGGGATAAACGCCAGGTGAAATCAAAGTTGCACAATATTTAATCATGCCATCGCGCGCCGCACGGGATAAGGGATAACGAGCCGGGGATGGGGTTTCGTCAATTGCACTGCTCCAGGGCAGGAAATGCGCCTTAAGTGTGCGCCGGGGGATCATGCTTTGTAGGTAGTTTCGTGTCGAAAGTATTTTAAATCAATTAATTAGAAAAGCGTACGAAAAGTGCGGTTTAACCGAGATTTGCGATCTCAATCATATTTAACAACTAAAGATAAATTTTTTATCGCCGAAAAAACATAAGCCACAAAATTAACATTCAAATAACCTGCAAGGGATGCTCACTATGTCCTCTCCTGACTATGTCACCCAGAATGAATATCCGCTGGACGATGACACCACGCTTATGTCGACCACCGACCTCCACAGCTACATGACCCACACTAACGACACCTTTGTGCAAGTGAGTGGCTTTACGCTTCAGGAGTTGCTCGGGCAGCCGCACAACATTGTGCGCCACCCGGATATGCCGAAAGCGGCTTTTGCCGACATGTGGTACACGCTGCAAAAGGGCGAGCCCTGGAGCGGGATTGTCAAAAACCGACGTAAAAATGGCGATCACTATTGGGTACGCGCCAATGCGGTACCGATGGTGCGTAACGGCCAGATGACGGGCTATATGTCCATTCGTACCCGCGCCACCGAGGACGAGATCGCCGCGGTGGAGCCGCTTTATAAGGCGCTCAATGAAGGACGTAGCAAAAAACGCATTCATAAAGGGCTGGTGGTGCGCAAAGGCTGGCTCGGCAAATTACCGGCGATGCCGCTGCGCTGGCGCGTGCGTAGCGTAATGGCGGTACTTTTTGCGGTGATGGCCGCAACGCTGGTTGCCAGTTCCGCGGGCTGGGCTTCGCTGGTGGCGGCAGCCGTGGTGATGCTGCTTGGCACCCTGGTATTTGAGCAACAGATTGTCCGCCCGGTGGAAAACGTCGCACGGCAGGCGCTCAGGGTCGCTACCGGCGAGCGTAACAGCGTGCAGCATCTTAACCGCAGCGATGAACTGGGGCTGACGCTGCGGGCCGTCGGACAACTGGGGCTGATGTGCCGCTGGCTGATCAACGACGTCTCCAGCCAGGTGGTGAGCGTGCGCGACGGCAGCGACAGGCTGGCGCAGGGTAATGAAGATCTCAACGACCGCACGCGCCAGACCGTGGCTAACGTGCAGCAGACCGTGGCAACAATGAACCAGATGGCGGCGTCGGTGCAGAGTAACTCTGAGACCGCAGCCGAAGTCGACAAGCTGTCGATGGCTGCCAGCAGCGCGGCCACGCAGGGCGGCACCGTGATGCAGACCGTGGTGAAAACCATGGATGACATTGCCGACAGTACCCAGCGCATTGGCTCTATTACCTCGCTTATCAATGACATCGCCTTCCAGACCAATATTCTGGCGCTGAACGCCGCGGTTGAGGCGGCACGCGCGGGCGAACAGGGGAAAGGCTTTGCGGTGGTGGCGGGCGAAGTGCGTCATCTTGCCAGCCGCAGCGCGAACGCGGCTAACGATATTCGCAAGCTGATCGACGCCAGCGCCAGCAAAGTGCAGTCGGGCGCCGATCAGGTCCACGCCGCGGGACGTACCATGGATGATATTGTCGAGCAGGTGAAAAACGTCACGCAGCTTATCGCGCAGATCAGCCACTCCACCTCCGAGCAGGCGACAGGCCTGACAGAGCTGACCCGTGCCGTGGCAGAACTGGACAGCATTACGCAGAAAAATGCTGACCTGGTCGAAGAGAGCGCGCAGATTTCCGCGATGGTTAAGCACCGGGCCGGACGTCTTGAAGATGCGGTTACCGTGCTGCATTAAGAAATGCATGCTTCGATAAAGCCGTTTATTCCTCCGGGGTAAACGGCTTTTTTGTTTTTCAGAATAAGTTATGTTGTTAATGAAATATTAAGTAACTAAAAAAAGTACCCGATTTTTAATTGCTACGCCCCGGATTTATTGAAAGTGATAAATAAAAAAACGATCAAAGTCATAAAGTTAGCGCGTTTCCTACCGATAACAGCGATCGTCTGAGAAATAATCACATCGATGGGGTAAATATGTTCATACATGACGTAAAGATCGGCACGAAATTATTTCTGGCGTTTGGATTATTTATTGTCCTGATGGTCGTCAGCGCAAGCTTGTCTCTGATGAGCCTGAATCGGGCAAACAATGGAATGCAAACCATTCTTACCAGCGACTATCCAACTACGGTAAAAGCGAACCAGTTAATCGACAACTTCCAGGAATTTATCAGCACGCAGCAGCTCATGCTGCTGGACGAACAGGGAATGTACACGACGCAATCAGAACAGCGTCTGAAGGCGATAAGCGAGCGCATCACCGCAATCCTGAGCGAGCTGGACAACGCTCTCAAGGATAAAAAATCCCAACAGGTGCTGGCGGACATCCACGGCGTACGCCAGCAATATCTTGACTCACGCTACCGCATTTTGCAGGCCGTGCAGAATAACGACCGTGCGGGCGCGATAAACGAGATGATGACCAACACCCTGGACCTGCAACAGTCTTATAAAGCGAAAGTGCAGGCGCTGATTGCGATCCAGGATCATGAAATGCAGAGTGCGGGCGAGCAGGTGGAAGGCGATTTCCGCACTAATCGTCTGCTGCTGATCCTGATTACGCTTTTCAGCGTCGCGGCAGCCAGCCTGACTGGCTGGTTCATTGTGCGATCCATTACCCGCCCGCTGAACGACGCGGTAAATTTTGCGGAGGCCATCGCCGATGGCGATCTCACCGGCAGCATTACCTCGCACGGTAAAGATGAAACCGGACTGCTCCTCACCGCATTGATGGAGATGAAAACGCGCCTGCTGGAGATTGTGCAGCAGGTGCAAACCGGATCGGAAAACATCTCCAGCGCCGCCGCGCAGATTGTCGCAGGCAACCAGGATCTGGCTGCCCGCACGGAGGAGCAGGCCAGTTCCGTTGAGCAGACGGCCGCGTCGATGGAGCAGATTACCGCCACGGTGAAGAACACCGCGTCCCACACCGGAGAAGCGACGAACCTGTCTGCCGATGCGGCTGCCGTGGTCAAAAACAACGGCGAGATGATGAAGCAGGTCACCAGCAAAATGCGCCTGATTAACGAAACATCGAACAGGATGTCCGACATTATCGACCTGATCGACGCCATTGCCTTCCAGACCAACATTCTGGCGCTGAACGCGGCGGTCGAAGCGGCGCGCGCAGGTGAGCATGGTCGCGGCTTTGCGGTGGTGGCGGGCGAGGTACGCCAGCTCGCGCAGAAAAGTGCAACATCTGCGAGTGAGATCCGCCAGCTGATTGAAAGCTCCACAAGCCAGACGCAGGACGGCATGAACCTTGTGGAGAAAGCCAGCGGGCTTATCAACGGCATGGTCGGCAACGTGGAAGAGATGGACGTCATCCTGCGTGAAATTCGCCAGGCCAGCCATGAACAGACGGAAGGTATCTCGCAGATCAACAGCGCGATTGGCCTGATAGACGCCACCACCCAGCAGAACTCCGCGCTGGTGGAGGAGTCCGTTGCGGCGGCGGCATCCCTTAACGAACAGGCGATGCACCTGAAAGAGCTGGTCCGCGTGTTCCGCGTGAGCGACGGCGTGCTGGCTTAATCCAGCTGGGAGATCTCCAGTGCCGCGCGGTCAATCACGCCGATAATCTGTTTTAACTGCGCGTCGCTGAGTTCTCCCTGATTAACCTTCAGATCCAGAACCGCTTTGAAGTTATCCAGCGCCCGCTTCATCTGTGGGTTTTTGCGCAGCTGGAACCCGACGGAGCGCGCCTTGATACGCGTCTGGATCTGCTCCAGCTGTTCCCGATTGTCATCCAGCCATTGCTGCCCGGCGGCGTTAATTGCAATCCGCTTACGGCCGTTCTCTTCTTCGGTAATGGTGATCAGCGCCTGATCCTGCAAGTAATCCAGCGTCGGGTAGATCACGCCAGGGCTTGGCGTGTAATGTCCCTGCGTCAGGTTTTCGATCTCTTTGATCAGCTCATAACCATGGCTCGCGTTGCGGGTCAGGATATCCAGGATCACCAGCCGCAAATCACCATGGCCAAAAAATCGTGGCCGGCGTCCGCCGCCGTCGTGTTGGTGTCGCATGTTTCTTCCTCAATTTGATATATCTAAACTATATCTAAGATATATTCAGATGCAATCTAAAAGATCTTGATTTCTGAGTTAATAGCAATCATTATCATTAAAAATTCATTCCGATATATCGTATTCACCTGAGAAGGGCATCAACATGGCATCTACCCGTTACCCTCAACGTGTCCGCAATGACCTGCGTTTTCGTGAGCTGAACGTGATGCGCACTGAGCGAGTCAGCGCAGGATTTCAGCGCATTGTACTAGGCGGCGAGGCGCTGGAGGGCTTTAGCTCTCGCGGCTTTGACGACCATACCAAAGTCTTTTTCCCGGCACCGGGCACCCCTTTCGTGCCGCCTGTGGTGACCGATGAAGGCATCGACTGGGGCGACGGGGTGCGTCCGCAGGCGCGTGACTACACCCCGCTGTACGATGACGAAAAACACGAGCTGGCGCTCGATTTTTTCGTGCATGATGGCGGCATTGCCAGCAACTGGGCGGTGGAGGCGAAGGTGGGCGACAAGCTGACCATCGGCGGTCCGCGTGGTTCGCTGGTGGTGCCGGAAGATTACGCCTGGCAGTTGTACGTGTGCGACGAGTCGGGTATGCCCGCGCTGCGTCGCCGTTTAGAAAGCATCGCAAAACTGCCTGTTCCCCCGGCGATCCACGCCATCGTTACCGTGGGCGATGCGGCGTACCAGGACTATCTGGCGCACCTGAGCGGGTTCAACATCACCTGGGTTATCGGCCACAACGAGCAGGCGGTAGCCGACCATCTTGCAGCGCTGGCCGTGCCGGAAGAGGATTACTTTATCTGGCTGACCGGAGAGGGGAAGGTGGTGAAACGCCTGAGCCGTCAGTTTGAAACCGACGCAATTGACCCACAGCTGGTACGTGCCAGTGCGTACTGGCACGCCAAATAATCAGGCTGCGGGATCCAGCTGCGCTTCGCTCACCTGATGTTCGAGCGAGGCGCATACCTCTCTCAGCGCTTTCTCCTGCTGGGCAAAGTAGGCTTCCATATTGCTGAGCGACGAGACGAGCAGCCAGGACTCTTCCTTCTCCAGCTCTGCCAGCTCGTTCACCAGGGTGTCGATTTGCTCACGCACCTGCGCCATTTTTTTGCGAATACGTTCCAGGTCGTTCAGCCTGTCGCTCGCCATCATCGGTTCAAACCCTTGTTGCAGACGGGCGACCAGCGAGCGAATGGCCTTCACGTCGCCGCGCTGTTTGGCCTGGTTGAGTTGCACCATCATCCTGTTGGCTTCCTCTTTTAAATCATCGGCAACCAGATCCGGGTGGCATAGCTTGCTCGCCTGACGCCAGAGCCGCTTCAGCTCGTTCCGATCCTCTTCAGAGAGAGCCTTGCCTTTACGCAGGCGCACCTCGGCATCATGATGCTGTTCGCGATACTTTTTGTACTCTTCGTTGGCCTCATCGCGCGCCTGACGTGCTGGCTCTTCTTCACGCGTTAAACCGGTCTCCAGCTCCATCGCTTCGGCCAGTAGGTTGGCAATCAGATTACTTTGCTGCTGAAGATGCTTGCGCGCCTCTGCCGCCTGAACGGAATCCGCAGGCAGATCTCGCCAGCGCCGGGTGAGCGTTGTCAGAACCTCTACGGCCTGCGCCATATAGCCCTGGCAGCGGCGGTAATCCTCTTCCCGACGACGCGTCTCCGCCTGCTGACGACGCAGGTTAAGCTCCGCCAGCGTTTTACGCAGGGCGAGGATCTGCTGCATCAACGGCCCGAGGCGGGAGAAATAGAGATCGTTGAATTCATCAAGCTGCTGTACCCGGGCGTTACGGCGATCAATCAGATCGCGCAAGCGCTCTTCCAGAGCTTTCAGCTCCAGCGTGCTGGCCGCCAGCTGCGGGTCACGCCACGGGGTAACGGCGCGCTGGCTTTGCAGCCAGGCGGTGATAGCGCGAAGGGCTGCGGTGTAATTTTTCTGCTCAAGCGCCGCGACGATGGACAGGAGATTATCGTCAAAGGCTTCCTCTTTGAGACGTTTCAACTGGCTCCGGATGATGTCGTCATCTTCCAGCTCAATGGCATTTTTAATGATTTCTAGCCGTTTGATCGGTGTGCTCATGATGCCTTTCGCTCTGGCGCTTAAGTATTTGAGTTAAGGTTAGTTGTTGTAAAAGCTAAAGGAAATAATACACACGGATGATGATCGGCGCGATGGGGGATTTCTTTAGTTTTTAGGGTTTGTGAAAGAGTGAGAGTTATTGAATCTTCCTTCTGGAACGGGGAGCACGGGGTTAAATGTGACCTTAGAGTTCACTTTTGAATGCGTGAGCCGAGAAACTCGAAAATTTGGGGTTCTGGAGGCATGCAGCGGCAGCGGTACGCCGCAATAACTGCCAGAGAATGCTTAACAGCATTAAGCATGATTAAAATACCCCAAATGTATAAAAAGTGCGGAGAGCTGGCACCAGGTGATCGCGCGGGGTGTTGCCATTGAGGGGAGGCTACGTGCTGGCAAACCGAGGGGGCGAAAGAATTGGCACTAAAAACAATACAGGGCGGATTAACCGCCCTTTTTTTACGCTGTAACCCGCTCGTTCCACGCGTCCGAGTATTGGATGTTCCCATCGCAATACTTCCAGGTGATCCGCTCATAGCGGAGCTGTATTCCCTCATTATGATTGTGTATCTGTAACGCTGGCTCTTTACAGTTATGCATGACGGGGTTAATGCTGACTACCCGGACGTTTTCAAGCAGCATATTGAAATATTCAACCTCCTGGCCCGCATCGTTGATTTTATACCACTTGATCTCTGCGCTTTTCAGCGTTTGACCGGTGGCTACCGCTTTGTAGAGATACGGGCTGGAGCTATCAAACTCTTTTTCAATTACGAGCGGCGCATGTAAGCGCGTGCCGGTGATCTTGCCTGTGTTGTTATCGGTCGGAACTAACAAGCCGTGACTAAAAGAGAGGATCTCTATACTACCTTCTCTATTTTGAACATCCACAGATCCCTTAATCGGGTTGCCGCCATCATCCTTAAGCCATAGATAAGCAGGAATAGCCATTTTTAAAACTCCATTTCCATTAGGGTAAACCCTCATTAATGACTAAATACGGATCGTAGGTGATACAAATTGTGTTATAGGTTCGTGTTATTTAATTTCGTTACTTATTGATGTTGCAAATAAAATTAATAAATTGATCTTCAGCAATACGCGTTACCGTTATTGCTCTTATGTTGCCCTTTTTGCCTGGCAGAAAGGAAGAACGATGGCATGTATACCGATTTATCCACCCCGCGGGCTGGAGATATTGCGCGAACACATAAGGCTCGCGCGGGCGCGTCACGAAGTCCAGAATATGGCCGCCCCGCTTACGTATACGTGGTTTTATGAGCGAGTAAGAAACGGCGGGCCGTGGGATTACAAACAACAAAAACGGGCTTATGCTGACTTCGGGAATTTCCATTACGGCGCTGTGGGTTATGCAGCGTGCATCCCTGCAAAGATTTTGCTTATTGCTGCCGGCGCGGCGCAGTGGAAAGCCGGCACATCAAGACCCGAATGGGGTAATTTCACGGGGGCCCCGCCGTTTGGTGATGATCCGATTGACCAATTTTGGATAAAGCAAGGCATCGACTATGTTAAACAGCATCACTTTTAGGACGCTGCACTGGATCGCCACTATTCTTATGGCCCTGGCGGTCGCGGGGTACTGTTATTTCCAACATATACAGCGTTTAACTGTTAGTGATCGGCTATATCAAGTTCGCCAGCTCACGCCCCGGACCTGGTTATACATTACTGAGTATGACGGCTCGAACATGACCACCGGGGAAGTGTATCGTTATTTTTTAGCGAGTAAGATTGACGGTGATCCGCTGGTGGCTCTCGAAAAACAACATATCGCGCCCACGCTTACAGCGAATACCGCCCGCGCAAAAGTTGAAGGCATAGGCAACAATATCTCATTTACTGTTCACGGCACAGTGTACAGCTTTACAACGTCCGCATTTTTTTATGATGCTGAGGGAATAGCGGCCGTGCCGTCAATTGACTTAACGGCCCGCGGCGAGAGCTGGGACAAGGGGAAATTTAGTCGATAGATAAATATTTATTTAAAAATCCCTTGCGGTCGGGTCAATGACCCGATGAGCAGCGTGTAAGTTTTCACGGCGTATCCGTAGCCGTTCATGGGGCAGAAGTACATTCTGGTTGTCCACCGGGTTCGAACAGGGTTATTGCCCCGCCCGGCCCTTGCTGTATTTGGTGGCCCCTGCTGGACTTGAACCAGCGACCAAGCGATTATGAGAATGGCGATAACATCTTACCTGAACATACTTTGTCATAATAAATCAATTACTTAACTAATATATTGACACTGTATAAATAACCAGAAATACTCTATTTTACCTGCTTATGGCACCCCCACGGCACCCCCAGATTCGGACCCCCGTGCCCACATCAACGCGCACAACGGTAATATCGTTGGTGATTCAGTTCGTGCAGCGATTGAGGCTCGTGTCGGTCTCAGGGAGGCGGAGAAAGACAACCGCTACAATGGTTATGCGCTGAAAGAACTGGCGCGCGCCTCCCTTCAGGATCGCAGTATCAGTATTGCGGGTAAAAATGTCGTGCAGATGGTGGGCATGGCATTTACACACTCATCAAGTGATTTCAGTTTTATCCTAAGCGATGTGGCGAATAAATCCATGCTTCAGGGCTGGGCTGATTCCCCTGAAACGTTTGACAGGTGGACTCGAGCCGGGAATCTGCCAGATTTCAAACCGGGACACCGTGTCGGCCTCGATACGTTCCCACGCCTGCGTGAGGTTCGTCCGGGGGCGGAGTACAAATACGCTACCATCGGCGAGAAGGGAGAAAAAATTATACTGGCCACTTACGGCGAACTGTTCAGCATCGATCGCCAGAGCATCATCAATGACGATCTGTCTGTGTTGTCCACCATTCCGATGTCGATGGGACGAGCAGCAAAAGCAACCGTAGGGGATCTGGTCTATGCCGTATTGCAGAATAATCCGGCGCTGAGTGACGGCTTGCCGCTGTTTGGCGTCGAACACAATAACTATGTTGCTGGTGAATTGTCTGTTGATAATCTGGCCTCTGCACGCGCTCAGATGCGCCTACAGAAAAGTCAGGCCGGGCAGGTGCTTAATATTGTCCCTAAATTCCTTATTGTCCCCGCTATTCAGGAAGCGTTAGCAGAGACCATTATCCGCTCTATTTCTGTGCCGGGCTCATCCAACAGCGGAACACATAACCCGGTAAGGGATACGCTGGATATTGTCGTTGAGCCGCGTCTTGATGGCGTGGATGAGGATGCGTGGTATCTGGCTGCTGCACAGGGCAGCGATACTATTGAGGTGGCGGAGATTTTGGGGCGCGATCGTAAATCCGTCGCCGCGATAGCCAGACCATTGAAGCCGACGCCGGACAGCAGCAAGACCCGGAAAAATTACACCGTTCGTACTTTGCTGCAGGCGCTCGGCAACCCGCAGGATCTGGACGTAAACCAGATGACCCCGGCAGAACGGCGAGCGCACTGGCAGGCAGAAAATGAGCGATTGAAGTATGAGGCGGCCAGGCGATTCTTGATACCGGCTGAAGAATGCGCCCGTGAGTTCAGAGCGATAGCCAGGGGGACTATCATGACACTTGAAACCCTGCCCGATATTCTGGAACGTGATTGTGCCCTTTCGAATCAAGCTGTTACGCGAATGGTTGAAGTGATTGACAAGTTTCGCGATCATCTGGCTGTGGAACTGATGAGCGATAAATTTTATGACGATATAGAGGAAAAAACGGATGGCGAAAATGAATGATGTGAGGATTACACAGGCCGAAATTGCACGAGATGCCAGACTGAGCCCGGAGTATGTGGAAGCGATAATGGCGCACTATGAGCCGCTGGGAACCAATGAGGCAGGCGAGCCGCTTTATTCAATTGTTCAAATGTGTGCTGCGATCCTTCGAGGCACCCAGATGTAACTGACGTACAACCCAGCTATACCCAAAACTCAATTCCTGAAAAAAGGGCTGCAATATGCATAATTGCGGCAGCCCACGACAGCATTAGCTTACTTTAGTGGGTATTGTTCTGGGAATGCGCTAGACATTTGAATCAGTTCGTTGGTCCAGGCTAAAACTAAGCATAGGCCTAGGTTACGGACACCCCACTTTCTTGACTCATTCCCTGCGTAGCCATCATAAAGGCTGAGCATCCGCTCTTCATAGATATCTTCAAATTTAATGTCTTCATCCAAGTGAAGACTGAGATCAATATCTTTGCCGCAGCGTTTTTTTAGGAACTTTAAAAGCTGTTTGCGTTCGATGGCATTATGAACTTCTTCGATTGTAATGTCGTTGTACTTCCCTGAGTCGATAAGGGAGTTGATATGGAGAATCAAAAGTGTCAGATACGTTAGTTTCATTTAGGTCTCACTAAAGAAGGTTATTGATTGCATCACGTTGATTTACACGCCAAACCAGTTTGCACTTCTTCGAACGTGTGCTCAATACCCGCTTCGATATACCGCATTTTTAACGTACCAATTTTCCCCGCTATACACGTGTAGATTGGGCGATAGTGGTACGAAACAGAACACCTTTTCTAAATATACGCCTGTATATTTAACCTATATGTGCCGATTTTGGGATGATACATAAGTGATCCGACCAAACGACTTTTACCCCGCAATACCTGCGCATGGCACCCCCACGGCACCCCCAAAAAACAAAAGGACTCACGATTTATCGTAAGTCCTTGATATTTGGTGGCCCCTGCTGGACTTGAACCAGCGACCAAGCGATTATGAGTCGCCTGCTCTAACCACTGAGCTAAGGGGCCGTGGCGGTGAATTATAAAGTAACTCCCCTCATCAATCCAGCCATTCACACCTGCCTGCTGTTTTTATAAACAACGCATAATCAATCCTTTATACTTATCTTAAGATGCATAGACAGGAGTAGAGATGATCAATGATATTCTGGCCCCTGGCCTGCGGGTGGTGTTCTGCGGAATCAACCCGGGCAAGTCCTCGGCGCACACCGGTTTTCACTTTGCTCATCCGGGAAATCGCTTCTGGAAGGTGATCCACCAGGCCGGTTTTACCGACAAACAGCTTAAGCCGGAAGAAGAGCAGCAGCTGCTGGATACGCGCTGTGGCATCACCATGCTGGTCGAGCGTCCAACGGTGCAGGCGAGCGAAGTAAATCTGCATGAGCTGCGTACTGGCGGGCGGGAACTGGTGAAGAAGATTGAAGACTACCAGCCCGCGGCGCTGGCGATCCTCGGCAAGCAGGCCTACGAGCAGGCGTTCAGCCAGCGCGGTGCGAAGTGGGGTAAGCAGAACATTACCATTGGCGTAACGCAGGTTTGGGTGTTGCCGAATCCGAGCGGGCTGAACAGGGCGACGCTGGACAAGCTGGTGGAGGCGTATCGGGAACTTGATGAGGCGCTGGTGGTGAGGGGGCTTTAGCTCCTCTGCGGCCTGATGCCCTCACCCTGGTCCTCTCCCACAGGGAGAGGGAATAAACAAAAAAAGCTCCCGATTGGGAGCTTTTCCATTTCAGGACCGATTAATCGTCCAGGAAGCTACGCAGCACTTCAGAGCGGCTCGGATGGCGCAGCTTACGCAGCGCCTTCGCTTCGATCTGACGGATACGTTCGCGGGTCACGTCAAACTGTTTACCCACTTCTTCCAGCGTGTGGTCGGTGTTCATGTCGATACCGAAACGCATACGCAGCACTTTCGCTTCACGGGCGGTCAGGCCAGCCAGCACGTCGTGCGTAGCGGCACGCAGGCTCTCGGTGGTGGCAGAGTCCAGCGGCAGCTCGAGGGTGGTATCCTCGATGAAATCACCCAGATGCGAATCTTCATCATCACCGATTGGCGTTTCCATGGAGATTGGCTCTTTAGCGATTTTCAGCACTTTACGGATCTTGTCTTCCGGCATCAGCATGCGTTCAGCCAGCTCTTCCGGCGTCGGCTCGCGACCCATCTCCTGCAACATCTGGCGAGAAATACGGTTGAGCTTGTTGATGGTCTCAATCATATGCACCGGAATACGGATGGTGCGCGCCTGGTCTGCGATAGAGCGGGTGATCGCCTGACGGATCCACCAGGTAGCATAGGTGGAGAACTTGTAACCACGACGGTATTCAAACTTATCTACCGCTTTCATCAGACCGATGTTGCCTTCCTGAATCAGATCCAGGAACTGCAGGCCACGGTTGGTGTATTTCTTGGCGATAGAGATAACCAGACGTAAGTTCGCTTCAACCATCTCTTTCTTAGCACGGCGGGCTTTCGCTTCACCGATAGACATACGACGGTTGATGTCTTTCACCTGCTCGATGGTCAGGCCGGTCTCTTCTTCAATCTGATGCAGCTTTTGCAGGCCGCGCTGTACGTCTTCTTTCACGTCGTGCAGCTTTTCAGACCACGGCTTGTTCATCGCGATAGCGGCGTTGAACCAGGTTTCGCTGGTTTCATTGCCGGTGAAGAGGGTGATGAAATTCTTCTTCGGCATTTTGCACTGTTCAACACACAGCTTCATGATGATACGTTCCTGGGTACGTACGCGATCCATCATCACGCGCATGCTGTTCACCAGGTAGTCGAACTGTTTTGGCACCAGGCGGAACTGTTTGAACACTTCCGACAGCTTAAGGATCTCTTCCTGAGCGGCAGCATGGCTGCGGCCTTTCGCTTTGATGGTGTCACGCGTCACTTCGTACTGAGTACGCAGCTCGGCAAACTTCTCGCGCGCCAGTTCAGGGTCGATGCTGTTGTCGTCGTCGCTGCTGTCGTCGTCTTCTTCTTCATCTTCGTCTTCGTCGTCATCCATCTCTTCCTGAGACAGCTCAGAACCGACGTGAGTGGCGGTTGGCGCCATATCTTCTTCAGCGTTCGGGTCGACAAAGCCAGTGATCAGATCGGACAGACGCGCTTCTTCCGCTTCAACGCGATCGTACTGCTCCAGCAGATAGGTAATCGCTTCCGGGTATTCGGCAACAGAGCACTGAACCTGGTTGATCCCGTCTTCGATGCGTTTTGCGATGTCAATTTCGCCTTCGCGGGTCAACAGTTCAACGGTACCCATTTCACGCATGTACATGCGGACCGGGTCAGTGGTACGCCCGATTTCAGATTCCACGCTGGACAGTACCTGTGCAGCAGCTTCTTCCGCATCTTCGTCAGTGTTGTTGGAGGTTTCAGCCAGCAACAGATCATCGGCATCCGGTGCTTCTTCCATCACCTGAATGCCCATGTCATTGATCATTTGGATGATATCTTCGATCTGATCTGAATCGACGATATCTTCCGGCAGATGGTCATTGACCTCGGCATAGGTCAGATAGCCTTGCTCCTTACCGCGTTGGACAAGAAGTTTCAGCTGTGACTGCGGGTTTTGCTCCATAAGACGGTATCCACACTTAATTCGTTTGATTGGTGTCGGCGATAGGGCTGCCAACCTTTAAAGCGAGGGCGTACTTATATTTTTGCCGCTGCCTCTCAGTGCGGCTGCCGGGGGCTTCCCGATCGATATTCGGCACTTAAGCCGTTAAATTTTTTATTTCTTCGCCAGTTCCTGGTTAATCATCCAGAGCTCCCGGCGTTCTTCGCTGCTTAAGCCATGGGTGCGCTCGCGAGCTATCAACTCTTCCTGGCGCAACTCAAGCATCGAATCAAACATATGGTTGAGTGAGTCGGTGAACGTTTTTTCTGCGATATCCTTATCTGCTATATCGTCCCACATCGACAGTTTTTCAAGGGTAGCGGCCTCTTTTGTGCCGCGATAATGCTCTAAAAGTTGTCCGGTGGTCAGACCTGGCTGCGACAAACAAGTGTTGACCAATTCTGAAAATAAGCCAAGTCCGGGCAATTTTTCGTGGTTCAAACCCGCCAGTGACGGCACTTGCGGAGCAAGTTCGGGGTTTTGCACCAGCAACCCTATCAGTATACGCATGGTTGTGCGTTTTAGCTGAGGCGCGGGGCGTACCGTGCCGTTTTCAGCCTGTTTAGGCATTAAACGTTCAAGCTGGCTGTCATCCAGAATGCCGAGCTTGTTGCCTAACTCCTGACGCAGATAGATGCGCAGCGTTTCGCCGGGCACCTGGCTGATTAACGGCAACGCCAGCGTGCTGAGCTGCGCGCGCCCGTCAGGGGTACTCAAATCCACCTGCGGCATCAGGCTGTTAAACAGAAACGTGGAGAGCGGCTGAGCCTGCTCCATCCGCGCTTCAAATGCCGCTTTGCCCTCTTTACGCACCAGCGTATCCGGGTCTTCACCGTCGGGCAGGAACATAAAGCGTAGCTGACGCCCGTCGGTCATATACGGCAACGCGGTTTCCAGCGCTCGCCAGGCGGCGTCGCGTCCTGCGCGGTCACCGTCGTAACAGCAAATCACGTTGTTGGTGACGCGGAACAGCAACTGGATATGGTCCGCCGTGGTGGACGTTCCCAGCGACGCAACGGCATAGTTAATGTCGTACTGCGCCAGCGCAACAACATCCATATAGCCTTCGACGACCAGAAGACGCGGAGGTTCCGCATTATCCTGCTGTGCCTCATAAAGACCGTAAAGCTGGCGGCCCTTATGGAAAATATCGGTTTCCGGGGAGTTAAGGTATTTCGGCAGGGCATCACCCAGCACGCGACCACCAAAACCTATCACCCGGCCACGCTTGTCGCGGATCGGGAACATCACCCGTTCACGGAAGCGGTCGTAGCTTCGTCCCTGGTCGTTGGTGACCAGCATGCCTGCGTCGATGAGGGATTTACGATCTTCGCTATTGCCGCCAAAACGCTTTAACACGTTGTCCCAGCCGGGCGGGGCGTAACCAATAGCGAAACGCGCAATCACATCGTCGCTCAGTCCGCGCTTGTTCAGATACTGACGCGCAGGCTCAGCCGCAGAGTGCTTAAGAGACTGTTGGTAAAACGAATTCAGGCCATCCATCAACTGATATAGCGTTTGCCGCTGATGGCGCTCGATCTGACTTGGCCCACTGCCTGCTTCATACGGCACTTCAAGGTTATGCATCGCCGCCAGCTCTTCGACGGTTTCAACGAACTCGAGCTTATCGTAGTTCATCAAAAAATCGACGGCATTACCGTGTGCGCCACAGCCGAAGCAATGGTAGAACTGCTTTTCACCGTTTACGGTGAAAGAGGGGGTTTTTTCGTTATGGAACGGACAGCACGCATGGTAGTTCTTGCCCTGCTTTTTTAGCTTCACCCGCGCGTCGATGAGATCGACGATGTCGGTTCTGGCAAGCAGGTCATTGATGAAAACGCGTGGGATTCTTCCGGCCATATGCCCCAAAAATTTAAGCGACTTATAAACGAAAACAAGCCGCGCATTCCTTCCGGAAGCACGGCCTTACGACTACAACTCTGTCTGTCAATTGAGGGCTGTGGCCCTCAACAGATTAGTACAGACGAGTACGGCGTGCGTTTTCGCGAGCCAGTTTCTTCGCGTGACGTTTCACAGCGGAAGCTTTAGCGCGCTTACGTTCGGTCGTTGGTTTTTCATAAAACTCACGACGACGAACTTCAGCCAGAACACCTGCTTTCTCGCATGAACGTTTGAAGCGACGCAGTGCTACGTCGAACGGCTCGTTTTCACGTACTTTAATTACCGGCATGTAACTCTCACCTTTAATAAATTCGGTTTGCCGCTGGCATCAACGCCAGCTTATTTCAAAATGGTGCGGAATTTTACTGCAAATGCTGCTGCTTTGTAAAGCACCGATGCGATTTTGAAAGGGACTTTTATAAGGGGGAAGAGTATACACGAGGCTTCTTCCTGGGGCGAACAAAGTTTTACATCAACCCGCCCAGGCTCTACACTGCGCGGTATTGAAACGAGGTAAAACAAGTCATGCGTGTACTGGGTATTGAAACATCCTGCGATGAAACCGGCATCGCGATTTACGACGACGAAAAAGGGCTTCTGGCCAACCAACTGTATAGTCAGGTGAAATTGCACGCTGACTACGGCGGCGTCGTGCCTGAACTGGCCTCTCGTGACCACGTGCGTAAAACGGTTCCCCTGATTCAGGCGGCACTGAAAGAGGCCGGGTTAAGTGCAAAAGATATTGATGCCGTGGCCTATACTGCAGGACCGGGCCTGGTTGGCGCGCTGCTGGTCGGCGCAACGGTAGGGCGTTCGCTGGCCTTCGCGTGGGACGTTCCGGCCATTCCGGTTCACCATATGGAAGGACATCTTCTGGCTCCGATGCTAGAAGCCAATCCGCCAGCGTTCCCGTTTGTGGCGCTGCTGGTCTCCGGCGGTCATACGCAGCTGATTAGCGTAACGGGCATTGGCAAGTATGAACTGCTGGGCGAATCGATCGACGACGCGGCCGGTGAAGCCTTCGACAAAACCGCCAAGCTGCTGGGCCTGGATTATCCTGGCGGCCCGATGCTGTCGAAAATGGCCGCGCAGGGAACGGAAGGGCGCTTTGTCTTCCCGCGTCCGATGACCGATCGTCCGGGGCTGGATTTTAGTTTCTCCGGTCTGAAAACCTTCGCGGCGAACACCATTCGCAATAACGACGACAGCGAGCAGACGCGTGCCGACATCGCCCGCGCGTTCGAAGATGCGGTGGTGGATACGCTGATGATCAAGTGCAAGCGTGCGCTGGATCAGACGGGCTTTAAGCGCCTGGTGATGGCCGGTGGCGTGAGCGCCAACCGTACGCTGCGCGTGAAGCTTGCCGAAATGATGCAAAAGCGTCGTGGGGAAGTGTTCTACGCGCGTCCGGAATTTTGTACCGATAACGGGGCGATGATCGCCTACGCCGGGATGGTGCGCCTGAACGCTGGCGCCACGGCTGACCTGAGCGTGTCCGTGCGTCCGCGCTGGCCGCTGGCGGAGCTGCCTGAGGCGTAAGTCTTTTGCCCGGTGGCGCTGCGCTTACCGGGTCTGCAAAAATCGTAGGCCGGGTCAGGCGAAGCCGCCACCCGGCAATAAACCGCACTACATCCGCAGCATCCCTTTCTCTTCCAGAAACGCAATAATCGTCGCCAGCCCGTCACCCGCCTTCAGGTTGGTAAAGGTCCACGGACGCTCGCCGCGCATGCGATTAGTGTCGCGCTCCATTACCTCCAGCGACGCCCCCACGTACGGCGCGAGGTCGGTTTTATTGATCACCAGAAAATCGGATTTGGTGATCCCCGGCCCGCCCTTGCGCGGGATTTTTTCCCCTTCGGCCACGTCGATCACGTAGATGGTGAGGTCCGCCAGCTCCGGGCTGAAGGTCGCGCTCAGGTTATCCCCACCGCTTTCGACGAAGATCAGATCCAGATTGCCGAACTTCTCGCTCAAGGCTTCCACCGCTGCCAGGTTCATTGAGGCATCTTCGCGGATGGCGGTGTGCGGACAGCCGCCCGTTTCCACCCCTACGATGCGCTCTGGCTCAAGCGCACCCGCCTCGGTCAGGATGCGCTGATCCTCTTTGGTGTAGATATCGTTAGTCACCACCGCAAGATGATAGGTGTCGCGCATCGCCTTGCAGAGCGCTTCCAGCAGGGCGGTTTTGCCCGACCCTACCGGGCCGCCCACGCCAACGCGCAGGGGATGTTTGTAATCAGCCATATTGACTCCTCAGGAACGGAATAGTCGTGAATATTGGGTTTCGTGGCGCGCGGAGGCGATGGCGGACAGCGGCGTAGCTGCCCCCAGCGCGTCGTCGCCACGTAAAAATGCCTGTTCAAACCCAGCGGCAAAATGGTCGCTCAGGTCGATAATCAGCTGTTGTGCGGCCTGCTGCCCAAACGGCACCAGCTTGACGCCCGCCATCACCGCGCTCTCAATCCAGCTGTAGCCGAGGCTCAGCGCCAGCTCGCGCGCGCTAATGCCCCAGCGCACGCCGAGCCACGCCATACCGCCGAGCTGGCTCTGCATCAACAGCGGCAGCCATTCTGCCGGGCAGGCGGGTTCCCAGCTTTTAACCAGGCGCGTAAAGGCTGCGCCGCGGTTGCGTTCTTCCTCGCGCAGTTCGCGCGTTTCCCGACAGGCGAGCAGGTATGCCGTCCAGCGTTTTGCTGCCGCGACGTCCTGCTGCTCGCAGGCACAGTACAGGCGGATAAACAGCGGCAGGTCGACGCAGAAAAAGCTCTGCTCCATCTGCTGGATCTGCCAGCGCCTGAAAGCCTCAGCGTCCGTGATCCACCCGGCCTCGACAGCCCATTCCAGCCCCTGTGACCAGGTAAACGATCCGACCGGCAGGCTACTGCTGGAGAGCTGCATCAGGCGCAGCCGCTGGCGGGCGTGCTCCATCAGCTCATCAGCGCCAGCAGGGCAGAGACGATCAGCCCGCCGCCGAAGGTTTTACGCAGGCCGTCGTGACGGCGCAGCAGCAGCCCTGCCGCGAAGCTGGCGCACAGCACCGTGGCACTGGCTAACATAAATCCGCTGGTAAAGAGCCAGAAGCTGTGGCCGGACATCTCCACGCCGTGCGCCCAGCCGTGGAACATCGCCAGGGCTGGCACTGCCAGCAGCAGGCGATTTTCAGTCTTAAACATCATCACGCCGCAGACCGCCAGTGAGGCGATAATCAGCATCTCCATGCCGCTAAAGCCGCCGAGCAGGCTGCCCGCAATGGCGCCAGCCAGCATCATGCCGAGCGTTGCTAACGGCAGCAGCAGCTTGCGGCCGCTCAGGGCGGACAGCACGCCAGCCCCCGTCAGCATCAGCAGGTGATCCAGCCCGGTCAGCGGATGGAGAAAACCTGCCTGAAAGCTGTCGGTCCCGTGACCGGGATGGGCAAGCGCCGGAACGGAAAAGGCCAGCAGAAACAGCGGTAAATACTTACGCATGATGAGTCCTTAATGTGAATGAGCGTGGGAGTGGCCATGACTGTGGGCATCGCTGGTGTAAGCGCCCGCTTCTGGTTCAAAGGGCAGGCTGGCGAAGGTCACCTCCAGCCCGAACTGACGTAGCATGTCGTCGAGAACGTGATCGTGGTGGTAGCGCAGTTCGCCGGGCATGATTTGCAGCGGTACGTGGCGGTTGCCCAGGTGATAACAGGCGCGGGCGAGCAGGAACGGGTCGGCGCAGCGCACCACGGAAACCGACTCCGGGGCGGCGATCACTTCGATCACTTCGCTGCCGTCGTCGGTAGTCAGCAGGTCGCCCCCGCGCAGCAGCAGGCCGCGCGGCAGCATTAGCCCGGCTTCGCGGCCGTCGTTCAGCGCCACGCGGGCGCGGCTTTTTACCCGCACGTCAATCGGCAGCGTAACGCTGGCGGTGACGGGGTGCGCGTGGTCCAGGCGTTGGGTTAAATAAATCATCATCACTCCTCAAAACAGAAAATAGCGTTGCGCCATCGGCAAAACTTCTGCCGGTTCGCTGGTGATCAATTCGCCGTCGACGCGAACCTCATAGGTTTGCGAGTCAACGGTGATATTCGGCTGTAAATCGTTGTGGATCATGTCGGCCTTTTTCACCGTCCGGCAGCCTTTCACCACCGCGGTGGCGCTTTGCAATCCGAGCCGCTGCGGAATGCCGCTGGCATCAGCGGCCTGCGAGACAAACGTCAGTCGCGTGGCGTGGCGTGCGGCACCAAGTGCACCAAACATCGGGCGGTAATGCACCGGCTGCGGCGTAGGGATCGAGGCGTTGATGTCGCCCATCGGCGCGCAGGCGATCATCCCGCCTTTGACGATGGTGGCGGGTTTGACGCCAAAGAAAGCGGGGGACCAGACCACCAGATCCGCCAGCTTGCCCGCCTCAATAGAACCGACCTCATGGGCGATGCCGTGGGTAAGAGCCGGATTAATGGTGTATTTGGCGACATAGCGCTTCACGCGGAAGTTGTCGTTCTCGCCTGTCTCTTCCGGCAGTGCGCCGCGCTGCACCTTCATGCGGTGCGCCACCTGCCAGGTGCGGATAATCACTTCCCCCACGCGGCCCATGGCCTGTGAATCTGACGAGGTGAGCGAGAACGCGCCGATATCGTGCAGCACGTCTTCGGCGGCGATGGTTTCCCGACGAATACGGGATTCCGCAAACGCCACGTCCTCGGCGATATCCGGGTCGAGATGATGACAGACCATCAGCATGTCCAGGTGCTCGTCGATGGTATTCACCGTGTAGGGCAGCGTCGGGTTGGTGGAGGAGGGCAAAATATTCGGGTGCGCGCAGGCGGTGATGATATCCGGCGCATGGCCGCCGCCCGCCCCTTCGGTGTGGAAGGTGTGGATGGTGCGCCCGGCGATGGCAGCCAGCGTGTCTTCGACAAAACCGGACTCGTTCAGCGTGTCGCTGTGCAGCGCCACCTGAATATCCATCTCTTCAGCGACCTCCAGCGAGCAGTTGATTGCCGCAGGCGTCGCGCCCCAGTCTTCGTGGATCTTAAGCCCGATAGCGCCAGCCGCGATCTGCTCGCGCAGCGCGTCCGGGTTTGAACCGTTCCCTTTGCCCAGCAGGCCAATATTCACCGGCAGCGTATCGGCGGCCTGCAGCATGCGGGCGATATACCACGGCCCCGGCGTGCAGGTGGTGGCGTTTGTACCTGCCGCAGGGCCGGTGCCGCCGCCGATCATGGTGGTGACGCCAGAGACCAGCGCCTCTTCCGCCTGCTGCGGACAGATCCAGTGGATGTGGGTGTCGATCCCGCCAGGGGTGACGATCTTCCCTTCGGCGGCGATCACTTCCGTTGCCGCGCCAATCGGGATCGTCACGCCGGGCTGAATGTCCGGGTTTCCGGCTTTGCCGACGGCGAAGATCCGCCCATCTTTTATGCCGATATCCGCTTTCACAATCCCCCAGTGATCGACAATCAGCGCGTTGGTGAGCACCAGATCCACGCAGTCGTCGGCGGTCATCTGCCCCTGTCCCATGCCGTCGCGGATCACTTTTCCGCCGCCGAATTTAACCTCTTCGCCGTAGATCGTGAGATCGTCTTCCACTTCGATCCACAGCTCGCTGTCGGCCAGCCGCACTTTATCCCCGGTAGTGGGGCCGAACATATCGGCATACGCCTGGCGTGAAATCTCAGCCATGTTTCACCTCGCCCATGACCTCGCCGCGAAAACCAAAAATGCGCTGCGCGCCCGTCACCTGCACCAGCGTCACTTCCCGCTTCTGGCCGGGTTCGAAGCGCACGGCAGTGCCGGCCGGGATGTTGAGTCGGTAGCCTCGGGTGGCTTCGCGATCGAATTTCAACGCCGGGTTGACCTCGTAAAAGTGGTAATGCGAGCCGACCTGGATCGGCCTGTCGCCGTGGTTTTCCACGATCACACTTCGGGTTTCGCGCCCGACGTTGAGCGCAATGTTGCCGGACTGGATCTGGTATTCGCCTGGGATCATCACGCGCTCCTTACACGATCGGATTGTGGACGGTGACGAGCTTGGATCCGTCTGGGAAGGTGGCTTCCACCTGGATATCCGGGATCATCTCCGGCACGCCCTCCATCACCTGATCGCGCGTCAGGATGTGGCGGCCGGCTTCCATCAGCGAGGCGACGGTTTCGCCATCGCGCGCGCCTTCCATAATAAAGGCGCTGATCAGCGCGACCGATTCCGGGTAGTTGAGCTTTACCCCGCGCGCGAGGCGGCGTTCGGCAACCAGCGCGGCGGTGAACAGCAACAGCTTGTCTTTTTCTCTGGGAGTCAGTTCCATAGCGTTTCTCTTATGTCTGCCAGATACGCGGCGAACAGGCGGTTTTGGGGGTTAAAAGCGGGCGAAGCGACTGCCAGATATCGCGCATCACCCGCTGGCAAATGAGGTTGTCGTGGGAGAGAAAACGCACCGACAGCAGGTCGTCGGTGAGCGTCGCCCCGCCAAAGTTTTCCAGCGGGGCGAGCCGCTCGCGCACTGTATCAAGATGTGCTTCCCGGGCCGGGTAGAACAGCAGCGTGCCGACCCACGGATGGCCTGCGACGGGCGACAGATCGCCATCGTTAAGATGCAGTCGCTCAATCAAACGCGGCTCGCCATCCACCCACACCTCAAGGCGGCTCTCCAGCGTGCCGTGGCTGAAGGTTTCGTTTATCACCGGACGGCCCAGACAGTACAGCTCCCACGCCAGCAGCGTGCTGGTGGCCTTAAGATGGAAGACGGAACGCAGCGCGGCGTTAGCGCCGGGGAAAATTATGGTGTCCTGCGGCAGCCACTCCAGCGTGGCCTCTTCGTCGAGGTAAAATTGCTGATTCAGACAGGCCAGCGGGCCGCTGCTGCGATAGAACTTGCTGGCGCCGGGCATGGTGATGAGGGCATGGCTTTTGGCGTCGAGCCGCACGGAAATATCCAGCGTATCCCCGCCCACAATCCCGCCTGGCGGATGCAGCAGGTAAAGATGGCAGGTCTCGCCTTCAGGGTAAAACGGGCGCTGAACGGTGAGCGGCCCGGTGTGACGCGCGGAATGGAGGAGGGTTTTCTCAGGGGTATGACAAAACTGGAGGGCAAGCGTGGCCTGCCAGCCTTTGTATGAATTATCAGTGACCTGAGTTGCTAACATGGTGCTTCCACTTCCGCACTATCGGGATACGTTTCAGTATGCCCTGGCGGAAATGAAGGCTGTCATATGAGTCGCTTATGGATGGGGCCTGTATTTTGGGGCTGCGGTGGAAGGGTTCCGTTCACTATGGTTTTTCTGCTTTATAGGTATCCCGCTGCGGTGAACGTGTTAAGGGGGCCACCGCGGCCCCCTTAACAATCCCGGCTCCCGGCAAAGAAAATCGCCGCTGCGCGGTCCCTTCGGCTTATTCCCTCCGGCTATCGGGTCGGGCGCGATCCTACATCCATGTAGGTCACGCCCTCTTGGCGCATCCATGCGCCTCGCCCCGGCCTGCGGTCAACGCCTCAGCGATTTTCAGCCGGATCAGGCGTTTCCTCAACCTTCTCAGCAGCTTGAATGTGGCACGGGTGTTTAGTCCCCGCTGAAATCGGCGAACCGGAGACCGGATGACAAGGGCTGGACGCCAGGGATGGCGGCCAGAGGCGAATCGAGACAGGATGTCGAGTTGAGCCGACCGCAGGAAGCGGGTCGTGAGGTGAGCGCAGTGCGAAGCACCGATTTCGTCGCGGGGCCGCGGGGATTGATAAGGGGGCCGCGGTGGCCCCCTTATCACGTTCACGGGTTCCGGAATGTCATATTCTGTTGGTCATAAAGTGAACGGAACAATTCCACTAAAAGTAAATAAAACCTTACCGCGTCTCTCTCTTCTTCCGCTTTAACCGCGCCCAGATCTTCGTCTCCTGGCGACGCCACAGGCGCTGAATGTTGTCATGATGACGCAGCAGGATCAGGCACGAGAGCATCGATACCGGGAAGGTAAACTGCGGTTTGAACCACCAGACATAAAACGGAGCGATCAGCGCGCTGACGATGGCGCCCAGCGATGAATAGCCGCTCAGCAGGATGGTCAGCAGCCAGGTGCCCGCCATCACGCCAGTGAGATCCCAGCCGATCGGCGCAATCGCGCCAAACGCGGTTGCAACGCCTTTACCGCCTTTAAAACCAAAGAAAACGGGCCAGATATGGCCGACGCAGGCGGCGATAGCAATCAGCCCCAGCCAGAAGGGTGTGACGCCCAGCGCATACGCACCCCAGACGGGGAGCATTCCTTTCAGAACATCAAAAATCAAAACCGCTACGGCTGCTCCCTTGCCGCCAATTCGTAGTACATTGGTCGCCCCCGGATTCCCGGAACCACTTTCACGCGGGTCAGGCAACCCGGCGATGCGGCAGACCAGAATGGCGCTGGAGATTGAGCCGCAAAGGTAGGCGAGGATAATCATTCCAGGCGCGATTGCACTCATAACGCTGTTCCGTTTTGAAAATGTATCTGTATTCTCAGCATCTGTGGATAATACGCATAATTCGCCGGAAGTGGTATCCGGTTTAGCCAAAAAGCAGGCAGGTCGTGATGGATATTGTATTTATAGAGCAACTTTCGGTAATCACCACAATTGGTGTTTACGACTGGGAACAGACCATCGAGCAGAAACTGGTGTTCGATATCGAAATGGGCTGGGACAACCGCAAGTCAGCAAAAAGCGATGATGTGAATGACTGTCTGAGCTACGCCGACATCAGTGAAACGGTCATCGCCCATGTGGAAGGGCAACGTTTTGCGCTGGTAGAACGCGTGGCGGAAGAGGTAGCAGACCTGCTGCTGAGCAAATTTAACTCCCCATGGGTGCGCATTAAGCTAAGCAAGCCGGGAGCGGTGGCGCGCGCCGCCAATGTGGGCGTGATTATCGAGCGTGGCACAAATCTGAAAGGAAAGATTTAACGTCATAATTGCTAAACCATTTTAGGTTATATCGGTCTTAAAGCTGTATCTTTCACGGTTGTCCGCGTGGGACACCGTTTTTTTATATCTTTTTAGGGGTTTATAGATGAGCGATATGCACTCGCTGCTGGTGGCGGCAATTCTGGGTGTGGTCGAAGGATTGACGGAGTTTTTGCCGGTGTCCAGTACGGGCCATATGATTATCGTTGGCCATCTCCTGGGCTTTGAAGGCGATACCGCAAAGACGTTTGAGGTGGTTATTCAGCTGGGCTCTATCCTGGCGGTGGTCGTCATGTTCTGGCGTCGTCTGTTTGGTCTGATCGGCATCCACTTCGGGCGTTTACCGCAGCGTGAAGGAGAGGGCAAGGGGCGCCTGACGCTGATTCATATTCTGCTGGGGATGATCCCGGCGGTGGTGCTGGGGCTGGTGTTCCACGACACCATAAAATCGCTTTTCAACCCGATTAACGTGATGTACGCGCTGGTTGTCGGCGGCTTCCTGCTGATTGCCGCCGAAGTGCTGAAGCCAAAAACCCCGCGTGCAGAAGGTCTGGACGATATGACGTATCGCCAGGCGTTTATGATTGGCTGCTTCCAGTGTCTGGCGCTGTGGCCGGGCTTCTCCCGTTCAGGGGCAACCATTTCCGGCGGGATGCTGATGGGCGTGAGCCGTTACGCGGCGTCTGAGTTCTCGTTCCTGCTGGCGGTACCGATGATGATGGGCGCCACCGCACTGGATCTCTACAAAAGCATCGGCTTCCTGACCGTAGGCGACATTCCGATGTTCGCCGTGGGCTTTATCACCGCCTTTATCGTGGCGCTGATTGCCATCAAAACCTTCCTGCAACTGATTAAGCGTATCTCGTTTATTCCGTTCGCGATCTACCGCTTTATCGTCGCGGCTGCCGTGTACGTGGTCTTCTTCTGATGACCGACCGCCCTCAGTCTTTCGGCTGAGGGCAACGTTTTTCCTTCCACGCCGCGACCGCATCAATCCGCCGTTTCGTCAGCTCTTCGCGGATCTCCGGGCCTTTAAACCCTGCCTCCACCACCTCTTTCGTTGGCACCGCTTTTGCGATTTCCCACGCCTCGCGCAGCAAACGACCCTGCGGATAATCGGACGCTTCAAACCCGGTACGGCCGCGCACGTCCGCTTCGCTGGTCAGCGCAATTTGCTCCACGCGCTGCGGCTTGCGCCAGGCGTCGATGTTATCGAACAGCCTGACGATGGTGGCGGGTTTCAGGATCGGAAAGGTGTGGATCAGGTCGTGAAACTCGGCGACCAGTTTTGCCAGATCGCGAATGTCATTCGGCACGCGCAGGCGCTGGCAAAGCCCTTCAACCAGCTTTACGCCAGCCGGACCGTGCCCGTGGTGGCGTGGCCACAACTCCTTTGGCGTTAACCCCTTGCCGAGGTCATGGCAGAGGGTGGAAAAGCGCACGTCCACTTCAGGGCTGAGCATGGCGGCCATGCTCAGGGTCATCAGAGTGTGAATGCCGGTATCAATTTCCGGGTGCCATTTCGCCGGGGCGGGCACGCCAAACAGCGCGTCTATTTCCGGGAACAGCACTTTCAGCGCCCCGCAGTCGCGCAGAACCTGGAAAAAGACCTGTGGATTACGGGTAGTCAGGGCGTTTTCGGTCTCTTTCCAGACGCGTTCTGGCGTCAGGTGTTCCAGCTCGCCCGCGTCGGTCATGGCCGTCATCAGCGCCATCGTCTCGTCGGCGATACGGAAGCTCAGATGGGCATAACGGGCGGCAAAACGCGCCACGCGCAGTACGCGAAGCGGATCTTCAGAAAAGGCGGGGGAAATATGGCGTAAAAGACGATCGCGCAGATCGTTCTGGCCGCCGTAGGCGTCGATGATATGTCCGTTTTCGTCCTGCGCCAGGGCGTTAATGGTGAGATCGCGGCGCAGTAAGTCCTGCTCCAGCGTGACATCCGGCGCGGCATAGCAGGTGAAGCCGGTATAACCGGAACCCGATTTCCGTTCGGTACGCGCCAGGGCGTACTCTTCGCGGCTTTTCGGATGGAGGAACACAGGAAAATCGCGGCCTACCTGCTGGTAGCCCGCGTCAATCATCGCTTCGGGCGTGGCACCGACCACGACCCAATCTTTATCTTTGACCGGCAGACCTAATAACGCATCACGTACCGCACCACCGACCAGATAACTCTTCACGCCAACACTCCCGTTTTCTCTTTTCGCAAGATGATACGTAAGTGTGGCAGAGAAGACGAGTTAGTTCATCCAGCGGTCTTTACGTTTACGGCTTGGGATAAGGTGAGGAAGCACCAGACCCAGCACCAGACCGACGCCCAGTACGCCGCCGCCATACATAAACCACTGCATGATGATGGTGCGTTGTTTGTCATCCAGCTGTAGATTAGCGGCGTTTACTTTCTTCTGTGCGACGATCAGCTCATTTTTCAGCTTCTGATTTTCGTCTTTCAGGCCGGCGATCACGCTGTCGCTTTGCGCCACTTTCTGCTGCATCTCTGCGGTGCGCTGGTTCCAGGTACCGTCAATGTTGTTCAGCTTATCGGTCAGGGTTTTCACCTGATTTTCCAGATCCGGCACGCGGGTGCGCAGGCTTGGCACTGTGCTTAGCTCTTTCAGCGGGATCCATGAGGTGCGGCCAGAGCTGTCACGAACCTGACCGTAATTGGTGTCTGCGTTAGTTTGCAGCAGAGTCACTTCCTCGCCGGCATTTACCGTACCCACGAGGCGATAATTGTCTCCAGGGCCGCTGCGTACCCAGGTATTCAGTTCATCAGAAACGTAACGTTTCTCTTCAGCGTGGACCGCGGTTGCGGCGCTAAAAGCGAGTAAAGTAAGTCCAATCAGGCGTAATTTAAGCATATCAGTCGTTATTTTCATAAAAAGTGGAACGATAGTAGTGGTATCAGTGTCGCTACGCAAAGGATTCATCATCAATCGGAATCATCTGTGTCATGATTTCCACCGCTTTAAACTTTTACGCCCGTCAAATTGCTCATTGCGTGGCAATTTGGCGCAAAATACTATGTACTGACAAACAAATGGCGAGGAAGTTCGCCTTCATCGACGCGTCTGTGACGCACGCAAAAGTACAAGGCTATGGCACAAGAGATCGAATTAAAGTTTATCGTCGAAAAAGACAGCGCTGACGCGCTCCGCCAGCATCTGAATACGCTGTCCGGCGAGCACCATGAACCCGTACAGCTGCTCAACATCTATTACGAAACGCCGGACAACTGGCTGCGCAGCCACGATATGGGCCTGCGCATCCGTGGTGCGAACGGGCGCTACGAGATGACGATGAAAATCGCCGGTCGCGTGGTGGGCGGTTTGCACCAGCGTCCGGAATACAATATCGACATCAGTAAGCCAGAACTTGAGCTGGATCGTTTTCCGGCGGAAGTGTGGCCGGAAGGGACGCTGCCCGCAACGCTGTCGGCAGAGGCGCAACCGCTGTTCAGCACCGATTTCTGGCGCGAGAAATGGCTGGTGACGGAAGGCAAGAGCCGCATTGAGATTGCGTTTGATCGAGGTGAAATTAAGGCTGGTGAAGAGCAGGAGCCGATCTGCGAGCTGGAGCTTGAACTGCTGGAAGGCGACGCGAGCGACGTGCTGAAGCTGGCGCACAAGCTGGTGAACCAGCCTGGCCTGCGTCAGGGCAGCCTGAGTAAAGCGGCGCGCGGCTATCACCTGGCCGCCGGGAATGCGCCGCGCGTGCTGCGAGAAACCCCGATTCTGCGCGTTGTGCCGAAAGCCTCCGTTGAGCAGGGCATGGAAGCGGCGCTGGAGCTGGCGCTCTCTCAGTGGCAGTACCACGAGGAGCTGTGGGCGCGTAACGTGAAAAATGCCAAAAAACAGGTGCTCGCTGCTATGGGGCTGGTGCGTCATACCCTGGCGCTGTTCGGCGGTATTGTACCGCGTAAAGCCAGCGCTCACTTACGTGATCTGCTCACTCAAACCGAAACGCGGATGCTTTCTGACGTGTCGGCACAAACGGCGATCTACAGCCCGCAAAACGCCAGCGCGAAACTGGCGTTGACCGAATTTCTGGTGACGCGCGGCTGGCGCATTTTCCTCGATGCGAAAGGGCAGACTAAAATCGCGGAAAACTTCAAACGTTTTGCGGATATCCACCTCTCCCGTCACGCGGCCGAGCTGCGAACCACCTTCGCGCATCCGCTGGGCGACCAGTATGGCGATCAGCTTCCCCGCCTGGCGCGTAACATCGACAGCATGTTGCTGCTGTCAGGTGCGTATGAGGGCGTAAAGGCGCAAGCCTGGCTGGAGAACTGGCAGGGGCTTAAGCATGCCATCGAGACCCGTCAGCAGATTGAGATCGAGCATTTCCGCAACGAGGCCATTTCACAGGATCCGTACTGGCTGCACAGCGGAAAACGTTAATTCTGGCAAGGAACCCCTGATATGCCGCTTTCTTCGCAGTTACAGCAGCACTGGCAGACCGTTTGTGAACGCCTGCCTGAGTCGTTACCCGCGTCATCGTTAAGCGAGCAGGCGAAAAGCGTGCTCACGTTCAGTGATTTTGTGCAGGAGAGCGTCAGCGCTAACCCGGACTGGCTGGCAGCGCTGGAAAGCGCGCCGCCGCAGGCTGACGAGTGGCGGCATTATGCTGGCTGGCTGCAAACCGCGCTGGCAGAGGTGGCAGATGAACCCACGCTGATGCGCGTTCTGCGTCAGTTCCGCCGCCGGGTGATGGTACGCATTGCCTGGGCGCAGGCGCTGGAGCTGGTGAGTGAAGAGAGCACCTTGCAGCAGTTGAGCGAGCTGGCGCAGACGCTGATCGTCGCCGCGCGGGACTGGCTCTACGCCGCCTGCTGTAAAGAGTGGGGCACGCCGTGCAGCGAAGACGGGGTTCCGCAACCGCTGTTGATACTGGGGATGGGCAAGCTGGGCGGCTGCGAGCTCAATTTTTCCTCAGACATCGACCTGATTTTTGCCTGGCCGGAGAACGGCACCACGCGCGGCGGTCGTCGCGAGCTGGACAACGCCCAGTTCTTTACCCGCCTCGGCCAGCGGCTGATTAAGGCGCTGGATCAGCCCACCCAGGATGGTTTTGTCTACCGCGTGGACATGCGTCTGCGTCCGTTTGGCGACAGCGGGCCACTGGTGCTGAGCTTTGCTGCGCTGGAAGATTATTACCAGGAGCAGGGGCGCGACTGGGAGCGTTACGCGATGGTCAAAGCGCGGATCATGGGCGACAGCGACGATGCCTACGCCAACGAGCTGCGCGCCATGCTGCGCCCGTTTGTGTTCCGCCGCTACATTGACTTCAGCGTGATCCAGTCCCTGCGAAATATGAAAGGGATGATTGCCCGCGAGGTGCGTCGCCGTGGCCTGAAGGACAACATCAAGCTCGGCGCGGGCGGTATTCGTGAGATCGAATTTATCGTCCAGGTCTTCCAGCTGATACGCGGCGGGCGTGAACCTTCTCTGCAATCCCGCTCGCTGCTGCCGACGCTGAGCGCTATCGAGCAGCTGCATCTGCTGCCGGAAGGCGATGCGCAAACGCTGCGTGACGCTTATCTCTTCCTGCGTCGTCTGGAAAATTTGCTGCAAAGTATCAACGACGAACAGACCCAGACGTTACCGGGCGATGAGCTGAACCGGGCGCGTCTGGCCTGGGGGATGCGGGTGGATGACTGGGCGGCGCTGACGGAACGGCTGGAAGCGCATATGGCGGGCGTGCGCCGCATCTTTAACGATCTGATCGGCGACGACGAAAGTGAATCGCAGGACGATGCGCTCTCCGAGCACTGGCGCGAACTGTGGCAGGACGCGCTTCAGGAAGATGACACCACGCCGGTGCTGGCGCACTTAAGCGACGATGCCCGCCATCGCGTGGTGGCGTTGATTGCTGATTTCCGTCTCGAACTGAACAAACGCGCCATTGGCCCGCGCGGTCGTCAGGTGCTGGATCATCTGATGCCGCATCTGCTGAGCGATGTCTGCTCCCGCGAGGATGCGCCGGTGCCGCTGTCGCGCATGATGCCGCTCCTGAGCGGGATCGTCACGCGTACCACCTACCTTGAACTGTTAAGTGAGTTTCCCGGCGCGCTGAAGCATCTGATTTCCCTTTGCGCCGCCTCCCCGATGGTGGCGAACAAGCTGGCGCGTTATCCGCTGCTGCTCGACGAACTGCTCGACCCGAATACGCTCTATCAGCCGACGGCGACGGATGCTTACCGCGACGAGCTGCGTCAGTATCTGCTGCGCGTGCCGGAAGAGGACGAAGAGCAACAGCTTGAGGCGCTGCGTCAGTTTAAGCAGGCACAGATGTTGCGCGTGGCGGCGGCAGATATCGCCGGTACCCTGCCGGTAATGAAAGTGAGCGATCACTTAACCTGGCTGGCGGAAGCGATCATCGACGCGGTAGTCCACCAGGCGTGGGTGCAAATGGTAGCCCGCTACGGGCAGCCGAAGCACCTTGCTGACCGTGAAGGCCGCGGTTTTGCGGTGGTGGGTTACGGCAAGCTGGGCGGCTGGGAGCTGGGCTACAGCTCCGATCTGGATCTGATTTTCCTCCACGACTGTCCGGTTGACGTGATGACCGACGGCGAGCGCGAAATCGACGGGCGGCAGTTCTACCTGCGCCTGGCCCAGCGCATCATGCACCTGTTCAGCACTCGCACCTCATCCGGCATTCTGTATGAAGTGGATGCGCGTCTGCGCCCGTCCGGCGCGGCAGGCATGCTGGTTACCTCCACGGAGGCTTTTGCCGACTATCAGAAGAACGAAGCCTGGACGTGGGAGCATCAGGCGCTGGTGCGCGCCCGCGTGGTGTACGGCGATCCGCAGCTCAAAACGCAGTTCGATGCGATCCGCAAGGCGGTCATGACGACCCCGCGCGAAGGCTGTACGCTGCAAACCGAAGTGCGGGAAATGCGTGAGAAAATGCGCGCGCACCTTGGCAACAAACATCGCGATCGCTTTGATATCAAAGCTGATGAGGGCGGGATTACCGATATTGAGTTTATCACTCAGTATCTGGTGCTGTTGCACGCGCACGATAAGCCGAAGCTGACCCGCTGGTCGGATAACGTGCGCATACTGGAACTGCTGGCGCAGAACGACATTATGGATGAGCAGGAGGCGCAGGCATTAACCCGCGCCTACACCACGCTGCGTGACGAGCTGCACCATCTGGCCTTACAGGAACAGCCGGGCCATGTGGCGCTGGACGGTTTCACCGATGAACGCGCGCAGGTGACCGCAAGCTGGCAGAAGTGGCTGGTGGAACCGTGCGTAACAAAACAAGTGTGATATTATCGCGCGCAAATTGTGAATCTTTCTGGAGTCAGGAATGAAAGTAACACTGCCAGAGTTTGAACGTGCTGGAGTTATGGTTGTCGGGGATGTGATGCTGGATCGCTACTGGTATGGGCCGACCAGCCGTATCTCTCCGGAAGCGCCGGTGCCGGTAGTTAAGGTCGACACCATTGAAGAACGTCCAGGCGGCGCGGCAAACGTGGCGATGAACATAGCCTCGCTGGGCGCGCATTCGCGGCTGGTGGGCCTGACCGGCATTGACGATGCGGCGCGTGCGCTGAGCCAGTCGCTGGCGGACGTGAACGTGAAGTGCGACTTCGTTTCTGTTCCGACCCACCCAACCATCACCAAGCTGCGCGTGCTGTCGCGTAACCAGCAGCTGATCCGCCTCGACTTTGAAGAAGGGTTCGAAGGCGTTGATCCTGAGCCGCTGCATGAGCGCATTAGCCAGGCGCTGGGCAATATCGGCGCGCTGGTGCTGTCTGATTATGCCAAAGGTGCGCTGGCGAGCGTGCAGACCATGATCCAGCTGGCGCGCAAAGCCAGCGTTCCGGTGCTGATCGACCCGAAAGGCACCGATTTTGAGCGCTATCGCGGCGCAACCCTCCTGACGCCCAACCTCTCTGAGTTTGAAGCGGTGGCGGGCAAGTGCAAAACTGAAGAAGAGCTGGTTGAGCGCGGCATGAAAATCATCGCTGATTTCGAGCTGTCTGCGCTGCTGGTGACCCGTTCAGAACAGGGCATGACGCTGCTGCAACCGGGCAAGGCGCCGCTGCATATGCCAACCCAGGCGCAGGAAGTGTACGACGTGACCGGTGCCGGTGATACGGTGATCGGCGTGCTGGCGGCGACGCTGGCGGCGGGTAACACTCTGGAAGAAGCGTGCTACTTCGCGAACGCCGCGGCGGGCGTGGTCGTCGGTAAACTCGGAACCTCCACCGTTTCGCCAATCGAGCTGGAAAATGCGGTGCGTGGGCGTGCGGATACCGGCTTTGGCGTCATGACCGAAGACGAGCTGAAAGTGGCCGTTGCCGCCGCGCGCAAACGCGGTGAAAAAGTGGTGATGACGAACGGCGTGTTCGACATCCTGCATGCGGGTCATGTCTCGTATCTGGCGAATGCGCGCAAGCTGGGCGACCGCCTGATTGTGGCGGTCAACAGCGATGCCTCAACCAAACGTCTGAAGGGTGAAACGCGTCCGGTGAACCCGCTGGAGCAGCGCATGATAGTGCTCGGCGCGCTGGAAGCGGTGGACTGGGTGGTCTCATTTGAAGAAGACACCCCGCAGCGCCTGATTGCCGGAATTCTGCCTGACCTGCTGGTGAAGGGCGGTGATTACAAGCCAGAGCAAATCGCAGGTAGCGAAGAGGTCTGGGCGAATGGCGGTGAAGTGATGGTGCTCAACTTTGAGGACGGGTGTTCAACCACTAACATCATTAAGAAGATCCAGAAAGACAGTCAGTAAAAAACGGGCCAGTTGGCCCGTTGTTTTATGTCGGGTGGCGGCTGCGCCTTACCCGACCTACGCGTTCATGTAGGCCCGGTAAGGCGTAGCCGCCACCGGGCACAACAGGCCGCACTATGCCTGGTCATCCACCGGTGGAATAGCTGGCGCTGGCTTCACCTCTTCCGGCGCATTGCGGCTCTCCAGCTCGCTCAGACGCTGTTCCAGCAGCGCCAGCTTCTCGCGGGTGCGCAGCAGCACCTGCGTCTGCACGTCAAACTCTTCGCGGCTGACTAAATCAAGGCGAACCAACTGTGCCTGCAACGTCTGGCGGATTTTCTTCTCAACGTCATCACCAAACTCACGAATACCTTTCGGCATGGACTCATGAACCTGACGCGCGATCTGCTCAATTTTCTTTGGGTCAATCATTGTCGTTTCCCTTGATGAAAAGGTGTTAGTGCCTATTGTAGCGCGTCATGCCGCGGGTTAAACAAAATTGTTTGAAGCTTATGCATTGCCCAGGGTAATCAATAGCGTTATAGTTATCTCGCTTATTCTCAGGGCGGGGCGAAATTCCCCACCGGCGGTAAATCAGCTTAACGCTGAAAGCCCGCGAGCGCTTTGGGTGAATTCTCAAAGGTCAGCAGATCCGGTGTAATTCCGGGGCCGACGGTTAGAGTCCGGATGGGAGAGAGTAACGATCCAGTCGGGCAAGGCCCGCTCACGTTATTTTTTTGCCGCTTGTACGGCGCTCCTAAGACTGCCCTGATTCTGGTAACCATAAAGTTAATGAGGTTTTTTTACCATGAATCAGACGCTACTTTCCTCTTTTGGCACTTCAACTCAACGTGTTGAACATGCACTGGATGCACTGCGCGAAGGCCGCGGTGTAATGGTGCTTGACGATGAAAACCGTGAAAACGAAGGCGACATGATTTTTGCCGCCGAGAACATGACCGTTGAGCAGATGGCGCTGACCATCCGTCACGGTAGCGGCATCGTATGCCTGTGCATCACCGAAGACCGTCGCCAGCAGCTTGATCTGCCGATGATGGTTGAAAACAACACCAGCGCCTTTGGTACCGGCTTCACCGTGACCATTGAAGCGGCACATGGCGTCACCACCGGGGTGTCGGCGGCTGACCGCCTGACTACCGTGCGTGCAGCGATTGCTGATGGTGCAAAACCCTCCGATCTGCACCGCCCTGGTCATGTCTTCCCGCTGCGCGCGCAGCCGGGCGGCGTGCTGACCCGTGGTGGTCATACCGAAGCTACCATCGATCTGGTGACGCTGGCTGGCTTCAAACCCGCAGGCGTGCTGTGCGAACTGACCAACGATGATGGCACCATGGCGCGCGCGCCGGAGTGCATCACCTTTGCGCGTCTGCACAATATGCCAGTGGTGACGATTGAAGACCTGGTTGAATACCGCCGGGCGCATGAGCGTAAAGCCAGCTGAACATGCTGATGTGAAAAAGCCGGGGAAACCCGGCTTTTTTGTTTCTAGTGGTAGTTAATTTTGAACAGTACCACGGTTTCAAACGGCCCGGACTGAATCGCTTTTCCTTCATCCCGCGAAAGTTCAGCCGTGTAGTTTTGCTCAAGATTCATCATATCGCCCGTAAAATCGGCGTATTCCTTGTACTGGTTGAATGTGTAAGGCTCCGTTCCGTTAAGAATACGCAGCTTTAACCCATTCCCTATCAGTACCGCGGTGTCGTCTGCGCTGAGCGTTTCGGTTGTGTAAAATGACGAGTCCATCTTAAATCCGTCCGAGCACTGGGCATCCTGCACTTTGGTGGTTCGAATTGAAAACGTGCGAATACGCTTCTGCTGATTCACAATGTCGCGCGCACTGAAGGTGCCGAAGTCAATCTCCTGATTCTCAGGGTAAATGCTAAACGTCGCCCCGCAATCAAGTACCGTAATGTTTTGCAGCCCGTTGATGTGATACTTCAGGTTCTTCGCGTCGGCCATCTGATTAACGCCGCCCTTACCGTCAAATTGCACAACGATGTAATCGCTGAGCGAACTGACATAGCCATGCGGCGGCACAGCCTTTATTCTCACGAAAAGTCGTAATCGGGCGACGAACGTGCGCGAAATATGGATATCATCCGGATTACCAGAGCAAATGCGATTCTCCCACCCCATCTGGCGGATTTGAGCAGGGGTGTAAATAGTGATGTTATCGTTGTCCAGGCACTGGCGGGTATCCACGCCGTTGGGCTGGCCTGTGGCATCGTAATCTATGCCTTCATAGGTGACGCCCAGTTCATAGTAGGGATCGGTTGCGGCAGGATAAGGGTTTACCCAGGCAAAGACATCTTCCGGCTTAAAATTGCTCGAGACGTTGTTATCACACGTCACCGGAATCTTAATGTCATCAGACTCCCATATTTTTTGGCCAATTTGGGCGTTGCTGGGTATGGCAAAGGGGGAGATCGTTTTTGTCTCCTCGACGGAACCGCCAGAGCCACCCAGATAACAGTTAAGCGCCATCGCATCTTCCAAAGGTAGCGCTGAAAGCAGCAATGTAAGCAGGATACTAGCGAGCTTTCGCATCTTTATCGATTTTCCGTTCGGTAAGTTTACATTGCGCCGTTCCGGTGCACTGCACGTCGACTTTTTTCAGTGCACCTTAATCGTCGATATAGCCGATGCTGTAATAACTACCGTGGTAATCGCCGGTAGACGCGGTTGCCGTGGCGAAAGGCGCAATCATCAGACTGTCAAAACCCGGCAGCATGGTTTTAGCATTTTTGCTCAGCCACGCCAGCGTGATGTAGTACGGCGTAGGGTTGTGGACCGTGAGCCCATTCGCGTTGGCGGAAATTTCCATTCGCATTTCAGTCAGTTCGCCGGATTTTTTGCTAATCGCTTCTGGACGCCAGAACAGCTTAATTCGGCTCTGCATTGCTACCTGCATCACGCTGCGCTCCTCGCTGGCGCTGGTGTTTTTTGGCGGTACTTCACGCAGGTTGAAATAAAACAGCGATTCCCTGTCTCCTGGCAGCTGGCGAGTAGCGGCTTGTTTAACAATCCTTATCTGCGACGAGGTGCCCGCTTCGATACGTTGAATGGGGGGAAGCGCCATAAAGTGCGTATCTTCTTTTTGTCCCTTTTCATCTTCAATCCAGGAGAGCGCCAGATAAGGCAGCACCTTGCTCTGGTTGTCCACTTTCAGGCTGCTGGCCTTGTCGCTTTCTGGAAAAACAATGCGCGTGCGGTCCAGATTAATGGCTGCGTGGGTAGCAAATGCTGTGCTGGTTAGCATCAGGCACAGGCTTTTAAACGGCGTTAATTTCATGATGATTTCTTACTGACACGGCAGTATCAACTGCATACTGTTTTCTAAGTGAGAAGGTAACGAGAAGCGACACTGTTGGTTGTCGCCCCATGTCACGCGAAACTGCTGTTCTGGCTCAACGGCGGCCAGCCAGACGCGGCCTTCATCGGCCACCATCCCAACCTGCAAATTGCTTGCTTCCAGGCGAACAATCGCCCCGAGAGGTGGCGCTCCTGATGACATTCGCAGAACGCCTGTCACGTCCTTACCTGCGCGCGTGGCAATCTGACGATAACCAATGGCTCCCTCAGTCCAGGTTGAGGTCACGACGCGGTTGTCTACGTCCACGCCATCAGGGAGGTTGTTCAGATTGACCTGCACGCTGGAGGGGGAATAGCTGGAGAATGACGGTAAAACGCCGATGCCAAAACGGTTGGTCTCATCTCGCGACATGTTCAGCGGGATATTGCCTACCCCGTCGGTGCTGACCATCACACGAGGTTCATTACCGTAGCTGCGCCGGTGCAGCGCGGCGCCTTTCGCCGTTGAGGTGAAGGAACCACTCCAGCTCGCGCTGAGGGAGTTATATTCGTCAGCTTTATAGCTGCCTGAGAGATTGAGATCGCCGTACGTAGAATAATGCTGATAATTCCCGCTGACCTGCGCGCCGGAATCTGGCTTCCCGCTCTCCGCGCCTGCGGAAACGCCCCAGGTATTATTGCGATCCGACGTGTCATACCACGACACGTTATGACTCAGCGTGTCGCTGTTACGCAGGTCATAGTTAAGACGATGATCGGGATCGAGCGGTACGCTGAGCGAGAGATAGAACTGAGTATCGTCACTTTCGTCTTCCTCATCGTAATGCGTTTTACTCCAGGACAGGGTTACGCCGAGGTTCTTCCAGCGGCCCATATCAAAGTTGTAGCCCGCCGTGATGCTGCCGGTCGTGGAAGGTGAATCATTCCACCATGTCTGACGCAGCATGTTGACGTACAGGTTCAGGGATAACGCTGAAATGTACTGGCTTGCCGTCACGCTCAGGGTTTGTTTCTCCGACTGGCGGTCACCGTCGTCATAATCAAGGTAGCGGGCGTAGCTCAAAAACTGGGGGTCTGAGTAGCGGTAGCTGGCAAGCGTAAGCTGACTGCCGGTGGTATCGAAACGCTTGCTGTAGTTAATGCGATAGCTGTAACCCGTCTGACTGCGCTGGTGTGGCAGCTGGCTGGTGGCCTGCGTGACGTCAAAAGAGAGCGCCCCCAGCCAGGCCATATTCTGGCCGATCCCGGCAGCGACGGAACGATAACCGTCGCCATCAGTCAGCGTGCCGCCATACAGGGAGGTATGTGACAGCATGCCCCAGGAAAATTCGCCGCTCATGAAGGCGTTATCTTCAACGTCATGGGAGGCACCCTGGCGCGCTTTACCCGCCGCGAACTTGTAGCGAACCTGACCCTTGCGCGTTAAAAACGGCACGGACTCGGCAGAGACCTGGAAGGTGCTGACGCGGCCGTCCTCTTCCGTGACTTTGACGTCCAGCGTGCCCTGAACCGACTGGTTAAGATCCTGAATAACAAACGGGCCTGGTGGCACTTTACTTTGGTAAATCACGCGATCGGCAAGGCTTACAGTCACCGTGGCGTTGGTTTGCGCTATCCCGGTAATCTGCGGGGCATAGCCGCGCAGCGACCATGGCAGCATACGTTCTTCGCTGATTAGCGATGCGCCGGTATAGGTAAAGGCGTCAAAAATTGCGGACTGGAAATCCGTTTCACCCAGCGTCAGTTTCGCTCCGATTGAGGGCAGAGGGCGGAACATATATACGCGTGAAAAACGGCCATCCTGCTCTGAGCCTGCTTCAGTATCGCTTCGCGTGTACTGGTAATCGCTTCGCAGGCGCCACGCGCCCATGTTCGCACCGACGGTGCCATAGGTATTGGCGTTGTTATTGCTGCTGCCGCTATTGGGCTGATAATGGCTGGCAAAAAGATTGTAATCCAGCAGTACGCCCGGCACGCCGTTGTCCCAGGTGGATGGCGGCATCCAGTCCACCGCACGGTATTGCAGCCATGCCTGGGGGATCGTCACATTCAGGGATTGGCTATCTTGCTCAAACGTAAATCTGATGTCTGGTCTGGCGGCGAAATCAACGCATCCCTCTTTTTCTGGCAAAGCGTGACGAACCTCATCCTGTAACGCAAATGTATCGGCCAGTTCGTGAGGAATACACACTTGAACTGCATTATTTATTTCTCTCCAGCGAAGGAGCCAGCCATTTGCCAGCGGAATATCATTAACTGAAACGGTAACGAAATAGCTTCCCGGCGTAACCGATATTTGATCTTTAAAACGTGATAAATCGACGCTGCCGCGCTGATCTTTATCAATGGCATTTATATTAAATTCAGTGGCAGAGGTAAGTCTCGTCATTAACAGGGATGCAATGATGATTATCCATTGTAATTTGTATGTCATCATCCTGTTACTCGAATATATAAAGGATGCCGACCGGTATGAATTACCAGTCGGCTAATACTGTTACGTAACAGAACTATTTGTACAACAGGACGTAGTTAGCCGTGGCTTCAACCTGGCCTGCCGTCGCAGTTTTACCCGTGGGGACTTCCATAACCGCTTTGAAATGCAGCGTCTGGGTGGTTGATCCTGCCAGCAACTCAACCTCGTTGGATTCTCCCAGCGTGATAGCAGCCTCCGCATTATCCAGCAGACGTACACCCACGTTCTGCGCACCACTTGCATAGGTGTTACTCATCAGGCTGGTGTCCGTCGCGTCTGTCGCTGCGCTGGTGAAGGTGACATCCACTTTGGTAATTGGCGTGTCGGTTTCGTCTGCCGGATCGTCAAGCTGGCAGTTTTCCAGATTAATATCGACCGGAACCGGCGTGGATTTTTTGTTGGCGTTGATAACGGCCGTAGTCACTTCACCCAGATCGACTTCTTTATCAACGCTGTCTGGTGCGATGCTGCACGGTGCGTCAATAACAACACCTTTGAATTTGATTTTGCCAGAGCCTTGATCTTCAGCAAAAGCAGAACCCGACACAATGCCAGCCATAGCCGCTGCTAACAGTAATTTCTTACCCATATACATGGAAATATCCTTTTTCAAAGTGATTCATAATGTGAATATTAGTTTCAGAATACTTGCAAAGTATACGGATTGGGGTGGGAATACGCGATTAACGTGACTTAAATATATTTGTAGGTGCTTTTAATTAATATTTTCAGGCTATCTTAAGAGACGCCTTTTTTTGAAATTCTAATGGGTTTATATTTGGTGGGTTATTATAGGGTAAATATATAGGATTGTTATTTTGAATAGTATAATGCCTCCGTATGAAACGGAGGCATTAATTCTTAACCAATACCTGCCGTTTGTAGCAGAACCAGACTCATCCCCATCACTGACATTCCACACAGCACGCCGTAGCTTGGGTTATTGTTGGGATCGATCTCTTTTGCCAGCGGCATCAGCTCATCGACAGAGAGCGCGACCATAATTCCGGCCACGGCAGCCATAATTGCAGCCATTACAACCGGGGATACGAGGCTACCGAGGATCAGCCACGCCAGCACGCCGCCGAGAATTTCAGCCATCCCGGAGATACCCGCCCAAAAGACAGCTGTACGTTTTGAACCCGTGGCGGCATAAACGGGCCCGGCAACGGCAAGTCCTTCAGGAATATTGTGCAAAGCAACGGCCAGCGCGACACCAAAACCCATTTCCAGGTTGCTGCTGGCCGTGACATAGGTGGCGATACCTTCCGGAAAGTTATGCAGGCTGATACCCAGCGTCAGCAGAATGGCCGTGCGTTTGATATTGCCAGGGATGGGGGCAACGCTTTTTTGCATTAGATCCTGCGGGTGCGCGTGAGGAAGGATACGGTCGAGTGCAAAATAACCCAGCAGGCCAATGATAAACATGCCATAGCCCAGAACAGGCGACATCCCTTCGGCGTGAAGCGCGGCGGGCAGCATCTCCATCAGCGAGATAAGCAGCATGATCCCGGCGGCGAAACCCAGCGAGAAGGCCAGCAGGCGATTAGAGGGTTTTTGACCGAGTACCCCAAGGAACGCACCGATAAAGGTCGCGGCGCCCGCAAGTAAGGTCAAAATCAAAGGTACTGACATGCATTCTCCTTAAGCGATATCTGGCATTCAAATTTCCTGATGATGATCTTCACGGTTATCTACGTTCATCTTCACCTGAATGCGCGTAATGTAGGCCCATCACTTTGTCACTTCCTCTAAGGATATCACCATGTCTCCTTCTCGTATGCCAGCACTGTTTTTAGGCCATGGCAGCCCCATGAACGTTCTGGAAGATAACGTCTATACCCGCGCCTGGTGTCAACTGGGTAAGACGTTACCGCGTCCGAAGGCAATTGTGGTGGTCTCTGCGCACTGGTTTACCCGGGGTACCGGCGTGACGGCCATGGAAGCGCCAAAAACGATCCATGATTTTGGCGGTTTTCCGCAGGCGCTGTACGATACGCATTATCCGGCCCCCGGTTCGCCTGAGCTGGCGCAAACGCTGGTGGATTTGCTGGCACCTTTCCCGGTCACCCTGGATAAAGAGGCCTGGGGCTTTGACCATGGCTCGTGGGGCGTGCTGATTAAGATGTATCCTGATGCGGATATCCCGATGGTGCAACTGAGTATCGACAGCACCAAACCGGCTGCCTGGCATATGGAGATAGGGCGTAAGCTGGCTTCGCTTCGTGATGAGGGCATCATGCTGATTGCCAGTGGCAACGTGGTACACAATCTGCGTACGGTACGCTGGCACGGTGAAAATACGCCGTACCCTTGGGCAACAGCCTTTAATGACTATGTAAAAGACAACCTGACCTGGCAAGGGCCGGTCGAACGGCACCCTTTGGTGAACTATCTGGATCACGACGGCGGTTCGCTCTCTAACCCGACGCCGGAACACTTCTTGCCATTGCTGTATGTATTAGGCGCATGGGACGGTCAGGAGGTTATTACAACACCGGTCGACGGTATTGAGATGGGGAGCTTGAGTATGCTGTCGGTGCAGGTGGGGTAAAACATGCCCGGTGGCGCTGCGCTTACCGGGCCTACGCTCGACATGTAGGCCGGGTAAGGCGAAGCCGCCACCCGGCAAGTCTTATTCAATAAAAATATGCGGGTAGAAACGCGACAGATCCTGCGTAATCAGCGCGCGATCTTCGCGAATACCAATCCCGGCAGGCTGATCGTTAATAAGCCAGCTGCCGATCAGCGTATAGCTGTCGCCAAACTTCGGCAGTTGATAAAACGCCTGGACGATCATCCCTTCCTCACCGTACGGCCCTTCAACCGCTTCCAGCGTTTTACCGTTTTCGATAATCGAGACGTTCGCGCCTTCACGAGAGAAGATTGGCTTAACGACGTATTTCTCCATTGGCGGGAAATCATCTTCGGCAAAGTAAGCAGGCAGCAGGTTCGGGTGGTTCGGGAACATCTCCCACAGCATCGGCAGCAGGGCTTTATTGGAGATAATGCTCTTCCAGGCTGGTTCCAGCCAGCGCACACCGGCGTCTTCCAGCTTGGTAGAAAACATTTCGCGCAGCATGTATTCCCACGGGTAGAGCTTGAACAGGTTGCTGATCACCTGATCCTGCGTGTCCGTAAACTGACCTTTTTCACCTAAACCGATCTCTTCGATATAGAGGAATTCCGTCGCCACTTCCGCTTCGGCTGCGCAGTCCTGCAAATACTGAACCGTACCGCGATCTTCTTCGGTATCGCGACAGCAGGCGAGGTGCAACAGGTTGAAACCGTGCTGTTCTCGCAGTTCGGCGAAACGCTCAATTAGTTTTTCCTGAAGGCTGTTGAACTGGTCGCTGCCTTCCGGCAAGTTTCCGGCATTCGCCTGATCTTCCAGCCAGATCCACTGGAAGAACGCGGCTTCGTACAGGGAGGTTGGCGTATCTGCGTTGTTTTCTAAAAGCTTCGGTTCACCCACGCCATCCCATGCCAAATCGAGGCGAGAATAGAGCGAAGGCTGGTTCGTTTTCCAGGACTGACGAACAAAGCTCCAGGTGTGCTTCGGAATGCGGAATTTGGTCATCAGCTCATCGCTGTCGATGACTTTCTCTACCACCTTCAGGCACATCTGGTGCAGTTCTGCGGTCACCTCTTCAAGCTTTTCGACCTGCGCGAGCGTGAGCTTATAGTAAGCGTCTTCACACCAGTACGGCTCACCGTACATGGTGTGAAAGTTGAAACCGTATTCGGTGGCTTTTTCGCGCCAGTCCGGGCGCTCGACAATACTGACTCGTTCCATGATCAGCCGCCCATTGAGCGAGTCGAAGAGCCGGTCGCACTACGCTGCATGGTGGTTTGTTTCGCCACAGACTCACCGAAGCCGCCACGGGTAATGGTGCTGGTAGTGGCTGGTTTCGGTGCCATCGCGGTTTTCGGTACGGCCATCGTACGGCCAGGCGTTGCAGCACCGTAACCCTTGCCGGTGGCATCGGTGTATTTACCGTACGCCGGGCTGTTTGGGTTTTTAGAACTAAACAGTGGTTGCTGCTGGTAGCCCGCGCCGCCGCTCATCAGACGGCCCATCATATAACCCGCCATCAGAGGCATCCAGAAGCTACCGCTGGACTGTGCCTGCGCCTGGTTTTCCGGTGCCATACCTGCCTGAGCAGGAGCCTGCTGGCACTGGCCTTCGCCGAATTCGGCTACACAGTCTTCGCGTGAGGCATATTTCGGCGCGGTACGTTCTGCCTCTTTCAGGGCGTTGTTATAGGCCGTCGTACACTCGGCGGCTTTACCGGTTGCGCTCGCACAATCGTCAGCGTTTTGATATAGCGACACCGTTTCGTCGCTTTGCTCACAGCCTGCCAGCATAAAGACGGCGGTGACCGCCAGCGCGACAGGTGTCAGGTGGCGTGCGTTCCAGCTTTTGCGGAACGACGCGTGATTCATCGTTTTTGTCCGTTTCATATTTGTCTTCCAGGACCCAAGGGTATTAACGCTCAGGATAGAGGATGAGTGGTTGAAAATGAAGCGAAGAGGGGCTAAATCCGGGGGATCTTTACGTTGGCTTACGTTCGGGGGGGGATTAATGTGCTCCCTCTCCCTGTGGGAGAGGGCTGGGGTGAGGGCATCAGGCCGCACTGGGCCTGATGACACACTTAGTTGCGGAACGGATTCGTGCCGCTGCTGGCAGGTGAGGTGCTGCGTGCTGCCGCTGGCTGTGCAACCGGGGCGCTGCCGTTAGCGTTGAAGTTATCAACCGCGGCATCCTGCTCTGGATTTTCCGGCGCCACGCTGTCAGGCGACGTGGATACCGGTTTACCCAGCGTACTGTTCAGCATTTGCAGATCCTGCTCGTTCAGCGTACCCAGCGCCTGCTTGATGTTCAGCTGGTTAATCAGGTACTGGTAACGTGCGCTGGAAAGCTGCTGTTTCGCGTTATACAGCGTGGTCGTTGCGTCTAACACGTCAACGATGGTACGCGTACCGACGGAGTAGCCTGCTTCCATCGCGTCCAGAGAGCTTTGCGCAGAGACAACGGCCTGTTTGTAAGCGTTGATGCTACTGATAGAGGCATTGACGTTGTTAAAGGAAGAACGCACGGTCTGCACCACGTTGCGGTGCGCGCTTTCCAGCTGCTCGCTGGCACCCACAAAGTTGTATTGCGCCTGTTTCACCTGAGAGTTAACCATCCCGCCCTGGTACAGCGGCAGAGAGAAGCTAAGGCCCACTTTGTTCTGGCCAACGTTGCTGTCGTCATAGGCCTGAGACGTCGTTTTAGACCCGCTGTAGCTGGTATCCGATACGCCGGTAGAGGCGCTCAGGCTCAGGGTTGGCAGGTGACCATCCTGTGCAAGGCGGATCTGCTCGCGTGCCAGATCCTGGCTCAGGCGCGCCTGCAATAAGGTCAGGTTACGGTTTTCCGCTTCTTTCAGCAGAGCATTAACCGCCTGCGGTTTGTCCGTTTTGAAACTGTCCACGTTCAGAGAGGCCAGCTCAGGATAGTAGTTACCGGTGACCTGACGCAGTGCTTCCAGTGCGTTGTCGAGGTTGTTACGTGCGGTCACTTCGTTAGCCAGTACGGTATCGTACTGTGAACGGGCGTTCTGCACGTCCGTGATCGCGACCAGGCCTACGTTAAAACGCTGGGTGGTTTGATCTAACTGGCGGTAAATCGCCTGTTTCTGCGCTTCGGTATAGGAGAGCGCGTCAATCGCGCTCAGCACCTGGAAATAGGCGGTCGCGGTATTCAGGATCAGCGTTTGCTGATCGGTCTGATAGGTGACATCCTGAATGCCTGCGCTCTTTTCCTGCAAACTCAGTTCACGCCATTTGGACATGTCGAACAGGGTCTGTGTAAGCTGTAAAGAGGCGCTGGTGGCATTCGAGTCGATGCCATTGTTATCGCGAAAACCGTTAGTGTAGGTATAATCTGCACCTAAGCCTAACTGCGGCAGCAGTGGACTACGTGCTTCGTTAATCTTTTCAAACGCAGCATCACGATCGGCCGCTGATTTACGTAAATCAGGGTTGCCCAGACGTGCCTGCTGGTAGACCTGTAACAGGTTCTCTGCCTGGCTCATTGCACTGAAGCCCGTCAGGCTCAGGCCGATAAGGATGGGGAGCAATTTCTTCATTTGCATTCCTTGTTGTGAAGCAGTATTAGCGCTGATCTAATTAAAAATAATTGCCGATTCTAACAGAATCATCCACACCAAAAGGTTGGCGTAACGTGCCATCTGGCGGTAATTTGCTCCAATCTACCATATAGCCATACAAACGGCAGCCAAACAGCCTTGAAATTCACAATTTCATCACCATTGCTACCAGGACTCGACCGATGCAAAAACCAGAAAACGTGCCTGTCACCTTCGCCAAAAACGATGTAGAAATTATTGCACGAGAAACGCTTTATAGCGGTTTTTTTTCAATGGAACTTTACCGTTTCAGGCATCGCCTGTTTAACGGTGAAATGAGCGGTGAAATCAAACGCGAAATTTTTGAGCGCGGGCATGCGGCAGTCTTGCTACCCTTTGACCCAGTGCGTGATGAAGTCGTGCTGGTCGAGCAGGTCCGTATTGCGGCGTATGATACCAGCGAAACGCCGTGGTTGCTGGAGATGGTGGCCGGGATGATCGAGGAGGGTGAGTCGGTCGAAGACGTCGCTCGCCGCGAGGCGCTGGAAGAGGCAGGCCTGGCGATCGGTCGGACGAAACCGGTGTTGAGCTACCTGGCAAGTCCGGGGGGAACAACGGAACGCTCATCTATTATGGTGGGCGAAGTGGACGCCACGACAGCGAAAGGGATCCACGGTCTGGCAGATGAAAACGAAGATATTCGGGTTCATGTGGTGAGTCGGGAGCAGGCTTACCAATGGGTAGAAGAGGGTTTAATCGACAACGCAGCGTCTGTCATCGCCTTGCAATGGCTGCAACTGCATCATCAGAATTTACGAAACGAGTGGAAAAAATGAAGCGCTATACACCTGACTTCCCAGAAATGATGCGCCTGTGCGAAACCAATTTCGCCCAGCTGCGCCGCCTGCTGCCGCGAAACGACGCGCCCGGCGAAACGGTAAGCTATCAGGTGAGCAACGCGCAGTATCGGTTAACGATAACAGAATCAACGCGCTACACTACGCTGGTGGAGATTGAGCAAACGGCGCCGAGCATCAGCTACTGGAGCCTGCCGTCAATGACGGTACGTCTTTATCATGATGCGATGGTCGCTGAAGTGTGTTCAAGCCAGCAGATCTTTCGCTTCAAAGCGCGGTATGATTATCCGAATAAAAAGTTGCATCAACGCGACGAAAAGCATCAAATTAACCAGTTTTTAGCCGACTGGCTAAGATATTGTTTAGCACATGGAGCAATGGCGATTCCGGTTTGTTAGCGTCATAAACCTACCTAAGGACACCATTTGGAAAGCCTGTTGAACCTGACTGTTGCTGGTGGGGCGCCAGTCAGGATATTACAAATCACCGACACCCACCTTTTTGCCGAAAAGCATGAGACGCTTCTGGGCGTGAACACCTGGGAGAGTTATCAGGCGGTTCTTGACGCGATCCATGCTGAAAAGCGGCCATGCGATCTGATCGTCGCGACAGGCGATCTGGCGCAGGATCAATCCTCCGCAGCCTATCAGCATTTCGCCGAAGGAATTGCGAGCTTTAGTGTGCCTTGCGTCTGGCTACCGGGCAATCACGATTTTCAGCCCGCCATGTACAGTTCGCTTCAGGAGGCGGGGATTTCGCCGGCAAAATGTGTCTTTACGGGGGACCAGTGGCAAATTCTGCTCCTCGACAGTCAGGTGTTTGGCGTTCCGCACGGTGAGTTGAGCGACTATCAGCTTGACTGGCTGGAGACAAAACTGGCCGCCGAACCGAATCGTAATACGCTGCTGTTACTGCATCATCATCCGCTGCCGGCGGGCTGTAGCTGGCTTGATCAGCACAGCTTACGCAACTCTGCGGCGCTGGATAGCGTGCTGGCGAAATTCCCGCGCGTGAAAAATTTGCTGTGTGGGCACATTCACCAGGAACAGGATCTCGACTGGAACGGTCGCCGCCTGCTCGCGACGCCGTCCACCTGCGTGCAGTTCAAGCCCCATTGCGCTAACTTCACGCTGGACACCATCGCACCGGGCTGGCGCTGGCTGGACCTGCATGCCGACGGCTCGCTGACCACCGAAGTGTGCCGTCTGGCTGGCGCGCAGTTCCGCCCGGATACCGCTTCAGAAGGCTATTGATGTCGACGCTCCTCTATCTGCACGGGTTCAACAGTTCTCCGCGTTCCGCAAAGGCGACGCAGTTTCGCCAGTGGCTGAGCGAACATCATCCGCACGTGGAGATGATTATTCCGCAGCTGCCCCCTTATCCGGCGGACGCGGCAGAAATGCTGGAATCGATTGTGCTTGAACACGGCGGCGAATCGTTTGGCGTTGTCGGCTCGTCCCTCGGCGGCTACTACGCCACCTGGCTGTCGCAATGCTTTATGTTGCCCGCTGTCGTCGTTAACCCGGCGGTCCGGCCATTTGAGCTGTTAAGGGACTTTCTTGGCGAAAACGAGAACCCCTACACCGGCCAACAATATGTGCTAGAGTCACGCCATATTTACGATCTCAAAGTTATGCAGGTCGACCCGCTTGAAGCGCCCGATCTTATCTGGCTGCTGCAACAGACGGGAGATGAAGTGCTGGATTACCGCCAGGCAGTGGCGTATTACGCATCCTGCCGCCAGACTGTAGAAGAGGGCGGAAACCATGCTTTCACGGGCTTTGAAGATCATTTCACCCAGATTGTCGATTTTCTTGGACTGCACAGCCACTGACAATCAATGCGAATTGCTAGCTTAAATCATGACGCAAACCTATAACGCTGATGCCATTGAGGTACTCACCGGGCTTGAGCCGGTTCGCCGCCGCCCGGGGATGTACACCGACACGACGCGCCCAAACCACCTGGGCCAGGAAGTAATTGATAACAGTGTGGACGAAGCGCTGGCAGGTCATGCCAAACGCGTGGACGTTATCCTGCACGCCGATCAGTCGCTGGAAGTCATCGACGATGGCCGCGGCATGCCGGTGGATATTCACCCGGAAGAGGGGGTTCCTGCCGTTGAGCTGATCCTCTGCCGTCTGCATGCGGGCGGTAAGTTCTCCAACAAAAACTACCAATTCTCTGGCGGCTTGCACGGCGTGGGGATCTCTGTGGTTAACGCCCTGTCAAAGCGCGTGGAAGTGAACGTCCGTCGCGACGGACAGGTGTATAACATCGCGTTTGAAAACGGCGAAAAAGTGCAGGATTTGCAGGTCGTCGGGACGTGCGGTAAACGCAACACCGGCACCAGCGTCCATTTCTGGCCTGACGAAAGCTTCTTCGACAGCCCACGCTTTTCTGTTTCCCGCCTGACGCACCTGCTGAAAGCCAAAGCGGTGCTGTGCCCAGGCGTAGAAATCACCTTTAAAGATCACGTTAACAACACCGAACAGAGCTGGCGCTACGAAAAGGGTCTGAACGACTACCTGTGCGAAGCGGTTAACGGCCTGCCGACCCTGCCGGAAAAACCGTTCGTCGGGAATTTCGAAGGTGATACCGAGGCGGTGGACTGGGCGCTGCTGTGGCTACCTGAAGGCGGTGAGCTGCTGACGGAAAGCTACGTCAACCTGATCCCAACGCTGCTCGGGGGGACGCACGTCAACGGCCTGCGTCAGGGTCTGCTGGATGCGATGCGCGAGTTCTGCGAATACCGCAACATTCTGCCGCGCGGCGTGAAGCTTTCCGCAGAAGATATCTGGGACCGCTGCGCCTACGTGCTTTCCGTGAAAATGCAGGATCCGCAGTTTGCCGGTCAGACTAAAGAGCGCCTGTCGTCACGCCAGTGTGCGGCGTTTGTTTCCGGCGTGGTGAAAGATGCGTTTACCCTGTGGCTGAACCAGAACGTTCAGGCCGCAGAAATGCTGGCTGAAATGGCGATCTCCAGCGCCCAGCGTCGTCTGCGCGCGGCGAAGAAAGTGGTGCGTAAAAAGCTGACCAGCGGCCCCGCGCTGCCGGGCAAGCTGGCGGACTGTACCGCGCAGGATCTCAACCGCACCGAGCTGTTCCTGGTGGAAGGGGACTCGGCGGGCGGATCGGCCAAGCAGGCGCGCGATCGTGAGTATCAGGCGATCATGCCGCTCAAGGGTAAGATCCTGAATACCTGGGAGGTCTCTTCTGATGAAGTGCTGGCCTCGCAGGAAGTACACGATATCTCGGTGGCGATCGGCATCGATCCGGACAGCGACGATCTGAGCCAGCTGCGCTACGGCAAGATCTGCATTCTCGCGGATGCGGACTCCGATGGTCTGCACATCGCCACGCTGCTGTGCGCGCTGTTCGTGAAGCACTTCCGCACGCTGGTGAAAAACGGTCACGTCCACGTGGCGCTGCCGCCGCTGTACCGTATCGACCTTGGCAAAGAAGTCTACTATGCGCTGACGGAAGAAGAGAAAGCGGGCGTGCTGGAACAGCTGAAGCGCAAGAAGGGCAAACCGAACGTGCAGCGCTTTAAAGGGCTGGGCGAGATGAACCCGATGCAGCTTCGCGAAACGACGTTGGATCCGAACACGCGCCGTCTGGTGCAGCTGACGATCAGCGACGAAGACGAACAGCAAACCAACGCCATGATGGATATGCTCCTTGCCAAGAAACGTTCGGAAGACCGACGTAACTGGCTGCAGGAGAAAGGCGATATGGCGGATATTGAGGCCTGATGCTGAAAAAGCCCTGCGATGCAGGGCTTTTTTTTGCCCGGTGGCGCTGCGCTTACCGGGCCTACGATCGATCCCCTCGCCCCTCTGGGGAGAGGGTTAGGGTGAGGGGAACGCCTCGCACTGACGTCAAAACTCCATCTTCACCGTAAACTGCACTTCACGCGGGTCGCCAATCTGGTTGGCCAGGTTATTGGTCGCAATCGACGACGTGTAGTAGGTCTTATCAAACAAATTCTTCACGTTCACCTGTAGCGTCAACGGATATTGCAGCTTCATTTTGTACGCCGCAAATGCATCCGCCACGAAATAGCCCGGCAGATAATAATCCGCACCGTTAGTCGCTGAACGACGGCTCACGCCGTGCCCGCCGCCGCCAATTGTCAGCGTATTCCCGGCAAACGCATTGTGAATATCGTACGTCAGGAACAGGGAGCCGGTATGGCGCGGCACGTTCGGCAGCGGTTTGCCCGCGTAGTCCGGGTCTTCCAGCACCTTCGCATCGGTATAGCCGTAGCTGGCGATAATGTTGGTGTTCTCGGTCAGCGATCCGGCGAGATCTACTTCGACACCCTGCGAGCGCACGCGGCCCGCGGTTTTGGCGACGGTTTCATCACCGATGCTCTCGGTGTACAGCACGTTGCGCTTGTGGATATCAAACAGCGCGATGTTGGCAGTAATGCCGTCGAACAGGTCGAATTTAGCGCCTATTTCATACGCGTTCGACGTTTCCGGCGGCAGGTCGCCGATGTAGCTCGCAATGGACGACTGCGGCATAAACGTCTGGGAATAGTTAGCAAACAGGGAGACTGCCGGCGTGAGCTTGTATACCAGGCCCAGCTTCGGCGTCCACTGGTCGTCGCGGCTGTCGGTGTTGACGTTAAACGGACGGCCTTTGCCCGCGTACTGGGTGTAATACTGGTAGCGCAGTCCGGCAACGGCGATCCATTTATCGGTCAGGTACAGCGCGTCCTGCGCGTAGGCGGAGTAGCTCTCCTGCTTGATGGTTTGATCGCTGTCGGATGCCGAGACGGTGGTGCACTTGCCGAGGCTGCCGTAGCTCGGGTTGTAAATATTGAAATCCTTAACGTTCTTACAACGGATCATGTCCGTACGCAGCAGATCGTAATTCTCATACGACACGCCGGTCAGGATCTCATTGTAAAAGCCCGCGATGTCCACGTTCCCCTGCAAATCTGCCCGCGTTGTGTGCATACGCTGGGTCGAACCCTGGGTCGCATCCACGCGGCGGGTCAGGTTGCCGGTTTTTGAATCGTAGGCCATCACGCGAGCCTGGTTATCGCTGTACTTATCCTGGCTGTAGCTGTAGTCGAACTTCGCGGTCCACTGGCTGTTAAGGCGATACTCCGCGTTAAGCTGAGCGAGGTCGGACTGACCGTCGGTCACGTTAAATGGCTCATCAAAGCGGGTTTTGCGATCGACGTCGACGGCCTTTTTGGTGTTGAGATCGAAGATCGTTCCGCGATCGAACGGCGTTTTATAGTCGCGATGCGAATAGAGCACGGTCACGGTGGCATCATCGCCGAACCAGGTCAAAGACGGGGCGATAAAGGTGCTGCGTTCGGTGCCGAAATTACGCCAGTAATCCTCGTCCTGATACTCCCCCGTCAGGCGATAGGCCAGACGCGTACCTTCAATCGGACCGGTGACGTCAAACTGTCCGGTACCGCCGCCAAAGCTGGTTGATGTGGCAGAAATCGAGCCGCCGAAGGTTTTCTCCGGGCGTTTGGTCACCACGTTAATCAGGCCGCCGGGGTCGAGAATACCGTAAAGGGTCGAGGCCGGGCCTTTTAGCACCTCCACGCGCTCGGTTGCGGCATTGAAGCTGCGCGGCAGCACGGTGCGCAGGCCGTTGGTCATGATCGAGCCGTCGCGGTTTGCGCCGAAGCCACGGCGCACGAAAGCATCCTGCGTGCCGCCCAGGGTGTTGGTCTGCACCACGTTGCTGACGTTATACAGCGCCTCGTCGAGCGTGGTCGCGTTTTGGTCTTCCAGCACTTTATCGCTGACGGTATTGACCACCTGCGGGATGTCCAGCATCGGCATGTTGGTCAGCGTGGCGGTGGAGGTGTTCAGGGGCTGATAGCCGCTGGTGGCGTCGGTGGAAGCGTAAGGGTCGGCAGTGACGGTAAGCGTCTCACCGTCTTTTGCTGCTGCGTGCACCAGAGGTGCCATGAACAGGAGTGAAAAGAGCGCGCGCCCTTTTACCCCGGCGAATGAAGGTGTGAACTTAGCCATTACATCTGTTTTCCCAAAATATCCTGCGATGAAATGCTCGCGGAAGAATGTGTGAGTCATTGCCCTTACGGTCTGTCCGTTAGCCTCTACGGCATCGGACTTGTAATTGAGAATCATTCAAGCATGAGGGGGTGTAGTAGTAAACGGAATAAATAAAAATTTCGCTACAGAGGTTTCTCTCTGGCTAATACGCGTTTATTTCTTGTTTAAGGTATTGAAAATAATTGATAAAAAAGAATTTTAATTTGTGCAGTGATGCTCAGTTATCCCTGGGGTTTACAGGGTATATCTTCGCTTGACTACTACATGGCGCGGCGGCAAACTCACAAAAGAGAATGAGTTTTATTTTTATTTGTTGGTTTTTTTTCTTACGTTGGCGTTCACGTGGCTCACTACATCAAAAAGCCGGGACTGGTTCTTGAGAACCTCTCCGCGGGTTACCAGAAAAAAATCATCGTTGATGATATCTCCCTTGCGATCCCCCAGCAGAAAATGACTGTTCTGGTGGGCGCAAACGGCTGTGGAAAATCGACGCTGTTAAGTACCCTCGCGCGACTGCTTCAGCCGCTCGGCGGCAGCGCGGTGCTGGACGGCAAAGCCATCCACTCGCAGCCAACCAAAGCGGTCGCCCGCCAGCTCGGGATCCTCCCGCAGTCTCCGCTGCTTCCAGAAGGGTTAACCGTATTTGAGCTGGTCTCGCGCGGACGTTTCCCCTGGCAGAACGTGATGCGCCAGTGGAGCGAAGAAGACGAGCGGGCCGTGGAGGAGGCGTTACGCCTGACCGGAACGGCAGAGTTTGCCCATCATCTGGTTGAAAGCCTGTCCGGCGGCCAGCGCCAGCGCTGCTGGATCGCCATGGTGCTGGCGCAGCAAACGCCCTACATCCTGCTGGATGAACCCACGACGTACCTCGATCTTCGCTACCAGGTAGAGATCCTCGAACTGCTGCACACGCTGACGCGCCGGCACGGGCGCACCGTGGTGGTGGTTCTGCACGATCTCAACTTCGCCGTGAACTACGGTGATTCGCTGGTCTTTTTACGTCAGGGAAAGGTTGAGGGGGTACTGCATGAGGGCGACGCCTGCACGCCGGAGCTGATCAAAGCGGTGTTTGATGTCGACGTGCATATGTCGGTTAACCCGTTGACCGGCAAGCCGTTCTTTATGCCGTTCCGTCAGGCTGTCGACAAACCATGATGCGCACGTCTGTGGCCTTTATTCTCTTTACGCTGCTGCTTCTGGCAGGCGCGATTGCGCACCTGAGCATCGGGGCGCGCGTTATCGCCCCCCGGACGGTAGTAGACGCATTTTTCCACTTCGACCCGCGCAATTTTGAGCATAGCGTGATCGTCAGGCTGCGCTTGATGCGACTGTGCGCCGCCCTGGTGACGGGCGCGGCGCTCGGCGTCGCGGGCGTGCTGCTGCAGTCAGTGATCCGCAACCCGCTCGGCGAGCCGCATATCCTGGGGCTAAATGCAGGGGCGGCGCTGGCGGTGGTGCTGACGAGTGCCCTCGGGCTGTCGCTGCCGTTTGGCCGCCCTCTGATAGCCGCAGCCGGCGCCGCCGCGCTCTTTTTGCTGGTGCTAACGTTCTCCTCATCCGGGCGTACCGGTCTCACGCCGATGAAAGTCACGCTGTGCGGCGTGGCGATGTCGGCATTTGCCTCATCGATAACCGCCACGGTGTTGATTCTGGATGAACAGACGCTGCTGGCCATGCGGACCTGGCTTGCGGGGGATGTGGCGGGAGTCATCGGCGAGACGACCGCTAGCGCCGCGGGGGCCGCTGCCGTGGGTTTTGCGCTGGCGCTCTGGCTGTCGCCGTCGCTGAACATGCTGGCGCTGGGGGACAGAATGGCGCAGGGGCTTGGCGTGTCGCTGATGAAAACGCGCCTGCTCGCGCTGCTGGCCATCGCCCTGCTGTGCGGCGCGGCGGTTTCAGTTGCCGGACCGATCGGGTTTATCGGACTCGTGGTGCCGCAGCTGATTCGCCGTCTGGTATCGGTGGACCTGCGCGTGATGGTGCCGCTCTCAGCCCTGTGCGGGGCGCTGGTTCTGCTGATGGCGGATATCGCCGCCCGCACGCTGTTTACGCCGTATGAGCTGGCAACCGGCGTGATGACTGCGCTGGTCGGCGCGCCGGTCTTTATCCTTATGGCGTCAAGGATGTTCAAATGAACCGGGCTGGATTGAGGGCAGTACGATTTTCCTCCTTCTCGGCGCTGGTTCGCCCGAGGGCGCTGCTGTATCTGACCGTTTTAACCCTTGCCGTTTTACTGCTGCTAAGTTTTGGCCTGACGCACGGCTCGCTGCCCATTCCTGCTTCCGCCATCGGACGTGCGCTGTTTTATCCTGAACGTCTGACGGCGGATGCGCATTACATTGTGATGGATATCCGCCTGCCGCGCCTGCCGCGCCTGCTGATGGCGGTGCTGTGCGGCGCGATGCTCGGCATGGCGGGGGCGGCCATGCAGTCCATTACCCGCAACGGCCTTGCTGACCCCGGACTTATCGGCGTGAAAGAGGGCTGTAGCGCGGCGGTGCTGCTGCTGATTTTTCAGTTTCCGGGATTGGGGCCGTACTGGCGTCCACTTATCGGCATGGCCGGTGGGCTGCTGACCGCGCTGCTGGTAGTGGCGCTGGCGCGTGATATCTCGCGCCCGCGATTCATCCTGATCGGCATCGGCGTGTCATGGGCGTTTGCCGCCGCGATGGGGGTCTTTATGACGACCGCCGACGTGCGCGACGTCCAGACGGCGATGCTGTGGCTGGCGGGGAGTCTGCATGCGGCAAGCTGGACGCTGGTCAGCATCGCTGCTGCCTGGACAGTGCCGGCGTTTGCGCTGCTGCTCTTTACCGCGCGCGCCGCAGACGTAGCCTTGCTCGGCAACCACATTGCGACGGGGCTGGGCGTGCGGACTTCACGCCTCGCGCTGCTGCGCGTGTTTGCCCCCGTGGTGCTCACCGCGGCCTGCGTCTCCTGCGTGGGGAGTATCGGCTTTGTCGGGCTGATTGCCCCGCACATGGCGCGCCTGCTGCTGCGCGGAGGGCAAACGGCACTGCTGACGGGAAGTGCCGTACTGGGCGCGCTGCTGGTGCTGCTGGCGGATAACGTCGGGCGGCTGGCATTTCTCCCGTTGCAGCTGCCGGCGGGAATTGTCATTTCACTGATTGGCGGACCGTTTTTCCTGCTGCTGCTCTGGCAGCGTCGGGATCGATTTTAGGGGATAGAAATGCGCGTATTTTTTGCAATGCTGGTGCTGGTGGGTTTTGCTGCAGGAGCCGCAGAGCCAACGCAGACGTTTACTGACGACCTGAACCGCAAAGTGGTGGTGCCGGTTAACCCGAAGCGGATTGTGTCCCTGCACGACCTGGATATCACCATTCCGCTGATCGAGCTTGGCGTACCGCCGGTTGCCAGCCATGGCCGTACCCGACCGGACGGCAGCCATTTTCTGCGCTCCAGCGGCATGCTGACGGGCATCGATTTTGATAATTCCGACATCACATTCATCGGCACCGCCGATATCGATATTGAAGCCATCGCCGCGGCGAAGCCGGATCTTATCATCACCGAGCCGACCCGCAACACGCCGGTCGAACAGCTGGAAAAAATTGCCCCGACGGTGAGTATCGATCACCTCGACGGCGGCGCGCCGGAGATCTACCGCAAGCTGGCGCAGCTTACCGGGACAGAGACGCGGCTGAAGATTCTGGAGCGTCGCTATCAGGAGCAGATCGAGGCGCTAAAGGCGACCATCGATACGAGCAAACTGACCGTCTCGGTGATTCAGGCCAATCAGGGCAAAATCAACGCCATGCACAGCTACCACTCGCTTGGGCGCGTGCTGCGCGACGCAGGGTTCAGGTTCCCGCCGCTGATTGAGAGCATCCCGGAGGGCGGGCGCATCGACGTCAGCGCCGAGCGCCTGCCGGAGCTGGATGCTGATTTTGTCTTTGCAACCTGGCGCGGGGACACCGGCGGAAAACCGCAGGACGAGCTGGCGGCGATGGATGCGGTGATGCCGGGCTGGTGTCAGTTTCTCAACGCCTGCCGAACCGGGCATTACGTGCTCATCTCCCGCGAGGAAGCGATCTCAAATTCATTTGCCTCGCTGGGGCTGATGGCCGCGCAGGTGCAGTCGCAGATAGCGGGCCGTCCGCTGCCGGAGGCCGCACGATGATCCGAAAAATTGATGTCTACGGCGACCGCCTCCGCTCGCGGGCGCACCAGCTGACGCCGCGCCTGCTGCAGGTGGCGAGCTATATCAATGAAAATCGTGAAGCGGTTATGGAGCAGACGGCAATGGAGATTGCCGCTGTGCTACACACCTCGGACGCCACCGTGGTGCGTGCCATTCAGGCGCTTGGGTTTGGCGGGCTGCGGGATCTCAAGCAGACCCTGGAGCAGTGGTTTGGCCCGGTGGTCACCTCCAGCGAGAAGATGTCCACGACGGTAAACACGCTTACCAGCGACGTCGACGCGAGCATCGATTTTGTGCTGGAAGGCCATCAACACACCTGCGCGGTGTTGTCCGAACCGGGCAACCGCTACGCGATGGCGCAGGCGGTGTCGCTGCTGGCGCAGGCGAGACAGGTCGCTATTTTTGGCATTGGCGCATCCGGCATTCTGGCTGAGTACACCTCGCGACTGTTTAGCCGTATAGGCCTGCCTGCGATCCCGCTCAACCGCACCGGTATTGGCCTCGCCGAACAGCTGATTGCCCTACAGCGCGGTGACGTGCTGGTAATGATGGCGCAAAAATCCGCGCACCGGGAGGGACAGACCACGCTGCGCGAAGCGAAGCGCCTGGGTATTCCCACCATTTTGCTGACCAACGCCACGGACTCGCGCTTTAGCAAAGAGGCAAGCGTAGTGATCCACGTCCCGCGCGGCGGCGAGAAGGGCAAAATCCCGCTGCACGGCACGGTGCTGCTGTGCCTGGAGATGATTATTCTGTCCGTCGCCTCCACCGAGCCGCAGCGCACCATCAAGTCGATGAAGCGCATCAACGAGTTACACCGCGGATTAAAGCCGGGCAAGAAGAGCGGTTGATTTTCCCCCTCTCCCCGTGGGTGAGGGCGTCAAACCGCACGATGGTTCTTCCTGTACTGCAGCGGCGTCTCGCCAATCCCTTTTTTAAACGCGCTGATAAACCACGTCACGTCGGAAAAACCCGTCTGTGCGGCAATGTCACGCACGCTCGAATCAGTGTGGAGTAAACACTCACACGCCTTACGCAACCTTAGCGTATTCAGGTAGTCGTGAATTTTTTCGCCCGTTTCCGCATGGAATTTTCGCGATACGTAGCTGCGGGATTTTCCCAGCTCATTGGCCAGCGCATCCAGACGAAATTTCTCCTGATAATGCTCGTCGAGCCAAAACATCACCTGGCTGGCGATCCCCTGGCTGTTTCCCGGCTCGCCGTCGCGATCGTCGGGCAGCATCGCGAACAGGCCGATCAGCAGGCTGGCGATGATCTCGCCGTTCATCGGCGGTTTATAGCAGCTAAACAGATGGTCGATATGGTGATGGAAGTGAGCTAAATCGGCGACCCACGCTTCGCCGCCACGGCGTGACAGCCGCTCCAGACGCTGCCGGGTCTGGGGAAAATCCCGCAGGATCTTCAGCACCGCGTGCTGGTCGAGATGAATAATGGTGCGGCGGTAAATTGCCTCCGCCTGTTCGTCCACCATGACCTTGTGCAGCGTAAAAGGCGGGAAGAAAAACAGCCGTCCGGGGCGCATGGTGTAGTGACGATTATCGACAATCGCCACGCCAAAGCCCTCTTCCACATAGAGGATCTCCAGACACTGGTGCCAGTGATGGTAGCGCACGGTATTGGCAAACAGGCGGCTGAACGAGGCCACGGTATCGTTCAGGGCGATCAGTTCCAGAAGATCGGATGTCGGCGTGTCGCGCATAGTGCAATAAAACTCAACTTTTTCCCGTCTGACCGTCTTTATAAACCACCTTTTTAAATTTTCTCAACTGGAGGTTTATTCATCGTTCATGCCTGTGACACGGCTAACATTTCTGCCCCTTGCGGATTCACTATGCTTTGCCGCAGTTGATTACGAGGGCGAACCGATGTGGGCGGCAAACAAAGAAAAATCAAATCCGTTGTCTTCACGCCAGGATGTAGTGGCGTCGTTGAATGCACTTTTACAGGCGCTGGACACGCAATTTCCGGCGAACCGTTCACGATTCTCGCTGGGTGATACCTGCGCCCATTACACAGCGGATATTGCGCAGATGGAGGGACTTTCCCGCGCGCTGTGGGGGCTGTTTCCGCTGATGGCATCCGGCGAAAGCACGCCGTTCAGCGAGAAGTACCTTACTGCCATTAAGCTTGGTACCGACCCGCAAAGCACCGGCTACTGGGGTGAAACCGGCCCGTACGATCAGCGTCTGGTAGAGATGGCGGCCTACGGTCTGGGGCTCGCTCTGCTGGGAGATAAACTCACCGCGCACTTTACCGGGCGCGAGGTGATGAACCTGCACGCGTGGCTCAACCAAATCACCGACGCGCAGATGCCGGACAGCAACTGGAACTATTTTGCCATTATGGTCCAGCTCGGCTTTAAGCGCGCCGGCCTGCCGTACGATCAGGCCGCCATTGACCACCGCTTTGCGCTGATGGATGCCTACTATCTCGGCGACGGCTGGTACTCCGACGGTCCCGGCCGCCCGAAAGACTATTACATCTCCATGGCTTTCCATTTTTACGGCCTGATTTACGCCACCCTGAGTGACGACGAGGCGAGGGCGAAGGTGCTGCGCGAGCGCTCGCGTCTGTTCGCGGAAGACTTTATCTACTGGTCCGCCGCCGATGGTGCCTCGGTGCCGTTTGGCCGCAGCCTGACCTACCGCTTTGCCATGGTTGCCTTCTGGAGCGCGGTGGCTTTTTCTCAGCTGGACGTCTTCACCCCGGGTATCTTGAAGGGCATTGTGCTGCGGCATCTGCGCTGGTGGCAGCAGCAGTCGATTGTCGATCGCGACGGTATTCTTACCCTGGGGTTTGCGTATCCGAACCTGGCGATGTGCGAGGATTACAACTCCCCCGGTTCACCGTACTGGGCGCTGAAAACCTATCTGATCCTGGCGCTGCCGGAAGCACACCCGTTCTGGCAGGCGGAAGAACAACCGCTGCCCGCGCTTGCTGAAAAACATGTGATCCCGCATGCGCAGCAGATCCTGATGCATTCGAAAGCTTCGCAGCACGTCGTCATGCTCACGGCTGGTCAGCTGGAGCTGAATAACTACGTTAACACCGAAGCGAAATACACCAAATTTGCCTACTCCAGCCGCTTCGGATTCACCATTGAGCGCGGGCGTTTTGGCCTGAAGCATGCCGCCTGCGATTCCATGCTGCTGCTGGCGGACGAAGATGACTATTTCCGCGGTCGTCGCGAGTGCGAAGAGGTTCGGGTGGATGAACATTACATTTTCTCGCGCTGGTCGCCGTGGCGCGACGTGCAGATTGCGACCTGGCAGATCCCGTTCGGGGAGTGGCACCTGCGCCTGCACCGTATCAACAGCGCGCGCACTCTGCAAACCGTCGAGGGCGGCTTTGCGGTGATGAAAACCGCCCACCAGGTGCGCGATCGCGGTTGTTATCTGATGGCTGAAAACGGCAGCAGCGTCATTGTCGATCTTTCGCCGGTCATTCACCGCCAGCCAGACAGCATCGTCACGCCGCCGAACAGCAGCATTATGTTTGCGGAGTGCGCTTCCATTCCGTTGTTAAAGGCCGACCTCCCGCAAGGGGAAAGCTGGCTCTGTTGCGCCGTTCTGGCTGGCGGAAAACAGCCCGTTGCGGCGACGCCGCAGCTGAATATAACCCATAGCCGGGTCGTCATTAGCGAACCCGGAAGCGAACGTAAGCTGTCGTTCACATTATAAAAATCTGGCCCTACACGTCGGCGAGGATGATATGAAAAGCACATCGACAACTAACAGAACTGAATATTACAAAATCAGTAGCTTTATCTTTCTCTATTTCTTTACCTGGTCTGCCAGTATTGGACTGCTGGCGATCTGGCTTGGCCAGAAAGCCAATCTCAGCGGCTCGGTGATTGGAACCGTTTTTGCGGTGAACGGGATATTCTCCGTTATTCTTAAACCGATCTACGGCTATATTCTCGATAAGATCGGCATGAGCAAATACCTGCTCTATTTTGTGGTGATCATGTCGGCCCTGATGGCGCCGTTCTTTATTTACGTATACCAGCCGCTGTTAATGTCTAATACCCTGCTGGGGATTATTATCGGTGCGCTCTATTTAAGCTTTGCCTGGTACGCGGGTGTGGCGGCGTGCGAATCGTATTCCGACCGCTTTAGCCGCTTAAACGGCATGGAGTTCGGGCAAATTCGCATGTGGGGTTCGCTCGGCTGGGCGGTGGCATCGTCCTTCTCCGGCCTGCTGTTTAACCTCTCACCGGCGTATAACTTTATTCTCGGCAGCGTGGCGTCGGTGGTGATGCTGATCGTCCTGCTGAGCCTGAAAGTGAACACTAACTCCATTCACGCGGGCGAGGTGCTGACGAAAGAGAAAATCGCCCCGTCAGACGTTTACGCCCTGCTGCGAAACCGCAAATTCTGGGCCTTCTGCCTGTACGTGGCGGGCGTGGCGTGGATGATGTTTATCGCCGAGCAACAGTTCTCGCGCTATTTCGTCACCTTCTTCGATGATATTCATGAGGGCAACGCGGTATTCGGTTATCTCGGGACCGTGCAGTCGGGCATGGAATTTGTCATGTATATGGTGGTCCCGCTGTTTGTGAACTTTATTGGCGCCAAACGCGGGCTATTAATTGTCGGGCTGGTGGTCGGGGCGCGTCTGATTATTTCCGGCATGTGTGATTCTCACCTGTTAATTTCAGTGCTTAAGCCGCTGTACGGTCTGGAAATTTGTCTCCTGCTGGTGTCGGTATTTAAATATATCGCCGAGCATTTCGACAAGCGCGTCAATGCCACCATGTATTTACTCGGCTATCAGGCAATGCTCTACGTTGGCAACGTGGTGGTCTCTTCCCCTGCCGGCTATATGTATGACCGTATTGGCTTTGAGCACACCTATATCATCATGGGCGCAACGGCGCTGACCTTTACCCTTATTTCTGCTTTTACGTTATCCGCCTGTCAGAGCAAATGGCGCGGGGCTCGTGCGCTGAACGTAGCAGAAACGTCAACACGATAAATTACGCCGTCAAAGAAGGAACCGAAATATGTTAAGTCGTATCAAAGAAGAACGTCTGCCTGTTATCGCTGCGCCCGTTGACTCCCGCGCATTCAGCGATGAACTGAATTCGGCGCGCAGCCACGTTCTGGACCTGATTAGCCGTCATTTAACGGAGTTCGGCGACAAATTCCCGGCGGAAACCTGCCAGAACGGTTTTTATCCGCTGACTGACAACGTGGAGTGGACCACCAGCTTCTGGACCGGGCAGCTGTGGCTGGCGTGGGAGATGAGCGGCGAGGAAAAATTCCGTGCGATGGCGGAAAAACACGTGCGCTCGTTTGGCCTGCGCATCGCCGGGCGCAACGACACCAACACCCACGATTTAGGCTTCCTCTACACGCTCTCCTGCGTAGCCGCGTGGCGGCTGACCGGAAATCGCGAGGCGCGCGGCTTCTCGCTGCTGGCGGCGGAAGCTCTGCTGGAACGCTTCCACGAGAAGGCGAAGATCATCCAGGCGTGGGGCGATCTCTCCGATCCGGACCAGGCCGGGCGGATGATCATCGACTGCAACATGAACCTGCCGCTGCTCTACTGGGCAACGGAGCAGACGGGCGATCCGCGCTTTGCCGACGCCGCAAAAGCGCACGTCATGCAGGCGGCGACGTACCTCATTCGTGACGATGCCTCCACCTTCCACACCTACTATATGGATGTGACAACCGGCGCACCGCGCTACGGCAACACCCAGCAGGGCTACGCCGACGACTCCTGCTGGTCACGCGGGCAGGCGTGGGGAATTTACGGCTTCCTGCTGAGCTATATCTATACCGGCGACGAGAAGATGATCGCCCTGTCAAAACGGCTGGCGAACTACTTCCTCAATCGCCTGCCCGACGACTACGTCTGCCACTGGGATCTGGCGCTGGTGGGCACCGACGCGCTGCGTGACTCTTCCTCGGCGGCGATTGCGGTATGTGGGCTGCTGGAGCTGGTGAAACACCTGCCGGTCACGGATCCGGATCGCGAGCGCTATATGGAATGGGCTAAAGGCATTATGTCGTCACTGACGAAACACTATCTGATGGGGAGAGAAGAAAAGGGCAACGGGCTGCTTAAACACTCGGTTTACCACCTCGGGAGCAACAAAGGCGTGGATGAGTGCGCAAGCTGGGGAGATTACTTCTACGTTGAGGCGCTGGTGCGTTTCACCCGGAGCTGGAAACTGTACTGGTAACTGGCCGGGGGATTACCATCCAAGCACGTCTTTAATGACGCGCCGGTAGGGCGTATCAAGCTGGGCAGGCACGCGGCAAATATAGTCCCGCGCATGGCTGCGGGTCTCTCCGCTGAGGCCGTCGAGATAAGCGATGGCTTCGTCCACGGCAGGAACCCTGCCTTCCTGTGACGCGCTTCTCGGCGGGAGCCCGGTCCAGATGATCGCTTCAATACCTTTCTCCCTGGCCCATGTTGACAGGATACCCGTGTCGCGTCCGGTGATTAGCAGCGAGCCAATGCCATCGCAGCGATCCTCGGGAATGGCTTCGCGCTCACGCAAAGCGCGGCAGGCCACGCTCAACGTTGTGGCCTCCAGCCATGCCCAAAGCACCGGCACGGCAGGGGCATTCATACAGATGGCGGTCGCCAGTTCACCGCCATCGCTGACCCGACAGAACTCGACGGGCAAAGAAGGCCCGTCGGTCTGCCACTCACCGGCTACCGGTAACGCGCCGCTTTTCCAGATTAACGAACCCCAGCCAAGACAAGCTATTTTCATTCTGTTCCTCTGCGCGACGTGAACCGACTGTTTTAGACGTTATGCTTTAGGAATACGCAGCGTCTGGCCGGGATAGATTTTATCGGGGCTGGAGAGCATAGGGCGGTTAGCCTCAAAAATCTTGTTGTACTGGTTAGCATCGCCGTACACGGTTTTAGAGATCGCGCTCAGGGTATCGCCGGATTTCACCGTATAGTAAGTAGCTTCATCTTTGGCATCTGTCGCGGTGATGTTGTTCTCCACCTCGCTGACGCCTGCGATGTTGCCGACGGCGACCTGGATTTTTTCTTTCTGCTCCTGCGTCAGCCCGTCGCCCGTCACGCTGGCTTTGCCGTCGGTGACGTCAACCTGAACCTTATCGGAACCGGGAATGTTGAGTTTCTTGAGGTGCTCGGTGATTTTGTCGCTCTGACCCTTATGATCGGTCAGATTGTCCCACAGCTTTTCGCCTGCTTCTTTTACGAAATTAAAAAGACCCATTCCATCCTCCTGTTTAACATGAAGTCAGAATAAGCATAGCAGTTGAGTGTTAAGGTGATAAAAAAAGCCCGGTGGCGTTAACGCTTACCGGGCCTGGGAGGGAAGTTGTAGGCCGGATAAACGCAGTGCTACCCGGCAAATTTCACAGAACTTAGACCCCTTGCTCCAGAATACGAATATGGGTTTCCAGAACGTCCCCTTTCACCGCGTCGCTCCACGCTTTCATATGCGCGGTCTGCAAATGCGCTTCAAGGTGCGCGACGGTTTCCCACTGCTCAACCATGATGATCGAGTCTGGCGCGGTCGCCTGGAAGCTTGCGCTGGTGGCGGCGTCCACCATTGGCGCGTAGCCGTGGCAGCCTTCTTCTTTCAGTACGGTCGGGATGATCTTTGCGAACTCATCCAGCACCGCCTGGCGGTGATGTTGGCCAGGACGCGTACGGATTTCAGCAATAACGGTAAGCATAATTAACTCCTTCTAATTCCAGGCTACCAGTTAAGCAAAAATTTCCGCGAGATGCTTGCGATATTCTGCGATATAGCGTGGGACGTCCGGCATTTTAATTACGTCATTGACGATAAAGGTCGGCAGCGGCTCCATAGCCAGGAACTGATTCGCCTTGTGGAATGGCAGATACGCGCCGTCTACGCCTACGCCTTCAAAGAACTGATCTTGCTCGGTGAACGCTTCAAGCGGGGCATTCCAGGTCAGGGAGAGCATGTATTTCTTGCCCTGCAACAGGCCGCCGGAACCGTATGTTTTAGACGCGTCTGAGCGGGTGCGGCCGTCGCTGGCATACAGCGAACCGTGACCTTCGGTAAACACATCGTCCATGTATTTTTTCACGGTCCACGGTGCGCCCATCCACCAGCCCGGCATCTGCCAGATAACCACGTCGGCCCACAGGAAGTTCTGCACTTCGGCCTTCACGTCGTAATCGCTGTCCGCGCGCACAACCTTAACATCATGTCCGGCGTCGCGCAGGAAACCATCCGCGACCTCGGTCAGGGTGTCATTGAGCTGGCCTTTAGAGTGCGCAAATTCTTTCGCGCCGTTGATAATCAGAATGTTGCTCATTATTTGTCCTCGATGCTGAGAGTATGCCAGGTATTCTACGCGCGAGGACGGAGCGGAAAAATAAGCAAAATGTGCAAAGTCTTTTGCGCTCATCGCAATAATGGCTACCAGCTGACGGTCACCTCAAAGCCCCCTTCAGGCGCATTGCCCAGCGAGACGCGCATCCCGTGTAACGCCGCGATGCGCTTCACGATAGACAACCCCAGACCGCTGCCGGTGGCGTCCTGGCCCGGTGGACGATAAAAGCGCTCGCCGAGACGCGCCAGCGCATCGGGTGAAATGCCCGGGCCGTTGTCGCGCACGGTAAAGCTTTGGGTGTTCAGCGTCACGTCCACCACGCTGCCGCGCGGGCTGTAACGAACGGCGTTGTCCAGCAGGTTACGCGCCAGCAGGCTCAGCAATAGCGGCTGTCCGTGACGCATCACCTCGGGCGCGTTGACGTTGAGCCGAATATCAATGCCCGCCTGCTGCGCCGGATGCCAGATATCCAGCACTGCGGATTGCAGCAAATCGGCCATCATCACGGGTTCGACGTCATCAAGATTATCCAGTGAATCCAGGCGCGACAGGGTGAGAAGCTGGTCCACCAGTCGGGAGGCGCGGTCGATGCCCGCATGCAATTGCCCCAGCGCTTTAGACTGCGCCCCGGGATCGTCAAGGGAAAGCTGCGCCACGTCGGTTTGCACCTTCAGCGCGGCAAGCGGGCTGCGCAACTCATGAGCGGCATCCGAGGTGAAGCGGCGCTCGCGGGCCATCATCTCCTGCGTACGGGCGAAAAGATGGTTAAGCGCATCAAGCAGCGGGCGAACCTCCGTCGGCACGCCGTGGGTGGGCAGCGTATCGGTCGCATCCGGCGAGCGTGAACGCAGGGTCTGCGCCAGGTTTTTCAGCGGTTTCAGTTCCCGGCTCAGCAGGACAATCAGCAACATCAGCATTACGGGCAGCGCCACCAGCCACGGCGTCAGCTGCGAGCTGACCACGTCCAGCGCCATATCTTGTCGGTACTCCCACTCCTGGCCAACCACCACGCGGTATTTCCCGTCCGGGGAGGTCAGCCACAGGAAACGCCATTCGTCGTTGTCATCCTGCAACCGACCGTCATCAAATCCGTCCCGGCGGTAGTGATAAGGTATGTCACGCCCGTTCTCACCGTCGTTAAGCACCATGCTGCCGTCTGCGGTGAAGATTGCGAAGGCCAGCGCATCGTCGTCAAGATGGCCGTGTTTGGCTTTTTTCGGCACCTCGCGCATGCGTTCCGGGGCGCGGAGTTCGTCCACGTCCATCGTCAGCAGCCGTTTGGCAAACAGCATCTGCTGGGTATCGAACAGCTTATCGAGCTTGTCGGTCGTCTGGTGCCAGGCCACCACGCTTGCGGCAAACCAGGCCGCCAGGGACAGCAGCAAAAAGAGGAGCGTCAGGCGCAGCTTCAGGCTCAGGCGTTGGGTCAGTTTCATGCGTCACCCAGGGTATAACCGATGCCGTGCACGGTGCGGATAAATTCGCTGCCGAGCTTGCGGCGTAAATGATGAACGTGGACTTCGACGGCGTTGCTGGAGACGTCATCATCCCAGTTGTAGAGTTTCTCTTCGATGGCCTTGCGCGGCAGCACGCGGCCCGCGTTGCGCATCAGCAGTTCCAGCAGGGCGAACTCTTTGGGTTTGAGCACCAGCGTTTCGCCCTCCAGCGTGGCGACGAGACTTGCCGGATCGAGCGTGACCTTGCCGTGACGCAGCTCGCTGCGCGCCTGCCCGTGGCTGCGGCGCACCAGCGCTTCGAGGCGGGCTGCCACTTCAATCAGCGCGAACGGCTTACACAGGTAATCATCCGCCCCCAGGCGTAACCCTTCGACGCGCTGATTCAGCGCATCCCGCGCGGTGAGGATCAGCACCGGTTCGCTCTTACCGCTTTCGCGCCAGGCGCGCAGGATCTCAAGCCCGTCGATTTCCGGCAGCGTCAGGTCCAGCACCACGGCATCGTACGGCGCGGTGTACAGGGCCGCCTGCCCGGTTTTACCGTCGGTAAACCAGTCCACGTTAAAGCCCATTTTGCTTAAGCCCGCTTTGATGCCATCGCCGATGAGCTTGTCGTCTTCTACCAGTAAAATGCGCATATTTCCTCCTTGATGCCGTCAGTAAACCTTCTGCAAGCGCCTGCTGTACAGTAAAAATAAATAAATTTTCCCCTTAAGAAGTTGTTAAGGTTTACCCTGTTTAATGGATTGTGAAACGACATTAAAGGGAGAGATTAAGATGAAAAAATACGCTGCAATTGCTGCCATTATGATGATGACCACTGCCCCTGTTTTTGCTGCACAGGGTGGCTTCTCTGGCCCATCTGCGACACAGACCCAGACGCAAACCCAGCAGGGTGGCTTTGTCGATAATAACGCCAACCTCACTACCGCGGCTAAAGTCAAAGATATGAAGGACGACAGCTGGGTGAAGCTGCGCGGTAATATTACCGAGCGCCTGTCCGATGACCGTTACACCTTCCGCGATGAAAGCGGCACGGTGGTGGTGGAGATCGACCACAAGCGCTGGAACGGCGTGACGGTGACGCCACAGGATAAAGTCGAACTCCAGGGTAAAATCGATAAAGACTGGAACGAGTTTGAAATCGACGTGAAGCAGGTTATCAAGCTGAACAAATAACCCGGAAAGGGCCGTTTATGCGGCCCTTTTTCTTTGTGACTCAACTCGCCAGATGAGGTAGTATCTGCGGCAATATTGCCTGAAACCCATCGGTTTCTGAGTTGAGGAATCACACGTAATGAGCGATATGGCAGAGCGCCTCGCGCTACATGAATTCACGGAAAACGCCTACCTGAACTACTCCATGTACGTCATCATGGACAGGGCGTTGCCGTTTATCGGGGATGGCCTGAAGCCCGTTCAGCGCCGCATCGTCTATGCGATGTCCGAACTGGGGCTGAATGCGACCGCCAAGTTCAAGAAATCCGCCCGTACCGTCGGTGACGTGCTGGGGAAATACCATCCGCACGGTGACAGCGCCTGCTATGAAGCGATGGTGCTGATGGCCCAGCCGTTCTCTTACCGCTATCCGCTGGTGGATGGCCAGGGGAACTGGGGGGCGCCGGACGATCCGAAATCCTTCGCGGCGATGCGTTATACCGAATCCCGCCTGTCTAAATATGCCGAAGTGCTGTTGGGCGAGCTGGGGCAGGGTACGGTCGACTGGGTACCAAACTTCGACGGTACGATGCAGGAGCCGAAAATGCTGCCTGCGCGTCTGCCGAACATCCTGCTGAACGGCACGACCGGTATCGCCGTGGGCATGGCGACGGACATTCCGCCGCACAACCTGCGTGAAGTGGCGAAAGCCGCCATCACCCTGATTGAGCAGCCAAAAACCTCGCTGGACGATCTGCTGGATATCGTGCAGGGGCCGGACTATCCGACCGAAGCCGAGATCATCACCTCGCGTGCGGAAATCCGTAAAATCTACCAGAACGGCCGCGGCTCCGTGCGCATGCGCGCGGTATGGACCAAAGAGGATGGCGCCGTGGTGATCACCGCGCTGCCGCACCAGGTCTCCGGCGCGAAGGTGCTGGAGCAGATTGCCTCCCAGATGCGCAATAAAAAGCTGCCGATGGTGGACGACCTGCGTGACGAATCGGACCACGAAAACCCGACCCGTCTGGTGATCGTGCCGCGCTCTAACCGCGTGGATATGGAGCAGGTGATGAACCACCTGTTCGCCACTACCGATCTGGAAAAAAGCTACCGCATCAACCTGAACATGATTGGTCTGGACGGTCGCCCGGCGGTGAAAAACCTGCTGGAGATCCTCACCGAATGGCTGGCCTTCCGCCGCGATACGGTGCGCCGCCGTCTGAACCATCGCCTGGAGAAAGTGCTTAAGCGCCTGCATATCCTCGAAGGTTTGCTGGTGGCGTTCCTCAACATTGACGAAGTGATTGAGATCATTCGTACCGAGGACGAACCTAAGCCTGCCCTGATGTCGCGCTTTGGCATCAGCGAAACCCAGGCCGAAGCGATCCTCGAACTGAAGCTGCGCCATCTCGCTAAGCTGGAAGAGATGAAGATCCGCGGCGAGCAGAACGAGCTGGAAAAAGAGCGCGATCAGCTTCAGGCGATTCTGGCGTCCGAGCGCAAGATGAACACCCTGCTGAAGAAAGAGTTGCAGGCCGATGCCGACGCCTTTGGCGACGACCGTCGTTCTCCGCTGCATGAGCGCGAAGAAGCGAAGGCGATGAACGAGCACGACATGCTGCCGTCCGAGCCGGTGACCATCGTGCTTTCCCAGAGCGGCTGGGTGCGTAGCGCCAAAGGCCACGATATCGACGCGCCGGGTCTGAGCTACAAATCCGGTGACAGCTTCAAGGCGGCGGTGAAGGGCAAGAGCAACCAGCCGGTGGCGTTTATCGACTCCACGGGCCGCAGCTACGCCATTGATCCGATCACGCTGCCATCCGCGCGCGGGCAGGGCGAACCGCTGACCGGCAAGCTGACGCTGCCGCCGGGCGCCACGGTTGACCATATGCTGATGGAAGCCGACGATCAAAAACTGCTGATGGCGTCTGATGCTGGCTACGGCTTTATCTGCACCTTTAACGATCTGGTATCGCGTAACCGCGCCGGTAAAGCGCTGATCAGCCTGCCGGATAACGCCCACGTCATGCCGCCGCTGATCATCGAGAACGAAAGCGATATGCTGCTGGCGATCACCGCTGCCGGACGCATGCTGATGTTCCCGGTCAGCGATCTGCCGGAGCTGTCGAAAGGGAAGGGCAACAAGATCATCAGTATCCCGTCAGCGGAAGCGGCAAAAGGCGAAGATAGCCTGGCGCATCTCTTCCTGCTGCCGCCGCAGAGCACGCTGACCATTCATGTCGGCAAACGTAAGATCAAACTGCGTCCGGAAGAGTTGCAGAAGGTGGTTGGCGAGCGCGGACGTCGCGGCTCACTGATGCGTGGCCTGCAGCGCATCGACCGCGTGGAGATCGACTCGCCGGCGCGCAGCAAAGCGGACGACAGCGAAGAGTAACCTGTTTCATCCCCCCTCTTTCCGGAGGGGGATTACCATAAAATTTCCCGTAAAAACGTTGTTAATTCGTGCGTTGCGATTAACAATACGCGCTCGTAATAAAGTCCTTACCTGGCCACAGGTGAAGTATAATTGTCAGCTGTCAGGGCTTCAGAGGTCGCTATGCTATACATTGTTCGTCTTATTCTTACCGTTATTTACTGCATTCTGGTCTGTATTTTCGGATCGATTTATTGCCTGTTCAGCCCGCGTAACCCAAAACATGTCGCGACGTTCGGGCACATGTTTGGTCGCCTTGCGCCATTGTTCGGCCTGAAGGTTGAAAAGCGTCTGCCTGAAGGGGCGGAGAATTTCGGTAACGCCATCTATATCGCTAACCATCAAAACAACTACGATATGGTGACGGCCTCAAATATTGTTATTCCGCCGACCGTAACCGTCGGGAAAAAGAGCCTGCTGTGGATCCCGCTTTTCGGCCAACTGTACTGGCTCACCGGTAACTTGCTGATTGACCGCAACAACCGTGCGAAAGCGCATGGCACCATTGCGGAAGTGGTGGATCAGTTTAAAAAGCGCCGGATCTCAATCTGGATGTTCCCGGAAGGGACGCGCAGCCGCGGTCGCGGCCTGCTGCCGTTCAAGACCGGCGCGTTTCATGCTGCAATTGCGGCAGGCGTTCCAATTATTCCCGTGTGCGTTTCCAATACATCGAATAAGATTAATCTTAACCGTCTGAAAAACGGACTGGTCATTGTCGAAATGCTACCGCCGGTGGATACCTCCAAATACGGTAAAGACCAGGTGCGCGAGCTGGCCACGCACTGCCGCGAGCTGATGGCTCAGCACATTGCACAGCTCGATAAAGAAGTTGCAGAGCGAGAAGCCGCCGGTAAGATTTAACCCGGTTTCGTTCAAGGGAAAACGAATTCCCGCGTTGTTAGTCGTTTCAGATGGAGCTTATATGTCACTCAGTCGGCGTCAGTTTATTCAGGCTTCGGGTATCGCCCTTTGTGCGGGTGCGATGCCGCGGACAGCCAGCGCCGCCGGGCAGCAACAGCCGCTGCCTATTCCGCCGTTGATTGAATCCCGTCGCGGACAGCCGCTATTCCTCACGCTTCAGCGTAGCCACTGGTCCTTTACCCAGGGAACGCGCGCGCAGGTATGGGGCATTAACGGACGCTACCTCGGGCCGACCATTCGCGTGTGGAATGGGGATGACGTCAAGCTCATCTACAGTAACCGGACGACGGAAAATGTCGCAATGACCGTCAGTGGGTTGCAGGTGCCGGGGCCGCTGATGGGCGGCGCGGCGCGCATGATGTCGCCGAATGCCGACTGGGCGCCCGTCCTCCCGATTCGTCAGAGCGCGGCGACATTGTGGTATCACGCCAACACCCCGAACCGCACCGCCCAGCAGGTCTATAACGGCCTGGCCGGGATGTGGCTGATTGAAGATGAGGTCAGTAAAACGCTGCCGATCCCGAATCACTACGGTGTTGATGATTTCCCGATCATTATTCAGGACAAGCGTCTGGATAACTTCGGTACGCCGGAGTACAGCGAGCCGGGCAGCGGTGGCTTTGTGGGCGATACGCTGCTGGTTAACGGCGCGCAAAGCCCGTATGTCGAAGTGTCTCGAGGCTGGGTGCGCCTGCGTCTGTTGAATGCCTCTAACGCGCGCCGCTACCTGCTGCAAATGAGCGACGGCCGCGCCCTGCATGTGATTTCAGGCGATCAGGGGTTATTACCTGCGCCGGTGTCGGTGAAACAGCTGGCGCTTGCGCCGGGCGAACGTCGTGAAATCCTCGTGGATATGACCAACGGGGATGAAGTGTCCGTGACCTGCGGCGAAGCGGCAAGCATTGTTGACCGCATTCGCGGCTTCTTTGAACCGTCGAGCGTTCTGGTCTCCACGCTGGTGCTGACGCTGCGCCCGACCGGCCTGTTGCCGCTGGTGACCGACAGTCTGCCGATGCGCCTGCTGCCGCAGGAAATTGTGACCGGCCCGGCAGTACGCAGTCGCGATATCAGCCTTGGCGACGATCCGGGCATCAACGGCGCGCTGTGGGACGTAAATCGTATTGATATCACCGCCCAGCAGGGAACCTGGGAGCGCTGGACCGTCCGCTCGGAGATGCCGCAGTCGTTCCATATTGAAGGGGTGTCATTCCTGATCCGCAACGTCAACGGGGCGATGCCGTTCCCGGAAGACAGGGGCTGGAAAGATACCGTCTGGGTGGATGGGCAGGTAGAACTGCTCGTCTACTATGGACAGCCGTCATGGCCGCACTTCCCGTTCCTGTTCCACAGCCAGACGCTGGAGATGATGGACAGGGGGTCGGTAGGGCAGATGCTGGTGAATCCGGCACCGTAAAACGAGTCGGGTGGCGGCTTCGCCTTACCCGACCTACAGGCCCGTAGGCCCGGTAAGCGTAGCGTCACCGGGCAATAAATACCCCTTCATTTCCCCCGATAAACCAGCGTATAATCCCGCTCCTTTTGTCTATTTTTTCTTCGGAAGCATTATGAGCGCAATTTCCCTGATCCAGCCGGATCGCGACCTCTTCTCCTGGCCCCAGTACTGGGCAGCCTGCTTTGGACCGGCGCCGTTCCTGCCGATGTCCCGGGAAGAGATGGATCAACTGGGCTGGGACAGCTGCGATATCATTCTGGTGACGGGTGATGCGTATGTCGATCACCCGAGCTTTGGCATGGCGATCTGCGGCCGTATGCTGGAAGCTCAGGGTTTCCGCGTGGGGATTATTTCTCAGCCTGACTGGAACAGCAAAGACGACTTTATGCGTCTGGGTAAACCTAACCTGTTCTTTGGCGTGACCGCGGGCAACATGGACTCGATGATCAACCGCTATACCGCGGACCGTAAGCTGCGCCATGACGACGCTTATACGGCAGATAACGTGGCGGGTAAACGTCCCGATCGCGCGACCCTCGTCTACACCCAGCGATGCAAAGAAGCATGGAAAGACGTGCCGGTGATCCTGGGCGGCATCGAGGCGAGCCTGCGCCGCACCGCGCACTACGACTACTGGTCTGACACCGTGCGCCGTTCGGTGCTGGTGGATTCGAAAGCCGACATGCTGATCTTCGGCAACGGCGAGCGTCCGCTGGTGGAAGTGGCGCATCGCCTGGCGCAGGGTGAAGCGGTCAGCGAGATCCGCGACGTGCGCAACACCGCGATCATGGTGAAAGAGGCGCTGCCGGGCTGGAGCGGGGTGGATTCCCGCATTATCGATATGCCGGGCAAAATCGACCCTATCCCGCATCCGTACGGTGACGATCTGCCGTGCGCGGATAACAAACCAGTTGAGCCGAAGAAAGCGGAAGCAAAGGCCGTGGTGGTGCAGCCGCCGCGTCCGAAGCCGTGGGAAAAGACCTATGTGCTGCTGCCGTCATATGAGAAGGTCAAAGCTGACAAGGTGCTCTACGCACACGCCTCCCGTATTTTGCACCATGAAACCAACCCGGGCTGTGCCCGCGCGTTGATGCAAAAGCACGGCGAGCGTTATATCTGGGTTAACCCGCCGGCGATCCCGCTCTCTACCGAAGAGATGGACAGCGTTTTTGCCCTGCCGTACAAGCGTGTGCCGCATCCGTCATATGGCAACAGCCGTATTCCGGCGTACGAGATGATCCGCTTCTCGGTCAACATCATGCGCGGCTGCTTCGGCGGGTGCTCCTTTACTCTTGTTTTTATGTATTTAGAGTTAAACTCTACTTTTCTATTTTTAGAATTCAAGCTATTCATCGTAATTGAGAGATATCCTTTTAATGTTCAGCAAGCCTGTTAAAAGCACTTTATCTGAACCGCGTTTTGCCTAAATCCTGCTCAATATATACTCTCCCTGAGTTCTGAAATCCTCAAATTCCCCAATCTTAAAGCATTGATACATAGATGATGTCAGATAATGCGCAATCATCTCACCGCCAATATGGATCCGTTCCGGGTGTGAGTATGTCGCCTGTATAGCCCTTTGTTCATTCATCATTACAGGAATTGTCTGCAACAAATCCCCATCCAGGATTTGGCACTCAGGTTTTACTCCTGTTCCGTATTGTAATTGCTCTGATTCGAAATCATGGACTGAGCGATAGGCGAACGAAACGATATTTCCTGTTTCCTCGCAAATTGCGAACTGATAAACACTGGTTGTCACCGTTGAAGAAGAGGGAATTGCATGGTCATGCTTGTATTGTTTCCACAGCCTCCTTAGACAGGCCGATGTATGATAATTGAGATTTTGTATACCTGATACGACCATTCTGGTTGATGCTTCAAGCAACCAGGTGTTAGAAAATCCACCTGCCCCCGTACCTGCTATGATGGTTCTTAGCTGGGGGATGTAACCTGCTTTGGAAACAAAAGATAACGGCTCCCCATTATCGGTGACGGCAAGGGTATCTGTTACAATCAGTGCTTGTGCTTCGTCTGTATAAAATATCAGTGATGACATATTTTCCTCATCCAGAAAAGACATTACATGAATCACAGAACAGGTCACTACAACCACGTGAAAGGGAGTCAGACCATTTTCCAGAGGTAAATATATTCTTGTGTTTGGACGCGTTGCGGTTCTCTGTAAAAAATATATAGCACAAACAAAAGTCCCCGCAGGGATAAATATAGTTATATGCGCTTTTTCTGCTGGCTTTTACAATTGAAAGTGACAGGTAAACGAAATGTGTTACAGGTTTCTTTTGCTTTTCGTTGGGTTCTGTATATGCGAATTTACCCTGTGTGTTATTTTTGCAATGGACTCAGGCTGTATTCAATCAATTAAGGTTTACTTCTGGCATTAAGATGTATCCGTTGCCTGTTTTTTAAGGGCACGGTTTGTGCCGGGAAATGAAAATCACATCTTAAGTTCTTCACTCAAAGGATTTGTGATGTTTATCACGTATGGTCCGGGTAACGTGTTGAGGTCAATGTATTGCATCGTGATGGTGTCGTTACATCTTTTACTTTCCTCCTGATTTGCATATTCACTCCCGGCAACCTGGTTGTTTGTTTTTTCTTCTTCCGGATTTATAGTGTAGGCATGAGGTGGCGTTTCAGGGCGACAGACTGTGAGGATAATCACTAACATTCATGCGCGTTATGGGCGTGTCAGCAAACTGGATGCAACAGAGCCGAAACTGAAATTTGAACCCGGATTTCTGTATGCTGAAATACCTTATATTAGCGGCATCCAGAATCGAAAACTGAGCCGATATGTACACTTTTATCTTATGGATAAAGCTATCCTGCAGGCCAGGGATTTAAAGCCTTTAGCCCGGGCATTTTTACGCTGGATAAGGTGGCTGGAGGATAACGGACTTGACCCTTTCACCCCGGGAACGTTGAAATACCAAAGCCCTACATATGGCTTCAGGGAGTATCTTCTGGGGGCCGTAAGGCAGGGGCGCATCGCCTCATCCACCGCGGCGGTGTACATCAGCGTTATCCGACGGTTTTACGTATTTCTGGGCAAGTGTGGTGAGCTGGCTGCCAGCTCATTTTTTACGTTGGTCGAAAAAGTCGTTGACGGGCGACGCAAGGTGATAAGTTCGGATCTTGCCATCAGGATAACCAGCACAACAAAAAGGACAATCAACCCACTGAATGATGCAGAGGTTCATATCCTGGATGAGGCACTGAAATCTGAGTCCGGGTTGTTCAGTTTAATGATTGTGCTGATGAAAAATTGTGGGTTACGGCTGGATGAAATGCTGACCCTGCCGTCGTCACTCTTTACTGAAGAGTACCTTGCCAGTGTCCCTGTATCTGAGTTGACCATCAGGGGGCTTCATATTGGTCCGAGATGCGGAGTTCATACGAAGTTTGGGATGACGCGAGAACTCTTCATCACCAGACGATTGTACGAGCAGGTTCTGGATTATCTGGCGGATGAGGAGTATGAAAAGAAGATCCAAAAATGGCGTGCACGACAGGGTGGGGAAGGGCGGCACGAGCCTTTATTTTTAATGGCAAACGGGAAACGGATGTCTGAAAAAGCCTTTTACTCCCGCTGGTACAGTTTTCGCCATCGCCTGGCCCGGTCTGCTCCGGGAAATGTGTTCAGACATAAACCCCATGATTTGCGGGCAACGTTTGCGACCCATTTTTTACGCTCGGCACTGAGTTGCTATCCCGATCAGGCCGCAAATGCGCTGGGTACAGTAAAATACTGGATGGGCCATAAAAGCGAAAATACGACGATGAAATACATCGTCTTTCTTCAGCAAAACCAGATTTCTGATGCAGTCGCCGGGGTCATGGACGCATTGATTGACGGTGCTGCAGGTCGCGATGGAGCCATATATGAGCCGGAGTGAAACGCAGATAACGTGGATGGCCGAAAATGTGCTGTCATGGGAGACGGTCAGCGGACACATCACTCAGCGGGATCTGAACCGATATTATTTACTTGACGTTTATCTTCAGGCTCATTTTTCAGATTATGTGTTGCTCCCCGGATGGTTTAGTGAACATTCGCATCTTGCCCGCCCTGAAAAACGCGATTTTATTGCCTCTCTGAAACGATTTCTTCTGTCTTACCGTCCCGCCGGAAGGTTAACCATTTTCCGTTATCTCAATATGTTTTTTATATGGCAGTCAGTCAATCAGTATGACTATGGCACGGCTGAAGGCGTTGAAATGTATATTAAACATCTCATGAACGATATTCGTCGGCGAAAAATTTCAGTCAGGATGGCAAGACACTACTTGTCCGTGGTCAACCGGTTTTTGCTTACGGGCGGGCAGATTCAGAGGCGGTATGAATATGAATTCTTACCGAAAGGAACGTATCAGCAGCAGGGAAGGGATAGCTATACCAGGAATGAACTTTCCGAGATCCTGAGGCAGTTGTCATCCATGAATGAGTTCCTTGCGGGATGTATCCGGGAGCATATCGCTAAATCGGAAAAAGGGGTGCGGCATTTCTCACCGTCTTTGCTGGCACCTGTTTATGAAGCGTATTTCCGGTATCCGGGAGAGAACGGGGTCAGCAGGGCAGAGATCATCATCAGGGACGTTCTGGAAAATTACTTTCTTACTTCTTTTTTTCTGTTCTGTTACCACACATGGGGAAACACCTCTCAGGTTCTGGGTCTGACGCGGGATGATATACATCTGGATGAAAAGGGTATCAGCACTGATTATGTTTATAAGGGGAGAGCGAATAAGTATATACGTCTGACGATAGGTAAATCGGAGTATGTGACCAAACGTGCGGGCTATTACTGGTTTCTGTCTTTTATCAGGCTCAGGGACGACATCGTTAACTATCTGGTTTCCGCAGATAACTTCCCTCCGGTACAGGCGCTGTTTCTGAGTGAGCCGCAGGTGAAATTCCGTAAGCTTTATTCTCTTAATCCCAGTCATCTGACTAAATTTTCTAACTCTGAGGGGGCGTGGGCCACGATGCGGCAGCTTAATCCCTCGCTTCCATCAATTACCGTTTCTGGCTTGCGCAAAACGTCTGAGCAGTATACGGACAGAACATTAAAGAATGGTCTGATTACGGCGGAAAAAGCACAGCATAACTGGGGCACTTACAGGCGGAATTATGCTGCAGGTAACCCACAGGGGGCGAAGGAAAACTTCAGTGCTGCACTTGATACGCTTATGAATCAGGGGATTGCGACACGTGCGTTATCCGAGCGGGTAAAAGTTGCTGATGAGCTGGGGATCGATCTGCGTGGAAGCGATGAGGGTGTGGATCTTTTATTGAATGGCCTGGGATGTCGATCGCAGGAGCCGCCTACAGATATTGAATTGCGCTTTATAAAAAAGCAAAAACGATTTGGCCGGACACCAAAGGCTTGTGCGGATTTTTCTCATTGTGTCGAATGTTCAAAAAGTTGCGTTGTGGAAACGCTGGAGTCTGTATGGCTCCTGCTGTCATTCAGGCATGCTATCGAGTATGGAAAACCGTTGTACATCGGTTCGGTCAATGCTGTGGAGCGTTATGAAACGTTACTCCTGAAGATTGATTTACGGCTTGGGCTGGTAGATGAGGCGATCCTGAAAAAAGCGCGCGTTAAACTTCAGCGAGAAGGTGTGGCTCCGGTATGGCAGATTTGAAGAAAAAAGAGGTAAGCCGTAGTCGAATGGCGGAGTTTCCTGCCGGAACGCCGCTTCGTTCAGGGGATGAGTTTCCGACTGAGGATATCATCTGTGAGGCACTAGAAAACAAAAGCTTTGAACGTCTGAATAACTGCCTGGTTATCGCCAGCTCAGATGAACATGATATGCGTTTTATCAATGAGGAGACGCTGAATATTTATTTCAGGGATGATGTCTGGACCAATCGCTATGTCAGAACCCATATTGGTGAAACGTTAAGAACCGTTAATTTTTCAGGCATACGGGATCCTGAACTGCGTCTTGAAGCCAAAATCATCTCAGCCAGCCTGCTCTGGATTGTCGGCAGGACCGCGAAGACGCAGTCCCTGATCCGGAAATGTGCAAACATTGTGGCGGGAGCCCGTATTATTGAGTCTATGGGGTATCGCAGTCTGTTTCAGCTTCGTTTTCCGCTTGTCCGTAAGCGTGCAGCGAGAACCGTATTGACGGGGATGTGTTATTCATTTGGCAATGCTACGCGCCAGGGGAGCAGTTCGCTGACCCGGTTTATCGGCCAGTCAGCTATAACATCAAGCACATGGCGAAGGTAGCTTTCTGGCTCCACTCCGTTCAGTTTGCATGTCCCGATCAGGCTGTACAGCAGCGCTCCCCGCTCTCCTCCATGATCCGAACCGAAGAACAGGTAGTTTTTGCGGCCCAGGCTGACCATCCGTAGCGCATTCTCAGCTATGTTGTTATCTGCCTCGGCCCAGCCGTCGTCAGTATAGTAAGCCAGCGCCGGCCACTGGTTCAGTACGTACGTGAACGCTTTCGCCAGTTCTGAGTGTCGCGACAGCGTTTTCACCTTTTCACGCAGCCAGCTTTCCAGGGATTTCAGCCGCGGTTTAGCTTTTTGCTGACGTTCTGCAAGGCGTCGCTTCGCCGGCATCCCCCTTATTTCCGCCTCGATGGCATATAACTCACCGATCCGTTTCAGGGCTTCCTCCGTCAGCGCTGACGGGGTGCGAACGTGCACATCGTGGATCTTGCGGCGGGCATGAGCCCAGCAGGCAGCTTCCGTTATCTGTCCATTGCGGTACAGTTCGTTGAACCCGGCGTACGCATCCGCCTGCAGAACACCGCTGAAGCCAGCGAGATGGCTCTGCGGGTGGATACCTTTTCTGTCCGGGCTGTAAGCGAACCACACTGCCGGCGCCAGCTCTGACCCGGCGTTACGGTCGTCACGAACGTACGTCCACAACCGCCCGGTCTTCGTTTTCTTATTACCTGGCAACAGCACCGGGACAGGCGTGTCATCAGCATGGAGCTTACCGTCAGTCAGCACATAGTCCTGAAGCGCCCCTTCCAGCGGTGACAGTAGCCGGCAACACGCATCCACCCAGCCCGACAGCAGTGAGCGGCTCAGCTCCACACCCTGGCGGCCGTATATTTCAGACTGGCGGTACAGCGGGGTGTGCTCTGCATACTTTGAACTCAGCACGCGGGCCAGCAGCCCCGGTCCTGCGATACCCCGCTCGATGGGCCGTGAAGGCGCGGGGGCCTGCACGATGGCATCGCACTGAGTACAGGCATGCTTTTCACGTACTGTCCGGATAACCCGGAAGGCGCTGCGCATCAGCTCCAGCTGTTCGGCGGCATCTTCACCCAGGTAACTCAGCGCACCACCACATTCCGGGCAGCATGACGCTGCCGGCAGCAGCCGTTTTTCGTCACGGGGAAGTGATTCAGGGAACGGTTTGCGGGTACGGGTCTGCCGCAGCGGGCGCTGCACGGCCGGGTCATCCACCCGGCCGGTAAGGGTATCGCTTTCTTTCTGCAACTGCTTAAGGTCGGCTTCCATCTTCGCGATACGGCGGGAGACTTTTTCGGAGCGGCTGCCGAAGTTCATCCGGCGCAGCTTATCCAGTTGCGCCTGCAGGTGATCTATTTCGCGTTCACGCTCGTTCAGCTTTTCCAGAAGGGCACGGTTCAGCGCCTCCTGTTCGGCAAGGAGACGTTTCAGTTCATCGATATCGTCAGGAAGTAAGCTGTTCATACCGGGTATATTACCAGGCTCATTCAGCGTCGACCAGGATAAAGAGGCCTACAACATAGTCAGTGACGTAAGCAGTCTTTTAGGCTGCCGCCAGTCGATACCTTCAAGGAGCATCGCCAGCTGTGCCTGTGTGAGGAACACTTTGCCATCCCGGGCTGACGGCCAGGCGAAGCGGCCGCGCTCCAGCCGTTTGGTCAGCAGACACAGTCCATCGCCGGTAGACCAGAGGAGCTTTACCTGACTGCCATTACGCCCACGGAAGATAAAAACGTGACCTGACATCGGATCGTCTTTCAGCGTCGTCTGCACCTTTGCCGCCAGGCCGTTGAAGCCGTTTCTCATATCGGTGATGCCAGCGACCAGCCAGATCTTTGTCCCTGATGGTAATGGGATCAACGTTTGAGCTCCCGTATCAGCAGGTTCAGGATATTTTCGCTGATGGCACCATTCAGACGGAGTGATCCGTGCCGGAACGTCACTTCACAGCTGATATTGAGTGATTCAGGTGCCGCAGCAGCTACAGGTTGTGACCGGGGGGAGGTTGCAGGGACAACATCTTCGGCATCAAGTGTTATCGGGAGCAGCTCAGGCACGTTGTTTTCTGTTGTTGAAGGAGGACGTAGTTTTCCTTCGCGCCAGTACTGGCGCCACTTAAACAGCAAATTATCGTTGATCCCATGCTCACGAGCGAGTTGCGCTACGGAGATCTCTGGTCGATGCGAGAGTTCAACCATTTTGATTTTGAACTCAACGGGATAATTAGGGCTTTTTTTACGCACTGCGGTTAATGATTTCATGGATAGCGTCCACCATATTTGGTGTCCATTATCCTCTCAGGAATTTCAGGATCTGCCAGACGGTGCTGAGACGACGCTTACGCTTGTCCGGAATGCTTTCATTGTAAAGATGAAGGAGGAGGATGAGCACGGCAGGAAGCGTTCTGAAAGAACATTACGTAATTACTTTATGGACCTGGCGGATATCTCGCTGACAGGTCATACCCGTCTTCGAAAATACGGTTACTTTCCTGATATTAGCTTCGACAGTTACAACAGTGTGGATGATTCAAACCAGACATATTGTATGCCTTTCAGTCTTATGATGTCTGTCTGGGAAGGGCTGATTACTGAACTGGATGCTGAAATCAGTGATTTCGATTTTGACGGGTTTTCCCGGCTGTGCGCTATCATAAACGGTTTTTATGATTCGCCTTACTATACGTCGATGCTGGAAGCCCGTAAAAGAGGGACAGCAAAAAGCATACCGGATTACCGGGCCGCGTATTACTACAATATTGTTGCCGGGGAAATTCGGGCGCTTTTCGCGACACTTGGCCCCGGGATGCAGGGCTGGTTCTCGGTACATAAAAATAAGCGCTGGAGATCTGATTTTATTGGCGTTGATCACATAAAGCTGAACACCTGGCATTTTGAGCTGACGTTAAAAGTCATGAATGTGATACAGGCCATGTCGGGGATGAGACACAGCGAAGTGCTTGGCGTGATGCACGGTTCACTGATTTATGATGGTGATATCCTGGGACTTCGTTCGGTGTTGCATAAGTTCGCCCCGGAAGGTGGAAGTCACGAAGACTGGGTTGTTTGTCGCTATGTGGAAAAGCCTTTTCAGCATTTACGCAGAATTAATCAAATCATGACAGGCCTGGACGGGAAGACGCTGGACAATGTTCCATTGTCTTTAAATATCAGGTCGTGGTTCTCGGAGCAAAAACTCTCTTTTATGGGGACGCAGCGCCAGACTGAGTGGGCAAAGAAATTTGTGAAAAGACACCATCTGTTCATCCGACGTGACCATATTGATGAGTTCAGGCTTTTAAATCCAAACATACGTGATGATGAACGCGTTGCGATGGAGATTCGGGAGGGGGCTTTCTGGCCATTGCGAACCCATCAGTTTCGCCGTTCACTTGCTGTACACCTCAGGCGTCTTGATCTGATTTCTACTAATGATCTTATCCGGCAGTTTAAGCACTTAATCAGAGGCATGACGGAGTGGTATATGTCCGGTGCACTCAACGCTTCGCATTTTAGCCGGGCGATCCCTCAGGCATTCGCTGCCGAGATTGAGAGGGTTGATACCGAACTCTCAGCTTCCAGGGCTGTTTCTTATCAGCATGAAGGCCTGCTTTATGGCGAAGGCGGGAAGTTACTGATGTCCCAGAGAGGTGGGCACTTACATCAGATGACGTTTCCTACACTGAAAAAAGCGATGAGCATGGCTAAACGAGGCGGGCAAAAACTGGTATCTCTTGGAAACGGTTTTTATTGCATGAATGGCCATGACTGCGAGTTTAAGGCGGTTGTTCAGTCAGCGTCCTGCAATCCGGGATGTGAGAACATGCTGGCCGGAGCTGATTCTGTTCCCGTGTGGAAACGCAGGATGGCTCATTATGACAACCTTCTGGAGATTGCCGTGCGAAATAATGCTCCTCAGGCTGACAGGGATTTTCTGATGCTTGAGAGAGATTTTTATGCAGATGCTGTCCGTTTTTTTGAAAAGGATGAATAGAGCATGACGAACGAACAGTCGGGGGTTAAAAAAACACAGGCAAGAGCAGAGCAGGCCCTGAGGGAACTGATGTTATCAGGGGAGCGTATCAGCCAGTATGCTGTGGAAAAACGAGCGGGGCTGGCAAACGGCACCCTGAATTATAACTGTCCTGAGTACAGGCAGGTCAGGGAGGCTATCCGCAGTCTGAAAAAAACGTGCCAGGGCACCGCGCCGGTTGATGAGCAGGGCATTGAGCAGCAGATCAAGCTGAAAGAAAAGTATCGCCGTCAGAGAAATGAGCTGAGGGAAGAAATCAAAAAGATGATGGCTGAAAATGTAGAGCTGTTACATAACCTTATACTTTTACAGCAGTATGTCAGGGAGCTTGAACGCAACACCGGGAGGGAGAAAGGGGACGTCATTCCGTTCTCGGGTGGTGTCAGGGACTGAGGCTATACTGAACGGAAGGACGCGAGGTGAATCGCCACAGGTTTAACAGACACCTCAGAGTCATTTAAGATGACTTAAAGAGAGGTGCCCATGAGCGGTAAGCGTTATCCTGAAGAGTTTAAAATTGAAGCAGTCAAACAGGTTGTTGATCGCGGTTATTCTGTTGCCAGCGTTGCAACGCGTCTCGATATCACCACCCACAGCCTTTACGCCTGGATAAAGAACTACGGTCCGGATTCTTCCACTAATAAAGAACAGTCAGATGCTCAGGCCGAGATCCGCCGTCTTCAGAAAGAGCTGAAGCGGGTTACCGACGAACGGGACATATTAAAAAAAGCCGCGGCGTACTTCGCAAAGCTGTCCGACTGAGGTACGCCTTTATTCGTGACAACACCTATTGCTGGCCTGTTCGCCTGCTCTGTCGGGTGCTGGATGAACATCCCAGTGGTTTTTACGCCTGGCTTCAGCAGCCGCATTCACAACGCCATCAGGCAGACCTGAGACTGACAGGACAGATTAAACAGTTCTGGCTGGAATCGGGATGCGTCTATGGTTATCGCAAAATCCATCTGGATCTGCGGGACAGCGGGCAACAGTGCGGAGTGAACAGAGTCTGGCGACTGATGAAACGTGTCGGGATAAAGGCTCAGGTCGGATACCGGAGCCCGAGGGCATGTAAAGGCGAGGCCAGTATCGTGTCGCCCAACAAGCTCCAGCGACAGTTCAATCCGGATGCTCCGGATGAGCGTTGGGTAATCACAGCGTGGTTTCCTCAAACCCTCGCTGTGAATTAACTGAAATACTTCATTGAAGCTGTAACCAAACAGTTAACTGAAAGAATGAGCCCGCAGAGCATTGCACAGCGATGACACCATTTGTTGAGCTTCACCGTTTTCGCATACAACCGTCCGGAATTTGGAAAAGCACTGTCTTTTTGTACTGACCGATCATGATTAAGTGACACCTCTTCGAAAAAGAGAGCGCGATGAGCGATTAATATATGGCTCGAAAGACAATTATGTTGGGCTTTTATGACCGCTGTCAGAGGTATTATCTTACCCGGACGGCAACAGGGTCGGAATGTCATCAGCGGCACTGTAACAAGCTATCCGCCATCTTAAATATCTGCAGGTCCTTGCACCGAGTATGCACACCAACCGACAGAGTGATTTGACCCAAACTGGTGGATATTTTGCAAAACTATTAGCCTCTTATGACCGGTCTGCAGCCTGATATTGAGGAATTAGTGCGCTTTCATGGAATGCCTGCCGGGATCGCAAGTACGAACCCCCGGTACTGTTACACTGAATGTGCTCAGTCCTGTATCAGATTGTATTTTTCAGCAACTCAAGAACAACCCTTATTTTATCATTGTCACGTTTGTAGTACGTCCAGGGACCGATGCGCTGAGAAGTAACAAGTTGTGCCCGTTGAAGAGCTGAGAGGTAAAGAGAAACGGTAGACTGTGAGAGCCCGACCTTTTCCTGAATGATACTGACACACACACCGAACTCGTCCGCATCAGCATAAGGCTGATGGAAGTGTATTTTCGGTTCCTTGAGCATATGCAGAATTTTTCTTCTAACAGGGTTTCCCAGCGCCTTAATCACGTCATTCAAATCAATATCAGGCATAAACTCTGTCACTTGTCGCATTGAGGAATTGCAATGTTACGATACTTCTCTACGTTAAGCATCAGCTTTTGAAAAGCTGATGCTCATAAGAATGGTTAGCCAAAGGCGGGATAATCTGTGTAGCCTTTTGCCGTTCCACCATACATGGTTGTTGGATCGACCGGATTCAGTGGCCATTCATGATAAAGGCGCTGCGGTAAATCCGGATTAGCTATGAACGGGCGGCCAAATCCGATAATGTCTCCCCAGCCAGCACCGATAATCCGTTCGGCTTTTTCTTGCGTATATCGCCCGGCATACATAATTACACCGCTGAATAACTTACGGACTTCAGCTCTGAATGCTTCAGGCAATTCGGGAGCATCATCCCAGTCGGCTTCAGCAAGAGAAATATAGGCTATTCCGATTTCTTCAAGAATTTTAACGGCTTCGGTATAGGTTTCATGGGGATCATCTTCCACCAGGCCAAGATAGACCCTTACTTCATCCGTGGTCTGAAAGAGCGGAGCAAAACGGACTCCCACACGGTCTTTACCGACCACATCAGCGACAGCCTGCGTCACTTCGCGCAGAAACCGCAGCCGGTTATGTAATGAGCCACCATATTCATCCTCTCTTTTGTTGCTATGGGATGACATGAACTGGTTAACCAGGTATCCATTTGCACAGTGAATTTCCACACCGTCAAAACCGGCATCAAGGGCGTTCTGAGCTGCCCCGGCGTACATCCTGACAATCTCACTAATTTCCTCTTTTTCCAGTGCGCGGGGGCAGGAAGCGGTAGCCAGCGCACCCTCTCCCGGCCCGGTTTCGATGAATACCTTAACGTTTTCCCCTGCCGGTATCGCCGACGGAGCGACAGGCGAGGCGTTACATGGCTGCAGGGAGTTATGGGATACTCTTCCGACATGCCAGAGCTGGGCAAAAATGATGCCTTCTTTTTCATGCACTGCCCGCGTCACTTTCTTCCAGCCTTCCACTTGCCGTGAGCTGTAGATCCCCGGGGTCCACGCATAACCCTGCCCACGAGGTTCGATTTGTGTTCCTTCGGTCACCATAAACCCGGCACTGCTGCGCTGTGCGTAATATTCAGCCATCAGTTCGTTCGGAATATCACCCGGTTGTGAGCTCCGTGAGCGGGTTAAAGGCGGAAGTACAACACGATTCTTCAGGGTGTAGGGACCTAGTCTGGTGGGAGAGAACAGGTTTTTCGTCTTCATTACATATCCTGATATAGCGAATTTTCAATATCACTGAAACGCCATGTCTCAGCATTTACGACCTGGCATGTCGTCGTTCGGCCGATGTAGCCGCAGAACCACGACACTTTATTCCACATATTGAGATTTACCAATATCTAGATTTATAAAAATTATGATCGGATGAGCGGAACGGGGGGGTTGCCTGATGGCTCACAGAATCGGCATCATGAACCTAAATGGTTCTGATAATGTTATCGGAGATCCTGAACGGGAACGGTATGCGTCACGATTTTAATGACTATGTTGCATTCATGGCAGTAGCACAGGAGTGCAGTTTTTCACGGGCTGCTGTCCGCCTCGGGATCTCGGCATCCACGCTTTCACACACGATACGTCGTCTCGAGGAGCGCGTTGGCATGCCGTTACTTATGCGTACAACCAGGCGGGTGGCTGTCACCGAAGCCGGTAAACAATTATTACTGACGCTTGAACCCGGTCTTGCGCGCATTGAAGCGGGCGTGACAGCTCTTCAGAGACTGCGCCATACACCGGCTGGGCTGGTCAGACTTACGGTATCAGATCACATGATTCATGAATGTCTCTGGCCACGATTGTCACCGTTACTAAAAAAATATTCGGATATCAAGGTGGAAATGTCGCAGCAGAACGGTTTTGTCGACATTGTTGAGGGCAATTTTGATGCCGGAGTCCGAATTGGTGATGACATATTAAAGGATATGGTGGCCGTCCGAATCGCACCGGACATACGGTTTGTCGTCATTGGATCGTCCACCTATCTTGCAGAAAGAGGTCTGCCGCTACATCCCTCTCAGCTGGAAAAACATGACTGCATCAATATACGTCTGTCACCCACAGGCCCGCTGTATGGCTGGGAATTTGTCAGGCAGGGGGAGATTGTGAAAAAAGTGGACGGGCAGCTTACTTTTTCAAGCATTTATCCAATGCTTCAGGCAGTAAAAGATGGCTACGGCCTGGCCTACCTGCCGGAGTCTTCTGCCCTGGCGGGGATTGAGGCGGGACACTATTGTCGGGTGCTTGAGGACTGGTCAGAGGCTTTTCCCGCCGACATGATAATTCCAATAATGTCCATTACAGGCTCCGGTAAAGATAATACCGACACCTTACATGAGAAAGGCAAAAGCAATATAACCTGCTGTGCTCCGGATTTTAAGAATGAGCGGTTTACGTAGCAGGATGAGCAGTTCGAACCAGAAATTTCGTTACTATTGCTAAAGTAAAACCTGATGACCTCTAATCGTAACGGAGACCAATATGACTTCACAACTGAACTGGCAGGCCCCGGCTATCAATCGCAAAAAAGTAGGTGACATGACTGTGACCATGCTGAGTGATGGCTATCTGGACGTATCTTTTGAGCTGCTGTCTGGTATTGACGGCTCACGTGCCGAGGATTTACTGCAGAAGCGCGGTGTGCCAGCAGTACCCCGTATTAATATCAACGTCTACGTTATCCAGACGCCTGAGCGAACCATCCTGATTGACAGTGGTGCCGGAGGTATCAATGGCTGGGGCGGTCGGCTTCAGGTAGCCCTGGCCGCGGCAGGCATTGACCCGCTTCAGATTGATACCCTTCTCCTGACTCACGCGCATCCTGACCATATCGGCGGGCTTGCAGGCCCCCTGCAGACTCCCGTTTTCCGCAATGTTCAGCAGTTGTTTGTGCATGAGAAAGAACTCGCTTTCTGGCGTGATGAAACCATTTCCGCTGGCGCGCCTGACGCATTCAAGCCGTTCTTTGAAGTAGCAAGGAACGCCTTCAGCGCTTATGACGACAAACTGGTGCCATTCCGCGAGGAAGCGATTTTACCAGGTATTCAGACTGTACCGCTGTTCGGCCATACACCAGGACATACCGGTTATCTGCTGGGTGATGAAAAAGAGTCGCTGCTCATCTGGGGTGATATTGTTCACTTCCCGCACATTCAGGTTGCTCAGCCTGACGTTACTATCGCGTTCGACAGCGATCCTGCGGCGGCGGCGGCCATCCGTAGCAAAGTGCTTGACCGCGCAGCGAGCGATAACCTGGCTGTCAGTGGTATGCACTTCAACCTGCCTACTACCGGTAAGGTTATCCGTGAAGGTAACAGCTTCGCACTGAATTACGACCTGTGGTCACCCGCAGTCTGATCACCTTCCTTCCCGGTGCACACAATAGTGACCGGGAAGATCCCCTTTCATATCGCCCGACAAGAACCCACCTGCAATACTATGAATATCACTGCCTCACAAAAAAATGGCTCATTACTCTTGCGCCCTGGCTTTTTGTATTCCTCTGGAGTCAGGGTTTGTCGCAGCCAAATTTACCGTGCAGTACAGCGCGCCGTTTCATCTTTTATTCCTGCGTGGCGCATTTTCCTGTCTGGTCCTTCTGCTGCTTACACTGGGGTTCAGGGCCCGTTTTCCGTCCGGCAGAGGAATGGTTCGCAACCTGATTGTCGGACTTTTCCTGCAGAGCTTCTTTCTGGGCGGATGCTTTTATGCCATCCATCGTGGCATGCCGTCAGGCATTGTGGCGCTCATCACCGGCCTGCAGCCGGTACTGACTGCAATACTGGTTTCACTCATGCACCGTCAGTCCCTGCATCCCCGGAAATGGCTGGGTATTGCGATTGGCTTTGCGGGCGTTTTCCTGGTGCTCTCGCCAGGCCAGCATAGTTTTGCACTGGATCCTGTGGCTTTTGGGTCGGTCATGCTGGGGTTATTTGGCGTAACGATCGGAGCGCTTTATCAGCGCCGTGCTCAGGGAGATGGACATATCTTTGCGAACACGTTTTTACAGTACGTCACTTTGACAATATCGATGGGTGCAATTAGCCTGATGTTCGAATCTGCTCCGACGCAGTGGAGCTTATCATTTGCGCTGGGTCTGGGCTGGCTGGTTATTGGCGTATCGGTTCTGGCGATTATGTTGCTGATTTTTATGATACGAAGCGGTGAAGCAACCAAAGTCGCTACTTACTTTTACCTGGTTCCCATTCTCACGGCAGCTGAAGCGTGGTTGCTGTTTGGAGAGGCCATTACATTGCCCATGCTTGTGGGTATGGCAATAACTATAATCGGCCTGATTTTTGTCATCCGGGAATAGACAACCGCACGCGTCGCTGTATGCTTTTGTATATGGCGACGTATAATAGCGGTCAAAGTCAAATTCCGGATGAATATGCAAACAGTCAGCTTTTCCGATTCTCCCGTTGATGATCTCCTCGCTGAGCTTCTTACCCTGGCACGCTCCCGTTTTCCACTTCCCTGCGATTGCCTTCGCGCAGAACAGACGCATCAGGTAAAGAAGTTCGAGGTGGAAGGTGCGACCCTTTCCTTCCCGCTGGAAGGAGAATTCCGGTATCGTGAAAATGAGAAATGGCACCGGGTGATCCCGGGCGAGATTATGGTCGTCCCGAATGCCCGTAGCATCGATATAGAATATGCCCCTTCAGAACAAAGTGGTGAGTTTGTTGCCCTGAGCGTGGTGCTCGCGGAGGAACAGCTTGAAGCAGCCAGGCTGTTACTTGCCGCACCACCACCACAGGACACCGGCAGCATCGCAGCCATTTCCGTATCAGCTCTTCTTTCACCCCTTAACCGCTGGACAGCCGCAATGCGGGAAGGGAAGCGTCCGCTTTCCCTGCACGCCATGGTTGAAGTGGTGCTCTGGCTTTATGGCATGGGATACCATGCTTTGCTGCGAGCCCGGCAGCCAAGTCTGGCCATGAAAATCCGTCAGATGGTAGCGGACAAACCGGCTCATCCCTGGAGTGCTGCTGAAATTGAAGATCTGACGGGACTCAGTGGCCCCACGCTTCGGCGCCACCTGGCCAGTGAGTCAACCAGCTTACGCTCAGTTATCGCCGATGCACGTATCGCGGAGGCTCTCCGCCTGCTGATGACATCGACGCTGCCGGTAAAAACGGTCGCGGGGCGGGTGGGTTACAATTCACTATCGAGCTTCAGCAAGCAGTTTTCTGAACGCTATGGAATCGAACCTTCAGGGTTCCGCTGACTTCAGTTCGTTCAAGGTACACATTGCGTCCCTCGCACTTCAGTAACTTGCGTGGATCTTTCGAATATAACGGAAGATATTGGCCGGCATTGCGTGTAACCGGTTCAGGAGTTCTCATCGTGACGGGAGAGCTAAATCGGTACGGCTGTTGTTCTCAGCTATAAGAACAACTGAGTATCTGACCAGCTGTCTGGTGCTGGCAGCAGCATGCAGTGCAATCGGTCAGGCTCAAAGGAACTGACCTGATGTCAGGTTATAATTTCGGACACATCATAACCCCAGAAGGAGACAACTGTGGTTCATGTTTTCATTATCGGTGGTGCAGGCAAAATCGGCCAGCGTCTGTGCAGGATCCTTTCAGGTAGGGGGCATGCTGTTCGTGCCCTCTACCGTAAGCCAGAGCAGCAGGCATTGCTAGGCGAGCTGGGTGCTGAGCCCGTCAGTGGGAGCCTGACAGAGCTGGATGCAGCTGCGCTGGCGATGCACTTTGCAGGTAGTGATACAGTGGTGTTTACTGCCGGTGCCGGCGGTAAGGGGGGACAGGAGATGACCAATGCGGTCGACGGCGAAGGGCTGAAAAAGTCGGTAGCTGCCGCCCTCAGTGCCGGTGTGTCTCGCTTTCTGCTCGTTTCTGCATTCCCGGAGTCCGCACGGGGAGAAACCACTTCTGAATCATTCGAAAATTATATGCGTGTTAAAAAAATGGCCGATGTGGAACTAGCACAAAGCGAGCTTGACTGGGTGATCCTGCGCCCCGGCGCGCTGCAGGATAAGACTGGTACGGGTTATGTACGTGCCGGCCTGGCCATCCCGTATGGTAACGTGCCCCGTGATGACGTGGCGGCTACGCTGGCTGAACTCATTGAGCAACCTGCCGTCAGCCGCGTCATCATTGAGCTGACGTCTGGCGATGCTCCTGTCCGTGAAGCCATACAGAAGCTGGCGGGCCGATAAAAGGCAGCGCACGTACCAGCAGGCTGCAGGCCCCCAGGCGTTTACAATAAACTTTCCAGCCAGTCGGTAAACGCCCGTACTTTTCGGGAGAGATGGCGGTGCGGATACAGAAGTTACAGTTTGCGATTCGGGGACGTATTATCTGGCAGAACCTCTACCAACAGCCCGCGATCGAGATAAGGCTGCAAAAAAATATTCATGCCCTGTAGTATTCCCAGCCCCGCCAGGCCTGCTGCAATGTAGGCTTCTGAGTTATCCACGACAAGCCTGCCTGGAAGTTCAATTTCGGTGGAGCCCTCTGACGTCCCGAATGTCCAGGGCATAACTTGTCTGTTGCTGCTGTTAATCCAGTTGACGGCCTGATGCTGCTGCAACTCGTCCATTGTTTCCGGGGTGCCGTGTTGATCAAGATACGCAGGACTGGCGCAGGTCGTCATTTTAACGGTTCCCACCTCCTTTGCGATATAGTCGCCATCGTCCAGCTCCCCCACCCTCAGTATGCAGTCCAGGCCATCATGCAGCATATTCCGTCGGCGGTCTGAGCTGCTCAGGATAATTTCAATTCCGGGATGCTGGCGATAAAAATCAGGCAGGTTGGGTATAACAAGTAAAGCCGCAAACGCGACAGGCATATCTATGAGCGAATAGCGGGCGTCAAAATGATAGCGACAGGAAAGTTCTGCCATATTAAACATAACAACCCTTGGGCGCACCGCCGCAGGCGCCCTCAGCACGTTTCTGCGGCCTCCCGCCTGTTTCCGGCACCTTTCAAACGCCCCTGATGATTTCTGCGCGTCTGCATGGCTATGCAGTGAGATCTGCTCTCCACCGATTAGTGCATGCAGATTTTGGAAACGTCCAATTCTGGCACGAAGCGGTCACCCCGGCGGGGTGCAGTCCGCTGTCAGCGAAAACGGACATTGAGCCAATCAAATAATCTGTGCCAGAATTTGTCATTGAGGCTAGTACTTTCGAGTAGATCTATTTCCCGCCCGTACTCTTAAACTCATCTATCTCATCCTTCTACGACTTATTACCGGGAATATAAAACCCCGCCGAAGCGGGTTTGGTAATTTGAGTTTTTCTCAGGCGGCCATCTTTCTGCATTGTTCGGCGCAGTGATGACAAGCGCTTGAGCAATCCTGACAATGGTCATGTTCATGCTTTCCACACTCGTCACCGCACTTCTGACAAACATCAGCGCAAAGACGGCAAAGATCCTGGGCAGACCCGCTATTTAGTGTCATGAATTGAGCTGCAAGACGGCAGATATTTGCACACTGCATATCCAGTTTTATGCACTCGCGCATCATCTCCAGATTCTCTTCGTCGAGACACGAAGCCGCACAGTTATCACATGCCGTTGCACATAGATAACAGGCTTCGATGCATTTTTTGTATTCGTCTAACATAATTTCTCCTTAGCTAAGGTTACGTATTAAGCATGGAAGAGATAACTGATTATTCAAATTTTGAATTAGTTAATTACCTTTTCAGCATTTCATATCATTGATTCAAAGTGCATCTCTAGGGTTACCTAATTCACCTATGTCTACTTCTGGCACAATGCAGAAATGAGATAGATTTACTTTATCCGCTTCTCGCTCAAAGCTGTCCGTAATCCCTTGCCTGCTTAAAAAAACCGGATTAACGTGTGATGTTTTTACGTTTTCCAGGCAGCCTTCATCGGTAAGTACCTGTCTTACAGACTTCAATGCACTTAGTTAAGAAACATCCTAATCGTCCTTTCGCCGATCGCGAGATCTGTTATGGCAGCTAAACTCGATTGATACCCCAATCCGCGGGGCAGCATTTCCTTTCCGCACGCAAGAAGGAGAAGATCATGAAAGCAGTAATTTACAACGGTCCTTATGATGTAAAAGTAAAAGACGTACCGGATGCGAAAATTGTCCGCCCCACGGATGTACTCGTCCGCATCACCACCACCAACATTTGTGGGTCGGACTTGCACATGTATGAGGGCCGGACCAGCTTTGAACAGGGACGGATTCTGGGTCACGAAAACCTGGGTGAAGTGGTCGAAATTGGCTCAGGCGTTGAACGTATTAAGGTGGGCGACTATGTTTGTCTGCCGTTTAACGTGGGATGTGGTTTTTGCGAAAACTGTGAAAAAGGTCTGACCGGCTTTTGTCTCACTACCAATCCGGGTACGGCAGGCGCAGCTTATGGTTTTGCTGAAATGGGTCCCTGGGAGGGAGGTCAGGCGGAACTTCTTCGGGTGCCATTTGCCGACTTTAACTGCCTTGTTCTTCCCCCTGATGCGGCAGAAAAAGAAGATGATTATGTGATGCTCTCTGACATTTTTCCTACCGGCTGGCATGCAACAGAACTTGCCGGATTGAAGCCTGGTGAAAGCGTGGCCATTTATGGCGCGGGGCCGGTCGGTTTGATGGCAGCTCATTCGGCGATCATTAAAGGTGCTTCACAGGTGTTTGTGGTTGATACGCACACAGACCGGTTGGCTCTGGCTGAAAAAATGGGGGCGACGGGCATCAATGCTACTGGCGATGAAGCTGTACAAAAAATTCTCGACCTGACGGATGGACGCGGTACGGATTGTGGCTGCGAATGTGTTGGCTATCAGTGCTGTAACAAACATGGCCATGAAGATAACTCTGTTACCATGAACAGTCTTGTTGCGTCGACGAAAGCAACCGGGGGAATTGGTGTGGTTGGCGTCTTTATTCCTCAGGATCCGGGGGCTGAATCGGAGCTTGCCAGAGAGGGTAAGATGCCATTTGATTTTGGGAGTTTCTGGTTTAAAGGACAGGCAATCCGTACCGGCCAGGCGAACGTTAAGGCCTATAACCGTCAGCTGTCTCGCCTCATCCATCACGATAAAGCCAGTCCGGGCAAAATAATTTCTCATCGTCTTTCGCTTGAAGAGGCTCCTGCCGGATATAAGCACTTCGATGAGCGGGATGAAGGATGGACGAAGGTTATCCTTAAGCCTTAAATAGAGTTATCCGGTATGAGAAAGCAAAAACCGGGAAAGAATGTATGACTTTTGACAGGGTGCAATAAAATATCCTGTCAGGGCGTTATTATTCATACTTTCAGCTGCCAGGCGCTTCCATATCCAGACTTGTTCCCTGATTTTGCCGACGAGATAGCAAAATTAATACATTCAGGAGGAGGCATCTGCGGTTGATCTGTTCCGTATTTATTAACGCCCTGTGCTGTAAGTATTGTCTGCCTCTACCACATAGCAGACATGTGCGCAGGAACGGTCCGCTATGAGCGAAAAGCGGACTTCCGGTCCTTGCGCAAACTCCCGTTCCGAGAAGTTGCAGTTCACAAATCACCTGTTAAAGAAGGTATGGTAGCCCACAGCATTAATTTTGCTTCCATCTTCAGTCAGACTGGCCGGTACCGGCTTCCGATAAGTTTCGTCGGCTGAGGCCCGCTAAAGTAGAGAGGTCAAAAAATAACCTTGACGTACAATAATTTTCGATATCCAAACTGACCCCTAATTAGGTGGACACCTGATGACTGACTTAAAATTTCTATCACGCCAGCGTTACACATCCGCAGTCGCATCTTGCGGGGTTCAGCGGGGTGTTGCAGGCGGACGTGCACGTGCGGACGCCCTCTGACACCACGACCGAAGCGCTGTGCCGTATCGGCGAGCTGTATGGCATCGAGGCGGGCATCCGGGGCAAAAGCGCGGCGGAACGGCTGGCCATTCGGCAGGAAAAAGCGGTACCGCTGCTGACCGCGCTGGAGGGCTGGCTGCGTGAAAAGCAGAAAACGCTGTCACGGCACTCGGAGCTGTCGAAGGCGTTCGCGTACGCGCTGAACCAGTGGGATGCGCTGAAATTATACCTGCGGGAGATTACTGATACAGAACACGCCGGGAATGTGCCGCCATTGACGCAATGACGACACAGCCCTTTTTAACCGTTCCGTGAGAGTTCCCTGGCAATATACTGTGCGGTACGGCTTTCTTTGACCTGCGATACCTGTTCGGGAGTTCCTGCGGCAACCAGGCGTCCTCCCTCATGTCCCGCTCCAGGACCGATGTCGATAACCTGGTCTGCCTGAGTAACCGCCCGCATATCGTGTTCAATCATTATCACCGTATTTTCTGCATCAACAAGCCGCTGCAGCTGCACAAGGAGGCGGTCGGCGTCTGAAGCATGCAGGCCGGTTGTCGGTTCATCTAGGATATACAACGTGTGGCCACGTTGGCTACGTTGTAGTTCGGTTGCCAGCTTGATCCTTTGCGCCTCCCCTCCGGATAACTCGGTTGCTGGTTGTCCCAGACGCAGGTAGCCCAGACCAATTTCACTCAGCAGACGGAGGGGACGAGCCACTGGTTCTTCAGTCGCAAAGAACTGACTGGCTTCATCCACCGTCATATGCAGGACCTCCGCGATATTTTTGTCCTGCCAGCAGATCCTGAGAGTATCCCGGTTATACCGCGCGCCATGGCAGGTCGGGCACGGTGCATACACGCTCGGCATAAACAACAGCTCCACGCTGACGAATCCTTCACCTTCACAGGTTGCACAGCGGCCTTTTGCCACATTGAAAGAGAATTGACCCGCATCGTAATGATGGAGTTTGGCGTCAGTCGTTCCGGCAAAGAGCTTACGAACAGGATCAAACAACCCGGTATATGTCGCCAGGTTTGAACGGGGGGTCCTGCCTATCGGTTTCTGGTCAACCTGAACCAGACGCTTTACCAGTCCGGTATCACCGGTCAGGGTACCGTACGTTTTCTCCGTTACGGATGGCCCCTCAGCGTCGCTGGCTTCGGAAAGCACGTCTTCTGGCTCACCGCCAAGTGAAGAAAGCACCAGTTCCGGTAAGGCCTGGGCAATCAGACTGGATTTACCGGAGCCAGAGACTCCCGTCACGGCTGTCAGCACACCCAGAGGAATATCAACATCGATCCACTTAAGATTGTGGCGATGGATCCCCTGCAGTTTCAGCCACCCGGATGGGATACGGGCAAAAGATTGTGGTGGCCGGACTTCATCAAATAAATAACGCGCGGTACGAGATTGGGTGACGGCTTTCAGATCTTCAGGAATACCACTGTAGAGAACATGTCCTCCCTGTTCACCAGCCGACGGTCCCACATCAACAAGCCATTGCGCCCGTCGCATCAGGTTAAGATCATGTTCAACGACAAACACCGAGTTGCCGGCATCACGAAGGTTCTCAAGCGCATCGTAAAGCGCTTTACTGTCTGAGGGGTGCAGACCCGCAGACGGTTCATCAAGAACATAGACCACACCAAACAGCATCGAACTGAGTTGCGTGGCAAGACGCAGTCGCTGAAGCTCTCCTGCAGATAGAGTTGGGGTTGCTCTGTCCAGCGTAAGATAACCCAGCCCCAGCTTCTGCAACTGATACAACCGGGCCATGACACCACCGGTCAGCCGTTGTGCCGCCAGTCGTTTCTCTTCCGATAACGCCGATGTCCGGCAGACATCGGCGTTATCGGAATGGACCGCTTTTCCGGATGCAGCACGCTCTGTCAGATCCCGACGGGTGATATCCCTGTCGGCATCTGCGCCGGCGTGGTGGGCACTGAAATCCCCCCGGGAGATTGGAAGGAGCAATTCCGCCAGCTGGTCTAAGGGCATCTGCATAAATTCACCAATGTCCACACCGGCAAAGGTGACGGACAATGATTCTGACTTCAGTCTTTTCCCGTGACAGACCGGACACAGCTTGCCTTCCATAAAACGGGAGACTCGTTTTCTCATCAACGCGCTTTGCGTGCTGGCGAAGGTATGTAGCACATAACGACGTGCCCCGGTGAAGGTCCCCATATAACCCGGCGTCATTTTTTTCCTGACGGCTTCGCGCGTATCTTCCGGACTCAGTCCCGGGAAAACCGGTACAGTGGGGGTGTCTTCGGTAAAAAGGATCCACTGACGGTCTTCCGCTGGCAGATTTTTCCAGGGAGTGTCGATGTCATACCCCAGCGTCACCAGAATATCCCGCAGATTCTGTCCGTGCCAGGCCGGGGGCCAGGAAGCAATAGCCTTTTCACGGATACTAAGTGAGGGATCGGGCACCATCAGTGTTTCAGTTACCTCATAGATATGGCCCAGACCATGGCAAGAAGGGCATGCCCCCTGCGGCGTGTTGGGAGAAAAATCCTCGGCATACAGCATCGGTTGTCCGGCAGGATAAGCGCCCGCCCGTGAGTACATCATTCGCACCAGACTGGATAAGGTGGTCACGCTGCCGACAGAGGAGCGCGCGTTACTGGCACCGCGTTGTTGCTGAAGCGCAACGGCTGGCGGCAGTCCGTCAATGGCATCCACATCCGGAACCCCGACCTGATCAATGAGGCGACGAGCGTAGGGGGCAACCGATTCAAAGTAGCGCCGTTGCGCCTCAGCATAAATGGTGCCAAAGGCCAGTGAAGACTTACCCGAGCCTGACACACCCGAAAAAACAACCAATGCGTTGCGCGGAATGGAAACATCCACCTCTTTAAGGTTGTTCTCGCGAGCACCGCGAATCACAACTGAATTGTTGTCGTCAGTCAGGATGGGATGATAACCGAAAAGTTTCTTTGCCATAGAATTTCCTGTGCTAGGTGTGTCCGCTCTTAATAAGGCCACCTCTTGTGACGGTATCTGGTGTGCCGGACCGCTCGATCAGAAAGCCCGTCGAAAAAAGCGTTTGTGTGACTGGAAACAGATTGCTGAAGCTGGGCCCGGTGGTACCATGTGGGACACCGCTGAAGTTTCAGCGGTACCCTGCGGATCCGCCTTCTGTATGAGAACTGGCTGGCGGCGTACCCGGGACCGGAGATTTGGCTCCCGTGATAATGCGGGCTCCCCGGTACGCGACGCTGTGGTTCCAGACCCAGCTGATGGCGACACTCAGGCGGTTTCGGGTACCAATTAAAAAATACAGATGAATAATGCACGTGATTTCATATGTCATTTCCTTTCATTACAGTTTTAGACCCCATCAGACATCTGCCTGGCAGAGTTAACGGAGATAGGAGCGGACTATCGAAATGGTGTCGTCGATTGACCTCTTCTGCGACTCATTTCGTTTGCCCGTATCGGGGAATTCCTCCCGAAGATAGCTTTCCAGAACAACCGCCATCAGGTCGTTAACGGCTCCCTGGACTGACCCCGCCCCGGTAGACGATCCTGCCCTATAGTTTGAGTATAGGAGGAGCGTATGGGCACACCACGATTTACACCTGAATTTAAGGAAGAAGCCGTCCGTCAGATAACGGAACGCGGTTATTCCGTCGCCTAAGTATCTGAGCGTCTGGGCGTCTCTGCACACCGCCTCTACAAGTGGCTACGGGCTATCAAACCTGATAACAGCGAGCAGCATGCCCGGGATTTACTGGAAGCTAAAAGCGAGATCCTGAAACTCCGGGCGCAGCTAAAACGCACCGAAGAAGAACGGGATATCCTGAAAAAGGCCGCGCGGTACTTTGCAAAGGAGCCCGACTGAAGTACCGCTTTATCAATGAGCACCGAACTGTATGGGGTGTGATGACGATGTGTCGGGTACTGAATGTCGCCCGGGCCGGGTTCTATGCGTGGCTGCATAACCCTGTCTCGGCGCGTGATAAAGATAACCAGCGCCTGCTGATGCTTATCCGCGACTCATATTCCCTGAGCGGAGGCGTATACGGTTACCGGCGGGTTCATGGCGATCTGAACGAAATCGGGGAAACCTGTGGTAGAAACCGGGTGGGTCGGATCATGCAACTGGACCGGATTAAAGCTGTGCGCGGCTATAAAGCGCCACGTCGTATCGCTGGCAGGCCTTCAGTCGTTGCTCCTAATCTCGTGCAGCGGCAGTTCACCGTTGTCCGGGCCACCCAGGTCTGGGTCACCGATATTACTTATAGTGTGCCCGGAGTTCAGGGCGGGCATGGATGCTTAAATGAACCGCGAGTCTGTCTGGAATATTGAACCGGTAACTCACGATGAGAAACCCAACAATCCCACCGGGTGTGACGGTGGAGAACCTGAGCGGCAGTGACCTGCGGCATGCCCGCAGGGTGATGTAACCCGCTGACAACGGGGATTGAGGCGAGATCACTAAGCCGAGATGATCCTCAAGGTTAAGTACTGAAAGGCTGAAGAACATGAACCCGTTAATCCGCCTCTGTGGGTTGAAAACGTCACCACGGCCTACGTGATCTGACAGGCCGTGCAGGAGGAACTGGCAGTGATACGTAAGCACTGCCGGTCGAAGGTGTTTTGACATGTATGCGAAACACCGGGGCAGCAGCGTCTATCACGCTTGCGTTGCTGACTTCTGCCAACTTGCGGCAAGCAAGGATAAAGAGTGCGACGGGCAGCCTCCTCAGTATGCCTGAGTCCAGGCAGGTAAACCGGGGAAGGTCAGCGACGGATGTTAAGGGGGCATGGCTCCGATGACGCGCTGGCTGGCGGAGCTTCCGTAGTAGTCCGCGATGGGGAAAGCCCATTACATGGCGAAGGGAAGCAGTTTGAATGTGTTTGCGACGTGAATTAACTGACCTAACGAGGTGAAGACCTTTGATAATCAGCGAAATGCAACGCAAGCTTGCCACATGGGCAGCCACCGATCCGTCCCTACGGATTCAACGGCTGCTGCGTCTGATAACACAACCAGAATGGCTGGCTGAAGCGGCGCGGATCACGCTTTCATCAAAGGGGGCCCATACCCCCGGCGTTGATGGCGTGAACAAAACAATGCTACAGGCCAGACTGGCTGTTGAGCTGCAAATCCTCAGGGATGAATTACTCTCAGGCCACTACCAGCCCTTGCCCGCCAGACGGGTTTACATCCCTAAAAGCAACGGCAAACTGCGACCACTGGGTATCCCCGCGTTGCGGGATCGTATTGTTCAGCGGGCCATGCTGATGGCGATGGAGCCGATATGGGAGAGTGATTTTCATACGCTCTCATATGGCTTCCGGCCTGAGCGCAGTGTCCACCACGCGATCCGCACGGTGAAATTACAGCTCACAGACTGCGGTGAAACCCGGGGACGCTGGGTGATTGAAGGCGACCTGTCCAGTTACTTCGACACCGTACATCATCGACTGCTGATGAAGGCTGTACGCCGCAGGATCAGTGACGCACGTTTCATGACTCTGCTGTGGAAAACCATCAAGGCGGGACATATCGATGTCGGTCTCTTTCGGGCGGCCAGTGAAGGTGTACCACAGGGCGGTGTTATATCGCCGCTATTATCGAACATCATGCTGAATGAGTTCGATCAATACCTGCATGAGCGCTACCTGAGCGGGAAAGCCAGAAAAGATCGGTGGTACTGGAATAACAGTATCCAACGGGGCCGAAGTACGGCGGTCAGAGAAAACTGGCAGTGGAAACCCGCGGTGGCGTACTGCCGCTATGCCGATGATTTTGTCCTCATCGTCAAAGGCACCAAAGCACAGGCGGAAGCCATCAGGGAGGAGTGTCGGGGTGTGCTCGAAGGCAGTCTGAAACTCAGGCTGAACATGGATAAGACTAAAATCACCCATGTTAATGACGGCTTTATCTTTCTGGGGCACAGGATCATTCGCAAACGCAGTCGTTATGGCGAGATGCGAGTGGTCTCAACGATCCCGCAGGAGAAAGCCAGAAACTTCGCCGCATCGCTGACAGCACTGTTATCAGGCAACTACAGTGAAAGCAAAGTCGATATGGCTGAACAACTCAACCGAAAACTGAAAGGCTGGGCTATGTTCTATCAGTTCGTTGATTTTAAGGCCAAAGTCTTCAGTTATATCGACCGTGTCGTGTTCTGGAAGCTGGCTCACTGGCTGGCCCGCAAATACCGTACAGGTATCGCTTCCCTGATGAGGTGGTGGTGTAAATCACCGAAACCGGGTCAGAGCAAAACGTGGGTTTTATTTGGTAAAACCAATCACGGCAAGCTCAGCGGCGAAATACTGTACCGGTTGGTGGGGCAAGGCAAGAAGCTGTTCCGCTGGCGGCTACCCGAAGGTAATCCCTATCTGAGGACGGAGACCAGAAACACGTATACATCGCGCTTTACAGAAGTGGCAATGGCGTTCGCCAGCATTTAAATGGAGAGCCGGATGCGCTGAAAGGTGCACGTCCGGTTCGGGGAGGAGAGGCAGGGAAATAGTCCGACTACGCCCTGCCTCTTACTCTACTCCGCACCTGGCAGGGCTGGCTGTATCTGGCGGTGGTTATCGATCTCTTCGCCCGTAATGTGGTCGGCTGGTCGATGAAACCCACTCTCTCACGCGAACTGGCGCTCGACGCGCTGATGATGGCGGTCTGGCGCCGAAAACCAGACAGCGAGGTTATCGTACATAGCGATCAGGGCAGCCAGTACGGCAGTGACGACTGGCAGCGCTTCTACCGGGCCAATAACCTGGCGCCGAGCATGAGCCGGCGTGGCAACTGCTGGGATAATGCGGTGGCCGAATCGTTCTTCAGTTCGCTGAAAAAAGAACGGATCAGAAAACGCATATATAAAACCAGGGATCTGGCCCGGGCGGATCTTCGATTACATTGAAGTCTTCTATAACCGGTCCCGGCGCCACAGCCACCTCGGCGACGTCAGTCCGGAGGCCTTCGAACAGGCCTCGTCGTGAGGACAGGATTTGTCTACAGGCGTGGGGTCAGTCCAAACTATAGGGCAGGATCGTCTACCGGGGCGGGGTCAGTCCATCAACGGCTCGGAAGTGTCTAGATTATCCGTGGCGATTCAGTTACAGTACATCTCAGGTCTGCAGGGTTCAGGCCCTGTTCAGGCCTGAAAATTAAGCACATTTTCTGAGGCTGGAAATCAACTCATGCTGACAGCCTGAGCCTGTTGGCATGGTAAGCAATGTGCTCACCAATAAAGCTGGAAATGAAATAATAGCTGTGGTCGTATCCAGTATGATATCGGAACGACGCATTGAGGTTCATCTCATTGCATACTCTCTCAAGGATTTTGGTGCGCAGTTGCTCTTCATAAAAGGCGTCACTCAGCCCCTGATCAATGAAGATTTCTGGTAATTTTTCACCCTGTAAAATGAGGCTGACTGGATCGTAGGCTTCCCACGTTTTTCTGTTTTCACCCAGGTAAGCGCTAAATGCCTGTTGCCCCCATGGCACCTGAGAAGGCGATACTATCGGGGAAAATGCTGATACGCTCACATATTCACCAGGATTTCGCAGAGCCAGCACCAGAGCACCCAGCCCTCCCATAGAATGACCGGATATAGATTTTCTTGCCGTTGCAGGAAAATGATTCATGACGACATCCGGAAGCTCTCTGAGAATATAGTCATACATCCTGTAATGAACATTCCACGGCTGTTCCGTCGCGTTCAGATAAAAACCGGCCCCCTGGCCAAGATCGTAACTGTCGGCATCCGGGACATTATTACCCCGGGGACTGGTATCCGGGACAACAACGATGACGTTATGCCGGGCTGCATAATGCTGCATACCTGATTTGGTGATGAAATTCTGCTCAGTACAGGTCAGGCCCGACAACCAGTATAGTACCGGCAGTTTTTCTGTTACTGCTTTGGGAGGAAGATACACACCGAAATTCATTTCACAATTAAGGGATTGTGAATAATGCCGGTACACGTTTTGCCAGCCGCCAGAGCTGGCATGCTGCTCAATGAGTTCCATCAGCCGTTATCTCATGGTTATTTCCCCTGACCGAAGCCAGGGGAAGTATCTTTAAATCCGGACGTCAGATAAACGTATACGCCGTGATTTTGTTACCCGCCGGATCCCGCAGGTAGGCAGCATAGGCCCCGGGAAGGTGACCACGCGGGCCAGGTTGACCTTCATCAGCTCCACCGGCGGCAAGGCCGGCAGCATGGAAAGCATCAACCTCTTCCGGGGTGGCAGCAGCGAAGCCGACAGTCACCCCGTTAGCGGAAGGTGCTTCACCGTTGCCCGGACGGGCAATGATAAATGCCGGCTTTTCGCGGCCATAGAGTACCCAGCCGTTGCCAAACGGGCCGAGGTTATTGATACCAAGCGTGCCCAGGACGACATCGTAAAATGCGGAGGATTTCTCGACATCGGCTGCGCCAATGAACACATGAGAAAAGATGCCGTCACCAGAAATTACCGGAGTTGTCATTTTCCACTTCCTTCAGTTTGAGTTGATTAAAATTCTGATGGGATCAGTAATGAATCACTGTCCGGATAGATTTGCCTTCATGCATAAGCTCGAAGGCGTCATTGATTTCATCCAGTGTCATCGTATGGGTTACAAATGGCTCAAGGTCAATATCCCCCTTCATGGCATCCTCGACCATACCGGGGAGCTGAGTGCGGCCTTTTACTCCGCCAAACGCGGAACCTTTCCATACGCGCCCGGTGACCAGCTGGAAAGGACGGGTGGAAATCTCCTGTCCGGCCCCTGCGACACCAATGACAACGGACTGCCCCCACCCACGGTGAGCACTTTCCAGCGCTGCACGCATGACGTTAACGTTACCGATACATTCAAAGGTATGGTCAATACCCCACTTGTTGATATCCAGCAGAACATCTTTAATCGGTTTGTCATAATCATTCGGGTTAATGCAGTCAGTGGCCCCGAACTGACGGGCCAGGTCAAATTTTGTCGGATTAGTATCGATAGCGATAATACGTCCCGCTTTTGCCTGACGGGCCCCCTGTACCGCAGCCAGACCAATTGCCCCCAGACCAAAAATGGCAACTGAATCGCCCGGCTGCACTTTAGCCGTGTTATGGACGGCGCCAATACCGGTAGTCACGCCACAACCCAACAGGCAGACGTGTTCATGGTTCGCCTCCGGGTTAATTTTTGCCAGAGAAACCTCGGCCACAACGGTGTATTCACTGAATGTGGAACATCCCATGTAGTGGTAAAGAGGCTGACCGTTGTATGAAAAGCGAGTGGTCCCGTCAGGCATCAGTCCTTTGCCCTGAGTCTCGCGAACCGATACACAGAGGTTCGTTTTACCGGACTGGCAGAATTCACACTCCCCGCATTCAGCGGTGTAGAGCGGAATAACATGGTCACCCGGCTTCACACTGGTGACGCCTTCACCAACTTCAACGACGATACCGGCTCCCTCGTGGCCGAGAACCACCGGGAAAACGCCCTCAGGGTCATTCCCTGAGAGGGTAAAGGCATCGGTATGGCAGACACCTGTGTGGGTGTTTTTAATCAGCACCTCGCCTTTTTTAGGCGGAGCAACATCAATTTCAACAATCTCCAGGGGCTTCCCTGGTGCAAATGCAACAGCGGCACGTGATTTCATACGTAATATATCCTCAATGTAATAATGGCCTCACCTATTTAAGATAGGCACGAACCAGCTCAATCGTATCGTCAACTGATTTACTGACTTCATGACTGTAGCTGTCATTCTGGTCAAAGGTTTCCCGTATGTGGCTCTCCAGCACCTCTGCCATCAGTCCGTTAGCGGCGCCCCGGACGGCGGCGATTTGCTGGAGAACGGAACGGCATTCAGCGCCACTTTCAAGTGCTCTTTCCAGAGCATCAATCTGACCCCGGATACGGCGAACCCGGGTTAGGACCTTTTTTTTCTCTTCAGGAGTACTGGGCATTGCTTACCTCACTGCTCTGTATTTCTTATACTATAGGGGAGTATTACATTAAGATCAACACATACCCCACTATAGTATAATAAATATATCAGAGCACCGGTAATGACTCCAACTTACTGATAGTGTTTTATGTTCAGATAATGCCCGATGACTTTGTCATGCAGCTCCACCGATTTTGAGAACGACAGTGACTTCCTGCCCAGCCTTGCCAGATGCTGCCTCAGATTCAGGTTATGCCGCTCAATGCGCTGCGTATATCGCTTGCTGATAACGTGCAGTTCTCCCTTCAGGCGTGATTCATAAAGCGGCCAGCCATCCGTCATCCATACCACGACCTCAAAGGCCGACAGCAGGCCCAGAAGACGCTCCAGCGTGACCAACGTGCGTTCACCGAATACGTGCGCCACAACCGTCCTCCGTATCCTGTCATACGCGTAAAACAACCAGTGCTGGCGTGATTTAGCGCCGACGTAACCCCACTGTTCGTCCATTTCCGCGCAAACAATGACGTCACTGCCCGGTTGTATGCGTGAGTTTACCGACTGCGGCCTGAGTTTTTTAAGTGTCGTAAAATCGTGTTGAGGCCAACGCCCATAATGCGTGCACTGGCGCGACATCCGACGCCATTCATGGCCATATCAATAATTTTCTGGTGTGTACCGGGCTGAGAGACGGTGTAAGTGAACTGTAGCTGCCATGTTTTACGGCAGTGAGAGCAGAGATAGCGCTGATGTCCGGCAGTACTTTTACCGTTACGCACCACGCCTTCAGTAGCTGAACAGGAGGGACAGCTGATAGAAACAGAAGCCACTGGAGCACCTCAAAAACACCATCATACACTAAATCAGTAAGTTGGCACCATTACCCGAATTACCAGCGTCTGCTCTTGGCACGGAGCGGACCTATTTACTGAGCCGAAGGTCCGCTCAGACTAACTCATTAAAGCCTGGTTGTTTTATCGCATCATCAGCCGTGTTCTGAAGCATTAGCTATGTATCTTCAGGGATGCTGATTTTCCCTCTGCACCAGATAAACCAGAATACAGTTTGATGTCGGTCAAAAAAGACAGCTTTAAGTGCATGAAATGAATAATGTTTCTTGAATGCTGGCAAAGCACTGGGATAGTAGTGTTGATTATTAGACGATCGGTCAATATTATTTATTGACGACTTAATGACTGAACGGTAAACGCCCGGACAAACGAGGTGAACGTGTTTAAATCTTTATTAATCAACAAAACAGATGGACGCTATAGTGCGCAACTTGCTGAAATCGCTGAAAGTGAACTACCGCAGGGGGATGTGGAGGTCAATGTTGACTATTCATCCATCAACTACAAAGACGCACTGGCCATTACGGGCCGGGGCCCAATCGTCCGACGCTTTCCCATGGTGCCCGGCATTGATTTTACCGGTACAGTGTCCGCCAGTTCACATCCCGAATATCAGGCCGGAGATAAGGTTCTCCTGACCGGCTGGGGTGTTGGGGAAAAACACTGGGGCGGACTATCCGAAAAAGCACGGGTAAATGGAGACTGGCTGACGCCGCTCCCGGCTGGCGCTAACGGCAAACACGTAATGGCAATCGGAACAGCTGGGTTTACCGCGATGCTGTGCGTAGACGCACTTCTGAATCATGGTATTAAGCCTGAAGATGGTCCGGTACTTGTTACCGGTGCCAGCGGCGGCGTCGGGAGCATTGCGGCCATGATCCTTGCATCAATGGGGTACCGCGTTACGGCGTCTACTGGACGCCCGGAAGAGGCTGCCTGGCTCTATAAAACGGTCGGTGTGGACGAGATTATTAACCGTTCCGAGCTCTCCTGTCCCGGAAAACCGTTACAGAAAGAACGCTGGGCTGCCGCCATTGATACAGTCGGTAGCCATACGCTCTGCAATGTATGCGCCGGGGTGCGTTATGGCAGTATTGTTGCAGCCTGCGGCATGGCACAGGGGATGGAACTAATGGGGAATGTGGCTCCGTTTATCCTGCGTGGCGTCACGCTGAAAGGGATTGACAGTGTCATGTTCGCGAAGGAAAAAAGAGCGGCGATCTGGCAGCAGGCGGTACAGTATTTACCGGAGTCCAGACTGGATAGCCTGACCACCGTTTATCCGCTGAGTGATGCCATCAATGTGGCCGAAAAACTTCTGAGTGGCGGAATTCGTGGCCGGGCAGTAATTCAGTGTAGCTAATGAAGTGGAAGCCAGGCTCAGCCTGGGTTTGATAATTATTATCAGGGGCTGCGGCCCCTTTTTTACTTTTCAACAGCCGTGTCCTTAGAGGGCTGATAGCGTACTGACTTTTTGAAATAGCTCCAGAAGTCGTACACAGGCTGGGTTGAGCAATAAAGTTTGGCACGCATTACGGCACCCTCCCAACTGCTCCAGAAAATGGCCGCCAGTTGCGTATTATTCATATCGGAACGGATTTCGCCCGAAGATAACGCGTCGGACAGACAGCACGCCACAAGCGCCTGCCAGCGCTCAAGTATTTCGTGGAGCTGTTTGATAAAGGACAGTGGAAGACCCGGACTCTCCTGCATCATATTGCCAACCAGACAGCCCCGGGTGAAATTGTACTTTTTAATGCCGTCGCAGGCATCGTCGATGAAATTTTCCAGACGCATCATTGGTGTGAAGGATGATTCATACAGATGTTTTTGGAGTTTATGCACAAAGAAACTGTCATAGGCGCTCAGAACAGTCTGGGCATACTCTTCTTTGCTCTTGAAATAGTAATAAAATGAGCCTTTAGGAACACTGGCATTTTTGACAATGGCATCGACTCCCGTTGAAAGAAAACCATTCTGCGTGAGCAGTTCAAGCCCGCTTCGGATCAGGTCATTACGGGTATCTGTATAGGTACTCTCTGTTTTTCGTGGCCTGCCTCGCCCACGAATTTCGCCAGTCATGACTTTGCTCCTGCATTTTATTAACGGAAAAGAATAAGTGATTTTGCGCGGAGGCTTCAATCAGTTTATCCCCGGCGGTGACGAGGTGGCCACCTATGCCGACTGGACAGGGGACTGACTATTGCCATAACGCCATCGCAGGTTGCTTCAGTAAACCTGCTAATCCCGTACAATGGCGAATTCGCTATATCCGCTTCTCGCACTTAGCTGCCATAAATCGGCCAGGCAATCACAGGTCATTTCTGTCTCGCAAAGAAGGTGCCGTTTCTGCTTTGCGTTGACACCCCTAAATATTAGAATTAAAAGGAGAGAGTTACTGGAAAAAGGCAGCGGAGGCAGTGACAATCGTGGCTTGAAGCCACTACTCGATGGATGCGGACATGTAGTTGGCGTCATTCGACAAAACTAGCAAACTTCTAATAGTCACCATTTCTCCCGTCTGGCGGGAGTGCTGTCAAATGCCCCCCTCATCTCTGTGTGGGAAATGAAGGGTGAAGGGGAAATAGATGACAGCGTTATTTCTACGCCCAGAATACTGAATACCTTGTACAGACGATCAATACTGGCGCTAGCAGGGTTTGCTTCCAGGCGGGCATAGGTTTGCTGCGTTACGCCAAGCCTCTCAGACACATCTTTTTGCGTGAAGCCCTTGATTTTGCGAAACCCGATTAGCACAGGTCTGAGCTGGTTCAGCGTTTTTATCGGGAACTGATTATTCATAAGTGACCTGCCTCGCAGACTGAGTAGGGAGTACCGCCCTGTAATACAGCAGGTAAGGTGTATTTTGTGTTATACAGACTATAGGCTGTAAAACCTTTATTGAAAAGATGCTGATGTTCCAGGGGCATGCCGAGCATGGACGATTTTCTGCGGGGCGGTATTTCGCTACGGGGGAGATTGCGTTCGGGCAATGTACCGGTGTAAAAAACGTCAATTTTTCAAAACCGCTGTTATCGGGATAAGCTGAAAACTCCGAAGGCAGACACAGCCACGAATAATGTCAGACTTAAACTCTGTAGCTGTCTTCTTTTGCCTGTAAATAACGTCTAGTTTGACTCTGATGAAGGCTGTACCAGGCAGAGAACATGTCACTCTCGGGGCCGGATGATAAAATGTGTTCAACTGGCTGGGCAGGGTAATAGCGAAGAACGTTCTCTGAAATTCGATTCAGCTCAGCGTAACGTGCGCTGTAGGTATGTATAATCCATTGCATCAATTTTGCATCCGTATTATTCGCAGATTACACACAAGAAGCTTAACAATGGCTGAAAGAGTGAGCAGGGATATGTAACAAAAACAAGGGCTTCAAGATGAACTGGATAAAACCGGAGCAGAGCAAGCCCTGTTCCGGTTTGTCAGGCTTTGGAATTTCTTCCAGGCCCCTGCAGCTAGTCACAACAAACACATTAATGTTTTCATTGCTTCAATTCAATATTATTGTGTGAAAGGGATTCCATCGAAATCGGCTTATGCATGCTTAAAACTAAACTGCCCCGGCTGCAGTCATTTGGTTGCTGTGGGCTCTGTACTGTGTCTAATAGTGAAAGAATCTTACGTTATAACGAAGGAAATTGCTGAATGACTCTACGATTGCAGACGGAATCACCCGCTGACCAGGATATGTTTAGAGGCAGCAGTCATGAAAAAGTTGCAGAGAATGTGGCTCAGATCATCAGGACACCTGATGTCAATATTATTGGTCTGGAAGGTGAGCTGGGTTCAGGTAAGTCAACAATATTGAAGTTCCTGCAGAAAAAGCTTAAAGATGATTTTACGTTCATTAACTTTGATGCAGAACGTTACCATCATGGCTCAACTAAAAAAGCGCTTATCGATGTCATCCACCACGGGGTCAGCCTACAATGTCCGGGCTCCCGGGATGTGTTGGATAAGTATAAAAATCTGGCTCTGGGTAACATCGTTGAATACGACAAGAGGGTCAGCAGCAGGCTAAGCTGGTTGACCGTCGTTTTTATTTTACTGTCATTGCTTTCCGTGCAGATGCTTCGTTATGTGCTAACAGACCTTAATCAATATTTTACTAACAATGATCTTACCCACGAATAGTGGACACACGACTAAGTGAGTAAACTCTTAACCAGAGGTGACTCATGACAAAACCAGCATCAACCAGTAAGAAGCCCCGCAAACAGTACACGCCTGAATTCCGCAACGAAGCCCTGAAGCTTGCGGAACGTATCGGTGTTGCTGCCGCTGCCCGGGAACTCAGCCTGTACGAATCCCAGCTCTACGCATGGCGCAGTAAGATTAACAATGCCCGCAGCTCTTCCGAACGTGAGCAGGAAATGTCCGTTGAAATTGCCCGTCTTAAGCGCCAACTGGCGGAACAGGCAGAGGAGCTGGCCATTCTCCAAAAGGCCGCGACATACTTCGCGAAGCGCCTGAAATGAAGTATGTCTTTATTGAAAAACATCGGGCTGAGTTCAGCGTCAAAGCCATATGCCGGGTACTGCGGGTCGCCCGTAGCGGCTGGTATGCGTGGCGTCTGCGTCGTCAGCAGATAACACCACGTCAGCAGTTCCGGCTCGTCTGTGATACTGCTGTCCGTCAGGCATTCACTGAGGCAAAACAGCGTTATGGTGCGCCTCGTCTCGCTGACGAACTGCCTGAGTACAACGTCAAAACCATTGCCGCCAGCCTGCGGCGTCAGGGGCTTCGCGCAAAAGCGGCCCGGAAGTTCAGCCCGGTCCGATACCGCGAACATGGCCTGCCGGTGTCTGAAAATCTGCTGAAACAGGATTTTTACGCGAGTGGCCCGAATCAGAAGTGGGCGGGTGACATCACGTACTTGCGCACGGACGAAGGCTGGTTGTACCTGGCGGTGGTCATTGACCTGTGGTCCCGTGCTGTCATCGGCTGGTCGATGTCGTCGCGGATGACAGCGCAGCTGGCCTGCGATGCGCTACAGATGGCACTCTGGCGACGTAAGCGCCCGGAAAATGTCATCGTGCATACGGACAGAGGCGGGCAGTACTGTTCGGCAGACTATCTGGCGTTACTGAAGCGGCATAATCTGCACGGTAGCATGAGTGCCAAAGGATGTTGTTACGACAATGCCTGCGCGGAAAGCTTCTTCCACTCGCTGAAGGTGGAATGTATCCACGGGGAACGCCTTATCAGCCGGGAAATCATGCGGATGACGGTGTTTAATTATATCGAGTGTGATTACAATCGGTGGCGCCGACACAGTGCCTGTGGCGGACTCAGTCCCGAACAATTTGAAAACCAGAACCTCGCTTAGGGCCGTGTCCACATTACGTGGGTAGGATCACAAGGAGTCATTATTAGGGTGGCTTTTTTATGTTGAGGTGGCCGCGTTTCTTTCTCCTGCCATTATGGTCGCAGGACTGGCATGCCTGCAGAACATGGAATGGTACAGAAAGAAAGGGTATTCGAGTATTGGTGATTTGTTCAAACGCAACAGTACTGACAGGATTGAAGAGACTTGGCTAGTTAATAAGGAGGTCGGAGCTATTGAGCTGGCTGAAGCTCTGCAGGGATTTACCTCCAAAGAGGTCATTTCCCATGGAGATCGCTTCATCCTTATCATTGATAATCTGGACCGAATCAGTGCAGACAAAGTGAAAGAGCTCTGGAGTGATATGGAGCTTATTGCCGGAGCCACTCATGAACACTTCAGGATAGTGGTGCCCTATTCGGCAAGACAGGTTTCAGCCTCACTTTCTGTGGCGGGTTTCAGCGGGCGTGAGTTTATTGCAAAGCGGATTCCTGTAAGTTTTCAGGTTCCTCCTCTTATTTCGGCAGGATGGCAGGAAGCGTTAAGGCAGTACTGGAAAGAAACAGTAAATGAGGATGCAGGGATAGCGTGCCGGGAAGCAACGGTGTTGCTTGAGCGCTGGAAACCCTCTGAGTATCCTCGTATCACACCGCGATTAATGAAGAAGTTTGTTAATGATATTCATATTCTGAACCTTACCGTTCCTGCAACAGAAGATCATCGCCATATTCTTATTGCTCTCTACTTACTGGTGGTCAGATACGGGGAGCGAGATATTAAAGTATTACTTCGCGATCCCAAAGCTAGTCAGACCGAACCCGGTATTGCTCCGGATGATTTTGACGAGATGCTCTCGCTAACTTATCAACAAATATCCCGAATTTTTAATAACGATACAGAAAGATGGAGCGAATTTCTGATGAGCATCCACTATCAGTCCACGGTGGAGCTTGCCAGGAGCGAGTTGCTTGATACGCCTCTTAAAGACGCGATTGGTGCTATAAATATCCCACGGCTTGAAGAACTGACGGCCTTGTGGGGTTTCGCTGAAGCATGGCAGCGAGTGGCACCACATATTCAGATGCGAGACTGGCTGGTTTCTTATAGCCGGATGGATGAGAAGTGTCAGGCTCTCGCCGAACCGCAACTCAAAGTCGCAGTGCAAATGCTGAATCAGAGTTATGCTGTTTCACTCAGAGAAAAGAATGATGAAGGTTTCGTATTGAGTCTGCAGAAACTGATGGCTGACGGGCGGATAAGCCTAGAGCCTTTCGTCGAAAGGCAAATATCGTTTATTGTGAGTAAACTTGATGAAATTCAGGATTCAGAAAAATTGGAGGCTGAATCCACGCAGACGTTGCTGCAGGAAGCTGATTCATACTCTGTTCTGGCCGGTGAATCACTACTGAATAAAATGGAGAATTTTGTAGATGGCGTATTTTATGTGGAATACCTTGTCAATAATGAAGAGACCTTGTCAAACCTGAAAATTGGCACACTAGATATCGGAAATCACGGTCGGGAGGAGATGTTACGCTATGGAGCTGAGCAACCTCAGATAGACCTTTTTAATCCGGGAATTATCCGGCATATCAATATTGCATCGAAGGCGGTACAGAACGTAATTGGAAAGAATGATGGTACAGGTGGGGCTCAGGTTAGCTCTGCAATAATGACGCTTAAAAATCGTCAGGTTGTTGAGGACGTTATCCATTTCAGAAAAATTGTTCTGAGCCCGGACTGGAATAATAATGTTTTAAATCAATATTATCTTAATAATACGGCGACGAGGAATCTCTTCCCTGCGGAATTTGCTGCACAGGCTGTTGCTCACATGGTGCTCCATGGTAACTATGCCGGTATCGAGTCGTACAGTGAACATATTGGTGAGGAACGGTTTGACCTGGCTTTGGCTGCATATCTTCGTTATCTACGTACTGCCGAGAGTATCTTTATAGCACTTAAGGATAAAAATGTTCTGCCGTACATCAAAAATGCTGTTGGCAGGATTGTTGATTTAGGTCTTCTGGTGAATATACCTGTCCTGAGCTTTGTTAAAGGTCAGTATGACGTCATCAAAGAAGCTACAAATGCAACCTCTCTTTTAATATTTGTGCGAGAGCGTCAAAAAGCACTGTCAGAGAAAATAATTGAGTCTGATGTGAATGCTATGGGTCCAGTATTTCTCCATGACGTATATCAGTCAGGTGAGCAGTTTGATATTTTGAAGAAAAAGCTGAACGCCCTGGCATGTGGAGTATTTAGTTCTTCTGAAAGGCTTATTGAGTGTTTTACGGTTCTTCCTGTGAACATGCGCTTTATCCTTGAACAAATGCAACTTCAGGGGCAGCATATCCGGATGGAAGGTAGTGTGGGTATCTTTGCATCATGGTTCCGTGATGCAGAGCCAGACGTTGTCACAAATGCCGAGAACATTCATTTCCTGTGGTCTTGCCTCGACGATACCCAGAGAGAGACTGTACTTGATGAGTTGCACGATGTCTTACTTGAAAGACATATTCGTATTGACAGCCGTATTGCGATTATTACCCGTTTTCATAATGAGTTGTCGTTTATTGAACCTGAGAAGGCCGTTGAACGCAGGGCTATTGCGGCGCTGTTTAGCGCTTCTGTTGATAATGTATTATTGTCTCAATGGCTTGACCGTCAGACGTTTTCATTTTCATCATGGTCTCCGGAGGACGCCCGTACGGCAACGAGTTGTATAATGAATAACTCGGAGATTTTTCCTCTCATCTGCAGGAATTCACAGTATATTAAAAACAGAATGTTACCAGAGAAAGCGGACGTTACAGAAGATAGTGATACGTTTCCGGACTGAGTTCGTTCTTTAAATCCTATACCTGAAGACCACAGCGGTGGTCTTTGGGAGTTTTTTTATTGCCTGATATACATTAAGCATGTTATATCTTGCTAAGAAATAATCATTCAGGGATTAATCATAACTACTGAAGTTATGTTGTGTTCTTTTCTTTTAAAAATAAATTATTCAGATTTATTTTCTATTGATTTAATGAGGTAGGGAATGACAGAAAGTGCTTTGCTTTTGCGAGAGGCATTTAATGAATCGGTTAACTATATGACATGGTCTTTTTATTCACTGATAACTGCTTACGTTTCGATGGCTTTTTATGATAGAGTTGAGGTTAAGACCCGAATAAATAATTATCTGAATAAGTTACTTTTCGTGATTGCTATGTCCGTTTTTATCCCAAATATGTACTTTGTTTCAATGGTGTTCAGTCAGAAGTTAGGCACCGCAGCTGGCGTTGCGTCATTCATTATTGGGCTACTTTTCATGATGTTAAACTCGGCGCCTGTAATTACTGGTATCGTACAGCAGCGCAAAGATTGAGTTTTATGAGTATAGTCAGTTGGGTTTTCATCTGTTTTATCAGACTTAGAAAAATGAAATCTTTCAATTCATTGATTTTAAACGCAAAAAAATTTCTAAATGATCAGAATTATAGGGTGTTCACTCTGTTCGATCACCGAACACGAAGGTCGTATTATTCAGAGCCGTTCCGAAGAGTCGATTGTTAACGAGATCGAAGCGATTCGCGACTCGGTCCCGGGCTTTACCGGCGTAATCTCCGATCTGGGTGGTCCAACGGCTAACATGTACATGCTGCGCTGCAAATCGCCGCGCGCTGAGCAGACCTGTCGTCGTCTCTCCTGCGTCTATCCGAGCATTTGCGAGCATATGGACACCAACCACGAGCCGACGATCAACCTTTACCGTCGCGCCCGTGACCTGAAAGGCATCAAGAAGATCCTGATCGCCTCCGGCGTGCGTTACGACATTGCGGTGGAAGATCCGCGCTACATCAAAGAGCTGGCGACGCACCACGTTGGCGGTTATCTGAAGATCGCCCCGGAGCACACCGAAGAGGGCCCGCTGTCCAAAATGATGAAGCCGGGCATGGGCAGCTATGACCGCTTTAAACAGCTGTTTGATACCTTTTCAAAACAGGCGGGGAAAGAGCAGTATCTGATCCCATACTTCATCTCCGCGCACCCCGGCACCCGTGATGAAGACATGGTGAACCTGGCGCTGTGGCTGAAGCAGCGTCGATTCCGTCTGGATCAGGTGCAGAACTTCTACCCGTCGCCGCTCGCTAACTCGACGACCATGTATTACACCGGCAAAAACCCGCTAAGTAAGATTGGCTATAAGAGTGAAGACGTGGTGGTGCCGAAAGGGGATAAACAGCGCCGTCTGCACAAAGCGCTGCTGCGCTATCACGACCCGAAAAACTGGCCGCTGATCCGTCAGGCGCTGGAAGAGATGGGGAAAAAGCACCTGATCGGCTCGCGTCGTGATTGCCTGGTGCCTGCGCCAACGCTGGAAGAGATGCGCGAAGCGCGCCGCCAGAACCGCAATACGCGCCCGGCGCTGACCAAGCACACGCCAATTGTGCATCAGCGTTCGAACGGTGGGGCTTCGGGGACGAAAAAAACGGGAAAACGTAAGATCGGATAACGATGATGCCCTCACCCCGGCCCTCTCCCACAGGGAGAGGGTGGAAAGCATTCCCTCTCCCTGTGGGAGAGGGTTAGGGTGAGGGGAAACTACCCGCCAAACTGATCCGGGTCCGGCCCAAGCCGCTTGCCCTGATCCAGCTTCGCAATCTCACCCAGCTCGTCTTTATCCAGGCGGAAATCCCAGACGTCGAAGTTCTCGGCGATACGCGATGGCGTGACCGATTTCGGGATCACCACCAGACCGCTATCAAGATGCCAGCGAATGACGATCTGCGCCGGCGTTTTGCCGTACTTATCCGCCAGCTCGCGGATAATTTTCTGGTCAAACACCCCTTCGCCGCCCTGAGCCAGCGGGCTCCAGGATTCGGTCTGGATCTTGTGCGTGGCGTTCCACGAATGAAGCTGGCGCTGCTGCATCAGCGGGTGTAGCTCAATCTGGTTAATCACCGGCGCGACGCCCGTTTCATCAATCAGGCGTTGCAGGTGATGAACCTGGAAATTACAGACGCCGATGCTTTTTATCAGTCCCTCTTTTTGCAGCTCAATCATCCCTTTCCAGGCATCAACGTAATGGTCGATAGCCGGTACCGGCCAGTGCATGAGATAAAGATCGACGAAATCGAGCTGGAGTTTCTCCAGGCTCTCCTGTAACGCTTCGCGTGGACGCTTTTGATCGTCGTTCCACAGCTTGGTGGTGATGAATAACTCATCGCGGGGAATGCCAGCGCTGGCAAGCGCGGTCCCCACGCCGTCCTCGTTTTTATAGGCGGCGGCGGTATCAATGGACCGATAGCCGACTTCCAGGGCTTTATGAATGGCGGAGACGACCTCGTCGTTACCGGCTTTCCATACACCTAGCCCCAGCTGGGGCATCACGTTGCCGTCCTGTAGCTTGATTACGGTTTGGTTTGCCATTTTTCCTCCTTCAGGTGCTCATCGCCGGAGGGAACCTCCGACGATGTGATGTGCATTAAGTCTGGACGAAATGTCAAAAAACGAAAGTCAGGATCCTAAAAACGCTTAGCGTGCCGCTTCGTAAATACGACGGCTGACGTCCAGGGTGATGTCGCCGTGCTCGCCGATCTGCGTCATACCGTGTGCTTCCAGCTTCGCCAGCAGGGCAGGGATGGAGCTGCCGTCCAGGCCGTAGTCAGAGAGACGCGTTGGCACGCCCAGGCTTTCAAAGAAGTGACGGGTGGCTTCAATTGCGGCATCAATACGCGCATCGTCGGAACCCTCGGTGATGTTCCACACGCGTTCGGCGTACTGGAGCAGTTTGGCGCGTTTAGCGTCACGTTTTTCATTCCACAGCGCAGGCAGAACCACCGCCAGCGTCTGGGCGTGATCCAGGCCGTGCATCGCCGTCAGCTCGTGACCGAGCATATGGGTCGCCCAGTCCTGTGGCACGCCTGCACCGATAAGGCCATTCAGTGCCTGTGTTGCAGCCCACATCACGTTAGCACGCACGTCATAGTTTTCAGGCTCTTTCAGCGCTTTCGGACCTTCTTCAATCAGCGTCAACAGAATGCCTTCCGCGAAACGATCCTGAATTTTGGCGTTCACCGGGTAAGTGACGTACTGCTCAACGGTGTGAACAAAGGCGTCGACCACGCCGTTCGCCACCTGACGCGCAGGCAGGGTATAGGTGTAAACCGGATCGAGGATCGCGAACACGGGCTGAACGTGTTCGTTCATAAAGGCCTGCTTGTCACCGGTGGTTTTACGGGAGATGACCGCGCCTTTGTTGGACTCAGAGCCGGTGGCCGGCAGCGTCAGCACGGAGCCCATCGGGATCGCACTGCTGATGTCGCTGCCGCCCGTTTCCAGAATATGCCACGGGTCGATGCCGTCAGCGTAATGCGCTGCCGCCGCGATGAATTTGGTGCCATCCAGCACGGAACCGCCGCCCACCGCCAGCAGGAAAGTGATCTGCTCCTCACGGGCGATTTTTACCGCGTTCATCAGCGTTTCATAAGACGGGTTAGGCTCGATACCGCCGAACTCGCGTACGTCCAGCCCTTCCAGAGCGCTGTAAACCTGATCCAGTACGCCGGTTTTTTTCACGCTGCCGCCGCCGTAGGTAATCAGGACGCGGGCGTCCGTCGGGATTTGCGCGCGCAGGTCAGCGATAGCGTCTTTACCAAACAGAATGCGGGTTGGGGTGTGAAGATTAAAGTTGTTCATGGCTTGTTCCCTGTAGTGGGTAAAAAATCGTGGTGGCGCAGAAGGCAACCTGATGCTGCACATTGTGGCGGGCAGGCGCTATCCTCTCAATGCACATTCCTGCCGATGTCTTGCCCATTTCTACAGCGCTCTGGAGAAACGGTAAGAAAATGCGCACACTGTCAGCGTCGGAAACCGTACCCGGAGTAACTGAAAATGAACCGTGATGCCATCTGCCGCCAGCTAACGTCGCAGATTAAAAGACTGATAGATAACGGAAATGATTCGGCTGAGCTGTTGCCGGATATCCGATTGCTCTACGGTACCCAGCCCGGAACGCGCACCCCTGTGATGTATCAGCCCGGCATCGTGTTTCTCTTTTCTGGCCATAAGATTGGCTATATCAATGAGCGCGTGTTCCGTTACGACACCAATGAATATCTGCTTCTGACTGTACCTTTACCCTTCGAATGTGAAACTTTCGCGACAGAGGAGGTACCGCTGGCCGGGATCCGCGTCAACGTCGACATTCTCCAGTTGCAGGAGTTGCTGATGGAGATTGGGGAGGACGAACTTTTCCGGCCGTCGATGGCGGCAAGCGGTATCAACTCCGCGACCTTATCGGAGGAAATTCTCTGCGCGATTGAACGCCTGTTAGACGTGATGGAAAGGCCTCTGGACGCGCGTATTCTCGGAAAGCAGATTATCCGCGAAATTCTTTACCATGTGCTGCTGGGACCGGGCGGCGGGGCGCTGCTGGCGCTGGTAAGCCGGCAAACGCACTTCAGCCTCATTAGTCGCGTGCTGAAGCGCATCGAGAGCCAGTACACGGAAAACCTCAGCGTTGATCAGCTGGCGGCGGAAGCCAATATGAGCGTCTCGGCGTTTCACCATAACTTTAAATCCGTCACCAGCACGTCGCCGTTGCAGTACCTCAAAACTTACCGTCTGCATAAGGCGCGGATGCTGATGATCCACGATGGCATGAAGGCCAGCGCCGCGGCGATGCGGGTCGGGTATGAAAGCGCGTCGCAGTTTAGTCGGGAATTTAAGCGTTACTTCGGCGTCACGCCGGGGGAAGATGCGTCACGTATCAGAACCATGCAGGGAGCGTGAGGGGAAACGGAGGCCGGGTAAGCGGTAGCGCCACCCGGCTTTTATTTATGCGCTGCAATACTTTTTCTTGATCACCACCGCAATGGTACCCACCAGCCCTGCAACCAGCAGGAAAATCGGCAGGATCATCAGGAAGGTCATCACCTGGTCTTCATGGCGCTTAACAAAGGGGATCATATTCAGCGCGTAGCCGAGCGTGGTAACCACGCCCACCCAGAGCAGGGCGCTCAGCCAGTTGAAGAACTGGAAGCGGCGGTTAGAGAGGCCTGAAATACCCGCCATGGTAGGCAACAGGGTGCGAACGAACGCCAGAAAACGCCCGGCAAGCAACGCCAGCAGGCCGTGACGGTCAAACATGCAGGTCGCGCGCTGATGATATTTATGCGGCAGCTGCGCCAGCCAGCCTTTCACCACGCGGGTGTTTCCAAGCCAGCGCCCTTGCAGGTAGCTCAGCCAACAGCCGAGACTGGCCGCAGAGGTGAGGATCACCATTGTCGGTGCGAAGTCCATCACGCCCTTGCCGATTAACGCCCCTGCGAGCAGGAGCAGGCTGTCACCGGGTAAAAATGAGGCTGGCAGTAATCCATTTTCCAGAAACAGCGTCGCGAACATCACGAAATAGACAATCCCGACGACATGTGGGTCCGCCAGCGCGGCAAAATCGTGTTGCCAGAGCGCCGTGATGATATTTTGAATAACAGCCATGGACTTTCCTGTGGAACAGCAGATATAACGCTATTGTACTCCCAATTTTGCCTGTCGGGGTTGATCGCAGGCGCATCTCATACAGACTTTTCTGCTTGCGGTGTTCAGAATAGCGTCCAGGGAGTACATGTCAGCCAGCACTTTACACGATGCGCTCAAATCCTGCCGATAAATCCGCAATTAAATCGTCCACATTTTCCAGCCCGATATGCAGGCGGATTAAGGTCCCCTCGAAGTCCACCTCGCCGCCCGGGCGCAGGGCCGCAATCTGCTCCGGCTGATTGGGCAGGATCAACGATTCAAACCCACCCCATGAATAGGCCATGCTGAAGAGGGTAAAGTTATCCAGATAGCTTGCCAGCTCGGCGTCATTCAGGCGCTTCTTAAGAACAAATGAGAACAACCCGCTGCTGCCCGTAAAGTCACGTTGCCAGTATTCGTGGCCCTTGCTGCCCGGCAGCGCCGGATGGTTAACGCGCTCCACCTGCGGATGCAGCGCCAGCCACTGTGCAATTTGCAGGCTGCTTTCGTGATGCTGACGCAGACGCACGCCGAGCGTACGGATGCCCCGGCTGGTCATGTAGGCGGTATCGGCATCCACCATCTGGCCCATCAGGTAGGCGTTTTCACGCAATTGCTCCCAGCAGCGGGCATTAGATACCGCCGTACCGATCATGCCGTCTGAGTGGCCAATCAGGTATTTGGTCGCCGCCTGAATGGAGATATCGATGTCAAATTCCAGGGCTTTAAACAGCACACCTGCCGCCCAGGTGTTGTCGATCATGATGATCGCTTCCGGCGCTATGCTGCGCACCGCCTTCACGATGGCCGGGACGTCATGCACTTCCATAGTGATGGAGCCGGGAGATTCCAGGAACACAACGCGCGTGTTGGGCTGAATAAGCCCGGCAATACCGGCCCCAATCAGCGGATCGAACCAGCTGGTGGTGACGCCGAGCTTGCTGAGTATTTTGGTGCAGAAGTCCTGGCTTGGCTCGTAGGCGGTATTGGTCATCAGGATGTGGTCACCCTGTTCAACAAACGCCAGAATGGTATTGGCGACCGCCGCCGCACCGCACGGGAACAGCGCGCAGCCCGCGCCGCCCTCCAGTTCGCACATGGCTTCCTGCAACGAGAAATGGGTTAACGTGCCACGGCGACCGTAAAACAGCCCGCCCTTCGCGCGATTACGCGTGGCGATTTTTTTATCTTCGACGGTATCAAACACCAGCGAGGAGGCACGCTGGATCACGCTGTTGACCGAGCCCTGGGTGTATTTTTTACTGCGTCCTGCCTGCACCAGCGTGGTCTCAAGCTGCTTTTTAGTCATGTTCGCTAACCCTATTTTTTATACGTCTGGACGTCCAGACTACCACGATTGTCACAATGTGCATTCGGATGCTTATCGAATAAGCAGAAAATATTATCAAATATTCGCATAAGAAATTTTTACTGCGTAAGCGCAAGGAAAGTGAGCGAAAATTACGGCACTATGTAAATACTAATGAGAACTACTATCAATTCGACGACGTTTTGATATTATTACGTTCAGATTGTGTGATTTGCGTCCTGGAGATACAGAGTGGGTAATAATTTGATGCAGACGGATCTCTCCGTTTGGGGCATGTATCAACATGCTGACATCGTCGTTAAGGTTGTGATGATCGGCCTGATTCTGGCGTCCGTGATCACCTGGGCTATCTTCTTCAGCAAGAGCGCCGAACTTCTTTCACAAAAACGCCGCCTCAAGCGTGAGCAGAAGCAGCTGGCGGAAGCCCGCTCTCTGGATCAGGCTTCTGATATCACCTCATCCTTCCATGCGAAAAGCCTGACTACCCTGTTAGTGAACGAAGCGCAGAACGAGCTGGAACTCTCCGCAGGCAGTGAAGATAACGAAGGCATTAAAGAGCGTACCGGCTTCCGTCTGGAGCGTCGCGTTGCGGCCGTGGGTCGTCATATGGGCCGCGGTAACGGCTACCTGGCGACTATCGGCGCTATCTCCCCGTTCGTCGGCCTGTTCGGTACCGTCTGGGGCATCATGAACAGCTTTATCGGTATCGCCCAGACGCAGACCACTAACCTTGCGGTCGTCGCGCCGGGTATCGCAGAAGCGCTGCTGGCAACGGCTATCGGTCTGGTTGCCGCTATCCCTGCGGTAGTTATCTATAACATCTTCGCGCGCATGATTGGCAGTTACAAAGCCACACTGGGTGACGTTGCCGCGCAGGTTCTGCTGCTGCAAAGCCGCGATCTGGACCTGAACGCCAGCGCCGTTAAACCGGTGCATGCGGCGTCCAAACTGCGCGTAGGTTGATTGTATGGCAATGCGTCTTAATGAAAATCTGGACGATAACGGTGAAATGCATGAGATCAACGTGACGCCGTTTATCGACGTCATGCTGGTTCTGCTGATTATCTTTATGGTTGCCGCGCCGCTGGCGACGGTGGACGTGAAGGTGAATCTGCCAGCGTCCTCCAGCCAGCCGCAGCCGCGTCCGGAAAAGCCTGTCTACCTGTCCGTGAAGGCCGATAAGTCCATGTTCCTGGGCAACGATCCGGTGACGGATGCCTCGGTTATTCCGGCGTTGGACCAGCTGACCGGCGGCAAGAAAGACACCACCGTCTTCTTCCGCGCGGATAAAACCGTCGATTATGAAACCATGATGAAGGTAATGGACACGCTGCATCAGGCGGGATACCTGAAGATTGGCCTGGTCGGCGAAGAGAAAGCGGCCGCGAAGTAAAACGAAGGCGAAGCCGCCTTCCGTGCCGGGTGGCGGCTTCGCCTTACCCGGCCTACAATCTCAGGCTAGCGCCGCCGGGCGAACCACGTTGTCAGCAGTTAGAAGATGTTGTTGACGCCTCTTCATCGAGCGCCACGCAGGTGACGTTTGATGTGCGATAGTTGCCCTCCGAGAGTTTACGGGTCAGGCGCAGGGTGGCTGTCTCGCGTGCCAGCAGGTACTGATAGTTCGTCTCCAGTCGCCCAAGGATCTTCTCTTTAAGCTCAGGGCGCTGCTCAATAATAGCGTTCATCACCGCGCCGTAAATCTCCTCTTTGGCCTGCAAGGCATAAATTTCCCGACGGTTCTGCCATTTCAGGCGCACCAGCGTGGCCGGAATCGAAACCAAGTCCTGCGTTATTCGCGTCATCTCGTCATTTTTTATCTTTTTCAGGGCGTCAAGATTCTGCTTTAAGATAAATTCATCGCTTTTCTTATCATCTAAAGTCAAATAAACGTTATTACCGCTATCATCATTCACGTTAATCATCCCCCAGGTTATAAAAAATGGGATTGTTTTTTTCACGCGTAATTAAGTTAAGCCAAATTTCATTGCCAGCTTCATTTATTTGCTGTGTTTTCTCGGCCATTATTTGACTTAGAGCCTGGGCATCTATTTCCCCTTCGGCCTGTAAATCATTTAGCAGATGAACTAAGGCTTCAATCTTGATGGCACGAAATAACCGTTCTTTTAAATGACGATCGTGCTCTTCCAGCACCATATTACGGGATTTGCCGGTGCGTGAAACACCAATTAATATATCGGCTTCATAGTCGGAGAGTTTTCTTTTTCCTTGAGTGAAATTCGCCTCTTTATCTGCTTCCGTCGAAGGCTGTTCCACAGGCGTAATGTGGTACTTTGCCGGGACAAGATTGTCGGGCAGCATTTTAATTTCCTTTAATTTCAAAAGGGTGGGGTTGGAAAAAGGGTGAGATTCGTTGACAATATCATGAGGCAATTTTAAAATCAAAAAAAATGGAGCCTACCCATGAACAGCATTTTCTTCACGGTCGTAACGTTACTATTACTGACCGCTGGCGTGCTTTTATTGATGCAAGAGTTCAATAAAACGAAAGTGTCAAATGACGCCAGTGAACCACCGCAGCCTGAATTGATGTCCAAAGAGGAGGGGGAAGATCATTTCTCCGTCTTGATGAACGCCGTGACGCCAGTCTGGTACTGGCGGGTGAATCACGAATATATCGATTTTCTCCATGCGACAATTAAGCGAATGAAAATGGCCGAAATTAATGATACGCCCGGCCTGTTCGACGCGCAGCGCCGCTGTAGCGACCTTAATTCGGCGGTCTATAAATATTACGACAATATCAAAAAGCGCTGTCTGAATGGCGAGAAGGTGTCGTATTCCGATTTAGACGTATTAAATCTGCGCCAGTGTTTTCGCGAGTTTAGCCTGGAAGCCTACCCGGAACTGGTCGCACTGGTCTGGCCGGAGTATGCGCGTCCGGATGTGGATCCCAACGAGGTATAGTTGAGATATACTGAGCGCTGGTTTCGTTTGCAGACAGGATTTTATGGAACGCTTCTTTGAAAACGCAATGTATGCCTCTCGCTGGCTGCTCGCACCCGTCTATTTTGGTCTCTCTCTGGCGCTGGTCGCCCTGACGATCAAGTTCTTCCAGGAGATATTCCACGTCCTGCCAAACATTTTCTCCGTGGCAGAAGCCGATTTGATTCTGGTTCTGCTGTCGCTGGTGGATATGACGCTGGTAGGAGGATTACTGGTGATGGTGATGTTCTCCGGTTATGAGAATTTCGTCTCTCAGCTTGATATCGCCGAGCACAAAGAAAAGCTCAACTGGCTGGGGAAAATGGACGCCTCATCGCTGAAAAATAAAGTCGCGGCGTCGATTGTGGCGATTTCGTCTATTCACCTGTTACGTGTCTTTATGGATGCTAAAAACGTCCCGGATAATAAGCTGATGTGGTATGTGATTATCCACCTGACGTTTGTACTGTCGGCGTTTGTGATGGGCTATCTGGATAAGATCAGTAAGAAATAAATTTACAGCGCCCCTCACCCTGCCCTCTCCCCAGAGGGGAGAGGGTGTTCAAGTTCCCTCTCCCCTCTGGGGAGAGGGTTAGGGTGAGGGGCGAAAGCATCGGACCGCACTATTTATTTATCCGACGACGCCTGCCACAAATTCAGCTCACCATCCGCCACGTGCTGGTCAATCCGCGTCAGTTCATCTTCGGTAAAGCACAGGTTATTCAGCGCCTGAACGTTCTCTTCCAGTTGCTCCGGGCGGCTCGCGCCAATCAGCACTGACGTTACACGTGTATCTTTCAACAGCCAGCTTAGCGCCATCTGCGCCATCGTCTGCCCGCGCGCATGCGCCATCTCGTTCAGCAGACGAAGGCTGCTCAGGTTGGCTTCGGTCAGCATTTTCTCCGTCAGGCCGCGCACTTTTTTCCCTTCGCGCTGCATACGTGAACCGTCCGGAATACCGTTCAGGTATTTCCCGGTCAGCAGGCCCTGCGCCAGCGGGGTAAAGGCGATACAGCCCGTTCCGTTTTTCTCCAGCGCGTCCAGCAGACCAGTCTTGTCGACCCAGCGGTTAAGCAGGTTGTAAGACGGCTGGTGGATCAAAAGCGGGATCTTCCACTCGCGCAGCAATTCGGCCATCACCGTCGTGCGTTCCGTGGAGTAGGACGAAATGCCGACGTACAGCGCTTTTCCGCTCTGCACCGCGTGTGCCAACGCGGCGGCGGTCTCTTCCATCGGCGTGTTTTCGTCTACGCGGTGAGAATAGAAAATATCCACATACTCCACGCCCATGCGTTTCAGGCTCTGGTCGAGGCTGGCGAGCAGATACTTACGTGAACCACCCGAACCATACGGTCCTGGCCACATGTCGTAGCCCGCTTTGGTGGAGATGATCAGCTCGTCGCGATACCCGGCAAAATCTTCTCGCAGCAGGCGGCCAAAATTTTCTTCAGCGCTGCCTGGAGGGGGGCCGTAGTTGTTGGCAAGGTCAAAATGGGTAATGCCGAGATCGAAGGCCTTACGCAGCAGCGCGCGCTGGGAATCGAGCGCCTGAATGTGGCCAAAGCTGTGCCACAGACCCAGCGACAGCGCCGGTAAGCGCAGGCCGCTTTTGCCGCAGTATCGGTACTGCATGTTTTCGTATCGGCCGGTGTAAGGGTGCCAGGACATGATGTCTCCTTTCTTATCGGTGAATTTTCGAAACAGCGTTTTTATTCTAAGCTTATCAAATCATAAATCATGGAGATAAGCGATGACGCGCCTGACTGCCAAAGATTTTCCGCAAGAGCTGCTTGATTACTATGACTATTACGCCCACGGTAAAATCAGCAAACGCGAATTTCTGAATCTCGCGGCGCGCTATGCCGCAGGCGGCGTAACGGCGCTGATGCTGTTTAATATGCTTAAACCCAACTACGCCCTCGCGGAGCAGGTTAAATTCACCGATCCCGATATTCTTCCGGAATACATCACTTATCCCTCGCCCAATGGTCACGGCGAAGTGCGCGGTTACCTGGTGAAGCCGGCCAAAGCTACCGCGAAAATGCCCGCGGTAGTGGTCGTGCATGAGAACCGGGGGCTTAATCCGTATATTGAAGACGTGGCACGACGCGTGGCGAAAGCGGGATATATCGCGCTGGCTCCCGACGGCCTGAGCTCGGTGGGGGGATACCCCGGCAACGACGACGAAGGAAAGGTTTTGCAGCAGAAGGTCGACCCGACAAGGCTGATGAACGACTTTTTTGCCGCCATAGAGTTTATGAAAAATCATCCGGAAGCCACCGGTAAGGTGGGGATTACCGGTTTTTGCTACGGCGGCGGCGTATCGAATGCCGCCGCCGTAGCGTATCCGGAACTCGACTGCGCGGTGCCCTTCTATGGTCGTCAGCCGCGGGTGGAGGATGTGCCAAAAATTAGCGCGCCGCTCCTGCTTCATTATGCCGAGCTGGACAAAAATATTAACGAGGGCTGGCCTGCCTATGAAGCCGCGCTGAAATCAAATAATAAGGTTTATGAAGCGTATATCTACCCTGGCGTAAACCATGGATTTCACAACGATTCTACCCCACGCTATGACCAGCCCGCAGCCGAGCTGGCCTGGTCGAGAACGTTAAGCTGGTTTAAAAAATATCTGGAATGATAAGCCCTGCTTAAATAAATCATCACAAAGGGTTATCTTTTCCCCTGTCCCTGCCGATAACGAGGGTAGTACTCGCCTCTGGGCGAATTCACCCTCACGGCAAGGAATACTCAATGAAGATGCTTCGTAATTTCACCATCCGTTTCGTCATGCTGACGGTACTGGGGATCTTTTGTGTCATGTGGGCAGGCGTGGGGCTTTATAGCACCTGGTCTCTGTCTCGTGTTTCTGATGGTAATGACGTTGACCGCCAGCTGGTCAGGCAAATGACGGTGCTGAGCCAGGGCAACGATCAGTATTTCCGTTTCGTCACCCGCCTGAGCCGGGCGATGGAAGCTAAAGCAGCGGGCGGCACGCCGGACCTGGCTCCTGCTCAGCAGGCGCTGGATAACATGAGTAAAAAGCTGGCAGAGATGAAGGCTATCTCCCCGGGCCCGATGGATGAAAAGGTCTCTGCGCAGGTGATTTCCACCTGGCAGGCGCTGCTCGATCGGGGCGTTACGCCTCAGATGGTGCAGGCAAAGCAGGCGACGCTCGAAGGCTATCGTCAGCATGCCAACAACGTTACGCCGCCGCTAAGCCGCGCGTTTGGCGCCGCGGTTGAGAACTTTAACAATTCTGCGGTGAAGGCGCTCGACAGTACGCGCGTTGTGGTCGACAGCCTGACCAGCATGACCCGGACGGTGATTATCACCGCCACGATCGTGGGTCTGCTGATCCTGCTGTTCACCGACCGCTACCTGGTGGCGCTGCTGGTAAAACCGCTGGAGCGTATCCGTCAGCAGTTCCGCCAGATTGCGCAGGGCGATCTCAGCCAGCCGATTGAGCCCATTGGCCGCAACTGCGTGGGGCAACTGGTTCCGCTGCTGAGCGCCATGCAGGACAGCCTGCGGGAGGCGGTCAGCACGATTCGTTCCGGCAGCGAGAATATCTGGCGCGGGGCAACGGAGATCTCCAGCGGGAATAACGATCTCTCTTCGCGTACCGAAGAGCAGGCCGCTGCGCTGGAAGAGACCGCGGCCAGCATGGAGCAGCTTACCGCAACGGTGAAGCTGAACGCCGAAAGCGCGCGCCAGGCCAGCCAGCTTGCGGATGTCGCCTCCAGTACGGCCAGCCGCGGCGGGTCGCTGGTAGACGATGTGGTCACGACCATGAGCGGCATTTCGGACAGCTCGAAGAAAATTGCTGAAATCACTACCGTTATCAACAGCATCGCCTTCCAGACCAATATTCTGGCGCTGAACGCCGCGGTGGAAGCGGCTCGGGCCGGGGAGCAGGGGCGCGGTTTTGCGGTCGTGGCGGGTGAGGTGCGTAATCTGGCCAGCCGCAGCGCGAATGCGGCAAAAGAGATCGAAGGGCTGATTGCGGATTCCGTTGCCCGCGTGGAGCAGGGGGCGCAGCTGGTGAACGATACCGGCACGACGATGGAAGCTATCCTGCGCGACGTGACGGAGGTGACCGTCATTATGAAGCAGATCGCCACCGCGTCAGAGGAGCAGAGCAAAGGTATTTCTCAGGTCGGCGTAGCCATCACGCAGATGGACGGCGTGACCCAGCAGAATGCCTCGCTGGTGGAGCAGGTTTCCGCCGCCGCGGCCGCACTGGAACGGCAGACCGAAGAACTCCAGCGCTCAGTGCAGAAGTTCCGTCTCTCCGCGTAACATCATCGCGTCAGGCCGTCTCTGGCGGCCTGACATTTATCGCTCTGAATAATCTGTGTCACCTGCGACAGCTGACCGATTTTCACTTCGCTTGCCCGCATAAATTTACTTTTGTCGATCAGCAGCAGCGACTGGCTGGCCCGGTTTAACAGCAGCGCCTTAAAGCCCGCGTTGTGCTCGGACGGATCCCAAAGGATGCCATGCTCATCAACCCCTTCACACGAGAAGATAAACAGATCGATCTCCAGTCCTTTAAGCTGCGTCACCAGCGCCGGATTAACATAGCAGCGATACTTACGCTCAAGCGTTCCGCCGGAGCAGATAAGCGTGATCCGCTCGCGCTTTGCCATCTCGTGGCAGACAGGCAGGCTATTGGTAAACACGGTGAGTTCGATATCCGGAAGCTGGCGCGCCAGATGAAAGCAGGTCGAGCTGGCGTCGAGGGCGATGGTCATCCCTTCGCTGATCCAGCCCAGCGCGTGTCGGGCAATATCGGCTTTGTCGGCATAATGGCTTTTCAGGCGTGCGCCAAAGGGTTCACCGCTGTCGCGGCTGTCCGGGTGAATCAGACGCGCACGCCCGTGCTGGCGCAGAAGTTTCCCCTGCTGCTGTAACGACTTCAGATCCCGGCGGATCGTCTCTTTGCTGACGGAGAGCTTTTCAGCCAGGGCATCGGTGGTCAGCCAGTCACTTTTACTCAGCAGGGTGATGATGCTCTGCTGTCGGGTCGCTTTTAGCGTCTGGTCTGACATTCGAGGATCCTTGCTCACGCGTGCTGACTCATTTTTCTCATCGCAGAAGAGGGGCGGCGAACCGCCCGGTCATGGGTCAATCCTGACGTTTATCTTCCGTCTGGGTATCGAAGTCGCTCGCTGAATGGCGCTCATGCAGCTGCTCGTTCAGCTCGCCGTTGGTGCGGTTAACAATGCGCCCGCGTTTAACGGCCGGGCGATTCGCCACATCTTTTGCCCAGCGCTGCACGTTGGTGTACTTCCCGGCGTCGAGGAATTCGGCGGCGTTGTAGACGCTGCCCAGCGCCACGCAGCCAAACCATGGCCAGACTGCCATATCCGCAATGGTATATTCCTCACCCGCTACATAACGACCGCGCCCCAGCTGCTTGTCCAGCACGTCGAACAGGCGTTTAGCTTCCATGGTGAAGCGATCGATAGCGTACTCAATCTTCACCGGCGCGTAGTTATAGAAGTGGCCAAAACCGCCGCCGAGGAACGGGGCCGCGCCCTGTAACCAGAACAGCCAGTTCAGGGTTTCCGTTCGTCCTGCCGGATCTTTTGGCAGGAAGTGACCAAATTTCTCGGCCAGATAGAGCAGGATATTGCCGGATTCAAAGACGCGCGTCGGCGGGGTGGTGGAGTGGTCACGCAGTGCCGGGATCTTCGAGTTCGGGTTCACGTCGACAAAACCGCTGGAGAACTGATCGCCCTCACCGATGCGGATTAACCATGCGTCGTATTCCGCGCCCGTCACGCCCAGCGCCAGCAGCTCTTCCAGCATGATGGTAACTTTCTGTCCATTCGGCGTACCGAGAGAGTACAGCTGGAGCGGGTGCTCGCCCACGGGCAGCTCTTTCTCGTGCGTAGCGCCCGAGACGGGACGGTTGATATTGGCGAACGCGCCGCCGTTATTCTGTTTCCATTCCCACACTTTCGGTGGCTGATAGGTGTTATTTGACATGTTGGCCTGCCTTTTTGGTGTTGTGTTGAGGCAGTGTAGCAGGAGATAAGGGAACCGTTTAACGATGCGAGCGTAATGGGCAGGGCGAGTGTATGATAACGCCACCTCTGTCAGTTAATTACAACGTGCAGACGACGACAACCCCACAAAAAAATTGCCGCCTGCCTGTTTTAGGTTGGACACATGCGTAAAGGAACGTTAAGCAGTGACGCACCCTTCGGGACGTTATTAGGTTATGCGCCGGGTGGCGTGGCGATTTACTCTTCAAATTACGGCAGTCTCGATCCGCGGCACTACCCGGAAGACGCGGAATTCCGCAGCTATATCGGCAACGAATACATGGGCCATAAATGGCAGTGCGTTGAGTTTGCGCGCCGTTTCCTGTTTCTCAACCACGGGTTTGTCTTTACCGACGTCGGGATGGCGTGGGAGATCTTCTCCCTGCGTTTTTTACGCCAGGTGGTGAATGACAACATCCTGCCGCTACAGGCCTTTGCTAATGGCTCAAAACGCGCGCCGCAGGCCGGTGCGCTGCTCATCTGGCAAAAGGGCGGTGAGTTTCAAGAGACCGGCCACGTCGCCGTCATCACCCAGTTGCTGGACGACAGAGTGCGCATTGCCGAGCAGAACGTTATTCACTCTCCGCTGCCGATGGGGCAGCAGTGGACGCGCGAGCTGCGTCTGAGCGTTGAGAACGGTTGCTATACGCTTCATGATACGTTCAGCGATACCGAGATCCTCGGCTGGATGATCCAGACGGAGGAGACGGAACACAGTATTCCTCAGCCGGAGATCGACGGTGAGCTGCTGAAAATCAGCGGCGCGCGGTTGAAGAACAACCGTCAGTTCGACGGAAAATGGCTCAATGAAAACGACGCCCTGCAACAGGCGTACATTCGCGCGAACGGCCACGTTATTAACAACGATCCCTGCCAGTACTTCACCATTACCGAAAGTGCCGAGCAGGAGCTGATCAAAGCCACCAACGAACTGCACCTGATGTACCTTCATGCCACCGACAAGGTGCTGAAAGACGACAGCTTACTCGCGCTTTTCGACATCCCGAAAATTCTCTGGCCGCGTCTGCGCCTCTCGTGGCAGTGGCGTCGTCACCATATGATCACCGGTCGTATGGATTTCTGCATGGATGAGCGCGGCATTAAGGTTTACGAGTACAACGCGGATTCCGCCTCCTGCCATACCGAGGGCGGGCTGATTCTTGAAGAGTGGGTGAAAAACGGCTATCGCGGCACCGGCCACAATCCGGCGGAAGGCTTGCTGGAGGAGCTGACCGGCGCCTGGAAGCACAGCCACGCGCGGCCGTTCGTCCATATCATGCAGGACAACGATATCGAAGAGGATTACCACGCGCTCTTTATTCAGCGCTCGCTGATCCAGGCCGGGTTTGAAACCAAAATCCTGCATGGACTGGGCGCGCTGAGCTGGGATGCCGCCGGGCAACTGATTGATGATGAAGGCCGTCACGTCAACTGCGTATGGAAAACCTGGGCGTGGGAAACGGCGATCGAGCAGATCCGCGAGGTGAGCGAAACCGAGTACGCCGCCGTGCCCATCCGTACCGGTCACCCGAAGGGTGAAGTGCGCCTGATTGACGTCCTGCTGCGCCCGGAAGTGCTGGTCTTTGAACCGCTGTGGACGGTGATCCCAGGTAACAAGGCGATCCTGCCGGTGCTATGGCAGCTGTTCCCGAACCACCGTTACCTGCTGGATACCGATTTTGAGGTGAATGCGCTGCTGAAACGGACAGGCTATGCCGTTAAACCGATAGCCGGACGCTGCGGGAGCAATATCGATCTGATCGGCGCCCAGGATCAACTGCTGGACCAGTCCAGCGGCAAGTTTGTTGACCGCAAAAATATCTACCAGCAGCTATGGTGCCTGCCAAAGGTTGACGGCAGATACATACAGGTCTGCACCTTTACCGTGGGCGGAAACTATGGCGGAACCTGTCTGCGTGGGGATGACTCGCTGGTGGTGAAGAAAGAGAGCGATATTGAACCGCTGATTGTGGTGAAGGATAAATAACGTCTCCCTGTTATAAAAAAGCCCCCGCAGGGTATGCTGCGGGGGCTTTTTATTACTCTTCTTCCTCGACCTGCTGCTCGCTGATCTTCAGATCAATGATCCGGCCGATCTGGTCATGATAGACCGTCAGCAGGTTGTACTGGCTCATCTCGGACATAATTTGCGGCGTGACGTTAAAACTTTGGGCAAGCTCGTCATGGCGCAACATTTGCGGATGACGCCGCCTCACATGCGCGCGGCGGCGATTGTACTGATACCACAGGATCAGCAGCCAGCCGTTGAGCGCGGCAATCAGCAGATAGACCAGTACTGTATTAAAAGAGGCGATAATCACGCTCCAGCGGTGATCGCTCTCCTCGGTTAACTGCATCCACAGCCTGGCATACAGGAAAAACAGGAATCCTCCCCAGGCTATCAGCGTTAATGCGGCATCGAAAAGACGCGGTGCCAGCCGATGTTCAGTCAAAATTAACGTATTCTCGTTCATTGAATGCTCCCTTTTCCCCGGTCCGGACTGATCCAGCGCGCGCGGGCGCGTTTACGTTTAAGCATGACTTTCGGAAATGCCACGAGGGTGGTAAACAGGCCAATCATCCAGTACACCATCGGGAACCAAATCACCCAGAACAGCGAGCCTGCCACTTTCCGCTCGTAGCGCCGCTCGATATACAAACTGACGAGGAATTGCAGCAGGCACATCACCCCCAGCAGCAGCCCGGTAAACGCCGGGGGAAACAGACTCGCAACGGCCAGGTTCGCGGGAAGAGGGATAATATGGCTAAGAATGAACAACACCACGGTCGCTCCATAGGCAAACGCCCACAGCGTTGATAGCGCGTACTCGAGAAACAGGGGCCACATCCGATGATGTTCCCAGCGGGCCATTTTGCGCAGGTTAACCAGAAACACCTCTGCACCGCCCTGAGCCCAGCGCAGACGCTGTTTCCACAGCCCCTTGAGCGTCTCCGGCATCAGGATCCAGCACAGCGCCCGCGGCTCGAAAAAGATATCCCAGTGGCGCAGCTGAAGCTTCCAGCTTATGTCAATGTCCTCTGTGATCATATCCGGGCTCCAGTACCCGACATCCGCCAGCGCCTGTCGGCGAAAGGCGGCGATGACGCCGGAGACCGTAAAGACCCGGCCATAGATCCGCTGCGTTCGCTTGATAAGACCAATAATGGAAGAAAACTCGCCCACCTGAATACGACCAATCAGCGTTGAGCGCGTGCGAATACGCGGATTTCCGGTGACGGCCCCAACGTGGGGATACTGAATCAGCGGTGCCACCAGATACGCGGCCGTATCGCGATCGAGCAGGGCGTCGCCGTCAATGCAGACCAGCAGATCGCCCCGGGCCGCCGCCGCACCAGCCTTGAGCGCCACGGCTTTCCCCTGATTCTCCGCGAGATTAATCACCCGCAGGCGCGGCTGCTCCTGCGCCAGTTGATGCAGCACCTGCGCGGTATTGTCCGAAGAGCCGTCGTTGATGGCGATAACCTCAACATTCCAGTACCGCTGACCCAGCGCGGCGCTAATGGTCTCCCGTGCGTTGCGTTCCTCATTAAAGCAGGGAATAAGAATCGAGATTAACGGTTCACCGGCTAAGGCGGGCGCGGGTGTTGCGTTATCCCACGACCAGTGCCGTTCAAGCTGAAACCAGAAATAGAGGCCGCCGGTTACCCAGAGCACGGACATAAACAGCGGCCAGAAAAAGACAAAGTCCAGAATCAGTTCGCCGGTAAATAGCGCGGCTACGCCTAACGGCAACCCGAATACCAGACACAAAATAGAGAAGGCGATAATGCGATCAGTCATTGTCAGGATACCAGTACGAAGAAAATTCAGGCCTGATACGCGAAATATCAGGTTGGTTGTTGAGGAAGTCGTCGGGGTAATAACCGTAATTTTTGATGCCGTTCAGCTGGAGCACCTGCATCCACTCCACCAGACGTTCATCGGCTACGGCACGCTGCGGTTTCTGCGCCCAGTCCCTGGCCTGTAGCTCAAAAATCGTTTTATTCAGCGCGCCGGGGCGTGCGGCGACGGCGTTGACTAAACGCGTCAGCCAGGCATTGCTCTCTTCTGCCGGGACGGACTCCATCAGTGGCATTGCCATCGGCACCGTCCAGTCGTAGGCCGACAGAAAATCATCCAGATTTTGCGCAAACCACGCTTCGCTTTCGGGCTGCAGAATGGGGAGGGCGAACATATTGCGCGCGGTCTTGATCTGCGGGCCACGGATGTCCTTCACCGTCTGGCTAAGGGCCCGGGTAAACCCGATAAGCTGCTGGCTTTTCTGCCGGGTCGTCTCCTGTCCGGCATCATCAACGTCCGTCAGCACCGCGTCGTCATGGAACAAGATCCCGTTGAAGCTGGCATAGCGGGCCAGATCTTCATAGATCTCCGTCACCTGTTGGCGAACCTGTGGACTCCAGGGGGAGAGCCGGATATAGGGCTCGGCGGCCACGGTCAACTCTCCCGTTTGGCGATCCCGGCGCTGCACGCGCGGCAGGGCTGGACTGAGATCGAAAGAGAGGACCGGCATCCACGCAAAGACTTTCACTCCCGCGCGGGTTTGTAGCTGCCAGGCGACAAAATTAAAAAGATCGGCCCGGACCGGAAGACGACGGTTGGGGAAATAGAGCGCGCCGATCCTGCCGTCGCCCCGCGGATCCGAAAACGCCTGGAGAAACACATGGCTGATTTTCATGTCGTAGACCCGCTGGACGAGTTTGTTGATGTTTTTCGTCTGCTGGGCCGGATCGGGATCGTAGACATAATCGAGATCAACATGCATGACGCGCACCGGGTCAAACTCCTGAACGCGGCTAACCGTGTTGGCAAAGGTTTTTATCGACGGATTTCCGGCAATCAGCAGGCGCGGGATGTTGCCGAGGTCGCGCACGTTTGCCAGCCCGTCCTCCAGGGTAAAGGCCAGCTGATAGCCCTGTTTCTGGGCGATAGCGAGCGATGTACCGTTGGCAGCCCCATAGGGCCACACCCAGGCACGCGGCGCTTTTCCCGTCACCTGGGTGATTTTTTCGGTGACTTTCCGTACGTCTGCGGCGATCCGCTGGTTGAAGTGTTCATCGGTTTCGTAATGCCCCGTCGCGTTATCGAAAAAACGGTTGGCGATAGCGGGTTCACGGCTTCCCTGCGGGTTGGCCGGGATGCCGTAATGCGAGGCCCAGGTATGCGAGCCGATTTCAACCAGCGGGGAGCGGCTGAGCTCGCGCACCATGTCCCATGTCGCGAACCGATCGCGGGGCGTCATCAGACCGCCGAAGTTAACTTTTTGATTTGCCGGCGTATCCACCCAACTGCCCACCGGCGCCCACAGCGCAGGAACGTTCCAGGCCTGAAGCAGGGGCCAGACGCGGGTGTAAAAGCTGCTGTAGCCGTCGTCGAAGCTGAGCAAAACGGCTTTCGGCGGCAGCGTTTTTTTTCCTTCATGCGCATCCACAATGTCCTGCACGCTGATGGCGTGATAGCCGTTGTGCAAAAGCCAGCTTATCTGCTCGTTTAACGCGCTGGTGCGAACGGAGAGGTAGCGCTGATCGGCAGCATCATCTTCGACGTCGTGGTAGGCCAGGACCAGAAACTGATTCTCCGGCCAGGGTTTGCTGGCCTCCAGCTGCGGCCTCTCTTCAGGAGCCATAAAGGAGAGCGGCTGCGCGCAGAGGCTCGCGCTGAGGCAGAGCCAGCCGATGACGATCAGGCTTACAGAAAAACGTGTATTCAGCATATTCATCCTTAAAAGCGTAAAGTCGCATCTAACGTGACGGAGAGATTGCTCTCGCGTTTGCCGTCGTAAGGGCGTTTATCCCAGTTCAGCATCACGCCAGTATCGACAACGTTGTTCCACTGAATGCGTTGCCCGTAACCCAGCAGGGTAATGGCGCCAGGCGACTGATTTTTCTGCCAGTAGCTGCCGCCGCCTGCCACGAACTGCTGGCTCCAGAGGGTGTCGTAGTGGCGGTACATCTCATGGTCAACGGACAGGGCTGCCGTCACGGAAAGATCCCGTGCCGGGTTGTAATAGAGCGTATTCCGCAGGCTGTTTTTACTGGCGGCGATCCCCGGTTCGAGATCCAGCGTCAGGGTCGGGGTCTGCCAGAGACGCTCTTTCCCAGAGAGGGTGTATTCCTGACGGCGGTTGTGGTCTGAGAAGCGGCTGACGGCGGCGTTGAACTGGTATTCACGTCGCTCGTTTTGATACCAGCGCACCCCACCTTCACCCCGGTTGGCGCTGATCCCATTGCGTAATGCCCGTAAGGGTGTCGCGCGTGATAAGCGCTCGAGGCTACCGCTGACCTGCCAGTTATCACTCAGGCTGTAGGTTGTTGAGAGCCGTGCGCCCGGCCTGTTTGTGCCGTGATAGCGGTTGCTGGAGAGCTCGGCTTCGAGCGTGAGGTCACGTGGGCGCCACTCAACGCCGCCCAACAGGTGGCGGCTGATGCCTTTACCTTCGTCGAAATTCCCCTGTGCATAGCGGGCGCCAGCAAATAGCCGCCAGTTATCCGCCACGGGTGGGCCATAGAGCGTGGCGTCCCAGCTCATGTCGTGGCTACCGCTGACGGGGTTATCTGAGTGCAATCCTTTACCCGCGTTCAGACGCAGCTCTGACATATGGTGGACCGCTCTGAGCCTGTCCAGGCGACGGGCGCTGCGATCGGCGGGGGCGCGAGCAATTACGTCATCAGCCAGTAAATCCATCTGGCGCCACTCCTGAAGGTCCATTGCGACGTAAGCCTGCTGTTTTTCAAGCTCCAGATTCGTGGGTTCGAGCGCCTCTGCTCGTTTAAGCTTTTGCTCGGCCGCGCGCGGCAGGCCCCTGGCCTGAAGCAGGGCGGCATAATCAATCTGTAATCCCTGATTTCCCGGCGCCGTTGATGCCAGACGATACGACAGCTTTTCGGCCTCCGGCAGGGCGTTGGTCGCCAGCAAATAGTTAAGTTTGAGTGACTGTCCGGTGAGCCACCGATCGTTCGGCTGAGCGGTCGGGGACCCGAAATCGTAGCGGGTCCAGGGAACGCTGCGGGTCTCGCGCTCAACGTAGCGGCGGGCGGTCTGATACTGCCCCGTATCCAGCCAGGCGTAGAAAAGCGCATGTTCCTCGTCCTGCGGATCGGAGGCGTAGTGTGGATAGCGTTGCACAAGCGAGAAGGCGGCGACGGCATTTTTCTCCTGCAAATATGCAGAGATCACCCAGCCGATGGCCCAGTCCGGCACCGGATGCTGGGCGGTCGTCAGCGCCTCGTATTCGCTAATGACCTGCCGGTAATCACCCTTCGCATACAGCGCGCCAAGCCGATCGATACGGGCAAGGATGACGTCTTCAGCCGCCTGCGGTTCGTTTTGCCAGCGGGAAAGCAGGGCGTGATAGCGATCTAATGCGTTTTGTGCCAGCCGCAGCCGCTCTTTCTCCGTTCTGCCAGGCACATCCGCCAGGCGTACCTTTTCAGCCGCGGCTTTACGCTCAAGGCGGCGACGCTCCGCGGGGGACATCGCTGCGCTTTGCGACAGCCAGAGTGCGGGTGTGCTTACCCGGTTATCCGTTAACGCATCGATCGTCTCGCGAAGAAGGGCGTTATTCCCTGGTGCGGCGTTTAGCGCGCGCATGTCCGCCAGCAGCCGGTCCCCGTTTTTTCCCTGGCGCATCCAGACATAGGAGAGCGTCTCAAGGTGCGCGGGAGAAGGATTGTCCTTAACCAGCTGCCGGGCTTTCGAAAGCGCGAGGCGATCTCTGCGGGCATCGGCCAGGGTCTTAACATAGCCGATGCGGTAATCGTCGTTATCCGGCGCAAGGCTGAGCGCCTCTTTCCACAGCGATAAGGCGGATGGCCAGGCTTTTTGGTTTCTTCTGGACTGGGCGACAGCAGCGATGGCGCGAGCGGGCAGCGGCATATAAATACCATAACGCTGCCAGACTCGAATAACCTCATCATCGCGTCCTGCCCAGGAGGCTACCTGTAACCAGTCCGCAACCTGTCCAGTTGTTAAAGCATGCTGTTGCTCATAGCGCTGTAGGTAATCAAGAAACAGAGCGTAATTACCGTTACGTGCCTGTTGTATCTGATGCTCATAAACGGATTCATCAGCCTGAACCAGAACAGGAAAGAGTAAAAGCAGGAACAATAATATTGTGGTGCGATAAAAGAATAACGTAGTGAAGCTAAGCGATCTTTCCATATCTATTTGCCATTTGTTTATCGTGAATCCATTGCATAACACGGCCGCCTTTTAACTCTGCGTTAAAGGGCATAAAGGAGAACATTAAAACTGAATGATGCTACGTTATGGGGTACTTACTTAAAGGTAATTATGCGCCCTCATCTCAGTGGTCTGATTGGGCTTAATGTACACCCGATGTGTTGGGGGATAAATAAGTTGAAAAGCGGCTGGGAGGTTTTGAGATAATTCTGGAAGAAGTAAGTTTTTTAGATAATTCAGTGCAGGATTGTTCTTTTTAACTGATTGATATTAAATGCTTTTTCTTTTGCTGTTTGCAGTTTTTTTATATTTGAAATGAAGTTCTGCTGAGTTAATTAAAGTACTTTCCGGTGCATGTTTGGGAAGTTTCATGACAAAAATTCTTAATGTTCAGAGAAGTGACTTTTCTGAAATTCTTTTTTATTTATAATTAACGACAGGCATTGAGTGATAGTCTACAAAAAGTCTAGCTCACCAATGTCATATTGAGGGATGATCAAAGCCAGAAAACATTTGCCGTTAATGTAAAGCGCTATAAACGAAAGCGTCCTTGTTTCTTAAGAGGCGGGCTTGCTTTAATCTAAAAGGGATGATTAGTGGCGACTTCAATAGTGTTAGTGACTCAGGATTGTTTCCTTGTCAGGGGGATGCGGCTATTTTTCCCGGATATAATTTGCCTCTGTTCGATAGACAGAAACATATTTGATACCGACGCAAATGAATATACTGTACTGATTGATAGCCGTACGCCGCTCCGTTTATATGATTACCTGATACGCCATCCGGCCAGAACGAGAAAAACCATCTGCTGCGTTATGCTGGATATGCGCCCTCGAGAGGAGGATCTGCACAGTATGAAGCTGTTTATGAACACGTCGCTTACGCCTCCGGATATGGCGTCGTTATTCAATCTGGTGCTTGATATGAAAGGCTGGCGTCTGACAACCAAATGGCTGCTTAACTTACGGCTGAGTAGACATGAAGCGATAATGCTCCGGTTGCTGAAGGCAGGGAGGTCAATGGAAGAGATTGCAGATAAGCTGAATATGTCGGTTAAAAGCCTCTATCGCAAGCGAACGGCGCTATCGGAGCGGTTAGGGGCAGGGAACTTCAACGAGGCGTGTTTGTTTATCTTTAAAAACAAACTGCTGGACGCGGCTGGGAACGATCCCTAGCTTCGTCAGAAGCCAAAAGCACAAACCCGCCACGAGGGCGGGTTCTTTTAATGGAAATAATTCAGAACGACCAGCGCAGATTGGCGTTAACAGAGTTGACGCGGGTATCCGCACCATATTGTCCCTGATAACCCACATCCAGCGTCGCAGCACGCGACAGCTGTACGCTCACGCCGATATCACCCACCATTACGTCCTCATCCACGGCTTGCCCCTGAGTAATGAACGCGTCGCTGCCCGCAAACGCCATGCGCGAAGAGGTATTCTTATCGCCATAAGCGTGCTGCCAGCCCAGCGAACCGTAGAGGTTAACGTTCTTCGGCAGCTCGGTCACACCGCGCACCCCGAGTGTGGAATAGAAGGTGTTCATCGTTTCGTTACGGACGCTCAGCGCAGCGGCACCGCCGTCTTCCCTGAAGCTGTCGGTATGCAGCCGGATGTACGATAAATTGACGAACGGCTCAATATTCCTGTCTGGCTGGCCGAAACGGTAGCCCGCTTCGGTAAACGCCAGCAGCGAGTTAGCGTCATAATCTGACTTCAGCCGATCCGAGAAGCCGCTGAAATCAACATTGCGCTCGCCCTGGATCTTGTGCCAGGTGTAACCCATCGCGCCGCGAAGGGAGAACGCATCCTGTTGACCCGCCGCATACAGGCCAAGGTGATAGTTGTCGGTATCCGTTGAGGAGCGACGGCTGTCGACGTCGTAATCACCCCGGCTGTAGCCGAAGTAGCCGCCGACACGCACGTTATGGTCCGCCAGCTTGCGATCTGCCCCCAGCAGGAAGCCGGTGGTGTTGCCGTCCAGCTTGCCCACGTTTCCGTCGCCGCTGTTTCGGCTCCAGGAGCTGAAGGTCTGGCCCCAGACGCCATTGTTTTGCGGCTCCGGCTGCTGCACCAGCGACATGGCTAACGGTGGGATCGGCAGGCTGTCGTTATCAAACGCGCGCTGCATACGCTGGTTTAACACGTTAAACACCTGCGTGCTGCCAGCGATCAGGTTGGACTGCATTGATGGATAAACTTCGCCAGACAGCTGGTTGAACGCCTCGCGCGCTTCCGGCGCACTCAGCAGCAACAGCGAGTTATACAGCGCCAGCGACGGGCCGCTTTGCGTCAGCGTGGAGAGCGCGCCAGCGGTATTCCACTGGTTGCTGCTTTGGGCCACGGTCTGGAAAATGCCCGGCTTGCCGCTGCCCGGGTTTTCGCCGCCAGGATTCTCACCGCCCGGGTTTTCGCCGCCAGGATTCTCACCGCCCGGGTTTTCACCTCCGGGGTTTTCACCGCCCGGGTTCTCGCCTCCGGGATTTTCACCGCCCGGGTTCTCGCCTCCGGGATTTTCACCGCCCGGGTTCTCGCCCCCAGGATTTTCGCCTCCGGTCTCTTTCTGCGCGATGGTCAGATCGACGGCGTTGGTGCTTTGCTCAAGCGCCACGTTCAGGAAGGCGGATTTGGAAATCGCTCCGGCGAACTCACCGTCAATTCCCCCGTCGGAGGTCAAAATGCGGTAGCTTTGGCCCGTTTTATAGCTGGTTTGCGGATCCAGCGCGGTGACCTGTACCTTAGCCCGATCGCTGATGGTGGTTTTGCCCGATACCAGTAGCTGGTCGCTGCTGCCATCGCCCGCGATATCCACGTCATAGAAGGATTCGCCGATAAAGTTCAGATAGCGTTTCAGCGTCAACGTACCGATATTGCCGTCGCCAGGCGAGATATGCCCGCCAGACAGGATCTCGGTCTGGCCCAGCGTGCCGTTGCCGCCCAGCGTGCCGCCGGACTTGATTGACGCGGCGCTGCTGTAACCGACCCCGTCGCTGACGTCTGAACCCGCCGTCGCGTTGAGGATTAGCGTACCGCCGTTTTCGGCGCTAAGGGTCTGAACATCAAAAATATCGTCTTCTGGCTGGGTATTAATATTGCTGGCAATGATGACTTTACCGCCCCGCGCGGTTACGTTCGCCTTGAGTGCGGAAAGATCGCCGTTCAGCGTCGTTTGCCCGGAGGTGTTGATCACATCACCTTCACCGCTCATCGTGTTGCTGAAGATGTAATTTCCGTCGGTATGGTTGAAGTAGACATAGCTGCCGAACAGTCCGCCACGCAGGCTGATTGCCGTCTTCGCATCGAGGGTACCTGCGCCGCCCGCCGTGCCAGGTGTTGGCTCAGTTAAACCCGTGCCGGTGTCCATATTGCCGCGGCTGCCGATGATGAGCGCACCCCGGTTCGAGCCGGAACCCGATGTCCCCACGATCAGCGCATTGCTGCCAGCGGAAAATGAACCGCCGTCAATCACAGACAGCACGCCATTGCCGTAATCGCCCACGCTCACGCTGCTGCCGCTGGTAAAGCGCGAGTCCTTGCCCGCAATAACCAACTCGGCGGTTTTCCCTGCGCCGGAGACGCCCGCCACCTGCACGCCGCCAACGTTAACCGCTCCGCCGTCCAGTACGTCCAGGTCGCCATTAAGCGTTAACGTACGGCCAACGTTCCACTGTGAGCCGCTCCCGGTGACGGTGGCTTTCGGGCTCAGCGTGTCGGTTTCACCCGGCCCGGTACCATTCCCGATGCGCGCATCGTAGGCGGTATTGAGCGCCGCGCCGTCCTCAATTGCCAGCGTGGAGCGTGCGCCCAGATCGGTGCCTACGCTCAGAAAATTACTGGTCACGCGAGAGCCGGCACCCGTGGCGATAAGGTGGCTGTCGTAGCCCCGGGTGGTGCCGACAACAATCTCCTTTGCGCTTGCCAGCGCGCCCTCTTCGACTCGCAGGGTGCCGAGGCCAAGATTCAGGTCGCCGCGCAGAACGTACCGATCGTTCACCGCGTTAAGCTCAGCGTCTGGCCCACGGACCGTGACCACGCTTTCATAAATTTTGCCGTCGAACAGCCGACCGATATTGATGTTATAGGCGGTGATTTTGCCATTATCGATCAGCAGGTTTCCGCGTTGATTACGTCCAACATAAACATCTCCGGTGTAACCCAGCGTTTCGGTAATACGCGAGTCGCCATCAAAAAAGGCATCGGCTGCACGCGCGATATCGGCAGGTAAAAACAGTAACAGCGGCGCGGAAAATAGAGCGAGGTAAAGTCTGGAAAGCGGCGTCTTAACCGCTAAAGCATGCGATGTAGAGTTATTCACGGGCTATCTCCGTACTCATTAGCGTGATGTCTGGAAAATCGTTTTTATGAAAAATCAGATACGTCAGAAAATGTAAAAGGCGTTATTTATGTACGCCTTTTGATGCGGCGTTAATTATTTATGTGTGACAACAGGTGTACAGGTTGGCGCGCTTAGCGTCGGTGCGGATCCTAAAATCCCCGGCATCATCATTGATGAACAATCGAAAATACGCCCTTTTTCTGTCGTGGCGCGATAAGACAGTTTTTGTCCTCCCAGTGCGTCCGGCTGGGCGCCATTAACGTTGGTCACGGTTATTTCATCCGATGAGCCCAGTCCCAGCATTTTAGCGGTCTCCGCTTGCAGGAGTGGAATAGCCTGATCGGTTTTCAACGTGGAACAACCGGCTAGCATCAACGTAACGGTTAAAACGATTAGTGGTTTTTTCATAAATTATCCTTGATATCCAACCAGTTAATTTCACTGATTGTATTTATGTTTTCTTTTACCCAAATCAGCGAATAATATATTTCTCTTTCCTAATCGAAAAAACCCTCCTAAAGTAGGGTGGGTAGATAATAATTCATCTGTACTCTAAGATATGCGAAGGTAAAAGGAGGCTCCTTTGGGACAGAATTATGCGTTAGTCGTTGATGACCATCCATTGGTAGCAAGCGGCATCGCCAATTTTCTGATTACACATTGCCAGTTTAAACAGGCGTGTGTGGTGACGAATGAGGATGATTGCTACCGCCAAATTAGGGATCATGGCCCGCCACGTTTGCTGGTAATCGATTTTTGGCTCTCTTCCGGAACGGCCCTGAAATTACTCAAAGAAGTAAAACAACTTTACCCACAGGTACGACTCCTGGTGGTCAGCGGGGATGACAATAATGACATCTGGCGCAAAGTTAATGCCGCCGGGGGACACGGTTTTGTATTGAAAAGCGAGCCACCTGAGATGTTCTCGCGGGCCGTTTTCGCACTCACTGATAATCAGACCTGGTTTCCTGAGGGAAACGAAATTTCCGTTAAGGCAAATAATGAGAAGTTAAGTAAATTTAACTTAACGCCGCGACAAATAGACGTATTAAATATGATTATGCGCGGCCTGCCAAATAAACGAATCGCCGCACAGCTTTCAATTTCTGAGCCCACAGTCAAAGAACACATCAGCAATATATTGAAAAAGATAGGTGTTAACAGCCGGGTCGAAGCCATCACGCTTCTGCACGGCAAGCAGGAACCGTCGGAATGAGGTTTTTCCAGAGCTTACAAAACGAAGGTATATCTGCTCCGGCGCAGATCCGTTTGCTAAACAACACCTTTCTGCGGCTGGTATTTAGCTTTAGTGCTGTGCCCTTTGTGGGTATTCCTTTCGCCATCTGGATTTATATGCTTGGGGACGACCTCGGCCCAACGATTATCTGGATAATTATTTATCTGCTATGTGCCGTGGCGATAAGACTATTGCACCGACGCTATCAGCGTGAAGCGAAAGAAAACGGTGAAAGGGACGTCCTGCGACGCTGGCTTCCGCGTATTAATAATATCGCCTTTATTCACGGGCTGGGCATTTCTTCACTCTATTTAATTACTCCACAGACGCAGAATTTTGACTTTTTCCTGTTACTTAATATCAGCATCGCCGCTATCGTCGCCGCCAATGCGACGCATCTGACGCCGGTCATCAGCACCTTTACGCGCTTTTTCTTCGCCTCCTGGGGGGTGCTGAACCTCGGTATTATCTGGCGGCTGGATGAGTTGATGTTCATCGTGCTCATGCTGAATCTGCTTTACGGCTTCGCAATTTACCGCCATGCGTTAACTTCCCATGCGTTCTTTATTCAGCAGGCACTGCTTGAGGAAAAAAGCTCACGCCTGGCGGAACAGTTTCGTCAGGCCAAAGAGGACGCGGAGCAGGCACTGCTGGATAAAAATCAGTTTCTGACAACCGCCAGCCACGATCTGCGCCAGCCCGTACACGCTATGGGCTTTCTGATCGAAGCCATCCTCCACCGAAACCGGGACGACAGCCTGACGCCACAGCTTCTTGACCTGCAGCAGAGCGTTCGCTCGGTACATTTAATGCTCAACTCTCTGCTCGATCTCAGCAAAATAGAATCCGGGAATGTCCTCTCTGTCCCGACCAAAGTGGATATCGGTGCTCTGCTCGACTCGGTCATCACGCTGTTTCGCGAAGAGGCCAACAGCCGCGCGCTTAGGCTGTGCATTCGGCGGCCTAAACGCCGTATCTACGTGATGGGCGATTCGCTGCTGGTGCGACAGTCCCTGATTAACCTGATTCAAAACGCCCTTCGTTACACGCTCCAGGGCGGGGTGCTGGTCGCCATCCGACCGCGCGGTGACGAGTGTATGGTGGAGGTGTGGGACACGGGAGTCGGTATCGCCGATGAAGAGAAGGGCAAAATCTTCTCACCTTACTACCGCCCCGAGCTGGCATGGAAGATCGACAGCGCCGGACACGGGCTGGGACTGGCCGTAGTGGCCCGTTGTGCCAAGCTGATGAAGGTGAAATACGGGATGCAATCCATTGAAGGTAAAGGCTCACGCTTCTGGATGCGCTTCACCCAATATGCTGGCGAAGATAGCGCCCTGGATATCCCGCCCGCCGCTGACAACACCGCCACGCCGGTACGCTATGCGCCCCTGCACGGTTCCTGCCTGGTCGTCGATGACGACCCGCTGGTGACGTCTGCCTGGGAGAGCCTGATGAACATCTGGGGAATCGACGTACGCTGTGCGGCCTCGGCTGAAGAAGCGTTTGCCATAATCGACGACGGCTTTACGCCGTTCGCCGTGCTGTGCGACCAGCGTCTGCGATCCGGCGAAAGCGGCTTCGATATCCTGAAAGCGCTTTTTGACCGTCTGCCGGATATGAGCGGCGCGATAGTCAGTGGCGAATTTAATTCACCGGTTCTGCTGGAGGCGGAGCAGGAGGGGTATCTGGTGCTCCGCAAGCCTCTCGAGCCAGCTAATCTGTATGCGCTGCTGACGCAGTGGTCGGGGTGTCGTGGATACGGGAATAGATAATAGCAGCATTGCGCTTCACTGTAGGGCCAGATAGTACGCGGTGTCCTGCTGTGATGCCAATGTGTCGGTATGGTTGAGCCGCTGAGGGAGGATTTCGCGGGCCTGATTAATGATTTCATCGTGCATGATTCAGCCTCCTGTGGTGATCTGCATGTTGCTTCTACCGGGCAGGGCGGGAGATGTTGGAAACGGCCCCGAAGGAGTCATTAGAGTTTCTACCAGCGAAGTTCCGCAGTGGGCAATAATGTCAGTTTTCGAGCGTATACTCTAAGATATCTTCAACTCGTTGATATATATAAATTTGACGAATATCGTCAGGTAGCGATTTATCCGCAAAATTAAGTTAAACTTCGTCACAGGTTTCAGTGAGTTATGGGACGGATAATAGAATGACCAGCGAAGAGGCACTTTTAAAATCAGGTTTTAGCAAACGAGATCTTCAAAAGTTAAAAAACAATATTGAAAATTACGGTGGTTCGTTTGATAGCGTAACTCATGATCTGGCCAATCGTTTTAAGGCTATGAAGTGGATAACTATTATTGCCTTCATCATACTGGCTTTAACTCTTTTACTTGCATCCAAGGATACAAGCCTGACACTTGCGCTCACATTATTGATTGTACTACCTTTCATCTGGTATATAACGCCAGCAAAACTTGGCTACAAATCCTGGCGTTATCGTAAAATGCTGACTAATTCTGGGACGGGTCGCTGACGGACAACAGATCAAAAATAATCTTAGCTTTCACGCCATAACCCGCTATTTTCATTGTAAGCTGCGGGCGGCTCAGTGTGCTCACCTTTCGGTAATAGTCAGCAGGGAGATAACGAAACAGTCGCCAGGTACCAGGTCGCCGTAACAAGCCAAAAATGGTGTACGCATTAGCGGCCAGTGAAATTGATTTGTAGACACCTAACCCATTCTCACGACTAAAGCCCATAAACTCAGCTGTAGACATCGCGGCATTCGCGACCAGCCCTTCACTGGTAGTGTTGTTAGTTGCGTAGCGAGCCACTTCTTTACTGATGCTGTTTGTCCCGTCAGTAACCAGAATCGCACCAGCAAGAACCCCGAGAGGGGTCATAGTGCCTATGAGGGTAAATCCTGCGGCTATTTCAGCACCGGCCAGGACAACACTAACAGCCGAGATCACATACCCAACAATTTTGTTATTCTCTCGGATAAAACTCGACTTTAGCGTAAAGCTTCGCTGCCTTCGTTCTTAATAAACGCGCTTGTTCCAGCAGGTTACTGTTTTCTTCTCTGAGAATTTTAACGCATTCCATGCATTCTTCATCTGATTTAGCCCGACGAGCTAACGTAAACTGATGTTCTATGAGGTCCCGAATTTCCTGAACAAACTTCATTCGAGTCAAACTATCGCTGAGATGAAAAGCCGACAGAGTGTTGGCTGTATTTACCAGTTTCCTGGCTTCCATATTCACCATAGTTTCCGCTCAGGCTTTATTTCTTCCATCTGAGCGCATCATGTTAAGTAATGCTGCATCCATTGTAGTTCCTCTCAATTGCTTTACCGGCCTCTGCTTAGACTGATAAATGCCCCCATGACAGCCATGCGTGCCAACGCACACACAATATAGTAGCAATGTGGTTACGGTGTCTGAAGTAGAAGTCGCTTTTTACAGCTTCGTTCCTCGGCCTACTTTACTGCGGTTAGCCAGGGCCTGTTCCAGCAGTGTACGGAACGCCGAAAGGTCACTTTTCAGGATGTCCCGGATGGATTTACCACCGATGAATCTAATAAAACAGTTAGCCGATGGGGGGTAATCACGGATACGTGATGCCGCTCTGTCGGGCTCTGTCCAATTGATATGTGCATTTGTAATGCTCAAATAGATCGGTGAAGGTCAGGTTTTTATGCTTCTGTGTGGCGGTAAAGGCGGTAAACAACGCCAGTTGTACCACCGGGAAGCGGGGCCGGAGGAGAGATAAGGGCGGTAACTACTGTTCAAACAACGAGTTGCTGACTCAGAAAGCAAAAACCCCCGCCGAAGCGAGGGTTATAAATAAGTGGTGCCCGGACTCGGAATCGAACCAAGGACACGGGGATTTTCAATCCCCTGCTCTACCGACTGAGCTATCCGGGCAACGGGGCGCATTAAACCCGATCCGCCCTCCGACGTCAACGAAATTTGTTGTTTTCGGTGCAGACTGCACACTCTCTCACCATTTCGTCGCAAACTTAAGCGAAAAAGTGCGTCCAGAGCGCGGAAAGCGGCATCGCGAGCAGCAGGGCAGGGAGCATGTTCACCACTGCAAACATCTTGATGCCACAGATGCGCAGCCCTGTCGCCAGCAGCAGCAGGCCGCCGACGGCGGTAAAGTCCGCCATCATCGCAGGCGTCGTCAGCGGCAGGATCAGCGTGGCGCAGGTGACCAGCGCCAGCTGAATAAGCAGCATCGGTACACAAATCGCCGCCACGGCGATGCCGAGGGTGGTGGCAAAGATGGTGGCAGTAAAGAAATCCAGAAACGCTTTCGCAATCAATATGCTGGGATCGCCGGTCATCCCTTCCTGCATCGAACCGAATATCCCCGTGCCGCTGGCGCAGAACAGAATAATGATCGCAACGTAGTTCTGAATAAACGACTCGTGCGTGCCGTGCTTTGCCTTGCCCGGTCGGGCAATCAGATTTTTGGCTTTGCCTACCGCGTGATTAATGCCTTTTTCCAGATAGCAAAACTCGCCGATCAGCGCGCCGAGCAGTGTCGCCAGTACCATCACCGGCAGGTTGGCGCATTTCACCACTAAAAGGATACCAATCCCTAACGACGCCAGGCCAAAAATGGAGGGCATGGAGACGCGAATACGCTCCGGCAACCGCTGGCTTAATACTGCCCCAAGTACACCGCCCAGCAATACGGCTCCCGCATTGATAAAGGGTCCAATCACCACGTTTAACTCCTGTTATTTAAGCACTGGCATTGCATGATTATGGCACGTCCGTCCCTGATTATGCTTAGCTTTGGGAGGCGTAACGCATACTGATTCCTTCTTGCACCTGAAAATAAAAGGTGACATGATTGCGCGAATTTTCTCCTTCCTGTCTCACCGTTCGGTGAGGGTATTTGCGCTTATGAAAACCATGAAAATTGCCGTCAGCCGTGAGCTGGTATCCAAAGTTTCTACGCATCGCGAAAAGGTTATGCTGGATAACACCGATTTCACCGATGTGGCGGCAGTCGTCATTACGGTTGTTGAAAGCTACAGCGGCATTCTTGCGTTGCTGAAGCGTACGGGCTTTCAGCTACCGGTATTTATGTTCTCAACAGAGCCAGGAGAGGTGCCAGAGGGTGTCACGGCGATCATCTCGGGTAAAGCACAAGAATTGCTGGAACTGGAATCTGCCGCCTGCCGGTATGAAGAGAACCTGCTGCCACCCTTTTTTGACACCCTGAGCCAGTATGTGGCGATGGGAAACAGCACCTTTGCCTGTCCGGGTCACCAGCACGGCGCCTTTTTCAAAAAACATCCCGCCGGGCGGCAGTTTTACGACTTCTTCGGTGAAAACGTGTTTCGTGCCGATATGTGCAATGCCGACGTGAAGCTCGGTGATTTGCTGATCCACGAAGGTTCTGCCAAGCACGCGCAAAAGTTCGCGGCGAAAGTGTTCAACGCGGATAAAACCTACTTCGTGCTGAACGGCACGTCGGCGGCCAATAAAGTGGTGACCAATGCGCTGCTGACCCGTGGCGATCTGGTGCTGTTCGATCGTAACAACCATAAGTCCAACCATCATGGGGCGCTGATCCAGGCCGGGGCAACGCCTGTCTATCTTGAGGCAGCCCGTAATCCGTTTGGTTTTATCGGCGGGATCGATGAACACTGCTTTGATGAGGCCTGGCTGCGGGAACTGATCCGTGACGTCGCGCCGCAGAAAGCCGCCGAGGCGCGCCCGTTCCGTCTGGCGATCATTCAGCTCGGCACCTACGACGGCACGATCTACAACGCCCGTCAGGTGATCGACAAGATCGGTCACCTTTGCGACTACATCCTCTTTGACTCCGCCTGGGTCGGCTACGAGCAATTTATCCCGATGATGGCGGAAACGTCTCCGCTTCTGCTGGAACTGAACGAGAACGATCCGGGAATTTTCGTGACCCAGTCGGTCCACAAACAGCAGGCCGGGTTCTCGCAAACCTCACAGATCCATAAAAAGGATAACCATATTCGCGGTCAGTCGCGCTTCTGCCCGCACAAGCGGCTGAACAATGCGTTCATGCTGCATGCCTCCACCAGCCCGTTTTACCCGCTGTTTGCGGCGCTGGACGTGAACGCCAAGATCCACGAGGGTGAGAGCGGACGCAGGTTGTGGGCTGAGTGCGTCGAGCTGGGCATTGAAGCGCGCAAAGCCATTATCGCCAACTGCAATATGATCAAACCCTTTATCCCACCGGTGGTGGCGGGGCGGCCATGGCAGGATCACCCCACGCAGGCTATCGCCAGCGAGCGTCGCTTCTTTAGTTTTGAACCGGGTGCAAAATGGCACGGTTTTGAAGGCTATGCCCGCGAGCAGTATTTCGTCGATCCGTGCAAGCTGCTGCTGACCACGCCGGGCATTGATGCGGAAACAGGGCACTATACCGATTTCGGCATTCCGGCGACCATTCTCGCCCACTACCTGCGCGAAAACGGCATTGTGCCGGAGAAGTGCGATCTCAACTCCATCCTGTTCCTGCTGACGCCAGCCGAGAGCGCGGAGAAGCTAATGCAACTGGTGGCGATGCTGGGGCAGTTTGAACAGCATATTGAAGACGATACGCCGCTCGTGGATGTGCTGCCGACCATCTATCAGAAATACCCGGTGCGTTACCGCGACTATACGATCCGTCAGCTGTGCCAGGAGATGCACGATCTCTACGTCAGCTTTAACGTGAAGGATTTACAGAAGGCGATGTTCCGTCAGGAGAGCCTGCCTGCCGTGGTGATGAACCCGCAGGATGCCAACCAGGAGTACATTCGCGGGAACGTCGAACTGGTGCGTATTCGTGACGCCGAAGGACGCATTGCCGCCGAAGGTGCGCTGCCATACCCGCCGGGCGTGCTGTGCGTGGTACCGGGGGAAGTCTGGGGTGGAGCAGTACAGCGCTACTTCCTGGCGCTGGAAGAGGGCATTAATATGCTGCCGGGTTTCTCGCCAGAGTTGCAGGGCGTTTACAGCGAGAAGGATGCCGACGGGATCAAGCGACTGTATGGGTACGTGTTAAAGTAGGGCCCCTCACCCTAACCCTCTCCCCAAAGGGGAGAGGGGATTGCACGGAGCCGTCTTTTCACCCTCGCCCCTTTGGGGAGAGGGCCGGGGTGAGGGGAGTTAAGTCGCACTACGCCGGTACATCCTTCTCGGATGCCCAATCTTCCCGTACAGCATCTCCACCGTCAGAAAACCCACCTCCACGCAGTGTTCCAGATAGCGCCGGGTGGTGGTTTTACTCAGTCCCGTCTCGCTCACCACCTCATCCACCGTAAAGCAGTGCGCCGCCTTGTTGTTAAACAGCGTTTGCACCCGCGCCAGCGTGTTCTCCTCTATCCCTTTGCTGCCGTTGTCCAGTCGATAATTTTTCGCCTGTAGCTGATAGAGTGAATCCACGTTCTGCTGGTCGACAATCTTCCAGACGCGCTGCTGTTCGGCAAACTGCACAAAACGTTCCAGCGACTGGCTCAGGCGCTTCCAGGAAACCGGCTTGAGGATGTAGTCGAACGCGCCGTTACGAATGGCCTGGCTACAGGTGTCCATATCGCTGGCGGCGGTGATGAAAATCACCGAGCAGTTGGCGCGGGTGAGCATCGGGTTGCTGATAAGGGTGATGCCTTTGCCGTCCGGCAGATAGTTATCCAGCAGCATCAGCTTCGGCTGTTTGCTCTCCAGTTGTACCTGCGCGTCGGCCAGTGACGCGGCAATCCCCACCAGCCTCAGGCGCGGATGTTTACCGATAAGCTCCGCGTGCAGTTGCGCCAGTTCGTTCTCGTCTTCAACAATCAGTACGTCGATAAGATCATGTTGCATAGTCGGTATCTTCCAGTTCCTGTACGGGGTGCCGGACCGTTCCCGTGGCGGGAATAAACAGTGAGAAAATGGCACCGCGTGGGGTGTTATCGGCAACTTCAATTGCACCGCCAGCCTGCGTGACGTAGCTTTCAATCAGATACAGGCCAATACCGTGATCGCCGCGCGTTTTGGTAGTGATGCCGCGCTCAAAGATCCGGTCGCGGATCTCCGGTGTGATGCCGACGCCCTGGTCGGCGACTTCAATAATCAGTTCCTGCTCGTTCAACTTTATTAGCACGTCTACCGGGGCATGCGGGAGCGGGGCGCGCTGGGTCGCTTCGATGGCGTTATCCAGCAAGTTCCCGATGATCGAGACTAGTTCCGATTCGAGCAGCGGCAGGAAGGGTTTGTCCACCCGGCAGGCTGGATCGAAGCTCAGCTCAACGCCTTTTTCACGCGCGCGGGCGGCCTTTCCAAGCAGCAAACCGCACAGCGTCGGGGAGCTAAAGCGGGACGAGATAAAGTCCAGCAGCTCCTGAGCGTGTTCCGACTGCGCCTGTATATAGCGAATTGCCTCGTCATAACGGCCCATATGCAGCAGGCCGGACAGCGTGGTCATGCGGTTCAGCTGTTCATGGCGCATAATGCGCAGGTTATCAACATAGCGCTTCACCTGGCTGAGCTGGGCGCTGAGCGAGTCGATCTCGTTGCGATCGCGAAAGGTGATCACCCAGCCCTGCAACGCATCTTCCAGCATGATCCGCACCCGGCTGGCAATGACCGTGAGATCGTTAAAGCGACAGATCTCATCGTGGGTGTCTTTCGCAAGCATGGTTTGCGCGTTAAAGAACGGGACGGGCGCGATCACCTGGCTGATGAGTTGACCCCGCAGTTCGCGGGCGGGCTGGCGTAAGCCTAATAATTTACGCGCCGCCTGGTTAATCACCTCAATGCGGAGATCGTCGTCGATGGCAATCACCCCTTCATAAATGGATTCCATCATCGCCTTTTGCTGACGCACCAGCAGGCCGATTTCGCGCGGCTCCAGAGAGAATATCTGCTTCTTGATGCTGCGGGTGAAGAACCAGGAGAAAATAAACAGGGCGATAAGCAGCAGCACGGCGGCAATCAGGATATTAACCACCTTGCTGACGGTGATGGTGTCCAGATAGCTTGTGAGATAGCCTACCGAAACAATCCCCACCACCTGCCCGGCATCATTAAAAATGGGCGCTTTGCTGCGCAGCGAAATGCCTAACCCGCCCTTGCGGATGGTGATGGTGCTTTTGCCGTGTAATACCTCGTCGTTGTCTCCGCCAACCAGCGTTTTGCCTACCCGGTCGGCAAACACGGAATGGAAAAGATGCAGCCCTTTATTGTCACCAATCACAATAAAACTGGCGTCGCTGCGGGCGGCTATTTTCTGCATAAAGTCATGGATGCCCTGGATATCCTTTTGTTCGACTTCTTTTCGCAAAGAAGGAATAAGCGCAATTTCTTCGGCCTGTATTTTTGCGCGCGCGCTCATTTCCTGATAAAGCTGCCTGCCGACATCGACATAATAATATCCGCCCAGTAATGCGAACAGCACTGAGAAAAAGGCGACCAGCGAAATAAACAGCTTGATCTGAAACGATACTTTCATAACTATCACGCGAGATATCAACAGGTCGGCTGAATATATCATCTTTTAAGGCCAGGATGCCCGCTTTGCCGAAAACTTGTGATCCCTTGCACAGCGCAGCCTGTAAAAGATTTTTCCGAAAGTCTTATCCTCTTAAGGCTAAATGAATAAATGTTATTTCTTTGTTCAGTTAAGAAAAGAAACCATAAAAACCACGGTAATAAATAAGGCATAAATCACATTAAATAAAAGAAACCATTAAAACCATAGCGGCCATTAAAACTTCGCTTTTAATATGCCATTCCTCACATAAAGTAAGCCTTTGTGACTCTAAGCTGGACGCACAAAATAACTAAGGGGCTTATTATGAGCACAACTGACGATTCATTCTCTGTTACCCACGACCCGATTGATATTCAGCGGCCATCGCTCAAAGAGCGCTGGTGGCATATTATGGATACCTGGAAAATCGGCATTATTCCTCTGCCACTGTTCGTTCTGGCGGGCGCGCTGATTGCGATAGATTGCCTGGGCGGAAAACTGCCGAGCGACATCGTAGTCATGGTGGCCACGCTGGCCTTCTTCGGCTTTGCCTGCGGTGAGTTCGGCAAACGCCTGCCGATTGTCGGCAAACTCGGCGCGGCGGCAATTTGCGCCACCTTTATCCCTTCCGCGTTGGTCTATTACGGCCTGCTGCCGGACGTGGTGGTCGAGTCCACGACCAAATTCTATAAATCCACCAATATTCTCTACCTCTATATCTGCTGCATTATTGTCGGCAGCATCATGAGCATGAACCGCACCGTGCTGATCCAGGGCTTCCTGCGCATCTTCTTCCCGATGCTGTGCGGTGAAATCGTCGGCATGATTGTCGGCATGGGCGTTGGGCTGGCGCTGGGCCTCGAGCCGTTCCAGATCTTCTTCTTTATCATTCTGCCGATCATGGCGGGCGGCGTCGGGGAAGGGGCGATCCCGCTCTCTATCGGCTATGCCACCCTGCTGCACATGGATCAGGGCGTGGCGCTCGGCCGCGTGCTGCCGATGGTAATGCTCGGCGGCCTGACGGCGATCATCATCTCCGGTTGCCTCAACCAGCTCGGGAAACGCTACCCGCACCTGACCGGTGAAGGCCAGCTGATGCCTAACCGCGCCAACGCCGATGCCACCGTCTCTCAACCCGCGTTCTCCGGCAAAGCGGATGTGACCACCATCGCCTCCGGCGCGCTGCTGGCGGTGCTGCTGTACATGCTAGGCATGCTCGGTCACAAGCTGATTGGTCTGCCAGCGCCGGTCGGTATGCTGTTTATGGCGGTGCTGGTGAAGCTCTGCAATGGCGCCTCTCCGCGTCTGCTGGAGGGTTCTCAGGTGGTGTACAAATTCTTCCAGACCTCCGTGACCTACCCGATTCTCTTCGCCGTTGGCGTGGCGATTACCCCATGGCATGAACTGGTGGCGGCGTTCACCGTCAGCAACCTGCTGGTGATTATCAGCACCGTTTCCGCGCTGGTGGCAACCGGATTCTTCGTTGGCAAAAAGATTGGTATGCACCCGATTGATGTCGCCATCGTCTCCTGCTGTCAGAGCGGGCAGGGCGGTACTGGTGACGTGGCGATCCTGACCGCAGGCAACCGCATGAGCCTGATGCCATTCGCCCAGATTGCTACCCGTATCGGCGGGGCGATTAACGTCTCTGTCTCACTGCTGATTCTGGGCAACTTCCTCGTTTAAGTTTTCAGGAAAGAACAATGAAACTCGCAAGCTTTTTATACCAGGGTAAACGCAGCTACGGCATCGTTCAGGCCGAGGGCGTGATTGATTTAGGCCGCCGCCTGGGCGACCGCTATGGCGACCTTAAAGCGCTGTTGCAGGGGAACGGGCTGGCGCAGGCCACCCGTTTTCTGAACGACGCGGTGGATGTACCGCTGAACGCCATCACCTTCTTACCGGTGATTGTCCAGCCGGAAAAAATTCTCTGCGTGGGCATGAACTATGCCGACAAGCGCAAGGAGTTTGACCAGCACAACCCGGCCCCGACGCTGTTTGTCCGCTTCCCGGATTCACAGACCGGCCACAACGAACCGGTGCTGAAGCCGCGCCACTCCAGCGAATTCGACTACGAAGGCGAGCTGGCGGTGATCATCGGCAAAGGCGGGGAGAACATCAGCCGCGACGACGCCCTGCGCCACGTGGCGGGCTACAGCTGCTACATGGACGGCTCCGCCCGCGACTGGCAGCACACCTGGTTCACCGCCGGGAAAAACTGGCGGCAGACCGGGGCGTTCGGCCCGTGGATGGCGACGGCGGATGAGATCCCGGACCCGCACAGCCTGGCGATCCGCACCTGGCTGAACGGCCGCATGGTGCAGGAGGACAACACCAGCAGCATGATCCACAAGGTGGCGGAGCTGATCGAATACATCAGCACCTTCACCCGTCTCAGCCCGGGCGACGTGATCATCACCGGCTCGCCTGGCGGGGTGGGTAAAAAGCGCAACCCGCCACTGTTTATGAAGGAGGGGGATCGCATTGAGGTAGAGATCGAGCATATCGGTCATCTGAGCAACGTGATCGTGGAAGCGCCAGCCGTCGGGCTCGCGGCAGCGCACTGAGTAAGGCGGCAGCATGCAATCGCAACCCATTGATTTTCGCCACACCGTTGTGGCGAAACACCCGGAACGCTTAAGCCAGATCCGCTACCTGCTGGCAGACAGCGGCCTTGGCCTGGACAACGACATCACGCTGTTTGTTGAAGCCTGGTCCGGCGCGCAGCTGGTGGGTTGCGCCGGGCTTGCTGCCAACGTCATCAAGTGCGTGGCGGTCAACGAGCAGCTTCGTGGGGAAAACCTCAGCGCGCGTCTGCTGGCAGAGGTGGAAAATGCGGCGCTGGAGCGCGGCCATTTTCACCTCTTCCTCTGCACCCGTCCGTGTAATAAGGAGCGCTTTGGCCGCAGCGGTTTCTGGCCGGTTGCCCAGAGCGGGAACAACGCGGTGCTAATGGAGAACACTCCGCAAGGGATCGTGCGCTACTGCCGATCCCTGCGCGCTAGCCGCAAGTGTGGGGAGAAGATTGGTGCCATCGTGATGAACGCCAACCCGTTCACCCTCGGTCACCGTCATCTGGTGGAGCAGGCGGCGGCGCAGTGCGATGCTCTGCATCTGTTCGTGGTGCGTGAAGACGCCTCGTTCTTCCCGTTCAGCGCGCGCCTTGAGATGGTGCGCGCGGGCGTGGCGCATCTGCCGAACGTGGTGGTGCATGAAGGCTCGCAGTACATCATCTCCCGCGCCACGTTTCCGGCCTACTTCCTGAAGGAGACCGGCAAAGTGCAGCAGGCGTGGAGCGAGATCGACGTGCTGATCTTCCGGGACTTTATCGCCCCGGCGCTGGGCATCACGCACCGTTTTATTGGTTCGGAACCGTTCTGCGATATCACCCGCCAGTACAACCAGACGCTGCACGATCTGCTGGCCTCGCACATCGACGTGGTGGAAATGCCGCGCATCAAAGCCACCGGCAACGCCATTTCGGCCTCGGAAGTGCGCCGTTTACTCAAGACACAGCAGTTTTCCCGGATCCGGGAGATTGTCCCGGACTCCACCTTCGCGCACCTCGAAGCACATTATCGTGCGAGTGCGGAAGTCGCATAACTATCAGGAATTTATCATGAATATTGTAAGGGAGGCGCTGGCCGGAACGCAGGAGTCCAGCGACCTGATGGTGAAAATCGCCCCCGCTCACGGTGAGCTGGAGATTGTCATCCACAGTGAAGTGATTAAGCAGTTTGGCGAGCAAATACGCCAGGTGGTCAACGACACATTGCGCGCCATGAACGTGCACCAGGGATTAATCATTATTGAAGACAAAGGGGCGCTGGACTGTGTGATCCGCGCCCGCCTGCAAAGCGCGCTTCTGCGTGCAGCCGATGAACAGGCCATCAACTGGGGGGCGCTGAAATGAGCAAACTCCGCCGCAGTATGCTGTTCCTGCCGGGCGCCAATGCCGCCATGCTCTCCACCGCCTTTATCTACCGCCCCGACTCCATCATGTTTGACCTTGAGGACGCCGTGGCCCTGCGCGAGAAAGACACCGCACGCATGCTGGTGTTCCACGCGTTGCAGCACCCGATGTATCAGGATATCGAAACCGTGGTGCGTATTAACCCGCTGAGCACGCCGTTTGGCCTGCTGGATCTGGAGGCCGCCGTGCGCGCGGGCGTAGACGTGATTCGCCTGCCGAAAACCGACACCCCGGACGATATCTACGAGCTGGAAGGCCACCTGGAGCGCATTGAGCAAGAGTGCGGGCGTGAAGTAGGTTCCACCCGCGTGATGGCGGCGATTGAATCGGCCATTGGCGTCATCAACGCCGTGGCGATTGCCCGCAGCTCCCCGCGCCTTATCGGCATCGCGCTGGCCGCCTTTGACTACGTAATGGACATGCAGACCGAGCGCGGCGACGGCACCGAGCTGTTCTACGCCCGCTGCGCCGTGCTGCACGCCGCCCGCGCTGCGGGCATCGACGCTTTCGACGTGGTGTGGTCAGACGTTAACGACGAAGCCGGGTTCCTGCGCGAGGTCGATCTGATCCGCAAGATGGGCTTTAACGGCAAATCGCTGATTAACCCGCGCCAGATTGACCTGCTGCACAACGCCTACGCCCCGACTCAGGAAGAGGTGGATCACGCGAAACGGGTGATTGAAGCGGCAGAAGAGGGCGAGCGTAACGGCCTGGGCGTGGTGTCGCTCAACGGCAAAATGGTGGATGCACCGATTATTAACCACGCGCAGGTGGTGCTGGAGCGCGCGGCGGCCTCCGGCGTGCGTCGGTAAGGATGACATAATGAATCAGACAGAACTTCTCCATGTGAATTTCCCCCATCTGCGGGATCTGAAGCCTTTTGATACCGCCCACAGCGCGACGCCGTGGCTGGCGGACAGCGAGGCGAAACACAACCGTAAGCTTTGCGCCTCCCTCGAAGAAGCCGTCATGCGCAGCGGCTTGCAGGACGGGATGACCATCTCTTTCCACCATGCCTTTCGCGAAGGCGACCGGGTGATCAACACCGTTGTGGCGCTGCTGGCGCGGATGGGTTTTAAAAATTTGACCCTGGCCTCCAGCTCGCTGATGACCTGCAACGACGCGCTGATCGAGCATATTCAAAGCGGCGTGATCGCCCGAATTTACACCTCCGGTATGCGCGGCAGGCTGGCGGAGGCCATCTCCCACGGGCTGATGGACGAGCCGGTACAAATTCACTCCCACGGCGGGCGCGTGAAGCTGCTCCAGGATGGCGAGCTGAATATCGACGTGGCATTTCTCGGCGTGCCGTGCAGCGATGAGTTTGGCAACGCCAACGGCACGCAGGGCAAATCGTGCTGCGGTTCGCTGGGCTACGCCATGGTGGACGCACACTTTGCCCGTAAGGTGGTGCTGCTGACCGAAGAGCTGGTGCCGTTCCCGAATATGCCCGCCAGCCTGGTGCAGGATCAGGTGGACTACATCGTGCAGGTGGAGAGCGTGGGCGACCCGGCGAAAATCAGCGTCGGTGCGGCGCGCGTCACCAGCAACCCGCGCGAGCTGATGATTGCCCGCTATGCGGCGGACGTGATTGAACACTCTGGTTACTTTAAACCGGGCTTCTCGATGCAGACCGGCTCCGGCGCGGCGGCGACCGCCTGCACCCGCTTTATGGAAGAGAAGATGGAGCGCAGCGGCGTGAAGGCGCGCTTCGCCCTTGGCGGTATCACCGGCAGCCTGGTGGATTTGCACGAGAAGGGGCTCATCGAAAAGCTGCTCGACACCCAGTGCTTTGACGGCCAGGCGGCGGCCTCGCTGGCGCGCAACCCGAACCACGTGGAGATCTCCACCAACGTCTACGCCAACCCCGGCAGCAAGGCGGCAAGCTGCGACCAGCTCGACGTGGTGATCCTCAGCGCGCTGGAAATCGACGTCGATTTTAACGTCAACGTCATCACCGGATCCGACGGCGTGATGCGCGGCGCATCCGGCGGGCACTGCGACGTGGCGTCGGCAGCCAACCTGACCATTGTGGTCGCGCCGCTGCTGCGAAGCCGCATCCCGACCGTCGTGAAGCGCGTTACCACGCGCCTCACGCCGGGGGAGAGCATTGACGTGCTGGTCACCGACCACGGTATTGCGGTCAACCCGGCGCGCCCGGAGATCCGCGAACGACTCATGGAAGCAGGCCTGAAGGTTGTAGATATCAACGCGCTCTATGAGCGGGCGATTTCCCTGACCGGCGTACCGAAACCGATTGAGTTCACCGACAAAATTGTCGGGGTGATCCGCTACCGCGACGGCAGCGTGATCGACACCGTTCGACAGGTAAAGGAGTGAATATGACTATTGCGACACCCGTGCGGACGGGTGTCAGCCTGGACGCGCTGCTGGCGGCGAAAGAGCGCCGCGCAGCGCGCCAGGCTGACATGCTTGCGCACTATCAACAACCGGTGATCTCCCTAACGCTGGTCACGCCCGGGCAAATCAAAGACAGCCTGCGCTATCGCAACACCATGGGCGTGGCGTTACAGATGTGCGACCAGCTGCTGTGGGAAAACCGCTGGCAGGTGCTGGACCGCCAGGTGCTCTGGCTACCCACCGGACCTGAAGCGCTGTGGTGCGTCGCGCATCCGGCGGCGGAAATTAAAGCGCACTGTGCTGAACTGGAGCAGACGCACCCGCTCGGCAGACTGTGGGATCTGGATGTGATCTGCCCTGAAAACGGCCACGTTGGCCGTCAGTCGTTGGGTTCACACCTCAGGCGCTGTCTGATTTGCGACGAGCCTGCCCACGCCTGTTCCCGTTCTCGGCACCATCCCGTTGAGCAGGTGGTTTCCCGCGTGGAGAAGATGATAGATGACTGGTTTGCTCGCGACTAAACCGCGCCCGGTTGATGTCCCTGCGCTTGCCGCAGAGGCGCTGTGGCAGGAGCTGGAGCTGACGCCCAAACCGGGGCTGGTGGACAGGCTCAATAACGGCTCCCATCGCGATATGGACCATACCTTATTCCTCCGCAGCATTGCGGCGATTACGCCGTGGTTTGCCCGTTTTGCGGAACTGGGTGAAGCACATGCGGAAAAACCTGCTGGAGAGCAGCTACGGATTATCCGCCCGATGGGAATGGCCTGTGAGCAGGCGATGTACGCCGCCACGGGCGGGGTGAACACGCACAAGGGCGGGATTTTTGCCCTTGGTTTGCTCTGCTTCGCCGCCGGACGTGTGAAAAATATCTCTGCGGATAGCCTCTGTTGTGAGGTAAGTAACATCTGTCGTGGGCTCGTGGCGCGGGAACTGGGCGGGCGCTGCGGGCAGGCAACGGCGGGAGAGCGACAGTTTCAACAGTACGGTTTAACCGGCGCGCGCGGTGAGGCAGAAAGCGGCTTCAGCACGGTGCGTAAGGCGTTGGCTCAGTGGAAGGGAAACACCCTTCATGACCTGTTATTGCGCCTGATGGCCATCAACCAGGACAGTAATCTCGTTTCGCGCGGCGGCACTGAAGGGCTGCGCTACGTCCAGGGTTATGCGCAGGAGCTGCTGGCGAACGGCTGGGATCAGGATGCGTTACTTAGGATGGATAACGCGTTGATTGAACGAAACCTGAGTCCGGGCGGCAGCGCGGATTTGCTGTCGGTGGGGTGGGTGCTGTCTGGAATAAAATAGCCGGGTGGCGCTAACGCTTACCCGGCCTACGGTTTGCGGTTTGTAGGCCCGGTAAGGCGAAGCCGCCACCGGGCACAACAATCAATGCGCGATCGGCTGCGCACCGTGTGGTTCGCGTACGTGCTTGTACTTGAACAGCACGATGAACGCGAAGAACAGCACCAATGAGTACCCGGCGAAGATCAGCCACACTGGCTGCCAGTTGGTGATGCCGTTGGTGGTATACATCTCAACCACTTTACCGCTCACCACGCCGCCCAGAATACAGCCGAAGCCGTTGGTCATCATCAGGAACATGCCCTGCGCGCTGGCGCGAATTTCAGGTTTCACCTCTTTTTCTACAAACACCGAGCCGGAGATATTGAAGAAGTCGAAGGCGCAGCCGTAAACAATCATCGACAGAACCAGCAGCACGGTACCGAACGCGCTTGGGTCGCCGTAGGCGAACAGACCGAAGCGCAACATCCAGGCAGCGATACTGATCAGCATGACGTTCTTGATGCCGTAGCGGCTCAGGAAGAACGGGATGGTCAGGATGAACAGCGTCTCAGAGATCTGCGAGATGGACATCATCACCGACGCGTGTTCAACGATAAAGCTCCCGGCAAACAGCGGATCGTTATCGAAGCTGTGCAGGAAGGTATTACCGAACATGTTGGTGATTTGCAGTTCCGCCCCCAGCAGCATGGAGAAAATAAAGAAGATCGCCATGCGCTTGTTTTTGAACAGGGCGAAGGCATCCAGGCCAAGCATGGTGCTCCAGCTCTGGTTTTTCTGCTGGTTAGAAACCGGAATGGTGGGCAGCGTCAGGGTGAACAGCGCCAGCAGCACGGAGAGCGCGGCACCAATATACAGCTGCATGTGGCTCAGCTCGAAGCCCGCGAAGCTCACGCCCCACATTGCCATGATAAAGCCGATGGTGCCCCAGATACGGATTGGCGGGAAGTCGGTGACGATATCCAGACCGGCAGATTTCAGGCGGTAGTAGGAGATGGTGTTGATCAGGCCAAGCGTTGGCATATACGCCAGCGAGTTAAGCAGGATCACCATAAACATCGCCCCCGGCGTGGTCACTTCGGCCGCCATAAACAGCGTCCCCGCACCCACCAGATGGCAAAGCATATACAGCCATTTCGCACTTAACCATTTATCTGCCACGATACCGAGCAGCGTTGGCATGAAAACAGCCGCAATACCCAGCGAGCTGTAGACGGCACCGATTGACGCACCATCGAACTTGAGCGTCACAAACATATAGGAGCCGAGTGTAGTCAGCCAGCTACCCCACAGGCAGAACTGCAGAAACGACAAGATTTTAAGCTGCAGCTTAAGGTTCATGTTACTTTCCTCACAAGTGAGCGGGAGATATGTTGTTATAGGAACATTCAGGGTTGTTATTTGATGCAATTCTATCAGTTGGCAACGATATGTTTTGTTACCTCCCGCAAAAAAATGCAATCCACATTAATTTGCAGTTTGGATTGTGATGCAAATAGCATTTTTGTATGGGTGGGGTGGAGTGAGTGCGGTCTGATGCCCCCTCACCCTAACCCTCTCCCCTTTGGGGAGAGGGTAGGGTGAGGGGTGGTGTTGGTTTCTAGCGACGACGATAGTTCTTCTGCGCCGTATTCACCTTATACAGATAGCGGCGGGATTCCGCAGACGGGTGGCGAGTGGTGAGGGTTGAGTAGACATCCCCCGGCGCCATGCTGTTGATGATGTTCGCGGCCTGAACTTTATCGTTCGAGAAGACGCGCAGGACGCTGCCCGCGCCGCCGTTGTAGGCGGTGATCACCGCATAGCGACGTGAAGTCGGGTTATCAATCCCGCCGAGATAAACATTGTTCAGCATCGCCAGATATGCGGTACCGGTATCAATGTTGCTTTGCGGGTCAAACAGGTAGCTGCGGCTCGGCGTACCGGATTTCCCCTGCGCGCGGAACACGTCTTTACCGGCGCTGTGCTGCACAACCTGCATCAGCCCCAGCGCGTCGGAACGGCTCACCGCATACGGGTTGAACGAGGATTCGGTCTGCATAATCGCCAGGATCAGCGACTCATCCACGCCATACTTACGCGACGCCTGACGCACCATGCCCAGATACTTATGCGCACGCTTGTCGAGGTGGTTCGGCACCAGGTTGATCGTAACGCTATAGATCACCTTCAGGCCATTGGTGCGGCTTTTCAGGCGCGTTTGCAGCAAATAGTCTGCGAAGTTCGTCGCGCGCCCTTCCCAGCGAATCGGCTGACCGGTCTGGTCAACGACCTGCCCATACAGGAATGGCTCTTTGGAGATAGTGATGTCATCGGCATCAGAGTAGAGATCGATAGATCCCGGATCGTCGCCCATCAGCAGGGTTTTGATGATGGCCTGACGTAAATGCGCCGCAGGTTCAGTCCCCGCGATGGTTTCAATCGTAATCGTACCGTCATCGAAGTTGATGTGGCTACGGGTCTGATAGGCGTCGGTATACTTAACGTAGTCCTTCGGTCCGGCAATAAGAACTTCGTTAAATCCCCATATGTTCTCGATGTTATGGGCAAACTGCCCCATCAAAATGTCAAAACCGTTGGTGTCCTTAACCCAGGCTTCGTTATAGCTATCGCCCTTTTTGGAAGAACAAGACACAAGCAACGGCGCAACAAGTGCTAGCGCTAATAGTTTTTTCATCATTCCGGGAGTGCGTGTTGTGTTTGCTTTGAGGTTGCTGTTGCCGGGTGGCGCTGCGCTTACCCGGCCTACATAACCGTAGGCCCGTGCAAGCGCAGCGCCGCCGGGCAGCAGCCGCAGAGTATTATTTTTCCGGTGGCGTATAGCCTTCGATGTGGACGTCTTTACCCTCGAACAGGAAGTTCACCATCTCCTGCTCCAGCAGCTTGCGGTGTTCCGGGTTCATCATGCTGAGCTTTTTCTCGTTGATCAGCATGGTCTGTTTTTTCTGCCACTGTCCCCAGGCTTCTTTGGAGATCTCGTTGTAAATGCGTTTACCCAGGTCGCCCGGGTAGAGCTGGAAATCCTGGCCTTCAGCGTCGCGCTGCAGGAAAGTACAAAAAATGGTTCTGGCCATACTCATTCCTCTTTGTCTTGCCGATGCTAAACCATTGCACCGACACGTAATTGCTGTAACAGGCGCTCCACGGGAGCCGCCAGCCCGACTGATGGCGGTTGCGCTAAGTTATACCAGAGAGCGGTGCCTTCATCCATGCAGGAGGTGAATGAGGACACGGGAAGCCACATAGGCACAATATCCAGATGGAAATGGCTGAAGGTATGACGGAACGCGTTGAGTTGCGTCAGGGTATCGGCCGCAATGCCGCGCTGTTCAAGCCATGCCCGAAGCGAAGCTTCATCCTCAAACTGTGGGAAGCAGTATAGACCACCCCACAGGCCACTCGGCGGGCGCTGGGCGAGAAACACCTCGTCGCCATGCTGCATCAGCAGCATGTACCCGGTGCGTTCAGGCAGCGTCTGCTTCGGTTTTTTCCCCGGATACTGCGCCCAGGAGTGGTTCGCATAGGCCACGCAGAGGTTATTTACCGGGCAGAGTTCGCACTTCGGTTTTGAACGGGTGCAGACCATCGCGCCCAGATCCATCATCGCCTGGTTAAAACGCTCCACCCCTTTCGCCGGAGTGACCGCTTCACTGATCTCCCACAGGCGCTTCTCAACCTCTTTCTTGCCCGGCCAGCCTTCTACGGCGTAGCAGCGTGCCAGCACGCGCTTGACGTTGCCGTCGAGAATAGGGAAATGCTTGCCTAAAGACAGGGAAAGGATTGCGCCTGCGGTTGAACGCCCGACGCCGGGCAAATCCGCCACCTCGTCAAAGGTTTCCGGGAATTTACCGTTGTGGCGGGTGGCGACCTGCTGTGCGGCTTTGTGCAGGTTACGCGCGCGGGCGTAATAGCCGAGGCCTGTCCACAGGTGCAGTACCTCGTCTAACGGCGCTTTGGCCAGATCGGTGATTGTCGGGAAGCGCGCCATAAAACGCTCGAAATAAGGTATGACCGTCGCGACCTGCGTTTGTTGCAACATCACCTCGGAGAGCCATACTTTGTAAGGCGTTTTTTCAATTTGCCAGGGCAGGGTTTTACGCCCGTATTTGTCGTACCAGTCCAGCACCTGGGCTGAAAATTGAGAGGCTTGCATGGTCATCGATTCGCTTAATCAGGGAGGCAGATTGCAGCACAGCGTCAATCTGCTGTAAACCGGATCTTTCCCATGCTTGCATAGAAGCCTTAACTTTGGATAATGCCCGTTTCCCGTACACTCTCACAAGCAGACAACTCTTTTATGAAAAACGACGTCATTTCACCGGAATTTGATGAAAACGGTCGCCCGCTGCGCCGTATTCGCAGCTTTGTCCGCCGTCAGGGCCGCCTGACAAAAGGGCAGCAACACGCGCTGGACAACTACTGGCCGGTGATGGGCGTTGAGTTCAGCGAGCAGCCGCTCGACTTTACCGAGCTGTTTGGCCGCGATGCGCCAGTGACGCTGGAGATCGGTTTTGGCATGGGCACCTCGCTGGTCACTATGGCGAAAGCGCGACCGGAGCAGAACTTCCTCGGTATTGAAGTGCACTCGCCAGGCGTCGGTGCGTGTCTGGCAACGGCCCATGAAGAGGGCGTTGAGAACCTGCGCATTATGTGTCACGACGCGGTGGAAGTGCTGCACAAAATGATTCCTGACAATTCTTTGAACATGGTTCAGCTCTTTTTCCCTGACCCGTGGCACAAAGCGCGTCATAATAAACGCCGTATCGTTCAGGCGCCGTTTGCCGAGCTGGTGAAAAGTAAGCTTAAGCTGGGCGGCGTCTTCCACATGGCGACCGACTGGGAACCTTATGCGGAACACATGCTGGAAGTGATGTCGTCGCTGGACGGGTATAAAAACCAGTCTGAAAGCAACGACTACGTACCGCGTCCGGATTCACGTCCGGTGACAAAATTTGAACAGCGTGGCCATCGTCTTGGTCACGGCGTATGGGACTTAATGTTCGAGAGGGTGAAATAATGGCAAAGAATCGTAGCCGTCGTCTGCGTAAAAAGATGCACATCGAAGAATTCCAGGAAGTGGGTTTCTCCGTTGCCTGGCGTTTCCCGGAAGGCACCAGCGTTGAGCAGATCGATCAGGACGTTGATGCGTTCATCAACGAGGTGATCGAACCCAACAAGCTGGCCTTCGACGGTAGCGGCTATCTGGCGTGGGAAGGTCTGATTTGCACCCAGGAAGTGGGGAAATGCACCGAAGAACATCAGGCGCTGGTACGCAAATGGCTTGAAGACCACAAACTGGAAGATGTCCGCGTCAGCGAACTTTTCGACGTTTGGTGGGACTAATAAAGCAAGAACGGGGCCAGCATTAGCTGGCCCATTTTGTCTGAGGGAGTGTTGAAGATGCGTAAAACGTTGCTGGCGGTTGCTTTACTGGCAATCGGAACCACCGCCCATGCGGAGTATAAATGTAGCGTCACCCCGCGTGACGACGTGGTATTAAGCCCGCAAACCGTGCAGGTTAAGGGCGAGAATGGCAATCTGGTGATCACGCCGGATGGCAACGTGACGTTTAACGGCAAACAGCAAAACCTGACGGCCGCCCAGCGCGAGCAGGCGATGGACTACCAGGCCGAGTTGCGTACCGCGCTGCCATGGATAAACGATGGCGCGCTGACCCGCGTTGAGAAGGGCCGCGTGGCGCTGGATAAAATCATCACCAAAGAGGTGGGGGAGAGCAGCAATATGCGCACCCGCCTGACGAAGCTGGATAAACAGCTGAAAGAACAGATGAACCGCATTATTGAGACGCGCTCTGATGGCCTGACGTTCCACTATAAGGCGATCGATCAGGTGCGAGACGACGGTCAGCAGCTGGTGAACCAGGCGATGGGCGGCATTCTCCAGGACAGCATCAACGAGATGGGCGCCAAAGCGGTGCTGAAAGGCGGCGGTAATCCGTTGCAGGGAGTACTGGGTAGCCTGGGCGGACTGCAAACCTCGATTCAGAACGAGTGGAAGAATCAGGAAGCCGATTTCCAGCAGTTCGGCAAAGACGTGTGTAAACGCGTGGTGTCCCTGGAAGACAGCCGGAAGGCGCTGGTGGGGACGCTGAAGTAACGCCTCTGCGCGTAGGGCCCCTCACCCCGGCCCTCTCCCCAGGGGAGAGGGAGTAACCATTTCCCTCTCCCTGTGGGAGAGGGTTAGGGTGAGGGCATCAGGCATTGCAATCGTTGCAGAATAGCCATCAGCATCTCCTCCTCATTAGCCCTGAATTCATGATTCCAGAACCGTACGACTTCCCAGCCGTTCGCATTCAAAAACTCGGTGCGACGAGAGTCATAGGCCTCTTTATCCTGATGTTGCCCCCCGTCCAGCTCAACAATCAGTTTCGCCTTAAAGCAGGCAAAATCCACGATGTACGGCCCAACCGGCATCTGTCGGCGAAACTTATACCCAAAGAAGCGGCGACCTCTGAGCAGATACCAGAGGCGTAATTCTTCGGGTGTCATTTGTTTGCGGAGTTGTTTTGATTTTTCCATCCCCACACTCTGCCAGCCTTTCCCTCAACCAGCAGAACGGGATGTAAAATCCTGAATCAGCCTTCAGGATTTTCAGCGAGGAACAGCTCAAGAAGGGAGTTTAGGAACAGCTTACCGTGCTCGGTGATCTGCCAGTACTCATTACACTCGGTCAGATACCCCTGCGCCAACGCCTCGTCAATCTGCGGACGAATCACCGACTCTGACAACCCGGTGTAGAGCGCAAACTCCGCGCGCGGTGCGGCTTCCAGCAGACGGAAGCGGTTCATAAAGAACTCAAACGGCTTATCCACCGCCTCGACGTCATGCTGACGCTCCAGGTAGCGGCCTTCCATAAACCCGCGCGGATGACGCGTTTTTGCAGTGCGCAGAATGCGCCCGTCCGGGAAGGTCACTTTGCCGTGTGCCCCGCAGCCAATCCCCAGATAATCACCAAAGCGCCAGTAGTTCAGGTTGTGCTGACACTGATAGCCCGGCTTCGCATACGCCGAGGTTTCGTATTGCTGATACCCCGCCGCGGTCAAAAGCTGGTGGCCCTGCTCGAAGATATCCCACAGCGCGTCATCGTCCGGCAGCACTGGAGGACGGGAACCAAACAGGGTGTTCGGTTCAATGGTCAACTGATACCACGACAGATGCGGCGGGTTCAGTTCAATCGCCTGACGCAAATCGTCCAGCGCTTCTTCGAGCGACTGATCCGGCAGGCCGTGCATCAGGTCGAGGTTAAAGCTGCGCAGCCCAAGCCCCGTTGCCAGGTTTGCCGCGCGCTTTGCCTCTTCCGGGCCGTGAATGCGCCCCAGACGCTTCAGCTTTGGCTCGCTAAAGCTCTGCACGCCGATAGAGATACGGTTCACGCCCGCACGCTGGTACTCGACAAAACGGTCGGCCTCAACGGTGCCGGGGTTGGCTTCCATCGTAATTTCAGCATCCGCTGCCAGGTTCAGGCGTGCGCGCACGCCATCCAGCAGCGTCTGCATCGCCGGGCCTGAAAGCAGGCTCGGCGTACCGCCACCAATAAAAATGGTCTTCACTTCACGTCCCTGTGCGTACGGTACATCGGCATCCAGATCGGCCAGCAGATGCGCGACGTAATCATCGTGCGGCACTTCACCCTTCAGCGCGTGCGAGTTGAAATCACAGTACGGACATTTCTGCACGCACCATGGGATGTGAATATAAAGACTCAGAGGCGGCAAATTAGCCATTACGCAGTGCTTCCAGTAACAGTTTCAGGGCGCGTCCACGGTGGGAGATCGCGCTTTTCTCTTCGCGGGTGAGTTCCGCAGCGGTTTTTCCCTCGGTCGGGACAAAGAAAATCGGGTCGTAACCAAAGCCGCCGTTGCCCGCCGCTTCACGGGTGATCACGCCCGGCCAGCTGCCGTGACAGACAATCGGCGTGGGATCTTCCGCGTGACGCATGTAGACCAGCACGCAGTGGAACTGCGCGGTACGCTGTTCGTCAGGGACGTCTTTCAGGGCCACAAGCAGCTTTTCCAGATTCTGCTGGTCGGTGGCGTCCACCCCGGAATAGCGGGCGGAGTAAATCCCCGGCGCACCGCCCAGAAAATCCACGGCCAGACCGGAGTCATCAGCTATCGCGGGCAGTCCGGTGATCTGCGCCGCATGGCGCGCTTTCAGAATGGCGTTTTCGATAAACGTCAGGCCGGTCTCTTCGGCGGATTCCACGCCCAGCTCGGTCTGGGCCACCACGTCCAGCCCAAAATCATTTAATAGCGAGGCCAGCTCGCGCACTTTACCGGCGTTACCGGTGGCGAGAACAACTTTCTGCATGGTTTAGTCCTGTTCTTTCAGAGCCGCGACTTCCGTCGGGATAGATTGCGGGTTAAGGATTTTTACCTGTTTATGCCGGCCAAGTTCACCTTTCTCAATGATGACCTGGCTTTTAGCGACGCGAAACTGTTTTGCCAGATATTTAGTCAGATGCGCATTCGCCTGGCCGTCAACGGGCGGGGCAGTGATGGCGACTTTTAGCTCGTCGCCATGCAGCCCAACAATGCTGTCGCGGCTGGCTTTCGGCTGAATGTACAGCCGTAAAACCAGCCCGTCGGCGCAGGGGCTAACTGCACTCATAACGCCATCCACAGCCCCGGCAGCAGCATATTACCCGTCGCCTGTAACAGTTCCGCGATACCCATATTCAGCACGTACAGCAGCAAAACGAGAAGCATCGGGGAGAAGTCGATTCCGCCCATCGCAGGCAGCAGGCTACGGATCGGACGCAGCAATGGTTCAGTCAGCTGAATCAACGCGTACTCCACCGGGCTACGGCCCCGGCTTACCCAGCTCATAATCGCCATCACCAGCAGGACCCAGAAGATCAGCGAGCCGACGGTTTTAACCAGGATCAGAACGGCTGAAATCCAGATAATCGGCTGGAAAGTGATGACCATAAACAGCACGATCGCTTTGATAACGCTCAGAATAAACGCCATCAGCAGAGATGAACTGTCAATCGGCCCCATTGCCGGAATGATGCGGCGAAGCGGCCCCACAATGGGCTGCGTGATTTTCACGATAAATTGTGAGAATGGATTGTAAAAATCACAACGGGCCCACTGCATCCAGACGCGCAGTAGCAGCGCCATCGTATACAGTTCAATGACCGTTGAAAGCAGGAAAGTCAACGTCTTCATGGCGTTCCTCAGGTTTCCTTATTATTGGGTGTAATCGCGCGCACCGAAAATTGCTGTGCCGATGCGCACCATGGTGCTGCCTGCCGCGATGGCGGCTTCCATATCGTCCGACATGCCCAGAGAAAGCGTGTCTACCGTGTCATAGCGCGCTTTAAGCGCCTCAAATGCTACAGCCATTTGCTGTGCTACGGCAAACTGCCTTTCATAACTTGACTCTGGTGCCGGAATGGCCATCAGTCCGCGCAGGGTTAAGCGCGGCAGCGCCGCCACGTCCGCCGCCAGCGCATCCAGTTCGCTCAGCGTAATGCCGGACTTGCTGTTTTCATCACTGATGTTGATTTGAATCAGCACGTTAAGCGCTGGCATCTCCATAGGGCGCTGGTCGCTCAAACGGGTAGCGATACGCAGACGATCGATGGTGTGACACCAGTCGAAGTGCTCTGCTACCAGACGGCTTTTGTTCGACTGTAGCGGACCGATAAAGTGCCACTGCAGGTCTGTATTTCCCCGCTCCCGGAAAGCGCGAATCTTATCTACGCCTTCCTGCACATAGTTTTCACCAAAGGCACGATGACCGGCGGCTATCGCTTCTGCGATGGCGCTCGCAGGCTTGGTTTTGCTGACTGCAAGCAACGTAATTTCTTCTGAAGCACGGCCGCAACGCGTTGCCGCGGCTGAGATTTTGTCCCGGACCTGTGCCAGGTTATGCGCAATGTCGTTCATTTTCCGAGGAGTTGTCTATGGATGTGGAAGAAATTGTGGCCCTTAGTGTAAAGCATAACGTCTCCGATCTACACCTGTGCAGTGATTCACCACCGCGCTGGCGCAGGTCAGGCCGTCTTGAACCTGCGCCGTTTCCGCCCCCGGATGTGGAGGCGTTATTAAAAGCGTGGCTCAATGACGAACAGCAGGGCGCCTGGTGGGCAAACGGGCAGGTAGATTTTGCCGTTACCCTCACAGGCGGTCAGCGGCTGCGCGGCAGTGCGTTTAAGCATATGCACGGCGTTTCGATCGCGCTACGCCTGTTGCCGCTGACGTGTCCGCAGCTCTCTGCGCTAGGCGTGCCGCGCGCGATCCCGGAGCTTTTGTCCAATGACAATGGCCTGATTCTGGTCACCGGCGCCACCGGCAGCGGGAAATCGACCACCCTGGCCGCGATGGTCGATTTTCTCAATCACCATACGGACGGGCACATTCTGACCCTGGAAGATCCGGTGGAGTTTATGTACCAGAGCCAACGTTGCCTCATCCGGCAGCGGGAGATAGGCCAGCATAGCCCGTCCTTTGCCGAGGCCCTGCGCAGTGCGCTGCGTGAAGATCCGGATGTGATTCTGCTTGGTGAGCTGCGCGACAGCGAGACGATACGCCTGGCGCTGACGGCGGCTGAGACTGGCCATCTGGTGTTGGCCACGCTGCACACGCGCGGTGCGGCGCAGGCGATCGAGCGCCTGGTCGATACCTTCCCGGCGCAGGAGAAAGATCCGGTTCGTAATCAGCTGGCGGGAAGCCTGCGTGCGGTACTGGCGCAGAAGCTGCGTCAGGATGTCCAGGGCGGGCGCGTGGCGCTGTATGAGCTACTGGTGAATACGTCGGCGGCGGCAAACCTGATCCGCGAAGGCAAAACCTGGCAACTGCCGGGCATTATTCAAACGGGGCAGCAGGCGGGGATGCAGAACTTTGAGCAGAGTCTGGCGGAGCGACGGGCGCAGGGGCGGCTGTAGGCCCCGGCGCTCAGTAACCCTGTTCGAAATAGCTTTCGAGGATAATGACGGCTGAAGCTGAATCCACGCTGCCTTTGTTCAACGCCCGGAAGCCACCGTGCTCGAACAGGCCAGCGCGTGCCTCGACGGTGCTCAAACGTTCATCGTGCAGCTTAACGGAGACACCAAAGCGGCCATGAATTTTGTTCGCGAACTTGCGCGCGCGGGCGGTAAGCGGCTGCTCGGTGCCGTCCATGTTCAACGGCAGACCGACAATCACGTCGTCCGGCTGCCACTCTTTGAGCAAGCGCTCAATAAGGTTCCAGTCCGGCGTGCCGTCGTTAGCTTTCAGCGCCGTGAGCGGGCGGGCGGTGCCGGTGATCCGTTGACCCACAGCGACGCCGATGCTTTTGGTGCCGAAGTCAAAGGCGAGAAGGGTGCCGCTCATTACGCGTGCCCCGCAACGCCAGGCATGGTCAGAATATCAATGCCAATCAGTTTTGCCGCGTCACGCCAGCGATCGGCGATAGGGGTTTTAAACAGGATATTCATATCCGCAGGGGCCGTCAGCCAGGCGTTGTCCAGAATTTCTTGTTCCAGCTGCCCTTTTTCCCAGGAAGCGTAGCCGAGCGCAACCAGCACCTCAGAAGGCTGATTTGCCGTGCCCAGTGTTTCGAGCACATCGCGAGAGGTGGTGACGACGGTGTTATCGGAGATACGAATGCTGGACGAGAAAACCGGCGGGGTATGCAGGATAAAGCCACGATCTTCTGCAAGCGGTCCGCCGAGCATCACCGGTTTATCAAGACGGATTTCCGGCAGCCGCGCTTCAGCAGGGATTTTCAGCTTGTCCAGAATGCCTTCGACCTGAAGGTTTTCCAGCGGCTTATTGATGATAATCCCCATTGCGCCGTCTTCGTTGTATTCGCAAATATAGACCACGGCGCGGCGGAAAATCGGATCCTGGAGAGCAGGCATGGCAATAAGAAAGTGATGCTGTAAATTCATTGTCAGAGGTACTGTTTCCTGGTTTAAAAAGCGACAGCGCCCAGTATGGGGATAAACACAGGCGCTGTCACAGGTTATTTCTGTAAACGTTTTTCGATAGCGTCCATCAGCATTCCGGTGATCGAGATCGGGAATTCCGCTTCGATCTCACGAATGCAGGTCGGGCTGGTGACGTTCACTTCGGTCAGACGATCGCCGATAATATCGAGGCCAACGAAGATCAGGCCTTTGGCTTTCAGCGTAGGGCCGACGCGGCGGGCAATTTCCCAGTCGCTTTCGCTTAACGGACGCGGTTCGCCACGACCTCCGGCCGCCAGGTTGCCACGGGTTTCACCACCCTGCGGGATACGCGCCAGGCAGTAAGGCACCGGCTCGCCGTCTACAACCAGCACACGCTTGTCACCGTCTTTAATGGCCGGCAGATAGTTTTGCGCCATGCAGTAGCGGGTCCCCAGCTCGGTCAGCGTTTCGGCAATCACGCCAATGTTCGGGTCGCCCTCTTTCACGCGGAAGATCGATGCGCCGCCCATGCCGTCCAGCGGCTTCATGATGATGTCGCCGTGCTTCTGCCAGAATTCTTTCAGCTGCGTTTTGCTGCGGGTGACCAGCGTTTCCGGCGTCAGGTCAGAGAACCATGCGGTATAGAGCTTCTCGTTGCAGTCGCGCAGGCTCTGCGGCTTGTTGACGATCAGCGTGCCTTTCTCTTCGGCACGCTCAAGGATATAGGTGGAGTAAATGTATTCGGTGTCGAACGGCGGATCTTTACGCATCAGGATCACGTTAAGGTTGGCCAGGGCAATATCCTGCTCGGTGCCGAATTCGTACCATTTTTCGTAGTTCTGCTCGACGTTAACGATGCGGGTACGTGCGCGGGCTTCACCGTTGATCAGGTACAGATCGTTCATCTCCATATAGTGGAGTTCATAGCCGCGACGCTGCGCTTCCAGCAGCATAGCGAAGCTGGAATCTTTCTTAATGTTAATGTTTGCGATGGGGTCCATCACGATGCCGAGCTTAATCATGTTCTTCTCCGGTTATGGGTCAGGCTTTGCTTCAACCCAGATCGCCAAATCGCACCTGTAGGGCGGTAATGGCGGTGAGTGCCGTTGTCTCAGTGCGCAGAACGCGAGGTCCCAACAGAATATCAGTAAACTGGTAACGCGCCGTCATGGCGATTTCGTCAGCCGACAGGCCGCCTTCCGGGCCAATCAGCAGGCGTACACGCTCAACGGGCAGCGGCAGCGTATTGATGCTGGCGCTGGCGCGCGGATGAAGATTAAGCTTAAGCCCGCTTTCCTCTTCTGCACACCAGTCCTCCAGATCCATCGCCGGGCGGATCTCCGGGATGCGGTTGCGGCCACTCTGTTCACAGGCTGCAATGGCAATTTTCTGCCACTGCTGGATCTTTTTGTTCAGACGTTCCGCATCCAGTTTAACGCCGCAGCGCTCAGAAAAAAGTGGCGTAATGAGGCTTACACCCAGTTCAATGGATTTCTGAATGGTGAACTCCATCTTTTCCCCGCGCGACATCACCTGGCCAAGGTGAATGTGCAGCGGGGATTCCCGGTCGTCCACGTCGCCACGCAGCACCTTCACGTGCACGCTTTTTTTATCGGCGCGCGTAATTTCAGCGTCAAAAATCTGATTAGAGCCGTCAAAGAGCTGAATCGCCTGGCCTGCGCCCATGCGCAGCACGCGGCCTACGTGGTTTGCGGCATCATCAGACAGGGCGATTTCGCCGCCTGGGGTAATCAGTTCAGGGTGATAGATGCGAGGGATGCGCATAGTCAGAAATTCCATGTGTCATGCGATATAAGCGAATTGCCGTAGTGTAGGTTAGCTCTTTTGCGCCTGGCAAGCCCGCCGGACGTAAGGGTTGTGATTCCCCTGGACTTTGGCGATACGTTCGTCGCGCTGGCATTCCCAGTCCGTCACCGGGTAGAGCTTGTCCCAGGCATTGAAGAGTTGCGTCTGCTGGCGGGAAAGGTTGAGATCGTAGCGGTCGCGCATATAGAAGTAAGTGCGGGCGATGCTGCCGCGCGCGCGGGCAGGCGGTTCGGCGAGTTTCTCTTTGAAATCGACCTTCATGGCGCACTGACCGTACTGGCCTTCGCCACCGTTCCACTGGCTGTACATGAAGTTTCCGCGGTCGCCATTGACTTCACCCACGGCGGGTTGCAGGTTGTGCATATCGCTTTCCATCTGGCGGTAGACCGGATCTTTTGCGCAATTTTTACGTCCACCGTCCTGCCAGCACTGGCGCTGGTGGCCAAACTGCCAGGCCGGAACAACGTGTTCCCATTCGATTCGGCTGGCGCGGTTCTCGTTCTTGCGCACCTTATAGCCGCAGGATCCCAGATCCACGACCCCTTTCTTACCCTGCCAGTTAATTTTACAGCCGCAGTAGAAATCACCCGGCACGTCGGCGTTAATCTTTACGCCTGCGGTTTTTGCCTGTGAGAAACTGTGAATACCGTCGGCCAGAGCATGGCCGGAGAGCGCCGTCGCCAGAAAAGCGACTGCGAGAGAAACATTACGGGACATCTTACACTCCGTGTCAAAACGAGCCCGCAACGTAACGAATGTTGTTCCCGTATGCAATCAGTCAGATCAGGAAAGTTCCTGAAAGTTCGAGTGATTATTCCGCCACCAGTGGTTCGCCGCACTTTACGCAGCGATAGGTCGCCTCGCCGCGCACCACGCGGTTGTGACGGCGGACGGTAAGCTGGTGCTGCTGGCACTGGCAGCGGTAGGGAAACGTATTGCGGCGTACCGATTCCAGCTCGAACTGGTGGGTGCGGCGGGCCGGAACGCCGAGCACCGCCTCCATCATCCATTTCCACTCTTTGCCGTGCGGCGCGACGCGGCCAAAGTGTTTCCACACCAGAAGGTGGGCCAGCTCGTGCGGCACCACTTCTTCGATAAACGCCTGCTGATTTTCCATCAGCAACACCGGATTCAGGCGGATCTCATACGATTCCAGCCAGGCGGTGCCTGCCGCGGTGCCACGCTGCTGATAGACCAGCTTCGGTTCAGGATAATCGCGGCCGAGCTTCAGGTTGGCCTGGGCGAGTTTTTCCCGCAGGCTGCGCATAACGGCTTGCTGAATGGCGATGGGGAGACGGGGAGATTTCATAGGGGCAGAGCATAAAGCGGGAAGCGGGGAGGCGCAAGAGGCGCCTCCCGCAGGAGGATCAGTCGTGTGCGCCGATTTCGCGCAGAGGACGACCTTTCATCAGGTTACGTTCAATGTGTTCCAGTGAAACATGTTTGGTTTCAGGAACCAGCCAGATCGTGAGAACAATAAAGAACAGGTTCAGACCGGCGTAGACCCAGAAGGTATTGGCATTACCCAGGGTATTGAGCATGGTCAGGAACGTTGCGCCGACGATCATGTTGGCAATCCAGTTGGTTGCGGTAGAACAGGTGATACCAAAATCACGCCCTTTCAGCGGCTGGATCTCAGAGCACAGCACCCAAATCAGCGGACCGGCGCTCATCGCAAACCCAATGATAAACATCAGCAGCATCGCCACGGCGAAGTACTGTGCCGTTGGGGAGTGAATGCCCATGTGCATCATGGTACCCAGCACGCCCATCCCGATGGCCATCACCAGGAAGCCCAGCGTCAGGGTTGGTTTACGCCCCCAGCGGTCCACCAGACCGATAGCGATAAAGGTCGCCAGCACGTTGGTCAGGCCGACGATCACGGTGCCCCACATCTGTTCGGTGGTGTTGGTGTAGCCCGCCAGTTCGAAGATTTTCGGCGCGTAATACATGATGACGTTCATCCCGGTGAACTGTTGCATGATCTGTAACAGCACACCGAGGAACACCGCGCGGCGGAAGTTGCTGTTCTCTTTGAACAGCGCCCAGCCGGACTGTTTGACCTTCAGGCTTTCGCGGATCTCTTCCAGCTCGTTTTTGGCTTCGGCGCTGGTATCACGCAGGCGTAAGAGCACGCGTTCGGCATCGTGGAAGCGGCGTTTGGCGGCGAACCAGCGCGGGCTGTCCGGCAGGAAGAAGACACCAATCAGTAGCAGAATGGCCGGAATGATGATGACGCCCAGCATCCAGCGCCATGCGCCGCTGTAGCTGAAGGCGGTATCGGAAAGATAAGCCCCCAGAATACCGATGGTGATCATCAGCTGATACATGGAAATCATGCTGCCGCGGATTTTTTCCGGTGCGATTTCAGACAGGTACAGCGGGGCAGTATAAGACGCCACGCCCACTGCCAGACCGAGCAGCACGCGGGAGAGGATCAGCACTTCAACGTTAGGCGCAGCGGCAGAGAACAGTGAGCCGGCAACGAACAGGATCGCGCCGATCATCAGGCTCTTTTTACGCCCGAGCTTAAAGGAGAGCCAGCCGCTGCCGACCGCGCCGACGGCGGCACCGAACATCATGGAGCTGACCACCCATTCCTGAGTGTGTGCGCTAATCTGGAACTCATCGGTGATGAAAGGTAATGCACCGGCAATTACGCCAATATCCAGGCCAAAGAGTAATCCTGCCAGAGCGGCGAGGAAGCAGACGAAGAACGTCATTGCCTTATTGGACGTACGCCCCTGTTTATTATTGTCAGGCATTATGCCCTCCAGTTGGGTTATCAGTTTTTACGATATTAAGAGTAGGTGAGCGGCTCATAAAAATATGTGAGTCAAATCACAACGGTGTAATCGGTTACACTAGTTTGTAACCGTAAAAATAATTAAAGCTTTGAAAATATAGAGGTAAATTAATTGATATGCATCGCGTTTGCACAAATTTCAGACTTAACTGAAAGGGAATGTAACAGCAGAAGAAATGCGATCATGCAAAGAGAATATTCTGAAAGCGGGGTATAGAGAGTGAGGTGTAAACGGTTCCAAACATTGCCGGGTGGCGGCTGCGCCTTACCCGGCCTACCAAAATTCACTACCCGTAGGTCGGGTAAGGCATAGCCGCTACCCGACATAAAAAAGGCCAGCACAAAGGCTGGCCTGTTTAAGCTGCTGGCAGTCGATTATTTCAGACCGGCAGCATCACGCAGCAGGGCGGCTTTGTCGGTTTTTTCCCAAGGGAAATGTTCGCGACCAAAGTGACCGTACGCTGCGGTTTCCTGGTAGATTGGGTGCAGCAGATCCAGCATCTGAATCAGACCGTATGGACGCAGGTCGAAGAACTCACGCACCAGCAGGGTCAGCTGTTCAGAAGGCACTTTTTCAGTACCGAAGGTTTCCACCATGATGGAGGTTGGCTCAGCCACGCCGATGGCGTAGGAAACCTGAATTTCACAGCGGTCAGCCAGGCCCGCAGCAACGATGTTTTTCGCCACATAACGTGCAGCGTACGCCGCAGAACGGTCCACTTTAGACGGGTCTTTACCGGAGAACGCGCCGCCACCGTGGCGCGCCATGCCGCCGTAGGTATCTACGATGATTTTACGACCGGTCAGACCGCAGTCACCCATTGGGCCGCCGATAACGAAGCGTCCGGTTGGGTTAATGAAGAATTTGGTCGCAGAGCTCAGCCATTCAGTTGGCAGAACCGGCTTGATGATCTCTTCCATCACCGCTTCCTGCAGGGATTTCTGGTCAATATCTTCAGCATGCTGCGTGGAAAGAACCACGGCATCAATGCCGACGATTTTCCCGTCGTCATACTGGAAGGTCACCTGGCTTTTCGCATCCGGACGCAGCCACGGCAGGGTGCCGTTTTTACGCACTTCAGCCTGACGCTGCACCAGACGGTGTGCGTAAGTCACCGGCGCTGGCATCAGCACGTCGGTTTCGTTGGTCGCGTAGCCGAACATCAGGCCCTGGTCGCCCGCGCCCTGTTCCAGCGGATCGGCACGGTCAACGCCCTGGTTGATGTCCGGGGACTGTTTGCCGATAGCGCTCAGTACGGCGCAGGAGTTGGCATCAAAGCCCATATCAGAATGTACATAACCGATCTCACGCACCGTGTTACGGGTGATCTCTTCGATATCAACCCATGCGCTGGTGGTGATCTCACCGCCAACCAGAACCATGCCGGTTTTGACATAGGTTTCACACGCTACGCGCGCCTTTGGATCCTGCGCGAGGATCGCATCCAGCACCGCATCGGAGATTTGGTCAGCAATTTTATCAGGATGTCCTTCTGATACGGACTCGGACGTAAACAGGTGTTTTGCCATGTTTTATTTCACCTAAAAGGAATTTGGTTAGCTCGAACTGCTGTGTGGAATAGCCAAAGGAGATAATTCTACCAAGGCCTGCAGGATTTTGACACTGGCAGTCTGAGTGTTAATCGGTATGGATGGATTAACATCTGGACGTCTATTTTAGGTCACTTCTTCACCCGATTTCCAGTTTTTTTTGACTCACCTCTCACTGCGTTGAAAACACGGCTGGAAATTTTTCCTGACGGCGCTGGCAACCTGCGCATTTTTGTTTTGCTTTTTAGCGACCTTCTCGGTATAAAACGCGGCGCGCGGCTCATATAAAATAAGCGCTCGATGAACACATCGTGTCGCCACTTCCAGCCGGGTTAAGCAGTGAACTTTTAGCTTTGGCTTGTGGTCCGTTTCAGCAGAGGCGGCCGTGGAGGTGATACGAGATAATGAACCATTGTTTTCCGCTCATTCAGCGCAGTCGTTCTGGCGCGCATTTGATTCCCACCCGCACTTCTGGTCTAAACACCTGCCGATGTTATACCCATCTCGGTGCTTCTCAGGATTCCAGAGCCGGTCACGCTTTGTGAAAACTGAACAAGGGCGCTCTTGTTAATACAGGAGTTTTCTCGTGGTTTCGCCGAACCTTGTCATACAGAGTTCGGATACGTGTTTTACAATGATATGAATAAGAAACCGGTCGCACGGTCTGGATTTCAGCATACTCTGCTGGGAAATGGAGCCGTTAATGGGTTGTTATCGCCGTATAACGCTGCGATAGTAGTCAACTGTTTTACACTTAATACAAAGAGTTGAGGTTCGCTATGTCTGACGACATGTCTTCGCTTTCGCCTTCGTCAGCAGGCGAACAGGGTGTACTACGTTCTATGCAGGAGGTTGCGATGAGCTCCCAGGAAGCCAGCAAGATGCTGCGCACTTACAATATTGCCTGGTGGGGCAATAACTACTACGACGTTAACGAGCTGGGCCACATCAGTGTCTGCCCGGATCCGGACGTCCCGGAAGCGCGCGTGGATCTCGCTAAGCTGGTGAAAGCCCGTGAAGCCCAGGGTCAGCGCTTGCCTGCACTGTTCTGCTTCCCGCAGATCCTGCAACATCGCCTGCGTTCTATTAACGCCGCGTTCAAACGCGCGCGGGAATCGTATGGTTATAACGGCGACTATTTCCTTGTTTACCCGATCAAGGTAAACCAGCACCGTCGCGTGATTGAGTCCCTGATCCACTCCGGCGAACCGCTGGGCCTGGAAGCTGGCTCCAAAGCGGAGCTGATGGCGGTTCTGGCGCACGCGGGCATGACCCGGTCGGTGATCGTCTGTAACGGCTATAAAGACCGCGAATACATTCGTCTGGCGCTGATTGGCGAGAAGATGGGCCACAAGGTCTATCTGGTGATCGAGAAGATGACCGAAATCGCGATCGTGCTGGAAGAGGCCGAGCGTCTGAACGTGATCCCACGCCTTGGTGTGCGTGCGCGACTGGCGTCGCAGGGTTCCGGTAAATGGCAGTCTTCCGGCGGTGAAAAATCCAAGTTCGGCCTCGCGGCGAACCAGGTGCTTCAGCTGGTGGAAATTCTGCGCGAGCGCGGTCGTCTGGACAGCATTCAGCTGCTGCACTTCCACCTTGGCTCGCAGATGGCCAACATTCGCGACATTGCCACCGGCGTGCGTGAATCGGCACGTTTCTACGTTGAGCTGCACAAGCTTGGCGTAAATATTCAGTGCTTTGACGTGGGCGGTGGCTTGGGCGTGGATTACGAAGGGACACGCTCGCAGTCTGACTGCTCGGTCAACTACGGCCTGAACGAATACGCCAACAACATTATCTGGGCGATTGGCGATGCCTGCGAAGAGCACGGCCTGCCGCACCCGACGGTGATCACCGAATCCGGCCGCGCGGTCACTGCGCACCATACGGTGCTGGTCTCTAACATCATCGGCGTTGAGCGCAGCGAAATCACTGAAGCCACGCCTCCGGCAGACGATGCCCCACGTTCCCTGCAAAGCATGTGGGAAACCTGGCAGGAGATGCACGAGCCGGGCACGCGTCGTTCTCTGCGCGAATGGCTGCACGACAGCCAGATGGATCTGCACGACATTCACGTCGGTTATTCTTCAGGCACCTTTAGCCTGCAGGAACGCGCGTGGGCGGAGCAGCTCTATCTGAACATGTGCCATGAAGTGCAGAAGCAGCTCGATCCGAGCAACCGCGCGCACCGTCCGATTATCGACGAGTTGCAGGAACGTATGGCGGACAAAATGTACGTCAACTTCTCCCTGTTCCAGTCGATGCCGGATGCCTGGGGTATCGACCAGCTGTTCCCGGTTCTGCCGCTGGAAGGGTTGAATCATGCGCCTGAACGCCGCGCGGTGCTGCTGGACATTACCTGTGACTCAGACGGCGCGATTGACCACTACGTCGACGGTGACGGTATCGCTACGACCATGCCAATGCCGGAGTACGATCCGGAGAACCCGCCAATGCTGGGCTTCTTTATGGTGGGTGCGTATCAGGAGATCCTCGGCAACATGCACAACTTGTTCGGTGATACCGAAGCGGTTGATGTGTTTGTCTTCCCTGACGGCAGCGTGGAGGTTGAGCTGTCCGACGAAGGGGACACCGTGGCGGATATGCTCGAATACGTTCAGCTGGATCCGAAAAAACTGCTCACCCAGTTCCGCGATCAGGTCAAAAACACCGGTCTGGACGATGCCTTGCAGCAGCAGTTCCTGGAAGAGTTTGAAGCGGGTCTGTACGGGTATACGTATCTGGAAGACGAGTAGTAAAACCTCCCTCTCCCGGTGGGAGAGGGTTGGGGTGAGGGCATCAGACCGCACGATGCCCTATACTCACTTGAACCCGTATGAATTAACGGCGATAATTCGCCCCACTATGCGATTTACGAATCAATCCCTTCCTCGTCGGGTTTAACGACGCGGAGGGGATTTTTTTTCATCTGTTTTTAATGTATCGACTTTATAAGAGGTCAGGACATGAGCACTTTAGGTCATCAGTACGATAATTCTCTGGTATCTAACGCGTTTGGTTTTTTACGCCTTCCGATGAACTTCCAGCCTTACGACAGCGATGCTGACTGGGTGATCACCGGCGTACCGTTCGACATGGCAACGTCCGGTCGTGCGGGTGGACGTCATGGCCCGGCGGCAATCCGTCAGGTTTCCACCAACCTGGCCTGGGAGCACAACCGCTTCCCGTGGAACTTCGACATGCGCGAGCGCCTGAACGTGGTGGACTGCGGTGATCTGGTGTACGCCTTCGGTGACGCGCGCGAAATGAGCGAAAAATTGCAGGCGCACGCCGAGAAGCTGCTGGCGGCCGGTAAACGCATGCTCTCCTTCGGCGGTGACCACTTCGTGACCCTGCCGCTGCTGCGCGCCCACGCGAAGCACTTCGGTAAAATGGCGCTGGTGCACTTTGACGCGCATACCGACACCTACGCGAACGGCTGCGAATTCGACCACGGCACCATGTTCTACACCGCGCCGAAAGAAGGCCTGATCGATCCGAACCACTCCGTGCAGATCGGCATCCGCACCGAGTTCGACAAAGACAACGGCTTCACCGTACTCGACGCGGGCCAGGTGAACGATCGCGGCGTGGACGATATTCTGGCTCAGGTTAAGCAGATCGTCGGCGATATGCCTGTCTACCTGACCTTCGACATCGACTGCCTGGATCCGGCATTCGCACCGGGTACCGGTACGCCGGTGATCGGCGGCCTGACGTCAGACCGCGCCATCAAGCTGGTGCGCGGCCTGAAGGATCTGAACATTGTCGGGATGGACGTGGTGGAAGTGGCTCCGGCCTATGACCAGTCCGAGATCACCGCGCTGGCCGCGGCGACCCTGGCGCTGGAAATGCTCTACATCCAGGCAGCGAAAAAAGGCGAATAAGCCTTACGCGCTGATTGCTGCTGCGCGCCGCATGCGCAGCAGCAACATTCCCCAGGCCAGCGTGAAGGTGTGGACAAACCCCGGTTATTTCGCGGGCGATGACCATTCCCGTCAGCGAGCCTAACAAAGGCGAAACCGCGCAGACCGCGGCCCAAATCGCAATGCTGCTTAATAATCCCTGCCGATAATGAAGTTTGCTTTCAATAACCGGCGTTAATAATAGAGCGGAAAAACCATAACCCAGAAGAAAGCAGGTCATGAGTAGACCCTGTAACATTCTGTTTTCATTTAACTGAAAATGTTCGGCAAATTCCGGGTTTAAAATCATTACCGAGATATTTACCCGATCGACGTACGAAATAATAATGAGTAATAAAAGCGCAATCGTGCCTTGCCATCTTGCCGTCATCATGTCCGCCTTACGTTTTTTGTAACTTATATTTTTCATCAATGTGATTGTCACGGAGCTAAAATGATTCACCTGTGAAACTCATTGTTTATTAAAGATAAATTAAAAATCAGTTTCACCGGTGAAACGCGAAAGAGGTGACGTTAATTTATTTTTAAAGAGTAAAAAGAAAGGAAGTCAATATCTTTTATTCAAAATAAGAGACCATTAAAAAAACGTATTTCTCACGCTGTAATAATGAAAATTTCATATCGCTGCATTTTTTCGTGATCCCTTGCACACTTAGTTAATTAATTGCCGATCGATTAACAAATTCGTCACATTGTCGCTTGACGAAACATTCATCGCTTTTATATTGACCGTATTAAATAAGAAACAGAGTTTCATATATGAAACAAAAGCCTGGAGGATCGTGATGAGCTGGATAGGCGTATGTGACGCAGAACAAGTACAGGAAGATTTCCCTTTTAGCGGCAACGTCGACGGGAAAGAGATCGGCGTTTACCTGATCGACGGTGAATATTACGCGCTGGAAGACGTATGCCCCCACGCCTATGCCCTGCTGAGTCAGGGCTTCGTAGAAGACGGCAAGGTGGAATGCCCGCTGCACGAGGCGGTGTTCGACGTCAAAACCGGCCAGTGTCTGCACGGCCCCGGAGGACGCAACCTCAACCGTTACCCGGTTCGGGTCTTTGAAAACCAGATTCAGATTACCTTTGTTGAGGAGACCGTGGCATGAGCGACACGCTGAACTACAACCCGGCGCTGCCGGAAAGCCGCCAGTTTACCCCGCCGGCAGAGGGCGGTAATGGCGCCATTCACAAGCCGGGCGAGTACCAGAACCTGATCTGGCAGACCCGCAGCCGTGAGCCGGAAAGCTGGGAGGTGAAGCTGATTGCGACGCTGGAAGAGCTTTTCGAACAGGGCGTTGAAACCCTGCCGGAGCTGGTAAACGGGCTGAACGCGGTGCGCATGCACGACCAGCAGGGCGAGCCGTGGAGCGACGCCAGCTTCCAGGTATTCTTACAGGTTAACGGCTACTGAGGGCAACGCGATGACAACGACCGTACAACACTATCTGGATAAAGGCCTGCGCGGCCTCTGGTATCCGGTGCTGGCGAGCTGGGAAGTGCAGTCTGCTCCTGTGGGCATCACCCGCCTGGGCGAGCAGATTGTGGTCTGGCGCAACAAAGACGGCCAGGTGCAGGCGCTGGAGGACCGTTGTCCGCACCGCGGCGCGCGCCTGTCGATGGGCTGGAACCTCGGCGACCGCATCGCCTGCTGGTATCACGGCGTAGAGGTGGCGGGCAACGGCGAGGTGAAAGACGTGCCCGCTGTGGATAAATGTCCGCTGGTCGGCCAGCAGTGCGTGCGCAGCTATAACGTGCAGGAGGCGCACGGCGCCATCTTCCTCTGGTTTGGCGTCACCGCGGATCAGCAGCCGGACGAACTGACCTTCCCGGATGAACTCGCCGACACGGAAAACTTCAGCAACTTCCTCTGCACCGCCGCGTGGAAATGCAATTACCAGTACGCGCTGGAAAACGTGATGGACCCGATGCACGGCACCTATCTGCACTCCTCCTCGCACTCGATGGCGGAAGGGGATCGCAAGGCCGACATGGTGCTCCAGCCGACCAAAACCGGCTTTATCTTTGAGAAGAAAGGGCAGAGCGGCGTCAACTTCGACTGGGTGGAGCTGGGCAACAGCGGCACCTGCTGGATGCGTCTCTCCATTCCGTACAAGAAGCGTTTCGGGCCGGGCGGCCACTTCTTTATCGTCGGCATGGTGGTGCCGGAAGATAACGACAACTGCCGCGTCTTCTTCTGGCGCATTCGCCGGGTGCAGGGCTGGCAGCGCGATATGTGGCGCTTCATGTACCGCAACCGTCTGGAAAAACTGCACTGGGAAGTGCTGGAGCAGGACCGCGTGGTGCTGGAGAGCCTGGCGCCAAACGCCCGCGATCATGAATACCTGTATCAGCACGACGTTGGCCTCTCGCGCCTGCGCCGCATGATGCAAAAGGCCGCCAAAGAGCAGCTGGCGATGCGTGAAGCACAGCAGGGGGCCGCCTGATGAACGGGCTGCTGAGCGGTAAGCGCATCGTCATAACCGGCGCCGCGCGCGGGCTGGGCTTTCACTTTGCCAAAACCTGCGCGGAGCAGGGCGCGGCGGTGGTGATGTGCGACATCCTCAAAGGCGAGCTGGCCGAGAGCGCCCACCGGCTGTGTGAGCAAGGCTATGCGATCGAATCGCACGTTATCGATCTGGCCGATCCGCAGTCCATTGAGCAGGTGTTCAGCGCGATTGGCGAGCAGGGGCTGATTGACGGCCTGGTGAACAACGCGGCGATGGCGACGGGCGTCGGCGGCAAAAATATGCTCGATTACGATCCGGATCTCTGGGATCGGGTGATGAGCGTCAATGTCAAAGGCACCTGGCTGGTAACGCGCGCCGCCGTACCGCTGCTACGCGAGGGGGCGGGCATCGTGAACGTCGCGTCCGACACCGCGCTGTGGGGCGCGCCGCGCCTGATGGCCTACGTCGCCAGCAAGGGCGCCGTGATTGCCATGACCCGCTCAATGGCGCGCGAACTGGGTGAAAAGCGTATACGCATTAACGCCATCGCGCCGGGGCTAACCCGCGTCGAGGCGACGGAATATGTCCCCGCCGAACGGCATCAGCTCTACGAAAACGGCCGTGCGTTAACGGGCGCGCAGCAGCCGGAAGACGTCACCGGCAGCGTGGTCTGGCTGTTAAGTGATCTGTCGCGGTTCATCACCGGACAGCTGATCCCGGTCAACGGCGGTTTTGTCTTTAACTAAGGTAGGGCAATGATGGCAAACGATCAGGAAGTGAAGTATCTGGTGCCGGGGCTGGAGCGCGGTTTACAGCTGCTGTTGGCCTTTGGCGAGCAGCATCGCGATCTGACCTTTGCCGAACTGCATCGGCTGGTGGATATGCCGAAGGCCACCGCCTATCGCGTGGTACAGACGCTGGAGTACATGGGATTTCTGGAGCGCAACACGCGCACCAATACCTTTTCGCTGGGCATGAACGTGCTGCGTCTTGGCTTTGAGTACATCGCCTCGCTGGACGTGGCGCAGGTCGGCCAGCCGGTGATCGAGCAATTGCGCGACGTGAGCCAGTGCAGCAGCCATCTGGCGATCCGCGACGGGCGCGACATTATCTATATCGCCCGCGTCAGCGCCGCCGGGTCGCGTATCAACCAGGTCAGCATTGGTACCCGTCTGCCGGTGCACTGCACCTCGCTGGGCCGCATGCTGTTGACCGATATTTCCCGCGCTGATTTCGAACAGCTGTTCCCGCATGAGCGCCTGCCGGGCAACACGCCGGGGCAGCTTCACGACCGCGAAGCCCTGTGGCAGATGGTGCAGCAGGACAAAGCCCGCGGGTATGTCATCGGCGAATCCTTCTTCCGCCACGGCATCTCTTCCATCGTCTACCCGGTGTATGACCGAAGCGGCCGCGTGGCGGCGGTGGTCAGCATTCTGGTGCCGTCGGAGGAGATCCCACTGAGCGACCGCGAGCGCCTGCAAAACGAGGTTCGCCTTGCGGCGGATAAAATTTCTGGCTTCTTAGGGTATCTGTCACAGGCCAGTTAAATCAGTGAGTTAACGTCAGGCGCTTGACTGCGTCGGGCATGTTTTACGCCCAATCTGGGCCAGATGAGGCAACGAACGATGAGTATAACCGGAATTGAAAAGCTGGAATTTGGTGTGGAAGACCTGACGCACTGCGCCAAATTTATGCGTGATTTTGGCCTGACGGGCGATGCCAGCGGCCAGCGTTTCACCACCCTGAGCGGCGCGCGCGTGGAGCTTAACCCGATCGACAGCCCCGACCTGCCGCCCGCGTTTGAAGCGGGCAACACCCTGCGCCGCATGACCTGGGCGGTTGCCAGCCAGTCTGAGCTGGATGCGCTGCGCCCGAAGCTGGCGCAACAGCCAGGTTTTCGTGAAGTGGGCGACGCGCTGGAATGCCTGGATCCGAACGGCATGACGCTGCGCGTGCAGGTGACCCAGCAGACCGACGTGGAGCTTAACGTCGAGCCAATAAACCAGTGGGGCGACGCCCGCCGTATCGACACACCCAGCCCGGTTTACGATCGCGCCCAGCCGATCAACGTGGGGCATGTGGTGTTCTTCGTGGAAGAGCTGGCGGCAGTAGAGAAATTCTACCGCGAGGTGCTCGGCTTCCAGGTCTCGGATCGCTATATCAACCGCGCCGTGTTCCTGCGCTGCGGGGCGCGTGGCGGCCATCACAACCTGTTCCTGCTGCAACTGCCGAACCGCAAGCGCGGCCTTAACCACGTGGCCTTCACCGTGCGCGACATCCACGAGGTGATCGGCGGCGGTATCGCGATGAATAAACATAACTGGAGCACCTTTATCGGGCCGGGCCGTCATCCGGTGTCGTCGGCGTACTTCTGGTACGTCAACAGCCCGACCGGCGGCGCGTTTGAGTATTACACCAACGACGACTACCTGACCGAAAACTGGCAGCCGCGCGAGCTGGAGCACTCCCTGGTCTCCTTTACCGAATGGGCGGTGGAGGGCGGGATTGACCACGACACGCGCCGTCAGCAGAAAAAGCCGGAGGCGGTATGACATCGCGCATTGTCATTATCGGCGGCGGCCAGGCGGGCGGCTGGGCGGCGAAAACCCTGCGTGACGAGGGCTTCGACGGCGAGATTTGCGTGGTGGCGGAAGAGGAATGGGATTTCTACGAGCGGCCGCCGCTGTCAAAAGCGTCTCTGCTGGAGCCGGACTCCGCGCTTCCGCGGCTGTTTAGCGAAGAAGCGCAGCAGGCGCTGAACCTGATCTGGTACCGCCCGCTGCGTGCTGAATCAGTCGATCGTGAAGAGAAAATCGTGCGTTTAAGCAACGGCGAATGTCTTAGTTACAACATCCTTTTAATCGCTACCGGCGGGCGGGCGCGCCTGCCTTCGCAGGCGTGGGCCAGCCATCCGCAGGTCTACACCCTGCGCCACTGGCAGGACGCGCAGCGCCTGAAAAGTCGCCTGTCGGAAAGTCACAAACTGGCGATTATCGGCGGCGGCTGGATTGGCCTTGAGATTGCCGCTTCCGCGCGGAAAAGCGGCGTGGCGGTCACCCTGTTCGAGCAGCAGCCTGCGCTCTGCATGCGCTCGGTGAGCGGCGAGGTGTCCCAGCGCCTGGAGGCCATCCACCGCGAGCAGGGGGGGGAGATCCGTACCGGTTGCGGCGCGCTGGAGCTGGAGGACGACGGCGGACTGCCGGTCATCCACTGCGACGGCAACCGTGAAACCTTTGATACGGTCGTGGTCGGGATCGGCGTCGATCTCAATCTGGAGCTGGCGCTTGATGCGGGGCTGAAAACCGGGCGCGGGATCGTGGTGGATGCCCAGGGACGCACCTCGGATCCATTCATCTTTGCCGCAGGAGATGTCGCCCAGCACCATCACTACGGCCTGTGCATCCAGTCCTGGGCCTTCGCCCAGAATCAGGCGGTGGCGACGGCGAAAGCGATGCTCAACCCCGATGCGCCAGGTTATGACGACGCGCCGTGGCTGTGGTCGGATCAATATCAGCACAATATTCAGATCCTCGGTATTCCGCAGCCGGAGAGTAAAACGATAGTGCGTGCAGATGCGCTGTTCTTCTCGCTGGATGAAAACGGGCGGCTGACGCAGCTGGTGGCGTTCAACGATGCGCGCACCGTCAAGCTGGCGAAGCGCTGGATGGCGGCGGGGCGGGATCTGTCGAACGTACCGCTTGCCGACCCGACATTTTCACTGATGTCACTGCGATAGCTAACCCGCACCCGTAGGGGGAGAGATGACCACACTAGAGACGAACACCGCGCCGGTTGAGGCGAGCGGTGAGGGGACCCGCACGCCCGAAAAAGCGGTGCGCTGGGCCATCCCGTTGTCGCTGCTGGCCTGCGTGCTGCTGGCGTTTTTCGACAAAATCAGCATCGCGGCGCTCTTTTCGGATACCCATTTCCAGCAGGCGATGGGCATTGATTTCGACACCACGCGCCTCGGCATATTGATGAGCGCCTTCCTGCTGAGCTACGGCTTTTCGTCGGTATTTTTGAGCGGTTTAGGCGACAAAATCGCGCCGCTGCGCCTGCTCACCGGGATGATGGCTGTGTGGTGCGTGCTGATGGTGGCGATGGGCTTTACCCATAACTACACGCTGATGATCGTCCTGCGCATCCTGCTGGGCGTGGCGGAAGGGCCGCTGTTCCCGCTGGCTTTCGCCATCGTGCGCCACAACTTCCCGCAGCATCTGCAGGCGCGCGCCACCATGCTGTGGCTGCTGGGCACACCGGTAGGGGCGGCAATTGGCTTCCCGCTCTCCCTCTGGCTGCTGAACACCTTCGGCTGGCAGAGCACCTTCTTTGTCATGGCCATGCTTACCGTGCCGGTGCTTATCTTTGTACGCATCGGCCTGCGCGGGATCCGTCTGGAGGCTAAACCCGGCACCTCGCAGGCGTCTCAGGACGAGCGGCGCGCGGCGCGGCGCGAGCTGTTCGTCAGCCCGCATTTCTGGATCATCTGCATCTTTAACATCGCGTTCCTGACCTACCTGTGGGGCATCAACGGCTGGCTGCCGGGCTACCTGATCAAAGGCAAAGGCATTCACCTTGAGCATGCAGGCTGGCTGTCGTCGATGCCGTTCATCGCCATGCTGGCGGGGGAAGTGATTGGCGCGTGGCTCTCGGACAGGGTCGATAAGCGCGCGGCGGCCTGCTTTATCTCGATGGCGGGGGCGGCGGTGGGGCTGGCGGCGGTGATGCACCTCGATACCCCGCTCGCCGTCATCGCGGCGATGAGCTTCAGCACCTTTATGTGGGGCACCGGCGCGCCCAACATTTTCGCCCTGCTGGCGAAGGCCACCCATCCCCGGGTGAGCGCCACGGCGGGCGGCATTTTCAACGGGCTGGGAAACTTTGCAGGCGCGCTGTCGCCGGCGGTGATGGGCGCGCTTATCGCCTTCACCCACAGCATGGATTCCGGGCTGATTTTTCTGGCGGTGATGGCGGCGGTGGGCTGCGTCCTGTTACTGCCGCTGCTGAGACGTTACTGAGGAGAGTGTCATGACTGATTCAACCGTAACCCACAAAACGGGCATCAAACCTGACCATCTGACGATGGAGGAGTGGGTCGAGTCGCGCATCGCGCGCTTCGAAGGCCGTAAATACGACTGGAACGCGCTGAAGTTCCAGGCCGATTTTGACCCAAAATACCGCCGGGCGCAGATGCGCTACATCGGCACCGGCGCAACCGGCGTAGCGAACGACACCAACACCGTGCAGGCGGACCATTTTACCTTCTCGACCATGGTACTGCCGTCGAAGTGCGAAGGGCCGCTGCACCTGCACGACGACGTGGAAGAGGTGTTCTTCATGCTCAAGGGGCAGATCACGCTGATGATCCAGGACGGCGACAACTACACCGAAACCGTGCTGCGCGAGCGTGACCTGATCTCCGTCCCGCCGGGCATCTATCGCGGCCTGTTTAACCACGGGGAAGAAGAGGCGCTGATGTGCGTCATGCTGGGGACCAACAAGCCGGAAATCCCGACCTATCCGTCCGACCATCCGCTCTCGAAAGTGAAGCGGAACTAAGGGGGCGCCATGACGGGTTTTCGTGAACAGGGAAGCGGCATTCCGCTGATGCTGCTACACGGGATCAGCTCTGGCGCTGCGTCCTGGCACAAGCAGATGGCGCTGAACGGTTTTCGCGTGCTGGCGTGGGACATGCCCGGTTATGGCGAAAGCCCGATGCTGGCCGTCGCGCGGGCAAACGCGGGGGATTACGCCGACGTGCTGGCGGCGATGCTGGATCGCGCCGGTGTCTGGCAGGCGGTGCTGGTGGGCCATTCCCTGGGGGCACTGGTCGCAAGTGCGTTTGCGGCGAAGTTCCCGGATCGCGTCATTCATCTTGTACTGGCCGACGCTGCGCAGGGCTACGGCAATGCCGCGCCGGAGCAGCGGGAGCAGGTCTGGCGCAACCGCGAGCAGCAGATGGCATTGGGCGGCGAAATCCTCGCCCAGACCCGTGCCGCGAAGCTGCTGCGCCCCGGCGCGCGCGCGGAAGATATCGCCACCGTCGCGGCGGGCATGCGCACGCTGCGCCCGGAAGGCTACCTTGCCGCCGCGTGGATGCTGGCGCATGACGACATTCACGGCTGGCTTAAACGATACTCCGGCACGTTTGAAGTCTGGTGCGGCGAGCAGGACGCGATAACGCAGCCCGAACTGGTGCAGGGGCTGGCGCTGCGCTACGGCATGCCGTTTACCACCATTCCGCAGGCCGGGCACGCCAGCTATCTCGATAACGACGTGTTTTTCAACCAACAGCTTTTACGCATTAACGAAGAGGTGCGCGATGAATGCACAAATTGACGGGCGCGTAGCGGTAGTCACCGGCGGTTCTTCTGGCATTGGCTTTGAAACGCTGCGCCTGCTGCTGGGGGAAGGGGCGAAAGTCGCCTTCTGCGGCCGTGACCCGGACCGGCTCGCCAGCGCCCATGCGACGCTGCAAAACGAATTCCCCCACGGGGAGATTTTTTCTTACCGCTGCGACGTGCTGAACGCCGACGAGGTTCAGGCCTTTGCGGATGCGGTGCAGGCGCGCTTTGGCGCGGCTGATCTGCTGATCAACAACGCCGGGCAGGGCTACGTGGCGCACTTCCATGACACCCCGCGCGAGGCGTGGCTGCACGAGGCAGAGCTGAAGCTGTTTGGCGTCATCAATCCGGTGCAGGCGTTTCAGCCGCTGCTGGAGCAGTCAGACATTGCCTCTGTTACCTGCGTCAACTCCCTGCTGGCGCTACAGCCGGAGGAGCACATGATCGCCACCTCCGCTGCTCGTGCCGCGCTGCTGAACATGACGCTGACGCTCTCGAAAGAGCTGGTGGGTAAAGGCATTCGCGTCAATTCCATTTTGCTCGGCATGGTGGAGTCCGGCCAGTGGCAGCGCCGCTTTGAAAACCGGGCGGACAAAAGCCAGAGCTGGCCGGAGTGGACGGCGGATATCGCGCGCAAGCGCGGCATTCCAATGGCGCGCCTCGGCAGGCCGCAGGAGCCCGCGCAGGCGCTGCTGTTCCTCGCCTCGCCGCTGGCCTCGTTTACCACCGGCGCCGCGCTGGACGTTTCCGGCGGCTTCTGTCGCCATCTGTAAGGACGCATCATGAAAAAGGTAATGTTGATTGGTTTTGGTGCCATGGCGCAGGCGGTGATTGAGCGCCTGCCCGCCGGTGTGGCTATCGGCTGGATCGTGGCGCGCGCGTCTCACCATGCCGCCATTCACGACCAGTTTGGCGATGCGGTCGAGGCGTTGACGTCGCCAATGGCGTGCGCGCAAACGCCGGATCTGGTGCTGGAATGCGCCAGCCAGCAGGCGGTGGCCCAGTACGGGGAAGAGATCCTGCGTCGCGGCTGGCATCTGGCCGTCATTTCCACCGGCGCGCTGGCGGACAGCGCGCTGGAGCAGCGTCTGCTCGCCGCGGGCGGAAAACTGACTCTGCTTTCCGGTGCAGTGGCCGGTATCGACGGGCTGGCGGCAGCGAAAGAGGGTGGGCTTGAACGCGTCACCTATCAGTCGCGCAAAAGCCCGGCCAGCTGGCGCGGCAGCTATGCCGAGCAGCTTATCGATCTGAATGCGGTGTCAGAGGCAAAGGTCTTTTTTGAAGGCAGCGCCCGCGAGGCGGCGCGGCTGTTCCCGGCGAACGCCAACGTAGCGGCGACCGTGGCGCTCGGCGGCGTCGGGATGGATGACACCCGCGTGCAGCTGATGGTTGACCCGGCAACGAAACGTAACACCCACACGCTGCACGTCGAAGGATTATTCGGCGAGTTCCATCTGGAGCTGAGCGGGCTGCCGCTGGCGTCTAACCCTAAAACCTCCACCCTGGCGGCACTGAGCGCGGTGCGCGCCTGCCGCGAGCTGGCCCTGAGCTGAGGAGTGACGATGGACGATCTGAAGATTTTTATCGGCGGACAGTGGCGACACGGCGGAGGTAACCCGATGCAGAGCCACTTCCCGGCAGACGGGTCGATCAACGCGACGCTGAACGCCGCCAGTCTGGATGACCTGGAGGAGGCGGTAGACGCCGGAGAGCGCGCGTGGCGCGATCCCGCCTGGCGTAACAGCCTGCCGCACGTGCGGGCGAAGATCCTGCACAAGGTGGCGGATCTTATTGAATCCCGTGTGGATGAACTGGCGCAGATGCAGAGCCGGGATAACGGCAAGCCGCTGGCGGAAGCGTGCGGGCTGGTGATGAGCGCGGCGGGAACGGCGCGCTACTTTGCCGCCGCCTGCGAGCTGCTGGAAGGGGAACTTCCGACACCGCGCCAGCCGGATCTGCTGACGCTGAGCCGCTACGAGCCCCTTGGCGTGGTAGCGGCCATCACGCCGTGGAACTCGCCGATTGCCAGCGAAATGCAGAAGGTCGCACCGGCGATTGCCGCCGGGAACGCGGTGATCCTCAAGCCCGCCGAAGCCACGCCGCTGATGGCGCTGGAGCTGGCGCGGATTTTTGAACAGGCCGGGCTGCCCGCCGGGCTGCTGAGCGTCCTGCCGGGCAAAGGCTCGGTGATTGGCGATGCGCTGGCGCGTCATCCTCGCGTGCGCAAAATTTCCTTTACCGGCGGAACCACTACGGGCCGTCATCTGGCGCACGTGGCGGCGGAAAAACTGATCCCGGCCTCGCTGGAGCTGGGCGGCAAATCGCCGACTATCGTGCTGGAGGATGCCGATATCGAACAGGCGGCGCGTGGGATCTGCTACGGCATTTTCAGCTCGGCGGGGCAGGCGTGCATCGCCGGATCGCGGCTGTTTATCCACGAGAGTATTTACGCCCCGCTGATGGCGAGGCTGCAGGAATTAACTCGCGGGCTGCGCGTCGGGCATCCGTTTACCGACGGCGTGCATGTAGGACCGCTGATCGGCGAGAAACATCGCCAGAGCGTGATCGAGTACGTCGAACTTGCGAAGCGGGAAGGGGGCCGCGTGCTGTGCGGCGGCGAGATCCCCGCCGATCCCGCTCTGGCAAACGGCAGCTTCTTCCAGCCAACCATTATCGAAGGGCTACACAACAGCGCCCGCGCATGTCAGGAAGAGATCTTCGGCCCGGTGCTGGTGGCGATGCCGTTTGGCGATGAAGCGGCGCTTATTCGCGAGGCGAACGACTCGGTTTACGGCCTGGCGGCGGGGATCTGGACGCGCGATACCGGGCGCGCCCTGCGTCTCAGCGAGCAGCTGGAGGCAGGCACGGTGTGGATCAACACCTACAAAGTTTTTGCGATTTCGACCCCGTTCGGGGGCTTTAAAGAAAGCGGTCTGGGCCGCGAGAAGGGTATCCAGGGGCTGAAAGCCTGGATGCAACAAAAGAGCATTTATCTGGCGACGGGTAACAGCGTCAACCACTGGTGCGACTGAGAAAGGGTGAGCAATGAGCGAAATGATAACCGTCGGCGACGCCATCGCCAGAACGCTGGAGCAGTATCAGGTTGAGGCCATCTACGGCGTCATCTCCATTCACAACCTGCCGATAGCGGATGCGGTTGGGCAGCGGGGCAATATCCGCTTTGTACCCGCGCGCGGTGAAGCCGGTTCCGTCACCATGGCCGATGCTCACGGGCGCTTTTCCGGCCTCGGCGTGGCGCTGACCAGCACCGGCGCGGGGGCCGGGAACGCGGTAGGCGCGCTGGTGGAAGCGATGAATGCCTGCACGCCGCTGCTGCATTTAACCGGGCAGGTAGAGAAAGCCTGGCTGGACGCCGACACCGGGTTTATCCATGAAACCCGCGATCAGCTGACCTTCCTGAAGGCCAGCTCAAAACGGGCGTACCGTATCAGCAATGCGAATCAGGCGATAGCCATTCTGCATAAAGCCATCCAGGAGGCGCAGACCCCACCGTGCGGACCGGTCTCGGTGGAAATCCCGATTGATATTCAGGGCGCCAAAATTCCGCTGTCGCTGGTTACCGCCCCGGTCAAACCGGCATCGGTTCCAGCCGTGGATACCGGGATGGTTGACGCGCTGTGGGCGCAGCTCAAACAGGCGAAACAGCCGCTGCTGTGGCTGGGCGGCGGGGCGCTGGGAAGCGCTGAGGCGGTGAAAAAACTGGCGGATGCGGGCATCACCGTGATTTCCAGCACCCACGCGCGCGGCGTGCTGCCGGACGACCACCGCGCCAGCCTGCGGGCGTTCCACAACTCGCCGTCGGTGGAGGCGCTGATTGCGCAGTGTGATTTTACGCTGGTGGCCGGTTCACGTCTGCGCAGCAACGAAACCCGCTCCTGGACGCTTGAGCTGCCGTCCCCGCGGGTGCAGATTGATATCGACCCGGCGGCGGCCAGCCGTAACTACCTGATGGATAGCACGTTGATAGCCGATTGTTCAGCGCTGCTTGGCGCGCTGGCTAAAAAAGTGCAGGGCCGCGAGTGGGGCAACGCGCAGTGGGATATGCAGGTGCAGCAGGCGGTCGGGCAAGCTGAGCAGGGGCTGCGCGAGCAGTGCGGCGCCTATGCGAAGCTTAACGACGCCATAGAAAAAGCCTTGCCGAAAGACGGCCTGCTGGTGCGCGATATCACCGTGTCCGGCAGCCTGTGGGGTAGCCGCCTGTTCAGGGCTAACGGTCCGCTGCTGAACATTCACTCCCTCGCCGGGGCGATTGGTATGGGACTGCCGATGGCCATCGGCACCGCGATTGCCAACCCGCAGCGCAGGGTGGTGGGACTGGTGGGCGACGGCGGCCTGAGCCTCAATTTAGGCGAGCTGGCGACGCTGGCGCAGGAGAAAGCCAACGTGACGCTGCTCATCATGAACGACGGGGGCTACGGCGTAATGCGCGGTATTCAGGATAAATATTTTGGCGGGCGTCAGTATTATAACGAACTGCATACACCGGACTTTACCCTGCTGGCGCAGGCGATTGGCCTACAGGCCTGGAGCGTTGAGCGGGCTGAGGACTTTGATGCGGTGATGACGGAAGCGCTGGCGATGCCGGGGCCGTCGGTGGTAGAAGTGCGGATGGGGCAGATTGGCGCCCTGAAGTTTGCCGGGCCGCCACAGAAAACGCTGTACTGATTGAGCCTTGTTGCCCGGTAGCGCGGCGCGCACCGGGCCGAAGTTTTATTTAATTCCGTCTGCCGCCATGCGGTCACGGATATGCTGCGCGCGTTCAACGGAGGCCGGGTGATCGTCAAACATGGAGCTTTGACGGCCTTCCTCCAGTTTCGCCAGTTTTTCGAAGCTGGTGGCTAAACCCGATGGATTGATGCCGCGTTTGCGCAACAGATCGTAAGAGTAGTCATCCGCTTCCGACTCCTGACGCTGGGAGAACTGGGAGTTAACCAGTTTCTCACCCACGTCGCCCAGCTGCGACTGGGACAGGCTGCCGACAATGCCGCCCGCAGAGGCCGCCGCAGCACGCACGGCATTGGTGCCCAGCGCAACCTGCATCCCTTTCTTCACGTGACCGAGAGCAACGTGACCCATTTCATGGCCGATCACCGCTTCCACTTCGTTGTCGGTCATCATGTCCATCAGGCCGCTGTAAACGCGGATACAGCCGTTAGCCATCGCGAAGGCGTTGACGTCTTTCGCCATATACACCTTGTAGTTCACCGGCTGACCGTTAATGTTGTCGCCCAGCGCGGAAGCAATCTTGTTCAGACGCTGCGTGTAGGTGCTGTTTGCCGGGGCAAGCGTAGCTTTTCCATCCATATCCTTACAGGCCTCGTCGCTCAGCGCTTTCACCTGCGCATCGCTCAATGAGTAGGCCTGAAAAGCTTCTGCGCCTGAGGTCATCAGGCCGTTAGAATCCATATTCTGACAGCCGCTTAGCAGGAGCGTTGTTCCCACAGCCAGCCCAATTGCACGCATTTTCATGATGTTGCTTCCGTACTCGTTAATCTGAATTAATTCCGAAAAATGCACCGTCAACGAAGCCGGTGTCGGGCTAAGTATAAGGAATATCTACAGGGGCGGGCGAGTAGATTGCGCAACATGCGAGCATGATCCAGAGATTTCTTAAGCTGCAAAAGAATGGTCCATGTACATGCCCTGCGGCTTGGGTTACATTGTTGGCACTTTTTTCCGGCGTAGCCCAAAACGCGCTGTCGTCAAGGGCATGGCCTTTAACAGTCCGATCTGGAGTTAAAATGTCCTCACGTAAAGAGCTTGCTAATGCTATTCGTGCGCTGAGCATGGACGCAGTACAGAAAGCCAAATCCGGCCACCCGGGCGCCCCTATGGGCATGGCTGACATCGCCGAAGTCCTGTGGCGTGATTTCCTTAACCACAACCCGCAGAACCCGGCATGGGCAGACCGCGACCGTTTCGTGCTGTCTAACGGCCATGGCTCTATGCTGATCTACAGCCTGCTGCACCTCACTGGCTACGATCTGCCAATCGAAGAGCTGAAAAATTTCCGTCAGCTGCACTCCAAAACTCCAGGTCACCCGGAAGTGGGCTACACCGCTGGCGTTGAAACCACTACCGGTCCGCTGGGTCAGGGCATTGCGAATGCCGTGGGTATGGCGATTGCTGAGAAGACCCTGGCGGCACAGTTCAACCGTCCTGGCCACGACATCGTTGACCACTTCACCTATGCGTTCCTGGGCGACGGCTGCATGATGGAAGGCATTTCTCACGAAGTGTGCTCCCTGGCAGGCACCCTGAAGCTGGGTAAACTGGTTGCGTTCTACGACGACAACGGCATCTCCATCGACGGTCACGTTGAAGGCTGGTTCACTGACGACACCGCCGCACGTTTCGAAGCCTACGGCTGGCACGTTGTGCGCGGCGTTGATGGCCACGATGCTGACTCGATTAAACGTGCCGTAGAAGAAGCGCGCGCCGTGACCGACAAACCGTCCCTGCTGATGTGCAAAACCATCATCGGCTTCGGTTCTCCGAACAAAGCGGGCACTCACGACTCCCACGGCGCACCACTGGGCGACGCGGAAATCGCACTGACCCGTGAAGCGCTTGGCTGGAAACACCCTGCCTTCGAAATCCCATCTGAAATCTACGCGCAGTGGGATGCGAAAGAAGTGGGCCAGGCGAAAGAAGCGGCCTGGAACGAGAAGTTCGCGGCTTACGCGAAAGCCTTCCCACAGGAAGCGGCTGAATTCACCCGTCGTATGAAAGGTGACATGCCGTCTGACTTCGACGCGAAAGCGAACGAGTTCATTGCGAAGTTGCAGGCGAACCCGTCTAAAATCGCCAGCCGTAAAGCGTCTCAGAATGCGATCGAAGCGTTTGGTCCTCTGCTTCCAGAATTCCTCGGCGGTTCCGCTGACCTGGCGCCATCTAACCTGACCCTGTGGTCTGGCTCTAAGCCAATCAACGAAGACACTGCCGGTAACTACATCCATTATGGTGTACGTGAATTCGGTATGACTGCGATTGCCAACGGTATCGCTCTGCACGGTGGTTTCCTGCCGTACACTTCTACCTTCCTGATGTTTGTGGAATATGCACGTAACGCCGTGCGTATGGCTGCGCTGATGAAACAGCGTCAGGTGATGGTCTACACCCACGACTCCATCGGTCTGGGCGAAGATGGTCCAACTCACCAGCCGGTAGAGCAGGTGGCTTCCCTGCGCGTGACCCCGAACATGAGCACATGGCGTCCATGTGACCAGGTTGAATCTGCGGTGGCGTGGAAATACGGCGTTGAGCGTCAGGACGGCCCGACTGCGCTGATCCTCTCCCGTCAGAACCTGGCGCAGCAGGAACGTACCCCAGAGCAGCTGGCAAACATCGCCCGCGGTGGTTACGTGCTGAAAGATTGCGCGGGCCAGCCTGAGCTGATCTTTATCGCGACCGGTTCTGAAGTTGAACTGGCCGTTGCCGCATGGGAAAAACTGACTGCTGAAGGCGTGAAAGCGCGCGTGGTTTCCATGCCGTCTACCGATGCGTTCGACAAGCAGGATGCCGCGTACCGCGAATCCGTACTGCCTAAAGCGGTCTCCGCTCGCGTGGCAGTGGAAGCGGGTATCGCTGATTACTGGTTCAAATACGTGGGTCTGAACGGCGCTATCGTCGGTATGACCACCTTCGGTGAATCTGCTCCGGCAGAGCTGCTGTTCGAAGAGTTCGGCTTCACCGTTGAGAACGTTGTCGCTAAAGCGAAAGAACTGCTGTAAATCTCTCCGTGAGGCAAACGGGTCGCTCAGGCGGCCCGTTTTTATTTTGGAGGTATTTTCTTTGGTATTAACAACATATATTTGGTGATTCTCATCACAAATACGAAAAGTTATAATATGTTGAATTTGCAATGGATATCACATATATAGACTTGCTTTTTAATTTCTTTTTTTTAACGATCTGTTTTTATTCGTTTTATTAAAATCCACTCTGACATGCTCGCTATTTTCTCTCCGTTTGATTTCATTTTACCGCAGGCGTATTTTGTTTTTAGCGATACGTTGTACCCTAAAAATAAAATAAGGATGATATATGCGGTTAATTGATTATTTCCCTGAATCCTCAATATCAATAAAATCCGCAGCAAAGGACTGGCAGGAAGCCATTGATTTTTCCATGTCGTCTTTGCTGCAAAATCATTGTATTAACGCTGATTATATTGAGGCAATTAAAACCTCGACGCTCACTAATGGTCCTTATTACATTCTCGCTCCGGGTGTAGCGATGCCTCATGCCCGTCCGGAGTGCGGTGCCTTAAAAACAGGTATGTCATTAACGCTTCTTAAACAGGAAGTGCAATTTGCCGACGACAATGAGCCCGTAAAATTACTCATTGGTTTATCTGCGGCGGATGCGGATTCACATATCGACGCTATCCAGGCATTAAGCGAATTATTATGTGAAGAAGATATGCTGTCAGCGTTGTTAACCGCTAAGTCAGAAAAGCAACTGGCGGATATTATCGCTCGCGCATAATTATTCTCTCCTTTACAGGATATTATTATGGAACACAAGTCTGCTCGTGCAAAGGTCCAGGCTTTTGGGGGCTTTTTGACTGCAATGGTCATCCCGAATATTGGCGCGTTTATTGCCTGGGGATTTATTACCGCATTATTTATACCAACCGGATGGATGCCAAATGAGCATTTCGCCAAAATTGTCGGACCGATGATCACCTATTTACTGCCGGTGATGATTGGCTCTACCGGTGGACACCTGGTTGGCGGCAAACGTGGGGCGGTGATGGGGGGGATCGGCACTATCGGCGTGATCATCGGCGCGGATATTCCTATGTTCCTCGGCTCAATGATTATGGGGCCACTCGGCGGCCTGGTGATTAAGCATATCGACCGAATGCTGGATAAACGCATTCCAGCGGGTTTTGAGATGGTCATCAACAACTTCTCGCTGGGTATTGCGGGCATGATCCTCTGCCTGCTGGGGTTTGAAGTCATCGGTCCTGCGGTGTCGATTGCCAATAACTTTATTAAAGAGTGTATTGAATCACTGGTACATGCAGGCTACTTGCCGCTGCTGTCGTTGATTAACGAACCGGCAAAAATCCTGTTTTTAAATAACGCTATCGATCAGGGGGTTTATTATCCGCTGGGGATGCAGCAGGCTTCCGAGACGGGTAAATCCATCTTCTTTATGGTGGCCTCCAACCCCGGGCCGGGTTTAGGCCTGCTGCTGGCTTTTGCTTTTTTCGGCAAAGGAATGGCGAAAAAGTCAGCCCCCGGCGCGATGATCATTCACTTCCTGGGCGGCATTCATGAGCTCTATTTCCCTTACGTACTGATGAAACCACTGACGCTGATTGCGATGATTGCTGGCGGCATGAGCGGGACGTGGGTATTTAACCTGTTAGGCGGTGGACTGGTGGCTGGCCCAAGTCCGGGTTCGATTTTCGCCTACCTCGCGTTAACGCCTAAAGGCGCATTCCTCGCCACGATTGCTGGCGTAACGGCAGGCACGTTGGTCACCTTTGCGGTCGCCTCTTTTATCCTGAAGATGGATAAAAATAGCGAAGCTGAAACGGAAGAAACTTTCAATGATTCTGCCAACGCCGTTAAAGCCATGAAGCAGGAAGGCAAGTTTTCTTACCAGGATGTTAAGCATATCGCTTTTGTCTGCGATGCCGGAATGGGCTCCAGCGCTATGGGCGCGACGACATTCCGGAAGCGCCTGGAAAAAGCCGGACAAAATATCGAAGTAAAACATTATGCCATCGAAAATGTGCCTGACGACGCGGACATTATTGTTACCCATGCCAGCCTGGAGGGGCGCGCTAAACGGGTCAGTGACAAACCGTTAGTGTTGATAAAAAACTATCTCGGCGATCCGCAGCTTGACGAATTATTTAAGCATCTAACGGCGAATTAATCTATCTGGTTCCTGGAGTCATTATGAAAACGAAAGTGGCTGCCATTTATGGCAAGCAGGATGTTCGTATCCGCGAATTTGAACTGCCCGAAATAAGCGACAATGAACTGCTGGTGAGCGTAATTTCCGACAGCGTTTGTTTATCCACCTGGAAGGCAGCCAAATTAGGCAGTGAACATAAACGTGTGCCGGACGATCTGGAAAATCATCCGGTCATTACCGGACATGAATGCGCCGGGGTGATTGTTGAGGTCGGAAAAAACCTTGCCGGGAAATATAAAAAAGGTCAGCGCTTTGTTTTACAACCGGCAATGGGATTGTCAAGCGGTTATTCCGCTGGATACAGCTACGAATATTTTGGCGGCAATGCGACGTATATGATTATTCCAGAAGTCGCGATTAATCTGGGCTGCGTTTTACCTTATCACGGCTCCTATTTTGCGGCAGCTTCGCTGGCGGAACCCATGTGCTGCATTATCGGCGCGTATAACGCCAATTATCATACGACGCAATATGTCTATGAGCACCGGATGGGTGTGAAACCGGGAGGTAATATTGCGCTTCTGGCCTGCGCCGGGCCGATGGGAATTGGCGCTATTGATTATGCGATTAACGGCGGGATTCAGCCGTCGCGCGTTGTGGTGGTAGATATTGATGAGGCCCGCCTTGCGCAGGCGGAAAAACTCCTGCCGGTTGAGCTGGCGGCACAAAAGGGTATTGAGCTTATCTATGTCAATACCTCTGTACTGGAGAACCCGGCCGCTACGTTACGCGCATTAACTGACAATGTCGGCTTCGACGACGTGTTTGTCTATGCCGCGGTTCCGGCGGTCATTGAACTGGCAGACAATCTTCTCGCCGAGGACGGGTGCCTGAATTTCTTCGCCGGACCAACGGACAGCAATTTCAAGGTGCCGTTTAATTTTTACAACGTCCATTACAACAGTACCCACGTGGTGGGCACCTCCGGCGGCTCGACGGAGGACATGAAAGAGGCGATTGCGCTGAGTGCGACGGGCCAGCTTCAGCCGTCGTTTATGGTGACCCACATCGGCGGCCTTGATGCGGTGCCGCATACGGTACTCAACCTGCCGGACATTCCTGGAGGCAAGAAGCTTATCTATAACGGTGTCACCATGCCGTTAACGGCCATTGCCGATTTTGCCGAAAAGGGTAAGACCGATCCGCTTTTCCGGGAGCTGGCAAGGCTTGTGGAAGAGACTCACGGCATCTGGAATGAAAAAGCAGAGCGCTATCTGCTGGCGCAGTTTGGGGTGGATATTGGGGAGGCGGCAGCATGATGTCTCTGGCATGGCCGCTCTTTCGCGTTACGGAACAGGCGGCGCTGGCCGCCTGGCCGCAAACCGGATGCGGCGATAAAAACCGAATCGACGGGCTGGCGGTAACCGCCATGCGCGAGGCGCTAAACGCGATAGCGATTCGCGGGCGTATCGTCATCGGCGAAGGTGAGATTGACCATGCGCCAATGCTGTGGATTGGTGAGGAGGTTGGAAGCGGCGTCGGCCCGGCGGTAGATATTGCCGTCGACCCCATAGAGGGCACCCGCATGGTGGCGATGGGGCAAAGCAATGCTCTGGCAGTGATGGCGTTTGCGCCTGAGGGCAGCCTGTTTCATGCCCCTGATATGTACATGAAAAAACTGGTGGTTAACGCAGCGGCCGCCGGGGCAATCAGCCTCGATCTCCCGCTGGCAGAAAACCTTCGCAACGTTGCCCGGGCGCTGGGCAAGCCGCTGGAGCATCTGCGGATGGTGACGCTGGACAAACCGCGCCTGCAAAATGCAATTGCCGAGGCGACGCAGCTGGGCGTGAAAGTGTTTGCGTTGCCCGATGGCGATGTCGCTGCCAGCGTACTGACCTGCTTACAGGATAATCCTTATGATCTGATGTACACCACAGGCGGCGCGCCGGAAGGGGTGATCTCCGCCTGCGCGGTGAAAGCGCTGGGCGGCGATATGCAGGCGGAACTGATCGATTTCTGTGAAGCGAAAGGGGAGAGTCCTGAGAACCGTCGGGTCGCCATGCAGGAGCACCGCCGCTGTGCGGAGATGAAAGTGGAAGTCAATCGTATCTATACCCTTAGCGAACTGGTAAAGGGCAATGACATCCTGTTCAGCGCGACGGGCGTGACGGGCGGCGAACTGGTTAAAGGTATTCAACAGGTTGCGAAGGGTGTGCGCACGCAAACTTTACTGATCGGCGGCGCAGATCGAACGTGTAATATAATAGACTCTCTGCATTCACGGTGATTTATCGAGATACAAATGACGACGCTGACAGAAGACGATGTGCTTGAGCAACTGGATGCTCAGAATAACCTCCTCGCATTCATGACGACGGCACAGTCTTTTTTGCTCCAGGGCATTAAATGTTTTCTGCCGTCGTTGTTTGTCGATAACGATGAAGAGATCGTGGAATATGCAGTGAAGCCGTTACTCGCCCGGAGTGGGCCGCTTGATGACATTGATGTGGCGTTACGACTGATCTATGCGCTGGGGAAAATGGAAAAATGGCTCTACGCCGACATTACGCATTTTTCGCAGTTTTATCAGTATCTGAAAGAGCAGGATACGATCCCTGGCTTCGCCGATGACATCACCTGGGATTTTATCAGCAACGTTAATTGCATCACCCGTAACGCGACGTTATTCAGCGCGCTGGAGTCGATGAAATTTGCTGACTTTGCCGCATGGTCTGAGGTGCGCTTTACCGCAATGATCAAGACGGCGCTCACCCTGGCGGTAACGACAATTTTAAAGGAACTGACGCCGTGAAAATTGGGCTAACGGTTAACGGGCTACATGTAGAAGCACATTACCCTGATGACGAAATCGAAAATGTTCATAAGCCTTTGCTGCGGCAACTGGCGAAACTGCATTCTGCCAGCGCCAGCAAACGTACGATTGTTTTTCTCAGCGCGCCGCCCGGGACGGGCAAATCCACGTTGACCGCCTTCTGGGAATTCCTCTCTCGTCAGATGGAGGGGATGCCGCCGATCCAGACGTTGCCGATGGATGGTTTTCATCACTACAACGCGTGGCTTGAGGCCCATAACCTGCGTGCGTACAAAGGCGCGCCCGAGACCTTTGATGTCGACAGGCTTGCGCAACATCTGCGGCAGATAAAAGAAGGCGACAGTACCTGGCCGCAGTATGACCGACAAACGCACGATCCTGTCGAAGAGGCTATTGTGGTAACGGCCCCTGTCGTGATTGTTGAGGGTAACTGGCTGCTGCTTGATGACGAACGATGGCGAACGCTGATGGAATACTGCGATTTTTCATTGTTCATTCGCGCGCCCGCTGAAGCGTTACGTACGCGCCTGGTAGGGCGTAAGCTGGCCGGGGGACTCTCTCAGGCCGACGCCGACGCGTTTTATGCGCGCACCGACGGGCCAAACGTGGAGCGTGTTTTGCGTCACAGCCGTTCTGCCAATGTGGAACTGATGATGTCGGCAAATGGCGAATACCGACTCGTCTGATCTTTCGCGGCGTTCCATGGGTGCAGCGGTCAACCCGCCGCGTTTTACGTGGCGGGAAGAAAAGGGATTATTCCGGAAAAATGTGATGGAGATCAGATAAAATCGCTCTTAATCTGGACAGAGATTCCTTTTATTCCCCGATTCGCTTATTCTTGCTGAAGCGTTTCAGTCGATTAAATGTTCGACAATTGACCAATCAATCGCAGTTTGTGACAGCAAGGATTCCCCTTCGGGCGTCGCTGGATTACTCTTTCAGCCACCTCAAACTCAGGGATAGCTTTGCAGGAGATCTATGACCGTACGCGTAGCGATTAATGGCTTCGGTCGCATCGGGCGCAACGTGGTTCGTGCTTTATATGAATCCGGGCGTCGTGCGGAAATCACCGTGGTGGCAATCAATGAACTGGCGGATGCTGCGGGCATGGTGCATTTATTGAAATATGACACCAGCCACGGTCGCTTTGCCTGGGACGTTCGCCAGGAAAGGGAACAGCTGTTCGTCGGTGACGATGCCATCCGCGTGCTGCATGAGAACAGTATTGAAGAGCTGCCCTGGCGCGAACTGGGTGTGGATGTGGTGCTGGACTGTACCGGCGTGTACGGTAACCGTGAACATGGCGAAGCGCATCTGAATGCTGGCGCGAAAAAAGTGCTGTTCTCCCATCCCGGCAGTCACGACCTCGACGCCACCGTCGTGTTTGGTGTCAACCAGCACGAGCTGCAGGCTGAACACCGCATTGTCTCCAACGCCTCCTGTACCACCAACTGCATTATTCCGGTCATTAAACTGTTAGACGATGCGTATGGCATTGAATCCGGTACCGTGACCACGATTCACTCCGCCATGCACGATCAGCAGGTTATCGACGCCTACCATCCGGATTTACGACGCACTCGCGCGGCGAGCCAGTCCATCATTCCGGTGGATACGAAACTGGCTGCCGGGATCACGCGTATTTTCCCGCAGTTTAACGACCGTTTCGAAGCGATTGCCGTGCGCGTCCCGACGATAAACGTCACCGCAATCGATCTTAGCGTGACGGTGAAAAAACCGGTAAAAGCCTGTGAAGTCAACCTGTTGCTGCAAAAAGCGGCACAGGGAGCATTTCATGGTATAGTTGACTATACGGAATTACCGTTGGTCTCAGTAGATTTTAACCACGACCCGCACAGCGCCATCGTGGATGGCACGCAGACGCGAGTCAGTGGTGCGCACCTCATCAAGACGCTGGTCTGGTGTGATAACGAATGGGGCTTTGCTAACCGAATGCTCGACACCACGTTAGCCATGGCCGCAAAAGGTTTCAGGTAGAGCGCACCTTGCGCTTGCAAAACTTTAAGAATCAACGAGAGGATTCACCATGTCTGTAATTAAGATGACCGATCTGGATCTGGCAGGTAAACGCGTTTTCATCCGTGCCGATCTGAACGTACCGGTTAAAGATGGCAAAGTGACCAGCGACGCGCGTATCCGTGCATCTCTGCCAACCATTGAACTGGCTCTGAAGCAGGGCGCTAAAGTGATGGTCACCTCCCACCTGGGCCGTCCAACTGAAGGCGAGTACAACGAAGAGTTCTCTCTGCTGCCGGTTGTTAATTACCTGAAAGACAAACTGTCCAACCCGGTTCGCCTGGTGAAAGATTACCTGGACGGCGTAGAAGTTGCCGAAGGTGAGCTGGTTGTTCTGGAAAACGTTCGCTTCAACAAAGGCGAAAAGAAAGACGACGAAACCCTGTCCAAAAAATACGCTGCGCTGTGCGACGTATTCGTGATGGATGCATTCGGTACGGCTCACCGTGCGCAGGCTTCTACCCACGGTATCGGTAAATTCGCAGACGTCGCCTGTGCAGGTCCACTGCTGGCTGACGAACTGGAAGCGCTGGGTAAAGCACTGAAAGAACCTGCTCGTCCGATGGTCGCTATCGTTGGTGGTTCTAAAGTTTCTACCAAACTGACCGTTCTGGATTCTCTGTCCAAAATTGCTGACCAGCTGATCGTTGGCGGTGGTATCGCGAACACCTTCGTTGCTGCGCAAGGCCACAACGTGGGTAAATCCCTGTACGAAGCGGATCTGGTTGACGAAGCCAAACGCCTGCTGAGCACCTGTGATATCCCGGTTCCAACTGACGTTCGCGTGGCGACCGAGTTCTCCGAAACTGCTACCGCAACCCTTAAATCTGTTAATGACATCAAAGATGAAGAGCAGATTCTGGACCTGGGCGACGTTTCTGCACAGAAACTGGCTGAAATCCTGAAAAACGCAAAAACTATCCTGTGGAACGGTCCTGTCGGCGTGTTCGAATTCCCGAACTTCCGCAAAGGGACTGAAATCGTGGCTAACGCTATCGCAGACAGCGAAGCGTTCTCTATCGCAGGCGGTGGTGACACCCTGGCAGCTATCGACCTGTTCGGTATCGCTGACAAGATCTCCTACATCTCCACTGGTGGCGGCGCATTCCTCGAATTCGTGGAAGGCAAAGTCCTGCCAGCAGTAGCAATGCTCGAAGAGCGCGCTAAGAAGTAAGCCATTCAGGGGCAGGGAAACCTGCCCAATTTTCAGCGCGCTTATCAGAGCTCGCACCTTTTCTAACGGCCGAAGATACAGGACTAAGCAACATGTCTAAAATTTTTGATTTCGTAAAACCTGGCGTTATCACTGGTGATGACGTACAGAAAGTGTTCCAGGTAGCTAAAGAAAACAACTTCGCTCTGCCAGCAGTTAACTGCGTAGGTACCGACTCCATCAATGCCGTACTGGAAACCGCTGCAAAAGTTAAAGCACCGGTTATCGTTCAGTTCTCTAACGGCGGCGCTGCGTTCATCGCAGGTAAAGGCGTGAAAACTGACGTTCCTCAGGGCGCTGCTATCCTGGGTGCTATCTCTGGCGCACATCATGTTCACCAGATGGCTGAGCACTACGGTGTTCCGGTTATCCTGCACACTGACCACTGCGCGAAAAAACTGCTGCCATGGATCGACGGTCTGCTGGACGCAGGTGAAAAACACTTCGCAGCAACCGGTAAGCCACTGTTCTCTTCTCACATGATCGACCTGTCCGAAGAGTCTCTGGAAGAAAACATCGAGATCTGCTCTAAGTACCTGGCGCGTATGTCCAAAATGGGCATGACCCTGGAAATCGAACTGGGTTGCACCGGCGGTGAAGAAGACGGTGTGGACAACAGCCACATGGACGCTTCTGCTCTGTACACTCAGCCAGAAGACGTTGATTACGCTTACACCGAGCTGAGCAAAATCAGCCCACGCTTCACCATCGCAGCATCCTTCGGTAACGTGCACGGCGTGTACAAGCCAGGTAACGTGGTTCTGACCCCGACCATCCTGCGTGATTCTCAGGAATATGTGTCTAAGAAACACAACCTGCCGCACAACAGCCTGAACTTCGTCTTCCACGGCGGTTCCGGCTCTTCTGCTCAGGAAATCAAAGATTCCGTAAGCTACGGCGTAGTGAAAATGAACATCGATACCGACACCCAGTGGGCAACCTGGGACGGTATCCTGCAATACTACAAAACCAACGAAGCTTACCTGCAAGGTCAGCTGGGCAACCCGAAAGGCGAAGACCAGCCGAACAAGAAATACTACGATCCACGCGTATGGCTGCGCGCTGCCCAGACTTCTATGATTACTCGTCTGGAGCAGGCTTTCAAAGAACTGAACGCGGTTGACGTTCTGTAATTTGAACTGCTGACAGCACATCAGAAGGCCCGCAAATGCGGGCCTTTTTTTATGCTTTTTCAATATCCTGCAATACCTGATTTTGTGATCTGTTTGGCATTACCCGCTCTTTTTGTTTACCCTTTACTGACCTGCCTGTCCCCTTAAGGGATAGATTTTGTGTTTTGGTTTAGCAAAAGGAAGAATAAATGGAACAACTTGATGTTGTAGACAGCATCAATCACGCGGGTAACTGGCTGGTGCGCAACCAGGCGCTACTGCTGAGCTACGCTGTGAATATTGTTGCCGCTATTGCCATCATCATTGTCGGGATGATCGTGGCGCGTATCGTATCGAACGCGGTCAACCGGGTGATGGTTGCACGACACATTGACGCCACGGTCGCCGATTTCCTCTCCGCGCTGGTGCGTTACGGCATCATCGCCTTTACGCTGATTGCGGCGCTGGGGCGTGTCGGCGTGCAGACGGCATCCGTCATCGCTGTGCTCGGTGCTGCCGGTCTGGCCATTGGTCTGGCATTACAGGGTTCGCTGTCGAACCTGGCGGCGGGCGTACTGCTGGTAACCTTCCGTCCGTTCCGTTCCGGTGAATACGTGGATTTAGGCGGGATCGCGGGTACCGTGTTGCAGGTACAGATTTTCTCTACCACTCTGCGTACTGTCGACGGTCGTATTGTGGTGGTACCGAACGGGAAAATCATTGCCGGCAATATCATTAACTTCTCCCGCGAGCCGGTGCGTCGTAACGAGCTGATCATCAGCGTGGCGTACGATTCCGATATCGATCAGGTGAAGTCTCTGATTACCAACATCATTGCTTCAGATGACCGTATTCTGAAGGACCGCGAGCAGACCGTTCGTCTGAATGAACTGGGCGCATCATCCATTAATTTTGTGGTGCGCATCTGGAGCAAAAGCAGCGATCTGCAAAACGTATACTGGGATGTGCTGGAGCGCATTAAGCGTGACTTCGATGCTAACGGCATCAGCTTCCCGTACCCGCAGATGGATGTAAACGTCAAAAAAGTCAAAGAAGCAGAGTAACGTCTCCGTAGGCCCGGTAAGCATCAGCGACACCGGGCTTTTCTTTTATTAGCCTCGCTAATCCCCAATTAATATTATCCATTTCCTCTAATGTCGTTCCCGCAGTATAGTCTGCCCCAGGACAACTCTGCGAGAATTACGTTATGTTATCTTACTATTTTCAAGGGCTTGCGTTAGGTGCGGCCATGATCCTTCCCCTTGGTCCACAAAATGCGTTCGTGATGAATCAGGGCATCCGCCGTCAGTACCATCTGATGATTGCCTTGCTGTGCGCGGTGAGCGATCTGCTGCTGATTTGCGCCGGGATCTTTGGCGGCAGCGCCCTGTTGATGCAGTCGCCGTGGCTGCTGGCACTGGTTACCTGGGGCGGCGTAGCGTTTCTGCTGTGGTACGGGTTTGGCGCCTTGAAAACGGCCATGAGCAGCAATCTTGAGCTGGCGAGCGCCGAAGTGATGAAGCAAGGGCGCTGGAAGATTATCGTCACCATGCTCGCCGTGACATGGCTTAACCCGCACGTTTATCTTGATACGTTCGTGGTGCTCGGCAGCCTGGGTGGACAGCTGGACGTTGAGCCCAAACGCTGGTTTGCGCTCGGTACGGTCAGCGCCTCCTTCCTCTGGTTCTTTGGTCTTGCGATCCTGGCGGCATGGCTGGCGCCACGACTGCGTACCGCCAAAGCGCAGCGCATTATCAATACCCTGGTGGGGCTGGTGATGTGGTTTATTGCCTTCCAGCTGGCGAAAGAGGGCATTCATCACGTACAGGGATTGTTCAACTAAGCGTTGTCTTATGGACATCTGAACAAGACCCGCTAAGCTTGCTGGCATGAGCCCTGTTAACAGGGCACTCTTCGCAACATGGAGGAATGACAGTGAAGTTTAAGGTGATGGCCCTGGCGGCATTAGTAAGTTTAGGTGCGGTGTCGGTGCAGGCGAATGAACTGCCAAATGGCCCGCACATTGTCACTTCAGGTACGGCAAGCGTGGATGCGGTACCGGATGTTGCAACCCTGGCAATTGAAGTGAACGTGGCGGCGAAAGATGCTGCTTCCGCCAAGAAACAGGCAGACGATCGTGTTGCGCAATACCTCTCTTTCCTGGAACAGAACGGTGTCGCGAAAAAAGACATCAGCTCTGCGAACCTGCGTACTCAACCGGATTACGATTACCAGAACGGCAAAAGCATCCTGAAAGGCTATCGCGCCGTGCGTACTGTAGAAGTGACCGTGCGCCAGCTTGATAAGCTCAACGGATTGCTGGATGGTGCGCTGAAGGCAGGGCTGAACGAAATTCGTTCCGTCTTGCTGGGCGTTGCGCAACCGGAGAAGTATAAAGACGAAGCGCGTAAAGCGGCGATTGATGATGCCATTCATCAGGCACAGCAGCTGGCATCCGGCTTCAAGAGCAAGCTCGGTCCGGTTTACAGCGTGCGTTACCACGTTTCAAACTACCAGCCAAGCCCGATGGTGCGGATGATGAAAGCGGACGCCGCGCCGGTTTCTGCTCAGGAAACCTACGAGCAGCCAACCATTCAGTTCGACGATCAGGTTGATGTGGTGTTCCAGCTGGAGCCGACTGAAAAGCCAGCTCAGTAACCCGTAGGCCGGGTAAGGCGAAGCCGCCACCCGGCTTGTTTTTCAATCCTGTCTTAACACCTTATGCCCAAACGCCAGCAGCGCGTCGGTGACGTTGCGCATCATGCGGCTTTCCGGCGCAAAACGGTGCCAGTACAACATCCGGCGCTGATACAGCCCCGGAGTTAAATCAATCAGCTCACCGCTTTTCAACTCTTTCTCAATCTGCAGATGCGGGATCATGCAGCAGGTGGTTCCCTGACGTGCAAGCTGCACAAAGGCTTCGGACGAGTTAACGATATGACACGGCACGCTGCCCGGCGGCAGATCGAAGTTTTGCTGCAGGAAGGCCTGATGCATATCGTCCAGATGGTCGAACGCGACGGCAGGGGCTTTTAGCAGCGCGGCGCGGGTCACACCGTTCGGGAAATAGCGCTCGGCAAAGGCTTTTGAACCGACGAAGAGGTAATCCAGCGCGCCCAACTGATCCACCAGACAGCTTGGCAGCGCCTGAGGCTGAATACTGACGGCACCAACCACTTCGCCGCGACGCAGGCGTTCCTGGGTGCGGGTTTCATCTTCAACCTGGAGATTCAGGCGGATAGGGGAGTCGGCCAGCACCGGCGCAAGGGCCGGCAGCAGCCAGGTTGCCAGACTGTCGGCGTTCACCGCCAGCGACAGCAGCAGCGGCGTGGAGCCGGTCTGTTCATCGCCCAGCCACTCGTCTTCCAGCAGTTCAACCTGGCGCAGCAGGGCGAGGAGCTTTTGTCCTTGCTCCGTTGGACGCGGCGGTACGGTACGCACCAGCAGCGGCTGCCCGAACATGTTTTCAAGCTGTTTGATACGCTGTGATACGGCGGACTGGGTGATGCACAGCTTTTGCGCCGCGCGCTCAAAACCGCGTTCACGAATAACTGCATCAAGTGCCTGTAGTGTTCTGTAGTCCGGACGTTTCATTGCTCTGGCTGACTCCTTAATTTTGCTTAATCTGCACTATGACACAATTTTCCCTTCGTGGCAGACGAAATCCATTCGACGTGTTCTATAATGCGCCCTGAGTTTTCACACCACAGGCAAAACGATCATGACGCAGGATGAACTGAAAAAAGCAGTAGGATGGGCCGCTCTCCAGTACGTACAGCCGGGTACCATTGTCGGTGTTGGTACGGGATCGACGGCGGCGCACTTTATCGATGCGCTGGGCACGATGAAGGGGCAAATCGAGGGCGCGGTTTCGAGCTCCGATGCTTCCACGGAAAAGCTGAAAAGCCTCGGCATCACTGTTTTCGACCTCAACGAAGTGGACCGTCTGGGCATTTACGTTGATGGCGCGGATGAAATCAACGGCCACATGCAGATGATCAAAGGCGGTGGCGCGGCGCTGACCCGTGAAAAAATCATTGCCTCCGTGGCGGATAAGTTCATCTGCATCGCGGACGCCTCCAAGCAGGTCGACATTCTGGGGAGTTTCCCGCTGCCGGTCGAAGTGATCCCGATGGCGCGCAGTGCCGTGGCACGTCAACTGGTGAAGCTGGGTGGTCGTCCGGAATACCGTCAGGGTGTGGTGACCGACAACGGCAACGTGATCCTCGACGTTCACGGCCTTGAGATCCTCGATGCCATTGCGCTGGAAAATGCGATCAACGGCATTCCGGGCGTCGTTACAGTAGGGTTATTTGCCAACCGTGGCGCGGACGTGGCGCTGATCGGCACGGCTGACGGTGTAAAAACCATCGTAAAATGATCTGACGGGGGGAGCGCTCCCCCCGCTAAAAAATTTTGAAAAGCTAAATTCGGTGACTTGTGTCACGTTTTTCCGCCTCTTTTGCCGATCCTGCCGCGTTTGTAAATTTCCATAGCATTTTCCTCTGTCATTTTGCTCTGTATGACTTTTCTTCAGAGTGCCGACGCAAACGTTCATATTGCTGCAATAGTTTTTTTTGATATGTTGGCTGCACGGGATTTATATCCAGCACAACATCAGTTCAGATAAAAACAGGGTCGGGTAAATGGCAAAGGTATCACTGGAGAAAGACAAGATTAAATTCCTGCTGGTTGAAGGCGTGCACCAGAAAGCGCTCGATAGCCTTCGCGCTGCAGGTTACACCAACATCGAATTTCACAAAGGCGCGCTGGATACTGAAGAGCTGAAAGCGTCCATCCGTGATGCCCATTTCATTGGCCTGCGATCCCGTACCCAACTAACTGAAGACGTTATTGCTGCGGCGGAAAAGCTGGTGGCGATTGGCTGTTTCTGTATCGGTACCAACCAGGTTGATCTGAATGCTGCCGCAAAACGCGGTATCCCGGTCTTTAACGCCCCGTTCTCCAACACCCGTTCCGTGGCGGAGCTGGTGATTGGCGAGCTGCTGCTACTCCTTCGCGGTATTCCGGAAGCTAACGCCAAAGCGCACCGCGGCGTGTGGAATAAACTGGCCGCGGGCTCCTACGAAGCGCGTGGTAAAAAACTCGGGATTATTGGTTACGGCCACATCGGTACGCAGCTCGGTATTCTGGCGGAATCCCTTGGCATGCACGTGTTTTTCTACGATATCGAAAACAAACTGCCGCTGGGTAACGCGACGCAGGTGCAGCATCTTTCTGACCTGCTGAACATGAGCGACGTGGTCAGCCTGCACGTGCCGGAAAATGCGTCCACCAAAAACATGATGGGAGCGGAAGAGCTGGCGCTGATGAAGCCGGGCTCACTGCTGATCAACGCCGCGCGCGGTACAGTGGTCGATATTCCTGCCCTGTGCGATGCGCTGAAGCGTAAGCATCTGGCGGGTGCGGCGATTGACGTGTTCCCGACGGAACCGGCCACCAACAGCGATCCGTTCACCTCTCCGCTGTGCGAGTTCGACAACGTGATCCTGACGCCGCACATCGGCGGTTCTACTCAGGAAGCGCAGGAGAATATCGGCCTGGAAGTGGCGGGCAAGCTGAGCAAATATTCCGACAACGGTTCAACGCTCTCTGCGGTGAACTTCCCGGAAGTGTCTCTGCCGCTACACGGCGGGCGTCGTCTGCTGCACATTCACGAAAACCGTCCGGGCGTGCTGACTGCTATCAACCAGATCTTTGCCGAACAGGGCGTCAACATTGCCGCGCAGTATCTGCAAACGAACGCGCAGATGGGTTATGTGGTGATTGATATTGAAGCGGATGAAGACATTGCCGAGAAAGCATTGCAGAGCATGAAGGCCATTCCGGGGACGATTCGCGCGCGTCTGCTGTACTGATAGTGCGGTCTGTGGTGTCGGGTGGCGCTTACGCTTACCCGACCTACAGCGGTCGTGCGGTCTGCGTGTCGGGTGGCGCTTACGCTTACCCGACCTACAATGTTCGTGCGGTCTGTGTGTCGGGTGGCGCTTACGCTTACCCGACCTACAATGTTCGTGCGGTCTGTGTGTCGGGTGGCGCTTACGCTTACCCGACCTACAATGTTCGAGGATTTATGTAGGCCGGGTAAGGCGTAGCCGCCACCCGGCTTTGTTCTACCAGGTCCAGGTTTTACTGGGCGTCACCACCGCCGGTAACGGCACATCCCATTTCTCCACGGGTAATGCCTCCACGCCCTGACAATCATGCGCATAGCCCACCGGCTGCAATCCGTACTGCTGCCAGTTTTGTAGCGTTCTGTCGTAAAAACCACCGCCCATTCCCAGGCGCTGTCCCTGCTCGTCAAACGCCACCAGCGGCGTAATCAGCACATCCAGTTCAGATAGCGGCAGCACATCGCGCACGTCGAGTTTGGGTTCGGTGATTTTCAGACGATTCAACACCAGCTCGCTGTGCGGATGGTAGTGCAGAAACAGCAGATTGCCCCGGCTAAAGGGATGCAGCACCGGCAGATAAACTTTTTTCCCGGCGCGCCAGAGCTGGTCGATAAGTGGTTGGGTATCCAGCTCACCATCAAACGAAAGAAACAAGGCGACGGTGTTTGCCATCACCACAGGCGGATAGGCCATCATACGGGCGGCGGCCTGCTGGGCAAACTGTGCCTGTTGTTCGGCGCTTAAGGCACGACGACGCTGGCGAATGAGCTGACGGATATCCTGGCGTGAAGCAGAAACTTCAGGGAATTGAGTCATGGTTGTTGGTAGAAGAAGAGAGAGGGAATCTCCGAGATGCCGCCGCAGGCTGTAACCCTTGAACCCTTGGTTCAAGGTGAATGTGTCGTCATAGTTTTAAGGCTTCTCGGACGGACCGAGCATGCTCACCAACCATGGAGCGCCACATTCTTGTGGTATGAAATATCGGCTCAGGGGACTGGCCCGCTTGCAAACATCTCAGAGAAATTTTGTCTTCACAGTTACTCTACCATAGTCAACTGAGAAGTGTTATTCAAACTTTGGTCCCGGTCTTTCAGGACTGCGACCTTGATCAAGCAATGCCTGTTCAATGGTCTGCTGGAGCATTTTAATGCGCTGCTCCATGCTTGCCGCGTAATCGCGGGTCTTCGCTTTTTCCTGAGTCAGTTCATAGCTGATGTTCAACGCGGCGATGAAAACCAGCTGCTCAGTATTTGTGACTCTAGTGCGTTCTTTTAGATCTTGCAACCGCTGATTCAAATCGTCCGCAGCCTGATTCAAAGCATCCCTTTGTTCAGGCGGACAATTCACTCGCAGTGAACGGCCAAAAATCTGGAGATCGACGGGTTGTGCAGACATGCCACCTTCCTGCTGATTGACTGCGCTGCCTTCGCTTACTGCCCTGGGGGCTGCGAAGGGGCGACACTATAGCTACCCTGATGTGAAGATACAAGCCCTTTTCTGGTATCACCAGGGTCCAAAGTGGTAGCATATCATGAATATCCTCCCTTTGATGACGAATGCGTATGTCTATACAGAACGAAATGCCTGGTTACAAGGATTTAAACCAGTTACTGAACCAGCAGGGAGTCGGTCTAACCCCTGCCGAAATGCACGGTCTGATCAGCGGCATACTGTGCGGCGGAAACAGCGACAGCTCATGGCTGCCGCTGATCCACGACCTCACCAACGAAGGGCTGGCATTTGGCCACGAACTGGCGGAAGCGCTGCGTAAAATGCACGCCACAACCAGCGATTCCCTGGAAGACGATGGCTTTCTTTTTCAGCTTTATCTGCCTGAAGGCGACGATGTCAGCGTCTTCGATCGCGCTGATGCGCTCGCGGGTTGGGTAAACCACTATCTGCTTGGCCTGGGCGTAACCCAGCCTAAACTGGATAAAGTGACCGGCGAAGCGGGTGAAGCGATCGACGATCTGCGTAACATCGCCCAGCTCGGCTACGATGAAGACGAAGACCAGGAAGAGCTGGAGATGTCTCTCGAAGAGATCATCGAGTACGTGCGCGTGGCGTCTCTGCTGTGCCACGACAACTTTACGCGCTCGCAGCCGACCGCGCCGGAAGTTCGCAAGCCAACATTACACTAAGAAAAATAACGCACAGGAGGGTGTCATGGTTATCTCCAGTCAAGAGTATTCTCGCCGTCGTCAGGCGCTGCTGGCAAAAATGCAGCCGGGAAGCGCTGCCCTGATTTTCGCCGCGCCGGAAGTGACGCGCAGCGCCGACAGCGAATACCCCTATCGCCAGAGCAGTGATTTCTGGTACTTCACCGGGTTTAACGAGCCGGAAGCGGTACTGGTGCTGATTAAAAGCAATGACACCCACAACCACAGCGTGATTTTCAACCGCGTGCGCGATCTGACTGCGGAAATCTGGTTTGGCCGCCGCTTAGGTCAGGAGGCGGCGCCGGAAAAACTGGGCGTGGACCGCGCGCTGGCCTACAGCGAAATCAACCAGCAGCTCTATCAACTGCTCAACGGCCTGGACGTGCTGTACCACGCGCAGGGTGAATACGCGTATGCGGATGAGATTGTTTTCACTGCGCTGGATAAGCTGCGTAAAGGCTCACGTCAGAATTTGTCTGCACCCGCAACCCTGACAGACTGGCGACCGGTGGTGCATGAGATGCGCCTGTTTAAGTCTGAAGAAGAGCTGAATGTGATGCGCCGCGCGGGCGAAATCAGCGCCCTGGCGCATACCCGCGCCATGGAAAAGTGCCGTCCCGGTATGTTCGAGTACCAGCTTGAAGGGGAAATTCACCATGAATTTAACCGTCACGGCGCGCGCTTCCCGTCCTATAACACCATCGTAGGCGGCGGGGAAAACGGCTGCATTCTGCACTACACCGAAAACGAAAGTGAACTGCGCGACGGCGATCTGGTGCTGATTGACGCCGGCTGTGAATATCAGGGTTACGCGGGCGACATCACCCGTACCTTCCCGGTGAACGGTAAATTCACCCCAGCGCAGCGTGAAATCTATGACATCGTGCTTGAGTCTCTGGAGACCGCGCTGACGCTGTTCCGCCCTGGCACCTCCATCCAGGAGGTTACGGGCGAGGTGGTGCGCATCATGATTACCGGGCTGGTGAAGCTCGGCATTCTGAAAGGCGATGTGGACACCCTTATAACCGAAAACGCCCATCGTCCGTACTTTATGCACGGCCTGAGCCACTGGCTGGGGCTGGATGTGCATGACGTGGGGGTATACGGTCCGGAACGTTCGCGCGTGCTGGAGCCTGGCATGGTGCTGACCGTTGAGCCGGGGCTGTACATCGCGCCGGATGCCGACGTGCCGGAACAGTACCGCGGGATCGGCATTCGTATTGAAGATGACATCGTCATCACAGAAACCGGTAACGAAAACCTGACCGCGACCGTGGTGAAAAAAGCCGATGACATCGAGGCGCTGATGGCGGCGGCACGCGGATGAGCGTAATCATCGTTGGCGGAGGCATGACCGGCGCTACTCTGGCGCTGGCTATTTCGCGGTTAACCCAGGGCCAGCTTCCAGTGCATCTGGTTGAGGCGGTCGCGCCGCAGGCGGCCGATCATCCCGGTTTCGACGCCCGCGCTATCGCGCTGGCGCAGGGAACCTGTCAGCAGCTTGCGCGTATTGGGATCTGGCAGGCGATAGCGGATTGCGCGACGGCGATCGGCACCGTTCACGTCAGCGATCGCGGGCATGCCGGGTTTGTGACGCTGGATGCCCACGATTACCGGATCGGGGCGCTGGGGCAGGTTGTCGAGCTGCATGACGTAGGGCTGCGGCTGTTCCGTCTTTTACAGGACGCGCCTGGCGTCACGCTGCACTGTCCGGCGCGCGTCGCCAGCTTTAACCGCCGTGACGAAGCCGTCAGCGTGACGCTGGACAACGGCACCACGCTGGAGGGGGAACTGCTGGTGGCGGCGGATGGTTCACGCTCCGCGATCGCCACGCAGTGCGGCGTCGAATTGCGCTCTGAACCCTATGGGCAGGTGGCGGTCATCGCTAACGTCTCTACGGCTGGCGCGCATAACGGCAGGGCATTTGAGCGCTTCACTGAGCACGGCCCGCTGGCCATGCTGCCGATGTCGAACGGGCGCTGCTCGCTGGTGTGGTGCCATGCGCAGGACCGGGCCGATGAGGTTCTCTCCTGGTCCGACGAACGTTTTAGTTCCGAGCTGCAAAAAGCCTTCGGCTGGCGGCTTGGGCGTATCACCCAGGCCGGAAAACGCGTGGCCTATCCGCTCGCGCTGACGACCGCATCGCAGACTGTCTCCCATCGCGTCGCCCTGGTCGGCAACGCCGCGCAGACGCTGCACCCCATCGCCGGGCAAGGCTTTAACCTTGGCCTGCGTGACGTGATGAGCCTGGCTGAGCTACTGGCGCAGACGTGGAGCGAACAACAGGATTGTGGCGCATACTCAGTGCTGAGCCATTACCAGAAACGACGTCAGGCGGACAAAGCGGCGACCATTGGCGTTACCGACGGTTTAGTCCACCTGTTTGCCAATCGCTGGGCACCGCTGGTTGCGGGTCGCAACCTTGGGCTGATGGCGATGGAACTGTTCATTCCGGCACGTGACGTGCTGGCGCAGCGGACCCTGGGTTGGGTCGCGCGTTAAGGAGTAATCACCGTGCAAAATGTTGATGTCGCCATTGTCGGCGGCGGAATGGTAGGACTGGCGCTGGCCTGTGGTTTACAGGGCAGCGGCCTGCGCGTGGCGGTGCTTGAGCAAAACGCGCCGCAGCCCGTGGCGCAGGATGCACCGCCGGAGCTGCGCGTCTCGGCGATCAATGCCGCCAGCGAAAAGCTACTGACGCACCTTGGCGTCTGGTCTGAAATCGTGGCGCTGCGTGCCAGCTGTTACCATGGCATGGAAGTGTGGGATAAAGACAGCTTCGGCCATATCGCGTTTGACGATGAAAGCATGGGCTACAGCCACCTTGGGCACATCGTTGAAAACGCGGTGATCCACCACGCGCTGTGGCAAAAAGCGCAGCAGTGCAGCGACGTCACGCTGATCGCACCGGCGAAACTTCAGCAGGTGGCGTGGGGCGAAAACGACGCGTTTATCACTCTTGAAAGCGGCGACATGCTGACCGCGCGGCTGGTAGTGGGTGCCGACGGCGCCAATTCCTGGCTGCGTAACAAAGCGGATATTCCGCTGACCTTCTGGGATTACCGTCATCACGCCCTGGTTGCGACAATCCGCACCGAAGAGCCGCATGGCGGCGTGGCGCGCCAGATTTTCCACAATGATGGCATTCTGGCCTTCCTGCCGCTTGCCGATCCGCATCTCTGCTCCATCGTCTGGTCTTTAGAGCCGGAGAAAGCGCAGCAGATGCAGGAGGCGACGCCGGACGCCTTTAATCAGGCGCTATGCGTGGCGTTTGATAACCGTCTGGGCCTGTGCACGCTTGAAAGCGAACGCCAGGCGTTTCCGTTAACCGGTCGCTACGCGCGTCAGTTTGCGGCGCACCGTCTGGCGTTGGTGGGGGATGCGGCGCATACGATTCATCCGCTGGCCGGGCAGGGGGTGAACCTCGGCTTTATGGACGCGGCCGAGCTGGTTGAAGAGCTGCGTCGTCTGCATCGGGAAGGTAAAGATATTGGTCAGCATCTGTATCTGCGTCGCTACGAGCGCAGCCGCAAACACAGTGCGGCGATGATGCTGGCGGGTATGCAGGGCTTCCGCGAGCTATTTGCCGGAGCGAACCCGGCGAAAAAACTGCTGCGCGATATCGGCCTCAAACTGGCCGACACCCTTCCCGGCGTCAAACCGCAGCTTCTTCGTCAGGCAATGGGCCTTAACGATCTTCCCGACTGGTTACGTTAATCTCGATCCCCGTCACACTTTATTTTCCCGGCCTTCGCGCCGGGGAAATCTCCTCGTTTGAAATAATCTAATTTCACGTCATTTTTCGCATTAGAAAATCTAATCTTACTATTTTTATGTTACGGAAATTCGGCCCGTTTTTCCGCACGAAATATCACCATCTGCTAAATCCTGTTAGCTCGATGTTAATTTTATGCGGGTTTAATCGCATTTTACCAGTGAATAACTCTGTAGGCTTTTCAGCGAATTTTGGTCATAAGCTAATGTGATGACCCGTTTTACCTTATGGTTAACCGCCGGTTTCGGTGGTAAGTTCAGGTAAAAGAGAACGTTTGCGTCGGCCCCCGATCGCGAGGTCGACACCGGGTTTCACGGTGAATTTTTCAACGAGGAAAAGATGGCTCAACAGACTCCTTTGTACGAACAGCACGTGTTATGCGGCGCCCGCATGGTGGACTTCCACGGCTGGATGATGCCGCTGCACTACGGCTCGCAGATTGATGAGCACCACGCGGTGCGCACCGATGCCGGTATGTTCGACGTGTCTCATATGACGATTGTCGACCTGCGCGGAAGCCGCACCCGGGAGTTTTTGCGTTATCTGCTGGCAAACGACGTCGCCAAACTAAAAACGCCGGGCAAAGCGCTCTATACCGGCATGCTCAATGCCTCTGGCGGCGTGATTGACGACCTCATCGTCTACTACTTCACCGAAGATTTCTTCCGCCTCGTTGTAAACTCCGCCACCCGCGAAAAAGACCTCTCCTGGATTTCCCAACACGCTGAACCTTACGCCATCGACATCACCGTTCGTGACGATCTGTCGCTGATTGCGGTGCAGGGGCCAAACGCCCAGGCGAAATCCGCGTCTCTGTTCAGCGACGAGCAGCGCAAAGCAACCGAAGGCATGAAGCCGTTCTTCGGCGTGCAGGCGGGGGATCTGTTTATCGCCACCACCGGCTACACCGGTGAAGCGGGCTACGAAATTGCAATGCCAAACGAAAAGGCCGCCGATTTCTGGCGTGCGCTGGTGGAGGCGGGTGTGAAGCCTGCGGGCCTGGGCGCGCGCGATACACTGCGTCTGGAAGCGGGGATGAACCTCTACGGTCAGGAGATGGACGAAGGCGTCTCACCGCTGGCGGCCAACATGGGCTGGACCATCGCGTGGGAACCGGCTGACCGTGATTTTATTGGCCGTGAAGCGCTGGAGATGCAGCGCGAGAAGGGCACTGAACAGCTGGTTGGCCTGGTGATGAAAGAAAAAGGCGTTCTGCGCGGCGAGCTGCCGGTGCGCTTCACCGATGCCGATGGCAATCATCGCGAAGGCGTGATCACCAGCGGAACGTTCTCCCCGACGCTCGGCTACAGTATTGCACTGGCACGCGTGCCAGCGGGGATTGGCGAAACGGCGGTGGTGCAGATCCGCAACCGCGAAATGCCGGTCAACGTGACCAAACCGATTTTTGTTCGCGCCGGTAAGCCGGTCGCCTAACTATTTTTATCAGGAGAACTTCAATGAGCAATGTGCCAGCAGAACTGAAATACAGCAAAGAACACGAGTGGCTGCGCAAAGAGGCGGACGGCACTTACACCGTTGGGATCACCGAGCACGCGCAGGAACTGCTGGGCGACATGGTGTTTGTTGACCTGCCGGAAGTGGGCGCAACCGTGAGCGCAGGCGACGACTGTGCGGTGGCGGAATCCGTTAAAGCGGCCTCTGACATCTACGCTCCGGTGAGCGGTGAAATTGTTGCCGTGAACGACGCGCTGAGCGACTCCCCGGAGCTGGTGAACAGCGAGCCTTATGAAAGCGGCTGGATCTTTAAGATCAAAGCCAGCGACGAAGCGCAGGTTGCCGCGCTGCTGGATGCGACCGCGTACGAAGCACTACTGGAAGACGAATAACGTTGTGCCGGATGGCGCTGCGCTTATCCGGCCTACAGATCTACGTAGGCCCGGTAAGCGTTAGCGCCACCGGGCAACAGCGTTACAGATAATTACGATTCACTGCACGTTTCAGGAACCATCGCTCATGACACAGACTTTAAGCCAGCTTGAAAACCGTGGCGCCTTCATTGAACGTCACATTGGGCCGGATGCTCAGCAACAGCAGGAGATGCTGAAGACAGTTGGCGCGGATTCATTAAACGCACTGATCGGCCAGATCGTGCCAAAAGACATCCAGCTTGCCACACCGCCGCAGGTAGGCGAGTCCACGACGGAGTTCGCCGCGCTGGCGGAGCTGAAGGCCATCGCCGGCCTTAACAAGCGCTATAAGTCTTACATCGGCATGGGCTACACCAACGTGCAATTACCGCCGGTGATCCTGCGTAATATGCTGGAAAATCCGGGCTGGTACACCGCTTACACCCCGTATCAGCCAGAAGTCTCCCAGGGCCGTCTGGAAGCGCTGCTGAACTTCCAGCAGGTGACGCTGGATCTGACCGGTATGGATATCGCCTCTGCCTCGCTGCTGGATGAAGCCACTGCCGCCGCTGAAGCGATGGCGATGGCGAAGCGCGTGAGCAAGCTGAAAAACGCCAACCGCTTCTTCGTCGCGGCGGACGTGCATCCCCAGACGCTGGACGTGGTGCGCACCCGTGCGGAAACCTTCGGCTTTGAGGTGATTGTCGACGACGCTGACAAAGTGCTGGATCACCAGGACGTCTTCGGCGTGCTGTTACAGCAGGTGGGCACCACCGGGGAAGTGCATGATTACAGCGCGCTGATCGCCGAGCTCAAATCCCGTAAGGTTATTGTTAGCGTCGCCGCTGATTTTATGGCGCTGGTGCTGCTGACGGCGCCAGGTAAACAGGGCGCGGATATTGTCTTCGGCTCAGCGCAACGCTTCGGCGTGCCGATGGGCTACGGCGGTCCGCACGCGGCGTTCTTTGGCGCGAAAGATGAATTTAAACGTTCCATGCCAGGCCGTATTATCGGCGTATCGAAAGATGCCGCCGGTAACACCGCGCTGCGCATGGCGATGCAGACCCGCGAGCAGCATATCCGCCGCGAGAAAGCGAACTCCAACATCTGTACCTCGCAGGTGCTGCTGGCTAACATTGCCAGCTTATACGCGGTGTTCCACGGTCCGGCAGGTCTGAAACGCATTGCCAGCCGCATCCACCGTCTGGCCGATATCCTGGCCTGCGGTCTGCAACAGAAAGGTCTCAGGCTGCGTCATGAGCACTACTTCGACACCCTGTGCGTCGAGGTGGCAGACAAAGCGGCCGTGCTGGCGCGCGCCGAGGCAGCACAAATCAACCTGCGCAGCGACATTCACAATTCGGTCGGCATTACGCTGGACGAAAGCACCACCCGTGACGATATCCTGACCCTGTTCAACGTATTGCTGGGTGACGCACAGGGTCTGGACGTTGATACGCTCGACAAAGAGGTTGCGCTCGACAGCCGCGCCATTCAGGAAAGCATGCTGCGCGACGACGCGATCCTGACTCACCCGGTGTTCAACCGCTATCACAGCGAAACCGAGATGATGCGTTACATGCACTCTCTGGAACGTAAAGATCTGGCGCTGAACCAGGCGATGATCCCGCTGGGCTCCTGCACCATGAAGCTGAACGCCGCGGCTGAGATGATCCCAATCACCTGGCCTGAATTCTCCGAGCTGCACCCGTTCTGCCCGGCTGAGCAGGCGGAAGGTTATCACATGATGATCAACCAGCTCTCCGACTGGCTGGTGAAGCTGACCGGGTACGACGCGCTCTGCATGCAGCCGAACTCCGGTGCGCAGGGTGAATACGCCGGTCTGCTGGCGATCCGTCACTATCACGAAAGCCGCAACGAAGGCCACCGCGATATCTGTCTGATCCCAAGCTCTGCCCACGGTACCAACCCGGCTTCTGCCCAGATGGCAGGAATGGAAGTGGTGGTTGTGGCGTGCGACAAAAACGGCAACATCGATCTGGCCGACCTGCGCGCGAAAGCCGAGCAGGCAGGCGACAAACTCTCCTGCATCATGGTGACCTACCCGTCCACCCACGGCGTGTACGAAGAAACGATCCGTGAAGTATGTGAAGTGGTGCATCAGTTCGGCGGCCAGGTTTACCTCGACGGCGCGAACATGAACGCCCAGGTGGGCATTACCTCTCCGGGCTTTATTGGCGCGGACGTGTCGCACCTCAACCTGCATAAAACGTTCTGCATTCCGCACGGCGGCGGCGGCCCGGGCATGGGCCCAATCGGCGTCAAAGCGCACCTGGCACCGTTTGTGCCAGGCCATAGCGTGGTGCAGATTGAAGGCATGCTGACCCGTCAGGGCGCGGTCTCCGCGGCACCGTTCGGCAGCGCCTCTATCCTGCCAATCAGCTGGATGTACATCCGCATGATGGGCGCGGAAGGGCTCAAGCAGGCCAGCCAGGTGGCGATCCTCAACGCCAACTACATCGCAACGCGTCTGAAAGACGCCTATCCGGTGCTCTACACCGGCCGCGATGGTCGCGTGGCGCACGAATGCATCCTCGATATTCGTCCTCTGAAAGAAGAGACGGGCATCAGCGAGCTGGATATTGCCAAGCGTCTGATCGACTACGGCTTCCACGCGCCAACCATGTCCTTCCCGGTTGCAGGAACGCTGATGGTTGAGCCGACCGAGTCTGAAAGCAAGGTGGAGCTGGATCGCTTTATCGACGCGATGCTGGCGATCCGCAGCGAAATCGACCGCGTGAAAGGCGGGGAATGGACGCTGGAAGATAACCCGCTGGTCAACGCGCCGCATACCCAGAACGAACTGGTGGCAGAGTGGAACCACGGTTATACCCGCGAGCTGGCTGTCTTCCCGGCAGGTGTAGCAAACAAATACTGGCCAACCGTGAAACGTCTTGATGATGTTTACGGCGACCGTAACCTGTTCTGCTCCTGCGTGCCGATGAGCGAATACCAGTAACGTTGTTCCTGTAGTAACGTAGGCCGGGTAAGGCGAAGCCGCCACCCGGCTTTTTTATTGGGAGAAAAGAATGGCAATTGCATTGGTCACCGGCGCCAGCCGGGGTATTGGTAAAGCCACCGCGCTACAGCTGGCAAGCGAAGGCTACACCGTTGCGGTGAATTTTCATCACAACATCAAAGCCGCGACAGAGGTCATTAATCAGATCGTGGACGCGGGCGGTAAGGCCTTTGCCGTGCGCGCGGATATCAGCGATGAATCGCAGGTGATGGCGATGTTCGACAGCATCGATCGCGAAGGTGAGCCGCTCGCCGCGCTGGTGAACAACGCCGGGATTTTGTTTGAACAATCCTCCATCGAAAACCTCTCCGCTGAACGTATTAACCGCGTGCTGTCCACCAACGTCACTGGCTATTTTCTCTGCTGCCGTGAGGCGGTGAAGCGCATGTCGCATAAACACGGCGGCAAGGGCGGCGCGATTGTGAATGTCTCCTCGGCGGCCTCACGACTGGGCGCACCGGGGGAGTATGTGGATTATGCTGCCTCCAAAGGGGCCGTGGATTCCCTGACAACCGGCCTCGCGCTGGAGGTGGCGGCGCAGGGCATTCGCGTTAACTGCGTGCGGCCAGGCCTGATTTATACCGATATTCACGCCTCCGGCGGCGAGCCGGGGCGTGTGGATCGGGTGAAGTCGATGTTACCGATGCAGCGTGGCGGTCAGCCGGAGGAGGTCGCCCAGGCCATTACCTGGCTGCTGAGCGACAAAGCCTCCTATGTCACCGGTAGCTTCCTGGAGCTGGCTGGCGGGAAGTAACGCTACGACGCCAGCCACAGCCGCAGGCGCATTCCCCAGCCGCTGGTCCAGCCGGTGGTGATCGACTTCACTTCACCGTGAGAGATCACCACAAGCGTTGGCGTCACCTGAACGTCCCACTGACGCGCCAGTTCTCCGCTGGCGTCGTTGACCGTGGGCATCATCGCCTTCTTCTTTCTCATCCATGTTTCGAGCGTCGCGTTATCGCCCGAGCGCAGCGCAACCGACATCACGTTACCCCCGTCCGCGGCAATCGCCGCCACCGACGGCGTGGTGTAGCGGCAGACGCCGCACCATGTCGCCCAGACGTAGACCAGCAGCGGTCGCTCCTTACTCATGGCGATAAGATCGACGGGCTGACCGTCGAGGGTGTGCAGTGCCGTCGCGGAGAAATTCTGCGGCAGCGCGGGCTGGCGGAAATAGTCCACCGCCAGGCTCACGGCTACGCCAATCAGCAGCCACACGGCCAGCTCGCGCAGCAGGCGAGGAAGCTTACTTGCCACGGGCGTTTGCCAGCTGTTCTTTGACCAGCCCCTCCAGATCGTCATACGGGATTGCGCCCGCCACCATCTGGTCACCGATGATGGTCGCCGGGGTGCCCTGAATATTCAGCACCTGCGCCAGGATCAGGTTCATCTTTACGCTGTCCATAGTTTTATCATCGGTTTTAATGCTGTCCGTCCCGGTCTTCACCTGCGCGGCGGCGATGCTGGCGTCATCGTGATAGCCCTTTTTCATCATCAGCCGCTGGTGTAGTGCCCAGAATTGATCCGGCGCCTGCTGCCACGTTGAGAGCGCCGCTTTCGCGGCATTTACCGAGCTTTGTCCCTTGAACGGCAGCAGTTTGATGATGAGCTGCACGTCGGGATTATCGTGCACGATTTTCTCCAGCATTGGGTCGAACTGCTTGCAATACGGGCAGTTGTAGTCCGTGAAGGAGACGATGGTGAGCTTCGGCGATGTCGCGCCGGTTCGCGGGCTGTTGGGGTCGTTAAACAGCAGTTTTGCCAGCTGGTCGTTGGAAGCGTCATCTGACGGTGCGGCGAAACCGAACGTTGATAACGACAGCAGAAGTAAGGCAACGAAGGTTCTCATGTTATTTTCCTTTTGCATCGGACAGGGTGCTCAGCACCGCTTCGCGGCTTAACAACGCAGGCAGCACGTGGCCCTGCGGTAATCCCGGTCCGTAGATCTGGTTAAACGGCACGGCGGCGCTGCCGCGCGTGGTTAAAAACTGACTGATGGTATCTGAGGGACGACTCCAGTCGCCGCGCAGGGCGACAACGTCCGGGGCGGAGAGCGCGACCTGCACGTCGTCGCGCAGCAGTACGTTGTATTTATTGGCTTTACAGGTCACGCACCAGTCGGCGGTCACGTCGACGAACACCCGTTTGTTCTCCGCCAGCGCGCGGACAATGGCCTGCTCGCTGAGCGGCTGCCAGTGAATACGATCGCGGCGGGAGCCCTCGCCGCCGGAGCCGGAAACAAACGCGACTACCCCGGCCACCAGTACAGCTAATACCCCGGCGCGCAGTGCCGTTTGCCAGCGGTAGCGCCAGGCGGTGACCAGCAGCAGCGCAAGGATCAGTAGCACGCCCAGCGTAATGACCGGCAGGCTGCCAATGTGCACCGTCAGCAGGCTCAGCAGCCACAGCGATGAGCCGAGCATCATCATCCCCAGCACTACGCGTACAACGTTCATCCAGCGCCCCGGACGCGGCAACCGCTGGGCCAGCCCCGGCCAGGCCGCCACCAGCAGCCACGGCAGGCTCATGCCGATACCCATCGCCAGGAAGATCCCCCACAGCAGGGGAAGCGGCGCCGCCAGCGCGACCGAGACCGCCGTCCCCAGGAACGGCGCGGTGCAGGGTGTCGCCAGCAGCGTGGCAAACGCGCCTTGCCAGAAATGACCCGCAAGCCCGTTGCCGCCGCGCGTGGCGAGGAAGGTGCTGGCGCCGGAAGGGAGACGGATTTCAAACAACCCCAGCAGGCTGGCGCTGAAAAGCACCATCACCAGCGCCATCGCACCAATAAACCACGGGTTCTGGAACTGGATCCCCCAGCCGAGCGCCTGATTGCCTAAACGTAATACCGTCATCATCAGCGCCAGTGCGAGGAACGAGATCACGATCCCGGCTACCGATGCAAGAAACTGTCGGCGTACCTGACCCCGCGCCTGCCGTTCGGTTTGCATCAGCGTGCCCAGCTTCATGGCCAGCACGGGCAGTACGCAGGGCATGACGTTAAGGATCAGACCGCCAGCAAGCGCCATCAGCAGCACCCAGCCTAACGGGAGCGTCGGCGCGGCGTTCCCCGGCTGAATGCTCAGGCTGGACTCCTGCGCCTGCCCGCTATCGGCCAGAACCAGCGACAGGGTTTTGCCGCTGAGGTTGGGCGCGGCCTCGCCCCAGCTGTCCGTCACGGGCACGGTGGCGACCAGCGAATCACCGCGCATGGTGAGGGCCGGTTTGCCGAAATCAACATCATCCATACCGTCGATAAACAGCGACGGCGCCTGCCAGCCTGCGTCACGCTGCGCCGTTACGGTCAGCTTGCCGGGGGCATAGGTGGCGTTAAGCGTTGAGGTCAACCCGCCGCTGAGCGGAAGGGTGCCCATGGCCCGACTGAAATCGTAATCAAAACCGGCACCTGCGGATGCGGTCATGTTCAGTGAAAACGGGTAGTCGGTAAGAATACAGACGTTGCTACAGGTGGAGAGCGTCAGCACGCCGCTCAGGATCGTCGGGACGTCGCCCCGCAGAGTGAGGGGAAAGCTGACATCGCCGTGATAGCCCTGCGTGGTGATGCCCGCGACGTCGAAACGCTGCGGCACAGGCCAGCGCCAGATCGCCTCGACGGGCTGATGCCATTTAATCGCGGGTGCGACGCCGCCTTCGCCCGGCGAGCGCCAGTAGGTTTTCCAGCCTTTTTGCAGGGCGACGTCCAGCAGCAGGCGGGTTTCGCCAGTGCTTTCAGGTTGCGCACGCAGCCTGACGCTGGCGTGCTGATTATCGGCGGCGCGCAACCAGCCGCTGTCGGCAGCCTGGCTGAGGGGCAGCCATAGCCAAAGCAGGCAGACCAGCAGTCGCCTGAATACAGTAAACATAAATTTTCTCCGTAAATGATGAATTAACCTGAAGTAACAGGCGAAGGCTCATTCACGGAAGACGCATAATCGCAGATGCACCCTTAACCGGGGCGGGGAGATAACGCGGGGAGGCCACTGCCGTTCGCGGCGCGGTGGACTGGCTGCCAGCAACGCAAGCAGCAGGGTGACGGCAATCAGGGCGCCTTCAAACAAAACAGGCGGGACCGACATCAGCGACTTGGCGCTTAGCTCACACGGGGTTACCGGTGCGTCGGCACTCTCCTGCCCCTGCTGGACAGACTGGCTCGTGGCGGTGACGTTCATGACAAGCGCGTGCATCCCGGCCATCCGCTGGGCGGTACATATCAGCACCACCAGACAGGCCAGGGCTACAAGCAGGATAGCGTTGCGTTGTCGCTTAATCATGTTCGCCTCAAATATTCAGGATGCCTATATTATCGGGCGAACATATTTTGGCAACGCAAAAGCTGTAAAGAAGTGTCTGGAAGATAAGCAGTTTGCCCTCTCCGCTTGCAGAGAGGGCAAGCCATTACAGCGTTTCGCCGTTGCTGGCAATGACGGTTTTATACCACTCAAAGCTCTTCTTACGGGAGCGGGACATGTCACCGGTGCCGTCGTCGTGCTTGTTGACGTAGATAAAGCCGTAGCGCTTGCTGTACTGGCCGGTGGTGAAGGAGACGCAGTCGATGCAGCCCCACGGAGTGTAGCCCATCAGATCCACGCCGTCCCAGGTCACCGCCTTCATCATCTCTTCCACATGGGCGCGCAGGTAGTCGATGCGGTAGTCATCGTTGATGCTGCCGTCCTCTTCCACCTTGTCGTAGGCGCCGAAACCATTTTCCACGATAAACAGTGGCTTCTGGTAGCGCTCGTACAGTTCACACAGCGAATAACGCAGGCCCACAGGGTCAATCTGCCAGCCCCAGTCGGACGCCTTGACGTGTGGGTTCGGCACGCTGCCCTCGAAGCCGGAAATGGCGTCACCGGTGCCGCCTTCCGCTTTGACCGCGTTGGTCATGTAGTAGCTGAAACCTAAGTAATCGCAGGTGCCTTCACGCAGGATCTGCTCGTCGCCTGCTTCCATTTTGATGGAGAAGCCACGGCGTTCCCACTCGTTCAGCACGTAAGACGGGTAGTAGCCGCGCAGCTGTACGTCGGTAAAGACGTAGCGCTCGCGCATGGATTCCTGAGCAAACATGACATCTTCTGGCTTGCAGGAGTACGGATAGAGCGCCACCATCGCCAGCATGCAGCCGACTTTCATCTCCGGGTTAATGCGGCGGGCGGCTTTCACCGCCAGTGCGCTGGCCACGAACTGGTGGTGCAGCACCTGGTACATGGTCTCTTCCGGGTTGTCGTGCTCGGTATAGACCACGCCAGAGCAGCAGTAGCCGAACAGCGGCGCACGCCAGTTGCGCTGGTTGTTGATTTCGTTGAAGGTCATCCAGTATTTGACCTTATTTTTGTAGCGCTCAAATACCACTTCCGAGAAGCGTACAAAGAAATCGACTACTTTACGGTTGGTCCATCCGCCGTATTCCTGAACGAGGTGCAGCGGCATTTCAAAGTGGGAGAGGGTGATCACCGGCTCGATGTTGTACTTCAACAGTTCATCGAACATGTCGTCGTAAAACTTCAGCCCCTCTTCGTTTGGCTGAGTTTCGTCGCCTTTCGGGAAGATGCGCGTCCAGGCGATAGAGGTACGGAAACATTTGAAGCCCATCTCGGCAAACAGCTTGATGTCTTCTTTGTAATGGCCGTAAAAGTCGACGGCTTCGTGGTTCGGGTAATATTTGCCTTCAATCACTTCCTGCGTGATTTCACGCGGAACGCCGTGTGCGCCGCCGGTGAGCACGTCGCAAATGCTTGGCCCTTTGCCGCCTTTGTTCCAGCCGCCTTCAACCTGGTGCGCCGCCACCGCGCCGCCCCATAAAAAATCTTTCGGTAAAGTGAGTTTTTTCATCTTTGCTATTCTCAATTCAGGACTTATTGATTTCGAGTCTAGCAAAGCGGAAATAAATGTCACGATATAACATTTTGCGGGAATTGTAATTTGTCACATCAAAAAAACAGGATGTTTTATTCTGTTAATTTCTTCGCCAGTTTCCGGCCTAATGATTCAAGAATATAGATGACGGGAATTTGGGTGGTTATATCGTAAACGCCGCCTATGCGCGTTTGGGGGACATGCCAGGAGAGATTAAAGTCCGCCAGTTTCGCGAGACGAGAATGTTCGTGGCTGGTGACAGAGAGCACCTTGCAGCGATGCAGGCTGAACTGGCTGGCGAAGCGCAGGATTTCCTCGGTTTCTCCGGAGACGGAAAGTACAATGGCCAGTGCATTTTTAGCCATATCGTTAGTGACCGGGAAATAAGGATCGTCGATATGGTTGCTGAATTTCCCGATATTTGAAAAGAAACGTGCACCATATTTTGCCAGCGATCCGGACGTGCCTGCGCCAACAAAAATAATTCGTTCAGATGATAAAATAATATCGACGGCTTTATCTAATAACGCATCGAACTCTTCGTTATTTACGCTTTTAAAGAAGCTGATAATTTCACTGGCACCAAAATTCGCCTGCTGGGGCTCGTTCTGCTCCAGATAGAGTTTAAAGCGCACCCGAAATTCCGAGTAGCCTTCGCAGTTGAGCTTTCGGCAGAAGCGCAGGATAGTAGTGGTAGAGACTCCCGCCGCATCCGCCAGCTCGCGGATGGTCATGTACATCACTTTGTCACGGTTCTTAATGACATAGTTGTAGACCATCATTTCCAGATTGTTGAGGCTGGCAATGGCGGAATGGCTGAACATACTCACAATGGGCAAACTCGCTGTCGGACACTATCCCTGAAGCATACCATGATGACGAAGGGTGAGAGACGGATTTATCTCCTTGATTACTCAGGTGTTAATGAAATCATTTACACCTGTGCGGTGGATTTATTTTGCATTATACTGATTTGTAAGGATAAATCTTGATTATGGATTTATTTTAGCTAACAGGTGTTCACTGGAATCATTCTCAGTTAGCATAGACTGGCGATGAATAATCATCTTTTGTTTTCCCGGAGTTAAGTATGGTGAGCAGACCATTAATCGCACAGGGATATTCGCTGGCTGAGGAAGTAGCCAACAGTATAAGCCATGGCATTGGCCTGGTGTTTGGGATTGTCGGCTTAGTATTGCTGTTGGTGCAGGCGGTAGATACCAACGCCAGCGCGATGGCCATTACCAGCTACAGCCTGTATGGCGGGAGTATGATCCTGCTTTTCCTTGCCTCAACGCTGTATCACGCTATTCCGCATCAACGGGCGAAGATATGGCTCAAGAAATTTGACCACTGCGCAATCTATCTTCTCATTGCAGGCACTTACACGCCATTTTTGCTGGTGGGGCTCAACTCACCGCTGTCGCGTGGCCTGATGATTGTGATCTGGAGCCTGGCGCTGCTGGGGATCCTGTTCAAGCTGACCATCGCGCACCGGTTCAAAGTGTTGTCGCTGGTCACCTATCTGACAATGGGCTGGCTGTCGCTGATTGTGGTGTATCAGTTAGCCATTAAGCTGGCGGTGGGGGGCGTGACGCTTCTGGCGGTGGGCGGAGTGATCTACTCGCTGGGCGTGATTTTCTACGTCTGCAAGCGTATCCCGTACAACCATGCCATCTGGCACGGCTTTGTGCTGGGCGGCAGCGTGTGCCACTTTCTGGCAATTTATCTGTATGTTGGTCAGGTGTAGTTTTTTTGTAAGGTGCGGTCTGATGCCCTCACCCCGACCCTCTCCCACAGGGCTGAGGGTTCCCCAGTAATTTTTTATGCAGAAGCAATAAAGTTGCTTTCTAAATGACTGAGGGCTGTCAGCGATGCCCTGGTCCGGCTGTAAATCGCTGAGGCGTTTCCTGCAGGCCGGGGCGAGGCGCAGGGATGCGCCGAGAGGGCGGCTTTACAGGGACGTTGCCTCCGCCCGTACCCGATAAGCCGGAAGGAATAAGCCGAGGGCACCGCGAAGCGGCGATTTACCGCCGGGAGCCCGGGTCGCCAGGGTGGTGGCGACTGAGCCACCCTGGCACGTTCACCGGTCATGTCGTTACAGAGTAGCAAGGAACATAAAGTGAACGGAATGACCACCACCGCCGTATGTTCCCCTCACCCTAACCCTCTCCCCGGAGGGGCGAGGGGATTGCTCAGTGCTCGCATTAATTTGTGGGGAACCCTCAGCCCACAGGGAGAGGGAGAATATCAACACCGGGCGATACAGCATCAATCTTCCAGTGAATACGGCAGCGGCTCAATGCTGAGCGTGTTTGCATCGTCCCGCACGCGGAACACGCTGTCGGGCTCCATATCATTATTCATGACAACCTGCACCAGCACGCGGCCATCATCGAGCTGGACGGCGGCTAACACGGTGCCGGTACGGCGCCAGTTTTCGCCCATCTTCATCTCGAGATCTTCACCCGCTTCCGGCACACGGCTGGCGTGACCAGCCAGCGTCCACAGGGCGCGTTTGTTCGCGCCGCGGAATTTCGCACGCGCCACCATTTCCTGTCCGGTGTAGCAGCCCTTCTTAAAGCTGATACCACCCAGCGCCTGGATGTTTGTCGCCTGCGGGATAAACTGCGCGCTGTTTGCCGCGTCAATAACTGGCAGGCCCGCTTCGATGTTCAGCGCCAGCCACTGCTGGCTGTTGTTGAGCTGTGCTTCACCGCGCAGGGCGTCAGTGACGCGTTCCGCCGTTGCTTCGTCGGTTACCAGCAGGAAGCGCTCCGCAGGGTGTTCGAACCACAGAATGGAGGTTTCTCCCTCGCTGATCAGCTGTTTTCCGGCATCCGGTAGCTCGGCAAACAGGTTTTTCAGCGCTGCACGCGCCTGGAAACCCGCGACCCCCAGCAGAACGTGTTCATCGTCCGGGGCGATGGTGACTTTAGAAAAGACCGCGTATTTTTTCAGCTCTTTAAGCTGGGCGTCACGCAGGCTGCGACGCTCAATCAAGGCGAATCCGTCCTGACGGCGGAACAGACGCAGGTTGCTCCACATTTTGCCTTTTGGATCGCAATGCGCGGCCAACAGATGCTGGTGCTCAGTCAACTGCGCCACGTCCGCCGTGACCTGGCCTTGCAGGTATTTTTCGCTGTCCGCACCGGTCAGTGTCGCCAGTGCCCAGTCATCAAGAGTAATCAGCGTCAGCGGCAGACGCGCAGAGGCGGCGGGCTGGCGAGGAGAAAATGGTGTAAATGCCATAGTGATGTCCTGAATTGCTTAACGCTTTGATAATACCTAATGGTAAAAGAGACTGTATTCAATGCAAGCGCTTTCAGCAGGCCATTCGTGCCATTACGCGGTTATGCGTGGCGCTACGCAAAATAGTGTAATCCGCTGTCTTTATAAGGATTATTCAGGAAGCTTGCTCGAGGTTCGCAATATTCCAGTAAAGAAACGGTCAAAAACACGTTACACTAGCAGGTGTTCCCGAAGAGCAATAATGAATACCGAACGGGATACCGACTGTGCCAAACGTAATGCAGGAAACAGAACATGGATATTAACAACAAGGCCCGTATTCACTGGGCGTGCCGTCGCGGCATGCGTGAACTTGATATCTCCATCATGCCTTTCTTCGAGTATGAGTACGACAGCTTAAGCGATGACGATAAGCGCCTGTTTGTCCGTCTGCTTGAGTCCGACGATCCGGATTTATTCAACTGGCTGATGAATCACGGCAAGCCCGCCGACACCGAGTTGCAACGGATGGTGCAATTAATTCAAACACGGAATCAGGAACGTGGTCCTGTGGCAATCTGATCTTCGCGTCTCGTGGCGCTCACAGTGGATGTCCTTACTGCTCCACGGTCTGGTCGCGGCAATGGTGTTATTGGTGCCGTGGCCGCTAAGCTATACCCCTCTGTGGCTGCTTTTGCTGTCGTTTGTAGTGTTTGACAGCGTGCGCAGCCAGCGTCGAATCAACGCCCGTCAGGGTGAAATTAAGCTGCTGATGGATTCTCGCCTGCGCTGGCAGGGAAAAGAGTGGGAAATGATAGGGACGCCGTGGATGCTCAACACCGGGATGATGCTACGGCTGCGTCGGGTCGAGGACAATCGTCGCCAGCACCTGTGGCTGGCAGCAGACAGTATGGATCCTGCGGAGTGGCGAGATCTGCGCCGGTTGATCGTGCAACAGCCGACGCAGGAGTAAATCAGCTGAACTGCTCGGCCATCTCACCCAGAATCTGCTCGCACCAGCTCTGGAGGCGCTCGTCGCTAAGATCGTACTGGTTGGTTTCATCCAGCGCGAGCCCGACAAACAGCTGACCGTCGGCAATAATCGGTTTTTGACTGGTGAACTCATAGCCTTCCGTAGGCCAGTAGCCGATAAAGGTCGCGCCCTTTGGCGCCAGTTTGTCGTGCAGCATGCCGAGTGCGTCAAGGAACCACTCCCCGTAGCCCAACTGGTCGCCCATGCCGTACATCGCAATGATTTTGCCTTCAAAATTGACTGAATCGAGCTGATCCCAGATGGCTTCCCAGTCTTCCTGAATCTCACCAAAGTCCCAGGTAGGGATACCCAGAATCAGCACATCGTACTGCTCCATCAAGGCAACCGCGTCATCTTTCAGGTTATGCAACGTCACCAGTTCCGGGCCAATAATGTCGCGAATTTTCTCCGCCGCCATTTCGGTGTAGCAGGTGCTGGAACCATAGAACAGACCAATATTCATCGCGTAACTATCTCAATTCTTGCTATGACTTTGCGCGTAGTGTACCAGAAACCGATGGCAATCAGGCATAATGGCCAGATTGCAGAACCATAGGGGTTGATGTGGAAAAGGATCTCGCACTCATCGAACAGTTTCTCGACGCGCTGTGGCTGGAGAAAAACCTCGCTGAAAATACGCTTAGCGCCTATCGTCGGGATCTCACTTTGCTGGTCGAGTGGCTGGCGCACCGGGGGCTGACGCTTGAAAGCGCACAAAGTGATGACCTGCAAGGGTTACTGGCTGAGCGGATGGAAGGGGGGTACAAAGCCACCAGCTCCGCACGTCTGCTGAGCGCCATGCGCCGCCTGTTCCAGCACCTTTACCGCGAGAAGAGCCGCGCGGATGATCCCAGCGCACTGCTGGCATCGCCTAAACTGCCTCAGCGGCTGCCAAAAGATCTCAGCGAAGCGCAAGTTGAGAGATTATTACAGTCGCCCGCAGTTGACCTTCCGCTGGAGTTACGCGATAAAGCCATGCTTGAACTATTGTATGCCACGGGCTTGCGCGTTTCTGAGCTGGTGGGCCTGACGATGAGCGATATCAGCCTGCGTCAGGGCGTGGTGCGCGTTATCGGTAAAGGGAACAAAGAACGGCTGGTGCCGCTGGGTGAAGAGGCGGTCTACTGGCTGGAGACGTATCTGGAACACGGGCGTCCGTGGCTGCTGAACGGCGTCTCCATAGATGTATTATTCCCGAGCCAGCGCGCGCAGCAGATGACGCGACAAACGTTCTGGCATCGCATTAAACATTACGCCACACTGGCGGGTATTGACAGTGAGAAGCTGTCGCCGCACGTTTTGCGTCACGCCTTCGCGACGCATCTGTTAAACCACGGCGCGGATTTACGCGTGGTGCAGATGTTGCTTGGACACAGCGATCTTTCAACGACGCAAATATATACCCATGTCGCGACGGAACGCCTGCGGCAGCTACACCAACAGCACCACCCTCGCGCGTGAGTGCCGACGAATTGTTACAGGATCATATATGAAAAAGTCTTTAGCGCTGTTCACCCTGCTGGCAGCTTCGGTTTCCGGTTTTGCCCATGCGGATGATGCCGCCATTAAACAGTCTCTGACGAAACTCGGCGTCGCCAGCAGCGAGATCCAGCCAGCGCCGGTGGCTGGTATGAAAACGGTGCTGACCAACAGCGGCGTGCTGTACGTGACCGAAGACGGAAAGCACATCATTCAGGGGCCAATGTACGACGTGAGCGGTGGGCAGCCGGTGAACGTCACCAACCAGCTACTGATGAAAAACCTGAATGCGCTCGAAAAAGAGATGATTGTCTACAAAGCGGCGCAGGAAAAGCACGTCATTACCGTCTTCACCGACATCACCTGCGGCTACTGCCACAAGCTGCATGAAGAGATGAAAGACTACAACGCGCTGGGCATTACCGTGCGTTACCTGGCCTTCCCACGCGCTGGCGTGCAGAGTCAGCCTGAGCAGGATATGAAAGCGATCTGGTGTGCGAAAGACCGCAACAAGGCCTTTGATGACGCGATGAACGGTAAAGGCGTGAAGCCCGCCTCCTGCGATATCGACATCGCTAACCACTACGCGCTGGGCGTACAGTTTGGCGTGAGCGGTACGCCAGCCATTGTGCTGAGCAACGGCTATGTGGTGCCGGGCTACCAGGGGCCAAAAGAGATGAAAGCGTTCCTCGACGAACACCAGAAACAGACGGGTGGTAAATAATTCGCGTGAAAGCCCCGATAAAACTGCGCCGCCGCGATGCGGTTGAAACCGCGGATTTACCAGATACGCTTCCGCTGCTGTTAAAGCGGCTGTACGCCAGCCGTGGCGTGCGTACGGCAAGCGATCTTGAGCGCAGCGTCAAAGGCATGCTGCCCTGGCAAGCGCTGAGTGGCATCGAAAAAGCGACTGAAATGCTCTACGACGCGTTCCGTGACGGGACGCGGATTGTCGTGGTGGGCGATTTCGATGCCGACGGCGCAACCAGTACCGCGCTGAGCGTACTCAGCCTGCGTGCGCTGGGCTGCGATAACGTGGCTTACCTGGTGCCGAACCGGTTTGAAGACGGCTACGGCCTCAGCCCGGAAGTGGTCGATCAGGCCCATGCCCGTGGTGCACAGATGATCATGACCGTGGATAACGGGATCTCTTCTCATGCGGGGGTCGATCATGCCCATGCGCTGGGGATCCCGGTACTGGTCACCGATCACCACCTGCCAGGAGAAACCCTGCCAGACGCCGAAGCCATCATTAACCCGAACCTGCGCGACTGCGATTTCCCGTCGAAATCGCTGGCCGGAGTAGGGGTGGCGTTTTATCTGATGCTGGCGTTACGCACGTTGCTGCGTGATAAGGGCTGGTTCGAATCGCGCGGGATTGCCGTGCCGAATCTTGCGGAGTATCTCGATCTGGTGGCGCTGGGAACCGTGGCGGACGTGGTGCCGCTCGATACCAATAACCGTATTCTCACCTGGCAGGGCTTGAGCCGCATTCGGGCGGGCAAATGCCGTCCGGGGATCAAGGCGCTGCTGGAAATTGCCAACCGCGATCCGCTGAAGCTTGCGGCAAGCGATTTGGGTTTTGCCCTCGGCCCGCGCCTGAACGCGGCGGGGCGGCTGGACGATATGTCGGTTGGCGTTGCGCTGCTCCTGTGCGACAACATCGGCGAAGCGCGCGTGCTGGCCAGTGAGCTGGACGCACTCAACCAGACCCGTAAAGAGATTGAGCAGGGGATGCAGGCCGAAGCGCTGACCCTGTGCGAAAAGCTGGAGCGCAGCGGCGATAACCTGCCGGGTGGGCTGGCGATGTATCACCCCGAATGGCACCAGGGCGTGGTGGGCATTCTGGCGTCGCGCATTAAAGAGCGTTTCCACCGCCCGGTGATCGCGTTCGCCCCCGCCGGGGACGGCACGCTGAAAGGCTCTGGTCGTTCCATTCAGGGGCTGCATATGCGCGATGCGCTGGAGCGTCTGGATACGCTGCATCCGGGGTTGATGATTAAGTTCGGCGGTCACGCGATGGCGGCAGGCCTGTCGCTGGAAGAGGCGAAGTTCGACGAGTTCCAGCGTCTGTTTGGCGAACTGGTCACCGAGTGGATCGATCCGTCTCTGTTGCAGGGTGAAGTGGTTTCTGACGGCGAGCTTTCTCCGGCTGAAATGACCATGGAGGTGGCGCAGATGCTGCGCGATGCCGGCCCGTGGGGGCAGATGTTCCCGGAGCCGCTTTTCGACGGACGTTTTCGTTTGCTGCAACAGCGCATCGTGGGCGAACGCCATCTCAAAGTGATGGTGGAACCGGTCGGCGGCGGGCCGCTGCTCGACGGCATCGCCTTTAACGTTGATACCTCCATCTGGCCGGACAACGGCGTGCGCGAGGTTGAGCTGGCCTATAAGCTGGATATTAACGAGTTCCGCGGTAACCGCACCCTTCAGATCATCATCGACAATATCTGGCCAATTTAGCGTCAGTAATCTCTATAAAAAAGGGCGTGGATTCGGTACAATCCCGCTCTTATCACCGCATTTTGACAAGCTCATAAAAGAAAACAGACCATGTTTGAAATTAATCCGGTAAAAAACCGCATTCAGGACCTCACGGAGCGCTCTGACGTTCTTAGGGGGTATCTTTGACTACGATGCCAAGAAAGAGCGTCTCGAAGAAGTAAACGCCGAGCTGGAACAGCCGGACGTCTGGAACGAACCTGAACGCGCGCAGGCGCTGGGTAAAGAACGTTCCTCCCTCGAAGCCATCGTAGATACGCTGGATCAAATGGCGCAGGGTCTGGAAGATGTTTCTGGGCTGCTGGAGCTGGCTGTCGAAGCCGACGACGAAGAAACCTTTAACGAAGCCGTGGCAGAGCTCAACGTGCTGGAAGAGAAGCTGGCGCAGCTGGAATTCCGTCGCATGTTCTCCGGCGAATACGACAGCGCTGACTGCTATCTCGATATTCAGGCAGGCTCTGGCGGTACCGAAGCGCAGGACTGGGCCAGCATGCTGATGCGTATGTATCTGCGCTGGGCAGAAGCGCGCGGTTTCAAAACCGAGATTATCGAAGAGTCCGAAGGTGAAGTGGCGGGTATCAAGTCCGTCACCATTAAGATTATTGGCGATTACGCCTACGGCTGGCTGCGTACTGAAACCGGCGTTCACCGCCTGGTGCGTAAGAGCCCGTTCGATTCCGGTGGCCGTCGCCACACCTCCTTCAGCTCCGCGTTTGTCTACCCGGAAGTGGATGAAGATATTGATATCGACATCAACCCGGCGGACCTGCGTATCGACGTTTACCGCGCATCCGGCGCGGGCGGTCAGCACGTTAACCGTACGGAATCTGCGGTGCGTATTACCCACATTCCAACCGGGCTGGTAACACAGTGCCAGAACGACCGTTCCCAGCATAAGAACAAAGACCAGGCCATGAAGCAGATGAAAGCGAAGCTTTATGAGCTGGAGATGCAGAAGAAAAATGCTGAGAAGCAGGCGATGGAAGACAACAAGTCCGACATCGGCTGGGGCAGCCAGATCCGTTCTTACGTCCTTGATGACTCCCGCATCAAAGACCTGCGTACCGGGGTTGAAACCCGTAACACGCAGGCGGTGCTGGACGGCAGCCTGGATCAATTTATCGAAGCAAGTTTGAAAGCAGGGTTATGAGGAACCAACATGTCTGAACAACAATCACAGGGCGCTGACGCGGTAGTCGATCTTAATAACGAACTGAAAACCCGCCGCGAGAAGCTGGCAGCGCTGCGCGAGCAGGGCGTGCCGTTCCCGAACGATTTTCGTCGTGACCACACCTCAGACCAACTGCACGCAGACTTCGACGGTAAAGAGAACGAAGAGCTTGAAGCGCTGAACGTTGAAGTGTCCGTGGCGGGCCGCATGATGACCCGTCGTATCATGGGTAAAGCCTCCTTCGTGACCTTACAGGACGTTGGCGGCCGCATTCAGCTGTATGTCTCTCGTGACGACCTGCCGGAAGGCATCTATAACGAGCAGTTCAAGAAGTGGGACCTGGGCGACATCCTGGGCGCTAAAGGTAAACTGTTCAAAACCAAGACCGGTGAACTGTCTATCCACTGCACCGAGCTGCGTCTGCTGACCAAAGCCCTGCGCCCGCTGCCGGACAAGTTCCACGGTTTGCAGGATCAGGAAGCGCGCTATCGTCAGCGCTACCTGGATCTCATCTCTAATGATGAATCCCGTAAGACCTTCAAAATTCGCTCCCAGATCATGGCCGGTATTCGCCAGTTCATGGTTAACCGCGACTTTATGGAAGTAGAAACCCCGATGATGCAGGTGATCCCAGGCGGTGCCTCTGCCCGTCCGTTCATCACCCATCACAACGCCCTGGACCTGGACATGTACCTGCGTATCGCGCCGGAACTGTACCTGAAGCGTCTGGTGGTCGGTGGTTTCGACCGCGTGTTCGAGATCAACCGTAACTTCCGTAACGAAGGTATTTCCGTACGTCATAACCCAGAGTTCACCATGATGGAACTCTATATGGCGTATGCGGATTACAAAGATCTGATCGAGCTGACCGAATCCCTGTTCCGCACCCTGGCGCAGGATATTCTGGGCACCACGCAGGTCCCTTACGGTGAAGAAGTGTTCGACTTCGGCAAGCCGTTCGAAAAACTGACCATGCGCGAAGCGATCAAGAAATACCGTCCGGAAACCAACATGGCGGATCTGGACAATTTCGACTCTGCGAAAGCGATCGCTGAAAGCATCGGTATTAAGGTTGAGAAGAGCTGGGGTCTGGGCCGTATCGTGACCGAGATCTTCGAAGAAGTGGCCGAAGCGCACCTGATTCAGCCGACCTTCATCACCGAATACCCGGCGGAAGTGTCTCCGCTGGCGCGTCGTAATGACGAGAACCCGGAAATCACTGACCGCTTCGAATTCTTCATCGGTGGCCGCGAAATCGGTAACGGCTTTAGCGAGCTGAACGATGCAGAAGATCAGGCGCAGCGTTTCCAGGATCAGGTTAACGCGAAAGCGGCAGGCGACGACGAAGCGATGTTCTTCGACGAAGACTACGTAACCGCGCTGGAGCACGGCCTGCCGCCGACGGCTGGCCTGGGTATTGGTATCGACCGTATGGTGATGCTGTTCACCAACAGCCACACCATCCGCGACGTGATCCTGTTCCCGGCGATGCGTCCGGTGAAATAAGCCGTTAAGACGTAAAAAAAGCCCCGTGCGTTTATCGCCGGGGCTTTTTTATTGCGCCGCAAAAGCGCTGAGTTTTTCGCGCGCAGTGTTCGCTTCCTGCACCATCCACGGACTAAATGCCCACGGTGTGGCGTCCAGCGCGCGGAAGAGCGCGTCCAGCTCCACCCACTGATACTCCATCACTTCGTCGCTATTGATTGCGAGGGTATTCGTTACGCGGGCGGCATAGACCGGGCAGATTTCGTTTTCAACGATCCCTGAAGGGTCGGCTTCACGGTAGCGGAACTCCGGGGCAACGGGGGTGATGTCGGTGATTTCGGCGCCGACTTCAAAGCGGCAGCGGCGGATAATCGCCTGCTCTGTCGCTTCGTCGGCCTGTGGATGTCCGCAAACGGAGTTGGTCCACACGCCGGGCCAGGCTTTTTTACTTAAGGCGCGCCGGGTAATCAGACATTCTCCGTTAGCGTTAAACAGCCATGAAGAGAAGGCCAGGTGTAGCGGGGTGTGTGACGTGTGCGCGGCGTACTTCTCCTGAGTGCCAATCACCTTTCCCTGGTCATTTACCAAAATAACGTGTTCTTGAATACTCATTGATGCTCCAGTGCCATAATGCTTAATGGTTCAGCACCATCAGCGGAATTATTATACTGCATTCTTATGCGAACGGTTTGGCCCACAGAGCGGAAAAGGGCATGACCCGCATCAGTTTGGGCTGCTATCATAGTGCGCCATTCACGCTGACCGAGGAGCTGTTTTGTTTGCAGGAAGCCTGACGAGAAACCCGATCATTGCCATTTTCTGCCTGACGCTGACGCTACTTATAGCAGGATGCTCGGGGAGTAAATCTTCGGATATGGGCAGTTATTCCGGTGCCGTCTATACCGTTAAGCGCGGGGACACGCTCTACCGCATCTCACGTGCCACGGGGACCAGCGTGAAGGAGCTGGCGCGCCTGAATAATATCTCTCCACCGTATACCATTGAGATAGGGCAAAAGCTCAAGGTTAACGGCGGTTCCTCCTCAGGGAAAAAGTCCTCAACGCGTAAAACAGCCAAAGTGACGCCATCCTATCAGGTGCCTAAATCATCCTGGCCGCCGGTCGGTCAGCGCTGCTGGATCTGGCCTGCAAGCGGAAAAGTGGTTGCGCCGTACTCGCTCTCGGAAGGGGGCAATAAAGGTATTGATATCGCTGCCGCACGCGGCACGCCGGTTTACGCTTCAGGGGCCGGAAAGGTGGTCTATGTCGGTAACCAGCTTCGTGGATACGGTAACCTGATCATGATTAAGCATGGTGAGGACTACATTACGGCATATGCGCATAACGACACGATGTTGGTGAATAATGGCCAGAACGTGAAGGCGGGGCAGAAGATTGCGACCATGGGCAGTACCGGGACGGATACGGTGAAGCTGCATTTCCAGATCCGCTATAAGGCCACGGCCATCGATCCGCAGCGTTATCTTCCGGCGCAGGGCAGTAAACCGAAGTGCTAAGTGATTATTTAATCGCCACTTAGTGGGGTAAAGGCTTGTATGAAGAGGCGTAAGGTCTATAATGCCTTACGCACTTCAAAGCGGGCGTAGTTCAATGGTAGAACGAGAGCTTCCCAAGCTCTATACGAGGGTTCGATTCCCTTCGCCCGCTCCAGTCTCCTCATAAATCAAGAAGTTATATTTCATCAGTTAGTTACGTTGCTCTGCTTTAGCAGGTACAACTAAAACTACCCACTGTTCTATACCCGTACCTGTCGCGTGATAGGTCTGTGGTACAAGGGAACATATCCTCACGCTGGCGGTGGTTCCAGGTTCTTACCGCGATAGTACAACAACGAACAAAAAGCCGCATACCTGGCATAACTCCCGAACAGATTGAACACACGCATTTAAGCCCGATGTGTGGCCCTATGAGCCACGTAAACAGGTGAATAGTGGTAATGCCCCGGTAGCTACAGATCCGGCTCTGCCAGCGCTTTGCTCACGCTCCGAAAGGTACACGAGCACCCTGATAAGGTGTGATCCCCCTGACAATCTGATTTGGTCACTGGTGACTTTCGCAAAGCGAAACCAACTAGGTTGGCCTGTTGCAGTCGCTATGCTCCGCTTGTTGCTTCTACCACTAACGGGGCTTTATGGCTTCTATTGTCTGAAAGCTGATACATTGCACAAACATCATGTGGATTACTGTAAAGTTCATCACTATGATTATGTGTGCCATTGCCAGTTAAGAAATGCGGAGAGGACAATATGGATGTTACTGATGAGGCTTTGTTGAGTTCTGGCTTTACACCATCGGATTTGAAGAAGATAAAGAACAACGTTGAAAGCTATGGTGGAACGTTGGGGAATGCAATCAGGGACCTGGCTAGGCGATTTATTCTTGCCGTGTGGGTTGTATCCGGTTGCCTTGCTGTATTCATTTTTCTTGTGATGTTCGCATCTGAGCAGAGTGTTTTCTCTGGTGCTATTGGCCTTTCTTGTGGCGCAGCGGTTGCAATTTTTATACAACCGCCTGTACTTGCTTATAAATCTTGGCGATTCTGTAGAGCGAACAAATCTTAATTAGTACTGTTATCAGTAGCCAGAAGATCAAAAATGACTTTCGCTTTGACACCATATCCAGCGATTTTCATCGTTAGCTTAGGCTTGCTCATTGTGTCAACTTTTCGGTAGTAATCACGCGGCAGCCAACGGAATAATCGCCAAGCTCCGGGTTTCCTTGCTAAGCCGAAGATACTATAGACACTCGCCCCTAGAGTCACCGTATTATAAAGAGCTAATCCACTTTTTGGGCTAAACCCCATAAATTGCGCGGTCTCCATTGCGCCATCAGCAAAAATTCCTTCCGATTTGGATTGTTCACCATAGCGAAGATGGCTTGCTTCTTTTGTTATACCGTTAATACCATCAACAAATAAAACTGCTCCTGCAAGAACTCCAACAGGGGTCATAGTGGACATCATAACCATCCCACCAAATAATGCTGCTCCAGATACCACTATATGGATTGCCGAAATCACGTATCCGACGATTTTATTGTTTTCCCTGACAAATTCGACCTCCGCGTAAAGCTGTGCGGCTCTGGTTCTTAACAGGCGTTCTTGTTCGTGTAGATTATCCGTTTCGGCACGCAGATTTTTGATGCATGCAATGCATTCTTCATCGGTTTTGGCCCGTCGTGCAGTTTCAAATTCTTTATCTACAACCTGTTTTATCTCTTCGACAAACTTGATACGTGTAAGACCATCTTGCAAATAGAATGCTGACAGCCGGTTTGCTGTTTCGACTAGTTTCCGGGCCTCCAGATTCACCATGGTATCTGACCATGTTCTGTTCCAGCCCCTGTTAAGCAACGCAATATCCATTAAAGACTCCTTTCCAAAATGTGTCTGGTCATTTTACGTGCAATAAGGTCGAAGACAACAGGAAATACTTACACAACCCGCCCCCGTAGGTGTCCCGTCTCTTTATCCTCCCAGTTTACATCCTCCTGCTTAAAATATCCCCGGCTCTATTATAGATCCGCTGAGTGGATCGATTAGCTGCCTAATAATTTCACTGGATCTGCATGAAATATCCTGGTGTTATCACTGCGTTACACTACTTTGCTTGCGTTGCAATTTGCCTCGCTTTATTACAACAGGCGAAACGCTGTCTTCCTGTGCCTTTGCCGTAACACTGCTGACTTGCTGGCAACGGTTGAGCGGTTAACAGAACGGGGTGTAATTGTTCAGTTCCACAAAGAGGATTTTAAGACCGGGAAGAACTCTCCAGCAGGTAATATGATGCTGACCGTACTGGCAGCAGTCGCACAGATGGAACGTGAAACGATGCTGGAGCGCCAGCGTGAAGGTTACGAAGCAGCAAAAGCCGCAGGCAGGATCACCGGACGGGGCAAAGGTCGCTCTATTGATCGTGAAGCCATTAAAGCAGAACTCGCAGCAGGTAAAACCATTCGTGCAATCGCAGAAAGCCACAACGTCAGCACCAGAACAGTCATGAACATTAAGGCCGAAGCCTGAACAATTCTAAAACATCCCCACTTTGACCTCGCTCCGGCGGGGTTTTTTATTGCCTGAAATCCACACCAGCGCGAGCACCACCACCAATAGCTCCGTATGCTCCACCAGAAACTCTACAGCTCGTCATCCCCCTCACAATTGTAAACTGACAGACCCATATCACAGCGTCCCGCTGATAGGCTCTCACAGGCCCAGAAATGGAGGGTTTTTCGTTGTCAAAAATTCCGACATAAACCACTAAAGGAAGGTAAGTGGCTTTCCTCTGTCAGAGGGTAGGGAGGTTTTAGCAAAGTTTGTACATGAATCAATACTAAGTGTTAATCAATACAAAGTACTTCTGACTTTCGCAAAGCGAAACCAACCATTGTCGTAATGTCCTTGCATCACCCAGATAGTAAGAAAGGGGAGATGGAATCTGCCGAAAAGTTTCGGCTGGATTGCTGTAAAGTTCATCATTATGATTGCTTGCATAATCAGCGATTGGAAAAACACTTTTGGGAAATAAGGGACGAGACGATATGAAAGTGACTGATGAGGCTTTGTTACGTTCAGGGTTTACGCAGCCCGAATTGCAGAAGATAAAAAGCAATAATGAAAAATATGGAGGAACGCCTGGAGAGGCCATAAATGACCTCGCTAGACGATTTGTTACCCTGGCGGGAGTGGTGGCTGTGTGTACCTTTACCCTACTGCTACTTTTCGTCTTCAGCTCACCTGATAGAGCAGCTGCATGGGGGCTGGCGATGATCTTTGGGGTTGCCATTATGTCCTTCGCACAGCCGCCGGTAATTTCCTATAAATCCTGGCGTTATCGAAAAAATACAAAGGATTAACGGGTTCCCTTTTCTGCTGTTAACAGGTCGAAAATCACTTTTGCTTTAACGCCATAACCGACAATCTTCATTGTTAACTTAGGAGTGCTGATTGTGCTGACATTGCGATAGTAATCGTGTGAAAGCCAGCGGAATAATCTCCAGGCTCCAGCTTTCGAGCAAGTCCTACTTGGCTGCTGAATATACCTACAGGCTGGATAAAGAAAAGCTCACTGATTACTCTCTTGAACAGCAAGCCTCTATTTTAGCTGATTACTGGTTACTGCTGGTTTATGGGATTAGTAAGTGGTCTTATTATCAAAGGCCTGGGCGCATGGGGATGTACAGGGGCGTTAAACATGAAATACAAAATGTTGCTGGGTGTTGTGTTCATCTTAACGGGATGCCCTGGGCCTGGTGATCGAATGGTAGATCGTGAATCTTCAACGGCATTAATCAAAGATAATCAAGTTTGTGTGTTGTCACCACTGGAGCCACAGGAACGGATCACTGCTATCCAAATCAACAGTGATAATAGCGACTCTCTTCACAAGATTTTTGATGACAAGCCCGTGTATGTTCAAAAGGGCGGGTGTCTTCCTGTGTTCGGATTTAAGTTTACACCTGGAGAGCGGTATAACTTCGCCTATGACGTCCAATCTGATAAATCAGGGTCACATTTAGTCACTGCTGTATTTTCTTATCCCAAAGAATAAGGGGCTGAACGCCCCATATTCTTAACGGCGTGTAAACGCCAATCTGAGCCCTAATCCAATGAATGTTACACCAACAATTCTATCCAGTATTTTCTGCAACCTTCTGTTTTGCGAAACGGTTCCGGCTGCACTACCTGCAAGTACGGCGAACGTTAAATCAGTCATAAAAGCGATCAATGCGTAGGTCATTCCCAGGAGTAGAAAAGAAGCTGTCTGGTGCTCGCTTCCAGGCGCAACGAATTGAGGGAAAAAGGAGATGAAGAATAACAGTACCTTCGGGTTGGTTAAGGTAGTTATGAAACCTTTAGTAAGTAGACTCGTCAAAGTCGCTTTTGCCTTAACGCGTTCAGCTTCGTTGTGATTCGTGGTTTGCTTTGTCAGCGTTCCCCAAATCATCTTACTACCGAGATACACCAGATAAGCCGCACCGAGAGACTTAATGATGGTGAACATCATCGGAGATGCTGTTATCAACGCGGTTAATCCCACAGCGCTTGCAATTGCATGTGTGCAACTACCTAATGCTACACCAGCGGCAGAGATAATTCCCGCGCGTCTTCCATTAACCACGCTTTGACCTACCACGTAGGCTATATCAGGCCCAGGTGTAACGGAAAGGAGAAATACAGATAGGGCGAAAAGCCCAAAATGAGTTATGTCCAGCATAGCTATCTCCAGAAAAAAATTATGTACCTCCATGCTAACACTGAATTTTTATGCGTAAAGGGTGATTTTATATGCTTTTAGTCTGCTTTTGCTAAACAACGAATCACTCATGGCATAACACGCTAAGTTGCACATTTCCTGTACCCTGGATACCCTGAGATTAATCCTAATAACTCAAGGGTGAGTATGGCTAGCGGGAAGAGAAAGAATCAAAAGGAATCGCCTGAAGAAGAGTTAGATCGCCTGCTGGATGAGCTTGAACTCACACCGGAGCAACGGGAGTTTATCGAATCCATGCGAGAGGATAAGAGCGATCCCAGTAGTGAGTAACGCTTGTCTTAAGCAAACGGCATTGTAAGAAATTCCTCTCCTGGTGCATGCAGAATCACGGTGCCTTTGTTCCGGCTGTCGCTGGAGTGTCATAAATATAATTACGCGCGCGCATAATTTAAAATTAAACCCTCTTTCTTTTTACGTAATCAATCGCCCCTGTTATATCTGTCGGCAAATTTTTTATTTCCCGGATCGCAGATGAAAACACGACTCCTCCTGTGCGCTGGCTTATTAGCTGCCTCCAGTGCCCATGCCAGCGCCCTCTATTTTTATGAAGCTGGCACCGAAGATACCGCGCTTGCCGGAGCAGGGCAGGCGGCTCGTGCGCAGGATGCCTCTACAATTATGACCAACCCGGCTGGCATGACGCGCTTACCGGATCATATGGTCACCGGTGGGTTACAGGTTATGGATGGCTCCATCGACAACCAGCTGGATAACGATGCCCATCAAAGCCCCGGCGATGTGATGAAAACCATCCCGAATGCCAGCGCCTTTTATAGTCAGAAGGTGACCGATAATCTTTATGCCGGGGTCGGGCTTTACGGTAATTACGGCCTGGGGATCGACTACGGCAGCTGGGCGGGCGACAGGCTGATTAAAAAGAGTACCATGGTAGCCATGACGCTCAGCCCCTCGCTGGCCTATAAGCTTAACGACCGTCTTTCGATTGGCGCGTCCGCCAACGTTAACTACGGTTACTTCTCGCTGACTCGCAGCGTTAACGATGATGACTACCGGCGACGCGATGAAGACCTGGCCATGAGCTATCGGCTTGGGCTGCTGATGCAGCTAACTGACCAGACCCGAGCCGGTATTACCTGGAACAGCGAAACGGACTACAGCTTCAATATTGACGGCAACGCGCGTCTACAGAACGGCACCTACGACCTGCCGGTGTCAGCACAAATCAGCGCGCCGCAGCAAATTATGCTCAGCCTTGTGCATGACATTAACCCGCAGTGGTCGGTTATGGGCGATCTCGGCTGGCAGGACTGGAGCCAGTTCGGCGCGCCGCAAATCGTCGTCGGGGACCAGCAGCTTAACAACGTCAGCCGCCTGAAGGACACGTGGCACGGTGCGGTGGGCGTGCAGTATCGTCCAACGCCTCAGTGGCGACTGAATGCCGGTGTGGCGTTCGATAGCTCGCCGTATGAAAGCCAGAGCGATGTGGCCTTAACCTTACCTACCGGCGATGAGTGGCGATTTGGTACGGGAGCCCAGTATCAGATCACCCCGGCCAGCAATATTGGTATTGCCGTGTCGTATCTTCATATGCAGTCGTCGCATGTGAAATCGCCGGTGGCGTTTGCCGGAAGTTACGACCATCCTTATCTTTGGTTTGCCAGCGTCAACTACAGCTATCAGTTTTGATCGGCTAACCGCTTAAAATATATGGTCTATAATGGCAGATACTGAATGTCAGAAGGTTGTACCATGCATATTTTACCGCCTGTTCGACCCGAAAAATCCATCGAACGACTGACCGCTATCCTTGAGCCGATAGCGGAGAAAGTGCACGTTGTTCCACGTAAGCGACTCACCTGGTTACGGAAGGGGAAACAGCAGATGTACCTCTTTCTGGAAGGGGAGCTGTCCCTGCTGCGGACATCGGATGGACTGGTGGTCGTGACCGTTTACGAGCCGCATTTGTTTGGTATTGCTGAGATGATCCAGCCTACGCAAGGCCATTTTCTCCGTGCGGAAAGGGAGTCGACCATTTTACGTCTCGATGCGGACAAGGCGGCCGAGTTATTCCGTGCCGAGGGCGTCTGGGAGGATGTCGCAGCGCTGCTCTCATACCATACGGCCTATTTGATATTCCGTGATGCGCAGGTACTCCAGCAGCGTACCTATTCCGTTATTCGTAACCACCTTCAGGAAATGATTTTGCTCCCGGAGGAGACGCGTTTGCGTACCACGATACTGGAATATATTCAGGATCGTACGCTGCTTTCTCGCAGTAGTATACTCAATGTATTATCCGCCCTTAAACAGGGAGAATATATCTCCTTTAAGCGCGGTGGGTATTTGCTTGAAGTCAGACACTTACCTGAATCATTCTAGGGGAAGTTTAAAATTAAACAGAAATGGAATTAACGAGGCTGTTAATTTTCTATATCGTTTGCTTTCTAAGTTTTATCTTTATTAAGTAAACGGTATATTTATGAAAAAGACAGTTCTCGCTTTGATTATGGTTAATGCGTTTACCGCCACTTCCGCGTTCGCCGCCGCTGATGCGGGCACCTGGTATGGCGGAGCGAAATTCGGCTGGTCACACTATTTTGATACCAATATGGGTTCAAAAGCGTTTGATAACAATAATTCCGACCACTTCGATTTTGACCATGATAATGTCGGTGGGGGTGTTTATACGGGTTACCAGATTACCCCATGGCTTGCGGTAGAAGGCGGTTATGATTATTTAGGCAACATGCAGATCAAGGGTCAGCATGGCGCAGGGGCGCAAATGAAGACGCAGGGTCTGCAAATGTCCCTGAAGGCCAGCTATGCCTTGACCAATGACTGGGATATCTACGGCCGTGCCGGTGCGATGGGCTATCGCGCTGAATCCGATGTAAGTGGTCACAATCGTTTTGAAACCGGTGTGCGCCCGCTTGCAGCTGTGGGTACTGAATACGCCTTCAATAAAAACTGGGCTGGCCGCCTGGAATATCAGTGGGTAAGCAATGTGGGTAATGCAAACCAGATCGGTGTGAGCAGCGACCTGAGTTCCGTCACCGCAGGGCTTAGCTATCGCTTTGGTCAGTACGACTGATGCATGTGATATGGCGATTAAGAAAAACCCGGCTGCTATGTTGCCGGGTTTTTTGTTATCAGCTGGCGAATAACGGTTCAAGCATAATATGAATATTTTGCAGGCCCGTGACATTATTGTCTTTCAGGTATTGCTGATTAACCATATCTAACTGTTCCAGTTTGGTCAGCGAGGCGTAAACGCGTTGAACAGCGCTGTCCGCAACAAAAATTTCTTTTGCGGTAGTGTCCTGAAGATACTGTGATTTTACGCTGCGCGTTAAGTTATCGATCTGCTGTTTATTTTCCTGATAAAGAGACGCGATATGAGATATCTGTGCCTGCGGCGGTTTTTCCCCCGGTAATACCAGCGGAATTTGCAGATGATTAATCTTTTCAACGTTGTCTGGTGGTGGAGAGCTACATGCTGTTAATGTGCTCAGACTTAATATAGCGAAAAAGAACGGCAGGCTCTTCATCGAATCACTCCGGGGAAATAATTGGACTCAGCATTATCCCTGAAGGCCGCAGCGACGAAAGAATAAACTTATTTATTTATAAACGTTATTTCCATAGGTAAAAGAAAAGCCCGGTGATAGCCTCCTTTCCCCCCATGTACCGCCAGCGTGAATATGACGCCTCGAGGATGTATGAAATTTAAAACTCTCGTTAGTGCGATGGCCGTTGCTGGTCTGCTATTGGCCTCGTTGATCTCATTGCCTGTCCTGGCACAAAAGGAGGTGAAGGAAGCCACTGCCCATACGAAACACATGAATGATGCACTTTATGGTCAACTGCCCTTCTTTGATAAAACCGATTTCCGAAATGCGCATAAAGGCTTTATTGCCCCGCTGCCACCTGCGGTGATTAAAGGTGAAAAAGGCGCCGTTATCTGGAATCCCCAGAAATACGCTTTTATCAAAGAAGGGCAAAAAGCGCCGGATACCGTCAACCCGAGCCTGTGGCGTCAGGCGCAGCTGAATAATATCGGCGGTCTGTTTGAAGTCACGGAAGGCGTCTACCAGATCCGCAACCTCGATCTGTCGAATATGACAATCATAGAGGGCAAAGAGGGGATCACGGTTATCGATCCGCTGGTGTCTGCGGAAACGGCTAAAGCGGGCATGGATCTTTACGTTAAGCATCGCGGCAAACGTCCGGTTGTTGCCGTTATTTATACCCATAGCCACGTCGATCATTATGGCGGCGTGCGTGGCGTAATTGATGAAGCCGGGGTAATGTCCGGCAAAGTGAAAGTCTATGCGCCAGCCGGTTTTATGGAAGAGGCGGTATCGGAAAATATCATGGCCGGAAACGCCATGAGTCGCCGTGCCAGCTATATCCACGGAAACCTGCTGAAGCCCGGTGTGAAGGGGCAGGTGGGGGCAGGTCTGGGGACTACCACCTCAGCCGGAACGGTCACGCTCATCGCGCCCACTCACTCTATTACCGAAGAGGAGCAGAAAGAGGTCATTGACGGTCTCACCTATGACTTTATGCTGACGCCGGAATCGGAAGCACCGTCTGAAATGCTCTGGTATGTGGAAGAGAAAAAGCTGATCGAAGCAGCAGAGAACGTCACTCACACCCTGCACAATACCTACTCGCTGCGCGGGGCGAAAATACACGATCCGCTGGCATGGTCAAAGTACATCAATAACGCCATCGATCGTTGGGGTGATAAAGCGGAAATCATTATCGCGCAGCACCACTGGCCCACGTGGGGTAACAAAAAAGTGGTGAAGCTGATGAAAAGCCAGCGTGATATCTACCGCTATATCAACGACCAGACGCTCAGACTGGCGAATAAGGGGCTGACGAGGGATGAAATAGCCGCTAATTTCGCCCTGCCTTACGGGCTGGCTAAATCCTGGGCAGGCCGTGGCTATTACGGCTCGGTAAGCAACAACGTCAAAGCCACCTATGTCTACTATCTTGGCTGGTTCGACGGCAATCCGGCGACGCTCGATGAACTGCCTCCGGTCGAGGCGGCGAAAAAGTATGTCGATTACATGGGCGGAGCCCGCGCGATCCTTGAAAAAGCCCGTGTCGATTATGCCCGGGGGAATTATCGCTGGGTGGCTCAGGTGGTCAGTAAAGTCGTTTTTGCCGATCCGAATAATAAGGCGGCGCGCGAACTGGAAGCCGATGCGTTTGAACAGCTGGGATACCATGCGGAGTCAGGGCCGTGGCGTAACGCCTACCTCACCGGTGCGCAAGAGTTGCGTAACGGCGTGAAGATAAAGCCGACGCCCAAAACCGCCAGCCCGGATGCGGTCCGTGCCATGTCGACTGAGATGATTTTTGACTACTTCGGCGTTCACCTTAACGGCGTCAGAGCGGCGAATGCCAGAGGCGTTTTTAACGTTGATTTAGGCCGCGAGGGCGGCAGGTATAAGCTGGAGCTGGAGAATGGCGTGCTAAACCATAGTGCCAATATCCAGGCAGAAGATCCGGATGCAACCATTACGCTCAGCCGCGAAACGCTGAACAAAATCATCCTTAAGGAAACCACGCTGAAAAAGGCGCAACAGGCAGGAGAGGTGACGATCGTCGGCAACGCCGCGAAGGTAGACGAAATGCTGCGCTGCATGGAGAGCTTCAGTTTCTGGTTTCCTGTCGTCACCCCTTAAATGTAAAAAAGGCTGCTTTCGCAGCCTTTTAGCATTCGCCAGCAACAATTTGCCGGGTAGCGGCTTCGCCTTACCCGGCCTACACTCTGCGCTGCTTGAGCGCTAGATGACGCCGTCGCCGCCGTCTGAACACCAGACCTGCCCGGAGGTGTATGAACACTCATCCGAGGCCAGAGTGACATACAGCGGTGCGATCTCCACGGGCTGTCCCGGGCGTCCCAGAGGGGTACTCTCGCCAAAATGTTTCACTTTTTCCTGTGGCTGCCCACCGCTGGGCTGGAGCACGGTCCAGTAAGGTCCGGGCGCTACCGCGTTCACGCGGATCCCTTTCGGACCGAGCTGTTTCGCCAGCGCTTTGGTAAACACCGCGAGACAGGCTTTGGTCTGCGCATAGTCAAGCAGTACGGCGCTCGGTTTTACCGCCTGTACAGATGAGGTGTTAATGATGGAAGCGGGAGCTTTCATGTGGCGCAACGCCGCCTTTGTGATCCAGAAAGGCGCATAGACGTTGGTTTTAAAGGTCGCGTCAAAATCTTCCGTGGTCAGTTCTTCCAGCGTCTCACGGTACTGCTGGCGGCCTGCGTTATTCACCAGGATGTCCAGCCCGCCCAGTTTTCCGACGGCCTGTTCCACCAGGTTCTGACAAAAAGTTTCGTCCCGCACATCGCCCGGAAGCGCGACGGCATTCCGTCCTTCCGCTTTAATCAGGGCGATCACTTCCGCAGCGTCTTCTTCCTCTTCCGGCAAATAGTTAATGGCGACATCTGCCCCTTCGCGGGCATAGGCAATGGCTACCGCGCGTCCGATGCCGGAATCGCCCCCGGTAATTAGCGCCTTCTTACCGGTAAGCCGGCCATGCCCTTTGTAGCTTGTCTCGCCGTGATCGGGAACAGGGTCCATTTCAGAGGCCAGGCCCGGTGGTGTCTGGGGCTGCTCCGGGAAAGGTGGCGTTGGGTAAGCGTTCGTACGTTGTTCATTATCACTCATAGCTAACTCCTTGTTAGGGGTGAGATTTGATGGATAGTTACAGCGTTAACGCTTCGCTGAATTATTTTTGCAAGTGGCTGACCCGCACTACGGGTGGGGATGATTTTTTATCGAGCGAGCCGCTAATACTGATCATGTTGTCAGGTTCCACGGTTCTGTCATCAAATACGGCTTTCGGGATAATAACGTCGATTTTCCCGGTTTTATCCTGGAATACGTATTTATCGCCATTGCCATCAATAAGATTGCCGCGCAATGAAATAGAGGCGCCATCATGCATCTCTTTTGCCTGAGTAATGGTCATAATGCGCGCATCATCGGTACCACGATAACCACTGTCCAGGGCATGCGGCGGTGGCGGCGCTTCACCCTTTTGTAACCCGCCGTTATTATCTGCCCATGCGGAAGGGATAATTAATATTAACAAGGCTGAAATCACTGATAATTTCATCTGATATCCTTCATTTTGGATGTCTTGACTTATTAAGTATTGTTGCTATTCCTTTATGTGGCAAATGTGATAAGTCTTAAAAGCATTTGCGTAGAAAAATCAAAAATTTCGGCAATTAAGCGAAACGGTGACAAAAGCCATGGAACCAAAAAATGAAAAAGTGCCTGGGATAAAAGAGAGTTATCGTTTACTGACGTTTGAGTATGCATTTCGTCAGGTGGGTTTTATTGTACTGTTAGGTATTATCGTGGCCGCGTTAGCCGGCCTGTTTTCCAGCGGTGCGGTTAGCGACGTGGAGAAAACAAACGAAGCAAAATCCCTGACCCTGAGCTATGAGCGCTTCGGCCGCCGCCAGACCGAATCGCGGATGACGCTGACGTTTCCGGTGACGTCTGAGGGTAAATATATTCTCAGCCTGACCAGCGAAAGCAGCGACGTATATGAGCCGGCCAGCGTCTGGCCGCAGCCGGACAGCATGTATAGCCGGGGGAACACCCTGTTTCTCGTTTACGACAATCTGAAACAGAGCGATAAGTTCACCGTCCTGCTGTTCATCACGCCGACAAAAGCAGGGAAATGGACAAACAGCATCCGCGTAAACAACGGGCCAGATATCCGCTTCTGGCAGTTTATTTACCCCTAGGAGTCGAATATGGACATGGTTTTTCGTGCCCTGGCAATATACCTGTTTCTGGTGATCGTGTTTAAAGTCGCCGGACGGCGCGCCCTGCTGCAAATGACCAGCTTTGACCTTATTTTGCTCTTAATTATCAGTGAGGCGACACAGCAGGCGCTACTGGGCGAAGATTTTTCCGTCACCGGTGCGATGATTACAATAACAACGCTGGTGGTGGTGGATATTATTTTTGGCCTGATTAAAAAATATTCTTCTTCTGTTGAGAATGTTCTTGATGGCACCCCGGTGATATTGGTAGAGAATGGTATTCCCATTGCGGATAAACTGAAAAAAGTCGATGTATCCTGCGATGATATATTGGTTTCAGCACGCCAGAACCACGGCATAACGGAATTAAAGGATATTAAGTACGCGATCCTTGAGCGTAACGGCCATATTTCAATTATTCCTGAAGAAAATTAACTAAGGGGCACATCCATGAGCAACCTTATTCACGATAATAATACGACCATCAGCGAGCTGACGAAAAAGCTTGCCACGACGCTCACAGAAAGAGGACTGCGTCTAACCACGGCGGAGTCCTGCACCGGCGGTAATCTCGCGGTTGCGCTTTGTGCCGAAGAGAACACGGCGGAATTTTATGACGTTGGCATGGTGGTGTTCAGCGATGCGGCGAAGGAGAGGATCCTCGGCGTGCGGCACGAAACGATTGAGCGCTTCACCGCCGTCAGTGAACAAACGGTTACTGAGATGGCCGCTAAAATTCGCGATATTGCCGAGGCGGATATTGGTGTTGCCATCAGCGGCTATGCGGGACCGGAAGGCGGAGACGATGGCACGGCAGCCGGTACGGTCTGCTTCGGCTGGAATATTCGCGGACAGACGGAAACCCGCACCGTGCTGTTTTCCGGTGAATGTCAGGATGTGGTGGAAAAAGCGGTGCGTTATTCGCTGTCTGAACTGATCGAAATACTCTCCGGATGGGATAACGTCTGAGACAAGGGGAAAGGCTATGGCTGTTATCGTTATTACCGGCGGTACGGCGGGCGTGGGGAAAGCCACGGCGCTGCACTTTGCTAAAGCGGGCTACGATGTAGGCATTATTGCCCGCGATGAGCAGAGCCTGCGCTCCACAGAAGAGGAGTTGCGCCGTTTCGGGATCAACGCGTGTGCCGTTCAGGCCGACGTGGCGGACAGCAAGGCGGTGACCGATGCTGCTAACGAAATTGAATACCGGCTTGGAGCCATCGATGTGTGGGTGAATAACGCCATGGGCGGGATGCTGGCGCCGTTTCGCACCATGTCCCCGGAGGAGTTTCGCCGCGTCACCGAGGTGACCTATCTGGGCTATGTTAACGGCACCCGCGCCGCGCTGGAGTTAATGACCCCTCGCGATCGCGGAACGATTATTCAGGTTGGCTCCGCGCTGGCCTACCGTTCCATTCCCTTGCAGTCAGCCTACTGTGGCGCGAAGGCCGCGATCCGCGGATTTACCGATGCCGTACGCACCGAGCTGATGCATGAAAACAGCCGGGTGCAGATCGCAATGGTACAGATGCCGGGCCTCAATACGCCGCAGTTCGAGTGGGCGAGGAATAAATTTGCCTGGGCGATGCGCCCGGTCCCCCCCGTTTTTCAGCCGGAAGTGGCCGCCAGCGCTATTTTTAAGGTGGCGCAGAAACCGGTGCGGGAGCTATGGGTGGGCAGCAGCACCGTCCAGTCGATTGTCGGGCAGTTTCTTTTCCCCGGTTTTCTGGACCGGCTGATGGTTAAAAAGGCCTGGGAAGGGCAGATGACCGATACGCTAAATGCGGATGACCGTCAGGACTATCTGGATCAGCCGGTTAACGATCTGCATAAAATCCACGGGCATTTCACCGACGAAGCAAAAGAGCGCGCCACCAGCGTTACCTCCGGCATGCCGGGGAAAGTGCTGCTCGGCTCCCTCGCCGTTACGGGCGCGATCGTGGCGCGTCTGCTGCTCTCGCGGAGACGATAATCAGCGCAGTGCGGTACGATCGGTCCAGAACCAGCGGTAGCCATAGCCGCTGAGGTTAAGCGCGACGGTTTTGCCGCATAACAGCGCGTCGTCGTAGCGTTTGTCCGCCAGGCATGCGGTCCAGGTCGCATGCCGGATCCCTCTGGCGGTAAAATTAACGGGCTTATCGCTGAAGTTAACGAAGGTCAGAATGCTGCGCGTGTCGGTTTCGTAATAGATCCCCAGTACCGCATCGTTGTCGATAGTAATAAGACGAAACGGCGCGACGCCGATCTCAGGAAACTCCGAGCGCGTATTGGCGATATCGATAATGCAGTGCAGGAGGGAGTTGCGGTGCAACAGCGAATCCGCCACGTTGATTTTTTGATAGCGGTACGGACCATGGTCAATCATTGGGGCGATAAAGGTTTTCGGGTCGGCATCTGAGAAACCGCCGCCCTGCGATCCGGCCCACTGCATCGGGGTGCGTACGGCGTAACGCTCCTCCAGATCTAAATCATCGCCCATTCCAATTTCATCCCCGTAGCGCATGACCGGTACGCCCGGCAGCGAAAACAAGACCGCATGGCAAAAGGCCAGCCGCTTTCGATCGCCCTTAAGCATCGGCGCCAGACGGCGGCGGATCCCTCGCTGATACACGCTCATCTCTTCATCAGGGGCGAAGGCATCAATGACGGTCTGCTTCGCTTTTTTGCCTATCCCTTCCAGATCCAGCTCATCATGATTGCGCAGCCAGTTGGCGAAGCAGCAGGAGTCCGGCGGCACAATCATCTTTTTCACCGCGTTGCGCAGCGGTCGTGCGCTCTTCTCTGCAAGGCTGACGTAAAAGTACTTATTGAGCCAGAAATTCAGCACCAGGTTGAGCCGGTCATTCTGACCAAAATAATCTTTGTAGGCGTCGACCTCCACGTCGACTTCGCCGAGCAGGATCGCGTCCGGATTGCGCTGTTCGATAAGACGGCGCAGATGCTCCAGGATCCACAGGCCGCGTTTTTCATCTCCACGCCCGGCCTGTTTTGTCAGGTGCGACGCTGCATCCAGGCGAAAGCCCGACACCCCGAGCTTTAGCCAGAAGATGATGATGTTCTCAACCTCCTTCAGCACCGCCGGGGAGGCCAGATTGAGATCCGGCTCGTGGTGATAAAACATATGCCGGTAGTATTGCCCCGCTTCGTCGTCCCATGTCCAGACGCTCTTTTCCACGCCGGGGAACATCGGTGGCGTATCGTCCTCGTCCGTGTCAGACCAGAGATAATAGTCACGGTAGGGTGACTGCGGGTTGCGGCGGGCCTGCTGAAACCAGGGATGCGCATCCGAGGTGTGCTGGATCAGCAGCTCAATAATGACCTTCATCCCCAGCTCCCGCGCCTGTTCAATAAAGGCGATGATATCGTTGAGCTTGCCGAAGCGGGGATCGACCTGCAAATGGTCGCTTACGTCATAGCCTTCATCGAGAAAAGGGGTGAGGTAAAACGGGGTGATCCAGATAACCGTCGCGCCCATCCGGCGGATGTAGCGCAACTTGGCGGCGATCCCGGCGATGTCGCCACAACCATCGCCGTTAAGATCGTAAAACAGGGCGGTATCAATCTGGTAAATAATGGCGCGTGTATGCCAGCCTGCCATAGCAATCCTTAGTGATAACCTTCGGTATCAGACACTTTGCCCCGGAAGACGTAGTAGCTCCAGGCGGTGTAAACCAGGATCACCGGGATGATTAACAGCGTGCCGATCAGCATAAACAGCTGGCTGGCAGGCGGCGCGGCGGCTTCCCACAGGGTGATGTGCGGCGGGATAATGTGTGGCCACAGGCTGATGCCCAGTCCGCTAAAGCCGAGGAAAATCAGGCCCAGCGTTAACAGGAACGGACGGGCATGGCTGTCGGGATTGCGCGTCAGCCGCCAGATCCACAGGCTGAATACCGCCACCAGAACCGGAACCGGCAGGAACCAGAAGAAGTTAGGCAGTGTAAACCAGCGCTCGGCGACAAACTGCCAGCCGAGCGGGGTCCAGATACTCACCACCGCAATAACGGCGATCAGTGCCAGCAGCACGTGGCGGGTCAGCTCACGCATCCGGTTTTGCAGCGCGCCTTCGCTTTTCATGATCAGCCATGTGGTAGCCAGCAGGGTATAGGCGACAATCAAACCCAGCCCGCAGAACAGGTTAAACGGGGTTAACCAGTCCAGCGAGGAGCCCACAAAGCGTCGCCCTTCCACGTCAAAGCCGTTGATCATCGCGCCGACCACGATCCCCTGGCTGAAGGTTGCCAGCAGGGAACCGCCAGCAAAAGAATAGTCCCAGAATTTGCGGTGGGAAGGGGTCGCCTTAAAGCGAAACTCAAACGCCACGCCGCGGAAAATAAGCCCGATCAGCATGGCCGTGAGCGGGATGGTCAGGGCATCGATAATCACCGCGTAGGCCAGCGGAAACGCGCCAAATAGCCCCGCACCGCCGAGAACCAGCCAGGTTTCATTTCCGTCCCAGACCGGTGCGACGCTGTTTACCATTACGTCGCGTTCTTTGGCATCGCCCACAAAGCTGAACAGCATGCCGATACCGAGATCGAAACCGTCCATGATGATGTACATCAGCGTGGCGAAGACAATAATGGCAAACCAGATGACCGGGATATCGACGCCCATCAGATCTTCTCCTCTTCCGGAACAGACTCGGCGGCGGACAGCGGACGGGCAGGGGTGCCCGACGTATTAGACGTTAGCGTGCCGACAGGCTGCGGCCCTTTCTTTATCAACCGGGCGAGATAAACATAACCCACGCCAAATACCGAACAGTAGACCACGATAAAAGCCAGCAGGCTGATGCTCATCTGCAACGTGCTGTGCAGAGACACCGCATCTATCGTGCGCAGATAGCCGTAGACGACCCACGGCTGGCGGCCCACTTCGGTGGTGACCCACCCGGCGAGCAGCGCAAGCAGTCCGGCTGGCCCCATGAACAGGGCAAACCAGTGGAATGGTCGCGAGTGATAGAGTCGGCGGCGATAGCGCAGCCAGACGCTCAGCACACCAAGCGTAATCATCAGCAGCCCCATGCCGACCATAATGCGGAAAGACCAGAAGACGATGAGCGAGTTCGGGCGGTCCTCTTTCGGGAAATCTTTCAGCGCCGGTACCTGTTTATCCAGGCTGTGCGTCAGGATCAGGCTGCCGAGCGCCGGAATTTCAAGCCCGTATTTGGTGCGCTCCTCCTCCATATCCGGTACGCCGAACAGCAGCAGCGGGGTAGCCTCGCCGGGCGGATTTTCCCAGTGGCCTTCAATCGCGGCGATTTTGGCAGGCTGATGCTCAAGCGTATTCAGGCCGTGCATATCCCCAACGACTGCCTGGATGGGCGCGACCAGCAGCGCCATCCACATGGCCATGGAGAACATTTTGCGAATAGCGGGCGTGTCGTTGCCGCGCAGCAGATGCCATGCCCCGGACGCGCCCACAAACAAGGCGCTGCACAGGAAGGCGGCGATGGACATATGGATCAGACGGTAAGGGAATGAGGGGTTAAAAATAATGGCCAGCCAGTCTTCGGGAATGACCTGACCGTTCTGAATACTGAAGCCCTGCGGGGTGTGCATCCAGCTGTTGGAGGCGAGGATCCAGAAGGTGGACATCAGCGTGCCCAGCGCTACCATGCAGGTGGCAAAGAAGTGCAGGCCGGGGCCGACCTTGTTCCAGCCGAACAACATCACGCCCAGGAATCCGGCTTCGAGGAAGAAGGCGGTTAAGACTTCATAAGTGAGCAGAGGGCCGGTTATGCTGCCTGCGAACTGGGAAAATCCGCTCCAGTTAGTCCCAAACTGGTAAGCCATTACCAGCCCGGAAACCACGCCCATACCAAAGTTAACGGCGAAGATTTTCAGCCAGAAATGGTAAAGCGAGCGCCAGACATCATTTTTTGTGCGAAGCCACATGCCCTCGAGAACCACCAGATAGCTCGCAAGCCCGATGGTGATTGCCGGAAAGAGAATATGGAAAGAGACGGTAAAGGCGAACTGTATCCTGGCCAGATGAAACGCATCAAGCTCGAACATGCTCCGTACCTCTGGAACTGATAGCCCACAAGGCATTGCCAGACAGCCTCAGGCTGCCTGGCAAAACCGGTTACGGTTTTTTCTTACCCGCGCCAAGCTCGGCACCGGTAAGCGGATCGGCTTTAGGATCGGATTTCGTACGTGCGCACATTGCTTTGACCAGCGTAGCCTGCTCTGTTGTGAGCGTTACGCTTGCGCCGCCGTCACCGCCATCGACCGCTGGCTGAGGAGATTCCACGTAGTCGAAGTGCTTGTCGCTGTTCCAGCTTCCGCGAACTTCTCCCCCCTCAGACATATTGTAGTACTTGTTGGTGTACTCTTCGATTGGCGGCAATTTACCCGGTGGGAAGTTGTTACGGATCGACTGGAGCGCCTTCTCAAACGAAAGCTGGTGTGCTGCCTCACGCGTCATTAAAAACGCCAGCGCATCTTTAACACCTGGATCGTCCGTTACGTTAATAAGCCGTTCGTAGATAATTTTGGCGCGCGCCTCGGCCGCAATGTTAGAGCGCAGATCCGCGGTGGGTTCGCCAATGGTATCCACGTACGCCGCCGTCCACGGTACGCCTGCGGAGTTAGTGAGCGGAGTACCGCCCCCGTAGAGCAGGGAAGTGATATGACTGTCGTTGCCGTTTTCGGTCATGGACCGGTACAGCTCCGCTTCATTTTCAACGCCTTCCGCCAGTTCACCTTTCGCACCCTTATTAAGCATACCCACCAGGGTGCCGATAATTTCCAGGTGACTTAACTCCTCGGTCGCGATATCCATCAGCATATCTTTACGACCGGGATCGTCGTCGCTCAATCCTTGCGTAAAGTAACGACATGCCGCGGCAAGTTCGCCCTGTGGCCCGCCAAACTGCTCAAGCAGAAGATTAGCCAGACCCGGATTCGGTTCGGCTACGCGTACCGTGTATTGCAGCTGTTTTACGTGTCGAAACATAGTTTCTCCCTCTTCCGTTATTTTTTCGCTTCAACGCCGTCCGCGTCGGAGCGCAGCAGGAACTGTTCCGTCGTCTGTGGAATATGTTGAATCAGCCAGTCCGCCATCTGGCGCTCTTCTTCCAAAATGGATTCAATGGCTGGAATGGAGGCGGTATCGCCCGCTTGTTTGGCCGCGGCCAGCAGAGAGGTGTAGCAGGCAATTTCAAACTGCTCAAAAACGTAGCCGCTGATGGAGCCTTTAACAATTTCGTCGGAAGGGAACATGCCGCCAATGGACTGGCCGAGCGCCGCCATTTTGCTCATGGAATCTTTTATGACCGAACGGGAAATATTATTGCGGTCGAGAATTTCTTCCAGCACGGTAATTTGATGTTTAGTTTCATTAACGTGTTGTTCAATTCGTGCACGTAAGTCGGGATAATTATCAATACGGCTGGCCATTGATTCCAGCATGGATTCGGCTTGCTTTTCCATCGCATGGGCATCGCGTAGCCAATCATGGTAGTGTTCTACATGATTCATAATTAACTCCTGTGATTTATTTTCTGGTTAATTGTTGGTGCTGATGCTCATTAAATTATTATTTATCCTTTCTGGGCTTTTTGATTAATATTGCCGACAGCCAGATCGGTTAATTTGAGATCGGTTTCTTTTTCTTCTTCCAGTGTTTCTGCAAGAAGTTTAACGGCTTTTTTATAGCCTAATTGTTCAGCCAGGGTGGCCAGGGTGCCGTAGCTGGCAATTTCGTAGTGCTCGACTTTCTGTGCGGCGGCAATTAATGCAGCGTCACGCACTTCGTTTTTCTCAGTGCTCTCAATAACTTCGTTGGCTTCTTCAATTAAGCCTTCCATTGCAACGCATTTCATGCGCTTCAGCTTGAGGCCGGATTCCTGCTCAATAATTTGATCGATACGTTCGATCTGTCCCTGCGTCTCCTCAAGGTGAGCCGTGAACGCAGCGCTCAGCTTCTCGCTTGATGCGGCGCGGGCTAACTTGCTTAGCGCGCGGGTCAGCTGCTTCTCAGCGCTGTAGGTATCGGATAACAGGTGAATAAATACATCTTCAATAGTTTTCATATTCATATATTCGCTCCAGTGAAATAAAGGGAAGGTACTGCGAGCCGACAGGCCCGCAGCATGCTCTCGGTATATTTATAAGAGCTTTAAATAAGATCAGGAGTTATCAGATTTACGGCCCCCGCCGTGACTGTTCTGTCCCCCTTTCTTACCCGCTTCAGATGCGCGTTGCGGATCGTTTTTGAAATTACCGCCGCTGTGCTGGCCGCCTTTACGTCCAGCTTCTGATGCTTTTTCACGGTCTTGCGCGAAATTACCGGAACCACCACGATGTTGCTCTGCCATATATCAACCCTCATGTTGCGTTTATGTCAGGTGATACGATAAGTAATTCGTATCAGTTGTCGTTCAGAAATTAACATTAGTCGTTATGTGAGAAGAGTCAAATTTCCTGTCTGGGTTGTTTTGCACCATTTCCAGAGATGCGGGGGAAATACCGCTTCGTTACGATTTTTGAAAATCGGAAGTAAATCCATTGCTTAGGGGGAAATAAATTGTGTCGTTAGGATTCCGCTTAGCTAATAATCTTAATGTGAACGCGGCGGAAATGATTACAAGAATTGACGTAGCGCAAAAATATATCTTGCCGACCTGAGTCTTTATAATCGGAATAGTCTTAAGCGAGAAGTAAAATAACGAGCCGAAACAGTGTATCCGATCGTCGTTTTTGACGTGGTCAGGCGGATCGGGTGAGGGTATGCTGCATTTGTCACCACAATAATTACAGAGGCAATGTCATGGATCAGGAGCTACTGGATGCAGGGTACCGGGCCTATACCGGTGAGAAAATCGATGTCTACTTCAACACAGGGATCTGCAAACACTCGGGCAACTGCGTACGCGGCAGCGCGGCGCTGTTCGACCTGAAGCGTAAACCCTGGATTGCACCGGATGAAGTGGATGCAGAAACTGTTGCGCGCGTAATTGATACCTGCCCGAGCGGTGCGCTGAAGTACCGCCTAAAATAAGTGAGGAACCATGGATATTCTTGAAGGCCATAACAAGTTTTATGTCAACGACGCCGAAGGCAATCAGGTTGCGGAGATCGTCTTTGTCCCGACCGGCGAGCATCTGAGCATCATCGAGCACACCGATGTGGATCCGAGCCTGAAAGGGCAGGGTGTGGGTAAGCAGCTGGTGGCGAAGGTGGTAGAGAAGATGCGCGGGGAGAACCGTAAAATTATCCCGCTGTGTCCGTTTGCGAAGCATGAGTTTGATAATACGCGGGAGTATGACGATATTCGGGCGTAAAACAGATGCCCGGCATTGCGCCGGGCAGCACACTCAACCGACAAACATCACCGACACACACAGCACACCCACAATCAGCGTCAGCAGGTTGCCGATGGAGCGGTACGGTTTTAACGACGGGATCAGGTACGTCGACAGCGTCGGCATGATGAACAGGATCATGGCGATAAGCGGACCGCTGATGGCGTAAATCATGGAGATCGCATTCGGGTTGATGCAGCAGACCGCAAAGGTAATCAGCGACACGCCGAGAATCGAAACCGCGCGGTTAAAGGCACGACTTTTCTTCACACCCACCTGATTCAGCGACGATTTCACAATTTCCGTTGCCCCTTCAATCACGCCAAAATAGGTGCCGAGGAACGATTTCGACATCGCTATAATTGCCACGATAATGCCGGAAATGCCCAGCCATGCCGGGGACGAAGGCATCATCGACAGCGCGGACAGGATCGTCACCCCTTCCTCTTTTGCCGCCACGATATAGGACGGTGGAATCGAAAGCAGGCAGCTGAACACAAAGAACAGCACGCTGAGGCAGATGATCAGGTACGCCACTTTCATGATTTTTTTGCATTTACCCATAGCCTCTTCACCGTATTTCTCGCGACGATCTACGGCGAAGGTCGAGATGATCGGGGTATGGCTAAAAGCGAAAACCATCACCGGGATCGATATCCACACCTGGTGCAGCGTATGCTGGTCGAAGGCCATCTGGCTGGTCAGCAGCGACGGCTGCCAGCTGCCCGTCAGATACAGCGAGACAAACAGGAAATAGGCGATCAGCGGAAAGACAAGGAAACCCATCACCTTAATGGTGATGTGCCGCCCCATCAGGAAGATCAGATTCAAAATCAGCACCACGCCAAAACTCACCAGCATCCGCACGCTGGTATCCACCGTCATCCGTTTCGCCAGCTGTTCAGTAAGTGAGTTGGTTATCGCCACCGCGTAAATCAGAACCACCACAAAGAAGGCCACGAAATAGAGCGTGGTGATGAGGTTGCCGATCTTTTTGCCGTAGTAATGGGAAACGGCACCGGTGATCCCTTCGTTGCCTTTCGTCTTCGACGACAGAATAAATTGCGCCAGCGCTTTATGCGGCCAGTAGGTTAAGGGATACGCCACAAGGGCGGTGATCAGCAGGACAATTGCGCCAGCAGAGCCGAGCTGAATGGGCAAGAACAGGGTTCCTGCGCCCACGGCAGTGCCGTAGAGGGCGAAACTCCAGAGAGTCTCTTCTTTTGACCAAATTTTCGACATTAGAGCAACGTATCAACTATAAAACGAACAAAAAGGAGTGCAATTTACCATAATTATGCGTTGAGGTCGCCGTTGCTTCGCTGGGGTTGGGCCGGAGAAGGTCTCCGGCCGGAAGGTCATTCGCTTGCCAGGGCGCGACGTTGCTGGCGGCGCTTGATAATTTTCTCCCGCAGGGTGTCATACGCCCAGTTGTAGAGCATGGTGTACGGCAGGAAGAACAGGAAGAAACCAATCTCCAGCGTGAAGGCCTGGAGCAGCGTCACGCCCAGCACGGCGGCAACGATGGTTACGCCAATCACAATAAAGCCGCATTCAAAACCCAGCGCATGCAGGGCGCGCACTTTTGCCGTGCGCTTCACCCGCTGAACGGGCCAGAAACGGTCGAAGCCAAAGTTATAGATAATGTTCCAGAGCATTGCCGTGGTCGCCAGAATAATAGTGAGACCCCCCATTTCAACCACCGAGCGCTGCATTAGCCACGCGGCCGTAGGGGCGAGGATCGCCGTAGCAATACCTTCAAAACAGACGGCATGGAAGATCCGCTCCGGCAATTTACGTTGGAGTGCATCCTGATGTTGCATATTTACCTCATATAGACGCCAGTATGGGCGTTAATGCGGCCTATTCTTATCGCTTAAGGTGATATATAAAAGATAGTATCCATCGATAAAGTAGATACATCATGCGTTACTCTCCCGAAGCACTGACCGCGTTTGTTGAAACTGTCGCCGCAGGTTCGTTTTCAGCTGCGGCACGACGGCTGCGTAAAAGCCAGTCCACCATCAGCACCTCCATCGCCAACCTTGAAGCTGACCTTGGCTTTGAGCTGTTTGATCGCTCGGCGCGTCACCCGGTGTTAACCGCCCAGGGTGAACAGGTGCTGGGCTATGTCCAGTCAATCCTCGCCGCCAGCGCGCGCCTTGATGAGCTGGCCGTATCCTTAACGGCGCAAACGGAGGCGCGTTTTACCTTTGTTCTCTCCGATACGCTTAACCCGGCCGTGCTGGAAGAGATGATGAGCCAGTTCGACCAGCGTTTTCCGCACACCGAATTTGAGTGCCTGATTGGGGAAGAGGAGGACGTGATCGATCTGCTGCAAAAGGAGCGGGCGCAAATTGGCCTGACGGAAGCACGCGACAGCTACCCGACCGATATTGGCGCGACCCGCCTGCCTATGCAGACGCGGATGGCTATTTACGTTTCTGCCGGACATCCTCTGGCAGGGCAACATGAGACGCAGGCGGACGAGCTGCATGGCTGGCGCGAGCTGCGGCTGAGTACCTATCTTGAACGGGAAGCGCCCCTTGCGCGCGGGCCGGTCTGGTCTGCGCCGAACTACCTGCTGCTGCTGAGCATGGCGGTACAGGGCTTTGGCTGGTGCGCGTTACCCTGCGCGCTGGTCGACGAATTTGCCGCATCGAAATCGCTGGTGCAGCTGAACGTGCCGGGCTGGCCGAGGTCGATTGCCATCGATCTGGTATGGAACAAAAGAACCCCGCCCGGCGTCGCCGGAAGCTGGCTGCGCCAGTACTTGCAGGACGCACGATAATCCTGTGACTAAACTCACTAATTTTAAACATTTGCGTCAATTGTTGATAACAATCCTCTACTATCGTCATGTCATTTTGCACAGAGGTCGTGATGAAAGATGTCGTTATAGTGGGTGCGTTACGTACGGCTATCGGCTGTTTTCAGGGAGCGCTTGCGCGTCACTCTGCGGTTGATCTCGGCAGCGTGGTGGTAAGAGCGCTGGTGGAACGCAGCGGGGTTGCCGCACATGAAATTGATGAGGTGATCCTCGGCCAGGTGCTGACCGCTGGCGCGGGACAAAACCCTGCGCGCCAGGCGGCGCTGAAGGGCGGCCTGCCTAATACCGTTTCGGCGATTACCATCAACGACGTCTGTGGTTCAGGTTTGAAAGCGCTCCACCTTGCGACGCAGGCCATCCAGTGCGGTGAAGCGGACGTGGTCATTGCCGGCGGGCAGGAGAATATGAGCCGCGCCCCGCATGTCCTGACCGACAGCCGGACCGGCGCGCAGCTCGGGAACAGTCAGCTGCTTGACAGCCTGGTTCATGACGGGCTGTGGGACGCCTTCAACGACTACCATATGGGCGTAACGGCGGAAAACCTGGCGCGGGAATACGGCATCAGCCGCGAGCTTCAGGATGCGTATGCGCTTAGCTCGCAGCAAAAAGCACGCGCGGCGATCGACTCCGGCCGTTTTCGCGATGAAATTGTCCCGGTCAGTACCCTGCGCCAGAACGGCGAAGCGCTCATCGTTGATACCGACGAGCAGCCGCGCACCGATGCCAGCGCAGAAGGGCTGGCAAAACTCGATCCGGCCTTCGAAACGCTCGGTTCTGTAACGGCAGGTAACGCATCATCCATTAACGACGGTGCGGCGGCGGTGATGATGATGAGTGAAAGCAAAGCCCAGGAGCTGGCGCTGCCGGTACTGGCGCGCATCAAAGCGTTTGCCAGCGTGGGTGTTGATCCTGCGTTAATGGGGATCGCCCCGGTCTATGCCACGCGCCGCTGTCTTGAGCGGGCGGGCTGGCAGCTGAACGATGTAGATCTGATTGAAGTCAATGAAGCCTTTGCTGCACAGGCGATCTCGGTCGGGAAAATGCTGGAATGGGATCCGCTGCGGGTCAACGTCAACGGCGGTGCGATCGCGCTCGGTCATCCTATTGGCGCTTCCGGCTGCCGCATTCTGGTGTCGCTAGTCCACGAAATGAAAAAGCGTAACGCCCGAAAAGGGATCGCAACGCTCTGCATTGGCGGAGGGCAGGGGGTAGCCCTGGCTATCGAACGGTAATTTCCCCCTCTGCGCACAGAAAGCCTCCCTCGGGAGGTTTTTTTATGTCCGCAGAATCCTTTTTTAACACTTCTGCGTTCTTTCTTAAGCCCACAATAATTATTGCGCGGTGAATTATTCGCTTTGTGAAGTTCTTAGTGTGATCTCACGCCTGGAATTTATGCGTTATACGCCTTTTTTGTTGATGAGGTTCACGTCGATCTTTGCCAAAAAAAATGAAACAAATAATTTCGATCCTTGTCACTAAAATAACGGTACATAAAAAATAAACTCAAGTTTCATAAAAACGAAACGTTATTTTAATTGAGGGTTTTTTCATGTTTAAGAAATCTCTGCTCCTTGCTTCCCTTATTAGTGCCTCTTTTGCGGTTAGCGCCGTTACCGTCGATCTGCGTCACGAATATATTGACAGCGGCTCGAATGCCGACCGTGTTGCCGTCTCGCACCGCTTTGATAATGGCTTCGGTTTTTCAGTCGAGGCGAAGTGGAAATCAGGCGGGGACAAGGCAGATCAGCCATTCGCGGATGTGGTGGGGAACGGTCACGAAGATCAGATTAGCTGGCGCTGGAAAGCGACAGACAATATCGCCCTGACGCCTGCGTTTACGATTGAAAGCACAGACAGTCGTACCATTTATAAACCGAATCTGCATGTGCAATATAGTTTCGATAATGGCTTCTACGTGGCCGCGCGTTACCGTTATGAATATACCCGCTACCCGTCAAGCTCAAATAAGGACGATGATAAAGTTAACCGTGGTGATGCGTGGGTCGGTTGGGTATTAGGTGACTGGCGTACCGAGCTGAACTATGTTTACGCGAAAAGCTCTGAAGGCGTGGCCCGAAATAACAATAAAGATTATTCCAATGAATATAACGCCAAGCTGGCCTACAAATGGGATAAAAACTGGGCACCGTATGTTGAGGTGGGCAACGTGGGGGTTAAAGACACTGACGAACGCCAGACCCGTTTCCGTTTAGGCGTGGCGTACTCCTTCTGATAATCCAGCTTCTTCGCTAAAAACCGCCGGGTGGCGCTTCGCTTACCCGGCCTACACTTTCCTTCCACTCCGTCGTTTCGTATGCCGGGTGGCCCTGCGCTTACCCGGCCTACACTTTCCTTCCACTCCGTCGTTTCGTATGCCGGGTGGCCCTGCGCTTACCCGGCCTACACTTTCCTTCTACTCCGTCGTTTCGTATGCCGGATGACGATGCGCTTACCCGGCATACACTTTCTCTCCAATCAGTCGTTTCGTAGGCCGGGTAAGCGTTAGCGCCACCCGGCAAAAAGCGCCGCAATCACCCAAAAAAAAGCCCTCCGAATCGGAGGGCAAGGCCAGTTACAGAAACACTAACTCATTCAGGCATGCAACATTTCAGGTTGCTCGGGGAGTTTCGCGATATAGAGGGCCGGTTTGCCGTCTTTATCGGAACTGTACAGCACCGCTTTTTCGTCCGGCGTGAAGGACGGATGCGGGTGGGTTACCTGGCGGCTGTTCGCCACCGTAGCCCAGGAAGTGTCATGACGGGCAATGCGGTAATAGGCTTTCTTCGCCACGTCAAAGGCATACAGATAAGGATCGTTATCAATGGTGTAGCCGCCGGTGTCTTTCACATCGACAGGCGTGCCGGAACCGTCGCCAACCAGCATGGTGCCGTCAACATTGCTCATCAGGTGCGAACAGGCGGGCATGTTCATTACCGCTTCATTCACGCCGGTGTCCGGATTGAAGCGGGAGATGGTGCGCCCTTGCTGACCTTTCAGGTAAGAGACGTAGATCAGCGCGGACCCGTCCGGCACCCAAAATTCATGCGTGCAGCTTTCCCCTTCCGCGTGCGTTTTCACTTTCCGCACGTTGCTGCCATCTTCGTTGACCAGCCACATGCGGGCGTCAACCAGGTCGTGTGGCCCTTCATGACAGAAGGCCACGGTATTGTCATCGAACGGGCGATAAATCGGATGTCCCAGCCAGATCTTCTCGTCATGGATGGTGGTGCTTTCACCCGTTTTTAGATCAACGCGCAGCAGGCGGCAGTGCGGCCCTTTGTGGAAGAAGTCGTGGAAAATTTTCCAGTCGTTGAGTGGCGTCCAGTCACGTCTGGCAATCTCAATACCTACCAGTTTGGTGCAGTCGCTGTTCGCGACCCAGGTGCCGTAGCCAACCCACTCTTCCGGGACGCGGTACACTTCGCGCTCTGCCAGCGTCTGTAAATCCACCTCAAGCAGGGTGCGATCGTTCTTCACATAGTAGAGGGATTGATCGTCCGGAGAGAGGAACCCGCCAAAGGTGTTATCGCCCGCGCCTTCGGTCAGTTGCACCGCTTCGGCGTTTTTCAGATCCAGCAGGTAATAGTTCCAGTGACCGTCGAACTCCCCGGCGAACAGCAGGTGGCTGCCATCGTTAAAGAAGCACTTCTGGTAAAAGTAGTTGCGATGACAGGTTACTTCCGGTGGGGTCAGGCGGGTAACTTCCACGCCTGTATCCGGATCGCGGCTGACCTCGTAGTTCAGCTTGACCCGCATACCTTTAGCCATAATGCACTCCTTTGAACGCGTAATATAGGTTGAAAACTAGGTGTTAAATTATCAAAACATCGTTTCATTGTGTGTGACTGACAGCGCAAATTCTCAGTTTCTTTAGCCAGATTGAGGGACTTAAAGATTTATCGTGATCGAAACACCATTTCTGGCATAAATATACAGAAAAAATGAAACGTTGTTTTAAATGTAATTGAAAACCCCATGTACAGGGGATAATATGTGTTCATCACGAAAACGGAACATTGTTTCGTTATTCATCTTTGCCTTCGGGCACGATCAATTCTGGAGGTTTACGTGGACGTCAGACAAAGCATCCACAGTGCGCACGCAAAAACGCTGGATACTCAGGGGCTGCGCAGTGAGTTTTTAGTTGAGCAAGTGTTCGAAGCCGACAAGTACACCATGGTCTACAGCCATATTGACCGCATTATTGTGGGCGGGATTATGCCGGTGGCGAAAACCGTCTCCGTGGGCGGTGAAGTGGGCAAACAGCTGGGCGTGAGCTACTTCCTCGAACGCCGTGAACTGGGCGTGATTAACATTGGCGGGCCGGGCACCATAACCGTCGATGGCCAGTGCTACGAAATTGGTCACCGTGACGCGCTGTACGTCGGAAAAGGCGCGAAAGAAGTGGTGTTCGCCAGCATCGATGGCAGCAAACCGGCGAAGTTCTACTACAACTGCGCCCCGGCTCATACGACTTACCCAACCAAAAAAGTCACGCCAGCGGACGTTGCCCCGGTGACCCTTGGTGACAACCTCACCAGCAACCGCCGCACCATCAATAAATACTTCGTACCGGATGTGCTGGAAACTTGCCAGCTCAGCATGGGGCTGACCGAGCTTGCGCCGGGCAACCTGTGGAACACCATGCCGTGCCATACCCACGAGCGCCGCATGGAAGTCTATTTCTACTTCAACATGGATGAAGATGCCTGCGTGTTCCACATGATGGGACAGCCGCAGGAAACTCGCCATATCGTGATGCACAACGAGCAGGCGGTCATTTCGCCAAGCTGGTCCATCCACTCTGGCGTGGGAACGAAAGCTTATACCTTTATCTGGGGTATGGTCGGTGAAAACCAGGTCTTCGATGACATGGACCACGTCGCTGTTAAGGATCTGCGCTAGTCGCAGGCAGTTAAGCATACATCTGCCTGTTGGTGACAGGCGCTGAACGATTAAGGAACAAACATGATTCTGGATGCATTTTCTCTGCAGGGTAAAGTGGCTGTGGTTTCCGGGTGTGACACCGGGCTGGGGCAGGGTATGGCGTTAGGTCTGGCGGAAGCGGGCTGTGATATCGTCGGGATTAACATCGTAGAGCCAACGGAAACCATCGAGCGCGTCACCGCGCTGGGCCGTCGTTTCCTGAGCCTGACTGCGGACCTGCGCAAAATCGATGCGATCCCTGAACTGCTGGATCGCGCGGTGGCGGAGTTCGGGCATATCGATATTCTGGTCAACAATGCGGGCCTGATTCGCCGTGAAGATGCGATTAACTTCAGCGAAACGGACTGGGACGACGTGATGAACCTGAACATCAAGAGCGTGTTTTTTATGTCCCAGGCGGCTGCGAAGCACTTCATCGCGCAGGGGAAAGGCGGGAAGATCATCAATATTGCCTCCATGCTCTCTTTCCAGGGCGGCATCCGCGTACCGTCTTACACCGCATCGAAGAGCGCCGTGATGGGCGTGACCCGTCTGCTGGCGAACGAGTGGGCGCAGCACAATATCAACGTCAACGCGATTGCGCCGGGCTACATGGCCACCAACAATACCCAGCAGCTGCGTGCTGATGAAGAGCGCAGCGCGGCAATTCTGGAACGTATTCCAGCGGGTCGCTGGGGTCTGCCGAGCGATCTGATGGGCCCGGTTGTGTTCCTGGCTTCTCCGGCTTCGGATTACATTAACGGCTATACCGTCGCCGTTGACGGCGGCTGGCTGGCACGTTAATTCAGCCTTAATAAAGAACCTCTGCCCTCGGGTGGAGGTTTTTTTTGCGCCAAAATTGGCTTTATCCATATCCTTAAAGATGAAAAATCCATACTAAAAAGGAATAAATGACGGGTATCACACATTTATTGCTTAAATATTAACTAATTAATAAAAAATAAGGTTAAACCACCCTGATTTGAAATTGTAATGTCCATCACAGAACGGTATGTCGTAGCGAAATAATCCATATCTTCACCAGTTCCGACCTGACACTTTCTTCCGGTATCTCGTAATTTCACTTAACGAATTTCGCTGTTGAGGCAGGAAACTATGACATCTATAAATGACTCTACCCTTATGCCCGCTGCGCTGCGCGATACCCGACGCATGAACCAGTTTGTTTCTGTTGCGGCCGCCGTAGCCGGTCTACTGTTTGGTCTGGATATCGGCGTTATCGCTGGCGCACTGCCCTTTATTACCGACCACTTTACGTTAAGCAACCGCCTGCAAGAGTGGGTGGTGAGCAGCATGATGCTGGGCGCGGCCATCGGCGCGTTGTTTAACGGCTGGCTGTCGTTCCGTCTCGGGCGCAAATACAGCCTGATGGTTGGGGCGATCCTGTTCGTCGCAGGCTCCATTGGCTCCGCGTTTGCGACAAACATAGAAGTGCTGCTGCTTTCACGCGTGCTGCTTGGCGTAGCGGTGGGTATCGCGTCCTACACCGCGCCGCTTTATCTCTCTGAAATGGCAAGTGAGAACGTGCGAGGGAAGATGATCAGTATGTATCAGCTGATGGTGACGCTCGGTATCGTGCTGGCGTTTCTGTCGGATACGTACTTCAGCTACAGCGGCAACTGGCGGGCAATGCTTGGCGTGCTGGCGCTGCCTGCGCTGGTGCTGATTGTGTTAGTCATTTTCCTGCCGAACAGCCCGCGCTGGCTGGCGCAAAAAGGGCGTCACGTGGAGGCGGAAGAGGTGCTGCGCATGTTGCGCGACACGTCTGAAAAAGCGCGTGAAGAGCTGAACGAAATCCGCGAAAGCCTGAAGCTGAAGCAGGGCGGCTGGTCCCTGTTTAAGGCGAACCGCAACGTGCGCCGCGCGGTGTTCCTCGGCATGCTGTTACAGGCGATGCAGCAGTTTACGGGGATGAACATCATTATGTATTACGCCCCGCGCATTTTTAAAATGGCCGGTTTTACCACCACCGAACAGCAGATGATCGCTACGCTGGTGGTGGGGCTGACCTTTATGTTCGCCACCTTTATCGCGGTGTTCACCGTTGATAAGGCCGGACGTAAACCCGCCCTGAAAATTGGCTTTAGCGTGATGGCGCTCGGCACCTTAATCCTTGGCTACTGCCTGATGCAGTTCGATAACGGCACGGCGTCAAGCGGCCTCTCCTGGCTCTCCGTGGGCATGACCATGATGTGTATCGCCGGTTACGCGATGAGCGCCGCGCCGGTGGTGTGGATCCTGTGCTCTGAAATACAGCCGCTGAAATGCCGCGACTTTGGTATCACCTGTTCCACCACCACCAACTGGGTGTCGAACATGATCATTGGCGCGACCTTCCTGACGCTGCTGGATGCGATTGGCGCGGCAGGCACCTTCTGGCTCTATACGGTGCTGAACGTGGCGTTTATCGGTGTGACCTTCTGGCTGATCCCCGAAACCAAGGGCGTGACCCTGGAGCATATTGAACGCAAGCTGATGAGAGGGGAGAAATTACGTAATATCGGCGTGTAATGTAATTGCCCGGTGGTGCTTCGCTTACCGGGCCTACGATACCGTGTAGGCCGGGTAAGCGGCTTAGTGTTTACCGCATCGCACGTCTCAAAATACGCTCCGCCTGACGCTGGAAGTCAGCGGCCGTCTCTTCCACGGTTTTCTGCCCGTAGTCGATATACTGCAAAGAAGTACCGAACTGCGCCACAATCTGTGGGTCGTCAAAGTATGGCGAGACGGTGAGTTTCGCCGGCAGCGACTGCGCCAGACGCAGGCCTGCCACGGAAGGATCGTCCTCTTTAATGGTGCCGTCTTCAGTCAGATACTGCACCGCTACTTTGCTCAGCGGTACGCCACGCTCAAGACCCAGCGTATCGACCCCTTCTTTGCTGTTGAGCAGGAAATTAATCAACTTCGCCGCCGCTTCCGGGTTTTTGGTCGACTTACCAATCGACAGCATTTGCGCCGGTTTGAAGAACAGGCCCGCGTCGGTGGCGCCCGGCAGCATTGGGTAGCTGCCCAGCTCCAGTTTCGCCGGTGGCTTCAGGTTGTCGGAATATTTGTTGATGGTGGAGTTCCACATATAGGTGCCGCCCCATTCTCCCTGGATCCACGGCTTCATCTCATACATGTTGCTCTTACCAAACGAGGCATAGTATTTGGTGTCCGGCATGACGTGGCTGTCGATCAGCTTTTTGTAGGTCTGGAAGAACTCCACCCACTGTTCCTTTGTGTAGCTGAACTTTTTGGTTTTCTCATCCACCGCAGGAATGTTGTACTTCTGGATCATGTACGAATTCAGCAGCGCCAGCGTATCCTGGTGCTCGAGGATCACCGGGTAGTATTGCTTACCGAGCTTGCTCTCGAAGGTTTTACCGGCCGCCATCAGCTCGTCCCAGGTTTTCGGGTACGCAATACCCGCTTTTTTCCAGGTTTCGTCATTGAAGTAGAACACCCGCGCCGTCACCGAGATCGGAATGCCGTTCAGCTTGCCATCCACGGTGGTGGTTTGCAGCTCTTTGGGATCGAACTGCGACAGGTCGATCACCTCCTTCAACTTGTTCAGATCGTAGAAGCCGTCACCGGTTTTGGAGAAGATCGGCAGCCAGTTCCAGTTCGTCTGCATTACGTCTGGCTCGGTTCCACCCGCAATCTGGGTGGTCAGACGGGAGAGGTGACCGTCCCAGCCGGTGTATTCCGCTTTCACGTTGATGTCCGGGTTCTGCTTATGGAACTCCTCCAGCGCTTTCAGGGTGACCTGGTGACGGCCGTTGCCGCCCCACCAGGACATCCGTAAATCCACATTCTGCGCCATCGATGGCAAAGCGGTAAGGCCCAGGGTCGCGGAGATAGCTGCGCTTAAAAGCACTTTTTTCATTTTTATCACTCCATCAGAGAGAGAGGTTCTGTTCAGTTTTTGCGTCAAAAATATGACACTTATTCATATCAAACGTGAAATACACCTTACGATGAAGTCCCTTATCAATCATTGGTTTAGCTTCATCGGACGGGATTCTTGCGGTCAGTTCGTAGTCCGCGACCTTCAGGTACACAAAGAATTCGTGGCCCATGTTCTCAACGCGCACCATCTCCCCGCTACAGCCGCCGTTCGGGAAGGGCTCATCAGAGAGCGACACAAATTCCGGACGCACGCCGAAGAAGATCTCCTGACCAGCGTAAGCGGCGACTTTCTCCTGCTTCTCCGCGTTCAGCGGCATGCTTTCATCACCAATGGCGATGTGCAGCTGTCCCGCTTTTTCGACCAGCACGCTTTTGCGTATATTCATCTCCGGCGCGCCGATAAAGCCCGCCACGAACATGTTCTTCGGCTTGTGGTAGAGATTGTCCGGCGTATCCACCTGCATGATATGGCCGAGCTTCATCACGCAGATGCGGTCGCCCATGGTCATCGCTTCGGTCTGGTCGTGGGTCACGTAAACGGTGGTGGCCGGTTTTCCGGATTTCTTCAGCTGCTTATGCAGGTCGGAAATACGGATACGCATCGAGGCGCGCAGTTTGGCGTCGAGGTTTGAAAGCGGCTCATCGAACAGGAACACATCCGGTTTTTTCACAATCGCACGGCCTACCGCCACGCGCTGCGCCTGGCCGCCGGAAAGCTGGCGCGGCAGGCGGTCGAGCAGCTCTTCAAGCTCAAGAATTTTGGCGGCTTCATTCACCTGGGACTCAATCTGATCTTTCGGCAGCTTGCTCAACTTGAGGCCAAAGGCCAGATTCTCGCGCACCGTCATGTGTGGATAGAGGGCGTAGTTCTGGAACACCATCGCAATCCCGCGCTCTTTCGGCGCGAGGTTGTTCACGATCTTGTCGCCGATACGTACCTCGCCGCCGCTGATGGTTTCCAGTCCCGCCAGCATGCGCAGAGTAGTGGATTTGGCGCAGCCGGATGGGCCGACGATTACCATGAATTCCCCTTCGGCGATTTTAAGATCGATAGCGTGTACCGCTTTAAAACCGTTGGAGTAGACCTTTTCCAGCTTGTTGAAAATAACTTCAGCCATGGTATTTCCCTCTTAACCTTTAATTCCGCTGCTGGTGACGCCCTGTACGAAGTAGCGCTGTGCCAGGAAGAAGACAATGATGGATGGCAGAATGGAGATGCTCGCCATTGCCAGAATTTCGTTCCACGGCGCCCCTTCGGTGACGTCGATGGACATTTTCAGCGCCAGTGCAATCGGGTATTTATCCACGCTGTAGACATAAATCAGCGGCCCGATAAAGTCGTTCATGGACCACATGAACTGGAACAGGGCGACGGAGATAATGGCCGGTTTAAGGATCGGCACAACCACGTACCACAGCACCTGAAGGGAGTTACAGCCGTCAATCTGCGCCGCCTCTTCCATGTCACGCGGGACGCCGCGCAGGAACTGGATCAGCATGAAGACGAAGAACCCCTGGGTGGCGAAGGCCAGCGGCAGGTACAGCGGCATATAGCTGTTGAGCATGCCCATTTCACGGAACATCAGGTACTGCGGGATCAGCAGCACGGTGCTGGGCAGCAGCATGGTGGTGATGAGCGTGGCGAACCAGAACTTCTTCCACGGGATCTCGAAGCGGGCAAAGCCGTACGCCACGATGGTGGAGGAGATAATGGTCAGGATCACTTTCGGGATCACATACTTAAAGGTGTTCAGCATGTAGTGGCCGAAGTTGTACTCGGTGCCGGTTTTCCAGCCGTTGATGAAGCCGTCCCAGGTGGCATGGGCAGGCCACAGGCTCAGGGTGGTGAAGATCTCGTGGTTCGGTTTGAACGACGCGGAGAACATCCACACCAGCGGGTAAAGCATCAGCAGGCCGACAGACAGCAGGATCGCATAGCGAACGGTGGCATTGATTTTCTCTCTGCGCAGCGTGCGGGCTACTTCGCGTTCGGCGATGCTTCTTGCCGTGGAGAGTTGTTGAATATCAGCCATTTTTGCCTCCTTTATCGGCGGAGTAGAACACCCAGTATTTCGACGACTTAAAGGCGATACCGGCGAAGACGGCCACCACTAGGAACAGGATCCACGCCAGCGCCGCGCCATAACCCATATCGAAATACTTAAACGCGGTGTCGTAGATGTAGAGCGAGAACAGGTAGGTCGAATAGGTCGGCCCGCCGCCGGTGATCACGTACGGCCCGGTAAATTCCTGGAACGCCTGCGTGGTCTGCATGATGAAGTTGAAGAAGATCACCGGCGTAATCAGCGGCACGGTCACCTTCATGAACATCTGCCATTTCGATGCGCCATCGATCATCGCCGCTTCATACTGGGACTGCGGTACGTTTTGCAGCGCGGCCAGGAAGATGACCATCGCGGAACCGAACTGCCAGACGCGCAGCAGGGTAACGGACATTAGCGCCAGTGACGGTTCACCCAGCCAGTTCACCGGGTCAAAACCAAATACGCCGATAAAGCTGTTCAGCAGGCCATCGATCGCAAATAAGGCGCGCCACAATACGGCAATGGCGACGGAACTGCCGAGGATCGACGGAATATAGTAGGCAGTACGGAAAAATCCGATGCCGCGTAATTTAAAGTTCAGGACAAAGGCAATCCCTAATGCGAAGGCGAGCTTTAACGGAATGGTTAAAAATACGTATGCAAAGGTCACGCCCATTGATTTCCAGAAGAGCGTGTCTTCGGTAAACATGTAGCGATAGTTTTCGATGCCGTTAAACACCGGCGGGCTCATCAAATCGTAATCCGTAAAGCTGAGGAAAAATGATGAGACGAAGGGGAATGCCGTAAAGAGTATCAACCCGATGATGTAGGGTGATATCCATGCGAGCCCCAGCAGCTTGTTTTCATTCATACATACCTACCTGGCGATCAATGGTTTAAAACGGAATCTGCTTTGTTACATCTTCCCAGGCAGCATCGCGCGGCATGAGAGCTGAATTTTAGGGTGCAATATCTGGCGTCGGCTAAATATAAAATTGTTTATTAACGCATTTTTGCCTTCCTCTTTGCGCTAAATGCGTTGGGTTTCAAAAGAGCTGAACCGCCGTTCTTGGATACTAAAACATCGTTTTATTTTATATTATTGCGATTTATTTCTGCGTCATTCGCTTAATGATGGAAATGTGATCAGCGTCGAAACGCTGTTTCAATATAGTGAGGGAGGTGGCATTTTTGCCTTTTCACGGACGTTCGTCGGGACTGCGAGGAGGCGATACGAAGCACAAGTGGAAACGGGAAAAACAATAGTCACGCAGCGTGGCTAACTACCAGATCTGATAGCAGGTCTACAGATGTACCAATTCGGCATTCAGATAATTCTTACATTCTTGTATGATTTCTCAAACCGGAACCAGTCAGGCAGAATTTCACTGCATCCTTAAAAGAAGAACAGTTATGTCAGCAATGGATTTCAAACAACATACGGATCTCAACTTTCCTCACTATGCTCCCCCGGCGGTCAGCGCTAAAGAAATAGATCTCCTGGGTCTGCTGGACGTCCTGCTGGCAGCAAAAAAACGCATCATTACCATTGTGTTTGCATTTGCACTGGTCGGCCTGGCAATCGCCTTCCTGATACCGCAAAAATGGACCAGTAAAGCGGTCATTACGCCAGCGGAACAGACGCAGTGGAGTTCGCTGCGCCAGATGATGGTGACGCTGCAGGTGCTTGATGTGGACGTTAAAGTTACCCGTGCGGATGTATTTAATCTGTTTATCAAAAAGTTTCAGTCTCAGTCCCTGCTTGAAGAGTACATGAAGAGCTCTCCTTACGTGATGGCTCAGCTCGATGGCGCCGAGGTTGACCCGCTGGAGCTGCACCGCGCGGTGGTCAATATCGCCGAAAAGATGAAGGCTATTGATAACACCCAGGAAAAAAATGCTGATAAAGCACCGTATCTCTCCTGGACGTTAAGCTTCACTGCCCCAACGGCAGAGGACGCGCAGAAAGTGTTGAATGGTTACATTCAGTACATTTCCCGCATCGTCGAGCAGGAGACCATGCAAAACATCCGCGATCAGCTGATCCTGAGAACCAAAACGGTTCAGCAGCAGCTGGAGCTGGATCGGGTTCGACTGACCAATATCCACAATACCAACCTGCAACGCCTTAACTACTCGCTGGAAGTGGCGAACGCGGCAGGGATCAAAAAGCCGGTTTACAGTAACGGACAGGCGGTGAAAGACGATCCGGATTACTCCGTCGCGCTCGGCGCGGACGGGATTGCGCAGAAATTGCAGATTGAAAAAAATCTGAAGGATGTTTCTGAGCTGAACGCTGATTTCCAGAACCGCGAATACTATCTGGCGCAGCTGCAAAAACTTTCCTTCGAAGACGTGAGCCTGGAGCCGTTCAAATACCAGCTCTCTCCTTCTATGCCGGTGAAAAAAGATGGCCCGGGCAAAGCACTGATCGTGCTGCTGGCGGGTATTCTGGGTGGGCTGTTCGCCTGTGGCAGCGTGCTGCTGCGCGAAGCAATGCGCTCCCGCAACCCGCTGCCGGAACAACTTCCTGAGCCGGTTACGGAATAACATGAAAAAAGGCGCTCTGATGAGCGCCTTTTTTTATTTCAGGAAATCCTCGCGTACCGGCGTAAAGGTATCCAGCAAGGTGCCGGGTTTGAGGCAAACGCAGCCGTGCATCACGTGCGGCTTTTTATAGAGAGTGTCGCCCGCCGTCACCACATGCTTTTCCTCGCCAATGGTGAACTCAAATTCCCCCGAGAGAACGTAGGTGAGCTGCTCATGCGGGTGGTTATGCAGCGGGCCAATCGCACCTTGCTCGAAATTCACTTCCACTGCCATCATCCTGCCGTCGTGCGCCAGAATACGACGCGTCACGCCGTTGCCCAAATCGTCAAGCGTGGTCTCTTTATGGAAAATAAACATATTTTCGCCCTGTTATGTAATGAAACATTGTTTCATTTAACTTATCTCAGCCGCAGCGAAAAGAAAACGTTTAGCCAAATAACTGGAAAGGCGATCACAAGTTTGCTTCACTGGGTGAAACGTACAGGAGGAAAGATGAAAACGATCGGTCTGTTAGGGGGCATGAGCTGGGAATCAACGATCCCGTACTACCGCCTGATTAATGAAGGCGTCAAACAGCGTCTGGGCGGTCTGCATTCGGCCAGCCTGCTGCTGCACAGCGTGGATTTCCATGAAATAGAAGCCTGCCAGTCGAGCGGGGAGTGGGACAAAGCCGGGCAAATGCTGGCGGACGCCGCACTTGGCCTGGAGCGTGCGGGCGCGCAGGGTATTCTGCTGTGTACCAACACCATGCATAAGGTGGCGTCGCATATTGAAGACCGCTGTTCGCTGCCGTTCTTACATATCGCGGGTGCCACCGGGCGTGCCATACGTGCCGCCGGCATGACGCGCGTGGCGCTGCTGGGGACGCGCTACACCATGGAGCAGGATTTTTACCGCGGGCGGCTGAGTAGCCAGTTCGGGATCGCAAGCCTGATCCCGGAGGAGGCAGACCGGGCGCGCATTAACCAGATTATTTTTGATGAACTGTGCCTCGGCACCTTCAGCGAAGCTTCGCGCGCCTGGTACGTCAGCGTGATTGAGAAACTGGCGCAGCAGGGGGCGGAAGGAGTCATCTTCGGCTGTACCGAAATTGGCCTGCTGGTGCCGGCAGACCAAAGCCCGATACCGGTCTTTGATACCGCCGCCATCCATGCCGCGGATGCGGTGGAGTTTATGCTGTCATAAAGGTTTTTGCAGGTCAGGTAAGCGAAGCGCCACCTGACGCGCGTGCGCAATCAGGTGTTCACTAAAGGCATCAACCAGCGCTGAGGCGGGCCGGTGCAGCGGGCGGATCAGGCTTACGGTAAAGGGAACGGAAACGCTAAAACGGCGCAGAACCACGCCGCTGCTGGCGTAGTCCATAGCCGTGAGCGGGTTCACCACCGAAATACCCACGCCCGCGCGCACCATCGCGCAAATTGATGCCGCACTGTGCGTTTCCATCACCATCCGCCGCTTCACCTGATGTTCGGCAAACAGGCCATCCAGAAGCTGCCGGTAGCTGTCGGTCTGCGACAGGCTGATATAGTTCTCACCGTGAAAATCTGCCGGGGTCAGAACTGCTTTGAAAGCAAGCGGGTGGCTGGCAGGCAGCACGCAGACCTCATCCAGCGAGAGCAGCTCCGTGCGTTCCGTTCCCGCTGGCGTGACGAGGGTTTCGGTCAGACCCAGATCGTGGCGCTGGGCCGAAAGCCACTCCTCCAGCAGCGGCGACTCCTGCGGCACGATGGTCAGGCTGACCTCCGGATAGCGGGCCAGAAACGGCTGTAGCAGTACCGGCAGGAATGACTGAGAAAAGACCGGCAGGCAGACGATGGACAGCTCGCCCTGGCGAAACTCCCTCAGGCTCTCCGCCGCGCTCACGATCCTGTCCAGCCCGTACCAGGAGCGCTGAACCTCCTCAAAAAGACGTAAACCCTGCACAGTTGGATGCAGCCTGCCGCGGGTGCGTTCAAACAGCTTCAGCCCCAGCACTTTCTCAAAACGCGCCAGCTCGCGGCTGACCGTCGGCTGCGAGGTGTGCAGCATCTGCGCGGCTTCAGTGAGATTGCCGGTGGTCATCACCGCATGAAAAATCTCGATATGGCGTAGGTTAACGGCGGGCATAGGGCACCTGATGGCTGAGCGTGGTCCATATCATTTTTGCATAGACTCACGATAAAACGATATTATTTATTCTCTTCAGGCTGTGGCGTAATGATAAAAAACAGAATACCGGAGACGACCATGCCACGCCCGCTCAACCAGACCGAAACCGATTTAAACGCCGATAACCTGCTGCGCCTGCCTGCCGAATTCGGCTGTCCGGTGTGGGTCTACGATGCGCAGATTGTTCGCGAGAAAATCGCCGCGCTGCATCAGTTTGACGTGGTGCGTTTTGCGCAGAAGGCCTGCTCCAATATTCATATCCTGCGCCTGATGCGCGAGCAGGGCGTGAAGGTTGACTCCGTATCGCTGGGTGAAATCGAACGTGCGCTGGCGGCCGGGTTTGATCCAAAGGCCGATAGCGACGCGATCGTCTTCACCGCTGACCTGATAGACGACGCCACGCTGGCGCGCGTGCACGAGCTGCAAATCCCGGTGAATGCCGGTTCGGTGGATATGCTGGAACAGCTTGGGCAGGTTTCCCCGGGCCATCGCGTCTGGCTGCGCATCAACCCGGGCTTTGGTCACGGTCACAGTCAGAAAACCAACACCGGGGGCGAAAACAGCAAGCACGGGATCTGGTATGCCGATATGCCTGCGGCGCTGGAGGTTTTACAACGTTACAACCTTAAGCTGGTGGGTATTCACATGCATATCGGATCCGGCGTGGATTATGGCCATCTTGAGCAGGTCTGTGGCGCGATGGTGCGTCAGGTTATCGATTTTGGCCAAGATCTGGAGGCGATCTCCGCCGGGGGAGGGCTTTCGATCCCTTACCGCGAAGGGGAGGAGGCGATCGACACGGATCACTATTACGGCCTGTGGAGCGCCGCGCGTGACAGCATCGCCGCTCATCTGGGCCATGCGGTGAAGCTGGAGATTGAGCCGGGTCGTTTCCTGGTCGCCGAAGCTGGCGTGCTGGTGGCGCAGGTGCGGAGCGTGAAGGAGATGGGAAGCCGTCACTTTGTGCTGATTGATGCTGGCTTCAACGACCTGATGCGCCCGTCCATGTACGGCAGCTATCATCACATCACCGCGCTTGCCGCCGATGGCCGCGATCTGGTCAACGCCCCGCGCATCGAGACCGTTGTTGCCGGCCCGCTGTGTGAATCCGGTGACGTCTTTACTCAGCAGGAAGGCGGGAAAGTCGAAACCCGTTCGCTGCCAGAGGTAAAACCGGGAGATTATCTGGTGCTGCATGATACCGGTGCATACGGGGCGTCTATGTCTTCGAACTACAATAGCCGTCCGCTGCTGCCGGAAGTGCTGTTTGATAATGGCGTGGCGCGGCTGATTCGCCGTCGCCAGACCATTCAGGAATTGCTGGCGTTAGAGCTGGTCTGATTAAACCAGGGGCCTGTTGTCACCGAATCGCGTAATACCAGCGTGCCGGTGAACGGTGGGATCGCTTCAACCGGCTGGTTTTTTGCCAGCCGGATCGCCTGGTCGATCGCCGTCACGATCATGTTGTCGATCGGCAAATATACCGACGACAGGGCAGGCTCCAGCCACTTTGCGCTGGGGGCATCGTCAAAACCAAACAGCGAAATATCCTGCGGGATCTTCAGCCCGGCCTGGTGTAATGCTTTGGAGGCGCCCAGGGCCATGTCATCATTACAGGCAAACAGGGCGCTGAACGATGTCTTTTCCGCAATCAGCTCCTTGCACAGCTCGTAACCCCGCGTCATGCCTGCATCGCCGTATTTAATCCGCCGCTCATCGAGACGAATACCGTGCTTCTCCAGCGCCTTACGGTAGCCCATCAGCCGCGCTTTACCCGTTGGGGTGTGGATCGGGACGGTGATACAGGCGATCTCCCGATGGCCCTGGCTTATCAGGTAATCCACCGCTTTGAAGGCTGCGTCCTGCTGTTCAAAGAAGACGCAGCGATCCGCCGCCTGGCTCACTTCGCGGTTAATGATCACCAGCGGCGTCTGCACGCTGTTGATCAGCTTCAGGATCGTCTTTTCGCTCATGTATCGCGTGTACAGCACGATGGCGTCGCACTTGCGGTCGGCGAGCATCTGCACCGCCAGTTCTTCCTGTTCAGGGGCATCGTGACCGTCGGTAACAATCAGCTGTTTACCGTGCGTTTCGGTCTGCCGTGACGCCTGCTGTAGCAAACGACCAAAGTAAAAACCGTCGAACGTCGAGACGACCAGACCGATGCTGTTGCTGGTCTGGTTAGCCAGCGAGCGCGCGAGAAAGTTCGGACGATAGCCCAGCTCCTCCATCGCGCGAAATACCTGCTGGCGCGTGCTCTCTTTAACCTGACCTGTGCCGTTCAGCACGCGCGAAACGGTGGCCTTCGACACGCCCGCACGCAGTGAGACATCCAGCATTGTTGCCATTCGAAATTCCTGTTTCCACGTAATGGTTTGCAGTTTAACACAGACCATCCGGCGCATAAGCGACGTGGGAAGGACAAAACCCCATAACGATCACGCTTTTCAGTAACGATCCTCGCCCGCGGAATAAATGCCTGTCATTGGTATACCAAAATGGTGATAAATCATAATCTGGAATACCTCTAACGGCGTTGGGAGCTTAATCACAGAACAAATCGCCTGTGGACGCTATTTTTGGCATACCAATAGTATCCGGCTGTACACCTTATTCAATAAAAGCCCTTTTACTGAGGTATTACCCTATGGCATTTCAGGAAAAACTGATCGACGCTCTGGGCAGTTTTGCCACTACCTTCAACAGCTATCGCTATATCCAGGCGATCAAGTCTGCGTTTATTACCTTAATGCCAGTCATCATAGTGGGGGCGTTCTCGGTATTGATCTCCAATATGGTGCTGGATCCGAAAAACGGTCTGGCGAGCTTTCAGTCGCTGTCGTTTCTCGCGGCCTTAAAGCCGATCACCAGCGCGCTCAACTATGCCACGCTGAATTTTCTCAACATCGGCGCGGTGTTTTTAATCGGCATTGAGCTGGGGCGTATTAACGGCATTAAGTCCCTGTTCCCCGGCCTGCTGGCGGTGATCTGCTTTATCTGCGTGACGCCGACCACGGTGGAAATGCTGGTGGACGGTGAGATGCACGTGGTGAAAGATGTGCTGCTGCGCCAGTTCTCAGATACCCGCAGCCTGTTCCTCGGTATGTTTATCGCCATCCTGTCGGTGGAGATCTACTGCTGGCTGGAAAACCGCAAGGGGCTGAAAATCAGGATGCCGGACACGGTGCCGCCGAACGTTGCCGCGTCGTTCTCTGCGCTGATCCCGGCCATTATCACCACCACCGCCATCGCCACCTTTGGCTTCGTGTTTCATCAGGTTACCGGCATGTATCTCTACGACGCGGTTTATCAGGTGGTACAACAGCCGCTGGAGCGCGTGGTGCAAAGCCTGCCGGGGATCCTGCTGCTGATGTTTGTCGCCCAGCTGTTCTGGGTGATTGGTATTCACGGCAACCAGATGATCAAGCCGATCCGCGAGCCGCTGCTGCTGGGGGCAATCACCGTTAACATGAGCGCGTTCGAGCAGGGCAAAGAGGTGCCAAACATCATCACCATGCCGTTCTGGGACGTCTATATGAGCATCGGCGGCTCCGGCCTGACCATCGGCCTGCTGATAGCCGTCATGATTGCCACCAAACGTAAAGAGATGAAGGAGATAGCCAAGCTCTCCATCGGGCCGGGTATTTTTAATATCAATGAGCCGGTGATCTTCGGTATGCCAATCATGCTCAACCCGATCCTGGCTATCCCCTTCATCATCACGCCGCTGGTGACGGGCTCGATTGGCTACTTTGCCACCGTGACCGGATTTGCCGGGAAAGCCGTGGTGATGGTGCCCTGGACCACGCCGCCGCTGATCAACGCCTGGCTGTCAACGGCGGGCTCCATGGGGGCGGTGATCACCCAGTTTATCTGCATCGTGACCGCGGTGATTATCTATCTGCCGTTTGTGAAAATTGCTTCACGCCGCGCAGAGCAGGCCGCACTGCAACAAGCCACCGATAACGCATGAGGATACGATGAGCACAAAACAGATAGCCATACCGCAAGATTTTATTCTGGGTGCGGCGGCATCGGCCTGGCAGACCGAGGGCTGGAGCGGCAAAAAGCCGGGGCAGGATTCGTGGATCGATCTCTGGTACATGAACGATCGTCACGTCTGGCACAACGGCTATGGTCCGGCGGTGGCAACCGACTTTATCAATCGCTTCCGCGAAGATGTAGCGCTGATGAAGCAGGCGGGACTGACGCACTATCGCACCTCGATCAACTGGTCGCGCTTTTTAACCGACTATGAAAATGCGACGGTAGATGAAGAGTACGCCGCGTATTACGACGCGCTGTTCGATGAAATGCACCGTCAGGGCATTGAGCCGATGATCTGCCTGGAACACTACGAATTGCCGGGCGTGCTGCTGGAGACCTACGGCGGCTGGGCGTCAAAGCACGTCGTCGAGCTGTTCGTTCGCTATGCAGAAAAGGTATTTGAGCGCTTTCACGGCAAAGTCACCCGCTGGTTTACCTTCAACGAACCGATTGTGGTCCAGACGCGCGTCTACCTTGACGCGCTGCGCTGGCCCTATGAGCAGAGCACCAGCACCTGGATGCAGTGGAACCACCATAAGGTGCTGGCGACGGCGAAAGTGGTGAAGCTGTTTCGCGAGAAAGGGTATGACGGCACGGTGGGCTGTATTCTTAACCCGGAAGTGACCTATCCGCGCTCCCGCGCGCCGCATGACGTGCGAGCGGCAGAGATGTACGATCTGTTCTACAACCGCGTCTTTCTCGACCCGCTGGTGCACGGGCGCTATCCGCAGGCGCTCTTTACCCTGCTGGCGCAGCATCAGGTGCAGTGGGACTACACGGCTGACGAGCTGGCGCTGATTGCCGACAACACCGTCGATGAGCTGGGCATTAACCTCTATTACCCGCATCGCGTCAAAGCCCCGTCCCGCGCCTGGCACCCGGAGACGCCGTTCCATCCGGCGTACTACTACGAGCCGTTTGAGCTGCCCGGACGGCGTATGAACACCTCCCGCGGCTGGGAGATCTTTCCGCGCATTATTTACGACATGGCGATGCGGATTAAAAACGACTATCGCAACATTGACTGGTTTGTGGCGGAAAGCGGGATGGGCGTGGAGAACGAAGTGCAGTATCGCAATCGTGACGGTGTCATTGACGACACGTACCGCATCGCGTTTATCAGCGAACATCTCTACTACACGCTGCTGGCGCGGGAGGCGGGGGCAAACTGTCACGGTTATATGCTGTGGGCCTTCACCGACAATGTCTCCCCGATGAACGCGTTTAAAAACCGCTACGGGCTGATTGAGATCGACCTTGAAAATCAACGCGCACGGCGGGCAAAGAAATCAGCGTCCTGGTTCCGCCAGCTGCGCGATGAGCGTGTGCTGACGCTCAGGGTAGACGATGAATGGAAGTAAGCCTTCTGGTAAAATAGCGCACAAACTGGCCGGGGGGACGTCCGGCCCGCGCATTAACTGAAAAACACAGGTGAAAACGTGGATAAGGCTGTCATCCTGCCGGAAAAAAAACAGTACCAGGAAATTGGCGAGGATTTACGGGCGCAGATTATCCAGGGGCATTATCCCGTGGGATCGCGTCTGCCGCCGGAGCGCAACATCGCCGAGACGTATGGCGTCAGCCGCACTATCGTGCGCGAGGCGCTGCTGATGCTTGAGCTTCAGGGAACGGTGGATATTCGCCAGGGGTCAGGCGTGTACGTGATGCGCATTCCGGAAGAGCATGAAAACGAGGAAGAGCGTTTTCTGAACAGTGACGTTGGGCCGTTTGAAATTCTCCAGGCGCGTCAACTGCTTGAAAGCAACATCGCTGCCTTTGCCGCAAAAATGGCGACACGGGCGGACATCGACAACCTGCGCCGCATTATCGAGCAAGAGCAACGGGCGATTGCCGTCGACGATCGCAGTCAGGACAACAACAAAATGTTCCACCTGGTGCTGGCTGGGGCCACACAAAACCAGATGCTGCTGGCGACGGTTGAGAGCGTCTGGCATCACATGGACAGCAGTCCGCTGTGGCAGCAGTTCAATGGCCATATCGCCAGCCGCGCCTGGCGCCTGAAGTGGCTCGGAGACAGGCAAACCATTCTCGCTGCGCTCCGCCGCCGCGACGTGATGGGGGCGTGGCAGGCGATGTTCCAGCATCTTGAAAACGTCAAAAAGAGCCTGCTTGAGCTGTCAGACGAAGACGCGCCCGATTTTGACGGCTATCTCTTCGAATCGGTCCCTCTTTTCCAGGGGAAGCTGGTGTGAATATACTGCCGCTTCACGCTGCGCCGCAGTTTACACAGCAGGTGATCGACTGGATCTGGAACGCGTTTGGTGAAGGTATGCCGCGTGCCTTTTTCCAGAGCATTGTCGAGCACAGCCTGACGCCAGGCGAGTTACCGCTCACCTTTATTGCCGTTGATGATGACCAGCTGCTGGGCACCGTTGGGTTGTGGCGTTGCGATTTAATTTCCCGACAGGATCTTCATCCCTGGCTGGCTGCGCTGTATGTCGATGAAGCCGCGCGGGGAAACGGGCTGGCGGGAAAACTTCAGCAGCATGTTATCGGCTACGCGCGACGCGCCGGGTATCACGAGCTTCATCTCTGGTCTGCCTGCCGCGACTTCTACGAACGTTACGGCTGGCACTACATCGGTGATGCGCTGGAATACCCGGATAAAACCGTCCATCTCTATCGCTGTTCGCTCACGGCTTCCGCGGGCGATACCACCGAGTGACGGCGCACTAAGGTTGGGCTGAACAGGTGGGTAATTTCCGGTGGCGGGCGATGCTCGGCCAGCGCTAACGCCAGTTCTGCCGCCTGCGTTGCCATGGTCACAATCGGGTAGCGCACGGTGGTCAGGCGAGGGCGCACGTAGCGCGACACCAGCACATCATCAAAGCCAATCAGCGAAATTTCTGCCGGGACGTCGATTCCGTTATCATTCAGCACGCCCATCGCGCCGGCGGCCATGGAGTCGTTATAGCTGGCCACGGCGGTGAAATTCCGCCCGCGGCCCAGCAGCTCGGTCATCGCCTGCTCGCCGCCACTCTCATCCGGTTCTCCGTACGCCACAAGACGATCGTTGCACGGCAGACCGGCTTCGCGCAGCGCGTCGTAATAGCCCTGAAGGCGATCTTCCGCATCGGAAATTGGGTGGTTGGAGCACAGATAACCAATTCGGGTATGGCCCTGCTGGATCAGGTGACGGGTTGCGAGCCATGCGCCGTAACGGTCGTCGAGCGCCACGCAGCGGGTTTCAAATCCGGGAATAATACGGTTGATAATCACCATCCCCGGCATCTGTTTCATCAGATGGATCAGTTCGGCGTCGGGGATCATTTTGGCATGGACCACCAGCGCCGCACAGCGATGACGGATCAACTGCTCAATGGCCTGGCGTTCTTTCTGTTCATTGTGGTAGCCATTACCAATCAGCAGGAAATTACCGGTGTGATAAGAAACTTGTTCTACGGCTTTGACCATCGCACCGAAAAACGGATCGGATACATCCCCGACCACCAGCCCGATGGTTTCTGTCGACTGTTGGGCAAGGGCGCGTGCGTTGGCGTTAGGGTGATAATTCAGGTTTTCCATGGCGTCCTGCACGGCCTGGCGTGATGCATCACTCGCTTTAGGGGAGTTGTTGATCACGCGGGAGACGGTCGCGACGGAAACACCGGCCAGACGAGCCACATCCTTAATTGTCGCCATTCAATACCTTCTTATAGGGGTAAGCGTTTACACACTAACTAGTGTTGCGGAAAAGCGGCGTGCATTCAAGGGGAGCAGGTGAGCGTCCTCTGCAAACGTGAAGCAGAACATCCCTCGCGGTGTAATCGTTACACGGCCAGTCATGTCTGAATAATATCAATCTGAACCTTTAGTTACACTTTGCCTCAGGCTGTTGCGATTGTCCGTTGGCAACGATGCGTTGTGAATTGCTAGAGTCGAGATCCCAGAGGTATTGATAGGTGGAATCAACTTCGGTTGATTAACACGATTTACACCAACCTGCGTTTTACGCAGGTTTTTTTTTGCCTGTAAGTTCAACCTGTAACAGCAAAAGAGATTATTCACACCTGGTTGCACTTCGGCTCATTCCCTTGCGTTTTCCTGCTGGCGAAGCCTGTCGCCGGAGGCCACAATCAAGATCCCAGAGGTATTGATTGGTGAGAATTCCTGGTACGTTTTCGTACTCTTCACTTGCACCAACCTGCGCGGATGCGCAGGTTTTTTTTCGCCTCTGTTTTTGCTATCGCTCCCTCACTACTTCTCGTGTAATCTGCCACCATTTATACCTTTCACACTGGCTGGCAAAGGGAGTTGAAATGCTTTTTGGGTTCTTCCGCACACTGTTTCGTGTCCTGTTTCGCATTCGCGTGACTGGCGATACGCAGGCACTCTATGGCGAGCGTGTTCTTATCACACCGAATCACGTCTCTTTTCTTGATGGCGTATTGCTGGCGCTTTTTTTGCCCGTGCGGCCCGTCTTTGCGGTGTACAGCTCCATCAGTGAAAAATGGTACATGCGCTGGCTCAGGCCGCTGATTGATTTTGTCCCGCTCGACCCTACCAAACCGATGATGATTAAACATCTGGTGCGTCTGATTGGGCAGGGGCGTCCGGTGGTTATCTTCCCGGAAGGGCGGATTTCAGTGACGGGCTCCCTGATGAAAATTTACGACGGCGCCGGTTTTGTCGCGGCGAAGTCTCAGGCCACCGTCGTGCCGCTACGCATCGACGGGGCTGAGCTGACCTTTTTCAGCCGTCTGAAAGGGCTGGTGAAGCAGCGTCTGTTCCCGAAAATTACGCTGCATATATTACCGCCGACGTCACTGCCGATGCCCGAGGCGCCGCGCGCGCGTGACCGCCGTAAAATCGCCGGGGAAATGCTGCACCAGATTATGATGGAAGCGCGCATGGCCGTACGCCCGCGCGAAACGCTGTATGAATCGTTGCTGTCGGCGCAGTATCGCTACGGTGCGAAGAAAAACTGCATCGAAGACATCAACTTTACGCCGGATACCTACCGTAAGCTGTTGACCAAAACGCTGTTTGTCGGGCGTATCCTGGAAAAGTACAGCAAACAGGGCGAAAAGATCGGCCTGATGCTGCCAAACGCGGGTATCAGCGCGGCGGTGATCTTTGGTGCCGTCTCCCGGGGCCGCATTCCGGCGATGATGAACTACACGGCGGGCGTGAAAGGGCTCTCCAGCGCGATTACCGCAGCACAAATCAACACCATCTTTACCTCCCGCCAGTTCCTGGATAAAGGCAAGCTGTGGCACCTGCCGGAACAGCTGACGCAGGTGCGCTGGGTGTTCCTGGAAGATCTGAAAGCAGACGTCACGACCGCCGACAAGCTGTGGATTTTCGCGCACCTGCTGATGCCGCGTCTGGCGCAGGTTAAGCAGCAGCCGGAGGATGATGCCATTATCCTCTTTACCTCCGGCTCTGAAGGCAACCCGAAAGGTGTGGTTCATAGCCACAAAAGCATTCTGGCAAACGTCGAACAGATTAAAACCATCGCTGACTTTACCGCCAACGATCGCTTTATGTCGGCGCTGCCGCTGTTCCACTCATTTGGTTTGACCGTGGGTCTCTTTACGCCGCTGCTGACCGGTGCCGAGGTGTTCCTCTACCCAAGCCCGCTGCACTACCGCATTGTGCCGGAGCTGGTTTATGACCGTAACTGCACGGTGCTGTTTGGGACGTCCACCTTCCTCGGAAATTACGCGCGCTTCGCCAACCCGTATGATTTCTTCCGCGTGCGCTACGTGGTGGCGGGGGCGGAAAAACTCCAGGACAGTACGCGCCAGATCTGGCAGGACAAGTTTGGCCTGCGGATTCTGGAAGGCTATGGCGTGACGGAGTGCGCGCCGGTGGTCTCCATCAACGTTCCGATGGCGGCAAAACCGGGAACGGTTGGCCGTATTCTGCCGGGGCTGGACGCGCGTCTGCTGGCGGTGCCGGGTATTGAAGACGGCGGACGTCTTCAGCTGAAAGGGCCGAACGTCATGAACGGCTATCTGCGTGTGGAAAACCCGGGCGTGCTTGAGGCGCCGACGGCCGAGAACGTCAATGGCGAGGTTGAAACGGGCTGGTACGACACGGGCGATATCGTGCGCTTCGACAATCAGGGCTTCGTGCAGATCCAGGGACGTGCAAAACGCTTCGCCAAGATCGCCGGGGAAATGGTCTCTCTTGAAATGGTCGAGACGCTGGCGACCGCAGTCTCGGCGGAGAAAATGCATGCGACCGTGGTGAAAAGTGATGCCAGTAAAGGCGAGGCGCTGGTGCTCTTTACTACTGACGGTGAACTGAAGCGTGATGCGCTTCTCAGGTATGCGCGCGAACATGGTATCCCCGAGCTGGCGGTCCCCCGCGATATTCGTTACCTCAAACAGTTACCGGTGCTGGGCAGCGGTAAACCCGATTTTGTGACCCTGAAGGGCATGGTTGAAGAGGCGGAACAGCATAATGCGTGAGTCAGTACACACTAACACTTCAATCTGGTCGAAAGGCATGATGGCGGTTATCGCCGCCCAGTTTCTTTCCGCGTTCGGCGATAACGCGTTGCTGTTTGCTACGCTGGCGTTGCTGAAAGCTGAGTTTTATCCCGACTGGAGCCAGCCGATCCTACAGATGGTGTTTGTGGGTGCTTACATTGTATTTGCGCCGTTTGTTGGCCAGGTGGCGGACAGCTTCCCCAAAGGTCGGGTCATGATGTTTGCAAACAGTCTTAAGCTTCTGGGCGCGGCAAGCATCTGCTTTGGTATCAACCCGTTTGTTGGCTACACGCTGGTAGGCATTGGCGCGGCAGCTTACTCCCCGGCGAAGTACGGCATTCTGGGTGAGCTCACCACCGGCGATAAGCTGGTGAAGGCCAACGGCCTGATGGAGTCCTCCACCATTGCGGCTATTCTCCTGGGTTCGGTGGCGGGAGGTGTACTGGCAGACTGGCATGTACTCGCCGCGCTTGGCATCTGCGCCCTGATGTACGGTGGCGCGGTGATCGCCAACCTGTTTATCCCCAAACTGGCCGTGGCGCGTCCGGGACAATCCTGGCGCTTCGGGCCAATGACCGGCAGCTTCTTTAACGCCTGCCGCGTACTGTGGCGTAACGGTGAAACACGCTTCTCGCTGATGGGCACCAGCATGTTCTGGGGGGCCGGCGTTACGCTGCGTTTCCTGCTGGTGCTGTGGGTGCCGGTGGCGCTGGGTATAACAGACAACGCCACGCCGACCTACCTGAATGCCATGGTCGCCGTCGGGATTGTGGTCGGGGCCGGGGCTGCGGCCAAACTGGTAACGCTTGAAACCGTTGCGCGCTGCATGCCTGCAGGGATCCTGATCGGCGTCGGCGTTCTGTTCTTCTCCCTGCAACATGCCATATTGCCAGCCTATGCCCTGTTGTTACTGATCGGCGTATTAGGCGGTTTCTTTGTGGTGCCGCTCAACGCGCTTTTGCAGGAGCGCGGCAAGCAGACCGTCGGGGCTGGCAACGCCATTGCGGTGCAAAACCTTGGCGAAAACATGGCGATGCTGCTGATGCTGGGGATTTACTCGCTGGCGGTAAAAGCAGGTACGCCGGTTGTGGCAATCGGGGTGGGGTTTGGCGCACTGTTTGCGCTGGCGATTACCGGGCTGTGGGTCTGGCAGCGTCGGCGGTGATATCTTTGCCGGGTGGCGGCTCCGCCTGACCCGGCCTACGTTTCGTGATGTTGGCGGATTTTGTAGGCCCGGTAAGGCAACGCCGCCACCGGGCAAATCGTCAACTTAAGGTGCCGGGTAAGTATAAACCTGATGCACCGCTTCAATCTCCGCTAAGACCTCTTCACTCAGGTTCAGGTGGAAACTCTCAATATTGGTTTTTAACTGATCCATTGTCGTTGCGCCGAGCAGGGTACTTGCCACAAACGGCTGACGACGCACGAAGGCCAGCGCCATCTGCGCCGGATCGAGTCCGTGACGCTTCGCGATATCCACATAGGCCGCCACGGCTTTTTGTGTCTGCTCGCCGCTATAGCGGGTGAAGCGGCTGAAAAGCGTGTTACGCGCGCCAGCCGGTTTCGCGCCGTTCAGGTATTTGCCCGTCAGGGTTCCGAAGCCCAGGCAAGAGTAGGCGAGCAGCTCCACCTCTTCGTACTGCGTCACTTCCGCGAGACCCACTTCATAACTGCGGTTCAGCAGGCTGTACGGGTTCTGGATGGTCACGATCCGCGGCAGGTCGTGTTTATCGGCCAGATGCAGATAGCGCATTACGCCAAACGCCGTCTCGTTGGAAACGCCGATGTAGCGGATCTTACCCGCGCGCTGGCATTCCGTAAGCGCCTCCAGTGTTTCCAGCAGGGTGACGGCCGGAGCACTCTCGTTCCAGGTGTAGCCAAGCTTACCGAAGCAGTTCGTCGGACGCTGCGGCCAGTGCACCTGATAAAGATCGAGATAGTCGGTTTGCAGGCGCTTGAGGCTGGCATCCAGCGCAGCACGGATATTCTTGCGATCGAGGATCTGGTTAGGGCGGATCCCGGCATCGTTATTACGGGAAGGGCCGCTAACCTTAGAAGCGATGACCAGCTTTTCGCGATTGCCGCGTTTCGCCAGCCAGTTGCCGACATACGTTTCGGTAAGACCTTGAGTTTCCGGGCGGGGAGGAACTGGGTACATCTCCGCCACGTCAATCAGGTTAATGCCCTGGCTGACGGCGTAATCGAGTTGTGCATGGGCATCGGCTTCGCTGTTTTGTTCACCAAATGTCATGGTGCCTAACCCCAGCTGGCTGATCTCCAGAGCGCTATGGGGGATACGGTGATAATGCATAGCCGGTTTCCTTTTTTAGACATACAGACCGCGTCAGGAACCTCCCGACAAAGGAATATAAACATGGCAGAGGGAAGGCAAAAGGGGAAGGAAAAAATCAAAAAGGCCAGCAAGCTACTGACCTTTATCTGTTTAACGCTCGATGATCTGGGAGACTTCGTCGCGATTAATTTGCATTTGATTGCCTTCGCGATCGCGGTAACTCACCAGACCGGTATCGTCGTCGACTTCGGGTTTGCCATCGGTCAGGATCATACGACCATCTTTCGTTGACATGACATAGTCGCTGCTACAACCCGATACCGCAAACGCTAAACCGACTGCTGAGATAATTACTGCCCATTTTTTCATCGTTCTCATCCTCACCTGGCTCGTATCAAATCATAGTGTAGTAATAACCTGATATTACGACAGGTGAAAGGGGGGAAATCTTAAAAAGGAGGAGATTATGTTAGCCGGAGCGCAAAATTGGTAAAAAACTATGTTTTCAACAGGAAGTGTCGTGCCAGCAGTGCACCGGTGAAATTCTTTTTAAGATAGAAGCCGCGCGGCAGCGTCAGGATCGGTTCGCCCTGTGCACCTACCGCTTCAGTGAGCGCTTTGCTGTTGGCGGCTTTGGGACGGAGTTGCAGCACTTCGCCATGCCGGGCGGTGATCTGCTCAACCTGTCCCAGCACAATCATGTCCATCAGCTCTTCCCAGTCCTGGGAAAGCTGTCTTTCTTCTTCTTCATCCGGGCTCCAGAGCAGCGGGGCGCCAACGCGACGCTCTGCCAGCGGGATCTGCCTGTCACCCTCAACGGGTACCCACAACACCCGCTTCAGCTTATGCCTGACGTGGCTGGTTTCCCATGTCACTCCGCTATTACCCGTTAGCGGCGCAACGCAGACAAAGGTAGTTTCCAGCGGCCGCCCCAGGCTATCAATGGGGATCGTCTTCAGTTCCACCCCCAGCGCCGCAAAATCTTGCTCGGGTTTACTGCCCGCGCTTGCGCCCAGCCAACGTTCAAGCAACACGCCGATCCAGCCTTTATCGCGCTTCAGATCGTTGGGTATCGTCAACCCCGCCATCACGGCCAGCTCGCCCAGTGCATAGCCTGCCAGACGTTGTGCCTGCTGGAGCAACTGGGCTTCACTGACGGGAGGAGAGAGCAGTGGGGCGAGAGAATGCATGCTGACAACCTTTTGGTTAAAAAATGAACTGATATTTTATCCCTTGTGGATAGAGTTTACTTTTTTCTGAGTATATATTCCATGTGGATGATTTATATTATTTTTTTTAGGAATGCATCCCGTCGCGGCATGGCTAAAAAACAGGTTGTGCAATTCTGGTCACTGACAATAAACAGGATCTTACACCATGTTATCCACAGAAAAATGGGATAACTGGGAATAACCGCCACTACTGTTTCAATTTACAGCCTTGACGTGCGATGAAAATCGAATTTTCACACAAATTGTGCCTAACTTATTGGCACAATCTGTGGATAAAACCGACGCTGTTCGATCTTTCATCACCAGGAAGATCTTTGATGTGACGATCGTCACGTTAATCGCCTTTGATACCCTAAATTTACGTTTAACTAGATGAATTTAAATAATTTATTTTAAGTGATGAAAATTGCCGATTCGCCGGGCCACAAGGTTGTTCATCGGTAATTCCATACTTCTTCACAACTATATCCACAGAAAAGGTGAATAAAAATGGTCTCAGTCGCCCTCATCTGTTTATAACTCCTCACAAAATTGTGAGTTATTCAAATGTTATTAGGTTGCAGGCCTGTAAGAGAGTGGTTTACCGCCTCCCTGTAGTGTGAAACAATCATTCATATATCAGATTTAGTTTGGGGTAGTCCGGTGATTGATGACGATGGCTACCGCCCAAACGTAGGAATAGTAATTTGTAATCGTCAGGGCCAGGTGATGTGGGCCCGACGATATGGTCAGCACTCCTGGCAGTTCCCGCAAGGCGGGATCAATCCTGGAGAGTCCCCAGAACAAGCGATGTACCGGGAGCTGTTTGAAGAGGTTGGTTTAAGCCGAAAAGATGTTCGCATCCTGGCTTCGACCCGCAACTGGTTGCGTTACAAGTTACCGAAACGTTTGGTGCGTTGGGACACAAAGCCGGTTTGTATCGGCCAGAAACAGAAGTGGTTTCTTTTGCAGTTGGTGGGCAACGATTCAGATATCAATATGCAAACCAGCAGCACGCCAGAGTTTGATGGCTGGCGCTGGGTAAGCTACTGGTATCCGGTTCGTCAGGTCGTGTCATTCAAGCGCGATGTATACCGTAGGGTGATGAAAGAGTTCGCAAGTGTCGTGATGCAGCTTCAGGAGACGACTCCGAAGCCACAGAGCGCACCTGCCTGGCGACGTAAAAGAGGTTAAGCTACGCAAATCATGCTCACCCGCTTGCGAGAAATAGTTGAAAAGGTCGCCAGTGCGCCTCGCCTCAACGAGGCGCTGAATATTCTGGTGACGGACATCTGTCTTGCGATGGAAACCGAGGTCTGTTCGGTCTACCTGGCCGACCATGACCGACGTTGCTACTACCTTATGGCAACCCGCGGATTAAAAAAACCACGGGGACGTACCGTCACGCTCGCGTTTGATGAAGGTATTGTTGGCCTGGTCGGGCGACTGGCGGAGCCAATCAACCTTGCCGATGCGCAAAAACACCCCAGCTTCAAATATATCCCTTCCGTCAAAGAAGAGCGTTTCCGCGCGTTTCTTGGCGTACCGATTATTCAGCGCCGCCAGCTGCTTGGCGTGCTTGTTGTTCAGCAGCGCGAGCTGCGCCAGTACGATGAAAGCGAGGAGTCCTTCCTCGTCACGCTGGCAACGCAGATGGCGGCGATCCTCTCTCAGTCCCAACTGACAGCTCTTTTTGGTCAGTATCGTCATACGCGTATTCGCGCGCTTCCGGCCTCGCCGGGGGTCGCTATAGCCGAAGGCTGGATGGATGCCACGCTCCCGCTGATGGAGCAGGTCTACGAAGCCTCTACGCTGGATGAGGCGCTTGAGCGCGAACGGCTCACCGCTGCGCTGGAAGAGGCGGCGAATGAGTTTCGTCGCTACAGCAAACGCTTTGCCGCTGGCGCGCAAAAAGAGACGGCGGCCATTTTCGATCTCTACTCACACCTGCTTTCCGATGCGCGTTTGCGTCGTGAGTTATTTGCCGAGGTCGATAAGGGGTCGGTGGCAGAGTGGGCGGTTAAAAAGGTCATTGAAAAATTTGCCGAGCAGTTTGCGGTACTGACTGACGGCTATCTGAAAGAGCGCGCCGGCGATTTACGCGCGCTTGGGCAACGTCTGCTGTTCCACCTCGATGATACTATTCAGGGGGCGAATGCCTGGCCGAACCGGTTTGTGCTGGTGGCCGATGAACTCTCGGCGACGACGCTGGCGGAATTACCGCAGGACAGGCTGGCGGGCGTGGTGGTGCGCGATGGCGCAGCTAACTCCCATGCCGCCATTATGGTGCGTGCGCTCGGTATTCCGACCGTGATGGGGGCGGATATTCAGCCCTCCGTACTACATCGCCGCACGCTGGTGGTGGACGGATATCGCGGTGAGTTGCTGGTGGATCCTGAGCCGGTTCTTCTTCAGGAGTACCAGCGTCTTATCAGCGAAGAGAATGAATTAAGCAAGCTGGCGGAAGATGACGTCAACCTGCCCGCGCAGCTCAAGAGCGGTGAGCGGGTGAAGGTGATGCTCAACGCGGGGTTAAGCCCCGAGCATGAAGAGAAGCTCGGCAGCCGCATCGATGGCATTGGTCTCTACCGCACCGAAATACCGTTCATGCTACAAAGCGGCTTCCCGTCAGAAGAGGAGCAGGTTGCGCAGTATCAGGGCATGTTGCAGATGTTTAACGACAAACCCGTCACGTTGCGCACCCTCGACGTCGGCGCGGATAAGCAACTGCCCTATATGCCTATCAGTGAAGAGAATCCCTGCCTCGGCTGGCGTGGGATCCGCATTACCCTCGATCAGCCGGAAATTTTCCTTATCCAGGTTCGTGCGATGCTGCGTGCCAACGCGGCCACGGGGAATCTCAGCATTTTGCTGCCGATGGTCACCAGTATTGACGAGATCGACGAAGCGCGGCGGTTGATTGAACGTGCAGGGCGCGAAGTGGAAGAGATGATCGGCTACGCGATCCCTAAACCCCGTATTGGCGTGATGCTGGAAGTGCCTTCGATGGTCTTTATGTTGCCGCAGCTGGCGACCCGCGTTGATTTTATCTCCGTTGGCACCAACGACTTAACGCAATACATTCTGGCGGTCGATCGCAACAATACCCGCGTGGCCAGTATCTACGACAGCCTGCATCCGGCGATGCTTCGTGCCCTGGCGATGATCGCCCGCGAAGCCGAGCAGCATAATATCGACCTGCGCCTGTGCGGTGAAATGGCCGGCGATCCGATGTGCGTGGCGATCCTGATTGGCCTCGGTTTCCGTCACCTGTCAATGAACGGACGTTCCGTTGCGCGTGTGAAATACCTGTTACGTCACATCGAACAAGATGAGGCGCATGAGCTGGCCGCGCGTAGCCTGGAAGCACAGCTGGCAGCCGAAGTGCGCCATCAGGTGGCGGCGTTTATGGAGCGACGCGGCATGGGCGGTTTGATCCGCGGCGGCCGCTGATCCCCACAAAATAATGACTGCTCGGACGTCCCCCTCTCCCTTGAGGAAGAGGAATGGGGTGAGGGGGAACAGCGCACATAAAACCCTATACACATCTTTTACATCTCAGGCGCATCCTCCGCGCCTGCCTTATGCTATGATTCGCAACTTTGGAGCACCTGCCAACGGCGGGAATGCAATTCAGCCGCTGTCCACTTTCAGCGGAATAACAACATCTTGTGGTGACAGATGAACAGTGGTTATCTGCATTTTCCGGAATTCGATCCGGTTATTTTCTCAATAGGACCTGTAGCGCTTCACTGGTACGGACTGATGTACCTGGTGGGCTTCGTCTTTGCCATGTGGCTTGCTGGTCGTCGCGCCAGTCGTCCGGGCAGCGGCTGGACGAAGAACGAAGTGGAAAACCTGCTTTATGCTGGCTTTCTTGGCGTATTCCTGGGCGGGCGCATCGGCTATGTCCTGTTCTACAACTTCCCGGTATTCCTGAACGACCCGCTCTATCTGTTCCGCGTCTGGGACGGCGGCATGTCCTTCCACGGCGGACTGATTGGTGTGATCCTCGTGATGGTGATCTTCGCCAAACGCACCAAACGTAACTTCTTCCAGGTGGCTGATTTTATTGCGCCATTAATCCCGTTTGGGCTGGGTGCAGGGCGTCTGGGCAACTTCATCAACGGTGAACTCTGGGGGCGTGTCGATCCGAGCGTGCCGTTTACCATGCTGTTCCCGGGCTCCCGCGCAGAGGATATCGCGCTGCTGCCTTCGCATCCTGAGTGGCAGTCCATTTTCGATACCTACGGCGTTCTGCCGCGTCATATGTCTCAGCTTTATGAGCTGGCGCTGGAAGGTGTGGTGCTGTTTATCATCCTGAATCTGTATATCCGCAAACCGCGCCCAATGGGGGCAGTATCTGGTCTGTTCCTGATTGGCTACGGCGCGTTTCGTATCATCGTCGAGTTCTTCCGCCAGCCGGATGCACAGTTTACCGGCGAGTGGGTACAGTACATCAGCATGGGGCAGATCCTCTCCATTCCGATGATTGTCGCGGGTGCCATTATGATGATTTGGGCGTATCGTCGTCGTCCACAGCAACAACTTTCCTGAGGAATCATGAAACAGTATCTTGAATTGATGAAAAAAGTGCTCGACGAGGGCACGCCGAAAAACGACCGCACCGGCACCGGTACGCTCTCCATTTTTGGCCACCAGATGCGCTTCAATCTGCAAGAAGGCTTCCCTCTGGTGACGACGAAGCGCTGCCATCTGCGCTCGATCATTCATGAACTGCTCTGGTTCCTGCAAGGCGATACCAACGTTGCTTATCTGCATGAAAACAATGTCTCCATCTGGGACGAGTGGGCAGATGAGAACGGCGACCTGGGGCCGGTTTACGGCAAGCAATGGCGCGCGTGGCCTACCCCGGACGGCCGCCATATCGACCAGATCACGACCGTCATGAACCAGCTGAAAAATGACCCGGACTCGCGCCGTATCATTGTTTCTGCCTGGAACGTGGGTGAACTGGATAAAATGGCGCTGGCGCCTTGCCACGCGTTTTTCCAGTTCTACGTGGCGGACGGCAAACTCTCCTGCCAGCTGTATCAACGCTCCTGCGACGTGTTCCTCGGCCTGCCGTTTAACATCGCCAGCTACGCGCTGTTAGTGCACATGATGGCGCAGCAGTGCGATCTTGAAGTGGGCGATTTTGTCTGGACGGGCGGTGATACCCACCTCTACAGCAATCATATGGAACAGACGCATCTCCAGCTGACGCGCGAACCGCGTGCATTGCCGAAGCTTGTGATCAAACGCAAACCGGACTCGATCTTCGATTACCGTTTTGATGACTTCGAGATTGAAGGCTACGACCCGCATCCTGGCATCAAAGCCCCTGTCGCCATCTGATACGGCGAATCCTGACATAACCGGTGCTCTTTAGCGCCGGTTTTTTTTCGCGCTCGTTTTGTTCTTCGAGCCTGTTTCCAGAGACGATGTAACGCGTTGCAACGGGTGAAAATCTCCGGAAAGCGGCTCGTAATGTTCTGGTTTAACGCTCGCGCCTTTTCTGCCATTCCGCCACACTTCCGCCATGAAAAACGAACATGGCTTTACGCTTATCGAAACCCTTTTCGCCATCTCGCTGGTTGTGATCCTCAGCGCGACGGGTCTTTATGGCTGGGACAGCTGGCAACAGCGGCAGCGGCTCTGGCAGACAGCCTGTCAGGTGCGGGATTACCTGGCGTTCTTACGAAACGACGCAAATCGTCACAACAGCGAGCACAGGATCGCGCTTCACGCTGACGGGAATCAGGCCTGCCTTGTCAGCGCTGTGGTCCCGGGCTGCGACAGCGGCGACCCGTTCGTGATGAAACCGTTATGGCCGGAGGTCACGCTGAGCGACGTAACGCCTGCGCTGGGATTTTACGGCTTAAGGGATACCGCATGGGCCGGACATATTCGCGTGCAGAGCCGCGCCGGTGCGTGGTGGGTTATTGTCTCAAATGGCGGACGTATCAGGCTGTGTAATGCCGCAGGAGAAAGTCTATGCCAGTAAAACAAAAAGGGTTTTCCCTGCTGGAGGTCCTGATTGCGATGACGATAAGCAGTATTCTGTTACTCAGCACGTCACGTTTTTTACCGGGGCTACAGCGGGGTGTTTTACTGCAATCCGGGCAACGGGAGCTGGAAGATGAGGTGTGGCAACGCCTGCTTGCGATGGGTAAACAGCTCCAGCGAGCAGGATACTGTGCAGGGCATTGTCAGGGGCAAGGGTTAATTATCGGCAGGCAAGGGCGATGTGCAATTGTGCAATGGGATGCAAACAGCAACGGCCAGTGGGATAGCACCGCGTCAGAAAATGACAGCACGGGATTCCGGCTTGAGTCCGGAACGCTCGAAACGCTGCGGGGCGCGACATCCTGTGAAGGTAAGGGATGGGATAAGCTCACTGACCCGGATCGGGTCCTGATAGAGCAGTTTATGGTCACTAAAACCGATCGTGCTGGCTTTGCGCCGGTCATCAGTATCGAGCTGCGTGCCCGCCGCAAAGGTGAACTGACTGCACCCTTTTCGGCTCGCCACACCGTAACGGGGTTTAATCTGTGAATCGTCAGCGGGGCATGTCATCGCTGGCCCTGGTCCTGCTATTGCTGGTGCTCGGCACGCTGATCCTCACCGGATTAAACCAGCAGTTGCAAACCTTTAGTACGTTGGTGAATGGCGAGAGTTTGTCTATTCGCCAGCAGGCTGCCTTGCAATCTGCACTGGAGTGGGGACGCGTTCAGGACTGGGCTTTACAGCCAGAGGTTCAGTGCAAGCAGACACAAGGTCTGCGGGTCTGTGTAAGGCTGTTTGAGGAGCGTGTTTTGCTTATTGCCGGAAATGACGATCTGTTGCTATGGCGAGGCGGGGATATCGCGGAAGGACAAATACGCTTTTCTGCCCACGGCTGGAGCGACTTCTGCCCCCTTAAGGAAAGTGCGCTATGTCAGTTACCCTGAGCAGACAAAAAGGATTTAGCATGGTTGAGGTTTTGCTGGCAATGATGTTGCTGGTTGTGGTTGTGACGGCGTTATCCGGATATCATCGCGCGCTGGCTGCCCGGTATGCGGCGCTTAGCCAGTATCGCCAGCTATGGCATCATGCGTGGTATCAGTCGCAGATCTCAACATTAACGCTCCCGCCGGGCTGGCAGGTCAGTCGGGGGCAGACAACACAGTCCGGATGTGTCAGCATCACGGTCACACTTATTTCTCCTCTGGGGCGGCAGGGCGCGTTGACGCGTCTGCATTGCCCGGTTAGCCGCTAGTCGGGAGCGTTTATGCTAAGGGTTTACCACTCAAATCGTCTGGATGTGCTGGAAGCACTGATGGAGTATATCGTTGAGCAAGAGCGTCTTGACGATCCGTTTGAGCCAGAAATGGTGCTGGTGCAGAGCACCGGTATGGCGCAGTGGCTACAAATGTCCCTTTCGCAGAAGTTTGGCATTGCGGCGAATATCGATTTTCCGCTGCCCGCGAGCTTTATCTGGGAGATGTTTGTACGCGTCCTGCCGGATATTCCTGAGCAGAGTGCCTTCAACAAACAAAGCATGGCCTGGAAACTGATGACGCTGCTGCCGGACATGCTGGCGCATGATGAGTTCGCCATGCTGCGCCACTATCTGAATGACGACACCGACAAGCGCAAACTTTTTCAGCTGGCCTCACGCACTGCTGACCTCTATGACCAGTATCTGGTTTACCGCGCAGAATGGCTGATTCGCTGGGAAGCGGGAGAATTAGTCGATGGGTTACCGGAAGCGCAAATCTGGCAGGCGCCGCTCTGGAAAGCGCTGGTCGAGCATACCGGGCAGCTCGGTCAGCCTAAATGGCACCGTGCTAACTTGTACGATCGCTTTATCTCAACACTTGAGAACACCGCAGAACGGCCAGCCCGTTTGCCGTCACGCGTGTTCATTTGCGGTATCTCCGCGCTGCCGCCTGTCTACCTGAACGCGCTAAAAGCGCTCGGTAAGCACATTGATATCCATATCCTCTTTACCAACCCATGTCGGCACTATTGGGGAGATATTCAGGATCCGCGCTGGCTTTCACGGCTGGTCACCCGCCAGCGTAAACGCCTCTTTGAGGAACGCGCCGTGCCGCTGTTTAAAGACAGTGAAAACGCGGCGCAGCTTTTCGATGAAGAGGGGATTCAGAACCTGCCGAACCCGCTACTTGCCTCGTGGGGCAAGCTGGGGCGCGACTATATTTATCTGCTTTCAGATATCACCTCCTCGGGAGAGGGGGACGTGGACGCGTTTGCGGATATTACGCCGGACAGCCTGCTGCACAATATTCAGCTTGATATTCTGGATTTAGAAAACCGTGCCGTGGCCGGGATCACTGCCGAGGAGTTTGCGCGAAGCGATAAGAAGCGAAAACTGGATCCTGACGATCGCAGTATCGCGATCCACGTTTGCCACAGCCCACAGCGTGAAGTTGAAATTCTTCATGACCGCCTGTTGGCCATGTTGCAGGACGACCCAACCCTGACACCCCGCGATATCGTGGTGATGGTGGCGGATATCGACAGCTACAGCCCGTTTATTCAGGCTGTATTTGGCAGCGCAACGGGCGACCGCTATCTTCCCTACGCGATCTCTGACCGCCGTGCTCGTCAGTCACACCCGGCGCTACAGGCCTTTATCAGCCTGCTTTCGCTGCCTGATAGCCGGTTTATCTCTGAGGATGTGCTGGCATTACTGGATGTGCCTGTTCTGGCCGCACGCTTCAGCATTAACGAAGAGGGCTTGCGCTACCTGCGCCAGTGGGTCAACGAATCCGGCGTCCGCTGGGGAATCGACGATGATAACGTCCAGGAGTTTGAGCTGCCCGCGACTGGCCAGCATACCTGGCAGTTTGGCCTGACGCGTATGCTGCTGGGGTATGCGATGGAGAGCATCCACGGCGAATGGAATGACGTGCTGCCGTACGATGAGTCCAGTGGGTTAATTGCGGAACTGGTTGGTCACTTAGCCTCGCTGCTGATGCAGCTCAACCGCTGGCGCCGTGCATTGATGCAGCCCCGTCCACTCGAAGAGTGGCTGCCGATTTGCCGCGAAATGCTAAATGACTTCTTCCTGCCGGACAGCGAAACGGAAGCCGCCATGGCGCTTATCGAGAAGCAGTGGCAGGCCATCGTTGATGAGGGGGTTAATTCGCACTATCACGAGGCGGTTCCCCTTTCGCTTCTGCGTGATGAGCTGACGCAACGTCTCGATCAGGAGCGCATCAGCCAGCGCTTCCTTGCTGGGCCGGTGAATATCTGCACCCTGATGCCGATGCGTTCAATCCCGTTCAAAGTAGTCTGTCTGCTTGGCATGAACGACGGTATTTATCCACGTGCGCTGCCACCCCTGGGCTTTGATCTCATGAGCGCACAGCCGAAGCGGGGCGACCGCAGCCGCCGCGATGATGACCGTTATCTCTTCCTTGAGGCGCTGATGTCTGCGCAAAGCAGGCTTTATATCAGCTATATCGGCCGTTCAATTCAGGACAACAGCGAGCGTTTCCCGTCCGTGCTGGTGCAGGAGCTGGTGGACTACATCGGGCAGAGTCACTATCTGCCGGGCGATGAGGCCTGTAACTGCGACGAAAGCGAACGTCGGGTGAAAGCGCATATTACCTGTCACCATAGCCGTATGCCGTTTGATCCTGTCAATTACGTTCCTGATGAACTGCAAAGCTACGCCCGCGAGTGGCTTCCCGCTGCGAAGAACGCGGGCACACCGCAAACCGATTTCATTCAGGCGCTCGAACCGCGCGCCATAGACACCCTTACGTTTGAGCAGCTGCAGCGCTTTTGGGCCCATCCGGTTCGGGCTTTTTTCCAGCAACGCTTGCAGGTGAACTTCCGCTCGGAAGAGAGCGAAATCCCTGATGCGGAACCGTTTATTCTTGATGGACTGGAGCGTTTTAAGCTTAATTCCCAGCTTTTGAATGCGCTGGTTGACGAAGAAGACGCCAGTAAACTGTTCCGACGTTACAGGGCGTCGGGATTACTGCCGTATGGTGCGTTCGGCGAAATCGTCTGGGATGCCCAGTGTGAGGAGATGCAAGCGCTTGCTGACCGGGTTATCGCGTGTCGGCAACCGGCGAGCAGCATTGAAATTGATCTCGATTGTAACGGTATGCACCTCAGCGGCTGGCTCACGCACGTGCAGTCTGACGGGCTGCTACGCTGGCGCCCATCTATGATCAGCGTTTCACATGGCCTGCAACTCTGGCTCGAACATCTTGTCTACAGTGCGAGTGGTCACGAAGGCGAAAGCCGGTTGTTTGTACGTAAGGACGGCGAGTGGCGCTTCCCGCCGATGGAGCCTGAGCAGGCGTTGACGTTTCTGTCGCTTTATATAGAAGGTTATCGTCAGGGCATGAACAAGCCTCTGCTTTTGCTGCCTGAAAGTGGGGGGGCATGGATAAAAGCCTGTTACGACGCGCAGAATGATGCCATGTTAACGGATGAGGCTTCGCTCCAGAAAGCGCGCAGCAAGTTTTTGCAGGCCTACGAAGGGAACATGATGGTACGTGGCGAGGGCGACGATGTCTGGTATCAACGTTTATGGCGAACGCTGGAGCCAGAATATTTCGACATTATCACGGAAGAGGCGCAACGCTACCTGTTACCGTTGTTCAAATTTAAGCAGTCCTGAGTGCTGTATAAAAATTGCACAGTACGGGGTGTTCATTTATGATGCACCTCTTATCACGGACTGATGTACCCAAAGAAAGAGATGCTGGCGTGTCCAGCACGCACGTTGTTAATGATGTAGCCGTGATAAAGAGGTCGTAATGCCAGGCAGCACCTTGTTCAAAGCGTTTGTTTTGTTTATCGCCCTTTGGGCTCCCGTCACTCAGGCCGATTCCGGTTGGCAACCTGTCCAGGAAACAATCCGTAAGAGCGAAAAGGATACCCGTCAGTATCAGGCGATTCGTCTTGATAACGGGATGACCGTACTGCTGGTTTCCGATCCTCAGGCGGTTAAATCGCTCTCCGCACTGGTTGTGCCGGTGGGGTCGCTGGAAGATCCTGATGACCATCCGGGACTGGCGCACTACCTTGAGCACATGACGCTGATGGGGTCTAAAAAATACCCACAGCCTGACAGCCTGTCCGAATTTCTGAAAATGCATGGCGGCAGCCACAACGCCAGTACTGCGCCGTATCGTACCGCGTTTTACCTGGAAGTGGAAAATGATGCGCTTGACGGGGCGGTGGACCGTCTGGCGGATGCCATCGCCGCACCGCTGCTGGATAAAAAATATGCTGACCGGGAACGCAACGCCGTAAACGCCGAACTGACGATGGCGCGCACGCGAGACGGTATGCGCATGGCGCAGGTTAGCGCTGAAACCATCAATCCGGCGCATCCGGGTTCGCGCTTCTCAGGCGGCAACCTTGAAACGCTGAGCGACAAGCCGGGTAGCCCGGTGCTCGATGCGCTGCATGCGTTTCGTGAAAAATACTATTCCGCCAATCTGATGAAAGCGGTTATCTACAGCAATAAACCGTTGCCGACGCTGGCAAACATGGCTGCGCAGACCTATGGCAGGGTGCCAAATAAAAATATCGATCTGCCACAGATTAACGTGCCGGTTGTCACGGACGCGCAAAAAGGCATTGTTATTCACTATGTGCCGGCCTTGCCGCGCAAGGTGTTACGCGTTGAATTCCGTATTGATAACAACACGGCGCAGTTCCGCAGCAAAACCGACGAGCTGGTGACTTATCTTATCGGTAACCGCAGCCCGGGTACGCTCTCCGACTGGCTGCAAAAGCAGGGGCTGGTGGAAGGTATTCGCGCTGACTCCGATCCCGTAGTAAACGGGAATAGCGGCGTGCTGGCCATCTCCGCGACGCTGACCGATAAAGGGCTGGCTCACCGTGACGACGTCGTTGCGGCCATTTTCAGTTATCTCTCTCTGCTGCGCGACAAAGGCGTCGATAAACGCTACTTCGACGAGCTGGCGCACGTGCTGGATCTCGATTTCCGCTATCCCTCTATTACGCGTGATATGGACTACGTCGAGTGGCTGGCAGATACCATGATCCGCGTGCCGGTGGAACATACGCTGGATGCGGTAAATATTGCCGATCAGTATGACGCCGGGGCGCTCAAAGCGCGTCTGGCGATGATGACTCCGCAGAATGCCCGCGTCTGGTATATCAGCCCGAACGAACCGCATAACAAAATGGCCTACTTCGTTGATGCCCCGTATCAGGTTGAAAAAATCAGCGAACAGACCTTCGCGGGCTGGCAGAAAAAGGCGGGGGAAATTGCGCTGAAGTTACCGGAGCTTAACCCCTACATCCCGGACGATTTCTCGCTGATCAAACCCGCAAAGGCCTATCCGCATCCGGAGCTGATTGTTGATGAGCCGACGCTGCGCGTGGTCTACACCCCAAGCCGCTATTTCGGCGACGAGCCAAAAGCGGATGTCAGCGTAGTGCTGCGTAATCCTAAAGCAATGGACAGCGCCAGAAACCAGGTGCTGTTTGCGCTTAACGATTATCTGGCCGGTATTGCCCTCGATCAGCTCAGCAACCAGGCTGCCGTTGGCGGTATCAGTTTCTCCACCAATGCCAATAACGGCCTGATGGTGAATGCCAACGGCTATACCCAGCGTTTGCCGCAGCTGTTCCAGGCGCTGCTGGACGGTTATTTCAGCTATACGCCTACGGAAGAACAGCTCGAGCAGGCTAAGTCCTGGTATGCCCAGATGATGGATTCTGCCGAGAAGGGTAAAGCCTACGATCAGGCGATTATGCCAGCACAGATGTTGTCCCAAATTCCTTATTTCCAGCGCGAAGATCGCCGCGCGTTATTGCCCTCAGTCACCTTAAAAGAGGTGCTGGCTTACCGTGATTCGCTGAAAACCAATACTCGTCCGGAGTTCCTGGTTGTAGGGAACATGAGCGAAGATCAGGCTAAAACGCTGGCACAAAACGTGCGTGCGCAACTGGGTTCAAAAGGCGATGAGTGGTGCCGTAACCAGGATGTGCTGGTAGAGAAAAAGCAGAATGCGATCTTCGAAAAAGCGGGAAGCAGCACGGATTCCGCGCTGGCCGCGGTGTTTGTCCCTGTCGGATATGACGAATTTACCAGCTCTGCCCAGAGTGCGGTGCTCGGTCAAATTATTCAGCCGTGGTTTTACAACCAGCTGCGCACCGAAGAGCAGCTTGGTTATGCGGTATTCGCTTTCTCGATGAATGTGGGCCGTCAGTGGGGGTTGGGCTTCCTTCTGCAAAGCAGCGACAAACAACCCGCTTACCTGTGGCAACGTTATCAGGCATTCTTCCCGCAGGCGGAAGCAAAACTGCGCGCCATGAAGCCGGAAGAGTTTGCCCAGATCCAGCAGGCGGTTATCGCCCAGGTGATGCAACCGCCGCAGACGCTGGGTGAAGAGGCCTCGCAGCTGAGCAAAGATTTTGATCGCGGTAATATTAAATTTGATTCGCGTGATAAAATAGTGGCCGAAATAAAACAGCTGACGCCACAAAAAGTTGCCGATTTCTTCCATCAGGCGGTAGTTAAACCGCAGGGTATGGCCATCCTGTCTCAGGTTTCTGGCAGCCAGAACGGGAAAACGGACTACGTAAAATCAAAAGAGTGGACCGTCTGGAAGAGCGTCAGCGCGCTGCAACAAACTATGCCCTGGAGTAAGAAAGAATGACCCATACCGCTGAGCCGCTTGATCCCCTAAGTTTACCTCTACAGGGTGAGCGACTGATTGAAGCCTCAGCGGGAACGGGAAAAACCTATACCATCGCCGCGCTCTATCTGCGTCTGCTGTTGGGGCTCGGCGGCAACGCCGCTTTTTCGCGCCCGTTAAGCGTGGAAGAGCTGCTGGTGGTAACTTTCACCGAAGCGGCCACTGCCGAGCTGCGTGGCCGTATTCGCAGCAACATTCATGAGCTGCGCATCGCCTGTCTGCGTCAGACGACGGATAACCCCCTCTACGCGAGCCTGCTGGACGAGATTGCGGATAAGCAACAGGCTGCGCAATGGCTGCTGCTGGCCGAACGGCAAATGGATGAAGCGTCCGTCTTCACCATTCACGGTTTTTGTCAGCGCATGCTGAGCCTGAATGCGTTTGAATCCGGCATGCTCTTTGAGCAGCAGCTTATTGAAGATGAATCCGAGCTTCGCTATCAGGCCTGTGCGGATTTCTGGCGTCGTCACTGTTATCCGTTGCAGCGCGACATTGCTGAAGCGGTTCACGCCCTGTGGAAAGGTCCGGAAGAGCTTCTTCGCGCCATCGACCGTTACCTGCAAGGCGAAGCGCCGGTCATTAAATCTCCTCCGCCTGCCGATGAAACGCTGGCCTCGCGCCATGAAAAGATCGTCGCCAAAATTACCGCGCTTAAGCAGAAGTGGAATGAGTCGGTTGGTGAAATTGATGCAATCATCGAAAACTCAGGCATCGACAGACGCAAGTTCAACCGTGGGAACCAGGGGAAGTGGATCGAAAAGATCAGCGCCTGGGCCCAGGAGGAGACGCGGGGTTACCAGCTTCCGGACGCACTGGAAAAATTTTCGCAGCGCTTTTTGACCGAGCGAACCAAAGCCGACGGTATTGTGCCTGAGCATCCCCTGTTTGTGGCGATTGAAGCGCTGCTTGCGGAGCCATTAACGCTCAATGACCTGATGATCACCCGCGCCATGACGGAGATCCGCCAGGCAGTCGCGCGCGAAAAACGTCGCCGGGGCGAGCTGGGGTTTGATGACATGCTGAGCCGCCTGGACGAAGCCCTGTCCAGCGAGAATGGTGAAGCGCTCGCCAGCGCGATCCGTACCCGTTTTCCGGTGGCGATGATTGACGAATTTCAGGACACCGACCCCCAGCAGTACCGCATTTTTCGCCGCATTTGGCGACAGCAGCCCGACACTGCCCTGCTGCTGATAGGCGACCCTAAACAGGCCATTTACGCCTTCCGTGGGGCAGATATCTTCACCTATATGAAAGCCCGTAGTGAGGTTGTCGCGCATTACACGTTAGATACCAACTGGCGCTCCGCTCCGGGGATGGTTGAGAGCGTCAATGCGCTGTTCAGCCGTATGGAGACGGCATTCATGTTCAATGAAATCCCTTTCCTGCCGGTGAAATCCGCCCCAAACAACGCGACGCTGCGCTTTGAAGTCAGCGGTGCGGTGCAACCCGCCATGACCTTCTGGCTGCTTGAGGGGGAAGGCTATGGCGTTGCCGATTATCAGGCGGCGATGGCCCAGCACTGCGCCGCGCAAATCCGTGACTGGCTAAGCGCAGGCGCGCGCGGCGAGGCACTACTGTGGAAGGGGGAACAGGCATATCCTGTAAAGGCCTCTGATATTACCGTGCTGGTGCGCAGTCGTCAGGAAGCGGCGTTAATCCGCGATGCGCTAACGTTGCTGGATATTCCGTCAGTGTATCTCTCTAACCGCGACAGCGTGTTCGACACGCTGGAAGCCCAGGAAATGCTCTGGTTGCTTCAGGCGGTGTTGGCGCCGGAGCGCGAAAATACGCTTCGAAGCGCGCTGGCCAGTTCTATGCTGGGGTTGAACGCACGGGATATTGATGAACTCAACCATGACGAAAACGCATGGGATGCGGTGGTAGAAGAGTTTGTCCATTACCGTGAACGCTGGCAAAAGCGCGGCGTTATGGCGATGCTGCGCGAGCTGATGACACGGCGTCAGATTGCCGAAAATATGCTGGCGACATCCGGCGGTGAAAGGCGTCTGACCGATATTTTACACATCAGCGAACTGTTACAGGAAGCGGGTACCCAGCTTGAAAGTGAACATGCCCTTGTGCGCTGGCTGGCGCAGCAAATCGCGGATCCAAACAGTAACTCTTCAAGCCAGCAGATGCGTCTTGAGAGCGATAAGCATCTGGTGCAAATCGTCACCATTCACAAATCCAAAGGTCTCGAATATCCGCTGGTCTGGCTGCCTTTCATCGCGAACTACCGGGTTCAGGATCAGGCCTTTTACCATGACCGCGAGACTTTCGATGCGGTGCTCGATCTCAGCAAGGCGGAGACCAGCGTTGAACTGGCAGAAGCGGAGCGTCTGGCGGAGGATTTGCGCCTGCTTTACGTGGCGCTGACCCGTTCTGTCTGGCATTGCAGCCTGGGCGTCGCCCCGGTTTTCCGCCGTCGCGGGGAGAAAACAGGGGAAAGCGATTTCCATTTAAGCGCGTTAGGGCGGCTTATTCAGCGTGGCGAGCCGAAAGATGCTGCGGGGTTGCGCCTTTGCATTGAGTCGCTCTGCGGTGACGATATCGCGCTGCATATCCCGTCTCTGCCAGACAATAGCCGCTGGCAAATGGCGCAAGAGCCCGCGACCGACCTTAATGCGCGCCAGATCACGCGGGTGCTTGCCGACGACTGGCGCGTCACCAGCTATTCTGGCCTGCAACAGCACGGGCAAAGTATTGCGCTGGATCTCATGCCGAAGCTGGACGTGGATGCCGCAGGGGTGGGTGATATTCCGGTTGAACCGACGTTAACTCCGCATCAGTTCCCACGCGGCGCGTCGCCGGGCACCTTTTTGCACAGCCTCTTTGAAGAGCTTGATTTTACTCAGCCTGTCAGTGAGGAGTGGGTGCTGAAGATGCTACAGAGCGGGGGCTATGACGCGCACTGGCAGCCCGTTCTCACTGACTGGATCAACGCCATTTTGCAGGCACCGCTGACTGAGCAGGGCTTCGCTCTTCGTCAGCTAACGGCCAGAAATAAACAGGTTGAGATGGAGTTTTATCTGCCTGTCGCAGGCCCGCTTAAGGCCGACGCGCTCGATGCGCTTATCCGTCAGTACGATCCGCTCTCAGCCGGTTGCCCGCCGTTGAACTTCCGTCAAGTGCAGGGCATGCTGAAAGGCTTTATCGACCTGGTCTTCCGTCACGAAGGACGGTACTACCTGCTGGATTACAAATCGAACTGGCTGGGCGAGAACAGCGAAGCCTATACCCAGCAGGCGATGGCGGCAGCCATGCAAATGCATCGCTACGATCTGCAATATCAGCTCTACACGCTAGCGCTGCACCGCTATTTGCGCCACCGTATTGCGGATTACCGCTACGACGATCATTTTGGTGGCGTCATCTACCTCTTCTTGCGCGGGGTCGACGCTGCCGATCCGCGCTCCGGGATCTTCAGCACCCGTCCGGATGCGGAATTGATTAATAAAATGGATAACCTGTTTGCAGCAAACACGGAGGAGATGGCATGACGATGCAGGACTTATTGCTGGAAGCGGTAGAGCAACGCGTGCTGCGTCAGCTGGATGTGCAGTTTGCCATGATGATTGCCGCTGACCAGCCCGCCGTGATGCTTGCCGCTGCCCTATTGAGTAAAGACGCCGGAGAGGGGCATGTGTGTCTGCCGCTCTCGCGTCTGGTTGTTGACGAGAAAATGCCGCCTGTCCTCCAGTCCTGCTTTGCGCTGCTGGGGGAGAGGGTGGACTGGCAGAAAATTTTGCGCGAATCGTCGGCCGTCGGGCCGGGAGAAAACCAGGCGCCGCTGATCCTGACGGGGGAGCGCTTATATCTGAACCGTCTGTGGCGAAACGAACTGACGGTAGCGCGTTTCTTTAGTGAGACCAACGCGCCGCTTCCCTGCGACGAAGCGCAGCTTCGCCAGACACTGGACAGGCTGTTTGACTCCGGTGAGCCTACAGACTGGCAGAAAGTGGCGGCGGCCGTCGCCCTGACGCGGCGGATTTCGGTGATTTCAGGTGGCCCGGGGACCGGGAAAACCACGACCGTCGCAAAGCTGCTGGCAGCCCTGATCCAGCTATCAGGCGAGCAGCGATGTCGTATTCGTCTGGCGGCGCCCACCGGGAAAGCAGCGGCGCGACTGACCGAATCACTGGGCGGTGCGATGCAACAGCTGCCGCTCACTCAGGAGCAGCTTGCGCTTTTCCCGGGTGAAGCGAGTACCCTGCACCGTCTGCTCGGCGCGCAGCCGGGTAGCCAGCGGCTGCGCTACCATGCGGGTAATCCGCTGCATCTGGACGTGCTGGTGGTGGATGAAGCCTCCATGATTGACCTGACCATGATGTCGCGCCTGATCGATGCTCTGCCGCCGCATGCGCGCGTGGTTTTCCTGGGCGATCGCGACCAGCTCGCCTCCGTGGAAGCCGGGGCGGTACTGGGGGATATCTGTACCTACGCCAGCTACGGTTATACCGCCGCGCGGGCGCAGGAGCTTGCCCGCCTGACCGGCTGCTCGCTTGAACCCGATCACTCGCCGGTCGCAGGCGCACTGCGTGACAGCCTGTGCCTGCTGCAAAAAAGCTACCGTTTCGGTAGCGACTCCGGCATCGGCCAGCTGGCTGCGGCGGTCAACCGTGGCGATCGGCATGCCACGCGCACGGTGTTTGACGGCTCTTTCACTGACATTGAAAAGAAATCGCTGCAAAGCGGGGAAGAGTATCAGGCTATGCTTGAGGAGGCTCTCCATGGATACCAGCGTTTTCTGAGCTGCGTGCAGCAGCGCAGTCAGCCCGGGCAGGTCATTGCCGCATTTGGCGAATACCAGCTTCTGTGCGCATTGCGGGAAGGGCCGTTCGGCGTTGCGGGCCTGAACGACAGGCTGGAGCAGCTGCTCGTGCAGAAACGCAAAATTAACCGTCAGCAGCATTCGCGATGGTATGAAGGCCGGCCAGTGATGATCTCCCGCAACGACAGTACGCTGGGGCTGTTCAACGGGGATATCGGTATTGCGCTCGATCGCGGTAACGGTTTGCGCGTCTGGTTCCAGCTACCGGACGGCAGCGTGAAGTCCGTCCAGCCCAGCCGTCTGCCAGAGCATGAAACGGCATGGGCGATGACGGTACACAAGTCTCAGGGCTCAGAGTTCAACCATGCGGCGCTGATCCTGCCGACACAGCTTTCGCCGGTCGTAACCCGTGAGTTGGTCTACACCGCCGTTACCCGTGCGCGCCAGCGTCTGTCGCTGTATGCGGATGAGCGCGTGCTGGGTCAGGCGATTGCCACTCGCACCGAGCGCAGAAGCGGATTAAGCGCGATTTTTGAATCTGTCTGAGTAATCACCCTCTCCGACAGGAGAGGGTGATTGTTATCCCAGGTCCGCCATTAACACCTTCGAGCGGCGCTGGTAGTTGTACATCTCTTTCTTACTTTCCGGCAGAGAATCAATATCCACCGGCGTGAAGCCGCGCTCCTGGAACCAGTGAATGCTGCGCGTGGTGAGCACGAACAGCTTGCTCAGACCCATCTGGCGCGCCTGTGCCGCCACGCGTTCAAGCAGCAGTTCCCCCCGCGAGGAGCTACGGTAATCCGGGTGCACGGCAACGCACGCCATTTCGCCAATCTGCTCTTCCGGGAACGGATAAAGCGCCGCACAGGCAATGGTCAGGTTATCTCGCTGGATGATGGTGAACTTGTCGATCTCCATCTCCAGCTGCTCGCGGGAGCGGCGAACCAGAATGCCCTGTTGTTCCAGCGGACGGATCAGCTCCAGAATGCCGCCGATGTCATTGATGGTGGCACGGCGGATCTGCTCGGCGCTCTCCATTACGATCTGCGTACCGATCCCGTCCCGGGAGAACAGTTCCTGCAACAGCGCGCCGTCTTCCTGATAGCTGATCAGGTGGCTGCGGCGTACCCCGCTGCGGCACGCTTTGACGGCGCCGCGCAGAAAACGCACGGTACCGGAATAGTAATCGCCTTGTGCTTCCAGCGCTTCGACGCGCGCCTGGGCTTCATTCGGAAAAAGTTCTGGCACAATCACGCCCTCATCGTTCACGACACCCTGTGAGGAGCAAAAGCCGATCATTTTTTCCGCTTTCAGCTTGATGGCCAGCTGGGTGGCAATCTCTTCCGAGGTCAGATTAAAACTTTCACCCGTTACGGAAACGGCAACGGGTCCCATCAGGACGATCGCGCCATTGTCTAACTGGCGGTGAATGGCTTCTTCATCAATGCGCCGGATGCGGCCGCTGTGGCAGTAATCCACGCCATCGTCCACGCCGAGCGGCTGAGCGATGATAAAGTTGCCGCTCACCACGTTGATGTGCGCGCCCTGCAGCGGCGTATTACTCAGGCTCATCGACAGGCGGGCGGTGATATCGAGCTGCAACAGACCCGCCGCCTGTTTGACCAGTTCGAGGGTTTTCGCATCCGTCACGCGGGTATGTTTGTGGTAGATCGGCTCATGGTGATGGGCGGCCAGGTTGGCTTCGATTTGCGGACGTGCGCCATACACCACCACCAGACGGATGCCGAGGCTGTGCAGCAGGCCGATATCATTGACGATACTGGAAAAGTTCTCATGCTCAATGGCTTCGCCGCCAAGCATGATGACAAAGGTTTTCCCCCGATGGGTGTTGATATAGGGAACAGAATGGCGGAATCCCTGGACCAGTTCGGTTCTGCGTTCCTTAACCATGATACAACCCTTAATGAATGTTTATTCGTTATTTGTGTATTTTTATTCGATTGTGGCCGCGTGTGCAAGCCAAAATTTTCTGCGACACACAGAAAATAATAAGTAATCCGTGCGTTAACGTATGATTGTTTACCCTTTTATAGATGACAGTTTATGCGTCATTCGTTAAAGTTTTCGGTCAATTTGGGCGTTTTGTTCATCAATCAGATTTCTTGCTCGGGAGAAGCATGTCGGGATCCAATTCAGCAATAAGCCGCCGCCGCCTGTTAAAAGGGGCCGGGGCGATGTGGTTGCTTAGCGTCAGCCAGGTGGGTCTTGCCGCCACAAGCCAGGTAGTCGCGGTGCGCGTCTGGCCGTCGTCGACCTATACGCGCGTGACGGTCGAGTCCAACCGCGTGCTGAAATACAAACAATTTGCCCTCAGCAATCCTGAACGTGTGGTGGTTGATCTCGAAGGTGTGAATCTCAACTCCGTGCTTAAAGGCATGGCGGCGCAGATCCGTGGCGACGATCCTTTTATCAAATCGGCGCGCGTCGGGCAGTTCGATCCGCAAACCGTGCGCATGGTGTTTGAGCTCAAGCAGAACGTGAAACCGCAGCTCTTTGCCCTTGCGCCTGTTGCCGCCTTTAAGGAGCGCCTGGTAATGGATCTCTATCCGGCGAATGCAACGGATATTCAGGATCCGCTCCTGGCGTTACTTGAAGATTACAACAAAGGCGATCTCCAGCGACAGGTCCCACCTGCGCAAAGTGGTCCTAAGCCGGGCAGGGCGGGGCGCGATCGTCCGATTGTGATCATGCTCGATCCTGGCCACGGCGGAGAAGATTCCGGCGCCGTTGGGAAATATCACACCCGTGAAAAAGATGTGGTGCTGCAAATTGCCCGTCGTCTGAAGGCGTTAATCGACAAAGAGGGCAATATGCGCGCCTACATGACGCGCAACGAAGATGTCTTTATCCCGCTGAAGGTCCGCGTGGCGAAAGCGCAGAAGCAGCGCGCGGATCTGTTTGTCTCTATTCATGCGGACGCCTTCACCAGCCGCCAGCCGAGCGGATCGTCGGTGTTTGCCCTGTCAACGAAAGGGGCGACCAGTACCGCCGCGAGATACCTGGCGGACACGCAGAACGCCTCGGATTTAATCGGTGGCGTGAGCAAAAGCGGGGATCGTTACGTCGACCATACGCTGTTTGATATGGTGCAGTCGCTGACCATTACCGACAGTCTGAAGTTTGGTAAAGCGGTGCTGGGCAAACTGGGCCGGGTCAACAAGCTGCACAAAAACAGCGTCGAGCAGGCCGGATTTGCGGTACTGAAAGCGCCAGATATTCCGTCCATTCTGGTCGAAACCGCGTTTATCAGTAACGTGCAAGAGGAACGCAAGCTCAAGACGGCTAAATTCCAGCAGGAAGTGGCGGAGTCGATTCTGGCGGGTATTCGGGCCTATTTCTCAGACGGGGAAACACTGGCGCGGCGGGGATAGGGTATTACGCCGGGTATCTCGCCCGGCACTTTCACAAACGGCAGATACAAAAAAACACCCTTAAGGGTGTTTATTGTTTTAAGAAGTGTTGGTTGCGGGGGCCGGATTTGAACCGACGACCTTCGGGTTATGAGCCCGACGAGCTACCAGGCTGCTCCACCCCGCGTCCGTCTTTCTACACTTGTAGAAACTTACTTCTTCAAATTTGATTGGTTGCGGGGGCCGGATTTGAACCGACGACCTTCGGGTTATGAGCCCGACGAGCTACCAGGCTGCTCCACCCCGCGTCCGTCTTTCTACAGTCGTAGAAGATACTTCATCAAATTTTAATTGGTTGCGGGGGCCGGATTTGAACCGACGACCTTCGGGTTATGAGCCCGACGAGCTACCAGGCTGCTCCACCCCGCGTCCGTGGAAGCGCACTATACTCGGATAGGTTTGTGATGCAACCCCTTTTTCGCATAATTCATTATTTTGTATGCAAAATGAACGGGAATAGCCACTTTGGACTATTTTTTGTCCAGAATTTGCCAAAGGGAAGGCGATCGCATTTCATTACCACGGTGGGTTTGTTATCTTCATCACGCGGAATTGGGCAACTAAAAGACGAGATATAATGAAAGGACGTTGGGTGAAGTATCTGATGACAGGCGCAATGGTAGCGATTCTTGCGGCCTGCTCTTCCAAACCGACCGATCGCGGTCAACAGTATAAAGACGGGAAGTTATCCCAGCCTTTCTCTTTAGTTAACCAGCCAGATGCCGTGGGTGCTCCAATCAATGCCGGGGATTTCTCCGAGCAGGTGTACCAGATCCGCAAAGCGTCGCCGCGCCTGTATGGCTCACAGAACAACGTTTATAGTGCAGTGCAGGACTGGCTGCGTGCTGGCGGTGATACGCGCAATATGCGCCAGTTTGGTATTGACGCGTGGCAGATGGAAGGGGCGGATAACTACGGTAACGTTCAGTTTACCGGCTACTACACCCCGGTTGTCCAGGCACGACACACGCGTCAGGGCGAATTCCAGTATCCGATTTACCGCATGCCGCCAAAACGCGGTCGTCTCCCGTCCCGCGCTGAAATCTATGCCGGTGCGCTTAGCGAAAATTACGTGCTGGCCTACAGCAACTCGCTGATGGATAACTTCATCATGGACGTGCAGGGCAGCGGCTATATTGATTTTGGCGACGGCTCGCCGCTGAACTTCTTTAGCTATGCCGGGAAAAACGGCCATGCCTATCGCAGCATCGGTAAGGTGCTCATCGACCGTGGTGAAGTGAAACGAGAAGATATGTCGATGCAGGCGATCCGCGAGTGGGGCGAAAAACACAGCGAAGCGGAAGTGCGTGAGCTGCTTGAGCAGAATCCATCGTTTGTCTTCTTCAAACCGCAGAACTTTGCGCCGGTGAAAGGGGCGAGCGCCGTCCCGCTGATTGGCCGCGCTTCTGTGGCATCGGATCGTTCGATTATCCCGGCGGGTACCACGCTGCTGGCGGAAGTCCCTCTCCTCGACAACAACGGCAAATTCAACGGCAAGTATGAATTACGCCTGATGGTGGCGCTGGACGTGGGCGGGGCGATTAAAGGTCAGCACTTCGATATTTACCAGGGCATCGGCCCGGATGCCGGCCACCGTGCAGGCTGGTATAACCACTACGGGCGCGTGTGGGTGCTGAAGACAGCGCCGGGTACCGGGAACGTATTTAGCGGCTGAGTGTGGTATTCTGAGCGCAAGACGGATTACGGTTCAGGGTGAGGAATACCTCACCCTTTTTACATCTGAGGTTTTATGTCTGTGGTAATCAGCGATGCCTGGCGCCAGCGTTTCGGCGGCACGGCACGGTTATACGGTGAAAAAGCCCTGCAACTGTTCGCGGATGCGCATGTCTGCGTGGTGGGCATTGGTGGCGTGGGTTCGTGGGCGGCAGAAGCGCTGGCGAGAACCGGCATTGGCGCAATTACGTTGATTGATATGGATGACGTCTGCGTCACTAACACTAACCGTCAGATCCACGCCCTGCGTGATAACGTCGGTCTGGCGAAGTCCGAGGTGATGGCGGAGCGTATTCGTCTCATCAACCCGGAGTGCCGCGTAACGGTGATTGACGACTTTGTGACGGCAGATAACGTCGCGGAGTACATGAGCAAAGGCTACAGCTATGTGATTGACGCCATCGACAGCGTGCGGCCAAAAGCGGCGCTGATCGCTTACTGTCGTCGTTACAAGGTGCCGCTGGTGACAACGGGCGGCGCGGGTGGACAAATTGATCCGACGCAGATCCAGGTGGCAGATCTGGCGAAAACCATTCAGGATCCACTGGCCGCTAAGCTGCGCGAGCGCTTAAAAAGCGACTTCAACGTGGTGAAGAACAGTAAAGGCAAGCTGGGCGTGGACTGTGTGTTCTCGACAGAAGCGCTGGTTTATCCGCAGGCGGATGGTTCGGTCTGTGCAATGAAAAGCACAGCGGAAGGGCCAAAGCGGATGGATTGTGCCTCAGGGTTTGGAGCGGCCACCATGGTGACCGCCTCCTTCGGCTTTGTGGCGGTCTCTCACGCCCTGAAGAAGATGATGGCGAAGGCGGAACGTCAGGCCTGAGCCTGACGGGCGGCATCCAGCACCGCGTCGTTTAGCGCAATCAGTCCCTGTCCGCGCGAGGCGCTAAGCTGCGTGCGAAGTCCCAGCTCATCAAACAGCGCCAGCGGAGAATGCGCCAGCAGCTCTGCGGCGCTTTTCCCTTCGATTGCGGTCAACAGCACCGCCAGCAGACCGCGAACAATGCGTCCCTCGCTGTCGCCGAAGAAATGCAGTTTCTCACCGGATATGCTAAACCCAAGCCAGACGCGGTTCTCGCAGCCAGCTATCTCCTTCGCCTGCGATTTCAGTTCGTCTGACAGCGTGGGCAACTGTTTGCCCAGCAGGATCAACTGACGATATTTATCTTCCCACTGCGTGAGCGGGACGAAGGTCTGTTTTAACGTCTCTTCAGTGATAACGGTGCCGAACGGATGCCCGGCTAAGGCTGAACTTGTCATTAATCCACCAGTAATTCCAGGGCGCGGTCGACGGCGGAAACCAGCGCGTCGACGTCACTTTTTGTGTTGTACGGTGCAAACGAGGCGCGCAGGGTACCGCTCACCCCCATGGCCGCCAGCAGCGGCTGGGCGCAGTGCTGTCCTGCGCGCAGGGCAATGCCGTATCCGGCAAGCAGCGTCACCATGTCGCTATGGTGTACGCCCGCAAAATCAAAGGCGAGCAGGCTGGAGTCCTGGACGCGGAACGAGCGAAACCCGGGGCGTTTCTTAAGCTCTTCTTCTGCCAGCGTCGCCAGGCCCCGGCTCCAGCTTTCAGCCTGAGCCACGTCCGTATCTGCGAGAAATTCGAGCGCTGCGCTCAGACCGATAACCCCTGCCACGTTCGGCGTACCGGCTTCCAGGCGGTAAGGCACATCCTGCGTTTTGAAACCGTCGAAGGTGACTTCGGTAATCATCTTGCCGCCGCCGAGCCACGGCGTCATCCGGGCCAGCAGTTCAGGTTTACCGTACAGCGCGCCGATACCGGTTGGCCCGTACAATTTATGCCCTGAGAAGGCATAGAAGTCGATATCCAGCGCCTGAACGTTAGCCGGAAAATGCACCACACCCTGCGCACCGTCGACCATTACTACCACGCCGCTGGCATGGGCAATCTCAATGGCGCGCGCCAGATCCGGACAGCCGCCGGTGACGTTGGACATCTGCCCCAGCGCCAGAATACGGCTGCGCGGCGTAATCAGCTCAGGCAGACGCGCCACGTCAGGCAGGAAGTCTGTACCCAACGGGAGTTTTACAACCCGTGCCCCGGTTTGTTCGGCCACCATCAGCCAGGGCACCAGGTTGGCGTGGTGTTCCGCCTCGCTGACGATCATCTCATCCCCGGGCTGCAACAGCGGACGCGCGTAACATTGCGCCACCATGTTAATGGCCTCGGTAGTGCCCCGCGTCCAGACGATGTTCTTACCGCTGTCAGCATTGATCAGGCGCGCGACCTGATCCCGTGCGGCTTCGTATTGCGCCGTTAAGCGCTGTGCGTCGGCATACTGGCTGCGATGCACGTTCCCGGCGCTCAGGCTGTAAAACTGGCGGGTTGCCTCAATCACCGCTTGCGGCTTAAGGGCCGTGGCGGCGCTATCAAGATAAATGCCGGCATCGGCCAGCGCAGGAAACTGTGCGCGAAACTGCGCAGGACTGAAAGCGTTCATGGAATTCCTCATATCGATTCTACGATCGTCGCGCAAATTCATCGGCAGGGCAAGGAAGTTGATATCTATCAGATTTGTCTGCTTATCCTGGCGAGTCTGAAAAAGCAGGTTATGCTAAATAGTGTTAGGCGGATGTTTTAGCCTGTTATAAATCGAGGTTTGAATAGCATTAATTGCTAAAGGAGAATAATCATGAAAAAGACAGCTGCAATCATTTCTGCCTGTGCGTTGACCTTTGCCCTGAGCGCATGTTCTGGTAATAACTACGTAATGCATACCAACGATGGTCGATCTATCGTCTCTGAAGGGAAACCGACAACCGATAATGATACCGGGATGATTTCATACAAAGATGCTAACGGGAACAAACAGCAGATCAATCGCAGTGACGTGAAAGAGATGAAGGAAATCGAGCATTAACAGTTAGATAAGCGAAAAAAAAGCACCGCAAGTTGGCGGTGCTACATTAATCACTATGGACAGACAGGGTAAATGTACAGGAAGTGAAAAATTGGTAGCGTTGCTACCGTGGTCTGAATCGCAGACCAATTGCAAACACAACAACACAACATCACAACCGTAAGCCAAAAGCCCTTCAGAACACGCATTCCAAAAAAAGCTTTTCGTTCCGGCTCAGGAAGTGCCGCCACTATAGGTATTTGCTGGTAGTTCCTCAACGGACAAATTATAATGGCTCAGATAAAAAAAACTAATAGGTTAAACGTTGTTTCCTATATGTTAAATCTCGTTAACATCTAAGCCAGATAACCATGTCCAAGCGATTGCCACCCCTAAATGCATTACGTGTTTTTGATGCAGCAGCACGCCACCTCAGCTTCACCCGCGCAGCCGATGAGCTTTTTGTGACACAGGCCGCAGTAAGTCATCAAATCAAGTCTCTGGAGGATTTTCTGGGGCTTAAGCTGTTCCGTCGACGCAACCGTTCGTTGCTGTTGACCGAAGAAGGGCAGAGCTATTTTCAGGATATTAAAGAGATTTTCTCCCAGCTGACGGAAGCCACCCGTAAGCTTCAGGCACGGAGCGCAAAAGGCGCCCTGACTGTGAGTTTATTGCCCAGTTTTGCCATTCAGTGGCTGGTGCCGCGACTCTCAAGCTTTAACTCAACTTATCCGGGAATCGATGTCCGAATCCAGGCGGTGGACCGTCAGGAAGACAAGCTTGCAGACGATGTGGATGTGGCGATTTTTTACGGTCGTGATAACTGGCCGGGCTTGCGTGTTGAAAAATTATACGCAGAATATCTGCTGCCGGTCTGTTCACCGCTGCTGCTGACGGGGGAGAAAGCGCTCAAAACGCCCGCCGATCTGGCGCAACACACGCTTTTGCACGATGCGTCGCGTCGCGACTGGCAAACTTATACCCGCCAGTTAGGTCTTAATCATATAAACGTGCAGCAGGGGCCCATTTTTAGCCACAGCGCGATGGTGTTACAGGCTGCCATTCACGGGCAGGGCGTGGCATTAGCGAATAACGTCATGGCGCAGTCCGAAATTGAGGCAGGCCGTCTGGTTTGCCCATTTAACGATGTACTGGTCAGCAAGAATGCATTTTATCTGGTTTGTCATGACAGTCAGGCAGAACTGGGTAAAATAGCCGCTTTCCGGCAGTGGATACTGGCGAAAGCGGCAAGCGAGCAAGAAAAATTCCGCTTCAGGTATGAACAATAACGTTTGTGTGCCGGGCACGCATTAATTCAGGACTTAAACATGACCAGCCGATTCATGCTGATTTTCGCCGCGGTGAGTGGCTTTATTTTTGTAGCTCTGGGCGCGTTTGGCGCGCATGTCTTAAGCAAGTCTTTGGGCGTTGTGGAGATGGGCTGGATCCAGACCGGCCTTGAATATCAGGCGTTCCACACGCTGGCAATTTTTGGGCTGGCGGTGGCGATGCAGCGCCGTATCAGCATTTGGTTTTACTGGAGCAGCGTCTTTCTGGCGCTGGGTACCGTACTGTTCAGCGGCAGTCTCTACTGTCTGGCGCTGTCGCATTTACGCCTGTGGGCGTTTGTTACACCTGTCGGCGGCGTCAGCTTCCTGGCGGGTTGGGTTTTAATGTTTATCGGAGCTATCCGTCTGAAACGCAAGGGCGTTGTTCATGAATAAGGTTGTTTTATATTGTCGCCCGGGGTTTGAGAAAGAGTGCGCCGCGGAAATCACCGATAAAGCGGCGAAGCGTGAAGTCTTCGGATTCGCTCGCGTCAAAGAGAACGCGGGCTATGTGGTATTTGAATGCTATCAGCCTGATGATGCCGACAAGCTGGCGCGCGAACTGCCGTTCAGCTCGCTGATTTTCGCCCGTCAGATGTTTGTCGCGGGCGAATTACTGAAAGATCTTCCGCCGGAAGATCGCATCACGCCGATTGTTGGCCTGTTGCAGGGCGTGGTGGAGAAGGGCGGCGATTTGCGCGTGGAAGTGGCTGACACCAATGAAAGCAAAGAGCTGATGAAGTTCTGCCGTAAGTTTACCGTGCCGCTCCGCGCGGCACTGCGTGATGCGGGAGTGCTGACAAACTACGAAACGCCAAAGCGTCCAGTCGTGCATATCTTCTTTATTGCGCCAGGATGTTGCTACACCGGCTACTCGTATACCACCAATAACTCGCCGTTCTTTATGGGGATCCCGCGTCTGCGCTTCCCGTCAGACGCGCCGAGCCGTTCAACCCTGAAGCTGGAAGAGGCGTTCCACGTCTTTATCCCGGCGGACGAGTGGGACGAACGTCTGGCAAACGGCATGTATGCCGTCGATCTTGGCGCGTGCCCGGGCGGCTGGACCTATCAGCTGGTGAAACGCAACATGTGGGTTTCGTCTGTGGATAACGGCCCGATGGCGCAAAGCCTGATGGACACCGGGCAGGTCACCTGGCTGCGTGAAGATGGTTTCCGCTACCGTCCTACCCGTAACAACATCTCCTGGATGGTGTGCGACATGGTAGAAAAACCGGCGAAAGTCGCAGCGCTGATGGCCTCCTGGCTGGTGAACGGCTGGTGTCGTGAGACGATTTTCAACCTCAAGCTGCCGATGAAAAAGCGTTACGAAGAGGTGTCGCAGAACCTGGCTTATATTCAGCAGCAACTGGACGAACACGGGATTAACGCGGAAATCCAGGCGCGTCAGCTGTATCACGACCGTGAAGAAGTGACGGTGCATATCCGTCGCTGGTGGGCGGCCGTGGGTGGGCGTCGCGACGAGCGATAACGTTTGTAACGCCCGGTGGCGCTGCGCTTACCGGGCCTACAAAATCGTGTAGTTGTTTTAACGTTCTAACCTTAACTGCTGTAAATTCCCGTCCAGCTGTAAATCCGTCTGTAGCGTTGCGATTTCCCGGCAGATAAACGCCATCTCTTTATTCGCCTCCAGCTTCTTGCGCCATTTTTCCGGCACTTCCTCAAGCCTTGCGTAAATCCCTTCCAGATTCTGAAACTCCGTCAGCAGCTGTGCGGCACTTTTGGGTCCAATACCGGCGACACCCGGCACTCTGGAGCTGCTGATCCCCGCCAGCCCCCAGTAATCCGGCAATTGCTCAGGCGATACGCCAAACTCGCTGGCAATAAATGGCGCGTCCAGCCAGCGTTTCTGGAAGTAGTCGCGGATGCGGACCGTTGGAGAGAGCAGCTGGCAGTAGCCTTTGTCGGTTGAAACGATAGTCGCCTGATGCCCGGCGCTCGCGACTTTAACCGCCAGCGTTGCGGCTAAATCGTCAGCCTCATTACCGTGTGCGCCCCAGCACGGAACGCCGCGCTGTTCAAAGGCCGCGCGTATAACGGGCATTTCGGCGTGCAGATCGTCCGGCATCGGCGCACGTCCGGCTTTGTAGTCCGGCAGGCGCTGGTGCCGCCAGCCGGTATTGCGTGCTTCATCGTCGAATACGGCAACAGCGTGGGTGGGTTCGCTATGGCGAATGAGCTGCTCCAGCGCGTGTAAACAGGTGTCCTTGCAGGGGGTGCCCTGTACCGCGTGAATACGGCGAATCAGGTTAAGTGCATCGACGATAAGCAAATGAACGGCCACAGATAATCTCCCTTCTGTCTAATGGGGGAAGGGTAACACTGAGCGCAGCATGAAACTATGAATGGTGGGGAAAACAGGAAGAAGCCTCGCAAAACGAGGCTTCCTGAGAGGCTTAATCGCAGGTAACGATCTTCATCGCCAGGCCACCGCGGGAGGTTTCGCGGTATTTGGCGTTCATATCTTTACCGGTTTCGTACATGGTTTCGATAACCTTGTCGAGACACACGCGCGGTTCGCTGGTGCGGCGCAGCGCCATACGGGCCGCGTTCACCGCTTTCACAGAGGCGATGGCGTTACGCTCGATGCATGGCACCTGGACCTGTCCGCCGACCGGATCGCAGGTCAGCCCCAGGTTATGTTCCATGCCGATTTCCGCCGCAATACAAACCTGCGCAGGACTTGCGCCCAGCAATTCGGCCAGACCCGCCGCCGCCATAGAGCAGGCTACGCCCACTTCACCCTGACAGCCCACTTCCGCGCCGGAAATCGAGGCGTTCATCTTGTACAGTGAGCCAATCGCACTGGCGACCAGCATATACCGCGCGAGTGAGTTTGCATTCACTTCACGGATAAACTTGTCGTAATACGCCAGGACCGCCGGAACAATGCCGCACGCCCCGTTGGTTGGCGCGGTGACGACGCGGCCACCCGCGGCGTTCTCTTCGTTCACCGCCAGCGCGAACATGTTGATCCAGTCGACAACGGCCATCGGGTCGGTGGTGGTTTTGTCGGTGCTGACCAGCATGCGGCGCAGCGCAGCCGCACGACGTGGAACACGCAGTTTCCCCGGCAGCACGCCTTCGGTGGTGATCCCGCGCTCAATGCCGCTGCGCATCACTTCCCAGACGTTTGCGAAGTGCTGTTCCAGCTCCTCTTTGCTGTGCAGGGCCAGCTCGTTTTTCATCATCAGGCCGGAGAGAGAAAGGCCTGTCTCCTGGCAGTGACGCTGTAAATCGGCCGCGTTTTTGTACGGGTACGGCACCTCAACGGCGGAGCCGTTGGTTTGACCAAAATGGTCTTCGTCGACGATAAACCCGCCGCCGATGGAGTAATACGTCTGGCTGTAAACCGCTTTATCGCCGACCAGCGCGGTAATGCGCATGCCGTTTTCGTGCAGCGACAGGTTATCCGCATGGAAATTCATGCAGTGGTCAACCGGGAATTCAACTTCGTGCTCGCCGTTCGCCAGCAGCAAACGACCGTGGGTGTTCACGTCCTGGATAAAACCAGGAATGGAGTCAATATCAACGGTATCCGGCAGGTTACCCGCCAGCCCCATGATAATGGCAATATCGGTATGGTGGCCTTTACCGGTCAGGGAAAGGGAACCGTATACATCGACAACCACGCGGGTGATGTCGTGCAAAATGCCGCGTGCAATCAAGTCATCCGTGAATTGTTTACCGGCTTTCATTGGTCCGACGGTGTGAGAGCTGGAAGGACCAATACCGATTTTGAAGATATCGAATACGCTAATCATGATGCGTCCATTGCTTCAGTCAGAGGGGAGGAGTGCGCCATCCGCAGACGGCGCAGGAGGTATTAGCTGAACAGCGAGTAGAAAATAGCGGAGATGGCAATCAGACCCATCACAACAACGAACACGTTGCTGATATGGCCGCTGTATTTACGCATCGCTGGCACTTTCTGAATCGCGTACATCGGCATCAGGAACAGAATCATCGCGATAATCGGGCCGCCCAGGGTTTCAATCATGCCCAGAATGCTTGGGTTCAGGGTGGCTACCGCCCAGGTGGTCACCAGCATGAACAGCGCGGTGATTTTGTTCAGACGGTTGATTTCAATGCTCTTGCCTTTACCGCGCAGAGATTTAATCACCATACCGTTGAAGCCTTCACGTGCGCCCAGGTAGTGGCCCAGGAAGGATTTGGTGATGGCGATAATCGCGATGATCGGTGCCATCCACGCAATCAGCGGTGCGTTAAAGTGGTTTGCCAGGTAGGACAGAATAGAGATGTTCTGCTCTTTCGCCGCCGCCAGATCCGCTGGGGAAAGGCTCAGCACGCAGCTGAACACGAAGAACATAACTGTCAGTACCATCATGATGTGTGCGCGAGCCAGGATGCTGGAGCACTTCTTCTCTGCACCATTGCCGTACTCTTCACGCTTCGCCACCGCGAAGGAGGAGATGATTGGCGAGTGGTTGAAGGAGAACACCATTACCGGGATCGCCAGCCACAGGGTCAGTAGCAGGCCGTTACCGGTTGCGGATGCGCTGCTCAGAGACAGAGTTTCCAGCGCAGCGCCGTTCCACTGTGGGATCAGGTACAGCGCCAGCACCATCAGGGCTGCAACAAACGGGAATACCAGCACGCTCATCGCTTTGACAATCATCTGCTCGCCAAAGCGCACGATGGTCATCATACCGACGATCAGGATCAGGGACAGGATCGCACGCGGCGGCGGGGTCATCTGCAGCTGGTGCATCATGAAGCTTTCAACGGTGTTGGTGATAGCAACGCTATATACCAGCAGAATCGGGTAAATCGCGAAGAAGTAGAGCAGGGTAATCAGCTTACCTGCGCCGACGCCGAAGTGTTCTTCAACGACTTCAGTAATGTCTTCGCCCGGGTTTTTACCGGACAGCACGAAGCGGGTCAGGCCGCGGTGTGCAAAGAAGGTCATCGGAAAGGCGATGATGGCCATGATGATCAGCGGGATCAGACCGCCGACACCTGCGTTGATAGGAAGGAACAGTACACCAGCGCCGATTGCCGTGCCGTACAGGCCAAGCATCCACATGGTATCCGTTTTGCGCCAACCGCTTCGGGATTCAATCGAAGCAACGGTGCTGGTTTGAGTGGTTTCCATCTGTATCTCCTGGAGGAAGCAAATTGTCAGGTTTTTAGTCAAATCCGATGAAAAAGTGCCTGACGGTAATATGAAATTCGTTCAGTGACGGTTTTTTAATAATTTTTGCCCGTAACTATTGGCGGGCGGAAAGATACATTCTCGTTATGAATCTATCAGTGATCGCGATCCCAAATGCAATAATCCACTTATGATGTGGGCATATTTAGACCATTTATCTGTTAAAAAAACATCAAAGAGGATTTACGGGCGCGAAGGCTACCATTAACGACATGTTTTCGAAAAGGCTGACCCGCGAGATAGGTGTCTTTCGCTGTAAAGAAATAGGATTTTAGGATTTTCTGGCAGGTAATTTCGATTAAGGCTGATTATTTACGGTTTCAAAAACGAGGTAATCGTTTGCGCGGGCGCCAGATTTGTTAATAACATTGAAGATCGCTATGAATTACATCACTAATAAAAAAGCCGGATGACAATCCGGCTTGAGAGGAGGGAAAGGACGCTTTATTTGATGATTTCGTAACAGGGAATATAGGCAGAACCCGGAAGTTTCATGCGGTGCTGAGCCACAAAGCCCTGCAGCATGTCATCCATGCGGCGCATCATCTCCGGGTCACCGTGGATTTTATACGGCCCGAACTCCTCAATCGCGCGGATCCCCACCTCCTTCACGTTCCCCGCCACGATGCCAGAGAAGGCGCGACGCAGGTCAGCTGCCAGTACTTCCACCGGCTGATCCGGATAGAGTTTGAGGTTCGCCATGTTCTCATGCGACGGCTCGAAGGGGATCTGGAGATCCGGTGCGATACGGATGGACCAGTTAAAGCTGTAGGCATCCCCGGTATCACGACGGTTCTCTTTCACCAGCGGCATCGCTTTTTTCATCTGACGGGCCACTTCTGCGGCATCGTCAATAATAATGCGGTAGTGACGGCGCGCGTCTTCCCCCAGCGTATGCACGATAAACTCGTCCAGCACGCGGAAGTAGTCGGCGCTCTCTTTCGGGCCGGTCAGGATCAGCGGCAGAACCTGATTTTTGTTGGCCGGGTTCATCAGGATCCCGAGCAGATAAAGCAGCTCTTCCGCCGTACCTACGCCGCCCGGGAAGATGATAATACCGTGCGCGATACGGACAAACGCCTCAAGACGTTTTTCGATATCAGGCATAATAATCAGTTCGTTAACCAGCGGGTTAGGCGGCTCAGCGGCAATGATTGACGGCTCGGTCATGCCGATAAAACGGCCTTCTTTATAGCGTTGCTGCGCGTGTCCTACTGCCGCGCCTTTCATCGGCGCTTCCATCGCGCCAGGACCGCAGCCGGTACAGATGTTCAGCTCGCGCAGGCCGAGCTGATTACCCACGCGGCGGGCGTACAGGTATTCGGTTTCGTTAATGGAGTGACCACCCCAGCAGACGACCATGTTCGGCGCTTCGCCAACGTGCAGGGCGCGGGCGTTACGCAGAATGGAGAAAACCAGGTTGGTGATATGAACGGAGCTTTCCAGATCGAGATGCTGGAAACGACCGGCGTTGCTGATCTGTCCGTTAACAAACAGGATGTCGCGCAGCACGGCAAAAAGGTTGGCCTGAAGTGAGCGAATAATACGCCCATCGACAAACGCCTCTTCCGGCGGGTTGATCACTTCCAGCTTCACCCCGCGCTCGCGGCGCAGCACATTGATATCAAAACTTTCGAAGCGGGACAGCAGCTCTTTACTGTTGTCGGTCAGGCTTCCGGAGTTCAGTACAGCAAGTGAACAGTTACGAAACAGTTGATACAGGTCGCTACTGGCGGTGCGTTTAAGCATGTCCACTTCCAGTTGCGACAACATATCCATAGAGCCAAGCGGGCTAATATGTGTAATCAAGTGAGCTCCTTATGGGACGATTATCGTCTTTCCCTGTTGATTACAATAGCCCTGGCTTATGACGTTTCACAACACTTCGGGCGGAATACCGCCCGCATATTGTGAAAATATTTATCTTACTGGCGCACCAGCCGTCCGGTGGCAGGCACAAAATCGGTATTGGTGCGCCATGGGTTAATGTCCAGGCCGCCGCGACGGGTATAGCGGGCATAAACGCTCAGCTTTTCGGGCTGGCAGAAACGCTGTATGTCATTGAAGATGCGTTCCACGCACTGCTCGTGGAATTCGTTGTGATGACGGAATGACACCAGGTAACGAAGCAGCTTTTCCCGGTCAATCTGCGGGCCGCGATACTGGATCTGTACCGAGCCCCAGTCCGGCTGATGGGTGATAAGGCAGTTGGATTTCAGCAGATGGCTGACCAGCGTTTCGTCGACCACTTTTCCGCCCGCCGCGTTTTCCAGATAGTCGGTGCTAAATTCGTAGCTTTCCACATCAATGTCCTGATCGTCGATGCAGGTGCCGTGGAAATGGGCGATGGGCTGACCTTCCAGCTCATGCAGACGGTATAACGAGACGGTTACGTTCCCCTGCGCGCACGCGCTTAAATCACGTTCAAGCGTCTGTTGTACCTCGTCCCAGCTGTTAAATTTGGTCTGGTTAAAGCTGTTGAGATAGAGCTTAAAGCTCTTGGATTCGACCAGGTTTACGCTGGCGTAATCCAGCTCGACATGGCCCACGGCCACCTGCGGCAGACCGCGCGCATTCAGCCAGGAGAGTTCGTACAGCGTCCAGATGTCACCGCCGACGAACGGCAGCGCGTCGGCATGAAGGCCAAGCGGATCGCGGTTCAGGCTGCGCGGCACACCCTGAAGCAGGCTTGCGTCGTAGGTGTCGCGGTAATCGGTCGATTTACCCAGCGTTAAGCCCGTTAACGCCTGATGATTTTCGTAAGACATGTTTCATAGCCACTTTACAGGTACACTTAGGGGCTGAGTTTATCCTGTCTTACAAGAAGAGAGAAATCGGTGGATATCGAAACTGCAAATGCTCTGACGTCCTTCACGACCCGCTATTGCGATGCCTGGCATGAAAAGCGGGGGACGTGGCCGCAAAGTACTGACTTATATGGCGTGCCGTCACCGTGCATTATCGCTTCGCAGGATGATTACGTTATCTGGCAACCGAAACCGTTCACGGGCGAGCAGAATGTAAATGCGGTTGAACGCGCAATGGACATTGTGATACAACCTGCGCTTCATGCAATTTATACCACGCAGTTTGCCGGGGATATGACTGCATGTTTTGCAGGACAGCCGCTGACGCTGCTGCAAACCTGGAGCGAAGACGATCTTCAACGCGTTCAGGAAAACCTCATTGGTCACCTGGTCACGCAAAAACGCCTTAAGCTCTCCCCGACTCTCTTTATTGCGACGCTCGACAGTGAACTGGACGTCATTTCAGTCTGCAACCTGTCTGGCGAGGTCATTAAAGAGACGCTCGGCACCCGCAATCGCGACGTTCTCGCGCCTTCTCTTGCGGATTTTCTTACCCGACTTGAGCCGCTTCTGTAATCCATGATGCTACTGGACGTGTGAGAGATCTCTTACACGCACTGTGAGACATCGCCGAAACAATTAGCATTGTCTTAGGGATTTCAGATTAATATTAACTTCCCTTTCAACAGGTTAGCGATTTCCTGAAACGATTATCCCCGTTTCGCCAGGCTTACCTTGCTCACAGGATGGGTTGTAAGACGAGGCAGAATAGCGGATTCTATCTGTGTCGACAGGATGCCGACGCGAGAAACGAACATCAGGATGATGGCGTTTCTCACCAGGAACACGTCAGGACGACGCCGCAGGAAGGCTTCAGGATGAAGCAAAGTGGATCACGCAGGATGCGTAAGGGACACCTCCAGGAAGGAGAACGTGAGCCGGTCAGGATGGTCGGTGGGTCAGGATGGCCAGGACGTTTCAGGACGAAACCTACACGTCAGGATGATGTGAGCAGGAAGCAAAAGGTAAAGGGATGACCAGGCCTTCGGGCATCAGGAAAAGTTGTCACGGATGAGCAGGGAGCACGTATTGTAGCTGGAATGCTGCGAAACGAACCGGGAGCACTGTTTTTACAGTGCTCCCTTTTTTTATTTCTGTCTTCCGCAATGCTATGCTTCGCGCCATTCCGTTTTTCAGTTGAGGTTACTATGACGCATCACGATAGCGTTCGTGCGCAGTTGCACGCCATCGAAGCCCTTATGCGCCAGCATCAGCTGTGGCAGGAAAGTGCGCCGCAGCCAGACGCGTTCGCCAGCACCCAGCCGTTTTGTCTGGATACGCTGTCTCCATTCGAATGGCTCCAGTGGGTATTAATTCCGCGCATGCACGCGCTGCTGGAAGGGGGACACGCGTTGCCCCAGGCGTTTGCCGTCTCTCCCTATTACGAAATGGCGCTGGAGGCGACTCACCCGGCGCGCGACGTTATGTTGGTTGAGCTGGAAAAGCTGGATACGCTTTTCGCCGGTGACGATGCATGACGCTTGAGATCCTGTATCAGGATGAGTGGCTGGTGGCGGTGAATAAACCGTCCGGCTGGCTGGTACACCGAAGCTGGCTCGATCGCGATGAGAAAGTGGTTGTTATGCAAACCGTGCGCGACCAAATCGGTCAGCACGTCTTTACTGCCCACCGTCTGGATCGGCCAACCTCTGGCGTTCTGCTGATGGGGCTTTCCAGTGAGGCCGGGCGCCTGCTGTCGCAGCAGTTTGAACAGCACCAGATCCAGAAGCGCTACCACGCCATTGTGCGCGGCTGGCTGACGGATTCCGCCACGCTGGATTATCCGCTGGTGGAGGAACTGGATAAAATCGCCGATAAATTTGCCCGCGAAGATAAAGGTCCGCAGCCTGCGGTGACCGACTATCGCGGTATGGCGACCACAGAACTGCCGGTGGCGACCAGCAAATTTCCCACTACGCGATACAGTCTGGTTGAGCTTTTGCCCAAAACCGGGCGCAAGCACCAGCTTCGCCGCCACCTTGCACATCTGCGCCACCCAATTATCGGCGACAGCAAGCACGGCGATCTGCGGCAGAACCGCAGCGCGGCAGAGCACTTTGGCTGTAACCGACTGATGCTGCACGCCAGCGAGCTAAGCCTGACGCACCCGTTTACCGGCGAACCGCTGACTATTCGCGCGGGGCTGGACGAGGTCTGGATGCAGGCGCTGTCACAGTTTGGCTGGCTAGGACAACTCCCCGAAAATGAAAGGGTTGAGTTTGCCGCAGGCAACGTTCAGGATGAACAGCAAGCGCAATAATTACGGGAGCAAAGCATGGCTGAAGTAGGTATTTTTGTCGGCACGATGTACGGCAACTCGCTGCTGGTTGCGGAGGAAGCAGAAGCAATCCTCGTCAATCAGGGCCATAAAGCAACGGTCTATGAAGACCCGGAGCTGGCAGACTGGGAAAAGTATAAAGATAAATACATTCTGGTGGTGACCTCCACCACCGGGCAGGGCGATCTCCCGGACAGCATCGTCCCGCTTTTCCAGGGCATTAAAGACCAGCTTGGCTATCAGCCAGATGTTCACTATGGCATCATCGCCCTCGGCGATAGCTCTTACGCCAATTTCTGCGGCGGCGGTAAGAAGTTCGACGCGCTGTTGCAGGAACAGCACGCTCAGCGGGTCGGCGAGATGTTACTGATTGATGCTGGCGAGCACCCCGAACCGGAAAGCGAGTCAAATCCCTGGGTTGAACATTGGGCCACGCTCCTGAACTAACCCTGTACTATACGAGCTGTAGGCCGGGTAGGGCGTAGCCGCCACCCGGCAACGAAGCTGCACCATATCCTCAATTCCGTGAAGTATCTTCCACCACTTTGGGCTTATGCCCCAATCCACGTTCCCCACGCCCGTCAATGTTGTGTTTCTGCACGGTGAGAGAACCGGTCACTCCTTCATATACTTTTCCCGTCACTATAAAACGGCTTCGGGCCGTACCAAAACCAAACACAAATCTCTCATTCTGATTACCCTACAGGTGCTGTACAGAATGAACCAGGCGAAAGCTATGTTTCAGGAGTGCAACAATGAGTACATTAAGCCACGCGGCGAGCAGCGCTGAGAAGCGCACCAACGCCCGATACTGGATAGTGGTGATGCTGTTTATCGTCACCTCTTTCAACTACGGCGACCGTGCCACGTTATCCATTGCCGGCTCTGAGATGGCAAAGGACATCGGACTTGATCCGGTGGGTATGGGTTATGTTTTCTCCGCATTTTCATGGGCCTACGTAATCGGCCAAATCCCTGGCGGCTGGCTGCTGGACCGCTTTGGCTCAAAACGGGTCTATTTCTGGTCCATTTTCATCTGGTCGATGTTTACCCTGTTACAGGGCTTCGTGGATATCTTCAGCGGCTTCGGCATTATCATTGCGCTCTTTACCCTCCGCTTCCTGGTGGGTTTAGCGGAAGCGCCATCTTTCCCGGGCAACAGCCGCATTGTGGCCGCCTGGTTCCCGGCGCAGGAGAGGGGAACGGCGGTAGCAATCTTTAACTCGGCGCAATACTTTGCGACGGTTATTTTCGCGCCAATTATGGGCTGGCTGACGCACGAAGTGGGCTGGTCGCACGTCTTCTTCTTCATGGGCGGGCTGGGGATCGTCATCAGCTTTATCTGGCTGAAAGTGATCCACGAACCAAACCAGCACCCGGGCGTGAACAAGAAAGAGCTGGACTACATTGCTGAAGGCGGGGCGCTGATCAACATGGATCAGAAAACCCAGAAAGCAAAAGTCCCGTTCAGCCAGAAATGGGGGCAGATCAAACAGCTCGTCGGCTCACGGATGATGATCGGTATCTATCTCGGCCAGTACTGCATTAACGCCTTAACCTACTTCTTCATCACCTGGTTCCCGGTTTACCTGGTGCAGGCGCGCGGGATGTCGATTCTGAAGGCGGGTTTTGTCGCCTCTGTGCCAGCCATCTGCGGCTTCGTGGGCGGGGTGCTCGGCGGGGTCATCTCCGACTGGCTGATGCGTCGCACCGGTTCGCTGAATATTGCGCGTAAAACGCCAATCGTGCTCGGCATGCTGCTCTCCATGACCATGGTGTTCTGTAACTACGTCAGCGCGGAGTGGATGATTATCGGCTTTATGGCGATGGCCTTCTTCGGTAAAGGCATCGGCGCGCTGGGCTGGGCGGTGATGGCAGATACCGCGCCGAAAGAGATCAGCGGCCTGAGCGGCGGTCTGTTCAACATGTTTGGCAACATTTCCGGCATTGTCACCCCAATCGCTATCGGTTACATCGTCGGCACCACCGGCTCCTTCAATGGTGCGCTGATTTATGTAGGCGTCCATGCGCTGGTGGCGGTACTCAGTTACCTGGTGCTGGTGGGGGACATCAAACGAATCGAACTGAAACCTGTTGGGGAGCGCGGATGATGACAACGCAATCAAGCCCGATTGTGACGGAGATGAAAGTCATCCCGGTGGCGGGTCAGGACAGCATGCTGCTCAACATTGGCGGCGCGCATAACGCCTGGTTCACCCGCAACATCGTGGTGCTGACCGACAGCGCAGGGAATACCGGCGTCGGGGAAGCGCCTGGCGGAGAGGTGATTTACCAGACGCTGGTCGACGCCATCCCGCAGGTGGTTGGGCAGGAGGTCGCCCGCCTGAACAAGGTGGTTCAGCGGGTGCATAAGGGCAACCAGTCGGCTGATTTTGATACCTTCGGCAAAGGCGCCTGGACGTTTGAACTGCGCGTTAACGCGGTGGCGGCGCTGGAGGCGGCTCTCCTTGATTTACTGGGCAAGGCGCTGAACGTGCCGGTCTGCGAACTGCTGGGGCCAGGCAAACAGCGTGATGCAGTAACGGTGCTGGGCTATCTGTTCTACGTTGGCGACCGGACGAAAACCGATCTGCCGTATCTGGAACGCTCGCCGGGCAGCCACGCGTGGTATCACCTGCGTCATCAGGAAGCGCTCTCTGGCGAGGCGGTGGTACGCCTGGCAGAGGCGGCGCAGGATCGCTACGGCTTTAAAGACTTCAAGCTGAAAGGCGGCGTTCTGCCGGGCGAACAGGAGATTGACAGCGTGCGCGCGTTGAAAAAACGCTTCCCGGAGGCACGCATCACCGTCGATCCGAACGGCGCCTGGCGGCTGGATGAAGCTATCGCGCTGTGCAAAGGACTGGGCGACGTGCTGACCTACGCGGAAGATCCGTGCGGCGCCGAGCAGGGCTTTTCTGGCCGCGAGGTGATGGCCGAATTCCGCCGCGCTACCGGGCTGCCGGTTGCGACCAACATGATCGCCACTAACTGGCGCGAAATGGGCCACGCGGTGATGCTGAATGCGGTGGACATACCGCTGGCTGATCCGCACTTCTGGACCCTTTCCGGCGCAGTGCGCGTGGCGCAGCTGTGCGATGACTGGGGACTCACCTGGGGCTGCCACTCCAATAACCATTTCGACATTTCGCTGGCGATGTTTACCCACGTTGGCGCGGCGGCGCCGGGTAACCCGACCGCCATCGATACGCACTGGATCTGGCAGGAAGGCGAAGCGCGCCTGACCAAAAATCCACTTGAAATCAAAAACGGCACCATTGCCGTACCGGATGCGCCGGGGCTGGGCGTGGAGCTTGACTGGGATCAGATCCACAAGGCGCATGAAGCGTATAAAAAACTGCCGGGCGGCGCGCGCAACGACGCAGGCCCGATGCAGTACCTTATCCCCGGCTGGACATTTGACCGTAAGCGCCCTGTATTTGGACGTCACTGATAAAAGGATCGAACGATGAGCACATTTTCTACCCCTGTAGTCACCTCCATGCAGATCATTCCTGTCGCGGGACATGACAGCATGCTGATGAACCTGAGCGGCGCCCATGCGCCGTTCTTCACCCGTAATATTGTGGTGATCAAGGACAACTCAGGGCATACCGGTGTCGGTGAAATCCCGGGCGGGGAGAAGATCCGTAAAACGCTGGAGGACGCCATTCCGCTGGTGGTGGGTAAAACGCTGGGCGAGTACAAAAATGTGCTGACCAGCGTGCGTACGACCTTTGCCGATCGTGATGCGGGTGGCCGTGGTCTGCAAACGTTTGATCTGCGTACCACTATCCATGTGGTCACGGGTATTGAAGCCGCGATGCTGGATCTGCTAGGCCAGCATCTGGGCGTCAATGTCGCCTCCCTGCTGGGCGACGGCCAGCAGCGCAGCGAAGTGGAAATGCTCGGCTACCTGTTCTTTATCGGCAACCGCAAACTCACCCCGCTGCCGTACCAGAGCCAGCCGGACGAAAAATGCGACTGGTATCGTGTGCGTCACGATGAAGCGATGACCCCGGATGCGGTGGTGCGCCTGGCTGAAGCCGCGTATGAAAAATATGGCTTTAATGACTTCAAGCTGAAAGGCGGCGTACTGGCGGGTGAAGAAGAAGCTGAGGCGATTGCCGCGCTGGCGAAGCGCTTCCCGCAGGCGCGCGTCACGCTGGATCCGAACGGTGCCTGGTCGCTTGAAGAGGCGATCAAAATTGGTAAGCAGCTCAAAGGCGTGCTGGCCTACGCGGAAGATCCGTGCGGCGCAGAGCAGGGGTTCTCTGGACGTGAAGTGATGGCGGAGTTCCGTCGCGCCACCGGGCTGCCAACCGCCACCAACATGATCGCGACCGACTGGCGCCAGATGGGGCACACGCTCTCGCTGCAATCGGTGGACATTCCGCTGGCAGACCCGCACTTCTGGACGATGCAGGGCTCGGTTCGCGTGGCGCAGATGTGCCATGAGTTCGGCCTGACCTGGGGCTCGCACTCCAACAACCACTTCGACATCTCGCTGGCGATGTTCACCCACGTAGCGGCTGCTGCGCCGGGCAACATTACCGCTATCGACACCCACTGGATCTGGCAGGAGGGCAATCAGCGCCTGACTAAACAGCCGTTTGAGATCAAGGGGGGGATGGTGCAGGTTCCAGCTACGCCGGGGCTGGGCGTTGAACTGGATATGGATCAGGTCATGAAAGCGCACGAGCTTTACCAGAAACACGGGCTGGGCGCACGTGATGATGCGCTGGCGATGCAGTACCTGATCCCAGAGTGGTCATTCGACAATAAACGTCCGTGCATGGTACGATAAGCCAACTGGGACCGCTCCCATGGGCGGTCCCTTACGTGGTGTATGCTTAACGTAACTAACATGCGTAAGGATGGCTTATGAAAATTGTTATCGCTCCGGACTCGTATAAGGAAAGCTTGAGCGCGCTGGAGGTGGCGACAGCGATAGAGGTCGGTTTTCGCGAAATTTTCCCCTCAGCGGAGTACGTCAAATTACCGGTTGCCGATGGCGGCGAAGGGACGGTGGAAGCGATGGTGGCAGCCACCCATGGGCGTCTTGTCCATGTTCCCGTTACCGGGCCTTTGGGAGAACGCGTGGAAGGGTTTTTCGGGTTATCCGGAGACGGGAAAAGCGCGTTTATCGAGATGGCGGCCGCGAGCGGTCTGGAGCTTGTTGCTCCTGCAAAGCGTAACCCGTTAATCACCACCTCGTGGGGGACCGGGGAACTGATCCGTCATGCGCTGGATGCGGGCGTTAAGCATATCATTATTGGCATTGGAGGCAGCGCGACCAATGACGGTGGCGCAGGCATGGTGCAGGCGCTGGGCGTAAAACTGCTGGATGCGAAAGCACAGCCCGTTGGGCCGGGCGGCGGCGAACTGGCAAGCCTTGCGCATATCGATCTTAGTGGGCTGGATGAGCGGCTGGCAGACTGTCGAATTGAAGTGGCCTGCGATGTGACCAACCCCCTGATTGGCGAGACTGGCGCTTCTGCGGTATTCGGTCCGCAGAAAGGGGCGACGCCGGAGATGGTCAGGACGCTGGACAACGCGCTTGCGCATTACGCAAACATTATCGCCAGGGATCTGGATATTGACGTCTTAAACCTGGCGGGGGGCGGAGCAGCTGGCGGAATGGGAGCGGCGCTGTATGCATTTTGCGGGGCACAGCTTCGTCGGGGGATTGAGATTGTCACCGATGCCCTGCATCTCGATGAACAGGTCGCGGACGCCGATCTGGTGATCACGGGCGAAGGGCGTATCGACAGCCAGACGATCCACGGCAAAGTGCCCGTTGGCGTGGCGAGAGTCGCGAAACGCTATAACAAACCGGTTATCGGCATTGCCGGCAGCCTGACGGCGGATGTTGGCGTGGTGCACGAGCACGGACTGGATGCGGTATTCAGCGTGATTTACACCATCTGCTCGCTGGAGGATGCGCTGGAAAATGCGCAACAGAATGTACAGATGGCCGCAAGGAATATTGCGGCGGTGATAAAGGTGGGACAGGGGATGTCGCGTTAACGTTCGTGCTCCTGTAGGCCCGGTAAGCGAAGCGCCACCGGGCTTTTGTCTTAGCTTCCCAACACCTTCATCGCTTCCCGCGTCACGTTGTCCATCTCGTCCAGCAGCTCCAGAAACTCCGGCTCAAGATCGGATTCTGGCGTACCCGCGCGGAGCTGCTGTTCAAGCAACTGGCAGAGATTTTTCAACCGCGGCACGCCGCTGTAGCCGCAGCTACCGTGCAGTTTATGGATGGCCTCCAGCAGCCCATCAGGGTTTTCGCCCACCAGCTGTTCTTCAACCTTGTTACGGATCTCAGGCAGGAAGTCCACCAGCATTTGCAGCATATCGCGGGCCAGATCGGCTTTGCCTGCTGCCTGGCGCAGCGCCAGTTGCCAGTCAAACGTGGCATTCTGGTTAACGCTGATTTCCGGCGATTCAGCTGAAATTGTGTACGTCCCGCCAATGTGACCCGGTTTGTAGCGCAGCAGCAGGCTGTGCAGCTTCTCTTCATCAATCGGTTTCGCCAGATAATCGTTCATGCCCGCACCCAGCAGTTTCTCTTTTTGTCCCGCCATCGCGTGCGCCGTCACGGCAATCACCGGCGTCTGCTGCTGGTGCGGAAGCTGACGAATTAATTCGCAGGCGCGGATGCCATCCATGCCCGGCATCTGAATATCCATCAGGATCAGGTCAAACTGCATCTGTTTGGCTTGTTCTACGGCTTCGGCGCCGCTGGTACACAGTTCAACGTGCTGAACCTGATCCTCAAGCAGCACGCCAATCAGCTTAAGGTTTGCCGGGTTATCATCCACGGCCATCACCGTCATCGGCAGCTTATGTTCGTCGTTTTCCAGCGGCAGGGACTGATGCGTCAGACGGCAATATTCAGTCAACGCAGGTAACAGCCGTGTGGCGGTGAGGGGTTTCAGCAGACATGCCGCCGCCCCGTCGTTTTTAAGCTCTTCGGCGTTGATTTGGGCGTGGCACGGCAGAGCCAGCAGCAGGTAGTCCGTCATTGAGGCAGCCTTTGCCAGCCGTTCCTGCTGCATGGTCAGTTCTCCGGTAAATGTCACCGGAATCCCCAGCAAAAGAATATCGTAATGATCGTTCGCCAGCGCGGAGAAGGTCGGGCTGTAGACCACCTCCAGCGGCGTGCTGCTTAATACATCCAGCGTACACTGCGCCGCGGCGGCGTTCGGTTCCACATAGGCCAGACGCATCCCTTTCAGGCAGTCGGTGACCGGACCGTCGGTTTGCACGTTCGGATTAAGATCAAGATTGATATGGAACCAGAAGGTCGAGCCCCGGTTAGGCTGGCTGTGGAAGGAGATATCGCCTCCCATCTCTTTCACCAGCTTTTGGGTGATCACCAGACCCAGGCCCGTTCCGCCGTGACGACGGGAAATGCTCGCATCGGCCTGGCGGAACGCCTGGAACAGACGCGACTGATCGCGCTCCGGAATGCCGATGCCGGTATCCCGGATCTGAACTTCAATCTGGACCTTATTATTACTGAGCGCCCTTTTTTCGACCAGAATGTCGATGTTGCCGCTCTCGGTGAACTTAATCGCGTTGCCCACCAGATTGGTGATGACCTGTTGCAGGCGCAGCGGGTCGCCAATGACGTTATCCGGTACGTCATTTTTGATATTAAGCGTCAGTTCCAGCCCCTTATCATGCGAGGAGTGGGCGAGAAGCGTGACCACGTCATCCAGTGTGCTGCGCAGCGGGAAGGGGATACTCTCCAGAATCAGCTTGCCCGCTTCCAGCTTCGAGAAGTCCAGTACGTCGTTAATAATGGTCAGCAGGTTGTTGGCTGAGCGTTCAATGGTATGCAGGTGGTCACGCTGGGTCGGGTTGAGCTCGCTTTTAAGCGTCAGACGGGTGAAGCCAATCACCCCGTTCAGCGGCGTGCGCAGCTCATGTGACATGTTTGCCAGGAACTCAGACTTAATACGGGCCGCCTCCTGAGCGCGTTTTTTCGCCAGATCCAGCTCCACGTTCTGGATCTCCATCTGCTCCAGCGTTTCACGCAGGTCAGAGGTGGCCTGGTCAACGTTGTGCTGCATCTCTTCGTGATAAGCCGCCAGCGACATCGCCATTGAGTTGATGCCGTTTTTCAGCATATCCAGCTCGCCGAGCATGAAGCCTTCCACGCGGCTGTCCAGCTGACCCCGGCGGATCCGGTCAACGGTATTCACCATGTTACGGATAGGCCCCGTGACGTCGCGCATCAGCCGCCAGCCGAAGATCAACGCGATGCCGATACAGAACAGCATCATCACGCCGGAGATGAATATTTCTTTGTACTGCTGGAGCCGCACCGACTTGAGATCCAGCTCCAGCGCCACATATCCCAGCATATTATTGCTGGACTTCGCATCGGACTGGGCGGATTCGTCGGGTGAATAGCTTTCTGAGATAATCGGCGTGCGCAGGATCATGATATCGCCGCGCCGCAGGACCGTGAGATGACGCGGGAAAGGGGTACCTTCCGGGATTTTCAGCGACGTGGGATCCAGATGGAAATTCGAGGTGACGAAAAGACGGTTATGCTCATCGTAAACGGAAATGGCGCGCACAATCTCTGAATGACGGCGGTGCAGCACGCTGATTAACTGACCAATGGATTCACGGTTTTGCAGGTTCATACCGTACTCGCTGGAGACGGCCAGCGGTTCGATAATGCTGGCCCCGGCATCTTCAAGCTGTCTCTGCAAATCGTTATAGCGATGCACCACAAAGAAAATGCTCAGCAGCAAACCGATGAGAACGGTAGGAGCGAGGATCAAAATCATCATGCGCGCGCGCAGGCTGTAGTTGGTCATGGAGTTCCGTTATGGGACAATCAGGCTAATTATGTTTATTTGAGAACAATCTCGGCGATGGCGCAATTCTACTCTGCAAAACGACGCGTGACGACGCGTCAGATCATAACTGTTGAAGCCTCTGACCTCGATCCTTTTGGACAGGGGGTAGCGCGTCACAAGGGTAAGACACTGTTTATCACAGGTTTGCTGCCAGGAGAACGCGCAGATATTACGCTGACGGAAGACAAACGCCAGTATGCGCGCGGCCAGGTCAAGCGCCGTCTTAATGATAGCCCGGAGCGCGTGACGCCTCGCTGCCCCCATTTTGGCGTTTGCGGAGGCTGTCAGCAACAGCATGCCAGCACAGAATTACAGCAAAAAAGTAAAAGCAACGCGCTGGCCCGCCTGCTAAAACATGACGTCAGTGACATCGTTGCTGACCAGCCGTGGGGCTACCGTCGCCGCGCTCGCCTGAGTCTAAGCTACCAGCCAAAAACTGAACGGCTGGAGATGGGGTTTCGCAAAGCCAGCTCCAGCGATATCGTCTCCATCACGCAATGCCCTGTTTTGGTGCCCCAACTTGAGGCACTGCTCCCGGCCGTGCACCACTGTCTTGCATCGCTGGATGGTGTGCGTTCGCTGGGCCATGTCGAACTGGTGCTGGCAAACGGCGGCCCGCTGATGGTGCTGCGCCACACCGCACCGCTGTCCAGGGCAGATCGCGAAAAACTGGAACGCTTTTCGCATTCTCATGAGCTTGCGCTTTTCCTCGCGCCGCAAAGCGAGATACTTGAGCAGGTTAGCGGAGACGCGCCCTGGTATGCGTCAGACGGGCTACGCTTAACGTTTAGCCCGCGGGATTTTATCCAGGTCAATGACGGCGTGAACCAGCAGATGGTGGCGAACGCGCTGGCGTGGCTTGACGTCCAGCCCACCGATCGGGTGCTCGATCTGTTCTGCGGTATGGGTAACTTTACCCTGCCGCTGGCCCGCAAAGCCGCAAGCGTGGTCGGGGTGGAAGGCGTTGAGGCTTTGGTGGCGAAAGGCCAGGATAACGCCCAACAGAACGGCTTGCAAAATGTGACATTCTTTCATCAAAATCTTGAGGATGATGTTACTCAGCAACCGTGGGCTAAGCAGGGCTTTGATAAGATCCTGCTCGATCCGGCGCGCGCAGGTGCGCCGGGCGTGATGCAGCATATAATTAAACTCGCGCCTGAACGCGTGGTCTATGTTTCCTGTAACCCGGCGACGCTGGCCCGTGACAGCGAAGCATTATTGAGCGGGGGTTACCAGATTCGGCGTCTGGCAATGCTGGACATGTTCCCGCACACTGGACATCTGGAATCAATGGTGTTGTTCGAGCACATCTAATGAGTTTGGCTTGTCGACTTCGACAGGCCCTTGTCCCTAAAGGAGAGGACGATGGTTGCGGTAAGAAGTGCACATTTAAATAAAGCTGGTGAGTTTGACCCTCAAAAATGGATCGCAAGTCTGGGGATTTCCAGCCAGCAGTCGTGTGAACGCTTAACCGAAACCTGGGCCTATTGTTTACGCACAACGCAGGGGCATCCGGACGCTGAACTGCTGTTGTGGCGCGGCGTGGAGATGGTTGAAATTCTCTCCATGCTTAACATGGATATCGAAACGCTACAGGCCGCACTGCTGTTCCCACTGGCAGATGCTAACGTGGTGACGGAAGACGTGCTGCGTGAAAGCGTCGGCCAGTCCGTCGTGGCGCTCATCCACGGCGTGCGTGATATGGCCGCCATCCGTCAACTGAAAGCCGCGCAAACGGATTCTGTCTCTTCCGAGCAGGTGGATAACGTCCGCCGCATGCTGCTGGCGATGGTGGATGATTTTCGCTGCGTGGTGATCAAGCTGGCCGAACGGGTTGCCCATCTGCGCGAAGTGAAGGATGCGCCGGAAGACGAGCGCGTCCTGGCCGCCAAAGAGTGTACGAATATCTATGCGCCGCTGGCGAACCGTCTGGGTATCGGGCAACTGAAGTGGGAGCTGGAAGATTACTGCTTCCGCTATCTGCATCCGGCGGAATACAAACGCATTGCAAAATTGCTGCACGAACGCCGCATCGACCGCGAACACTATATCGAGGAATTTGTCAGCGGGCTGCGCCAGTCGATGAAAGAGGAGAATGTGCGCGCCGAGGTCTACGGGCGTCCGAAGCACATCTACAGCATCTGGCGCAAAATGCAGAAGAAACACCTCGCCTTTGACGAGCTGTTTGACGTGCGCGCCGTGCGTATCGTGGCGGAGCGTCTCCAGGACTGCTACGCCGCGCTGGGGATAGTACATACTCACTTCCGCCATCTGCCGGATGAGTTCGATGACTACGTCGCGAACCCCAAACCGAATGGCTATCAGTCCATCCACACTGTGGTGCTCGGCCCCGGCGGCAAAACTGTGGAAATTCAGATCCGTACTAAACAGATGCACGAAGACGCCGAACTGGGCGTCGCCGCGCACTGGAAGTACAAAGAAGGCACTTCCGGCGGCGCGCGCTCCGGACACGAGGACCGTATCGCCTGGCTGCGTAAGCTGATTGCGTGGCAGGAAGAGATGGCCGACTCCGGCGAAATGCTCGACGAAGTGCGCAGTCAGGTCTTCGACGATCGCGTCTACGTCTTTACCCCGAAAGGGGATGTGGTTGATCTGCCGGCAGGCTCTACGCCGCTCGATTTCGCCTACCACATTCACAGCGACGTGGGGCACCGTTGCATCGGGGCGAAGATCGGCGGACGTATCGTACCGTTTACCTACCAGCTACAGATGGGTGACCAGATTGAAATCATCACCCAGAAGCAGCCAAACCCAAGCCGCGACTGGCTGAATCCAAACCTCGGTTACGTGACCACCAGCCGCGGGCGCTCTAAAATTCACGCCTGGTTCCGCAAGCAGGATCGTGACAAGAATATCCTTGCCGGTCGTCAGATCCTTGACGACGAGCTGGAGCATATCGGGATAAACCTGAAAGAGGCGGAGAAGTTCCTGCTGCCGCGCTACAACTTCAACGAGCTCGACGAACTGTTAGCGGCGATTGGCGGCGGCGATATCCGCCTGAACCAGATGGTGAACTTCCTGCAAGCGCAGTTCAACAAGCCAAGCGCGGCAGAGCAGGATGCGGCAGCGCTGAAACAGCTCCAGCAGAAAACCTACGCTCCGCAGCAGCGCAGCAAGGACAATGGCCGCGTGGTGGTTGAAGGGGTGGGTAACCTCATGCACCATATTGCCCGCTGCTGCCAGCCGATACCGGGTGACGATATTGTCGGCTTTATCACCCAGGGGCGCGGGATCTCAATTCACCGCTCCGACTGTGATCAGCTTGCTGAGCTGCAATCGCATGCGCCGGAACGTATCGTGGAAGCCGTCTGGGGTGAAAGCTACTCCTCTGGCTACTCGCTGGTGGTGCGCGTCACTGCCAACGACCGCAGTGGCCTGCTGCGCGACATCACCACCATTCTCGCCAACGAGAAGGTCAACGTGCTGGGCGTTGCCAGCCGCAGCGATACCCGCGAGCAGCTTGCCACCATCGATATGACCATCGAAATCTATAACCTGCAGGTGCTGGGCCGGGTGCTCGGTAAACTGAACCAGGTGCCGGATGTGATTGACGCGCGTCGTCTGCACGGCGGCTGAACATCCTCTTCTGTAGGCCGGGTAAGGCAACGCTGCCACCCGGCATTTTGACATCAGGACAGAACTATGACTCAAATCGACCGCCTGCTTGGCATCATGAAACGCCTGCGCGACCCGGAAAACGGCTGCCCGTGGGATAAAGAGCAGACTTTCGCCACCATTGCGCCTTACACGCTGGAAGAGACCTACGAAGTGCTGGACGCGATTTCGCGCGAAGATTTCGACGACCTGCGCGGTGAGCTGGGCGACCTGCTGTTCCAGGTGGTGTTCTACGCTCAGATGGCGCAGGAAGAGGGGCGCTTTAACTTTGACGACATCTGCGCCGCTATCAGCGACAAGCTGGAGCGCCGTCATCCGCATATCTTTGGCGATGCCTCCGCAGGCAACAGTGCGGAAGTGCTGGCGCGCTGGGAGCAGATCAAAAGCGCCGAACGCGCTGAAAAATCCCAGCACTCGGCGCTGGACGACATTCCCCTGAACCTTCCTGCGCTGATGCGCGCGCACAAAATTCAAAAGCGCTGCTCGGCGGTAGGGTTTGACTGGACCTCTCTCGGCCCGGTGCTGGAAAAAGTGCACGAAGAGATCGACGAAGTGATGCATGAAGCGCAGCAGGCCGTTGTGGATGAAGCAAAGCTGGAAGAGGAGATGGGCGATCTGCTGTTCGCGACCGTCAACCTTTCTCGCCACCTCGGTGTAAAAGCGGAAACCGCCCTGCAAAAAGCGAACATTAAATTCGAACGTCGCTTCCGCGAAGTTGAGCGCATTGTGGCCTCGCGTGGCCTGGAAATGAGCGGCATTGACCTCGACGCGATGGAGGAAGTCTGGCAGGAAGTAAAACGCCAGGAACATGATCTCTAACGAAATTTTGCGATCAAGCGCAATTTGTGTGATTTTTTAAATGACAAGCGCTTGATTTGTGTCAAAAACATTTACCCAAAAGGGGCTATTTTCTCACTCCTTATGTTTGTCATGGCCTGGGAAGGAGACGGAGAATGAAAGTTTGTGGCGCTCGTCGTGTTCGGGTATACTACTTTCCCGTCCTGGTTATTCCATCGTTTCACCCTAACTTCTCAGGTTCAGCATGACAACGAACTATATTTTTGTGACCGGCGGGGTCGTATCCTCTCTGGGTAAAGGCATTGCCGCAGCCTCCCTCGCAGCCATTCTTGAAGCCCGTGGCCTCAATGTGACCATGATGAAACTGGATCCGTACATCAACGTCGATCCAGGCACCATGAGCCCAACCCAACACGGGGAAGTGTTCGTTACTGAAGACGGCGCTGAAACCGATCTGGATCTTGGCCACTACGAGCGTTTCATCCGTACCAAAATGACCCGTCGTAACAACTTTACGACTGGCCGTATCTACTCTGACGTTCTGCGTAAAGAGCGCCGTGGTGACTACCTGGGCGCGACCGTGCAGGTCATCCCACACATCACTAACGCCATCAAAGAGCGTGTCCTTGCCGGTGGCGAAGGGCATGACGTTGTGCTGGTTGAAATCGGCGGTACCGTAGGGGATATCGAATCCCTGCCGTTCCTCGAAGCGATTCGTCAGCTGGCGGTAGATATTGGTCGTGAGAACGCGCTGTTCATGCACCTGACGCTGGTGCCTTACATGGCGGCAGCAGGTGAAGTGAAAACCAAACCGACTCAGCACTCTGTTAAAGAGCTGCTTTCCATCGGTATTCAGCCTGATATCCTGGTTTGCCGTTCCGATCGCGCGATTCCGGCGAACGAACGCGCGAAAATTGCATTGTTCTGTAACGTGCCTGAAAAAGCCGTTATTTCAATGAAAGACGTCGATTCCATTTATAAAATCCCGGGCCTGTTGAAATCACAGGGTCTGGACGATTATATTTGTAAACGATTCAGCTTGAACTGTCCGGAAGCTAACCTGTCTGAATGGGAGCAGGTGATTTACGAAGAAGCCAATCCGGGCGGTGAAGTGACTATCGGTATGGTCGGCAAGTATATTGAACTGCCGGATGCCTATAAGTCAGTTATCGAGGCGCTGAAGCACGGTGGTCTGAAGAATCGCGTCTCCGTCAACATCAAGCTGATTGATTCGCAGGATGTTGAAACGCGCGGCGTTGAAATTCTCAAAGATCTGGATGCGATTCTCATCCCTGGCGGCTTCGGCTACCGTGGTGTTGAAGGCAAGATCGCCACTGCACGCTATGCGCGTGAAAACAATATTCCATACCTCGGCATCTGCCTGGGTATGCAGGTTGCGCTGATTGAATTTGCGCGCAACGTAGCGGGAATGGAAAACGCGAACTCTACGGAATTTGTGCCAGACTGTAAGTACCCTGTCGTGGCGCTGATTACGGAATGGCGCGACGAAGACGGTAACGTCGAAGTCCGTACCGAGAAGAGCGATCTGGGTGGCACCATGCGTCTTGGCGCACAGGCCTGCCAGCTGTCAGACGATAGCGTGGTTCGCAAGCTGTACGGCGAGCCGGTGATTACCGAGCGCCATCGTCACCGCTATGAAGTCAACAACATGTTGTTGAAACAAATTGAAGCTGCAGGTCTGCGTGTTGCAGGCCGTTCCGGGGATGATCAGTTAGTCGAGATCATCGAAGTGCCAAACCATCCGTGGTTCGTGGCCTGCCAATTCCACCCGGAATTTACTTCAACGCCGCGTGACGGGCATCCGCTGTTTGCAGGCTTCGTGAAAGCCGCCAGCGAGTACCAGAAGCGTCAGGCGAAGTAAAAAAAGTTAGAACGGCAACGCGTACCCTTGGTACGCGTTGTTTGTCTGGAGTTTTAGTTTAACTTGTACTGAGGAAAATCTAATGTCCAAAATCGTTAAAGTCATCGGTCGTGAAATCATCGACTCCCGTGGTAACCCGACCGTTGAAGCCGAAGTTCATCTGGAAGGTGGTTTCGTCGGTATGGCTGCTGCTCCATCAGGCGCATCTACAGGTTCCCGCGAAGCGCTGGAACTGCGTGATGGCGACAAATCCCGTTTCATGGGCAAAGGCGTACTGAAAGCGGTTGGCGCTGTTAACGGTCCTATTGCTCAGGCTATCGTTGGCAAAGATGCCAAAGATCAGGCTGGCATCGACAAGATCATGATCGATCTGGACGGTACTGAAAACAAATCTAACTTCGGTGCGAACGCAATCCTGGCAGTTTCCCTGGCGAACGCCAAAGCAGCAGCTGCTGCTAAAGGTATGCCACTGTTCGAGCACATCGCTGAACTGAACGGCACCCCAGGCAAATACTCCATGCCTGTACCAATGATGAACATCATCAACGGTGGTGAGCACGCAGACAACAACGTTGATATTCAGGAATTCATGATTCAGCCTGTTGGCGCGAAATCCCTGAAAGAAGCGGTGCGTATGGGTTCTGAAGTGTTCCACAACCTGGCTAAAGTTCTGAAAGCTAAAGGTATGAACACTGCTGTTGGTGACGAAGGTGGCTACGCGCCAAACCTGGGTTCTAACGCAGAAGCGCTGGCTGTTATCGCTGAAGCGGTTAAAGCAGCAGGCTACGAGCTGGGCAAAGACATCACCCTGGCGATGGACTGTGCAGCATCTGAATTCTACAAAGACGGTAAATACGTTCTGGCTGGCGAAGGCAACAAAGCGTTCACCTCCGAAGAGTTCACCCACTTCCTGGAAGACCTGACCAAACAGTACCCAATCGTTTCTATCGAAGACGGTCTGGACGAGTCTGACTGGGATGGTTTCGCATACCAGACCAAAGTACTGGGCGACAAAATCCAGCTGGTTGGTGACGATCTGTTCGTAACCAACACCAAGATCCTGAAAGAAGGCATCGAGAAAGGCATCGTTAACTCCATCCTGATCAAATTCAACCAGATCGGTTCTCTGACCGAAACGCTGGCTGCGATCAAAATGGCGAAAGACGCTGGCTACACCGCTGTTATCTCTCACCGTTCTGGCGAAACTGAAGACGCTACCATCGCTGACCTGGCTGTGGGTACCGCTGCTGGCCAGATCAAAACCGGTTCTATGAGCCGTTCTGACCGTGTTGCTAAATACAACCAGCTGATTCGTATCGAAGAAGCGCTGGGCGAAAAAGCACCTTACAACGGTCGTAAAGAGATCAAAGGCCAGGCATAAGCCTGAACTTTCGTTCTTATGAAAAAACCCGCTTCGGCGGGTTTTTTGTTTTCTATAGCAGAAGCGGCAGCGTGGCGCTGGCCGTTTGCTGGCTTACGTCACCGTAATGGCTGTCTACTGCAATAAGGGAAGTGGTAAGCAGTTCAACCAGCAGCATCACGCCAACCTTGGCATTGAGCGCACCCGCGCTCAGCGGTCCCTCGGGCTTGGCTGCAACCAGCTGTAAATCGCTCAGGGAGGCCAGCGGGCTGCGGGGTGTATTGCTGAGCGCCAGTACCTTAACGCCACGCTTGCGGGCGAGTTTCACCACGTGAAGCAGATCCCGTGTAGAGCCAGAACTTGAGATGGCCACCACCAGCGTCTCTTTCGAGAGCGTCGTCGCATTCATGGCGGCGCGATGCATATCGCTAAACAGCTGTGCAGGTTTGCCGAGTCGCAGCAGCTTGTAATGCAAATACTCCCCCAGAATCGCGCTGGCTGCCACCCCGTAAATTTGCACTGATTGCGCCTGATGCAGGGCCAGTGTCGCCTGTTCAAGCTGGGCCCGGTCGAGGAGTTTTGCGGTATCTTGCAGCGCCTGGACAGACTCATCCACCACGTTATCTATCGCATCTCCTGCCTGACGCTCTGGCAAACCCTGCTGAATATCCAGCGCAAGCGCCATTTTAAATTCGTTATATCCCTTACAGCCCAGCGTGCGGCAAAGGCGTGTGACGCTGGCCTCGCTGGTGCCGCTTTCACGCGCCAGCTCGGTGATCGTCAGGTAGAGCACCCTGGCAGGATCGTTGAGAACAAACTCCCCCAGTTTTTGTTGCGTTGGGCTGTACCCGGAAGCCTCCTGGCGTAGCTTCAGCAGCAGGTTTTCATGGTCCGACATGCTAGATCCTTAATGCGTTTCTCTGCCAACTAGTGTGGCGGAAAGCGGGGGAGAGATGCCAGTCATTTCGAAAAAGTATGATCGGCGTCCTGGTTTTTGGTGGTAATTTTCACAATTAAAATTATATGTGGTAAAAATTTTCATCAACAACCAGGGGGATAATAAAATGATGCAAATGTTCAGCGGAGCGTCTTCCGGCGGATGGTTTGAAAAAGCGCAGCGCTTTGGCAAATCCTTTATGTTACCTATCGCCATACTGCCCGCAGCAGGTCTGTTGTTGGGGATCGGCGGGGCGCTATCGAATCCGAATACGCTTACCGCGTATCCATTTTTAGACGTTGGCTGGCTACAGGCCATATTTACCATCATGAGCAGTGCAGGCTCGATTGTGTTCGCAAACCTGTCGGTACTGTTTGCTGTTGGGGTCGCCGTTGGGCTGGCAAAAAATGATAAAGGTACGGCAGGGCTGGCGGCATTACTCGCTTATCTGGTGATGAATGCCACTATCAATGCGCTGCTGATCCTGACCGGAAAACTGGCGCATGAGAACCCGGGCGCCGTAGGGCAGGGCATGACGCTGGGTATTCAGACGCTTGAAACGGGCGTGTTTGGTGGGGTCGTTATTGGGCTTGTGACCTGCGCACTGCATCATCGGTTTAATAAAATCGCGCTTCCGCAATTCCTTGGCTTTTTTGGCGGCTCACGCTTCGTACCCATTATCAGCTCACTGGCGGCGATACTCGTCGGCACGCTGATGACCGTGGTCTGGCCGCATTTTCAGAAGCTGATCTTTGGCCTTGGCGGTCTGGTGGATGCCACCGGCTATCTGGGGACATTGCTGTACGGCTTCATCCTGCGCATGCTTGGCCCGTTTGGCCTGCACCACATCTTTTATCTGCCGTTCTGGACCACCGCGCTTGGCGGCAGTGAAATTGTTAACGGTCACCTGGTTGAGGGCACGCAGCGGATCTTCTTCGCTCAGCTTGCGGACCCGAACACCCAGCACTTCTATGAGGGCACGTCGCGCTTCATGTCCGGGCGCTTTATCACGATGATGTTTGGCCTGCTCGGCGCCTGCCTGGCGATGTACCACACGGCTAAACCCGAGAACAAGAAGCGCGTAGCCGGGCTGCTGCTGTCAGCGGCGTTAACCTCTTTCCTGACGGGCATTACCGAGCCCATCGAGTTCTCATTCCTGTTTATTGCGCCGGTGCTGTACGTCATTCATGCGCTGTTTGACGGGCTGGCGTTTATGCTCGCGCACATGCTGCATATCACCATCGGGCAAACTTTCTCCGGCGGGTTTATTGATTTCGTGCTGTTCGGCATTTTGCAGGGTGAAGCGAAAACTAACTGGATGTTCGTCCCGCTGGTAGGCGTACCGTGGTTCTTCCTTTACTACTGTACTTTCCGCTATCTGATTAAACGTTTTGATTTTGCCACGCCGGGCCGTGAAAAGGAGGCGTTGGCTGACGAGGCTACCCTGCCGCAAAGCGAGCGTGCCGCGGCGGTGATCGCCGGATTGGGTGGAAGAGACAATCTGGATGACGTTGACTGCTGCGCCACGCGTCTTCGCGTCACGGTGAAAGACGGTAGCAAAGTCAATGAAGCAGCACTGAAAGCGACCGGCGCGCGCGGCGTTATCGTCCGCGGCAACGGTGTCCAGATCATCTATGGCCCGCACGTCACCATTATCAAAAACGAAGTGGAAGAGATCTTATCGTAATGAAAACTGTACTGGATAACCTGAAAGGAAAACTGGTCGTCTCCTGCCAGGCGCTGGAAAATGAACCGCTGCACAGCCCGTTTATTATGTCGCGAATGGCGCTGGCGGCAGCCCAGGGCGGTGCCGCTGCGATCCGCGCCAATAGCGTGGTGGATATCAAGGCTATCAAAGGGCTGGTCTCACTGCCGGTCATCGGCATCATCAAACGGGACTATCCGGATAGCGAGGTGTTTATCACCGCAACGCTCAAAGAAGTGGATGAGCTGATGGCGGTCGCCCCGGACATCGTTGCGCTGGATGCGACCGCCCGGAAACGGCCCGGTGGCGTATCGCTGGACATGCTGATCGCGCAGATCCGCACCCGTTACCCTTCGCTGCTGCTGATGGCGGATATTGCCACCGTGCAGGAGGCCGTGACCGCGCAGGCGCTGGGGTTTGATTGTGTCGGAACCACCCTTTACGGTTATACGGCAGAGACCGCGGGCCATTCGCTACCGGAAAATGACTGCGCGTTTTTGAAAGAGGTGCTGTCTGCCGTCACGATCCCCGTGATTGCCGAAGGTAACGTGGATACCCCCGATCGCGCGGCCAGGTGTCTGGAGTTGGGGGCGCATACGGTTGTCGTCGGCGGGGCGATCACCCGACCGCAGCAAATTACGGAACGGTTTATGGCGGCAATTGGCGCGCAAAGCACCGATGGAGCATGATCATCTGACGGGGATCTGCGATACTTATCGTTTATTCCCTTAACAGAGTTGACTATGCAGTACCCGATTAACGAGATGTTCCAGACCCTGCAAGGCGAGGGTTACTTTACCGGCGTTCCCGCTATCTTTATTCGTTTACAGGGATGCCCGGTTGGCTGCGCCTGGTGTGATACCAAACATACGTGGGATAAGCTCGCAGATCGGGAAGTGTCGCTGTTCAGCATTCTGGCTAAAACCAAAGAGAGCGATAAATGGGGCGCGGGCAGCGCGGAAGATCTGCTTGCCATTATTGGTCGTCAGGGCTGGACGGCGCGGCATGTGGTGATCACCGGCGGGGAACCCTGCATTCACGATCTGATGCCCCTCACCGAACTGCTCGAGAAGAACGGCTATAGCTGTCAGATCGAAACCAGCGGTACCCATGAAGTGCGCTGCTCCCATTCAACGTGGGTAACGGTTTCACCGAAAGTGAATATGCGCGGCGGTTATGACGTACTGTCGCAGGCGCTTGAGCGTGCGGATGAGATCAAACATCCGGTGGGGCGCGTGCGTGACATCGAAGCGCTGGACGAACTGCTGGCGACGCTGACGGACGAAAAGCAGCGCGTGATCGCGCTACAGCCTATCAGCCAGAAAGACGATGCAACCCGGCTGTGCATTGAAACCTGTATCGCCCGCAACTGGCGCCTGTCGATGCAGACGCACAAATATCTGAACATTGCCTGATACTTTTGTGGCCCCGCTTAACGCGGGGCTTTTGTTGTTGGCAGTAAAGCCCAGGTCACGACTGCCGACCCAAGGCAAATCGCACTGTTGAACAGCAAGGCATACTGCGCGGCACTGGCCGTTCCCATCGGCAGCCATAGGGCGTACAGCGATGCGGTGACCGCGATCCCCATTGCGCCGCCCAGGGAACTGCCCATCTTATAGATCCCTGAAGCCACCCCCACTTTGTTTTCAGGGGCATTCATTACCGCCGTGTCCGTTGAGGGCGTGGCGTAACATCCGAGCCCCAGCCCGAATAAAATATTGCTCAGAAAGACGGTGACAATGTAGACCTCTTTGCTTAAGAAGGTGCATGAAATCAGCGTAATACCTGTTGCGGTCAGCAGCGGGCCGGTCATCATCGGCAGCCTTGCGCCATAGCGCTGAAGCAGTTTTTCACCCACCCGGATCATCGCCAGTACGGTAACCAGATACCCCAGCGTCATCATGCCGGTCTGTAGCGGTGACAGATGATGGCCTTGCTGCAACCAGATGCTGGCGATCATCATGGTGCCAATGCAGCCGTTGAGCAGGAAATTTGAGAATACCGAGGCGCTATAGGCCCTGTTTTTAAACAGGGCGAAATCGATCAACGCCGCATCGCCCTTCCGCCGCCCGGTAACGACAAAGCACATCAGTGCAATCACGGCTCCACACAGTACAAGAAGCGATAAACTGCTGCTCCAGCCCCAGCTGTGTCCTTTGCTGATAAACAGATTGAACAGCACCAGCATAAGGACAAAACTCACCAGGCCGCTGATATCCAGTTTATGTCGACACGCATCAGGGCTGCGGCTTTCCGGCGTCGCGCGGATAAGCAATAGCGCGACCAGAGCCACCACTATCGACAAAATAAAAATCCAGCGCCAGCCCAGCGTGGTGGCGATGGCACCTCCCACAAACGAGCTCAGGCCACTCCCGCCCCATGAACCAATAACCCAGAAGCTGATTGCGCGCTGGCGTGCTTTACCTTCATACCAGGTCTTAATCAGCGCCAGCGTGGCGGGCATGATGCAGGCCGCGGATAGCCCCTGTATCGCTCTTCCCAACAGAAACAGGACGGGCTCCCATGAAATGAACAGCAGACCGCTTCCGATCATGCTCAAAATCAGGCCTGTCATGGTCAGGCGCATGCGCCCAAACTTATCGGCAAACCCACCGCAGGCTACGACAAAACAGCCGCTAAACAACGCGCTCAGGCTGACGGCCAGCGTAAGGGTTTCGAGGGCAATGTCGAGGCTATTCTGCATGGCCGGAACCACGTTGATAACCGACTGGGCAAACAGCCAGAAGGTCAGAACGCTCATGACGATACCCGCCAGCAGCCGATCGTTACCGGCGTAGGCGGATGCGTCTGTCAGGGAAACGGTACTCATAATGCAGCCCTCCCGGGAAGGTGCGAATCAGCGCAGATAGTGTTCGGTCAGTGCGGCCCACAGCGCCGCGCCGGTGAGGAGAATAGTGTCGTTAAAGTCGTAGCCCGGGTTATGCACCATGCAGCGGTCAGGCTCATCGCCAGCGCCAAGGGTGAAATAACAGCCATTGGGATTTTTCTCGAGCATGAACGCAAAGTCCTCGCTGCCCATAAACGCATTCACCTCCGCGACGGAATCCTGACCGAACAGATCGGTGGCGACGCTGCGCACCATCTCATTGGCTTGCGGATTGTTTTTCAGTACCGGGCTGCCATTAATGTGTCGAATGGTAGCCGTGGCATTGAAACTTTCCGCCTGCGCAACGGCGATATCATGGATGCGCTGTAGCACGGTTTGCCGCACGCTTTCATCCAGCGTGCGCACGGTAAGTTTCATCAATACTTTGTCGTTGATGATGTTGGGGGCATGTCCGGCCTGAATACTGCCTACGGTAACGACGGCAGGCTGAAAAGGGGTGATATTGCGCGAAACAATGGACTGCAAAGCGATAGTGATATGACAGGCAACGAGGGTGGCATCTACGGTATGTTCTGGCACCGCACCGTGACCCCCCACGCCGTTAACCTCAATATGAAGGGTGTCCGAAGAGGCCATCATGGCGCCATCGCGCAGACCAATTTTTCCGACGGGCTGTGACGGCATATTGTGCAGACCAAAAATGTGGTCGCAGGGGAACAGGTCAAACAAACCGTCCTCTACCATAACGCGTCCGCCATACAGAAGTTCTTCCGCAGGCTGAAAAATAAGGTGCAGCGTGCCGTTAAAATTGCGGGTGCGTGCCAGGTACTCCGCTGCATACAGGAGCGTTGTGGTGTGGCCGTCATGACCGCAGCCGTGGAATTTACCCTCAACGGTACTGCTCCAGGCCTTGCCGCTGTTTTCCTGCATAGGCAGCGCATCCATGTCGGCGCGCAGACCCAGGCGTTTAGGCCCGTTACCCACCTTCAGCGTGCCGACCACACCGGTTTTCGCCAGGCCGCGATGAACCTCATATCCCCATTCCTCAAGCAACGCCGCAACGCGATCGCTCGTATTGTGCTCCTCAAAACCAATTTCAGGATGCTGATGAAAATAGCGACGTAATTCAGTGAACTGGGCTTCTTTGCCGCGCAGAGCTTCGATAATTGGATGTGTCATTTTTGTTATCCTTTTTATGCCAAACGGTGATAATTTCGAGTCTATGACGATCGCACTGCCAGAAAATGCATTTTTTTGTTGTAAAGCGACGGTTTTGTTTTGATTGTTTTTCATACAATTCCGTTATGACAAAAAAGAGCCGGTCATTATTTGTCTTTGATGAGGGGTAAGATGAATCAGCGGGGAGATGAATTTTGGGTGGAGATCCAGGACATTCGCCACTGCGTGGAGGATGAAGGCGATACGCTAACGTTGCTCTGGGTGCTGGAAGGGCGGGCTGAGCTGAATACCGATGTGGGACGTGACATCCTGGAGGCCAATACCCTTGCCATCATCAACCATCATCGGCGCTGGCAGTTCACGAGCGAAACGGCAAATATCACCCTGCGCGTGTCCCTTTCCGGGCGCTGGGTGGTCCAGCTCTGCAATGATTTTTTTGTCCATGATTACGCTATACCGGCAGAAGCCGGAGGCGTCTGGCCCCAATGCGATGCGCTTCGCGATCTGCTGCGCCAGCTTCTTGTGGTCACCCTCATCAACGACCCACACCGCTACCGGCTGGAGGCGTACCGCTGGCTGAGCGAGATATTGCTGTTGCTGACCAGCCGCTTTCAGCAGCCCGCCCGGTTTTTGTCCCGTGAACTTTCCCCAGCGCACAGCAAACGCATTGCCCGGGTGATAGAGCGGATCAATGCCAGTTATTCTCGCCGTATTACGCTTGCGGAAATCGCCGCGAGTGAATATGTCTCTGAAGCCTGGCTCTCTCGTCTCTTTAGAAAGGAAGTGGGGATCAGTTTCATGCAGTACATCACTACCCTGCGGTTGGAAAAGGCGGCTGACGCGCTCCGTCTGACGAACCGACCGCTGCATCAGATTGCGCTTGAGCAGGGTTTCGCCAGCACGCGTATGATGACCGATCGGTTTCGGCGTGTTCACAATATGTCCCCGGGTGAGTTTCGTAAGTCCCGACGCCAGCACCCGGAGGCCACACGTGTTCGTACGGACAGGTGTGAGCAGCGCTATCCGGTGGCCATGGATAAGCTGTTTAGCCTGCTCAATGAACCGGTGGCGCGCGGCTGGGGAGCCTCCCCGCTTATCGATCGACCGCAGCAGGAGCAGACACTGGATCTTGAGCAGCTTAATCCTCTCTCCACCTCGCTGCGTCGCATGCGGGTGGTCATTACCCTGCGTGAGCTCGACGATTTACTGCGTGAGGACGTTCGTCAGAATCTTGAAGCGATAAATGAGGCCATTCCCATAGAGGGGGTTGATATCGCCGAACCTTTTCTCAGCAGCCGTCTGTTTGCCACCGGGTGGGATGACCCCCAGATGGCGGGCTACGCCTGCTGGTACAATCTGCATCAGCTCTTCACCTGGCTGGCAAAAAAGCAATGGACGGTGCTGCTGCACACCGGCGTAACGACCCGTCGCGATCTACTTGCCCGTTTTTTACAACGGTCGGTCAATCATTTTTCGCCCGAGATCACCGCGGGCTGGCACTTTGTCATGCACTGGTCAACACAGGCGAGTGAGGAGACCCGGGAGCAGGTCTGGCTGGCGCAACAAAACGTCATACGCAACTATCTGCCACAGGCAAAGTTTGGTTTATGGCATCGATTTTCACCCGACAGCGCGGGCGTGAGCGACAATACCCTGTTCAGCTCAGCCATCCTGATGCAGGCCGATTTTCTTGCCTGTTCAGCCGATGCCAATGAACTTCTCGATCCTGCCCAGCGGGAGCCAGCCCAACTCTCTTCTACAGAAAATTATCCGGTACAGAAGATCCGCCAGATTATCGCCGCCCTTCGTCTGCGCAAATGTTCGCTTCCCGTCTGGCTTCTCTCCTGGAATACCCTCACCGGGAACACGCGGGCGACAAACGGCTGGTTTTTTCGTGGGGCGCTGCTGATGCAGAGCCTGCTCGGGCTATCGGAACAGGTCTGGCTAGGGGGATTCTGGCTCAATTCGGGCCTTCAGGGTGAAGCTCGTGCGAACAATACCATCGATACGTCAAGCCTTGCGCTACAGTACAACCATGGTCTCCCACGGCCGGTTTATTGGGTACTCTGGCTCTGGCAACGCCTGCGGGGCGAGGTGCTGGTAAACGACGGGCGTGTTCTGCTCACGCGCCATCACAATGGTTACCAGTTGCTGCTGCGTAATGTGGTGGTTTTTAATCCGCTCCTTTCCAGTGAAGAAGCATTCATCCAGCGTTTTCGCCAGCAGTATCATTTACATCTGAAGGGCATGCGCGGTATTTGGCGAATTAAACGCCATCTTTTCGATCAGCATAACGGCGCGCTCTATCCGTTGCTTGAAGGGGTAGGCAGCGAAAGCGGCCCTGACGAAGAGATGTGGCGCTGGATAGCGCACAAAGCGCGTCCAACGCTTTCCCTATACGATGAACGCATTGATGACGGCTGGCAACTGACAGAATCACTGGAGAGTAATGCGCTGGTGCTCTATGAGTTTACGCCGCTCGTGCCTCTTGAGGCCGAAACGGAGGAGATTCACTCCCCGCGGTAGACGCAGCCTGCCGTGCAGGTCTCTTTGATCATGACCGCGCTCAGCAGCGGCACAAGCGGTTTCATCTGATCCCAAATCCATTTCGCCAGCACTTCGCTGGTCGGGTTTTCAAGGCCCGGAATATCATTCAGATAGTAGTGATCGAGACGATCGTAGGTCGGCTTAAACGCGGCCTTCAGTTCGGCAAAGTCCATGATCCAGCCCGTATGGGGATCGACTTCACCGGTGATTTCAAGACGCACCATAAACGAGTGTCCATGCAGGCGGCCACATTTGTGCCCGGCAGGAACGTGTGGAAGGTGGTGTGCGGCTTCGAAGGTGAAATCTTTAAACAGTGTGGTGGACATCATAGCTCTCAGGAATGCGGAAAAAACCGCCGCATAGTACCGGAAAGCACAATTTTTATCATTAACTAAAACGGCTCTGAACGGTCACCGCCTCGTATTCATAGTGTTTATCGATTTTTGTTGTTTTATTTCATATGGTTATTTAATCGCTTTTATCGTTAAGAACGATAACTAAAACAGGTTAGTCCATTTGGTTATTAATTATTTCCATCCCTTCTTTAATTGTTATTATCCCCGCCGTTAACCTTATCTTCAGTTTGGATTTATTCGCTTAAAGTCCGCTTTGCTACTGGAACATAACGACGCATGACAACACAGGCCCCACCTTCAAATTTGCTTCCCCTTAACCCGGAGCAACTGGCGCGCCTCCAGGCCGCGACTTCCGATTTTTCACCCACCCAGCTTGCCTGGGTCTCCGGCTATTTCTGGGGAATGCTGAACCAGCAGCCGGGTGCTGTGGCAGGCGTCCCGCCAACGGCCGTTGAAATTCCTGCCATCACGCTTATCTCCGCTTCGCAAACGGGTAATGCCCGTCGTGTGGCCGAAGCGCTGCGTGATGACCTGCTCGCCGCGAAGCTGAACGTTAACCTGGTCAACGCCGGGGATTATAAATTCAAACAGATCGCGTCAGAAAAACTGCTGGTGGTGGTGGCGTCAACGCAGGGGGAAGGTGAGCCTGCTGAAGAAGCCGTCGCGCTGCATAAGTTCCTGTTCTCGAAAAAAGCACCAAAGCTCGAGGGCTCCGCCTTTGCCGTCTTCGGCCTCGGTGATACGTCCTATGAATTTTTCTGCCAGTCCGGTAAAGATTTCGACAGCAAGCTGGCGGAGCTGGGCGCAGAGCGCCTGCTGGATCGCGTAGACGCTGACGTGGAATACCAGGCTGCCGCCGCCGAATGGCGGGCGCGCATCGTTGAGGTGCTGAAGGCCCGCGTCCCGAAAGAGACGCCAGCGCAGGCCGCCGTTACCGTAGCCGGCACCGTTAACGAAATCCACACCAGCCCTTACACGAAAGAGGCGCCGCTGACGGCGAGCCTGTCGGTAAACCAGAAAATCACGGGCCGTGATTCAGAAAAAGACGTGCGCCATATCGAAATCGATCTCGGTGACTCTGGCCTGCGTTACCAGCCTGGCGATGCGCTGGGCGTCTGGTATCAGAACGATCCGGCGCTGGTGAAAGAGCTGGTCGAGCTGCTGTGGTTGAAAGGCGATGAACTGGTTACCGTGGACGGCAAAACGCTCTCGATCTCCGAGGCGCTCCAGTGGCATTTCGAACTGACGGTGAACACCGCCAACATCGTTGAAAACTACGCCACCTTAACCCGCAGCGAATCGCTCCTTCCGCTGGTCGGGGATAAGGCGAAGTTACAGCAATACGCGGCGACAACGCCGATTGTCGATATGGTGCGTTTCTCTCCGGCACAGCTGGATGCTGACGCGCTGGTCGGCCTGCTGCGTCCGCTGACCCCGCGCCTGTACTCCATCGCCTCCTCGCAGGCGGAAGTGGAAAACGAAGTCCACATCACCGTTGGCGTGGTGCGTTACGACATCGAAGGCCGCGCGCGCGCGGGTGGGGCGTCAGGCTTCCTGGCAGACCGCGTGGAAGAAGAGGGTGAAGTTCGCGTCTTTATCGAGCACAACGACAACTTCCGCCTGCCGGCGAACCCCGAAACGCCGGTGATTATGATTGGCCCGGGCACCGGTATTGCGCCATTCCGCGCCTTTATGCAGCAGCGTGCAGCAGACGACGCGGCGGGTAAAAACTGGCTGTTCTTCGGCAACCCGCACTTTACTGAAGATTTCCTCTACCAGGTTGAGTGGCAGCGCTACGTCAAAGAGGGCGTGCTGACCCGCATCGATCTGGCCTGGTCCCGCGATCAGAAAGAAAAAGTATACGTACAAGACAAACTGCGCGAACAGGGCGCAGAGCTGTGGCGCTGGATCAATGACGGCGCCCACATTTATGTCTGCGGCGACGCCAATCGCATGGCGAAAGACGTTGAGCAGGCACTGCTGGAAGTGATTGCCGAATTCGGCGGTATGGATGCCGAAACGGCGGATGAATTTTTAAGTGAGCTGCGCGTAGAGCGCCGTTATCAGCGAGATGTCTACTAATGAGCGAAAAACATCCTGGCCCACTGGTGGTCGAAGGCAAACTGACTGATGCCGAGCGCATGAAGGTAGAGAGCAACTACCTGCGCGGTACCATTGCCGAAGATTTAAATGACGGCCTGACCGGCGGTTTCAAAGGCGACAACTTCCTGCTGATCCGTTTCCACGGTATGTACCAACAGGACGACCGCGATATCCGCGCCGAGCGTGCCGAACAGAAGCTGGAGCCGCGTCACGCGATGCTGCTGCGCTGTCGTCTGCCGGGCGGGGTAATCACCACGAAACAGTGGCAGGCGATCGACAAGTTTGCCGGTGAAAACACAATCTACGGCAGCATTCGTCTGACCAACCGTCAGACCTTCCAGTTCCACGGCATTCTGAAGAAGAACGTCAAGCCGGTGCACCAGATGCTGCACTCCGTGGGTCTGGACGCGCTGGCGACCGCCAACGACATGAACCGTAACGTGCTCTGCACCTCGAACCCGTACGAATCTGAGCTGCACGCCGAAGCGTACGAGTGGGCGAAAAAAATCTCTGAACATCTGCTGCCACGTACCCGCGCCTATGCGGAGATCTGGCTCGATCAGGAGAAAGTCGCCACCACCGATGAAGAGCCGATCCTCGGTCAGACCTACCTGCCGCGTAAGTTTAAAACCACGGTGGTGATCCCGCCGCAGAACGATATCGACCTGCACGCCAACGACATGAACTTCGTGGCGATTGCCGAAAACGGCAAGCTGGTCGGCTTTAACCTGCTGGTGGGCGGCGGTTTGTCCATTGAGCACGGTAACAAGAAAACTTACGCCCGCACCGCGAGCGAGTTCGGCTTCCTGCCGCTGGAGCACACGCTGGCCGTGGCAGAGGCGGTGGTTACGACCCAGCGCGACTGGGGTAACCGTACCGATCGTAAAAACGCGAAAACCAAATATACCCTTGAGCGCGTAGGCGTCGAGACGTTCAAAGAAGAAGTGGAGCGTCGCGCGGGCATCAAGTTTGAGCCGATCCGCCCTTACGAATTCACCGGTCGCGGCGATCGCATCGGCTGGGTGAAAGGCATCGACAATAACTGGCACCTGACGCTGTTTATCGAAAACGGCCGTATTCTTGATTATCCGGGCCGTCCGCTGAAAACCGGCCTGCTGGAAATCGCAAAGATCCACAAAGGCGAGTTCCGTATTACCGCCAACCAGAACCTGATCGTCGCCAGCGTGCCGGAAAGCGATAAGGCGAGAATTGAAGAGCTGGCCCGCGAGCACGGGTTGATGAATGCGGTGAGCGCGCAGCGTGAAAACTCAATGGCCTGCGTGTCGTTCCCGACCTGTCCGCTGGCAATGGCCGAAGCCGAGCGATTCCTGCCGTCCTTCACTGATAAAGTGGAGGCGATTCTGGAAAAACACGGTATTCCGGACGAGCATATTGTTATGCGCGTGACGGGCTGTCCGAACGGCTGCGGCCGCGCGATGCTGGCCGAACTCGGTCTGGTAGGGAAAGCGCCGGGTCGCTATAACCTGCACCTGGGCGGTAACCGTATCGGGACACGTATTCCGCGTATGTTCCGCGAGAACATCACCGAGCCGGAAATTCTCGATTCCCTCGACGTGCTTATCGGACGCTGGGCGAAAGAGCGCGAAGCGGGTGAAGGCTTCGGCGACTTTACGGTACGTGCGGGCATCATTCGCCCGGTGCTCGATCCCGCAAGGGATTTCTGGGAGTAATCCATCCTTTGCCCGGTGGCGCTTCGCTTACCGGGCCTACGGGTTTTGTAGGCCGGGCAAACGCAGTGCCGCCCGGCGAAACAGGCAAACGAGGTTCTTATGTCCGTACTCGATCTAAACGCCCTTAATGACCTGCCAAAAGTTGAACGCATTCTGGCTCTGGCAGAAACTAACGCCCAACTGGAAAAGCTCGACGCCGAAGGGCGCGTGGCGTGGGCGCTGGAAAACCTGCCGGGAGACTATGTGCTTTCGTCGAGCTTTGGCATTCAGGCGGCGGTCAGTCTGCATCTGGTGAATCAGATCCGTCCGGACATTCCGGTGATCCTCACCGATACCGGCTATCTGTTCCCGGAGACCTATCAGTTTATCGACGAGCTGACGGACAAGCTCAAGCTGAACCTGAAGGTTTATCGCGCAACCGAAAGCGCGGCCTGGCAGGAGGCGCGTTACGGCAAGCTGTGGGAGCAGGGCGTTGAGGGCATCGAGAAATACAATGAGATCAACAAGGTCGAGCCGATGAACCGCGCGCTGAAAGATCTTCATGCGCAGACGTGGTTTGCTGGGCTCCGCCGCGAGCAGTCCGGGAGCCGGGCAACGCTGCCGGTGCTGGCGGTGCAGCGTGGCGTGTTCAAAGTGCTGCCGATCATCGACTGGGATAACCGCACGGTGTACCAGTATCTGCAAAAGCACGGGCTGAAGTACCATCCGCTGTGGGATCAGGGCTACCTGTCGGTAGGCGACACCCATACCACGCGTAAATGGGAACCGGGAATGGCGGAAGAAGAGACGCGATTCTTTGGGCTGAAGCGCGAGTGCGGGCTGCACGAAGGGTAATGTTTTTTCGCCCGGTGGCGGCTACGCCTTACCGGGCCTACGTTTCGTGCCGTTGTAGGCCCGGTAAGCGCAGCGCAACCGGGCTTAATTGCATCAGGCTTTCCCCGCTTTCGCCAGCTCCTTCACCAGCGGCAGCATCACTTTCACGACATCCCGGCTGCGGTGCTCAATCCGCTGCGGCAGCGTTTTATCAATGTGCTGCTGGTTATCCAGCCGCACGTCATGCCAGCTGGTCCCGTTTGGGAACGCCTTCGATTTAGCGCGCTGCTGATAGCCATCTTTTTTGCCCAGCGCCCAGTTAGTTGCCTCGACGTACAGCACCGGAATGCCCGCCTTATCAAACACTTCACCGTCATTACAGCAGCCCGTGCCTTTGGGATAATCGGGGTTACCGCCCGGATTTGTCGCGGCATAGACGCCATGCGTGCGGGCAAGCGCCAGCGCGCGGTCGCGGGTGAGTTTACGTACGCTGCTCGGCGTGCTCTGTCCGCTATTAAAATAGAGCTTATCTCCCACGATCAGATTATCGAGGTTAATCACCAGCAACGTATTTTTCTTCTCCTCAGCGGTCATGCGCTTAAGGAGATTCTCAGCGCCGAGTTTTCCTTCTTCTTCACCGCTGGTCGCAACAAAGCGAATGCTGTATTTCGTCGGAATATTCTTCAGGCGTTCGGCCAGCTCAAGCATGACGCCCAGCCCCGCCGCATTGTCATCCAGTCCCTGAAGCGTCAGGCCGCCGAGGTTATTATCGACATCGGCGTCGCTCATCGGCGTGTAGGTATCAAGGTGCGCCATAATAATAATCTGCTCAGCCGCCTTTCCTTCGTGCGCCGCAATGACCGTGCTGCCGGTTACGTTATGCCAGTTCTGCGTTTTATTGCGTGAGGTATAGATGTAGCGGCTGTGGAAAGCGCGAATGTCACTCTCATAGCCCATATCCGCAAACTGCTGACGAATATAGTCTGCCGAGAGCATTTCGGCTGGGGTTCCGGTCATGCGGCCCGGAAAGACCGTCGCAATATGCCGCGCCTGCATACTGGCTATTTCACCGTAAGATTGATTTTTTGCCTGAGCCGGAAGGATAAAGCAAACGCCGAGCGCCAGGGCAACGAATCGGTGGCGCATTGCGGAAAACATAGTGAGTCCTTAAAAACAGAGCAAAATTTTAACCCGCATAGTATGAAACTGTGATCGGGTAGACACAATTTGAATTGCGCTTAAATGCCCGAAATTTCGCGTGTTAAGCACTTTTTGATATTTGCTTTTCCATGGCGTTATTCCATTGAGTAACTACTCATTCCAATTCGTAATTTCATTCGGTCTAAGCCGCCCCCTATAGTCCCTTTATTCCTGGTTGTTAGTGAGTTGTTGCCTGTGGACTATCTCCCCCTTTTTGCCGCCTTGAAAGACCGACCGGTACTGGTTGTCGGGACGGGTGAAATTGCCGATCGCAAAATCGCGTTCCTGCAACGCGCCGGGGCGCAGGTGCAGGTCGTTGCAGAGGCGGATTTTGAAGAGTCTCAGATCGACAGCGTGGTGCTGGTGATTGCGGCAACCGAAGATCGGGCGCTCAACCGCCGAATCTCCGACGCAGCTCAGGACCGTCACCGTCTGGTGAACGTGGTAGACGACCAGCCGCTGTGCTCGTTTATCTTCCCGTCGATTGTTGACCGCTCGCCGCTGCTGGTGGCGATCTCCTCCGGCGGCACCGCGCCGGTGCTGGCGCGCGTGCTGCGGGAAAAAATCGAAGCGCTGCTGCCGACCAGCCTCGGGCGCATGGCGGAGAAGGCCAGCTACTGGCGCAACCACCTTAAAACGCGTCTGACCAGCGTGACGGAACGCCGTCGCTTCTGGGAGCGTGTGTTTCGCGGCCGCTTTGCCAGCCTGATGCATGCCGGTAACGAGACGGCGGCGCAACAAATACTCGAAGACGAACTGGATAACCCCGGCAGTACGGGCGGGGAGATCATTCTGGTGGGCGCCGGGCCGGGCGATGCCGGGCTGCTCACGCTGCGTGGCCTCCAGGTTCTTCAGGATGCGGATGTCGTGTTCTACGACCATCTGGTCACCGACGGTATTCGCGAACTGATCCGCCGTGACGCGGAGCAAATCTGCGTTGGTAAACGTGCCGGCGAGCACTCCGTGCCGCAGCACGACACCAATCAAATGCTGATTGCCGCCGCGAAAGCGGGCAAGACCGTGGTGCGCCTGAAAGGGGGCGACCCGTTTATCTTCGGCCGTGGTGGCGAGGAGTTGCAGGCGGCAGCCGAAGCGGGCGTCCCGTTCCAGGTGGTCCCCGGTATTACGGCGGCGTCTGCCGTCACGGCCTACGCCGGTATTCCGCTGACCCATCGCGATTACGCCCAGAGCGTGACCTTTGTGACCGGGCATTATAAAGCCGACAGCACGCCGTTTGACTGGTCGCATCTCGCCCAGAGCCGACAAACGCTGGCGATTTATATGGGCACGATGAAAGCGGCAGACATCAGCGAACAGCTTATTCAGCACGGTCGCGATGCGACGACGCCGGTAGCAGTTATCTCCCGCGGGACACGCGTCGATCAGCATGTCGCCATCGGCACTTTACAAGACCTTGCAACCCTGGCGAAAGACGCCCCGATGCCCGCCCTGATCGTGGTGGGAGAAGTGGTGCAGTTGCACAGCTCGCTCGCCTGGTTCCAACACACAACCGACACAGAAGGCTTCGGCGCTTCTGTTGTAAATTTGGCTTAAGGAACGGTTATGGACCAAAAACGACTTACTCACCTGCGGCAGCTCGAAGCGGAAAGTATCCACATTATCCGCGAAGTGGCCGCCGAGTTCTCTAACCCGGTGATGATGTACTCCATCGGTAAAGATTCCAGCGTCATGCTGCACCTGGCGCGTAAAGCGTTTTATCCGGGAACGCTGCCGTTCCCGCTGCTGCATGTGGATACCGGCTGGAAATTCCGCGAGATGTACGAGTTTCGTGACCGTACCGCCAAAGCCTACGGCTGCGAGCTGCTGGTGCACAAAAACCCGGAAGGGGTGGCGATGGGCATCAACCCGTTCGTGCACGGCAGCGCCAAGCATACCGATATCATGAAAACCGAAGGGCTGAAGCAGGCGCTGAATAAATACGGTTTTGATGCGGCCTTCGGCGGCGCGCGCCGTGACGAAGAGAAATCCCGCGCCAAAGAGCGTATCTACTCTTTCCGCGACCGCTTCCACCGCTGGGACCCGAAAAACCAGCGTCCGGAGCTGTGGCACAACTACAACGGCCAGATCAACAAGGGCGAAAGCATTCGCGTCTTCCCGCTCTCCAACTGGACCGAGCTGGATATCTGGCAGTACATCTATCTGGAAAATATTGAGATCGTTCCGCTGTATTTGGCAGCAGAGCGCCCGGTCCTGGAGCGCGACGGCATGCTGATGATGATCGACGACGATCGCATTGATTTACAGCCGGGTGAAGTGATCAAAAAACAGATGGTCCGTTTCCGTACTCTCGGCTGCTGGCCGTTGACCGGCGCGGTGGAATCCAGTGCGCAGACGCTGCCGGAGATCATCGAGGAGATGCTGGTGTCGACCACCAGTGAGCGACAGGGCCGCGTGATTGACCGCGACCAGGCAGGCTCCATGGAGCTGAAGAAACGTCAGGGTTATTTCTAAGGAGCCGCCATGAATACGACTATTGCCCAACAAATTGCCGATGAAGGCGGCGTAGAAGCTTATCTGCACGCCCAACAGTACAAAAGTCTGCTGCGATTCCTGACCTGCGGCAGCGTTGATGACGGGAAAAGTACCCTGATTGGTCGTCTGCTGCACGACACGCGACAAATTTACGAAGATCAGCTCTCTTCCCTGCACAATGACAGTAAACGCCACGGCACCCAGGGCGAAAAACTCGACCTGGCGCTGCTGGTGGACGGCTTGCAGGCGGAGCGCGAGCAGGGCATTACCATTGATGTCGCCTATCGCTACTTCTCTACCGAAAAGCGCAAATTTATTATCGCCGACACCCCGGGGCATGAGCAGTACACCCGTAACATGGCGACCGGCGCGTCCACCTGTGACCTGGCGATCCTGCTGATGGACGCCCGTAAAGGCGTGCTGGATCAGACGCGTCGTCACAGCTTTATCTCTACGCTGCTGGGGATCAAACACCTGGTGGTGGCGGTGAACAAAATGGATCTGGTGGACTACGGCGAAGCGCGATTCGACGAGATCCGCCAGAGCTACCTGACCTTTGCTGAACAGCTGCCGGGCAACCTCGATATTCGCTTTGTGCCGCTGTCGGCGCTGGAAGGGGATAACGTCGCCTCTCAGAGCGCGAACATGCCGTGGTACAGCGGCCCGACGTTGCTGGAGGTGCTGGAAACCGTTGAAATTCAGCGCGTGGTGGAGACCCAGCCGATGCGCTTCCCGGTGCAGTACGTAAACCGTCCGAACCTCGATTTCCGCGGCTTCTCCGGCACCCTTGCATCCGGCTCGGTCAACGTGGGCCAGCGCGTGAAGGTGCTGCCGTCCGGCGTGGAATCGACCATTGCCCGTATCGTCACCTTTGATGGCGATCTGGACGAAGCAGGGGCAGGTGAAGCGGTAACCCTGGTGCTAAAAGACGAGATTGACATCAGCCGCGGCGATCTGCTGGTCGACGCGCAGGAAACGCTGGCGGCGGTGCAGGGCGCATCCGTGGACGTGGTGTGGATGGCGGAACAGCCCCTGACCGCAGGCCAGAGCTATGACATTAAAATTGCCGGCAAGAAAACCCGCGCCCGCGTGGACGGCATTCAGTTCCAGGTGGACATCAACAACCTGACCCACCGTGACGTGAGCGAGCTGCCGCTGAATGGCATCGGTCTGGTGGATCTGACCTTCGACGAGCCGCTGGTGCTGGATCCGTATCAGCAGAATCCGGTGACGGGCGGGCTGATCTTTATCGACCGCCTGACCAACGTCACCGTCGGCGCCGGGATGGTCCGTGAACCAAACACGCAGGCTACCGTGGCCTCTGAGTTCAGCGCGTTTGAACTTGAGCTGAATGCGCTGGTGCGTAAACACTTCCCGCACTGGGGCGCACGCGATTTGCTGGGAGGCAAGTAATGGCTGCCCATGATGAGAACGTCGTCTGGCATCCTCATCCGGTCACCGTCGCCCAGCGCGAACAGCTCCACGGTCACCGTGGGGTTGTGCTGTGGTTTACCGGGCTGTCTGGCTCCGGTAAATCCACGGTGGCAGGCGCGCTGGAAGAAGCGCTGCATCAGCAGGGAGTGAGCACCTACCTGCTGGACGGCGACAACGTGCGTCACGGACTGTGCAGCGATTTAGGGTTCAGCGATGAAGACCGTAAAGAGAACATTCGCCGGGTGGGAGAAGTCGCCAGCCTGATGGCGGATGCCGGGCTGGTGGTGCTGACGGCGTTTATCTCACCGCACCGCGCCGAACGTCAGATGGTGCGTGAGCGCGTGGGCCGGAATCGCTTCATTGAAGTGTTTGTGGATACGCCGCTGGCAATCTGCGAAGCGCGCGATCCGAAAGGGCTGTATAAAAAAGCCCGCGCGGGAGAGCTGCGAAACTTCACCGGTATTGACTCGGTTTACGAAGCGCCTGAATCCCCTGAGATTCATCTGGAAGGTCAACAATTGGTAACAAATTTAGTAAGCCAATTATTAGACCTGCTCAGACGGGACGATATTATCAGATCCTGAGACGGTATCGTTCGGGAGCTGTCTTCCCGAGCGATGAGTCACGGTCACAGGATTAGCTATGCGCAACAGTGAAAACTACATGATTACCACCGGGTCGGAACCGTTAACGACCGACGACGAGACGACCTGGTCCTTCCCTGGGGCGATTGTCGGCTTTGTGTCGTGGCTACTGGCGCTGGGTATCCCGTTCTTGATCTACGGTGGAAACACCCTCTTTTTCTTCCTCTATACCTGGCCTTTCTTCCTGGCGCTGATGCCCGTTGCGGTTGTGGTGGGCGTGGCGCTGCACTCCCTTTTCAACGGCAAGCTCCTGTATAGTACGCTCATCACTATCGCCACCGTTGTGGTCATCTTTGGCCTGCTGTTTTTATGGCTGATGGGCTAACTTACGGCATAATTAAAACCCCGCAGTAGAGTCCAGCGGAAAGTTATGGGATGATGATGCCGTTTTTTCAGGGGGCAGGATGGGTAAACTAACGCTGCTGTTGCTGGCTTTGCTGGTCTGGCTGCAATATTCGCTGTGGTTCGGCAAAAACGGACTGCACGACTACAGCCGGGTGAGCGATGACGTCGCGGCACAGCAGGCGACAAACGCCAAACTTAAAGCGCGTAACGATCAACTTTTTGCTGAAATTGATGACCTCAATGGCGGCCAGGAGGCGATTGAGGAGCGCGCACGCAATGAACTTAGTATGACTAAGCCGGGCGAAACGTTTTATCGCCTGGTTCCGGATGCGTCTAAACGCAATCAGGGCTCCGCACAAAACAATCGATAATCAGGCCCAGGATTACGACATGGCAGCAACTTTTTCGGACGTCTGTGCCGTGGTGCCGGCCGCAGGTTTTGGCCGGCGTATGCAGACAGAATGTCCTAAGCAGTATCTCTCAATTGGCGATAAAACGATCCTCGAGCACGCCGTGGCGGCGCTGCTGGCGCATGCCCGGGTGAAACGCGTTGTTATTGCCATCAGCCCCGGCGATGCACGTTTTGCGCAGCTCCCGCTGGCGAATCATCCTCAGATTACCGTCGTTGACGGCGGCGCAGAGCGGGCTGACTCCGTTCTGGCGGGCATTCAGGCTGCCGGGAACGCGCAGTGGGTGCTGGTGCACGATGCCGCGCGTCCCTGTCTGCATCACGACGATCTGTCGCGTCTGCTGGCCCTGAGTGAAACCAGTAAAGTGGGCGGCATTCTGGCCGCCCCGGTGCGTGACACCATGAAGCGTGCCGAACCGGGTAAACCAGCGATTGCCCACACCGTCGAGCGCGTCGATCTATGGCACGCGCTGACGCCACAATTTTTTCCCCGCGAATTACTCCACGACTGCTTAACGCGAGCGCTTAAAGAAGGTGCGACCATTACGGACGAAGCCTCGGCGCTGGAGTATTGCGGTTTCCACCCCACGCTTGTTGAAGGACGCGCTGATAATATAAAAGTGACGCGCCCGGAAGACTTACAGCTCGCGGAATTTTATCTTACCCGTACGACCCCTCAGGAGAAGGCATAATGCGTATTGGACACGGTTTTGATGTACACGCCTTTGGCGGCGTTGGCCCAATTATCATTGGCGGCGTGCGCATTCCTTACGAAAAAGGTCTGCTGGCGCATTCTGATGGCGACGTGGCGCTGCATGCGCTGACCGACGCGCTGCTGGGTGCCGCCGCGCTGGGCGACATTGGCAAACTGTTCCCGGACACCGATCCTGCTTTCAAAGGCGCAGACAGCCGCGAACTGCTGCGCGAAGCCTGGCGTCGTATTCAGGCCAAAGGCTACACTCTCGGCAACGTTGATGTGACGATCATTGCCCAGGCACCGAAGATGCTGCCGCACATCCCACAGATGCGTGTGTTTATCGCTGAAGATCTGGGCTGCCATATGGACGACGTCAACGTCAAAGCGACCACCACGGAGAAGCTGGGCTTTACCGGTCGTGGCGAAGGCATTGCCTGTGAGGCCGTGGCGCTGCTGGTGAAGGCGGCCAAATGACCGATTTCGATAATCTGACGTATCTGCACGGTAAACCGCAGGGCAATGGGCTGCTGAAGGCCAACCCTGAAGATTTCGTGGTGGTGGAAGATCTCGGCTTTGAGCCGGACGGCGAAGGCGAGCACATTCTGGTGCGCATCCTGAAAAACGGCTGCAACACCCGCTTCGTGGCGGACGCGCTGGCAAAATTCCTCAACATTCACGCCCGCGAGGTGAGCTTCGCCGGGCAGAAAGACAAGCACGCCGTGACCGAGCAGTGGCTTTGCGCCCGCGTGCCCGGCAATGCGATGCCTGATTTAAGCAAATTTGAGCTTGAAGGCTGTAAGGTGCTGGAGTACGCCCGCCACAAGCGCAAGCTGCGTCTGGGCGCACTGAAAGGCAATGCCTTTACCCTGGTACTGCGCGAAGTGACCGACCGCGAAGACGTTGAAAAACGCCTGAAGGCCATTAACGAACGCGGCGTACCAAACTATTTCGGTGCTCAGCGCTTTGGTATCGGTGGTAGCAACCTGCTGGGCGCGCTGCGCTGGGCGCAAAGCGGTGCACCGGTGCGCGATCGTAATAAACGCAGTTTTTGGTTGTCGGCGGCCCGCAGTGCGTTGTTTAATCAGATTGTGAGCGAACGGCTGAAAAAACCGGACGCGAATCAAGTTGTTGTCGGCGATGCGCTACAATTAGCGGGACGCGGAAGCTGGTTTGTGGCAACGGCCGAAGAGATGGCCGATGTCCAGTCGCGCGTGGACGCTAAAACGCTGATGATTACCGCCACCTTGCCGGGTTCAGGCGACTGGGGAACCCAGGGCGAGGCGCTGGCCGCTGAGCAGTCAGCGGTGGCGGATGCGCCAGAATTACAATCGTTGCTGGTGCGGGAAAAGGTCGAGGCGGCACGCCGTGCGATGCTCCTCTACCCGCAACAGCTGAGCTGGAACTGGTGGGATGACGTAACCGTCGAGTTACGCTTCTGGCTGCCGGCAGGTAGCTTTGCCACCAGTGTTGTCAGGGAACTTATCAACACGTCGGGTGATTATGCGAATATTGCTGAGTAACGATGACGGGATCCATGCGCCAGGTATTCAGACGCTGGCGAAACACCTCCGCGAATTTGCGGATGTGCAGGTCGTGGCTCCCGATCGTAACCGCAGTGGCGCGTCTAACTCATTGACGCTGGAGTCTTCACTTCGCACTTTTACCTTTGAGAATGGCGATATTGCCGTCCAGATGGGGACGCCGACCGACTGCGTGTTTCTGGGCGTGAACGCGCTGATGCGCCCGCGGCCGGATGTTGTGGTCTCCGGCATCAATGCCGGGCCAAATCTTGGCGATGATGTGATTTACTCCGGCACCGTGGCCGCGGCGATGGAAGGGCGTCACCTGGGGTTTCCGGCGCTGGCGGTCTCGTTAAACGGTCACACCCACTATGACACAGCCGCCGCGGTGACCTGCTCCATTCTCCGTGCGCTTGGCCGCGAGCCGCTGCGTACCGGACGTATCCTCAATATTAACGTGCCGGACCTCCCGCTGGACGAGATCAAAGGGATCCGCGTGACGCGCTGTGGCAGTCGCCATCCTGCCGATCAGGTTATTCCCCAGCAGGATCCGCGCGGCAATACCCTGTACTGGATCGGCCCGCCGGGAGCTAAATGCGATGCCGGACCAGACACCGACTTCGCTGCGGTGGATGAAGGGTACGTTTCCGTTACGCCGTTGCACGTAGATTTAACCGCTTATAGCGCGCATGATGTGGTGTCGGACTGGTTAGATCGGGTCGGAGTGAACGCGCAATGGTAAGTAAACGTGTACAAACTCTTCTGGAACAATTACGCGCACAGGGGATCGCCAACGAGCAGGTGCTGAACGCGCTTGCCCAGGTTCCCCGTGAGAAGTTTGTAGATGAGGCGTTTGAACACAAAGCGTGGGAAAACGTGGCGCTGCCCATTGGGCAAGGCCAGACGATTTCGCAGCCCTACATGGTGGCGCGTATGACGGAGCTTTTGGAGTTAACGCCAGAGTCCCGGGTGCTGGAAATTGGCACCGGTTCAGGGTATCAGACCGCGATCCTGGCTCACCTTGTGCACCATGTCTGTTCGGTGGAACGGATTAAAGGGTTGCAGTGGCAGGCGCGCCGTCGCCTGAAACAGCTTGATTTACATAATGTATCGACACGCCACGGCGATGGATGGCAGGGTTGGCAGGCTCGCGCCCCGTTTGACGCCATCATTGTCACGGCAGCGCCACCTGAAATCCCCACTGCGCTTCTTTCGCAGCTGGACGAGGGTGGCATTCTTGTATTGCCCGTCGGCGATGAGCAGCAGCTTTTGAAGCGCGTTCGTCGACGCGGCGGCGAGTTTATTATCGATACCGTGGAAGCCGTGCGCTTTGTGCCCCTGGTTAAGGGCGAACTGGCCTGAGACTCGGATTTTTCCAGGGTTATTAAGGCAAATTCAGCGTATGGTGTGGCGCGATAGATTCGTGCCATCACGGTTATTTTTAAGTCACTGGTAGTTAACACATTCCTGGGGGATAAATGAGCGCGGGAAGCCCAAAATTCACCATCAGCCGTGTTGCGGCATTATCACTGGTTTCGCTCTGGCTGGCAGGCTGTACAAGTTCAAATAACGCGCCTGCGCCCGTCAGTTCCGTTAATGGAACCAGCGGCTCGGGTAACACGTCCAGCGGAATGTTGATCACCCCTCCGCCTAAAATGGGCACCTCAACGGCGCAGCAAACTCCGCAGATCCAGCCAGTTCAGCGTCCAGTTACGCAGCCTACGCAGATTCAGGCAGTGGAACAGCCTGTTCAGACTGAAAATGGCCGTATAGTGTATAACCGTAAGTATGGGAACATTCCGAAAGGTAGCTATACCGGCGGCAGCACCTATACCGTGAAGCGCGGCGATACGCTGTTCTATATTGCCTGGATCACCGGGAACGATTTCCGCGATCTGGCACAGCGAAACAACGTCCAGGCCCCGTATGCTCTGGAAGTCGGGCAAACGCTTCAGGTTGGCAACGCGACGGGGTCACCGCTTACGCCAGGCAACACCGTTTCAGCAGCCGACGTAACTGCGCAAAATAACAGCGTTACTCCTGCACAAAAAACCACCACGGTGGTTGCTTCACAACCTGTAATTACGTATTCTGAGGATTCAGGTGATCAGAGTGCTAACAAAATGTTGCCGAATAATAAAGGTACTGCGACTGTTGTCACAGCACCGACTACGGCACCTGTGGTTAGCTCTACTGTACCGACTGCAAGCAGTCAGAATGCCAGCTCGTCAATCACCACCTGGCGCTGGCCAACTGACGGCAAGATTATCGAGAACTTCGCTACCTCTGAGGGGGGCAACAAAGGGATCGATATCGCAGGCAGTAAAGGACAGGCAATCATCGCGACCGCAGACGGACGCGTTGTCTATGCCGGTAACGCACTGCGCGGTTACGGTAATCTTATTATCATCAAACATAACGATGATTACCTGAGTGCCTACGCCCATAACGACACTATGCTGGTCCGGGAACAACAAGAAGTTAAGGCGGGGCAAAAAATCGCTACCATGGGTAGCACCGGAACCAGTTCTACACGCTTGCATTTTGAAATTCGTTACAAGGGGAAATCCGTAAACCCGCTGCAATATTTACCGCAGCGATAAATTGACGGGGCATGCCAGCCAGGGTGTCTCGTCCAGGGATCACGGGTAGGAGCCACCTTTATGAGTCAGAATACGCTGAAAGTTCATGATTTAAATGAAGACGCGGAATTTGATGAGAACGGATCAGAGGCTTTTGACGAAAAAGCCTTAGTAGAAGAGGAACCCAGTGATAACGATTTGGCTGAAGAAGAGCTGTTATCGCAGGGTGCCACACAGCGTGTGCTGGACGCGACTCAGCTTTACCTTGGGGAGATTGGTTACTCCCCACTGCTAACGGCCGAAGAAGAAGTCTATTTCGCACGTCGTGCTTTGCGTGGTGATGTTGCCTCGCGTCGTCGCATGATCGAAAGTAACCTGCGACTGGTCGTGAAAATTGCCCGCCGTTACGGCAATCGTGGTCTGGCTCTGCTGGATCTGATTGAAGAGGGCAACTTAGGTCTCATCCGCGCAGTTGAGAAGTTTGACCCGGAACGCGGGTTCCGTTTCTCAACCTACGCGACCTGGTGGATTCGTCAGACCATCGAACGGGCTATTATGAACCAGACCCGTACGATTCGACTGCCGATCCACATCGTCAAAGAGTTGAATGTTTATCTGCGTACCGCGCGCGAGTTGTCCCATAAACTGGACCACGAGCCAAGTGCGGAAGAGATTGCAGAGCAACTCGACAAACCGGTTGATGACGTAAGCCGTATGCTGCGTCTCAACGAGCGCATTACCTCGGTTGACACCCCGCTGGGTGGTGACTCTGAAAAAGCGCTGCTGGACATCCTGGCCGATGAAAAAGACAACGGCCCGGAAGACACCACGCAGGACGATGACATGAAACAGAGCATCGTCAAATGGCTGTTCGAACTGAACGCCAAACAGCGTGAAGTGCTGGCACGTCGTTTCGGTTTACTGGGGTATGAAGCTGCGACACTGGAAGATGTCGGCCGTGAGATTGGCCTGACCCGTGAACGTGTTCGTCAGATTCAGGTTGAAGGGCTACGCCGCCTGCGTGAAATCCTGCAAGGGCAAGGTCTGAATATCGAAGCGCTGTTCCGCGAGTAAGCAACCATTCGTCAGAAAAGGCCCGTCGTGAGACGGGCCTTTTTTATGCCTTACGATTGCGCCGTTTCGTGCAGCAAACGCCAGGTGATGTTATCCCCTTCCTGATTAAGCACCGCGGTTGACCAGCGCACGTTGACGGGCTGGCCTGGCCGGTTTTGCGTCTCCCGGTAATGGAGCACCGCGCCGTTGTCCCATGTCTGAAGCGTTGTTAACGCATCAATACCGATCCTGAGCCCGGGTCGGGTTCCCCGCTGCGCATATAAAAATTGGGCCAGAGCGTGATGATCTAAATGGGTGCCACTCGGTGGAACCATCAGAAAATCCGGACGGAAACGGGCGAGCAGGGCGTCCTGTTCGCCTTCGCCTGCACCTAACCAGTTTTCAAGGGCGACGTGGATGTCGAGGATCTCTTGTTCGAAATGAGTCATGGGTGCTCCTGTTGCAGTTGCGCAAGTAACTGCGTGTTATTAAGACGGTAGACGTACAGTACGGGCAGCAGAGTGATAACTGCGGCAAAAATAAACATCCCGTGCCAGGCGGCCAGCGGCGTAAAATAAGCTTGCATGAAGCTCAGCGCCTGCGCCAGCAGCAGGGCACCCGCAAAAAAGCTCAACTGACGATTCAGATTCCATAGCGCACTGGCATCAGGCATATCTTCCCGCCGCGTTGTCAAAAACGCGCTGCTCTGAGCCGTACTGCTGCAAAGGCTTCCCCCCGCACCCATTAACGCAAACGCAACGGCAGGTAACAGCATAGCCGGGCCGACGTTAATTAAAAGCAGAATGCCCGTTGCCTGCAAAAGGCAACCGATGACCACCAGCGGCCGCGGGCCGATACGGTTGAAATAGCGTCCTGTCGCGGTGATAGCCAAAAACGATGCCACAGACCACGGCAGCATAAGCATGCCCGTTGCGGTGGGCGTCATATTGGCCTCGCTCTGAAGGTAATACATGCCCGTTACGTTCACGCCAATAAAGATGCCGGGTACGCATACATAGATAAGCATGGATAAGCGCAACAGCGGATCCGTCAGCAAAGACAGGTTTACTATTCTGGTGGTGTTTATCGGTGACGGTTCTGTTTTAAGCCACGCGCAGGCCAAAACAAAGGTGACAATGGCGACGGGCAGGGTGGCAAAAAATATCCAGCGCCAGCTGAATGTCTGAACCAGCATGCCGCCCACAGCCGGTGAGCAGGCGGGGGCAAGCAGCGCGACCAGCATCACCGCCGAGGTGAGTCTGGCCCGCTCATGAGGCTTAAACTGTTGCCAGGTCAGCGCCTGACCAACCGGGATCAGTAAACCCCCTCCGGCGCCCTGCACGACGCGCCAGGCAATCAAACTTTCCAGCGAAGATGAGAGACCCGCCGCAACGGAGGCCGCGCTAAAGAGAAGCAGTGAGAGCAGAATAACGCGCTTCGGCCCGACGCGGCGCGTCAGAATACTGCTGAATGGGATGACTAACGTCAGCCCGGCAATGTATCCGTTACTTACCCAGGCAAGCGCGGAAGGTGTGGTATTGAATGCGTGAGCCATCGCCGGAAAGGCGACGCTGGCAATAAACATGTTTATCAAATCAAGGAAAAAGCCGAGCAGAAAGACGACGGCGATTTTGCTGCGATACGTCATGGAAGTTCCTCCGGTGAGGTGGCGTATCGTATCGGCCCACGCGTTAAGGATAAACGCGACAAAGGACGATATACTGTCAACATTATTTTGACAGTTAACCAGGCAAGCGATGCTTAATTTACAGCGTACGGCGATGTTTATCGCCGTAGCGGACACCGGCAGTTTCACCGCCGCGGCGGAGGCGATGGGGCTGACAAAAGCGGTGGTCAGCTTTCATATTCGTCAGCTTGAAGAGGAGCTGGGCGTCACCCTGTTGCTGCGAACCACCCGACGCCTGACGCTGACCGAGGCGGGGAAGCTCTTTCATCAACGAAGCGTGATGCTGTTACGGGATGCAGAGCGATTGCAGGATGATGTTCGCGCCAACCACGCCGGGCTGACGGGAGAACTGCGGATCACCACCACGCCCGAGTATGGCTCGCAGGTGGTGGTGCCTTTGCTGGCTGAGTTTAGCCAGCTGCACCCTGATCTCCGCGTGCGGCATGTCTCGTCCTCTTTGCATGCCGATCTTATCGCCGAGCGCTTCGATGTCGCTATCCGGCTCGGCACGCTTGCAGATTCGCGCTACCACGCCGCGTTGATGACCTCCTTCACCATCCTGCCCGTGGCGACGCCATGCTGGCTGGCAAACCATCCGGTTGACTCGCTGGAGCAGCTGGCGGAAGCGGACTGGATCATTCACGAGCGTTTAACGTCGCCGCTGCGCTGGCAGGTGAGAGGCGTTGATCGGCATCCGGTTTCCTTTGAGATCAGAAAAGCGCCGCGCCTGTATGCAGACAGTGCCCAGGCATTGATGGCTTTTGCCCTCGCGGGATGTGGCGTGGCGCTGTTGCCGGAGTGGCTGGTGCGTAACGCACTGGATACAGGGAAGCTGGTCTCGCTGTTACCGGAGTACACGTTTGCTCAGCAGGGCATCTATGCTGTTTATCCCGATGCCCGGCATGTGCCCGCGAAAGTGCGAACATTTATTGATTTTATGCGCGTCAGGGTTACTTAACCCTGCATCATCTTTTTAATGAGCGCTGAAAATTGCTCTCGTTCCGCGCCGTTAAGGCGCCCTAAAAACGCCTCATCCACCTCATTTCCAATCGGTTTACTGCTCTCAAGCAGGGCCTCACCTTCGGCCGTCAGAAAGACAAACCGACGGCGTTTGTCCGCCGGATCGTGCTCGCGCCTGACCAGGCCGCGTGCTTCCATGCGGCTCAGCATTTCTGCCAGCGTCGCTTTGGTGCTCACCGCGACTTCAGTCAGGGCAACCTGCTCAATGCCAGGATTTTCAGCAATTGACCGCATCACCGCATATTGTGGTTTGGTCAGTTCGGGCAATGCGTGTTGCCACTGGGCGGTATGCTGTTGAAAAAGCTGACGTAGCAGGTGAAACGCTTCTTGTCTTAACTCCATGGACACTCCGACGGAAAAATACTCCCTCTATGATAGCCGCTCTCGGGCTGAATTTTAACGCGAGAGTTTTTAGCGAATAGTGTGATCGTATGCGAACGATCTTGTCAGCAGCAGGATCGAGGCGTAGTTTAGTTAATATGTTCGTATACGAACAAACTAATTGAGGTGCTGAATGAGATTGATTGTGGGAATGACGGGCGCGACGGGTGCGCCATTAGGCGTGGCGTTGTTGCAGGCGCTGCGGGAAATGCCCGAGGTGGAAACGCATCTGGTGATGTCGAAGTGGGCAAAAACCACGATTGAGCTGGAAACGCCCTTCACTGCGCATGACGTTGCTGCACTGGCGGATGTCGTCCATAGCCCGGCCGATCAGGCTGCCACCATCTCCTCCGGCTCGTTTCGCACCGACGGCATGATCGTCATTCCGTGCAGCATGAAAACGCTGGCGGGTATCCGCGCGGGCTACGCCGAAGGGCTGGTAGGGCGTGCGGCAGACGTGGTGCTGAAAGAGGGACGCAAGCTGGTGCTGGTTCCGCGTGAGACGCCGCTCAGCACCATCCATCTTGAGAACATGCTTGCCCTTTCCCGCATGGGCGTGGCGATGGTGCCGCCTATGCCTGCGTACTACAACCACCCACAAACCGCCGATGACATAACCCAGCATATCGTGACCCGCGTTCTCGACCAGTTTGGTCTGGAGCATAAGAAAGCCCGACGCTGGGAAGGTTTGCAGGCAGCGAAACATTTTTCACAGGAGAATAAAGATGGCATTTGATGATTTGAGAAGCTTCTTGCAGGCGCTCGATGAGCAAGGGCAGCTGCTGAAAATTGAGGAAGAGGTAAACGCTGAGCCGGATTTAGCGGCCGCCGCCAACGCTACCGGACGCATTGGCGATGGTGCGCCTGCGCTGTGGTTCGATAATATTCGCGGCTTCACCGATGCCCGTGTGGTGATGAACACTATCGGCTCGTGGCAAAACCACGCTATTTCGATGGGGCTGCCAGCAAATACCCCGGTGAAAAAACAGATCGACGAGTTTATTCGTCGCTGGGACAAATTCCCCGTCTCGCCAGAGCGTCGTGCAAATCCGGCCTGGGCGCAGAACACGGTGGATGGGGAAGACATCAACCTGTTCGACATTCTGCCGCTGTTCCGCCTGAACGACGGTGACGGGGGCTTTTATCTCGATAAAGCGTGCGTTGTCTCCCGCGATCCGCTCGACCCCGATCACTTCGGCAAGCAGAACGTCGGGATTTACCGTATGGAAGTGAAGGGCAAGCGTAAGCTCGGCCTGCAACCGGTGCCGATGCATGATATCGCGCTGCATCTGCATAAGGCAGAAGAGCGCGGCGAAGACCTGCCTATTGCCATTACGCTGGGTAACGATCCGATCATCACCCTGATGGGCGCCACGCCGCTGAAATACGATCAATCCGAGTATGAGATGGCCGGTGCGCTACGCGAAAGCCCGTATCCGATTGCGACGGCTCCGCTGACCGGTTTTGATGTGCCGTGGGGGTCGGAAGTGATCCTGGAAGGGGTGATTGAAGGCCGAAAACGTGAGATTGAAGGGCCATTCGGTGAGTTTACCGGACACTACTCCGGCGGGCGCAACATGACGGTCGTGCGCATTGATAAAGTCTCTTACCGCACAAAACCCATTTTCGAATCTCTCTACCTGGGGATGCCGTGGACCGAGATTGATTATCTGATGGGGCCCGCTACCTGCGTGCCGCTCTATCAGCAGCTGAAGGCGGAATTCCCGGAAGTGCAGGCGGTAAACGCCATGTACACCCACGGCCTGCTGGCGATTATCTCCACCAAAAAACGATACGGCGGTTTTGCCCGTGCGGTCGGGCTCCGCGCCATGACCACGCCACACGGTCTGGGTTACGTGAAAATGGTGATTATGGTGGATGAGGACGTCGATCCGTTTAACCTGCCGCAGGTGATGTGGGCGCTGTCATCGAAGGTCAATCCGGCTGGCGATCTGGTGCAGCTACCGAATATGTCTGTGCTGGAGCTTGACCCCGGCTCCAGCCCGGCGGGGATCACTGACAAGCTGATCATTGATGCCACCACCCCGGTCGCTCCGGACAACCGTGGTCACTACAGCCAGCCGGTACAGGATCTCCCTGAAACCAAAGCCTGGGCCGAAAAACTGACCGCGATGCTGGCGGCACGTTAATAAGGAGGAAAAAATGATTTGTCCACGTTGTGCCGATGAACATATTGAAGTGATGGCAACATCACCGGTGAAAGGTGTCTGGACGGTATACCAGTGTCAGCACTGTCTGTATACCTGGCGCGATACCGAACCGCTGCGCCGTACCAGCCGTGAGCATTACCCGGAAGCGTTCCGCATGACGCAGAAGGATATTGATGAGGCACCGCAGGTGCCGACGATCCCGCCGCTGCTGTAATAAAAAGCCCGGAGGCGGCTGTGCTTACCGGGCGTTAATATTGTGCGGTCTTTTGCCCGATGGCGCTACGCTTACCGGACCTACGGGTTTTGTAGGCCGGGTAAGGCGAAGCCGCCACCCGGCAAAAAAGACCGCAGAAAACTAAACCAGACTCTTCAACCGATAAATCCACTCCAGCGCCTGACGCGGCGTCAGCGAGTCCGGATCGAGATTTTCCAGCGCTTCTACAGCCGGAGATGTCTCTTCCGGCACCGCCAGCAGTGACATCTGCGTACCATCTATCTGCGTAGCTGCCGCATTCGGTGACAAACTTTCCAGCTCACGCAATTTCTGACGCGCGCGCTTAATCACCTCTTTCGGCACACCCGCCAGCGCGGCGACGGCCAGGCCATAGCTCTTGCTTGCCGCGCCGTCCTGCACCGTGTGCATAAAGGCGATGGTGTCGCCGTGCTCAAGCGCATCAAGGTGGACGTTAGCCACGCCTTCCATTTTCTCTGGCAGCTGTGTCAGTTCGAAATAGTGCGTCGCGAACAGCGTCAGCGCCTTGATTTTATTCGCCAGACTTTCCGCGCACGCCCAGGCCAGGGACAGGCCGTCATAGGTGGAGGTACCGCGTCCTACTTCGTCCATCAACACCAGACTGTTCTCTGTCGCGTTATGCAGAATGTTGGCGGTTTCGGTCATCTCGACCATAAAGGTAGAGCGACCGCTCGCCAGATCGTCCGCCGCACCCACACGGGTGAAGATACGGTCGACAGGGCCAATCTCAACCTTCTGCGCCGGAACGTAGCTGCCGATGTAGGCGAGCAGCGCGATAAGGGCTGTCTGGCGCATATAGGTACTTTTACCGCCCATATTGGGGCCGGTAATGATCAGCATTCTTCGCTGCGGTGACAGGTTCAACGGGTTGGCAATAAACGGCTCGTTCAGCACCTGCTCAACCACCGGATGGCGACCTTCGGTAATGCGAATACCGGGTTTGTCAGTAAAGGTTGGACAGGTGTAGTTCAGCGTTTCGGCGCGCTCGGCCAGGTTTACCAGGACATCCAGCTCGGCCAGCGCAGCGGCGCTCATTTGAAGGTCAGCCAGATGCGGCATCAGGATGTCGAACAGCTCGTCATACAGCTGTTTCTCCAGCGCCAGCGCTTTACCTTTCGACGTGAGCACTTTGTCTTCGTACTCTTTCAGCTCGGGAATAATGTAGCGCTCGGCATTTTTCAGCGTCTGGCGGCGAACGTAGTGAATCGGTGCCAGGTGGCTCTGCCCACGACTGATCTGGATATAGTAACCGTGTACGGCGTTGTAGCCGACTTTCAGGGTGTCGAGCCCCAGACGTTCACGCTCGCGGATTTCCAGCTTATCCAGATAATCCGTCGCGCCATCGGCCAGCGCACGCCATTCGTCCAGCTCTTCGTTATAACCCGGAGCAATAACCCCGCCATCCCGCACCAGAACAGGCGGCGCATCAATGATGGCGCGTTCCAGCAGTTCGCGAAGCTCGGTAAATTCGCCCATGGTTTCGCGCAGCTTTTGCACTGGCGCGCTGTCGATCTCTCCCAGCTGAGCGCGCAGTTCCGGCAACTGCTGGAAAGCGTGACGCATACGGGCGAGATCGCGTGGACGCGCGGTACGCAATGCCAGGCGCGCCAGGATACGCTCAAGGTCACCCACCTGACGCAGCACCGGCTGCAATTCGGTGTAACGATCCTGCAATGCGGCAATGGTTTGCTGACGGCCAATCAGCGTTTCGGTGTTGCGGATCGGCATATGCAGCCAGCGTTTGAGCATACGGCTGCCCATGGGGGTAACCGTGCTGTCAAGAACCGACGCCAGCGTATTTTCCATGCCGCCAGCGAGGTTCTGCGTGATCTCCAGGTTGCGGCGCGTGGCGGCATCCATGATGATGCTGTCCTGCTGACGCTCCATGGTAATTGAACGGATATGGGGCAGGGCGGTACGCTGCGTATCCTTCACGTACTGCAACAGGCAGCCTGCAGCACATAGCCCGCGCGGGGCATTTTCCACACCAAAGCCAATCAAATCGCGCGTGCCAAATTGCAGGTTCAGCTGCTGGCGCGCGGTATCAATTTCGAACTCCCACAGTGGACGACGACGCAGGCCGCGGCGACCTTCAATCAGCGCCATCTCGGCGAAATCCTCTGCATAAAGCAGTTCTGCCGGATTGGTGCGCTGTAGTTCAGCCGCCATGGTTTCACGGTCAGCCGGTTCACTCAGGCGAAAACGACCGGAGCTGATATCCAGCGTGGCGTAGCCAAACCCTTTACCGTCCTGCCAGATCGCCGCCAGCAGGTTATCCTGGCGCTCCTGAAGCAGGGCTTCATCGCTGATGGTTCCCGGCGTCACGATGCGTACGACCTTGCGCTCAACGGGGCCTTTCGACGTGGCCGGGTCGCCAATTTGTTCGCAGATAGCGACAGATTCGCCCTGGTTCACCAGCTTCGCCAGATAGTTTTCAACCGCGTGATGCGGGATACCCGCCATCGGGATGGGCTCGCCTGCCGACGCGCCACGTTTCGTCAGAGAAATGTCGAGCAGCTGAGACGCACGTTTCGCATCGTCATAAAAAAGCTCGTAAAAATCGCCCATACGGTAAAACAGCAGAATTTCCGGATGCTGTGCCTTCAGCTTCAGGTACTGCTGCATCATCGGCGTATGCGCGTCGAAATTGTCGATTGTGCTCATGGAGTTATGATATCCATTTCTTTGAAAATATTACGCTTTGAGCGGCTCAATGGCCGATTGTTCCTTCTATTGTCGCATGAAAAAAAGGTGCGGCGCAGAAAAAAGTCACGACTTTACGAGGCATCTTCCGCTATTAATTCAATGATGATTTTTCCGTGCTCGACGCCCACCCGAACCTGCGAGTTGGTGGTAAATCCCGCTTGTTCAAGCCAGTCGCCTTTCAGGCTCAGCGCTGCGTGTACGCTGTAGCGTTTTGGAATTTTCGTTTTACGGTCTTCATGACGTTTTCTGAAGTAACCCACTTTTAAGTGCCGATAGGGTTTGGCGATCGCGATCTGTTGCATAAGCTCTCCGGTGAATACGGTTATTTACACCTGTATAAAATACCAGTAAAACGCAGCGAGGGGAGGGGTAATTCTGGAAGGACGCTTCAGAAAACGGAATGCAATAACTGAAAATGTGCGGATAAAAAGGTATTATAAATGCACTTTATTGTTGAGGACGACGTTATGTCCGGTAAACGTATTTCACGAGAAAAAAAGACGATCGCCAGAATGATCGCCCTGTACGAAAACAGGTGTCCGCACGCCATAAAAGAAGAGGGGCACTATTCGGCGCTTAAGGCTTATGCCGATAAGCGGCTGGATAAATGCGTGTTTGGTGAGGAAAAACCTGCCTGCAAACAGTGCCCGGTGCACTGTTATCAGCCCGCCCGACGGGAAGAGATGAAGCAGGTAATGCGCTGGGCAGGGCCACGTATGTTATGGCGTCATCCGATTCTGACCATCCGACATCTGATCGACGATCGTCGTCCGGTTCCGGAATTACCGGAAAAGTATCGGCCCAAAAAATAACCGGCTCAGCGCCGCAGTGGACGACAAATCACGCTCAGGGCGACGGTGCGGCGCAGGCAGACAGAAAAAGAGCACCAAATATCCCAGCGCCAGCGCGGGAGCGATATGTACCCGCTGACGCTCGCCGCCGGAATGACGGGTTATTTCAGGCTCTCTTTATCGATTCCCAGACGCTTCATACGCGAGAGCAGGGTGGTACGCTTCAGCCCCAGCCGTTGCGCCGCACCTTTCGGTCCGGCTACCACGCCGTTGGTCTCCTTCAGCACTCGCATAATGAGCTGATATTCATCTTCTCCCTCTTTCGCAAGCTCGCTTGCGGCCACGGTCGTTTCAGAGAGAGTAACCTCTGGCAGGGAGAGCTGGAGCACGTTCCCGCGCGTCAGCAGGACCGCGCGCTCAATGACGTTTTCCAGCTCGCGCACGTTCCCCGGCCACTCCATCGCCGAAAGGGTGCGTAGCGTTTCGGCAGGAATACTGTCGATATTTCGCCCCATCCGGCGGGCAATCTTCGCGGTAAAGGCTTTCACCAGCAGCGGGATATCTTCCGGGCGTTCGCGCAGCGGCGGCAGGCAGATCGGGAAGACGTTCAGACGATAGTAAAGATCGCTGCGAAACTCGCGGTCGGCGACCATTTTTTTCAGATCGCGGTTGGTGGCGGCAATCAGACGCACGTCGGTCTGGATCAGCTTGTTGCTGCCGAGACGCTCGAACTCCTGCTCCTGCAAAACGCGCAGCAGCTTAGGCTGAAGCTCCAGCGGCATATCGCCCACTTCGTCGAGGAACAATGAGCTTTTATCCGCCAGTTCAAAACGGCCCAGCCGCTGGCTGCTGGCGCCGGTAAACGCGCCGCGCTCGTGGCCGAACAGGTCGCTTTCCAGTAAGCCCGCAGGCATCGCCGCGCAGTTCATCTTCACCATCCGGCGGCTGTTGCGGTTGCTCAGGTTGTGGATCGCCCGGGCAATCAGCTCTTTCCCTGTGCCGGTTTCACCGAGGATCAGCACCGTGCTGTCGCTCTGCGCCACCATCTCCACCTGCTTGAGGATGTTGTACATGGCATCGCTGCGTCCAATGATTTCGCCAAACTCGCTGTCCACATTGTTGAGCTGCTCGGTCAGCGCCAGGTTTTCGTCCACCAGCCGTTCTTTCAGACGGTGGATCTCCTGATAGGCGAGGGCGTTATCCAGCGCAATGGAGATACGTTCGGCGATCTGGCGCAGCAGCTTCAGGTTGGCGGTGGTAAATACGGCTTCATCGCACTGCGCCAGTTTAAGCACGCCGAGCATGGTGTTGCCGGACATCAGCGGCAGCAGGCACAGGGTCTGGATCTTGTTGCCCCAGGTGTTAAACAGCATCCGCTCGTAGGGCGCTACCGGATCCTGCTCGCTGAGGTTTAACAGCAGGATCTCTTTGCTTTTAAATACCCGTTCAGACAGGGTTCCCGCTTCGTCCACTTCGCTTTGCTCGTGCGCCGGGTTAGCTTCGTCGAGGTAGTGGGTGGAGTAGATGTTCAGCTTGCCCTTACGGTTGCCGCGCAGCGCAATGCTGATGGCATCGATCCTGAAATAGTGATGGATCTCTTTGGCGACTTCGCTCACCAGTTCGTCCATATCGAGACGCGACAGCACGGCATTGGTGATGGCGACCAGTATGCGGAAATTATCGCGCTCGCGGCTCAACAGGTCGTAATCCACGTTATTGGTGACGCGGCTTTGGATCTGCTCTGCCACGACGGCCACAATCTGCGTGAAGGTATGCAACCGCTCGTACTCAGCCTCGGTCCAGGGCTGGTCGTTATTACGGATAAACTCGCAGCCGCCAAAAATTTGCCCTTCCACCGCCAGCGGCAGCATGCTGTAGTGGCCGAACGGGTGGTAAAGGTTGCTCTCTGCCAGCTTCGGCCAGGCCTGGCGAAACTGGTCAAAATTGCAGTGCAGCGCTTCCGGGCGGGAGAGAATACGTCGCACCGGACCGTGGGCCAGAAACGTTTCATCTTCATATTCGAAGATTTTGCCGTTATCACGCGTTGAGAAATAGCTCGCGCGGTGGGTTGCGCTATGCCAGAGCACAATGGCGGCGCTGTCCGCCAGCGCTGATTGCCTGACCAGCCGCGTCAGGGCATCGCTCAGCGCGCCGAGGTCGGGCTGTTGTAAAAGTGTGCGCGTGATGTCAAACAGGCCCTGCTGTCCAAGATCGCTCATCGGTGTATACGGCATTGTTGCTTTCCAATAGAAACTGGCAAAAAAGAGACATTCAGCGCTGACCGCTTTTGGCGCGGTCTAGCAAATTCGGGGTAACGGTTCAGCGTGCGGCAGATCCAGCGTGCGCTTCACGCCGTAAAGCCCGGTCAGGCGCACCCCTTTGCGCTCAACCACGTCGCCGATGATGGCCGCGTCTTTCCCTAAGGGATGTGCGCGCAGTTGTTCAAGTACGGCTTCCGCCGCCGTGCGTTCCACGCCGATCACCAGCTTGCCTTCGTTGGCAAAGTTAAGCGGGTCTAGCCCTAATAGCTCGCACAGCCCGCGTACAGCAGGCTTAACGGGCAGGCCGCGCTCGGTCAGTTCAATTCCGCAGCCGCTGCTTGCGGCAAATTCGTGTACGACGGCATTCACGCCGCCTCGCGTGGCGTCGCGCAGGGCTTTTACACCCGGCATGTCGCGCAGCGTCTGGATCAGCGGCGTGAGTACCGCGCAGTCACTGTGCAGCTCGCCATCCAGCCCTAAGCCTTCGCGCAGGTTCAGGATGGTTGCCCCGTGGCAGCCCAGCGTGCCGCTGACAATCAGCACGTCGCCTGCACAAAGCTGCTGCGCGCCCCAGTGAATGTTGGCGGGGATCGCCCCCATTCCGGCGGTGTTAATGAAGAGCTTATCCGCCGCGCCGCGCTGCACCACCTTGGTATCCCCGGTCACGATGGCGATCCCCGCCTCGCGGGCGGTGTGCGCCATGCTGTTGACCACCGCCGTGAGCGTTTCCATCGGTAACCCTTCTTCGAGGATAAACCCGCAGGAGAGGTAGCGGGGGATCGCGCCGCTGACGGCCACGTCGTTTGCCGTGCCGCAGACGGCGAGCTTGCCGATATCGCCGCCCGGGAAGAACAGCGGGTCAATCACGTAGCTGTCGGTAGAGAACGCCAGCCTGTCGCCGTGGGCAGTCAGGGCCGCGAGGTCAATACGCGCCTGATCTTCCTGCTCGGCGAGCCAGGGGTTGTTAAAGGCTTCCATGAACAGCCTGTTAATCAACTGCTGCATCGCCTGTCCACCGCTTCCGTGCGCCATTTCCACCGTGTTCATGCTTCACACTCCTGGTTGCGATAGTGATACCACGCGGCGCATGCCCCTTCGGAAGAGACCATCAGCGCGCCAAACGCGGTTTGCGGGTTACAGGCGTTGCCAAATAACGGGCAGTGATGAGGTTTGCATTTGCCGGTGAGTACGTCGCCACAGCGGGCGCGGGGATCGTCGCACACCTGCTGCGGTTGCGGGCGGAAATGCGCTTCGGCGTCGAAGGCGCGATACGCGGGCGTCAGGTGCACGCCGGATTCGGCAATCAGCCCCAGTCCGCGCCACTCGCTGTCGCCTTCGACGCTAAACACGTCGGCTATGGCCTGCTGTGCCCGTCTGTTACCTGCATCGGGCACCACGCGGCGATACTGATTTTCCACCGCACTCAGGGCCGCTATTTTCTGCTCAACCAGCATGGTCACGCCTTGCAGTAGATCAAGTGGCTCGAAACCAGCCACCACTAACGGACGATTGTACTGTTCAGCGATAAAACCGTAGGCTTCTGTGCCGATCACCATGCTGACGTGGCCTGGCGCCAGAAACGCGTCGATACCGTTATCCGGCGCTTCAAGCAGGCTGCGCAGCGTGGGAATAAGCGTGATGTGCTGGCAGAAAAAGTAAAAGTTAGTGACGTTGCGGGCTTTCGCCTGCTGGAGGGTAATGGCGGTGGCGGGCATGGTGGTTTCAAAACCCAGCCCGAAAAAGACGACCTTACGCTCAGGATTAGCCATCGCCAGCGTCAGGGCATCCATCGGTGAGTAGACGATCCGCACGTCCGCGCCGCGCGCCTTCGCCTGGAGCAGCGAGCCATTTTTTCCCGGTACGCGCATGGCGTCGCCAAAGGTGCAAAAAATCACACCGGGACGGCTGGCGATGTCGAGACAGCTGTCGATGCGCCCCATCGGCAGCACGCACACCGGGCAGCCGGGGCCGTGGATAAATTCGATGTTCTCCGGCAGCAGCTGGTCGAGGCCAAATTTGAAGATGGCGTGGGTGTGTCCGCCGCACACCTCCATGATCCGCAGCGGTTTTTCTTTCGTGTAGTCCAGCAGGGACGCGCGGGTTTTCAGGCGATCGATAAGCTGCAACACCTGCTCAGGCGCGCGATATTCATCAACGTAACGCATGTGTTATCGTTCCTCACCATACAGCAGGGCACCCACGTCCGGCTCAACGTCGAACATATTCTGTAGCGCGTCCAGCGTGTCGCGTGCTTCTTCCTCATTAATCACGCTCATGGCAAACCCCACGTGGACCAGCACCCACTGGCCGAGACGCGATGCGCCGGTCTCATCGTGGCTGCCCACCAGCGTCAGATCGACATCGCGCAGGATGCCGCAGACCTCCACTTTGGCCTGATTGCCGTCGATCGAATGAATTTGTCCGGGGACGCCTATGCACATCGTTCGCTCTCCAGCCAGTTCAGCCAGGCATCCATCCCGTCGCCGCGCGTGGCGGAAACCAGCAGGATCTCAATGTCCGGGTTCACTTCCCGGGCGTAAGCCAGGCACTTATCCACGTCGAAATTCAGGTACGGCAGCAGGTCGACTTTGTTCAGCAGCATGAGGGAGGCGGCGGCAAACATATGTGGATACTTCAGCGGCTTGTCTTCCCCTTCGGTCACGGAGAGCACCGCCACTTTATGCCGCTCGCCGAGGTCGAAGCTTGCCGGGCAGACCAGGTTGCCGACGTTTTCAATAAACAGGATGCCGTTATCCGCCAGCGGCAGGCGCGGGGCGGCGTCGGCAATCATCTGCGCATCCAGGTGGCAGCCCTTGCCGGTGTTGACCTGAATCGCGGGCGTACCGGTTTCGCGGATGCGCGCCGCGTCGTTTACCGTTTGCTGATCGCCTTCGATAACGGCGCAGGAGACACGTTTATTCAGTCGTTTGAGGGTTTTGGTCAGCAGGGTGGTTTTACCGGAGCCGGGGCTGGAGACCAGGTTCAGTACCAGCTGTTGACGGGCGGCAAAGCGGGCGCGATTGCGGGCGGCGAGCTGGTTATTTTTGTCCAGCACATTGATCTCCACCTCCAGCATCTCGCGCTGGCTGATGCCCGGCGCGTGGGTGCCTGCTTCGCCGTGGCCGTAATGCAGGTCGCCCGCGTCTGAACGCTGCGGCGCAAAGGTGATGCCGGTCAGTGCCGCCGCGGGACGCGGTGCAGGAGAAAAGGGTGCGGAGCGAAACGCGGAGTGGGGACGGTGTTCATCCCCTTCTATATACAGGTTGCCTTCAGCGCAACCGCAGGTACTACACATACATTACTCCTTCTCGATTTCGAGGCGTTGGATCTGCATACCGTCATCCGCCACGATGCGCAGCCCGCTGCTCTGGCACTGCGGACAGCGCTGTACCTTCGATGACAGCAGCGTGACGTACTGCTGACACTGCTCGCACCAGCACTCCGCCTGCTGCTCCTCGATATGCAGTGCGCAACCCTCCGCCAGCGTGCCGCGGCACACCAGCTCAAAACAGAAGGTGAGGGCGCTGGTCTCGACGCAGGAAAACGCCCCGACCTTCAGCCAGACGCCGGTCACGCGCTTCGCATGGTTCTGCACAGCCTGCTGTTCGATAAGTTCCAGTGCCCGCTGGCAGAGGGTGATTTCGTGCATGACGCCTCCTTAATGAATTGCCCCTTTAATGCAATAACAGTGCCAGCTTGATTTGCGTTACGGCGTGACGATGTCAACGCTGTCGAAATGACACGTCGACACCGCAGCGGTGACAGTGCGCATCTCTTTAAAATCCATATAAATCAATAAATTAAAAACTGGCACGAAATCTGCTTAACAGCCGCTAACTCCATTAACCGGATACCTTTTATGACTATTTGGGAAATTAGCGAAAAAGCGGATTACATCGCGCAACGTCATCAGCAGCTTCAGGATCAGTGGCACCTCTACTGCAACTCTCTGATTCAGGGGATCACCCTCTCAAAAGCCCGTCTGCACCATGCCATGAGCTGCGCGGCGCAGGGGGATATGCGCTTTGTGTTGTTTGGACACTTCACGATTTTTGTCACCCTGGCGGAGAGCTTCAACAGCCACACCATTGAGTATTACGTTGAGACAAAAGAGGGTGAAAAACAGTGTATTGCGAAAGCCCAACTGATGGCCGACGGCATGGTGGACGGTCACGTCAGCAACCGCGATCGCCAGCAGGTGCTGGAGCACTATCTGGAGAAAATCGCGCCGGTTTATAACGGCCTCTACGCTGCCGTTGAGCACGATCAGCCGATCAACCTGAAACAGCTGATCGACGGAAAATCCTCCGCGAACGTGGCCTGAAAAGCGAGTGTCGAGAAGTGTCGATAAGACAGTTTTTTTTCGTCAAAAATGACCATCACCAGAGGATGACCCGGTGAACCGTTTTGTAATTGCTGACTCGACGGTCTGTATTGGCTGTCGAACCTGTGAGGCGGCGTGCTCGGAAACACACCGCCTGCACGGGCTACAGTCCATGCCGCGCCTGCGCGTCATGCGTAATGAGAAAGAGTCTGCCCCGCAGCTCTGTCACCACTGTGAAGACGCGCCATGCGCGGGCGTCTGTCCCGTCAATGCCATCACCCGCGTTGACGGCGCGGTACAGCTGAACGAAAGCCTGTGCGTGAGCTGCAAGCTGTGCGGCATCGCCTGTCCGTTCGGCGCCATTGAGTTTTCCGGCAGCCGTCCGCTGCATATTCCGGCGAATGCCAACACCCCGAAAGCGCCGCCTGCGCCGCCGGCACCGGCACGCGTGAGCACGCTGCTGGACTGGGTGCCGGGCATTCGCGCCGTTGCGGTGAAGTGCGACCTGTGCAGCTTCGATGAACAGGGTCCGGCCTGCGTGCGCACCTGTCCGACCAAAGCGTTAATTCTGGTTAATATTCGCGACATCGCCCGCACCAGCAAACGCAAGCGCGAGCTGACCATCAATACTGACGTCGGCGATCTTTCGCTGCTGCGGGCGCTTAACGAGGGGGCGAAATGAACGCGATAGTTATGATGACCAGCGGCGTGGCCTGGTTTGCCGCCGCCGCTGTCCTGGCGCTGCTCCTCTCCTTCCATAAAACGCTGAGCGGCTGGATCGCCGGTATCGGCGGGGCGGTCGGCAGCCTGATGACGCTGGCGGCGGGCGGCGTTGTCCTGATCGACGGCCAATCCGTCGACACCCTCATCCCGCTGATTCACCACGCCGTTGAGCTTACGCCGCTAAATGCCATCTGGCTGGTCACCTTTGGTCTGTGTGGGCTGTTTATCAGCCTGTTTAATATCGACTGGCACCGCCATCAGCACACCAACGCCAACGGCCTGCTGGTCAACCTGTTGATGGCCGCCGCGGTCTGCACTGTTGTCGCCAGCAACCTCGGCGCGCTGGTGGTGATGGCTGAAATCATGGCCCTGTGCGGCGTGTTCCTGACCGGATGCAGCGCCTCCGGCAAGCTGTGGTTTGCGCTCGGACGACTCGGCACGCTGCTGCTGGCGCTGGCCTGCTGGCTGGTGTGGCAGCGTTTCGGCACGCTGGACTTTGCCGTGCTTAACGGCCAGCCGCTGGGGAATGACGTCTGGCTGTTGGGCGTAGTCGGTTTTGGCCTGCTGGCCGGGATTATCCCGCTGCACGGCTGGGTGCCGCAGGCGCATGCCAATGCCTCGGCCCCGGCTGCCGCGCTGTTCTCCACCGTGGTGATGAAGGTCGGTCTGTTCGGCATCCTGACGATAACCCTGACGGGCGGCCAGCCGCCGCTGTGGTGGGGCGTGGCGCTGCTGATTGCGGGGATGATCACCGCATTTGTCGGCGGGCTGTACGCCCTGATGGAGCATAACATCCAGCGTCTGCTGGCGTACCACACCCTGGAGAATATCGGCATCATCCTGCTCGGCATGGGCGCGGGTGTCAGCGGGCTGGCGCTCAACCAGCCGGCGCTGATTGCCGCCGGGTTTATTGGCGGTCTGTATCACCTTATCAACCACAGCCTGTTTAAAAGCACCCTGTTCCTCGGCGCGGGCAGCGTCTGGTTTCGCACCGGGCACCGCGATATTGAAAAGCTCGGCGGGATTGGCAAAAAAATGCCCGTCATTTCGCTGGCGATGCTGGTCGGGCTGATGGCGATGGCCGCGCTTCCGCCGCTGAACGGCTTTGCCGGGGAGTGGGTGATCTATCAATCCTTCTTCGCGCTCGGCCAGAGCGACGCGTTTATCGCGCGGCTGCTCGGCCCGCTGCTGGCGGTTGGGCTGGCGATTACCGGGGCGCTGGCGGTGATGTGTATGGCGAAGGTTTACGGCGTCACCTTCCTGGGCGCGCCGCGCACCCGCGAAGCGGAAAACGCCTGTTGCGCCCCGGTACTGATGGCCACCAGCGTGGTCGCGCTGGCGCTGTGCTGTATCGCAGGTGGGGTTGCCGCGCCGTGGCTGCTGCCGCTTCTGGGCCACGCCATTCCGCTGCCGCTGGCTACGGCGCATACCGTCGTGTCCCAGCCGATGATGGCGCTGCTGCTGATTGCCGCGCCGCTCCTGCCGTTCGTGCTGATGCTGTTCTTCAGACGCGACCGTCTCGCCTCCCGCTCGCGCGGCGCGGCGTGGGCCTGCGGCTACGAACACGAGCAGTCGATGGTCATCACCGCCCACGGTTTCGCCATGCCGGTGAAGGAGAACTTCGCCGCCGTGCTGAAGCTGCGCCACTGGCTGAACCCGGTGGGCTGGGTGCCGGGCTGGCAGAGTGCCGCCGTGCTCGTGCTGTTCCGCCGCCTGGCGCTGATCGAGCTGGCGGTGCTGGTGGTGATTGTCATTTCACGAGGAGCCTGACATGAGTTTGTTACTGGCAATTCTTCAGGCGCTGGTGCTGTTTGCCGCCGCGCCGCTGCTGTCGGGCATCACGCGCGTGGCGCGCGCCCGGCTACACAACCGTCGCGGGCCTGGCGTGCTCCAGGAATACCGCGATCTCTTCAAGCTGCTCTCCCGTCAGAGCGTCGCGCCGGATGCCTCAGGTTGGGTGTTCCGCCTGACGCCGTTCGTGATGGTCGGCGTGATGCTGACCATCGCCACCGCGCTGCCGGTAGTGACGGTGGGCTCGCCGCTGCCCGTGCTTGGCGATCTGATTACGCTGATCTACCTCTTCGCCATCGCGCGTTTCTTCTTTGCGATTGCGGGCCTGGACACCGGCAGCCCGTTTACGGGTATCGGTGCCAGTCGTGAGGCGATGCTCGGCGTGCTGGTTGAGCCAATTCTGCTGCTGGGGCTGTGGGTCGCCGCGCAGGTTGCTGGCTCGACCCACATCAGTTTCATCACCGACACCGTTTACCACTGGCCGGTTTCACGTTCGCTCCCGCTGGTGCTGGCGCTCTGCGCCTGCGCGTTCGCCACCTTTATCGAGATGGGCAAGCTGCCGTTCGATCTCGCGGAAGCGGAGCAGGAATTGCAGGAGGGGCCACTCACCGAGTACAGCGGCTACGGCTTTGCGGTGCTGAAGTGGGGCATCAGCCTCAAGCAGCTGGTGGTGTTGCAGATGTTCGTCGGCGTTTTCTTCCCGTGGGGGCAGATGACGCACTTCTCTGCGGGCGGCCTGCTGCTGGCCGTTGTGGTGGCTGCGCTCAAGCTGCTTATCGGCGTGCTGGTGATTGCCCTGTTTGAAAACAGCATGGCGCGCCTGCGTTTTGTCGAAACGTCACGCATTACCTGGGCTGGTTTTGGTTTTGCATTTTTAGCGTTCGTCTCCTTGCTGGTGGCGTGATTAAAGAGAGTGTTTATGTCTGAAGAAAAGAAAGGTCAGCAGTATCTCGCCGCGTTGCATCAGGCTTTCCCGGGCGTGGTGCTGGAGGAGTCATGGCAAACCAAAGACCAGGTAACCGTCACCATTAAGGTGAACTACCTGCCGGAAGTGGTGGAGTTTCTCTACTACCAGCAGGGCGGCTGGCTGTCGGTGCTGTTCGGCAACGACGAGCGTCAGCTGTGCGGCAACTATGCGGTGTACTACGTGATGTCGATGGAGCAGGGCGAGAAGTGCTGGCTCACCGTGCGCGTCGAAGTTGACCCGGACAAGCCGGAGTACCCGTCCGTCACGCCGCGCGTACCCGCCGCCGTCTGGGGCGAGCGCGAAGTGCGCGATATGTACGGCCTGGTGCCGGTTGGTCTGCCTGACGAGCGTCGTCTGGTGCTGCCGGACGACTGGCCGGATGAACTCTATCCACTGCGCAAGGACAGCATGGACTACCGCCAGCGTCCGGCCCCGACAACCGACAGCGAAACCTACGAGTTCATCAACGAGCTGGGCAGCAAGAAGAATAATGTGGTGCCGATCGGCCCGCTGCACGTCACCTCTGACGAACCGGGTCACTTCCGCCTGTTCGTCGACGGCGAAAACATTATCGACGCCGACTACCGCCTGTTCTACGTCCACCGCGGCATGGAGAAGCTGGCGGAGACCCGCATGGGCTACAACGAAGTCACGTTTCTTTCTGACCGCGTGTGCGGCATCTGCGGCTTTGCCCACAGCACCGCCTACACCACCTCGGTGGAGAACGGCATGGGGATCGTGGTGCCGGAACGCGCGCAGATGATCCGCGCCATTCTGCTGGAGGTGGAACGCCTGCACTCACACCTGCTGAACCTCGGCCTGGCCTGCCACTTCGTCGGCTTTGACTCCGGGTTTATGCAGTTCTTCCGCGTGCGTGAGGCATCAATGAAGATGGCGGAGATCCTCACCGGGGCGCGTAAAACCTACGGCCTGAACCTGATCGGCGGGATCCGCCGCGACCTGCTGAAAGACGACATGATCCAGACCCGCCAGCTGGCGCAGCAGATGCGCCGCGACGTGCAGGAGCTGGTGGACATGCTGCTCAGCACGCCCAACATCGAGCAGCGCACCGTCGGGATTGGTCGTCTTGACCCGGAAATCGCCCGCGACTTCAGCAACGTCGGTCCAATGGTGCGCGCCAGCGGCCACGCCCGCGACACCCGCGCCGATCACCCGTTCGTCGGCTACGGCCTGCTGCCGATGACCGTGCACAGCGAGCAGGGCTGCGACGTCATCTCCCGCCTGAAGGTGCGCATCAACGAGGTGTTTACTGCGCTGAACATGATCGACTACGGCCTCGATAACCTGCCGGGCGGCCCGCTGATGGTGGAAGGCTTCACCTACATTCCAAACCGCTTTGCCCTCGGATTCGCCGAAGCGCCGCGCGGGGATGACATTCACTGGAGCATGACCGGCGACAACCAGAAGCTCTACCGCTGGCGCTGCCGTGCGGCGACCTACGCCAACTGGCCAACCCTGCGCTACATGCTGCGCGGTAACACCGTCTCTGACGCGCCGCTGATTATCGGCAGCCTCGATCCGTGCTACTCCTGCACCGACCGCATGACCGTCGTGGACGTGCGCAAGAAGAAAAGCCAGGTGGTGCCCTACAAAGAGCTTGAGCGCTACAGCATCGAGCGTAAGAACTCGCCGCTGAAATAAGGACTCGTCATGTTTACCTTTATCAAAAAAGTGATCAAAACCGGCGCGCAGACCAGCAGTTATCCGCTGGAGCCGATGCCGGTGGATAAAAACTTTCGCGGCAAGCCGGAGCACAACCCGCAGCAGTGCATCGGCTGCGCGGCCTGCGTCAACGCCTGCCCGTCGAATGCCTTAACGGTGGAAACGGACCTGAAAACTGGCGAGCTGGCCTGGCAGTTTAACCTCGGGCGCTGCATCTTCTGCGGCCGCTGCGAGGAGGTCTGCCCGACGGTAGCCATTCGCCTGTCTCAGGAGTACGAGCTGGCGGTGTGGAAAAAAGAGGATTTCCTCCAGCAGTCGCGCTTTGCGCTGTGCAACTGCCGCGTCTGCAAGCGTCCGTTCGCCGTGCAAAAAGAGATCGACTACGCCATCGCGCTGCTGAAGCACAACGGCGACGTGCGTGCGGAGCATCACCGTGAAAGCTTCGAAACCTGCCCGGAGTGCAAACGTCAGAAATGCCTGCTGCCGTCTGACCGCATCGATTTAACCCGTCATATGAGAGAGGCCAGCTGATGGAAAACTTACTCGGCCCGCGCGACGCTAACGGCATTCCGGTACCGCTGACGGTGGAGGAGTCCATCGCCAGCATGAAAGCGTCGCTGCTGAAAAAAATCAAACGCTCGGCCTACGTCTATCGCGTGGACTGCGGCGGCTGCAACGGCTGTGAGATCGAAATCTTCGCCACCCTGTCGCCGCTGTTTGACGCCGAACGCTTCGGCATCAAAGTGGTGCCGTCCCCGCGCCACGCGGATATTCTGCTGTTCACCGGCGCGGTCACCCGCGCGATGCGCTCGCCTGCGCTGCGCGCCTGGCAGTCTGCGCCGGATCCGAAAATCTGCATCTCCTACGGCGCCTGCGGCAACAGCGGCGGCATCTTCCACGATCTTTACTGCGTCTGGGGCGGCACCGACAAAATCGTGCCGGTGGACGTTTACATTCCGGGCTGCCCGCCGACGCCCGCCGCCACGCTGTACGGTTTTGCCATGGCGCTCGGCCTGCTGGAGCAGAAGATCCACGCCCGCGAGCCGGGCGAGCTGGACAACCAGCCAGCCACTCTCCTGCACCCGGATATGGTGCAGCCGCTGCGTGTGAAGATCGACCGCACGGCGCGCAGGCTGGCGGGTTACCGCTATGGCCGTCAGATTGCCGACGATTATCTGCGCCTGCTGAGCCAGGGCGACCATCAGGTGGCGCGCTGGCTGGAGGCCGAGAACGATCCGCGTCTCAATGAGATCGTGGCAAACCTGAACAGTATTGTGGATGAGGCGCGTATCCGATGAGTGAAACGGTGGTGTTCAGCCAGCTGAGCCGTAAGTTTATTGATGAGAACGATGCCACGCCGGATGCGGCGCAGCAGGTGGTCTATTACAGCCTGGCGATTGGGCACCACCTCGGGGTGATCGACTGCCTTGAAACGGCGTTAAGCTGCCCGTGGCCCGAGTACCTGGCGTGGATCGCCACGCTGGAGGAGGGCAGCACGGCGCGGCGCAAAATGGAGGGCGTGCCGAAGTACGGTGAGATCGTTATCGACGCCAACCACATTGCGATGCTCGCCAACGCCTTTGACGCGGCGCTGAGCAGGCAAAACCCGGCGCAGCAGGCGTGGAGCAAAACGCTGCTCGGCATGCTGCACGATATTCATCAGGAGAGCGCCATCTACCTGATGGTGAGGAGATTACGTGACTGACGTTTTACTGTGTGTCGGCAACAGCATGATGGGCGACGACGGCGCGGGCCCGCTGCTGGCGGAGATGTGCGCCGCGAACCCGCCGGGCAACTGGGTGGTGATTGACGGCGGCAGCGCGCCGGAAAACGACGTGGTGGCCATTCGCGAGCTGCGCCCGGACAGGTTGTTAATCGTCGATGCCACCGATATGGGGCTCAACCCCGGCGAGATCCGCCTGATTGACCCGGACGACATCGCCGAGATGTTTATGATGACCACCCACAACATGCCGCTGAACTACCTGGTGGATCAGATTAAAGACGACGTGGGTGAGGTGCTGTTTCTGGGCATTCAGCCGGACATCGTCGGGTTTTATTATCCGATGACGCCGCCGGTGAAAGAGGCGGTGGACGTGGTGTATTCACGGCTTGCCGGGTGGGTTGGGGACGGGGGTTTTCAGCCCCTCACCCCGGCCCTCTCCCCAGAGGGAAGAGGGTGAAAACCGCATCGAGCAGTTTGTAGGCCGGGTAAGGCAACGCCGCCACCCGGCAAAACAGGCTACGCCAGATCCGCCCCGTTACTCGCAATCACCTTCTTATACCACCAGAACGATTTCTTGCGCTTGCGGTCCAGCGTGCCGTTCCCGGCGTCGTCGCGGTCGACGTAGACAAACCCGTAGCGCTTACTCATCTCCCCGGTTGAGGCCGAGACCAGGTCAATGCAGCCCCAGGTGGTGTAGCCCATCAGCGGGACGCCGTCCTCAATCGCGTCACCCATCGCACGGATATGCTCGCGCAGGTAGCTGATGCGGTAGTCGTCGTTGATCTCGCCGTTTTCATCAATGACGTCCTTCGCCCCGAGGCCGTTTTCCACCAGGAACAGCGGCTTCTGGTAGCGGTCATACATCATGTTCATGGTGATGCGCAGCCCGAGCGGGTCGATGCCCCAGCCCCACTCGCTCACCTGAATATGCGGGTTGCGCAGGGACTTCACGATGTTCGCCGCGCTGGTGTTGCCCGCGTTCATATCCGCCGACGCGCAGCGCGAGGCGTAATAACTGAACGAGACAAAGTCGACGGTGTTTTTCAGCAGGTCGTCGTCGCCGGGGTCTTTCACAATCACCACCCCTTTCTCGCGGAACACGCGGGCGGAGTAGGCCGGATAGCTGCCGCGCGCCTGCACGTCGATAAAGAACAGGTTCTCGCGGTCTTTCTCCAGTGCCATCCACACGTCTTCCGGCTTGCAGGAGTAGGGGTAGAAGTTACCGCCCGCCAGCATGCAGCCGACCTGGTTTTCCGGGTTCACCTCGTGGGCGATTTTGGTCGCCAGCGCGCTCGCCACCAGCTCGTGGTGCGCGGCCTGGTATTTCACCTGGTCTTCGTTTTCCCCTTCCTCAAACACCAGCCCCGCGCCGGAGAACGGGCTGTGCAGCATAATGTTGATTTCGTTGAAGGTCAGCCAGTATTTCACCAGCCCGTTAAACGCCTCGAAGCAGGTGCGGGCGTAGCGGGTGAAGAAATCCACCATCTTACGGTTGCGCCAGGAGCCGTACTCCGTCACCAGGTGCATCGGCACGTCGAAATGGCAGAGCGTCACCAGCGGCTCGATGTTGTACTTTTTGCACTCCTCGAACACCGCGCGGTAGAAGGCAATGCCCTCCTGATTTGGCAACGGTTCGTCGCCGTTCGGGTAGAGGCGGCTCCAGGCAATCGAGGTGCGGAACACCGTAAAGCCCATCTCCGCCATCAGGGCAATGTCTTCTTTGTAACGATGGTAAAAATCAATCGCCTGGTGGCTCGGGTAAAATTCGTCGTCACGCAACGAAAACCGTTTTTCCTTGCCGACTTTTACCGCCAGACGGTTTGCGCCGTGGGGGATCATATCGACCGTCGTCAGTCCTTTGCCGCCTTCACGGTAAGCACCTTCACTCTGGTTGGCGGCAAGCGCGCCGCCCCATAAAAATCCTTGTGGAAAAACAGACATTCTTACCTCGCTTTCAGTTTATGCTTCTGCTGCTTTGTTCTGTACCGGTGCGGTTTGCAGGGCGCGTGCTTTTTCGGCTTCGTCTTCTACCGGGATATCTTCAAACCCTAACAGCAGGGTCAGCACGAACGACAGCACCACCGCCAGACCCATCACACCAAACACCCAGACGATGGTCATCGGGTTGGCCGGGTCGAAGAACTGCACGCTGGTGAACAGCCCCGGCGCCGCCATGGAGTGGCTGGCAAGACCGGCCATGCCGGCCACCGCGCCGCAGATAAAGCCGCTGATCAGGCTCGCAATCAGCGGACGCTTCAGGCGTACCGCCACGCCGTACAGCGCCGGTTCAGAGATCCCCGCCATGATGGCGGAGGCCGCAGCCGCCAGCGCCGTCTGGCGCAGCTCCGGGTTTTTGGTTTTCCACGCCACCGCCAGCGATGAACCGCCGAGCGACAGGTTAGCGCCGATTTCCGACGGCATCACCATCCCTTCTTTGCCCGTTTCGGCAATGGTCTGGATGATGGTCGGCGTAAACACGCGGTGCATCCCGGTCATTACCAGCAGCGGCCACAGCGCGCCCATAATGGCAACGGAGAGCCAGCCCAGATAGCCGTGAATGGTGTAGACCAGCGCGGAGATGGCGCTACCGATCCAGATCCCAAGCGGGCCAATCAGCACGATGGCGAGCGGGGCGGCAATCAGCACGATCAGCATCGGCTTGAGGAAGTTTTTGGTCACCGCCGGGGTGATGCGATCCACCCAGCGTTCGATATACGACAGGCACCAGGTCATCACCAGGGCCGGGATAACGGTATAGGTGTATTTCACCGCCGTCACCGGAATTAAGGCAAATTCTACATGCTCGCCCTGCGCCGCTTTCGCCATCAGCTCGATAAAGCTCGGGTGAACCAGTACGCCCGCAATGGCTATCGCCAGGGACATGTTGGTTTTGAACTTCACCGCTGCGGAAGCCGCCACCATCAGCGGCAGGAAGAAGAACGCGCCGTCGCCGATAACGGTCAGGATCGTCAGCGTCGGGTCACCTTTGCCCAGCACGCCGGTCATCTCAAGGATCATCGCCAGCAGCTTGACCATCGACCCGCCGATGATCGCCGGGATCAGCGGAGACATGGTGCCGATCAGCGCGTCGAGGATCCCGGCGCCAATCCGGCGCAGCGTAAGCTTCTGTGGACCTTCCGCTACGGCAGGTTGCAGGTTGGCGGGCAGCAGGCTCACCACTTCACGGTATGCCTGGGACACGGTGTTGCCGATGATCACCTGGCACTGATTGTCGTTGCGCACCACGCCGAGCACGCCGCTGATGCTTTTCAGACGCGCGGCGTCGGTAAGGCTTTCGTCTTTCAGAACGAAGCGCAGGCGCGTCATGCAGTGGGTGACGGCGACGATGTTCTCTTTACCGCCCAGCGCGCTAACCACGTCATTTGCCAGCGCAGCGTAATTTTTTGCCATCGGATGTGATCCTGTTATCGTTGTGAGAAGTGTAGGAAACCGGTTTCACATAATCATCATGAGTTTCTTTTAATGAAACAAGACCACTTTTTATGCATTTTTTCGTTTCGTGATGACGATCACTCGTGGCCGTAAAAAGCGTGATAACGCCGCTGCGACAATTTTTCTGCGGTGAAGTACACTGCGGCTCATCAGATTTGAATGGAATAACACTATGACCACGATGCTGGAAGTGGCGAAGCGGGCAGGCGTGTCGAAAGCGACGGTCTCCCGGGTGCTGTCGGGGAACGGTTACGTCAGCCAGGAGACGAAAGACCGCGTGTTTCAGGCCATCGAAGAGAGCGGGTATCGCCCCAATCTGCTGGCGCGAAACCTGGCGACCAAACGCACCCAGACCCTGGGGCTGGTGGTGACAAACACCCTGTACCATGGGGTCTACTTTAGCGAGCTGCTGTTTAACGCCGCGCGGATGACGGAAGAGAAGGGGCGTCAGCTGATCCTGGCGGACGGCAAGCACAGCGCCGAAGAGGAGCGCGAGGCGATCCAGTACCTGCTCGACATGCGCTGCGACGCGGTGATCATCTACCCGCGTTTTCTGAGCGTGGAAGCGCTGGACGAGATTATTGAGAAATGCGAGCAGCCGATTATGGTGCTCAACCGCCGTTTGCGGAAAAACAGCAGCCACAGCGTCTGGTCCGATCATAAAGCGTCGTGTCAGGACGCAGTATCGCAGCTGATTGAGAAAGGCCACCGGGAGATTGCGTTTATCACCGGTTCGCTGGATTCCCCCACCGGCGTGGAGCGTCTTTCCGGATACAAGGACGCGCTGGCGCAGCACGGCATTGCCCTGCGTGACGCGCTGATCGCCGAAGGGAAGTGGAGCCCGGCCAGCGGCGCGGCGGCGGTCTCTCAGCTGCTCACCCGCGGCGAAACGTTTACCGCCCTGGTGGCGAGTAACGACGATATGGCGATTGGCGCCATCAGGCAGTTGCACGAGAGCGGCGTCGCCACGCCGGGCGCGGTGTCCGTCATCGGCTTTGACGACGTGGCAATCGCGCCCTATATCGTGCCGTCCCTCTCCAGCGTGCGTATTCCGGTAACGGAGATGATCCAGGAGACCATCAGCCGCCTGATCTTCATGCTCGACGGCGGTGAGTTTAAGCCTCAGCAAACTTTTTCCGGCGAGCTTATCCTGCGCGGCTCCGTCATTGACGGCCCGCATCGCTGACGTCGACATCTGTCATCGTCACAAATGACGATGACAGATCCTCTTCTTTTTTATTTCTCTTTAAAATCAATGTATTAAATATTGGCACGGTTTATGAATAGCTTCGCGCATAACAGTTATGCCGGAGAAGCAGATGAACCGTTTTATTATGGCCGATGCCAGCAAATGCATTGGTTGCCGTACCTGTGAAGTGGCGTGCGTGGTGTCCCATCAGGCGGAGCAGGATTGCGCCTCCCTGACCCCCGACACCTTCCTGCCGCGCATCCACGTCATTAAAGGCGTGAACATTTCCACCGCCGCTATCTGTCGCCAGTGCGAAGACGCGCCGTGCGCCAACGTCTGTCCGAACGGGGCGATTAAGCGCGAGAAAGGCTTCGTGCATGTGATGCAGGAGCGCTGCATCGGGTGCAAAACCTGTGTGGTGGCGTGTCCGTATGGCGCGATGGAGGTGGTCGTTCGCCCGGTGGTGCGCAACAGTGGTATCGGGCTGAGCGTGCGCGCGGAGAAAGCCGAAGCCAATAAATGTGACCTCTGCTACCACCGCGACGCCGGTCCGGCGTGTATGGAAGCCTGTCCGACGCATGCGCTGGTCTGCGTCGATCGCGACAAGCTCGAACAGATGAGTGCCGAAAAACGCCGCCGTGCGGCGTTCGACACCTCGTCATCGCTGCTGTTTTAAGCTGCAATGCGCGTTAACGGCGTACAGCTTCGGGTGCGCGGCAAGGTGCAGGGGGTAGGATTTCGTCCCTTCGTCTGGCAGCTTGCACACCAGCTGGGGCTGGCGGGCGACGTGTGCAACGACGGAGAGGGTGTCCTGGTGCGTCTCGCGGGTAGTGGGGGTGACTTTACCGCGAGACTGCGCCAGGACTGCCCACCGCTGGCGCGCATCGATCGCGTTGAAACGCAGCCGTACAGCTGGAATACGCTGCCGGACGAGTTTGTCATCCGCCACAGCGAGAGCGGGGCGATGGACACGCAAATCGTCCCGGATGCCGCCACCTGTCCCGCGTGCCTGGCGGAGATGCGCGATCCGCGCGAGCGCCGTTATCGCTACCCGTTTATCAACTGCACCCACTGCGGGCCGCGGTTTACCATTATCCGCGCCATGCCCTATGACCGCCCGGCCACGTCAATGGCGCCATTCCCGCTCTGTGTGCCCTGTGAAACGGAGTACCGCAACCCGGCTGACCGGCGTTTTCACGCCCAGCCGGTGGCCTGCCCGGACTGCGGGCCGCAGCTGGAGTGGCAAGCCGGGGATGCTGCCACCACCCGCGAATCGGCGTTAAGCGCGGCGGTGGAGAGATTGAAAAACGGCGGGATTGTGGCGGTCAAAGGGCTGGGCGGATTTCACCTGGTCTGCGACGCGCTTAACCCACAGGCGATTCGGAAATTGCGGGCACGCAAGCAGCGCCCGACCAAGCCGCTGGCAGTGATGATCCCGCATGCGAACGATCTGCCGGAGGCCATCCAGACGCTGTTACGTTCACCCGCTGCGCCGATTGTGCTGACGCCAAAAGCCTGCCTTCCTGCATTTCCTGAGGAGATTGCGCCGGGGCTGACTACGGTCGGCGTAATGCTACCTGCGAACCCGCTCCAGCATTTGCTGATGTTGGACTGCCATCGCCCGCTGGTGATGACCTCCGGCAACCTCAGCGGCCATCCACCCGCCATAAGCAACCAGCAGGCGCTGGAAGAACTCAGTGACATCGCTGACGGCTTCCTGCTGCACAACCGCGATATTCTTCAACGGATGGATGATTCAGTAATGGATCGGGACGGTGCGATGCTGCGTCGCGCACGCGGTTTTGTGCCGGATGCCATCACATTGCCCGCCGGATTCCGCGATATCTCGCCCATGTTATGCACCGGCGCGGAGATGAAAAATACCTTCTGCCTGGTGCGTGGCAACCAGGCGGTGCTGAGCCAGCATTTTGGCGATCTGAGCGACGAGGGCATAGAGGCGCAGTGGCGCAGTGCGCTCTCGACGATGCAGGACATCTACGCCTTCCAGCCAGAGCGCGTGGTGTGCGATGCCCATCCGGGATATCACGCCCGACAGTGGGCCCGGGCGCAGGCGCTGCCCGTTGAGACCGTGCTGCATCATCATGCGCATGCAGCAGCGTGTCTGGCGGAGAATGGCTGGCCGCTCGACGGCGGGGATGTTATTGCCCTGACGCTGGATGGGATCGGTATGGGTGAGAACGGCGCGATGTGGGGCGGCGAGTGCCTGCGGGTGAACTATCGCGACTGCGAACGGCTGGGCGGTCTGCCAGCCGTTGCGCTGCCGGGGGGCGATCTGGCGGCAAAACAGCCGTGGCGCAATTTGCTCGCCCACTGTCTGGCGTTCGTACCTGACTGGCAGCAGTACCCGGAAACAGAGGCGGTACAGCGTCAAAACTGGCCGCTGCTGGCAACGGCAGTGTCGCGCGGTATCAATGCGCCGCGGGCCTCCTCCTGTGGTCGTCTGTTCGACGCCGTGGCCTGTGCGCTGGGCATTGAAACGCAACGCTATGAGGGCGAAGCCGCGTGCCGGGTGGAGGCGCTGGCCGAACGCTGTCCAGGGGTTGATCATCCGGTGACGCTCAAGACGGATAACCTTGCGCTGTTCTGGCAGCAGTGGCTGGCCTGGCGGGCGGAGCCCGGCGAGCGCGCCTGGGCCTTTCATGATGCGCTGGCAAAAGGGCTGAGCGAACTGGCGGCAACGCATGCCCGCCGACGGTCGCTCTCTACGGTGTGCTTCAGCGGAGGTGTCCTTCACAACCGCCTGCTACGCGCGCGCCTTCGTCATTACCTTTCTGATTTCACGCTTCTTTTTCCTTCGCGCCTGCCCGCAGGCGACGGAGCGATCTCCTTCGGGCAGGCGGTGGTTGCTGCCGCCCGATCATGTTCACAAAGGATTTAAAATGTTACGACTTTTACGCAATGAACCTCGTGCAGCGTGCCTGCTGCTGGCTCTCGGGATGGCTAACCTGCTGGCCTGGGGGGTGGCGTGGCACACCTTTAGCGGCAGTACGGCGCTGATGGCGGCCAGCCTGCTGGCCTGGTGTTACGGACTGCGTCATGCGGTGGATGCCGACCATATCGCCGCGATTGATACCGTGACGCGTAAGATGATGCAGCAGGGCAAGCGCCCGTCCGGCGTGGGCGCATGGTTTTCCCTCGGACACTCCACCATCGTGGTGCTGGCCTCCATTGCCATCGCCGCCACCGCCACGGCGTTTCAGAAAAATATGGAATGGTTCCACGAAACCGGCAGCCTGATTGGCACCGCCGTCTCCGCCACCTTCCTGCTGGCGATGGCGCTGGTGAATATGGTGATCCTGCGCGGCGTCTGGCGCAGTTTTCAGGCACTGAAACACGGCAGGCCCGTGCAGGGCGACATCACGCTGCCTGCCCAGGGTGGCGTCATGAACTGGCTGTTCGGCAAAACCTTCCGCCTCGTCAATAAAAGCTGGCAGATGTATCTGGTGGGCTTCCTGTTTGGCCTCGGCTTTGACACGGCCACCGAAATTGGCGTACTGGGGATCTCCGCCGCCAGCGCCTCCAGCGGGATGTCGGTGTGGTCGATCATGATCTTCCCGGCGCTCTTCGCCAGCGGCATGGCGCTGGTGGATACGCTCGATAACCTGCTGATGGTGGGTGCCTACGGCTGGGCATTCAACAAGCCGCAGCGCAAGCTGTACTACAACATGACCATCACCGGCACTTCGGTGGTGGTGGCGCTGTTTATCGGCGGGCTGGAAGCGCTGGGTCTGCTGATGGACAAGTTCTCCCTCAGCGGCGGCGTGTGGGATCTGATTGGCGCGGTGAACGATAACCTGGGCGACGCCGGGTTTGTGGTGGTCGGGCTGTTTGTCGCCTGCTGGCTGATCTCGATGGCGAACTACCGCTGGCGCGGTTATGACGCGCTGGTGGTGCGGTCCTGAACCACGCAGCCCTGTTTTGCCCGGCGGCGCTACGCTTGCGCGGGCCTACAAGGTTTACCGTTATGGTGTTAAGTAGGCCGGGTAAGCGGAGCGCCACCCGGCATGACGAGGGTTAAGCAGGTAACGATTTCAGCAGTGCAAAGGCCTCCTTCATTTTGTCTTCGCTGACCACAAAGGCGCGCATCTGACCGACAGTATCGGTGCCGCGCGCCACCATGCCCTGAGGCGAAAGGACAATCTCCCAGTTCAGATCCTGACGCTGCGTTTCACCTGCGAGATGCAGCGGTAGTTCCGGCGTTTTTACCTTCACCAGCATGGCGGGTAATTTCACCGGGGCGTTGCCGCCGAGCAGGTTTTTCGCCAGGAACATGGCGCTTAACTGAATCGGTTGCAGGAACGGCAGCACCTGGCCGTTAATTTCCGCGCAGTCGCCCAGGGCATAAATGTCCGGCTGGGTGGTTTGCAGGTAGCTGTCTACCTTCACGCCGCGATTGATCTCTGCGCCTGCGCGGTGCGCCAGCGCGGTTTCCGGGCGCAGCCCCGTCGCCGCAATAACCACATCCACTTCCACCCTGCGGGTGCGGTCGAGCGTCGCACAAATGCCGGTTTCGGTTTTACTCAGGCTCTGCAACTGCGATTTCAGCAGCAGATGCACGCCCATGTCGGTCAGACGATGCTGTAAGCGACTGCTTACTTCTGCTGGCATCAGCGCTGACAGAATGCTGGCCGCGTGGTCAACCAGGGTGACGGATTTTCCCGCCCGGCAGAAGTCCATCGCCAGCTCGGTGCCAATCAGCCCGCCGCCGACAATCATCACCCGTGTGGCGTCGCGTAACAGGGTCTCGCTGGCCTGATACTCCTGCTGACTGTTGAGCGTGACCATCAACTCGCGGCCCTCAACCGGCGGCACAAACGCAGATGCCCCCGTCGCCAGCACCAGCTTGTCGTACTGCCAGGTTTTATCTTTCGCTTTCACCATGTGGGCGTCGGCGTCGATATCGGTGACCCAGGTGTACGGAAACAGACGCAGATTAAATTGTTCTGCAAACTCCCCCGCCGTCTGGCGGGTGAGATCGTCGGCGCGCTGATTTTGGCTAATGACGTGGCTTAAATCAGGCTTGTTGTACTCATCCATGCTGTCGGCGGCGATCACCGTCAACGGCACGTTAGCATCCTGTTTGCGGATATTTTTCACCAGCTGGCGGGCGGCAAAGCCCGAGCCGATAATGACGATGCCGTGGCTCATTTTGCCTCCGTTGCCAGTTCATCAAAGACGTCTTTTCCGAGGGAACATTCCGGGCAGAGGAAGTTGTCCGGCACCTCGCTCCACGGTGTACCCGGCGCGACATCCTGCAACGGCTCGCCCAGCTCGGGATCGTAAATCCACTGGCAGACGCTGCACTGCATGCAGGGGCCGAGGTCGGCAGCGGCAGGAGCGGCTTCTGCTACGGCTTCCGGCGCAGCAGCCGCGGCGGGTGCGGTTTCCGGCAGCGGCGCAAGCGCCCACTGGCGGGCAATGTCGCGACCGTGCTGGCGACAGATTTCCAGCGCGTCGAGATCCGGACGCCATTTCGCCTTCAGGCTCAGGGACATCTCAAAACCGGCATCCTGTAAACGGGTGGAGAGACGGTCTACCGCGCCGCCGCTCCAGCCGTGTGAACCAAAGGCGCTGGCGCGTTTGTTACGGAAGCGCAGGCCGGTCATCTCTTCCACCAGTCCGGCAATTTTCGGCATCATCACGTTATTCATGGTGGAGGTACCCACCAGCACGCCTTTGGAGCGGAAGACGTTGGTCAATACCTCATTCTTATCGCTGCGCGCCACGTTGAAGATTTTCACTGCCACGTTCGGGTCCACTTCGTTGATGCCCTGGGCAATGGCGTCCGCCATCATGCGGGTGTTGTTGGACATGGTGTCGTAGAAGATGGTGATGCGGTCTTCCTGATAGTCCGCCGCCCACTTCAGGTACAGCTCGACGATCTGGGTTGGATTTTCACGCCATACCACGCCGTGGGAGGTGGCAATCATATCCACCGGCAGGTTGAAGCCGAGGATCTCGGTGATTTTTGGCGTGACCAGACGGCTGAACGGCGTCAGGATGTTGGCGTAGTAGCGCTGGCACTGTTCGAACAGCTCGGTCTGATCCACTTCGTCGTTGAACAGACGTTCGTCGCAGTAGTGCTGGCCGAAGGCGTCGTTGCTGAACAGCACCGCGTCACCGGTCATGTAGGTCATCATGCTGTCCGGCCAGTGCAGCATTGGGGTTTCCACGAAGATCAGCTGTTTGCCGTTGCCGATATCCAGCGTGTCGCCGGTTTTTACGGTGTGGAAGTTCCACTCCGGGTGGTGGTGGTGGCCGTTGATGGAGTCAATGGCGTTGGTGGTGCAGTAGATCGGGGTATCCGGGATGTGGGACATCAGCTCGGTCAGCGCCCCGGCGTGATCCTCTTCCGCGTGGTTGATGATGATGTAGTCGATGTCATTCAAATCGATTTCGCTGCGCAGGTTCTGCACGAACTCGCGGCTGAATTTGTGATCGACGGTATCGATCAGGACGTTTTTACCTTCACGAATGAGATAGCTGTTGTAGCTGCTGCCGCGCAGCGTTTTGTATTCCGTCCCGTGAAAATCACGTACTTCCCAGTCACGTTGACCCACCCAATGAATGTTATTTTTAACCAGAATAGACATAGCAACCTCAACTTAATACGGCGTTTTCAAATAAGATGACTGTCATATATCAAGTTGCGTGCCAGTTTTTTAACTTATTGAAAATAATGTATTTGTGTTTTGATTCTCCCTAATGGGTAGTCATTTTGACTATCTTAAAAATTGTCAATATGACACTATGTGTTGTCAAAATGACAGTGAGGCAGAGATGAGCTTTTCCGTAGATGTGCTGGCGAAGATCGCCATAGAACTGCAAACCGGTATTGGTCATCAGGACCGCTTTCAGCGGCTGATCTCCACGTTGCGCCACGTGCTGGATTGCGATGCCTCGGCGCTGCTGCGTTACGAAGGGCGGCAGTTTATTCCGCTGGCTATCGACGGTCTGGCGAAGGACGTACTCGGGCGGCGCTTTACCCTGGAGGGTCACCCGCGTCTGGAAACCATCGCCCGCGCGGGTGACGTGGTGCGTTTCCCGGCAGACAGCGATCTGCCCGATCCGTACGACGGCCTGATCCCCGGCCAGGAGAGCCTGAAGGTTCACGCCTGTATCGGCCTGCCGCTGTTTGCCGGGCAGAACCTGATTGGCGCGTTAACCCTCGATGGCATGTCGCCGGATCAGTTCGATACCTTCAGCGACGAAGAGCTACGGCTGATTGCCGCGCTGGCGGCCGGGGCGCTGAACAACGCCCTGCTGATAGAACAGCTGGAGAGCCAGAATATTCTTCCGGGTAGCCCGACGGCGTTTGAGCAGGTGGCGCACACCGAAATGATTGGCCTTTCGCCGGGCATGGCGCAGCTTAAAAAAGAGATTGAGATTGTCGCCGCGTCTGATTTGAACGTGCTGATCTTCGGGGAGACCGGCACCGGTAAAGAGCTGGTGGCGAAAGCGATCCACGAAGCCTCGCCCCGTGCGGTGAACCCGCTGGTCTATCTCAACTGCGCGGCGCTGCCGGAAAGCGTGGCGGAAAGCGAGCTGTTCGGACACGTCAAAGGGGCCTTTACCGGGGCGATCAGCAACCGCAGCGGCAAGTTCGAAATGGCTGATAACGGCACGCTGTTCCTCGATGAAATTGGCGAACTCTCCCTTTCGCTCCAGGCCAAACTGCTGCGGGTGTTGCAGTATGGCGATATTCAACGCGTAGGTGACGATCGCAGCTTACGTGTGGATGTGCGCGTGCTGGCGGCGACGAACCGCGATCTGCGCGAAGAGGTGCTGGCGGGGAATTTCCGCGCCGATCTGTTCCACCGTCTGAGCGTGTTCCCGCTCACGGTGCCGCCGCTGCGCGAGCGGGGCGATGATGTGGTGCTGCTGGCGGGCTTTTTCTGCGAACAGTGTCGGCTCAAAATGGGGCTTTCCCGCGTGGTGCTGAGCCCCGGCGCGAGGACGCACCTGCTGTGCTACGGCTGGCCGGGTAACGTGCGTGAACTGGAACATGCGATTCACCGCGCGGTGGTGCTGGCGCGGGCTACGCGTTCGGGGGATGAAGTGGTGATTCATGCGCGCCATTTCGCGCTGCATGAGGAAACGACGCCGTCCGTGAAGCCGGTGATACCTGAGAGCGTGAACGAAAACCTGCGCGAGGCGACGGATGCGTTCCAGCGTCAGATGATCACCCGCGCCCTGGAGCAGAATAACCGCAGCTGGGCGGCATGCGCGCGGGCGCTGGAGATGGACGTCGCCAACCTTCACAGGCTGGCGAAACGTCTGGGGCTTAAGGGTTAAATAATCCCCGCCTGGTAGAAGTCTTGCAGGTTGATCGCGCCGCACAGCCTGCCGTGCTCGTCCACCACCGGCGCAGCGGTGATTTTGCGCTTCATCAGCACCTCTTTGGCTTCAATGGCGCGGCTGTCGGCATTCAGCGTCAGCCCGCCCCGGGTCATTGCTTCGGATACCCGCGCCTCCAGCTTGCCGCCGCCCACCAGCCAGCGGCGCAGGTCGCCGTCGGTGAAGACGCCCTTCACCTGGCGGTCGTTGTCGCATACCGCAACCAGCCCCAGACCGGTGCGGCTCAGCTCCAGCATGGCGTCCATCACGCTGGTGTCGAGTTTGACCTGAGGAATGGCATCGTCCGTGCGCATCAGGTGGTGAACCTTGTTGAGCAGACGTGCCCCAAGCGCGCCAGCAGGATGGGAACGGGCGAAATCTTCCTCATTAAAACCGCGCGCCTGCATCACCGCCATCGCCAGCGCGTCGCCCATCATCAGCGTGTTGACGGTGCTGGAGGTCGGTGCCAGGTGCATCGGGCAGGCTTCGCGCTCAACGGAAATATCCAGCGTTGCTTTCGCGGCCAGAGCCAGCGGCGAACGGGATTTGCCGGTCATCGCTAACAGGGCCACCGATTTTTCTTGCAGGCGAGGGATGATGAGATCCAGCTCTTTGGCTGAACCGGAATAGGAGATAAACAGCATCACGTCGCGGCTTTCGATCATCCCCAGATCGCCGTGCAGCGCTTCGGCAGGATGCACGAAGAACGCCGGTGTGCCGGTGCTGGCAAGCGTCGCGGCAATCTTCTTGCCGATATGACCGGATTTACCGATACCCGCCACGATCACTTTGCCCTCGCAGTGGATAATGGTGTTGGCTGCACGAACAAAATCCTCACCCAGACGCTCCGGCAGGCGGCTGGCTTCCTGTAGCTCCAGCAGCAGAGTCTGGCGGCCTGCGTTTAACAGAAAATCACTCATTTTTCTCTCCGGTTACGATCACGTCGATGCCCTTCGCTTCCAGCGCTTTTTTAAATGCCGGATCGATACCTGCGTCGGTAATCAGCTTATCGACGCTTTCAAGGCTACAGACAATGTTGGGGCTTTTACGGCCAAACTTCGACGAGTCCGCCATCAAAATCACTTCCCGCGCGGCGTTGCACATCGCTTTGCTGACGCTGAACACCTCGTTGAAGGTGGTCACGCCCGCGTTGAGGTCGATGCCGTCCGTGCCCATAAACAGCTTATCGAAGCTGAAGTGGTCGAAGGCATTCTCCGCCAGCTGCCCGTGAAACGACGCGGATTTTTTACGGAAGGTGCCACCGGGCATCAGGATGGTCTGCTCGCTGTCGAACTCTGACAGGGCATTGACGATGTGCAGGCTGTTGGTCATCACGGTGATGTTATTAAAGCGGCTGAGCAGCGGGATCATCTGCAGGACGGTACTGCCAGCGTCGAGGATGATGGAATCGCCGTCCTGGATAAATTTGACCGCAGCTTCGGCAATCAGCGCTTTCTGGTGCGTATTAATCAGCGTCTTGTGATCGATAGGCGGGTCGGCTTCATCTTTATTGAGCACCACGCCGCCGTAGGTACGAATGACGGCGCCGGAGTTTTCGAGCAACACCAGGTCCTTGCGTATTGTCGTGCCGGTGGTGTCAAAGTAGTGGGCCAGATCCTCTACCGAGCACTTTCCCTGCTTTTGCAGATGCTCAAGTATGGCCGCCTGCCGCTGACGTGGTTTCATAGGCGCTTCGTTCCTTACGTTGCGAAATGATAATTCCGCAAGTTTATAACTTTCACAACGAAATTATCCATGTTTCAGATTAAGCGCTAATGATAGTGCATTCTGACAGAGTGAATCATGGGGGAAGATCACATCAGGTTGTAATTCATGCAGCAAAATGCCGTTGATCGCCTGGATTTTCACCGGGCGGGCAAAGACGGTCATGCCGCGCATGATGAGGGAATCGCAGACCTTATTGTTTTTATCCAGCGCAACAGCGACGACAACCCGCGGTTTGAAGCGTCCGCCGGAACGCCCGACGCCCACACGGCCTTTCTGGCACAGGGCGTCAAAGGCGCGGTTAAACTGATGGATCTGCCAGCCGCCAAACGCCATCTGGCAGATCCAGGCGAGGGCGGCGAAGGTGATTAATGCGGTTACCATATCGGCTCCTTAATTGCCGGGTGGCGGCTGCGCCTTACCCGGCCTACGGGGGTTGTAGCCCCGGTAAGTGCAGCGCCACCGGGGATTAAACTCAGAACATCACCTGCCCACCGGTGACGTTAATCGACTGCCCGGTGCAGTACGAGGCTTTCGGGCTGGCGTAAAACAGCAGCATGTTCAGCACGTCCTGATAATCACACCCGCGCTTGAGCGGCACTTTGTCGATGTAGTACTGCTCCACTTCTTCAGCTTTGATGCCGAGCTTGGAGGCGTACTGCGGCAGCAGGGACTGGAACATCGGCGATTTCAACAGGTTACCCAGCATCAGCGAGTGAACGGTGATGCCGTATTCGGCCAGATCCAGCGCCAGAGACTGCGTCAGCCCCACGCCGCCAAACTTCGCCGCGCTGTAGCCGGAGTTGTGCTTGCTGCCCACTTTCCCTGATTTCGAGTTGATCTGAATGATGCGCCCCTGAATACCATCGCGGATCATCAGCCGGGAAAACTCACGGGCGCAGAGGAAATAGCCCACCAGATTCACCTGCAACGAGCGGTCAAAATCCCCCAGTTCGAAATCGCTGATAAAGGCCGCTTTCGCGATCCCCGCGCTGTAGACCAGCAGGTCGATACGCCCAAATATCTCATCTACGCCGCGGGCCAGCGCCACCACGCTCTGCTCGCTGGTGGCGTCGGCACCAAATCCGTACGCCATCCCTTCGCCAAACTCGGTGTTGATGGCGTCCGCCACACGGGCGGCTTTTTCACTCTGAATGTCCACTACCGCTACGTGGTAACCCTCTGCGGCAAGCCCACGGCAGAGGAACTCGCCTAAGGTTTGTCCCCCACCAATGACAACGGCAACCTGACTCATGTGTTTCTCCTTAATTACGCAACAAATTTTAACGTACAGCCTGGTGTGACAGCCTGCGGAACCGGCCCCTCAACGTGAACCGTGCCGGGATACTCCGCCTGCGGCTGCCCGTCAAAACGCAGGGTGATGTGCCCCAGCTCGCGCAGGTTTTGTTCAGCGACGTCGCCGACGGCGGTCACGGCATAGCGCGCCTCGCCCAGCTCAAGCTGGCTCCCGGCCTTCAGCTCGCCGTTTAGCTCGCCGTGGCAGTGGATAAAGCAAAACTCTTCGATATCCGCAGGCGCCCCTTCGCGGAAGGTGATCAGCATCTGGTCGCTCAGCGCATCGGCCGCGCTCTGGCCGATGCGGGTAATGGTGGTCTGGTAAATCACGGTCATGGCAGGAACCTCTTATTGATAAATAAAGCCGGAGACAAACCAGGCAATCAGCACCGTGGGCGCGCCCGTCAGGAAGCGGCTCACCAGCACGGAGGGGACGCCCACGCGCACGGTGTCCTGACGTGCTTCCGCCAGCGACAGCCCGACGGGGATGAAGTCGCATGCCGCCTGAGCGTTAATGGCGAAAAGGGCTGGCAGAGCGAGGTGCGGGGGAATGTTGCCCAGACCAATCTGTACGCCAATCAGCACGCCGATGACCTGGGCAATCACCGCGCCCGGGCCGAGAAACGGCGACAGCAGCGGGAAGGAGCAGATCAGCGCCAGCGTCACCAGGCCGAGCGGGTGGCTGGCGAGCGGGGCGAGGCCGTGGGCAATCCAGTCGCCGAGGCCGGAGGCCATGATGATACCGATCAGCGCCGAGACGAACGCCATAAACGGCAGAATGGTTTTCAGCACCGTGTCGATGGTGTCGCGCCCGGACTGGAACAGCACCGCCACGGCGGACCCCATCCCCATCCCGACCTTTGCCAGCAGGCCATCGCTCTGCTCGGTGATTTTTTTGCTGGTGTCGTACTCGCGCGGGGCCGCTTTTTGCGGCGCGGATGTGCCATTCACCAGCGTGATGTTGTCCTCCTTCACCCCAGAGACATAAATATCCTCAAGGATGTACTGCGCCAGCGGGCCGGATTTCCCGGTGGAGTGAATATTTACCGTCGGAATGCGGCGCTTCGGATAGATGCCGCAGCGCAGCGTGCCGCCGCAGTCGATCACCGCCACGCCGATTTCCGCTTCCGGCGGTTCGCCTTCCTTGAAGCCGTCGACCGCTTCCCAGCCCGTCAGCTCGTGCAGCCTGTCGACGATCGCCGGGCGCGTGCCCGCGGTGATGTACACAATCTTTTTGCCTTCGGTGGCGTCGAACTCCAGCGGGCCGCCCCAGCCGCCCGTGCCTTTCTCAATGCGGATCCGGTTCATGCTGTAGCTCCTGAAAGATGGACTTTCTGTTCAAGCTGGATGCCCATTTTTTTCTCAAAAATGGCGGTGGTGAGATCCGTCACCCAGCCGCGGAAGAAGTTGGTGACCAGACCGACCAGCAGGTAGCTCACCGCCAGCGGGCCGAGCGGCAGGCCAAGCGTGGTAAGGCCGCTGGCGATCCCGAGATAAACGAACAACTCGCCGGGGTTGATGTGCGGGAACAGGCCGTTCATGGAATGGCAGCTGTAGGAGGCGGCGGCGTAATAGCTCGGCTTGTACTTCTCTGGCATAAAGCGGCCGAGGCTTAAGGTCATCGGGTTGCAGAACACAAAGGTGCCGATGAAGGGCAGGATCAGGTAGCGGGACAGCGGGTTTCCGGCGCAGCGCTGGGCGAAGCGTTCAATACGCTGCTGGCCGATAAAGTTAATCAGCGCGTTCATGATTACCAGCAGGCTGATCAGCAGGGGCAGGATCCCGGTCACCATGCCGGTGAATACCTCGCCGCCTTTCTGAAAAAGCCCGATGAACCACTCGGCGCCGTGGGTGATGGTTTCTATCATTCTTCTCTCCTGTAGGGCGTTTGTTTTTGTCTGTTCGGGGCTAATAATAATCAAATTGAAAGCTTTTAAAGTGTTAATTAGATCTCACAATGAAAGAAAAATGGATTAATATGAAAGATAATTGGTGGGGCGAATGATTTTCGATGGAAAAAAGCGCGGATTTGCGTTGGGGAGGTGTGTACCGCTTCCTTGAGGTGTTGCGGATGCTTTACCATACTGGGTTCTTACCGAACTCGTTAAATGGATGCCACATGTTCAAGCGTCGTTATGCAGCGCTGTTACCTGCGCTTATTCTCCTGTCCGCCTGTAGTAGCAAACCCAGGACTGAAGCTGTTCAACAAACGGCGGGCGCGCCTTCCGGCGGGTTTCTGCTTGAGCCGCAGCACAATATGATGCAGATGGGCGGCGACTTCGCGAATAACCCTGCGGCCGAACAGTTCATCGATAAAATGGTGAGCAAGCACGGTTTTGATCGCCAGCAGCTGCATGCCATTTTGTCTCAGGCGAAGCGTCTGGACTACGTGCTGCGCCTGATGGACAGGCAGGCGCCGACGGCCCAGGTGCCGACCGGGCCAAACGGGGCGTGGCTGCGCTATCGCAAACAGTTTATTACCCCGGACAACGTGCAAAATGGCGTGGTGTTCTGGAATCAGTATGAAGACGCCCTGAACCGCGCGTGGCAGGTCTATGGCGTGCCGCCGGAGATCATCGTCGGTATTATTGGGGTCGAGACTCGCTGGGGACGCATTATGGGTAAAACCCGCATCCTCGATGCGCTGGCGACGCTCTCCTTCAACTACCCGCGCCGCGCCGAGTATTTCTCCTCTGAACTGGAAACCTTCCTGCTGATGGCGCGAGACGAACAGGACGATCCGTTAGATCTGAAAGGGTCGTTCGCCGGTGCGATGGGCTACGGCCAGTTTATGCCGTCCTCCTATAAGCAGTACGCGGTAGATTTTAACGGGGATGGTCACATCAACCTGTGGGATCCCGAAGACGCCATTGGCAGCGTGGCCAACTACTTCAAAGCGCACGGCTGGACGCCGGGCGGCCAGGTGGCGGTGCAGGCAAACGGCGAGGCGTTTGGTCTGGAAAACGGATTTAAAACCAAATACAGCGTGGCGCAGCTGGCAGCGGCAGGCTTAACGCCGTCGCAGCCGCTGGGCAATGTTGACCAGGTGAGCCTGCTGCGCCTGGATGTCGGAACCGGTTATCAGTACTGGTTCGGACTGCCGAACTTCTACACCATTACCCGCTACAACCACAGCACGCACTATGCGATGGCGGTGTGGCAACTGGGGCTGGCGGTGTCTCAGGCGCGTGTGCCGGCAGCGTCACCGTTTAGCCAGTAAGTCCCCTTATGCCTCCCTCTCCCTGTGGGAGAGGGCTGGGGTGAGGGCACCCGCCCGCACCTGTTTCCCGCAGAAACATTTCGCCACATTCCCATTTCACTCCCGCCGTTTACATCTTAATCGTCTTTCATTATTGTTATGTTATAACATAATTTTGAATTGAGATGTCCATGTCCCTGTTTTCTCTCTCATCCCCGGTTCGGCTGCTGCTGGCGCTGGTGCTCATTCTGTTTCTCGGCCTGGCCGTGCGCTGGGCGGTGGCGTTGCCATGATCGTGATGAACGACCTGGTAGCGGGTTACGATCGCCAGCCCGTTACGCGCGCACTGTCCGGCGTGATTGAACGCGGGAGCATGACCGCCATCGTCGGGGCCAACGGCTGCGGCAAATCCACGCTGCTGAAAACGCTCGCTGGCTTTCTTCCGCCCGTCAGCGGTACGTTTCGCTGGCAGGGGAGACGTCCGGTGGTGGGCTGGCTGGCGCAGCGTCACGCGCTGGAGGCGCAATTTCCTCTGACCGTGCAGGACGTTGTGAGCATGGGCTGCTGGCCAGAAATCTCGCTATTTGCCAGTTTTCGTCGGGATGCCCGCATGCGCATTGCCGGCGCGCTTGAGCGCGTGGGGCTGGCGTCCATGGCGTTATCCACCATCGATGAACTCTCCGGCGGGCAATTCCAGCGCATGCTGTTTGCCCGCGTTTTAGTGCAGCAGGCACCGCTGGTGATGCTGGACGAACCCTTTACCGGCGTCGATGAAGCGACCTGCAACGTGCTGATGGATCTGATGCTGGAGATGTATATGCAGGGGCAGACTCTGCTGGCGGTACTACATGACAGCAAGCGCGTAGCACGTCACTTCCCGCAGACGTTACGTCTGGACGCTGATAGTCCCCAATGGAAAACCGAGCGGGTGAGGGTGGCATGATCTGGCATACATTCTTCCAGCCGTTTATTGAGTACGGCTTTATGCGCCGTGCACTGGTGGTTTGCCTGGCGCTCTCCGTCAGCACCACGGCGCTGGGGGTATTCCTTCAGCTGCGTCGGATGAGCCTGATGGGGGACGCCCTTTCTCATGCCATTTTGCCGGGTGTCGCGGTGGGCTATCTGCTCAGCGGTATGTCGCTGCTGGCAATGACTGTCGGCGGGTTTATTGCCGGGATCGCCGTTGCGCTGGTGGCCGGGCTGGTCAGCCGCCGCACGCCCCTTAAAGAGGATGCCAGCTTCGCGGGGTTTTACCTGGGTTCCCTGGCGCTGGGCGTCACGCTGGTGTCGCTGCGCGGTTCAAATGTCGATCTGCTTCATCTTCTGTTTGGCTCCATTCTCGCCGTGGATAGCGCGTCAGCCCTGTTCGTGACGGGCGTTTGCATGTTCACGCTCCTCACGCTGGCGATGTTTTATCGTGGGCTGGTCAGCGAAGCGTTCGATACCGCGTGGTTGCAGGTGAACGCGCGCTGGCTGCCCGGGATGTTACACGGTCTGTTTCTGGCGCTGCTGGTGCTCAACCTGGTGGCCGGTTTTCAGGTGCTCGGCACGTTGATGGCCGTCGGGCTGATGATGTTACCCGCCGTGGCGGCACGCTGCTGGGTGCGCACCCTGCCAGGGTTACTTTTGATGGCGGGTATCAGCGGTATTTTTTGCGCGTGGCTGGGCTTAAGCCTTTCCTGGGCAGTGAGTCTGCCCGCCGGGCCCTCCATTGTGCTGACCGCCAGCGCATTGTTCTTTATTTCCGTTTTATTTGGCACGCGCAGCAGGCTGGCGGATAGCCTGCGGGCGCTTTTTTAACGCAAGGGGAAACGATGAAACGTACAGGGTTAGCCGTGGCGCTCGCGCTCGGCATGATGACGCACGGCGTAATGGCGAAAACGCTTAATGTGGTGACCAGCTTTTCCATCCTGGGAGACATCACGCAGCAGGTTGGCGGCGATCGTGTGAAGGTGACGACGCTGGTGGGGCCGGACGGTGATCCTCATACTTTCGAACCCTCGCCCAAAGACAGCGCGGCGCTGAGTAAAGCCGACGTGGTGGTGGTCAATGGGCTGGGGCTGGAAGGCTGGCTCGATCGTCTGGTGAAAGCCTCCGGATTCAAAGGCCAGCTGGTGGTTGCTTCGGACGGCGTGAAAACGCACACGCTGGAAGAGGACGGTAAAACCGTGACCGATCCGCACGCGTGGAACAGCGCGGCGAACGGCGCGCTGTATGCGCAAAATATTCTCTCTGGGCTGGTGAAGGCCGATCCTGAAGATACGGCGGCGCTTGAAGCTACCGGTAAACCCTATATTGCGCAGCTCTCTCAGCTGGACGGTTGGGCTAAAAAGCGTTTCAGCGACATCCCACAGGCGAAGCGCAAAGTGCTGACCAGCCACGACGCCTTCGGCTATTTCAGCCGCGCCTACGGCGTGACGTTTATGGCGCCGCAGGGGCTGTCGTCTGAGAGTGAAGCCAGCGCGGCGCAGGTAGCGGAGATCATCAATCAGATTAAAGCTGACGGTGTGAAAACCTGGTTTATGGAAAACCAGCTTGATCCGCGCCTGGTGAAGCAGATTGCGACCGCCACGGGCGCCCAGCCGGGCGGTGAACTTTACCCGGAAGCGCTGTCCGCGAAGGGCGGCGTGGCGGACACTTACGTCAAGGCGTTTCGCCACAATGTGGATACCCTCGCTAACAGCATGAAATAAGCGTCTCTCTGGCCGATGCGCCCGCATCGGCTTTTTTCTGAAGCCCCCTCGTAAAACCCGACGCGCATCCCCATATTTGATGAGAAAGTGCTATCTTGTGCTGCATGTTTTTCTAAGGCCTGGAGCGAGAATGACTGACCATGAATTGATGCAGCTAAGCGAAGTGGTGGGGCTGGCGCTGAAACAGCGCGGCGCGACTCTTACGACCGCAGAATCCTGCACCGGCGGCTGGGTGGCGAAAGCAATTACTGATATTGCTGGCAGTTCCGCCTGGTTTGAACGCGGCTTTGTGACCTACAGTAACGAGGCTAAAGCGCAGATGATTGGCGTGCGTGAAGCCACGCTTGAGCAGCATGGCGCGGTCAGCGAGCCGGTGGTGATCGAAATGGCGATTGGCGCGCTGAAAGAGGCGCGCGCAGATTACGCTATCTCCATCAGCGGTATCGCGGGGCCGGACGGCGGCAGCGACGTGAAGCCTGTCGGCACCGTCTGGTTTGGCTTTGCCACCTCAAAAGGTGAAGGGATCACCCGCCGGGAATGCTTCAGCGGCGATCGCGAAAGCGTGCGTCGTCAGGCAACGGAATACGCGTTAAAAACGCTCTGGCAACAATTTCTACAAAATACTTGATACTGTATGACTATACAGTATAATTGCCTCAACAGAACAGAAGTCCATGGTGAAGCGCAGTTGCTTCTCCCGGCATGACAGGAGTAATAATGGCTATCGACGAAAACAAACAGAAAGCGTTGGCGGCAGCACTGGGCCAGATCGAAAAGCAATTCGGTAAAGGCTCCATCATGCGCCTGGGTGAAGACCGTTCCATGGATGTGGAAACTATCTCCACTGGTTCGCTTTCTCTTGATATCGCACTGGGCGCTGGCGGTTTGCCGATGGGCCGTATCGTAGAAATCTACGGTCCGGAATCCTCGGGTAAAACCACCCTGACGTTGCAGGTTGTTGCGGCGGCACAGCGCGAAGGTAAAACCTGTGCGTTTATCGATGCCGAGCACGCGCTGGACCCGGTCTATGCCCGTAAACTGGGCGTTGATATCGACAACCTGCTGTGCTCCCAGCCGGACACCGGCGAGCAGGCCCTGGAAATTTGTGACGCGCTGGCGCGCTCAGGTGCGGTTGACGTGATCATCGTCGACTCCGTTGCGGCGCTGACGCCAAAAGCAGAAATTGAAGGTGAAATCGGTGACTCTCACATGGGCCTCGCGGCACGTATGATGAGCCAGGCGATGCGTAAGCTGGCGGGTAACCTGAAGCAGTCCAATACGCTGCTGATCTTCATCAACCAGATCCGTATGAAAATTGGTGTAATGTTCGGTAACCCGGAAACCACCACCGGCGGTAACGCTCTGAAATTCTACGCTTCTGTCCGTCTGGATATCCGCCGTATCGGCGCGGTGAAAGAGGGGGATAACGTCGTCGGTAGCGAAACCCGCGTGAAGGTTGTGAAGAACAAAATCGCAGCACCGTTCAAACAGGCTGAGTTCCAGATCCTCTACGGCGAAGGTATCAACTTCCTCGGCGAGCTGGTTGACCTGGGCGTGAAAGAGAAGCTGATTGAAAAAGCGGGCGCATGGTACAGCTACAACGGTGACAAGATTGGTCAGGGTAAAGCGAATGCTATCTCCTGGCTGAAAGAGAACCCGGCGGCGGCGAAAGAGATTGAGAAGAAGGTGCGTGAACTCCTGCTGAGCAACCAGGACTCTAAACCTGATTTCGTGGTCGACGGCGCGGATGCTGAAGAAACCAACGAAGACTTTTAATCCTCTCGGATAAAAATGAAGGGCTGCTGATGCGGCCCTTTTTGCATTTCTGAATCGACAGGTTTTTTATGAGTGAACCGACATCACGCCGACCAGCCTACTCACGCTTGCTGGATCGGGCCGTGCGTATTCTTGCCGTGCGTGACCATAGCGAACAGGAGCTGCGGCGGAAACTGTCAGCGCCCGTCATGAGCAAAAACGGTCCGGAAGACATTGATGCCACCGCGGAAGATTATGACCGCGTGGTTGCCTGGTGCTACGAGCATCACTATCTGGATGACGGCCGTTTTGCCGCTCGCTTTCTTGCCAGCCGTGGTCGTAAAGGCTATGGGCCAGCGCGTATCCGCCAGGAGCTGAACCAGAAAGGTGTAGCCCGTGAATCGATTGAAAAAGCCATGCGCGAAAGTGAAATCGACTGGTGCGAACTGGCGCGTGAGCAGGCGGTACGAAAGTACGGTGAGCCGCTGCCGCGTGAATTTTCAGAAAAAGTTAAAATCCAGCGCTTTTTGCTCTACCGCGGCTTCCTGATGGAAGATATTCAGGATATCTGGCGTAATTTTACCGATTGAACGCATGCGGGATTTTACTTCCCACTAAAGAAAACTTATCTTATTCCCACTTTTTCCAGTAGCTGGTCCGTCCAACTGTTTACAGATACAGATCTGCTGCGACATTTCGTTAGCTTGATTTCAGGATAATTATGAGCAAGAGCACCGCTGAGATCCGTCAGGCGTTTCTCGATTTTTTCCATAGTAAGGGACACCAGGTTGTTGCCAGCAGCTCCCTGGTACCGAACAATGACCCGACTCTGCTGTTTACCAACGCCGGGATGAACCAGTTCAAGGATGTGTTCCTTGGTCTCGACAAGCGTAATTATTCCCGCGCCACAACCTCACAGCGTTGCGTGCGTGCGGGCGGTAAACACAACGATCTGGAAAACGTCGGTTACACCGCGCGCCACCACACTTTCTTCGAAATGCTGGGTAACTTCAGCTTCGGCGACTACTTCAAACACGACGCCATTCAATATGCGTGGGAACTGCTGACCGGTGAAAACTGGTTTAATCTGCCGAAAGAGCGTCTGTGGGTGACCGTGTATGAGACCGATGACGAAGCGTTCGACATCTGGGAAAAAGAAGTGGGTATCCCTCGCGAACGTATCATCCGTATCGGTGACAACAAAGGCGCGCCTTACGCGTCTGATAACTTCTGGCAGATGGGTGACACCGGCCCTTGCGGTCCGTGCACCGAGATCTTCTACGATCATGGTGACCACATCTGGGGCGGCCCTCCGGGAAGCGCGGAAGAAGATGGCGATCGCTACATTGAGATCTGGAACATCGTCTTCATGCAGTTCAACCGTCAGGCCGACGGCACCATGGAGCCGCTGCCAAAACCGTCCGTAGATACCGGTATGGGTCTTGAGCGTATCGCGGCCGTTCTGCAACACGTTAACTCCAACTATGAGATTGACCTGTTCAGCACCCTGATCAAAGCCGTTGCCGAAGTGACGGGCGCAACCGATCTGAACAACAAATCACTGCGCGTTATCGCAGACCATATTCGTTCCTGTGCGTTCCTGATTGCTGACGGCGTTATCCCGTCGAATGAAAACCGTGGCTATGTGCTGCGTCGTATCATTCGTCGTGCGATCCGTCATGGCAACATGCTGGGCGCGAAGGACACCTTCTTCTATAAACTCGTTGGGCCACTGATTGGCGTGATGGGCTCTGCCGGTGACGAGCTGAAACGCCAGCAGGCGCAGGTTGAACAGGTTCTGAAAACCGAAGAAGAGCAGTTTGCCCGTACGCTGGAGCGCGGACTGGCGCTGCTGGACGACGAGCTGGCGAAACTCAAGGGCGACACGCTGGATGGCGAAACCGCTTTCCGCCTGTACGACACCTACGGCTTCCCGGTTGACCTGACGGCGGACGTTTGCCGCGAGCGCAACATCAAAGTTGACGAAGCAGGCTTTGAAGCCGCAATGGAAGAGCAGCGTCGTCGTGCGCGTGAATCCAGCGGTTTTGGCGCGGACTACAACGCGATGATCCGCGTTGATAGCGCGTCTGAATTTAAAGGCTACGAAGAGCTGGCTCTGACCAGCAACGTGACCGCGCTGTTTGTTGACGGTAAAGCCGTAGACAGCATTAGCGCAGGTCAGGACGCGGTTGTTATCCTGGATAAAACACCGTTCTATGCGGAATCCGGCGGCCAGGTTGGCGATAAAGGCGAACTGAAAGGCAATGGCTTCAGCTTCAGCGTAAGCGATACCCAGAAATACGGTCAGGCAATTGGTCACCAGGGCAAACTGGTTTCCGGTTCTCTGAAAGTGGGCGAGGGCGTTCAGGCCAACGTTGACGAAGCTCGCCGCGCGCGCATCCGTCTGAACCACTCGGCAACCCACCTGATGCACGCAGCCCTGCGCGAAGTGCTGGGTACGCACGTTGCACAGAAAGGTTCTCTGGTTAACGACAAAGTGCTGCGTTTCGACTTCTCGCATTTTGAAGCGATGAAGCCGTCTGAAATTCGTGCGGTGGAAGACCTGGTGAATGCCCAGATCCGCCGCAACCTGCCAATCGAAACCCACATCATGGATCTTGAGGCAGCGAAGAAGAAAGGTGCGATGGCGCTGTTTGGCGAGAAATATGACGACCGCGTTCGCGTGCTGAGCATGGGCGACTTCTCTACCGAACTGTGTGGCGGTACTCACGCATCCCGCACCGGTGACATCGGCTTGTTCCGCATCGTTTCCGAGTCGGGTACGGCGGCAGGCGTGCGTCGTATTGAGGCGGTGACCGGGGAAGGTGCAATTGCCAGCCTGCATGCGCAGAGCGACCAGCTGCACGAGATCGCGCAGCTGCTGAAAGGCGATAGCCAGAACCTGGGCGAGAAAGTGCGTGTCGCGCTGGATCGTACCCGTCAGCTGGAAAAAGAACTCCAGCAGCTGAAAGAACAGGCTGCGGCGCAGGAGAGCGCAAACCTCTCCAGCAAAGCGGTAGACATTAAGGGCGTCAAACTGCTGGTCAGCGACCTGGCGGGCGTTGAGCCTAAGATGCTGCGTACCATGGTCGACGATCTGAAGAACCAGCTTGGTTCGACGGTTATCGTGCTGGCAACGGTCGCAGAGGGTAAGGTTTCTCTGATTGCGGGCGTCTCTAAGGATGTGACGGATCGTGTCAAAGCAGGGGAACTGATTGGCATGGTCGCCCAGCAGGTGGGTGGCAAAGGTGGCGGTCGTCCGGACATGGCGCAAGCCGGTGGTACGGATGCGGCGGCACTTCCCGCGGCATTAGCCAGCGTTGAAAGCTGGGTAAGCGCGAAACTGTAATAACTACAAAGCACAAGCAGACGCCATAGCGGTAACGTTATGGCGTCTTGCTCACTGCGCTATCGATAACGATAAAGTCAGGTTGAGTTTGTGTATATCGGCTAAACTTACGTTTAACAGAATGTGATGCCGTGACTGCTTACACTTTACGTGTTTGTCATCGCTTACTTTTTGGCGTTATATGATGGATAATGCCGGGATACAAGAGACCCGACTCTTTTAATCTTTCAAGGAGCAAAGAATGCTGATTCTGACTCGTCGAGTTGGTGAGACCCTCATGATTGGGGATGAGGTCACCGTGACAGTTTTAGGGGTAAAGGGTAACCAGGTACGTATTGGTGTTAACGCTCCTAAAGAAGTATCTGTCCACCGTGAAGAGATCTACCAGCGTATCCAGGCTGAAAAATCCCAGCAGTCCAGTTACTGATATTGTCGCGTCTCGCTGTCGGGCGAGACGCAACCCTCCCGCTATTTTTCCTGCATAAAGTTACCGTTCTATTTCAAACGCTTCGTTTTTGACCACTCTCATAATCTTATCTCATCCAAATGACGCGCTTCTCTCAACACAATTCTGTGAAGATGTCTGCAAAATCCGCTTATAAAACACTCTCTTTGCGGCTTTTACATGCGAATTGCGTGCGAATTGTGCAAACGAAAAAAGCATGTGGAAAATTGTTTGACTTATAAGTCCCAGAAAGTAATATATGCGCCACGCAGCGACGAGAAGCTCTTAACGAGTTACTCGAAGCACTCGAAAGAGGCGTTGTGTGGTGAGGTGGCCGAGAGGCTGAAGGCGCTCCCCTGCTAAGGGAGTATGCGGTCAAAAGCTGCATCCGGGGTTCGAATCCCCGCCTCACCGCCATTTTGCATCCGTAGCTCAGCTGGATAGAGTACTCGGCTACGAACCGAGCGGTCGGAGGTTCGAATCCTCCCGGATGCACCATCTATTACTTCATATTGCTTTCGAAGTGATATGAATATCGAGCAGTACAGTAGTAAATCCCGATGCATCCGTAGCTCAGCTGGATAGAGTACTCGGCTACGAACCGAGCGGTCGGAGGTTCGAATCCTCCCGGATGCACCATCTATTACTTCATATTGCTTTTGAAGTGATATGAGTATCGAGAAGTACAGCAGTAAATCCCGATGCATCCGTAGCTCAGCTGGATAGAGTACTCGGCTACGAACCGAGCGGTCGGAGGTTCGAATCCTCCCGGATGCACCATTTTTTAATTCATATTGCTTTTGAAGTGATATGAGTATCGAGAAGTACAGCAGCAAATCCCGATGCATCCGTAGCTCAGCTGGATAGAGTACTCGGCTACGAACCGAGCGGTCGGAGGTTCGAATCCTCCCGGATGCACCATCTCTTCTTGTGATCCCCTTCGATGTTTAGTTCTTAATCACTCTCATTGTTATCACTTCGCAATCAGCGACAAAAATCCCCTTTTACGATAAAGTAATGCTTTGTTAATCGTTTAGCGAGAGCACGATGTACGCACAGTATGACGGTTTGATCTTCGACATGGACGGCACCCTCCTGGATACCGAACCCACGCATCGTCAGGCCTGGACCGAAGTCCTGGGCCGTTACGGTATGCGTTTCGATTTACAGGCGATGATTGCCCTCAACGGATCGCCCACCTGGCGTATCGCACAGGCCGTGATTGAGCTGAATCAGGCCGATCTCGACCCGCACCAGCTCGCGCGTGAAAAAACCGAAGCGGTAAAAGCCATACTGTTAGACACCGTGCAGCCTTTACCACTCATTGACGTCGTCAAGGAGTGGCACGGCCGTCGTCCTATGTCTGTCGGTACGGGCAGCGAGAGCGCGATTGCTGAAGCGCTACTCAAACACCTTGGCCTGCGCCACTATTTTTCTGCCGTCGTTGCTGCCGATCATGTTAAACATCACAAACCCGCACCGGATACCTTCCTGCGCTGTGCAGAATTAATGGGTGTACCACCTGCAAAATGCGTGGTGTTTGAAGATGCTGATTTTGGCATTCAGGCCGCGCGTGATGCCGGAATGGCGGCGGTGGATGTTCGCTTACTGTGAGTGACGCGCTGTCACTCGCTTCATTATTCGCCAGCAGTTTTTTAAGCTCCACCCTCTTACCGGGGAATTCGGAAGTGGTGCTGGTGGCGATGCTGTTGTCCGGCGTGAGTCAGCCCTGGTTGCTGGTCTTAATAGCAACAATGGGTAATAGCCTTGGAGGGCTGACTAACGTTATTCTTGGACGTTTCTTTCCGCTACGCGAAAAATCTCGCTGGCAGGAAAAGGCAGTGGGCTGGCTAAAACGCTATGGCGCTGCCACGCTGTTATTAAGCTGGATGCCTGTAATAGGCGATTTACTGTGTCTGCTGGCGGGATGGATGCGCATCTCCTGGGGACCGGTGCTCTTTTTTTTGTGCCTTGGCAAGGCGTTACGCTATGTTTTACTGGCATGGGTAACACTACAGGGTATGACGTGGTGGCACTAATTGGTGGAATGAATTCGCGACCTTCAATCGTCAACCATTACAATTATGCTGAGTGACAATTTTTTGACAGGCGGGAGGTCAAATTGATCCCGGACGTATCACAGGCGCTGGCCTGGCTGGAAAATCACCCTCAGGCACTGAAGGGGATTCAGCGTGGGCTTGAGCGCGAAACGCTGCGCGTAAATGCGGATGGTAGCTTAGCGACTACGGGACACCCGAAGGCGTTAGGCTCGGCGCTGACACATAAATGGATCACAACCGATTTCGCCGAAGCGCTGCTGGAGTTCATTACGCCAGTAGACGGTGATATTGATCATATGCTGACGATCATGCGCGACGTGCATCGCTTCACCGCCCGCAACCTCGGCGACGAGCGTATGTGGCCGCTCAGCATGCCGTGCTATATCGAGCAGGGGCAGGATATCGAGCTGGCTCAGTACGGCACCTCGAATATTGGACGGCTGAAAACGCTGTATCGCGAAGGACTGAAAAATCGCTACGGCGCACTGATGCAGACGATCTCTGGCGTGCACTACAATTTCTCTCTGCCGATGGCGTTCTGGCAGGCGAAGTGCGGTGAAACGGATAAAGAAGCGATCTCCGCGGGCTACTTCCGCCTGATCCGCAACTACTACCGTTTTGGCTGGGTTATTCCGTATCTGTTCGGCGCGTCCCCGGCTATCTGTTCATCGTTCCTGCAAGGGAAACCGACCACGCTGCCGTTCGAGAAGACTGAGTGTGGCATGTACTATCTGCCGTACGCGACCTCGCTGCGCCTGAGCGACCTTGGCTATACCAATAAGTCGCAAAGCAATCTCGGAATTACGTTTAACGATCTGCACGAATATGTGGCAGGCCTGAAGCGGGCGATAAAAACCCCGTCGGAAGAGTACGAAAAAATCGGCCTCGAAAAAGACGGCAAGCGCCTGCAAATTAACACCAACGTATTGCAGATTGAAAATGAACTGTATGCGCCGATTCGTCCGAAGCGCGTGACGCGCAGCGGTGAAACGCCGTCGGATGCGCTACAGCGCGGCGGGATCGAATACATTGAAGTGCGCTCGCTGGATATCAACCCGTTCTCACCGATTGGCGTTGACGAGCAGCAGGTTCGCTTCCTTGACCTGTTTATGGTCTGGTGCGTACTGGCGGATGCGCCGGAAATGAGTTCCGACGAACTGCTGTGTACTCGTGCCAACTGGAATCGCGTGATTCTGGAAGGGCGCAAGCCGGGTCTGACGTTAGGTATTGGCTGTGAAACGGCCCAGTTCCCACTGTCTAAGGTAGGGAAGGATCTGTTCCATGACCTGAAGCGCGTAGCCCAGACGCTGGATAGCGTGTACGGCGGCGAAGCTTACCAGAAGGTCTGCGACGAACTGGTTGAAAGCTTCGATAACCCGGAACTGACATTCTCAGCACGTATTCTGCGTTCTATGATTGAACAGGGAATTGGTGGCACAGGGCGTTCACTCTCAGCGGAGTACCGTGAGATGCTGATGCAGGAGCCGTTAGAGATCCTGAGCGAAGCGGATTTTGTGGCAGAGCGCGATGCGTCCGTTGTGCGTCAGAAAGAGGTCGAAGCGGCGGATACGGAGTCGTTTGAGGCGTTTCTGGCGAAGCAGGCCTGAACCAAAAGAAAAAGGCCACATCGCTGTGGCCAAAATATACATCTCTGAATTCAGGGATGATGATAACAAATGCGCGTCTTTCATATACTCAGACGCGCATTCTGTAGAAGAGTTCAGTTTATTTTAAAAAAAATCACTATCGGAGGTGACGTATGCCGTTATTAGATAGCTTTACTGTCGACCATACCCGTATGGAAGCACCAGCAGTCCGCGTGGCGAAGACCATGAACACGCCGCACGGCGACACGATCACCGTTTTCGACCTGCGCTTCTGCGTGCCGAATAAAGAAGTGATGCCAGAGAAAGGCATTCACACGCTGGAACACCTTTTCGCCGGATTCATGCGCGACCACCTGAACGGCAACGGCGTGGAGATCATCGATATCTCTCCGATGGGCTGCCGCACCGGTTTCTACATGAGCCTGATTGGTCAGCCTGAAGAGAAACGCGTCGCGGATGCGTGGAAAGCGGCCATGGAAGACGTGCTGAAGGTGAAAGAGCAGAACCAGATCCCAGAGCTGAACGTTTACCAGTGCGGCACTTACCAGATGCACTCTCTGGAAGAAGCTCAGGAGATTGCCCGCCATATCATCGAACGTGATGTTCGTGTAAACAGCAACGACGAGCTGGCCCTGCCAAAAGAAAAACTTCAGGAACTGCACATTTAGTATTGTGCCTGTGGATGCCCGGTGGCGCTTCGCTGACCGGGCCTACAATACTGATGACGACAACCACGGCCAGCTCCGCGCTGGCGACGCCGGTATCGCGATCGTTTTGCGGATGCACGCTGATACAGACGTCGCTGCGGCAGCTGAAGTGGTGGCAGAAATATTCGATCTGGTCGAGATAGACGTTCGGCGTGCTCACTTCGACGTAAGTCTGTCGAGAGCCAGCGCGTGGCGCGGGTGTGTTAAGCATGGTACGCTCCTGTTGTCTTTTCACTCTCGTGAATCAATTTCAGGCGCGCTGCTTTATCGGAACTGACAATCGCTGTCGCGTTTTGGACACGGTGCGGTGTTTTGCCGGATGGCGGCTACGCCTTATCCGGCCTACGTTCGTAGGCCCGGTAAGCGTAGCACCACCGGGCAACCCGTGCACAGGGCTAGTGCGCTCCACCGCCCCCGCTACCGGCACCAAACGGTGGTTTGGCAAACCACACCAGCCCCAGCAGGACGATGAAGATCCCCGCCGATATCCAGAAAATCTCGTTTGCCGAGATAATCAGCCCCTGGTTGGTGATCTGCTGGGCAAGCCAGCCGGACGCCTGCTGCTCCGTCATCCCCATCCCCTCAAGCTGGCTATACATCTGCTGAGCGTTAGGGTTGAACGGGTTCACCGCTTCGGTCAGTTGGGCATGGTGCATCGCTTCCCGGTTGGTCCACAGCGTGGTGGTGATCGATGTCCCGATGGAGCCCGCCAGCGTACGGGTGAAGTTCGACAGGCTCGATGCCGCCGCCATCCGCTCAGGCGGCAAGCCCGAAAGCGTAATGGTGGTCAGTGGCATAAAGAAGCACGCCACAGCAAAGCCCTGAATAAACTGCGGCCACGCGGAGGCGCCAAAGTCCATTCCCGGTTCAAACGTATACGCGCGCCAGTAGAAGCACACGGCGTACATGATGAAGCTGAACGTCACCAGCCTGCGCATGTCGAGCTTATGGGCGAAACGGCCAATAATCGGCGACAGCAGAACCGGAATTAACCCCACCGGCGCGGAGGCCAGCCCCGCCCAGGTTGCGGTATAGCCGTACACCTCCTGCAACAGCTGCGGCAGCAGAACAATCGCGCCGAAGTAGAGCATATAGGCGAGGCTGATACAGAGGCAGCCGATGGTGAAGTTTCGCGATTTAAACAGCGAGAGGTCGACTATCGGATTTTCGTCCGTCAGCTCCCAGACAATCAGGAAGCTAATGGCAACCACGGCGACCACCGTCAGCACGATGATTTCCGTAGAGGCGAACCAGTCCAGCTCTTTGCCGCGGTCGAGCATGATTTGCAGGCTGCCGATGCCGACAACCAGCAGTGCCAGCCCGATGCCGTCGATCCGCCGCTGTTCGGTCCGCGTTTCGCGACCACGCAGAGACTGTAGTGTCATCAGCACCACCAGCGCACCGATGGGTACGTTGATGAAGAAGATCCAGCCCCAGTGATAGTTATCGCTGATATAGCCGCCGAGGATTGGCCCGCAAATTGGGGCGACAATCACCGTCATCGACCACAGCGCGAGCGCGATGGAGCGCTTGGCGGGCGGATAGTTGTTCAGCAGCAAACTCTGCGATAGCGGAATCAACGGCCCGGCGACAATCCCCTGGATGACGCGGAAGAAAATCAGCATCGTCAGGCTGCTGGACATGCCGCAAGCCCAGGAGGCCAGCACGAACAGGATCGTCGACCAGAGGAACAGCTTCACTTCACCGACGCGCTTCGCCAGCCAGCCGGTGATGGGAATAGAGATGGCGTTCGCCACCCCGAATGAGGTAATGACCCAGGTCCCCTGGCTCAGCGATGAGCCAAGGTTCCCGGCGATCGTAGGGATCGCCACGTTTGCGATGGTGGAGTCCAGCACCTGCATGAATGTCGCCAGCGACAGCGCAATGGTCATAATGACCAGCTGCGCCCCCTCAAGCGGTTTTTGCGGCTTTTGCTGTTGCATAACGCTCACCTTCGGCTTAACCGGCGTTTGCCTTAACGATGTCATCGATCAGCTTATTGACCGGATCGAGGCTAATTTCACGGGCGTTACTTTCATAAGCTGGCGTGCTGCGCACCTGGCTTGCGAGGATCTGACCGTCGCGGTTGGCGGTATCGACCGTCACCAGCGTGGAAAGGCCAATTCGCAGCGGATGGTCTGCCAGCTGCTTAGGATCCAGCTCGATACGTACAGGCAAGCGCTGTACCACTTTGATCCAGTTGCCGGTGGCGTTCTGTGCAGGCAGCAGGCTGAACGCGCTGCCGGTCCCCATGTCCAGACCGACTACTTTACCGGTGTACTTCACGTCATCACCGTAGATATCGCTGACCACGGTTGCGGTCTGGCCGATACGCATATGCGCCAGCTGGGTCTCTTTGAAGTTCGCGTCCACCCACAGGTTGTTCGCCGGAACGACCGCCATCAGCGGCGTGGTGGTGCTAATTTGCGCACCCGGCTGCACGGAACGACGGGAAACGTAACCGGTCATCGGGCTGACGATTTTGGTACGTTGCAGGGCAAGCCATGCGTTACGCACTTCGGTCGCCGCCTGTTTCACCGCCGGCTGGTTTTCCAGAGAGGTGCCCAGCACCATCGCCTGGTTGGCGTTGTACTGTTGGATCGCCACGTCCAGCTGCGCCTGTGCGCTCGCCACCGCATCGCGGGCGTGCTGCAACTCTTCACGGCCAATCAGGTTGGCGGTGCCGAGAGGAACACGACGCTTGAGGTCGCTCTGCGCCTGGGCCAGGGCCGTTTTCTGCACGTCGATATTGGCCTGAAGCTGTTTGCTGTTGATCATCAGCTGGCGGGTCTGGCGAACGCTGGAGGCCAGCGCCGTCTGTGCTTTTTCAAACGCCTGTTGGGCGTCGGTCGGGTCGAGCGTGACCAGCACATCCCCTTTTTTCACAAAGTCGGTGTTGTCAGCCCAGACTTTCGTCACGCTGCCTGACACCTGCGCCATGATTTGAACCTGATTCCCTGCTACGTATGCATCGTCTGTCTCTTCAACATGACGCAAGACTAAAAACCAATAGATCCCATATGCCACGGCAATAATAATAAAGAGCAAGGTCAGCAGAATAAGGGCGCTCTTACGTTTGCCCTTCTTGTTGACCGGTTGCTGCGGGGGGGTGTTCTCCGCATTTGCGCTCATTGTTGTTCTCCACGATCTTTTTATTTTCACATCGGCTGAGCCGACCTGTTGTCAGAAAGGCCAGCAGTTTCACGTGCTGGCCTGTCAGTTTTTCTTTTGCAATCTGGAATGTTGAGCGGATCGTCGCGTTAGCGCAGCGCCTCAAGAATGACGCCATCTTCATCCATCTGGTCCAGACGGGTGAGCAGCTTGCGAGTAATGTGCTCAAGCTGGTCGCGCTCGGCGGTGCTGAGGGCAGACCAAAGCTGGTGCAGGCAGTTATGCTGCGGTGGCAGCACTTCGCGCAGGAATTCGTGACCTTTCTCGGTCAGTTGCAGATGCAGGCAGCGGCGATCGTTATCGCTCTCACGGCGCTCGATCCAGCCGCGCTTCTCCAGCTCATCAGCAATACGGGTTGCATTGGTACGGGATGAACCCAGCGCGCAGCTCAGTTCAGACGGCTGAATGCTGTGGTTTTCCTGAGACTCAAGCGTAATCAACGCCATAAACAACGTCTCGTTAATCCCTTGCGCTTTCAGCATCTTGTTACGATTTTCCAGCAGCTTACCCTGCATGTGCATGCACAGGCGGGTCAGCAGGATCTCCTGATATGGGAAGTCCTCATGACGACTGGCGCGGAACTTAAGCATTTGTTCAATGGGCGTAAACGAACTATCCATTTTGGGCATAACCTCATTAATTACAGCCGATATAGTAACGATAGTGACAAATAATGTAAATGAATTATTTGTGCGGTTATATCCGCCAAACGTATGTCACCATCAGAAAGCGCCGGGTAAATCCGTGACCCGGTGAGCACAGAAAGTGTGGGGTGTGTACCCGCGAAAGAGGGGATGTGAGGACTGGGGTCTGAACTATTCATGCCGGTAGTAAATATGTCACCCACAGTAAAATTTCTGGGATAAATGATTACCGTTACCTTAACAGATGCAGGCCCCCTTTACACCCCAGGGGGCCCAAAGCAATGTAAAACTTAGTGAATTGCTTCCTGGCGGTGATAGCCGCGCCACCATACCAGCAGATTTATCGCCGCCACGATGGCGCCGATTGCGCACACGCCCGTCCAGCCCGCATGCTGCCAGGCGGAGGCTGAGATTAGCGAGCCCGCCGCGCCGCCGATAAAGTAGCTGGTCATGTACCCGGCCGTCAGACGGTTACGGGCGTCTGGTTTCACGCGGTAAATCACGGTCTGGTTGGTGATATGTACGCCCTGCACGGTGAGGTCGAGTACCAGAATACCGACAATTAGCGCCAGCACTGAGACGTGTCCGTACCAGATAGCCGCCCATGAGAGCAGGAGTAAAACCAGCCCTGCGGAGGTGGTCATATGAGATTTACCTTTGTCGGCCAGGCCACCCGCCGGGCGCGCGCCCAGTGCGCCAGCCGCGCCTGCCAGCCCGAACAGGCCAATCACGCCTTCTGAGTAGTTAAACGGCGGCGCGGCGAGCAGAAACGCCATCGACGTCCATAAGATGCTGAAGTTGGCGAAGGTGAGACACCCCAGAACGGCGCGTGTGCGCAGGAGTTTATCCCGGGTGAAGAGGCTGAAAACGGAGGCGAGGAGCTGCGGATAGTTCAGGTGATTCTCCTGCTTCACCTTTGGCAGGCCGCGCCACAGGGCCAGCGCCATGATAACCATCAACACGCTTGCCACCCAGTAAACGGTGCGCCAGCCGCCGAGGCTCGCCAGCAGCCCGGCAACGGTTCGCGCCAGCAGGATGCCCAGCAGCAGGCCGCTCATAATAGTGCCAACCACTTTGCCGCGTTTTTCCGGGGAAGCCAACGTCGCCGCGAGGGGAACCAGAATTTGTGCCACCACCGAGAACAGCCCCGTCAGCGCGGTACCGATAATCATCATCGTTAACGACTGGCTGCTGGCGGTGATCAACATCCCGCCTGCGGCCAGCAGCGTCATGGAGACGATAAGCATCCGGCGCTCAAACATATCGCCTAATGGCACCAGGAACAGCAGCCCGGCCGCATAGCCGAGCTGCGCAGCGGTGACGATAAAGCCGGCGGAGCTGGCTGAAAGATCGAAAGCACGCGCGATAGTATCAAGCAGAGGTTGCGCGTAATAGTTGCTGGCGACGGCCAGTCCCGTTGCCACGGACATTAAAAGGATGAGTGCGGGGCTAAGCCCTTGAGTTGTTTTTGTCATTTGTTTCAGGAATCGTAAGTTAAGTGATTATTTTTCCGGAAACATAATAACCAATGATTGTGAATGTTGGGGGATTGTTACGTGGTGGATTGTGCGGTTTAGGTTGGGTGCGGTTTGATCCCCTCACCCTATCCCTCTCCCCAAAGGGGAGAGGGGATTTTATACACCCTCTCCCCTTTGGGGAGAGGGCAGGGTGAGGGGTAGTATTTTTACTTCTGCGCCTCAAGCGCCTCTTTCACCCAGCCATCGAACTGCTGCTGGTGGGCTTTGATCCAGCCATCCACGTGGCCTTTGATATCTGCTTCGGATGATTTACCCGCGTGCATCATCGCGTTCTGGGCGTTAATGTCTGCCAGCGGCAGTTTCATCACCGAGAACAGCTTCGCCGCCGCCGGGTTTTTCTCGGCCCAGGCTTTGTTCGCCACGATATGCATGGTATTCACCGGGAAGCCATAGTTCATGCCGTTTGGCAGTTTGGTGTCGATATCTTTCTGCTCGCCCGGCAGGGAGGAGAAGGGCACCTGCAACCACACCACGTCTTTGCCCGGCTTCAGCACGTCGCTCACCCAGTAAGGCGTCCAGGTGTAGTAGATCACCGGCTTGCCTTCTTTAAAGCGGGCGATGGTATCGGCCATCATCGCAGAGTAATTGCCGTGGCTCACGTCGACGGTCTTCGCCAGATCGAAGGCTTTGTTCTGGTGGTTAATCACCGCTTCACAGCCCCAGCCCGGCGAGCAGCCCATCATGTCGGCTTTGCCGTCACCGTTGGTATCAAAGAGTTTGGCGATCTTCGGATCTTTCAACTGTTCAATATTGGTGATGTGATACTTATCGGCGGTTTTCTTGTCGATCAAATATCCCTGCGCAGCGCCGGTCACAAAGGTGCCTTCGCGGTAGAATTTCTTGTCACCGCCTGCGGCGGCATACATATCGTCGTGCAGCGGCTGCCAGTTCACGGCGGTAAAGGTGGCATCGCCGGAGGCAATAGAGGTATAGCCCACGTTGTAATCCACTTCACTGGCGGTATTCACCGTATAGCCCAGTTTCTCCAGCGCACGGCTGACAATCTGGGTCTGGAAGGACTCTTCCGAAATGGTGCTCTGCACCGGCTGCACGGTAATGCCTTTGCCCGGCAGGTCAGCGGCAACTGCGCTGGTGGAGACAAGGGTCGCAAACGCTGTGGCAAAAAGTACGTTATGTCGCATCGTTGTTCCTTATTTTGTGAATGGGCGGGTGAGTAACCCGACAGGGCCGGTGGTATACCAGCGACGGTTGCCGCGACTGCGTGAATCACGACCGACAGCCTGGGTCAGGCGGTCAAGAATGATGGCGAGGATCACAATCCCGACGCCGCCGACGGTCGCCAGCCCCATATCGAGACGGCCAATGCCGCGCAGTACCATCTGACCTAACCCGCCAACGGCAATCATTGAGGCGATCACCACCATCGACAGCGCCAGCATCAGCGTCTGGTTAACACCTGCCATAATGGTCGGCATCGCCAGCGGAAGCTGAACCTTAAACAGCATCTGACGCGGGCTGGCGCCAAACGAGCGTGATGCCTCTATCAGATCCGCAGGCACCTGGTTAATGCCCAGAATGGTCAGGCGAATAATCGGCGGCAGGGCAAAGATAATGGTCACGACCACCCCCGGTACGTTACCGATGCCGAACAGCATCACGATAGGCACCAGGTAAACGAACGCTGGCGTGGTCTGCATCGCATCCAGCAGCGGGCGGATAATTTTTGCGGCCCGCGGGCTGCGCGCCAGCCAGATCCCCATCGGCAGGCCGATCGCCACGCAGAACAGCAGGGCGGTCAGCACCAGCGCCAGGGTGATCATCGCCTGAGACCACGCGCCAATCGCGCCGATGGCAATCAGGGAGATCAGCGTGGCGATCCCCATACCCGCGCTGCCGAACTGCCATGCGATCAGCGAGAACAGGATAATCGCCACCGGCGCGGGCATGCCCAGCATCAGCTGCTGGAAGCCGTTCAGGATGTAATCCACCGGGATACGGATCCCCTGGAACACCGGACGGAAGTGGGTAACGACCCAGTCGATCCCCTCCGTTACCCAGCTATCCAGCGGGATCAGCGTCTTGTGGAACGGATCCATAATATTGAAATGCTCTGGGGCAGGCGCCGGTGCGCTGTTGAGCCAGTCTGCCGCGCCGCCGCCATCGGCAGGCGCAGGCGTCGACCCCCACGCATCGGCAGATTGCGCCGCGCTGTCCGCTGCTTCAGTGGTGCCCCATGGGTTTGATTGATCAGCCATTGTTTGTCCCCTCGCGATCTAAAGCCTGTAGCAGCATCCGTTTTGAGATGATGCCAACGTACTGTTGTTCTTCACCGACAACCGGCACGGCGCACGGCGCCTGACCCACATGAGAGAGCAACTCGCTGAGCGGCGTTTCGGCGTCCACGGCAAGCGGAGCGTCAATCAACGCCGCATCGATTCCCTGGTTTTCGCTCAGGGCGGTTTTCAGGGAGTCGATGGAGACAACGCCGACAAATTTATTGCCGCGTTCAACCAGATAACCGTATTCACGGTCTTCGTCCTGCAACAGCTTCAGCGCGGAGCGCGGACCAAAACCTGGCGTTTTTCGAATAATGCCGTTTGGTGTTCGACGGGCAATATCTTTCGCACTGAATACGTGGCTAATATCCACGCCGCGGAAGAAGGTGCGCACATAATCATTCGCCGGATTATTGAGAATTTCATCCGGTGTGCCGACCTGCACCACTTCACCATTTTGCATAATGGCGATACGGTCGCCAATACGCATGGCTTCATCCAGATCGTGAGAAATAAAAACAATGGTGCGCTGATGTTTGGCCTGTAATTTTACCAACTCATCCTGCATCTCGGTGCGAATTAAGGGATCGAGCGCCGAGAAGGCTTCGTCCATTAATAAAATATCCGGATTAATCGCTAATGCGCGCGCTAATCCTACGCGCTGACGCATACCGCCGGAGAGCTCATCCGGATACGCATGAGCATAATTTTCCAGCCCGACCTGACGCAATGCATCAAGGGCTTTTTCCTGACGTTCCTGAGCGGGCGTGCCGGCTAACTCCATGCCAAAGGCGGTATTATCGAGTACCGTCATGTGCGGCATCAGTGCAAATGACTGAAACACCATCGCAATTTTCTTTCTGCGCACCTCGCGGAGTTCCGCGTCTGATATTCTGGCGATATCAACGCCGTCAATCAGCACCTGTCCGCGGGTGGGTTCAATCAGGCGATTGAGAAGGCGAACCATAGTGGATTTACCCGAACCGGATAATCCCATGATGACAAAAATCTCGCCTTCTTCAATGGCCAGACTGGCGTCTTTAACGCCAAGCGACAGCCCGGTTTTTTCCAGAATTTGCTCTTTCGAAAGGCCTTTCTCAATATATTTGAAAGCACGCTGCGGGTGCTCGCCAAATACTTTATAAAGATTTTTCACTTCTAATTTAATTGCCATGCAATAGAGAGTGTCCTGTTATTTGTTTATGTCGATATGATTACCATGGTAAATAGTTAACTGGCATTACCCTAACATACTCAGAATCTGAGACAACCCTGGACCTGCCTGAGGTCGGAATTTTACCGCAAGCGAAACGGCTGAATTTCCCATGAATAAAGGGCTGAGGGCGCTTTGAATTTTTCTCAATTTTTTGCTACTGCATGGGAGAATTTCGCCTGAATCGGTGTGATTCAGGCGAATATGAAGGGGAAATTACAGTGTAGTACGTAGTGGAATATTCGGCTGGAAATAATGAAATGTAGAGTTAATTAATGAACGTTAATTCATTCATTAAAAATCCCAGTCCTCGTCTTGCGTCTCCACCGCTTTACCCATCACGTACGACGAGCCGGCCCCGGAAAAGAAGTCGTGGTTTTCATCGGCGTTGGGCGACAGCGCCGCGAGGATCGCCGGGTTCACTTCCGCCATTTCCGGTGGGAATAACGCTTCGTAGCCCAGGTTCATCAGCGCCTTGTTGGCGTTGTAGCAGAGGAAGGCTTTTACGTCCTCTTCCCAGCCCGTTCCGGCGTACAGCTCCTCGGTATAGCTCAGCTCGTTGTCATACAGATCCATCAGTAAATCGAGGGCAAAACCTTTGAGTTCCTCGCGTTTTTCCGGGGTGACTTTCTCCAGTCCTTTCTGGTACTTATAGCCGATGTAATACCCGTGTACCGCTTCATCGCGGATGATGAGGCGAATCAAATCGGCGGTATTGGTGAGCTTGCCCCGGCTCGACCAGTACATGGGCAGCCAGAAGCCGGAATAGAAGAGAAAAGATTCCAGGAACACGCTGGCGATCTTCTTCTTCAGCGGCTCGTCGGCCCGGTAATATTCCAGCACCAGATCTGCCTTGCGCTGCAATGACGCGCTCTCTTCGCTCCAGGCGTAGGCCGCGTCCACGTCTCTGGTCTGGCACAGGGTGGAGAAAATCGAGCTGTAAGAGCGGGCATGGACCGCCTCCATAAAGCTGATATTCGACATTACCGCCTCTTCGTGCGGGGTCAGCGCATCACTCATCAGCGCGGGCGCACCCACGGTATTCTGAATGGTGTCCAGCAGCGTCAGGCCGGTAAAGACGCGGATTGTCAGCTGCTGCTCGGCATGGCTCAGGGTTTGCCAGGCCGGAATATCGTTGGAGAGCGGCACCTTTTCCGGCAGCCAGAAGTTGCTGGTCAGGCGGTTCCAGACCTCCAGGTCTTTATCATCCTGAATTTTGTTCCAGTTAACGGCACTTACGCGTGACAGTTTCATCCTTTCTCCTTACAGCGCGCAGGACACGCAGCCTTCAATTTCGGTACCTTCCAGCGCGAGCTGGCGCAGGCGAATGTAGTACAGCGTTTTGATGCCTCTCTTCCAGGCGTAGATCTGCGCTTTATTGATATCCCGCGTGGTGGCGGTGTCCGGGAAGAAGAGCGTCAGCGACAGCCCCTGGTCCACATGTCTGGTCGCCTCGGCGTAGGTATCAATGATCTTTTCCGGGCCGATCTCATAGGCGTCCTGGTACAGAGCCAGATTCTCGTTAGTCATAAACGGGGCAGGGTAGTAGACGCGTCCGGTTTTGCCTTCCTTGCGGATTTCAATCTTCGACACGATCGGATGGATGCTCGACGTGGCATGATTTATATAGGAAATGGAGCCGGTTGGCGGAACCGCCTGAAGGTTCTGGTTATAGATGCCGTAGTGCATCACATCCTCACGCAGCTGTTGCCACATCTCACGCGTCGGCAGGGTAATGCCGGCGCGGTCGAAAAGCGCGCGTACTTTTTCGGTTTTCGGCTGCCAGTCGCCTTCCAGATACTGGCTGAAATACTCTCCGCTGGCGTAGCGGGACTGCTCAAAGCCTGCGAACCGCTGGTTGCGTTCGCGCGCCAGCATCATCGAGGTATGCAGCGCATGCCAGGTGATGGTATAGAAATAAAGGTTGGTGAAATCCAGCCCTTCCGGGCTGCCGTAGGCGATACCCTCCCGCGCCAGATAGCCGTGCAGGTTCATCTGCCCAAGGCCGATGGCATGCGACGCGGCGTTGCCCGCCTCAATGGACGGTACGCTGCGGATGTGACTCATGTCCGATACCGCCGTCAGCCCGCGAATGGCGGTCTCTACCGTGCGGCCAAAATCGGGGGAATCCATGGTGTGGGCAATATTCAGCGAACCGAGATTGCAGGAGATATCTTTGCCGATATCCGCGTAGTCGAGGTTCTCGTCGTAACTGGACGCGCTGTTGACCTGCAAAATCTCCGAGCACAGATTGCTCATGTTGATGCGCCCGGCAATCGGGTTGGCGCGGTTCACCGTATCCTCGTACATGATGTACGGGTACCCGGACTCAAACTGAATTTCGGCAAGCGTCTGGAAAAAGTCGCGGGCGTTAATGTATTTCTTACGAATGCGCTCGTCCGTCACCAGTTCGTCATAAAGTTCGCTGATGGCCACATCGCCAAAGGCTTTGCCGTAGATACGCTCGACGTCATACGGCGAGAAAAGCGCCATGTCGGCATTTTCTTTGGCCAGCTTAAACGTGATATCCGGGATCACCACGCCGAGCGACAGGGTTTTAATGCGGATCTTTTCGTCGGCGTTTTCACGTTTGGTATCCAGAAAACGCAGAATGTCCGGATGATGCGCGTGCAGATAAACCGCACCCGCGCCCTGACGTGCGCCAAGCTGGTTGGCGTATGAGAAGGCATCTTCCAGCATCTTCATCACCGGGATGACGCCGGAGGACTGATTTTCGATGCGCTTGATCGGCGCGCCCGCTTCCCGCAGGTTCGAAAGCAGAAATGCCACGCCGCCGCCGCGTTTCGAAAGCTGTAGCGCCGAATTTACCGCACGGCCAATCGACTCCATATTATCTTCAATACGCAGCAGGAAGCAGGAGACCAGCTCGCCGCGCTGGGCTTTGCCGCAGTTAAGGAACGTTGGCGTGGCGGGCTGGAAGCGACCGGAGAGGATCTCCTCCGTCAGTCTTTCGGCCAGGGCTTCATCGCCCTGCGCCAGCGTCAGGGCTACCATCACCACCCGATCTTCAAAGCTTTCTAAATAGCGTTTGCCGTCGAAGGTTTTCAGGGTGTAGCTGGTGTAATACTTCCACGCGCCGAGAAACGTCTGGAAGCGAAAACCGCTGGCGTGCGCCCGTTCAAACAATGCCACCGCGAAGGCGCGGTCGTAGCGGGTCAGGACGCGCTCTTCGTAATAACCCTCTTTTACCAGCCAGTCGAGGCGTTCCTGCTGGCTGCCAAAGACGACGCTGTTCGGGCGTACATGAGCGGCAAAAAAGGCGTCCACCGCCTCACGATCTTTGCCAAACTGAATGCGCCCCTCCCGGTCATAGAGGTTTAGCATGGCGTTTAATGCATGGTAATCCGGCGTCGCCTGAATCACGCGCTCTGCGGTTGTCGTTGCCAAAATTCGTTCACTCCTTTACGCACGTTCTCTACGTCCTGCTGTGTCCCCATCAGTTCAAAACGATAGAGATACGGCACGCCGCATTTTTGAGAGATGACATCCCCGGCGCGGGCAAAGGCCTCGCCGAAGTTACGATTGCCTGCCGCGATCACGCCGCGAATCAGCTGCCGGTTATGGGGATCGTTCAGAAAGCGGATCACCTGACGAGGCACAGCCCCCGCGGTGCCGCCACCGCCATAGCTGGGCACTACCAGAATGTAGGGTTCGTCTACCTGAATACGCTCCCGCTCGTTCAGCGGAATGCGAATCGCGGGCAGCCCGAGACGCTCCATAAACCGAAGCGTGTTTTCCGAGCTGCTGGAAAAGTAGACCAGCCTGCTCATGCACTGACGCCCTGAGCGGCAAGGCGGTTGATCATGTCCGGACGAAAGCCAGACCAGCTGGTGTCGCCAGCAACCACGACCGGAAGCTGACGGAAACCTTGCGCCCGCAGGGTGTCTGCCGCGTCAGGCACCTGATCTATATTGACCATCTCAAATGCCACGCCGCGACTCTCCATCGCCCGTTTCGTGGCGTGGCACTGAACACAATCGTTACGAGTGTAAATAATAATGCTCATGATTCGTATTTCCATTTAGAATGAGAGAACGGCGCGAGTAAACGCGTCATGTTGTATCTGTCTTGCTAAAGGGAATACTAGATGTAGTTGAGATAACTTTCAACCACACAAGATATGGGAAATTCAGATTGATAAGGTCCCAATGATGAGCCTGGCGGGGCAGGGCGAACTGCGCGGGTTTTTCAGGCTTTCAGGCAAATAAAAGCCCCGGCGCCTGAGGCTACCGGGGCTGAGAACGCGTGCTTACTTACGCAGGCTAAGCAGGGCGCCGACAAAAATCCCGACTGCCGCGACCGTTCCCAGCGTACACAGCGGTTTTTCACGTACGAAGGTGGTGGCGCAGCTGGCCATATCGCAGGCCGCCTGAGTGGTACGTGAGCGGCCATTCATCCTTGCGCGCGTTTCACGCAGCAGAGACTGAGCCTTACGTTTCGCGGCATCTGCTTCGTCCTTCGCGTCAGAGCCCCAGGATTTCAATACGGCTTCCAGCGTGTCCGCTAATTGGCTGACATCGTTACGAATATCCTGGGTGTCGTCGTTAATATCGTTTCGGTTCGGTCTGTTAAACATACGATCCTCCATAATTTGTGTTCCCGTTTAGTTTAGTCCAGAAATGTAATATCTGAAGCGAGTCACGGCTTATCGGGCAGTTTATGGAATATTCTGAAAGCCCTGCTAATGCTGAATACTGTAAGGTTGCCCGGCAGGTATGATAATGAGGAAAAGATATGTATTTACGACCCGATGAGGTGGCGCGCGTTCTTGAAAAAGAAGGGTTCACCATGGATGAGGTAACATCAAAAGCGTACGGATATCGCCGTGGTGAGAATTATGTTTACGTCAACCGTGAAGCAAGAATGGGGCGTACTGCTCTCATTATTCACCCGACACTCAAAGACAGAAGCCTGTCATTTGCTGAGCCCGCCTCGGATATTAAAACCTGCGATCATTATCAGCAATTTCCGCTCTATTTAGGCGGCGAGACGCATGAACATTATGGTATTCCGCACGGTTTCAGCTCGCGTATGGCGCTGGAGCGTTTCCTGAAAGGGCTGTTTGGCGACGTACAATAAATCAGCGACTGGCATGAGCCAGTCGCCTTATCTTACGCTTTTGCCTGGCTATAAGGGCTGACTTTAAACAGGCGGCGGCAGTAGTCAAGGAAGTAACCGTACACCGCACCCATCAGCATAGATACCACGATATTTGAACTTACCGCGGCGGCGATTTGATGCCAGTCTGCGCCCACCGTCAGCAAAATAACCACATACACCGGGGACTGGAACGTCACGTAAGCCAGCACGTCCGCCAGGTTTTTTACCCAACCTGCCGGGCTAATACGCCGGGCGAAACGCATCACCGCATCGCGATACATTCCGTACGGCCAGGCAATCATGATATTCACCGGAATGGCCACCAGGCGCGATGAGAGGGACTGCTCAAAGGTCATTCCGGACAGGAAAATTTCAATCAGCATGTTTACGACGGAACAGTAAACGACCATCGCGAACGTATCCGCTACCGCATGGCGCAGGCGAGACTGCGGTGAGAACATGTCTGAACTCCTCGAACAGGACAAAAAAGTGGCGTTTTTACCTGCGGCGTTTAGTGCTTTAGGTTGGTTTGTTTTGAGTGTATAGCGTATCCCTCTGGCTTTTAACTAACAAGTAGTGATTAATTTTTATTTATGGGCGCTTTGTCCATAAAATTCTCTAAAGTTGGCTGTTTTTTGTGCGAGTCGTTATTTTCTTTCCCATTCACCGTTTTATTAAACGAAATCAAACTATTAGCTTATCTGAGCAAGCGTGTAACGTTTTTTATTCGGAGGATGCCGGGCGGTTTTTTGAACGGTATTAAACAGGGGTTTTTGACCAGGTGCAGGACGGAATATTACGCATTAAAACTGACAGGTAATTCGGGGTTATATTAACGGGATATTCTAAAACATTTACAATAATGTCAAAACGACAGAGTAGGTAGATATCAGAACAAAAATCAATTATTCTGTTGCCTGATTTATGTTATACACACGAAGAAAGGTTTCTCATTATTATGGCTTTAACGTTACAGAATCTTAATAATATCCGTACCCTCCGGGCGCTGGCGCGTGAATTATCCATGGATGTTCTGGAAGAAGTGCTGGAAAAAGTTCGGATTGTCACAGAAGAAAAACGCAGCGAGCAGGCTGAATTAGAGCGCCAGCGCGCTGAACAGCAGGATAAAATTAATGCTCTGCTGGAACTGATGAAGGCAGACGGTATTTCCCCGAGCGATCTGTTAGGCGGAGAACTGGCTCATGCGGGCCAGCCGGCTAAAAAACGTAAAGCGCGTGCGGCGAAATATCGTTTCATCGACGCGAACGGTGAAGAGAAAACGTGGACCGGTCAGGGACGTACGCCAAAGCCAATTGCGAACGCACTGGCAAACGGTAAATCGCTGGACGATTTCCTGATCTGATGCTTATTCGGGCGGTGTATTCCGCCCGATTATTGACTTAGCAGACGCCAAAGTCACCTTCTTCGGAGTACAGAACTACGTCCGCCGCTTTCAGGTGATATTTCTCGCCCTGCTCATTGCTGGCCTGCACGGCCACAATGTTTTCACCATTCACTTCGAGCACTTTCAGTTTCGGACCGCCCTGACGCGGTTGGACATAATCACCGACAGAAAACATAGCACCTCCTCATCATTGTCACGATCTTCACCATAGCCCACGTCCGGGGCGGGGTACAGCCTAATCTTTCAGATACCCCTTATCAGGTACGTCGGTTCCACGGCATCACTTTCAGCAGGCGCGCCATACCGCAAAAACCTGTCACTCCGGCGAACAGCAGCCCGGCGCCCACAAAACCGCTTAGCAGGAAAAAGCCGCTTGAGACGCTGTAACCCAGCACCACGCCGCAGAGAATCAGCAGCCCGGCGGCGATCTGCACCTGACGCATCAGCGGAAGCGGCTGCGATTTATCTTCAACGGTCAGCAGCCCGGCCTGCTTCCAGCCCTGAATGCCTCCCTCAACCACAAAGGCGTTCGCAGGGGACGCTGCCCGGGCAAGACGAGCATCATTGTTTGCGGTTCTTGCGCCAGACTGACAGTGGAAAATCACCGTTTCTCCCGGTGCTGCGTTAAGCCCGCCGGGTAACGAATCCAGCGGAATGGAGTGCGCCACTGGAATATGCTCGCGGGCATACTCGTCGGGGTCGCGAATATCGATAAGTTTGGCGCCTTCAGCAATAAGCGCGTTTGCCTGCTGCGGCGAAATAAGAGGAAGAGACATTGTGTTTCCTTACGGTCAATTTCAGAACAGTAGAGCATTTAAGGCAGGGTTTCAGCCAGTGTAAAGAGGGTAAAGGCAGGTAAAAGCGCGAGAGACGAATGGCAGTTACCCGTAAACTGGCTACGCTTAGAGAAGTGTCTTTTATAATTTTCAATTGGTTAGCTTGCACGGAGTTATTTATGGGTTTTTGGCGCGTTGTTTTTACGATTATTCTCCCGCCGCTGGGCGTGCTGCTTGGCAAGGGACTGGGCTGGGCGTTTATCCTGAACATCCTTCTGACCATCCTGGGTTACTTCCCGGGTCTTATCCACGCGTTTTGGGTTCAGACGAAAAGCTAGGTACGCCACAATAGATCACTGTAGATCCGGGTCAGCGCGCCCTCGGGGCCAAACTGCTGTTTGATCCAGCGCGTGACCTGACCGGTCGCCGCATGCTGCGTGGCGAGCAGCATGCGCGAATCCTGGCGCGGATTATTGATTCGCCGCGTTACCAGCAGCCCGTCCTCCATCGCCTCACGCGTCATATACTCCGGTAAAAATCCAATACCCTCCCCCAGGATCTGACACTGACACTTGGTGTTAAAGTCCGGTACCAGAATCGCCTCCTGACCGTGAAGCAGCCAGCCGACCTTCTTGTTGATGGTATGCGCGGTGTCCTCGACCATGATATTGGGATACAGACGCAGCTGACTTTCGGAAATGGGCTCCGGGGCGAACGCCAGCGGATGCGTGGGCGCGATGGCAAATACCCAGCGGATCGCGCCTATCTCGGTGTAATCGATGCCTCCGCCATCCAGCAACGTATCCGGCGCGCCAATGGCGATGTTGGCCTGATTATTAATGATGGAATCCCAGACGCCGTTATACACCTCGGTCGTCACCGTGATTTGGCAGGTAGGAAACTGTTTTTTCAGCACCTGGAGCAAACGCGCGGTATGGCGTGGCGTATACAAAAGCTGATTAATGCAGATGCGCACCCGCGTCTCAATGCCCTGCGAAATGGTATCAATCCCGCGCTTGATGGCATGAAAGTCATTCAGCAGGTCGGTCGCTTTACGATAAAAATAAAAACCGGATTCGGTCAGCTCAATGCTGCGCGTGTTGCGTACAAACAGCACCACGTCCAGCCCGGTCTCCATGCGTTTGATGGTGTAACTGATGGCGGAAGTGGTCACGCCCAGCTCGGCAGCCGCTTTGCTAAAACTGCCAAAGCGTGCCGCGGTGGTGAAGGCCAGCAAATTCTCTTCGGTAAAGATGGAATTCATATTATGGCTCCTGGTTACCATCAGTTTTGAACATATTTTAACACCGGCGTTACATCATAGTTGATGTCGGTCACAGTTCTGGATTTTTACGTAGAGCCGCGCTGTGTAAGGCTTTTTCATTCATAAGGATAATGCAGCCCGAGGCGCGTAAAAGCGGTAAAACATAAGAAAAAGGTTGCACAGACGCACGTTTTTGCCGGACTGTTGAATTTAACTCAACAATGAATTGCGTGTCGATGAATCATTTTTAAGCGGATTCTTTTATGACCAGGCTGTTGCTATTCTCAGGTCATCAGAAGTGAAACATAGGGAGTCTGAATATGTCTGCAACTGCACTGGTTACAGAATTTTTGCTGGCGGCAGAAGAGGGTAATATCGACGCGCTAAAAGCCTGCCTGGAAAAAGGCGTGGATATTAACGCGACCAACCGCCAGAAAAGAACCGCCATTATTATTGCCAGCCTGAAAAAGCATTACGCCTGTGTGGAATTTTTAATTTCCGCCGGGGCGGATATTGATAAACAGGACCAGACCTGTTTTAACCCCTTCCTGATCGGCTGCCTGACCAATGATTTAACCCTGCTGCGCATTGTCCTTCCGGCGGATCCGGATCTCGACCGTCTGACGCGCTTTGGCGGCGTGGGCATTACCCCTGCCAGTGAAAAAGGGCACGTTGAAATCGTGCGCGAGCTGCTGGAAAAAACCGACATTAACGTCAACCACACCAATTTTGTCGGCTGGACGCCGCTGCTTGAGGCCATCGTGTTAAACGACGGCGGCGCAAAGCAGCAGGAAATTGTGAAGCTGCTGCTGGATCACGGTGCGAATCCGCACATGACTGATAAATACGGCAAAACCCCGCTCGAACTGGCGCGGGAAAAAGGCTTCAACGCGATCGCAGACCTGCTGCTGGCAGCAGGCGCATAGCGCATTCGGTCAGCCTTCCCCTGGCTGGCCGTGAATCAAAAAACGCATTGTTACCGACGTGCCTTTAGCACGACGGCGGCCCCCTTTTATCTTAAACAGGTGAAAATAATGCCAACCAAAATCGTCATAAAAAAGAATACGTATTTCGATTCGGTTTCCTTAATGTCGGTTTCCACCAAAGCCAATAAATTGCCGGGCGTCGAGCAGGCGTTTGTGGCGATGGCGACGGAAATGAACAAAGGGGTATTAAAAAACCTCGGGCTATTAACGCCGGAATTAGCGGACGCGAAAAACGGCGACCTGATGATCGTTATTAAAGGCGACGCGGCGAATGAGGAAACCCTTGCCGCCATTGAAGCGTTATTCACGCGTAAAGAGAGCGCTGGCTCCCATGAAGCACGCTACGCGACGATTGCCAGCGCCAAAGCCCATCGTCCGGACAGCAACCTTGCGGTGATATCCGTCAACGGCACCTTCGCCGCCCGCGAAGCGCGCCAGGCGCTGGAAAACGATCTCAACGTGATGCTGTTTTCCGATAATGTGTCGCTCGACGACGAGCTGGCGCTGAAGCAGCTGGCGCATGACAAAGGATTGCTAATGATGGGGCCGGACTGCGGCACCGCCATTATCAACGGCGCGGGGCTGTGCTTTGCCAACGCGGTACGTCGCGGGCCGATTGGCATCGTTGGCGCCTCCGGCACCGGTAGCCAGGAGCTGAGCGTGCGCATTCACGAGTTCGGCGGCGGCGTGTCGCAGCTGATCGGCACCGGCGGGCGCGATCTCAGCGAGAAGATTGGCGGTCTGATGATGCTCGACGCCATCGACATGCTGGAGGCGGACGACGCGACCCGGGTGATAGCGCTCATCTCCAAACCGCCTGCACCCGCGGTGGCAGAGAAAGTGCTGGCCCGGGCACGCGCCTGCCGCAAACCTGTGGTTGTGTGCTTCCTGGGCCGCAACGAACCGCCAGCCGATGAAGACGGCTTGCAGTTTGCTCGTGGCACCAAAGAGGCGGCCCTGAAAGCGGTGCTGCTTACCGGCATTAAAAAAGACTCCCTGGATTTACATCCGCTCAACTGGCCGCTGATCGAAGAGGTGCGCGCCCGCCTGACGCCGCGGCAGAAGTACATTCGCGGCCTGTTCTGCGGCGGCACCCTGTGCGACGAAGCGATGTTTGCCGCGCTGGAGAAGTTTGACGATGTTCACAGCAACATCCAGCCGGATCCGGCCAGGCGTCTGAAGGACATCAGCGTCAGCCAGGCCCACACCTTCCTTGATTTCGGTGACGACGATTTCACCAACGGCAAACCACACCCGATGATCGACCCGACCAACCGCATCAGCCGCCTGCTACAGGAGGCGCGCGATCCGCAGGTGGGCGTCATCGTGATGGACTTCGTGCTGGGCTTTGGCGCACACGAGGATCCGGTGGGGGTGATGATCGAGGCGATCAAAGAGGCACAGGCAATCGCGAAAACCGACAACCGTCCGCTGGAAATTCTCGGCTACGTGCTCGGCACCGATCAGGATCCGCAGTCGCTGGCCCAGCAGTGCCAGCTGCTGACCGACGCAGGCGTCATCTGGGCCAGCAGCAGCACCAATACCGGATTACTGGCTCGCGAATTTGTCTGCAAAGGGGAGAAAGCATAATGACGACCTTATTCAACCAGCCGCTGAACGTGATTAACGTCGGGATTGCGATGTTCAGCGACGACCTCAAAAAACAGCACGTTCCCGTGACCCAGCTCGACTGGACGCCGCCGGGGCAGGGCAATATGCAGGTGGTGGACGCGCTGGACCGGCTGGCGGAAAAACCGCTGGCGGAGAAAATTGCCGCCGCGAACAACATTGCCCTTGAGCGCATTATTCAGTCCCATCCGGTGCTGGTGGGCTATGACCAGGCCATCAACGTGGTGCCGGGCATGACTCGCACCACCATTCTGCATGCCGGTCCGCCTGTTACCTGGGAAAACATGTGTGGGGCGATGAAGGGCGCGGTCACCGGCGCGCTGGTGTTTGAAGGGCTGGCGACGGATCTGGAGGACGCCGCAAGGCTGGCGGCTTCCGGGAAGATCACCTTCTCGCCGTGCCACGAGCACGACTGTGTGGGCTCTATGGCGGGCGTCACCTCCGCGTCGATGTTTATGCACATCGTTGAGAACAAAACCTACGGCAACCGCGCCTTCACCAACCTCAGCGAGCAGATGGCGAAGATCCTGCGCATGGGGGCCAACGATCAGAGCGTGATCGACCGCCTGAACTGGATGCGCGACGTGCTCGGCCCAATGCTGCGCGACGCGATGAAGATTATCGGCGAAATCGACCTGCGCCTGATGCTGGCCCAGGCGCTGCACATGGGCGACGAGTGCCACAACCGCAACAACGCGGGCACCACGCTGCTTATCCAGGCGCTGACGCCGGGGCTGATCCAGGCGGGCTATCCGGTGGCGCAGCAGCGTGAAGTGTTCGAGTTTGTCGCCAGCAGCGACTACTTCTCCGGTCCGACGTGGATGGCAATGTGTAAGGCCGCGCTGGATGCCGCCCACGGCATTGAGTACAGCACCGTCGTCACCACCATGGCGCGCAACGGCTACGAGTTCGGCCTGCGCGTCTCCGGCCTGCCGGGGCAGTGGTTCACCGGCCCGGCGCAGCAGGTGATCGGCCCGATGTTCGCGGGCTATAAGCCGGAAGACTCCGGGCTGGATATCGGCGACAGCGCGATTACCGAAACCTACGGCATCGGCGGCTTTGCGATGGCGACGGCACCGGCAATCGTGGCGCTGGTGGGCGGCACGGTGGAGGAAGCCATCGATTTCTCCCGCCAGATGCGCGAAATCACTCTCGGCGAAAACCCGAACGTCACCATTCCGTTGCTGTCGTTTATGGGCATCCCGTCCGCCATCGACATCACGAAGGTCGCGGGCAGCGGCATTCTGCCGGTCATTAATACCGCCATTGCCCATAAGGACGCCGGTATCGGCATGATTGGGGCGGGCATCGTTCACCCGCCGTTTAGCTGTTTTGAAAAGGCGCTGTTAACCTTCCGCGATCGCTACGTTCTATAAGGTATGCATCCATGAAAAACATGAAACTGGAGTGGAAAAGAGGTGACTGGGCAGCTTATTTCGGGTTGATGACCAACAACCTGACCAATTTGCTGACCATGATGGGGTTGCTCATTTTTGTCGTCGGCATCCCGAAGGAGATTGTTTATGGACGCATCGCGCCAGCCTTCGGTCTGGCGGTGCTGGTGGCGAGTCTTTGCTATACGTGGTTTGGCCTGCAAATGGCGCGCGCCACCGGACGAACGGACGTCACCGCGCTGCCGTCCGGCCCGAGCGCGCCGTCGATTTTTACCGTGACCTTCCTGGTCTTAATGCCGGTTTACCAGCAAACCGGCGATGCGGATTTCGCGATTCAGATTGGCCTGGTGTGGTGCTTTGTGGAAGCGATGATCCTCGCGGGCGGTTCCTTCCTGGGGGAAAGCATCCGCAAGATGATCCCGCGTACCGTGCTGCTGTCGTGCCTGTCCGGTCTTGGCCTGCTCCTGCTGGCGATGAACCCGATGTTGCAGGCGTTCGAAGCGCCGACCGTGTCGTTTATCGTCCTGCTGCTGATCTTCATTAACTGGTTCGGTAAAAAGCCGATTTTCGCCCGCATCCCGACCGGCCTGCTGCTGTTGATTGCCGGTACTCTGCTTGCGTGGATCTCCGGACTGCAAAGCCCGGATGCCATTAAAGCGTCCATGTCATCCTTCGGCTTTAACCCGCCGGAAGTGCATGTGGACAGCTTTATGCAGGGGTTGCCGCACGCGCTGCCGTATCTGGCGTCCGCCGTACCGCTGGGGCTGGCGAACTACATCTTTGACCTGGAGAACATCGAAAGCGCCCATGCGGCGGGGGATGAATACCCGACCCGCAAGGTAATGCTGGCGAACGGTCTGGCCTCCATGCTCGGCTGCCTGATGGGCAATCCGTTCCCGGTCACGGTCTACGTCGGCCATCCTGGCTGGAAAGCGATGGGCGCCAGCATCGGCTACACCCTGGCGTCCGGCGTGACCATGTTCATCGTGCCGCTGTTCGGGCTGGGGGCCTTTATGCTCGCCATCATCCCGATGACCGCCATCGTGCCGATTCTGGTGTTTATCGGCGTCGTCACCGCCAACCAGGTGGTGAGGGAAACCCCGAAAGTGGAGGTGCCCGTCATCTTCATCTGCCTGTTCCCGTGGATCGCCAACTGGGCGCTGACCATGATGAACAGCGTGATGAGCGCGGCGGGGACCAGCGCGGCGAAAATTGGCACCGACGTGCTGCACAGCAAGGGGATCTACTACGAAGGCCTGATGCATCTCGGCAACGGCGCGCCGCTCGCCAGCATGCTCTGGGGCTGTATCGCCATCTTCGCCATCATCAACAAACCGCTGCGCGGGGCCGTCGCGGCGGCCGGTGGCGCGCTGCTGGCGCTGTTTGGCGTGATCCACGCGCCGGTGGTGGGCTTTGCCGAGGGCAGTTCCCTGATGTTCGTCACGGCCTACCTGATGATGGGCGGGATGTTTGTGGTGAAGCATGTTCTCGATATCTCTGTTAATCCCCCTCTCCCAGTGGGAGAGGGCCAGGGTGAGGGCGCCAGAACGCACCTTCTAAAGGAAACAAAATGAAAGAGCTTATGGTCGTTGCCATCGGCGGCAACAGCATTATCAAAGACAACGCCAGCCAGTCGATTGAGCATCAGGCGCAGGCGGTCAAAGCGGTGGCTGAGTCGGTGCTCGAAATGCTGGCCTCGGACTATGACATCGTCCTCACCCACGGCAATGGCCAGCAGGTGGGGCTGGATCTGCGCCGCGCCGAGATCGCCCACGAGCGGGAAGGGCTGCCGCTGACCCCGCTGGCAAACTGCGTGGCGGATACCCAGGGCGGGATCGGCTACCTGATCCAGCAGGCGCTCAACAACCGCCTGGCGGCGCGCGGGGAACAAAAAGCGGTTACGGTCGTCACCCAGGTGGAGGTGGATAAAAATGATCCTGGCTTTACGCACCCGACGAAACCCATCGGCGCGTTCTTCAGCGAGGCGCAGCGCGACGAACTGCAACTTGCGCATCCGGACTGGCATTTTGTCGAGGATTCAGGCCGGGGCTATCGCCGCGTGGTGGCTTCACCGCAGCCGCGGCGCATTGTCGAGGCGGACGCCATCAAGGCGCTGACGCAGAAAGGATTTGTGGTGATCGGCGCGGGCGGCGGAGGCATTCCTGTGGTGCGCAGTGACCAGGGCGATTATCAGAGCGTGGACGCGGTGATAGATAAAGATCTCTCCACCGCGCTGCTGGCGCGCGAGATCGGCGCCGACGTGCTGGTGATCACCACCGGCGTGGAGAAAGTGTGCGTGAACTTCGGCAAGCCGAACCAGCAGGCGCTGGATACCGTCAACGTGGCGCAGATGACGCGCTACAGGGATGAAGGCCACTTCCCGGCGGGCAGCATGTTGCCAAAAATCGTCGCTTCGCTGGAATTTTTACGCCATGGCGGCAGGCGCGTGATCATCACCTCGCCGGACTGCCTGCCCGCAGCGCTGCGCGGTGAAACGGGTACCCACATTGTTAACGAAGGAAGATAAGATGAGTGAGAATAAAAGCCGCCGCGAGTTTATTAGCCAGAGCGGTAAAATGGTTACCGCCTGCGCGCTGTTTGGCGCCACGGGTTCCGTCGCGTATGCTGCCGATTCAGCTAAGGCAACCTGCGAGACGGGTAAACCGATGAACATCACCGCAAAACATTACTATCTCGACAACGTGCTGCTGGAAGCCGGGTTTAACTTCGACGGCAGCGTGGTGACAAGTACCCGCACCGAGCTGAAAACGCTTGAGATAAAAGACGGGAAAATCGTCGCCCTGCGCGATAACAACAGCCACGCCGACGCGGCCCTGCCGCACTTCGATGCGGGCAAAAAGCTGATGCTCCCGGCGATGCGCGACATGCACATCCATCTGGACAAAACCTTCTATGGCGGCCCGTGGCGCTCCCTGAACCGTCCGGCGGGTACCACCATTCAGGACATGATCCGCCTGGAGCAGAAGCTGCTGCCGGAATTACAGCCTTACACGCAAGAACGCGCCGAAAAGCTGATCGACCTGATCCAGTCCAAAGGGTCCACCATCGCCCGCAGCCACTGCAACATAGAGCCGGTTTCCGGCCTGAAAAACCTGGAAAATTTGCAGGCGGTACTGGCGCGCCGAAGCCCAGGTTTTGACTGTGAAATCGTTGCTTTCCCGCAGCACGGTCTGCTGCTGTCGAATTCTGAAAAGCTGATGCGCGAGGCGATGCACGCCGGGGCGCATTATGTGGGCGGGCTGGACCCAACCAGCGTCGACGGCGCGATGGAGAAATCCCTCGACACCATGTTCCAGATTGCGCTGGATTACAACAAAGGGGTGGATATTCACCTGCACGAAACCAGCCCGGCGGGCGTGGCGGCGGTGAACTACATGGTAGAAACCGTGGAGAAAACGCCGGCGCTGAAGGGGAAGCTGACCATCAGCCACGCCTTCGCGCTGGCGACGCTTAACGAACAGCAGGTGGATGAGATCGCCACCCGCATGGCGGCGCAGCAGGTGACCATCGCCTCGACCGTGCCAATTGGCACCCTGCACATGCCGCTGAAGCAGCTGCGTGAAAAAGGCGTGTTTGTCATGACCGGTACCGACAGCGTGATTGACCACTGGTCCCCGTACGGTCTGGGGGACATGCTGGAGAAAGCCAACCTCTACGCCCAGCTCTATATTCGCCCGAACGAACAGACGCTTTCGCGGGCGCTGGGCATCGCCACCGGCGACGTGTTGCCGCTGAACGACAAAGGTGAGCGCGTGTGGCCTAAAGCGCAGGACGACGCCAGCTTCGTGCTGGTGGATGCCTCCTGTTCCGCCGAGGCCGTGGCGCGTATCTCTCCGCGTACCGCGACGTTCCACAAGGGGAATCTGGTCTGGGGGTCTGTGGGCTAATGTGGTGCCGGGTGGCGCTGCGCTTACCCGGCCTACGGTTCGGAGATTTTGTAGGTCGGGTAAGGCGAAGCCGCCACCCGACAATGCAGTATACTGCTATGCACATTCTTAAAGAGGGATCTGCCATGGCACAAAACATCTACGACAATCCGGCGTTTTTCGAAGGCTACGCCCAGCTTCCGCGCTCGGTTCAGGGGCTGGACGGCGCGCCGGAGTGGCCTGCGCTTAAGGCGATGCTGCCGGATTTAACCGGCACATCGGTTATCGATCTTGGGTGCGGCTACGGCTGGTTCTGCCGCGTGGCGCGCGAGCTGGGCGCTTGTGACGTCACGGGCGTCGATATCTCTGAAAAGATGCTCGCCCGCGCGGCAGAACTGACGGATGACACGCAGATCCACTATCAGCGTAGCGATCTGGAATCTCTTCAGCTTCGCGAAAACAGTCTCGATCTGGTCTACAGCTCGCTGGCGCTGCACTATCTGCCGGAACTGGACGCGTTATTCGCCAGGGTGCAGCGTGCGCTTAAACCCGGCGGCAGCCTGGTTTTCTCGATGGAGCACCCGATTTATACCTGCGCCACCCGTCAGGGCTGGCTCACCGAGGACAACGGTGAGCGGTTCTGGGGCGTGAACCATTATCAGGACGAAGGCAAGCGCGTCAGCAACTGGCTGGCAGAGGGGGTAATCAAATACCACCGCACGCTGGGTACCACGCTTAACGCGCTGATCAAGGCCGGATTGACGATAAGTGAAGTCAATGAGTGGGGACCAACGCAGGCGCAGGTTGACGCCTGGCCCGCGCTGGCCGAAGAGGCGGAACGCCCGATGCTGGTGCTGATCGCCGCCCGTAAGGCTTAATAGCCGACTTTATATACCCGCCCGGTCTGTACCCCTTCCACGCTGCGGCGGTAGGCCTGCGCAACGGTCGCAGCGGGAACGCTTTCAAAGCCCGGGAAAAAGCCATCATATGCTTCGACGGATTCCGTCAGCACCGTCGGGCTGATCAGGTTAATGCGGATCCCGCGCGGCAGTTCACAGGCCGCGGCGAGCACAAACCCTTCCAGCGCCGCGTTTACGGTGGTGGCATTGACGCCCTGAGCAATCGGTTCGTGCGCCACAATCCCGCTTATCAGCGTGATCGAGCCGCCTTCGTTCAGGAAGTGCTGGCCGGTCAGCGCCAGACGAACCTGCCCCAGTAGCTTATCCTGCAAGCCCCGGTTGAACTCGCCGTCGGTCATGGTTGCGAGCGGGCCGAAGTGTACCCCACCGCTGGCGGAGACAATCGCATCCACCGGGCCGATCTTTTCGAACAGCGCCTGTACGCTCGCCTGCGAGGTGATATCCACCTGATGCTCGCCCTGCGTGCGACCCACGCGGATCGTCTCGTGGCGTTGGCTTAACTCTTCTGTGACTGCACGACCGACCGTACCGCTGGCACCAATAATGACGATTTTCATAGCAGACTCCTTATGTTGTGAGCCTTCATTCTTTAATAAATAAAAACTCAGATAAACTGGGCTAACGTTAGAAGATTACTAACCAGAGGTTTGGAATATGGATAAGCTTCGCGGGATGGAGACGTTCATCGCGGTGGTGGAAAGCGGCAGCTTCACCGGCGCGGCGGCCCGGCTGGAGATGTCGGCGGTGATGGTCGGGAAGTATATTGCGTTGCTGGAATCGCAGCTCGGCACGCGGCTACTGGAACGCAACACCCGTCGCCAGAGCCTGACCGACGCCGGACGCGTTTATTTCGAAGAGGCCAGGCGCGTGCTGGAGCAGGTCTCGATTGCTGAAAACGCAGTTGAACGTCTGCGAGCCACGCCCGCCGGCACCCTGCGCGTGACGGCACCCACCTCGTTTGGCGGCTGCGTTATCGCGCCTCTGACGGCCACGTTTTTACAGCGCTACCCGCAAGTGCGCATCGAACTGGATCTCACCAACCGAATGGTGGATCTGGTGGAGGAAGGGGTCGATCTGGCCATTCGCATCGGGGAGATCCGAAATGAGGATCTGGTGGCGAAATACCTGTGTCCCTACAACATGACGATCTGCGCCGCGCCGGAATATCTGGCGCGTCACGGTACGCCGCAAACGCCAGCCGATCTGGTGGATCACCTGTGTCTGTCGCACACGGTATGGACGGCGCGTAACGAGTGGCGGCTGCCCGGTGTGGAAGGCGAGGTGCGCTGGAAGCGTGATGCCGTCTTACGATGCAATGACGGCTACGGCTTACGCATGGCGGCGCGAGCCGGGGCAGGACTATTGCTGCAACCGGAAGTGCTGGTGGCTGAAGAGCTGGCAAACGGCAGGCTGGTTCGGGTTCTGGAAGCGTTTACGCCCGCGCCGAGGCCGGTGCATTTATTGTGGCGCCAGGATTTGCGTCCGCTGCCTAAGCTAACGGAATTTATTGCCCATATTCTGCTAAGATTGGGCACAATATAAAAAAAGAAGGTAAGTAAAGAATGTCTGCAAACAAACTCGCCAGCAGCGCGCAGGGCCTGCAATCCTCTGCCATCCGTGAATTATTAAAACATAGCAAAATGGCAGGCGTGATTTCGCTGGGGGGCGGTATTCCAAACCCGGATCTGTTCGATCATGAAGGTTTAAAAATTGCCGCTGATGCCGTGCTGTCTCAGCATTTTGGCGAAGCGTTCCAGTACGGCCTGACGGAAGGCGTCCCGGGGCTACGCGAAGAGATCCAACGCATCTGTGAAGGTCGCGGCATCGCCTGTAAAGCCGATGACGTGGTCATTACATCCGGCTCTCAACAGTCGCTTGACGTGCTGGCGCGTGCGTTAATTAACCCGGGCGATACGGTCGTCGTTGAGCGTCCGACCTACCTCGCCGCGTTGCAGGTCTTTGGCCTTGCACAGGCGAATTTTGAATCCGTCGGCACCGACGGCGACGGCATGAAAGTAGATGAACTTGAAGCGCTGGTGGCAACCAAAACCATCAAAGCGGTTTATATCGTGCCAACCTTTGGTAACCCGGGCGGCGTGACGCTCTCCGAGGCGCGTCGTAAACAGCTGGTGGAATTATCGAAGCGCTATGACTTCGTGATTATCGAAGACGATCCGTACAGCGAAATCAACTATACCGAGGAAGCATTCCGCCCGCTGATTGCTCATGCCAAAGATATCGGCAATGAGGATAACGTGGTGTACACCTCCACCTTCTCTAAAATCCTCGCGCCGGGCACCCGCGTGGGCTGGGTGCTGGTGCCGGAGTGGCTGAAGCGTGCGGTGGTGAACCTCAAGCAAACCACCGATCTGCACACCAGCACGCTGTCGCAGCTGATGACGTACGAATATCTGAAAACCGGTCGTCTGGCGAATCAGATTAAAATGATCCGCGAAGCCTATCGCCAGAAATACCAGACCTTTGCCAGTGAACTGGAAGCGGAGCTGGGCGATGTGATGTCGTTCCACAAGCCAAAGGGCGGCATGTTCCTGTGGGCGAAAATGAATAACGGCATCAATACGACGAAATGGCTGGAAAAAACGTTGAGCAACGGCGTCGTGTTTGTGCCGGGTGAGTTCTTCTACTGCAACGAGCCGGACCACACCACGCTGCGCATGTCTTTCGTTACCCCAACGGATGAGCAGCTTAAAGAAGCGGTTCGACGTCTGAAAATTTCCCTGTAAGCGGATGCGCATAATGGCAGATGCCGTTATGCGCTGTTCCCGTGTAGGGTAAGGTTATTGCGTGGCGTGGGCGAGGGTGCGGTCAAATGCATCGCCGTCTGGCGCCTGTGTGACTTCATGGATCCGACAAATTTTCCCCTCGCGCAGCGTGGCAAACATATACACCTCTAATTCTGCCTGGCGACCATCCGGATATGTCACGGCCACTCTGTGCCGGTCTGCCACACATTCGTTATGGCAACATAACGCTTCCACGGTAAACGTAATCTCGCGGATCTGCGCACGCACATGGTTCAGGTGTTTCATAAATCCCTGATAATCAAGCATGTGACCGTCCGTAACCTGCTGGTAATCGGGCGTAAACACCTCTGCCGGATCTACATTGCCATTGAATAAGCGGGTTAACAGACAGGCCATTTGCTCGCGCTGCGCGGTGTTGTCGGGCTGGTTTATCAGGGATGTAATGATGGTCATGTTAGCTCCTCGTGATGTTGAGCCGCTATTATCCTTGACAGCATAAGGCGTAGTTTCTGTAATAAGTCGAAGAATAACGATTTTCGGTCAAATTCATGCTGACAACTGAGAGGCTTGTTCATCCCGGCGGCTATCACACCCCGTGGCACAGCCATCATGCCGGCCAGCTCTGGCGCATTGCTGCGGGGCTGCTGGTGATTGAGACGCCGCTGGGGCGTTCGGTGGTACCCGCAAAACATATCGGCTGGATCCCGCCTGGTCAGCAGCACGCTGCCTTTTCGGAAAGTGCGATTGAAGGTTGCGCTGTCTATCTTGACCCTGCCCATTGTGAAGGGCTTCCGGAAGAGGCCACGCTTTTCGAGTCTGACGATTTTACCGATGCACTGTTTTCCCGTTTAAGCGTTGCCGGGAGTGAATACGATCCCCGAAAGCTCATCCTGCTGCTGGAGGAGTTGGTTCTGGCGTCTCAGGTCCGCTTTTATCTGCCCGTACCGACCGATCCCCGGCTGAAAAATGTGGTCAGGAAACTGCTGCAATCCGTCGATGATAATCAGACGGTGGAAAGCCATGCCAGCCGTGCCGGGATGAGCGTACGTACATTCAACCGGCGGTTTAGCGCGGAGACGGGGATGAACTTCGTCAACTGGCGCCAGCTGGCGCGCGTCATGCAGGCGATGGAGTGGCTGGCGGCGGGGAAGCCGGTGGGGTGGATTGCGCTCTCGTGCGGATACAGCAGCGTCAGCGCATTTATTGAAGTTTTCAGAACGTGGACCGGTAAAACGCCGGGGCAGTGGGCGATTAAAGAAGGCCCTTTTGCGCAAAGGTAATGCGCGTGGCCTCGTTGAGATCCAGCTCTCTTAACGATTCCGGATAAACCCAGGCGATCTCCTGAAACTCGTCGTTAAACGTAACATCCCGATTGGCGCTGATGCAGTCGAAGATCAGATAAATCATATAAATTTCCTCGGTGGTACCATCGGCGTAAGTTTTGACCCTGATGTCATCGCGAAAAGCCCAGGGCTTGACGTCGATAATGTCCAGCGCGTCGCCCAGCTCCTCACGGACTTCACGGCGCAGCGCCTGTTCCATGGTTTCGCCTGGTTCCATTCCACCACCGCAGAGTGCCCACTGACCGGGGAATACACCGCGATCGTCGGCCATTTTACATAGCAGGTAGGCTCCGTCATTCTGGATGATGGGGCAGACAATGGTTCGTTGGCGCATGATTTCTTCCTGAAAAATGAATTTGGGCTACTATAGCAGATTGGTGATGGAGATCATGTTAGGTGTGTTGGATCCTCATCACTCGGAACAGCGGTGTAGGCCGGGTAAGGCGAAGCCGCCACCCGGCGTTTGACTACCGCTCCCTCAGCGCCTCCTTCGCCCGGTTAAACGGCTTAATCAGATAATCCAGCACCGTTTTCTCCCCGGTCTTAATATCCACCGTCGCAATCATCCCCGGCACAATCGAAAAGTGCCTGCCCGCCTTGTTCACCAGATAATCCTGGCTGGTGCGAATGAATACACGGTAGTAGAACACCTCCGGCTTCGCTTCGTCCTGAATGGTGTCCGGGGAAATGGTTTCCACCACTCCGTGCAGCCCGCCGTAAATCGCGTAATCGTAGGCGGTGATTTTCACCAGCGCCTCCTGATTAGGATGGATAAAGGCGATATCCCGGGGCGAGAGGCGGGTTTCAATCAGCAGGTGATCGTCCACCGGCACAATCTCCATTAACTCGCCGTTGGGCGGTATGACGCCGCCGATGGTGGTCACCTTGATGTTTTTCACGATCCCGCGCACCGGCGACTTCACCGTCAGGCGGGTAACGGAATCCTCGCGGCCTTTCAGGATCGCTGACACCATATCCACCTCGGCGTTGGCCTTCGACAGCGCTTCACGGGCCTGCACGTAATACTGGGAACGCACGTCGGTGAGCTTCAGCTCCAGGTCGCTTTTCTGCCGTTGCAGGCGCAGCACTTCCACGTGGCTGGCGGCACCGGTTTTCACCAGCCGTTGAGTGATCGCCAGTTCTTTATTGGCGAGCGCTAACGCGGAGCGGAGTTCACGCTGCGTATCCTCCAGCTGGGCGCGGCGAGAGTTGTAAAGCCGCGTTTCTGCGGCGGTCAGGTCGGTCCATTTCGCCAGGGAAGGCGGGAATTTCAGCGGGAGATCGTTCACCTCGGCGTACAGGCGCACGCTGGAGGCCAGCGACGCGCGGTAACGCGCCGCGCTTTCGCCGACGTTAGATTCCGAGCGGGTAGGATCAAGCCGCGCCAGCACCTGTCCGGCCTGCACCTGATCCCCTTCGTGTACGTTCAGCTCGGTGAGGATCCCCCCATCCAGCGACTGCAATACCTGCTCGCGTGAACTGGGGATCACTTTTCCGGTGCCGGTTGAGACTTCATCCAGCACCCCGAACCATGCCCAGACGCCGAGCACCACAAACATCAGCAGGGAGAAGAAAACGATGCGCCGGGCGCCGGTATAACCGCTCTCGGAGTCGAGCGCGTTATCCAGATCTTCTACTGCGGCAACGTCACGCTGATTGATTTTCATTGTTCCACTCCCGTCCGGTTGCCTGCTGCTGTTGCTGCATACGGCTGTTGTTCAGCGCCTGCGCTTTTGGCGCGTCCATCACCAGCATGCCATCTTTGAGTACCACCACGCGCTCCACCAGCTCCAGTACCGGCACGCGGTGGGTCGCGACAACCAGCGTGCGGTTGCCGAGCCACGCCCCGAGACGTTGAATAAATTCCCGCTCGGTATGTTCATCAAGGGAGGCGGTCGGTTCATCCATCAGCACGATATTCGGGTCGCGCAGCAGCATCCGCGCCAGCAGAATAGACTGCCGCTGCCCGCCGGACAGCCCGACGCCGTTCTCCATAATCGGGTAATCCAGCCCCTTTGGCAGCTTCTGCACAAAGCTGGCCGCGCCGCACATCTCCAGCACCTCGAAGATCTCTTCATCGGTGGCGCGCGGCATGCCGAGCGTGATGTTCTCGCGCAGGGTGCCGTAAAACAGCCGGGCGTTCTGGGTCATAAAGCCGACGTTTCGCCGCACGTCAGCCACGTCCAGGTGCGGCAGGCTGAGGTTGTCGAGCCGCAGTTCACCGCCCGCCAGATCCATCCCGCCCGCCATCGCCTGCAACAGGGTTGATTTGCCCGCGCCGTTGCGCCCGAGGATCGCCACTTTTTCGCCCGCTTTGATCTCCAGGCGGTTAATGCGCAGCGCCATGCGGGGATCTTCCGGGTGATAGCGGAACTGCGCCTGCTCGAAAAGATAGTGGCCGCGCAGCACGTCCTGGCGGATCGGCGTCTCTTCGCGCTGGTTCTCGGTCGGCAGCTGCATAATGCTGTCCAGCCCCTCTTTGGCCGCCTTCACCTGCTGCCAGCGGGCCAGCACGCCGCACAGCGTCGCCATCGGGGCGATCATCCGTGAGGCGAGCATCGAGGCGGCCACCACCGAACCGGTGGTTAAGGTGCCGTCGATCACCATCGGCGCGCCCACCACGATCACCCCGGCATAGACCAGGCTCTGAATGGTCATCCCCCAGCTGATCAGGTTCTGCGTCAGTTCGCGGGTGCGCAGGCCGGATTCGGCGGTGATCTGGATATAGCTGTTCCACTGCTGCAAAAAGCGGTTCTCCGCCTGCATCAGCTTGATGTCCTCCAGCCCCTGCACGCTCTCCACCAGCACCGCGTTGCGCAGGGTAGATTCATGCGCCGACTGCTTCGCCAGCTCCGCCAGCTTCTTTTGCAGCAGCAGGCCAGGCAGGACCATAATCACCGCCGCCACCGGGGCGATCCACGCCAGCTGCGGGGCGATGATCGCCAGCACAATCACAAACAGGATAAAGAACGGCAGATCGACGATGGTGGAAATGGTGGAGGAGGTGACCATCTCGCGGATCTGCTCCAGCTCGCGCAACTGGGAGATAAAGCTGCCGGTGGAGCGCGGAATGGCGCTGTGGCGTAGCCGCAGCGCGTGGCCGAAGACCCGATCCGAGACGCGCATATCCGAGCGTTTGCCCAGCAGATCCATAATGTGCCCGCGCGCCACGCGCAGCACAAAACCAAACAGCGTGGCGATCAGTACCCCAATGGTCAGTACGTAGAGCGTCGGGTAGGACTGGGCGGGGATCACCCGGTCATACACCTGTATGGAAAAGACAATGCCGGAGAGGGAGAGCACGTTGATAAACAGCGCCGCCAGCATCACCCAGCTGTAAGGGCGAAGGTCGCGCATCACCAGCCGGTAGAGCCAGTCCGGGCGGTATTTTGAGATATAGGCGTCCACGCGGCTGTCCTTCAGCGCCGCCAGCGGACGCAGGGCGATGACGTGGCGGATGGCAGGCAGCATCGCGCTCATCGACAGGCGGTTGGTGTGCGTGCTGTCGTCGAAAAAGCTGACTTCAAGCGTATCCTCGCCGTCGAAATTGTCGATCACGCCGATTTTACCGTCGTTTAGCTCTACCACCACCGGCAGACGCCAGCTGTTGATGGCGTGCTGATCGGCCGTCAGCAGCTGGAACGTCAGCCCGGCTTCACGGGCGAGCTGCGTCAGCGCGGGCACCATCGGTTTGCCTTTTAGCCACGGCGCGCCCGCGATCAGCGAGCCTGGCGAGCAGGCAACGCGATAGCGCGTCGCCACATAGCCAAACGCCTGCGCCCACTGCTCCAGCGCCTCATCCGTCATGTTTTCACCCTGCGGAATATCGCGTTGCTTCATGGCTGGATCTCCACGGTCTGGATGGTGCGGTTTTCAAGATCGAACGCCTGACGTATGCGCCCGGTTTGGTAGAGACAGTTCAGCTGAAGCTGGCGGAGCTGTCCGGCGGTTTGCTGCTGGGTAAAGCGCGCCTGATACACCTCCTGCTCGGCGTTGAGCACGTCGAGCAGCGGGCGGGAACCAAGATCGAGATACTGCTGCTGATACAGCTCGCGGGTACGGGCGCTGAGCGCTTCCTGGCGGCCCTGGATCTGAAGCGTGCTCATCAGGCTCATCACCTGGCTGCGCGCTTCCAGGAGTTTTTGCCGCACCTCAAGACGGGTGCGCTGAATGGTGGACTGGGCCGATTCCACCGCGTGTCCGGCGGCGTTACGCCGGGCGGTGAGGCCGCCGCCCTGATAGAGCGGCATCTGCACTTTTACCCACGCGGAGTACTGGGTGCGGTCCCGCGTTTCGTTGCCTGAGTAGCGGTCGTTAAGATAGTGGCGGACTTCCGGCTCCAGCGAGACGGTAGGGGTCATCTGCGCGTTGGCATAGTCGAGATTGGCCTGCGCGACGTTGGCCTGCGCCCAGGCCGCTAAAACCGAGGGTACCAGGCGATCGTCCGGCTCGGCAATATCGCAGCTGCGGGCGAGACTTTGCGGAAATTCATTGCTGACCGCGTTCAGGCCGTCCCAGCCCAGCATGCTCATCAGCGTGGCGCGTGAGCTGTCGAGGCTGGCCTGATACTGCATCAGCTGCGCTCGCGCGCCTTCGATACGGGCATCGGTCTGCACCACGTCAGAGAGCGACGTGGCGCCTTCGTCATTACGCAGCTTCGTCAGTGTGCCGATGGAGGTCAGGGCGTCCAGCTGTTCTTTAGCGGTCTCGACCATCTGCTGCCAGGTTTGCACCTGCACCATAGCGATGGCGGTATCGTGGGCGATAGTGTCGATGCTCACCAGCACGTTGGCCTGCTGCTGGGCGACGCCCGCGTTTTCGGCGCGCACCTGGCTTGCGACTTTGCCGAAGTCGTAAAGCATTTGCGAAAGCGAAAGCACCAGCGAGGGGGTAAAGCCATTATCGTCGCCGTCGTGGCTATAGCCGTTATCCATGCCGGCGTTAATTTGCGGATAATATTTCGATTTGGCGACGTCCACATTTTCGCTCTGCTGATAGAGTTTGCCGACGGCTTCACTGATGGCCGGATGCCAGGTCACGGCGCGGTTTACGGCTTCATCCAGCTGTAGCGTGCCGGGGGCGGCTTTGCTGGCTACGGGCGCCACGCGGCCATTTAAAGAGGGGAGTTCCTGCGTTTCGCTTAATTGTCCGGTATTAATCATCGCCGCAGGGTTTGCCGCGATAGCGGGCACAGATATCAGGCAGCACGAGAGCCACCAGTAAGGCATCTTCTTTCCCATGTCTTGTCCCTAATAAAAAAGTACTGCTTTTTTGTTTATGCCCGGGCGCTGTGCGCGCCCGGGTCATTTCTTGCAGGTGCTATCAGGTAATGATGTGTTGCTGGTTTACAAGCTCGTCGTAGGTGGTCTGAACGTTGTCCAGCGTAACGAGCGTAGATTTAGTGTAGGCGGCTCCCGTGCCGTCACGGTCGATGGAGATCACAGTATTGTTACCGCTTTGTGAAACAGAGACATAGTTCCCCAGCGTCGACGCGCTACCGTTCCAGCCCACCAGCAGATCGCCAATGTCGATCTTGTCTCCCTGCGACAGGGAGAAGTTCGTCCAGTGGTCACCCGTGCTGTTACCTGCGGTGGCGTTACCCGCCGTAGTGTTCAACACCTGATAAATCAGCGTGTCGCCGTAGGCCGTGCCGCTAATCACATCGTTATGTTCCGAACTGACAAATTTCGGTGCCATATTGATGGTCAGCGAGGCGGTATCCCGGGTGCCGTTGGCGTCGGTCAGGGTGTAGTTAAAGACCTCCTTGCTGGTGATGGTAGAGAACGATATCCCCGGGTTGAGTGTGTAGGTGTAACTGCCGTCTGCGGCAATCGCCAGCGTGCCGTAGTGACCCGTGATGTTTACCTGCGTGCTGCCGGTGTAAGGATCCAGCGTGGTGGTTACGCCGTCGTAGCCGGTAATGCTGAGACGGGTATCCACCGAGTGCAGCTGGTCCATCGCGCCCGCGGAGCCGGTGCCGTCGAAGATATTGCCGTCAACGGTGTGGGTGCCCGTGGCGTCAAACTGCGACAGGGAGTAGCTGGTCCCGGTGACGCTTGGGGTAACGGTGATATTTCCCACCCCCAGCGGTCCCATTCTGCCGGTATAGTTCAGCGTATAGGTTCCCGCTTCCAGATCGAGGCCCGTCAGGTTGATCGTCGCCCTGCCGCCCAGCAGCAGCCCGCCGTTAAATGAGCCGGATCTGAGGGTGGTGGTGCCGTTGGTCAGCGTCCAGTCGACCGTTAACCCGGTAAGGGTCAGCAGCGAGGCGACGTTAAACGACAGAACCACGTTATGCAGTGCAGTATTAGGATCCACCACGAAGGTCCCGCTCCCGCTGCCCTGGGTTGAGGCAAGCAGCGCGGCGTTCCAGCTCGCCGACCCGACGGTGGTATCCGAGTATGCGGCGGTGCGGTGCACCGAGTTCACGTCCATCGCCGTGCTGACATCGTTCACCGCGTCCATTGGCTGCGCGGTCGGGGTGATGTTCAGCGATGCCGTGTCTTTCGAGCCGTTCGGCGCGGTGATGGTGTAGACGAAGGTATCCGGCGTGCTGATGCTGTCAGCGCCGACCCCGCTGTCCAGGGTGTAAGTGTACTCCCCGGCTGCGTTGATCCGCAGCGTACCGTACTCGCCGGTGATCTCCGTCAGGCCGCTGCTGTTCACTGCTACGCCGTTAACGTCGGAGACCACGGTACCTGCTGGCGCAATATCATCCGCCAGCACATCCCCGGTCGTGCTCTCGCTCACGCTTGCCACGCTGTAGACATGATCCTGCAAGACGTTCAGCGTGTAGGCCGTCAGCGCGGTGATCCCCGCCGCCGTATTGAGCAGGAACAGGTACTCGCCAGCGGGCAGGTTCAACGTCAGCTGCGGGGAGGTGCCGCCCAGCAGCGGCGCGCGCAGCCAGCCGGGTTCAACGCGCATCTGCTCGAAGGTCTGCGTCGCATTGTTGAACTTATAGATGTAGAGGTCGAACACCGAGGCCAGCGCGACGCCGCCCACGGAGGCCTGAACGGTCATGGTGCGGGTGGTGCCTTCTTCCACGTTATAAATGATCGGGTTGGCCAGATCGTCCAGCAGGTTCAGCCCCAGGGTATTGCCAAGGTTGATCCCCACCAGGGTAAAGCCGCCCTGCGACGAGGTGCCGTTGTTGATCGCCTCCACGGTGGTGTCGAAGGTCAGCGAGGCGGTATCGTCCACGGCCACGATCCCGCTGCTGGTAGTGCCTTCGCCCAGCGACAGAACCAGATTTGCCGAGGCGCTGGTGCCGTTATGGGTGATGGTGTAGGTAAAGTTCTCCGTGCGGCCAATGACGGCGGCGCTGGTGTTGGTCAGGTTATAGGTATAGCTGCCGTCCAGGTTGATGGTCAGCGTGCCGTATTGCCCCTGAATCACCGTGCCGTCAGCCGTAACGCTGGTGGTGGTGCCCTGGGCGTTGGTGACCGTAGTGACGGTGGTGCCCGCCGGGGCGTTGTCGCTGCCTGCGGTTGGATCCACGTCAGTGATGACGTTCCCGACAACGCTGGTCTCGCCGGACACGGTGCCTGCGCTGGTCTCTTTCACCGCCACATCGAGGCTGGTGTAAGAGCCGGTTGCCAGCAGGTTAGTGTTGTAGCTCAGGACGCGATACTGACCATTCGCCAGCCCGTTCAGGTTCAGCGATACCCCCGTCGCGCCGAGGGTCAACAGGTCAGCGAACTGCGGCTGCCCGGTATCGACCACGGTGGTCCAGGTGTTGTTGGCGGCGTCGAAGCGCTGTACCACCAGCTCAAGGGTATTGAGCAGGGAAAGAACGGCACCCGTGGCGTTGGCGTTCACGGCAATATCCGCACTGCCGCCGTTGCCGACGGTGAAACCTACCTGCGCGGTGTCGTTGCCGAGCAGCGTCAGCACGTTACCTAAGGCGCCTACCAGCAGGAAACCATAGTCGCTGTACTGCGAGTTGGTCACCGTGGCGGTGGTCGTGAGCGCCAGTTCTTCAGCGTTGGTGCTGGCAGAGAGCGGCACCACCGGCGCAAGGGCTGAGCCGGGCAGCGAGACGTTGCCTGCCGCATCGGTGGCGGTGATTTGCAGCGTCTGACCTTCCGTCTGTTTATTGAGGAAGGTGTAGCTCCAGGAACCGTTGCTGTCCGCCGTGGCGGTGACCGTTGAATTATCCGCCAGGCGGATGGTGACGGTGCTGCCCGCTTCAGCGCTACCGGTCAGTACGCTGCCGTCTGCGTTGAAGGTCCCGGTTGGAGCCGTTGGCGCAGTGAGATCGACAATGACGGTGGTCGACGTGGAAATCGGGCTGGTGCCCGAGCCGTTGCTCGCCGTGGCGGTGAAGGCATGCGGGCCTTCACTCAGCACCGGCGTGGTGAAGCTCCAGTTGCCGCTGGCATTCGCGGTGACCGTGCCCATCAGCACCCCGTTGTTATAGAGGGTGATGGTCGTGTTCGGCTGCGCCGTGCCGCTCAGGGTTGGCGTGGTGTCATCGGTGGTATTCCCGTTGGTCAGGTTGCCCGTCACCGTGCCAACGTTATCGTCAATATTGGCGATAACAGGCGCGTTCGGGATTGTGGTGATCGGGGCAATCACGGAGGTGGTGATACCCGCGTTACCGGCCTTATCGGTAGCAAAGACGATCAGGGATTCACCGGCGGTCTGTGCAGGGGTGATGGTGGCGCTGAAGCTTCCGCTACCGTCCGCGACGGCCGTTCCAAGCACGGTTCCGGTGCTGCTGGTGATGGTGACGGTGCTTCCCGCTTCCGCTGTACCGGTAACCTGCGTCCCGTTGGTGATCACCGCCAGCCCGGTTGGGGCTGGTGGCGGCGTCAGGTCAACGTTAATCGTGATAATCGGTGAAGCCACGCTGGTATTGCCCGCGGCATCGGTGGCGGTTGCGGTGAAGTTATGCGCGCCTTCCGTCAGCGTGGTGCTGGTTTGCGGCAGCGTCCAGTTGCCGTTGGCATCGGCAGTGACGGTCCCCACCAGCGTCGTGCCGTCGTAAATACGTACGGTGGCATTGGCTTCTGCCGTACCGTTTAAGGTCGGACGGGTGTCGTTGGTTGGGTTGGTGCCAGTAACAGGTCCGGTGACGGTCCCCACATCATCCTCAATCGAGGTGATTGCCGGTGCGACAGGGGCGGTGGCATCCACATTAATGGTGTAACCGCCGGTCTGCGCGCTGGCGTTGCCCACCGCGTCGGTAGCGGAGAAGGTCAGATTATGCGGCCCGTCAGCCAGCGGGGTGGAAGGCGTAAAGCTCCACGCGCCGCCGGTGGCGACTGCGGTGCCAATCTGTACCCCATTATCAAAGATGGTGACCGTCGCGCCGGCTTCTGCCGTACCGGTGAGCGTTGGCCGCGCGTCGTTGGTTAACCCGCCGTTGGCGACAGGCGCAGCGGCGTTACCGACATCGTCGGTGATGCTGGTCAGCACCGGCAGCGCTGGCGGCGTGGTGTCAATGGTCAGGCTGAAGTCGGCGGACGACGTGCTGGTGTTACCCGCCTGATCCGTTGCTTCTGCGGTAAAGGTGTGTGACCCACTGTCCAGCGGCACGGTGATATCGACGGTCCAGTTGCCATCGGCATCGGCAGTACCGGTGCCCACCAGCGTGGTGCCCTCATAAATATTCACGGTGGCCAGCGGCTCGCTGGTCCCCACCAGACGCGGGAGAGGATCGTTGGTGGTCTGGCCGGAACCTATTGCCCCGGTGATGGTGCCAACGTCGTCAATCGCCTGGGTGATAACCGGCGCGACAGGCGCAGCCGTATCTACCACCAGCGTAAAGCCTGGTGAGGCAGGGCTGACGTTGCCCGCGGCATCGGTTACCGTGGCGGTCCAGGTGTGGCTGCCGTTTGCCAGCGTACCGGTGGTAAAGCTCCATACGCCGTTTGCGTCCGCCACGGCGGTACCCACTTCACGGCCACTTTCAAAAATGGTGATGGTCGCGTTGGCCGCCGCGGTGCCGTTCAGCGTTGGCGTGGTGTCGTCTGTGCTTTGTCCCGAGGCGACCGGGCCCAGCACGGTACCAGCATCGTCAGTGGCCGGGGTAAAGACCGGTGCCTCAGGCACCGAGGTATCCACCGTCAGGTTGAACGGTGGTGAGGTGACCCCGGTATTGCCTGCGGCATCGGTGGCGTTGAAGGTAATAACGTGCGGCCCTTCGCCCAGTTCAGTGGTCGGCGTGAAGGTCCAGTTACCCTGGGCGTTGACGACCGCCGTGCCGATTTCCACATCATCGACAATAACGTGTACCGTTGCGCCCACTTCCCCCGTACCGTTGAAGGTTGGACGGGTGTCGTTCGTGGAGCCGTCGCTGGCGAGGGTTCCCGTTCCCGGGCTGACATCGTCTATTACCGTGGTAACCACCGGGGCCGCAGGCCCGGCGGTATCCACCGTAAAGGCGAACACTGGCGAGTTGGCGGAGACGTTTCCGACATCATCGCTGGCGTTAACGCGCAGGTTATACGTCCCGTCAGTCAGTACCGGATCCGGCGTAAAGGTCCAGTTGCCGCTGCCGTCGACCGTGGTGGTGCCAATCTCCACGCCGTTATTCAGCACGTGAATGATGGTACCCGCCTGGCCGGTGCCGCTGAGGGTTGGCGTGGTGTCATTGGTCACCTGCCCGGCGGTAAGCGGGCCGGTTGCGCCTCCCGGGGCGTTGTCGCTGACCGTAACGATCGTCGGCACCTGTGGCGCAGTCAGATCGATTTCGACGCTCCAGGCGTTGGACGGCTGGCTGACGTTGCCCTGCGGATCCGTCGCTCTGACAGTAAAGTCATGCGTCCCTTCGCCGAGGGCGGTTTCAGGAGTAAATGTCCAGGCACCGGTGCCGTCTGCTGCCACCGTACCAATTTGCGTAGCGCCATCAAAAATGGCGACGACGCTGTTCGGCTCGGCGCTACCGGTCAGGGTTGGCGTAGTGTCGTTGGTTGGATCGCCGCTTGGGACAGGCGTTGCCGCATTCCCTGCGTTATCCGTCACGCTGGTAATTACCGGCGTGGTGGAAACGGTGTCGACCACAATGGTGATCCCGGCCGACGGGGCGCTCTCATTGCCTGCCGGGTCGGTGGCGGTCACGGTCAGGGTGTGGCTGCCGTCGTCCAGCGCAGGCGGCGTGTAGCTCCAGGTGCCGGTCGGACCGACAACAACGGTGCCCAGCGGGTCGCCGTCATCGTACACCGTAATGGTGTCCCCGGCCGTGCCTGTTCCGGTCAGGGTAGGACGGTTGTCGTTGGTGCTCTGCCCGTCAGCGATTGGGCCGGTGACCGGGCCTACGTCATCGGTCACCGCACCGATGGCTGGTGCGGTCGGATCGGTGAGGTCGACGGTGACGGTCGCGATCGGCGACTGCCCGCTGGTCGCGCCGGTGGTGGTGTTTGTGGCGGTGACGGCGAAGGTGTGTGGGCCTTCCGCGAGCGGCAGTAGAGGCGTATAGCTCCAGTTGCCGTCTGTATCCGCAACAATTTCGGTCAGCGGAACCAGCGCCCCATCCAGATAAATGGTGATGACGCTACCCGGATCGGCGGTGCCGGTAAGGGTAGGCGTGGTGTCATTGGTGGTTTTGTCTTTCACATCGCCAGTGACGGGATCGGCATCATCGTTGATTGCCGTAATCACCGGCACCGCTGGCAGAATAAGCGGGGAGTCCGGTACGTCAAAGGTGGTTGTCGGGCTTGCATTACCTGCGGCGTCCGTGGCGAACAGCGTCAGCGTCGCGGGATCCAGTTGGGCCGGGGAGAGGGCGATGGAGAAGATGCCTCCCGTCGCGACCCCGGTCCCGATGATATTGCCGCCGGCGTCACGCACCGTCACCGTGGTTCCGTCATCTGCCGTACCGGTCAGCGGCGTGCCCTCTGCGGCAATGGTGATATTGGTTGGCGTTGCAGGAAGCAGCGTATCCACCGTCACGCTGAGATCGCCGGAGCTGGCGGAGGTATTCCCCGCCGCGTCACTTGCGGCAACCGAGAAGGTGTGCGGCCCTTCCGCAAGCGCGGGGTCGGCTGTCCAGGACCATGTCCCGTTCGGCTGAACCACCACGACCACCGGAGACGGCGTGCCATCAACAGAAACGGTTACGCTCGAACCCGGCTCGCCAATCCCGGTGAGGGTTGGGGTACCGTCGCGGGTGTAAAGCACGCTGTTAGTCAGTTGGCTGTCAGAGACGGCGTCAATTTGCGGCACGGTCGGTGCCTGCGTATCGACCGTCACGCTAAAGACCGGGCTGACCGGGCTCAGGTTACCCGCGTCGTCCACCGCGGCGACGGTGATATTCAGCGGGCCATCGGTTTGTGTCGGCAGGGTGTATGACCACTCGCCATTGGCGATTTCAACGCGATCCACTTCCACGCCGTTGTTGTAGATAATCACCGTTTCGCCGGTCGTGCCGCCTCCGCCAATGACAGGTGTGTTATCGTTGGTTGAGCCTCCATTCTGAGCGCCGCCAATGGAACCGATGAGCGGGGTATCCGGGGCGAGGGTGTCGACCGTTATCGTGATACCGGTTGATGGCAGAGATTCATTGCCGGCTTCATCGGTGGCGGTCGCCGTGTATTGGTGCGTCCCTTCGCCAATGTTGCTCTCAGGACGCCAGCTCCAGTTACCGCTACCGTCCACCGTGACGCTGCCCACGGCCTGCGGCTCGCCTGTACCCACCTGGTCATAGATGGTAATGACGTCATTCGGCGTACCGGTGCCGCTCAGTACCGGGCGCGGATCGTTGGTGGTTCCGCCATTGTCCACTGGCCCGGTGATCTGGCTTACGCTGTCTGTCACCGTCGGGATCCCCGGCTGGCCCGGCGCGTCGGTATCAATGGTAATGGTCACTGGCGTGGACGGTGCGCTTTCGTTCCCGGCGCTGTCCTGATTGGTCACCGTCAGGGAGAGATCGTAGGTGCCGTCAGGGAGCGGATCTTCCGGTGTCCAGCTCCAGTTACCGTCGCCATCGATCTCGGCTTCACCTATTTTGGTTGCGCCATCGTAAATGCTTACGGTATCTCCCGGCGTGCCCGAGCCGCTCAGGGTTGGTGTGGTATCGCGGGTGGTCTCCCCAGGATTCAGAGCCGTCCCCGGTGTGGCGCCGTCCGGGTTCACGGTGATCTCAGGAATATCCGGCGTTGCAGGCGCGGTCGTGTCGATCGCCAGCTCAAACGGTGGCGAGATGGTGGTATTACCCGCCTCATCCGTCGCGTGGACCGTCAGCGAATGCGGGCCGTCCGTCAGCGGCGTGGTTGGCGTAAAGCTCCAGCCGCCGCTACCGTCAAGCACGGCCGTGCCGAGCAGGGTGGTCCCGTCATAGATAGTGATGGTGGTGCCTTCCGGTGCGGTTCCCTGCAGCTGCGGCAGCGTGTCATCGGTAGTATCCCCGCTGTTAAGCGGAACCTGCACAGTGCCGATGTTATCGGAGACGGTGTCAAGGGTGGCCGCCGGTGGCGGAGTGGTATCGACGGTAAAGGTAAAGCCGGGTGATGATGCGCTGGTGTTGCCGGCCGCATCGCTCGCGACGACGGTGAACGTATGCTGCCCGTTCCCTATTGCGGTAGTGGGCGTGAAGGTCCATGCGCCACCGTTATTCACAATGGCAGTACCAATATCCTGTCCGTCCAGGCGGATCGTCACGGTGGAGCCCGGCTCGCCGGTACCGTTCAGCGTCGGGAGCGTGTCGTTGGTGATTTGGTTGTTGTCGAGCGGCCCCGTGCGGCCCGGTACGTCATCAATGACCTGCGTAATGGCTGGAGCGCCCGGCGCGGCGGTATCCACCGTGATGCTCCAGGTGTTCGATGTCCCGCTGAGGTTATTGTTGGCGTCAACCGCCGTCGCCGTCAGCACGTGCCCGCCGTCGGGAAGATCCGTTTCCAGCGTGATGGACCACTGGCCGTCAGGCCCAACCACTGCGGTGCCGATTTCAGTGGTGCCGCTGTAGAGGGTGATCGTTGTGCCGGGCTCGCCCGTTCCGTTGATGGTCGGGGTTTTGTCGTTGGTGAGACCGTTCTGGCTGACAGGACCGGTGACGTCGAGCGCATCATCCTCCACGCCTGTGATGACCGGGGTTTGTGCCGCGGTGATGTCCGGCGCGTCAAACGGCGCGGTCGGGCCGGTGTTTCCGGCGGTATCGGTGGCATCTGCGGTCAGGGCTTCGCCGTTGGCTTTCGGCGGGATCAGATCAACGCTGAAATTACCCTGATCGTCGGCGACCGCTTCCCCGACCTTAACGCCATTTTCACGAATGGTGACGGTGCTGCCCGGCTCGGCTGTACCGGTTACCGTGGTGCCGTCGGCAGAGATAACCACGTTTTCCGGTGTCAGCGGTGGCGTGCTGTCTGGCGCGTCGGCAAAGCCGGACGGACTGGTGTTGCCGCTGCCGTCGGTGGCCGTCACTGCAAGGGCTTCGCCGTTGGTCTGGGCTGGCGAAATCGGGATGGTAAAGGTGCCGTCCGGACCGGCGGTGGCCTGGCCGATAATCGTACCGTCCGGCGCTTTAATAATAATCGTGCTGTTTGGCTCGGCGGTTCCGCTGACGCTTGCCCCGTCTTCCGCCACCACCAGGTTACCCGGTGCGGCAGGCGCGGTGATGTCCGCTGCGTTAACCAGCGCCGGGGAACTCTGGTTGCCTGCGGCATCGGAGGCGACCACGGAGATGATCTCGCCGTTCACTTGTGCAGGGTTCAGGTTGGCGATGTAGTTGCCGTTGCTGTCGGCAGTGGCGGTCCCGATTTGCACCCCGGCGTTGTTGGTGATGACAATTTTGCTGCCCGGCTCGGCAGTACCGGTGATTTGCGTGCCTGTCGAATTGAGCGTCGCCTCCGGCATGTCTGGCGGCGTAAGATCGACGGTAAAGTTGATCGGCTGAGACAGGCCGCTCTGGTTGCCTGCCGCATCGGTTTCGCGCAGGGTAATCGAATGTGCACCCTCTGCCAGCGGCGTTGTCGGCGTGATGCTCCAGGTACCGTTCGGCAGAACCGTTGTGCTGCCAATCGCAACGCCGTTATCGTAAACCGTAATCGTGCTGCCTGGTTCTCCTCGGCCCGTCAGGCGGGGCTGCGACTCGTCGGTAAACTGCCCGGCGGTAATCGTGCCTTTCAGCCCTCCGGTGTCATCGTTAACGATAAATCCTGTCGGCGCCGGCGGGGTGGTGACATCCACCGTTACGGTAAAGGCCGGCGAGGCCGGACCGGTGTTACCGGCGATGTCGGTGGCGCGTACGGTAAGCTGGTGGCTGCCTTCGCTCAGGTTAACCGACGGCGTAAAGCTCCAGCTTCCGTTGCTGCCTACAACCGCTGTGCCAATGGCAATGCCGTTATCATAGATGGTGACCGTAGAGCCCGCTTCCGCCGTGCCGGTGAGCTGCGGGCGCGGATCGTTAGTGGTGCTTCCGCTTCCGAGCACGCCGGTATTGGGCGCAACGTCGTCGGTCATGCCGGTGATGGCCGGGGCGCCTGGTGCGACCGTATCCACCACGAAGGTCACCGCCGTGGACGCCGGGCTGGTATTGCCTGCCGCATCGGTCGCGGAGGTGGTAATGGCGTGGTTTCCTTCAGACAGGTTGGTCGACGGGGTAAAGCTCCATTTCCCGGTAGCATCGGCCGTGGCGGTGCCGATCGGCTTGCCGTTGTCATAGAAGGTAATAACGGTGCCAGCTTCACTGATGCCGCTGAACGTCGGGCGTGCATCGTCCGTGCGTTGTCCGTTGCTCAGCGGGCCCGCTTCGGTGCCCACGTTATCATTGACGGTGACAATCTCGGGGGCAGCCGGCGCGGTTGAATCCGGTGCCGTGACCTGAACGCCCGGGCTGGTATTGCCGGACGGATCGGTGGCGGTGGCGGTGATCTGCTCCCCGTTGGTGAGCGGCGTACCGAGATCGATAGTAAATTTCCCGTCGCTGCCAGCCTTGCCCGTTCCGATGGTGTTGCCATCGGCATCTTTCAGTGTCACGGTGCTGCCCGGCTCAGCCGTACCGGAGACGGTTTTGCCGTCAGGCGAAACCTCCAGATTGGCAGGTGCATCCGGCGCGGTGAGATCCGGTGCTGTGACCTGACCACCCTGGCTGGTATTGCCGGACGGGTCGGTGGCCGTGGCGGTGATCTGCTCCCCGTTGGTGAGCGGCGTACCGAGATCGATAGTAAATTTGCCGTCGCTGCCGACCTTGCCCGTTCCAATGGTGTTGCCATCGGCATCTTTAAGGGTAATTGTGCTGCCCGGTTCAGCCGTACCTGTTACGGTTTTGCCGTCAGGTGAGACCTGAAGATTAGTGGGAGCATTCGGAGGCGTAGTATCAGGTTCGGAAGGATTTCCCGGATTACCGGGATTCGGGTTGTTGTTATCGTCATCTCCGCCACCTCCACCGCCGGTTCCCGCCGCAATAGCAATCCCACCTGCGGCGGCCAGGCCACCCAGCACCCAGGGCCACGCAGCGGCGCCACCAGCATCACTCCCTGACGCCGCCAGTAATGCATCGGTGGAGGCGATGGATTCATAGGTCGCGGCACCGGTTGGATCTTCAATCCACCACAGCGCTCCGTCACTCTCTTCAAGCACCAGCTGGCTTACGCCCTGCGCATCAGTGACGTAGAAATTCTTGAGGGTAATCACTTCGCCCGAATTGAGGGTAATCACCAGATCGTTTCCGCTGCGGGAGTAATCTGCGATGTTGGCTCGATCCACGTTAAGCTTAACGATTGAGGAGTGATCGAGTGTTATCTGTGTCCCTTCCGTGGTCGTTTCCACGCCAGTTAATTTAGATATAACAGATATTTGGCTCATACAGTTATTACTCCAGCAGAGTGATTGGTTACGGCGTGTCAAACAAAGCCATCGTTTCTGAAGGGATGAACGCGCTCCCGGCGAAAATACTGTTTAATAAACAGGATTTACCGTTACTTTCTTTAGCGCGACCGATGCCCGCCAGGATTAAAAGTGGCAACCTCAGGGCAAAGCTAATTATTTACACAGGAAATAGTTGTTTATTTATATGTTTGCGATTTATAAGCCTTATTATTTGTGCAGGTATTAAATTATTTCGTTATAAAAATGATATAGCTATAAATGTCTGAATAAGCAAATTAAGTGTTCGTAAACCCAGCGCGGCTATTGCAGGGGAGATTAATTGATAGCGTGAATATATTTCGTTAGCTATGAGGGCGCGTGGATAAAGGGTTTTGGCGTAAAAGGTGCAACCCTTAAAACGGTACTGGTGGGGCGATATTAATAATTATAATATGCGATAAATATCTAATTTTGGTTAGGTTTAATTGCTGCTTAATTGTAGTTTAAGTTAGGGTGAAATATCTGGTGTATGATATATTTAAAACTCTCTCATTTATAAAATATATTTTTACGGGCGGGTTAATTTCTGCTACTCAAAAAAATTACGTATTTTCTTCTCATGTTTAATAAATAAAAGGCCGCAAGCGTGGCCTTTCAGAGGCTATCGGTATTAGCCTAAAGAAATTATGCCGATTTCCACGAGGGCGGCTAATGTCAAAAGAATAAAGAGGATAACAACTATTGGTCTGTACATTTTTAAGGTTCCATCCTTGTGTGAAGTCCTGCCCATCGTGTCCGTTGTCATTTTCCATGGTAATGACGTGCTGTCGTTGATGCTCATCAAAGGGACGCAGTAGATTGAGGAAAATCTGCATTCAGGGTTGGAACCATTTAACGCAGTGTAGGCTGCGTGGCGGGGAGCTGTCGCCACTGGCGGATGTGCTCGATCAGGGCTCTGAGCTTGGGGGCCATATTGTGGCGCTGGGGAAAATAGAGATAAAAACCAGGAAAAGATGGAAGAAACGCATCCAGTAAGGAAACCAGCTGTCCTGATTCAATGTACGGTGTGAAGGTGTCCTCCGTGGCAAAGGTTATACCACCGCCGGCCAGCGCGAGGCTGAGCATAAGACGCAGATCGTTAGTGGTGATTTGTGGTTCAATTGCCACATCGAAAGGGACGCCTGCTTCCTCAAACTCCCAGCGATAGGGGGCAACGTCCGGGGAAGGGCGCCAGCCGATACACCGATGAGCGACCAGTTCACGGGGGTGCGTCGGTGCGCTGTGTGTCGCCAGATAGGAAGGTGAAGCCACCACCCGTTCACGCTGCTGGCCCGTAAGGGGAATAGCGATCATGTCTTTTTCGATAACTTCGCCCAGCCTCACCCCGGCGTCATAGCCCGCTGCCACGATATCGAATTCCTCATCTGACACGAAAACATCAAGCGATACCGCAGGATGCGCGGCCGTAAACGAGGCGAGCAGTGGGCCCGAAAGAAACGCTTCCGCAATTGAGGTGACAGCGATCCTGAGCTGTCCGCGCGGTATGCTGTCCGAGGTGATGTCGTCAAAGGCCGCCTCAATGTTGGCGATGGGCCCCAGCAACGATTTATGCAACCGTTCACCCGCTTCGGTGAGCCTTACCGAGCGCGTGGTGCGCATCACCAGCAGGGTCTGAAACCCATCTTCGAGACGTCTTATTCCCTGGCTGACAGCGGAACGGGTTATGCCCAGGCGCCCGGCGGCAGCGCTGAAGCTGCGTTCTTCGGCGACCGCCAGAAAAAGCGGTAACAAATTAAGATCGATTTTCATTGTTTAACATTACTAACCAGTGAGTCCAGTAAAGGCAGGATACAAGAAACAATGGTCTGTATCTATGATTGCAGTGAACTCAACTGAAGGAGTAAAACATGAACAAAGTCATCTTAATTACCGGCGCCTCCAGCGGTATCGGAGAAGGTATCGCCAGAGAGCTCGGCAAGGCAGGCGCAAAAGTGTTCCTGGGTGCACGCAGGCTGGATCGCATCCACGCTCTGGCTGATGAAATCCGCAGCGCAGGAGGGGAGGCAGAGGCTCAGGTATTAGACGTTTCCAGCCGCCAGTCGATGGCCGCCTTCGTTCAGGCAGCACGGGATAAGTGGGGCCGCATTGACGTACTTATTAACAACGCGGGCATTATGCCTCTCTCTCCGCTTTCGGCTGGCAAGCAGGATGAATGGGAGCGCACCATTGACGTAAATATCAAGGGCGTACTGTGGGGTATTGGTGCTGTTTTGCCGATTATGGAAGCCCAGGGCTCGGGGCAGATCGTCAATATAGGCTCGATTGGTGCCTTGTCCGTCGTGCCCACGGCCGCCGTCTATTGCGCGACCAAATTTGCGGTACGGGCCATTTCCGATGGTTTACGTCAGGAAAGTTCGAACATCCGTGTGACCTGCGTCAACCCTGGGGTAGTGGAAAGCGAACTGGCCTCGACCATTACGCACGAAGAAACCATGGCGGTGATGGATGCGTACCGGGCTATTGCTCTCAAACCGGCTGATATCGCTCGCGCCGTGCGCCACATCATCGAGGCGCCTGAGAGTGTCGATACCACCGAAATCACCATCAGACCTACGGCCTCTGCAAACTAACGTAGCGGGTCAGGCACCAGCCTGACCCGCTTCACCCTCTTACCACGGCTGTTCGGTCGGCATAATAAACAGCTCTGCCACGTCCACATGTTCCGGTGCCTGCAATACGTAAAGAATCGAGTCGGCGATATCATCGGCTTTCAGGAACGTCATCTTCTCCTTCAGCTGTTCCATCTGTGCACGATAATTTTCGTCACTGATATGCTCGAATAATTCACTTTCAACGGCACCCGGCTGAAGCGAGGTGACGCGAATGTTGAACTGAGGGGCCAGCTCCATACGCAAAATATCCGAGAAGGCGGCAACCGCGTGCTTCGTCGCGCAGTATACGCCCAGTCCGGGAAACGTTTTACGCCCGGCGATCGACGAGGTATTGATGATATGACCCGAGCGCTGTGACTGCATAATCGGCAATACGGCCGCGACCGTGTTAAACAGGCCCTTTACGTTTACATCTACCATTCGATGCCACTCGTCAACCCGGAGGCTGGCGATATCCGAAATCGGCATCAGCCCGGCGTTATTAAAGGCGATATCAATATGGCCATAGCGTTTGTGCAGTGCCTCCACCCCTTTATTAACTGAGGCCGGGTCAGTGACATCCATGGCCAGCGCCATGGCTTCCCCGCCAGCAGCCTCAATTTCAGACACCAGCGCCTGAAGACGATCCAGACGGCGGGCAGCGAGACCCACCCTGACGCCCTGTTCCGCTAACTTTTTGGCCGTGGAGGCACCAATTCCGCTTGAAGCACCGGTGATGAGCGCGACTTTACCGTTGAGTTCCATAGTTGATCCTCTTGAGAGTTAATTTCAACGCTTGAGAAAGAATGTCTGAAGTACGGGTCAATAATGGATCTTTCTGGCAATCGCTTCGCGCGGGCTTTTGCTCAAACTGTCGGGCTTTTGCTGCGAACGGAATCGCTGCGATAGTGGGAGGGCGTCACGCCGTTATGCCTGAGGAATACGGCAGCAAAGTGGCTGGGGCTGGTGTATCCAACGTTCAGTGCAATATTGATAATGGAATCATTGCTTTCCGATAGCATGCGACGCGCCTCCTCCATGCGTAGCCGGATAAAGTAGTGAGAAGGGGAAAGTCCGGTTGACTGTTTAAAGGCGCGGCTAAAATGGTATTCGCTAAGATCGGTCAGTTCAGCCAGGCGTGCCAGGTCAAACGGCTGGGCTAACCCTTCACGCATTGCCGTGAAGACCCGGTGCAGCTTAAATGCCTGCAAGCCCCCGCGGTGTCGTTTCGCATGTGTGCCATAGGTGCGAATCAGATGTACTGCCAGCGCCTGCGCAATGCCCTGAATAAACGGGCCGCTGGGTGGATTTTGCAGATACAGCTCCTGACGTATCTGCTCCAGCAGGGCGGATAGCGTGTCGTCGCGCGCGCCGGAGACTTCCCGCAGTTCATACTCCTGCATCATAGCCACTCCCATATAAACATGCATAACGACGAAAGGCGTATCTGGCCCGGCGTGCCAGCGCATTTCAGTAGGAGAAGCCGCCGTTGTGAGAAAGAAATCGCCTGCGGTAACGCGGTTTGCTAACCACGGCTCACCGGGGGAACGCTCCTCAACGACGGCATTACCTGAGAGGATCCAGACGATAAAAGGCTCCGGCACTGCCGGAATAATGACGTTTTCCTGCACGTGTCTGCGCGCCAGAATTTGCACGAATACATCCCGGGAAGATTGCGCCCGATGTTCCCTGATCAGCTTGCCGGGAAGGTATTCTTCAAAGGTCTCTGCGGAAGTACGCTGCGTCATATTTATCGTTGCCTTTAGCTATGCCAGTTGCACCAGGTTCACCGCCGGAAGAGGCCCTCCGGGGAATTGTTGTAGCGTACCGCCAACCTCCAGGCTGCCTAAATCAATACTTGCGAAGCCCAGTTGCCCGGCTAAGGCTGTTATTTCCGCCTTTGCGTCAGGATGGTCTCCGGAGATAAAGACGACACGACGGCCACCCGCCTGCGCCGGATCCTGAGCCAGCACCCCTGCAAGGAGAGTATTGAAGGCTTTAACGACGCGTGCACCCGGAGCCCACTGTGTCACCACCTGGCTTGAGTTTTTTCCGCCCAGTTCAGCCAGCGTGAAGCCCGGCAGTATGACCGGGTTGGTCGCGTCGATCAGGATACGCCCCTCCCAGTTGATGCCGCGTAACGCGGCCTCGGTTTTGTCCCAGTTTGTGCTGACAAAAACGATGTCGGCCTGGGCGGCCTGTTCTACGGTGCCAGCGCGAGCCCCGTGGCCCAGTTTCTCTACCACCGCAGTCAGGCTTTCCGGCCCGCGGCTGTTACTCAGAATAGCGTTCATGCCCGCTTTAACCAGTTGTTCTGCAAAGGCTTGCCCGATAGCGCCAGCGCCGATGATACCTACAGTAGTCGTTTTCATATTGTATTTCCTTCATTGAAGAGTAGTGAACATGCACTGAGAGTAGTAATCTTTGACCTATCTGAATAGCCTATATAATTAGATGGGATCCATCTGCTGGAGCGATACATGCTGGACGGTATGTCTGTTGATCAACTCCGCACCTTTATTGCTGCCGTTGATGAAGGGAGTTTTTCCGCCGCCGGTCGCAGGCTGCGGCGCGCGCAGTCGGTTGTCAGCGCGACGCTGGCAAACCTTGAGGCACAGGTCGGGTTTCCATTATTCGATCGTACCGGGCGTTATCCGAAGCTGACGGAGGCGGGCGTCGCCATGCTGGAAGCGGCGCGTCTTGCCACTGCCGGGATGGACGCCTTTAAGGCTAAGGCGCGCACCTTAGCCGAAGGTCTTGAGCCTGAACTGGCGGTGTCCGTCGACGTGATGTTTCCCGTAGCGCAGCTCACCGCTGCGGTGCAGGCGTTTCAGCAGGCATTTCCTGACACCCCGCTGCGTTTGTATGTGGAAGCGTTGGGGGCGGTGTTCCAGCCTTTACTGGACGGTCATTGCCGGGTGGCGATAACCGGATCGCTGCCGCATCTTCCGGCGGGATGCATCTCAGAATTCCTTCTCAGCGTGCCTGCGGTGGCCGTTGTCTCCCCTGAGCATCCGCTGGCGACCGCGTCCGGTCCGATCCTTCGTTCCCTTTTACAGGAACACGTCCAGCTGGTGCTGACCGATCGCTCCTCTCTCACCGTGGGCCGAAGCTTTGGCGTCATGTCGTCAAAGACATGGCATTTAGCGGATATGGGCGCGAAGCACGCCTTCCTGCGTGCCGGACTGGGGTGGGGTTATATGCCGCTGCCAATGGTCGAGGAAGATCTCGCAGCGGGAAAACTGGTTACGCTGAACGTGCCGATGCAGCCCGACGTCGGGCCCGGTTTTTCCATGCAGGCGGTGCACCTGGAGGAACATCCGCCCGGCCCGGCCGGACGCTGGTTCGTTAACAGGCTGAAAATGCAGGCTGGCATGCCTCTCAACGAACGCAGCGGATCCGGCAAGTGAGCTCAACGGATAATTCAGGTTTTGTTGCTGTTGCATGTCTCCATTATCGCACCGGCTCGACGGGCCGTGGCAGGCAGGATGTCGGCATCGGCTACGTAGCCATCGGGATCGAGACAGCGATTGTGTTCTCTCGCCTGTTGCAGGATCGCTTCATCCCAGTAGAGGCGCTTACGCTGATCGCCGCGGGTCGTCAGAATAAACTCCGTTTTGCCGTCAACCGCGCGGTAGCGACGCCAGCTGTTTGCCGGAACAGAGATCACCGAACGTTCCGGAGCGATAACGCTCACTTCTTCGCCCGCCTCGTTCCAGGTGATCTCCAGCTGGCCTTTAAAGACCATAATGACCTGAATATCCGGGCAGAGATGGCGGCCCACAACGTGATCCTCGGCGAGACGCAGCCATTCGACGGAAAAACCGTGCGGGCTCACGATAGCGGGAGCGGAATCCCGATCCTGTGAAATGCCGAAACCGATAACCGGCGCAATTTCGCCGCCGTGTCCTGGCAGCACCGAATCCAGCAGTCCCTGGGCTGACCAGCAGCGGTCATCGCCGGTTACCGCACGCTGGCGCATCTCCTCAACGCTGTAGTCACGCAGCCCGGCAATATATTCCTCTGACAGCGGCGTCAGCAGCGCGGCGGGGTCAGGCCGCGGATCGCCGGTTTCCTGTGTGATGAGCATGTTGTCTTTACTCAAATACATTCCGTATTCACTGGCTGCCGCCAGCACGGAAGGATGCCAGATGATGCCGCCCGTGTTGTCCCCGCCGAGCACGGTAAATACCATGCCGCAGGTATCTTCTTTACTGACGTTGGTGAAACCGCGGAAGATCCAGGTCGGTATTGAGAGGATGGTGGGCGCGCTAAATTCCGCTTCATGCTCGCCGTTGGCGCCCCAGCGAAAACGCCATGTCCCTTCATGGATCAGGAACACTTCTGCGGTGAAATGCAGATGCAGGTTATTGGTTACCCCTTTCGGCATAGCCGCCGCGCCAATGTTAAAGCCGTGCGGCTCGGGGATATTAACAATCTGCTCGCTGGACTGAGTTACACCCGGGCCGATGAAGGAATAGTTTTGTTTGAGATGCGAGCCGGGTAGCTTGCAATCAATAAAAGCAAGATTACAGGAAATCATGTCCTCGGGGGCGATTAACCGTGTTCGAGCCTGACTCTGGGTAAGATGGATGGTTTTCATTATTTCTCCTTTTAATAACCGGATGCACCGGTGGTAGGGATAGCGTTGCCGCGGGCGAGGGCAATGGCTTCACGCGAGGCGCGACCCAGTTGCATGACGTCGTTTGCAGGGGTAACAAACTGAAAACCCTGATCAATGCGCGCTGCGGCGGCCGCGCCGGAAGTGCAGAAAATTCCGGCAATCTTCTGCTGCTGGCGGCAGCAGTGAATCACCCGCTCAATAGCAGCAAGCATTTCGGGATGTTGCGATTCGGCGCTGGCGCTGCCGGTCAGCGTCAGTGAGAGATCGTTGGGGCCAATAAACACACCGTCCAGCCCTTCGGTATCAAGGATGGCGTCAAGATCAGCCAGCCCTTCGCGGGTTTCGATCATCGCCAGCGTCAGGATCTCGTTGTTAGCGTGCTGTGGATAATCACTGCCGCCGTAGAGTAGACCTCTGGCCGGACCAAAGGAGCGAACACCCAGCGGTGGATAGCGACAGGCAGCGACAAAACGGCGAGCCTGTTCCGCGCTGGAGATCATCGGGCAGATTACGCCGTAGGCTCCTGCGTCTAATACGCGCATGATTTGCGCCGGATCGTTATCTGCCACCCGCACCAGCGGCACGGCAGGCGTGGCCGATAGCGCCTGTAGCATTGACAGCGCGCTGGCAAAATCAATCATGCCGTGCTGCAAATCGACGGTGACGGCGTCGTAACCCTGATGGCCCATAATTTCCGCGCTATAACCGGACGGGATCGCCAGCCAGCCGTTTATGATGGGAGTATTTTCCAGAAATGCGGTCTTTAAACTGTTTTTGCGCACTGTATGCACTCCGTTATCCACTGACGCAGCAGCGGCGCGATCTCATCCGGGGTTTCCAGCGGAATAAAATGCCCGCCAGCCTCCACCGTATGCCTGGTCACGTTCGCGTTGCCTGCTGCCAGTAGCTGATGATGATGGGGCGTACAGATAACGTCCTGCGCGCCGTTTAGAAGTAATGTGGGGCAGGAGAGGGCGTTAAACGCAGTCCGGTTGTCCTGCCGGTGAATGGCCATTTCCGTTTGCCCGGCAAAGGTCTCAATGCCGCACTCTTGCGCCATTCGGCAAATAGTCTCTTGCAGGATCCGATCGGACAGACGTGACGGGGCGACATAGCTCTGCCACAGCGAGGAGACCAGCCAGTCGGCCAGGCCCCGCGCCTGTGCGGTGCGTACCGCTTCCCGGCGTGAAGCGAGGGTGTCTGGCGCAACGGGCAACGGATTAACGGAAATCAGCGTCAGCCCGTTCACTCTTTCTGGCGCGTCGGCGGCCATTTGCAGCGCGACTATGGCACCGAGAGAAAACCCTGCCAGCAGAAAGCGCGGCGGCAGAACCTCTAATAACCGCCGTGACGCCTGCGGCGCGGACTCCGCACCCGTCAGCGTAATACACGACACCGCTGCGACATTCAGCCGTTCAATGACGGGCTGCCAGAGCCGGGCGTTACAAAGCGTGCCACCAAGCAGCACCAGTGGCAGATCGGTATTGTCCAGAAGCGGATATTCCATTGCATCCCTCACGTAGCGGTCCAGCCGCCGTCAACCATCAGGGCACTGCCGGTGATCAGCCCGGCGGCATCTGAGGCGAGAAACACTACCGGGCCCATAATGTCCTCCAGCCTGCCTAACCGGCGCAGCTTGATGTTGTCCAGCACGTAGTGGCGGAACGCCGGATCGGCAAGCGCCGGGCGCGTCAGGTCGGTTTCAATGAAGGTCGGGCACAGCGTATTAACGCGGATCCCCGCATCGCCCAGCTCCAGCGCCATCGTTCGGGTTAACCCTTCAAGCGCGAATTTGGAGGCACAGTACACGCTACGCTCGGGGCCTCCAACGTGTCCCATTTGCGATGAGATGTGAATAATCGACCCTCCCTTACCGCCCGCCCGCATTCTGCGCGCCACGCGCTGGCTGACAAAAAAGGTGGCGCGCAGGTTAAGCGCCATCACCGCATCGAAATTGTCCTCGTTCACCTCAAGAAACGGCTGGTGGCGTGCCAGCCCGGCACTGTTCACCAGAATGTCGGGCGTGGGCAATGTCGCCAGCACACGCTCCACCTCCTGAGCGTCGGTAATATCCAGCTCCAGCGGGTGAAATGCGAGCCTGTGTTCCGCTGCCAGACTTGCGGCATGCGCCAGCGCCTCGTGGCCCCGGGCGGCGATCCATACCTCTGCGCCCGCCTGTGCGAGGGCGACGGCGGCAGCGAAGCCAATCCCTCTTGACCCGCCGGTCACCAGCGCGCGTTTGCCGTGCAGGGTGAAAGAGGGCGTTTGCAAAAGCGTCATGGCTTACACCTTTTCCCTGACCGGGGCCGGTGTGGCGTAGGGAACCTCCGTCTGGCCATAACGGCGCACGCGAATATTGGCCTGCTCGGCATGTCCGGCGAACCCTTCCAGCAGCGACAGACGCGAACAATAGCTGCCGATTTCGGCGGTGGCTTCGTCGCTGAGGACTTTCTGGAAGGTGCAGGTTTTCATGAACTTGCCCACCCACAGGCCGCCGGTATAGCGTGCGGCTTTTTGCGTCGGCAGGGTGTGGTTGGTTCCGATCACCTTATCGCCGTAGGCCACGTTAGTACGCGGCCCAAGGAACAGCGCGCCGTAATTGGTCAGGTTAGCCAGGAACCAGTCGTCCCGGTCGGTCATCACCTGAACATGTTCGGAAGCGATACGATCTGCCTCCAGCAGCATCTCTTCGTAGCTGTCGCAGACGATGATTTCCCCGTAGTCCTGCCATGACTGGCGGGCAATGTCGGCGGTAGGGAGCTTTTCCAGCAGCCGTTCCACTTCGCTGAGCGTCTCTTTGGCAAGCTGGAGCGAGTTCGTCAGCAGGATGGCAGGGGTGGTGACGCCGTGTTCGGCCTGGCCCAGCAGGTCCGTGGCGCACATTTCCGCGTCAACGGTGTCATCGGCAATCACCAGCGTTTCCGTCGGACCGGCAAACAGATCGATACCTACCCGGCCGAATAGCTGGCGTTTGGCCTCCGCGACGAAGGCGTTACCGGGGCCGACCAGCATGTCGACCGGTGCCAGCGAGTCCGTGCCCAGCGCCATGGCGCCTATCGCCTGAATGCCGCCAAGGGCATAGATTTCCGTTGCGCCAGCCATTTTTTGCGCCGCGACAATCGCCGGGGCGGGCTGACCGTTAAACGGCGGGGCACAGCTGATAATTCTTGAGCACCCCGCCACGCTGGCGGTGATAATCGACATGTGCGCGGAGGCGAGCAGGGGATATTTTCCGCCAGGCACGTAACATCCCACGGCGTTAATCGGAATATTTTTATGCCCGAGAATAACGCCGGGACGCGTTTCAATTTCCAGATCCCGCAGGCATTCTTTCTGCGCGCGGGCAAAATTCGCCACCTGCTGTTGGGCGAATTCAATATCCTGAATATCCTGGCGGCTTAACTGTTTTATGCAGCGGTCGATCTCCGCGGGGGTCAGACGATAATCCTGACGGTCATAACGATCGAATTTAATGGATAATTCGCGAATGGCTTTATTTCCACGTTTTTCAATATCTGCAAGTATTTGCTCAACCGTTTCTCTTATTTGCTGGTTGGCTTGCTGGCGCTCTTCGGTAGATTTACCGGTTTTTAATTTCCAGGACACACGCTTCTCCTTAACTTTTTTAGATGTCAGTTGTCCTCCCGGCAGACCGGGAAAGGGTGTTTACTTCTAAGTGGGTTATTGATCCGGCGCGGCGGCGTACGCACCGTTTTTTAATAATTGGGCTGAGGTTTGCGTTTTACGGGCATATACCCATCGAGCGGACAGCGGCGTGGCAATAGCGGCCACAACGGAAAGGGCGGCAATCAATATATAACCGGACGACAGGTTAATATGTTGCATCATTACGCCCATCATTACCGGCCCGACAAACATGCCGCAGGAATAAATGGTCTGGAATAGTCCCATTCGCGTGGATTGTTCATCAGACGAGGTATTCACTACGCTGAGCGACATGAATGCGGCAAAGGCCATACCGAACGAAAAACCTGCCAGCGCCTGCCACAGGTAAATGACGTACATATTGCTGGTAAAGGGAATGCCGAAGGTGGAGATCACCTGTAAAACGATGCCGAGCACGGCGGTTTTTACCAGCCCAAGGCGCTGATAAAACACCGAGCTGCACAGGGCGATGGCCAGCCCGTAAAACAGAAGGTGGATGTTTCCGAGCACCGCGAGGATCCCCGCCCGGGCGCCGAGCTGTTCGGCGTAGACCGGCGTCAGCGTGTCCCGGGTGGCGAAGGGCACCAGAATGACGACGGTCGCCAGGATGCCAATCAGCCAGACGGAACGGTCGGCCAGCTGCTGGCGCGCGCCGGTGATGCAGGCTTTAAGCGTGGGGGCCTGCACCGGGTCGTGCACGTCCTGAATGCGGGTCGTCAGGATCAGCGCCACCAGGGCGGAGATGCAGGAGACAAAAAAGGCGATGTTATTGGCAAAATAGTGAATCAGCACCGCGCCAATACAGTTGCCGAGAAACACGCCGATGGGCCCTGCCAGCGCCAGCAGCGCGACGGCGGCAGGGGCTTCGTTGCGACCGAAGTAACGCATGAACAGGATGTTGTACAGCACCCATGTCGCCGCCGTGACGCCGTCTGCCGCTTTCGCCAGATACAGCGTAATGGCATTGGGTTCAAGCCAGGCAATTGGCCAGGCGATAATTGGCAGCAGCAGGCCAATCTGGATGAAGATCCTGCGGCTTTTAACCACGTCGGAAATAATGCCTAACGGGAAGCGTATCAGAAGGGTTGCCAGCCCGGATGCGCCCATGATGATGCCCATGATCTGTGGCTCAATGCCCTGGTTGATCATCATGGGGGCCAGGAATGCATCAATGCTATGGATGCAGATAAAGAACAGGATGCTGATGATGAAAAAGAGCCGGGCTTCCCGACGGCGTAACAGTGCTTGAAACATGGTTTTGAACCTCTTAAGAATTAATGGGTTATAACCAGTCAGGGACGATGTTTACCGGTTCAATCCTTTGGGCGACTCCTGTTCTCTCCGGTACCATTGACGGTATGAAAACTCTTTGCATACGTATTCAAGATTTGAAGTTACGAAAAGGTTTCATGTTTGTAAAGTGATCTCGATCTTGTTGTGAGAATTTTAATTTTTTGTGTTGCATACGCATGCAAAGGTGGTGTAAGTATAAAAAACACCCACTTGCTGAGGCGTTTGAAGCACGCGCAAATGGGCAGGACGTTGATAAGGAATCAGGGGTAATGAAACGTAAGACTTTTGCAGCAGTCACATCCCAACAGGTCGCTCAACTGGCGGGGGTATCGCAATCTGCGGTGTCGCGAACGTTCACGCCGGGGGCCAGCATTTCACCGGCAACGCGTGAAAAAGTGCTGAAGGCGGCGCGCGAGTTGGGCTATCGCCCGAATGCGATAGCCCGTTCGCTCAACACGGCGCGTTCGCGCATTATCGGTGTCGTCATTTCTTACTTTGATAACCCCTTTTACTCGCAGGTGCTGGAGGCGCTGGCACAAAAGCTGGATACGCTGAACTATCACCTGCTGCTGTTCGTTGGCGACCGGGACGGTAACGTTGACCGTATTTTTGACCAGATTATGCAGTACCGGGTGGATGGCATTGTGCTGGCCTCGGTGACGCTGTCGCTGGAGTTATCCGAGGAGTGTCTTGCCGCCGGGATCCCGGTAGTGCTGTTTAACCGCAGCGAAGAGAGTGGCATGGCCTCCAGCGTCAACAGTAATAACGAAGCGGCCGCGCGGCAGATTGCCGAGTTTCTGCTGGCGGGGGAGCACAAGCGTTTTGCCTACGTGGGCGGCGTGGCTGATTCCCCGGTCAATATCGCCCGCCAGCGCGGGTTCATCTCCACGCTGGAAGAACATGGCATCACCGATGTGCGGGTGGTGCACGGGAATTACGACGCTCAGCAAACCACCCGGGCGGCTTATACCCTGTTTTCGGCGTCGCCAGCGCCGGATGCGGTCTTTGTCGCCAACGATCATATGGCCGTCACGGTAATGGATGTGGCGCGCTATGAGTTTGGTTTGCGCATTCCGGAGGAGGTCTCCATTGTCGGGTATGACGACATCGGCCCTTCCGGCTGGCCCTCTTATGCGTTGACCTCGGCGTCGCAGCCGGTCGGCGCGATGGTAGATGCCACGGTGGAACTGTTAATGAAGCAAATTGACAGCGGAACCATAGAGCCTGAACAGATTACGGTGCCCGGTACGCTGGTGATACGCCACTCGGCGCGTCGCCCACGCAGCGGCGTTATCGAAACCAATGGTTTAACGCTATTCCAGTCTAAGGAGCGCACATGACCAGATTGCGGGGCTTCAGCCCTCAATTCGACTCTATCCAGCAGTTCATTTTGACGCTGACGCATGTCGTCTGGGAGCAGAAAGATATCGGCCAGCTGGCGGATTTTTACGCCACGCCGGTGGTTTTCACTACCCCCGAAAAACAGCTGCATGAGCTTTCCCAGTTTATGCGCCTGACGCTTGAGGCGATGCACAGCTTCCCGCAGCGAGCGGTGCTGACGGAGGATATTCTGTGCAGCCAGAACCCGGGGGACGAGTACTATGCGGCTCAGCGTACCGTAGCCCGCATTCAGCATCAGGGGGAGGGATTTTTTGGCCCGCCGACCGGGAAAAATGTCTGGGTCCGCACCTGGGCCGATCGCATCTGTGTTGATGGGGCCGTACGCCAGGAGTGGCTGCTTCAGGATCGTGCTGCGATTGTGGCGCAACTGGGGCTGGATATCCGCGAATTTGCCTTTAACCTGGCGACCATGCGCCAGCAGCTTGGCGTGGAGGCGGTCTCTGCCGAGACGCTGGATGCCCGCTGGGCGGGCGGGCCCGAGGGCGACGACGTAGAAGGGGCGCTGGCAGGCGTCGTTGAGCGCTACTTAACCATGTGGGCGGGCGGTAACAGTGGCGTGGTGCCCGGTCTCTATCACCCAGCGGCGACGCTTTACGCGCCGGGTCATTGCCTCTGCACCGGTGAGCAGGAAATTGGCGCACAGCTTTCTGGCTACCGCGCTTCATTTGCCGACAGCGAAACGCAGCTCCATCATCTGATTGTGCGTAAAGATCCTAACGAGCCGATTCGGCTTTCCCTGCGCTGGTCGTTATTAACCTGGCATGACGGTTACGGCAAATTTGGTGCGCCAACCCGTAAACCCATATCAATTACCGGTATCAGCCAGCTTGAATTACGTGATGGTTTAATTTTCCGTGAATATCTGGGGATCGATGAATTAGCGATCTGGTCGCAAATAGTGAATTAACAGGGGCGGCAGCCCCCTTATTCTGGCTGCCGAAAATAATCGAGTTTAATTCACCCTCACTTACGGGTGCGGGTTCCTATTGTCTGAAAACAGAGCAGGAGTTTATATGTCTTCCACCGAAGCAACAAATAAAGCACCAGCTGTACCCGAAAAAAGCAGCGTGAAATCGCTGAAAGAGGAACCTGTATTACAGGTGGAGCGTCGTGATTTTGTCGATCTGGTACCGGAAAAAAGACCGCGCGTGCAATCATTACGCGGCTTTGATGACTGCTATACCGATATTGTCGATTATATAGTTCGCTGCACCCATAAAATATGGGACGAGCGCGATGTCGGCTTAATTTATTCTCACTATACCCATAACTGCGTGCTGTATAACGCGCTGGGGACACTCTATAACCGTGAGCAGGTGGTACAGGATACGCTGCAACGCTTAATTGCCTTCCCGGAGCGGCGCGGCATGGCAACCCAGGTTATCTGGAACGGAAATGATGTTGACGGTTTTTATACCTCTCACCTGGTGACGGGAAGCGGGCGGCATACCCAGCACAGCCATTTAGGCAAGCCGACCAACCGCACCTTCGTTACCCGTACCGTGGCAGATTGCATGATCCACGAGAATAAAATTTACCGGGAGTGGGTGGTCAGCGACAACATGTCGTTAATGAAACAGCTTGGCCTGAATACCGATCAAATCGCATTTAATATGGCAAAGGAGCAGTTTGATAAAGGCTTCCGCGTGATGGACATCGGCGAAAATGGCCGCATGCTGGGACAATATCCGCCGGAGATGGAGTGCGATGTATCCATTGCACACACCGATACGGAAGAGCAGTGTCTGCGCTGGCTGCATGAGATCTACAATCGTCGGATGTTCGGCAAAATCAAAGAGGTTTACGCCCCTAACGTGCAGTGGCATGGCCCGCTGATGAAAGAGCTGTACGGCACCGCGGCGGTAACCCATCAGACGCTGGCGCTGGTGGGGATGATCCCTGACGGCGCGTGGCTGCCGCAGCATATCTGTTCCAACCCGTGCGATGAAGGCGGCGTCAAAGTGGCGGTTCGCTGGATCATCGAAGGGCATCACCTGGGTTACGGCGAACTGGGCAAGCCGACCGGAGAACGACTGTTCGTGATGGGCATGTCGCACTACCACATCGTCAACGGCAAAATTGTTGATGAATGGGTCGTGTATGACCACCTGGCGCTGCTGGCGCAAATCAAACTCGGCCAGATGGAGGACGCGTAAATGTTAAATCAGGTGAGCTGGATTAAGCGCCCGCAGGGGCAGGATGCGCAGGCCGATCGTTCCCTGACGGAGAAGGTCAGCGCCATTATCGAGCGCGTGAAAACCGAAGGCGATACGGCGCTAAGAGCCTTTTCGCAGCAGTTTGATAACGTCGTGCCGACGCACTTTGAGGTGAGCGAGCAGGAGATCGCCGAAGCACTGCAGGGGATGGATGCCCAGACGCGCCGCGACAGCGAGTTTGCTATTAATCAGGTGCGTCGTTTTGCGCAGGCGCAGCTGGCGACCATGCAGCCGCTGGAAGTTGAGACGCTGCCTGGAGTGCATCTCGGTCACCGGATCATCCCGGTGCAGACGGTGGGCTGCTACGTGCCGGGTGGGCGTTACCCGATCCTCTCTGCGCCGGTGATGTCGATTGTCCCTGCGACGGTGGCGGGCTGCGAACAGATCATCGCCTGTCTGCCGCCGGGAGCGCATCCGGCGATGATCGCGGTTTGCCATCTGGCGGGCGCGCACCGCATTTTCAGGGTAGGTGGCGCGCAGGCCATTGCGGCCATGGCCTGGGGAACGGAGAGCATTCCATCGGTGGACAAAATCGTTGGGCCAGGCAACGCCTTCGTTAACGAAGCGAAACGCCAGGTGTTTGGTCGAGTCGGCATTGATGCCCTCGCCGGGCCGAGCGAGATTTTCACTATCGCTGACGACAGCGCCGATCCGCGCATTCTGGCCGCCGATATGCTGGCGCAGGCAGAACACGATATTCATACCCGCGTCGGGCTGGCGACAACCAGCCGGGATATCGCTGAGCGTACCCTGGCGGAGGTTGAGCGTCAGCTTGCCAGCCTGCCAACGGCCGCCACGGCGGGGGAGGCGTGGCGCCGGCAGGGTGAGATTGTGCTCTGCGAAGATGAAGCACAGCTGATTGCGTTTGCTGACCATATGGCGACGGAGCATTTGCAGGTGCATACCCGCGATCCGCACGCGACGGCGGCGAAGATCCGCAACTATGGCTCGCTGTTTATTGGTCAGAACGCCAGCGTGGTGTTCTCTGATAAATGCTGCGGCACCAACCATACGTTACCGACGATGGCGGCGGCACGCTATACCGGCGGTCTGTGGGTTGGGGCGTACGTCAAAATCTGTACCCATCAGTGGATTGACGAGCAGGGTATCCCGGCAATCGCAGAACCGGCGATCCGCCAGAGCCGTACCGAGGGGATGCAGGGGCACCGACGGGCGGCGGAAATTCGTCTGCGTCCGCAGGACATTGATGCCATTACTACCGGCATGCGGGACTAAAACGTATCCCGGGCAGCCTTCTGCCCGGTTTTCATCACGAGGGAGCCTGAGACTATGAAGCGCCTGATACCGCCAGACGACTGCCCGGAGGAAATTGCCCGCCGTCTCGACGTCATTCAGCAGCACCGGGCGCTCAACGCGATCCTCGGGGTTAACCCTGACGCCATGTCTCAGGCGGAACAGCATCAGCAGCAGCGTCGACGCGGGGAGCCGATCGGCCCCCTGCACGGCGTGCCGTTGATCGTCAAAGATAATATTGCCTGCGCACCGATGCCCATTACTCTTGGCTGCCGGGCGCTGGCCTCACTTAACGCGATGTCGGATGCGCTTGTTATACAGCGGTTGCGCAGGGCAGGAGCGATTATCCTCGCCAGAGCGAATATGTCCGAGTTTGCTTTTGACGTGCGCTCGCGAAGCTCGCTGGGGGGCGATGTGGCAAACCCGCTTCGCCCGTCACTCACCGCCGGAGGTTCCAGCGGAGGATGCGCCGCGGCGGTGGCGGCGGGGATGGCGGATGGCGCATTGGGTACCGATACCGGCGGCTCTATCCGCATTCCCTGTAGCTATACCGGGCTGGTGGGGCTACGGCCTGCTTTTCTCCGTTCACAGCTGGATGGCGTGGCGCCGCTCTCGCCCAGCAAAGATACCGTTGGGCCAATGGTACATAGCGTTGAAGATGCCGCCTTGCTGCATGCTGTGATCCATGGTTTGCCACCGGTTGCGCTTCCTGTGCGTTCGCTGAAAGGCGTTCGCTTTGGTGTGGTAACCGCGTTACAGGGAGAGGATGAGGTACAGCTGGAGGTCTGGCAGTCGGCGCTGCACACGTTGCGTCGTGCCGGAGCAACGCTGGTGGAGGTATCATTACCTTTGCTGGACGACGTAAGTCAGGCGACATGCCTGAGCCTGTATGAATTTCGCGTGGCGATTGACGACTGGCTTAGCAAACAGCCTGGCGCTCCCTCCGGACTAACAAGCATTGTGGACTCCGGCGCTTTCCTGCCAGAGTTTGCGCCGTTTCTACGTCAGATGCTGTTGAGTAGCACGCTGAAAACCCCGCACTGGCTGGCGGGGCGTCGCTTTCAGCGCCTGTTACGGCAGAGCCTTTGCCAGGTGGCGGAGGCACAGCGCATCGACGGATTTGTGTATCCCACCGTACAACGGTTACCAGAAAGTATGGCGAAGATGCCGCCAGGCTGCGCGCCGGAACTGGCCGCCATCAGCGGCCTGCCAGCTATAACGTTGCCGTGCGGCGTAAGCCGTATCGGTCTGCCGGTGGGGATGGAGATGTTATCGGTGCAGGAGGATGAGGCGGCACTGATGGTGCTGGCGCTGGCGTGTGAGGGGGCGCTGGGCGAGAAGGGATAGATACAAAAAAGCCCGCAGAGCTTGCGCAGTGCGGGCTTTCTGTACTTCACCGGACATATCCGGATCATTATTTGGTGGAGCTGGCGGGAGTTGAACCCGCGTCCGAAATTTCTACATCCTCGGTACTACATGCTTAGTTTGTCTTTACATTCGCACGCCAGCTGCGGACAGACACGCCACTAACGAACTAGCCTGATTAGTTTTAACGCTTCAACCCCAGGCAGGGTTTCCACGCGATCTCTTTTGGGTTTGACCTCTCTTTGATCCCCGTCTTAAGAGCGGAAGCTAGGGAGAGAGGGCTCTTAGCAGGTTATTAAGCTGCTAAAGCGTAGTTTTCGTCGTTTGCGACTATTTTTTTGCGGCTTTTAACGAGGCAAACCGCCCCTCGGCATGCACCTTGGGTTTCGCAAATCCCGTCGAATCCAGAATCAGCCCCAATAGTGTTGAACTCAGTATACCAGATTTCACTTCCTCGATACCAGCCCGAAACGCTAACTTATTGAATAGTACAATAAGCGCGCAGAATCAACGTCCTGCGTTTTTCATGATACGTGCTTTGTCGAGCTGCCACTCGCGTGCTTTCAGGTCAGTACGCTTGTCGTGCTGTTTCTTACCTTTCGCCACGCCGATTTTCACTTTGCACCAGGCATTTTTCCAGTACAAAGAGAGCGCAACTACGGTGAAGCCTTCGCGGTTGATGCGTCCGTAGAGGGATTCCAGCTCGCGCTTGTTCAGCAGCAGCTTACGGGTGCGGGTAGGATCGCAAACGTAATGTGAAGAGGCGACGGTCAGCGGCGTAAAGTTCGCGCCGAACAGGAAGGCCTCACCGTCTTTCAGGATCACGTAGCTGTCGCCGATATTGGCTTTCCCGGCACGCAGCGATTTTACTTCCCAGCCCTGCAACGCAAGGCCAGCCTCGAATTCTTCTTCGATGAAATACTCGTGGCGAGCACGCTTGTTGAGCGCAATGGTCGCCGAACCAGGTTTATGTGCTTTTTTCTTCGTCATAAGTGTCGTAAAGCCGTCGGTAATCTGATTTTAAAAAGTCACCTCATTGCGTCCTGTGAGGTCTAACGCGCTATCTTAGCACGAGATAAGGCTTAGCGTTTTTTTAACAGGTGATAAATGTTATTATTTGTCTGTTGTGTGACCATGGAAAATGCTATGCCTCAGATTAGCCGTACTGCGCTTGTTCCCTACAGCGCGGAACAAATGTATCAGTTAGTGAACGACGTTCAGTCCTATCCGGAATTTATTCCAGGATGCACCGGTAGCCGGGTGCTGGAATCCGGCCCGACTCAGATGACTGCGGCCGTGGATGTCTCCAAAGCGGGGATCAGCAAAACGTTCACCACGCGCAATACCCTGACGAGCAATCAGAGTATTTTGATGCATCTGGTGGATGGTCCGTTTAAAAAACTGATGGGAGGGTGGAAGTTTACGCCACTGAGCGCTGACGCCTGCCGCATTGAGTTTCATCTGGATTTTGAATTTACCAATAAGCTGATCGAACTGGCGTTTGGCCGAATTTTTAAAGAGCTGGCCTCGAATATGGTTCAGGCGTTCACCACGCGCGCCAAAGAGGTTTACAGTGTCGCATAAGATTGCTGTTGAGGTGGTGTATGCGCTGCCGGAGAAGCAGTATTTGCAGCGCGTGACGCTTGAAGAGGGCGCCACCGTTGAGGCGGCTATCCGGGCCTCCGGCATCCTTGAACTTCGCCGTGATATTGACCTGGCGAAGAATAAAGTCGGCATTTATAGCCGTCCGGTTAAGCTCGGTGATGTGCTGAAAGAGGGCGACAGGGTTGAAATCTATCGTCCGCTGATTGCCGACCCGAAAGAGTTGCGCCGTCAGCGAGCAGAGAAATCCGGTAAGTAGCCAAATAAACATACACAAAAAAGGTGCTCATTGAGCACCTTTTTGCGTTGCTGGCGCCTGATTATTTGGTCAGGGCAGGCTTGTTGTCGATGTTGGTCAGCACGCCGGCACTGCTGAAGGTCAGCGTCAGGGTTTGCTGGGTCACATCTTCATGACCAGGCTGCTGGCGGAATACATAGAACCACGTATTTGTGCCGAACGGATCGGACATCATCGGGGTTCCCAGGGCATAAGCGACCTGCTGTTGTGTCATACCTACGCGGATTTTGGACACATCGTTAGGAGTAAGGTAGTTCCCCTGGTTGATGTCAGGACGGTAAACCACTTTCTCCAGAGTGGAACAGCCTGCGGTCAACATCAGAAGAACCGCTGCGGCAGCGGTCAGCGTTTTACAGCGCATAGTGATTTGATTCCTTTTCGGGCCCGAGCAGTACGCGGCTCATATGTAATATGCCGATGATAATAGACCTTGCCCCACTTTGAAACTGGTCTGGCGGCGTTTTTGTTGTTCTGTATGACCCTGAGATCCCGAAAAAGTTTATGCCGCCAGCAGTTCTTTCGCATTCGCGAGCGTATTACGGGTGACTTCACTGCCCCCCAGCAGGCGTGCCAGCTCCTGCAAGCGTGAGCGTTTATCCAGCGGTTTCATGTGCGTTTCCGTCATTTCGCCATCGGTTTCCTTGCTAACGATAAAGTGGTGATGACCACAGCCGGCGACCTGCGGCAGGTGAGTCACACACATAACCTGCGTCGATTCACCCAACTGACGCAGCAGTTTGCCGACAACGGCCGCGGTCGGGCCGCTGATACCCACATCCACTTCATCGAAAATCAACGCCGGGGTTTCCATTTTACGGGCGGTAATCACCTGAATGGCCAGGGCGATACGCGACAGTTCACCGCCAGAAGCCACTTTCGAAATCGCCTGTAAAGGCTGGCCCGGGTTGGTGGTGACGCGGAATTCTACGCGGTCTGCGCCTTCCGCCGTCAGGTGATGCTCTTCAAAGCGAACATCAATAGTGAACACCCCATGCGGCATCGCCAGCGTATGCATGCTGTCGGTAATATGCTGGCTAAGCTCCAGAGCATAGTGCTGTCGCACGTCGTGCAGCCGTTTCGCCGTTTCCAGCGCCTGCTGATGATGCAGATTAACCGCCAGAGACAAGGTTTCGAGGGAATCGGCCTGATCGTCCAGCTGCTGCTGTTCCTCCAGCAGAGACTGATAGTAATTCGGCAGCTCTTCCGGGGTAACGTGATGCTTACGCGCCAGTGAAATCTGACGGGAGATGCGTTGCTCAAGCTCGAACAGACGGTTCGGGTCGAGATCCAGACGTTCACAGTAGTGGCGCAGCTCATCCCCGGCTTCTGAAATCTGAATCGCGGCTTCTTCCAGCATTTCCAGTACGCCAGAAAGTTTATTGTCCATGCCGGTCAGTTCGGTCACAAGCTGACGCACGGTATACAGCTGGCTCTGCAAATTCACGTCTTCGCCATCCGCCAGCATGTTCAGGGCATTCTGGCTGATGGAAAGCAGCTGACCACTGTTGGCCAGACGCTTGTACTCCTCGTCGATTTGCTCAAATTCACCCGCCTGAGGGTTAAATTCGTTCAGCTCTTTCAACTGATATTCCAGCAGCTCGGCGCGCGCGGTACGCTCCTGGCTTTGCTGTTGATGCTGCGCAAGTTCGCGGCAGCTTTGATGCCACTGACGATAGTGCTCCGCCATGAGTTGAGTAAGCGCGTACTCACCCGCGTAGCCATCGAGCAGGGCTTTCTGCTGTTCGGGTTTGATTAGCTGCTGGTGCGCGTGCTGACCATGGATCTGGATGAGCAGCTGGCCCAGCTCGCGAAGCTGGGAAAGGGGAACCGCTGTACCATTGATAAAACCGCGGGAGCGGCCGTCACTGCTGATGACGCGACGAAGTAAACACTCACGTCCATCTTCCAGCTGGTTCGCTTCCAGCCAGCGCAGGGCGGCAGGCGTGTCTTTTAACGAGAAGCGGGCGCAGAGATCGGCACGGGCCGCACCTGTGCGCACCATATCACCCTCTGCACGACCGCCGAGGCACAAGCCGAGGGCATCAATGGCAATGGATTTACCTGCACCGGTTTCACCGGTAATCGCCGTCATTCCACTATGGAAGTCGATCTCAAGCTCACGAACAATGGCAAAGTTGCTGATGGTCAGTTGTGCCAGCATAATTGTTTTCCTGTATGAAAAACCATAACTGTGTTTGTATACAGTATAAACTGGTTTTATATACAGTAAAGCGCTGGATGTAAAATCAGAACAATTTTTTTGACCAGCCGAGTTTTGAGCTTAATGTATTGAAATAACTGTAATCTTTTGGATGGATAAGGTTCAGGTGATAATCGCAGCGGCGAATGAGGACATCTTCTCCTTCCTGAATGGGAAGCGCAATCTGGCTGTCGCAGCTGATCTCCAGGTCGCTGCGGCGATGTGAAAAACGCAGGCGGATGGTGCTGTCGCCGTTGATCACCAGCGGACGCGCCGAGAGCGTATGCGGGAACATCGGCACCAGGGTGATCGCATCCAGCGATGGCGTCAGGATTGGGCCTCCGGCTGAAAGCGAGTAGGCAGTTGACCCCGTCGGGGTTGAAATAATCAGCCCGTCAGAGCGCTGCGAGAAAGCGAAGATTTCGTCGATATAGACTTCGAACTCGATCATGTGCGCCACTTTACCAGGGTGGAGAACCACCTCGTTAATAGCGGTGCTGATGCGCTTCTGGCAATCCTGCTGGCAGACCTGGGCTTCAAGTAAAAACCGTTTTTCACTGATATAGTGACCTTCCAGCACGTCCGCCAGCTGCTGTTGCGCATTGTCCGGGTCGAGGTCGGTCAGGAAACCAAGATTGCCACGGTTAATACCAATAACCTTAATATCATAGCGAGCCAGCGTTCGCGCCGCGCCCAGCATATTGCCGTCGCCGCCGACCACCACGGCGAGATCCGCCTGCTGGCCAATTTCCGCCAGCGTGCCGGTTCTGACGCTTTTAAGCTGCAACTCCTGGGCGATCTGCTGCTCGACCATCACTTCATAGCCTTTACCACACAGCCAGCGATACAACATTTCATGTGTCGTCAATGCGGTAGGGTGACGCGGATGGCCGACGATCCCAATACACCTGAAATGATTATTCATTTTCTGGAGGTCCTTGTGCCTGATGAATGATGACAATCTGCCTTGTTCCCTTGAATCCAGGAAACTGATCCCCATAATAAGCGAAGTTAGCGAGATGAATGCAGAAAAACGCGGAGAAATTCATGAGTAGTAAAGAACAGAAAACGCCTGAGGGGCAAGCCCCTGAAGAAATTATCACGGAACAGCACGATGAAGTTGAGGCAGTAGAGCCAGACACGTCTGCTGAGCAGGTGGACCCGCGCGATGAAAAAATTGCCAATCTGGAAGCTCAGTTGGTAGAAGCGCAGAATCGCGAACGCGATGGCGTACTGCGTATCAAAGCGGAAATGGAAAACCTGCGCCGTCGTACCGAGCTGGACGTTGAAAAGGCGCACAAATTTGCGCTGGAGAAATTCGTCAACGAACTGCTTCCGGTGATCGACAGCCTGGATCGCGCGCTGGAAGTGGCGGATAAAGCTAATCCGGATAACGCGGCGATGATTGAAGGCATCGAGCTGACGCTGAAATCCATGCTGGATGTGGTGCGTAAGTTCGGTGTTGAAGTGATTGCCGATACGGATGTACCGCTGGATCCAAACGTTCACCAGGCCATTGCGATGGTGGAATCCGAAGATGTTGCCGCGGGTAACGTACTGGGCGTGATGCAGAAAGGGTATACCCTGAACGGTCGTACTATTCGCGCTGCGATGGTGACCGTGGCGAAAGCGAAAGCGTAATTTGCCGACCCGTAGTGCCGGGTGGCGGCTTCGCCTTACCCGGCCTACAACATTACTCGGCGATACTTTCGCGTAAAGGTTTAACGGGCAGGACCTTCACCTGCTTAATCATATTGTCCTGCACGTCCAGAATATCAATATCATACTGCTCAATGCGCACGCGCGTACCTGCCGCCGGGATCTCTTCCAGCGCTTCCAGGATCATTCCGTTCATCGTCCGCGCTTCGTCTTCCGGCAAATGCCAGTTAAACGCTTTATTGATTTCACGAATGTTGGCGCTGCCGTCGATAAGCACTGACCCGTCGTTTTGCGGGGTGACTTCTTCTGCAAGGGAAGGCGACATTGACGTGGTAAAGTCCCCGACAATCTCTTCCAGAATATCTTCGACCGTCACCAGCCCCTGTATGTCGCCGTATTCATCCACCACCAGACCGACTTTCTTCTTGTTTCGCTGGAACTTCACCAGCTGCGTGCTGAGTGGGGTGCCTTCCGGCACGTAGTAAATTTCGTCGGCGGCGCGCAGCATCACCTCTTTGGTGAACTCGTTTTTCTCAGTCATCAGACGATAGGCCTCGCGCACACGCAGCATGCTGATGGCATCGTCGAGAGAATCGCGATAGAGGACGATACGCCCGTGCGGGGAGTGCGTCAGCTGGCGGACAATGGCCTTCCAGTCGTCGTTAATATCAATCCCGACGATTTCATTGCGCGGCACCATAATGTCGTCAACGCTGACCTTTTCCAGATCCAGCACCGACAGGAGCATGTCCTGATTGCGACGGGAGATCTGCGAGCGGGATTCGTTCACGATGGTACGCAGTTCGTCTTTGCTGAGCGCGCTGCTGATGGTGACGTCTGCCTTTATACCAACCATGCGCATCAGCACCCGTGTCACCATATTCAGCAGCCAGACCAGCGGCATCATCAGAATAAGCAGCGGTGCTAACAGGAAGCTGCTCGGGTAGGCGACTTTTTCCGGGTAAAGCGCCGCGATGGTTTTGGGTAGCACTTCCGCAAACACCAGTACCACAAACGTGAGCACACCTGTGGCAATCGCCACGCCTGCATTGCCGTACAGACGCATCCCGACGATGGTGCCCAGTGCAGAGGCGAGAATATTGACCAGGTTGTTACCGATAAGCACCAGGCTAATCAGACGGTCCGGCTTACGCAGAAGCTTTTCGACACGACGCGCGGCACGGTTACCCTGCTTGGCGCGATGACGTAACCGGTAGCGGTTCAGCGTCATCATGCCGGTTTCAGAGCCAGAGAAATAAGCGGAGATGACCACCATGATGACCAGAATGACGATCAGCGTGGTGGTAGAGATGTGTTCCAGGGGGAACTCCTTTTGTTACTTAGCCAGCAAATTGCTGTATGAAGCGGCTACCAAAATAGGCAAGCGTGAGAATGCCCGCACCCGCAACGTTGAACCAGACCACGCGACGTCCGCGCCAGCCTTCATGATAATGGCCCCATAACAGGACAATATAGACAAACCACGCGATGATGGAGAGGACCGCTTTATCGATATTCTCCACGCTGAACAGGTTCTTCATATAAAACAAGCCCGTGCACAGCGTCAGCGTCAGCAAAACCACGCCGACCTGGGTGATGTGGAACATCTTACGCTCAATCACCATCAGCGGCGGCATTTCATGGTTAAACGCCAGCTTTTTATTTTTCAGCTGGTAGTCGATCCAGGCGAGCTGCATGGCGTAAAGGGCGGCGATGATCAGCGTCGCGTAGGAGAACAGCGACAGGCCAATATGCACCAGCATCCCCGGCGTGGCTTCCAAGTGAGTAATAAACTCATTGGGCATGAACGTGGCTAACGCCAGGTTGATCAGCGCAAAGGCGTAGACTATCGGCAGCAGCAGCCAGCCACGATTTTTAGACGCGACAATGGTCATGACCGTACAGATCATCAGGCTGACCAGCGAGCCGACGTTCAGCACGCTTAGATTTTGCACGCTGCCGTCGCCGGGAATGATGCGTGATTCCAGCGCAAACGCATGGCTAATCAGTGCGATCACTGCCGAAAGAATAGCCATGCGCCGCCAGCCGCTGTTTTTTTGCAGCAGGCCAGGAATGATCAGCGCGAGGCTGACAGAGTAGGCAACAAGGGCGATCAGTGCGAAAACAGGCATATAGGCGTCGACAGTTGTCTTAATAAGAAAGAGAAGCAGTATAACGTTACGTGACGCCTGCTCCAACCGTTGCATAACAACAAAGGCGCCTTCATGTTATACTCCGGCAAAATTCTGTGTATGTGTCGCCCAGGCGACCTAACGTTTCTACCCCAGGCGAGAGACAATGTTTGATAATTTAACCGATCGTTTGTCGCGCACGCTGCGCAACATCAGCGGCCGTGGACGCCTCACCGAAGAGAACATCAAGGAAACGCTGCGCGAAGTGCGCATGGCGCTGCTGGAAGCAGACGTTGCGTTGCCGGTCGTGCGTGATTTTATCAACCGCGTGAAAGAGAAAGCGGTTGGTCATGAAGTTAACAAGAGCCTGACTCCGGGTCAGGAGTTCGTCAAAATCGTCCGTAACGAGCTGGTTTCGGCGATGGGCGAAGAGAATCAGGTGCTTAACCTGGCGGCTCAGCCACCGGCCGTCGTGCTGATGGCGGGTCTGCAAGGTGCGGGTAAAACCACCAGCGTCGGTAAGCTGGGGAAATTCCTGCGCGAAAAGCACAAGAAAAAAGTGCTGGTGGTTTCGGCGGACGTGTATCGCCCGGCGGCGATCAAACAGCTGGAAACGCTGGCCGAGCAGGTTGGCGTAGACTTCTTCCCGTCCGACGTGGCGCAGAAGCCTGTTGACATCGTTAACGCGGCGCTGAAAGAGGCGAAGCTGAAATTCTACGACGTGCTGCTGGTGGATACCGCCGGTCGACTGCACGTTGACGAAGCGATGATGGACGAAATCAAGCAGGTTCATGCTTCTATCAATCCGGTAGAGACCCTGTTTGTTGTCGACGCCATGACCGGTCAGGATGCGGCAAACACCGCAAAAGCGTTTAACGAAGCCCTGCCGTTAACCGGCGTGGTGCTGACCAAAGTCGACGGCGACGCTCGCGGCGGTGCGGCGCTGTCTATACGTCATATCACTGGTAAGCCAATTAAGTTCCTCGGCGTGGGCGAGAAAACCGAAGCGCTGGAGCCGTTCCACCCGGATCGTATTGCCTCCCGTATCCTCGGCATGGGCGACGTGCTGTCGCTGATCGAAGATATCGAAAGCAAGGTTGACCGCGCGCAGGCTGAAAAACTCGCCAGCAAGCTGAAAAAAGGTGACGGTTTCGATCTGACCGACTTCCTTGAGCAACTGCGTCAGATGAAAAACATGGGCGGTATGGCAAGCCTGATGGGTAAACTGCCGGGTATGGGGCAGATCCCGGACAACGTCAAATCCCAGATGGATGACAAAGTGCTGGTGCGTATGGAGGCAATCATCAACTCGATGACGCTGAAAGAGCGCGCGAAGCCAGAAATCATCAAAGGTTCCCGCAAGCGCCGTATCGCAGCCGGTTGCGGCATGCAGGTCCAGGACGTTAACCGCCTTCTGAAACAGTTCGACGACATGCAGCGCATGATGAAGAAAATGAAGAAAGGCGGCATGGCGAAGATGATGCGCGGCATGAAAGGCATGATGCCGCCCGGTTTTCCTGGGCGATAATCGCTTTTGAGATTGCTTTTTGCCCGAAAATGAGTAAAATTTTCGGGCTTTTAATATGACACCCGGGCTCCGTTCCTCGATGGGGCCCGGTTGTTTTATTCACACAAGAGGATGTTATGGTAACTATTCGTTTAGCACGTCACGGCGCTAAAAAGCGTCCGTTCTACCAGGTTGTTGTGACTGACAGCCGTAATGCACGCAACGGTCGCTTCATTGAGCGCGTTGGTTTCTTCAACCCACTGGCCTCTGGCGCAGAAGAAGAAACTCGTCTGGATCTGGATCGTATCGCTCACTGGGTTGGCCAGGGCGCTACTGTTTCCGATCGCGTTGCTACGCTGATCAAAGCAGCAAACAAAGCAGCTTAATCTGTCACGGTGGTCATGATGAGCAATAAAGCACCTGTTGAACCGATCGTATTGGGAAAAATGGGTTCTTGCTACGGTATCCGTGGTTGGCTCAGAGTGTTTTCCTCCACTGAAGACGCTGATAGCATTTTTGATTACCAGCCCTGGTTTATCCAGAAAGCCGGTAAGTGGGAAGAGGTCGAGCTGGAAAGCTGGCGTCACCACAATCAGGACATCATCATCAAGCTGAAAGGCATTGACGATCGAGATGCCGCGAATGCGCTGACTAATTGTGAAATTGTCGTGGATTCGTCGCAGTTGCCGCAACTGGAAGAGGGTGACTACTACTGGAAAGACCTTATGGGTTGCCAGGTAGTGACCACTGAAGGCTACAGCCTGGGGAAAGTCATCGACATGATGGAAACCGGGTCAAATGACGTTCTCGTCATTAAGGCAAACCTGAAAGATGCATTTGGCATCAAGGAGCGGTTGGTCCCGTTCCTCGATGGACAGGTTATCAAGAAAGTCGATCTCACTACTCAAACCATTGAAGTAGATTGGGATCCTGGTTTTTAAATTCTCCGGATAAACGGTAAAAGACGGCGCTATGTGGATTGGCATAATTAGCCTGTTTCCTGAAATGTTCCGCGCGATTACCGATTACGGGGTAACTGGCCGGGCAGTAAAGAATGGCCTGCTGAGCATCCAGAGCTGGAGTCCTCGTGACTTCACGCATGACCGGCACCGTACCGTGGACGATCGTCCTTACGGCGGCGGACCGGGGATGTTGATGATGGTGCAACCCTTACGGGACGCCATTCACACAGCAAAAGCCGCGGCAGGTGAAGGCGCGAAGGTGATTTATCTGTCACCTCAGGGACGCAAGCTTGATCAAGCGGGCGTGAGCGAACTGGCGACGAATCAAAAGCTGATTCTGGTCTGTGGTCGCTACGAAGGGATAGATGAGCGCGTAATTCAAACCGAGATTGACGAAGAATGGTCTATCGGCGATTACGTTCTCAGCGGTGGTGAGCTACCAGCAATGACGTTGATTGACTCCGTCGCCCGGTTTATTCCGGGGGTTCTGGGCCATGAAGCTTCGGCAACGGAAGATTCCTTTGCCGATGGATTGCTGGACTGTCCACACTATACTCGTCCTGAAGTGTTAGAAGGGATGGAAGTCCCGGCAGTGTTACTGTCTGGAAACCATGCCGAGATACGTCGCTGGCGTTTGAAGCAGTCGCTGGGCCGGACCTGGCTTAGAAGACCTGAACTTCTGGAAAACCTGGCTCTGACTGAAGAGCAAGCAAAGTTGCTGGCCGAGTTCAAAACCGAACACGCGCACCAGCAGCATGAACATGATGGGAAAGCGTAATACGCTCCCGAATATCAGTTTACCCAGGATAAGAGATTAAATTATGAGCAACATTATTAAGCAACTTGAACAAGAGCAGATGAAGCAGGACGTACCTTCCTTCCGTCCAGGTGACACCGTGGAAGTGAAAGTATGGGTTGTTGAAGGTTCCAAAAAACGTCTGCAGGCATTCGAGGGCGTGGTTATCGCTATTCGTAACCGCGGTCTGCACTCTGCATTCACTGTTCGTAAAATTTCCAACGGCGAAGGCGTTGAGCGTGTCTTCCAGACTCACTCTCCGGTAGTTGACAGCATTGCTGTTAAACGTCGTGGTGCTGTACGTAAAGCTAAACTGTACTACCTGCGTGAGCGTACTGGTAAGTCTGCTCGTATTAAAGAGCGTCTGAACTAAGATTCGCTTAAGCGACATCCTGTCAGAAAGGGCTGGCCGAAAGGCTGGCCCTTTTTTTATCCCATCGCACCTCTCGCGTTAACCCTTCCGTCATAAATCATTTACAATGTTCGCCTCTTGGGTGGAGGGTAAGTGGATAACGTACTGCATCAGCATAGCTGGAAACGCGCAGCGGCATTGACCGCGCTGTTTGCGATCTTGCTGATCGTCGTGGCGCCGCTGATCTCCGTCTCGCTGCAAAAAGATCCCATGAGCGCCATGCCGGGCATGCACCATGACATGAGCATGATGTCGATGGACGAGCATCATGGGGATATGCCGCATTCCATGCCAGTTGACCATGCGGAAGCCTGCGGCTACTGCGTGCTGTTAGCGCATGTGCCGGGCGTGATGCTGGCGCTTATCGTTCTGCTCAGCGTGGTGTTGCAGCGGCTGCGCATGAAGCCGCCTCGTCAGGCGGTCAGCCACTGGCACTTTTTCCCCTGGCTTTACCCCGATACCCGCGCGCCGCCGCGTCGGTCTGCTTTCTCCCTTTAAAACAAAATCACTCACTTTTTGCCTTAAAAAGGAAAAGTATGACTACCTGCACTCCGCGCGCGGCATGGGGAAACCTGCTGCGTCGCCTCCATTTCTATATCGGGCTGTTTGTTGGTCCGTTTATTTTCTTCGCAGCGTTGACCGGTACGCTGTATGTCGCCACGCCGCAGCTTGAAAATGCGCTGTACCATCATGCACTCCACACGGATGCCGTGGGTGAGGCGCAGCCTCTTGCTGCACAAATTGCCGCGGCCGAAAAGGCCGTAGAATCAGATCTGCGTCTGCATGCCGTTCGTCCGGGGCTGGAAGAGGGCGAAACGACCCGCGTGATGTTTGCCGACCCGGCGCTGGGTCCCTCCGAGCATCGGGCTATTTTTATTGATCCCGCCAGCCTTGAGGTTCGAGGGGATATGACCGTATACGGCACCAGCGGGATTTTACCGCTGCGTCAGACTATCGATTATCTGCATACCTCGCTGATGCTGGGCAACCTCGGGCGCCTCTATAGCGAGTTAGCCGCCTCGTGGATGTGGGTTGCTGCCCTGGGCGGGATCGCGCTGTGGTTCTATACCCGACCGAAGCGCCGTATTAACAATCGTTTCCAGAATCGTCGTCGCCTGCATGTGATCTTAGGCTGGACGTTACTGGCGGGAATGCTGCTGTTCTCAGTCACCGGGTTAACCTGGTCACAATGGGCCGGTGGCAACGTCGATAAGCTGCGTGCAGAGATGAACTGGCTGACGCCGCAGGTAAACACCACCCTTTCCGGTGCGCCGGAAATGATGGATGAACACGCCGAACATCGTGGTCATCACGGCGGAATGTCGATGCCTGAAATGCATGTTGAACTGTCGCTTTTTGACAGCGTATTGCAGGCCGCCCGCCAGTCAGGAATTGATGCTAACAACGTTGAGATCCGTCCGGCAAGCAGGGTCGACCAGGCCTGGACGGTGACGGAAATCGATCGCCGCTGGCCGACGCAGGTTGATGCCGTTGCCGTGGACCCCCACTCTCTGAAGGTGCTGGACAGGACTCGCTTTGGGGATTTCCCGCTGATGGCTAAACTCACCCGCTGGGGCGTGGATTTCCATATGGGGATCCTGTTTGGTCTGGCAAATCAGCTGCTGCTCATCGCGTTTGGCGTTGCGCTGTGCGTGCTGATTATCTGGGGATACCGGATGTGGTGGATGCGTCGTCCTGCGACGTCAGCCGCGAACCCGGTACAGACGCTCTGTCAAAGCTGGCTGGCATTGCCGCTGTGGGGAAGGGGAGTGACGTTCATGATAAGCCTCCTGCTGGGGCTGGCGTTGCCGGTAATGGGCGTCAGTCTGGCGGTATTTATCGTGATTGACTGGCTGCGCTGGCGAGCGGCTTCAGGCGTGTCGCTCGCCGGCACATCCGCTAAATAGCCTTAAGGCGTGCTGATAACTACCGCAACACGGCGGTTTTCAGCGCGCCCTTGCGCAGTACGGTTGCTGCTGAGAGGGTATTTTTTGCCTAAACCCCGCGTACTGAGGTTGCTGCGCGGGATGTTCGCGCCCTTCGCCCAGGCATCCGCTACTACATTGGCACGTTTTAACGAAAGCGCTTCGTTGTAGCTCTCTTCGCCATAGTTATCCGTATGGCCGTCCATCCGGGCGTGATTCAGACCGGTTGCCGCCAGACGTGAGGCCATAGTCTGGATCTGCGTTTCACTTTCCGGACGCAGTCTGGCGTCATTTTTATCAAACAGGATCTTATCCGACAGGCCCAGGGACCAGTCGCCATTCAGTTCGTTAAAGCCGTAGGACTTCATGGCCGCGATTTGCTCTGGTGTGAATTTACCCTCCGGCGTCTGGCACCCGGACATAACCAGAGATGCCAGTAACAACGGCGCGATGTATCGCTTCAACATATCGTCTTCATTTCAGGGTATTGTTTTCGAACGCTGGTTTTTGACCAGGTACATATTGCGATCGGCTTGCTCCAGTAATGCCTCGACGGAGGCATTTTCCCACGCCAGAGCAAAGCCAATGCTGAGTGACATTGATGCTGTGTGTCCGTTATGCAGATCAAACGGACGGATAAATTGCTGCGACAGCGCAGCGCAAATATATTCGACCTCACGCGCGGTGTGGACGCCATAAAGGATCATGGCAAACTCGTCGCCGCCAAGACGGTAAGACTGATGACGTTTTTCGCCAAATTCGACCATCCTTTTTGCGGCTTCGATCAGTACGCAGTCGCCCGCGGCATGGCCCCAGGTGTCGTTAATAAACTTGAAGTTATCACCATCCAGGAAGAGCAGGGCAGAATTGGTCTTTGCCGAAGCGTCATTCATTAAGGCCGCAATGTTGTTGCGAAACGCGGCGCGGTTTGCAAGCCCCGTGAGCGGATCGTGCATGGCGGTACGCAACAGTTGAGCGTTTTTCGCCTGTAGCTTGAGCTGCCACTCTTCCATTTCATCCAGCAGGCTGTTGAAGTCTTCACCAAACTGGTGGAACTCTTCGATGCGGCCTTCCGTTACCCGGCGAGAGAAGTTGCGGTTGGTACGGACGTCATGCACAACGTCAGTGATGTTTTGCATTTCAACAACCATGCCATGATGTAGCGAGCGGGTGATGGTCAATGCGACGGCAGAGGCAAAAAGAATGCAGCCGGTGAGGACCGCAAATGAGAGCCAGATAAAGTGGCTAATCAGGCTGTCTCGTGCGGTCAGACGAATTTCGCCAATCACATTACCGTTATGTATGATGGGCTGTGCGACAGGAACAGGGAACAACCACCGGTTGACCAGCGCGCCCAGCGTGTCGGTATTATCCGCCGGGTTCCACGACCACCAGGCAAACCGTTTATGATGTGCATTAAGCACTTCCGCCACGGCAAATTGCCCCTGCTTGCCGAGGGTCGCCAGCGTTTCATTTGCCGCCACGGCATCGTTGAACACCAGAGAGGCCTCAAGGCTGTGGCTCATGGTGGCGCCGGTGAGTTCGAGGTTTTTTTGCGCGTATTGCTTTAATGTCACCACGGAAGCGAAACACAGCAGCAACCATATAAACGTCATCGTAATAATGACGCTTATCATGCTGATTCGCCGCAACGTTCTTTTAAACGTCGGACGCGGTGTTGGTGTGACTTCCTTATTCATGCTTCTTATTCCGTGCGAGCATTAATACATCCGGATTGACTCTTACGCCACTGCGCGTCAGCGCATCCAGATTTACGGAAAACCTGACCTTGTTGTGCTCTATTATCAGACAAAATGCGCTGCCAATAACGCATTCAGGATTTTGCTCTGACATTAATAGCAACGCCTGGCCCTGATAGTGATTTATTATTTCCTGTTGTTTTGCCGGTGATTCGCTCCCGAAATAGAGGGCATCGCACCTTGCTGTGAGTGCTTCCCGATCGCTATGCACAATGACAGGACTATAGGGCAACGGGTTATTTACATCTTCACTGCTGAGCGCCTGTCTGTAACGGGAAGAGGCATAAATACAGAGCTTAGGCTGGCCGGAAAGTGCTGGCCATCGGGTGTAGCTTACAATACCAGAAACAATCGAACGTACCGATTTATCCGTTTCCGTGAGCGAGCCTGCCCATGCAGGGTTCACCAAAATGAACAGCATTAGCGCCAGGGGGAGGTGAAGCAAAGCGATCAAGAATGTATTTCTCATCAGAATCCGCCAAACCGCCCCGGAAATAGATGCCCTTATGAATTTCCGGCAGAATACCATTCTTTCTCAAAGCCGTCATTATGTCAGAAATATCCCTGTCTTGACCTAAGCTAAATCTTACAGAGCACGATATTCAAAGTAATTTAGGCAGGCTCAATTAAGTCTGCTGGAATTCATACTTTTATTCATTTTTTGTTGCCAGGATTTATGTAGCCACGCAACTTTCCCTCAATTCACCCGAGGATAATTAAGCTAACGGCCAGCGCCGGGATAGCGTGCCTGGTGTGAGCGTAGACTGGCGTTAAAAGCGTATGTGTAATTTTATGTTTACGATTTTAACCTGTGATTTGGCATTTAAATGGCTGCTGTAAAATAATCTGTACGTATTTTGGATTGAAATCTTTACTTGATGTGTTATCGTTGTGTCACCTCTTCGAGGAAAACCACTATCGCAAACGAGTTTTACAGGATCGCAATCATGCAAAAAGACGCGCTGAACAACGTACATATCACTGACGAACAGGTGTTAATCACCCCGGATCAACTGAAGGCGGAATTCCCGCTGAGCGTCGCGCAGGAAGCTCAGATTGAGCACTCTCGCCAGACCATTTCTGACATTATCGCAGGCCGCGATCCGCGCCTGCTGGTGGTATGTGGTCCTTGCTCCATTCACGATCCTGAAACCGCCATTGAGTACGCTCGTCGATTTAAAGCATTAGCGGAGGAGGTCAGCGATAGCCTCTATCTGGTGATGCGCGTCTATTTTGAAAAGCCACGTACAACGGTTGGCTGGAAAGGGTTGATTAACGATCCGCACATGGATGGCTCGTTTGATGTGGAAGCGGGCCTGAAGATTGCGCGTCGCCTGCTGGTGGAGCTGGTCAGCATGGGGCTGCCGCTGGCAACCGAAGCGCTGGATCCGAACAGCCCGCAGTACCTCGGCGATCTGTTTAGCTGGTCTGCGATTGGGGCGCGCACCACCGAGTCACAAACCCACCGCGAGATGGCGTCTGGCCTGTCTATGCCGGTTGGTTTTAAAAACGGTACCGACGGCAGCCTGGCCACGGCGATTAACGCCATGCGCGCCGCCGCTATGCCCCATCGTTTTGTCGGGATCAACCAGGCGGGCCAGGTATGCCTGCTGCAAACGCAGGGCAATCCGGACGGGCATGTGATCCTGCGCGGTGGTAAAGCGCCAAACTACAGCCCGGCGGATGTCGCGCAGTGTGAAAAAGAGATGGAACAGGCGGGACTGCGTCCGGCGCTGATGGTAGATTGCAGTCATGGTAATTCGAATAAAGATTACCGTCGCCAGCCTGCGGTTGCAGAATCTGTGATTGCACAGATTAAAGATGGTAACCGTTCAATTATCGGCCTGATGATTGAAAGTAATATTCATGAAGGCAATCAGTCATCGGAACAGCCGCGTAGCGCGATGAAGCCCGGCGTCTCCGTCACGGATGCTTGCATCAGCTGGGAAACCACTGATGCGCTACTGCGTGAGATCCACAAAGATTTGAACGGCCAGCTGGCGACGCGTCTGGCATAAGAGGATAGTTATGGTTGCTGAATTGACCGCATTACGCGATCAAATTGATGAAGTGGATAAGGCGTTGCTGGACCTGCTGGCGCGCCGCATGGCACTGGTTGCTGAGGTCGGCGAAGTTAAAAGCAAATACGGCCTGCCAATTTACGTTCCGGAGCGTGAGGCCTCTATGCTCGCCTCCCGCCGTAAAGAGGCACAGGCGCTGGGCGTTTCACCGGACTTAATTGAAGATGTCCTGCGTCGTGTGATGCGGGAATCCTATTCCAGCGAAAACGATAAGGGCTTCAAAACTCTCTGTCCGTCGCTGCGTCCGGTGGTGATTGTCGGTGGCGGCGGCCAGATGGGGCGTCTGTTTGAAAAAATGCTGACGCTTTCTGGCTATCAGGTGCGCATCCTGGAAAAAGAGGACTGGCCGCATGCGCCGGAACTCATGAAGGATGCCGGAATGGTTATCGTCAGCGTACCGATTCATGTGACGGAGCAGATTATCGCGAAACTTCCTCCGCTGCCGGAAGATTGCATTCTGGTGGATCTGGCGTCCGTTAAAAATGGCCCTCTACAGGCAATGCTGGCGGCGCACACCGGGCCCGTGCTTGGGTTACACCCGATGTTTGGCCCGGACAGCGGCAGCCTGGCGAAGCAGGTAGTGGTTTACTGCGACGGTCGTCAGCCGGAAGCGTATCAGTGGTTCCTGGAACAGATTCAGGTCTGGGGGGCACGTTTGCACCGTATCAGTGCGGTTGAGCACGATCAGAACATGGCGTTTATTCAGGCGCTGCGCCACTTTGCAACCTTCGCCTATGGTCTGCACCTGGCGGAAGAGAACGTTCAGCTTGAACAATTGCTGGCGCTTTCCTCGCCAATCTATCGTCTGGAGCTGGCGATGGTCGGGCGACTGTTTGCCCAGGATCCACAGCTTTACGCCGACATCATCATGTCGTCTGAAAATAACCTGGCGCTGATCAAGCGCTACTATCAGCGTTTTGGCGAAGCGATCACCTTGCTGGAACACGGCGATAAACAAGCGTTTATCGACAGTTTCCGTAAAGTGGAGCACTGGTTCGGTGATTACGCCACGCGATTCCAGAGTGAAAGCCGCACGCTGTTGCGCCAGGCAAATGACAGTCGCCAGTAATCTGATGATGTATATACTGAAAGCCAGCAATGCTGGCTTTTTTCATTTTGGGGAACTGTCATGGCTGAACCGCAGCTGCTGTTGAACTATACCGGGCATCTGCCCGAATGCCCGACGTGGAGTGCTGAAGAGAAGGCGCTCTACTGGGCGGATATTCTGGAAGGGGAGATTCATCGGTACCATCTGCCCACCGCGGAACACTCGGTGCTCTCATTCCATGAAGAAGTTGGGTGTTTTGCCCTGCGTGAACGCGGCGGATTTATCGTCGCGATGCGAAACGCCATCTGGCTGACCGATAAACACGGCCTGCTCCAGCGTAAGGTTTGCGATAACCCGTCCAACCCGCAGCTTGCACGCTTTAACGATGGAGGCACCGACCATCAGGGACGGTTTTATGCGGGCACGTTCTGGGGGCCGGGAGATTATAACGGCGCCATGTTGATGCGTATCGACAACGACCTGACACCGAAAGTGATCCAGTGCGATATTCAGGGGCATAACGGTTTAGCGTTTAGCCCTGACAAACGGTGGATGTTTACTTCTGATACGCCGAACGGTGTGATCTACCGTACGCCGCTTGATAAGCAGGGGGAACCCGGTAAGCGCGAAGAGTTTCGCCGTTTTAGCGAGGGAGAGGGTATACCCGACGGAGCGGCAATGGATGAGGAAGGCTGCTACTGGAGCGCACTGTTTGACGGCTGGCGTATCGCACGGTTTTCACCGCAAGGCGAACAGCTGGAAGAATACCGGCTGCCGGTACGCTGCCCGACAATGGTCTGCTTTGGCGGCGACGATATGAAAACGCTGTTTATCACCACCACGCGGGAAAATATGGAGGCGGAGGAGCTGGCGAAATACCCGCTTTCCGGTGCCATCTTCACCCTGCCTGTAAATGTGGCAGGGATGAAGAAAAGCCGCTTTATCGAACATTAAGCCGGATCGACCGGGACCACGTTTTCGCTCGGATAGCAGCCCAGTACCTTCATGGAGCGTGTGATCTCGCCCAGTTCGCGCAGGGCTTTCTGCATGGATGCAGACTCCAGGTTGGCCTGAACGTCGAGATAGAACATCTCTTCCCACGGGTTGCCATGTATTGGGCGGGATTCCAGCTTCGTCATGATCAGGTTGTGATTACGCAGCACCAGCAGCGCTTCAACCAGCGCACCCGCCTGCTGGCCGGTCGCCATCAGCAGGGTGGTTTTCGCCGGGACCTGGTCCGACACGTTGATGGCCTTGCGGGCAAGAACCACGAAACGGGTGATATTTTGCGTCTGGTTGGCCAGATTGCGTTCCAGCACCTGTAAGCCATACAGCGCGCCGCCCGCTTCGCTACCGAGTGCCGCGACGGCAGGAGAGTTTGCCTGCGCCACTTTTTCCATCGCCGCCGAGGTGCTTTCGGTGTACTCAATTTTCCAGTGCGGATAACGGTTCAGGAACTGGCTGCACTGCTGGAACGGCTGCGGGTGGCTGTACACCGTTTCGATCTGACTCAGATCGGTTGAGCCAGAGACCAGCACGCAGTGATCGATAGGAATAGTCAGCTCACCGACCAGCGACAGGCTGGTGTGCTGGAGCAGATCGTAAACATCGTTGATGGCGCCGGAACTGGTGTTCTCAATAGGCACCACGGCGTAATCTGCCTGGCCGGTTTCGACCTGGTTGAAGATGTCTGCAAATTTTGCACAACCGCTCTCAATGAACTCTTCGAAATGACGGGCTGCGTACTGGCGAGCCGCCAGGTGAGAATAAGAACCTTTCGGGCCGAGGAAAGCGATCCGAGCAGAGTGCGGGTTGGTTTTGTTCAGATGCTGCTGGAGCAGGGCCTGTTGCGTCAGAACGGAATCTTCAATGATGAGCTGGAACAGGCGGGTGATGTAGTGGGCATCAAGATGATGCGCTTTGCCGAGCTGTATCAACCGTTCCAGTAAATCACGCTCGCGATCGATATCGCGCACCGGCCGATGAGAATCCAGCTTGGCTTTGCCAACTTCAATGGCGAGCGCGCGGCGTTCTGCCAGCAGGGCCAGTAACTTTTCGTCGAGTGCACTGATTTTTACGCGTAAATCCAGGAGCGGGTTTTCCGGTGTCATAGTGTTGTCTGTCTCATTTTATCGTTATCAATAAAAAAGGCCTCCCGCTGTGGGAGGCCTTGTTGTTCGTCTTCGCATTCTTTATCACACGACGAAACGCCTCCCGGTCAGGGGAAGGTAAAAAAGAATGCGAAGAAAAACGGCGTCTGTTTCATTAGGTCATCCTGAAATTGATAGGGTTAAAGTACCTGTACTGTTTTGATCCTGTCAATAAAAAACGCGCCCGAAGGCGCGTTGTCGGTACACTCAATTTAAAGGATTACTCTTCTTCAACTTCTTCCGCGAAGCTGGCGTCTTTCACCGATGTTGTGGCGCGACGGGCTTCACCTTTGTGTTGCACTTTATTGAGCTGCCGTTCCAGCTTGTTGATCAAATCGTTAATTGCGGTGTACATATCCTCGTGTTTAGCGCTGGCGACCAGATGGCCGTTTGGAGTATTGATAGTTGCATCAGCGACGAAACCCTGCGGCTCCTTGGACAGGATGATATGTGGATTAATCAAATGTGTTTGCCATTTATCCAGTTTGGCGAGACGGTCTGCGACGTGCTGGCGGATTGCCGGAGTAATTTCCATTTGTTTACTGGTAATGTTCATTGTCATAAATTTTACCTCTTGTCTTTCCGTCTTGGTGATTCCAGCATACCCGACCTAATGTCAAAATGTGTGATTTAGATCACGTTATTTTGTCGGTTTTTGTCAGGGAATCTTTTTTGTGAGGCAGGGCAGGAAGAGGTGAGATTTACCTTGTCGAAGCCAGCAATTGCGGTCATAGTTGACTGGATGTGTTGAAGCTAAACCGCTTCAGCGTAAGTTTGAAAGAATAAAAAAACGGCAGCCTGCGGGCTGCCGTTATGCGTTGTAGCGGTATCAGGTGTTGCTGCTGTTCGCGGCGATGATTTTCGCCACTTTGTCAGCCTGAGCCGTCATCTGCATCTGGCGATACGCATTCTCCATCAGCTTCAGGCCATCACGCGTGGCCTGGGTATCTGGATAATCACGCAGCATGCCTTCTACACGGTTAACCACGGCAACCCATGCGCCACGGCGAGTGTAGTATTCCGCGACGGAGTACTCGTATTTCGCCAGACGATCTTTCAGGAACACCAGACGCTTAGTGGCATCGGTAATGTACTGGCTGTTCGGGTAGCTACGCACCAGTTTGGAGAAGTCATTGAAAGCATCACGCGCATGTTGCGGGTCACGGTCAGAACGATCCACCCCGAAGAAGCCCTGCAATGCACTGTCATCCAGCGCCATGTTAGTCAGGCCGCGCATGTACATCACGTAATCGATGTTAGGATGGGTAGGGTTCAGACGCATGAAACGATCGATCGTTGCCTGAGCCAGCGGCAGATCGGCATTTTTATAGTAGGCGTAGATAAGATCTAACTGTACCTGCTGTGAATACGGACCAAACGGATAGCGATTATCCAACGCTTCCAGTTGCGTTATCGCCTGTTTCCAGTTACCGTCCTGCAACTTTTGTTGTGCAGTCGCATAGATTTCATTCGGCGGATTGTCAGGGACCTGTTCATTCGAACCGGAGCAGCCCACCAAAGCCAGGCTCAACGTGGCCGCTGCCACCAGATATTTCATGCGCGTCATGACGTTTTGACTTTCCTCAAATGTTTGTCCGGGAGAAACTCAGTTCCTGCTCCCGATTAAGACCAGCTACAATAGCACACTATATTAAACGGCAAAGCCGTAAAACCCAACGTTAAACGAAGAAGCAGTTTATGGCACAACGAGTAGAACTCACCGCAACAGTCTCCGAAAATCAGCTCGGTCAACGCTTAGATCAGGCTTTGGCCGAATTGTTCCCTGATTATTCGCGTTCACGTATAAAAGAATGGATCCTTGACCAGCGCGTGCTGGTAAACGGCAAGATCTGGGACAAACCAAAAGAGAAAGTGTTTGGTGGGGAAGCTGTCGCCATCAATGCTGAAATCGAAGAGGAAGTCCGCTTCGAGCCGCAGGATATCCCGCTGGATATCGTCTACGAAGATGACGATATTCTGGTCATCAACAAACCGCGTGACTTTGTCGTCCATCCGGGCGCGGGTAATCCTGACGGTACGGTACTTAACGCACTCCTTCATTATTACCCGCCGATAGCTGACGTACCGCGTGCCGGTATCGTTCACCGTCTGGATAAAGACACCACGGGTCTGATGGTGGTGGCGAAGACGATCCCCGCCCAGACTCGACTGGTGGAATCTTTGCAGCTGCGCGAAATCACCCGTGAGTATGAAGCGGTGGCCATTGGTCATATGACCTCTGGCGGCACGGTGGAAGAGCCGATTAGTCGTCATCCAACCAAGCGTACGCATATGTCCGTGCACCCGATGGGTAAACCGGCGGTAACCCATTACCGCATCATGGAACATTTCCGTATTCATACGCGCCTGCGTCTGCGTCTGGAAACCGGGCGTACTCACCAGATCCGCGTGCACATGGCGCATATTACCCATCCGCTGGTGGGTGACCCTGTTTACGGCGGTCGTCCGCGTCCACCAAAGGGCGCATCGGATGAATTCATCTCCGTGCTGCGTAAATTCGATCGCCAGGCGCTGCATGCGACGATGCTACGTCTTTACCACCCAATCACCGGAATTCAGATGGAATGGCATGCGCCTATCCCACAGGATATGGTGGAACTTATCGACGCGATGCGCGCAGATTTCGAAGAACATAAGGATCACGTGGACTGGTTATGACCAAACTGATTGTCCCGGAGTGGCCGCTGCCTGAAGGCGTGGCCGCCTGTAGCTCGACCCGTATCGGTGGCGTGAGCCAGGGTGCGTGGGCGTCTTTGAACCTCGGTGCGCACTGTGGCGATAACCTGGAGCACGTCGAAGAGAACCGTAAACGTCTGTTTGCTGCGGGAAACCTTCCTTCAAAACCGGTCTGGCTTGAGCAGGTGCACGGTAAAGCGGTGCTGAAGCTTACGGGTGAGCCCTATGCGTCTAAACGCGCCGATGCTTCGTACAGCAATACGCCGGGAACGGTTTGCGCGGTGATGACCGCTGATTGCCTGCCGGTGTTGTTTTGTAACCGTGCCGGTACGGAGATTGCAGCAGCGCATGCGGGCTGGCGTGGCCTGTGTGAAGGCGTGCTGGAAGAGACCGTTGCCTGCTTCCAGGACGATTCTGCAAATCTCATCGCCTGGCTTGGCCCGGCGATTGGCCCGCAGGCATTTGAAGTGGGGCCTGAGGTTCGGCAAGCTTTTATGGAAAAAGATCCTCAGGCGGTTAATGCGTTTGTGGCATCCGGCGATAAATATCTGGCCGATATTTATCAGCTTGCCCGCCAGCGCCTTAATAATGTCGGCGTGACCCAGATCTTCGGCGGCGATCGCTGTACATTCACCGAAAAGGGTGATTTTTTCTCCTGGCGCCGTGACAAGACGACAGGCCGTATGGCAAGTTTCATTTGGCTGATATAACCTAAAGAATCAAGACGATCCGGTACGCGCCGTTTTCTTTTCACATAATTCAGGTTATTAACCTTGAATAATTGAGGGATGACCTCATTTAATCTCCAGTAGCAAATTTGACCTGTTATGGGAGGAGTTATGCGTCTGGATCGTCTTACTAATAAATTCCAGCTTGCTCTCGCCGATGCCCAGTCCCTCGCACTGGGGCACGACAACCAATTTATCGAACCTCTTCATTTAATAAGCGCCTTGCTGAATCAGGAAGGGGGATCGGTACGTCCTTTGTTAACGTCCGCTGGCATTAATGCCGGCCAGTTACGCACCGCCATCGATCAGGCGCTGAGTCGTTTACCGCAGGTAGAAGGTACCGGTGGCGACGTACAGCCGTCACAGGATCTGGTGCGTGTACTGAACCTTTGCGACAAGCTGGCGCAAAAACGTGGGGACAACTTTATTTCGTCAGAGCTGTTTGTTCTGGCGGCGCTTGAATCACGCGGTACTTTAACCGACCTGCTGAAATCCGCCGGTGCAACCACCGCTAATGTGACCCAGGCGATTGAGAAAATGCGCGGAGGTGAAAGCGTGAACGACCAGGGAGCCGAAGACCAACGTCAGGCTTTGAAAAAATTTACGGTCGATCTGACCGAACGTGCCGAGCAGGGCAAACTTGACCCGGTAATCGGTCGCGACGAAGAAATTCGCCGGACTATTCAGGTACTGCAACGCCGTACCAAAAACAACCCGGTGCTGATTGGTGAGCCTGGCGTCGGTAAAACCGCCATCGTTGAAGGGCTGGCGCAGCGTATCGTTAATGGCGAAGTGCCCGAAGGGCTGAAAGGCCGTCGCGTACTGGCGCTGGATATGGGCGCGCTGGTGGCCGGGGCGAAATACCGCGGTGAATTTGAAGAGCGTCTGAAAGGCGTGCTGAACGATCTGGCGAAACAGGAAGGCAACGTCATCCTGTTTATTGACGAACTGCACACTATGGTGGGGGCAGGTAAAGCTGACGGCGCAATGGATGCAGGGAACATGCTGAAACCTGCGCTGGCACGTGGTGAACTTCACTGCGTCGGTGCCACTACGCTGGACGAGTATCGTCAGTACATTGAAAAAGATGCCGCGCTGGAGCGACGCTTCCAGAAGGTGTTTGTCGCAGAACCAAGCGTTGAAGATACCATCGCGATTTTGCGTGGTCTGAAAGAGCGTTATGAGCTGCACCATCATGTGCAGATCACTGACCCGGCCATCGTTGCGGCGGCGACGCTTTCGCATCGTTACATTGCCGACCGTCAGTTGCCGGATAAAGCCATCGACCTTATCGATGAAGCGGCGTCCAGCATCCGTATGCAGATTGACTCGAAACCGGAAGAGCTGGACCGACTCGATCGCCGCATTATTCAGCTCAAGCTGGAACAGCAGGCATTGAACAAAGAGTCTGATGAAGCGAGTAAGAAACGCCTCGATATGCTCAACGAAGAGCTGGATGAGAAAGAGCGTCAGTATTCTGAGCTGGAAGAAGAGTGGAAAGCAGAGAAAGCCTCCCTCTCTGGCACCCAGACAATCAAGGCGGAGCTGGAGCAGGCGAAAATTGCCATTGAGCAGGCGCGTCGCGTAGGGGACCTGGCGCGGATGTCCGAGCTACAGTACGGCAAGATCCCTGAGCTGGAAAAACAGCTTGAGATCGCCACGCAGTCGGAAGGCAAAACCATGCGTCTGTTGCGTAATAAAGTGACGGACGCCGAGATTGCCGAAGTGCTGGCGCGCTGGACGGGGATTCCTGTAGCTCGCATGATGGAAAGTGAACGCGAAAAACTGCTGCGTATGGAGCAGGATCTGCATCAGCGCGTCATTGGCCAGAACGAAGCGGTCGAAGCGGTATCTAACGCCATTCGTCGTAGCCGTGCGGGGCTGTCCGATCCGAATCGTCCCATCGGCTCGTTCCTGTTCCTGGGGCCAACCGGTGTCGGTAAAACCGAGCTGTGTAAAGCGCTGGCTAACTTTATGTTCGACAGCGATGACGCGATGGTGCGTATCGATATGTCCGAGTTTATGGAGAAACACTCTGTCTCGCGTCTGGTCGGTGCGCCTCCGGGATATGTCGGTTATGAAGAGGGCGGTTACCTGACGGAAGCGGTTCGTCGTCGTCCTTATTCCGTCATCCTGCTGGATGAAGTGGAAAAGGCTCATCCTGACGTGTTTAACATTCTGTTGCAGGTGCTGGATGATGGACGCCTGACGGACGGGCAGGGAAGAACGGTCGATTTCCGTAACACGGTGGTGATCATGACCTCGAACCTGGGTTCCGATTTGATTCAGGAACGCTTCGGTGAGCTGGATTACAGCCATATGAAAGATCTGGTGCTGGGTGTGGTCAGCCAAAACTTCCGTCCGGAGTTCATCAACCGTATTGATGAAGTAGTCGTGTTCCATCCGCTGGGTGAGAAACACATTGCGTCGATTGCGCAGATCCAGTTGCAGCGTCTGTACAAGCGTCTGGAAGAGCGTGGGTATGAAATCCACATCTCGGATGATGCGCTGAAACTGCTGAGCGAGAATGGTTACGATCCTGTTTATGGCGCGCGTCCGTTAAAACGTGCAATCCAGCAGCAGATCGAAAACCCGCTGGCGCAGCAAATCCTTTCCGGGGAGCTGGTTCCGGGCAAAGTTATCCGTCTGGAAGCCAACGAAGACCGAATTGTGGCAGTGCAGTAAGTCACAAAACGCAAAAACGGGCCGCTTGCGGCTCGTTTTTGTTTAAAAACCAGGCAAGAATTAAGGTCTGAGATGTGTTTTGCCTGGAAAGTGAGCAGTCAGTAAATAATTTTCACTTTGCACTTGCAGCCTCAGAAGAACTCCCTATAATGCGCCTCCACTGACACGGAACAACGGCACGCAAGCCGCCGGGTCAGCAGAGAAAAGCAAAATAAACGCTTGACTCTGAAGCGGGAAAGCGTAATATGCACACCCCGCGCCGCAGCGAAAACGTAGCGGCACTGCTCTTTAACAATTTATCAGACAATCTGTGTGGGCACTCAAAGTGACATGGATTCTTAATGTCCTCGGACACTAAATGAATACCAAGTCTCAACGAGTGAACACGTAATTCATTACGAAGTTTAATTCATTGAGCATCAAACTTTTAAATTGAAGAGTTTGATCATGGCTCAGATTGAACGCTGGCGGCAGGCCTAACACATGCAAGTCGAACGGTAACAGGAAGCAGCTTGCTGCTTCGCTGACGAGTGGCGGACGGGTGAGTAATGTCTGGGAAACTGCCTGATGGAGGGGGATAACTACTGGAAACGGTAGCTAATACCGCATAACGTCGCAAGACCAAAGAGGGGGACCTTCGGGCCTCTTGCCATCGGATGTGCCCAGATGGGATTAGCTAGTAGGTGGGGTAACGGCTCACCTAGGCGACGATCCCTAGCTGGTCTGAGAGGATGACCAGCCACACTGGAACTGAGACACGGTCCAGACTCCTACGGGAGGCAGCAGTGGGGAATATTGCACAATGGGCGCAAGCCTGATGCAGCCATGCCGCGTGTATGAAGAAGGCCTTCGGGTTGTAAAGTACTTTCAGCGGGGAGGAAGGCGACAGGGTTAATAACCCTGTCGATTGACGTTACCCGCAGAAGAAGCACCGGCTAACTCCGTGCCAGCAGCCGCGGTAATACGGAGGGTGCAAGCGTTAATCGGAATTACTGGGCGTAAAGCGCACGCAGGCGGTCTGTCAAGTCGGATGTGAAATCCCCGGGCTCAACCTGGGAACTGCATTCGAAACTGGCAGGCTAGAGTCTTGTAGAGGGGGGTAGAATTCCAGGTGTAGCGGTGAAATGCGTAGAGATCTGGAGGAATACCGGTGGCGAAGGCGGCCCCCTGGACAAAGACTGACGCTCAGGTGCGAAAGCGTGGGGAGCAAACAGGATTAGATACCCTGGTAGTCCACGCCGTAAACGATGTCGACTTGGAGGTTGTGCCCTTGAGGCGTGGCTTCCGGAGCTAACGCGTTAAGTCGACCGCCTGGGGAGTACGGCCGCAAGGTTAAAACTCAAATGAATTGACGGGGGCCCGCACAAGCGGTGGAGCATGTGGTTTAATTCGATGCAACGCGAAGAACCTTACCTACTCTTGACATCCAGAGAACTTAGCAGAGATGCTTTGGTGCCTTCGGGAACTCTGAGACAGGTGCTGCATGGCTGTCGTCAGCTCGTGTTGTGAAATGTTGGGTTAAGTCCCGCAACGAGCGCAACCCTTATCCTTTGTTGCCAGCGGTTAGGCCGGGAACTCAAAGGAGACTGCCAGTGATAAACTGGAGGAAGGTGGGGATGACGTCAAGTCATCATGGCCCTTACGAGTAGGGCTACACACGTGCTACAATGGCGCATACAAAGAGAAGCGACCTCGCGAGAGCAAGCGGACCTCATAAAGTGCGTCGTAGTCCGGATTGGAGTCTGCAACTCGACTCCATGAAGTCGGAATCGCTAGTAATCGTGGATCAGAATGCCACGGTGAATACGTTCCCGGGCCTTGTACACACCGCCCGTCACACCATGGGAGTGGGTTGCAAAAGAAGTAGGTAGCTTAACCTTCGGGAGGGCGCTTACCACTTTGTGATTCATGACTGGGGTGAAGTCGTAACAAGGTAACCGTAGGGGAACCTGCGGTTGGATCACCTCCTTACCTTAAAGAACCTGCCTTTGCAGTGCTCACACAGATTGTCTGATGAAAAGTAAATAGCAAGGCGTCTTGCGATTGAGACTGTACGTCCCCTTCGTCTAGAGGCCCAGGACACCGCCCTTTCACGGCGGTAACAGGGGTTCGAATCCCCTAGGGGACGCCACTTGCTGGTTCGTGAGTGAAAGTCACCTGCCGTCATATCTCAAAACTGACTTGCGAGTCATGTTTGAGATATTTGCTCTTTAAAAATCTGGATCAAGCTGAAAATTGAAACGACACACAGCTCATGTGTGTTCGAGTCTCTCAAATTTTCGCAAGTCGATGGTGAATCGAAAGAAACATCTTCGGGTTGTGAGGTTAAGCGACTAAGCGTACACGGTGGATGCCCTGGCAGTCAGAGGCGATGAAGGACGTGCTAATCTGCGAAAAGCGCCGGCGAGGTGATATGAACCTTTGACCCGGCGATGTCCGAATGGGGAAACCCAGTGCAATCCGTTGCACTATCGTTAACTGAATACATAGGTTAACGAGGCGAACCGGGGGAACTGAAACATCTAAGTACCCCGAGGAAAAGAAATCAACCGAGATTCCCCCAGTAGCGGCGAGCGAACGGGGAGCAGCCCGGAGTCTGAATCAGCTTGTGTGTTAGTGGAACGGTCTGGAAAGTCCGACGGTACAGGGTGATAGTCCCGTACACGAAAGCACACATGCTGTGAACTCGAAGAGTAGGGCGGGACACGTGGTATCCTGTCTGAATATGGGGGGACCATCCTCCAAGGCTAAATACTCCTGACTGACCGATAGTGAACCAGTACCGTGAGGGAAAGGCGAAAAGAACCCCGGCGAGGGGAGTGAAAAAGAACCTGAAACCGTGTACGTACAAGCAGTGGGAGCCTCTTTATGGGGTGACTGCGTACCTTTTGTATAATGGGTCAGCGACTTATATTCTGTAGCAAGGTTAACCGTATAGGGGAGCCGAAGGGAAACCGAGTCTTAACTGGGCGTTAAGTTGCAGGGTATAGACCCGAAACCCGGTGATCTAGCCATGGGCAGGTTGAAGGTTGGGTAACACTAACTGGAGGACCGAACCGACTAATGTTGAAAAATTAGCGGATGACCTGTGGCTGGGGGTGAAAGGCCAATCAAACCGGGAGATAGCTGGTTCTCCCCGAAAGCTATTTAGGTAGCGCCTCGTGAACTCATCTTCGGGGGTAGAGCACTGTTTCGGCTAGGGGGCCATCCCGGCTTACCAACCCGATGCAAACTACGAATACCGAAGAATGTTATCACGGGAGACACACGGCGGGTGCTAACGTCCGTCGTGAAGAGGGAAACAACCCAGACCGCCAGCTAAGGTCCCAAAGTCATGGTTAAGTGGGAAACGATGTGGGAAGGCACAGACAGCCAGGATGTTGGCTTAGAAGCAGCCATCATTTAAAGAAAGCGTAATAGCTCACTGGTCGAGTCGGCCTGCGCGGAAGATGTAACGGGGCTAAACCATGCACCGAAGCTGCGGCAGCGACGCTTATGCGTTGTTGGGTAGGGGAGCGTTCTGTAAGCCGTTGAAGGTGTCCTGTGAGGGGTGCTGGAGGTATCAGAAGTGCGAATGCTGACATAAGTAACGATAAAGCGGGTGAAAAGCCCGCTCGCCGGAAGACCAAGGGTTCCTGTCCAACGTTAATCGGGGCAGGGTGAGTCGACCCCTAAGGCGAGGCCGAAAGGCGTAGTCGATGGGAAACAGGTTAATATTCCTGTACTTGGTGTTACTGCGAAGGGGGGACGGAGAAGGCTATGTCAGCCGGGCGACGGTTGTCCCGGTTTAAGCATGTAGGCGGAGGTTCCAGGTAAATCCGGTACCTTGTTAACGCTGAGGTGTGATGACGAGGCACTACGGTGCTGAAGTGATAAATGCCCTGCTTCCAGGAAAAGCCTCTAAGCATCAGGTAACACGAAATCGTACCCCAAACCGACACAGGTGGTCAGGTAGAGAATACCAAGGCGCTTGAGAGAACTCGGGTGAAGGAACTAGGCAAAATGGTGCCGTAACTTCGGGAGAAGGCACGCTGATGTGTAGGTGAAGTCCCTGCGGACGGAGCTGAAATCAGTCGAAGATACCAGCTGGCTGCAACTGTTTATTAAAAACACAGCACTGTGCAAACACGAAAGTGGACGTATACGGTGTGACGCCTGCCCGGTGCCGGAAGGTTAATTGATGGGGTTAGCGGCAACGCGAAGCTCTTGATCGAAGCCCCGGTAAACGGCGGCCGTAACTATAACGGTCCTAAGGTAGCGAAATTCCTTGTCGGGTAAGTTCCGACCTGCACGAATGGCGTAATGATGGCCAGGCTGTCTCCACCCGAGACTCAGTGAAATTGAACTCGCTGTGAAGATGCAGTGTACCCGCGGCAAGACGGAAAGACCCCGTGAACCTTTACTATAGCTTGACACTGAACACTGGTCCTTGATGTGTAGGATAGGTGGGAGGCTTTGAAGCGTGGACGCCAGTCTGCGTGGAGCCAACCTTGAAATACCACCCTTTAATGGCTGGTGTTCTAACGTAGACCCGTAATCCGGGTTGCGGACAGTGTCTGGTGGGTAGTTTGACTGGGGCGGTCTCCTCCCAAAGAGTAACGGAGGAGCACGAAGGTTGGCTAATCCTGGTCGGACATCAGGAGGTTAGTGCAATGGCATAAGCCAGCTTGACTGCGAGCGTGACGGCGCGAGCAGGTGCGAAAGCAGGTCATAGTGATCCGGTGGTTCTGAATGGAAGGGCCATCGCTCAACGGATAAAAGGTACTCCGGGGATAACAGGCTGATACCGCCCAAGAGTTCATATCGACGGCGGTGTTTGGCACCTCGATGTCGGCTCATCACATCCTGGGGCTGAAGTAGGTCCCAAGGGTATGGCTGTTCGCCATTTAAAGTGGTACGCGAGCTGGGTTTAGAACGTCGTGAGACAGTTCGGTCCCTATCTGCCGTGGGCGCTGGAGAATTGAGGGGGGCTGCTCCTAGTACGAGAGGACCGGAGTGGACGCATCACTGGTGTTCGGGTTGTCATGCCAATGGCACTGCCCGGTAGCTAAATGCGGAAAAGATAAGTGCTGAAAGCATCTAAGCACGAAACTTGCCCCGAGATGAGTTCTCCCTGAGACTTTAAGTCTCCTGAAGGAACGTTGAAGACTACGACGTTGATAGGTCGGGTGTGTAAGCGCAGCGATGCGTTGAGCTAACCGATACTAATGAACCGTGAGGCTTAACCTTACAACGCCGAAGCTGTTTCGGCGAAGAGACAGACACGATTTTCAGCCTGATACAGATTAACAGAATTTGCCTGGCGGCTTTAGCGCGGTGGTCCCACCTGACCCCATGCCGAACTCAGAAGTGAAACGCCGTAGCGCCGATGGTAGTGTGGGGTCTCCCCATGTGAGAGTAGGGAACTGCCAGGCATCAATCAGAAAGAACCCCGTACCGGAAGGTGCGGGGTTTTTTGCTTTGTGCACGGAAAAACATGCCGGATGGCGGCTTCCCCTTATCCGGCCTACAATTGTTAAAAGATTTTAACAATGGTGCCGCTTTGACTCGTCCTTTTGATTACCAACAAGATTTTGCAAATATAAATTTTCGCGAACATCCCGAACGGTATCAGGTTGGCCGGGGTGAGCAGGGCGTATTGATGGTCGAGCCTTATAAAAGCGAAATCCTTCCACACTGGCGTTTTAAAAATTCCGAAGTCGCAGCGCGTTCGGCACAAGAGATATACGCTCTCTTTGAAGAGTACCGCAGTAAAAACGATTTTGTAGGCATGGATATGGCGCGTAAATTCATACAAATGGGCTATACCCGCGCCCGGCGATACGCGAATCATAAGGGCGGTAAAAAGTATGATGCGGAACGACAAGTCAAACCCCTCGATCACGATCCAGTGAAAGCAGAAGCAGCCGCAGTCTTCAAAAAGTGGTGGGATAAAATTCGTGCAGACGAAGATTACTTGCAGCGAAAAAAGGCCCACCAGCAGTCCTGGGGATAATTACTGCGTCCGCTAATAATTAGATAGCTGATCGAGTTCACAAAACGCAATGAAACATATTGGAAACATTTTATTTACCTAACGATTCGTTTTAAATCCGGTTTTACTGTTTGTGGGCAAAGGCCCGCAATGTGAGACAGGGGATATTAAAATGACAGAAACCGTAGCCAGTGCAGATACGGATAACACCAATTTGGCAGGTAAGGATACTCGCCGTCGGGTTTGGGCAATCGTTGGGGCCTCATCAGGAAACCTTGTAGAGTGGTTTGACTTTTACGTCTATTCATTTTGTTCACTCTACTTTGCGCATATCTTTTTCCCGTCAGGGAACACCACAACTCAGCTTTTGCAAACCGCAGGCGTTTTTGCCGCCGGGTTCCTGATGCGCCCTATCGGTGGATGGCTATTCGGCAGGATCGCGGACAGGAAAGGGCGCAAGACATCCATGCTCATCTCTGTATGCATGATGTGCGTCGGCTCGCTGGTGATTGCCTGCCTGCCCGGTTATGAGACTATCGGAACATGGGCACCGGCGTTGTTGTTGCTGGCACGTCTGTTCCAGGGGCTATCCGTCGGTGGCGAATATGGCACCAGTGCGACATACATGAGCGAAGTGGCTGTTGAAGGGCGCAAAGGTTTCTATGCATCATTCCAGTATGTAACCCTCATTGGCGGACAGCTACTGGCGTTACTGGTTGTGGTGATCCTTCAACAGATCCTTAGCGATGAAGATTTACGCGCCTGGGGCTGGCGCATTCCGTTTGCCCTGGGGGCAGCCCTGGCGGTTGTGGCGCTGTGGCTACGCCGTCAGCTTGATGAAACCTCCCGACAGGAGGTCAGGGCGCTGAAAGAAGCTGGTTCGATGAAAGGGCTGTGGCGTAACCGCAAAGCATTTTTGATGGTATTAGGCTTTACCGCCGCAGGCTCGCTAAGCTTCTATACCTTCACCACCTATATGCAAAAATATCTGGTCAACACTACGGGCATGCATGCAAACGTTGCGAGTGTCGTCATGACGGTGGCGTTACTGGTCTTTATGCTCATCCAGCCGATTGTCGGCGCGCTGTCGGACAAAATTGGTCGCCGTACCTCCATGCTGATCTTTGGCGGCATGCTCACCCTGGGTACCGTTCCGCTTTTGACGGCGCTACAGCATACAACCTCTCCGTATGCCGCTTTCGCTTTAATCATGGTGGCGCTCATTATTATCAGTTTTTACACGGCAATCAGTGGCATTTTGAAAGCGGAAATGTTTCCCGCACAGGTGAGGGCGCTGGGCGTAGGCCTCTCTTATGCGGTCGCGAATGCCCTGTTCGGCGGTTCGGCGGAGTATGTCGCGCTATCGCTTAAGTCGTGGGGCAGTGAAACGACCTTCTTCTGGTATGTCACCGTAATGGGAGCGCTGGCGTTTATTGTCTCGCTGATGCTGCATCGCAAAGGAAAAGGTATCCGCCTTTAATAATGTGCCATCTGCCAGACGGCGTAGCCGGTTGTTGCGCCGGCTACGTCCCACGCAAAATCTTTCCAGCTCCAGCCACTTCCCGAGGGGCGGCTATCCCAAAGTTCTTTTGATGCCCCCAGGCTGATGGAGAACATCAGGCCTATTGTGGCACTTCGATCCCTGCTATAACCCTGGTGCAGCGCATACTCATTACCCGCAGCGGACATCATTGCAGACGCCAGAAAGTGCTGAGCTTTATCCTGACCCGACCAGTTATCATTAGCCATATGGCTGCAACCTGTCAGCAAAAGAGGGATTATCAGGCAAGGCGTACGCATTAACAGGCTCCATAAAAAAGCCCCGTCGATGACAGGGCTCGTGTATTACAGAATGCGGCTGATGAGGCGATCGATACGGATCCGACGTAGACGGCGAATCAGCTTGCGAACTTTCACCGGGTAATCAGCGATGCTTTGCAGATCGCGATAATGACGAACCACTGTGGTATGCGTGCGTATAAGCTCCAGCTCACGATCGCGTTTTGCGGCTAACGCATGCTGAGGATCGTGAATAAGAATGGCGTTTTCCAAATCCAGACGCCAGGCGCGTGGGTTCAGGTTATTACCGGTCAGCAGCATCCACTCGTCATCAACCCACATTCCTTTGAGATGATAACTGTTATCTTCATCTTTCCAGAGGCGCACGACGAGCTGGTCCGTGTTCACATAGTACTGTAAACGGCTCAGAAAGCGGCGCAGGTTAATCTCATAGAGATAAGGCAGTGCGCCGATGATCTTGAAAGGCTGATCTTCCGGAATGAAAAAGTCGTTTGCCGTTTTATCCCCGACAATGATTTCCACTTTTTTACCATCACGCAGCAACTGAATGATATTACGCACCAGAACGGCGGGAAGGTTGAAGTAAGGGGTGCAGATGGTGAGCTTATGCTCCGCGCACGGCATCAAATGGAAGATAGTCTTGTTCAGGAGGCTGGATTTACCCAGGCCTACCAGAGGCGTAACGGACAGTTCTTCATTATTGGCATCACCCTGGAAACGATAAACCGCATCGCGCAGCTCCTGGCGGAAGGAGCGAACGTCGTTTTTGATTTCCGGGCTTTTCGGGCGATGAGGATCGTCAAGACGGTGCACACCCCGGCCATGAACCAGGTTTTTATCAACCCAGTTGAACATGATGTCGGTCATCTGCGGATTACGGATAAGATGGTAGCGATCGTAACGGTATTTATCGAGCTGATGGAGATACACATCATTCAGACTGGCGCCGCTATAAAGGACGCTGTCATCAATGATAAATCCTTTAAAATGAAGAACGCCAAGCGCTTCACGGGTATTCACCGGTACGCCATATACCGGTATATCAATACCCGGATTTTCCTGGGCCATGCGGCAATACCAGTCAGCATTGGTATTCGAGGCAGCCGCACCAATACGGCCACGCTGAGCACGGTGCCAGTCAACCAGCACGCGAACATCCAGTTCCGGACGCTGACGTTTCGCTTCATAGAGCGCGTTCAGGATCGCACGCCCACCTTCATCTTGTTCAAGATAGAGCGCCACAATGCAAATACGTCGCGTAGCGCTGGCAATCTTTTCAAGAAGCGTCTCCCGGAAATGAGCGGGAGCATAAAAGAACTCTACATCATCAACTGACTGAGAAATCTTCGGTAGTTGAGCAAGGTGTTGTTGATGTTTATTACGCTTAAATTTTGACAACATCACAGTGCGTTTCTTCTCTGTTCATTGAAGGGTTGTCTGTACCAGGCAAACAACATAAGCGGACAATGATACCCCAGTGCCGGGAAAAGTGGGTAACATTTCCAGCAGCTTACTCTTGTTTATCCGTCGAAGTCAGGCTGAGGGACAAAGAGACAATGCCTTCATCCAGCTGGATATCAACGTCAAAACCGAGCTTCCGCGCCAGGGTCACCATACCCCGATTATTTGGCATAGTAATGCCATTGAGCCGTGACAATCCGTGATCGCGCGTATAACCAATGAGTTTTTCGAGCAGCCGTCTGCCCAAACCCAAACCTTTAAGATCGGAACGCACCAGTACGGCAAACTCCGCATCCACGTTATCCGGGTCGGAAATGGCACGCGTCACGCCGAGGATCTCCTCTCCCTCTGCGGAACGGCGGACCGCCACAATCGCCATTTCTCGATCGTAGTCGATCTGGGTCATATTGGCTAAATCGTCGTGGGTAAATTCATTAATTTCGCTGAAATAGCGATAGTACAAATCTTCTTTCGTCACCTGCGAGATGAACGCTCGCAGCAGCGGCTCGTCTTCCGGCAGGATAGGGCGAAACAGTGCCCGCTCTCCATTTTTCATCTCCACCCACTCTTCCAGATGGAGAGGATAAGGACGAATGGCGAGACGGCTTTCCCGTTCACCGACAAATGGCGCAATTTCCAGCGTCACGTCGAGGGCAGTGAAGTCATTTCCGGAAGCGAGGAGCGGGTGGATGTCCAGGCGCTGGATCTCCGCACAGTCAACAATGAGGTTGGAGACCTTCACCAGAAACTGGCTTAACCCGGCGATATCAAGCGGCCTCAGAGCGCTTCTGCCGCGGATTTTTTTACTTTTGATGGCCTGAATAACCAAATAACGCGCCAGGTTCATGTTTAGAGGTGGAAGCGCGACAGCCGCTTGTTCTTCTGGCCGCCATTCAACGCCGCCTTCACCCAGCATAATGAGTGGACCAAAAACCGGATCGTGTTCGACGACCACGCGCAGCTCCTGCGCACCTGCTCGGTTAGCCATGCTCTGCACCAGCAGGCCGTGGATCCGGGCCTGTGGCCACGTCATTTTAACGCGATCGATAATGGCATCCGCGGCCTGTTGTACTTCTGTCGCGGTGCGCAGATACAGCATGACGCCCTGAACATCCGATTTGTGCGGAATATCGGGGGAGCGCAGCTTCAGCGCGACCGGATAGCCAATCTGCTCAGCGATATGTACCGCCTCAGCGCTGTCACCGGCAATCCAGGTCGGCAGTGTTTGCATCCCATAGCTGCCAAGAATGGGTTGCACTTCATGCGTATCAAGCGAAGTGGCGCCCTCTTCGATGGCCTGTTGCAATAAACTGTGTACGTCCACCGAATTTGCTGTGAGGTTGCCCGGTAGGGCAGGCGTTTCACGCAGCTGCTTCTGGTTGCGGCGGTACTCAACCATATGCATAAACGCGGTTATGGTGCCCTCTGGCGTACGGTAGGTTGGCAACCCGGCTTCACTAAACAGACGTCGCGCTTCCTGCGAGGAGAACTCGCCGCACCAGTTGGTCAGCAGGGTGACGTATTTGCCGCGCGGATGCTTTCGGACAGCCTCAATCAGCGTTCGTGCACTTTCGCTGCCTGGCGCAACCGCGCTGGGCGAATGGATAATCATCAGCGCATCAAAGTCCTGGCTATCCAGCAAAATCGTGATCGCCTTAATGTAACGATCGCTGCTGGCATCATCGCGCAAATCGAGGGGATTATCGGGAACAACGCTTCCCGGTAACGCGTCCCGCAGGCGCTGGAGCGTCTCTTCACCCAGCGTGGCTAGCTTGCCGTTGCGTAGCCAGAGCTCGTCCAGCGCCAGGGCGGCGGGAGCGGCTCCGTTGCTGACAATCATCAGCTTTTCACCGCGCAGGGGACGCATGTGGCTCAACGTTTCGACGGCGGAAAAAAGCTCGTGCGTATCCTGTACCCGCAGTAAACCGGCGCGCTGGATCGCTGCATCCCATGCGGGATCCATCCCGGAATGGGAATGCAGCAGGCGCTGAGCCGCGGGGCTGCGCCCGCTTTTGATGACCAGAATCGGTTTATTACGCGATGCGCTACGCGACGCCGACACAAAACGACGGGCGTCGCTCAGGTGTTCAAGGTAGAGCAGGATAGCGCTGGTTTTGCTGTCACGCGCCAGGAAATCCAGCAGCTCATCGACGTCAATGTCCAGGCTGTCGCCGAGGGCGATGAAATAGGAAAAGCCCATCTCACGCTGCTGCGCCCAGTCGAGGATGGTATTGGATACCGCTGCCGACTGTGAAATAAAGGCCAGTTTGCCTTTACGGATCGGAACCGGGGAAAAACTGGCATTCAGCCCTTGCCAGGGCGCAAGCAGACCGAGGCTATTTGGACCAAGAATGCGCATCTGGTAGCGGCTGGCGCAGGCCAGCAGTTCGGGCTGCTGTTCAGGAGGCGAGGAAAGAATAATGCAGGTTTTACAGCCTTTCTGACCGAGCGACTCAAGCAATTCGAGGTTTCGTTTCGCATGCGTACAGAGCACGGCGAGGTCGGGAACAAACGGTAAACTTTGCACGTCCGGCCATGCCAGCACCCCCTGTACCGCTTTATAAGCGGGCGTAACGGGCATGACCGGGCCGTTAAACCCGCCAGCCAGCAGGTTACGCATCATCAGATACCCTGCGCGGTCCGGTTTTATCGAGGCGCCAATAACGGCAATGGATTTCGGACGGAGTAGCGCTTCTAACCCTCTCTGGCTCATGCAGGCCTCCTGTGAATGCAAGCGACCTGATGATTTTAAACGCTTTCTGTCTCTGTTGCTGTGACGCTACCCTTATGAACGGTTTTTCCTGCCAGATAACGTTCGCGGAAGCAGGAGAAGTGGGAGCTTAATGCGCTGGCCGCCTGGGTATCGCCCGCCAGATCCAGTAGCGCAATGGCGACTTCAGCGGTGCAATATTGACCCTCGGCATGCGCTTCTCGTAAGCGATAGGCCGAAACGCGCGACAGATCGACGGAAATCACCGGCAGCGCATCAAGATAAGGGCTTTTGCGAAACATCTTTCTTGCTTCGGTCCAGGTGCCGTCGAGCATAATAAACAGCGGCGGCTTACCGGATGGTGGCGCCGTAAGCACCTGGCGTTGTTCGCCTGCATATGATGCCGGGAAAACGACCATGGGCTGATAGTCCGGGTTTGCCACCAGGTCAAGCAGAGCCTGAGGTGGCTCAGTGCGCGACCACTGAAACGCTGCGGTATTGGGCAGAATATCGGCGATCAAACGCCCCGTGTTGCTGGGCTTCATCGGTTCGGTATCGAACATGACCAGACAAAAACGGCTTTTAGCCTCGCTCGGTGCAAGCGTTTCGCACAGACACACTTTCAGCGGTAAAAGGCAGCGCTGGCAGCGGCGAATACGATTGCCTCGGGCCAGAAAAGGGCGGGTTGCGCGCGCAAGGCGCTCGGCGCGTAATTGAAGTACAGCGTTATCAGTCATGGGCGAAAAGGCAGGAAAAACCCCATTTTCGCAGAGGAGAGAACGGGGCACAAGATGTGCCCCGTGAATGTTACAGGGATTCGTTTAACCAGCTGTCGAAAGGCGCCTTCGGTACTGCACCATTGAGCATGTCGATCACTTCCCCATTTTTGAAAATCATAATGGTTGGAATGCTGCGAATGCGAAAACGGGCGCTGAGTTCACGTTCCGCTTCGGTATTCACTTTAACAAAACGCATTTTCCCGCTGCGCTCTTCAGCCACGTCTTCGAAGATGGGCGCAAAGTTACGGCAGGGGCCGCACCACGGTGCCCAGAAATCGACCACAACCGGCAGATCGTCCTTGAGGAGTTTGTCCAGCGTAGCACCCGTCGCGTTAATGACATCGCCATCAAATAATTCGTGGCCACAACGCCCGCATTTCGCACCGTCATCCATCCGATCGTCCGGAATGCGGTTTAAAGCCTGACAGTTGGCACATACGGTATTCATAACTAACCTCTGATAGAGCCGTGGAACAACGGCAGAACGCCGATAATGTTTCTGATATGTTACATATTATCAGTGAGCCTGTATAAATCGACAACGCGTTTTATTCAATGGGAACAATAGTCACAGGCTTTTGTACGAAATTATGGCTATGAGCTTGCACATCGGGTAATCTGCGCGCTTCGCGCAGCGCTGGTGGAGAAAAGCATGAACGACGAAATGAAAAACAAAAGCGGCAAGGTCAAAGTGATGTATGTCCGCAGTGATGATGACTCTGATAAACGCACCCAAAATCCGCGTACCGGAAAAGGTGGCGGGCGTCCGGCGTCTTCTCGTGCAGACGGTGGCCGTCGCCCCGCCCGCGATGACAGAAATAACCGCGGCGATGACCGCAAACGTGATGACCGTAAGCGTGACGATCGCAAACGCGATGATTTTGTCCGCGACGGTGGATCGCCATGGCGTACCGTTTCTCGCGCGCCCGGTGAAGAGGCGACCGAAAAAGCCGATCACGGCGGTATCAGCGGAAAAAGCTTTATCGATCCGGAAGTGCTGCGTCGTCAGCGTGCGGAAGAAACCCGTGTATATGGCGAGAACGCCTGTCAGGCCCTGTTCCAGAGCCGCCCGGAGTGTATCGTTCGCGCATGGTTTATCCAGAGCGTGACCCCGCGCTTTAAAGAAGCGCTGCGCTGGATGGCGGCGAACCGTAAAGCCTACCACGTGGTTGACGATGCCGAGCTGACAAAAGCGTCCGGGACTGAACACCACGGCGGCGTCTGCTTCCTGATCAAAAAACGTAACGGCACCACCGTGCAGCAGTGGGTCAGCCAGGCGGATGCCGATGACTGTGTGCTGGCGCTGGAAGATGTGGGTAACCCGCATAACCTGGGCGCTATGATGCGTAGCTGCGCGCACTTTGGCGTGAAAGGCGTTCTGTTGCAGGATGCCGCGCTGCTGGAATCCGGTGCGGCAATCCGTACCGCGGAAGGCGGTGCTGAGCATGTTCAGCCGATCACCGGCGACAGCGTGCTGGAGGCTCTTGAGCAATTCCGTAACGCGGGCTACACCATTGTCACCACCTCAAGCCGTGCCGCTACGCCGCTGTTTAAAGCGACGTTGCCGCGCAAAATGGTACTGGTGTTAGGTCAGGAGCGCGATGGTCTGTCTGATGCGGCACTCTCCAGCGCTGACATGAGCGTTTCTATCGACGGCACTGGCAACGTTGAAAGCCTGAACGTATCCGTTGCGACCGGCGTGCTGCTGGCCGAATGGTGGCGTCAGAACAAAGCATAAGCCTTTTATGTGCCGGGCCTGACCCGGCACATTCAAACCCTACTCACTCTCTGCCGGTAACACAGGCATCCAGTCAATCGGCTTTTCGCCACGCTTTTCCAGCCACTCATTCGTCAGAACAAAATGGTTACTGCCAAAGAAACCGCGATGCGCAGACAGCGGCGACGGGTGCGGTGCCTTCAGTACGTGATGACGCTGACGATCGATAATCGCCCCTTTCTTTTGGGCATGTGAACCCCAGAGTAAAAACACGACGCCTTCACGATGCTCATTGATCAGGCTGATAACCTTATCGGTAAAGGTTTCCCATCCCAGACTGGCGTGGGAGTGTGCCTGACCCGCCCGGACGGTTAATACGGTATTCAGCAACAGAACGCCCTGGCGCGCCCAGCTTTCCAGATAACCGTGATTAGGGCGGGTGAAACCCGGAATCGTTCCTTCCAGCTCTTTATACATATTCAGCAGAGAAGGGGGAATGGCCACGCCCGGACGCACGGAAAATGCCAGTCCGTGAGCCTGCCCGGGACCATGGTACGGATCCTGCCCCAGTATAACCACCTTCACGTCGCTCAGTTCGGTGTAGCGAAAGGCGTTAAATACATCTTTCTGCGGTGGATAAATTGTCTGGCCGGCCTGCCGTTCAGCCGCAACGGTACTGAGGGTATTAATAAAATAGGGCTGCTGCTTCTCTTCTGCCAGCACGTCATGCCAGGTTAAAGGTGTTGTCATCTCGCTCTCCTGCGAATTTCATTCTCTGCCTAGCTTACCTGCTAATGCCTGGTGAGCAAAATTACCCGCGGAAAAGCGGCTAAGTGTCTCAATTTATGTTGAAAACCAGGCAGGGTAAGTTGAATTGGTAAATCATTAAAATTGATCTAAAACAAAAAATTCAGACCACACTCTTTATGTGGTTAGTGATTTTGTTGATTTAAATCAATAAATCACCCGGGTCTGAATGTTATATATACACACAACAAACAATGGTTTTACCAATTGGCCGCAAAAGGCCAGCATCAGTTAATGTAGCCTAAGGGAGGCAACACATGATTACAGGTATCCAGATTACTAAAGCTGCAAATGACGATCTGCTGAACTCTTTCTGGCTGCTGGACAGCGAGAAAAACGAAGCGCGCTGTGTAGTAGCGAAAGCAGGTTTTGCGGAAGACGAAATCGTTCCGGTGAGCAAACTGGGCGAAATTGAATACCGTGAAATTCCAATGCAAGTGCAACCAGAAGTGCGCGTGGAAGGTGGTCAGCACCTGAACGTTAACGTCCTGCGTCGTGAAACGCTGATGGATGCTGTTGAGAACCCAGAAAAATACCCGCAGCTGACCATCCGTGTGTCTGGCTATGCGGTGCGTTTCAACTCTCTGACTCCGGAACAGCAGCGCGACGTTATCGCCCGTACCTTTACTGAAAGCCTGTAAGGTTTCAGCTTCGGGGGTGGAATAAAAAAGCCGGGAATGTCCCGGCTTTTTTTTACTCTTCAGTTTTTGTCTCTGGCGCAGCAGAACTTGGCTTACGGCGCTTACCAATATTTTTGGTATCGCGGTGGCGCTGCTTCACGCGCGGCTTCTCTTTTTCTTTCTCTTTTCTCTCAGCACGTTTCGCGAGCGCTTTCTTAGACGGTTTACCCGTCATTTTTTCACTCGGTGCACGTGTCGTCGGACGAAGTTCGTCAATCACACGAGCTTTTAGCGGCTCATCAACGTAGCGGCCAATTTTTTGGAGCAGCAGATGGTCGTGCGCTTCTACCAGAGAAATAGCAATCCCTTTGCGGCCCGCACGGCCGGTACGACCAATACGGTGCAGGTAAGTATCACCGCTGCGCGGCATATCAAAGTTGATCACATGGCTCACGTCCGGGATGTCGATCCCGCGCGCGGCAACGTCGGTTGCAACCAGCACATTCACGCGACCATCGGTCAGGCGCTTAATCCCTTCGGTACGCTTAACCTGTGCCATTTCACCTTCGAGATAGCAGTTGTTGATGCCAGCGTTGCGCAGCATTTCTGCCAGCTCATGCACGCGCTCGCGTTTACGTACGAAGACGATGGTACGGGTTGCTTCTTCCTGCTTCAGCAGATGTTTCAGCAACTCAACCTTATGCTCAAGGTTATCTGCGCGGTAGTACCACTGGTGGATCTTCTTACGCTCACGCGTCGATGGCGTAGCGGACACTTCCACCGGATCTTCCAGCAGACGTTCGGCGAAATCTTTAATGGCATCCCCTTCAAGGGTTGCCGAGAACAGCATTGTCTGGTTACGCCAGCGCGTTTCACCCGCGATGTGTTCGATATCCTGGGCAAAGCCCATGTCCAGCATGCGGTCAGCTTCATCGAGAATCAGCGTTTCCACCGCCCGGCAGTCGAAGTTCTCTTCTTTTATGTATTGCAGCAGACGGCCTGTCGTCGCGACAACGATATCCTGGTTTTCGCTGAACACTTCGGCGTGGTTCATATACGCTACGCCGCCAGTGATGGTCGCGATATCCAGATGGGTGTTCGCCGCCAGCTCACGCGCGTGTTCGGCAACCTGCATCGCCAGTTCACGGGTCGGGGTCAGGATCAAAATGCGCGGCGGCCCTGATTTTTTACGCGGAAAATCGAGCAAATGCTGCAACACAGGCAGCAAGTAGGCTGCTGTCTTCCCCGTGCCGGTTGGCGCAGAACCGAGCACATCGCGGCCCTCAAGCGCAGGCGGAATGGCCGCGGCCTGAATGGCGGTCGGGCGTGTAAAGCCTTTACTCTCAAGAGCATTGAGCAGGCTTTCATCGAGTTCAAGTTCGGAAAAAGTCGTTACAGTCATGTTCTACCTCTGTGTGGGGCGCTGATTATAGACGTTACGGCTGTAATCTTCATCTGTTTGTATGGATATCGCTTTTCGACCACTTCGCTTTCCCCTATGCTACTCCAGTTTCACACAGAAGGTTGCCCTGACATGTCTCAACTCAAAGCGCAGTTGCGCCGCGATGGTTTTACGTTTAAACAATTTTTTGTGGCGCACGATCGTTGCGCAATGAAAGTCGGTACAGACGGTATTTTACTGGGTGCATGGGCCCCTGTCGCAGGTGTAAAACGCATTCTGGATATTGGTACGGGCAGCGGACTTCAGGCGCTGATGCTGGCGCAGCGTACAGAAGAACACGTCACTATCGACGCCGTTGAGCTTGATCCTCAGGCGGCCCAGCAGGCAAGCGAAAACGCTGCCGATTCTCCGTGGGCAGAACGGATCAGGGTGGAATGCGCCGATGTCCTGACCTGGGCACCGGAGCAGACTGCGCGTTACGATTTGATCGTCAGCAATCCGCCGTATTTCACGCCAGGTGTGGAGTGTGGAACGCCGGAACGCGAGCAGGCACGTTACACCGGCTCGCTCGATCACAAGGCGCTACTGACCAGCGCGGCGGAACTCATCTCGGAAGAGGGATTTTTCTGCGTGGTCTTGCCCGAAAGCACGGGTAACACCTTCATTGAGATCGCTCGGGATATCGGCTGGAGTTTGCATCTTCGTACCGATATTTCGGATACGGAAGGTCGCTTACCGCACCGTGTGTTGCTGGCGCTCTCGCCGAAAGAGGGGGAGTGCTTTACCGACAGGATGGTTATTCGCGGGCCAGACCAGCGTTATTCCGAAGATTACACTGCCCTGACCCAGGCCTTTTATCTGTTTATGTGAACCTGCGGCGTCAACACCGACGGGCCGGACGTTTCCAGCGGGTCGGGATAGTCCAGCGTATAATGCAGGCCACGACTCTCTTTGCGCATCATCGCACAGCGTACAATCAGCTCGGCAACCTGCACAAGGTTGCGCAGCTCCAGCAGATTATTGGAAACGCGGAAGTTGGCGTAATATTCATCAATTTCCTGCTGCAACATCATGATGCGGCGTAACGCGCGTTCCAGACGCTTCGTTGTGCGTACAATCCCGACATAATCCCACATGAGAAGCCGCAGCTCGTGCCAGTTATGCTGGATAACCACCAGTTCGTCCGGGTTCTCTACCCGACTTTCATCCCATGCTGGCAGGTGCGTTGTTGGACGTGCATAGGGCATGCGTTTGGTTATATCTTCCGCAGCCGACCACCCATACACAAGACACTCCAGCAATGAGTTTGATGCCATGCGATTCGCACCATGCAGGCCGGTGTAACTGACCTCGCCGATCGCATACAAACCATCCACGTCGGTACGACCATGATCGTCAACCATCACCCCGCCACAGGTATAGTGGGCGGCAGGCACAATCGGCACCGGATCGCGGGTTAAATCGATACCCAGACTCAGCAGCTTTTCATAAATCATCGGGAAGTGCTGGCGAATAAAGTCTGCCGGTTTATGGCTAATGTCCAGATACATACAGTCCACGCCAAGCCGCTTCATCTCGTGGTCAATGGCGCGGGCCACGATATCCCGCGGGGCAAGTTCACCTCGGGGGTCGAAGTCCGGCATAAACCTGGAACCGTCCGGTCGCTTGAGATACGCGCCTTCGCCGCGCAACGCTTCAGTTAACAGGAAGTTACGTGCCTGCGGGTGGAACAGGGCGGTAGGATGGAACTGATTAAACTCCATATTCGCTACGCGGCAGCCTGCGCGCCAGGCCATGGCGATACCGTCTCCGGAGGCGATATCCGGGTTAGTCGTGTACTGGTAAACCTTGGAGGCGCCGCCGGTCGCCAGCACAACGGCTTTAGCCTGGCAGGTTTCCACCTTCTCTTTATTCCGATTCCACACCCATGCGCCGACAACACGGCGCGTGCCGGGCAGGCCAATTTTATCGGAAATAATCAGGTCGACGGCGTTACTGCGCTCCAGCACCCGAATATTAGGATGGCTGAGGGCTTTGCTGACCAGCGTGGTTTCAACCGCTTTTCCTGTTGCATCAGCAGCGTGCAGAATACGGCGATGGCTGTGCCCGCCTTCACGGGTCAGATGATAGCTCTCTTCACCATTAGGCTGAACCTGCGTATCAAACAGCACGCCCTGGTCGATAAGCCATTGCACGCAGTGGCGGGCATTGCTGGCGACAAACTCTGCGGCATGCTCATCCACGATCCCGGCACCGGCAATCAGAGTGTCTTCTACGTGTGAGGCAATGCTGTCCGTTTCATCAAACACGGCGGCAATACCGCCTTGTGCATAGAAGGTGGAACCTTCGCTCATCGGCCCTTTACTCAGCACGATTACGTTCTGATGTTCCGCCAGGCGCAGCGCGAGGGAGAGGCCAGCAGCACCGCTGCCGATAATCAGTACATCACAATGGAGTTCAGGCGTTGTATTCATGATGTTTGTTTAATTTACTAAACATGGTCTGGGCAGAATAGCATTGTGATGCGAGTTATCGCACGTTTTTTTTGAAGCGTGTTGCAATGACTAAACGGATGGCCGGAAGTTAAATCATCGCTAAATGACTGGAATTATTTTGCGAAGCAGATCGTTAGCTTCAGATTTTGTGGTGAAATAAAGCCTGTGTTGCGTTACTCTTCTGACGATAAAGTTAATGATTCTTGTCAGAAAGCGGGTGCGTATCGTGAACAGACTTATAATGAGAGAAAATGAACGGTCTGCGGCGCGATGAACAAAAACAAAGGCGTTACGGAACTTATTGAAGAACAGACGCTCTAATTCGGTGCTTGCTCAAAGTGCAATGTTGTTAGAGTGGCGTTTCGATAACGCGTGGAATTTGGTTTGGGGAGACATTACCTCGGATGAGCGAGCAGTTAACGGACCAGGTCCTGGTTGAACGGGTCCAGAAGGGAGATCAGAAAGCTTTTAACCTACTGGTGGTGCGCTACCAGCATAAGGTAGCGAGTCTGGTTTCCCGCTATGTGCCGTCAGGCGATGTTCCTGATGTGGTACAAGAGTCTTTTATTAAGGCCTATCGCGCGCTGGATTCATTCCGGGGGGATAGTGCTTTTTATACCTGGCTGTATCGTATTGCAGTCAATACGGCTAAGAATTATTTGGTTGCTCAGGGGCGTCGTCCGCCTTCAAGTGATGTTGACGCTATCGATGCAGAAAACTTCGAAAGTGGCGGCGCGCTGAAAGAAATTTCGAACCCTGAGAACTTAATGTTGTCAGAAGAACTGAGACAAATCGTTTTTCGCACGATCGAGTCGCTCCCGGAAGATTTACGCATGGCAATTACGTTACGGGAGCTGGATGGCCTAAGCTATGAAGAGATAGCCGCCATCATGGATTGTCCGGTCGGCACGGTTCGTTCACGAATTTTCCGTGCGCGAGAAGCCATTGATAATAAAGTTCAACCGCTTATCAGGCGTTGACGATAGCGGGATACTGGAAAAGGTATTAGGCATGCAGAAAGAAAAACTTTCCGCTTTAATGGATGGTGAAATGCTGGATAGTGAGCTGCTCGATGAGTTGTCTCATTCTCCCGAAATGCAACAGACCTGGGAGAACTATCATCTTATCCGCGACACTCTGCGGGGTGATACCAGCGATGTTCTCCATTTCGATATCTCAGCACGCGTTATGGCGGCCATTGAGAACGAACCTGTTCATCAGACCACGCCGCTTATTCCTGAAGCGCAGCCTGCACCTCACCAATGGCAGAAAATGCCGTTCTGGCACAAGGTGCGTCCATGGGCCAGCCAGCTCACCCAGATGGGAGTCGCTGCGTGTGTATCGCTTGCAGTTATCGTTGGGGTCCAGCACTATAATACCCAGTCTGAAGCCAGTCAGCAGCCTGAAGCGCCAGTGTTCAATACGCTGCCGATGATGGGTAAAGCCAGTCCGGTTAGCCTGGGCGTACCGGCAGATGCCTCCGCAAGCGGCGGACAGCAACAGCAGGTACAGGAGCAGCGTCGTCGCATTAATGCGATGTTGCAGGATTACGAGTTGCAGCGTCGTCTGCACTCCGAGCAGCTTCAGTTTGAGCAGGCCCAAACCCAGCAGGCTGCTGTGCAGGTGCCAGGAAACCAAACTTTAGGAACGCAATCGCAGTAATGAAGCAACTTTGGTTCGCCATGTCTTTGATGGCGGGTAGCCTGTTCTTCTCTGCTAACGCCTCGGCTGATGTTTCATCCGGGGCGTTGTTGCAGCAAATGAATCTGGCCAGCCAGTCACTCAATTACGAGTTGGCATTTATTAGCATCAATAAGCAGGGTGTCGAATCGTTACGCTATCGTCACGCCCGTCTTGATAATCAGCCGCTCGCCCAGCTTTTACAGATGGATGGCCCGCGTCGGGAAGTGGTCCAGCGTGGGAACGAAATCAGCTATTTCGAGCCAGGCCTTGAGCCGTTTACGCTCAATGGTGACTACATCGTTGATTCCCTGCCATCGCTCATTTACACCGATTTTAAACGTCTCGCCCCCTACTATGATTTTATCTCAGTGGGGCGAACGCGTATTGCCGACAGGTTGTGCGAAGTGATCCGCGTAGTCGCGCGGGATGGGACACGTTACAGCTATATCGTCTGGATTGACGCAGAGACGAAGCTGCCGATGCGCGTTGATCTTCTCGATCGCGACGGTGAAACGCTGGAGCAGTTCCGCGTGATCTCCTTCGACGTGAACGGTCAGGTTGGCAACAGTATGCAGAATCTGGCCAAAGCCAGCCTGCCGCCTTTGCTTTCCGTACCTGCCGGCGATTCTGTCAATTTCAACTGGGTACCTTCCTGGATCCCGCAAGGATTCAGCGAAGTATCCAGCAGCCGTCGCCAGCTGCCGACTATCGAAACACCGGTTGAGTCGCGCCTCTATTCCGATGGGCTATTTAGCTTCTCGGTGAATATCAATCGCGCTACGGCGAACAGTTCCGAACAGATGCTCCGTACCGGTCGCCGGACGGTTAGCACGACGGTACGCGATAATGCGGAAATTACCATTGTTGGTGAATTACCGCCGCCAACAGCAAAACGTATTTCAGACAGCATTAAATTCAGGGCTGCGCAATGATTAAAGAGTGGGCGACGGTCGTATCCTGGCAGGATGGCGTAGCGCTTGTCAGCTGTGACGTTAAAGCATCATGCAGCAGCTGCGCTTCGCGAGCCGGTTGCGGCAGCCGCGTATTGAATAAGCTGGGGCCGCAAACGTCGCACACTATTGCTGTGTCGAGCGATCAGCCGCTGGTGGCAGGGCAAAAAGTGGAGCTCGGCATCGCTGAAGGCAGCCTGCTCACTTCCGCCATACTGGTTTACCTCTCTCCGCTCGCCGGACTGTTTGTGATGGGCGGGGTTTTCCAGATGCTGTTCGGCACAGATTTGGCCGCCATGTGCGGTGCCGCCTTGGGCGGTGTGGGCGGGTTCTGGCTTGCTAAAGGCGTTTCCCCAAGGCTTACCGCCCGGGAAGCCTGGCAGCCCGTCATTCTCAGCGTTGCACTGGCACCCGACCAACTTCGTGTTGAGACGCTCTCTTCTGAGGCCCGGTGATCTGCCGGGCTTTATTATTATTTACATCGCAATAAAGTAAACGCCGTCTCTTCGCGCTATACCTGACTCTAAGTGCATTTCCAGCAGACGAGGTTGTAGTGTAGAATGCTGCGTTTTCGCACTGAAAAACGTCAGGCTAAGAACAGCGGCCTCCAGGAATTCGTAAGGCATAATTATTTAACTATATGAAGAACATACGTAACTTTTCGATCATTGCTCACATTGACCACGGTAAGTCGACGCTGTCTGACCGTATTATCCAGATTTGCGGTGGCCTGTCTGATCGTGAAATGGCAGCCCAGGTTCTGGACTCCATGGACCTGGAACGCGAACGCGGTATTACCATTAAAGCCCAGAGCGTGACGCTCGACTATAAGGCTTCCGATGGTGAAACCTACCAGCTGAACTTTATCGACACCCCAGGGCACGTTGACTTCTCTTATGAAGTGTCACGCTCGCTGGCGGCCTGCGAAGGCGCGCTGCTGGTGGTGGATGCCGGGCAGGGCGTAGAGGCCCAGACGCTGGCAAACTGCTATACCGCCATGGAAATGGATCTCGAAGTGGTGCCGGTTCTGAATAAAATCGACCTGCCAGCCGCCGATCCTGAGCGCGTAGCGGAAGAAATTGAAGACATCGTCGGTATCGATGCGACCGATGCAGTGCGCTGCTCGGCAAAAACCGGCGTAGGTGTTCCGGATGTACTGGAACGTCTGGTGCGTGACATTCCGCCGCCGGAAGGTGACCCGGATGCGCCGCTCCAGGCGCTGATCATCGACTCCTGGTTTGATAACTACCTGGGCGTTGTCTCGCTGGTGCGTATTAAAAACGGCACCATGCGTAAAGGCGACAAAATCAAGGTCATGAGCACCGGGCAGGTCTACAACGCTGACCGCCTCGGCATCTTCACGCCAAAACAGGTTGACCGTACCGAACTGAAATGCGGCGAAGTGGGTTGGCTGGTCTGTGCAATTAAAGACATCCTCGGTGCGCCAGTGGGCGATACCCTGACCGGCGCACGTAACCCGGCAGATAAAGCGCTGCCAGGCTTCAAAAAGGTGAAACCGCAGGTTTATGCGGGTCTGTTCCCGGTCAGCTCCGACGATTACGAAAACTTCCGCGATGCGCTCGGAAAGCTGAGCCTCAACGATGCTTCCCTGTTCTATGAGCCAGAAAGCTCAACGGCGCTGGGCTTCGGCTTCCGCTGTGGCTTCCTCGGTCTGCTGCACATGGAGATCATTCAGGAACGTCTGGAGCGTGAATACGATCTGGATCTGATCACCACCGCCCCGACGGTTGTCTACGAAGTAGAAACCACGTCGAAAGAGGTCATCTACGTCGACAGCCCTTCCAAGCTCCCGCCGCTGAATAATATTCAGGAACTGCGCGAGCCTATCGCAGAGTGTCACATGCTGCTGCCGCAGGAGTTCCTCGGCAACGTGATCACCCTGTGTATTGAGAAGCGTGGCGTGCAGACCAACATGGTGTACCACGGTAACCAGGTGGCGCTGACCTATGAAATTCCGATGGCGGAAGTGGTGCTCGACTTCTTCGACCGTCTGAAGTCTACCTCCCGTGGCTATGCGTCACTGGACTACAACTTCAAACGCTTCCAGGCCTCGAACATGGTTCGCGTGGACGTGCTGATCAACGGCGAGCGAGTTGATGCCCTGGCGCTGATCACCCACAACGATAACGCACCGTACCGTGGTCGTGAGCTGGTTGAGAAGATGAAAGAGCTGATCCCGCGTCAGCAGTTTGACATTGCGATTCAGGCGGCCATTGGTAACCACATCATTGCCCGTTCAACCGTGAAGCAGCTGCGTAAAAACGTTCTGGCTAAGTGCTACGGCGGCGACGTCAGCCGTAAGAAAAAGCTGTTGCAGAAGCAGAAAGAAGGTAAGAAGCGTATGAAGCAGGTCGGTAACGTTGAGCTGCCGCAGGAAGCATTCCTTGCCATCCTTCATGTTGGTAAAGACGGAAACGGTAAATAACCTTAAGGAGTTGGCATGGCGAACATGTTTGCCCTGATCCTGGTCATCGCTACCCTGGTAACAGGTCTGTTATGGTGCCTGGATAAGTTTATCTTCGCCCCAAAACGCCGTGAACGTCAGGCTGCCGCGCAGGCAGCCACGGGCGATACGCTGGACGCGAAAACCCTGAAAAAAGTCGGCCCAAAACCGGGCTGGCTGGAAACAGGGGCATCGGTCTTCCCGGTGCTGGCGATTGTGCTGGTGGTGCGTTCATTTATCTATGAACCGTTCCAGATCCCGTCAGGATCGATGATGCCAACGCTGCTGATCGGTGATTTCATTCTGGTTGAGAAGTTTGCCTATGGCATCAAAGATCCGATCTACCAGAAAACGCTGATCGAAACGGGTCATCCGAAACGTGGCGACATCGTGGTGTTTAAATATCCGGAAGATCCACGGCTGGATTATATTAAACGCGCGGTAGGTCTGCCGGGCGATAAAGTAACCTACGATCCGATAGCGAAGGAAGTGAGGATTCAGCCAGGCTGTAGCTCTGGAACTGCATGTGAAAATGCGCTGCCAGTCACTTACTCCAACGTTGAGCCAGGTGATTTTGTGCAGACCTTCGCCCGCCGTAATGGCGGTGAAGCGACCAGCGGATTCTTCCAGGTGCCAAAAGGTGAAACCAAAGAGAACGGTATTCGTCTGGTTGAACGCAAAGAGACGCTGGGCGATGTCACTCACCGCATTCTGACTGTGCCAATCGCACAGGACCAGCTGGCAATGTACTACCAGCAGCCGGGCCAGCAGCTGGCGACCTGGATTGTGCCGCCGGGACATTACTTCATGATGGGTGATAACCGCGATAACTCCGCGGACAGCCGTTACTGGGGCTTTGTGCCTGAAGCGAATCTGGTCGGTAAAGCAACCGCTATCTGGATGAGTTTCGAGAAGCAGGAAGGCGAGTGGCCGACCGGCGTTCGCCTGAATCGTATTGGCGGAATTCATTAATTTTTGTCAAAAATAACACGTAGCGGCTTTTATTCGCCGCTACGTGAATTATTTCAGCGATAAATCTCTTTGAACTAACGACATCCCCTGTCGTTGCGTATAGAATATTCCCCCGAAGTTTAAGGTTGGCCCTGCAAGGGTGCCACGGCACACGAAACCGCGTTGGTTTTCTCAGGTCGGTTTCGTGTGCTGCATTTTTGACGCATTCATTTATTGGTATCGCATGAACCCCATCGTAATTAATCGGCTTCAACGGAAGCTGGGCTACACTTTTCATCATCAGGAGTTGTTGCAACAGGCATTAACCCATCGCAGTGCCAGCAGCAAACATAATGAGCGTCTCGAGTTTTTAGGCGACTCTATTTTAAGTTTCGTGATTGCAAATGCGCTTTATCATCGTTTTCCGCGTGTGGATGAAGGTGATATGAGCCGCATGCGCGCCACGCTGGTGCGTGGCAACACCCTCGCTGAAATCGCACGCGAGTTTGAGCTGGGTGAGTGTCTGCGTCTGGGGCCGGGTGAGCTGAAAAGTGGTGGGTTCCGTCGTGAATCCATTCTTGCCGATACGGTCGAGGCTTTAATCGGTGGCGTGTTCCTGGACAGCGATATCCAGACCGTAGAAAAGATGATCCTGAACTGGTATCAGACCCGTCTGGACGAAATCAGCCCGGGCGATAAACAAAAAGATCCGAAAACGCGTCTGCAAGAATATTTGCAGGGTCGTCACCTCCCGCTGCCATCCTATCTGGTGGTGCAGGTACGTGGCGAAGCGCACGATCAGGAATTTACCATCCATTGCCAGGTCAGTGGCCTGAGTGAACCGGTGGTCGGCACGGGTTCAAGCCGTCGTAAGGCTGAACAGGCTGCCGCCGAACAGGCGTTAAAAATGCTGGAGCTGGAATGAGCGAAGAAAAAACGTATTGCGGATTTATTGCCATCGTCGGACGTCCGAACGTTGGCAAATCCACCCTGTTGAATAATCTGCTTGGACAGAAGATTTCCATTACCTCACGTAAGGCGCAGACCACGCGTCACCGCATCGTCGGTATCCATACTGAAGGCGCGTATCAGGCGATCTACGTCGATACCCCGGGCCTGCACATGGAAGAGAAGCGTGCCATCAACCGTCTGATGAACAAGGCGGCGAGCAGCTCCATTGGCGATGTAGAGCTGGTGATTTTCGTTGTGGAAGGCACCCGCTGGACGCCGGACGACGAAATGGTCCTGAACAAGCTGCGTGACGGCAAAACGCCGGTGATCCTCGCGGTCAATAAAGTGGACAACGTGCAGGAAAAAGCCGATCTGCTGCCGCATCTGCAATGGCTGGGCAGCCAGATGAACTTCCTGGACATCGTCCCGCTGTCTGCGGAAACGGGTCTGAACGTCGATACCATCGCGGGCATCGTGCGTAAACATCTGCCGGAAGCGACTCATCACTTCCCGGAAGACTACATCACCGATCGCTCTCAGCGTTTTATGGCGTCTGAAATCATCCGTGAGAAGCTGATGCGTTTCCTGGGCGCTGAACTGCCGTACTCTGTGACGGTGGAGATCGAGCGTTTCCAGAGCAACGAGCGTGGCGGCTACGATATTAACGGTCTGATCCTCGTTGAGCGTGAAGGTCAGAAGAAGATGGTGATCGGCAATAAAGGTGCCAAGATCAAAACTATCGGAATCGAAGCCCGTAAAGACATGATGGACATGTTTGAAGCACCGGTTCACCTGGAACTGTGGGTGAAAGTGAAATCTGGCTGGGCCGATGATGAGCGTGCGCTGCGCAGCCTCGGTTACGGCGAAGATCAGTAACCTAAGACGACGAGCATATGGATGGATGGCAGCGCGCCTTTGTCCTGCATAGTCGTCCCTGGAGCGAAACCAGCCTGATGCTGGACGTCTTCACGGAAGAGTCCGGTCGCGTGCGCCTTGTTGCCAAAGGCGCACGTTCCAGACGTTCTAATCTGAAAGGTGCCTTGCAGCCTTTCACCCCGCTGCTGGTCCGCTTTGGCGGGCGAGGGGAAGTCAAAACCCTGCGCAGTGCTGAAGCCGTCTCCCTGGCGCTTCCTCTTTCTGGTATCACGCTCTACAGCGGTTTGTATGTCAACGAACTCATTTCACGGGTTCTTGAACATGAGACCCGCTTCTCTGAACTTTTCTTTGATTACCTGCACTGTATTCAGGCACTTGCTGGCGCAACCGGCACCCCTGAGCCTGTGCTGCGTCGTTTCGAACTGGCGCTGCTGGGGCACCTTGGTTACGGCGTTGATTTTCTGCACTGTGCGGGGAGCGGGGACGAGGTAGAAGACACTATGACCTACCGCTATCGTGAGGAAAAGGGCTTTATTGCCAGTGTCGTCGTCGATAACAGCACTTTTACCGGGCGCCAGCTCAGAGCACTGTATGAACGCGAGTTCCCGGACGCCGACACCCTGCGTGCGGCAAAACGCTTTACCCGAATCGCGCTCAAGCCGTATCTTGGGGGCAAACCTTTAAAGAGCCGCGAATTATTCAGGCAGTTTATGCCGAAACGCTAATGTTTTACCCCTCACCCCAGCCCTCTCCCGGAGGGAGAGGGAGAAGGTAAATGACCAAAAATACCGAGGATTGTCATGGCTGAATTACTGTTAGGCGTCAATATCGATCACATCGCCACGTTACGTAATGCACGCGGTACCGCGTATCCCGATCCGGTTCAGGCGGCATTTATCGCTGAGCAGGCTGGCGCCGACGGCATTACCGTCCACCTGCGTGAAGATCGTCGCCACATCACTGACCGCGACGTGCGCATCTTGCGTCAGACGCTGGACACCCGCATGAACCTGGAGATGGCGGTGACAGAAGAGATGCTGGCGATTGCCTGCGAGACCAAACCGCATTTCTGCTGCCTGGTGCCGGAAAAGCGTCAGGAAGTGACCACCGAAGGCGGTCTCGATGTGGCCGGGCAGCTCGACAAAATGCGCGATGCCTGCAAACGCCTGGCGGATGCCGGTATCCTGGTATCTTTATTTATCGACGCTGATTTCACCCAGATTAAAGCCGCTGCCGACGTGGGTGCGCCATATATTGAAATTCACACCGGCTGCTATGCCGATGCCGAAAACGACGCAGCGCAGGCGAAAGAGCTGGAGCGAATCGCCAAAGCGGCAACCTACGCCGCGAGCCTGGGACTGAAGGTGAACGCCGGACACGGCCTGACCTATCATAACGTAAAAGCCATTGCTGCCCTGCCGGAAATGCATGAGCTGAACATTGGCCACGCCATTATTGGTCGTGCGGTGATGAGCGGCCTGAAAGAGGCGGTGTCCGAGATGAAGCGCCTGATGCTGGAAGCGCGTCAGTAATGGCTATTCTGGGCTTAGGCACCGACATCGTTGAAATAGCCCGCATTGAAGCGGTGATCGCCCGCAGCGGCGATCGCCTCGCAAGACGCGTGCTGAGCGATAACGAATGGGCTATCTGGGAGGCGCATCAACAGCCGGTGCGCTTTCTGGCAAAGCGCTTCGCGGTAAAAGAGGCGGCGGCGAAAGCGTTCGGCACGGGCATTCGTAACGGCCTGGCGTTCAACCAGTTTGAAGTGTTTAACGATGAGCTGGGTAAGCCACGTCTGCGTTTATGGGGCGAGGCGCTTAAGCTGGCGGAAAAGCTGGGCGTGGCGCACATGCACGTAACGCTTGCAGATGAACGCCACTATGCCTGTGCGACGGTGATTATTGAGAGTTAAATTTTGTCCGCATGGTGCATCAGGACAAACTTATCCCACAACTGTTCTTCATTCTCGACGTGTGCCGGATCTTTTAAGATCGTATTGGGAATTGGGCACACCTTCTGGCAGGTCGGCGTTTCATAGTGGCCGATGCATTCGGTGCAGCGGTCGCTGTTAATCTCATAAATGCTGTCGCCCATCGAAATCGCCTGGTTCGGGCATTCGGGTTCGCACATATCGCAGTTGATGCATTTTTTGGTGATTAACAGCGCCATCAGGAAATTCTCAGAAACATCACAAACAGGGCGGGCATTATACGCTCATTCGTTGTTCAAACCAGTTTTTTTACCAGCTCTTCGCTGTGACGAATACGCTCTGGCGCACGCTCCAGATCCTGCTGAACCAGCGCCATAAACAGCAGGTCCGTCAGCATCATCTGCGCACTCGTCGACGAAATCGCCGCGCTGCGAGTGGCCTGTTCCTCGGCAATGGTATACAGGCAGCGGGTTGCCCGTTGCTGAAGCGCATTCGGGCTAAAACCGGTAATCGCCAGAATTTTTCCTCCTACGCGCAGGGCTTCGTCAGTGGCCATATTAATTTCACGTCGCTTGCCGGAATAGGAGATGGCCAGCAGTAAATCGTCAGGATCCATGGCCTGCACGGTCGCCAGCAGCGCGTGCATATCCTGTTCAACGATGGCGTTATAGCCGATTTTTGTCAGCTTCCAGCCAAAGTTACGCGCAACCAGTCCGGAGGCGCCGATCCCGGTCAACACAATACGCCGCGCGTCGCGAAGCATGGCTACGCTTTCCAGCAGCTTCTCTTCCGTGTTTACATCCAGCGTGGCATGCATTGCCGCCACGTTCTCCTTGATCAGCTTTTCGCCCACCAGACGCATCGGATCGTCGCCACGGATCTGGTTATGCACCGGCATTGACTGCGGATTCGGGTTGCTCACCAGTGCTTCACTGATCGCCAGCTTTAGCGCCGGAAAGCCCTTATAGCCTATTTTCTGGGCGAATTTCACCACGCTCGACTGGCTTACCCCGGCTTCGCCTGCCAGCTGCTGGGAGCTGAGGTGTCGCGCGCGATCGGGCTGAGAAAGTAAAAAATCCGCCAGCTTTTTATCACTCTGGGCAAACCCTGCGTAGCGCTGACGAATACGAATTAAACAGTTCATACGGTCTCCTGGCGAAAATGTGATTACCCGCGCAAATACGAATTTTGCTCGCCTGAATGAATTTTATATTCCATTATAGTGCGTTTATTATGAATTAAAAATTCCAGAGGTAAATAACATGAATCTTGGCTCTCTTGTTTCTGAAACGCGTAACCCGCAAACCATGGATCTTGATGCACTGTCCACGCTGGAGCTGGTAAACCGCTTTAATCAACAGGATACCCTCGTCGCGCTGGCAGTCAAAGAGACATTGCCTGAGGTAGCAAAAGCCGTAGACGCCGCTGCCGACGCTCTCAAAGCAGGAGGACGCATTATTTATATGGGAGCGGGAACCAGCGGGCGCCTCGGGGTGCTGGATGCCTCAGAATGTCCGCCGACTTTTGGCGTTCCGCACGGGCTGGTCGTTGGCCTGATTGCCGGTGGCCCCGGCGCGCTGCTGAAAGCGGTAGAAGGGGCAGAAGACAATAAACAGCTTGGGGAAGATGATCTCAGGGCGCTAAACCTGACCGCGCAGGATCTGGTGGTCGGGCTGGCGGCTTCTGGTCGTACGCCGTACGTCATTGGTGGACTGGAATATGCCAGACAGACCGGGTGCACCACAGTGGCCATCTCCTGTAACCCGGGCTCGCCGATTGCGCAGGTGGCCGCCATTGCCATCTCTCCGGTCGTCGGGCCGGAAGCGCTCACCGGCTCCACACGGCTGAAGTCGGGTACCGCGCAGAAGCTGGTGCTCAATATGATCTCCACCGGCGCGATGGTGAAATTTGGCAAGGTCTACCAAAACCTGATGGTGGATATGCAGGCCACTAACATCAAGCTGGTGGACAGAGCGTGTCGCATGGTGATGGAAGCGACAGGCGCCAGTCGTGAAGAGGCGGAAAAGGTGCTTCAGCAGACCGATCACGATGTAAAACCCGCCATTCTGATGATATTAACCGGGCTGGATGCAGCCGCGGCCAGAGCCAGACTCGAAGCCCATCACGGGTTTTTACGGGCGGCATTAGAACACCAATAAGAGGCGTGTATGGACAAAACAGCAGCGCTCGCCAGCGACATCCTGCTCGGGATCGGTGGGGAAAAAAATATTCAGCGTCTTGAGAACTGTATGACGCGTGTTCGCGTCGAGGTGCATAACGACGAACAGCTTGATTTGACGCGCCTTAAGCAGCTTCCCGGCGTGAGCGGGTACGTTAAGCAGGGGCAACAGCACCAGTTGATTGTCGGTCCGGGCAAAGCGGCGCAGGTGGTTGATGCCATGCGCGCCCTGATGACGGTCGGTGAAACGGCTCCCGCCTTTGACGATGCGGAACGCACCAAAGCGCAGGCGAAAGCCAAATACAAAGCCCCTATGAGCGATGCGCTGCGCCAACTGGCTAACGTCTTTATTCCGCTGATCCCGGCGTTTATCGCGTCGGGGTTGATCACCGGGATTATCAATATCCTTAAGCGTCCGGATATTGTCGGGGATTTTGCCACGCAGTATCCGAACCTGCTGGGTATTCTGGCTATTTTCGGCAGCGCGGTGTTTGCCATCATGAACATTCTGGTGGGGGTGAATACCGCCAAAGTGTTCGGCGGCTCGCTGGCGATGGGCGGCGTGATGGCCGGGATCCTCTCCAGCCCGCAGCTGGCGCAGATTACGCTGTTTGGCGAGGCGCTTCAGCCTGGCCGCGGCGGGGTGATTGCCGTGCTGCTGGTGGTCATTCTGATGTGCTGGATCGAGAAAAAGCTGCGCGCGGTGCTGCCAGGCTCGATTGAGCTGATCCTCAACCCGCTGCTGACCACATTGATTACCGGGAGCGTGGCGATTGTGGCGCTGCAACCGTTAGGCGGCGCTATCTCTGAAGCCATCGCCCACGGCGCGTCTCTGGCTATCGATCGCGGTGGGTTATTGGTGGGGGCTGTGCTGTCCGGAACCTTCCTGCCGTTAGTGCTGACCGGTCTGCATCAGGGGCTAGTGCCGATTCACGTCGAACTGGTACAGGCGCACGGCTATAACGCCCTGCTGCCGATCCTGTCGATGGCGGGCGTTGGGCAGGTCGGCGCGGCCATCGCGGTGCTGATGAAAACCCGCAACGCACGTCTGAAAAAGGTCATTAAAGGGGCGTTGCCGGTCGGGTTGCTCGGTATCGGCGAGCCGCTGATTTTCGGCGTTACGCTGCCGCTGGGCAAGCCGTTCCTGGCCGCCTGTCTCGGTGGCGCGGTGGGCGGGGCGTTGATTAGCTACTGGAAAGTGGCGACCGTTATCACCTTCGGGATTTCCGGTTTACCGCTGGCATTAACCATCGTGACCGGAAAAGTGATGCTCTATCTGTTAGGCTATCTGGTAGCGGTGATCGCCGGGTTCCTGTTTACCTGGCTATTAGGATTCAACGACCCAGAGGAGTAAGGTTTGGCAAATCACGAGCGTCGCGTTGTCTTTTTTGATCTGGATGGAACGCTGCATCAGCAGGATATGTTCGGCACCTTTATGCGCTATCTGCTGCGGCGCCAGCCCCTTAACGCGTTGCTGGTATTGCCCCTGTTACCCGTTATTGGCATCGCGCTACTGGTGAAAGGCCGTTCAGCGCGCTGGCCGATGAGCCTGCTGCTCTGGGGATGCACGTTTGGTCATAGCGAAGCGCGTCTTAAGCAGCTTGAACAGGATTTTGCCCACTGGTTTCGCGGGCACGTCGCCGCGTTTCCCGTGGTCCAGGCGCGCCTGACCAGCTATCTCGACGCCAACGATGCCGATATCTGGCTGATTACCGGCTCCCCGCAGACGCTGGTGGAGCAGGTCTATTATGATACGCCCTGGCTGCCGCGCGTAAACCTTATCGCCACGCAGATCGCGCGCGGCTACGGCGGCTGGGTGCTCACCCTGCGTTGCCTCGGACATGAAAAAGTGGTGCAGCTGGAGAAACGCATCGGTACGCCGCTGCGTCTGTACAGCGGCTACAGCGACAGCAAGCAGGACAACCCGCTGCTCTATTTTTGCCAGCACCGCTGGCGCGTCACGCCTCTGGGCGAACTTCAGCAACTCGAATAGTCTTATCTGTACCGGCTGTGTATAATGCCGCCCGCTTTTCGACTGGAGTATCAGCCCTTGTCCAACCCTGAACACAATCATGAATACTGGATGCGCCACGCGCTGGCGCTGGCTCAGCGTGCCTGGGAAGAGGGCGAAGTTCCCGTGGGCGCGGTGCTGGTCCATAACAATCAGGTAATTGGTGAAGGGTGGAACCGTCCGATTGGCCGTCACGATCCTACCGCGCATGCTGAAATTATGGCGCTGCGTCAGGGTGGACTGGTGCTGCAAAACTATCGTCTGCTTGATACCACTCTGTACGTCACCCTTGAACCGTGCGTGATGTGCTCCGGGGCGATGGTGCATAGCCGAATCGGTACGCTGGTGTTTGGCGCGCGGGATGAAAAAACGGGCGCTGCTGGTTCACTGATGGACGTGCTTGGGCATCCGGGGATGAACCACCAGGTGAAAACTATCGGCGGGGTACTTGCACCAGAATGTTCGGGTCTGTTAAGTGACTTTTTTCGAATGCGTCGGCTGCAGAAAAAGCAACAAAAGGCAGAATTGAAACCGCAGGGTGATTAAGCTCGTCCGGTGCGACCACCGGATAGCTTTCAGCCAGCTGTTGCGCCTCGGCCGCCTCTTTTTCTTTCTCCAGCAGATATCCCACCAGGCTTATCTGATACTTACGAATATTTTCCACGTAGGCATACGCTTCATGCCCGCGCGCATAGCCGTACGTCAGCTTCTGGTACCACTGTTTCTGGCTAAGCAGCGGCAGGCGCAGTTTTACATCTGACCAGCTGTCCGGGTTACCTTTGGTTTTTGCCGTCAGCGTCCGCGCGTCGAGCATATGGGCATAACCCATGTTATAGGCGGCCAGCGCAAACCAGATCCGCTCCCCTTCAGGAACCGTCTCCGGCACTTTCGCCATCATATCCTGTAAATATTGCGCGCCGCCGCTGATGCTCTGTTCCGCATCGGTTCGATCGCTAATGCCGAGGCTCTGCGCGGTATTTTTGGTCAGCATCATCAACCCGCGCACGCCCGTGGGGGAGGTGGCCTGAGCATCCCAGTGCGATTCCTGGTAGGAAATTGCCGCCAGTAACTTCCAGTCAATCTCCTGAGCGTACTTCTCGAACAGCGGTTGCAGGTCCGGCAGCACGCTATCCACCGCGCGCAGGAAGGAGCGGGTGTCAACGTAATCAAAATCGTCACCGTGACCGAGATATTTCTCTTCCAGACGCGCCAGGGTGCCGTCTTCATTGATGGAATTAAAGAAATCGAGCATAGCCGCAGAGACGGTTTGATCGTCGTCTAACTGGGTAAACCAGGTTACCGGCTGTTCATCGGTCACATCCAGCGCCACGGCGATTTCAGGATGAACGCGCTGGAAAAGGCTGATCGCCACCGAATCAGCAATGGTATAGGCCAGCTTTTTATCTTTTACCTGCTCCAGCAATTCGGTAGTGCCGAGTTTAGGATCGACCGTCCAGCTGAGGTTCGGGTATTTTTTCTCTTTCAACGCCCGCAGATCGTCAATCACCACATGGCCCGGCGCGATGGTCAATTGCTGGTCGGTAATGTCGGCCAGTGAGCGCGGGCGCAAGCTACCCACACGATAAACCACCTGCTGCGACACAGAGTAATAGGTCGGGCCCGGCTGATAATTTTTGCTGCGTTCGCTGTTGTACACCAGACCTGCGGCGAGAATATCGGCACGGTCATGGTCTAAATCATCAAACAGCTGGTTGATGTTCTGCCGCACGGTGACTTTCAGCTTCACGCCCAGATAGTCCGCAAACAGCTGTGCCAGTTCGTAATCAAGACCAATGGTTTTACCGTTGATATCGTCGTATATAAGCGGAGAGGAGAGGGTACTGACGCGCAACTCCCCCCGCTCCTGAATGGCGGCGATACGGTTTTCGGCTTTGCCGAACCAGGGGATAGACGGCCAGAGGGCCACTGCCAGCAGCAACGTAACAATGCCGATGAGCAGATAATTAATCTTTAATTTTTTCAATTAGTTAATTCTCTGCGACGCCGGTTGCCTCAGTGTGCTGTAGTCATGTTAAGAGTAGAGTTTGCCATTGATTGAGCGGCATTTTGCGCAAAGTAGCGCCAGTTGGCAACCAATTAGAGAGACAGGTCACATCTATTGTTAAACAAAAAGGATGATTTTATTTCGACGCAAACGGTTTCGTCGGCGCTCAGGATTCTCTATAATGACGCCCGTTTTCCCCCCTTGCGCACACTGTAAGCGCCCCGGCGCTTCGAAGACGAGAGACTTATGATGGAAATTCTGCGTGGTTCGCCTGCACTGTCTGCCTTCCGTATTAATAAACTGCTGGCACGTTTTCAGGCGGCCGACCTTCCGGTAAGCAATATTTACGCTGAGTATGTCCATTTTGCTGACCTGAATGCCCCCCTGAATGCAGAGGAGCGCGTACAGCTGGAACGTCTGCTTAAATATGGCCCAAGCCTGAGCAGCCATACGCCGACCGGCAAATTAATCCTCGCCACGCCACGTCCTGGCACCATCTCCCCCTGGTCTTCCAAAGCCACCGACATCGCTCACAACTGCGGCCTGAGCCAGATTAACCGTCTGGAGCGCGGCGTGGCGTACTATGTGGAAGCGTCAACCCTGAGCGACGCGCAGTGGCAGGCCGTCACGGCGGAGCTGCACGACCGCATGATGGAGAGCGTGTTTGACTCTCTGGATGATGCGCAGAAACTGTTCTCCCACCATCAGCCTGCGCCGGTACAGAGCGTGGATCTGCTGGGGCAGGGGCGTCAGGCGCTGATCGACGCAAACCTGCGTCTTGGTCTGGCACTCGCAGATGATGAAATCGACTACCTTCAGGATGCATTCGTTAAGCTGAATCGCAACCCGAACGACATCGAACTGTATATGTTCGCGCAGGCCAACTCCGAGCACTGCCGCCACAAAATTTTCAACGCCGACTGGATTATCGACGGCGAACAGCAGCCGAAGTCGCTGTTCAAAATGATCAAAAACACCATGGAGCAAACGCCTGACCACGTGCTGTCTGCCTATAAAGACAACGCCGCGGTGATGGAAGGTTCCGAGGTGGGCCGCTTCTTCGCCGACCGCGAAGCAGGGCGCTATGACTTCCACCAGGAGCCTGCGCATATCCTGATGAAAGTGGAAACCCACAACCACCCGACGGCCATCTCTCCGTGGCCGGGTGCGGCGACCGGCTCCGGCGGTGAAATCCGTGACGAAGGTGCGACCGGTCGCGGCGCGAAACCAAAAGCGGGTCTGGTCGGTTTCTCCGTTTCCAACCTGCGTATCCCGGGCTTTGAACAGCCGTGGGAAGAAGATTTCGGCAAGCCAGAGCGCATTGTGACCGCGCTGGATATCATGACCGAAGGCCCGCTGGGCGGCGCGGCGTTCAACAATGAATTTGGTCGTCCGGCGCTGAACGGTTACTTCCGTACCTACGAAGAGAAAGTGGACAGCCACAACGGCGAAGAGCTGCGCGGCTACCACAAACCCATCATGCTGGCGGGCGGGATCGGCAACATTCGCGCCGATCACGTGCAAAAAGGTGAGATCGTCGTGGGCGCGAAGCTGATCGTGCTCGGCGGCCCGGCCATGAACATTGGTCTGGGCGGTGGTGCAGCCTCGTCTATGGCTTCCGGCCAGTCTGATGCGGATCTCGACTTCGCGTCCGTGCAGCGCGACAACCCGGAAATGGAGCGCCGCTGTCAGGAAGTGATCGACCGCTGCTGGCAGCTCGGCGATGCCAACCCGATTCTGTTTATCCACGACGTGGGCGCGGGTGGGCTCTCTAACGCCATGCCTGAGCTGGTGAGCGACGGCGGTCGCGGCGGGCGCTTCAACCTGCGCGATATCCTGAGCGATGAGCCAGGCATGAGCCCGCTGGAAATCTGGTGTAACGAATCCCAGGAGCGCTACGTGCTGGCGGTTGCTGCCGATCAGCTGCCGCTGTTTGACGAGCTGTGCCGCCGCGAGCGCGCGCCGTATGCCGTCATCGGTGAAGCGACCGAAGAGCAGCACCTGACTCTCAGTGATACCCATTTCGACAACCAGCCGATCGATCTGCCGCTCGACGTGCTTCTCGGCAAAACGCCGAAGATGACCCGCGACGTTACAACCCGCAAAGCGGCGGGTAAAGCGCTGGATCGTCAGGGCATTATTGTGGCGGAAGCGGTTAACCGCGTGCTGCACCTGCCTGCGGTGGCGGAGAAAACCTTCCTGGTCACCATCGGCGACCGTACCGTGACCGGTATGGTGTCACGCGATCAGATGGTCGGCCCGTGGCAGATCCCGGTCGCTAACTGCGCCGTGACCACCGCGAGCCTCGACAGCTACTACGGCGAAGCGATGGCGCTGGGTGAACGCACCCCGGTGGCTCTGCTGGACTTCGCCGCTTCTGCCCGTCTGGCGGTCGGTGAAGCGCTGACCAATATCGCCGCGACGCAGATTGGCGACATCAAACGCATCAAACTTTCCGCGAACTGGATGGCCGCTGCCGGTCACCCTGGCGAAGACGCGGGCCTGTACGAAGCGGTAAAAGCGGTGGGTGAAGAGCTGTGTCCTGCGCTCGGCCTGACCATTCCGGTGGGTAAAGACTCCATGTCGATGAAAACCCGCTGGCAGGAAGGCAGCGAGCAGCGCGAGATGACTTCGCCTCTGTCGCTGGTGATCACCGCGTTTGCGCGCGTGGAAGACGTGCGTCATACCGTTACGCCGCAGCTTTCCACTGAAGATAACGCCCTGCTGTTGATTGACCTCGGCAAAGGCCATAACGCGCTGGGTGCCACCGCGCTGGCACAGGTTTATCGCCAGCTCGGCGAAAAGCCAGCCGACGTGCGGGACGTAGCACAGTTGAAAGGCTTCTACGACGCAATTCAGGCGCTGGTGGCGCAGCGTAAGCTGCTGGCCTACCACGATCGTTCCGATGGCGGCCTGCTAGTGACGCTGGCAGAGATGGCCTTCACCGGCCACTGCGGCGTTGAAGCAAACATTGCAACGCTTGGCGAAGACCGCCTGGCGGCGCTGTTTAACGAAGAGCTTGGCGCGGTCATTCAGGTACGCGCCGCAGATCGCGACGCGGTGGAAGCGATTCTGGCGCAGCACGGTCTGGCAGACTGCGTGCACTATCTCGGTAAAGCGGTGCAGGGCGACCGCTTCGTGATTGAAGCCGACGGCCACCCGGTGTTCAGCGAAAGCCGCACCACGTTGCGTATGTGGTGGGCGGAAACCACCTGGCAGATGCAGCGCCTGCGTGACAACCCGGAATGTGCCGATCAGGAGCATAACGCGAAGGCGAACGACAACGATCCTGGCCTGAACGTGAAGCTCACCTTCGACATCAACGAAGACATTGCCGCGCCGTACATTGCGACCGGTGCGCGTCCTAAAGTGGCCGTGCTGCGCGAACAGGGCGTTAACTCCCACGTTGAGATGGCAGCGGCCTTCCACCGGGCGGGCTTTGACGCCATCGACGTCCACATGAGCGACCTGCTGGCAGGGCGTACCGGGCTGGATGATTTCCAGGCACTGGTAGCCTGCGGGGGGTTCTCCTACGGTGACGTGCTGGGCGCGGGCGAAGGCTGGGCGAAGTCCATCCTGTTCAACAGCCGCGTACGTGACGAGTTTGAAACCTTCTTCCACCGTCCGCAGACGCTGGCGCTGGGGGTGTGTAACGGCTGCCAGATGATGTCTAACCTGCGCGAGCTGATCCCGGGCAGCGAAGCCTGGCCGCGCTTTGTGCGTAACCAGTCTGACCGCTTTGAAGCGCGCTTCAGCCTGGTAGAAGTAACCCAAAGCCCGTCCCTGCTGTTGCAGGGGATGGTCGGTTCGCAGATGCCAATCGCGGTTTCGCACGGTGAAGGTCAGGTTGAAGTCCGTGATGCGGCGCACCTGGCTCAGCTTGAAAGCAAAGGACTGGTGGCGCTGCGCTTTGTTGATAACTTTGGCAAGGTCACCGAAACCTATCCGGCTAACCCGAACGGTTCGGCAAATGGCATTACCGCGGTCACCAGCGAAAGCGGTCGGGTGACGATTATGATGCCGCACCCGGAGCGTGTCTTCCGTACCGTGAGCAACTCCTGGCACCCGGAAAACTGGGGCGAGGACAGCCCGTGGATGCGCATTTTCCGCAACGCACGTAAACAACTAGGTTAAGTTTCAACGCCCTGACTGTAGGCCCGGTAAGCGCGAGCGCCACCGGGCTTTTTTGTCTCTGTCGCAAAATCGCGACAACTCTCTGGTCTGAGTGTCTCCAAAAGGAGACATTTAACCTGTTGATTTATATGCGGCAGGACAGGTTCCCGTTAAGGTGTTGCTTAATAGCGACACTTAGCCTGAAAATCATTCACGTAACAATCAATACGTTTTGATAATAAAAATATTACTAATCATAAGGATAGCATTAAGTTTTGCAATCTGGCACGCATGTTGCATAATAGTAACCAGTGGCTCATTCACCTTCTTATGTCAGCCCCTTCGGGACGTGCTACATAAACTTCGAATGACGCACAAAAAGGTGCCTGCCGTCCAACTACTGATTATTGCAATGCTTTATCAGGCCAGGGCGAAACGTCGAGTTAGGCACCGCCTTATTCCATGACAAAGCCGGGTTTTTACCCGGCTTTGTTGTATCTGAAGGGCAGACTCAGTTACGCTCTCCTCAAACCCGGATGAAGAGAGTAATGTGTTGAAACGCTGGCCCGCTTTCCCTCGCTCCCTGCGACAGCTCGTTATGATGGCCTTCCTGCTGATCCTGCTACCTTTGCTGGTTCTGGCCTGGCAGGCCTGGCAAAGCCTGAACGCGTTAAGTGCACAGGCGGCCCTGACTAACCGCACCACGCTTATTGATGCTCGCCGTAGCGAGGCGATGACCAACGCCGCGCTTGAGATGGAGCGTAGCTATCGCCAGTACTGCGTGCTTGACGATCGCACGCTGGAGAGGGTCTATCAGAACCAGCGTAAACGCTACAGCGAAATGCTGGACGCCCACGCCGGGGTGCTGCCAGATGACAAACTCTATCAGGCGCTGCGTCAGGATCTGAACGATCTGGCGCAGCTCCAGTGCAAAAACAGCGGTCCTGATGCCGCCGCCGCCGCCCGACTTGAAGCCTTCGCGAACGCCAATACGGAGATGGTTCAGTCCACCCGTACGGTTATCTTTTCCCGTGGTCAGCAGCTCCAGCAGGAGATTGCCGAGCGCGGCCAGTTCTTCGGCTGGCAGGCGCTGGTGCTGTTCCTCGTCAGCCTGGGGCTGGTGCTGCTCTTTACCCGCATGATCATCGGCCCCGTGAAGGGGATCCAGCGGATGATTAACCGCCTGGGGGAGGGTAAATCTCTCGGGGATACGGTCGTTTTTAAAGGCCCGCGCGAGCTGCGCTCGGTCGGTCAACGCATCATCTGGCTTTCAGAGCGCCTGGCGTGGCTGGAATCGCAGCGCCACCAGTTCCTGCGCCATATCTCACACGAACTCAAAACGCCGCTGGCCAGCATGCGTGAAGGTACGGAACTGCTGGCCGACGAAGTGGCGGGGCCGTTAACCCCTGAGCAAAAAGAGATCGTGGCGATTCTGGATGCCAGCAGCCGCAATTTACAAAAGCTTATTGAACAACTGCTGGACTATAACCGCAAGCTGGCGGATGGTGCTGTGGTGCTTGAAAGCGTTGAGATTGAACCGCTGGTGGACATGGTGATCTCCGCCCATAGCCTGCCAGCAAGAGCTAAAATGATGCATACCCAGGTGGAACTCAACGCGCCAGCCTGTCTTGCAGAACCGATGCTGTTAATGAGCGTACTGGATAATCTTTATTCCAATGCGGTGCACTATGGTACTGAATCCGGTACCATTTATATCAGAAGCAATAACAACGGTTCGCGGGTATTTATTGACGTAGCGAATACCGGAAGCCCGATTCCGGATGATGAAAAAACGATGATCTTTGAACCCTTCTTCCAGGGGAGTCATCAGCGAAAAGGTGCGGTAAAAGGAAGTGGTCTGGGGCTGAGTATTGCCCGCGACTGCATACGACGCATGCAGGGTGAGCTTAACATCGTGAGTGATGAACGCGCCGATGTCTGTTTTCGTATCGAACTGCCTCTTGAGCCGGAAAAATCAATGAAATGAATAACAACCTGGTGAGTATGTCACACGTCTTTTACCGCGCACTGCGCGCGGTGTTTTCCAGCAAAAATGTGCGCCTCAGCCTGCCCTGCTTACTGCTGGCAGGCTGTGTAACCCATGCACCGAAAAGTGCAATTAGCCACAAACAGGAAGATAAATGGCCGCAAAAACAGCTGGCTGATTTCCTTTCGACACGTTGCGATGATATCTGGAGCCTGTCGGGGCGTGATGTTGAATCCAATCCTCTGTTCTGGCTGCGCGGAATAGACTGCGCCCAGCGGCTGGCGCCCGCCGAGGCCCGTGCCCAGGCGGCGATGCTGGTGGACGATACCTGGCAGGACGCGTTTAAACGCGGGATCGTGATGGCGGATGCCAGAATCACGCCTGTCGAACGCCGCGCCAACGTGACGCGGCTGGATACTTACGTGATCAATATTCCCCCGCAGGTGCGCCCGGTCTATCAGCTCTGGCGGGATGGACAAACCCTGCAATTACAGCTGTCTGAAGAGCGTTTCCGCTACAGCAAATTGCAGCAGTCAAGCGACAGCGAGCTTGATGCGCTTCGCCAGCAGCAGGAGTCGCTGCGCGAGCAGCTGGAAACCACCACCCGCAAGCTCGAAAATCTGACCGATATCGAAAGACAGCTCTCGACGCGTAAGCCGGCAGGCAGCTATCTGCCTGATGGGTCGAAAGGCAACTCTGCCACGACGCCAGACAGTGAGACGCCGAAACAAGAGGATGTGAAGCCATGACAAGCCGTAAACCTGCCCATCTGTTACTGGTGGATGACGATCCCGGGCTGTTAAAGCTGCTGGGGATGCGTCTGGTCAGCGAAGGCTACAGCGTGGTCACCGCTGAAAGCGGGCAGGAGGGGCTGAAGGTGCTCAGCCGTGAGAAAATCGATCTGGTGATCAGCGATTTGCGCATGGATGAAATGGATGGCCTGCAACTGTTCACGGAGATCCAGAAGCAGCAGCCCGGGATGCCGGTGATTATCCTCACCGCTCACGGATCTATTCCTGATGCGGTGGCCGCGACGCAGCAGGGGGTATTCAGCTTCCTCACCAAACCGGTGGATAAAGACGCCCTCTATAAAGCGATCGACAGCGCCCTTGAGCACGCAGCGCCATCCGGCGACGACGCCTGGCGTGAATCCATCGTGACGCGTAGCCCTGTAATGCTGCGCCTGCTGGAACAGGCGCGGATGGTGGCGCAATCCGACGTTAGCGTGCTGATCAACGGCCAGAGCGGGACCGGGAAAGAGATCCTCGCCCAGGCGATCCACAACGCCAGCCCGCGCAGTAAAAATGCTTTTATTGCCATTAACTGTGGCGCGTTGCCGGAACAGCTGCTCGAATCAGAGCTCTTCGGCCATGCCCGCGGCGCCTTTACCGGCGCGGTGAGCAGCCGTGAAGGGCTGTTCCAGGCGGCTGAGGGAGGCACGCTGTTCCTTGATGAAATTGGCGATATGCCCGCGCCGCTGCAGGTCAAATTGCTGCGCGTGTTGCAGGAGCGGAAAGTACGTCCGCTCGGCAGCAACCGCGATATCGATATCAACGTGCGTATTATTTCCGCCACCCACCGTGATTTACCCAAGGTGATGGCGCGCAACGAGTTCCGCGAAGATCTCTACTATCGACTGAATGTCGTCAACCTGAAAATCCCGGCGCTGGCCGAGCGTGCGGAAGATATCCCGCTGCTGGCAAATCACCTTTTGCGCCAGGCCGCTGACCGCCACAAACCGTTTGTGCGCGCGTTCTCCACCGATGCGATGAAACGCCTGATGACCGCAAGCTGGCCGGGTAACGTACGCCAGCTGGTGAACGTGATTGAGCAGTGCGTGGCGCTGACGTCATCGCCGGTGATCAGCGATGCGCTGGTGGAGCAGGCGCTCGAGGGGGAAAACACGGCCTTACCGACGTTTGCGGAAGCGCGAAATCAGTTCGAGCTGAACTATCTGCGCAAGCTGCTGCAAATCACCAAAGGCAACGTGACCCACGCGGCGCGCATGGCCGGGCGTAACCGTACCGAGTTCTATAAATTGCTCTCACGCCACGAGCTGGAAGCGAACGATTTTAAAGAGTAATACCGCAAAATTCGCCTGAATATGATACTGTGAGCAACCGATTACGAGGCTGCTTACTGGCAAGAGTTTAAGGACCCACCATGAAAAAAATTGATGCGATTATTAAACCTTTCAAACTGGATGATGTACGTGAAGCGCTGGCAGAAGTAGGCATCACCGGGATGACCGTAACTGAAGTGAAAGGTTTTGGTCGTCAGAAGGGCCACACCGAGCTATACCGTGGCGCAGAGTACATGGTGGACTTTCTGCCGAAAGTGAAAATCGAGATCGTGGTGAGCGATGATATCGTCGATACCTGTGTGGATACCATCATCCGCACGGCGCAGACCGGTAAAATTGGCGACGGGAAAATCTTCGTCTTTGACGTGGCGCGCGTGATCCGTATCCGTACCGGCGAAGAAGACGACGCGGCGATTTAACATTCTTGCCGGGTGGCGCTGCGCTTACCCGGCCTACAGAACCCTTCGCAGGTCCGTGCAAGCGCAGCGCCGCCGGGCGATTACAGCACTTTATGCGGGCCGAAACATTCGTAATGAATGTTGTCTTTGTTCATGCCCAGGTCTACCAGCTGCTTCGCGGCATACTGCATAAACGCTACCGGCCCACACACGTAGAACTGCATCCCCGGTGCGCTAAACGCCCCTTCGTGCTGCCCTAAATTCATCAGGCCTTCGCTGTCAAAACGTGCCGCTGCGCGGTCAGCTTCCGTGGGTAAACGATACCAGGTATGCGCGGTAAAGTGTGGCAGACCCGCTCCGAGCGCTTTCACTTCATCTGCAAAGGCGTGCACATCACCGTTTTCGGCCGCGTGGAACCAGTTAACCTGCGCGCTGTGGTTTGATTTTGCCAGCGTATCCAGCATCGCCAGCATTGGCGTTTGACCAACACCTGCGGAAATCAGCGTCACCGGGGTACCCGATTCCACCGCCATAAAGAAATCACCCGCTGGCGCGGCCAGATGAACGATATCACCCACGCTGGCGACGTTATGCAGCCAGCTGGATACCTGACCGCCTTCCTCACGTTTAACCGCAATGCGATAGCCTTTGCCGTCTGGCTTGCGGGTCAGGGAGTACTGGCGAATCTCCTGGTGCGGGAAGCCTTCAGGCTTCAGCCAGACGCCCAGATACTGCCCCGGCTGGTAATCGGCAACTGGCTGGCCGTCCACCGGCTCAAACTCAAAGCTGGTGATCAGTGCGCTGCGCGGGGTTTTCTCAACGATGCGGAAAGCACGCGTGCCTTCCCAGCCGCCATTCTTGCTGGCGTTTTCGCTGTAGATCTGCGCTTCACGGTTGATGAACACGTTTGCCAGCACGCCGTATGCCTTACCCCAGGCATCCAGCACTTCCTGGCCCGGGCTGAACATTTCGTCCAGGGTTGCCAGCAGGTGACTGCCCACGATGTTGTACTGCTCAGGTTTGATCTGGAAGCTGGTGTGCTTCTGCGCGATTTTTTCCACCGCAGGCAGCAGAGCCGGCAGGTTTTCGATGTTGCTGGCATAGGCGGCAATAGCGTTAAACAGCGCTTCGCGCTGATCGCCGTTACGCTGGTTGCTCATGTTGAAAATCTCTTTGAGCTCCGGGTTATGCGCGAACATGCGATCGTAGAAATGAGCGGTCAGTTTAGGACCCGTTTCAACCAGCAGGGGGATTGTGGCTTTCACGGTAGCGATGGTTTGGGGGTCGAGCATAGCAGCTTCCTTCTGATGTTACTTTAATGATGTATTTTATATGCATCTTATAAAAATACCCCTGCAATGTAAATGGTTCTTTGCATCGTGAAAAATATGCATCACAAAGCTGAAAAGAAATCCGTTGAAAATGGCGAGAGCTTTATTGCTCAAACCCTTGCGTGGCGTGGAGGTAAACGTTTGCGTAAAATCGTTTGTCAAGACCTGTTATCGCAGAACTATTCAGTTATACTGTTGCCCGTCGTCCAACAGGACTGCCTTTTCAGGCCAAAAATTTACTTGTTAGCTGAGTCAGGAGATGCGGATGTTAAAGCGTGAAATGAACATTGCCGATTATGATGCCGAACTGTGGCAGGCTATGGAGCAGGAAAAAGTACGTCAGGAAGAGCACATCGAACTGATCGCCTCCGAAAACTACACCAGCCCGCGCGTGATGCAGGCGCAGGGTTCTCAGCTGACCAACAAATATGCTGAAGGTTATCCGGGCAAGCGCTACTACGGCGGTTGCGAATACGTTGATATCGTTGAGCAACTGGCGATTGACCGTGCGAAAGAACTCTTTGGCGCTGACTACGCGAACGTCCAGCCGCACTCTGGCTCTCAGGCTAACTTCGCTGTTTACACCGCGCTGTTGCAGCCGGGCGATACCGTTCTGGGTATGAACCTGGCGCAGGGCGGCCACCTGACTCACGGCTCTCCGGTTAACTTCTCTGGCAAACTGTACAACATCATCCCTTACGGTATTGATGAGTCCGGTAAAATTGACTACGAAGACATGGCGAAGCAGGCCAAAGAGCACAAGCCGAAGATGATCATCGGTGGCTTCTCTGCTTACTCCGGCATCGTTGACTGGGCAAAAATGCGTGAAATCGCTGACAGCATCGGCGCGTACCTGTTCGTCGACATGGCGCACGTTGCCGGTCTGATTGCCGCTGGCGTTTACCCGAACCCGGTTCCACATGCGCACGTTGTGACCACCACCACCCACAAAACCCTGGCGGGTCCACGCGGTGGCCTGATCCTGGCGAAAGGCGGTGACGAAGAGCTGTACAAAAAGCTGAACTCCGCCGTGTTCCCAAGCGCCCAGGGCGGCCCGCTGATGCACGTTATCGCCGCGAAAGCCGTCGCGCTGAAAGAAGCGATGGAGCCAGAGTTCAAGGTTTACCAGCAGCAGGTTGCTAAAAACGCCAAAGCGATGGTGGAAGTGTTCCTGAACCGTGGTTACAAAGTGGTGTCCGGCGGGACTGAAAACCACCTGTTCCTGCTGGATCTTGTCGACAAGAACCTGACCGGTAAAGAAGCTGACGCAGCCTTGGGCCGCGCCAACATCACCGTGAACAAAAACAGCGTGCCAAACGATCCGAAGAGCCCGTTCGTGACTTCCGGTATCCGTATCGGTTCTCCGGCCGTAACTCGCCGTGGCTTTAAAGAAGCGGAAGTGAAAGAGCTGGCGGGCTGGATGTGTGACGTTCTGGACAACATCAATGACGACGCGGTTATCGAGCGCGTTAAAGGTAAAGTGCTGGACATCTGCGCACGCTTCCCGGTGTACGCATAATTTTCTGCGTTTCAGAACTGAAAAAGGCCGCTCATGCGGCCTTTTTTTATGGGCTAACGTCGGTCGAGGGAGATGGCCCCCGGCCCGGTAATCGCCAGCAAAATAAAGGCGCCAGCGATACTCACATTTTTATAGAAGTTAATCATATTTGGCAGGACCGCATCGCCCGTCATATCCCAGTAGTGGTGTCCAATCACCGCCGTTCCCAGCGTATAGAAGACAAAGATCACCGCGAGGGGGCGGGTAAAAAAGCCCAGAACGATCAGAATCGCGGCGGGGATTTCCATTACCACCGCAATAATCGCGGCCAGCATGGGCATGGGGGCGCCGAGCGACGTCATGTACTGAACGGTGCCGCTAAACCCCGTCAGCTTGGGATAACCGAAAATAATAAACAGGACTACGATAGCAATGCGGGCAATTAAAAGCAGGAGAGAACGAGAGGATCCGAAATCGAAATAACGTAAGCTGTTCATGGCAAACGACCTCTTCAGGCGATGTCTTATAAACGTAATACAGTTTTACCGCTCTCGCCATACGCTGTACGGCTGGTGATGATGTTAATTTTTAGTTAATTTATAGCGCGCTAACGACTTGCTAAAGTCAGGGATTAACGCCAGACTATCGCCTCCATTTCGGGAGGGATTCATGGTCTTGCATTCCACGCGCTGGCTGGCGCTCAGCTATTTCACCTATTTCTTTAGTTACGGTATTTTTTTGCCTTTCTGGAGCGTCTGGCTCAAGGGAATTGGTCTGACGCCTGAGACCATCGGCATCCTGCTGGGCGCGGGGCTGGTGGCGCGTTTCCTGGGTAGCCTGCTGATTGCGCCCCGCGTCAGCGATCCCTCCTTACTGATTAAAGCGGTGCGAATTCTGGCCCTGCTGACGCTGGTCTTTGCGGCCTGCTTCTGGGTCAGCCACCAGTTTGCCTGGCTGATGGTGGTGATGGTTGGCTTTAATCTGTTCTTCTCCCCGCTGGTGCCGCTGACGGATGCCCTGGCGAACACCTGGCAAAAGCAGATCACCATGGACTATGGCCGCGTGCGCCTGTGGGGATCGATTGCCTTCGTGATCGGCTCTGCGCTGGTCGGGAAACTGGTCAGCCTCTATGACTATCGCGCCATTCTGGCCCTGTTAACGCTCGGCATCGCCTCGATGCTGCTCGGTATGTTGCTGCGTCCGTCGGTGATGCCGCAGGGCGAAAGCCGCCATCAGGAGAGCGCTGGCTGGCCCGCCTGGCGCTCGCTGGTGGCGCAAAGCTGGCGTTTCCTGGCCTGCGTCTGTCTGCTTCAGGGGGCGCATGCGGCCTATTACGGCTTCAGCGCCATCTACTGGCAGGGGGCGGGCTACTCGGCTTCTGCGGTAGGCTACCTGTGGTCGCTCGGCGTGGTAGCGGAGGTCATTATCTTCGCGCTGAGCCAAAAACTGTTCCGTCGTTTCGGGGCGCGTGACCTGCTGCTGCTTTCCGCCGTTTGCGGCGTAGCGCGCTGGGGCATCATGGGCTGGACGACGGAGCTGCCGTGGCTGATTGTGGCGCAAATTCTGCACTGCGGAACCTTCACCGTCTGCCATTTGGCGGCGATGCGCTATATCGCGGCGCGAGAGGGTGGGGACGTTATTCGTCTTCAGGCAGTCTATTCAGCGGTGGCGATGGGCGGCAGTATTGCGGTGATGACCGTATTTGCCGGTTTCCTCTATCAGCACCTGGGCCACGGTGTGTTCTGGGTGATGGCGCTGGTCGCTTTACCGGCCATCGTCATCCGCCCTAAAGTCGCTGCTCGCACGTAACTAAGATTCGAGCATAACGCGAATATGTTCCTGCTGCTGCGTGTTCAGGGTCTCAACGGCATGAATGAGCGGCGGCGAGAACAGCGGCAGGGCGGTTGGATAAGGCGTAATAACCAGCGCCGCCTCGCGGGGGGCGCCCTCCTTCTTAAACGCTTCCAGGCTAAGATAACGAATATTGAGCGGCAGCAGCGTTAGCTCGCGAAGCTGCTGCTCAATTAACTCCTCGCAGGCTTTATCTTCCCCCGTTAACAGGACCACCTGTTTTTCATGAAGATCGGTTTCCTGCATCAGCCAGGCACCAAAAATCACCGCCACCAGAGCCATCTCTTCACCGGAGAATCGTAGGCCAAATTCGGCTTCCAGCTCAAACAGCGCCTCTTTAGTGGTGCGCAGCAGCCGGGGGTATAGACGGTGGATCTCTTCCGGCAGACTGTTGTCGATGCCGATGTCAAATAAGGAGCGGTCCAGCGCCTGAGCCAGATGAATATACAGCTGATCGGTCAGCCCTTGCTCATCGCTGAAGTTCATCCCGGTTTGCGCCCGGAAACGGGCAATCATACGCACGATGGCCCGACGCAGGCGCTGATCCTGCTGGTGTTTATCCAGTACCGGGTCGGGTGTGCGGAGCATCATAAACAGCAGCGCCAGGAACAGCTGTTCATCACTGTGCGTTCCCTGCGGGACGCGCCGTTTCCAGTGACGGACAATTTCCTGCGCCGTAAAGTATTCCCCTCTCGATTGCGTCCAGCTGCGCTGAACGGGTGAAAACTCCGGCGTATTGCCCAGATGATGCTGAATAAGACAATATTGCAGATAAAGCTGTAAAAACTGTACGTCGCGGGACTCAAACTGGCGCTGAAGCTTGCGCGCGCAAAAGTTGATAAGCGCCCGAAGGTTCGCATCGTCATAAAGCGGGCGGGCAATGCCGTGCTGTTTGAGCGCGGTTTTTAAGGCAGGGGTAAACTGTTGGGCGACAAAATGTGGACACAGCCGAAGCGCCCTGCGCAGCCAGTGCAGCAGGCACAAACGCTGATTCAGGGCGGAGCCCTCAATACGGTAGCAACCGTCATGGTGCGTGACGATATCAAGCCGATGATAGCGCTGGATTTCATCGCGCGTCTCGGCTATATCTTGCCGTGCCAGGACGTCGTCCACGCCGTTGGCAGCGATTATGCTCTGTGCGGTGACGGCAGCATCGGGCAGGTAAAGCATCAAAAGCACCTGGCAACGGCGCTGCGAACTGGAAAGCACAGATGGAATTTCAAGCGTCGTCATCATCTGTCGGGTATCCAGTGTGAATGTTTGATAAGAATAGCTAAAGGATGGGCGCTGAAAAGCGCGCCGGCAGGCCTTTCATTCAGGATTGCTGGCGAACATCACAGAATTTTTGACGTGAGGAATTGATGCAAACAGTTAAACAAAGCGTGACAGCGTTATTTTTGGCGGTTATCACCTCCGCCGCCAGCGCACATCCTCACAGCTTTATCAGCCTGAAAACCGAACTGGTGACGGACGGCACACAGCTTAGCGGCCTGAAGATGCGCTGGACGATGGATGAAATCACCTCCGCCGACCTGCTGTACGATGCCGGAAACGCAAAGCCCGGCGACGAGATCTGGAAAAAGCTGGCGGCGGAAGTCATGGCCAACGTGCTGGGTCAGCACTACTTCACCGAGTTCTGGCACAACGGACAAAAGGTGAAATTTCTTAACCGTCCCACGGAGTACGGTATGACCCGCGACGGCCATCAGGCGGTGCTGACGTTTATCCTTCCGCTGGCGCACCCTCAGCCGCTGGCCGGGCAGAAGTACAGGTTTTCCACGTTTGACCCAACCTACTATGTCGATATGCATTACGCCCAGGACAGCGACGTACAGTTGCCAGAAATATTGCAAAAAAGCTGCAAAATTGCCGTGCACACGCCGACGCCCAGTGAAGAGACGCTGAACTTTGCCGTTTCCCTTGATAAAGAAGATGCGCCTCCAGAAGACATGGAATTAGGAAAACAGTTTGCGCAGGAGGTGACGTTACAATGTCAGTGATCTCCTCCCCCGTCAGTAAGCCGCGTCGCTGGCTGCACCTCTGGCCTCTGGCGCTCTTTTTGCTGTTAGCGTCTGGCGGAGCGCTCTGGTTGTGGCAGGCATGGCCGCAGGTGATGATGAAAAGTATCTTCTGGCAGCGGGAAGTTAATCAGCAGATGAGCGGGCTGCTGAAAGCCGTGGCGGAAAATCCGTCCAAAGCGGGCGGCTCTCTTCTGGCGTTCAGCTTTATCTATGGCGTGCTACATGCCCTGGGGCCGGGGCACGGCAAAATCGTCATCACGACCTGGCTTGCCACCCATCCGTCGAAGCTGAAATCGAGTATCGGCCTGACGCTGGCTTCCTCGTTACTTCAGGGCGGTGTGGCAATTGCGCTGGTCGTGGTCGTCCTTTCGCTGCTACAGCTCCCAGCCCGCCAGCTGCATATGAGCAGCTTCTGGCTGGAGAAGGGAAGTTACGCGCTGGTAGGCGTGTTGGGGCTGATCCTCTGCCTGAGGGCGCTGAAAAAATTGCGCGCGTTGCTGCAAAAACCAAAATTCAAAATCTTTACGCCGCATCAACTTCACCATGAAAACTGCGGGTGCGGGCATCAGCATCTCCCGACGCAGGAACAATTACAGAATGGTGACGACTGGCGTGCGCGCCTGATGATTGTTCTCTCAATGGGGATGCGTCCGTGCTCGGGCGCAATCATGGTGCTGTTGTTCAGCAAAGTGATAGGTGTATTTGGCTGGGGCATGATCTCGGCGCTGGCGATGGCGGCGGGAACATCTCTGACTATCTCTTCGTTAGCCTTGCTGGTGCACAGCTTCCGTCAGCTGGCGGTAAAACTCAGCGGCAATAAAACGCCGGTATTGTGGCGACAGGTTGGCTGGACGACGCTTGCGCTGGCGGGCGGGGTGATTCTGCTGGTGGCTGCGGTCACGATGTGGATGAGCGCGGTGCCGGTGGGAAGGGGGTTGCGGCCTTTTTAGCCATACCTGAGGGGTTTGTAGGCCCGGTAAGCGTAGCGCCACCGGGCTTAACAGACTGGATTAACGCTTCAGCGCATCGCTCAGTTCTTCACGCATGTTTGCCAGCATGGCTTTAACAACGCGCGGGTTACCTGCAACGATGTTGCCGGTAGACATATAGTTATGGCCGCCGGTGAAGTCACAAACAATCGCGCCAGCTTCACGTGCGATCAGCTCGCCCGCCGCGAAGTCCCACGGCTTCAGTGACAGCTCAAAGTAACCGTCAACGCGGCCGGTCGCCACGTAGGCCAGATCCAGTGCAGCAGAGCCGGTGCGACGGAAGTCCGCGCATTCGGTGAACAGTTTGCCGAGGATATTCATATAAGTGGTTGCGTGCTGCTTCGCCTTGAACGGGAAGCCGGTCGCCAGAATCGTGCCGTCCAGATCGCGTGCATTGCTGCAGCGCAGACGGTAGCCGTTCAGCTGCGCGCCCTGACCGCGTGTCGCGGTGAACAGTTCGTTACGCATTGGATCGTAAACAACGGCGACTTCAGTACGGCCTTTGATGCGTACTGCGATAGAAACTGAGAAGTGTGGCAGGCGTTTAACGAAGTTGGTAGTGCCATCCAGTGGATCGATAACCCATTGAACATCCTGATCGGTACCTTCATGTTCACCGCTTTCTTCGGTGATGATGGTGTGCTGCGGGTAAGATTTGCGGATCGTTTCGATAATAATCGCTTCGGCGGCTTTATCGACGTTAGTCACGAAATCATTGCTGCCTTTCTGGCTGGTTTCTACGGAGTCTGGGGTTTCGTAGTGTTTGGCAATTACATTACCCGCCTTGCGCGCTGCGCGCACGGCGATGGTCAGCATCGGATGCATCGGTCTCTCTCACTGGATGTTAAAGAACAGGAAAATCGGCGCAGAGTATAGCAGCGGGATCGGATTATGTCTCTCGTTTATGATAATATGCCCGAATATTCTTCAGACACTGAATCCAGACATCTAAAAATTATGCTGCAAAACATTCGAATCGTGCTGGTCGAAACATCGCACACCGGCAACATGGGCTCTGTGGCCCGCGCTATGAAAACCATGGGCTTAACGAACCTGTGGCTGGTTAATCCGCTGGTGAAACCAGACTCTCAGGCTATTGCGCTGGCGGCCGGCGCCAGCGACGTGATAGGGAATGCACAGATTGTGGACACCCTGGACGAAGCCCTGGCCGGTTGCAGTCTGGTGGTGGGGACCAGCGCGCGCTCCCGTACGCTGCCCTGGCCGATGCTGGACCCGCGCGAATGCGGCCTGAAAAGTATCTCAGAAGCGGAACAGGCGCCGGTTGCGCTGGTGTTTGGTCGTGAACGCGTTGGCCTGACCAACGAGGAACTACAGAAGTGTCACTACCACGTGGCGATTGCCGCAAACCCGGAATACAGCTCGCTGAACCTGGCGATGGCGGTGCAGGTGATTGCCTACGAAGTGCGCATGGCATGGCTGGCGACGCAGGAAAAACCGGTCGAACCTAAAGAAGAGACGGCCTACCCGCTGGTGGACGATCTGGAGCGCTTCTACGGCCACCTGGAGCAGACGCTGCTCTCTACCGGCTTTATCCGTGAAGGCCATCCAGGGCAGGTGATGAACAAGCTGCGCCGTATGTTCACCCGGGCGCGCCCGGAAAGCCAGGAGCTGAACATCCTGCGCGGGATCCTGGCGTCGATTGAGCAGAAGAATAAAGAGTAGTGCCGTGTGTTCGCCGGGTGGCGCTTCGCTTACCCGGCCTACAAAGCCCGTAGGCCCGTGCAAGCGCAGCGCCGCCGGGCAAAAAATACGGCACAGAAGGTTAAATACCTGACTAAAACAGTCAAGTAAATAGTTGACCAATTTAGTCAGGAATGTCAGACTTGGCCCTGCTATGCAATACCCCCATTTTACAATAAAAAACCCCGGGCAGGGGCGAGTTTGAGGTTAAGTAAGACATGAGACTGACATCTAAAGGGCGTTATGCCGTGACCGCGATGCTGGACGTTGCGCTCAACTCCGAAGCGGGCCCGGTTCCGTTGGCTGATATTTCTGAACGACAGGGGATCTCCCTCTCTTATCTGGAACAGCTGTTCTCCAGACTGCGTAAAAATGGACTGGTGTCCAGCGTTCGTGGCCCGGGCGGCGGTTATCTGCTGGGTAAAGACGCGGGCAGTATTGCGGTTGGCGAAGTGATTAGCGCAGTTGACGAATCCGTTGACGCGACCCGTTGCCAGGGCAAAGGCGGCTGTCAGGGCGGCGATAAATGCCTGACCCACGCGCTGTGGCGCGATCTGAGCGACCGTCTGACCGGCTTCTTGAATAACATCACCCTGGGTGAGCTGGTTAATAACCAGGAAGTTCTGGATGTTTCTGGTCGTCAGCACAGTCAGGATTCACAACGCAGCACCCGCACGCAGGACGCCATCGACGTTAAACTGCGCGCGTAATTAAAAAGATAAGTATTCAGAATCAGGCCGGGGTGGTCACACCCCGCGTACTCGGTCGTACATCCAGCCGGTTGCCTGATTCCTTGCATTGAAGCGATGTACGGAGTTTATAGAGCAATGAAATTACCGATTTATCTCGACTACTCCGCAACCACGCCGGTGGACCCGCGTGTTGCCGAGAAAATGATGCAGTGTCTGACCCTGGACGGAAACTTTGGTAACCCAGCTTCCCGTTCACACCGTTTTGGCTGGCATGCTGAAGAGGCGGTTGATATCGCCCGTAATCAGATTGCTGACCTGGTCGGTGCCGACCCGCGTGAAATTGTTTTCACCTCCGGTGCGACCGAATCCGACAACCTGGCGATCAAAGGTGCAGCCAACTTTTATCAGAAAAAAGGCAAGCACATCATCACCAGCAAAACCGAACACAAAGCCGTGCTGGACACCTGCCGTCAGCTGGAGCGTGAAGGGTTCGAAGTGACTTACCTGGCGCCGCAGAGCAACGGGATCATCGACCTGAAAGAGCTCGAAGCGGCGATGCGTGATGACACCATTCTGGTTTCCATCATGCACGTTAACAACGAAATCGGTGTTGTGCAGGACATCGCCACCATCGGCGAAATGTGCCGTGCGCGCGGCATCATCTACCACGTGGATGCGACCCAGAGCGTGGGCAAACTGCCTATCGACCTGAGCCAGCTGAAAGTGGACCTGATGTCCTTCTCCGGCCACAAAATCTATGGCCCGAAAGGGATCGGCGCGCTGTACGTTCGTCGTAAGCCACGTATCCGCATTGAAGCACAGATGCACGGCGGCGGTCACGAGCGCGGCATGCGTTCCGGTACGCTGCCTGTTCACCAGATCGTGGGGATGGGCGAAGCGTATCGCATCGCGAAAGAAGAGATGGAAAGCGAGATGGCACGCCTGCGTACACTGCGTAACCGTCTGTGGGACGGCGTGAAGGATATGGAAGAAGTCTATCTGAACGGCGATCTCGAGCAGGGCGCGCCGAACATCCTCAACGTCAGCTTCAACTATGTTGAAGGCGAGTCGCTGATCATGGCGCTGAAAGACCTGGCCGTTTCTTCCGGTTCTGCCTGTACGTCTGCAAGCCTGGAGCCATCCTACGTGCTGCGTGCGCTGGGCATGACTGACGAGCTGGCACACAGCTCTATCCGTTTCTCTTTAGGTCGTTTCACTACCGAAGAAGAGATTGACTACACCATCAAACTGGTCCGTAACTCCATCGGCCGTCTGCGCGACCTTTCTCCACTGTGGGAAATGTTCAAGCAGGGCGTGGATCTGAACAGCATTGAATGGTCACATCACTAATCGGTACATAAGGAGAATTCAATCATGGCATACAGCGAAAAAGTTATCGATCATTACGAGAACCCGCGCAACGTTGGCTCTTTTGACAACAGCGACGAATCTGTCGGTAGCGGTATGGTTGGCGCGCCAGCGTGTGGCGACGTGATGAAGTTGCAGATTAAAGTCAACAATGAAGGTATCATTGAAGACGCGCGCTTCAAGACCTACGGCTGCGGTTCTGCTATCGCCTCCAGCTCCCTGGTCACCGAGTGGGTGAAGGGCAAGTCTCTGGACGAAGCACAGGCAATCAAAAACACGGACATTGCTGAAGAACTCGAACTGCCGCCGGTGAAAATTCACTGTTCAATTCTGGCAGAAGACGCGATCAAAGCCGCCATTGCGGATTACAAAAGCAAACGTGAAGCAAAATAATTGAGGTTTGAGTATGTCGATTACCCTTAGCGACAGCGCTGCCGCGCGAGTAAGCTCTTTTCTGGCGAACCGTGGTAAAGGCTTTGGCCTGCGACTGGGCGTACGTACCTCCGGCTGTTCTGGTATGGCTTACGTACTGGAGTTTGTTGACGAACCGGCGTCTGATGACACCGTGTTTGAAGACAAGGGCGTGAAGGTGGTGGTCGATGGCAAAAGCCTGCAATTTCTCAACGGCACTCAGCTGGACTTTGTAAAAGAAGGCCTGAACGAAGGGTTCAAATTTACGAACCCGAACGTCAAAGACGAGTGTGGTTGCGGCGAAAGCTTCCACGTTTAACCGCGTTCCGCTGTTATACCGATTAATTCGTGTTGCAGAAAGGCGGCAAGCGAGTGAATCCCCGGGAGCTTACTTAAGTAAGTGACTGGGGTGAACGAGCGCAGACAACGCATCTGCAGCGCGAAGTAAGAAGGTATAACCCCACCGTGGCTTTGCTGCGCGTGGGGTTTGTTCTAACAGGCTACCCCTGAGATTGTTATGGATTACTTCACTCTCTTCGGACTACCCGCTCAATACCCGATTGATCTCCAGGCGCTGACGATCCGTTTTCAGGATCTCCAGCGTCAGTACCATCCGGATAAATTCGCCAGCGGGACGCAGGCAGAGCAGCTGGCTGCGGTATCACACTCCGCAACCATCAACCAGGCCTGGCAAACGCTGCGTCATCCGCTGGCGCGTGCAGAATATCTGCTCTCGCTCCACGGTTTTGATCTGGCGAGCGAACAGCATACCGTGCGCGACACCGCGTTTCTGATGGAGCAGCTGGAGCTTCGCGAAGAGCTGGATGAAATTGAACAGGCTAAAGACGAAGCGCGTCTGGAACGTTTTCTCCAGCGCGTAAAGGGCATGTTCGATACCCGCCATCAGCAGATGGTTGAGCAACTGAACAACGAGACCTGGGACGTGGCGGCAGACACTGTGCGCAAACTCCGTTTTCTCGATAAACTGCGAAGCAGTGCTGAACAACTCGAAGAAAAGCTGCTCGATTTTTAATTTCGGAAGCAATTATGGCCTTATTACAAATTAGTGAGCCAGGCTTAAGCGCCGCACCGCACCAGCGTCGTCTGGCGGTCGGTATTGACCTGGGCACCACCAATTCTCTCGTGGCGACCGTGCGTAGCGGCCAGGCGGAAACGCTGGCTGACGAGCAGGGCCGCCATCTGCTGCCTTCCGTGGTCCACTACCAGCAGCAGGGTCACGCTGTCGGCTTTGATGCCCGCGCCAATGCCGCGCGCGATCCGGCTAACACCATCAGCTCGGCTAAGCGCATGATGGGCCGCTCGCTGGCGGATATCCAGACCCGTTATCCGCATCTGCCGTACCAGTTACAGGCCAGCGAAAACGGCCTGCCGATGATTGCGACATCTGCCGGTCTGCTGAACCCGATTCGTGTTTCTGCTGACATCCTCAAAGCGCTGGCGGCGCGCGCGACGGCGACGCTCGGTGGCGATCTGGACGGCGTGGTAATCACCGTTCCGGCCTACTTCGACGATGCACAGCGTCAGGGCACCAAAGACGCCGCGCGTCTGGCGGGCCTGCACGTGCTGCGTCTGCTGAACGAACCGACAGCGGCAGCCATTGCCTACGGCCTCGATTCCGGTCAGGAAGGGGTGATTGCGGTTTACGATCTCGGCGGCGGGACGTTTGATATCTCTATCCTGCGCTTAAGCCGCGGTGTGTTCGAAGTGCTGGCCACCGGCGGGGATTCCGCGCTCGGCGGCGATGACTTCGACCATCTGCTGGCGGACTACATCCGCGAGCAGGCGGGCATCAGCGATCGCAGCGATGCGCGCGTCCAGCGTGAACTGCTGGATGCGGCCATCGACGCCAAAATCGCCCTGAGCGATGCGCAGTCCGTCAGCGTGGACGTCGCAGGCTGGCAGGGTGAGATCACCCGCGACCAGTTCAGCGAACTGATTGCGCCTCTGGTTAAGCGTACCCTGCTGGCCTGCCGTCGCGCATTGAAAGATGCGGGCGTTGAGGCTAACGAGGTGCTGGAAGTGGTCATGGTTGGCGGCTCAACCCGCGTGCCGCTGGTACGTGAGCGCGTAGGGGAATTCTTTGGCCGCACGCCGCTGACCTCTATCGACCCGGACAAAGTGGTTGCCGTGGGTGCCGCTATCCAGGCCGATATCCTGGTCGGCAACAAGCCGGACAGCGAAATGCTGTTGCTGGACGTCATCCCGCTGTCTCTGGGTTTAGAAACCATGGGCGGCCTGGTGGAGAAAGTCATTCCCCGTAACACCACCATTCCGGTGGCGCGCGCGCAGGAGTTTACGACCTTCAAAGACGGCCAGACCGCGATGTCCATCCACGTGATGCAGGGCGAGCGCGAGCTGGTGCAGGACTGCCGCTCTCTGGCGCGCTTTGCGCTGCGCGGAATTCCGGCGCTGCCGGCGGGCGGGGCGCATATTCGCGTCACCTTCCAGGTGGATGCGGACGGTCTCCTGAGCGTGACGGCGATGGAAAAATCCACCGGCGTCGAATCGTCCATTCAGGTGAAGCCGTCCTACGGCCTGACCGATGGCGAAATCGCCTCCATGATTCAGGACTCAATGAGCTACGCCGAGCAGGATGTGAAGGCGCGTATGCTGGCGGAACAAAAAGTGGAAGCCGCACGCGTGCTGGAAAGTCTGAACGGCGCGCTCGCTGCCGACGCCGCGCTGTTAAGCGCCGCTGAGCGTCAGGTGATTGATGACGCTGCCGCGCGCTTAAGCGCCGTGGCCGAAGGCAATGACGCTGACGCGATAGAAGAAGCCATTAAAAACGTTGATAAACAAACCCAGGACTTCGCTGCTCGCCGCATGGACAAATCTGTCCGCGTCGCGCTGAAAGGCCAGTCCGTGGACGAGGTTTAATATGCCAAAGATTGTAATTTTGCCTCATGCGGACCTCTGTCCGGATGGTGCTGTTCTGGAAGCGAAGACCGGCGAAACCATTCTCGATGTAGCCCTGCGTGCAGGTATCGAAGTGGAACACGCCTGTGAAAAATCCTGTGCCTGCACAACCTGCCACTGCATCGTGCGTGAAGGTTTTGACTCTCTTGCCGAGAGCACCGAAGACGAAGACGACATGCTGGATAAAGCATGGGGTCTGGAGCCAGACAGCCGCTTAAGCTGCCAGGCTGCGGTGACCGATGAAGATCTGGTCGTGGAGTTCCCACGCTACACCATCAACCACGCACGCGAGCATTGATATGGGACTGAAGTGGACAGACAGCCGTGAAATCGGCGAAGCGCTCTACGACGCGAACCCGGATCTCGATCCGAAGACCGTACGATTCACCGACATGCACCAGTGGATCTGCGATTTAGAGGATTTCGACGATGATCCAAACGCATCCAATGAAAAAATTCTGGAGGCGATTCTGTTAGTCTGGTTAGATGAAGCAGAATAAATAACAAAACGGGCTGCCTTCAGGCGGCCCGTTTGCTAGTTGCTAATAAGGAAAAATAAAATGACCGAAGCGATGAAGATTACGCTCTCGAATCAGCCTGCCGACGCGCGCTGGGGCGAGAAAGCCACCTGGAGCATTAATAACGACGGCATTACCCTGCACCTGACGGGCAACGATGATTTGGGCCTGATCCAGCGCGCCGCGCGTAAAATTGACGGCCTTGGCATTAAGCATGTCACTCTGGCTGGCGAAGGCTGGGACACCGACCGCAGCTGGGCTTTCTGGGCGGGTTACAAAGGGCCGAAAGGCACCCGTAAAATTGAGTGGGCGAACCTCGATGAAGCCGGTCAGAAAGAGCTGGAAAGCCGCCTGAAAATTATCGACTGGGTGCGCGACACCATCAACGCCCCGGCGGAAGAGTTGGGGCCTGAGCAGCTGGCGCAGCGCGCGGTTGACCTGCTGTGCGGCGTGGCGGACGACAAGATGTCCTACCGCATCACCAAAGGTGAAGACCTGCGCGAACAAAATTACATGGGTATCCACACCGTGGGTCGTGGCTCCGAGCGTCCTCCGGTCCTGCTGGCGCTGGATTACAACCCAACCGGCGATAAAGAAGCGCCGGTCTTTGCCTGTCTGGTCGGGAAAGGTATCACCTTCGATACCGGCGGTTACAGCCTGAAGCAGAGCGCGTTCATGGACTCCATGAAGTCCGACATGGGTGGCGCGGCGACCATTACCGGCGCGCTGGCGTTCGCCATCACCCGTGGTCTGAACAAGCGCGTGAAGCTCTACCTGTGCTGCGCGGATAACATGGTGAGTGGCAACGCCTTCAAGCTGGGCGACATCATTCGCTACCGCAACGGTAAAAATGTTGAGGTGATGAACACCGATGCCGAAGGCCGTCTGGTGCTGGCCGATGGCCTGATCGACGCCTCTGCGCAGAAGCCGGAGCTGATTATCGACATGGCGACCCTGACCGGCGCGGCGAAAACTGCCCTTGGCAACGATTACCATGCGCTGTTCAGCTTCGACGACAAGCTGGCCGCTCGCCTGCTGGCCAGCGCGGCGGCGGAAAACGAGCCGTTCTGGCGTCTGCCGCTGGCCGAGTTCCACCGCAGCCAGCTGCCGTCTAACTTCGCCGAGCTGAACAACACCGCGAGCGCGGCGTACCCGGCGGGAGCCAGCACAGCAGCAGGCTTCCTGTCTCACTTCGTTGAGAACTACCATGAAGGCTGGCTGCACATTGACTGCTCCGCAACCTACCGTAAAGCGGCGGTTGAGCAGTGGTCCGCAGGCGCAACCGGTCTGGGTGTGCGTACCGTGGCGAACCTGCTGACGGCTGAGTGATCTTTTTTGCCGGGTGGCGCTACGCTTACCCGGCCTACAAAACCCGTAGGCCCGTGCAAGCGTTGCGCCGCCGGGCAATTGTGAAGTAGCCAAACTATGTCAGAAACCAAAAACGAATTAGAAACCCTGCTGGAGCAGGCGGCGACCGAGCCCGCCCACCGTCCGGCCTTTTTCCGCACGCTGCTGGAATCCACCGTCTGGGTGCCGGGCACCGCCGCGGAAGGGGAGCAGGTTGTCGAAGACAGCGCGCTGGATCTGCTGCACTGGGAGAAAGACGACGGCACGTCGGTGATCCCGTTCTTTACCTCGCTCGAGGCCTTGCAGGAAGCGGTAGAAGACGAACAGGCGTTCGTGGTGATGCCGGTGCGCACGCTGTTCGAAATGACCCTGGGGCAGACGCTGTTCCTCAACGCCAAACTGCCGACAGGGAAAGAGTTCACTCCGCGTGAAATCAGCCATCTGATTGGTGACGAGGGCAACCCGCTCAGCACCCAGGAGGTGCTGGAAGGGGGCGAAACGCTGCTACTGTCTGAAGTGGCCGAGCCGCCCGCGCAGATGATTGACTCCCTGACCACGCTGTTTAAAACCATCAAGCCCGTAAAACGCGCGTTCCTCTGCTCCATCAAAGAGAGCGCTGACGAAAAGCCTGTTCTGCTGATTGGAATTGAGGCCGATGGCGATATCGACGAGATCATCCAGGCGGCGGGAAGCGTAGCGACCGACACGCTCCCGGGCGATGAGCCGATTGATATCTGTCAGGTGAAGAAAGGTGAGCAGGGCATCAGCCACTTTATTACCGAGCACATCACTCCGTTCTACGAGCGTCGCTGGGGCGGCTTCCTGCGCGATCTCAAGACCAACCGCATTATCTGATTACGGCGGGGTGACCTTCACCCCGTTGCTTCCAGCAACAGTAAATCCATCAGCAGCACCAGATTCGACTCAAACGACGTCACCCCTGCGGCTTCGGCGGCGAAATGTACCGCTTCGTCATAGAGGGCAAAATGCACGTCGGCCATACCTGCCAGCGTATTGGCCGACGCGCGGGTAAACGCGACGATCGTCATGCCGACGTTTTTGGCGATCCGCGCTTTATCCAGCACCTGCTCCGTTTCGCCGCTGCGCGAAACGGCAATAAATACCTGATAGCGTGCGGCGTTGCTGAGAAAAATATTCCGGCTGTCCCCCGGTCCGGAGATGAACGCGGTTTTTCCCAGCACCTGCAACTTCTTGGTCAGGTACTCGGCAAAAAGATATGAAAACCCGGCGCCGTAGAGAAAGAAGCTCTCTTTCTGGCGCAGCAGGCTGGCAAACTGCTGGCGTTTGTCCTGGGTAACCCACTGGAAGGTCTGCTGATAGTTGGCAATAAACCGGGCAAAAAGCGCGGGCATTTCTGCATGTTGCGCAGACTGTACGGTGATATGCGGCGTGTCAGAAAGCAGCTGCTTGCAGTGCCAGATAAACTCGCTAAATCCGCTGAAGCCCAGCTTCTGGCACAGCCGCATAATCGTCGCGGTGGAAACAAATGTCGCCAGCGCCAGCTCGCGCACCGTGATATTGCCCACCAGCAGCGGATGCTCAGTGAGGTGGGCGAGGACGCGATACTCCGCGCGGGTCAGTGACGACCCGCGTGTTAACAGCGTTGCCAGGCGGTTATCCATTATTTCGCCGGTTCTACCGGCAGATCGTCCCGTGCACCCCATTCACTCCAGGCGCCGTCATACAGCGTCACGTCATTCGCGCCAAGGGTTGCCAGCGCCAGGATCACCACGCAGGCCGTCACGCCGGAGCCGCAGCTGGCAATAACCGGACGATGCAAATCCACGCCCTGACGTTCAAAAATGGCACGCAATTCATCGGTGGTTTTCAGCTCGCCTTCAAACACCAGATCGCCCCACGGCACGTTCAGCGCCCCCGGGATATGTCCGCGCTTCAGCCCCGGACGCGGTTCATCCGCTTTTGCATTGAAGCGCGGAGCAGGACGGGCATCGACGATTTGCGCCGTTTTTTCATGGCTCACGACCAGCACGTCGGTCAGGCGTTTCACCACGTGTGCGTCGAACGTGGCATCGAATTCGCCTTCCGGCAGCGTCACGTCGCCCTGCTGAAGCGGCAGCTCGTCGCGCTTCCAGCCCGCAAGCCCGCCCGCCAGAATCGACACTTTTTCCACGCCGAAGTTTTTCAGCATCCACCACGCCCGCGGGGCGGAGAAGAGGTTACCCTCATCGTAAACAACGAGGTGTTTGTCTTTGCTGATGCCGAGCTCGCGCATCGCCACGGAAAACGCTTCCGGACGAGGCAGCATGTGCGGCAGGGGAGAGGTGTGATCGGAGAGGGCTTCGATATCGAAAAAAACCGCGCCAGGCAGGTGCCCTGCGCGATATTCAGCGGGAACGTCACGATGCTCCTGGCCCGGAGGGGCCATGCGCGCGTCGATAATCTGAACTTCCGGGTCGTCGCCGTGCTCAATCAGCCAGTCGGCGGCGACAAAATATGAGGTGGACATGGTTGCCTCCATTCTTTTCCGTAAAAAAGGATTGTCGGTGTTTTTTCTGACACCGACAAGTTAACCACGTTCAACTCGCGAGCAAGCCCCTATTTTTTCACCGCTTCACCGTCCTGCCATGCCTTTTGCAGCGCTGGCCAGTAGTCGCGGTTGGCTTCGATCATCTCATCCAGAATCGCTTTTGCGTGCTCCATGGTCGGCACGGTGCGGTTCAGGGTAAACGCCTGCAACGCTTTCTCGTAGCTGCCTTCGATGGTTGCCTCCACCAGCAGCTGTTCAGAAGCGAGCTGCTGTTGCAGGAGCGTCTGGTGGAACAACGGCACCTGACCCACGCGGACAGGCTCCGGCCCTTCGGAGGTGATATAGGCAGGTACTTCCACCACCGCATCGTACGGCAGATTGGTAATCGCCCCGCGGTTTTCCATCATCACCAGATGACGTTGGCGCAGGTTGAATGCCAGCGAGCAGGCGACATCGACGATAAATTCGCCGTGAACACCTACGTGGAAGGCGTCCGGTAAGATCCCGCTGCGCTGATACTCTTCGGCGGCGGCAAACAGCTTTTTCTCACGTCCGTTCATCACTTCGTTGGCACGGGTATAGTCCGGGTTCTGATGCTCCACAATCTGGTTCGGCATCAGGTAGTACTGTAGATACGGGTTCGGCAGGTACTCCGGGAAGTTATCCATAATCGGCTTGATGTTGCGCCAGGTTTTCACCCATGACGGATCCGAGTGCTGCGGGTCGGTTTTGGCCGCGTCTTCCGTCAGCAGGCCAAACTTCGCGATATGTTTACGCAGCTCCGGCAGTTTGTCCTCGCCGTCCACCAGCACGCGGGTAAACCAGCCGAAGTGGTTGAGGCCAAAATAGTCCACCTCCAGTTTATGACGGTCCACGCCCAGAATGGCGCCCATATTGCGCATCGCGGCGACAGGCATATCGCAGATGTTCAGCACGCGTGCGTTGGGGCGCAGGCGACGCACGCCCTCAGCGACGATCGCCGCCGGGTTGGAGTAGTTCACGATCCACGCTTTCTCGTGCGCGTAGCGTTCCACCCTATCGATCAGCTCTACCATCGGCAGGATCGTACGCAGGCCATATGCCAGCCCGCCGGGTCCGCAGGTTTCCTGGCCGACCACTCCGTGGCGCAGCGGAATTTTTTCATCCTGCTCGCGCATTTTGTACTGTCCGACGCGCATCTGAGCAAAAACAAAATGCGCGCCGCTGAAGGCCACTTCCGGATCGCTGGTGACCGTGAATTTGATGCTCTGGCTGTGGTCGCGAATGACCTTTTCCACTACGGGCGCAATGGTGTTCTGGCGCGCCTCGTCGATGTCATACAGGCGAATCTCTGCCAGGGGGAAATCGTGCAGGCGTACCATCAGGCTTTTCACTATACCTGGCGTGTAGGTGCTGCCGCCGCCGGCAATCGACAGAATGAATGGGGGTGTTAACATCTTTAGCTCCTTTCAGAGAAACGTCTCAACGGCTTCTCGCATTTTTTTGACATGCAGCCCGTAGACCACCTGAACGTTGTTACCTTGTTTGATAATCCCTTTCGCGCCGGTCGCTTTCAGGCGCGGTTCGTCGATGATGGCGACGTCCTTCACCGTGACGCGTAAGCGGGTGTAGCAGTTATCAACCACCTGAATGTTTTCCCGACCGCCCAGACCGACGACGATCGATTCGCCCAGCCCGTCGTTATTTCCCTTCGCCTGGTATTCCTGTTTGCTGTAGAGGCGCGTCTCCCGATCGTCATCTTCACGACCGGGCGTTTTCATGTTGAAACGCAGGATCAGGAAGCGGAACACCACGAAATAAAGGGCGAACATGATCAGCCCGACCACGATGTACATGGGCCAGTTGGACTTTTCCGTGCCGAGCGGCAGGTTGTAGAGGATAAAATCGATAATTCCGTTGGCGCCGATGGCGTGAACGCCAAACAGGGTGAACAGCATCATGCCAATGCCGGTCAGCACCGCATGCACCACGAACAACAGCGGGGCGACAAACAGGAAAGAGAACTCGATCGGCTCGGTTACGCCGACCAGCAGCGAGGTCAGCGCCGCCGGGATCAGAATGGCTTTCGCAATCGCTTTACGCTCTGGCTTCGCGGTCATGTACATCGCCAGCGCGGCGGCGGGAAGGCCGAACATCTTGCTGATGCCGCGAGCATCCCACACCACGGTGCTGCTGAGCTGCTTCACGTCCGGGCAGGCCATCTCGGCGAAGTAGATATTGCGCGCGCCCTGGTAAGCCGTACCGCACACCTCCTGCGTACCGCCCAGTTCGGTATACAGGAACGGCGTATAGACCAGATGATGCAGGCCCGTCGGCACCAGAATGCGTTCAAGGAAACCGTAGATCGCCACCCCAAACGGACCGGACCCTTTGATCGCCAGCGCCAGGGCGCTTATTCCATGCTGTGCGTACGGCCAGAGTTCGCTCATGACCACGCCGAGCAGCATAGAGACTGGCAACATCACAATCGCGACAAAGCAGTGGCCGGAGTATATCGCCATCGCGCCGTTAAACTGGACACCGGAATATTTGTTGTACAGATAACCGGAGAGCGCCCCGGTCAGGATCCCGGCGAAAACGCCCATCTCCAGCACCTGGACGCCCAGTACCATACTTTGTCCGGCGGCTTTCATCTGCTCCGCAGGGGCCAGTTCTCCCTGAAGCTGTAACGTCACGTTCATGGCATTGATAAACACGATAAAAGTCACCAGCCCAATCAGCGCCGCGTAGCCTTTGTCTCGGGTTGCCAGGCCAATGGGGATCCCGACGGCAAACACCAGCGCCAGGTTGACCAGCACCGACACGGCAGATTTGGCGATCAGCTGGCCGACACTCTGGATCAGCGGATGGCCGAGAAACGGCAGGTACTCGGCCAGATTGCCGTTACCCAGCACATTCCCAAAGGCGATAAACAGACCGACGATAGGTAAGATAAGTACAGGTCCGTAAAGTGATTTTCCGAAATTTTGTAGGGCGTTCACGGCTCGTTTCATGGCTTTCTCTCTTATTGAACCGCGCACTCGGGGTGCGTCATGGTCATAAAACTAGCAGGCATGATGCGAGCTTATCCAGCTATCTTCTTGTTTTAAAAACAAATGACGCGAAAGGTAACATGTTACGTTACGCTGTGTGATCGCGGTTCCACCCTCGCATGCGAGTACGATGCCATTCTGCGAGGCGCTTTCCAGATTATAAAATTGGACTTTTTGTATTAACGAAACTTGCGGATAATACTTATCCGGACGACGACCAACAGGCCCTTCAGGCCAGGGACATAGGATGAAACCGTTTCGCTTAGCTGCGATCTCTCTCGCGCTGCTCACCACCTTTACGCTTGCCGGCTGTGATAACAGCGATGACAAACCTCAGGCCGCTGCCCCCGCAGCGTCTACCACATCAGAACAGAAAACCCCGGCAAAACCGGATCCTGAAAAGCTGGCTGAGCTGGCCGCGCAGAGTCAGGGTAAGGCGTTGACGCTGCTGGATGCCTCTGAAGTGCAACTCGACGGTGCTGCGACACTGGTTCTGACCTTCTCTGTACCGCTGGATCCCAGCCAGGATTTTGCGAAAACGGTGCATGTGGTGGATAAAAAAAGTGGCAAAGTGGACGGCGCCTGGGAACTGGCCCCCAATCTGAAAGAGCTGCGCCTGCGCCATCTGGAGCCGAATCGTAATCTGGTCGTCACCGTCGAGCGTAATTTGCTGGCGCTGAACAAAGCGACATTCGGCATTGACTATGAAAAAGCGATCACCACCCGGGATGTTGAACCGACGGTCGGATTCGCCAGCCGCGGATCGCTGCTGCCGGGTAAAGTGGTGGAAGGGTTGCCGGTGATGGCGCTCAACGTCAACAATGTGGACGTGAACTTCTACCGCGTTAAGCCGGAGTCGCTGGCCTCGTTTGTCAGCCAGTGGGAGTACCGTAACTCGCTGACCAACTGGGAATCTGACAACCTGCTGAAGATGGCGGAACTGGTCTACACCGGCCGTTTCGACCTCAACCCGGCGCGCAACACGCGTGAAAAACTGCTCCTGCCGCTCAAAGATATTAAGCCGCTCCAGCAGTCTGGCGTCTATATCGCCGTGATGAATCAGGCTGGTCACTATAACTACAGTAACGCCGCGACGCTCTTTACCTTAAGTGATATTGGGCTGTCCGCTCACCGTTATCATAACCGCCTGGACATCTTCACCCAGAGTCTTGAAAACGGTGCGGCGCAGTCAGGCGTGACCATTACCCTTCTGAACGATAAAGGACAGACCCTGGCCGAGGCGAACAGCGACGCCGATGGTCATGCGAAACTGGAAACCGATAAAGAAGCCGCGCTGATCCTGGCCAGTAAAGATGGCCAGACCACGCTTCTTGACCTCAAACTTCCGGCGCTGGATCTGGCGGAGTTTGATATCGCCGGTAACCCGGGTTACAGCAAACAGTTCTTTATGTTTGGCCCGCGCGATCTCTATCGTCCGGGTGAAACGGTGATCCTTAACGGCCTGCTTCGCGACAGCGATGGCAAACCGCTTCCCGAGCAGCCGGTAAAACTTGACGTGCTGCGTCCGGACGGCCAGGTAGCGCGTACGGTCGTTGTGCAACCTGAGAACGGCCTTTATCGCTTCAACTATTCGCTTGATAGCGGCGCCCAGACCGGCATGTGGCATATTCGCGCGAATACGGGCGATAACCAGCAGCGCATGTGGGATTTCCACGTCGAAGATTTTATGCCTGAGCGTATGGCGCTGAATCTGACCGGGCAAAAAACGCCGGTTTCCCCGCAGGAGGATGTGGACTTTAACGTTGTGGGCTATTACCTGTATGGCGCGCCGGCTAACGGTAATTCTCTGCAAGGCCAGCTTTTCCTGCGTCCGCTACGTGACGCGGTGCCTGCACTGCCTGGCTTCCAGTTCGGTGATATTGCCGAGGAGAACCTGAGCCGCAGCCTGGATGAAGTGCAGCTTACGCTGGACGAACAGGGGCGCGGACAGGTTACCACCGAAAGCCAGTGGAAAGAGGTGCACTCGCCGCTGCAACTGATTTTGCAAGCCAGCCTGCTGGAATCAGGCGGGCGTCCGGTAACGCGACGCGCCGAGCAGGCTATCTGGCCTGCGGCTGAACTTCCGGGGATCCGCCCACAGTTCGCCAGCAAGGCCGTGTACGACTACCGCACCGATACCACCGTCAACCAGCCGATTGTTGATGAGAACGGCAACGCCAGCTTTGACATCGTCTATGCCGATGCCAGCGGTGCGAAAAAAGCGGTATCTGGTCTGCAGGTGCGTCTGGTCCGTGAGCGTCGCGACTACTTCTGGAACTGGTCCGAGAGCGAGGGCTGGCAGTCTCAGTTTGATCAAAAAGATCTGGTTGAGGGCGAGCAGGAACTTAACCTCAAGGCCGATGAAACCGGTAAAGTCACCTTCCCGGTGGAGTGGGGCTCATACCGTCTGGAAGTGAAAGCCCCTGATAGCATGGTCAGCAGCGTGCGCTTCTGGGCGGGGTACAGCTGGCAGGATAACAGCGATGGCACGGGTGCTGCACGCCCGGATCGTGTGACGCTGAAACTGGACAAGCCATCCTATCAGCCAGGCGATACCATCCAACTGCACATCGCCGCGCCGGCCGCAGGCAAGGGCTATGCAATGATCGAATCCAGCGAAGGGCCACTGTGGTGGAAAGAGATCGACGTACCGGTTAACGGTCTGGATCTCGCCATTCCGGTGGATAAGGCCTGGAAACGTCACGATCTCTACCTCAGCACGCTGGTGGTTCGTCCTGGCGATAAATCTAAATCCGCCACGCCAAAACGCGCGGTTGGTCTGCTGCATCTGCCAATGGGGGACGAAAATCGTCGCCTGAGCATCGCACTTGATAACCCACAAAAAATGCGTCCGAACCAGACGCTTTCTGTGAAAGTGAAAGCCAGCGTAAAAGAGGGGGCTGTGCCACAGAAGGTGAACGTGCTGGTCTCGGCTGTTGATAGCGGCGTGCTGAACATTACCGACTACGTCACGCCGGATCCGTGGGAAGCTTTCTTCGGTCAGAAGCGCTATGGCGCGGACATCTATGATGTTTACGGCCAGGTGATTGAAGGTCAGGGACGTCTTGCCGCACTGCGCTTTGGCGGAGACGGCGATGAACTGAAACGCGGCGGTAAGCCACCGGTGAACCATGTCACCATTATTGCTCAGCAGGCGCAGCCGGTTACGCTTGATGCCAACGGTGAAGGCACCATCACGCTGCCGATCGGTGATTTCAACGGCGAACTGCGCCTGATGGCGCAGGCCTGGACGGAAGACGATTTCGGCAGCAGCGAAAGCAAAATCATTGTGGCGGCTCCGATTATCACCGAGCTTAACACGCCGCGATTCCTCGCAAGTGGCGATACCTCTCGCCTGACGCTGGACCTGACCAACCTTACTGACCAGCCGCAAACGCTGAACATTGCGTTAACCGCAACCGGTAAGGTGTCGCTCGAAGGTGCTCAGCCAGAGCCGGTTAAGCTGCCGCCTGGCGCTCGTAGCACTCTGTTTATTCCGGTGCGCGCGCTGGAAGGCTATGGCGATGGTGAAGTAACTGCTCAGGTGACGGGGCTTCAGCTCCCTGGTGAGACGTTTGCGCCGCAGCAGAAGAGCTGGAAAATTGGTGTACGCCCCGCATTCCCGGCGCAAACGGTGAATACGGGCACGATGCTGAACCCTGGCGAATCCTGGAGCGCGCCAGCACAGCATATCGACGGTTTCTCGCCTGCCACGCTACAGGGACAGCTATTGCTCAGCGGTAAACCACCTTTGAACCTGGCGCGCTACATTCGTGAACTTCAGGCCTATCCATACGGATGTCTTGAGCAGACCACCAGCGGCCTGTTCCCGTCCCTCTACACCAACGCGGCACAGCTTACGGCGTTGGGCATTAAAGGCGACACCGACGATAAACGCCGTGCGGCCATTGATATCGGCATCTCCCGTCTGCTGCAAATGCAGCGTGACGATGGCGGTTTTGCCTTGTGGGATAAAAACGGCCCGGAAGAGTACTGGCTGACCGCCTATGTTACGGATTTCCTGGTGCGGGCAGGGGAGCAGGGTTACAGCGTGCCTGCCGAGGCGGTGAATAACGCCAACAGCCGACTGCTGCGCTATTTACAGGATCCGGGGATGATGTCCATCCGCTACAGCGACGACACCCAGGCCAGCAAATTTGCTGTCCAGGCGTATGCTTCGCTGGTGCTGGCTCGTCAGCAAAAAGCGCCGCTCGGTGCACTGCGTGAAATCTGGGAGCGTCACGCTCAGGCCGCTTCCGGGCTTCCGTTGATGCAGCTGGGCATGGCACTCAAACTGATGGGGGATACACCGCGCAGCCAGCAGGCGCTGGATCTGGCTCTCAAAACACCCCGTAACGACAGCCGAAACTGGATGGCGGATTACGGCAGCCAGCTGCGTGATAATGCCCTGATGCTCTCCCTGCTGGAAGAGTACAAGCTGCTGCCGGATGCGCAAAACAGGCTGTTGAACGCGTTATCTGAAGACGCGTTCAGCCAGCGCTGGCTGTCAACCCAGGAGAGCAATGCGCTGTTCCTGGCTGGACGTTCACTGCAAACCTTGTCAGGCGCGTGGCAGGCAACGACCACCCTCTCTGAACAGACCCAGAGCAGTGATAAAGCGCAGGTAGAAAACCTGAACGGCGACCAGCCTGGTGCCTTGCAGGTGACGAATACCGGCACGACGCCGCTGTGGGTACGACTGGACACTACTGGCTATCCGGAGTATGCGCCCCAGCCATCTTCTCACGTCTTGCAGATTGAACGTCATATCCTGTCGACAGACGGCAGCAGCAAGTCGCTCTCTTCACTTAAGAGCGGTGAGCTGGTTCTGGTGTGGCTGGAAGTGAAGGCAAGCCAGAACGTACCGGATGCGCTGGTGGTGGATCTGCTCCCGGCAGGTCTGGAGCTGGAAAACCAGAATCTGGCGAGCAGCAGCGCCAGCTTGCAGGACAGCGGCAGTGAAGTGCAAAACCTGCTGAATCAGATGCAACAGTCTGATATTCAGCACATGGAATTCCGCGACGATCGCTTTGTGGCCGCCGTGCCGGTCAATGAAGGTCAGCCGGTCACGCTGGTTTACCTGGCCCGTGCCGTTACGCCGGGAACCTACCAGGTGCCTGTTCCTATGGTCGAGTCCATGTATGTTCCGCAGTGGCGGGCAACGGGGGCGGCCAGTGGCCCGCTGATCGTTGTTCCGTAAGATGCAGATAGCACGCCTGATTCGCTCCCGCTGGCTGTGGCTTGCGGGAGCGCTTCTCTTTTTAGGGGGGCTGATTGTCGCCGCTGACCGCGTGTGGCCGTTGCCCCTGAAAGAGGTCAACCCTGCGCGAGTGGTGGTGGATGAGCAGGGTGTTCCGTTGTGGCGTTTTGCCGACAGCGAAGGCATCTGGCGCTATCCGGTTACCATTGAAGAGGTTTCCCCACGCTATCTTGAGGCGCTGATCCAGTATGAAGATCGCTGGTTCTGGGATCACCCTGGCGTCAATCCGCTTTCTATACTGCGTGCCGCCTGGCAGGATCTCACCGCCGGGAGAGTGGTTTCTGGCGGGAGCACGCTTACCATGCAGGTGGCACGTCTTCTAGATCCGCATCCGCGTACCTTTGGCGGTAAAATTCGTCAGCTGTGGCGGGCGATGCAGCTGGAGTGGCATCTCTCCAAGCGTGAAATCCTGACGCTGTATCTCAACCGTGCCCCGTTTGGCGGCACGTTGCAAGGCGTGGGCGCGGCAAGCTGGACTTATCTTGGCAAACCGCCGTCTCAGCTGAGCTATTCCGACGCGGCGCTGCTGGCTGTACTGCCACAGGCACCCAGCCGTCTGCGCCCCGACCGCTGGCCGGAACGTGCCGAAGCGGCGCGGAACAAAGTGCTCGACCGCATGCTGACTCAGGGCGTCTGGTCTGAGAAGCAGGTGAAAGAGTCCCGTGAAGAGCCGGTCTGGCTGGCCCCCCGGCAGATGCCGCAGCTGGCGCCGCTCTTTTCCCGCATGATGTTGAGTAAAAGCCGCGACACAAAAATAGTCACCACGCTGGATGCAGCTTTGCAACGACAGCTTGAAGAGCTGGCAATGAACTGGAAATCGCGCCTGCCTGCCCGCAGTTCACTGGCGATGATCGTCGTGGATCATACATCCATGAAAGTGCGTGGCTGGGTAGGCTCGGTAGATATCAATGATGACAGTCGCTTTAGTCACGTGGATATGGTCAATGCGATCCGATCGCCGGGATCGGTCCTCAAGCCATTCATCTATGGCATGGCGCTGGACGATGGCCTGATCCATCCCGCTTCGTTATTACAGGATGTTCCAAGAAAAACGGGGGATTATCGCCCCGGCAACTTTGACAGCGGTTTCCATGGGCCGGTCAGCATGAGCGAAGCCCTGGTGCGTTCCCTCAACCTGCCTGCGGTGCAGGTACTGGAAGCGTACGGCCCAAAACGTTTTGCAGGCATGCTGAGCAACGCGGGATTACCGCTCATACTCCCCGCGGGGGCGCAGCCCAACCTCTCCCTGATCCTGGGGGGCGCAGGCGCACGCCTGGCTGATATCGCTGCCGCCTACAGTGCCTTTGCGCGGCAGGGGCAGGCGGGCCGGTTGCGTTTACAGCCGGGAGATCCGCTGATCGAACGTCCGCTGCTGTCGCAGGGGGCGGCGTGGATCATTCGTCGCATTCTCGCCAGTGAAGCACAGCCCCTGCCGGACAGTGCGCTGCCCCAGGTTGCGCCGCTGGCGTGGAAAACGGGCACCAGTTACGGCTACCGGGATGCCTGGGCCATCGGGCTGAACGCCCGGTATGTCATTGGAATCTGGACCGGACGTCCGGACGGCACGCCCGTTGCCGGGCAGTTTGGTTTCGCCAGCGCAGTTCCGCTCCTGAATCAGGTCAATAACATGCTTCAGTCCCGCTCGATGGTAGATGAAGCCCGTCTGCCGCGCGATCCGCGTCCTGCAAGCGTAGGACGGGGCGTGATTTGCTGGCCGGGGGGCCAGTCCCTGCCTGAAGGGAACGAAAACTGTCGGCGTCGGCTGTCAACCTGGCTGCTGGAAGGCAGTGAACCGCCTACGCTGCTGCTGCCGGAACAAGAGGGTATTCGCGGGATCCGTTTCCCGGTCTGGCTGGATAAAGAAGGCAAACGCGTCGCAGCGGATTGTCCTGATGCGACAGAAAAAGTGCTGGATGTCTGGCCGCTGCCGCTGGAGCCCTGGCTGCCTGCTGCCGAAAAACGGGCTGCTCGTCTCCCCGCCCGTTCAGCGATTTGCCCTCCGCTGGATAACCATAATGCGGCGCCGCTGATGTTGTCAGGCGTCAGAGAAGGGGCGGTAATTAAACGTCTTCCGGGTGAGAAAAACATGACCCTGTTCGTTTCAACCAGCGGCGGGGAGGGGCAACGATGGTGGTTTTTGAATGGAGAACCGCTGGACGGACATCAGAAGAATTATTCACTGCAATTATATTTACCGGGTAAATATCAGTTAGTTGTATTAGATGAAACCGGACAAACGGCGACGGTCAATTTTGAGTTAGATCGCTAAGTGTTACTCCTCAAGAGTTAGCTTGATAATTATCAATATCCGTTCCTGAAAAAAAACGAGAATGCGTTTTTATTTTAAGGAACGAGCAATGGAAAAAAATAAACATCAGGGAGAGGGGACTATTCCCGCCATATCCCGGCGTCAGTTTATTCAGGCAGGATCGGCGCTCGCCGCTCTGCCTTTTGTCGTCAAAACCGGCAAAGTACAGGCACAGGGCGCGGCGGTTTCAGACACTACGCCTGAAGAAAAAGTGGTGCAAACCTGTAGTACGTTTGACTGCGGCGGCAAGTGTGATATTCGTGCTCACGTCAGTGAGGGCGTTGTGACCCGAATTTCTACGCGTCCGGATAACGCGTTGGATCCGCAAATGCCCATAATGCGCGCCTGCGTGCGTGGCCGGGCTTATCGGAAATTTGTTTACCATCCCGATCGACTGAAATACCCAATGAAACGTGTAGGGAAACGTGGCGAAGGAAAATTCGAGCGTATTACCTGGGATGAAGCCACCACCCTTATTGCGAATCAATTAAAAACTATTACGCAAAAATACGGTGCGGCTTCACGCTATGTTCATGTGGGCACCGCTGTGTCCGGCGGGACTTTTTCCGGCGATAAAATGGTTCGTCGTCTGCTCAACTTAACCGGCGGCTATCTCGAAAGCTATCACTCTGTCAGTATGGGTAACACGGCGGCAGCAACGCCGTATACCTATGGCACCGCTGCCAGCGGCAGCTCTCTTGACACGCTGCTGGACACCAAACTGGTCATCCTCTGGGGACATAACCCGACGGAAACGATCTTTGGTCACAGCAACCACTTCTACCAGAAGATGAAGCAAAACGGCACTCGCTTTATTGTTGTCGACCCTCGCTATTCCGATACGGTTTCCTCCCTGGCCGATCAGTGGATCCCGCTGCTTCCCACCACGGACAACGCCCTGATGGACGCGATGATGTATGTGATCGTCACGGAGAACCTGCACGATCGCGACTTTATTCAGCGCTACACCCTGGGCTTTGACGAAGACACTATGCCAGAAGGCGTTCCGGCCAATGAATCCCTGATGGCTTACCTTAGCGGCGCAAAAGATGGCGTGGCGAAAACGCCCGAGTGGGCAGAGAAAATCACCCACGTGCCTGCACAAACAATTCGGCAACTGGCGCGCGACTACGCAACCACCAAACCCGCTGCGCTGATCCAGGGCTGGGGACCGCAGCGTCATAACTGCGGCGAGCGCACCGCGCGCGGCTCGACGTTGCTGGCTACGCTCACGGGTAACGTCGGGGTGAAAGGCGGTTGGGCAGCGGGCTATGGCGGCTGCGCAAACCGGAAATTTGCCGCCGGACCAGAAATGCCGGACAACCCGGTCAAAGCCAAAATATCGGTGATGAACTGGGTGCAGGCCGCCGACGATGCCTCTCAGGTCACCGCGGACGTCGGCCTGAAGGATGCCGAAAAGCTGGACAGCAATATCCGCATCCTGTTCTCGCTGGCGGGAAATTATCTGGCTAACCAGAACCCGGATCTTCATCAGGCAACCCGTGTCCTGGAAGACGAGTCGAAAATCGAGTTTATCGTCGCAAGCGATCTGTTTATGACGCCGAGCGCCCGATACGCCGACCTTCTTTTGCCGGAAACCAGCTTTATGGAACGCTGGAATATCGGCGAAACCTGGGGCACGGCAAGCTATCTGATCCTGTCAGAAAAGCTCATTGAACCTGAATTTGAACGCCGTTCAGACTACGACTGGCTGCGGGAGGTCGCCGCTAAGCTTGGCGTCGAACCCGCGTTCAGTGAAGGGCGTGACGAAAAAGCGTGGATTGAGCACATCTGGGAGCAGACGCGTCTTTCCATGCCTGACGAAAACCTGCCGGACTTCGCGACGCTACAGAAGACGCGTCAGCACCTTTTCAAAAGCGCGCCGTTCGTCGCCTTTGAAGACAATATTCGCGATCCGCTGAATCATCCGTTCCCGACGCCGTCCGGAAAAATTGAGATCTTCTCGAAGCGTCTGTACGACATGCATCACCCGGAAATTCCGGCGCTGTCGCACTACGTGCCTGCCCATGAAGGGCCGGAAGACGCGCTGGCGAAACGCTTCCCGCTCCAGCTGATTACCTGGAAAGGAAAAAACCGCGCTAACTCCACCCAGTACGCCAACCCGTGGTTAATTGAGGCGCAGCAGCAAAAGCTGTGGATCAACCCGCAGGATGCGCAAAATCGCGGCATTGCGCAGGGAGATACCGTGCGTATTCATAACGCGCGCGGCATTTGCGAGATCCCGGCGGAGGTCACGCCGCGCATCATTCCAGGCGTTGTGGCCATGCAGGCGGGTGCCTGGTGGCAGCCGGACGAGCAGGGTATTGATAAGGGCGGCTGCGCGAACGTGCTCAGTTCCGCACGTATTACCGCGCTTGCGAAAGGGAATTCCCATCAAACCATGCTGGTGGAGGTAGCTAAAGCATGAGTCAGTTTAAACATTACGCACCGGTAAGCGACAAACAGCTGGGTTTTTATATCGACTCTTCTCGCTGCTCGGGCTGCAAAGCATGTCAGGTAGCGTGCAAAGATAAAAACAACCTTGAGGTCGGACGTCGTTTCCGTCGCGTGTACGAAGTTAATGGCGGGAGCTTTATCCCGACCGGGCAGGGTGGCGTCAGCAATAACGTTTTTGCCTACACGCTCTCTATCTCCTGTAACCACTGTGCCGACCCAATCTGCACCAAAAACTGTCCGACCACTGCGATGCATAAGCGTCCGGGGGACGGTATTGTGCGCGTAGATACTGATAAGTGCGTCGGCTGCGGCTACTGCGCGTGGTCATGCCCTTACGGCGCGCCACAGCTCAACGAGCAGACCGGGCAGATGTCCAAATGTGATTTCTGCGTGGATCTACAGGCGAAGGGGGAACAGCCTGTCTGTGTGGCAACCTGTCCTCTCGAAGCGATTAAATTCGGGCCGATTGATGAACTGCGGGCGAAGTATGGTGCGGTCTGTGATGTGAAAGGCTTGCCTGATTCCTCCATCACCAAACCGAACCTGGTGATCAAAGCGCATCAGGGCGCAGAGAAAGAGGGGAAACGTCATGCATGAGTTACCGCTGCTGATTTTTACGCTGTTCCTGCAAGGATCGGTTGGCGTTACGCTGTGGCTGGCCTTCGGAAGCACGCAACGCAGCGCGCTGCTGCCGGCTGCCGGAGCGTTTGTGCTGGCCAGCCTCGGTCTGCTCGCCTCCGCGTTGCACATGGGCTATCCACTTAATGCGTTCAACGCGCTGCGTCACGTATCCAGCTCCTGGCTGAGCCGTGAGATTATCTTTGCCAGTCTTTATCTTGCGGCACTTGGCCTCGCAACGCTGCTGATGTTTGTCAAAAAACCAGGCTGGAAGCCGCTGTTGGTTGTGGCAGGTCTTGTCGGGCTGGTAGATGTGTTCTGCATGGCGCAGATCTACATGCATGCATCCGTGGTGACGTGGCATCACATTAATACCCTGGTGCTGTTTATCGGTTCGGTGGGAATTATCGGTTCAGCCTGCATGGCCGTTGGGGCACGTTCCCAGACTCGCGTGCGAACGGCGATTGTCATTATCACGCTGCTGGTGATTGCACGTCTGGTGATGCAGCCCGTCTGGCTGGCAGATATTACGGCTATGGACAACACCGTTGTGACGTTCCCACACGCACCGTTACAAATGCTGGAGCAACTGCGAACCGTGCATCTGCTGAGCTGGTGCGTTTCCGTTGCGGGTATGCTGTGCTTTGCTGCGGGCGGCTTAAAAGCGGCGCGAGGCACAATGCTGTTGGGCAGCGCCTTGCTGATTGTGGGTGAGCTGATGCTGCGCTTTGTTTTCTTCAGTATTGGCTGATGGGCGGATTAACCTTTGCCCCGGCGATGGACGTGACGCATGCGTGCGTCCGTCGCCGTTTTCGCCACTCTTCCTGCTGCGCCTGCGCGGACGTCTGTCCCGTGCAGGCTTTTTCTTTTACCGACACCGGCGTCTCGGTTGATGACAGCCGCTGTATTGAATGCGGTGACTGCCTGTTTGTCTGCCCCGCTGTAGCCATCACCGGCATCACGCCGCGAAAACGTTTTCTGTGTGGCGATACGCTTGTTGGGCCTTTTACTGACCGTGCGCCAGGGGTGAATGAGCTTCTGCTGTGGCACGCGCAGCACCACGTTCGTTTTATCAGTATCGACGCGGAGCAGAATCCTGACTGGTTGCTGGCGATTGCCCGGCTGAATCTGGCGCTTCGTCGACGTGGTGAAGCAGCGTGGGCGTTTAAACATATACCCGTCAACGAGGTAAATACCGCCCGGCGTGCGCTGATGCACGTTCCCCGTGAGGATGTCCGGGTCTGTTGCGTCGTGCCCGGTCAGCGTGAGCTGCGCAGGGCGTTTTCTGCGTTTAGCGAGGCAGAGATAACTCTCGATACCGAATCCTGCGTACTCTGCGGCGCGTGCTGGCGGAGTTGTACGGAAAACGCGATTCGGTTTGAGAACGCTGAACTGGTCGTGGAAACCGGACGCTGTACGGGGTGTGGCGGCTGCGAAGCGGTATGCCAGCATGCGGCGATAAACGTGACGCAAACAGACGGGACAGCGAAAAGCGTGACCATACCGGCATATGAAGCCGTTTGTTTGACGTGCCACCGGCATTTCTGGTCATTTAGTTCTGATGAAAAGCAGTGTCCGCTCTGTTTTCACCATCAGTACGGCATGCGAAATACGAGCTGTTGCTAATCTTCGTCTCATTTTAAAAAAATGTTATGCATAACCATAGGCAATGGCGCTATTGCTCTTTATAATCCGCGCCACACCATACTCAGGTATGCAAAAACAACAGAACATTTTACAGAGGTTATCAATGGCTATTGAACGTACTTTTTCCATCATCAAACCAAACGCGGTGGCAAAAAACGTTATTGGCAGCATCTTCGCTCGCTTTGAATCAGCAGGGTTTAAGATCGTTGGCACCAAAATGCTGCACCTGACCGTTGAACAGGCTCGCGGTTTCTACGCTGAGCACGAAGGTCGCCCATTCTTTGACGGTCTGGTCGAGTTCATGACTTCTGGCCCAATCGTGGTATCCGTACTGGAAGGCGAAAACGCGGTACAGCGTCACCGCGATCTGCTGGGTGCAACCAACCCGGACAACGCGCTGGCAGGTACTCTGCGCGCTGACTACGCAGACAGCTTCACCGAGAACGGCACCCACGGTTCCGACTCTGTTGAATCTGCTGCGCGCGAAATCGCGTTCTTCTTTGCAGAAGGCGAAGTGTGCCCGCGCACTCGCTAATAATTTCGTAAATGCCGCGTGCAAACGTGGCATCCCTGCGCCAGACTTTGTACAATGCAACGCCCCGGACGAGCAGACTGCTTACCGGGGCGTTTCTTTTCAACCCACCAAGGGCCACAACGTGTAACAACGAGGCCGGAAAAAATTATGTCTGAATTAGTGAATACCTCCGAAGTCGCCATTCCTGCGGTTCCCAATAAAAATGGAAAAATTAACCTATTGGACCTGAACCGTCAGCAGATGCGCGAGTTCTTTAAAGAGATGGGCGAGAAGCCGTTTCGTGCCGATCAGGTCATGAAATGGATGTACCACTATTGCAGCGACAACTTTGATGACATGACGGACATCAACAAAGTGCTGCGCAATAAGCTTAAAGAAGTGGCGGAAATCCGCGCACCGGAAGTGGTGGAAGAGCAGCGCTCTTCAGATGGCACTATCAAGTGGGCCATTGCCGTTGGCGATCAGCGTGTTGAAACCGTGTATATCCCGGAAGACGATCGCGCCACGCTGTGCGTCTCTTCTCAGGTGGGCTGTGCGCTGGAGTGTAAATTCTGCTCTACGGCGCAGCAGGGCTTTAACCGTAACCTGCGCGTATCGGAAATTATCGGCCAGGTCTGGCGTGCCGCGAAAATCGTGGGTGCAGCGAAAGTCACCGGTACACGTCCAATCACCAACGTGGTGATGATGGGGATGGGTGAACCGCTGCTCAACCTGACCAACGTCGTTCCGGCGATGGAAATCATGCTCGACGATTTCGGTTTTGGTCTGTCCAAGCGCCGCGTTACGCTCTCTACTTCCGGCGTTGTGCCTGCGCTGGACAAACTGGGTGACATGATTGACGTTGCGCTGGCCATCTCCCTTCACGCGCCAAACGACGCCATCCGTGACGAAATTGTGCCGATCAACAAAAAGTACAATATCGAAACTTTCCTGGCTGGCGTGCGCCGTTACCTGGAGAAATCCAACGCTAACCAGGGCCGCGTGACCATTGAATACGTGATGCTGGATCATGTTAACGACGGTACCGAGCATGCACATGAGCTGGCTGAACTGCTGAAAGATACGCCATGTAAGATCAACCTGATCCCATGGAACCCGTTCCCGGGCGCGCCGTATGGCCGTAGCTCGAACAGCCGTATCGATCGCTTCTCAAAAGTGCTGATGGAGTATGGTTTCACCACCATCGTACGTAAAACGCGTGGCGACGATATCGACGCAGCCTGTGGTCAGCTGGCGGGTGACGTTATTGACCGTACCAAACGTACGCTGCGTAAGCGTATGCAGGGTGAGTCAATCGCGGTTAAAACCGTCTGATTATTATGCAGACACGGCGCATTTTTTGCGCCGTGAAGCATTAATTTACTGAATAACCAGCCACAATCATCACGACTGATTAATAATTACGGTGCGTTTCATACGACTTTCGGGCAGTATGTAACGACGTAACAACAGTTTAGCGTGAAGGCCTGCCAGCGCTGTCATCTGCGGCCCGACAGTCTTATACTGTTTGTTCCAGGTTAACTGACCTAAAGTTTCGCGGTGCGGGTGGCATTGTGACTCACCGGCACCTGAACCCTTATTTTCACGTACCAGTAGTTGTAGCGAATGAATACTGAAGCCACTCACGATCAAAATGCAGCACTCTCCACTGGCGTTCGTCTTCGCAACGCCCGTGAACAACTCGGACTTAGCCAGCAAGCCGTTGCAGAACGCCTGTGCCTGAAGGTTTCCACCGTTCGCGACATTGAAGAAGATAAGGCACCCGCCGATCTGGCTTCAACGTTTCTGCGCGGTTATATCCGTTCTTACGCCAAACTGGTTCATATTCCTGAAGACGAATTACTGCCGATGATGGAGAAGCAGGCGCCTGTGCGTGCGGCAAAAGTTGCGCCGATGCAGAGCTTCTCTCTGGGCAAACGTCGTAAAAAACGCGATGGCTGGCTGATGAGCTTTACCTGGCTGGTCCTGTTCGTGGTTGTCGGCCTGACGGGCGCATGGTGGTGGCAAAACCACAAAGCGCAACAGGAAGAGATCACCACCATGGCCGATCAGTCCTCCGCTGAGCTTAATCAGTCTGGTACTAACGGCGCGCAAAGCGTGCCGCTGAGCACCGAAGGGGCTGCGACCTCCAGCGAACCTCAGTCGGCAGCAACCAGCACGCCTGCAACCGAGCCAGCGGCGACGCCAGAAGCGACGGCGAATACCGCACCGGCCACCCAGGCCCAGGATCAGAACGCGGTCGTATCACCTTCTCAGGCCAATGTTGATACCGCCCCTGCGGCAACGGCACCGGCAGATAACACCGCGGCGTCACTGCCAACTGACCCGGCTGGCACGGCGGCACCTGCCGTTGACCCGAATGCGCTGGTGATGAATTTCACGGCTGATTGCTGGCTGGAAGTGACTGACGCGACAGGTAAAAAGCTGTTCAGCGGCCTGCAACGTAAAGATGGCACGTTAAATCTAACGGGCCAGGCACCATACAAGCTTAAAATCGGCGCACCGGCAGCGGTACAGATCCAGTATCAAGGAAAACCTGTCGATCTGAGCCGCTTTATCAGAACTAACCAGGTTGCGCGTCTTACCGTTAATGCCGAACAATCAGCAGCACAGTAACAGACGGGCAATGCGGGAGATTTTACATGCATAACCAGGCTCCTATTCAACGTAGAAAATCGAAACGGATTTACGTTGGGAACGTGCCAATCGGCGATGGGGCGCCTATCGCCGTCCAGTCGATGACCAATACGCGTACTACAGATGTAGAAGCGACGGTTAATCAAATCAAAGCATTAGAACGCGTCGGCGCGGACATTGTTCGCGTCTCAGTGCCGACCATGGACGCCGCTGAGGCGTTCAAACTGATCAAGCAGCAGGTGAGCGTTCCGCTGGTTGCCGATATTCACTTCGATTACCGTATCGCGCTGAAAGTCGCTGAATACGGTGTCGATTGTCTGCGTATTAACCCAGGCAACATCGGCAACGAAGAGCGCATTCGCATGGTGGTTGACTGCGCCCGCGACAAAAACATTCCAATCCGTATCGGCGTAAACGCTGGCTCTCTGGAAAAAGATCTCCAGGAAAAGTATGGTGAGCCGACGCCACAGGCGCTGCTCGAATCCGCCATGCGTCACGTCGATCATCTGGATCGCCTTAACTTCGATCAGTTCAAAGTGAGCGTGAAAGCGTCTGACGTCTTCCTGGCCGTTGAATCGTATCGTCTGCTGGCAAAACAGATCGATCAGCCGCTGCACCTTGGCATCACCGAGGCGGGCGGTCTGCGCAGCGGTTCGGTAAAATCGGCAATTGGTCTCGGCCTGCTGCTCTCTGAAGGCATCGGTGACACGTTACGCGTCTCCCTGGCCGCCGATCCGGTGGAAGAGATCAAAGTCGGTTTCGACATCCTGAAATCACTGCGTATCCGCGCGCGTGGGATCAACTTCATTGCCTGCCCAACCTGTTCACGTCAGGAGTTTGACGTGATCGGCACCGTCAATGCCCTGGAGCAGAGACTGGAAGACATCATCACCCCGATGGACGTTTCCATCATCGGCTGCGTGGTGAACGGTCCGGGTGAAGCGCTGGTGTCCACGCTGGGCGTTACCGGCGGTAACAAGAAAAGTGGTCTCTATGAAGATGGCGTTCGTAAAGATCGTCTGGATAATAGTGATATGATCGACCAGCTCGAAGCCCGCATTCGCGCAAAAGCGACGATGATGGACGAAGCGCAGCGCATCAGCGTTCAGCAGGTTGAAAAATAACGTGATGGGAAGCAGGCTGCTTCCCATGTATGATTGAACCCATTCTTTGGGTTCTTTTTTGTATATAGAAAGAGAATAAACGTGGCAAAAAACATTCAAGCCATCCGCGGCATGAACGATTATCTGCCTGGCGAAACCGCCATCTGGCAGCGCATTGAAGGCACACTGAAGCAGGTGCTCGGCAGCTACGGTTACAGCGAAATTCGTTTGCCGATTGTAGAGCAGACCCCGTTATTCAAACGCGCGATCGGCGAAGTAACCGACGTGGTTGAAAAAGAGATGTATACCTTTGAGGACCGCAACGGCGACAGCCTGACCCTGCGTCCTGAGGGGACGGCGGGTTGCGTACGCGCCGGCATCGAACATGGTCTCCTGTACAATCAGGAGCAGCGCCTGTGGTATATCGGCCCGATGTTCCGCCACGAACGTCCGCAAAAAGGCCGCTACCGTCAGTTCAACCAGCTTGGCGTGGAAGTGTTTGGTCTGCAAGGACCAGATATCGATGCCGAACTGATTATGCTGACTGCCCGCTGGTGGCGTGCGCTCGGTATTTCTGAGCACGTATCCCTGGAGCTGAACTCTATCGGTTCTCTGGAAGCGCGTGCGAACTATCGCGATGCGCTGGTGGCGTTCCTGGAACAACACAAAGAGAAGCTCGACGAAGACTGTAAGCGTCGTATGTACAGCAACCCGCTGCGCGTACTCGATTCCAAAAATCCTGACGTACAGGCGCTGCTGAACGATGCGCCAGCGCTGGGTGACTACCTGGATGAGGATTCCCGCGAACACTTTGCTGGCCTGTGCAAGCTGCTTGAAGCGGCGGGCATTGCTTATACCGTTAACCAGCGTCTGGTGCGCGGTCTGGACTACTACAACCGCACCGTATTTGAGTGGGTCACCACCAGCCTCGGTTCGCAGGGCACCGTCTGTGCTGGCGGTCGTTATGACGGACTGGTCGAGCAACTGGGTGGTCGCGCAGCACCGGCTGTAGGCTTCGCGATGGGCCTTGAGCGACTTGTTTTGCTGGTTCAGGCAGTTAATCCGGAATTTAAAGCCGATCCTGTTGTCGATATATACCTGGTGGCCTCAGGTGCGGATACGCAGTCTGCGGCGATGCAGCTTGCCGAACGCGTGCGCGATGCGCTGCCGGACGTAAAGCTGATGACCAACCACGGCGGCGGCAACTTTAAAAAACAGTTTGCTCGTGCCGATAAGTGGGGCGCAAGTATTGCACTGGTGCTGGGTGAGTCCGAAGTGGCCAACGGCGAAGTGGTGGTTAAAGACCTGCGCTCTGGTGAGCAAACTACGGTAACGCAGGATGGCGTTGCGGCGCACTTGCGCACTCTATTGGGCTAAGGAGAAGGACTGCGTGGAAATGTACGAGAACGAACACGACCAGGTTGATGCGGTTAAACGCTTCTTTGCTGAAAACGGCAAGGCACTGGTTGTAGGGGTTATTTTAGGTGTTGGTGCGCTGGTTGGCTGGCGTTACTGGAACAATCATCAGGCTGACTCTGCTCGCGGTTCATCCCTGAACTACGAAAACACCGTTAGCGCAATCCGTGCCGATCAGCCGCAAACGCTGACGGCTGCGGAGAAATTTGCCGCTGACAACAAAAACACCTACGGTGCGCTGGCTGCGCTGGAAGTGGCTCAGCAGTATGTTGATAAAAACGAACTGGACAAAGCCGCTGCGCAACTGTCTCAGGGGCTTGCTGCTGCTAGTGACGAAAATCTGAAAGCGGTGATCAATCTGCGCCTGGCACGTATTCAGGTTCAGCAGAAAAAAGCCGACGACGCGCTGAAAACGCTTGATACCATCAAAGGTGATGGCTTTGCCGCTATTGTCGCCGATCTTCGCGGTGAAGCACTGCTGAGTAAGGGTGATAAAGCGGGCGCGCGTAAAGCGTGGCAAGCTGGCGTGGATAGTAAAGCTTCACCTGCGCTGAGCGAAATGATGCAGATGAAAATAAATAATTTGTCCGTCTGAGAGGGACCCAATGCAATTGCGTAAATTACTTCTGCCAGGACTGCTTTCTGTTACGTTATTGAGTGGTTGTTCACTGTTCAGTGGCGAAGAAGACGTTGTCAAAATGTCCCCGCTGCCGACGGTTGAAAACCAGTTCACTCCGTCCACCGCCTGGGACACCTCCGTGGGTGATGGTATTGGCGATTTTTATTCCAACCTGCACCCGGCATTTGCTGACGGCGTGGTCTATGCGGCCGATCGCAAAGGCACCGTTAAAGCGCTGAACGCTGATGACGGAAAAGAAGTGTGGTCCATTAACCTGGCGGAAAAAGACGGCTGGTTCTCCCGTAAACCTGCGCTGCTTTCTGGCGGCCTGACCGTTGCTGGCGGTCACGTGTATGTGGGCAGCGAAAAAGCGCAGGTTTACGCGCTGAATGCCAGCGACGGTTCGGTTGCATGGCAGACCAGCGTTGCCGGTGAATCCTTGTCACGTCCGGTTGTCAGCGACGGCCTGGTGTTGATCCATACCAGCAACGGCCAGTTGCAGGCGCTGAACGAAGCCGATGGTCTGGTAAAATGGACGGTTAACCTGGATATGCCAGCGCTGTCTCTGCGTGGTGAATCTGCTCCGGCGACTGCATTTGGCGCCGCCATTGTGGGTGGTGACAACGGTCGTGTCAGCGCAGTACTGATGCAGCAGGGCCAGATGATCTGGCAGCAGCGTATTTCCCAGGCGACCGGTTCAACTGAAATCGACCGTCTGAGTGACGTGGACACCACGCCGGTCATCGTTGACGGTGTGGTTTACGCGCTGGCGTATAACGGCAACCTGACGGCGCTGGACCTGCGTAGCGGTCAGATCATGTGGAAACGTGAGCTGGGTTCCGTGAACGATTTCATTGTCGACGGCAACCGTATTTATATGGTGGATCAGAACGACCGTCTGCTGGCGCTGAGCACCGAAGGTGGCGTGACGCTGTGGACGCAGAGCGATCTGCTGCACCGTCTGCTGACCGCACCGGCACTGTATAACGGCAGCCTGGTGGTGGGCGACAGCGAAGGCTATATGCACTGGATCGATCCAGAGAATGGCCGCTTCGTGGCGCAGCAGAAAGTGGACGGCTCAGGCTTCCTGACCGACCCGGTTGTGGCTGACGGCAAACTGCTGATTCAGGCAAAAGACGGCACGCTGTACGCGATCACGCGTTAATTACACGGCGGTTGTAGTATACTAAACGGCTCCTGTTCACTCAGGAGCCGTTTTGACATTTTTAAAAACGCTGCGAAAGCGACGTTATTTTGAATTTTATGAGGCTTCAAACATGGTACCTGTGGTCGCGCTTGTCGGGCGCCCTAACGTTGGAAAATCCACTCTTTTTAACCGTTTAACACGCACCCGTGATGCGCTGGTTGCGGATTTCCCGGGGCTGACGCGTGACCGTAAGTACGGTCGTGCAGAGGTGGAAGGACGCGAGTTCATCTGTATCGATACCGGGGGTATTGACGGTACGGAAGACGGCGTAGAAACCCGCATGGCAGAGCAATCTCTGCTGGCTATCGAAGAAGCGGATGTGGTTCTGTTTATGGTGGATGCGCGCGCTGGCCTGATGCCCGCGGATTCTGCTATCGCTAAACATCTGCGTTCACGCGAAAAGCCAACCTTCCTGGTGGCGAACAAAACTGACGGTATCGATGCCGATCAGGCCGTTGCGGATTTCTGGTCTTTAGGTCTGGGTGATATTTATCCTATCGCGGCCTCGCATGGCCGTGGCGTCACCAGCCTGCTGGAAACCGTTCTGCTGCCGTGGGTTGATGAAGTAAACCCGCCGGAAGAGGTGGACGAAGACGCCGAATACTGGGCACAGTTTGAAGCCGGAGAGGAAGGCGAGGAAGAGCCGGAAGATGACTTCAACCCGCAGGATCTGCCGATTAAGCTGGCTATCGTTGGTCGCCCAAACGTAGGTAAGTCTACGCTTACTAACCGTATTCTGGGCGAAGAGCGCGTGGTGGTTTACGACATGCCAGGCACAACGCGCGACAGCATTTACATTCCAATGCAGCGCGATGAACGTGAGTACGTACTTATCGACACAGCAGGGGTGCGTAAGCGCGGGAAAATCACCGATGTAGTGGAAAAATTCTCGGTGATCAAAACCCTTCAGGCGATTGAAGACGCCAACGTGGTGCTGCTGGTTATTGACGCACGTGAAGGTATCTCCGATCAGGATCTCTCTCTGCTCGGCTTTATCCTTAATAGTGGGCGCTCACTGGTTATCGTCGTCAACAAGTGGGATGGCCTGAGCAATGAAGTACGCGAACAGGTGAAAGAGACGCTGGACTTCCGTCTGGGCTTTATCGACTTTGCCCGCGTTCACTTCATCTCTGCCCTGCACGGCAGCGGCGTAGGCAACCTGTTCGAATCCGTTCGTGAAGCCTATGACAGCTCTACCCGCCGCCAGAGCACGGCGATGCTGACCCGTATCATGAACATGGCTGCTGAAGACCACCAACCGCCGCTGGTGCGTGGCCGTCGCGTGAAGCTGAAATATGCCCACGCCGGGGGGTATAACCCGCCTATCGTGGTGATCCACGGTAACCAGGTGAAAGACCTGCCGGACTCCTACAAACGCTACCTGATGAACTACTTCCGTAAGTCGCTGGACGTGATGGGTACGCCTATCCGTATTCAGTTCAAGGAAGGGGAAAACCCGTTTGCGAATAAACGTAATACCCTGACGCCGAACCAGATGCGTAAGCGTAAGCGTTTGATTAAGCACATTAAGAAAAGCAAATAATTCTTACCGAACTCACTAAAACCCGCGCCTGTCGCGGGTTTTTTTCGCTCATTCAAAAGGTCTGCCTTCCCTGTGTGATGTCAATCACTATTCGCTTTTAACCATGTTTATATCTAAGAAAGTAGACAATCGTCGAATTTTCATCTTAAAGTCCAGGGTTCGGTACTAGACAAAACTAGCGCCTGGTTATCAAATGGTTAACCAACATTTCGCCGCATGTAAAAAATCGATCGGATACGTAACCGTTCGGCGTACATGCTGGTGTTTACAAGCACGACACATACCTTTCGGGAGAATTATGCAATCCTCTGTTAATCAAAAAGAGAGCCGAACCTTCTTCGGCCATCCTTATCCGCTCGGTTCGCTGTTCTTCACCGAGATGTGGGAGCGTTTCTCGTTTTACGGTATTCGCCCGCTATTGATCCTGTTTATGGCCGCCACCGTGTACGACGGGGGGATGGGCCTGGCGCGTGAAAACGCCTCGGCGATTGTCGGCATCTTCGCGGGCACCATGTACCTCGCCGCACTGCCGGGCGGCTGGCTGGCGGATAACTGGCTCGGCCAGCAGCGGGCCGTCTGGTACGGTTCGATTTTGATTGCGCTTGGGCACCTGTCGATTGCCCTGTCGGCCATTATGGGCGACAACCTGTTCTTCATCGGCCTGATGTTCATCGTACTCGGCTCCGGCCTGTTCAAGACCTGTATCTCGGTCATGGTCGGTACCCTCTACAAAAAGGGCGATGCGCGTCGTGACGGCGGTTTCTCGCTGTTCTATATGGGCATCAACATGGGCTCGTTCATTGCTCCTCTGATTTCCGGCTGGCTGATTAAAACCCACGGCTGGCACTGGGGCTTTGGTATCGGCGGTATCGGGATGCTGGTCGCCCTGATTATCTTCCGCGTGTTTGCCGTTCCGGCCATGAAGCGCTACGACAGCGAAGTCGGTCTGGACTCCACCTGGAACAGTCCAGTAGTGAAACGTAACGGCGTGGGTGCCTGGCTGCTGGCGCTGGCTGTGGGTGTTGCAATCATCGTCACGTTGATTGCCCAGGGCGTGATTGTGATTAATCCGGTCGCGGTGGCCAGCGTGCTGGTATATGTGATTGCCGCCTCCGTCGCGCTCTACTTCATCTACCTGTTCATCTTCGCCGGGCTGAATCGCAAAGAGCGCGCAAGGCTGCTGGTATGCTTTATTCTGCTGGTATCCGCCGCGTTCTTCTGGTCCGCGTTCGAGCAGAAGCCAACCTCCTTCAACCTGTTCGCCAACGACTACACTAACCGCATGATCGGTGATTTTGAGATCCCGGCGGTGTGGTTCCAGTCGATTAATGCCCTGTTCATCATTCTGCTGGCACCGGTATTTAGCTGGGCATGGCCGAAGCTGGCGAGCAATAATATTCGCCCGAGCAGTATCACCAAGTTCGTGATCGGTATTTTGTGCGCGGCTGCGGGCTTCGGCCTGATGATGCTGGCGGCACAGAACGTGCTGAGCAACGGTGGAGCAGGGGTTTCTCCGTTCTGGCTGGTGGGCAGTATCCTGATGCTGACGCTCGGGGAACTGTGCCTGAGTCCGATTGGTCTGGCAACCATGACCCTGCTGGCGCCGGAAAGAATGCGCGGTCAGATGATGGGCCTGTGGTTCTGCGCCAGTGCGCTGGGTAACCTGGCTGCGGGCCTGATTGGTGGTCACGTGAAGGCCGACCAGCTGGATATGCTGCCAGACCTCTTTGCCCGTTGCTCCATCGCGCTGTTGATTTGTGCTGCGGTGCTGATCGTCCTCATTGTTCCGGTGCGTCGCATGCTGGAAAATGTGCAGACAAAACCGGCTACCGAAGCCTGATACTATTCAGCCTGCCGGGGCAGTTATCCAGCCCCGGCCCAACTCAACAGGAGAGAGCATGTCGATAACCTGTCCGGATTGCCACGCAGCGCTCGAGCCGCAAAACGGTATCGCGCACTGCGACAGCTGCAATAACGATATTCCCCTCGAAGCGCGCTGCCCTGATTGCCATCAACCGCTTCAGGTACTCAAGGCCTGCGGTGCGGTGGATTACTTTTGCCAGAACGGCCACGGTCTTATCTCTAAAAAACGCGTGGAGTTTGTTCGGGCTGAAGGTTAATCGCACACGCAGCCTTCACCTTTCTGCCACAGTTCCACCAGCGACTCGGGTGCTTCCTGCTCGGGTACCAGCACGATGATATCGGCGTAGTGCGCCTGATTTTGGCCGGTCCAGATAATCTGGATGCGGAAATAGCGCTGGTCACCTCTGCCGGGGGAAGAGGCTTGCCCGGGCGGCTGGCCGCGCGGAAAAGCCTGCTCCAGAATGCTCACCAGGCGCTGGCGCTGGGCCTCATTAAGCGAGGAGAGCGCAATGGTGCGCTGGCCGCTCAGCTTAGGGATAAAAGCGACGCCGCCTTCCCGGGCCAGCTCAACCACGGCGTCATCCGTCAGTTCCGGAACCTGCATTTAAAGCACTCCTACCTGTTCCCAGGCTTGTTTTATAGCCGCCCCAACGTCGCTACCGGAGCGTTTCTCGCCGTGCGCTATCGTCAGTTTTGCAAAGGCATCAAAATCCGCATCCTGTGCCAGGTTGCGATCGCAAACCGTGTCGTACCAGGCATAACCCGCTTTTTCCCAGGCGTAGCCACCGATCGCCGTTGCGGCCAGGTAAAACGCGCGGTTGGGGATACCGGAGTTAAGGTGTACGCCGCCGTTATCCTCGCGCGTTTTGATGAAATCTTTCATATGCCCGGGCTGCGGATCTTTACCGAGCAGCGGATCGTTATAGGCCGTGCCGGGTTCAGACATGGAGCGAAGCCCTTTCCCGTTGATGCCCTCCGCCAGCAGCCCTTCACCAATCAGCCAGTCTGCTTTATCGGCGGTTTGCTTAAGATGGTATTGCTTCACCAGCGAACCGAACACGTCGGATAACGACTCATTCAGCGCGCCCGATTGTTCAAAGTAGATGAGTCCGGCTTCGGTCTCCGTCACGCCGTGGCTAAGCTCATGCGCTACCACGTCGATGGCAATGGTAAAGCGGTTGAAGATTTCCCCGTCGCCATCGCCAAAGACCATCTGCTGGCCGTTCCAGAAGGCGTTTTGATACTCACGGCCATAGTGCACGGTGCCGGTGAGGATCAGCCCTTTGTTATCGAGCGAATCGCGCTGATATTCTTTCCAGAAGAAATCATGGGTAATACCCAGATAATCGTACGCTTCATCCACCGCCACATCTCCGTTGGAGGGCTGGCCTTCATAGCGTACCTGGGTACCCGGCAGCTCCTGGGTCTGTTTCGCATCGTAGATGTCACGCTCAAGCTGACCGGCTTTATTCACATGCGGCGCGGCGGGTTTGCCCGGCATATGGGCCATCAGCGTCTGGACGTGGGTTAAGGTCTGACGGGCGCAGCGCTGCTGCGGCTCAGAACCGCTTTCGATAATACGGCGAAGAATATACGGAGGGATGACGCTATGTAGATGGGGCATGCTGCTCTCCTTATTAAAAAAGGCAATAGCAGCAGTATAGTTTGTAACCGGCGAAGATTTATCCGCTTTTACGCTGACGCGTTTTTTTCACCGGTTTGATCTCTTTCACTTCACTCTCGACCCAGCCGTCAGAAAGCCGGGTGGTGAGCACATCCCCTGCTTTAACCTGCTTCGTCTGCTTCAGCACTTTGCCGTCCGTCGCGGTGGTCACGCTATAGCCGCGGGCCAGCGTGGAGAGTGGGCTGACGGCTTCCAGATGGGTGACCGCATTGCCAAAACGCTCGCGGGTGGCGCTCAGGCGTGAGCGGATATTTTCCGCGAGGCGGAACTCAAGCTGCTGGATCCGCGTTTGTGCGCGATAAATCTTTGGCTGCGGATTCTGCTGGTTCAGACGCTGAGTCGTGCGCTGCTGGCGCGATATCGCTTTCTTAAGCTGGTTATCCAGCGCGAAGTTCATCCGCTGACGCAGACGCTCCAGTACGGTTTGCTGACGCGCCAGACGCAATTGCGGATGCTGCTGTTGCAGACGATGATGAAGCTGGGTAAAGCGGCGGGTACGGTTGGCGAGGAAGTAGTCCATCGCCATCTCCAGGCGCTGCTGCCCGTTCTGGATCTGGCGCAGCAGCTCCTGCTGATTACGGCTGACCACCTCTGCCGCCGCGGACGGCGTGGGCGCGCGTAAATCCGCGACAAAATCGGCTATCGTCACATCCGTTTCATGGCCGACGGCGCTCACCACAGGGATAAGGCTGGCAAAGATTGCCCGCGCCACGCGCTCGTCGTTAAAGCTCCACAGGTCTTCCAGCGAGCCGCCGCCGCGCCCGACGATCAGGACATCGCACTCCTGACGCGCATTCGCCAGCTCAATCGCGCGCACGATCTGCCCCGGCGCATCGTCACCCTGAACGGCAGTTGGGTAGATAATGACGGGCAGGGAAGGGTCACGGCGCTTCAGGACGTGCAAAATATCGTGCAGCGCCGCGCCGGTTTTCGAGGTGATAACTCCAACACATTGGGCAGGTGAGGGCAGGGGCTTTTTAAACTGCTGGTCAAACAATCCCTCAGCCGAAAGCATGGCTTTTAACTGCTCGTACTTCTGCTGCAACAAGCCTTCACCAGCGGGCTGCATGCTCTCGACGATAATCTGATAATCGCCGCGCGGCTCATACAGGGTAATGTTGGCGCGAACCAGAACCTGCTGGCCATGCTGAGGGCGGAACGTCACGCGACGATTGCTGTTGCGGAACATCGCGCAGCGCACCTGAGCGGTGTCGTCTTTTAGCGTAAAGTACCAGTGACCGGAAGCAGGCTGCGTGAAGTTAGAGATTTCACCGCTGATCCAGACCTGTCCCATTTCCTGCTCAAGCAGCAAACGCACCGTCTGATTAAGGCGGCTGACAGTATAAATTGAGGGGGATTGAGAGGATAACATGTGAGCGGGATCAAATTCTAAATCAGCAAGTTATTCAGTCGATAGTAACCTGCTGAGAGGCGATCGCAAGCATTTTTTTCAAAAAAGTGTAGATGCAATCGGTTACGCTCTGTATAATGCCACGGCAATATTTAACCACCCAGGTCAGAGATATTGCCCATGCTACGTATCGCTAAAGAAGCACTGACGTTTGACGACGTCCTCCTCGTTCCCGCTCATTCCACCGTTCTGCCGAATACTGCCGACCTCAGCACGCAGTTGACGAAAACCATTCGTCTGAACATTCCTATGCTCTCCGCAGCAATGGACACCGTGACTGAAGCGCGTCTGGCTATCGCTTTGGCACAGGAAGGCGGCATTGGCTTTATCCACAAAAACATGTCTATCGAGCGTCAGGCGGAAGAAGTTCGCCGCGTGAAGAAACATGAATCCGGTATCGTGTCCGATCCTCAGACCGTTCTGCCAACCACCACCCTGCACGAAGTGAAAGCGCTAACCGAGCGTAACGGCTTTGCAGGTTACCCGGTTGTGACCGAAGACAACGAGCTGGTGGGCATCATCACCGGTCGTGATGTGCGTTTCGTGACTGACCTGAACCAGCCTGTCAGCGTCTATATGACGCCAAAAGAGCGCCTGGTGACCGTTCGCGAAGGCGAAACCCGCGACGTGGTGCTGGCGAAAATGCACGAAAAACGTGTTGAGAAAGCGCTGGTTGTGGATGCGAACTTCCACCTGCGTGGCATGATCACCGTTAAAGATTTCCAGAAAGCAGAACGTAAACCGAACGCCTGTAAAGACGAGCATGGCCGTCTGCGCGTCGGCGCTGCGGTTGGCGCGGGCGCAGGTAACGAAGAGCGCGTTGACGCGCTGGTTGCCGCGGGCGTTGACGTGCTGCTGATTGACTCCTCACACGGCCACTCCGAAGGCGTTCTGCAACGTATTCGTGAAACCCGTGCTAAATACCCGGATCTCCAGATCATCGGCGGTAACGTGGCTACGGGCGCAGGTGCTCGCGCACTGGCGGAAGCCGGTTGCAGCGCGGTGAAAGTGGGTATCGGCCCTGGCTCTATCTGTACTACCCGTATCGTCACCGGCGTGGGCGTTCCGCAGATCACCGCGGTGTCTGACGCGGTTGAAGCGCTGGAAGGCACCGGTATTCCGGTTATCGCGGACGGCGGTATCCGCTTCTCTGGCGACATCGCCAAAGCGATCGCCGCAGGTGCCGCAGCCGTGATGGTGGGCTCCATGCTGGCCGGTACCGAAGAATCCCCGGGCGAAATCGAACTCTACCAGGGCCGTTCTTACAAATCCTACCGCGGTATGGGCTCCCTGGGCGCGATGTCCAAAGGTTCCTCCGACCGTTACTTCCAGACCGATAACGCCGCTGACAAACTGGTACCGGAAGGCATCGAAGGCCGCGTGGCCTATAAAGGCCGTCTGAAAGAGATCATCCACCAGCAGATGGGCGGCCTGCGTTCCTGTATGGGGCTGACCGGCTGTGGTACCATTGACCTGCTGCGTACCAAAGCGGAATTCGTACGCATCAGCGGTGCGGGTATCCAGGAGAGCCACGTGCACGACGTGACGATCACCAAAGAGTCCCCGAACTACCGTCTGGGATCATGATTTTCTTCGCCCGACCTCGTGTCGGGCGATTTATTTAATCTGTTTCACTTGCCTCGGAATTAGCGTCAATGACGGAAAACATTCATAAACATCGCATCCTCATCCTCGATTTTGGTTCTCAGTACACTCAACTGGTGGCGCGTCGCGTGCGTGAGCTGGGCGTTTACTGTGAACTGTGGGCGTGGGATGTTACGGAAGCACAGATTCGCGAGTTCAATCCAAGCGGCATCATCCTGTCCGGCGGCCCGGAGAGCACCACCGAAGAGAACAGCCCGCGCGCGCCGCAGTACGTATTCGAAGCGGGCGTACCGGTGTTCGGCGTGTGCTACGGCATGCAGACTATGGCGATGCAGCTGGGCGGCCACGTAGAAGGCTCTAACGAGCGTGAGTTCGGCTACGCGCAGGTAGAAGTCGTCACCGACAGCGCGCTGGTGCGCGGTATCGAAGACTCCCTGACCGCAGACGGCAAACCGCTGCTGGACGTGTGGATGAGCCACGGCGACAAAGTCACCGCTATCCCGTCGGACTTCGTGACCGTAGCCAGCACCGAAAGCTGCCCGTTCGCGATTATGGCGAACGAAGAAAAACGCTTCTACGGCGTGCAGTTCCACCCGGAAGTGACTCACACCCGTCAGGGTATGCGCATGCTGGAGCGCTTCGTGCGTGATATCTGCCAGTGTGAAGCCCTGTGGACCCCGGCAAAAATCATCGACGACGCCGTGGAGCGTATCCGCCAGCAGGTTGGTGATGACAAAGTGATCCTCGGCCTCTCCGGCGGCGTGGACTCCTCCGTGACCGCGATGCTGCTGCACCGCGCCATCGGCAAAAACCTGACCTGCGTCTTCGTGGACAACGGCCTGCTGCGTCTGAACGAAGCCCAGCAGGTCATGGACATGTTCGGCGACCACTTCGGTCTGAACATCGTTCACGTGGAAGGCGAGCAGCGCTTCCTGGACGCGCTGAAAGGCGAGAACGATCCGGAAGCGAAACGTAAAATCATCGGCCGCGTATTCGTGGAAGTGTTCGACGAAGAAGCGCTGAAGCTGGAAGACGTGAAATGGCTGGCGCAGGGCACTATCTACCCTGACGTGATCGAATCCGCCGCCTCCGCAACCGGTAAAGCACACGTCATCAAATCTCACCACAACGTGGGCGGCCTGCCGAAAGAGATGAAGATGGGCCTGGTTGAACCACTGCGTGAGCTGTTCAAAGACGAAGTGCGTAAGATCGGTCTGGAACTGGGTCTGCCGTACGACATGCTCTACCGTCACCCATTCCCGGGCCCGGGCCTCGGCGTACGCGTGCTGGGCGAAGTGAAGAAAGAGTACTGCGACCTGCTGCGTCGCGCGGACGCGATCTTCATTGAAGAGCTGCACAAGGCTGACCTGTACAACAAGGTTAGCCAGGCGTTCACCGTGTTCCTGCCGGTTCGCTCCGTCGGCGTGATGGGCGATGGCCGCAAGTACGACTGGGTTGTCTCCCTGCGTGCGGTTGAAACCATCGACTTCATGACTGCGCACTGGGCGCACCTGCCGTATGACTTCTTAGGCCGCGTGTCTAACCGCATCATCAACGAAGTGAACGGCATTTCCCGCGTGGTGTATGACATCAGCGGCAAGCCACCGGCGACGATCGAGTGGGAGTAAGCCCATAACCTTTCCTGCGAAGTTATAAGCAGGTAAGACTGATAAAACCCTCTGTTTACAGAGGGTTTTTCTTTTGTAACTGATATCCGAACGGGACGTGAATTATTGGCTCATCTGTCGGGATCCACGGCAGCCGATACTGCGTCGCCATGCCCCTGGCGCCTGACCATACTGACGCTTAAAGCTGCGGTTGAAGGACTGCTGAGAGTCAAAGCCCAGCGCGATCGCCACGTTCAGAATCGGTTCATCGCTTTGGGCTAAGCGCTCAACCGATTTTTGCAGCTTTTGCGCGCGAATATATTCGGCGAGAGGGGAGCCGGTATGTTCTTTGAAGATCCGCTGGAGATGCCATTTCGAATAGCCGGCTCGCCTGGAGACGGTTTCAATGTCCAGACGGCTATCAAGGTTGTTGTCGATCCAGTCGAGCAAATCGTGAATGAATGCACCCGTGTTCATCTTGCTTCCCCCTACGCCACGCATTAAAAGCATCTTTGTTTGTTGCACTTAAAGGTGGCCCGTTTTGAAATTAATTGCAAGTTTTATTGTTACATTTAAACCCCTTCTAAAAACCCGTGATTTACCTTCGCCGCAAATAGCACATAAAGTGCAACAATTATTCTTGCACTTAATTAAGCGCCTTCCTACAATCGCCGCGATAGTGTATTCGCAACTGTTACAGTTTTGTGGCGATGAACGACACAAATGGCCTTAAGCCAGACCGGACAAAGGAAGTGGCGCGGCGCCTCCCGCTGCGTCTTGCCCGGCGGCTACAATAACCGGAATAAAAATAATGAGCCTGCAAAAAACCTGGGGTTACTTTCATCTGAGCGCGACGGGGGTGGTTTTACTCTCCGCGCTTCTCGTCGGGTGCGATGACAGTGTCGCACAAAATGCTGCACCGCAAGCGCCCGTCGTCAGCGCAGCTGACGTGGTGGTGAAATCCATTAGCCAGTGGGACAGCTTTAACGGTCGTATTGAAGCGGTGGAAAGCGTTCAGCTGCGCCCACGCGTCTCCGGCTACATTGATAAAGTGAATTACACCGACGGCCAGGAGGTGAAAAAGGGCGAGGTGCTGTTCACGATTGATGACCGAACCTATCGCGCGGCGCTGGAACAGGCGCAGGCGAACCTGGCGAGAGCCAAAACGCAGGCCAGCCTGGCGCGAAGCGAGGCTAACCGTACCGATAAATTAGTCAATACCAACGTGGTATCCCGTGAAGAGTGGGAGCAGCGCCGTTCCGCCGCTACCCAGGCGCAGGCCGATATTCGCGCGGCGCAGGCGGCGGTTGATGCCGCGCAGCTCAACCTCGACTTCACCAAAGTGACCGCGCCTATCGACGGTCGCGCCAGCCGGGCGCTGATCACCAGCGGTAACCTGGTGACTGCGGGTGACAGCGCCAGCGTGCTCACCACCCTGGTCTCACAGAAGACGGTTTACGTCTACTTCGACGTGGACGAGTCCACCTATCTTCACTATCAGAACCTGGCCCGCAGCGGGCAGGGGGCGTCCAGTCACCACACGGCGCTGCCGGTGGAGATTGGTCTGACGGGTGAGGAGGGCTATCCCCATCAGGGCAAAGTGGATTTCCTGGATAACCAGCTCACGCCGAGTACCGGTACAATCCGCATGCGCGCGCTGCTGGATAACTCACAGCGTCAGTTCACGCCGGGACTCTTCGCACGCGTGCGCCTGCCGGGCAGTGCGGAATTTAAAGCCACGCTTGTTGACGATAAGGCGGTGCTGACCGATCAGGATCGTAAGTATGTTTATGTCGTTGATAAAGACGGGAAAGCGCAGCGCCGCGATATTACGCCGGGGCGTCTGGCCGACGGTTTACGTATCGTACAGCAGGGGCTTAATCCCGGGGATAAAGTCATCGTCGATGGTTTACAAAAAGTGTTTATGCCGGGTATGCCGGTTAACGCGAAAACCGTTGCCATGACCGCCAGCGCCGCCCTCAACTGATCCCTTACCTGAGAATCCAATCCATGGACTTTTCCCGTTTTTTCATCGACAGGCCGATTTTTGCCGCCGTACTGTCGATTCTGATTTTTATCACAGGATTAATCGCCATCCCGCTGCTGCCGGTGAGCGAATATCCTGATGTCGTGCCGCCAAGCGTGCAGGTGCGCGCCGAGTACCCGGGCGCCAACCCGAAAGTGATTGCCGAAACCGTGGCGACGCCGCTGGAAGAGGCGATCAACGGCGTTGAAAACATGATGTACATGAAATCCGTCGCGGGCTCCGACGGCGTGCTGGTGACTACCGTCACCTTCCGTCCGGGTACCGACCCGGATCAGGCGCAGGTACAGGTGCAAAACCGCGTTGCACAGGCCGAAGCGCGTCTGCCGGAAGACGTTCGGCGTCTGGGCATTACGACTCAGAAACAGTCGCCAACGCTGACGCTGGTGGTGCATCTCTTTTCGCCTGGCGGTAAGTACGATTCACTGTATATGCGTAACTACGCCACGCTGAAGGTGAAGGACGAGCTGGCGCGTCTGCCCGGCGTGGGTCAGATCCAGATTTTCGGCTCGGGTGAATACGCGATGCGCGTCTGGCTGGATCCAAACAAGGTGGCGGCGCGCGGACTGACGGCCTCGGACGTGGTGACGGCGATGCAGGAGCAAAACGTACAGGTCTCCGCCGGGCAGCTTGGCGCCGAGCCGCTGCCGAAAGAGAGCGATTTCCTGATCTCCATTAACGCCCAGGGCCGTCTGCATACCGAAGAAGAGTTTGGCAATATTGTCCTGAAAACAACGCAGGACGGCACGGTCGTCCGCCTGCGCGACGTGGCGCGTATCGAGATGGGTTCCGGCAGCTATGCGCTGCGCTCCCAGCTGAACAATAAAGACGCGGTCGGGATTGGTATCTTCCAGTCACCAGGGGCAAACGCCATCGATCTGTCTAACGCGGTGCGCGCCAAAATGGACGAACTGTCCACCCGTTTCCCGGACGATATGAAGTGGGCGGCACCTTACGACCCAACGGTATTTGTGCGCGACTCGATCCGTGCGGTTGTACAAACGCTGCTGGAAGCGGTGGTGCTGGTCGTGCTGGTGGTGATCCTGTTCCTGCAAACCTGGCGCGCGTCGATCATCCCGCTGATCGCGGTGCCGGTATCGGTGGTGGGTACCTTCAGCATTCTTTACCTGCTGGGCTTCTCGCTGAATACCCTGAGCCTGTTCGGGCTGGTGCTGGCCATCGGTATCGTGGTGGATGATGCCATCGTGGTGGTGGAGAACGTCGAGCGAAATATCGAAGAGGGGCTCGCCCCGCTTGCGGCGGCGCATCAGGCGATGCGTGAAGTGTCCGGGCCGATTATCGCCATTGCGCTGGTGCTGTGTGCAGTGTTTGTGCCGATGGCGTTCCTCTCTGGCGTGACCGGCCAGTTCTACAAACAGTTTGCGGTAACGATAGCCATTTCCACGGTGATCTCCGCGATCAACTCGCTGACGCTTTCTCCGGCGCTGGCCGCGCTGCTGTTGAAGCCGCATGGTGCCCCGAAAGATTTCCCGACCCGGCTTATCGATCGTCTGTTCGGCTGGATTTTCCGTCCGTTTAACCGCTTTTTCCATCGCAGCTCGACCGGCTATCAGGGACTGGTAGGGAAAACGCTTGGCCGACGCGGTGCAGTGTTTGCGGTTTATTTGCTGCTGCTTTGTGCCGCGGGTGTGATGTTTAAAGTCGTACCCGGCGGGTTTATTCCGACGCAGGATAAACTGTACCTGATCGGCGGCGTGAAAATGCCGGAAGGCTCGTCGCTGGCGCGTACCGATGCGGTGATCCGCAAAATGAGCGAAATCGGGATGAATACCGAAGGCGTGGATTATGCGGTCGCGTTTCCTGGCCTGAACGCGCTCCAGTTCACCAATACGCCGAACACCGGAACGGTCTTCTTTGGCCTGAAGCCGTTCGACCAGCGTAAACATACTGCGGCGGAAATTAACGCGGAGATCAATGCGAAAATCGCTCAAATCCAGCAGGGCTTTGGCTTCTCGATTCTGCCGCCGCCGATTTTAGGGCTGGGTCAAGGGTCCGGTTATTCCCTGTATATTCAGGATCGTGCTGGTCTGGGCTATGGCGCGCTGCAAAACGCGGTGAACACCATGTCCGGGGCGATTATGCAGACGCCGGGTATGCATTTCCCAATCTCAACCTACCAGGCTAACGTTCCGCAGCTGGATGTGCAGGTTGACCGTGATAAAGCGAAAGCGCAGGGCGTATCGCTTACCGATCTTTTCGGCACGCTGCAAACCTATCTGGGCTCGTCATATGTAAACGACTTTAACCAGTTTGGACGGACCTGGCGCGTAATGGCACAGGCCGACGGGCAGTTCCGCGACAGCGTGGAAGATATCGCGAATTTACGCACACGCAATGACCAGGGCGAAATGGTGCCGATTGGCAGTATGGTGAAAATCACGACCACCTACGGGCCGGACCCGGTGATCCGCTACAATGGTTACCCGGCGGCGGATCTTATTGGTGATGCTGACCCGCGCGTGCTCTCTTCCGCGCAGGCGATGACGCAGCTGGACGCCATGTCTAAGCAGATCCTGCCGAACGGGATGAATATTGAATGGACGGACCTGAGTTTCCAGCAGGCCACCCAGGGCAATACGGCGCTGATCGTCTTCCCGGTCGCGGTGCTGCTGGCGTTCCTGGTGCTGGCGGCGCTGTATGAAAGCTGGACGCTGCCGCTGGCGGTGATCCTTATCGTGCCGATGACGATGCTCTCCGCGCTGTTCGGCGTCTGGCTGACCGGGGGCGATAACAACGTCTTCGTGCAGGTGGGGCTGGTCGTGCTGATGGGGCTGGCCTGTAAAAACGCGATACTTATCGTGGAGTTTGCCCGCGAGCTGGAAATTCAGGGCAAAGGCATCATGGAGGCTGCGCTGGAGGCGTGCCGCCTGCGTTTACGCCCGATTGTAATGACCTCTATCGCCTTTATTGCCGGGACCATTCCACTGATCCTAGGTCACGGGGCAGGGGCAGAAGTCCGCGGCGTCACCGGGATCACCGTCTTCTCCGGGATGCTGGGCGTGACGCTGTTTGGTCTGTTCCTGACGCCGGTCTTTTACGTGACGCTGCGTAAATTCGTGACGCGCGGCAAAGCGGAAAGAGAGGTGTTGCCTGCGTAGGACGTAGCAGATAACAAAAAGCCGCCTTCATTGTGAAGGCGGCTTTTTTTCGCAATCCGTCAGGATTAAGGCGCTTTTTTATGCTGCGTACAGAGTTCCGGCACCGGATCGCACCCGCTGGTATCGGCTTTTTTCACCTCTTCCAGCGCGCTGGCGACGGTATGGCGCGCTAAAACCGCTAACGAAGCCTGCTCCGCTTCATCAGCGATTGATTTGAAGTACCAGCAGGCGTTGGCGCTGACCACACAGCGGGCCGGGACGTCAGGACGGGACGCCCACAGCTTTTTATCTTCAGTGACGGAAAGGTAGATATCACGCAGGGTGATCTCTTCAGCCGGGCGGCCAAGGTGAATAGAGCCGTTGCGGCCAAGCGTGGAGACGATAATGCCGTCCCGGGCGAGAGGAACCATTAATTTGCGGATAAAGCTCGGATTCGCTTCCAGGCCGTAAGCCAGGATTGCACTCGTCGAACGTTCACCCGATTGCTCCGCCATCGCTACGCTGAGAACCATCTGCAAAGCTGTCGGGAAGCGGTAATCTAACATTTTTCTGTCCTGGGTTGCGGTGAATCTTGTTCTTTTTGGCACCGCAGAGGTGAATAATCAGTAAGTAACAATATAACAAATACGGTAATTTTATTGAAGCAATCTGCGGCATACGGGAAGTAACGCTGCGCTGACACATGTCAGGACGTGTAGCGCCGGGTTTACGTTCATGCGAACGCCGGATTCGGGAAATCAACGGTCACCATAAGACCACCTTCGGCTGACGTACTCAGATTGACCCTGCCGTTGTGTTGCTGCGTAACGGCTTTGACGATGGCAAGCCCCAGTCCACTCCCGCTTTGGGTCTGATTAGGATCGCGGAAAAATCTGTCGAACACGCGCTCCCGCAGTTCAACCGGGATACCGGGGCCCGCGTCTGAGACGCGCAGTTGAGCGGACTTATCACGCGATTGCAGTTGTACCTCAATGCGTCCACCCTCAGGGCTGTACTTCACGGCATTCTCAATTAAATTGTCGATCAGCGACACCAGACGTTCCCGAATGCCTGCGACATGGATTTCATCGTCGGCGAAGAATTCAAACTCAATCCCGCGTGCCGATGCCAGCGGCTCCAGTGCGGCCATTCGCTCCTGAATAAGCGTTGTCAGCGGCACAGGCTCCATTACCGTGTCGATGTGCGCTTCGCTGTGCTTCATCAGCAGAAGCTGATTGACGAGACGAGCAGCACGGCTATTGCTGCGAACAATGCCTGCAAGCAGCTCCTGCTGGCTTTCGCTGATGACCCAGGACTGCAGCGCCTCGACGTTGATTCGCATCGCGGCCAGCGGCGTACGCAGCTCGTGCGCGGCATCGGCAATAAACACCCTTTCCCTTTCGGCGCTTTCCCGCACCCTGGCGAGAAACTCATTAATCGCGTCCACCGTCTGGCGCAGCTCCCTGTGCCTGGGAACGGCTTTTAAGGGAGAGAGATCGTCTGGCGTGCGCAATGAAATTTCATTCACTACCCTGTTCCAGGGGCGCATCGCGATGCGGATTGACAACCACGCGGGAAACAGAAGAAAAGGGATGCATACCAGCAGCGGCATGACGTAATAGCCGCGCGAGTTCAGGTAGATAAAGAAATTCCAGCTGCCAGCCGGGGTGAAAAGGGTGACTTCAACGTCGGACCGCGCGGATTTGAGCGTGCGGCTCGTCCAGGTGTGGTCTCCAGTCCGGACGCGCTGCATTTCCCCCAGGCGGCTATTTTTCACCTCCGTTGGCGCGCCACGCGAAGAAAAAATAATCTCATTATGCTTGCGAACGATCAGGTTGATAGCGAGCTCCGGATCTTCACCGCCGCCATAACCCTCCCGCAGCGCCTTGCTGAACGCGGCCAGCACCTCATTACGCGCCTGCGGCCTATCCTCCATGCTCTCAACCAGGGAAAAGAGGGTTTCGTAAGTCTCACTGCCCGTGAGTATTGGAGGGCTGCGCAGGTCCTCCAGCAAAATGAAGGTTAAAAAAAGACACCACAGTAACGTAAGCAGCAGCATCTGGGCGACCAGCATTCGCCTGACCAGCGTAGGGAGCCTGAGGCGGTACCAAAAATTACGCATCAGCCTGCCGCCTTCTGAACCGGTACGGTATCAATGACGTACCCTACGCCCCGCACCGTTCGCACAAAGCCATCGCCAATTTTTCGCCGCAGGTTACCCATATGCACGTCGAGCGCGTTGCTGAGATTTTCTTTCGTGCCGAATATCCTCTCTTCCAGATACCGCCGCGTAAGCACGCGATCGGCGCGCAGCATTAACGTTTCAAGCAGCGCATATTCGCTTGCCGTCAGCTCAACGTGGCGTGCGCTCACCGTTACGCGACGCGTCGGAATATGAAGCGACAAACCGCGAATTTCTATTGCCTCATTTTCAAAACCGTAACTGCGTCGCGCAAGGGCTCTCACGCGTGCCAGCAGCTCGGCGAGAACAAAAGGTTTGACCAGATAATCGTCCGCGCCCGCGTCCAGCCCGCACAGGCGGTCCTGCAGCGTGCCTCGCGCCGTTAGGATAATGACGGGGATCCCCCGGAGCTGCTGACGCAGACGCGTCATCAGGCTCATGCCATCGCCATCGGGCAGCCCCAGGTCGAGCAGGATAAGCTCCGGCACGCAGAGCTCAAGCTGATGCAGCGCATCCTCTTTCCGGCGTACCCATATGACATCAAATCCTTGATCTGCAAGGGCGAAACGTACGCCGTTGCCGAGATCCAGGTCGTCTTCAATTAGTAGAATTTTCACAAAGGTAACGGTATCAGCAGTGGATGAAGAACAGCTTAAGAAAAAAACGGTATCAGGAAATCATTCAGCTTTACAGAACCAGCACGTGCTTCAGCGTTTCTTCATTTTCGGCTCATAAGAACCTTAGGGAGGGTATTCAGAATGAGCGCGCTGGCGTTTAACACCGCCTGAATCGTAACCATCTGAATCCAAAAGGGCTTCTTTAATGAGAAACTGCAAACTGCGTCACAGGTTCCCCCGTTCACTCATCGGTCGCAGCGTGAAAAGCATCCTGTCGGGGGCCGTCCTGGCGTTACTGGCTACCCCGGCGCTGGCGGCCGGGCAGCGCCAGGGCAACGTTTTAACCCTGGGGGGCGGCGTGGATGTTGCGCCACGCTATTCCGGTTCGGATAAGAGCCGCGTTACTGCGGCTCAGGTGGTTGATTACGCGATGGCAAATGGGTTCTTTATCAGTACCACCCGCGGGCTCGGCTACGGCAACCGCGTTGGCAACCTGGATTACAGCGCTGCGCTGAGCTATCGCGCAGGACGTAAGGATCGCGACGTAAGCAGCGATTCAATCGCCTCCGGCAGCGACGACCTGCGAGGAATGGGTGACATTAAAGGCTCAGCTATCGTTGTGCCAGGGCTGGGGTACAGGGTGACTGACTGGCTGACCGTGCAGTTGCAGGCAGAGGTCCCGGTTTCTGAGAGAGACAATGGTGAAGCTGTGCATTTCGGTATTGCCAGCCCGCTCTATACATCTCCGAAAAATGCGTTAACGCTGGCGCTGACCGGTAGCTGGGGATCCAGTAAGTATGTGCAAACCTACTACGGGGTGAATGCCGCCCAGTCGGCCGCATCGGGTTTTGCCCGACACGATGCCGGATCGGGAATATATGCGTATTCGCTGAATCTGGACTGGACCCATAAGCTTACCTCCCGCTGGAGCCTGCTTGCCGCAGCTGGCGTTACGCAGCTGACGGGAGAGGCGGGCGATAGCCCCATTGTTCAGCGAAAAACGTCTCCTGTGGGAAGTTTGAAGGTGACGTATAGCTTCTGATGGTTCAGTGAGGGCGAAGGCGCGTTTGTGACAAAACCGCACATAACCCCGTTACAGGAGCCGGAAGTACATAAAGCCCGTAGGATGGCGTGGCCCGAAGTCGGACCGTTCATCATGCGGGCTTTTTTATCAGTGTTGACCCGATAACGCCTGTTCAATCGTACGGGTAACGACGTCCGGCTGGCTGACCATCGATACATGGCTTGCCGCTACCTCCGTGGTGTTGGCGTTGATTTTCTTCGCCATTGCGCGCTCAAGCTCAGGATTGATCATCCGGTCATTTTTGCTGATCACATACCAGCTCGGTTTGTCATGCCAGGCGGCATGCGCGACTTTCTCCCCAAACGCATCGGCCTTAATAGGGTTTTGCGTCGCGGCAATCACGCTGCACTCAACGTCCTTCACGTCAGGGGCAAAATTCTCGCTGACCGCTTTTGTCGGCAGATATAAATACCCCTCTGACGTTTTAGCGAGGCTGGCGCTCCCTGGCGGAGCAGGATAACTGTCTGCCAGATCTGCGGTCGACTGGCCGGAATCCGGCGCAAAAGCGGCAACGTAAACCAGAGACTTCACCCGCGCATTATTGCCCGCTTCGCTGATTACCGACCCGCCCCAGGAGTGCCCGACCAGTACAACGTCGCCATGAGCCCGGGCGATAGCACGCTGCGTGGCGGCGACATCATCTTTCAGAGACGTGAGCGGAAGTTGTACCGCAATGACCTCGGTATGGTGTTTTTGCAGCCGGGTAATCACCTTATTCCAGCTGCTGCCGTCGGCAAACGCCCCGTGCACCAGCACCACGCTGGCTTTCTTCTCTGCCAGCGCGCTGGTGGAAACCGCCAGCAGCGCCGCTGTTAATACAGACAATGCTTTCATAACAGGCTCCTTAAAAGTGGTGAACCGCGGCGTGTGGCGGCACGGTGAATTCAACGGTTTTATGGTCGATGGGCTTATGCGTCGGGTCGGCAACGATGATGGTTACCTTGTGTTTCCCGGCGGGCAGCCCGACCAGGATCACCGGCTCGCCGCTGGTATCAGCCCAGTGCCAGGGCGCGTCATCCACCACAACGTGAATATGGCCGATACGCGGAGTGACTTTCAGCGCGTCGGGTCCAAATACAGGTTCAATGCGCAGGTTTTCGACGCGGTACTGAATAAAGACCGCACCTTTACTCAGCGGTCCCGCCAGCGGTGGGTCGACGATCAGTTTTGCTGGCGGCTGGGGTTTTTCCTGCGGCGCTACGGCGGCCGGGCCATTAACATCAGCAGCGCTCAGGCCATCTAACGGTGCGGCCAGTGCGCCAGCAAAGGACGTCAGCGCAAATACAGGAAGCAGGAAATATCGACGAATCATCTGTGTCTCTCCTCATCAGTTTATTATGGCGAGGGACACAGAAGACCATTTTTATGTATCGGGGATATTTGCTTTTGCGGGCGTTTTGTACCGGTTTGTCAGCGTAGCGCTCGGGATACAGTGCGATACAGTTTGTCTGCCTGGAGCGAACACGCTTTAGCGCTCGGGCGAATCCACTACGAGGCCTGATTGCTGCGACTGAATTTTGTCCTGATGGTGATACCAGGCGCCAATGGAGGAATAAACAAAGCGGCCAAAGAAAAACAGGAAACTGATGAGCAGTATGATGCGGGTCATCCGGGTGTTAAATCGATGTCGTTTTCGCATACGCGTAGCCTGACTCACTTTCTTTTCCTGAGTATACCCTTTTGGGCGATACGGCTATTAAGGCACAGCCGCAAGTCGGGGTCAATTCAGCGATATGTAAAATACCGTCAATGCTTACATTAATTTATGTTATTAAAAACAACGCTTTTATTTATCGCATTGATAATTACAGGAAAAATATTCAAATAAAACGTAAGAAATGTTTATTCAGATAAATTAATTTGATTTAGGTCAACGGTATCTCGTCGTTGATATTTAAAATCCCACCTCCACTGTGCTTGCCAGGAATTTTCCGGGCATCGTGTACGTCAGGTTGGATGCCTGTCTTCATTTACCCTCTGGAGCGCAAGGGTTGTAAACGAGCATCTATGAATATTCACCACATCCTGAAGCAAAATAAAGACCGCTGGTGGGCACTTCCTCTTATATTACCCGTCGTGTTACTCCCGGTGCTTAGTGTGGCTAATACCTTAACGCAGCTGGGCGACGGTATCGTTGCGCTCTATTATCTCCCGCTCTCCTTTCTGCTGACGCTGATGTTGTTCTTTGGCCTGGAAGCCCTTCCCGGAGTGGTAGTGTCGCTGTTTTTACGTTATTACCCGTCCGTTGGGCTGTTTGAAACCGTGACCGGCATTCTGCATTTTATCGTTCCCCTAGTGCTCAGCTGGGGCGGTTACCGTGTGTTTGCGCCCCGACGCAATATGACCGCTTACGGTGACATACGCCTGATGGGGCAACGTATCTTCTGGCAGGTGTTTTGCCCGGCAACGCTTTTTCTGGTGCTATTTCAGTTTGCGGTTTATCTCGGGGTCTATGAGAGCCGCCAGAGCCTTGCAGGATTGAATCCCCTCAATATTCGGACCCTTATTAACTATCAGGGGCTGCTGGTGAGCGGGCTGACGGGTGTGCCGCTAAGCTACCTGCTGATCCGCCTGATACGTCATCCGCGCTATTTCAAGGGACTGATGTCCCAGCTCCGCACGCAAATAGACAAAAAGGTGACGGCCGTTGAGTTTGTGGTGTGGTTTTTAGCTCTGGGAGGGTTGCTGGCTATGCTGCTGCTGCCCATGAATGAAAACAGTTCCATTTTCAGCACCAACTACACTTTGTCACTGCTGATGCCCGTGATGCTCTGGGGGGCGATGCGCTTTGGCTACAAGCTGATGTCAATCATCTGGACGCCGGTCCTGCTGGTGTCGATTCACTTTTTTTATCACTACATTCCGGTGCAGGGGGGTTATGGCATTCAGCTGGCGATCACCTCATCCAGCTATCTGGTCTTTTCCTTCGTTGTGACGTACATGTCGATGCTGGCGACACGCCAGCGGACCATCAATATTCGCTCCCGCAGTCAGGCTTTTCTCGATCCGGTGGTGCATATGCCCAACCTGCGGGCGCTGTCGCGCGAGCTGGCCAGTCATCCGTGGTCAGCGCTCTGTTTACTGCGCGTGCCCGAGCTGGAGGTACTGGGACGCAATTACGGCGTACTGCTACGGATCCAGTATAAACAGCAGCTGGCGCAATGGATAAATGGCACCCTTCAGCCAAAAGAGCAAGTCTATCACCTCACCGGATATGACATGGCGGTGCGACTGGAGGCGGAGTCGCATCAACAGCGCATTGAGACGCTGGACGAGCATATTAAGCAGTTTGTTTTTATCTGGGATGGTATGCCGGTGCAGCCTCAGGTTGGCGTGAGCTACTGCTATGTACGCTCACCCGTCAATCACCTCTATCTGGTGCTGGGGGAACTGGGCATCGTGGCTGACCTCTCCCTCTCAACGAATCACCCGGAAAACCTTCAGCAGCGCGGGGCTGTTCACTTGCAGCGTAGCCTGAAAGATAAGGTGGCGATGATGAGCCGTTTGCAGACAGCGCTGGAGCAGAACGCTTTTAGCCTGTTAGTTCAGCCCGTTCGCGGCCTGCGCGGCGATCATTACCACGAAGTGCTGCTGCGAATGCGTGATGATAACGGGGCGCTGATCTTTCCCGAGCAGTTCCTGCCCATAGCACAGGAGTTTGGTTTATCGTCGCGTGTCGATTTATGGGTACTGGAGCGTACGTTGAGTTTCCTGGCACAGCACCGCCAGCGTTTGCCGGGCCAGCGCTTTGCCATCAACCTCGCACCTTCTACCGTCTACCGGGCGCAGTTCCCGCTTGAAGTGAGCCGCCTGTTAGCCAGATATGCCGTTGAAGCATGGCAGCTGATCTTTGAAGTGACCGAAAGTAGCGCCTTTGGTCATGCGGATCTGGCGGCATCCACCCTCAGGCAATTGCAAAAAATGGGAATACGGATCGCCATTGATGATTTTGGCACCGGCTACGCCAGCTATGCGCGGTTAAAAAGCGTGGACGCCGACATTCTCAAAATCGACGGCGGCTTTATTCGCAATATTGTCAGCAACAGCCTGGATTACCAGATCGTGGCATCCATTTGCCATCTGGCCCGGATGAAGAAAATGCTGGTGGTGGCAGAATGTGTGGAAACAGAAGAGATACGTAGCGCGGTGCACGCGCTAGGTATCGATTATGTGCAGGGCTACTTAATTGGGTTGCCAGTTGAGCTTGATACGTTGCTCGAAACACAGCCTTCTCAGGAGAGCGCCTTAGCCGTTACGCTGCCGCCTCAGAACTCTCTTCTTCAATCTTCAACAGCCAGCCGGTGACCGCTTCCCAGTACTGCTGCTCTTTTTCCAGATCCAGCAGCACCAGCGCGTTCTGGCTAAACCAGTCGTGCGGGAAGCTCAGCGTCCAGTGATAGTCATCCGTTTTAAGCTTCAGTGTCGGCGGTGTGGTGGTCGCCTGCCGCTGATTATTGAGCAGCACGCCCAGGCGCAGAAGCTGAATGAGTGGCAGGAACTGCTTTTTCTTAAATAGCGTAAAGCGCGGCAGATCGTCGAGCTTGATGGCTTTGCGGTGATAGCGCACCAGCGTCGCCATCATGGTTTGCTGCTCCTGGTTGAAGCCAGGCAGATCGCTATTTTGCAGAATATAGGCTGAATGGCGATGCATTCCGCTGTGGTTTATGTTCAGCCCCACCTCATGCAGCATCGCGGCCCATTTTAACAGCGCGGCCAGCTGCGGATGCGCCAGCTTTGGATTCTGCTCCTCCCACTGCTCGTACATCTGAACCGTGGTTTCCAGCACCCGTTTCGCCTGTTCGCGGTCGATATTGTACTGGTTGGCAAGGCTCTGCGCGGTGCGGCTGCGAATATCCTGATGACGGAAACGGCCTTCCATCTCATACAGCACACCTTCGCGCAGGGCGCCGTCAGAGAGGCGCAGCTCTTTGATCGCCAGCGCGTCAAACACGCCGCAGAGGATCGCCAGCCCCGGTACGAACACCGCTTTACGCTCGTCGGACAAGCCCGGCAGACTCAGGGCGTCGAAGCTCTTGTGCTTAAGCACCTCTTCGGTGAGTTTCACCAGGCGCTCAGGCGTAATAAACCCGTCCTTTTCACCCATCGCCAGCAGCACTTCATGGGCCGCTTTAATCGACCCCGATGCGCCCAGCGCCACGTTCCAGCCCTGAATACGATACTGCCAGGCCAGATTTTCCAGTTTTTGCACAGCGGCCATGCGCGCGCGCTGGAAGTTTTCGCGGGTGATGACGCCGCCCGGAAAATACATTTGCGCGAAGCTGACGCAGCCCATACGGCGGCTTTCAACCAGACGCGGCTCGAAATCTTCGCCAATCACCAGTTCGGTTGAGCCTCCGCCGATATCAATCACCAGCTTGCGGCCTTTTTCCGGCTGCGTATGCTCCACGCCCATAAAAATCAGGCGCGCTTCTTCGTTACCAGAGATGATCTCAATCGGGTAGGGGATAACCTTTTCCGCGCGCTTAAGAAATTCCGGCGCGTTCAGCGCCTGGCGTAGCGTATGCGTCCCGACGATGCAAACGCTGGACGGCGAAAAGCCTTGCAGACGTTCTGCGAACAGCGACAGGCAGTTAAGCCCGCGCTCCATTGCCTCTTCGCTCAGCATGTTACGCGCGTCGAGCCCATCGGCCAGATGCACGCGCTGCTTCAGACGACCGATGATCTGCATCGCGCCATCCACCTCGCGGGCGATGACCATATGGAAACTGTTTGAGCCAAGATCGACCGCAGCGAACTCCTGCGGGCGTGGGGTATTATCGTTTATTGGCATAGGTTAATCGGGTTGCTCAAGTGATTTGATGTAATCGTAAATCGCCAGCTGCGACCGCACTTTACGGCGATTGCCGCGCGGTACATAGCGATTACTGAGTTCTTTGTCGATATAACGTGCTTTCACCGTATCGCTGAACAGGATCTCGATAATGTCCAGGATACGCTGCTTCAGGCGAGGATCCAGCAGCGGTGCCGCCACTTCAATACGGTAATCAATGTTACGCGTCATCCAGTCGGCGGACGAGAGGTATACGCGCTTATCACCGGCGTTATCGAAAATATAGACGCGATCGTGTTCAAGATAGCGATCCACAATGCTGATCACGCGGATGTTGTCGCTGATGCCTTCCAGTTCCGGAATGAGCGAGCACATGCCGCGAATGAGCAGATTTACCGGAACGCCGGAGCTGGAGGCCGCATACAGGCGATCCACCAGGCCTTTGTCCACCAGATTGTTGAGCTTCAGCGTGATGCCGGACGACAAGCCGTTCTGCGCATTGGCAATCTCTTTGTCGATCATATCGTACAGCAGGCGCCGTGAGTTCTGCGGTGACACCAGCAGATAATCGAAGCTCACCGGGCGGTACGGGTTCTCAATGAAGTTGAACACCCGACGCACTTCGTTGGTGATGCGGGCATCGGCAGTCAGCAGTGAATAGTCGGTGTAAATACGCGCGGTTTTCTCGTTAAAGTTCCCGGTACCGATATGGGCGTAGCGCACCACATCGTCGCCCTCTTTACGGGAGATCAGGAACAACTTGGCGTGAATTTTCAGCCCCGGCGCGGAGAAGATGACGTGCACGCCCGCTTCCGTCAGTCGGCGCGCCCAGTGGATGTTGGCCTCTTCGTCGAAGCGAGCCTGGAGCTCAACCACCACGGTCACTTTCTTGCCGTTGTGCGCTGCGTGGATCATCGCATCGATGATGCGGGAATCTTTCGCCACGCGATAAATGTTGATTTTAATCGCCAGCACGTTCGGATCGAACGAGGCCTGACGCAGCAATTCCAGCACGTGTTCAAAGGTGTGATACGGATAGTAGAGCAGCACATCCCGCTCGCGGATGGCATCGAACCCGTTGCGGAATTTATCGAACCAGATATGGCGCAGGCGCGGCAGCGGTTTGTTTACCAGATTGGCTTTGCCGACGTTCGGGAAGCCAATGAAATCTTTAAAGTTGTGGTAACGCCCACCGGGGATTATGGAGTCGTAGCGGGAGATGGTCAGCTTATCGCGCAGCATCTCCACCATCGCGTCCGGCATATCGCGCTGATAGACAAAACGCACCGGCTCTGCCGTCAGGCGCTGCTTGAGGCTGGAAGACATCAGCTCCATCAGGCTGGCCTCCATCTCATGCACCAAATCGTACTCGGCGTCACGGGTCATCTTCATCGAGTAGGCGTTGAGCGCGTCGTAATCGAAGAAACCTTTGAAGATATCGTCCAGACAGTAGCGCAGAATGTTATCCAGCAGGATCATCGGCTTACGTCGGCGCGGGGTTTCCGGCGGCAGATTTACAAAGCGCGGGACTTTATCAGACGGTATTTCCAGCAGCGCGTAGTTAATGGTCTCACCACGAATGATTTCTACCGCCAGATAGGTGTAATCATCTTTCAGGAACTGCACCAGATCGGTTTCACGGTTGATCAGAATCGGGGTGATATGCTGGCGCAGATAGTGTTTGAAATAGTGGCGCAGCCAGTTTTGCTGATTCGCGGAGAGCTGGCGTTCGTTGATCAGGAAGATTTGGTTGCGTGCCATTTCCAGCAGCAGCTCGTTATAGAGGCCATCAAATTCCTGATCGGCTTTCATGACGCGAGACTGGATTTTTCCAAGCAGATGCCGCGAGTGGGAGTTTAAGCCCTGTTCTTCGCTGATGATGATTCGGCGTTTTAGTTCGGCGAAGCGAACCTTGTAGAACTCATCCAGATTGTTGGAATAGATGCCTAAAAAACGCATACGCTCAATCAGCGGGTTACTTTTATCGGCCGCTTCCTGAAGTACACGTTCGTTGAATGCTAACCAGCTTAGCTCTTTCTCGATATATAACTTTTCCTGACCCATTACAGCTCACACTCCAGTTCAATCACAGGACGTGGTAAATCCGTCTCGTCCTTATTATGGCGAGCATTTCCACGATATGTCCAACAGTGCCAGAAAAGTATGACAGTTATTTTTTTTGTTGGGGATTTTAGGGGGTTGGAGAAGGGGATATCGGGTAATGCAATATGTAGGTCGGGTAAGCGCAGCGCCACCCGACAGAACAAACTACTCTTCAGCCGCATGACCCTGCGGGGGCAACTTCACGCCGTCCAGCCAGGCGGCACCGTCGCGCATCTCAAGACGGCCGTCAACAAACCAGCTTACCACCAGCGGATAAATGGCGTGTTCCTGAGCCTGTACACGTTCCGTCACGTCGTCTTCGTTGTCACCGTCAAAGACCGGTACTTTTGCCTGCAAAATGACCGGACCGCCGTCCAGCTCGTCGGTAACGAAATGCACGGAGGTCCCATGCTCCTCATCGCCGTTCTCCAGCACCTGACGATGGGTATGCAGGCCAGGATATTTCGGCAGAAGAGAAGGGTGAATATTCAGCAAACGTCCGTTGTAATGCGCGACGAAGGCCGGGCTCAGGATACGCATGTAGCCCGCCAGCACCACCACGTCAGGCGCGTAGGCGTCAATCTCCTGCACCAGCTCACGGTCAAAGGCTTCACGCCCGGCGAACTGGCTGGCTTCCAGCGCGTGCGCAGGAATGTTCGCTTCCCGCGCGCGCTCAAGGCCGAACGCATCGGCCTTGTTGCTGAATACTGCCCGAATGGTGCCATTGATTTTCTTCTGTTTGCAGGCGTCTATGATTGCCTGCAAATTGCTTCCGTTGCCGGAAATGAGCACCACGATGTTTTTCATTCAATGACCACACGCTGTTCGGAATCGGAAGCTTTAATCGTACCGATTTTCCACGCGTTTTCACCTTTTTCTGTCAGCAGCTTAACCGCTTTATCCGCTGCGCTGGCGGGCAGGGCGATAACCATACCTACGCCGCAGTTAAAGGTGCGGTACATTTCATGCTCGCTCACATTGCCTGCGGTTTGCAGCCAGTTGAAGACGGACGGCCACTGCCATGAGGAGGCGTCGATCACCGCCTGGGTATTGTCCGGCAGCACGCGCGGAATGTTTTCCCAGAAGCCGCCGCCGGTAAGGTGAGCGATGGCGTGCACGTCAACGTTCTCAATCAGCTCCAGCACGTTTTTCACGTAGATGCGGGTCGGGGCCAGCAGGTGATCGGCCAGCGGTTTGCCGTCCAGCTCGGTGGTCAGCGGGTCGCAACCGCTCACTTCGAGGATCTTACGCACCAGAGAGTAGCCGTTGGAGTGCGGACCGCTGGAGGCCAGCGCAACCAGCACATCGCCGTCAGCCACTTTGCTGCCGTCGATAATTTCTGATTTTTCTACCACGCCGACGCAGAAGCCTGCGACGTCATAATCTTCACCGTGATACATGCCAGGCATTTCTGCGGTTTCACCGCCGACCAGCGCACAGCCGGATTGCAGACAGCCTTCGGCGATACCGTTAATGACGCTGGCTGCGGTATCCACATCCAGCTTGCCGGTCGCGTAGTAATCCAGGAAGAACAGCGGCTCAGCGCCCTGTACCACCAGGTCGTTGACGCACATCGCCACCAGATCAATACCAATCGTATCGTGACGCTTAAGATCCATCGCCAGGCGCAGTTTTGTACCGACACCATCCGTACCCGAGACCAGCACAGGTTCACGATATTTTTGCGGCAGCGCGCACAGTGCGCCGAATCCACCCAGGCCACCCATCACTTCCGGGCGGCGGGTTTTTTTCACCACACCTTTGATTCGGTCAACCAGCGCATTACCTGCGTCAATATCAACACCGGCATCTTTGTAGCTGAGAGAAGTTTTGTTGGTCACGGCTTAAATCCCCACGCGATTGCATAGCTAGTAAGAAAAATCGGCGCAATTCTAACAGTCCAGGCAAACGTTTGCGAGCCTATTCTCGGCGCGGGGATCTTTTTTTCTGTGCGGACTGTCCAGGGCAACAAACTTGACTCCGTTCACGAAAATGAAACCGGTTTCGGCGATCTGCTTGCAACGGCTATCCCCTTTGCACATCATCAAAATGAAACCGGTTTCTGTAACTGTTTTTGCAGAAAATAACGCAGAATGAGGGAAAGCGAATGTCAGGATTTAAAGCAGGTTTTCTGTGGGGTGGGGCCGTTGCGGCGCACCAGCTTGAAGGCGGCTGGAAAGAGGGCGGCAAGGGCGTGAGCGTTGCCGATGTCATGACGGCAGGCGCCCACGGGGTACCGCGTGAAATCACCAACGGCGTGCTGGAGAGGAAAAATTACCCAAACCACGAAGCCATCGACTTTTACCACCGCTATAAAGAAGACATCAAACTCTTTGCCGAGATGGGGTTCAAATGCTTCCGCACCTCCATTGCCTGGACGCGTATCTTCCCGAAAGGCGACGAGCTGGAGCCGAACGAAGCGGGACTCAAATTCTATGACGATCTTTTCGACGAGTGCCTGAAGCACGGCATCGAGCCGGTGATCACGCTTTCCCACTTCGAGATGCCTTTCCACCTCGTAACGGAATACGGCGGCTGGCGTAACCGTAAGCTGATCGACTTCTTTGTCCGCTTCGCGAAGGTCGTTTTTGAGCGCTATCAGCATAAAGTGAAGTACTGGATGACCTTTAACGAGATCAATAACCAGGCCAACTTTCATGAAGACTTTGCGCCGTTTACCAACTCCGGGCTGAAATATGCGCCGGGAGAAGATCGCGAGCCGGTGATGTTCCAGGCGGCGCACTATGAGCTGGTGGCCAGCGCCCTGGCGGTGAAAGCGGGGCGCAAGATCAACCCATCACTGCACATCGGCTGCATGATTGCCATGTGCCCCATCTATCCGCTGACCTGTGCCCCGGACGACATGATGATGGCGATGAACGCCATGCATCGCCGCTACTGGTTCACCGACGTTCACGTGCGCGGCAAGTATCCGCAGCATCTGCTCAACTACTTTGAACGTCGCGGCTTCGCGCTGGATATCACCGAAGAAGATAAAGTGGCGCTGACGCAGGGCTGCGTGGATTACATCGGGTTCAGCTACTATATGTCGTTCGCCACCAAAGCGACGGCGGATAATCCGACGCTGGATTATGACGAGAGCAAGAGCCTGGTTTCTAACCCGTACGTGCAGAAATCGGACTGGGGCTGGCAGATCGATCCTGTCGGGCTGCGCTACTCTCTGAACTGGTTCTGGGATCACTATCAGCTGCCGCTGTTTATTGTGGAAAACGGCTTTGGCGCGATCGACGTGCAGGAGAGCGACGGCACGGTGAACGACCAGTACCGCATCGACTACCTTTCCGCCCACATCCGCGAGATGAAAAAAGCGGTGGTGGAAGACGGCGTGGATCTGATGGGCTATACCCCGTGGGGCTGTATCGACCTGGTCTCTGCCGGCACTGGCGAGATGAAGAAACGCTACGGCTTTATCTTTGTCGATAAAGATAACGAAGGTAACGGCACGCTGAACCGCAGCAAGAAGAAATCGTTCGACTGGTATAAGCAGGTGATTGCGAGCAACGGCGATAACCTGTAATTGTCGGGTGGCGCTTACACTTACCCGACCTACACTACACGTAGGCCCGCGTAAGCGCAGCGCCACCGGGCAAGACCCCGCACCCAAACCGGAGCCCAGCCTCCGGCTTTTTTGTTTTTGATTGATGTACATCAAGCAACATGGGTATGGCGCAATCCGAAAAAAGCGGTATAATCCCGCGATTTTTTTGCGGATGCCACCTCAGAGGAGAAAGAGAATGAAGATTGTGGAAGTGAAACACCCACTCGTTAAACACAAGTTGGGCCTGATGCGTGAGCATGACATCAGCACGAAGCGTTTTCGCGAACTGGCTTCTGAAGTGGGTAGCCTGCTGACCTACGAAGCGACCTCTGATCTGGAAACGGAAAAAGTGACCATCGAAGGCTGGAACGGCCCGGTACAGGTTGAGCAGATCAAAGGTAAAAAAATTACCGTGGTGCCAATCCTGCGTGCGGGTCTGGGCATGATGGAAGGCGTGCTGGAGCACGTCCCAAGCGCGCGTATCAGCGTGGTGGGTATCTACCGTAACGAAGAGACGCTTGAGCCGGTCCCATACTTCCAGAAGCTGGTCTCTAACATTGATGAGCGTATGGCGCTGGTAGTTGACCCGATGCTGGCGACCGGTGGTTCGATGATCGCCACCATTGACCTGCTGAAACAAGCAGGCTGCAGCAGCATCAAAGTGCTGGTACTGGTCGCGGCGCCGGAAGGTATCGCGGCGCTGGAAAAAGCGCACCCGGACGTTGAACTCTATACCGCGTCTGTCGACCAGGGACTGAACGAGCACGGGTACATCATCCCGGGGCTCGGCGATGCCGGCGATAAGATTTTTGGGACTAAATAATCGAATAACGATAAAGAAGCCGACTTTGATAGTCGGCTTTTTTTTGAATAAAAACCAACAATGACACTCAGAGGAAAACACTATGACGCGCCGTGCTATCGGGGTGAGTGAAAGACCGCCGCTTTTACAGACAATCCCGCTTAGTTTGCAGCACCTGTTCGCCATGTTTGGCGCAACCGTGCTGGTGCCAATCCTGTTTCACATTAACCCGGCTACCGTGCTGCTGTTTAACGGCATCGGTACGCTGCTTTACCTCTTCATCTGTAAAGGCAAAATCCCGGCCTATCTCGGGTCGAGCTTCGCGTTTATCTCCCCGGTACTGCTGTTGCTGCCGCTGGGTTACGAGGTCGCGCTGGGCGGCTTTATCATGTGCGGCGTGCTGTTCTGCCTGGTCTCCTTCATTGTGAAGAAAGCGGGTACCGGCTGGCTGGACGTGATGTTCCCGCCTGCGGCAATGGGGGCAATCGTTGCCGTCATCGGCCTGGAACTGGCGGGTGTCGCGGCGAACATGGCTGGGCTGCTGCCTGCGGACGGTCAGTCACCGGATTCTAAAACCATTATTATTTCGCTGGTGACGCTGGGCGTGACGGTTTTCGGTTCCGTCCTGTTCCGCGGCTTTATGGCGATTATCCCGATCCTGATCGGCGTGCTGGCGGGTTACGCGCTCTCCTTCGTGATGGGCGTTGTGGATACCACACCGATTGCCGAGGCACACTGGTTCGCGCTGCCGACCTTCTACACCCCACGCTTCGAATGGTTTGCTATCTTCACCATTCTGCCTGCTGCACTGGTGGTGATTGCTGAGCACGTTGGCCACCTGGTGGTGACGGCGAACATCGTGAAGCGTGACCTGATCCGCGACCCGGGCCTGCATCGCTCCATGTTTGCCAACGGTTTCTCCACCATCATCTCCGGTTTCTTCGGCTCCACGCCTAACACCACTTACGGGGAGAACATCGGCGTAATGGCGATCACCCGCGTCTACAGCACCTGGGTTATCGGCGGCGCGGCGATCATCGCTATTCTGCTCTCCTGCGTCGGCAAACTGGCGGCGGCGATCCAGATTATCCCGGTTCCGGTGATGGGCGGCGTTTCCCTGCTGCTTTACGGGGTGATCGGTGCGTCCGGTATTCGCGTGCTGATTGAATCCAAAGTGGATTACAGCAAGGCGCAGAACCTGATCCTGACCTCCGTTATCCTGATCATCGGCGTGAGCGGCGCGAAGGTGCACATCGGCGCGGCAGAGCTGAAGGGGATGGCGCTGGCGACCATCGTCGGCGTGGGCCTGAGCCTGATTTTCAAGCTGATCTCGGTCATTCGTCCGGAAGAAGAAATCCTGGACGCTGACGATAGCGAAAAAGCACCACATTGATCCTTTAACCGGGCGGACGATCCGCCCGGTTCTCTCCTTGCTGGTTCCGTGTTAAACTCCATTCCGATTTTATGTAAGATCTCTGGTTGAGGTATTTCTGAACGGACCGGCACAGCTCTCTCTGCCACTTTATCTCCCTGACGACGAAACTTTCGCGAGTTTCTGGCCGGGTGATAACCCCTCTTTACTGGCTGCACTGCAAAACGTGCTGCGCCAGGAACACAGCGGATACATCTATATCTGGTCACGCGAAGGCGCGGGACGCAGCCACCTGCTGCATGCCGCCTGTGCGGAACTTTCGGCGCGCGGTGACGCGGTAGGCTATGTGCCGCTGGATAAACGCACCTGGTTTGTGCCTGAAGTGCTGGAGGGCATGGAACATCTCTCCCTGGTCTGCATCGATAATATTGAATGCGTGGCGGGAGACGAGCCGTGGGAAATGGCGATCTTTAACCTCTACAACCGCATTCTGGAGTCGGGCAAAACCCGGCTGCTGATCACCGGCGATCGTCCGCCGCGTCAGCTCAATCTGGGGCTGCCGGATCTGGCGTCTCGTCTGGACTGGGGGCAAATCTACAAGCTGCAACCGCTGTCGGATGAAGACAAACTCCAGGCACTTCAGTTGCGCGCCAGACTGCGCGGATTTGAACTGCCGGAAGACGTAGGGCGCTTCCTGCTCAAGCGTCTGGATCGGGAGATGCGCACGCTCTTTGATACGCTCGATCAGCTCGATCGCGCCTCCATCACCGCCCAGCGCAAGCTGACCATTCCGTTTGTGAAAGATATTCTTAAGCTGTAGTTATGCCGGGTGGCGGCTGCGCCTTACCCGGCCTACATATGGCACCCGTAGGCCCGGTAAGCGCAGCGCCACCGGGCTAAAGATCCCCCATCAGGTGCTCAACCAGCAGCGGAATCGGTCTTCCCGACGCCACGCTTCTGCCGTTCTCACGCCACAGCGCCGTCCCGCTGATATCCAGATGTGCCCATGGGATCGCCGGCGGACAGAAGTGATGCAGCAGCCACGCCGCCGAGGCGCTTATCGCTGCATTGTTAGTCGGTGTGTTGCACAGATCGGCAATCGCGCTGTCGATCTGCTTTTTCAGCCGTGCGTCCAGCGGCAGAGACCACACCTCGTCACCGCTCCGTTTTCCTGCCTGCGTCAACGCGGCGCGCAGCGGTTCATCCTGGGTCATCAGCCCGCTCAGCTCATACCCCAGCGCTTTCACCACTGCGCCCGTCAAAGTCGCCATATCAATGATGTAGCGGGCCTGCGGGTACCGCTGGCTGGCCCAGGCAATGGCGTCAGCCAGCACCAGCCGGCCCTCGGCATCGGTATTATTGATTTCAACGGTGGTGCCGTTACAGGCTGTTGCCACCGTGCCGGGCTGCATGGCGTCGGGGCCGATGGCGTTTTCCGCCAGCGCCAGCACGCCCATGATGCGCACGGGTAATTTCAGCTCCGCAACGGTCAGCATCAGCCCCAGTATGTTGGCCGCGCCGCACATGTCATATTTCATGGTGTACATGCCCGCGCCTTCCTTCAGCCACAGGCCGCCGGTGTCAAAGGTAATGCCTTTTCCCACGTAGCAGCGCATCGGGCCGTCGTTGGCACCATCATAATGAATAGCCAGCAGACGCGGCGGGCAGGTCGCCCCTTTGCCAACGGCGTGCAGCAGTCCAAGACCCTGCTCAGCAATATCTTTTTCGTTCAGCACCTCGCAGCGCAGGGCAGGGCTGGCGGCACACAGTTTTTGCGCCTCTTCCACCACAAACTGCGGCGTGCAGCGGTCGGACGGCATATCCGCCAGACGTCGCGCCGCGATCATGCCGAGCGCAATGGCCTGCTGCTTGCGGAAGGTCGTCTCCAGCTTCGCCTGCTGTTCCGGCAGGCAGAGGGCAGTGATGCAGGTAAGACGCACCGCTTCGTCCGTCTTCTTCAGCTTCAGGTCACTGAGCCTGTGCGCCTGATTAAAGAGAAAACGCAGCACCTGCGCCAGCACCACATCGTCGATATCCGTCACGTCCAGCACGAGTTCGGCGCTGGCGGGGGCGGTAAGCAGCGGTCGCAGGGCGGTGAGCAACCCTTCGGTCAGGGCGTCATGCCATAGCGCGTCCGGCAACAGAGTAATGCGCGCAAACGGCGCGCAGCCAAAGCGCGTGTCCGCGACGGTGCTCTGCTGGCGCATTTCAGCGATAAGAGCGCTATCCGGTAACAGGGAACTGTCAGCGCGCGCAATCAAATGGCTGTTCGGCTTCGCGTCTGAAAGCGCGTTGATAAACTGGTAAGTGATCATCATGATTCCTCAATCGGCGCGCGGATCCGTGCGGCATAGGCCTGCATCCACTCCTCATCTACCGCGTGATAGTGCGTTTTCTCCCGCAGGCGTTCAGTACGAAAAACGGTGAGGGGCTGGCGAGCCGTCGCCACCACGAACGAGAAGGTTTTTATGTTAGTCGCGGCGCCAAATTCTCCTTTGCTGTTCATGCACACCACGGAGAGATCGCCCGCGCGACCGAAGCGCGACATCAGCTTGTCTTCCAGTTCGAATACGACTGAATCCGCCGCCTGCTGCGGCGTCATCCCTTGCGCCATCCGGCGAACGATTTCGTAGCTGGTACAGCCCTTCATCAGGTCTTCACCTACGCCTGTGGCGGTGGCCGCGCCGGTTTCGCTGTCGCAGTAAAAGCCGGAGCCGATGATGGGTGAGTCACCGAGGCGACCGCGTTTTTTCATAAACAGGCCACTGGTGGAGGTGGCGACGCTCATCGAACCCTGTTTATCAAGGCCAATGATGCCGACGGTGTCATGTCCGTCGTAGGGGCTTAACCCCTTATCCAGCGTTTCGCGGCAGCGCTTGCGGTAGTGCTGCATGGCGCGATCCGTGAGCATAGTTTTGTCGGCAAAGCCCTGGCTCAGCGCCCATTCGCGCGCGCCCTGGCCGACCAGCAGGCTGTTATAGCGCTGACGGCTGAGCGCGTGCGCCACGCGCACCGGGTTGGCCATATCCACCAGATTCCCCACGGCACCGAACGCCAGCGTGTCGCCGTCCATATAGGCCGCGTCCAGCTCTACCTCGCCGTTCTCGGTCGGCAGGCCACCGTAGCCGACGGATTTATACAGCGGAAAGTCTTCCACGGCAGCGACGGCATCGACCACCGCCGAAGCGACCGGTTTTCCCGCCGCCAGGGCAGACGCGGATTCCGTTACCCCTTCAAGTGCCATTCGCCAGGTTGCGATAATTCCCCACATGCTTTACTCCTGTTTTGCAAGGGTGGTGTCGGGTTGCGTAGCGGTAGTCAGCTCCGCGGCGCGGTACTGTTTATCCACGATACGCATGAAAGGCAGGTACAGCATGGCGCCAATCAGCAGGTTGATCAGCTGCATCACGCTGCCGCTCAGGTGCCCGGTGACGATAAAGCCGCTGATAACCGGCGGCAGCGTCCAGGGAATAAACACCCCGGTGGTGACGGCGACCGCGCCAATTTTCATCGCCGCATACTGCACGGTGACCAGCACCAGCGGCACCAGATTAAACGGGATGAGCATGATCGGGTTCATGATCACCGGCAGGCCAAACAGGATCGGTTCGTTGATGTTAAACACCGAGGCACCCGCACCGAGGCGCGCCACCTCTCGCATGTTTTTGCTGCGGGCGAAAATCAACATCGCAATCACCAGCGACAGCGTGGCCCCCGCGCCGCCCATCCAGATCATGTCAAAAAACTGTTCGGTGATGATGTGCGGCGGCGTCGTTCCCGCCTGGATCGCGGCGATGTTGTCGGTCTGGTTTTCCATCCACAGCGGGCGAATAATGCCGTTGATCATCGAACCGGAGTTAATGCCCACTGACCACAGAATGGTGATACTGAATACGGTCATCAGCGCACCGAAATAAGAGGTGCCGTAGTGGCGCACCGGGGTGGCAACCACTTCATAAATAAACTGGTGGATGGTGTGGTAGTGGGTGTTTTCAAATATGATGCGGATAATAAGCACCAGAATCATCACCAGCAGGGCCGGGATCAGCGCCGCGAACGACTCCTGCACCGCCGGAGGTACGCCGTCCGGCATTTTAATGACCAGCTTTTTGCGCTTCAGCCAGCAGAACAGTTCCGTCCACAGCAGGGAACCGATCATCGCCACAAACAACCCTTTGCTGCCAATCCACTCCACCGGCATCACGGTAATGCCGCCGTTTTCCGCCACTTTGATAAAGGGCGTCAGGATCAGGAAGGCGACCAGCGCCAGGATGCCGCAGGAGATGCGGTCCTCGCCATAGTGCTCAGCCAGGCGGTAGGCCACCAGGAAGCTGATAAACAGCGACATGGTTGAGAATACCGCGTTGAATGGAATCTCTATAATCGCACTCCAGCTCTCACCAAAGGCCTGAGACATAAACTGCTGATAGGCCTGATTCGGGAAGGAGGAGATCACCAGCAGGATGGAGCCGACGATGATAAACGGCATGAATGAAACGTAGGCCCCACGAATGGCCCCAAGATGACGCTGCTGGGCCGTTTTCGCCGCCAGCGGCATCAGTTTTGCTTCAAGAAATCCCAGAACATTGTTCATTGTGAACTCCGTACAAGATTGAGAGGTGTTGTTTATGTTATGTCTGTGGATTATCAGTGAAGCGCGGCGAGCGAAAGGTGAAATCGGTCACAAAGCATTCGCTGTTCTACTATAAATCTCATAAGATTAGTTGCGGAGAGAGACGCGATGGAAATCAAACTGCATGCTAACGCCACCACCACACCGCGTATCCGTCGCTATCTTCAGCAGTCGGATAAAAGCGACAGAGAGCTAGCTGTTGAACTGGGGATCTCGGTCACCACCGTCAGGCGCTGGCGCAACCGCGACCAGGTTTCGGATAACCACACAACGCCAAAAGTGATACACAAAGCATTGAGACAAGAGCAGGCGGCACTGATAAATGCCCTGCGGGATATCACTGGGGCACCGCTGGATGAACTGCTGCTGCTGGTGAATGACGGACTCGGGATCGCCGTTTCCCGCGCGACCCTGAACCGCTACCTCAAACCGGCTTCGGTAAGACAAAAGGGGGCGTCGTTGCAGGGCAAAAAGGCACTGAAGGCCGGTATCATGCCGCAGAAGCTACTTCTGCATCATCAGCCGCTATCGCTGCATATGGACGACGGTGGGGAGCAACACCTGCTCTGGGCGCGTGAACCCGTCAGCGGCTGGTGCTACGCCCGGCTTTATGCCGGTGTCTCGCCGCAGTTGCTGACCCGCTGGACGAACGAGGTGCTGGCTGCATGTCCGGCTGATATTCAATCTATTGAGACTTTTGGGCTAGAAGTGAACTTGCCGGAGCATAACGTCACCGTAAAAGTGCATTCACAGTATTATCTTGCCCTTCAGGTCACCGTGCCGTTACGTGAGATCATTCCGCGCGTGAATAGTGAACCGGCGGGAGAACTGTTGATCCAGTTGTGTGAATTTTTCAACCGGGGAAAAGCGCAGAAAAAGCTGGGGGAGAGTACGCCGCAGGCGTTTCTGGAAGCGCTGCGGCGTAACGATTAGAGGATCCCGAGTACGTCTTCCGGCGGACGGCCGATACGCGCCTTGCCGTTCGCCACGACAATCGGGCGCTCAATCAGCTTTGGATTGTCGACCATCGCCTGAATCAGCCGATCTTCAGTGAGACTGGTATCGTTCAGATTGAGCGATTTATACAGATCTTCTTTCTGACGCATCAGCTCGCGTGCGCTGCCCATGTTCAGCATCTTCAGCAGCTGGCGGATCGTCTGCGCGTCCGGGGGCGTCTCCAGATACAACACCACTTCCGGATCGATGTCGTTAGACTTCAGCAAATTCAGAGTCTCGCGGCTCTTGGAGCAGCGAGGGTTATGGTAAATTTTTACCGCGACTGTCATGACTTCTCCTTTATTACATCTTCTCGTACGGCTTAAAGCGTTGTTGCAGGCCACGCAGCTGGTCGATTCGCGCATCGTAGCGGGCCTGTTGCAGGCTACCGAGCTTCACCTGTGAGCTGGCGCTGCTTAGCAGGGATATGGCCTGATCGAGGCGCCCCGCCAGCGCCAGACCTTCCGCACGCGCGGCCAGCTCCTGATCGCGATTACCCAGTTGCCCCTGGGCCTGGGCGAGCAGCTCCCAGCCGTTCTGGTCATCTTTATTGTTAAAGGTATAGCGGTTCAGAATGGTCACCGCCTCGCCGGGCTGGCCGCCCTGTAAGTAGGCGTTCGCCAGGTTAAGTTGCAATACCGGATTGTTGCGAATGTCTTTCGCCCCTTTCAGACGGTTGATCGCATCGGTCGCTTTTTTCTGTCCTAAATCGATATCGGTTGCGAGGTCGAGATACCACGGATTGTCAGGCGCCGACGCCAGCAGCGGCTGTAGCGCTTTACGCGCTTCATCGTACTTGCTGGCCTCCATCGCCTGGAGTGCCTGACCATACTGCGCGGCGTTCTTCTCGCGCACGTTGCCTTTCGCCAGCGCGTCCAGCAGATCGCTGGTGAGCTGATTACGTCCGGAGTTGTACATGCCAAGCGTTCTCACTTTGGCCATGTAGAAATCCTGCGAGGACTGCACGACGACCGGACGCATCTGGTTAGCACGGTTACGCGCATCCGAGAGACGGCTTTCCGGCAACGGGTGGGTCAACAGAATTTCAGGCGGGCGCGACGAGTAGCGTGCCTGGTCGAGCAGTTTTTCCAGGAAGCTCGGCATGGCCTGCGGGTCAAAGCCGGAACGCTGTAAAACCTGAATGCCGATGCGGTCTGCTTCCTGCTCGTTCTGCTGGGTAAAGCTGATCATCCCCTGACGCGTCCCCGCCAGCGTCCCGGTAAGCGCCGCCATCCCGGCCTGCGGGCTGGCCATCGCCAGCAGAATAGAGCCCAGCGCGCCCACCCAGGTCAGAGGGGCGTTACGCTTCTGATCTTCCATCGCACGCGCCAGATGGCGCTGGGTGACGTGCGAAATTTCGTGCGCCATGACGGACGCCAGCTGGCTTTCGTTATCGGAATAACGGAACAACGCCGAATGCAGCACCACGTTCCCGCCAAAGAAGGCGAAGGCGTTGATTTCGTCGTTATTGATTAAATAGAAGTGGAAGGGCGTTTTTACCGAGTCTGCGTGCGCCACCAGTCGCATCCCCAGACCGTTGATGTACTGCACCAGCAAAGGGTCGTTAATCAGCGGAGCACTGCCGCGCAGCTGGCGTACGTAATAATCACCCATCTGCATCTCCTGCCCGATGGAGAGCGTGCTTCCTGCCGTGGTGCCCATGTCCGGCAATGAATCGGACGAGTCAGCGAAAGTGGGCAACACCTGACCCACCGTCACGGCGGCAATCAGTGTCGCAACCAGTGTTTTTCTCAACTGCCTGAACATAACCACTGTCCTGTATGTTGGATGTGCTAATTTGACCGATGAACCCGCATAACGTTCATCTCCGCTGCTCTGCGAGTGTAGCCGTGTTAAGAGATGAAGAAAATCCCATTCATCAGGGTTTTGCGAAACCTGACAGTGAAACAAAAAGGAAAGTCTTTTTTGTGACAGTTAGATACAATTCACCGTCTCACTCCCGCCATTCGATTCAGGGAAGGGTTGTATGCTCGAAATGTTAATGCAGTGGTATCGGCGTCGGTTTAGCGATCCGGAAGCCATTGCTTTGCTGGTCATTCTGGTTGCCGGATTCGGTATCCTGTTCTTCTTTAGTGGCCTGTTGGCACCGCTTCTGGTGGCGATTGTGCTGGCGTATCTGCTGGAGTGGCCCACCGCGCGTCTGGAACATATCGGCTGTTCCCGACGCTGGGCGACCAGCATTGTTCTGGTGCTGTTTGTCGGCATTCTGCTGCTGATGTCCTTCGTGGTGATGCCCATCGCCTGGCAACAGGGGATCTACCTGATCCGCGACATGCCCGGCATGCTGAATAAACTTTCTGATTTTGCCGCCACGCTGCCGCGCCGCTATCCTGCGCTGATGGACGCCGGGATCATCGATGCGATGGCCGAAAACATGCGCGCCCGCATCATGACCATGGGTGACTCGGTGGTGAAATACTCTCTGGCCTCGCTGGTGGGGTTGCTGACGCTGGCGGTTTACCTTGTTCTCGTGCCGCTAATGGTGTTTTTCCTGGTCAAAGATAAAGAGCAGATGCTGAATGCGGTGCGCCGCGTGCTGCCGCGCAATCGCGGTCTCGCAGGACAGGTCTGGCAGGAGATGAACCAGCAAATCACCAACTATATTCGCGGCAAAGTGCTGGAGATGATTGTGGTGGGCGTGGCGACCTGGATTGGCTTCGTGATTTTCGGGCTGAACTACTCGCTGCTGCTGGCGGTGTTGGTCGGATTCTCGGTTCTGATCCCGTATATCGGCGCGTTTGTGGTGACCATTCCGGTAGTCGGTGTGGCGCTGTTCCAGTTTGGTCTGGGTACGGAGTTCTGGAGCTGTTTCGCCGTATACCTGATTATTCAGGGACTGGACGGGAACCTGCTGGTACCGGTGCTGTTCTCAGAAGCAGTTAACCTGCATCCGTTGGTGATTATCCTGTCAGTGGTGATTTTCGGCGGGCTGTGGGGATTCTGGGGCGTGTTCTTCGCCATTCCGCTGGCGACGCTGATTAAAGCCGTGGTCCACGCGTGGCCGGATGTGCCGGCGGTGGAAGAGAAGTAGATTTAGTGCGGGCTGATGCCCTCACCCAACCCTCTCCCACGGGGCTGAGGGATCCCCAGTAATTTTTTTATGCAGAAGCAATAAAGTTGCTTTCTAAATGGCTGAGGGCTGTCAGCGATGCTCTGGTCCGGCTGTAAATCGCTGAGGCGTTTGCCTTCCGGCCGGGGCGAGGCGCAGGGATGCGCCGAGAGGGCGGCTTTACAGGGACGTTGCCTCCGCCCGTACCCGATAAGCCGGAAGGAATAAGCCGAGGGCACCGCGAAGCGGCGATTTACCGCCGGGAGCCCGGGTCGCCAGGGTGGTGGCGACTGAGCCACCCTGGCACGTTCACCGGTCATGTCGTTACAGAGTAGCAAGGAACATAAAGTGAACGGAATGACCACCACCGCCGTATGTTCCCCTCACCCTAACCCTCTCCCCGGAGGGGCGAGGGGATTGCTCAGTGCTCGCATTAATTTGTGGGGAACCCTCAGCCCACGGGGAGAGGGGGCAAACACTAAAAACGGCAACCTGGGTTGCCGTTTTGCTGTTTATCAGGCGCTTTGTTTCAGCCAGTTCAACACCACGTCGTGGTGGTTGCTGGTTTTGAAATCATCAAACACGTGCTCAACTTTACCGTCAGCGTCAATCAGGAAGCTGATGCGGTGAATACCGTCGTACGTTTTGCCCATAAAGGACTTCTCACCCCAGACGCCAAACTGCTCGCAAACCTGGTGGTCTTCATCGGAAAGCAGCGTGAAGTTCAGCAGCTCTTTTTCCGCAAAACGTGACAGCTTCTCTGGTTTATCGGTGCTGATGCCCAGCACTTCCACACCGACCTTTTTCAACTCATCCATGTTGTCGCGTAAACCGCAGGCCTGTACGGTACAGCCCGGGGTCATGGCTTTCGGGTAGAAATAGACCAGAACACGCTGTCCCTGGAAGTCGGTCAAATTTACTTGCTCGCCGTCTTGATCCGGTAAGCTAAATTTCGGTGCGATATCACCGGCTTTCAGTGGGTTCATTACTCAACTCCATCCTGTTCGTGCTGCGAATAATCGACGACGCTTATACTGCCTTGCGCGTGTAATTCTGTACAGAGGGCTTTGAACGCTTGCTCGATATTTGACGCATCCTGCGAGGCAGGGCTGTGGGCGGTAATTTGAATAAACAGCGTCGGGATGGCGTTTTCATCGCCAGGCTGCGTGCGGGAAACCAGTTCGGCAATGTTCATCTGATGGCTGTCAAACAGTGCCGTAAAACGTTCAATCAGATGAGGTGAATCAGGCACTTCAACCTGTACCCAGACTGTGGCAGGCAGAGCCGGACGCGGGCGCGCGGTGGTGCGCTTCATCACAATCAGTAAATCCAGCTCTGCGCCTTTCAGCGGCAGGGTAGATTCGATGAGGGTAATGGCATTCCATGTTCCGGAAAGCAGCATGATGAACGTGAACTCTTCGCCAAGCATAGCCAGCCGGCTGTCTTCGATATTGCAGCCGCAGCTGCTCACGTGGCGAGTGATGGTATTCACGATACCCGGCCTGTCAGCACCCAGCGCAGTGATAACCAGGTAATGTTGTGATGAGGTTGTCAAACCTGTTCTTCCTTTGCGTGGTTAAGTCTTCCTAAGGAAAGCATAAAAAAAACATGCATACAACCGCCTGAGAGCCTCAGGTCGCTTGCTTTTATTACAGTTCCAAACGTAACATTGAGGCTCTTGTTCGCACAGAGGATGGCTCATGTTCACGGGAAGTATTGTCGCGCTTGTTACACCGATGGATGAAAAAGGTAATGTCTGCCGGTCAAGCATGAAGAAGCTCATTGATTACCATGTCGCCAATGGAACCTCGGCGATCGTTTCGGTAGGGACTACCGGTGAATCCGCCACGCTGAGCCACGAAGAGCACGGCGATGTTGTGATGCTGACCCTGGAACTGGCGGACGGGCGTATTCCGGTCATCGCGGGTACGGGCGCAAACGCAACGGCAGAGGCCATTAGCCTGACTCAGCGTTTTAACGACAGCGGCATTGTTGGCTGTCTGACGGTGACCCCTTACTACAACCGCCCAACTCAGGAAGGTTTGTTCCAGCATTTCAAAGCCATCGCTGAACATACTGACTTGCCACAAATTCTGTATAATGTGCCGTCCCGTACCGGTTGCGATATGCTGCCGGAAACCGTTGGCCGTCTCTCGAAAGTAAAAAATATTATCGGGATTAAAGAGGCGACAGGGAACTTAAGCCGCGTTCATCAGATCAAAGAGCTGGTTTCAGACGACTTTATCCTGTTGAGCGGTGATGATGCGACCGCACTGGACTTTATGCAGCTCGGTGGTAACGGCGTTATTTCCGTGACGGCGAACGTGGCGGCGCGTGATATGGCTGACATGTGCAAACTGGCCGCAGCCGGTCACTTTGATGAAGCTCGCGTGATTAATCAGCGTCTGATGCCGTTGCATAATAAATTATTTGTCGAACCCAATCCGATCCCAGTGAAATGGGCATGTAAGGAGTTGGGGCTTGTAGCAACCGACACGCTGCGTCTGCCAATGACACTGATTACCGACCATGGTCGTGAAATTGTCGCTGGCGCGCTGAAGCATGCCGGTTTGCTGTAAAGTTTAGGGAGATTTGATGGCTTATTCAGTACAGAAGTCGCGCCTGGCCAAGGTTGCGGGTGTTTCGCTTGTTATGCTCCTCGCTGCCTGTAGTTCAGACTCGCGCTACAAGCGCCAGGTGAGCGGTGATGAATCCTATCTGGATGCGCCGCCGCTTGCTGAACTTCACGCGCCTGCCGGCATGATCCTGCCGATCCAGAACGGTGATTATAATATTCCGGTTACCAACGGCAGCGGCCTGGTGGGTAAAGCGCTCGATATTCGTCCGCCAGCTCAGCCTCTGGCGCTGGTGAGTGGCGCGCGCACGCAGTTCACCGGTGATACAGCTTCTCTGCTGGTGGAAAGCGCACGCGGTACCACGCTGTGGCCGCAGGTTGTGAGCGTCATTCAGTCGAAAAACTATACGATTGATAAACGCGACGACGCCAGCCAGACCTTAACCACCGACTGGATTGAGTGGAACCGTCTCGATGAAGACCAGCAGTATCGTGGTCGTTATCAAGTCTCCGTTAAGCCGCAGGGTTATCAGCAGGCGGTTACCGTTAAGCTGTTGAATCTTGAGCAGGCAGGTAAACCGGTTGCCGATCCGTCCGCCATGCAGCGCTACAGTACCGAAATGCTGAACGTGATTGCAGCGGGTCTGGATAAGAACGCTGCTGATGCCGCAAACGCCGCGCAGAACCGTAACGGCTCAACGTTTGACGTGCAGAGCGGTGCAGACGATACCGGCCTGCCAATGCTGGTGGTGCGTGCGCCGTTTAACCAGACCTGGCAGCGTCTGCCAGCCACGCTGGAAAAAGTGGGCATGAAGGTGACCGACAGCACCCGTTCAACGGGCAGCATCACAGCGACCTATAAGCCGCTGTCTGAAAGTGCCTGGCAGGAGCTGGGGGCAAGCGATCCACAGTTGCCTTCCGGTGACTACAAAATCCAGGTCGGCGACCTCGATAACCGCAGCAGCCTGCAGTTTATCGATCCGAAAGGACACACGCTGACCCAGGCGCAGAACGATGCGCTGGTCGCTGCCTTCCAGGCCGCATTCAGCAAATAATAGTGAGGGCTGGTTAATCCAGCCCTTTTTATTTTCGTGCCACGCAAACGTGTGCGTGGCATAATATGGCCAGTTTTGAATACAAATCATCACACCAGGAGTAATGAAGATGCAGAAGCAAGCTGAGTTGTATCGTGGCAAAGCGAAAACCGTATACAGCACGGAAAACCCGGATCTGTTGGTGCTCGAATTCCGCAATGATACGTCAGCAGGAGACGGCGCACGCATTGAGCAGTTCGATCGTAAGGGCATGGTGAACAACAAGTTCAACCACTTCATTATGACCAAACTGGCCGAAGCCGGTATCCCGACTCAGATGGAAGCGTTGTTGTCCGATACGGAATGTCTGGTAAAAAAACTGGATATGGTGCCGGTTGAGTGCGTGATCCGTAACCGTGCCGCAGGCTCCCTGGTGAAGCGTCTGGGCATTGAAGAGGGTATCGAACTGAATCCACCGCTGTTCGATCTGTTCCTGAAAAACGACGCCATGCATGACCCGATGGTCAACGAATCCTACTGTGAAACCTTCGGCTGGGTCAGCAAAGAGAACCTGGCGCGCATGCAGGAACTGACCTACAAAGCCAACGACGTGCTGAAAAAGCTGTTTGATGACGCGGGCCTGATCCTGGTCGACTTCAAGCTGGAGTTCGGTCTGTACAAAGGCGAAGTGGTGCTGGGCGACGAGTTCTCTCCTGACGGCAGCCGCCTGTGGGACAAAGAGACGCTGGATAAAATGGACAAAGACCGTTTCCGCCAGAGTCTGGGTGGCGTGGTCGAAGCGTACGAAGCGGTTGCTCACCGTTTAGGCGTTAAGCTCGACTAAACTGCGCATTTGCCAAAGGATGTTGGCATCCTTTGGCGTCTTATCCTTGTTTACTATGGTAATCCTTTCATTAACCGCCTACGATCATAGCTATTATAAATGGAATAGTTCGAGGTGTTTATGCGCTGGCAAGGGCGTCGTGAAAGTGACAACGTAGAAGACAGACGCAGCAGTGGTGGCGGTGGGCCGTCTATGGGCGGGCCAGGTTTCCGGTTACCCAGCGGCAAGGGCGGTATTATTCTGCTGGTCGTCGTGCTGGTAGCGGGCTACTACGGTGTCGACCTGACCGGTTTGATGACCGGTGAAACCGGGCAACAGCAGCAGTATTCTCAGCGCTCCATCAGCCCGAATGAAGATGAAGCGGCGAAATTTACTTCCGTTATTCTCGCGACGACTGAAGATACCTGGGGTCAGCAGTTCGAGAAAATGGGGCGGACTTATCAGCCGCCAAAACTGGTGATGTACCGGGGAGCAACCCGCACGGGCTGCGGCACCGGGCAGTCCGTTATGGGGCCGTTCTACTGCCCGGCGGACAGCACCGTCTATATCGATCTCTCCTTCTATGACGACATGAAAAGCAAGCTGGGCGCCGACGGCGATTTTGCCCAGGGCTACGTGATCGCGCATGAAGTCGGCCACCATGTGCAGAAGCTCCTCGGCATTGAACCTAAAGTGCGTCAGATGCAGCAGAATGCGTCTCAGGCGGAGGTGAATCATCTCTCCGTACGCATGGAGCTTCAGGCCGACTGCTTCGCTGGCGTCTGGGGACATAGCATGCAGCAGCAGGGCGTGCTGGAAACAGGCGATCTGGAAGAGGCCCTGAATGCCGCACAGGCGATTGGTGACGATCGCTTGCAGCAGCAAAGCCAGGGGCGCGTTGTGCCGGACAGCTTTACCCATGGCACCTCAGAGCAGCGCTACAGCTGGTTTAAGCGTGGCTTTGACAGCGGCAACCCGTCGCAGTGTAATACCTTCGGCAAAGCTATGTGATGTTGGGGGTTGAACAGCTGGTTAACCAGCTTCAGCGTACCGGGCACCGCCGGCTGGTGGTGCTTAGCGGCGATGAAGCGTGGACGTTGAGCCAGGCGACCATCCTGCGCGATACGTTACCAGGAGACTGGCTGTGGCTGGAGGAAAACCCCTTTAAGGCCATCAGCGGCCTGCTGGGACGTGAATATCTGCACGCCGTTTTTGACGCGCGTCGCGGGTTTGACGTCTCGGCCTTCGCCGCCCTCAGCGGGACCCTGCGCGCCGGAAGCCTTCTGGTGCTGCTGGTGCCGCCGTTCTCCGTCTGGGCTAACAGGCCCGACGCGGATTCTCTACGCTGGAGCGACAGCGCCGAGCCGATCGCCACCCCGCACTTTGTTTACCATTTTTGCCGGACGCTGGCCGCCGATTCAGATGCTATCGTCTGGCATCAACATCGTCCGCTGTGCCTTCCCGTTGCGCCAGATTTACCCGCCTGGCAGCCCGCCAGCGGTGAACCGCAGCGCGAGCAGGCTGCGATCCTCGACGCGCTTCTGACCATGCCTGCTGGCGTGGCTGCCGTGACGGCCCCGCGCGGACGAGGAAAGTCCGCCCTGGCGGGCATGTTGCTCAACGGCATTCAGGGTAGTGCTGTAGTGACCGCACCGGCAAAAGGGGCGACGGATGTCATCGCGCGTTTCGCCGGGGAACATTTTCACTTTATGGCCCCGGATGCGCTGCTGGCCTCCACAACAGAAGCTGACTGGCTGATTGTCGATGAGGCGGCCGCCATCCCCGGCCCGCTGCTCGAGAAACTGACGATGCGCTTTTCCCGCGTGTTGTTGACCACTACGGTGCAGGGTTATGAAGGCACGGGCAGGGGATTCCTGCTGAAGTTCTGCGCCCGGTTCAGCGGTCTGCGGCGATATACCTTATCAACCCCTGTACGCTGGGCTGCCGGATGTCCTCTTGAGCGAATCGTGGCGAACGCGCTGCTGTTCGACGATGCGCTTATCGATCGCAAACCGGCAGGGGAGGTAAGTTTAACGTCGCTGGAGCCCGGGGTGTGGGAGAGCGATCCGGCGCGCGGGGCAGGCGTGTATGAACTGCTGTGTGCCGCGCACTACCGGACGTCACCCCTCGATTTACGCCGGATGATGGACGCCCCCGGCCAGCACTTTGCTGTTGCTCAGGCGGGCGCGGAGATCGCTGGCGCGCTCTGGCTGGTGGAGGAGGGCGGCTTATCCCCAGAGCTTAGTCGCGCGGTGTGGGCGGGATTTCGTCGGCCGCGTGGAAATCTGGTGGCACAGTCGCTGGCTGCCCACGGCGGATCGCCTCTCGCGGCGACGCTGAAAGGCCGACGCGTCAGCCGTATTGCGGTTCATCCTCATCGCCAGCGGGAAGGCATCGGCCAGGGGCTGATCCGCAGTGCCAGCGGAGAAGATTATCTCTCGGTCAGCTTTGGCTATACCGACGAGCTGTGGCGTTTCTGGCGGCAGTGCGGGTTTGTGCTGGTGCGAATGGGCAGCCACCGGGAGGCCAGCAGCGGGTGCTATACGGCGATGGCGTTGCTGCCGCTGAGCGAGGCGGGGCATCAGCTCTGCGAAGAGGCGCATCAGCGTTTATGTCGTGATATGCGCGTCCTGTCGGCCTGGAATGGCGAAAAGATCCCGGTGATGGATGCATGGGAAGCTACCCTTAATAGTGACGACTGGCTGGAGCTGGCGGGGTTTGCCTTTGCGCACCGGGCGTTTTCAACCTCGGTTGCGGCGCTAACGCGATTGTTGTTTGCCGTGGATATGCCGCTCCCGGCGCTGCGTGGGAAAATGGAAGGGAATACGCACGATTTCGGGCGCAAAGCGTTGCTGGCGAAGCTACGCGAGGAAACCGCTCACGCGCTTGAAAGGCTTGATTACTCTCGTAGCCAGCGGCTGAAAGCCGACATTTTGCAATGGCAATTTTTTCAATGACTTCTTCAGTAAAGTGGCATGGTCATTACCCCGCAGAGGCGTAAAATCCTGCTTAACAATTAAGGAGATCGCCATGAAACATGACCATTTTGTTGTGCAAAGCCCGGATACACCTGCTAAACAGCTACTGCTTCTGTTTCATGGCGTGGGCGACAATGCCGTCAATATGGGACAGATTGGCAGCTGGTTTGCACCCGTTTTCCCACACGCGCTGATCGTCAGTATCGGCGGCGTGGAGCCCTGCGGTCCGGACGGGCGGCAGTGGTTTTCCGTCGAGGGCGTGACGGAGGAAAATCGTCAGGCACGTATTGATGCCGTTATGCCAGCCTTTATCGATACCGTGCGTTACTGGCAGCAGCAGAGCGGCGTAGGTGCCAATGCAACAGCGCTGATTGGCTTCTCTCAGGGCTCAATCATGTCGCTGGAAAGCGTAAAAGCGCAGCCCGGACTGGTGTCCCGCGTGATTGCCTTCAATGGGCGTTTTGCGACGTTACCGCAAAGCGCGACCACGCAGACCACGATCCATCTCATTCATGGGGGTGAAGACCGGGTAATTGAGCTTTCGCATGCGGTTGCGGCCCAGGACGCGCTGATGCGTGAAGGCGGGGATGTGACGCTGGATATCGTGGACGATCTGGGGCATGCCATTGACGATCGCAGCATGCAGTTCGCGCTCGATCATCTGCGTTATACCGTACCGAAGCACTACTTTGATGAAGCGCTCAGCGGCGGTAAGCCGAATGACGATGATATCGTCGAGTTTATGTGAGGTTTCCCCTCTCCTTAGGGAGAGGGAAAACAGAGCGATTACTTCTTCTGGTCCTTCTTCGGCCAGTCGTCTTCATCGTCCCACTTGTCGTTAAAATCACGGTGCGGCGGAAGATCCGGTTTGTTGGCAAGGAACTTTTTGTGGTCAACGCGCTTGAGATCTTTAATCACGTTAAGCAGCACGCCTACCAGAAACACCAACACCAGAATCCACCAGTACTTTGAAAGCCAGTCCATTCGCTAATCCTCTTTAAGCACCCGTCAGGCGACGAGCTGCTCCATAATACGTTGATACATGCGGGCCAGCAGTTGTAAATCGGCAGCGTTCACGCATTCATTGATTTTGTGAATCGTCGCGTTAACCGGACCCAGTTCGACAACCTGTGCGCCCATGCGGGCGATAAAGCGTCCGTCAGACGTGCCGCCCGTTGTCAGCAGCTGTGGCTTAATCTCATTATAGTGCGCGATGGCGTTCACTACCGCATCCACCAGTTTACCGCGCTGCGTCAGGAACGGCTGGCCAGACAGCCACCAGTCGAGGGTATAGCGCAGCTGGTATTTTTCGAGCATCGCAATCACGCGTGCTTTGATCATCTCGTCGGTCAGTTCGGTGCTGAAGCGGAAGTTAAACTGGACGAAGAGATCGCCGGGAATGACGTTGTTGCTGCCGGTGCCGGCCTTGATGTTGGCTATCTGCATGCTGGTTGGCGGGAAAAATTCGTTGCCTTTATCCCATTCAATGCCCACCAGTTCGTTCAGCATCGGCGCGGCGCGGTGTACCGGGTTATCCGCCAGGTGCGGATAGGCAACATGGCCCTGCACGCCATGAATGGTCAAATTGCAGGTCAGGGATCCACGGCGGCCATTTTTCACCACATCGCCCACCACTTCGGTACTGGACGGTTCGCCCACCAGACAGTAGTCCAGACGTTCATTGCGCGCCATCAGCGCCTCAACGACCTTCACGGTGCCGTTGTGGGCGCTGGCTTCTTCATCGGAGGTAATCAAAAACGCAAGACGGTTTTTATGGTTCGGATGCTGGGCGACGAAACGCTCTGCCGCCACGACCATCGCAGCCAGGGAACCTTTCATATCCGCAGCGCCGCGTCCGAAAAGCATGCCGTCGCGGATGGTTGGCTCAAAAGGCGGGTTGATCCAGCGGTCTGCGTCGCCTGCGGGAACTACGTCGGTATGTCCGGCAAACGCCAGCGTCTCCCCCTGACCGCGCCATGCCCAGAAGTTCTGCGTATCGCCAAAATCCATGTGCTCGACGGTAAAACCGATGGCACGCAGGCGCTCAATCATTAATGCCTGACAACCTGCGTCGTCCGGGCTAAGGGAAGGACGGCGAATAAGCTGCTGAGTCAGCTCAATGACCGGGCATGACATAGACTACACCTCAACGAATAAATCTGAATAAAGGGTTTCACTGAAACCCAGCAGCATAGGCTGACCTGGCTTGCAGAGCAATGGGCGTTTGATGATTGCCGGCATTTCAAGCATCAGTTTGGCTGCGCTGTCGGCGTTGTTGATCGTGGCCCGGAGAGATTCATCCAGTTTTCGCCAGGTGGTCCCGCGGGTGTTCAGCAGCGCTTCCCAGCCCAGTTCATTGATGGCGGAATGGAGAAACGCAGGGTCAAGCCCGTCGGCACGGTAATCATGGAAGCGATAGTCGATGTTGTGTGCTTCCAGCCAGCGGCGGGCTTTTTTAATCGTATCGCAATTCTTAATGCCGTACATCACAACCATAGTGAATCCTTTTGTTCTTGTGTGGGTTAAATGTTCAATATTTTCGAAGATATATCCTTAAGTGGAATATAACATATTCGGAATTTTTCGTGATTTACAATTCTCCATAATTCAACGAACAGCTGTACGCTGAATAGTGTTCCATCTTTTAAGCATAGTTGTCCACTCTGTATAAATTGCCAATAAACTCAGGGGGAAATTAAAAATGCTGTCATTTTTCTGACTATTTCAAAATATTGCTGTGGGTCACATAAAATTTACCCGGCAACGCTCATAGTGATCCTAAACCTACTAGCACAGCGGGGCTCAATCACAGCAATCGGTTAAAGTGACTTCACAATGATGATACGTTTTCGTAGAATGCACATAATAATAAGAGAGGTTGTTATGATTGAACATGAACTGGGGAACTGGAAAGATTTTATCGAAGGCATGCTTCGTAAATGAATTTCCGGTAAGAAATGCAAGAGCACTTAATTAACTAAAATAACCATAGTGTGAAAGAATCACACAATAAAAAGGCGGCCTGTAAAGCCGCCTTTTTTTATTTCAACGGGTTATTCCGGCTTATCCTTCAGCGGGAAACGACGGCGTATCAGCACAAAGAACAGCGGTACGAAATAGATAGCCAGAATCGTCGCGGAAATCATTCCCCCCATAACGCCCGTTCCCACCGCGTGCTGGCTGCTGGAGCCTGCGCCGGAGCTGGTGGCCATCGGCAGGACGCCAAACACAAACGCCAGAGAAGTCATCAGGATCGGGCGCAGGCGCTGACGACAGGCGTGCAGCGTGGCGGCCATCAGTTCGTGACCTTTGGCATTCATCTCATTGGCAAATTCGACGATCAGAATGGCGTTTTTCGCCGACAATCCGATTACGGTGAGGAGTCCGACCTGGAAATAGACATCGTTTTCCAGGCCACGCATCCAGGTTGCCAGCAGCGCGCCGATGACCCCGAGAGGCACCACCAGCATTACCGAGAACGGCACTGACCAGCTTTCATACAACGCCGCCAGGCAGAGGAACACTACCAGCAACGAAAGGGCATACAGGGCAGGCGCCTGCGCGCCGGAAAGCCGTTCCTGGTAGGACATCGCCGTCCACTCCAGGCCAAAGCCGGTCGGTAACTGCTGAACTAGTTTTTCCATAATGTCCATTGCAGTACCGGTACTGACGCCAGGCGCGGCTTCACCGACAATCTCCAGCGCCGAATAGCCGTTGTAACGCTCCAGACGCGGCGAACCGGTCTCCCAGCGTGACGTCGCAAACGCCGAGAACGGCACCATGCCGCCGGTGTTATTGCGCACATACCAGCGGTTGATATCGTCCGGCAGCATGCGGTATTTGGCAGCAGACTGAACGTAGACCTTTTTCACGCGACCGCGATCCATAAAGTCATTCACGTAGCTTGAGCCCCATGCCGTTTGCAGGGTGTCGTTAATGTCGTCGATGGAGACGCCCAGCGCCTGCGCTTTACGCTGGTCGATATCCACCTGTAGCTGAGGGCTGTCATCCAGACCGTTATGACGAACGCGGGTAAGCTGCGGATCTTTCCCGGCCAGCTCGAGCAGTTTATCGCGAGCTGCCATCAACGCGTCATGCCCGGCACCCGCGTGATCCTGAAGCTCCATATCAAATCCGGCTGAGCTGCCCAGGCCACTGATAGCGGGCGGGCTGCTGGCGAAAACGCGCGCTTCCTTGATTTTGTTGAACGCTTTAGTTGCACGTTCAATGATGGCAAAGGAGGAGCCGCTATCGCTGTCGCGCTGGTCCCAGTCTTTCAGGCGCACAAACATACGCGCCACATTCTGCCCGTTACCGCCAGGGCCAGAGCCGACGGTGGAGAAGACGGAGACCACGTTATCCTTCTCCTGAGTATGGAAGTAGTTCTCAACCTTCTGCACCACTTTCAGGGTCTGCTGCTGGGTCGAGCCGCTCGGTAACTGTACGGAGGTGATAAACATGCCGCGATCTTCCAGCGGCAGGAACGAGGTTGGCAGCCGCAGGAATAAGAAGACCATGCCGCCGAGCAGCAGGACATAGACCACCATCCAGCGCACGCTGCGGTGCAGTACTTTACCCACGCCCGCTTCATAGCGCGCCGCATTTCGGTTAAACATGCGGTTAAACCAGCCGAAGAAGCCTTTTTGACCGTGGTGTTCGCCCTTATGCAGCGGTTTGAGCAGCGTCGAGCACAGAGCAGGGGTAAGGATCATCGCCACCAGTACGGAGAGCACCATCGCAGAGACGATGGTGATCGAGAACTGGCGATAAATCGCGCCCGTAGTGCCGCCAAAAAACGCCATCGGGATAAATACCGCCGACAGCACCATGGCGATACCGACCAGCGCACCCTGAATTTGTCCCATCGATTTGCGCGTGGCCTCGCGGGGCGAAAGCCCTTCCTCGCTCATGATGCGCTCGACGTTTTCCACCACCACGATGGCATCATCCACCAGCAGGCCGATGGCCAGCACCATGGCAAACATGGTCAGGGTGTTGATGCTGTAACCGAAGGCATACAGCACCGCAAAGGTTCCCAGCAACACCACCGGCACCGCAATGGTGGGGATCAGCGTGGCGCGGAAGTTTTGCAGGAACAGGTACATCACGAGGAACACCAGCGCGATAGCTTCGAGCAGGGTTTTCACCACATCTTCGATGGAGGCTTTTACGAATGAGGTGGTTTCGTAGGCGACTTTGTACTCCAGTCCGTGCGGGAAGTAATGCGACAGCTCATCCAGACGCTCTAACACCCGCTGCGCGGTCGCCATTTCGTTAGCGCCGGAGGCCAGTTTCACCCCCAGGCCGGACGCAGCATTGCCGTTAAAGCGGCTCAGGTAGTCATATTTTTCCGCCCCCATTTCCACGGTGGCGACATCCCCCAGACGCACTTCCGAACCGTCCTGATTCACGCGCAGAGTGATATTGCGGAACTGTTCAGGCGTCTGGAGCAGCGACTGGGAGTTGATGGTGGCGTTAAGCGCCTGGTTATCCACGGACGGCGTACCACCGAGCTGCCCCACGGCAATCTGAGCGTTCTGCGATTCGATGGCGTCGGTGACATCTTTGGCGGTCATCTGCACGCTGTTCAGCTTGTTGGGATCCAGCCAGATACGCATGGAATACTGCGAGCCGTAGGCGTCGATATCACCCACGCCGTTGATACGGCTGAGCGGGTCCTGAATATTACTGGCGACGTAGTCCGCGATGTCCTGCTTATCCATCGAGCCATCGGTTGAAACAAACGCGATGGTCAAAATATTGGTGTCACCGGTCTTACGCACGGTCACCCCCTGGTTCTGCACCGCCTGAGGCAGTTTACGCAGGGCCGATTGCAGCTGGTTTTGCACCTGCTGCACCGCTTCGTCCGGATCCGTGCCCGCCGTAAAGCTCAGGGTTACCGTCGCCTGGCCCGTGGCGCTGCTCTGCGAGGACATGTACATCAGGTTATCAAGACCCGTCATGTTCTGCTCGATAACCTGCGTGACGGTATTTTCCAGCGTCTGTGCCGAGGCGCCAGGGTAGTTCGCCGTGATACGCACGTTAGGGGGGGCGAGGTCGGGGTATTGCTCAACAGGAAGGGAAGTAATCGCCAGGACACCCGTCAGACACAACAGGATTGCTAGCACCCAGGCAAAAATGGGGCGATCGATGAAAAAATTCGCCATTAAAATGTGACCTCGTTTTGCTGCACGTCATTATTGTTTATTGCCCGCCTAACTTTAGCGGTAAGGCCCAGGTCAAACGTGGAGAAATAAAGGAGATAATGTAAATTATCATGCGCTTTTTTCAGCGCGCCTTCTTTCCCGCTATTTTTCAGCCTGCGCCGCAGGTGTCCGGAACGTCACGCTGACCTGTGTACCGCCCTGTGGCGGCTGAGAAAAGTGTAATGTTCCGCCGAGCCGTCCCGCGCGTTCGCGCATGATATTCAGCCCGTAATGCCCCGGCGGTTCACTGACGTCGCCGATACCAATACCGTTGTCGCGGATCGTGACCGTGTGAGTACCGTCCGCGGTGGTGACGCAGCTGACCACAATCTCGCTGGCGTCGGCATGTTTAATCGCATTCAGCACTGCCTCACGCACAATCTGTAAGAGGTGCACCTGTTTTTGCGCGTCCAGCGCAAGCGATGAGAGACGGCAGTCGAGCACCAGCTTCGCGCTGGTCTGGCTTTGCAAACCGTCGAGAGACTCCTGTAGCGCGGCAGGAAGATTGGCGTGGTTGAGCGTCAGGCGGAAGGTGGTGAGCAGCTCGCGTAGCTGATGCCAGGCGTTATTCAGCTCGCGGGAGAAGTCCGTAATGATGGTCTGCGCCGGGGCATTGTCGCCCGGCACGGCATGCTTCAGCAGCGTAAGCTGAATACGCAAATAGGAGAGCACCTGCGCCAGCGAATCATGCAACTCGCGCGCGATGGTGGCGCGCTCTTCCATCAGCAGCAACTGCTGATAATGTTTCTGCGCCTGATTGAAATAGAGTCCCCGGCCCAGCATCGTCGCCACGCTTTCCATGAGCGGCAGCGGAACATCCCCGGTCGCGCTTTGCCAGCGCAGTTCGCCGTACAGGGTGTCCTGCATTAATACCGGTAAATTGTGCATTTTCTCGCCCGGGGACTCCTGTCCTTCGTAAAGCTGCCAGTCGTCACTGGTGCGCAATTGCAGGTAATTCATCTGCGTATAGTCATGCACAATTTGCAAAATATGCCGGAAGCAGTGGCTGTCTATCTGCCCGGTATTCAACGCCTGTGAGCATTTGAACAGCATTTCAAGCTGCTGATGCGCTTCATTCAGGTGGCGGGTTTTTTCGGCAACGGAGTGCTCCAGGGAACGGTACAGGGTGTGTAATTCCGCCGACATATGGTTGAAGGCGCGGGAAAGCTGGCCCAGCTCGTTGGGAAGCATAATATCCGGCGCGGGGGTATCGAACTGCCCCTGTTCGATACGCTCGCTCGCTGCCACCAGATTATTCAGCGGCAGCACAACCTGACGGCGGATGCGCCGCAGGGTCATCACCGCCAGCAGCAGGATGCCCAGGCCGCCCGTCAGCGACATGAAAATCACCAGCTGTATCTTATGTTCGGTGTAGTGCTGTAGCGCCAGCACAAAGGTATCTATCCGGCCCACAAAATCCTCTATGTGGCTCTGATACCACCCGGTATCGCCGCTGGCGATACGCGTGTCCATCTCCTGCCAGCCAAGCTGCAACTGCTGGTAACGCTGTTTGACGTCCTCTGGCACATACCAGCGGTTTAGCTTCTGCAACGCAGGCGCGCTCAGCGTTTTCTGCCAGACCGCGCGGTGCTCTGCCAGTGACGGGCTGGCGCGCTGCATTTCGTAGCCCAGGCGGTAGCTCTGCATGCGCAGCGATCCGGCGATGTTAATCGCCTCGGCGTCACGCTGGCTGCTGGCGAGTGTAACCAGCGCAATGGCGCTGATCAGAACGGACAAGACAATCATCGAAAAGAAAGCCCGAGCCAGGCTTCCCGATACGGGGCGTTTAACGGTCACTCATCAGCTTCCTGAATTAAATTGATCTGCCACAGGTTCACTGGAAATAGTTCGCCTTCCTGGGCATTTGAACATTGCGTCGCCATGCCGCTGTGGGTAAATACGATAACAATAAAAAGAATAAGGTTATTGAACCAAAAACAGGTGTTGTTATGAATCGTTTTATTATGGCCAACGCTCAACAGTGTATCGGTTGTCGCGCCTGCGAAGTTGCCTGTGTGATGGCGCACAACGGGGAGCAGCACGCGCTGAGCGAGCGCCATTTTCATCCCCGCATTACGGTCCTTACCTCTGGCTTGCGAAAAAGCCCAGTGACCTGCCACCACTGTGAAAATGCGCCCTGCGCGCAAAGCTGCCCGAACGGAGCCATCACGCAACACAGCGACAGCGTACAGGTCAATCAACAAAAATGCATTGGCTGTAAAGCCTGCGTGGTGGCCTGCCCGTTTGGCACGATGGACATGCTGATCACCCCGCTTGAAAACGACAGCGTAAAGGCCTCGGCGCACAAATGCGACCTCTGCCTGGAAAGGCCGCAAGGCCCGGCCTGCGTTGAAAACTGCCCGGCGGAGGTGCTTACGCTCGCCACCCCAGCCGTGCTGGATAAGCTGGTTAAACAGCGCCGACAGCGCAGCGCAAGGCTGGACGCGCTGCCGTGGCACAGCGAGGCGGTTCAATCAGCCCCTCCGCAAACCAAACGGCAACAGATGCAAAACACCCCGGCGCGCGGTGAGCCGGATAAGCTCAGCCCCGACGCGCGCGCCGGCCATTTTAACGAGATCTACTTGCCGTTTCGCCCGGAACAGGCGCAGCGCGAAGCATCCCGGTGCCTGAAATGTGGCGACCACAGCATTTGCGAGTGGACCTGCCCGCTGCATAACCATATTCCGCAGTGGATTGAGCGGATCAGGGCGGGGGATATCATCGGTGCGGCTGAGCTTTCTCACCAGACTAACTGTTTACCGGAAATTACCGGCCGCGTCTGTCCACAGGATCGATTATGTGAAGGCGCCTGCACCCTGCGGGATGCGTCAGGGGCGGTAACCATCGGTAATATCGAACGATATATCTCGGATCGGGCGCTGGCGATGGGCTGGACGCCGGACGTCAGCCACGTTAAACCGGTCGGTAAGCGCGTCGCCATCATCGGTGCCGGTCCGGCAGGGCTGGCCTGTGCCGACGTACTGGTGCGCAGCGGCATCGGTGTGACGGTCTACGATCGCCATCCAGAAATCGGCGGATTGCTGACCTTTGGTATTCCGGCCTTCAAGCTGGATAAATCCCTGTTAGCGCGGCGCAGAGAGATATTCAGCGCGATGGGTATCCGCTTCGAGCTGAACTGCGAGGTGGGAAAAGACGTGTCGATGGTCCAACTGCAAAACGACTACGATGCCCTGTTCATCGGCGTAGGGACCTATCGTTCCATGAAAGCAGGTATCCCTCATGAAGACGCGCCGGGCGTGTACGACGCGCTGCCGTTTTTAGTGGCGAACACGCGGAACGTGATGGGCCTTGATCCTGCCGCAGACGAGCCGTTTATCGACACGCAGGGGTTAAACGTGGTGGTGCTGGGCGGGGGCGATACGGCGATGGACTGCGTGCGCACCGCGCTGCGACATGGCGCGGCGAAAGTAACCTGCGCCTATCGGCGGGACGAGGCCAACATGCCGGGCTCAAAGAAAGAGGTTAAAAACGCGAAAGAAGAGGGCGCGGCGTTTGAATTTAATGTCCAGCCGGTTGAGCTCACGCTGGATGACGACGGGAAGGTCAAGGGTATCCGGATGCTGCGCACCCGTCTGGGCGAGCCGGATGCGCAGGGGCGGCGTCGTCCTGTCCCGGTGGCGGGCAGTGAGTTTGTCATGCCAGCGGATGCGGTGATCATGGCGTTTGGGTTTAATCCGCACGCCATGCCGTGGCTTCAGGCGCAGGGCGTCGAAACCGACGACTGGGGGCGCATCAGGGCCTCCGTGGAGAGCCGTTATCGTTACCAGACCTCGAATCCGCAGATTTTTGCTGGCGGTGATGCGGTACGTGGTGCGGATCTGGTGGTCACCGCGATGGCGGAAGGGCGCCATGCCGCGCAGGGGATCATGGACTGGCTTGGCGTGCCGCCGCGCAACATGCATTAACGCAGACGGGCGACAAAGCGGGCATCACGGCGTAGTATAAACAGACTCATTTTGCCGTGGAGCCCGTATGTCCCTGAACATTACCGTTATTAAAGACAAAATCCTTTCTGAAAATTACTTTGTCCTGCGTAACATCACTTACGATCTCACCCGTAAGAGCGGGGACGTCATTCGCCATAAACGCGAAGTCTACGACCGGGGCAATGGTGCAACCATTCTGCTGTATAACCGTGAAAAGCAAAGCGTGGTGCTGATCCGCCAGTTTCGCATCGCGACATGGGTCAATGGCAACGCGGACGGACGTCTGATTGAAACCTGTGCAGGTCTGCTGGACGACGATGAGCCGGAAGTGTGTATCCGCAAAGAAGCCATTGAAGAGACGGGCTTTGAGGTGGGGGCGGTGCAGAAAGTCTTTGAGCTGTTTATGTCCCCTGGCGGGGTTACCGAGCTGGTTCACTTCTTCATTGCGGAGTACACCGATGCCCAGCGCACGCACCGGGGCGGTGGCGTGGACGATGAAGACATTGAAGTGCTGGAAATGCCTTTCGCTCAGGCTGTCGACATGGTGAAAAGCGGCGAGATCCGCGACGGTAAAGCGGTGATCCTGTTGCAGTATCTGCAAACCAGCGGTTTGATGAATGCTGCGTCGGTAGCGTGATAAGTTGTATTTCAGATAAATCTATCCGATAAATCCGATTGAGCCAGCCCGCCCAGGGCACGAAGATACGCCCCAGATTGACCTATTCGTTTCCGGGGCTGTGCCGTTCATGCGCTACTGCGTTATTTTTCTCTTCTTCATTTGCGTGCTTCCCGCACCTTTGGTGTGGGCTGCGCCTGCGCAGCAGTCTTTTTCAGACTGGCAGGTGACCTGCAATAACCAGAATTTCTGCGTAGCGCGCAACACCGGCGAGCATCGCGGTCTGGTCATGACGCTGAGCCGCAGTGCGGGGGCAAAAACGGACGCCAGCCTGCGCATCGATCTCGGCGGTCTTTCGACGCCTCCGGTGAAAGAGCCTGACATTGCCCCGCGCCTGCTGCTCGACAATGTGCCGCTTCAGCTCACGTCGCAACACTGGCAGTTAACCCCCTGGCATCTTAAAACAGACGATACGGGCACCATCACCACGTTTCTGAAAACCATTCAGGAGGGGCAGGCGCTGACCCTGCGCGGGGGGAAGCAGACAATCTCTCTGGCCGGTCTGAAAGCGGCGCTGCTGTTTATTGATGCCCAGCAAAAACGCGTCGGAAGTGAAACGGCATGGATTAAAAAAGGAGATAGTCCACCGCTGAGCGTGCCGCCTGCGCCGGCATTAAAAAAGGTGGCAGTGGTGAACCCCACGCCAACGCCGCTGACGCATAACGAACTTAACGATCTGCTGGATTACGGTACCTGGCGCATGAACCACAGCCAGTGCTCCCTCGATCCGAACCGGCGTGAAGTGCGCGTGACCGCGTTGACCGATGACAAAGCGCTGATGATCATCAGCTGTGAGGCGGGGGCGTACAACACCGTCGATCTGGCGTGGCTGGTGTCGCGTAAAAAACCGTTTGCTGCCAGAAGCGTGAGATTGCGCCTGCCGTTTACCCCTTCCAGCCAGAGTAGCGACATGGAGCTGATGAATGCCAGCTTCGATGAAAAAACGCGCGAGCTGACCACGCTGGCACTGGGACGCGGGATTGGCGACTGTGGGATCCAGACCCGCTGGCGTTTTAACGGCCAGCGCTTCCGCCTGGTGCGCTACGCGGAAGAGCCAAGCTGCGATAACTGGAATGGGCCAGATGCCTGGCCCACGCTGTGGATCACAAGGTAGGGCGCTGTCGCTTACCCGGCCTACGTTTTAGCGATTTGTAGGCCCGGTAAGTCGTAGCTGCCACCGGGCACGAAGACGGCACTACAGCACGCTCAGCGCCTTCTCCACCACGTTCTCAACGGTAAAGCCGAAGTACGGGAACAGCTTATCGGCCGGGGCGGATTCACCGTAACCCTTCATGCCGACAATCGCCCCTTTCAGACCCACATATTTGTACCAGTAGTCGGCAATGCCAGCTTCAACCGCCACGCGCGCCGCGACGTTTGAAGGCAACACCGATTCGCGGTACGCCTCATCCTGGGCATCAAAGATATCCGTTGAAGGCAGGGAAACCACGCGCACCGCGTGACCCTCGGCGGTCAGTTTCTCGGCCGCTTTTACCGTGATTTCCACCTCTGAACCGGTGGCAATCAGGATCACGTCCGGTTTACCGCCGCTGTCTTTCAGGATGTACCCGCCGCGGGCGATATTTTTCACCTGCTCCGGCGTGCGCTCGATCTGCGCCAGGTTCTGGCGCGACAGGATCAGCGCTGTGGGTCCGTTATGGCGCTCTACGGCCAGCTTCCAGCCCACAGCCGCTTCAACCTGATCGCACGGACGCCAGGTACTGAAGTTTGGCGTCAGGCGCAGGCTCGCCAGCTGCTCTACCGCCTGGTGCGTCGGCCCATCTTCACCCAGTCCGATGGAGTCGTGGGTATACACCATGATTTGCCGCGCCTTCATCAGGGCCGCCATACGCGCCGCGTTACGGGCATATTCGACAAACATCAGGAAGGTGGCGGTGTACGGCACGAAGCCGCCATGGTGGGCGATACCGTTGGCAATGGCGGTCATCCCGAACTCGCGCACGCCGTAGTGGATATAGTTTCCGGCAATGTCTTCCTTCAGGGATTTAGAGCCAGACCAGATGGTGAGGTTACTTGGCGCCAGATCCGCCGAGCCGCCCAGCAGTTCGGGCAGGACAGGGCCAATCGCGTTCAGGGTGTTTTGTGACGCCTTACGGGTGGCAATTTTCGCCGGGTTAGATTGCAGGTTTTCAATCAGCGCCTGAGTTTTCTCTTCCCAGTCTTCCGGCAGGCCACCGCTCATGCGGCGGTTAAATTCGGCCGCCAGCTCTGGATACGCTTTTTTGTAGGCAGCAAACTTCTCGTTCCAGGCCTGCTGCGCTTTTTCACCTGTTTCGCGAGCATCCCAGGCCCTGTAGATCTCTTTTGGGATCTCAAAGGCCGGGTGTTTCCAGCCCAGTTTCTGGCGGGTCAGCGCCACTTCCTCTTCACCCAGCGCCGCGCCGTGCGCCTCTTCTTTACCCGCTTTGTTCGGCGAGCCGAAGCCGATGGTGGTGCGGCAGACGATCAGGGACGGTTTGTCCTTTACGCTCTGCGCTTCCTGAATCGCTTTTTTCACCGCCTCAGGATCGTGACCGTCGATTTCGTGCACCACGTGCCAGTGATAGGCTTCAAAGCGTTTTGCCGTGTCGTCGGTAAACCAGCCCTCGGTTTCCCCGTCAATGGAGATACCGTTGTGATCGTAGAAGCCAATCAGCTTGCCCAGCCCCAGGGTGCCCGCCAGCGAGCAGACCTCGTGGGAGATCCCCTCCATCAGGCAGCCATCACCCATAAAGACATAGGTGTAGTGATCGACAATCTCGTGGTCGGGCTGGTTGAACTGCGCGGCCAGCGTACGCTCTGCAATCGCCAGGCCGACGGCATTCGCCAGCCCCTGTCCCAGCGGGCCGGTAGTGGTTTCAACACCCGGCGTATAGCCGATCTCCGGGTGGCCCGGCGTTTTGGAGTGCAGCTGGCGGAAGTTTTTTAACTCCTCAAGCGGCAGGTCGTAGCCGGAAAGGTGCAGCAGGCTGTAGAGCAGCATCGAGGCGTGACCGTTGGAGAGAATAAAACGGTCGCGATCGTACCAGGTCGGATCGGTCGGGTTGTGCTTCAGGAAGTCGTTCCACAGCACTTCGGCAATATCAGCCATACCCATGGGGGCGCCAGGGTGGCCGGAATTGGCTTTTTGTACGGCATCCATGCTGAGGGCGCGAATGGCGTTGGCGAGCTCTTTACGGGACATAGTTCACTCCGTGGCAAGGTTAAAGTTTGGCGGCGAGAAGATCTTCGAGTTTGCGCTGGTCGACGGCGAACTGGCGGATGCCATCTGCCAGTTTTTCCAAGGCCATTGGATCCTGATTGTGCTCCCAGCGGAATTCCGCTTCGGTCATGGGTTTCGGTTTGGGCAGAACGGTAGAGGTCGGTACCAGCTTGCGGATCACCGTCTCTTCACTCTCCTGAAGCTTTTTCAGCAGGTCAGGAGAGATGGTCAGACGGTCACAGCCCGCGAGCGCCAGGATCTGCTCGGTGCGGCGGAAGCTGGCCCCCATCACGATGGTCTCGTAGCGATGCTGCTTGTAATAATCGTAGATATTACGCACCGATTTTACGCCAGGATCTTCTTCCACCACGTACGGATCCATTGGCTGTTTCGCCTGATACCAGTCGTAGATACGCCCGACAAACGGTGAAATCAGGAACACGCCCGCTTCGGCGCAGGCACGCGCCTGGGCGAAGGAGAACAGTAGCGTCAGGTTGCAGTGGATCCCCTCTTTCTCCAGCACTTCCGCCGCGCGGATGCCTTCCCAGGTAGACGCAAGCTTGATCAGAATGCGTGACTTATCGATCCCCTGCTCCTGGTAGAGTTCCACTATGCGGCGGGCCTTGTTAATGCTTTTTTCCTGGTCGAACGAGAGCCGGGCGTCCACTTCGGTAGAGACGCGTCCCGGTATGCTTTTAAGAATTTCCGCACCGATATTGACCGCCAGCTTGTCGCTGGCTTCGGCGACCTGCTGTTCCTGCGTTTTCCCGCGCTGTTTGCCGTAGGCAAGGGCGTCATCAATCAGATGACTAAAGTGCGCAAGACCGGCCGCCTTGAGTAGCAGAGAGGGATTGGTGGTCGCGTCTTCCGGCTGGTAGTGACGAATCGACTCGATGTCGCCGCTGTCTGCAACCACGGTGGTAAATTGTTTGATGCCGTCTAGCTGGTTCATAATTACTCCTTGGAAATAAAAGAGTTAGTCGAGTGCGTTAGTTCACACTTCTGAGAAAATCATGATGGACTTAACAAAAAAGCATAGCAGACGGGGGAGGCATTGCTTTCTGAGACGGGTAACATGGCTGTTATAAATTGATAACAATTTTTATTCTGCAATGGTGAGAGTTTGGCAGCCTTCAAAGTTTAGGAGCCTGCCTGCGGCGATACTATGCGGCACACCAGGGTGTGCATAGGAACGTCGACATCACCCTTTTTGACCGAAACGTGAAAGGAATAACAAGATGGATGATCAGTTAAAACAAAGCGCTCTCGATTTTCACGAGTTTCCTGTTCCGGGTAAAATCCAGGTATCCCCGACCAAACCGCTGGCGACCCAGCGCGATCTGGCGCTGGCCTACTCGCCGGGCGTGGCTGCTCCGTGCCTGGAAATCGAAAAAGATCCGCTGGCAGCGTACAAATACACCGCGCGCGGTAACCTGGTGGCCGTTATCTCTAACGGTACGGCGGTGCTGGGGTTAGGGAACATCGGTGCGCTGGCTGGTAAGCCGGTGATGGAAGGGAAAGGCGTTCTGTTTAAGAAATTTGCCGGTATCGACGTCTTCGATATCGAAGTGGACGAACTGGATCCGGATAAATTCATCAACGTGGTGGCGGCGCTGGAGCCGACCTTCGGCGGCATCAACCTGGAAGACATCAAAGCGCCGGAATGTTTCTATATCGAGCAGAAGCTGCGCGAGCGTATGAACATTCCCGTGTTCCATGACGACCAGCACGGCACGGCGATTATCAGTACCGCCGCCATTCTGAACGGCCTGCGCGTGGTAGAGAAAAATCTCTCCGACGTGCGCATGGTGGTCTCCGGCGCAGGCGCCGCGGCCATCGCCTGTATGAACCTGCTGGTGGCGCTGGGCATGCAGAAGCATAATATTGTGGTCTGCGACTCCAAGGGCGTGATCTACAAAGACCGCGAGCCAAACATGGCGGAAACCAAGGCGGCCTATGCGGTGGAAGACGACGGCAAGCGCACGCTTGAAGACGTGATTGACGGTGCTGACATTTTCCTCGGCTGTTCAGGCCCGAAAGTGCTGACCCAGGAGATGGTGCAGAAGATGGCGCGCGCGCCAATGATCCTGGCTCTGGCGAACCCGGAGCCGGAAATTCTGCCGCCGCTGGCGAAGGCGGTGCGTGAAGACGCTATCATCTGCACCGGACGTTCGGACTACCCGAACCAGGTGAACAACGTGCTCTGCTTCCCGTTCATCTTCCGCGGGGCGCTGGACGTCGGCGCTACGGCGATCAACGAAGAGATGAAGCTGGCTGCCGTTCATGCTATCGCAGAGCTGGCGCACGCCGAGCAGAGCGAAGTGGTGGCCTCCGCCTACGGCGATCAGGATCTGAGCTTCGGCCCCGACTACATCATCCCTAAACCATTTGACCCGCGTCTGATCGTGAAGATCGCGCCAGCGGTGGCCAAAGCGGCGATGGACTCCGGCGTGGCGACGCGGCCGATTGAAGATTTCGATGCCTACGTCGATAAACTCACCGAGTTCGTTTACAAAACCAACCTGTTTATGAAGCCGATCTTCTCCCAGGCGCGCGCCGACGCGAAGCGCGTGGTGCTGGCGGAAGGGGAAGAGGCGCGCGTGCTGCATGCCACGCAGGAGCTGATCACCTTAGGGCTGGCGAAACCGATCCTGATTGGTCGTCCGAGCGTGATCGAGATGCGTATTCAGAAGCTCGGCCTGCAAATAAAGCCGGGCGTGGACTTTGAGATCGTTAACAACGAATCCGATCCGCGCTTCAAAGAGTACTGGAACGAATACTATTCGATCATGAAGCGTCGCGGGATCACCCAGGAGCAGGCGCAGCGGGCGGTGATCAGCAACACCACGGTGATCGGCGCGATCATGGTTCATCGCGGTGAGGCGGATGCGCTGATCTGCGGCACCATCGGCGAGTACCATGAGCATTTCAGCGTGGTACAGGAGATCTTCGGCTATCGCGAGGGCGTCCATACTGCCGGCGCAATGAACGCGCTGCTGCTGCCAAGCGGTAACACCTTTATCGCCGATACCTACGTCAACGACGATCCCTCCCCGGACGAACTGGCGGAAATCACCGTGATGGCGGCGGAAACCGTGCGCCGCTTTGGTATCGAGCCGAAAGTGGCGCTGCTGTCGCACTCAAACTTCGGGTCATCCAAATCCGCGGCGGCGTGCAAAATGCGCCAGACGCTGGACCTGGTGCGCGAGCGTGCGCCGGAGCTGATGATCGACGGCGAGATGCACGGCGACGCCGCGCTGGTGGAGAGTATTCGTAATGAACGTATGCCGGACAGCCCGCTGAAAGGCTCGGCGAACGTGCTGATTATGCCGAACGTGGAAGCGGCGCGTATCAGCTACAACCTGCTGCGCGTGTCGAGTTCTGAAGGTGTGACCGTCGGGCCGGTACTGATGGGGGTGTCAAAACCGGTACATGTGTTAACGCCGATTGCCTCCGTGCGTCGTATCGTCAACATGGTGGCGCTGGCGGTGGTTGAGGCACAGACGCAGCCGCTGTAATTTATTGCCCTCGCCCCTCACCCTAACCCTCTCCCCATAGGGGAGAGGGGACTGCTCTGAGCCGTCTTTTCACCCTCGCCCCTTTGGGGAGAGGGCCGGGGTGAGGGGTAAGGGTTAAACCCAGTCCCGAACCTTAATAAACTCACTCAAGGCAGCCTCCGGGCTGCCTTCTTTTGGCGCGTAGCTGTATTCCCAGCGCACCAGCGGCGGCATCGACATCAGAATGGACTCCGTGCGCCCGCCGGTTTGCAGGCCAAACAGCGTCCCGCGATCCCACACCAGATTAAACTCCACATAGCGCCCGCGACGGTAGAGCTGGAACTCACGCTCGCGCACGCCGTAGTCGGTGTCTTTGCGGCGTTCGACAATCGGAAGATAGGCGTCGGTAAAGCCTTCACCCACCGCGCGCATAAAGCTGAACGCGGTATCAAAATCCGGCGTGTTGAGATCGTCAAAGAACAGCCCGCCGATGCCGCGCTGCTCGTCGCGATGCTTCAGATAGAAATAATCATCGCACCACTTTTTGTATTTCGGGTAAACGTCTTCGCCAAACGGCAGGCAGAGGTCGCGCGCGGTGGTGTGCCAGTGCACGGCGTCCTCTTTAAAGCCATAGTAAGGCGTTAAGTCGAAACCGCCGCCAAACCACCAGACCGGATCGGCTCCCGGTTTTTCCGCGATGAAAAAGCGCACGTTGGCGTGGCTGGTTGGCACAAACGGGTTATGCGGATGCACCACCAGCGATACGCCCATCGCCTCGAAGCTGCGGCCCGCCAGTTCAGGCCGATGCGCCGTGGCGGACGCTGGCATTGCATCACCGTGGACGTGGGAGAAGTTGACCCCGGCCTGTTCAAAAATACCGCCGTTACGCAGCACGCGGCTGCGCCCGCCGCCGCCCGCTTCGCGCTGCCAGGTGTCTTCCTGGAATTCACCGCCGTCTGCGGCGGTCAGTTTCTGGCAAATCGCGTCCTGGAGCTGCATCAGGAAAGTTTTGACCAGCTGTGCATTCGGTTTCATCAACGTTTCCTGGAGTGCGCTTTTTGATTATCGAACCAGTTGAAATAACTGATGACCCCGGAGGCGATGGCGTTCGCGATCTTCTGACGAAACGCCTTAGTGCCGAGTAAACGCTCTTCTTCCGGGTTGGTAATGAACGAGGTTTCCACCAGCACGGACGGAATAGACGGTGACTTCAGCACCACAAACGCGGCCTGCTCGGTGCTTTTACTGTGCAGACGGTGCACGGGCTTAATCCGTTTGAGGATATGCGAGCCGAGCGTCAGGCTGTTTTTGATGGTATCGGTCTGCACGAGATCGAACAGAACCTGCTGCAACAGATGGTCTTTGTCGGTGGCTTTTTTCCCGGCCACTTCATCCGCCCGGTTTTCGCGATCGGAGAGGTATTTCGCCATGGCGCTACTGGCGCCACGGTTGGAGAGCGCAAATACCGAGGCGCCTGCGGCGGAAGGGTTTGTGAAGCCATCCGCGTGAATGGACATAAACAGGTCTGCGCCGTGCTTGTGGGCAATCTCCACGCGATCGTACAGCGGGATAAACGTGTCGCCCGTGCGCGTCAGGCGGGCGTCAATACCGTTGCTGCGTAAAATTGCGCGCACATTTTTTGCAATTGCCAGCACGACGTGTTTTTCTTTCGACCCGTTTCGGCCAATGGCGCCGGTGTCGATCCCGCCGTGGCCCGGATCGAGCATGACCAGACGCTTTGCGCCAGCTTTTTTGGTTTTCGGCTTGCTGTGTCCGTTACTGGTTTTAAGCGTGCTCTCTTCTTTTGCCTGAGCCTGCTTTGCGATACCCGATAACGTTAAGGCCGCCAGCCCCGCTTTGAGAACCTGACGACGCGATGTGAGTGCTTTTAATGGTTTGAATGTGCTCATGCGGCCTGAATTGTAAAAATTGGGGTCCTGGTGTTATATCGTATCGTGTTTCCCGTTACGACAGTCCTTATTGAGAATTGTTTTACTTTTCATTTCAATACGTGACAAAGTGACATTATGCCAAATTTTGGCGAGTTTTTCCCCGGTTATTGGCTAAACGCCCTGTTCACGCCATAATCACTGTTTTTAAACCCGAAAAGGCGGTTAATACCATGGAGATACGCGTTTTTCGCCAGGAAGATTTCGAAGAGGTGATCACCCTTTGGGAGCGCTGCGATCTGCTGCGTCCGTGGAACGATCCGGAAATGGACATCGAACGGAAGGTGAATCACGACGTCAGTCTGTTTCTGGTCGCTGAGGTCAACGGCGAAGTGGTCGGGACGGTGATGGGTGGGTACGACGGCCACCGCGGCTCGGCCTACTATCTGGGCGTGCACCCGGAATACCGCGCGCGCGGCATCGCCAACGCGCTGCTTAACCGTCTGGAAAAGAAACTGATCGCCCGTGGCTGCCCGAAAATCCAGATTATGGTCCGGGAAGATAACGACGTGGTGCTGGGCATGTATGAACGTCTGGGCTACGAGCACGCGGATGTACTGACGCTGGGTAAGCGCCTGATCGAAGATGAAGAGTACTGAGTTCCACCCTGGCGACTACGACGTTCACGGTCGTCTGCGTCTGCCTTTTTTGTTCTGGTGCGTTCTGCTGTTGCAGGCCCGCACCTGGGTGCTGTTCGTGATGGCTGGCGCGTCGCGCGGGCAGGGCGATACGTTACTGAATCTCTTTTATCCCGATCACGATGCGTTCTGGCTGGGGTTACTGCCGGGCGTACCGGCGGTCCTGGCGTTTCTGTGCAGCGGACGGCGGCAAGCCATTCCTCGCTTCTGGCGCGCGCTTCGCTGGCTGTTGATCCTGGCGCAGTTTGTGCTCCTGGTCTGGCAACCCGTGCTCTGGCTGTACGGCGAGCCGCTTTCCGGTATCGGGATTGCACTGGTGGTGGCGGATATTGTCGCGCTGCTGTGGCTGGTCACGAATCCCCGTTTACGCGCCTGTTTTACGCAAGAGCCAGATTAAAACGGCACTTTTTGTCGATACTGCACTCCAACAAGCGTTGATTTACTACGTAAGGACGTCTCAATGAAATCGCTGCGTTTACTTTTATGCGCTCTCCCGCTGGCGTTAACCGGCTGTTCCACGCTCTCATCCATCAACTGGTCTGCGGCCTATCCGTGGAACTGGTTTGGATCCTCAATGGAAGTGACCGAGCAGGGCGTGGGCAAAATCACCGCCTCGACGGCGCTGGATCAGGATGCCATTCAGGATGCCATCGGCAGTGATTATCGCCTGCGCAGCGGCATGAAAACCGAGAACGGCAACATCGTGCGCTATTTCGAAGCGTTGAAAGATGACAAGGTGGCAATGGTCATCAACGGCGATAAAGGTACGGTCAACCGCATTGCGGTGATGGATGAAGAGATCCCGACCTCAGGTGGCGTGATGGTGGGAACGCCGTTTGGCGAACTCTATCAGAAAGCGTTTGGCCACTGCGCCAGTGTGCCATCGGAGGAGAGTGTGGCGGTCGAGTGTAAGGCCGACGGCAGCCAGCATATTAGCTATGTGTTCAGCGGCACCTGGAACGGTCCGGAAGGGTTAATGCCGTCTGACGACACCCTGAAAAAGTGGAAAGTGAGCAAAATTATCTGGCAGCAGTAATTTGCGCCTGAGCAAGCCGCCTCGCTGAAATCCGGGTATAATAGCCGCCATCAATGCCACGCTGTCGTGGCATCTTTATTTCAGGAGGAGCGATGTCTCAGGTTCAGAGTGGCATTTTGCCAGAACATTGCCGGGCGGCGATTTGGATTGAAGCCAACGTCAAAGGGGACGTGGATGCCCTGCGCGCGGCCAGCAAAGTTTTCGTTGATAAACTGGCCACCTTCCAGGCCAAATTCCCCGAAGCCCATCTGGGCGCGGTGGTCGCCTTTGGCAGCACCGTCTGGCGTCATCTGAGCGGCGGCGAAGGCGCAGAAGAGCTGAAAGACTTTATTCCTTATGGCAAAGGTCTTGCGCCCGCCACCCAGTATGACGTTCTGATCCATATCCTCTCCCTGCGTCACGACGTGAACTTTTCTGTCGCTCAGGCTGCGATTGAGGCCTTTGGTGACAGTATCGACGTGCAGGAAGAGATCCACGGTTTCCGCTGGGTGGAAGAGCGCGATTTGAGCGGCTTCGTCGACGGCACCGAAAACCCGGCCGGGGAAGAGACGCGTCGCGAGGTGGCTGTAATCAAGGATGGCGTGGACGCGGGCGGCAGCTATGTGTTCGTCCAGCGCTGGGAGCATAACCTCAGGCAGCTTAACCGCATGAGCGTGCATGACCAGGAGATGATGATTGGCCGTACCAAAGATGCCAATGAAGAGATTGACGGCGATGCGCGTCCGGTCACTTCCCACCTGTCCCGCGTTGACCTTAAAGAAGACGGTAAGGGGCTGAAGATTGTTCGCCAGAGCCTGCCGTACGGCACCGCGAGCGGTAAGCACGGCCTGTACTTCTGCGCTTACTGCGCACGCCTCTACAACATCGAACAGCAGCTGCTGAGCATGTTTGGCGATACCGACGGTAAGCGTGACGCCATGCTGCGCTTCACCCGCCCGGTGACCGGCGGCTACTACTTTGCGCCGTCCGTTGAGCGCCTGCTGGCGTTGTAAATCGCTCTCCATTCGTAGGCCGGGTAAGCGTGAGCGCCACCCGGCAATTTCTCCCGCACCTCTTATTCCCTTTTCTGCTTCTAAATCACCAAACGGTATATAAAACCGTTACTCCTTTAGACTCCGTTATAAATATTATGACTATAAGATAGTCATCACATTTATAAGGGTGCGCAATGGCCGTTACTGTACTGAAAAAAGGATCGCTGGCACTGGCAGGTTTACTGCTGGTGGCGCAGGCGCAGGCAACCGAGTTGCTGAACAGTTCTTATGATGTTTCGCGCGAGCTGTTTGCCGCCCTTAATCCCGCATTTGAACAGCAGTGGGCGAAAGAGAACAACGGCGACAAGCTGACCATCAAGCAGTCGCACGCTGGCTCATCTAAGCAGGCGCTGGCCATTTTGCAGGGGCTGAAAGCGGACGTGGTGACCTACAACCAGGTCACGGACGTGCAGATCCTGCACGACAAAGGCAAACTGATCCCGGCGAACTGGCAAAGCCGCCTGCCGAACAACAGTTCGCCATTTTACTCCACCATGGGCTTCCTGGTGCGCAAGGGCAACCCGAAGAACATCCACGACTGGAAAGACCTGGTGCGTTCAGACGTAAAGCTGATCTTCCCGAATCCGAAAACCTCCGGCAACGCACGTTACACCTACCTGGCGGCGTGGGGCGCGGCGGACAAAGCTGACGGTAACGATAAAGCGAAAACCGAACAGTTTATGACCCAGTTCCTGAAAAACGTCGAGGTGTTTGATACCGGCGGTCGTGGCGCAACCACCACCTTCGCCGAGCGCGGGCTGGGCGACGTACTGATCAGCTTTGAATCCGAAGTGAACAATATTCGTAAACAGTACGAAGCGCAGGGCTTCGAAGTGGTTATCCCGAAAACGAACATTCTGGCCGAGTTCCCGGTGGCGTGGGTGGATAAAAACGTTAAGGCTAACGGCACAGAAAAGGCGGCGAAAGCCTACCTGAACTATCTGTACAGCCCGCAGGCGCAGACCGTTATCACCGACTACTACTACCGTGTCAACAACCCGGACGTGATGAGCAAGCTGAAAGACAAATTCCCGCAGACCGAGCTGTTCCGCGTGGAAGATCATTTCGGCGCCTGGCCTGAGGTCATGAGAACGCATTTTGTCAGCGGCGGTGAGTTGGACAAACTGCTGGCAGCGGGGCGTAAGTAATGTTTGCAGTGTCCTCCAGACGTGTGCTGCCGGGCTTTACCTTAAGCCTCGGGACCAGCCTGCTGTTCGTCTGTCTGATTTTGTTATTACCGCTCAGCGCGCTGGTGATGCAGCTCGCTGAGATGAGCTGGTCCCAGTACTGGGAAGTGATTACTAACCCGCAGGTGGTGGCGGCCTACAAGGTCACCCTGCTGTCTGCGTTCGTGGCCTCGATTTTTAACGGCGTGTTTGGCCTGCTGATGGCGTGGATCTTAACTCGCTATCGCTTCCCGGGCCGCACCCTGCTCGACGCGCTGATGGATCTGCCGTTTGCCCTGCCGACGGCGGTTGCCGGTTTGACGCTGGCGTCGCTCTTCTCCGTGAACGGGTTTTACGGTGAGTGGCTGGCGAAGTTTGATATCAAAGTGACCTATACCTGGCTCGGTATCGCGGTGGCCATGGCCTTTACCAGCATCCCGTTTGTGGTACGTACCGTGCAGCCGGTGCTGGAAGAGTTAGGACCCGAATACGAAGAGGCCGCAGAAACGCTCGGCGCCACGCGCTGGCAGAGTTTTCGCAAGGTCGTGCTGCCGGAACTCTCTCCGGCGTTGCTGGCGGGTATTGCGCTCTCCTTTACCCGCAGCCTCGGTGAATTTGGCGCGGTCATTTTTATCGCCGGGAACATCGCGTGGAAAACCGAAGTGACCTCGCTGATGATTTTTGTCCGTTTGCAGGAGTTTGATTATCCGGCCGCGAGTGCGATTGCCTCGGTGATCCTTGCTGCGTCGCTGCTACTGCTGTTCTCGATTAACACTCTGCAAAGTCGCTTTGGTCGACGTGTGGTAGGTCACTGATGGCGGAAGTTACGCAATTGAAGCGCTATGACGCGCCCCGCATCAACTGGGGCAAATGGTTTCTGATTGGTACCGGCGTGCTGGTCTCCGCATTCATTCTCGTTGTGCCGATGGTGTACATCTTCGTCCAGGCCTTCAGCAAAGGGATTATGCCCGCGCTGCAAAACCTGGCCGATCCGGACATGCTCCACGCCATCTGGCTGACGGTCATGATTGCCCTGATCACCGTCCCGGTGAATCTGGTGTTTGGCGTATTGCTGGCCTGGCTGGTAACGCGCTTTAACTTCCCGGGGCGTCAGCTGCTGCTGACCCTGCTGGATATCCCGTTTGCGGTGTCACCGGTGGTGGCGGGTCTGGTTTATCTGCTCTTCTACGGTTCCAATGGCCCGCTGGGCGGCTGGCTGGATGAACACGACCTGCAGATCATGTTCGCCTGGCCGGGGATGGTGCTGGTGACCGTCTTTGTCACCTGTCCGTTCGTGGTACGCGAGCTGGTGCCGGTGATGCTCAGCCAGGGCAGCCATGAAGATGAAGCCGCGGTGCTGCTCGGCGCTTCCGGCTGGCAGATGTTCCGCCGCGTCACGCTGCCGAATATCCGCTGGGCACTGCTTTACGGCGTGGTGCTGACTAATGCCCGTGCGATTGGTGAGTTTGGTGCGGTGTCGGTGGTATCCGGCTCGATTCGCGGCGAAACCCTGTCGCTGCCGTTACAGATTGAATTACTGGAACAGGACTACAACACCGTCGGTTCCTTTACTGCCGCAGCGTTACTGACGCTGATGGCGATTTTGACCCTGTTTTTGAAGAGTGTGGTGCAGTGGCGTTTAGAGAATCAGGAAAAACGTCAGCATCAGGAGGGAAATCATGAGCATTGAGATTGCCAATATTAAGAAGTCTTTTGGTCGCACCCAGGTGCTGAATGATATCTCGCTGGATATCCCTTCCGGACAAATGGTGGCGCTGCTGGGACCGTCTGGCTCCGGTAAAACCACGCTGCTGCGTATTATCGCCGGGCTTGAGCACCAGACCAGCGGACATATCCGCTTCCACGGTACGGACGTAAGCCGTTTGCATGCCCGCGACCGTAAAGTGGGTTTTGTATTCCAGCACTACGCCCTGTTCCGCCACATGACGGTATTCGACAACATCGCGTTTGGTTTGACCGTACTGCCGCGTCGTGAGCGTCCGAATGCGGCCGCCATCAAAGCGAAAGTGACCAAACTGCTGGAGATGGTGCAGCTGGCTCATCTGGCGGACCGCTTCCCGGCACAGCTTTCTGGCGGGCAGAAACAGCGCGTGGCGCTGGCGCGTGCGTTAGCCGTGGAACCGCAAATCCTGCTGCTGGACGAACCGTTTGGCGCGCTGGATGCGCAGGTGCGTAAAGAGCTCCGCCGCTGGCTGCGTCAGCTTCATGAGGAACTCCAGTTCACCAGCGTTTTCGTGACCCACGATCAGGAAGAGGCGATGGAAGTAGCCGACCGCGTGGTGGTGATGAGTCAGGGCAACATTGAGCAGGTTGACGAGCCAGAGCAACTCTGGCGTGAACCGGCGACCCGCTTTGTGCTGGAGTTTATGGGGGAAGTAAACCGCCTTCAGGGTACTATTCGCGGCGGTCAGTTCCACGTTGGCGCGCACCGCTGGCCGCTGGGGTATACCTCCGCGCACCAGGGGCCGGTGGATCTGTTCCTGCGCCCGTGGGAAGTGGACGTCAGCCGCCGTACCAGCCTGGACTCACCGCTTCCGGTGCAGGTGCTGGAAGCTAGCCCTAAAGGTCACTACACCCAATTAGTGGTACAGCCCCTGGGCTGGTACACCGAGCCGCTGACCGTGGTTATGCGTGACGACGAGCCGCCGCACCGGGGGGAACGCCTGTTTGTGGGGCTGCAACACGCGCGCATTTATCACGGCAACGAGCGCATCGAGACGCGCGAGGATATTGCTCTGGCGGAGTCAGCCTGATAGGTTATTGAGTATGTTTTTCGCCCGGTGGCGTGATGCTTACCGGGCTTTTTATTGAGTAAAAAACGTGAATACACTCGAACACACCATCGGCAACACACCTCTGGTCAAACTTCAGCGCATGGGGTGTGACAACGGCAGCGAAATCTGGGTCAAACTTGAAGGCAATAACCCGGCGGGGTCGGTGAAAGACCGGGCGGCGCTGTCGATGATTGTTCAGGCCGAAAAGCGCGGCGAAATAAAGCCCGGCGACGTGCTGATCGAAGCCACCAGCGGTAACACCGGTATCGCACTGGCGATGATAGCCGCCCTGAAAGGCTATCGTATGACGCTGCTGATGCCGGATAACATGAGCCAGGAGCGCCGTGCCGCCATGCGTGCCTACGGGGCCGAGCTGATTCTGGTGAGCAAAGAGCAGGGTATGGAAGGGGCGCGAGATTTAGCGTTAGCGATGGCGGAGCGCGGGGAAGGCAAGCTGCTCGACCAGTTTAATAACCCGGACAACCCGTACGCGCACTACACCACCACCGGCCCGGAAATCTGGCAGCAAACCGGCGGGCGCATCACCCACTTTGTCTCCAGCATGGGGACCACGGGCACGATCACCGGTGTGTCACGTTTTTTGCGCGAGCAGGAGCAGCCGGTGACGATTGTCGGCCTCCAGCCGGAAGAGGGAAGCAGTATTCCGGGCATTCGCCGCTGGCCCGCGGAGTATATGCCGGGCATCTTTAATGCGCAGCTTGTGGACCAGGTGCTGGATATTCATCAGCGCGAGGCGGAAAATACCATGCGTGAGCTGGCCGTGCGTGAAGGCATCTTCTGCGGCGTCAGTTCGGGTGGCGCGGTAGCGGGGGCGATTCGGGTGGCTAAGGCAAACCCGGGTGCAGTAGTGGTAGCGATTATTTGCGATCGCGGCGATCGCTACCTGTCGACCGGCGTCTTTGGTGAAGAGAGTTATTCGCAGGGGGCGGGGATTTAAGCGTCATGGAGATGATTTTATTCCGGGATAACACCCGGGCGCAGCAAACCGATATTGTCGCCGTTCAGTCGCAGGTGGTGTACGGCAGTGTGGGAAACAGCATCGCGGTGCCAAATATTCGCACCCATCGACTGAACGTTACCGCCGTGCCGACGGTGCTGTTCAGCAATACGCCGCACTACGACACCTTCTACGGCGGGGTGATCCCGGACGAGTGGTTCAGCGGCTACCTGAAGGCGCTGGAAGAGCGCGAGATCCTGCGCGAGCTAAAAGCGGTCACTACCGGCTATATGGGCAGCGCCAGCCAGATCGTGCTGCTGGCGCAGTGGCTGAAGGCGATCAAAGTGCAACATCCCGATCTGCTGGTGCTGGTCGACCCGGTAATCGGAGACATCGACAGCGGGATGTACGTGAAGCCGGATATTCCTGAAGCCTACCGTGAGCACCTGCTCCCGCTGGCCCAGGGCATTACGCCCAACGTGTTTGAGCTGGAAGTGCTGAGCGGCAAACCGTGCCGTACGCCGGAGAGCGCCATTGCCGCCGCGCAGGGGCTGCTGTCTGACACGCTTAAATGGGTGGCGATCACCAGCGCGCCAGTGGCTGACGATCCGCAAAATATCCACGTCGTGCTGGTGAGCGAGGAGGGCGTTACCGTAAGCGCACACCCGCGCGTTGAGACGGACCTGAAAGGGACGGGGGATCTGTTCTGTTCGGAGCTGGTGAGCGGTATCGTCGGCGGTAAAACCGTGGCCGACGCCATTCGCATGGCGGGCGACAGGGTGACTGACGTGATGATCTATACGCAGTCGAAAGGCTACGACGAGCTTATTCTGCCTGCATAAACAAAAATGGCGCCCGAAGGCGCCATTTTACCGTGCGGCAAGAATTACTTCTTGATGCGGATAACCGGGGTTTCACCCACGGTAACGCTGCCAGACAGTTTGATCAGCTCTTTGATTTCGTCCATGTTGGAGATAACAACCGGAGTCAGGGTAGACTTCGCTTTTTCTTCCAGCAGTGGCAGATCGAATTCAATTACAGGGTCGCCAACTTTAACACGCTGGCCTTCTTCCGCGATACGTTTGAAGCCTTCGCCTTTCAGTTCAACGGTGTCGATACCGAAGTGAACGAACAGTTCGATACCGCTATCTGATTCGATAGAGAACGCATGGTTGGTTTCAAAAATCTTACCAATGGTACCGTCAACTGGAGCAACCATTTTGTTGCCAGTTGGTTTGATAGCAATGCCATCACCAACGATTTTCTCAGCAAACACTACATCCGGCACGTCTTCGATATTGACGATCTCGCCGGAGAGCGGAGCAACAATCTCAATAGTTCCGGAGTCGCTATTGCTTTTGTCACCGAACAGTTTACTAAATAAACCCATTAGACTTATCTCCTAAGCAGTAATTTGGGCCGCATCTCGTGGATTAGCAGATTGTTTTTTCTTCAATGAACTTGTTAACCAGCGTCATTAACTCGTCCGTTGTCGGTTGAGCAAGAGCCTGCTCTGCTAATACCTTCGCATCTTCGAAGTTCGTGTTACGGATAATCTTCTTGATGCGCGGGATGGAAATGGCGCTCATAGAGAATTCGTCCAGACCCATACCCAGCAACAGAAGTGTAGCACGTTCGTCGCCTGCAAGCTCACCACACATGCCAGTCCATTTACCTTCTGCATGAGAAGCATCAATAACTTGCTTGATCAAATTCAGTACAGACGGCGACATTGGCTGGTAGAGATGTGAAATCATATCATTACCACGGTCAACTGCCAGGGTGTACTGCGTTAAATCATTGGTACCGATACTAAAGAAATCAACTTCTTTGGCTAAATGACGTGCAATGGTCGCGGCTGCCGGTGTTTCCACCATCACGCCGATCTCGATTGACTCGTCAAATGCTTTACCTTCGTCACGCAGTTCCTGCTTGTAGATTTCAATCTCTTTCTTCAGTGCACGCACTTCTTCAACAGAGATGATCATCGGGAACATGATGCGCAGCTTACCGAAAGCGGATGCACGCAGGATAGCGCGAACCTGGTCACGCAGGATCTCTTTGCGATCCATGGCGATACGTACGGCACGCCAGCCCAGGAACGGGTTCTCTTCTTTCGGGAAGTTCATGTACGGCAGCTCTTTGTCGCCACCGATATCCATGGTGCGGACGATAACGGCCTGCGAGCCGCACGCTTCCGCAACCGCTTTGTACGCTGCAAACTGCTCTTCTTCCGTTGGCAGGGCGTCGCGGTCCATGAACAGGAATTCAGTACGATACAGACCTACACCTTCCGCACCGTTGCGCTCAGCGCCGTCAACGTCACGTACGGTACCGATGTTAGCGCACACTTCAACCTGATGGCCGTCCAGCGTGATGGCTGGCAGATCTTTCAGTTTAGCGAGTTCCGCTTTCTCGGTAGCAACCTGCTCCTGAACGGAACGCAGCTGCTCGATCACATCGTTAGTTGGGTTGACGTAAACCACGTTGTTTACGGCATCCAGAATCAGATAGTCGTCGTTTTTCACCTGCGAGGTGACGCTACCGGTACCCACGATGGCTGGCAGCTCCAGAGAACGCGCCATGATAGAGGTGTGGGAGGTACGTCCACCTGCATCAGTAATGAAACCCAGCACCTTGTTCAGGTTCAGCTGTGCGGTTTCAGACGGGGTCAGGTCAGCGGCAACCAGGATGACTTCGTCCTGAATCGCGCTCAGATCGATGATGGCCAGACCCAGGATGTTGCGCAGCAGGCGCTTACCGATGTCACGTACGTCAGCCGCACGCTCTTTCAGGTATTCATCGTCCAGTTCTTCCAGGGCAGTTGCCTGACCTTCGATAACTTCATGCGCAGCCGCGTCGGCCGTCATGCCTTTATCTTTAATCAGGGCTATGATTTCCTGCTCCAGCTCCTCATCTTCGAGCAGCATAATGTGCCCTTCGAAGATGGCTTCTTTTTCTTCACCGAAAGTTTCGCCAGCTTTAGTTTTAATCGCTTCCAGTTGCGCAGATGCCTTGGCACGACCGCTCAGAAAACGTTCAACTTCCTGATCAACCTTGTCGGCAGAAATTTTTTTCCGGTCAATGACGATTTCGTCTTCTTTCAGCAGCAATGCTTTGCCGAAAGCGATACCCGGGGATGCTAAAATGCCTGAAATCATAACCCTACCTTACTTGTGACTGATATTGAAAAGAACCCGGTAAACTTACTCGAGTTCAGCCATCAGCTTAACCAGATGCTCAACTGCTTTCTGCTCGTCTTCACCTTCAGCGGAGATGGTAACAACGGTACCCTGAGTCAGACCCAGAGTTTGCAGCTTGAACAGGCTTTTTGCGCTAGCGCTTTTGCCGTTGGAAGTCACAGTGATTTCAGAAGTGAAGCCTTTCGCTTCTTTAACAAACTGAGCAGCAGGGCGGGTGTGCAGACCGTTCGGAGCGGTAATGGTAACTTCTTGCTGGAACATTGTATTTCCCCAACTTATAGGTTTAGTGTTGTGGAACTAAAGTCTAGCCTGGCGACTTAACTTTAGCCTGTATAGTTAGCGCTGACGTTTCAATCGTCATTAAACATTATGCAGTGAAAGCAAGACTTGAACCAAATCATAAAATCGATTCAGCAGCGCTATTTCGTTCACCGATTAATTTCGCGCATCAAAATAATTGCTGGTTTAAATACCAGACCCAACGGGGTGAAGCAATGCCAGGAGGGGTAAAACTTTGAAGCAGGCCACAAAAAAGCACCTGAAAAGGTGCTTTTTTACGCGTTTTTAACATACTGGCATCACTGTTGCAGTTCTTTCTCTGTGAACAGATCGGCAAACAGTGCTGTGCTTAAGTAACGCTCACCCGAAGACGGTAGGATAACCACAATATTCTTGTTGGTAAAGGTTTCGTCTTCCAGCAGTTTGAGAGCTGCAGCAACCGCCGCACCGGAAGAGATACCCGCCAGAATGCCTTCCTCGTCCATCAGGCGACGCGCCGTGGAGATGGCTTCTTCATTGGTGATTGCGACCACTTTATCGATCAGCTTCAGATCGAGGTTGCCTGGAATAAAGCCAGCGCCGATACCCTGGATTTTGTGCGGACCTGGTTTGATCTCTTCGCCTGCCAGCGCCTGAGCGATAACCGGAGAGTCGGTTGGCTCAACGGCAACGGTAATCAGATCTTTTTTACCTTTCGTGCCTTTAATATAGCGAGACACCCCGGTCAGCGTACCGCCGGTGCCTACGCCGGAGATAAACACATCAACCTGACCGTCGGTATCTTCCCAGATTTCCGGGCCGGTTGTTTTCTCATGAATTTCCGGGTTGGCCGGGTTGCTGAACTGCTGGAGCAGCAGATACTTTGCAGGATCGCTGGCGACGATTTCTTCGGCCTTCTGAATCGCGCCCTTCATGCCTTTCGCGCCTTCCGTGAGGACCAGATTCGCACCCAACGCTTTCAGCAGCTTACGGCGCTCAATACTCATGGTTTCAGGCATAGTCAGCGTCAGCTTATAGCCGCGCGCCGCCGCAACATAGGCCAGGGCGATACCGGTATTGCCGCTGGTGGGTTCAACCAGCTCAACGCCAGGTTTCAGCACGCCACGCTTTTCAGCATCCCAAATCATATTCGCACCGATACGGCATTTAACGCTGAAGCTTGGGTTACGAGATTCCACCTTCGCCAGAATGCGTCCATTACCGATACGGTTCAGTCGAACCAGGGGCGTATGACCGATAGTCAGCGAGTTGTCTTCATAAATCTTACTCATGGCCTGTCCTTAACTGTATGAAATTGGGATACCGACCCAGCATACCTGTTGAACAGGTATGGGGAAGTAAGGAAATCGCATATCTATATGCTGCAAGGAAATAATGGGGATCAGTATGGAATAAGGGGCGGCATAAGCCACCCCTCTTTTACACATTTTTGCATTACTTCCATAACGCGTGCTTAGCACGGTAGCAGTCCACCCACATCGCCGTCGCGCCGCAAACGGCAACGGGCATGATGAACAGATTCAGGAAAGGGATCATGGTGAACAGGCTGGTAAGGGCACCAAACTGCATATTGGCAACCTTCTGAGTGCGCAGGGCAGTGCGCATCTCTTTAAACGGCACTTTGTGGTTATCGAACGGATAATCACAGTACTGGATAGCAAGCATCCAGGCGCTGAACAGGAACCACAGCACGGGTGCGACCGTCTGGCCGATCCCGGGTACAAAATAAAGGATGAGCAGCACAATCGCCCGCGGCAGGTACCACGCAAACTTCTGCCATTCGCGCTTCATGATGCGGGGGACATCTTTCACGATCCCCAGTACGCCCGTGTCAGGCGGCGCCGCACCGGTCAGGCGCGCTTCCAGCTGTTCGGCCAGCAGACCGTTGAACGGCGCGGCTATCCAGTTAGCTATCGTCGAAAAGAAATAGCCGAAAACCAGCAGCACGGAGATAACCGCAATCGGCCAGAGCAGGTAGTCCAACCACTGTAACCAGTCCGGCACATAGCTCATCAGGGAAGGGATCCAGCTTTCCAGTCTGGTGAACAGCCACCAGAACGCGCCCCCCATCAGAATAATGTTGATCAGTAACGGCAAAACAACGAAGCGTCGAATGCCCGGCAGGGAGACCAGTTTCCAGCCCTGAGAAAAGTACCAGACCCCGCTACGTGGGGCAGAAGAAGATGTTGAAACCATACCAGGCTGTACTCCTTTTTACACAACCAGTGGAATTGCCCGCCTATATTATCCAGTTACGGGCCAATGACCAGTTCGGAAATGTTCGAAAAACCAGCAAAAAGCACGATTTAGTTCATCTTTATGCTGTGAATGCTCTGCATACACTTGCACTTGACGTAAACGGCAAATACTCTTAGTGAGTAAATGTTTGCCGTGGTGGCAAGGTGTTAGAACAACAGAGAATATAATGATGCAGGATTTGCGTCTGATATTAATCATTGTTGGCGCGATCGCCATAATCGCTTTACTGGTACATGGTTTCTGGACCAGCCGTAAAGAGCGTTCCTCTATGTTTCGCGATCGTCCACTGAAGCGCATGAAGTCCAGTCGCGAAGACGATGACGTTGAAGACGACATCGACGGTCTTGACGACGACGGCGTGGGTGAAGTTCGTGTTCATCGGGTCAATACTGCGCCCGGCGCAGCGCATGGAGAGCATGAAGCTCCCCGCGCTCCGCAGCACCAGTATCAACCACCGTATGCCTCTGCCCAGCCGCGCCAGCCAGCGCCGCCGCCAGTGGAAGAACCTGTTCGTTATCCGTCGCAGCAGCCTGTGCAACAGCAGCCCGTTGCGCCACAGCCTGTACAGCAGCAACCTGTGCAACAGCCTGCACAGCCAGTGCATCAGCCACAGCCAGTGCAACAGCCGCAGCCGGTAGAACAACCGCAGCCGCAGCCGCAGCCTGAACCGCCTGCGCCACAGCCCGCTCCGCGCGTTGAGCCAGAGCCGGTTGCAGAGCCAGAACCGGTTGTTGAAAAGCCGCAGCGTAAAGAAGCGGTAATCATCATGAATGTGGCTGCTCATCATGGCACCCATCTGAACGGTGACGTGCTGCTTAACAGCATCCAACAGGCAGGCTTCAAGTTCGGCGACATGAATATTTTCCATCGCCACCTGAGTCCTGACGGCAGCGGTCCGGCGCTGTTCAGCCTGGCCAATATGGTCAATCCAGGCACGTTTGACCCGGAAATGACCGGTGATTTCGTCACGCCTGGGGTTACGATCTTTATGCAGGTGCCGTCCTACGGTGACGAGCTGCAAAACTTTAAGCTGATGCTACAGTCCGCTCAGCACATCGCCGACGAAGTGGGCGGTGTGGTGCTCGACGATCAGCGTCGTATGATGACGCCGCAGAAACTGCGCGAATATCAGGACCGCATCCGCGAAGTTAAGGAAGCTAACGCGTAATCGTCGCGTTTACTTCAACTCCTCCTCAACCCCCGCCTGTCGGGGGTTTTTCTCATTGATGGTGCGATATGGACTCAATCGAACAACAACTTACTGAACTGCGAACCACGCTTCGCCATCATGAATATCTCTATCATGTTATGGACGCACCGGAAGTGCCGGATGCAGAATATGACCGCCTGATGCGTGAACTGCGCGAGCTGGAAGCGCAGCACCCCGAACTGATTACGCCCGATTCCCCAACGCAGCGCGTCGGCGCGGAACCGCTGGGTGCTTTCAGCCAGGTGCGCCACGAAGTGCCGATGCTGTCGCTGGATAACGTGTTTGATGAAGAGAGTTTTCTGGCTTTCAACAAGCGCGTGCAGGATCGCCTGAAGAGCGTCGACAATCTTAGCTGGTGCTGCGAGCTAAAACTGGATGGTCTGGCCGTCAGCATTCTTTATGAGAACGGCGTGATGGTACGTGCCGCAACGCGCGGCGACGGCACCACCGGGGAAGACATCACCACCAATGTGCGCACCATTCGTGCGATCCCGCTGAAGCTGCGTGGCGATAACATTCCTGAGCGGCTGGAAGTGCGCGGGGAAGTTTTCCTTCCGCAGGCGGGGTTTGAGAAGATCAATGAAGAAGCGCGTCGTACCGGGGGTAAAGTGTTTGCAAACCCGCGTAACGCGGCGGCAGGTTCGCTGCGCCAGCTCGATCCGCGTATCACCGCGAAGCGACCGCTTACTTTCTTCTGCTACGGCGTCGGGATCCTGGAAGGCGGTGACCTGCCGGATACCCACCTGGGTCGTTTAATGCAGTTCAAAGAGTGGGGTTTGCCGGTAAGCAACCGCGTGCAGCTTTGCGACTCTGCAGAGGCGGTGCTGGCGTTCTATCACAAGGTTGAAGAAGATCGTCCCACGCTTGGGTTTGATATTGATGGCGTAGTGATCAAGGTTAACTCCCTGGCATTGCAGGAACAGTTGGGTTTTGTTGCCCGGGCGCCACGCTGGGCAGTGGCCTTTAAGTTCCCGGCGCAGGAGCAGATGACCTTCGTTCGCGACGTGGAATTTCAGGTAGGACGTACGGGTGCGATTACGCCTGTGGCGCGTCTGGAGCCTGTGCAGGTGGCTGGCGTGCTGGTCAGTAACGCTACGCTGCATAACGCCGATGAAATTGCCCGTCTGGGGCTGCGAATTGGTGACAAAGTGGTGATTCGCCGCGCGGGCGATGTGATCCCGCAGGTGGTTAACGTAGTGGAATCAGAACGTCCTGCCGATACCCGTGCCATCGAGTTTCCTGCCCATTGTCCGGTATGTGGTTCGGACGTTGAGCGCGTGGAAGGTGAAGCGGTAACGCGCTGTACGGGCGGGTTAATCTGCGGCGCGCAGCGTAAAGAGTCCCTGAAGCACTTTGTCTCCCGCCGGGCGATGGACGTCGACGGAATGGGTGACAAGATCATCGACCAGTTAGTTGAGAAAGAGTATGTCCATACGCCAGCGGACCTCTTTACCCTGACGGCAGGTAAGCTGACCGGTCTTGATCGTATGGGGCCGAAATCTGCCCAGAACGTGGTCAATGCGCTTGAGGCGGCCAAAAATACTACCTTTGCCCGTTTCCTTTACGCGCTAGGCATTCGTGAAGTCGGAGAGGCGACGGCGGCAGGGCTGGCGGCGTATTTCGGCACGCTGGAGGCTCTTGAGAAAGCCACCATCGACGAACTACAGAAAGTCCCTGACGTTGGTATAGTGGTCGCTACCCACGTCTTCAACTTCTTCGCCGAAGAGAGCAACCGTGAAGTGATCGGTAAATTACTGGAACAGGGCATTCACTGGCCCGCACCGGTAGTGGTTAATGCAGAAGAGATCGACAGCCCGTTTGCCGGTAAAACGGTGGTGCTGACCGGCAGTCTGAGTCAGCTTTCACGCGATGACGCGAAAGCGCGCCTGGTGGCGCTTGGGGCAAAAGTGGCGGGAAGCGTGTCAAAGAAAACCGACCTGGTGATCGCCGGGGAAGCGGCCGGTTCGAAGCTGGCAAAAGCGCAGGAGCTCGGCATCGAGGTGATCGATGAAGCGGAAATGATGCGCCTGTTAGGAGAGTGATGTGGAAAAAGAGCAGCTCGTTGAGATCGCCAATACGGAGATGCCGTTCGGTAAATATAAGGGCCGCAGGCTGATTGATTTACCGGAAGAATATCTGCTGTGGTTTGCCCGTAAGGATGAGTTTCCTGCCGGGCGTCTTGGCGAGCTGATGGCTATCACATTACTGATCAAAACAGAGGGGCTGACCCAGCTGGTGCAGCCCCTGAAACGTCCTTAAACTTTCGCGGCGCGGGTCTCTTCCTGCGCCAGCTTTTCAGTCTGTGCCTTGTAACGCCGCGCCAGTACCGCACACACCATCAGCTGGATCTGATGGAAAATCATCAGCGGCAGTACCATCATCCCAATGACCGACGTCGGGAACAGAATATTGGCCATCGGGATCCCGTTGGCCAGGCTCTTTTTCGATCCACAGAATACGATGGTGATTTCATCGGCCTTATTGAAGCCGCATTTGCGGGCCACAAAGACGTTAACCGCGATCACAATTGTCAGCAGAACAATGCTTACCACCACAATAAACAGCAGCGATCCTGCGCCCACCCTGTGCCAGATGCCGTTCACCACGGCTTCGCTGAAGGCCGTGTAAACCACCAGCAGAATGGAGCTTTGGTCCGTTTTCCCGATCCATTTTTTGTGTTTCGCCACAAACGCCCCAATCCAGGGGCGGGATAAGTGTCCGAGCACAAACGGCAGTAGCAGTTGCAGACAAATTTTACCCACCTGCTCCAGATTACCTTCTGCACCATGCATGTTCATCAGCAGACCGACCAGCAGCGGTGAAACAAAGATCCCGAGCAGGCTGGAAGCCGAAGCAGAACATACCGCCGCCGCGACGTTGCCGCCCGCCAGCGAGGTAAAGGCAATAGCAGACTGCACGGTGGCCGGCAAAATGCACAGATAAAGGAAACCGGTATAGAGTGCCGGATCGACATTCACCGGCGCCCACCAGGCAAACAGCACGCCCAGAACAGGGAAGAGGATAAAGGTGCTGCACATTACCCAGAGGTGCAGTCGCCAGTGGCTACCGCCTGCAATAATGGCTTCCCGGGAGAGTTTGGCGCCATGCATAAAGAACAACAGGGCAATGGCTGCCGTGGTCAGCCCTTCAATGACCGGAACGAAACCGCCCCGCGCCGGGAAGAACGAGGCCAGCAAGACGACACCAATCAGGGTCAGCGTAAACGGATCAAGGATACGAAAAAGTTTCATAATCACTCCTGAAAACAGATGCCGCTATTGTGCTTTCTTCCCTTTGAGAAATAAAATTGATTTATTGCATCCATTCATGAATTAAATAGATGAATTATTCACTACGTCAGCTTCGTGTTTTCGTCACCGTCGCGCAGGCCCACAGCTTCAGTCGGGCAGGGGAGATGATTGGCCTCAGCCAGTCGGCGGTGAGCCATAGCGTGAAAGAGCTGGAAACTCAAACCGGCGTGAAACTGCTCGACCGCACGACGCGCGAAGTGGTGCTCACCGAAGCGGGACATCAGCTGGCAACGCGTCTGGAAAGGCTGCTGGATGAACTGAACAGTACGCTGAGGGACGTCGGACGGCTTGGACAACAGCTTTCCGGTACCGTGAGAGTGGCGGCGAGCCAGACGATTTCGGCGCATCTTATTCCCCAATGCATCGCTGAAAGTAATCACCGCTATCCGGATATCGATTTTGTTTTGCACGACAGGCCGCAGCAGTGGGTACTGGAAAGTATTCGTCAGGGGGATGTAGATTTCGGGATTGTTATCGATCCCGGAGCGGTAAGCGACCTGGAATGTGAAGTGGTACTCTCGGAACCCTTTTTATTGCTCTGCCGCGATGATGATCCTCTGGCATCGCTGTCGCAGGTGGCCTGGCAAGCCTTACAGGGGGCAAACCTGGTGTTACAGGATTATGCATCAGGTAGCCGCCCGCTGATAGATGCCGCACTGGCCGCACAGGGCGTAAAGGCAACCATTGTGCAGGAGATTGGGCATCCTGCCACGCTCTTCCCGATGGTCGAAGCGGGGATTGGCATCAGCGTTCTGCCTGCGCTGGCGCTGCCACTGCCGCAAGGAAGTCGTTTAACGGTGAAGCGTTTCCTGCCCTGCATTGAACGCCAGCTGATGCTGGTACGCCGTAAAAACAGGTCTCTTTCCGGAGCGGCTCATGCCTGCTGGGATGTGGTGCGTATGCAGGCCAGGCGTCTGATGGAGGCCCGCACGCGCGATCCACTTTTTAACGAAACCAATGATCAGATATAGATATCAATCTGATGTTCTGCGGAGGGTTTATTGACGCCTTCCGCCACGGCCTGACCGTTTTCCTGTTTTGGCATCGCCTCTTCTGCCTGCTGACGCTGCAATTGCGCCAGCTGTGCCTGCAACATAGCCAGCTGAGATTCGAGCAATTCTTGCTGCTTTTGCTTTTCTTCCGCTGTGGCATCACCCATGGCGACTTCTTTAAGTTGCTGAGTGACTTTCGTTATCTGTTTGGTCAGACGGGTGATCTGGGAAGCAATGTCGTTTCCGCCGGAGCTGTTATCTACGCTGCCGATTTCCATCGCCGACAGAGAAACGGGCTTAAGAGTTGTCATATTGAGATCCTTTTCGCCATAAAATAGAGGTATCGGCAAAGAAGGCGTGAGCTTGAGTAAAACAAGCGGTTTGGCTGCAATGGGGATGTGCTATATCGCAGATAGCAAAAAAGCGCCTTTAGGGCGCTTTTTTACATTGGTGGGTCGTGCAGGATTCGAACCTGCGACCAATTGATTAAAAGTCAACTGCTCTACCAACTGAGCTAACGACCCGAAATGGTGGGCGATGACGGGCTCGAACCGCCGACCCCCTCCGTGTAAAGGAGATGCTCTACCAACTGAGCTAATCGCCCATTTCGGAACTGCTACGATAAGGTGAGAATGGTGGGCGATGACGGGCTCGAACCGCCGACCCCCTCCGTGTAAAGGAGATGCTCTACCAACTGAGCTAATCGCCCAATCTCAATTCTTATCTACACTGCGAGTCTACCGAAGTAGATGGTGGGTGATGACGGGCTCGAACCGCCGACCCCCTCCGTGTAAAGGAGATGCTCTACCAACTGAGCTAATCACCCCCGCTGTGTGGAGTCGCATTATAGGGAGAGTTGAAAATGAGTCAACGCATTTTCTAAAGTTTTTATTCGTTCGTCGTAAAATTAGTCAAAACGATCGCAAAACGGACTGTGGTGCATGATTTCTAAACAAAAACAGCAATCTCGAACCGGATAAAGTGATCGACATTGAGGAATCGGCCCACAGTGATAGAATATTGCCCATTGTTTTCTTCCCAGGATTTGCCGATTACCGGCATCTTTATAACGTAAGGCCATTTCATGAAAATCAAAACTCGCTTCGCGCCGAGCCCGACAGGCTATCTGCATGTCGGTGGTGCACGTACTGCTCTCTACTCCTGGCTTTTCGCACGCCACAACAAAGGTGAGTTTGTGCTGCGTATTGAAGACACCGACCTGGAGCGCTCAACGCCGGAAGCAATTGAAGCCATTATGGATGGGATGAACTGGCTGAATCTGGAGTGGGACGAAGGCCCATACTTCCAGACCAAACGTTTTGACCGCTATAACGCCGTAATTGACGAGATGCTGGTCGCAGGCACGGCCTATAAGTGTTACTGCTCAAGGGAGCGTCTGGATGCGCTGCGCGAAGAGCAAATGGCAAAAGGCGAAAAACCGCGTTATGACGGTCGTTGCCGTCATGACCACAGCGAGCATGCTGCTGATGAGCCTTGCGTAGTGCGTTTTGCTAACCCGCAGGATGGCTCTGTTATCTTTGATGACCAGATCCGTGGCCCGATCGAATTCAGCAACCAGGAGCTGGATGACCTCATCATTCGTCGTACTGACGGCTCGCCAACCTATAACTTCTGCGTGGTTGTGGACGACTGGGATATGGAAATCACTCACGTGATCCGTGGTGAAGACCATATCAATAACACCCCGCGTCAGATCAACATTCTGAAAGCGCTGAACGCGCCTGTACCGGTGTATGCGCACGTATCGATGATCAACGGTGACGACGGTAAAAAGCTGTCCAAACGTCATGGCGCGGTGAGCGTGATGCAGTACCGTGATGACGGCTATCTGCCGGAAGCGCTACTGAACTATCTGGTGCGTCTGGGCTGGGCTCATGGTGACCAGGAGATCTTCAGCCGCGAAGAGATGATCGAGCTTTTCTCTCTGAACTCGGTAAGCAAATCAGCCAGCGCGTTCAACACTGACAAACTGCTGTGGCTGAACCATCACTACATCAATACCATGCAGCCAGAGTATGTGGCGACTTATCTGCAATGGCACATTGAGCAGGCAAACATCGATACCCGTACGGGCCCTGAACTGGCGGATCTGGTGAAGCTGCTTGGCGAGCGTTGCAAAACGCTGAAAGAGATCGCCGAGAGCTGCCGCTACTTTTATGAAGAGTTTGACGCGTTCGACGCCGATGCGGCCAAGAAACACCTGCGTCCGGTTGCGCGTCAGCCGCTGGAAGTGGTGCGAGATAAACTCGAAGCCATTACCGAATGGACTGCAGAAAATGTTCACCACGCGATTCAGGCAACCGCTGATGAGTTGGAAATTGGCATGGGTAAAGTCGGTATGCCGCTGCGCGTTGCGGTGACGGGGGCAGGCCAGTCTCCGGCGCTGGACGTGACCGTTCATGCCATTGGCAAATCACGTAGCGTTGCGCGTATCAACAAGGCGCTGGGCTTTATTGCTGAGCGCGAAAGCCAGCAGTAATGCTCGTGAAATACAAATAACGGCAGGGTTACCTGCCGTTTTTTATGTCTGTTATTCAGCAATACCAAGACGCGTGAGAAAACCCTGCAAACCTTCGCGAGCGAGCAGCTTGTGCAAACGTTCCTGTTCGACAGTTGTCATGTTTTCCAGCGAGTCGATAATTTGTGGAAGCAGGCTGGATGAGGTCGCCACGCAATAGAGTGAAGGGCTTTCTGCCACATGGTAAACAGCCCGACTGTTACGAATGGCGGGAAGGCTAATGATGTGCTCCTTAACGTGCGCATCAATACATATCACCCTCGCTCTTCCGCCTTTTACACCGTTGATACCCTCCGTTTTCCATCCTTTCTGTCGTATCCAGCGATTAACGGTTTGTCGGGCGACGCCCAGACTGTCCGCCAGCTCTTCCGTGGTCATTTTGCTGCGTAATCTTTTCATATTAGCGTTGGTCGCGAATCCCTAAGCGTTGTAACAATCCGGTAATCCCTTCCCGCAGTAACAGAGATGTCATCTGCTTTTGCTCATCCGGCGTCATTTCATTCGCCAGCGTCAGGAGCAGGGCGTGAAGCGAGCCTTCGTGGTACGCCTTTTCTGGCATTTCCGGCGACTCTGTTACCCTGCGTGCGCTGCGAATAAAGTCGCGCACTTTTTCATTGACGTGTACCAGACGCGCCTTGCCGCCCTGAACGCCTGGTTTTGGCGATGTAATCCAACCCTCTTTGCGTACCCATTTATTGATGGTCTGTCGGCTATAGCCAGTCAGCAGGGCTAACTCTTCTGGCGTCATTCGTTCCTTGATCATACAATTTCCTGAATATCTGTGGGGTTAATTAGTGGTTCATTTTATAGCACCGTTTTACGTGAAAACGTGACAAGCTTAACTCCTGGCTGCGAGCAGACTCGCAAAGTGATTCATTTGCATGATTTTTCGGCGGTTGAAAGGCTGAGGTTGAATTTGCCGTTGACACTGTACGGCGGAATTCATATTATGCCGCCCGTCAACATGACAGCTTTACGATGGGGCTATAGCTCAGCTGGGAGAGCGCCTGCATGGCATGCAGGAGGTCAGCGGTTCGATCCCGCTTAGCTCCACCAAACTCTGAACCCAACAGAGTACGGTAGGTAAAGTAACATGTGGGGCTATAGCTCAGCTGGGAGAGCGCTTGCATGGCATGCAAGAGGTCAGCGGTTCGATCCCGCTTAGCTCCACCAAAATTTAAACCCTCGTCGTCAGACGGGGGTTTTTTATATCTTGTAAAATATTTAGACTGTTTTTGTTGCAATTAACGTCATTTTCTATACCTCACCTCAATCCAAATCAATAAATAAGTCCATAAATAGACCTAAACTTGATTCGTCCAATTAATAAACCTATTATCGATCCGGTCAATAAGACGATGGTTAAATAGATTACCCGGATTAATGAATAGAAAAATTTACAATAATGTAAAAATATTTATGATTGCCCTGGCGCTAAGCCTGATTGCGATCCCCTTTTCCCGTTATATCTCTCCGCGCGCTATCGTTAACGAAAATGATGTTTATTTAGCGTGGCTGCCCTTAAGCGCCATGCTCGCCATCGTGTTGTTATTTGGACGACGGGCAATCATTCCTTTGTTGCTAAGTTTTAGTGTTACTAATGCTTATTGCTTTGATTTAGCCCCGCTACAATCTATCGTTTTATTATGTTGTCAGACGTTTTCCGTCTTCGCCGCCTGTGGCGTTATCCGTTTGATGCTGGGCAAGCGCTGGCGCCACAGCATGCCGAATAAGTACATTGGTATACGTATTTTATGGCTCGGATTTATGGTGCCTGTGGGCATCAAATTATCGATGTATCTGGCGGGGTATTTATTTGATTTCCCGGTAACAATCTCCTCCTATTTCGGCGAAGGCTCTGCAATTTATAACGTTATCGATATTCAGAGTCTGATTTGCGCCGCCCTGATTTTCACCATGATGTTCTATTATCCATTAAGAATGATTATTAATCCTCGCTATGCCCGAACATTCTGGCGGCGAAGCGTGAAGCCCCTCTTTTGCAACAAAAAAGCGTTATTTATCGTTGTGTGGCTGATGCTGTTGGTCTCAATGATCGCTATTTTATGCGCGCCTTTTGAGTCGCAGTTTATTGCGGGTTATTTGATGCCGACCGTTTTCATTCTTTTTACCCTGGGTATTGGTCGTTTGAGCTATGCGCTCATCTCTTTATTCTGGGCAGCCTCAGCGCTCATGTTGTTGACCTATAATTATAATTTTCTCAATGGCGTTGAATCGGGCCACTCGCTCTCCTTTATTCTGTCGGTACTCATCTCTTTCGCTATCTGCCTGCTTTACATGTCGCAGATCTATCAGAAAAGTGAATGGCTGAAACAGGGGTGGCAGGATAGGGCGCTTACCGATCCGCTCACCGGTCTGCCTAACATTCGTGCGCTGGAAGTTTTTCTACAGCATCATCCTGAGGCCAAAGTCTGCTGCTTGCGTCTGGATAATCTGGAATTCCTGAGCCGTCACTACGGCATCCTCATGCGCGTGCACTGTAAAAAGATGATCACCGCGTCGCTGCAGCCGTTATTGCAAAAAGACGAGAAGCTCTTCCAGTTACCAGGCAGTGAACTGATGTTGGTCTTGCTGGGACCGGGCACGGCTGAACGTCTGCAATTTATGGTTGACCATCTGAACAGCCGTAAAATTATCTGGAACAAGACTGAGCTCGACATTGAGTTTGGTGCCTCCTGGGGGGAAGTGCCAAATGGAGAAAGCGTGCATCACACGCTGGGTCAGTTGAGCTGGCTGTCCGAGCAGTCCTGTTCCGGGCATAACGTCCTTGCGTTAACCAACAGTCTGGATGATGTTTCTGGTCATACGACTGACAGGGTGCTAATGCTGGCCCGTATAAAACGCGCCCTTGATATCGGTGGTCTCCATCTTTACGCGCAGCCAATTCACAACGCGCGCGGAGAAGGGTACTTTGAAATCCTTTCGCGTCTTGAAAGTGATGGTGAGATCATCACCCCTGACCGCTTTATTCCGCTGATTGCTCAGTTCAACCTGAGCCACCGATTCGACCTGAACGTGGTGGAAAAATTGCTGATGTGGATGCGCAGTCATCCATCCGGACGGGCCGGAACGCGGTTCTCCGTTAATCTGATGCCGCTGACGCTGATGCAGAACGAGATTGCAACTGAGATCATCGCGCTTTTTGAACGCTACGCCGTTGCACCGCAAGATATCGTCATTGAGATCACCGAGGAACAGGCTTTCTCTGACTCGGGAAGCAGCATCAACAATATCCAGCAGCTGCGGGATTATGGCTTCCGCATTGCTATCGATGACTTTGGTACCGGCTATGCCAACTTTGAGCGCCTGAAGCGACTGGAGGCCGATATCATTAAGATCGATGGCTGCTTCGTGAAAGATATCTGCACCGACAGCATGGATGCGATGATCGTGCAGTCCATTTGCAACATGGCAAAAACGAAATCGCTTTGTGTGGTGGCTGAATATGTGGAATCGGCTGAACAACGCGAGATGTTGCTGCGATACGGCGTTGATTATTTGCAGGGCTATTTGATTGGTAAACCACTGCCCCTGACGGCGCTGGAGACATAAAAAAACCGGGAGCGATGGCTCCCGGTTTTCATTGAGCGGTATGGATTACAGCACCAATGCTGCGATAGAGGCAGACAGGACGCTCACCAGCGTTGAACCGTAAACCAGCTTCAGGCCAAAGCGAGAAACGACGTTACCTTGCTCTTCGTTCAGGCCTTTAATCGCACCAGCGATAATACCGATGGAAGAGAAGTTCGCGAAGGAGACCAGGAAGACGGACAGGATCCCTTCCGCACGCGGGGAGAGCGTGCTGGCAATCTTCTGAAGATCCATCATCGCCACGAATTCATTGGATACCAGTTTCGTTGCCATGATACTGCCCACCTGCAACGCTTCGTGAGCGGGCACACCCATTACCCAGGCGACCGGGTAGAAGATATAGCCCAGAATACCCTGGAACGAAATACCAAGTACGGCCGCAAACAGGGCGTTCAGCGCAGCGATCAGTGCGATAAAGCCAATCAGCATCGCGGCAACGATAATCGCAACCTTGAAACCCGCCAGAATGTATTCACCCAGCATTTCGAAGAAGCTCTGTCCCTCGTGCAGGTTTGACATCTGAATGTTCTCTTCGCTGGCATCCACGCGGTACGGGTTAATCAGCGAAAGAACAATAAAGGTGCTGAACATATTCAGAACCAGCGCTGCAACCACGTATTTAGGTTCCAGCATAGTCATATACGCGCCCACGATAGACATGGAAACGGTAGACATTGCTGTCGCCGCCATGGTGTACATGCGGTTACGGGACATCTTGCCGAGGATATCTTTATACGCAATGAAGTTCTCAGACTGACCCAGGATCAGCGAGCTGACTGCGTTAAAGGATTCCAGCTTGCCCATGCCATTAACTTTCGATAACAGGAAGCCGATTGCACGGATAACTACCGGCAGAACACGAATGTGCTGGAGGATCCCGATCAGGGCAGAGATGAAGACGATAGGGCAGAGCACTTTCAGGAAGAAGAAGGCCAAACCCTGATCGTTCATGTTGCCAAAGACAAAGTTAGTCCCGTCGTTGGCAAATCCGAGCAGTTTTTCGAACATTTCGGAGAAGCCTTTCACGAAGCCGAGGCCTACGTTGGAGTTCAGGAAGAACCACGCAAGTAAAACTTCAATGACCAGCAGCTGGACAACATAGCGAATACGAATATTTTTGCGGTCAGTGCTGACCAGCAATGCGAGTGCAGTAACGACAACGAGTGCCAGGACAAAATGAAGGACGCGGTCCATATTTGCTCCAAATATGAGGCAGGTTTAATTTCCGTGCACATTCTATGTAACAAGCACAAAGAAAACGAGATCAAGCCCACACTATAGTTACATCCTGTGACGAGTCTCAAAAATAGTGATCAACAATACATTTTTGTTATGTTAGGTAAATGAGTGAAAAATTAAGTTTGTGTGCTACGCTTCACAAATGTCTGCGCATTTTCACATTCTGTGACCTTGCTCCACCTGCCTGTCCATTGTCCCTGGCTATCAGAGTAATCATGTTAACCATTACAAATGAACTTGATAATCATTCTCATTTTGATAGCATAAAACATAGCACAGGCTATATTTCCAGAGGCAGAAATGACGAATAGTCGCGTAGAGAGTAGCAGCGGCAGGGCGGCACGCAAGCTGCGGTTCGCATTAATGGGACCTGCATTCATTGCCGCGATTGGCTACATCGATCCGGGTAATTTTGCGACCAATATTCAGGCCGGGGCCAGTTTCGGCTATAAGCTGCTGTGGGTTGTGGTGTGGGCCAACCTGATGGCGATGCTGATTCAGATGCTTTCCGCGAAGCTGGGTATTGCCACCGGGAAAAACCTGGCGGAGCAAATCCGCGATCACTATCCGCGTCCGGCGGTATGGTTTTACTGGGTCCAGGCGGAAATTATCGCCATGGCCACCGATCTCGCCGAGTTTATCGGGGCGGCGATCGGCTTTAAGCTTATTCTGGGCGTCTCCCTGCTACAGGGCGCCGTGCTGACCGGTATCGCCACGTTCCTTATTTTGATGCTCCAGAGGCGGGGACAAAAACCGCTGGAGAAAGTCATCGGCGGCCTGCTGCTGTTCGTCGCTGCCGCCTATATTGTTGAGCTGATTTTCTCCCAGCCGAATCTGGTGCAGTTGACGAAAGGGATGGTGATCCCGTCGTTACCCACCTCTGAAGCCGTATTTCTGGCCGCCGGGGTGCTGGGGGCGACCATTATGCCGCACGTAATTTATCTGCACTCTTCTTTAACCCAAAATCTGCACGGCGGGACGAGTAAAGAGCGCTACTCCGCCTCGAAATGGGATGTGGCAATTGCGATGACCATTGCCGGATTTGTGAATCTGGCGATGATGGCGACTGCCGCCGCCGCGTTTCACTTTAACGGGCATACCGGGGTTGCCGATCTCGACCAGGCGTACCTGACGCTGGAGCCGTTGCTGAGCCATGCCGCTGCCACTATTTTTGGTTTAAGCCTGGTTGCTGCGGGACTTTCCTCTACGGTTGTGGGGACACTGGCCGGGCAGGTGGTGATGCAGGGGTTCGTACGTTTCCATATTCCACTGTGGGTTCGCCGTTCGGTAACGATGCTGCCTTCCTTTATTGTAATTCTGATGGGGCTGGATCCGACCCGCATTCTGGTGATGAGTCAGGTGCTGCTGAGTTTCGGTATTGCGCTGGCGCTGGTGCCGCTACTGATATTCACCAGCAACAAATCGCTGATGGGCGATCTGGTGAATTCGACGTGGGTGAAACGCGCCGGGTGGGCCATTGTGGTCGTGGTGGTGGCGTTAAACATGTGGTTGCTGATAGGCACAGCAGCAGGCCTGTAAAAGAAAAAGGAGCCGTGAGGCTCCTTTTAGCTGTTAATGGTGATGGCCGTGACCATGGCCTCTGCCTTTTCCGTGACCCCTGCCGCCGCGGCGGTCGTCACGATCGTTCCAGCCTTCGCGGTAGCCGCGCTCGTAGGCCTTACGCTTATCCCAGCCACGGTGATAGCCGTTATCGTGTTTCCACCAGCGGTTTTTACGCCACTCATAATGTCGGTGCCAGTAGTCACGGTCGCGCCAGTAGCCACCGTCCCAGTATCTGCCGTAGTCATCACGATCGCCAATTTGTAATTTAATCGATGGCAACAGGGTGATTTCGCCCGCATTGGCGACCAGCGGGGCCGAAGCCAGTAGTACCGCTGCAAGAATCAGTGACCTGAACATACTCTTCTCCTTCACGATCGGGGCCGCTGTGCGACCTGTTAACGCAATTTTACGAGTTGGTAAACATTCGTTTCATCGCCTCAACTCCTAAATCATGAACGAGAGCACTTTTTGCTAAAAGTGTTTTTAATTTGAACTGGACAGGATCGCTTCTATCGTCTTCAGCTCTTCTGCGGAGAAATGACGATTTTCAAGCATGCCTGCAGCATCATCAATTTGTCCGGTTTTGCTTGCGCCGATGAGCACGGATGTCACCGCATCGTGGCGCAGGATCCAGGCCAGTGCCATTTGCGAAAGCTTTTGCCCCCGTTTTTCCGCCAGCGTATTCAGCTTGCGTACCTTTTCCAGCTTTTTGTCGGTGACCTGTTCCGGATTAAGGAACTTACTGCCGCTTGCTGCGCGAGAATCTGCCGGGATGCCGTTCAGATAGCGATCGGTCAACTGTCCGCCCGCCAGGGGAGAGAAGGGGATACATCCCACCCCATTTTGCTGCAACACGTCCAGCAACCCCTCTTCAGGCGCACGTTCAAACATGGAGTACTTCGGCTGGTGGATTAGACAGGACGTGCCCAGATCCTCCAGTATTTCAATCGCCTGCCGCGCCAGTTCCGCCGGGTAGTTGGACAGGCCGATGTACAGTGCTTTGCCCTGGCGCACCACATGGTCAAGCGCTTTCATCGTTTCACGCAGCGGCGTTTGTGGATCGGGGCGGTGATGATAGAAGATATCAACGTACTCCAGCCCCATACGCCTGAGGCTCTGGTCCAGGCTGGAAATCAGATATTTACGCGAGCCCCAGTCGCCGTAAGGCCCGTCCCACATGGTGTAGCCCGCTTTGGTGGAGATGATTAGCTCATCGCGCCAGGGCAGGAAATCCTCCTGCAGGATGCGCCCGAAGTTGCGTTCGGCTGAACCAGGAGGTGGGCCGTAATTATTGGCAAGGTCAAAATGTGTAATACCCAAATCGAAGGCGCGCTGTAAAAGTTGACGGCTGTTTTCGAGCAGCGTCGCGTCGCCAAAATTATGCCAAAGCCCCAGCGAGATGGCGGGAAACTTGAGGCCGCTTTGTCCACAGCGGCGATATTGCATTGTCTGGTAACGATTTTTGTCAGGTTGATAACCCATGAGCGAGACCTCTGGCGCTGGAAAGAAAAATCAGTGTATGCGTTTACACTAACCTGAAGAAAATGAGCATAGCTCAGCTTTTTTCGTAAAGCATTCTTTCCAGCTCCTGATTGTCGGCAATTCTGGACACCCTTCACGCTTATTTAATACTCAGAGTGAGGTCAACGTCAGAAGGACACCTATAATATGCGTACCCCCTATTGCGTCGCCGATTACCTGCTGGACCGACTAACAGATTGCGGTGCCGATCATCTGTTTGGCGTGCCGGGCGACTATAACCTGCAGTTTCTCGACCATGTGATAGACAGCCCGGACATCTGCTGGGTGGGCTGTGCCAACGAGCTGAACGCGTCTTACGCCGCAGACGGCTATGCCCGCTGTAAGGGATTTGCTGCACTCCTGACGACTTTCGGCGTTGGGGAGTTAAGCGCCATGAACGGTGTGGCGGGCAGCTTTGCCGAACATGTCCCCGTGCTCCATATTGTGGGGGCTCCGGGTATGGCGGCGCAGCAGCGAGGAGAGTTACTGCACCACACCTTAGGCGACGGCGAGTTCCGCCATTTCTACCACATGAGCGAACCCATCACCGTTGCACAGGCGGTGCTTACCGAACAAAACGCCTGCTATGAAATTGACAGAGTCCTGACCACCATGCTGCGGGAGCGCCGTCCGGGCTACCTGATGCTGCCCGCCGATGTGGCGAAAAAAGCCGCTACGCCCCCTGTAAGCGCTCTCACTCTTAACTCCGCACCGGCCGATTCAGCCTGCATGCAAGCGTTCCGTGAGGCTGCCGAAAAGCATTTGTCAACGAGCAAACGCACCGCGCTGTTAGCGGACTTCCTGGTGCTGCGCCACGGTTTGCGCGCGGCCCTTCAGACGTGGGTGAAAGAGGTGCCGATGGCACACGCCACCATGCTGATGGGCAAGGGCATTTTTGACGAACGACAGAGCGGTTTTTATGGCACCTACAGCGGATCGGCGAGCGCCGCAGCGGTCAAAGAGGCAATCGAGGGGGCTGATACGGTGCTGTGCATTGGCACGCGCTTTACCGATACGCTCACAGCCGGGTTTACCCACCAGCTGACGCCAGATCAGACGATAGAGGTTCAGCCCCACGCGTCCCGCGTCGGCGACGTCTGGTTTACGGGTATCCCGATGAGGGAGGCCATTGAAACGCTGACAGCGCTGTGTAAAACGCATGTGCGTGATACGCGAGCGCCATCGGATCACAGCAGCTCTTCTTTCCCCACTATCGAAGGGGCGCTGACTCAGGAGAGCTTCTGGCGTACCCTGCAAACGTTTATTCGCCCCGGAGACATTATTCTGGCTGACCAGGGGACGTCTGCTTTCGGCGCTATCGATCTGCGTTTACCGGCAGACGTGAACTTTATCGTCCAGCCGCTTTGGGGATCGATCGGCTACACGCTCGCGGCGGCGTTTGGCGCGCAAACAGCGTGTCCGAACCGACGCGTGATTGTCCTGACGGGTGACGGTGCCGCGCAGTTGACCATTCAGGAGCTGGGCTCGATGCTGCGCGACAAGCAGCACCCGATTATTCTGGTGCTTAACAATGAGGGATACACGGTTGAGAGAGCCATCCACGGGCCGGAGCAGCGCTATAACGATATTGCCCTCTGGAACTGGACGCAGATCCCGCAGGCGCTGAGCCTGGCGCCAGAGGCAGAATGCTGGCGCGTCAGCGAAGCGGAAACACTGGCGGAGGTGCTGGATAAAGTAGCACACCACGAGCGACTATCGCTGATCGAGGTGATGCTGCCGAAAGCCGATATTCCGCCGCTGCTGAGCGCGCTGACCAAAGCGCTGGAGGCGCGCAATAACGCCTGATTACCTGTCGTTTCGCCATGCCATCAACATCGGTTTGCCCGCCAGCAGGAGCCAGGCGGGCAACATCACGATACAAAGGAGCGGCAGAAGCGTGGTATCCGGCACCACAACGGCCGCCATAAACAGACTCAGCCATGCATCGCGCGTTACCACCAGTACCAGCCCCAGAATGGAGCAGGAGACGGTAATCGCCGCAGGGACAGCGTCGACGTGCTCATGCAGCATCAGCCCCAGCGCGACGCCAACAAATACCGCCGGGAAGATCCGACCTCCCCGGAAACCACAGGCTGCAGCGATCACCAGCGCCGCCAGTTTTACCAGCGCGAACAGCAGATAATCGGAGACGCTAAAGACCTGGCTGAAGGCCAGTTGCTGCATCTCGTCCAGACCCTTAAACAGCGTAACCGTCCCGCCGATAGCGCCTAAAACGCCCAGAATAAAACCGCCCATACCCAGAATCAGCACCGGATGCTTCAGCCTGTGCATCAGACGATGCAGGCGCGGAAGACACCACACTGCGATCATTCCCAGCGCAATGGCTATCGCGACGACGACGGCACCGCTGACAATATCGGTGAGTTGCATCTGGCCATAGTGGGGGATGGGGAGTGAAAAATGGGGATGGAAAAACAGGCTGGTTGTGAGGGCCCCTGCTGCTGCGGCCATCAGTGGCGCAAAGAGTTTATCCCACAGCGGCACATCATTGTCGCTGCTGAGCGTTTGCGAAAAGATGAGCGCAGCCGCTATTGGGGTACCAAACAGTGCCCCGATGGTACCGGCGGAAGCCAGAATCGTCCAGTCCAGCGCGCCAACGCGCGGGAAAAGACGCGCTCCCAGAAAGACCGCCAGCGCGATATTAACCGCCATAATGGGATGTTCAGGCCCGAGGCTTACGCCGCCCGCAAGACCGATAATCAGCGCGATAACAAGCCCCGGCAGAGCAGAGGGAGATACTGGCGCACCAATCAAGGGTTCCAGTGCCGGGTCCGGCCCGGCATGGCCCGGGCTATAGCGGATCACCAGACCTACGGCAATTCCGGTCAGGGTCAGCATCATCATGATCCACCCTGGCGAGTCAGTGCTGATGCCAAGTTTAACCGGCAGCGCGGTCCATAAAATCGTTTGCAGCACTGCCGCTACTTTCATGACGACGATGAGCACAAGGCTCGACGCTACGCCAATAATTAGCGCCGGGACAGCCAATAACAGCATGGTTCTGGCTCGCGGATGGAGCATGATGATTTCCTTGTACAAAACGGCTTAACGTTACTTTGCACAATCAGCATTGTGGCAATAGTGCAAAAGGTGCTGAAACGGTAAAGTTATTATGTGACGAAGATCGATAATCCATGGGCAGTCACCTTCTGGTCGTTGTTGTTATCACGCCTTGAATTTACAGTGTCCCAAAGATTTATTCTGACTTTAGCGGAGCAGTAGAAGAATGACAAAGTATGCTTTGGTAGGTGATGTAGGCGGCACCAACGCGCGCCTTGCCCTGTGCGATGTAAACAGCGGTGAAATTTCTCAGGCGAAAACCTATTCAGGGCTGGATTACCCAAGCCTGGAAGCGGTAGTTCGCGTCTATCTTGAAGAGCATAAAGTGAGCGTTGAAGACGGTTGTATCGCCATCGCCTGTCCGATCACCGGCGACTGGGTGGCGATGACCAACCACACGTGGGCCTTTTCAATTGCCGAAATGCGGAAAAACCTCGGCTTCTCGCACCTTGAAATTATCAACGATTTCACTGCGGTTTCCATGGCTATCCCAATGCTTAAACCTGAGCATCTGATTCAGTTCGGCGGTACGGCCCCGGTTGAAGGCAAACCCATTGCTGTTTACGGCGCCGGAACCGGTCTGGGGGTGGCGCACCTGGTCCACGTCGACAAACGCTGGGTGAGCCTGCCGGGTGAGGGCGGTCACGTGGATTTTGCGCCGAACAGCGAAGAAGAGGGCATTATTCTTGAGGAGCTACGCGCCGAGATTGGTCACGTGTCGGCCGAGCGCGTGCTTTCTGGCCCGGGTCTGGTGAACCTGTATCGGGCGATTGTAAAATCAGACGGACGTCTGCCGGAAAATCTGCAGCCTAAAGATGTGACCGAACGCGCGCTGGCCGACAGCTGTATTGACTGCCGTCGTGCTTTGTCGTTGTTCTGCGTCATTATGGGGCGTTTCGGCGGCAACCTGGCCCTGAATCTCGGCACCTTTGGCGGTGTCTATATTGCGGGCGGGATCGTGCCGCGCTTCCTCGATTTCTTTACCGCCTCCGGTTTCCGTGGTGGCTTTGAAGACAAAGGCCGCTTCAAAAGTTACGTGCAGGACATTCCGGTTTACCTGATTGTCCACGACAATCCGGGCTTGCTTGGCTCCGGGGCGCATCTGCGTCAGGTACTTGGCCAGATCCTCTGACATCCGTCTCCCTCTCCTGCGGGAGAGGGAACGCGCTACAGGTGCATGAGCTGGCGGAACGCTTTCACTCTGCTGCGGCTTACCGGCACCTGAAAATCCAGATCCTTCAGACGCAAAATATAGGTGTTATTAAACCAGGGTTCGATCTCGCGGATCTTGTTCAGGTTGACGCAGAACGAGCGGTGGCAGCGGAAGAAGTGCGCTGCCGGGAGTTTGTTGCAAAATTCGGTGATGTTCATCGCCATTACGTAGGCCTCACGCCGCGTATAGACAAACGTCATTTTTTCGTGCGCTTCAGCATAGTAAATATCGTCGACAGGCGTGACGATGATCCGTTCGTCCTTCACCAGATTAATGGTGTCGTTTTCCCGCGCTACCGGATTGGCACTGGCGGGCAGCGACTGCTGCTGCCATGCGGCTTCCAGCTTATGCAGCATGCTGATAATACGCGACTCCTGATACGGCTTGAGAATATAGTCAAACGCCTCCAGCTCGAAGGCTTCCACGGCATGCTCTTTCCACGCGGTGACAAACACAATAAACGGCTTGTGGGCGAACTGATTGATATTTTGCGCCAGCAGAACGCCGTCCAGAGACGGAATATTAATATCGAGAAAAATCGCGTCGACCCGGTTATGCTGCAAAAATTTCAGCACGTCCAGGCCATCCTCAAAACAGCCAACAATCTCCATCTGGCTGTGGGTTTTGATAAGCCAGCTCAACTCCTGCTGAGCCAGAATTTCATCTTCTACGATGATGACTTTCATCTGTTACTCCGGCCTACGGCAACAAGGATATGGGGGCATTAACGGGCGTTCGTTCGTTCGGAACATAAAAAGCAATCTCGGTGCCCGGCTCAAGGCGGTGAATGTGCAGCCCGTCACCGTACAGCAGCTTGACCCGGTGGTGCACGTTCAGCAGCCCGATTTTATTTCCCGGCATTTCGTTTGATTCGACGCGCTCGATAACTTTCGGATCGATGCCGTGTCCGGTATCGCGCACGGCGATTCGCACGCGGTTACCGCTTTCCGTCACGCTAATCGTGACCACGCCTTTTCCTTTACACGGCTGAATGCCGTGAACAATAGCGTTTTCCACCAGCGGCTGGATCAGCAGGCTTGGAATCACGCAGTTGACCTCTTCATCAATATCGTAAATGACCGTCAGCTTATCGCCAAAGCGTGCCTGCTCAATCGCGATGTAATCCTTGATTTGATACAGCTCTTTTTTGATGTCGATCTGCTCGTCGTCTTTTAACTCAATGTTGTAGCGCAGATAGCGCGACAGATTAAAAATCAGCTGCCGCGCGGTATCCGGATTAAGACGAATGGAAGAGGAGATAGCATTCAGCGCGTTAAACAGGAAATGGGGATTGATCTTGCTTTGCAGGGCACGCAGCTCTGCCTTATTTGCCATCTCGCGCAACTGCTCCGCACGCGAAACTTCGAGTTGGGTGGAGATGATCTGCGACAGGCCAATCGCCATCTCCTGGAGCGAGGAGGTGATTTGGTGCGCATGGCAGTAGTAAATTTTCAGCGTCCCCGTGACCACGCCTTTTTCCCACAGCGGGATCACCAGCATTGAGTGGATCTCTGGCGTCCGGTGGGCTTCATCATTGTTTTTAATGATGATTTTTCCGTAGTTAATCGCCTGTCTGGTGGTCGGGCTGATGGTATCGTCGCTGTCGCGATAATTGTGCTCACCGACGCCAACATAGGCCAGCACGTGGTCAATATTGGTGATGGCGACCGCATCGGCGTGAATATCCCGGCGGATGATATCGCAAACCTGACGTAAAGATTCGGTGTTAACGTGTCGGAAAAGCGGCAGCGTTTTGTTGGCAATATCCAGTGCCAGCTTCGCCTGACGCGCGGCGCTGGCCTCTTTTTCGCCTTCCACGCTTTGCACCAGCAGCACGATAAAGCCTATACAGACGCTCCCGAGGATCATCGGAATACCGATCTTCGAGACGATATCCAGCCCCAGCGCAGTGGTCGGTGCCCAGACGACGACCAGGATCATGGTCAGCGTTTCGCAGACCATCCCCGCGATAATCCCCGCACGCCAGTGCTGTTTTTTCGGGATTTTGCGGTTAATCCAGCCGGAGAGTACCCCGGCAATAATGCTGGTGATAAAGCAGGGGACTGCCGTCACGCCGCCAATATCAATCAGGTATCGATGGGTGCCGGCGATAATGCCTGTGATAATCCCGACCCAGGGACCAAAGAGGATCCCGCCAGACATGACGGCGATGATGCGCACGTTCACCAGCGAGCCTTCTACCGGCACGCCGGACCAGGTGCTGAACAGGGCAAACATCGAAAAGATAAACGTAACGGCCAGCAGCTCTTTTGGCGAGTGGGCAGATTTATGCAACAGTTCGCGAAACAAGCGGATGCGGATAAGGAAAAAGAGACAGATCAGCATTAATGCCGCGCGGTCGAACACCGCCAGGAGCATATTGAAGATTTCGTGCACGGTCAGGCCTGGGAAAACGGGAAAAATCTATGATAGAAAACATAGGGCCAGATGACCAGCTATCCATCAGATTTATCAAATGGGGAAAAACCATAATTCTCAAAGGGGATTGCTGGCTTTTGACTGAAAGTCGCTGCTTTTTCGTTTGGGGAGAAGCGTCAGGTAACGATACTGAAAATATCGTGTTAAATCGCAGCGCTTAAAACTGCCTGTTCACGATAAGAGTTCCGCTTTTCACTGCAATCGCATTCCCGTTTTAGCGCAATATATTGTTTTGCCGTTATCCCCTCGACAGCGTCTTTTTCTTCAGGTTATTTTCTAAGCATGCCACACGGGTGGCAGCGTCGCTCGGACGGTCCGGGCGCTAACGTGACTCTGAGGAATCTATGGCTGAATTCAGTCCTGAACGCCGTTTTACGCGTATCGATCGTCTCCCCCCTTATGTTTTCAATATCACTGCTGAACTGAAAATGGCTGCGCGTCGGCGCGGTGAAGACATTATCGATTTCAGTATGGGTAACCCTGACGGCCCAACGCCGCCGCATATCGTTGAGAAACTCTGCACAGTTGCCCAGCGTCCCGATACCCATGGGTATTCAACCTCACGCGGCATTCCACGCTTGCGTCGGGCGATCTCCCGCTGGTATCAGGATCGTTATCAGGTGGATATCGATCCTGAAAGCGAAGCGATTGTGACCATTGGCTCCAAAGAGGGGCTGGCCCACCTGATGCTGGCGACGCTCGATCACGGCGATACCGTCCTGGTGCCGAATCCGAGCTACCCAATTCATATTTATGGGGCGGTGATTGCTGGCGCGCAGGTGCGTTCTGTTCCACTGGTGGAAGGCGTCGACTTCTTCAACGAGCTGGAACGGGCGATTCGTGAAAGCTATCCGAAGCCGAAAATGATGATCCTCGGTTTCCCGTCCAACCCAACGGCACAATGCGTCGAACTCGAATTCTTTGAGAAAGTGGTCGCGCTGGCTAAGCGTTACGACGTGCTGGTAGTACACGATCTCGCCTATGCTGATATCGTTTATGATGGCTGGAAAGCGCCGTCAATTATGCAGGTACCGGGTGCCCGTGATGTGGCGGTTGAGTTTTTCACCCTGTCGAAAAGCTACAACATGGCGGGCTGGCGAATTGGATTTATGGTGGGAAACAAAACGCTGGTGAGCGCCCTGGCGCGTATTAAAAGTTACCATGACTATGGTACGTTTACGCCATTGCAGGTCGCGGCCATCGCGGCGCTGGAAGGGGATCAGCAGTGCGTGCTTGATATTGCCGCCCAGTACAAGCGCCGCCGTGATGTGCTGGTAAAAGGGCTTCACGAAGCGGGCTGGATGGTTGAAATGCCTAAAGCTTCCATGTACGTCTGGGCGAAAATCCCCGAGCCGTATGCGGCGATGGGATCTCTGGAATTTGCCAAAAAACTGCTTCAGGACGCGAAGGTTTGCGTTTCTCCAGGCATTGGCTTTGGTGACTACGGTGACACGCATGTGCGTTTCGCGCTGATCGAAAACAGCGACCGTATCCGTCAGGCTGTGCGGGGGATTAAAAGCATGTTCCGCGCGGATGGCCTGCTCGCAGTGAAGAGCGTCGTGGAACAACCCGAGTCGTAACGGACACCAAAAAAACAGGCGCCAACGGCGCCTGTTTTTTTGACTGCATTTTCTTAACTAGATCATCAGAGCAAACGTTCCGGCCCAAACTAAAACAATAACCGAAATGCCCATAAAGAAATATTTCACGTTTCATCGCTCCGCGTATCTTCCGGTACGCATTAAAAAAACAGAGTCCAACTGAGTATAGAGAGTTGAAATCATGCGAAAGGGGAAATCGGAATTATCCCGTTACGTCGCTAACTTCAGCTCTGAATTCTGTGCTTTCCTGTCGCCAGACGGCGCTAATGTACGCCTAAATTTCAGGAGTGACAAGAGGCATTTTTTTAAATAATTTCCGATACTTACGAGTGTCGTGGAACGGCGACAGTTTGATTTCGGTACGCAATAAATGCCTGTTGAGCGACGGTCGAAAAAAGCCGTTACGCACTGCGATTACAGGTGCTTGAAAAGGTTAGTTTCTTAGCGAAACTAACCTTCGAAAGGGGTTAGATATAAAGTGAGGCTTCGCCCAGAGGGCGGGTTTTAAAGCGGCGGTGCATCCACAGATACTGCTCAGGTGCTCGCATAATCTCAAACTCAATCACCTTATTGATAAAGGTCGCGGCTTCACTCTCATCCTCAGGATAGTTCGCCATCTCCGGTGAGATATGCAGACGATAGCCTGACTTATCCGCTTTTCTGACCATGGTCACCGTTAACATCGAGGCGCCAGAGAGACGTGAAATCACAAAGGTACCGTTCGTCGTAGCGACATCTTTAACCGCAAAGAAAGGGGCAAAGCTGCTGCCTTTAGGGCCGTAATCCTGGTCCGGGGCAAACCAGACGGCTTCACCTTTTTTCAGGGCGCCAACCATACCGCGCAGATTGTTACGGCTGATCATCGCCTTATTTGAACGCATGCGGCCCCGCGTTTGTACCCATTCCATCAGTGCGCTGTTATGCGGGCGATAGGTTGCCATCATCGGCTGACAAAGACCCATAACGCGGCCGCCCAGCTCAAGCGACATAAAATGCACACCCACAACCATCACGCCGCGTTTTTGCATCTGGGCATGTTTGAGGTTATCCAGACCTTCAACGTCAAACCATTTACGGACACGCTCGTCTGGCCAGAACCAGGCCATACCGGTTTCAAGCAACGCCATACCGATAGATTTAAAGTTTTCAGCGATCAGCGTTTCACGCTGCTGCGCGTTGTAATGCGGAAAGCAAAGTTCAAGATTTTTTCGGGCAATGGACTCGCGACGCTTAAGAAAGTGACGCGATGCGCTGCCGAGCTTCGAACCCAGGAAGCGAATCACGGGATAAGGAAGCTGGACCAGCAGCCAAAGTACGCCAAGGCCGAACCATGTAAACCAGTAGCGCGGGTGCAGAAACGCCCGCTGAAATTTGGATTGAGACAAAATAGTGGAACCTTTGTAAAGCCTGTGAAGGTAGCGCAGACTTCGCGATACCACGTGCCATTGAGACCGTAGGACGAGGTCATGGTTGAAGGCTTTACCGTTCTTTACGACGTTGCCTGGCCATTGCTGACTTGGGTGGGCGGCTTAATGTAGCACCGTTATACATTATGAGCTATTACTCGTTTTTGCTTAAAAAAGCGGCAATTGCAAAGCGGATTGATAAATCAGGGATTATAGGGGGAAATTAAAAGTGTCCCCTGCAGGAATCGAACCTGCAACTAGCCCTTAGGAGGGGCTCGTTATATCCATTTAACTAAGGGGACGAAGCGGCAAGAGTATAGCGTTATTTACACTTCTCGTTAAGCGCATTGCCGCCTGACTGGTCAAAGAGTCACCGTTCACGCCGATTTTTCGGCAGTTTTATCCTTTTTTTCCTGAGCCTTAAGTTCGGCCTTACGCTTGTTGGACATGTCGTTACGGATTTGCGCATGGCTCAGCAGTGCAAAGATAAAGGTTCCGCCACAAATGTTGCCTGCGAGAGTAGGCAGGGCGAACGGCCAGAAAAAGTCGCTCCAGTGGAGTGTGCCGTTAAATACCAGATAAAGGATTTCAACGGTCCCGACAACAATGTGCGTGGTATCGGCGAGTGCGATAAGCCAGGTCATCAGGATAATCACCACGATTTTCGCGCTGCCCGCTGACGGGAACATCCAGACCATAGTGGCGATGATCCAGCCGGAGATAATGGCATTAGAGAACATTTCAACCGGCGTATTTTTCATTACGTCCATGCCAATCTTCACGAATGCGTCGCGGGTCGGTTCATCAAAAATTGGCATATACTCGAAGGCCCAGGCTGCAACGCCCGTACCGATCAGGTTCCCCAGCAGCACGACGCTCCAGAGGCGCATCAGTAAACCAAAATTACCAAGGGTCGGATTTTGCATGACGGGCAGTACGGCAGTGACGGTGTTCTCCGTGAAAAGCTGCTGTCGCGCCATAATGACGATAATAAAGCCGAACGTGTAGCCTAAATTCTCCAGCAAAAAACCGCCCGGCACGCCTTCCAGCTGAACGTGAAATATACCTTTAGCGAGCAGAGAGGCACCCATCGACAGACCGGCTGCGATGGCCGACCACAGCAGGGCCATTGCGTCACGCTCCATCTCCTTTTCGCCATCCTGGCGAATATGCTCATGAATGGCCATGGCACGCGACGGCAGGCGATCCTCATCGACTTCTATCTCTTCTCCCCGGTCTTTCTCCTCACTTTCAATCTCATGTTCCTCATTGTTCTCGCCAATTTTTTCTTCGTTAATATCTTTCATAACTGCTCCTTCGGGGTAATCGCTCATTTAAGCGTAGCGGCTTTTGGCGCCTTGCCCGTGGGGAAGCTCTTAAATTGCTGAAAATGGCAATAAAGGTGAGACATCTCTTTCAAAGCCAATATAAAATTGCCAGCGAAACGAATTCTTAAAGACAGGCTATGCTGAAATTAGCGTGATGACGCGAGCGGGTCGTCATTGTCCTCGTAGACATCGGTAAGCGTGCTGTTACAATCACTTGCACGTTTCAGGCGGAGCCTCACAGGCTCCGTCACAGATGGCATTCAACGATAGCCATATTGAACAGGGAGAAATATATGAAGCTTCGGCTGTCGGCGCTTGCGCTGGGCGTAACGATGCTTGTGGGCTGCGCCAGCTCTGGCGAGCAAACGGGACGCTCCGATCCTCTCGAAGGATTTAACCGTTCAATGTACAACTTTAACTATAATGTGCTGGATCCATATCTGGTTCGTCCGGTTGCCGTGGCATGGCGTGACTACGTTCCGCAGCCAGCGCGTAACGGGCTGAGCAACTTTACCAGTAACCTGGAAGAGCCAGCGGTGATGGTGAACTACTTCCTCCAGGGCGACCCGTATCAGGGGATGGTGCATTTCACCCGTTTCTTCCTGAACTCTCTGCTGGGTATGGGCGGCTTAATAGATGTCGCAGGCATGGCGAACCCGAAATTACAGCGTGAACAGCCGCATCGTTTCGGCAGTACACTGGGGCATTATGGCGTAGGTTATGGGCCGTATGTGCACCTGCCATTCTACGGCAGCTTTACCGTGCGTGATGATGGCGGCGATATGGTGGATACGCTGTATCCGGTGCTGTCATGGCTCACCTGGCCGCTGTCGATTGGTAAATGGACCGTGGAAGGGATTGAAACGCGTGCGCAACTGCTGGACTCTGACGGTCTGCTGCGTCAGTCTTCCGATCCGTACATCATGGTCCGCGAGGCCTATTTCCAGAACCATGACTTTATTGCCAACGGCGGTAAGCTGAAGCCGGAAGATAATCCGAACGCGAAAGCCATCGAGAACGAATTAAAAGATATCGATTCGGAATAAATAAAAAAGGTGAGCGATGCTCACCTTTTTTAATCGTGTTGGGATTAGAACGCGTAGTTGAAGTTGGTACCAAACAGCCAGGCTTTACCTTCAGAGGTAAACTCGTAAGGGCCTTCCTGGAAGGTCACTTTCTGTCCATGCATGTACGACACGCCCGCGTCGATAGAGGCATTCTCGTTGAACGCGTAGGTTGCCCCCGCACTTACCCAGAAACGGTCCTGATCCGGAATGGAGATAGAACGCTTATCTGCCGGTACCGGGCTGTCATCAAATGCCACGCCGGTACGGAACGTCCAGTTGTCATCCATATAATAGGTCGTACCAAGTGCGATACGGTAAGCATCGTGGAAGCTTTCGTCTTTATAGAACAGCGTCTGGCCGTTGCTGCCGGTGGCTTTCAGCTCCTGGAACTGGCTCCAGCTGGTATACGCGAGGCTATAGTGAATAGCCCACTGCGGCGCAACGCGGTTATAACCTGACACTTCCCACATTTCTGGCAGATGCAGTGACAGTGAACCCGGTACGGTTTGATTCGAGGTACCCCATGGAATGGTGGTGCCTGCACCCGGCACCATACCGTTGACTGGGCTCAGGATGCCGCTTTTGTAATCGCCATCGAAGTCAATCTTCACTTCTGAGCGGTAGGTCAGACCCCAGCGGTTGTTTTTATCCAGTTCATACAGGATACCGGCGTTCCAGCCGTAACCCCACTCGTCACCTTTCAGGCTGGCAATTTTATTGCTGTTTTTCGGCAGCGCAGCAGTTTGCTCCCCGGAATAACGCTCGATTTTTGCATCAGCGTAGACAGCATCAAAGCCCAGACCAAAGCTCCAGTTATCGTTCAGACGATATGCGCCGCTCAGGTTAAGGTTCAGGGTCGTCAGGTCGGTTTTACCGCCGTATTCCCCGGCCGGGTAGTTGTTATTGAACTCCGTTGCCAGGCCATAGTTAGAGGTGACAGAGGCACCCCAACCAAACTGTTCATTGATTGGCGCAACAAAGTGCAGGTTAGGCACCCACGCCGTTGGTGCAATGTTATCCGCCTTCAGATCTGCGCCGGTATACTGAGATTTGCCAGAAATGTTGACATCAGGATCGATGTAAACCGCACCGGCAGAGAAGGTAGGGCGATCAAACATCATGATAAGCGCCGGGTTACGGCTTGCGTTGCCTGCGTCATCGGCAATCGCACCTTCCCCGGAATACGCACGGCCAAGGCCAGAGGAAGAAAATTCGTTTAACTGGAAGCCCGCTGACCAGGCGGACGTTGAGACGATTGCCACTGCAACTGCTAAAGCAGTTTGTTTGAACAGGGTTTTCTGGCTCATGACCATAACCTCATTGAGTTATTTTTATTCAATAATTGTTACATACCGTAACAGGAGCGCGAAGTGTAGGGTCTGAGGTATGACATACAAATCAGACCAGTGGCGAGAGTATAGGTCTGACCAGCTGGGATGTTGCAAGTTTGTTTATTAATATTTTCAAACATGTTTCATGAAACGAGATCTGGTTGGCAAAATTGTGACCAGTACGATTCATCCGAAAAGGTGAATTTTGTTTTAGATCATTTTTTAGTGTGATATTGCTCACTTATCCGGTTTTGCGCCATTAACGGCTGGAGGGGGCTCGTCCGGGGGCGTAAAATAGTCGCATCGTGTTTATCTCGCGCGCTGCGCGAATACAGAGGAAATTGAGCTATGAGTAAATGCAGTGCTGATGAAACCCCGGTTTGCTGCTGTATGGATGTTGGCACCATTATGGACAACACCGATTGCACCGCCTCTTACAGCCGCGTATTCCCTAACTGCGCTGAAGCGGAAGAGACGCTGGCCGCGCTGAGCAAGCGTGCGCGTGAAGTCGAATCCGATCCATGTGAAATCAAATCTACCTTCACGGAAGTGGAAGGCGGCGTACAGCTGGATATCGACTTTGTGTTCGCCTGCGAGGCAGAAACGCTGATCTTCCAGCTGGGCCTGCGTTAATTCCTGCGGTCTGGTGCCCTCACCCCAACCCTCTCCCACGGGAGAGGGCGCAAACACTAAAAACGGTAACCTACGGGTTACCGTTTTGCTTTTACCCTGGGCATTTTCTTTTTCTTCTCTGTGCCTTAGCTCGCAATTTTTCGCTTCCCCGATTGGCTCAATGTAAAAAAATAGTTAAGACTATTATCAGGTCAGACCACTTAATGTGCGCGCAAAATTTTTTTACAGGGGAGTGTTATGAGTCAGGCATTACCGCTTATCACCCGACACGGTGACCGCATCGCCATTGTCAGCGGGTTACGTACGCCGTTTGCACGTCAGGCAACCGCGTTTCACGGTATACCGGCTGTCGATCTGGGAAAAATGGTGGTGGGGGAGATGCTGGCTCGCAGCGAGATCCCGCCAGAGGTTATTGAGCAACTGGTTTTCGGCCAGGTGGTACAGATGCCGGAAGCACCCAATATCGCGCGTGAAATCGTGCTGGGTACCGGCATGAATGTTCATACCGACGCCTACAGCGTCAGCCGCGCCTGCGCTACCAGTTTCCAGGCGGTGGCGAACGTGGCGGAAAGCCTGATGGCGGGGACCATTCGCGCGGGGATCGCCGGCGGCGCGGATTCCTCCTCCGTGCTGCCCATCGGCGTCAGCAAACAGCTGGCCCGCATCCTCGTGGATGCCAACAAAGCTCGCACTACCGGTGCAAAGCTTAAACTCTTCTCGCGTTTACGCCTGCGCGACCTCATGCCCGTGCCACCTGCCGTTGCTGAATACTCCACCGGCCTGCGCATGGGCGATACAGCCGAGCAGATGGCAAAAACCTATGGTATTACCCGCGAACAGCAGGATGCGCTGGCGCATCGCTCGCATCAGCTGGCAGCGAAAGCCTGGTCGGAGGGCAAACTGACCAACGAAGTGATGACCGCCTATGTACCGCCTTACCGGGAACCGCTCGCGGAAGATAACAACATTCGCGGCACCTCAACCCTGGCAGATTACGCAAAACTGCGCCCGGCCTTTGACCGTAAACATGGCACCGTTACGGCGGCCAACAGTACGCCGCTGACGGACGGTGCCGCCGCCGTGATCCTGATGACGGAATCCCGGGCGAAAGAGCTGGGCATCACACCGCTGGGCTATTTGCGCAGCTACGCCTTTACCGCCATCGATGTCTGGCAGGACATGCTGCTCGGACCGGCCTGGTCCACGCCGCTGGCGCTGGAGCGCGCGGGGCTAACGCTCTCCGATCTCACGTTAATTGATATGCACGAAGCCTTTGCCGCACAAACGCTGGCAAACGTGCAGCTTATGGCGAGCGAACGTTTTGCCCGCGACGTGCTGGGCCGCGCACATGCCACAGGCGAAGTGGATCAAAGTAAATTCAATGTGCAGGGTGGCTCCATTGCTTACGGTCATCCGTTTGCAGCGACCGGGGCGAGAATGATTACCCAGACGTTGCACGAACTGCGTCGCCGTGGCGGCGGCTTTGGTCTCGTCACCGCCTGTGCGGCGGGCGGCCTGGGCGCAGCAATGGTTCTGGAGGCTGAATAATGGAAACGACATCTGCATTTAACCTTGTTGTTCGCCTTGATAACGTGGCCGTTATCACCATTGATGTGCCCGACGAAAAAATGAATACCCTGAAGGCGGAGTTCGGCGTTCAGGTGCGTGCGATGCTCAGACAGATCCGCGAAAACAAAGCGATACGTGGCCTGGTATTTATCTCGGCAAAGCCGGATAACTTTATTGCCGGGGCCGATATCAACATGATTGCCCGGGCGACAAGCGCTCAGGAAGCAGAAGATCTGGCGCGTCAGGGGCAGCAGGTGATGGCGGAGATCCATGCGCTGTCGATACCCGTTGTCGCTGCGATCCACGGGGCTTGCCTGGGCGGCGGGCTTGAGCTGGCGCTGGCCTGCCACAGTCGCATCTGTACCGACGATGCGAAAACCGTACTCGGACTGCCTGAAGTACAGCTTGGATTGCTGCCCGGTTCAGGTGGCACGCAGCGCTTGCCGCGGCTGGTGGGCGTCAGTACTGCGCTGGAGATGATTTTAACCGGTAAACAGCTGCGCGCCCGTCAGGCGTTAAAGGCGGGTCTGGTTGATGAGGTCGTTCCGCACGCAATCTTGCTTGAGGCTGCCGTTGAGCGGGCGCTGAAAGGTCGTCAGGCGAAACGCCCCCTGCCGGTGCGTGAGCGTATCCTCGCCGGGCCGCTGGGGCGCACGCTGCTGTTTAATATGGTGGGTAAAAAAACCGAGCAAAAAACCAGAGGGAATTATCCGGCAGCGACGCGCATTCTGAAGGTGATTGAAACCGGTTTATCCCAGGGCAGCAGCAGCGGTTATGCCGCGGAAGCTAAAGCGTTTGGCGAGCTGGCGATGACGCCGCAGTCGCAGGCGCTGCGCGGCATTTTCTTTGCCAGCACGGAGGTTAAAAAAGATCCGGGCAGTGAAGCTGAACCGGCTCCGCTGTGCGCCGTTGGGGTTTTGGGTGGTGGGCTGATGGGCGGCGGCATCGCGTTTGTCACCGCCAGCAAAGGCAAATTGCCCGTACGTATCAAAGATATCAATCCTCAGGGCATCAACCACGCGTTGCAGTACAGCTGGCAGAACCTTGATCGCAAAGTGAAACGCCGCCATATCAAGGCCAGCGATCGCGATAAAACCCTCGCGATGATCACTGGCGCCACCGACTACAGTGGGTTTGCACACCGCGATCTGGTGATTGAAGCCGTGTTCGAAGATCTGGCCCTTAAGCAGCAGATGGTAGCGGACGTTGAACAGCATTGCGCGCCGCACACCATTTTCGCGTCAAACACCTCGTCTTTGCCGATCGGCGACATCGCGGCGAAAGCCATGCGCCCGGAGCAGGTGATAGGGCTGCACTATTTCAGTCCTGTCGAAAAAATGCCGCTGGTGGAGGTTATCCCTCATGCCACAACCAGCCCGCAAACTATTGCCACCGTGGTGAAGCTGGCGAAAAAACAGGGCAAAACTCCTGTTGTGGTCGCGGACAAAGCCGGCTTCTACGTCAACCGCATTCTGGCGCCGTATATTAACGAAGCGATGCGGTTGCTGACGGAAGGGGAGAAAATTGAGCACGTCGATGACGCCCTGGTGAAGTTTGGTTTCCCCGTCGGCCCAATCCAACTTTTGGATGAGGTAGGAATTGATACGGGGACTAAAATTATCCCTGTGCTGGAAGCGGCTTATGGCGATCGTTTTGCGCCGCCTGCAAACTTTGTTTCTGCAATTTTGAAGGACGATCGCAAAGGCAGAAAAAATGAACGCGGTTTCTATCTTTACGCCGCGAAAGGGCGTAAAAGCAAGAAACAGGTCGACCCTTCGGTTTATGCGCTTATTCCTGTCACGGGTCAGGGAAAACTGTCGGCGGTTCAGTGTGCTGAGCGCTGCGTGATGATGATGCTCAATGAAGCGGCGCGCTGCTTTGGTGAGCAGGTGATCAAAAGCGCGCGCGACGGCGACATCGGTGCCGTGTTTGGTATCGGTTTTCCGCCATTCCTTGGCGGCCCGTTCCGGTATATGGATACCCTCGGGGCGGGTGAAGTGGTTGCGATCCTGCAACGTCTGGCCTCTCAATACGGTCCACGGTTTACACCTTGTGACGAATTATTGCAGATGGCGGAACGGGGTCAGACATTCTGGCCCGCAAGGGAAACTGATTGCGTAAACTGAAGTCAAAGAAGGGTAAATCCTGAGGTGATGGAACCTGTTCTGGCGAAATTGTAAACAGAGATTGACTATACTTACGCCATTGAGGTAAAAAACAGCGTTTCATTCACCGAATGGATCAGGCACAATGCCCGGCCATCGGGTTTTCTACCTCAGAGCATTAATCGCGGGTAGTTAACGCCGGTGATTCTGGTTAACAAAAGCGGTGCAATATGCAAGTTTTTATCATGCGTCACGGCGACGCGGCACTCGATGCCGCCAGTGACTCAGTACGTCCTTTAACCGTCTGTGGCTGCGACGAATCCCGTCAGATGGCGACATGGCTTAAAGGTCAAAAAGTGGACATTGAACGCGTTCTGGTGAGTCCGTTCCTGCGGGCAGAACAGACGCTGGATGTGGTAGGGGAGTGTATGAACCTGCCATCCAGTGTGGATGTTCTCCCTGAACTCACGCCGTGTGGCGATGTTGGCCTTGTCAGTGCTTACCTTCAGGCGCTGTGCAACGAAGGTGTCGCTTCCGCACTGGTCATTTCCCACCTGCCGCTGGTCGGCTATCTGGTATCTGAGCTGTGCCCGGGCGAAACGCCGCCGATGTTCACAACGTCCGCCATTGCCAACGTCACCCTCGACGAAACCGGCAAAGGGGTCTTTAACTGGCAAATGAGTCCATGCAACCTGAAGATGGCTAAAGCCATCTGACGTGACGTGCGATATGGCGGGGTGCCGCGTGCCTCCCGCCATCCTGTCAGGGCAACTCTGGCGGCTGCCACTCCTCAACTTCAATCAACACCAGCAATGCGGCATCTCCGCCGTACTCTTTTGGTGCCTGATGAAAAGCCATTACGTGCGGATGCTGAGCCAGCCACAGCGGCGTCTGTTGTTTGAGAATATGTTTGCCGTGACCGTGCATCACGCAGGCGCAAAAAACATGCTCGCGTCGGCACGCCGCGATCAACGCCCCTAGCTCCTGCTTCGCCTGCATCTGGGTCAACCCGTGCAGATCGAGGAACAGCTCCGGCGAGTAATCTCCCCGGCGTAATTTTTTCAGTTCAAAATGGCTGACGTCTTCGCGCACGTATTTCACCGCGCCCTGCGTATTTAGCAGCGGCTGAAACTCATCTGAAAAATAGTGGCTGTTATCGGCCTGCTCCTGAAGCAACCGTTTGACCGGAACCTCGCTGATTTTTTTACGCTGCGGGCGATGGACAATGGTGTCGTGCGTGATTTTACGCGTCCCGGTCATCAGCTGACGGAAGAGAGCCTGATCCTCCTCGCTGAGCGATGTTTTCTTTTTCATTCGTCATTCTCATCTCGTATTTCCGATAGTGTACCCGACTAAACGCATTTTTTAACCTCAAGCGACACGCGTCATTGCTGATTTATCGCCGTCTTCATGGCAAACTAGCCGCCGAAAATTATGCAAGCATGCCCTGGAGGAAAGAGTGGATAAAATTTTTGTCGATGAAGCAGTAAACGAGCTGCATACCATACAGGACATGTTGCGCTGGTCGGTTAGCCGCTTCAGCGCCGCCAATATCTGGTACGGACACGGCACCGATAACCCGTGGGATGAGGCCGTCCAGCTGGTGCTGCCGTCACTCTACCTGCCGCTGGATATTCCGGAAGACATGCGCACCGCGCGCCTGACCTCCAGTGAAAAACACCGCATCGTTGAGCGCGTGATCCGTCGCGTGAACGAGCGTATTCCGGTGGCTTACCTGACCAACAAAGCCTGGTTCTGCGGCCATGAGTTCTATGTTGATGAGCGTGTGCTGGTGCCGCGTTCGCCGATTGGCGAGCTGATCAACAACCACTTTGACGGCCTGATTAACCATCAGCCGCAGCACATACTTGATATGTGCACCGGCAGCGGCTGCATCGCGATTGCCTGCGCGTACGCCTTCCCGGAAGCGGAAGTGGACGCCGTCGATATCTCCACCGACGCGCTGGCCGTCACCGAACATAACATTGAAGAGCACGGCTTGATCCATCACGTCACGCCTATCCGCTCTGACCTGTTCCGCGACCTGCCGACGCTGCAATACGACCTGATCGTCACCAATCCACCGTACGTGGATGCCGAAGACATGTCCGATCTGCCGAACGAGTACCGTCACGAGCCGGAGCTGGGCCTGGCGTCAGGCTCTGACGGGCTGAAGCTGACCCGCCGCATCCTGGCCTGCGCGCCGGATTATCTGACCGACGATGGCGTTCTGATTTGTGAAGTGGGTAACAGCATGGTACATCTGATAGAGCAGTACCCGGATGTGCCGTTCACCTGGCTTGAGTTCGACAACGGCGGTGACGGCGTCTTTATGCTGACCAAAACGCAACTGCTTGATGCACGCGAATACTTCAGCATTTACAAAGATTAATCCAGCGGGCTTCGGCCCGTTTCACAACGCTCAAACACAAACAACAACATCGGAGCCGTGATGGCAGGAAACAGTATTGGACAGGTATTCCGTGTGACCACCTTTGGCGAGTCGCACGGTCTGGCACTGGGTTGTATCGTTGATGGCGTCCCGCCAGGCATCGAACTGACCGAAGCCGATTTACAGCATGACCTTGACCGTCGTCGTCCGGGTACCTCTCGCTACACCACGCAGCGTCGCGAGCCGGACCAGGTCAAAATTCTCTCCGGCGTTTTTGAAGGCCGTACCACCGGGACCAGCATTGGTCTGCTGATTGAAAACACCGATCAGCGCTCCCAGGACTACGGCGCGATTAAAGACGTCTTCCGTCCGGGCCACGCCGACTATACCTACGAACAAAAATATGGCTTTCGCGACTATCGCGGCGGCGGACGTTCTTCCGCGCGTGAAACCGCGATGCGCGTGGCGGCAGGTGCGATTGCCAAAAAATATCTCCAGCAGAAATTCGGCATCGTTATCCGCGGCTGTCTGACCCAGATGGGCGACATTCCGCTGGCAATCAAAGACTGGGATCAGGTAGAACTTAACCCGTTCTTCTGCGCCGATGCCGACAAGCTGGACGCGCTGGACGAGCTGATGCGTGGCCTGAAAAAAGAGGGCGACTCCATTGGTGCGAAAGTCACCGTGGTGGCCGACGGTGTGCCGGCTGGCTGGGGCGAGCCGGTATTTGACCGCCTCGACGCTGACATCGCCCACGCGCTGATGAGCATCAACGCGGTGAAAGGCGTTGAAATCGGCGACGGTTTTGACGTGGTTAAGCTTCGCGGCAGCCAGAACCGCGACGAAATCACGAAGGCGGGTTTCCAGAGCAACCATGCGGGCGGCATTCTGGGCGGCATCAGCAGCGGGCAGCAAATTATTGCCAATATCGCGCTGAAGCCAACGTCCAGCATTACCGTGCCGGGCCACACGATTAACCGCTCAGGCGATGAAGTAGAGATGATCACCAAAGGACGGCACGATCCATGCGTGGGGATCCGCGCGGTACCGATCGCAGAAGCGATGCTGGCGATCGTGCTGATGGATCACTTCCTGCGCCAGCGCGCGCAGAATGCGGATGTGACGACCACCATTCCACGCTGGTAACTATGAAAAAAACCGCAATCGCTCTGCTGGCGCTGCTGGCCAGTGGAGCAAGCCTGGCCGCCACGCCGTGGCAGAAAATCACCCACCCGGTAGCGGGAAGCGCGCAGTCCATTGGCGCTTTCTCCAATGGGTGTATCGTCGGCGCGCAGGAACTTCCGCTGCAGTCGGACACCTATCAGGTGATGCGCACCGACCAGCGCCGTTACTTCGGCCATCCTGACCTGGTACTGTTTATTCAGCGTCTTGGCAACCAGGTGCATAACCTGGGGCTGGGGACGATGCTGATTGGCGATATGGGGATGCCTGCAGGTGGTCGCTTCAACGGCGGTCACGCCAGCCACCAGACCGGACTGGATGTGGACATCTTCCTGCAACTGCCGAAAACGCGCTGGAGCTCAGCGCAGCTGCTGAAACCGCAGGCGCTGGATCTGGTCTCGGCCGACGGTAAACGGGTCGTAGCCTCGCGCTGGTCGCCGGAAATTTCCAGCATGATTAAACTGGCGGCAGAGGATAACGACGTCACACGGATCTTTGTTAACCCGGCCATCAAGCAGCAGCTTTGCCTGGATGCGGGAACGGATCGCGACTGGCTGCGTAAAGTGCGCCCGTGGTTCCAGCACCGGGCGCATATGCATGTTCGCCTGCGCTGCCCGGCGAACAGCCTGGAATGTGAAGATCAGCCGCTGCCACCGCCTGGCGATGGTTGTGGTTACGAACTGCAAAGCTGGTTTGAACCGGCCAAGCCTGGAACCTCTAAGCCTGAGAAGAAGACACCGCCTCCGTTGCCGCCTTCCTGCCAGGCGCTACTGGATGAGCATGTACTTTAATGGATAATTTCGTCGATCTGTTTATGGTGTCACCGCTGCTGCTGGCGGTGCTCTTTTTTGTTGCGATGTTAGCCGGATTTATCGATGCCCTGGCGGGCGGTGGCGGGTTGCTCACCGTTCCGGCGCTGCTGGCGGCAGGCATGAGCCCTGCCCAGGCGCTTGCCACCAACAAACTCCAGGCATGCGGCGGTTCGCTCTCCTCATCGCTCTACTTTGTTCGGCGCAAAGTGGTGAATCTCGCCGATCAGAAGCTCAATATCCTGATGACGTTTATTGGCTCGACGGCGGGCGCGCTGCTGGTCCAGCACGTACAGTCCGACATTCTGCGCCAGATCCTGCCGATTCTGGTTATCTGTATTGGCCTCTATTTCTTACTGATGCCAAAGCTCGGCGAGGAAGACCGGGCGCGGCGACTGCACGGCCTGCCGTTTGCGCTGATTGCCGGTGGCTGCGTCGGTTTTTACGACGGCTTCTTTGGTCCGGGAGCAGGCTCGTTTTACGCGCTGGCATTCGTGACGCTGGCCGGGTTCAACCTCGCCAAATCCACCGCCCACGCCAAAGTCCTCAACGCAACCTCCAACGTTGGCGGTCTGCTGCTGTTTATCATTGGCGGCAAGGTTATCTGGGCTACCGGATTTGTGATGATGGCGGGGCAGTTTTTGGGCGCGCGCGCAGGCTCGCGTCTGGTATTAAGCAAAGGGCAAAAGCTGATCCGCCCGATGATTGTTGTTGTATCGGCGGTGATGAGCGCCAAACTTCTTTATGACAGCCATGGACAGGAGATCCTCACCTGGTTGGGGATGAACTAATGAACAGTACGCATAAATACGAACAGCTGATTGAGATCTTCGACAGCTGTTTTGCTGATGATTTTAATACCCGTCTGATTAAAGGCGACGACGAACCGATCTATCTTCCTGCTGATGACCAGGTTTCATACAACCGCATCGTCTTTGCCCACGGCTTTTACGCCAGCGGTTTGCACGAGATTTCGCACTGGTGCATCGCGGGGAAAGCGCGTCGCGAGCTGGTGGACTTTGGTTACTGGTACTGCCCGGACGGGCGCGACGCCGCCACCCAGGGGCAGTTCGAAGATGTGGAGGTGAAACCGCAGGCGCTGGAGTGGCTGTTCTGCGTGGCGGCGGGTTTCCCGTTCAACGTCAGCTGTGACAACCTTGAAGGCGACTTCGAGCCAGACCGTATCGTCTTCCAGCGCCGCGTGCATGCGCAGGTGATGGAATATCTTGAGAAAGGCATCCCGGAACGTCCGGCACGCCTGATCGAGGCTTTACAAAATTATTACCATACGCCGGAGATCACGGCGGAATGCTTCCCGTGGCCGGAAGATTTATAACAGAGGAAAGAAGATGATCGCAGAATTTGAATCACGCATTCTGGCGTTAATTGATGACATGGTGGAACACGCCAGCGATGATGAGCTGTTCGCCAGCGGTTATCTGCGTGGTCACCTGACGCTGGCGGTAGCCGCGCTGGAAGCCGGGGACGATCACTCTGCCGACGCCGTTCACGCGGAAGTTACTCGCAGCCTTGAAAAAGCCATTCTGGCCGGGGAACTGTCTCCACGCGACCAGTCTTTAGTGCTGGGCATGTGGGACAATTTGTTCCAGCAGGCTAAACGCTAAGTTGCCGCCTTCTCTTCCCTCTCCCTTTTGGGGAGAGGGCCAGGGTGAGGGCACCAGACCGCACCCTACTTAACCCTTTTCCCCTTCAGCAATTTCCGCACCCACAGTCGGTTCGGATTCAGCCCCGCGAGCGTAACCCTGTCCAGCGGAACCGGCTCATCGCTCATTTGCGCGGCTAGCACTTCAGCCAGCAATGGCGCGGAGCATAATCCCCGCGAGCCTAAGCCACCCAACATAAACAGTTCCGGATAAACGGGCGCACTTACCGCCGTTTCTTTGTTGTCTGCAAGATCCTGATAGACTTCAAGCGTGGCGTCATAGTCCGGCACGTTTCCCGCCATCGGCAGGTGATCGCGGGTAGCGCAGCGTACGCCGCAGCGCGCCTGACCCTCACTGACATCAACCTCTTTCGCCCACGACGCATTCGGGAAACAGTCGAGCAGGCGCTGGCGGTTTTGCTGCTGATCCGCTTCGCTGTACTGCATATCTGTTTCACCGCGATGATAGCTGGCACCGATGCAGTGATGGCCGTTGGACGGATTTTGCGGCGTCGCGTAGCCGTCGTAACACAGCACCTGACGCAGTTTGCTCAGTTCGGGCGCGGTCGGGATATGGCTCACCTGGCCGCCGACTGGATAAACCGGCAATGACGCTGTCTGGGTAAACTGAGTGATGTGATGTCCGTTGGCCAGCACAACGCTGGCATGCTGCGACGCTTTGCCGTCAGCAAAACGCAGTTCCCAGTGCGCAGTGCGGCTTAGCGATTGAACCTTATGGGCATAATGCACTGTCAACCCACGCGACTGCCCGAGGGCTATCGCCGCAGAAGTCAGTTCAGCCGGACATAGCCAGCCGCCGAGTGGATACTGAATTCCGCCGCAGCCGGTGTCGACGCCAGCGGTCTCAGCAACCTGCTGAGCCGTCACGGCATGGGCGATGGTTTCCGGCAGCCCCAGCGACAACATTTGGGTGATTTTCTGTTGGCTCTTCTCATCCCAGCCCAACTGCGTCACACCGCACCAGTCGTGGTCGAACGCAACCGGCAGGCTATCGTAAAGGCGACGAGCAAACGTAAACGCAGCCGGGAAGAACTGGAACAGTGCGGGATCGTGTGAACTTAATAAGGGATAAAGCGCGCCCTGACGGTTGCCTGATGCACCCATCGCCGGTGCCTCGTCAGCGCAGTAGAGCGTCACCTGCCAGCCACGGTGCAGCAGAGCCAGTGAGAGCAGGGCGCTGGCAATACCTCCGCCCACAATGGCGACCTCACGCGACGCACTGGGGCGGCGAGCAAACCAGGGTGCCTGTGCCGGGATCGCCAGATCCTGCTCCATCACCCCCACCAGCATGTCGCGTTTGCGGCCAAAGCCTTTGGTTTTCCGCATGGTAAACCCCGCCTCCTGCAACCCACGGCGGACAAAGCCCGCCGAGGTGAAGGTGGCAAGCGTCGCGCCCGGGCGTGCCAGACGTGCCATTGCGCTGAACAGGTGCGGACTCCACATGTCAGGGTTTTTGGCGGGCGCAAAACCGTCCAGGAACCAGGCGTCCACTTTCTGATGCATTGAGTCATCGAGCTTATCGGTCAGGTCGTTAATGTCGCCAAGCCACAGGTCGAGCGTGACGCGTCCGTCGTCCAGAATCAGACGATGACAGCCGCCGATAGCCGGTGGCCACTGGGCCTGAAGCTGTTCCGCCCAGTGGGCAAGCTCCGGCCAGCGCTGATGGGCAAGCCGCAGATCGTGTGCGGTAAGCGGAAATTTTTCGAAACTGATGAAATGTAATCTTTGTAAGGTAGCCTCGGGGTGTGCAGCGCGAAACTGGTCGAAGGCCTGCCAGAGGGTCAAAAAATTCAGCCCGGTGCCGAAACCGCTCTCCGCGACGACAAACAGGCTGCGCGGATGCTCAGGGAAGCGGGTGCTGAGATGATTTCCTTCGAGGAAGACATAGCGCGTCTCTTCCAGTCCGTTATCATTAGAAAAGTAGACGTCATCAAAATCTCGGGAAACAGGTGTACCCTCAGCGTTGAATTCTAGGTTGGCAGGTTGTATGGCGTTTTGTTTCACGTAAGTTACTCGTCCGACAGGCAGTGGCACGATCTTAGCGATGTGAGCCCATCGGTGCAAATTTCCACAGAAAATCGCTGATCGGACTTGTTCGGCGTACAAGTGTACGCTATTGTGCGACTCGAAACTTTTTATAGTGCGACTTACAGAGGTATTGAATGAAACGTGCAGTGATTACTGGCCTGGGCATCGTTTCCAGCATCGGTAATAACCAGCAGGAAGTCCTGGCATCTCTGCGTGAAGGACGCTCCGGGATCACTTTCTCTGAAGAGTTTAAAGATTCTGGAATGCGTAGCCACGTATGGGGTAACGTTAAACTGGATACCACCGGTTTAATTGACCGTAAAGTGGTTCGTTTCATGAACGATGCCTCTATCTACGCCTATCTTTCCATGCAGGAAGCGATCAAGGATTCTGGTCTGAGCGAAGACGCTTACCAGAACAACCCACGCGTGGGCCTGATTGCAGGCTCCGGCGGTTCCTCTAAAGCTCAGGTGTTCGGTGCTGACGCCATGCGCAGCCCGCGCGGCCTGAAAGCGGTCGGTCCATATGTTGTGACCAAAGCCATGGGTTCAGCGGTTTCCGCGTGCCTGGCAACGCCGTTCAAAATCCACGGTGTGAACTACTCCATCAGCTCCGCATGTGCGACCTCCGCACACTGTATCGGTAATGCGGTTGAGCAGATCCAGCTGGGCAAACAGGACATCGTATTTGCTGGCGGTGGCGAAGAGCTGGGCTGGGAAATGGCCTGTGAGTTCGACGCGATGGGCGCACTGTCCACCAAATACAACGAAACGCCAGACAAAGCATCCCGTACCTATGATGCACACCGCGACGGTTTTGTTATCGCTGGCGGCGGCGGTATGGTTGTGGTTGAAGAGCTGGAACACGCGCTGGCGCGTGGCGCGCACATCTACGCTGAGATCGTGGGCTACGGCGCAACGTCTGACGGCGCTGACATGGTTGCTCCATCCGGCGAAGGCGCGGTGCGCTGCATGAAGATGGCGATGCACGGCGTTGATACCCCAATCGACTACCTGAACTCCCACGGCACCTCAACGCCGGTAGGTGACGTGAAAGAGCTGGGTGCGATCCGTGAAGTGTTCGGCGACAACAGTCCGGCGATCTCTGCAACCAAAGCCATGACCGGTCACTCTCTGGGTGCGGCGGGCGTGCAGGAAGCGATCTACTCTCTGCTGATGCTGGAAAACGGCTTTATCGCGCCAAGCATCAACATCGACGAGATGGACGAGCAGGCGGCAGGCCTGAACATCGTGACCGAAACCACCGAACGTGAGCTGACGACCGTTATGTCCAACAGCTTCGGTTTCGGCGGCACCAACGCCACGCTGGTGATGCGTAAGCTGAAAGCGTAAGCGTTTGAAGATATAGTAGAAGGGAGCCACGCGGCTCCCTTTTTTTTTGCCTGAACACGGAGTTATGCATGAAGGCTGTTACCCCTGAGAAGAGCGCTCCTTCCGGGAACCTTTCCCTTTTCCGCATCGCCTTTGCGGTGTTTCTGACCTACATGACCGTTGGTCTGCCGCTGCCGGTGATCCCCTTGTTCGTTCACCAGGAGCTGGGCTATGGCAACACCATGGTCGGTATTGCGGTGGGCATTCAGTTTTTAGCGACGGTATTAACCCGGGGCTACGCCGGTCGCCTCGCGGATCAGCACGGCGCAAAACGCTCGGCGTTGCAGGGCATGTTTGCCTGCGGGCTGGCGGGGGGAGCCTGGCTGCTGGCGGCGCTGTTGCCGATAGATGCAGCGTATAAATTCGCGCTGCTGATGGCAGGGCGCCTGATCCTCGGCTTTGGCGAAAGCCAGCTGCTGACCGGCACCCTGACCTGGGGAATGGGGCTGGTGGGACCTGCGCGTTCCGGAAAAGTGATGTCCTGGAACGGGATGGCGATTTACGGCGCGCTGGCGGCAGGCGCACCACTGGGGCTGCTGATCCACAGCCAGTTTGGTTTTGCGGTGCTGGCAGGCACCACCATGGTATTACCGCTGCTGGCGTGGGCGTTTAACGGTTCGGTGCGCAAGGTGCCCGCCCATAAAGGCGAGCGTCCTTCGCTGTGGAGCGTGGTGGGGCAAATCTGGCAACCGGGGCTTGGGCTGGCGCTTCAGGGAGTGGGCTTTGCGGTTATCGGTACCTTCGTCTCCCTCTATTTCATGAGCCGCGGCTGGGCGATGGCGGGCTTTACGCTGACGGCCTTTGGCGGCGCGTTTGTATTGATGCGCGTGCTGTTTGGCTGGATGCCGGATCGCTTTGGCGGCGTGAAGGTGGCGGTGGCGTCACTGGTCATTGAGACCGTGGGTCTGGTACTGCTCTGGCAGGCGCCGTCCGCATCCGTTGCGCTGCTGGGTGCGGCGTTAACCGGCTGCGGCTGCTCACTGATCTTCCCGGCGCTGGGCGTTGAAGTGGTTAAGCGCGTGGCTCCGCAGGTGCGCGGCACGGCGCTGGGCGGCTATGCGGCGTTTCAGGATATCTCTTACGGCATCACCGGGCCGCTGGCGGGGCTGCTTGCAACGTCGTTTGGCTATCCTTCCGTATTTCTCGCCGGTGCGGTGTCAGCGGTGGTGGGGATTGTGGTGACGCTGGTGGCGTTTCGCAGGTCGTAGTTTTTGCCCGGTGGCGCTCCGCTTACCGGGCCTACAACCGCGCGAACCGTAGGCCGGGTAAGGCGTAGCCGCCACCCGGCAGTTTTAAGCAACCAGCCAGAAAATCGCCAGCGCAATCAGCAACGCGATAAACATCAATCCCGGACGGGCAGAAAGCGTCTTGAACGTGTCAACAACGGGGGCAAACAGCGGGTTGTAGATCGGCTGAATGTTTCTTACCTCCGGCACGCCGCCTTCCCGCTCGGCGCGGCGAACGAAGATCTGATTCAGTAAATCCTGTACCTGCGCGGTGGTCAGCACCGTTTGCGGTGTCGCCTGCCAGCTCTGCTGGGCGTAATCCCGGATCATATCGAACTCGTGCGGTTCCAGCGGTTGTTTCAGTGCCGCCTGTACGCTGTGCAGGGTCGGAGCGCTCTGGGTGCTGAGCGTCTGACGCGCCTGGAGCCAGGTGACCAGATGGGTAAACTGTTTTGCCGGGATCATCTCGCCCGCTTTCACACCGGAAAGTTCCAGCATGGATTGCCAGATAAGCTTTGTCGGTTCGCCGGTGGCGGCAGCCAGCTTAGTGACCATCTGCTTGAGCGTATTATGCTCCGCAGGCTGTAATGGCCGCTCTGTAGACGGGCGCTGTTGCGGCTGCGGGATAGAAAGCTGATTGCTTTGCAGCAGGGTCAACACGGTTTTCAGCTGTTCCGGCGAAAGCTGGCTCAGGGCGGTATGACCGTATTGCTGACGGATAAAATCACTCACCGCCTGACGATTATTCCCCTGGCCCAACAGCTCGGTCAGCTGCGAGATAATCTGGCGGGTAGTATGTTGCTGCTGTGCGCTGGTAAGACGCTGGTTCAGGTTTTGTTCGGCGGCAGGGAAATGGCGCGACTGTAGCGGCGCATCGTTTCTGACGCCCAAATCGTGCTTAACGCCGGCCCATACCTCTGCGTTTTGCTGTGAGGTCAACGCAATAAGACGCGTGATAAGACGCTCCAGTACGGTGCGTTGCTGCGTGGAGAGCGGTTGTTCGCCTGGCGTGTTGGGCGTTACGGGGCCTTCACCCGGAGGGCGCGGAGGCGTACCTGAAATGGGCTGCATCGTCAAAAATCCTTAAAGTCAAACTCTGCGTAACCGGGCGGAGATATATGCCCGGCGGCGAGATTATGGCACACTTGGCAGGTTTACTTCCTCTCAAACAGGTACTCAGACGTGAAAATCCTCGTTGATGAAAATATGCCTTACGCCCGTGAGCTGTTCAGCCGCCTGGGTGAGGTTAAGGCTGTCCCTGGTCGCCCGATTCCGGTCAGCGAACTGGACGATGCAGACGCCCTGATGGTGCGCTCGGTGACCAAAGTAAATGAGGCGCTGCTCACCGGCAAAGGGGTTAAATTTGTCGGGACGGCAACGGCCGGGACCGATCATGTGGATGACCAGTGGCTTAAGCAGGCGGGGATTGGTTTTTCCGCGGCACCAGGCTGTAACGCCATTGCCGTCGTGGAATATGTATTCTCCTCGCTATTGATGCTGGCCGAGCGCGATGGTTTTGCGCTGAAAGACCGCACCGTCGGGATTGTGGGTGTGGGCAACGTGGGCGGACGTCTGCAAAAGCGTCTGGAAGCCTGGGGCATCCGCACTCTGCTGTGCGATCCGCCGCGTAAGGATAACGGCGATGAGGGCGATTTCCGCACGCTGGATGAGCTGGTCGACGAGTGCGACGTCATCACCTTCCATACGCCGCTCTTTAAAGAAGGGCCGTACAAGACTCTGCACCTGGCCGACGAAAAGCTGATCCGCCGTCTGAAGGCTGGCACTATTCTGATAAATGCCTGCCGGGGACCGGTGGTGGATAACGCGGCGCTGCTGACATGTCTCGACGAGGGTCAAGATCTTAGCGTCGTACTGGACGTCTGGGAGCCAGAGCCGGATCTCAACGTCGCATTGCTGAATAAGGTGGACGTGGGTACCGCGCATATCGCGGGTTATACCCTTGAAGGCAAAGCGCGTGGCACAACCCAGGTGTTTGAGGCTTACAGCGCCTTTATCGGCCATCCGCAGCAGGTAGCGCTGGATACGCTGCTGCCCGCCCCGGAATTTGGTCGCATTACCCTTCATGGACCGCTGGATGAGGCAACGCTGAAAAGACTGGTGCATTTGGTGTATGATGTGCGCCGCGATGACGCGCTGCTGCGTAAAGTGGCGGGTATTCCGGGTGAGTTTGACAAGCTGCGCAAAAATTACCTTGAGCGCCGCGAGTGGTCCTCCCTGTATGTGATGTGCGATGACGCCCCCGCGGCGGCGCTGTTGCATCAGCTGGGATTTAACGCCGTTCACCACCCGGCACGTTAATGTCTTCTTAATGCTCCCTGTCGGATATTCCGGCAGGGACGCTTTTTTATTTCTGGAGTAAACCACCATGTCTGAAGGCTGGAACATTGCCATTTTGGGTGCCACTGGCGCCGTGGGCGAAGCCCTGCTTGAAACCCTTGCTGAGCGTCAGTTCCCGGTGGGCGACATTTACGCGCTGGCGCGTACCGACAGCGCAGGAGAACATCTGCGTTTCGGCGGGAAATCCGTGATGGTGCAGGATGCCGCCGCGTTTGACTGGACACAGGCTCAGCTGGCGTTTTTTGCCGCAGGTGCGGAAGCCACGGCATCCTACATTGAAGAAGCGACCAATTCAGGCTGTCTGGTGATCGACCTGAGCGGTCTGTTCTCCCTGGAGCCGGATGTGCCGTTGGTGGTGCCGGACGTCAACCCGTTTGTGCTGGCTGACTACCGCAACCGCAATATCATTGCAGTACCGCACAGCCTCACCAGCCAGCTGCTGACCGCGCTGAAGCCGCTGATCGACGACGGTGGCCTGTCGCGTATTTCCGTGACCAGCCTGCTGTCAGCCTCCGCTAACGGCAAAAAAGCCGTAGACGCACTGGCAGGGCAGAGCGCGAAGCTGCTGAACGGTATCCCGATCGACGAAGATGATTTCTTTGGCCGCCAGCTGGCGTTCAACATGCTGCCGCTGCTGCCGGATCGTGAAGGTTCGGTGCGGGAAGAGCGTCGTATCGTCGATGAAGCACGCAAAATTCTGCAGGATGACGGTCTGATGATCTCCGCGAACGTCGTGCAGTCTCCGGTCTTTTACGGCCATGCGCAGATGGTCGGGTTTGAAGCCCTGCGTCCGCTGGCGGCTGAAGAAGCCCGCGACGCGTTTGGCCGCGGAGAGGACCTTGTCCTGTCCGAAGAGAGTGAATTCCCGACGCAGGTGGGCGACGCTACCGGCAGCGCGCATCTCTCTGTGGGCTGCGTGCGTAACGATTACGGTATGCCTGAGCAGGTGCAGTTCTGGTCCGTTGCCGACAACGTGCGTTTTGGCGGCGCGCTGATGGCGGTCAAAATCGCGGAAAAACTGGTGCAGGAGTATCTGTACTGATGTCAGATGTGGAACAAAAGCCGGTCCACAGAATTGCCCTCGGCATTGAATACGATGGCAGTAAATACTATGGCTGGCAGCGGCAGAATGAGGTGCGCAGCGTCCAGGAGAAGCTGGAGAAAGCGCTCTCTCAGGTGGCGAATGAACCGATAAGCGTCTTCTGTGCGGGCCGCACCGATGCCGGCGTTCACGGCACGGGGCAGGTGGTGCATTTTGACACCACCGCCGTGCGCAAAGACGCGGCCTGGACGCTGGGTGTAAATGCGAATTTGCCTGGTGACATTGCCGTGCGTTGGGTGAAAGCTGTGCCGGATGATTTTCACGCGCGTTTCAGTGCGACGGCGCGGCGCTACCGTTATGTCATCTACAACCAGCGCCTGCGCCCGGCGGTGTTAAGCCAGGGCGTGACGCATTTTTATGAACCGCTGGATGCAGAACGTATGCAGCGTGCGGCGCAGTGTCTGATTGGAGAGAATGATTTTACGTCGTTTCGTGCGGTGCAGTGTCAGTCCCGTACGCCGTGGCGTAACGTCATGCACATTAACGTCAGTCGTTATGGCGCGTATGTGGTGGTGGATATCAAAGCCAATGCCTTTGTACATCATATGGTGCGGAATATTGTAGGCAGCCTGATGGAAGTGGGCGCCGGACACCAGCCGGAGAGCTGGATTGCAGAACTGCTGGCAGCGAAGGACAGAACGCTTGCGGCAGCAACGGCGAAAGCGGAAGGTCTGTATCTGGTTTCGGTGGATTACCCGGACCGGTTCGACCTGCCAAAACCGCCAATGGGCCCGCTGTTTTTAGCGGACTAAACAAAGGCGCAATTAGGGCTTAGACAATATGGACGTAATACGTTTTCTGATTGATTTCATCCTGCACATTGATGTTCACCTGGCGGAGCTGGTCGCGCAGTACGGCGTCTGGGTATACGCCATTCTGTTCCTCATTCTGTTCTGTGAAACCGGCCTTGTGGTTACGCCGTTCCTGCCGGGAGATTCACTGCTGTTCGTGTCGGGCGCGTTATCCGCACTGCCAACGAATGACCTGAATGTCCACCTGATGGTCGTCCTGATGATCATCGCCGCGATTATTGGTGATGCGGTCAACTACACTATCGGGCGGGTGTTTGGCGAGCGGTTGTTCAGTAATCCGGACTCGAAGATTTTCCGCCGCAGTTATTTAGATAAGACCCATGCGTTCTATGAGCGCCATGGCGGTAAAACCATTATCCTTGCCCGTTTTGTGCCTATTGTGCGCACATTTGCACCGTTTGTGGCGGGAATGGGTCACATGTCCTATCGTCATTTTGCCATGTACAACGTGGTGGGCGCGCTGCTGTGGGTACTGCTGTTTACCTATGCGGGCTACCTGTTTGGCGATCTGCCGGTGGTTCAGGAAAACCTTAAGTTACTGATTGTAGCGATTATTGTGCTTTCCGTTCTGCCGGGTGTGATCGAAATTATTCGTCACAAACGCGCGGCGGCAAAACAAGCGAAGTAAATGCACGCTGGCGGTTCGACCACTTTTTTATCCAAAGTTTCGGGCTGTTATGTTTTAATGTGCAACATTCATGGTCTGTTGGAGGCAAAAATGGCATTATTCGCCTCTTACAGCAAAACTGGCATACGACCAGGTTCAGGCAGAAAGGTTATCAATGAGCTGGATTGAACGAATTAAAAGCAACATTACCCCAACGCGTAAAGCGAGCATTCCTGAAGGGGTATGGACGAAGTGTGATAGCTGCGGCCAGGTTCTGTATCGCGCAGAGCTGGAACGCAATCTTGAGGTGTGTCCGAAGTGTGACCACCATATGCGTATGTCGGCGCGCAACCGCCTGCATAGCCTGCTGGACGAAGGTTCTCTGGTAGAACTGGGCAGCGAACTGGAGCCAAAAGATGTGCTTAAGTTCCGCGACTCCAAAAAATACAAAGATCGTCTGGCCTCTGCACAGAAAGAGACCGGCGAGAAAGACGCGCTGATCGTCATGAAAGGCACCCTGCATGAGATGCCGGTGGTTGCCGCCGCGTTTGAGTTCGCCTTTATGGGCGGCTCAATGGGCTCTGTTGTTGGTGCGCGTTTCGTGCGTGCCGTTGAGCAGGCGCTGGAAGACAACTGCCCGCTGATCTGCTTCTCTGCCTCCGGTGGCGCACGAATGCAGGAAGCGCTGATGTCCCTGATGCAGATGGCGAAAACCTCTGCCGCGCTGGCGAAAATGCAGGAGCGCGGTCTGCCGTACATCTCGGTACTGACCGACCCAACCATGGGCGGCGTTTCTGCAAGCTTCGCGATGCTGGGCGACCTGAACATCGCTGAGCCAAAAGCGCTGATCGGCTTTGCCGGTCCTCGCGTTATCGAGCAGACCGTACGTGAGAAACTGCCGCCGGGCTTCCAGCGCAGTGAGTTCCTCATTGAGAAGGGTGCTATCGACATGATCGTCCGCCGCCCGGAGATGCGCCTCAAACTGGCAAGCGTCCTGGCGAAGCTGATGAATCTGCCGTCGCCGAGCCCGGACGAGCCGCGCGAAGGCGTGGTGGTACCGGATCAGGAACCCGAGGCCTGATAACTGAAAAGGGCAGGGCCAAATGGCGCTGCCCTTTTGCTTTCTAAACCGTTAATGACAACCGGGCATCATGGAAAATAAAAGCATTCCTCAAGCCACGTCGCCCCTGGCCGCGTGGCTTTCTTATCTGGAAAACCTGCACAGTAAAACTATCGACATGGGCCTTGAGCGCGTAAGCCAGGTTGCCGCGCGCCTTGACGTGCTGAAACCTGCGCCTTTCGTGTTTACCGTGGCCGGCACTAACGGTAAAGGCACCACCTGCCGTACGCTGGAATCTGTCCTGATGGCAGCCGGTTATAAGGTAGGCGTTTACAGCTCGCCGCACCTGGTGCGCTACACCGAGCGCGTGCGGGTGCAAAACACCGAGCTGGCCGAATCGGCCCATACGGCGTCGTTTGCCGCTATCGAAGCCGCGCGCGGCGATACCTCATTAACCTATTTCGAATACGGCACCCTGTCGGCGCTGTGGCTGTTTAAGCAGGCGCAGCTGGACGTGGTGATCCTGGAAGTGGGGCTGGGCGGGCGTCTGGATGCCACCAATATGGTAGATGCGGATGTCGCCGTCGTCACCAGCATCGCGCTGGATCACACCGACTGGCTGGGGCCCGACCGCGAAAGCATTGGCCGTGAGAAGGCCGGTATTTTCCGGGCCAATAAGCCTGCCGTGGTTGGCGAACCGGACATGCCGCATACCATCGCTGAAGTGGCGAAAGAGAAGGGTGCTCGACTGCTGCGTCGCGGCGTGGACTGGCAGTATGAGGTGCAGGACAACGGCTGGCGCTTCAGCGATGCGCAGGGCGTGCTGGAGAATCTGCCGCTGCCGCAGGTGCCACAGCCTAACGCGGCGACTGCGCTGGCAGCCCTGCGCGCCAGCGGATTAGCGGTAAGCGAGCAGGCAATCCGCGATGGCATTCAGAACGCACTGTTACCGGGACGTTTTCAGATTGTGAGTGAGTCACCGCGTCTGATTCTGGATGTTGCACATAACCCGCATGCGGCGGCGTACCTCGCAGGACGTCTCAAATCGTTACCAAAAACCGGGCGCGTGCTGGCGGTTATCGGTATGCTTCATGATAAAGATATCGGCGGCACGCTGGCCTGCATGGAGAGTGTGGTCGATAGCTGGTATTGTGCTCCTCTGGAAGGGCCGCGCGGCGCGACTGCTGAGCAGTTGATGGAACATCTCGGCAAAGGCGAAATCTACAGCAGTGTGGTTTCGGCCTGGCGTGCCGCGATGGCGGAGGCTAAACCAGAAGATACCGTGCTGGCGTGTGGGTCATTCCACACGGTGGCACATGTCATGGAAGTGATGGACGCGGGGAGAACCGGTGGCGAGTAAGTTTCAGAACCGTTTAACAGGAACCATTGTGCTGGTCGCGCTCGGGGTGATTATTCTCCCGGGATTGCTCGACGGGCAGAAAAAGCATTACCAGGATGAATTTGCGGCCATTCCGCTGGTACCCAAACCGGGCGATCGCGACGAGCCCGATATGCTGCCAGCGGCAACGCAGGCGCTGCCAGCCCAGCCGCCTGAAGGCGCAGCGGAAGAGGTGCGCGCAGGTGATGCAGCCGCGCCGTCTCTTGATCCGTCGCGTCTGGCCGCGAATAACAACGTTGAAATCGATCCTGTACCGGTAGAGCAACCCAAACCGGTTGAAAAACCGAAGCCGGTAGAGAAAACGCAGCCTAAACCGCAGCGTGACAAAGCCGACGAGCAGCTGGCTGCGGCAACGGAAACGCCGCCACCGGCCAAACAGACCCAGCAGGAGGCCGCCCCTACGGGTAAAGCCTATGTCGTTCAGCTTGGTGCATTGAAAAATGCAGATAAGGTCAATGAGATTGTGAGTAAACTGCGCGGCGCGGGATACCGTGTTTATACTTCACCCACCACGCCGGTACAGGGTAAAATTACCCGTATCCTCGTGGGGCCGGATGCGTCTAAAGATAAGCTCAAAGGTTCGCTTGGCGAACTGAAGCAGATCTCCGGCCTGAGCGGTGTGGTGATGAACTACAGCGCAAACTGATAAGGCTCCCCTCACCCCGGCCCTCTCCCCAAAGGGGAGAGGGTGCAAATAATTCCCTCTCCCCTTTGGGGAGAGGGTTAGGGTGAGGGGGAGAAAGCAGACGTCCACAGAGACGTCAGGCGGAGGGGCGTTGAGCATTTTTTCAGCGCCTTTTTTATTTACGCGTGGGAAGGAAATCCCTACGCAAACGTTTTCTTTTTCTGTTAGAATTCGCCCCGAACTGGATGACAGGGCGTTTAATCGTGGGACACATATGGTCTGGATTGATTACGCCATCATTGCGGTGATTGGTTTTTCCTGTCTGGTTAGCCTGATCCGTGGCTTTGTTCGTGAAGCGTTATCGCTGGTAACCTGGGGTTGTGCTTTCTTTGTTGCCAGTCATTACTACACTTACCTGTCTGTCTGGTTCACGGGCTTTGAAGATGAACTGGTCCGAAACGGAATCGCCATCGCGGTGCTGTTTATCGCGACGCTGATTGTCGGCGCTATCGTCAATTACGTGATAGGTCAGTTGGTCGAGAAAACCGGTCTGTCAGGAACGGACAGGGTGCTCGGCATCTGTTTCGGCGCGTTGCGAGGCGTGCTCATTGTGGCCGCGATCCTGTTCTTCCTGGATACCTTTACCGGGTTCTCCAAAAGTGAAGACTGGCAAAAATCGCAGCTCATTCCGGAGTTCAGCTTCATCATCAGATGGTTCTTTGACTATCTGCAAAGCTCGTCGAGTTTCTTGCCCAGGGCATAAACCCTGAGATGTGGCTTAACGAGGAAAAGACGAATGTGCGGTATTGTCGGTATCGCCGGTTTCATGCCGGTAAACCAGTCGATTTATGACGCGTTAACGGTGCTTCAGCACCGTGGGCAGGATGCTGCGGGTATCATCACCATTGATGCAAACAACTGCTTCCGTTTACGCAAGGCGAACGGCCTGGTAAACGATGTGTTTGAAGCCCGCCATATGCAGCGTCTGCAAGGTAATATGGGGATCGGTCACGTTCGTTATCCTACTGCTGGTAGTTCCAGCGCCTCTGAGGCTCAGCCTTTTTACGTTAACTCCCCGTATGGCATCACGCTTGCCCACAATGGCAATCTGACCAATGCCCACGAGCTGCGTAAAAAGCTGTTTGAAGAGAAACGTCGCCACATTAATACCACCTCTGATTCTGAAATCCTGCTCAATATCTTTGCCAGCGAGCTGGATAACTTCCGCCATTATCCGCTGGAAGCAGACAACATTTTTGCCGCCGTTGCCGCGACTAATCGCCAGATCCGTGGCGCGTACGCTTGCGTGGCGATGATTATCGGTCACGGCATGGTGGCCTTCCGCGATCCAAACGGCATTCGCCCGCTGGTGCTCGGCAAACGTGACCTCGGCGATGGCCGTTCCGAGTACATGGTTGCCTCCGAAAGCGTGGCGCTGGACACGCTGGGCTTCGAATTCCTGCGTGATGTCGCGCCAGGCGAAGCGGTCTACATCACCGAGAAGGGCCAGCTGTTTACCCGCCAGTGCGCCGACAACCCGGTGAGCAACCCGTGCCTGTTCGAATACGTTTACTTCGCGCGTCCGGACTCGTTCATCGACAAAATTTCCGTTTACAGCGCGCGCGTCAACATGGGGACGAAGCTGGGCGAGAAGATTGCCCGCGAGTGGGACGATCTCGACATCGACGTCGTGATCCCAATCCCTGAAACCTCTTGTGATATCGCGCTGGAAATTGCCCGTATTCTGGACAAGCCGTACCGTCAGGGCTTCGTGAAAAACCGCTACGTTGGCCGCACCTTTATCATGCCGGGCCAGCAGCTGCGTCGTAAGTCCGTACGTCGTAAGCTAAACGCTAACCGTGCCGAGTTCCGCGACAAGAATGTGCTGCTGGTGGACGACTCCATTGTGCGCGGCACGACGTCTGAGCAGATCATCGAGATGGCGCGTGAGGCCGGGGCGAAGAAAGTATATCTCGCCTCCGCAGCGCCGGAAATTCGCTTCCCGAACGTGTATGGCATTGATATGCCAACCGCTAATGAGCTGATTGCGCATGGCCGTGAAGTGGATGAGATTCGCCAGATCATCGGGGCCGACGGCCTGATTTTCCAGGATCTGAACGATCTGATCGACGCGGTGCGCGCCGAGAACCCGGATATTCAGCAGTTCGAATGCTCGGTATTCAATGGGATCTACGTGACAAAAGACGTAGACCAGCAGTATCTCGACTACCTTGATTCTCTGCGTAACGACGATGCGAAAGCCGTCCAGCTGCAAAACGATCTCGAAAGCTTAGAGATGCACAACGAAGGTTGATGCTCCGGCAAGTGAGGGCGAATGCCCTCACTTGCAACTCCCCGTAAAATCCTGCACAGTCAGCCCTGAAATCAGCAAGGGCAAAAATCATGAAACGACTCATTGTAGGGATCAGCGGTGCCAGCGGCGCGATTTATGGCGTCCGGCTGTTACAGGTGCTGCGTGACGTTGCTGGCGTAGAAACCCATCTGGTGATGAGCCAGGCGGCGCGTCAGACCCTCTCTCTTGAAACCGATCTCTCTCTGCGCGACGTTCAGGCGCTGGCTGATGTTGTCCACGATGCCCGCGATATCGCCGCCAGCATCTCTTCGGGCTCGTTTAAAACGGCCGGCATGGTTATTTTGCCCTGTTCGATTAAAACCCTCTCCGGTATCGTAAACAGCTATACCGACACGCTGGTGACGCGTGCGGCGGACGTGGTGCTGAAAGAGCGTCGTCCTCTGGTGCTCTGCGTGCGGGAAACGCCGCTGCACCTGGGACATCTGCGTTTAATGACGCAGGCAGCCGAACTGGGAGCTGTGATAATGCCGCCGGTCCCCGCGTTCTATCATCGTCCGCAAACGCTGGACGATGTCATCAACCAGACCGTTAACCGCGTGCTGGATCAGTTCGATATAGACCTGCCGGAAGATCTCTTTACCCGCTGGCAGGGGGCGTGAGGCTGTGCACAAACAAGGTGCATGAAATGACTGTTTGCCCTGTTTCAGGGCAAAACTGCAACCGCGATCATATCCTCGACATTTAATTCGCTTTTTCCCTTTTTCTCTTTCCGGTTCGTTCGGCAGACCTGCTATCTTTCACCATTAAGGCAGTATCGCAACGTTTTATTAACATATTTAACGTCGTAGTTTTAACCCGACGACAATGTGGCATAAGACCTGCAAGAGCAGCCTGCAACACAACACACAACATAAACCATAATAAAATCACGGTTCTTGAGGGTAAATGTATGAAGAAGACGGTTCTGGCTCTGTCTTTGCTCGTGGGCTTGAGTGCAGCAGCAAGTAGCTATGCAGCGCTACCACAGACAGTTCGTATCGGTACAGACGCAACCTACGCGCCTTTCTCCTCCAAGGATGCGAAAGGCGACTTCGTGGGGTTTGATATCGATCTGGGAAATGAGATGTGCAAACGCATGGAAGTGAAATGCACATGGGTGGGCAGTGACTTTGACGCGCTGATCCCGTCGCTGAAAGCCAAGAAAATTGATGCCATTATCTCTTCTCTCTCCATCACGGAAAAACGTCAGCAGGAGATCGCCTTCTCAGAGAAGCTCTACGCTGCCGACTCACGTTTGATTGCCGCGAAAGGCTCGCCAATCCAGCCGACCATCGACTCGCTGAAAGGCAAACATGTTGGCGTGCTTCAGGGCTCGACCCAGGAAGGTTACGCCAATGCTAACTGGCGCGAGAAAGGCGTCGATGTGGTCGCTTACCAGAACCAGGATCTGATCTACTCTGACCTGGCGGCAGGCCGTCTGGATGCCGCGTTTCAGGATGAAGTCGCCGCGAGCGAAGGCTTCCTGAAACAGCCTGCGGGTAAAGAGTACGCCTTTGCCGGCCCGTCGGTGAAAGACAAAAAATACTTTGGCGACGGCACCGGTATTGGTCTGCGTAAGGATGATACCGAGCTGAAAGCCGCCTTCGACAACGCGTTTAATGAGCTGCGTAAAGACGGTACCTACGACAAACTGGCGAAGAAATACTTTGATTTCAACGTCTACGGTGATTAATACCTGAATGAGATGCACTGATGTGGTGCATCTTTAGGGGAAGTGTTCCAGTATGGTGCAAGCAATGCACCATATTGGACCGCCGTGTGCATAGTTAAGCATTTTAAATGCAAAAATTCCCGTTCAGAGGCATTAATCTTTGCCTGAGTGAGGGGATTAATGGCACATTAACGGCACCCCGTAGTCGTAAAATCTCGTATTTAGACAGTTTGTTGAGGACAGATATGAAAAAACTGGTGTTGTCACTTTCTCTGGTACTGGCCTTTTCCAGCGCCACCGCAGCATTCGCAGCCATTCCGCAGAAAATTCGTATTGGGACTGACCCAACCTACGCGCCTTTCGAATCGAAAAATGCGAAGGGGGAACTGGTCGGTTTTGACATCGATCTGGCTAACGAGCTGTGCAAACGCATTAAAGCGCAATGTACCTACGTTGAAAACCCGCTGGACGCGCTAATCCCGTCCCTGAAAGCGAAAAAAATTGACGTGATCATGTCCTCCCTGTCTATCACCGAAAAACGTCAGCAGGAGATTGCCTTCACGGACAAACTCTATGCGGCGGACTCACGTCTGGTGGTGGCGAAATCTTCTGACATTCAGCCAACCCTTGAATCTCTGAAGGGCAAACGCGTGGGCGTGTTGCAGGGTACGACGCAGGAAACCTACGGTAACGAGCACTGGGCGCCAAAGGGGATTGAAATTGTCTCTTACCAGGGCCAGGAAAACATCTACGCAGACCTGACGGCAGGCCGTATTGACGCGGCATTCCAGGATGAAGTGGCGGCAAGCGAAGGCTTCCTGAAACAGCCTGTGGGTAAAGATTACAAGTTCGGGGGGCCGTCCATTAAGGACGAAAAACTCTTTGGCGTTGGTACCGGTATGGGCCTGCGGAAAGAAGACAACGAACTGCGTGAAGCCCTGAACAAAGCGTTCGCCGAGATGCGCGCGGACGGCACTTACGACAAGCTGGCGAAAAAGTACTTCGATTTTAATGTTTACGGCGGCTAATCGCCCCGTCTGATAACGTGCGGCCCCTCCCGTTGCGGGAGGGGAAAAGACACGGTTCCACCACTCACGAGACGACAGGGCACGCGGTATGCTGTACGGATTTTCTGGCGTTATTTTACAGGGCGCGCTTGTCACCCTTGAGCTGGCTATCAGCTCCGTGGTGCTGGCGGTGCTGATAGGCCTGGCGGGCGCGGGGGCAAAGTTATCCGCCAACAGACCGCTGGCGCTGATATTTGAAGGCTATACCACGCTGATTCGCGGCGTGCCTGACCTGGTGCTGATGCTGCTGATCTTTTATGGCCTGCAAATCGCACTTAACGGCGTCACGGATGCCATCGGCATGGATCAGATCGATATCGACCCGATGGTGGCCGGTATTATTACCCTTGGTTTTATCTACGGTGCTTATTTCACTGAGACCTTTCGCGGCGCTTACATGGCCGTGCCGAAAGGGCACATTGAAGCGGCGACCGCCTACGGTTTTACCTCCTCACAAACGTTTCGCCGGATCATGTTCCCGGCCATGATGCGCTACGCGCTGCCGGGCATCGGTAACAACTGGCAGGTTATTCTCAAGGCAACGGCGCTGGTCTCCCTGCTGGGTCTGGAAGATGTGGTGAAGGCCACGCAGCTGGCGGGTAAAAGCACCTGGGAACCGTTCTATTTTGCGGTAGTCTGCGGCGTAATCTATCTGGTCTTTACGACCGTCTCCAATGGTGTGCTGCTTCTGCTCGAACGTCGCTACTCCGTGGGTGTGAAGAGGGCTGACCTGTGATTGAGATTATTCAGGAGTACTGGAAATCCCTGCTGTGGACGGATGGCTACCGCTTTACTGGCGTGGCGATCACGCTGTGGCTGCTGATCTCCTCGGTGGTCATGGGCGGCATTCTGGCGGTGTTTCTCGCCATTGGCCGCGTGTCGAACAATAAATTTATCCAGTTTCCGATCTGGCTGTTCACCTACGTGTTTCGCGGTACGCCGCTGTACGTGCAGCTGCTGGTGTTCTATTCCGGAATGTACACGCTGGAGATCGTGAAAGGCACCGAGATGCTGAACGCGTTCTTCCGCAGCGGTCTGAACTGTACGGTGCTGGCGCTGACCCTTAATACCTGCGCTTATACCACCGAAATCTTCGCCGGGGCCATTCGTTCCGTGCCGCACGGTGAGATTGAGGCGGCGCGCGCGTACGGCTTCTCGTCCGTGAAGCTCTATCGCTGTATTATTCTGCCTTCAGCGCTGCGCATTGCGCTGCCGGCGTACAGCAACGAAGTGATTTTAATGCTGCATTCGACGGCACTGGCGTTTACCGCCACGGTGCCGGATCTGTTAAAGATTGCCCGCGATATTAACTCTGCCACCTACCAGCCGTTTACGGCGTTTGGTATTGCGGCAGTGCTCTATTTGATCATTTCTTACGTCCTGATCAGCCTGTTCCGTAAGGCTGAAAAACGCTGGTTGCAGCATATAAAACCGTCGACGCACTGAGAATTTATGATGGCTGAGAACAAATTAAACGTAATTGATTTGCACAAGCGCTACGGCGAACATGAAGTGCTGAAAGGGGTGTCGCTGGAGGCTAACGCGGGCGACGTGATCAGTATTATCGGCTCATCAGGTTCGGGTAAAAGTACCTTCCTGCGCTGCATCAACTTCCTCGAAAAGCCGAGCGAAGGATCGATTGTGGTGAGCGGACAGAACATCAACATGGTCCGTGATAAAGACGGTCAGCTTAAAGTGGCGGATAAAAACCAGCTGCGCCTGCTGCGTACGCGTCTGACAATGGTATTCCAGCACTTCAATCTCTGGAGCCACATGACGGTGCTGGAGAACGTGATGGAAGCGCCGGTTCAGGTGCTCGGCTTAAGCAAGCAGGAAGCCCGCGAGCGTGCGGTGAAATACCTGGCGAAAGTGGGGATCGACGAGCGGCAGCAGATCAAATATCCGGTGCACCTGTCAGGGGGACAGCAGCAGCGTGTTTCCATCGCCCGCGCGCTGGCGATGGAGCCGGAAGTATTGCTGTTTGACGAACCGACTTCCGCGCTGGACCCGGAACTCGTTGGCGAAGTGCTGCGCATCATGCAGAAGCTGGCGGAAGAGGGCAAAACGATGGTGGTTGTGACGCACGAGATGGGCTTCGCCCGTAACGTTTCTAACCACGTTATCTTCCTGCATCAGGGCAAGATTGAGGAGCAGGGGCATCCGGACGAAGTGCTGGCGAACCCGCAAAGCCCGCGTTTGCAGCAGTTCCTGAAAGGCTCGTTGAAGTAATCTTTCGCCTTTCTCCCTCTCCCTGTGGGAGAGGGACGGGGTGAGGGCATCAGCCCCAGAGCCGCCCAATTGCCCGGTGGCGCTTCGCTTTCCGGGCCTACAAAAACCGTAGGCCGGGCAAACGCAGTGTCGCCCGGCATTCAGACCGCACCACACTCCAGCCGATACACCCAGTCGTCATACCGTACGCCGTTAATCTCGTACGCCTTCTCCAGTACCTGCGTGCGCACAAAACCTGCTTTCTCAAGAACCCGCACCGACCCAACGTTATCCGCCAGCACGTACGCGTTTATCGCCTTCACGCCCGTCTGGTTAAATGCATACTCACACACCGCCCGCAGCGCCTCGCTGGCAATGCCTTTTCCCTGCGCGTCAGGCACAACCGTGTAGCCAATATCCGCCTCTTCACGGTTCGCCGCACTGATTTGCAGGCCGATATCCCCGAGCGGCGTAACGTCGTTATGCAGACGGATCACAAAGACATGCTCCGCCATCAGGCGCGCGGCAAATACGCGGCGCGTCTCTTTTTCAGGCATGATAGCGGCCATATAGCGCATGATGTTGGGGTCTTCGCGCAGAGAGCGAAAGAACGCCCAGTCAGAAGGTTCGAAAGGGGTGAGGTGAAGCCGGGTTGTGGTGATGGTTGCCATAGTTACGCCATATCATCCAGAGATGGCGTATAACTCTAACATATTCACTGCACCACATCCCCCAGCGCCTCTTCCAGGTCATACCAGCGGAACGTAAATCCTGCCGCTTCCAGCCGTTTTGGCAGCGCGCGCTGGCCGCCCAGCACCAGCACCGAAGATTCGCCCATCAACAGCCGAATCGCCGTCGCAGGCACGCGCAGTACCGCCGGGCGATGCAGGGCATGACCCAGGGCGTGAGCAAACTGTTCATTACGTACGGGGTAGGGAGATACCATGTTAAACGGCCCGCGCAGGTCGTTATCCAGCAGCCAGAGAATACCGTTGACCATATCGTCGATATGGATCCACGCCAGATACTGACGACCGTTGCCGATGGGCCCGCCAAGCCCCATTTTAAACGGCGGCAACATTTTACCGAGAATACCGCCTTTCGGAGCAAGCACCACGCCGGTGCGCAGCAGGCAGACGCGGGTGTTATCGCTCTGCGCCCCGCAGGCGATACGCTCCCACTGGGCGCAGAGTTTATGGGTAAACTCGTTGTGCGGCGGCTCTTCTTCGGTCACCACCACTTCACCAAGATCGCCATAGTAGCCTGTTGCAGAGCCGGAAATCAGCACCGAGGGCGGCATCTCGCTGTTACGAATCAGCTCAACCAGCTTTTCAGTCATGTTCCAGCGGCTGCTGCATAAACGCTGTTTTTGCTCTTCGGTCCAGCGTTTATCGGCGATTGGTTCGCCTGCAAGGTTGATGACGGCGTCAAAGCCGTTCAGATCCTGCCTTTCCGCCAGGCCTTTCCAGATCTCAACGCCGGTGCCCAGCACCTGGCGCGCTTTCTCCGGGCTGCGCGTGACCACGGTAATGTCGTGATGCAACGCCTGCAAACGTGGAATGAGATGGCGACCAATCAGCCCCGTACCGCCGGTGAGCAGGATCTTCATACAACCTCCAGGTTTACGCCTGGCGCTGCCAGCTTAACGTCATGGAGACGGAGTCGGCGTAGCGCAGGGCGTGAAGTTTATCGATCTCCACTTCAGCATAAGTGACCCAGTGGTGTTCGCGTGCGATGTCGAGCACATCCTGAGTTAATTTTTCCAGTAGCGCAAAACGGTTGTTCTCAACGTACTGGATGATGCTTTTGGTGATCGTGCGATAGTTCAGCGCGTCATTGATGTCTTCGCTGGCGCGCGCCTTGTCTGCCGGGTAATGGATCACGACATTCACCACGATATCCTGGCGATTCGCGATCTCCTCCTCTTTGATACCAATGAATGTGCGTAAGCGTAGGTTTTTTATACGAATAATAGCGTCATGCTGGGACATTGCAGGTCTTCTCCGTGTCAGTATTTTTACCTCATCATACATGAGGAGAACACCTGCACCCAACGGGGCACAGGCTCAAATCTGATGGATTTTTTGCATGGCGCGTTCGGTTGCCGGGCGGGTCCGGATGCGCTCAAACCAGTTGTTAACCGCCGGATAAGTGGCCAGGTCGATCCGGTGGCGTTCATGGGTGTTGATCCACGGCCAGCAGGCGATATCTGCGATGCTGTAATGCTCACCTCCCAGCCACGGTGATTTTTCCAGCCGACGGTTCAGGACCCCGTACAGGCGCTGGGTTTCGACCTGATATCGCTCAATGGCGTAAGGGATCGTCTGCGGCGCATAGGCGGTAAAGTGATGATTCTGCCCCAGCATCGGCCCCAGGCCGCTCGACTGCCAGAATAACCATTGCAGCGTGTGATGACGCTCGCGCAACTCCCCGCTCAGGAGCTTGCCGGTTTTCTCTGCCAAATAAAGCAAAATCTCTCCGGACTCAAACAGGCTTAACGGTTTGCCCCCGTCAGAAGGCAGGTTATCAATGATGGCCGGAATTTTATTGTTGGGCGAGATGGCCAGAAAAACGGGGCGGAACTGATCGCCTTTGCTGATATCCACGCGAATGATCCGGTAGTCCAGTTCGGCTTCTTCAAGAAAGAGGGTGATCTTATGGCCATTAGGGGTGGGGGCATAATAGAGATCTATCATTCTCAACTCCTGTCAGTGCGAATAGTGTTGCCATGAAAAATCAGTATAGGTGCTTGTTGTAAATCGTGAGTTTTCATCAAGTGACAGCGAGGCAAAGAGATTATATGTTGAGTGAAAACCGATCAGCCGATGAGGATGTTATGAGCCAGCCTGTAATAACGTTGTGGTCCGATGCGAACTTTTTTTCTCCTTATGTCATGAGCGTTTATGTGGCGCTGGCAGAAAAGGGGCTAACTTTTAGTCTGAAAACCGTTGACCTGGACAGCGGCGAACATCTGCAACCTCAGTGGCAGGGCTACGCGCTCACCCGCCGTGTCCCTGTGCTGGAGATTGACGGTTTTGAGTTGAGTGAATCCTCAGCGATTGACGAGTACCTTGAAGACCGCTTTGCCCCACCAGAGTGGGAACGCATCTATCCTCACGATCTGCAAAAGCGCGCCCGCGCCCGCCAGATCCAGGCGTGGCTGCGTAGCGACCTGGTGCCGATTCGCACAGAACGCTCCACGGACGTGGTGTTCGCTGGCGTCAAAAAGCCCGCCCTCAGCGAGGAAGGCTTATCCAGCGCCCGGAAGCTGATTGATACCGCGTCATCGCTGCTGTCACAGGGTAACCCAAACCTGTTTGGCGAGTGGTGTATTGCCGACACCGATCTGGCGCTGATGCTCAATCGCCTGATCCTCAACGGCGATGACGTCCCACAGCTACTGGTGGATTACGCCACATTCCAGTGGCAACGCGCGTCGGTACAGCGCTATCTGGCACTCTCTGCTAAGCGCGCGGGCTGATAAGACGGGGCGCTTGAGGTATGATAGGGGCAGTCTGAATTCCCGAGGAGTAACTGATGAAACTGATGTTTGCGTCGGATATTCATGGATCGCTGCCCGCGACCGAACGCGTGTTATCTCTGTTTGCCCAAAGCGGGGCGCAATGGCTGGTGATCCTGGGCGATGTGTTAAACCACGGCCCACGCAATGCGTTGCCGGAAGGGTATGCTCCCGCGCAGGTGGCGGAAAAACTTAATCATTTTGCCTCGCGCATTATCGCCGTTCGCGGCAACTGCGACAGCGAAGTTGACCAGATGCTGCTGCAATTTCCCATCACCGCTCCCTGGCAACAGGTGTTGATGGAAAACAGCCGTTTGTTCCTGACCCACGGGCACCTGTTCGGCCCGGATAACCTGCCGTCACTCGCCGCTGGCGATGTCCTGGTTTATGGTCATACTCATATTCCGGTGGCGGAAAAACGCGGGGCGTTTTACCACTTTAACCCCGGGTCTGTCAGCATTCCTAAAGGCGGTAACCCGGCAAGCTACGGCATGTATGAAGACGGGACATTAAGCGTTATCGCACTTAATGATCAGCAAGTTATTGCGCAGATAGCGATTAATCCGTAAGTTACACCACAACTGCAAACGCGCCGAAAGAGCGCTTAGACGAGAAGGTTTCCCGATGGTGGAGCAGAATCATTTGGCAAGTACTGAGTGGGTTGACATTGTCAGCGAAGAGAATGAAGTGATCGCGCAGGCCAGCCGCGAACAAATGCGTGCGGAGCGTCTGCGTCACCGCGCGACGTACATCGTTGTTCATGACGGCATGGGCAAGATTCTGGTCCAGCGTCGCACCGACACCAAAGATTTTCTTCCTGGTATGCTGGATGCCACAGCGGGTGGCGTCGTGCAGGCCGATGAAGTATTGCTGGATTCCGCGCGTCGTGAAGCGGAAGAAGAGTTAGGTATCGCTGGCGTGCCGTTTGCCGAGCACGGACAGTTTTATTTCGAAGATGAGCATTGTCGCGTCTGGGGCGGGCTGTTTAGCTGCGTTTCCCACGGACCTTTCGCCTTGCAGGAAGAGGAAGTGAGCGAAGTGTGCTGGATGACGCCGGAAGAGATCACCGCGCGTTGCGACGAATTCACGCCGGATTCCCTTAAAGCACTGGCGCTGTGGATGACCCGCAACGCCAAAAACGAATCCGCTAAACCGGAAAATAAGCCGGAAAAAGAGGAAGAGGCTGAGTAAGCCTTAACAGCTTTCCCGCAGACACAGGCTGGACGCGATGGGTTTATGGTCGCGCCAGTCTCCGTCATTCAGACGTTCCAGTAACGCTTTCCCGGCTTCAATCCCAATCTTGCGGTGCGGTACTGCCATCGTCGTCAGCGGCGGCTGACAGACGCGGCTGACGTCGCTGTCGCCAAAACCTACGACCGCCAGATCGTCCGGCACCTTGATGCGCCGACGCTGGCACTCATATAGCGCGCCGCAGGCCAGTTCATCTGATACGCACACCAGCGCATCCAGCTCCGGCCACGCCAGCAGAAACTCCGGCAATTGTGCCGCACCGGTGGAAAAGCTCGGCGGCATGGCGGCATTAATCACTCTGTTTGGCGACAGGTGGTGGCGCAGCATCGCCTTGTACCAGCCCTGCAAATGCTGCTGAAAAATCCACTGCTCCTGGTTAGCGCACAGCAGGCCGATATTCTGGTAGCCGCGCTGAATCACCATTTCGGTAAGTTCATACATGGCGGCGACGTTATCAATCCCGATATTCATATCAATAGGATCGGCACGCATTGCACCCATTTCCATCACCGGGATAGAGGCGTTTTTTAGCCAGTGTCGCACGGTATCGGAGTGCTCGACGCTGAGCAGTATCGCCGCGGCGATGTTCGAGGCCAGCAGCGTTTCAAGCAGTTTCTCTTCCTGTTCAAGACGATGCTGAGATTCCGCCAGCATAATCTGATATCCGGCTGGCTGGAGCACCTGCTGTAGCCCGGCGAACATCTCGGAACAGCCAGCTTCGGAAAGATTGGGTACTACCATCGCAATCGTCCATGACGATGCCGATGCCAGTGCGCTGGCGGCAAGATTGGGCATGTAACCCAGCTCCTGCACCGCGGCTTCAATTTTTTCACGCAGTTTATCGGAAACCTGTTCGGGCGTGCGGAGGGCACGGGAAACAGTCATCGTGCCTACGCCGGCAAGCTGCGCGACATCCGCGAGCGTTACTTTTCCGGTACTGCGCCGTTTTCGGGTTAAAGACATACATCTTCCTGCTGACAGGACGCGATTTAGTTTCATCCTTCATTTTACGTGACAGGCAGTATACGCCTTAAATCCCTTTTTTTGCTGTGATTTCGCACCAGGATAGCAATTTGATAGCGCTATCACAGTTCTGCATGTTAGTCGTTGGTAGCGCTATCTTTGTGATCGCGATCGCAGTCATTAATTGATGGGTTGAATAGAGTTTGCCCATGTCTGGTCTTTAGCGGGAGTGAAAAATGCTCAAAAAGTGGATATATGATACAACCATCATCCTACAGGATAGCGTTGAAAGCTGGCCCCAGGCGCTGGAACTGTGCGCGAAACCGCTGCTGAATTTGCAGGTCATTGCGCCGGAATATGTCACGGCTATCATTGAGCAGCATCACAGGTTAGGTCCCTACTATGTGCTGGCTCCTGGGCTGGCAATGCCACATGCGCGACCGGAAGAAGGGGCGAAAGGACTTGGCCTGTCATTATTAAAACTGAAACAGGGCGTCTCATTTGGTGCTGGTGAGTTTGACCCCGTCGATGTGATTGTGATGCTGGCGGCGCCGGACAAACATAGCCATATCGAAATGATCTCCGCCTTAGCAGAATTATTTTCCAGCGACGAAGATATGGCTGAATTACATCGGGCGAATACGCTGGAGGAGATAAAAACCGTTATCAATCGCTTCTGATTTAATTATTTAATCCGATTCATCTCAACATTACGCGTCAGCGTGATGGGGCGTACTCTACTCAAAAAAGGGGATAACAATGAAAATTATGGCTATTTGCGGCTCCGGCCTGGGCAGCAGTTTTATGGTCGAAATGAATATTAAAAAGGTGCTCAAAAAACTGGAAATTGAGGCAGAGGTTGAACACTCCGATCTCTCCTCGGCCACGCCGGGCGCGGCGGACCTGTTTGTAATGGCGAAAGACATTGCCGCCAGCGCCAGCGTGCCGGAAAGCCAGCTGGTGGTGATCAACAATATTATCGATATCAACGAACTCGAAGCGCAGCTGCGCGCTTGGTTCGAAAGACAATAATCCTGAAAAGGCGAGGTGGATATGTTTATCCTTGAAACGCTGAATTTCGTTGTTGATATTTTAAAAGTCCCTTCAGTCCTGGTCGGGTTAATTGCCCTGATTGGTCTGGTGGCGCAGAAAAAAGCCTTTTCAGATGTGGTAAAAGGCACAATTAAAACCATTCTCGGCTTTATTGTACTAGGCGGCGGCGCCACCGTGCTGGTGGGCTCTTTAAATCCGCTCGGTGGTATGTTTGAGCACGCCTTTAATATTCAGGGCATTATTCCCAACAATGAAGCTATTGTGTCAATTGCCCTGGAAAAATATGGTGCCTCCACCGCGCTCATTATGGCTTTCGGGATGGTGGCGAATATTATTGTCGCGCGCTTTACCCGCCTGAAGTACATCTTCCTGACCGGGCATCACACCTTCTACATGGCGTGCATGATTGGCGTGATCCTGACGGTCGCAGGCTTCGAAGGGGTAGGGCTGGTCTTCACCGGTTCGTTGATCCTCGGCCTGATTATGGCCTTCTTCCCGGCGATTGCGCAACGCTATATGAAGCGTATTACCGGCAACGATGAGATCGCCTTCGGTCATTTCGGCACGCTGGGCTACGTGCTGTCCGGCTGGATTGGCAGCAAGGTCGGTAAAGGCTCGCGCTCCACCGAAGAGATGAACCTGCCGAAGAACCTCAGCTTCCTGCGCGACAGTTCGATCTCCATCTCACTGACCATGATGATTATCTACCTGATTATGGCGGTGAGCGCCGGGCGTGAGTACGTGGAGGCCACCTTCAGCGGCGGCCAGAACTACCTGGTGTACGCCATCATTATGGCCATCACCTTCGCGGCAGGCGTGTTTATCATCTTGCAGGGTGTGCGCCTGATTCTGGCGGAAATTGTCCCGGCCTTTACCGGCTTCTCGGAAAAACTGGTGCCCAATGCGCGACCTGCGCTGGACTGCCCGGTGGTCTACCCGTATGCGCCAAACGCGGTGCTGATTGGCTTCCTGTTCAGCTTCCTCGGCGGGATTGTAGGCTTGTTCATCTGCGGTCAGTTTAGCTGGGTGCTGATCCTGCCGGGCGTCGTGCCGCATTTCTTCACCGGTGCAACGGCGGGCGTGTTTGGGAACGCCACCGGCGGACGTCGCGGGGCGATGATTGGCGCCTTTGCTAACGGCCTGCTGATCACCTTCCTGCCGGTCCTGCTGCTGCCTGTTCTGGGCGCGATTGGCTTTGCGAATACGACCTTCTCGGACGCCGACTTTGGCGCCGTCGGGATTGTGCTCGGCAACCTGGCGCGCTTCCTGTCGCCGCTTGCCATCACCGGACTGGTTGTTGTGTTGTTTGCGCTGCTGGTGGCCTACAACGTCTTCGCTAAAAACAAACCTGCAAGCGGTAACGCGCAGGAAAACCCCGGAGCCAAATCATGAATGAGAATGAAATAACCGAACTGGCGCGTCAGATCCGCCTTGAGACGCTGAAATCCCTGACGCAGCTGGGTTTTGGTCACTACGGCGGCAGCATGTCAGTCGTTGAAACGCTGGCCATTCTGTACGGCGCGGTGATGAAAATAGACCCGGCCGATCCGGACTGGCCAGAGCGCGATTACTTTGTGCTGTCGAAGGGACATGCGGGCCCGGCGCTGTACAGCACGCTGGCGATTAAGGGCTACTTCCCGATTGAAGAGCTGAGCACGCTAAACCAGAACGGAACGCGTCTGCCAAGCCACCCGGATCGCCTGAAAACACGCGGCGTGGATGCCACCACCGGATCGCTGGGGCAGGGGATCTCCATTGCAGGCGGCATGGCGCTGTCGCACAAGCTGGCAGAAAGGCCAAACCGGGTGTTTTGCATCGTTGGCGATGGGGAGCTGAACGAAGGGCAGTGCTGGGAAGCCTTCCAGTTTATTGCTCACCATCGACTGAACAATCTGACGGTGTTCGTGGACTGGAACAAACAGCAGCTCGACGGCGAGCTGGACGAAATCATCAGCGCCTTCGATCTGGAAGGCAAATTCCGGGCCTTTGGTTTTGACGTGGTGACGGTGAAAGGGGACGACATTCCGGCGCTGCTGGAGGTGACCGCACCGATCCCTGCGACCGATGCGCGTCCGCGAGTGGTGATCCTCGACAGCATCAAAGGGCAGGGGGTGCCATACCTGGAACAGCTCAGCAACTCGCATCACCTGCGATTAACTGAGGAAAGCAAAGCGGCGCTCAACGAGACGATTCGCCAACTGGAGGCTTCACATGATTAAGGTTGCACCGACAGGACAGAAAGATTCGGTTGAGATGCGTAAGGTCTATGCGGGTTTTGTGGCAAAACAGATTGAGGCCGGGAGCGAGATTATTGCGCTCGAAGCGGATCTGATGAGTTCGATGGCGATGGACGGCGTAGCGCGTGATTATCCACAGCACGTCATCAACTGCGGCATTATGGAGGCCAACGTGATTGGGACGGCCGCCGGGCTGTCGCTCACCGGACGTAAGCCGTTCGTCCATACCTTTACCGCCTTTGCCAGCCGTCGCTGCTTCGACCAGCTGTTTATGTCCCTGGACTACCAGCGCAATAACGTGAAGGTGATTGCCTCGGATGCGGGCGTGACGGCCTGCCACAACGGCGGGACGCATATGTCGTTTGAGGATATGGGCATCGTGCGCGGTCTGGCGCATTCAGTGGTGCTGGAGGTGACCGATGCGGTGATGTTCGAAGATGTGCTGCGTCAGCTTATCGACCTGGAAGGCTTCTACTGGGTGCGGACCATCCGTAAACAGGCGCCGAGCGTCTATGCCCCGGGGTCAACCTTCACCATCGGCAAGGGCAACGTGCTGCGCGAGGGAACCGATATTACCCTGATTGCTAACGGCATTATGGTGGCGGAAGCGCTGGAGGCGGCGCGCCAGCTGGAGCAGGAGGGGGTAAGCGCAGCGGTCATCGACATGTTTACTCTGAAGCCCATCGATCGGATGCTGGTGAAAAATTATGCCGAGAAAACCAGGCGTATTGTGACCTGCGAAAACCACAGCATTCACAACGGGCTGGGGTCGGCGGTGGCGGAAGTGCTGGTGGAAACCTGTCCGGTGCCGATGCGGCGGGTTGGGGTGAAGGAGCGTTACGGTCAGGTAGGCACGCAGGACTTCCTGCAGAAGGAGTATGGCCTGACGGCACATGACATTGTGTCGGCGGCGCGTGAGTTGCTGTAATAAAAAAGGCGACCCGTTGAGTGGTCGCCTTTTTTTGCCGGATGGCGCTTCGCTTATCCGGCCTACAAAACCCTGGGCCCGGTAAGCGCTAGCGCCACCGGGCTTTTTAGCTTACTGCTGCTGCGAAGACTGGATCGCCGTCAGCGCGATGGTGTAGACGATATCGTCAACCAGCGCACCACGAGACAGGTCGTTCACAGGCTTGCGCATACCTTGCAGCATTGGCCCGATGGAGATCAGGTCTGCTGAACGCTGTACCGCTTTATAGGTGGTGTTACCGGTGTTCAGATCCGGGAAGATGAACACGGTAGCGCGACCTGCAACCGGCGAGTTAGGCGCTTTAGATTTCGCAACGTCAGCCATTACCGCGGCATCGTACTGGAGCGGGCCGTCGATCATCAGATCCGGACGTTTTTCCTGCGCAATGCGGGTTGCTTCACGGACTTTCTCTACGTCGCTGCCTGCACCAGAAGTACCGGTGGAGTAGGAGAGCATCGCGACGCGCGGTTCGATACCGAAGGCAGTCGCGGAGTCCGCAGACTGGATAGCGATTTCTGCCAGCTGCTCTGCGGTTGGGTCCGGGTTGATCGCGCAGTCGCCATAAACGTAAACCTGTTCAGGCAGCAGCATGAAGAACACGGAGGAGACCAGAGAGCTGCCCGGTGCGGTTTTGATCAGCTGCAACGGTGGACGGATGGTGTTCGCGGTGGTGTGAACCGCACCGGAAACCAGGCCGTCAACTTCGTCCTGCTCCAGCATCAGCGTACCCAGCACGACGTTGTCTTCCAGCTGCTCGCGCGCAACGGCTTCGGTCATGCCCTTGTTCTTACGCAGCTCAACCAGGCGGGCAACGTAGCTTTCGCGAACCACTTCCGGGTCAACGATCTCAATGCCAGCGCCCAGCTCAACGCCCTGAGACGCCGCAACGCGGTTGATCTCATCCGGGTTACCCAGCAGCACACAGGTCGCGATACCGCGCTCTGCACAGATGGCCGCCGCTTTAACGGTACGTGGTTCGTCACCTTCTGGCAGAACCACGCGTTTGCCCGCTTTACGCGCCAGCTCGGTCAGCTGGTAACGGAAGGCTGGAGGAGACAGACGACGGCTGCGCTCGGACGTCGCCGTCAGGGATTCGATCCAGTCTGCGTTGATGTAGCCCGCAACGTATTCCTGAACTTTCTCGATACGCTCGTGGTCATCAACCGGCACTTCGAGGTTGAAGCTTTGCAGGCTCAGGGAGGTCTGCCAGGTGTTGGTGTTCACCATGAAGACTGGCAGGCCAGTGGCGAACGCACGTTCGCACAGCTTGCTGACGCGCGGGTCCATCTCGTAGGCACCGGTCAGCAGGATCGCACCGATTTCCACGCCGTTCATCGCAGCCAGGCACGCTGCAACCAGCACGTCTGGACGGTCAGCAGAGGTCACCAGCAGGGAACCTGCGCGGAAGTGTTCCAGCATGTGCGGAATGCTGCGCGCGCAGAAGGTCACGGACTTCACGCGGCGGGTGTTGATATCGCCTTCGTTAACGATGGTGGCATTCAGGTGACGCGCCATATCGATTGCACGGGTGGCAATCAGATCGAAGCTCCATGGCACCGCACCCAGCACCGGCAGTGGGCTGGAATCCTGCAGCTTGGCCGGGTCAACTTTGATGACTTTCGCTTTGGAAGAGTCGTCGAAGATTTCGGACAGGTCAGGACGCGTACGGCCCTGCTCATCTACTGGCGCGTTCAGCTTGTTAACAATCACGCCGGTGATGCTGGTGTTTTTCGCACCGCCGAAGCTGCTGCGCGTCAGTTCGATACGCTCTTTCAGCTGCTCTGGGGTGTCAGTGCCCTGAGACATCACGAAAACAATCTCTGCGTTCAGGGTTTTCGCGATTTCAAAGTTCAGAGACTGGGCAAACTGGTGTTTACGGGTCGGGACCAGGCCTTCAACCAGCACCACTTCAGCGTCCTGCGCGTTTGCGTGGTAGTTGGCGATGATCTCTTCCATCAGCACGTCTTTCTGGTTGCTGGAGAGCAGAGATTCAACGTGGCTCATCTTCAGCGGTTCAGCCGCTGGCAGATTGGAGTTCTTACGAACGATGGAGGTGGTCTGGTCTGGCGCATCGCCACCGGCACGTGGCTGGGCGATAGGCTTAAAGACGCTCAGACGAACGCCTTTGCGTTCCATAGCGCGGATCACGCCGAGGCTGACGCTGGTCAGGCCGACGCTGGTTCCGGTAGGGATCAGCATAATAGTACGGGACACGGTTTATCCTCTTTCGTTACCGCCGCGTTGGGCGGGCTACAAAACAGCACCGCCAGCATTGCTGGCGGTGTGGAATCAGGCAGTCAGGCGGCACGCGTCTTGCGCGATGACCAGCTCTTCGTTAGTTGGGATAACGATAGCCGGGCGGGTGCCTTCTTTGTTGATGAAGCCAGACTTGCCGAAGCGGGCAGCCAGGTTACGCTCGTGATCGACTTCGAAGCCCAGTACGCCCAGTTTGCCCAGAGACAGCTCACGTACCATTGCCGCGTTCTCACCGATGCCGCCGGTGAAGATAACCGCGTCCAGACGACCGTCCATCAGCGCGGTGTAAGAACCGATGTACTTCGCCAGACGGTGGCAGTAAACGTCCATTGCACGTTTAGCGTCAGCTTTTTCTGCGTAGTTGTCTTCAACGTAACGGCAGTCGCTGGTGACTTCGGTCAGACCCAGCAGGCCAGACTCTTTGGTCAGCATTTTGTTGATGTCGTCAACGCTCATGCCCAGGGTGTCGTGCAGGTGGAAGATGATCGCCGGGTCGATATCACCGGAACGGGTACCCATCACCAGACCTTCCAGCGGGGTCAGACCCATAGAGGTATCAACACACTTACCGTTGCGGATTGCAGAAACAGAACCACCGTTGCCCAGGTGGCAGGTGATGATGTTGACTTCTTCAACCGGCTTGTTCAGTACTTTTGCGGCTTCCTGAGTCACATAGAAGTGGCTGGTGCCGTGTGCGCCGTAGCGACGTACGCCGTGCTCTTTGTACAGGCTGTATGGCAGGGCATAGAGGTAAGACTCTTCCGGCATGGTCTGATGGAACGCGGTGTCAAACACGGCCACGTTTTTATCTTTCAGATTCGGGAAGGATTTCAGTGCTTCAGCGATACCGATCAGGTGAGCCGGGTTATGCAGCGGTGCGAAAGACGCAGAGTCTTTGATGCCCTGAATCACAGAGTCGTCGATTACCACGGAGCTGGTGTATTTTTCGCCGCCGTGGACGATACGGTGACCAATCGCAGTCAGCTGAGCAGACAGTTCTGGTTTTTGTGCCAGAATAGTGTTAACGATAAAGTTCAGCGCTTCACTGTGAGCGGCGCCTGCACCTAAAGCCGCTTCTTGTTTGCTGCCGTCCATCTTCCACTTGATACGTGCTTCAGGCAGATGGAAACATTCGGCCAAACCAGAGAGGTACTCATCACCGTTGAGCGCATCGATGATGGCGAATTTCAGTGAAGAGCTACCGCAGTTCAGAACCAGTACTAACTTACTCGACATGGAAGTACCTATAATTGATACGTGGCTAAAAAAACGTCAATGAGTCTAAAGCGTAACGCATGCTGACTCAGACATTTATGATTAACATCATGCCAAACGAACATTCTGGCAGGATGGAAGAAATACCTATGATTTTAAGCCATTTTGAACATTTTTCAGACAATGGCATAATATGCGATAATTTGACGAGTTAACGCTTCTCGTCTACGGCCTATCAGGCTGGCACAGGATACCCGATACGGGGTAGCGATGACAAAATATTTTGAACGTTGTCATAGCCTGTTGTGGTTTTGCACGAAAATTTTAATTTTTATATGTGAAGTTGAGGTACAGCCATGTCAACACCTGAAATCCCGTCCGTGAACTTTTTTAGTCTGTTTCGTCGGGGACAGCATTACGCAAAGACATGGCCGATGGAAAAGCGCCTCGCGCCCATGTTTATTGAAAATCGCACTATTCGCGCCACGCGCTATGCGATTCGCTTTATGCCCCCGATCGCCGTCTTTACTCTTTGCTGGCAAATTGCGCTGGGTGGACAGCTTGGACCTGCCGTCGCGACGGCGCTCTTTGCGTTAAGCCTGCCGATGCAGGGATTGTGGTGGTTAGGTAAACGTTCCGTCACGCCACTTCCGCCTTCTATTTTACACTGGTTTTATGAAGTGCGTGGAAAACTGGAGGAGGCCGGCCAGGCGCTCGCCCCGGTTGAAGGCAAGCCGGATTATCAGGCGCTGGCGGACACCCTCAAGCGCGCGTTTAAACAGCTTGATAAAACATTCCTCGATGACTTGTGATTGATCATCGAAACGACGACCAAAAGAAGGCACAGTAACAATCAGTTACCGTGTCTTTTTTTTACAGTGCAATGCGCTACAGGAGTCGAAAGATGGAAATGACCCATGCTCAACGTCTGATTTTGTCTAACCAGTACAAGATGATGACTATGCTTGATCCCGATAACGCTGCGCGCTACAGCCGCCTGCAAACCATTGTTGAACGTGGTTTTGGCTTGCAGATGCGCGAACTGGATCGCGAATTTGGCGAACTGAAAGAGGAAACCTGCCGTATCGTTATCGACATCATGGAGATGTACCATGCACTGCATGTGTCCTGGACCAATCTGAAAGACCAGCAGTCCATTGACGAGCGCCGCGTAACGTTCCTGGGCTTTGATGCCGCGACAGAAGCGCGCTATCTGAGCTATGTGCGCTTTATGGTGAACACCGAAGGGCGCTACACTCATTTTGATGCGGGTACGCACGGCTTCAACGCCCAGACCCCGATGTGGGATAAGTATCAACGTATGCTGAGCGCGTGGCACGCCTGTCCGCGTCAGTACCATTTAAGCAGCAACGAAATTCAACAAATCATTAATGCCTGACGGAGGTGCGTGTGCAGTGTAAAGGTTTTCTGTTTGATCTGGACGGTACGCTGGTGGATTCGCTGCCGGTAGTGGAGCGTTCCTGGTGTCATTGGGCCGACAGGCACGGCATTGACCATCAGGATGTACTGAATTTCATCCATGGCAAACAGGCCATTACCTCATTGCGGCACTTCCTGGCGGGACGTCCTGAGGAAGAGATTCAGGCGGAGTTCAAATATCTGGAGCAGATTGAAGCTACCGACACTGAGGGCATCACCGCGCTGCCCGGTGCGCGCGAATTGCTTGAGCATCTGAATGAAGCGCAGATCCCGTGGGCTATCGTCACCTCCGGCTCGGTTCCTGTCGCGCATGCCCGCCATAAGGCGGCCGGTTTACCGACGCCGGACGTCTTCATTACCGCTGAGCGCGTAAAGCGCGGCAAGCCCGAACCGGATGCGTTTCTGCTCGGCGCTGAACTGCTCGGCCTTGCGCCAGCGGAGTGCGTGGTGGTGGAAGACGCGGCGGCAGGCGTGCTGGCCGGGCTGAACGCCGGAAGCCACGTCATTGCCGTTAACGTCCCGGCGGGGTCCCCCCGGCTGGAGGAGGCAGATTTTGTGCTTAATACTCTGACCGCCATCGACGTCTCGAAGGCATCAGACGGCGTTGTAACCGTCTCGCTAAAAATGTAATCCCATGATATAGCCCCGCATTACCGGGGCTTTTTTATGGCAGAATTGCTTCTCCTCCACTGACAAGGACATGTTGTGAACGGTGAACTGATTTGGGTCCTGAGCCTGCTGTTAATCGCCATCATTCTTTTTGCCACGGGCAAGGTGCGCATGGATGCCGTCGCCCTGTTTGTGATTGTCGCGTTCGTTCTGAGCGGTACCCTTTCCCTGCCAGAAGCCTTTTCCGGGTTTAGCGATCCCAACGTTATTTTGATTGCCGCCCTGTTTATTATTGGCGACGGGCTGGTACGCACCGGCGTGGCGACGATGATGGGGTCGTGGCTGGTTAAAGTGGCGGGCAGCAGCGAAACCAAAATGCTGATTTATCTGATGCTGACGGTCGCCGGACTGGGTGCGTTTATGAGCTCGACGGGGGTCGTGGCCATCTTTATTCCGGTTGTGCTGAGCGTCTGCATGAGGATGCAGATCTCCCCGTCGCGGCTGATGATGCCGTTGAGCTTTGCCGGGCTCATCAGCGGCATGATGACGCTGGTCGCGACCCCGCCGAACCTCGTCGTAAACAGCGAACTGATCCGTGAGGGGCTTGAGGGGTTTAGCTTTTTCAGCGTCACGCCGATCGGGCTGGTTGTACTGGTGATGGGCATTATCTATATGCTGTTGACCCGTTTCGCGCTGAAAGGGGAGAAGCAGGACAAAGCCAAAGAGGGCTGGAAGCGGCGAACTTTTCGCGATTTGATCAAAGAGTACCGTCTGACCGGGCGCGCCCGTCGGCTGGCTATCCGCCCCGGTTCGCCGATGATAGGCCAGCGGCTGGACGACCTTAAGCTACGCGAACGCTATGGCGCGAACGTCATCGGGGTTGAGCGCTGGCGTCGTTTTCGTCGGGTAATCGTTAACGTGAATGGGGTGTCAGAGTTTCGCGCGCGTGACGTCCTGCTGATTGATATGTCCACCGCGGACGTGGATCTGCGAGAGTTTTGTAGCGAGCAACTGCTGGAGCCGATGGTGCTGCGCGGCGAGTATTTCTCCGACCGGGCGCTGGATGTGGGTATGGCCGAGGTGTCGCTGATCCCGGAATCGGAGTTATTGGGCAAAACCGTGCGCGAAATCGGCTTTCGTACCCGCTATGGCCTCAACGTAGTGGGCCTGAAGCGCGATGGCGTAGCCCTTGAAGGGGCGGTGGTGGATGAGCCGATCCTGCTGGGGGATATCTTCCTCGTGGTCGGCAACTGGAAACTGATTAGCCAGCTCGGGCAGAAAGGCCGCGATTTTGTGGTGCTGAATATGCCGATTGAAGAGAGCGACGCGTCACCGGCGCACAGTCAGGCGCCCCATGCGATTTTTTGCCTGGTGTTGATGGTCGCGTTGATGCTGACGGACGAGATCCCTAACCCGGTGGCGGCGATAATCGCCTGTCTGTTAATGGGCAAATTCCGCTGTATCGACGCCGAAAGCGCTTACAAAGCGATTCACTGGCCAAGCATCATTCTCATCGTTGGGATGATGCCCTTTGCCCTGGCGTTACAGAAAACCGGCGGGGTGGATTTGATCGTAAAAGGCTTAATGGACGCGGGCGGGGGATATGGTCCGTACCTGATGATGGTTTGCCTGTTCGTCATGTGCGCCACCATTGGTTTGTTCATCTCCAATACCGCAACGGCGGTGCTGATGGCGCCTATTGCGCTGGCGATGGCAAAATCGATGGGCGTTTCGCCCTATCCGTTTGCGATGGTGGTAGCGATGGCGGCGTCCGCGGCATTTATGACGCCGGTATCTTCCCCGGTCAATACCCTGGTGCTGGGGCCGGGAAACTATCGATTCAGCGATTTTGTAAAGCTGGGCGTGCCGTTCACCGTGCTGGTGATGCTGGTATGCGTGGTGCTGATTCCGGTGTTATTCCCGTTCTGAGAACATCGCCGGGTGGCGGCTACGCCTTACCCGGCCTACGTGATTCGTAGGCCCTGCAAGCGCAGCGCCGCTGGGCGAAAAACTACAGCGGTGAATCCTGACTGATCTCATCCAGCGACAAATGGAAGCTCGGCACAAACACCTGCATAAAGTAATCCATCTCTTCGCTACGGCGGGAGTCGAGCGTTTTCTCCAGGCGCGTTTTCGCCAGCAAGAACTCGTTATTCCCCGCGGATAACTCTTCCAGACATTTCAGGTAGGCGCACAGCGCATCGGCCTGCTTAACCAGGGATTTCTCCTCTTCCGTATACTGATGCTCGTCGATCAGTGGTCCGAAGATATCACGCAGCTCATCAGGCACCATGTCGATCAGCTTCTGCTGGGCAATCTTCTCAATGGCCTTATATTCCTGGGCAATCTGCGAGTTGAAATATTTCACCGGCGTAGGCAGATCCCCGGTCAGCACTTCCGATGCATCGTGGTACAACGCCAGCAGGGCGATACGTTCGGCATTAACCTGCCCGTTGAATTTGCGGTTTTTAATTGCTGCCAGCGCATGAGCGACCATAGCAACCTGCAAACTGTGCTCAGACACATTTTCAGTGCGCACGTTGCGCATCAGCGGCCAGCGGTTGATGAGTTTCAGGCGGGAGAGGTGGGCAAAGAAATGACTCTGACTCATAGGTTACCTTATGTCTTCACTGCGACGGACTTCATTGTGCGGGGAGGGGAGGGAAGATGCAAATTTGCAGATGTTACAGGCCGGGTAAGCGCAGCGCCACCCGGCGGAAAGTCAGCGTTACTGATGGTACCCCGAGAGGAATCGCCCGAAGCGGCTGATGGCCATTTCGAGATCGTCTTCGCGCGGCAGGGTTACAATACGCACGTGATCCGGCCACGGCCAGTTAAACGCCGTCCCCTGAACCAGCAGCACTTTTTCCTGCAACAGGAAGTCGAGCACCATTTTCTGGTCGTCGTGAATATTGAAGCGCTTCGCGTCGATTTTCGGGAACATATACAGCGCGCCGTTAGGCTTCACGCAGGAGACGCCCGGAATATCATTAATTAATTCCCATGCACGGTTGCGTTGTTCATAGAGGCGGCCGCCTGGAACGATAAACTCGCTGATGCTTTGATAGCCCCCGAGTGCTGTCTGGATCGCATGTTGCGCCGGTACGTTGGCGCACAGACGCATGGATGCCAGCATCTCCAGCCCTTCAATGTAGCCTTTCGCATGTTTTTTCGGACCGTTCAGTACCATCCAGCCCTGACGGAAACCGGCAACGCGGTAAGTTTTAGACAGTCCGTTAAAGGTGACCGTCAGCAGATCGGGCGCCAGCGCGGCGATAGAGTGGTGCTGCGCCGCGTCGTACAGGATCTTGTCGTAAATCTCGTCGGCAAAGATGATCAGGTTGTGCAGGCGGGCGATCTCGACGATCTCCATCAGCAGCTCTTTTGAATAGACCGCGCCCGTCGGGTTATTCGGGTTAATGATCACGATTCCCCGGGTGCGCGGTGTTATTTTGGCGCGAATGTCATCCAGATCCGGGAACCAGTCCGACGATTCATCGCAAAGATAGTGCACCGCTTTACCGCTGGAGAGCGATACCGCAGCCGTCCACAGCGGATAGTCTGGAGCGGGAACCAGCATTTCATCGCCGCTGTTCAGGAGCGCCTGCATCGCCTGAACGATCAACTCCGAGACACCGTTGCCAATGTAGATATCTTCAACGGTGACGTCGCGCATACCGCGAGCCTGATAGTGCTGCATGATGGCTTTACGGGCGGAGTAGAGCCCTTTTGAATCGCAGTAGCCTTGTGCAGTGGGCAGGTTACGGATCACATCCACCAGGATCTCATCCGGCGCTTCAAAACCAAATGGCGCGGGGTTGCCGATGTTGAGTTTCAGAACCTTATTGCCTTCCTCTTCAAGGCGTTTTGCCTCTTTGAGTACCGGGCCACGGATGTCGTAACAGACGTTGTCGAGCTTGCTGGATTTTTCGATAGGGGACATGAACCTTTAACCTTTTCGCTATTATTGCAACTTCCTGCCGTGGAAGCAGCACGGAACAATGTACTCCCACCGCGCTTCGTTTTGAAGGGCGCACAGAAGAAGATTTTGTCCAACCAGGCAGCACTGCTGTGATTGCTTAATCTAATGATGGAGTGATTTTGCGCCTGAAATTACCGTGAAAACGCTTAATGTTGGGTTTTTTATGCTGAAAGTTTCACATAAATATTAATATTATTCTGATTTAAATAAAAAGACGATCCGGGCTGAAGCGTTAGTCCCCCTGAGTGACCATTCGTAAAACCTGAATGCTGAGATACAGTTTGCTCTATTAGCAAAGCCAGGTTAAAAGTTACTCATGTGAAATTAATGTTAAGTGTTATTAATGAATGGCCTGAATCTAAATTAAACTTTATTTATTATTAACGACGAAAATGCAACTTTCGTTAATTTTAATAAAAAGAGTGTAGTTGCTTATCATTGGCGTTAAATCCGTTATATTGCAATAAGACTTATAAATATAGTGGATTTGGGTTAAGATGTGTTTTGGGAATGCAGCGTAGCGATAGGCCTGTTACGTATATCAGCTTCTGCCTTCCTGTATTAATCGATTGTTATTGTTAAAGTAATCTCTGGCTGATTGGGTAAGTCACATCTTGCTACGCTGGCAACGCTGCGATATAGATGGCAGAAAACATGTCTTACTCTTAATGGAATTTACATCTACCTTCAGATAACGAAATATCCTGAACGCAAGAGAATAAAAATAACGTCATGAAACGTGATTTCTGACTGTTGATATACCAAAGTACAATAACTATCTGTCAGGCAGTCTGCCGGGCCGGGACGCGAGGGAAACTCTTCAGAAGGAATTGCTTAACTGTTACACACAGCTTCAACCCGGGCAGCTCCGCACGAGCAACCTGAAAGTGAAAAGATATGATAAATGCAAATCGTCCGATAATGAATCTCGACCTCGATCTGCTGAGAACGTTTGTTGCGGTCGCCGATCTCAACACTTTTGCAGCAGCTGCTGCCGCCGTTTGCCGTACCCAGTCCGCCGTGAGTCAGCAAATGCAGCGGCTGGAACAACTGGTTGGTAAAGAGCTTTTTGCGCGTCATGGACGTAATAAGCTTTTAACAGAACATGGTATTCAGCTTCTGGGTTATGCCAGAAAGATACTGCGCTTTAATGATGAAGCCTGTATGTCATTAATGTTTAGCAACCTTCAGGGAGTGTTAACATTAGGGGCGTCAGATGAATCAGCAGATACCATTTTGCCCTTCCTTCTCAACCGAATTAGCTCGGTTTATCCGAAGCTTGCCCTGGACGTTAGCGTTAAACGCAATGCCTTCATGGTTGAGATGCTGAAAGAAAACGAGGTTGACCTGGTGGTCACCACGCATCGACCTGGCCAGTATGACTGCCTGACGCTGCGTACTTCTCCTACGCACTGGTACTGTGCCGCGGAGTACGTATTGCAAAAAGGTGAGCCAATACCCCTGGTCCTGCTGGACGATCCTAGTCCGTTCCGCGATATGGTGCTGACTGCGCTCAACGAAGCCAGTATTCCGTGGCGCCTGGCGTACGTTGCGTCAACGTTGCCTGCGGTACGAGCGGCAGTGAAGGCCGGACTTGGCGTAACAGCCCGTCCGGTGGAGATGATGAGCCCCGATCTGCGTGTGCTGGGTCAATCTGAGGGACTCCCGTCGTTGCCGGATACGGAGTACCTGCTGTGCCATAATGCCGCCAGCAACAACGAGCTAGCGAAAGTGGTATTCGAGGCAATGGAAAACTACCACAATCCATGGCAGTACGCGCCTGTTACTCCGGAAGGAGGGGATGACTCCCTGATTGTGGAAAGGGATTTTGAGTGATCATTCCCCCAAAATTCTCGTAACAAAATGTAAGTGCAAAAAAGAGCCACTCGCATGATTTTTTCCTGCGAGTGGTTTTTTTTGCTATTCATAACCGCGAACGGAGCAGGGTTAAAGCAAATACCGCTTATTTATCAATGCAGAAAATGCTTTTGATTAAGTTGTAAACGATACCTCTTCTAACTTGCCTAATACCCCGCCGATGTTAAAAAAACAGGAAATATGTTGCTGTTTTTTTGATTGAATTAACAAAAGCGTGTCTCAGATCAAGAAAATACTCCCATTTGGGGGGAGGAATCGTTGGCAAATCCTGTCAAAATAGGAGGGTTATTTTTTTTACTTCCAAAACGGACACGATTCAACAAGATGCATTTGACGTAAAGTCATGTACCCACCAGGGTTAAAGGGCACCAAATGTTAATGAGAATCGCACGTTGTAATTTAATGTGAAGAAACCTTTGTTAAAGTTGACAAAAGGTTATAGAAAGGAGTAAAAAACCCCATCATTTTGCTGTCTATGTCTCATTTCTGACAGTTAGTGTAAGGTTATTTTGTTCCTCCCCATGAATCGATGTGATGCCCATCTGCCAGCAAGAGCAGTGTCGTCGGTATCACTTTTGATGAGTAAGCAATGAGTATGTCAACATCCACAGAAGTCATCGCTCATCACTGGGCATTCGCAATCTTTCTTATTGTAGCCATTGGCCTGTGCTGCCTGATGTTAGTCGGCGGCTGGTTCCTGGGCGGTCGCGCCCGCGCAAGGCACAAAAACACACCTTTCGAATCAGGTATTGATTCAGTAGGTACCGCTCGCTTACGCCTGTCTGCCAAGTTCTACCTGGTAGCCATGTTCTTCGTCATTTTCGACGTGGAAGCGCTTTACCTCTTCGCGTGGTCTACCTCCATTCGCGAAAGTGGTTGGGTGGGCTTTGTCGAGGCCGCAATTTTCATTTTAGTGTTACTGGCCGGTCTGGTTTATCTGGTGCGTATTGGCGCGCTGGACTGGACACCTGTGCGTTCACGCCGTGAACACATCAACCCGGAAAACAGTATCTCTAATCGTCAGCAGTAACAGCGAGGCAATAAGATGGATTATACGCTCACCCGCATAGATCCTAACGGTGAGAATGACCGTTACCCCCTGCAAAAACAGGAGATCGTAACCGACCCCCTGGAGCAAGAAGTCAACAAAAGCGTGTACATGGGCAAGCTCGAACATGCCATGCACGATATGGTCAACTGGGGTCGTAAGAACTCCATCTGGCCATACAACTTTGGCCTTTCTTGCTGCTACGTTGAAATGGTGACGTCATTCACTGCGGTGCATGACGTTGCGCGTTTTGGGGCCGAGGTACTGCGTGCTTCTCCACGTCAGGCTGACCTGATGGTGGTGGCCGGGACCTGCTTTACCAAGATGGCACCGGTTATTCAGCGTCTTTATGACCAGATGCTGGAGCCAAAATGGGTAATCTCCATGGGCGCATGTGCAAACTCCGGCGGTATGTACGACATTTATTCCGTTGTGCAGGGCGTTGATAAGTTCATTCCGGTGGATGTGTACATCCCGGGCTGCCCGCCGCGTCCAGAGGCCTATATGCAGGCGCTGATGCTGCTGCAGGAGTCAATCGGTAAAGAACGCCGTCCGCTCTCCTGGGTTGTTGGCGATCAAGGTGTCTATCGCGCGAACATGCAGTCTGAGCGCGAGCGTAAACGTGGTGAACGTATTGCCGTCACCAACCTGCGTACGCCTGACGAAATTTAATTTGCGCCTGTGGGCCTGGAGAACACCTTCGCATATCACTACTCAAATAGCGCGAAGCCAGGCTTAACAGTCACCACGGACCATTTGCAATGGTGAACAATATGACCGACTTAACCGCGCAAGAAGCCGCCTGGCAGACCCGGGATCACCTCGATGACCCCGTCATTGGCGAACTGCGCAACCGTTTTGGGCCGGATGCCTTTACTGTTCAGGCCACCCGCACCGGGGTACCCGTTGTTTGGGTGAAGCGTGAGCAATTACTGGAAGTTGTCGATTTCCTCAAGAAATTGCCAAAACCTTACGTCATGCTGTTTGACTTACACGGCATGGACGAACGTCTGAGAACGCACCGCCAGGGTCTCCCTGCTGCGGATTTTTCCGTTTTCTACCACCTGATCTCAATAGACCGCAACACGGATATCATGCTCAAGGTGGCATTGTCTGAAAACGACATGCATCTTCCGACGATCACCAAACTTTTCCCGAACGCCAACTGGTACGAGCGTGAAACCTGGGAAATGTTCGGCATGACCTTCGACGGCCACCCGCATCTGACGCGCATCATGATGCCGCAGACCTGGACCGGCCACCCGCTGCGTAAAGACTACCCGGCACGCGCCACCGAATTCGACCCGTTTGAGCTGACCAAAGCCAAGCAGGATCTGGAGATGGAAGCGCTGACCTTCAAGCCGGAAGACTGGGGCATGAAGCGCGGCACCGAAAACGAGGACTTCATGTTCCTTAACCTCGGTCCAAACCACCCGTCTGCGCACGGTGCATTCCGTATTATCCTTCAGCTTGACGGCGAAGAAATTGTCGACTGCGTGCCTGACATCGGCTATCACCACCGTGGTGCCGAGAAGATGGGCGAGCGTCAGTCCTGGCACAGCTACATTCCGTATACCGACCGTATCGAATACCTCGGCGGCTGCGTAAACGAGATGCCATACGTGCTGGCTGTTGAGAAACTGGCAGGCATCACCGTCCCGGATCGCGTTAATGTGATTCGCGTGATGCTGTCTGAACTGTTCCGTATTAACAGCCACCTGCTGTACATCTCCACGTTCATTCAGGACGTCGGCGCGATGACGCCGGTCTTCTTCGCCTTTACCGACCGTCAGAAAATCTACGATCTGGTGGAAGCGATTACCGGTTTCCGTATGCACCCGGCCTGGTTCCGCATCGGCGGCGTGGCGCACGATCTGCCGCGCGGCTGGGACCGCCTGCTGCGTGAATTCCTCGACTGGATGCCGAAACGTCTGGCGTCTTACGAGAAAGCCGCGCTGCGTAACTCCATCCTGAAAGGCCGCTCCCAGGGCGTTGCTGCCTACGGGGCGAAAGAGGCGCTGGAGTGGGGAACCACAGGTGCTGGCCTGCGCGCAACCGGTATTGATTTCGACGTGCGTAAAGCCCGTCCTTACTCTGGCTACGAGAACTTCGACTTTGAAGTCCCGGTTGGCGGCGGCGTTTCCGACTGCTACACCCGCGTGATGCTGAAAGTGGAAGAGCTGCGCCAGAGCCTGCGCATCCTTGAGCAGTGCCTCAACAACATGCCGGAAGGCCCGTTCAAGGCGGATCACCCGCTGACGACGCCGCCACCGAAAGAGCGCACGCTGCAACATATCGAAACCCTGATCACCCACTTCTTGCAGGTTTCCTGGGGCCCGGTCATGCCGGCACAAGAATCCTTCCAGATGATTGAAGCGACCAAGGGTATCAACAGCTACTACCTCACCAGCGACGGCAGCACCATGAGCTACCGTACCCGCGTGCGTACGCCAAGCTTTGCGCACCTGCAGCAGATCCCGGCCGCCATTCGCGGCAGTCTGGTCTCCGACCTGATTGTGTATCTGGGTAGTATCGATTTTGTTATGTCAGATGTGGACCGCTAATTATGCACGAGAATCAACAACCACAAACCGAGGCTTTTGAGCTGAGTGAAGCAGAGCGTGCCGCCATTGAGCACGAGATGCACCACTACGAAGACCCGCGTGCGGCGTCCATTGAAGCGCTGAAAATCGTACAGAAACAGCGTGGTTGGGTGCCGGATGGGGCGATCTATGAGATCGCAAAAGTGCTGGGCATTCCGGCGAGTGACGTAGAAGGCGTAGCCACGTTCTACAGCCAGATCTTTCGTCAGCCGGTCGGCCGCCATGTGATCCGCTACTGTGACAGCGTTGTCTGCCACATTACCGGTTATCAGGGCATTCAGGCTGCGATTGAGAAGAAACTTAATATTAAGCCGGGCCAGACCACGTTCGACGGACGCTTTACCCTGCTGCCAACCTGCTGCCTGGGTAACTGCGACAAGGGACCGACCATGATGATTGATGAGGACACTCACAGCCATCTGACGCCGGAAGCGATTCCTGACCTGCTGGAGCAGTACAAATGAAAACTGTAATTCGTACTGCTGAGACGCATCCGCTGACCTGGCGTCTGCGCGATGACAAACAGCCGGTCTGGCTCGACGAATATCAGAGCAAAAACGGCTATGCCGGTGCGCGTAAAGCCCTCGGCGGCATGGCGCCAGACAACATCGTTAATGCGGTAAAAGATTCTGGCCTGAAAGGGCGCGGCGGTGCGGGCTTCTCCACCGGTCTGAAGTGGAGCCTGATGCCGAAAGATGAATCCATGAACATCCGTTACCTGCTGTGTAACGCCGATGAAATGGAGCCGGGTACCTATAAAGACCGCCTGCTGATGGAACAGCTGCCGCACCTGCTGGTGGAAGGCATGCTGATCTCAGCGTTCGCGCTGAAAGCGTACCGTGGCTACATCTTCCTGCGCGGTGAATACATCGAAGCGGCTGAAAACCTGCGTCGCGCGATTGCCGAAGCCACTGAAGCCGGACTGCTGGGTAAAAACATCCTGGGCACCGGGTTTGACTTCGAGCTGTTCGTGCACACCGGTGCCGGGCGTTATATCTGCGGTGAAGAAACCGCGCTGATTAACTCCCTGGAAGGCCGCCGCGCGAACCCGCGCTCCAAGCCACCGTTCCCGGCAAGCTCCGGCGTGTGGGGTAAACCGACCTGTGTAAACAACGTCGAAACCCTGTGTAACGTTCCGGCTATCCTTGCGAACGGCGTGGAGTGGTATCAGGGCATCTCATCAAGTAAAGATGCCGGTACCAAGCTGATGGGCTTCTCCGGTCGCGTGAAGAATCCTGGCGTCTGGGAGCTGCCGTTCGGCACCACCGCACGTGAAATTCTTGAAGACTACGCCGGCGGCATGCGCGATGGCCTGAAATTCAAAGCCTGGCAGCCGGGTGGGGCAGGGACAGACTTCTTAACCGAAGCCCACCTTGACCTGCCAATGGAGTTCGAAAGCATTGGTAAAGCAGGCAGCCGTCTGGGTACCGCGCTGGCGATGGCCGTCGACCACGAGATCGGCATGGTATCCCTGGTGCGTAACCTGGAAGAGTTCTTCGCCCGCGAGTCCTGCGGCTGGTGTACACCATGCCGTGACGGTCTGCCGTGGAGCGTGAAGATCCTGCGCGCTATCGAACGTGGCGAAGGCCAGCCTGGCGATATCGAGACACTTGAGCAACTGTGTCGATTCTTAGGGCCAGGTAAAACCTTCTGTGCCCACGCACCGGGTGCCGTCGAGCCGCTGCAGAGCGCGATTAAATATTTCCGCGACGAATTCGAAGCAGGCATCAAGCAGCCGTTCAGCAATACCCATTCTATCAATGGTATTCAGCCGAACCTGCTGAAAGCACGCTGGTAAAAACAGAATTTTGATTAACGCTCGGTTTCGGCCGAGCCAACTGGAAGCATGCTAATGGCTACGATTCATGTAGACGGCAAAGAATACGAAGTCAACGGGGCGGACAACCTGCTGGAAGCTTGTCTGTCTCTTGGCCTCGATATTCCGTACTTTTGCTGGCATCCGGCGCTGGGCAGCGTCGGTGCTTGCCGCCAGTGTGCGGTGAAGCAATATCAAAACGCGGAAGACACGCGTGGTCGACTGGTGATGTCCTGTATGACGCCAGCCACCGAAGGCACTTTTATTTCGATTGATGACGAAGAAGCCAAACAGTTCCGCGAAAGCGTAGTGGAGTGGTTGATGACCAACCACCCACACGACTGTCCGGTGTGTGAGGAGGGTGGTAACTGCCACCTTCAGGATATGACCGTCATGACCGGTCACAGCTTCCGTCGCTATCGCTTTACCAAGCGTACCCACCGAAATCAGGATCTGGGGCCGTTCATCTCTCACGAAATGAACCGCTGCATCGCCTGCTACCGCTGCGTGCGTTATTACAAAGATTATGCAGACGGTCAGGATCTGGGCGTGTATGGCGCGCATGACAACGTTTACTTCGGTCGTCCGGAAGACGGTACGCTTGAAAGCGAATTCTCCGGTAACCTGGTAGAAATCTGCCCGACCGGCGTGTTCACGGATAAAACCCACTCCGAGCGTTACAACCGTAAATGGGACATGCAGTTTGCGCCAAGCATCTGCCAGCAGTGCTCCCTCGGCTGTAACACCAGCCCGGGTGAACGTTACGGTGAACTGCGTCGTATCGAAAACCGTTACAACGGTACCGTTAACCACTACTTCCTCTGCGATCGCGGTCGTTTTGGCTATGGCTATGTGAACCTGAAAGACCGTCCGCGTCAGCCGGTTCAGCGCCGTGGCGACGACGTCATTACCCTCAACGCTGAACAGGCGATGCAGGGCGCGGCAGATATTCTGCGCCAGTCGAAGAAAGTGATCGGCATCGGCTCCCCGCGCGCCAGCATCGAAAGCAACTTCGCGCTGCGCGAGCTGGTTGGGGCGGAAAACTTCTATACCGGTATCGCCCATGGCGAGCAGGAACGTCTGCAACTGGTGCTGAAAGTGCTGCGTGAAGGCGGTGTACACACGCCTGCGCTGCGCGAAATCGAATCCTATGATGCGGTTCTGGTGCTCGGGGAAGACCTGACGCAGACCGGCGCACGCGCGGCTCTGGCGGTTCGTCAGGCGGTGAAGGGTAAAGCACGTGAAATGGCAGCGGCGCAGAAAGTGGCTGACTGGCAGATTGCGGCGATCCTCAACATCGGCCAGCGCGCGAAGCATCCTCTGTTTGTGACTAACGTCGACAACACCCGTCTGGACGATATCGCAGCGTGGACCTACTGCGCACCGGTTGAAGATCAGGCTCGCCTCGGCTTTGCCATTGCCCACGCGCTGGACAGCAACTCGCCGGCCGTTGAACTGGATCGCGACCTGCAGAACAAGGTCGACGTGATTGTTCAGGCGCTGGCGGGGGCGAAGAAACCACTGATCATTTCCGGTACCAACGCCGGTAGCGCTGAAATCATTCAGGCCGCAGCGAACGTTGCCAAAGCCCTGAAGGGCCGTGGCGCTGACGTCGGTGTGACCATGATTGCCCGTGCGGTGAACAGCATCGGACTGGGCATGATTGGCGGCGGCTCGCTGGAAGAAGCGTTAAGCGAACTGGAATCCGGTTCTGCTGATGCGGTGGTAGTGCTGGAAAATGACCTGCATCGCCACGCTTCGGCCGCTCGCGTTGACGCCGCGCTCTCCAAAGCACCGCTGGTGATGGTTATCGACCATCAGCGCACCGCGATCATGGACAAAGCACACCTGGTGCTCTCTGCTGCAAGCTTCGCAGAAAGCGACGGGACGGTGATCAACAACGAAGGCCGCGCACAGCGCTTCTTCCAGGTTTATGACCCGGCCTACTACGACAGCAACACCGTGATGCTGGAAAGCTGGCGCTGGCTGCACTCTCTGCACAGCACCGTGCAGAGTCGTGAAGTGGACTGGACGCAGCTCGACCACGTAATCGACGCGGTTATTGAGAAACTGCCTCAGCTGGCGGGCATTAAAGACGCCGCGCCTGACGCAAGCTTCCGTATTCGCGGCCAGAAACTGGCGCGTGAGCCGCACCGCTACAGCGGTCGTACTGCGATGCGTGCCAACATCAGCGTGCACGAACCGCGTCAGCCGCAGGATAAAGACACCATGTTCGCCTTCTCGATGGAAGGGAACAACCAGCCGTCTGCGCCGCGTTCGCAAATCCCGTTTGCATGGGCACCGGGCTGGAACTCCCCACAGGCATGGAACAAATTCCAGGCTGAAGTGGGTGGTCATCTGCGCCACGGCGATCCGGGCGTGCGTCTGATTGAAGCCTCCGAAACCGATCTGGACTTCTTCTCTACCGTTCCGGAACGTTTCCAGGCTCAGGAAGGCCACTGGCGTATTGCGCCGTACTACCATCTGTTTGGTAGCGACGAAATGTCCCAGCGTTCTCCGGTATTCCAGCAGCGTATGCCGCAGCCGTACATCAAGCTCAACCCGGCGGATGCCGCGAAGCTTGGCGTTAACGCGGGTGCGAACATTGCCTTTAGCTACGACGGCCAGACAATCAGCCTGCCGCTGATTATTTCTGAAAGCCTGTCAGCAGGGCAGGTGGGACTGCCGATGGGTATGCCTGGCATCGCGCCGGTCCTGGCGGGTGCGCATCTTGATAACCTTCAGGAGGCAAAAGCATGAGTTGGTTAACGCCGGATCTTATCGACATCCTGCTGAGCATTCTGAAAGCGGTCGTCATTCTGCTGGTGGTCGTCACCTGCGGCGCGTTCATGAGCTTTGGTGAACGTCGTCTGCTCGGTCTGTTCCAGAACCGTTACGGACCGAACCGCGTGGGCTGGGGTGGTTCACTCCAGCTGGTGGCGGACATGATCAAGATGTTCTTTAAAGAGGACTGGGTTCCGCGCTTCTCGGACCGCGTGATCTTTACGCTGGCGCCGATGATCGCCTTTACCTCGCTGCTGCTGGCGTTTGCTATCGTTCCCGTCAGCCCGACCTGGGTGGTGGCTGACCTGAACATCGGCATTCTGTTCTTCCTGATGATGGCAGGCCTCGCGGTGTACGCGGTGCTGTTCGCAGGCTGGTCCAGTAACAACAAATACTCGCTGCTGGGTGCGATGCGTGCTTCCGCGCAGACGCTGAGCTACGAAGTGTTCCTGGGACTCTCCCTGATGGGCGTGGTGGCGCAGGCCGGTTCATTCAACATGACCGACATCGTCAACAACCAGGCCGACATCTGGAACGTTATCCCGCAGTTCTTTGGTTTTGTGACCTTTGCTATCGCGGGCGTGGCGGTGTGTCACCGTCACCCGTTTGACCAGCCAGAAGCCGAACAGGAACTGGCCGACGGTTACCACATTGAATATTCCGGTATGAAATTCGGTCTGTTCTTCGTGGGCGAGTACATCGGTATCGTCACCATTTCCGCGTTGATGGTAACGCTGTTCTTTGGTGGCTGGCATGGCCCGTTCTTACCGCCGTTCATCTGGTTCGCGCTGAAAACCGCGTTCTTCATGATGATGTTCATTTTGATTCGTGCGTCCTTACCGCGTCCGCGTTATGACCAGGTAATGTCCTTCGGCTGGAAAGTGTGCCTGCCGCTGACGCTCGTCAACTTGTTGGTAACGGCGGCTGTCATTCTCTGGCAGCAGCCATAAGGGGCTTTGAGATCATGACCTTAAAAGAATTACTCGTAGGCTTTGGCACCCAGGTACGCAGTATCTGGATGATCGGCCTGCACGCGTTTGCCAAACGCGAAACCCGGATGTATCCGGAAGAGCCGGTATATCTGCCGCCGCGCTACCGTGGCCGTATCGTGCTGACGCGCGACCCGGACGGTTCCGAGCGCTGCGTAGCCTGTAACCTGTGTGCGGTAGCGTGTCCGGTAGGCTGTATCTCTCTGCAGAAAGCCGAGACGGTGGACGGCCGCTGGTACCCTGAGTTCTTCCGCATCAACTTCTCACGCTGCATTTTCTGCGGTCTGTGTGAAGAAGCGTGCCCAACCACGGCGATTCAGCTGACTCCAGACTTCGAGCTGGGTGAGTACAAGCGTCAGGACCTGGTGTACGAGAAAGAGGATCTGCTGATTTCCGGTCCGGGCAAATACCCGGAATATAACTTCTACCGGATGGCGGGTATGGCAATCGACGGCAAAGATAAGGGCGAAGCAGAGAACGAAGCTAAGCCTATCGACGTCAAGAGCCTGTTACCGTAAGGAGAGGGCAATGGAATTCGCTTTTTATATCTGTGGCCTTATCGCCATCCTGGCTACGCTGCGAGTGATCACGCACACCAATCCGGTGCATGCGTTGCTGTATTTAATCATTTCGCTGCTGGCTATTTCCGGGGTGTTCTTTGCGCTGGGCGCGCATTTTGCCGGTGCGCTGGAAATTATCGTCTACGCGGGTGCCATTATGGTGCTGTTCGTGTTCGTGGTGATGATGCTCAACCTGGGCGGCTCTGAAATTGAACAGGAACGTCAATGGTTAAAACCGCAGGTGTGGATTGGCCCGGCAATTTTGTCGGCCATCATGCTGGTGGTGATTGTTTACGCTATTCTGGGCGTTAACGACCAGGGCATTGACGGCACGCCAATCAGCGCCAAGGCTGTTGGTATTGCGCTGTTTGGTCCGTACGTTCTGGCGGTTGAACTGGCCTCTATGCTGCTGCTGGCGGGCCTGGTTGTTGCCTTCCACGTCGGTCGCGAAGAACGTGTTGGTGAGGTGCTGAGCAACCGCACTGATGACCGTGCGAAAAGAAAAACGGAGGAGCGCGCATGATCCCCTTAACACATGGACTGATCCTCGCTGCGATTTTGTTCGTTCTGGGCTTAACCGGTCTGGTTATCCGCCGCAATCTGCTGTTTATGCTGATCGGTCTGGAAATCATGATCAACGCTTCCGCGCTGGCCTTTGTGGTCGCCGGCAGTTACTGGGGCCAGGCCGACGGTCAGGTGATGTACATTCTCGCCATCAGCCTCGCGGCTGCCGAAGCGAGTATTGGCCTGGCGCTGTTGCTGCAGCTCCATCGTCGCCGCCAGAACCTGAACATCGATTCAGTAAGTGAGTTGCGTGGATGAACATGCTTGCCTTAACCATTATTTTTCCGCTGATTGGCTTCGTGCTGCTGGCATTTTCTCGCGGCCGCTGGTCTGAGAATCTGTCTGCCACCGTGGGCATTGGCTCAATCGGTCTGGCTGCGCTGGTGACAGCGTATGCGGGTATCGATTTCTTTAACAATGGACGTCAGGCCTACAGCGTGCCGCTGTGGAACTGGATGTCGGTCGGTAACTTCAACATCGGTTTCAACCTGGTGCTGGATGGTCTGTCTCTGACCATGCTCTCCGTGGTCACCGGCGTGGGCTTCCTGATCCACATGTTCGCCTCCTGGTATATGCGCGGTGAAGAGGGATACTCCCGCTTCTTCGCCTACACCAACCTGTTTATCGCCAGCATGGTGGTTCTGGTGCTGGCCGATAACCTGCTGCTGATGTATCTGGGCTGGGAAGGCGTGGGTCTGTGCTCTTACCTGCTGATCGGTTTCTACTACACCGATCCGAAGAATGGCGCAGCGGCCATGAAAGCGTTCGTCGTGACCCGCGTGGGTGACGTCTTCCTCGCTTTCGCGCTGTTCATTCTCTACAACGAACTGGGCACGCTGAACTTCCGCGAAATGGTGGAACTGGCGCCAGCGCACTTCGAAGCAGGCAACAACATGCTGTGGTGGGCAACGCTGATGCTGCTGGGTGGTGCTGTGGGTAAATCCGCACAGCTGCCGTTGCAGACATGGCTTGCCGACGCGATGGCGGGTCCAACCCCTGTCTCCGCGCTGATCCACGCCGCGACCATGGTCACCGCCGGTGTCTACCTGATTGCGCGTACCCATGGCCTGTTCCTGATGACCCCGGAAATTCTGCATCTGGTGGGTATCGTCGGTGCGGTTACGCTGGTGCTGGCAGGCTTTGCCGCGCTGGTGCAGACCGACATCAAACGCGTTCTCGCGTACTCCACCATGAGCCAGATTGGTTACATGTTCCTGGCGCTGGGCGTTCAGGCGTGGGACGCAGCCATTTTCCACCTGATGACGCACGCGTTCTTTAAAGCGCTGCTGTTCCTCTCATCCGGTTCGGTGATCCTGGCCTGCCACCACGAGCAGAATATCTTCAAAATGGGCGGACTGCGTAAGTCCATCCCGCTGGTCTATATCTGCTTCCTGGTAGGCGGCGCGGCGCTGGCGGCACTGCCGCTGATTACCGCAGGCTTCTTCAGTAAGGATGAAATCCTGGCGGGCGCCATGGCGAATGGTCATATCAATCTGATGGTTGCGGGTCTGGTCGGTGCGTTTATGACCTCCCTGTACACCTTCCGTATGATTTTCATCGTCTTCCACGGTAAAGAACAAATTCACGCCCACGCAGGGAAGGGGATTACCCACCACCTGCCGCTGATTGTGCTGCTGGTACTCTCCACCTTCGTTGGCGCGATGATTGTGCCACCGTTGCAGGGCGTACTGCCGGCAACAACCGAGCTTGAGCACGGTCGCGTTCTGACGCTTGAAATCACCTCCGGCGTTGTGGCTATCGCGGGCATCCTGATTGCCGCATGGCTGTGGCTGGGCAAACGCACGCTGGTGACTGCCGTTGCCAACAGCGCGCCGGGCCGTCTGCTGGGCACCTGGTGGTACAACGCATGGGGCTTCGACTGGCTGTACGACATGATCTTCGTGAAGCCGTTCCTGGGCATTGCGTGGCTGTTGAAGCGCGATCCGCTGAACAGCCTGATGAATATCCCGGCGATCCTCTCTCGCTTTGCAGGTAAAGGCCTGCTGTACAGCGAGAACGGCTATCTGCGCTGGTATGTGGCATCCATGAGCATCGGTGCGGTTGTCGTGCTGGCGCTGCTGATGGTGTTGCGATAGTGGTTTTTGCCCGGTGGCGCTGCGCTTACCGGGCCTACGAGACCGTAGGTCGGGTAAGCGTGAGCGTCACCCGACACCACAAACCGCACTAACACGTGAATTTTGTCGAATTCGTTGAAAATCGGTCCCTGAGGGACTTTAACAAGGAATAAAAATCGCCATGTTATTACCCTGGCTAATATTAATTCCCTTCATCGGCGGCTTCCTGTGCTGGCAGACTGAACGCTTTGGCGTGAAGATGCCGCGCTGGATCGCGCTGATCACCATGGGATTGACGCTCGCGCTTGGCCTGCAACTGTGGTTGCAGGGTGGCTACTCATTGACCCAGTCTGCGGGCCTTCCGCAGTGGCAGTCTGAGTTCATTCTGCCGTGGATCCCACGTTTCGGTATCACGATCCACCTTGCGATTGACGGTCTGTCGCTGCTGATGGTCGTGCTGACCGGTCTGCTCGGCGTTCTGGCGGTACTCTGCTCCTGGCGAGAAATCGAAAAATACCAGGGCTTCTTCCACCTGAACCTGATGTGGATCCTGGGCGGCGTTATCGGCGTGTTCCTGGCCATCGACATGTTCCTGTTCTTCTTCTTCTGGGAGATGATGCTGGTGCCGATGTACTTCCTGATCGCGCTGTGGGGCCACAAGGCATCCGACGGTAAAACGCGTATCACGGCGGCCACCAAGTTCTTCATCTACACCCAGGCGAGTGGTCTGGTGATGTTGATTGCCATCCTGGCGCTGGTGTTTGTGCATTATAACGCCACCGGCGTCTGGACCTTCAACTATGAAGATCTGCTGAAGACCCCGATGTCCCACGGCGTGGAATACATGCTGATGCTCGGCTTCTTCATCGCCTTCGCGGTGAAAATGCCGGTAGTTCCGCTGCACGGCTGGCTGCCGGACGCGCACTCTCAGGCGCCAACGGCGGGTTCCGTTGACCTGGCGGGTATCTTGCTGAAAACGGCGGCCTACGGTCTGCTGCGTTTCTCCCTGCCGCTGTTCCCGAACGCCTCCGCAGAGTTTGCGCCGATTGCCATGTGGCTTGGCGTGATCGGTATCTTCTACGGTGCATGGATGGCCTTCACGCAGTACGACATCAAACGTCTGATTGCTTACACCTCCGTTTCCCACATGGGCTTCGTACTGATTGCCATCTACACTGGCAGCCAGCTGGCGTACCAGGGCGCGGTGATCCAGATGATTGCGCACGGCCTGTCCGCTGCCGGTCTCTTCATCCTGTGCGGTCAGCTGTACGAACGTCTGCATACCCGCGACATGCGTATGATGGGCGGCCTGTGGGGCAAAATGAAATGGCTGCCTGCACTCTCCATGTTCTTCGCGGTTGCCACCCTGGGTATGCCAGGTACCGGTAACTTCGTTGGCGAATTTATGATTCTGTTCGGCAGCTTCAAAGTGGTTCCGATGATTACCGTCATCTCCACCTTTGGTCTGGTGTTCGCCTCCGTGTACTCGCTGGCGATGCTGCACCGCGCCTACTTCGGTAAAGCGAAGAGCGAAATTGCTGCTAAAGAACTGCCGGGGATGTCGCTGCGTGAGCTGTCCATCATCCTGCTGCTGGTCGTACTGCTGGTGCTGCTGGGCTTCTATCCGCAGCCGATTCTGGATACCTCGCACTCCGCGATGGGTAACATCCAGCAGTGGTTTGTTAATTCTGCTTCTACTACAAGGCCGTAATTCGCCATGACAATAACTCCACAACAACTGATCGCGCTGCTACCGCTGCTGATCGTCGGATTGACGGTGGTGGTTGTGATGCTCTCCATTGCGTGGCGACGCAATCACTTCCTGAATGCGACCCTGTCCGTTCTGGGTCTGAACGCTGCGTTAGTCTCCCTCTGGTTTGTTGGCCAGGCGGGCGCAATGGACGTCACGCCGCTGATGCGCGTTGACGGCTACGCCATGCTCTACACCGGTCTGGTGCTGCTGGCGAGCCTGGCAACCTGTACCTTTGCGTACCCGTGGCTCGAAGGTTACAACGACAACAAAGAAGAGTTTTACCTGCTGGTACTGATTGCCGCGCTCGGCGGCATTCTGCTGGCGAACGCGAACCACATGGCCGCGCTGTTCCTCGGTATTGAGCTGATCTCACTGCCGCTGTTCGGCCTGATTGGTTACGCTTTCCGTCAGAAGCGCTCTCTGGAAGCGGCGATCAAGTACACCATCTTGTCCGCTGCTGCGTCGTCGTTCCTGCTGTTCGGTATCGCGCTGCTGTATGCACAGACGGGTAACCTCTCCTTCCTGGCGCTCGGTAAGAGCCTCGGCGACGGTATGATGCACGAGCCGCTGCTGCTGGCGGGTCTGGGCATGATGATTGTAGGCCTTGGCTTTAAACTCTCTCTGGTGCCGTTCCACCTGTGGACGCCAGACGTTTATCAGGGTGCGCCAGCGCCGGTCTCTACCTTCCTGGCGACGGCGAGTAAAATCGCTATCTTTGGCGTGGTCATGCGTCTGTTCCTGTATGCCCCGGTGGGTGACAGCGAAGCGGTTCGCGTGGTGCTGGGCATTATCGCGTTCGTCTCCATCATCTTCGGTAACCTGATGGCGCTGAGCCAGACCAACATTAAGCGTCTGCTGGGCTACTCCTCAATCTCCCATCTGGGCTACCTGCTGGTGGCGCTGATTGCGCTGCAAAGCGGTGAGATGTCGATGGAAACCGTGGGTGTGTATCTGGCCGGTTACCTGTTCAGCAGCCTCGGCGCGTTCGGCGTGGTGAGCCTGATGTCCAGCCCGTACCGTGGGCCGGATGCAGATTCCCTGTTCTCCTACCGTGGTCTGTTCTGGCACCGTCCGATTCTGTCTGCGGTAATGACCGTGATGATGCTCTCTCTGGCGGGTATCCCGATGACGCTGGGCTTTATCGGTAAGTTCTACGTGCTGGCCGTCGGTGTGCAGGCGGGTCTGTGGTGGCTGACTGCCGGTGTCGTTATCGGCTCCGCGATTGGTCTTTACTACTACCTGCGTGTGGCTGTGAGCCTGTACCTGAGCGCGCCTCAGCAGCTCAACCGTGATGCACCGTCCAACTGGCAGTACAGCGCCGGGGGGATCGTGGTGCTGATCTCCGCGCTTCTGGTGCTAATCTTCGGTATCTATCCGCAGCCGCTAATTGAGATTGTGCAGCGCGCGATGCCGCTGATGTAAAAGCAAAAAACCCGCCTCGGCGGGTTTTTTATTGCCCAGCGGCGCTACGCTTGCAGGGCCTACAGGTCTTGTAGGTCGGGTAAGCGAAGCGCCACCCGACTAAGCTAACTGCTTCCTGCTTATAAGCGGCCCGTCAATCTTCTTCATCGAGCGGTCCAGCACCTCTTCAATCACCGACGACAGCTCATTCAGCTCAAACTTCGCCACATAGCCGTCAGCCTTCACTTTGCGTATATGATCTTCGTTCGCGTTGCCGGAAAGAGACGAGTGGATCACCACCGGAATATCTTTCAGTACCGGGTCAGTTTTGATTTTGCGTGTCAGCGTAAAGCCGTCCATCTCCGGCATTTCGAGGTCGGTTAATACCAGGGCAATCTTATCGGTAACGGGGACGCCCTCAGCCTGAGCCTGCGCGGCCAGCTGAGTGATTTTCTCCCATGCGTCTTTGCCGGTGATATGCAGCTGAGCCGGGATCTCCATTGCCTGCAATCCCTTCTCCAGCATTGAGCGCGCTACTTTCGAGTCTTCAGCAACAATCGCGACAGAGCCAGGCTTGATGTTGAATTTGGTGGTTTCCAGATGGGTGGCGTGCAGATCGTGGTTCGCCGGGGTGATGTCATACAGGATCTGCTCCACGTCGAGCACCATTGCCAGATCGTTGGTATCGGTCTTTTCGTCCAGACAGGCAATGCTGGTGATGTAGCGACCGCTGACGGCGGTTTCCGCGGCGTGCACCTGCTTCCAGTCGAGACGCATGATATTCTCCACCGATTCCACGGCAAACGCCTGCACGCTGCGGGCATATTCGGTGATCAGCAAAATGTTTAGCCCGGTGGCTGGCTTGCAGCCAGCGACGGCGGCCAGATCGATCACCGGGATCACCTGGTCGCGAATATTTACCATCCCCATCAGCGGAGACTTCATTCCCGCTGGTTTGGTGAAGGTCGGCATCGGCACAATTTCGCGCAGTTTGAACACGTTGATGCCGAACAGCTCGGATTTATTTTCGTTCAGAGAGGTGCCAAGACGGAACAGCAACAGTTCAAAACGGTTGGACTGGGTCAGGTTTGCCCTGTCATCAATATCTTTCTGGAAATTATCCATTCTACCCTCAAGAGAAATGCTTGCCTTTTAATCGTTATCGGCACCCTGAGGGAAAAATGAAGGACTAAACGCTGACCTGAGCAAAATCTTCCGCCAGCTCGCATGCCGGGAACACCTCCCGACACTCTGCCAGCAGGCTTTCACAGCCGCGGACGTCATAGCGTGAGCTGACGTGAGTGACAATCAGTTTCCGGACGCCAGCCTCGCGCGCCAGCTGCGCGGCCTGACGCGTTGAGCTGTGCCCCCGGCTATTGGCTTTTTCTTCCATCGCCGCTTCCAGCGTTGCCTCATGCACCATCACATCCACACCCCCGGCAAGCCGGAGCGCCGAAGGGCAGGGGGCGGTATCCCCAAAAATAGCCAGTTTTTTGCCCGGCTGCGGCGGCGCAAGGTAATCCTGACCGTTGATAACGCGCCCGTCTTCCAGCGTGACGGTCTCGCCGTGCTTCAGACGCTGGAACAGCGGGCCAGGTTTCACCCCATCGGCCTGCAACGCGGCGGCGTTCAGCGCGCCGGGCTTGTCATGCTCCTCAACGCGATAGCCGTAGCATTCCACCGGATGGTTAAGCGGGTAAGCGCGCACCTGGTAATCTCCGTCGTCGAACACCAGACCTTCGCCGATCTCAACCACCTCCAGCGGATAATCGGTCCACGAGCCGCTCAGGCGCAGCGTGGTCTCAACGAATGCCTGAATACCCGCAGGGCCATAAATGGTCAGCGGGTTAGCGTTACCGGCCATCGAACGGCTACACAGCAGGCCCGGCAGGCCAAACAGATGGTCGCCGTGCAGATGGGTGATAAATATTTTATCCACTTTCCCCGGGTGGTATGAGGTATGCAGCAACTGATGCTGCGTACCTTCGCCGCAGTCAAACAGCCACAGCCCGCCGCGGGTAGGATGCTTAAGATCCAGCAGAATCGCCGTCACGTTGCGTGAGCGGGTTGGCACGCCCGCGGACGTACCCAGAAAAATCAGTTCCATAACGCAATCAGCCCTTTGCCGAATGGGAAGGGGTTTAGTATAACGTGATGAACCCCAGGAAGGAGAAACACATGATCCAGTGGCAAGATCTACACCACAGCGAACTGACTATTCAGTCACTCTACGCCCTGCTCAAACTGCGCTGCGAAGTTTTTGTGGTTGAACAAACCTGCCCGTATCAGGATATCGACGGCGATGACCTGGTCGGCGAGAACCGGCACATCCTCGGCTGGCGCGATAACGAGCTGGTGGCGTATGCGAGGATTCTGAAAAGCGAAGAGGATTTTGACCCTGTCGTCATTGGCCGCGTCATTATCAGCGGAAGCGCGCGCGGTGAAAAGCTGGGCTATCAGCTGATGGAAAAAACGCTGGACGCATGCCAGAAACGGTGGCCAGACAAGGCGTTATACCTGGGCGCGCAGGCGCATTTGCAATCATTCTATGGCCATTTTGGTTTTACCCCGGTCACGGACATTTACGATGAAGATGGCATCCCACACATTGGTATGGCGCGCGAAGCGAAACAGGCGCAATAGCGAGACGTTGTCTATAGTTATCGGACTGGTGTACTAACATGGAGAAAAATATGTCATTTCAATCCTGGGATACCCGAGCAGACGACGATCTAACGCTGTTAAGCGAAACGCTGGAAGAAGTACTGCGCTCTTCAGGCGATCCTGCCGATCAGAAGTACATTGAGCTTAAAGCCCGCGCCGAGCAGGCGCTGCATGACGTGAAAAACCGCGTCAGCAACGCATCCGACAATTACTACTACCGCGCCAAACAGGCGGTTTATCGTGCCGACGATTATGTGCACGAAAAGCCATGGCAGGGTATTGGGGTCGGTGCGGCCGTAGGGCTGGTGCTGGGCCTGCTGTTAGCCCGTCGTTAAGCCGGTAAACCCCTCCCTACACGTGGGTACTGCTATTTATCATCAGTACCCCGTATAATGTAAGGTTTTAACAGGGAGAGGTTCGCGTGCATTCGATTTCCATCGCGCTGGAACGCCTGCGCACTCAGCTTGCGCAAGCGTTACCCGCTACACCCGGTTTACGCCATTTCGATGTCTCTTTCCCGTTAAACGACGCCTTCGATCCGTTGGCCTGGCTGGGTGTGCAGCGATGCTATCCCCAGTTTTACTGGCAACAGCGGAGCGGTGATGAAGAACTTGCCGCGCTCGGAAGCCTCGCCCATTTTGACTCTCTGGCCTCGGCCTCCCGGTTTTTGCACACCCATGACGTAGCCAATGATACCCGTATCTGCGGCCTGAACGCCTTCAACCCGGCACAGGGAAAGCTGTTTTTACCACGCCTTCTCTGGCGACGGTCTGGCGGGGTCGCCACGCTGCGCCTGCAACTGTGGAGCGAAACGTCGCTGTGTGATGATGCCGGTGACGCACTGAAGTTTATTGATAACCTGCGCGACGCCGCGCCGATCCGCCCGTTGTCCGTGCAGATTGTGCAGGAAACCCATCATCCGGAAAAACCGGAATGGCTGGCGTTGATTCGTCAGGCGACGGATACCCTTGCTCGCGGCGATTTTGAGAAAGTGGTGCTCGCACGTGCTACAGACGTGCAGTGCCAGCAGCCCGTGAACGCCATCGCGCTAATGGCCGCCAGCCGCGCGCTAAACCTCAACTGCTATCATTTTAGTATGGTCTTTGACGCCAGCAACGCGTTCCTCGGCTCGACGCCCGAGCGACTTTGGCGGCGACGCGGCATGCTGCTGCGCACTGAAGCGCTGGCAGGCACCGTCGCCAGCCATTCTGACGATAAGCAGGCCCAGCGTCTGGGCGACTGGCTGATGAACGACGACAAAAATCAGCGGGAAAATATGCTGGTGGTGGAAGATATCTGCCAGCGTCTTCAGCACCATACCCGGACGCTGGAGATCCTCCCAGCGCAGGTGCTGCGTCTGCGCAAGGTGCAGCATTTACGCCGCTGTATCTGGACCGAACTCAAACAATCTGATGACGAGCAGTGTCTGCATATTCTGCAACCGACGGCCGCGGTGGCCGGGCTGCCGCGTCAGGCAGCGCGAGAATTTATTGCGAAAGTGGAGCCGTTTGACCGGGAGTGGTACGCCGGATCGGCGGGCTATTTATCGCGCGATCAAAGCGAGTTCTGCGTGGCATTACGCTCCGCCCGCGTTCATGACGCCGCGCTGCGTCTTTATGCGGGGGCGGGCATCGTCAGCGGCTCCGATCCAGAGCAGGAGTGGCAGGAGATCGAAAATAAGGCCGCCGGGCTGCGTTCCCTCCTCCTGAGGGATTAATACTGATTCGTGCAATCCCGATTCATATCAAAATTCTGACTTTTTCTATTATTTATACTGTGTCGCATTCTTGATACTGGACAATCTCATGTCAGTAAGTTCTTTTAACCGACGCTGGGCGACGGTGATCCTTGAAGCCCTGACCCGCCATGGTGTCAGGCATGTGTGTATTGCTCCGGGCTCTCGCTCCACGCCGCTCACCCTTGCTGCGGCGGAAAACAGGGCTTTTATTCATCACACCCATTTTGACGAGCGTGGTCTCGGCCACCTGGCGCTCGGGCTGGCGAAAGTCAGCAACGCGCCCGTGGCGGTGATAGTGACTTCCGGCACGGCGGTGGCAAACCTCTATCCCGCGCTGATTGAAGCGGGGTTAACCGGCGAAAAGCTGATTTTACTCACCGCCGATCGTCCTCCGGAACTTATTGACTGCGGCGCGAACCAGGCGATTCGTCAGCCTGGCATTTTTGCCTCGCATCCTTCACAGACGGTCTCGTTGCCGCGCCCCACCCAGGATATTCCCGCCAGCTGGCTGGTCTCAACTCTCGACCACGCCATGAACGCACTGCGCAGCGGCGGGCTGCACATTAACTGCCCGTTTGCCGAACCGCTGTACGGCGAAATGAACGAGACCGGCCTAGCCTGGCAACAGCAGCTGGGAGAATGGTGGGAGAGCGAAAAGCCCTGGCTGCGTGAGCAGACGCATCTGGAAAGCGCTAAGCAGCGCGACTGGTTCTTCTGGCGCCAGAAGCGCGGGGTGGTGATTGCCGGGCGGATGAGTGCGGCGGAAGGCAAGCTGGCGGCGGAGTGGGCACAAACGCTTGGCTGGCCGCTGATTGGTGACGTGCTTTCCCAGACGGGCCAGCCGCTGCCCTGCGCTGACCTCTGGCTGGGGAACGCGAAAGCGGTCACCGAGCTGGCGCAGGCGCAAATTGTCGTCCAGCTGGGCTCGAGCCTGACGGGCAAGCGACTGCTCCAGTGGCAGGCCACCTGTACGCCAGAAGAGTACTGGCTGGTGGATCAGCTCGAAGGACGCCTTGACCCTGCGCACCATCGCGGTCGCCGCCTGGTGAGCGATATTGACAGCTGGCTGGAATTGCATCCGGCGGAAAAACGCAAACCCTGGGCGGTGGAGATCCCGGCGCTGTCGCGTCAGGCGTGGGAACTCACCAAAGCGCAGTGCGAGGAGTTCAGTGAAGCCGGGCTGGCGCACCGTATCCGCAAATATCTTCCCGAGCAGGGGCAACTTTTTGTCGGTAACAGCCTGGTGGTGCGCCTGATTGACGCCTTTTCGCAGCTGCCCGCGGGTTATCCGGTATACAGCAACCGGGGCGCGAGCGGCATTGACGGGCTGATCTCCACCGCCGCTGGCGTACAGCGGGCCAGCGCAAAATCCACGCTGGCGATTGTGGGGGATCTCTCAGCCCTCTACGATCTCAACGCGCTGGCGCTCCTGCGTCAGGCGTCGGCTCCGTTCGTGCTGATTGTTGTTAACAATAACGGCGGACAGATTTTCTCCCTGCTGCCGACGCCGCAAAGCGAACGTGAGCGCTTCTATCTGATGCCGCAAAACGTGCAGTTCGAACACGCCGCCGCCATGTTCAGCCTGAAGTACCATCGCCCGGAAAACTGGGACGCGCTGGAGACGGCGCTGAACACCGCCTGGCGGCAGCCTGGCGCGACGCTGATTGAGCTGGTGGTAAACGATTCTGACGGCGCGCAGAAGCTGCAACATCTGCTGGCGCAGGTGAGTCACCTGTGATCCTCGCTGGCGTCACTCAGCCCGGAAAACCAGGCTACCCCTGGCTGGTTTTCCTGCACGGTTTTTCCGGCGACTGTCGTGAGTGGCAGACCGTTGGGGCGTCGCTGCATGACTACCCCAGGCTCTACCTTGACCTGCCCGGGCACGGTGGTTCAGCGGATACGGGCGTGACGGGGTTTGCAGAGGTAAGTGAATTGCTCACGTATACCTTAATTAGTTACAACATACTAAATTACTGGCTGGTAGGGTACTCACTCGGTGGCCGCATTGCGATGTTCCATGCCTGCCAGCATCCTGCGGGGTTAGACGGGGTGATTGTGGAAGGTGGACACCCTGGGCTGCAAGACGTCGAGGCGCGCCAGGCGCGGCTGACCTCGGACCGCCGCTGGGCGTCACGTTTTCGCAGTGAGCCGCTTGAAGCCGTCTTTGCCGACTGGTATCAACAGCCGGTCTTTACCTCCCTTACGGATGAACAGCGCAACACGCTGATCGCGCTGCGTAGCCGGAACAACGGCCCGAGGCTGGCTGAGATGCTGGAAGCCACCTCGCTTGCCGTTCAGCCTGATTTACGTCCCGCGCTCACCGCGCGTGATTTTTCTTTCGACTATCTCTATGGCGAACGTGACGGGAAGTTTGCAGCCATCGCTGCTGAACTTAACGCCATGCGTCATGCTATCCCTCATGCCGGACACAACGCCCACCGGGACAACCCGGAAGCGGTTGCCGCGAGTCTGGCTCAGATACTACGTTATCGAACAAAGGACACGCTATGATCTATCCTGATGAAAACACGCTTTACGCGCCGGTTGAATGGCAGGACTGCTCCGAAGGCTACACCGACATTCGCTACCACAAATCCACCGATGGTATCGCCAAAATCACCATCAATCGTCCACAGGTACGCAACGCGTTTCGTCCGCTGACCGTAAAAGAGATGATCCAGGCGCTGGCGGATGCACGCTACGACGACAACATCGGCGTCATCGTCCTCACCGGGGAAGGGGAGAAAGCCTTCTGCTCGGGCGGCGATCAGAAAGTCCGCGGCGACTACGGCGGATACCAGGATGATGCCGGCACGCACCACCTGAACGTGCTGGATTTCCAGCGCCAGATCCGCACCTGTCCAAAACCGGTGGTTGCGATGGTGGCAGGTTATTCCATCGGCGGCGGTCATGTGCTGCACATGATGTGTGACCTGACTATCGCGGCAGAAAATGCCATTTTCGGTCAGACTGGCCCGAAAGTTGGCTCCTTCGACGGCGGCTGGGGGGCATCCTACATGGCGCGCATCGTCGGCCAGAAAAAAGCCCGCGAAATCTGGTTCCTGTGCCGTCAGTACAACGCCCAGGAAGCGCTGGACATGGGGCTGGTTAACACCGTGGTGCCGATCGCCGATCTGGAAAAAGAGACCGTGCGCTGGTGTCGCGAAATGCTGCAAAACAGCCCAATGGCGCTGCGCTGCCTGAAAGCGGCCCTCAACGCCGACTGTGACGGTCAGGCGGGACTTCAGGAGCTGGCGGGTAACGCCACCATGCTGTTCTATATGACCGAAGAGGGTCAGGAAGGGCGCAACGCGTTCAACGAAAAACGCCAGCCAGACTTCAGCAAATACAAACGGAACCCGTAATGCGTCGCGCGCAGGTTTACCGCTGGCAGATACCGATGGACGCGGGCGTGGTACTGCGTGAAAGGCGGTTAAAAACCCGTGATGGCTTTTTCGTGCATCTCCGGCAGGGCGAGAGGGAAGGGTGGGGCGAAATCGCCCCGCTTCCGGGCTTTAGCCTGGAAACGCTGGATGAGGCGCAGGCGGCGCTGATGGCCTGGACGCACGAATGGCGTGAGGGGGCAGATCCGTCGCTGCCGGACGTTCCTTCTGTCGCGTTCGGCATCAGCTGCGCGCTGGCAGAGCTGGACGGCCGTTTGCCGGATGCGGCGAATTATCGCGCCGCGCCGCTCTGTTCCGGCGATCCGGATGAACTTTTCGCGCTGCTCTCCGGGATGCCTGGCGAGAAGGTGGCGAAAATTAAGCTCGGCCTGTACGAAGCGGTGCGCGACGGAATGGTGGTTAACCTGTTACTGGAAGCCATTCCCGATCTGCACCTGCGCCTGGACGCCAACCGCGCCTGGACGCCGCTCAGGGCGCAGCAGTTTGCGAAGTACGTCAACCCGGCGTACCGCAACCGCATCGCGTTTCTCGAAGAGCCGTGCAAAACGCGCGACGACTCTCGCGCCTTCGCCCGGGAAACCGGCATTGCCATTGCCTGGGATGAGAGCCTGCGCGAAGCCGGTTTTACGTTTGCCGCCGAGCCGGGCGTCGGTGCCGTGGTCATTAAGCCAACGCTGACCGGCAGCCTCGACAAGGTGCGCGAGCAGGTTGCGGCGGCCCATGCCGCAGGGCTGACGGCGGTGATCAGTTCATCCATCGAATCCAGCCTCGGGCTGACGCAACTGGCGCGCATCGCTGCATGGTTAACGCCGGACACCGTTCCCGGTCTTGATACGCTAAACCTGATGCAGGCCCAGCTGATTCGCCATTGGCCGGACAGCACCTTGCCGTGCCTCGATGTCGGGACGCTGGAGCCGCTGCAATGACTTTTACCGACTGGCCGTGGCGGCACTGGCGCTCCAGGAGTGCCGATACACCCGCGCTGCGTTTAGACGATATAACGCTCAACTGGTCACAGCTGGGCGAGCGTATCGATCGTCTGGCAGCCGGTTTTCAGTCTCAGGGTGTCAGGGACGGTGACGGCGTCATGCTGCTCGCCCACAACCATCCGCAGACCCTGCTGGCCTGGCTGGCGCTGCTTCAGTGCGGCGCCCGCATTTTGCCGGTGAACCCTCAGCTTCCCCGTCCGCTGCTGGACGTCCTCCTGCCGCAGATGACCCTGCGCTTTGCGCTGGTGCTTAACGGTGAGTATGACGGTCTGCCTGGGCTGGCATTAAGAGAGGGCGAGGAGCAGGGCGGGGTGACGTGGCGGGCAGAACGGCTGGCCTCAATGACGCTCACCTCCGGCTCCACCGGCTTGCCGAAAGCGGCGGTGCACACCTGTGCCGCCCACCTTGCCAGCGCAAAAGGCGTGTTGTCGCTGATGCCTTATGGCGGTGATGACGACTGGCTGCTGTCCTTGCCGCTGTTTCACGTCTCCGGTCAGGGGATTTTGTGGCGCTGGTTGCAGGGCGGAGGCCGTCTCACCGTGCGTGAAAAACAGCCGCTGGAGCAGGCCCTGCAGGGCTGTACCCACGCCTCGCTGGTGCCGACGCAGCTGTGGCGGCTGCTCAATTCACACCATCCCGTTGCGCTGAAAGCCGTGCTGCTCGGCGGGGCGGAAATCCCCGTTGAGCTGACCGAACAGGCGCGCAAGCAGGGGATCCGCACGTTCTGCGGCTACGGTCTGACCGAGTTCGCCTCCACCGTCTGCGCCAAAGAGGCCGACGGCGCGCCGGACGTGGGCAGCGCGCTGCCGGGCAGAGACCTTCAGGTGGTGAACGGTGAAGTCTGGATCCGGGCGGAAAGCATGGCGGCGGGCTACTGGCGAGACGGTGCCTTACTGCCGCTGGTCAACGAGCAGGGCTGGTTCGCCACCCGCGATCGCGGCGAGTGGCATGACGGACGCCTGACCATTCTGGGCCGAATGGACAATCTCTTTTTCAGCGGCGGAGAAGGGATCCAGCCGGAAGCGCTGGAGCGCGTTATCGTCACACATCCGCAGGTAAGCCAGGTGTTTATCGTCCCGCTGGATGACGCCGAATACGGGCAACGCCCGGTGGCGGTAGTGGAATGTGAGCCGGGCACGGATATCACGCTGTTGCCGGAGTGGGTTCAGGGCAGGCTGGCGCGCTTTGAGCAGCCGGTACACTGGCTGGCGCTGCCGTCAGAACTGAAAAATGGCGGGATAAAGATCTCCCGCCAGGCGTTAAGGCAGTGGGTCAATGCCCTGTTGAGGGGCTAATCAGCCGATATCCGGCTGCGGTTTCTGCTGGCGTCGACGCATCCAGCGCAGCACCGGCGGCACGACAATCACCATGATCGCCATCGCCAGCAGGATCTTCGTCACGCTGCTCTCCCACAGGATCGCCATGTTGCCATTGCTGATGGAGAGGGCGCGGCGCAGGTTCTGCTCCAGCATTTCCCCCAATACAAACCCTAAAATCAGCGGCGACATCGGGAAGTGCATCTTGCGCAGAATGTAGCCCAGCACGCCGAGCAGCACCATTAACACCAGGTCGAAGGTGGTGCTGTGCACCGCGTACACCCCAACCGCAGAGACGGCGGCGATGGCCGGGACCAGGAACCACAGGGGAATGGTCAGCATGCGGGTGAACAGCCCGATCAGCGGGATGTTCATTACCAGCAGCATCACGTTGGCGATCAGCAGGGCGGCAATCAAACCCCAGACGATATCGGGCTGCTCGGTAAACATCGCCGGACCCGGGGTGATGTTATAGAGCGTCAGCGCGCCCATCATTACCGCCGTGGTGCCGGAGCCCGGCACGCCGAGGGTCAGCATCGGGATAAACGAGCCGCAGGCCGAGGCGTTATTCGCCGCCTCCGGCGCCGCCACGCCGCGGATATCGCCTTTGCCGAAGCTGTCGCTGTTACCGCTCAGCTTTTTCTCGGTCATGTAGGTGATGGCGCTGGCGATAGTCGCCCCCGCGCCTGGCAGAATGCCGACGAAGAAACCGATCACCGACGAACGCAGGGTGGCACCCACACACTGCGCCCCCTCTTTGGCATTAAAGAGCATGCGGCCGGTTTTGCGCACCAGCGTCTGCCCGCTGCTGGTATGTTCCAGCATCAGTAAGATTTCTGAGACAGAGAACAGGCCAATCACGACGACAATGAACTGCACGCCGTCGGACAGGTGAACGCTGTCGAAGGTAAAGCGATAAACCCCGGTGTTGGCATCCACGCCGACGGTGGCCAGACTGAGGCCAATCAACGCAGACAAAAACGACTTCAGCGGATTCTGCGCCATCATGCTGCCGAGACAGGCGATGGCGAATACCATCAGGGCAAAATACTCGGCCGGACCAAACGCCAGCGACCACTGGGCCAGCGCCGGGGCGAAGAGGATGATGCCGCCAATGGCGATCAGGGAGCCAAAGAACGAGCTGACGGCGGAAATAGAGAGCGCCACGCCGCCGCGTCCCTGCTGTGCCATCGGATAGCCATCCAGCGCGGTCATAATGGCGGCGGCATCGCCAGGAACGTTAAGCAGTATCGAGGAAATACGCCCCCCGTATTCGCAGCCGATATAAACCGTCGCCAGCAGGATCAACGCCGATTCCGCAGGCAGGTGCAGCGCAAAGGCCAGCGGCAGTAAAATCGCCACGCCGTTGATAGGCCCAAGGCCCGGCAGCAGGCCAACGATCGTCCCGACGAAACAGCCGATCAGGGCGATCACCAGGTTTTCCGGGGTCATCGCTACCGCGAACCCCTGAGAGAGATAGATCCAGGTATCCATAGCGTGCTCCGTTAGTTAAACCATGCGCCGAGCGGCAGGGTCACGTCCAGCAGGCGGTCGAAGGCGTACCAGAGTAAAATGCCCAGTACGACCCCGGAGATCCCCGCCGCAGGCAGCGAGGCGTTAAACAGTATGCCAATCACCATCGTCAGCAGGGCGGTGGCGATCGGGAAGCCGAGCCACTCAAAGCCCCACGCGTACATCAGCAGAACAATCACCATTACCAGCAGACGTTGCAGCGTGCGGCGTGGCGGCCACTCCACGGTGTCCGGATGGCGCAGCAGCAGGGCCACCGAACAGAGCAGCATCAGGCCAACAATGCCGACGGGAAAGGGGCGTGGCCCCACGGGTTCATAGCTGTATTCGCTGTGGATCTGCCAGGCGACGAACAGGCCGCCAATGCAGAGCAGCAGCCATATCCCGGCAAAAATGCGATCGCTCATAGCGCCTCCGGTTATTTCGCAAGACCAAAGGCTTTCGCCTGTTCGCGATAGTCATTCACCTGTTTTTTCACGTACTCGTCCAGCTGCTTGCCGTTCAGGTTGAACTCAAACAGCCCGCGCAGATCGCGCTGTTTTTTGAACTCCTCGGTTTGCTGAAGTTTTGCGAAGGTATCCACCCACCACTGGTACTCGGCGTCGGTCACTTTTGGCCCGACGAAGAAGCCACGGATGATCGGCCAGACCAGGTTATAACCCTGCTCTTTGGCGGTTGGGACGTCTGCCAGCTGGCCCGGCAGACGGTTTTCCGAGAAGACCGCCAGCACGCGGATCTTATCCCCGCTCAGGTAGGGCACCATTTCGCTGAGATCGCCCGATACTGCCTGCACGTGATTGCCCATCAGCGCCGTCACCGGCTCACCGCCGCCTTCAAAGGCCACGTAACGCATTTTGTGCGGATCTACTTTGGCCTGCTGCGCCAGCAGCGCGGCTTTCATCCAGTCCTGGCTGCCGATAGAGGCGCCTGCGCCAATCACCACGCTGTTCGGATCTTTTTCCATGGCGGTCAGCAGATCTTTCAGGGATTTCCACGGGGAGTCGGCGCGAACGGCGATCATGCCGTAATCGGTGCCCACGGTGGCGAGCCAGCGCACGTCATTCACGTCATAACGACCAAATTTCCCCTGCGACAGGTTCAGCAGCGAGCCGCCGGAGAAGGCCACCACGGTGCCGGGTTCAGCAGGGCGCTGGGCGACGATGGCGTTATAGGCTACCGCGCCCACGCCGCCGGGCATGTAGGTGACGCGCATCGGTTTCTCAATGGCCTTCGTCTCCAGCAGGCTGACCTGAATCAGCTTACAGGTCAGGTCGAAGCCGCCGCCGGGTTTGGCCGGGGCGATACACTCGGTGCGGGACGGGGTGTCCTGCGCCTGGACGACAGAGGCACTCAACAGCAATGCGCTTGCAGCAAGGGTAGAAAGTAATTGTTTTTTCATCGTTTATCCTCACGCCGGAGAACCGGGAGTACGAGTACGGGTGTCTTTTTTCTGATTATGTGAACCACCGTGTAGCGGTTCCGTTGCGTGATTGTTAAAACAATAACCTTTCATTTCCCTTTCACTGCGACACCAACTTTACAGGATGTGATATGCGTCTCTTACTGGCGGAAGATAATCGTGAGCTGGCTCACTGGCTGGAGAAAGCGCTGGTACAAAACGGATTTGCCGTGGATTGCGTCAACGATGGACGGGCGGCCGATCACCTTTTACAGGGGGAAAACTATGCCGTCGCGATCCTTGATATCGGCATGCCCGGCTTCGACGGGCTGGAAGTGGTGCATCGTCTGAGAAAGCGCGGGCAGACGCTGCCGGTGCTATTTCTCACCGCCCGCAGCAACGTGGCAGACAGGGTGAAAGGGCTGAATGCCGGGGCGGATGACTATCTGCCGAAGCCGTTCGAGCTGGAGGAGCTTGATGCCCGCCTGCGTGCGCTGCTGCGCCGCAGTGAAGGACGAACCCAGGAGCGCCAGCGGCTGGGAGAGCTGGAGTACGATGATGAAGGCTTTTTTCTGCTGCGCGATGAACCTCTTTCCCTCACGCCGCGCGAGCTCTCTTTACTGAAGGTGCTGATGCACCGCCGGACCCGTCCCGTCTCCCGGCAACAGCTCTTCGACCAGGTGTTCAGCCTGAACGACGACGTCAGCCCCGAGAGTATCGATCTCTATATTCACCGCCTGCGTAAGAAGCTGACCGGCAGCGGCGTGCGGATCACCACCCTCCGGGGACTGGGCTACGTGCTGGAGTGCGGCGATGAAGTGGGTTAAGCCGCAGTCGCTTTACCTGCAACTTTTGCTTTTTCTGGGTTTGCCGCTGCTGCTGTTATGGGGGCTGTCAGCCTTTAACAGCTACGTTAGCGCGCTACAGGCGGCGACGCAGGCCTATGACCGTACGCTGTTATCCTCGGCGCGCACCGTGTCTGAGCGGCTGGTGGTGCACAAGGGCAAGCTGCTGGTGAACGTGCCCTGGGTCGTGCTCGACAGCTTTGAGCTGAACATGAACGATCGCCTCTACTACAAGGTGGTTGACCCTGACGGGCGGACGATCTCCGGCTATGACGATCTGCCAAATATGCCTCCCTCCACGTCGCGCACCACTCACTATCCGGCGCTGGCGTGGTTTTATCATACCGAGTATCGCGGGCAGGCGATCCGCGTGGCGAAGCTGCTCCAGCCGGTTAACGAAGATAACGTGTTCGGGATGGCGGAAATTTACGTCGCAGAAACGTTGCAGTCGCGGCGCTATCTGGCCACACAGCTGCTGTTTTCCTCACTCGTGTCGCAGGGGCTGCTGGTGCTGCTGACGCTGGTCCTGACCGCCTGGCTGCTGCGCCGCGTGCTGCGCCCAATGCGGCAACTCTCTTCGCTGATGGTGCGCCGTGAGCCCGGGCTGCTGGCCCCGCTGCCGGAGCTGCTGCCCTGGTCGGAAACGCGGCTGCTGATTGTGGCGTTTAACCGTTACATCGACCGGTTGCGCGGCGTACTTTCGCGGCAGGAGCGCTTCAATGCCGATGCCTCACACCAGCTCAAAACGCCGCTGGCGGTGCTAAAAACGCAGGTATCCGTTGCTCTGACGCGTAACGATCCGGCGCTGTGGCAGGAGAGCTTACGGGCAATGAACGTTACGCTGGATAACACCATCGTGCTGACGGAAAGGCTGTTACAGCTTTCGGCGGTGAAGCGGAAAGAGCAGGGGGAGCGACAGTTTGCCCCTGTCGATCTGGTGCAGGTGGTGCAAAACTGCTGCTTTTCGCGGCTGGCACAGGCGCGCAGCAAGGGTATCGATCTCGGTTATGACGGCGTACAGCAGCCGGTAATGATTGAGGGGGATGACGTTTTGCTGGGCGAACTCTGCGCTAACCTGCTGGAGAATGCGATCAAATACACGCCGGAGCAGGGCATCGTGACGGTGTACCTGCGCATGGATAACGATGCCGTTGAGCTGAGCGTGGAGGACAGCGGACCGGGTATTGCCGAAGACCAGATCTCCCAGGCCATGCTGCCGTTTCATCGGCTGGATAACGTGGGCGATGCCGCCGGGTCCGGCATTGGCCTGGCGCTGACCAACGATATTGCCCGCCTGCACCGCAGCCATCTTCAGCTGATGCCCAGTGAAAATTTGGGCGGCCTGTGCGTAAAAATGCGTTTTTTATTGATGATATAAATACCGATATTATCAAATCGTTACAAACTAATTGCCCGATGTCCACTGAGCGCATTGATCCCACAGACAGTCAGGTTAAAATCTCGCGGTTTTTGGACATCTCTGAATATATTGTGCGGGATCACGACAATGAAAAAAGTGGCATTAATGGGCTTAGGCCTGATGTTTGTATCGGCAGCAGCCAACGCTATTTCCTTCAACGGCTCGGCGGGCGAAGATTATACCCACCTGGGCTTTGGTCTTGGCACGGATAGCGCAGGCCTGGCGATGACCGGCGGCTGGACGCATAACGACGACGATGGGGATGCGGCAAGCCTGGGGCTGGGCTTCAACGTACCTTTGGGTCCTTTCCTGGCGACAGTCGGCGGTAAAGGGATTTACACCAACCCGAACGACGGCGACGAAGGTTATGCGGCGGCAGTGGGCGGCGGTTTGCAGTGGAAAATCGGCGACAGCTTTGGCCTGTTCGGTGAGTACTACTACTCTCCGGATTCCCTCTCCAGCGGTATCGATAGCTATGAGGAAGCCAACGTGGGTGGACGCTGGACCATCATCCGTCCTGTCACCATCGAAGCGGGTTATCGTTATCTGAACCTGGCGGGTAAAGACGGCCACCGCGACAACGCGCTGGCAGATGGTCCCTACATCGGTGTGAGCGCAGGTTTCTAATCCTTTCGGCGCGGCGTTCAGTCGCGCCAGTTTCTCTCTTCCCCCGGTCTTCGATTGCGCTATAGTGTTTTGACCATTGAAATGGGAGAACACAATGATAAACGTGGAAATGTTATCCACTGGCGACGAAGTGCTGCATGGGCAAATCATTGATACCAATGCCGCCTGGCTCGCCGATCTCTTCTTTGAGCAAGGATTACCGTTAACGCGCCGCAACACCGTGGGTGATAATCTTGAGTCTCTGGTCAACGTTCTGCGCGAGCGCAGCGAACGCTGCGACGTGCTGATTGTGAACGGCGGGCTTGGGCCCACCAGCGATGATCTCAGCGCGCTGGCCGCCGCCACGGCCAGAGGTGAAGGCCTGGTCCTGCACGAGGCGTGGCTGGCACAGATGGAGCGATTTTTCTCCGAGCGTGGCCGCGTGATGGCCCCCAGCAACCGCAAGCAGGCTGAAATTCCCGCCAGCGCGGAACTGATTGATAACCCGGTCGGCACCGCCTGCGGGTTTGCCGTTCAGCTGAACCGCTGCCTGATGTTCTTCACTCCGGGCGTGCCGTCGGAATTTAAAGTGATGGTCGAGCAGCAGATCCTGCCGCGCCTGCGCGCGCGCTTCACGCTGCCTGAACCGCCGCTGTGCCTGCGTCTGACCACCTTTGGCCGCTCGGAAAGCGACCTGGCCCAGAGCCTCGATCACCTGCAACTGCCTCCCGGCGTGTCGATGGGCTATCGCTCCTCCATGCCGATTATTGAACTGAAGCTGACCGGACCGGCGTCAGAGAAAGCCGCTATGCTGGCACTATGGCCGGAAGTGCAGCGCGTCGCCGGGGAAAGCCTGATTTTCGAAGGAACGGAAGGGCTGCCGGCGCAGATCGCAGCGCATTTGCAGTCCCGCCAGCTGAGCGTGACGTTAAGCGAGCAGTTTACCGGTGGGCTTCTGGCGCTTCAGCTTACCCGGGCGGGTGCGCCGCTGCTGGCCAGTGAAGTGGTGCCGTTCCAGCAGGAGACGCTGGCGCAGACGGCGCGCTGGGCATCCGAGCGCAGAGTGAAGCATTTCGCCGGACTGGCGCTGTTTGTGGGCGGGCTGGATGAGGAGCATCTCAACTTTGCCCTGGCAACGCCGGAAGGGACCCACGCCCTGCGGGTGAAGATGAGTATTACCCGCCACAGCCTGGCCGTGCGTCAGGAGGTGTGCGCGATGATGGCGCTGAACATGCTGCGCCGCTGGCTGAACGGGAAAGAGGTCGCCAGCGAGCACGGCTGGATCAACGTCGTGGAATCGCTGTTCGTAGAGTGAGGATGTGCCGGGGCAGTGTCCCCGGCAACGGTTACGCCAGTGCGTTTGCCAGCAAGGTAATGGGATGTTCACAGCGTTTGCTGGTGGACATCTCGATCTGCCACTTGCAGGTTTCACAATCCGTCACCACGATATCTGCGCCGCTCTCTTCAATCTGCCGGAACAGCGGCGCGCCAATGGCCTGTGACGTTGGGTAGTTTTCACGCTTGAATCCGTAGGTGCCAGCGATGCCGCAGCAGCGTGAGTCCAGCACCGTCAGCTCCAGCCCCGGGATCAGCCGCAGCAGATCCAGCGTATAGATCGACCATCCCATCTTCTCCATATGACATGGCGTGTGATACACCACCTTCAGCGGCAATTTGCCCAGCGGTAACGTCTGCCCGCTGTCAAGCTTGCGCCAGAGAAAGCGAGTCGCCAGCTCAATGTGCTCGCGCAGGCCGGTGTTATCCACATCCAGCAGATGCGGATATTCATCGCGCAGCGTGAAGGTACAGGTTGACGACGTCGCCAGTACCGGGATCCCGTTGTCGACGATCGCCTCGCGCAAAGAGGTGACGTTGCTTTTCGCCTGCCTGCGCGCTTTGTCGGTAAAACCGTTGGCAATCAGCGGAACGCCGCAGCACTTCTCTTTGCTCAGCAGCTGAACGCCCGTCCCCATGGCGTTCAGCACTTTCAGCAGGTCTTTCCCCAGCTGCGGATGGTTGTAGTTCACGTAGCAGCCGTGGAAGAAGGCAACCTGCTCAGCGAACTGCGCCTGTTCTGCCGCCACGGATTTATACCAGCGGCGGAAGGTGCCGTGAGAATATTTCGGCAGACTGCGGTGATGGTCGATTTTGAGCGTCGCATCCAGCAGCCTGCGCACCGGCTTCAGGGCGGTGGCGGCATTGACGACCGGCGCGAAAGGCGTCGAGAGGCTGCCCATCAGATCGGTGTGGCTCAGTATCGCGTCGCGCAGCGTCGGTTTTTGCGTACTGTAGCGGGCGCGGGCGCGCTGGATGATATCGCCTATTTTCACGTCCGACGGGCAGGCAACTTCGCAGCGTTTACAGTTGATACAGTATTTCAGCGCCTCGTCGTAGAGCGCGCCGTCCTTCAGGCGCAGACGCTCCCCGTCGGGGCCGGCCTGTTTCGGGCCGGGATAGCGCGGATCGACGCCGCTGACCGGGCAAACCGTGGTGCAGACCGTGCATTTGATACAGCTTTCAAATCGGGTGTCGTTCATTGTGCTCCCTCCCTGCGCTGGATAATCTGCTCCGCGACATGCAGCGCGGTGACGGCGCAGACGCCGCCACCGCAGCCCTGTGCCACGGGATCGTACCCGCCCAGAACCGAGCCGATGGCGTAAAGATTTTCAACCGGTTCCCCGCCCAGCTGCGGGCGCAGCTGGGTATCGACGATCACGCCGAACTGCTGCCAGGGCTGCGGGGTGAAGAAATCGCTTTGATACCAGTCCGCGCGGGAAGCGCTTTGCCGGACATCCAGCCCGAGAATTGCCTCACGCACGCCATCCCGGCTGCTCAGCAGACCGTTACTGAAGAAGCTGCCGCTTGCCAGCACCGTATAGCGTGCACGAAGCGGGATGTCGCCGTGGTTGCGGGTCCAGATTTCGCTTACCGCGCCCTCTGCCAGGGTGATTTTTTTCACCTCGTCGCCTGCCATCCAGACGCCACCCTGGGCGACAAACTGACGCTGAAGCTGGGTATGCAGACGAATGCCGGGCACGGAAGGGGGGAGCGTCGGCAGTAAACCGAGCGTACAGGGCAGGCGCGCCGAGAGCCAGCGCCAGAGCCGGTTGTCCGTTAAGCCAAAACAGGCGGGCATAAACAGGGCGTCGCAGGTCTCGCCGAGCGGTTGAAGCGCCGCGTACAGCTGCGGCCAGTAGCGTTCATTATCCAGCAGGCGGGCAATGTTCACCGCACGAAACTCGCTGGGGTTTTCGCGCAGCACGTCGAGCTCGGGGAGATCAATCTCCGCCGTATCCACCTGAATGCCTTGCTGTCTGAGAGACGCGGCGGCAAGATGCGGCTGGAAATCAAGGAAACCGCTGATCCCCACCACCCGCACGTGCCCGACAGCGATGGGGGCGACAGGCACCTCTTCCGGGCTAAGCCAGGCGGCGCGCAGAGTGCCGAGCGGCGTGACGCGCTGATGATTTTGCTCGGCGTCACCCTGCATGCGTGCGCCGCAGGCGGTAAGCAGGTGTTCGGTTTCGCAGGCAAAGCGGGCCATATTCTCTACGCCCGTCAGACGGTAGGGATGTTCAGGCGGCAGATCGGCGAACGATAGCGCGCCCAGTAAATCCAGCGAGCCGGAAGAGAAGTGCAGGGCACTTTGACCGCGAGTGACAATGGCGCAGCGCAGACCCCGCTGCGTCAGTTTGAGACCGCACAGCAGGCCCGCCAGCCCTCCACCCACAATCACGGTATCAAATTTCATGGTTGTGCTCCTTCTCCAGACCGCAAAGTCCCTGATAGACCCAGCGGGTAAACTCACTTTCGCGCAGGGCATCGCCCCAGGCGACGGGCTGAATGCCTTTCCAGCGCTCATTTAAAAAATCGCTGAGCTGGGCTAGCGACTGGGTTGAGGAGGTGGCATGAAAACGTTGCAGCAGCCCGGCGGCACGGCAGGCGCACAGCTCCCCCTGACAGGTGCCCATCCCGACTCGCGTGCGGCGGCGTAAATCAAGCAGGTTGTTCACCGTCAGGTTTTCCACGGCATATTGCACCTCGCCTGCGGTCACGGCTTCGCATTCGCACACCAGGCTGCGGCTGAGTCGCCCTTCACCGAGCCAGGTTGGGGTGCGGTCGCCGTGACGGTAAATCGCCGAACCGCGAAGCGGGGCAGGGAGTGAAATGATTTTGTGCAGCGTTTTTTCTGTCGATTGCTGCGAGCCGGGCAGAGCCTGTTCCGCCGTCACGCACGGTGCGGTGTTGCCGAGCTTACGGCAGACGGCATCGGTGGCCCACTGGGCCATCAGCCGGTAGGTCATCAGCTTGCCGCCGGTAATGGTGATAAACCCGTCCATGCCGTCACGTTCAGCGTGATCGAGCAGCACGATGCCGCGGCTGACGTTACGCCCGCTCGGATCGTTGTCGCTGGCGACGAGGGGACGCACGCCCGCGTAGGCACGCAGAATACGCGTCTGCGCCATCACCGGGGCCAGCTTTTCCCCTTCGCGCAGCAGGATATCCACCTCTTCAGCGGTGACGCGGTTGTAATCAATTTCGCTGTAGTCCACATGCATTGAGGTCGTGCCGATTAACGAAATGGTGTCCCCCGGCACGAGGATATCGGCGTCAGACGGTTTACGGCAGCGGTTGATGACATGGTTATTGATGCGGTGGTCGAGGATCAGCAGCGAGCCTTTGGCCGGGAACATGCGCACCGACAGGTCCGCGTATTCCGCGATGCGCTGGCCCCAGATCCCCGCCGCGTTGACTACGACGGCGGCATACAGCTCGCGGTGTTCGTTGTACTGCGCATCAAACACGCGCACCCCGCGCACGCTATTACCTTCACGAATAAGCCCGGTGACGTGATGCCCGGTCAGGATCTGGGCGCCATGTTCCCGCGCGTCGAGCATATTGGCGGCGGTCAGGCGGAAAGGATCAACGGTTCCGTCCGGTACTTTTACCGCGCCCAGTAACGCCGGGTTTACCGAGGGTTCAAGACGGCGCGCCTGCGCAGGATCGATCGCCTCGGCCTGAATGCCTGCCGCCGTGCAGGCGGTGATAAAGGTTTGCTGAAAGCCGAGGTCATCTTCTGGAAGGGTGATAAAAAGACCGTTGGTCGGTTCAACGCAGTGGCGGGCGATGCGCCTGAGGATCTGGTTTTCAGCGATACACTCGCGTGCTGACTCAGCGTCAGTAACCGCATAGCGGGCACCGCTGTGCAACAGACCGTGGTTACGCCCCGTTGCGCCGGTGGCGATGTCGTGGCGCTCCAGAAGCGTGACGCTCAATCCCCGCAGGGCGCAGTCGCGTGCGATGCCGGCACCCGTCGCGCCACCGCCAATGATAATCACATCGCTGAAGCGTGGATCGTGAATTGTCATTGCCTTTCCTCTATGTTCGTTTTTTAGCATTTAGCCACATTGATCGTGTGGTTTGTTTGATTTCGAACATAAACGCGCGAAATTCGAAAGTGAAACGTGATTTCATGCGCTTTTTTGCGCATTCTGTCATATTTCTGTAACAATCTGTGCGTTGATTCACAGTAACATTCACCGTGATTTCTTAACATCGCCGCCTCTGTAGCCGGGCGCGAGATGCCCGGTCATTTTTTGAAAGGCCACGGAGGCTGTTATGCTCAGTATCTTTAAACCTGCGCCACACCGGGCGCGACTGCCAGAGGCAGAGATTGATCCTCTCTACCGCCGTCTGCGTTGGCAAATCTTCCTCGGGATCTTCTTCGGGTATGCGGCGTACTATCTGGTACGTAAAAACTTTGCGCTCGCCATGCCGTACCTGGTGGAACAAGGCTTCTCCCGCGGCGATCTGGGCTTTGCGCTGTCAGGGATCTCCATCGCGTACGGTTTTTCGAAGTTCATTATGGGGTCGGTGTCGGATCGCTCGAATCCGCGCGTGTTCCTGCCCGCCGGTCTGATCCTCGCGGCAGCGGTGATGCTGTTCATGGGCTTTGTGCCATGGGCGACCTCCAGCATTGCCGTCATGTTCGTACTGCTGTTCCTCTGCGGCTGGTTCCAGGGGATGGGGTGGCCGCCATGCGGACGTACCATGGTGCACTGGTGGTCACAGAAAGAGCGCGGTGGGATTGTATCGGTCTGGAACTGCGCGCATAACGTCGGGGGCGGGCTTCCGCCGCTGCTGTTCCTGCTGGGGATGGCCTGGTTCAACGACTGGCACGCGGCGCTCTATATGCCTGCCTTTGGCGCCATTCTGGTGGCGATTATCGCCTTCGCCCTGATGCGCGACACGCCGCAGTCCTGCGGCCTGCCGCCGATTGAAGAGTACAAAAACGACTACCCGGATGATTACAGCGAGAAGCACGAAGAAGAGCTGACCGCGAAACAGATCTTCATGAAGTATGTGCTGCCAAACAAGCTGCTGTGGTACATCGCGGTGGCGAACGTGTTTGTCTACCTGCTGCGCTACGGCATCCTCGACTGGTCCCCGACTTACCTGAAAGAGGTGAAGCACTTCGCGCTGGATAAATCCTCCTGGGCCTATTTCCTGTATGAATACGCGGGCATTCCCGGCACGCTGATCTGCGGCTGGATGTCGGACAAAGTGTTTAAGGGCAACCGTGGGGCGACGGGCGTGTTCTTTATGACGCTGGTGACCATCGCGACGGTCGTTTACTGGCTTAACCCGCCGGGTAATCCGGGTGTGGATATGGCCTGTATGATTGTAATCGGCTTCCTGATTTATGGTCCGGTTATGCTGATCGGCCTGCACGCGCTGGAGCTGGCGCCGAAGAAAGCGGCAGGCACGGCGGCAGGCTTTACCGGTCTGTTTGGCTACCTCGGCGGTTCAGTGGCGGCAAGTGCCATCGTCGGTTACACCGTCGATTTCTTCGGCTGGGACGGTGGCTTTATGGTGATGATTGGCGGCAGCGTGCTGGCGGTTCTGCTGTTGATCGTCGTGATGATTGGTGAAAAACGTCACCATGCCGAGGTGCTGGCGCGTCGTCAGTAAGGAGCATTGCGATGAAATTAACTCAGTTAGCGACAGGCCTGCTGCTGGCGGGCCTGATGACAGGCTCCGCGCTGGCGGCGGATAAAATCGTGATCGCCCACCGTGGCGCCAGCGGTTATCTGCCAGAGCATACGCTGCCGGCAAAAGCGATGGCCTATGCCCAGGGCGCAGATTATCTGGAGCAGGATCTGGTGATGACGAAGGACGACCAGTTGGTCGTTCTGCATGACCATTATCTTGACCGCGTGACGGACGTGGCGGAGCGTTTCCCGGATCGTGCCCGTAAAGATGGCCGCTACTACGCAATCGACTTCACGCTGGCGGAGATCCGCTCGCTGAAGTTTACCGAGGGCTTCGAGATTGAGAACGGTAAGAAGGTGCAGGTCTATCCGGGGCGTTTCCCGATGGGCAAGTCTGACTTCCGTATTCACACCTTCGAAGAGGAGATCGAGTTTGTTCAGGGGCTGAACCACTCGACGGGCAAAAATATCGGTATCTACCCGGAAATCAAAGCGCCGTGGTTCCACCATCAGGAAGGAAAAGACATTGCCGCGAAGACGCTGGAGGTACTGAAAAAGTACGGCTACACCAGCAAGCAGGATAAGGTTTTCCTGCAATGTTTCGATGCCGCGGAACTGAAGCGCATCAAAACTGAGCTGGAGCCGAAGATGGGGATGGATCTCAATCTGGTGCAGCTGATTGCCTATACCGACTGGAATGAAACTCAGGAAAAACAGCCGGACGGGAAGTGGGTGAACTACAGCTACGACTGGATGTTTAAGCCGGGCGCGATGAAGCAGATTGCGCAGTACGCCGACGGCATCGGGCCGGATTACCACATGCTGGTGGCGGAAGGCTCAACGCCGGGCCACGTGAAGCTGACGGCGATGGTGAAAGAGGCGCATGCGAGCAAGATGCAGGTGCATCCGTATACCGTGCGTGCAGACCAGCTGCCGGATTATGCGACGGACGTGGATCAGCTTTACGACGTGCTGTATAACCAGGCGGATGTGGACGGATTGTTTACGGATTTCCCGGATAAAGCGGTCGAATTCATTCACCGGAAGTAGGTTTTATAGGTCGGGTAAGGCGAAGCCGCCACCCGACAATCAGGCTCTGCGGCCTCATGCCCTCACCCTAACCCTCTCCCACCGGGAGAGGGGATAAGGACAACATCACATCTCGATCTCTATATCGCCTTTTGCCCGGCAGCAGCAGGGCAAAATTTCCCCTTCACTGATAAAGGCCAGCGGTTCGGTCAGCCAGTCTACCTGGCCTGCGACCAGACGGCAGCGGCAGGAGCCGCAGTAGCCTTCACGACACTGGTACTCGACTTCTACCTGATGCGCTTCAAGCGCCACCAGCAGAGAAGGGTGCTCTTCCTGGCACAACACCTCTGTACCCGAAAGGCTCAGCGTTACGCGGCTCATTAGAGCTGGAAATCGCTCAGGTCGTCGGTGTTGACTTCAGAATCAATCTGACCGACCAGGTAAGAACTCACTTCCACTTCCTGCGGCGCGACCTGCACGTTATCGGACACCAGCCAGGTGTTGATCCACGGGATTGGGTTAGAGCGCGTCTGGAACGGCAGGTCGAGACCGACGGCCTGCATGCGGATGTTGGTGATGTACTCAACGTACTGGCACAGAATGTCTTTGTTCAGGCCAATCATGGAGCCGTCGCGGAACAGGTAGTCTGCCCACTCTTTCTCCTGCTGGGCCGCCAGCACGAACAGGTCGTAGCATTCCTGTTTGCACTCTTCCGCAATTTCCGCCATCTCCGGATCGTCTGCACCGCTGCGCAGCAGGTTCAGCATATGCTGAGTCCCGGTCAGGTGCAGGGCTTCGTCACGGGCAATCAGACGGATAATTTTGGCGTTGCCTTCCATCAGTTTGCGCTCGGCAAACGCGAAGGAGCAGGCGAAGCTCACGTAGAAGCGGATTGCTTCCAGGGCGTTGACGCTCATCAGGCACAGATAGAGCTGTTTTTTCAGGGTCCGCAGGTTTACGGTGACGGTTTTACCGTTCACGTTGTGCGTACCTTCGCCCAGCAGATGCCAGTAGCTGGTCATCTCGATCAGTTCGTCATAGTAGTGCGCAATGCCTTCGGCGCGCTTCTGGATCTGTTCGTTGGTGACGATATCATCAAACACCACCGCCGGATCGTTAACGATGTTGCGGATGATGTGGGTGTAAGAGCGGGAGTGGATCGTCTCGGAGAACGCCCAGGTCTCAACCCAGGTTTCCAGCTCAGGAATCGAGATCAGCGGCAGCAGCGCCACGTTCGGACTACGACCCTGAATGGAGTCCAGCAGCGTCTGGTATTTCAGGTTGCTGAGGAAGATGTGCTTTTCGTGTTCCGGCAGCGCCTGGAAATCGATACGGTCGCGGGAAACGTCAACTTCTTCCGGACGCCAGAAGAAAGAGAGTTGCTTTTCAATCAGCTTTTCGAAGATGTCATATTTTTGCTGATCGTAGCGTGCCACGTTGACCGGCTGGCCGAAGAACATCGGCTCTTTGAGCTGGTCGTTTTTCGTCTGTGAAAAGGTGGTATATGCCATTGCGGTGAGTCCTGTGGTGTTATTTCCCCTCACCCCGGCCCTCTCCCACAGGGAGAGGGGGAAAGAGTTCCCTCTCCCTGTGGGAGAGGGTTAGGGTGAGGGAATTTATTAGATCTTACATGCGCCGCTTTCGCAGCCATCGTCCTGAATTGACGGCGCCAGGTCGTCCTGGGCGTCTTCCGCACCATCACGGGTGTTGTGATAGTACAGCGTTTTCACGCCAAATTTGTAGGCGGTGAGCAGGTCTTTCAGCAGTTGCTGCATCGGAACCTTGCCTGACGGGAAGCGCGTCGGGTCGTAGTTGGTATTGGCAGAGATCGACTGGTCGATAAACTTCTGCATGATACCCACCAGTTGCAGGTAGCCATCGTTGTTTGGCATTTCCCACAGCAGTTCGTAGTTGTTGCCCAGCGTTTCGTAATCCGGTACCACCTGACGCAGCACGCCGTCTTTCGACGCTTTGATGCTGACGTGGCCGCGCGGTGGCTCAATACCGTTGGTGGCGTTGGAGATCTGCGAAGAGGTCTCGGACGGCATCAGGGCAGAGAGCGTGGAGTTACGCAGGCCGTGAGTTTTAATGGACTCGCGCAGGCCTTCCCAGTCGAGGTGCAGCGGCTCGCTGACAATCGCATCCAGGTCTTTTTTGTAGGTGTCGATCGGCAAAATGCCTTTCGCGTAGGTGGTTTCATTGAACCACGGGCACGCGCCTTGCTCTTTCGCCAGCTCGTTGGAGGCTTTCATCAGGTAGTACTGAATGGCTTCGAACGTCTGGTGCGTCAGATTGTTGGCGCTGCCGTCGGAGTAACGCTTGCCGTTTTTCGCCAGCCAGTAGGCGAAGTTGATCACGCCGATACCTAAAGTGCGACGGCCCATTGCGCCGCGTTTTGCCGCCGGGATTGGGTAATCCTGGTAGTCCAGCAGGGCGTCGAGCGCACGAACCGCCAGCACGGCCAGCTCTTCCAGCTCGTCCAGGCTCTTAATCGCACCCAGGTTGAACGCAGAGAGCGTACACAGGGCGATTTCACCATTTTCATCGTTCACATCGTCCAGCGGTTTGGTCGGCAGGGCGATCTCCAGGCACAGGTTGGACTGGCGCACTGGCGCAACCACCGGATCGAACGGGCTGTGGGTGTTGCAGTGGTCAACGTTCTGGATGTAGATACGGCCGGTAGAGGCACGTTCCTGCATCATCAGGGAGAACAGATCGACCGCCTTCACGCGCTGCTTGCGGATGCTGTCGTCTTTTTCGTATTTGGTGTACAGACGCTCGAATTCGTCCTGATCGGCGAAGAACGCGTCGTACAGACCCGGGACGTCGGATGGGCTGAACAGGGTGATATCTTCACCTTTCAGCAGGCGGGTGTACATCAGCTTGTTGATCTGCACGCCGTAGTCCATGTGACGCACGCGGTTGCCTTCCACGCCGCGGTTGTTCTTCAGAACCAGCAGGCTTTCCACTTCCAGGTGCCACATTGGGTAGAACAGGGTGGCAGCGCCACCGCGCACGCCGCCCTGAGAGCAGGATTTTACTGCCGTCTGGAAGTGCTTGTAGAACGGGATACAGCCGGTGTGGAACGCTTCACCGCCGCGGATCGGGCTGCCCAGCGCACGGATACGACCAGCGTTGATGCCGATACCAGCACGCTGGGAGACGTATTTTACGATGGCGCTGGAGGTCGCGTTGATGGAATCCAGGCTGTCACCACACTCGATCAGTACGCAGGAGCTGAACTGACGGGTAGGGGTACGCACGCCAGACATGATTGGCGTAGGCAGAGAAATCTTGAACGTAGAGACCGCATCGTAGAAACGCTTCACGTAGTCCAGACGGGTTTCACGTGGATAATTAGAGAACAGGCAGGCGGCCACCAGAATATAGAGGAACTGGGCGCTCTCGTAGATTTCGCCCGTCACACGGTTCTGAACCAGGTATTTGCCTTCGAGCTGCTTCACCGCCGCGTAGGAGAAGTTCATGTCGCGCCAGTGATCGATAAACCCGTTCATCTGCTCGAACTCTTCTTCCGTATAGTCTTCCAGCAGATGCGTGTCGTATTTGCCCAGCTCAACCATTTTCACTACGTGATCGTAAAGCTTCGGCGGCTCGAACTGGCCGTAGGCTTTCTTACGCAGGTGGAAAATCGCCAGACGCGCAGCGAGGTACTGATAATCCGGTGCGTCGCGGGAGATCAGATCTGCCGCTGCTTTGATAATGGTTTCGTGGATATCAGACGTTTTGATGCCGTCGTAGAACTGAATGTGAGAACGCAGTTCGACCTGGGATATAGATACGTTGTTCAGTCCTTCTGCTGCCCAGTCGAGAACTCGATGGATTTTGTCCAGATTGATACGCTCGGTAGTACCGTCGCGCTTTGTCACCAGCAGACTCTGATTCATGTGGGTTTTTACCTGTCCGTGAAATAAAAAAATATCCCCCGCTTATCCACAGAACCGCCTTGTGACTAACTCTGTGGATAAATACTACATATAGGGGTTTTGCGATAAGAAGAACGCTATATGGTGAGTATTCTAGTATCGAATCTTTTCAGCACAAGGGTTGATTTTGACGTTAAATTGAGGTTGTGAAAGGGTAAAAAAGGCTAAGTCCTCGTACCGTAAGGCCTGGAAGAGATGTCAATATTCCAGAAAAAAAATTCAAAATTTGATCGAGTGCTGATTTCTTCAACGGGAGGTCAGAATTGCGCAACATGATGTCGCGCAATCTTTATAAGAATAACGAATGACGTTAGTCGTTTTTGGCGGTTGTGTGCAACATATAGTTAACATCCACGCCCGGGGCAAGTTTGAATTTATCCGTCAGAGGATTGTAGTGCAGACCCGTCATGTGCTGCTCCTTAAGCCATGTCTGGTCAACCCAGCCCAGCAGTTCGGCAGGCTTGATGAACTTCTTCACGTCGTGCGTCCCTTTCGGCACCATGCGCAGCACATATTCCGCGCCTACCACGGCCATCAGCCAGGCTTTGCCGTTGCGGTTGATGGTCGAGAAGAAGACCTGTCCACCCGGTTTCACCAGTTTTGCACAGGCGCTGACGACCGACTGCGGATCGGGAACGTGCTCCAGCATCTCCATGCAGGTCACCACGTCATACTGGTGCGCATGTTTAGCCGCGTGCTCTTCCACGGTTTCCTGGACATATTCTACCTGTACGCCGGACTCCAGCGCATGAAGACGCGCAACCTGTAGAGGTTCGAAGCCCATGTCCAGACCGGTGACGGTGGCCCCTTCGCGCGCCATGCTTTCCGCCAGGATGCCGCCGCCGCAGCCGACGTCGAGCACTTTCTTACCGAACAGACCGCCGGAACGCTCCGCGATATAGCCCAGACGTAGCGGGTTAATACGATGCAGAGGTTTGAACTCACCTTCGAGATCCCACCAGCGGGACGCCACCGCTTCAAATTTGGCAATCTCTTCGTGGTCAACGTTGTGAGCCACCGGGGATTTTTCGGCATTCATGGGCGCTTTTACTCCTTATTTAGCAAGACAAATGAGTATATCAGGCAATCCCTGTGAATAAAGCGTATAGGTTTACCTGTATCACCGCGGCTGTGTTATAATTTGCGACCTTTGAATCCGGGATACAGTAGAGGGATAGCGGTTAGATGAGCGACCTTGCGAGAGAAATTACACCGGTTAACATCGAGGAAGAGCTGAAAAGCTCCTATCTGGACTATGCGATGTCGGTCATTGTTGGCCGTGCGCTGCCGGACGTCCGCGATGGCCTTAAGCCGGTACACCGTCGCGTACTATACGCCATGAACGTATTGGGCAATGACTGGAATAAAGCCTACAAAAAATCTGCCCGTGTCGTTGGTGACGTAATCGGTAAATACCATCCCCATGGTGATTCCGCGGTGTACGACACCATTGTCCGTATGGCGCAGCCTTTCTCGCTGCGTTACATGCTGGTAGATGGTCAGGGTAACTTTGGTTCTATCGACGGCGACTCCGCCGCGGCAATGCGTTATACGGAAATCCGTCTGGCGAAGATTGCCCATGAGCTGATGGCTGACCTGGAAAAAGAGACGGTTGATTTCGTTGATAACTACGACGGCACGGAAAAAATTCCTGACGTTATGCCAACGAAGATCCCAAACCTGCTGGTGAACGGTTCGTCCGGTATCGCAGTGGGTATGGCGACCAATATTCCGCCGCACAACATCACGGAAGTGATTAACGGCTGCCTGGCCTACATCGACGATGAAGACATCAGCATTGAAGGGCTGATGGAACACATCCCGGGCCCGGACTTCCCGACGGCGGCAATCATCAACGGCCGTCGCGGTATTGAAGAAGCGTACCGCACCGGTCGCGGCAAGATTTACATCCGTGCCCGCGCCGAAGTGGAAGCGGACGCCAAAACCGGCCGTGAAACCATTATTGTTCACGAGATCCCGTATCAGGTGAACAAAGCGCGTCTGATTGAAAAAATCGCCGAGCTGGTAAAAGAAAAACGCGTTGAAGGCATCAGCGCGCTGCGCGACGAGTCTGACAAAGACGGTATGCGCATCGTGATTGAAATCAAGCGCGACGCGGTGGGTGAAGTTGTGCTGAACAACCTTTACTCCCAGACTCAGCTTCAGGTCTCCTTCGGTATCAACATGGTTGCGCTGCACCATGGCCAGCCGAAGATCATGAACCTGAAAGAGATCCTGAGCGCGTTTGTGCGTCACCGCCGTGAAGTGGTGACTCGCCGTACCATCTTTGAACTGCGCAAAGCGCGCGATCGTGCCCATATCCTTGAAGCACTGGCCGTTGCGCTGGCGAACATCGACCCGATCATCGAGCTGATCCGCCGTGCGCCGACGCCGGCAGAAGCGAAGGCGTCGCTGGTTGCGCGTCCATGGGATCTGGGTAACGTGGCGGCGATGCTGGAACGTGCCGGCGATGATGCCGCGCGTCCTGAGTGGCTGGAGCCGGAATTCGGCGTGCGTGACGGTCAGTACTATCTGACTGAACAGCAGGCCCAGGCGATTCTGGATCTGCGTTTGCAGAAACTGACCGGCCTTGAGCATGAAAAACTGCTCGACGAGTACAAAGAGCTGCTGGAGCAGATTGCCGAGCTGCTGCATATCCTGGGTAGCGCAGAGCGCCTGATGGAAGTGATCCGTGAAGAGCTGGAGCTGGTTCGCGATCAGTTCGGCGACGAGCGTCGCACCGAAATCACGGCCAACAGCTCTGATATCAACATTGAAGATCTGATCAACCGCGAAGACGTGGTCGTGACGCTGTCTCACCAGGGTTACGTGAAGTATCAGCCGTTGACCGACTACGAAGCACAGCGTCGTGGCGGTAAAGGCAAATCTGCGGCGCGTATTAAAGAAGAAGACTTCATTGACCGTCTGCTGGTGGCCAACACCCACGACACGATCCTCTGCTTCTCCAGCCGGGGCCGTCTGTACTGGATGAAAGTCTATCAGCTGCCGGAAGCGAGCCGTGGCGCGCGGGGTCGACCTATCGTTAACCTGCTGCCGCTGGAAGCGAACGAACGTATCACCGCCATTCTGCCGGTACGCGAGTACGAAGAGGGCGTGAACGTCTTTATGGCAACCGCGAGCGGTACCGTGAAGAAAACCGCGTTGACCGAATTCAGCCGTCCACGTTCCGCCGGGATCATCGCGGTGAACCTGAACGAAGGCGACGAGCTGATCGGCGTGGATCTGACCTCCGGTTCTGATGAAGTGATGCTGTTCTCTGCGGCCGGTAAAGTGGTGCGCTTTAAAGAGAACGCCGTGCGCGCAATGGGTCGTACGGCGACCGGCGTGCGTGGTATCAAGCTGGCGGGTGAAGACAGCGTGGTTTCCCTGATCGTTCCGCGTGGCGAAGGCGCAATCCTGACCGTCACCCAGAACGGCTACGGTAAACGTACGGCGGAAAGCGAATACCCGACCAAGTCTCGCGGCACGCAGGGCGTTATCTCCATCAAAGTGACCGAGCGCAACGGTTCCGTTGTTGGCGCGGTACAGGTGGACGATGCGGACCAGATCATGATGATCACCGATGCCGGTACGCTGGTGCGTACCCGCGTGTCAGAGATCAGCGTGGTGGGTCGTAACACCCAGGGCGTTATCCTCATCCGTACTGCGGAAGATGAAAACGTCGTCGGTCTGCAACGCGTTGCTGAGCCGGTGGATGACGAAGAGCTCGACTCTATCGACGGCAGCGTCGCGGAAGGGGATGATGAAATCGTCCCGGAAGCGGACACCGATGATGAAGCAGCGGATGACGCTGACGAGTAACGTCTCCTGACGCATAAAGGGCCGGTTTCCGGCCCTTTTGTTTTGCGCAAGCAGACAAGTGAACGTTGCGACAAGCCGCGTTTACCGCTACCTTAACCACATTCTTTTTTCCCCGATGGCGGAGCCTCGCCCCTTTGAAATACCTCGTCTCCTTTCGTACCACGTTAAAAGTCTCTCGCTATCTGTTTCGGGCGCTTGCGCTACTGCTATGGTTGCTGGTGGCACTGCTCTCGGTGTTTTACATCGTTAACGCGTTACACCAGAAAGAAGCGGAGATCCGCCAGGAGTTTAACTTAAGCTCGGATCAGGCCCAGCGCTATATCCAGCGCACGTCTGATGTGATGAAAGAGCTTAAGTATATCGCTGAGAATCGACTGACGGCGGAGAACGGCATTCTTGCCCTCCGCGGTCGGGATGAAAAAACCGAAGTACCTGATTTCGAACCGCTCTTCCCGGACTCCGATTGTTCCGCGATGGGCAAAGCCTGGCGTGGCTCACTGGAGTCCCTGTCATGGTTTATGCGCTACTGGCGCGATAATTTTTCGGCCGCTTACGATCTAAACCGCGTCTACCTGATTGGCAACGAAAATCTTTGCATGGCGGACTTCGGTCTGCGGGATATGCCCGTCGAACGCGAAGACGCGCTGAAAAGCCTGCATGAGCGCATAGTGAAATACCGCAATGCGCCTCAGGAAGAGCGCGGGAACAACATCTTCTGGATAAGCCAGGGGCCGCGCATGGGCGTCGGCTATTTCTATGCCCTGACTCCGGTTTACCTCGGAAACCGCCTGCAAGCGCTGCTGGGGATTGAACAAACCATCCGCATGGAAAACTTCTTCACGCCGGGCAGTCTGCCGATGGGCGTGACCATTCTGGATGAGAACGGCCACCCACTCATCTCCCTTACCGGGCCTGAAAACCGCCTGAAGGTGGAGCCCAGCTGGATGCAGGAGCGGTCATGGTTTGGCTATACCTCCGGGTTCCGCGAGCTGGTGCTGAAGAAAAGTTTACCGCCATCGTCGCTGAGCATTGTCTATTCGCTGCCGGTGGACAAGGTGCTGGAGCGCATTCGCATCCTGATCCTTAACGCCATTTTGTTGAACATCGCGGTAGGCGTCGCGCTGTTTATGCTGGCGAGAATGTATGAGCGGCGGATCTTTATTCCGGCGGAAGCGGATGCTCAGCGTCTGGAGGAGCACGAGCAGTTTAACCGTAAGATTGTCGCCTCGGCGCCGGTAGGGATCTGTATCCTGCGTACTCAGGACGGGACAAATATCCTCAGTAACGAGCTTGCCCATAACTACCTGAACATGCTCACGCATGAAGACCGCCAGCGGTTAACGCAGATCATCTGTGGGCAACAGGTTAACTTTGTGGATGTGCTGACCAGCACCCACACCAACCTGCAAATCAGCTTCGTCCATTCGCGCTACCGCAATGAAAACGTGGCGATTTGCGTGCTGGTGGACGTCTCCGCGCGCGTTAAGATGGAAGAGTCATTGCAGGATATGGCGCAGGCGGCGGAGCAGGCCAGCCAGTCGAAATCGATGTTCCTCGCGACCGTCAGCCATGAGCTGCGTACGCCGCTGTACGGCATTATCGGTAACCTCGATCTTCTCCAGACCAAAGAGCTGCCGAAAGGGGTCGACCGCCTGGTGACGGCGATGAACAACTCGTCCAGCCTGCTGCTGAAAATTATCAGCGATATTCTCGACTTCTCTAAAATTGAATCCGAGCAGTTGAAAATAGAACCGCGTGAGTTCTCCCCGCGCGAGGTGATGAACCATATCAGCGCCAACTATCTGCCGCTGGTGGTGCGCAAACAGCTGGGGCTGTACTGCTTTATCGAGCCGGATGTGCCGCTGACGCTGCATGGCGATCCGATGCGTCTGCAACAGGTCATCTCGAACCTGCTAAGCAACGCCATCAAATTCACCGATATCGGCTGTATTGTGCTGCATGTCTGCCGGGCAGGGGAGTACCTGACTATTCGCGTGCGCGACACGGGTGTTGGCATTCCGGCGAAAGAGGTCGTTCGCCTGTTCGATCCGTTCTTCCAGGTGGGGACGGGCGTCCAGCGTAATTTCCAGGGGACCGGGCTGGGCCTGGCGATTTGCGAGAAGCTTATCAGCATGATGGACGGGGATATCTCCGTCGATACCGAGCCGGGTATGGGCAGCCAGTTCACCATCCGTATCCCGCTCTACTCGGCACACTATCCGGTGAAAACCACGGTCGACGGGCTGAGCGATAAGCACTGCTGGCTGGCGGTGCACAACGCCTCCTTACATGATTTCCTGACCTCGATGCTGACCAGCAGCGGTGTGCGGGTCTCACGCTATGAAGGCCAGACGCCGGACGCAGATGACATGCTGATTACTGACGTTGAGCCAGACAAGGCGTGGGCGGGGCGGGGCGTGGTGATGTTCTGCCGCCGTCATATCGGTATTCCGATTGAGCGTTCGCCCGGGGTATGGGTGCACAGTGTGGCGACACCGCACGAAATGTTGGGCTTGCTGGCGCGTATTTACAGCGTACAGCTTGAGGACAGCGATGGCGCTACCGTGCTGGCTTCCCCTGATGAGCTGGCATCGGTGAATGACGATATGATGATTCTGGTCGTCGACGATCATCCGATTAACCGTCGTCTGCTCGCAGACCAGCTTGGCTCTCTGGGCTATCAGTGTAAAACGGCCAATGATGGTGTGGATGCCCTGAATGTCTTAAGTAAGAATCATATTGATATTGTGCTCAGCGATGTGAACATGCCTAACATGGACGGCTATCGTCTGACGCAGCGTATCCGACAGCTGGGGCTGACGCTGCCGGTGGTGGGGGTGACAGCCAACGCACTGGCGGAGGAGAAGCAGCGCTGTCTGGAGTCGGGAATGGACAGCTGCCTGTCGAAGCCGGTCACGCTGGATGTACTGAAGCAGACGCTATCCGTGTATGCGGAGCGGGTGCGAAAAGCAAGACAATAAAAAAGGCCCGAAAGGGCCTTTTTTATGTGTCCGACGGCACTGCGCTTGCGCGGGCCTACGGGGTCTTTAGACCGGGTAACCGCGAGGGGCACCCGGCGTAGACAGCGACGATCAATCTTTGTCCGTTGCGCTCAGCGTCACGGAAGATAGATAGTTCAGCAGGGCGATATCGTTATCCACACCCAGCTTCATCATCGCGGATTTTTTCTGGCTACTGATGGTTTTAATACTGCGGTTCAGTTTCTTGGCGATTTCAGTAACCAGGAAACCTTCAGCGAACAGACGCAGAACTTCACTCTCTTTAGGCGAGAGACGCTTGTCGCCATAGCCACCTGCGCTGATTTTTTCAAGCAGGCGTGAGACGCTCTCAGGCGTGAATTTCTTCCCTTTCTGTAACGCCGCCAGCGCTTTAGGCAGATCGGTAGGTGCGCCTTGTTTCAGCACAATCCCTTCAATATCAAGATCCAGAACGGCGCTCAGGATCGCAGGGTTATTGTTCATGGTCAGAACAATGATCGAAATGTCCGGGAAGTGGCGTTTAATGTATTTGATGAGCGTAATCCCATCACCGTATTTATCCCCAGGCATGGAGAGATCGGTAATGAGCACGTGCGCATCAAGTTTAGGCAGGTTGTTAATAAGGGCTGTGGAATCTTCAAATTCACCGACTACATTCACCCACTCGATCTGTTCAAGTGATTTGCGAATACCGAACAGTACAATCGGATGGTCATCGGCAATAATTACGTTCATATTGTTCATGTATAAGGCTACCTTGCTACAGCAAGCTCTTGACGTAAGCGTCAATGTCGCTGATGTATTTTTCAATGCCAGAGGCATCTTTCTCACGAATTAGATGTTCCAGCGTTTCACATAACTGCTTGCCGGGAACCAGATTAAGCATGGCAAACACCCCTTTAAGCCGGTGTGCTGTCTGTGCCAGCGCTGCAAAATCCTGCGCAGCGGACTCAGTATACAACCGCTTAACATCATCTGGTACTGTATCAACGAAGAGCGAATAATATCCGCTGGCATGGAGTTCGGCATTTTCATCGCCGCCTAACGGTGACTCCAGGATCTCTTCCTGCGCCAGATTCTCTTCAATCAGTTGTAATACAGCTTCCTGCATTGCATTGCTCATATTAAAGTTGACGCGCAGCTGCCCAGGGCCGATTTTCCGCACGCCTGGCTCATCATCGCTTAAAAGCAAGCCGGAGGCAGTAAGATTAGACGGATTATCAGTTAAAAATAGATCAAATTCTTGACTCGCGAGCCTTTCGTCCGGGGTAATGCAGGACGCGCCCCAGTTTTCCAGCTGACGAACGACGATATTACGGATCTCACTGGAGGTCACGTCCACCATCACCACCACATCATCCAGCAGACGCTCTTCATCCTCTTCCTGAGGATTCGCCGCCATTTTAACATGCAAGGAGTAGCGGGTGCCGAGGGATTCGCGCGCCTTAATGTTCAGATGACCGCCCAGCTTACGCGCCAGCTGATCGCAGAGCCAGAAGGTGAGGGCATTCGCCTTACCGTAGTGGTCGCGCTGGGTATCGTTCAGGAACGGGAAGTGCAGGTTATCGATTTCGCTCACGGTGACGCCTTCGCCCGTATCCAGAATACGGAACGTCAGACGATCGTCGGTGGACTCATCGGTGCTGACTTCAAGGGTGATCTTGCCGATCTGTGTCGTGGTGACGGCATACTGAATCAACATCATCAGGATGCGACGCAGCGCATCGCGATCGCCGTGACGCTCGTCGTTGGCCGGTAAATGGTTGTTGATCAGCAGCTGGAGCCCTTTGCGCTTGATCACCGGCAGGACTTCCGGAACCACCTCATCAATCAGATCCTGGATGGAGAAGAGCGTAGGGGTGCCCTTCCAGATGTCATTCTCCAGCATGTTCGCAAGCTGGATTTCGTCCACCAGACGAACCAGCGAGTCGGCCTGGCTGCTAAGCTGTCGGCTTTCCGGCGTGCTTAAATCAGCAATCTGCGTGGCGAGTGACTTCAGCGGCTGTTTAAAGGCATCGCCAATGTTTTGCATAAACGCCGCGCGGCCATGCTGGTTTTTCTCATACAGCCTTTGCGCCTGCTTGAGCTTTTTATTCACCAGCACTTCGCGATCCTGATCGCGGATGATGAAGATTTGCGTGCGCGAGGCGACCTGACTGCGGAACTGACGGATCTCATACAGTTCATTATTAATGGTGGCCTGAATGACGCCCTGATGCTGGTCCGCCATGGCCGTAATATTTTGCAGGTTAAGATGCGGCAGAAGGTGATCGGCAATTTTGTTGCTCATCACCGTCCGGTTTGCTTCCTGATCGTGAACAAGCACCCCAAGCGGCAGCACGGAAATAATCTCTTCATTCAGGGCACGAAGAACACGCAACTCGTTGCTGGTCCCGGCTGATACCGATGTCGAGTCGCTCTGGCGGCCCGACTGGAAACGGAAGGTGCTGTAGCCAAACAGCGCCAGCGCCAGCAGGCCGATATTCAACAGCAGCGGCAGCATAATGTTTTGCAGGGTATCAAGCATCAGGGTGCCAAAAGGCACCTGCCACACCAGCCGCATACCGGTTGAGTTGAGCGATGAGGCAATCTCAATCTTCGAGCCATTAAAGGAGATCGCTACGCTGTCCGGGCCTTCTTTATCCGACGGCGTGCGCATATTTTGGGTGCTGTTGTCTGGCTCCAGTCGGAAACTGTCCAGCGGCATATCCGGCGGGATAAGATCGTTAATTGGCAGATCGAAGGCAACCACGGTCGCCAGATGGCCCGGCTGGTTAAAGGTGGTTCGCAGCGTAAAGTAGTGGCCATTCTGCCAGGCAAGACGGCGTAATGACGAGAAACTTTCGCGCTCGTCCAGCGCGTTGGCCTGTTGCAGCATTTCTGCCCGACGGGAATCGACAATGCTGCCAACGGTGGTCTCTTTAAAGCCCGACGAGAGATCCTTAAGCGGCAGGGTCGAGATTAGGATCATGCTGTTGTCCTGACCGTTCAGGTAATACATGGACCACGGTACGGTCTCGGCGCCCCACAGGGTGTCCAGATAGGAGGAGATCCGCTGCGTCATCTCAAGCGTTGCGCTGTCGTGCGAGCCGAAAATCAGGGCTTCCGTCTTGCGCTGCGGTTTTTCAAGGTAATACACATCCTGCTTAAGGCGCGTTTCCTGCAATCCTTCGCCTGATGAGGTGGCAGGTGCGGCGGCGATATTGTCGTAGATTTGCCAGGTCGCGTAGCGCCACGTATCAATGCGCTTATGCACCGCATGGGTGATATCGACAATTTGATAGCTTTTATCTTTAAGCCAGGTATTCACGGCGCTCTGAACCATCACTCCCATTGTGACTAACAGCACAACGATCAACAGAAGAAAGAAACGGGTGATGCTGCCCGGTAGAAGGGAGAATTTGCTCGGGGCGGTAGTTTCAGTCTGACTCATCGATGTGTTTAACCCGTAATGGCCGCGCGGTAATGGGATAGGGCAGTATAAAGGGTAATAACTGAATTTCCAGCGTCGTTATCGGTATGACCTTGACTTTTTATCTGTCGCAACCCGCTTCAACGTCATCCGTGTGAAAGATGTACAAAACCCAGTGAAATGTACAAATATGCTGTTACAACGGCAGTAAAATAGCACGAATTAACAAGAAATTAATTTTGAAAGTGAAAAGGAAAATCTGTAATCGCCGGGCGATGGATTTAGTTAATAGTCGTTATCATTACAGACGGGTAGCACATAAAATGTCTGTTGACGTAAAGAAAGGTAAAAAAAAACCGAATGCGGAGCATCCGGTTCAATTAGGGATAAACAGACATTCAGAACTGAATGACGGTAATAAATAAAGTTAATGATGATAGCGAGGGTTATTTTAGTGGTGTTGACGGGAATTTTTTTGTCATTCAGTGCTGTACTCTTTTTTAAGTTAGTCTTTTGAATTTTATAGGATATATTTTTGTTTTGATTATCCGTGCTATATTTTTAAACTTTTGATGCTTTGTGAAAGTTCCTTGAAATTTACATATTGAAACATCTTGATGGTAAAGTGAAACATCTTCAAAGTTTTCGTATCATATTCCTGTTGGATTATTCTGCATTTTTGAGGAGAATGAACTTGCCGACTGGTTAAGAGGGTTGACCAGTAAGCAGTGGTAAATAATAAGGCATATAACAGAGGGTTAATAAAATGAAAGTTAAAGTACTGTCCCTCCTGGTACCAGCTCTGCTGGTGGCAGGCGCAGCAAATGCGGCTGAAATTTATAACAAAGACGGCAACAAATTAGATCTGTACGGTAAAGTGGATGGCCTGCACTATTTCTCTGATGACGACAGTGCAGACGGCGACCAGACCTACATGCGTCTGGGCTTCAAAGGCGAAACTCAGGTTAACGACCAGCTGACCGGTTACGGCCAGTGGGAATACCAGATCCAGGGTAACTCTGGTGAGAACGAAAACAACTCATGGACGCGTGTGGCGTTCGCAGGTCTGAAATTCGCTGATGCGGGTTCATTCGACTACGGTCGTAACTACGGCGTTGTTTACGATGTGACTTCCTGGACCGACGTTCTGCCGGAGTTCGGCGGCGATACCTACGGTTCTGACAACTTCATGCAGCAGCGTGGTAACGGCTTCGCGACCTACCGTAACCAGGACTTCTTCGGTCTGGTTGATGGTCTGAACTTCGCGTTGCAGTACCAGGGTAAAAACGGCAGCCCAAGCGGCGAAGGCCAGACCAACAACGGTCGTGACGCGCTGCGTCAGAACGGTGACGGCTACGGCGGCTCTCTGACTTACGATCTGGGCGAAGGCTTCGCACTCGGTACGGCAGTCACCAGTTCTAAACGTACTGCTGACCAGAACGCTGCGGGCTACTACGGTGAAGGCGATCGCGCAGAGACCTACACCGGTGGTCTGAAATACGACGCGAACAACATCTACCTGGCTGCACAGTATACTCAGACTTACAACGCGACCCGCGTTGGCGATCAGGGCTGGGCTAACAAAGCGCAGAACTTCGAAGTGGTTGCTCAGTATCAGTTCGACTTCGGCCTGCGTCCATCCGTGGCTTACCTGCAGTCTAAAGGTAAAGACATCGAAAACTATGGCGATCAGGATATCCTGAAGTATGTTGACGTGGGTGCGACTTACTACTTCAACAAAAACATGTCCACCTATGTTGATTACAAAATCAACCTGCTGGATGAAAATGACTTCACACGTCAGACAGGTATCGGTACTGACGATATCGTCGCGCTGGGTCTGGTTTACCAGTTCTAATTGCTCATATAGCAACAAAGGGGCCAACAGGCCCCTTTTTTCATGCTTTTTTAGGGTCTTACAAATACGCTGTTTTAGTGTACTCTTGCCGCCCTGGCATGAGGATAATAACCAATGGATATGACTTTTTTACGCGCCAGCGTTTTGGCGACTTTTTTACTCCTGACCGCGTGTGACTCTTCTACACAGCCCGCAAAAATCGACGCACCCGCCGCGACGGTGCTGGAAGGGAAAACCATGGGGACCTTCTGGCGCGTCAGCGTGATGGATATTGATAAGTCCCGCGCTGAAGAACTACGCGGTAAAATTCAGGCGCAGCTGGATGCCGACGATCAGCTACTCTCTACCTATAAAAATGACTCAGCGCTGATGCGTTTCAATCGCTCCAGCAGCACCTCGCTGTGGCCGGTGAGCGAAGCAATGGCCGATATCGTCACGGAAGCCATGCGCGTGGGCTACAAAACCAACGGCGCAATGGACGTGACCGTTGGGCCGCTGGTGAACCTGTGGGGATTTGGCCCCAACAAGCAGCCGGTGACCACACCCGATCAAGCCGCCATCGACGACGCCCGCGCGCGTACAGGGTTACAGCATCTGGCGGTGATCTCCCAGTACGGTCAGCAATACCTGCAAAAAGACATTCCCGACCTGTTTGTGGATCTCTCCACGGTAGGCGAGGGGTATGCTGCGGATCATCTCGCGGCCCTGATGGCGCAGGAAGGTATTCCCCGTTATCTGGTTTCCGTCGGGGGCGCGCTCGTCAGCCGGGGCATGAACGCCAGCGGCAGGCCGTGGCGAGTGGCCATCCAAAAACCAACCGATCAGCAGAACGCGGTGCAGGCGATTGTCGACATCAACGGGCACGGTATCAGCACCTCCGGAAGCTACCGCAACTATTACGAGCTGGATGGCAAACGTATCTCGCATGTGATTGATCCGCAAACCGGACGCCCGATTACCCACAACCTGGTGTCCGTGACGGTGATAGCGCCAACTGCGCTGGAAGCCGACGCCTGGGATACCGGATTGATGGTGCTCGGCACGGAGAAGGCCAAAGAGGTGGTGCGTCAGGAAGGGCTGGCCGTTTATATGATCACCAAAGAGGCTGACGGGTTTAAAACCTGGAGTTCACCGCAGTTCAACAGCTTCCTGGTGAGCGAAAAAAATTAAAAAGCAAGGTTGCGGGTTTTTGTTCGGTGGCGTTCAGGCAAGCTGAGCGTATGCTTGTAAGAGGAGCCGATGATGAAAAACACAACCTATCTTACCGATGAGGATCGCTGGCAGGCTGTTCTGGCCCGCGATCCGCGTGCGGATAACCAGTTTGTCTTTGCCGTGCAGACGACCGGCATTTATTGTCGTCCGTCCTGCCGTGCCCGCCACGCGCTGCGTAAAAATGTCTGCTTTTATCCTGATGCTCACCAGGCCGCGCAGGCGGGTTTCCGCCCCTGTAAGCGCTGTAGGCCGGACCAGGTCGACCCTATGGCGCAGAAAAAGGCCAACGTTGCGCTGGCCTGCCGACTGCTTGAGCAGGATGCCGCGCTGAACCTGGAGGCCCTGGCGCAGCAGGTTGGCATGAGTCCGTTCCATCTCCACCGCTTGTTTAAATCCGTCACCGGCATGACGCCGAAAGCATGGCAGCAGGCTGCGCGTGAACAACGCCTGCGTAGCCTGCTTGCACAGGGCGGTAAAATCACCGACGCCGTACTGGCCGCTGGCTTCCCGGACGGCAGCAGCTACTACCGTAAAGCCAACGGCGCGCTGGGCATGACGGCGAAACAGTACCGTAACGGAGAGGCTGCGGTCCGCTATGCCATCAGCGACTGCTCGCTGGGCCACTGTCTGGTGGCGGAAAGCGAGCGCGGGATCTGCGCAATACTGCTGGGTGATGACGACGCCGGGCTGACGGCTGAGCTGCTGTCACTGTTTCCGCTTGCCGTCCGTGAACCGATGGAAGGCGCATTTGCCGGGCGTGTTCGTCAGGTGATTGCCTCTGTTGACAGCCGCGCGACGCCGTTGACGCTGCCGCTGGATATCCGGGGTACCGCCTTCCAGCAGCAGGTCTGGCAGGCGCTGCGGGCTATCCCCTGCGGTGAAACGGCAAGCTATCAGCAGGTGGCGAAGGCCATTGGTAAACCCAATGCCGTACGTGCCGTGGCGGGGGCCTGCGGAGCCAACAAACTGGCGATAGTTATCCCCTGTCACCGCGTGGTGCGTAACGACGGTGCGCTGTCGGGTTATCGCTGGGGCGCAGCGCGTAAGGTGCTATTGTTGAAACGTGAGGCGAACAACCCGGAGGGATAATGCTCGATCTTTTTGCTGATGCTGAACCCTGGCAGGAGCCGCTCGCGCCGGGGGCGACGATCCTGAGACGTTTTGCGCTTTCCCGCGCGGCGGCGCTGTTCGACGGTATTGATACCGTCACCGCCCGTTCGCCGTTTCGCCATATGGTCACGCCGGGTGGGTATACCATGTCCGTGGCGATGACCAACTGCGGCGAACTGGGATGGGCGACGAATGAGCGGGGCTATGTATATGCCGCGAACGACCCGCTGACGGATAGGCCGTGGCCGCCGATGCCGGAGGCGTTTCAGGCGCTGTGTCACGATGCCGCCGTGGCGGCCGGCTATCCTGATTTTCGTCCCGATGCCTGTCTGATCAACCGCTATGCCGTCGGCGCAAAACTCTCCCTGCATCAGGATAAGGACGAGCCTGACCTGCGCGCGCCGATTGTCTCGGTATCCCTTGGGCTGCCCGCTGTCTTTCAGTTTGGCGGCCTGCGGCGCAACGACCCGCTTAAACGGCTGATGCTGGAGCATGGCGATGTGGTGGTCTGGGGCGGTGAATCACGGCTTTTTTATCACGGTATTCAGCCGCTTAAAAATGGCGATCACCCGGTGGCGGGGGCGTTTCGCTACAACCTCACGTTCCGCCAGGCAGCGTACAGAGAATAAAAATAAGAATTATTCTTGATGTGTGTGAAAGGCAGTTTACACTGCTGGCTGATTTTTCTTGTCCGGATTGCTCTGCATGCAACTACTTCTTCTTGTCTGGCGGCAGTATCGCTGGCCTTTTATCGCGGTGATGGCGCTAAGCCTTGCCAGCGCGGCGCTGGGGATCGGCCTGATTGCCTTCATTAACGTGCGTTTGATCGAAATGGTCGACACGTCACTCTCCGTCCTGCCGGAATTTCTGGGTTTACTGCTGCTGCTGATGGCAGTCACGCTCGGGTCACAGCTGGCGCTGACCGCGCTCGGCCACCACTTCGTTTTCCGTCTGCGCAGCGAGTTCATCAAACGGATCCTTGATACTCAAGTGGAACGCATCGAACAGCTGGGAAGTGCTTCGCTGCTGGCGGGGCTGACCAGCGATGTGCGCGCCATTACCATCGCCTTTGTGCGCCTGCCGGAGCTGGTGCAGGGGATCATCCTGACCTTTGGCTCGGCAGCCTATCTCGCCTGGCTCTCCAGCAAAATGCTGGCGGTAACGGCGCTGTGGATTGTTATTACCATCTGGGGCGGGTTCCTGCTGGTATCACGCGTCTATAAGCACATGGCGGTGCTGCGCGAAACGGAAGACAAGCTCTATAACGATTATCAGACAGTGCTGGAAGGGCGCAAAGAGCTGACGCTGAACCGCGAGCGCGCCGAACATATCTTCAATCATCTCTATATCCCGGATGCGCACGAATATCGTCATCACATTATTCGCGCCGATACGTTCCACCTGAGCGCCGTGAACTGGTCCAACATCATGATGCTGGGTGCCATTGGTCTGGTGTTCTGGATGGCGAACAGCCTGGGGTGGGCGGATACCAACGTGGCGGCAACCTACTCCCTGACGCTGCTGTTTTTACGCACGCCGCTGCTGTCGGCCGTTGGCGCACTGCCGACGCTGCTGAGCGCACAGGTGGCCTTCAACAAGCTGAAGAAGTTCGACCTTGCGCCGTTTAAGGCTGAGTTCCCGCGCCCGCAGGCCTTCCCGAACTGGCAAACGCTTGAGCTGCGTAACGTGACCTTCCGCTATCAGGATAACGCCTTCTCCGTGGGGCCGATAAATCTGACCATTCACCGCGGCGAACTGCTGTTCCTGATCGGCGGTAATGGCAGCGGCAAATCCACGCTGGCGATGCTGCTGACCGGCCTCTACCAGCCGCAGTCAGGCGAAATTTTGCTGGATGGCAAAGCGCTGAGCGCGGAGAAACCGGAGGACTACCGCAAGCTCTTTTCGGCGGTATTTACCGACGTCTGGCTGTTCGACCGGCTGCTGGGCCCGGAAGGGCAGCAGGCGGATCCGGCGCTGGTGGAGAAGTGGCTTGCGCATCTGCAAATGTCACACAAGCTGGAGCTACAGGATGGCAAAATCCTGAATCTCAAGCTGTCGAAAGGGCAGAAGAAGCGCGTGGCGCTGCTGCTGGCGCTGGCCGAAGAGCGCGACATTATCCTGCTGGATGAATGGGCCGCCGATCAGGACCCGCACTTCCGTCGCGAGTTCTATCAGGTCCTGCTGCCGCTGATGCAGGCGATGGGGAAAACCATTTTTGCCATCAGCCATGACGATCACTACTTCATTCACGCCGACCGTCTTTTGGAGATGCGCGACGGCAAACTGAGCGAGCTGACCGGCGATGAGCGCGATGCGGCGTCACGGGACGCGGTGGCGCGCACGGCCTGATTGCAATTGTGCCGGGTGGCCCCCGGCACACTAATTTTTCATATATGCCGTTTTTTTCTCCATCCCGACCCGCCGTTTATTCTTATTTACATATCCCCGCGCTATGCTTAACGCCAACTCATTTAATGGATTTATGATTGATGTCGGTATTAAAGAAAAACAGCGCCAGGCAGCGTGACCAGGAGCGTGCGCGGCTCATCTGGCTCCTGACGACCGATAAAGCGGTCACGTCAACGTTATTGGGTAAGCTAACCCTGGCTGAGCAATATGATGTCGGCACGCTGGCCGACGATATTGCTGAGGTAGGTGCGCTGGTTGCACATTTACCACCTCCGGATCTGGCGGACACCCTGGAGGCATTGCCTTCCGAGGAGCGCCACGCCCTGTGGAGGCTGGTGCAGGATCATGAGCGCGGTCAGGTGCTGCTTGAAGCCTCGGAAAACGTCTGGGATGACCTTATCGATGAGATGAGCGACCGGGACATTCTTGACGCCCTGCAAACGCTGGATATCGATGAGCAGATTTACCTCGTTCAGCATCTTCCGCGCAACCTGACCGGACGCCTGCTGGCTTCCCTGCCTGCCGAGGAGCGGGCGCGCGTGCGTCAGGTGATGCACTACGAGAAAAACAGCGTCGGCGCGATCATGGAGTTTGGCGTCATCACCGTGCGTCCGGACGTCACCCTGGGTACGGTGCAGCGCTATCTTCGTCGCCTGGGCAGTATGCCGGACAACACCGATAAACTGTTCGTCACCTCGCGGGATAAAACCCTGCTCGGGGAGCTGGAGCTGAAAACGATCCTGCTGAACAGCACCCAGCAGCGGGTAAGTGAGGTCATGGAAACCGAGCCGATGGTCTTCTCGCCGGAAGACGATGCCGAAAAAGCGGCGCGTACCTTCGAACGTGATGACCTGGTGAGCGCGGCGGTGGTGGATTCGGTGGGCAAGCTGATGGGGCGTCTGACCATTGATGAGATCGTTGACGTGGTCTATGAAGAGACCGATAACGACCTGCGTGCCCTTGGCGGTATCAGTGCCGAAGACGATGTTCATGCCTCCGTCGGCAAGGCCGTCAAAACCCGCTGGGCGTGGCTCGCCATCAATTTATGCACCGCGTTCGTGGCGTCCCGCGTTATTGACGGCTTCGAACATACCATTTCCCAGCTGGTGGCCCTGGCGTCGTTGATGCCGATTGTGGCGGGGATCGGCGGGAACACCGGCAACCAGACTATCACCATGATCGTTCGCGCCCTGGCGCTGGAAAACATTCAGCCGGGTAATTTTTCGTGGCTGATTTTCAGGGAGATGGGCGTCGCGCTGATTAACGGCCTGGTCTGGGGCGGCATCATGGGCGGCATTACCTGGTGGCTGTACGATGATATGGCGCTGGGCGGGGTCATGATGCTGGCGATGGTGCTGAACCTGCTGGTGGCGGCGATGATGGGCGTGATTATCCCATTGACGATGACCCGGCTGGGGCGCGACCCCGCGGTGGGGTCGAGCGTGATGATCACCGCCATTACCGATACCGGCGGTTTCTTTATTTTTCTTGGACTGGCGACGATTTTTCTTCTGTAGCCAGTGCTTTTTGCTTAAGTCGGGCAGGGAGGATGAACATCATCACAATCCCGCCCAGCACGCCAATCGCCAGGTTGCCGGTGTAAACCGTTGCCACAACCGTCACCAGCATCACGACGGTTTCAGCCACCGGCGCGTTTTTCAGCGTTCCGGGCTGAACGCTATGCCAGCTAAAGGTCTTGACGGCCACAATGGCCATAATACCCGCCAGTACCGCCATCGGGATTTTGGCCATCACCTCGCTGAGCGCCGTAACCAGCACAAGCAATACGATACCCGCCGCAAGGGTGGAGATACGGCTTCTGCCTTTCCCCATCTCCACGTTAACGATGGTCTGCCCAATCATCGCGCAGCCCGCAATGCCGCCGTAGAACCCGGCCATAATATTCCCCACGCCCAGACCGATGCTCTCGCGGCGCTTGCTTGAAGGGGTAACGGTCAGTTCATCCACCAGCTTAGCCGTCAGTAGCGATTCCAGCAGGCCAACAAAAGCGATACTTAGCGCACACGGCCAGATAATGCTCAGGGTTTCCAGATTGAGCGGCACCAGCAGTTGCGTAAAGCCCGGCAAACCGCCGCTCATGGAGCCTTCATCCCCTACCGTTGGCAGGATTTGCCCGCTGGTGACGGTGAACAAAGTCAGCAGCACAATGGCAATCAGCGGGGAGGGCACGCTTTTGATATAGCGTGGCACCCACAGCACAATCAGCAGCGTCAGCACGAACAGGCCCACTATCAGCGGGCTTCGGCTCCAGAAATGGGGCACCTGGGCAAAGAAAATCAAAATGCCAAGGGCGTTAACAAACCCGGTCATCACCGACTGGGGAATAAAGCGCATCAGCCGCGCCATTCCCAGCGCGCCGAACAGGATCTGAATCACGCCAGCCATCACCACCGCGGGCAGAATGTACTGTACGCCGTGTTGATGGACCATCGGGCCAATCACCAGCGCGACGGAACCGGCCGCCGCCGTCACCATGGCCGGACGCCCGCCGAGCAGGGAAAGGGCGAAACAGAGCACCACGGAGGCGATAAGGCTCACTTTCGGATCCACGCCCGCGACCACGGAAAACGAAATCACTTCCGGGATCAGCGCCAGCGCGGTAATCACGCCGGCCAGGGTTTCGCGCATCAGACGTTGAGGCGAACGTAAAACGGTGGCGACATGGCCTTCTTGGGGTACAGACGAGTGAGGTAATGACATAACAATTCGCTGGTAGGGGCAGGCTTCCGTGCGCGCGATCACAAAGTGCAGCATCATAGCCAGGAAAATCGTCGGGTGCCAGCCTGTATGCCAAAACCCTACAAACAATCCATCATTAAATTTCACAATTACAATAATTTCGTAACCTTTAAACAATATTTAAAAGTTGCTACCGTGCCACCGCAGCGTGTTTCACCTGTAATTTCTACGCATCAAGCACTATTCAACTAAGGCATAAATGATGAAAAAAATGACTGCCGTGCTCTTTTCTCTGGCCGTGGGGCTGAACGCCGTCTCGCTGGCGGCGAAGGCTGACGCACCAAAAGAGCAGGAAACGGATGTCCTTTTAATTGGTGGCGGCATCATGAGCGCCACGCTGGGCACATATCTTCAGGAATTAGAGCCGAACTGGTCCATGACCATGGTCGAGCGCCTTGATGGCGTGGCGCAGGAAAGCTCTAACGGCTGGAATAACGCCGGGACGGGGCACTCGGCACTTATGGAACTGAACTATACGCCGCAGAAAAAGGACGGTTCCATTAGTATCGAGAAGGCGGTAGAGATCAACGAAGCGTTCCAGATCTCACGTCAGTTCTGGTCTCACCAGGTGAACAGCGGTGTGTTGCACAATCCGCACTCCTTCATCAACACCGTACCGCACATGAGCTTTGTGTGGGGCGATCAAAACGTCAACTTCCTGCGTGCGCGCTACGCTGCCCTGCAACAGAGCACGCTGTTCCGCGGGATGAAATACTCTGAAGATCACGCTCAAATCAAAGAGTGGGCGCCGCTGGTTATGGAAGGCCGCGATCCGAACCAGAAAGTGGCGGCGACCCGCACTGAAATTGGTACTGACGTTAACTACGGTGAAATCACCCGTCAGCTGGTGGCCTCTCTGAAGAAAAAAGAGAACTTTAACCTGCAACTCAGCTCCGAAGTGCGTGGTTTCAAGCGCAACGCGGATAACAGCTGGAGCGTGACCGTTGCCGATCTGAAAAACAACGAAGCCGAGCATGTGATTAAGGCGAAGTTCGTGTTTATCGGTGCTGGCGGCGCGGCGCTGAAACTGTTGCAGGAGTCCGGTATTTCGGAAGCGGACGACTACGCCGGCTTCCCGGTTGGCGGCCAGTTCCTGGTGTCGGAAAACCCTGAAGTGGTTAACCGTCATCTGGCTAAAGTGTACGGTCAGGCTTCTGTTGGTGCGCCACCGATGTCCGTTCCCCATATCGACACCCGTATGCTGGACGGTAAGCGCGTAGTGCTGTTCGGGCCGTTCGCTACATTCTCTACCAAGTTCCTGAAAAACGGTTCCCTTTGGGATCTGCTGAGCGCGACCACGACGTCAAACGTCAAGCCAATGATGGACGTGGGGCTGGATAACTTCGATCTGGTGAAATACCTGATTAGCCAGGTGATGCTCTCTGATGAAGAACGCTTCGAGGCGCTGAAAGAGTACTATCCGCAGGCGAAGAAAGAAGACTGGCGTCTGTGGCAGGCGGGTCAGCGCGTGCAGATCATCAAACGCGATCCGAAAGAGGGCGGCGTGCTGCGTCTGGGTACCGAAGTAGTAAGCGATAAGGATGGCACTATTGCCGCGCTGCTGGGAGCATCCCCGGGGGCGTCTACCGCTGCGCCAATCATGCTACACCTGATGGAAAAAGTGTTTAAGGACAAAGTATCCAGCCCGGAATGGCAGGCGAAGCTGAAAACCATTATTCCATCCTACGGTACGAAGCTGAACGGTAACGTTGACGCCACGGAACAAGAGCTGGAATACACCAGCCGCGTTCTGCAACTGCAATACGTCAAACCGCAGGCTGCGGATGCTGCGCCGAAGGCAGAGCTGAAGCCGCAGGCGGAAAGCAAGCCGGTGGCGGATATCGCGCTGTAAGCTAAACGCAAAACGGTAACATCCGTTACCGTTTTTCGTGTTTTCTCCCTCTCCCACCGGGAGAGGGTTGGGGTGAGGGCACCAGAACGCACCCTTTCCAGGTCGGGTAAGCGTGAGCGCCACCCGACTTATTTTTAACGAATTACTGCTTGTCCTACCGTCTCATCCGCCTTCCATACGCGATATTTCACATCCACGTTTTCCGGCGTATAAACGACAATCGGCAGCTTGCTGTTATAGCGCAGCAGACTGTTATCACCCAGATAGGCGGTGATAAATTTCTTCTCTTTCTTGCCGTCCGGGCACGCCATCATGGTGGAGACTGGCGAGGTTACTTTGTCGAAGACATAGTAGTCATAACCCCAGCCTTCCAGTGTTTTGCTTTCCAGTTGGCCGCCCAGACGATGCTGGTTGCAGTCCACTTCCAGCGTCTGGCCGATTAACAGCTCGACTTTGAAATTCCCTTCATTCTGCTGAGCCGGGAGCTGAATAACCTGGCGCTTCATCCCTTTGTCCGCTTGCGGATACGGGGCAACTTTTTCCAGCGGCTGCTCTTTTGGGGTTTCGCTGGCGAAAGCGCTGGTGCTCGCGCACGCAGCGGCGATAAGGGCGATGGCAAATTTAGGTGCGTTTTTCACTGTCATTCCTTTTTGTTAAAACGATCCCGGAAAGACTAACATAATGTATGTGAATGGTTGGCGTAATTTACTCACATTTTCATTTTAAACGGAGTAAAGCACTGCTTTTATGCTCTTTTATTGGTGTTTAATGCTGTGGTGGAGTCAGTGCAGAGATCGTGTTATTTTACGCGTTAATTATTGTTATTCATCTGTAAAGGGAGAAGAGATGGTACGGGAAAAACTGAAGACACCTGAAGGCCGCAAGTTCCTGCTGGCGTTACTGGTTGTGTTTATGATTGCTGCTGCATGCGTGGGGCGAGCAACCATTGTCGGCGTGATCGAGCAGTACAACATCCCGCTCTCTGCGTGGACAACCAGCATGTTTGTCCTGCAATCAGCGATGATCTTTGTTTACAGTCTGGTGTTCACCGTCCTGCTGGCGATTCCGCTGGGGATTTTTTTTCTCGGTGGGCGTGAGAAGCACTAAGCATTGTGCATGCGAAGACAGGCAATAAAAAACCAGCCATAAGCGGCTGGTTTTTTTGTGTAGTTTTGGTCGGCACGAGAGGATTTGAACCTCCGACCCCCGACACCCCATGACGGTGCGCTACCAGGCTGCGCTACGTGCCGACGCATAAAAGGAATACTACTCGATTCCTTTTTGATTGCAAGGGGGAAGCAACGCTAACTGATTCATAAATAATCAGTTAGCGATAAAGCGCTTCTCGTCTGTCAGCACCTGCAACAGCAAGCTGAGCTGCGGTTTCTGGTCTTTCAGCTTCTCACCTTCGAGGCTGTACGTCTGGTAATTGCCGTTGCTGTTCAGCACAAGGGACAGCGTCGGCGTGGTCACCACCAGCGTGTTTTCGCCAGCAGCCGTGACCCAGTTATGACGCCGCGTGGCGCTAAAGAGGTCTTGTCCCTGCGAGTATTCAATTGCCGGCGTGCTAACGTGCAGCAGCCGCTGCATTAATGTGGTCATGACGTCTTTATGGTCGGTCAGCATATTGATGCGTTGCGCGGGAGTGCCCGGCCAGTGGATCACCAGCGGGACATGCAGGTTCGGGCGCGACCAGTCCATGCCCTTCGCTTCGTCGCCGAGCGGCACGCCATGCCCCGCCGTGATAATGACGACCGTATTGTCCAGCTTGCCCGCGTCGCGCAGGGCGGTCAGCACGCGAGCGATCTGCGCATCGACATCACCCGCCGCACGGCTATAGCGGCGCGCGAAGCCTTTCTGATTGCTGTCATCAAGATTTGTGCCGTTAAACGCAACCCAGGAGAACCAGCGGTTATCTTCCTGTGCATAGCGCTTCAGCCAGTCTATCCACTGGTCAGCAGTCCGATCGTCAGACTGGCTCTGCGCGGCTGGCAGTGAGAAATCAGACAGCAGCGCCTGGCGGTACAGCGAGCTGTTGAAACCATCAGAGGCGAACAGCCCCAGCTGGTAGCCCTGCTGATTAAGCCCGGTAATCAATGCAGCCGGAATACGGGCCGACAGCACGCCGTCCATATAGCTCGGTGAAATACCGTAGAACAGACCGAAAATACCCGCGTCGGTCGAATTACCGGAACTCATATGCTGAGTGAATACGATGTTGTTCTCAGCGAATTCAGCCAGGGCAGGCATTTGCTTCTCATAGCGAGAATAGTTCAGGCCATCGACGGTAATCAGCAGCACGTTCTGACCGCGCCCCATGTCGCGATATTTCAGATCGCTCAGGGGATACTGCACGCTGACCGCTTCCGGATTACCCTGTTCGACCAGACGACGCTGATACTCCTGCGCGTCCAGCAGACCGTGTTTTTCAAGGAAACGACGTGCCGTCATCGGATAGGAGAGCGGCAGATTCGCGCGCTGCATGGTAATAGGGCGGTAGAAGTTCGCATCTGCCCAGATATACATCAGGTGCGAACCGATAAATGAGGCGAAAAAGAGCGCCGCGACGGGCTTCGCATAATGTCGGCGTCGGGTCAGGCTGCGGAGCTTTTGCCAGCTCCACGTCGCGAACAACATTTCGATCAGCAGGATAATCGGCACGCTGATAAACATCAGCTGCCAGTCGCGGGCGGTCTCGTTCTGATCCGGGTTAATCACCAGCTCCCAGACGACAGGATTCAGGTGCAGGTGGAACCGGGTAAAAACTTCGCTGTCGATAAGCAACAGCGTCATGCCCGCCGTCGCAAGAATGGCGGACAGGAAGCGCATCAGCCGCTGCGACATGACGATAAACGTCAGTGGGAACAGGATCAGCAGATAGGTGGCGAAGACCAGAAAGCTAAAGTGACCAACAAGGCTCATCCACGAGTAGATACGCCCGGTTAACGTGGTTGGCCAGTCCGCCACAAACAGATAACGGCAGCCGAGCACCATCGCCAACAGAATGTTGAACAGGGCAAACCAGTGCCCCCAGCTGACCATCTGGGAGACTTTTTCACGGTAGCGCTGACGATTCGTCACCATAAACTGTTGTTCGTTTCCCTTAGTGTGCCTGGTCGTCGCTAACGGATGACTGCAAAGCCTGGGCGAAAGATTTGGCGATCGCCTGACGCTGAGCCGGAGCAACGCTGGTATTGATCAGGTTGGTAACCATATTTCCCAAAACCATCAGGGAGAGATCGGTTGGCGTTTTATGTTTTTCCAGTACGTTGACCAGCTCACTGAGCAGTTGTTCAACGTGTTCGTCACTGTAGCGGGAATGTTGTGGCATAAATCAAAATCAGTTTGTTGAGAGAAGGGCGACATATTACCGTAGCAACAGCTTTTTTTCCCCTTTTTTATCTTCTGTTGCACACATGCGTTGGTGGTGGTTGAATACCGCCCGGTCTAAAAGGAGAGTTTATCATGAGTCTGGAAATCAACCAGATTGCCTTGCACCAGCTTATCAAGCGTGATGAGCAAACCCTTGAAGTGGTGCTACGCGATTCGTTACTGGAACCAACGCCTACCGTTGTCGAGATGATGGCGGAGTTGCATCGCGTCTACAGCGCGAAAAATAAAGCCTATGGCTTGTTCAGCGAAGAGAGCGAGCTGGCGGATAGCCTGCGCCTGCAACGTCAGGGCGAAGAGGATTTCCTGGCATTCAGCCGCGCTGCAACCGGCCGTCTTCGTGACGAACTGGCGAAATATCCCTTCGCCGATGGCGGTATCGTCCTGTTCTGCCACTACCGCTATCTGGCGGTAGAGTATCTGCTGGTCACCGTGCTGAATAATTTAAGCAGCATGCGTGTGAACGAGCAGTTGGATATCAGCTCAACGCACTATCTGGATATCAACCATGCGGATATTGTGGCGCGTATTGATTTAACCGAATGGGAAACCAATCCGGAATCGACGCGCTACCTGACCTTCCTTAAAGGCCGCGTGGGCCGCAAAGTGGCCGATTTCTTTATGGACTTCCTCGGTGCCAGTGAAGGGCTGAACGCCAAAGCGCAGAACAAAGGTCTGCTCCAGGCGGTGGATGACTTTACCGCTGAGGCGCAGCTGGATAAATCTGAGCGTCAGACCGTGCGTCAGCAGGTTTACAGCTACTGTAACGAGCAGTTACAGGCCGGGGAAGAGATTGAGCTGGAGTCGCTGTCCAAAGAGCTGGCGGGCGTCAGCGAAGTCAGCTTCCAGGAATTTACCGCGGAAAAAGGCTATGAGCTGGAAGAGAGCTTCCCGGCGGATCGCAGTACGCTCCGTCAGCTGACGAAATTTGCCGGTAGCGGCGGTGGGTTAACCATTAACTTTGATGCCATGCTGCTCGGGGAACGTATCTTCTGGGATCCGGCGACCGACACGCTGACCATTAAAGGCACGCCGCCGAATCTGCGCGATCAGCTCCAGCGTCGCACCTCAGGCGGTAAGTAGCGGCCATAAAAAAACCCCGCAGAAGCGGGGTTTTTCTCGACAGGTTTGCGATTACGCGCGAACGAAGTCGATGTGAGACAGTTTTGGCTTGAACGGGTGACGCTGAACAGCCTGAACTTTCACTTTTTCTTCTTTACCGCCAACAACGATGGTCAGAACTTCGCTGTAGAATTCAGCTTTGTTCTGCATGTTCCACACTTTGTCGTGATCCAGTTCGATTGCAACTGGAGCAGCTTCGCCACCGTAAACGATAGCCGGGAACTTGTTAGCGTTACGCAGGCGGCGGCTCGCACCCTTACCCTGCACGTTACGTACTTCTGCTTCGATAGTGAACATTGATTTCTCTCTGTATTTAAAACCCTGCTACAGGCGACCCAGCAGCAGGTGAGTGTTCTGCCTCACGGATGTGAAGCGGGCGGCATTTTATACTCAAATGGCTCGCGCATCAACGAAAAGTCCCGTTAACCGCGCAATTCGTTTGCCCGGCGAAAGCGTCCTTCATAGTCAAAGACCTTCTCACGCACCTGCCAGAACTGCCCTTTTTTACGGGCGACAACAAAATCAGGATGGCGCAGCAGCGCCTGCTGGCGCACGATATCGGCAACGGTTATCCAGCGCAGCGGCACGCCGGGCGTGCGGGTATGCGGGCGGATAAAGAGCTGTTCGAACGCGGTGCGCTGGGCGGGCGTCTGGACCCTGAACCGCTCGCTGACGTCTGCGCCGTCCTCGTCGTAATAGGTAATCTTTAGCCACTCGCCTTTTTCATCCGCACCGGGCTGTAAGACCATGCCGGAACAGCGCAGCACCAGCGCATCTTTCAGTTTCAGCGCCGCTTTCAGCATGTCATCCGGGTCGACCAACACCGTGTCACACTCCCGACAGCGGCGGGCAGCGATATCGTTCTCGGCGTTGCACTGCGGGCAGTTTTTGAAGCGGAAGCGGAAATCACACTGTTCGCGATGGCCTTCATCGTCTTCAAACCAGCCCTGACAGCGGCGGCCAAAATGTTCGATCAGCGTGCCGTCGGCGGTAGTTTTGCCCCAGAAAGTGTTGGCAAACCCGCAGGCCGGACAAAACACCTGTACCGGCACGTTGTCGCTCTTGCCTTTTGGCGTGCCCACTTCCGGGGAGTAGAGATCGTGCGGATTACCGGCATAATCGAGGATCAGACAGTCGGTTTTGCCCGGTGCCAGGCGCAGGCCACGGCCGACAATCTGCTGGTACAGGCTGACGGATTCGGTCGGGCGAAGAATCGCAATTAGGTCAACGTGCGGTGCGTCAAACCCGGTGGTTAATACGGAGACATTCACCAGGTAGCGGAACTGCTGGGCTTTGAAAGCCTCAATCAGGCTGTCGCGCTCCGGCCCGGGGGTTTCACCGGTAATTAACGCCGCGTCGTTGGTGGGCAGAAGCCCCGTGATTTCACGCGCGTGTTCGACGGTAGCAGCAAAAATCATCACCCCTTTGCGCGTTTGCGCAAACTCTTCAATCTGGCTGATGATATGCGGCGTGATCCGCTTCTGTTTTTTCAGCTCATGGTTAAGATCCGCCTCGCTGAACAGCCCGTTGCTCTGCGCCTGTAAGCGGCTGAAATCGTACTGCACGACCGGCATATCCAGCCGCTCCGGTGGCGTCAGATAGCCATGCTTGATCATGTAGCGCAGCGGAAGCTCATAGATACAGTCGCGGAACAGGGCCTTTTCATCGCCACGCACCATGCCGTGATAATGAAACTGATAAATCCAGCCCTTGCCCAGACGAAATGGCGTGGCGGTCAGGCCAAGCAGGCGTAAGTGAGGGTTCACCTCTCTCAGATGAGTGAGGATTTGCTGATACTGGCTGTCGTCGTCATCGCTGATGCGGTGACACTCATCGACAATCAGCAGGGAAAACTCGCTGCGAAACAGGTCCAGGTTGCGCGCAACGGACTGTACGCTGCCAAACACCACTTTCCCGTGGCTCTCTTTGCGCTTCAGCCCGGCGGCAAAAATATCGGCCTCCAGGCCGAGCGCGCAATATTTGGCGTGGTTTTGCGCCACCAGCTCTTTTACGTGCGCCAGCACCAGCACGCGCCCGCGAGCCAGGCGCGCCAGTTCGGCAATCACCAGGCTTTTACCGGCTCCGGTCGGGAGCACGATGGCGGCGGGTTCCCGGTGCTTGCGAAACCAGGCGAGGGTGGCATCAACGGCTTCTTGCTGATAGGGGCGTAGTGTGAACGTCATGGCTTCTCTATTCAGTTAACTCGCATATAGTATGCCACGAAACTTTTTCCCTTGAGTGGCGCAACCAGACCATTATACTGAACTGTTTCTGACTGCTTCTTTTTCGGACGCGTAGTCCGACTTCCAGCACCATTAAGGCTAAAAAGATTTCATGCGACTTGATAAGTTTATCGCTCAGCAACTCGGCGTAAGCCGCGCTATTGCCGGGCGTGAAATTCGCGCCAGCCGCGTAACCGTGGACGGCGACATTGTGAAAGACAGCGCTTTTAAACTCCAGCCTGACCACCAGGTGGAGTATGACGGCAACCCGCTGACCCAGCAGAATGGCCCGCGCTACTTCATGCTCAACAAACCGGAAGGTTACGTCTGTTCAACGGACGATCCGGATCACCCGACGGTGCTCTACTTCCTCGACGAACCTGTGGCGCACAAGCTGCATGCGGCAGGGCGACTGGATATTGATACCACCGGCCTGGTGCTGATGACCGATGACGGTCAGTGGTCGCACCGCATCACCTCCCCGCGCCATCACTGTGAGAAAACCTATCGGGTGACACTTGAGTCGCCGGTCTCGGATGACACGGCAGAGCAATTCGCGAAAGGCGTTCAGCTACATAATGAAAAAGATCTGACCAAACCGGCGGTGCTGGAAGTCATTACCCCAACGGACGTCCGTCTGACCATCAGTGAAGGCCGTTACCACCAGGTGAAACGGATGTTTGCCGCCGTGGGCAACCACGTTGTGGGGCTGCATCGTGAACGTATCGGCGCGATTGAACTCGATCCAGACCTGGCGCCAGGGGAATATCGCCCGCTGACGGAAGAAGAGATTGCCAGCGTCGGGCTGCTTTCACGCTAAATTCAGGAGAACCCTGTGACCACCAGGCCACACTCGTCGTTTAAAATCGTATTTATCCTTGGCCTGTTGGCCATGCTGATGCCGCTGTCTATCGATATGTATCTGCCCGCGCTGCCAGTGATTTCCGCGCAGTTTGGCGTACCGGCAGGCAGCGCACAGATGACGCTCAGCACCTACATTCTTGGTTTTGCGCTCGGCCAGCTCTTTTATGGCCCAATGGCAGACAGCCTGGGGCGCAAACCCGTTATTCTGGGCGGGACGTTGATATTTGCCGCGGCGGCGGTGGCCTGCGCGCTGGCGCAGAGTATCGATCAGCTGATCGTGATGCGTTTCTTCCATGGCCTGGCTGCGGCTGCGGCAAGCGTGGTGATTAACGCGCTGATGCGCGACATCTACCCGAAGGAAGAGTTCTCACGCATGATGTCGTTCGTCATGCTGGTCACAACCATTGCGCCGCTGGTCGCCCCCATGGTAGGCGGGGCGGTGCTGGTGTGGTTCAGCTGGCATGCGATTTTCTGGATCCTGGCGATTGCCGCGCTGCTGGCCTCGGTGATGATCTTCGTCTTTATCGATGAAACGCTGCCGGTCGAGCGCCGTCAGAAGTTTCACGTCCGCACCACGCTTGGCAACTTTGCCTCGCTGTTTCGCCATAAGCGCGTGCTGAGCTATATGCTGGCCAGCGGCTTTAGCTTTGCCGGGATGTTTTCGTTCCTGAGCGCGGGGCCGTTTGTGTACATCGAACTGAACCATGTGTCACCCCAGCACTTTGGTTACTACTTCGCGCTGAATATCGTGTTCCTGTTTGTGATGACCATTATCAACAGCCGCTTTGTCCGGCGGGTCGGGGCGCTGAATATGTTCCGCGCCGGGCTGTGGATCCAGTTCGTGATGGCTATCTGGCTGGTATTGAGCGCGTTGCTGGGCGTCGGTTTTTGGGCGCTGGTGGTGGGCGTGGCGGCGTTTGTTGGCTGCGTTTCGATGGTCTCATCCAACGCGATGGCGGTGATCCTCGACGAATTCCCGCATATGGCGGGCACCGCCTCGTCGCTGGCAGGGACGTTCCGGTTCGGGATTGGCGCGATTGTCGGGGCGCTGCTCTCAATGGCGACGTTTAATACTGCCTGGCCGATGCTGTGGGCGATTGCCCTCTGCGCGACTTGCTCCATCCTCTTCTATCTTTACGCCAGCCGGCCCCGTAAGACGGCGCATAAATGAGCACTTAAGGCCCGAAACGGGCCTTTTTGTTGACCCATATCAACCAACCCTCGGTTCGTTTACCCGGTGTTTGTTTCTTTTATGTAAAATCTATTTATGTAAAAAGTCACATCATTGTATTTAAAAAGGTTGAGTTAGATCGCAGAAACGGGTACATATAGCGCCGACGCGAGCCTGCAACGCCTATAAAATCCGCTAAACAGTGCAGGTTGGCGATGATGTGTTACTATAAATGTAAATAAATTGTGAAGTAAATTTGCTTCCGGGGATCTGAACGTGAATACATTACAACTCTCCATTGTCCATCGCTTGCCCCAGAGCTATCGCTGGTCGACGGGTTTTGCAGGTTCGAAAGTTGAACCGATTCCGCAAAGCGTTGCCGGGGAGGATAATTGTCTGGTGGCGCTCAAGCTGCTTAGTCCGAGCGATGAAAATGCGTGGCCGGTTATGGAACGTCTCAGCCAGGCGCTGACGGACATCGAAGTAGACAGCTCCGTGCTGGAATGCGAAGGTGAGCCGTGCCTGTTTGTTAACAGCCAGGATGAATTTGCTGCGACCTGCCGTCTGAAAAACTTCGGCGTGGCGATTGCCGAACCGTTCTCCGGTCAATATCCTTTCTGAGTGCTAGTCGGCGGACAATAGCTGGCGCGTATAATCCTGCGCAGGCGCAGTGAATACGCGCTGGCACTCTCCCTGCTCAACGACTTCTCCCTGCCGCAATACCACCACCTGATGGCAAAGCGCACGCACCACCTGTAAATCGTGGCTGATAAAGATATAGGCCAGCCGATGCTTTTCCTGTAGCCCCTTCAGCAGCGCCAGAATTTGCGCCTGCACGGTGCGGTCCAGTGAAGAGGTAGGCTCGTCCAGCACGATCAGCTCCGGTTTCAGGATCAGCGCGCGGGCAATCGCTATACGCTGCCGCTGTCCGCCGGAAAACTCAGCCGGATACCGGTGCCGGGTATCGGGATCTAAACCCACTTCCGCCATCACCCGCTTCACGTCGATTTCACGCTGTTGTGCCGTCAGCGCGGGCTGATGAACGCGCAGGCCCTCTTCAATAATCTGCAATACGCTCAGCCGCGGGTTCAGCGAAGAGTTCGGATCCTGAAAGACCACCTGCATCCGCGGGCGGACGGGCAGCATTTGGCGGCGGCTCAGGTTTTGCAGCGGCATGCCGTCAAAGAGAATGCTTCCCTGCGAGGCGATCAGGCGCAGCAGCGCCAGGCCGGTGGTGCTTTTGCCCGAACCGGATTCGCCCACAAGCCCAAGCGACTCGCCCGGACGCAGAGAGAAGCTCATGTTTTTCAGAACATGATTGTGATCGACCACGCGACGCAAAATGCCTTTGCGGATCGGGAATGACACCGACAGGTCCTCAACCTTCAGCAACGGTGCGCTGTCAGCGTTAAGCGGAACCGGGTCGCCAGAGGGTTCGCTATCGAGCAGGCGCTGTGTATACGGGTGCTGAGGCGCGCTCAGCAGGGCAGTTGCCCTGTTCTGTTCGACGCAGCGGCCGTTTTGCATCACGGCCACCGCGTCAGCGAGCTTTTTCACGATGCTCAGGTTGTGGGTAATAAACAGCAGGCTCATGTTCAGCTCGTCGCGCAGTTCACGCAGCAGTTGCAGAATTTGCGCCTGCACCGTGACGTCCAGCGCGGTGGTGGGTTCATCCGCAATCAACAGTTCGGGGCGCGTCAGCAGCGCCATCGCGATCATCACGCGCTGGCGCTCGCCGCCGGAAAGCTGATGCGGGAAATCGTTCAGCCGTTTCGCCGCATTACGAATGCCGGTGCGTTCAAGGCAGTCCAGAATTTCCCCCCGCGCTGCCTCTTTACGCATTCCCCGATGAAGTGACAGCACTTCATAGAGCTGTTTTTCCAGCGTATGCAATGGATTGAGCGACACCATCGGCTCCTGAAAAATCATGGCAATCTTATTGCCACGAATGCCGCGCAGGGTTTGCTCATCAGCGTTCAGCAGGGATTGTCCATGGAACAGAATATCCCCGTGCGGATAGCTGACCGGCGGGGAAGGGAGCAGGCGCAGCACCGACAGTGCCGAAACGCTCTTACCGGAGCCGGATTCCCCGACCAGCGCCAGCGTCTCTCCGCGCTGGATCTGCAACGATAAATCCGTCACCACCGGGCGAGATTCGCCCTGCTTTGAAAACGCAATCGACAGATTTTCTATGCTCAGAAGAGGCCGGGTCATGTCATACCGCCTTGTTGGGATCGAAGGCATCGCGCACGGCTTCGCCAATAAAAATCAGCAGGGAAAGCAGCACAGCCACGGAGAGGAATGCGGCGATGCCCAGCCAGGGGGCCTGGAGGTTGTTTTTGCCCTGCAACAGCAGTTCGCCAAGAGACGGTGAGCCCAGCGGCAAACCGAAACCAAGAAAATCAAGCGACGTCAGGGTGGTAATGGAGCTACACAAAATAAACGGCAGGAAGGTGAGGGTCGCCACCACCGCATTGGGAAGCATGTGACGGAAGATAATTGCGCGATCGCTCACGCCTAATGCCTGCGCGGCGCGAATATAATCGTAATTTCGCGTGCGCAGAAACTCCGCGCGCACCACGCCGACCAGTGCCATCCAGCCGAACAGGACGGTGATGCCTAACAGCCACCAGAAGCCAGGCTGTACTACGCTGGACAGCAGGATAATCAGAAACAGCGTCGGCATACCGGACCAGACTTCAATTACGCGCTGCCCCCACAAATCGATTTTTCCACCGTAATAGCCCTGCATGGCGCCCGCCACGACGCCCATCACGCTGCTAAAGAGCGTCAGAAGCAGCCCAAACAGGAGCGAGATGCGGGTGCCATAGAGGATGCGCGCCAGCACATCGCCGCCGTTGGCGTCCGTTCCCAGCCAGTTCTGCGAGGAAGGCGGGGAAGGGAAGGGGGTGGACGTGGCGTAGTTAATACTGTTCGCGCCAAAACGAATCGGTGCCCAAAGCGCCCAGCCGTGCTGCGCGATCTGTTCACGTAACCAGGGATCCTGATACTCGGCTGGCGTCGCAAACGGACCGCCAAAATCGCTTTCGCTATAGGTAGTAAGCACCGGCACGTACCAGCGATCTTTGAAATGCACCAGCAGGGGTTTATCGTTGGCAATCAGTTCGGAACACAGACTTAAGGCAAACAGGACGGCGAAGATCCACAGCGACCAGTAGCCGCGACGGTTGTGGCGAAAGCGCGCCCAGCGGGCCTGATTGACGGGGCTTAAACGCAACATCAGCGGCCCTCAAAATCGATACGGGGATCGACCAGCGTATAGCTGATATCGCTGATGATATTCAGCAGCAGGCCGATCAGGGTGAAAATGTACAGTGTGCCAAACATCACCGGGTAATCACGGGAGACGGTGGCCTCATAGCCGAGCAGCCCTAAACCGTTGAGAGAGAACATCACTTCTATCAGCAGAGAGCCGGTAAAAAACATACTGATGAACGTGGCGGGAAAACCGGCAATCACCAGCAGCATGGCGTTACGAAAAACGTGCTTCCACATAATCTGCTTTTCACCGACGCCTTTGGCGCGCGCGGTGACGACGTACTGTTTGCGGATCTCATCAAGAAAGGCATTTTTGGTCAGCATCGTAAGCGCCGCAAAACCGCCGATAACCGTCGCCAGCACCGGAAGCGTGATGTGCCAGAAGTAATCGGTGATTTTCTGATACCACGGCAGCGTGCTGAAATCCGCAGAGACCAGCCCGCGCAGCGGGAAGAGGTCGAAATAACTGCCGCCAGCGAAAAAGACAATCAGCAGCACGGCAAACAGAAACGCCGGGATAGCGTAGCCGATGATAATGAACGTGCTGCTCCAGATATCAAAACGGCTACCGTTGTAGACCGCTTTGCGGATCCCCAGCGGAATGGAAACCAGATAAATAATCAGCGTCCCCCACAGTCCGAGCGTGATGGAAACCGGCAGGCTTTGCTTGATCAGGGTTAGCACCGAGGCGCTGCGAAACAGGCTGTCGCCAAAATCGAAACGGACATAATCCCAGAGCATCCTGAAATAACGCTCGTGCAGCGGCTTGTCAAAACCATAGCGATGGGTGATCTCGGCGATCACCTCCGGATCCAGTCCCCGACCGCCCCGGTAGTGGCTTTCGCTGATATTGCCCACGCCCGTCCGGGCATGGCTGGCCCCCATTCCTTCACCGCCGCCGCCCGGCATGCCGCCAGCGTGACCAAATTCTATGGCCGCAATCGCCTGGTCCACCGGGCCGCCGGGGGCAATCTGCACGATAAAAAAGTTAATGGTAATGATGGCCCATAGCGTCGGGATAACCAGCAGCAGCCTGCGGATAAGATAAGCGCCCATCGTCACTCCTCAACGCCGCGCTGCGGGCAGTTTTGCGGCTTTATTCACGTCATACCACCACGTATCAAAACCAAGCGTATAAACCGGGCGAACGGCGGGCAGGGAGAATTTGTCCCAGCGGGCCACGCGATCTTCACCCATGTACCACATCGGCAGCATGTAATAGTTCCAGGTTAACACCCGGTCAAGCGCGCGCCCGAGCGGCAGAAGTTTCTCTTTATCGCCCTGAGCGGCAACGATTTTCGCGATCAGCGCATCAATCACCGGACTCTTTACCCCCGGAGCGTTGTAGGAGGAGTCGATATACCCCGATGCCCAGGAGATTTGCAGGTCTGAACTCGGCCACGGCTGGGCAGCCCACAGGGTTTGCATCATATCGTAATCGCGACTGCGCTTGCGGTTGGTCAGCTGGGCAATATCGACCTGGCGGATATTCATGGTCACCCCAAGACGGGCAAGGTTCTTCTTAAACGGCAGCACCCACTGATCGTTTGCGCCGGAGGCAATCAGCAGTTCGAAGCTGAGCGGCTTACCAGTTTTAACATTTACTCGTAGCCGATTTTTCAACACCCAGCCAGCGTCATCCAGCAGTTTGCTGGCTTTCAGCAGGTTGTCCCGGTCGAACCCGTTTCCGTCGGATTTTGGCGGTTCAAATAGGCGGGTGAACACTTCCGGCGGGAGCTCCGCTTTCATTGGCGCCAGCAAAACCAGCTCGTCCGCGTGGGGATAATCACGGGCGGCATATTCAGTATTCTGGAAATAGCTGTTCGCCCGGCTGTAGGCTCCGTAAAACAGCGCTTTGTTCATCCATTCGAAATCAAACGCCAGGGTAATAGCTTCACGCACCCGACGATCGGAAAAAACCGGGCGCTGAATATTAAACGCCAGCCAGCGCGTGTCCTGCGCGGATTCGTTTTTATGTTCGTCTTTAACGATATAGCCTTTCGCGAAATTTTTTCCGATATACCGGGTCGCCCAGTTTTTGGCGCTGTTCTCGACACGTAAATCAAATGCGCCTGCCTTAAACGCCTCGAAGGCCACGTTATCATCCAGGTAGTAGTCGTAGCGGATTGTATCGAAGTTCCAGCGGCCCCGGTTTACCGGCAGCGTGGCTGCCCAGTAATCTTTCACGCGGGAATAGATCACGTACTGGCCCATTCGCCAGTCGGTAATGCGATACGGTCCTCCGGCCAGCGGCGGGGAAGAGAGGGGATCGCTCAGCTTATGGTTTTTCCAGAATGATTCGGGCATGACGGGCAGGGAGAACAGGCTCAGCATATTCTCTTTGTTTGGCTCAGGGAGTTCGATTCGCACGGTCAGCGGGGCGATGGCTTTCACCGTGGTGCCCTTGTACACCAGACGAAACTGCGGCACGCCTTCGGTCATAAATTTATGAAAGGTGAACGCCACATCGCGGGCGCTAACCGGCGTACCGTCGTGAAAACGCGCCCGCGGATTAATCGCGATTTCTGCCCAGCTAAAATCATCGGCGTAACGCACGTTCTCAGCGACCAGGGGATAATAGCTGCCGGGCTCGTCGTCGGAGGTGACGAACAGCGTGTCATAGAGGGATTCGGTACGCGCTGCCGCCACGCCGCGCAGGGCGAAGCGGTTAAAGTTGTCAAACGTTCCGGTCGCGGAAAGCGTCACGTTCCCGCCTTTCGGGGCGGCGGGGTTCACATAATCGTAGTGAGTAAAGTTGACCGCATACTTCGGCTCGCCAATGACGGCAAAGGCCGTGCTCTCTTTGATGGTCTGCGCCTGGCTCGACAGGCTCACCAGCGCCAACAGCATCAATACAACGCGCATAATCATAGTGCGGCGGATCCCTTTGTTCACAGGCAGGCTCGGTTGAGGAGAATAATAAGGGACAGCGCCGTGATTGTGAAATTATTCCCCGAGCGTGATGTCGGGTTGCCACGTCCTGAACTGCTCCAGCGGCATTGGTCGGCCGATCCAGTAGCCCTGAAGATAGTTCACGCCATGCTCGCGCAGCCACGCCGCCTGCTCGGGCGTTTCAACACCCTCGGCGACGGTTAACATATTCAGGCGTTCTGCCAGCGTCAGCACCGCGTCCAGCACTGGCGAGGTAACGGTTTCAGTCCCGATGGCATTCACGAAGCCACGGTCAATTTTCAGGTAATCCATCGTGAAGCGTTCCAGATAGATCAGCGCGCTGTGGCCGGTGCCAAAATCATCGATGGCGATTTCAAAACCTTCATTGTGCAGCCATTCAAACAGCTGATTTGCCTCGCGGTGGTTGATCATGTCGCGCTCGGTTATTTCCAGCACAATCTGGAAGTGATCGGGCGGAAGGGCAGCGGCAAACGCGCGCATATCCTCCTTAAAGCTTTCCGCATGCAGATGACCGGGTGCGATGTTGATCCCAAACTTGGCCCCAGGCGGGAGCACCGTTTGCAGTACAGGGGCATCGCGGATAATCAGGTCAAAAAGATGCAGCGTCAGCGGGACAATCAGCTTCTGCGCTTCAGCAAAATTAATAAAGGCATCCGGTGGAATTTCGCCCATCACCGGGTGCTTCCAGCGCATCAGGACTTCCAGCCCGGTCATTCTGAGCGATTGCGCATCCACGACGGGCTGATAGACCACGTAGAACTGGTCGTGCTTGATGGCCGTAAGGATCTCTTTCCCGGGATTAAGACGGATAGTGAGAATATAGAAATTCAGCAGACCTGCCGCAATACCGCAGACCAGGCCGAAGAACACGGCGTAGAGCAGTTCATCGGTCTTCCACGCTTGCGCATAAACGTTAACGGTCAGAGGAATATTTTTCAGCGTGGCGGTGCGGGCAGGGACCTCAGGCAAATCCCGCGCCTGAACCAGCATTCCGGACTGGGTGGATAACGCGGAGTCGCCAATGACGATCGATATTCCGGAAAATTCATCCTGACGTGACGTATAAAGAAGGTAAGGCGTCAGGTTGATGTTCACGGAGGTAAATACGCCGCCGTCTTTTACCAGCGGATTGCGATACCAGATAGCGATCGCGGGTTTATCCGGCAGCATGGGCGTACCCGGCAGGAGCGCGATATCAACAGGTTTGCTGATGTGTAGCTGAGGGATAAGCGTTTCCATTGGGGTATTCATCGGACCTGTTGCCGAAGAGCAGAAGGCCTGTTTATCCCGGACCAGCAAAAAGGCGCGCACGTTAATACTGAAGGCCGCGCGTGAGGTGAGCGCCGCACTGACCTCTTCACAGCTGTTCAGCGTGAGCGGCTGGAGCGTATCAATAGAGGTTTTAAGCTCGTCGAAAAAGCTCTCCATGTAGACGCTTAAATCCGTAATGAGGGTATCGTACCTGACTTCTCGCTTGTGATAACTCCAGTAAAACTGTAACGCACTCAGAAGCAGGGCGGTAAACAACCCCGTCAGAATACTGAGAAACAGTATCTTGCGGTTGCTGGAGAAGTAGCGGGTAAACATAGATGTCGTGATTCCTGAAATGACGCTGGATGTCTATCAGTGTAACGGGCAAAAAAAAACACTGCCGGAGCAGTGCTTTTTTAATCGTATCGCCAGCCAAGGGATAACCAACGATACGACAGCAATATTAACTACGGCTCAGAACGCGGCGAGCTTCGTTGTAGCGCTTCTTCCAGTAAGGTTCGTTCATGCTGGAAATCGTCACACCACTGCTGGTGGAAGCATGGACAAACTGATCGTTACCGATATAGATGCCAACGTGTCGACCGGTTGAACCTGCTCTGAACAGGACTAAATCGCCCGTACGCAGTTTAGTGCGCGAAATGGACTTGCCCATTTCCTGCTGTTCATAAGTAGAACGCGGAAGGTCTAACCCAAACTGCTCACGGAAAGTACGCTGTACGAATGCGGAGCAATCGATGCCTTTCTTGGTGCTGCCGCCCAGGCGGTAACGCACGCCTTTCCAGTCAGCATACTGATCCATAATACGCGACTTAACGTCGAGATTACGTACCATATTTTCAAATTCATCCTGAGAGGCTTGCAGTGAAGAGGAATCTTCCATTCCCACAACACGCGTCTCAGGATGCATATTCTTCGCGGTGTTCGTCGTACTACATGCCGAAAGCAGAACCGCCACTGCAATCGCCGGGATCCCCCGCAAGATATATCTCAAAATTGGTTGAGATTTGACCATTTTGTTTGTTTTCCCTTGAAGTCCTTAACGAAAATATCGTTATAAAAATGCCAACCGTGACGAGACTAATTATCTGTTCACAATGAGACAATTCTTTATGGTGAAATCTGTGGCACAACGCACAAAATTATTCACCACGATAATAATTATCTCAATGGGGCAAAACGAGTTCGAGGTTAACCGATTGCAAAGGGCATTGCGAGCAAAAAAGACCGTTTTTTTATAAGAAAATGTGATACACAACGTTACAGCGCGGAATTGCTCAAAATGCCGCCATTCATACCGGTAATCCCTGCAATTGCTTCATTTTTATCACGAATTGTATGACGGAATGATGACAGCGCTGAATGATGCCGGAAAGAAGTGACTCAGGGATCGAAAACGATCCCTGATGAATGGTGTTAATTAGCGTTATTTATTTGTTTCAGACTTGTTTAAATTTGCCGGGAAGATAGCGATCAAAAATACCTATTACGCGATCGCTCAGGGGAGTCATCAGCACCCAGGGTAAACCAATTAACACCGCCGTAAGAGAGCCTACGGCGATATCTGTCAGCCAGTGAGCGCCAATCATCACCCGCGGGAATGCAAATACCACCACAATAACCAGGGCGATGGCGAAGGCTTTTTTACCGAAATAGCGCAGCATGAAGCCAGCAAAAATCAGCAGCATCATACCATGGTCGCCCGGGAAGCTGTCCTTCGACGCGTCTTTGGTTGGAATATGAAGCAGCTCGCTGACGCGGTTAATATTCGGGAAAGAGAGCGACGGACTGGCGCGTTTAACCGGCATCAGATGCTGCGCCAGCTGGTTGATAATCACGGCTGCCAGCAGCATGACCAGGCCGATAATCAGAATACGGCGACGACCCGTTTTGTCTTCCTTCAGCCAGAAGGAGAGCATCAGACAGCCCATTGCCAGCAGCGAACAGCCGTCAAACGCGCGGTTGTTGGTGATCGCCACCAGCCACAGGAAGGCTTCACTCTTCGCCAGCGCCTGGTTAAAGAAGTGGAACAGCCCGGAATCCAGCGGGAACCAGAAACCGTGATCCGCCGGGATATACCAGGAGAAAAAGAGCGCCAGACCGGCAGCGTTGAGCAATAAAATAGCAGGAAGTCGAGTCGTCATAGTCTTCAGCAATGTGTGAAATCAGGGGCAACGTTAGCCGCCTAAACTTAAACGAAGCTTCAACAGGCTTGACTGGAGGGCATTCCAGTTGGTATTAACCGCACTAATTAACTCTATCCGGCTGTCGGGTGGCGCGACGTTCTGGGTTTCTATAAAGAAATCCTCGCCCTGACGGTTAATGCGCACCAGACCATCCGGAGTGCGCATGATCCCTTTCACCCGCTCAACCGGCGCCAGTCTCGCCCATTCCAGTATACCAATGGTGTCGAAAACCGTATCGGCATCGAAGATCCAGCCGCAGGCCTGGTGTCCCTGGCCGCTGTTCAGATTTCGACGCCAGCGCTGATGTTCGGGCAGGCTCAGCGCAGCCAGACCTTGCTTCGCGCCGTGGCTATGCGAATGCTCTGCGCTGGCAGGCAGTTGCGTCTGGTTGAGGCGGGGAAGATCGAGCAGGGCGCCATCAATGTTGCCCTGGGTGGTCTGCACATACTGACGTCCACCGCCAGCCTGCTGCCACCAGGCATTGAACGCGGCCTGACTCTCAGCCGTCGCGCGATCGGATTTATTCGCCACGATGATGTCTGCCGAGGCGAGCTGGTCGCGGAAATTGTCGTTATTGATCGCTTTTTCATCCAGCAGCTGGCGGGGGTCGAGCAGGCAAAGCGTCGCACGCAGCTCAAGCCACGGCTCGTAGACCGGGGCGGTCAGTAAATCAAGAATTTGCTTCGGATGACCCAGCCCAGTGGGTTCAATCAGCAGACGGTCAGGCTTGCCCTGACGCAGCAGCGTATTCAGCCCGACCTGCATCGGCAGACCATTCACGCAGCACATACACCCGCCCGGGATCTCTTTCACCATCGCGCCGCTGTCGGCGAGCAACGCGCCGTCGATCCCCACTTCGCCAAATTCGTTGACCAGCACGGCCCACTTTTCCGCCGGATCTTTATTGGCCAGCAAATGCAGAATGGACGTAGTTTTACCGCTGCCGAGAAAACCGGTGATCAGGTTGGTTTTGGTCACGTGCGCTCCGATAAATAATTGTGATGTAGTAACAACTATCTATCATCCTGACGAAAAAATCGGGCATTGAGAAGAGGGAGGGCGAACGGAGCGTAAAACCGTTCGCCTTAAACGCAATAATCGCTAAATTTTTAACGTTTCGATAACGGCCTGACGCGCGCCGAGCCGGACGAGGCGCTGGTACGCGCCGGTGATTGCCTCGACAAAGACAGGGTTTTGCGGCAGGTCGTCGCCAAAGATTTCTTTTAGCCTCTGCAGGGCGCTAACGCGTTCTGCGTCACTGCTGGTAGCGACAATGGCCTGAAACTTGTCGCTCAGCGGATCGCGCACGTCAATGGCGTTGCCCTGGTCGTCCGTCCCGCTGACGTAGCGCATCCAGCCTGCGACGCCCAGCGCCAGTAATGGCCAGGCGGTGTTACGCTCAAGATGCATGCGGATCCCATCCAGCATGCGCTGAGGCAGCTTCTGACTGCCGTCCATAGCGATTTGCCAGGTGCGGTGCTGTAGCGCCGGGTTGGCGAAGCGGTCAAGCAGGCTGTCAGCATAGGCTGTCAGATCGACGTTGGTGATGGGCAGCGTAGGGGCCTGCTCATTCAGCATCAGCCTGCGGGCAGCCTCGCGGAAGCTGTCGTCCTGCATACATTCATTTATGTGCGCGTAGCCGGCAAGGTAGCCCAGATACGCCAGGAAGGAGTGGCTGCCGTTCAGCATCCGCAGCTTCATCTGCTCCCAGGGCAGGACATCCTCAACCATCTGTACGCCTGCAACCTCCCATTCCGGACGCCCGGCGACAAAGTTATCTTCCACTACCCACTGAATGAACGGTTCACAGCTGATGGCGCAGGGATCTTCAACGCCAAGTTCCTGGGTGATTTCCGCGAGTGAGGCGTCAGTGGCGGCGGGCACGATTCGGTCGACCATGGTGCCAGGGAAGCTCACGTGCGCCTCGATCCATCCGGCCAGCTCTGCGGATCGCTTTCCGGCCATGCCGAGAACGGCATTTTTCACCACGTGGCCGTTGTCGGGAATATTGTCGCAGGAGAGCACGGTAAACGCTGGCAGGCTGCGCTCGCGGCGGCGATGAAGCGCTTCGACCAGAATACCCGGCGCGGAATGCGGCTCAGACGGATGCTCAAGATCGTGCAGAATGCGGCTGTTGTGCATATCCAGTTTCCCCGTCGCCGGATCGATGCAGTAGCCTTTTTCGGTAATGGTGAGGGAGACAATGGCCACCTGCGGTTCGCAGAACTTCTCAATAATGGCTGCCAGCGAGTCGAGTTTTGCGTTCAGGCACTCTTTTACCGCACCGATAATAATGGGCTGATTGCCTTCGGCACCTTTCTCCAGCACGGTAAACAGATGATCCTGCGCGCGGAGCTGGCGCATGAGAACATCGCCGCTAAAGAGGCTAATCTCACAAATACCCCAGTCGCCTCCTTTGGCGTTCAGCACCCGGTTTGTTAACAACGCCTGATGCGCCCGGTGGAACGCGCCAAAGCCGAAATGGACGATGCGGGAGCGTAACTGCTCGCGATCGTAGCGGGGCTGCTGGACATGAGCAGGAAGCGCGGTGGAGGCAATAGTCTTCATGTAGTACACACCTGATTAACCATTAATTAACAATGCCAGTGTAAAGTTATATGACAACAAATTAAATTGGTAAGCCGTAAATATCCCGGTTATGTGAGTTTGATCAATCAATGTCGCGCGCTGTGTTGACCACTTCGATTAAACATGTATGGTAGTCGTCATTGAGGTAATCCATATTGGTATAACAACTTGAGAGGGTGGGGCAATGGAACAAACCTGGCGTTGGTACGGGCCGAACGATCCGGTTTCTCTTGATGATGTGCGTCAGGCTGGCGCAACGGGTGTGGTCACGGCGCTGCATCATATTCCGAACGGTCAGGTGTGGCCGGTGGAGGAAATCCAAAAGCGTCAGGCACAGCTGGCAGAGAAGGGTCTAACCTGGTCTGTCGTGGAAAGTATTCCGGTTCACGAAGATATCAAAACCCACTCCGGTGAGTGTGAAACCTGGATTGCGAATTATCAGCAGAGCATTCGTAACCTGGCGGCCTGCGGTATTGATACCGTCTGCTATAACTTTATGCCAATTCTGGACTGGACGCGTACCGACCTGGAATATGAAATGGCCGATGGTTCGAAGGCGCTGCGTTTCGATCAAATCGCTTTTGCGGCTTTCGAGCTGCACATTCTGAAGCGTCCGGGGGCGGAAGCAGACTACACCGCCGAAGAGCAGCAGCAGGCGCTGGCGTGGTTCAATGCCGCCAGTGAAGCGGACATTGAGAAGCTGGTTCGCAATATTATCGCGGGCCTGCCGGGGGCGGAAGAGGGCTATACCCTCGATCAGTTCCGCGCGCGCCTGGCGGAATATGGCGATATCGATAAAAACCAGCTGCGTGAAAACATGGCGCACTTCCTGCGCGCTATCGTGCCGGTGGCAGAAGAAGCGGGCGTGCGGCTGGCGGTCCATCCGGACGATCCTCCCCGCCCAATCCTCGGCCTGCCGCGTATCGTGTCGACCATTGAGGATATGCAGTGGCTAAAAGAGACGGTGGACAGCATCTACAACGGCTTTACCATGTGTACGGGCTCTTACGGCGTGCGTGCGGATAACGATCTGGTGCGGATGATCGAAACCTTTGGGGATCGCATTCATTTCACTCACCTGCGTGCAACCTGCCGTGAAGAGAATCCAAAAACCTTCCATGAAGCAGCCCACCTTGGCGGCGACGTGAACATGGTTGCGGTGGTGGATGCCATTCTCTCTGAAGAAGTACGTCGTAAGCAGGCGGGGGATGTACGTCCTATCCCGTTCCGTCCGGATCACGGGCATCAGATGCTGGACGATCTGCGCAAGAAAACGAATCCAGGGTATTCGGCGATTGGCCGTCTGAAAGGGATGGCGGAAGTGCGCGGTATTGAGCTGGCGCTGAAAATGACGAAGTATCCAGAGCTTCTGTAAGCCTGATTGCCCGGTGGCGCTACGCTTACCGGGCCTACGAAAAACCGGCTCTGAGGCCGGTTTTTGTGTTTTTGTAGGCCGGGTAAGGCGCAGCTGCCACCCGGCAAACGCCACAATCAGTCAGCGCGACCCATATAGCGTTTTTCTTCGATATGGATACGGATTTTCTCGCCCGCTGACAGGTATTCTGGCACCTGTACGACCAGACCGGTAGTCAGGGTAGCCGGTTTGTTACGCGCGCTTGCAGACGCGCCTTTGATGCCCGGTGCCGTTTCAACGATTTCCAGATCAACGGTCTGCGGCAGCTCCAGCGCCAGCAGCACGCCATCCCAGGTCAGCACCTGCATGTCCGGCATTCCACCTTCAGGAATAAACAGCAGCTCTTCTTCGATCTGATCTTTGGTGAAGATATACGGGGTGTAATCTTCTTTATCCATGAACACGTATTCGTTGCCGTCGATGTAGGAGAAATCAACGTAGCGACGGGTCAGGGTCACGGTATCCACGATATCGTCGCCTTTAAAACGTTCTTCCACTTTCAGGCCGGTACGGACATCGGAGAAACGCATTTTATACAGCGTTGCTGCGCCACGGGCGCTGGGTGCCTGAATGTCGATATCTTTCACAATCAGCAGTTTGCCGTTGTAATTCAGTACCATACCTTTCTTGATTTCGTTCGCTCTTGGCATTGCAGTAATCCTGTTTACGGGAGGTAAAAAATATCGCGCCAAATTACTCGCGCGCGGCCTTTCAGGCAAGCGGAATTCGTGGGTTTTGCTATCAATACATAAAAGGTGTTACTGTGCGCGCAATGCCCGACTGCGCGGGCATCTGCCACCGACAGAGAGCATGTATGGATTGTCGTTCCGACTGTGGCGCGTGCTGTACCGCACCGTCCATCTCAAGCCCCATTCCAGGCATGCCACAAGGCAAGCCTGCCAATACCCGCTGCGTTCAGCTCTCTGACTCCAACCTGTGCATGATCTTTGGCTCGCCTTTACGCCCGAAGGTGTGCTCCGGGCTCCAGCCTGACGCCGAAATGTGCGGCAGTACGCGCCAGCAGGCCATCACTTACCTGCTTGAGCTGGAAGCGCTCACCGCGCCTTAAACGTCCTTAATCCGCGTCAGGCAGCTCAACGTCAGGAAGCACATCACCAGCGCAATCCAGAACACCGTATGATAGTTCCAGATTTCAGCCACAACGCCCGCCAGTGAGCCTGCAATAATCCAGCCCACGCGGGTGGTATTAGTATAAAGGGTGGTGGCAGCGCCTGCCTGACCCGGCATCAGATCCTGGAAGTAGAGCATGCCGATACCGGCCAGAATGCCGATATAAATGGCGTTCAGCAGCTGTAAAGCAAGAAGCAGCGCTGGCGTATGAACCGTCAGCATACCGATATAAAACAGCAGCCCGGCAACGGCGGCGATGCGCATCAAAAAGCGCTTGCCGAAGCGCTTCGCGTAATAGCCCGCAATCAGCATGGTGGGGATCTCAAGCCCCGCGGCGGTTCCCATCATGATCCCGGCCAGCTTCTCCGGCAGATGCAGCTCATCAATAATAAACAACGGCATATTAATGATATAGAGGCTGTTCGTTCCCCACATCAGCGTACAGATAATGAATAACAGTAGTGCGTCGCGCCGGTTACGCCGCGGTGCTTCCAGCGTACCGGTCGCCACTTTCGGCTCTTTACGCATGGAAGGCAGGAAGAACCATACCATTGCGCCACACACCACGAAGGCTACCGCCGCGCTGAGGTACATTACCGTAAAGCCAAAACCCATTGCCAGCGCGTAGGCGAGCGGGGGGCCAATCACCCACGCAAGCGACACCTGCGCGCGCAGTATCGAGCTGAACATCACCGCTTCCCGCCCGGTGCGGTCGGCATGCTCGCGGGCAAGGGCGAACATCTGCGGGTTGGCTGTCGAGCCGAAGCTGCTCAGGAACACCCCAACAAACAGCAGAATGAAATAGTTGCGGTTCCAGGCAAACAACACGCAGGCGAAAACGCCCAGCAGACAGCAAAAGACGATCAGGCTTTTACGATCGCCTTTTCTGTCGGAACGCCCGGCCAGAAACTGGCTGACCAGGATGCCAATGATGGCGCTCCCGGTGAAGAAGAAGCCAACCATCGCCGGACGCGCGTGGACTTCGTTGGTCAGAAACAGGCTCAGCGTAGGCGTTTGTAACGCACCGGCAATACCGGTGAGGAAAGCAACAATCAAAAACGCCGTTGACGTCAAATCAAAGGGCTTTGGTGAGGCGGCAGCGGGGGTGTTATGCATGTTCAGTCTTTGCGAGTAACAGAGAGAGGCGGAGTTTACGCCGCCTGTCATTAAATAAACAGAGGGCAAAATCAAGATTGCCACAATAAATCAAAATAGCATTTCAGTTTAACGCTGTTTCGCTGAAGTGTGCTGAACCTGTTTGCTGAACATCAGCAAAAACCTCCCTATTGAAGAAGAAATGTGCTGCACTTCTAAATTCTGCAACAAGAAATGTAACTTTTCTTGCAACCTTTTGTAGAAAAGACAAGACTTCTTGAAACGTTTCAGCGCTATCTTGCATGTCCTGTAGAAGCAGGTTAGCGCATATTTTCTCAGTTAAGCTGAAACGATTCAATTTCAGCAGGAGAGGAGAATCATGTTCCAGTTATCTGTTCAGGATATCCACCCGGGCGAACAGGCCGGGAATAAAGAAGAGGCTATTCGCCAGGTCGCCGCTGCGCTCGTGCAGGCTGGCAACGTGGCGGACGGCTACGTCAACGGCATGCTGGCGCGTGAACAGCAGACCTCCACCTTCCTCGGTAACGGTATTGCAATTCCGCACGGCACCACGGACACCCGCGATCAGGTGCTGAAAACCGGCGTGCAGGTTTACCAGTTCCCGCAGGGCGTGCTCTGGGGCGAGGGGCAGGTGGCTTACGTGGCGATCGGTATCGCGGCCAGCGGTGACGAACACCTGGGCCTGCTGCGTCAGTTGACGCACGTGCTGAGCGATGATGCCGTCGCGGAACAGCTTAAATCCGCCACCACTGCTGAAGAGCTGCGTGCCCTGCTGATGGGCGAAAAACAGAGCGAAGCGCTGAAGCTGGATAATGAAACCCTGATGCTGGACGTCGTTGCGTCCGATCTGGTGACGCTCCAGGCGCTGAACGCGGCTCGCCTGAAAGAGGTGGGGGCGGCTGATACCGCCTTTGTGACCCGCACCATCAATGATAAGCCTTTAAACCTGGGTCAGGGCATCTGGCTGAACGACAGTGCTGAAGGCAACCTGCGCAGTGCTATCGCGGTCAGCCGTGCTGCGGTTGCCTTTGAGACAGACGGCGAACGCGCCGCGATGCTGGTAACCGTTGCCATGGCTGACGATCAGCCGGTATCCGTCCTGAAGCGCCTTGGCGATCTGCTGCTGAACAATAAAGCTGAAAAATTGCTGAACGCAGACGCGGCGACGGTGCTGGCCCTGCTGACCAGCGACGATGCGCTGACGGACAACCTGCTGAGCGCGGAGTACGTGGTGCGTAACGAACACGGCCTGCATGCCCGTCCGGGCACCATGCTGGTGAATACCATTAAACAATTTGAAAGTGAGATCACCGTGACCAATCTGGACGGTTCGGGTAAACCAGCCAACGGGCGCAGCCTGATGAAAGTTGTCGCGCTGGGTGTGAAGAAAGGCCATCGTCTGCGTTTTACCGCGCAGGGTGCTGATGCTGAACAGGCGCTGAAAGCGATTGGCGACGCCATCGCGGCCGGTCTGGGGGAGGGCGCATAATGAGCAGACGTGTTGCGACCATTACGCTGAACCCGGCTTACGATCTGGTGGGCTTCTGCCCGGAAATTGAGCGTGGCGAAGTTAACCTGGTGCGAACCACCGGCCTGCATGCCGCAGGGAAAGGGATTAACGTGGCGAAGGTGCTGAAAGATCTCGGCATCGACGTCACCGTTGGCGGCTTCCTTGGCAAAGACAACCAGGACGGTTTTCAGCAGTTGTTCAGTGAACTGGGCATCGCCAACCGTTTTCAGGTTGTGCAGGGCCGTACCCGTATTAACGTTAAGCTGACCGAGAAAGACGGTGAAGTGACCGATCTGAACTTCTCCGGCTTCGAAGTGACCCCGGCTGACTGGGAGCGCTTCGTTGCCGATTCCCTGAGCTGGCTGGGCCAGTTTGACATGGTGTGCGTCAGCGGCAGCTTGCCGTCCGGCGTCAGCCCGGAAGCGTTCACCGACTGGATGACGCGCCTGCGCAGCCAGTGCCCGTGCATTATTTTTGACAGCAGCCGCGACGCGCTGGTCGCCGGTCTGAAAGCCTCGCCATGGCTGGTTAAGCCTAACCGCCGTGAACTGGAAATCTGGGCGGGCCGTAAGCTGCCAGAATTAAAGGATGTGATTGACGCTGCCCATGCGCTGCGCGAGCAGGGTATCGCTCATGTGGTGATTTCGCTGGGTGCAGAAGGTGCCCTGTGGGTTAACGCCTCCGGGGAATGGATTGCCAAACCGCCTTCTATGGAAGTGGTCAGCACCGTGGGTGCCGGGGATTCGATGGTTGGCGGCCTGATCTACGGTCTGCTGATGCGCGAATCCAGTGAACATACCCTACGCCTTGCTACCGCCGTTGCGGCCCTGGCCGTGAGCCAGAGCAATGTCGGTATTACCGATCGTACCCAGTTAGCCGCGATGATGGCGCGCGTTGACTTAAAACCTTTTAACTAACAGCAGGAGAGGAATAATGAAAACGCTGCTGATCATTGACTCCGGTCTCGGACAGGCTCGCGCCTATATGGCGAAGACCCTGCTGGGCGCGGCGGCACAAAAAGCGCATCTGGATATCATTGATAACCCGGGTGATGCTGAAATGGCGATTGTTCTGGGTGACAAAATCCCCGCGGACAGCGCCCTGAACGGCAAAAAAGTGTGGCTGGGCGATATTAACCGCGCGGTGGCACACCCTGAACTGTTTCTGAGCGAAGCAAAAGGTCATGCGACGGTTTACAGCGCACCCGTTGAGGCCGCGCCGGTCGCAACCGCTGGGCCGAAACGCATTGTTGCGGTAACGGCCTGCCCGACAGGTGTGGCTCACACCTTTATGGCGGCTGAAGCCATTGAAACCGAAGCGAAAAAACGCGGCTGGTGGGTGAAGGTTGAAACTCGTGGCTCTGTTGGCGCGGGTAATGCCATCACGCCGGAAGAGGTGGCCGAAGCCGATCTGGTGATCGTGGCGGCCGATATCGAAGTGGATCTGGCGAAGTTTGCCGGTAAGCCGATGTACCGCACCTCAACCGGCCTGGCGCTGAAGAAAACTGCGCAGGAGTTTGATAAAGCGCTGGCGGAAGCCAAACCTTATCAGGCGACCGGTGCGGCTAAAACGCCTGGCGAAGGTAAGAAAGAGTCTGCGGGTGCCTATCGTCACCTGTTAACCGGGGTTTCCTACATGCTGCCGATGGTGGTGGCGGGCGGCCTGTGTATTGCGCTCTCCTTTGCCTTTGGTATCGAAGCCTTTAAAGAGCAGGGCACGCTGGCGGCAGCGTTGATGCAGATTGGTGGAGGCTCCGCGTTTGCGCTGATGGTGCCGGTGCTGGCGGGCTTTATCGCCTTCTCCATCGCTGACCGTCCGGGTCTGACGCCGGGTCTTATCGGCGGTATGCTGGCCGTGAGCACTGGTTCTGGCTTTATCGGCGGTATTATTGCCGGTTTCCTTGCCGGTTACGTGGCGAAGCTCATCAGCTCGAAGCTGAAGCTGCCGCAGAGTATGGAGGCGCTGAAACCTATCCTGATCATCCCGCTGATTTCCAGCCTGGTGGTCGGTCTGGCGATGATTTACCTGATTGGTAAGCCGGTCGCGGGCATTCTGGAAGGTCTGACCCACTGGCTGCAAACCATGGGGACGGCGAACGCGGTGCTGTTGGGCGCAATCCTCGGCGGTATGATGTGTACCGACATGGGCGGTCCGGTAAACAAAGCGGCATACGCGTTCGGCGTTGGCCTGCTGAGTACCCAGACCTATGCGCCTATGGCGGCGATCATGGCGGCAGGTATGGTGCCTCCGCTGGCACTTGGCCTGGCGACAATCATTGCCCGTCGTAAGTTCGATAAAGCGCAGCAGGAAGGCGGCAAAGCGGCGCTGGTGCTGGGTCTGTGCTTCATTACCGAAGGCGCAATCCCGTTTGCGGCGCGCGATCCAATGCGTGTTCTGCCATGCTGTATCGTCGGCGGTGCGGTAACGGGAGCTATCTCCATGGCGGTAGGTGCGAAACTGATGGCACCGCACGGCGGTCTGTTCGTCCTGCTGATCCCTGGCGCCATCACGCCGGTGCTGGGCTACCTGCTGGCGATTGTTGCCGGTACGCTGGTGGCGGGTCTGTCTTACGCGGTGCTGAAGCGTCCGGAAGCGGAAGTGGTCGCAAAAGCAGCCTAAAAGAGGTGTCGGGTGGCGGCTTCGCCTTACCCGACCTACAAAAAGCCGGGTCGCATTAAGCGCCCGGCTTTTTTTATGCCGCCTGTTCAGCGGTCTGCTGTGCCTTCAGCCAGGCAATCTCTTCTGCCCAGATATCCGGATTGATGGTTTCCAGCACCATTGGAATGCCGTCGAAGCGGGCATCCTGCATGATAAAGCGGAACGCATCGTGGCCGATATTACCTTCGCCCAGGCTGTGGTGACGGTCTACGCGGCTGCCGAACGCGCTTTTCGCATCGTTTAAGTGCATACCGCGAAGATACTTAAAGCCAACAATACGCTCGAACTCTTCGAAGGTATTTTTCGTGGCCTCGGTTGTGCGCAGATCATACCCGGCGGCAAACGCGTGGCAGGTATCAATGCATACGCCCACGCGGGATTTGTCTTCCACGCCGTCGATGATCGCCGCCAGATGCTCAAACTTAAAGCCGAGGTTGCTGCCCTGACCGGCGGTATTCTCAATCACCGCCGTCACGCCCTGGGTTTTATCCAGCGTCATGTTGATGGACTCGGCGATGCGCGCCAGACAGGCGTCTTCGTCGATTTGCATCAGATGGCTACCGGGATGGAAGTTCAGCAGCGTCAGCCCCAGCTGTTCACAGCGCTGAACCTCATCCAGGAATGCTTCGCGGGATTTTTCCAGCGCCTCAGCAACCGGGTGGCCGAGGTTAATCAGGTAGCTGTCGTGCGGGAGGATCTGCCCAGGCCCATAGCGGTATTTCTCGCAGGCGGCTTTGAAGTCATCAATCACTTCCGCGGTGAGGGGAGCTGCGCGCCACTGGCGCTGGTTTTTGGTGAACAGGGCGAAAGCGGTCGCCTCGATTTCGGCGGCGCGAATGGCGGCATTCGCAAGGCCACCGGCAGCGCTGACGTGCGCTCCAACATATTTCATAAAAAGACTCCTGTTAACCCGAAATGCCTATGATAGCGGGTTAACAGGAGAAGGACGAGATGGTTTATGCCAACAGGCTGTGTACCGCAAGGTTAATCGCACCGCCGCCAACAATCAGCCAGATGAACAGCACCAGCGCCATCAGCAGCGGTTTCGCCCCGGCTTTTTTCAGCGCGCTGACGTGCGTGGTGACGCCCAGCGCCGCCATTGCCATCGCCAGCAGGACCGTATCCAGCGTGACCAGCATATCCACCATCGCTTTTGGCAGCAGGTGGAAAGAGTTGAAGATAGCGACCACGATGAACAGGATCGCAAACCACGGAATGGTGATTTTGCTTTTCTCGCTGCCGCCTGCAGGAGCCAGCTGTTTAACCCGCGCCGCGAGGAAAATCAGGAACGGGGCCAGCATCATCACGCGCAGCATTTTGGCAATGACCGCCGCGTTTTCCGCTTCCGGGTTAATGGCGTGACCTGCCGCCACCACCTGCGCCACTTCGTGCATGGTTGAGCCGATATAAATGCCGTAGGTTTCCGGGCTAAACCAGTGCGCCACCAGCGGATACATGGCTGGATACAGGAAGATCGCCAGCGTACCGAAGATAACTACCGTCGCGACGGCAACCGTGACTTTACTGGCTTCGGCTTTGACGACGGGTTCTGTTGCCAGTACAGCCGCTGCGCCGCAGATGCTGCTACCCGCACCGATCAGCCAGCTGGTCTGTTTGTCCAGTCCAAAGATCTTCTGGCCGATAAAGCACGCCAGTAAAAAGGTGCTCGAAAGGGTCAGGACGTCGATGGCAATCCCGCTGACACCCACATCCGCAATCTGCGAAAAGGTGAGACGGAAGCCATAAAGGATGATCCCGAGACGTAATAAATGCTGCTTGGCGAAAATCACGCCGCCGTCGCAGGATTTCCAGATATGCGGGTAAACGGTGTTCCCGACCACCATGCCGAGCAGAATGGCCAGCGTCAGGGCGCTGAACCCTGCACCGGCAACAGCCGGTATACTGCCACCCCATAAGGCCACTCCGGTAACCACGGCGCTGAGCGCGAGACCCGGCACGAAGTGCCACACTGTACGATGATGTTGTAAGGTGATTTCTGACATAACCTTCTCCTTTGTCTGGCTAAAGGTTACGGCGCTCTGGCTTAAAAATAAAATTGATTATATATTTATAATCAATCTTTATAAGTGGTAAGCAACCATGCACATTACATTGCGTCAGCTGGAAGTATTTGCCGAGGTGCTGAAAAGCGGCTCGACAACCCAGGCGTCACAAATGCTGGCGCTCTCGCAGTCCGCCGTTAGCGCGGCCTTGACCGATCTTGAAGGGCAACTGGGCGTCCAGCTTTTCGACAGGGTAGGAAAGCGACTGGTGGTGAACGAACATGGCCGCCTGCTGTATCCGCGTGCCCTGGCCTTGCTTGAGCAGGCAACGGAGATCGAACAGCTGTTCCGCGAGGACAACGGCGCTATTCGCGTCTACGCCAGCAGCACGATCGGTAATTACATCCTGCCGGAAGTGATCGCCCGCTACCGCCGGGATTTTCCGACCCTGCCGCTGGAGATGAGCGTCGGCAACAGCCAGGACGTGATTAACGCGGTGATTGATTTCCGCGTGGACATCGGTCTTATCGAAGGGCCGTGCCACAACGTCGATATCATTGCGCAGCCCTGGCTTGAGGATGAGCTGGTGGTGTTTGCTTCCCCGGCCTCTTCTTTACTCCAGGGCGAGGTTACGCTGGAGCGTCTGGCGCAGGCGCAGTGGATCCTGCGAGAGCAGGGCTCCGGCACGCGTGAGATTGTCGATTATCTACTGCTGTCCCATCTGCCGCAGTTCCAGCTAGGGATGGAGTTAGGTAACTCCGAGGCCATTAAGCATGCCGTACGTCATGGCCTGGGCATTAGCTGTCTTTCCCGACGGGTGATCGCCGAACAGCTGGAAACCGGCTCTCTGGTTGAGATCCCCGTTCCGCTGCCGAAGCTGGTGCGCACGCTGTGGTGCATCCACCATCGTCAGAAACACCTTTCCAGCTCGCTCCAGCGTTTTCTGCGCTATTGCGAGATGTAAAAGCGCCCCTCACCCTGGCCCTCTCCCCAAAGGGGAGAGGGAAAAATTATGCTTTACTTATAATCCTGGCCGAGTCATGAAGCTCTCTTATAACTGAGCATTTCTGCCGGAAGCAACGCAGATCGTCTGCTACAATCGCGCCTCATTTATTGAATGGACAGCATTTTCACATGGTTTCAGAAACTAAAACCACAGAAGCGCCCGCGCTACGTCGCGCACTTAAGGCGCGTCACCTGACGATGATCGCCATTGGCGGCTCCATCGGTACGGGTCTTTTCGTTGCCTCTGGCGCAACAATTTCGGCAGCCGGCCCGGGTGGGGCATTATTCTCTTATATCCTGATTGGCCTGATGGTCTACTTCCTGATGACCAGCCTGGGCGAACTGGCGGCATACATGCCGGTGTCTGGTTCGTTTTCGACCTACGGACAAAAATACGTTGAGGAAGGCTTCGGCTTCGCGCTGGGCTGGAACTACTGGTACAACTGGGCGGTGACCATCGCCGTTGACCTGGTCGCGGCACAGCTGGTGATGACCTGGTGGTTCCCGGACACGCCCGGCTGGATCTGGAGCGCCCTGTTCCTGGCGGTCATCTTCCTGCTGAACTACATCTCCGTGCGCGGTTTCGGCGAAGCGGAATACTGGTTCTCTTTGATTAAAGTGGCAACCGTCATCATCTTTATCGTCGTCGGTGTGGCGATGATCGTTGGTATTTTCAAAGGGGCCGAACCGGCGGGCTGGAGTAACTGGACAATAGGCGATGCGCCGTTTGCCGGGGGCTTCTCGGCGATGATTGGCGTGGCGATGATTGTCGGCTTCTCCTTCCAGGGCACCGAACTGATTGGCATTGCGGCCGGTGAATCCGAAAACCCGGAGAAGACCATCCCGCGCGCGGTGCGTCAGGTGTTCTGGCGTATCCTGCTGTTCTATGTGTTCGCGATCCTGATTATCAGCCTGATCATTCCGTATACCGACCCAAGCCTGCTGCGTAACGATGTGAAAGACATCAGCGTCAGCCCGTTCACCCTGGTCTTCCAGCACGCGGGTCTGCTCTCTGCGGCGGCGGTGATGAACGCGGTGATCCTGACGGCGGTACTGTCTGCGGGTAACTCCGGGATGTACGCCTCTACCCGCATGCTCTACACCCTGGCCTGCGACGGTAAAGCGCCGCGTATTTTCTCGAAACTGTCTCGCGGTGGCGTGCCACGCAACGCGCTGTATGCGACCACGGTGATTGCGGGTCTCTGTTTCCTGACCTCCATGTTCGGCAACCAGACGGTCTACCTGTGGCTGCTTAACACCTCTGGTATGACGGGCTTCATTGCCTGGCTGGGCATTGCCATCAGCCACTACCGTTTCCGTCGCGGGTACGTCAAGCAGGGTCATGATCTGAATAACCTGCCGTACCGGTCAGGGTTCTTCCCGCTGGGGCCGATCTTCGCCTTCGTTCTGTGCCTGATCATTACCCTGGGCCAAAACTATGAGGCCTTCCTTGCGGACACCATTGACTGGGGCGCCGTCACGGCCACCTATATTGGCATTCCGCTGTTCCTGATCATCTGGTTTGGCTACAAACTGACGAAAGGAACGCGCTTCGTTCGCTACAGTGAAATGGATTTCCCGGAACGATTTAAACAATAACCGCACTTCCTCTCTTTTAGCCCGCTCAATCGAGCGGGCTTTTTTATGGGCAGATCAGAAGCTGTAAGTCATGCCAACGGTATAGCGACGGCCATCCAGCACGGTGTCATACGTATCGTAGTCAATCTGCTTATCGAGCATGTTATATACACCGGCAGTAACCAGCAGGTTTTTGTTGGCGTTGTAGCGCATACCGACATCCACCTGAGTGTAGGACGGTGTGCCCTGAGACATAGACGTGCGGCTCAGGTACTCAGACGTTTTACCGCGCAGGTTCAGACGGCTCCAGAAGCCGACGTCGGGCGTCGCCTGCCAGTCCAGGGTGGTGTTGAACATGTGTTTTGGCATTTTGTTCAGTGGCTTGCCGGAGAACTGGCCGCTCTTCTGCTCGGATTCCGTATAGGTGTAGTTTGCAGTCCAGTTCACATCGCGCGTGATTTTCCAGCCGAAGGAGGACTCCACACCGCGCATATTGGCTTTGTCCACGTTGACGCGATCGCTGACGAAATCATAGCTATGATCGCCAATCGTACAGGCGGGATCGGCGCTGCTGTTACAGCGGCGAACTTCCGTAATTTTATCCTTGAAGTCGGTATTAAACAGCGTCACACCGGCATTAAGGTTATCGTTGTTATCCCAGAGCAGGGCGAGCTCTTCGCTCAGGCTCTTCTCGGGTTTCAGATCCGGGTTGCCGACGATGATACCGTCAAGACGGCCGCCACCTGTCACCTGGCCCCAGCTGGCAGACGACTGACGCAGATCCGGCGCACGATAGCCAGCAGAAACCCCGCCTTTCAACGTCCACTGATCGGCCAGGTGCCATACGCCGTAACCGCGCGGCGTCCAGTTCGTCCCGTAGTTTTGGTCTTTGTCCATACGCAGGCCGCCGGTCAACGTAAAGCTTTCCGTCATTGACCATTCATCTTCGGCAAACAGGGCCCAGCTCCAGCGCGTCAGTTTGTTCAGGCCGTCAGCAGCTTCCAGCTGATTACCGTTGTCGCGCAGTTTCTCATAGCGGTACTGCCCGCCGAGGGTCAACGTATGATCGCCGAGGAAGATCTGGTTCTGGTTGTTAAAGGTGGTGTTGTAGGAACGCATTTTGCGACCTGGATTATTGGTCTCTTCCTGCTGGATATAGCTGGTGGTATTGAAGTCGTCGTAATAACCACTGTGGGTTAACGAGTAGGTCGTGTGCTCATAGCGCGAGTCGCTTTTGGTATTTGGCGTACAGGTTGTTCCCCGGCAGGTTTCAGCTGCTTTCGACATCCCCGGGGTGCTGTTTCTGTCCTGAAGCTCGCGAGCAAAGTCGAGATCGAAATCGTTCTTCTCGTCCGGCGTGAAGTTCAGCGTAATGCCACCGTTACGCATTTTCTGCTCGTTATAGCCGTTCACGATTTTATCTTCTGCGCGGCGTGACAACAGCCCCGTCACTTTTGCACCCAGCAGCCCGTCAATCAGGGGACCAGAGGCGTAGGCGTTGGTCTGGAAGATATCGCCGGAGTCATGATTTTCCTGGAAGGTTGCATCGCCATGCAACGAACCGGTCCAGGCTTTGGTGTTCGAGACTTTTTTGGTAATGACGTTAATGACGCCACCCATAGCATCGGAGCCGTAAAGCGAGGACATCGGGCCGCGGATGACCTCGATGCGCTCAATGGACTCCAGCGGCGGCAGCCAGCCTTGTTCAATACCCGAGTTGTCGCTGTTTGGGCGGGTGCTTCGCGTACTGACGCGTTTGCCGTTCACCAGGAACAGGGTGTACTGAGAGGCCATGCCGCGAATACTGATATCACTGCTACTTCCACCGCCGGTGACGACGACGCCCGGGACATCTCTCAGGGCATCGGTAACATCACGGTAGGCTTTATCTTCAATCTGCTGTTTTGAAATCACAGAGATGGAGGCGGGGGCATTCTGGATCTTTTGTTCAAAACCCGTCGCGGTAACGACAACGGTATCCTGATCGGCTGCGTGAACGAAGGGGGAACATGTGGCAGCGCCAATGGCGACGGCCAGGAGCTTAATGCGTGGTATTGTCATTTGTACATTCCGTATAAAAATGAAAAAAACTCCATCGGGATAACCCTGAGAACTGTATGTTTTTGTCTTGTAAGAACTCTTTGAGATGGAGAAGAGCCTGGAATTGTACAAAAGAATGTAGAATTGTAAACACAAATGATAATTGAAATCATTTGTGTTTGAGTGAGGGCGACGGAAAACAGGCTGGATTCAAGCGGATAGGATTATGTAAATGAGGGGAAAGGCCCGACAGGCGAGAGGCTATCGGGCAAACAGCTGTATTTACGCGAACAAATGTGTCGCATGGAAGCGAAGATGATCTTCAATAAAGGACGCCATAAAGTAATAGCTGTGATCGTATCCCGGCTGTATGCGCAGCGTCAGCGGCCAGTCCTTCTGGCGCGCGGCTTCCGCCAGCACCGCAGGCTGTAACTGCCCGGCGAGGAACTGATCGGCATCACCCTGATCCACCAGCATCGGGATAGCGTCTTCTGGCTGGCTTGCCAGCAACAGCGCACAGCTGTCCCATTCCTGCCATTTCTCTGCATCCTCACCCAGATAGTGCGTGAAGGCTTTTTGCCCCCACGGCACCTGCGTTGGGTTCACAATCGGCGCAAATGCGGACACGCTGGTGTATTTCCCCGGATTTTTCAGCGCCATTATCAGCGCCCCGTGGCCACCCATCGAATGTCCGCTTATCGCGCAGCGCTCGCTGACCGCGAACTGAGAGTGCACCAGGGCAGGCAGTTCATCGCGAATGTAGTCATACATGCGGTAATGGCTCGCCCAGGGTTGTTCCGTGGCGTTGAGATAGAACCCGGCGCCTTTACCCAGATCGTATCCGGCATCGTCGGCCACGTCCTCGCCACGCGGGCTGGTATCTGGCATCACCAGCGCAATGCCCAGTTCGGCAGCAATACGCTGGGCACCCGCTTTGGTGGTGAAATTTTCGTCGTTGCAGGTCAGGCCTGAAAGCCAGTACAACACCGGTGGATTGTCCGCAGGGGGCAGGAAAATGCTGAACGTCATAGCACAGTTCAGCGTGGTGGAGTCGTGCCGCCAGCGCTGCTGTCGACCTTCAAAACAACGATGCTCTTCGAGCAGTTCCATGCAGGGCTCCTTATCCGAAAGACTATTCATTAAACGCATAATACAGAGTTTTCATTGACCTGTGAGCAACTTTCACTTTCGCAGGACGGCGAGATGTTGCATCATAAATTTACTTTTCTTTAACAATTGGAGCGATCATGGCGCTGCGTATCGCGCTCAGCGGATTTGTGGTTCTGGTCGTGGCGATGGGGATAGGGCGCTTCGCCTTCACGCCTCAGGTGCCGCTGATGATTGCCGCCGGGCAACTCACGCTTACCAGCGCGGGGCTGGTGGCGGCAATGAACTACCTGGGCTATCTGGTGGGGGCATGGGATGCTATGCGCGCTCATCGCTTCGTTGAAACGCGTCTCTGGCTTGGCATCACTGGCGCGGTGGCGCTGACGCTGCTCTCTGCGGCGGCAGATAATGCTGTCGTTCACGGTCTGCTGCGCTTTGTGATCGGCTGCATGAGCGGCTGGTCGATGGTGCTGATTGCCGCCTGGACCAACGAGCGGCTGGGGCAGCTGGGCAAGCCGGGGCTTAGTGCAGCCGTCTTTGCCGGACCCGGGGCCGGTATCGCCCTGAGTGGCCTGCTGGCGGTCTATATTCAGGCGAGATCCCTGTCTGCCGGCGCGGCATGGCAAATCTACGGCGTACTGGCGCTGGTGCTGATTGCGCTGGTGGCGCGCTACCTGCCGCGCGCGGGCCAGCTTCATCGCCCCGGTACCGCGCCTGAGCCGCTGTTGTTGACCGCGGATCTCAGGCGTCTGGTCTGGAGCTACAGCCTGGCAGGGTTCGGCTATATCCTCCCTGCGACCTTCCTGTCGCAAATGGCGGCGGTGCGTTTCCCGGGCAGCCTGTTTGCCCAGTTTGTCTGGCCAATATTTGGCGCCGCCTCGGTGGTGGGGATTGCGCTCAGTATTGCCCTGCGGCATACATCAAGCGCTAACCGCAGGCTGGCGATTGTTCTCTGGTTACAGGGGATAGGCGTGCTGGCGGCCTGGCTGCTGCCGGGCATTGGCGGCTTGCTGACGGGTGGGCTGCTGGTGGGCGGCGGGTTCCTCTGCGCCGTGCAGCTCTCTCTTCTGTACGGTCGCGAGCTGGCGCCAGATCATACGCGTTATATGGCGGGACTGCTCACCACCGGGTATGCCATTGGTCAGCTGATTGGTCCGGTCACGTCGGCACTCTCGACCTGGCTCACGCACCGGCTGGAACCTGCGCTGGGGCTGGCGGGGATCGCGCTGTTCGCTGGCGGAGCGTTAGTCTGGAACCGTCAGGCTGAAAGGCAACAGCAATTGCAATAATTATCGACGTGAATACTGGATTATGTGCGTCGCCTCACGCACAATGAGCGCACACTTTTGCCACAACGAGGGCAAAAGACGCCACACCTGCAGGAGAAAAGAATGTCATCACTCAGTAAAGAAGCAGCCCTTGTCCATGAAGCGCTGGTTGCGCGCGGTCTTGAAACGCCACTGCGCCCGCCCGTGCAGGAGCTGGACAATGTTACCCGCAAGAGTCTGATCGCCGGCCATATGACGGAGATCATGCAACTGCTGAATCTCGATCTGAGCGACGACAGCCTGATGGAGACGCCGCACCGCATCGCGAAAATGTACGTCGACGAAATTTTCTCCGGCCTGGATTACGCGAACTTCCCGAAAATCACCGTCATTGAAAACAAGATGAAGGTCGATGAGATGGTGACGGTACGCGATATCACGCTGACCAGCACCTGCGAGCATCACTTTGTGACCATCGATGGTAAAGCGACGGTGGCCTATATTCCAAAAGATACGGTCATTGGCCTGTCCAAGATCAACCGCATCGTGCAGTTCTTTGCCCAGCGTCCTCAGGTGCAGGAGCGTCTGACGCAGCAGATCCTGACCGCACTGCAAACCCTGTTGGGGACTAACAACGTGGCGGTGTCTATCGACGCGGTTCACTACTGCGTGAAAGCGCGTGGCGTGCGTGATGCAACCAGCGCGACTACCACCACCTCGCTGGGCGGCCTGTTCAAATCGAGCCAGAACACCCGCCAGGAGTTTCTGCGCGCCGTGCGCCACCACAACTAATCAGACAGGGCAGGGACCATGGAGCGAAACGTCACGCTCGATTTTGTTCGCGGCGTCGCCATTCTCGGTATCCTGCTGCTGAATATCAGCGCCTTCGGTCTGCCGAAGGCCGCCTATCTGAACCCTGCGTGGTATGGCGACATCACGCGCAGCGACGCCTGGACGTGGGCAATCCTTGATCCCTTCGCACAGGTTAAATTTCTGACCCTCTTTGCGCTTCTGTTTGGCGCGGGACTTCAGCTTCTCCTCAAACGCGGTACGCGCTGGATCCAGTCGCGTTTAACGCTGCTGGTTATCCTCGGTTTTATTCACGGGCTGCTTTTCTGGGACGGCGATATTCTGCTCGCGTATGGTCTGGTGGGCCTGATTTGCTGGCGGCTGATCCGCGACGCGCCCGGTGTAAAAAGCCTCTTTAACACTGGCGTGATGCTCTATGTCATGGGACTGACCGTGTTATTGCTGCTTGGCATGATCGCTGATGCTTCCACCAGTCGTTCGTGGATCCCGGATGCGGCCAATCTGCAATATGAGCAGTTCTGGAAGCTGAAAGGCGGCATGGAAGCGATCGGCAACCGGGCCGATATGCTCGGCGATAACCTGCTGGCGCTGGGGGCGCAATACGGCTGGCAGCTGGCGGGGATGATGCTGATGGGCGCAGCCCTGATGCGCACCGGCTGGCTGAAAGGAGAATTTAGCCTGCGACACTATCGTCTCACAGGCGCTGGCCTGGTACTGCTCGGCGTGATGATTAACCTTCCGGCGGTGATCGTACAGTGGCATCTTCAGTGGGATTACCGCTGGTGCGCGTTCCTGTTGCAGGTGCCGCGCGAACTGAGCGCGCCGTTCCAGACCATTGGCTATGCGGCGCTGATCTATGGCTTCTGGCCCCGGCTTTCTCGCCTGTGGATCGTCAGTGCGGTGGCCTGCGTTGGACGGATGGCGTTAAGCAATTACATCCTGCAAACGCTGATATGCACCACGCTTTTCTACCGATTCGGCCTGTTTATGAAATTCGACCGCCTGACGCTGCTGGCGTTTGTTATTCCGGTCTGGGTTGTTAACGTGGTGTTTTCAGTTATCTGGCTGCGTTTTTTCCGCCAGGGCCCGCTGGAGTGGGTATGGCGACGGTTAACCGCCCTTGCGTCGGGCGTGTCATTGCGTAATACATCCAGATAACGATCTGGATCACAATCATTAACAAAACGGATGTAAGCGTTTTCATCTGTGTGAGCTTCTTCACGTAGTCTCCTCTCTCTCGCTGCCAGAATAGCCACCTTGCTAAACACAGGGGGTGTCTGTGAGTTGCTGCAATCCTTTTAAGGGTGGTGAATATGATCACCATTCGTGACGTCGCCCGCCAGGCGGGTGTTTCTGTTGCTACTGTCTCCCGCGTGCTGAACAACAGTGCGCTGGTCAGCCCTGAAACGCGTGAAACCGTAATGAAAGCCGTGACCCAGCTGGGGTACCGGCCAAACGCCAATGCTCAGGCGCTGGCGACGCAGGTCAGCGATACCATTGGTGTCGTGGTGATGGACGTGTCGGACGCCTTCTTCGGCGCGCTGGTCAAAGCGGTGGACGTCGTTGCCCAGCAGCACCAGAAATATGTGCTGATTGGCAACAGCTATCACGAGGCTGAAAAAGAGCGTTATGCCATTGAGGTACTGATCCGCCAGCGCTGTAACGCCCTGATTGTGCACTCAAAAGCCCTGAGCGATGAAGAGCTGGCCGGGTTTATGGAGCAGATCCCCGGTATGGTGCTGATCAACCGTATCGTCCCCGGTTATGCGCATCGCTGCGTCGGTCTGGATAACATCAGCGGCGCGATGATGGCGACGCGGATGCTCATCAGCAACGGCCATCAGCGCATTGGTTATCTGGCTTCCAGCCACGGTATTGAAGACGACATGATGCGCCGTGAGGGCTGGCAAAACGCCCTGAAAGAACAGGGCATTGCGCCGCTGGAGAGCTGGGTTGGTACCGGTTCGCCGGACATGCAGGGCGGTGAAGCGGCAATGGTGGAACTGCTGGGGCGTAATCTTCAGCTGACGGCCGTGTTTGCCTATAACGACAGCATGGCGGCAGGTGCGCTTACCGCGCTGAAAGATAATGGCATTGCGGTGCCGCAGCATTTATCGCTGATCGGTTTTGATGATATTCCGATTGCCCGTTACACCGATCCGCAACTGACAACGGTGCGTTACCCCATTGCGTCGATGGCGAAACTGGCGACAGAGCTGGCGTTACAGGGGGCGGCAGGGCTGTTAGATCCTGACGCAACGCATTGTTTTATGCCGACTTTAGTACGCCGCCATTCGGTCGCTATCCGACAAACTGTGGCTCCGATCACTAACTGATAACATCACGTGATGTAACCGTTTTCAATCTGTGAGTAAATTCACAGTATCTTAACAAGCCGCTGTCTATGATGTCAGCGTTTTAGGGGCTGAAACACAATGTAACGGTGATTATTCACTTTTACCGTTACCAGAATGCCTCAAACAACGAATAAAACGCATTTCTGGAGCGTTACCGAACACGGAAGCTGGACATTTTATAAGTGAACTTCGGCGATCAGTAACGTTTTATTAACATCTGCCCGCCGACCGTTTTTCACAAGAACTACCCTGCATAAAAAAAACCGGAGATACCATGAATAAGAAGGTGTTGACTCTGTCTGCTGTCATGGCAAGCATGCTTTTTGGCGCAGCAGCACACGCAGCGGATACCCGTATTGGCGTGACTATCTATAAATACGACGACAACTTCATGTCCGTTGTGCGTAAAGCAATTGAAAAAGATGCTAAATCAGCGCCAGACGTGCAGCTGCTGATGAATGACTCCCAGAATGACCAGTCCAAACAGAACGATCAGATTGACGTTCTTCTGGCAAAAGGCGTGAAAGCGCTGGCTATTAACCTGGTTGACCCGGCTGCGGCAGGTACGGTGATCGAGAAAGCACGCGGCCAGAACGTGCCGATTGTCTTCTTCAACAAAGAGCCTTCCCGTAAAGCGCTGGACAGCTACGATAAAGCGTATTACGTGGGTACTGACTCCAAAGAGTCCGGGATTATCCAGGGCGATCTGATTGCGAAACACTGGGCGGCGAACCCAAACTGGGATATGAACAAAGATGGTCAGATTCAGTTCGTTCTGCTGAAAGGCGAACCGGGCCATCCGGATGCTGAAGCTCGTACCACCTACGTTATTAAAGAGCTGAACGATAAAGGCCTGAAAACCCAGCAGCTGGCGTTAGACACCGCAATGTGGGACACCGCTCAGGCGAAAGATAAGATGGATGCGTGGCTCTCTGGCCCGAACGCCAACAAAATTGAAGTGGTCATCGCCAACAACGATGCAATGGCAATGGGTGCAGTTGAAGCGCTGAAAGCACACAACAAATCCGCCATTCCTGTATTCGGTGTGGATGCCCTGCCAGAAGCGCTGGCGCTGGTGAAATCTGGCGCAATGGCCGGTACCGTGCTGAACGATGCTAACAACCAGGCGAAAGCCACCTTCGATCTGGCGAAAAACCTCGCTGATGGTAAAGGCGCTGCTGACGGCACCAGTTGGAAAATTGAAAACAAAATCGTTCGCGTTCCTTACGTGGGCGTAGACCAGTCCAACCTGGCTGAGTTTATCGGTAAATAAGTTATCTGAATTGTCTTCACTGGGCGCAATTCGTTGCGCCCTTTTATAACGCGATATGCGAGGCCAACAAGGTATAATTATGGTCAGCACAACTACTCAGTCGTCCGGTGAATACTTGTTGGAAATGACCGGTGTTAACAAGTCATTCCCCGGTGTTAAGGCGCTCGATAATGTTAATTTAAAAGTTCGTCCTCACTCTATTCATGCGTTAATGGGTGAAAACGGTGCGGGTAAATCAACATTATTAAAATGCCTTTTTGGGATCTATCAAAAAGATTCTGGCAGCATTCTTTTTCAGGGAAAAGAGATCGACTTCCATTCAGCGAAAGAAGCGCTGGAGAACGGTATCTCGATGGTACACCAGGAATTAAACCTGGTTCTGCAACGTTCAGTTATGGATAATATGTGGTTGGGCCGCTATCCAACCAAAGGTGTCTTTGTCGATCAGGATAAAATGTATCGCGACACCAAAGCCATTTTCGATGAGCTGGATATTGATATTGACCCGCGCGCACGCGTCGGGACATTATCCGTTTCCCAGATGCAGATGATCGAAATTGCCAAAGCGTTCTCCTATGATGCGAAAATCGTGATCATGGATGAACCAACGTCGTCATTAACGGAAAAAGAGGTTAATCACCTTTTTACCATTATTCGTAAGCTGAAAGATCGCGGCTGCGGCATTGTCTATATCTCACATAAAATGGAAGAGATCTTCCAGCTGTGCGATGAAATCACCATTCTGCGCGACGGCCAGTGGATTGCCACCCAGCCGCTGGAAGGGCTGGACATGGACAAGATCATCGCCATGATGGTTGGCCGTTCATTGAACCAGCGCTTCCCGGATAAAGAAAACAAGCCGGGCGAAGTGATTCTGGAGGTGCGTAACCTGACCTCACTGCGTCAGCCGTCCATCCGCGATGTCTCTTTCGATTTGCACAAGGGCGAGATCCTTGGTATCGCAGGGCTGGTGGGCGCTAAGCGCACCGATATCGTGGAAACCCTGTTTGGTATCCGTGAGAAAGCCGAAGGCACCATTACCCTGCACGGTAAGAAAATCAACAACCACAACGCCAATGAAGCCATTAATAATGGTTTTGCGCTGGTGACGGAAGAGCGGCGTTCCACCGGTATTTACGCTTATCTTGATATTAACTTTAACTCGTTAATTTCTAATATTCGCAATTACAAAAACAAGGTCGGGTTGCTGGATAATTCCCGCATGAAGAGCGATACCCAATGGGTGATTGACTCCATGCGCGTGAAAACGCCGGGCCACCGCACGCAAATTGGCTCACTCTCGGGAGGGAACCAGCAGAAAGTCATTATTGGTCGCTGGCTGTTAACCCAGCCTGAAATACTGATGCTGGATGAACCTACGCGCGGTATCGACGTGGGTGCAAAATTCGAGATTTACCAGCTGATCGCAGAGCTGGCGAAAAAAGATAAAGGGATCATTATTATTTCTTCCGAAATGCCGGAATTGTTAGGGATCACAGACCGTATTCTGGTTATGAGCAATGGTCTCGTTGCCGGTATTGTTGAAACCAAAACGACAACGCAAAACGAAATTTTGCGTCTTGCGTCTTTGCACCTTTAAGATCAGGGGCTCCTCATGAGTGCGTTAAATAAAAAAAGTTTTCTCACTTATCTGAAAGAAGGCGGTATTTACGTTGTTCTTTTAGTCTTGCTGGCGATAATTATTTTCCAGGACCCAACGTTCTTAAGTCTGCTGAACTTAAGTAATATTCTGACCCAGTCTTCCGTACGTATTATCATCGCACTGGGCGTGGCAGGGCTCATCGTTACCCAGGGGACAGACCTTTCGGCAGGGCGCCAGGTGGGTCTGGCGGCGGTTATTGCGGCAACCCTGTTGCAGTCGATGGAAAACGCCAACAAGGTGTTCCCGGAGATGGCGACCATGCCGATTTTCGTGGTGATCCTGATCGTATGCGCCATCGGCGCGGTAATTGGCCTGATTAACGGCATCATCATTGCTTACCTGAACGTGACGCCATTCATCACCACGCTTGGCACGATGATCATCGTTTATGGTATCAACTCCCTGTACTACGATTTCGTCGGCGCGTCTCCAATCTCTGGCTTCGAAAGCGGCTTCTCGACCTTCACGCAGGGGTTTGTTGCGCTGGGCAGCTTCCGTCTCTCCTATATCACCTTCTATGCGCTGATTGCGGTGGCGTTCGTCTGGATCCTGTGGAACAAAACCCGCTTCGGTAAAAACATCTTTGCTATCGGCGGCAACCCGGAAGCGGCGAAAGTCTCCGGCGTCAACGTGGCTCTGAACCTGCTGATGATTTATGCCCTGTCCGGTGTGTTCTACGCCTTCGGCGGGATGCTGGAAGCAGGCCGTATCGGCTCTGCCACCAACAACCTCGGTTTTATGTACGAGCTGGATGCGATTGCGGCCTGCGTGGTCGGCGGCGTCTCCTTCAGCGGCGGCGTGGGTACCGTGCTGGGCGTGGTGACCGGTGTGATCATCTTCACCGTGATCAACTACGGCCTGACCTACATCGGCGTGAACCCGTACTGGCAGTACATCATCAAGGGCGCGATCATTATCTTCGCGGTTGCCCTGGATTCACTGAAGTACGCGCGTAAGAAATAAGTTCTTCAGAATGGAAAGGCCCGCTCACGTAGCGGGCCTTTTTTTGCCCGGTGGCGCGACGCTTACCGGGCCTACAAAATCGCGATCGTAGGTCGGGTAAGGCGAAGCCGCCACCCGACATCAGTTATTACTTCTTCTGCATTTCCAGCAGCTGCTCCGGCGTCACCGCCGGATAGCCTTGCGCATTTTCAGGCACTTCGTGCATCGTTGGGATCGGCACCAGCGGGCCTAAAAAGCGCGGTTCACGTTTGAACAGATACAGGTCAGCCAGCGCGCCAAAACGGGCGCCAAACTCGCGTACGCGCACGCTCAACATATCCTTTGGCGACGGCACGGCGTAGCACTGGGCCTGGATCCCCATATGAAGGGCGATAAACAACGCCCGCTCGCAGTGGAAACGCTGGGTGATGATGATGAAATCATTGGTGTCGAACACCTTGCGGGTACGCACGATGGAATCAAGCGTGCGGAACCCGGCGTAGTCGAGCACGATATCGGCCGGGTCGACGCCTGCGGCAATCAAATCTTTGCGCATCGTCACCGGCTCATTATAGCTTTGCAGGGCGTTATCGCCGCTTAACAGCAGATAGTTCACCTTGCCGCTGTTATAGGCGTTCAGTGCGCCCTGAATACGATACCGGTAATACTGATTGATGACGCCGGTGCGGTAATACTTGGCGGTGCCAAGCACCACGCCAACCTGGCGGTAGGGGAGGTCCTGTAGGTCGTCAAAAATGTAGGGAGCTGTTTTCCAGCTCATCCAGCGGTCGAGACCCAGCACGATCAACAGCAGTATGCCGACCAGGACAGACAGGCTGTAAAACACGCGCTTTAACATGCAGATGGCTCGTACCGATGATGAAATTTCCCTCAGGCTACTGTACCCGCCTGGTTAGCGCAAGAAACAGCGATTCAACTGAGGGGTTTTTCGTCAGACTGGCGGGCAGATCTGCCCGCCGAACAGATTATGCCAGCAGCACGCGGTCGATGGTTGAACAGCCCAGCGCTTTCAGCGTGGCTGCGGTCGCGTCCCACTGGATCAGCGGTGCATCGGCCTTTTCAGCGAGGATCGCGCGCTGAATATCCGGGTAGTCATACCCGTTCAGGCTGAGCAGGTTCAGGGCGCCCTGGAGCGGAGGCAGCGTCGGGTTAAACGCGGCGTTCTCTGCATAGCTGCCGGTGAAGATGCGGCCGTCGCGGCACTGAAGGGCGACGCCGCTTGGTGATTTGCTGTATGGCGTGTGGCTTTTATTGGCGGCGGCAATGGCCGCTTCGCTGAGCGCATCCCCTGAGAGCGCGTAACCGTGGTCCTGCTCATCCATCAGCAGGGTTTTGATCTCAAGATCTTTAGGGCCAAAAGCATCCGGCAGGTAATCACCCAGCGTATGCGGCGCGCGTCCCGGCAGGTTGATACGCAGTTCAAGACCGCTGTTCAGCTCATTCATAAACTGACGGCAGTGGCCGCAAGGGGTATAGTTGACGGTGATGGCGCGCAGGGCCTTTTCGCCGCGCAGCCAGGCGTGACTGATGGCACTCTGCTCCGCATGAACGGTTTGCTGCATGGTCGCACCGAGAAACTCCATGTTCCCGCCGAAGTACCAGGTCCCGCTCACGCCGCGCGCAATTGCGCCTACGTTAAAATGGGAAAGGTCAGCGCGGGCGCAAGCAGCCGCCAGCGGCAGCAGGGCGAAAGCCAGCGCGTCTTCGTCCAGCCCCGTTGCCTGTTTAAGCGTCGTGACCTGATCTGCCGTCAGCAGGGCGGGGAAATGCGCATCCGCCAGAACCGGAGCCAGGGCTGATTGCAAATTCTCTGCAAGCTGAGAGAAAGCAGCTTGAAAACGTGGATGCATGACGTTGCCTCATCAAGGTTAATGGATCGGTAGTGTACGGAGCCGTACGGCCTTTATATGTGATCCAAATCTCATTATGTATGCAACTTATGAAATGAAAATGAAATTTGCGCGACGCATCGCAAATTTTAGCCCATTACTGCCAGAATAATCGGGAAGATAAACGGCGCGACCAGGGAGGTTATAATCCCGCAGATCACCAGCGCCAGCGAGCTGAATGCCCCTTCCTGATAATCCAGCTCCGCGCAGCGTGCGGTGCCCAGCGCGTGCGAGGCGGTACCCATCGCCAGACCGCGCGCCGCTTTGGTACGAATTTTCATGATATTCAGCAGCGTATGACCAAACACCGCGCCCAGGATACCGACGAAAATCACGCACACGGCGCTGATGGCCGGAATGCCGCCGATACTGCCGCCCACGGCCATGGCAATCGGCGTAGTAACGGATTTAGGCAGAATAGAGGCGGCGATCTGCGGCGATGCGCCCATCAATAAGGCCACCGAGGTACCAGTGATCATCGCAACAAGGCTACCCACAAAGCAGATGGTTATGATGGATTTCCAGCGCGCGCGGATCTGATGCAGTTGCTCATATAAAGGAAACGCCAGCGCCACCACGGCAGGCTGCAACAAATCGTTGAGGATCTTGCTCCCGGCGAAGTAACGTTCATAAGAAATGCCGGTGAGCAGCAGAAAAGGAATAATCACCACCATGGCGACCAGCAGCGGGTTGAGCAACGGCATTTTGAAACGAACCGCAAGCTTACGCGCAGCAAAGAACACCACCAGGGTTAACGGCAGGGACCACCAGATATTCGCCATCATTTTTTTGTTTTCTCCCCGATGACCTTACGTTCGCCATGCACAATGTGTGAGCTCCAGCTGACGACCAGGAAAACTACCAGCGTACTGATGGCGCAGGAGACCACTATCGGGCCGAACTGCGCCTTAAGCACATCGTAATACTGCATAACCCCAACGCCGATAGGCACAAAAAGCAGGGCCATATAGCGAATGAGAACGAAGCACCCCGGGTTGACCCATTTCGCGGGCAGCACCTGTAATGCCAGCAGCACAAACAGGATCAACATGCCGATAATGCTGCCGGGGATGGTAATAGGCAGCAGCGACGCGATAAAAATGCCGGCGTACAGGCAGGCATAAATCAGGACGAAGGCGCGAAGGTATTGCCAGATAGTATTCAGTGATTTGCTCATGGTGAAAGTCCTTGCTGAGACGTATTCATCATACAATTAAACCTGAAAATGTGCCACGGATCACATCATGAATTTTGGGCATACCAGACATTCCAGAATGGAACGCCGGGCTTTCAACATACATAGAGAGCAGCTACTATAGCGCGTCTTTTTTCACAGGTACTCAGAATGCGTGTTTTACTGGCCCCGATGGAAGGCGTGCTCGACTCTCTCGTGCGCGAGCTGCTTACCGAGGTGAACGATTACGATCTCTGCGTGACGGAGTTTTTGCGCGTGGTCGATATGTTGCTGCCAGAAAAATCATTTTATCGTCTATGTCCGGAACTGCATCGTCAGAGCCGCACCCCCTCCGGTACGCTGGTGCGCGTCCAGCTGCTCGGCCAGTATCCTGAGTGGCTGGCGGAAAACGCCGCCCGCGCGGTAGCGCTTGGCTCGTACGGTGTCGATCTTAACTGCGGCTGTCCGTCAAAGCTGGTCAACGGCAGCGGCGGCGGGGCGACGTTACTCAAAGATCCGGAATTGATTTATCGCGGCGCAAAGGCCATGCGTGAGGCGGTGCCATCGCATCTACCGGTGACGGTCAAAGTGCGTCTGGGATGGGACAGCGGCGACAGGCAGTTTGAAATTGCCGACGCGGTGCAGCAGGCGGGCGCCACCGAGCTGGTGGTGCACGGGCGAACCAAAGAGGATGGTTATAAAGCCGAGCGCATTAACTGGCAGGCGATTGGCGAGATCCGCAGACGGCTTACTATTCCGGTGATTGCTAACGGCGAAATCTGGGATTATGAGAGCGCGCAGGCCTGCCTCAAAGAGACCGGCTGTAATGCCGTGATGATTGGCCGCGGTGCGCTGAACGTGCCGAACCTCAGCCGGGTGGTGAAATACAATGAGCCGCGGATGCCGTGGGCGGACGTGGTGAAACTCCTGCAAAAATACACGCGGCTGGAAAAGCAGGGCGATACCGGGTTGTATCATGTCGCGCGCATTAAGCAGTGGCTGAGTTATTTACGGAAAGAGTACGACGACGCGCTGGGATTATTTCAGGAGATCCGTACGCTACAGACGTCGGCGGATATTGCCCGTGTGATCCAGTCGAAGCACTGAGTGAAGTGTGAATACGTTTGCCCGGCGCGGAGCCGGGCAAACGTATCAGAAAATCATTTTGAATACGCCGGTTACCACCAGCAGCCCTATCAGAAATATAATCAAAATAGCCCACAATAATATTTTCATTCGCCTCTCCTGCGTATGTCTGTCGTCAGTAAGTGTAGCAGTCAATTCATAATTGGTATGAATAGGTGAAATTAAATCATTCGCTTGGGGAATAAATTTCCGGATATGAAAATGTATAACAATATGCGGATTGCCACGCGTTACTAAAAAACGGAACGTCAGTAAGCGTAAGTTGCGCCTTTATTTTTTTTGAGTTTATGGCGTAATGAAACGTTCTCTTACTTTATCTCTGAGTGCTCCCCTTATTTTTATGCTGTCCGCCTGCGCGCCGGAACATGCCACGGTGTCTCCAGTGAAAACGCAAGCCGCCGCCGCTGCTGTAAATACCCAACTAAGTCATGCCGACTGGCCAAAAAACGAATGGTGGAAAGATTTTAATGACCCTCAGCTTAACGCGCTGATTGCTAAAGCGCTGGCGGATGCACCGGATATGCAAATTGCCCGGCAGCGCATCACCCTGGCAGAAGCACAGGCGAAAGCCGCTGTCGCTGCTGATGGTCCACAAATGGATTTTTCCGCAGATGTGGAACGGCAAAAGATGTCGGCAGAGGGGCTGATGGGGCCATTCGCCCTGACTGACCCGGCGGCGGGGACAACCGGACCCTGGTACACCAACGGCACCTTTGGTCTGACGGCCGGATGGGATCTGGATTTATGGGGTAAAAACCGCGCCCAAATTGAGGCCCGCATCGGTAAGGTGAATGCGCAAAAAGCGGAGCTGGAGCAGACCCGACAGCTGCTCGCCAGCAGCGTCGCGCGGCTGTACTGGGACTGGCAGACCGAGGCCGCGGTGGGTGACGTGCTCGCGCAGATCAAACGGGAGCAGGAAAATATCATCGGTGCCGATCGTGAGCTTTATCAGCACGGCATTACCTCCTCGGTGGAAGGCGTTGAAACAGATATCAATGCCAGCAAAACCGATGAACAGCTCGCTGACGTGCACGGCAAAATGAAGGCCATTGAGGCGCGTCTGAATGCATTGACCAATACCCCTTCAGTCACGCTCGCCCGGCATGCCTTACCTGACGCAGAGGCGTCGCTGCCGTCAACGCTCGGTTATGAGCTGCTGGCTCGCCGCCCGGATTTGCAGGAGGCGCACTGGTATATCGAAGCGTCCATGAGCGAAGTGGATGCCGCCAGAGCCGCGTTCTACCCTGACATCAATTTGATGGCGTTCTTGCAGCAGGATGCATTGCACCTTAGCGACCTGTTCCGCTCATCTGCTCAGCAAATGGGCGTAACCGCGGGTCTGACGCTGCCAATTTTTGACAGCGGTCGGTTAAATGCGAACCTGGATATCGCCCAGGCGCAAAACAACCTCTCCGTGGCGAACTACAACAAGGCCGTAGTGGACGCCGTAAACCAGGTTGCCCGGACGGCCAGCGAAGTAGAAACCCTGACCGCCAAAAATCAGCACCAGCAGCAGATCGAAAAAGATGCGGCGCGCGTCGTTGCGCTGGCACAGGCGCGCTTCAGCGCGGGGATCATTGCCGGCTCCCGGGTGAGTGAAGCAAAAATTCCGGCGCTCAAAGAGCGTATTGCCGGGTTGATGCTGAAAGGTCAGTACGTGGATGCTACGCTCCAGCTCACCTCCGCGCTGGGTGGCGGATATCATCACAGCTAAAATCGCGCATTATCTATACTTACCTCTTTGCAGATTTTCAGGAGGTGAGTATGACGCGAGTCGCAATTGTTACCGCATCGGATTCAGGAATTGGCAAAACGACGGCCCTGATGCTGGCCGAACGCGGGTTTGATATCGGGGTGACCTGGCATTCAGATGAGGAAGGGGCGCTGGCAACCTGCCGTGAAATTGAAGCGCGCGGGCAGCGTGCCGAGGCCATCCAGCTCGACTTAAGCAATTTGCCGGAAGGCGCAAAGGCCATTGAAACCCTGATTACGCGTTTCGGGCGGCTGGATGTGCTGGTAAACAATGCTGGGGCGATGAACAAAGCGCCATTTCTGGACCTGTCGTTTGACGACTGGCGGCACATATTTACCGTTGACGTGGACGGCGCGTTTCTCTGCTCGCAAATCGCGGCGCGTCAGATGGTGAAGCAGGGAGAAGGGGGGCGGATCGTGAACATCACCTCGGTGCATGAACATACACCATTGCCGGACGCCAGCGCCTATACGGCGGCCAAACATGCCCTGGGCGGGTTAACAAAATCGATGGCGCTGGAGCTGGTTAAACATAAGATTCTGGTGAACGCCGTTGCGCCTGGTGCGATCGCCACGCCGATGAATGATATGGACGACAGCGAAGTGAAAGAAGGCTCAATGCCGGAAATCCCGCTGGCACGGCCAGGGCATACCAAAGAAATAGCCAGCCTGGTGGCGTGGCTGTGTGACAGCGACGCCAGCTACACCACCGGGCAGTCGTTTATCGTCGACGGCGGTTTTATGCTGGCGAATCCGCAGTTTAAACCAGCAGAATAAACATTCCCCTCACCCCAGCCCTCTCCCCAAAGGGGAGAGGGTGTATAGAGTTCCCTCTCCCCTTTGGGGAGAGGGGTAGGGTGAGGGGCAGCAGGCCGCACTCACTCTTCATCCCGCCGCTTTTCACGATGCTTGAGCCACAGCCGTACCCCAATCACCACCGCAACAACCAGGATCAGCCAGGCCCAGTGTTTAAGATGCTGATCGAGATTATGCAGCCACGGGCCTATCACTTCGCCACCCACGTAGCCAAGCGTGGTAAAAATCAACGCCCAGGCAATCGCCCCGATAATGTTCAGCGGCAGGAAAATTTTCGGCGGTAAGCGGCTCGCGCCAATCAATATTGGCCCAATGATGCGAAAGCCATACATAAAGCGGGTGCCAATCACAAACATATAGGGATGCCGCTGGATAAGCCGCTGAGCACGAAGAATTTTCTTTTGATGCTTAGCAAAACGTTGTAAAAGCGTCGGACCAAAGCGCAGACCCAGAAAGTAGAGCAGCTGGTCGCCAATCATACCGCCCAGTGCGACGGCGGCGACCACCAGCGGGAATTTAAGCAATCCCTGATGTGCGGCCACTCCGCCCAGCAGCGTGATGGTTTCACCCTCTGCCACGCTGCCGATGACCAGCGCGGCGTATCCATATTGTTCAATAAGACCGTTGATATCCATTAAGTAAATGTCGTCTCCCTTACTGTGCCTGCGTTAATCATATACCCCATCCATCAACCACGCGGCAATCAACGGAAATTTCCCACTGTACATAAAATAATCTAAAGCCTGCATTATACTTTAGCTATCGCTGACGGGCCGACAACAAGGGGGCGTTATGAACCATGTCTGGGGACTTTTCTCCCATCCCGATCGTGAAATGCAGGTCATCCGTAACGAGAACGAAACGGTCGCGCATCACTACACCCACCACGTCCTGCTGATGGCAGCGGTGCCGGTGGTCTGCGCGTTTATTGGTACTACGCAAATAGGCTGGAACTTTGGTGACGGCACCGTGGTTCAGCTTTCCTGGTTTACCGGACTGTACCTGGCCATTCTGTTTTATGGCCTGATGCTGGCCGGGGTGGCGGTAATGGGGCGGGTCATCCACTGGATGGCGCGCAACTATCCGCAGCGCCCGTCGCTGGCACACTGTATGGTCTTCGCCGGATACGTCGCGACCCCGCTGTTCTTAAGCGGTATTGTTGCGCTCTATCCACTGGTCTGGCTGTGCGCGCTGATCGGTACGGTTGCCCTCTTTTACACCGGTTATCTGCTGTATGTAGGAGTGCCAACCTTCCTCAACATCAATAAAGAAGAGGGCCTGAGCTTCTCCAGCTCTACGCTTGCCATCGGCGTGCTGGTCCTTGAGGCGCTACTGGCCCTGACAGTTATTCTTTGGGGTTATGGATACCGTCTCTTTTAAGTCCCCTGCATTGCTGGCGTAAATGCCAGCAATGCAGCATCTGGTTATGATTCTCCGCTGGCGACAACGCACGGTGACCGCTATGATGCCGAAGCCAGCCTGTGTTTATCCGTCGACACAGGCGGTGTACGTCATAACGTGCGTGAATCATTATCAGAAGTCTCATCATGCTGAAATTTCGAGTGTCACTCCTTAGTCTTGCGCTACTGTTGGGCGTCTCCGCTACCGCGCCAGCCATCGCCAAAACGCCCGCAGTTGCCACCGCTGCTGCGCAACCCCAGATTGCGTCCGGCAGCGCGATGATCGTTGACCTGAATACCAACAAGGTGATCTACGCCAGTCACCCGGATCTGGTGCGCCCGATCGCTTCCATAACCAAAGTCATGACCGCGATGGTGGTGCTTGATGCACGACTGCCGCTGGACGAAAAGCTAAAAGTGGATATCAGCCACACGCCAGAGATGAAAGGGATCTACTCTCGCGTGCGTTTGAACAGTGAAATCAGCCGTAAAAATATGCTGCTGTTGGCGCTGATGTCCTCAGAGAACCGCGCGGCGGCGAGCCTTGCCCACCATTATCCTGGCGGTTACGACGCGTTTATCCGCGCGATGAATGCCAAAGCCAAAGCGCTGGGGATGAAAAATACCCATTTCGTGGAGCCAACCGGTCTGTCGATCCATAACGTCTCGACGGCGCGTGATTTAACCAAGCTGCTGATCGCCAGTAAGCAATACCCGCTGATTGGTCAGCTCAGCACCACGCGTGAGGAGATGGCGACATTCTCGAACCCGGCGTATACGCTGCCGTTCCGCAACACTAACCATCTGGTGTATCGCGATAACTGGAATATTCAGTTAACCAAGACCGGATTTACCAATGCGGCAGGGCACTGCCTGGTGATGCGCACCGTGTTTAACGGTAAACCAGTGGCGCTGGTGGTGATGGATGCCTTCGGCAAATATACCCACTTTGCGGATGCCAGCCGCCTGCGCACCTGGATTGAAACCGGGAAAGTGCAGCCGGTGCCGGCTTCAGCGCTGGCGTATAAAAAGCAGAAAGCGGAACAGATGGCGACGGCGCAGAACGACTGAGTCGCCTGTCTGTGCCGGGTGGCGGCTTCGCCTTACCCGGCCTACGGCCCTAAAGCGGCCCCGATACGTAGGCCCGGTAAGCGGAGCGCCACCGGGCGAAAGCGCCTACTCCGGCAGCGTCCAGTCACCATCGTTGAGTGGACGCTGCATGATCAACGTATCCCGCCAGTCGCCCTTCTTATACCCTACGCTGCGCAGTTGACCGACAACCTCGAAGCCATGTTTTTTATGCAGCCGTAACGATCCCGCATTATTGTTTCCGTCACCGACCACAGCAATCATCTGCCGCCAGGGACCTTGCTCACACCGTGCAATCAGGGCATCCATCAGCGCCGAGCCAAACCCGCGCCCGGTGGTGCTGGCATCCACATAGATGGATTCCTCAAGGGTGTACCGGTAGGCCTGACGTGGACGATAAAACGTGGCGTAGCAGTAGCCGACGACAATGCCGCGATACAGCGCAACCAGCCACGGTAAACCGCTGTCGGTCACACTCTTCATCCGCTGACGCATCTCATCGACGGTGGGGGGAACTTCCTCGAAGGACGCACGGCCATGAAGCACATGCCAGGCGTATATCGCCGAGATGGCATGTGCATCGTCAGGAAGGGCGTCGCGCACCTCGATTTCAGTTTCGGGTAAAATCTCTACAGCCGACATGTTCTGCCCGCTCCTTGTTTGGAAAGCCAGAGAAACGTTTCTCTGGCAACAGGCAGATACTCTAGTACGATTGAGGAGAGCTTAACAATCTCTTAAATTTGGCTATAGGCGTTCATCAGAGGCTTACGTATTTTGCTTCTCTGTTTCGGCACTCTCTTTCCAGTATTTCTTCCGCGTTGTCTTACCAATGCCGGGGTTCATACTGTTTGTAGGGTCATTTTTGCGATAAAACTGTTTAAGCGTCTCCGGCGCTTTGTACAAATGCCCCACGTTATGCTCGGCAGGATATTGCGCGCCACGCTCGTGCAGCAACGCCAGCATCTGCTCTTTCAACGCATGCGCATCCACCCCTTTTTTGACGATGTAATCCTGGTGGAAGACATAGCACATGAAGTGGCCGTAATAGAGCTTGTGCACCAGCTTGCTGTCAATCTCCGGCGGCAGATGTTCAAACCACTCGGTATCGTTGCGACGCAGGGCAATATCCAGCGCCAGAATATCCTCTACCTCTTCGGAATGCACAGCCTGATAACGGATAGCCGCACCCGCCGCGGCGAAGCGGTGCAGGAAGGCTTTGCTGCCTTCTTCCGGCGTGCAGGCGAAGAAATCCCCGTCGGCAGTTTTGAAGAACTCGGTGAGCCAGCTCTGCGCTTCGGCAATTCCGTCCCCGGCCATTTTCAGCAGCAGGTGGTGCTCATACTTATCGCGCCAGGTCTTCATCCGCTCCGGTAAATGCGCCGGGAAGGCGTTGCCCAGTTTCTGCATAAAGCGGTCGGTGAAGTGCGGTTTGAACAGCGACACTTTCTCCAGCATCGCGTCGGTGCGGCCCTTCATGGTGAAGAAGAACGGCATTTTGTCGGTGCCGAGCTTGTCGATCATCAGGAAGGTATCTTTGCCGTAGCGCTCAGCGATGTCATAAATGTCCCGGTGCATATACTCGCCCGCCACCGGCAGGTGAGTGAACTCGGCCAGAATATGACGGCGGATCTCCGTCAGCACCTCCGGCTGATTGGTGCCAATGTAAAACACCTGCTGCTTTTTCTCTGCCGGGAAGGTATCGAGGCGCACCGCAAAAACGGCCAGCTTGCCCGCGCAGCCGGAGGATTCAAACAGGCGATCCGGATCGGCGTTATAGCGCGCTGGCGTATCGGCATTGATATCGCGCACGCGGGTGATGTAATCGTGGTCATGCGCGTGACGGCCATCGTGCTGAACGTCTTCGTCCTTCACGCGGTCATCGTCAAGTTTGCTGAGGATCTGCTCTGGCGTTACACCCAGATCGATCCCCAGATGGTTAACCAGCGTCAGCTTGCCGTTTTCATCGATACGGGCAAACAGCGACATCTCCGTGTAGGCCGGGCCGCGCTGCACCAGCGAGCCGCCGGAGTTATTGCAGATCCCGCCGATCACCGAGGCGCCAATGCACGATGAGCCGATCACCGAGTGCGGTTCGCGTCCCAGCGGCTTAAGCGCTTTTTCCAGCGAGTAAAGCGTGGTGCCGGGGAAGGCGAGCACCTGTTCGCCCTTGTCCAGCAGGTGCAGTTTGTCGAGGCGCAGGGTGCTGATAATCACGATGTCACGATCGTAATCGTTGCCGTTCGGCGTGGAGCCTTCGGTCAGGCCGGTATTCGCAGCCTGCATTAAAATAATCTTGTCTGCCGCAACGCAGGCGCTGAGCACGCGCCACAGTTCGAGCAACGTACCGGGGAAGACTACCGCCAGCGCGTCGCCCTGGCCGGAGCGAAAGCCCTTCCGATAGCGGGCGGTTTTGGCCGGGTCGGTAAGCAGGTGAGAGTGACCAACCAGGCGAGACAGTTCGTTAATAAATGTAGTGTTATCGTCAGTTCGAACAGAAGACATCTTCCACTCCTTGTGGTGGGGCAAATTTCTCGCTGTAAAGCATAGCGCGATTAGCCGTTGAGCGGTCGGGTATTCATGAGAAAAATCAGAGAATAACCCTGCAAGGTTTTCAGGCTTTATGGCACACTGCGCTTTTCGCACGGTCTGGCCGGGTGCTTCCCGCGGTTATTGATGAGAGAGAATAACAACATGAAATGGCTATGTTCTGTAGGTGTCGCCGTCAGCCTGGCGCTGCAACCTGCGCTGGCAGAGGATTTGTTTGGTAATCACCCGCTCACGCCTGAAGCCCGCGACGCCTTTGTCACGGATTTACTCAAAAAGATGACGGTCGATGAGAAAATCGGCCAGCTGCGCCTGATCAGCGTCGGCCCGGATAACCCGAAAGAAGCCATTCGCGAGATGATCAAAGACGGGCAGGTAGGAGCCATTTTTAACACCGTTACCCGCCAGGATATCCGCAAGATGCAGGATCAGGTGATGGAACTGAGCCGCCTGAAAATTCCGCTGTTCTTCGCTTATGACGTGGTGCACGGCCAGCGTACCGTCTTCCCGATTAGCCTCGGCTTAGCCTCCTCCTTTAACCTCGATGCGGTGAAAACCGTCGGGCGCGTATCGGCATATGAAGCCGCAGACGACGGCCTGAACATGACCTGGGCGCCGATGGTAGACGTCTCCCGCGATCCGCGCTGGGGCCGTGCTTCGGAGGGCTTTGGGGAAGATACTTATTTAACCGCCACGATGGGCAAAACCATGGTGGAAGCGATGCAGGGCAAAAGTCCGGCAGATCGTTACTCGGTGATGACCAGCGTCAAGCACTTCGCCGCCTATGGCGCGGTGGAAGGCGGCAAAGAGTACAACACCGTGGACATGAGCCCGCAGCGCCTGTTTAACGACTATATGCCGCCGTACAAAGCGGGGCTGGACGCGGGCAGCGGCGCGGTGATGGTGGCATTGAACTCTCTCAACGGCACGCCTGCCACCTCCGATTCGTGGCTGCTGAAAGATGTGCTGCGCGACCAGTGGGGCTTCAAGGGCATCACCGTTTCGGATCACGGGGCGATTAAAGAGCTGATAAAGCACGGCACAGCGTCTGACCCGGAAGATGCGGTACGCGTGGCGCTCAAGTCCGGCATCAACATGAGCATGAGCGACGAATACTACAGCAAATACCTGCCGGGGCTGGTGAAGAGCGGCAAGGTGACGATGGCGGAGCTGGACGATGCCGCTCGCCACGTGCTGAACGTGAAATATGACATGGGGCTGTTTAACGATCCTTACAGCCATCTGGGGCCGAAGGAATCTGATCCGGCGGACACCAATGCTGAAAGCCGCCTGCACCGCAAAGAAGCCCGCGAAGTGGCGCGCGAAAGCCTGGTACTGCTGAAAAACCGTCTCGACACGCTGCCGCTGAAAAAATCCGGCACCATTGCCGTGGTCGGTCCGCTGGCCGACAGCAAGCGTGACGTCATGGGCAGCTGGTCCGCCGCAGGCGTGGCGGATCAGTCCGTTACCGTGCTGACAGGCATTAAGAGCGCTGTGGGTGATAATGCAAAAGTGGTTTACGCCAAAGGCGCAAACGTCACCGACGATAAAGACATCGTGACCTTCCTCAACCAGTATGAGGAAGCGGTGAAGGTGGATCCACGCACGCCGAAAGAGATGATCGACGAAGCGGTTAACGCCGCGAAGCAATCCGACGTGGTGGTCGCCGTGGTGGGTGAAGCGCAGGGGATGGCGCACGAAGCCTCCAGCCGGACCGACATCACGATCCCGCAAAGCCAGCGTGACCTGATCGCGGCCCTGAAAGCCACCGGCAAGCCGCTGGTGCTGGTGCTGATGAACGGGCGTCCGCTGGCGCTGGTGAAAGAAGACCAGCAGGCTGACGCCATTCTGGAAACCTGGTTTGCCGGTACCGAAGGCGGTAACGCCATTGCCGACGTGCTGTTTGGCGATTACAACCCGTCCGGCAAGCTGCCGATGTCCTTCCCGCGCTCCGTCGGGCAGATCCCGGTTTACTACAGCCACCTGAACACCGGTCGTCCGTACAACGCCGACAAGCCGAACAAGTACACGTCCCGTTACTTCGACGAGGCTAACGGCCCGCTCTATCCGTTTGGCTATGGCCTGAGCTACACCACGTTTAAGGTCTCTGACGTGAAAATGTCGGCGCCGACCCTGAAGCGTGACGGCAAAGTGACCGCCAGCGTGGAAGTGACCAACAGCGGCAAACGCGAAGGCGCGACGGTGATCCAGATGTACGTTCAGGATGTCACGGCCTCCATGAGCCGTCCGGTGAAACAGCTGCGCGGCTTTGAAAAGGTCAACCTGAAACCGGGCGAAACCAAAACGGTCAGCTTCCCGATTGACGTAAATGCGCTGAAGTTCTGGAATCAGCAGATGAAATACGATGCCGAGCCTGGCAAATTCAACGTCTTCATCGGCGTGGATTCCGCCCGCGTGAACAAAGCCGAGTTTGAACTGCAATAATCTTACCTTTCTCCCTATCCCCCGCCTGGCGGGGGATGCCTCTCATCTGGTACGAAAAACGGTTAAATTCACTGTTTTAAGCTACGCTTTTCTCTCAAGCCTATGAAAAAGGCCACAAAATAATGAGGAAAGTAGAATGACGATTACTAAGGGGATAACAGGGTCGGCGGTGCTACTGGCGGCGCTGAGCCTGCCGTTACAGGCCGCAGAGCCGGTTAAGGTGGGTTCCAAAATTGATACCGAGGGCGCGTTGCTCGGCAATATCATTTTGCAGGTGCTCGAAAGCCACGGCGTGAAAACGGTCAATAAAGTGCAGCTTGGCACCACGCCTGTCGTGCGCGGTGCTATCACTTCCGGCGAGCTGGATATCTACCCGGAATACACCGGCAACGGGGCATTCTTCTTCAAGGATGAAAACGATCCGGCCTGGAAAAATGCCAAAGCCGGGTACGAAAAAGTCAAAAAGCTGGACGCGGAAAAAAATAAGCTGGTCTGGCTTACACCGGCACCGGCCAATAACACCTGGACCATCGCGGTGCGCAAAGATATCGCCGAGAAAGGCAAGCTCACCTCGCTTGACGATCTCAGCCGCTACCTGAAAGAGAAGGGCGAGTTTAAGCTCGCGGCCTCGGCAGAGTTTATCGAGCGCGCTGATGCCCTGCCAGCGTTTGAAAAAGCTTATGATTTCAAGCTCGATCAGGCACAGCTGCTCTCTCTGGCGGGCGGCGACACGGCGGTGACCATTAAGGCGGCGGCGCAGCAAACCTCCGGCGTCAACGCGGCGATGGCTTACGGCACCGACGGCCCGGTCGCGGCGCTTGGTCTGCAAACCCTGACCGACCCGAAAGGCGTTCAGCCAATTTACGCCCCAACCCCGGTCGTGCGCGAGGCGGTGCTGAAAGCCTACCCGGATATCGACGATTGGCTCAAACCGGTGTTTGAAAAACTGGATGCGAAAACGCTGCAACAGCTGAATGCCAGCATTGCCGTAGAGGGGCTGGATGCCAAAAAAGTGGCTGCCGACTTCCTGAAACAACAAGGGCTTGTGAAGTAACGGGATAAGGCTGTGCCAATAAAATGTCATAACCGCGTCCTGCTGCTGTTGGTCTGTGTGGCCATCGTGGCGGTCGCGTTACCTTTTGTGAATGTCGCGCCAAACCGTCTGGTGTCGGGCGAACCGCGCGCGCTGTGGCAGATCTGGGCATTTACGCCGCTGCTGCTGGGCGCGGCGCTGGCGAGTACCGTAGTCTTAGCCTTCTGGCCGGGGCGAACCGCGCTGTGGCTGACGCTTCTGCTCAGCGAAGCGCTGTTTATCGTACTGTTCTGGAGCGCAGGACAGGCGGCAACGCAGATGGCCTCGGTTGAAAGCCCGCTGGCGCGCACGTCGATTGGCAGCGGCCTGTGGCTGTGGCTGGCACTCTGCCTGCTGGCCTGTAGCGATGCCATTCGCCGCCTGACGCCGATACCTGTGTGGCGCTGGCTGCTGAACGCGCAATTCTGGGTTATCCCCCTGCTGATCCTCTTCAGCGGCGATCTGAATCAACTCTCGCTGTTAAAAGAGTACGTCAACCGCCAGGAGGTGTTTGACAACGCACTGGCGCAACATCTGACGATCCTGTTCGGGACGCTGGTCCCGGCGCTGCTGCTGGGCGTGCCGCTGGGCATGTGGTGCTACCGACATCCCAGCCGCCAGGGTGCCGTCTTTACCGTGCTCAACGTTATTCAGACCATCCCCTCCGTTGCCCTGTTTGGCCTGCTGATTGCCCCCCTCGCCGGTCTGGTTAAATCCTTCCCTGCGTTGGCCGCGGCAGGCATTGCCGGAACCGGGCTGACCCCGGCGCTGATTGCCCTTGTGTTGTATGCGCTGCTGCCACTGGTGCGCGGCGTGGTGGCGGGCTTAAGCCAGGTTCCGCCCGACGTGCTGGAAAGCGCCCATGCGATGGGGATGAGTGCGCGCCAGTGTTTCTGGAAAATACAGCTGCCGCTTGCGCTTCCGCTGCTGGTTCGCAGCCTGCGGGTGGTGACGGTGCAAACCGTGGGGATGGCGGTGATTGCCGCGCTGATCGGGGCGGGCGGCTTTGGGGCGCTGGTGTTCCAGGGGCTGCTCAGCAGCGCGCTGGATCTGGTGTTGCTGGGCGTTGTGCCCACGATTGCGCTGGCGGTCGTGCTGGATGCCTTATTTGCCCTGTGGCTCGCGCTGCTCAGGAGAAGAGCCAATGATTGAATTTCATGATGTGAGTAAAACCTTTGCGGGCCGTCCGGCGGCAAGCCATCTCAATCTGCATTTTGCCGAGGGGGCGTTCTCGGTATTGATCGGGACGTCGGGGTCGGGAAAATCGACGACGCTGAAGATGATCAATCGGCTGGTGGAGCACGACAGCGGGACGATTCGCTTTGCCGGAGAGGAGATCCGCAGCCTGCCGGTGCTGGAGCTGCGGCGGCGTATGGGCTACGCCATTCAGTCCATCGGCCTGTTTCCCCACTGGACGGTGGCGCAGAACATTGCCACCGTGCCACAGCTGGAAAAATGGTCCCGGGGGAAGATCAATGAGCGTGTCGACGAGTTGATGGCGCTGCTGGGCCTGGACGCGTCGCTTCGCGACCGCTACCCGCACCAGCTATCCGGCGGACAACAGCAGCGGGTCGGGGTGGCGCGCGCGCTGGCCGCTAACCCGCAGGTACTGCTGATGGATGAGCCCTTCGGCGCGCTGGATCCGGTCACCCGCGGCGCACTTCAGGCCGAGATGAGCCGCATCCACCGTATTCTCGGGCGCACCATCGTGCTGGTGACGCATGATATCGACGAAGCACTGCGGCTGGCCGATCGTCTGGTACTGATGGATCACGGCGAAGTCGTCCAGCAGGGTACGCCGCTTGAGCTGTTAACGTCGCCGGCAAACGATTTTGTGCGTGAGTTCTTTGGCCGCAGCGAGCTGGGTGTCAGGCTGCTCTCGCTGCGCACCGTCAGGGACTATCTGCGTCCGCAGGATGCGCAAATCGGTGGTGAACCGCTGCATGACGGGATGAGCCTGCGCGATGCCCTTTCGGCGTTTGTCGCCCGGCAGTGTGAGGTGTTACCCGTTGCGGACGGGCAGGGGACACCATGCGGGACGATCCATTTTCGCGATCTGCTGGCGGGGGAGGTGACGCGTGAAGTGGGTCCGTGATCCGTTACTCTGGCTGACAGGGCTGTTTATCGCCTTACTCTACCTGATGCCGCACAGCGCGGCGCTGTTTAATGCGCTTATTCCCGGGCTGCCGCGCCCGGTGTACCAGCAGGAGAGCTTTGTTAATCTCACCCTGGCGCACTTCTGGCTGGTAGCGGCGTCAAGCGTGATTGCCATCGTGCTGGGCACAGGTGCCGGTATTGCGGTGACGCGGCCTGCGGGCAGGGAGTTCCGTCCGCTGGTGGAGACCATCGCCGCAACGGGGCAGACCTTCCCGCCGGTGGCCGTGCTGGCGATTGCCGTGCCGGCGATCGGTTTTGGGCAGGAGCCTGCCATCATTGCGCTGATCTTGTACGGCGTGTTGCCCATTCTGCAAGGGACGCTGGCGGGCATTGCGGCGGTGCCTGCATCGGTGCTGAGCGTAGCGGAAGGGATGGGAATGAGCGCCTGGCAGCGGCTGCTGAAGGTTGAACTGCCGCTGGCCGCACCGGTGATTATTGCCGGTGTGCGGACGTCCGTGATCATCAACATTGGTACGGCAACCATCGCGTCGACGGTCGGGGTCAATACGCTGGGGACGCCAATCATTATTGGGTTAAGCGGGTTTAACACGGCTTATATTATTCAGGGGGCGGTTCTGGTTGCGCTGGCGGCGATTGTGGTGGATCGCCTGTTTGAACGCCTGGCCGGATACCTCAGCCAACACCGCCGCGAACAATAAACGAGTAACCTGCAAGCATAACGCCACCGATACCGCTGACGGCCATCAGTGCAAAAAGGGTAATTACGGCCAGTTTCGTTGCCTTCATCATGTGCTCCTGTTGTTAACGGAACAATTATACGGTGAAGCGCAGCTGTTAATGAACCATTAAATGCCGTTACAACGCATTTGGCCCCAGCGAGTAAACGGGATAACCATGTTCGCGCCATTCCGTCAGGAGCTGCTGTTGGGAAGCGGAGGGGACTTCGCCACACCAGACCAGCAGCGTCTGCCCCTCAAACAGTTCCGGCCTGAGCTGTGCCAGGGAGTGTGCAAGCACGTCAACGCGCCAGCCTTGCTGGGTGGCAATCCAGGCTTCGAGCCACAGCCGGGTGGTATCGTGGACGTTCCAGCCGATCACCAGCGCATCTTTGCTGTTTTTATTCCGCGCTGAGGCAAGACAGACGGAAATATAGTTAATCAGCACGCCATCAAGCATGCTGAGCAGTGCCTGTAAGGTGGTTTGCTGACACTGAAGCCGACGCCGTAGGGGAATAAAAAGATGGGTGATCAGGGTTTGCGCGGGGTAGTCTCGACCCTGTTCTTTGATCCAGCCGCGCAGACGCTGCAAATTGCCGGTCTGCAACAGCCTCAGCAGCGTTTCCTGCTGCTCGCGCCAGAGATGCTGCGTATCAGGATCGTCCTGGCTCAGAAGCGATTTCACCTTGCCGACCTGTACGCCATTGTCGATCCAGCTTTTGATCTCGCGGATCCGGTCAATATCCGCATCGTTAAACAGGCGGTGCCCGCCGTCCGTTCTTTGCGGCTTAAGCAATCCATACCGTCGCTGCCACGCCCGTAGCGTAACGGGATTGATATCACACAGGAGTGCCACTTCACCTATCGTGTAAAGCGCCATTTTCGCCCCCAGGCTTGCGCGTCCCCAGCTTAACTGTAGACCCACTTTGCGGAACCAGGAAGATTTGATTCTTTTTTGTACAAATTATACGAAAGACAGGTTATCTCCGGCAAAAGGTGTGATGACGGACACGATTTATCGCTTTTTTGGCACGTTTCAAAGAAAGTTAACCGCTATCAGTGTATGTTACGCGTTTTTAGAATGTGCGGTTTGTGAGTATGTACGAGTTTAATCTGGTGCTGCTGTTGCTTCAGCAGATGTGCGTGTTCCTTGTCATCGCCTGGTTGATGAGCAAAACGCGCCTGTTCATTCCGCTGATGCAGGTCACCGTCCGTCTGCCGCACAAATTCCTCTGCTACGTCGTATTTTCCATATTCTGCATTATGGGGACCTGGTTTGGTCTCCATATTGAAGATTCCATCGCCAATACGCGCGCCATTGGCGCGGTAATGGGCGGGCTGCTCGGAGGCCCGGTCGTGGGCGGTCTGGTGGGGTTAACCGGCGGCCTGCACCGCTATTCGATGGGCGGTATGACGGCACTAAGCTGCATGATCTCCACCATTGTCGAAGGGCTGCTCGGTGGTCTCGTCCACAGCTATATGATTAAGCGCGGACGGCCGGATAAAGTGTTCAGTCCCCTTACCGCCGGGGCGATCACCTTCGTGGCGGAAATGGCGCAGATGGCGATCATCCTGCTGATCGCGCGCCCGTTTGACGATGCGTTACATCTGGTCAGCAGCATTGCCGCACCGATGATGGTCACCAATACCGTTGGTGCGGCGCTGTTTATGCGCATTCTGCTCGACAAACGCGCCATGTTCGAAAAATACACCTCGGCATTTTCTGCCACCGCATTAAAAGTTGCGGCGTCGACGGAAGGGATCCTGCGGCAGGGATTCAACGAGGAGAACAGCATGAAGGTGGCGCAGGTGCTGTATAAAGAGCTGGATATCGGGGCCGTGGCGATTACCGATCGCGAAAAGTTGCTGGCGTTTACCGGTACCGGGGACGACCACCATCTTCCAGGTAAGCCGATCTCCTCGGCCTACACTTTGCGCGCTATTGAAACGGGTGAAGTGGTGTATGCCGACGGGAATGAAGTGCCGTACCGCTGTTCCCTGCATCCGCAGTGCAAACTTGGCTCTACGCTGGTTATTCCCCTGCGGGGCGAAAACCAGCGCGTCATGGGCACCATTAAGCTTTACGAAGCCAAAAATCGCCTGTTCAGCTCCATCAACCGCACGCTGGGGGAGGGTATCGCCCAGCTGCTTTCGGCGCAAATCCTGGCGGGGCAGTATGAACGGCAAAAAGCGCTGCTGACGCAGTCAGAAATTAAGCTCTTGCACGCTCAGGTGAATCCGCATTTCCTGTTTAACGCGCTCAACACGCTGAAGGCGGTGATCCGCCGCGACAGCGATCAGGCCGCGCAGCTGGTGCAATTTCTGTCGACATTTTTCCGCAAAAACCTGAAGCGTCCCTCGGAGATCGTCACCCTCGCGGACGAGATTGAGCACGTAAACGCCTATCTGCAAATTGAAAAAGCGCGCTTCCAGTCACGTTTACAGGTGTCGTTATCCGTCCCGGATGAGCTGGCGTATCAGCATCTTCCGGCCTTTACCCTGCAACCGATTGTGGAGAACGCCATTAAGCATGGGACGTCGCAGCTGCTGGGAACCGGAGAAATCATGATTTCCGCTTCCCGTTTTAACCACCATCTGGTGCTGGATATTGAAGATAACGCGGGGCTGTATGAAGCCTCCGCGTCAGGCGGTCTGGGCATGAGCCTGGTGGATAAGCGCCTGCGCGCACATTTTGGTGATGACTGCGGTATCACCGTCGCCTGTGAGCCAGACCGCTATACCCGAATTACCTTACGATTGCCGCTGGAGGAGAACGCATGTTAAGAGTGCTGATTGTTGATGATGAGCCGTTAGCACGGGAAAACCTGCGTGTCCTGTTGCAGGAGCAGAGTGATATTGAGGTCGTGGGGGAATGCGCCAATGCCATTGAAGGCATCGGTGCGGTGCATAAACTGCGCCCGGACGTGCTGTTCCTCGATATTCAGATGCCGCGCATCAGCGGTCTGGAGATGGTCGGCATGCTCGACCCGGAGCACCGTCCCTATATCGTCTTTCTGACGGCCTTTGATGAGTACGCGGTAAAGGCGTTTGAAGAGCACGCGTTTGATTATCTGCTGAAACCGATTGAAGAGAAACGCCTTGAAAAGACCCTGACCCGTCTGCGCCAGGAGCGTACCGCGCAGGACGTGACGCTGCTGCCGGAGCATCAGCAGCCCCTGAAGTTTATCCCCTGTACCGGGCACAGCCGGATTTACCTCCTGCAAATGGACGACGTTGCCTTTGTCAGCAGTCGTCTGAGCGGGGTATACGTCACCAGCGCCGAAGGTAACGAAGGCTTTACCGAGCTGACCCTGCGCACGCTGGAGAGCCGCACGCCGCTGATCCGCTGCCATCGTCAGTACCTGGTGAACATGGCGCACCTGAAGGAGATCCGCCTGGAAGATAACGGCCAGGCCGAACTGGTGCTACGTGCAGGGCAAACCGTGCCCGTCAGTCGTCGCTATCTGAAAAGTTTGAAAGAGGCGATAGGGCTGTAAAACTGGTACACTGCGCGCCATTGCATCATCGACATTCGAAGGCTCTATGCTAAGTAACGATATTCTTCGTAGCCTGCGCTACACCCTGAAAGCGAACAATAATGACATGGTGCGCATTCTTGCGCTCTCCGACATGGAATCCACGTCCGCCGGGTTCGACACCTGGATGACTAAAGAAGATGAAGAGGGTTTTGTTCGCTGCCCGGACATCATTCTGTCGGGCTTCCTGAACGGCCTGATCTACGACAAGCGCGGCAAAGATGAATCTGCGCCTGAGCTGGCGCTTGAGCGTCGGGTGAATAACAACACGGTGCTGAAAAAGCTGCGTATTGCGTTCTCCCTGAAAACTGACGACATTCTGGCGATCATGACCGAGCAGAAATTTCGCGTGTCGATGCCGGAAATCACCGCCATGATGCGCGCGCCGGATCATAAAAATTACCGCGAGTGTGGGGATCAGTTTCTGCGTTATTTCCTGCGTGGGTTGACGCAGCGGGTGCATAACCAGAAGGGGTGATTTTTAGCCGGGTGGCGGCCTCGCCTTACCCGGCCTAAAAACGCGTTGGCCCGTGCAAGCGTAGCGCCGCCGGGCAAAAAAAAGCCGGATTCTCATCCGGCTTTTTTATTACTTCACCTGCTGACCCGGCTTCGCGCCTTCGTCAGGGCTTAACAGGAAGATGTCTTTTCCGCCCGGGCCTGCGGCCATCACCATCCCTTCAGAGATGCCGAAGCGCATTTTACGCGGCGCCAGGTTTGCCACCATCACGGTCTGACGACCGATCAGCACCTGCGGATCAGGGTACGCGGAACGAATGCCGGAGAAGACGTTACGTTTCTCGCCGCCCAGATCCAGCGTCAGACGCAGCAGTTTGTCAGAACCTTCCACGAACTCCGCGTTTTCGATCAGCGCCACGCGCAGGTCGACTTTGGCGAAATCATCAAAGGTGATGGTCTCCTGAATCGGATCGTCCGCCAGCGGGCCGGTCACCGGCGCGGCAGCCGCTTTCACCTCTTCTTTTGATGCTTCCACCAGCGCGTCAACCTGTTTCATCTCGATGCGGTTATACAGTGCCTTGAAGGTGTTCACCTTGTGGCCGAGCAGCGGCTGCTGGATGGCATCCCAGGTCAGTTCGGTGTTCAGGAATGCTTCCGCGCGGGCTGCCAGCTGCGGCAGAACCGGCTTCAGCCAGGTCATCAGCACGCGGAACATGTTCAGACCCATGGTGCAGATCGCCTGCAAGTCGGCGTCGCGGCCTTCCTGTTTCGCCACCACCCATGGTGCCTGCTCGTCGACATAGCGGTTGGCCACGTCTGCCAGCGCCATGATTTCGCGAATGGCTTTACCAAATTCACGGCTTTCCCAGGCTTCGCCAACCGCAGCGGCGGCGTCGGTGAAGGTTTTATACAGCTCAGGATCGGCCAGTTCGGCAGAGAGCACGCCGTCAAAGCGTTTAGCGATAAAACCTGCGTTACGGGACGCCAGGTTCACCACCTTGTTGACGATGTCCGCGTTCACGCGTTGCACGAAATCTTCCAGATTCAGGTCGATATCGTCGATGCGGGAAGAGAGCTTCGCGGTGTAGTAGTAGCGCAGGCTATCCGCATCGAAGTGGTTGAGCCAGGTGCTGGCCTTAATAAACGTCCCGCGAGATTTGGACATCTTCGCACCGTTGACCGTTACGTAGCCGTGTACGAACAGGTTAGTCGGCTTGCGGAAATTGCTGCCTTCAAGCATCGCTGGCCAGAACAGGCTGTGGAAGTAAACGATGTCTTTACCGATGAAGTGGTACAGCTCGGCGGTGGAATCTTTCTTCCAGTACTCGTCGAAGCTTAGGGTATCGCCGCGCTTGTCACACAGGTTCTTGAAGGAGCCCATGTAGCCGATTGGCGCATCCAGCCAGACGTAGAAATATTTGCCCGGCGCGTTCGGGATTTCGAAGCCGAAGTATGGCGCATCGCGGGAGATATCCCACTGCTGCAGACCGGATTCAAACCACTCCTGCATCTTGTTCGCCACCTGCTCCTGCAGCGCGCCGCTGCGGGTCCACGCCTGCAGCATTTCGCTGAACGACGGCAGGTCGAAGAAGAAGTGCTCGGAGTCACGCATCACCGGCGTGGCGCCGGAAACCACGGATTTCGGCTCGATAAGCTCGGTCGGGCTGTAGGTCGCGCCACACACTTCGCAGTTATCGCCGTACTGGTCCGGGGATTTACATTTCGGACAGGTGCCTTTGACGAAACGGTCCGGCAGGAACATGCCTTTTTCCGGATCGTACAGCTGAGAGATGGTGCGGTTTTTAATGAAACCGTTCTCTTTCAGACGGGTGTAGATCAGCTCTGACAGCTCGCGGTTCTCGTCGCTGTGCGTGGAGTGATAGTTGTCATAGCTGATGTCAAAGCCAGCAAAATCGGTCTGATGCTCCTGACTCATTTCGGCGATCATCTGTTCCGGGGAAATTCCCAGCTGCTGCGCTTTCAGCATGATTGGGGTGCCGTGGGCATCGTCCGCACAGATGAAGTTCACCTCGTGGCCGCGCATTCGCTGGTAACGGACCCAGACATCAGCCTGGATATGCTCCAGCATGTGGCCGAGGTGGATTGAGCCGTTGGCGTACGGCAGGGCGCACGTTACCAGAATTTTTTTCGCGACTTGAGTCATAGTAGGCATTACTTCTTTTAACTGTGAAAAGGGTTTTCGATATTACCAAAAGGGGCATTATTAAGTAAGCACAAACCACGGCCTTTCAGGTAAACTTGTTCATCTAAGGTCTTATTCACAAGAACAAAGGAGTCGGGATGAGTTCTCAATCCCAGGCCAAATCACCGGAAGCCTTACGAGCAATGGTCGCCGGGACGCTGGCTAATTTTCAGCATCCAACCCTGAAGCACAATCTCACGACGCTGAAAGCGCTTCATCATGTCGCATGGCTGGACGATACGCTGCACATTGAGCTGCAGATGCCGTTCGTCTGGACCAGCGCCTTTGATGCCCTGAAAGAGCAAACCAGTTCTGAGCTGCTGCGCATTACTGGCGCAAAAGCAATTGACTGGAAGCTAAGCCACAGCATCGCCACGCTCAAGCGCGTGAAAAATCAGCCGGGCGTTAACGGCGTGAAGAACATCATCGCCGTCAGTTCTGGCAAGGGTGGGGTGGGTAAATCGTCGACCGCCGTGAACCTGGCGCTTGCGCTGGCGGCAGAAGGGGCGAAAGTCGGCATTCTGGATGCGGATATTTATGGCCCGTCCATTCCGAACATGCTGGGTGCTGAAAACCAGCGTCCAACTTCGCCGGACGGTACCCACATGGCGCCGATCGTGGCGCACGGTCTGGCGACCAACTCCATTGGTTACCTGGTCACGGACGATAACGCAATGGTCTGGCGCGGCCCGATGGCCAGCAAAGCGTTGCTGCAAATGTTGCAGGAGACAATGTGGCCTGACCTCGATTATCTGGTGCTGGACATGCCGCCGGGCACCGGTGATATCCAGCTGACGCTGGCGCAGAACATTCCGGTCACCGGCGCCGTCGTGGTCACCACGCCGCAGGATATCGCGCTGATCGACGCCAAAAAAGGCATCGTGATGTTCGAGAAGGTGGAGGTGCCGGTACTCGGCATCGTCGAGAACATGAGCATGCACATTTGCAGCAACTGTGGACACCATGAGCCGATCTTCGGTACCGGCGGTGCGGAGAAGCTGGCGGCGCAATATCACACCCAGCTGCTGGGGCAACTGCCGCTGCATATCACACTGCGTGAAGATCTGGATAGCGGTAAGCCGACGGTGGTCAGCCGTCCTGATAGCGAATTCACGGAAATCTATCGTCAGCTGGCGGGGCGCGTTGCGGCGCAACTGTACTGGCAGGGGGACGTGATCCCGAGTGAGATCGCCTTCCGCGCGGTATAACGCCTCTGCGCGTCAGTGCCGGGTGGCGGCTTCGCCTTACCCGGCCTACCTCGATTTTGTAGGTCAGGTAAGCGTAGCGCCACCTGACTTTACCCAAGCCGATAGTGCATCAAATAATACTCTCCTTCCGGAGAATCCCCCGTCGCCTCAATGTGCCAGCCGTGGCGCTGGTAAAACGCAACCGCCCGCTCATTCTTCACCAGACACTTCAGCGCGCCTGTACTGGTAAACGTCCTCTGTACTTGTTCCAGTAACAAACGGCCAACTCCCAGACGCTGATACAGCGGGTCGACAAACAGATTGTGCAAAAAGTTATCATTTTCCCAGACGGAGGCAAACCCTACCCGGTGACCGTCGTGAATCGCAACCCAGATCTGCTCGTCACGCGTTGCGGCGTCAAAATCCTCAAGCTGCCATTCAGAATTGTCCAGCCATGGCCAGGCCACGCGTCGTGCATGCAGGTACAGCGTGCGCAGAAATGGCCGGTCGTCCTCCTGCCAGGGCCGGATCATCGTATCAGCGGTGATAGAAAATATCTCCGTTATAGGCTTTGTAGATTTTGCCATCAGCATCACCAATCAGAACGTAATTTTCACCCATGTAGGTCCAGTGCGTACCGGCATCGGGCGCGGGAAGGTTACGTAGCTGGTACTGTTTGATGGTGTACTCTGGCGTCTGATACTGCGCGGGCGCGGTATCGCCAATCTTAAATTTGGTGAAGTCGGCGATGAACTCCTGCTCTTCATAAGCCTTAATGCCGGAAGGCGCGGCGGCCGTTTGCGGGGCTGCGAATGCGGAGCCCGCCAGAGACAGTAATACACCCAGAAGCACCAATTTACGCTTAGCCATTTTTTCTCCAGTGAAATCGTTATGGATACGCTTGTCTGCGGGGGACAGTGCGGCAGACAGCCTATTTTAAGTATCAAAACAGGGTGTGTTTGAAAAAAAATGTAACAAAAGTGAACGGTTTTGTGTAGTGCCAGCGGTTGTGAGTATTTTTGATATGAATGCGTGCTGACGGGAATAATTCATTGTAACTATCGTTTTGCTGAATTAATTCTGAAAATACATTGTTGCCGTAATTTTATAAACTGTAGATCGTGCTTTTTTTTGCCACAGGCTTTAAGATTTTCAGGAAGATTATATTTTAATTAATTGCCCGTCACAGATCGGGCAATTCGTGTCTTCACTTTTAGATTACGTTTTAGTATTCCCTTGAAAAGAAACTTATTTCAAGCGTGGGTTAGCGCAGGGCTGCGCCCCGTCGGGCGTTCGCTACGAGCAGGGATGATAAGTATATATAAATGAAAAACACAACAGCATTAACTGTAATATTCTTAGCAATAAGTCAGTTGGCGGGGTGCGTAATTTCTCCCGGCCAAACGTTAAGTTCCGCAGGCAAAAAAATAATTGCGCCGGCTGATCTCAATAATAGTTTAGATAAACAAATCGAAATTTATCCACTTACGCCCGGATTAATTGAGAAACTACGTCCCGCAGCAGCTAAATCTCAGGCAAATCCTAATCTTGATGAGCAGGTCAAAAACTGGGAATACCGTATTGGAATCGGTGACATCCTGACGGTCACCGTCTGGGATCACCCGGAGCTGACTACGCCCGCGGGACAGTATCGCAGCGCAAGCGATACGGGAAACTGGGTCAATGCCGATGGCACGCTCTTTTATCCTTACGTGGGTAAACTGCACGTGGCGGGAAAAACGGTTTCCAGAGTGCGCGAGGAGATCACCGCGCGGCTGGATAACGTCATTGAAAGCCCCCAGGTCGACGTCAGCGTTGCCGCTTTCCGTTCGCAAAAAGCCTACGTTACGGGAGAAGTGGCGAAATCTGGCCAGCAGGCCATCACCAACATTCCGCTGACGGTTATGGATGCCGTTAATGCCGCAGGTGGGCTTACTGCTGATGCGGACTGGCGGAACGTGGTGCTGACTCACAACGGCCAGGATTCCCGAATTTCCCTGTATGCCCTGATGCAGCATGGCGATTTAACCCAGAATAAGCTGCTCAACCCTGGCGACATCTTGTTTATTCCCCGCAACGATGCGCTGAAAGTATTCGTGATGGGCGAAGTTGTTAAACAGAGCACGCTGAAGATGGATCGCAGCGGCATGACGTTGGCTGAAGCGCTCGGCAATGCCGGTGGCCTGGACCAGAATATGGCTGATGCGACGGGTATTTTTGTTATCCGCTCGGTACGCGAGTCCGGGAAAATTGCGAATATCTATCAACTGAATGCAAAAGACGCTTCGGCCATGGTGCTGGGCACCGAGTTTCAGCTTGAGCCTTACGACATTGTCTATGTCACCACTGCTCCACTCTCCCGATGGAATCGCGTAATAACACAGCTTGTTCCGACAATCAGCGGGGTGCATGACCTCACCGAAACGGTTCGTTATATCAGATCGTGGCCGCAATAATGTTCGAATCAATACTCGTAGTATGTACCGGAAATGTCTGCCGTTCTCCGATTGGAGAACGGCTTTTGCGCCAGCACTTGCCCGACAGACACATCACCTCGGCGGGAATACTCGGCCTTGAGGGGTATCCGGCGGATGAGTGCGCCCAGGACGTGGCCTGGCGGCATGGGATCTCCCTCGACGGTCATGTGGCGCGCAGGCTGACACGCAGGCTGATGCAGGGATCCGATCTCATCCTGGTTATGGAGCCGGAACATCTTCGCTTCATTGCAGCCATGGCACCGGAAAACAGGGGGAAGTCGCTGCTTTTTGGGCAGTGGCTGGAGCCGCAGGATATCCCAGACCCCTATCGTAAAAGCCGTGAAGCGTTTGAATATGTGTTCGGGCTATTGGGTAAAGCCAGCCAGGAATGGGCACGTCGTTTAGGACAGAAAGGAATAAAGCATTAATGTCGTCTTACACAACAGACAGTTATGGTGCAGGGGCACCCGAACAAAATGAAATCGATCTCGTTCGTTTGCTCGGCGAAATGATCGACCATCGCACGATGATATTGTGCGTGACTTTCCTTTTCACTTTATGCGCGGGCCTCTATGCCTGGGTTACGCCACCTGTTTATCAGGCGGATGCTATGGTGCAAATAGAAAGCAAACAGGATAACGGCCTGCTCAAAGGCTTGAGCCAGCTGGGCACCGATATTTCGCCGGATGTTGCCCCTGAAATTTTACTGTTGAAATCTCGCATGATCCTCGGCGAGACCGTCGACAAATTAGATCTGACGTATCAGGCAAAGCAGCGCGTTTTGCCTGTGGTGGGGCGTCTCTGGCAGCGTCTGCAAGGGCGTGGCCAGGGCAACATAACGTTAGGCGAACTCCAGATCCCCCAGGTGGAGGGCAAAGCGCAAGAACTCACGCTGACCGTACAGGAAGCGGGAAGGTATCACCTGACGGGCGAAAACATTGAGGCAGACGGCCAGGTTGGTAAAACGCTGGTTACGCAAGGGATCGTGCTGCGGGTGACCTCGATTGAGGCGACGCCAGGCACACAGTTTTCGCTTAAGTCGTTGACGCGCCTGGAGACGATCAACACGCTGAAGAAGCGTCTGACGGTCGTGGAATCGGAGAAACAGAGCGGTATTGTGACCTTAACCCTGACGGGTGAAGATCCTGACAAAATCGCCCGGGTGCTGAATGCGATTGCTGAAAATTATCTTCAGCAAAATATCGCGCGCCAGGAGGCTCAGGATTCGCGTAGTCTGGATTTTTTACAGGAGCAGTTACCGAAAATCAGAGCGGACCTGGATCAGGCTGAAGCGCGGCTGAATGCCTACCGGGCGCAGCGCGACTCTGTGGATCTGTCTTTAGAGGCAAAATCCGTCCTGGATCAGGTTGTGAACGTTGAGAATCAGCTAAATGAGCTGACGTTCCGGGAGGCAGAAATTTCCCAGCTCTTTAAAAAGAGTCACCCTACCTACCGTGCATTGCATGAAAAAAGACAAACCCTTGTGCGGGAACGGGATCGTCTTAATAACCGTGTGTCCTCGATGCCCTCCACGCAGCAGGAGATTTTACGCCTGAGCCGCGATGTTGAGTCGGGCCGCACGATTTATTTACAGCTTTTGACGCGTCAGCAGGAGCTGAATATTTCCCGCTCCAGCGCTGTCGGGAACGTGAGGATCATTGATGAGGCGGTTACACTCCCGGATCCGATAAAACCGCGAAAAGCGCTAATCATTGCGCTTGGCGCGCTGTTCGGGCTCATCCTTTCAATGGGGACCGTACTGGTACGTCAAGCGTTCAAACGTGGGATCACGCTTTCCGAACAGCTGGAAGCGCAGGGGATGCCGGTTCTGGCGACGTTACCACGTTCACAGTGGCTGTGGAGTAAAACGCATTTGCGCAGAAAAAATCCGTTTTCTCGTCGCTGGACACACAAAACCTCGGATGTGCCTTTCCTGCCAGTCGATCGCCCTGCTGATATGTTTGTTGAAGCGGTACGCGGGCTGCGAACCAGTCTGCATTTCACCATGATGGAGGCTGAGAATCGCATTGTGATGATTTCTGGCCCCACGCAGGACTGCGGAAAAACACTGGTGGCGACGAACCTGGCGGCCATTGCCGGGCAGAGCGGTCAGCGGGCGCTGTTTATTGATGCGGATATGCGCCAGGGTTATGTGCATAATATTTTTGGCCTGGAGAACCGCCACGGATTATCCTGCCTGCTGGAAGGGAAGCGCGACTTTGGGGAGGTCATTCAGCATGCTGAAAAAGGGGGAATTGACGTCATCACCTGCGGCCCGGAACCCCTGCGTCCGTTAGAAATGCTGTTAAGCGAACGGTTCATTGACATCATGTCCTGGGTTAACGAGCACTATGACATTGTCATCATCGATACACCCCCAGTTCTTGCCGTCAATGATGCTGCGCTGGTTGCCAGAGCAGCCGGAACAACGCTAATGGTTGCCCGTTACGATAAAACCAGCGTGAAAGAGATGGAGAATACCGTTAAACGTCTACAGCACGTTGGCGTGAAGGTCAGCGGCACAATCCTCAACGATATTGTTAAATCCGCAGCGCTGTTTTACAGCTCGGGGTACAGCCAGTATGACTACGGTTATGCTTCGAGGAAAAAAGGATAGGGGCGTCAGGACGGGATAATAAACCCTCTCCCGGATGGGAGAGGGAAAAGCATTACTTCGCCATCACTTCCTGCGCGGTACGCTCAACCAGAGACAGCAGGACTTTAACGTCCTCCAGCGTCACGGTTGGGTTCAGCAGGGTCAGCTTCAGGCAGGTGACGCCGTTATGCTCGGTCACCCCGACGTTTGCGCGGCCGGATTCCAGCAGCGCATCGCCAATTTTCTGGTTCAGCAGGGCGATACCGGCGTCAGCCATCTGGGTCTGCGGACGGAAGCGGAACAGCACGCTTGCCAGCTGGGGTTGCATAACCAGTTCCAGAGCAGACTGCTCTTTTACGTAAGCCGCAACCTGCTGTGCCAGCGTTACGCCGTGATCGATAATTGCCGCGTATTGCTCCTGACCCAGCGCTTCCAGGCTCATCCACAGTTTCAGCGCGTCGAAACGACGGGTGGTTTGCAGAGATTTGGAAACCAGGTTAGGCACACCCGCTTCTTCATCGAACTCGGAGTTCAGATAAGCTGCCTGATAGCGCATCAGCTCATAATGACGCGCTTCTTTCAGCAGAAACGCACCGCAGCTGATGGTCTGGAAGAACTGCTTGTGGAAGTCCAGCGTTACGGAGTCCACAAGTTCAATACCGTCCAGATAGTGACGATACTGCTCAGACATCAGCAGCGCGCCGCCCCAGGCCGCATCAACGTGTACCCAGATATTCTGTTTCGCAGCCAGCTCAGCAATAGCACGCAGCGGATCGATAGCACCCGCATCCGTCGTGCCGGCCGTGGCCACAATCGCCAGGATCTGTTCGCCGTTCGCGTTGCACTGTTCGATTTTCGCCGCCAGATCGGTGAGATCCATGCGGGAGAATTCATCAGTTTTCACCTGCACCACGGACTGGTAGCCCAGGCCCATCAGCGCCATGTTTTTCTGCACGGAGAAGTGGGCGTTTTCAGAGCACAGCACGCGAATTTTGCGCAGATCGCCCACCAGACCGTCCTGCTGTACCGAGTGGCCCTGACGCGCGAAGAACGCATCACGCGCCAGCATCAGGCCCATCAGGTTACTCTGGGTGCCGCCGCTGGTGAAGACGCCTGCGTCGCCAGCCTGATAACCCACGCGGGTACGCAGCCATTCGATCAGCTTGATCTCAATAATGGTTGCGGACGGGCTTTGATCCCAGGAGTCCATACTCTGGTTGGTGGCGTTAATTAGCACTTCCGCCGCCTGGCTTACGACCAGGCTTGGGCAGTGCAGGTGCGCCACGCACTGCGGGTGATGAACGGACAAACTGTCTTTCAGGAAGAACTCCACGGCGCGTTCAATCGCCGCTTCGTTGCCCAGCCCTTTCGGGTTGAAATCCAGCTTAATACGGTCGCGCAGCTCCGCGACCGTTTTGCCCTGGTACATCTCAGGCTGTTTCAGCCACTGCATCACAGCCTGAGTGCTTTGTTCAATCGCCTGCTGGTAAGCTTCAATGCTCTGGGCAGAGGAGAACAAAATTGGGTTTGAATCAGACATCGTAATCAACAACTCCGGTTACGCCGGGCGAACGCCCGCAGCAAGCAGTGCCTGCTCGAATTTATCCAGGAAGACTTTCAGCTCGTCATCGCTGATCAGCAGTGACGGCAGCAGACGCAGAACGATACCGTTACGGCCGCCACGCTCCAGAATCAGGCCTGCTTCGAAGCACTTCTTCTGGATCAGTGCAGACAGCTCGCCATCGCCCGGGAAGCAACCCATGTGGTCGGCGGCTTCATGTGGCTTAACGATTTCAATACCGATCATCATGCCCAGACCGCGAACGTGGCCGATAACCGGATAGCGTTTCGCCATCTCTTTCAGCTGGCCTTTCAGCCATTCGCCCTGTGCGGCAACTTTGCCCGCGATATTCTGGTCTTTCAGGATCTTCAGCGTCGTCAGACCGGTTGCCATCGCCAGCTGGTTGCCGCGGAAGGTACCGGTGTGGTGACCAGGCGCCCACGCATCGAACTGCTTCTTGATACCGAGCACAGCCAGTGGCAGACCGCCGCCAACTGCTTTGGACATCACGATGATGTCAGGCTCAATGCCTGCGTGTTCGAAGGCAAAGAATTTACCGGTACGGGCAAAGCCAGCCTGAACTTCGTCGAGGATCAGCAGAATGCCGTGTTCCTGAGTCACTTTACGGATGCGCTGCAACCACTCAGCCGGAGCCGGGTTCACGCCGCCTTCGCCCTGAACAGCTTCCAGGATCACCGCGGCAGGTTTACGCACGCCGCTTTCAACGTCGTTGATCAGGTTATCGAAGTAGTAGGTCAGCGCCTTCACGCCCGCTTCACCACCGATACCCAGTGGGCAGCGGTACTCGTGTGGGTAAGGCATGAACTGGACTTCTGGCATCATACCGTCAACCGCTTCTTTCGGAGACAGGTTACCGGTGACGGACAGTGCACCGTGGGTCATACCGTGGTAACCACCAGAGAAACTGATGATACCGCTGCGACCGGTTACTTTTTTCGCCAGCTTCAGCGCCGCTTCAACGGCGTCAGCCCCGGACGGGCCAGTGAATTGCAGACAGTACTCTTTGCCCTGACCAGGCAACAGAGAGAGGAGGTATTCTGAAAACGCGTCTTTCAACGGCGTAGTCAGATCCAGGGTATGTAACGGCAAGCCGCTGGTAATGACATTTTGGATGCTTTTCAGCACATCAGGATGATTGTGGCCAAGCGCGAGGGTGCCTGCGCCTGCTAAACAGTCAAGGTATTCTTTATTATCTGCATCGGTGATCCACACGCCTTCTGCTTTCGTGATCGCTAAAGGCAGTTTGCGCGGATAACTCCTGACGTTAGATTCAAACTCGGCCTGACGGGCCAGATAGGTTTCGTTGCTTTTGTGGGCATCTACGGTGTCAATACGGACTTTATCCGTCATCATATCACTCCTACAACCGCCGCTTCGTTATGAGCAACGATTGAATAAAAAGTTAAAAAACAGATGGGGCCTGAAAAAAACGCCGCCAATATAGAGCCTTTTGTCACCGGGCTCAATGGTTAATTTGTTTACTGTTTTGTGACACAGGGCACAGGGGAGGGGATAACCTCATTTTTCGGCAAAAATATGCAGTTTATTCTCAATAAAAACAGTGGTTTATATATGGATTGTCAGCATTGTAAAATCAGATGAAAGAGTGTGGCAAATTGTGCGCCTGGCAGGCTAAAAGGAGGCGGAGAGCCTCCTTAGACTGTTTATTTTTGGGTAACGCGTAAAACGCCGTGTTCACGTCCCTTTGTTTTATTCCATGACGCGTCCGTAATACCGTTTTCATCCAGGCTTATCGATATCACAAAACCGTTACCATGGATCTCATAGAAATTCGCATTCAGACGTTTAACGCTGGCTTTTTTGCCGTTCACGGTAGCGCTAAAAAAGCCGTTAGAAAGGGTAGCGTTAACCGTATCCGACGAGAACGAGGCTTCGCGAAGGGGATCGTGAACGGATGCCGTTGGTTCGTGTTGTGCCGCGTTTTCCGCTTTGGTTTTGCTTATATCGCAAGATCCATCGCCAGCGCTAATTTGCGTGCATCCCGAGCGCTCTAACTGAGCACGATAGTGTGCGCTAATGGCGTGTGCAGGCGAAATACACCCAGCAAGTACGGCAGCGCTTAACACTAGCATCATTGATTTTTTCATTTTATCACCTTAAAAACGACACAAATAATAAGAAACGTACATAATGCCGATCCAGACCCCGACCGAAATAAGCAATAGATACAGGGCAGCTGAAATAAAAATGTGTTTGAGCATGTTATTGGCCATCATCATACTTTCCATCAGCGAAGTACTGTCGCCCTGAAAAGCTTCCTCTATTATGAATGTAGTCGAGTTACGTGTTTTTCTTAAAAGCCAATCCCGATGCCTGCGCCCATAGCAAGATCATTATTTGTAGAATCGCTTACGCCAGCTTTAACGATGGTGTTGCTACCAACGTGGAAGGATGCACCCACACTAACAGCTTGCTCGTCTTTAAAGCTACCTACACCAGCAGAGAACATGACAGCCTGTTCTTTCTCTACTTGAGGCATAGAGGCGATAGCTACAGCGCTAGCAGCACCTGAACGGGCTTCTTTCTTATTGCTATCAACTTCATCTTTCAGGCTCTTGAATTGAGAGTTAGTGTTAGCTTGCGCTTGTGCGAACACTTGTTGAGCAGCTTTCAGATCTTTAGCTTGTGCTGTAGTTTGGGTATTGAGTGACTTAACCAGATTGATAGTTTTAGTATCAACTTCTTTCTTAGTGATGGTAGTTGTGATTCCGTTAGAGCCAGCTTTACCTGCATCCCCTTTATCACCTTTAGCGCCAGTGTCGCCCTTATCACCTTTGATGGAATCTCCTTTATCTCCTTTCTCACCCTTAACACCTGGAGCACCATCTTTCCCAGCTATTCCTTGTGCGCCTGTATCACCTTTTAAACCTTGCGCACCAGTTGCACCTGCAGCGCCTGTAGCACCCGTTGCCCCGTCTTTACCGTCAACACCATCTTTACCATTAACACCGTCTTTAGGTGGTGTTTGGTTCTCTAAAGCGGTGATCCGTTGATCATGGTTAATCAATACAGAACCTTGTAACGCGCTTTCATCTTGCAATGATTTAATATCGGAACCATTGTTAACAACACCTTGTAAAGCAGTGTCTGCTTTGTTTTTAATGTCATTAATCAAAATATTTTGTTTGTTGTCGGTGGAGATCTGATCAGCTTTGTTGTCATCTACTTTCTGATTCAAAGTAGAGTTAAATTGTGCATTAGCATTAACACCAGCTTGAGCAGCATCAGCTTTATTTACAGCAGTGTTAGCAGTATCTTGCGCATTATTGATAGCAATGTTTGCCTTCTCAACATCCCCTTGCAGATTATAGATTTGTCCGTCTTGTTGAGTGTTGCTAGCCTTGATGTTATCAAGGTTATATGCGGTGTTGTTAGTCCCTTGAACCTGAATAAAAGTACCTGAATTGGTAACATTATCGTTAAGATTTACATTTACATCAGCAGCTTTAGCTACGTTCATTGTACCAGCAAAAAGAGCACCGAGAATAGCGACAGCGATGACGGTTTCACTAACAGGTTTCATTTGAAATGACTCACAGTGTTTGGCAGATAAAATATACGCTAGCGATATTGCTAACGTTTGTTTAAGCAGAGCTGAATGGGTAAGTTTAAGTGTGTCGAATTTTATAATTGTATTTAATATTTATGTTGGTAACGGAGCGAAACTATAGATATTTCGCGACGAGAAATATTGATTTTGATCATGTTTCTTATTAATGATAAGAATGATGAGAAATAATGCTCTTGCATTGTTTCTTCTTTAAAATCAATTTGTTGTGATGCGCTTGTGAACTGTCTTAATTTAACCTTATGATTTTTATGAGATTTTATTTTAACGCTTATGCGGTTTTTATTTAAGTGATGGAAATTAAGGTTTACACGGGGGTTTTCAAATGAAAATCACAACCTTTAAAGCTGAAAGTAAACATTATCGAGTGGGTGTATTTAAATAAAGGGCAAGATATTCTTCCGTAAGATTTCCAATGTAGACATTAAATAAAGATATTTGTAATGTGAATTCAATGTTAGTTATTTATTCAGTACAAATAATACCGGAAAACGAACAATAGAATTTCTCATTTTTATGTAACCTGAACCCGTCTGTACCTTCTGAGGCAGTGAGATAAAGGGAAATGGTTATCAGTATGCTCAACCATGGGGACACTAAATAACACAGTATTGTTTAAACTCTTGTTTTATAGATGATTTGACTCGGGGTGCCCTTCCTCGTGAAGGCTGAGAAATACCCGTATTACCTGATCTGGATAATGCCAGCGTAGTCCTGGCAATTATCCAAGGTAAAATCAAAGGCTTATCTGCGATTTTCGAACCGTTTTGTTTAGCCGATCACATCGAGGCTCACGAAATGGGACACCAGACCATACGCCACACCATTAAACGTAACGGGGTTTATTACGTTCGTTTTCGCCTGCCTGATAATAAGTTTTTCCGTAAGTCGTTAGAGACTGACAGCCACACCCAGGCGCAGTTGCTCATGTCTTTTGCTTCTCCTGTAATTCCACTGGTTCAACGTGGAACCATCCAACCGGATCACTTCGGTAAGCGTCTTTCCGAGTATGGCACTAGCCTGAAGCAGCAGAATGAACAATGGCTGGCGCACCAATTTCTCAGTGAAGAACGTCGCACTCTTCAGCCGATAGTTGTCCAGGAATACCGCGAGCTTGTTGCGCCTTCAGAAGATGAGGAAGAACAAACAGAAGCACAGTCAAAGGATGTGTTGACACTGGCTGGCGCTTGGAATATGTACAAAAAAGAGAAAGCCCAAAACTTGATGAAGGCAATTTCACAGGCCAATGAGCGCTTTATGGAAGTTGTTGAAAACTTGCCTAAGCGTGTAGTGCAGCCTTATCGGTCAATGACTGTTCAGCAACTGATCGAGTGTGATGATGTCCCGCCTGAAGATTTGGTTGTCGCTGAGTCTATCCACAAGCATTTGAAGATTTATAAATCGCTCTTCAAAACCTTCCTGACTGATAATAAAGATATTCTGGAGAAGTCTCCGACAGATGGAGTAGTCGCCGCACCGTCGAAAGCGAGGTTTGGAGCTTACAGTGCAGCGGAAATGAGAAAGTTTGTAGGGTGGGCGCTCAAGCAGCCTGACGGGTGGCAGAAGTGGATCACCTTGCTGTTGGCGTACACGGGAGCCAGAAGAGGGGAGATCGTCAAGCTGGAGAAATCACAAATCAAATTTGATGAAGTTAGCCAGCGGCACTATCTCCTGATCGCTGAAGGAGGACAGGGTAAAACCGAGTACGTTACAAGGCAGGTGCCGATCCATCCCAAACTGATCGAGTGGGGTTTCCTCGATTTTGTAAATCATCAATGGAAAGAGAAGATTTTCTCGCCTGTGTCTGGCAAGAATATGCCGAAGATCGGCAAAATTTTAGCCGATGTCCGCGATCAGCTTGGTATTGCGTACCGTGATGATTATGGACAGCGGCGGCTAGTTCACAGTGTCCGGCACACCATGATTTCAACCTGTTTAGCTGGCTGGGTGGGTAACTTGGCACATCTGCAACAGATGGTCGGTCATGAGAAGAGCGGCTCTGGTATTACCAGACGCTATTTGCACATCTTTCCGTTATGATCAGTTTGTTACGTGATAGATGGTTTGGCTTGGTTGTAACGTCTTGGTATTACCAGGACTAATGAAAGGGCGGTAGGGTCTGCCGCAAAGTTTCGGCTGGATTGCTGTAAAGTTCATCAGTATGATTGTGTATACCATCGCCAGTTAAGAAATGCTGAGAGATAATATGGATGTTACAGAAGACGCCTTACTACGTTCTGGCTTTACTCAATCTGATGTACAGAAGATAAAAAACAACGTTGAAAGCTATGGCGGCACGTTGGGAGAGGCGATTCAGGATCTAGCTAATCGATTCAGGATAGTTCTTTGGATCTTTTGCGCTTTCACAGCAATGTTTCTCTGGGTAATTATTTCAAATGAAATAGAATATATCATATCAACCGGGATCGGTTTATTCATAGCAATGCTGATTGCTGTTTTTGTTCAACCGCCAGTCCTTTCTTACAAATCCTGGCGGTTCTGGAGAAAATACAGGGGCTAATGATTCGGTGATTCGGTGGAAAGCAGGTCAAAAATAACCTTAGCCTTGATACCGTAGCCTACTATTTTCATAGTTAACTTGGGGCGGCTCATTGTGTTGACTTGACGGTAGTAATCGTGGGGAAGCCAACGGAACAATCGCTAGGCACCTGCTTTTCGCGCTAATCCAACAATGCTGTAGATGTTTGCGCTTAGTGTTAGAGTGTTATAAAAAGCCAGGCCAGATTCAGCCTTAAACCCCATAAACTGAGCAATATTAATCACTTTGTCAGCGACCACACCTTCAGAGTTAGATTGTCCTTCAGATAAAAATTTATTCACTTCTTTAGTTATACCGTTAGCGCCATCTGCAACTAAGAGTGCACCAGCGAGGACTCCAATAGGGGTCATCGTCGAGATCATGATCATTCCGCCGTAGAAAACCATCCCTGAAAGCACCACATTCACAGCCGAAATCACATACCCGACTATCTTGTTATTTTCCCTGACAAACTCGACCTTTGCATAAAGTTGTGCGGCTCTGGTTCTTAACAGGCGTTCTTGTTCTTGTAGATTATCTCTTTCGGCACGCAGATTTTTGATGCATGCAATGCATTCTTCATCGGTTTTGGCCCGTCGTGCAGTTTCAAATTCTTTCTCTACGACCTGCCTTATCTCTTCGACAAACTTGATACGTGTAAGACCATTTTGCAAATAGAATGCTGACAGCCGGTTTGCTGTTTCGACGAGTTTACGGGCTTCCAGATTCACCATTGTATCTGACCATGTTCTGTTCCAGCCCCTGTCGAGCAGCGCGATATCCATTGAAGACTCCTTCCCAAAATGTGTCTGGTCATTTTACGTGCATCCCGGCTTTTTTGTACCCTAAACCGGTATTCCGTAATAGTGGCAAATAGCATTAGTCAGTAATACCGGGGCTGCACTTCCTGCGATCCTCAGTGTACCTGCATATTCTTATACTCGAGACGGCTTGAGTCTAAGAAATGGATGGATACTTGTGTCACACAAACTGTCACTCATCCTGTCACTCACGGCTCTAAAGGGCCGCTTTTGCCGTTTACAAGTTTTCCCGCTGGCATTACTATCCTGACCAGGGATTAATGAGGAGCATTAATCGCAAGATTTTGATTTTGTTTTATTTGACTCGGGGTGCCCTTCCTTGTGAAGGCTGAGAAATACCCGTATTACCTGATCTGGATAATGCCAGCGTAGGGAAGTCAGATGCCTACCCGGTCATCGCTTCTTTCCGCACGGCAGGAGCGAAACCATGCAGCCTGACCTGCTCGACTCACACGTTTTACATCAATTCCGAACCCGTTCCCCGCTCACGCACTGTATGACCAACGATGTCGTGCAGACCTTCACCGCCAACGTTCTGCTCGCGCTCGGTGCTTCCCCGGCAATGGTGATCGAAGCCGAGGAAGCGGAACAGTTTGCCGCGCTTGCCGATGCCCTGCTCGTCAACGTTGGCACGCTCACCGCGCCGCGCGCCCAGTCGATGCGTCGGGCTATTGAGAGCGCGGTAGCCGCGGGCACACCCTGGGTTCTGGACCCCGTCGCGGTTGGCGCGCTGGCGTTCCGCACCCGTTTTTGCCAGCAAATATTATCCCTTAAACCTGCGGCCATTCGTGGCAACGCCTCCGAAATCCTCGCCCTTGCCGGAATGAGTGCGGGCGGACGTGGGGTCGATTCCACCGATACGGCAGCGAGCGCGTTGACCGCTGCGCAGGCGCTTGCCCGCCAGACCCACGCCGTTGTAGTCGTCACAGGGGAAGTGGATCACATCACCGACGGCCAGCGAATCCGTACGGTCGCGGGCGGCGACCCGCTGATGACCCGCGTGGCAGGAACTGGCTGTGCGCTCTCGGCGGTCGTCGCCGCCTGCTGCTCGCTGCCTGGCGACAGGCTTGATAACGCGGCGGCAGCCTGCGGCTTTATGAAGCGCGCAGGGTCAGTTGCCCTGACTCAAAGCCGGGGGCCCGGCAGCTTTGTCTCCGCGTTTCTGGACGCGCTTTACGCGCTGGAGGAACAGGTATGACGCGCATTAATGCCTTGACTATTGCGGGAACCGATCCCAGCGGCGGAGCGGGGATCCAGGCAGACCTGAAAACCTTCTCTGCGCTCGGCGCATACGGGTGCTCGGTTATCACCGCGCTGGTTGCGCAAAACACGCGCGGCGTACAGTCGGTGTATCGCATTGACCCGGATTTTGTCGCCGCGCAGCTGGATTCGGTATTCAGCGACGTACGTATCGACACCACCAAGATCGGCATGCTGGCAGAGGCGGACATTGTTGAAGCGGTCGCTGAACGTCTCAAACACTACCAGATAAAAAACGTGGTGCTTGATACCGTGATGCTGGCCAAAAGCGGCGATCCGCTGCTCTCCGCCTCGGCTGTCGATACCCTGCGTAAAAAGCTGCTGCCGCAGGTTGCGCTGATCACGCCAAACCTGCCTGAAGCCGCCGCGCTGCTGGATGCGCCACACGCGCAAAACGAACGTGAGATGAAAGAGCAGGGGAATGCGCTGCTGGCGATGGGGTGTCGCGCGGTGCTGATGAAAGGCGGCCATCTTGATGATGCAGAAAGCCCGGACTGGCTTTTCACCCACGATGGCACGCAACGTTTCACCGCGCCACGCGTCCAGACCAAAAACACCCACGGCACGGGCTGTACGCTCTCGGCGGCGCTGGCGGCGCTGCGTCCTCGTCACGCCACATGGGCGGATACGGTGCAGGAGGCAAAGGTCTGGCTCTCGGGCGCGCTGGCAAAAGCCGATTCTCTGGAAGTGGGTCACGGTATTGGTCCGGTTCACCATTTTCATGCATGGTGGTAAGCCGTATACTGGCATGAAACTCATGCCAGAGAAAAACAGAGATGGAACAAGCGCATACCCGGTTAATTGCTCAACTCAAGGAACGAATTGCCGCACCGGACAACACGCCGCTGTATCTGAAATTTGCCGAAACGGTTAAGAACGCGGTGCGCAGCGGTGTGCTCGCGCACGGTAATATTTTGCCCGGCGAGCGCGATCTGAGCCAGCTGGCCGGAGTGTCGCGTATTACGGTGCGTAAAGCCATGCAGGCGCTGGAAGAGGCTGGCGTCGTTACCCGCGCGCGTGGATACGGGACGCAAATCAACAATATCTTTGAATATTCGCTGAAAGAGGCGCGCGGCTTTTCTCAGCAGGTGGTGCTGCGTGGCAAAACGCCCAACACCCTGTGGGTCAATAAACGCATCGTGAAGTGCCCGGAAGAGATCGCCCGCCATCTTTCCCTTGCGCCGGAAAGCGATGTGTTTTTGCTTAAGCGCATCCGTTACGTGGATGACGATGCGGTATCGATAGAGGAGTCCTGGGTACCGGTAGGATTAATTCCCAACCCGGACGACATTGGCGTCTCGCTTTATGATTACTTCCGCAGCCAGAATATCTTTCCGCAGCGCACCCGTTCCCGCGTCAGCGCCCGGATGCCGGACAGCGAGTTTCAGGCACATATCAAGATGGACGATAAAATACCGGTGCTGGTGATCAAGCAAGTCGCGCTCGATCAACAGCAGCGGCCAATTGAGTACAGCATCAGCTACTGCCGCAGCGACCTATACGTCTTTGTGTGCGAGGAGTAGGGCCTCGCGCGTGGGGGCGCAGTCTCCACCGCGATGGCTGACTACCCAGGCGGCCACGGCATTGCCAAGCTGCACCGACTCTGGCAGTGACCATCCCGCAGCCAGCCCGGCAAGGGTACCTCCCGCATGGCTGTCACCGGCGCCGATGGTATCGACCACGGTAGCAGGAAACGCCGGAACGTGTCCGGAAGCGTCACCGTCGTACCAGACCGCCCCGTCTTTATCATGGCGTACGATTAGCGCAGCGCCAAACCGTTGCTGCCACTGAGTGCCGAGCTGTTCCACGTTCACGCCAAGCCATTCGGCGGCAAGTTCCGCCTCCTGCCGATTGAGCGAGACAACCGGTTTACGGGCCATAATCCGCGCCATCAGCGGGTCGGGAATATCCGCGATGCGCGGACCGAAATCGATAAAGAGCGTCACATCCTGAAGACGTTCCACCCAGGCCGTCAGCAGCTCGCCGCTGGGCGACGCCAGCTGGTAGCCGGACAAATAGACCAGGCTTTTCTCCGGCACGCTTAACCCGTCCAGCCAGCGTTGCTGCCACTGATTCTCCACACCGCTAAACGACATGAAGGTCCGTTCACCATCAGGCTCCACCAGCGCCAGGCACCAGCCGTTATCGCCCGTTTCCGCTTCCACGGCGCTGTGCAGATCCTGCTTCGCCATGGCATTACGGATAATATCGGACCACACGCCGTGGCCAACGGGAAGCGCGTTTTGCGCTGCAATGCCGAGCCGCTTGAGGGCGATGGCGATATTCAGCGCGCAGCCGCCAATATTCACTCCCTGTTGCTTAAGCTCGATATCACACCCGCGCCAGGGCAGGGCGTAGGCGTCGGCAATCACGTCGATGACCGCCGCGCCGAGCACCGTTACGGGGCGCGTAGCGTGAAGGGTTTCGAGACGGCGGGCAAAAGCACTCATACGCCCTCCCTTTGCTCCCGGAAGTGCAGCAGTTTTTCGCAGTAGCGTCCGAAATCAAGCTGGTTTACGGCATCAAGTTCGCTTTTAAGCGCCGGATCAATGGCCTGTACACCGTGCAGCGCGCCACAGATGGCCGTTGCCATCGCGCCGATAGTGTCCGTATCACCGCCCAGGTTAGCGCATAACACCGCGCAGCGGTTCGGATCGGTGCCCGCAAGTTCGACCATCGCAATCGCCGCCGGAACGGACTCCAGGGTGCTCGTGCCCGCGCCAATAAGCTGATAGATCTGCTCGCTGGCGGACTCCGTACCGTTGGCTTCGCGCACGGTTTTCAGGGCCAGCTCAATACGAGCGGAAAGCGATGCGCTGAAAGTGGTCGTGTTCGCCTCCTGCGCCGCACGGGCAATACCCGGCAGGGCATCGGCGATGTTCTGCCAGCGCTCGCCGTCGATAGCGCGTGAAACCGCCCACGCGATCACCACCGCACCGGCGATGGCGAGATCCGATTTATGGGTCGGGCTGGAGGCTAACGCAACCTGTTCAACAAAATGTGCCAGACGCGTGGCCGGTAGCAGGCATCCCAGCGGGGAGGCGCGCATCGCCGCCCCGTTGGTGACGCCGTTATTTTCCAGCTCGCTCACCGGCTTGCCGTCACGGATGGCGTTCAGGGCAATTTTGGAGGTCGGGCCGAGCACATTCTTATTGAACGCGTCAAAATCCAGCGCCCAGTCCAGAATATGCTTACCGATTACGTCAGGATTAATTTCCCCGTCGCATTCGATAATCGCGTCGGCCAGGCACAGCGCCATCGACGTATCATCCGTAAATTCGGCCTGATTAAAGTAGCAGGCGGCATTATTCTCAGCCGGGCCGGGTAAGAAACGGTCGATCCAGCCGAAGTGCGCTTTCACCCGCTTGCGCGGCCACAGTTCAGACGGCATCCCCATCGCATCCCCTAACGCCTGCCCGTAAAGAGCACCGAGAATACGGTCTTGTTTCATTTAACTTCCCCTCGTGTCAGCGCGGTATCGCCATCAACCACCTCAATTGCGGTGATCTCTTTATCCGATTCGCGGAAAAACAGCATAAACAGCACGGCAATCACTACAATCATGATTGCACCAAACGTCCACATTCCGGCCCAGTTGAAGGTCAGCCCATTCACCGGCTCTTTATAGGCGAACATTTTTTCCATCATCACGCCGCCGAGACGGTAACCCAGCAGGCTACCAAAGCCCTGACAGCACAGCGTGATCAAGCCCTGCGCCGCGTTGCGCATATGCACGGGCGCTTTTTTATCCACGTAGATATACGCGGTGACGTAATAGAAGTCATAGCTTACGCCGTGCAGCAGAATGCCGAGGAACAGCAGGGCGTAGGTGAAGTATTGTTCGGCGCCGCCGTAAACAAAGAAGCCGTAGCGAATGGCGGCGGTGATCAGCCCCAGCAGCAAGACCTTCTTAATACCAAAGCGTTTGGTAAAGAACGGCAGAGCGAGCATGAAGAAGATTTCAGAGAACTGGCCGAGGGTCATCCAGCCGGTGGCGTTTTTCATCCCCACTTCGGTGAGATAGCCGTTGGCAAAGATGTAGTAGAAAGCCAGCGGCATGGCGAACAGGAATGAGCAGAAGAAGAACACCAGGAAGTTTTTATCGCGCAGCAGGATCAGCGCATCCAGCCCCAGCATCACTTTGATATCCAGCTTGCCGGTGCTCTTCGGCGGGGTATTCGGCAGGAAAAGTGCGAAGACGCCGAGCAGAAGGGAGCTGGCAGCGGTCATCAGCAGCGGGATATTGGTGTCAGAGATGTCGCTATAGCCCATCATCTGCGGCAGGAAGCCGCACGCCAGGCCGGATGCAATCCAGCCGATGGTGCCCATCACGCGGATGCGCGGGAAATCAGCCTCCACGTCATCGACGTTCGCAAAAGCGATGCTGTTCGTCAGCGCGATGGTCGGCATATAGGTCAGGGAGTAGGCCAGCAACAGCGGGAAGAAGGTGCTGAACTGGGTTTGCTGTGCTGCGAAATACATCAGAATCGCGCCAGCGAACATCAGCACGGCCAGCACTTTCTGGGCGGCGAAGAAACGGTCGGTCAGCGAGCCGACCAGGATAGGAGAGAGGATCGCGGCAATAGCGGTACAGGCATAGGACCAGCCAATTTCCCCGGCGGTAAACCCGCTCTTGCTCAGCCACAGCCACAGCGGCACAAACCACGCGCCCCAGATAAACCATTCAACAAACATCATGAATGACAGTTGGACTTTCGTTTTCATTTTTTAATCCTGCATGTCAGAGGTACGCATGTAACATACCATGTGATAATACCTTTTAAATACCTTTAAGGCGATTGTTTGATCAGTGTAACAAAAATGTTGTACATGAAACGAGCCAGCAGATTGCGCTTAAAAAAGTTGCAAATGGTGGAAAATAGGTTAAGTCGGTACCAGGCTTAGTCTGCCTGCAAAAACGTGGGCTTGGATCACACGCTCCGACATCATGTCGGACATACGGGAGCATCACTATGACTGATATTGCGCAGCTGCTTGGCAAAGACGCCGACAGCCTTTTACAGCATCGTTGTATGACCATTCCAGCCGACCAGCTTTATCTGCCTGGCCATGATTACGTAGACCGCGTCATGGTCGACAACAACCGTCCTCCTGCCGTACTGCGAAACATGCAGACGCTTTATAATACCGGCCGCCTGGGCGGAACCGGGTACCTCTCTATTCTGCCCGTTGACCAGGGCGTTGAACACTCTGCGGGGGCATCGTTTGCCGCGAACCCGCTCTATTTTGATCCGAAAAATATCGTCGAGCTGGCAATTGAGGCAGGCTGTAACTGCGTGGCCTCCACCTATGGCGTGCTGGCCTCCGTGTCGCGTCGCTATGCCCACCGCATTCCGTTCCTCGTTAAGCTGAACCACAACGAAACCCTGAGCTACCCAACCGAATACGACCAGACGCTCTACGCCAGCGTCGAGCAGGCGTTCAATATGGGTGCGGTGGCGGTCGGGGCAACCATCTATTTCGGTTCTGAACAGTCGCGTCGTCAGATAGAAGAGATCTCCGCGGCGTTCGAGCGCGCCCACGAGCTGGGCATGGTAACCGTGCTGTGGGCCTATCTGCGTAACGGCTCGTTCAAAAAAGACGGTGTGGATTACCACGTGTCTGCGGATCTGACCGGTCAGGCAAACCACCTTGCGGCGACCATCGGCGCGGACATCGTGAAGCAGAAAATGGCCGAGAATAACGGCGGCTATAAAGCGGTGAACTTTGGCTATACCGACGACCGCGTCTACAGCAAGCTGACTAGCGACAACCCGATCGATCTGGTGCGCTACCAGCTGGCAAACTGCTATATGGGCCGCGCCGGGCTGATTAACTCCGGCGGTGCGGCAGGCGGTGAAACCGATCTGACCGACGCGGTGCGCACGGCGGTGATTAACAAACGCGCTGGCGGCATGGGGCTGATCCTCGGCCGTAAGGCGTTCAAAAAATCTATGGCCGACGGCGTGAAGCTGATCAACGCGGTTCAGGACGTCTATCTGGACAGTAAGGTCACGATCGCTTAAGTCTTTTCCCCTCACCCTAACCCTCTCCCCAACGGGGAGAGGGGACTGTTCAGTGCATACGGGAAGAGGGCCGCCACCCGGCAACACATCAGCGCAAAAGCTGACAGTCCGGCGGCAATCGGCACTGCAACGCCCCGGGCAACACCTCAATGCGGAATCGCTCGCCGCTGAGCGGCTCTCCGTCGAGATTAAAGGTCATGCCGTGTGGGGCGATCACCTCAAACCACGCGGATGTGCCGTCGATGATATTGGGGCTCTCCTCTGGCTGCGTCAGTGTCGTAAACAGCGCAGGCAGCAGCCCGTCGCCGGTAAAAATACGCAGCTGTAATTGACCGTCGTTGATCAGCGCTTCCGGGCAAAGCTGCTGTCCGCCGCCTGCCTGACGCCCGTTGCCGATACCAATCACCAGCGCGTCGCCCTGCCAGTGGAAGTTTTCACCTTGGATCTCACAGCTGTCGGGCCTGAGCGTGTCCATGCGCATCAGACCATGGATGAGATACGAAACGCCGCCCAGCGCGGCCTTCAGTTTTTCCGGCGTTTCGCTGGTAATGCGGGTGCCGAACCCGCCGGTCGCCATATTGATAAAGCAGGTTCTTTCATTCACCTGCGCAATATCGACGGCGGTCGCTTTCCCGAGGATAGCCAGTTGCAGTGCTTTGCCTAAATCCTCAGGTATACCGGCGCTGGTGGCAAAATCGTTGGCGGTACCGAGCGGTAAAATCCCCATCGCCGGGCGAGCTGCGTCGTTGAGGTCAATGAGCGCACCGGCGATCTCGTTGATCGTTCCGTCGCCGCCGCCGGAAATGATGGTCTGAACACCTAACCTGATGCCCTCGTCGATGTAGCGCGCCGCATCGCCTTTTTCAAACGTTACTCGCACGTGTATGCATGCTCCGTCTTCACGCAATTCGGTAATCGCCTGGCGCAGCAGATCGTTGCCTGCACTCTTGCCGTTAAGAATTAATAAACTGTCTGGATAGGTTGCCATCCGGGTTGCTCCCTTTTTTAGCTATAGAAAGAGTGTATCCCAGAGAGGGAAAAAGCGGGTAAGAACAGGATGAAAGGCAAAAAATAAGCCCGCGTAAGGGCTTTGAAATCGACTAAAGAACCCCGTAGCGCTTACAATGCATACTACTGCCGCTCAATTGACTATTGTGGTCAACGTTTGAGGTGTGACATTGGCCTTGCCTCGATTTTGAGCTGCTTACGCCAGACCCGATTATGTAGCGTTAGCGCAATGGAGCGGTAAAAAATCGATGAATTCATCCACATAATGTTCAGAAAGAAACATCCCAGCCCCAGCAAAGAGGTTATTTGCGGTGTGTAGTTCTCAACAGGGCCGAATAAAAGCGAAATCCCCGTCCAGATGAAATAAATGATGCTCATTATGCCTGTCAGCGTAATGACGAAAATATGCAGTTTATATCCAGGTAAAGAACCTCGTGTAGTCAGAAACATCGTGCTCATCACTACCAGACAATACACAATCGCTGCAATGAATACTCCCATCATAACCTTAAATTCGGGTAAGCCGAGCCAGCGAAACAGCAACAACCAGAGGGATACTTGCAGCATGGCGTAGCAAAAAATAGCCAGTAACGTGCTCACTGCCAAAGGAATTCCTGTCATATGGACGCCCACAGGAACGCCGAACCGATCTTTTAACTGTTCTTTTAATGTTTCAAGCTGGTTGGGATCATCGGTCGCCATTTTACTTTTAACCAAAGCACTTAATGCAAGGCTATCTTTAATGTATTTCATCATGGACGGGTCAATAACTTCCTGTAAATGAAAAAGACTGAATTAAACCAAAAATGTATTTACCCGTTTGTGCAACATTCTGTGGATTTCTGATATTTCCTGAGATGGCACTTCCAACGAAGGCAGAAGAATTTGAAATGGTATTCAGCAACTCACGCTGTAAGAGCAACTGCAACGCTTCTGACGGATAACGTTTGGGATACACGCCTGCCTTCATTGCTGCTTTTACACCTGAATTCGAGATGCCGGGATTGCGGATACGAATAATCTCCTCTGTTAATCGCGTACGGTCGGCCCGGCTCATTTTTTGTAATAAGGAGAGCAAACTCTCAGACGATGAACGGTTAAGAAGGCGATATGTTAATGCAGCGCTTTTTAAACCCGCAGCAGCCCCGGCAAGAGAAATCGCATCCAGGGCTGTGTTGGTTGCTGTATACCACTCCTGGGAGTCCATCCACGCAACGTAGTCATCGTGATTCATAGCAATCAACGATAGTCGGCCAAGCCCATTTGCACATTGAATTCCAGTTGCTACACCACCGGCTAAAATCACAGCGGCTATAGCACCGGAAGACCCTGCAGTGAGAGGTATAGCCATACCGGCCCCTGCCGCAAGTACAACAGTAAGAATTGCGGCTCCGCAGGAAATTGCCGTTGAACCAATTTCAGTCGCCAGGGAAGGGGACTGAATCGTAGCCGTTGTTGCGTGAACGGGGTTAACTTGTGAGGCATTTACTTTGGTTATGACTACATGACTAACCGAGCTTTCGTTTGGTGTCGCAATCCTTCTTGATGGCCGTACTAGCCACTGACGTGTACCGTCTGAGTAGATAATCCCGGCCTGGCTAAAATTTCTGCTGCAGTCCAGTTGACCTGCAAGTGCTGTGAAATTTATATCGCCGCCAGAGGCAAGACCAAGACTGCGTGCGAGTTCGTAATCTGGAAGATCCTTTGAAAGTTGTCCTGTGAATGTCACTTCATCTCTCCGTCCGTGTGAAACGTTGATTGTTAATAAATCAAGAGTAAAGGTCCTGTTAACACTTAAAATTAGGAATGTTCCGAATAGTGTTCATCCCTCTCAAATCCATTAAAAATGTGATTAGGATCCTTTGTTCGTTCGACTTGCTTAGATGATACGCCTAATGCTGACACAAACCTTTCCCGGGTCAATGCAACGCCATATTTATCAGGGGGAAAAATTTCAGGAGTTAACAAAAAAATAAGCCCGCGTAAGGGAGATTACGCAGGCTAAGGAGGTGGTTCCTGGTACAGCTAGCATTTATGGGTTATGTTTTTCAGCGGGGGGATAATACCCGTATTGAACGAAGCGGTATGTGATCCGATTCTAAGAATTATCCCAGCGTGAAAAAATCCCGTTGATTGACTATTTGCCGTGCGGATTTCGGGTATTTTCACCTTCAAAATTGCGCATCAGCAGCGCAAACTCCAGCTCTACTTCTTCAGGAACCGGCAGCCAGACCACATGGCCATCGCCAGGTGCGACCTCAATCGCCTCACCTTTTTTGTTTTCCAGATGCTCCAGGCGGAAGTTCATGTTGCCCTGCGGTGTCATCAGCTCCAGGCTGTCGCCTTTAGTGAATTTGTTTTTTACGGCGACGGCGGCCAGCGGGCCTTTACGCTCGCCGGTGAAGTCGCCTACAAACTGCTGGCGTTCGGAAATCGAATAGCCATGCTCGTAGTTCTGGTAGTCGTCGTGGGTATGTCGACGCAGGAAACCTTCGGTATAGCCGCGATGCGCCAGACCTTCCAGCGTTTCCAGCAGGCTGGTGTCGAACGGTTTACCGGCGGCGGCATCGTCGATGGCTTTGCGATACACCTGCGCGGTACGAGCGCAGTAGTAGTAGGACTTGGTGCGGCCTTCGATTTTCAGGGAGTGTACGCCCATCTGGGTTAAACGCTCGACGTGTGCGATGGCGCGCAGATCTTTCGAGTTCATGATGTAGGTGCCGTGCTCGTCTTCAAAGGCGGTCATGTATTCACCCGGACGTTTGGCTTCTTCGATCATAAACACGCTGTCGGTAGGCGCGCCGATGCCCAGCGTTGGCTCAACGTTGGTGACCGGGATCGGCTCGTGTTTGTGCACGATATTGCCGATGTCATCCTCTTTGCCTTCCTGAACGTTATATTCCCAGCGGCAGGCGTTGGTGCAGGTGCCCTGGTTCGGGTCACGCTTGTTGATATAGCCAGAGAGCAGGCAGCGGCCGGAGTAGGCCATGCACAGCGCGCCGTGAACGAAGATTTCGATCTCCATATCCGGCACCTGGGTGCGGATCTCTTCGATCTCTTCGAGAGACAGCTCGCGGGACAGAATGACGCGGGTCAGCCCCATCTGCTTCCAGAATTTCACCGTTGCCCAGTTGACGGCGTTAGCCTGCACCGAGAGGTGAATGTCCATATCAGGGAAGTTCTCCCGAACCAGCATGATTAAACCCGGGTCCGACATGATCAGCGCGTCCGGCCCCATCTCCACGACCGGCTTCAGGTCACGAATGAACGTTTTCAGCTTGGCGTTGTGCGGCGCGATGTTCACCACCACGTAGAATTTTTTGCCCAGGGCATGCGCTTCATTGATGCCGAGCTGAAGATTCTCGTGGTTGAATTCGTTGTTACGCACGCGCAGCGAATAGCGCGGCTGGCCCGCGTAGACGGCGTCGGCACCATAGGCGAAAGCGTAACGCATATTTTGCAGCGTTCCCGCCGGGGAAAGGAGTTCCGGTTTAAACATGTTTGTTCTCGTTCTGATGACAGGTCAGATCCGCGTGCACCAGGTGCAGCGGTAAGGGGAGATCCCCCACTTTAAGGGCGGGCATTGTAGCGCTGCGGGGCGGGGAGGTAAAGCCCGGACCCCTCACCCTAACCCTCTCCCCCCTGGGGAGAGGGCAGGGTGAGGGGAGAATGTTGTCAGGCAATCCTGCACGCATCCGCTTCCCAGCGATACCCCACGCCGTACACCGCGCGAATAAACGACTGGTCGGCGTCCAGCGCCTCCAGCTTACGGCGCAGGTTTTTGATGTGGCTGTCGATGGTGCGGTCGGTCACCACGCGGTAATCGTCATACAGATGGTTGAGCAGCTGCTCGCGGGAAAACACTTTGCCCGGCTCGTGGGAGAGGGTTTTCAGCAGGCGGAACTCCGCTGGGGTGAGATCCAATAGTTTGCTGCGCCAGCTCGCCTGGAAGCGGCTTTCGTCGACGATCAGCGGGCTTTGTGCATCCAGCACCTGCAATTCACGCTGCGGCTTGCAGCGGCGGAGGATGGTTTTCACGCGAGCGACCACCTCCCGCGGGCTGTAAGGCTTGCAGATGTAATCGTCGGCGCCGATTTCGAGCCCCAGCAGACGGTCGATCTCTTCGATTTTGGCCGTCACCATCACGATGGGCACATCGGAGAAACGACGAATTTCCCGGCACAGGGTCAGGCCGTCAGTACCCGGCAGCATCAGATCCAGCAGGATCAGATCCGGCGGCGTCTGGCGCACGTAGGGCAGCACCTGGTCGCCGTGGCTGATAAGCGTTGGCGCATAGCTCGCAGCGCGCAAATAGTCGATCAGCAGTTGCCCAAGTTTAGGCTCGTCTTCCACGATCAAAATACGCGGTGTGTTGTCGTCAATCGGTAACTCGGTCATGCTTCCCTCGATAAATCCCGTTCCAGAGGTAACTCTACTGTAATGCTAACCCCGCCAAAAGGCGAATGGGCGGCGCGGATGGTGCCACCATGCGCCTCCACAATGTTTACGCAAATCGCCAGCCCAAGGCCGGAGCCCCCGCTGGCGCGGTTACGCGAACCTTCGGTGCGATAGAAGCGCTCGAACAGTTTTTCCAGCTGCGCATCCTTCACGCCAGGGGCGGAGTCCGCAAAGGTCAGGGCAAAGCGCCCGTTTTCCTGCTTGCCGGAGATATGCAACCCGCCGCCGCCGTCGGTGTAGCGGAGGCTGTTCTCCAGCAGATTATTGAACAGCTGCATCAGGCGATCTCTGTCACCGAATACCACCGCGCTGTCAGGCAGCGAGAGGTTGATTTTCAGGTCACGGCTGGCGAAGCGTTCGCGGAACGCGCCGGTCACGACTTCAAGGATATTGATCACGTCGATTGGGGCTTTCTGGTAGGCCAGGGCGCCTTCATCGGACATGGAAAGCTGATGCAGATCGTCCACCAGCTTGGTCAGCGTGCCGACTTCCGCCTGTAGCGAGGCCACGGATTCGGGGGTGAACTGCCGCAAGCCGTCCTGAATCGCCTCCAGCTCACCGCGCAGCACCGCCAGTGGGGTGCGCAGCTCGTGCGAAATGTCGGCCATAAAGTCGCGGCGCATCTGCTGGTTTTTCTCCAGCGTGCTGGCGAGCTGGTTGAAGTCCTGCGCCAGCTTGCCCAGTTCATCCTGACTGCGGGTGTCCACGCGGGTCGAGAAATCACCCGCCGCCAGCTTATGCGTGCCTTCCACCAGGCGTTTAACCGGCGCCAGCAGGCCGCGCGCCAGCGGGAAGGTGGCGAGCGCCGCAAGCAGGGTAGAAAGCGCGACAATCAGCCAACTGGTCTGGCGCTGCTGGCGGTCAAAGTTGATGTCGGTGTTGCGCGTCAGCCGCTCGACCGGCGAGGCAATAACCCAGCCCACCGTGGCGCCGTTCGAGGTGATGGCGCGCTTTGTACCGTCCGGCGGTACCGGCGAGCGTGGGCCAACGAGCACGCGCATCTCCTGATCAATCACCCAGAACTGAGTGCGCCAGCCGTGCGGCGGCATGCCCGGCCCCGGACGGTCGTCGTCATTATCGTGCTCCAGCGAGCGCAGAATTTGAAATATAAAACGATCGTTATTGCGCAGAAAACGCCAGTTACCGTGCAGGCTATACTGTTCCCCCAGCGCGTCGCTTAAGCCCTGTAAGCGCTGTTCGTTACCGTGCTTAATGTAGTCAATAAAGCCGCGCTCAAAGCTGACCCGCACCGCCCAGTGCATGGTAATCAGCAGGACGATACAGGTAGCGAAAATCGCCACAAAAAGCTTACCGGTGATCCCCGGACGCCAGAATTTCATGGTGCACTCCTTTTGCCGCGTCGGATCACAACGTTTTTGGTCGTGTCATTCGGTACTCTGGCAAAGATAAAAGCGGGCAGGGCGATAATTACCGCCATGCTGAGGTAAGTGTATAAAAAGACCTGATGCGCGACGGGGGTGTCGGCGCTGAGATGGTGCTGACCGTACATGCCGAGCAGCAATCCGGCGACCGTGACCCCCACGCTCATAGAGAGCTGCATGATCATCGACAGCAGGCTGTTACCACTGCTCGCCAGTTCGTCCGGCAGATCTTTCAGCGTCAGGGTGTTCATCGACGAGAAGCGCATGGAGTTGATGATCCCCTGGCAGAACAGCACCAGCGGCAGGATGTAGTACCAGCCCAGCAGCGCCACGGTCATAAACAGCAGACTAACCAGCGCCAGCCCGAGCGTGGCGGCCACCAGCACCCGGCGATAGCCAAAGCGGTTTACCACCTGCACCACAATACGCTTCATCCCCATGCTGCCGAGCACCATCGGGATCATCATCAGCCCGGCATGGAACGGCGAGAAGCCCATCCCAATCTGTAAAAATACCGGCGTCATAAACGGCAACATGCCGCTGCCGATGCGTCCGGCAAAGCTGCCGAACAGACCAAGACGGTAGGTGGGATTCTTGAACAGGTTCAGGCTAAACAGCGCGTTAGCGTTGCCTCTGGCATGCCACAGATACCAGAGAATGGCGGTGACACCCAGCGCTACCAGCAGGGCGAGCGACAGGGAGGAGATCCCCAGCCCTTTTTGCCCGTCGAGCGCCAGGGTGAGCGTCGCCATGCCAGCTGCCAGCAGGATGAAGCCAAAGAAATCAAAGCGCCGGGTCTGCATTTTATAGTTCGGCATCAGCGTCAGGGTGGCAATCGCGCCGATAATACCGACCGGCAGGTTGATCAGGAAGATCCAGTGCCAGGAGGCATACTCCACCAGAATACCGCCCAGCGCCGGGCCCAGCAGCGGGCCGACCTGACCGGGCAGGGTGACGAAGGTCATCGCCGCCATATACTGCGCGCGCGGAACAATTTTCATCACCGTTAACCGCCCGACGGGCACCATCATCGCACCGCCGACGCCCTGTAGCACGCGCGCCATCACCAGCTGGTCGAGGGTATTGGCCTGGGCGCAAAACAGCGACCCGGTGGTAAACAGCACAATGGCGGTGAAGAAGATGTTCCGTACGCCCACTTTATCCGCCAGCCAGCCGCTGGCGGGCAGCATCACGGCGACCGTCAGCACGTAGGCGACAATCACCATATGCATGTGCAGCGGGCTCTCCCCCAGGCTTTTCGCCATTGAGGGGAGGGCTGTGTTCACGATGGTCGTGTCCAGCGACTGCATAAAGAAGCCGAACGCGACGATCCACAATTGCCAGCGAACGTTACTGGGTAGGTCGGTCATTTACTCGGTCACCGTGGTTCTCTTTTTTCGCGAAAAACGCAGCCGCAGGCGGTCAAAGAACAGATAGACTACCGGCGTGGTGTAGAGCGTCAGCAGCTGGCTCATCACCAGGCCGCCAACGATCGTGATCCCCAACGGCTGGCGCAGTTCAGAGCCGTCACCGCCGGATATGACCAGCGGCAGTGCGCCGAACAGCGCGGCCAGCGTAGTCATCATGATCGGGCGAAAACGCAGCAGACAGGCCTGGAATATCGCCTCGTCCGGCGTCAGGTTGCCGTTGCGCTGGGCGTCCAGGGCAAAGTCGACCATCATTATCGCGTTTTTCTTCACAATACCTATTAATAGCATGATCCCAATGAGCGCGATGAGGCTGAATGGAGCACCGAACAGCTCCAGCGCCAGCAGCGCCCCCACGCCCGCAGAGGGAAGCGTGGAGAGAATGGTCAACGGATGCACGTAGCTTTCGTACAGCACGCCCAGCACGATGTACACCGTGGCAATGGCCGCCAGGATCAAAATGACCTGCGAGTTCATGGTGTCCTGGAACACCTGCGCCGTACCGGCAAAGCTGCCGCGCACGGAGGAGGGCACCCCAAGCTGGGTCATGGCGCGGTTGATGGCGTCACTGGCCTCAGACAGCGACGAGCCGGTTGGCAGGTTAAACGAGACGGTCGAGGCGGCGGAAAGCCCCTGGTGGTTCACCGACAGCGGCGCGTTCGACGGCTGCCAGCTGGCGAAGTACGACAGCGGGATCGCCTTGCCGTCATCATTGATCACAAACATCTTGTCCAGCGCGCTGATGTCCTGGGTGTAGCGCGGATCGACTTCCATCACCACCTTGTACTGGTTCATCGGCTGATAGATGGTGGAGACTTCACGCTGCCCGAAGGCGTTGTTAAGCAGGCTGTTGGCCGCCTCCACGTTAATGCCCAGGCGGGCCATAGTTTCACGATCGTAGGTGAGCGCCATCTCCGCGCCGTTGTTCTGGCTGTCGGAGTTCACGTCCGCCAGCTGCGGTAGCGCGGCCAGCGCTTTACGGATCTTCGGCTCCCACTCGCGCAGGGCGGCTAAGTCATCCGAGAGCAGGGTGTACTGATAGCTGGCGTTAGCCTGTCGTCCGCCGACGCGGATATCCTGAACGGCCATCAAAAACAGGTTCGCCCCCGGCTCTTTGGCGAGCTTCACCCGCAAGCGGTCAATGATCTGCTGCGCCGTTTCGTGACGTTCATCGCGCGGCTTAAGGGTAATAAACATCATCCCGCTGTTAACGCGCGAGCCGCCGGTAAAGCCGGTAACGTTGTCTACGGCCGGATCTTCCCGGATGATTTTCATAAAGTCCTGAAGCTTGCCGCGCATCGCCTGGAACGAAATGCTCTGGTCTGCCTGAATACCGCCCATCAGCACGCCGGTATCCTGCTCCGGGAAGAAGGTTTTCGGGATGGTGATATACATCCAGACGTTGAGCCCGATGGTGGCGATAAGCACCAGCCCGACAATACGCGTGTGGTTCAGCACCCATTTCAGCGATTTGCCGTAGCCGGACTGCATCGCCATCAGGACGCGGCCAAAGCCTTTCCGGCGTGGCTGTGAGTGCGGTTGGCTGCGCTTTAGCATCCAGCCGCACATCATCGGCGTTAGCGTCAGCGAAATCACCAGTGAGATACCAATGGCGACGGAGAGCGTGACGGCAAATTCGCGCAGCAGTCGCCCCGGCAGGCCGCCCATCAGCAGCAGCGGCAGGAACACCGCCACCAGCGACAGGCTCATGGACAGGACCGTGAAGCCCACTTCGCGCGTCCCCTGAAGCGCCGCCTGGAGCGGCTTCATGCCCGCTTCCAGATGACGCGAGATATTCTCCAGCACCACGATGGCATCATCCACCACAAACCCGGTGGCAATCGTCAGCGCCATCAGCGACAGGTTGTTAAGGCTAAACCCGCACAGGTACATGGCGGCAAAGGTGCCTATCAGCGATACCGGGACCGCCACCGCCGGGATCAGCGTGGCGCGCCCCGAGCGCAGGAACAGGAACACCACCAGAATTACCAGCGCGACGGAGATGATCAGCGTTTGCTCTACCTCTTCAAGCGAGGCGCGGATGGTGGGGGAGCGGTCCTGCGCAATCTGGAGATCGATGGCCGCCGGAATGGTTTCCTGAAGCTCCGGCAGCCGCGCGCGGATGCTGTTCACCGTCTGAATGATGTTGGCTTCCGGCAGCTTGCGGATCATCAGCAAAATCGCCGGTTTGGCATTGGTCATCCCGGCGTTACGCACGTCCTGCACCGAATCGGTGACGCTGGCGACGTCGCTCAGGCGCACCGCCGCGCCGTTGTTGTAGTGAATAATCAACGGCTGATACTCGGCGGCGGTTTTCAGCTCGTCGTTGGTCTGGATCTGCCAGCGGTGGCTGCTGTCCTCAATCGCACCCTGCGGCTTACGCACGTTGGCGTTGCTGATGGCGGAACGCACGTCGTCCAGCGACACGCCCTGATTAAACAGCGCCTGCGGATTCAGCCCCACGCGCACGGCGGGCAAGGAGCTGCCGCCGACATCCACGTCACCCACGCCGTCAATCTGGGCGATGGTTTGCGCCAGCTGGGTGGAGGCAAAATCGTACAGCTCGCCCTGGGAGTAGGTCTCTGACGTAAGCGTCAGGATCATGATCGGCGCATCGGACGGGTTGGCCTTGCGGTAGGTTGGACGGCTCGGCATGCCGCTCGGCAGCAGGCTTTGGGCGGCGTTAATCGCGGCCTGCACGTCGCGCGCCGCACCGTTGATATCCCGGTCGAAGTTAAATTCCAGAATGATGCGCGTGCTGCCCAGCGAACTGCTGGAGGTCATCTCGTTAACCCCGGCAATTCGCCCAAGCGATCGCTCAAGCGGCGTCGCCACCGATGAGGCCATGGTTTCCGGCGATGCGCCCGGCAGCGAGGCGCTGACCATGATCACCGGGAAATCGACCTGCGGTAGCGGGGCCACCGGCAGCAGCCGGAAGCCGAGCACGCCGCACAGGGTGATAGCGACGGAGAGTAAAATCGTCGCCACCGGACGGTAAATGAAGAGGGCGAAAAACTTCACTTACGCCTCCTCTTCACGTTTCGGGAAGCGGCTTTTCGTCCACAGGGCCAGACGGTCAAACAGCAGGTAGATAACCGGCGTGGTAAACAGCGTCAGCACCTGGCTCACGAGCAGACCGCCGACCATGCCGATGCCCAGCGGACGGCGCAGTTCGGCCCCCACGCCGGTGCTTAGCATCAGCGGCAGGGCGCCCAACAGGGCGGCGAGGGTGGTCATCAGGATCGGGCGAAAACGCAGCAGACAGGCCTGGTAAATGGCCTCGCGCGGCGCCATACCCTGCTCGCGCTCGGCGGCCAGCGCAAAGTCGATCATCATGATGGCGTTTTTCTTCACGATGCCGATAAGCAGGATGATGCCGATGATCGCAATCACGTCCAGTTCGCTCCCCGCCAGCATCAGCGCCAGCAGCGCCCCCACGCCCGCCGTCGGCAGGGTGGAGAGGATGGTGATCGGGTGGATGAAACTCTCATACAGCACGCCAAGCACGATATACATCGCCACCACCGCCGCGACAATCAGCCAGACGGTGCTGCCCAGCGCGGCCTGGAACGCCAGCGTACTGCCCTGAAACTGGGTCTGAATATCGGACGGGAAGCTGAGTTCTTTCTCCGCGCCCAGAATGGCCTCCACCGCTTCGCCCAGCGAATACCCATCCGGCACGTTGAACGAAATGGTGGTGGACGGGAACTGATCGAGATGGTTAATCGACAGCGGGGTGTGGCGCTCTTCCACGCTGGCAATGGCGCTGAGCGGCACAATCCCGCCGTCTTTGCTGGTCAGGCGTATCGAGTCCAGCGCGGCAAGCCCGGGCGTGTTCTCGGTGTTATGTTCCAGCACCACGCGATACTGGTTGGCCTGGGTGTAAATGGTGGAGATCAGTCGCTGACCAAAGGCGTTATACAGGGCGTTATCCACGTCGGACATGGTAATGCCCAGACGGCTGGCGGTGTCGCGGTTGACGTTCACGTACGCCGCCAGCCCTTTATCCTGCCAGTCGCTGCTGACGTCAGAAACCTGCGGCAGTGCTTTCAGCTTATCCACCAGCTGCGGCACCCAGGTGCTGAGTGCATCAAGCGAGGTGGCCTGGAGCGTAAACTGGTACTGCGTGCGGCTCACCTGCGTATCAATGGTTAAATCCTGGATCGGTTGCAGATACAGCTCAATGCCCGGCACGCGCGCCACCGCGCTTTGCAGTCGCTCAATTACCGCGTTGACGCGATCGTCGCGGTCATCGAGCGGTTTAAGGTTAATTTGCAGGCGCGCGCTGTTGAGCGACGGGTTGGTGCCGTCCACGCCCACGTAGGCAGTCAGGCTTTCCACCGCCGGATCTTTCATGATGATCTCAGACACCTGCTGCTGGCGCTGCGCCATGTTGGCGAAGGAGACCGTCTGCGGCGCCTGAAGCGTGCCCTGAATAATGCCGTTGTCCTGAATCGGGAAGAAGCCTTTCGGAATGAAAATCCACAGCATCACGCTGAGCGCCAGGGTGCCGAGCGCCACGCCGAGCGTCGCCCAGGGATGATTCAGGACTTTCGCCAGCACGCGGCCGTAGGCGGCGATAATGCGCTCGAACATCCGCTCGGAGGCGCGCGAGAAGCGGTTTTGCTTGCGCAAAGATTCGTGGCTCAGCATGCGGGCGCACATCATCGGCGTCAGCGTCAGCGACACCACGGCAGAGATCAGAATGGCGACCGCCAGCGTCACGGCAAACTCGCGGAACAGCCGCCCGACGATATCGCCCATAAACAGCAGCGGGATCAGCACCGCAATCAGCGAGAAGGTGAGCGAGATGATGGTAAAGCCAATTTCTCCTGCGCCCTTCAGCGCGGCGGCTAAGGGCTTTTCACCTTTTTCGATATAGCGCGAGATGTTCTCGATGACCACGATGGCATCGTCCACCACGAACCCGGTGGCGATGGTGAGCGCCATCAGCGTCAGGTTATTAATCGAAAAGTCGAGGAACACCATCACCGCAAACGTCCCGACCAGCGAGAGCGGCACGGCGACGGCGGGAATGATGGTTGCCGGAACGTTGCGCAGGAACAGGTAGATGATCATCACCACCAGCGCAATCGCCAGCATCAGCTCGAACTGGGTGTCTGACACCGAGGCGCGAATATTCGTGGTGCGGTCAGAAAGCACTTTCACGCTCACCGATTTTGGCAGGCTTTCCACCAGCTGCGGCAGCATGGTGCGAATGCTGTCGGCGGTATCAATAATGTTCGCGCCCGGCTGGCGCTGAACGTTCATGACAATCGCCTGCTGCTTATTAGCCCACGCCCCGAGCCAGCTGTTTTCCGCGCCTTGTTCGACGGTTGCCACGTCGCCGAGGCGGATCGGCGCGCCGTTTTGATAGGCCACAATCAGCTGGCGGTATTCATCGGCGGACTGCATCTGGTCGTTGGCAGAGAGCGTGACCGCACGGGTTGGGCCGTCCAGCGAGCCCTTCGCTGAGTTAACGTTGGCGCTGCTGATGGCGGTGCGAATGGTTTCGCTGGTTAACCCCAGCGCGGCAATAGCCTGAGCATTGAGCTTAACGCGCACAGCGGGGCGTTGACCGCCCGCCAGCGTCACCAGCCCGACGCCGGTCACCTGCGAAATCTTTTGCGCCACGCGGGTTTCGACCATGTCTTCCACCTGCGTCATCGGCATGGCGGAGGAGGTGACGGCAAGGGTCATGATCGGCGGGTCTGCCGGGTTGACCTTGCTGTAAACCGGTGGATTCGGCAGGTCAGACGGCAGCAGGTTAGTGGCGGCGTTAATCGCGGCCTGCACCTCCTGCTCGGCGACGTCCAGCGACAGCGTGAGCTGGAACTGAAGCGTGACGACCGAGGCGCCGCCTGAGCTCTGGGAGGACATCTGCTTCAGGCCAGACATCTGGCCGAACTGGCGCTCCAGCGGGGCGGTGATGGCGGACGTCACCACATCCGGACTGGCGCCCGGATAGAGGGTGACAACCTGAATGGTCGGGTAGTCCACTTCCGGCAGCGCCGACACGGGCAGAAAACGGTAGCCAATGATCCCGGCCAGCAGGATCGCCACCATCAACAGGGTCGTCGCAACCGGACGTAAGATAAACAGGCGTGATGGCCCACCTGTAGAGCTCGGCGGCATCACCTGCATCAGGCTTTTGCTCCTGTATTCTGCGCTTCCACCACCTCGACCTGCGCCCCTTCGGTCAGCCGGTCAATACCGTCGGTTACGACGCGGTCGCCAGCGGACAGCCCGGCGCTGATCACCACCGTCTGACTGTCCTGGATCCCGGTTTTCACCAGGTGTTTGCTGACCTTGTTTTCGCTGTTCAGCACCCAGACAAAGTTGCCTTCACTGCCCATTTGCAGGGCCGCCGTCGGGATCACCACGGCGTTTTCTTCTGTCGCGACCAGCATTCGCGCATTGACGAACTGATTCGGGAACAGGGCATCGTCCTGATTGTTGAAGCGTGCTTTAAGCTTGATGGTGCCGGTGGTGGTATCGATCTGGTTATCCAGGCTCAACAGCGAACCTTCGCTCAGCTTCTGCTTGTTGGTGCGATCCCAGGCTTCAACCACCAGCGCTTTTCCGGCCTTCTGCGCCTGTATCACCGTCGCAATGTCGCTTTCCGGCAGGGTAAAGACGAGATCGATAGGGTGCGTCTGGGTGATCACCACGATGCCCGTGGTGTCGCCGCTGGAGATTTGGTTGCCGATATCAACCTGTTTCAGGCCCACGCGGCCGTCAATCGGCGCGGTGATCCGGCTCCAGTCGAGCTGGAGCTGGGCGCTGGCGACCGCGGCTTCGTCGGCCTTGATGGTGCCCTGAGATTCACTGACCAGAGACTGCTGGGTATCCAGCTCCTGGCGCGACACGAGGTTGGTTTTTACCAGCTGCTGATAGCGGGCTAAATCGCGGCGGGCATTGGCGAGGGTGGCCTTGTCTTTCGCGAGCTGCCCCTGCGCCTGCGCCAGGGCCACCTTAAACTGGCTTGGGTCGATTTCCGCCAGCAGATCGCCGGCTTTCACCTGCTGGCCTTCCTGGAAGTGGATGGCCATCAGCTGACCGTCCACGCGGCTACGTACCGTCACGGTGTTGGCGGCGGTAATGGTTCCCAGCCCGGAGAGATAACGAGGCACCGCTTTATTCACCGCCGTTGCCGCCTGCACCGGTGCCAGCGCCGCGCCGCGCATACCGTGGCGCCCGCCGCCCGTTGGACGTTGTGAGGGGCTATTGGCGCCAGCAGGTGCCGTGGAGTTCGCGGACTGGCTGTGCCAGTACCAGGCGGCGGCCAGGACCACCACAATCAGACCAACGGCGATTGCCCAGCGGGATTTGTTACTGCCTTTCATCGTTATACGTTCTCGTCCTGAAACACTTTCGGGGAATGATACTAGTTTAGTCAGGTAACACAGCGGAAAAATGGAGGAAATATGGAAGACTGTCAGGAATGGTCTGAGTGTGGTGCGTTGTTTCGCCGGGTGGCGGCTTCGCCTTACCCGGCCTACAAGATCCTCGAACCGTAGGCCGGGTAAGCGCAGCGCCACCCGGCACAACCCCATTAGCTAAACACCACCTGCGCCCAGCGCGCCAGCCCTGCCGTAACGGAGCCAAAGTCATCGCCGCCGGCAATCGGGATCCCCGGCAGCTGTTCCGCCAGCGCTTTCTTGATCAGCGGCGAACGGGCGCTACCGCCAGTCAGGTAAATTACGTCCGGCTTCACGTTGCCGTTCTCAAGCGCCAGTTGCACCTGCTCCAGAATACGCTGAAGCGGCTGAGTCAGCGCCATTTCCAGCCCTTCCTGAGTGATAGCCGTAGCCAGATCGTCACTGATAAACGGCAGCGAAACCGCATGCTCTGGACGATCGGATAGGGCAATTTTGCTCTCTTCGGCGGTGCGCACCACGCGGTAGCTCAGGCGCTGACGCCACACCTTATACAGCAGCGCGACCTTCTCTGCATCCTGCGCATCACGCACCAGATCGTTAAGGAAACGCCCATTCGCGGTGCTGTAAAAATCACTCTGGGCAGGGACGTCGTTGATGGCAATCGCATTCCACCATGGCAGGATCGGCAGGGCGATGCCTTTCTCGGTTTGACCGCCCATGCCGAGCAGCGGCATCAGGCTCTTGAATGCCAGGGCGATATCCAGATCGTTACCGCCCACGCGGCAGCCGCTGTGCCCCAGCAGGCTGTTTTCACGATCGCGACGATGATGCCACTGCGGACCCATCAGCAGTAATGAACAGTCCGTCGTACCACCGCCGATGTCCACCACCAGCACCCGTTTCTCTTCCGTCAGCGTGGCTTCAAAATCTAGTCCCGCCGCAACCGGCTCATACTGGAACACCACGTCACGGAAACCAGCCCGGTGCGCTGCACGCTCAAGGATCCCCTGCGCCTGCTGGTTGGCTTCGTCGCCGCCCAGCCCCTGGAAGTTGATCGGACGGCCAATCACCGCCTGGGTGATGGCATCCGGCACCTGGGATTGCGCCTGATTACGGATGTGCAGCATCATCGCGCAGACCAGATCTTCAAACATCGCCACCTGCTGTGGCTTCAGGCCGCTGGCGCCGAGGAAGGATTTCGGCGATTTAACGAAGTAGACCTCTTCCGGGTCTTCAATGTACTGCCCGAGGGAAGAGAGACCGAACTGCACGCTGGAAGGGGTAACGTCGATATCTTCCTCGCGGTTAAAGCTGACCGCACGGCGCAGCAGCGCCTGGGTTTCCGCCGCCGTGGCCGGAACCTGATGATGGCGGAACAGCCACTCGCTCACCGCTTCACGCGTGGGCGCACAGAGCATTGACGGCAACAGCGTACTGCCGTTTTCCATTTTCAGGAGCTGTGGTTGTCCGTTTTGCATTATCGCAACCGAGCAGTTTGCGGTGCCGTAGTCGAATCCAATAAACACAATAAATCCCCATGCCGGTGAGAAGGGGCGAGACTTTAGCGAAATGTCTGCCAGGCGACAACAGGAATATGAAAGCAAGGCGCAACGCGATCTTTCGGTTTATGCTGAGGTAAATACAAAAGGAGAGACGATGTACACCCTGAACTGGCAACCGCCCTACGACTGGCAGTGGATGTTTGGCTTTCTTGCCGCGCGTGCGGTCACAGGGGTTGAGACCGTTACGGAGGATTACTACGAACGCAGTTTTGGCTATGCGGGGCACCAGGGCGTTTTACGGGTTACGCCAGACAGCGCAACCCATACGCTGGCGGTGTCGCTCAGCCCTGGCCTGATCCCGGTGGCGGATATTTGCCTGGATCGCATTGCCCGCCTGTTCGATCTTGATTGCGACCCGCTAAGAATTGCGCAGACCCTGGGCGACCTCGGCGCGGCGCGGCCGGGGTTACGTTTGCCGGGCGCGATGGATGCCTACGAGCAGGGCGTGCGCGCCATTCTCGGGCAACTGGTGAGCGTGGCGATGGCGGCAAAACTGGCGTCAAGAGTGGTGGCGCTGTGCGGTGAACCCATCCAGGACGCGCCGGGCTACCTCTGTTTTCCTCCGCCAGAGGTACTGGCCGCGGTGGATCCGCTGGCGTTGAAAGCCCTTGGGATGCCGCTCAAGCGTGCGGAGTCGTTGATTCATCTGGCGCAGTCGGTGGTGGAGGGTGAATTCCCGCTGTTCCCGCCTGCGAACGTCGAGGCCGGGATGAAGGCGCTACAGCAGCGCCCCGGCATCGGGCGCTGGACCGCTAATTATCTGGCCTTGCGCGGCTGGCAGGCGAAGGATGTTTTCCTGCCGGATGATTATCTCATTAAACAGCGCTTTGCCGGTATGACGCCCGCGCAGATCCGTCGCTATGCCGAGCGCTGGCAGCCGTGGCGCTCGTATGCGCTGTTACATATCTGGTACACCGACGGCTGGTCGCCGTCAGTTGATGGCGAAATAGCTGGTATTCAGCAGTAGATCGAGCGGCTGCGCTTCCCCGATGGTGTCGCCGTAAATAAAGTCAATGCCGATGCCCGACAGCGTATTCATCATGATCGACTGATGGCATGGCCCGGCAATGGTTTTTATGCCCAGACGCTGGGCGTGGCCCTGAATGATGGTCACCATCATCTCATCCATCAGATTGCCGTGGACGTTGGTCACCACGTCTGCATCCAGCAGCAGATAATCAGCGGTGTTGGCGCTGAGCTGGCTGAAGACGTTCATATCGCGTCCAACCCGGGTCAGCACCACGCGACAGCCAGCCTGACGAAGCTTTTGCAGACCCTGCTGCACGTTTTCATCCGTATTGCTCAGCACATCAACGGCGATCGCCAGATGCAGCAGCCGCGCCGGCAGCGGACCTCTGGTGATCAGGTCGAGCAGCTCATCCACCAGCGTGACGCTGGCTAAACCCGCTTCTGAGAGCGGCAGCGCGACGCCCATCCCTTTGGCCGCCACCTGTGCGGCATAGGTACGGAAAAATTCGCTGAATATACGTCGGTCAAGGGCGTGCAGCAGCTCCGGCTCCGCCAGCCCGGCGCGGAAGGCATGCTCTTCCAGCACTTCCCCCTGGCTGGTCCACAACCGCAGGGAAATCAGCCAGAAGCTACTGCTCTCGGGAATGCGCGGTGAGGCGACGCTGCGGGCGATCATCAGCAGATGATTATCTTTGATCATGTGCCACTGCTCATCCAGCGACATCATGCTGCGCGTGCTGTGGATCCGCTCTTGCTGGGGTTCATAGACGGTGACCACACCGCGCCCGCTGTTTTTCGAGGCGTAACAGGCGATATCGGCCTGAGACATCACTTCCGCTGTCTGATAATTAGCGTCGTCAATCAATGTGATCCCCGCGCTGGCGCCGATGCGGTGCAGGCGTCCTTCCCAGGAAAAATGATAGTTGTTGATGGCGTCGATCAACCGGCCCGCAATATAGCGTGCGCTTTCGACGTTGCAGTCCGGCAGCAGCAGGCCAAACTCGTCGCCGCCCAGACGCGCCAGCACGTCGCTGGAGCGCAGCATGGTCAGCATCAGCGAAGAGAGTTCGCGCAGGAGCGCGTCGCCCGCCGCGTGGCCTGCGGTATCGTTCACCGCCTTAAAACGGTCAAGATCGATAAAGACCAGCGCGTGACGCTGATGGGTCTCCTGTACCGTCTGCAACAGGCGCTTAAGATGGTTTTCAAAACTGACGCGGTTCGCCAGGTGGGTAAGGGCGTCATGGGAAGCGCTGTAGCTCAGCTGGCGCAGCATTTTGCGCGACTCGGTGACATCCTGAATCACCAGCACCGAGCCGATAGCGTGCCCCTCCAGGGTGCTGAGCGGGGTAATGCTGTAATGAATGTCGAAACTGCCTCCATTCCGGCAGTTAAGCACCACATCCTGTTCGATATCGGTACGGGACATATCGCCGCTGTGGATGTTTTCCATTAACGGGCCGTTCTCGCCGAAGGTAATGTGCAGCACCTTCAGAACGGGCTGACCCAGCGCTTCGCTTTGCGACCAGCCGCTCATCTTCTCGGCGACCGGGTTCATAAAGGTGATGTTCATGTCGATATCGGTGCACAGCACCGCTTCGCCGATGGAGTCGAGGGTGATATGCAGGCGCTCTTTTTCCTGGAACAGCGCCTCGTTCAGTTGCTTCACCTCGGTCATATCCATATTGATCCCTAACAGCCGCTCCACTTCGCCCTGTTTGTTCAGCACCCGGTTCGCCAGCGAACGAATGTGGCGAATGCCATCCTTGACGCGAATGCGAAATTCCAGCTTGAAAGGCACCCTGGCCTGGAGTGACTCACGCAGTACCTGTTCGGCGTGCGCACGATCTTCAGGCACCATGGCCGCATGCCAGAGCTGCCAGGTAGGTTTAATGTGCGGGGGGATCTCGTACAGCTCAAACATCCGTTTATCCCAGCTGATCACGTCCGGCTCGAGATCCCACTCCCAGATCCCGATGCCGCCGGCTTCGTTCGCGAGGGTGATACGCTCCATCAGACGCTTATTCACCCACTCGGTCTGTTTCAGGTCGTTGATGTCTTCAATCTGGGCAATAAAGTAGAGCGGCGTGCCGTCGGCATGGCGCACAACGGAAACGGCCAGCAGCGCCCACACCACCTCGCCGCTGCGGGTGTAGTAGCGTTTTTCGAGGCTGTAGCTGTTGATCTCCCCGTTAATCAGCTGTTGCAACTGCTCCAGGTCGGTATTTAAATCTTCCGGCCAGGTTAACTGCTGGAACGTGAGCGACTGAAGCTCAGACTGACTGTAACCGAGGAAATTGCACAGCGCCTTGTTGGCCTGAAGCCACTGGCCCTCAATGCCCACCAGCGCCATACCAATCGCGGAATATTCCATCGCATTACGAAAACGTTCTTCACTTTCAGTAATATGTTTACGCTCGGCCCGGAAGGCATACATCACCATCGTCATAATGTTGGCGGGGAGCAGCATCATCAGAAAGGGAAGCCATGGCGCGTTGAAGGTCACCATCATGTTTGAAGGTGTCATGGAGGGCGGGTTTCGCGCCATCATCAAGGACACCATCATGATGGTGAATAAAAAAATCAGGAATGCTTCCATTCGCGGCAGGCGTACCGCGCTCCACATCAGCAAAACGATGATGCAGGTGAACGGCCACGGCAGCCAGGTGATTGCCGTCCAGCTAAGAACCAGCGTAACGACCAGGGTCACCAGCGTTTCCAGCAGCAGTCTCGGGTTGCGGTGGCGCAGCAGGTAATGCGGTTTAAACAGCAGACCTAACGGTACAAGCGCCAGCGCGCCAATGGCTTCTGAAAGTACCCAAAACAGAAAATTACGCAGCGGCTCCGCGCCTGGCACCAGAAAATGAACCAGAATGCCGCCCACCAGCGGCGGCACCAGGGCGCTGCCGAGGGCAAGGCGTATCCAGTCGTTGAGGTTTTGCAGCGGGTTATACCAGGGGAGCAGCTTACGCAGCAACACCGCACCAACACAGGCCTCAATAATATTGATTGCCGTGTAGGTTAAGTTGATTGATTCCCATGAAAAGAGCATCCACGAGGCAAAAATATTGCCAAAGGAGCAGGCGAGGGCGATGCCGGGCCACATTTTTCCCGCATGGCGGTAAAACGCCACCATCATAATGGAGGTCGGGAACCACAATGGCGCCAGCAGCGTACCGAAGCGAGTCAGCTCAAGGGAAAATAAGGTGAAGATGAACGTGACCAGACCCAGACAGACAAGCCGCAGTAAAGGATGTGGGGTAGTAACCAAAACCCGCTGGTATTGTTTATTCATTACCGCTCTATCCAGGGACGCCGTGTTGTCAGGAGCCAGCTCCGGACGCGTGAAATCATTAATTTGGTTTATGCTAGTACAAACATTTTACAATTCATATGCTGAGTGCTCAGATTTTGACTTCATAGACTTATAAAATAGTTACTCTGCGAAGAAGGGGGATGAAATGGTGAAAATCCGTGCGTAAAAATTTCGCTAAAGGCGTGAAACGGCGCTTTTCAGCCCGCCTCGCATAACCTGCGCATTCGACTGGTATCACGCCCCCGAAATCCCTATAATTGCCGCGTTTGACGCTCCGGCGTCGTCCTTCCTTACATCCAGGTTAATCAGGTCGCTAAATTTATGACTGATAAGTCTCATCAGTGCGTCATCATAGGCATCGCCGGCGCATCGGCTTCAGGTAAAAGTCTTATTGCCAGTACGCTTTATCGCGAACTGCGTGAACAAGTGGGTGATGAGCATATCGGTGTTATTCCCGAAGATAGCTATTACAAAGATCAATCCCATCTTTCGATGGAAGAGCGCGTAAAAACCAACTACGACCACCCCAGTGCGATGGATCACAGTCTGCTGTTCCAGCATCTGGAAGCGCTGAAGCGCGGCGAGGCGATTGAGCTGCCCGTCTACAGTTACGTGGAACATACCCGCACCCAGGAAACGATCCGCATTGAGCCCAAGAAGGTGATTATCCTTGAAGGGATTTTGCTGCTCACCGACGCCCGTCTGCGCGAATCAATGAACTTCTCGATTTTCGTCGATACCCCGCTGGATATCTGCCTGATGCGGCGTATTAAACGCGACGTTAACGAACGCGGTCGCTCCATGGACTCCGTGATGGCGCAGTATCAGAAAACCGTTCGCCCGATGTTCCTGCAATTTATTGAGCCTTCTAAACAATACGCCGATATTATTGTGCCTCGCGGCGGTAAAAACCGTATTGCCATTGATATCTTAAAAGCGAAAATCAGTCAGTTTTTTGAATAAGCCGTGTGAATTGTGTACCGTTCAGAGATAACCTGGTTTTGCCCTGACGCCGTAAGGATTCAGGGCGCGATGCACGAAAGGAGAAAGTGCCATGCGTCTTTGTGACCGCGATATAGAAGCCTGGCTGGATGAAGGCCGCCTGTCTATCACCCCGCGTCCGCCGGTTGAGCGTATTAACGGCGTGACCGTCGATGTACGTCTGGGGAATAAGTTCCGCACCTTCAGCGGCCACACGGCACCGTTTATCGACCTCAGCGGGCCGAAAGACGAAGTCAGTGCGGCGCTGGATCGCGTCATGAGTGACGAAATCGTCATCGAAGAAGGAGAGGCGTTTTATCTCCATCCTGGCGAACTGGCGCTGGCGGTGACCTTTGAATCGGTCACGCTGCCTGCGGATCTGGTCGGCTGGCTTGACGGACGCTCTTCTCTGGCGCGTCTGGGCCTGATGGTGCACGTCACCGCGCACCGTATCGATCCGGGCTGGTCTGGCCGTATCGTGCTGGAGTTCTTTAACGCCGGTAAACTGCCGCTGGCGCTTCGCCCGGGAATGATGATCGGTGCGTTGAGCTTCGAACCGCTGACCGGCCCGGCAGACCGTCCTTATAACCGCCGTCAGGACGCAAAATATCGCGACCAGCAGGGTGCGGTTGCCAGCCGTATCGATAAAGACTGATCTGTGAGTTCACTGAGGAAGCCATGAGAAGAGTTCTGACAACGCTGATGATTTTGCTGGTGGTGCTGGTGGCTGGCCTTTCAGCGTTGGTGCTGCTGGTTAACCCGAATGACTTCCGGGCCTATATGGTGCGGCAGGTTGAAGCGCGCAGCGGGTATGAACTCAAGCTGGACGGGCCGCTGCGCTGGCACGTCTGGCCGCAGCTCAGCATTCTCTCCGGACGTATGTCGCTCACCGCGCCGGGCGCCGCGCAGCCGCTTGTTACGGCGGATAACATGCGTCTTGATGTCGCGCTCATCCCGCTCTTATCCCATCAGCTCCAGGTTGAACAGGTGATGCTGAAAGGGGCGGTGATTCAGCTTACGCCACAAACCGAAGCCGTTCGTCAGGCGAATGCTCCGGTCGCACCGCGTGAAAATACTTTGCCTGACGTTCCGTCTGACACTGGCTGGTCTTTCGATATTGGTAATCTGAAAGTTGCTGACAGCGTGCTGGTTTTCCAGCATGAGGATGACGAACAGATCACCGTCCGCAATATCAACCTCAGGATGGAGCAGGACGCCAACCATCACGCGACCATGGAGTTCTCCGGGCGGATCAACCGTAATCAGCGCGATCTCAACCTGTCGATGAATGCGAACGTGAACGCCTCTGACTACCCGCACCAGCTGACGGCGGACGTTCAGCAGGTCAACTGGCAGCTGACCGGCGCGGATTTACCCGCGAAGGGGATCGCCGGCCAGGGCACGATGCAGGCGGTGTGGCACGAAGAGCGCAAACAGCTCGAACTGAACGCGCTCAACCTCCAGGCCAACGACAGTTCCCTGAAGGGGCAGGCGAGCGTCACGCTTGATGAGAAACCCAAGTGGGTGTTGGATCTGCAATTCGACAAGCTGAACCTTGAGAACCTGCTCGCGGCCCAAACGGTGAATGCGACCGATGAGGGTGTCGCGCAGGTAGGGCAAAGCCAGGTCACGCAGTCGCGTCCGGTGATCTCCTCCAGTCTCGATCTGCCTGACTACAATGGTCTGCGCGGATTTACCGCCGACATTCTGCTTAAAGCGAACAGCGTGCGCTGGCGTGGGATTGATTTTACTGACGTCAACAGCCAGATGTTCAACCACAACGGCCTGCTGGTCATCTCTGAGCTCAGCGGAAAAATGGGGGCAGGAAATCTCTCCCTGCCGGGCACGCTGGACGTACGTAAAGACGTTGCCAGCGCCGCGTTCCAGCCGCGTCTGGAAAACGTTGAGATTGGCACCATCCTGAAAGCCTTTAATTACCCGATTTCCCTCACGGGGCAGCTGTCGCTGGCCGGGGATTTCTCCGGCACGAAGATTGATGCGGACGCCTTCCGTCGTAGCTGGAAGGGGCAGGCGCACGTTGAGCTAAAAGATTCGCGCATGGAAGGGCTGAACTTCCAGCAACTGGTGCAGCAGGCGGTAGAGCGCAGCAGCAGCGTGAAGGCGAATGAAAACTACGATAGCGCAACCCGTCTCGACAGCTTTACCAGCGAGCTTGCCCTCGACAACGGTCAGCTCTCGCTCGACGAGATGCAGGGAATCTCGTCCCTGCTGGCGCTGACCGGAAACGGCGCGCTGGATCTGGTGAAAGAGACGGTTGACACCCGCTTCAACGTCCGCGTGAAGGCCGGCTGGGAAGGGGAAGGCCAGCTTGTCGATTTCCTGAAACAGACGCCGATACCGCTGCGCGTGTACGGAAAATGGCAGGAACTCAATTACAGTTTGCAGGTCGATCAGATCCTGCGTAAGCACCTTCAGGATGAAGCGAAACGTCGGCTGAATGACTGGGCGGACCGCAATAAAGAGTCTCAGTCTGGTAAGGACGTGAAAAAGTTGCTCGATAAGCTCTGATGCCTGTTGTGCCGGGTGGCGGCTTCGCCTTACCCGGCCTACAAAAGCCAGACACCGTAGGCCGGGTAAGCGAAGCGCCACCCGGCTTTTTTACACCTCAAAATCCATCTCATCCTCACCGCGCAGCGGTATCAGCTGCACCTTCTGCACGCGATGGCTCTCTACCTGCAAGGTTTTGATCATGTAATTCCCCACCTGGACCTCTTCGCCCGGCTGCGGAATACGTTGCAGATATTCCATCAGCAAACCGGCGATGGTGTGGTATTCGCGCTTCTCGTCCAGCGGAAGCGGAACGAACTGCACCAGATCTTCGAGCGGCATATGGCCGTTGGCGGTCCAGCTGCCGTCTGCGTTTTTCTGAATATCGTGGCGTGCATCGATCTCATCCACCTCATTAGGCAGATTACCGGCGATGGTTTCCATCACGTCGCTGAGCGTCACCAGCCCTTCCACAGAACCAAACTCATCAACGACAAACGCGAAGTGAGTACGCGCGTTGCGGAACTGCTCCAGCGCGGAGAGCAGCGGCAGCGCTTCCGGGAAGACCAGCGGCTGGCGCACCAGCGCGCGCAGGTTGAGCGGCTCACCGTGAAGCTGCTGTTGCAGCAGGTCAATCACGTGTACCACGCCCAGCAGCTCTTCTTCCTCTTCTCCGCCGGTCACCACCACGCGGGTGTGCTGGTTTTTATCCAGCAGGGCACGGATCTGCTCTTCCGGTGCCGTCAGGTCAATATGCTCAATGTCGTGGCGGGAGGTCATGATACTGCTGACCGAGCGCTGGTTGAGGTTAAGCACGCGCTCTATCATCCGGCGTTCCTGCGGGTTGAAGATCTGCCCGTCGCTGTGGTCGGCTAGCATCGCAGCGGATTCAGCATCCAGCTCGGCATCCTCTTTTTTGCCGCTCAGCAGGCGCATCACCGTATCTGCGGTGCGCTGTCGTAATGTCTGGTTCGCGGAAAGAAAACGGCGGCGGTTGAAAATGGCCAGCTGGTTAAGAAACTCAATAAGCACCGAGAAACCAATGGCTGCGTACAGATATCCTTTCGGGATATGGAAGCCAAAACCATCCGCCACCAGGCTAAAGCCAATCATCAGCAGGAAGCTCAGACAGAGAATGACGATAGTCGGGTGACTGTTCACGAAGCGCGTCAGGGCTTTACTGGCGAGCACCATCAGGGTGATGGCAATGATCACGGCGGCCATCATCACCGCCAGATGGTCAACCATCCCGACGGCAGTAATCACGGAGTCGAGAGAAAAGACGGCATCCAGCACCACTATCTGCGCGACCACCGGCCAGAATTTAGCGCCGCGCCGCTGGGTGGGGTTTTCACTGTCTTTTCCTTCCAGCCGCTCATTAAGCTCAACCGTGGCTTTGAACAGCAGGAACAATCCGCCGAAAAGCATGATCAGGTCTCGGGCGCTAAAGCTCAGACCCTGCACGCTGAATAAGGGTTTGGTCAGCGTCACCAGCCAGGAGATTGAGGCCAGTAACAGCAGACGCATCACCATGGCGAGCAGAAGACCCGTCACGCGGGCGCGGTCGCGTTGTGAAGGGGGTAATTTATCGGCAAGGATGGCGATAAACACCAGGTTATCAATGCCGAGCACTAATTCGATGACGACCAGCGTCACCAGCCCGGCCCAGATTGATGGATCGGCAATCCATTCCATAGTAAATGCAATACCTTCTGTTATATGACTAATGTCACACTTCGATCATGGATAAAGCAGACGGAAATTGCAATGCCGGGGTGAGATTTCTCTTAATGCTACACTTAGGTAAAACCCATTTGCGGGGCTGTGTAAATAAGTTAAATGCGAAGATTTAATTACAAAAGACGATATTTAGGATATATCGCAATAAATGGTCTGGCGCTCTATTTTGTCAATATAAAGAAAATCCGAAAACCTCAAAACTTTGCTCTTAATATTAATCTTAAAAACGAATATTAGGACGGTTGTCTCCTTGCCTGCTATTAGGTTAGCTGCAACAATTCTTCCAGCATCAAATGTTAAATCTCCTTGTTGCTATTTTTGTTTCAGTCTTTGGTGAAGGTTATACATTATCAATCACCCGTTTAAGGTGGCGGATATATTTCTCAAAAGGCCTGATCCAAGAGGGTGTCTAACCATAACGCATTGTTTAGTCAGTGGATTGGTAACTGAAAGCCAAGGGCGGTAGCGTGCCTGAAAGCGTGTGAATCAGCCTCAATTATTCTGTCAATAGCCAATGGATGAATAAGCTTTTTTTAGGACTGATGCCAGTTATATTGCTAAATGATTAACTGCATTCTGATTGTCACCACGACCCGCGCTTATTTTAATTGCACAGGATAATTACTCTGCCAAAGTGATAAATAATCAATGATGAAATCCAAAATGAAATTGATGCCATTATTGGTGTCTGTGACCTTGATGAGTGGTTGCACGGTCTTTCCCGGCAGCAATATGTCAACAATGGGCAAGGATGTGATTAAACAGCAGGATGCTGATTTTGATCTCGACAAAATGGTGAATGTTTACCCATTAACCCCACGTCTGGTAGAACAATTACGCCCACGTCCGAATGTTGCTCAGCCAAATATGTCTCTGGACCAGGAAATTGCCTCTTACCAGTATCGCGTTGGTCCGGGTGACGTCATTAACGTGACCGTCTGGGATCACCCGGAACTGACCACACCTGCGGGCCAGTACCGTAGCTCAAGCGACACCGGTAACTGGGTACAGTCCGATGGCACCATGTTCTATCCCTACATTGGCAAAGTGCACGTCGCGGGAAAAACGCTTGCTGAGATCCGTAGTGATATTACCGGCCGCCTGGCGCAGTACATTGCTGACCCGCAGGTGGACGTTAATATCGCCGCGTTCCGATCCCAGAAAGCCTATATCTCAGGCCAGGTCAACAAATCCGGCCAGCAGGCTATCACCAACGTCCCGCTCACCGTGCTTGATGCGATCAATGCCGCAGGCGGCTTAACCGACGGTGCTGACTGGCGCAACGTGGTGCTGACCCACAACGGCAAAGAGCAGCGCATTTCGCTTCAGGCGCTGATGCAAAACGGTGACCTGACCCAGAACCGTCTCCTCTATCCGGGCGATATTCTTTACGTGCCGCGCAACGACGATCTGAAAGTGTTCGTGATGGGTGAAGTGAAGAAACAGAGCACCCTCAAGATGGACTTCAGCGGTATGACCCTGACCGAAGCCCTGGGCAACGCGGAAGGTATCGATCTGACCGCCTCCAACGCCAGCGGTATCTTTGTGATCCGTCCGATCAAAGGCGAAAACGCGAAAGGCAAGATTGCCAACATCTACCAGCTGGACATGTCCGACGCGACGTCGCTGGTCATGGCAACGTCGTTCCGTCTCCAGCCATACGATGTGGTCTATGTCACCACCGCGCCGGTTGCCCGCTGGAACCGTCTGATCAACCAGTTGCTGCCTACCATCAGTGGCGTTCGCTACATGACGGATACGGCGAGCGACATTCATACCTGGTAAGCCGCGATGTTTAACAAAATTCTGGTGGTGTGTGTGGGGAACATTTGCCGTTCCCCCACGGCTGAAAGGCTGTTGAAAAATTACCAGCCTGCGTTAACGGTCGACTCCGCAGGGCTGGGCGCGCTGGTCGGAAAAGGTGCCGACGAACGTGCCGCAAGCGTCGCCCTTGAGCATAACCTCTCACTCGACGGGCACGTTGCCCGTCAGGTCTCTGGCCGAATGTGCCGGGAATATGACCTGATCCTCGCGATGGAAAAACGCCACATTCACGCGCTGTGCGATATCGCACCGGAGATGCGCGGCAAGGTGATGCTGTTTGGTCACTGGGATGGTGAGCGCGAAATTCCCGATCCGTATCGCAAGAGCCGCGAGGCCTTTGAGGCGGTATACACCTTACTAGACCAGTCTGCCCGCCAGTGGGCGCAGGCACTGAAAGCTCAGCAGGGATAACAATGACAGAAAAAACAAGACCTTCTGCCGCCCCGACGTCGGGCAGTGATGAAATCGATATCGGTCGCCTGGTCGGGACCGTTATTGAAGCGAAATGGTGGGTGCTGGGTATAACCGCCATCTTTGCCGTGGCGGCGATCGTTTATACGCTGTTCGCGACGCCTATTTACAGCGCCGACGCGCTGGTGCAGATCGAACAAAATACCGGAAACTCGCTGGTTCAGGATATCGGCTCTGCGCTGGCCAACAAGCCGCCGGCATCGGAGGCTGAAATTCAGCTGATCCAGTCGCGCCTGGTATTGGGCAAAACGGTTCACGATCTGGGGCTGGATATCGCGGTCACCAAAAACACCTTCCCGGTGTTTGGCGCAGGCTGGGATCGCCTGATGGGGCGCAGTAACGATACGGTAAAAGTGACCGACTTCGTGATTCCAAAAGGGGCAGGGGACCAAACCTTTACCCTGACCGTGCTGGGACCAAAACAGTATCAGCTGACCAGCGACGCAGGCTTCAGCGCGCGCGGCGAAGTGGGGCAGATGCTGACCAAAGATGGCGTGAGCATCAGGGTTGGTGCCATCCAGGCGCACGAGGGCGGTGAGTTTACGGTCACCAAATTCTCGACGCTCGGGATGATCAACAATCTGCAAAACAACCTGACCGTCACCGAAAACGGCAAGGACACCGGCGTCCTGAGCATGACCTTCACCGGTGAAGACAAGGATCAAATCCGCGACATCCTGAATAGCATCACCCGTAACTACCTTGAGCAGAACGTTGAGCGCAAGTCAGCGGAAGCCGCTAAAAGCCTCGCGTTCCTCAGTAAACAGCTGCCGGAGGTGCGCGCCCGTCTGGATGACGCCGAGAACAAGCTGAACGCATACCGTCAGGATAAAGACTCCGTCGACCTGCCGCTGGAGGCGAAATCGGTTCTCGACTCCATGGTCAATATTGATGCGCAGCTAAACGAGCTGACCTTTAAAGAGGCGGAAATTTCCAAGCTCTATACCAAACGTCACCCGGCGTACCGCACGCTGCTCGAGAAACGTCGTACCCTGGAAGAAGAGAAGGCGAAGCTGAATGACCGCGTGACCGCGATGCCGAAGACGCAGCAGGAAATCGTACGCCTGACGCGTGATGTGGAATCCGGCCAGCAGGTTTACATGCAACTGCTGAACAAGCAGCAGGAGCTGAAAATCACCGAAGCCAGTACCGTGGGCGACGTGCGTATCGTTGACCCGGCGATTACCCAGCCGGGCGTGCTGAAGCCGAAGAAAGCGCTGATCATCCTCGGCAGCATTATTCTCGGCCTGATGCTCTCTATCGTCGGCGTGCTGCTGCGCTCGCTGTTCAACCGCGGTATCGAAAGCCCGCAGGTGCTGGAAGAGAACGGGATCAGCGTGTACGCCAGCATCCCGCTTTCGGAGTGGCAGAAGTCCCGTGACAGCGTCAAAACCGTTAAGGGCGTCAAGCGTTACAAACAGAGCCAGCTGCTGGCCGTGGGTAACCCGACCGACCTGGCGATTGAAGCGGTGCGTAGCCTGCGTACCAGCCTCCACTTCGCCATGATGCAGGCCAAAAACAACGTCCTGATGATGACCGGTGTCAGCCCGTCAATTGGTAAGACCTTCGTCTGTGCCAACCTGGCGGCGGTGGTGAGCCAGACCAACAAGCGCGTGCTGCTGATCGACTGCGACATGCGTAAGGGCTACACCCATGAGCTGCTGGGTACCAACAACGTTAACGGCCTGTCGGAAATCCTGCTGGGTAAAGGGGAGATCAGCGAGAGCGCCAAGCCGACCTCGATTCCGAAATTTGACCTGATCCCGCGTGGCCAGGTACCGCCGAACCCGTCTGAACTGCTGATGAGCGAGCGCTTCACGCAGCTGATAGAGTGGGCAAGCAAAAACTATGACCTGGTGCTGATCGATACCCCACCAATTCTGGCGGTCACCGACGCCGCCGTGGTAGGGCGTCATGCGGGCACCACGCTGATGGTTGCACGCTATGCGGTGAACACCCTGAAGGAAGTGGAAACCAGCCTGAGCCGCTTTGAGCAGAACGGTATTGAGGTGAAAGGGGTCATTCTGAACTCCATCTTCCGCCGTGCGACGGGTTATCAGGATTACGGCTACTACGAGTACGAATACAAGTCTGACTCTAAATAACAAAACACACCCCACACCCCTCACCCTAACCCTCTCCCCTGAGGGGAGAGGGGACTGCCTGGTGCGGTCTTTCACCCTCTCCCCTCCGGGGAGAGGGTCGGGGTGAGGGGCAGGAGGAATACATGAGCACACAACGCCCTTTGATTTCTATCTATATGCCGACATGGAATCGTCAGCAGCTGGCGATCCGCGCGATTAAATCGGTCCTGCGTCAGGATTACGATAACTGGGAACTGATTATCGTGGATGACTGTTCCTCCTCTTACGAACAGCTGCAAAAGTTTGTCGAAGACCTGAACGACCCGCGCGTGGTGTACACGCACAACGCCATCAACTCCGGGGCGTGCGCGGTGCGCAATCAGGCGATTATGCAGGCGAAAGGGCAGTATCTGACCGGTATCGACGATGATGACGAATGGACGCCAAACCGTCTGTCGATCTTCCTGTCGCACAAAGCGCAGCTGGTGACCCACGCGTTTCTGTATGCCAACGACTATGTCTGTCAGGGCGAGGTCTATTCGCAGCCGGCCAGCCTGCCGCTGTATCCGAAATCACCGTATTCCCGCCGCCTGTTCTACAAGCGCAACATCATTGGCAATCAGGTATTTACCTGGGCCTGGCGCTTTAAGGAGTGTCTGTTCGATACCGAGCTGAAGGCCGCACAGGATTACGACATTTTCCTGCGGATGGTGGTGGAGTACGGCGAGCCGTGGAAGGTGGAAGAGGCCACGCAGATCCTGCACATCAACCACGGGGAGATGCAGATCACCTCGTCACCGAAAAAATTCTCGGGCTACTTCCATTTTTACCGCAAGCACAAGGACAAGTTTGACCGTGCCAGTCGGAAGTATCAGCTCTTTACCCTGTATCAGATCCGTAACAAGCGCATGAACTGGCGCACGCTGCTGACGCTGCTGTCGGTGCGTAACGGCAAGCGTCTGGCTGACGGGCTTCGGGGGAAATAATGTTTCTGGAAGATTGCCGCGCTAACAGCTGGAGCCTGCGCCCGTGCTGCATGGTTCTGGCCTACCGTATTGCGCACTTTTGCTCGGTGTGGCGCAAAAAAAATGTGCTGAACAATATCTGGGCCGCGCCGGTGCTGGTGCTGTACCGCATCATCACCGAATGCTTTTTTGGCTATGAAATTCAGGCCGCTGCCACCATTGGCCGCCGCTTTACCATTCATCACGGCTATGCGGTTGTCATCAACAAGTTCGTCGTCGCGGGTGATGATTTCACCATTCGCCACGGGGTGACAATCGGCAACCGTGGGCCAGACAGCCTGGCCTGCCCGGTGATTGGCAATAACGTCGAGCTGGGCGCCAACGTGGTGATGATCGGGGAGATTACCGTGGGCAATAACGTGACGGTTGGCGCAGGCAGCGTGGTGCTGGACAGCATTCCGGACAATGCGCTGGTGGTGGGCGAGAAAGCCCGCGTGAAGGTGATTAAATGAACATTCTGCAATTTAACGTACGCCTCGCAGAGGGCGGGGCGGCAGGCGTAGCGCTGGATCTGCACCAGCGCGCGCTGCAAAAAGGATTACAGTCGCGCTTTGTTTACGGTTACGGCAAGGGCGGCAAGAAAAGCGTCAGCCATGATAACTATCCGCAGGTGTTGAAGCAGACGCCACGTCTGACCTCCATCGCCAATATTGCGCTGTTCCGCCTGTTTAACCGCGACCTGTTCGGCAACCTGAATAATCTCTACCGCACCGTCACCCGCACCCGCGGGCCGGTTGTGCTGCACTTCCACGTGCTACACAGCTACTGGCTGAATCTGGAAGAGGTGGTAGCGTTTTGTGGCAAAGTGAAGGCGCACAAGCCGGACACCCGTTTCGTCTGGACGCTACACGACCACTGGAGCGTGACCGGACGCTGCGCCTTTACCGACGGCTGCGAAGGCTGGAAAGATAACTGCCAGAAATGCCCTACGCTCAGCAACTATCCGCCGGTGAAGGTCGATCGCGCGCATCAGCTGGTTGAGGGCAAGCGTCAGCTGTTCCGCGACATGCTCTCGCTCGGCTGCACCTTTATCTCTCCAAGCCAGCACGTGGCAGATGCTTTTAATAGCCTGTACGGAGCAGGGCGCTGCCAGATTATCAATAATGGTATTGATGTGGCGACGGAAGAGATCCTGGCCGAACTGACGCCCGTAGCCATTACCACCGGCAAGCCGAAAATTGCGGTCGTCGCCCATGACCTGCGCTACGACGGCAAAACCAACCAACAGCTGGTGCGCGACATGATGGCGCTCGGCGACAAAATTGAGCTGCATACCTTCGGCAAATTCTCGCCGTTCGAAGGCGCTAACGTGGTGAATCACGGGTTTGAAACCGACAAGCGCAAACTGATGAGCGCGCTCAACGGTATGGACGCGCTGGTGTTCAGCTCCCGCGTGGACAACTACCCGCTGATCCTGTGCGAAGCGCTGTCCATTGGCGTGCCGGTCATTGCCACCCACAGCGACGCGGCGCGCGAAGTGCTGGAGAAATCGGGCGGTAAAACCTTCAGTGAGAACGAGGTGCTGCCGCTGGTGCAGCTGTCGAAGGCCGATATCGCGCAGGCTGTTTTTGGCACGGACCTGGAATCGTTCCGCAACCGCAGCCGCAAAGCGTACAGTGGACAACAGATGCTGGAGGAGTATGTCTCGTTCTATCAGAATCTGTAGTTATCTGCTGCTGCCGCTGATCTACCTGCTGGTCAACGTCAAGATTGCCCAGCTCGGTGAAAGCTTCCCAATCACCATCGTCACCTTCCTGCCGGTTCTGCTGTTGCTATACGTTGATAAGCTTAACCTCAAAAAGCTGATGATTGCGCTGGGGATCGGGTTTGGTCTGACGGCGTTTAACTACATCTTTGGTCAGTCGCTGGACGCCAGCAAATATGTCACCTCCACCATGCTGTTTGTTTATATCGTTATCATTATTGGCATGGTGTGGAGTATTCGTTTTAAAACTATCTCTCCGCACAATTATAGGAAAATCCTCAGGTTCTTTTATATTGTCGTCGGGCTGATTGTTATGCTTGCGGCATTGGAGATGGCGCAAATTATTCTCACAGGCGGCAGTAGCCTGATGGAAATAATTTCGAAATATCTTATATACAGTAACAGCTATGTACTGAACTTCATTAAGTTTGGTGGCAAGCGTACCACTGCGCTCTATTTTGAACCGGCGTTTTTTGCTCTGGCATTAATCTCAATTTGGCTCAGCATCAAACAGTTCGGTATCAAAACCCCCAAGACCGATGCTATGATTCTTGCAGGAATCGTTCTGTCAGGGTCGTTCTCAGGGGTAATGACGTTTATTCTGTTTTACCTGCTGGAGTGGGCGTTCCAGTACCTGAACAAAGAGGCGATTAAGAAAAAACTGCCGCTGGCGATCATTTCTCTGACGGTATTTTTAGTGGGCGTAATATTCGCCTTCCCGTACATTTCTGAACGTCTGGGTGATTTGGGAACGGAAGGTTCGTCGTCCTATTATCGCATCATTGGTCCACTGGTGATGGTGGGTTATTCCTTAACCCATATTGATGGCGTAGTAAGATTCGGCTCACTTTACGAATATGTTGCATCATTCGGAATCTTTAACGGTGCGGATGTCGGTAAAACCATAGACAATGGTCTGTATCTGTTAATTATCTATTTTTCCTGGTTCGCCGTACTGTTGACACTGTGGTATCTGTTTAAAGTTTTCAAAATGATGATTAACGCGTTTGGTGATAACCAGAACTTTCGCGTGCAACTTTATCTGTTCACACCGGTGTCGTTGTTTTTTACCGGGTCAATATTTAGCCCGGAATATGCATTCTTAATTGTATGTCCGTTTATTTTGCGCAAAGCGCTGAATATTACGAGCGTATGACGAAATGAGGTGATTTATGTTTCTTAGCGTCATTACTGTCGCCTTTCGTAACCACGAAGGGGTGGTAAAAACCTGGCGCTCGCTGCGCAACCTGGCGCGCGATCCGAGCCTCACCTTTGAGTGGATCGTGGTCGATGGCGGCTCGAACGACGGCACGGCGGAGTTCCTGGAAAAACTTAACGGTGAGTTCAACTTACGTTACATCAGCGAGAAAGATAAAGGCATTTACGATGCCATGAATAAAGGCATTAACATGGCGCAGGGGCGCTACGCCATCTTCCTCAATTCCGGCGACGTGTTCCATGAAGATGTGGCGCTGTTTGCACGCCAGCTGGCGCGCCAGAAAGAAGATGCCATGTTTATCGGTGATGCGCTGCTTGATTTCGGCGAGGGGAAAAAAGTCCTGCGCGGCGCGAAACCAGGCTGGTATATCTACCACAGCTTGCCGGCAAGCCATCAGGCTATTTTCTTTCCGATGAGCGGCCTGAAAAAGCAGCCTTACGATTTGCAATATAAAGTGTCATCAGATTATGCCCTGGCCGCCAGCCTGTACAAATCTGGCTACCCGTTCCGTCGAATTAAAGGACTGGTATCCGAATTTTCAATGGGCGGCGTGTCAACCTCGAATAATCTGGAATTGTGCCAGGATGCCAAAAACGTGCAACGTAAAATATTACGCGTACCGGGGTTCTGGGCGGAATTATCTTATTTCTTACGTCTGAAAACGACGGGTAAAGCGAAAGCCTTATATAACAAAGCCTGAGATATAAGGAAACGTAATGCAGGAATTAAATGGATTCTCCGTGCCGAAAGGTTTTCGGGGCGGGAGCGGTATTAAAGTTCAACTGTGGTGGGCTGTACAGGCAACGTTATTTGCCTGGTCGCCGCAAATACTGTACCGCTGGCGCGCATTTTTACTGCGTCTGTTTGGCGCAAAAATAGGAAAAAACGTAGTCATTCGTCCTTCGGTGAAAATTACTTATCCCTGGAAATTAACGCTTGGGGATTACGCCTGGGTTGGGGATGACGCGGTGTTATATACCCTTGGCGAGATTACGATTGGCGCAAATTCGGTGGTTTCACAGAAGTGTTATTTGTGCACCGGCAGCCACGATTTTATGAGCCCGCATTTTGATATTACCGCTTCGCCTGTTGTGATCGGTGAAAAATGCTGGCTGGCAACAGACGTCTTTGTTGCACCCGGTGTTTCTGTTGGCGATGGCACGGTAGTCGGTGCCCGCAGCAGCGTTTTTAAATCGCTACCGGCAAATAAAATTTGCCGTGGCAACCCCGCAGTGGTGATACGCGAACGCGTTGAAACTGATTAAATTCATAAGTAGAGGAATATAAACATGTCTAAAGTCGCTCTCATCACCGGCGTTACCGGGCAGGATGGTTCTTACCTGGCAGAGTTACTGCTGGAAAAAGGGTATGAAGTACACGGTATTAAACGTCGTGCGTCTTCATTTAACACCGAACGTGTCGATCACATTTACCAGGATCCGCATGCGGCAAACCCGAAATTCCACCTGCACTACGGCGACCTGACCGATACCTCCAACCTGACCCGCATCCTGCAGGAAGTACAGCCGGATGAAGTCTACAACCTGGGCGCGATGAGCCACGTTGCGGTTTCCTTCGAATCCCCGGAATACACCGCTGACGTGGACGCCATGGGTACGCTGCGTCTGCTGGAAGCGATTCGCTTCCTGGGTCTTGAGAAGAAAACCCGTTTCTATCAGGCATCTACCTCTGAGCTGTACGGCCTGGTGCAGGAAATTCCGCAGAAAGAGACCACGCCGTTCTACCCACGTTCTCCGTACGCGGTAGCGAAACTGTACGCTTACTGGATCACTGTGAACTACCGTGAATCCTACGGCATGTACGCCTGTAACGGCATTCTGTTCAACCACGAATCCCCACGTCGTGGCGAAACCTTCGTGACCCGTAAAATTACCCGCGCTATCGCCAACATCGCTCAGGGTCTGGAATCCTGCCTGCACCTCGGCAACATGGACTCCCTGCGTGACTGGGGCCATGCGAAAGACTACGTGAAAATGCAGTGGATGATGCTGCAGCAGGAACAGCCAGAAGACTTCGTGATCGCGACCGGCGTGCAGTACTCCGTACGTCAGTTCGTTGAGATGGCTGCGGCACAGCTGGGCATCAAGCTGCGCTTCGAAGGCACCGGCGTGGAAGAGAAGGGTATCGTTGTTTCCGTGACCGGCCACGACGCACCGGGCGTGAAGCCAGGCGACGTGATTGTTCAGGTGGATCCGCGTTACTTCCGTCCTGCTGAAGTGGAAACCCTGCTGGGCGACCCAACCAAAGCGCACGAGAAGCTGGGCTGGAAACCAGAAACCACCCTGCAAGAAATGGTATCCGAGATGGTGGCCAAAGATCTTGAAGCAGCGAAAAAACACTCCCTGCTCAAGTCCCATGGCTACGAGGTTGCCATCGCGCTGGAGTCCTGAGAATGACAAAACAACGTATTTTTGTCGCCGGTCATCGCGGAATGGTGGGTTCCGCGATTGTCCGCCAGCTTGAACAGCGGGGCGACGTTGAGGTGATTGTTCGCACCCGCGACGAGCTGAACTTGCTTGACAGCAAAGCGGTGCAGGACTTCTTCGCCAGCGAACGTATCGACCAGGTGTATCTGGCGGCGGCGAAGGTGGGCGGCATTGTCGCTAACAACACCTACCCGGCGGATTTCATCTACGAGAACATGATGATTGAGAGCAACATCATTCACGCGGCGCATCTGCACAACGTGAACAAGCTGCTGTTCCTCGGTTCATCCTGTATCTACCCAAAAATGGCGAAACAGCCGATCGCCGAGAGCGAACTGTTGCAGGGCACGCTGGAAGCCACCAACGAGCCGTACGCGATTGCCAAAATTGCCGGGATCAAGCTGTGTGAATCGTACAACCGTCAGTATAACCGCGACTATCGCTCGGTAATGCCGACCAACCTCTACGGACCGCACGACAACTTCCACCCGAGCAATTCGCACGTGATCCCGGCGCTGCTGCGTCGTTTCCACGAGGCGACTGCCGAAAACGCCCCGGACGTGGTGGTGTGGGGCAGCGGCACGCCAATGCGCGAGTTCCTGCACGTGGACGATATGGCGGCAGCCAGCATTCACGTCATGGAGCTGGATCGCGAGGTGTGGCAGGAAAACACCGAGCCGATGCTGTCGCACATTAACGTCGGGACCGGCGTGGACTGCACCATTCGCGAGCTGGCGCAGACCATCGCGCAGGTGGTGGGCTACAAAGGACGCGTGGTGTTTGATGCCACCAAACCGGACGGCACGCCGCGCAAGCTGCTGGACGTGACCCGTCTGCATCAGCTTGGCTGGTATCACGAGGTCTCACTGGAGCAGGGGCTGGCCAGCACCTACCAGTGGTTCCTGGAAAACCAGCACCGCTTCCGGGGGTAATGATGTTTTTAAGTCAGGAAGATTTTGCCACGGTGGTGCGTTCCACTCCGCTCATCTCAATTGATTTGATCGTGGAGAACGAACGCGGCGAGTTCTTGCTGGGGAAACGAACCAATCGTCCTGCACAGGGCTTCTGGTTCGTGCCCGGCGGGCGCGTGCAGAAGTATGAGACGCTAAGCGATGCGTTTGAGCGTCTCACTCTGGCGGAACTGGGCCTGCAACTGCCGATGGCAGCGGGCCAGTTTTACGGGGTCTGGCAGCACTTCTATGACGATAACTTTTCGGGCACCGGGTTCACCACGCACTATGTCGTGCTGGGGTTCCGCCTGAAGGTGAGTGAGGCAGACCTGCGTCTGCCTGATTCTCAGCATGACGATTACCGCTGGTTAACGCCAGAGGCGCTGCTGGCAAACGACAACGTCCATGACAACAGTCGGGCGTACTTCCTTGCGGAACGTCAGGCCGAGGTGCCAGGCCTATGAAAATCCTCGTCTACGGAATTAACTACTCGCCGGAGCTTACCGGTATCGGGAAATACACCGGCGAGATGGTCGAGTGGATGGCGAGCCAGGGACATGACGTGCGGGTGATTACTGCCCCGCCGTATTACCCGGAGTGGAAGGTAGGCGAACGCTATTCCAGCTGGCGCTACCGCCGCGAAGAGGGGGCTGCGACCGTCTGGCGCTGCCCCCTCTACGTGCCGAAACAGCCCTCGACGCTGAAACGTTTAATTCATCTGGGCAGCTTTGCCCTGAGCAGTTTTTTCCCGCTGATGGCGCAACGTCGCTGGAAGCCGGATCGCATCATCGGCGTGGTGCCGACGCTGTTCTGCACGCCAGGCATGCGCCTGCTGGGAAAACTCTCCGGCGCGCGCACCCTGCTGCACATTCAGGATTATGAAGTGGACGCCATGCTCGGACTGGGGATGGCCGGGAAAGGCAAGGGCGGCAAGGTGGCGAAGCTCGCCAGCGCCTTTGAGCGCAGCGGCCTGCACAACGTGGATTACGTCTCGACCATCTCGCGCTCGATGATGAACAAGGCGCAGGAGAAGGGTGTCCCGGCGGAGAAGGTGATCTTCTTTCCGAACTGGTCCGAAGTGGCGCGTTTCCGCGATGTGACAGACCAGGATGCGCAGGCGTTACGCGCGCAGCTCGGTTTGCCTGAAGATCAAAAAATCATTCTTTACTCAGGCAACATCGGTGAAAAACAGGGGCTGGAGAGCGTGATTGACGCCGCGCTTCAGCTGAGCGAACACCCGTGGATGTTCGTGATAGTCGGGCAGGGCGGGGGTAAAGCGCGGCTGGAAAAAATGGCCAGCGAGCGCGGACTGACCAACATCCGCTTCTTCCCGCTTCAGTCTTATGACGCGCTGCCCGCGCTGCTGAAAATGGCAGATTGCCATCTGGTGGTGCAAAAACGCGGCGCGGCGGATGCGGTGCTGCCGTCCAAGCTGACCAACATTCTGGCAGTGGGCGGAAATGCGGTGATTACGGCAGAAGCCGCAACAGAATTAGGCCAGCTGTGCAACAGCTACCCGGGCATTGCCGTTTGCGTAGAGCCAGAATCGGTTCCTGCGCTGGTGACCGGAATTGAGCAGGCACTCGCCATGCCAAAAGAGAACACGGTGGCACGTGAATATGCCGAACGCACGCTCGAGAAAGAGAACGTGCTGAGCCAATTTATTGCAGATATACGGGGATAAATCATGAGTCAAACCACTTTGTATCCGGTCGTAATGGCGGGTGGATCCGGGAGCCGGTTGTGGCCACTGTCCCGCGTGCTTTATCCAAAACAATTTCTGTGCCTGAAGGGCGACCTCACCATGCTGCAAACGACGGTTAACCGTCTGCACGGCGTGGAGTGTGAAAGCCCGGTGGTGATCTGTAACGAGCAGCACCGCTTTATCGTTGCCGAGCAACTGCGCCAGCTGAATAAACTGACCGAAAATATCATTCTGGAGCCTGCCGGACGCAACACCGCGCCTGCTATTGCTCTTGCGGCGCTGGCAGCAAAACGCAGCAGCCCGGACTGCGACCCGCTGATGCTGGTGCTGGCGGCTGACCACGTTATTCAGCAGGAAGACGCCTTCCGCGACGCGGTTCGCGCGGCGATTCCTTACGCTGAGAACGGCAAGCTGGTGACCTTCGGCATCGTGCCGGATCTTCCGGAAACCGGCTATGGCTACATTCGCCGCGGCAGCGTTACGCCTGGTGAAGGCGACAGCGTGGCCTTTGACGTGGCGCAGTTTGTCGAAAAACCGAATCTGGAAACCGCCCAGGCCTACGTGGCCAGCGGTGAATACTACTGGAACAGCGGTATGTTCCTGTTCCGCGCCGGTCGCTACCTGGAAGAGCTGGAAAAATATCGCCCGGATATCTTACATGCCTGCGAAAAAGCGATGGCGGTGGTGGATCCGGATCTCGATTTTATCCGCGTGGACGAAGAAGCCTTCCTCGCCTGTCCGGAAGAGTCCATTGACTATGCGGTGATGGAACGTACTGCAGATGCGGTAGTGGTGCCTATGGATGCGGGCTGGAGCGACGTTGGCTCCTGGTCGTCACTGTGGGAGATTAGCGCGCATACCCCGGAGGGTAACGTCCATCACGGTGATGTGATCAGCCACAAAACGGAAAACAGCTACGTCTACGCCGAATCTGGCCTTGTCACCACGGTAGGGGTGAAAGATCTGGTGGTCGTGCAGACCAAAGACGCGGTGCTGATTGCCGACCGTAATGCCGTGCAGGACGTTAAAAAAGTGGTGGAGAAGATCAAGGCCGATGGCCGCCACGAACACCATATTCACCGCGAAGTCTACCGTCCGTGGGGCAAATATGACTCCATTGACGCCGGCGAGCGTTACCAGGTGAAACGTATCACCGTGAAGCCGGGTGAAGGGCTGTCGGTGCAGATGCACCATCACCGCGCCGAACACTGGGTAGTGGTGGCGGGAACCGCCAAAGTGACCATCAACGGTGAAGTGAAGCTGCTCGGTGAAAACGAATCCATTTATATTCCGCTGGGTGCCACGCACTGTCTGGAAAACCCGGGGAAAATTCCACTCGACTTAATTGAGGTGCGTTCCGGTTCGTATCTGGAAGAGGACGATATCGTGCGCTTCCAGGACCGCTACGGGCGGGTGTAGCGCCGTCTTAACGCCGGATGGCGCTTCGCTTATCCGGCCTACGAATGAATAAAAAACAATTAAGCCTGTTAACGGGCGGGCCAACTGTTGCCTGAAAAAGGGGTCATCATGGAAAAATTAACCTGTTTTAAAGCCTACGATATTCGCGGCAAGCTGGGCGAAGAGCTGAACGAAGACATTGCGTGGCGCATCGGCCGCGCGTACGGCGAATACCTGAAACCACAAACTATCGTGCTGGGCGGCGACGTGCGTCTCACCAGCGAATCCCTGAAGCTGGCGCTGGCGAAAGGGCTACAGGACGCGGGCGTCGACGTGCTGGACATTGGCCTTTCCGGTACCGAAGAGATCTATTTTGCCACCTTCCACCTGGGCGTGGACGGCGGTATCGAAGTGACGGCCAGCCATAACCCGATGGACTACAACGGCATGAAGCTGGTGCGCAAGGGCGCGCGTCCTATCAGCGGCGATACCGGCCTGCGCGACGTGCAGCGTCTGGCCGAGGCCAACGACTTCCCGCCGGTGAACGAAGCGAAGCGCGGCAGCTATAAGCAGATCAACCTGCAAAAAGAGTACATCGACCACCTGCTGGGCTACATCAACGTGGCGAACCTCAAACCGCTGAAGCTGGTGATTAACTCCGGCAACGGCGCGGCAGGCCCGGTTGTCGATGCACTTGAAGCCCGCTTTAAGGCGCTGAACGTGCCGGTGACCTTCGTCAAAGTGCACAACACGCCTGACGGAAACTTCCCGAACGGTATTCCTAACCCGCTGCTGCCGGAGTGCCGCGACGACACCCGCAACGCGGTGATTGAGCACGGCGCCGATATGGGTATCGCCTTTGACGGCGATTTCGACCGCTGCTTCCTGTTCGACGAGAAAGGGCAGTTTATCGAAGGCTATTACATCGTTGGCCTGCTGGCGGAAGCGTTCCTTGAGAAAAACCCGGGGGCGAAGATCATTCATGATCCGCGCCTCTCCTGGAACACCGTCGACGTGGTGAAGGCCGCGGGCGGCGAGCCGGTGATGTCTAAAACCGGCCACGCGTTTATCAAAGAGCGTATGCGCGAGGAAGACGCCATCTACGGCGGCGAGATGAGCGCCCACCACTATTTCCGTGATTTTGCCTACTGCGACAGCGGGATGATCCCGTGGCTGCTGGTAACCGAGCTGCTGTGCCTGAAAGGGCAGAGCCTGGGCGAACTGGTACGCGACCGCATGGCGGCGTTCCCGGCGAGCGGCGAGATCAACAGCAAACTAGCACAGCCAGCCGAGGCCATCGCCCGCGTCGAACAGCACTTTGCCATTCATGCGCTGGAGATTGACCGTACCGACGGTATCAGCATGGCGTTCCCGCAGTGGCGCTTCAACCTGCGCTCTTCCAACACTGAGCCGGTGGTGCGCCTGAACGTTGAGTCCCGCGCCGATACCGCGCTGATGGAAGCCCGAACGAAGGACATTCTGGCGCTGTTGAATCAGTAAAAAGAAAACCTTACCCCTCACCCTAACCCTCTCCCCACAGGGGAGAGGGAACTTGAACACCCTCTCCCCTTTGGGGAGAGGGCCGGGGCGAGGGGCGAGGGGAAAGGTTTAGAACTAAAGGAACAACGATGACAAATCTAAAAAAGCGCGAGCGAGCGAGAACGAATGCATCGTTAATCTCTATGGTGCAGCGTTTTTCTGATATCACCATCATGGTCGGCGGACTGTGGGCGGTGTGTTGGGTCAGCGGGCAGCCGTTCTTATACATGCACTTGCTGATGGCGTTGATTGCGCTGGTGGTGTTTCAGATGATCGGCGGCATGACCGATTTCTATCGTTCATGGCGTGGCGTCAAAATGACCACCGAACTGATGCTGCTGCTCCAGAACTGGACCTTAAGCCTGATTTTCAGCGCAGGCCTGGTGGCGTTCAGCCATGATTTTGATAATCGGCTTGTGACCTATCTCTGCTGGTATCTGTTAACCAGCGTTGGCATGGTGGTCTGCCGCTCGCTGATCCGCTTTGGCGCGGGCTGGCTGCGCAACCGTGGGTATAACCGTCGCTTTGTTGCCGTGGCGGGCGACCTGCCGGTGGGACAGGTGTTGCTCGACAGCTTCCGCAAAGAGCCGTGGTTAGGTTTTGAAGTGGTCGGCGTTTATCACGACGCGAAGCCCGGCGGCGTACCATCTGACTGGGCGGGCAGCTACGAACAGCTGATAGAAGACGCGAAAGCCGGCAAAATTCACAACGTCTACATCGCCATGCAGATGAAAGATGAATCCCGCATCAAGACACTGATGCGCGAGCTGGCCGATACCACCTGCTCGGTGATCCTCATCCCTGACGTGTTTACCTTCAATATTCTCCACTCCCGTATTGAAGAGGTGAACGGGGTACCGGTTGTTCCGTTGTACGACACGCCGCTGTCGGGGATTAACCGCGTGCTGAAGCGCGTGGAGGATATCGTACTTTCGTCCCTGATCCTGCTGCTCATCTCCCCGGTGCTGTGCTGCATTGCGCTGGCGGTGAAGCTCAGCTCTCCAGGGCCGATCATCTTCCGTCAGACCCGCTACGGCATGGACGGTAAGCCGATCATGGTGTGGAAATTCCGCTCCATGAAGGTGATGGAGAACGACAAGGTGGTGACCCAGGCGACGCAGAACGATCCGCGCGTCACCCGCGTGGGTAACTTCCTGCGCCGTACCTCGCTCGATGAGCTGCCGCAGTTCATCAACGTGTTCACCGGCGGGATGTCCATCGTCGGGCCGCGTCCTCACGCTGTTGCCCACAACGAGCAGTATCGCACCCTGATTGAAGGCTACATGCTGCGCCATAAGGTGAAGCCAGGCATCACCGGCTGGGCGCAGATCAACGGGTGGCGCGGCGAGACCGACACGCTGGAAAAAATGGAAAAACGCATCGAGTTCGATCTGGAGTACATCCGCGAGTGGAGCCTCTGGTTCGATATCAAGATTGTTTTTCTGACCATTTTCAAAGGCTTCGTGAACAAAGCGGCGTACTAAGATGAGCTTACGAGAAAAAACCATCAGCGGCGCAAAATGGTCAGCCATGGCCACCATCGTCATCATTGGCCTCGGCCTGGTGCAGATGACGGTGCTGGCGCGCATTATCGATAACCACCAGTTTGGTCTGCTGACCGTCTCGCTGGTGATTATCGCCCTGGCCGATACGCTGTCGGACTTTGGTATCGCCAACTCCATTATCCAGCGCAAAGAGATCAGCCATCTTGAGCTGACCACCCTCTACTGGCTGAACGTCGGGCTGGGTATCTTCGTCTTTGTGCTGGTGTTCCTGCTGAGCGATGTGATTGCCAGCGTGCTGCATAACCCGGACCTGGCGCCGCTGATGCGCACCCTGTCGTTCGCTTTCGTGGTGATCCCGCACGGGCAGCAGTTCCGCGCGCTGATGCAGAAAGAGCTGGAGTTCAACAAAATCGGCATGATTGAAACCAGCGCCGTGCTGGCGGGCTTTACCTTCACCGTTGTCAGCGCCCATTTCTGGCCGCTGGCGATGACCGCCATTCTCGGCTACCTCGTTAACTCTGCCGTGCGCACGCTGCTGTTTGGCTTCTTTGGCCGCAAGATTTATCGCCCGGGACTGCATTTTTCGCTGGCGTCTGTTTCATCCAACCTGCGCTTCGGCGCGTGGCTGACGGCAGACAGCATTATCAACTATGTGAATACTAACCTCTCTACGCTGGTGTTGGCGCGCATTCTGGGCGCGAGCGTCGCGGGCGGCTACAACCTGGCGTATAACGTCGCGGTTGTCCCACCGATGAAGCTCAACCCCATCATTACCCGCGTGCTGTTCCCGGCGTTCGCCAAAATTCAGGACGATACAGAGAAGCTGCGCGTGAACTTTTACAAGCTGCTCTCCGTGGTGGGGATCATCAACTTCCCGGTCCTGCTGGGACTGATGGTGGTCGCCAGCAATTTCGTACCGCTGGTGTTTGGCGAGAAGTGGAACAGCATCATCCCGATCCTGCAACTGCTGTGCGTTGTGGGGCTGCTGCGCTCGGTGGGGAATCCAATTGGTTCTCTGCTGATGGCGAAGGCGCGCGTGGATATCAGCTTCAAGTTCAACGTGTTTAAAACCTTCCTGTTTATTCCGGCAATTATTATGGGCGGGCACATGGCGGGCGCCATTGGCGTGACGCTCGGCTTCCTGCTGGTGCAGATCGTCAATACCGTGCTGAGCTACTTCGTGATGATCAAACCGGTGCTGGGCTCCAGCTACCATCAGTACATTCTCAGCCTGTGGCTGCCGTTTTATCTCTCCTTACCGACTCTGGCGGTGAGCTACGGCCTGGGCGTGGTGCTCAACGGGCATCTGCCGCTGGCGGCGCTGCTTGCGGTGCAGGTCGCGGCAGGCGCGCTGGCATTCGGCGTGATGATTGTACTGTCACGCAATGCGCTGGTGGTTGAGATAAAGCGCCAGTTTTGCCGTAACGAAAAAATGAAAACGCTGCTTCGCGCAGGCTAATTTTACGAGGCCATTATGAAATTACTTATTCTTGGCAACCATACCTGCGGCAACCGTGGCGACAGCGCCATCCTGCGCGGTTTATTGGATGCAATTAACACCCTTAAGCCTGAGACAGAAGTGGATGTGATGAGCCGTTATCCGGTCAGCTCATCCTGGTTACTGAACCGCCCGGTGATGGGCGACCCGCTCTACAGCCAGATGAAACAGCACAACAACGCTGCGGGCGTGATGGGGCGCGTGAAGAAAGTGCTGCGTCGCCGCTACCAGCATCAGGTGCTGCTTTCTCGCGTAACCGACACCGGCAAGCTGCGCAACATCGCCATCGCGCAGGGCTTTACCGATTTCGTGCGTCTGCTGTCCGGCTATGACGCCATTATTCAGGTGGGCGGCTCGTTCTTCGTCGACCTGTACGGCGTGCCGCAGTTTGAGCATGCGCTCTGCACCTTTATGGCGAAAAAACCGCTGTTTATGATCGGCCACAGCGTCGGGCCGTTCCAGGATCCGCAGTTCAACCAGCTGGCGAACTATGTCTTCGGCCACTGTGACGCGCTGATCCTGCGCGAATCGGTCAGCCTCGACATGATGAAGCGCAGCGAAATCGACACCACCAAAGTGGAGCACGGCGTAGACACCGCCTGGCTGGTGGATCATCAGGATGACAGCTTCCACGCCAGCTACGCGGTACAGCACTGGCTGGACGTGGCGGCAAAACAGAAAACCGTCGCCATTACCCTGCGTGAACTTGCGCCCTTCGATAAACGCCTCGGCACGACTCAGGCGGCCTATGAAAAAGCCTTTGCCGAGGTGGTGAACCGCGTGCTGGACAGCGGTTACCAGGTGCTGGCGCTCTCCACCTGTACCGGTATCGACAGCTACAACAAAGATGACCGCATGGTGGCGCTCAACCTGCGCAACCTGGTCAACGACCCATCCCGCTACCACGTGGTGATGGACGAACTGAACGACCTGGAGATGGGCAAGCTGCTCTCCGCCTGCGACCTGACCGTGGGCACGCGTCTGCACTCGGCCATTATCTCGATGAACTTCGGCACGCCAGCCATCGCTATCAACTACGAGCACAAGTCCGCAGGCATTATGCAGCAGCTCGGTATGCCGGAAATGGCCGTCGATATTCGTCATCTGCTGGACGGATCGCTGGGTGCGATGGTGGGCGACACGCTCGGCCAGCTGCCTGCGATCAACGAACGTCTGGCGGTGGCGGTGAAAGCCGAACGCGAAAAAGGTATTGGCATGGTGAAATCCGTCCTCGACCGCGTCCGGGAGGGGAAATGAAGGTTGGTTTCTTCTTACTGAAATTTCCGCTGTCGTCTGAAACTTTTGTGCTGAACCAAATCACCGCGTTTATCGATATGGGGTATGACGTGGAGATTATCGCCCTGCAAAAGGGCGATACGCAAAACACCCATGCGGCGTATACCCAGTATGGGCTGGAGGCGAAAACCCGCTGGTTGCAGGACGAACCCGCCGGACGGATGAACAAACTGCGCCATCGCGTCGGACAGACGCTGCGCGGCCTGCATCGCGCCTCGACGTGGCGGGCGCTGAATATGTCGCGCTATGGGGCGGAGGCCCGCAACCTGATCTTATCCGCCATTTGTGGGCAAACGACCCAGCCGTACCGGGCCGATGTCTTTATCGCTCACTTTGGCCCGGCTGGCGTCACGGCGGCAAAACTGCGTGAGCTGGGGGTGATTGACGGCAAAATCGCCACCATTTTCCACGGTATCGATATCTCCAGCCGTGAAGTGCTGAACCACTACACGCCGGAATATCAGCAGCTGTTTCGCCGTGGTGACATGATGCTGCCGATAAGCGACCTGTGGGCCGGGCGCCTGAAAACCATGGGGTGCCCGAGCGAGAAAATCACCGTTTCACGCATGGGCGTGGACATGGAACGCTTCACCCAACGACCCGTCAAGGTGCCGGGCAAGCCGCTGCAAATTATCTCTGTTGCCCGCCTGACCGAAAAGAAAGGTCTGCACGTAGCCATCGAAGCCTGTCGGCAGCTGAAGGCACGCGGTGTGGACTTCCACTACCGCATCCTGGGTATCGGGCCGTGGGAACGTCGCCTGCGCACGCTGATCGAACAGTATCAGCTGGAAGACGTGGTCGAGATGCCCGGCTTCAAGCCGAGCCACGAAGTGAAAGCCATGCTCGATGACGCGGATGTGTTCCTGCTGCCTTCCGTAACCGGCGCCGACGGCGATATGGAAGGCATTCCCGTGGCGCTGATGGAGGCGATGGCCGTCGGCATTCCGGTGGTCTCGACGTTACACAGCGGCATCCCGGAGCTGATCACCTCTGAGCATTCCGGCTGGCTGGTCCCTGAAAACAATGCGCTGGCGCTGGCGGACCGTCTGGCCGCGTTCAGCGATATCGATCAGCAGACGCTGATCCCTGTGCTGCAAAATGCGCGGCAAAAAGTTGAAGCAGAATTCAATCAGCAGGTGATTAATCGCCAGTTAGCGAGCCTGCTGCAAACGCTGTAACGCTGAGGTTGTATGCTGAATAAGATTACCCGACGCCGATTTGTCTCTTCTTTATCCGTCCTGGCTGCTATGCCGCTGTTGTCGCCCCGCGCTGCGCGGGCGGCAACCGGGAAGACGGTTTCTGTCGATCGTTACAACAATAAGGACTGGATCGCCGCCTTTAAGCAGGCATTTGCCGAGGGCGATACCGTTGTTGTTCCCGCCGGGTTAACCTGTGAAAACATCAATACCGGCATTTTCATTCCTGATGGCAAAACCCTGCTGATCCGCGGTGCGCTGAAGGGCAACGGGCGCGGACGATTTGTACTCCAGGAAGGCTGCAAGGTCATTGGGGAAGGAGAAGGGCGCACGCATAACATCACGCTGGACGTGCGTGGCTCCGACTGTGTCATTAAAGGGCTGGCGATGAGCGGCTTCGGCCCCGTCACCCAGATCTACATCGGCGGTAAAAAACGGCGAGTGATGCGCAACCTGCTCATCGATAACATCACCGTGACGCAGGCCAACTACGCGATCCTGCGTCAGGGGTTCCACAATCAGGTGGACGGTGCGCGCATTACCAACAGTCAATTCAGCCACTTGCAGGGTGACGCGATTGAGTGGAACGTGGCGATTAACGACCGTAACATCCTGATCTCGGACCACGTGATCGATAACATCAACTGCACCAACGGCAAGATCAACTGGGGCATAGGCATCGGGCTGGCCGGCAGTACGTACGACAATGATTATCCGGAACAGCAGACCGTTAAAAACTTCGTGGTGGCAAATATCACCGGCAGCAACTGTCGGCAGCTGGTGCATGTTGAAAACGGTAAACACTTTGTAATCCGTAATATCAAGGCCAGCAATATTACTCCCGACTTCAGTAAAAAGGCCGGAATTGATAACGCGACAGTAGCTATTTATGGCTGTGATAATTTCGTTATTGATAATGTCGATATGGTCAACAGCGCCGGAATGCTAATTGGCTATGGCGTGATCAAGGGCGATTATCTGTCGATACCGCAGAACTTCAAACTTAACGATATTCGCCTGGATAACCGACAGCTTGCCTATAAGCTGCGCGGGATACAGATTTCCTCCGGCAATGCCACGTCGTTTGTTGCCATCACCAACGTTGAGATGCAGCGGGCAACGCTTGAGCTGCATAACAAACCCCAACACCTTTTCTTACGTAATATCAACGTGATGCAGGAGTCAACGACGGGACCGGCCCTGAAGATGAACTTCGATTTGCGCAAAGACGTGCGCGGGAAGTTTATGGCTAAAAACGAGACGTTGCTGTCGCTTGCGAACATAAAAGCGGTTAATGAAAAGGGGCAGAGCTCGGTGGATATTGATCGGGTCGATCAACACGTGGTGAATACGGAAAGGTTGAATTTTGCGCTGCCGCACAGGTGACGGTGGAAGCCTTAGGCGTATGCCATTCAATCTGATGTAACCCCTAAAAATTTGTTACTGAATTCAGCGGTTTTAAGGTTTATAATCCGTGAAATTACTTTGCAAGTTTTGTTTAATCAACAGCGCTACCTCAGGGAAAGAAGCGATTGCCAGAGGTTCGCCAAACACACATAACGCATTGAGTGGATTATGAACGATAAGGTTTTGTTTATTGGCGCGTCTGGTTTTGTCGGCACTCGTTTAATCGAGATTTCCAAGACTGATTTTGATGTTACTAACTTCGACAAACAGCAAAGTCATTTTTATCCGGATATTACTGTTTCCGGTGATGTTCGTAATCAGGATCAACTCGATCAGGCGCTTGCTGGTTTTGATACTGTCGTGCTGCTCGCCGCTGAGCACCGTGATGACGTTAGCCCAACAACGCTATACTACGATGTAAACGTACAGGGTACTCGTAACGTATTGTCTGCTATGGAAAAAAATAACGTTCAGAACATTATTTTTACCAGTTCTGTGGCTGTGTATGGTCTTAACAAAGTGAACCCTGACGAATCCCATCCCCATGATCCTTTCAACCATTACGGCAAAAGCAAATGGCAAGCGGAAGAAGTTCTGCGCGAGTGGTTTAATAAAGCTCCAGAGGAACGATCCCTGACAATTGTCCGGCCTACGGTCATCTTCGGTGAGCGTAACCGTGGAAACGTGTATAACCTGCTTAAGCAAATTGCAGGTGGTAAATTCGCCATGGTAGGCGCTGGAACCAACTATAAATCAATGGCTTATGTAGGTAACATTGTTGAATTTATCAAATTTAAGCTGACCAATGTTAAGCCGGGTTATGATGTCTACAACTATGTAGACAAACCAGACCTGAACATGAATCAGTTAGTTTCAGAAGTTGAGAAGAGTCTCAATAAAAAAATCCCTTCAGTTCATCTTCCTTACCCGCTTGGTATGTTAGGTGGGTATTGCTTTGACATTCTTAGCAAAGTTACCGGGAAGAAATATGCAATAAGCTCTGTGCGCGTGAAGAAATTCTGTGCAACTACACAGTTTGACGCGACCAAGGTACACCGCTCTGGATTTAAAGCGCCTTATACCTTATCTCAAGGTCTGGACCGTACGCTGAAGTATGAGTTCGTTCATGAGAAGAAAGATGACATCACGTTTGTATCTGAATAATGCCTCAAAGGTTGCGATTTGTCGGAAACAAAGGGCTGAGCGATTTTCGCGACAGGGTTTCCGATAATTCTGGGTCACACTTAATGCATACTCATGTTTAGTAATGTGAGTTTTAGCGCGAAACGTGATTTGCATAAGGCGCAGTAGACTTCTTGATCGGGCAATTTTCCTGATTAGGTCTATACTTCGTCAACCATTTTAAGGTGGAAGATAAAATGACCAATTTGAAAGCAGTTATACCGGTAGCGGGTCTGGGCATGCACATGTTGCCCGCCACAAAGGCCATTCCTAAAGAGATGCTGCCGATCGTTGACAAGCCGATGATTCAATACATCGTCGACGAGATTGTTGCTGCTGGGATTAAAGAAATCGTTCTGGTGACGCACTCTTCTAAGAACGCCGTTGAGAACCACTTCGACACCTCTTATGAACTCGAAGCGTTGCTTGAGCAGCGCGTTAAGCGTCAGCTTCTGGCGGAAGTTCAGTCTATCTGCCCTCCTGGCGTGACCATCATGAACGTGCGTCAGGCGCAGCCGCTGGGTCTGGGCCACTCGATCCTGTGCGCGCGTCCAGTCGTAGGCGATAACCCGTTTATCGTGGTACTGCCCGATATCATCATTGATACCGCTTCTGCCGATCCGCTGCGTTACAACCTGGCGGCAATGGTCGCTCGCTTCAACGAGACGGGCCGCAGCCAGGTGCTGGCGAAACGTATGAAGGGCGATCTCTCTGAGTACTCTGTTATTCAGACTAAAGAGCCGCTGGAGACGGAAGGGCAGGTGAGCCGGATCGTTGAGTTTATCGAAAAACCCGATCAGCCGCAGACCCTGGACTCCGACCTGATGGCAGTTGGTCGTTATGTGCTGAATGCGGATATCTGGGCTGAGCTGGAAAAAACCGAGCCGGGTGCCTGGGACCGTATCCAGCTGACCGATGCGATTGCTGAGCTGGCGAAGAAGCAGTCGGTTGATGCCATGCTGATGACCGGTGACAGCTATGACTGCGGTAAGAAAATGGGGTATATGCAGGCGTTTGTGAACTATGGCCTGCGTAACCTGAAGGAAGGGGCGAAGTTCAGAAGCCGGATTGAGAAGTTGCTCTCTGCTTCTCAAAACTGATACCTTTCAATGCTAATGCAAGCGGCAGCTTAACTATAGTTATGTTAAAACATAATATCGATAGTATGAAAGCGCCGCTTTTAAGAATACTTACTAACAATAACATTGCGTTAGTCTGTTCTGATTGTACTGTTTGTACCCTTTATGTTTCTATCTGATATCATATACGATAATCAATAAGAACTGTTCAAAAAATGTACTGAAATCGTTCGGGCAATAATCAGACATTTTGGCAGCATACATTTTTTACCAGCGCACTGGCTGCTGTTAAGCTAGGGGCGGTAGCGTCGCTTATTTTTAATTATAAAGAACACTTTTATGAAAATTGCAATAGGAATTTCAACGTTAAATGATGGTATTTATCAAGTACAAGAAAAGATAAGATCATTACCTGAAAATATTATTGTTATAATTTCACATCAGATATCCGACGATAAAAATTATCCAGAAAATATAATCACCTATCCAAATGCAATAATAAAAAAGTCCTTTGTCAAAGGATTAAGCAAAAGTAGAAATGTCCTTCTTGAGCAAGCAATAATATTAAACATTGATTACCTTTTGATAAGTGATGATGATGTTTTCTATTTAAATGAAGGATTATTACAGCTTGAAGATTTCTTAAATAAGCAAAGCGGTAATTCACATTATCAATTTCAAAGCTGCACTGAAGATGGGATGCTAAGGAAGAAATATCCGCACTCGTTAAAAGAAATAAATCGTCTTGATAGCTTTAAAATTTCCTCGATTGAAATGTGCTTGAATATAAAAAATATCATAAGGAACGGAGCACGTTTTGATGAGCGATTTGGGTTAGGGGCAACTTATCAGGCGGGTGAAGAACCTATTTTTATTAATGATCTGTTAAAATCGAAAGAAAGAATATTCTTTGTCCCTATAACCGTAACAGTTCATCCTATAGAAAGTTCTGGCAATAAAATATTCACAAGCTCAGAATCACTGGCTGATAGAGGGGCTATATTTATCAGATGTGGTGGTTATACGCTTGGATTAATCTATTTATTTGCTTTCTGGATGCGGAAGTTTCTCTTTTCAAAAGTATCAATAGAAAATAAGATAAAACCTTTTTCTGCTTTGCTTATTTTACTTAAAGGATATTTTTCAGTATGAATATTCATAATGAAAATCTCAATCCAGATATGATTCGTAAGTTAGTAATATTTTGCCTGCCTTTATCTATATTTGCTCTTTTCTGTTACCCATTGATGTTTCTTGTAGTTATAAGTCTTATCTCACCTTTATTAACGGGTGTGACCAGGAGGTTCTATTATTTTGCATTAATGATCTTTATTGTGGCTTTCTTCGCTTCATTAAAACCTTTCGGTGACTTAGCGGAGTATTTAAATGTTTATAAAGATTTAAATGCAAATATGCTGGAAGTTTTCGGATACTCGAGATTCGGAAACGGGCTTGAGTTTATGTTTTTACTCTTTATGAAATTTATCGGTAGTATAAGTAATGGTAATGAACAATTCTTCCTTGTTGCTACTTATACACTTATTATCATTTGTTTAAGTAACCTAATAAAAGATATTGACTCTAGATATCAATTACTAATTCTTGGCTTGTTCTTTTTTAATCTAGGATTTGTTGAGGTTTCATCTTATTTTTTAAGACAGGTTCTATCAATACTTGTCTTTTTAAATGCTATAAATAAAAGTAGATTTAAAAAATGGCTATTATTTATCATTGCGGTTACATTTCATGTTTCGGCAGTGATAAATATTGTGATATATTTATTGGCGCTTTTATTGAAAGATAAAAAAATTTCTTTCGTTGTAGTCTTTCTTGCTTTCTCATCAGCTGCTCTCATCTTTTTTGGGCTTCTGTATGTTACTCCGCTTTATGACATTGTAGTGACCAAATTTCTTTCCGTCTCTGAAAATGATAAATTTAGTACTCTGCCATTAAATTATATTATAATGACGCTGGCAAACATTGTTATCATATTAGTCGCAACAAGGAAGGGCAGTATTTATACCAACTTTGAAAAGTTATTATTCTTTAAAGAATGTTTTCTTTTTTTAATATTGTTATCGCTACCTGCTCTTTCAAATAGATTAGGGATGATTATTTTTGGTTTTTATCCTTATTTTTTATTGGCTAACTTCAAGCGTCGCTCTATAAAGCTTGACACCCGAGAATATATTTTCTTTGGGTTTATTTTTGTTATTAACTTATTGCCTTTCCTTTATTTGATGTATAACGTGTCGATGGGAAATAATATGTTTACTTTCTTAGAAGGAAAACCATTGACTGCTAATTTATATAATATAATAAATTACTTTGCTGAAACCTTCGAGAAAGGGGTTCAGTATATAAATGAAGGGAATTAATCATGTCAAGGTATCTTAGTAATCTTTTTTGGTTATTAAGTGATAGAGTATTTATGATGGTTTTTCAACTATCTTTATTTGCTTCTATCAAACGGTTATATGGACTTGAAGTCTTGGGGGGGTGGGCTACATTAAATAACATATCTCAATTGTTGCTATCAGTATTCCTATTTGGTATCGATATAGTAGTAGTAAAAAAAATTATTGATAAACCTTCGCATGCAGGTAGGGAAATTGGGTCTGCTATCTTCTTGCAATTTTTAGGATTGTTGGTTTACGCATTAATTTTCTTATTTATTACTTTAACTTTCTACAAGACAATCCCTTCATCTTTGAATTATGCACTAATATTAATTTCAGCAAATTTTCTAAGCTTGTTTGCAAAGTTTATTTTCTTTCATTATTCTGCTTTAGTTGAATCAAAGTATCGTGCTATAACTATCTTAACGAGTGTCGCTATTTCATATGGATTCCTATGGATCTGTATTTATAACGAATATTATATTTTTTACTCTTATGTCTTTTTCTATTTCGTTCAGGCTTTGATAAGTATATATATTTATATTAATTATTTTCCCGCAGCAACAAAATGGTTTGTCGACATCAGCATCTCTAAGAATTACTTTCGGGTAGGATTGAAATTAATTATATCAACCGTAAGTGTTTCATTATTTACTCAGTGTGATGTAATATTACTTGAGTATTTTTCAGGTGCAGAGGAAACCGGTGCATTCAGTGCAGCATTACGTTTATCAGCCATCTGGTTTATGTTAGGAGGGCTGATAGCAAATGCTTTCTTTCCTAAGATAGTTGAACTTGAAAAAATTAGCCAAACAGCTTCGTTTATTTTCATTAAATGGATTAGCGGCATAGTATGCGCAATGTCAATATATGCAGCATTAATTTCTACTGTTCTCTCGGGATTCATTATGAAATTACTGTATGGTAATGGCATGGAATTATCAGCGCAAATTTTCAGCATCCATATGTGGAGCGGAATTTTTATCTTTCTTGGATCATTTTCTTCAAAATGGTTATTTAGTAAGGAATATATAAATTTTGAGGTGCAAAAAACTTTATTAGCGGCATTGCTTAATATCGCCCTGAATTTAATTGTTATTCCAAAATATGGTGCTATAGGAGCAGCGATCGTCTCTTTGTTCTCCTATTTCGTCGCTAATCTTTTATTTTTTGCATGTACAAAAAAGACCAGAGGGATATTTTATGTTCAGGCTGAAAGTTTTAAATATGTTTTCTTGCCCTGGCTTTTAATTAAAGATTATGGAAAGGTAAAATGTCAGTTTCGATAATAACACCCATTTATAACAGAGCAGATTTAATTACCAAGTTATTTGAATCACTTAATAAACAAACACTGCACTCTTTCGAATGGATCATAATTGATGATGGGTCAACTGATAATTTAGAAGAAGTTGTTAATAGGTTTAAAAACGAAGCAACTTACAGAATTGTCTATAAATTCAAAGATAACGGCGGTAAACATACTGCACTAAATATCGGCGTTCCTTTGGCTACCAATGATTGGGTATTCATTGTTGATAGTGATGATTCCTTGTGCCATAACGCCATTAAGACAATATGTGATAAAATAGACAAAATACAAGATAAAAACTGTAAGGGATTGGTCTTTCTTAGAGCATATGAAACGTCTAAGACGGTAATGGGAGATGTTTATTCTATTTCCAGCGTAAATAGTAATCAGTTTGCAGGTGTTCATGGAGATAAAGCAATTATATTTAGGCGAGAATCCTTTTCTAATAATCAATTTCCAGTCATGCCGGGTGAGAAATTCATTACTGAAGCGTACTTATGGAATAGGATTCTTGAAGAGGGATATTTTCAATGTTGGAATGAGATAATATATTACGGCGAGTATCTTGAAGGTGGTTTAACTAGCAACTATAAGAATCTTCTCAAAAAAAACCCCAATGGAACAATTGCATTCGTTTTAAACAATTTGAACTTAAAAGAGATAGGATTAAACATTTACAAGCAAACAGTCTTTCATTTTTTGCCAATTTGTAGCTATGAAAATATCAAAGTTATATTAAAGAATGTCAAATTGCGTATATTTATTATTTTCATGGCATGTCTTGTTTATACTTACTCTAAAAGTAAAGTAAAAGGAATTATGAAATGATACCCAAAGTTATACATTATATTTGGCTAGGTGGTAATCAGCTTCCAAAGACTTATTCGGACTGTATCAAATCATGGGAAGATTATGCCGATGATTTTGAAGTTAAAATCTGGGATGAAAAAAACTATAGAGCTCATTTCGGTACGGATGATTTTGTTGAATCAATGTTAAACAAAAGGAAGTATGCTTTTGCAGCCGATTATATAAGATGTCAAGTCTTATTCGAATTTGGTGGTGTTTACCTTGATACTGATATGGAATTAGTTCGTAGTATAGAAAAATTATGTCTTCACGTCGCTTTTCTCGGAGAAGAGGACATAAATAAACCCAGTTGCGGTATTCTTGGATGTCAACCAAAATTCTGGCTTTTTGGCGAACTTATGCAAGCAGTTAAGAATGCAAATGGATTATTTACTATTCCAGAACTTTTGAAAAACATTCTTGATGAAAGGCAAATAGCCAGGAAGGATTCAGAAGATATTACGACTATTCAAGATGTAACGATCTATTCAGAAAAATTCTTTTATCCTTATAATCCCTACGGTAGTGCAGGCAGGGTGCAATTGTTATATCGTTATGTTTCTAAAGATTGTTACGCCATACATCATTGGGGAAAGTCATGGAGTCTTTCTTTTACACAACGTTTAAAAAGAAAGTTATTAAAAATTATGAGGAGAAAATAAAGTGAATGTTTTAGTTACAGGGGGTGCTGGATATATAGGATCACATACTGTTATAAGACTTGTCGAACAAAAACACAATGTAACTATTATCGATAATCTTTCTAATTCTAGTTTTGAAGCGTTACGTCGTGTTGAAAAGATTACGGACAGTAAAATCTCATTTCACAACATCGACATACGTGATACCGATGCAGTTAGAAAAATTATAATTAATAGTGAAGCAGAGGTAGTTATCCATTTTGCTGGGCTTAAATCTGTTTCCGAATCTATTCGTGATCCATTGTTATATTATTCTAATAATGTAGAAGGTACAATAAGTCTGGTGCGCGCTATGAAGAATACAAGCGCAAAAAAATTGATATTTAGTTCTTCAGCAACTGTGTATGGTGAGCCAAAAGTTATTCCACTTAGCGAAGGTTGTGCTATTGGTAATACTACAAATCCATATGGCACTTCGAAACTTATGGCCGAGATGATATTGAGCGATCTCTGTAGAAGTAAATATGGACTAGAAGTTATTTCTCTACGTTACTTTAATCCTGTCGGAGCACATTCCTCAGGTTTGATTGGAGAAGACCCCAATGCAATACCAAATAATCTGGTCCCTTATCTTACAAATGTGGCCATTGGAAAGTTAGATGCGTTGCATATATTCGGTACTGATTATCCAACACATGATGGTACAGGAATTCGAGATTTTATCCATGTTATGGATTTAGCTGAAGGTCATCTCGCGGCCGTTAATACGCTTCCTAAAATGGATACTTACACTGCTTACAACTTAGGCACTGGAAAAGGGTATTCTGTTCTTGAGCTGGTAGAAACATTCGAAAGGGTAACTAATAAACGAGTTAAAAAAATATTTGCCCCTAGAAGAAACGGTGATGTTGCAGAGTGTTGGTCTGATTCACGCTTGGCTTTAAAAGAATTAGGTTGGTCTGCTAAGTATTCTTTAGAAGACATGCTCGAAGATTCCTGGCGTTGGCAGGTTAATAATCCTAATGGTTATAAATAAGGTTTAAATAATAATGAAAGAGTTAGTATCCATTATAATGCCTAGCTATAACTCCTCTAAGACTATCATATCAAGCATTCAATCTGTCTTAGCTCAAAAATATGAGAACTGGGAGTTGCTTATTACTGATGACTGTTCATCAGATGATACTTTAGAAATAATTTTAAGTTTTTCTAAAAAAGATGAAAGAATAAAGGTGTTCTCTTTTGATAATAATCGTGGTGCTGGGGCGGCTAGAAACAATTCTATTGAAAAAGCAAATGGGCGTTATATTGCATTTTTAGACAGTGATGATATGTGGCATGAAGATAAATTAATGAAGCAAGTTGACTTTATGTTAACAGGCCATTATGGTTTGACTTATACTGCATATAGCAAAATTAATGTAGACGGACAAGTTAAAAAGAAAATTAAACCGCCAGAACAAGTTAATTATAATGAACTATTAAAATCAAATGTAATTGGCTGTCTTACAGCTATGTATGATGTGAAAATGTTGGGGAAGGTTTATATGCCATTGATCCGAAAAAGACAGGATATGGCGCTTTGGCTAAATATACTCAAAAAAATTAATTTTGCTTATTGCTTGAATGAAAATTTAGCTTTTTATCGAGAGGGTCACTCAAGTCTTTCTTCTAACAAATTCAAAGTTCTTAAATCCCAATGGTCATTTTACCGTGATCATTTAAAATTGAGTTTTCCCTTGGCTCTATATTATTTTTTTAACTATATCCATAGAGCTTTAATTAAACATGCGTGACTATTAATAAATTTTGGTAATTATTCTCTAATAGTAATTCTTTTTTTACTACCAACGTTTTCGTAGCTGAGTTACCATTGTTAATACTTTGTAAGCCGCAACACTCGCGGCGACCACACCTGACAGGAGTATGTAATGTCCAAGCAACAGATCGGCGTTGTCGGTATGGCAGTGATGGGGCGCAACCTGGCGCTCAACATCGAAAGCCGTGGTTATACCGTCTCCGTTTTCAACCGCTCCCGTGATAAGACCGAAGAAGTCATCGCTGAGAATCCAGGCAAAAAACTGGTTCCTTTCTATACGGTTAAAGAGTTCGTTGAGTCTCTGGAAACACCTCGTCGTATCCTGTTAATGGTGAAAGCGGGCGCAGGTACCGATGCAGCTATCGATTCACTGAAACCGTATCTGGATAAAGGCGACATCATTATCGATGGCGGCAACACCTTCTTCCAGGACACCATTCGTCGTAACCGTGAACTGTCTGCTGAAGGTTTCAACTTCATTGGTACCGGCGTATCCGGCGGTGAAGAGGGCGCTCTGAAAGGCCCATCCATCATGCCTGGCGGTCAGAAAGAAGCGTACGAACTGGTCGCGCCTATCCTGACTAAAATCGCAGCCGTAGCTGAAGATGGCGAGCCGTGCGTGACTTATATCGGTCCTGATGGCGCTGGTCATTACGTGAAAATGGTTCACAACGGCATTGAATATGGCGACATGCAGCTGATTGCTGAAGCCTACTCTCTGCTGAAGGGCGGCCTGAACCTCTCTAACGAGGAGCTCGCAGAGACCTTCACCGAGTGGAACAAAGGCGAGCTGAACAGCTACCTGATCGACATCACCAAAGATATATTCACCAAGAAAGATGAAGAGGGTAAATACCTGGTTGATGTGATTCTGGATGAAGCCGCGAACAAAGGTACCGGTAAATGGACCAGCCAGAGCTCTCTGGATCTGGGTGAGCCATTGTCCTTAATCACCGAATCTGTATTTGCACGTTATATCTCTTCTCTGAAAGAGCAGCGTGTTGCGGCATCTAAGGTGCTGTCTGGTCCTCAGGCTAAACCCGCTGGTGATAAAGCGGAGTTCGTTGAGAAAGTCCGTCGCGCGCTGTATCTGGGTAAAATCGTCTCTTACGCGCAGGGCTTCTCTCAGCTGCGCGCGGCATCTGACGAGAATAACTGGGATCTGAACTACGGCGAGATTGCGAAGATCTTCCGTGCCGGCTGTATCATTCGCGCTCAGTTCCTGCAAAAAATCACCGATGCCTACGCTGAGAATGCGGGTATCGCAAACCTCCTGCTGGCGCCTTACTTCAAACAAATTGCTGACGAATATCAGCAGGCGCTTCGTGATGTTGTTGCGTACGCGGTGCAGAATGGTATCCCGGTTCCGACCTTCTCCGCTGCGGTGGCTTACTACGACAGCTATCGTGCTGCCGTTCTGCCAGCGAACCTGATTCAGGCACAGCGTGACTACTTCGGTGCGCATACCTATAAGCGTACGGATAAAGAAGGTGTGTTCCACACCGAATGGCTGGATTAATATACGGTTAGCCATGCCATCAAGCCCGGTAGCGATACCGGGCTTTTTTATCTTGCCCGATCCACCTACTGTTTAATGGAATAGATTGCGTGAAAATTCTAGTTACTGGCGGTGCCGGTTTTATCGGTTCCGCGGTTATACGACATATTATTAGCAATACTCGGGATAGCGTTGTTAACGTTGATAAATTGACCTATGCCGGTAATCTGGAATCCTTGCGTGAAGTAAGCGATAGCGAACGCTATGTTTTTGAGCATGCCGATATATGTGATAAAGAGGCAATGGCGCGTATTTTTGCTACCCATCAGCCTGATGCGATAATGCACCTGGCTGCCGAGAGCCATGTCGACCGTTCTATTACCGGTCCCGCTGCGTTTATTGAAACCAATATTGTTGGCACCTATATCCTGTTAGAAACAAGCCGTGCTTACTGGTCTTCACTGGATGAGACAGCAAAATCTACTTTCCGTTTCCATCACATTTCAACTGATGAGGTTTACGGCGATCTGCCTCATCCCGATGAACATTATGACTCCACCCCGTTACCGCTGTTTACTGAGAAAACAGCGTACCAGCCAAGCAGCCCTTACTCAGCGTCAAAAGCGTCCAGCGACCATTTAGTTCGAGCCTGGATACGCACCTATGGTTTACCAGGGATTGTGACAAATTGTTCGAATAATTATGGCCCATACCACTTTCCTGAAAAGCTGATTCCTCTTGTTATCCTTAATGCGCTGGATAATAAACCATTGCCGATTTACGGTAAGGGCGATCAAATCCGTGACTGGTTATACGTTGAAGACCATGCTCGTGCACTGTATACGGTTCTGACCACGGGTAAGCCGGGAGAAACCTATAATATTGGCGGCCATAACGAGAAGAAAAATATTGAAGTCGTTCAGACCATTTGTGATCTGCTCGATGAAATGGTACCGAAAGAAACATCCTATCGCGCACAAATTACTTATGTCGCGGACCGACCAGGTCACGACAGACGTTATGCAATTGATGCTCATAAAATTAGCGACGAGCTTGGATGGACTCCTGTGGAAACCTTTGAAAGTGGCATCCGTAAAACGGTTGAATGGTATTTGAATAACCAGGAGTGGGTATCGAATGTAAAAAGCGGCGCCTATAAGAGCTGGATTGAGCAAAATTATGGGGAGCGTGAGTAAATGACGAAACGTAAAGGGATTATATTAGCTGGCGGATCGGGTACACGTCTTTATCCCGTGACTATGGCCGTAAGCAAGCAATTGTTGCCAATTTACGATAAGCCAATGATCTATTATCCGCTCTCTACGCTTATGCTGGCAGGTATACGGGATATTCTGATTATCAGCACGCCTCAGGACACTCCGCGTTTTGAACAACTGCTCGGGAACGGTAGCCAGTGGGGATTGCATATCCAGTACAAAGTGCAACCAAGTCCTGATGGACTGGCACAAGCTTTTATTCTGGGTGAAGAGTTTATCGGTGAGGATAATTGTGCGCTGGTATTAGGCGATAATATTTTCTACGGACACGATCTCCCCAGACTGCTTGAAGGCGCAGCAAGCCAGCAAGAGGGTGCGACCGTATTCGCCTATCATGTCAGCGACCCGGAACGCTATGGCGTCGTTGAGTTTGATAAAGACGGTACTGCAATTGGCCTTGAGGAGAAGCCTCAGCAACCCAAGAGTAATTACGCAATAACCGGTCTTTATTTTTACGACAACGATGTGATTGAGATGGCCAAAAGTTTAACGCCGTCCGAGCGAGGTGAACTCGAAATTACCGACATCAACCGCATCTATATGCAGCAGGGACGATTGTCTGTCGCGATGATGAGACGCGGTTATGCCTGGCTGGATACCGGAACGCATCAGAGTATGATCGAGGCAAGCAATTTTATCGCCACAATTGAAGAGCGACAGGGGCTAAAAGTTTCATGTCCTGAAGAGATTGCGTTCCGACGAGGTTTTATTGATGCCGAACAACTTCTGGTACTCGCTGAACCATTGAAAAAGACCGGGTATGGTCAGTATCTGCTGAATCTGACCAAGGGATTAGTCTGATTTGACGAAGTAAGCAGTTTTCCTCTGCTTACTCTCGACTGCCCTTTAACGTCTTATTGTCGCTGTAAAACAGGTGCTTTGCTTAGTGTAACGACAGGTCTTTTTGTTGAGCAAAAACATTTTTCAAAAAACCTGAAACCTTGACAGCGAATGAAGGTTAGCGATAAAAAACGCTTAGTTAATCATTGTGGTGACTGTGGTATGGTCATCAAAAACTCAAACGTGTAGAAGTCAAACAAATGAAAATAACCATCTCCGGAACAGGCTATGTTGGTCTCTCAAACGGTATTCTGATTGCACAAAACCATGAAGTGGTTGCGCTGGATATCGTGCAGGCAAAAGTGGACATGCTTAACCAGAAGAAGTCCCCGATCGTCGATAAAGAAATTGAAGAATACCTCGCGACCAAACCGCTGAACTTCCGCGCTACCACGGACAAAGAAGACGCTTACCGCGATTCGGATTTTGTCATCATTGCCACACCGACCGACTACGATCCCAAAACGAACTACTTCAATACCTCAACCGTTGAAGCGGTGATCAAAGACGTTACGGCAATCAACCCTAACGCGGTGATGATCATCAAGTCGACGATTCCAGTGGGTTTCACCAAATCGATTAAAGAAGAGTTGGGTATTGATAATGTCTTCTTCTCGCCGGAGTTTCTCCGCGAGGGCAGGGCGTTATACGATAACCTGCACCCATCCCGTATCGTGATTGGCGAGCGTTCCGAGCGTGCGGAGCGTTTTGCAGCATTGCTTCAGGAAGGCGCAATCAAAAAAGATATTCCGGTGCTGTTCACCGATTCCACAGAAGCTGAGGCCATTAAGCTTTTCGCCAATACCTATCTGGCGATGCGTGTGGCTTACTTCAACGAACTTGACAGCTACGCAGAGAGCTTAGGCCTGAACACACGTCAGATCATTGAAGGCGTGTGTCTCGACCCGCGTATCGGTAACCACTACAACAACCCTTCATTCGGTTACGGCGGTTACTGCCTGCCAAAAGATACCAAGCAGCTGCTGGCTAACTATCAGGCGGTACCGAACAACCTGATTTCCGCTATTGTGGATGCCAACCGCACGCGTAAAGACTTCATCTCGGATTCTATTCTCGCGCGTCAGCCGAAAGTGGTGGGCGTGTATCGCCTGATCATGAAGAGCGGTTCCGATAACTTCCGAGCCTCTTCTATTCAGGGGATCATGAAGCGTATAAAGGCGAAGGGCGTACAGGTCATTATTTATGAACCGGCCATGCAGGAAGACGAGTTCTTCCATTCGCGTGTGATCCGCGATCTGGATGCGTTTAAGAAAGAAGCGGACGTGATTATCTCCAACCGTATGGCGGAAGAGCTGGCGGACGTGAAAGATAAAGTCTATACCCGCGATTTGTTCGGCAGTGACTGATTAAACTCGTGATAAAAAACCCGGCACTATGCCGGGTTTTTTGTTTTTAAACGTTATAGAAGTTGCGGTACCAGTCGACGAAGTTTTTCACGCCTTCTTTGACTGAGGTTTGTGGTTTAAACCCAATAACGTCATACAGCGCTTTGGTGTCCGCACTGGTCTCCAGCACGTCCCCCGGCTGGATCGGCATCATATTTTTCACCGCTTCTTTGCCCAGCGCCTCTTCAAGCGCAGTGATGTAATCCATCAGTTCGACAGGTGAACTGTTACCGATGTTATACACGCGATACGGGGCAGAGCTGGTTGCTGGCGAACCGGTTTCGACTGTCCAGTCTGCATCGGCCTGAGGAATGACGTCCTGTAGGCGGATAATCGCCTCCGCAATATCATCGATATAGGTGAAGTCGCGCTTCATCTTGCCGTAGTTGTAGACGTCGATGCTGTTGCCTTCAATCATGGCTTTGGTGAATTTGAACAGCGCCATGTCCGGGCGTCCCCATGGGCCATAGACGGTAAAGAAGCGCAGGCCAGTGGTCGGCAGATTGTACAGATGCGAATAGGTATGCGACATCAGCTCATTGGCTTTTTTGGTTGCCGCATACAGGGAAACCGGATGGTCTACGGAGTCGTCAGTAGAAAATGGCATCTTACGGTTGAGGCCATAAACGGAACTGGATGAAGCATACAGAAGATGCTGAACCTTGTTGTGGCGACAGCCTTCCAGCACGTTCAGGTGACCTACCAGGTTCGCATCTGCGTAGGCATGCGGGTTTTCCAGCGAGTAACGCACACCCGCCTGTGCGGCAAGATGGATCACGCGGTCAAATTTCTCCTCAGCGAAGAGCACGGCCATGCCCTCGCGGTCCGCTAAGTCTAGCTTGTGGAAGGTGAAACTCTCGGATTTGAGCAATTCGAGGCGAGCGAGCTTGAGGCTAGGGTCATAGTAATCATTCAGATTATCAATCCCAACAACTTCATGCCCTGCATCAAGCAGGCGCTTGCTGACATGAGAACCGATAAAGCCCGCCGCGCCCGTAACCAGAAATTTCATAGCTTCCCTCATTCACAGTGTTCTTATTGATGCCCCACGACATCAGAATCCGACTATGATAGCGCGTCGCACTTCACTTACATAACCCATCTTTCCGATATAACTCATCGGATTCTTATAGAAAATTCCTCAGCAACAGATACACTATGAAAACAAGATTATGTTTGCCCTTTTTCATCTGTTAGGGATTGTATGACGCAAAACAACAATAACCTGGTCGCACGCAATAATGACCCGGAGCAAATTGATTTACTTGATTTAGTGCTACAGCTGTGGCGTGGTAAGTGGGTAATAGGGGCTTTTATTGCTGCTTTTATCGTTCTTGCTGCCGTTTACATCACTGTAGCCAAAGAGAAATGGACGTCATCTGCCATCATAGCCCAGCCTGATGCGGCACAAATCGCCACCTATTCCAATGCATTGAATATCCTCTATGGCGGGGCAGCACCTTCAACCTTAGATATCCAAAATCGTGCTATTGGTCGTTTTAATTCTTCTTTTTCAGCATTAGCGCAAGCGCTGGACAACCAGGAATTTCCCGAGAAATTGAGCATTGAACCTACTGTAAAGGGACAGAGTGTACCTTTAACTGTCAGTTATCAGAGCGATTCGGCTGAAGCAGCACAAAAGCAGTTGGCTCAGTACATCCAGCAGGTCGACGAACAGACAGCAAAAGAACTTACGCTTGACCTCAGAGACAACCTCAAGCAACAGATCACAACACTGAACGACTCCCTCCAGAATCAGGAGAAAGTCGCGCAGGAGCAAAAAGATCTGCGTATCAAGCAGATTTCTGAGGCGCTTAAGAACGCGGAAGCAGCGAAAATCATCACACCGCAGCTCCAGCAAACACAGGATGTCACTCAGGAAACCATGTTCCTGCTTGGTACTGTAGCGCTCAAATCAATGGTTGATAACGAGGCCTCCCGTCCGCTGGTCTTCCCTGGCTCTTACTATCAGACCAAAAAGAATTTACTGGATATTCAGAATCTCAACGTTAACCCAGACACTATTCATGTCTATCGTTACGTGATGAAACCAGATCTGCCAATCAAGCGTGACAGCCCTAAAAAGGCCATCACCCTCATCCTTGCCGTTCTCCTCGGCGGGATCATCGGTTCTGCTGTCGTCCTCGGCCGTAACGCGCTGAGAAACTACAAACCAAGAGCATGATTTACATACAAAAAAAGACCGGGTTTCCCCGGTCTTTTTTTATTTATGCCGTTTCCGCAGATTCTCAATCACCGTCGTTAAATCCAGCTCCTGATCCTGAAGCAGCACCAGCAGGTGATACATCAAATCCGACGCTTCGTTCGCCAGTTCCTCCCGATCATGCACGGTGGCCGCCAGCGCCGTTTCAACGCCTTCCTCACCCACTTTCTGCGCAATACGTTTGGTGCCGCTGGCGTACAGCTTCGCCGTGTATGAGCTCTCGGGATTCGCTGATTTACGCTCTGCCAGCAGCTGTTCCAGCTGATAGAGGAACAGCCACTGGTGGCTCGCCTCGCCGAAGCAGCTGCTTGTGCCTTTGTGGCAGGTCGGCCCAATCGGGTTGACCAGCACCAGCAGAGTGTCGTTGTCGCAGTCTGGCGTAATGCTTACCACGTTCAGGAAGTGACCCGAGGTTTCCCCTTTCGTCCACAGACGCTGCTTGGTGCGCGAGAAAAACGTCACCTTGCCGCTGTCGAGCGTTTTTGCCAGTGCCTCCTGGTTCATGTATCCCAGCATCAGCACTTCGCCTGAAACGGCATGCTGTACAACCACCGGCAGTAATCCGTCAGTTTTTTCCCAGTCCAGCTGCGCCTGTTGTTGCTCTGTTAACATACCCTGATCTCCACGCCCTGGTCGGCCAGGTACGTTTTTAACTCACCAATATTGATAATCTGTTTGTGGAACACGGAAGCGGCCAGCGCGCCGTCTACGTTCGCATCGCGGAAGGCTTCAAGGAAGTGTTCCATGGTGCCCGCGCCGCCGGAGGCAATCAGCGGAACCTGGCACACCGCGCGCACTTTTTTCAGCTGCTCGAGGTCGTAACCGTTACGAACGCCGTCCTGGTTCATCATGTTCAGAACGATTTCACCCGCACCGCGTTTTTGCACTTCCTGCACCCAGTCCAGCGTCTCCCATTGGGTGACGCACGTGCGGCTTTCATCGCCGGTGTACTGGTTAACGTGATATTTGCCCGTTGCGGCATCAAACCAGGTGTCGATCCCCACGACAATGCACTGCACGCCAAAGCGATCCGCCAGACGCGTAATCAGCTCCGGGTCGGCCAGGGCAGGGGAGTTAATCGAAATTTTATCCGCTCCGAAAGAGAGAATTTTCGCCGCATCGTCAGCAGATTTAATCCCGCCCGCCACGCAGAAGGGTATATCAATCACCTCTGCCACGCGCGCCACCCAGCTTTTGTCCACCACACGGCCATCGCTGGAGGCGGTGATATCGTAAAATACCAGTTCGTCTGCGCCTTCTTCGGCATAGCGTTTAGCCAGGGGAACGATGTCGCCAATGATCTCGTGGTTGCGGAACTGCACGCCTTTCACAACCTGTCCGTCACGCACGTCCAGGCAGGGTATTATCCGTTTTGCCAGCATTGAATCGCCTCCTTAACCGTAAATTTGCCTTCCAGCAGCGCGCGACCCACGATCACGCCGCGTACACCGGTTCCGCGCAGAGCGGCGATATCCGCCAGGTCGCCGATACCGCCAGAAGACTGAAACGCCACCTGCGGATAACGCGCGCAAACCTCTTCATACAGCGAGACGTTAGAGCCTGCGAGCGTACCATCACGTGAAATATCTGTGCACAGCACATGCTTCAGCCCCACGGGGAGATACATCTCAACCAGCTCTTCAAGCGTTACGCCGGAGTTTTCCTGCCAGCCGCTGACCGCGACCTGCTTGTTACCCTGTTCGTCAATGCGCACATCCAGCGCCAGCACCAGCGCATCCGCGCCGAAGCGGCGGAACCAGCCCTTGACCGTCTCAGGATCTTTCACAGCGGTCGAACCGACTACCACGCGCGCCACGCCTGCGTCCAGTAAGGCGGCAACATCGGCTTCCGTACGCACGCCGCCGCCCACCTGCACCGGGACGTCCACGCCAGCCACCAGTGTTTTAAGCAGCGGGATCTGGCGCTTCGCCGGATCTTTCGCGCCGGTCAGATCGACCAGGTGCAACACCTCAGCGCCCTCCGCGGCGTAAGCCTGTAACCGCGGCAGCGGGTCGTTGCCATAGTCGCGCTGCTGCCCGTAATCGCCCTGGTGGAGACGAACAACTGTGCCGTCAATCAAATCTAAAGCGGGAATTATCATCACATCTCCAGGAAATTTTTCAGCAGCTGCGCACCGGCGGCGCCGGAGCGTTCCGGGTGAAACTGCACGCCGTAAAAGTTATCTTTCTGCACGGCGGCGGTGAACGCCTCGCCGTAATTGCACTGGGCGATGGTGTAGGTATTCACGGGCATGGCGTAGCTGTGGACGAAATAGAAGTACGCGCCGTCTTCGATTCCCTGGAACAGCCTGTTGCCCGCCTTCGGATAAACGCGGTTCCAGCCCATGTGCGGCAGCGGCAGGCCGTGGTCGGTCATTTTCGGCACGTCTTCTTCTATAATGCCCAGCAGATCGACGCCGTTGCTCTCTTCGCTGCGGCGGCCAAGCAGCTGCATGCCGAGGCAAATGCCCAGCACCGGTTGAGTACAGGCTTTGATGAGATCCACCAGCTCGCGCTCGTGGATCTGATCCATCGCCGCCTGGGCGGTGCCTACGCCCGGTAGAAAGAGTTTATCCGCGCGCAGCACCACGTCCGGGTCGCGGCTCACCACCGGCTCGTAGCCGTGGCGCATAATCGCCGACTGTACGGAGTTCAGGTTGGCGCATCCGGTGTCCAGAATCACCACGTTCATTACAGCACTCCTTTCGACGAGGGAAGGGCGTCACCTTCCACGCGGATCGCCTGGCGCAGGGTACGGCCAAAGGCTTTGAACAGGCTCTCGACGCGGTGGTGATCGTTTTTGCCTTTGGTTTTCAGGTGCAGCGTCAGGCCCATAGTGTAAGAAAGCGAGCGGAAGAAGTGCTCCACCATCTCGGTGCTGAGATCGCCCACGCGCTGGTAGGTGAAGTCGGCTTTATATTCCAGGTGCGGACGCCCGGAGATATCCATCGCGCAGCGCGCCAGGCACTCGTCCATCGGCAGAACAAAGCCGAAGCGGTTAATGCCGCGCTTGTCGCCAAGCGCCAGCTTCAGGGCTTCGCCCAACGCCAGGCCGGTATCTTCCACGGTGTGGTGATCGTCGATATACAGGTCGCCCTTAACGGCGATCTCCATGCGGAAGCCGCCGTGAGTGGCGATTTGATCCAGCATGTGGTCGAAGAAACCGACGCCGGTGTGGATCTTGCTGCCGCCTTCACGATCGAGCCAGACCTTCACGTCGATCTGCGTCTCTTTGGTGTTGCGTTCTACGTGAGAATAGCGGTCGCGTCTGGTGAGCTGCTCGCTAATCATCGCCCAGTTTAGCGTGTCGCGGTTATAGCGCAGGCCTGCAATGCCCATATTTTCGGCCAGCGTGATGTCCGTGACGCGATCGCCAATCACATAGCTGTTCGCTTTATCCAGCGTCTCGTCCGCCAGATAACGTTCAACAAGCTTCACTTTTGGCTTGCGGCAGTCGCACTCGTCGGCAGGCATGTGCGGGCAGATCAGCACCTCGTCGAAGGCGATGCCCTGCGAGGTCAGCACCTGCATCATCAGGTTGTGCGGGCCGTCAAAGTCCGCCTGCGGGAAGCTGTCTGTGCCCAGACCGTCCTGGTTGGTGATCATCACCAGCTTATAGCCTGCTTTCTGAAGCTTCAGCAGCACCGGGATCACGTCGGGTTCAAACGCCAGCTTGTCGAAACGATCGACCTGAAAATCGCTGGGTGGCTCCGAGATGATGGTGCCGTCACGATCGATAAAGAGATACTTCTGACTCATACTTTCTCCGCTTTCAGGGCGTCAATCACGCGCTGGCTCTCCGCGCGGGTGCCGACGGTAATACGCAGGCAGCCGCTCAGGGTAGGTTGTTTATTCTGGTCTCGTAAGATAATGCCCTGATCCCACAACGATTTAAATATCGCGCTTGAGGCGGTGAAGCGCACCAGGATGTAGTTGGTCTCCGAGTCGAACACCTGCTCCACGCACGGAATCGTTTTCAGGGCATCGACTAGATACTGACGCTCCTCCAGGATCAGCGCCACACGCTCGCGCATCGCGCTGATGCCCTGCGGGGCCAGCGCCTGTGCCGCAATATCGGCAACCGGCGTTGAGAGCGGATACGGGGCGATCACTTTCAGCAGCAGGTCGATAACCGCTTTATTTGCCAGCGTAAAACCGCAGCGAAGACCGGCGAGAGCGAAGGCTTTCGACAGGGTACGCAGCACGACGAGATGTGAATACTCTTCAAGCCAGCCTGCCAGCGTCGCCTGCGGGCAGAACTCAATGTAGGCTTCGTCGGCCACAACCAGCGCTTTGCCGCGCGTCATTTCCAGCAGGGAACGGATATCCTGCGGATTGATAATCTGCCCGGTGGGGTTGTTCGGGCTACAGACAAACACCACCTTCACCCCGTTGAGGTTATCGGCGATGCCCTGCAAATCCAGCTGCCAGTTGTCGAGCGCCTGTACGTTGCGGCAGGCCACGCCAAAGGTTTCGGCGCTGACGCTGTACATCCCGTAGGTGGGCTGGCAGTACATCACCGCGTCTTTACCCGGTTCGCAGAAGGCGCGGATCAGCAGCTCAATCCCTTCATCAGCCCCACGGCTGACCAGCACCTGCTCAGGCTTCACGCCTGCATACTGCGCATAGTTCTCGATCACCGCTTTCGGCTGACACTCCGGGTAGCGGTTCAGCGTCTGCTGCGAGAGCTCAAAGGCCACCGCCGTGGGGTATTCGTTGGCATTCAGCCAGACGTCGCCGTTCCCGCCGAGACGACGCGCAGACTGATAGGGCGTCAGGCGACGGACATTTTCGCGGGCTAATTCTTCGATGTTCATGCTTGCTCCTTCAGGGCGGCAACGCGCAGCGTCACGGCATTTTTGTGGGCAGTCAGGCGCTCGGCGGCGGCCAGGGTTTCGATGGTCGACGCCAGCGAGGCAAATCCCTCGCGGGAGAGTTCCTGCACGGTCATGCGCTTCTGGAAATCCGCCAGCCCCAGGCTGGAGCAGGTTGAGGTATAGCCATACGTGGGCAGCACGTGGTTGGTGCCGGAGGCGTAATCCCCGGCGGATTCCGGTGACCAGTCCCCGAGGAACACCGAGCCTGCGCTGATTATGCTGTCGACCAGATCGCGCGCGTTGCGGGTCTGAATGATCAGGTGCTCCGGCCCGTACTGATTGGAGATGGCGATGCACTGGTCGATATCGCGAGCCACAATCAGTCGGCTGGCCGATAGCGCCTGACGCGCCGTTTCCGCACGCGGCAGGTCGGCCAGCTGACGCTCAACGGCCTCGCCCACGCGTTTTGCCATGTCGGCATCTGGCGTCAGTAAAATCACCTGCGAGTCAGGGCCGTGCTCGGCCTGCGAGAGCAGGTCAGAGGCCACGAAATCCGGTGTAGCGCCGCTGTCGGCAATCACCAGCACTTCAGACGGACCGGCAGGCATATCAATCGCCGCACCGTCCAGACGCTGACTGACCTGGCGCTTCGCTTCGGTAACGTATGCGTTGCCCGGGCCAAAGATTTTGTCGACTTTGGGAACAGACTCCGTCCCGAACGCCAGGGCGGAAATCGCCTGCGCACCGCCCACTTTATAGATCGCCTGCACGCCGCACAGCTTCGCCGCATACAGGATCTCATCGGCGATCGGTGGCGGAGAGCAGAGCACCACCTTTTGACAACCGGCAATACGTGCCGGAGTGGCCAGCATCAGGACGGTCGAAAACAGCGGGGCAGAGCCGCCAGGAATATAGAGGCCAACGGACGCCACCGGGCGCGTCACCTGCTGGCAGCGCACGCCGGGCAGGGTTTCCACATCCACCGCCTGCAATTTCTGCGCGGTGTGGAAGGTATCAATATTTTTCACCGCGACGGCCATCGCCTGTTTGATCTCATCCCCAAGGCGGCTTTCCGCCCCGGCGATCTCCTGTGCGGTGACCTGTAACGCGTCGACCTCAGTTTTATCAAACTTCGCGCTGTACTCGCGCAGCGCGTCGTCTCCGCGGGCTTTGACGTTATCGAGGATCTCCGCCACGGTGCGGGTGATGCTCTCTGAGGCTGAAATTGCCGGGCGCATCAGCAGCTCGCGCTGTTGCGCGTCGCTACAGGTATTCCAGTCGATGATTGTGTTAAAGCTCATGGTCGTTACTCCATCATCTTCTCAATTGGCAGCACCAGAATGGAGCTCGCGCCCAGCGCCTTCAGTTTTTCCATGGTTTCCCAGAACAGGGTTTCGCTGCTCACCATGTGCATCGCCACGCGCTGCTGGTCGCCCGCCAGCGGCAGAATGGTTGGGCGTTCAGCGCCCGGCAGCAGGGCTATCACTTCGTCCAGGCGCTCGGTAGGCGCGTGCATCATGATGTATTTGGATTCACGCGCCTGAATCACGCCCTGAATACGGGTCAGCAGCTTGTCGATGAGCTGCTGTTTAGCCTCCGCCATCTCGCCGTCGCGCTGGATAAGGCACGCTTTGGAACGGTAGATCACCTCCACTTCGCGCAGGCCGTTCGCTTCGAGCGTGGCGCCCGTGGAGACGAGGTCACAGATGGCATCGGCCAGGCCCGCGCGTGGCGCCACTTCAACAGAGCCATTCAGCAGACAAGATTTAAACTGCACGCCTTTTTGATCGAGGTAACGCTTCAGCAGGTGAGGGTAAGAGGTGGCGATACGTTTGCCGTTCAGCGCGGCCGGGCCATCCCAGGCTTCATCAACCGGCGTGGCCAGCGACAGGCGGCAGCCGCCGAAGTCCAGACGACGCAGGGTAAAGTAGCGTGGATCTTCGCCCTGCGCGCGGCGGGTTAATAACTCTTCTTCCAGTACGTTTTCGCCGATGATGCCGAGGTCAACGACGCCATCCATGACCAGGCCCGGAATATCGTCATCACGTACGCGCAGAATGTCGATCGGCATATTTTCAGCCAGGGCGATCAGGCGCTGGGTGTGCAGGTTGATTTTAATCCCGCAGCGGGCCAGTAGTTCGCGTGAATCATCGCTTAAACGGCCTGATTTTTGAATAGCTATGCGTAAACGTGAGTTATCTAACATTCTGTGTTCCTCGTTAACCTGTTTTAATCTGTCTGAATGCGGTCCAAAAAAAAGCCCCCGGAAGAAGATCTTCCGGGGGCTTTTTCATGCGTTCATGCACCACTGGAAGATCCAAACGTCTTCCAGCACACATCGCCTGAAAGACTAGTCAGGATGATGGTGATGATGGTGGTTTTTAAAAGGAACGCGTGTCATATAAATTCTCGTTGAATGCTTATGCATTTGATGTCTTTTAACCTAAACCAGTTGTACGCCATAAAGCAAGGGCTTTTTTTGATCATTAATTCATTTCATATTGATGGTATGAATTGTGCGTTCCATAAGGCTGGCGTAGCCTTATAACAGGCGTCGTTAAGCGGAGAATGTCATGAAAAAGGTCGCGATTGTCGGATTAGGGTGGTTAGGAATGCCACTGGCGATGTCATTAGCCGCGAAAGGCTGGCAGGTGACAGGGAGTAAGACCACGCGGGACGGGGTTGAGGCGGCGCGCATGTGCGGCATTGATGGTGTCGAGCTGCGTCTCGAACCCGAGCTTATCTGCGATACCGACGAGCTGGATGAACTGATGAATGTGGACGCGCTGGTCATTACCTTACCGGCGCGGCGCAGCGGGCCGGGCGAGACGTTTTACCTGCAGGCGGTGCAGGAGATTGTCGACAGCGCCCTGGCGCACCATATTCCGCGTATCATTTTCACCAGCTCGACCTCCGTCTATGGCGATATCGACGGTACGGCGAAAGAAAACACCGAGCGCCGTCCGGTAACCGCCAGCGGACGGGTACTGAAAGAGCTGGAAGACTGGCTGCACAATCTGCCTGGCACGCAGGTGGATATTTTACGCCTCGCCGGGCTGGTGGGGCCGGGGCGTCATCCGGGACGCTTCTTTGCCGGTAAATCCGCGCCGGATGGTCAGCACGGCGTTAACCTTGTACACCTTGAAGATGTTATCGGTGCAATAGAGCTGCTTTTACAGGCTCCGAAAGGGGGGCACATCTATAATATATGTGCGCCTTCGCATCCGCCACGCAGCACCTTTTATCCGCTGATGGCGCGCCAGCTGGGTCTGGCGCCGCCGGTGTTCAGTGAGGCGCAGGGGGAGCGCAAAGGCAAAATTATTGATGGCAATCGTATTTGCCATGAACTGGGATTTGAATATCAGTATCCCGATCCGCTGGTTATGCCTATGGAATAATTGCGCCGGCGGAGGCCATCGCACACCGCAAGGGGGCGAAGATGAAACCGCTGCTGGATGTTCTTGTTATTCTGGATGCGCTGGAAAAAGAGGGGAGCTTTGCCGCCGCCTCGGCGAAGCTCTATAAAACCCCTTCGGCTCTGAGCTACACCGTGCAAAAGCTCGAGAGCGATCTTAATATTCAAATCCTTGACCGCACTGGCCATCGCGCGCGTTTCACCCGTACTGGGCAGATGCTGCTGGAAAAAGGGCGTGACGTGCTGCATACGGTTCGCGAGCTGGAAAAACAGGCCGTCAAACTTCATCAGGGCTGGGAAAATGAGCTGGTGATCGGGGTTGATGATACTTTCCCTTTTTCGCTGCTTACCCCGCTTATTGAGGCGTTCTATCAGCGCCATAGCGTCACGCGGCTGGTTTTTATCAACGGCGTGCTGGGCGGCTCGTGGGACGCCTTAACGCAGGGCAGGGCGGATATCATCGTTGGAGCGCTGCATGAGCCTCCTCAACTGAGTGAATTTGGTTTCGCCCGGCTGGGCGTTCTGGAGCAGATCTTTGCCGTTGCGCCTCACCACCCGCTGGCGAATGAACCGGAGCCTGTTTCAAGACGCGTCATTAAAAACCATCGCGCCATTGTGGTGGGAGACAGCTCCCGCCCCGAGTGCGGCATTTCATCGCAGCTTCTGGATGAGCAGGAGGCCATCACCGTTTTTGATTTTAAAACCAAGCTGGAACTGCAAATAAGCGGCCTGGGGTGCGGCTACCTTCCCCGTTATTTAGCACAGCGCTTTATTGAAAGCGGCGCGCTGGTGGAAAAACAGGTTTTAGCGCAAAGCAGTAACGAATCGGTATGGGTGGGCTGGAATGAACAGACCGCCGGGCTTGCCAGCGCCTGGTGGCGAGACGAAATTTTAGCAAATAGTGCTATCGCCACAGTTTACACTCAGGCAGATGATGGGAAATCAACCAGTTAGTAAAATTAATTTATGGGCAGGTTTCTCAATGTATTGCCTTTTGTATCTGGAATAGGGCAAAATGCCGCCGCTGCAAACAAATGAATAATCGACGATATAAAAGGCGTCGGTTATTTTTTTTTGCATGTACGAAACGAAACTAAAAACCAAGAGGCCGGGCTTCGTACCGGATAGATATTTACTAAAATCCGACAGTTGTTGTCGCTGAGGAAGAAAGAAATGGGGCAATTTTTCGCTTACGTGGCGGTTATCACCGTAAAGGAGAATAACTATGTCGCATAACGCAACTCCAAACACCTCTCGCGTGGAATTACGTAAAACGCTTACGTTGATTCCGGTTGTTATGATGGGCCTTGCCTATATGCAACCGATGACGCTGTTCGATACATTCGGTATCGTATCAGGCCTTACTGACGGTCACGTTGCAACGGCGTACGCCTTTGCACTGGTCGCCATTCTCTTTACAGCGCTGAGCTACGGTAAACTGGTTCGCCGTTTCCCGTCCGCAGGCTCTGCGTACACTTATGCTCAGAAATCCATTAGCCCGGCTGTTGGCTTTATGGTGGGCTGGTCATCACTGCTGGACTACCTGTTCATGCCGATGATCAACATTCTGCTGGCAAAAATTTACTTCGAAGCGCTGGTACCTTCCGTACCGTCGTGGATCTTCGTTGTGGCGCTGGTGGCCTTTATGACCATCTCAAACCTGCGCAGCATCAAGACCGTGGCTAACTTCAACACCCTGATCGTGATCCTTCAGATGGGGATTGTTGCGGTTATCGTTGGGCTGATCATCTACGGCGTTTCCCACGGTGAAGGCGCAGGTACGCTGACCAGCACCCGTCCGTTCTGGTCTGAAGGTGCGCACGTTGTGCCGATGATCACCGGGGCGACTATCCTGTGCTTCTCGTTCCTGGGCTTCGACGGTATCTCTTCTCTGTCTGAAGAGACCAAAGACGCTGAGCGCGTAATCCCGAAAGCGATTTTCCTGACCGCGCTGATTGGCGGCCTGATCTTCATCGGTGCGTCTTATTTCTTACAGCTGTACTTCCCGGATATCTCTCGCTTTAAAGATCCGGATGCATCGCAGCCTGAAATCATGCTGTACGTGGCGGGTAAAACCTTCCAGTGGGGCGTGCTGATCTTCTCCAGCGTCACCGTACTGGCATCCGGTATGGCAGCGCACGCGGGCGTTTCTCGTCTGATGTACGTGATGGGCCGTGACGGTGTGTTCCCAACTCGCTTCTTTGGTTACGTGCATCCGAAATGGCGTACCCCGGCGTGGAACGTGCTGCTGGTGGGCGCGATTGCCCTGCTGGCGATCAAGTTCGACCTGGTAACGGCCACTGCGCTGATTAACTTTGGTGCGCTGGTGGCGTTCACCTTCGTTAACCTCTCCGTGATTTCGCAGTTCTGGATCCGTGAGAAGCGCAACAAGACGCTGAAGGACCACATCAACTATCTGGTGCTGCCAGTGTGTGGTGCCCTGACGGTGGGCGCCCTGTGGATCAACCTGGAAGAGAGCTCAATGGTTCTGGGTCTGATCTGGGGTGCAATCGGTCTGATTTACCTGGCTTGCGTAACGAAGAGCTTCCGCAACCCGGTTCCTCAGTACGAAGACGTCGCGTAAGACTGTGTCGGGTGGCGGCTTCGCCTTACCCGACCTACGGACTTCTACACCGTAGGCCCGCGTAAGCGAAGCGCCACCGGGCAAAAAAAAAGCCGGAGACATCGCCTCCGGCTTTTTTGTATCCGCTACTCAGACAATTTCTTGCGCGTACTGGAACAGCGCTTTCAGCAGCGCCTGTTTCTCAGCATCCCCTTCATACTGGCCGTAAAGCATCTCCAGCTCCTGGGCGTAGCTATTAAGAAACTCCGGCGTAAACACGTTGCGCCGATGCTGTAACCAGCGCTCCTGCTCTGCTTCATCCAGCGAGCCGGGATAGTTACGCGCGCGATAATTGAACATCAGCTTCTCAATGCGCTTATCTGCGAAGGTGATATCCAACGCGGGCAGGTTACGCGGGTCGGTTTGCAGCACGATGTTCATCGCCGCGCGATCGGCATCGCTGAAGAAGCCGTTATAAAGCTGCGCATCCACATTATCAGACGGCACGAACGGCTCTGCTTCGGCAAAAATTGCGACGACTTTCTCGCGCACCTGCGGGTTGTCGCGCAGCACTTTCAGGTTATCGAGGCAGTGCTGACGGTTAATCCCCAGCCGGTCGGCGTCTTCCGGGCGCAGCGTGTTGGCCTGCGCAAGCACCGGGCATTTATTGATGTGCACCAGTTTTACCGGTACGGCTGGCAGGTCACCCAGCGCCTCTTTCGGCGTATAGAGCCGTTCACGTAAGGTGTCGCTGTCGAGCTCAAGCAGCGGCGAGATATCCCTGGCAAGATCCACCATGATGACGGCGTTACGGTTGTCCGGATGCCAGGCAAGCGGCGCCACCCAGCTTGTGTTCCCGCGCCACGCACCGAACATCCCTGAAATATGCACCAGCGGTTTCATCTGCGGCACGTCAATCAGCGTCATCAGCTTTTGCTTGCTGCGATGGCTCAGCAGATACTCAAACAGGCGAGGCTGCGCGGTTTTTACGAGCTTCGCCATAGCGATGGTCGCGTAGACGTCTGCCATCGCGTCGTGGGCGTTGCTGTGCTCGATGCCGTTGGCCCGCGTCAGGTGCTCGAGCCTGAAGCTCGGCAAGCCGTCGTCGTTCTCCGGCCAGTTAATTCCCTCCGGGCGCAGCGCATAGCAGGCGCGCATAATATCCAGCAAATCCCAGCGCGAATTGCGGTTCTGCCAGCTCCAGGCATACGGATCGTAGAAGTTGCGGTAGAAGATATTGCGCGTCACTTCATCGTCAAAACGGATGTTGTTGTAACCCACCACGCAGGTATTGGGCACCGTGAACAGGTCGTGGATGCGACGGGCAAATTCTGCTTCGCTAACGCCTTTATTCCGCGCTTCCTGAGGGGTGATGCCCGTCACCATCACCGCGCCCGGCTGCGGCAGATAGTCATCGGCGGGTTTACAGTAAAACACCTCGGGTTCGCCGATGACGTTAAATTCGTCATCGGTTCGGATAGCCGCAAACTGCGCCGGTCGGTCCAGCGCCGGATGGGTGCCAAAGGTTTCGTAATCGTGGAACAAAAAAGTCGGGCGCGCGGCAGAGTCAGACACCAGTAATCTCATCCTGTTAAAAATTGACGTCTCTATGGTAAACGATTGGGGTGAGCAGTCCGAATAAAAAGCACCTTCAGGCAAGAAATTTGCGAGATTTGTTCCGAAAAAATCTGCGTGCTGTCACATTTTTTTGCAATTAAGGCAGGTAACGACATCAGAACTCCCGTAAAAAGGTCATCGATTTTTACTGACCTGAGGATATACCGTTGAAACGCCGTCTGTTTATTGCTGTTTCTTTACTCGCTTCGAGTATTTCATCCGCGCTGGCTGCCGAGCCGCTGGATTTTTCACCTCAGCCGCCTGCCATCCAGGCAGGATCCTGGGTATTGATGGATTACACCACGGGTCAAATCTTAACGGCGGGCAACGAACATCAGCAGCGTAATCCGGCGAGCCTGACCAAACTGATGACGGGGTACGTTGTCGATCGTGCCATTGATAGCCACCGCATCAGCCCCGATGACATTGTGACGGTCGGACGTGACGCCTGGGCAAAAGGCAATCCGGTCTTTGACGGTTCGTCTCTGATGTTTCTGAAGCAGGGCGATCGGGTTTCTGTGCGCGATCTCAGCCGCGGCCTGATTGTTGATTCCGGCAATGACGCCTGCGTGGCGCTGGCGGATCACGTGGCGGGCGGTCAGCCGCAGTTCGTCAGGATGATGAATGACTACGTTGAAAAGCTGAACCTGCGCGATACCCACTTCGAAACCGTACACGGGCTGGATGCACCGGGTCAGCACAGCTCTGCTTACGATCTCGCCGTACTTTCCCGGGCCATCATCCACGGCGAGCCTGAGTTCTACCACATGTACAGCGAGAAGAGTCTGACCTGGAACGGCATCACTCAGCAGAACCGCAACGGCCTGCTGTGGGATAAGACCATGAACGTGGATGGTCTGAAAACGGGACACACCTCGGGCGCGGGCTTTAACCTGATCGCCTCCGCAGTGGATGGTCAGCGTCGACTGATTGCGGTGGTGATGGGGGCAGACAGCCCGAAAGGACGTGAAGATCAGGCGCGCAAGCTGCTCCACTGGGGACAGCAAAATTTCGATACGGTGCAGATCCTGCATAACGGCAAAAAAGTGGGAACCGAACGCATCTGGTATGGCGATAAAGAGCAGATCGCGCTGGGCACGGATCAGGATTTCTGGCTGGCATTACCCAAAACAGAAGTGCCGAACATCAAGGCGAAATATGTAATGGATAAAAAAGAGCTGGAAGCGCCGATCGCCGCGCATCAGCGGGTAGGGGAGATCCAGCTGTACGATCGTGACAAGGTGGTAGCGCACTGGCCATTGGTTACGCTGGAGCGCGTTGAAAAGGGTGGCCTTTTCTCCCGCCTCGGCGATTATCTGCATCATAAACTCTAACCTTTTCGGGCAGACTGGCAGTGTTGCGAGTCTGCTCACATAATAAACACTCCTGGTTTGCCGATAATCTCGATTCTGCTTTATGGTGTATATATATACAGTAATAAACGGAGGCAGCATGGACTACAGCATCAGGCAGCAACAGAAACGTACGATCGCTGGCTTTCATCTCGTGGGGCCGTGGGAAAAGACGGTCAAGCAGGGATTTGAACAGCTGGTTACGTGGGTAGATGGACGTCATATTCAGCCGCAGGAGTGGGTGGCCGTTTATTATGACAATCCGGATGACGTGCCGGCAGAAAAGCTTCGCTGCGTTACAGCCGTAACGGTAGCGGACGATTTCACTATCCCTGATAACAGCGAAGGGGTAATTATGACCGAAATCGCTACCGGGGAGTATGCTATTGCCGCCGCGCGCGTCGAAAATCATGATTTCGCCACCCCGTGGTATCAGTTCTTCAACTCCCTGCTGGAAGACAGCAAATTCCAGATTGCGCCAAAACCCTGCTTCGAACGCTATCTGAACGATGGCAATGCTGACGGCTACTGGGATATTGAGATGTTTGTACCGGTAGAGCACAAAGTGGGATAATCCTGCGAAACGCAGGGTTTTTCAGCCGGGCGCGATCCACCCGGCTGAAAACACAGTACAATTGTGGTTTGCCGTAGAGCTGGAGACGGGTGTGCGCCCCGACAAGTCATTAACCCCTTTTGAAATTCGGTTATACAAACATTATCGCGTGGTGCATGGTTGCCGCATTGCGCTGGCGTTTGTGCTGACCTTCGTACTGGTTCGTTTGCTGGATATCCCGGAAGGAACGTGGCCGCTGATCACGCTGGTGGTGGTGATGGGGCCGATCTCATTCTGGGGGAACGTGGTCCCTCGCGCTTTCGAACGCATAGGTGGTACCGTTTTAGGCTCGGCGCTTGGGCTTATCGCCCTGAAGCTGGAGCTAATTTCATTTCCGTTCATGTTGCTGTGGTGCGCGGTGGCGATGTTTCTTTGCGGATGGCTGGCCCTCGGCAAGAAACCGTATCAGGCGCTGCTGATTGGCATTACGCTCGCCGTTGTGGTCGGCGCACCGGCGGGCGATATGACCACCGCATTGTGGCGAAGCGGGGACGTGATCCTCGGCTCGTTGCTCGCCATGCTGTTTACCGGCATCTGGCCGCAGCGCGCCTTCCTGCACTGGCGCATTCAGATGGCAAACTACGTCACGGCATTTAACCGGGTTTACCAGGCCGGGTTTTCGCCGAATCTGATTGAGCGTCCGCGGCTGGAAAAGCACCTGCAAAAAATCCTTAATGATGTGGTCAAAATGCGCGGGTTAATTACCCCGGCAAGCAAAGAGACGCATATCCAGAAAGCCATTTTTGAAGCCATTCAAACGGTCAGCCGTAATCTGGTCTGTATGCTTGAACTGCAAATCAATGCCCACTGGGCCTCACGCCCCAGCCATCTTCTGATGCTCAACGCGCATACGCTGAAAGAGACGCAGCAGATGACGCAACAAACCCTGCTAACCATCGCTCATGCACTTTACGAAGGTAACCCACAGCCGATACGGGCGAACAGCGAGCGGCTGAATGACATCGTCATCGAGCTCAAACAGCTGATGAATGAGCGTCAGGGCGACAATGTGTCGGAAACGCCTATCCACGGCTATGTCTGGCTGAGTATGGAGCTGGCGCGACAGCTGGAGTTGTTATCGCAGCTGATTTGCCGGGCACTGCGCAAATAAAAAGCGTATGTGATGCCTGCTGCTTCGATTCAGCAACAATTAGGGTTATGATGGTTTTAAACGATATACTCATTGTCATTCGCAGCCGCTGTCTGTTAAAACGGTTGCTTTAACGAATCCGAATCTCACATTATCAGGGGTGTAAAAATGGAAACTACCAAGCCTTCGTTCCAGGATGTTCTGGAGTTCGTCCGCCTGTTCCGCCGCAAAAACAAGCTACAGCGCGAAATCCAGGACGTAGAGAAGAAGATCCGTGACAACCAGAAACGTGTCCTGCTGCTGGACAACCTGAGCGACTACATCAAGCCAGGTATGAGCGTTGAAGCCATTCAGGGCATCATCGCCAGCATGAAGAGCGATTATGAAGATCGCGTTGATGACTACATCATCAAAAACGCTGAGCTGTCCAAAGAGCGTCGCGACATCTCCAAAAAGCTGAAAGTGATGGGCGAAATCAAAAACGTCGACGCGAAAGGCGAGTAATCGCACACTCTGTTGCCCGGTGGCGCTGCGCTTACCGGGCCTTCAGGACTGTTATCACGTAGGTCGGGTAAGGCGAAGCCGCCACCCGACAATTTTACTGAACGCAGAAAAGCAAAAAGCCTGCTTAAAAGCAGGCTTTTTTAATTTGGCTCCTCTGACTGGACTCGAACCAGTGACATACGGATTAACAGTCCGCCGTTCTACCGACTGAACTACAGAGGAATCGTTGTGGAGGCTTATCTTAGCGGCGAAAAAACTTTTGTCAAACCTGATCTCAGGCAAAAGTGATTGTTTGATGATTCTGTCGTCATTTTGTTGTAAATCCAAACATAATTTTATGGAAAATACTTTGCAGGATACGCATTTCTGCCCCATCATTTGAAATGGAGTTTCAACTTTCTCGTTAAGGCCCATTTTGAACGTCACCGCACCCCTGCGCCAGGCGATTATGCGCACGCCCTGGTATGCAAAACGTAAGAGTTATCGAGTTCTGTTCTGGCGTGAAATCACCCCCCTTGCTGTGCCTATTTTCCTGGAGAATACCTGCGTCCTGTTGATGGGGGTGTTAAGCACCTTCCTGGTGAGCTGGCTCGGTAAAGAAGCCATGGCCGGGGTAGGGCTGGCGGACAGTTTCAACATGGTTGTGATGTCCTTCTTTGCCGCTATCGATCTCGGTACAACGGTAGTGGTGGCGTTTAGTCTTGGGAAACTTGATCCAAAACGCGCCCGGGAGGCGGCCAGACAGTCGCTGATGATCATGACCCTCTTTTCGATCATCCTGGCGGCGGTTATCCATTATTACGGCAAAGAAATTATCGACATCGTCGCGGGTGAAGCGACAGGTGAAGTGAAGGATCTGGCGCTCACCTATCTGGAAATGACGGTGCTGAGCTATCCGGCGGCTGCCATCGCGCTGATTGGTAGCGGTGCGCTTCGTGGCGCAGGGAATACCAAAATTCCGCTGCTAATAAATGGCGGCATGAACATCCTGAACATCATTATCAGCAGTGTTTTGATTTACGGTGTCTTTTCCTGGGAGGGGCTGGGCTTTGTCGGCGCGGGATTAGGGCTGACCATTTCCCGTTATATTGGTGCGGCGGCGATAATCGGCGTGCTGATGGCGGGAATTACGCCATCGCTGCGCCTGACGCTTAAAAGCTATTTCCGTCCGCTTAACTTCGCCATTATCTGGGAAGTGATGGGGATCGGTATTCCGGCCAGCATCGAATCCGTGTTGTTTAACGGTGGGAAACTGCTGACGCAGATGTTTGTTGCCGGGATGGGAACAGACGTCATCGCCGGCAACTTTATTGCCTTCTCCATCGCCTCGCTCATTAACCTGCCCGGAAACGCACTGGGATCGGCGTCGACGATCATCACCGGCAGACGCCTCGGAAAGGGGCAGATAGGGCAGGCGGAACGGCAGCTTCGGCATGTCTTCTGGCTTTCAACCATTGGACTGACGGCGATTGCGTGGGGAACTGCGCCTTTAGCCGGGCTAATGGCCTCGTTCTATACGCACGAAAATGACGTGAAAGAGGTCGTGAAGGTGCTGATTTGGCTCAACGCGGCGTTTATGCCAATTTGGGCCGCGTCCTGGGTACTTCCTGCCGGGCTGAAAGGGGCGCGCGATGCCCGGTTTGCGATGTGGGTCTCCATGCTCGGCATGTGGGGCTGCCGCGTCGTGGCGGGCTACACGCTGGGGGTAATGTTAGGTATGGGCGTTGTCGGCGTCTGGCTGGGGATGTTCCTTGACTGGGCCGTGCGCGGCGCGCTGTTCTACTGGCGCATGGTGAGCGGACGCTGGCTGTGGAAATATCCGCGAAAAAAACCGGAGCAGGAGGTTTCGGAAACGGCAAGTGCCTGACAAATGTGCGAAGTGGAGAATAAATCGGCAAACGATTGAAAATCTGCATTCACCCTTTGACATCCTCAGGGCGCATCGATAATATGCGCCCCGTTCACACGATTCCTCTGTAGTTCAGTCGGTAGAACGGCGGACTGTTAATCCGTATGTCACTGGTTCGAGTCCAGTCAGAGGAGCCAAATTTGAAAAGCCTGCTTTTATAGCAGGCTTTTTGCTTTTCTGCGTTCAGTAAAATTGTCGGGTGGCGCTCCGCTTACCCGACCTACAAAAACATCGAATCGTAGGCCGGGTAAGGCGAAGCCACCACCCGGCAAAAGCCGCACTACCGGTTCACACGTATTGGCGCCGTTGCCTCCACCAGCCACGGCCGCGCATCGCTGTCCACCCGGGGTGAAAGCGCCTCTCGTACCTGCTGGTGGTACTCATCCAGCCACTGTTTTTCTGACTCGCTCAACAGATGCAGCTCCACCTGGCTTAAATCGATTGGGATCAGCGTCAGCGAGGCAAACTTACAAAATCCCGGACGGCTTTCGACAATCTCCACCTGGTTTTCAATGCGAATACCGTGGCTATCGCCCAGGTAGTAACCCGGCTCAATGGTCATAATATTGCCCGCCACCAGCGGCCACGGGTTGACCTTTTGCGCAAAACGGTGCGGGTTCTCGTGGATCAGAAGCTGATGCCCTACGCCATGCCCGGTGCCGTGGTCGTAATCCAGTCCCAACTCCCACAGCGGACGGCGCGCAAAGGCATCCAGCTGGTGCCCCTGAGTGCCGGACGGGAACTGAAGGGTAATCAGCGACAGGAAGCCTTTAAGCACTGCGGTGTAGTGCAAACGCTGCTGTGGATCGACCTTTCCCCAGGCCAGGGTACGCGTCGCGTCCGTGGTGCCGTTGCGGTACTGCCCCCCGGAATCATTCAGGTAAAAGTGGTCGTGGCCGATGGGCTTGTTGCTGGCCTCGCTTGAGTGGTAATGGCACATCGCCGCGTTACTCGCGGAAGCGGAAATGGTGGCGAAACTCGGCTCGACAAAGCCAGGCTGTTGCAGGCGGAACGCAAGCTGTTTCGCCTGCACGTCAAGCTCGGTCAGCGGCATTCCCGACGCGGCCCGCTGAGGAACTTCCCGGCTCAGCCAGGCCAGGAAATTCACCCATGCCGCACCGTCCTGGTGATGACATTCACGATAGCCCGCCAGCTCCACCGGGTTTTTCGTAGCTTTCATCAGGGTGATCGGGTCGGTCTGCCAGATAATTTCCCCCTGAGGTTCAACCGCAAAGCGTAACGCCACCGGTGCGGAATCGGGATCGATCATGACCCGCTTACCCTGCGCAAGCTGCCTACAGCGCGGGATAAAGGCTTCCTGAGGCGCAATCGTGAAGGCGTTCCGCACGGCATCCGGCAGCGCATTCAGCTTGCTGTCATCCACAAACCATTCCACCGCACCCTCGCGGCTCAGCAGGGCAAACGACAGAGGCACCGGGCAAAAGGGGATATCTGAGCCCCGCACGTTCAGCAGCCAGGCGATATTGTCCGGCAGGGTAACGGCCAGATAATCCGCGCGGTGCTCTGCCAGCACGGCGGCGGCGCGCTGGCGTTTGGCGGCGCTGCTTTCGCCGCTGATGTCTACAGGCATCTCGCGGATAAGCCCTGCGGGGGCGGCAGGGCGGTCAACCCAGAGGGTATCGAACGGAGAGCGCGCGAGCGGTACCAGTTCGCACGGCGTGGCCGAGAGCCGCGTAAACTCTGCATTGGTCATCAGCAGCGCATCAAAGCCGATGCGCGTGCCGGCCGCAACGTTTTTCGCCAGCCACTCGGCCAGCGGCTCGTTGTGCAGATGGTGGATCTCCACCTCGTCGAGATTGACCTGTACGCGGGCCTGAATCTGATAGCGTCCGTCAACAAACAGCAGCGCTCTGTCTTTCAGTACCAGCGCCAGCCCCGCCGAGCCGTCAAAGCCCGTCAGCCAGGCCAGCTTTGCATCATACGGTGCGCAAGATTCGCTCTGCCAGGCATCGGCGCGCGGCACAATCATCCCGTCGAGCTGATTGTCCTGTAGCCACTGGCGCAGGGCCGTAAGCGGTGATGTGGTGTGCATATTGTGTCCTTAGTATCACCTAAACGGTGGCTCATTGAAGGTGCGCAGCTTACGGGAATGCAGTTTGTCGCCCTCTGCACGCAGTAAATCGATGGCGCGAATACCAATCTGAAGGTGCTCTGAGATCGCCCCTTCGTAGAAACGGTTCGCCTGACCCGGCAGTTTGATCTCGCCGTGCAGCGGTTTATCGGACACGCACAGCAGCGTGCCGTACGGGACGCGGAAGCGGTAGCCCTGCGCGGCAATGGTGGCGCTTTCCATATCGATCGCGACCGCACGGCTGAGATTGAAACGCAGGGCGGAGGCGGAATAGCGAAGCTCCCAGTTACGATCGTCGGTGGTGACGACCGTACCGGTACGCAGGCGCTGCTTCACCTCTTCACCCGGCATGCCGCTCACCTCTTTGGTGGCGTCGTACAGGGCGCGCTGCACTTCAGCGATACTCGGGATAGGAATGTCCGGCGGCAGAACCGCGTCAAGAACATGGTCGTCACGCAGATAAGCGTGGGCGAGGACATAATCACCAATCAGCTGGCTTTCACGCAGGCCGCCGCAGTGGCCGATCATCAGCCAGACGTCCGGGCGCAGAACCGCCAGATGGTCGCAGATGGTTTTCGCATTCGACGGGCCAACGCCGATGTTAATCAACGTAATGCCCTGACCGTCGGCGGTGACCAGGTGCCAGGCGGGCATCTGGTGCTTTTTCCACGCCAGGTCGGAGATGGCCTCTTCCGGTGCTTCGGTTTCGGCAGTGATCCAGATCCCGCCCGCGCAGGAGAGAGCGATGTAAGGGCTGTCCGGGTCAAGGATCTGGCTACAGCCCCAGCGGACAAATTCGTCTACATAGCGGGTGTAGTTGGTAAACAGTACGAACGGCTGGAAATGTTCGGCTGGGGTGCCGGTGTAGTGGCGCAGGCGTGCCAGCGAAAAATCGACACGGCGGGCATCAAAGTGCGACAGCGGTGAAAACTCTGCCGGGTGATAGATCCCGTCCGCCGTCTCATCGCCAATCTGCGACAGCTCAGTGGTCGGGAAATGGCGGGTCAGGCCCGCGCTCATGGAGCGATCCAGCGTCAGCGCTGAGCCGTCTATCACGTACGGGTAGGGGATCTCGTGCAGGGACGGTTCAACGCTGATATGCGCGCCGTAATCCTGATACAGCAGGGTAAGCTGCTCTTCCAGATAGGGGCGGAACAGCGCAGGTCGCGTGATGGTCGTGCTGTAACAGCCGGAGTGGGTGAAACGCGCATAGGCGCGGGTTTTCGGATTGCTGCTGGCGCTGCCGTCCCAGGTGACAGAGAGCGATGGATAAACAAAAAGGCCCTGGGTTCTGGCCTTTTCATCGGGAAGTTTCCCTGTTTCGATATAGTCACTGATGGCGCTGCGCAGTGCATTGACGGACTGTTCATACAGCGCGTCGAGTTTTTCCAGCGCCTGAGCCGGGGTCAGGCTGGAGCCCTTATTATTCATGTCTGTCTCCTTGTTCCACAGGTGTGCGGCTATACCCGATAGTATGTCACACGCCTGTGAAACAAAAGTGAGGAGATCAGCTGTGCGCGGTTTCCTTCATCAACAGGGCGGTGGCGGCAGAAAGCAGGCAACCTGCCAGCAGATAAATCGCCACGCTGTGCCAGTTCCCGCCGGAGAACGTCACCAGCGCGGCGGCGATAAACGGCGTAAACCCGCCGCCGACCACGCTCGCCACCTGATATCCCACGCCCGCGCCGCTGTAGCGGTAGCTTGCGCCAAACAGCTCGGTAAACATCGGCTGCTGCACGCAGACCACCATATCGTGAGCGATGTTCGCAAGCATGATCGCGAAGAAGACAATCCAGAAGACCGACTGGGCCTCCAGCGCCATAAAGAACGGCCAGGCGCTGAGTGTGCCGATAAGCGCCCCGGTGATATACACCCGTCGACGACCAAAGCGATCCGCCAGCCAGGCGAAGCAGGGGATGGTCAGGCAGCTGATCCCGCCCACCACCAGGCCAATATTCAGGAACAATTCCCGCGGCAGGCCGAGGTTTTGCGTGGAGTAGTTGAGGGCGAAGGCGGTGACGATATACATCGTCAGCAGTTCGCACAGGCGCAGGGCGATAATTTTCAGAAAAGCGCCAGGGTGCTGCACCAGCGCTTCCATCACCGGCAGCCGTTTTTTTGCGACCGGTTTTTCGCGCTTCTGTTGCTCAAACTCAGCCGACTCTTCCATGCCGTTACGGATCCACAGGGCCACCACGACCAGCACAATGCTGAAGATAAACGGAATACGCCAGCCCCAGCTCAGAAACTGCTCGTCTGTCGTGAGCTGGCTTATGAGCGACACCAGGCCCGTGGAGAGCAGCAGACCCACGCCATAACCTACCTGCACGCCGCTGCTGTAGAACGCTTTCTTATTCTTCGGCGCGCTTTCCACGGACAGCAGTGCCGCGCCGCCCCATTCGCCGCCGACGGCAAAGCCCTGAATGGCGCGAAGCGTCACCAGCAACACCGGGGCCCACCAGCCAATCGATGCAAAGGAGGGCAAAATACCGATCAGCGCGGTGGCAATGCCCATCATCCACACGGTGAGCATCAGCATGCGCTTACGGCCAAGGCGATCGCCGAAGTGGCCGAAAATTATCCCGCCCAGCGGACGAAACAGAAAACCGACGCCGAAGGTGGCAAACGCAGCAAGCGTGCCCATGGCGGGGCTGATCTGAGGAAAGAATTCACGGTTAAAGACCAGCGCAGCGGTAATACCGTAGAGCAGAAAGTCATACCAGTCGACGACGGCGCCTGCGAAGCTACCTAAAGCGGCGCGGCGGGCGCGGTTAAGCGAAGGTGTCTCCTCGTTGCGGCGAGCGGAGATGAGGGTGGAGTCCATAGTTGTCCTGTCTGTACTGATTTTTAATTATTGGTATAAGAAAAGGTCACTCACGTTGCAGCCGTCATATTGACGGAACGTATGAGACTACCGCGACAGACGGCCTGAGAAAACGTTTTTATCTTTCCTGAAAGCGCAGAATCAATAAATTTCATCTTATCGGGTCCCAATATAAATCAGCCTGTTTGGCTCCGGTTAGGGCTGAATGGTTTACAGTAATAATGATCGCTGTGTGACGTAAGCTGAGGGAATAACGATGCAACGCCTCTTTCCTGCACTCTGGGTAGTCCTGTTTTTGGTGGCTTCGCCGCTGCATGCGGAGCCAAAAGTCTACGGCGAACAGCGCATCCACCGCTGGTGGGATGCGGTAACAGACGATATTTCCCAGACCTGGGAGCAGCCAGATCGTTACGATCTCTACCTGCCGTTTCTGAGCTGGCATGCCCGCTTTATGTATGACAAAGAGAAAACAGATAACTACAACGAAATGCCGTGGGGCGGCGGACTGGGCGTTTCTCGCTACAACGACGAGGGCAACTGGAGCGCACTCTTTGCCATGATGTTTAAAGATTCACATAACGAGTGGCAGCCCGCGATGGGCTACGGCTGGGAAAAGGGCTGGTATCTGGATAACGCAAAAGATTTCCGTCTGGGTCTGGGAGCCGCCGCGGGGATCACCGCGCGCGACGACTTTGCTAACTATGTCCCGCTGCCGTTTATCTTCCCGCTTTTCTCTGCCGGATATAAGCGCGTCACCGTCCAGTTCACCTATATTCCCGGAACCTACAACAACGGCAACGTGCTGTTTGCCTGGCTGCGCCTGGGCTTTTAAAGGGTGATCACTTTTTTGGCCACTGCGTTGGACAGAATCAGCAGCGAAAACAGGACCGACGTAACAAAGGTGAGCACAATCAGAGCAAGTTTGGTGCTCAGGGACGTTACCGGAATGAGCGCCGTCAGCAGGTGAAACACCGAGTAGTGCATGATATAGACCCCGGTCATCGTTTTGCTAATGGCGGCCAGCACGGACTCTTTAAACTCCGCATTGCGGCGAAAACGTACGCCGTTGGCCGCAATCACCAGGGCAATAATCAGGATGTAGATTTGCGATCCGGTGAGGATAAAGGCGTTTCTGTCCGCTTTAAATAGCGCAAAAAAGAAATGCCGTTCGTAAAACCACGTGAAGAGATAGATAAACGGTATGGCAATCACCGCTGCCCTGACCACATTTTTGCGGCCGATCCACGCCGCAATCTGCGGATCGCAAAAGAGCTGCCCCGTCAGATAAAACAGCAGCCACGTCCACAGGCGATACTGCGGCGACAATGAAAGCACGTGGACATCAGGATAGAGGGCTGACAGCAAATCGTACCCGTATGAGAAAAGCAGCAGGGTGACAATCACCCCGCAAAACAGTGTTCGCCGCTGGCTGAGCCACTCCACCGCCGGATGAAAAGTGTAAATCACGACAAATGCGAACACGAACCAGGGCTGGATCAGATATCCGCGCTGATAGGGCTCCCACAGGTAGTAAATGGTTACCCAGAACAGAAAGACGATCACCAGGCTTTTGATCTTATCCAGCTGCCAGCGCGTGCCGTGTCGGGATTGCCCATCCAGATACCCTGCAACCACAAAAAACAACGGCGTGGCGATGGTCGAAATGAAGGTTAAAAAACCGAGGATCCAGTGATAGTCATAATCGTAATGGTCCCAGGTGTTGTAGATGGTGAAGAAGGTGACCGCCGTCATACAGCCCAGCGTCTTGATGATGTTCAGCCCTGTCGCATTCATTGTTGTTCAGCTTCGTCCTTACGATGAAAACACGCGTAAATTACGGGGAGTACCAGCAGCGTCAGGATTGTAGCAAACCCAAGCCCAAACATAATCACAACGGCCATGCTCTGGAAGAACACATCCAGCAGCAGGGGGGCGAGGCCAAGCACGGTCGTAAAGGCGGTGAGCAGGATGGGACGCAGGCGCGACGTGGCGGCGTAAACGATCGCACTGTGCTGATCCTGCTGCGCTTTCTGCTGCTCTATCTCTTCCACCAGCACAATGCCGTTGCGGATCAGCATCCCGCTCAGGCTCAGCAGGCCAATCAGTGCCATAAAGCCAAAGGGGATCCCGGTAAGTAAAAAACCGGGCGTAACGCCGATCAACGCCAGCGGCACGGTCAGCCAGATAGCGACGGCGTTTTTTACCGAACTGAACATCAGCACCGTGATCACAAACATCACCAGATACCCGAGCGGCAGCGTGGTAAATAGCCCCTGCTGCGCTTCGCTGGAGTTCTCCGCGTCCCCGCCCCATTCAATGCTGTAGCCGTGAGGCAGAGGCAGGGCATCTATTTGCGGCTTCACGCGGGCGAGAATATCGCCGGACGTTTGCTGGCTTAGCGGGTCAGGGTCGGTCTGCACGGTCAGCACGCGCGAGCGGTCGCGACGCAGGATCAGCGGATCTTCCCACTCCAGCGCGAAGCCGCTGACGACGTTGCTCAGCGGAATATACTGCTGCCGGGTCTGGCTCCAGACCAGGACGTTATTCAGGTGATTGGCGTCCAGCCGTTCACTTTCCGGCGGGCGCACCACCACGGGTAACAGGTCGCTTCCTTCTCTGTACAGTCCCGCCCGGCTGCCGGAGAAATTCATCTCCAGGGCGTTATCGACGTCCTGCTTATCCACGCCAAGCTCACGTCCCAGCGCGGTGACGTACTGCGGGCGGATCACTTTGCTGCGGTTTTGCCAGTCGTTCCTGACGCTGTCCGTCGCCGGATCGCGCGTAAGAATACTGTCTACCTGGCTGGCGATCAGACGCAGCCTGTCCGGATCGGGGCCCTTAATACGTATTTCAATGGCGCTGTCACCGGAGGGGCCAAACATCACCCGTTTCGTGCTGGCATTAACCTGCGGGTAGTTCCGTGCGATGTACTCATCAACGTGGCGGGTCAGGGCGGGGATGTTACGCTGGTCGTCCATTCTCACCATGATTTGTGCATAGTTGCTGTACTGCCGCTGTCCGCTGTAGGTCAAAATAAATCGCATACTTCCCTGACCAATCGTCGAGACCGTAGTTTCCACACCAGGCTGGCCGTTAATGGTTTTCTCGATATCGCCGGTCATCTTCTCAGTCCAGTTAATGTCGGTCCCGTAAGGGAGCCAGAGATCGACAAAGAAAATTGGCGTACTGGATGAGGGGAAGAAGTTCTGCCGCACCGAGCCAAAGCCCCAGATGGCGGCAGCCAGCAGTGCGGCCATCACCATCAGCGTTGGCGCTTTACGCCGTAACAGTGCATTGAGCAAACCCCGGTAGATCCGATAGATGCGTTTGTCGTAGGGATCCGTTTCGTCGGCGTCTGGCGGTGCAGCGTCATGTTTAAACAGCCACCATTTAATCAGCACCGGCGTAATGGTGAGGGCTGAGAACCAGCTCAGCATCAGCGAAATCAACAGCACCTGAAACAGCGACTTACAGTATTCGCCGGTGGAATCCTGTGACAGCCCGACGGGCGCAAAAGCCAGGATGGCGATGACCGTCGCACCCAGCAGCGGCAGCGCAGAGCGGCGAATAATCGCGTTAATGGCGTTAAGCAGGGGCGAGCCCTGCTGCCGGGCTATCAGTACCCCTTCGACAACCACGATGGCGTTATCGACCAGCATACTGAGGGCGATGATCAGCGCCCCCAGTGAAATACGCTGTAGTTCTATGCCCCAGAGATACATGATCAGCAGCGTGCCCAGCACGTTGAGCGCGAGGGAAAAGGCGATAATGAGCCCGCTGCGTAAGCCCATAAAGATCAGCAACACACCGACGACAATCGCCAGCGCCATCAGGAAATTAATGATAAATCCGTTGACGGAATGCCCGACCTCCGCCGCCTGATCGTAAAACAGGTCGATATGGATACCTGCCGGTTTCTCGGCTGACATCTGCTCAAGCTTCGCCTCCAGGGCATGTCCCACGTCGATCACATTAACGCCGGGGATAAAGGAGACGCCCATGGTGACGGCTTTTCTGCCGTTGGCATGGTAGATGCTGGCAGGGGACGCATCCAGCCCGCGTGACAGGGTGGCAATATCCCGTAAACGGGTAGCCGCCCCAACGCCGGGCGGGGTCACTATGAGATCGGCCAGCTCGTCAATACTTTCGAATTCACCTGTAGGATGCAGACGAATTGACTCAGTACCGGAGGGGATCTCTCCCGCGCTGGAAACCACGTTCAGCCTGCTGAGCTGGGCAGAAAGCTGGTTAAGCGTTATCCCGCGCGCGGCCATTTTGCTCAGAGAAATGTCCACGTTAATCTGCTGGGTGAGGGCTCCGCCGATGGCCACTTTGCCCACGCCCGGCACGAGGACCAACTCCCGGCGCAGCTGCTCGGCATACCGGACCAGTTCCGGATTGCTGAATTCATCGCCGGAAATGGCAAAGAAAAAGCCGAACACATCGCCAAAATCGTCATTCACAAACGGGGTCACTACCCCCGGTGGAAACTGTCGGGCGGCATCTCCCACCCGGCGACGCAGTTCATCCCAGATTTGCGGCAGCGCATTTGAGTGGTAGCGCGAGGCTATATTGACCGTGATCTGCGACAGGCCGCTGGAGGAGATGGAGCTGACGTTATCCAGGTAAGGTAACTGCTGAAGCGCGTTTTCCAGTGGCAGGGTGACCTCTTCCTCAACCTGCTGCGCCGACGCGCCCGGATAATGGGTGATTACCACCGCCGTTTTGATGGTAAACGCCGGATCTTCCAGTCTGCCGATGTTCAACAGGGCAATAATGCCACCTACGCCCAGTAGCAGAATAGTCAGCCAGACGCGAACCGGGTTGCTGATAAACTGACGAGAGATATCCATTACAGTCCCCGTTCACGCGTCCAGATACGTACCGGCTGGTTGGGATGTAACTCCCCAACGCCTGCGGCCACCACGCGTTCACCCGCCTTAAGCCCACCGACGATGACGACCCCCTCAGCGCTGACTTGCCCGACGCTGACCTTACGATCTTCCAGGTGCAACGTATCGCCTTCGCCCGTCACCACCCAGACGTGTGGCTCATTGCGCGGGCGGTTATCCGGGTTAAAGACCGCTTCAACTGGCACCACCAGCGACTCATTGCCCACGCCCGCCGGTAGGTTGGTTAAATTGATGGTGACCGTTCCGCTTACGCCGCCCACGACGGGAAAATCATCCGGGCGGGGCATGGTTAAAATCACCTGCCAGGTCAATGTGTTGCTGTCGCTACTGCCTGAGTGCTCTTTGTACACAGCGGTAAACTCGCGACCGGGCAGGGCGTTGATCCTCACTACCGGTCTGTACTGCGCATTGCGGATATCGAAGGTGTTAAACAGGTTCTCTGGAAGGCTGAACACCACGTCCAGCAGGTCGGTACGGGTCAGGGTGACGACGGGCTGGCCGGCTGAGACGACCTGATGATTTCGCACATGTACGCTGGCCGCTGTCCCGCTAAAGGGGGCGACGAGCGTCATCTGGCTTAATTCCTCGCGAGCAATCTGTAGCGCGGCGTTTGCAGAATCGCGGTTTGCGCGCTGGACATCCATCTCGGCCTTCGACACGGCCTGGCGTCCTGCCAGGGTCTGGAAGCGGTCGAATTGCCGCTGAGCCAGGGTCGCCGCCGTTTGCCTGTCGTTCAGACGCTGCCGGGCTTCGCGATCGTTAAGACTGGCGAGCCGTTGTCCCTGTTTGACAACGGCACCCTGGCGAATGTCCAGAGTCTCAATCTGCCCGGCACGTTTGAACGCGAGATCGGTGGCGTCGCCGGATTCGATACGCGCGGGAAATACGCGCTGCTGCGCGTTGCCGGCCTTGACCACCTCTGCGACTTTTACCATTTTTGGCAGGGGCGCGGCGCGGTCGGGTTTGGGGTCGCACGCCGTCAGCAGCAATAAAACAGCAGGCAGAAGAGAGAGGTAGCGCTTCACAGTATTCCCCTGATAATAATTGTTTTATTTATTTCGTCATCAATGCTGGGGTGGCACTATTCCGCCAGGGCCGAGACGACCACATAGGTAAATAAACCGATTGCTGTGCTGGCGATAATGGCAAGCGCAATAAACAAACCAAGGCGAATCAGGCTTAAACCGTACATGCATTCCTCCATGAGGTTGAAGGTGGCGCGGGATAATGAGAATGAACGTGTTGCATGTCTGACTATGAGCATAGTCGGTGAATAAATAAATGTTAAATAACCATTATTAGTGGCGTGACATACTCAGGCGAAACAAGCGATACGATAGCGTATCCCCTTTGAATAACATCCTGATATTCCTGTGCTACGTTTAATAGCATCCATTCCTTTTTTCCGTAAAAGGCATTCACGCCTGTACCCATGGGTTTGATGCGATCTCTCCTGATTCACTCACTGTTGTGTTGGTTATAAAAAGGATGCTTGATATGTATAAAACGATTCTGGTGCCGGTGGATGTATACGAAACAGCGTTGTCTGATAAAGCGCTACAACATGCCCAATTTCTGGCGCAAAGCGCATCGGGTAATGTCCATCTGCTGTACGTTATGCCAAAGTTCTCGGCGGAACTGACCCGCGGTTTTATTGCAGACGCGAGAAAGATGGATGAATATATGATTAATAATGCTAAAGAAAAACTGGCCGCGCTGGTAAAAAAAATCAGCCTGCCGGAAGCAAATGTCCATCTACATGTTCGCAGCGGGAATATACGTGATGAGGTAATCAAACTGGCGGATGAACTTAACGTCGGCGCGATTATTGTGGGGTCGCGCAATCCCAATATTCAAACCCATTTATTAGGGTCAGAGGCGGCGAGTATCGTTCGTTATGCACATGTTCCTGTTTTCGTTATTCGTTAATGACATGAAAGCAAGGTGATTTCTGAAAAGAACCCGAGGAAGGAACGATGATAACAGAAAAGCCTCACCATCCGTATTATCAACAGACCGTTGATGAAACCCTGACAAATATCCAATCCAGCCTGGACGGACTTACCAGTGCAGAAGCCACCGCCAGACTGGAAAAATACGGTGAAAATGCCTTACCGCAAAAACCGGGTAAACCTGGCTGGCTGCGCTTTCTGGCCCATTTCAACGATGTCCTTATTTACGTCCTTCTGGCGGCGGCGCTGCTGAAGCTGATAATGGGACACTGGGTGGATATGTTTGTCATTCTTGGGGTGGCCATCATCAACGCCCTGATTGGACATATTCAGGAGAGCAATGCGGAGAAATCGCTGCAAAGCATTCGTAATATGCTCTCCAGCGAGGCTGTGGTCATCCGGCAGGGCAACCATGAAACTATCCCGACGACAGCGCTGGTGCCGGGAGATATCGTGGTGATACGCGCCGGGGATCGCATTCCTGCCGACCTTCGCGTAATAGAGGCGCACAACCTGCGGGTGGAAGAAGCTATTCTTACCGGCGAATCCACGGTAGTGGAGAAAAGCAGCGATGCGCTCCACGGGGAGTTGCCGTTAGGCGACCGTTACAACCTGCTTTATTCTGGCACCACCGTCAGCTCCGGCGGGGGAAAAGGGCTGGTGGTGGCGACCGGGGGGGAGACCGAACTCGGCCATATCAACCAGATGATGTCGGACATTGAAAAACACCGTACCCCGTTGATGGTGCAAATGGACAAGCTCGGCAAGACCATTTTTATCACCATTCTGGTGATGATGCTGGCGCTGTTCGTTTTCAGTCTTATCTTCCGTGATATGCCCGTATCAGAGCTGGTGCTGTCGCTGATTAGCCTTGCGGTGGCGGCGGTGCCGGAAGGTTTACCGGCCATTATCTCTATCATCCTCTCGCTGGGCGTGCAGGCGATGGCGCGTCGCAAGGCGATTATTCGCAAGCTGCCTACCGTGGAAACGCTAGGGGCGATGACGGTGATCTGCTCGGATAAAACCGGCACCCTGACCATGAATGAGATGACGGTAAAAGCGGTGATTACCGCGGACACCACCTACCGCGTGGAGGGAGACAGCTACGAGCCGGTGGGCAATATTCACCCTGTTGACGATCCAACACCGGTAACCGTGACCCAGGGGTCTGTGCTGGAGCGCTATCTGCGCACCGTCGATCTCTGTAATGACAGCCAGCTGATCAAAGATGAGCAGGGGCTGTGGAAAATCACCGGCGGGCCTACCGAAGGCGCGCTGAAGGTGCTGGCGGCAAAAATCCCGCTTCCGGCAATTGACGCCGAATTGCGCAGTAAAATCCCATTCGATTCGCAATATAAATACATGTCCACCCTTTATCGCCTGGGCGACGAAGAGGTGATGTTAATCACCGGTGCGCCGGACGTCCTTTTCCGTCTTTGCCAGCACCAGCAGACTCAAAACGGGCTGGAGCCGTTCAACCTGCACTATTGGGAAGAGAAGATTGAAGAGTATGCGCGCGAAGGATTGCGCATGGTGGCTGCGGCCTGGAAACCGGCCGCCAGCGGGCAGCGCGAGCTGACGCATGCGGATCTGCAAGAGGGGGTCATACTGCTCGGCATTGCGGGCATGATGGATCCCCCGCGCCCGGAAGCCATTTCGGCCATTGCCGACTGCTTGCAGGCGGGCATTCGCGTGAAAATGATTACCGGGGATCATCCACAAACGGCGATGAGCATTGGTCAGATGCTGGGTATTGGCAACGCGGCGAGCGCCATTACCGGGCGCGAACTGGAGGCGATGGACGACCACCAGCTGAGCGAGGCGGCGCAAAAATACGATATCTTTGCCCGAACCAGCCCGGAAGATAAATTCCGTCTGGTGCAGGCGCTGCAAAGTAAGCAGGAAGTGGTCGGGATGACCGGGGACGGCGTGAACGATGCGCCTGCGCTGAAGCGGGCGGATGTCGGCATCGCGATGGGGATCAAAGGTACTGAAGTCACCAAAGAAGCCGCCGATATGGTGTTAACGGATGATAATTTTGCCACCATTGCCCGGGCGGTCCATGAAGGGCGTCGGGTCTACGACAACCTGAAAAAGACCATTCTGTTCGTTATCCCGAGCAACATCGCCCAGGCCCTGCTGATCATTATTGCCCTGCTGGCGGGGAACCTTATCCCGTTAACACCGGTACTGATCCTGTGGATGAACATGGCAACCTCGGCAACGCTGTCGTTTGGTCTGGCGTTTGAAGCGGGTGAGAAGGACATCATGAACCGGCCGCCGCGTAAGTCTAACCTGCACGTGATGGACGGTTACGCCATCTGGCGCGTGGTGTTTGTCGGCCTGATGATTGCCATCAGCGCCTTTGTGCTGGAGGCCTGGCTGCAACCGCGCGGTTACTCGGCGGAGTTCATCCGCACCGTGTTGCTGCAAACGCTGGTCACTGCCCAGTGGTTTTACATGCTCAACTGCCGCGTCACCGACGGCTTCTCCCTGAGTAAAGGTCTGCTGGCTAACAAGGGCATATGGATCGTGAGCGGCGTACTTCTGGCCCTTCAGCTTCTGATCGTCTATGCGCCATTTATGCAGATGTTGTTCGGTACCGAAGCGCTGCCGTTCCGCTACTGGATCATTACCTTCCTGATCGGGTTCGCAATGTTCATGATTGTGGAAGCGGAAAAAGTCCTTACCCGGAGATGGCGCACGACGAAAGGTTAACTGAATGAGTAGGCTAAGCCTGCCCACCGGCAGGCTTTCTCTTTGACCGAGTACAGAACACTATGATTCGATTTGCCGCGTTCGTTTTTACGCTTTGTATACTGGTTCCCGCTGCATCTGCTGTAACCTACCCACTCCCTCCCGAGGGGAGCCGCCTGGTGGGAGCGCCGATAACTGTCACCGTACCTGAAGGCAATACCCTGCCGCTCGAAGCGTTTGCAGCGCAGCACGGGCAAGGGTTAAGCAATATGCTGGAAGCTAACCCGGGGGTAGATCCGTTTTTACCACGTGCCGGTACAGCGCTGGTGGTGCCGCAGCAGCTTATTCTGCCGCCAACCGTGCGTGAAGGGATTGTGGTGAACGTCGCGGAAATGCGTCTTTACTATTATCCACCCGGCAGCAACACGGTTGAGGTGCTGCCTATTGGCATTGGTCAGGCCGGGCGCGAAACGCCGCGTAACTGGGTAACCGCCGTTGAGCGCAAACAGGAAGGCCCAACCTGGTCACCCACGCCAAATACGCGACGTGCTTACGCGAAGGAGGGGAAAACGTTGCCCGCGTTCGTGCCCGCCGGGCCGGATAACCCGATGGGGCTGTATGCCCTTTATATCGGCAGGCTGTACGCGATCCACGGTACCAACTCAAATTTCGGCATTGGCCTGCGCGTCAGCCAGGGCTGCATTCGCCTGCGTAATAACGATATCAAATACCTGTTCGATAACGTTTCGGTGGGGACGCGGGTACAGCTTATCGATCAGCCCGTAAAAGTGACCACCGAGCCGGATGGTAGCCGCTGGGTAGAGGTTCACGAGCCGCTTTCACGCAATCGCGCGGAATTTGAATCAACCCGAAAAGTGCCGCTGCCCATTTCGGCCGCGCAAAGGACGCAGCTGATAAGTGAAGGGGCGGGCGCTGAGCTGGAACGGCGGTCGGGGATGCCGGTGAGGCTTGCAATGCCCGGTGGCGTTGCGCTTTCCGGGCCTACAGGACCGTAGGTCGGATAAGCGGAGCGTCACCCGACAAACGTACCAAACGCAGAAAAGCAAAAAGCCTGCTTTAAAAGCAGGCTTTTCAAATTTGGCTCCTCTGACTGGACTCGAACCAGTGACATACGGATTAACAGTCCGCCGTTCTACCGACTGAACTACAGAGGAATCGTGTGAACGGGGCGCATATTATCGACCTGCGTACGCCTTGTCAAAGGATGGATCGCCGACTTTAGACTGTTTGCTGACAAAAACAGCAAACTGACGTTTTTGCCAACGGAATGCACCATTATTGTGCAGATATACCCCGAATGGGGCAGATCGGAATCCGTTGTCACTGTCTGAAAACAGGCACCAGCGATTGGCTTTCCTTATTTTCAGCCGCTTAGCAAAGATATTTATTCGCTGCCAAAACCTGGCATCCATATTGCAAAACCTGTTTAACAACACAGCCGTTACCGGCACGCTATTTTCGAACAGGGGGCAACATGAACTTAAGACGACTGAAATACTTCGTAAAAATCGTCGATATCGGCAGCCTGACCCAGGCGGCTGAAGTGCTGCATATCGCGCAGCCTGCGCTGAGCCAGCAGGTCGCGACTCTGGAAGGCGAAATGGACCAGCAACTGTTGATCCGCACCAAGCGCGGCGTAACGCCTACCGAAGCGGGAAAAATTTTATATACCCATGCCCGTACGATCCTGCGTCAGTGCGAACAGGCGCAACTGGCCGTGCACAACGTAGGTCAGACCCTGAGCGGGAATGTCTCCATCGGCCTGGCACCGGGAACGGCCGCATCGTCGGTAACCATGCCGCTGCTTCAGGCGGTGCGCGCGGAGCTACCGGAAGTGCTGGTTTATCTGCATGAGAACAGTGGTTCCGTGCTCAATGACAAACTGCTCAACGGTCAGCTGGATATGGCGGTGCTGTACGATCGCTCACCGGTTGCCGGGATCACCAGCCAGCCGCTGCTTAAGGAAGATCTTTATCTGGTCGGGACCCGTGATTGCCCCGGCCAGAGCATTGATTTAACCGCCGTGGCAGAGATGAACCTGTTCCTGCCGCGCGACTACAGCGCCGTGCGCGTTCGCGTTGACGAAGCGTTCTCGCTGCGCCGTCTGACGGCGAAGATTATCGGGGAGATTGATTCCATCTCCACGCTGACTGCCGCCATTGCCAGCGGCATGGGGGTAACGGTACTGCCCGAGTCTGCCGCACGTTCACTGTGCAGCGCGGCGAATGGCTGGATGGCCCGCATCACCACGCCATCCATGAGCTTACCGCTGTCGTTGAATATGTCCGCGCGCGGCTCCCTGTCACCGCAGGCGCAGGCGGTGAAAGAGATCCTGATGTCTCTGGTCAGTAAGCCGTCGCTGGAAAATCGCGAGCTGCAACTGGTCAGCTGATATTCCAAATAAGCATAAGATGCTGGTTTTTATTATTTGTTCTCCAGCCCGGCTGACTCTAACAATAGCCTTATGTCAGATGCGCCGGAGTGAATCGTGAATTTCCAGCAACTTAAAATTATTCGTGAGGCGGCCAGGCGGGATTACAACCTGACCGAGGTCGCTAACATGCTTTACACCTCTCAGTCGGGTGTCAGCCGACATATCCGCGAGCTTGAGGAGGAGTTAGGCATTGAGATTTTTATCCGTCGCGGCAAGCGCCTGCTGGGCATGACGGAGCCAGGCAAGGCATTGCTGACCATCGCTGAGCGCATTCTCAATGAGGCCAGCAACGTTCGTCGGCTGGCAGATCTCTTTACCAACGACGCGTCAGGTGTGCTGACAATCGCCACCACCCATACGCAGGCGCGCTACAGTCTTCCGACCGTTATCAAAGCATTTCGTGAGATCTTCCCGGATGTACGTTTGGAACTGATCCAGGGCACGCCGCAGGAAATCGAAGTGCTGCTGCATAACGGTGGGGCAGATATTGGTATCGCCAGTGAACGGCTGAGCAACGACCCGCTGCTGGTGGCGTTCCCGTGGTTCCGCTGGCATCACAGCCTGCTGTTACCCGCCGATCACCCCCTGAATCAGGTTTCGCCCTTGACGCTGGAAGAGATCGTCAAATGGCCGCTGATTACCTACCGGCAGGGCATTACCGGACGCTCGCGCATTGATGAAGCGTTCAAGCGTAAAGGGCTCACACCGGACGTGGTGCTGAGCGCGCAGGATTCCGACGTGATCAAAACCTACGTCGAGTTAGGGCTGGGGATTGGCCTGGTGGCCGAGCAGTCTGGCGGAGAATATGAAGCCGGAAATCTGGTGCGCCTGGATACGCGTCATCTTTTCGACGCGAATACCGTCTGGCTGGGGCTAAAGCGCGGGCAGCTTCAGCGCAACTACGTGTGGCGATTTATCGAGTTGTGCAATGCAGGGCTGTCCGTGGATGAGATCAAACGCCAGGTGATGGAACCGGAAGAGGTGGCGATTGATTATCAGATTTAGTCGCTAATCAGTAGGTCGGGTAAGGCGCAGCCGCCACCCGGCAAATTTACCGAACCCACAAAAGCAAAAAGCCTGCTTTAAAAGCAGGCTTTTCAAATTTGGCTCCTCTGACTGGACTCGAACCAGTGACATACGGATTAACAGTCCGCCGTTCTACCGACTGAACTACAGAGGAATCGTGTGAACGAGGCGCATATTATCGACCTGCGTGCGCCTTGTCAAAGGGGAAAACACCGTTTTTGTTCGTTTGCCGACAATTTCAGCAAACCGATGATTTAATAGCAAATTTGCTTTCAAATTGCACAGCAAATCGCGCCGCCCGCAGACAGGCGGCGCGCAGGATCAGAACAGAACGGAGTAGTTCAGACCAAACGTACGTCCACGGCCTTTATAAGTATAAAGACCCGGTGCACCGTAGGTTGGACTATACAGCCCCGGTGCGCGCTGGCCCCAGGCGGTGGTGTAGTCTTTGTCCAGCAGGTTCTCCACGCTGAAGCTGACTTTGCCCACCGGCAGGGCGTAGCTACCCAGGAAATCAACGGTGTTATAGCCATCAATCTTCTTACCGTCGGCGTCAGACACGTCGAAGGTTTGTGTGCTCTGCACGCGCAGGGCCCAGTCGCCCGGCGCCCAGTTCACCCATGCGCTGGCTTTCGACGGGCTGGCGCTGTCGACCGTCAGCTTCTCCCATTTCCCGTTTTCACGCGTTTCGGACTTGATGGCGTTAAAGTTCGCCCCGGTGCTCCAGTCGCTGTCGGTGAAGAAATAATCCACCTGGCCTTCAATCCCGTAGATACGACGTTTGTCGTCTTCCAGGTTGATGGTCATGTCGCTCTTGTTGATAGTGATGGTTTTATCCGAGAGCGAGTAGTAGGCCGCCACCTGGGTACGCAGGTTATCGCCGGTGAAGCGCCAGCCCAGCTCGTAAGCATTGACCTTAATACCGTCCAGCGTTGAGTCGTTCACGTTCACGCTGTTTTGCAGGCGATAGTGACCATCGACCAGCTGATAGGTGCCGGAGCCGTAGTACTTCGCCAGGTCCGGAATTTCGAAGCCCTGGGAGAAGTTAAACCACAGCTGTTGCTGTTCGTTCAGACGTCCAAGGATCCCGGCGTTAAACAGGAAGTTGTTGTAGTCGGTTTTCCCGCCCGGCACCGCGTCAGCGGAGGTGGCTTTGCCCGTGGCGATTGCCTGCTGCTGGGCGTAACCGACAAAATCGTCCACCTTGTTTTCGGTGTACTGGTAGCGCACGCCGCCGCTCAGGGTGATAGCGTCAATGTCATAGCTGGCTTGCAGGAACGGCGCGAGGTTGGTAATGCTGTATCCCGGGTAACGGCCCACGTTGTAGGCGTTGTCCAGCTCCATGCCGCCGCTCGCCGCCGCTTTGCTTAAGTCGAAGAACTGCTGGTTGGCGTCGAACGTTTCGTGATCGGCATCCACACCCCAGGTGAGGGTCAGGTCATCCATCGGCTTACTGTTCAGCGTCAGCTTGCCGCCGTAAAAATCGGTTTTCTGCTGGGACGCGCCAATGCTGGTCACCGCGCCTTTGCTCAGCGTCGGGAACGGGTAGTAGGTCAGGCTCTCATCACGGTAGTAAATCTGCGCAACCAGATCCTGCCCCCAGAAGTCGGTGTTCGAGTACTGCAGGTTGATCAGGTGACGCTCTGTGCCCGGGATACGGTCAGAGTTCAGGTTGTCTTTGTTATAGGCTTTGGCATCGCCCGTGACCGCAGCGAAATTCTCTCCGAGGAACAGGCCGTGCTTGCCGTCGGATTCGCTCTTGTAGTACTGGGTGGTTAACTGGAGCTGCTGATGATCGTCGATGTTAATGGTGCCCGTTCCCATCACGTCGATACGGTCGGAATACTGCAAGCCGGTCTGGGTGTTATCGATAATCACCTCGTCGCCGTTGCCGTCATACCAGCCGCCGTAGCGCTGATAGGAGACCGACAGACGTCCAGAGGCGTTGTCGTTGCCGCCGCTCACGGCTGCTGAGACGTTCTCATCATGGTCGTTATGGCTGTTAAACCCGCTTTTTGCCCCGGTCTGGAACTCCACTTCGGTCTCCGGCTGGCCTTTTTTGGTGACGATGTTCACCAGCCCGCCGGTACTGCCGCCGCCGTACAGCGAGGTGGCGCCGGAAATGACTTCGATACGGTCAATGTTGAACGGATCGATAGAGTCGAGCTGGCGGCTGTCGCTGCGAGACGAGTTCAGACGTACGCCGTCCACCATCACCATCATGGAGCGACCGCGCAGGTTCATGCCGTAGTTGGTACGTCCCTGGCTGCTGACGTCCATGCCGGGGATCAGCTGGGCCAGCACCTCTTTAATCTCTTTCCCGCCCTGAACCTGCTGCTCAATTTCCGCCCGCTCTATAACCCAGGTGGTTTGCGCCATCTCTGCCACGCTGCGATGTGCCCGGCTGGCAGAGACCACAATATCTTCTTCCTTTTGTTCTTCCGCCCACGCAGAGGTAGAAAGCATGGCAAGTAAGCACGGATTTAAAACCCAAAGATGAGAACGTTTCATTGTTATGTTGATCCTGAATGTGTGTGTCAGTACTCGGTGGTCTTCATTAATGATTTAAAAACCTGGCTGCTCTCCGGGCTGGTGGTGCTCCGCCAGTGGATCACGCCGGGGGTGGTTGCCAGTTCAAACGGCTCGTCATCGTGAGCGCGATTCAGAATTCGCGCCGCGCGCCAGGCCATCAGGCTGAGCTGGGGTTCGGCAATACCGAGACGGTGCATCCCGGCATTGACGGCAAACAGGCGGTTGCTCTGCGGGCCGTCCCATTCAAGGGTGAAATCGTTGTTGATGCAGAAGGCTTCATCCTCATCCAGACGCAGTCGGGAAGAGAGCGGAGCGAGGAAAGCAGGCTGCACGGCGCGGTAGCCGGTGGCGAAAATCACCACATCGCTTTCAAGCTGTTCGCGACCGCCGTCCAGGTGATGCTGGATGCTCAGGCGCTGCCCGTTCTCCTGGCGCGTCAGCGCCGTCACCGAGCGGGACGGCATCAGGTGCGCCCAGGGTTTTTCCCGCAGCACTTCGAAGCGGTGATACATGGCACGATAGATGGCCAGCAGCGACTCCGTGGTGATCCCGTCGGAGGTCATCTTCTGCTCCTGCAACATCTGGCGACGGGCGTCGTCACCGAGGGTGGAGAAGCTGTCCACATACTCCGGCGTGAAATACTCGTTAGCAAACGCGGCTTCATCCAGCGCGTTGTAGTTGTTGCGACGCGAGATCCAGTTGAGGCTCAGCGGCTGGCCCCATTCCCCACGGAAGATATTCAAAAACAGATCCGCACCGCTCTGGCCGCCGCCGACGACGGTGACGCGCTTGCCTGCTAAATCCGGCGTGCGCAGCATCATTTCGCTGGCATGGAAGCAGGTGTCGTCCTGCGCGGTGACGCAGTCTGGCAGATTGATCTGCTTCCCAATCCCCACGCAGACGTGGCGCGCCAGGAAGCGATCCCGCTGGGTCACGACCTCAAACAGACCGTTTTGCTCATCAAAGCTGACCTGCTGCACCTGCTGGCTGAAGGCCAGATTAGTCAGGTTATCCGCCGCCCAGCACAGGTAGTCGGCAAACTCCTCGCGCGAGACGGTGCGCTGCTCGGTAGTGAGGAAACGGTAGAACTTTTTGCGCTGTACCAGGTAGTTCAGGAAGCTGTGGCGGTTGGTTGGCTCCACGGCGCTGACCAGATCCTTCAGGAAGCTGGTCTGCATGTGGCAGTCCGGTACCATCATTCCCGGGTGCCAGGAGAAGTGCGGCTTGCGTTCAAGAAACAGCGAGCTAAAACCGTCCAGCCCCTCTGCCAGCGCGGCAATACTGAGGTTGAACGGACCGATACCAATGCCGATGAAATCATAGGTTTTCATTGCGCTGACTCCTGGGAGACCAGAAAAAGAGGGTTATCAAGATCGCAGACATAGTTCGGCAGCATGCGGTTGCCGCCATCGTGTTCAGAGAAGGTCAGTTTGACCGGGTTGAGGATCACGCGAATAATCTGCGGCTTAAACAGGTCGAACTTCGCGAAGCGCGCCGCAAGATCCGGATGGGCGGCCATATAGCGACGTAATACCTGCGCCAGGATCTGATAGAAGCGGGTTTCGCTCACGCCGCATTGCAGGGTGAGACGGGAAATAAAGCGCAGCACCGTGACAAAGTTGCCGGTTTGCAGGTCGTGGATGATGTAATCCGCACTGAGGCGTGCGGTGACGGCTTTTACCTGCTCCGGCAGGCTCTGCGCCTGCGGGAAATCCTCGTCCACCAGGCGCATGTCGCCCTGGAAATCCTTCAGCAGAATGCGCTGTGGGACGTAATCTTTCATCACCAGCGTGACGTTCTGGCCGTGGGCGATGAGCGCCACCCCGTAGCGGCAGAGCAGGTGATAGAAGGGGATCACCGTCGCCTCAAACAGCTTTTCCAGCCATGCGTCTGCGGTTAACCCCGAGCGTTTGATCCATGCGTCAATCAGCGGGCGCCCGTCGTTATCGGTTTCCATCAGCGCGGCCATCAGCACCGCCTGTTCGCCATCCTGTAAATAGCAGGATGGGTTCTCGCGCCAGATCACCCCCAGCATCTCCTGATAGCGGTACGGCGCCTCAGGCAATGCGGCATAACCCGGATGCGACAGATATCCGGCTGCGGGTTCGCCAAGTACCTGCGCCCCGGAGTAAATCAGCGTGGCATCGCTGGCGAACTGCTGCTGTAGCCAGCGCGAGGCCAGCGGACCGGCGGCAATATACTTGCCCGGAATACCGCGGTAGCAGGAAGTGTTGTAGATGGTCAGCGGCAGCTTGATGTCATACGGCGCGCGACGGCTGGCATTGGTCAGCGTGCGCAGGGACTGCTGCGCCAGATACTCATCGCCGAACTCTCCCAGCTCCACCATCTCACCGCGCGCGAGCTGTGCCAGGAAATGAATGGCAATTTTTTGCTGCCACTGCCACGGATGCAGCGGCACCGGCAGCCAGCTGTCGTCCAGATCCAGTTCCTGCCAGCGGGCGTCGAATCGGTTGCGCTCGGCATCGTCCATGGCGCTGGCGAGCAGGGTGTTGATATCGCAATCGGCGTCACTGCTCCAGACCAGACGATCGCGTTGCACGGCGACCCAGTGCAGACGAAAACGCCCGCGATATTCCGGCGCGTACAGGCGCAGGGCATCCAGCCCCCAGCCGCGGCGTCCCTTGTTAAAAATAAACTTAGGGTGACCGCGCATCAGGCACTGTAGTTCGTCCGGGTCGAGGTGGATCAGCGCATCGGCATCCAGCGTGTCACGCGCCTGCAACAGCTGCATGTCGCCCCGCAGCGTGGCGTAGAGATCTTCCATGTGCTCCGCCGTTTGCGCGTCGCTCATCTCCAGCACGGTGGCCAGTTGCAGCAGCGCGTTTTCCGCTTCGACCGCCGCGCCGCTGGCGGTGGTCAGGGTATCAGGGTCAATATGCAGCCAGCCCCAGATCCCACGCGTGGCGCTAAACTGCCAGGTCGCGTTGCCCATACTGATGCGCCAGTAGTCCGCCGAAACCGGCTCGGCGCGCAGGGTGCGTTCATATTCCAGTTCAGCGAGGATCTTCGCCACCATCTCGCGGTTCACTTTCTGCCAGAGCGCGTTCACAGTTCCACCTCATGGAAGAAGCGGTGACGCTCGCTCATGATGAGACGGGAACGTTTGTGCGGGAAGTCGAACTCTTTCACCGTGTCGAAACCGGCAGACGCCAGATGGCGGAACAGACGCTGGTTGTCGAAGCGCGGTTCCGCCACAATGCGCGCCGTACGCGGTTCATCGAGATACAGATAGTGGCTGAGGCCGCGCAGCCAGCTGCGGATATACTGCGCCCCGCGCCAGTTCTCTTCACCCACCAGCATGTGCAGTCCGCGATCATAGGGCTGCCAGCGATAGTGGCGGCCAATGCGGTCTTCCGCCGCCCAGTAAAGTTCAAAATAGCCGAACGGCTGGTCGTCAAAGCAGCCGATCACCGGGTAGCAATAGGTCGAGTCGAGCTGACGGCGCAGGTAGTTCTCCTGCTCGGCCTGCGGGCCCGCCATCTCCCAGAAGGCGTTCACGCGTGGGGTGTTCATCCAGCGGGTAAAACGCTCGCCGTCCAGCGCCACGTCCGCCACGCGGAATCTCAGGGTGCGCTTAATCTGCGGATCGTAACGGCGATACACTTCGCCCTGCGGACGATGAGGGCGCAGCGGGAAGTACAGCTGACGGCTTTCATCAAACTGCATTCCGCCGCTCGCCTGCGGACGTTCGCCTTTCAGCCACAGCGGCAGCTGCCAGAATATTTCGCGCGCCAGATAATCCCCGTTTGCGAGGCTAAACAGCGCCTGCGCCTGAGGTTCATCCTGCCAGGCGGCCCACGGCAGGGTAATGCCGGTCAGGGCGGGGGAGGCTACAAACAGCTGGTCGAGGGCGTCCACCAGCCAGCCGTCCGGGAGCCCGGCCAGACGCGCAAGGACCGCGCTGCCGTCAAGACCCAGCGTCAGCGGCAGGTTTTGTTCCGTGGCCGTACAGCGAAAGCCGTAGCCGGAATGGACGATGTTCGCGTTTGCCATCACGCCTTCTCCTTATAAAACGGGTTGCTAAAGTCGAAATAGATCACCGCCGGATCGGCGATGGTGTTTTCGTTGCGATCGTGCAGGTAGCAGAAGAAGTTGCCTTTGCAGTTCCAGGTCGGGCTGTCGAGCACATAATCAAGGCAGCGGGTCTGCTTCGCCTTCATGCGCAGTTTGGTCAGCGCGTCACGCACGCGGGGCATCAGGTTCTCTTCGCTGTCGAAGCCGGCAGCGGCGAGCGCGGCGGTGACGGCAAGGGTAGAGTTCAGCAGCAGGTAATAAGGGAAGTAGCGCAGCAGCTGGCTCTCACCGAAGCGGTTTTCCACCTCGGTTTCGCCTGCCTCTTTCAGCCACGCGTCGGCCCCTTCGGTCCAGGCGCTGCCCTGACAATCGCGGTAGATCAGCCCAACGGGGAAATCCTGCTGCATCTCAACGAGGATATTTTGCTGGTGCGCCAGCAGGACCAGACCGTAGTCCGCCTCGGCGCTGAACAGCGGAAGCAATACGCGGTCGCAGTAGGCGTCCAGCCAGCAGCGGGCGGCCTGAGCGAGCGGGAGATCCAGACGCTGGCTCAGACGGCGCACCGCCGCCGCCAGCAGGCTGTCGCCGCCGTCCGGTGCCGCCTGGGTCAGGCTCACCAGCACGTTGGTTTGGGTATCTGGCGTATCAAACAGCAGGTTGACGCGCAGGGCCATCAGGCTCTCTTCCTGAATGACGCCGCTTTCATCGCGCAGCCCGGCCCAGCCGTCTTCCTGCATCACGCGCATGGTCGGGTAGCGCGCCTGGAGTTCCTGCCAGCGTGCCGTTTTCGCCAGCCGCGCCAGGCGCATGCCGCGCTTAACTTCTTTGACCGACAGCGTGCGCACGGAGTTGGTCAGCCGCACGCTGAGGGAAAACTTAATCATGTCGCTATTGGTTTCGCTGTACAGCGAGCGGGAAGAACTGGTAGGCAGCCACTGTGCGCCCGCCTCGCCAAGATCCCGCAGGGCGCCTTTTTCAACCAGACGCTGGCACCACGGCTGCTCCAGCAAATAGGCAGCCTGCCACGGATGCATCGGCAGCAGCCAGCGGGTGTCGGTGAAGTGGCCGAGAAGATCCGGCGCACTCTGGGCCGCGAAGCGCAGCAGACGTTCACGCAGGGAGACGTTCAGACTGTCCCCGGCAATCAGTTCATGCTCAACCGCAAACCAGCGCAGCGGGAAGCGCGAGGCGAAATCCGGCAGATAGCGGCGCGCCTCGGCCTCGTTAAACGGCTCGTGCGATTTTGGGGCAGGATGAAAAGCATGGCCGACCAGCAGCGCCTGTTCCGCTTCGGCAAAGGTCAGCGGCTTATCGCGCAGGTTTGCCCAGTTGTGGCGTAAATCAATGGCCTGCCAGGTGTGCGTATGGCTCTCCAGGACGCGCTGCTTAAAGCGCGCCAGCGTATCGGCGTCCAGAGCGCCTTTTACTGTCTTTTTTTCAAGTATGAAATCAATCAGTTGATGGAATGTGACCGTGTCACCGCCGTCGCTGTCGGCCTGAATCAGCGTGGCCGGGAAACAATACTGGTGATGCTGCGTGGGGGAGAAATAGCGTACCGGAACCCGGATGGCCTGGGTTGGGGAGAGCGGGATATGTATCTGCGATAACTCATCCGCACGGGTTGCGGGAAGATAGTGCCAGTCCTTCGTTTCGCGCAGCAGCGCGTTCAAAAAACACTGGGCCGCAACATCTGTACCGGCGGAGCGGGGCAGAGCACGCATAGATGTACCTCATTCCATGACTGATAATAATTCTCGTTATGATATTCATTCTGTTTACAGCCGCAACTATTTTTGCAATATTTGTTTTCATAAACTTCATAATTTCCACACATTTATTGACATTATCTTCACAATTCTATGCGCACCTGTACTGAGAACATCACAGACAATATGGCCCCGAAGGCAAACTGGCCCCTTGCACTGGGCGCCGGTTTATTGGGTATCGGACAAAACGGTTTGCTGGTCATGCTGCCGCAGCTGGTCTCCCTGACCGGACTGTCGCTCTCCGTCTGGGCCGGGCTGCTGATGTTCGGCTCGATGCTCTTTTTACCCGCATCGCCCTGGTGGGGACGCCAGAGCGAGCGGCACGGCTGTAAGGTCGTGATGCTGGCCTCGTTAGGCGGCTATCTGGCGAGCTTCGTCCTGATGGCGCTGGTGGTCTGGGCGATGGCCAACGGCGCGCTGAATGCCCTCTGGGGAATGGCGGGCCTGGTTCTGTCGCGCATGCTGTACGGCCTGACGGTATCGGGGCTGGTGCCTGCGGCCCAGACGTGGGCCATTCAACGCGCGGGGCTGGATAAAAGAATGGCAGCGCTGGCAACGATAAGCTCTGGCCTTAGCTGCGGGCGTCTGCTGGGACCGCCTCTGGCCGCGCTGATGCTCAGCGTCAGCCCGGTCGCACCGCTCTGGCTGATGGCGCTGGCGCCGTTTATCGCGCTGCTTCTGGTGCTGCGCGAAGCCGCCGATCCCCCGCTGCCGCCGGTGGCGCACCAGTCGACGCGGTTACAGGCCTCTATGATGCCTTTCCTGCTGCTGGCGCTGCTGCTGGCGGCGTTGGTCAGCCTGATGCAGCTTGGTTTATCGCCGCATCTTCATCCGTTATTTAATGGCGATGCCGTGCAAATCAGCCATCATGTCGCCCTGCTGCTGAGCCTGGCCGCGCTGGCGACCCTGGCGGCGCAGTTTCTGGTGGTACGCCCGCAGCATTTTAGCCCGAGGGTTTTACTCTTAATTGCCGCGGTCTTGATGGTGGCGGGGCTTGGGCTGATGTGTCTCGCCAGTTTAGCCCTGTTCTACGTGGGCATTGTCATCACCTCGCTGGGTGCCGCCATGGCCACGCCGGGATACCAGCTTTTGCTCAACGATCGGCTGACGACGGGCAAAGGGGCAGGGGTGATCGCCACCAGCCATACGCTGGGGTACGGGGCCAGTGCGCTGCTGGTACCCGTGGTGACGCGCTTTTACGGTGAGCAGTTTTTGATTACTGCCGCATGGGGAATGGCGCTGCTGTTTCTCGCGGTGAGCGTGTGGGTACGATCGACCGATCGTACCCCTGCTGAACATTAGTGGAACGGATGAGAGGAGGTGCTGGCTGCGTCCTCACTTTGCCGCAGACGCTGGAGCGGATCCTGCTGGTAAAACTGGCAGAAACGCTGCCACAGCGCCGGGAAGCGTGGGGCGAAAAGCTCAGGTGCGCTAAAGAAATACTCGGACAGCACCGCGAAGCACTCGGCGGGATCGGTCGCGGCATAGGCATCAATGCTGGCCGCGCTTTCACCCACCAGGTCTATCTCATCCTGAATGTTTTCCATCGCCGCGTGCAGGTCGTGCTCCCATCCCGCGACTTCACGCAGCGGGATCAGCGGCACGCCGCTGGCGCGATCGCCGTTGCGGGTATCCAGCTTATGCGCTACTTCGTGAATGATCAGGTTGAAGCCCGAGGCATCGAACGAGTCCTGAATATCCAGCCAGTTGAGGATGATCGGCCCTTGCTGCCAGCTCTGCCCGGACTGCACCATACGCTGGTTGTGCACCAGCCCGATGTCATCCTCCCACTCATCATCGACGATAAACGGCGCCGGGTAGATCAGCACTTCGTGGAAGCCATCCAGCCATTCGATACCCAGCTCCAGTACCGGTAAGCAGAAGAGCAGGGCGATGCGCGAATTTTTAAGCGGATCCAGTTCGAAGCCCTGTAGCGGCACCAGCCGTTTTTGCTGTAAAAAACGCTCGGCCAGCTGAATCAGCTTTGATTGCTCTTCAGGCAAGAGATTCGCCAGCACGGGGATCGCCAGAGCCTCATCCCAGGGCAGCGCCATATTTCGACCAGCTTCGTTCGTTTTCCAGGGCCACTTAATCATCGCTTTGCTCGTTACTCGCACGTGAACAAAATGGAAAGGTCAGGGGCTGTTAGCATGCCAACATACTCTGTTAAGCAGTATGACACTCCTCTTCGGCGGCATGCAGACTGGCAGCCTGTTTAAGAGGAATCCAGCCCGCATAAACTATCACTATGTGCCGTAAGGTTGATAGCGCTTTAGGGGTATCCCCTTCATTTTGTGAAGTATGTCGTACGCGGCTATGATAAATCTCTTCTTACCCTACCGTGCTTAAGGATCCCGTCAGTATGCCCGTCAATTTTGACCTCAACGATCTCTACGCCTTTCGTGCTTTACTGGAATACGGCAATTTCCGTCTTGCGGCAGAATCTATCTGCCTTTCCCAGTCGGCGTTGAGTCGCAGAATTGAAAAGCTGGAGGCGGCACTGGGGACAAAACTGTTCGACAGAACTACCCGGCGCGTCACGCTGACCCTGTATGGACAGACCTTTGCCGACCGGTGCGGGCAACTGCTTGTCGACGTGGAGTCCATGCTTTCGGATATCGATAAGGCCAGCGAGGAGCGCACGGGATTAATCACCGTGGCGACGGTGCCGTCAGCCGCCTGTTACTTTATGCCGGATGTGATCCGCCGCTTTCAGTCCCGTTACCCCCGCGTGCGCATTAAACTTATCGACAGCAGCGCCGGAAATGTTATCGAGGCCGTCACCCGCGGACAGGCGGATTTTGGTATCTGCTTTGCCCGGAGTTTACAGCCCGACATCGAGTTTGTCCCGCTGGTGGAAGACGTCTACGTGGCCGCCTGCCGACGAGACAGCCCGCTTGCAAAAAGAAAAAGCCTGACGTGGCAGGCTTTTTATCAGCAGGATTATATCGGTCTGGATAAGACCTCCGGCAACCGCAATCTTCTCGACCAGCGGGTCGGACATATTCGGCCTGAGCGCCCCAGCATCTGCGAAACGCGGCACGTGACGACTATGCTCGGGATGGTTGAAGCCGGGATCGGCATTGCGGCCGTTCCCGCCATGTCAATGCCCCGTGCAGAGCATTCGCTGCTGACGTCGGTGCCTTTAACCGAGCCAGAGGTCAGGCGAACCGTGGGGCTGATTCGCCGCCGCGGGCGGATCCAGTCCTACATTGCTGCCGAACTCGAAACGCTGATCACCGAGCAGTATCGCGAGGTGCACTGACGGGCGTTAAGCCCGTTGCCGTAATGACGCTGGCCGCCTGTGGCGAGGAGAGAAAGGCCAGCAGCGCTTTTCCCTGCTCAGGATGGTCGGCCTTCTGCGTTACGGCTCCGGCGAAACGGGTAATGTACTGTATGTCGTCAGGCAACTTACCCACAAACGTCACGCCCGGGACCGGCAGAAGCTCGCTCACCTGCTGAAAGCCGAGATCGTATTTCCCTTTTGCCACTTCAGACGCCACCGGGATGCGCTCAACCCGGTGCGCTTTATTTTGGACCTGGCCGTCGATGCCCAGCTTACGGAACAACTGGCTCTCAACATACCGGCCGCTGGCGCTGTCGGAATAAGCCATGGAATGCGCCTTCAGCAGCGTTTGCCGCAGGGCGGGTACCGTACTGATATCCGGCACCGGCGCGCCCGCTTTGACGACCATCCCGACGGGCGAATCCGCCAGCTCCACGCGGGAGCCCGCCGCCGTCCTGCGATCCTGTTCCAGTTTCGCCAGCGCATCTCCAACCATAATCACCACGTCCGCTTTTTCGCCCCGGGCGAGCCGGGCCGGAATGGCCTGCGGTGTTTTGCCCATCGACGGGCCGGAGACCACAATGAGCCTGTCGCCGCTTTGCGCTTCGTACTGCGGCGTCAGCTTCTCCAGCGCCGCTTTGAAGCCGCCAGAAATCATCACCGTTACATCCTGCGCAAGCGCGCCCGCGCTGAGGGTGGCGAAGGTCAGGGCGGCAATCACCGTTCTGAATGTAAGCATGAGGGATCACTCCTTAACGGCGGTTTGCAGAATTAACGTGCGACGACGATAGAGATAAAGCGTTGCCAGCAGGGCGCAAACGGCGGCAAAGCTCATCCAGTACCCCGGTGAGGCTTTATCGCCGGTGTACTCAATTAAGGCGGTAGAAATCACCGGCGTGAAACCGCCAAAGACCGCCGTTGCGAGGCTATAAGCCAGCGAGAAGCCCGCCACACGCACCTCTGCTGGCATGATCTCCGTCAGGGCCGGGATCATCGCGCCGTTATACAGGCCGTAGAGGAAAGAGAGCCACAGCAGCACGGTCAGCATCATGGAGAAACTCGGGGCTGCCGCCAGCATCGTCAGTGCCGGATAGCTGGTCGCCAGCGCCAGCAGCGTCATGGCGATAAGCACCGGTTTGCGTCCGAAGCGGTCCGATAGTGCACCGCCAATCGGTAGCCAGATGAAGTTAGAAATGGCTACCAGCAGCGTGACCAAAAGACTGTCCGAGGCGCTGAGCATCAGGACTTTTTTACCGAAGGTCGGTGCGTAAACGGTGATCAGGTAAAACGCGGTGGTGGTCATCGCCACCATCAGCATACCCGCGACGACTACTGGCCAGTTGGCGAGCAGCGTTGTGAAGACCTGACGCATCGCCAGATGGTGGCGACGGGCGCTGAATTCCTCGGTCTCTTCGAGCTTGCGGCGCAGGAAAAAGATGAACGGCACAATCAGACAGCCAAACAGGAACGGAATACGCCACCCCCATTCGCGAATGGCACTCTCTTCCAGCACCATATTCAGCGCAAAGCCCATCGCCGCCGCGATCATAATGGCGACCTGCTGGCTACCCGACTGCCAGCTGGTGTAGAAACCCTTGCGGCCCGGCGTTGCGATCTCCGCCAGATAAACCGAAACCCCGCCCAGCTCGGCGCCTGCCGAAAAGCCCTGTAACAGGCGGCCGGTCAGCACCAGTAGCGGCGCCCACAGGCCAATGCTCTGATAAGAAGGGATCAGCACAATCAGAAAGGTTCCGGCGGCCATAATCGACAGGGTGACGATCAGCCCTTTACGGCGACCCACTTTATCAATGTAAGCCCCCAGCACAATGGCCCCGATCGGACGCATCAGAAAGCCCGCGCCAAAGACGGCGAAGGTCATCATCAGCGACGCAAATTCACTGCTTGCCGGGAAGAACGTGTGGGCGATGTAGGTGGCATAAAAGCCGAACAGAAAGAAGTCGAATTGCTCAAGAAAGTTGCCCGACGTGACGCGGAAAATCGCGCCCGCTTTCGAACGAACCGTTGCAGGTGAGGTTGAGGAAACCATGATTATCTCCAGTTTTATAGTGACGTTATGCTCGTCTGTTTCTGAAAACTGGATCAGGAAGTGGAAATTGATAAGCGCAAATCGCGCATGGACTGATGCGTGTGGTGCATTAATGACAAAGCGTTGACCAGTATTTACATATTCAACAATAACTTAACATTTCGGTGATCTTTTATTTACCACATTTCGCTAAGTTGCTGATATATCAGTTTTGTGACACCGCGCAGGTGAGAAGCCAGGCGGGGCCTGGCTTGGGATTATCAGCGCAGCGCGTTGGCAATCGCGCTAAACATCAGCGACGCTTCCAGCGGCTGGGCGCTGAATGACGGCTCTGCCTGCGGCCAGGTGGACCACTGGACGATAACCAGATTTTCTTTCTGATTAACCATGATCATCTGACCAAAAATACCCAGCGCCCACAGGGAATCCTTCAGCGAATTTTCGACTTTCGGCTCCACGTTTGTGGCGGTGGCCGGCACTTCGTTGTTCCACCACTGGTAGCCGTACAAGCCCTTCGGATGCGCGGCGGACACCGATCCTTTGGCCTGTGTCCAGGCTGAGGACTGTTTCACCCAGCCCTCGGGGAGGATCTGCTTTCCGTCCGGCAGTGTACCGTTATGCAGGATAAACTCCCCGAAACGCCCCCAGTCTTCCAGCGTGGCGTTAAATCCATGCGCACCCACGTCGTGCTGGCCTTTGCTGTAGGCATGCCACACGCCGTCGCTCGCCATGCCGTACGGCTGCCAGATGCTTTTCTCCAGATACGCCGCGAGCGTCATGCCGGTGGCGCGCTCAAGCACATCACCTAACAGCCAGGCGCCACCCGAGGAATAGGACCAGTTTTCACCCGCCGGGTGTTCACGGTGTAATCCTTTCACCAGGGTGCGCACGCAGTCGTAGGTGCCCGGTTTCGCTTCGCATTCGGTAAGCCGGGCGAAGTCTGACTGCGGGTTAGTGTAATCTTCGTTCCACGCCACGCCCGAGGTGTGGGTGATGAGCTGTTTCAGCGTTACGCCCTCCCAGGCGGTGCCTTTTAAATCCGGTTCGTACTGGGTGATGAGGTCGTCCAGTGAGTGGATTTTACCCTCTTTTATCGCAACGCCCACCAGCGCGGAAACCACCGATTTGCCCACGGAACGCGACGTCCAGAGCGTTGTGTTGGTATTGCCTTCTCCCAGGTATTTATAGGCCACTTTGCCATTTTTAAGCACCAGCATGCCGCTGACGTTCTGGCGTTTCAGGTAATCCTGAAGATTGTAAATCTTACCCTTCACCTGATAGCGGGCATCGGTGAGCGGTTTTTCTGCGGGCAGCAGCGGCGTTGCGTTGCCGTGGCGGAACACATCGCCCGCGTAGTTGCGGTAGTCATTGCGAAAGCCCACCACGCGATCGGCCTGGCTCCAGGTGAGCATGGTATGTGCGTCCGGGAGTCTGGCATCGAAAGGCGCCGGACAGGTCGTAAGGTCGGTACCGTTGCAGGCCGCCATAACAGCGGGCGAGAGCAGGCTGCTGACAACCAGCGCCGCGAGCAGCGTGCGGTTTGTTTTGATTTTCATATTTATCTCGTTTGGCTCAGGAAGGACTTCAGTTTAAGAACCTGCGGCCTATAATAAAAAACGCGTTATGGGGGAAAATCCCCCGGAAAAATCGCGTGGAGAATGACGTGGCATCACTGATCTATTCCTTTGCCCAACTTGAGGCGTTCACCGCCGTCGCCGAGCACGGCAGCCTGATGAAGGCGGCCAGTAAACTCGGCAAAGATCGTACAACCTTGCGGGATCTGATCGATTTTCTTGAGGATGGGCTGGGCTACGCTCTGTTCCTGCGGGAGGGGCGCAGCCTGCGCCTGACGCCGGAGGGGGAGCAGCTTCAACGGCAGGCGCACCTGCTGATGCGGCAGGTCAAAGCATTTGAGGCGTTTGCCCGATCGGTGCCCGACAGCGCCACGCAGGACATTGCCCTCGTTTACGATCCGTTCACCCCCAGAGCTTTTTTACAGGCGCTGATTGCCACACTGGCGGCGAAAAAGATCCGCCTGAGCCTGACCAGCGCATCGCGCGATGAGGCGGAAGCCATGCTGGCGGACGGTCAGGCCGATCTGGGGATCTGCCAGGCGCGCAACCGCAGCGTGGGCAATGAGATGGAGTGGCGGGCGCTGGGGGCGATCGAAATGGATTTTTACGCCGCAACGGCGCTTTTTGCGGAGGTTGCGTCGCCGGTGTCGCTGCTCGATCTCTCTCTGGTTCCGCAGGTGATTATGCATGCCGCGTCAGACGAGCCGGTTGCCCGTCGCCTGCAAATTTCAGGGCACACGCTTTTCACTAACGAACTGGAGATGCTGCGCGGCCTGCTGGAGCAGGGCTGCGGCTGGGGGTTTTTGCCGACCCATCTTCACGCAACGCAGTGGAAAAATGTAAAAAGGCTGCCCACCGAAGTGGGCAGCCAGGGGATAAGCCAGACGATAGTCACCATCTGGAAGCCGGGCAGCGACAAGCGCGGGCTAATCAACGATACGCTCTCGCAGCTTCCGGCGTTATGGAAACGCTCAGCGCTGTGAACACCCTTTGCACTGTTTATTCTGGATCTGCTGGAAGAAGTCGTTGCCTTTGTCATCCACCAGGATAAACGCCGGGAAGTTCTCCACTTCAATTTTCCAGATCGCTTCCATTCCCAGTTCCGGATACGCCACGCACTCCAGACTCTTGATGCTGTTTTGCGCCAGCACCGCCGCCGGGCCGCCAATGCTGCCGAGGTAGAAGCCGCCGTGCTTATGGCAGGCGTCCGTCACCTGCTGGCTGCGGTTACCTTTCGCCAGCATGATCATGCTCGCACCGTGGGATTGCAATAAGTCCACGTAGGAGTCCATACGTCCCGCAGTGGTCGGGCCGAGTGAGCCAGACGCGTAGCCTTCTGGCGTTTTGGCCGGGCCTGCATAGTAAATCGGGTGATCTTTGACGTACTGCGGCAGGGCTTCGCCGTTATCGAGCAGTTCTTTCAGCTTCGCATGGGCGATGTCGCGCGCCACAATAATGGTGCCATTCAGCGACAGGCGGGTGGAGACCGGGTGCGCGGAAAGCTGCGCCAGAATATCGGGCATCGGCTTGTTCAGATCAATGCTTACCACGTCGCCTTCTCCCTGCTGGCGCAGGGATTCAGGAATATACTGGCCCGGATTGTGCTCCAGCTTCTCAATCCAGATCCCGTTGCGGTTGATTTTCGCTTTGATATTACGGTCAGCGGAGCAGGAGACGCCCATGCCGATTGGACAGGAGGCACCGTGGCGCGGCAGACGGATCACGCGAATATCGTGCGCGAAGTATTTCCCGCCAAACTGTGCGCCAAGGCCGAGGTTTTGCGCTTCCTGAAGCAGTTCCTGCTCGAGCTGGACGTCGCGGAACGCCTGGCCGTGCGCGTTGCCTTCGGTTGGCAGGCTATCGTAGTAGCGCGCAGAGGCGAGCTTGACGGTTTTCAGCGTGGCTTCCGCTGAGGTGCCGCCGATAACGAAGGCGATATGGTAAGGCGGGCAGGCCGCGGTGCCGAGGGTCCGCATCTTCTCAACCAGATAATTTTTCAGCTTCGCCGGGGTGATCAGCGCTTTGGTTTCCTGATACAGATAGGTTTTGTTGGCGGAACCGCCGCCTTTCGCCATGCACAGGAATTTGTACTCGTCACCATCCACGCTGTAGAGGTCGATCTGCGCGGGCAGGTTGGTGCCAGTATTCACCTCTTTATACATATCCAGCGCCGCATTCTGCGAGTAGCGCAGGTTGTCTTCAATATAGGTGTTATACACGCCCTGGCTCAGCGCTGCTTCGTCACCGCCTCCGGTCCAGACGCGTTGGCCTTTCTTACCCATAATGATTGCCGTGCCGGTATCCTGACAGGTGGGCAGCACGCCTTTCGCCGCAATCTCGGAGTTGCGCAGGAATTGCAGGGCGACGTACTTATCGTTCTCGCTGGCTTCCGGGTCGCTCAGAATAGCCGCAACCTGCTTCTGGTGAGAGGTGCGCAGCATAAACGCTGCGTCGTGGAAGGCCTGCTGGGCCAGCAGGGTCAACGCCTCTGGCTCGACTTTCAGCACTTCCTGACCGTCGAACTCGGCAACGGAAACGTGCTCTTTGGTCAGCAGATAATATTCGGTGTCGTCATGCGCGAGTGAGAAGGGGTTCTGGTAGATAAAGGGTTTGTTTGACATAGCTTGCTCCACAAAAATTTAACCGCCGGAGGAAATGTCCGGCGGTCAGAAATCAGAACATCATGGACATCCACGGGTAACCAATCAGCAGCAGAGCTGCCAGGAAAATGGCACCGAAGATGGTGCCGAGGCGCCAGTAGTCTTTGGTTGGCAGGTAGCCGCTACCGTAGTAAATCGGGCTTGGGCCAGTACCGTACGGGGTAATGATCCCCATCACGCCCAGCGAGGTCACCATCAGCAGAACGAACACTTCCATATTCATGCCCGGAATGGTGGAGGCAATCGTCAGCATCGCAGGCAGCAGCGCCGTGGTGTGCGCGGTGGTGCTGGCAAACAGGTAGTGCAGCAGGTAGAACGCCAGCAGCAGGACGATGGTGGCCACACCCGGAGAGATACCGCTCATCAGCATGCCGCCTTCTTTACCCAGCCAGCTGATAAAGCCGGTGGAGGAGAGACCATCCGCCAGTGCCACCAGGGTGGCGAACCAGACGAAGGTATTCCACGCGGCTTTGTTGCCGGTGATGTCGTTCCACTCCAGCACGCCGGTCCACAGCATCAGGCCAACGATCAGCAGGGCAGCCATGGCCGGTTCAATCCACGCCGCGGCGAAGATCCACATCAGAAGCGCGCAGCACACGAACACCAGCAGCAGGATCTCATTGCGCGACAGTTTGCCCAGTTTTTCCAGTTCGCGGGTCGCCCACAGTGGTACTTCATTGTTTACCTTCACTTCTGGCGGGTAGAACCAGTAGGCCAGCAGCGGCATGGTCAGGATCAGCAGGATACCCAGCGGCAGGAAGGCGAGGAACCAGGTCCCCCAGGAGATATCAATTCCAACGGTGCTTTTCACCAGCGCCAGTGCCAGCAGGTTAGGTGCCAGAGCGGAAAGGAACATCGAGCTGGTGATACAAGCCGCGGTGATTGCCACCCACATCAGATAGGAACCGATTTTGCGCGCGCTTGGGTCGTTGGGTTTTGAACCGTACAACGGCGGCAGGTTAGCGATAATCGGGTAGATGGTCCCACCGCTGCGCGCGGTATTGGACGGGGTGAACGGGGCCAGCAGCAGGTCCGCGAAGGTAATGGCGTAACCGAGCGTCAGGCTGCGACGGCCCAGGTACTTCACCAGAATCAGTGCCAGACGGCGGCCGAAGCGGGTTTTGTCGTAGCCTGCGGCGAACATAAAGGCACCAAAGATCAGCCAGACGGTGGAGTTACCAAACCCGCTCACCGCCCATTTAAAGGAGGCGCCCGCCAGCTTGAATTTCGGGTCAGCCAGCTGTTCGGGGCTAAAGAGCACCCACTGGCTGCACAGCGCAATCGCCACCACGCCGGTGAGGCCGATTACGGCGCCCGGCAGAGGTTCGAAAATCAACCCGACGATGACGCCAACAAAGATGGCGAAGTAGTGCCACGCATAAGGCGGCAGACCTTCCGGAACGGGGACAAACAACAGCAGGACGGCGACAATGACGGGCAGGGCCATCATCAGCAGGCGTTTTGCTGTTCCATTTGATGCCAGATTCGCCGCAGGAGGCGTTACAGCAGTTTTTGTTTTCATAGTTTCACGTCTTAAGTTGTCAAAAATTCGTCGTACAGCGAAAACACAAATTCGATTGCTTTATTCGTTTTGCTTTTTTTAGTTATTTAAGGTGCGTTTTTGTGTTTTCAGTAATAGCGATTTAACGCATTATTGTTTGCGCTAAATAAAAAATGATGATGTTTTTATATTGCGCCTTTGGATGCTATTACTATTGATCGCGATCAAAAAAACAGAATTGAGGACGTAATTTTATACTTTTTATAATAACCACTCTGAGTAGTGTGGTTATTCGCTATTTTTAAGCATTTTATTTATCAATTCTATAACATTATTAATTTGGACTGTGTTTTAAGTTTTGATTTTAATGGGTTTTTGATGTGCCTGGTGTATTGGCTTTACCATTGTTGATTTAACTTTTTTTAAATTAATGTGAACGTATAAAACATTCGAGCTAACACCAATGTGTTATTAATGTTATCGCAGGGATTAAATAGTTTATTAACTAACGTAATGACTTTAGAAACTAAAAAAAGCTTTATATTAATGTCATGACATCGGCAAAAACACGAAATAAAAAATCCATACCGATAACGAATTCTTAATTTTTAAAGTTTGGAGTTTCTATTATGAGCACTAACGAACGTATTTTAAGCCCCTTCACATTACCGAATGGTACTGAACTGAAAAACCGTTTGTTAATGGCCCCGATGACAACCTGTACAGGGTATTACGATGGCACCGTGACCAGCGAGCTGGTGGAGTACTACCGTGCCCGCGCTGGCAGCATCGGCACCATTATCGTTGAATGCTGTTTTGTTGACGATCTCGGCCTTGCGTTCCCGGGCGCAATTGGTATTGATAACGACGAAAAAATCGCCGGACTGGCAAAAATCGCTGACGCCATTAAGTCCAAAGGTTCCAAAGCCCTTCTGCAAATTTACCACGGCGGCCGTATGGTCGACCCAAAACTGATCGGCGGCCGGACGCCGGTTGGCCCAAGCGCGGTTGCCGCGCCGCGTGACGGTGCCGCGACGCCGGTTGCTCTGACTTCAGAAGAAGTGGAAGGCATGATCGGCAAGTTCGGCGAAGCCGTACGCCGCGCAATTCAGGCCGGCTTCGATGGCGTCGAAATCCACGGGGCGAATACCTATCTGATCCAGCAGTTCTACTCCCCGAACTCTAATCAGCGCGACGACGAGTGGGGTGGCAGCCGCGATAACCGCGCGAAATTCCCGCTGGCGGTGCTGGACATTACCCACAAGATGGTGCGCCAGTATGCGGACGACGCGTTCATCATTGGCTACCGCTTCTCACCGGAAGAGCTGGAAGTCCCCGGCATTCGCTTCGAAGACACCCTGTATCTGCTGGAAAAACTGGCCGCTCGTGGGGTGGATTATCTGCACTTCTCCCTTGGCGCCGCCCTGCGTCCTTCTATCGTCGATACTCAGGACCCGACGCCACTTATCGAAAAATACTGCGCCATGCGCTCTGACACGCTGGCGCAGGTACCGGTGATGGGCGTTGGCGGCGTGGTGAATGCCACGGATGTGAATGAAGCGCTGGATCACGGTTACGACCTGATTGCCGTTGGCCGCGCCACCATCGCCTATCCGGACTGGACCGATCGCATCGCGGCGGGCGAAAGCCTGGAGCTGTTTATGGACAGTACCCGACGCGAAGAACTGAGCATCCCGGAACCGCTGTGGCGCTTCTCGCTGGTGGAAGCGATGATCCGCGACATGAGCATGGGCGAATCTAAATTCAAACCGGGCACCTTTATTGAAAAAGTGCAGGACGATGCTAACGAACTGGTGATTAACGTCAGCCTCGAAACCGATCGTATTGCCGATATCGAATTGGCCTCCGGCCCGAGTGAAGACGTCGAGTTTGTCACCAGCTTCGAAGAGATCCGTACCCGAATTCTGGATGCCAATACCCCGCACGTGGATGCTATCACCGGCGCAACCAGCCAGAGCGAGGCGGTGAAAAAAGCGGTCTCGAAGGCGATGCTGAAATCCAGCAAAGCGCTGGCGGCAGAAGAGGGCGCTGACCCGAATGAGACTAAAAGCGTGGACGTGGTGGTGGTCGGCAGCGGCGGCGCCGGTCTGGCGGCGGCGATTCAGGCTCACGACGAAGGCGCGAGCGTGCTGATCGTTGAGAAAATGCCGACTATTGGCGGGAACACCATTAAAGCCTCTGCCGGGATGAACGCGGCGGAGACCCGCTTCCAGCGCGTGAAGGGCATTCAGGACAGCAAAGAGCTGTTCTACCAGGAAAGCCTGAAAGGCGGTGGCAATAAGAACAACCCTGAACTGCTGCGTCGCTTTGTCGAGAACGCGCCGGAGGCCATCGAATGGCTGGCAACGCGCGGCATTATGCTCAACGACATCACCACCACCGGCGGGATGAGCATCGACCGTACGCACCGTCCGAAAGACGGTTCCGCGGTGGGCGGATATCTGATTAGCGGCCTGGTGCGCAATGTCAACAAACGCAACATCGAGGTGATGCTGGATACCTCCGTGAGCGACATCATCTTCGAAAACGGCGAAGTGACCGGCGTGCGTCTGACCACCGAAGAGAACGAAACCCTCACCGTGGCAACTAAAAGCGTAATTGTCGCGACGGGCGGCTTCAGCGCCAACAGCCAGATGGTCGTGAAATACCGTCCGGACCTGGAAGGGTTCGTGACGACTAACCACAAAGGCGCAACCGGCGGCGGTATCGCGCTGCTGGAGCGTATTGGCGCAGGCACCGTCGATATGGGCGAAATCCAGATCCACCCAACCGTTGAGCAGAAAACGTCGTACCTGATTTCCGAATCCATCCGCGGCGGCGGGGCGATTCTGGTAAACCAGCAGGGCAACCGCTTCTATAACGAAATGTCGACCCGCGACAAAGTCTCGGCGCAAATCATCGCGCTGCCGGAGAAATACGCTTACATCGTCTTTGACGAGCATGTTCGCGCCAAAAACAAAGCCGCGGATGAGTACATCGCGAAAGGGTTTGTCACCAGCGCCAGCTCGCCAAAAGCCCTGGCGGAAGCGCTGGGGATGGATCACCACCAGTTCCTGGCAACGCTGGAACGCTACAACGGCTTTGTGGAAAAACAGCATGACGATGATTTTGGCCGCACCACCGCGCTGCGTGCGCCTATCAACGAAGGGCCGTTCTATGCCATTCAGATTGCGCCGGGCGTGCACCACACCATGGGCGGTGTGACCATCAATACAGAAACCTGCGTGCTGGACAGCAACCACAACGTATTGCCGGGAGCGTTTGCTGCGGGTGAGGTTGTCGGGGGTATCCACGGCGGTAACCGCATCGGTGGTAATGCGGTGGCAGATATCATTATTTTTGGTACGCTTGCCGGACATCAGGCGGCTATGCGTTCGAAAACACGGTAAGGCTCCTGTTTCCCCGGCGGCGCGGTGCTTGCCGGGGCTACATCTGAGGACTTATGCAATGCCTGATAGCCATCGCGTTTACAGCTACAACGCCGTTCTGATGGGCTCGCCCATCCTCCTGAAACTCTTCTCCCATGACGAAGCCCTCGCGTCCCGCGTGTTTCGCCTGATCAAACAGTACGAAGATCTCCTCACCGTCAACCGTGCGGATTCGCAGGTGATGGATGTCAACCATGCTGCCGGTCAGCATCCGGTTGTCGTCAGTCGCCCGGTGTTTGACCTGATCCGCTGCGCGAAAGCGGCCAGCCTGCCTACAGACAGTGCGTTCAACCTGGCGATAGGTCCGCTGGTCAAACGCTGGAAAATTGGCTTTAAGGGGGACACTGTACCGCCCGCGGACGAGATCGCCGCCTTGCTGAGTATCACGGATCCTGCGAACGTGGTACTGGATGACGCCAACAGCAGCGTGTTTCTTACACGCCAGGGAATGGAGATCGATCTGGGGGCTATCGCCAAAGGTTATATCGCCGACAGGGTGCGGGATTACCTGCATAAAGAGGGCGCCGAACTCGGGTTGATCAACCTTGGCGGCAACGTCCAGACGTTAGGCTCGCCGGAGGGTGGCTGGCGCGTCGGGCTGAAAAAACCGTTCGCCGGTGATGCGCTGATTGGCGCCATAACGGTAGAAAACCGGTCGGTTGTGACGTCAGGCACCTATGAGCGCTACTTCGAGCAGAACGGCAAACGTTATCATCACATACTTGACCCGCGTACCGGCTACCCGCTGGATAACGAACTGGACAGCGTGACGATTATTTCGCAAGACTCCCTCGACGGCGATATCTGGACCACGCTGATCTACGGCATGGGCGTGGAGCAGGGCTGCGCCGCGCTGCGTTCGCGCCCCGATATTGAAGCCATTTTTGTCACCAAAACAAAAGAAGTGGTGATCTCCTCGATGCACCACTTCCGTTTTACCCTTCTGGACGACAGCTACCGAATTACTGGCAGTACTGTTTGAGCAGGCCGACCTGTTCCGGCTGCAAACGGTAGCGATATACCGGTCGACCGGTGGCACCGTAGTGAATGCTGGTGAACAGGATATTGATTTGCGCCAGCCAGATCAGGTATTTGCGGCAGGAGACGCGGGAAATGTTGACCGCATTCGCCAGATCGTCGGTGGAAAATTCTATCTCCGGATGGCTGTCGATCCACTGGCAAATGGTGCGCAGCGTCTGCGGCGTTAAGCCTTTCGGTAATTTTTTGCTGTCGGCCAGCTCCGGCGCGCCGCCGTGGATCAGCCTGTCGACGTCGGCCTGTTCATAATACTGATGCGAGCCCATCAGACTGCGCTTTGCCTTCCAGCCGTTCAGCGCCTCTTCAAAACGCGGGAACTGGAACGGTTTAATCAGGTAATCCACCACGCCATAGTGCATCGACGTCTGGATCGTTGCGGCGTCGGAGGCTGACGAAATCATGATAACGTCAATCGGGCGGCCCGATGCGCGGATGATGGGCAATAGATCCAGCCCGTTATCCTGCTGCATATAGACATCCAGCAGCACCAGATCGATCGGCTGGCCTGGGTTTGCGATCAATGCTTCGGCCTGGTTGAGCGTGGAAGCGACGCCGCAGCAGTTAAAACCCTCAACGCGGTTAACATACAGACGGTTGAGGTCGGCTACCATGGCGTCATCATCGACAATTAATACATTTATCACGCGATATTCCTCTCGCTATCCCAGGGGATCTGAACAAAAAATTGGGTAAATACGCCAGGCTCCGACTCGACGGTAATATCTCCGCCCAGGTTCTGGATCTGCTGACGTGCAAGGAACAGCCCAACGCCACGGTTTTCACCTTTTGTTGAGTAGCCCTTTGTAAAAATAGCCTCCAGCCGCTCGGGATCAATGCCGGGACCGTCATCGCTGACCTCACCGCTCAGCCAGCCGTTCTGATAATGCAGCAGCAGGCCGATCTCGCCTTCCGGCTGACCTTCCATCGCATCCAGGGCATTTTCGATTAAATTGCCCAGCACGGTGATCAGAACCGCAACCTGCTCTTCATTGCTGGTGTCAGGAAGCTGACTCTCCTCGGCCAGCGTCAGGGTCACTCCCGCCTCTTTGGCGCGGTTGATTTTACCCAGCAGGAAACCCGCAATGACCGGCGATTTAACCTTGCGCTGTATCGCGCCGATATCCGTCTGATAATTCTGTGCGGTCTGGATGATGTACTCTTCCAGCTTATCGTAGCGCTTCATGTGCAGCAGGCCGAGGATCACGTGCAGCTTGTTCATAAACTCATGCGTATGTGAGCGCAGGGCATCAACATAGTTGACCATACCATCGATACGCTGCATTAACTGGCTGATTTCGGTCTTATCGCGGAAGGTGCTGATTGCCCCGATCACCTGATTCTGGCTTTTCACGGGGACCATGTTGCACAGCAGTAGCCGTCCGTTACAGCCGATCTCCTGATCCTGGCGAGCAATGCCGGTTTTCGCCACTTCCCTAAGGCTGGCCAGCAGTGGTTCGCCGCTGCTCTCGGAGTGCTCACCCGAGCTCAGGAGCAAAATTTCTCTGGCGGTGTGGTTAATCATCGTCACGCGCCCGTGCATATCTACAGCCATCACGCCTTCGCGCAGGGACTGCAACATGGCCTGGCGCTGCTCAAAGAGGGCGGAGATCTCGTAAGGCTCAAGCCCGAAGAGAATACGTTTCAGAACCCGGACCAGACCCCATATCGCCACTGAGCTCATCAGAACGCTGAATAAGATGGTCCACACGGCATTGAGCCGACCGCGGGCAATCTGATCTTCAACTTTATTCAGCGAAATACCCACCACGACCACGCCGATCTGGTCGTGCCGATCGTCATAAACGGGCGTAAAGACGCGCAGTGCTTCCGCGAGTGCGCCGCGGTTCACGGAGACATTCTCTTTCCCTTCGAGGGCGGGCGTCAGATCGTCGCCAATAAAATGCAAACCTAACAGCGCTTCGTTTGGATGGGAATAGCGGATCCCACGCAAGTCGGTAACCACGGTAAACAGCAGGTCGTTGCGCTTCGTCACCGCCTGGGCAATCGGCTGGATGATGCCAGCCTGCGGCGATTCCATCAGACCACGCTTGATCTCCGGGCTGTCGGCCAGCGTTCGGGCGATACCCAGCGCAGTATCTTTCACGTCATCGCGCGTGGCACGCGTGATCTGTACAGAGTACAGCGCGAAGACCACCAGCAGCACAGAGCCGATAATGGCGCACACCATCAGCGTAACCAGCGTATTCAGCTTCATAGGGCGCTTGCGCGTCGGGGGGAAGGGCTGCAAATCGCTCATTAACACTCCGCGATGAAAAAGAAAGGGCTAATTATCGCTGATGACGGGCATTTCATAAAGCCATGTAAAGAGAGGCGTTTCGTGAGCCTTCTCTCATGTGACCTGTATAAAACACTTTATAGTGTGGGGGTACTCATAATAAGGAGGCAGTTTATGAGCATTATGCTTACCGGTACGGCCAGGGAAAGACGGCACGCCAGCACGATGAACATCGACAGATTATCTACGCTGGATATGCTTAATGTCATACACCAGGATGACGCACAAATCTCTTCTGCACTTACCCCTCACTTAAGTATGCTGGCTCGCGTGGTGGATAACGCGGCGGCGACGCTTAGTCACGGCGGACGTCTGGTGCTGATCGGCGCAGGCGCGTCCGGAGGCGTGGCGAAGCAGGCGGCAGAAGCGTTCGCGCCGGGAAAACATCCGGTCATTGCGATGACAGCAGGCGATAACGCCGGAAGCTACGCGCGCGGCGTTGCCGACCTTCAGACGATAAAATTCGGCGAGCACGACATGATGCTGGCGCTGTCCGTCAGCGGCAAAACGCCATGGGTTTGGGGCGCGATGCGTCATGCGTGGTCTCTGGGCTCAACGGTCGCGCTCATTACGGAGGATGCGCAAAGTGAAGCGGCGCAGCTGGCGAGCATGGTTATTGCCCCCGATCTGGGCGCGGATGTGGTTGCCGGGTATACCAACGCCAAAGCGGGCATTGCGCAAAGCATGATAATGCATATGGTCACCACCGGTCTGGCGATACGGACAGGACGGGTGTACAGCAACCTGCGTGTTGATCTGGAGGCAAGCAATACCAGATGGGCCGAGCGACAAATTGCCATTGTAATGGAAGCGGGGGGATGCTCCCGGGCGCAGGCGAAGGCGGCGCTGGAAAGCTGTAACCATCAGTGTAAAACGGCGGTGCTAATGGTGCTGACGGGTATGGATGCCTGGAAAGCACATGAATTACTGGCGCAGAATAACGGGTTTGTTCGCCTGGCCTTGCAGGAAGCGCCGTAATATTTCAGCGTCAAATAAAAAAAGCCCGCGTTGCGGGCTTTGCTATTTATGGGGATCAGAACTGGTAGATCATACCGATGCCAACGATGTCATCGGTTGCAATACCGTTGTCATTGTAGAAGGCATCATCTTCGTCCAGCAGGTTGATTTTATAATCAACGTAGGTGGAGAAGTTCTTGTTGAAGCTGTAGGTCATGCCCACGTCGATGTAGTTAACCAGATCCTGGTCTACATAGTCATAACCATTGCCTGGATGATAATCGTTACCACCCAAATCGATGCCTTTTGAATAGACCCACGCCAGGGATGGACGCAGACCGAAGTCAAACTGGTACTGCGCTACGGCTTCAAAGTTCTGAGTTTTGTTGGCGATGCCATCGTTGCCGTACGGAGTCATGTTGCGGGTTTCCGCATACATCATTGCCAGGTAGACATCATTCGCATCGTATTTTGCACCGATTGTCCACGCTTCCGCACGTTCACCGCCAGCATATTTGCTGAAGCGATTATAGGTACCTGCGCCGTAAGCAACCTGGTCGTTGGTACGGTCAGACGATGAATAAGCGGCACCCAGCGACAGACCGAAATCGAAGTCATAGGTAGTTGACATACCGAAGCCGTCGCCGTTCTGGAAACGAACATCATCATGGCCGTTTTTGGTGCCTTCCTGATTTTCGTTTGCGTTAGCGCCTTCATTAGCACCCTGATATTGCAGTGCAAAGTTCAGGCCGTTAACCAGACCGAAGAAGTCATTATTACGGTAGGTCGCCACACCGTTAGTACGGCCAACCATATAGTTGTCGGTCCAGGTATAGGAGTCGCCACCAAATACTGGCAGCATATCGGTCCAGGCTTCAACGTCATACACGACGCCGTAATTACGGCCGTAATCGAATGAGCCATATTCGCCGTATTTCAGGCCAGCAAAGGCCAGACGGTTAAAAGAGGTGTCGCCTGCGCCTTCGGTATCGTTAGCGTAGGTTTTATATTCCCACTGGCCGTAACCAATAAGATCGTTATTAATTTGTGTTTCGCCTTTGAAACCAATCTGGACATAGGTTTCATCGCCGTCGTCGCCTGGGTTGTCGGAGAAGGTATGACGTGCATCAACTTTACCGTACAGGTCAACTTTGTTGCCGTCTTTGTTATACATTTCCGCCGCATTTGCTGCGCCAGCCATTAATAACGCGGGTACGAGAATTGCCAGAACTTTTCTTTTCATTATATATTCCCTTTAAATATAAATTGTCTGAATATATGTAATTACCCTCCGTAACTACATGGCTGATACTATTCTATGGATTATTATTTAGGTTCAAAAATAAATGTAATTAAACTGGTAAAAATATTACAAAATATTTCTTTTTATCTCTTTATTTTTCGCGTGAATTAATTCATTGAAAATATAGCGGGTAATTATTATTAAGTATTTCTAAATTCTATTTATTAAGGGTTTTGATTCGGGTGTATTATAATTCACTCTCTTTTGAGCAACAGGATGGGATGATGGAACTTGCGCAGTGGCAGCACCGTTTTGAGCGCTGGCTCGACGAAAATCATTTTACTGATGATGCGGCGCACGATATCGCCCATTTTCGCCGCGTCTGGATGACGGCGCAGACCATTATGGCTGACGGGGATTGCGATCCGCTGGTTGTGCTGACCGCATGCTACTTCCATGACATTGTCAGCCTGCCGAAAAATCACCCGCAGCGTAGTCACTCCTCGCGGCTGGCAGCGCGAGAAACGCGCCAGATCCTGAGCCGCGATTTTCCTGATTTTCCGCCCGATCGGTATGCGGCCGTTGAGCATGCCATTGAAGCGCACAGCTTCAGTGCCGGTATCGCGCCGCAAAGCCCGGAGGCCAAAACGGTCCAGGATGCCGACCGGCTGGAGGCGTTAGGCGCCATCGGCCTTGCGCGCGTCTTTGCCGTGTCCGGTGCGCTGGGCACCGCGTTGTTTGATGCCGACGACCCGTTTGCCGGGGCGCGTGCGCTGGATGATAAAGCTTTCGCGCTCGATCACTTTCAGACCAAACTCCTGCGCCTGCCGGACACCATGCAAACCGCACGGGGACGCGAACTTGCGCGTCACAATGCCGATTTCCTGATCCAGTTTATGGCGAAGCTGAGTGCCGAATTACAGGGCGATTACCTCGGAACCGACAGCCAGATATTGACCCATTTCCGTCGCAGTGTGCGATCCTGAACTGTGGTACTCTGTTTTCTGTCTTTATTGTCCGGTTAAGAGAATGCAGGAAAATCGATCAGTGACTGTGCCCGCGCCTGAGCGGGTTGAGAAATCAACGGCAGCCGTGCAGGCACTCCTGCGTCAGCTGCTGGAAATGTACGATGCTAAAACGCTGGCAAACCAGCTGGTGGCACATGGCGAGAGCCACTGGAGCCCGGCAATACTCAAGCGACTGCTGATAAGCGACAGGGCAGGGCACCGCCTGAGCGACGGCGAGTTCCGTTATCTGCGCAACCTGCTGCCGCACCCGCCTGCTGCGCATCCGAATTATGCCTTTCGCTTTATCGATCTCTTTGCCGGTATTGGCGGCATTCGCCATGGCTTTGAAGCTATTGGCGGGCAGTGCGTGTTCACCAGTGAATGGAACAAACATGCCGTCCGCACCTATAAGGCGAACTGGTACTGCGACCCCGACGAGCACCAGTTCAATGCCGACATCCGCGACGTCACTCTGAGCCACAAAACCGGCGTCAGCGACGAAGAAGCCGCTGAGCACATTCGCAACACCATTCCGGCGCACGATGTGCTGCTGGCAGGCTTCCCGTGTCAGCCGTTCTCACTGGCTGGCGTGTCGAAAAAGAACGCGCTGGGACGCGCACACGGCTTTGCCTGTGATACGCAGGGCACACTGTTCTTTGATGTTGCCCGGATTATTGATGCCCGCCGCCCGGCAATTTTTGTGCTGGAGAACGTCAAGAATTTAAAGAGCCATGACGGCGGCAAAACCTTCCGCATTATCATGCAAACGCTGGATGAACTGGGTTACGACGTGGCGGATGCAGAGGACATGGGGCCGGACGATCCGAAAATTATCGACGGCAAACACTTCCTGCCACAGCACCGCGAGCGCATCGTGCTGGTGGGATTCCGCCGCGATCTCAATCTGAAAGGCGATTTTACGCTGCGCGATTTGCCCTCGCTGTATCCGGCGCGCCGTCCGACAGTGGCCGATCTGCTGGAGCCCGCCGTCGATGCGAAATTCATTCTGACGCCAGTGCTGTGGAAATACCTCTATCGCTATGCCAAAAAGCATCAGGCCAAAGGCAATGGCTTTGGGTTTGGCATGGTCAATCCGCTTAATCCTGACAGCGTGACGCGTACGCTGTCGGCGCGCTATTACAAAGATGGCGCGGAAATTCTTATCGATCGGGGCTGGGATAAGGCGCTGGGCGAAAAAGATTTCGACGACCCTCAGAATCAACAGCACCGACCGCGGCGCTTAACGCCGCGCGAGTGCGCCCGCTTAATGGGCTTTGAGGCGCCGCAGGGCTACAGTTTTCGCATTCCGGTGTCGGATACACAAGCCTATCGTCAGTTTGGCAACTCGGTGGTGGTGCCAGCCTTTGCCGCCGTCGCAAAACTGCTGGCCTCACGCATCAGCAAGGCCGTTCAGCTGCGTCAGAGTGAGGCCGTCAATGGCGGACGTTCACAATAAGGCCACGCGCAGTAAAAACATGCGTGCCATCGGTACGCGTGATACCGCGATCGAAAAACGGATCGCTGGCCTCCTGACCTCCATCGGGTTTGAATTCAGGGTTCAGGATGCCACGCTTGCCGGGCGTCCTGATTTCGTGATCGATGCGTATCAATGCATCATCTTTACCCACGGCTGTTTCTGGCATCATCACGACTGCTATCTGTTTAAAGTCCCGGCGACACGCACCGACTTCTGGCTGGAGAAGATTGGCAGGAACGTCGAGCGTGATAAACGCGATGTTTCGCAGCTTTACGCCCAGGGCTGGCGGGTGCTGATTGTCTGGGAGTGCGCACTGCGCGGAAGAATGAAGCTGAATGACGTGGAACTGACGGAGCGGCTGGAAGAGTGGATCTGCGGCGGCGGTCAGGCCGCGCAGATCGATACCCAGGGCATTCACCCGATCACGGTTTCTCCACCTCACACGCCGTGACAATGGGTTTCGCGGGCAGTAAATATTTACCCAGCGTGACCAGCACCACGGCAAAGACAATCACGCCCAGCGCCAGCCATTCAATCGTCGACAGCACTTCGCCCGCAAAACCGGTACCCAGCAGCACGGCAACCACCGGGTTAACGTAGGCGTAGCTGGTGGCAACCGCCGGTGAGACGTTGCGGATCAGGTACATATAGGCGTTGATGGCAATAATCGAGCCAAACAGCGCCAGATACCCGACGGCCAGGAAACCTGAGAGATCTGGCATTGCCGTCAGTTTTTCACCCGTCAACGCCGAGGCAATCAGCAGCACGATGCCTGCCGCGAGCATTTCAATGGCACCCGCCATCATCCCGGAGGGCAGTTCAATGCGGGAGCCGTAGACCGAGCCGAAGGCCCAGCTCATCGAGCCGATCATGATCATAACGGCAGCCCAGGGGTTTCCGCTCAGGTTACCGCCGCTGTTCAGCATGATAATACCCACAAGCCCAATCGCGATGCCCAGCCATTCGAGCTTACGGGTGCGGATCCCGAACAGACGACTAAAGCAGAGCGTAAACAGCGGCACGGTCGCGACGACCACGGCGGCGATGCCCGACGGCACGTTCTGGTGTTCGGCGACGGTTACTGCGCCATTGCCCACCGCCAGCAGCAGCAGGCCAATCAGGGCGGCGTTAAGCAGGGGACGCAGCGGCGGTAGCTTGTGGCCGCGCAGCAATAAAAACGCCATCAGCAGCACGCCAGCCGTAAGGAAACGAATACCGGCCATCATCAGCGGGGGCCAGCTTTCCACGCCAATACGAATGACAAAGTAGGTGGATCCCCAGATGATATACAGGGAAAAAAGTGCTCCAATGAGCGGTAATAAATGCCGAAAACGCATAGTCCCTCACGACGAAATAAAAAGTTCGCTCATAGTTAACGCCAAAACTATCGGGCTGGCGAGTGCTTTAATTGAGTTGTTAATGTGAAATTTTTGTTGACGTGAGGTGCCTGTTTCCGGGCGCTGAGTTTTGTTCCATACTATTCACTTAATTAGCAAAAAAAGAAGGATAGAGATTTTGGCAGGAAGTAGCTTATTAACATTACTGGACGATATCGCCACCTTGCTGGATGACATTTCAGTCATGGGAAAACTGGCGGCGAAAAAAACCGCCGGGGTACTGGGGGATGACTTGTCGCTTAACGCGCAGCAGGTCAGCGGCGTGCGGGCGAACCGTGAGCTGCCGGTGGTGTGGGGCGTAGCGAAAGGGTCCTTTATTAACAAGGTGATCCTTGTTCCGCTGGCGCTTCTGATTAGCGCCTTTATACCCTGGGCCATTACGCCATTGCTGATGATTGGCGGGGCGTTCCTGTGCTTCGAGGGTGCCGAAAAAGTGTTGCATATGTTTGCCGCACGCAAAGAGAAAGACACCCCGGAAATGCGCCAGCAGCGTCTGGAAGCGCTGGCCGCGCAGGATCCAAAAACGTTCGAGCGCGATAAGGTCAAAGGTGCGATCCGTACTGACTTCATCCTTTCGGCCGAGATTGTGGCGATTACGCTTGGGATCGTATCCGAAGCACCGCTGATGAATCAGGTCATGGTGCTTTCGTTGATTGCCATTCTTGTAACGGTTGGGGTGTATGGGCTGGTCGGTCTGATCGTCAAGCTGGATGATATCGGCTTCTGGCTGGAAAAAAAATCCAGCGCCATTGCCCGCGTTATTGGCAAAAGCCTGCTGGTGCTGGCGCCGTGGCTGATGAAAAGTTTGTCGATAGTGGGAACTCTGGCGATGTTCCTGGTCGGCGGCGGTATTATCGTGCACGGCGTTGCTTCGCTGCATCATGCAATTGAACATCTGGCGTCGGGACATGGTTCGGTGATCGCCGCCATTCTGCCGACGCTGCTTAACCTTGTGTTGGGCTTGATCGTAGGTGTCATTGTGGTGGCAGTGGTCAAGCTGGTAGAAAAAGTACGCGGAAAATCGCATTAATTTTTGCTGACCCCGGATGCAAAAAGACCATTCCTCGTCTAAATTGAAAACGTTTCACCCTGATACAGGAGGCAGGTATGGTCTTTTTGGTCAGTGATGAAGTTAAGCCAAAGAATGGTGGTCCATGCATGATTGTCACCGGTTATTCCAGTGGAATGGTGGAGTGTCGGTGGCATGACGGATACGGCATTAAGCGGGAGGCTTTTCGTGAAGATGAGCTTCAGCCTGGTGATAAAAGGCAAAAACGCGATAAGGCTTAATCACACAACGCCCGGCCTTGCCGGGCGTTTTTACTGACAGAAGACTTATCATATCGGATGGTGAGCGACACTCAGGGAGTGCGTGTGCAGCACAATACCTTTGTTGTAAAACAATCTTTTTTGCAGTGGCTGCATAAGCGTAGCAATCCCCGTTTGGTTGTTAACCTCTGTTTTATCGTTGTCCTGATCTTTTCCACCCTCCTGACCTGGCGCGAAGTTGTGGTACTGGAAGATGCCTATATCTCCAGTCAGCGTAACCATCTGGAAACGGTTGCCAGTGCGCTGGACAGACAACTCCAGTTCAGCGTCGATAAAATGCTGTTTTTTCGCCACAGCATGCGTGATGCGCTGGAAACGCCGCTGGCGTTTGGCGTGCTACATGATGCGGTAAAGCGTTTTGCCCGTTTGCGCGCATCCCCCACCTGGCAAATTGAGGTTGATAAACAGCGCACATTGCCGATCAACGGTGTGTCTGATGCCTTTGTTGAAAAGACCACCCTTCTGAATCGCGATGATGAGTTTCTTGATAATGAACTGTCCGCCGCGCTTGAAGTGGGGTATTTATTGCGTCTGGCATCCAGTTCTTCCGGCAACGAAGAGCGCGTGATTTATGTCTCTCGCGCCGGATTCTTTCTGGAAACGGATACGCCGGAAAATGCCAGCGATATCGTGCAGCGTTACTACTATCTGGTCACTCAGCCCTGGTTTACCCAACAGTCCGAGCGTGAGAACCGTGCGCGTGCCGTGCGCTGGTTTATCTCGCCTCCTTCCTCCTTTGTGGGCAAAAAGCCGCTGATCACCGCCAGTGTGCCTGTTTATTACAATCACGTCTGGTATGGCGTGGTGGCGATGGATTTCACCTTTGCCACCCTGCGTCGTCTGCTGGTGGAGGCCGTAGGCGATAACCCGGAAGGGGAATACCAGCTGTATGACAGTCGTCTCACCCTGCTCGCGACGTCTGGATCATCTGCTGCGGACGTTAATCATTTTGACGCGCCCGAACTAGCGCAGATAGCGCACGCAATAGAATCGGATTCCGAAGGCGGCATTCGCCTGGGGAGTCGTTTTGTCAGTTGGGAGCGTCTCGACCACTTTGATGGCATCGTCCTGCGCGTGCACACCCTGGAAGAAGGGGTGCGCGGCGATTTCGGCAGCATCAGTATTGTGCTGGCATTGCTTTGGGCGCTGTTCACCGCGATGCTGCTCATCTCATGGCTGGTGATCCGGCGCATGGTCAGTAATATGTATTCGTTGCAGAATTCGCTGCAATGGCAGGCCTGGCACGACCCTCTGACCCGGTTGAATAATCGTGGGGCGCTGTTTGAGCGGGCGAAAATACTGGCGAAGCAGTGTGAACAGCAGGCGCTGCCTTTCTCTGTCATCCAGATCGATCTTGACTGCTTTAAGAGCATTAATGACCGGTTCGGGCACCAGGCGGGTGATAAGGTGTTGTCCCATGCTGCGGGGCTGATTGCCAGTACCCTGCGCACTAAAGATATTGCCGGGCGCGTCGGCGGCGAAGAGTTCTGTGTGGTGCTGCCCGGCATGACGCTTGAAGAGGCGGCGGAAGTTGCAGAGCAGATCCGTGAGCGTATCGACAGCAAAGAGATCCTGATTAAGAAAAGTACTACCCTGCGCGTGAGCGCGTCGTTTGGCGTCTCTGGCGCGCAGGAGAAGGGCAATTATCACTTCGAAAATCTGCAATCCACCGCCGATGCGCGTCTGTATGAGGCGAAACAGCGCGGGCGTAACCGGGTCATCTGGCAGGATCACGTTAAAAAGTAATCAAGCCCCTCGCGCCAGCCGGCCGGTCCGGTGTGCTGAGTGCGATAAACCCGTGTGGGATCGTTGTTCTTAAGGCTGACCCCCTCCCGGTTGAAGCCTTTCACCACCACGGCGAAGGCTACGCTGTCCAGCAGAGGGGCATCATTGGGGCCGTCGCCCAGGCCCAGCGTTGTCGGGTCAAATCCGTCGTGCAGGTGATACTGTTCCACAAGCCAGTGCACCGCCACGTCTTTGCCACAGCTCGTGTCCAGAATATGCCAGAAGCGAGCACCCGGGACGATCTTCAGCCCCTGCCGGGCCAGTTCGGCTGCGAAGCGTTTCATTTGTTCATCACTGTCACGCCAGATCAGCGTCACGGAAGCCTCGTGTTTACGTGCAAGCGCCGCTCGGGGACGGCTTAGCCCGGTCCATTCGGCGACCACGCGCTCATCCACATCGTCGAAGGTGGTGAATTTCAGATGCATCTCCTGGCGCACCCGGGCAATAAACTGCCGGATATCGTCATGCTTCTTTTCTGAGATGAACCGTGCGGCGTTTTCCCACCGTACGTCAGGCTGGATCACCGCGCCGTTTTCCGCAATGTAGGGCAGCCCGCCAAGGCCAAGTTCCTGCTGGATGTCACGCATTTCGGACGCGGTTTTGCTGCTGCACAGAATGACTGGTACCTGTTCATCCTGTAATCTCTTCAGCCAGGAAGCGGCAGGCTGCCAGTCGAGAGTGTGAAAATCCAGCAGCGTACCGTCGAGATCGGTAAAGACGAGCAGAGTCTCCTTTAGCGAAGGCATAACGTCTCCTGAATAATGATGTTCATCTAAGAAAAGTCTTAAAAAAATCCAGCATTGATGTCCCGTTGAAGTGGAAACGATCCCGATAAACCCACACGCAGCGCATGTTTATACTCATAACCAAAATTCACATGTATAAAATATAATATTCGCTAAGAGAATATATGCTTGTAAGACAAATCTGTTGGGGATAATGTCTTACCTGCATCAGATTTCCTGGTGTAACGAATTTACAAGTGCTTCTTGCATAAGCAAGTTTGATCCCGGTCATCCCCATGACCGGGATTTTTTTCGCCTTAGCGGTTCGTTTCCGAGACGCTAAAGTCATGGATATCCAGCTCGAATGCTTCAGCCAGTTCACGGTAGGTATGGTAATCACGACCATTGACCACGACACGGTCTGAATTATCCTCCGCGCGATGAACTTCGGACTCACTGATTTCATTAATGGCGGCAAGCAGGGCATCGACATCCACTTCCACCTCACGCTTAATGGTGTCGCTGTACTCTTTGTCAGTCTTCATGGCGGGCTCCTCATTTAACCGTCTCAACAGCTAAGTATAGACCGCACACAAAAACGCCATTCGCGTCAGGCGGCGATGCCAGCCAGGGTAATTTGTTCTACACTGGCTCAAAACCACAGGAGGAATGTATGAAGGTCAACGATCGGGTAACCGTCAAAACGGACGGTGGGCCGCGCCGCCCGGGCGTGGTGCTGGCAATAGAAGAGTTTAATGAAGGCACAATGTATCTGGTGTCGCTGGAAGATTACCCGCTCGGCATCTGGTTCTTCAACGAACTGGGGCACCCGGATGGGATCTTTGTGGAAACGGCGGAATAGGGCGGCGTCGGGGGCGTCTTCTCCCCGGCCCGGCTGCTGAAAAGCAAAATCTCTGGCCAGGCCAGAGATCAAGGTAGGGTACAACATGGCCGTGCAAATTAGCGCATATTAACGAAAATCCCATTCGTCACATTATCTGTCAGGCGTACGACATGGTATATCACTTGCTTATTATGCGTTTTAATTTTCCTTTTAATATTTCCTTTGTGTGACGATACTGTTTTTGCCTTGATATTCATCTGGTCTGAGATCTGAATTGTCCCTTGTCCAGCCATCCACATTCTTAGCATACTTGATTCAGTTCTGCTTAAAGATAGAGTGGGTAAGTTAACCGCCCCTACATTCTTAACTTCTTTATTCAAATAATCGCCCAGAATGTCATCAAGCGACTCTGGTTTAATCGATTTCGAACTGATTAATAAGTTTTTACGCACCAACAAATACTCATCGAAATGAATATTGGCGATCGCCATAAAAACAATAAACAGGGTTCTGGGATGCTGATTAATGATCTGCTTAATGTGCTGACTGTTAGCGGGGTCGTGAATGAAACAGTCCTCATTAATAAACACCACGCCGGGCTTGTGGGTCTCACAAGCGGCTGCGAGTTCTTCAACGGTGTGTGCATCGTTGATGTCTCTCTTTCTTACCCCTCTGCTTGCTAAGTACCCGGTTAACCCTAGCCGGGTGTAGCTGCATAAATCCATAATGATCGTTGACATGGCATACCCTCACTCAATGCGTAACGATAATTCACCACCTGCCTGAGAGCTCATAAACAGCCATACGGGATGGAAAAAATCTAATAAAACCTGTGAGCATGACAAAGACTTTCAGGCGAACTCACTATCCCGTAAAGTTACGTATAATTTGCCAGGAATCATCTTAAAGTAAAGTAAATATTAAGTATTGTGAGGTGGTTAGAAACAATTAAACCGCGTCAGATATATCCTGGTAGATGTTTTTCAAGATTATTTTTAGGAATATCCTCAGAAAGACATTGCAAACACTGCGGGTTATTATTTGCGTGGAAGTTCGCTGACAATATCCGCTAAGAGATTGAATATCTCGCTGAATAAATGCTCGCAGAAGGGGGCGATAAGTGGCATCAATAATGACATTAATAAAAGGCCAACCGTCAACGTCACCGGAAAGCCGATGACGAATACCGACAGCTGTGGGGCCATTCGGTTGAGTAAACCCAATGCGAGGTTAACGGTGAGCAACAGGGTTATGACAGGCAGCGCCAGCATCAGCCCGTTGAGGAAGATCAGCCCGGCAGCCCGCACCAGCGCCAGAAAAGCGTTACTGTTCACCGGGTTGTCGCCAATCGGCAGCGTGTGGAAGGTGTCCACCAGCATAGAGATGAGCCACAGGTGGCCGTTGAACGAGAGAAACAACAGCATCGCCAGCAGGTCGATAATACGCGCCAGCACGGGCATATTCAGATGGCTGCCCGGGTCAACGAACGTCGCGAAAGACAGACCCATCTGCAAACCGATCAGTTCGCCCGCCGTTCGTACCGCGGCGAAGGCGAGCTGCATCGTAAACCCGACCGCCACGCCAATCATCACCTGTTGCAGGGCAATCCATATCGCATTCGGGGAAAAAATCGGAATATCCACCGCCGGCAGGGAAGGGGCAACGATAATGGTGATAACCATGCCCAACCCAATTTTGATGCGTTTAGGCACCGACTTTTCACTGAGTATGGGGGCGGTGGAGATCAGCGCCATGATGCGCAGCATCGGCCAGAAATAGATCCCGAGCCACTGAACAAACTGATCGCTGGTGAATTGCAGCATCGTCCGTCAGCCGATGATGTAAGGCAGATTGGTGAACAGGTTGCGCATGTAGTCCAGCAGCAAATTGAGCATCCAGGGCCCGGCAACGATAATCGCCACGAAGACGGCGATGATCTTCGGGATGAACGACAGGGTCATTTCGTTAATCTGCGTGGCGGCCTGAAGAATACTGATAATCAGACCGGTTACCAGCGCAACCAGAAGCAGGGGCGCGGCGACGGCAATCGCGACTTTCATCGCTTCCGTGCCCATCATCATGACCGACTCAGGCGTCATTGCGCGCTCCTCAACTGTAGAAACTCTGCGCCAGCGAGCTGACCAGCAGCTGCCAGCCGTCGACCAGTACGAACAGCATGATCTTAAAGGGCAGGGCAATGGTTGCGGGCGGGACCATCATCATCCCGAGCGCCATCAGGACGCTGGCGATCACCAGGTCAATAATCAGGAACGGAATGAAAATGGTGAAGCCAATCTGGAACGCCGTTTTCAGCTCACTGGTCACATACGCTGGCAGCAGAATGCGCATCGGCACCGCTTCCGGTCCCTGTAACTCGCCCGTGTTAGCGAGACGGGCAAACAGGGCCAAATCCGCTTCGCGCGTCTGGCGAAGCATAAATTCACGTAATGGCTGAGCCCCCTTTTCCAGGGCAACCTGCATGGAAATTTTATCTTCGCTGAACGGCTGGTACGCCTCGGTGTAAATCTTGTCGATCACCGGCGACATAATGAAAAAGGTCAGGAACAGGGCTAAACCCAGCAGCACCTGATTGGGCGGCGCGGACGGCGTGCCGAGCGCATTTCGCAGCAGACCAAACACAATGATGATGCGGGTGAAACTGGTCATCATCAGCAGGATCGCCGGGATAAAGGTCAGCGAGGTGATGAACACCAGCGTCTGCACGGAGAGGGACCAGCTTTGTCCCCCGTTCGCCAGCGGCGTGGAAACCAGCCCCGGCAGCTGCGCATACACAGAAGGCGCGAACAGGCCCAGACCTGCCAGCGTAAGCAATAACAAAAGGCGCATCAGGATCTCCCGGAACGCTTGAGCAAACTCTTCATAACGGACTGAAAATCCGCAGGGGCCTGGGCGTTAGCCTCCACCGTGACAGGCGGAGGGGGCAGCGTGTGAAGAACGTTAATGCTGGAGGCAGTCACGCCCAGCACCAGTCGCGCATCTTCCACTTCCACAATGACCACGCGCTCGCGTGGCCCGAGTGTGGTGCTGGCGCTGACCTTCAGTCCGCGCGTGCCGGCCGTTTTCCCCGCCAGCCCGAAACGCTTTGCCAGCCAGGCGGCGATAAGGATAAAGGCAATAATACCGAACAGCGCGCCGCTCACCTGAAGCAGCGGGGAGCCGGGTACGGCGGAGGGCGCGGACAGTGTTGCCTGGGTTTTCATACTTAACGGCTCAGGCGACGCATACGTTCGGAAGGGGTAATGATGTCGGTGATACGTACGCCGTATTTATCGGCCACCACCACTACTTCGCCCTGTGCAATCAGGTAGCCGTTGATCAGAATATCCAGTGGCTCACCCGCTAAACCGTCCAGGGCTACAACGGAACCCTGCGTCAGGCGCAGCAGCTCTTTAATAGTCATGCGGGTGCGGCCCAGCTCAACGGTCAGCTTGACCGGAATGTCCATAATCAAGTCGATGTCCTGCAACGTCCCGCTGACGTCGCCGCCGCCTAACTGCTGGAAGACCGCGTCTGCCGCGCTTTTCGTCGGCGTCGTTTTTTGCTCGTTTAACGCGTCAGCCCACAGATCGTCCAGTGCTCCGCTGTTTTCATCGGACGGATTGTTCATGTCACTCATTTGGGCTGTTCCTCATTCAGCGAATTCAAAATCGGGTTGATCAAGTGCTCAACGCGTAACGCATACTGGCCGTTAATTGTGCCGTACTGGCTTGTCAGCACGGGTACGCCATCCACATGGGCAATAATGCGGTCGGGTTTATCTATCGGCAAAACGTCGCCGGGTTGTAATTTCAGGATCTGCGATAACCGCATGGAGATGTCGGCAAAGTTAGCCACCAGCTCCAGCTGCGAGTGCTGAACCTGGCGCACCAGGTTCTCACGCCAGTTCTGATCTTCATGGCGTGAGTTCTCCAGCGGCGGGTTCACCAGCAGTTCGCGCAGCGGTTCAATCATGCTGAACGGCAGGCAGATGTTGAACTCGCCCGTCAGGTTGCCGATTTCGACGTGGAACGGGGTGTTCACCACGATGTCATTCGGTGAAGTGGTGATGTTGGTAAACTTCACCTGCATCTCGGAACGCACGTACTCCACTTCCAGCGGGTTAATCGCTTTCCACGCGTCGCTGTAGGATTCCAGCGCCAGCTTCAGCATGCGGTTGATAACGCGCTGTTCGGTATGGGTAAACTCGCGGCCTTCCACTTTGGTCGGGAAACGGCCATCGCCACCGAACAGGTTGTCCACTGCGATGAATACCAGGCTTGGCGAGAACACCACCAGGCCGGTACCGCGCAGCGGTTTCAGATGGATCAGGTTAAGGTTGGTTGGCACCGGCAGGTTGCGGGCAAACTCATGATACGGCTGAATGCGGATCGCACCGACGGTGATATCCGGGCTACGACGCAGCAGGTTAAACAGCCCCATTCGGAACTGACGTGCGAAACGTTCATTGATGATCTCCAGCGCCTGTAAACGCTCGCGGACCACGCGACGCTGGGTATTGGGATCGTAGGGACGAATATTATCGTCGCCGGTCAGACCCGGCTTCGGATCGTCACTCTTATCGCTGTCGCCATTGAGCAGCGCATCGATTTCTGCCTGAGAAAGAATACTGTCGCCCATGTCGTTACCGCAGAATGAAGGCTGTATACAGAACGTCAGTGACTTCCTGCTTAGGTTGGCCGTTGACCAGCGGGGTCGCCAGCGTCTGTTTGATCGCATCGACCAGCTTTTGCTTGCCCACATCTGTGGCGAGCGCGGAGGCATCCTGACGAGAAAACAGCAGCAGCAGACGGCTACGCACTTCTGGCAGGTAGTCGTTCAGACGTGCACGGGTCGCTTCATCTTTCAGACGCAGCGTAATGCCCACGTAAAGCACGCGATCCGCATCGCCGAGGTTCACGGTGAATGTATCCAGCGGGTAGAAGACCGGCGCCGGTGGAGGCGGCGCTTCAGCTTTGGCGGCTGCGCTGGAGGGTTCCTGCTGCATACGCCAGTAACTGTAGCCTGCGGTGGCGCAGGCCGCGAGGGTAATCAACACCAGCAGCGGGATCCAGATGGAACGCTTGCTTTTTTTGGTGATAGCGGAGTCTGTCATCTGATACGAGCTTCCTGTTTCGGTACAGCTTAATACGGTGATTATCCCGTGTCCGGCTTAGGTCAAAGCGTGGAAAAGACGGGGATAATCACGTTACCTCTGGCGTTTAGGCAAAGATGTCTACGGCACGGCTGCCGCGCGCGGCGGATTGCAGGGCGGCAGGGGCAGGCAATAACTCTTCGCTCTCCTCGTTAAACCCGCCATGCTGGCCTGAACGCGAAGCGTGCTGTTGTTGCCCGGATGAAGATTGCTGCTGCCCGGCAAAGCCTTCGCTGCTGACGCTGCTTTGGGAAAGCTGTATGCCGTTTTCCGCAAGCTGCGTGCGCAGGATCGGCAGGGCCGCTTCCAGCGCCGCACGAACGTGGCTGTGGGGCGAAACCATCTGCAACTGCGCCTGGTTGTCATCCAGCTTAAGCGAAATTTGCACCTGACCCAGATCTTCCGGGTGCAGGCGTAGCTCTGCGGTCTGTTGGCCCTGTCTGGTGAACAGGGTGATGTGCTGGCTTAGATTCTGCTGCCATTCGTGCGTGCCCAGCGGCTGGCTTAACACCGGCGCGGTCGCAACGGTAGCGGCAGACTGGGGAGTTGCCAGGTGACTAACGATCGGGGCCAGCGTCGCGGTTGGGCTGGCGGCAGACGACGCCGTGCTCACTACGTCCTGCTTCTCCGCGAGGGCGGCAACAGCTGGCGTAACGGCTGCCGTGGCGGGCAGCGACGTGTCGCTGTCCTGAACCGACGTTTTTTCCTGAACCGTTAACGCATGGCTAAGCGGCTGATGCTGGCCGTTGTCCGTCTGGGCTAGCGCAGAGGGGAGGGCGGCACGGGGGGCGACCTCCCCGGTGCTTGCTGGCTGCGTCGCCATTGGGGTGGTAGTCTGCTGGTGCGGTAACATCGCCATCAGCGCGCTTAACCCGGCCAGCTCCTCTTCTTCAGTCGTGGTCTCGCTGTTTGCTTTCGCGTCCGTCCGGGTCAGCGCCTTCAGCGCATCCGTATTCGCTGCGGGTTTCAGGCCGGAGACGAGGCTTTGCAGGGAGACGGCGGTATCTTCATCAGTCAGGGTCTCCTGGCGGGAGAGCAGCTCGGCGATTTTGGCCTGGAGCGTGGTATCACCGTTTTTTTCCTGTGCCGCTGTCGACAGCTTGCTTCCCGCCGCTTTCAGATCGGCCAGCGTCAGCGGAGCATCTTTGCCTTTGCCGGTGGTCTCGGTCAGCGCGCCCGCCAGCAGAGAGAGAAAATCTTGCGCGCCCTCAGCGCCTTTTCCGGTCAGCGTGCCGCCGGACGGGTCGCTGTCGGTCATCAGCAGTTGTTGCAGTGTGATCATTCTGGTTTCCTCATTGATGCGCGCTGGGCAAACTCATCCATTTTTTTCTGATCCAGACGGTTTTCCGCCAGGGTCGAGGCTGCAATCTGCCGGTCCTGTAAGGTTTGCCAGGCCTGCAACCGCTGTTTTTTCTCGCGCCAGAAATTCAGCGCGGTATCGACTTTTTGCGTCCACTGGTTAAGCTGCTGGCGATGCTGCTCAATCGCCTTTTCCAGCGTCTGGATAAACTGCTGATAGTTAATCCAGCGCTGGCTACCAATGCCCTGCGTCATGTCGGTGTTAAGGTTGGTGCGATATTCATGCTGATAGTCGATTAACATCTTCAACTGTTCTTCAGCCTGCTGGCACCCGCGTCGCATTGCGCCAAGTTGCAATGCGGCATCATCAACTTCTTTTTCAGCCAGATCTTTCAGCGTTGATAACGCGCTGTTCTGCGCCATGACCTTCGCCCTCCACCTGTGTTACACCTGCGGGAAAATCAGCTCCAGTGCCTGGAGGGAATCTTCCCAGTCGGCGCGTTCAAAAATACCCTGTTGCAGAAATGCCTCCAGCTGCGGCCACAGGGCAATCGCTTTATCGAGCATCGGATCGCTGCCTTTGGCGTACGCCCCGACGCTTACCAGATCGCGGTTGCGCTGGAAGCTGGAGAGCAGTTGTTTGAAGTTACGCACGCGGGCGTAGTGTTGCTCGGTGATCAGGGCCGTCATCGCACGGCTGATCGAGGCTTCAATATCAATCGCCGGGTAGTGCCCGGCTTCGGCCAGACGGCGCGACAGCACGATATGGCCGTCGAGGATCGCGCGCGCGGAGTCGGCAATCGGGTCCTGCTGGTCATCGCCTTCGGTCAGTACCGTATAGAACGCGGTGATGGAGCCTCCGCCGCTGATGCCGTTCCCCGCACGCTCAACCAACGCCGGGAGTTTGGCGAAGACCGACGGCGGGTAACCTTTGGTGGCGGGCGGCTCGCCGATGGCCAGCGCAATCTCACGCTGCGCCATCGCGTAGCGGGTCAGGGAGTCCATAATCAGCAGCACGTGCTGGCCCCGGTCGCGGAAATCTTCCGCGATACGCGTGGCGTAGGCGGCCCCCTGCATACGCAGCAGCGGCGACACGTCCGCCGGGGCGGCGATCACCACCGAGCGGGCGCGACCCTCCGCACCAAGAATGTTTTCGATGAAATCTTTGACTTCGCGACCACGCTCACCAATCAGGCCGACGACGATAACGTCCGCCTGGGTATAACGCGCCATCATGCCGAGCAGGACCGATTTACCCACGCCGGAGCCGGCAAACAGCCCCATACGCTGGCCGCGTCCCACGGTGAGCAGGGCGTTAATCGGCCGCACGCCGGTATCCAGTACGTGCTCGATTGGCGTGCGTTGCAGCGGGTTAAAGGGTTGGGTGATCAGCGCGCCGGTTTCGGTGGTATCAGGGGAGGGCAGGCCATCGAGCGGTTTGCCGCTCCCGTCCAGCACGCGGCCCAGCAGCGCCGGACCGAGCGGGAGCTGTTTGCCGCTTTGCAGGCCGTCACCGCTGATGTTTTTCGCGTAGACGCGGGCGCCCGGCAAAATCCCTTCCACTTCCTCAAGGGGCATCAGAAACAGTCGCTGGCCGTTAAACCCGACCACTTCACTTTCCACTTCACGCGTCTCACTCCCGTCCTGACGCTCAATCACGCAGGTGGCGCCGAGCGGAAGTTGCAGACCCGTGGCTTCCAGGACCAGACCGGTGGCACGCGTCAGGCGTCCATAACGACGAACGGATGGCAGCTGCGCCATCTTCGTTTCAAAATTATCGAGCGTGTTAAGCCAGCGCGTAAGGCGAGCGGTCATCAGACGACTCCCGGTGCCGCCAGGCGGCACAGTTCCTGCCAGCGGGTCGCGACGCTGGCATCCAGATCGCCCTCATCCGCCGAGACCTTACAGCCTCCGTGATGGAGCGACGGATCGCCGCGCAGCCGCCAGCCGTGCAGGCTCAGCGTCGCGCCGAGGCTCTCTTCCACGCGCTGCAAATCATCAGGATGCACGCGCAGCTGCGGTTTGCCGCTGAACAGCGGCTCCTGCTGGAGCAGCCCCTGGATTTGCTTAATCAGCGCGGCGTTATCCACGACCGGCGTCTGGCCGATCACCTGACGGGCCGCCTCCAGCGCCATCTGCATCAGGCGCGAGGCAATCACGCTGTCCAGCGCATCCAGCGTGTGCTGAAACTCGCTCACCAGCTGCTGCATGCGGGCATGTAGCGGCGCCTGCTGCTGGCGCGCCTGCTCAATGCCCTGCTCTAAACCTTTCGTCAGCCCTTCCTGATAACCCTGTGCGTGCCCGGTCTGACGGCCTTCGTTCATCCCGGCGTTGAAGCCCTGCTCGTGCGCCTGCATTTGCATCTGGGCCAGCATCTGGGCGCGCTGTTCCTCTTCACTCAGCTCGGGCACGCCCGCCCCGGCGTCGCCCTCATCGGACGACACTATGGCGGGGGTGAACTCTGCGGTGGGAGGGGAGAGGTCGTCAGGCGTCCAGCGCTTCCACGACAGTTCATCAGACATAGGTGTCGTCTCCGCTGCCAATCACCATCTCGCCGGTTTCTGCCAGACGACGAACAATAAGCAGGATCGCTTTCTGTTCGTTCTCCACCTGAGACAAACGCACCGGGCCACGGTTGGCCAGGTCGTCGCGCAGGATATCGGCCGCACGCTGGGACATGTTGCGCAGGAACTTCTCGCGCAGCGGCTGCTCGGCGCCTTTGAGGGCGATAAGCAGGGACTCCGAATCCACTTCCTGAAGCAGGCGCTGGATGCTGCGATCGTCCACTTCGACCAGGTTTTCGAACAGGAACATCTCGTCGATAATTTTCTGCGCCAGTTCGCCGTCGAACTCGCGCACCGCCGTAATAACCGCCTCTTCCTGCTGCGTTTTCATCAGGTTGATGATTTCCGCTGCCGTTCTCACGCCGCCCATTTTGCTGCGCTTGAGGTTCTGGCCGTCGAGCAGGTTGTTCAGCACTTCGGTCAGCTCCGCCAGCGCGGCTGGCTGGACGCCGCCGAAGGTGGCGATACGCAGCATCACGTCGTGGCGCAGGCGCTCGTCGAACAGCGCCAGAATATCGGCCGCCTGGCCCCGTTTGAGGTGGACCAGAATGGTGGCGATAATCTGCGGGTGCTCGTCGCGAATAAGATCGGCGGCGCTTTGCGGTTCCATAAAGTTGAGCGTTTCGATCCCGCTGGCGGTGTCGCGCGTTTCGAGAATATCTTCCAGCAGGCTGGCGGCGCGCTCTTCGCCCAGCGCCTTAACCAGCACGGAGCGCAGGTATTCGTTGGCGTTGACGTTGAGCGCGGCAAACTGCTCGGCTTCCTGCTCAAACTCCGCCAGCACTTCGGTCAGTTGCTTGTTGGAGATCTGGCGCACGTTGGCCATCGCCGCGCTGAGGATCTGCACTTCTCGCTGAGAGAGGTGTTTAAACACCTCCGCCGCGCGATCTTCGCCAATGGTCATCAGCAGGATGACGCTCTTATCGGTGCCTGTAAGCGTATTACTCATGTTCGTTACCCATCCAACCGCGGATGACCAGCGCGACGACGCGCGGATCGTTATCTGACATTTCGCGAATGCGCTGGCTCATCACCTCTGCGCCCATACGCTGGTTAGCACGGCGCTGCTGCATCTGTTCATCTTTGCTGAGACGAACTTCAACCGCTTCTTCCTCGTCCGGACGCGCGTTCTTCTGTTCCAGCGCGGCTTTTTCGGCTTCAGCGCGACGCTGAAGCTGAGGACGGACACCCTTACGCCACAGCAGCCACGCGACAATCAGCACCAGCAGCCAGCGGCCTGCGGACATCAGCTGATCGAAGAACGCCTGCTGTTGCCAGAACGGCAGTTCGCCACCGGTCTCATCCACCGGGTTGAACGGTGAGTTCACAACGTTGAGGGTATCGCCACGTTTTTCAGAGAAGCCCATCGCTTCGCGGGTCAAATCTTCGATCTGCTTCATCTGCTCTGCCGTGAGCGGCAGCGGTTTACCGTCCGGCAGCGTTTTGTAGTTCACCACCACGGCAACAGAGAGACGCTGAATATCGCCCGTGTTCAGTTTGGTATGGCAGATAGTCCGGTCGACTTCGTAGTTGGTCGTTTCGTTACGGCTGCTGTTACGCGGGCCGGCACTGTTCGCGGTCGAGGTCGTCTGCTGATTCGTTTGCTGACCGTTCTGCGGGTTGGCCGGCGGCGTGGAGATTGGCGCGGCGTTGGCAGGCGCAGGCTGGTTAGAGAGCGCACCCGGCACACCGCCAGGATACTGGCCACCGACCTGTTCCGTCTCATTGATCTGACGCGAGCGTAACACGGCGCGAGAAGCATCCCCGTTCGGGGCGTACTGCTCTTCGGTCTGTTCTTTATTCGAGAAATCAATCTGCGCGGTGACCTGCGCATGCACGTTGCTGTTGCCCACCACCGGGCCCAGAATAGCTTCGATACGGCGCTGGAGACGGCCTTCCACGTCGGCAGCGTATTTCAGCTGGGCGTCGTTGAGATCGCGCCCGGCGGTGTTGGACTGCGTCAGCAGGTGACCGCTCTGATCCACCAGCGTAACGTTACCCGGCGGCAGACCGGCAACCGCACTGGAGACCAGGTGCGTGACGGCGCTGATCTGCCCTTCATCCAGCGCACGGCCAGGTTCGAGGTTAACCGTCACAGAGGCAGAAGGGGACTTTTGTTCACGGACAAACAGGGACGGCTTTGGCATCGCCAGGTGCACGCGGGCACTTTTCACCGGGCCTAAGGTTTCAATCGTACGGGCCAGCTCACCTTCCAGCGCGCGCTGGTAGTTAACCTGCTCGCTGAACTGGCTGATGCCGAATTTTTCCTGATCCAGCAATTCAAACCCAACCGCGCCGCCTTTCGGCAGTCCCTGCTGGGCGAGACGCAGGCGAAGCTCGTGCACTTTATCTGCCGGCACTTCAAGCGCACCACCGTTATCGGCAAAGCGATACGGGATGTTCATCTGGGTCAGCTGGGTGACGATGGCACCGCCATCCTGGTCGGAAAGGTTGCTGTAGAGCGTGCGGTAATCCGGGCTTTTTGCCCATAAGACCATCGCGACAACGATCGCAATGGCGGCAGCGCCTGCCACAATCAACGGGATCTTAGGGTTGGCGCGAAGGCGGTTCATCCACTCGAGTGATTTATTCTGCGGCGCTGTCGATGCTGCTGTCGCACTCATTGCGCACCTCTTAAATCCTGGTGGTTTACGTTATTCGTGTAGAGAAACAAAACTGACTCCCGGGTCGGCAAACACGACAAAAGTTCCATACTGATGGCCCTGCCATTATTTGATGATTCGGGATTTTCTATGCGTCAAATAACCTGGTTTTTTAACGCTATTTACCGCCATTATCTTATTGACAAGCTGTTAGTCTTGACCTCGTAAAAAACCATCCAGGGGAGAGTCATGGCTATACAGGGCATTGAAGGGGTACTCAGTCAGTTACAGGCAACGGCGATGACCGCCCGTAATCAGAGCGTGGCTGACCAGCCGCAGGGCATTAGCTTCGCCGGTCAACTGCATGCGGCGCTGGACCGGATCAGCGATAAGCAAAACGCGGCCCGTACCCAGGCTGAGAGATTTACCCTCGGTGAACCCGGCGTGGCGCTCAACGATGTGATGGCCGATCTGCAAAAAGCGTCGGTGTCATTGCAGATGGGGTTGCAGGTGCGTAACAAGCTGGTGTCGGCGTATCAGGAAGTCATGGGGATGCAGGTTTAATCAATACCTATCTTACGCTGGCAGCCTGATGGCTTTAATGCCACAATATTTTTTTCTTCGCATGCAGGAAAGATGATGAAAAAAGTAGCAATTGTGGCTGCAATGCTGACGTTAGCGGGATGCGTTCAGGTCGAAAACTATCAGGAAGTGGTTAAGCATCCGGCACCTTCGCATCTGGCAGGTTACTGGCAGTCGAAAGGGCCGCAGAGCGCGATGGTGAGCCCGGAGGCGATTGCCACGCTGGTGGTGACCCCAGAGGGTGATACCCTGGACTGCCGTCAGTGGCAGCGCGTTATCGCGGTGCCGGGTAAGATCATGCTGCGTTCAGATGATTATTATAACGTGACCGAAAAACGAGACGTCTATCCGCTCGATCGTGATGGGGCGGCGCTGGAGTATGACGGCATGGAACTTTACAAAGTTGACCGCCCAACGGTGGAATGCGCAGATTACCTGAGCAAGAATCCGCTGGAGAGTAAGCTTCCGTAACCGTTTTGGAGTTTGCGCCCTCTACCCGTGGTCTGAGGGATCTCCACAAAATAATGCCTTCACCGTCGGCCCCCTCTCCCTGGAGGGAGAGGGCTGGGGTGAGGGGGAACATACGGCTCTGGTGGTCATTCCATTCACTTTATGTTCCTTGCTACTCTGTAGCGACATGAGCGGTGAACGTGCCAGGGTGGCTCAGTCGCCACCACCCTGGCGACCCGGGCTCCCGGCGGAAAATCGCGGCTTCGCGGTACCCTCAGCTTTTTCCTTCAGGCTATCGGGTCGGGCATGAGCCTGCATCCATGCAGGCCACGCCCTCTCGGCGCTTCCCTGCGCCTCGCCCCGGCCTTACGGAAACGCTTCGGCGATTTACAGCCGGACCAGGGCATCGCTGAAAGTCCTCAGTTATTATGAAGGCAACGTTATTGCTTCTGCTTTCAAATTACTGGGGATATCTCTCCCTGTGGGAAAGGGGCGGGGTGAGGGCATCAGGTCGCACCTTTCCCGTACTACAGCGCGTCTTCAATCACCCAAACGCTGACGCTTCCCCCGTTACAGAAGAAGGTCCCTTCGCCATCCGCCGCCGTGGTCACGGTTTCCTCGCGGTTGCCTAAAAAATCACGCCAGGCCTTATTGCCGTAATTCTCGCCGAGGCAGATCGTCTTCTCACCGTCATCACCATTCGACAGCACCACCACACAGCCCGGGTGCTCCTCTGTCCCGCTGCGGCTAAACGCAATGCAGTTTGGATGATCGAAAAAAAGGGTTTGCACGCCGTGGGCAAAACGCTGCCGAGCGAGGATCAGCTCGTGGAGCTGTTCAATCACCGGCATATCAATGTGATACGTCTCACCATCCCCGCCAGTGTCGTCATAGCTGGCGCCAAAAAGATCCGGGTAGAACACGCTCGGCACGCCGTTTTCACGCAGCAGGATGAGCGCGTAGGCCAGCGGTTTGAACCAGGCTTCAACCGGGGCTTCCAGCGCCTGCAAGGGCTGGGTGTCATGGTTGGCCACCAGCGTTACGGCATGGAACGGATCGGCTTCCACCAGCGTACCGGTGAAAATCTGGCTCATATCGTAGTCGCGTCCCTGGCGTGACGCTTCGTGAAATTTCATTTGCAGCGGCGCGTCAAACAACATGGTTTTGCCGTCCACCTGATTGATGTATTGCTGCAATTTATCCACTTCGTGAGACCAGTATTCCGCCACAATAAACAGAGGCTGCGGGGCCACCTCCTGGACATGTTCAATCCACTCTTTATAGAACCAGGCTGGAATGTGTTTTACCGCGTCCAGGCGGAAGCCGTCGCAGTGCGTTTGCTCCATCACCCAGCGCGCCCAGTATTTGATCTCCTCCGTCACCGCGTGGTTGCGAAAATCAATATTTTCACCCATCAGGTAATCGAAATTGCCCATCTCGTCGTCGACCTGATCGTTCCAGCCTTCGCCGGTGTAGTCGTTAACGATTTTGAAGATACCGTCCTCACTGGGATTTTCAATGTGGTCGATACCGCTAAAGCATTTGTAATCCCAGATGAACTGCGAATACTGCCCGGCCCGAACGGGGAAGGTGTAGCGCGTCCAGGCTTCACATTCGATGATCTCATCGCTGATTTGGGTGCGATCCTGAGCATCCACGCGTTGCACGCGGACGGGTTCCTTTTCATCGGCGCCCATTTTGTGGTTGACCACCACGTCCAGAAGCACCGCAATCTGGTTACTTTTTAAGGCGTTGATGGCCTCCAGCAGCTGGGCTTTATCGCCGTATTTGGTGGCGACACTGCCTTTCTGGTCAAACTCACCGAGGTCGAAAAGGTCATAAGAGTCATACCCGACGGAATAGCCGCCGGATGCGCCTTTGTAGGCCGGGGGTAACCAGACCATATTGATGCCGATTTCGTTCAGGTTGGGGGCTAATGCCGTGACTTCTCGCCACAATTCACCGCCGGTGGGGTAGTACCAGTGAAAACATTGTAAAAGTGTTGGGTTGCGCATGCACCATCTCCATGAGGTCGCGAAATTCAAGTATGGAGCAGGTTTGGCAGAAATGCCTGGCGAACGAAACGGTTAACGCTTGCCCGCCAGTTAAATGGCTAATTAATATCGCTATTACTTTGCGGAACAAGGACATGACCGCCCTGGTTACCGTAGGTGGAGAGAACGGTTTTCTGGATGGAGGATTGCCCAACCAGCTTTGCCAGCTCATCCATTCTGGCTTGCAGCAATGTTTTTACCTGGCCTTCGTTGTCCAGGATCACCCGCAGCGTCGGGCGAAGCTGCTCCTGAATCTGCATCGAAGGTTCACTTTCCTGAGTGAGACGAGCCAGTGAGTGCACCGCATTAACATAGTCGGTTTCACAGATGATCAGATCATCCCATAGTCCCTGCCGCGCCAGTCGCAACATCAACTGGCTCTGCTCAAGGAGTTGCTGATAAAGGGCATAAAGTTGCGGTGCGTTACTCATTAGACGGCGTCCTGCATCAGTTGTGGCGTACCGGCAACCTCCTTCCACCCGTCAGCGATATTGCGCAGCAGGTTTTCCACCTCTTCGATGGCGCTGGCGTCGTTATTCACGTTGGCGTGCAGGAGGCGACGTACCATATAGGCATAAAGGGCAATCAGGTTTTGCGTAAGCTCATCACCGTTATTTTCCACCAGGCCAACCTTCAGCCCGTTTTCGATAATGTTGATGGCTTTTGAGAGCGCCAGCCCTTTTGCCGGGATATTACCGTCTGCCAGGAACAGACGCGCGCGTACCAGCGCGCTGAGGGCTCCATCAAATAGCATGATTACCAGCTGCTGCTGGCTGGCGCTCATCACCGCGCTTTCAACTTCTATCTTTGCGTAGGCCTGCGTGCCTTTTGCGCCGTACATGTTATCCCCCTCGGGTCTGATTAGCGTTTACTACTTGTTGCTGGACGTATTTTCGAACTGCTGCGTCAGGTAGCTGCTGGTGTTGTTCAGCGAGGTCATCAGTACGTCCAGCTGGGTAAACTGGGCTTTGTACTGCGCCACTCTTGCATCAATACGTTCGCTCACGGCGTTATATTGATCCGTTAACTTGTTCAGCGTTTTGCTGACGCCATCTTTGGCCGCCTGGATAATGCCTTTACTGGAAAGCCAGTCAGTCAGATGGGTGGCCATGGTGGTGGTGATCCCGGTGGTTTTTCCGTCACCTACAACCAGATCTTTCACCGCAGACGGGTTATCCGTCAGCGCTTTTTTCAGCTTTTCGCTGCTCAGCTCCAGCTTGCCCGTGCTTGGATCTGAGGTAATGCCAACCTGAGACAGCGTTTTATAGGCGGTTCCGCCGACGGTGTTGCTCAGCATGGTTTTCAGCTGCGTCTGGATAGTACGCAGCGTAGTGTCTCCGAGCAGGGCGCCGTTGCTGGAATCCTGCGCATCTGTGCCCGCATCAACCGCCGTATATTTGGTTAACGATGCAAAGCTGTCCTGAAGGGTGTTGTAGGCATCCACCCAGGCTTTCATCGCCGTTTCCGCTTTAGACGTATCTTTAGTAATCGTCAGCGTCTGGTTACCGGTGGTGACGTCGTTCAGGTTCAGGGTGATATCTTCCAGCGCATCGCTTATGGTGTTGCTGCTGTTTTCGATATCTACGTTATTCACCTTCAGCTTCGCGTTTTGCGCGGTAACGCTTTCCATCATACCGTTGCTGGCATCGGTGCTGGTGCCGTTGTAACCCATAAAGGATTGCAGGGCGCTATCGCCGCTTACGCTGATGCTGACCGCGTTGTCCGCTCCGGTTTCGGTGGAGGTGATGGACAGACGATATTGACCATTACCGACGTTAATAATACTGGCGGTCACGCCGGCGTCAGCTTTGTTAATCGCATCGCGAATGCCGGTCAGCGAGGAATTTGCCGCGCTGATATCGATGGTCACCGGATCTTTACCGTTTCCGGCGGTAAAGGTGATCTTGCTGTCAGCCGTGGCAATGGCCGTTTTGGTATCCGGCTGTGCGTTTTTGGTCGTCAGGGTTTGCGCCTGCGCCAGCTGCGACACGCTGATGGTGTATTTACCGGCAATCGCGCTGCCGGTAGTGGTGGCGCTGAATGCCGTGGAGCTACTCGACGTGCTGGTCGCCGTAAACAGGTCGGCTTTATTCAGCGCGGTGTTTGCAGTCTGAAACGCTTCCAGCGAACTCTTCAACGTGCCGTAAGCGCTAAGCTTGGCGGTATAAGATGACTGTTGTTTGGTTATCGGCGTCAACTGTGCTTTTTCGGCCGTGGTCAGACTATCCAGAATGTCTGCTAACTTAAGACCCGAACCGATCCCCAATGATGAAATACTTGCCATATTTATTCCTTAATCTATCGACACGTAGAACGAATAGTGGGGTTATCGGCTTTTATGGGGGAAAGTTTACGGTTAATTTCTTTTTTTTAATGGCGGGAATAACGGTAATAGAGAAGAGCTTTTCCGTGGCTAAAAAAATTAACGCGATCCTGAAAAAAAATCTAAAGGTTGGTTTGGACCAGACGATAACACCTTTGACGGCGATGAAGCCGAAGGGTGGAAACCCAAATCTAACCAAACAGATTTGATGAACAACAGGAATCGAAATCATGGCACAAGTCATTAATACCAACAGCCTCTCGCTGATCACTCAGAACAACATCAACAAGAACCAGTCCGCTCTGTCTTCTTCTATCGAGCGTCTGTCTTCTGGTCTGCGTATCAACAGCGCGAAAGATGACGCTGCGGGCCAGGCTATCGCTAACCGCTTCACCTCTAACATCAAAGGTCTGACTCAGGCTGCACGTAACGCTAACGACGGTATCTCTCTGGCACAGACCACTGAAGGCGCGCTGTCTGAAATCAACAACAACCTGCAGCGTGTTCGTGAACTGACCGTTCAGGCAACTACCGGTACTAACTCTGATTCTGACCTGTCTTCAATCCAGGACGAAATCAAATCCCGCCTGTCTGAAATCGACCGCGTATCCGGTCAGACTCAGTTCAACGGCGTGAACGTGCTGGCTAAAGACGGCTCCATGAAGATTCAGGTTGGTGCAAACGACGGCCAGACCATCTCCATCGACCTGCAACAGATCGACTCTTCAACGCTGGGTCTGAACGGTTTCTCCGTTTCTAACAACGCACTGAAACTGAGCGACTCTATCACTCAGGTTGGCGCGAGCGGTGCTCTGAAAGATGTTGACCTGAGCGCAGTGGCTACCACCCTGGGTGTGGACGCGAAGAGCCTGACTCTGCACAACGTGCAGACTCCAGCTGGCGCATCTACCGCGACCTACGTGGTTTCTTCCGGTTCTGACAACTACGCTGTGTCTGTTGACGATGCAACTGGCAGCGTGAAAGTGAACACCGCTGACATCACCTATACCGATGCAAACGGTGGTACTGGTACGCTGACCGGTGTTGCTGTTAAAGTTGGCGCAGACGCTGCTGGCGCTGCTGCGGGTTACGCTGAAGTGCAGGGTAAAAACTACTCCCTGACTGCTGGCGCTATCGCTGACGGCGGCGCGGGCGGTACGCTGAACAACGCACAGACTGTTACCCTGAACGCAGCTGGCGAATTCAAAGGCGTGTCTACTGCTGATCCACTGGCTCTGCTGGACAAAGCTATCGCGTCCGTCGACAAATTCCGTTCTTCACTGGGTGCGGTACAGAACCGTCTGAGCTCTGCGGTAACCAACCTGAACAACACCACTACCAACCTGTCTGAAGCGCAGTCCCGTATTCAGGACGCCGACTATGCGACCGAAGTGTCAAATATGTCCAAAGCGCAGATCATCCAGCAGGCCGGTAACTCCGTGCTGTCCAAAGCTAACCAGGTTCCTCAGCAGGTTCTGTCTCTGCTGCAAGGCTAATCGCCTGATTACGCTTAAACCCCGCTTCGGCGGGGTTTTTTCTATCCATGCACAAGCGTAACCCCCCAAATAACCCCTCATTTCACCCACTATTCACCCGATTAAAACCCCTCCAGAATCGGATAATCATGCCGATAACTCAACTAACGCAGGGCTGTTTATCGTGAATTCACTCTATACCGCTGAAGGTGTAATGGATAAACACTCGCTGTGGCAGCGTTATGTTCCGCTGGTGCGTCACGAAGCATTGCGCCTCCAGGTGCGTTTGCCGGCGAGCGTGGAACTGGACGATCTGCTACAGGCGGGCGGTATCGGGTTATTGAATGCAGTTGACCGGTACGACGCTCTGCAAGGAACGGCATTTACGACTTACGCAGTGCAGCGTATTCGTGGTGCGATGCTGGACGAGCTGCGCAGCCGCGACTGGGTGCCGCGCAGCGTTCGCCGCAACGCGCGCGAAGTGGCGCATGCGATGGGGCAGCTGGAACAGGAACTGGGGCGCAACGCGACGGAAACCGAAGTGGCGGAGCGTCTGGGTATTCCTGTTGAAGAGTATCGTCAGATGTTGCTCGATACCAATAACAGCCAACTCTTCTCTTATGATGAGTGGCGCGAAGAGCATGGCGATAGCATCGAGCTGGTGACGGATGAGCATCAGCAAGAAAACCCGTTACACCACTTACTGGAAGGGAATTTACGCCAGCGCGTGATGGAAGCGATTGAAGCTTTACCTGAACGTGAGCAACTGGTGTTAACCCTCTATTACCAGGAAGAGCTCAATCTCAAAGAGATTGGCGCCGTGCTGGAGGTGGGCGAGTCACGGGTGAGCCAGCTGCACAGCCAGGCCATTAAACGCCTGCGCACAAAACTGGGTAAGTTATAGGTGAGTCATTCGCCTTGGAAATGCCGCACAACGTATTGACAACCAGGAGTTATCATGACGGTGCAGCAATCTAAAAGACGGCCTTTAAGCCGCTACCTGAAAGACTTTAAACACAGCCAGACGCATTGCGCCCACTGTAAAAAATTACTCGACCGCATCACGCTGGTTCGTCGCGGTGAAATCGTGAATAAGATTGCGATTTCCCGCCTCGACACGCTGATGGATGAAGCCGCCTGGCTTGAAGAGCAAAAAGAGTGGGTAGCGCTTTGCCGTTTCTGTGGCGATCTCCACTGCAAAGAGCAAAGCGACTTCTTCGATATTATCGGCTTCAAGCAGTTCCTGTTTGAACAAACGGAGATGAGTCACGGCACCGTGCGTGAATACGTGGTTCGCCTGCGCCGCCTGGGTCAGCATTTGACCATGCAAAATATCTCCCGCGACTTGCTGACGACCGGATACCTGGATGAAAATCTGGAGCCCTGGCTGCCCGCCACCAGTACCAACAATTACCGCATCGCGCTGCGAAAGTACGCGCAATATAAAGTCCAGATGCCGGGCGTCATAAAGCAGAAAGTCCACGCCGGAACAACTTCTGATATATATTAAAAAAGAATAAGATGTAGCGCAGCCGCCTTTGACGTTGCAGGCGATTTCTCTACACTACTCAAAAATTCCACTGTATCGGAGTACTTATGAAATTAGCAGTTCTGGGTCGTCAGGCGCTGATGGGGATGATGGCCGTTGCGCTGGTCGCGGGGATGAGCGTGAAAACGTTCGCGGCAGATAATCTGCTCAACAAAGTCAAAGAGCGCGGCACGCTGCTGGTTGGGCTGGAAGGAACCTATCCTCCGTTCAGCTTCCAGGGCGACGACGGTAAGCTGACCGGTTTTGAAGTGGAGTTTGCGCAAGAGCTGGCCAAGCATCTCGGCGTCAAAGCCTCCCTGAAACCGACCAAATGGGATGGTATGCTGGCGTCACTGGATTCCAAACGTATTGACGTGGTGATTAACCAGGTAACCATTTCTGACGAGCGTAAGAAGAAGTATGACTTCTCTACGCCGTACACCGTGTCCGGTATCCAGGCGCTGGTGAAGAAAGGTAACGAAGGCAGCATCAAATCCGCCGCGGATCTGAAAGGTAAGAAAGTCGGCGTCGGTCTGGGCACCAACTACGAAGAGTGGCTGCGCCAGAACGTGCAGGGCGTGGACATCCGCACCTATGATGATGACCCGACGAAATACCAGGATCTGCGCGTAGGCCGTATCGACGCCATTCTGGTTGACCGCCTGGCAGCGCTGGATCTGGTGAAGAAAACCAACAATACCCTGGCCGTCGCGGGCGATGCGTTCTCCCGTCAGGAGTCCGGCGTGGCGGTGCGTAAAGGTAACGAAGATCTGCTGAAAGCCATTGATGCTGCCATTGCTGAAATGCAGAAAGACGGCAGCCTGAAGGCGCTTTCTGAGAAGTGGTTCGGCGCAGACGTGACGAAATAAGTCTCTGACCGACAAAAAAAGGCGCTTTTAAAAGCGCCTTTTTTATTTCTCGCGCGTCTGCGTGCATAATGAAATAACAATTGTTTGCGTGACCGGAGGAACCATGTCACTACAGAATTTAACGCGCTTTCCCCGTCTGGAATTTATCGGCGCACCCACGCCGCTGGAGTATCTGCCGCGATTTTCTGACTATCTGGGGCGCGATATTTTCATTAAGCGTGACGATGTGACGCCCATGGCGATGGGCGGGAATAAGCTGCGCAAGCTGGAATTTCTCGCCGCCGATGCCCTGCGCGAGGGCGCGGATACGCTGATCACCGCCGGGGCAATTCAGTCTAACCACGTTCGCCAGACGGCGGCAGTGGCGGCGAAGCTGGGCCTTCACTGCGTAGCCCTGCTGGAGAACCCGATTGGCACGCAGGCAGAGAATTACCTGACTAACGGTAACCGCCTGCTGCTGGATCTGTTCAACGTGCAGGTTGAAATGGTTGACGCGTTGACCGACCCGGCTGCACAGCTTGATGAACTGGCGACGCGCCTGGAAGCGCAGGGCTTTCGTCCGTACGTCATCCCGGTTGGCGGCTCGAATGCGCTGGGTGCTCTCGGCTATGTTGAGAGCGCGCTGGAAATCGCCCAGCAGTGCGAAGGCGCGGTGAGTTTGTCCTCGGTGGTAGTGGCGTCCGGCAGCGCGGGTACCCATGCCGGTTTAGCGGTCGGGCTTGAGCAACTGATGCCGGACGTAGAGTTGATTGGCGTGACGGTTTCCAGAAGCGTTGCGGATCAAAAGCCGAAAGTCGTCACCCTGCAACAGGCGGTGGCAGAACAGCTTGCGCTTCAGGCGAAGGCGGAAATATTGCTGTGGGATGACTACTTCGCGCCGGGTTATGGCACCCCCAATGATGAAGGGATGGAGGCCGTTAAGCTGCTGGCCCGCCTCGAAGGTATTCTGCTTGACCCTGTCTATACCGGTAAGGCGATGGCGGGCCTTATCGACGGTATCGCCCGCAAGCGCTTTAAGGATGAAGGACCCATTTTGTTTGTTCATACTGGCGGGGCGCCTGCGCTGTTTGCCTATCATCCCCATGTCTAAAAATCAGGTAGAAAAATAATAATGCAAGAAAGTATTCAACTGGTTATTGATTCGCTGCCGTTCTTGCTTAAGGGCGCGGTGTTTACTTTACAGCTCAGTATCGGCGGGATGTTCTTCGGGCTGGTGCTCGGGTTTGTGCTGGCACTGATGCGCATGTCGAACGTCTGGCCGGTGCGGTGGCTGGCGCGGTTTTACATCTCCGTGTTTCGCGGAACGCCGCTTATCGCCCAGCTGTTTATGATTTACTACGGGCTGCCCCAGTTCGGTATCGAGCTGGATCCGATCCCGGCGGCGATGATTGGCCTGTCGCTGAATACGGCGGCGTACACCTCTGAAACGCTGCGTGCGGCGATCTCGTCCATCGATAAAGGACAGTGGGAAGCGGCGGCCAGTATCGGGATGACCCCGTGGCAGACGCTGCGCCGGGCGATCCTGCCCCAGGCGGCGCGCGTGGCGCTACCTCCGCTGAGCAACAGCTTTATCAGCCTGGTGAAAGACACCTCGCTTGCGGCGACCATTCAGGTGCCGGAGCTTTTCCGTCAGGCGCAACTGATCACCTCGCGCACGCTGGAAGTGTTTACCATGTATCTGGCGGCCTCGCTGATTTACTGGGTGATGGCGACGGTGCTGTCCGCCCTGCAAAACTATTTTGAAAACCAGCTTAACCGCCAGGAGCGAGATCCAAAATGAGTGCAATTGACGTCAAAAACCTGGTGAAAAAATTCCACGGGCAAACGGTGCTGCACGGCATCGACCTTGAGGTTGAGCAGGGCGAAGTGGTGGCAATTATCGGCCCGAGTGGGTCAGGGAAAACCACGCTGTTGCGCAGCATTAATTTGCTTGAGCAGCCTGAAGGCGGGACGATCCGCGTGGGCGATATCACCATTGATACCGGGAAACCCATCAGCCAGCAAAAAGGGCTGATTCGCCGCCTGCGTCAGCATGTTGGCTTCGTATTCCAGAGCTTTAATCTCTTTCCGCACCGTACGGTGCTGGAAAATATTATTGATGGCCCGGTCATCGTAAAGGGTGAACCAAAGGAAGACGCGACGGCCCGCGCCCGCGAGCTGCTGGCGAAGGTTGGCCTGGCCGGGAAGGAGACGAGTTATCCGCGTCGGTTATCTGGCGGACAGCAGCAGCGTGTCGCCATTGCGCGCGCGCTGGCGATGCGCCCGGATGTGATCCTGTTCGACGAACCCACATCCGCACTCGATCCTGAGCTGGTCGGGGAAGTGCTTAACACTATCCGACAGCTGGCGCAGGAAAAACGCACGATGGTGATTGTGACGCATGAAATGAGCTTCGCTCGCGACGTTGCCGATCGGGCAATTTTCATGGATCAGGGGCGAATAGTAGAGCAGGGGCCAGCTAAGGCGCTGTTTGCCAATCCTCAGCAGCCTCGAACCCGCCAGTTCCTTGAAAAATTCTTAATGCAGTAGCATTTTCACGCTCAATTTGCTCCAGATGTCACTTCTGGAGCAAATTATCCTCCCATAAATTCAGTTTTGTTGATTTTTTATTCCACCCGATGTGGATAAGCCATCGCCAAATTAAAGATAATCCGTCTGTGGTCGATATTTTATATAAATGATCCTGCTTTATGTGTTAGGTTATATTCACCATAATAATGATTATCTTTATCAGAGGCTTCATTCGGCAAGTATGAGGGATATAGACTTTTTCACCTGGCGACGGGAATGCGTCCTCCGGTTTCAGGAAATGACCTGTGCTGACGAGGTATATCAGGAACTTCAGCGACAAACGCAGGCGCTTGAATTCGATTATTATGCGCTTTGTGTTCGACACCCTGTGCCATTTACCCGCCCGCGAACATCCGTCCATTCCAGTTATCCGCAACAATGGATGGCGCAATATCAATCCGAGAATTATTTCGCCATTGACCCGGTACTGAAGCCGGAGAATTTCATTCAGGGTCATTTGCCCTGGACGGATGAATTATTCACGGATGCCCAGCAATTATGGGACGGCGCGCGGGACCACGGTTTACGTAAGGGAATAACCCAGTGTCTGATGCTGCCAAATCATGCGCTCGGCTTCCTCTCCGTGTCATGTACTAGCTTACAGGCACACTCGATATCCAGTGAAGAAATTGAGCTGCGTTTACAAATGCTGGTTCAGATGGCGCTCACTACACTGTTGCGCTTTGAACATGAGACGGTGATGCCGCCGGAAATGAAATTCAGCAAGCGTGAACGGGAAATTCTGAAGTGGACCGCAGAAGGGAAGACGTCGGCAGAAATTGCCATCATTCTTTCCATCTCGGAAAATACCGTCAACTTCCATCAGAAGAATATGCAGAAGAAATTCAACGCGCCGAATAAGATCCAGATAGCGTGTTATGCCGCGGCGACTGGGCTTATTTGACTGATATCACGTTCTGCGTGTCAGACGAGGAAAAGGCTGAATGCACTGCATCCAGCCTTTTTTGTTACTGGCGGTAGGCTTGTTTAATTTGCTTAACTGTATTGGCAAAAACAGCGGATTCCGCCTGATCTTCCATCTGCGCGATCTGTTTTTCCATTTTAATGATCACACGTCCAGCATCAGCCTGGCCCATCGCCTGTAGCATAAGCGTCAGCAGCGACTTCAGGCAGTTTACTTCCTGTGCCAGTTCCTGGTTATTCTCGGCAGTGGCAAATTCAGGTGTGCTCATTTATTTTCCTCATTATAAAACAGCGCATGAGCGCGACGATGAAAGTTAAGGCGGCGGAGTATACCACAAGCTGCGGCAAAAAATGCAGTGGTTGTTTTTTATACTTTTACGCGTATTGATTATTGGCCGGTGCGGATTATGAAGGTAATCTGCCCAATATGTTAGCGACAATTAAATGTTTATCGCCGGTACGCCATCCGTTAATTGTTGTTACAAAAAAATGAGAGCATTTTTTAGTTTACGTTAACAAATGTTTTGGTGGCTTTTTGAATGCTGGTGCTAAAAAAATAGCGGTAAAGCCCAGTACACATGGGTTTTCTTTCCACTTACTGTACAGCCTAATTTCCAAAAACGAGACCCGAATCGTATAGCCGATTTTTTAGCGTTTTAATCTTGCATGGAAAACCGTTAATATAAACCCAATTAGCAGTCAGTAGCGTTATCCCTATTCTGGAGACATTTCCTTTGATCAACGTCCTTCTTGTTGATGACCACGAACTGGTGCGCGCAGGGATACGACGCATTCTTGAAGATATAAAGGGTATTAAAGTTGCCGGCGAGGCGTGCTGTGGCGAAGATGCCGTCAAATGGTGTCGCGCGAACTCCGCAGACGTGGTGCTGATGGATATGAACATGCCCGGTATTGGCGGGCTTGAAGCCACGCGCAAAATCGCGCGCATGTTCGTTGATACCAAAGTCATCATGCTGACCGTCCATACCGAAAATCCGCTGCCCGCCAGGGTCATGCAGGCGGGGGCTGCGGGGTATCTCAGTAAAGGCGCTGCGCCGCAGGAAGTCGTCAATGCGATCCGCACCGTTCACGCAGGGCAGCGCTATATCGCTTCTGATATTGCTCAACAGATGGCGTTGAGTCAGATTGAACCGGAAAAAACGGAATCTCCGTTTGCCAGTTTGTCTGAGCGCGAATTGCAGATTATGCTGATGATCACTAAAGGTCAGAAGGTGAATGAGATTTCTGAGCAGTTGAATCTCAGCCCGAAAACGGTCAACAGCTATCGCTATCGGATGTTCAGTAAACTGAACATTCACGGTGATGTCGAACTGACTCACCTGGCCATTCGCCATGGTTTGTGCAATGCGGAGTCGTTAATAAGTCAGTGAGTGAAGCGTTCGATTCAAAAGCATTTCTGAAAACCGTCACCAGCCAGCCAGGCGTCTACCGGATGTATGATGCTGGCGGTACGGTTATCTATGTCGGTAAGGCGAAAGATCTGAAGAAACGCCTTTCAAGTTATTTCCGCAGCAACCTTGCCTCCCGTAAAACCGAAGCGCTGGTCGCACTTATACACAACATTGATGTCACCGTAACGCACACGGAAACGGAAGCGCTGCTCCTTGAGCACAACTACATTAAGTTGTATCAGCCGCGCTACAACGTTCTGCTGCGTGATGACAAGTCCTATCCGTTTATCTTCCTGAGCGGCGACACGCACCCGCGGCTGGCGATGCATCGTGGCGCTAAGCATGCGAAAGGAGAATATTTCGGCCCCTTCCCGAATGGTTATGCCGTGCGGGAAACGCTGGCGCTTTTGCAAAAAATCTTCCCTGTTCGCCAGTGCGAAAACAGCGTTTATCGCAACCGCTCCCGGCCATGCCTGCAATATCAGATTGGCCGCTGCCTGGGACCATGCGTTGAAGGGCTGGTGAGCGAAGAAGAGTACGCGCAGCAGGTGGAATATGTCCGCCTGTTTTTAGCCGGGAAAGACGATCAGGTGCTGACGCAACTGATTACCCGCATGGAAAAAGCCAGCGCGGCGCTGGAATTTGAGGAGGCCGCACGCATCCGCGACCAGATCCAGGCGGTGCGCAGGGTGACCGAGAAGCAGTTTGTTTCCAATACGGGCGACGACCTCGATGTCATCGGCGTTGCCTTTGACGCCGGCCTGGCCTGCGTTCACGTGCTGTTTATTCGTCAGGGCAAAGTGCTCGGCAGCCGCAGTTACTTCCCGAAAGTGCCGGGTGGGACTGAGATGGGTGAAGTGGTGGAGACCTTTGTCGGCCAGTTTTATTTGCAGGGCAGCCAGATGCGTACGCTGCCCTCGGAGATCCTGCTCGACTTCACGCTGGACGATAAAACCCTGCTGGCGGACTCACTTTCAGAGCTGGCAGGTCGCCGGGTGAATGTCCAGACGAAACCGCGCGGCGATCGTGCGCGTTATCTGAAGCTGGCGCGAACCAATGCCGCCACGGCGCTGACCACCAAACTTTCCCAGCAATCGACCGTCAGCCAACGTTTAACCGCCCTTGCTACGCTGCTCAAGCTGCCGGAAGTGAAACGCATGGAATGCTTCGACATCAGCCATACGATGGGTGAGCAGACCGTGGCGTCGTGTGTGGTCTTTGATGCCAATGGCCCACTGCGGGCAGAGTATCGTCGCTATAACATCACCGGCATTACGCCCGGTGACGATTATGCCGCCATGAATCAGGTGCTGCGTCGTCGCTATGGTAAAGCGATTGAAGAGAGCAAAATCCCGGACGTTATCCTTATCGACGGTGGTAAAGGGCAGTTGGGGCAGGCGAAGGCGGTATTCGAATCGCTCGACGTGGAGTGGGATAAGAACCATCCGTTGCTGCTAGGGGTAGCGAAAGGGGCAGATCGTAAGGCTGGCCTGGAAACGCTGTTCTTTGAGCCGGAAGGCGAGGGCTTTAGCCTGCCGCCAGATTCCCCTGCACTGCACGTGATCCAGCACATCCGAGATGAGTCGCACGATCATGCCATTAGCGGACACCGCAAAAAACGGGCGAAAGTGAAAAATACCAGTACCCTTGAGACGATTGAAGGCGTCGGGCCAAAACGTCGCCAGATGCTGTTGAAGTATATGGGCGGATTGCAAGGATTACTCAACGCCAGTATGGAAGAAATTGCAAAAGTGCCGGGTATTTCGCAAGGGCTGGCAGAAAAGATCTACTACTCGTTGAAACATTGAGGGCTCTGTAGCAACATAGAGCTAAATTTTACTGACAACAGACAGTTACCGTCATCATGCGATTTAATATCCCTACGTTGCTTACTCTCTTTCGCGTTGTGCTCATTCCGTTCTTCGTCCTGGCATTTTACCTGCCGGTCGTCTGGGCGCCTTTTGCCTGTGCGCTTATTTTCCTGATTGCCGCCGTGACGGACTGGTTTGACGGTTATCTGGCGCGTCGCTGGAACCAGAGTACCCGCTTTGGCGCATTCCTCGATCCGGTTGCGGATAAGGTGATGGTGGCAATCGCGATGGTGCTGGTGGCGGAACATTATCATACCTGGTGGGTGACGCTGCCTGCCGCGACCATGATTGGCCGTGAGATTATTATCTCTGCCCTGCGCGAGTGGATGGCGGAGCTGGGTAAACGCAGCAGCGTGGCGGTGTCCTGGATCGGTAAAGTTAAAACCACTGCGCAGATGGCGGCGCTGGTGTGGATGCTGTGGCGTCCGAATGCCTGGGTAGAGTGGGCCGGCATTGGTCTGCTGTGGGTTGCGGCGGTGCTGACATTGTGGTCAATGTTGCAATATTTGAACGCTGCGCGCGGTGATTTGCTTGAACAGTGATCGTTTCGGCTTAATTTTCAGCAAACGATCCTGAGATGCAAAAAATAACGTTGACTCATAACGTCATATCAGTAGAATGCAACGCATCGAACGGCGGCACAGTAAGCCGGACGATAATGAAATCAAGTGCTTAGCAAGTCGTTAAATAGTTACTTGATAACATGCGGGAATAGCTCAGTTGGTAGAGCACGACCTTGCCAAGGTCGGGGTCGCGAGTTCGAGTCTCGTTTCCCGCTCCAGATTAATGCATCGGCAGTTTGCGGGTGCAGGTCGAAAGACAAAAGATTTAAGGCGCGTTAGCAAAGCGGTTATGTAGCGGATTGCAAATCCGTCTAGTCCGGTTCGACTCCGGAACGCGCCTCCACTTTCTTCCCTGGCCGGATGGTGGAATCGGTAGACACAAGGGATTTAAAATCCCTCGGCGTTCGCGCTGTGTGGGTTCAAGTCCCACTCCGGCTACCATGGGAAAAAGTAGAATAATCAAAGCAATAAGCAGTGTCGTGAAACCACCTTCGGGTGGTTTTTTTGTACCTGAAATTCACGCCCTGTGCATATCCTGTGCTCACGGGGTGCAATGAGCTGCAATCTACAGCCTGGCAATGCCGAATCGAACGTGTAGCCTCCAGCATAGAGAACCAGGCCGCTTTGCCTGTTTTCCGGTACTCTTCCGGGAAGGGGGGCCTACTGAGCAAGCTGTAATGTTCTAGCCACCCTGAGTACAAAGTTGCTTAATTCGCGCAATCACCTCTTCTCTGTGCTTCTGGTGCCCGCGCATAGCCCTTGGATGGGCAATTCTGAAACAGATTGTATTACCTGTTTTGAACTCCCATAGCTTCCCCGAAATGACTGAAGAAGTCTCATAGCCGCCTAGCTCAGTAAGCACCTGTTTTATGATGTAGTCTGTTCTCCGTGCTCCGGATGCAAAGATGATGAAATCAGGGTCAAGGTGTTTAATTTGTACCGTCAGAAGTTTCAGCGAGGCTAATATGACTTCCTGCACTTCATTTTGAGGGCGATTGAGAGGGGTCAGTCCGTCGTAATCCCACGCCAGTAGATTGGCATACACGATAGCCTGTGGAGGGATATTAAGCTCCCGGGCCAGTTGGAAATGATATTGCGTGAAGCGGCTACGTGATTTGAGGTTGGTGGTGCCTTCATTTTGTACCGGAAGATGATTCCTGTAACGAGCTACAGCCTCTTCAACCACTTGCCCGATGGTGACGTCAGGTATGAGTCCCAGCACCCGCGACATCGTATTCTTACCATTCAGCGTATTCCAGCCAGCGGTTTCACGTCCAACCAGCATGATTTTTGCCGGTGAATGCCAGTATTCTTCAAAGGGTACAGATAAAAAGACGCCCGAGTATTTATCCTCACTCAGGTTAAATGACTGGGCGTCAACCTCCTGTAATATCCGTTTGTACGCGTCTAATAGATTTTCAATTCTCCAATCCCGCTCCGTAATAAATACACCTTCAGATATATATTATTTTCATGATATCAGTAAGATACATGAGGATAATCATGCAGAAATCCTTCCGATTCACCAATTCATCCATCAAAGCCCTTCCGGCAAACACAGATACCCGATCTACAGAGCTTGAGGTATCTGATACCGAGGTCATTGGCCTCAAATGCCTCTCAGGTCGAACGGGTAACAAACGTTTCCTCCTGCGATACACATTCCACGGTACCAAAAAAAGTATCAGTATTGGCAGATTCCCTGAAATTGATGTGGGGACAGCCCGTCAGATAGCCCGCCGTCACAAGGAGGCGATTGCACTGGGAAATGACCCTAAGGCAGAACGCGATAATTATCGTGCTATACCAACGCTTAGTGAGTTTTTTCACCAGACCTATGTTCCGTTCATCAAACGCCATAAAAAGTCCTGGGATAAGGATGTTCAGCGTTTCACGCAATACATTGAACCTTGTCTGGGGAAGATACGTTACTGTGACCTTCGGGCCCGGGAAATCCAGCAGGTGCTTTTCGACATGCTTGAGGGTCGTATTCACGGCCAGCAGTATGCACCGTCTACCTGTAACAGGGCACTGGCTATTCTGAAAACTATGGGGCGTTATGCGCTACGACAGGATGTCCTGGAGAAGAATGAAGCCGATAAGATCCCTTTGCTGAAGGAGAATAATCAGCGGACGCGCTTTTTTGACGCCGATGAGATCAGAAGGATCCTCGACGCTGCGGCACGATACCCCAATAAGGCAGCCGGGGGACTGATAGCCATGCTGCTGTTAACCGGTACACGCAAATCAGAAATGCTGAATGTCATGCACAAACATATTGATCGGGATAACAGGTCGTTATTCATTCCTTATACTAAGAATGGTCGCAGCAGAACTGTGTATCTCAGTGATGTTGCATTATCTATTATTGATTCGATCCCACGGGCTGGCAGCAACCCCTATCTGTTTGCCGTAAAAGATAATGGAAAACCAATATCAGAACCCCGGTGGGCCTATGAAAAAATACTGGCAGAGTGCGGGATAGATAAAAGTGAAGTCTGTTTCCACACTACGCGCCATTCCGTCGCATCATTACTTGTCTCCAGCGGACAGTACAGTCTGTATGACGTTAAAGCCCAGCTTGCGCATGCCAGTATTCAGAGTACGGAGCGCTACGCAAAACTGACACCAGAGCGAATGCGTCAGACCGGGCAGGGTGTTACCGACCTTCTTTTACCCCCCGTAGCTACCAGTAAAGAACAGTGATTTTTGCATCTCTTAAACGTGGAGAATGATTATGCCGTTAAAGTGCCCTAAGTGCGGTAGTCGGAATACAGTCACAGAAACTGCCGGAAATATAGCAAAGGTGACTCGCGATGACCGGTTTCTGACATCGACATCCGGTTATATTAGCCCGGAGCAATTACCAGAATTGCTTAAAGAAATCATCAGGGCGATACAGCGTCTATTTGGATTCCTTAAACAGCGTGAAAGGAATAATGCTCCAGTGCTTATCTGCAAGGATTGTGGATATTATGAAAGAATTTAGATGACGCCTGAAGGCAATTCCAGATTCTTTACCCTGTCTGTGTAACCCCGATACTTAAAACGTATCGGGTTTTTTGTTTATGAGGATTATTCAATGAAATTTATCTCGAGCTGGCAAGACCTGCCGTCGCTCCTTCTTCCCGATTCAGTTATGTCTGTTTTGAGAAAAGAACTGATACTCCCATTTGATGATGAACTTTCCGCAATGAATTTTTGGGGAGAGGTGGGTGTAACATTAATGTACATTGAACCCGGTGATGTTCCCGAAGATATTAAACGACACGTACTGGATGTAATTCATCATTTAATTGCAAACCCTGAGTTCGTGGTCCATCTGACAGATGAATATTACTTGATGCTATCAATTACAGAAGATAATGGAAATGGTATTTATCTGTTGTTTCATCCCAATTGTCCTCTGGGCGGGATTGATAAATTAATGTCTATGGCGGAATCCCGTCTGTAAATTATATTAAAATCAGGAGATGAAAATGAGAAAGTCAAAGTCGGGAAAAAATAATAATGAACAAGAGGGGCTGGAGTTAAATAATGATTTAAGTGATATTGAAAAAGGTATCACTGAAAACGGGCAAATATTACATGAAGAGAGTTATAAGCTGCTCATTGAATCAGGACAGGCGGAAAAAATTAGTCCTAAAGCCAGTGGTATGCTGACATGGCAACTGGCAATGTCTGAAAAAGATAATGATCTCTATCTGCGCCTCATGGCAAATGGCAGCGGTGGATTGTTCTCTAAAGACTGGGTCCCACTTTCTAAGATTGAAAGTGTACTCGAAGTTCAACCGACAACGGGCTTCACATCAGGCGTATTCAGATCATTATTTAAAGGAGCAAGTGCCAATAATGCCGGTTTTCTGGCTGCTGTTTTACGCTCCCCGGATATATGCCTGCTTGAGGCGCACCCTGAGAAGTTGTTTACGCATGTTTTATATGCTGACTGGCGGGCGCGTCTTAAAACACTCAGTGAGGTTGGCGATTGAGAAAGGATTGCGAAGAATTAATTCTTTACCAGAACTGTTATACAACCAGAAACTACTACACACCTCTACTCACCTTTTACAGGAAAATCTATTATGCAAACACAGTATGCCCTAAAACAGGCAGGATTAACGCTGCCTGTCACTAAATTATTTCAGCAGCACATCGTTACGCTTCTGGCAGAACAATCTCAGCAAACATCGGTCAGGGCAGTAGTCATTAATTTTCGTGACCCGGACTACAGTGCAGAATCCGGCGGATTTCATCCGGTTGAAATGCGGTTCATCCGCCAGGATAACGAATGGTATTTCGATTATGTCACAGACTTTAGTTACATGGGACGAGTCTATCCGGAGCTGGAAAAGGAAATGGACTTTTGTTGGTCAGGTCAATACGTCTTCCATTATCTGGCTGGGGATATTTCACTGGCGGCAGAGAGGAATGAACTCTGGTCCTTATGGGAGGGTAATTTTATGGATTACCTGTCTATGGGGATTTACCGGGTAACGGTAACTGTGGAAAGTTGTTGACCTGTTATGAACAGGAAGAAAACGGGCATCTTTGTAATCCTCTTCATGCGCAGTACATCGCAGCATGATGATGATGCTGGTTGTACCGGACCGTTCGCATAAACATGTGCAGACACGGGGGATCTCAGATCCCTCGTGGTTTAGGCCCAAATGGCGCATTCCTCAGTGACAGGGTGATAACGATGACTCCATTACCCCAACGGCAGTTTTACACCGCATAAATAACATCGATATTACAGTGTGTTAGTGTCGGTTTTGGCCGATGGAATGTTGAAACAAAACTAGACAGGTACCCATGATGCGTCAGTCACGAGGCGAGAAGATCGCTGAAAGACTGGGGTGGATATTGCTCCAGCTCTATACCGGCAATTCTCTGTCGGTTAATGATATTTGCCAGCAGTTTTCTGTTTCCCGTCGGACAGGACGACGGGACTTATTAAGGGTGGAAACAGTAACGGAGGTTCTTTCTCCCGGGAAAGTGCGGTTGGCTCCTCTGATAAGAGAGCGAGTCAGGCAAGGAATATTCAAATAATTTTCTCTACATGGACATGACCTGTCCTCGCATTGCATTAGGCTTTGCAATGAACCAAATAAACCACCTTAATTAAGGATATAAGATGAAAAGAACAATAATAGCGACTCTGTTATTCACAGGTTTTCTGTCGCAGGCGCATGCCGGGCTTGTTCAGGTAAATAACCGTGTAGCCTGTTATCTTGCAATGGACAATATAAACAGGCAACTCATGGAGTCAGATCAAAAAGTCACTGCTGAAATATATAAATATTTGGAGGGAGAACTACAACGTTATGGCGTTGACGAGGAGTCGATCAATGAAAACACCATCGCTCTGGAGAATGAACTGCCTCGGGCATACCAGCAGGCAGCATTTGCAGATAAGTGTGTAACATTTTACCGCAAATCAGCGAACAGACAGTAGTAAGAACAGATAATCTTTCTCACCCAATTGGATAATAATGATATGAAAAAGATAATTGCCGGATGTGTTGCGGCCATCGTGCCTGTCATCTCAATAGCCGCTTCTGTTTCACTTGATACAGCAGGGCGTTGTTATGAAGCAACTCGCCAGTCAACTCAAATGGCGATGTTACTGGATCCAAACGCAGCAGAATACAAAAATCTTAACAGTAATGCCAAAGAACTATTTGGCACACTCTCCGGTGGTGTCGGCGAAAAGGACTCAAAGAAAATTCGGGATGCCTGGAAGGCCATTCTGGATAATGCCGGTATGGAAGGTCGCATGGCTAAATCTGATGGGTATCGGGAAATGAACAGATATCCCCAGGACGTCATTATGCAGGAGGCCAATAAATGTGTCCGCCTGGCAATTAAATCAGGGCTGGTGAAATTATAATGATTAATGGAATATGAATATTACGGGAGCAGTTGCTCCCGTTATTTTTTTATCCAAAGATCCAGTTCCAGGCTTTTTTCAGCCCATTGACTACAGCTTTTTTGGCAGCTTTCACCACCACGCGCAAAGGCGCTGGCAGGGTATTATCAATAATATCATCAAGAACGCGATCAACGGTATCACCAAATCCTTCCGTTGCCTCTTCTGTAACTGTACGGGTTTTGTGCTCGTCTCTCACCTGAGAAGCGACGCCGCTTTGAGCGTGCTTTGGGAGCGCACGAACCATTGCCTCCACCAAATGGGTCACATTGTATCCCTCACTGGCGGCGACAGCGATCACCGGATGGTCAGTAAACCCAAATCGTTGTGTGATATATGCTTCTTTATCGAGGATATTTTGCATCTGGGATGGAGAAGGCCGGGCGTTGACAACATCCCACTCACGGAATGGCTCAATTTTGTCGACCTGATTAAGCACAAACAGTGTTTTAGCCTCACCGCCAGCAGGGGCCAGCACATTTTTGTAGAAATGTTCATCCGCAGAAAAGGCGCGATCATCGCCTTTAATCACCCAGAGAACCAGATCCAGCTGTGGTAACAGATCACGATAAAGTTGTTCATATTCAGCGTCACGCTCAGCATTTTCGCCCACACCCGGAATATCAATCAACCGCACTGAGCGTTTGCCAAACTGGATGCGCATTTCCTGCGTTTCACGGGTACAGGCGGCGACATCGCTAACTGCACAAATATCACCCTTAAAAATCGCATTACATAAGCTGGACTTCCCGGCTCCGGTCTTTCCCATAATGCCAATGACCGGCTCATAACTGATAACGTCATTGATGCGTCGGGCAATACTGTCCCTGATATTTTCAGGTAATATTTCAAGAGCATCCTTCACAGGATTTCGATTTTTAGTTTCTGTATTATTCATCTTGAGCACCATTCTCCATTCTCGCTTTAATTAACGCACACTCGTAATAAGAAATAATTACTTTTAGCAAGGCATTCACTTTTTCCAGATCACGGGGTGCCGCGTAACCGACGATCCCTTTTTTCATAGGGCTGAAGCGTTCCTTGCGGGAAAGGTTCATTGCGGCCAGTTGATCATCAATACCGTGCATTAACAAATGACCGTTTTCACCAGCACTGAAGTGATTGCAAATCATCTCGGCATGCCTGAGTAGGTTTTCGGGAACTACATTGAATGGCGCGTCAAGCCAGGCTTTAAGATGCGCATTCTGTTCATTATCATTGGCGTCAAGAAGACCGCTGAGTAAGTCCGTTGCTATGTTTTCGAAAAAATTCTCGAGCGCTTTTTCATCTTTATTCATTAGAGGTATCTCCGGTTGATTCCGTACTTTCATTCTGCTCGTATCGTTTCAGGGCAAGGCGTATGTCTTGCGTCACCTGATTACGAATCGATGCTGGTTTTAGAACTTCAACCTCGGGCATCCAGTATTTGATGAGAGGGATAATTTGGCCGAAGTGAGCCACCCGTGAAATCACGAGCAAATCACCGCTTGCGGAAGTGTGAATAATTTCCTGACCCGGCAACAGCGCGCGGCGCAAGAACCACGGGGCTACACGTGCAGAAACTGACATCAGTACTTCAGTAAGCTCTGCGCCATACCAGATACTTTCCGCATTCTCGATTTGCAGATGAATTTCCTGCGACATGGCAAATGACATGTTACTGGGGAGAACCTGTTTCATCGCTGAAATGACGAAACTTTTCAGCACTCCTCCCTCAATGGCAGCGAGATACCAGATCCCTCTGTCACTGACGAGACGATAGGGTTCAATGGCGCTGTAACTTTTCGCTTTATACATAAAGCTTATTTTTTTGCTGCCGCGAATCGCGTCTGACAATGTATTCAACGTAGACATAAAAACCCCACAATTTTCGTAGGGACGCTGTTTGATCAGAAACGGATTATTTTCGGCATTGCCCAGCAATATGCCTAACAGGCGGTCATCCCAGCGTGGAAATAACCCTTCAATACCCAGAATACGCGTAAAGCGGCGCAAGTCAGTATTGCTGCGCTGTCCCAGAACACCAACGGGAAGATGATATTTCTTACCACTGCGAAGAAGGTTGAGATAAGCCAGCCGCTGCGTAAGATCACGCCGGATGGTCTTATCACAGACATTAAACTCTTCAGCGAGCCCACTCACCGTGACTGATTCACCGTTGTTAAGGCGAGTCAGTATCAATCCAAGGCGATACCCAAGTTTGTCATGCTTATCCATTCAGGCATCCAATCAATTGAAGCTGGAAGGATATTTTCAGCAGGGTGCTGGACAAGATGAGTCCAGGCTGAAGCAGGATTTCTAAAAAATAAAAACCATAAAATTCAGTGGTATATTTTCTGTATGGTTTTTGTGGACTCAACCTGTCCATGTTGTGGTGGTTGCGGGAAGCAGCTTTATTACCGGTGCCTCATTACCCCCAAACAGTAAAGCCCACGACAGGGAGAGTGGGCTTAGCAAACAGGTATTCAGCGTGAAGGATTTACAACACTGCCGAGGGCAATGCGAAGCCGGGATATACCAGCTTTATAAGGTCCATCAGGCGATTCATTCGGGCAGTCAGGGAATCAAAGATAATGGGTGGGAGCTTAGCCCGACCTGCATTTTTTACATCGCTGGGTGTCACAGAGTAGCCTGCCTCGACCAGCCATGCAGCTATCTCCACACTGGTTTGTCGCTTTCTGTCGTCCGGCGTAAGCCCCCATTGATATTGAGCCAGGGCCCGCAGGAAAAGGCGAACAAGGACGTCATCGCTTCGATTTTGTCCTACTTTCAGTTTCAGAGGGGTAAAAATGTTTCTGCAATAGAGAAAATCACACCAGTCTTCCCAGTCTGCTTCATCTTTCAGGCTGTGTGTCTGCCGCCAGTCATCGAATAGCTGGCGTTGCTTAAGTGCCTGGGCTATATCATTCCACGGACGGGAATACATCAACAAATGTCCATCATTCATGGTGGGGGCGATCAGTTGGCGCTTAAAGTCGAACTCCAGATTTAACCGGATATCCGACTCAACGGCGACAAGGTCGCTTTCATTCAACCACATATCACGGGTTGAAATGAGAGATCCCCTGCGAAGCTTCTGACCCGGAGCCCTGTTAAGATAGAGGTCCACCATATAGCGGTTATAGTCGTCGCGGGGAATATCAGCAGGGGGTTTAACGCCTGCACGGGCGTGTACGATTGGGTAGCCTGCAAGTTCTTTATAGGTCAACTGCCCCCGGGTTTTCATGGCGACAAGCTGCCGGACCTGATGTTTACAGGTCAGCATAGACGAGCCCGGATCCGCAATGCCACATAACGCCTGAAAACGTGATGATAACGGGCCAGACATATCGATATTCTCGATAGCGGAATCCGTCAGAAAACCATCTGTAGTCACACTGACCACTGTTGCATTCGGCGGGAGTGCATTCATCAACTCGCCCACCACCGCGCGGACAAATCCCGTGACATGTGCAGCAAAAAATGGCTGGGTGACTGACGAAGGCGGCAGAGGGCTGTTCAGCCCTCGGGCGGTATCAAATGCAGTCTTTGCGTGAAGACCCTGAGCGAGTTTTCCGTACAGTGAATTTCCGATCTCTTTCCAGAATTTCTCCTCCAGAGACCCTTTATCATGGCGATTACGATTTTCGCGTACCTGTTGCACAAAGGGTAAAAACACGGAGCATACTGGTTCTGCCGGTGATGAGGAATCATTAGATTTATACTGACGCCAGGGGATGATAATACCGTGCTGAATAGTCATTTCCGCACCCAGAGACAGAGCGAGGGCCATTTCCGGGGCGGTCGCCCATGACTCACCCGTCAAAGGGAAAAACAATCCGTACTGGTCGGTTCTGACGGGCAGGCAGGGGTAGCGTACCGTGTCGGGGAATCGAAAACTGACCAGCGCAAATCCCATGGTATGCCCGCAAAATTCCTCAGGATTTTGGCTCTGGTAAATATTATCGTAATCAGGCTGCAAAATATCTAACAGCCCGGTGGTGTAAGCGCCTGCTAAATCGTAGTCATACCATTGGCTTTCAGGGGTAATGCCCATCATGAAGCATTCATTTCGACCGCCGTGATAGCAGTTGATGGCGAACGTCTCATAGAGTTCCCTTGCGGGTATACTCTGCGTCGATTTTAACGTTCTGAATCCCTGAGTGTCCGGGTTCCAGCGCTGGCGCGAGTCCGTCCAGGTTCCCATACAGACTTCAGGAGACTGGCCGCTTTCCTTAATGGTCTTGAGAAACCGGGAAACAGCCATCGCACCAATCGTGGTGGGGATGCGCTCAATCATCAGACTTTCAGTGCAGAACGATTTCACCTGTAAGGCATAGCGCACGGCAATTTCGGCATCACGAACTGCATAGGCCTCGAAACCGCGTCGATCGCCTTTTAAATACTGGCGCATATCGCTGATTGAATAAGGTGCTGGAATGGTTAGTTTCGGCAGGCCAAGTAATTCACCACATTCCGTCAGTCCCATACCGCCCGGAGTGATCAACAAGGTATCGGTAAACGTTACATTGCTGCAACGGGACGGGCTGGTCCGCTTATCAAACATGATTAGGCTGTTTTTTTCACGACGAGTTTCGACTTCATCAAAATCAATACCGTAGCGGTTTTTAAAACTGCTGACTGTACTGCGAATTCCTTTCAGCAATATTTTGTGATCGCTCCAGAAATCGGCAAACGAGGCAACATCAGCCCGCAGGAAATGAGCATACAGCGTAATCGAACCCGGCCATTCGTTAATCTGCTCATTCTTCAATAGTGGCGTCAGGGTTTTCGCGAGAAAGTTTTTCAGCGACAGGCGATCTTTTTTGTGGGCGCTGGCGGGGTACAGGATTCCGGGAACACCCGTTCCATCAGGCAGCACGACATAGCTCTGATAAGACAGAATGTCGTTTTGCTTTGTATGTGGGTTATAGACATATTCAGTATCAAAGCCGATATCTAGATGTAGCTCGCTGCTGACGTCCAGTCGATTTTTTGACTTTTGAGGTATTAACGGAAAGTTATCAAGTGTTTTAGCTGACCGGGCGACAGGTTGCGTCACTCCCGCCGCATCTGCGAGCAGTGCATTCATGTCAAACATTGGGGCTTCTCTTATTCAGGTGAGCGGTGCCATTACTGGCACCGAGAAGTAAGGGGAAATCAGACGAGGGCTGTACGAATCTCAGCAAACAGTTGTTCTTTTTGTTCTTCGTCTTTCGTTGCTACGAAAGATACGAAGTTATCGTTGACTTTAATGACGACGCCATTCGGGGTCTTTTCTACCATCGGCAAGAGTCGCGAGGAGAGAAGACAATTAGCATGCAACCAACGAAAGCCCATTCCTTCAAATTCGCGACCACCAAGAGTGGTAGCCAGTTCCTGAAATGCCTCATCAAGAGTGTCAGGTTTGGCTGATTCACTGACGAGCGTTCCGCCATAACGGTTAGTGAGCGTCAGGATAGCCCGCTCTGCGTTCTGGAACAGGCTGATGCCGTAGACGAACTTAAGTCGGGCAATGCAGTTATTTCCTTCGTAAATAGCCTCGTCAGACAAGCTGCTTTTGAAAATGCTGGCATAGATGGTAAATGCGGCTTTCGCAGCATCGTCCGAATCAAAGTGCTCAATGTACAGTGCACGGCTTGCTCGGCCTATAAAGTACAGCCGGTTTTCAACGATACTGATGCCACTGACATCAGAGACAGGGATGATCTTATCGCTTGAGTTCACCAGGTAATCAGTGCTGAGTGTTGTTGCGGTTGTCATGATTTTTTCGCCTTATCAGAAATTAATTTAACTAACGTGAAATTTGGATGTTCGTGAGTTGCTTTTTTTCCCAGGCTTCCACCTCAGCCAAGGGAAAACGGACCGCACGTCCCAGCCGGATGAACGGAGGGAGCTTGGCCGGATTTCGGGTGATATCGCTGGCAATCGTGCTGGGCGAAATTCTCCAGCGTTGCGCAAGTTCTTTACTATTGAGGTACATATCAGGGCTCCTCAGAGCTAAAAGTCGTTAGGGGGTTGTCAGTCACTGCCGGGCCCTGCAGTGGTGTGCTCTAACCATACGAGCTGCACAGTTTGATTACACGCCATAAAACTCACAGCTCATGCTGTCAGAATTACTTTATTTAAATGTATCAACAACTTGTGATACTACCGCCTGAGAGTCTGCAGTATTATGAAAGGCATACCGGCGGGTGGCCGTGAGTGAATGGTGATTCAGCAATCTGGAAGCCATGGCGATATCGCTGGTTGCCTGTAGCACGCGGGTGGCAAACGTCCGGCGAAGGTCATGCATGCGCAGGTTTTCTATACCGGCATCCCGACAGATACGTGCAAAGGTTTCACGCGGATAGCTCAGTTGACGAGTCGTGTCGGTAATGCGTGGAAAAATCCAGGTCGTACTGAGTGCCAGTTGTGCCTGTCGCTGAATAATGGCCACTGCGGGATTTGCAAGCGGGCAGGTGAATGGGTGCCCTGATTTCGTATCCGGGAGAAGCAACTGCTGTGCATCGGGATGCCAGTAATCCCATTTCAGGGTACAAACTTCACCAATACGCATACCGGTATAGAGTGCGAGCAATATGGCATCAGCAGCGGGCGTATTCAGGGCTTCAGCGGCAGCAATAAATAATGGAATTTCAGTGGCAGAAAGTGTGCGATACCGGACGTTGTTCTCTTTCAGGTAACGAACGTGGGTCATCGGAGAATGATTTATCCATTCAGCACGTACAGCCAGAGAGCATATCTTTGAGAGCAGTGCCAGAAGACGGTTTATGGTTGCCGGGCGTAATGTTGAACGCAGGTCTGCCGCGAATTTTTCGATTTCACCGGCAGTAATATCACGCAGGCGACGCTGTCCCCAGAAGGGACGGATATAGCGATTGAGCTTCGACAGTTCAGACTGAGGGCTTTTCTTATATAACTGCATATCAGGAAGCCATAAGTCGTTGATAGCCTGTTCAACGGTATAACGGCGGGACTGTATGGCAAGGCGCTTTTTGCGACCGAGCAGAATCATGGTATGCAGGCGGGCATCTTCTACACCGAGGAGTGGAAAAGTGCCCAGTGTTTCATAAATCCGTTGATTATTGATGGTCGCCCGAAATGCCAGAGTGATGCTATTTTGATAAACAAGTGCCCGCAGATGGGGGCAGTGAATATCACGGTATTCCTGACAACCTGTCTTCGGATGTGGCAGTTGTTGAAGTGATTTAGTGCTGAAACGCAGGTCAATAATGGACATCGTAGTTCTCCTGTGAATGTGTATCAGGAAAAATACGATGTCAGATGAGCTAATAGCGAGTTGTAATTTTCACAGTTCATCATTTCAATTTAGAACTGTATTTTTTATCTACAGATGAACTTTCTCTGCGGGTCGTGACGCTATGAGTTCATTTAGTCTGAGCAAGTGATAGTAATCGGGTGACATATTCATTTTTGCTGAGACGACCCACATCGTTAATCTGTGAACTTAGTCCCAGTGCTGTCGATTTTAGATCTAACAATCCTTTAACAGTTTTACTCTTACCTTCAAGGAAAAGGATGATTTCTTTGGCTGTGGGCTTCCATTTGGGAAATAAAAGTAGTGCAATGTAAATATAGGTCTTGTGTAAGATCTGGTTTATGTTTTTTTGTATTCCTGTCATGTTTTCTTTGTTTCGGGGAATGGTTTCATCAATAACAAATCGGTCGGGGCTGGTTAATGTAATTGCATCGTTTTTTTCATTAATAAAGTGTTGCATGACCTCATGGGGTAACATTGCAAGAGTAATCAATTGAAACATAGCGGGGTGGTTGAGGCAATTATCTTTAATAAGCCCGGAGTTTTTCATCTTGTCTAATATTTGCAATAGAAAGTGAAAATAAAATCCATCACAAAATCTTGCAAAGAAAAGGAGGGCAGCATCCTGGGCTTGCAGATTTGAAACTTTCGGGAGTGAATTAGTGAAATCCGAGGATTTGATATAGTTTATGATTTTTCTGCGGGCAATTTTGAGTGCTATATTATGAATCGATATTGAAAACTTACCATTCCAGATGTAGAGTTTGTTATTTTGATATGTCTTTACATCCACAAGTGTATCAAGAATATTTAGTAATGTGAATATCGGATGTGTTGGGTCGTTGGTTGCGTTATTGAGTAATTGTTCCAGAAATGCATCGACTTCCTTTAAAACATTACCCGGAATTCTATTTTGTTTAGTGGAATTAAGGCCGTAGATATTAATGGACAGTACGTCGAACTCCTTACGTTGTAGTTTGCACCATTTTTCAAGGTAATCAGTATGCTGAAAAAAATTAATATAATTGGATAATAATGCGGAGGGCGCGAAAATCTCGATAGAGGCTAATGAGGGGCGCATCTTACATGTGCCATCTGGTTGTTCTTGAGTCATCAGGTGTAGTAAATCATCCTCAGTAAAAATTTCGGATAATTTATCAATGTCATTCTGATATTTAGCGAGAAGGTTAGCGTTTTTTTGTTCTCGTTTAGGGTGTTCAAGAAAGTTTTCAAACATAATGTGCCTCGTTTATTTAGGTCAGATACCCTTTTACTGATGAAGGTTTGCAAGGTAGTGCTGTGATTACAAGAGCATGAGTAGGCTATTTACCCCAACAGCAGTTTTACACCATAGCTTACATTGAGTCTATCCTGCTAATATCATTAGAATTTATTAACTTGTAAACATGAGGAAATTAGTAAGTCATCTGTCGGTATCAGGTGGACAATTTCCGTAAAGATACTGTGATTCAGGTGTGTCCAGGGGCGTTTCTTGAGGTATCATTTACCACAATTTTTTACGATGCAAAGCCCTGCATCGCTAGCTTTTCTTCAGACCAGGATGATTCATGAACGACAAAATCAGTCAGGACACGATCAACAAAGCCCTGTGGGCCGCGTGCGATACGTTCCGTGGCACCATCAGTGCTGATACTTACAAAGACTTTATCCTTACCATGCTGTTCCTCAAGTACATTTCAGATGTCTGGCAGGATCACTATGACGAATACAAAGAACAGTATGGCGATGCGCCGGAACTGATTGAAGCGATGATGGCTAACGAGCGTTTTGTGCTGCCGAAAAGTGCCAGCTTTTATGCTCTTTACGAACGTCGCCATGAGCCGGGCAACGGCGAGCGTATTGATCAGTCATTACACGCTATTGAAGAAGCCAACGGCACCAAACTGAAAGACGCCGGGAAAAGCGTGTTCCAGGATATCTCTTTTAACACTGACCGTCTGGGTGAAGAAAAACAGAAGAACACGATTCTGCGTCAGCTGCTGGAAGACTTTGCCGGTGAAGATCTTAACCTGAAGCCGAGCCGTGTCGGTACGCTGGACGTTATCGGTAATGCCTACGAATATCTGATCAAAAACTTTGCTGCCAGCGGTGGGCAGAAAGCAGGGGAGTTCTATACCCCGCCGGAAGTCTCGGACCTGATTGCTGAACTGCTCGATCCGCAACCGGGTGATACCATTTGTGATCCTGCCTGTGGTTCTGGTTCGTTGTTAATGAAGTGCGGGCGTAAGATTGTCTCCGGGCATGACAGCCGTAACTATGCGTTGTTCGGTCAGGAAGCGATTGGCTCCACGTGGTCGCTGGCGAAAATGAACATGTTCCTGCACGGCGAAGACAACCATAAAATCGAGTGGGGCGATACCATTCGTAACCCGAAACTGCTCGATAAAAATGGCGACCTGATGCTGTTTGATATCGTGACCGCTAACCCACCGTTCAGCCTGGATAAGTGGGGCCATGACGAGGCTGAGAACGATAAGTTTGGCCGTTTTCGTCGCGGTGTACCGCCGAAGACTAAAGGAGATTACGCCTTTATCTCGCATATGATCGAAACCCTGAAACCGGGAACGGGTCGTATGGGCGTGGTGGTACCACACGGTGTGCTGTTCCGTGGCTCCAGCGAAGGTAAAATTCGCCAGAAACTGATCGACGAAAATTTGCTGGATGCGGTAATTGGTCTGCCGGAAAAACTGTTCTACGGTACGGGGATTCCGGCTGCGATTCTGATTTTCAAAAAGCAGAAAGTTGATGACAAGGTGCTGTTTATCGACGCCAGCCGTGAATTTAAGGCTGGAAAAAACCAGAACCAGCTCAGCGCAGAAAACATCGAGAAAATCGTCAAGACCTATCGTGATGGCGATAACGTCGATAAATACGCCTATCTTGCCAGCCTGAAAGAGATTCAGGACAACGATTACAACCTTAATATTCCACGTTATGTTGATACTTTCGAGGAAGAAGACGAGATTGATTTGCTGGCCGTGCGTGCTGAACGTGAGCAACTGAAGGTGGAACTGGCGAATCTGGAAACGGAGATGGCGGGTTATCTGAAGGAGTTGGGTTATGGTGCCTAAGGGGTGGGAAAAAAATTCTTTAGATAGCCTGTTTGAGTTCAAAAATGGCTTGAACACTGAAAAAGAACAATATGGCAACGGTTATAAGTTTGTGAACGTTATGGATGTCTTTAGAAATGATATTCTTACAGAATCTAAAATTATTGGTCGAGTGCAGGTTACAGATAAACAACTTGAAGGCTACCAGCTGAAGTATGGTGATGTGCTATTTAATCGAACGTCTGAAACGTTTGATGAAATAGCAATAGCAGCAATTTACCTTGATAATGCTATTGCTACGTTTGGTGGATTTGTTATTAGAGCTCGTCCTAAGGGAAACCAAATAGATCCAGGTTATTCGGTTTTTTTGTTTCAATCGAAAAGCTATAGAAGTCAAGTTGTTAAATTGGGTCAGGGTGCTATTCGAGCAAATATTGGGCAAAAGGATTTGGCTAGGGTTTGTATCTTGGTCCCCCCATTGGCGGAACAAAAGAAAATCGCCCAAATCCTGTCAACCTGGGATAAGGCGATTTCGGTGACGGAAAAGCTTCTCACCAACAGTCAGCAGCAGAAAAAAGCCCTGATGCAGCAATTGCTTACCGGGAATAAACGGTTGCTGGATGAGAATGGGGGCAGATTTATTGGGGAGTGGTGTACGTGCACTTTGTCTGAAGTAGCACATATTATTATGGGATCATCACCTAAATCCGAAGCCTACAACGATAATGGCTTAGGTTTGCCATTAATACAGGGTAATGCCGATATAAAGTGCCGAGTTTCATGTCCCAGAGTTTATACGTCTGACATTACGAAAGAATGTTCTCCTGGAGATATTCTTCTAAGTGTCAGGGCACCTGTAGGTACTGTTGCACTTTCTCAACATAAAGCATGTATAGGGCGTGGTATATCGGCTATAAAATCCAAGAGAAAAATGAGTCAATCATTTCTTTATCAATGGTTTCTTTGGTTTGAACCAAAATGGTGTTACCTATCACAAGGTAGCACATTTGAATCAATTAATAGTGATGATATAAAGACATTAAAATTATCAGTGCCCAATTTTGAAGAACAACAAAAAATCGCCACAGTCCTGTCCGCTGCCGACGACGAAATCGCCACGCTGGAGAAAAAACTCGCTTGCCTGAAAGACGAGAAAAAAGCCCTGATGCAGCAGCTGTTGACCGGTAAACGTCGGGTGAAAATCGATGAGGCTGTTGCTGCATGAAACTGACGAAAAGCGGGCCGCTGATTGACCGGGAAATCGACTGGCTGGAAGAGGTGTTGCTGAAATACGGCAATGATGACTCTGTGCTCTGTTTCTCTGAGCTGGATGGCTTTCTGACAGCGATTGTCTCTGGCCCGAATACGATTTCCCCTAATACCTGGCTCAGTGCTATCTGGGGGCGAGGTGATTACCACCCTCGCTGGACCACCGAAAAAGAGATGACGCGTTTTGTGGGGCTGTGTTTTCAGCATATGAACGATATCGCTGGCTGCCTGTATGAGGCCCCTGAACAGTTTGAACCGATTTTCAATGGACGTGAGGTGAAGGGGAAGACATATACAATCGTCGAAGAGTGGTGTTTCGGGTATATGAAAGGCCGGTCTCTGGATGACTGGTCAGCCTTGCCAGAGGCCTTACGTCCCTCGCTGGAGGCGATAGCCCTTCATGGTATCGAAAAGAACTTCCCAGTGGTTGAGAAAATGTCACCTGTTCAATTTGAACAGAGTATTACTCTCATTCAGCCTGCGGCACTGGCGCTTTACCAGCACTGGTTGTCGGTGAGAATGTCAGAGGCATCATCCCGGCCTGTTCCCGTGAAGGGGGCAGAAAAACTGCCCGGTCGTAATGACCCGTGTCAGTGTGGCAGTGGTAAAAAATTTAAAAAGTGCTGCCTGCACTGACAAAGCGGAAGGGGGCTTGCTCATGGCAGTGAACAATCTGGATCGTTCCCGGTGGTACATGGGAAATGTTCTCTGGTTCGGAGGCTACAACAGCAAAACGGATCGGGAGAATAACTTTGGCTTCCTCTTATCAGAGAATGGTAATGAGCTGTTTTTTCATAAGAATGAGATAAGCCGGAACTATACACCCGCTGACAATACACCGGTGCTGTTCAGGGAAGGTATAGGTAAAAATGGTAAGCCTACGGCTTTTAACGTTCACATTCTTGATAAAACAGATGAGGAGACGGCTGAGCTCCTCATTGAATATCTCCAGGCTATTATTGAGGAGGGCGTTGATTTCGCTCGTTGGCGTTATCGTGACTGCGTTATTAATTTCCTCACTCAGTCCTTTGGCGAAAGGGCTATAATTCGGTTAGTTACCAGTGATATAGCTGTTACAAAAGTCTTACCGCTATTTTTAAAATCACGTAACTACGATAACCAGTTTGCACTTTTCGCCTCTGATAAGAATTTTGATGATTTGACCGCACAACAAATATCTCCTGCGGTCATGCCTTCGTCATTTATCGATAATAACATTGATCAATTCGCTGTTTGGGTGAAAAGATGTTCTGCGGCTACGGATTTCCAGGGGGCTTCAACATCGGACATCATCAATGAATTACTCAGCCATATATCTATAAGTGCTATTCTCTACCTGGCTTTTTACGATTGTATAAGTAGCGAGCGGATTCTTGAGCATCGGCATGATGATATAGAGAATTTTGTTCGACGTAGTTTCACGAAAAATAAAATGGATATACAACCATTTGTCCGTGATGCCTATCAGCAGAAATTCTCATCGAGAGAGCAATTTTATAAACATTCCGTGATTAGTCCTTTTATCAATACGTATTTGATTAAACAGAAGATGTTCAGAAAAGATTTCAGTTTTGTTAATGATGTCGAGTCGAATACTGAAATTGCTTCTGATCCTGAATACTTCATTCTGAGTAAATTGTTACCGTTGCTTGGGCGCAACGATGAACAGTCCGTTCTGAGTATTATTCTGCATGAGATATGGCACGGAGTCTTGTCGGGTAAAATTCCGGTAAATCATCCTTCTGTTTTCAAATTGTTCCCACAATGTAGTTCATTACAAATTCGTTTCCCAAGTTTAGAATTATCCTGTGAGGCGTTTCACTGGAATGCAAAACAGCCTGATGGAACGATAGATAAAAAATTCCTTTGCCGTTCGAAAGTCTGCCATGATCCGCAGGTACTACCCGACCTCAGTCGGGATTACATCGACTTTACTATTTATGACTGGCTTGCGCACTATGGCATGACCTATATGGTTGCAGGAGAACCATCTAAGCGGGATTTCCCAATTAAACTGGCTGGGTATTTCAACCGTATCAGAGAATTACATTCCCGCTTGCATTGCCGAAGTTGTGGGGTGCTGATGGTTCCAGATATGAAATATGCTCGTGTCGAAGTCAGCGTCTGGGATACAAAGTCGAAAGGATTTGTGAAACAACCTTTCCAGGCCGCGTATCGCCTGACCGTCTTTAAATGTGCCAGTCATTCCTGCGAACAGTTTGGTATCGGGCATTACATTAATCACTGTATTGGTTACAAATGCAGCGAAATAATTGACGCCAGAGATTTGCATGAAAAATGTTCAGAAGGACGATTTATTTGTGCATCCTGTGGTTCCTGCTGTACGACGCATCAGGAGAAATTTGGTAATGTAAACAAGGGTGAAACAGAACAGGCCAAGTATGATCGTCTTTACCGGGACTCGCCGTTCTTTTCATCATAAGTCTTCGCTCATTTTTGAGTATGTCCGTACAGACATACAGTTTCACCTTTTAGCCAAGAAGGATTACCGGGTGGATAAGCACTACCAACCTAAATTCCAGGAAGAATACAGCGCCAAAATCCCGGCACTGACGTTACTGACCAGCCTCGGCTGGACGTTTTTACCCCCGAAACAGATTATGGGTTATCGGGGCTATAAACAGGATGAGGTGGTGCTGCGTCCGGTTCTGCGTGAGGCGTTGTCGAAGCGTTCCTTTATGGCGGGCGGTAAAACTTGCCAGTTATCGGAAAAGGCACTGGATAACCTGATATCGCAGGTTTGTTCTCCGGCGCTGAATGAAGGGCTGCTGAAAGCCAATGAGCGGATGTATAACCATCTGCTCTACGGTATCGCCGTCACCGAATTTGTCGATGGCAAGAAGGTCAACCCCACCATAGCGCTGATTGACTGGGAACACCCGGAAAATAACCAGTTTCACTTTACTGAAGAATTTACGGTATTGCGCTCAGGCGGTGTTGAAACCCGCAGACCGGATATTGTCTGTTTTGTTAATGGTATTCCGCTGGCTGTTATTGAAGCGAAAAGCCCGGCAGGCCACGGCAAGAAAGGGCCAACCATTGACGAAGGGATATCCCAGAGTATCCGCAACCAGCTTAATGACGAAATCCCGCAGCTGTTTGTCTACAGCCAGATATTACTGTCGATTAACGGGCATGACGGGCGCTACGGTACCTGTCATACACCAATGAAATTCTGGGCGGCATGGCGCGAAGAAGATATTACTTACGCGCAGATGTATGCGCTGCGCAACCATCAGTTATCGACTGAACAAATTCATGCGTTGTTTGATCATCGTCCATCAGCCGATCTCAACTGGTACCAACAGTTAATCGCCGCCGGTGAACTGGCTGTCAGTGGACAGGACAAATTGCTCATCAGCCTGCTTTCGCCGGAACGTCTGCTGGAGATGACCCGCTTCTTCACTCTGTTTGATAAAAAGACCGGGAAAATTGTCGCCCGCTATCAGCAGGTGTTCGGTATTAAAAGACTGCTGGAGCGCATCAGTACCCGCAGACCCGATGGGGGCAGGGAAGGTGGTGTTATCTGGCATACCACCGGCTCTGGCAAATCGTACACCATGGTGTTCCTCAGCAAGGCGCTGATTCTTCATGACAGCCTGAAGCGGTGTCGTATCGTGGTGGTGACGGACCGTATCGATCTTGAAGAACAGCTCAGCAGTACCTTTGCATCCGGCGGCGAGTTGGCCGGGAAAAAAGACAAAGCCAAAGCGATGGCGACCTCAGGTCAGAAGCTGGCACAGCAGATTGGCTCCGGTAAAGAACGCATCATTTTCACCCTAATCCAGAAATTTAATTCAGCGACAAAACTTCCTGAATGCGTCAATACCAGCCCCGATATCATCGTTCTGATTGATGAAGGACACCGTAGCCAGGGTGGCGAAAACCATGTGCGAATGAAACTGGCACTGCCGAACGCCGCCTTTGTAGCATTTACTGGTACGCCATTGCTAAAAGAAGATAAGACCACCAATAAATTCGGGCCGATTGTCCACGCTTATACCATGCAGCGAGCGGTAGAAGATAAAGCCGTTACACCTTTGCTGTATGAAGAACGTATTCCCGACCTTGAGGTTAACGATCGGGCAATAGATGCCTGGTTTGACCGTATTACCGATGGATTAAGCGAAGCGCAAAAAGCCGACCTTAAACGTAAATATGCCCGTAAAGGTGAGGTCTACAGTGCAGATGACCGCATCCGTCTGATTGCTCTCGATATTGCCACACACTTCTCGAAAAACATTGATGAGGGACTGAAAGGGCAACTTGCCTGCGACAGTAAAATCTCTGCAATTAAGTATAAAAAGTATCTGGATGAAGCGGGATTATTTGAATCAGCTGTAGTTATCAGTCCGCCGGATACCCGGGAAGGGAACACCGAGGTGGATGAAAGCAAACTGCCGGAAGTGACGAAATGGTGGAAGGATAATGTCGGCACGCAGGATGAGTCTGTGTATACCCGCAATATCATCAGTCGTTTCGATACTGATGATAAGCTCAAATTGCTGATTGTTGTTGATAAACTGCTCACCGGGTTTGATGAACCGAAGAATACCGTGCTGTATATCGACAAGCCGCTTAAGTCCCACAACCTTATCCAGGCGATTGCCCGGGTGAACCGACTGCATCCACTGAAAAAGTTTGGCCTGCTGATTGATTATCGCGGCATTCTGGCTGAACTGGACACGACTATCGGCAAATATCAGGACCTCGCCTCCCGAACGCAGGGAGGATACGACATCAAGGATATTGACGGGCTGTACAGCGCCATGAGCTCTGAATACAAGCGTCTACCGCATCTGTATAACCAGCTGTGGGCCATATTTGCCGGTGTTAAAAACAAAAATGATACTGAGCAGTTACGTGCGGTACTGGTGCCTAAAATGGAAGAACGTGACGGAGAGATGGTCGATATCCATCAGAAAACCCGTGATAATTTCTTCGAGGCGTTAACGGCCTTTGCCGGATGCCTGAAAGTGGCACTGCAGTCCGCTACCTTCTTCACCGACAAGAGCTTTACGGAACAAGACCGAAATCTCTATAAAGAAACCGTAAAACAGATGTCCAGCCTGCGCCAGTGGGCGATGCAGGTAAGTGGAGAGCAGGTCAATTATGACGACTACGCTGAGCAGGTGAAAAAACTGCTGGATAAGCATGTCACCGGCGTTGAGGTTCGTGAACCGGATGGCGTGTATGAAGTCGGTAAAATGGGCAAGAGCGAAAAGCCCGAAGAGTGGGACAACAGTAAAACCCGCAATGAAACCGACATCATTAAAACCCGTGTGACAAAGATGATTGAGCAGGAGCTGCGTGATGACCCGTATGCTCAGGAAGCCTTTTCAAAACTCCTGCGTATGGCTATTGAAGAGGCTGAAAAACTGTTCGACCATCCGTTGAAACAGTATCTCTTGTTCCGTGAATTTGCGGAAAAAGTGGAAGCCCGTAAACTCAGCGATATTCCGGAGGCACTGGCGGTAAACAAGCATGCTCAGGCGTATTACGGTGTATTTAAAAAAGAGCTACCTGAGGTTTTTGCGGTAAACGACGTTCAGGTGCAGGAGAAGTGGACGAAGCTGGCCTTTGAAGTGGACAGCATTATCGTCAAAGCGGTGGCAGAAAACTCCCTGAACCCACAGGATATTGAAAAAGCCGTTAAGACAAGTCTTTTGCCGCTGCTGTTTACGGCCTGCCGGGAGATGGGTGCCGGAATGAATCAGGTAAACCGTATCGTGGAAACCATCATCCAGATCCTGCGTGTTGGTTTGATGAAATCATGAGTGAAAAAGAGTCGCCAGCAATGAAAACGTTACGCATTGTTTATGGTGATGAGGTCATCACCGTACAGTGTGTTCCGCGTCAGGTCGTAAAGGGCAGGGTGCTCATCAAGGTTTATCCGGACTGCCGGGTTGTGGCCTCTGTACCGCCTGAAACACCGGAGCACGAGGTATTGTCTGCGCTGAAAAAACGTGGGCGCTGGATCTATCAGCAACTGCGTGATTTCAGGGAGCAGCAGACACACATTGTTCCGCGTCAGTATGTCAGCGGAGAAAGCCATTACTATCTTGGCAAGCAATATCAGTTGAAAGTGACAGAAGACGCTACGGAGCCGCAACGAGTGAAAATGTTGCGTGGGCGACTGGAAGTGTCGGTCAGGCACAAATCGGCAGAAAAAGTTAAAGCGTTGCTGGCCGAATGGTATCGGGAACGCGCCAGAGATGTCTTTCAACGCAGGCTTGATTTACTGATACCGCAGACCCTTTGGATTAATGAGCGTCCGCCGATACGTCTGCGGGCGATGCAAACGCAATGGGGTAACTGCTCTGCAAAAGGCTGTCTGACTCTGAATCCATGGCTGGTGAAAGCGTCCTCAGAATGTATCGACTATGTTTTGCTACATGAGTTATGCCATGTTGCTGAGCACAACCACAGTGAAGATTTTTACCGCCTGATGGGGCAGGTTATGCCTGGGTGGGTAAAGGTCAAGAAACGGCTGGATGGCATGGCTGGGATGTTGTTGGCAGATATGTAGTTTCTAACTTATTCCAATGGGCTCATTTGTCTAGGGGAATCAGGAACGAGTTAATTAGATTTTCCAAGTTCAAGTCTAAAATACAAATTTGATAGCATCAAATCCCTCGATAGTGACAACACGGGAAGTTGAACAACGATGAATACAGCTCATTCAACAGAAAAGCTTTATCTTAGAAATATCTATGAACTTTTGGGAGAAAATTTTTACATACCTGCTTATCAGCGGGGATATCGCTGGGGGGCGATCCAAGTAAAAGAACTACTGGATGATATCTGGGAGTTCAGTCAACCGCATGGTGGTAATGATTCTTCATTTTACTGTCTTCAGCCTGTTGTTGTGGTTCGAGGGGAAGATTGTTGGCAGGTCGTGGATGGGCAGCAAAGGCTAACCACGTTACGTCTTATCCTGCACTTTTTGGAGCAAGAGCACCTGAAGAGACCCTTAGAGGAGGCATACAAAAAAAGCGTGTATATGTTGAAGTATGAGACCCGGCCGGGATGTGAAGCATTTTTGCAGGGGATTCATAAAGAATCCAACACTGACAATATTGACTTCTTTCATATGGTCCAAGCGTATAACGCTATTAGAAATTGGTTCTCCGATAAAGATTATAATGATAATAATAAACTCTTGGCGACGTTACTGGCTAAGTCTACTGAAGAACGCTCTGTAAAGGTTATTTGGTATGATTTAAGTGACGAATGCCTTAACAACGATTATGCTATTGATGTTTTTTCCCGTATCAATATTGGTAAAATACCTCTGACCAATGCTGAGTTGGTTAAGGCTTTGTTTTTACAGCGAAGTCATTTTCACAATGATCAAGCAAGATTGAAGCAGTTACAGATTGCGACGGAATGGGATATTATTGAAAAGCGGTTGCAGGAACCAGCATTCTGGTATTTCATAAGTAATTCAAGTAAACACTACCCAACACGAATTGAATACATCTTCGATTTAATGAAAGGGAAAAAGTCTAATGACGAGACATTTTTCACTTTCCATAAGTTTCATGAAGATTTCAAGTCTGGTACGGCTAATATTGAGCATCTGTGGCAAGGGATAAAGCGTTATTTCCTGAGCTTTGATGAATGGTTCCAGGACAGAGAACTATACCATTTGATAGGCTTTTTGGTTGATTGCGGTGAGAAAGTTACGGAGTTAAAAGCTGAGTCGGAGCGAGAGAATTCAACGAAAACAGAGTTCAAAAAATATTTGAAAGATCGTATTCGTCTCCAGGTCAGGTGCCAGTTAGATGAGCTTTACTATGATGAGCCTGTCATTAAAAAATTGCTTCTGCTGTTCAATATCCAAACTTTATTGTCAACGAGGGAAGCTGATATACGTTTTCCTTTTGACCGCTATAAGCAAGAAAAATGGGATATTGAGCACATTCGGTCCCAGACAGATTCTGCCCCTGTTGGGGGTGCCCGCAGGGTGTGGTTAAAGGACATTGAGGTTTACTTCAATGGTAGTCGGTTTAAAGGGGATTCTTTAGAAAGAGAACAAGAATTTGCTGCCAGAGCCACTGAACTCTTGATCTTGGAACATATCGATAATGAATTTGACAGGTTTTATAATGAGGTAGTTAGTTACTTTGGCCAAGATGAAGTGTCATGGGGAGATGAGCTAGGAAACTTGGCACTACTGGACTCTTCAACCAACCGCAGTTACAAAAATGCCTTGTTTCCAATTAAACGCGCCCGGATTATAGACAATGATAAGCGCGGAGTTTTTGTCCCCATTTGTACCAAGAACGTCTTTTTAAAATATTATAGCCAGTCTGTAACTGAACTTGTTCATTGGTCAGAATCTGATGCTAAATATTATCAGGAAGCAATAGGTCAAACGTTGAAAGACTATTTGCCTGACCAAGGAGAGAAGAGTGAGTAATATAAAAATCGATTCGCGTTCGGGTGAACGACTCAGTTTTTTTCAGTTGTTTGAACAAAGATATATGCAGGTGGAAATCCCTATAATTCAACGGGATTATGCCCAAGGCCGGATAGAAGTTGGAGAGGTTAGAGATACCTTTTTACAGGCATTACATGGCTATTTGGAAAAAGGTCTGCCTTTTCAGGATTTGGACTTCGTTTATGGTAGCGTGATTAGCAATGATACTGGACGGCATCGGTTCATCCCATTGGATGGTCAGCAACGATTGACCACCTTGTTCTTACTACACTGGTATCTTGCTCAAATTGCAGATCAGCAAGAATCCTTTCGACGGGTATTAAGTACGGACGGGAATTCCCATTTTACCTATGAAACTCGCAGCAGTTCGAGAGAGTTTTGCAATGCATTGGTTGCCAATGATATAGATTTTTGTGCTTTGTTGCTGGAGTCTGGTACTGAGTGTCTGAGTAAGACGATTAAAGACAGGTCATGGTTCTATTTATCGTGGGAGAGTGACTCTACTATTAGTTCAATGCTGACGATGCTGGATGCGATTCATCTCCAATTTTCTGGAAATGTAGATTACTTTGATAAGCTTACCGACAAAGACAAACCGGTAATTACATTTAGATTTCTTAACCTTGCTGAATTCAACCTCACGGATGATTTGTATATCAAAATGAATGCCCGAGGCAAGCCGCTGACAGAATTTGAAAATTTTAAGGCAAGGCTGGAAAAAAACATAAAATCATTCACCGGAGATTGGCCGGAATATAGACTAAGTTTCAAAGATACGCCTGTGTCTGGCTATGAATATTTCATTCATAAAATTGATACGGATTGGGCTGATCTGTTCTGGTGCTATCGAAATGTTGTAACCAAAGATAATTCTTTTGATGATGAGTTAATGAACTATATTGCCATATGTGCAGCCAACTTTCTGTTACTGCAAGAAGCAGAGGATAGTTATAGCTTACAAAAGCAACTGTTTGGTTCGGGTGGTAAAGTTAACTCATTATCCTTTATGGAGTATGAACAGTATGGATATTTATCACAACCGCTAATAGCTGAATTGATTATGCAACTGGATCTGTTACGTGGTCATGCTAGTTCATGCTCGGGTTTGTCCATATATCTGGACAATAACAGATATTATGATGAAGAATCTATTTTCAAAAAAATCATTACCAATAACTCAAGTTTTTCGGAAAAGGTGAGGTTTCATGCTTTTTACGCTGGTGTATCGAATGGCAAGATAGGGGAGGAGTTAGCATCCTGGATGCGAGTTGTATTCAACCTCACGGAAAACACTATTTTCAATACTATAGATGATTATCATAAAGCATTGCTGTCTATCAATGAATTGTCCCAACGTGATGACACTGTGCTGAATTTACTCATCCAGGATGTAATGATAAAAGGTTTTCTCGCGGTTCAAGTATCTGAAGAAAAAATGAAAGCTCATCTTTTGATAAAATCTTCTGAGTGGAAGGAGGCTATTCTTGCACTTGAAAACCACGAATATTTCAGGGGGCAAATAGGTTTCGCATTGAAGTTCAGCGGTATTGTTGACTACTTTAACAGTCACGGAAACGTTGATTGGGATGATGTGAAGGAAAACTATTTTACACGATTCAAACACTATGCAGATACTAGTTCGGCAGTATTTAGTGCAATAGGTGAAAGCTCGGAAGTATTAGATTTTGCATGGGAGCGTGCTGTGCTTTCAAAAGGTGACTATCTTACCTCGACAACAGCGGATAGATTCAACCTTCTCAGTTCACGTACAAATAAGAATAACGTCGACCGCGATCATTCCTGGCGTCGTCTATTGCGGCAAGACTCAAATATTCTTTGGAATGCACGGCAACAACATGTTAAAGCCGTGTTAGATGATCCTGATTTTGATATGGCTGATTTAAGGGGTGGATTAGAGAGGATTTGTGCTAAGGCATTAAGTGAGCAGCCATTTAACTGGCGTACTATCTTGATTAAGAAGTCAGAGTTATTTAACCTTTCTAATCAGGGGTTTATTGTATTGAATACTCACGAGAGCGTATTGTTACATGAGTCTCAGCGAAATCACTATCAAAGTGAACTTTATTCCAAGTACTTAGAGTTGGAATTAAAAGATAGAAAACTGAATACAGAACCTTTCAAGCACAAGTTTTACAATAGTGTACGTAGCGGGGAAGATATATCATTTCTACATTTAAGTGGTTTTTCCCTTCATGGTCAACAGGTTGAGTTGGAAATATTCTTCAGAGACAACCAATATAACATCTTGTTCTACCGAAATGATGAGACAGTACCATTCTCAGATGAACTGCAGAGTGCTATGGAATCTTGTGGATTTATTGTTCTAGCTGATTCGAAGGATTACAATCCTGAAGACTGGCAATGTAGTGATGATAATTATGTGTACTACTGTGAAGAGCCTGATCGCGCATTAGCCATAATATCTGACCTTTGCACTTGGCTAAGAGATCTAGCCCGCGAGCAATTGTCATAGCATTAAGTGAGGTTGCTGTATGTGAATACATGCAGTAACCCGAAACCACCGTGTGGTCAGATACAACGTGTCACACGGTGAGTTTCAGCTATGTGCTGATTCTGTGCTCAGCGTTATCCAAGTCTATCTATTTACTGCTAATTACAGTAAAGTAGTGGAACAATTGCAGCAAAGTTTCGCAATGCACTGCTATGTAACACATTGATCCTGCGTAGAATTTAAAATCCCTCGGCGTTCGCGCTGTGTGGGTTCAAGTCCCACTCCGGCTACCATGGGAAAAGTAGAATAAAATCAATGATAAGCAGTGTCGTATAAACCACCGAAAGGTGGTTTTTTATTGCCTAATTTTCGCCATTCGCCATTCTTTCGCCATTCAGCTTCACCACAAAAAGAGGGCATTACTGCCCTCCGACTACCGGAACTATAGGAATTTTTCTATCATAACGTGCTGTCTGTGACGCGTTTTTATGACCAGCGATTCCCTGTTTTTCGTTAAGCGTTCCTTCCAGATCCGATATCCCTTTAGATTTGCTGCTACGAAGTTAGGTTATGGTAATAACCAGGCTGAGTTAGTCTATGGCGTCGTTGATCTCTCTTTATCGGCATATGGTGCGGGCAGAAAAGTTTTGCGTCCCAGAGAGAGGTCCTGGAGTTTATTCCACGATTATATCAGAGGTTGGCAAGAGGCTTTTAAAACCGCAATGGCGCTGGATTTGACCAGTGGAAGCATTACGGGGTGGCAGATGTACCAGATAGCAAAAGAGAATTGATTATGTCTCAAGAGTTAGAATTATCGCTTCATCCACCTGTTTGGCCTGCCGTGGCCTATTTCATTGTATCTATTGCAATTTTTCTCTTGCTTTATCTCGGCAAACTAAAAGTTAACAGGCTGCATAAATACCCGCTATTTATCGCGTATAGGGTGTTTGTAATCGCTATTGCAGCCGTTCAGATAAACATCTTTGCCAATGGCTACGAGTTTGTCAGCAGCTTTTTGCATATAGATTTTGACCCCTATCGCTATGACTCGGTATATTGGGGCTCATTGTTTTTCTCCATAATTTACTTGCTGGCATTGCCCCGTAACAAGTTTTAGCATAATGAATTTTTCATTTAAGGGACGCTATGTCTTTACCGCCATTGTATGCACTGCGTGCGTTTGAAGTTGCTGCGCGGTTGAACTCCTTCAGTAAAGCCGCTGAAACGCTCAATATTACGCCGGGCGCGGTCAGCAGACATGTCCGTACCCTTGAACTGTGGTTCGACTGCGAGCTTTTCAAAAGGCAAGGTCCTCGCGTGGAGGTCACTGAAGCCGGGCGAGTGCTTGCCGGACAGCTGAACGAAAGCTTCACGAGCATTGAATGGGCCTGCCGGGCATTCCGCAGTGAAAACCATCTGCTGCGGTTAAAAACACCCAGCACCCTGACCATGAGATGGCTTCTCGACGTGCTGCGATCTTTTCGCAACAACCATCCAAAACCGCAGGTGGAGATTGCCAGCGTCTGGATGGACATTGACACCGTTGATTTCAATCTTGAGCCATACGACTGCGCCATCCTTCTCGGTAATGGCCGTTTTGGTGAGACAACGGAAAGCCAGCTGCTTTTTCATGAATGGCTTATCCCGGTTTGCACCCCATCGCTTATCGAACCGGCCCGGCAGCAGCTTTCGCAATGCGATTTGATCCATCCTTCACCGGACAGACGTGACTGGCGGCGCTGGCTGCGAAGAACAGGATTGTTTCCGGGGCTCGATATGAGCAGCGGCATGGTGTTTGATACCCTTGAACAGGGAAGTATCGCCGCGATGAACGGGCACGGCATCGCTATCGCCGACCTGCATCTCACGCTTGATGCCCTGAAAAGCGGCCTGCTGGGCCTGCCGTTCAGGGAAGCTATCGCGACGGGAGATGGTTACTACCTCGTCTGGCCAAAAAATTCGCTCAAAAGAGAGAGCATCCAGCACCTTCTGGGCTGGCTGCAAAACCATACCCCGGTCGTTCCGGCTCTGGATATCGATTACCTGGAATACGATGAAAGCCGGGTTTATTAATACCGTTATGAGTAAGAGATGTTTGCCATCTTTTTATAGCGTTCTGGCAAAGCGCTGTTCAGGCTGAGTACCTTATCCAGAATATAAAATGCTGGCGTGTTTTTCTGCTGCTCAGCGTCAATAATTGCACCGCGTAATATCGTGGCGGCAGACGAAATCCTGTGAAAATATTCTTCAGTCTCGGGCGTCTGTAATTCACCCGACGTGGCGTAGCGCACGTGCGGCCAGCCGGAGAAGTCGAGCAGCGGAAGGGGCTTTCCTGCTTCAGGATGACAGGCTGAAATCAGCGCAGCCGCTTGCTTAGGGTCGCGATGGGCAACGGACAGCATGTATACGCGCTGCGAAAACGGTGACAGAGCCTCTGAGTGATGTTTCGTCGCCATAAGCATGGCCATAAAATCCTGTAAATCATCGGCTGAATCGGTGTCAGGTGGTAATACAGTTTTCATTAACTGATATAACGCATCAAGTGTCATATTTGCCCCGGATCCTCTTATCATTATTATTCAGTTTGCGGCTGAACGTTTTATCGACCCGCGCAAAGGCGGGTCGTAAAGATGATATTTGAATGCGGTCGCATCAGAAAAACGATTAATAATGGCAATCACTGTGAGTTTTTCTCACTATAGCCTCCAGGCTTCACACGCCGCCCAGGTACGCCTTTCTCACCTCCGGATCCTTCAGCAACGCCTCGCCGCTGCCGCTTAACCGAATCTGGCCGTTAACCATCACATAGCCGCGGTCGGACAATTTCAGCGCGTGGTGGGCATTCTGCTCGACCAGAAAAATCGTCATTCCGTTACGGGCCAGTTCGCGCAGCGTCTGGAAGATCTGTTTAACCACGATTGGTGCGAGGCCGAGGCTGGGTTCATCCAGCAGCAGAAGTTTAGGACGGCTCATCAGCGCCCGGGCAATAGCCAGCATCTGCTGTTCACCGCCGGAGAGCGTCATCGCCCGCTGGTTACGCCGCTCCTTGAGGCGAGGGAAGAGGTCGAACATGCTTTGCATATCTTCAGCTGCATGCTGATTGCCGACGGGGATTGTCCCCATCAGCAGGTTCTCTTCTACAGACATATCCGGGAAAATGCGTCGTCCCTCAGGTGCCTGCGCGATGCCGCCGGTGGCAACATAGTGGGTGGATTTGTGGCTGATATCCTCGCTGCAGAAGAGGATCTGCCCGTTGCGGATCCGGGGCTGACCAAAGACAGACATCAGTAATGTTGACTTCCCCGCGCCATTAGCGCCAATCAGGGCCACGGTTTCCCCTTTGTTTACCTCAAGTGAAACCTGCTTCAACGCCTGGATCACCCCGTAAAAAACGTCCACATTATGAAATTGAAGCATCGGTGCGCTCACAGATTTACCTCGCTTTCGTCAGTGCCCAGATACGCGGCAATCACTTTTTCATTGTGCTGGATCTCAGCCGGTTTACCTCTGGCAATCACATCGCCGTGATCGAGCACAATGATGTCATCTGAAATGCCCATCACCATCCCCATATCATGCTCGATCAGCAAAACCGTGATGTCGTGGTGGTCGCGCAGGAACCGGATGATCTCGCTCAGCTTGTGCGTCTCCACCGGGTTCAGACCGGCAGCAGGTTCATCGAGACAAATCATCTCCGGGCCGGTGCACATGGCGCGGGCGATTTCGAGGCGTCGTTGCTGGCCATAGGACATTTCCCCGGCCAGACGGTTCGCGCAATCTACCAGATCCACCACCTCCAGCCAGTAAAACGCCCGGTCCAGCGCCTCGTTCTCTGCCCGACGATACGCAGGGGTGTTCAGCACCCCCGCCAGCAGATTGCGATTGACGCGCATGTGCTGTGCCACCAGCAGGTTTTCCACAACGGACATCTCGCGGAACAGGCGGATGTTCTGAAACGTGCGCGCAAGACCCGCGCGGTTCACCAGATGCGTGCCGCCAAACATCTTATAGAACAGGCGTTGACCAAGCTGCGCCGGGCTGAGCCAGTCGCCCGGCTGGAGTTTCTGGCCGAGCACCTGAATGACATTGGTGGTTTTATTTCGTGCATTGAACAGAATGTTGCCGCCGGAGGCCCGGTAGAAACCGGTCAGGCAGTTAAAGACGGTTGTTTTTCCCGCGCCGTTAGGCCCAATGAGTGCAGTAATAGAGCCGCGCTGCACCTCAAGATTGACGTCGTTTAAGGCCTTGATCCCGCCGAAGTGCATCATCAGATGTTCTACACGCAAAATCGTTGCGTTCATGGCGCCACTCCTTTACGCACGGCAAATCCGCTGCGGTTGATGCGGATCAGACCGCGAGGACGCCAGATCATCATCACCACCATCAGCATGCCAAACAGCAGCACGCGGTATTCCGCAAAGCTGCGCAGCAGTTCCGGCGTGACGGTCAGCACAAAGGCGGCCAGTACGACGCCGACGGTGGAGCCCATCCCGCCCAGGACCACAATCGCGAGGATGAGGGCCGATTCAAAAAAGGTGAAAGAGGTGGGGTTAACAAACCCCTGCCAGGTGGCAAAAAACACCCCGGCGATACCTGCCGTCGATGCGCCCAGGGTGAAGGCCGAGAGTTTGACCAGAACGTGATTCAGCCCCATGGAACGGCAGGCAATCTCATCCTCACGGAGCGCTTCCCACGCGCGTCCAATGGGCATTCGGGTCAGCCGGTGTTTAATGTACAGCACCAGCATGACTACCAGGAACAGTACTGCATAGATGAAAATAAACTTCATGTTAGGGTTATAGGTCAGGCCGAAGAACTCGTGGAAGGGGATGCCACCTTCTTTGGCGCGTCGGCCAAACTCCAGGCCAAAAAAGGTCGGAGCAGGGGCTGAAACGCCGTTAGGCCCGCCGGTGAAGGTGAGCCAGTTGTTCAGCACCAGGCGGATGATCTCGCCAAACCCGAGCGTGACGATGGCGAGATAATCCCCGTGCATGCGCAACACCGGAAAGCCGAGCAGGGCGCCCGCGCCCGCAGCCATTAGCGCCGCCAGCGGCAGCATGCTCCAGAACCCAAGCCCCAGATACTGATACCCGAGCGCCAGTCCGTAAGCGCCGATGGCATAGAAGGCGACATAACCCAGATCCAGCAGCCCTGCCAGGCCAACGACAATGTTCAGCCCAAGACCGAGCAGGACGTAGATCAGTCCGAGTATAGCGACCGTCAGAACGTATTTTGTGGCCACAAACGGGAAGCAGATCGCCAGCGTGACAATCAGCGGAATGATCCAGCGCATGCGGCTTTTATACGCCGGTGGCCGGACATACACCCCCGCATTGTCGGATTCAAACCGCGCCTGTAAACGTCTTCCGGCCGCCGTAGCTGAAAAGGCGCTCAGCAAAAAGCGTCCCAGCATCACCGTGCCTACAATCCACGCCAGCCGCTGGCCGTCAAAGTTAAAGCTGTAACCATCCAGTATCACGCCCGCAATCGGGCCGAAAATAATCAGGGCGATCATTCCGGAAAAAATCGCGTCCAGAATGCAGCGCTTCAGGGAAAAGCCGTCAGAGGTCATCGCGTTGTTCCTTACACTTTAGCCACGACAGGGCGGCCCAGCAGCCCCTGAGGACGGAAGATCAGGATTAATACCAGCAATCCAAACGAGAACACGTCTTTATAATCCGAGTTCACCATCCCGGAGAATTGCGCTTCTGCGACGCCCAGAATCAGCCCGCCAAGCATCGCACCGGGCAGAGAGCCGATGCCGCCCAGCACCGCCGCCGTAAAGGCCTTGATGCCGATAACGAACCCGACGTAAAAATCAAAGGTGCCGTAATTCATGGTGATCAGCACGCCCGCCAGCCCGGCCATGGCTGCGCCGATAACAAACACCAGCGAAATAATTCTGTCGGTGTTGATACCCAAAATGGAGGCCATCTTACGATCCTGCTGCACCGCACGGCACATGCGCCCTAAGCGGGTACGGTTGATTATCCAGGTCAGCACCAGCATGCCCGCGAACGAGGCGATGAGAATAAAGACTTTGGTATAGGTTATCTGGACAAACCCTTCGCCGAGGTGAAAACGCAGCACGCCATCCAGCATGGTCGGTACGCCCTGCTGCCGTGGGCCCTGGCTAAGCTGGACGTAGTTTTGCAGTATCAACGACATCCCGATGGCCGAAATCAGCGGCGCCAGACGCGTCGAATTGCGTAGCGGCTTATAGGCGATGCGCTCAATCGTCCAGCCATAAACGCCGGTGACCACGATGGTGAAAACCAGGGTTCCCAGGATCAGCAGCGGAAAGGAGTGGAGTCCAAAAAACGCCAGCAGGGCCAGGCCAATGGCCGAGAGATAGGCGGAGATCATATACACTTCGCCGTGGGCGAAATTGATCATACCGATGATGCCGTACACCATGGTGTAGCCGATGGCGATAAGACCATAGACCGAACCCAGCGTTAAGCCATTAATTAATTGTTGCAGGAAGAATGTACTCATGGTCGCGCACCTGAATAAAGGGTTACGCCGACAGTCAGACCTGCCGGCGTTGAGCAGATTCCGTCCCGTTATGGCACTTCTTTATATTTGCCTTTGTCGTCCCACTGGTAGACCACGTAGTCAGACACTTTGAGGTCACCTTTGCTGTCCCAGGCTTTTTTACCCATCACCGTGTCGACAGGGTTGGCCTTCAGCCACTCGCTGGCTTTTGCGGAATCCGTCCCTTTCGTGGCCTTGAATGCCGCTGCGATAGCCTGCACAGACGCATAGGCGTAGAGGGTGTATCCTTCTGGTTCAAATTTACCGGCGCGGAATTTCTCGATGACGGCTTTTCCGTCCGGGATCAGGCGCGGGTCTTTACCGAAGGTCATGTAAATACCGTTGGTGTACTGCGCCCCACCGGCGGCGGTGACCATCTCTTCATTGACGATACAGTCTCCCGAGAAGAACTTCGCCTGCACGCCCTGTTCACGCATCTGGCGAACCAGCGGGCCCGCTTCCGGGTGACAGCCCCCGAAGAACACCACGTCTGGTTTTTGTGCGCCAATTTTGGTCACCAGCGCGTTAAAGTCTTTTTCCCCGCGGGACAACCCTTCGTACATCACTTCCTTAACGCCGCGTTTCGCCAGCGCCGCTTTAGTGGCGTCCGCCAGCCCCTGACCGTAGGTGTCTTTATCGTGGATGATGACGACCCGTTTGGCTTTAAGCTTATCAAGAATAAAATCGCTGGCGACCTGGCCCTGCTGGTCGTCACGTCCGCACATGCGGAACATATCGCTCATGCCCCGCTCGGTAATAAGCGGGTTCGTTGAGCCGGGGGTGATGGAGAGGATCCCGGCATCGCTATAGACCTCGGAGGCGGGCATGGTCGACGAGGAGCAGAAGTGGCCGACGACCGCTTTCACTTTATCCTGATCGACTAAGCGGTTGGCGACGGCAACGGCCTGTTTGGGTTCGCAGGCGTCATCGCCCTGAACCAGTTTGATTTTCTCACCGTTGATCCCGCCAGCGGCGTTAATGTCTTCCGCCGCCTGCGTAGCGCCATGCCAGTATTGATCGCCATAGGTTGCGTTCGGGCCTGTGAACGGCCCGGCCACGCCGATCACGATATCGGCCTGTGCAGAAAAGGCCGTCACCAGACAACCGGCCAGCAACAGGGAGAGGGGAGTTTTGGTAAATTTCAGCGACATTATTATGTTCCTTAGCAAAGAGGTTTTTGCACCAGGTATAAACCCGAACGCCTGATGGCATCGTAAATCCAAAAACAAGAGCGAGAACAAAATGCACTTTAGAAGCAATCTCGTGCTTAATACGGCGAGGATCCCACGCACCGCGAAGCGCGCAGAACATTAAGCAAAAAGGTTGCCAGAATGGTTAATCCCTTGACCGGGTCACAACACGTTGAGTATAGAGCGCCGTTTTATGCGCCTTTGCGGGATGAGATGAATTTACAGCGGAGATCACATCTCCTTAACAACAAAGCCCATAAGTTGTGCAACGGTCACGATTTGCACGTTTTTGCAGCAATAAAGACCTAAACTTCAGATAGGCATGCGCGGCGATATATGTCAGGATCGTTTTTTTTATCAGGAGTATCAGCAATGGCTGAAGGCCCATTAAATGAAAGCGAGATGGCGTGGCTGGAAGAGACATTAATCTCTTACGGACACGACGATGCATCCGTGATTGACGTGTCCGAACTGGACGGCATGCTTACCGCAGTACTTTCCGGTCCCGTTGTGGTGGAGCCCGACACCTGGCTGGTGGCGGTATGGGGTGGCGAGAAGTATATTCCGCGCTGGAAAAACGATCGTGAGATGAACCGTTTTATCGATCTCTGCTTTAAGCACATGAACGATATTGCCGAGCGCCTGAGCGAATACCCGGATCAGTTTGAACCGCTGTTTGGCTATAACGACGTTGACGGTCAGAGCTATACCGTAGTGGAAGAGTGGTGCTATGGCTACATGCGCGGCGTGGCGCTGACGGACTGGTCATCCCTGCCGGAAGCGCTGGAAGCGGATCTGGCGGTGATTGCCCTGCACGGAACGGAAGAGCACAGCGAGAAGCTGGAAGCGCTGACCGAAGAGGAGTATATGGCCAGCATCGAGAGCATTCAGCCTGCGGCGCTGCGTTTGTACAACTACTGGGTGGCTAATCCGCAGCAGCCGGAAGCGAAAAAGCCGATCGTGAACGGGTCGAAGGTGGGACGTAACGATCCGTGTCCGTGCGGGAGCGGTAAGAAGTTTAAGAGTTGCTGTCTGCACTGAAAAAAGGGGCTATTCATAGCCCCTTTTTTTATCCCACTTCTGGCAGCATTCCCGCTGCAATCAGCACCTGCACCAGAATAATCACCACCCCACAACCAAACACCACGCACAGCAGCGGCTTACCACCCGCCACGCGGTATCCTTGCTGCGGCTGTTGCTGGCGGCTCTTCCACGCCAGCAGGGAAGGCAGCAGCAGGGCCAGTACCGATAACGCCACGCCAGCATACCCCAGCGCCATCACAAACCCGCGCGGATAAAAGAGCGCGAAGGCCAGCGGCGGCAGGAAGGTCATCGCCCCCGTCTGTAAGCGTCCGGCAACGGTATTGCGACGCTGGAACAGATCCGCCATATAGTCAAACAGGCCAAGCGCCACGCCGAGGAAGGAGGTTGCCAGCGCCAGGTCTGCAAACAGATGTACCGCCAGCTCCACGTGTGAAGAGGCCACCACGTTACGCAGGGCAACCAGGAATCCATTCAGACCAGAATGCTCTGCCATCAGGCCGATAAAGGTGGTGGAATCAATACTGCCCAGCGTCACCAGCTGCCAGAACAGGTAAGCAATCAACGGAATGGCGCTGCCGATCACAAAGACGCGGCGCAGCTTGCGAATATCCCCGTTCATATAGCTCACGATGCTCGGCACGCTGCCATGAAAACCGAAAGAGGTGAAAATCACCGGGATGGCCGAAAGCGCCAGACCTTTCTCAAGCGGGAGGGAGAGCAGGTTAACCTTGTGCACATGCGGTGCCAGCAGCACCAGCATCACAACAAGGAAGAGAATTTTGGCGCTGAACAAAAAACGGTTAAACAGATCGACCAGCGACGTGCCCGCACAAACCACACCGCCACCGATCAGCGTAAAGACAATGGCGCCTGTTTCCGGTGAAAGCGACGCACCGAAGCCGTCATTGATACTTGACGCAATTAGCTCCCCGGCGCCGCTGATGTAGGCGGCGGTCAGCGCGTACATCAGGAACATCATGCTGAAACCGGTGATCCACTGCCCGTAGCGTCCAAGATAGCGTGCAGCCAGGGAGCCTAAGCCGGTATCGGCAGGGACATGTTGATAAACCTCCAGCAATAATAGCGCGGTGTAACACATCAGGGCCCAAAGACCGCCCAGCAGCACTACGGTAACCCCAAACCCGACGCCGGCGGCAGCCAACGGCATGGCCAACATTCCTGCGCCAATTGTCGTTCCGGCGACGATAAAAATACTTCCCAGAGTTCTGTTCTTCACGCTTTCCTCTACAACGCTTCCATACCGCGACTCATTCTGCGGCGCAGAGTAAGGTAAAAGCACCATCTCGTCAAATCACCGTTACATAGGGTGTAATGATTAATTTACAAAAAGAAAGGGGGAACCTGCGCCAGCGCAAAGCGTGCCGTGGAGGGAGCATTTAGTCTGCTTTTTATTTGCGAGAGGTAATGATGTCAATTCACGGACACGACGTGCTGAATATGATGATTGAGTCAGGTGAGCGTTATACGAAGGAGAGTCTGGTTGAGGCGATACATGCCCGCTTTGGCGAAGCGGCGCGTTTCCATACTTGTTCAGCTTCGGAAATGACAGCCGCGGAGCTGGTGGCGTTTCTGGCGGCGCGCGGAAAATTCATTCCGGCAGCAGACGGATTTTCCACGCACGAAAGTAAAATTTGCCGTCATTGAATAAAGCGGTGCTGAAAACTCAGCACCGCTTTTCTATTAATTCTGCGTGTCGAGCGTCGACAGCTCTTTATCAATGAAGTACAGACCTTCCCCGGATTTACCTGCCAGAGATAATTTATCCAGCACGGATTTAAACAGCTTCTCTTCTTCGTGCTGTTCAGCCACATACCACTGAAGGAAATTAAAGGTTGGATAATCCTGACTGGTCATGGCGGCATGAGCCAGTTCATTTATTTTCTGGGTGATCAGCTGTTCGTGCTCATAGGTGGCACGGAACAGTTCATCAAGAGAGCCGTACTCGGCGAAAGGCGATACCACGTTATCAATGCGCGGCAGGCTGCCGGTGTCCGTCAGGTAATCAAACAGACGCTGCATGTGCGTCATCTCTTCCTGGGCATGACGACGCAGGAAGGCGGCAGCCCCTTCAAAGCTGTGATAGCTGCACCAGGCGCTCATCTGCTGATAAAGCAGGGAAGAAAATAGCTCAAGATTCATTTGCGCATTGAGCTTGTCGATCATTTCAGTTTTTAACATGGTGCAGCTCCGGTTTATTAATTCTGGTTCACGATGAGCGACACTATAATTTGTTATTTAATTATTTGCAAAAAGTAAAATAAATATTTATTTATTAAAAATACGAATGGGAATAAAACGCATTGCCGCCATTTGTATTTATTAATGAGAATTGTTTTTGTTCTTATTAAATAAACTGCCAGCGTGACTGGCAGTCGCGGTTAATACCACGGATTCTGGCTGGAAGAGGTAACGGCGTATCCCTGACATTTATACTGAATGGTCACACTTTCGTTCAGACAGAGTGAACCGCTGATCAGGGTGCAGGTTTTAATCGGCTGCCCGTAGGCTGACGCGGAGGCGTAGCCCATGCGTTGGCAGGCCTTTGTTGCCGTACCGTTATTAACATAGTCATCAGACCAGGCGTTTTGGAGCATGGTCTGGCCATAGTCGAGGCGCACAATTCCGTTTGGGGCATCCGTACTACTGACTTCTGCCTGACGGTTGATGCTGCACCCGGCGAGCAACAGGATCGTTCCGGCTATGATTACACGTTTCATGTTTCACTCTGCGTGACGGGAAATACGCCATTGTAACCAACGCGACGGGACGCAATGGCCGGAATAGCCGGAGGATCTGCCCTTTCACTCTACAACGAGCCGGGCCACCGAGCGAAATTGTGAGCGCATCTTTGTTTTTTAAAACAAGTTTTCACTTAATTTGAAAGTGCGTTTGTTTGATAGTAAGGTTAAGTTGAAAAGGTATCCACAGCGGGATCGCCCGCCATGCATTCAGGAGAGACAAGATGAAAATTGCACTGATGATGGAAAACAGCCAGGCCGCTAAGAATCCCATCATCCTTAATGAGCTGAAAGCCGTTGCTGATGAGAAAGGTTTCCCGGTCTATAACGTCGGTATGAGTGATGAGAACGATCATCATCTCACTTATATTCACCTGGGCATCATGGCGAGCATTCTGCTTAACGCTAAAGCCGTTGATTTTGTTGTCACCGGCTGCGGTACCGGGCAGGGCGCGTTAATGTCCCTGAACATCCATCCGGGTGTGATTTGCGGTTACTGCATCGATCCTGCGGATGCTTTCCTGTTCGCGCAAATCAACAACGGTAACGCGCTTTCTCTGCCGTTTGCGAAGGGCTTCGGCTGGGGGGCAGAACTGAACGTACGCTTTATTTTTGAGAAAGCGTTTACCGGACGCAATGGCGAAGGCTATCCACCAGAGCGTAAGGAGCCGCAGGTGCGTAACGCCGGTATTCTGAACCAGGTGAAAGCGGCGGTGGTAAAAGAAAACTATCTGGATACCCTGCGTGCAATCGATCCTGAGCTGGTTAAAACCGCCGTCTCAGGCCAGCGCTTCCAGCAGTGCTTCTTCGAGAACTGCCAGGACAAAGAGATCGAAGCCTTCGTACGCGGTATTGTTGGCTGATTTCCTTTGCCGGGCGGTGCGTTGCCGCCCGGCACAGAGCCTTACTTTTTCGATGATACCGTGCTGCCTGCATTTTTGGTCAGACGCAGCGTGTCAACCATTCCCACCAGGCAGATCAGCGCGATCGCCACAAATGCCAGCCGGAAGCTCATTCCCGGCATGCCGGCAATCCCCATCGTCTCACTGACTTTTTCCCCGATACGAATACCAATTGCCCCGAGCGTGATCCCAAGTCCCACGGCAAGCTGCGTTGCGGTTGAAAACAGCGTATTGGCATAGCTCATCTGCGCAGAGGGTACATCCGCAAAGGCCAGCGTACTGATGGCTGTAAACTGGATCGAACGAAAAACGCCACCCAGATAGAGGATCAGCATGACGAGCCACACAGGAGTCTGCGGCGTAAGAAAGGCGCAGGCCAGCAGCGCCAGGACATTCAGTGAACCGTTAATCAGCAACAGCCGCTTAAACCCCAGGCTGCGGATCAGGGGCGTCGTCGCCGGTTTAATGGTGAGATTGCCTACGAAAACGGCCAGCACCAGCAGGCCAGAATGGAACGCGTCCATGCCAAAGCCGACCTGGAACATCAGCGGTAACAGGAACGGAACCGCGCTGATGGAGGCGCGAAACAGCGATCCGCCGTACAGGGTGACGCGAAACGTCGGCACTTGCATCGCATCGAGCCTGATCATCGGCCAGGTTGCCCGCTTAAAGTGGCGAAGCGCCAGGCTCAACGCGACGACACCGACGATAAACAGCGTGGCAGTTAATTCTATCCGCAGAGGCTCTGCGCCCATCAACTCCATCGCATAAACCAGGCTCACCATGGCAAGGGTGGTGACCACAAAACCCGGCAAGTCAAACGGTCGGCGCGTTTCTTCATGCAGGTCCGGAATGATTCGCAGTGCCAGCAAAATGGCGATTATCCCCAGCGGCACATTAATAAAGAAGATCCAGCGCCAGTCGGCATAGCTTGTAATGAACCCGCCCAGCGGCGGGCCGATGATCGGCGCGACCAGCGCAGGCCACGTCAGGGTGGCGATTGCCGTGATGAGCTGATGCTTTGGCGTTGTACGTAACACGGCCAGGCGACCCACGGGCACCATCAGCGCGCCACCCATGCCCTGGAAGACGCGCATTGCGACAAACTCCTCGAGCGTGGTGGACAGGCCGCAAAATACCGAGGCCAGCGTGAAGATCGCCAGCGCGAGGGCAAATACTTTTCGCGCGCCGAAGCGGTCGGCGATCCAGCCGCTGGCGGGGATCAGCACGGCAAGGGTGATCAGGTAGGCGCTGATGCCGATATTCAGATCCACGGCCTGTACGCCGAAGCTTTTTGCCATATCCGGCAATGCGGTGGCGATCACCGTCCCGTCCAGAAACTCCATAAAGAAAGCACCGGCCACCAGCAGTGCCGCAGGCGTTAATCCACGGCTCTCTTTGCCGGATACGTTTTCACTCATTCTCTTCCTGCCCGCTCAAAAAATTTTATAAAAATTTACTGGAATTTATAAGTCTGTAACGTGCGGATTTATCGTGCCTTTTTTTAACAAACCGGCAGCACCGAGGGTTTATTAGCCGTGATGCAGGTCACAAAATGGTTGATTTTTGTGATGGCGGTCATATTATAAGCGTATTGATAATAACACCTGCATAACACGTTACTGGAGCAACATAATGAAACTGCGCAAAATCCTGAAAAGCATGTGGGCTAACTACTGCACAACGTTTAAAGACGTCCCACCGGGTGCGATGTTCTGATAAAAAAACCTGCTTCGGCAGGTTTTTTTATGTCGGCGGACGACGAGAGGGAGATGGAAGGGCGTCTGTTTTGCTACTATGGCGGCCTTTGAATAAGGAGAACCCCATGTCACAAAACCTGAGCGCCGATCAGGAACTGGTATCTGACGTCGTCGCCTGCCAGCTGGTTATCAAACAAATCCTTGATGTGATTGACGTTATCGCGCCGGTTGAGGTACGCGAAAAGATGTCGACCCAGCTAAAAAACATCGATTTCACCAATCATCCTGCTGCGGCGGACCCGGTTACGCTCCGCGCGATCCAGAAAGCGATCGCGCTGATTGAACTGCGCTTCACGCCGCAGGGTGAGTCACATTAAAATAAACCGATGTTTTAAAATTAGAAACCGTTTTCTGATTTTACGTCGAAGGGCGACAGAGTCTGTCGCCCACAGAAGGCTCAAAAGAACGTCTGCACCAGCAGATAGCTCACCACGCAGGCACAGCTGACGCCAATCAGACCCGGCAGAATAAAGCTGTGGTTGATGATGAATTTACCGATGCGGGTGGTGCCGGAGCGATCGAATCCAATACAGGCCAGATCGCTCGGATAGGTGGGCAGCACAAAGTAGCCGTAGGAGGCCGGGAAGAAGGCCACCAGCATTTTCGGATCGATGCCTAACATCAACCCCATCGGGGCGACCGCGGTCAAGGCCGCGGCCTGGCTGTTGACCAGTTTTGATACCAGGAACAGCACGATGGCATACGTCCAGGGATGACTCTTCACCACCCCCTCCAGCGCCATTTTCAGTTCGTCGAGATGCGCCTGGAAAAAGGTATCGCTCATCCATGCCACGCCAAACACCGAGAAAATCGCGACCATCCCCGCCTTAAATACCGCTCCGTTTGAAATGGCCGACGCATTAACCTTACAGGTCATCAGCATGATGGCCCCGGCAATAAGCATCATCATTTGAATGACAAGGTTCATCGACAGGGCCGTCATTTTGCCTTTGATCTCAAACGCCGGACGCAACTCGGGCACCGCACCCAGCAGGACCACAACGGCAATCCCGGCGAAGAAGATCCACGTTGACCAGTAGGCCTGTTTAGGGAAACGCTGATCCATCAACGTCTCCGTTCCCCCATAGATAAACTCCCGCTGTTTCGGATCTTTCAGCTTTTCCTGAAATTCAGGATCGTCTGCGAGGTTTTTCCCCCGGCGCAGGCTCCACAGTGCCGCAATGGCGACGCCAGACAGTGAGGCCGGTACGGAAACGGCGAGGATTTCGAGGATCCCCCACGCGTGGCCGATACCGTTCTGCGCACCCAGAATTGAGACCAGCGAAACGACGGCCACGGAAACGGGGGAGGCGGTGATCGCCATCTGTGAGGCCACCGAGGCCACCGCCATCGGCCGTTCCGGGCGAATGCCTTTTTTCAGGGCGATATCCGCGATAATGGGAAACATAGTGTAGACGACGTGGCCGGTCCCGCAGAGAAAGGTCAACATCCAGGTGGTAAACGGCGCGAGAAGGGTGATGTGCTGGGGATGTTTTCGCAGCAGGCGCTCTGCGAATTGCATCATCACGTTCAGGCCACCGGCGGTCTGTAGTGTTGCCGCGCAGCCGATGACGGCGAGGATCGTGAGCATCACGTCAACCGGCGGTTTACCGGGTTGCAGACCAAAGACAAAACTCAAAATAAACAGGCCGATGCCGCTTATCAGCCCCAGGCCCATCCCGCCGAAGCGGGTACCTACCAGCAGGCAGAGGATAATGACAATAAACTCAATGGTGATCATGATGCTCCCTCGTTAATGAATGTAATTAAACAAATCATTACACGATGTGTGGTTATTCATTGGGAGCAAGATCTGATTTGTTAAATGTCAGCAAAAGCAGGGAGTTGGCACCCACTCCCTGACGGGCTGAGGGATCCCCAGTAATTTGAAAGCAAAAGCGATAACGTTGCCTTCAGAATAACTGAAGGCTTTCAGCGATGCCTCGGTCCGGCTGTAAATCGCTGAGGCGTTTCCTGTAGGCCGGGGCGAGGCGCAGGGATGCGCCGAGAGGGCGGGCTTTACAGGGATGTTACCTCCGCCCGTCCCCGATAAGCCGGAAGGAATAAGCCGAAGGTACCGCGAAGCGGCGATTTTCCGCCGGAAGCCCGGGTCGCCAGGGTGGTGGCGACTGAGCCACCCTGGCACGTTCACCGGTTATGCCGTGACAGAGTAGCAAGGAACATAAAGTGAACGGAATGACCACCAGAGCCGTATGTTCCCCCTCACCCCAGCCCTCTCCCTCAAGGGAGAGGGGGCCGTCTGTGCAGGCATTATTTTGTGGGGAACTCTCAGCCCTGACGGGAGCGGGTGAAAGAACTTAGTGGTGTTGCACGGTAGCTATGTCGAGAAGATGGCGGTCCGTCTGCTCCAGACAGATCCCCGCGCGTTTCGCGTTGCGGATTTCGTCTGCGAGCGTTTTCAGCAGCATGCCATCCTGCTGCTGCTCTCTGTCCATATCACGTAAAAACTTGAGGGTAATGATGTCCTGTTGCGCTTTGGCTTCATCGGCCAGCTTGTTCAGCTTTGTACAGCGTTGCTCATACTCTTCAAGCGTTTTCTGGAACAGTTCCTCCAGAGAGGAGTAATTATCTTCAATCGTTTCAAGCTCTTTGACTGTGGGATTGGCGCCGATGGCTTTCAAAAAGTTAAAGACACGCATCATGTGCGTGACGTTACTTTGCGCCTGAGTACGAAAGAAGGTGGCAGTGCCGTTGAGGCTTTTTCTGGAACACCAGGCGCTCAAATGCAGATGCAGATTTGAAGCATAAAACTCCAGGTTCATCTGGGCATTCAGTTTTTGCATCATCGTTTGGGTAGTCATACTCATATCCTTATTGACTGTGGGACTTGATGTCCGCTACGAAACCTGACCCGGCAGGTACTGACGATTGAATAACAGAAAAAGATTTCTGCAAGGTAAACAAACTCGAAAATTCACGTCCTGTGTTCGATTTAAATAAGCATACGCTTCTCTTGGAATTAAGAAAACTCTTAGTTGGGCTGTGTTTACCATACATTACAAATTTAAATATAGCGCAGAACAGAAAACAGGTGACGAGATATAATATTTTTTATCTATATGATTTTAATGATATTAAAATCAGTGCTTCCCATTTTTATCGTTTCAGGAAACCTTCTGTGGCGGGAAATTCTGTGAAAGTGTTAAATCAGAAATAATAACTGCAAATATATCCTGCTGTAGCAAATTTGAGCTAAATCAATTTTCACATAATATACGGTTCTGTGATCGCGTCGTAAGATTGTTATCTAACAAATCTGGAAAATGAAACGATGTTTTATATCTTTTCACCCGTAGAGGTTTATGATGACAAAAGTTGCGGTGCTGCTGGCACCTGGTTTTGAAGAAGCAGAAGCGATTATCACAGTTGATATCCTGCGTCGCTTGCAGATTGAGGTGGAAACGCTGGCCTGCGCGGAGTCCCGTGCGGTAGTGAGTTACCACAATATCCCCATGGTGGCTGACAGTACATTAACGGAACGTATTAATACGCTGTATGACGCGGTCGTGTTACCCGGTGGGCCGCAGGGGAGTATCAATCTTGCGGCTAACCAGGAGGTGATCCGCTTTGTTTCCGCGCATGACGAGCACGGCAAACTCATCTGCCCGATCTGCTCTGCGGCTGCGCGGGTGCTGGGCGCAAACGGGCTACTGAAGGGGCGGCGCTACGTCTGTTCCGGCGATCTTTGGCAGACCGTTGATGATGGAGTATATGTGGATGCGCCGGTGGTGGAGGATAACAACCTCATCAGCGGCAAGGGGCTGGGGCACGCTTTTGACTTTGCGCTGACGCTCTCTGCGCGTCTGTTGGGCGACGATGCCCCCGTGCGCGATCATGCTGAACACATCTATTACCGCTGGTAATTTTCTGCCGGACGCTAAGGCGTCCGGGTTACAGGGATTTCTTAGCTGACCTTATGGATAATCCTGCTTAACTCCTTTCCATTTGTAGGACAATTACGTCCTTTTTTATGTCATTTTCCGCTGAATTTATGTACGCAATTACTGTAATTCTGCGGTGTGATGTCGCTCTCTTATGGATGATTAATTTCCCGCTAAAACTATCTCCAGCAATAACGCTTATAACGAGGTAAGCGCTAATGCCTTGTTTTAAGTCCGATTAAATAAGTTGTTCGCCATTATTCCCTACAGATAAGAATGCTAAAGCTGGAGTTTACCATGCACAAATTTACTAAAGCGCTGGCGGCCATCGGCCTGGCTGCCGTTATGTCACAATCCGCTATCGCTGAAAATTTAAAGCTCGGCTTTCTGGTTAAGCAGCCGGAAGAACCGTGGTTCCAGACCGAATGGAAATTTGCTGATAAAGCCGGAAAAGATTTGGGATTTGAGGTAATTAAAATCGCCGTACCTGACGGCGAGAAAACGCTTAACGCCATTGATAGCCTGGCGGCGAGCGGCGCGAAAGGTTTCGTTATCTGTACGCCGGATCCAAAGCTGGGTTCAGCGATTGCCGCGAAAGCGCGCGGTTATAACATGAAAGTGATTGCGGTGGACGATCAGTTCGTGAATGCCAAAGGCAAACCGATGGATACCGTTCCGCTGGTGATGATGGCGGCCACCAAAATCGGCGAGCGTCAGGGCCAGGAGCTCTATAAAGAGATGCAAAAACGCGGCTGGGATGTAAAAGAGACCGCCGTGATGGCGATTACCGCTGACGAGCTGGATACCGCCCGTCGTCGTACCACGGGCTCCATGGACGCCCTAAAAGCGGCTGGCTTCCCGGAAAAACAAATCTACAAAGTCCCGACCAAATCCAACGATATCCCGGGCGCCTTTGATGCGGCGAACTCCATGCTCGTCCAGCATCCGGAGGTGAAACACTGGCTGGTGGTGGGGATGAACGATAACACCGTGCTGGGCGGCGTGCGTGCAACGGAAGGCCAGGGCTTTAAAGCACCGGACATTATCGGGATCGGCATCAACGGCGTGGACGCCGTGAGCGAACTGTCTAAAGCGCAGGCGACCGGTTTCTACGGCTCTCTGCTGCCAAGCCCGGATGTCCACGGCTATAAATCCAGCGAAATGCTTTACAACTGGGTGACCAAGGGGGTTGAGCCGCCGAAATTCACCGAAGTAACCGATGTGGTGCTGATCACCCGCGATAATTTCAAAGAGGAGCTGGCGAAAAAAGGACTGGGCGGTAAGTAATACGCTGTGATTGCGCCCCTCACACGCCGTGAGGGGCCTGACGTACACACTACAGGAATCACGGAGTCGTTATGCAACAGTCTGATCCGTATCTCTCTTTCCGCGGCATCGGTAAAACATTCCCCGGCGTAAACGCGCTGACCGATATCAGCTTCGACTGCTATGCCGGTCAGGTTCATGCCCTGATGGGGGAGAACGGCGCGGGAAAATCCACGCTGCTAAAAATTCTCAGCGGCAACTACACGCCCACCACCGGCACGCTGGCCATTCGCGGCGAAGAGGTGGCCTTTGCCGATACCACGGCAGCGTTAAACGCGGGCGTCGCCATCATCTATCAGGAGCTTCATCTCATTCCTGAAATGACCGTGGCGGAGAACATCTACCTGGGCCAGCTTCCGCATAAAAGCGGCGTGGTCAACCGCTCGCTGCTCAACTATGAAGCGGGCTTGCAACTCAGGCACCTTGGGCTGGATGTCGATCCACAAACGCCCCTCAAGTATCTCTCCATCGGCCAGTGGCAGATGGTGGAAATTGCCAAAGCGCTGGCGCGTAACGCCAAGATCATCGCTTTTGACGAGCCAACCAGCTCGCTCTCGGCGCGTGAAATTGAAAACCTCTTTCGCGTGATCCGCGAGCTGCGCAAAGAGGGCCGCATCATTCTGTACGTCTCCCACCGTATGGAAGAGATTTTTGCCTTAAGCGATGCCATCACCGTGTTTAAGGATGGCCGCTACGTGCGCACCTTCACCGATATGCAGCAGGTCAATCATGACCAGCTGGTGCAGGCGATGGTCGGGCGCGATCTGGGGGATATTTACCACTGGAAGCCGCGCGAGTACGGCCCTGAGCGTCTGCGTCTGGATAGCGTTAAAGCCCCAGGCGTGCGCACACCTATTTCACTCTCGGTGCGCAGCGGCGAAATCGTCGGGCTGTTTGGCCTTGTGGGGGCAGGGCGCAGCGAGCTGATGAAAGGGCTGTTTGGCGGTACGCGAATTACCCAGGGCCAGGTCTTCGTCGACGGGAAAAAGGTCGATATACAGAAGCCTGCGCAGGCGATTAACGCGGGCATCATGCTCTGTCCGGAGGATCGAAAGGCCGAAGGCATTATTCCAGTGCACTCGGTGCGCGACAACATCAACATCTCTGCCCGGCGCAAGTTCATCCGCGCGGGATGTCTGATTAACGACGGCTGGGAGGCGCGCAACGCTGATCACCATATCCGTTCGCTGAACATCAAAACTCCCGGGGCTGAACAGCTGATCATGAACCTGTCCGGCGGCAACCAGCAAAAAGCCATTCTGGGGCGCTGGCTGTCGGAAGACATGAAGGTCATTTTGCTGGATGAACCAACGCGCGGTATCGACGTGGGGGCGAAACACGAAATCTATAACGTCATCTATGAGCTGGCAAAACGCGGCGTGGCGGTGCTGTTCGCCTCCAGCGATCTGCCCGAGGTGCTGGGCGTCGCCGACCGCATTGTAGTGATGCGTGAAGGCGAAATTGCCGGTGAATTGCTGCATGAACAGGCGAATGAACAACAGGCGTTGAGTCTCGCCATGCCTAAAGTTAGCCAGGCTGTCGCCTGAGTAAGGAGTCAATGATGTCCTCTGTTACTACATCCGGAGCGCCGAAGTCGGCTTTCAGTTTTGGCCGCATCTGGGACCAGTACGGCATGTTGGTGGTTTTTGCCGCCCTGTTCGTTGCGTGCGCGATTTTTGTGCCAAACTTCGCGACCTTCATCAACATGAAGGGGCTGGGGCTGGCCATCTCCATGTCCGGCATGGTGGCCTGCGGAATGCTATTCTGCCTGGCCTCCGGCGATTTTGACCTGTCGGTCGCCTCGGTGATTGCCTGTGCCGGGGTCACCACTGCCGTGGTGATCAATATGACCGAAAGCCTGTGGATCGGCGTGCTGGCGGGGCTGATGCTCGGCGTGCTGAGCGGTCTGGTGAACGGCTTTGTGATTGCGCGCCTGAAGATTAACGCCCTGATCACGACGCTTGCGACCATGCAAATCGTGCGCGGTCTGGCCTATATCATCTCCGACGGTAAGGCGGTGGGGATTGAAGACGAGCGCTTCTTTACGCTGGGCTATGCCAACTGGCTGGGCTTGCCTGCGCCTATCTGGCTGACGGTAGCCTGTCTGATCCTGTTTGGTTTCCTGCTTAACCGCACCACCTTTGGTCGTAATACCCTGGCGATTGGCGGGAACGAGGAAGCGGCGCGTCTGGCGGGTGTCCCGGTCGTACGGACCAAGATCATTATCTTCGTGCTTTCCGGGCTTGTGTCGGCAGCGGCGGGGATTATTCTGGCGTCGCGTATGACCAGCGGCCAGCCAATGACCTCTATCGGTTATGAGCTGATTGTCATTTCAGCCTGCGTATTGGGGGGTGTATCCCTCAAGGGCGGCATCGGAAAAATCTCATATGTGGTGGCGGGGATCCTGATTCTGGGGACCGTGGAGAACGCCATGAACCTGCTTAATATTTCTCCGTTCTCTCAGTACGTCGTACGCGGCCTGATCCTGCTGGCAGCAGTGATCTTCGACCGTTACAAGCAAAAAGCTAAGCGTACCGTCTGATTTATTTTTAGCCACTCATCTGCTCAACTATTAACCATAGTTGACCCCCTGACCGGCCCGCCAGTTATGCTGACGGGCCGGTTGCTAAATGGCGAGCGCCGTCACACTGTCTATACTTACATGGCTGTTTTGTTCACTGTAAGGAGGATTAGGGTGGCTGACTTGTTAACCGCACCGCCTGTACTGCCCGGAAAATTTGCTTTCTTTTTTGACCTCGACGGGACGCTCGCCGGAATTGAACCGCATCCTGACGACGTCGTTGTACCGGATCTGGTGTTAGAGAATTTGCAGCAGCTCTCCCGACAGAACGAGGGGGCACTGGCATTGATTTCAGGGCGCTCAATGGCCGAGCTGGATGTGCTCGCCAGTCCTTATCACTTTCCGCTGGCCGGTGTGCACGGAGCGGAGCGCCGCGATATCCATGATCAACTGCATATAGTTTCACTCCCCGATACGCTGGTTCAGGCGCTGCATGCGCAACTCTCTTCTGCTCTGGAACTGCTTCCAGGTACGGAACTGGAAGCCAAAGGCATGGCCTTTGCGCTGCACTACCGTCAGGCGCCTCACCATGAGGCGGCGATCTTTTCGGTAGCAAGAAGCGTGGCGGAAGCCCATCCGGAGCTGGCGTTACAGCCGGGTAAATGTGTGGTCGAGATTAAACCAGCAGGAATTAATAAAGGCGCTGCCATTGCAGCGTTTATGGCGGAAGCGCCGTTTAAAGGGCGTACGCCAGTATTTTTTGGGGATGACCTGACCGATGAGGCCGGGTTCAGCGTGGTAAACCAGGCCAGTGGCATGTCTGTCAAGGTAGGGCCGGGTGAAACCGTTGCCGGATGGCGGCTGGAAAACGTCGCCAGCGTCTGGCAGTGGATATCTGATGTCGCTAACCAGCAACAACAACAAATAGCGCAAAACAACGGGAGAAATCATTATGGGTCGCTTAGTCGTCGTCTCTAATCGCATCGCACCGCCGGATGATAAAAAAGCCAGTGCCGGTGGCCTGGCGGTCGGGGTATTAGGTGCCCTCAAAGCCGCGGGTGGTCTCTGGTTTGGCTGGAGCGGGGAAATCAGTAATGATGAGAAACCGCTTAAAAAGGTGTCACGGGGCAATATCACGTGGGCTTCCTTCGCACTCAGTGAGAAGGACTATGATGAATATTATTCCGAGTTCTCAAACGCCGTGCTGTGGCCAGCGTTTCACTATCGTCTGGACCTGGTGAAATTCCAGCGTGAATCCTATGAAGGCTATATGCGCGTTAATGCGCTGCTGGCAGATAAACTGCTGCCGCTGATCGAAGAAGACGATATTTTATGGATCCACGATTACCATCTGCTGCCTTTCGCCAGAGAGCTGCGAAAACGTGGTGTGAATAACCGAATCGGTTTTTTCCTGCACATTCCTTTCCCGACGCCGGAGATTTTCACGGCACTGCCGCAGCATGAAGAGATCCTTGAGGCGCTGTCCGATTACGACCTGCTCGGTTTCCAGACGGAAAACGACAGGCTGGCCTTCCTCGACAGCGTGTCCGGTAAAACCCGACTGGTCACTCACGGCGGCAAATCTCACACCGCGTGGGGACGTAATTTCCATACCGAGGTCTACCCGATTGGTATTGAGCCAGACGAAATTGCCGAGCAGGCCTCCGGTCCATTGCCTCCGAAGCTTGCCCAGCTTAAGGATGAACTCAAGCACGTTAAGAATATCTTTTCGGTTGAACGACTTGATTATTCCAAAGGGTTGCCGGAGCGATTCCTCGCGTATGAAACCCTGCTGGAAAAATTTCCGCAGCATCACGGCAAGATTCGTTATACCCAGATAGCGCCGACCTCACGCGGTGAGGTTCAGGCCTATCAGGATATCCGTCACCAGCTTGAGACCGAAGCAGGGCGCATCAACGGGCGCTACGGGCAGCTTGGCTGGACACCACTTTTCTATTTGAATCAGCACTTTGAGCGCAAAATTCTGATGAAAGTGTTCCGCTATGCGGACGTCGGGCTGGTCACGCCCCTGCGCGACGGGATGAATCTGGTGGCAAAAGAGTATGTTGCAGCACAAGATCCTGCTGACCCGGGTGTGCTGGTGCTGTCTCAATTTGCCGGTGCGGCAAACGAGTTAACCTCAGCGCTGATTGTAAACCCTTACGATCGCGATGACGTGGCAAATGCCCTGAACCGTGCGTTAACTATGCCGCTTGCGGAACGTATTTCACGCCATTCGGAAATGATGGAGACCATCATGAAGAATGATATTAACCGCTGGCAGGCGCGTTTTATTGACGATTTGCGCGCGATCCAGCCGCAAAGTCAGGAAGGTGATCTGCAAAAAAAGATCGCGACCTTCCCTAAACTCGCCTGATTTTCTCCGGGGGCATTAATTGCCCCCAAGAGGCACCAGCAGGACATCAACCTGGCTTGACGAAACGATAGATTTTGCCGAGCATGCCGCACGAGAAAAAAAACTCTGGTTATGATTTCCGCAAATAACCAGGTCAATATTCTCTTTCTGACAGATGTCGAGTATATGCGCGCTTAATTCACCGGTCGCGATAACGGTCTGATGAATCGGATAGTCTGCCCTCTCCACCAACTCTTGCAGGAATTGGTGCGTTTCCTCCTGCAATACCTCACGTATATCTTCCAGCATCGGCGCAGCCAGCTGATTATACATTTCGGGTTCTGCGGCCAGCGTGATCAGGCTGATGCAGGCATTGGCGGGGCGGGCGATGGATACGGCTCGGGCGACAAGCTGGTGGCTTTCGGGAGAAACAGCAACTGAAACAAGCAGATGGGAGTAACTCATCACGCACTCCTTTGATGTCAGAATGACAAGTTTCCCCAGCTTTACCGCGAAACTGTCATTACTGCAAGAGGTGAATGCGTCATTAGTGTGAAGCTTATCATAATTATTCATTAATTATTCTTATAAGAAGAATAACTGAAAAGATGGCCTAAATGAAAAAAATTAACAGCTTAACGTAAATTACACATTTTCCCTTCCGGGTGGTTAACACGCCTTAACTCATCATCAACCCGGCGTAGATCGTTACGCAACGAAACTGATTTTTGTGTTGCCAGCGTTAAACCCCTGTTTTTACTTTATTAATTAATGGTAGTTTCAACGTGAAGTTTTCCCCATAGCAGATCAATGCGGATTTGCCCTGTCTTTACATTTCCCAGACCCAATTCCCCCGTCCGGATGCATGAGTATTCGTTCCTGAAGAATATAAACAAGCTTGGTTTGGATAAAAAACACCCAAATTACAAGTCACGCTGATGGATTTATGGGTTACATTCGCGTAAATTATGTGACGCAGATCACATTTTTTTTAAATTCCAGGGGGGGCTGCATTGTATGTGTCAAAACTGACGAGTAGAGTTTGCGTCGAATTAGGAAAAATCTTAGTTATTTGTAAGAAAAGATAAAATGTGTAACCGACATTTTGGCCATGTTAACCGGTCACGCGCTTTACGACGTACAAACCTAAATTCAACTATGCATTTGGCCTTTTCTTTTTATACCGGGTGATTTCCCGGCGACATCACGGGGGGCGGTCTTTCCGCATAAAAATAATAGTTGGTTATTCGGGATGGGAAAAATGCATACATCCGAGTTGCTAAAACATATTTACGACATCAATTTGTCGTATTTATTGCTCGCGCAGCGTTTGATTAGTCAGGACAAACCGTCAGCGATGTTTCGTCTGGGTGTTAACGAAGAGATGGCAACCATGCTGGGGGGATTAACACTTCCGCAGATGGTCAAGCTGGCTGAAACCAATCAGCTTGTCTGCCAGTTCCGTTTCGATAACCCGCAGACCATTACGCGTCTGACTCAGGAATCCCGCGTGGACGATCTGCAACAGATCCACACCGGTATTCTTCTCTCCACCCGCCTGCTCAACGAAATCAGCCAGCCTGACGACGTAGCCCGGAAGAAAAGGGCTTAACAATGAGCGAAAAAAGCATTGTTCAGGAAGCCCGTGATATCCAGCTGGCAATGGAACTCATCACGCTGGGTGCGCGTTTACAAATGCTGGAAAGCGAGACGCAACTGAGCCGTGGTCGTTTGATCAAGCTGTACAAAGAATTGCGTGGTAGCCCACCGCCAAAAGGCATGCTGCCGTTTTCGACTGACTGGTTCATGACCTGGGAGCAGAACATCCATGCTTCCATGTTCTGTAACGCCTGGCAGTACCTGCTTAAAACGGGCTTATGCAGCGGCGTGGATGCCGTGATTAAAGCCTACAAACTTTACCTTGAGCAATGCCCGCAGCAGGAACAGGGACCCCTGCTGGCGCTGACCCGCGCATGGACGCTGGTGCGTTTTGTTGAAAGCGGAATGCTTGAATTGTCGCGCTGCAACTGCTGTGACGGCAATTTTATTACCCACGCGCACCAGCCTGCGGGCAGCTTCGCCTGTAGTTTATGCCAGCCTCCATCCCGAGCCGTAAAAAGACGTAAACTTTCCCGGGATGCTGCCGATATTATTCCACAACTGCTGGATGAACAGATCGAACACGCTGTTTAACCCGAACCTGTGGGCAAGATTCCAGCAGCGGTAAGCGATTACCGCTGCTTTTTTTTACCCTGCGTTCAGGTCACGCGCTCGAAATGAACGTCCTGCCATAGTCACTAGCGGAAGGATGATGTCGTGCTTATCTTATTAGGTTACCTGGTAGTTCTCGGTACAGTTTTCGGCGGTTACATGATGACCGGCGGGCACCTTGGAGCACTCTATCAACCGGCTGAACTTGTCATCATCGGCGGTGCAGGGGTAGGGGCTTTTATCGTTGGTAACAACGGTAAATCGATCAAGGGCACGCTGAAGGCGATTCCGCTGCTGTTTCGTCGCTCGAAATACACCAAAAGCATGTATATGGATCTTCTGGCGCTGCTCTATCGCCTGATGGCGAAGTCACGTCAGCAAGGAATGTTCTCGCTGGAGCGGGACATTGAAAACCCGAAAGAGAGCGAAATTTTCGCCAGCTACCCGCGTATTCTGGCTGACGCGATGATGCTCGATTTTATCGTCGATTACCTGCGACTGATCATCAGCGGCAACATGAACACCTTCGAAATTGAAGCCCTGATGGACGAAGAGATCGAAACCCACGAGAGCGAATCCGAAGTGCCGGCCAACAGCCTGGCGCTGGTGGGCGACTCGCTTCCAGCGTTCGGTATCGTGGCGGCGGTCATGGGCGTCGTTCATGCCCTGGCCTCGGCGGATCGCCCGGCGGCTGAACTGGGCGCCCTGATTGCCCACGCGATGGTGGGGACGTTCCTCGGTATTTTACTGGCATACGGCTTTATCTCCCCGCTGGCGAGCGTGCTGCGCCAGAAGAGCGCTGAAACCACCAAAATGATGCAGTGCGTGAAAATTACGCTGCTCTCCAACCTCAACGGTTACGCACCACCGATCGCCGTCGAATTTGGTCGTAAGACGCTCTACTCCAGCGAGCGTCCGTCGTTTATCGAGCTTGAAGAACACGTGCGTGCGGTGAAAAACCCCAACCAACAGACGACAACTGAGGACGCATGAAAAACCAGTCCCATCCGATCGTCATCGTAAAAAAACGCAAGCATAAGGGGCACGGGCACGGTTCTCACGGCTCATGGAAGATCGCGTACGCCGACTTTATGACCGCCATGATGGCCTTCTTTCTGGTGATGTGGCTGATCTCCATCTCCAGCCCGAAAGAGCTTATTCAGATTGCGGAATATTTCAGAACGCCGCTGGCGACGGCGGTCACCGGCGGGCCGCGCATATCGAACAGCGACAGCCCGATCCCCGGCGGCGGTGACGATTACACCCAGCAGCAGGGCGAAGTGAAAAAACAGCCTAACATCGACGAGCTGAAAAAACGGATGGAGCAGGCGCGCCTGAAAAAACTGCGCGGTGACCTGGATCAGCTGATTGAGGCGGACCCTAAACTGCGCGCGCTGCGTCCGCATCTGAAAATTGACCTGGTGCAGGAAGGGCTGCGTATTCAGATCATCGACAGCCAGAACCGACCGATGTTCAAAACCGGCAGTGCCGACGTGGAGCCCTACATGCGCGATATTCTGCGTGCGATTGCACCGGTGCTGAACGGCATTCCGAACCGCGTTAGCCTCTCCGGTCACACGGATGATTTCCCGTACGCCACGGGAGAGAAGGGATACAGCAACTGGGAGCTTTCTGCCGATCGCGCCAACGCCTCGCGTCGCGAGCTGGTGGCGGGTGGGCTTGATGATGGCAAGGTCCTGCGCGTGGTCGGCATGGCTGCAACCATGCGCCTGACCGACCGCGGACCGGATGACGCCATCAACCGTCGTATCAGTCTTTTAGTGCTGAACCAGCAGGCGGAGCAGGCCATCCTGCATGAAAACGCCGAAAGTCAGAATGAGTCACTGGACGATTTAAAACAGCCTGGGGCCGTCCCTTCGGCTGCCGTTCCAACATCGCCACCAGCCAATCCGAGGTGATAGCGTGAGCATGGATATTACCGATTTTTACCAGACATTTTTTGATGAAGCCGACGAATTGTTGGCCGATATGGAGCAACATTTGCTGGATCTGGTGCCCGAGGCACCGGACTCAGAACAGCTCAACGCCATCTTCCGTGCGGCGCATTCCATTAAAGGCGGAGCCGGAACGTTTGGATTTACCATTTTGCAGGAAACGACCCATTTAATGGAAAACCTGCTGGATGAAGCACGACGCGGTGAGATGCAGCTCAATACCGACATTATCAACCTGTTTTTGGAAACGAAAGATATTATGCAGGAACAGCTCGACGCCTATAAAAGTTCGGCAGAGCCTGATGCCGCCAGCTTTGAATACATCTGCAACGCGCTGCGTCAGTTAGCGCTGGAAGCCAAAGGTGAGGCGTCTGCGCCCGTTGTCCCTGCGGCAAAACTGAGCGTTGTTGACGCCGCGGCCAAACCAGACAGTGCGCCTGATGCGCCCGCAGGAAAATTGCGCGTAGTGCTGTCACGGCTGAAAGAGAACGAGGTCAACCTGCTGGAAGAGGAGCTGGGTAACCTGGCGACGCTCAGCAACGTGGTGAAGGGTAAAGACAGCCTGGCCGCGACGCTCGATGACGGGATCGGCCAGGATGACATTGTGGCGGTGCTGTGCTTCGTGATTGAAGCGGATCAAATTGCGTTTGAAACCGAGGCGGCGGCCGTTGAAGTGCCCGCGCCGGCAGAAATTGCCCCTGCGGTAGTTGCCGCTGCCCCTGCACTGAAAGCCGTGCCCAAAGAGACGGCCGCCCCGGCCCGCGGTGAAAAACCGGCGGCGCGCTCCAGCGAGTCAACGAGCATTCGCGTGGCGGTGGAGAAAGTGGATCAGCTGATCAACCTGGTGGGTGAACTGGTGATCACCCAGTCGATGCTGGCCCAGCGCTCCAACGAGCTGGACCCGGTGACCCACGGCGATCTCATCACCAGCATGGGCCAGTTACAACGTAACGCCCGCGATTTGCAGGAATCGGTGATGTCCATCCGCATGATGCCGATGGAATATGTCTTCAGCCGCTTCCCGCGCCTGGTGCGCGACCTGGCCAGCAAGCTCAACAAACAGATCGAACTCACGTTGATGGGCAGCTCCACCGAGCTGGATAAGAGCCTGATTGAACGCATTATCGACCCGTTAACGCACCTGGTGCGTAACAGCCTCGACCACGGCATTGAGCTGCCGGAAAACCGCGTGGCAGCCGGAAAATCGCCAGTGGGCAACCTGATCCTGTCAGCAGAACATCAGGGCGGCAACATCTGCATCGAAGTGACCGATGACGGCGCGGGCCTGAACCGCGAGCGTATTCTGGCGAAGGCGATTTCGCAGGGCATGGCGGTCAACGAAAACATGACTGATGAAGAAGTGGGCATGCTGATTTTTGCCCCAGGCTTCTCAACCGCAGAGCAGGTCACCGACGTTTCCGGCCGCGGCGTGGGCATGGACGTGGTGAAACGTAACATTCAGGAGATGGGCGGTCACGTTGAGATCCAGTCTAAGCAGGGCGCGGGCACCACGATCCGTATCCTGCTGCCGCTGACGCTGGCCATTCTTGACGGCATGTCCGTTAAAGTGGCGGACGAAGTCTTTATTCTGCCGCTGAACGCGGTGATGGAATCCCTCCAGCCGCGCGAAGAAGATCTGCATCCGCTGGCGGGCGGTGAGCGCGTGCTCGAAGTGCGCGGCGAGTACCTGCCGCTGGTGGAGCTGTGGAAAGTGTTCGAAGTGGACGGGGCAAAAACCGAGGCCACGCAGGGTATCGTTGTGATCCTGCAAAGCGCCGGACGCCGCTACGCGCTGCTGGTCGATCAGCTGATTGGTCAGCATCAGGTGGTGGTTAAGAACCTGGAAAGTAACTACCGCAAAGTGCCGGGGATCTCTGCTGCCACCATCCTGGGTGATGGTAGCGTCGCGCTGATCGTCGATGTATCGGCACTTCAGGGATTAAATCGTGAACAACGTGTGGCGAACACAGCCGCCTGATTAAGTAAAAGGTAATAACATGACCGGTATGAGTAACGTAACGAAACTGGCGGGCGAGCCATCTGGGCAGGAATTCCTGGTTTTCACTTTAGGTGATGAAGAGTACGGTATCGACATCCTGAAAGTGCAGGAAATTCGCGGGTACGATCAGGTAACGCGCATCGCGAATACGCCAGCGTTTATCAAGGGTGTGACCAACCTGCGCGGTGTGATTGTGCCTATCGTGGATCTGCGCGTGAAGTTCAGCCAGGGCGATGTGGAGTACAACGATAACACGGTGGTGATTGTTCTGAATCTGGGGCAGCGCGTGGTGGGGATTGTGGTGGACGGCGTGTCAGATGTGCTGTCGCTGACCGCCGATCAAATCCGTCCTGCGCCGGAGTTTGCGGTCACGCTGTCGACGGAATACCTGACAGGGCTGGGTGCGCTCGGCGAGCGTATGCTGATTCTGGTGAATATTGAGAAGCTGCTGAACAGCGAAGAGATGGCGCTGCTGGATATTGCGGCGAATCACGTGGCATAAAATAATGCCGGGTGGCGGCTTCGCCTTACCCGGCCTACAAATGGCTCCAACACGTAGGCCGGGTACGCGTCAGCGCCACCCGGCTCTTATGTATCTTTACGCCTCCTGCTCCACCAGCTCAGCCTCAACTTCCCGCGCCCCTTCATTCTGCGACAGCATCGCCGTCGCAATCCCGTTCCCCAGCACGTTAATGGCCGATCGGCCCATATCCAGGAAATGGTCAATCCCCATCAGCAGCAGGATCCCGGCTACCGGAATGTTAAAGCCTGGAATGGTTGCCGCCAGCACCACCAGCGACGAGCGCGGTACGCCCGCAATGCCCTTCGAGGCCAGCATCAGCGTTAACATCAGCACCGTCACCTCGGTAAAACTCAGGTGAATGTTGTACGCCTGGGCAATAAACATTGAGGCGAACGAGCAGTACACCATGGAGCCGACCAGGTTAAACGAGTAGCCGATCGGCAGGACGAAAGAGGCGATATTACGTGAACAGCCAAAGCGCGCTAACTGCTCCAGCGTTTTTGGGTATGCCGCTTCAGAGCTGCTGGTGGTAAACGCCACCAGCACCGGATCTTTCAGCATCGCCACCAGACGGAAAATCTCTTTCTTCAGTGCCATGTAACCCACGGCCAGCAATACCAGACAGGTCAGGAGGATCGCCACATAATAACCGCCAATAAACGAGGCATAGTTCAGCAAAATGCCCAGCCCCTGGGTGGCAATGACGGACGAAATCGCCGCGAAAATGGCCAGCGGCGCAACGTACATCACGTAGCCCGTCACCTTCAGCATAATGTGGGATACCACATCCAACGCCGCGACCAGCGGGGCGTTGAATTTTTGGCCCAGTGACGCGCCGCCAATGCCGAAGAACATCGAGAAGACCACAATTTGCAGGATCTCATTGTTGGCCATCGCGCCGGCAATGCTGGTTGGAATGGTGTGTGACAGAAAGGCTTTCAGCGACATCCCGCTCACGGCCAGGCCGGTATCAACCGTCTCTGTCGGAATGCTCAGGTTCAGACCGCTGCCGGGTTGTTCAAGGGTAACAATAAACAGCCCCACCAGAATGGAAAGTACGGATGAGCTGATAAACCACACCATCGCTTTACCCCCGACGCGCCCAATCGTCGACGTTTCACCCAGCCTCATAATGCCCACCGTCAGGGTGCTGAACACCAGCGGGGCTATCACCATCTTGATCAGCCGCAGGAAAATATCGGTCAGCAGGGTGATGTTCTCCGACCAGGCCTGTATCGCGTCGGACGAAGCATACTCATGGATCGCCGCACCGGAAAGAATGCCCGCCAGCATGAAAATCACGATGAAGAGCGTGAGTTTGTTTGCACTTGCCACAAAAAGATCCTCTATGCGCTAAAAGAGTTTCCTGCGTCAATGCATACAAAATTTTTATTTAAGCGCAGGAAAATATTCGGGGCATAAATTGAAGTAAAGCTGCGTGAGTTACAACTTGTTTTTAATTTTTATGAAATTCGTTGTTTTTATCATGACGATATATTGTGACTCAGATCACACTACAGGCGATATATCCTCAAGTTAAGCAAGAATAATGCCCATTTTTTTTTGCTAACCCTTTGTAATGTTTGTTAATAACCTGTTAATTCGAGCGGGGTTGCCCTCTTTTTGATGAAAGTGGTTGAAGTGCTAACCATAAACTAAATTCTCAGTAACCGCGCCGGGGAATGTTTAAGCGGGGCTAACATACTGAACAGTATGAATAAAATATGGCAAGCGAACCTATATTTCTTCTGGAGGGTGGTAAATGAAAAGAAAACTTCTTTTTATCTGCGCGGGCACGCTGCTGACGGCGGCAACGGTCGGTCAGGCTCTCGCGGTCACCAGTAGCGGCACTATCGGCGCGACGTTGACGCTGACAAACGTCTGCTTGATCAACGGCTCGCCAACGCAAAACGGCATTAACTTCGGGACGCTGGATTTCGGCACTCATCCTGCAACATTCTCCACCCTGACAACCCAGTTAACCGGTGCCAGCGGAGGAAACACCTTTACCATTCAATGTACCACTGCCAGTTACACGGTGGCGATCACCGGCAACACTAACGCTACCGCACCCGGAACCGTTGTCGGCACCCCAGGTACGCCGGGCCGCTATCTGGTCAACACCGCCAATGCGGCGCAGGGCGTTGCCTACAGCCTGTTCAGCGATAGCGGTTACAACAACGTGGTTGCGAACAATGCCGCGTTGCCGGTCGCCTCTACTGCGGGTGGGGTGGATAGCTACACCCTCTACGCACGCATTACGGGCGGCGGCAATAGCGTAACGGTCGTACCGGGAACCTATACCGACACGATTAACGTCAGCGTCACCTACTGATTCAGCCATGAAGGCATTGTTATGTCTGCGCGACAGCGCAGAGGGCGTCGTGCACCCTTTTTTAACCCTGTTGGTCGGGCTGATGTTGATCCCAGACGCCGGGGCGGTGACGTCTCAGTCATTCAGGGTGAGCGCGACGGTTGTGCCTGGATGCTCGGTGAGCACCGGCACCGGCGGGCGTTTCGGTACGCTGAATTTCGGGACCCGCAGCGGCGTGGAGAGCGCACCGGTCAGCACCAGCTTTGTTGCCGACGGCGCGTTGTCCATCGCGTGCACACCGGGTGTGGCGCTAAGTATGAGCATTAACGGCGGTCAGAATTATAGCTCTGTGCGGCGGATGACGCGTTCAGGCGGGACAGAGGTGGTCGGTTACCGGCTCTACAGCAGCAGCTCTCTGGCCGCAAACAGTGAAATTGGGGTTAACCAGGCAATACCGATTACCTATACCAACAGCAATAACATCGCGCTGCCTCTTTTTGGCGTCGCGCTTTTGACCGGGTTTAGCCCGTCAGGAACGTATTCAGATCAACTCACCGTGACCTTGTCATGGTAGGAAAGGGAGAGCATTGATGAAGCCATTTTTCAGGCGGTCAGGCCTGTTGAGTCTGTTGGGGATAACGGCCCTTACAGCGGTTAAGGCGCAAGCAGCCGCAACCATTCTTCTTTGGCCTATCGATCCGTGGCTTTCGGCAGACGCCAGAGCAACTGAATTGTGGATCCAAAATCAGGGCAACAGCGCCACGACAATGCAGATACGCATTGTGCGCTGGAAACAGGAGGGCGGATATGAGCGTTACACCGCCCAGCAGGATGTGGTCGCCAGCCCGCCGATCGTGACTATAGCTAAGGGCAGTAAACAGCTTATTCGCCTGATTAAGCAGGGGACGATCCCGTCCGGCGTCGAGCAAGCCTACCGCATCATTGTGGATGAGATTCCCCAGCCGGATGCCAAAGCGGAACCGTCTATGGGCCTCAAACTGCAAATGCGCTATTCCATTCCCTTATTTGTTTATGGACAGGGGATCCCCACCCTCAACGAAGGAGAGCATCACGCGCTGGCGAACACTCAGCAGCTCAACTGGCGGGTCATTCAGGAGGAGGGGAAACCCGCGCTTGAGGTCCGCAATCAGGGGAACGTTCACGTCAGACTCAGCCAGGTTGCGGTTGAGCAGGGCGGGCAAAAACGCACGGTTGCCGAGGGGCTGCTGGGTTATGTGCTGCCAGGCAGCACCCGAAGCTGGCCGCTTCCGGCAGGGATTTATCAGCCGAATCGGATGAGCGCGCAAATTAATGCCAGGGATACGCAATGGCAATCGACGCCCGTCAACTGAAACCGGCGATGATGATCCTGCTTTGCGTCAGTACCAGCGCATTTGCCGAAACCGGCGACGACAGTTTACCGCCGCCGCCGGACGCGCGGACGATGAACGGCGAAGCTGTATTCCAGCTCGCCCTGGTGCTGAACCACTATGACACGGGTCTGGTGGTGCCGGTGACGCAGCGCGAGGGCGCCTGGTTTATTTCAGGAGCGGATTTGCTTCGCGCCGGACTGCCGCAGGAGCATGTGCCTGCCGGAGAGGTGAACCTTTCAACGCTCTCATCGGTACGCGTAGAGTATGACAGCAGCGCCCAGCGGCTCATGCTGACGGTCCCCCGGGACTGGGTTGCGGCGCGGATCACGTCGTTTAGCGGTCAGAGCGCGCAAAGCAAGCCGCATTATGGCCGGGGCGCGCTGCTCAACTACGACGTTTATACCAACCATACCGAGCACACGGGCGGCCAGGCGTCGGTGTGGCATGAGTTCCGCTATTTCAACGAAGACTATTCGTTTTCTTCGACAGGGTACGCCCGACAGAATTTCGCCGGAAGCAGCGGGCAGCAGGAAGGATACGTGCGCTATGACTCAACCCTGCTGATCACCAACGAGGAGGATGCCACCACCTGGACCGTCGGGGACGTCATCAGCGATGCGCTGAGCTGGAGCACCAGTGTGCGGATGGGCGGGATCAGCTATGGGCGCGACTTCTCCCTGCGTCCGGATCTGGTGACCTGGCCGCTGCCGGCGTTTTCCGGTGAGGCGGCCGTCCCGACCTCGGTCGATCTCTTTATTAATGGCTACCGTTCCGGCTCCACCCGCCTTCAGCCGGGGCCGTTTACCCTCACTAATCTGCCGTACATCAACGGCGCAGGGGATGCGGTACTGGTCACCACCGACGCGCTGGGACGTCAGGTGAGCACCACGCTGCCGTTTTATGTCAGCAGCGATCTGCTGAAGCAGGGGTTAAGCGACGGCGCCGTGACGCTGGGCAGCCTGCGGCGCAACTACGGTATAGAGAATTTTGACTATGGCCCGGCGGCGGGCAGCGGATCGTATCGCTACGGGGTGACCGACTGGCTGACGCTGGAGGGGCATGCGGAAGGGGCGGAGTCGCTGGCGCTCGGCGGCGCGGGCACGGTGCTGAAGCTCGGGCGTTTTGGCGTGGTGAATACGTCTTATACCCAAAGCCGGATGCGCGGCGACGAAGGGGGCCAGATGAACTGGGGCTATCAGTACAGCACCAGCGAGTTTAGCGTAGCGACCCAGCATACCCGACGCGACCGCGGCTTCGGCAACCTCGCCCTGTACGATCAGCCCACCGTTTATGATGAATATGATAACCCCGTTGCCAGCCTGAGCCGCAATACCGACCAGTACTCCTTAACCTTTAACCTCGGTGATTACGGCAATATCGGTGCGGCGTGGATCGGCGTGGAGAGTTTTGACAGCCGGAAAACCGAGCTGCTCAACCTCTCCTGGAGCCGAAATCTGTGGCGCTCAAGCAGTATTTACCTGGCGGCCAGCCGTGACCAGCAGCGGGACGACTGGACGGTTGCGCTGTCGTTGCAGGTCCCTCTGGGCGAACGTGACAGCGCCGCCGTTACCTTTGAAAACACGCCTGACGCAGGCAGCACTCAACGCATTAACTACAACCACTCGATGCCGTCTGACGGCGGCTTTAGCTGGAACATGGCCTGGGCCAACCAGTCGCGGTCGAGTAACTATCAACAGGCCACGCTCGGCTGGCGGAATAACAATGTTGAGCTTCAGGGCGGCGGCTACGGTGAGAAGGGGATGATGACCTGGTGGGGCGAGGCGATGGGCTCAGTCGTCCTGATGGACGGTGAGCTGTTTGCGGCGAACAAAATCAACGATGCGTTTGTGGTGATCAGCACCGACGGACATCCGGACGTACCCGTCAGCTACGAGAACCAGCCGGTTGGTAAAACCAATAACAAAGGTTATCTGCTGGTCAGCGGCGTTTCCGCCTATTACCCGGCAAGCTACCGCATTGATACCCTGAACTTACCTGCGGATACCCGGCTGAAAGAGACCGAGCGTCGGGTGGCGATTCGTCGGCATAACGGTTATCTGGTGGATTTCCCTATGGAGCAGGAGCGGGTTGCCAGCGTGATCCTGCATGACGCGCAGGGCAATGCGATCCCGGTGGGAAGCCAGGTCAAACGCGCGTCCCGCAGTAGCGCGGTTGTTGGCTACGACGGCCTCGCCTGGCTGGAAAACCTCAACGATGTGAATCCTCTGGAGGTCATCACCCCGGACGGTAAACGCTGTATCGCAACGTTGAACGTGGGCGCAAATCCCGAGCATAAGCTGCAAACCTACGGTCCGCTGACCTGCCGGGAGGCGCCGTGAAACGCCTGTTGATAGCCATACTGTTGCTGTTCTCGGGCAGCGGCTGGGCGGCCTGCACCGTCAGTACGGTGAACGCCTCGTTTGGCAGCGTCACCTCATTCGCCCTGAGCAGTACGGGGGAGGTGCAAACCACCGGCACGCTGGTGGTGTCCTGCGATACTGTTCTCAACCTGCTAACCAACGACTCGGTGACGCTGACCTACACCTCGGCGTCGATAGCCGCCAACAGCCGCGCCACCATGAAACGTACCGATAATGCGGCCATCGCGGACGTTATCCCCACGCGCCTGTGCGGTGCCACTGGCTGCGGCGGAAACAGTGAAGTACAAATCAGCAAAACCTATACCTGGAATGGCAACACCCTGCTCGGGCTGCTGGGGTCAAGGCGCTACAACATTCCGCTTTATTTCCGTACTGTGCCGGGGCAGAACGTCACGGCCGGGCCGTACCAGGTGTTGTTAACGTTCAGCATCAACTACAACGTGTGCGCCGTTGGCGCGGGCGGGCTATGCCTGACCCCGCAAACCGGCACGGCAACTACCTCCATTCTCCTCAACATGACCGTCACCAACGATTGCAGCACGATGACCACGCCGGACGTGAATTTTAACAGCGCGCCGCTGGTGCAAAATTTTCCCACCGTTTCGCAGTCGATCGCCGTCACCTGCACCAAGGGCAGCACCTACACCATAGGCATTAATAATGGAGCAAACGCCCTGAACAACGTTCGTCGTATGGTTAGCGGCAGCAATTTTATGAGTTACGACATCTATAAAGAGGCGACCAGCAACCGCTGGGGCGGCAGTGGCAGCGAGCGCTGGGCCAGCGCCAGCTCATCCCAGGTCAGTACCGACGGGCTTTTACGCACCTATAACTACAGCGCTAAGGTCCTGACCAGCCAGGCCACGCCGCCTGCCGGAACCTACACCGACACGCTGATCGTTGACGTCGCGTTCTGACTCCCCGCGCTTTTCCCTTTCGCAAATGTAAAGTTCCCGTGGCCCCTGCCGATAACACCGTTAATCAATCGATGAGAAGGTGTTGTATGTTGAACCGTATCCGCGTTGTCACAATGCTTATGATGGTGCTGGTCATTTTCGCACTTCTTCAGCTTATTTCTGGCGGCCTCTTTTTCTCCTCGTTAAAACAGAACCAGGACAGCTTCGCGGCCTCGAACGATTTGCGGATGCAGCAAAGCGAACTGACCACAACCTGGGATCTGATGTTGCAGACGCGTATCAATCTGAGCCGCTCGTCTGCCCGCATGATGATGGATCCGAACAACCAGCAGAGCAGCGCAAAAACGGAACTGCTGAAGAATGCGCGCGCCACCCTGGCAGACGCGGCGAAACATTACGAGGCCTTCAAAAAAATCGCCCCTCAGCCCGCAATGGCGCAGGCGAGCGCGAACATAGATGAAAAATATCAGGCCTACTTCGCCGGCCTCACGGAGCTGGTGCAGTTCCTGGAGAAGGGCAATATGGATGCCTATTTCGCGCAGCCGACCCAGGGCATGCAGAACGCACTCGGCGCGGCGCTCGGCGAGTACGCCAAAGCCAGCGGCGAGCTCTATCACTCCGCCTTTACGCAAAGCCAGAACGACTACCGTTTCGCGAAATGGCAGATGGCGGTGCTCGCCCTCGCGCTGGTCATCGTGCTGGTGGCCGTGTGGTACGGCATTCGTCATATCCTTCTTAATCCGCTTGGCCGCGTCATTGCCCATATCCGCGATATTGGCCGGGGTGATCTCACGAAAACGCTGACCGTTTCTGGTCGCAACGAGATCACCGAGCTGGCGACCAGCGTCGACCATATGCAGCGTTCGCTGATTGATACCGTCGCCAACGTGCGTGAGGGGGCGGATGCCATCTATACCGGCACGAGTGAAATCGCGATGGGCAACAACGATCTCTCGTCCCGTACCGAACAGCAGGCGTCCGCTCTGGAAGAGACGGCGGCCAGCATGGAGCAGCTCACCGCGACCGTGAAGCAGAATGCCGACAACGCCCGTCAGGCGTCGCAGCTTGCAGAAAGCGCGTCCGACACCGCCCAGCGCGGCGGTCGGGTGGTCGACGGCGTGGTGAAAACCATGCATGACATTGCCGACAGCTCGAAGAAAATCGCCGATATCATCAGCGTTATCGACGGCATCGCCTTCCAGACCAACATTCTCGCGCTGAACGCGGCCGTTGAAGCGGCGCGTGCGGGCGAGCAGGGACGTGGGTTTGCCGTGGTCGCTGGCGAAGTACGTAACCTCGCCAGCCGCAGCGCCAATGCGGCGAAAGAGATCAAAGCCCTGATTGAAGACTCTGTTTCACGCGTGGATACCGGCTCGGTGCTGGTGGAAAGTGCGGGTGAAACCATGAATGACATCGTGAATGCCGTGACGCGCGTGACGGACATCATGGGTGAAATCGCCTCTGCATCGGATGAGCAGAGTCGTGGTATTGACCAGGTCGCTCTGGCGGTATCGGAAATGGATCGTGTGACGCAGCAAAACGCCGCCCTGGTGCAGGAGTCCGCTGCCGCGGCCGCTGCGCTTGAGGATCAGGCGAGCCGCCTGAAAATGGCCGTCTCGGCGTTCCGTCTTACTTCAAAAACAACAAATACGGTCAGCTCGCGGTCAGCGTACAGCGAAGCAACCCCGGCGCCCGTGACAACACCTACGCGCGCAGCGGTGACCGGACAAGATGAAAACTGGGAAACATTTTGACTGACAATTAAACCGCGGCTGCTTGCCGCTTGATGGGAGCGTGGATGTTAAATCGTATTCGTATCTCGACCACACTGTTTTTGATTCTGATCCTGTGTGGGGTTTTACAGGTTGGCAGTAACGGGTTGTCTTTTTGGGCGTTTCGCGATGGCTATCAGAATTTGCAGGAAGTTGAGACGAGTAATCAGCAGCGCTCCGCACTGGCACAAACGCGTGCCGTGCTGTTGCAGGCAAGCACTGCGCTGAACAAAGCAGGGACGTTAACCGCGCTGAGCTATCCGCCGGATGATATTAAGGCGCTGATGGTCGTGGCCCGCAGCAGCCTGAAGCAGGCCGACGCGCAGTTTAAGACGTTTACGGCGCAGGAGGCGGTGAGTGAGAAAGAGAAAACGCTGAAAGTCGCCATGAAAAAGACCTTTGATGTGTGGTACGGCGATCTCGACCATCAGGCGACGTGGCTGGAGAACAACCAGCTTTCTGACTTCCTGACCGCGCCGGTGCAGGCGTCTCAGGCGGCATTTGACGACAGCTTTAACGCATGGCAGCAGGATATTAACCAGTTTGTGGCGCGTGCCGGTGCGGACAGCCGTACCAGCTACCGCATGTCAGGGGTGATTTTCCTGACCATGGTGATCCTGGCCGCCCTGCTGACCGGCGGCTCGCTGTGGTGGTCGCGCAAAATGATCGTCCAGCCGCTGGCGATCGTCAGCAGCCACTTCGACAGTATTGCGAAGGGAGACCTGGCGCGTCCGGTGGCCGTGTATGGCAGGAATGAAATATCAGCGATTTTTGCCAGCCTGAAGGCGATGCAGAGTTCGCTGCGGGAAACGGTAAGCAACGTTCGTCAGGGCAGTTACGCCATGCATACCGGGATCTCAGAGATTGCGGCAGGCAATAACGATCTCTCATCCCGCACCGAACAGCAGGCGGCATCGCTGGCGCAGACGGCGGCCAGCATGGAGCAACTGACCGCGACGGTAAGCCAGAACGCCGATAACGCGCGTCAGGCGTCCGACTTGTCAAAACAGGCGGCGATGACGGCGAAACGTGGGGGCGACCAGGCTTCTCACGTCGCCAGCACGATGCAGCAGATTGCCGCCAGCTCGCAGAAAATTGGCGACATTATCAGCGTCATCGACGGTATCGCGTTCCAGACCAATATTCTGGCGCTGAACGCGGCCGTTGAAGCGGCGCGTGCCGGAGAGCAGGGGCGCGGGTTCGCGGTGGTTGCCGGTGAAGTCCGAAACCTCGCCAGTCGCAGCGCCAACGCGGCGAAAGAGATCAAAGGGCTGATAGAAGAGTCGGTCTCCCGCGTTCAGCAGGGCTCCGCGCTGGTGGATACCGCCGCGCAGACCATGCACGAGATTGTCACCTCCGTGACGCGGGTTAACGACATTATGGGCGAGATTGCCTCGGCGTCTGATGAACAACGCCGTGGTATTGAGCAGGTGGCGCAGGCCGTTACACAGATGGATCAGGTTACGCAGCAGAACGCCTCACTGGTGGAAGAGGCGGCGGCGGCTACCGATCAGCTGGCAAACCAGGCGGATCACCTTACCGGGTTGGTCGCCGTATTTAATGTGAAAGAGCACGTTGAAGCAGTAACAGAAGTCGGACGGTCACAGGCCGTGCCCGTTGTATCCTGAATGTGATTGAGAAGGCGCTATGACATCACCCATGCCCTCAGGGCAAACGTCATTATTGTTGCAGATGACACAGCGCCTCGCGCTGTCCGACGCGCATTTTCGTCGGATATGTCAGTTAATCTACCAGCGTGCGGGGATCGTGCTTGCGGACCATAAGCGAGACATGGTCTACAACCGGCTGGTGCGGCGCTTGCGCACGCTGGGGCTGGATGATTTTGGCCGCTATCTGAGCATGCTCGAAGCGAACCAGAACAGCGCCGAATGGCAGGCATTTATCAACTCATTAACCACCAACCTGACCGCGTTTTTCCGCGAGGCGCATCACTTCCCGGTGCTGGCGGAACACGCCCGTCGCCGTAGCGGAGAGTATCGCGTCTGGAGCGCGGCAGCCTCTACCGGGGAAGAGCCGTACTCGCTGGCCATCACCCTTGCAGACACCCTGGGAATGGCGCCGGGCCGCTGGAAAGTGTACGCCAGCGACATCGACACCGAAGTGCTGGAAAAAGCCCGTAACGGCGTTTATCGCCAGGATGAACTAAAAACGCTGTCTCCTCAGCAGCTACAGCGTTACTTCATGCGCGGTACCGGCCCGCATGAAGGACTGGTGCGCGTACGCCAGGAGCTGGCGAACTGCGTGGAATTCGCCCCCGTTAATTTACTGGATAAGCAGTACAACGTGCCGGGGCCATTCGACGCCATTTTTTGCCGTAACGTGATGATCTATTTTGATAAAACGACGCAACAGGACATTTTGCGTCGCTTTGTTCCGTTGCTCAAGCCTGACGGTTTACTGTTTGCCGGGCACTCGGAAAACTTCAGCAACCTCGTGCGTGAGTTTAGCCTGCGTGGGCAAACGGTTTATGCGCTGAGTAAGGAAAAAGCATGAGTAAAATCAGGGTATTGTCTGTCGATGATTCTGCGCTGATGCGTCAGATTATGACCGAAATCATCAATAGCCACAGCGATATGGAGATGGTGGCAACAGCGCCCGATCCGCTGGTCGCGCGGGATTTAATCAAAAAATATAACCCCGACGTGCTGACGCTGGATGTCGAAATGCCACGCATGGATGGCATCGATTTCCTGGAAAAATTAATGCGCCTGCGCCCGATGCCGGTGGTGATGGTGTCATCTCTGACCGGTAAAGGTTCAGAAATCACCCTGCGCGCGCTGGAGCTGGGGGCGGTGGATTTTGTCACCAAGCCGCAGCTCGGCATTCGCGAGGGCATGCTGGCGTACAGCGAGATGATCGCCGAGAAAATCCGTACCGCGTCGCGTGCAAAACTGGCGGCCCACAAGCCGATGGCCGCGCCGGCAACCCTGAAGGCCGGACCGTTACTCAGCTCGGAAAAACTGCTGGTCATTGGGGCGTCAACCGGAGGAACAGAGGCAATTCGCCATGTACTCCAGCCATTGCCGCTCTCAAGCCCGGGTATCCTGATTACGCAACATATGCCGCCGGGCTTTACCCGCTCATTCGCGGAGCGCCTGAATAAGCTGTGCCAGATCAGCGTGAAAGAGGCGGAAGACGGCGAGCGCGTGCTGCCAGGTCACGCGTATATCGCCCCGGGTGACAAACATATGGAGCTGGCGCGCAGCGGGGCGAACTATCAAATCAAAATTCATGACGGGCCGCCGGTTAACCGGCACCGTCCGTCGGTGGATGTGCTGTTTCATTCGGTGGCGAAACATGCGGGGCGCAACGCCGTGGGGGTGATCCTGACGGGGATGGGCAACGACGGCGCCGCCGGAATGCTCGCGATGCACCAGGCTGGCGCCTGGACGATTGCGCAGAATGAAGCAAGTTGTGTGGTGTTCGGCATGCCGCGCGAGGCCATCAATATGGGTGGCGTAAGCGAAGTGGTCGATCTTAGCCAGGTAAGCCAGCAGATGCTGGCGAAAATCAGTGCCGGACAGGCAATACGTATTTGACTCAGGAGTATTATTTTATGGCGGATAAAGAGCTTAAGTTTTTGGTTGTGGATGACTTTTCCACCATGCGTCGCATTGTGCGCAACCTGCTAAAAGAGCTAGGCTTCAACAACGTTGAAGAAGCAGAAGACGGGGTGGATGCGCTGAACAAACTCCAGGCTGGCGGGTTTGGTTTTGTGATTTCCGACTGGAACATGCCGAACATGGACGGTCTCGAACTGCTGAAAACCATCCGCGCGGATGCAGGCATGGCCTCTCTGCCGGTGCTGATGGTGACCGCAGAAGCGAAGAAAGAGAACATTATTGCCGCTGCACAGGCGGGCGCAAGCGGCTACGTGGTGAAGCCATTCACCGCGGCGACTCTGGAAGAGAAGCTCGGGAAGATCTTCGAGAAACTCGGCATGTGAGGTGATGGAAATGTTGCAACCTGCTATGAAACCCGTTGAAGAACATTCGCCGAGCGACATTATTGCCCGTATTGGTAGCCTGACCCGCATGCTGCGCGACAGCCTCCGTGAGCTGGGGCTGGACCAGGCTATCGCCGAAGCGGCGGAAGCCATCCCCGACGCGCGCGACCGTCTGGACTACGTGGTGCAGATGACCGCGCAGGCGGCCGAGCGAGCGCTGAACAGCGTTGAGGCGTCACAGCCGCACCAGGATGCGATGGAGAAGGGGGCGAAAGCGCTGACCCAACGCTGGGATGAGTGGTTTGAGAACCCCATTGAGCTGGCGGATGCCCGCGAACTGGTAACGGACACCCGTCAGTTCCTGGGCGATGTGCCAGGGCACACCAGCTTCACCAATGCGCAACTGCTGGACATCATGATGGCGCAGGATTTCCAGGACCTCACCGGCCAGGTGATCAAGCGCATGATGGATGTGATTCAGGAGATTGAACGTCAGCTGTTGATGGTGCTGCTGGAAAATATTCCGGAACCGGCTGCCCGACCAAAACGCGAGAACGAAAGCCTGCTCAATGGTCCACAGCTTGACACCAGCAAAGCGGGCGTGGTGGCAAGCCAGGATCAGGTGGACGATCTGCTGGACAGTCTTGGTTTCTGATTGCCCTTCTGCCTCAGGCTGTGAACGCGGCCTGAGGTTGTTCAGAACAAAAACAGCGAAAAGAGCCCGAATAAACGGGCTTTTCCCGCCATTGGATTTTCTCTGCGCTGGCATGATACCCGTGAATTAATGGGCTGCGAGCAGGCACAGTGGCAGAAGAGAACGACGACAAAACAGAAGCCCCCACACCCCACCGACTTGAAAAAGCCCGTGAGGATGGGCAGATCCCCCGATCCCGAGAGCTGACCTCCCTGCTGATCCTGGTGGTGGGCGTCTGCATAATCTGGTGGGGCGGGGAGATGCTTGCCCGCAGACTGGCGGGAATGCTCTCTGCTGGCTTACGTTTTGATCACAGCATGGTCAATGACCCCAATCTGATCCTCATTCAGATCATCAACCTGGTTAAAAGCGCCATGATCGCTCTGCTGCCGTTGATTGCCGGGGTGGTCATCGTGGCTCTTGTTTCGCCGGTCATGCTCGGTGGCCTGGTGTTCAGCGGTAAATCGCTGCAACCGAAATTCTCCAAGCTCAACCCGCTACCCGGTATTGCGAAAATGTTTTCAGCTCAAACCGGGGCTGAGCTTCTTAAAGCGATCCTGAAATCGCTTCTTATGGGCAGTGCTGCCGGGTTTTTTCTGTGGCACCACTGGCCGGAGATGATGCGTCTGATCAGTGAATCCCCCATGACGGCGATGAAGAATGCCCTGAACCTGGTCGGATTAGGCTCGCTGCTGGTGGTTCTCAGCATTATTCCGATGGTGGCGTTCGACGTTATCTTCCAGATCTTTTCCCATATCAAGAAGCTGCGAATGTCGCGTCAGGATATTCGCGATGAATATAAACAGATGGAAGGCGACCCGCACGTCAAGGGCCGTATCCGCCAGATGCAACGTGCTGCCGCGCGTCGTCGCATGATGGAAGATGTGCCGAAAGCCGATGTGATTGTCACTAACCCGACCCACTACTCCGTGGCGCTTCAGTACGACGAAAACAAAATGAGCGCACCGAAAGTAGTGGCGAAAGGGGCCGGGCTGATTGCGCTGCGCATTCGTGAAATCGCGACGGAAAACCGCGTACCGATCCTTGAAGCACCGCCATTAGCCCGTGCGCTGTATCGCCACGCGGAAATTGGACAACAGATCCCGGGCCAGCTCTACGCCGCTGTCGCAGAGGTGCTGGCCTGGGTGTGGCAACTGAAACGCTGGCGTTTAGCGGGCGGTCAACGACCTGTAAAACCTGAGAACCTTCCGGTGCCTGAAGCACTGGATTTTTTGAACGAGAAGGACACTGATGGCTAATCTGGTGGCAATGTTGCGCCTGCCCGGCAACCTGAAATCGACGCAATGGCAGATCCTTGCCGGACCGATTCTGATCCTGCTAATTCTGTCGATGATGGTGCTGCCGTTACCGGCATTTATCCTCGACCTGCTTTTCACCTTCAACATTGCGTTGTCCATCATGGTGCTGCTGGTGGCGATGTTCACCCAGCGCACGCTGGAGTTCGCCGCGTTTCCAACGATCCTGCTGTTCACCACGCTGCTGCGCCTCGCGCTGAACGTTGCCTCCACGCGTATCATCCTGATGGAAGGGCACACCGGCGCGGCGGCGGCGGGCAAGGTGGTCGAAGCCTTCGGTCACTTCCTGGTGGGCGGCAACTTCGCCATCGGTATCGTGGTGTTCGTCATTCTGGTGATTATCAACTTCATGGTTATCACTAAAGGGGCGGGGCGTATCGCAGAAGTGGGCGCGCGCTTCGTGCTCGACGGGATGCCGGGCAAGCAGATGGCAATCGACGCCGACCTGAATGCCGGGCTGATTGCGGAAGATGAAGCAAAAAAACGCCGTGCCGAAGTGACCCAGGAGGCAGATTTCTACGGCTCCATGGACGGTGCGAGTAAGTTTGTGCGCGGTGACGCCATCGCGGGCATTCTGATCATGGTGATTAACGTCGTCGGCGGCCTGCTCGTCGGCGTGCTGCAACACGGCATGGACATGGGCCACGCAGCCGAAAGCTATACGCTGCTGACCATTGGTGATGGTCTGGTGGCGCAGATCCCGGCACTGGTGATCTCCACCGCGGCGGGGGTGATTGTGACCCGCGTCAGCACCGATCAGGATGTAGGCGAGCAGATGGTGGGGCAGTTGTTCAGCAACCCGCGCGTTATGCTGCTCTCCGCGGCGGTACTGGGCCTGCTCGGTATGGTGCCGGGCATGCCAAACCTGGTATTCCTGCTGTTCACTGCCGCGCTGCTGGGCCTCGCCTGGTGGATGCGTGGCCGCGAAACGCAGCCTAAGGCAGAGCCAGCGCCGGTCAAAATGCCTGAGAACACCCAGGCGGTGGAAGCCACCTGGAACGACGTTCAGCTCGAAGATTCGCTGGGGATGGAAGTGGGGTACCGCCTTATCCCGATGGTGGACTTCCAGCAGGATGGCGAACTGCTTGGCCGTATCCGCAGCATTCGTAAAAAATTCGCCCAGGACATGGGCTTCCTGCCGCCGGTGGTGCATATCCGGGACAATATGGATCTCCCGCCCGCACGCTACCGCATCCTGATGAAAGGGGTGGAAATCGGCAGCGGTGATGCGTACCCCGGCCGCTGGCTGGCGATTAACCCGGGCACGGCCGCAGGCACGTTGCCGGGTGAGCAGACGACCGACCCGGCCTTTGGTCTGGCGGCCATCTGGATTGAGAGCGCCCTGAAAGAGCAGGCGCAGATCCAGGGTTACACGGTTGTTGAGGCCAGTACCGTGGTCGCGACGCACCTCAACCATCTGATTGGCCAGTTCTCCGCGGAACTGTTTGGACGTCAGGAGGCGCAGCAGCTGCTCGACCGCGTAACGCAGGAGATGCCGAAGCTGACCGAAGATTTAGTGCCGGGCGTGCTGACCTTAACCACCCTGCATAAAGTGCTGCAAAACCTGCTCGACGAGAAGGTGCCCATTCGCGATATGCGTACCATCCTTGAGACGCTGGCCGAACATGCGCCGCTGCAAAGCGATCCGCACGAACTGACGGCGGTGGTACGCGTGGCGCTCGGACGCGCCATTACCCAGCAATGGTTCCCGGGAACCGGCGAAGTGCAGGTCATTGGCCTGGATACACCGCTGGAACGGCTACTGCTTCAGGCGTTGCAGGGCGGTGGCGGGCTGGAGCCGGGTCTGGCGGACAGATTACTGGCGCAAACCCAGGAGGCGCTGGCGCGTCAGGAGATGCTGGGCGCGCCGCCGGTGCTGCTGGTGAATCATGCGCTGCGTCCGCTGCTGTCGCGCTTCCTGCGCCGGAGCCTGAACCAGCTGGTGGTGCTGTCGAATATGGAGCTGTCCGATAACCGCAATATTCGCATGACGGCGACCATAGGAGGGAAATAATGCGTAAGTGGCTGTGGATCTTATTTTTCCCGCTGGCGGTGCAGGCCGCAGGCGAGGGGGCATGGCAGGCCAGCAGTATCGGCTTAACGCTCAACCATCGAGGGGAGTCGATCTCCTCCCGTCCGCTGTCAGCCTCTGAGACCGTCTCCGGGCAGATGACGCTGGTGGCCTGGAATTACACCCTGACGGGACCCACACCGGCCGGGTTGCGGGTGCGGCTGTGCTCGCTGACCCGCTGCGCGGAAATCGAGGGCCAAAGTGGCATCACCCAGGCCTTCAACGGGGTGTCTGCTCAGGAACCTTTACGCTTTATCTGGGAAATGCCAGGCGGCGGACGCCTGATCCCGGCGCTGAAGGTTCAGCGCAACGAGGTGCTCGTCAACTACCGCTAACTGCCCGCCTTTTCGCCAGTCTTCAGGCATTTCTGAAGGCTGGCTCGCAAAATTGACCTTCCCTTTTGATACAAAAGAAACGCTGTTTTATAAATCAGTGACACGCGTATTGACACTCTTTGCATTTTTGCCATTCACCACCCTGTGATGGCAGAAACAGAAAGGTTTCACCAGGTCGATACTTTTACTGTAGCCGTGTAAAAACTCCCGGACGAGGTTTGCTTACAGGGAGTCTCCCAAAACTGATTAGGGTTGACGGCAATGAAAACACGTAAAATTGGACTCGCAAATTATCTTGCTTACGGTTCAGGGGACTTCCTCGGAGCGGGGACTACCGCCCTGACGGCCGCCTGGCTTTTGTATTTTTATACGACCTTCTGTGGACTCACAACCGATTGAAGCAACCTTTATCTTCGCCGCCGCAAGGGTGCTGGATGCGGTTGTCAGTCCGTTAATGGGCTTTTTAACCGATAATTTTGGTACCACCTGGCTGGGTAAACGTTTTGGCCGGCGTAAGTTCTTCATCCTGCTGGGTATTCCCTGCGTTTTCAGCTACTCGCTGATGTGGGTAGGGGACATGAGTTTCTGGTATTACCTGCTGACGTATCTGATCTTTGATATTGTTTACACCATGATTCTGGTGCCGTATGAAACGCTGGTGCCGGAAATGACTGACGATTTCAAACAAAAAACCAAATTCTCCGGGGCGCGTATCTCCATGGCCCAGATGTCCGCCATTCTGGCCTCCTTCCTGCCGGGGATCCTGCTCACGCATTTCGGCAAAGACAACGCGATCTCCTTCTTCTATGCAAGCCTGGTCTTCTCCGTACTCTGCGCGCTGATGCTTACTTTCGTCTGGTTCTTCACCTGGGAGCGTCCGCGGGAAGAGTGGTCTGAAGCAGCCCTGCGCGCTGAAGAAGAGAAGAAAAAGCTGACCCTGGGACAGAGCCTGAACCGTCTTTTTGTCGAATTAAGTTCGACGCTGCGTATCAAGATTTTCCGCCAGCATCTGGGCATGTATCTCGGTGGCTATATTGCCCAGGATGTGTTCAACGCCGTATTCACCTATTACGTGGTGTTTGTGCTGATGCAGGAAGCATCCATGGCGTCCAACCTGCTGGGCACGATGGCCATCTTCCAGTTCCTCGCCGTGATTGGCATGATCCCGCTGTGCATTCGCTTCGGACCTGCGCCGTCTTACCGCATGGTGGTCGTGCTGTTTGGCCTGGCCTCGCTCTCTTACGCGGTGCTTTATTACGCGGGCCTGAGCGACGTTTACGCTCTGCTGCTGCTGATCTCTGCGGTTGCCGGTCTTGGCCGCGGGGGTATCAACTACGTACCGTGGAATACCTACACCTACATTGCTGACGTGGACGAAGTGATCACCGGTCAGCGTCGCGAAGGGATCTTCGCGGGCATCATGACGCTGACCCGTAAAGCGTCCCAGGCCGGTGCGGTAATGCTGGTGGGGATCGTGATGCAGATGTCTGGCTTTGTCAGCGGTCAAAAAGTGCAGCCTGCGGAAGTGAGCCACACTATCCTGATGATCCTGAGCGTCGGCACCATTCTGGTACTGTTCTGCGGCTTCCTGGTCTCCCTGCGCTTCAAACTCAATTTGCAGACCCACAGCACCCTGCGTGAAGAGACCGCGAAAATGCGCGAGTCCGGCCATGCGATGCCGGAGGCGGCGACCCCGCAGGCCCGCGCCACCGTGGAGATGCTGGCCGGTATGCCGTATGAATCCCTGTGGGGCAACAACAATATCGGTTACCTGAATCGCAACAAGCCGGCGGCCCCTTCGCTGAAGGATCGTGCGGTACTGAATTCGACATACAACAGAGGTTAAGATGATGAAAGTTTGGCCTGTCAAACATAGCCCGTTACTGCGTCAGCCTGAGCGCTTTATCGCCAGGGATGAACTGAAATCGCTGATTCAAAAGGTGACGCATAATCTGGTCAATATCCACGACAAAACGGGTGAGTTTTTGCTGCGGCTGGACGACGGGCGCGTGATCGACACCAAAGGCTGGGCCGGATGGGAATGGACGCACGGCGTTGGTTTGTACGGTATCTGGCAGTATTACTGCCAGACCGGTGACGCAGGCATGCGCGAGATTATCGACAGCTGGTTTAATGACCGTTTCGCAGAAGGCGCAACCACCAAAAACGTGAATACCATGTCGCCGTTCCTGACACTGGCGTATCGCTACGAAGAGACCAAAAACCCGGCCTGGTTGCCGTGGCTGGAAAGCTGGGCGGAGTGGGCGATGAATGAGATGCCGCGCACCGAACATGGCGGCATGCAGCACATCACACTGGCGGAAGAGAACCATCAGCAGATGTGGGATGACACGCTGATGATGACGGTGCTGCCGCTGGCGAAAATCGGCAAGCTGCTTAACAAGCCGGAGTACGTCGAGGAGGCGATCTATCAGTTCCTGCTCCACGTACAGAACCTGATGGATCGTGAGACGGGGCTGTGGTTCCACGGCTGGAATTACGACGGCAATCACAACTTTGCCCGGGCCCGCTGGGCGCGCGGCAACAGCTGGCTGACCATCGTGATCCCGGATTTCCTCGAACTGGTGGATCTGCCAGAAAACAACGCCGTTCGTCGCTATCTGGTGCAGGTGCTAAATGCGCAGATCGCCGCACTGGCAAAATGTCAGGATGAGAGTGGATTGTGGCATACGCTGCTGGACGATCCTGATTCTTATCTGGAGGCGTCGGCCACGGCAGGGTTTGCCTACGGCATTCTGAAAGCCGTGCGCAAGCGGTATGTCGGCGCAGAGTATGCAGAGGTGGCGGAGAAAGCGATCCGCGGTATCGTGCAAAACATCTCGCCGGAAGGGGAACTGCTGCAAACGTCCTTCGGGACGGGGATGGGCAGCGATCTGGCGTTTTACCGCCAGATACCGCTGACCTCGATGCCGTATGGCCAGGCAATGGCGATTCTGTGTCTGACGGAATATTTACGGAAATATTTTTAATACCTGAATAATAATCTCATTACTGCAAAGCCTCTTTTAGAAGAGGCTTTTTTTTATAATGGCACCGGGAAAATACCTTACGCCATCAATATCAGGCGTGTTATATATTGATGGAGTGAATACTATGCTGGAAATACATTACGCTTAGTATTAAATCGTGATTTTCTTCACAAAACACAATCCGTATTTATCCTATTTTTTATCTGCGTTAAGATTCTTCTAATATTCATACAAGGAGTGATGCAATGGAAAATACAATGGGCGGTATTATCGTTAACCCTGCTGTAAATATGCATGCCGATAAAATGTCTGATGAACATATCAATATGTTCGACACGGTTTTCAAGGATATTGATGGTGCGGGTTATTTCCCACTACTGTATGTCGGAAGCCAGCTTGTGGCTGGCCAGTTCCATACCTTTATTGCGCTTCGCCGTTTTATCCATGCGGAAGGCCCGGAAAAATCACTGGTTAAGGTGATTATTTTTCAAAGCCTGAATAATGACTTTGCCATTCATTCAATTTCTGAGTTTTAATGATTTTAACTACGGATAATTATTTAGACTGAAAAGGACATCATTATGTGGAAATCAGCGAAAAGAGATGAGTTTATCCCATTGGACGCGCCTGTAGCAGGTTATGAAATAGGTGTTCCTGGTATCAAAGGACCTTCTCCATTGTTTATTATTCGCGCAAAAGTGAATGGTGGGATTCATCCGGGGAAATGGGTGTTCGGCAATACGGCATGGGTCCCATGGGGAGGAAGAGAGCACTTTTGTAATGAATTTGAAGTTTACGTGGGCGCTTTAAAATGGGTAGACGTTAAGGATAAACATTTCCCACCGAATATGGTTGAGGCGGGACATGAAGCCAATGGCACTAAGCTCTACGTTGCCCGTGCAAAATTCGATAACGGTCTCTTTGTGGGTAAAGCTGGAAGTCACCTCAGCAGAGGTTGCTGCATCGGCTATAACGGCAGAGAGTATGAATTAGATACCTTCCAGGTACTCGTTCACGACTGATGGCGTTCATTTATAAAAAAACCCGGCAACCGCCGGGTTTCTTTTTTACATACGTTCTATGGTTTCGATACCCAGGGTATCCAGACCCAGTTTCAGGGTCTTCGCCGTCAGCTGCGCCAGCTTCAGGCGGCTGTTACGCACCGCTTCGCTCTCGGCGGTCAGGATAGGGCAGTGTTCGTAGAAGCCAGAGAACAGACCGGCCAGATCGTAAAGGTAAGCACACATAACGTGCGGCGTACCGTCGCGCGCGACCACAGAGAGCGTCTCTTCGAACTGAAGCAGGCGGGCAGCCAGCTGTGCTTCACGGTCTTCGGTAAGGGTCACCGTGGCGTTCGCCAGCACGCTTTCGTCAATACTGGCTTTACGGAAGACGGAGAGTACGCGGGTGTAAGCGTACTGCATGTATGGCGCCGTGTTGCCTTCAAACGCCAGCATGTTGTCCCAGTCGAAGATATAGTCGGTGGTACGGTTCTTGGAGAGATCCGCGTATTTTACCGCACCGATCCCAACCGCGTTAGCCAGTTTCTCCAGCTCGTCAGCAGGCATATCCGGGTTCTTCTCGGCCACCAGGCGACGGGCGCGCTCCAGCGCTTCATCCAGCAGATCGGAGAGCTTCACGGTGCCGCCCGCACGGGTTTTGAACGGCTTACCGTCTTTACCCAGCATCATGCCGAACATGTGGTGTTCCAGCGGCACGGATTCAGGTACATAACCCGCTTTACGCACGATAGTCCACGCCTGCATCAGGTGCTGGTGCTGACGGGAGTCGATGTAATACAGCACGCGGTCCGCATGCAGGGTTTCGTAACGGTATTTCGCACAGGCGATATCGGTGGTGGTGTAGAGATAGCCGCCATCCTTTTTCTGGACGATCACGCCCATCGGTTCGCCTTCCTTGTTTTTATACTCATCAAGGAATACTACCGTTGCGCCTTCGCTTTCCACCGCCAGGTTTTTGGCTTTCAGGTCCGCCACAATGCCCGGCAGCATCGGGTTATACAGGCTTTCACCCATTACGTCGTCGCGGGTCAGGGTCACGTTCAGACGGTTATAGGTAAGCTGGTTCTGGGACATGGTGATGTCCACCAGCTTGCGCCACATCTCGAGGAAGTACGGATCGCCGCCTTGAAGTTTCACCACGTAGCTGCGCGCGCGCTCGGCAAAGGCTTCGTCTTCGTCGTAGTGTTTTTTGGCTTCACGGTAGAAACCTTCCAGGTCTGCCAGCGCCATTTCGCCTGCGTTTTCCTGCTGCTGTTTTTCCAGATATGCGATCAGCATACCGAACTGCGTGCCCCAGTCGCCTACGTGGTTAGCGCGGATCACCTTGTGACCGAGGAACTCCAGGGTACGCACGGCCGCATCACCGATAATGGTGGAGCGCAGGTGACCGACGTGCATCTCCTTCGCCACGTTTGGCGCGGAGTAGTCAACCACCACGGTCTGCGCTTCTGGCTGAGCCACGCCCAGACGGTCAGATTTCAGCGCCGCGTCAACGTGGCTTGCCAGGAACGCAGGCTCAAGGAAAATGTTGATAAAGCCCGGACCGGCGATTTCGGTTTTGCTGGCGATGCCGGTGAGATCCAGATGCGTCAGTACCTGCTCAGCGAGCTGTCGCGGCGGCATGCCCAGTTTTTTAGCCACTGCCATCACGCCATTAGCCTGATAGTCGCCAAACTGTACTTTCGCTGACTGACGAACCTGTGGTTCGCAATCCGCAGGCGCACCTGCGGCAATCAGTGCCTGACTGACTTTTTCTGAGAGAAGAGCCTGAATATTCACCTGGATACCTTACGTTTTTGATGCGGGTAAAAAACACCCACGCCAGTTTAAGAATTTAGGGCGGGAGTATACTGCAAATGGCCTCGGGCGTCAGCCCTGCGGGGAGCGAAGATCGCTCAGAATCCAGGCGAAGACGGTATGCATAATCATGCAGTCGAAAAAACCGTGATTATGCGGTTGGTCGACAGAGGGCAACAGAGTAAATTAGCGGCTTTGCGACACGAAACGAGACTGACCTATGGCGAACTGGCACACCATTGACGAACTGCATGATATTTCCGCAGATTTACCGCGCTTCACCCAGGCGTTCACAGAACTTGCCACCCGTCTCGGGCTGGATATCGCGCCGCTTGAGGCCGATCACATCTCTTTGCGCTGCCACCAGAATGCCACCGCAGAACGCTGGCGGCGTGGCTTTGAACAGTGCGGTGAACTGCTGTCAGAGAATATCATTAACGGTCGCCCGATTTGCCTGTTCAAACTTCACGCGCCGGTTACGGTGGCGCACTGGCAATTCACCGTTGTGGAACTGCCCTGGCCAGGAGAGAAGCGTTATCCGCACGAAGGCTGGGAGCATATCGAAATTGTTCTGCCTGGGGAGCCCGAGACGCTGAACGCCCGTGCGCTGGCGCTGCTTTCCGACGAGGGGTTAAGCCAGCCGGGTATTTTCGTCAAAACCAGCTCGCCAAAAGGTGAGCGCGAACGCTTACCGAACCCTACGCTTGCCGTAACGGACGGCAGCGTGACGGTGAAATTCCATCCCTGGACTATTGAGCAGATCGTCGCCAGCGAAGCGCAAGCACTGTGAGCGTCGATCCAGACACGAATCGGGCAACGTGCCACGATGGTACGTTGAGTAAAATTTGAGGAGGATGACATGGCGCTGCTGGAAATTTGTTGTTACAGCGTGGAGTGTGCCGTCACTGCGCAACGGCAGGGGGCCGATCGCATCGAGCTTTGCGCGGCACCGAAAGAAGGGGGATTGACCCCGTCCTTTGGCGTGTTGAAATCAGCCCGTCAGGCCATCACCATTCCGGTGCACCCGATTATTCGCCCGCGCGGCGGTGATTTTTGTTATACGGCGGGTGAGTTCAGTGCCATGCTTGAGGATATCGCCCTCGTCCGTGATTCCGGTTTTCCGGGGCTGGTGATCGGTGTGCTGGACGAAGACGGAAACATCGATCTTTCGCGTATGCGCCAGGTCATGCGCGCAGCCCAGGGAATGGCGGTCACTTTTCATCGTGCGTTCGATATGTGTCAGGATCCGATACAAGCCTTTGATACGCTGGCAGAACTGGGCGTGGCGCGCGTTCTGACGTCAGGCCAGCAGCCCTCGGCTGAAAAAGGACTGAAATTAATTACGGAACTAAAAGCACATTCCGGTGTTCCAATAATCATGGCGGGCGCAGGAGTACGCGCCAGCAATCTGGAACTGTTTTTAAACGCAGGGGTGGAAGAGCTACACAGCTCGGCGGGTAAATGGATACCTTCACCCATGCGTTATCGCAATACAGGGTTGTCAATGTCGACGGATGCTGAAGCGGATGAGTACTCGCGCTACGGTGTGGATGGAGAGTCGGTTGCGGAAATGAAATCGCTGATTGAACGTCATCACGTGTAGCAACGTACCGATTTTTACCGCGCATCATGTCGCCCAATATGATGCTTGCTTGTACCAGGCCCCTGCAAATTACACAGGGGCCTTTTTTTCTCCTTCATATTTCAAGCCGCAGCCGCGTTGGCCGCCTCGCTCACCCCGGTCACTTACTGATGTAAGCTCCCGGGGATTCGCTGCGTTGCCGCCTTGCTGCAACTTGAACTATTTTGGAGAAAACGTGCGACGCGTAGGCCGGGTAAGGCGCAGCCGCCACCCGGCACAAACTACGGCTTGGTCGCAATCAATACCGCACGCATCGGGGCCGGATAGCCTTCGACGGTTTTGCTGTGGTCGTCCGGATCGAGGAACTGCTCCAGCGATTCGGTGATCATCCAGTCGGTGCGACGCTGTTCCTCAACCGACGTCACGCACACATCGGCGATGCGTACATCGACAAACCCACATTTCTCCAGCCAGTTCTTCAGCGCCAGCGCGGAAGGGATGAAGTAAACGTTGCGCATCTGCGCATAGCGATCGCCTGGCACCAGAACGGCATGTTCATCCCCTTCGATGACCAGCGTTTCCAGCACCAGCTCACCGCCGCTGACCAGCTGATCTTTCAGTTGCCAGAGATGCTCCAGCGGGGAACGACGGTGGTACAGCACGCCCATCGAGAACACGGTATCAAACGCTTTCAGGGCAGGGAGTTGCTCGATACCCAGCGGCAGCAGGTGCGCGCGCTGGTCGTTACCCAGCAGCTTTCGCACCGCTTCAAACTGGCACAGGAACAGCTGCATCGGATCGATACCGACGGCCAGATGCGCGCCTGCGCCGATCATGCGCCACATGTGATAGCCGCTACCGCAGCCCACGTCCAGAATGGTGCGCCCCGTCAGGTCGGATAAATGCGGCAGAACGCGATCCCATTTCCAGTCTGAGCGCCATTCGGTATTGATGTTCACGCCGTACAGCGAGAACGGCCCTTTGCGCCACGGCATCAGGTTACGCATCAGCGTTTCGATGCGGTTGATCTGCCCGGCCGGGAGCGGCTCTTCGCTCTCCGCCGTCACGCTGTGCAGTAAATCCAGACGATGAGGCGTCAGTTCAGGCAGAAACTCCACGGCGTTGGACCACTGCTTCAACAGACCATGCTGCTGATCGCGCTGCCAGGTGGCAATTTGCGCAGGCAGGGTTTCCAGCCAGTGGGAAAGGTGGTTTTTGGCAATCAGCTGATAGAAATTACCGAACTCGATCATGCTGCGTCTCCGGCTTTCAGCGCCACCAGAGAACCAAAGTTAAAGCACTGGAACCACAGTTCGCTGTGTTCAAATCCAGCTTTGCGCAGGCGCGCTTTGTGTGTTTCAACGGAATCCGTCAGCATGACGTTTTCAAGCATGCTGCGCTTCTGGCTGATCTCCAGCTCGCTGTAGCCGTTTGCACGCTTGAAATCATGGTGCATATTGAACAGCAATTCGCCCACGCTGGCGTCTTCAAAGCTGAATTTCTCAGACAACACCAGCGCGCCGCCCGGGTTCAGGCCCTGATAAATTTTATCCAGCAACCGCTGACGATCGTCCGGCACCAGGAACTGAAGGGTAAAGTTCAGGACCACCATCGAGGCGTTCTGGATGTCGATATCGCGGATATCGCCTTCCACCACCTCCACAGGCGTAGGGGCTTTATACGCGTCAATGTGGCGACGGCAGCGTTCAACCATGGCCGGTGAGTTATCGACAGCCACAATCTTGCAGCCATCGTGATGAACGTTACGACGAATGGACAGCGTTGCCGCTCCCAGCGAACAGCCCAGGTCATAGACCTGCGTGCCGGGTTGAACGAAACGCTCCGCCAGCATGCCGATCATGGAGATGATATTGGAATAACCGGGAACAGAGCGCTGGATCATATCCGGGAAGACTTCGGCTACCCGTTCATCAAAGGTCCAGTCGCCCAGGCTGGCGATAGGCGCGGAAAAAAGCGTGTCGCGATCTGACATAACGTAAAAATCCGGGAAAAATAAAGGGGCATATTGTGCGCTAATGGAAGGAGAAAACCAACTCCCAAGGCATATACCAAAGGTTAGCCAGCACCATCAGCAAAAGCGAGCACCAGGTTGCGCTCATGCCGGAACGACGCCAGCGGATCAGGCGGTGGTGAAAACCATAATAATGCATCAAACGACCTGCAATCAGCAGCAGCCCACAGACGTGCACCATCCAGGTTTCAGCGCCATCCATCTCCATTAACAGCAGTAAAATTAACGCGACGGGAATGTACTCGACCGCGTTGCCGTGGATCCGGATTGCGCTTTGCAGCTCAGAAAAGCCCCCGTCACCGTAGGAGACGCGGTACTGCATTCTCAGGCGCACAACATCAAATGAAAATTTAATCAGCAGTAATGCACCTAACACCGCATACAGCGCGCTGACCATACTAACTCCCTGTTTTTGGCAGATGGCACGTCTCTATGATAGGGGGTGATTTCAGAAAAGAGAAGATTGTTGTGGGATGGACGGCGCGGGGCCAACCGACGGAACCGCCTGCTGCAAGGCCTGCCAGAGAGCATCGACCAGCTCAGGTGCCTGGGCAATATCCGGCGTATGTAAAAACAGGTACGGAGTGGTGGTTTGCTCCCATTTCGCGAGCGTTTGCAGCCAGACGGCGAACATCTCCTCATTCTGTTGCATGTTATCGCTGCCGATAAACCGGACCATCGGGTTCTGCGCGGTAACAATGGCGTGAACCGGTACTTTCGGTTTTTTGCGCTGGGCATCAACAACGGCTTCGCTGTGCGGGATTGCGCTGTGCACGGGGCGGCTGTCGAGGATCACGCGGTTGACCGATCGTTCATGCAGGCCGCGATTCAGCGCTTTCTCCGCGTCGCCTTTGGTAAAGAAATCTGGATGCCTCACCTCCACACCGTACGTGAAATCGTGGGGCAGGGCGTCGAGAAACTGCCAGAGGGCTTGTAGATCGCGCGGGCCGAACGTGGCGGGAAGCTGGAGCCAGTACTGGCCAACACGGTTTGCCAGGGGCGACATCCGGGTGAAAAACTCGTGGGTTAAATCATCGCAGTTTCGCAGTGCGGCGTTGTGGGAGATGGTTGCCGGAAATTTGAAGCAAAAGCGGAAATCGTCGGTGGTTTGCTCGCGCCAGCGCTCGACGATCTCCGTGCGTGGCAGTGCGTACAGCGTGGTATTGCCCTCCACGCAGTTAACATGTCGGGCGTTATTAGCTAACTTACTGATTTCAATAATGCTCTGGCGCTGCTATGTATGCTTTGGGGCATCTGTGGGGCAAAATCCGCGAGCCTCTGATTCAGCATTGCGATCTGCTCACTACTGCTGTCTGCCATCCACGCGCCGTATACGTTGAAAACCATCTGGGCGCTCGCATGGCCCATCTGACTGGCAATGAAGCTGGGGTTCGCGCCAGCTGACAGTGACCAGCATGCATACGTGTGACGCGACTGATATGCTTTCCTGTGCCTTATCCCTGCTCGCTTCATCGCTGCGTCCCATAAATCACCTATCGAGTCGACTTTGTAGATGATCCCCACCTGCTGACATCTTCTGACCAGTTGAGGATTGAAAACAAATGTACACTCGTGGCTCTCAGTTCTGCCGTATTCGCGCAGCTGAACATCGATCCGATGCCTTTTTCCAAGCCTAGTCATTTCCGCCTGATTCCTCAGGACGCTGATCGCAGGCTGAATGAGGTGTATCACTCTGTTGGTACTGGCCTCAGTTTTCGGTAGAGTGAATTCACCCAGTTTTGTATAATTGCGCCTGATTGTTATTGTTCCAGCTTCAAGATCGATATCCTCCCAGGCCAGGGAGGTCAGCTCCCCATGACGGACCCCTGTGTATACTGCAAGTGACCACAGGTTTTTCGTCTGCTGATGCCGGCATGCATCAATCAGGCGAATAAATTCGTCACGATTTAGCGGATCTGGCTCTGCCCTGGCTTTTTTAAGAGGCTTGATCCCGTCGAATGGGTTCGCCTCTAAGTAACCGTGATCTGCGGCAAACTGAAACATTCCGGCAATCGTTGTCATGTAATAATTTACGGTGACAACACTTCGTCCCTTTTCCGGGACCTTCCCCTTCATTGGCATCTGGTGACCTGTCAGTAAATCTTTCCTGATATACAGTAATTCCTCTTTAGTCACCGCCGACACCAGCCGATTACCCACGATCCTTGGCACCATATTCCTTGCGACTGACTCATAACGGTTGAGTGCGTTCGCGCAGATTTCCATTCTCTTCAGATCCAGCCACTTTTCGGCAAGCTCTAACACTGTAATTTCTTTCTTACCCACCCCAAAAGTCTTGAGGTTAGGGGAGTCCGGAAACTGTGCCGAGTACTCAAATGTGCCTGTTCTGATGGCAAAGCATACCGAGGTCCGCAGTTCCCCGGCGATCTTCCTGTTCTTAGCGGTGTCAGGGACACCGAGGCTCTCCCTGACACGCTTACCTTTGAAATTAAACCAGATGCGCAATGTGCCACCGTGGTTTTCGACGCCTGTTGGATATGTAACTTTATCCATTGATTCCTCCAGACGCCCAAGAGCGATATGAGATTACCTTTTTCATGGCCTCAGATCACCCAGGCTGTTTGTTTTTCATTGAGGCGACCCACGCATCGACCGCTTTACGGTTGTACATGCACTCGCTGGAAGGTTTCGGATTTCCGTCCGGTGAAACGTGCACATATTCCCGCCCAACCAGCCAGCATTCTTTTCTGGCCCGGAGGATGGTTCCGGGCTTGAGCCCGGTAACCGCAATCAGCACCTTTTCGCTAACCCAATCATTCGGGACCAGCAAAACGACATCGGCAGTATCACGCATTACTACCCTCCATTTTTTTCTCGACGCAGTTTTCCCAACCACCGCAGCTGTTGACCATGTCTCCCAACCTCGAGAAACAGGCGTTCATCCAGCGCAACCCGCGGGGCGTTAGTGATGGCACGGTTCCCCAGTCGATGAAGTCCGAATTGCTGCGATGCATATATTTGATGAGGTCCAGAATGTTGATGTAATGGGCACGGCGTTTTTCCATATCCCAGCCCTTGTCTTCCAGATACGAATCGATGAATGCCTGCAATGCTGGCTGATTAAGCGAAATGTCGCCGTACTGGTGGCGGTATACCGGGCGACGATGCAGACTCACCAGATGGAATAAGTAGGCATCAGATACCCATGCCAGAGCTTGCTGGTGGGCCAGCTCAACAGAGCCAGCCGGATTCCAGATATCATTATTCACTTCAGAAGCCCTCCGGCTTAATGATCTGAAATCGCCCCACTGATGGGTGCTCAAGAATTTGGTATGAATCTGTCGCTTCTTTCGGCCGTGGTGCTCGCTGGTTCCAGATGGCCGCAGCCATATCACGAGCTTGCGGAGCTAGACTCACACTGCAGCAATCGCAACGGACTACAAACATTGGCTCGCCTTCATAAAGCACAGAATCGAAATCTATTTCATCGTTGCCACAAAGTGGGCAAGGAAGCAGTTCCATTATTTGGCCTCCGGTGAATAAATCGCTTTGTCGTGGCTGTACTCGCCATTCCAAGTCTTTTTCATTGGCAGCTCACCTTTCATGTACAGCTGATACAGACGGTGACAGCCTTTCTCCAGCAGTACTGGCGTAAACTTCGTGAAAGCATCCTTGCCGTGCGGGGTGATCTGCGTCTGGTCTTCCGTCAGATATTTGTCGCGGGCATATGAGGCGACGCGCCAGCGCGGATCTTTCTCTGGGTCGCGTTGTTCGTTAAACACCCAGCCACGCTCGGACGCCCACCACATCATTTTGTTGATGTTGACGCCGTTCAGCGCCTTGCTGAATGCTGGGATCGTCATGCCTTTGGTGAAGTGCTTCTCCAGGCTTTCAACAGTGGCGCTGAGGGTCCTGGTTTCGAGTGCAGCGGCTTCGGCGCGTTCTTCGGCTTCAATTACCATCAAGGCAAGTTCTTTTCGGCTAAGTGTCAGCGGTGTTGCCGGCGTTGCAATAGAGGCGCGGCGGGTGAAATAAAACTCAGCCATATCGTCGTAGAATTCCCAGGACTGATCTGTCTCGAGAATTTTGGCGTGGTTAGCTGCACCGCGTTCAGTCCAAAGAGTCAGGGTGCGAGCTTTGCTTGAGATTTGCAGTCCGCTGAAAGAGTTGCGCAAAATTTCAACATCTCCGCCAGAAAGCTTGAAGTAATGTTTACCTTCAACGAACCGGGATTTGTTGCGGTTGAAGTTGTTGGTGATCATCTGCTCGGTTGCACCATATCCTGCCGCCAGCTGTTCAGTGGTCACAACTCGCTGACCGCGATACTCGATGATCTGCAGGTCACGGGCCGCTACTGGTGCTAATTCTGCTTTCATTGCCATCTTCATTGCTCCTTAATGCAAAACGTGATTGGCTGGCATTGTTTTACCGGTGCGCAGCTGGGCAGCGAGATCTACAAAAATCTCGTCGAGAAACTCTGCGAACCACGAATGACCGACTTCTTTCAGGCGCTGATCGTTGGCGTAGTAGAACTGGTAAACCGCCAGATAGCGTTCCTCAGGCTTGTGCTCGATCAGTGCGCACTCCACATGCTTAATCAGCAGATTTTCAATAAGTTCCCGGGTTAAGCCGAAGGTAAACTCCTCGGTTTTAAACTGGTATTGCCCGTCACGGAGTCCCCAGCGGTTTTCGCAGCTGATGAGATAAAGAAGGGCGACCGTACCGCGCATGGACTGGACGACGGTTTGAGCCCACTCATGCTGCTCTTCTAAAGTAAGGGAGCCCTTGCCATAGCGGTTTTCGTCAAGCATCCAACCAGGAATCGTTACGTCGGATTGCTTCTGGATTTCCTTCAGGCGAGCAACAAGCTGCTTCACGTTATCTTTTTCAAAGTCAGTCATCTGTCTTTCTCCCGGTTATAGGTTTCATGGCTCATTACTTCCCAGTTCTTGCCGCCATCGCGGGATAGTAGCCGCCAGCGGTGGTTAACCTTGAGGCTCAAATTACCGGAGCCGTGCATACGGCAGGGGTGAATGCGCCTTGCTCTGAACTGGCTTAAAACGTGTGCTGCTTTGAGGTGAACCCACTCAGGAATTCGTATCGCTGTCAGTGCCATCAGATCCACCCATTTCATGACCCTCCGTTTTCGGAGCCTCTACTTTTTGTTTTTTGACGAACTCAACCAGCTCAGAAATGAGCTCGTCGATTAATTCCTTCCCGCTATCCGTAAGGAATTCACCGCTGCCATTTACATCAACAGCACTGCTGTAAATTGCCCTGATAGCTTTTACGCCTTCGACATTCCCGTACTCACTGATCGCGAGCCTTTCAAATTTTCGCAATAACCCATCGAGAAGAATCTCTGTTAACTCGACCGTGTTAATACCGTCTTTATTGAGCTTAATAACAAGGCAGTTACTGCCCGTTTTACGCTGGTGGCGTAATAACGCTGCTTTTAAGATTCTGCGTCGATATGTCTCGATTAATTTATCCATTGCGCTTTTCCTCCTCCAAACCCATAACTATTTCCTCTTCTTTTTCGGTCCATCCATGAATCTCAGCGGCGAGGTCATAAACCAGAGCGCATATTGTTTTAAGTTGAAATCTGTCTAACTTGTCGTGATATTCAAATAATGCTTGCGTCAAGCCTGACAACTTCTCCGCTTTGATATTCACTTCCTGAATATCCTGTCTTTTTAAAACACCCATAATTAACGACCATATGCTTTTTTAAGATAAAGACGAGCGATTACCTCGTAACCGCAGGCCGCATAAAGGCATGCTGTTCTATATGCCGATTTATCAATGATGAAAGTCATACGAAGCGCCTCACAGCCAAAGAAGCCACCACCCGACCGTAAATTTTGATTTCTTTCTGTTCATCGGTATTAAGGATGAAAGTTTCGTAATGATGGTTATCAGAGATGATTTTTAATGAGCCATCAGCTAATGGCTCAATTCTCTTAATGAAAAGGCATGGGCGACCAAAAGCATCCATTGTGTAAACATAAATGCCAGAGGTAAGCGCACGTCCACCGCAATCAACGAAAGCCACAACCTCACATGGTTCGATGGTCGGCTGCATTGAATCCCCTTCCATCCGGCAGCTTTGTACGCGGTTGCCAAAGTCATTGATGTTGTCAGATCCGAACAGCATTTGAGGCGTTTTAACTGGCTGATTAATTGCGACGGAATTTTGCATTTTCATTTCCTTAGGGTGAGTTTGGCCCCACCAAGAAAGGTGTTAATTAAATAATGTTAATTAATTTTAAATCTTGTCGGCTTGCTTGCAGATGGTTTCTTGCAAGTCGTCTAATTTTTCATAAACGATAGTTAGCGTACCGATAGCCGACAATTCCTGAGGCATACAATCCATAGCGTTGGATAAAGCCATTCTGCAATTGCCAATATCCCCAGACCATGAATAAAGTTGATTGGAAGTTATAATGCTTGTTGGCTCTGTAAACTCACCACACTGCTCGTTTCCTGAAATGAGCCACAGAACATCAGAATGAAGAATGTTAGCCAATTGGATTAACTGGTCAGCAAACGGAACAGTTTTTTCCGTTTCCCAGTTGTTAATGGTTTCGGTTGTTAAACCAAGATGATCAGCCAAAAAATCCTGAGACAGTCGAAGCGAAGATCTTTGATTTAATATTCTTTTGCCGATGGTTTTGGCTACGGTGATTTGAGTATTCATTTCATTGGCTCCGTTGTTTGCCGATGAATGAACTTTATCTCAAAGATAAATTTTGGTAAATATCTTTTTGATAAATTATGATAAATTATTGATTATGCCTTTGATATATATAGTAAATTATTTTGTGCAAGGCATAAAAAAACCAGCCGAAGCTGGTTTTTTTATATGTATGAGTGTTAGCCCAGACGGTTGTATGACATTTGCCACCTGCCGACAACTAAGCCCTGAATGTGAAACTCGCTTTGATCAGTTTCAGATACAAACCATTTTTCGTAGGTTGAATTATCGCTGATGACTACCAGCTTGTCCTTAAGCAACTGTAAGCGTTTGATATGAAAATTGTCACCATAAACGAAAGCATAAATCCCATCACCTATCAACCGGTTTACCGTAACGTCTATTACGACAAGATCCCCAGGAAAAATAGTCCCAAGCATGCTATCTCCGACAACCGTGCAGATTTTCAGGGAGGTAGGGCTACGCCCACCAAACATCCTTTTGGCTTCCTCTGGATCAAGTTCAATTGATTTAACTATTTCAGGATAATCCATGTTCATCCTGCCACTTCCGCAACTGAACTCAGTGTCCAGCACCTCAATTCGGTATTGTTGCTGATTTTTTGTCAGTGGATTTATGAAAAAGTTAGGCTTGGTACCAGATGCATCAACATCTGCTCTCTTTGAATCCATCCAGCCATGGGGCAGGCCCATACTTGACTCAATTCTCCTGGCTATTATGTCGCCAATGTTACGAGAGGCGTTAGAGCCAGATAGCTGACTCAGTTGAGATGGGGGTATACCAATTTTTTCAGCGATTTGTGCCTTGGTATAACCTTCCACGATGTACTCACCAATCAACCTGTTTAGGTTCTGGCGTCGAATGTTTTTTATGTCCATGACCAAATACTCCCACTTTTTAGCAATATGATAAATACCCAATTTGATAAATTTATCTTGCCTCATAGTTATCGTAAAGATAAACTTTACCAAAATGATAAATTGAGGTGTGGGTATGGAAAACGAACTTCTTTCCTGGCGTCGGGCTTCCACTAAAGAAGAGTGGCACGCTTTGGCAGTTAAGAGCGGTACATCAACAGGATATTTGAATCTTATTGCCTACGGATACAGAAATGCGTCACCAAAACTTGCAACATCTATTGAAGCAGCAAGTAGAACTTTTGTGGGGAAAAAAACCCTCAAGCGAGAAATGCTTGTTTTCCCGCACCCGGGCAATGAGGTGTGACATGTCACGGCATTATTGCGTCAGCGAACCTTTACTGGTGGCTGAATTCAGTAACGAAAATGAGTTGGCGGGTGTCGCATGAGCATGGAACTGATGGTTAAAGCAATGAAGGTCAAGGTGGGAAATCCACTGCGTAAGCTCGTGCTTCTGAAGCTTGCAGATAACGCTAGTGACCATGGTGAGTGCTGGCCGAGCTATCAACACATCGCCGATCAGTGCGAAATCAGTAAGCGATCTGTGATGATTCACATTGATGCTTTATGTGAATGCGGCCTGGTAAAAAAAGAACTTCGCCTAGGTCCAAAAGGTAACTCAAGTAATGTATATCGGCTTGATTTCAGTAGTGCAGGAGATTCACTAGGGGGTAGTGCAAATCGTTCACTACCTGGTGCAGCAGATTCACCCCTTAGTGCAGGAGATTCACTAGGGGGTAGTGCAGGAGCTGCACCCAGAATCAGTCACTCTTTTGAACCAGTCAATGAATCAGTCATAGAACCTAAATATAACGGTTCATCTGATAACCATTCTGAAAATCGCTCTTCCAAAGAGAACTATTCCAACGAGTTCGAGAAGGCATGGCAGGCATACCCTAAACGTGCTGGCGGTAATTCTAAAGCTGCCGCCTGGAAAGCCTGGAAAGCTCGAATCAAAGACGGTGTTAACACTGAGGCAATGCTGGCTGGTGTAAACCGTTATGCAGGTTATGTCCGTGCTACAGGTAGCGCCGGAACGCAGTACGTGAAACAGGCGGCGACGTTCTTTGGACCCGATCGGCATTTCGAAGAGCCATGGCAGGCGCCATCTGGTGCGGTAAGCGGTAGACCTGGTGGGCTGCCGGTTTCGGGGTTTAGTGAACAAGACTATGGCCAATCAGACTGCAACTGGTAAGCAGGAGAAATCACAATGCTGAGTATTAAACAACGCGAAGAAAGGGAAGCTCTGGTGGCAAAGCGCGAAGGGCTTCGTGAAGAACTGGCGTTTGCTGTTGAACATAAAAAACCGTGGCAGTGGGGGAGCTGGGAGTCAGGCGACGTCCACGCCGCCGACTGTGAAAAACATGGCAACTATCAGCGCATTTCCCTCACTGGAAAAGCATATCGTGGAGTTGAAAACGTTAAATACTCCCAGTGCCAGGAGTGTGTGAAAGCGGAACTTGCTGACATTGAATCCAGTCTGCGTGCATTACGAGTAGTCGACCTGATAGACAATGCTGGGATTGCACGACGGTTCGAAGCATGTGAATTCGATAACTACCAGGCCATCAATCAGGATGCCGCCAAAAATCTCGCGGCTTGTCAGCGTTATGCCAGTAGCTGGCCTGAGCGACTTAATGCCGGTACCGGGCTTGTTATGACCGGCAATTGCGGCACCGGCAAAAACCACCTGGCAGTGGCTATGGCAAAGAGCATCATCCGCGATCACCTTGCGAATGTGGAAATCACCGACGTTATGCGCCTCACCCGAGCAGTGAAAAGCACGTGGCGCCACAATGCTGAAATGACCGAGGAAGATGTAATTGAACATTTCGCTTCATTGGATCTGCTAATTATCGACGAGGTGGGCGTTCAGTTCGGCAGTCCGACTGAAATGACCATCCTTCAGGAAATTATCAATGTCAGGTACGAAAGCATTTTGCCAACAATCCTGATCAGCAATCTTACATTCGACCAGTTGAAAGAAACGATTGGCGAGAGAATTGTGGATCGGGTTACCGATGGTGGCCGCAACCGTCTGGCATTTGGCTGGGGAAGTTTCCGTGCCATCGCGTCAGGAGTTGTAGCATGACTCCTGTCTGGAAAAATGAAGATCTGGAAGGTGCGGTGATCGGCGCAATTTTTCTGCGTGGTGCCGACCCTGAGGTACTGGATATTCTTTCCAGGGTGCCAGCCACCGCTTTCTCGGTACCGCAGTATCGGGAAATATATACTGGGATCTGCCGTCAGGCGCGTGGAGCTGGCGTTATTGACCCTGTACTGCTCTGCGAAAACATGCCAAAGCACAGCGCAATCATTATGGACTCGAGCCGTATCGCATGGGCGAAGTCGGCGCTTGTGTCCTACGTTTCCACGCTGGAGCGTAATGCAGCTGTTCGCGATGCCGAAGCTGTCATTGAAAGGGCGCTGGCCGATCTCCGGAATGCTCACAATAGTGATGCGGCTTTATCGGCATTCAGGGCCGCACAGAACAGCATTGCAGCAATTACTCTCGAAGAAAAGACCGTTCAGCCAGTTCATATCGACGACATTCTTCCTGCTGTGGTGGATCGGGTAGATGCGCGCAACCGTGGGCTTGAAGAAGCCAGAAGCCTCATGACAGGTATCGAAGAGCTGGACGCAAAGACTGGCGGCATTGAACCAACAGACTTGGTGTTTATCGCTGCGCGGCCGTCGATGGGTAAAACTGAATTGGCGCTGGATATCATCGACAAGGTTTCTGAGCAGGGCCGTGGTGTGCTGTTCTTCAGCATGGAAATGCCTAATATCCAGATCGGAGAGCGAATGGTATCTGCTGCCGGCGGCATGTCGGTTTCACGCCTGAAAAAGGCTGCTGATTTTGATGATGAGGACTGGGCCAGGCTGACAAACGGTGTAGAACGGCTGACTGGTCGTAGCATCTGGATGGTTGATTCCACCGATCTGACAGTAGATCAGATTCAACAGATAGCTACCCGCCTACAGCTGGCGCATCCGGAAATAGCGCTGGTGGTCGTGGATTACCTGGCACTCATCAAAATTGAAAGCACTGCACGATATGACCTTGCCGTCGGTGAGGTGTCAAAAGGACTCAAGCGTCTGGCTAAATCCAATAAAACTCCGGTCCTTGCCCTGAGCCAGCTTTCTCGTGGCGTTGAGTCGAGACCCAACAAACGACCGATGAACTCAGACCTCAAAAACTCGGGTGAGATTGAGGCTGATGCTGATCTGATCATGATGCTATACCGAGATGAAGTTTATAACCCTGAGTCGCCAGCGAAGGGGATCGCGGAAATTAACGTGACCAAACAGCGCAACGGTGAATTGGGTACGATCTACCGTCGATTCTATAACGGGCACTTCCTGCCAATTGACCAGGAGTTAGCAAAGCAGCGTTCGGCGCCACAGCAGAAAGCTCAGACCAGACGTTACTCAAAAGAAAAGCATTCCAGCAATGCAGACTATTAAAAACATCAAAGCAACGAGGGCAACCTTATGAAACTGGAAGCATCGCTCAAACATTTTAGTCCTCAGGGAATGCATATCAGCGATGACGTGAAGGGAACTTCTCCGGACCGCCTTACAGGAACAGATGTAATGGCGGCGATTGGCACCACCAGCAGCCGTGCGCGCTTCGGCCTTGCTGCTTTCTTCGGCAAGTCCGGCATCAGCAAAACAGATGAACAGCTCGCAGTTCAGGCGCTGGCGCAGGTTGCTATCAAAAACGCTCCTAAAAATGTCCGCAAAGCCGCTGGCGACAAGCTCGGAGCATGCATGTTGACGCTGGCGCAGTTTGCCTTTGCTGATTACTCCCGTTCGGCGGCTACCAGCGTGACATGTCACAGTTGCAGCGGTACCGGTTTTATCTCCGGGAATGAGGATGTGGTTAAACATCCTGGTATCTTCGACGATGACGGTGCCGAAGTGGTGGCCCCGAAGATTAAAAATGAGCTGGTGAAAAGGGTTTGCGAAACCTGCGGAGGGAAAAAGGTAATCCTTGCGCGGTGCAGATGCGGCGGTAAAGGCGAAGTGTTGGACCGCAAAGCGACCAAAGAACGTGGCGCACCGGTTTTCAAAACCTGTGAACGTTGCTCTGGTAATGGCTTCTCTGCTATCTCCTCGGCGACGGTACACCGTGCCATTCTGAAGCGTCTCCCGGACCTCCATCAGTCCTCATGGTCACGCAACTGGAAACCCTTTTATGAAATGCTGGTGGACACGCTGCGCCAGTGGGAGCGTCACGCGGTAGTAGAATTTGAGAAGGCAACAACTTATTAATATGATCGGAGCAAATGGCGACACTTTTTTGCACGTTAGTGTTGACTTTGCATAAAACTGTCCTGTATGCTTTACATCGTGGGATATTACGCCTACACGACACCAAACCCGCCTCCGAGCGGGTTTTTTATTTCAGGGTCAGAAGCACAGCGGTTGTGCGTTCGGCTGTTAACCGAATGGTCGAAGGTTCGAATCCTTCCTGTCCCGCCACTTCTGCATCTGTCGTAGTTTGGAAATTACGTCTGGCTTCCAACCAGAAGATGCGGGTTCGATCCCCGCCAGATGCTCCAAATTCGCGGGTCTAGTTCAGTGGCAGAACGGCAGCCTTGTAAGCTGCGCGTCAGAGGTTCGATTCCTTTGCCCGGCACCAGAACCCACTACCTGGGACTCTTCGGCCAGAGAGCCGACATTGACTTACTCTCGTCTTCCCGGCCTGTCGCCGGGTTTTTTTATTTCAGGCTCCGGGAACCATCATCGACACGCCTACTTGTTAAATCGTCCCGGGGGTCTGAACCAACTACACACGGAATAAATATGTCTGAGACCTTCACTATCGTAGGCGTTGGTATTACATCGTCATCAGTCGGTGTAACCTTTGCCACGCTGTTTCCGGAGGCGACTCCAGCAGTGATGCTCGGATCACTCGCCGGAACTGCGCTATACGTTCTGACCTCAGATCCCCATCAACTCTGGAAGCAGGCTATCTTTGCGCTGATATCGTTTATCAGTGGCGTGTTCTTCTCCGCACCCATGGCGAAAATCATGGCCGGAATCATCAACACGCCGTTAAGCCTGATGAAGCCACCGGCCAGCATTGAGGTATCACCAGCTGTCGGTGCAATTGTCACTGCTTCCATTTCCGTGGCAGTCCTGCTGCGTATTCTCCGCAAATCCAAAAGCGGGAAGATGCCGGGGCTGGGGGAGGAAGATAAATGACATGGCAGCTTCTTCTGATGGATGCAAACGCCATAGTTTGCCTGTTAATCATGGTCAGGCTGATGTTTTTCCGGAAAGAGGGAAAGCGTCATCGCCTGAGTGTCGCGGTACTGGCCTACCTGGTCATCCTTGCCGCCGGATTCAATGCCTTCAACATTCTGCTCGGCCACTACGTTCAGGTTAATCTCGGCGATCTGCTGCTTAACTCCGTCATCTGCATGGCGGTGTGGCTGGCTCGCGGGAACCTGGCGAAGGTCGTCATTACGGAATAGCCATGACCAAAGACGATATCTTTAACACCATTCTCGGCAAAGAGGGTGGTTATGTTGATCACCCGAACGATAAGGGCGGCCCAACGAACTGGGGGATTACTCAGGCAACCGCCCGAGCGCATGGTTATACCGGTGATATGCGAAACCTTACACGTGATCAGGCTCTGGCGATCCTTGAGTCTGATTACTGGTATGGCCCGCGGTTTGACCAGGTGGCAGAAGTATCCCCTTCCATTGCCGCCGAACTCTGCGATACCGGTGTGAACATGGGGCCATCGGTGCAGGTTAAATGGTTCCAGCGCTGGCTGAACGTTTTCAATAACCAGCAGCAGTTCTATCCGGATCTGATCGCCGACGGGCAGATCGGCCCACGTAGCATCAGCGCGCTGAAGTCCTTCCTGGCGAAACGAGGCGGCGAAGGGGAAATCGTATTGCTTCGCGCACTGAACTGTAGCCAAGGGCAGCGTTATCTTGAGCTGGCAGAACAGCGGCCGGCTAACGAGTCATTCGTTTATGGCTGGATGCGCGAGCGGGTGAGTCTATGACGACACTCAAATCTGTACTGGCGGCAATCGGAGTTGCGATCCTGATGGTGCTTGGTGCGTTTGGTGTGGGCCGTTTTCGCGGGCGTGAACAGGCTGAAGAAAAAGCAGGCCGGCAGCGCATAGAAGAAAAGGCCGCAGCCATTGAGTCAGTAGCCGAACGCCGTGTAGAAGCAACAAAAGAGGCCAGCAATGTACAGCAGAATGTTAACCGCATGCCTGATGACAATGTTGATCGCGAGCTGCGTGACAAGTGGAAGCGTGACTCATAAGGGGTGAGCATGAGGAAGACAATCGACCTAACTGGTAATCAGTTCGGTAAGCTGACTGTGCTGACATACGCCAACAAGGATAAATCAGGCGTTTCCATGTGGTTGTGCAGTTGCGAATGTGGAACCGAAAAAGTCATCAGATCAAACGCACTTCGTTCTGGCAGGACACAATCTTGTGGCTGCATGTCAGGTGCAAAACATGGGCATCGCAGAACGAAAGAAACTTCACCATCATATATAAGCTGGCTGTCAATGCAGCGCCGTTGCAATAATCCCGGTGATGCTTATTACGCAGATTATGGTGGTCGTGGAATTACCGTCTGCGCACGCTGGGGAAATTTTGAAGCTTTCCTGAAAGACATGGGCGAGAGACCAACGGGTCATACACTTGATCGCATTGATGTAGATAAGGGGTACTCACCAAACAATTGCCGCTGGGCAACACCGAAAGATCAGGCAAGAAACCGTCGTAACAACCATATGCTTGATACACCAGCTGGCAGAATGTGCATTACGAAAGCTGCCGAAACCTACGGCGTGAAGGTAAAAACAATCGCACATCGACTAAGTAGGGGCTGGAGTGTTGAAAAGGCTCTGCTAACTCAACCATGGCAGGGGAATAATGAATAAATCCCTCAGATGTATCTTAGTGCTTTCCGTTTCAATATTGATTGCTGGCTGTGTTGGCGGTCCTCCAAAACCAAATTATGTTTTCGTCCATGACTCTTGTGACTGGGTCAGGCCGCTGTATCTCACCGATCACGACATTGACGTTATGGACAGCCAGACAAAGAAAGACATCCTGACGCACAACAAAGCGTGGCAGGCTAACTGCCAGAAACAAACCAGAGCCTCGCAATAGCGGGGCTTTTTTATGCGCATCGCACGCGCACATCAAAGAAAGTCTTTCAGCTGTGAGCCTGGGCAAACCGTTAACTTTCGGCGGCTTTGCCGTGCGACAGGCTCACGTCTAAAAGGAAATATCATGTCTCAGACATATCAAATTTGTGAAGTAACAGTAACGCTCCCGTCTTTAGGAACCATCATTACTGACGGCCCCGGAAACCAGATTAAGCATAGAGATAAATGCCGTGTGCATCTTTATGCCGTTAAACCTGACTGGCACTCCGGGACTATCTTTGAGGGTTTCAACGTTGGTGCTATCACCTTTACCGGCTACACAGATTCACCATTCAAACGCTCTCAAAAAATCATGGTGCCAGACGGTTATAAATTAGTGGCACTGCGAGTGGATGATGACGGAGTGCCAACGTCATGGGACAGCCTACCAGTACATTTCACAGGTGGTTTCATTGAGAGCCCTATTGATGAGCTGGATGGAATTGCAGATCTTCCCCGTTACAAAGTTAGCAGTGATTTTGCTATTCAACAACGAATTGCAGATGCACTCGATACTGCGTTGGTTCGCCATTATGAGCAGTTTGGTAATGCCGAACCTGGAAAAACGGCAGTGATCTTCCTTGCCGATCGCTGGGTGGCGATTGAGGGGGGATATGCTCCAGACGAAATGCGTGATGCCGTGGAATACATCAAGCGGAAAAGGAAGGAGAAAGCAGACGCAAAGGCGATGGCTGAATCATCGCCATTCTTTGTAGTGGGCGGCGTTGTACATATCAAACAATCAGTCATCCAACCTGTTAATAACGAAGAAAGCTGCTTAAGTCGTTTCATTTCGGAGAGAGTGAGCGAAGCTTTACGCGAAGCCACACGTCCTGGTGGAATCATTCACGCCGCCACTAAGCGTTAAAAGGCCGGAGGACATATGCAGGTCACTATTGATGGTGTCCCATACGCTCCCGCCAGCGTCGTTTCATCCCGGATCGGCATTGCCATTTCGACACATCAGCGCGCAGACGTTTTAAAACGTTCACTCGAACAGCATCTGAGGCACCTGCCAGCCTTCGCGCTGGTGGTGGTTGTAGATGATGGTTCGAAACCTGCCGCAGTAGTGCCTAACGGCGTGCAGCTGCTTCGCCATGAAACATCACTCGGCATTGTTGCATCGAAGAACGCCAGTTTAACCGCGCTGATGGACGCCGGGTGTGAGCATCTCTTCCTGTGGGACGATGACGCCTGGCCCATCGCTGATAACTGGCACTTGCCTTACATCGAATCACCCGAGCCGCACCTGGCTTATCAGTTTCTCGATCTTGCAGGTACGAATAAGCTGAAGGATATGGCGGTCCTGTACCGGGATGATAAGCACATCGCTTACACCGGTCAGCGCGGCGTGATGCTGTATTACCACCGCAGCGCTATCGAGAAGGTTGGCGGTTTCGATCGGATATACGGTCGCGGCATGTACGAGCATCCCGATCTGGCGCTGCGCATTCACAACGCCGGGTTATCGACCTGGGCGTTCGCTGATGTGGTCGGCTCTGAAAAGCTGATTCACTCCATGGATGAGCATGAAGAGGGGACGCGCTCTATTCCCCGGCCTGACCGTGAAGCACTGGTGAAACGAAACGTCGGAATATTCAACGGCCGGCGGGATAGTGGTTATACCGGATTCGCTTCATACAGTACCAATCCGAATCTGGTGATTACGACGCTGCTTACGAGTCAGCCAGACCCACAGCGCGGCGGAAAAATGAAGCCTGACCCGCGGGCTCTTCAGGTTTGGGCGGACTCAATATCCGGCGCGTTGCCGATTGTCCTGGCTGACGAATTAAAAGAGTCGCCAACTGGTGCCGATCTGGTTGAAGTCCCGCTGGTGGACATGAGCCCTTACTTTGCTCGCTGGCTTCACATCTATCAATTTCTACGTTCGCATCCTGAGTACCACCTTGTCTGGTGTACGGACGGTACTGACGTCGAAATGTTGCGAGAGCCCTGGGCAGAAATGGAGCCGGGTAAAATTTACGTTGGCTCAGAGCATAAGACGTATGCCGACGAATGGATGAAGGCTAATCACCACGGCAAAGCGTATAGCGATTTCATCGAGCAGCATCGTGATGAACCACTGCTGAATGCTGGGCTGCTTGGTGGCAGCCGTGAAGACGTAATGGAGTTTGCTCACCGGATCATCCGACAGCATTACCTGATTGAAAGCCACCGTTTCTGGAAGATGGAGTTAGCACCGGCAACGCTGGTGGACATGGGTGCTTTCGGTATGGCTGCAAAGTCTTTCGGAGATCGCATCGTTACCGGTCCTAAGGTGCACACCATCTTTAAAACAGATGGATTCGGGAAGGAGGTTGCATGGTTTCGCCACAAGTGAAGTTTGTTGTTGTTGGTCACCACACCCGGATAGATCATGCACAACGTCTCGCTGCGATGCTGGATGCCCATCTGCTTATTGATGACGGTAACCACGGCGCGAACTGGAATCACCGACGCGCGCTTGAATGGGCTGCTGAGCAACCTTGCCGGGTAGTCGTGCTGGAAGACGACGCGCTACCGGTGCAGGGATTCACCAAAAAGGTAACTGACTGGCTGGTGCGCTTCCCTGATGACATGCTGAGCTTTTATCTCGGTACGGGCCGACCGCCGCAGTATCAGAAAGAGATAGCCGGAATGCTGGTGGATGCGGATCGCGTCTGCGGTGACCACATCGTATTAAGCAAGCTGATTCACGGGGTATGTTATAGCCCTCCTCAGGGCAGGCTGGGGCGCATGCTCAGCGCATGGAATAAAACGCTGGCAGCTGATTACGCCGTCGGTGAGGCGTTCGGTGGCAGGGTAATTTATCCGTGTTACTCGCTGGTGGATCACGCCGACATGCCGGCGGTTGAGCGTCACCCTGACAACGAGCCGAGGACAGAACGCCGCCGTGCATGGAGACTGGCATGAACAAAGAGCCCCGTGTATATGGCAGCCGATGGGATAAGGCCCGTCTGCGTTTTCTCCAGCAGCACCCACTGTGTGTGATGTGCGAGCAGCAGGGGCGCATAACACCAGCAACGGTGGTTGACCATATCGTGCCCCACAAACTGAAAGATGCGCTTAAGTCAGGTAACCCGCTGGCCATATCGAAAGCACAGCTCCTGTTCTGGAATAAAGATAACTGGCAGCCACTGTGCAAAGCACATCATGATTCAACGAAACAGAGAATGGAGAAGAGCGGCGCGGTAATAGGCTGTGATGCCAACGGCTACCCGCTCGATCCTGCGTCTCACTGGAGCACGTAATGAAAGACCTCATCATTGAATACCGAGACGGTAAGTTTGTTCATCTGGCGATTGATGGCGTGGAGATGAAGCACGTAACGTCTATCCAGTTCTCCCACACCGTGGGCGAGAACGTACCGACACTGACCGTCTCAGGGCATGTGTGGTCCGAGTACGGGAAAGGCGATCAGAAACTCGAACAGGTAGACAAACATTCGGCATAGCGCGGCGGCGGCAAGTCGATTACCTATCATGTGAAATCATTTCAAATGCAATGATATCAAATGAGAATGAATCGCATCAGGGCAGGGGGGGGGGATCAAATCTTCAAAACCTTTGCCCCAAATGACCGCCGCCAAAGTTTGATTTTAACGCTAACCCGATTTTTTTAGTTTTAAGGTGTTGACATATGGCAGATAAACGAACCCGTTCCGACAGTTCGGCGGCAGCGGTTCAGGCCATGAAAAATGCAGCAGTGGACACCATCGATCCTCCGTCCCATGCAGGTTTGGAAAAAAAAGCCGAACCATTCTGGCATGACAATATCAGATCGAAAGCTCTGGACAGCTGGACGCCGGCCGACCTTCTGGCCGCTGTAGAACTGGCAAATAACCAGCTCTATATCACGGTTTTGCGTAAGGATTTACGCAAAGAAGAGCGAACACGCGGAGAGGGCCGCGAAGAAGGGCTTATTAAAGACCTCCGCAAGCAAATTGTTGAACTGCAGCGAACTATTCTGGCCCAGCGCCGTGACCTCCAGATCCATTCCCACGCAACCAACGGTGAAAGCCGCGACCAGAAGAAACGCAATCAGAATGATCGTGATGCACGAAATACCAAAACCGAGCATCAGGACCAGGACGACAACCTGATCGCCTTTCCCAAGCACGGATAAAAGACTATGACGCGAGGTGAGCGTGTAATAGCGTTCATTGAGCGCTTTTGCATCGTGCCGGAAGGCAAGCTTATCGGCCAGCCTATGCGGTTGGACCCCTTTCAGAAAGATTTCATCCTGGCGGTTTACGACAATCCAGCCGGAACGGATATGGCGATCCTCAGCATCGCCCGAAAAAACGGTAAAACAGGCTTAATCGCTGGAATCCTCCTGGCTCACCTGGTGGGGCCTGAAGCGGTCCAGAACACGCAGATTGTCAGCGGTGCACTTAGCCGGGAACAGGCGGCCATCGTTTTTAACCTCGCGGTGAAGATGGTCAACCTGAACCCTAAACTGCAGGAGATTGTTCACATTACGCCAAGCGGCAAAAAGCTGATTGGTTTGCCGTGTAACGTCGAATACAAGGCTTTATCCGCAGAAGGTAAGACGACGCACGGCCTTTCCCCCATTCTGGCCATTCTTGATGAAACCGGGCAGGTAAGGGGACCACAGGATGATTTTATCGATGCAATAACTACCGCGCAGGGGGCGCATGAGAACCCGCTGCTGATTGTTATCAGTACGCAGGCAGCAAACGATGCTGACCTGCTGAGCATCTGGATTGATGATGCGGTCAAATCGAAAGATCCGCACATCGTGTGCCACGTTTATGAAGCGCCAAAAGACGCTGATATCAGTAAACGCGAGTCCTGGCTGGCTGCGAACCCGGCGCTGGGAACATTCAGGTCAGAAAAAGACATGGCGCGCCAGGCTGAGAAAGCTGGCCGAATGCCAAGCTTCGAAAACACCTTCCGAAACCTCAACCTCAATCAGCGCGTGTCTACCGTATCGCCGTTTATCTCCCGCAGCGTGTGGGAGCTTTGCGGAGAGATGCCGATTAACACGCCGAGGAAGTGGTACGCGGGGCTGGATCTGTCAGCCAGGAACGACTTAACGGCGCTGGTTATCGCTGGTGAAGCAGATGATGGTGTCTGGGATGTTTTCCCCTTCTTCTGGACACCGCAAAAAACTCTTGAAGAGCGAACCAAAACGGACCGCGCACCCTATGACGTGTGGGTGAGAGAGGGGCTGCTGCGCACCACGCCAGGCGCTTCGGTAGATTACTCATTCGTCGTTGCGGATATCGCTGAAATTATCGGTGATTTCGACCTTACCTCGATGGCTTTTGACCGCTGGCGCATTGACCAGTTCAGGAAGGATGCCGATGCCATTGGGTTGAGCCTCCCGCTGGTCGAGTTCGGCCAGGGCTTTAAGGATATGGGGCCAGCTGTAGACACGCTGGAGTCTCTGATGCTTAACGGGCGTGTGAGGCATGGCATGCACCCAGTATTAACGATGTGTGCTGTGAATGCGGTGGTGGTGAAAGATGCTGCTGGCAACCGCAAGCTCGATAAGTCCAAAGCAACAGGCCGTATTGATGGCATGGTCGCAATGACAATGTCCGTTGGTGCTGCTAATGGGGAAGTTACCGAACAGGGTGGTGACTTCGATGACTTCATTTTCCGACCGCTGAGCATGTGATGGAAGAACCTAAATACACGATTGACCTGCGAACCAATAACGGCTGGTGGGCAAGGCTGCAGTCCTGGTTTGTCGGCGGGCGTTTAGTCACCCCAAATCAGGGCTCACAGACGGGGCCTGTTTCGGCCCACGGACACCTGGGCGATTCATCCATTAACGATGAACGGATACTGCAAATTTCGACGGTTTGGCGCTGCGTGAGCCTGATTTCAACGCTCACGGCATGCTTACCGCTTGATGTCTTCGAAACCGACCAGAATGACAACCGCAAAAAAGTGGGTTTGAGCAATCCGCTGGCGCGACTGCTGCGCTACTCCCCTAATCAGTACATGACCGCCCAGGAATTCAGGGAGGCCATGACGATGCAGCTCTGTTTCTATGGTAACGCGTATGCACTGGTGGACCGCAACAGCGCGGGTGACGTGATAAGCCTTCTCCCGCTTCAGTCTGCCAATATGGATGTGAAACTCGTCGGAAAAAAAGTGGTTTATCGCTATCAACGCGACAGCGAATACGCCGACTTTTCGCAGAGAGAGATTTTTCACCTCAAAGGCTTCGGATTCACCGGGCTGGTCGGCCTGTCACCCATTGCTTTTGCCTGTAAATCGGCAGGTGTGGCAGTTGCGATGGAGGATCAGCAACGTGATTTCTTTGCTAATGGCGCCAAGTCTCCGCAAATTCTCATGACCGGAGACAGAGTTCTAACCGAACCACAGCGAAATCAGCTTGAAGAGAACTTTAAAGAGATCGCCGGCGGGCCTGTAAAAAAAAGGCTCTGGATTCTGGAAGCAGGATTTACCACCTCACCTATCGGCGTAACGCCACAGGATGCCGAGATGATGGCGTCCCGAAAATTCCAGGTTAGCGAGCTGGCGCGATTCTTTGGCGTACCGCCTCACCTTGTCGGCGATGTGGAGAAGTCAACGAGCTGGGGCTCAGGCATCGAGCAGCAAAATCTCGGGTTTCTACAGTACACACTACAGCCCTATATCTCCCGGTGGGAAAACAGCATTCAGCGTTGGCTTATCCCGGCTAAGGATGTTGGCCGGATTCACGCTGAGCATAATCTTGATGGTCTGTTAAGGGGCGATTCTGCATCCCGCGCAGCCTTTATGAAGGCAATGGGCGAATCTGGGCTCCGCACCATTAACGAGATGCGTCGAACTGACAACATGCCTCCATTACCTGGTGGCGATGTGGCAATGCGACAGGCGCAATACGTGCCGATCACCGACTTAGGAACCAACAAAGAGCCCCGTAATGACGGGGCTTAATTTTTATGGGGGCCGTAATGCCTGAAATTGTAAAAACGCTCTCTTTCGACGAGACAGAAATCAAATTCACCGGTGACGGAAAGCAGGGGATCTTTGAAGGATATGCCTCTGTCTTTAATAACACTGATTCCGATGGCGACATCATTCTTCCCGGGGCGTTTAAAAACGCACTGGCAAACCAGACCCGAAAAGTGGCGATGTTTTTTAACCACAGGACGTGGGAACTGCCAGTTGGAAAATGGGACAACCTGGAAGAAGACCAAAAAGGGCTGTATGTGCGCGGTCAACTAACGCCAGGGCACAGCGGGGCCACTGATCTTAAAGCTGCAATGCAGCACGGTACGGTTGAGGGCATGTCGGTTGGCTTTTCCGTTGCAAAAGATGATTACACCACCATTCCCACCGGTCGAATTTTCAAGAATGTCCAGGCACTGCGTGAAATAAGCGTCTGCACTTTCCCGGCCAACGAACAGGCCGGCATTGCAGCCATGAAAAGTGTCGACGGCATTGAAACGATCCGTGATGTGGAGAACTGGCTGAGGGATTCAGTCGGCCTCACCAAATCACAGGCAGTTGGGCTAATTGCCCGGTTTAAGTCAGCGATTCGGAGCGAGTCCGAGGGCGACGGAAACGAAGCACAAATCAAAGCTCTGCTTCAGAGCATCCAATCTTTCCCTTCTAACTTAGGTAAATAATTATGTCAGAACTCGCTCTCATTCAAAAAGCTATCGAAGAATCCCAGCAGAAAATGACCCAGCTTTTCGATGCGCAGAAAGCAGAAATCGAAAGCACGGGGCAGGTTTCTAAACAGTTGCAGTCCGACCTGATGAAAGTACAGGAAGAGCTGACCAAATCCGGCACTCGCCTCTTCGATCTGGAACAGAAACTGGCATCCGGCGCTGAGAATCCTGGTGAGAAGAAATCCTTCTCTGAACGGGCTGCTGAAGAGCTTATTAAGTCATGGGACGGTAAACAGGGCACCTTCGGCGCGAAAACGTTTAACAAGTCATTAGGCAGTGACGCTGATTCGGCTGGCTCACTGATCCAGCCGATGCAGATCCCAGGCATCATCATGCCAGGCCTGCGCCGTCTTACCATTCGTGATCTGCTGGCTCAGGGCCGCATTTCCAGTAACGCTCTGGAATATGTGCGTGAAGAGGTGTTTACCAATAACGCCGACGTGGTGGCAGAGAAAGCGCTGAAGCCAGAATCGGATATCACCTTCAGCAAACAAACCGCGAACGTGAAGACCATCGCGCACTGGGTGCAGGCATCACGTCAGGTGATGGATGATGCGCCAATGCTTCAGTCCTACATTAACAACCGCCTCATGTACGGCCTGGCACTGAAGGAAGAGGGCCAGCTGCTGAACGGCGACGGTACCGGGGATAACCTGGAAGGGCTGAACAAAGTGGCAACGGCCTATGACACCTCGCTGAATGCCACCGGCGACACCCGCGCTGACATTATCGCTCACGCTATTTATCAGGTGACCGAGTCTGAGTTCAGCGCTTCCGGTATCGTCCTGAACCCGCGCGACTGGCACAACATCGCGTTGCTGAAAGACAATGAAGGCCGCTATATCTTCGGTGGTCCTCAGGCTTTCACCAGTAACATCATGTGGGGCCTGCCAGTGGTTCCGACTAAGGCGCAGGCCGCCGGCACCTTTACCGTAGGTGGTTTCGATATGGCCTCACAGGTCTGGGATCGCATGGATGCCACCGTGGAAGTCAGCCGTGAAGACCGCGATAACTTCGTGAAAAACATGCTGACCATCCTGTGCGAAGAGCGTCTGGCGCTGGCGCATTATCGCCCGACAGCAATCATCAAGGGCACCTTCTCTTCTGGCTCATGATGGAGGGGGCGGGGAAACCCGCCCTTTTAACGTATGGCGATAGATGTTCTGGATGTAATTTCCCTCAGTCTGTTTAAGCAGCAGATTGAGTTTGAGGAAGACGACAGGGACGAGCTGATCACGCTGTACGCCCAGGCCGCTTTTGACTACTGCATACGCTGGTGCGATGAACCAGCATGGAAGGTTGCGGCTGATATTCCTGCCGCCGTTAAGGGCGCCGTTTTGCTTGTCTTTGCTGACATGTTTGAACACCGGACGGCACAAAGCGAAGTGCAGCTTTATGAGAATGCAGCAGCCGAACGCATGATGTTCATTCATCGCAACTGGCGCGGTAAAGCCGAATCAGAGGAGGGCTCCTGATGGAACCGGGACGATTCAGGCACCGGGTAAAAATTCTCACCTTCACAACCTCGCGTGATCCATCTGGCCAGCCGGTTGAATCGTGGAGTGGTGGCAGGCCGATTTCTGCCGAGGTGAAGGGGATCAGCGGCAGAGAGCAGCTGTCAGGCGGCGTGGAGACGGCGCAGGCAACTATTCGCGTATGGATGCGCTTCAGGGCTGACCTGAACGCCTCTTCTCGTCTGGAAGTGCTAAGCGGGCCGTATAAAGGCCAGGTGCTAAATATCATCGGTCCTCCGGTAGCAAATTCGACCGGCACTCGCCTGGAAATTCTTTGCAAAACGGGAGCTGAAAAATGATTGAGACGAGCCTCGATTTTTCCGGGTTAAATGACATAGCAAAGGATCTGGAGGCGCTTAGCCGCGCTGAAAACAATAAGGTTCTTCGTGATGCCACGCGCGCCGGCGCGGAAGTGCTTAAGGAAGAAGTGATCGCACGTGCACCGGTACGCACCGGAAAACTGAAAAAAAACGTGGTGGTGGTTACCCAAAAAAGCCGCCGCCGCGGGGAAATTTCTTCCGGCGTCCATATTCGTGGCGTTAACCCGCGCACCGGCAACAGCGATAACACGATGAAGGCTAATAACCCGAGAAACGCCTTTTACTGGCGATTCGTTGAGCTGGGCACCGCGAACATGCCTGCACATCCGTTTGTGCGACCCGCTTACGATACTCGCGAGGAAGAGGCCGCCAGCGTCGCCATTGCCAGGATGAATCAGGCTATTGATGAGGTATTGAGCAAGTGAATGAAGATAATATCTACGCCTTGCTTTCTTCCCTGGCAGAAGGACGGGTATACCCCTATGTTGCGCCATTAGGTAGTGACGGGAAACCGTCTGTCTCTCCACCCTGGATTATCTTTTCCATCGTCGATGATGTTTCCGCTGACGTACTGTGTGGCCAGGCAGAGAGCAGGGTTTCCGTTCAGGTCGATGTGTATTCCACTTCGATCGCTGAATCACGATCCCTGAGAGATTTGGTGCTCGCTTCGCTTGAGCCGTTAACCCCTACAGAGGTGGTAAAAATCCCCGGGTACGAGCCAGATTATCGGCTCTACCGTGCCACCCTGGATTTTAAAGTTACCCCCTGACAATTAATTCACCCAACGAACCCGCCTGATGGCGGGTTTTCTTTTTCCAGGAGACAGCTATGTCTGCACTTTATGAAAAATCGCAGCTGACGAAGATCCTTATTTCCTCCCTGCCAGCCACCAAAGAAACGATGGATTCCGCAACCTTCCTCGATCTGAGTTGCACCATCAAAGAAATTCAGTTCACCGGTGGTCAGAAGCAGGATATCGACGTAACAACACTTTGCTCTACCGAGCAGGAGAACATCAACGGCCTGCCTTCTCCGTCAGAAATCTCTCTGTCCGGCAACTTCTACAAGAATCCGGCGCAGGACGCCTTGCGTGATGCGTATGACAACGATACGACCTACGCTTTCCAGGTCATTTTCCCGTCCGGCAAAGGCTTTAAGTTCCTGGCTGAAATCCGCCAGCACACCTGGTCTTCCGGTACCAACGGCGTAGTGGCGGCAACGTTCTCCCTGCGCCTGAAAGGTAAGCCTGAAAGCATCGAGTCTGGCTCCTGAGAGGTCGCATGAAGAATATTAAAAATCTCGCCCTGGCTAAGATGTCGGGTTTTCGTCATAAGACGGTCGCCGTTCCTGAGTGGGAAGGCGTCAAAGTGGTTCTCCGTGAGCCGTCAGGTGAAGCCTGGCTGCGCTGGCAGGAGGTGGTGAAAGGGGGTGCCGACGATGAAAATGTGTCGGTATCGGAAAAGGCGCACCGTAATCTTTGCGCTGACGTGGTGCTCTTCATTGACGTCCTGTGCGACACCGATAAGCAACCGGTATTCAGCGTAGACGAAGAAGAGCAGGTGCGTGAAATCTACGGCCCCGTCCATTCACGCCTGCTCAAACAGGCTCTTGACCTGATCAACAATGCGGACGAAGCGCGGGAAAAGTCTCAACCCCCGGCGTAAAGTTTCTGATGTCGCTTGCGCTCCGGATGGGGCGCACGCTCTCAGAGCTTCGGCAGAATATGACGGCAAGCGAGCTTCTGATGTGGATTGAGTTCGACAGGCAAAGTCCGGTTGGCGATATCCGTGGCGACATTCAGGCAGCCCAGCTCGTCTCTGCCATCTACGGCTCGCAGGGGGCAAAAGTAACGCTGGACGATGCGATCCTGCGCTGGGGTGGTGATGAGCAATCAGAACCGAAGGACCCGTTTGCAGGACTTGAGGCTGCACTTACAGCTGCAACTCAGTGACAAATCTAGTACCTGGGTTTAGCATTAGCATGAATAATGCAATCAAGGTGCAAAAATGAAAAAGTTAATTATAGCCGTCATGTGTTTGTTTTTTATCAGCGCGTGTAAGCCTGAGAAAAATGATTTTATTAAAAATGGCGAAAACATCGTCAGAGAGAAATTAAATAACCCAGATGATGCTAAGTTTAACGCTGAATATTTTAAGTATGGTGATAATGCAGCATACGTTTGTGGTGATGTGACTTACAAAAAAAATAATGATGGCACAAGTTATCGTAATAAATTTTACGTCTATGTCGAGATTATTGATGGGAAATTAACAAGTAATGGTTCAGCAGTGTTGATTAAAGAGGACGACAAGGCATTTCTTGAGGTCTATAAGACGCTTTGCAGGTAGGGCAATTTTATTCAATACGAAGCTCGCTGTGTGCGAGCTTTTTTATTTGGTGAAAGCATGGCAACTCTTCGCGAACTGATAATTAAAATCTCTGCTAACTCCCAATCGTTCCAGTCGGAAATTTCCCGCGCCTCACGCATGGGGCAGGATTATTACCGAACCATGCAAAATGGTGGCCGCCAAGCGGCAGCCGCGTCCAGAGAAACTCAGAGAGCTTTGGCTGACTTAACGGGACAACTTAATTCCGCTAAGGCGTCTGCTGTTGGTCTTGCCGGAGCATTTGCAGGAGCATATGCCACCGGGCACCTTATTTCTTTAGCTGACGAGTGGAGTTCAGTTAACGCCAGGTTAAAGCAGGCATCACAATCTACAGATGATTTCAACGAGTCACAGCGCGCGCTGATGGAAATCAGTCAGCGAACCGGTACGGCATTTTCAGATAATGCCAGCCTTTTTGCGCGTTCAGCCGCTTCTATGCGTGAATATGGCTACAGTTCAGAAGAGGTTCTGAAGGTAACCGAGGCTATATCAACAGGGCTTAAGCTGTCAGGTGCAAGCTCGTCTGAGGCCAGTTCTGTAATCACGCAGTTCAGCCAGGCTCTGGCGCAGGGTGTTCTTCGTGGCGAGGAATTTAACTCCGTCAACGAAAACGGTGATCGCGTTATTCGCGCGCTGGCATCCGGCATGGGTGTCGCCAGGAAAGACTTAAAGGCTATGGCCGATCAGGGACAACTTACCGCCGATAAAGTTGTTCCGGCTTTAATCAGCCAGCTTGGGGCGTTACAGGATGAATATAGCGCGATGCCACAGACCGTTGCATCAGCAACGACCAAAATTGAAAACGCATTTCTGGCGTGGGTAGGTGGTGCAAATGAAGCCACTGGGGCGACAAGCGCGCTAACCGGGGCATTGAATGCGATTTCAGATAATATCAATACCGTTGCCTCTGCTGCTGGCGTGCTGGCGGCCATCGGAGGTTCAAGATTTATTGGCGGCATGATTGGCGATCTTGGAAGCCAGACGGCGCAGTTGGTTGAAGCGAGGAAAAATGAAATAGCGCTCGCCGCCGCAAGGGCAAGTACAGCCACACAATCACAGCGCAAGGCCGCTGCCGATGCTATTGCTGCTGAGCGGGCTTACCAGCTTGCCCAGTCAGAACTTGTGCTGGCAAAGAATACTAATGCTGAGGCTACTGCCACTCAAAATGCCATATCCAAGCGCCGGGCAATGATTACAGCAAATGCGGCACTGGTACAGTCAAACAGAGCCGTTGCAGCCTCTCAGAAGGCACTAAACTCTGCAACATCAGTGCTGGGGCTTGTAAAAACAGGCGCTACAGGCCTGCTGGGTCTTGTCGGCGGGTTGCCTGGGCTGTTGATGCTGGGGGCCGGTGCCTGGTACACGATGTATCAGAATCAGGAGCAGGCACGTCGTTCCGCCCAGGAGTATGCTGGTCAGATTGATGAAATTAGGCAAAAAACCTCAAAAATGTCTCTGACCGAGACGGATGAAAATCGTGGGCAAACCGTTGAGGCTCTCGTTGAACAAAATCGTTTGGTTGATGAGCAAGCCAAAAAGGTTGGTGAGCTGAAGAACCAGATCGACGATTTGAATGCATCGCGTGGAAAACCGGGCATTACCAGCGAGAACGATGCAAATATCCTTAAAGCAATAGCTATTGTTACGGATCAACTCGCTGTTGAAGAGGGAAAATTGAATGACATGCGAGATAAATCTCGCGGCATTCAGCAGGCTCTCGAAGAAATTGAGCGGCGTCGTAATGATTTAATACGCGAACAAGCCTGGCGACAGAATGCGGTATATCAATCGATGATCATAATGAATGGTCAGCATACTGAATTTAACCGTCTGCTGGGTCTGGGAAATCAGCTATTAATGGCCCGGCAAGGGCTGGCTAACGTCCCGCTCAGACTTCCTCAGGCCGACCTCGACAAAAAGCAAACCGATGCCCTCGAAAAGAGCCGCCGGGATCTGGAGTTGTCACGCCTGAAGGGTGAAGCAAAAGAGCGCCTGCGTCTGAGTTATGCAGCCGATGATCTGGGGTTAACCAGTGATCCGCAATTCCAGACAAGCCGTCAGGAGTTGATTAATAACGGCCTTGCTGAATGGCGGAATAATGAGGCCAACAAACCTAAGGCGAAGGGCGGTAAAACCGAAGGCGAGAAAACCGAGGATGTGTATAAGCGCCTTATCAAGCAGCAAAAAGAGCAGATTGCCCTGCAGGGCCAGAATACTGAACTGGCGAAGGTTAAATTTCAGGTCAGCCAGGGGGAGCTTGCTTCTCTGACAGAAGCCCAGAAAAAGACGGTATTGCAGAATGCAGCGCTGATTGACCAGGTTAAATTGCGTGAGCAACTGCGAAATTACGAAGCCAACCTCGCCGACAGTAACGCCAGCGCCCGAGCAGCTAATGAAGGGCAACTGCTGGGTTACGGGCAGGGTACCAGGTTCCGTGAAAGACTTCAGGAGCAGTTCAATCTGCGTAAGGAGTTCGAGCAGAAGAATACCGATCTTCTCCGCCAGCGTCAGGCTGGTGAAATCGACGAGACGTTCTATCAGCAGGGGCTGGCACTTAATAAGCGCTACCTCGAAGAGCGCCTGCGCGACCAGGAGGGATATTACGCAGCTTCTGATGCGCAGCGTGACGACTGGATGACGGGACTGTCTGAGGGTTATGCGAACTGGGTGGATGAAGCGACAGATTACTCCTCCATGGCAGCTGACGGGATGAAGCAGGCAATGGGTGGGGCGGTAACTTCGATTACTGACATGCTCAATGGTAACGTCGACAGCTGGAAGGACTGGGGTGTCAGCGTACTGAAGATCATCCAGAATGTTCTGGTCAATATGGCTGTTGCTAACGGCGTCAGTTCAATTGGTTCTCTCTTCAGCTTTGGCGCATCTTCCGCCGCTGCCGCCAGTAGCGGTACTGCAATTCAGAACGCTGGCGCGAACTTCACCTTTAACGCGAAGGGTAATGTTTACGACTCTCCGTCCCTGAGCGCATACAGCAATGGCGTGTTTCAGACCCCTCAGCTTTTTGCTTTTGCCAAAGGAGCGGGTGTGTTTGCAGAGGCTGGACCTGAAGCCATTATGCCGCTTACCCGTGCTGCTGATGGTTCGCTTGGCGTTCGGGCTGTTGGCACTGGTGGTGGTCAGGCTGTATCTTCGGCTCCACAGGTTTACATCACCATCGATGGCAACGGAAATACTTCCACGCAGACTTCACCCGGCCTTGAGCAATTTGGTGCTGATGTCGGTAAATATATTGATCAGCGATATAAGCAGAACATCATGCGAGATATTCGCCCTGGCGGTGACATCTGGAACGCAATGAAAGGAACCCGATAAAAATGGCTATCGAAACTTTCACCTGGTGCCCACGACTTAACGCTGAGGCAGATATAAATTTCCGCGTCAGGAAAGCACAGTTTGGTGATGGATATGAGCAGGTTTCAGGGGATGGATTGAATACCAGAACCCAGCAGTGGACGCTCAACTTTACTGGCAACGAAACCTACATTTCCGCCATTAAATCTTTTCTCGACAGGCATGAAGGGACGAAAGCCTTTCAGTGGAAGCCACCGCTCGAACCTTTGGGTTTGTATCGTTGCGAAACATATAAACCCACCGGGCTCGGCGCGGGGAAATTCAACCTTGAAGCAACATTCATCCAGGCATTTAAACCATGAGCTTAAACGCAGATTATCAGAAGCTGGAATCCGGAAACGATGTTCGTCTGATTGAGGTGGACGGTTCTTCCTTTGGGCTAACGGACGTTCTCCGCTTTCACAATTACAGCATTCCCCATACAGAAGCGGAAATCATCGCCGCTGGTGGGGATGAGTCCAAGCTTCCGGCGAAACCAATCTGGTGGCAGGGAAATGAATACGCCGCCTGGCCGTATCAACTGGAAGGTCTGGAGAAATCAACCAGTGGGAGCAATGCAACGCCATCACTGACGGTTGCGAACATCGAAAGCTCCATTTCTGCTCTGTGTCTTGCGTATGACGATCTGCTGCAGGCGAAAGTCACTATTCACGACACAAAAGAGAAATATCTCGATGCCAGGAATTTCGCAGACGGTAACACTACAGCAGACCCGACTCAGGAAAAGCTGCAGGTCTGGTATATCGACGGGAAAACGGGCGAGCTTGCCGGTGAAACCGTTGAATTTGTTCTGTCCAGCCCAATGGACCTGCAGGGGCAAATGATCCCGACGCGACAGCTTCATTCCCTGTGTACCTGGTGCATCCGGAATAAATATCGTACCGGCGACGGCTGCGACTATGCCGGCACCCGCTATTTCGATAAAAACAACAACCCGGTAAGCGATCCGTCGCTGGATGAATGCAATGGCACGCTGACGGCCTGCAAACTCCGATTCGGCGAAAATAACGAACTCTCGTTTGGTGGCTTCCCTGGTACGTCGCTGATCAGGAGTTGATATGCGTCAGAAAACCATCGATGCGATTATGGCGCATGCTGCAGCTGACTATCCTCGCGAGTGTTGCGGCGTGGTGGCGCAAAAAAGCCGCGTTGAACGTTATTTCCCGTGCCGGAATCTTGCCGCTGCGCCGGAGGACAATTTTGTCCTTTGCCACGAAGACTACGCAGCTGCTGAGGACTGGGGAACGGTGATCGCCATCGTTCACAGTCACCCTGACGCCACAACGCAACCGAGCGAACTGGATAAAGCGCAATGCGACGCAACGCTTTTACCCTGGCATATTGTGAGCTGGCCGGAGGGGGATTTACGCACCATCCAGCCGCGCGGAGAACTGCCACTGCTGGAGCGTCCGTTTGTGCTTGGACACTTCGACTGCTGGGGGCTGGTAATGAGCTATTTCCGGCAGACCCACGGTATCGAGCTCCACGATTACCGGGTTGATTATCCCTGGTGGGAAAACGACTATCCGGACAACTTCTATCAGGATTGCTGGTATGAGTGCGGATTCCGTGAATTCGACGGACCACCGAAACCCGGCGATATGGTGATCATGCAGGTCCAGGCTGATAAGTGGAACCACGCTGGAATTCTGCTGGAGGGCAATATGCTGCTGCACCACCTGTACGGACATCTGAGCCAGCGCGTGCCGTATGGTGGCTACTGGCAGGAAAGGACGATGAAGATTCTTAGACATCAGAATTTTATTTAACAAACTGTCACTGATACTATCGTGTAGTACACGGCAAGGAGAACGATATGTATACAGTTGGGTTTGGTTGGATCTTCGTCGGTATTTTTATTGGGTTAATTCTCTGGTTTTTCATCAACCGCGCCAGCGTCAGAGCGAACAGGCAGGTTGAATTACTTGAGTCTATCGACCAGAAATTATCAAAAATAGTAGATCCAAACTTCGAGGCAAATAACAAAGACCAGTCGAAAGAAAACTACCTTGAAGAAGCAAGGAAAAAAGCTGGGCTTTGAGAGCGTAAATTAATAAACCACCTACGGGTGGTTTTTTTATGGGGGCAGCATGCAAGAGGTAATGACAAGAATTGAGCTAAGTGGCGTGCTAGCTAAGACATATGGAAGGGTTCATCACCGTCTGGTTCGCACTACTGCTGAAGCCATTAATGCACTCGCGAAAACCATCAATGGATTCGAGAAATTCTTAAACACAAGCAAAGCCCGAGGGCTGACGTATGCCGTTTATAGAGATAAAAAGAATATTGGCGTTGATGATCTCGGCTTTCCCGTCACCGGCGAAGTGATCCGGATTGTCCCTGTAGTAATAGGGAGTAAAAAGGCTGGTCTTTTGCAGACGATCTTGGGGGCCGTGCTTATTACTGCTGCTGTGTTGACTGGCCCCGGCGGTATTGGCGCTGCTTTCGCTGCTGGTGGATTGACGGGGTTTGCTGCTGCCACTGGTGCCTCGTTGGTCCTCGGTGGGGTTATTCAGCTGCTTTCACCGCAGCCATCAGGCATAGCCAGTAAACAAAGCGCAGATAACCGTGCATCGTATGCGTTTGGCGGGGTAACCAACACTGCAGCGCAAGGCTACCCAGTGCCTCTGCTTTATGGTAAGCGTCGAATCGGCGGAGCGATTATTTCTGCCGGAATTTATGTCGAAGATCAGCAGTAGATAACTAACCTTTTTTCTGGCCACCTTCGGGTGGCTTTTTTATGGGCGCAATATGGCTACAGATAAAGTGTTAAAAGGCCGCAAGGGCGGCAGCTCAAGTTCCCGAACCCCTACCGAACAGCCTGATGATCTGCAATCTGTAGCGAAGGCAAAGATCCTCGTTGCGCTTGGGGAAGGGGAGTTTGCTGGACAGCTCACCGGCAAAGATATCTACCTGGACGGAACAGCGCTGGAGAATGCTGACGGCTCCCAAAACTTCAGCGGGGTAACGTGGGAGTTTCGCGCGGGAACTCAGGCGCAAAAATATATTCAGGGTATTCCCGGTACCGAAAACGAGATCAGCGTAGGAACTGAGGTATCAAGTGCCACAGCCTGGACGCGCACGTTTACCAATACGCAGCTTTCAGCAGTTCGCCTGCGTCTTAAATGGCCCTCGCTTTTCAAACAGGAGGACGACGGCGATCTGGTGGGTTACTCGGTCAATTATGCAATTGACCTGCAGACGGACGGCGGCGCATGGCAGACGGTACTCAATACCAGCGTGACCGGAAAAACGACGTCTGGTTATGAGCGCAGCCATCGTATTGATTTACCGCAGGCTGGCAGCACCTGGACAATCCGCCTGCGTAAGATTACCTCTGACGCCAACAGCGCGAAGATCGGCGACACGATGACGCTGCAGAGCTTCACTGAGGTGATTGACGCCAAGTTACGATATCCAAACACAGCGCTACTCTACATCGAATTCGATTCAAGTCAGTTTAACGGCTCTATCCCGCAGATCTCCTGCGAGCCCCGCGGCCGTGTTATCCGCGTTCCAGATACCTACGACCCTGAAATCCGCACTTATAGCGGTACATGGACCGGTGCGTTTAAGTGGGCATGGACGGATAACCCTGCGTGGATTTTTTACGATCTGGTTGTTTCTGACCGGTTCGGCCTCGGGCACCGTTTGACCGCTGCGAATATTGATAAATGGACGCTTTATCAGGTTGCCCAGTATTGTGATCAGATGGTACCAGACGGCAAAGGGGGCAACGGTACCGAACCACGTTATACCTGCAACGTGTACATCCAGGACCGGAACGACGCCTACACAGTCCTGCGTGATTTTGCCGCTATCTTCCGTGGCATGACCTACTGGGGCGGGGATCAGATTGTGGCCCTGGCTGACATGCCGCGCGATGTTGATTACAGCTATACGCGCGCTAACGTTGTTGGCGGTCGCTTCACCTATTCGAGCAGCACCACGAAAAGCCGCTACACCACAGCGCTGGTTTCATGGTCAGACCCGGGTAACGCTTATGCCGACGCGATGGAGCCGGTATTTGAGCAGGCGCTGGTGGCGCGGTACGGCTTCAATCAGCTGGAAATGACAGCCATCGGCTGCACCAGGCAGTCAGAGGCGAACCGAAAGGGGCGCTGGGGTATTCTCACCAATAACAAGGATCGCGTTGTTTCGTTTGATGTCGGGCTGGACGGAAACATTCCGCAGCCGGGCTACATCATCGCCGTGGCAGACGAGCTGCTTTCCGGAAAGGTTATGGGCGGCCGCATCAGCGCCGTTAACGGTCGCGTTATCAAACTTGACCGCGTAGCTGATGCAGCACCAGGTGATCGCCTTATTCTCAACCTTCCCTCCGGAGCGTCGCAGAGCAGGACCATTCAGGCCGTGAACGGGGAATCAGTCACAGTCACCACGGCATACAGTGAGACGCCACAGGCCGAAGCTGTTTGGGTGGTTGAATCTGACGAGCTTTACGCGCAGCAGTATCGTGTTGTGAGTGTCGCTGATAACGATGATGGCACTTTCACCATTACCGGTGCATGGCACGATCCGGATAAATATGCCCGAATCGATACCGGAGCCATCATTGACCAGCGGCCGGTGAGCGTGATCCCGCCGGGCAACCAGTCGCCGCCTGCGAACATCGTGATCAGCTCGTTTTCTGTGGTGCAGCAAAATATCAGCGTCGAAACGATGCGCGTGAGCTGGGACCAGGCGCAGAACGCTATCGCCTATGAAGCGCAATGGCGCCGCAACGATGGGAACTGGGTTAACGTGCCGCGCAGCTCCACCACGTCATTCGACGTCCCCGGGATTTATGCCGGGCGCTACCTGGTGCGCGTACGCGCAATCAATGCCGCAGAAATCTCGTCCGGATGGGGCTATTCGGAAGAGAAAACGCTGACGGGGAAAGTGGGCAATCCGCCGAAACCGGTCGGCTTCATCGCTTCTGATAATGTGGTTTTCGGTATCGAGCTGAGCTGGGGATTCCCGGCGAACACCGAAGACACGCTGAAGACTGAAATTCAGTACAGCCTGACCGGTACCGAGGACGATGCGATGCTGCTGGCAGACGTACCCTATCCGCAGCGCAAGTATCAGCAGATGGGCCTAAAGGCTGGGCAAATTTTCTGGTACCGCGCGCAGCTGGTGGACCGCAGCGGAAACGAATCAGGGTATACAGACTTTGTGCGCGGACAGGCCAGCATTGATGTATCCGATATCACCGATGCCATTCTGGAGGACATGAAAGGTTCCGATACGTTCAAAGACCTGATCGAGAACGCGGTGGACAGCAATGAAAAAATTGCTGGCATGGCTGACGACATCAAACAGGCCAACGACGAACTGGCGCAACAGGCGCAGGAAATCGCCAAAAACGCCCAGGATATCGGGAAGGTTCAGACCAGCGTTACAAACCTGTCGAGCAAGGTCGGAGATGTTTCTTCTTCTCTGAACGAGCTTGAGCAGACAGTAGCGACGGCCGATACCGCACTGGGTCAGCGAATCGATAACATCAGCGTGTCTGTGGACGGCATGGCGGGAGGTGTGAAGAACTCCGCCATCGCGATTATTCAGGGCAATCTGGCGCAGGTGGCCGCGCGCAAAACACTGTCGGCATCGGTCGCCGGTAACAGCGCGCAGCTGGACCGCATTGATGAGGTGATCGTCAACGAGAAGGAGGCAACGGCGCGTTCGCTGCTGAGTTTGCAGACTGACGTGAACGGCAACAAGGCATCCATCAACAGCCTGAACCAGACGTTCTCGGACTATCAACAGGCTATGGCCACGCAGGTAAACGGCATCACGGCGACCATCAACGGGCATACGTCAGCCATTACCACTAACGCTCAGGCCATCGCGAACGTTAATGGTGATCTGAAAGCGATGTATAACATCAAGGTTGGCGTCGCCAGCAATGGACAGTATTACGCCGCAGGGATGGGGATCGGCGTTGAGAACACGCCATCCGGCATGCAGTCACAGGTCATCTTCCTGGCTGACCGCTTCGCCGTAACGCACCAGGCCGGAGCCACGGTGACCCTTCCGTTCGTTATCCAGAACGGGCAGGTAATTATCAGGGATACGGTAATAGGTGATGCCACTATCACGCGAGCGAAACTGGCTGAAACAATCAGCTCGGTTAACTACGTTCCGAACCAGTCTGGCCTGTCCATAAACTTTAGGACGGGCAAGCTTGAGAACTATGGTTCAACCGCGGGCGAAGGAGCAATGAAACAGACAAACGAAACTATAAGCGTGCGGGACTCCAACAATGTGTTGAGGGTGCAGATTGGGAGAATCACTGGTACATGGTGACTGGAGGCCCCTTATGGGGCCTTTTTTTTTGAAAGAGAAAACTATGGCTGAATACGGTGTTCAATCCTGGGACACATCAGGCAAGGTAAATAACTATGGCATTAAGCCCGTCAGTGTTTGTGGCTATCTCCAGCTGGCCCAGAACCAGAAAACAGGCTCTTACTCCGTAGCGCTTCCACCGGGTTGCAGGCTTACCTATTTTCAGGTCATGAACGGTGATCAGTTTGGAACGAGTCGGAGGAAGATCACTATTTCAGGGGGAACCGCGACAGTGTCAGCAGTAGGCGATACCGACTACTCAGCAGGGACTGAGCCTGCGGCAGCGGCTTATCTCATTTTCCAGATCGAGAGGGCATAAATGGCGGAGTATGGCGGTTTACTGACAACGACGAGCGGGGAAGTATGGGTGACCGCGAACAGCTCGCCAATCGCTCTACAGGCGCGAAAGACAGCGGCACTTCAGGGAACAACGGGTTTCAATACCAAAGTGACGCACACTTTCCCCGCAGGTCAGCCCGTTGTCGCGTTCGTTCATTGCACGGTTGAGGTCGAAATCACTCAGACGATAAGCGGGAACACCATCACGATTGATTTTCTCAGACCGAATGCAACCGGCACAGCGTACGTTTATTTTTTCTCTATTTTCCCGCAGACAAAGCCAGACTACGG